>NZ_CP065420.1:0-4547792 GCF_015832305.1 Providencia sp. 2.29
GTGTCACTTTCGCTTTGGCAGCAATGTCTTGCCCGATTGCAGGATGAACTACCTGCCACAGAATTCAGTATGTGGATACGCCCTCTTCAAGCTGAATTAAACGATAATACACTGGCACTTTATGCCCCGAATCGTTTTGTCCTTGATTGGGTTAGAGATAAGTACATCAATAACATCAACGAGTTATTGAATGACTTTTGTGGTACTGATGCGCCAGCTCTGCGTTTTGAGGTGGGGAGCAAACCCATCACCGTTTCTCCTACCAATACTCAGGCTCGCCATACCCATGAAGCGCCAGCTATCGCCGTTCCGTCGGCGCCAGTGAAGCCAAGCTGGGATAACTCAACCAAAGCGCAACCTGATGTTGCCTATCGCTCCAATGTTAACCCCAAACACACCTTTGATAACTTTGTTGAAGGTAAATCAAACCAACTCGCTCGTGCTGCTGCGAGGCAAGTTGCCGAAAATCCAGGGGGAGCATACAACCCATTATTCCTTTATGGGGGAACGGGCTTAGGTAAAACACACTTATTACATGCTGTAGGCAACAGCATCATGCAGCACAAAGCCAATGCGCGTGTCGTATATATGCATTCTGAACGTTTTGTGCAAGATATGGTCAAAGCTTTACAAAACAATGCGATTGAAGAGTTTAAACGCTATTACCGCTCTGTTGATGCACTGCTGATTGATGATATCCAATTTTTTGCGAATAAAGAGCGTTCTCAAGAAGAGTTTTTCCATACCTTCAATGCGCTGTTGGAAGGCAACCAACAAATTATTTTGACTTCCGATCGCTACCCTAAAGAGATCAATGGGGTTGAAGATCGTTTAAAATCGCGTTTTGGTTGGGGTTTAACGGTGGCCATTGAACCACCTGAATTAGAAACCCGTGTAGCGATTTTGATGAAGAAAGCCGATGAAAATGAGATCCAGCTTCCGGGCGAGGTGGCTTTTTTTATCGCTAAACGCCTACGCTCCAATGTGCGTGAACTGGAAGGTGCGTTAAACCGTGTTATTGCCAATGCAAACTTTACTGGCCGCGCTATCACCATTGACTTTGTGCGTGAAGCGCTGCGAGATTTGCTAGCACTACAAGAAAAACTGGTAACTATCGATAACATTCAGAAAACTGTGGCTGAATATTACAAAATAAAAGTTGCGGATTTACTTTCTAAACGTCGTTCTCGCTCTGTCGCCCGTCCGCGCCAGATGGCGATGGCGTTGGCGAAGGAACTGACCAATCATAGTTTGCCTGAAATCGGGGATGCCTTTGGTGGCCGTGATCATACAACGGTATTGCATGCTTGCCGTAAAATTGAACAATTGCGGGAAGAAAGCCATGACATCAAAGAGGATTTTTCTAACTTAATCAGAACATTATCATCTTAATTGCTATGAAATTTACTATTGAACGCGAGCAGTTATTAAAACCGTTGCAACAGGTTAGTGGTCCATTAGGTGGGCGTCCAACGCTACCTATTTTAGGTAATCTTCTTTTACAAGTTAAAGAAGGCGCTTTGCTATTAACCGGAACCGACTTAGAAATGGAGATGATGGCCCATGTTCCTTTAACGCAGGAGCATGACGTTGGAGCAACCACCGTTCCAGCACGCAAGTTTTTTGATATCTGGCGTGGGCTTCCTGAAGGTTCTGAAATTCGTGTAGAACTCGATGATGACAGGCTGCTTGTTCGCTCAGGGCGTAGCCGTTTTTCACTATCGACATTACCAGCCACAGATTTCCCGAATTTAGATGATTGGCAAAGTGAGGTGGAGTTTTCGCTTCCACAGTCAATCCTCAAACGCTTAATCGAAGCCACTCAGTTTTCAATGGCTCATCAAGATGTCCGTTATTACCTCAACGGCATGCTATTTGAAACCGAAGGCCAGTTATTAAGAACCGTTTCAACCGATGGGCACCGCCTTGCTGTATGTGCGATGGATATCGGGCAAGATTTACCTTCACATTCGGTCATCGTGCCACGCAAAGGGGTCATTGAGTTAATGCGCCTCTTGGATGGCGGTGATACCCCTGTCCAATTGCAGATAGGCAGTAATAATATTCGTGCCCATGTGGGGGATTTTATTTTCACCTCAAAACTGGTTGATGGCAGGTTCCCTGATTATCGTCGTGTTCTGCCGAAAAACCCGGATAAGACATTAGAAGCTCGTTGTGATCTGCTCAAGCAAGCATTTTCACGCGCGGCCATCTTATCGAATGAAAAATTCCGTGGCGTTCGCTTATATTTCAGTGAAAATCAGTTACGCATTACGGCAAACAACCCAGAGCAAGAAGAAGCGGAAGAGATTGTTGATGTGAATTATCAGGGTACTGAAATGGAAATAGGCTTTAACGTTAGCTATATCCTTGATGTGCTCAATGCCCTGAAGAGTGAAAACGTCACTCTGTTTTTAACCGATGCTGTGTCGAGTGTTCAAATTGAAGACTCCGCAAGTAGCGCGGCTGTTTACGTTGTTATGCCAATGCGTTTGTAATCGTTTTATGATCCTTTCGCGTTTATTGATCCGCGATTTTCGTAACATTGAAGATGCCGATCTCGCTTTAGCTAATGGGTTCAATTTTTTAATTGGCCCCAATGGGAGCGGCAAAACCAGTGTGCTTGAAGCGATATACACCTTGGGACATGGTCGTGCTTTTCGTAGTATCCAAGCGAACCGCGTGATCCGTCACGAACAGGCTCAATTTATCCTACATGGGAAATTAGGCCATCTGGATGCATCGCGCAAAGCATTGTCGTTAGGGTTGAGTAAAAACCGTGAGGGTGACAGTAAAGTCAGAATTGATGGCACAGACGGCCATAAAATTGCAGAACTGGCAAAATTATTGCCAATGCAATTAATTACCCCAGAAGGGTTTACCTTACTAAACGGTGGCCCTAAGTATCGACGTGCATTTATCGACTGGGGCTGTTTTCATAACGAACCGTTGTTTTTTTCCGTTTGGTCAGACTTAAAACGGTTATTAAAGCAACGCAATGCTGCATTACGGCAGGTCAGTCGCTATGAACAAATACGCCATTGGGATCAGCAATTAGCTCCGCTTGCAGAGCAAATCAGCCAATGGCGTAGTGAATATATTGCAGGTATTGCGGAAAATATTGAGCAAACCTGCCAACAATTTTTGCCTGAATTTGTATTATCGGTCTCTTTTCAACGCGGTTGGGATAAAGAAATCGATTATTCAGAGCTATTAGAACGCCAATTTGAGCGTGATAAAATGTTAACCTATACCGCCTCTGGGCCACATAAAGCTGATTTGCGGATCAGGGCGAATGGAACCCCTGTGGAAGATATGCTTTCACGCGGTCAATTGAAACTTTTAATGTGCGCATTAAGGTTAGCGCAGGGTGAGTTTTTCACCCAACAGAGCGGGCAAAGATGCCTGTATCTACTGGATGATTTTGCCTCAGAACTTGATTCGGGACGCCGTCAATTATTGGCTGCTCGGCTTAAGGCTACGCAAGCTCAAGTGTTTGTTAGTGCAATAACACCTGAGCAAGTTAAAGACATGATTGATGTAAATAGCAAGATGTTTAGCGTAGAACATGGCAAAATAGAAGTTAAACCACAGGAATAAATATAGCGGGAAACGTTGATGTCGAATACATATGACTCCTCAAGTATCAAGGTATTAAAAGGGCTGGATGCCGTGCGTAAGCGCCCAGGCATGTATATCGGTGATACCGACGATGGTACAGGTCTTCATCACATGGTCTTCGAGGTTGTCGACAACGCTATCGACGAAGCCCTCGCCGGTTTTTGTGACGACATCGTGATCACAATCCATGCTGATAACTCAGTCTCTGTTCAAGATGATGGTCGTGGTATTCCAACAGGTATCCATGAGGAAGAAGGGGTATCAGCAGCAGAAGTTATCATGACGGTACTGCATGCGGGCGGGAAATTTGACGATAACTCCTATAAAGTCTCCGGCGGTCTACACGGAGTTGGGGTTTCTGTTGTTAACGCCTTATCCGAAAAATTAGAGCTCACTATCCGCCGTGATGGTAAAGTTCATGAACAAACTTATTGCCACGGTGAGCCACAAGGCCCACTAACTGTTGTTGGTGAAACCGATCAAACCGGAACTCGCGTCCGTTTTTGGCCAAGCTTAGACACCTTCAAAGGCGTCACTGAATTTGAATACGACGTTTTAGCTAAGCGTCTGCGCGAACTGTCATTCTTAAACTCTGGTGTCTCAATCAGACTGATTGATAAACGTGATGGCAAAGAAGACCATTTCCACTATGAAGGTGGAATTAAAGCGTTCGTTGAGTATTTAAGCCGCAATAAAACCCCAATTCACCCATCTGTATTCTACTTCTCAACTGAGAAAGATGGTATTGGTGTTGAAATCGCCATGCAGTGGAACGATGGCTTCCAAGAAAACGTTTATTGCTACACCAATAATATTCCACAGCGTGATGGGGGTACTCACCTTGCGGGCTTCCGTGCCTCAATGACACGTACACTCAACAACTACATGGATAAAGAAGGCTATCAGAAAAAAGCTAAAGTCAGTGCAACCGGTGACGATGCCCGTGAAGGCTTGATTGCAGTTATCTCTGTTAAGGTGCCTGATCCTAAGTTTTCATCACAAACAAAAGAAAAACTCGTTTCTTCTGAGGTGAAAACAGCCGTTGAAACCATGATGAATGAACGGTTTGTTGAGTATCTATTAGAGAACCCAACTGACGCAAAAATTGTTGTTGGTAAAATTATTGATGCAGCGCGTGCGCGTGAGGCAGCACGTAAAGCACGTGAAATGACTCGCCGTAAAGGCGCCTTAGATCTGGCGGGTTTGCCGGGTAAACTGGCAGACTGCCAAGAGCGCGACCCAGCACTTTCTGAACTCTACCTTGTGGAAGGGGACTCCGCGGGCGGCTCTGCAAAACAAGGCCGTAACCGCAAGAACCAAGCTATTTTGCCTCTAAAAGGTAAAATTCTTAACGTTGAGAAAGCGCGTTTCGATAAGATGCTCTCCTCACAAGAGGTCGCTACGTTGATCACCGCTTTAGGCTGCGGTATTGGGCGTGATGAATATAACCCAGATAAACTGCGTTATCACAGCATTATTATCATGACGGATGCTGACGTCGATGGTTCGCATATCCGTACGCTGTTATTGACCTTCTTCTATCGCCAAATGCCTGAAATTGTTGAGCGTGGTCATGTTTATATCGCTCAGCCTCCACTGTACAAAGTGAAAAAAGGTAAGCAAGAGCAATACATCAAAGATGATGATGCGATGGATGAGTATCTCATTTCTATTGCACTTGATGGAGCCGCGCTACATCTAAGTGCTGATGCACCGGCGATGAAAGGCGAAGAGCTAGAAAAACTGGTTGTTGAATACAATGCTGCACACAAGATCATTCGTCGTCTTGAGCGGCTCTATCCACAAGCATTACTGAATAGCTTGGTGTATCACTCTACCTTGACGGAAGAAGCTCTGAAAAGCAGTGAACAAGTCGAAGAGTGGACTAAAGGCTTAGTTCAACGCTTAGAAGACAATGAGCAGCTTGGTAGTACTTACAGCTATACCATCAAGGAAAATCGCGAACGTCAGCTATTTGAACCGACCATTCGTATCCGTACTCATGGCGTCGATACTGACTACAATCTCGACTTTGATTTTGTTCACGGTAGCGAATACCGCCGCATCACCCATTTAGGTGACATGATTGCCGACCTAATTGAAGAAGGTGCTTATATCGAACGTGGTGAACGCCGCCAGAATATCAAAAACTTCGAGGAAGCGCTGGCGTGGTTAAGTCGTGAGTCACGTCGTGGCCTATCGGTACAACGTTATAAAGGTCTTGGTGAGATGAACCCTGAGCAACTTTGGGAAACCACTATGAACCCTGATACACGTCGTATGATGCGCGTCACCGTAAAAGATGCTATCGCAACCGACTTGCTGTTCACCACTTTGATGGGTGATGCCGTTGAACCTCGTCGTGCCTTTATCGAAGAGAATGCTCTGAAAGCGGCAAATATTGATATCTAATTTGCGGCGAGAAAAAACCGTTATCAGCTTGAAAACCCTGTGTGAAAACATAGGGTTTTCTTTTATCCATGACTTAACATAACGCTAGTTTACAGTTTTTTACCCCTTGTATATTGATTAAACTCTCTTTTTTTATGTTATAAACGCTTAATACATACCTAATTAACTTAATTAAAAATAATACCCAATTAAATCTTTAAATTAGATATAACCAATCATTATCACTATGCGTTTATTTATCACTTTAATTTACTTTTTGCTGATTTCCGCTATACCCGCACTATTGGGTGGTGATATTAGTTTACTTTCCAAGCTCGCGATCACCGTAACGGGCGCATTAGTTATGTTGCTTTGTGCGGGGATCTACCGCACGCTGGCTGGGAAAATCATCACGGTATTTGTTACCTTTTTATGGGCGCTCAACCTCTCCGTTTCATTTTTCTTTTATCAAAAACACGATATCCGCTTTTCCTCGTCGATTGCCGAAACATTTATCAACACCAATAGCAGTGAAACTGTAGGCATGCTCTCCTACAACAAATACTATGTTCTATTTTATATTATTGTTTTCGCTGTTTATTTTTTGAGTATTCGTCAAGGTGCTAAATACCTCAATCGCAAAGTCACTTGGGCAAGCTTGGGGGTATTTTGTGGTTATCTTGTGTTGATCCCAACCTATTATTCCGCGTTATTCGCGAAACAAGATAGCTATCTACTTTTAGGGGAACAATATCTCTCTCACACCCCTTTTTATAACGCGTCTGCACTGATCAGAAATTTATATGAAAATAGAGGCATTCGGAAGATATCCAGTTATACTGTTCAATATCAATACGATAAAAAAGAAACTGCTGCCGATGTTTATGTCTTGATCATTGGCGAATCGGTACGCCGAGACCACCTAAGCCTTTATGGTTATCAATACGATACAACACCCAATTTAAACCGCCGTAAACCACAAATGCTGCTGTTTAATCAGGCCTATTCGCCTGCACCAGTCACCATCCTATCGGTGCCAGTGTCTCTCTCAAACATTAGCTTTTCACAGATGCAGGATAAGCAGCACTATGCTGATAACATTATTGCCTTAGCTAACCATGCGGGCTTTGATACCTATTGGATCAGCAATCAAGGTAAAACCAATAAAAAAACCAGCGTTATCTCCACCATTGCTAGCATGGCAAAACACAAGAAATGGAATGAGTTTGTCGGTTACGATGAAGAGATTTTAGACTATTTCGACCAAGCCATTAGCGATGATCCGCAGAATGGGAAAAAGAAAAAACTGATTGTATTACATACCTATGGTAGTCATGAACCATCCTGTAATCGCTTCCCTGAAGACCAATACCAAGAATTTAGCAAGCAAGAGGATGATAACTGTTATGATAGTTCGATTGCCTATACCGATAAATTTATCGATAAGATCTTGCAAAAATTAGATGGTAAGGCTGCAACCGTCATGTATTTTTCTGATCATGCCTTACAGCGATTAGACAGTGACCGTAACATTCACTACCACCATGGTGTCAATAGCCCACGCAAAGAGGCCTATGAAATTCCCCTGTTTATATGGTACAGCCAGAGTGCGTCCAAACCTGTATTGAACGAAACCGCCCTCAATCAGCC
Organism: Providencia sp. 2.29; assembly: GCF_015832305.1. Classification (NCBI taxonomy): domain Bacteria; kingdom Pseudomonadati; phylum Pseudomonadota; class Gammaproteobacteria; order Enterobacterales; family Morganellaceae; genus Providencia; species Providencia sp. 2.29. The sequence goes on from NZ_CP065420.1 coordinate 7,663, forward strand.
CTATTCTACCGCGAATAATTATTGGCTAATGAGTGATTGGTTAGGAATACAACAGCGCTCCTCTAAAGCCTGTTTATCTCCACTACGCGAGTGCTATCAGCCACAGAAAACGATCACCATGATTGATGGTAATCGGAACTTATTGGAGCTCAATACGCTCCCCTCAGAACAGACATCACCACAATAATCAGGCAATGGCTCGCTCTAAAATCATTGGAGCGAGTGCATCACTCTTGGTTATCCGTAAACCGTTCAGGGAAATCTTTAATAGAAATATCAACGGCATTCTTTGCCAGGCTGTCAAGAAAACCAAATAGTTGCTCAGCGTCTTGTTCCGTTAAATCTGCCGCCAAGTAATCATTCCACTTATTTAATTTATCATTCAGCTCCTCAACAATTTGCTCCCCAATCGCCGTTAGCGAGATATGGTAAGCACGCTTGTCAATTAAGCTACTCTTCTTTTCGACCCATCCTTGCTCAAGGAATTTACTGATCCCGCGCGTTGTCACCGACTTATCAATCACCATTGCACGCGAGATTTGCTCAAGCGTCGATTCATCATATTGCTGAATATGAAGTAACATCAAACACTCAATCGCATTGATCCCATAAGGCTCCCCCATCCATTTCATATAGCGATGGGCTGCACGGCTAATTATCCCAAAAACACGCGCTTGGTCTGTCCGCATAAATACCCCATTAGTTGATTTTATCAACTAATTAGTTAATAATCTGTTATCCATTTAGTTGATAATATCAACTAATCTTACTATTCACACGCAGATATTACCCATATTCAATACTTTATGTCACAAAATAATGCTTTGTTGCAGCGTTTAGGTTTTAATTCAGATCGCTTACGCTTTGCCACAATCACTGCTTGCGCCTCAATTATTGCGCTGTTTGTTGCTCAATATTTTCAGCTTGTCCATCCACAATGGGCAGCGATGACTGTGTGGGCATCTGCTCAGCCTTGGCGTGAAAACTTACTCGAAAAGAGTTGGTGGCGTTTTGCCGGTACTGTCAGTGGCGTACTCGCTGGGGTACTACTCATCTACCTGCATTTTATCCACCCGCTACTGTTTATCTTTGGGCTTGCCATATGGCTAGGGGCGTGTAGCGGTATTGGGCAACTCCAAAAAGGATTTGTGGCTTATGGTACGTTACTCGCAGGTTATTCTGCCGTGATGGTAAGCATGCTTAGCGTACATGACTCAAACAATATCTTTTTGGTGGCTTGGGATAGGCTATGGACTATCTTGGTCGGCGTTCTCTCTGCTGTGATTTTTAATTATCTATTCACGCCAAAGCGAGACCAAGCACCTATAACTGTTTTAAAAAACCAGATAAATCAACAGTTTTATACTATTTTACATCGAGCCTTACATAAGAAAGAAGCGATTAAACCAGATGATATTCATCATCTCTGGCAGCAAATCGCAAGCTATGATGAGCAGTTAGAAGCAAACCGTATTGGTTGGCGCTACCATCGAAAACAGGTGACTCAAGCACGGCAACGATTAATTGCCCAAAGCCAAATATTACTGCATTTAACGCAATTTAAATCGATTGCCGCATTCCCCTTTCCAGACCAAGAGCCGTCAGAAAGAGAGTGGAAACACTTATTATCACTTTGCCCAAATAGCCCCTTAAAAAATCTTTTGGTCACGCTCTATTACGCAATTAAAGGCACTTCGATAAAGCGTGAAAGCCGAGTCGATAAGCTCAAATTACATCAAGACAAGATTTCGGCATGGCATGCATTTTCGCGGTCATTTATCACCATTGGTGTGGTTGGGGTGCTTTGGCTATTAACACAATGGCAGACACTGGCTTATCTCACTTTAGGCCTTTCAGTGATGCTAACCATATTTGCTTCATTTGATTACCCCGATAAGTTCATGAAAAATGTTTTCACGGGGCAATTTTTGGGGGCTATTGCCGCTTTAATTTGCAGTTGGTGCCTGTGGCCTTTTGCAAGCTCATCATGGCAAATGACCTTGTTAATTATCCCTGTCATCATTAGCGGCATCATTATTTTTGCTCATAGCCGATTAATATTTATTGCTTTTGATTACATAATGGTTTCACTGATCTTACTGCAACCTAGCTACCCATTTTCAATTTCTTTTACAACCAGTGTGGGGAATGCGATTGCGATTGTCTGTGGACCTCTTGTGGCTATGATTGCCTTTATGTGGATTTATCCAACTAACCCCCAAAAACGTTACCAACATCTGCTTCAACTGGCTGATCAACAATTTAAGCAAGGGGTTGCACAGCTTATTCAAGGCCATAAACCATCAACAACGCGCCTAATGCATCGTTTATTAAATGGGTTAATACTTGCCAAAAAAAGCGAGCAGTCTTTCTCTGCTACACTTGATTTCTTCGAGGTAAGGCAAGGTATCTGGTTGATTTTAGTTATACTGCATAAACAATTTATGCATCAACCCTCAAAAAAACGCGCCCTAAATGCATTAGTTTTTCGCTTACAACACGACAAAATCGATGCAAACAAGCTAGAGCGAATCATTCAGCGATTAAGTAATAACCACGATAATCCAAAGAGGCTAATGCTATTACAGGACTATTTGAACAGACTGGCGGAGCAGAAAAGAAGATAAAAAACTGCACCTCCACGTTGGATGTGAGGTGCAGATTAATATGTCTATATGGCTTATAGTAGGATGTTTAGCATACGACGTAGTGGCTCGGCAGCACCCCACAACAGTTGGTCACCGACGGTGAAGGCAGACAGATATTCTGGCCCCATATTCAGTTTACGCAGGCGGCCCACAGGGGTACTCAATGTGCCAGTCACCGCAGCAGGTGTCAGCTCACGCATGGTGATTTCACGATCATTCGGGACGACTTTCACCCATTCATTGTGAGAAGCCAGCAACTGTTCAACTTCATTGAGCGGGATATCTTTTTTCAGTTTTAATGTGAATGCTTGGCTATGGCAACGTAATGCACCAATACGTACACATAAACCATCAACAGGGATAATATTACTACCTGTTGCCAAAATTTTGTTAGTTTCCGCTTGGCCCTTCCACTCTTCACGGCTTTGGCCATTTTCTAGCGCTTTATCAATCCATGGGATCAGACTGCCTGCCAAAGGTACCCCGAACGCATCGGTTGGCATGGTGCCGCTACGAGTAAAGTCGGTCACTTTTTTCTCAATATCTAAAATGGCCGATGCAGGATCTTGTAGCTCTTTAGCCACTTGATTATGTAATGCACCCATTTGCATTAATAGTTCACGCATATTGCGCGCGCCAGCCCCTGAAGCTGCCTGATATGTTGCGACAGAAGCCCATTCAACGAGGTTATTGGTAAACAAGCCGCCTAGCGACATTAGCATCAAACTGACCGTACAGTTACCACCAACGAAGGTCTTAATGCCTTTATTCAGTCCATCTTGGATATGTTGTTGGTTGACGGGGTCGAGAATGATGATCGCATCATCTTTCATACGTAAGGCTGATGCCGCATCAATCCAATAGCCTTCCCAGCCTGATGCACGTAATTTAGGGTAAATATCATTCGTATAATCACCGCCTTGGCAACTAATAATGATATCTAGCGCTTTTAATGCATCGATGTCATTCGCATCTTGCAGCGTTCCGCGATGCCCACCATAAGTTGGCGCTTCAGCGCCATGTTGCGAGGTGGTAAAAAATACAGGATGAATTGCATTAAAATCACCTTCTTCTACCATTCTCTGCATCAAAACTGAACCGACCATACCTCGCCAGCCGATAAATCCTACATTTTTCATTATGTTCACCCTGTCTGTTTAAAATTCTCCCCCCGAATAAATGCTCTGCTCCATCCGAAAACAGGTTTTGCTCTCAGCAGAAACAAAAAATTTATTGGGTACATTAAAGCTGACAAAATATGAACCAGTGTGCAAGTGAATTTATTCACTAATAGTAAGAAGATTAGAAATGTGCCTAATGATCCCCCTATCTTGGCGCTTATACCCTACGCGCAAAAGGCTAAACGTAGAGGGGCTAATGAAAAAAAACCATCGCGACACAGGACTGCCGCGATGGCGCAGGAAAACTGAAGTCAAGAAAATCAATCACTAACAGTTCCTAGATAAGCTTAACGTTTCTTTCTACAACCCTGTACCGCCTTAAAACGTGGATTCGTTTTGCAAATCACATAAACACGACCACGCCGACGAACGACTTGGCAATCAGGGTGGCGCTGTTTAGCGGTTTTTAATGAACTCAAGACTTTCACGTTTATTTCTCCTCTTTTGATAGGAAGCGAGCAAAACGTTTCTGGAACTGCGCGGTTTTCCCTTCTTGTGAAATCATTTTTTGTTTACCGGTATAAAACGGGTGTGACTGTGAAGAGACATCCAAAGTGACATATGGAAAGCGTTCACCTTCAAACTCTATTGTTTTTTCCGTTTTAATCGTTGAACCAACTTTAAAATAAGCATCAGCACTGGTGTCGTGAAACACGACGGTTCGATATTGAGGATGGATCCCAGATTTCATCATAACGCCTCTAATTGTTATGTTATAATATAACAATATACACTTTTAAATAGCGATGCAATCCTTTTATTGAAAAGGAACACTAAAAAATTATTAAATATTTGTTTTTATTGTGGAAATGAATGTTTTTGCTATAAAACGCACTGATTTTATAGGGAGCTATAATCTTTATTTGATATTTAGACCAACTATTAGTTGATAGTTTTATTAATCATCAAAACAACTAATAGAGTAAATCAATGAACGTAGAATCAATTACTTCTCAGCATACTGTCGCTAAACAGATAAAACCTTCTTTCACTGACACGCTACTAGGTTCGATTAAGAGTATACAAAATAAGATAAAATCTTCTGCCCCCAAAGTACATGCCACACTCAGTAGTGAAAAGAAAATAGAAAGCAGGATCCCCGGCAAAACGTTCCAATTGGCTATGGAGTACCAAAAGACCTTTCCGCCACACCACAACGTGCATACATCAAGCCTAGATAGCCTTTTATCAATGGAAAATGACCCAAAAAAATCCATTATTGATTATTTTGACAGAGTCATTGTGATTGGTGATAGCTTGTCTGACTCAGAAAAGAGGATGTATCACAAGTCAAAAGGGCTTATCCCCCGCTCCTCTCAATACTATAAAGGTAAGTTTACTAATGGCAGCGTATGGACCGAATTTCTGACAATGCCAAGCATCATGCAAAGCGTGGCATTCCATAAAGGGATATCTCACGACCCGAAAGTGACGCTTATTAATAGGGCAGAAGGTGGGGCACCTTGTGCATCTTATTCAACGTCATCCCCTAAATTTAGGTTTCTCTCTAATATGGAAAAACAGATAAAAGGATTAAATTTTACCGAAAAGGATTTAGTCATTGTTTTTATCGGTGCCAATGATTATCTCACTTATCATAAAACAGACGTGAATTTCGTCGTTTTGAGTCAAAAAAAATCAATTGAGAAGATGGTGCAAAAAGGCGCTAGGCAAATTTTAGTCATGGGGATACCCGACCTTTCTCAAACCCCTTACGCCAAAAAGGTCGCAGAGAAAAAACCCAAATACCGACAGGAAATGCAACGTATTTCTATTGAACATAATCATAAACTTAGACAACTCGTTGAGCTTATGAATTTACAGCAACCTTGTCGGATCATGTTCTTTGACGTCAATAACACCATGGATAACATTATGAATGTCGTCAATAACATAAATGCCAGAAAGCCGGGATCTTATGAGGTAAACAAGGCTTTTTCACATGGGTACATCTTCGGGAACGCTCCCTTAGAAATCGACCCTCACTATGTATTTGTTGACGAGGTACATCCAACCCAAGAAATCCATCATATTATTGCGATGGAATTGCATCATTTTATTTATAAAAACTTTAATCCACAGAACAAATCAATATTAATCAGCGAACCTTAAACCGTCTAAAAAAACAACAGGAGGCTCGTTTGTCCATACAACTAGCCTCTTATTGCCCTCCCTACACTTCCACGGCAAAATCTGCGCTTTCTTTAACATGAACAAAAACAATGTCTAGCAGCAAAGCCGCATTATCTGACTAAAAACTTTTATATAATCAGCCTCAAACGCTACCATTTATGACTTATCAAAGTGATACTAAGCGTATTAGATAATTGTCACCATTAAGGAGATACCTATGTATTACGGCTTTGATATGGGCGGTACAAAAATTGAACTTGCTGTGTTTGATGAATCACTCAACCCCATTTGGCAAAAACGCGTACCAACACCAAAAGATGATTATCAAGCTCTCCTTAATGCTTTTCGTCATCTTACTGAAGAAGCTGATACTCAATTTAACGGTCAAGGAAAGGTGGGAGTTGGCATACCCGGTATTGTCAACCACGAGAAAGGAACGGTATTTACTACAAATGTACCCGCCGCTAAATATCAGCCTTTGGTCTATGACTTAGCCGATACCTTACAACGCCCAGTCAAAGTAGAGAACGATGCTAACTGTTTTGCGCTTTCAGAAGCTTGGGCGCCTGAGTTTAAAAATTACCCAACGGTACTTGGTCTGATATTAGGCACTGGCGTTGGTGGCGGCTTTGTCACCCACGGTAAAGTCCTTCCCGGTAAAAATGGCATTGCTGGCGAAATTGGTCATATGAATGTGACCTTACAGGGCGCTCGTTTACTTGGAAACCAAGTTCCGGAAGTCATGTGCGGTTGTGGTAAACCTGCTTGCTTTGAAACCTATTTGTCCGGCCCAGGTTTTGAACGCATCTATACCTCATTTACAGGTGAACAAAAATCAGCGATTGAAATTATCCAGCTTTACTACCAAGGCGACCGCAATGCAAAACAGCATGTTGAACGCTATATCGATTTATTAGGGATGTTTTTAGGTCAAGTATTGACCATACTAGACCCTGATTTAGTGGTGATTGGTGGCGGATTATCGCAATTTGATGGTATTTACCAACTTCTGCCTGATGTTTTGCCTCAGTATTTGTATGGTATCGCGAATCTCCCTGCCATTGAAAAAGCACGATATGGTGACTCCGGTGGTGCAAGAGGTGCTGCGTGTTTAAACTTACTTGATTAATTCTATTTAAATTTTTTCATACTAAAAAACTGAAGCAGCGCTAAATACACCGTGTCTCTTTTCGTTGTTTCAGTTTTTAAATAATGAGATCGGGAACCAAAACACCGTAAAACGCCCCAAATTAATGGCCAAAAAGAGATTCGCCAATTCACATCTGGCATGACTATTTTTAGCATCCCCTCGACAAACACCCCCAGTCTATCAATAGACAGATAGATTTATTGAACGCCAATTAATGGCAATAGCCTATTCTTTATCAAATGATTATTGTCACTGTTAAAAACGGTGTGTTTATTTTTTATCAAAGCTCAACTTATTAATGCTACATATTGTTTTTATTGATATTTTTATTTACCAGTGTCAATAAGAAAATCTTCAATTAATGATTAAACTCATTTAACTTAAGGTTCAAAAATAAATTAAACATACGGTTAATTATAATATAGCCTCCCTTTTAACCAGTCAGAAATTATCTTAAATAATCGAATAACATCATAAGCATTCGCAATTTAACTAAGTGAAAACAGTCCATCATATTAACGAAGCTGGTGAGCTATCATCAACATATAAGGGTAAGCTGTCTAACTATTAGACAATGAAATAGGGCTAGCGACATGCCTATTTTTATTAGTTGATTGATTAAATCACTTTACCATCGCTTACTAGTTGTGAACTATAAATACGACAAAATAATAATAAAGACATTATAATTGATTTTTTGCCAACTTCATCACAAAAAAATAATTATGATTCATGATTAAATTAAATCATGAACTATATGTTCACATATTGCTAGGAGTCATTAAATTTGTTAGTCGCCTTAGCAGACCTTATCGGTTATCAGATAAGCCAGTCTTTTAAAATCTAAATGCATAATATCACTTATCAGATATTTTTAAAATATCAATTGATGTAGTGGCTGTGATTATCATGGCAAAAGATAACTCCGATATTATTAAACAATCTCTCTATTTCATATGATTAATTAAATCGTATGAAATAAAGCATCGTATTACATTAATGAGGTATATCATGGATTTTAATCAATCTCCTTTAGCTATAAATAGTGCAAACAAAAAACAATCCAGTTTTGATTTAATTGTACAAAGTAGTTGTCGTTCCGTTATGCAACAGCCATTAGTGAATTTCACTAATAATCCGTCATTAATTAGCTTACAGCAAGATGTCAATTCTGCATTAGGCACAGCAAAAGAAAATGCAAAATATTATCTTGATACGATACAACCAATGATAATTAGGAATATTTCCAGCATTAGTGCTTACTATACAATTCATAATTCAATAGCATCCCAAGTTCCGGCGGGAAAAAGTATTTCTGATTGGCTAAATATTTTAGGTGCGATTAGAGATCAATCAAACAAATATGCAAGTGAGGCGAATGTAACTAGCACACTCTTATCACAATTTAGCCATAAGCTAGATAATAGTGTAGCGAGTTTCTATGATGTTGTTGATAGATTAAACACAGCGATACTAGGTGATAACGGTGCGCTGTCTCAAAATAGAAATAATATACTCAATATACAAACACAAATAGCTGCTGATCAAGCCGGTATAACGATTAGTGCTTTAGGTATTGCTGGAGGGTTCTTTTCTATTATTGTGGGGGCTGTGGGTTCCCTCGTTACCGGAGGGGCGGCAGTAAGCATGGTGATTGGAGGGGCGGTGGCAATAGCAACAGGTCTTGCTGGTGTTATAGGTGCGGTACTTAAACTTCAGGGTGACCTTAGATTGAAAGAGAAGTTATTAATTGAAGATGCTAATTTGAAAAATGAGGTTAGAGTCGCTCAAGCATGTTCAACGGGAAATGCGCAACTGGCAACTTGTATATCACAAGCAGCTCAAGCTTCACTTGAAATGTCAAATGCATGGCAGTTTCTCTCTAATGATATAGATAACCTTATTAGTGACCTAAATATGGGAATTATCAATACGGATAATGTTAGAGAATTATTCTTATCTAGTGCTAATAACCAAGTTAAAATCGTATTAAAAGATACTGATACAATTAAATCGCAAATGAGTGGTGTTGAATATGTCATCAACCCTAAAAAGTTAACTTATGATTTAATTAATGTTAATTAAAAATCAGCACTAAAAATAGCATAGGAAGTTAATAACATGAAGTAAAATTAACTCAATCATAAGGTGAAGGTATGAACATTTTAAATTATAAAAGCCTAATGTTTAATTATCTTGGTATATTAAGCAAGTATAATAATTCGCAATGGAACTTGCCCTTTTATGCCCAGAAAATAATCATCGCAATTAATAATTCAATGCTTGTATGCGAGAAAGTTATTGAGGCTTCATCAGCTCAAATCCAAAATTGGATTAATGAACTTAAATCAATATCCAATTTTATAAATATGAATGACATATCTAGTTGTCGTGAAGCATTCTCTAAAATGCAACTTGATTCATCTAATGTCATTAATGATATATCGTTACAAATAAGTGTCCTGCAAGACTGTGTTAGTACTATAGAAGACGTCATGTCAACATCTCAAATTTTCTATGGTGATCCTGAAATTAACGCATTAAATGAATTTAAAAATGACGTAATTGGTTTTTTTAATATTGAAATGAACTTTCAAGTATATCTACTTGTAATATTATCGGATTGCAAAGCGCTAAATAATCTCTTTAGCATAAGTATACAACCATACAACTATGAACAATATAACTCGATGTTAGTTGTTAAGGTGCAAACCGAAGCCTCATTTGTAAAAGTAAAGGAATTAAGATTGTCACTTTAGGATATAGGGATTAAAGGCGCTTATTGCAAAAAGTGCATTGGTGTGACGTTATTGCTCATTATTTAGGAAAATAACCATGTCACTGAATGATTTTAAATGGAAGTATTTTGCTCCCTCTATCACCCTTTGTGTATACGTAGCTATGATTCAATATCTCTGAGCTATGCCGATGTTAGTGATATTTTGGCTGAACGAGGAATTTTTCATCATTCAGCCACTTATTGCTATTTTATCGAATAGACTCCGATAGAACATGTCAAATATATCAAGCAAACCTAACTCAGTTATGGCGTAATGACGCGTACGTATCTGTAAACTATTTTCATAATGCTAGTTAAGTTAAAGGTCACAAATTGTAGGTAAAAATTGCAATGCCTGGTGTGAATTGACGAATATCTAGCTGACCATGGAAATGGGCTGCTTTACTGTGTTTTTGAATCTATAGCACGCCTTTAATCTCACTTTTTCCTTTTATTAATAACCATTTTATTGTTTATCACTAGAAAAAGATAATTTAAAAAATAATATTTTTATATTGATGCATTTTTCAGAGTTTTTTAATTCTACGGTTTCAATAAGTTATAACATAATCTTACATATTGCTGTTATGATTCATTATCTTTTATTAACAATTAATGGCAAAATAACTCCTATCTAGCCCGTTTTTATCAGTCATTGATGATACTTAGAAAAATTTCATAAATAACTCATGAAAATCAGCCAGATAATAAAGACTAGTCCGATACTGAAAATCATTGAAATTGATATGATTAAGTTAACGGTAATGGTAATAACAAAATTGAAACTCTAAATATTATAGAGAGAACATTTATGAGTTTGTTTCTACAAAACTGTCTGACCTTCCCCGTCATTATTTTTAGCGGCCTACTTATTATTGTTATGTTTTATTGGTTATGCGCCGCTTTTGGATTATTAGATATTGATTTATTTAATGTTGATACATCCGTTGATGGTGGCGGCTTTGATGCTACAGGGTTTGCTGGCTGGCTCACAAAACTCGGGCTTGCAGGTATTCCAGTCACGATTATTCTGACCTTATTTACACTATTTGGCTGGTTATTAAGTTACTTTAGTGTTCATTGGTTTATTCGTTTTATTGATATTACACTACTACGCTACCTTGTCGGCTTCACTGTATTCTTCGTTATATCCTTTATTTCAATCCACTTAACCGCCCTATGTTTAAAACCATTACGTGAGAAATTGGCTAAATCTAATACGCCAAAAACAGCCCAGCGATTAATGGGTAAACTCGCCACCGTACGTTCAGGAGAAGTCACCGAACATAAAGGCGAAGCCATACTAGAAGATGGTGGTGCAGGGTTAATTCTGCAAATTCGTGCCGCTGCTACTGAAAATATTAAGCGAGGTGACCGCGTTGTTATCATTAGTTATGACCCCGTGTCACACAGCTACAATGTGGTGACGGAAGATGAATTTCGCCAGTAATAAACACTATTTTGAACCTTTAACGACGACATTATCGAAACCCATGGAGAGAAAATATGGAATTGGCTGACCTAATGCCCTTTTTAACCATTATTGGGGGCATCATCATAGTCATACTTGGCTTTTTTGGGCTATTTAAAGCCTTCTATATCAAGGTCCCACAAGGAACTGCATTGATTGTTAACGACATGTCGTCGCAACCAAAAGTTCACTTTACTGGTGCTTTAGTTTATCCCGTCATCTACAAAAAAGAGTTTATGAGAATTTCTCTCTTAACTTTGGAAGTTGACCGCCGCGGTAAAGATGGCCTGATTTGCCAAGACAACTTACGTGCAGATATTACTGTCGCTTTCTATTTACGTGTTAATGAGACCACTGAAGACGTACTCAAAGTGGCTAAAGCCATTGGGGTCGACCGCGCATCCGATCATCAAGCCGTCAGTACCTTATTTAGCGCTAAGTTTTCAGAAGCACTCAAAACGGTTGGTAAGCAGTTTGAACTCTCTAAGCTATTTGAAGATAGGCAGAACTTCCGTGATCGTATCGTGGATGTTATCGGTAAAGATCTCAATGGTTATGCACTTGAAGATGTGGCCATTGACTACCTTGAACAAACGCCAAAAGCCGCTCTTGATCCAAATAATATCTTCGACTCCGAAGGTATCCGTAAAATCACTGAAATCACCGCTATCCATAATATTGAAACTAACCAGAAAGAGCGCGACCAAGAACTGGCTATTCAAAAGAAAAATGTGGAAACCCGTGAAGCAAGCCTAGCCCTTGAACGCCAACAAGCGGATGCAGAAGCTCGCCAAAAACGTGAGATTGAAAATATTCGTGCTCGTGAGCAAGCCGAAACATTACGCGTACAAGAAGAAGAGCGCTTAAAAGCAGAGCAAGCACGTATTCAAACTCAGCAAGAAATTGAAATTCGTGAAGAAAATCGCATGCGTGAAGTTGAAGTTGCTCAGCAGAACCGGACCCGCGCAGTTGCTATTGAACAGGAACGCGTTAATCGTGCTCGTGACCTCGAAATCGTAGCCCGCGAACGTGAGGTTGAACTACAACGTATTGAAAAAGAAAAAGCGTTGGAAGAAGAACGCAAAAATATTTCTAACGTGATCCGTGAACGCGTTATCGTTGAAAAAAGCGTTGCCCAAGAAGAAGAGCGTATCAAAGAGGTACGTGAAGTATCAGAAGCCGATCGCTTAAGACAAGTGACCGTTATCAACGCTCAGGCAGAAGCGGAAGAGTCTTTAGTTCGCCAAGTGAAGAAAGCCGAAGCCGATGAAGCGAGTGCAAAACACAGAGCCGAAGAAATCAGCACCATGGCACAAGCGGAACTTGAAGCTTCAGCAAAACAAGCAGAAGCCAAAAAACGCTTAGCAGAAGGGATTGAAGCTGAACATGCTGCACTCGGCCTCGCAGAAGCACGAGTACGTCAAGCCACAGCCGAAGCGGAAGAAAAAGAGGGATTAGTCCTAGCGAATATCACCGCTGAGAAACTCCTAGCAGAAGCGCGTGGGTTAAAAGAAAAAGGCTTAACTGAAGCACAAGTGTTGGAAGCAAAAGCACTTGCTGAACAACAACAAGGCTTTGCTGAAGCGAAAGTCCTCGAAGAAAAACTGGCCGCTCAAGCACGCGGTGAAGAGCAACAAGCCAATGCGAAAGAAAAACTGGGCTTGGCGGATGCGAAAGTGCTTGAAGAGAAACTGGCTGCCCAAGCTCGAGGGGAAGGTCAATTAGGTGCCGCACAAGCCGAAGTGATCCGTCAACGTCTGAAAGCAGAAGCGGATGGCTTGACCGATAAATTCAAATCCATGGATCACCTCAGCGATACTGCCCGTGCTCATGAAGAGTTCCGTATGCGTCTTGAGAAAGAGTTTGAGCAAGCTATGGCATCAATTGACGCAAATAAAGAGATTGCTCGTGAGCAAGCCGATGTATTGGCTGCTGCATTAACCAAAACCAATATCGAAATTGTGGGCGGTGACGGTAGCTTCTTTAATACCTTCTCTAAAGCGCTTAGCTTAGGTAAAGCCGTTGATGGCTTTATGGATAAAAGCAGCTTTGCTAAAGAGAGTGTCGAAAAGCTGATCAACCGTAAAGACGATAAGAAAATCGATATTGCAGCTTTACTGAAAAACCCTGAGGTTCAAGATTTGATTAACAGCTTTATGGCTGCAAAAGGTGCAAACCCGCAGGTTAAAACCGTCTCGGCAAAACCTGAAGCACCAACGGATGATCAGCTCTAATGGGGTATGCTCTAACGTGTTTAAATTATATTACTGGCTCGGTATGGCACTCATACCGTAGCGAATAATCATTTAACGGTAAACGAGCATCCTAGTTCAAAGGCATACATATCGGGTATGCCTTCAACTTTTGTCTTTTGTTATAGCCAAGGAAACCAACGACGCATGTCAATTCAGGATACGAGTCACGAGCAAAACATACTGGATAGTGCTGTTGCGCAAGGCGGCGCATATGAAATATTACGCAAACGCCTTACAGAACAAGGGCAACAGCTTCATCAAAAAGCAGCGCAACTCAATGACAGTCGTTTACAAGAGTTCGGTCAAAGCCAAATGGATATTATTGGCCGTATTCGTATTCGCACAGAAAATAATTGCCAAGCAAGGGATATTGTCCGAGTTGGTGAATGGCTTCTATTTGGCTATAACGTTTTCCTTGGCCTCAAAAGAGAAACACAAATTGAAGATGTGTTTTCTCTGTATCGACTGATTGATAACCAAGGTGAGTTTGATGTTGAAGCGGTCTCCTATGACGACACCTTCCTCAGTGATACGCGCTTTATCCAAGATTTTACTGAGCTTTACACCTATTACAAAAACACCCAATTACTACAGTTAGTTGAACGTGATGGTAAGCTATTAGCTAGCTTTCAAATTGGTGAACGTATCACCGATGTGCGGGTTTTCCGCTGGTCTATCTCCAGTGATAAAAGCAAAATCGATTATATCGACAACCGCGGTGAACGCGACATCGCCCTTCCCCCTGCCTATGACTTTGAATGGGTGAAAACAACCCGTGAAAACACGGTTAATGGTCGTTTTCCGCATATCAATATTTTAGATACTGTTTTCGTTGAAACTATTGGTGGCGACCTCACCATAAAATGCGAAAATAACACAGAAGATGGCCTCGGCATTTATCGCGAAGCGGTGTTAGATAAAAACCAATCCCTAGATGATGCCCAAATTGAATATGCCCAAACAGGCAGCCTGATCTTACTGAAAATATTACCCTATCGCGAAGAGAACTGGCGCTATCTCGTCTACAATACACTGACTCAAACAGCTCAACGCATTGATGCGATTGGTCAGGCATGTGTACAGCTTCCCGAAGACCACGGCATTATTTTCCCAGGTGGATATTACTTACAAAATGGTGAGTATAAAACCTTTGATCAACCTATGGATGGCATGCGTTTTCGTCGCTTGCGCCGTTCCCCAAACGGTGAGGATGTCCTGTATGTCTTCTATTCGCCAAACCAAGGTCGTATCGCCCTCTTTAATTATAATTTGATTGAGCGAAAACTGGCGATTCCGCTGATCGGGCATGGTTATGCCATGCTTGAAGATGGGAAAATGGTTCTCTTTGAAGGTGAAGGTGACGAAGCCACTCGAGTTCACCCGATGCAAGTTTGGCAAACCCCTTTCTATTCAGAAGAATTTGCCGATCAACAGCCTGCGCGAGGGGGCTTTTTTGGTCGCATTGGTAACGCTGATCTTGTACGTGGTATCTCAGAAATTCTGCATATTGCTAAAGAAATTGAAGGTAATCAGGTTTCCGTTGCCCGCTATGAACAACTGAGCCAACAACCGAAAAACCTACTTGATATTTATTATTGGTTTAATGACGAGCAATGTTTAGGTATCGGTAAATTACTCAAAGAGATCACACAAACCAGTGAACTGGTCTTAGATGAGTATGAAAAAGTCGAGAGTATCCGCCAGCAATCAGCAAAATCGATGAATGAAGCGGCTAATCGGCAAAAGACACTGATGTCTTTAACATTACCTGAAAGCTGGAATGATATTCAGCAGTTTGTTGATGGGTTAAATGCACTCAGTGCCCAACGTGGTCACCTGATCTCCTTACGCGAATTCCGCTATATGGATTTAACGAAACTCGCGCAGATGGAAGAAGAAATTACGCAAGCACAGCAGTATGTTTCTCAAACTACCGCGACTTTCCTAGCGAGCGATAAAGCACTACAACCATTTAAAACGCAACTTTCTCAGTTTGAAGAGCAAATGGAGAGTGCTCAAAATAGTGCGCAGCTCGATATTCCAATGAATGGCATGGAAAAAATGTCTGCCGACTTGGATATGCTATCGAATCTAATGGCTTCGCTAAAATTTGATGATGTGACTCAACAAACCAACATCATTGATGCAATTTCACAAATTTATGCCCAATTAAACCAGTCACGCGCTCGTTTACAACAAAAACGTAAATCACAAAGTGCTGTCGAGACTGTGGCTCAATTTGGCGCACAATTCCGCCTATTTAGCCAAGGCATTACAAATGCCCTATCACTCTCCACGGATCCTGAACGCTGCGATGACCAGCTATCTAGGCTATTAGTCCAATTAGAAGAGTTAGAAAGCCAATTCAGCAGCCATGATGAGTTCCTAGAAGATATTCTCGCCAAACGCGAAGAGCTGCTAGAAACCTTTGAGTCGCACAAGCAAGCCTTATTAGATGAACGCCAACGCCGTTCACAAAACTTACAAACAGCAGCCGACCGCCTGTTAGATAGTTTGCAACGCCGCACTGCACGTTTACAGTCTCAAGATGAATTAAACGCCTTTTTTGCGTCTGATCCATTGGCAACAAAAACGCGTGAAATCATTGAAAAACTAAGAGAAATCAATGATAACGTCAAAGCGGATGATATTGATGCCAGATTAAAAGCAGCGCGCGACCAATCTATTCGCACACTACGCGATAAAACAGATATTTACGAAGATGGCGGTAATATAATTAAATTAGGGCCTCGCCATCGCTTTAGTGTTAACACCCAAGAGCTTGATTTAACCATCTTGCCGAAAGATAACCAACTTTGGTTATATCTGACGGGTACCGATTTCCAAGAGCCTATTGATAACCCTCAATTAGCTGAGTTACAACCTTATTGGTCAGCGGCACTTGAATCCGAGTCAGACGATGTTTATCGGGCTGAATACCTTGCATATTCAATTATCTACGCTGCAAGTAAGCGCCAAGATGGCCTTGATTATAATATGCTTAAGTCCGCGTTATCGGTGCCTGAGAAATTAGAGAAAATCGTACGCGACTTTGCAGCCCCACGTTATAAAGAGGGCTATGAGAAAGGTATTCACGATCACGATGCCATCGCTATTTTGAAAAAACTCCTGCCTGTCGGAGAGAGTGCTGATTTACTGCGTTATAACCCAACATCGCGAGCAATTGCTGCGATTTTCTGGGAACAAGTACAAAATAATGAATATCCGGCTTTATGGCCAGAGCGCGCCAGAACCGCAATGAATATTCATCAGCTATTCCATAATGATGATGCTTTGCTCGATTTGCAGGCGGAGATCGAAGCAGACATTAGCCTATTTTTACAAGAGCACCCGATACCTTGTGAGAGTTACCAACAAACTCAAGCCGCAGAGTATCTTAGCTTTGCGCTGGCGAGAACGCCTATTGAATTAGTTTACAGTAAATATGCTAGAGACCTTGTTGCCGCCTTGCAAACTCGGTTAGAAGACGCCCATATGTGGATAGACTTCAACCGTTCCCAACAAAACCTTGCAGGCCGCTATGCTCAGCGTTGGGCATTGATTCAAAACTGGTTACAAGGGCTATGTTCAGTGCCTGAATTTGCCCATCTTACGCCTTATATTCCGGGTGCAATCGCCATTATTATTTTAGACAAAGTCGCATCAGCACGTTATAGCGAAGCTGATCTGTACTTCAAAGTTAATGGGTTATTAGGCGAACATCCAACGATAGAAAATCAAACCCTCTCGTTGAGCTTAGATAACTATTTCAGTCGCATGCGTTTTCAAAGAAAACGGTTTATTCCCGCATTCCGTGAATATCAAGCGTTACGCCAACGTGTTGTCATTGAAGAGCGCCGTCGTTTGAAGCTGCATGAGTTTAAAGCGCACCCTCTTAGCTCCTTTGTTCGTAATAAACTGATCAACGACGTCTATTTACCGATTATTGGTGACAATATGGCGAAGCAAATCGGTGCTTTAGGGGAAGGTAAACGTACCGATTTGATGGGGCTACTCTTGATGATCTCCCCGCCTGGTTACGGTAAAACCACATTGATGGAATATGTTGCTGACCGCTTAGGCCTCATTTTCATGAAAATTAACGGGCCTGCGTTAGGTCATGACGTGTTATCACTCGACCCAGACCAAGCACCAAATGCAACTGCACGTCAGGAGCTAGAAAAACTCAATTTAGCGTTAGAGATGGGGAATAACGTGATGCTCTATGTGGATGATATTCAGCATACGCATCCTGAGTTTTTACAGAAATTTATTTCTCTGTGTGACGGAACAAGGCGCATTGAAGGGGTTTGGAAAGGAAAAACGAAAACCTATGACATGCGTGGTAAAAAATTCTGTGTTGTTATGGCAGGTAACCCATATACCGAATCAGGTGAAGTGTTCCGCATACCGGACATGCTCGCCAACCGCGCTGATATCTATAACCTAGGGGAAGTGCTTGGCGGCATGGATGATGCCTTCGCATTAAGCTACATTGAAAACAGTCTAACCTCAAACCCTGTACTTGCGCCGCTTGCTCTACGTGATCTCAATGACCTCTACCTTTTCGTTGATAAAGCAATGGGTAAATCAGTCTCAACTAATGCTTTGAGCTACCCCTATTCAGATGCAGAAATCAGTGAAATTGTCGCTGTCATTAAGCGCCTAATCACGCTACGCGATGTCGTACTCAAAGTGAATCAGCAATATATTGCCAGTGCAGCACAGTCCGATAAATACCGCACCGAGCCAGCCTTCCGTTTGCAAGGTAGCTATCGAAATATGAATAAACTGAGTGAAAAAGTGTCCTCTGTCATGAATGAAGAGGAGCTTGAACGTTTATTGGATGATCACTACCTCGGTGAAGCACAATTACTCACCACAGGAGCAGAAGAAAATTTACTCAAATTAGCTGAAATTCGCGGTAAGCTCACGGAGCAACAGGCCGCACGCTGGCAACAAATCAAAAAGGACTTTATGCGCAATAAAGCACTAGGTGGGGATAATGCAGATGTGGGTGACCGTGTTGTTGCACAACTTGCTGATCTGGTTGAAAGTGTACAAGCATTAAGCCAGCAAGCATGAAACAGTGGTTGAACCAACGACTGAAACTACTTGCTATTTTGGCTGGGCTATTGGTCATCATCCAAGTGATCAATAGCCTAACAGGCTATTCGTTAAATCGCTTTGGTATCATACCCAGAAGCTTAGAGGGCCTCATCGGTATCCCCCTTTCCCCCTTTATTCATAGTAGTTGGGGACATTTACTGAGTAACCTTCCTCCTTTACTGATCCTCAGCGCAGTACTGCTACATAGAGAGATCCGTGAATATCTATTAGCTTCGCTCTTTATTATTATTACTGGTGGATTAGCTGTTTGGTTAGTTGGTCGCTACGCCATTCATGTTGGCGCAAGTGGTTGGATTTTCGGGCTTTGGGGGTTACTGATCGCCCAAGGTTATTTTCGTCGCAAACTTTCTGACATTATCATCACTGTCTTGGTGCTATTTTATTTTGGCGCAATGACATCCGGCTTGCTGCCCGTTCATCAATATATTTCAACTGAATCGCATATTGCTGGTGCAATATCGGGTATTTTCTATGCATGGTGGGTTAATCGCCGCAAGAAAAGCGCCCTTTCACCTACAGAAAGCTAATTTTTAGCTAACGTGATCAGATTCACTTTTAATATTTTTTTTATTTTTATGTATCCTTTTTTATCTACTTGGTTCACATATTAATAATTTAACTATTATTTAACTCTTCATTTACAAATTAGTGATTGTTAGTCTCATAAAACAATAAAAAATGGAGACTCACCTGATGAAGATAAACAACTTATTATCTGCGGTTATTATTTTTGGATTAACAACACTTTCATCTACTGGCTATGCCGAACCGAATAAAATCAAAATCGATCGAGATAGCTACGGCGTTCCTCATATCTATGCCGATGACGTATATAGCCTTTTTTATGGTTATGGCTATGCTGTCGCCCAAGACAGGCTTTTCCAGATGGAAATGGCAAAACGCAGTACCCAAGGCACCGTTTCAGAAGTGCTCGGCAAAGATTTTATTGCCTTTGATAAAGATATCCGCAGTAATTACTGGCCTGACTCCATCCATCAACAAATTAAAAATCTCCCTAAAGAAGAACAGGATATCCTACGTGGCTATGCAGACGGCATGAACGCTTGGATCAAACAAGTGAATGCGAGGCCAGATAAATTAATGCCTAAACAATTTATTGATTATGGCTTCACACCATCTCAATGGAACAGCTTTGACGTTGCCATGATTATGGTGGGCACTATGGCTAACCGCTTCTCAGATATGAACAGTGAAATCGATAATCTAGCCTTATTAACCGCCTTAAAAGATAAGTATGGTGAGCAAACAGGGTTAGCAGTATTCAACCAAATAAATTGGCTAAACAACCCTAATGCCCCCACCACTATTGATGCTCAAGAATTTACCTATTCAGATACAAAAAATAAAAACAAGCAATCTCAGGTGAATCAAATAAACGATTACCGTCTAATTCCCCCTATGTTTGAGCGCCCTGCAAAGGATGCCTCCGGCAAATTAATCGCATTAACAGCACAGCAAAATAGCCAATTGATTGCCAAGCAATATGAGCAAGGCGGTGCGAACGGGTTAGCAGGTTACCCAACGACGAGTAATATCTGGGTTGTCGGCAAATCAAAAGCCGATGGCGCTAACGCAATTTTGCTCAACGGCCCACAATTTGGCTGGTTTAACCCAGCCTATACCTATGGCATTGGTTTACATGGTGCTGGTTTTGATTTGGTTGGCAACACCCCTTTCGCTTATCCAGCAATATTATTTGGCCATAATGGCAACATAGCATGGGGATCAACGGCTGGTTTTGGTGATGGTGTCGATATTTTTGCAGAGAAACTCGACCCAAAACGTCCTAACTATTACCAACATCAAGGCCAATGGAAAAAAATGCTCAGCCGCCAAGAGGTCATTAACGTGAAAGATGCTTCGCCTGTCACATTAGATGTTTATCGAACGGTGCACGGTAACATAGTCAAACAAGATAACAGCGCTAACATCGCATACAGCAAGGCTCGAGCGTGGGATGGAAAAGAAGTCTCTTCTTTGATGGCATGGGTAAAACAGGCACAAGCCAAAAATTGGCAGCAATGGCAAGCTCAGGCACAAAATCAAGCACTGACCATTAATTGGTATTATGCCGATCGAGATGGCAATATTGGTTATATCCATACAGGACATTACCCTGAGCGCCAAGAAAACCATGACCCTCGCCTTCCTGTGCCAGGTACCGGGGAGTGGGATTGGCAAGGTATGCAACCCTTTGCCAATAACCCAAAAGTGTATAACCCGAAATCCGGTTATATTGCCAACTGGAATAATTCCCCAGCCAAAAACTACCCCGCTAGTGACTTATTTGCTTTCTTATGGGGTTCGGCTGATCGAGTGACAGAAATAAATAGACTGATAGAATCAAAAGCTTTGTTAAACCAAGAGGATATGTGGGATATCCTAAAACAAACCAGCCGTGTTGACCTCAATCATCGCTTATTCACCCCTTATATCATCCGTGCTACGCGTGATTTACCTGCCGATGATGATGCAGTAAAACTTGCTAATATACTAAACCAATGGGATGGCATTAATCATCTTACAAAGGATGGTAAGCATTATATTCAACCAGGCTCGGCAATATTAGATATCTGGCTCAAGGAGATGTTAAAAGCGACTCTCGGTCAAGCTGTACCGGCTCCCTTTGATAAATGGTATTTAGCCAGTGGCTATGAAACAACACAAGACGGCCCTACAGGTTCACTGAATATTAGTACGGGGGCCAAAATCTTATATGAATCGTTATTAGGACAACGCTCTGCAATTCCTCAAGCGATTGATCTCTTTGCAGGCAAACCTCAAGATGAGGTCATTCGCCAAGCATTACGCAATACTTATCAGCAGATGACCCTAAAATATGGTGATAATCTTGCAAGCTGGCAAACCCCTGCCACGGCACTCACTTTCAGAGCCAATAATTTCTTTGGCGTTCCTCAAGCTAATGCAAAAGAGCGTTTTCATCAAAATGAGTATCATAATAGAGGCACAGAAAATGATTTGATCGTGTTTAGCGATGGTAAAGTGAAAGCTTGGGATGTCGTCGCACCAGGCCAAAGCGGTTTTATTTCACCTCAAGGCAAACCATCACCTCATTATCAAGACCAATTGTCACTCTACGAACAATTTGAAAAGAAACCATTATGGCTCACAACGGAAGAATTGACGCCGCACATCGAATCTAGCGAACAGGTTGAGATCGAAAAATAGTCAATCTCAACAGGGCCGAGGTAACACTCGGCCCTATTTCATTTGCCGTACACGATAGACACAACGTCCCGCGCCATTTAACAAATATTGCTCACGCTCAACTGTCACATCACTTCCCATAATATCGCGAAACAGTTGCAATTCTGAACGACAAAAATTTTGGCAGACGGTCGCCGCAGCACAGATAGGGCAATGATTTTCAATAAATAACCAGCTATTACCATCTTGCTCAACATGTGCCATATAACCTTCTTCGTTGCGAACATCGGCTAATGCCTGTAATCGTTCAACGAAAGGTAAAGAGCCACATCGCGACAAATATTTCGCCTTAACTTCCCCTTCTCGTTGGCTAATTAGCTTTTCCAGCCCTTCATTACCAAAAATATTTTTTACAGAATCAATGAGCTGCAATGTTAATTGAGCATGTGTGTCAGGAAAGCGCTGATGCCCTAATGCTGTGAGCACCCAATTCTGCCTTGGTCGGCCCGCTCCGGTTTGAGAGGTACATTGCACCCCTTCAACTAAACCTAAAGACGTCAGTTTCTGAATATGCTGGCGTGCCGCTTCCCCCGTCATTGCCAAGTCTTTTGCAATCACAGCTGTCGAGATAGGACCTTTTGTTTTTATGCAAAACAAAACCTTATCAACCGCTTGGCTGATATTTAAATTATCAAAGTAATCACTTGCATTAATCATTCTGTCACTCTAATATCCAAGTCAGTACTTGGATATTAACGTTTTTTTAACTCTCTCGTCTAGCAGGTCTCGCTATGAGCAATGAACCCTCCACGACAACTCAAGCTAAGTGGGCTGATTTACTTAGTGGTCGTAACGCATTATTGACGATTGCCCTCACCGGTGGTGTCGCTCTTCATGCTATCAATATTTATATTGTGACAACTATCTTACCTAGTATCGTCAATGATATCGGTGGTCTTGAATATTATGCGTGGAATACGACGATTTTTGTTGCTACTTCAATTGTGGGTTCAACACTGTCGAGTAAAATACTCAATCAATTAGGGCCTAAATTCGCCTATTTAACGGCTCTGCTTATTTTCTCATTAGGCTCCATTTGGTGTGCACTGTCACCATCAATGTTAATGTTACTTGGCGGGCGAGCGTTACAAGGGCTAGGCGGTGGAATTTTATTCGCCTTAAGCTACGCCCTTATTCGCGTTGTGTTTACTGAAAACCTTTGGTCACGTGCCATGGGCATTGTTTCCGGTATGTGGGGAATAGCGACACTTTGCGGTCCTGCTATTGGTGGAGTATTCGCTCAAACGGGTCATTGGCGCTGGGCTTTTTGGTCATTACTTCCCGTTGCACTTCTACTCGTTCTAATCGTGATAAATCAATTGCCTAAAAGGACAAATCAATCCCAACAGATCAGTAAACTGCCTGTTCTCGCCATTTCACTATTAGTGATTTCCGTCTTAGCGATTTCCATCGGTAGCTTATCCAGTCAGTTGATATTCAATGCCATTGGCCTATTCGTTGGCCTTATCTTATTGGTCACTATCGCAAAAATCGATGGTAAAAAAGGTAAGCGATTACTACCAACAGGCACTTATTCATTAAAAAATTCACTCGGTGTGATTTATTTAACGATGAGCTTGTTGGTGGGTGGTATGACAACGGAAATTTATGTTCCTTATTTCTTACAAACCATCCACCACTTCTCGCCATTATCAGCAGGCTATCTTACAGCGATTATGGCAGCAGGTTGGACGATTGGCGCATTATTAAGTGCCAATAAAACTGGCCCAATCGTGTTAAAAATACTTCGTACAGGGCCAATCATCATATTTATTTCATTAATTGTGTTAGCCATTTTGACTCCTCATACGAAGCTTGTGAGTTCAATCTTACTGTTTACAATTTATTTAGTCGCAATGATGGGAGTTGGCCTTGGTATTGGTATTTGCTGGCCACACTTGGTGTTAAAAGTGTTCAGTGTCGCCCCTAGTGGTGAAGAAAATCTCGCGTCTTCATCCGTCATTACCGTTCAACTATATGCGACTGCGCTTTCTGCCGCGCTCGTGGGTGTCGTCGTGAATAACAGCGGGTTGATTTCCCCTGGTGGAATAGCAGGCGCTCAACAAGCCTCTGTTTGGTTATTTATTTTATTTGCCATTTGTCCATTCTTTGCCGCACTGTTGATCAGGAAAGTGAAGTAATACTCCCGCGTGGGGGATACGTGGTAAAAGCAGGGAAGTGTCATTTAATTCACTTCCCTTTATTCATTAACGTTAATTTTTACGGAAAAAGTAAGGGATACACAGCGTGCTGATTATGACAATAATCGCTGTCGATACCATGACACCAAAAAAGGCTTGATCAAACGCTATGTGCGCTTGATTTATCAATAAATTAGCACTTTCGTGCGGCAGATGCTCCGCAACAATAAAAGCTTCATCAATGCTATCATAAGCTTTATTATCAACGACTAAGCTATCGGGCAATGATAATTTCATTGTATAAATGGCACTCATCAATCCGCCCATAAAGGTTACACCCAACACACTACCAATTTCATATGCGACTTCTTCAATAGACGCGGCCATACCGGCTTTTTTATCTGGCGCATTGAGCATCACG
Organism: Providencia sp. 2.29; assembly: GCF_015832305.1. NCBI lineage: Bacteria > Pseudomonadati > Pseudomonadota > Gammaproteobacteria > Enterobacterales > Morganellaceae > Providencia > Providencia sp. 2.29. The sequence continues at coordinate 32,221 of NZ_CP065420.1, forward strand.
GTTGTTGAAGCTGTCGTAAAAATAATTCCTAAACCAAAACCAATTAAAAACAGGAATAACAATAAGATGAAACCTGTTGAGGTTTGATAAATAGAAATGAGACCAAGTACCCCTGCCAAAGTACAAACAAAGCCAATGACGGTTAAACGTCTTTCCCCCATTGTATGTAATAACATTCCAGTTAATGGGCCTGCTAATACAGAAGCAATCGGGATCGGGATAATATACAGCGCCGCTTGAAGTGGCGTATACCCCTGAACTAATTGTAGTCTTTGGCTCAATAGGAGTTCGACACCCACAATAATCACCATCGATAATATCGCCATTAAAATACCGGCACTAAAACGAGGGTTAGAAAATAATTTAAAATCAATCATTGGTGATTCAGACGCTATTTGTCTGCGGCTAAATAACCATAAAAATAGCCCACCGATAACCCCAACAATAGTCAACTCCCACCAATTGGTATAAGGCTTACCCAGCTCTTTTAGAGCATAAATAATGCCAACTAACCCGACTAGCACTAACCCAGAGCCAAGATAATCAATTTTTTGTGAGCCTGTTCCGCCACATTTAGGAATTAAAAAATAGGCAAAAGGTAATACCAGCAATACCACAGGAACATTAATTAAAAAGACCGATCCCCACCAAAAGTGGTTAAGCAGCGCACCACCAACCAAAGGGCCTATCGCAGCACCACCTGATGCCACCGCCGACCAAATACCTATCGCAAGTGCACGCTCTTTTGGATCTAAGAAAACGTGTCTAACAATCGATAAGGTTGCAGGCATACTCAACGCCGCTCCCACAGCTAAAAAGCCTCTAGATAAAATTAGGCTCATTGCCGTCGGAGAAAATGCCGCACATAAAGAAGCGACCGCAAATAAAGGTAGCCCTAACAGAAACATGACCTTATGGCCAATGCGATCACTAAGCATACCCGCAGCAGGCAACAGCCCAGCGACAATTAATGGGTAAGCATTCATGATCCACAATTTTTCAGAAGATGTGGCGCCTAAATCATGCGTTAATCGCGGTAACGCGGTATATAACACCGTTACATCGATGACAATCAGAAAGAGTACACTTGATACTAAAAGTAAAATAATCCAGCGTTTATAATTTGCTAGCATAAAATCATCTCAACAAGTTTATTTAATCACTATTTATTCATGATCGTGCTACAATATAAATCCATACGTATGTATTGAAAAGAGGTTTTTGTTAAATGGGACGTCAACGAACTATCGATCGAGATAAAGTGCTCGATGCCGCTGAAAACATCGTACTTAACCAAGGTGCTGCTGCTCTGACGATTGATGCAGTCGCAAAATCCATGGGGATCTCTAAAGGAGGGGTTCAATACTGTTTTGGTAACAAAGATGCCTTAATCGATGCAATGTTTGAACGCTGGGGTTATACCTATGAGCAAATATTTAACCGTGAGATTGAAAAAGACAGCTCCCCAGAAAATCGTATTAATGCCCATCGGCTTGCAACCTATGAACATGACAAAGTCGCGATGGCGAAGGGGGCAGCATTAATGGCAGCTTTACTACAAACCCCTGAATACTTAGAAAGTACCCGTGTTTGGTATCGTGATAGATTGCGCCATTTAGACACCTCAACAGAGCATGGCAAACGCGCTCGGCTGATGTTTCTTGCTACCGAGGGCGCCTTTATGTTGCGCTATTTTGGTTTGATGGAAATAGACGAAAACGAGTGGCAAGAGATGTTCCATGATATGTCACGTTTTTTAGGCTAACGTGACAAACCTAGGAACTTATCCTATAAAAAAACAATCGTTCGTTGTATCGATACAGAGATACAAAAAATCGCTATTTTTCATTACGACGAAATAAATGGACGGGGATGATGCCAGAAACGGTAAGCAAATTAGGCGTATTTTTATTTGTGGGTATTTAGCCACTTCTTTGCCTGCAAAATTAAAGGTAAATCTACCATTTTGCCATCCACTTTAAAGGCATACTGCTCTTGAGATTGTTGTAATACTTTTTTTGACCAAGCCAGCTGCTGCTGCGTTATATCAAACGATCGCTTGATAATAGCAATTTGATTGGGATGAATAGCTAATTTTGCTGTAAAACCAAGAGCTTTAGCATGCAAACACTCTTGCTCTAAAGCAGCCAAATCATCAATATCTGGTGTGACACAGTCGATAGGAGCTAAAAGATTTGCAAGGCGAGAAGCAAGCACCACTTGTGTTCTTGCAAACAACAGTGATTCACGAGACATGTCACACTGCATATCAAGAGAAAAGTCTAAAGAGCCGAATGCAAGGCGCTCAACACCTGAATGTGCGATATCATAAACACGGTGTAACCCCCATGCCGTTTCAATGATAGCAATCATCGATAGTTGCGGATTATCAAAGAGATGTTTTTTAACATCGTTGATCATCTCTACAGATTCAACTTTAGGTATAACAAGGTGAGATAAATAGATGAATAAGTTATTTTTCTTTAGCCAATCAATATCTTGATTATATTCAATACTATTTGGCTGGTTAATTCTAATGGCTATTTTTTGCGTTACCTCCTTTCTTGGATAATGGAGTAACCAATCCATAACTTCCTGCCTAGCAAGAGATTTATGTAAAGGATGGACTGAATCCTCCAAATCTAAAATCAACACGTCTGAGCCACTAATACACGCTTTATCAAAGAATTGAGGGTGATCTCCGGGTACAAATAAATAAGTTACAGAACAATTAGTCATCGTGAACCTTCCTAATCAATCATTTGAATAACATATTATTTTCCCTTACATCTCAATTGAGAATAAAAAAAACAATAATTCTCATTTACTATTTTTTTCGGCAATGCTAACTTTATTACCAATATCTTTCAAGTATTCAAAATTATTTTTCTAGTTAATGATATTCATCATTAATTAATTCGTTCTCATAGCTATAAGAGGCTAATCATGACGAATACCCCTAAACAAACAAATGTTTTAAATATTAATGCTGAATTTTCTCATCATAATAGCCTTAGGCGTTTAATTCATTGCTTGTTTGCAGAAAAACTGATTGATAAAAAACAATTTTATTGGGATTTTGATTATTGTGGATATATTTATCAATCCATAACATCATCATTTAAAATCCTTTTCACCGATGTAGATATATACCCTGCCAATACCGTATTAAGTTATGGAAATATTTATATAATCGATAAAAACAATCAAAAGGAAATTATTCAAACGATAGATGACATGCTTGATATATTAAAAGAAGATTTAAATATAGCGTTTACCCCTAACAATTTAAATAAATTAAAAAATGATATAAAAAACAGTGTCGATAATGACATTAATGCACGCAACTTCCGCATTAATTGGTCACACGATATTAGCCAACAAATGTCTAAATACGGTTTTAATGACTTAACTGATTGGGTCGTTCATAAATACAGTATCCGCGATGCGGCTTTGTTTCTCGACCAATGGGGCTCACTTGAAGGGCATCCCTATTATCCAACATGGAAAAGCCGACCAAACATGAAAGCCAAAGATGTTATGGCTTACTCTCCTGAATTTAATGCTACGGTGAATCTTACTGTCGCAGCTCTACGCCGAGATATGGCCTATATTGAAGCATTGCCGCATGTCGCTAATATTCACCTCTGGTTTCTTCAACAATTTCCACTTATTGGTCAACAATGGTGTGATTGGCTTGGGCAACAAGGTAGGGATCCTCAACAATGGCTTCCATTACCCATTCATCCCTGGCACTTAAATCATTGGGTAAAAGAGCAAGCAGCAGAACTCATTCAAGATGAAATACTGCTTATTGATGGGCCTCAATTAGAAACCAAACCGACGATGTCCTTTAGGACCATGCTCCCCACAGATGCCACTAATAAGGCATTTGTTAAATTACCCATCGCAGTTTGGATGACAAGTGAAATGCGTAGCTTGCAAGCAAAATCCATCCATATGGGGCCTAGAATTAGTCAGTTAATCGATACCATCTTAAAACAAGAGAAAAACTTTCATGGGAAATTAGAATCTCTACGTGAAGATCTCGGTATCCACTACCGACATGCCATTGAACAAGATGATTCAGCTGGGCGCTTTCTTTCTGTCGTATTTCGTTGCACGAATTCTTATGAAAGAAGTGACAATTTATTGCCTATCACGGTTGCAACACTCTTTACTGCTTTACCAAATCAACAAAAACCGATTTTCACTGAACTCATTGAAAAATCAGGATTAACTCCTCGTGAATGGTTCCGCAGCTATACAAAAGTTATTTTAGAGCCTGTTATATCTATGTATTTGATATATGGCATTGCTCTTGAAGCTCATCAGCAAAATACCCAAGTACTCTTCACATCAGAAGGTATCCCAGAAAAATGTTTAATCCGTGACTATGGTGATGGCCGAGCCTTTTTACCCCTATTGCACCAACAAGGCTATCAATTACAAGCCTACTCTTGGCCCGGTATTTTACCGACCGTTTTTGAAGAGGATATAGAACCTGTACGGAGTTTTTTGATTGACGCTTGTTTTGTAAGCCATTTACATGAACTAGCTGTCCATATTACTCGTTTTTACCGCTTAACTAACCACCAGCTTTGGAGGGAATTAAAAAATATAACTCAATATATTTTTGAATCAGTTAAGCCTCGAATTGATGAAAGTTTTTGGAGGCAAGAATATGAAATATTTATGAATTCACCTTGGCAAACTCGCTCACTACTCACTATGCATATCCAACGATATATTAATTACCGAATACAACATGGTTTAACGAACCCATTTTTATTATTTCAATAAATAAACTTTATCTAACAGAAGGTAATACTAGGTTTGTTCCCTTCCTTGTAAATAAAGCGAATAAAACGACTAATTCAATATGAAAAATAACTTATTAACTATACCATTTAAAGACATAGCAAAACATAAAATTACCTATCACTCTTTATTTTGTGTGGTAATTTCATTCTTTTATCCTAATACCCTTTTTGCTAAATCAGATAATAAGCTCAGCAAAGATAGTATCATCGTATCAGCTAAGGGTAATAATAACCTACAACCTAACCTTTTTTCTTCAAGATCAATGCAAGCGGGGCTATTAGGGGATAACGATATTATGGATATTCCCTTTAATATCACTAATTACAATTCAGCTTATTTAGAATCACAACAAGCACAACAAATTTCAGACATTCTTTCTCACGATACTTCGATACAAATTAGTAGCTCTAAAGGTGGACTACTTGACTCATTATATATTCGAGGCTTCCCTATAACGGAAGGTAATATCGGTGAGTTTGCGCTTAATGGTATCTATGGTGTATCCCCTAACTTTCAATTATTAGCAGACTACGCTGAACGTGTTGATATTCTAAAAGGACCAGCATCTCTGTTATATGGTATGTCACCTGAAGGGGGGGTTGGTGGTGTTATCAATGTCGTAACCAAACGTGCCAGTGCGCAGCCTATCACTCGCTTAACCGCCCAATATCTAAGTGACTCTCAGTTAGGTGGTAAATTAGATGTTGGCCGTTTATATGACCTAGGGAATAACCAATATTTTGGTATTCGCGTGAATGGAAGTTACACCAATGGTAATACTGCCGTTGACCATCAAGACCGTCGGCTCGGCGTCGGTGCTATCGCGCTAGATTATTCTAGTGAACGCTTTCGCGCTTCATTGGATCTCATTACTCAAAACCAAAATATGAATGCGACTAATCGTCCATTTTTTTTAGGGGAAAATGGGGTTGTTCCACCTGCGCCTAGTGGGAAAACCAATTTAGCTAGCCCATGGACATGGTGGAAATCCAATGATGATTCCGCCTTATTACATATGGAATATGATGTGCTAAGCAATACCTCATTATTTATGGATATTGGTGGTGCTCGAACCCGTATCGATCGGGTTAATGAACAAACCTACACCGTCCTTAATGATCAAGGGGATATCTCCACATATATCATGAATTTTCAAAGCAAAACCCAGCGTTACTCTGTTGGCACTGGTATCAAAAGTGAATTCATGACAGGAAATACCTCTCATCAACTCGCATTACAGTGGAACCGCTATTTTGATCGTTATAATGTCGGTACAAATGCAGGCACACCATACAATACCAACTTATATCACCCTACTTATATTGATAAACAAATCCCTGATTACCCAGAAATAACAAAACGCTCCGAAAATACACTTTCAGGGGTTTCATTGGTCGATACAATTGGCTTTTTTAACGATAGCTTTATGGTCACCCCCGGTATTCGCTATCAAAATATAAAATCTGATAGCTTTACTTTAGGGGCTCTTTCAACAACTTATGATGAATCCGCTATTACCCCATTAGTCGGTTTATTGTTTAAACCTACTGATAATATCTCGCTATATGCGAATTATGTTGAAGGTCTCAGCAAAGGAAGTACTGCTCCGGTTAATGCTAAAAATAGCGGCGAAATGATGAAGCCATTTCGTTCTAAGCAATATGAGTTAGGCGTTAAATATGAACAACCCGTCGCAATAACAACACTGAGCCTTTTCCAAATCAGTAAACCAAGCGGGTCATTAGACCCTAACAGCCTGATTTATTCTGCCAACGATGAACAACGTAATCGTGGTATTGAGCTAAGTGTCTCTGGTAAGCCATTTGATTCTCTCCGTTTAACCGGCGGCGTCACTTATATTCAAGCAGAGCTCACCAAAACTGCATCTGGGCAAAATAAAGGAAATGAACCGATTGGCGTTTCCCCTTGGGTCGCAAATTTTGGTGCGGAATATGATATCCCTTCTGTTTCAGGTTTAAGTATCAATGGCAATATCAATTACCATACTCGTCAATACGTTAATAAAGAAAATACTCATTCAATACCTTCATGGACAACCGTCGATATTGGCTCTGCCTATAAGACTAAGATATCGAATACGCCTGTTACGTTGAGACTAAATATCACCAATATTTTAAATGAGCGTTATTGGTCTGGTGTAGCCTCCTACAGCACATTCGCTCAAGGCTCTCCGCGAACCGTACTCGGTTCTATTTCAGTTGATTTCTAAGAGGTGAAATCATGGTGAACCAAACTAACTTAACCCATTTTTTATCGGTACCTTATCAATCTATCAAAACCGTAGCGCCAACAGAATTACCGCCGCTCATGGATGAGCAGGTCAAACGGCTATGTTTTGAAAATAATGAAAGGCTGGTAGAACTGGTTAAGCAGTATGGTTCCCCATTAAACGTGATTTTTCCTCATACCATGCAACAAAATATTCTAAAACTGAATGCTGTTTTTCAAGAACATGGTGTAACAGGGCGCATTATGTATGGCGTGAAAGTTAACCAATCCAATATCCTAGTCAAAATAGCCGTTGAAGAAGGTATTGGCGTTGATGTATCAAGCCTTCATGAATGGCAAGATGCCTATGACTATGGGATTTCACCAGAGAAAATTTGTGCTACTGGTCCTGCGAAGACCAATGAATTTCTTTGGAAACTGATATTACATAACTCACTGATTGTCGTTGATTCTCTTGAAGAATTACAAGATATCCTCAACCTATTATCAAGAACATCATTCATCGCGAGGGTTCTATTTCGCTATCAACCACAAATGAGCCGCTCTAGGTTTGGCATGAAATCTGCTGCATTTATAACGGCACTTCAATTAGCCAAACAGCATGCAGGCTTACTTTGGCAAGGTATCCATTTTCATTTAGGTGGCTATAAAAGCGCTTCACGCGTACAAGCTTTCCGTGAATTACAGCCACTTATAAAATCAGCACTGTCATTGGGGTTTGAAATTAAAACCATTGATATTGGCGGCGGGCTACCGGTTCAATATGTTTCAACAGGACAATACCAATCATGGATAGATAATCAAACGAGCCAATATTACCAAAATAACCGTATACCAACCGATTTTTACCCTTATGGAGGGGAACAATCAGCCACCCAATGGTTAACTACATTCCTATCATCCCAATACACAGAAAACGAAACCATCTCTCAATACCTTAAGAAAAACCATATCACACTAACGATAGAGCCCGGCAGATGTTTAGTCGATCAAAGTGCAATATCGCTATTTCGAGTTGTGCGCGTTAATCAGCAATTCCAACATCCTATTATTTTTGTTGAAGGCAGTAGCTTTAGTGCCTGTGAAACTTGGTTTAACTCAGAGTTTTTACTCGATCCATTACATGTTTTAGTACCACACTCAAAACAACATAAACAGCGCCCCACCCGAGTATGGATAGCAGGACATAGCTGTTTAGAAAATGATGTGATCACCCATCGCTTAATTTTATTTACTCACCTTCCTCAAGCCGGTGATTTGCTCATTTTCATAAATACAGCCGGATATCAAATGGACTTACTTGAAAATCAATTTCATCGGCACCCTATTCCTTGTCGATTGTATGCACTGGAAAATCATGATGGGCAGTTTATTTTTTTCAAAGATAACAAATAGGAATATTTATGATCAGCAGCAAAGTCACTGATTTGATCGGCAATACACCTGTTTTACGTATCGCTGTTCCCCACAAAAAAAGTGCTCTATTTCTAAAAATGGAAAAGAACAATCCAGGGGGAAGTATGAAAGACAGAATGGCTCGAAACATGGTTATTGCTGGCCTTAAATCAGGAAAAATAAAACCTAAAAGCACTATTATCGAATCCTCATCAGGTAATACCGGAATAGGACTCGCGCTGGCAGCAATCGAGTTTGATTTGCATTTTATCGCGGTTGTTGACCACCATGCCGCCCCCGACAAAATTTCTATTATGAAGGCGCTAGGCGCAGATATTCGCTATGTTACAGGTGATTATCAAGAGGATGAAGTGGCTGTTGTTGAACGGCAACGCCTTGCCAGCGAGTTAGCATCTCAACTGCCTAATGCAACCTTTTTGAATCAATCAGATAATGCCGCTAATTCAGGAGGTTATGCAGCTTTAGTCTGTGAGCTTATTGAGCAAATAGGTAAAATTGATGCTTATGTCGGTTGTGCCGGTACAGGTGGCTCTATTACTGGCATCTCTCAAGGGTTAAAGGCTCATAACCCACAAACGATTACCGTCGCTGTAGAGCCTGAAGGCTCAATTATTTTTGGTAACCCAGGCAAACCCTATTATCAATCAGGAACAGGGACGCCAAAAGGGGACACCGTAGGCTTAGTGCTCGATTACAGTTGTATTGACCATAATGCTCAAGTTTCTGACTGCCAAGCTTTTGAAACAACCCGTTTTCTCGCCAACAAATACGGTTTATTAGTAGGAGGGTCAACCGGAGGCATTGTCTATAAAGCCTTAGAATATATAAATACAGATATTCTTAGCGGCAATGTCGTGGTCATTGTTGTTGATGGCGGTGAAAAATACCTGAATACAATATTCAACGAACAATGGTTAAGCGCTCGCAACCTGATTTCAGAGGAGATTTCGCATCAACTCAATCGTTGGCTAACGAATACCATTCCACTAGAGCAAGCTAACTAGAGGAAACCATGATGATAGATAACAAACAGCTCAAGGTTGTTGTCTGTGGGGGAGGCCAAACCGGTCATTTAGCGGTTGCTCTGTTTAGCCATTTCGCTCATGTTAAGGCATCATTACTTACCCAAAATCCTATAACCGTCGAACGCCACCAGCAGCAGAACCAAAAATTATCAGTTCACTATCATGATGGAAAAGTTATTGATTATTCAATTGAATTAATAACTAATTTACCGCAAATCGTCATACCTCATGCCGATATAATTATTCTTACTGTTCCTTCCCATCAACAAGCAAATTGGCTAAATTTTATCTCACCCTACTTATCGACATCCCACACGGTGTTTATTGGCGCCATTCCCGGTATAAATGGCTTTGATTGGCTTGCTGAACAATTTTTTAAAGATAAACCTAATGTCGTAATATGGGGCATGAAAGATGTGCCTCATATTGCATGGGGTTTAGAACTTGGCACAAAAGTTTGTTTCGGTGGTGAGAAATCTGAACTCTTTATTGCGTTTCATCATCGAGAAAATGAAACAAATAAAAACCAACTCCATTGTTGGTTATCGGAAATATACTCGGCTCCTATTACTATTCTTGATAATTACTTAGAAATAACCCTCACTCCCGCAAATCCTATTATGCACAGCTCAGTCATTTATGGGCTGATAGGCCCCTACGCTCAATGGCATCAACGCAATTTTGAATCTCCACTGTGCTGGTGGAATGATTGCCCTGAACTTGGTGCTTACTATTTACAGCGCTGTGATGAGGAGCGACTGGCGATTTGCCAATATTTAACCAAAGAATTGGCAATCTCACTTAATACCGTAAAACCTTTAATTGAAGAATTACGAGAAGCTTATACCGAACAAATCGAGGATGCCAAAACACTATGGTCAATTCTTCGTTCAAACAAGGCCTACCATGGTATTCAATTACCTCTTATAAACGCTGAAGGCGGTGGCTGGGTCTTCAATAAAAACCATCGCGTTTTTCAGGAAGATATTATTTATGGTTTGTGCTTACTCGTTAATTTAGGGAAGCAGCTCAATATCCCTATTCCCTATATGCAAGAGATCTACACTTGGTGTATGGATTATTTAGGGCTAAAACCTGAAATTCATCACCCTATATTTACCAAGATAGACCTCACTCAATATAGGGTGGCTAAACGGTGAAATTGCTTAAAAACCATCTGATTATTGGGTTCTTATTCGGTATTCAAATAATATCAATGGGTGCAATGGAAATGAGTGGGCCATTTTGGCCTATTCATTTGCAAAATAACAGCTCAGATTCACTACTCCCTTTCGCCCTAACAATGGTCTATGTAGCCCCCATGATTGGCATCATGCTAACCAGTACTTTTTGGGGGAAAGTTGGTGACCGGATGGGGAATAAAGCAATGATAATCCGAGCCTTGCTTGGGTTATCAATTACCCAAATTTTACTGTCATTCTGTAATGACCCTTGGTTAATTTTACTATTAAGGTTTATTCAAGGAGCATGTGCGGGGTATATAGCGCCAGCGCAAGCTTACGGGGTGGCAGTAACAGCCCCTAGAAAACGGACTCATCTCTTTGCCCTACTACAAGTATCAACCAATATAGGCTCTCTATTAGGGGCGCTGGCTGGTGGGTTAATTTTAGATTATCTCAATTTCTTTTGGATCAATATGATGGCTGGGTGGCTTTGTATGTTAAGTGCCGTGGCTGTTTTTCTATTTTTACCATCAGATAAGCATTCCCCCCTTTTATCCCCCGCCAATACAGCCCATACAACGAAAAAAAACGGTTCCCCTCAAACTATCGTTAAACAATTGATGTTGCTTACAGGGTTATTATTAATGATCCGGCTTATCACCCTGCCCAGTTTCTCCTTATATATCGAAAAAACCTATTCAACAGACTATTGGGTAATAGGGCTTATTTATGGATTACAAGCGATGGGGGTGATCCTATCGGCTCAATTATGGGCTAAATGGTTTGAACACCAATCCATTGTTGCCTCTTTGACACGCTTAAGATGGATTATCTTTGGCTGCGCGGCTATTGCCATCAGTCTCGCAAACGCTTCAATTATTTGGTTTGCCTTACTCTATTTTATTTGGGGAATTTTACTAGGCGCGACCACTCCCATCTTAACAGCACTGATCTCCTCAGCATCGCCAGCAAAACATCAAGGTTATGTACTTGGTTTATCGCAAAGTATTAATCAATTTGCATCAATCGGGGGGATCTCTCTCGGCAGTATTCTTATTATTTACCCTGGAATCAATATGCTTTTTTATTATATTTCAGTCGGTTATCTAATATGCCTTAGCACGATTATTTTACTAACAAAACATATCATCAATAAGGAACAATATGAAAAAAAAGTATAGGCTACACCAGCAAATGGCTAAATTTTTACTTATTCTTTTTGGGCTATTATTTTCCACAATAATCTCAGCAAAACCGACCGTTGTTACAGATATACTTGGTAGAAAGGTCACCGTAAGTACCCCCATAAAAAAAGTCATTTTAGGTGAAGGGCGTATGCTCTACCTTGTCGCCATGCTAGATAAAGATAATCCAGCGAAACGTATTGTTGCGATGGGGAATGATATGCAAACGTCAGATCCTGCAACATGGCGACAATACAGTACTTATTTTCCTCAACTAAACCGTATTCCCACATTTGGCGGCACTGAAAAACGTTCACTCAATATTGAAAAAGCATTAGCGCTACAACCCGATGCTATCATCATGAATATTGAGGCAAAAACAGCAATAGAAGAACAAGGGTATGATAAAGCATTAGAGAAAGCAGGGATCCCTATTGTCTATATTGATTTTCGCTATAACCCATTAAAAAATACGACGCCAACGATGCGCCTATTCGGCACTTTATGGGGTAAAGAAGAAATAGCAGAAAAGTTTATTGAATTTAGAGATAAGCAATTAAAACGAGTGAGTGATGTATTAAGTAACCAAAATCCTAAAAAGCCACGTATTTTTATTGAGCGCATTGGTGGATATACCGATGAATGCTGTCTGACATTTGGCAATGGTAACTTTGGGCGTTTTGTTTCACTCGCCGGAGGTGAAAATATCGGTGAAAAAAATGCGCCTAACACATTTTATATGATGGATCCGGAGCAAGTTATTGCCGCAAATCCTGATAAAGTCGTTGTTACCAGTGCAAACTTTTCATCATTTATGCCTAATGGTGATTGGATTGGTTTAGGGCCAAATGAAAATATGGAAGCGGCAAAAGCGAAGCTAAAAAAATACCTAAAAAAGCCTGCTTATACCGGAAGTAATGCCGTCAAAAACCAACAATTTTATGCAATTTGGCATCAATTTTATAATAGTCCATACGATTTTATTGCAATCCAACAATTAGCACGTTGGTTCCATCCCGAATTATTTCCAGATTTAAATGCAGATGAAACATTTAAGGCGCTTTACGATAAATTTTTACCGATCAGCTATGAACCTGGTTACTTTGTAAGTTTAGGTGATAAATAACCATCTTGATAAGAAGGAGGGGGTATGACTATCAATACCTATCATATTGAACTGAAGCCAATACAATTTCTTTGCTCATCTGAAGAAACGGATCAACGCCACGTCGACTATTTAAGTAAAAAAATAATTGGTGAGGGTATTTGGACAACCCCTATTCCTTGCGAAATAAACTCCGGCATTATTATGGATGGCAACCACCGCTATCAAGTGGCTAAGCGGTTAAATCTGACTTTTCTCCCCTGTATTTTACTAAATTACCAAGATGAACGAGTCAAAGTACACCATCAAAACTCAGATCAACCTTATAATATACAAACAATTTTTGATGTTATTTTACACCAAAACAAACTCCTTCCTTATAAAGCAACGTGTCATTACTTTTCACCATCATTGCCAATAATTGGTATTGATCTCAGCATGTTAAGATAAAAATAAAAAATCCGATTATGCAGTTAAAAGCATAATCGGATTTAATGTATTTAAATTTTAAATAATTCTAATTTATTCAACCGTCACTGATTTAGCCAAGTTACGTGGTTGGTCAACGTCAGTACCTTTGATCAACGCAACATGGTAAGAGAGCAGTTGTAGAGGAACCGTATAGAAAATCGGCGCAATCAACTCTTCAACATGTGGCAACGGAATAATTTTCATATTCTCACTCGCTTCAAAGCCTGCATCTTGATCTGCAAACACATAAAGCAAGCCACCACGAGCGCGTACTTCTTCGATATTAGATTTCAATTTTTCTAACAGTTCGTTGTTAGGTGCAATGATAATGACAGGCATATCGGCATCAATCAAAGCCAATGGACCATGTTTCAATTCACCCGCCGCATACGCTTCTGCGTGAATATAAGAGATCTCTTTGAGCTTTAATGCACCTTCAACCGCAATAGGGTACTGCTCGCCACGACCAAGGAATAGAGCATGATTTTTATCAGAGAAATCTTCCGCCAGCGCCTCAATCACTTTATCTTGAGATAACATGCTTTCAATGCGTGCAGGCAGTGCATGCAGAGCATTAGCAATACTCTCTTCTAATTCAGGACTTGCGCCTTTAATACGTCCCATATAGGCGACCAGCATCAACAGTACGGTTAATTGCGTGGTGAACGCTTTGGTTGAAGCAACGCCAATCTCTGCACCTGCTTTAGTCATTAGTGCAAAGTCTGATTCACGTACCAATGAAGAGCCAGCCACGTTACATACCGCAAGAGACGTCAAATAGCCTAGCTCTTTCGATAAACGTAATGCTGCTAGCGTATCAGCCGTTTCACCTGACTGTGATAGCGTGATCATCAGGCTGCCTTTACGATGAGCGGGCTTGCGATAGCGGTATTCAGAGGCAATCTCAACATCACAAGGAATGCCAGCCAAAGATTCAAACCAGTAACGTGCAACCATCCCCGCATTGTAAGATGTACCACAAGCTACAATCTGAATATGCTCAACTTGAGATAATATTTCACTTGCTTTAGGGCCTAACTCACTCAGATCGATGCCATTGTCTTTGCTAAAACGCCCTTCAAGGGTGTTTTTAATCGCCATTGGCTGCTCATAGATCTCTTTTTGCATATAGTGGCGATAAACACCTTTATCACCTGCATCATATTGAACATTAGATTCAATTTGCTCTCGTTCAACAGCCTGACCTTGCTTATCAAAGATACGTACAGTGCGACGAGTGACTTCCGCAATATCGCCTTCTTCAAGATAAATAAAACGACGTGTAACAGGCAATAATGCAAGTTGATCCGATGCGAGGAAGTTTTCACCCACACCTAAACCAATCACTAATGGGCTTCCCGAACGGGCTGCCACCAATAATTCAGGAGTACGACTATCCATGATCACCGTGCCATAAGCACCGCGTAATTGTGGGATAACGCGCTGAACCACTTCAACTAAAGCACCACCTTTTTGTTGTTCATGATGAACAAGGTGTGCGATCACTTCGGTATCAGTATCAGAACTAAAGATATAGCCAAGTTGCTTTAACTCTTCTTTAAGTTCTAAATAGTTTTCAATGATCCCATTATGAACAACGGCAATAAAACCAGAAGTATGTGGGTGAGCATTACGTTCACTCGGAACACCATGGGTTGCCCAACGGGTATGTGCGATCCCCGTTCCACCTGATACAGGGTTTTTCTCCGCTTCTTCCGCCAGCATTTGTACTTTACCAACTTCTCGTAAACGCTGAAGATGGCCTTCATGATCAACGACAGCCATACCAGCAGAGTCGTAACCACGATACTCAAGGCGGCGAAGCCCCTCTATCAAAATTTCTGCAATATCACGTTGTGCGACAGCACCTACAATTCCACACATATTAAATTTATTCCTAAACAAAGGGCTCCAGCCCTTATGATGTCGCTACCTGATTGTTGTTACAGCTTTTGCTGCTCCCCAAGCCTTGTAGAAAATGGGGTTTATTATATTTTTATCTTATTAACGCTACTATTGGAGAGGCACATTCACCTCTCCTAAAAATGTATTTTATTTTTTCTTCACTGGACGCTGCCAGTTTTTAATATGGACTTGTTTCACACGACTCACGACTAACTCACCTTCATTAACATCACGAGTTACCGTTGTACCAGCACCAATGGTTGCACCATTTGCAACAGAAACAGGAGCAATTAGCTGGGTGTCGGAGCCAACAAACACATCATCACCAATGATGGTTTTATACTTATTCGCACCGTCATAATTACAGGTGATCGTTCCAGCACCAATATTGACGTTTTCACCAATCTGAGCATCGCCCAAATAGGTTAGATGGCCAGCCTTAGAACCAACACCTAATGAGGCATTCTTCATTTCAACAAAGTTACCTACATGGGCTTTGGCTGCCAATTTAGCACCAGGACGTAAACGAGCAAAAGGACCGACTGTACATTCCGCAGATAATTCAGAGTTTTCTATCACAGAATAGGGGCTGATAACCGAGTTATCACCAATAACACAATTTTTAAGAATACAGCCTGATTGAATATGTACGTTATTACCTAACGTCACATTACCTTCAATAATCACATTCGTATCAATGATAATATCGCGCCCATGTGTCAATGTACCGCGAATATCAAAACGTTCAGGGTCAATTAGCATTACCCCTGCAAGCAGGAGCTTTTCTGCTTGTTCTCTTTGATAAATACGTTCAAGAGCGGCAAGTTGTAAGCGGTTATTCACCCCTTCCATTTCACTCAAACGGCTAGGGTGAACAGTTTCAATCTTGTTCCCCTCTTTATGAGCTAATGCAATAACGTCAGTGATATAGTATTCACCCTGAGCATTATTATTATCCAGTTGGGATAACCAACGTTTAAAGTCTTTACCACTTGCAACCATGATCCCAGTATTGATTTCTTGGATCTTACGTTGCTCTTCAGTTGCGTCTTTTTGTTCAATGATACCGATAACTTCACCGTTTTCACGGATGATACGGCCATAACCAGTTGGGTTATCTAAAATTACCGTTAATAAACCAATACCACCTTCAGGCTTAGCTTCAATTAAGCGTTGCAGCGTATCTTTCGCAATTAATGGCACATCACCATAAAGCATGATGATATCTTCATCATCTTGAAAGTGTGGGGCAGCTTGTTGCATTGCGTGCCCTGTACCGAGTTGCTCTGCTTGTAATACCCAATTGAGGTTTTGTTCACCCAATTTTTCTTTCAGTAAATCGCCACCATGTCCATAAACAAGGTGAATGTCTGATGCCCCAACAGATTTAGCTGTATCAATAACATGCTGAACCATTGGTTTACCTGCTAATAAATGCAGGACTTTAGGCAGTTCTGAATACATTCGAGTGCCCTTTCCAGCAGCAAGAATGACGACACTTTTTCTTTGCACAGTCATAATTTCCTGAAACTCCAACTTTGGGATAAAAGTAAACCTATTTCCTACATAAATTACTACATATTTCGCACAAATAAAAAAGCCAGTCAGGTATTAACCGACTGGCTTTTCTTTATACTGCCTTCATTACATCAGCTTTTTAGTTAACTCGATAACTCGAAGTTTCGCTATTGCTTTCGCAAGTTCTGCCGATGCCTGAGCATAATCAACATCACCGTGAGCTTTACGGACATGTTCTTCCGCTCTGCGTTTAGATTCCAGCGCACGCGCTTCATCTAAATCTTTACCACGGATAGCTGTATCAGCCAGTACGATAACGCCATTTGGTTGCACTTCTAAAATACCGCCAGAGAGGTAAATTAGCTCTTCTTCACCAAATTGCTTAGTAATACGTACCATGCCCGGTTTTATGGCAGTCAGCAGTGGGGTGTGCTGTGGATAAATTCCCAGTTCACCTTCACTACCTGTCACCTGAATTTTTTGTACCAGCCCTTCAAACATCTGTTTTTCAGCGCTGACAACTGTCAGGTGGTATGTCATTGCAGCTACCATATCAACCTCCCGTCAGCCAGATTAAAGCTTCTTAGCTTTTTCCACAGCTTCTTCAATGGTACCAACCATGTAGAACGCTTGTTCTGGCAGGTGGTCGTAATCGCCGTTCAGAATGCCTTTGAAGCCACGGATAGTGTCTTTCAGGGAAACGAACTTACCTGGTGAACCAGTAAAGACTTCTGCAACGAAGAATGGTTGAGACAGGAAGCGCTGGATCTTACGAGCACGAGCAACAACCAGTTTGTCTTCTTCAGACAATTCATCCATACCCAGAATTGCAATGATATCTTTCAGTTCTTGGTAACGCTGAAGGATAGACTGAACGCCACGTGCAACATCATAGTGCTCTTGACCAACGATGAGTGGGTCAAGCTGACGGCTAGTTGAATCCAGAGGGTCAACCGCAGGGTAAATACCCAGAGAAGCGATTTGACGGCTCAGAACCACTGTTGCGTCCAAGTGAGCAAAGGTTGTTGCTGGTGATGGGTCAGTCAAGTCATCCGCAGGTACGTAAACAGCCTGTACAGAGGTGATAGAACCTGTCTTAGTAGAAGTGATACGTTCTTGAAGAACACCCATCTCTTCTGCCAATGTTGGCTGATAACCTACTGCTGATGGCATACGACCTAACAGAGCCGATACTTCTGTACCTGCCAGTGTATAACGATAGATGTTATCCACGAACAACAGAACATCACGGCCTTCGTCACGGAATTTCTCAGCCATAGTCAAACCAGTCAATGCTACGCGTAGACGGTTTCCTGGTGGCTCATTCATCTGACCATAAACCAGTGATACTTTGTCAAGAACGTTTGAATCTGTCATTTCATGATAGAAGTCGTTACCTTCACGGGTACGCTCACCAACACCTGCGAATACTGAGTAACCTGAGTGCTCAATCGCGATGTTACGGATAAGTTCCATCATGTTTACCGTTTTACCAACACCCGCACCACCGAACAGACCAACTTTACCACCTTTCGCGAATGGACAGATCAAGTCCATGACTTTGATACCTGTCTCTAGCAGTTCAGTTGAGCTCGATAGCTCTTCGTAGCTTGGTGCAGCGCGGTGAATAGACCAACGCTCTTCTTCGCCGATATCACCTTTCATATCAATAGGGTCACCCAGAACGTTCATGATACGTCCTAGTGTTGCTTTACCTACTGGTACTTCAATTGGGTGTTCTAAATTTTTAACTTCTAAACCACGGCTTAGGCCATCTGATGTACCCATTGCGATACAACGAACAACACCACCGCCTAACTGTTGCTGAACTTCCAGCACCAGTTTTTCTTTACCGTTAACAACCTCAAGCGCATCGTACACTTTTGGTACTGCATCTTGAGGGAACTCGACGTCCACAACGGCGCCGATTACCTGGATAATCTTTCCAGTAGCCATCTTGAATCCTCTACGTAATTCGTAAACCTAGCTGTTAAACCGCGGCAGCACCCGAAACAATTTCGGTAAGCTCCTGAGTAATGCTGGCCTGACGAGCTTTGTTGTAAACCAACTGCAACTCTTTGATCAGGTTTCCACCATTATCGGTAGCAGCTTTCATTGCTACCATTCGTGCGGCCTGCTCACTAGCCAGGTTTTCAACGACGCCCTGATAAACCTGCGACTCGATATAACGACGCAGCAGGGTATCCAGCAACGCCTTAGGATCGGGTTCATATAAATAATCCCAAGATTTTTTCTTCAATGACTCGTCATTACTTTCAGGTAATGGCAGAAGTTGAAGAATAGTTGGCTCCTGAGACATTGTATTGATGAACTTATTGGTCACCACATACAGTTTATCCAAACGCCCTTCATCATAGGCTTGTAGCATAGTGTTAACTGGGCCAATCAAGTCTGAAAGCGTTGGGTTATCCCCCATTCCTGTCACCTGTGTGACAACATTGCCACCAACAGAACCAAAGAATGATACTGCTTTAGAACCGATCAAAGCCAAGTCAACTTGAACGCCTTTTTCAGACCACGTCTTCATGTCTGACAACAGCTTTTTGAACAGGTTAATGTTCAAGCCACCGCACAAACCACGGTCTGTAGAAACAACCAGATACCCAACACGCTTAACTTCACGCTCTTCAAGGTATGGATGTTTATATTCCAGATTCCCTAACGCAAGGTGACCAATCACACTGCGCATAGTCTCTGCATAAGGACGGCTGGCCGCCATGCGTTCCTGCGATTTACGCATTTTGGACGCAGCGACCATTTCCATCGCTTTAGTGATCTTCTGCGTGTTTTGCACGCTGGCGATCTTGGAACGTATCTCTTTTGCGCCGGCCATTTCTGCTTCTCCTTTTAACCAGACGGCCCATTTAAATTTACGGGCCGAATAGTATTACCAGGACTGAGTTGCTTTAAATGATTCGAGCAGTTTTTTCAACTTGCCTTCGATATCATCGTTATAGTTACCCGCCTGGCCGATTTCATTCATAAGGTCAGCATGCTCGCGCAATGCATAAGAAACTAATGCAGCTTCAAACGCACCAATTTTCGCTAACTCAACATCTTCCAGATATCCACGTTCTGCAGCAAACAGAGACAGTGCCTGCTCTGCAACTGACATCGGTGCATATTGTTTCTGTTTCAGCAGTTCAGTTACTTTCTGACCATGATTCAACTGCTTACGCGTTGCATCATCAAGGTCTGAAGCAAACTGAGAGAATGCTGCCAGTTCACGATACTGAGCAAGTGCTGTACGGATACCACCAGAGAGTTTCTTGATGATTTTCGTCTGAGCAGCACCACCAACACGCGATACAGAAATACCCGGGTTAACCGCTGGACGAATACCAGAGTTAAACAGGTTAGATTCTAGGAAGATCTGACCATCTGTAATCGAAATTACGTTAGTCGGAACGAATGCAGAAACGTCACCAGCCTGAGTTTCAATGATAGGCAATGCTGTCAATGAACCTGTTTTACCTTTAACTTCACCTTTTGTGAAGTTTTCAACGTATTCAGCGTTAACGCGAGCAGCACGCTCCAGCAAACGTGAATGCAGATAGAAAACGTCACCAGGGTAAGCTTCACGTCCAGGTGGACGACGTAGCAATAGTGAAATCTGACGATACGCGACAGCCTGCTTAGACAGGTCATCGTAAACGATCAGTGCATCTTCACCACGGTCACGGAAATACTCACCCATCGCACAACCAGAGTATGGTGCTAAGTATTGCAGTGCAGCTGATTCAGATGCAGTTGCAACAACAACGATGGTGTTAGCTAATGCGCCGTGTTCTTCCAGTTTACGAACAACGTTAGAAATCGTTGATGCTTTCTGACCGATAGCAACGTAAACACATTTGATGCCAGAATCACGTTGGTTGATGATTGCATCGATTGCCAAAGCAGTTTTACCTGTTTGACGGTCACCGATGATAAGCTCACGCTGACCACGACCGATTGGAATCATCGCATCGACTGATTTATAACCAGTTTGTACAGGTTGATCAACAGATTGACGGTCGATAACACCTGGAGCAATCACTTCTACTGGTGAGAAGCCATCGTGCTCAACAGGACCTTTACCATCAATAGGTTCACCCAGTGTATTCACAACACGTCCTAGCAGGCCACGACCCACTGGAACTTCAAGAATACGACCAGTACATTTAACTTTCATGCCCTCAGCTAAGTCAGCATAAGGACCCATAACAACCGCACCAACGGAGTCGCGCTCCAAGTTCAATGCGATTGCGTAACGGTTACCAGGCAGAGCGATCATTTCACCCTGCATGACTTCGGCTAAACCGTGAATACGAATGATACCGTCACTAACGGATACAATCGTACCTTCATTGTGAGCTTCACTCACAACATCGAACTGAGCAATACGCTGTTTGATCAGTTCGCTGATTTCGGTGGAATTCAGTTGCATATGCTCCAGTCCCCTTAAGACTGCAAGACGTCAGTTAAACGCTCTAAGCGACCGCGGACACTCCCGTCAATAACGAGGTCTCCAGCACGAATAATCACTCCGGCAATAACAGACTTATCAATTTTGCAATTCAGCTTAACTTTGCGTGACAGACGTTTTTCCATCGCTGCAGAAATTTTGGCTAACTGCTGTTCATTCAATTCGTTAGCAGAGATAACATCAACTTCAATCGTTGATTCCAGGGTATCGCGCAATTGGATAAATTGAGCTAACACTTCTGGTAGCGTACTCAAACGCCCGTTTTCAGCCATAATACGAATCAGATTTTGAACATGCTCGTCAATTTCATCTCCACAAACAGAGATAAACGTTTTTGCTAACCTATCAGGGGCAATAGACCCAGAAAGTAGCTCACCAACCTGTTCATTGCGCGTCACCTCAGAGGTGAAGGCCAGCATATTTTGCCATTTTTCAACAGATTGATTTTCCACAGCAAAGTCAAAAGCTGCTTTGGCGTAGGGGCGAGCTACAGTAGCGATTTCAGACATGCCCCTCCCTCCTTACAGTTCAGCGACTAGTTTATCAACGATGTCGCTGTTAGCAGCTTCATCCACGGAACGTTCGATGATCTTCTCGGCACCTGCGACAGCAAGCATCGCAACCTGTTTACGTAGCTCTTCACGTGCACGTTTACGCTCAGCATCAATTTCTGCTTGGGCTTGTGCGACGATTTTTGTACGTTCTGCTTCAGCTTCTGCTTTTGCTTCTTCAATCATCTGATTGCGTTGTTTATTCGCTTGTTCGATGATGACCTGAGCTTCAGCTTTCGCTTTTTTCAGTCGGTCGGTTGCGTCGGTTTGCGCCAGTTCCAGGTTCTTTTTAGCACGTTCTGCGGAAGATAAACCGTCAGCAATTTCTTTTTGACGTTTTTCAATGGCCGCCATAATCGGTGGCCATACATACTTCATACAGAACCAAACAAACAGGACAAACGCGATAGCCTGGCCGAGGATTGTTGCATTTAGATTCACAGACAATACCTCTTATTCAATTATCACTTGATATTCAAAATAGTTAGCGGTTTAGGGCTAACTAGCAAACATCACATATAGGCCCAGACCAACTGCAATCATCGGAATAGCGTCGACTAGACCCATTACGATAAAGAACTGAGTACGCAGCAGAGGGATTAAATCTGGCTGACGAGCAGCTCCTTCTAAAAATTTACCACCTAGGATGCCGATACCGATAGCAGCACCGATTGCCGCTAATCCCATCATTACAGCGGCAGCCAAGATACCAAGTTCCATGATAGTCTCCAGTTTGTTTCAGTTTAATCAATAATTGATAGTTAAATTAATGCTCTTCAGATGCCATCGACAGATAGACAATCGTTAGAACCATAAAAATAAAGGCTTGTAACGTAATAATCAGTATGTGGAAGATAGCCCAAGGTAGGCTTAACAACCACTGTGACCACCACGGAAGCAGAGCCGCGATAAGAATAAAGATCAATTCACCCGCATACATATTACCAAACAGTCGCAGACCGAGTGATATAGGTTTTGATAGCAGGCTTACCCCTTCAAGAATTAAGTTGATAGGAATAAAAACTGGATGATTAAATGGCTGAAGAGTTAACTCTTTAGTAAATCCACCAATTCCTTTCATCTTAATGCTGTAGAAGAGGATTAGGATAAACACGCCAATCGCCATAGACATAGTGATACTGACATCTGCTGTTGGAACAATACGCAGAGCAGGTAAACCTAAATAGTGCTCACCAATGTATGGAATAAAGTCGATAGGGAGTAAATCCAGAAGGTTCATCAAAAATACCCAGACGAACACAGTTAATGCCAAAGGAGCAATAACTTTGCTCTTGCCGTGATACATATCACGAACGGTATTATTAACAAAACCAATGATCAGTTCTATTGCAGTCTGTAACTTACCGGGTACGCCACTAGTCGCTTTAACTGCAACTTTTCTAAATAGCCACAGGAACAGAGCCCCGAGAACTATCGAGAAAAAAAGCGAGTCAATGTTCAACGTCCAAAATGTTGGACTAGCGTGGGGATCGACCAACTCAAAGGTACGTAGATCCAACTGAAGGTTTTTCAGATGGTGACCTATGTACTCATTTGTAGTCATCACTTCTCCTGATGCAGACATGATGCCTCTTACCCTTTTGTAGTTTAAAATTACTTACCGTTTAAAAACGGCTGGTGCAACAATCTGAACAATTAGCACAGCTAAATAGGCCAAACCCAGTGGTGTTAATGACGCTTTAAACACACCAAAAGCAACAACTAGTACGATAATAGTTGTAACAACCTTTAGCCCTGCTCCTAATGCAAAGAACCAGGCAATGCGGACAGGTTCATCCTCTTCTTTTGCTTTCTGAAAGTGGACTAGCAGCATAAATACGATATTTGGTAACCAGCATGCTAAACCACCCGCAAGAGCAGAGGCCCCCCATTCTATACTATTTGCACAGAAAGCCCCACTGAGGATCACAAAAGTTATTAACTGAAAAGACAACTGCTTTACAGCATATTTGTTGTCGTAAAGGGATACAGACATAACTTTTTGTACTCCCAGCTATTCTCAGCCTCAGAAACGCTAAGTGTTGTATAAAACTGTCTTTGCTTAAATGTGTCAAGAGACAAAAACGAGCAAATTATACGGGCAGGCGAAATGAATTCAATCAGTAAGTAGCGAAAAGGTGAATAAATATTTAATTTTTTCGAGATAGCGCAGAAATGTGGCAATAATAATTAATAAATAGTTAATGACTCGACAACTAAAAACATTTTTCTGTGATGAGTATCACAATATTTACTGTTCAGATTATTAGCGGACTCCCGCGTTCTCACTAAGAAAAAAAAGATTTGAGCCATAAATCAAATAATTAAAAGCGATATTTTTTAAACAAAAAAAAGCCATAATAAATCAAATATTTCATTATTAATTAACTAAGACACAAACTGGATTTATCTAAAATATCCATTTAGAGATATTTTTTAATCTCTAATGTTCATTTTTGCTAGTTATTCGTTATTACCGTGTAAATATCACGTAAAACCCGAATTGAGAGAATAAGGTAAAAATAAAAATAGCAGTAACATTGTAAATGCTACTGCTAAAGCTCTAAAAGATAAAAATTTATTGATGAAAAGCAACTTTATTTTAAAGATAAAATCACTAAATGACGTTGTTCATCAAGTTCAGGCACGTTCAATTCAACGATGGTATCAATTGAAAAATTATCAGGTAAGTCAGTCAGTTCCTCTTCACGCACCGCTCCCTTCAATGCATAGAACTTCCCAGAAGCATTTGGCAGATGATGGCACCAGCTCAACATATCACTTAAGGAAGCAAATGCGCGGCTAATTACGCCATCAAACCCTGCTTCAGGCTGATACTCTTCAACACGTGATTGAATCGGCTCAATATTATTTAACCCTAGCTCATGTTGGACTTGTTTGAGGAAGCGAATTCGCTTCCCTAAACTATCAAGTAAAACAAAATGCGAATCAGGTCGAACAATCGCTAACGGTACTCCAGGCAACCCCGGCCCCGTTCCAACATCAATAAATGATGTGCCCTTAAGCTGACCGTTCACCACTATGCTATCCATAATATGACGGATTAACATTTGTTGAGGGTCACGAACAGAGGTCAGGTTATAAGCCTTATTCCATTTCGCCAGTAGTTCGACATATCCCACTAGCTGCTGCTTTTGTTGATCGGTTAATTCAATGTTCGCGAGAGCCGATAAGCGCGTTAGTTGTGCTAATAAACTCATTATTAAGCGCTCCTACGCAACATGCCTTGCTTTTTTAACCAAACAAGCAAGATGGAAATTGCTGCTGGAGTAATTCCCGAAATACGCGAAGCTTGACCAATTGAAGTTGGCTTATGATCATTTAGCTTAGCCATCACTTCATTTGATAACCCTTTGACTTGCTTATAATCAAGATCAACAGGCAATAAGGTGTTTTCATTGCGTAGTTGGCGCTCAATCTCTTCTTGCTGACGAGCGATATAACCTTCATATTTCACTTGAATTTCAACTTGATCCGCAGCTTGAGGATCGGTGATCCCCGGTGCAAAACGGCTTAGTGAAATTAATGTTTGGTAATCCATTTCAGGGCGACGTAATAAGTCTTCCCCGTTCGCTTCTTTAGAAAGCGGAACTGACAGTATCTGATTGATTTCATCATGACCTTCAGATTTTGGATGAACCCAAATATCTTTTAGGCGTTGACGCTCTTTCTCAATCAACTCAACTTTGTTGTTAAAGTGAGCCCAACGGACATCATCGACTAATCCTAACTCACGACCTTTTTCTGTTAAGCGCAAGTCAGCATTGTCCTCACGTAACATTAATCGATATTCTGCACGAGAAGTAAACATACGGTAAGGCTCTTTTGTTCCTAGGGTGCAAAGGTCATCCACCAGCACTCCCATGTAAGCTTGGTCACGACGAGGGAACCAACCTTCTAAATCAAAAGCATATTGAGCCGCATTTAAGCCAGCTAGCAACCCTTGCGCACCAGCTTCTTCATAACCTGTAGTTCCGTTAATTTGACCAGCAAAGAACAAACCATTAATAAACTTACTTTCAAGTGTTTGTTTTAGGTCTCTAGGGTCAAAGAAATCATACTCAATAGCGTAACCCGGACGTACGATCCTTGCATTTTCCATCCCTTTCATTGAGTGGACAATTTGCATCTGTACATCAAATGGTAGGCTGGTGGAGATCCCATTAGGGTATATTTCATTGCTCGTTAACCCTTCAGGTTCTAAAAAGATCTGGTGAGCGTCACGATCGGCAAAGCGCATGACTTTATCTTCGATCGATGGGCAATAACGAGGACCGATCCCTTCAATGATCCCAGCATACATTGGGCTACGATCAAGGTTATTTCTAATCACATCATGGGTTTTTTCATTCGTATGAGTGATATAGCAAGGCATCTGTTGTGGATGTTGATCCTGTGATCCTAAAAAGGAGAATACAGGCATTGGATCATCACCAAGCTGTTGAGCTAATTGGCTAAAATCTATTGTTCTAGCATCAATTCTTGGTGGTGTACCCGTTTTTAAACGATTAACACGTAAAGGTAATTCTCTTAGGCGCTGTGACAGTGAAACAGATGGGGGATCCCCTGCTCGTCCACCACTGTAATTTTCTAAACCAATGTGGATTTTTCCATCAAGGAAAGTACCGACTGTCAACACAACTGCTTTGGCTTTAAATTTCAGCCCCATACGGGTTACCGCACCAGTAACCGTGTTATTTTCCACAATTAAGTCTTCCACGGGTTGTTGGAAGATCATGAGATTTGGTTGATTTTCTAAAGCCGTTCTTACCGCTTGGCGATAAAGGACGCGGTCTGCTTGTGCTCGAGTTGCACGAACAGCTGGCCCTTTACTGGCATTGAGGGTTCTAAATTGAATACCCGCTTTGTCTGTCGCGATAGCCATTAGGCCACCAAGGGCATCAATTTCTTTTACCAGATGCCCCTTACCGATCCCACCGATGGCTGGGTTGCAAGACATCTGGCCCAATGTATCAATATTGTGAGTCAGTAATAGGGTTTGACGCCCCATACGTGCAGCTGCCATTGCTGCTTCAGTACCGGCATGACCACCACCAATTACGATGACGTCAAATTGCTCTGGATAAAACATGTGTGAACCTTAACGTTAGAAAAATGCTGAGTGTTGCATTCGAGGAGAGAATTCTACTCAAGTTTTAAGGATAGACCAAGCTAAGTTGATCCGAGCCTTATTATATAAAGATCTTTTTATTTAAAGATCTCTTTATTAGATCTTTTATTAGGATCATCGATATCTGTGGATAACTGACTTTTCACTTTAAAGATCATAAAAGTGTAAAGGATCATATACTGTGAATGATCCGTGATCCTTTTGCGTATAAGCTGGGATCTAAAAGGGGGGTTATGCACAGGCACCCGACCCTTTAAAACTTATACTATGGATAACTACGGGTTAATACCGCGATCTTACCAGAGTTATCCACATCTGTTCGTTGTTATTTTGAACAAACTAGAGTTAGTTTGCCCAAATTTTAACCCATTCCCCTGCCGGATCTTCCGGTATTTCGTGTTGCTGTACATCGATTTCTAGTGGCTCACCGATCCTTTTCGCCCCATGATCGACTAATAGGCGACTTAATTTATGGATCGCACCACAGAAAGTGTCATATTCAGAACTACCGATACCTACACTACCAAACAGCACCTGACTAAGATCAGGGGATTGGCTTTCAATTTGTTCAGCTAGAGGTTGAATATTTTCAGGAAGATCGCCTGCCCCATGAGTGGAACTCACCACCAGCCATAAACCTTCACGTGGAAGTGAGTCAAGATCAGGCCCATGCTGCACTTCTGTTTCATAACCAAGTTCTTCTAAGATCTCAGCCATATGTTCTGCAACATACTCAGCACTGCCCATTGTGCTGCCACTAATTAGGGTTACTTTTGTCATGGTGATTCCTGATAGCAATATTAGGGCGTTATTGTACGCTGTGAATGAGCTGGGATCTACCTGTGGATAATGTGGTTATATAAATTTTTTTCTATGGGGTGATTGTTCTCATGATCGGGTTCTGTAGCGAGATCAGCGTTTCTGTCGATTGAATTTCATCGATAGTTTGAATTTTGTTGATAAGTACGTCTTGGAGGGCATCAATAGATCGGCACATCACCTTAATAAAAATACTGTACTGCCCAGTCGTATAGTAGACCTCAACTACTTCTTCTAGGGCGTCTAATTTTTTGAGGGCGGTGTGATAATCTTTAGCACTTTTCAAAATAATGCCAATAAAGCAGCACACATCAAAACCGAGTTGTTTCGGGCTGATATCAATACGTGTTCCTGTAATGATCCCTGCCTGCTTCATTTTTTCTACACGGACGTGAATAGTACCTGGGCTAACGGAGAATTTTTTAGCAAGTTCAGCATAAGCTGTACGTGCATTGCGCATTAATTCGTGAAGTATGTCACGATCGAGATTATCGATTTGATAATTTTCAGGCATTATTACCTCCTTAATTTAACGGATTCTCATTTTTATACCCATTTTTTTAGATAAAATAAATGGGAAAGTGTTTTTTTAATGAAGTATATTGAATTCCACCCCTGTTTTGTTGCTTAATCTACACATCGGCTAACGCAGCTAACAAATTATGGGTAAATAAAATGGACAAATCATTCATCGAACAACAGCAGCAAATCAGCTTTGTTAAATCTTATTTTTCACGTTTACTTGAAAAAGAGCTTGGCTTAATTGAAGTTCAAGGTCCTATCTTAAGCCGTTTAGGTGATGGAACTCAGGATAACTTGTCAGGCCATGAAAAAGCGGTTCAAGTAAAAGTAAAATCAATTCCTGACGCAACCTTTGAAGTGGTTCACTCCTTGGCTAAATGGAAACGTAAGACATTAGGCCGTTTCGATTTTAAACAAGGTCAAGGCCTTTATACTCATATGAAAGCGTTACGTCCGGACGAAGATCGCTTAACACCAATCCACTCTGTTTACGTTGATCAGTGGGATTGGGAAAAAGTGATGGCAGATGAGGAGCGTACACTTCCTTATCTGAAGCAGACAGTGGGTAAAATCTATCAGGCAATAAAACAAACAGAAGCCGCAATTAGCAGCGAATTTGGGCTGGCACCGTTCCTGCCAGACCAAATTCACTTTATCCACAGTGAAGAACTGCTACAACGCTATCCTGATTTAGATGCAAAAGGCCGTGAACGTGCGATTGCTAAAGAATTAGGCGCTGTTTTCCTTATCGGTATCGGTGGGAAGCTATCAAACGGTGAAGCGCATGATGTGCGTGCACCAGACTACGATGACTGGACAACTGAAAACGAAGATGGCTTTAAAGGCTTAAACGGTGACATCATTGTGTGGAACCCAGTGTTGCAAGACGCATTTGAAATCTCGTCAATGGGGATCCGTGTTAGCCCTGAGTGCTTGACTCGTCAGCTAAGCTTAACAGGCGATGAAAAGCGCATGGAGCTAGAATGGCACCAAGCATTAGTCGAAGGCAAAATGCCACAGACTATCGGCGGCGGTATTGGTCAGTCACGTTTAGTGATGTTACTGCTCCAACGTCAGCACATTGGCCAAGTTCAATGTGGTGTTTGGTCTCCAGAAACTCGTGAATCTGTTGCGGGTATGCTGTAGTTAGCGACTAAAGCGGCGCAATAACCTGCTTTTTAATCCGGTATCAAAGCGCCAGATATGATCAAATATCTTCATGATGCCGGGTTTCCCATAATTTGAAACAGATACCGCATGGAAGCGGTATTTCCCTACCTGCTGAAGGGATCTTATCTTTTTGATTAATTCGTCAGGCAAACGTTGAGAAACAAAATCGGAAATCACCACCGCGTCAGCATCTGACCATGTCGGGGTTTCGAGTTTTTTGACCGTTTCTTGCAAACAGTTAGCTAAATCTGTTCCTCCACGAAATGTTTGGTGTAAAAAACGAATACACTGCTCTAAACCATCCACGGAGAGTAAATCATAATGGACGAGTTCAGTAGAAAATAACATGATGTGACATGAACGGTTATCTGCCAGTGCAATTTTTAATAATGCGAGGCAAAATGCTTTTGCACATCGCTCATTTATTCCCCCCATAGAGCCTGAAGTGTCAATACAGACAATAAAAGGCCCTCTAGGTTGCTCTTCATGATGATGGTGAGTTACGGGGCGCAATACTCGTCTTTCTTGCCAACTTTCTCCTTGGAGACGATAAGTGATTAACTGCTTTTCAAGCAGTTTTCGATAGAACTCAAACTCAATTTCTTCAAGCCCTAACATCGCTAATTCGGTAGGTAATAGTCGTAATACGTCATCACTTTGGCTTAATCCATCAACTTGCTCTGGTATTGTTTCAGGGACTTTCTCGAAGATAGTCATTGGCTCTAGCAGCACGCTATCTTCAGGCAGGGTGCGAGCAGATTGGCTGCGGCCTAATAATTGAGCTATCTTTTCCAATTCAGGTTGTTGACGTAAAAAATCACTATATTGATTCAATAACTTATCATTATAGGCTGATGCTGTATTTAGCCCTTTACTTAAATCCCATAACCGGCCAGCAGCCCGCTCATTTTCGCCTAAAATCTCTTCGAGATTACCGCTTAACGCGAGCCGTTGTTGTAGTTCAGCGAGTAACTGCTCTTTTTCTTGCTCTAATAACTCCTTATGTAAAGTTGTCACCTGCAATATCAAACTGATCCGCCAGCGTTGGATAAATAAACTTTGCCTAGCGCTTTTATTCTCTATTTTACCTGAACTTAATTTGCAGGCTTCGGCATAAAAAGGAGAGTCTATGGCTTTTAGTGTTTCAATAATCTCGGGTAATTGATTAAAAAATAACTCAGTCGCTTGACCAAGAGACTGTTGATAAAGTTGAAACTCCTCAGCGAGTTGAGCAGGCACTAAGGCATCTTGCAGCTTTTGTTTAAGATCTTTTTTCCATTCCGATAAATCTTTTAACAGGGCTTTTTTAAGTCGAGGGTGTTTTTCAAAGAAAACGGCGAGTTGAGGTGTGGCAAGAAGAGAGATAATAATCTCTTCTATAAGCTGGCTTTCATTAACGGAAAGCAATAAGTCTAGCGTGGCTAAACTCAGCATAGTTAATCCGCCATTTTTCCTGTTATTTGATTACGTAACTGAGTGAGCTTTTCAGTTAACTTCATAAAGCTTCCTTCGATTCCTGCCAGCCAGCTTGATTCAATAAATAAATTGGGCTGTTGTTGTTCAAATTGATAACGCGCCGATTGAATATCTTGTTGGATCTTATCAAGCTTTTCTAACCATTGTGTGTTATCCGTTTTATCGACGGTGGTGGTGGATTCTTGTAAATAAAGAGTGGAAGCTTGGTGACTCACATCTAATAGCTGAATCTGATTTAAGTTATTAATTTCAGCAGCAATTTCTTGTGCAAAACCAATACCATTGAGGTGAGCTGATAGAGTAGTACCTTTCGTTAGAAAATGAGTCAGTAACTTTTTATCCGTGGTAATAAACGTTACTTTTATATCATGTAACT
This sequence comes from Providencia sp. 2.29, assembly GCF_015832305.1. Taxonomy (NCBI): domain Bacteria; kingdom Pseudomonadati; phylum Pseudomonadota; class Gammaproteobacteria; order Enterobacterales; family Morganellaceae; genus Providencia; species Providencia sp. 2.29. Next base: position 63,658 of record NZ_CP065420.1, read on the forward strand.
GTAGTGGCTTATGCAAAAATAGCGTTAAACGCCCCTCTTTGATATTTTCTGGAAGAGTGTACGTTGGCTTACGAGCAAACATTGGCGTATTTTTATTGACCTTAAAAGCATTTTGATTGTTTTGATCTTGGGTTGATGAGGTCCACTCTTGGTAGAGCATTTCTATTTCACGAGAGAGTTTTCTCTGTTGCCAGCCATCTTCTTCTAATATGGACTTGAGTAATTGAGGTAAGGCATTCATCGATTGCATGTCATGCCATAAACAATCTTTTAATAGGATGATATCAAGGGGTGAAATGGTATTTCGCCCATTAAAAAACGCACTGGCTTGTAATAAATAGACCGCTTTTTTCCAGCGTCTATCCGAGACATAAAGGTGTTTATCGGTGGCATCCAGTTGCTGGCGGAGTTGATAAATAAGTTCAAAACAGTGATCGGGCAGCGTAATTTTAGGGATTTGCTGTTGCCACTCTTTATATTCATCATCACTGATTTTTAAGTGTTCAGGAACCAGTGACTCATCTTGGGGGGATTTACCTGTCAGCAACGCTCGGAAGTTTTGTTTTTCTTGTACTTTATCGAGCCAAATACGGATAAGCATTCGGTCAAATAGCGCTTCCAAGCTATTGTCTGCATCAGGAAGCTCGTTAGATGCGGTGACTAATAAACGCATAGGAATAGCACTTTCACCATCCCCATTACGGAATTTCCGTTCATTGATAGCGGTGAGTAGGGTATTTAAGATAGCGGGGCCAGCTTTCCAAATTTCATCAAGAAAAACCACCTCAGCATCAGGTAAATAGCCTTTTGTTAGTCGTTGATAGCGCCCTTCATCTTTTAAAGCTTGGATGGATAATGGCCCAAAAATTTCCTCTGGTGTGGAAAAACGGGTCATTAAATATTCGAACGCATTCGCGTGGCGAAACGCATACTTCATGCGGCGTGCAATTAAGCTTTTAGCGATACCTGGAGGCCCTAAAAGAAAGACACTTTCACCACTTAATGTGGCCAATAAACATAAACGAATTGCTTGCTGGCGTTCATACAAACCACTTTCAAGGTAATTGCTAAGTTGGGCGATTCTTTCCGCTAACTGCATATTCGTTCCTTTTATTATTTATGTCATTTATTGCTAGGTTATCCATCGAGGTGCCAATTTTGCAACGAATTTTGTCATTTTTCTTTGATTTAGACTCACTATCAACAAAAACGATTCAGCTATAACTAATTCAATACTTTCATCTTTTCTTCTCTTTTTGGCGTTAACGAAACGTTTCGATGGTGATCACAAATCTTAGCCAACAACATTGTGTTGTTCATTTTCTTATCTATGATTAGATTTAGCGAAACGTTTCGCTCATAAGGAAACGGCGGGAACAATGAAAAAAGGTATTTTGCTTAATTCCAATATTACATCCGTGATAGCAAAGTTAGGTCATACCGACCATATCACAATTGCTGATGCTGGGTTACCTATACCACAGCAGGTTGAACGTATTGATTTAGCTATTACACAAGGTTTGCCCGATTTGATGTCGGTATTGAGTGTCATTACTCAAGAGATGCAGATTGAAAAGGCAATTTTGGCTGGCGAGATCACGACCGTTAATCCTGAAATGGAACATGCGATATTGGCACATTTGCAGGCATTAGAGCTTGCCCAAGGAAAACCAATAACAGTGGAATATTGTAGTCATGAAAGCTTTAAAAAAATGACTCATGACAGCAAAGCGGTGATTAGAACAGGGGAGTGTTCACCTTTTGCTAATGTGATCCTTTGTTCTGGTGTGACGTTTTGAGGTGTGTATGCAGCCTTTATTAGAGCTTATTGGCATTGAAAAGTCTTTTCCCGGAGTAAAAGCACTAAACGGTGCTGCACTTAAAGTTTACCCAGGAAAAGTGATGGCGCTAGTCGGTGAAAATGGTGCGGGTAAATCCACCATGATGAAAGTGCTTACAGGTATCTATAGTAAAGATGCTGGCGCTATCCGTTATTTAGGGAAAGAAGTGGTCTTTCATGGCCCTAAAAATTCACAAGAAGCAGGGATTGGTATTATTCATCAAGAGCTTAATTTGATCCCTGAACTGACAATTGCTGAAAATATTTTCCTTGGTCGCGAATTTGTTAATAAATTCGGCAAAATCGACTGGAAAACCATGTTCAGTGAATCCGATAAGCTACTAAAACGCCTGAACTTGGATTATGACAGCCATCAATTGATCGCTGAGCTTTCTATTGGCGAACAGCAAATGGTTGAGATAGCGAAAGTGTTAAGTTTTGAATCGCAAGTCATCATCATGGACGAACCAACGGATGCCCTCACAGATACGGAAACAGCATCACTCTTTCGAGTTATTGAAGAGCTTAAAGCGCAAGGGCGTGGAATTGTTTATATCTCTCATCGCTTAAAAGAGATTTTTGAAATCTGTGATGATGTAACCGTGTTTCGTGATGGACAATTTATCGGTGAAAAACCTGTCAAAGAATTAGAAGAAGAAACACTGATTGAAATGATGGTGGGCCGTAAATTAGAAGACCAATACCCACGTATTCATGTTCCGGTGGGAGAGGTTCGCTTACAGGTTGAAAATGTATCAGGCCCTGGTGTCGATAATGCCTGCTTTTCATTGAGAAGCGGTGAAATTCTAGGCGTTTCTGGTTTGATGGGAGCAGGGCGTACTGAATTAATGAAGATCATTTACGGCGCTGCGACAAAAAAATCAGGTGAAGTACGCCTTGATGGCAAAAGTATTTCATTAAAAACGCCACAAGATGGTTTAAATAACGGCATTGTCTATATCTCGGAAGATCGTAAACGTGACGGTTTAGTACTAGGCATGTCCGTCAAAGAGAACATGTCGTTGACAGCACTTCGTTACTTTAGTCGTGCTGGCGGCAATCTTAAACATAAAGAAGAACAACAGACGGTCGGTGACTTTATTCGCTTATTTAATATCAAAACCCCTTCCATGGATCAGATTATTGGCAACCTATCGGGAGGAAATCAGCAAAAAGTCGCGATTGCGCGTGGTTTGATGACAAGGCCTAAAGTCCTGATTTTAGATGAACCAACTCGAGGTGTGGATGTTGGGGCTAAAAAAGAGATCTATCAATTAATTAACCAATTTAAAAAAGAAGGGCTGAGCATCATCTTAGTTTCTTCTGAAATGCCAGAAGTGATTGGGATGAGTGACCGCATTCTCGTTATGCATGAAGGGCATATTAGCGGTGAGTTTTCAGCTAAACAGGCCACTCAAGAAGTCTTAATGGCTGCCGCTGTTGGCAAAAGCTACGGCTCAGTTCAGGAGTTATCAGAATGACATCGAATACCACAACCTCAAAACGTTGGTTCAGTAAAGCATGGCTAATGGAGCAAAAATCACTGATTGCATTATTAGTGTTAATTGCCATTGTTTCATCCCTTAGCCCGAATTTTTTCACCCTTAATAACCTGTTTAATATCCTGCAACAGACATCGGTTAACGCCATCATGGCTGTGGGGATGACGTTGGTGATCTTAACCTCCGGTATTGACCTATCTGTTGGTTCATTACTGGCTTTAACAGGGGCTGTTGCGGCATCGATGGTGGGGGCTGATGTGAATGCCTTCGTCGCTGTTGCGGGAGCATTAGCCCTTGGGGCTGCTATTGGTGCTTGTACGGGGGTGATTGTCGCCAAAGGTAAAGTTCAAGCCTTTATTGCGACATTAGTCATGATGTTGTTATTGCGGGGGGTGACACGTGTGTATACAGATGGTAGCCCGATCAATACAGGTTTCAGTGATAATGCAGATCTTTTCGGCTGGTTTGGTATTGGTCGTCCCTTCGGGATCCCGACCCCTGTTTGGTTGATGATCATTGTGTTTGCCGCGGCATGGTATCTATTACACCATACCCGTTTGGGTCGATATATCTATGCATTGGGTGGAAATGAAGCCGCGACGCGCTTATCCGGCATTAATGTCGACAGAATTAAAATTATTGTCTATGCCCTGTGTGGATTATTAGCGGCATTGGCGAGTGTTATTGAAGTTGCTCGACTGTCGTCAGCACAACCAATGGCTGGTAATGGTTATGAGCTTGACGCAATTGCCGCTGTTGTTCTTGGCGGTACAAGTCTGGCTGGTGGTAAAGGACGCATTGTTGGAACTTTGATTGGTGCTCTTATCTTAGGTTTTCTCAATAATGGCTTAAACTTACTAGGTATATCATCAAACTATCAAATGATTGTAAAAGCGGTTGTCATCTTACTTGCCGTACTCGTTGATAATAAAAAGTAACTTATACCCTACAGGAATACGATTATGAAAATGAAAAAACTCGCAACCTTGCTATCAGCCGTCGCTTTAAGTGCTACTGTGAGTGTTAATGCGATGGCGAAAGAGAGTATCGCTCTGGTTATTTCCACACTGAACAACCCGTTCTTTGTGACAATGAAAGATAGTGCTCAAAAAGAAGCCGATAAATTAGGTTACGAACTAATAGTACTCGACTCTCAAGATAACCCTGCTAAAGAGCTAGCTAACGTTCAAGATTTAACTGTTCGTGGCACTAAACTCATGTTGATTAACCCGACCGATTCAGATGCGGTTGGGAATGCCATTATCATGGCCAATAAAGCAAAAATTCCTGTTATCACCCTAGACCGCGCAGCTAACAAAGGTGATGTAGTCAGTCATGTCGCTTCTGATAACCGAATGGGCGGTAAGATGGCGGCAGATTTTATCGCTGAAAAAACAGGTAACGACGCCAAAGTGATCCAACTCGAAGGGATCACAGGAACTTCCGCAGCTCGTGAACGCGGTGAAGGTTTTAATACCGGTGCAAAAGAGCATAAATTTAATGTATTAGCCAGCCAGCCTGCTGATTTCGATAGAACAAAAGGCTTAAACGTGATGCAAAACCTACTGACAGCGCATCCTACTGTGCAAGCGGTATTTGCTCAAAATGATGAAATGGCATTAGGGGCGCTAAGAGCGTTACAAACCGCAGGACGTGATGATGTATTAGTTGTCGGGTTCGATGGAACCAATGATGGTATTAAAGCGGTTGAAGGGGGCAAACTAGGCGCAACAATTGCACAGCGCCCTGATCAAATTGGCATTGTAGGTGTACAAATCGCCGATAAAGTTTTGAAAGGTGAAAAGGTCGAGCCAACAGTACCTGTAGAACTAGAACTGGTTGTTAAAAAGTAATAAAGATTAACCGCCGTTATCCTTAACGGCGGTTTGCTCTATTTGCGAATAAAATAAAAAAGGCAAAAGGAAATAAATGTTATGGGCGCAGCTAAACTTGTGGTTTTAGGTAGTATCAATGCTGATCATATTCTAAACATCGGGCAATTTCCGCAACCGGGAGAAACGGTTAGAGGGAATCACTATCAGGTTGCTTTTGGTGGTAAAGGTGCGAATCAGGCGGTTGCTGCTGGACGAAGTGGTGCTGACATAACATTTATTGCTTGCGTCGGTAACGATAGCATTGGGCAAAGCATCAAAACGCAGCTCAAAAATGATCATATTGATGTTGAATGTATTGATGTCGTTGATAATGAAACAACGGGTGTTGCACTGATTTTTGTAAACCAACAAGGTGAAAACGTAATTGGTATCCATGCTGGAGCCAATGCGCATTTAACTAAAGAAAGAGTGAACCACTATCAGCAAAAAATCATTGATGCAGATGCCGTACTGATGCAATTAGAATCCCCTATTGAAGCGGTTCAGTTAGCAGCGGAAATTGCACAAAAAAACAGTACAAAAGTAATCTTAAACCCTGCACCTGCCCAAGCTCTTCCTGACTCGTTACTTGCTTTAGTCGATATTATTACGCCAAATGAAACAGAAGCGGAGCATTTGACTGGAATTACCGTCAAAGATGATCAGAGCGCACAAGCGGCAGCTCAAGTATTGCATGATAAAGGTATCAGTAAAGTCATGATTACGTTAGGGGCGAGAGGCGTTTGGTATAGTGAAAAAGGTTCAACAGGTAAAATTATCGCTGGATTTAAAGTGAAAGCCGTCGATACAATTGCGGCAGGGGATACCTTTAATGGCGCTTATGTTACCGCTTTACTTGAAGGGAAAAGTGATGCTGAGGCTATTGTTTTCGCTCATGCAGCGGCTGCAATTGCGGTAACTCGACCCGGTGCACAACCCTCTGTACCATGGCGCAATGAAATCGATGCATTTTTAACTCAACAGGAATAGCTTGTGGCAACAATGAAAGATGTTGCGCGCCTTGCTGGCGTGTCGACATCCACCGTTTCTCATGTCATCAACCAAAATCGCTATGTCAGCGAAAGTGTGACATTACGAGTCAAAAATGCGATTGAGCAGCTAAATTATGCTCCATCGGCGTTAGCTCGTAGCTTAAAAATGAATCGTACTAATACGATAGGTATGTTACTAACAACCAGTAATAACCCTTTTTATGCAGAAGTGGTTCGTGGGGTTGAGCGCAGCTGTTATGAACGTGGTTATAGTTTGATCCTCTGTAATACTGAAGGCGACCTTCAGCGGATGAATCATAGTTTAGAAACACTATTACAGAAACGCGTTGATGGTTTACTGATGATGTGTACAGAAGTTCAGGGGCCATCAAAAGAGGTTCTTTCCCGTTATCCCGCAGTGCCTACCGTGATGATGGATTGGTCTCCCTTTGAGTCTGATGGCGATATTATTCAAGATAACTCTTTTCTTGGCGGGGAGATTGCCGCACGTTATTTAATTGATGCGGGGTTCACCCAAATTGCTTGCATCGCAGGCCCCCAAGACAAATCACCAGCACGTGCGCGTTTCCAAGGTTTCATGCAGGCGATGAAGCAAGCATCGCTGAATATTCCTGATGAATATATTATTTTTAGTGATTTTGAATTTGCTGGTGGCTTTAATTCAATGAATAAACTGTTGGCGCTTGCTAACCCACCTAAAGCTATTTTTGCCGGGAATGATGCCATGGCCGTTGGCGCTTATCAGGCGATATTTCGTAAAGGACTGAAAGTACCTGATGATATCTCAATCATTGGCTACGATGATATCGACTTATCACCTTATATGATCCCGCCATTAACGACGATTCATCAACCAAAAGATGAATTGGGTAAATTGGCTGTCGACCAGCTTATTTTTCGAATGGATAACCCTGAAGCCGACGCTAACGTTTTGGTGTTGACGCCCAAACTGGTTGAGCGCCAATCCGTTAAACGAAATTAGTTCTTATCTGATGGTTTAGACTTATTTTTTATTAAGTTTTGACCATCACTTTTCTTCAACAACAAGAAGACAAATGCAGAAAGTAATGTAATGGCACCGATAGTTATAAAGGTGTAATGGAAATTATCTACAGTATTCCCATGTGGTAAGCCTTCATAGAAGCTCAATATTGCCGCACTGACTGCAATACCAAAACTGATCGATAGCTGTTGAGTCACCGCTAACATACTATTCCCCGCACTGGCATTATTATCTGTTAAATCAGCTAAGCAAATCGTATTCATCGCAGTAAATTGCGTTGACATGACCATACCAAGCACAAATAGAGGTATCACCAGTAAATAGATAGACATAGTCGGAGTCTGGAGAGAAAACTGAGCTATCATAAAACTAATAATGACCGTCACGGTAAACAGTGTTTTTCGATAACCAAAGCGAGTCAGTATCCGAGTTACTGCTGATTTTGCGATAATTGACCCTATAGCCATTGGAGCCATCATCATACCGGCGATAACCGCTTCGTAGCCAAAACCAACCTGCAACATTAATGGCATCAAAAATGGAATACTTCCTGTCCCTAATCGAGTGGCAATATTACCGCTAATACCAATACTAAAAGTACGGGTTTTAAATAAATTCAGCGGAATGATGGCATGTTTTATACGTCGAGCATGAAAAACATAAAGAAATAGGCATACAAAACCACCGAGTACGATGGATGCTGGAATGTAACCGGGCAAGGACTTGTCGCCAAAGAGATCCAGACTGACTGATAACATGACAAGACCAAAGCCAAAGAGAATAAACCCAAGAACATCAAACTTACGTTTTGGCATTTTAAAATCAGGCATTGATTTTAAGGCGTACAAGATCCCTAAAATACCAATCGGAATATTGATAATGAAGATCCAATGCCATGTGGCATAAGTCACTAATACACCGCCTAGTAAAGGGCCTAAGATAGGACCTACTAATCCAGGGATAGTAACAAAGTTTAATATTGGGAGTAATTCACTGCGTGGATAGGCACGGATCAATGCAAGGCGCGCAACAGGCATCATCATTGCCCCACCAATACCTTGGATAACGCGGGAGGTGACTAAGAATGTCAATGACGGTGATAGCGCACAAAGAAGGGAACCAAAGGAAAACAGTGAAACAGCGATAATAAAAATGCGACGAGTGCCGAACCTATCTGCAAACCATCCACTCACAGGAATTAATAATGCAACTGTTAATGTATAACTGACAATCGCAGATTGCATGGCGAGTGGTGAATGGTGGAGGCTTTTGGCGATATCAGGTAGCGCCGTGTTCAAAATGGTTGCATCAAGGGCTTGCATGAAAAATGCCATTGCGGCTATCCATGGAAGGCCTGACATGCTTTTAGCTGTTTTTAACATCGGTAACCTATTAAATAAAAAGTTAAAGCAAACATGGAAAGTTATCGTGTTAGGTCTGTTTTCCAGTAATAGTTAATAACTTATAGCAGAGATCAAACGCTTTGGCGCTATTACCTTTTATTATGGCATTTGCCAGTTGCTGATGAATGTCTACTTCAATAACGTCATTTTCTGTAATCGCATCAAAATAGAATTGATAGACAGAACGGAATAAATTGGCAAAGGAGATCAAAAATGGATTGGCACAAGCTTCATAAATCGTTAGATGAAAACGGTGATCAACATCTATCCAACGTTGCCTATCAAATTGCTTTTCTAATAATTGCATTTCATTGGCGAGTGCTTTGAGTAAATTATTTTGCTTGTCTGTGGCATGTTTTGCGGCAAGGTAGCAAGCTTGCGGTTCAATCGCGAGTCTTACAACATGAAAATGCCTAATAACGACCGTTTGTTCATCACTGCTTATCCACCATTTAAGCAGATCTTGATCCAAAAAATTCCAGTGGGATGAAGGCATAACTCTTGTGCCAATGCGAGGACGCGCAAGTAACATCCCTTTTGCTGCTAACATCTTAACCGCTTCTCTAATCGCTGTGCGGCTGGCTTGGAATTTATCAGATAACTCTATTTCACTGGGAAGAATAGAGCTTGGTAAATAAGTGCCTTTCAAAATCTCTTGGCCTAGCTGTTCGGCAATAAGATAAGAAAGGTTTTTTTGCGAAGCAGTTTGCTGCTCACTAAATTCCATAATTAGTCCCAATACATAACCTTGAGCAATTATATTACGTGAGTTGGGGGATAATTGCTGCTGAAATAATCAATTCTACCGTTGTTTTAGTTGATTTATCACCGTTTTGATGAAAAAAAGCGCGAACGAAAAGAAAATGCAAAATAAGGGTTGCTAGAATTTTCTGACTCCCTATAATGCGCATCCGTTGTCACGACAAACCACTTCGGTGGTCAGGTTAGAAAAGAAACCAGTGGCAACGAGAGGTGAAAAAAGAAAGAAAAAGTTGAAAATAATCGCTTGACTTTCTCACGAAAAAACGTAGTATACATCACCTCGCGACAACGACCTAACTGGTTAATATCGAAAGATAAAGTCGCAACGCTCTTTAACAATTTATCAGACAATCTGTGTGGGCACTCACAGGACACTATCAAAAAAATATTTGATTTTAAAGTCTTGAAGAGTGACTAACACGTTAATTCATATATGAAAGAATGTAGTCAGTTTAATTCTTTGAGCATCAAACGCTTTTAATTGAAGAGTTTGATCATGGCTCAGATTGAACGCTGGCGGCAGGCCTAACACATGCAAGTCGAGCGGTAACAGGGGGAGCTTGCTTCCCGCTGACGAGCGGCGGACGGGTGAGTAATGTATGGGGATCTGCCCGATAGAGGGGGATAACTACTGGAAACGGTGGCTAATACCGCATAATCTCTTAGGAGCAAAGCAGGGGACCTTCGGGCCTTGCGCTGTCGGATGAACCCATATGGGATTAGCTAGTAGGTAAGGTAATGGCTTACCTAGGCGACGATCCCTAGCTGGTCTGAGAGGATGATCAGCCACACTGGGACTGAGACACGGCCCAGACTCCTACGGGAGGCAGCAGTGGGGAATATTGCACAATGGGCGCAAGCCTGATGCAGCCATGCCGCGTGTATGAAGAAGGCCCTAGGGTTGTAAAGTACTTTCAGTCGGGAGGAAGGCGTTGATGTTAATACCATCAACGATTGACGTTACCGACAGAAGAAGCACCGGCTAACTCCGTGCCAGCAGCCGCGGTAATACGGAGGGTGCAAGCGTTAATCGGAATTACTGGGCGTAAAGCGCACGCAGGCGGTTAATTAAGTTAGATGTGAAATCCCCGGGCTTAACCTGGGAATGGCATCTAAGACTGGTTAGCTAGAGTCTTGTAGAGGGGGGTAGAATTCCATGTGTAGCGGTGAAATGCGTAGAGATGTGGAGGAATACCGGTGGCGAAGGCGGCCCCCTGGACAAAGACTGACGCTCAGGTGCGAAAGCGTGGGGAGCAAACAGGATTAGATACCCTGGTAGTCCACGCTGTAAACGATGTCGATTTGGAGGTTGTTCCCTAGAGGAGTGGCTTCCGGAGCTAACGCGTTAAATCGACCGCCTGGGGAGTACGGCCGCAAGGTTAAAACTCAAATGAATTGACGGGGGCCCGCACAAGCGGTGGAGCATGTGGTTTAATTCGATGCAACGCGAAGAACCTTACCTACTCTTGACATCCAGAGAATTTGGCAGAGATGCTTAAGTGCCTTCGGGAACTCTGAGACAGGTGCTGCATGGCTGTCGTCAGCTCGTGTTGTGAAATGTTGGGTTAAGTCCCGCAACGAGCGCAACCCTTATCCTTTGTTGCCAGCGATTCGGTCGGGAACTCAAAGGAGACTGCCGGTGATAAACCGGAGGAAGGTGGGGATGACGTCAAGTCATCATGGCCCTTACGAGTAGGGCTACACACGTGCTACAATGGCGTATACAAAGAGAAGCGACCTCGCGAGAGCAAGCGGAACTCATAAAGTACGTCGTAGTCCGGATTGGAGTCTGCAACTCGACTCCATGAAGTCGGAATCGCTAGTAATCGTAGATCAGAATGCTACGGTGAATACGTTCCCGGGCCTTGTACACACCGCCCGTCACACCATGGGAGTGGGTTGCAAAAGAAGTAGGTAGCTTAACCTTCGGGAGGGCGCTTACCACTTTGTGATCCATGACTGGGGTGAAGTCGTAACAAGGTAACCGTAGGGGAACCTGCGGTTGGATCACCTCCTTACCGTTGAAGTGTTTTTGTGAAGTGTTCACACAGATTGTCTGATGAAAGAGTCAACGGTATCAATAGGCTTGTAGCTCAGGTGGTTAGAGCGCACCCCTGATAAGGGTGAGGTCGGTGGTTCAAGTCCACTCAGGCCTACCAAATTTTGTTAATACGTCGTTGTGGCTCAGCTCGTTTACTTATTGTAAACGTCGCTAATCCACGCCTAGTCTAAACAAAATTAACCAACTTAAGCATAGCAAAAACGTGCTTGCCTAAGAAAAAAGATCTCCAAGTAAAGAAACTTACAAAGAGATTAATTGATACTGTTAAACCTGTTATGGGGCTATAGCTCAGCTGGGAGAGCGCCTGCCTTGCACGCAGGAGGTCAGCGGTTCGATCCCGCTTAGCTCCACCATAATATTTTTGAATTATTCAGAATAGATTAGTTTTAGTCTATTGCGAATAATTATGCTCTTTAACAATCTGGAACAAGCTGAAAATTGAAACAACGCACATTGTTTATCGCTTAAACAATGTGAGAGTCTCTCAAAATTTCAAACCTGAAATTTTCGGTCATTCAAACGAGTGGCATGAGCGAGCAGGGTGAAATTCAAGGCGGACAGCGCGCAGCAAGCGCAGCGTACAGGAGTACGTGAGCATTGCGAGCACTGCCCAACGCAGAAGTTCACCACGCACAGCCATGACAGTCAGGTGATCGTTGAAACAATTTCGGGTTGTGAGGTTAAGCGACTAAGCGTACACGGTGGATGCCTAGGCAATCAGAGGCGATGAAGGACGTGCTAATCTGCGAAAAGCGTCGGTAAGGTGATATGAACCGTTATAACCGACGATGTCCGAATGGGGAAACCCAGTGCAATTCGTTGCACTATCGTTTGATGAATCCATAGTCAAACGAGGCGAACCGGGGGAACTGAAACATCTCAGTACCCCGAGGAAAAGAAATCAACCGAGATTCCCCTAGTAGCGGCGAGCGAACGGGGAGCAGCCCAGAGTCTTAATCAGCATCAGCATCAGGAGAACGGTCTGGAAAGGCCGGCAATAAAGGGTGATAGCCCCGTATCCGAAGGTGTTGGTGTTGTGAACTCGACGAGTAGGGCGGGACACGTGTTATCCTGTCTGAATATGGGGGGACCATCCTCCAAGGCTAAATACTCCTGATTGACCGATAGTGAACCAGTACCGTGAGGGAAAGGCGAAAAGAACCCCGGCGAGGGGAGTGAAATAGAACCTGAAACCGTGTACGTACAAGCAGTGGGAGCCCCACCACTAAGCCAGTGGTGAGTCATCACAGCGTCATCCTTACTTGATGGCGGTTGGCGGAACGTCCTTTGTGACGCCCAACCCAAAAAATCAAGCAAAGGGGGCTTAGTGGTGGGGTGACTGCGTACCTTTTGTATAATGGGTCAGCGACTTATATTCTGTAGCAAGGTTAACCGAATAGGGGAGCCGTAGGGAAACCGAGTCTTAACTGGGCGAATGAGTTGCAGGGTATAGACCCGAAACCCGGTGATCTAGCCATGGGCAGGTTGAAGGTTGGGTAACACTAACTGGAGGACCGAACCGACTAATGTTGAAAAATTAGCGGATGACTTGTGGCTGGGGGTGAAAGGCCAATCAAACCGGGAGATAGCTGGTTCTCCCCGAAAGCTATTTAGGTAGCGCCTCGTGAACTCATCTTCGGGGGTAGAGCACTGTTTCGGCTAGGGGGTCATCCCGACTTACCAACCCGATGCAAACTACGAATACCGAAGAATGTTATCACGGGAGACACACGGCGGGTGCTAACGTTCGTCGTGAAGAGGGAAACAACCCAGACCGCCAGCTAAGGTCCCAAAGTCATGGTTAAGTGGGAAACGAAGTGGGAAGGCTCAGACAGCCAGGATGTTGGCTTAGAAGCAGCCATCATTTAAAGAAAGCGTAATAGCTCACTGGTCGAGTCGGCCTGCGCGGAAGATGTAACGGGGCTAAACCATGCACCGAAGCTGCGGCAGCGACATGTAAATGTTGTTGGGTAGGGGAGCGTTCTGTAAGCCTGTGAAGGTGTGCTGCGAGGCATGCTGGAGGTATCAGAAGTGCGAATGCTGACATAAGTAACGATAATGCGGGTGAAAAACCCGCACGCCGGAAGACCAAGGGTTCCTGTCCAACGTTAATCGGGGCAGGGTGAGTCGACCCCTAAGGCGAGGCAGAAATGCGTAGTCGATGGGAAACAGGTTAATATTCCTGTACTGGTGATAATTGCGATGGGGGGACGGAGAAGGCTAGGCTGGCCGGGCGACGGTTGTCCCGGTTTAAGGATGTAGGTGGGTGAATTAGGCAAATCCGGTTCGCTATACACTGAGGTCTGATGACGAGTCACTACGGTGGCGAAGTAGCTCATGCCCCGCTTCCAGGAAAAGCCTCTAAGCTCTAGATTATCATTAATCGTACCCCAAACCGACACAGGTGGTCAGGTAGAGAATACTCAGGCGCTTGAGAGAACTCGGGTGAAGGAACTAGGCAAAATGGTGCCGTAACTTCGGGAGAAGGCACGCTGGCATTAGGTGAAGTGGTTTACCCATGGAGCTGAAGCCAGTCGCAGATACCAGCTGGCTGCAACTGTTTATTAAAAACACAGCACTGTGCAAACACGAAAGTGGACGTATACGGTGTGACGCCTGCCCGGTGCTGGAAGGTTAATTGATGGGGTTATCCGTAAGGAGAAGCTCTTGATCGAAGCCCCAGTAAACGGCGGCCGTAACTATAACGGTCCTAAGGTAGCGAAATTCCTTGTCGGGTAAGTTCCGACCTGCACGAATGGCGTAATGATGGCCAGGCTGTCTCCACCCGAGACTCAGTGAAATTGAACTCGCTGTGAAGATGCAGTGTACCCGCGGCAAGACGGAAAGACCCCGTGAACCTTTACTATAGCTTGACACTGAACATTGAGCCTTGATGTGTAGGATAGGTGGGAGGCTTTGAAGTGTGGACGCCAGTCTGCATGGAGCCAACCTTGAAATACCACCCTTTAATGTTTGATGTTCTAACGTAGCCCCATAATCTGGGGTGCGGACAGTGTCTGGTGGGTAGTTTGACTGGGGCGGTCTCCTCCCAAAGCGTAACGGAGGAGCACGAAGGTTGGCTAAGCATGGTCGGACATCATGCGGTTAGTGCAAAGGCATAAGCCAGCTTGACTGCGAGAGTGACGGCTCGAGCAGGTACGAAAGTAGGTCTTAGTGATCCGGTGGTTCTGAATGGAAGGGCCATCGCTCAACGGATAAAAGGTACTCCGGGGATAACAGGCTGATACCGCCCAAGAGTTCATATCGACGGCGGTGTTTGGCACCTCGATGTCGGCTCATCACATCCTGGGGCTGAAGTAGGTCCCAAGGGTATGGCTGTTCGCCATTTAAAGTGGTACGCGAGCTGGGTTTAGAACGTCGTGAGACAGTTCGGTCCCTATCTGCCGTGGGCGTTGGAAGATTGAAAGGGGCTGCTCCTAGTACGAGAGGACCGGAGTGGACGCACCGCTGGTGTTCGGGTTGTCATGCCAATGGCACTGCCCGGTAGCTAAGTGCGGAAGAGATAACCGCTGAAAGCATCTAAGCGGGAAACTTGCCTTGAGATGAGTCTTCCCTGACTCTTTAAGGGTCCTAAAGGAACGTTTAAGACGAAGACGTTGATAGGCTGGGTGTGTAAGCGTAGCGATACGTTGAGCTAACCAGTACTAATGAACCGTGAGGCTTAACCTGACAACACCGAAGGTGTTTTAGAGAGACGATTGTTGAAGTGCACGAGATAGAGTGGTGCGAGAAATCAGCTTGTTCAAGATTGCAGTTCTGGTTTGCGGTGTCGACGCAAACGGGAACGAAACCGAATTTGTCTGGCGGCAATAGCGCGGTGGTCCCACCTGACCCCATGCCGAACTCAGCAGTGAAACGCCGTAGCGCCGATGGTAGTGTGGGGTCTCCCCATGTGAGAGTAGGGAACTGCCAGACATCAAATCAGTGAGAAAGCCACCCATCGGGTGGCTTTTTTGCGTTTGGGAAAAAGGTAATGAGTATCGATAAGCAAGCTTTATAACTTTAATAATTAATTTTTTATAAATTAATTTGTTTAAATGTTAAATAAAATCCGTTTAAGTTAGATCATTTTTCAACTTTACTTTTAATATCAATAGATAGGCCATAAACACGGTTTTGTGATCATCGGGTTTGTTGTTCTATATCTTCTATTTACCTACTCTTCTTAAGATACTTTCCCATTAAAATAGATAACAAATGTTAAATTGATGTTGCAAAAAGTTAAACATATACTATCAATAAGTAACTTAATTAGTTGTTATGAATGATTTTTACACACGATAATGCGCTTGTTTATCAAGGTGAATATAATGAAGAATATAAAATCTGTTAATAGCCAAATATTTAGGGATATTGTTGCCGTTAATAAGCAAAAGGAACACGAATTCAACAATGGTCAAGATGGGGCAATTATCTTATCTCTGCTGGTGATGTTTTTTACGCCTTTCTTACTACTGAATGAGGCTCGCCAGCTTCTACACATAGATTACAGTTTTGCTGCTATGGCTGGTATAGCAGTGGTTAGTTTTGTATTGGCGGCGATCCTCTATAAGGCATTTAATATTAGCCAGAAATTTGCGAACAAAGAAATATCGTTAAATATATTATTATCAATGTATGTACCTAATAACAAATCTGAGTTTGAGAACTTTAAAGTCGAAGTAAAAAACCAACCAGCACGCTTTTTTGAGTTAGTTGATGAGTGGGTAAACACTGAAAAAATGACTTATGCGAGGTAACGTGGTTTTATACAGATTAAAAAAGCGGCTTATTAAGAGCCGCTTTTTTATGTTTCTTTCTAGAGGTAATATTAAGGGTTAGTGAGATTTACCTTGCTCAATACCTAAGCCAATTTGTGAACGTACAAATTGCTCTCTAAAGCGTTCTCTCTCGAATTTGCCTCTTTCTGAGTTATCTGTGATAGAGAATAACCAAGAAGCGACAAATGCCACTATCATCGAGAAGAATGCAGGATACTCATAAGGATAGATAGGTTTCTCATGATGTAAGATGCTTACCCAAATAGTTGGCCCTAATATCATCAGCACAACGGCGGTAATAAGTCCTAACCATCCGCCTGCTAAGGCACCACGTGTTGTTAATTTCTTCCAATACATCGATAACAGGATGATAGGGAAGTTACAGCTTGCAGCGATAGAGAATGCGAGGCCTACCATGAAGGCGATATTTTGGTTTTCGAACAAAATACCTAACCCGATAGCAACAAAGCCTAAGATCACTACCGTAATTTTGGATACACGTAACTCCTCTTTTTCATTTGCCTTACCGTCTTTGATTGCCATGGCATAAAGGTCATGGGAAACCGCTGAGGCGCCGGCGAGTGTTAGCCCCGCAACAACAGCTAATATCGTGGCGAAAGCAACAGCAGAAATAAAGCCAAGGAAGAAGTTCCCTCCGACGGCATCTGCAAGGTGTACGGCGGCCATGTTTGTTCCACCGATCAATTTGCCTGCTGCATCTTTAAAGTCAGGGTTTGCACTAACAAGAACAATCGCACCAAAACCGATAATGAAAGTTAAAATATAGAAGTAGCCAATGAAACCTGTTGCATAGAACACACTCTTACGAGCTTCTTTCGCGTCACTGACCGTAAAGAAACGCATAATGATATGAGGTAGCCCTGCTGTACCAAACATCAGCGCTAGCCCAAGTGATAAAGCCGATATAGGATCTGAAACTAATCCTCCTGGGCTCATAATGGCAATGCCATTTTTATGTACTTCGACGGCTTCTTTAAATAGGGTATTGAAATTGAAACCAACATGTTTCATGACCATTACGGCCATAAATGTTGCGCCTGCTAATAAGAGAATTGCTTTGATGATTTGTACCCATGTAGTGGCTAACATTCCACCAAATAGGACGTATAACACCATCAAAATACCTACAATTACGACGGCAACATGGTAATTAAGACCAAACAGTAGTTCGATCAACTTCCCTGCACCAACCATTTGTGCAATGAGGTAGAGTGCAACGACAACAAGAGAGCCAACGGCAGACAGTATCCGTATTGGTCTTTGTTTTAATCGATATGACGCAACATCGGCGAAGGTATAACGACCGAGGTTACGTAAGCGTTCAGCAATTAAGAAAAGAATAATAGGCCAGCCAATTAAGAAGCCGATAGAGTAGATCAAGCCATCATAACCGGAGGTGTAAACCAGTGCTGAAATACCTAAGAATGAGGCTGCGGACATAAAGTCACCCGCAATGGCCATCCCATTTTGAAAACCTGTAATTTTACCGCCTGCGGTGTAGTAGTCTGAGCGAGAACGTGTTCTTTTAGATGCCCAATAAGTAATATAGAGAGTAAACCCGACGAATAACAAGAACATGATAATGGCTTGAATATTCACAGGTTGCCGCTCGACATCCCCTGTCAGTGCATCAGAAAATGCGGCTGAAGAGGCGAAAAGTAAGATGAGAGGAAGGAGTTTTATCATTTTTGCACCTCTTTTAAGATTTCAGCCGTTAAACGGTCGTATTCACCATTTGCCCGAATAACATATAGGCCAGTTAATAAGAAAGAGATGACAATCAATCCTACACCAATAGGTATACCTCGTGTGATATAGGATCCTTCACTAATCGGCGTTCCAAGCCAACTTGGGTTAAAAGCAATAAGAAAGATAAAACCGACATACAATATTAATGTGATAGCTGACAACAACCATGAAAATCGACCGCGTTTCCTTACCAATTCTTTAAAGCGAGGGTTATTCTCTACCTCTTGATAAGCAGTAGCATTCATCAGAGTTCTCCTCTGTTATCGTCTTATTGGAATGTATGTAAGGTCGCCATAAAGGCGACCTTCAGGCTTATGACATACTCATTGATTGTTTTTCTTCGAGTAGTTTTTCGACAACGCCAGGATCTGCCAGTGTGGAAGTATCTCCTAAGTTACTAGTATCTCCTGAGGCAATTTTACGTAGGATACGGCGCATGATCTTACCGGAGCGGGTTTTAGGTAAAGAGTCCGTCCAGTGTAGAACATCAGGTGTTGCAATTGGACCGATTTCTTTTCGAACCCAATTACGAACTTCGGTATATAGCTCAGGTGAAGGCTCTTCCCCCGAAATTAAGGTGACATAAGCATAGATAGCTTGCCCCTTAATATTATGAGGAATACCAACAACGGCTGCTTCTGCAATTTTTGGGTGTGCAACTAATGCAGATTCAATTTCAGCAGTACCTAGGCGGTGACCGGAAATATTTAATACATCATCAACACGGCCCGTGATCCAGAAATAGCCATCTTCATCGCGGCGAGCACCATCGCCACTGAAATACATACCTTTAAAAGTAGAAAAGTAGGTTTGCTCAAAACGCTCGTGGTCACCAAATAAGGTACGTGCTTGACCAGGCCATGAATCAACAATGACGAGGTTACCCTCTGTTGCACCTTCTAATGGTTCCCCAAGATTATCAACAAGAGCAGGACGAACCCCGAAGAAAGGTAACGTTGCTGAGCCTGGTTTTAGCATGGTCGCTCCCGGCAGCGGAGTGATCATAAAGCCGCCAGTTTCTGTTTGCCACCATGTATCAACAATTGGGCAACGACTATCACCAATCTTCTTATAGAACCATTCCCATGCTTCAGGGTTGATAGGTTCACCAACGGATCCTAGGATACGCAACGAGCTACGGTTGGTGCCTTCAATGGCTTTATCACCTTCAGCCATTAGGGCGCGGATAGCAGTCGGCGCGGTATACAGGATATTAACTTGGTGCTTATCAACCACTTGGCTCATGCGATTGACCGCAGGGTAGTTAGGCACGCCTTCAAACATCAATGTTTTGGCACCATTAGATAGAGGGCCATATAACAAATAGCTGTGACCCGTTACCCAGCCAACATCGGCAGTACACCAATACACTTCACCGGGATGGTAGTCGAAAGTATATTTAAAGGTGAGTGTTGCATAGACTAAATAACCGCCAGTAGTATGCAGTACACCTTTTGGTTTACCTGTTGAGCCTGAAGTATACAGAATGAATAATGGGTCTTCTGCGTTCATTTCTTCAGGTGGGCAGTCGGCGCTGACGCCATCAATCACATCGTGCCACCATAGGTCACGCCCTTCTACCCAGCTTGGAACATTCCCAGTACGACGGTAGACAATGACATTCTTAACGGTGGTGACATTGGCATTGGTTAATGCGTCATCAACGTTTTTCTTGAGAGGTATTGAGCGGCCAGCACGTAGGCCTTCATCGGCTGTAATAATCAGTTTTGCTTTACAGTCGATAACACGACCCGATACCGCTTCTGGAGAGAAGCCAGCAAAGATAACAGTATGAATCGCCCCAATGCGAGCACAAGCTAACATTGCGACGGCAGCTTCAACCACCATTGGCATGTAAATCGCGACAACATCGCCTTTACGAATACCATGTTGTTTTAATACGTTAGCGAACTGACTAACATCATGATGCAGTTCACGGTAAGTGACATTTTTTGATTGAGAAGGGTCATCACCTTCCCATATGATTGCGGTTTGATCGCCCTTATCTGCCAGATGACGATCTAAACAGTTAGCGCTTAAGTTAAGGGTGCCATCTTCAAACCAGCGAATGCTGATATGGCCAGGATCGAAGGAGGTGTTTTTTACTCGGGTATACGGCTTAATCCAATCAACAACCTTTCCTTTCTCCCCCCAAAACGTTTCAGGGTCTTGAATAGAGAGTTGATACTCATTGTTGTACTGTTGCTCGTTTATCAGGGCATTTTCTGCAATTTCAGCAGTAACGGGATGCTTAGTTATTTGAGTCATATTTTTATCTCCTTGCAGATGTTAATACTATGTCAAAAAATGGTTAACTAAAGCAGGAAATATAAATTTGTTTTTCTTTTGAGCGGGAGATCACGTATTAATTGTAATGGATTTAACAGGATTATCATTTGATGCGAAATCGTCAATTAGATTAATCATCTGATTATCTGTATAAGGGTAGAATTAAAGAAAAACAAAGCAGGGCGATATTGGTATTAGTTGCTAAATAAATCAACAATGATAGTTGATGAGAAAGACCATATAAATATCATGGGTTTGATAATGATTTTCATTAACAGTAAAATAACTATAATTGATACCGACTCACAAGGTGTGAAGTTTCTGAAGTGTATACCCTATGTGTCTTGGCATTGAGTGAGAGATATAGAGGTATATGTCAATAAGTCACTGGAGACAAATACAATGAGCTATACATTACCTGCTTTACCTTATGCTTATGATGCGCTGGAACCTCATTTCGATAAGCAAACAATGGAAATCCATCACACCAAGCATCATCAAACCTACGTTAACAACACTAACACTGCGTTAGAAAAATTACCTGAACTGGCTAACCTAGACATTGATGATCTGATCCAACAATTGGATAAAGTTCCTGCTGATCAACGTACTTTTGTTCGTAACAATGCTGGTGGTCACTCAAACCACAGCCTGTTCTGGAAAGGCCTAAAATTAGGTACTGAACTAAGCGGTGATCTGAAAGCAGCTATCGAGCGTGATTTTGGTAGTGTTGACGCTTTCAAAGAACAATTTGAGAAAGCAGCAGCTTCTCGTTTTGGTTCTGGCTGGGCATGGCTAGTTCTAAAAGATGACGGTAAGCTAGCGGTTGTTTCTACAGCTAACCAAGACAGCCCTCTGATGGGTGAAGCGATTTCTGGTACTTCAGGTTACCCAATTATTGGCCTTGATGTTTGGGAACACGCTTATTATCTGAAATATCAAAACCGTCGTCCTGACTACATCAAAGCATTCTGGTCAGTCGTTAACTGGGATGAAGCTGCAAAACGTTTTGCAGAAAAAACTAAATAATTCATTAAATTAAATGATAATTAGATGGGCGTAACCCTTTTGGGGTTGCGCTTTTTTTATGCCTCTCTTTTTCTTTTTTCTATTAATCTCAGCTTTGTCTCGTTTTAATATCTTGTGTTTTGTTCATAATGTGTCTCATAAGTACAAAAAACAGATTGATATTCTATCCAGTAATAATTCAATAAAGTGAATGATAAGGGAGATAATATGGCGGCTGACATGGTTATGGGGATTGATCTTGGGACCAGTAATAGTGCAGTGAGTTTATGGATTGAAGGGCGAGCGGTATTAGTACCCAATAAACAAGGTGATGTTTTAACGCCATCTGTTGTTGCTCTTGATGATGATGACCAGATCTTGGTCGGAAAATTCGCTCGTGAACGTCTACAGAGTCACCCCCATTTAACCCAAGCCAGCTTTAAGCGCTTTATGGGCACGGACGCAACGTTATCATTAGGCTCTCTGACTTTTCGGGCTGAGGAGCTTTCTGCTTTATTATTACGGCAATTAAAAGAGGATGTTGAAGCTTGGCTTGGTTACCCCGTTAAAGATGCAGTGATCACGGTTCCTGCTTATTTTAATGATGTTCAGCGTCGGGCGGTTAAAACAGCGGGACAACTCGCTGGGCTAAATGTTTTAAGGTTATTGAATGAACCTACTGCGGCATCGTTGGCCTTTGGGTTACTCGAAAACAAAGAACACAAATACCTAACCTTTGACCTTGGTGGGGGAACGTTTGATGTTTCGATAATTGATATGTTTGAAGGCGTTATTGAGGTTTGCGCGAGTAGTGGCGATGTCCGTTTAGGCGGTGATGATTTCAGTGAAGCTATTTATCTGTGGATGTTAAAGCAGCATCCTGAACTGAAAGAAGCCCAAGCAGATATTCGCGCGGAATTACTCAAACAAGCAGAAACATTAAAAATCGCATTAGGTCAAAGCAATGAAGCGACGGCTTCGCTACGGTGGAATGATCAGGATTGGCATTGGACAATGACAGATCAGGAGCTAGCTTCTTGTTGTCAATCTTTATTAGCACGATTGCAACAACCTATTTTGCAGGCTTTGCATGATTCTCGTTTTACTCTTAATGATTTGGACGACATCTTATTAGTTGGTGGTGCAACACGAATGCCACTTATCCGACAAACGGTAGCGCGTCTGTTTGGACGTTTTCCTCGCCATGACCTTAATCCAGATGAAGCCGTTGCATTAGGTGCAGGGGTTCAAGCGGGTATGGTGATGGCAGATACAGCCCTTGATGATGTTATTTTAACCGACGTAATGCCATTTTCTTTGGGGATTGAAACCTCAAAAAGAAACGGAACCCATTATGATTCGGGTTATTTTTTACCTTTAATTGAGCGAAATACCTTTTTACCTGTGAGCAAGATGCAAACGGTCAGCACGATTGAAGATAACCAAAAAATGATTTTATTAAAGATTTATCAGGGGGAAGCGCGTCGCGTCCAAGATAACGTATTTTTGGGGGAGATGGCGATTGATATCCCTCAGAAGCCTGCTGGAGAAGTGGATATTGATGTCCGGTTTACCTATACCGTTGATGGATTACTAGAAGTTGAGTGTCGTTATCAAGGTAACCCTGAGGTGTTTCGGCTAGTGATAGAGAAAGTTCCGGGGCAAATGAATGAAGCGCAAATCGAACAAAGCTTATTAAAAATTGCTGATTTAAAACAGCATCCGAGGGATAGAAAAGAGAATCGCGTGTTATTGTCACGCTGTGCTCGGTTATATGAGTTTTTACTGGGTGAGGATCGCTATTGGATGGATCAAGTCACAACGGAGTTTGAAAGAGCGCTCGATAGCCAAGATCCACGCCGTATTGCGGCCATTCGTCAACAAGTGGAACAATTTTTGAGTCGCTATGAGGGAGACTCGCATTAATGAGTATATGGCAAACATTGGGAATCACTCAAACAAACGATGAAAAGGAAATTCGGCGTGCTTATGCGCGGCAGGTAAAAAAATATCGACCCGATAGCCACCCTGAAGAGTATCAACAATTACGTGAAGCTTTTGAGGAGGCAAAAAGATATGCCGCTTACGCTATTTATGATGATGAATCTGCCGATGATGAATATGTTGAAGAGCAGGCGAATATAGACGTTGATGTGCCTCATTTAGAAAGCCTCTTACACCAAGAGGCTGTTAATGAAGAAGCCGTTAATGATGATCAACAACAGCAAGAGCTGTCTGAAATTCAGATTACTTACCCATTTTCAGATGTGTTGTTAGATGATTATCAACCATCGATTAATGAATTACCGGTTGTTGAAACAGCTTATACCCAAGAGTTAATTGATTGGCTCGCGAAGCTGTTTATTATTGATGAAAACGCGGCAAAACGTGAATTAGTCGAATTGTGGGAAAACGTCTCTCAAAAAGGCAGTTTGCAGACACATCAGCAATTTCATCAAGATTTTGCGTGGGCATTATCAGAGCAAGAAGGTTTAACCGAAGCTGTTGTGGAACATGTTTCGTCTCTATTAGGCTGGCGGCTTGATGAATATAACTCAGAGCAAATTATCCCGTTTTATATTCAAAACGCATTAACTGAACAGCTACGCCAGACTGAGGTGGCTCGAGCATGGAAGCAGTGTCAGATTGATGCTGTCCATGGAGACTATATCGTTTCTCAATCTTTACGTGTACTGACGAGTAAAAATGAGAAAGTTTCTTATAAAGTTCGCTTGATACCTGGATTGATCCCTCAAATCGCTGAGCAAGTGAAACAACGAACCAGTGAATACCCAGAGCTAAAGGATAAATTTAACCCTGCTATTTTATCTTTCATACAGCAGCCTAGGCTAGCGTTCAACTGGCGCGGGGTCTTCTTATGTATTTTTTGGGGATTGTTATTGAACATGGTTGCTACTCAGCCTGATGTTAATAGCGGCGTGGCAATAGTTGCTGGTGTGATTATTTTATTCTATTTATTTTTCAATGACCTGATTATGTTTGGGCTTCATTCTAGGAAAAAAGCATTCACTGTATTTTTGGTCAGTGAATTTTTTATAACGTTATTCGTTATCCTGATCTTTTTTCTTGGTCTGTCTGAGGTACTCTTATTCTTTATCACTGGCTTGGATATTGGGCCTGCACATGGTGCACAAGCGATGGTGATTTTTATTCTTATGTGGCTTTTTTGGTATGCATGGCCGAAAGATAAACCTAGTATACGCAGACCGGGCATAATGATGTATCGGGTGTTTGCGAGTCCATGGAAATTTTTGGAGTACTTTAAGTTTTCATGGTTTTCACTCGTTTGGTTAGTTATTATCTATTTGATTTATTATAGTGCTATGCATAACTTATTGAAGTATTTTACAGAATTTCTAGTAAATTGAACTCTGATGCTCGTTCAACGTGATAATGATGAGTTCATTGAATTTAAAGCCACGATAAAGGTGTAATCGCAATGCAAATTCATCCTCAAGTCTATATCGGCGAAGTCAAAGCCACATTAGATTGTGGTCAGAGCGCTATTCATAAGCGTCAAGTGGATGGGCCGTTGCCATTAGGGCAATTAGGGCTTGAGGGAGATGAGCAAGCTGAAAAACGCTTTCATGGTGGCCCTGATCGGGCGCTATGCCATTATCCGGCAGAGCACTATCAATTCTGGGCTAATGCTTATCCTGAACTTGAATCTCTTTTTACGCCACCAGCGTTTGGTGAAAATATCTCGACTCAAGGTATGACAGAAGAGAATGTCTTTATTGGTGATATTTATGCTTGGGGTGATGCTCGTATTCAAGTCACCCAACCACGCTCGCCATGCTATAAGCTCAATGGCCTGACAGGCGTTGAAAACTTTGCTCAAATAATGCAAGAAAATGGTCGTTGTGGTTGGTTGTATCGAGTGATAAAGACGGGGTCAGTCAGTGCCGCAACACCGATCACCCTTTTAAGTCGTAATAGCGATATTTCTGTTCAAGAAGCGATTATGATCGCTTTTCATGCCCCATTCGATGAAGAGTTATATCAACGTTTGCTAGGAGCCGCGGGGCTGTCTGCAAGTTGGAGCCTGACGATGCAAAATAGGCTTGAGCATCGCCGTATTGAAGAGTTCAGCCATCGCTTATTTGGTAAGCGAGGCTGATATTCTTAAAGGCTGCCGCTGATAAATTGTTGATACCAAGGCTCACGGGCTAATAATTCTGCATGTGTTCCTTGGTCAACGATTTCGCCAGATGCCATCACAATAATATGATCGGCTTGGCTGGCAAGCATCGGTTGGTGAGTCACAACAATACGTGTCTGCTGGTTGGCAGTGAGTAGCTGTTCAATAACAGCGGCAGTATTGATGTAATCAAGGCTAGCTGTCGGCTCATCCATCAAAATAATATCAGGACGGCTTAATAGTAGTCTTGCAATACACAAACGTTGCCTTTGTCCACCAGAGAAAATTTGCCCGCCAGCACCTACATCTCCATCTAGTAAAGTATGATCTGCATCGATATTGAGTTGTTGAAGCATGGCGATGATTGATGGATCATCGATCTCTTCTGAACTGGCAGTCATATTTTGCCGTAAACTGCCTTTAAACAGCCGGTTATCTTGAAATAATATGCCTCGCTTACTACAGAGCACTGCTTGCGATAATTGAGCGATATCTTTATTGCCATACCGCACTACGCCTTGTGAAGGGTCTTGCAAGCGCGCCAACAAATTCAATAACGTGCTTTTTCCAGCGCCAGACGCCCCCACAATGGCCGTGAATGTATTTGCTTTAAAAGTTAAGTCGAGCGGTTTTAATAGGACTTTCCCCTCCTCTGTACGCTGAGATAAGGCGTTACAGCTCACGGTATTTTCAGATGGGGTTTGAGATGAACGAACAAAATTAAGCTCAGGTGTTTCCAGTGCTTGGGTTATCTGATTGAGCGATTTTTTAGCTTGGCGTAATGCTTGGTCTAAATGGGAAAGCAACCAGAGTGGCTCAATAAAACGCGCTAATAACAGCATGGCGGCTAACCACATAGGTAGGGTAAGTGTTTCACGATTGACCGCCAATAAGCCGAAAGTTAATAAGCCGATAAAGGTTACTTGAATAGCGAATGAAAACAGCAAATGAAAAGGCAAGCTACGGCGTTGAAGTTGTTTTTGTGTCTGATATTGCTGAGTCAGGCTCTGCTCTAAACCTTGTTGCTGCTGTTGACTGACACCCGCTCTGCGAAGCAGCGGTTGATGTGTGGCAAAGTGGCCTAATTCATCGATAACCTTCTGCTGTGAGGCGTGTACTTGCTTTTCGGCGAATGACACGTGTTTGGCGGAAAAACGTAAAATAAGTAATAACATGAAGCCAATCATTAGCAGGATGCTTCCTAGCCAAAAGTTCAGAATCAATGCCCCTAAGATCACGGTTAAAGGGGTGACAATACCGCTAATGATTGGGTGTAATAAGTGAGCAGGAATGGACATCACATGGGAAATTGGCCCAGAAACTAAACTTGTCGCACTCGGGATTGGTTTTAATGAGACAGGTAGATGGCGTATTAATGCATTGGTGAGCGTGCGCATAACAATGCCACCTGCAAGGTAGCCTTTCTGAGTGGCGATAAAAATAACGGTTAATGACACTAAGCTACTCACCAGTAGCCAAATCAGCGCACTTATATCGTCGGAGCCCCAATTGATGATCACAGGAACGAGTAGCAACCCGCTGATACCATCTAAGATAGCAGCGAATATCATCCATAATAGCGCACGACGGACGGTACTTAAGAACAGACGGATCATGCGGCGTCCTCCAATGCACTTAGTAATTGTTGATATTGGGGAGTATGTTCAGATAACTGTAGGTGTGTACCTTGAGCAATTATTTGTCCTTCTTCCAGTAAGATCACCGTATCTGCATGGCATAAATAGCTCAGATCATGGGTGACCAAGACTCGTGTACGCTGCTCTTGGTTTAAAAGCTGGAAAAATAATTCGGCATTTTGCGGATCTAATGCAGATGTTGGCTCATCAAACAACAAAATAGGGGCTTTAGAGAGCAGCACGCGAGCGATGGCTAAACGTTGAGCTTCACCACCTGATAAGGTGATATCATGACCGACTAAACTGTCTAGCCCCTTTGGTAATTGCTGGAGCCGTGTTAGTAGATTTAATTTTTCAAGGTAGTCAGTGATTTCGACCGCTGTCGCATCGGGGGCAAATAGCTGTAGATTTTCTTTCAGCGAACACGGAATAGGTTGAGTATTCTGCATCACGATAGATACTTGCTGGTTTAACCCTGCTAATGAGAATTGAGGTAGGGGCGTCGTATTAAAGTATAACTCGCCACGAGTTGGGTCGAGGAACCGTGCCATCAATTGTAAAAGTGTACTTTTTCCTGCTCCCGATGCACCAACAATAGCGACAAGCTGACCGGGTTGAATGGTTAAGTTGATGTTAGAGAGTAAAGTTTTATCCTGTACACAATAATCCACATCGTGAATATGAACGGCACAAGGCGCTCCTTGCAGTGATTTATCACCATACTGCATTTCTGTTTGCTCAAGAAAATGGCGAATACGCTCTGAAGCGGCGACTGCATGGTTGAGGGCATCGGCACCGTGCCCCATGGCAGCGATTGGAGCGGTAATGCTATGCATCAAAAGAATAAACAACACCATTTGCGACAGTGACACCGAGGTCGGCACTACCAACGACCCAATAATCACCCATAACGTCAGTAATGTGGTACTCATTCCAATTTGAGTCAGTGAACTGAATGCGCCGATTTTGTTAATCCAGCGATTAAAGGCCACGAGAAAAGCGGAGAGTGCTTGTGTCACAGCAAGTTGAATGGCGCGGTTTGGAAACTGTCTTGCAAGTAATGGGTTATCGGCAAACTCTGCATATTGAGCATATAAATTCCCCATCGTCTGGTCACGAGCAGTGAATAGCGATTGATAACGTGGTGAGCGTAGCTGGCGGAAAAGGTAAATGGTGATGATTAAAGGAAGTAGGCAAAAAATCATTAATGCCCAGTTGGTCCATAATAAGATCAGCGTTGCAGTTATTGGAACGACAAACAGTTGAGCCAAGTCGGCAGGTGCATGGGCGGTGAGTTGATGCAGCAAGCGCACATCGCGATCAACAATTTTTTGGATCCCTTCTTTACCTGAATAAACAAATTCACTCAAAGGAAGTCGATTGAGTTTATTGAGTATTTTTAGCCTTAATTGATAGCACAATTGGTTATCCGTTTGATGGGTTAGGTATAGGGCAAGTGTTTGACAAACGAGCCATACGACTCCGCTAATAAATGCAATAATGACCCAAGTGTTCCCTTGTTCAACAGGGGATAAGGCGATTTGGCTAATTGCAACCCAAGGGATCAGGGAGCTAATGCCAGCGATAGCTTGTAAAATAACAGCAAATATTAAAACAAAACGATAAGGGCGTAACAATGCCCAAAGTGCGCGGTACATAGAAACCTCCATAGCCGGGTAGTTACTTTAATTGATTTCCTTGTTTAACTGGCAATGAGTTGTTTCGATACCGAAACTATTTGTTTGGCTAACGGGTCTTATTGACGGGGTAAATGGCGTAATTTAAGCAGACTTATTATCGATTTTCAGTAATATAAATAGGTTTTAGTAAAAAGGGGAATAGGGATGCGGTACGATTTAAATGACCTCTACTACTATGTCAAAGTAGTCGAGCATGGCGGGTTTTCACAAGCAGGTCTTGCTTTGGGGATCCCGAAATCTAAACTTAGCCGCCGTATTGCTGATCTTGAGCAGAAACTCAATGTTTCCTTAATTTATCGTTCAACACGCCAGTTCCATGTGACTGAAATCGGCCAAACCTTTTATCAACAATGCAAAAATGTTGTCGATGAAGCGAAAATTGCTGAGGAGCTGATCTGCTCTGTACAAACTGACCCGAAAGGGATCATTAAATTGTCTTGTCCTGTCGCTTTACTTCAAGTGTATCTGCAAGATTTATTAGTCGATTTTATGGTGAAGTATCCGGAGATCGATGTACAAATCTTAGCAGTTAATCGGCCCGTTGATGTGATCAGTGAAGGGTTAGATATGGCGCTGCGAGTGCGTTCGCTGCCGTTAGATGATTCGGGTTTAATGATGAAAGTATTGGGTTATTCACGGCGGGTTTTGGTCGCTAGCCCGTTGTTATTTAAAGGCGGAGAGCCGCTGCAACAACCCGAAGAGTTAGTGAATTACCCAATATTGGCAAATACCGAACATTCCCAAAATTATACGGTGACACTGAAAAACAGTGAGGACTTAAGCTTCACTCAGCACTTTATCCCCAAATTAGCAACAACCGATATTTTGACCTTGTATAAAGCCGCATTAAAGGGAATTGGTATTGCTCGATTGCCTTATGGTGTGGTGGAAAAAGACTTAAGTTCAGGGGCATTGATTGAGATATTACCTGAATGGCGTTTTCCTGAAGATATTATTCATGCGGTTTACCCATCAAGAAAAGGTTTATTGCCATCAGTACAACTATTATTAAATTATTTGGCTGAGAATATTTCACCAACTGTTAAATCATCATAATCCATCACCGTAAAAAGATAACTCCTCAATAGTCACCCTATCGAGGAGTTATTATCTTATTGATTTTGAGGGATTCGGCCAAATTTACCACGATTAAAATCATTAACCGCTTCGATAATTTCTTTATCGCTATTCATCACAAAGGGACCATAGCCGACAACGGGTTCATCAATGGGCTCACCGCTTAAGAAGAGTACAACAGCATCTTCCGTGGCTTCCATAACAATATTACTGTCACTACTATCAAGGATGAGCAGCTCTCCCTCATTTAAACTAGCGTGACCATCAACAATTAACGAGCCATGTAACATCACTAAACCAACATTACGGCCGGCTTTAGTTTGTAACCCTACTGTTTTACCTTTTTTCAGTTTGAGATCCCAAACATCTAAAGGGGTAAATGTACGTGCAGCACCATTATTTCCTAGATAGTTACCTGCAATGACGCGTAAATAGCCTGCATCATTAGGTAAAGCAATATTCGGAATATGGCTACTTTTTAGCAGTTGGTATCCCGGAGACGCCAATTTATCTTTAGCCGGTAAGTTGACCCACAGTTGCACCATATCTAAGGTGCCGCCATTTTTCATAAAATCATCGGATTGGTATTCTTGATGTAAAATACCGGATGCCGCAGTCATCCACTGAACATCTCCTGGACCAATCACGCCCCCTTCACCTGTAGAATCATGATGTGCAACCTCACCATCATAGACGATAGTTACCGTTTCGAACCCTTTGTGCGGATGCTCTCCAACACCACGGTTCTCAGCATCTGAGCTTGGGAAGGTAAAAGGCCCCGCTCTATCAAGTAAAAGAAATGGGTTGAGATATTTCCCGTGGTTGTTATAGCTAAATAATGAGCGAACAGGGAAGCCATCTCCAACCCAATGACTGCGAGGTGCGTTATAAATACCAATGATCTTTTTCATGGTTATGCTCCTAAAATAGATTCTGATGTATTTATCATAGGGGCACGATTTCGTTATCAGTAGTGGTAAAAATAGGTTTCATTGTTTCATTACTAGAACAATAGTTCTGGTTTCCATTATCCTATTTTTAGAACAGTGTTTACTAAAAACCGGACTACTCAACAAAAAATCGATGAATTAATGTAAATAACAAGAGAGCGGGGCAACGATTGTTCTATTTCTCGTTTAAAAGCATTTCATTATTTTATTGATTGAGAGGTTTCATTATGAGTAATCCGGCAAACTTCAATGGACAGCGTCCTGTTATTAATCCAGATGATGCAGTGATGTTATTGATAGACCATCAAAGTGGTTTGTTCCAAACTGTCGGTGATATGCCAATGACAGAGCTGCGAGCGCGTGCTGCTGTTCTCGCAAAAATAGCTTCATTGGCAAAAATGCCTGTCATCACAACAGCATCTGTACCACAAGGCCCGAATGGCCCTCTGATCCCTGAAATTCACCAAAATGCGCCACATGCACAATATATTGCACGTCGCGGTGAAATCAACGCATGGGATAACCCTGAATTTGTTGAAGCAGTTAAAGCAACGGGTAAAAAACAACTGATTATCGCGGGCACGATAACCAGTGTTTGCATGGCTTTCCCTGCTATTAGTGCGGTAGCTGACGGTTACCAAGTTTTTGTCGTCATTGATGCATCTGGTACTTATAGCAAAATGGCACAAGAAATCACCTTAGCACGCATGGTCCAAGCTGGTGTGGTACCAATGGATACAGCCGCGGTCGCGTCTGAAATTCAGAAAACGTGGAATCGTGAAGATGCGGCAGAATGGGCACAAGCTTACACGCAAATTTTCCCTGCATATCAACTGCTCATTGAAAGCTATATGAAAGCTCAAGATGTTTTGAAAAACAATGAGCAATTAGATTCAGAACGCTAAGCCTTATTTTTAACTCGAATTATCCGTAGCCTTTACTAAAAGTAGAGGCTACCTATCTGTATTAATTTAGATAAAACAAATAATTAGGATGTATTCCATGAAAAAGATTGTATTGCCATTATTGGCTTCACTATTGGTAGCCGGTACTGCTCAAGCCGCAAATTATCAGTTAGATCCAACCCATACTAAAGCGGTTTTCTATATTGATCACTTTAATACATCGACCAATAGCGGTGGTTTCTACAACATTCGTGGTGATATGAGCTATTCCCCAGAAAAAAACAAGGGAAGCATTAATGTCAAAATCCCAGCGGAGACATTAAATACCGGTCTAACAGCGTTTGATAACCATATTAAGAGCGCCGATATGTTAGATGTAGCGAAATACCCAACCATCGAATTTAAATCAACTAAATGGAACTTTGCGGATAATAAACCTGTTTCTATTGATGGCATTTTAACCATGAAAGGACAGTCTCATCCCGTTCAGTTGAAAACAACGAAATTCGGCTGTTATTTCAGTCCTATTTTTAAAGCGGATGTTTGTGGTGGTGACTTTGAAACGACCATTGACCGTACAAAATGGGGGGTGGATTTCCTTGCAAAAGAGGGAATGGCAAAAGAGGTAGTGATAAAAATACAAGCGGAAGCTATCAAACAATAAGTTGAGGAGGTGGAGTATGTTACACAGAGCAAAAAAACAGCCCATCGCGGTGATGTCATCGGCGATACTGGCTTTGACCTTATCCGTTGGGGCTGCACAAGCCGCGGATTATCAAGCGAGTACCAAAGAAGGACCGATTAAAATTATCAATTTAGATGAGCTAGAAGACCAAGTTGCGAAAAACATGGAAAAAGGGGCTTTTGGCTATATTCGAGGTGGGGCCGAAGATGAGCTGAACTTAGATAAAAATACGCGTAGCTTTGATAGAAAATACATTATGCCGCGGGTAATGCAGGGGATTGAAATTAAAGATATTGACTTATCAACCCAATTTTTAGGGATTGATTTAAAAACGCCAATTATTCAAGCCCCAATGGCAGCTCAAGGTTTGGCCCATCAAGACGGTGAAATTGCGACAGCCAAAGGGATGGCGAAAGCTGGCTCAATTTTTTCATTAAGTACTTATGGTAACAAGACTATTGAAGAAGTCGCCGAAGTTTCAGGGGAAAGCCCATTCTTCTTCCAACTTTATATGAGCAAGAATAATGCTTTCAATGAGTTTACCTTGAAACGAGCTAAAGAGAGTGGTGCTAAAGCGATTATTTTAACGGTGGATTCGCCTGTTGGTGGCTATCGCGAAGATGATATTCGCAATAACTTCCAATTCCCACTTGGTTTTGCCAATTTAGAACTGTTCGCTAAACAAAATGATGATGGCTCTAAAACAGGTAAAGGGGCTGGGATCAGCGAAATTTATGCTCAAGCTAAACAAGCCTTTACCCCAGCAGATATTGCTTACGTGAAAAAACTATCGGGTTTGCCTGTGATAGTGAAAGGGATCCAATCACCTGAAGATGCAGATAGAGTGATCAAGGCTGGTGCAGATGCGATTTGGGTATCTAACCATGGTGGGCGACAATTAGATAGCGGCCCAGCTTCTTTTGATGTTTTGCCTTCCATTGCAAAAGTGGTCAACAAACGTGTTCCTATTGTTTTTGATAGTGGTGTTCGCCGTGGCTCCCATGTGTTTAAAGCGCTAGCAAGTGGTGCTGATGTTGTCGCGGTGGGTCGTCCAATTTTATATGGATTAAATTTAGGGGGCGCGGAAGGGGTGAATTCCATTATTCAGCAACTGAATAAAGAATTATCCATTAATATGATGTTGGGTGGCGCGAAAAATATTGAAAGTGTAAAAGCAACGAAGCTTTATACCGATATGGATTTTCAATAAATTTCATTAAGTGAAAAAACGGGAGATGCCTCCCGTTTTTTTATGCTATTAAGATAATTAGATGCTAAATCCACCATCAATATTTAAGCTTGCACCTGTGATATAAGCAGCGGCAGGGCTGGCTAAATAAACGACAAAACTGGCTATTTCATCGGCGCTGGCATAACGTTTTAATGCCATGATCTGTTTTAAACTCTCTGCAAACTCACCTTGTTCAGGATTCATGTCCGTGTTGACAGGACCGGGCTGGATATTATTCACAGTAATGCCTCGGCTAGCGACATCACGAGCCATCCCTTTAGTAAGCCCTACGATAGCGGCTTTGCTCATCGCATAAGCACTACCGCCTTCAAATGGTACTCTTTGTGCGTTAATGCTACCAATATGAATAATGCGCCCATTATTATTCATCACTTCTAATGCAGCTTGGCTGGCAATAAATAGGCTGCGAACATTGAGGTGATAGGAGCGATCGAACGCTTCTAATGATAGGGTATCTAATGTTCCTAGCTCTAAAGTACCAACATTGTTAACTAAGATATCAAGGCTACCAAATGTATTGGCGGCTTGTGTGATGGCGGCTTTTATTTCATTTTCATCAGCGCTATTTGCTTTGATTGCCAATACGTTACCTGAAAATTGCTCAATTTCAGCCACTAAAGCTTTAGCTTTATCGTCAGAAGAGGCGTAGGTAAAAGCGACACTGGCCCCAGCTTGAGCAAATTGTTTGACGATAGCAGCACCGATACCTCTTGATCCACCTTGAACAAAAGCATATTTATTTTTGAATAACATAGATTCACCTTAACGTTATTACATATCAATGAGTGAGCTATTTGACTGAGAAAAGCACAGAGACACCAGAGAGATAAATCGATGAGGTTGTTGAAAATAATTGAAGGTGAAGAGAAAGGTGAGTTTTTAAATTAAAAGCCCTTACCTTTTAGAAGAGATAAGGGCGTGTATGAATTACAGCTGAGGGCGTTTTACAAAACCAATGGCTTCATAAACTTTATCAACGGTTTCTTGCGCGCGTGCTGCCGCTTTGGTTGCGCCTTCATCCATAATTTTGTTGAGCAGCGCTTCGTCATTACGGAATTGATGATAACGCTCTTGGAGTGTAGCCAACATGCCAGAGACGGCATCTGCCACTGCCCCTTTAAGATGACCGTACATTTGACCTTCAAATTCGGCTTCAAGCTCGGCAATCTTTTTACCCGTTACGCCAGATAAAATATCTAGCAGGTTTGAAACACCTGGTTTGTTTTCGATGTCATAACGAACACGAGGCGGCTCTTCTGAGTCAGTGACCGCACGTTTGATTTTTTTCGCTGCTGATTTTGGATCTTCAAGCAGGGCGATAACGTTATTGCGGTTATCATCAGACTTAGACATTTTCTTCATTGGATCTTGCAAAGCCATGACACGAGCGCCACCTCCAGTCGGAATAAAAGGATCTGGCACGGTAAAGATATCGCCATAAATCGCGTTAAAACGCTGTGCAATATCACGGCTTAACTCAAGATGCTGTTTTTGGTCGATACCAACAGGAACTTGGTTAGTTTGATAAAGTAAAATATCGGCAGCCATTAATACAGGATAATCAAATAAACCAGCGTTAATGTTTTCTGCATGACGCGCTGATTTATCTTTAAATTGTGTCATACGGCTTAGTTCGCCGAAGTAAGTGTAACAGTTTAGCGCCCAGCTAAGTTGCGCATGTTGCGGCACATGGGATTGAACAAAAATAGTGCTTTTATTCGGGTCAATGCCACAAGCGAGGTAGAGTGCTAAGGTATCGAGGGTTCTTTTGCGTAGCTCGTCAGGGTCTTGACGTACAGTGATCGCATGTTGGTCAACGATACAATAGATGCAGTCGTAATCATCTTGCATTTGTACCCACTGACGTAGCGCACCCATGTAGTTACCGATGGTCAATTCACCGGAAGGCTGCGCGCCGCTGAATACGATAGGTTTTTGGGTTTGCTTTTGTTTTTCAGTGGGTTCACTCATTTCTTTTTATATCCTTTAATTATTTTGTGTCAGATAAACCGATGGTAGGCAGGATATCTGAAAAGTGTGTTAATACACAGTCAGGCTCACTCAGAGCGATTGATTCACCATAGTTATAACCGTAAGTTAGGCCAACGCTAGGGCATTGTGCGCTTTTTGCCGCAATAATATCATTACGGGAATCACCGACAAAAAGCAATTCCTCTTTACGTAAACCAAGCTTGCCCATGGTGAGATACAGTGGCGCTGGGTGTGGCTTTTTCTCTTTCACATCATCGCCGCCAAGCACTAACGAAAAATAGCGATCAATGGCTAATTTTTCCAGTAATGGCGCGATAAAAGGTGTGGGTTTATTGGTCACTATGGCCATAGGGATGTTATGGAATGCGAGCTTTTCTAACGTCTCTTTGACTTCTGGAAATAGTTCGCTGCCCGTTGTCACAGCGGTGGCATAGAATTTATCAAAACTGTCACGGGTCGCTTGGTGAAGCTCGGGAGTGAT
Organism: Providencia sp. 2.29; assembly: GCF_015832305.1. Taxonomy (NCBI): domain Bacteria; kingdom Pseudomonadati; phylum Pseudomonadota; class Gammaproteobacteria; order Enterobacterales; family Morganellaceae; genus Providencia; species Providencia sp. 2.29. Next base: position 99,806 of record NZ_CP065420.1, read on the forward strand.
GGTTGCTCCCGCCCATGTTAATGCGCGTTCAATCATGACATCGGCACCGTTACCTACCCAAATTGAAACACGCTCTTTCCCTGCTGGTGGAAAACCTTGTTCTTTTAATGCGTTATCTAGCGCTTCAGCTAATCCACCGGCACTGTCAACGAGAGTACCATCTAAATCAAAGGCAATTGCTTTGATGTTTTCTAAACTCGGTTGTGTCATTGAGATACCTTTTGTAATTCCTTACGCATTTGGTCAATGACGGTTTTGTAATCAGGCTGACCAAAAATTGCAGATCCTGCAACAAAGGTGTCGGCACCAGCAGCGGCAATTTCGGCAATATTATCAACTTTAACACCGCCATCGATTTCTAAACGAATATCATAGCCACTTTCATCGATCATTTTACGGACTTGGCGCAATTTAGTCAGCGTATGTGGAATAAAGGATTGACCACCAAAGCCTGGGTTTACCGACATGAGTAGGATCATATCGACTTTATCCATCACATACTCTAGGTGGCTCAATGGTGTTGCTGGGTTGAAAACGAGGCCAGCAGTACAGCCATGTTCTTTGATTAACTGTAGTGTTCTATCGACATGTTCGCTGGCTTCAACGTGGAAGCTGATATGATTTGCGCCTGCTTTTGCAAAGTCAGGGATAATTCTGTCGACAGGTTTAACCATCAAGTGGACATCGATTGGCGCAGTAATTCCGTAGTCGCGTAGGGCTTTACAAATCGGTGCACCGAACGTGAGGTTAGGAACATAGTGGTTGTCCATAACGTCAAAATGCACGATATCCGCGCCAGCGGCTAGTACTTTTGCGGTATCTTCGCCTAAACGGGCAAAATCTGCAGATAAAATAGATGGGGCAATGAGAAAATCTTTCATTATTGTCTCCGATTATTTAAACGTCACCTGAGAGTCATTCCACGCCAGACGAGAGGCGCTTGATGTTTTTCTTATCAGCGTTTTTGGGGAGTTTTAGCGCAGGCTCCCCGTTATATAGTGCCAACAACTCATTGACTTTCGCGCGATTAAGTATGTTTCGACTGATTGTTCGACGCACTTTGACAATGTGTAATTTAGCTTGATGATACCACTCTCTTGTTGCTGGCGTGTCATGATTTGAAATCAGAACCGGAATTTTGCGATCTGAAGACAAATAATGGGCTAATCGCGCAAGATTTTGTTGTTCTTGAGCGCTAAAGGCATTGGTGTGATAGGCCGTAAAGTTCGCTGTTTCGGAAAGCGGAGCATACGGAGGGTCACAATAAACGACCGAGCCTGATTCCGCAGATAGCAGCGTACTTTCATAATCTTGGGTCACAAAGGTCGCTTTTTGCGCTTTATCGGCAAACCACAGTAGTTCTTCTTCTGGAAAGTAGGGCTTTTTATAACGACCAAAAGGCACATTAAATTCGCCGCGTGAATTATAACGACATAGCCCGTTGTAGCAGTGGCGATTTAGATATAAAAATAATACGCTACGTTTGATAGGGTCTGTAGATTGGTTAAATTCTTGACGTTTAATGTAATACTGCTCGGCGGTATTAAATTCAGGCGTAAAGATCTCGCGTACTTCTCCGATGAAAGAGTCTGTACGGTATTTTACGGTATTGTAGAGGTTAATGAGGTCGCTGTTGATATCAGCTAGGACATAAGCATCGTAGCTGGTATTTAGGAAAACAGAACCTGCTCCTACAAAGGGCTCGATCAAGCAATCACCCTGTGGAAGATGTTTTTTGATATCTTCCACTAGAGGGTATTTGCCGCCGGCCCATTTCAAAAAAGCGCGTGTTTTTTTCATGCCGTCTTATTGTTACAAACGTTTAGAGTAGTATTGGGTACTCTGTCAGGACAGCATAATGCGCCCGCTATAAAACGTTGTTATTTCTGATCCTGTTGAACTTGCTTCATATTTCTAACCCATGGTTTTTTCGCTTGAATTTCGGCTGGTAAAGTCGCAATAGCGCTTTTAGCTTCATTGACGGAGCGATAGTTGCCGTGGATCAGAACATACCAAGTTTGCCCATTACGGATTGTTTTATAAACTTTATAGTTATTGAGTTTATGTTGTTTAGCGAAAGCTTCTAGTGTATCAGAACGGCTTGCACTGCTTAATTGTAATGTGTAGTTACTCGCAGGCGCTGACATTAAGTTACCACTTTGATTTTGGTTCGCCGTGGTTGTTTTTGCTGGCTGCTTAGGTTGAGCCGGTTGTTTAGTTTCAACAGGCTTTGTTTGCGTCCTCTCTGGTTTTGCAGGCACCGTTTGTGGCTTTTGGGCCGGTGGCGTTTGTGTCACAGGAGGCGGTGCAATATTTTGTGCCGGCGTATTCGCCGTGCCTTGGTTGAGTGATTGACCTTGGTTTAGAGCATCGACAACATCACCCGGGATTTCAATCCGTTCACCATAATTATTTGTTTGTTGCTGTTGAGTACCTTGGGTAGGTACTGGGTTCACAGGCGGTACGTTTATCTCTTGTGCCTGGCCTGATGGGCTTTGATTATTGCTAAGCGATGAAGAGCTAGACAAATCGATATTACGCTCGTTTGCCGTTGTATCAGTTTGCTGCTTTTCATGCTCTGTTGGAGCTTTTAAGGCTGAGCTAATGGCGATAATCAGTAATAACAGCACCAAAACACCTACACCAATCATAATATGTTGGCGAGATATCGTGAGTTTAGGTTTTGCTGTTGATGATGGACGGCTACGACCTGCCGGTCGGTCGGATGTATCTGGCCGTAGATCATTTTGTGTATTAGGCTGATTATCTGGTTTAAATTCGTCCATTTTGCCCTCCCGAATAAATATCACCTTGTAATCGAGATAAAATTTCTCTTTTCATTACGGCCTCTTCACGAGTAAATAGTGTATACCCGCGATGTTGCAAAGGATAGTCTTATACTTGTCATATCGTCTTCATATGATTAATACGACATATGATATTGCATGTCTAAAAGTCTAAGTGTTTGAGAGTGTGTTGTAACCTGAAACTTTAGGCATAGCTTATAATTTAACGATTTTAAGACATATCTGCCAGAAACATTTTAAAACCTCAAATTATCTGGATGGTTTTATCTGTTTCTGGCTGATAATCACACAAGATGGCTTAGGTTTCGGGTAAACAGGACGATATCGCATCTCGTACTGTTTGTGTTTCAATATCTGAGCGCATTTCTGCATGGCCGATTGTGGTAGGTAAGATAAGATGGAGTTTCCCGCCCATGACCTTTTTATCCCGCATCATATGAGGTAAATAGTCATCCGGTTTCATTTGCTCAGGACCCGTCACAGGTAGCTCAGCGCGTTCTAACAAGGCGATAATTCGCTGAGTTTGGTGTGCGGTGAATGTGCCTATGCGTTCTGCCGTTTTAGCCGCCATCACCATACCTGCTGCAACGGCTTCACCGTGCAGCCAAACGCCATAGCCCATATGGGCTTCAATAGCATGACCAAAAGTATGGCCAAGGTTAAGTAGCGCCCTTAAGCCGCTAGTCTCTTTCTCATCAGCCGCGACGACCTGTGCTTTTAATTCACAGCAGCGACGGATGCAGTAAGCCATGGCTTGATTATCAAGAGCCATTAGAGCGTCGATATTCGCTTCTAGCCAGCTGAAAAACTCCCCATCAAGGATGATGCCATACTTGATGACCTCAGCAAGACCAGATGAAAGCTCTCTTTTCGGTAACGTTTTTAAGCAATCAAGGTCGATGATGACAGAGGCGGGCTGATAAAATGCCCCGATCATATTTTTGCCTAATGGATGGTTTACCGCGGTTTTGCCGCCTACGGATGAATCTACTTGTGATAACAAGGTGGTTGGTACTTGGATAAAACGAACCCCACGTTGATAACTTGCTGCGGCGAAACCTGTTAGGTCACCGATAACACCCCCACCAAGTGCTATGAGGGTGGTATCGCGATTATGGCGTTTTTCGAGTAAGGCAGTGAAAACATCGTTCATAATGAACAAGGATTTATACTGTTCCCCATCCGGTAAAATGATTGAATCTACTGTTACCCCTGCTGCTTCAAGAGCACGCGTCACTTTCTCAAGATAGATAGGCGCAAGTGTCTCGTTGGTCACCAACATAGCTCGTTGACCCGCTTTGAGTGGCCAAAAAGCATCTGGTTGGTTATAAAGACCCGGAGCAATTGTGATTGGATAACTGCGTTCATCCAGAGTAACAGTGACTTTTTCCATCTTGCTTTACCTTGTTGCCATGAGTAATGTTAAGTTAGTTTTTTTCTAACAGCTCAATGATTTGGCTTGCGACAACTTTGGCACTTTGCTCATCAGTATGAATGGTGATATCAGCAATTTCTTCATACATCGGGTTGCGTTCAGATGCCAATTTTTCAAGAACTTCACGAGCCGGTTCATCCACTTGTAATAGTGGCCGTTTTTTATCACGTTGAGTTCGAGACAACTGTTTCTCGATAGTGGTTTCGAGATACACAACAACACCACGAGCAGATAGGCGATTGCGAGTTTCTTTCGATTTTACTGAACCGCCACCCGTTGCCAGTACGATGCCTTGTTTTTCGGTAAGCTCATTGATGATTTTTTCTTCGCGCTCGCGGAAGCCTTCCTCGCCTTCTAGGTCAAAGACCCAGCCTACATCTGCACCTGTACGTTTTTCAATCTCGTGATCAGAGTCGAAAAACTCCATATTAAGCTGTTGAGCCAATTGACGACCAATAGTGCTTTTGCCGGCACCCATCGGTCCAACCAGAAAGATATTGCGTTTCTCTGCCATGTTTTTTGGTATTACTACGATTATTCGTTAATGATAACCCGCCCCGCCAATCGAATTAGCGACGGGACCTAAACTGAAACCTCATGAGTGATAAGTGAGATCAGATAAGAAAATTATCTCAATACATCAACCTGAATTGCAACTATATAAATGTGGCACTGAGCGAACAAAGTGCCACATTTGTGTTACTGGTTTCTTTTATTATGCCGTCTATTTTGCCTAACGTTTTGTTCAACATGAGTTTTAACAGTATTGCCACTGCATATAAAAGCAGAGGAACGTGTTAATTTATAGAGCAAATTGATTGCGGCTATTTTATAAGCGGCTGATAGCTTGTTCTTTAATCTACTGATAGTTAGAACACTCAATGGGTAACCTTGTATGCTAAAACGACGTCAGCGTCAAATTTATCCGGTAAGTTTATGGCATAAAAAATAATTTTCTCCGCTCACATTTCCTTTATATTCATTCAACTACTTGAAGTATCAATATTATTTTTTTATCTAAATATTGATCAGCTTTGGTGTGATAAAAACCACAAGAACTCTACGGTCAATATGTTCACCTGTATTGGTAAATAACTTTCCCAAAAGGGGAATGTTGGAAAGAAAAGGTAGGCCTGTTTCTGTTTTTTCTTGCTTCTGTTGAAAAATGCCGCCGAGTATCAATGTTTCATTGTTGCGTATCGTGACAGAGGTAGCGATTTCTTGCTTATTGATCGCTAAATAGTGTTCATCACTGGTGGTAATCGCTTTATCAGGGGAGTTATGACTGATTTTCAGTAGTAGCTCAACGTGATCTCCGCGTGAGAGAGTTGGCGTGACCTCCATTCCTAATACCGCATCTTTAAACTGAACGTGTGTTTTCTTTTCTGTGCTAGTGACATAGGGGATTTCAGACCCTTGCTGAATACTGGCGGGGTGTTTGTGTGAAGCCATCAAACGAGGGCTTGCGATAATAGAGAGCAAATTTTCTTTTTCTAAAGCATTAAGTTTAAGTTCTAACAGCCCTTCGCCCAGCCGAAGTAAATTAAACTGACCTGATGAAGAGTCATAGCGGTTATAACGCTGGTAGCGGCTATTATTGGGGCTACCCGATAACATTCCCCACTCCAAGCCTAACTCTTGCAGGGCTGTCCGGCTGCTGCTGATAATGTGTGCGGTAATTTGGACTTGCTGTTTAGGAACATCAAGTTGCTTTAACCACTCTTCAATCAGCTGTAAGCGGGTTTTTGTCTCTTTTATCACTAAACTATTTGTTGCAAAGTGGCTGATGGCGGTAGCTTGGCTCGATAATAAAGCATTTTCAGGGTGTTTTAACTGTTCGAGGGCATCTGTTGCACTTATGGATGTGAGTTTAAAGATTTTTTCGATGAATGGATTCTCGACGGGTTGATGAGAGGGAGTTGGTGAGGGAGAGGCGAGCTTTTGGTGAGTTTCATCTAAAGGCAGAGGGATGAAGGGGTCGCGCATCTCTTGAGCGATCACGTTTAAGGGAATAGTAAAAACAATGATTACAGCTAAAAACAGTTTATTGTTCATTAATATCATCCTTGATAAATGAGAGGGTGAATGTGGCTGTTAACTCGCCATTGCGAGGCGAAAAACGTACCTCAGAAATGAGACCTGTTTGGTATGATGCGGGCGTGATAATGGCATGGATGAAGCGGTAAATTTGCGGGTAATCACCTTGAACTTCAACCTGATAACGCTGCTCATTGGCCGCTACAGCCGCCGAGGGTTGTAAACGGTTAAGTACGACCTTTGTTTGGGTAACCATGTGTTGTATATGAGCCACAAATTGTGTTGCGTTTTGTTTTGATAATGTTAATTCTTGCTCCAGAGCCACCATTTGTTGCTCAAGTTGATGGAGTGAAGGAAGTTGTGTTAGTGCCTGCGTATATTGTTGTGATTGAGAGGCGATATGCTGAGTTTTATTTTTAAGTTCAGTCAGTTGAGACTCCACTTCCTGCCAATAAAAAAAGGTGTAAGCCAGTAAGATAGCAATCGTAGCAACCCAAAGAGGGATAGTTTGTTGCCAAAAAGGGCGATACCAAAACCCAGAGGCATTATCATTCATTCGTCTCCTCCTGATAGTGTGCACTTACATGCAAGTAGTTAACCTGACGAGTTTTCCCCATTTTTATGAGTTGTACTTGATGCAATAACGGGTTGCTTTCTAAGCGAGTGATCAATTGGCTAATATCGTGAAAATCATAGCTAACAGCAGCTATTTCTAGGTTATTACCAGTGAGTGAAACCTTCGCGAGCCAGCTTTTTTGCGGTGTAAGTTCAGGCAGCTTATAAAGAAGATTTAACCGAGTTCGGTTACTTTGTGCTTGCCGATTAAGGTGTTGTCGGTGCGTTTGCCATTCAGCGAGCTTGGCTTGTTTTTCGTTAATCACCTTTATCTGTTGCTGCTTTTGCGCGACATGTTGTTCGAGTTGCATTTTGGTGATCTGCCACTGTGTTTGTTCGAACTGCTGTTGTGAAGAATTGTAGATAACCACGATCGCGACTAGACAACTTTGCAGAATAAATAGCGCGAAACACCGCCGTTTATTGCGAGTAATACGCTGTTGCCGCCAAGGTAAAAAATTAACTTGATACATGGTCACGATCCTTATCGCGTAACGCTAAACCTGTTGCAACCACAAAATCACCGAGTTGGTGAGGGAGCTTAACGGTATGGTTATGAAAGGCTTGCAATAGGCTCCATGAATGTACCGCCTGAGACTTATGGTGATCACCGATATAATAGAGAGGCAATTTTAGTGGCCCATTGTTTTCATTGAGTAGAGCGATAATTTGTGGAAGAGTGGTGATGTCATTTTCTTGGATTTGATTATAAGTTGCAGGTTGACTGACGGGGCCAGTCCATAGCCACTCCCCTTGGCGATAATGTATTAGCCAACTCTCATCGGGTAACCCAGCATAGCGTGCAATGTAACGTAAGACACAAGGGGCGACATCAATTGCGGTTAACAAGAAGCCACTGTCATGTAATAAATTTTGCCAAAACACGATCTCTGACTTACGTACCCCGTTTAGGTAGGCTCGATTGTCTATCACACGATAATCGATCACCAAATCTTCTGAACTTAGTGGAAACAATTTTTCGGCGCAGCTTTGTAAGTACCAACCTAGCTCAGGTTGCTTTAAAGTCACTTGTTCAGGTAAAGTCACTTGCTGTTTTAATGTTCTCAGAGCAGAAAATGCCATTGAGACCTGACAATTTTTAGGTAATTTCCGACGCCATTGTATTAAAATTTTCAGTAGCATCTCGTATCTATCATGTTCAGATTGGCTGGTGATTTCGTTTGGAATATTATGTTGCCAACACTCGCATAAGTACCGCCGTTTGCGGTTTTGTTTTGTGGCAACAAGTTGAATTGAGGCTTGGCAAAGGTCTATTCCGATGTTCCATTTTTGTGAATACATAGATAATTTCCTTATCATCAACAAATAAATTACGATTTCTATTGAGCTGTATAAGCTTTATACTACGCGCCAGCTATATCTAAACCCTCCTGTCTGTTGAGTATGGGAATTATCCGGTGAAGTTCGTAAAATATTTTTTTATTATTGTTATTTGTTGCATTTTTTTGGGAACCGCCTCGATTTTTGGCATGTACAAATATGTCGAAAATGAGTTACCTGACGTCGCAACAATGAAAGACATCCGCCTACAAACGCCGATGCAAATCTTCAGTGCTGATGGTGAATTAATTGCACAATATGGTGAAAAACGCCGTATTCCGCTGCCATTAGCTGATATCCCACCCCTGATGATCAAGGCCTTTATTGCAACGGAAGATAGCCGTTTTTATGAGCATCATGGTATCGACCCTGTGGGTATTTTCCGTGCCGTTACGGTAATGGCATCTTCGGGTCGTGCTTCCCAAGGGGCGAGTACAATCACCCAGCAATTAGCCAGAAACTTTTACTTAAGCCCAGAAAGAACCATAATGCGTAAGGTAAAAGAGGTCTTTCTTGCGGTGAGAATTGAGCAGTTATTCACCAAAAATGAGATCATGGAACTGTACCTCAATAAAATTTACCTTGGTAACCGTGCATATGGGGTTGGCGCAGCCGCGTATGTGTATTTTGGTAAAACGGTTAATGAATTAACGCTCAGTGAAATGGCGATGATCGCGGGTTTACCAAAAGCACCTTCGACATCAAACCCTTTATTCTCTTATGAAAAAGCGATTAGCCGTCGTAATGTGGTGCTTGGGCGTATGCTAGAAGAAAAATACATCACCCAAGCTGAATATGAACAAGCAAAAAATGAGCGAATTGAAGCGTCTTATCACGCACCGAAAATTGATTTCTCAGCACCTTACCTCGCCGAAATGGCACGCCAAACATTGTATGAGCAACATGGTGAAGATGCTTATACTGACGGTTACAAAGTCTACACAACGGTTATTCGCAAAGACCAACTCGCAGCCACTGATGCGGTACGCAATAATTTAATTGATTATGATGTCCGTCATGGTTATCGCGGGCCAGCAGACGTGTTGTGGACAGCAGGAGAGCCTGCCTGGACGACAGAAAAAATTATCGAAAAACTTAAAAAATCCCCTGTTTATGGGCCATTATTACCTGCTGTTGTCCTTTCCTCAACGGACAGCGAAGCGACGGTACAATTGGCCGATGGCTCAACAGAGAAAATCACTTTAGCGGGTGTGCGTTGGGCGCGTAAATTCATTTCCGATACCCAGCAAGGTGCCATGCCAAGTAAAGTGAATGCGGTGATGAAAGCAGGTGAGCAAGTTTGGATCCGCAAAGTAAAAGATATTTGGTGGCTGGGACAGGTTCCTGAAGTTAACGGGGCTTTTGTGGCATTGAACCCAAATAATGGTGCGATTATCGCCTTAGTGGGTGGCTTTGACTTTAATATGAGTGAGTTTAACCGCGTCACTCAGTCATTACGCCAAGTTGGCTCGAATATCAAACCTTTCTTGTATACAGCAGCGATGGATAAAGGCTTGACGTTGGCATCACTGTTAAATGATGTTCCTATCAGTCGTTGGGATGCGGGAGCAGGGTCAGATTGGCGGCCGAAAAACTCACCACCTCGTTATGCAGGCCCTATCCGCTTAAGACAAGGGTTAGGTGAATCAAAGAACGTGGTTATGGTACGCGCCATGAGAGCGATGGGGGTTGACTATGCAGCCGATTACCTCACACGTTTTGGCTTCCCTGCGGAAAATATCAATCGGACTGAAGCCTTAGCGCTCGGTGCGCCATCATTTACGCCAATGCAGATGGTGCGAGGCTATGCGGTGATGGTGAATGGTGGTTATCTGATTGACCCTTACTATATCCAAAAAATTGAGAATGCAGAGGGTGAGGTGCTTTTTGAAGCTAATCCAAGAATAGCTTGCCCTGATTGTACTGATATTCCAGTGATTTATGGAAATACGGAGCGTACGATCGCCCTTAAAGGCGTTGATGACGAGTCGACAGAAGAAATTACTCAATCAGATGATAAACCAACGGAGCAAGAGCCAACGATGGAAGTGACATCTGCGGCACCAAAAGAAGCGACACCTCAAGATATGTATGCGCCTCATGTTATCAGCACACCTTTAGCGTTCTTAATTAGGGATGCAATGATGACGAATATCTATGGTGAACCAGGTTGGTTAGGTACTGGCTGGCGTGCAGCGAGAGATCTAGGTGGTCGCCGTGATATTGGTGGTAAAACAGGCACAACGAATAGCTCGAAAGATGCTTGGTTCTCCGGTTACGGCCCTGATGTTGTCGCCTCGGCTTGGATTGGTTTTGATGATAATAGGCGTACCTTAGGGCGCACTGCAATCAGCGGTGGTGAAGCGGGGGCGAAAAGCGCTCAACCAATATGGGATGACTTTATGAAGTCAATCTTAGAAGGTGTACCGGTTACGATGATGAAGCCACCGAAAGGGATCATTGCTGTTTCTATTGATAGTCGGACGGGTAAGCTAGGCAATTCTCGTAAAGAGTATTTTATTGAGGGTACTGAGCCTAAAGAGCATGCTATTCAAGAGGTTGGAACGACTATCTTTGAAGAGGGCGGCGAGAGCCAAGAACTGTTCTAATGTGTTTGGCTCCCTGTTCAAAGGGGAGCTAACAAGAGAGTAAATGTTAAATAGGAAAATCGTTGTATTGATTTTCCTATTTATTTTTAACGCAAAAATTAATCGGTGATCTATTTGGAAAAATGGCGCTAATTGTATTTTTTTAAATAACGCTCAAGATAGAATAAGGCACTGATATTACGCGCTTCATTGAAATCAGGGTGTTCAAGTAACTCCATCATGCGTGCAATTGGCCATCTAACCTGTTGTAAAGGCTCTGGTTCATCCCCTTCTAGCTTTTCATGGTAGAGGTCGCTTGCGATGAGAATATTCATCTTACTAGAGAAGTAAGAGGGTGACATGGTGAGTTTCGCCACTTGTGTGATGTGATTGGCACCAAAACCGATTTCTTCTTTTAACTCGCGTTGTGCTGCTTCTATTGGGGTTTCACCGGGATCGATAGCGCCTTTAGGGAACCCTAATTCGTAATCTTCAATACCGACAGCGTATTCACGGATTAGGATCAAACTATCATTGATGATAGGAACAATGAGTACGGCCTCACGTTTCCCTGGACGCATCCTTTCATAAATGCGTTTTTCGCCGTTGCTAAACTCGAGGTCAACAGATTGGATACTGAATAACTTGGAATGAGCAACATCCTGAATATTCAAGATTTTTGGCTTTTTAAGCTCAGTCATAACAATTCCCGAATAGGGTGAGTGAATAAAAATATCAGCGACGCTACAATGTCGCTATTACACTGTTGTTAACTATGACCCATATCAAAAAAAATTGATAGAGATTATCGGGTTGATAAAATGCTGTTAGTATACCTATCGCACTTCTAGTTGTGTGAGAGGTATGATAATAAGGTACAGTGCTTCGTCTCTTAGGTTTTTATATTAAAATGGCGTACTTAGCATGTATACAAACATACAACTTGAATTATTTTATGTATATATGAAGTGTATAAAAAGAGCACAGATTAATAAATAAAATTTTTTAATTACAACATATTGTAAATTAACATAAAAACTAAAAATAGAATAGGAATTGGCTTATATAGCGATAGCGCCGTGATTGCTATGCTTTTCTTGATATTATTTCACTGGGGAAAAAATGCTTACTTACGTCATTATAATGGCTATTTTTATAATTAGCCTAACTATAATGGCTTCCTTTCTGTATTTCAGGCGGGGGCGGAATTCTGGTGTCTATCAGATCCCTTCTCAAGCTGAGCCATCTTACCGGATGATGATAGATAACGACTATCAAATCATCTCTCAGTACTTACGTACCAACCCTTTTCCTTCCCAAAGCGCTGAGCAAACACCGTGGCAATTGAAGAAAAATGCCGTGATCGCAACGGTGTGTAATTCAGTCACTCGATTTAATTTGCGGCAAGAGCAAGCGAATAGTTGGCGTTATTTTATTGATACCATTGAAGTTAAACTTCCCCACCAGCTTGAACCTTATTTACAGCAAAAAAATGTGATGGAGTTAGTTGAAACTAACCATCTACCATTAATTATTTCTCTAAATAATTTCTCGTTAAAAGATTTTAATTATGAGTGGACCTCTGATGATATTCAGGAAATTGTTACCCCTGAAGCGGCAATTCATGAAAGAGGAGAACCTAATGTTCAAGTATTGCGTGTTCGCAAAGAAACTATTGAGGAGCATCGGCTAAATCATTCCTCTGGTTGGCTAGGCACTTTACTGATTTGTTTGAGCTTTTTACTTGGGTATTTAGCACTAATTGCCATTCCTTTTTTGCAGTCATGGGGGTTTGTCGGAGCCTTTTTCTGTTTTGTTGCGGGCCTATTGGCTCTCTTTCGCTTACGTGTCTTCCCTAAGAAATTACAAGATGTGCAGTGCGTTTTTGGGCAACCGAAACGGTGGGAACTGTATGGGGAATTAGATAAAAGGCAATCATCGACCGTCTCTATAGGGGGGATCGATCTCTATTACCCTTCCCATTGGGAACCTTATATCCACCATGAGTTAAACAAAGCGACTCAGATAGACATGTACCCGTCAGGGCAGGTTTTGCGGCATGGGCAATTTCTATCATTGCACGAAGAGGAGCGCTATTACCCTTATCGGCGATATAAAAAAAATCTCCTGATACTCGCAACTGGTTTACTGGTTTTATTTTTGATGTTTTCCTATCAATCCATGTGCTTACCCATCAAACTCGGGTTTGCATGGCTTGAGGGCGCTGAAAAGATCAAGGTCATGAATGTGGCTGAACTGGAAACGCGAAAATTAAAAGTTGGTGATAGTTTAAGTGCGAAAGGGGTTGGGATGTGCTATCGGCCGCCTAATCTGTCTGATACGAATCATGCTCAGTTTGCGCCTTTTGATTGTTCAGGTGTGTATTGGAACAATATGAATTTGACGCCAGACCCGGAATCTGAAGTGATAGAGCGCGCAATTAGGCTACTTAATACAGTGCAAAAGCAGTTACACCCTGAAAAAAACAGTGTTGGGGTTAACCCGCGCTTACAGCGTGATATTATGAAATCAGGGATGAATATTATTTTTGATTTCTCTGAAATAATATTGAAAACCAACGAGTTATGTTACCAAGAACATGCCTGCTCTAAGCTGAAAAGTGCGCTAACCAATTTAGGCAGCACCGATGATTGGGGAACACTTGTTGTTAAAGCGTCCACAGGGAAATTAAGTGGCGCTCATGTTTTATTACGCGCAGGTAGTGCCGAGGCCTTGGAAAAGCTAGTTGAAGTCACCACATATGAATTTATCAAAGTCGAAGTTGAAAAAGAGGCTGCAAAACTGAATAGCCCTCCACCGGGTGGCGTGCTACTGATCAGTGATGAAAATAAAGCGCTCGTCGATTTTATCGTGGGGAGCACATTCAATGATATGACGCCTTTGCAACGCTGGGTGGAGCTTAAACGGATAGCGGGCTTGCTTATCAACACCCCGTTTGATGTCGAAGGTATTATCACGGATTTGTCGACGGATGCGAACGGGACATTACATATCACCCTTCATAGCAAACCGGATGAGAAGGTATTGTCGCAATATGTGATCAGTTCCTTATTCACTCTCTTTCTCGGCATTGGCGTGTTATTAAATGGTACTTTAGTCATATTCCGTATCATGAATAATAAAAAGCGATTACGTAATATTAAACGATATTATGATAAGTGCTTTGAGGCAGACAATCCCTCCAATCAAAGTTAGTTTCTAAATGATGGAGGCCTCATTTTAAAGATTGGCACTGAGGATAACATCATGAAACAATCACCTACAGAACAAGTTCGCCTAGATAAATGGTTATGGGCAGCGCGTTTTTACAAAACACGCTCGATAGCTCGCGATATGATTGATGGCGGAAAAGTTCATTACAACGGGCAAAGGACCAAGCCCGGTAAAATTGTTGAACTGAATGCGTTAATCAGGCTAAGGCAAGGTAATGATGAACGGACTGTCGAAGTATTGGAAGTGAGTGGTCAGCGCAGAGGCGCGCCAGAAGCCCAATTACTTTATCGTGAAACCCCCGAGAGCCAAGAGCAGCGTGAAAAATTGGCCCAAGCTCGGAAGATGAACGCATTAACGATGCCGCATCCAGAACGGCGACCCGATAAAAAAGAGCGTCGAACCCTGCTAAAATTTAAGCAGACAAATTCCCATGACGTGTAACCGTTGATGTTATTCGTATTTAAAAACATTTTAATCAAGGTGAGAGGTTTTTAACGAGGCCTCTCATAAGCAATAGAGAGAAATTATGGCTAAACAAGACCTACTCCACCGTTTCCTTTTTGAACAGCATGCTGTACGTGGAGAGATGATCACTGTCGATGAGACATTTCAGCAGATCCTGAACAATCATGACTACCCAGATGCCGTTAAAGGACTATTAGGTGAATTGCTTGTTGCTACCAGCCTGCTTACCGCAACATTGAAATTTGACGGTGATATTACTGTACAAATCCAAGGTGATGGCCCAGTGAATTTGGCTGTTATTAATGGCAATAACTTACAACAAATGCGGGGTGTTGCGCGTGTTGATGGCCCCGTGGTTGCTGGGAGCACACTAAAGCAGATGATTGGTAATGGCTATATGGTCATTACTATCACACCCAATCAAGGGGAGCGTTATCAAGGGATTGTTGCAATCGAAGGTGAAACGCTAGAAGAGTGCATTGATGCTTACTTTATGCAGTCAGAACAGTTACCAACGCGCTTGTTTATTCGCGTTGGTGAATCACAAGGTAAAGCGATTGCCGGCGGCATGTTACTGCAAGTACTCCCTGCTGCGGATGAAGGTAGCCATGATATCTTTGATCACTTAGTGCAGTTGACCGCGACCATTAAAGGCGAAGAGTTGAGTGAGCTGGATGTCAAAGAGGTGCTACATCGTTTATATCATGAAGAAGATGTTACGCTATACGACCCACAATCCGTTGAATTTCGTTGCACTTGCTCACGGGAGCGTTGTGAAAGCACATTAATGACTTTACCTGAAGAAGATGTTATCGATATATTGCAAAAAGATGGAAAAATTGATATGGAGTGTGAATATTGTGGCTCACACTACGTATTTATTGAATCCGATATTCAAGGGTTGAAAAATGAGCAAAATCAGCAACTTCACTGATACGATTTAGCAACCTAATTATGTGACGAGGGTGCAATTTTGCACCCTTTTTTTATAATTTTAAAGGCTTATTACGTGCTCTAAGTCTCATAATGAATTAAAAAAAATTATACATTTTCAATTCTTTGATAGCTATCGCTGTTAATTAGTCGTAAAGAATTATGATCATCTGTAGATTAGTTATGATTACCAGGAGCAATAATAATGAGCGCTAAAAGTATTACCCCGAAGGAACTCGAACAATATGGCATTCATGATGTAGCCGAAGTTGTCTATAACCCTAGTTATGAACTGCTATTCAAGGAAGAAACTAAACCTGGATTAGAAGGCTATGAGCGTGGCACAGTGACCACGTTAGGTGCTGTTGCGGTTGATACCGGTATTTTTACTGGTCGTTCACCAAAAGATAAGTACATTGTGCGTGATGATGTCACCCGTGATACTGTCTGGTGGGCTGATCAGGGCAAAGGTAAAAACGACAACAAACCAATGACCCAAGAAGTTTGGAGTGAATTAAAACATTTAGTGACAGAGCAGCTATCAGGTAAACGTTTGTTTATCGTTGATGCATTCTGTGGCGCGAATGCGGACACTCGCTTAAAAGTGCGTTTTATCACGGAAGTGGCATGGCAGGCGCATTTCGTTAAAAACATGTTTATTCGCCCAACTGACGCAGAACTGGTTGGTTTTGAGCCAGACTTTATCGTTATGAACGGTGCAAAATGCACTAACCCAAATTGGAAAGAGCAAGGTCTGAACTCAGAAAACTTTGTGGCTTTCAACCTAACAGAGCGCATGCAGTTAATCGGTGGTTCTTGGTACGGCGGCGAAATGAAAAAAGGTATGTTCTCAATGATGAACTACCTGTTGCCACTTAAAGGCATCGCATCAATGCACTGTTCTGCTAACGTTGGTGAAAAAGGCGATGTCGCTATTTTCTTCGGCCTGTCTGGTACAGGTAAAACAACATTGTCTACAGATCCAAAACGTAAGCTAATCGGTGACGATGAGCACGGTTGGGATGACGATGGTGTGTTTAACTTTGAAGGTGGTTGCTATGCAAAAACTATCCACCTTTCTAAAGAAGCTGAGCCAGATATCTATGGTGCCATCAAACGTGATGCTCTGTTAGAAAACGTCACGGTACTGGCGGATGGTAGCGTTGATTTTGACGATGGTTCGAAAACAGAAAACACGCGTGTTTCTTACCCAATCTACCATATCGAAAACATTGTTAAGCCAGTCTCTAAAGCGGGTCACGCGACGAAAGTCATTTTCTTAACGGCAGATGCGTTTGGGGTGTTACCTCCAGTTTCACGTTTGACGCCAGAGCAAACACAGTATCATTTCCTATCTGGCTTTACGGCTAAATTGGCAGGTACTGAGCGTGGTGTCACTGAACCAACACCAACCTTCTCTGCCTGTTTTGGTGCGGCATTCCTATCACTGCACCCAACACAATATGCTGAAGTATTAGTTAAGCGTATGGAAGCTGCCGGCGCGAAAGCTTACTTAGTGAATACGGGTTGGAACGGTACTGGTAAACGTATTTCTATTAAAGATACGCGCGCTATTATTGACGCTATCTTAAGTGGTGATATCGAAAAAGCAGATACCATTAAGCTGCCAATCTTTGATTTGGAAGTTCCAACAGCATTACCGGGCGTTGATACCAATATCCTTGACCCTCGTAATACCTATGCTGATAAATCACAATGGGATGAGAAAGCGAAAGACTTGGCTGATCGTTTCGTGAAGAACTTCGACAAATATACTGACACGCCAGCAGGTGCAGCATTAGTGAAAGCAGGCCCTAAACTGTAATGGGTTTGTTGAACCAATAATTATAAGGCCCTGAATTCAGGGCCTTTGTTTTTTTATTGAGTGAGTAAATCTGCATGCAGTCATCTATTAGTCAGCAGCAGGTAAATCAAACAGTAAAATTTCGCTGTCTTCACTCGCTGTCATTGTGAGGCTAGCTTCTTGCCAGATCGCTAAGCCATCGCTGGTTGTGGCAGTTTGGCCATTAACCTCGATGTTGCCTTTAACCACTTGGATCCAAACAACGCGTTTGTCGGCAATCGCATAGGTTTGGGTGTCATTGTTCGATAACGCCCAACGCCACAATGTCATGTCTTGATACACTTTTAGCGAGCCATCTCTCGCATCAGGTGATAGCACCAGCTGTTTCCCATCCTTTGAATCAAAACGTTTTTGCTCATAACGTGGCTCGATACCGGCCTTTTCCGGCAAAATCCAGATTTGATAAAGGTGAAGGCGGTTTTTATCATCAGGGTTGTACTCAGAATGACGTACCCCCGTACCGGCACTCATTATTTGAAATTCACCGGCTGGGATCTGCTCCATATTGCCCATGCTGTCTTTATGTTCAACGGTGCCTTCTAGAACATAGGTGAGGATCTCCATATCTTTATGAGGATGGGTACCAAAGCCTTGCCCTGCATCGATAACGTCTTCGTTGATGACACGGAGCGCAGAGAAACCCATAAATTGCTTATCATAATAATTGGCAAACGAAAAAGTATGCCAGCTATCTAGCCAACCATGATTAGCATGGCCACGTTCATTTGCTTTGCGTAAATAGATCATTGTGTCATCTCCTTAAAAGCCTATCGCCAACCGATGTTGGAACAGTGCTAAATTTGTTGATGACAGTTTAAACAATTTAATAATAGAGAGAAGCCGTTACGATTGACCATAGAATTCAAAAAGTTTGAACAAGATCAGGAGATAAAAAAGTAGCCAGCACAAGGCTGGCTAAACTAAACACTGGAAGCAATGTGAGCAATGTCGTACTGCCAAGACAGTGACTGTATCAGTGATGTCGAGGTAGTGATTTGATGATAATAGTTATCACTATCGTTTGTAAAGTGTTTTTTTTAATCAAAATCGTATAAATTACAATAAAAATCGCAATTATATGATTTCTATCAAATTAAATAATATCCATTATTTTTCAATGGATTAACTTTTTATAGGTTCAGCGAGATTTTTGAACGATACATAGGGAAAGTAGGGGTATTATTGAGGTTAGAATGCCTCGCTATTACCCCGTTTAATCATGTTTATGCAAAAACCATTGCGTGGCTTTAAATGATTTTTTGCGTAGGTTACGCCTTTAAATAGTTTATTGCTCTGTATGTAACGGCAGATTTTCCGCGCAAGCCGCAGCCGAACTCCACGCCCATTGGAAGTTATAACCGCCTAGCCAGCCTGTGACATCCAAAACCTCACCGATGAAATATAATCCTTCTGTTTTTAGTGAGCCCATCGTTTTCGATGAAATTTCGCGGGTATCAACGCCACCTAAAGTGACCTCAGCGGTACGATAGCCTTCAGTACCATTAGGTTGTATTTGCCACTGATGTAAGTTGTTATGCAGTGTCTCAATTTGTGGGTGGGTAAGTTGTTTGAGTGCGCAATCAGGTATCTGGCCTAGCGTTTGCAAAACTTCAACTAACCGTTTTGGTAATAATTTGGCGAGTGTTGTTTTAAGGGATTGGTTTGGATGTGTTTGCTTTTCTTCAGCCAAATAATCCGTCAGAGAGTGTTCAGGAAGTAAGTTAATACTTACAAACTCTCCGGGGTTCCAATAATTGGAGATCTGTAAAATAGCGGGGCCAGATAGGCCACGGTGAGTAAAAAGAATATTTTCTTTAAATAAAGTACCATCGGCGGAGGTAACGGTTGCTGCAACAGAGACACCCGAGAGGACTTGTAGCGTCTCTAACAGTGGCTTATGCAGTGTAAAAGGAACTAACGCTGCGCGGGTCGGTAAAATCTGATGACCGAACTGTTCGGCAATTCGATAACCAAAAGGTGTCGCTCCTAGTCCGGGCATGGATAGGCCGCCCGTTGCGACAACAAGTGAGTGTGCACTCACTTTATTTCCGTTCACTGTTACCACAAAACCGTTGTCTATTTTTTCAACGCCAGTCACTTCGCTACGCAATTTTATGGTGATATTGGGTAAGCGGCACTCTTCTTCGAGCATATCAACAATATCTTGGGCGCTATTGTCACAGAATAATTGGCCTAATGTTTTCTCGTGGTAAGGGATATTATATTTATTAACCAACGCAATGAAATCCCACTGTGTATAGCGAGCAAGTGCTGACTTACAAAAGTGAGGGTTGGCGGAAAGGTAATTACTGTGTTCGGCATAGATATTGGTAAAGTTACAACGCCCGCCTCCTGACATGAGGATTTTTCTGCCAAGTTTTTTTCCGTTATCCAAGACCAGTGTATTCAAACCACGCTTCCCTGCGAGTGATGCACAAAAAAGTCCTGCGGCACCTGCACCCAGAATAATGACGTTATAATTTTTCACAATAAGAAATTCTCTATCTGTTTGATTTTAAAAGACACTACAATTTTATGAGTGGCTAGAGTTCGTTAAACTTTTATCGTTGCGATACCATGTATCGTGTAACAACTGATGAAAAGTATTGAATACATATTATAATTAGGGTCTGCTGAACTTTTAGGCTTATTTTTTGGTCAGTGATTAATCAATGACGCTGACCTAAAATTGGTTTTAGGGTTTTTCTAAAAGATCAGCGGTTCGTTCGATATTCGCCAAAAAAGATGAATTTACTCTGATTTGCGTGAAATTCTAACGAAAAAGAGAAAAAAAATCAGAATAAAAACAAATTGTGTAATATGCTGATAATTATAGGATAATAATCATGTTGTACTTTTTTCAACAGTAGTGAAATCAAAAAAAGGTTAGATTTTGCTTCCACCGCTAGCGTTTGTCACTGATAATGCGCCGCGTTCATGACCAACATAAAATGGCTTAACGTCTATGCTACATCTTTTTACAGGTTTGGAATTTTACACCGGCCTACTGTTAGTACTGGCACTGTTATTTGTGCTGTTCTATGAGGCTATAAATGGCTTCCATGATACCGCGAATGCGGTAGCGACAGTTATTTATACCCGTGCAATGCGCGCTCAGTTCGCGGTTGTTATGGCGGGTGTTTTTAACTTTTTTGGCGTTCTGCTCGGGGGGTTAAGCGTTGCTTATGCAATTGTGCACCTATTGCCGACAGATCTTTTGCTTAATGTGAGTTCAGCTCACGGCCTAGCAATGGTCTTTTCATTGCTATTGGCTGCAATTATCTGGAACCTTGGAACCTGGTACTTTGGTATCCCTGCATCCAGTTCTCATACGTTAATCGGGGCGATTATTGGTGTTGGTTTAACCAATGCAATTGTGACTGATTCATCGGTTGTGGATGCACTCAACATACCCAAAATGATCAGTATTTTCATGTCCCTTATCCTTTCTCCTGCTATTGGTTTTGTGATCGCGGGCTTGATGATATTTGTTCTACGCCGTTACTGGAGTGGTACGAAAAAACGTCGCCGTATTCACTTAACGCCCGCAGAGCGTGAGAAAAAAGATGGTAAGCGCAAGCCACCATTCTGGACCCGTACTGCACTGATTCTTTCCGCCGTTGGCGTGAGTTTCTCACATGGTGCAAATGACGGTCAGAAAGGCATCGGTCTTATCATGTTAGTACTGATTGGTGTTGCGCCAGCCGGTTTTGTCGTCAATATGAATTCAAGCGGTTACGATATCGCAAGAACGCATGA
This sequence comes from Providencia sp. 2.29, assembly GCF_015832305.1. NCBI lineage: Bacteria > Pseudomonadati > Pseudomonadota > Gammaproteobacteria > Enterobacterales > Morganellaceae > Providencia > Providencia sp. 2.29. The sequence continues at coordinate 120,884 of NZ_CP065420.1, forward strand.
TGCTGTTGTTCACTTGCAACAATACTATGAGACACATAAACCAGCACTCAACCATGCAATTGAAAATACACCAGCAGTGACTGGCACCGATGAAATTGGCGAAGAGTTCCATTGTGATAGCTCACGTACGGCTATCGTTCTGAGCCAAGCTCAAAAGCTGTTGAATGGCGTACAAAGCTACGATGAGTTATCACCAGAGCAACGTAATCATATGCGTCGCTTATTAATGTGTATCTCTGATACCGCAAATGCGGTTGCTAAGCTGCCAGAAACTAGCTCTCAAGATGCAAGCTTGCTGAAAAAATTGAGTAATGACTTACTGTATACCGTTGAGTATGCGCCATTGTGGATCATTATTTCAGTTGCTTTAGCACTGTCTCTCGGAACAATGTTTGGTTGGAAACGCGTTGCTGTCACTATCGGTGAGAAAATCGGTAAGAAAGGCATGACATATGCGCAAGGTGTTTCTGCTCAGGTGACTGCCGCTGTTTCAATCGGTGTTGCGAGCTACACAGGGATGCCTGTTTCGACGACTCAGGTATTATCTTCCGCAGTTGCGGGAACCATGGTCGTTGACGGTGGGGGTGTTCAGAGCAAGACAATTAAGAGTATTGCTTTGGCATGGTTATTAACACTGCCTGTTTCTATCTGTCTATCTGGTGGTTTGTACTGGATTGCATTGATGATTATCTAGAACAGTTTCACAAACTGTTGATAGAATGAATACAACATAATAGTGATGAGCTGCTCAGTTCATCACTATTTTTTTGCCTTGAAAACCGTGGAGTATCGAGTTTGTTTTTTTACCCTGCTATTAAGCAAAAATAAGTAGGTAAATTAAGCTAACAATCACTAAGATGCTTAGCTGACTAATTTGTAGAAATTGTTTGCGTATCCTCTCACACCGTAATATGACCTCATCGTCAAAATGCTCAAGGTATTGCTTACTATTGATATAACGAACCAGTTTTAGCTGTTTGTTTAACTGGCCGTGGGTTGTGAAAAAGCCATTACCGTCGACAGATTGATAAAGCAACGGGTCGGTATCCCGTAGGATATAAAGCAAAACACGGATGGAAGAAAAGTAGCGTATCATATTGATGATACACAAAAAGCATAAAGCCCAGAACAAGGCAACCATACTGAACATACTCACCTCCTTAGGTATCAGCTTGCGCTGTTGCTACAAAGGAAATAAAGCAAACACAGTGTTAAGCTAGCTTATTGTTTATTGTAGGATAATAAGTTGCCTAAAAAAAGTGCAAACTCGAGGATTTTTGAGCGATTTTTATCCGAATTTAAGCTGATAAAAAAGAGATATTGGGTAAAAGTGTGTAATAACAGAATGATTATCTAAGAAATAGGCTACTGCTTGTTTATATTGAAAAATATCACACATAACTCTCGTTTATATATTAATATTGTAGAGATGATGTTATTGTTTTCTAAAATGTTATGTGATGAAAGATTCACTAGGCTAATCTGCACAGATGTGATCAAAACGACACTTATCTATCATAGTATGCAGGTATAGTATTTATAAGCGATTGGTGAGTTAAGAGGCTAAGAATAGGATAGGCTCTTAACTTATCACAAAATCAGCATTCGGAAGGAGTTTACTTTATGGCGTACAAACATATTCTCGTAGCGGTAGATTTATCACCTGAAAGTAAAATATTACTGGATAAAGCCGTCTCTATGGCAAAACCTTACGGGGCTAAAGTATCCATGATCCATGTTGATGTGAACTACTCAGATCTCTACACTGGCCTTATTGATGTGAATTTGGGCGACATGCAACAGCGTATCACGGATGAAACTCGTAATTCACTCAAAGACCTCTCCGCAGGCGCAGGTTATGAAATTCAAGAAACATTGAGCGGTAGTGGTGATCTTGGTCAGGTCTTGGTTGATGCAATTAAAAAATATGATATGGACTTAGTGGTCTGTGGTCACCACCAAGATTTTTGGAGCAAGTTGATGTCTTCAGCTCGCCAGTTGATTAATACTGTCCATGTTGATATGTTGATTGTTCCACTGAATGACGATGATGAATAATCCATTCAGTTAAAAATGAAAAACTATTCGCTAAAAACGCTTGCTTATGCAGGCGTTTTTTTTGGCTTAAAAAATTTAAATTAAGTTACTTATTGTCGGGTCAAGAAAAATTTTTTTGTATTAGAGTAAAAAAAACCTTGAAACTTGAATACAAACTAGTGATATATTCAATAGGTAAATGCAAATCAACCTCACATTTCCCCAAAAATTATCACAAGAAAGAGTGAGGAATATCACAACAAAAAATTTAAAAAGGAAGATATAGATGAATTCACTATCATCGTTCTTGGAGTCTGTACAAAAAAGAGACCCTCAGCAACCTGAATTCCTCCAGGCTGTTCGCGAAGTCTTTACCTCACTTTGGCCATTCTTAGAAAATAATCCTAAATATCGTGAACAAGCACTACTTGAGCGTTTTGTTGAGCCTGAAAGAGTGATTCAGTTTCGTGTTTGTTGGGTGGATGACCAAGGTAAAGTGCAAGTGAATAGGGCTTGGCGGGTTCAATATAGCTCTGCTATCGGCCCATTTAAAGGCGGTATGCGTTTCCACCCTTCAGTTAACCTTTCCATTCTAAAATTCTTAGGCTTTGAACAGACACTAAAAAATGCACTGACAACCTTACCAATGGGCGGTGGCAAGGGTGGCTCTGACTTTGATCCGAAAGGCAAAAGCTATGGTGAAGTGATGCGCTTTTGCCAAGCACTGATGACCGAATTGTATCGCCATTTAGGCGCGGATACTGACGTACCCGCGGGTGATATCGGGGTTGGTGGTCGTGAAGTTGGTTTTATGGCTGGGATGATGAAGAAATTATCGAATGATACTTCATGTGTTTTCACGGGTAAGGGACTCTCTTTCGGGGGAAGCTTAATTCGCCCAGAAGCAACCGGTTACGGTTTAGTTTATTTCACAAATGCGATGTTAAAACGCCATGGTTTAGGTTTTGAAGGCATGCGTGTAGCGGTATCTGGCTCTGGTAACGTTGCGCAGTATACGATTGAAAAATGTATGGAGCTTGGCGCAACGGTCGTCACGGCATCCGACTCAAATGGTACTGTTGTTGATGAAGCTGGCTTTACACCAGAAAAATTAGCGCGTTTGGAAGAAATTAAAAACAATTATGGTCGTGTAGAGGCCTATGCAAAAGAGTTTGGCTTAACCTACTTAGCAGGTCAGCAACCTTGGTGTGTACCTGTTGATATTGCTCTACCATGTGCGACACAAAACGAATTAGATACTGCTGCCGCAGAATTGCTGATCAAAAATGGTGTTAAAGCGGTTGCTGAAGGCGCGAATATGCCAACGACAATCCCAGCGACTGAGCTTTTCCTTGAGGCCGGTGTTTTATTTGCACCAGGTAAGGCCGCGAATGCGGGAGGAGTGGCGACATCCGGTTTAGAGATGGCACAAAACGCAGCCCGTATGGGATGGAAAGCAGAGAAGGTTGATGCGCGCTTGCATCATATTATGTTAGATATCCATAACCACTGTGTTGAGTTTGGTGGTGAAGGGAAACAGACCAACTATGTACAAGGCGCAAACATTGCAGGTTTTGTAAAAGTAGCCGATGCAATGTTCGCACAAGGTATTTTGTAATTTCCTAATTAAAAACATACGCGAAAGGGCGATTATAACGATATATGCGCCCTTCGTTGTTATGTTTTAATACATGGATAAATATCGAACCGATGGTTTTTAGTTGTGACGGCAGAAGGCGCTTTTTGCCCCGCAAGGGGGTCCGCATAATCTGGTCGCTTCACAACGACACGACGTTTAGCTAAGGCTAAAGCGGGAGCCAATAAAGAATCGGCATCATCATCAGCCCCTACCAATGATTGAAAAACACGCATCTCTTTTTTGACTAATGCACTTTTTTGGCGGTGTGGATACATTGGGTCGAGATAAATAACATCAGGCGGTGTTGTGATATTGGCTAATGCAGTAATACTCGAGGCATGGATTAACGACATACGTTGTTTTAGCCACTCGCCAATTTCGCTATCTTGATAACCACGTTGTAGTCCATCATCTAACAGCGCGGCAACAACAGGATGACGTTCAAACATACGTACCTGACAACCTAGCGCCGCTAACACAAAAGCATCACGCCCAAGACCAGCAGTCGCATCAATTACATCGGGTAAATAATCTTTTTTGATCCCAACAGCTTTGGCAACAGCTTCACCACGGCCGCCACCAAATTTACGTCGGTGCGCCATTGCCCCTGAAACAAAATCGACAAAAATCCCCCCTAGTTTTGGTTCATCCATTTTGCGTAATTGCAAATTCTCAGGTGTCAGAACCAGCGCCATAATGGCATCAGGACAATGGATAAGATTCCATTTTTCAGCAAGTTGAGATAGGGCGCCTTGATCGGCACCCTCTTCACAGATCAATTGGATCTTGATGTGATCAGCCATTGATACCATAGCTCTTCAACATTGCATCCAGCTCAGGCTTACGGCCACGGAAACGTTCAAACAGTACCATTGGCTCTTCTGAACCACCACGACTGAGGATATTGTCGAGGAATGATCGCCCAGTTTCGCGGTTAAAAATACCTTCTTCCGCAAAGCGTGAATAGGCGTCTGCCGCAAGTACATCTGCCCATAAATAGCTGTAATACCCCGCAGCATAACCACCCGCAAAGATATGGCTGAAGGCATGTGGGAAACGGCTCCATTCAGGTGATGGAACAACGGCTACTTTTTCTTTTACCGCATATAAGGTTGGCATGACTTGCGCGCCTTTCGCTGGGTCATATTCAGCATGTAAGCGGAAATCAAATAAACCAAACTCCAACTGACGCAGAACAAACATGGCAGATTGGTAGTTTTTCGCTGCCAACATGCTATCAAGCATTGCGCGTGGTAATGGCTCACCCGTTTCATAGTGTCCAGAGATAAACTCAAGCGCCTCAGGCTCCCAGCACCAGTTTTCCATAAATTGGCTTGGTAATTCAACGGCATCCCAAGGTACACCATTGATACCCGCAACATCGGCGACATCGATTTTTGTCAGCATATGGTGCAGGCCATGACCAAATTCGTGGAATAGGGTGATCACTTCATCATGAGTGAATAAAGCGGGTTTATCACCAAGTGGTTTGTTGAAGTTACAAGTCAGATAAGCGACAGGGTTTTGTAGCGAGCCATCTTTATGAACCATTCTACCTGCACAATCATCCATCCACGCACCGCCACGTTTGTGCTCACGCGCGTATAGGTCAAGGTAGAAGCTACCGCGCAATGTGTTGGTGTCATCATATAGCTCAAAGAAACGCACATCGGGGTGCCATGTTTCAACATCTTTGCGCTCTTTGGCTGTTAAACCATAAATACGATGAACGACTTCAAACAGACCTTCAATAACACGTTGCTCTGGGAAGTAAGGGCGCAGTTGCTCATCACTCAGTGAGAATTTGTGCTGCTTCTGTTTTTCGCTGTAATAAGCAATATCCCAAGATTCGAGCTTATCGACGCCATAATGTTCTTTCGCAAATGCGGTGAGTTCCGCTAATTCATCCTTACCTTGTTGATGAGCTCGTTCAGCTAAATTGGTTAAGAAGTCTAATACTTGCTCTGGCGATTCAGCCATTTTTGTTGCGAGTGACTTTTCAGCAAAGTTTTTAAAACCAAGCAATTGAGCGAGTTCATGACGCAGTGCCATCAATTCATCGATAAGTTCACTGTTATCCCATTTGCCTGCATTCGGACCCTGATCGGAAGCACGAGTGCTATAGGCATAACTCATCTCGCGGCGTAGCTCAGCGTTATCTGCATAAGTCATTACAGGTAAGTAACTTGGCATATCCAGAGTGAGTAAATAGCCTTCTTCACCTTTGGATTCAGCCATTGCTTTTGCTGCCGCGATAGCGCTTTCAGGCATACCAGCCAGTTCGCTTTCATCTTTAATTAATTTGGTCCAGCCCATTGTCGCATCAAGGACATTGTTGCTGAATTTAGAGGCGATTTCTGACAAACGGGCAACAATTTCACCGTAGCGCTGTTGTTTTTCAGGTGGTAGACCAATGCCTGACAATTCGAAGTCGCGCAGCGTATTTTCAATCGATTTTTTCTGGGATTGGCTGAGTGAAGCAAATTGTGCACTATCTTTTAGGGATTTATACGCCAGATAGAGAGGTTCATGTTGGCCCATCCAAGTGCTGAATTCAGAGAGTAATGGTAGGCATTTTTCATAAGCTTCACGCAGTTCTGGGCTATTTTTGACGGAATGAAGGTGCCCAACGGGTGACCATACACGGGATAGTTTATCGCTTGCTTCTTCAAGCGGTTGGCATAGGTTATCCCAAGTATATTGATGAGTGGCTGACAGGATATTTTCGACAGTTTGACGATATTCAGTCAGGACTTGTTGAACCGCAGGAAAGACGTGTTCAGGTTCAATTTTAGTAAAATGAGGTAGTACAGAATCGGTTAATAATGGGTTTGTCATATAAACATCCTGTGATAGCAGGCTTGCGCTCGTAGGCCAAGGCTTACTGTATTGACAATAAGTTAAACGGCTGACCCTCAACTTAACGAAAGCAGCACGCCACTGTGAATATGTAAAATTATATGGGGGCGGAAATGAAAACCTCAATACAAGATAACGTTTTTTGTGCTTAATCTTTATCAATAAATGTGACTATTTGATTTCATAGGCTTTGGAAAATAGAGTATTCGGGCTATAATCAAGCCTCTACAGATAAGGAAGATCGTCGTCTCCGGTGAGGCGGCTGGATTTCAAATCCAGTTGGGGCTGCCAGCAGTCCCGGGCAGGTTCGACTCCTGTGATCTTCCGCCACACAAGCTCAACACACCTCCACTGAAGTCAATTAAATCCTTTAAATTCAACCTATAAAAGCAAATCATAGTCAACTCAGTTCAACTGAGGTTACTCCACATCAACCCCCAGTTGGGGGTGTTAATCGGGGGTGCATTTAGGTATGCTATATCTTGCACCCCCAAATTCTCATTTTCTTTGAAACAGATAGGGCTTACGGAGGTTTTATTATGGCTCTGAGTGATATAAAAATAAAAACGGCAAAGCCGCTAGATAAGCCCTACAAACTTTCTGATTCAGGTGGGTTATATCTGATCGTTAATCGCAATGGTTCTAAATATTGGAGAATGAAGTACCGCTTCGCAGGCAAAGAAAAAATGCTTTCTATTGGTGTTTACCCGAAAGTGACATTAGCGGAAGCAAGAAACCAGCGTGATGATGCGAAAAAATTGTTGGCTCAAAATAAAGATCCAAGTGAACAAAAGCAATTAGCTAGATTAGAAAAGCACTTAGCTTCTGAAAGTACTTTTGAAGCAGTAACTCGTGAGTGGCACACCTCTAAAGCGGATCGCTGGTCACTACGTTACCGTGATGAAATTATTGATACCTTTGAAAAGGATATCTTTCCTTACATTGGTAAGCGTCCGATAGCAGAGATTAAGCCCTTAGAGCTACTTGAAACTTTGCGTAAGATGGAGAAGCGCGGAGCCTTAGAGAAGATGCGCAAAGTCCGCCAGCGCTGCGGGGAGGTCTTTCGCTATGCAATTATTACTGGTCGAGCTGAATATAACCCAGCCCCTGATCTGGCTTCTGCTTTAGCTCCACCGAAGAAACAACACTTTCCATTTTTAACCGCTGAAGAGTTACCTTATTTTCTAAAGGATCTAGCAGGGTATACAGGTAGTGTGATCACCAAAACGGCAACTAAAATTATTCTGCTGACAGCTGTACGTACACAAGAGCTCCGCTATGCGCGTTGGCAGGATATTGATCTAGAAAAAGGGATTTGGGAAATTCCTGCTGAAGTGATGAAAATGAAGCGACCACATGTAGTGCCACTATCTAAACAGGTGATCGAGCTGTTTAATTCACTCAAACCACTGTCAGGGCATTATGAGCTTGTGTTTATAGGCCGTAATGACCATAGAAAACCGATCAGTAAGGAAAGCGTAAATCAGGTTATTGAGTTGTTGGGGTATAAAGGAAGACTAACAGGACATGGCTTTCGTCACACGATGAGTACAATCCTGCATGAACAAGGATTTAATTCAGCATGGATTGAAACCCAGCTCGCGCATATCGATAAAAACTCTATTCGAGGAACCTATAACCATGCGCAATATTTAGAAGGTAGGCGAGAAATGATGCAGTGGTATGCCGACTATATCGATTCATTGAGAAATGGTGGCAATATTGTTCATGGGAATTTTCATCGTCAAAACGCATGATAACTAACCACGATTTATCGTAATACATCTCATTCAATAAAGAAGCTTTATCACTGAAAGCCTCTGTCCTCACGGACAGGGGCTTTTTTGCTTTTAAATCAACCTAAAAGGAAATTATTATGGAAAATTACATTCGTTGCCCGGCCTGCGATTCAACTCGCATTCGTGAACGTCATATTGGGAAAAAGACAGGAGCTGTTGCTGGTGGCGTATCAGGCGCACTAGCTGGAGCGTCTATCGGCTCTGCTGTTCCTGTTGTAGGGACGATTGCTGGTGCTGCGGTAGGCGCTCTATTTGGACGTTTAGTCGCTGGAGCTACTGCTGGGCTGTGAGTGGTTCAGCTTTAGATGGCGTGGTATTTGATCGTTATGAATGTATCGAGTGTGAATACACGTTTGATTGATAGCCATAAGTTAACGGAAACCCCTGATGGGGTTTCATCTCTTAGGAGTCTGTGAGTCTGAACTGACCCTAGTTTATTGGCAGGGGCTTTTTTCGTTTTAACCCACACAAAAATAAATCATGGTAAAAAACATAACATGTTATCGGGACTGTGAGTCTACTCATCATCTTGATCTAAAACGTCATTAATCATTTTTAAAGCGAGTTGCCTGTTTTTCAGCTGATTGGCTTTTTATATCAATATCATCTTCTAAAGGGAAATAGCTCCCTTTATCAAAATATCGCCATTAATTAAATCACAATACATCAATAATAGGACACGAATATGCGTATAACAGCGACGGCTTCCCCATGCCTAAAATTGGGGATGATTTCTGTTTTTATTACGAATTTAGGTAAATATAACGAAGGTGAACTGGTTGGTGAGTGGCTTGAGCTTCCGGCAACCTCAAAAGAGATCGAACACTGTTTAATGCGGATTGGCATTGATGGCATTCACTATGAAGAGTATTTTTTGACCGACTATGAATCCTCCATTGATGGCCTTTCTTCTTACATTTCAGAATATAGCCTTTTAGATGAGTTGAATGAGTTAGCCTCGCGATTAGCCATGTTATCGCCTGATGAAATTAACCTTTATCAGGCAGCCATTGAAATCAGTTCTTCAACGAGTTCAATCCATGATTTAATTCATTTAGCGGATAATTTAGATTCTTTCCAGCAATTAGCGGGGGTCAATAATGAATATGATTTAGGTTATTACTGGATAGAAGAAAGTGGTTGTTATGATTTAGCCCAACTGGGGCATTTATCCCATTACTTTGACTATGAACGCTATGGACGTGATGTTTGTCTTGAACAAGGGGGGATTTTTCACAGTGGAGGATATGTTTATCATATAAGTGGGTAGATAGGATAACAGAATGGGAGTCAAACCGCTTTGATCCCATTGGGCGGAGAATAAATAATGCAATAGTATCCCAATAACATCCATAAGCTAGAACACCAATCAAACTAAACTCTACTATAAGCCATCTTTACGGATATCCGTAAAGATGGCTATTATGGTGTTCTTTTTTTATTTAATGCAAACCATTAAATGGATATTTATCTTACTGTGATGACAAATGCACTAGTAGAAGGGGTTACGCGCCCATTTCATCGAAAAGTCCAAAGTTTGCTCTTAGCCCTGTAATATCAAGGGATACAGGCGATATCTTATACGATAGCATTAACACTCGATGCTATTACATTGAAAAATTAAAATTTAGAAACCCCACCGTCTAAGGATATGTTAGTAAAACTTATTGCCGATATGAAAATTACGGTAAGGGCGTTATTACGAAAAAATGTTGAACGGTATGAACAATTAGCCTTAGAAAATGATATTTATACCGATGACCAACTGATTGATTTTATGTTGCAATACCCAATACTGATTTGATATTGCACCAATAGGAACTAAACTTTACCGACCATCTGAAGTCGTATTGGAGATATTATCTCATCCGCAACAACATGAGTTTATCAAAGAAGATGGTGAGCTTATTGTAGACATACAAGTTGTCAGAGTTAAGTAATATACTTATCATGGTGCGTGCATTGATGTATAGTACCAATGCGCTCATGCTAATAGGGAACTTAATTACGTACTGTTAGTCTTGATTTTTTAAAACTTGCTATCAATAGGAACAGATAATTATATTATGCGTCTTACGCCACCCTGAGCTCCCGCCCTCCTTTTAGGTTGATACTAAATCAGCCAATTTCGTCATCCCTTCTTAGGGATAATTTCGCTTATTTAAAATACACTCGCCCATCAAGGGATTGATAGATTACAAGGTAATCCAATATGCTGTTGTCCTCCACTCGTCAGGACTGGCTAGGTAACATCCGTGGGGATGTGCTTGCCGGTATTGTTGTTGCTTTAGCGTTAATTCCTGAAGCAATCGCTTTTTCAATTATTGCCGGCGTCGACCCTAAAGTCGGGTTATACGCAGCATTTTCCATTGCGGTAATTATTGCTTTTATCGGAGGACGCCCCGGTATGATTTCCTCCGCAACGGGAGCAATGGCACTTTTAATGGTCGTTCTTGTGAAAGAACATGGCCTTCAGTATCTATTAGCCGCGACGGTTTTAACCGGGATATTTCAAGTTATCGCAGGATATTTAAAGCTCGGTAATTTAATGCGGTTTGTTTCACGCTCTGTCGTAACGGGGTTTGTTAATGCGTTAGCTATCTTGATTTTTTTAGCCCAACTTCCAGAGTTAACCCATGTGAGTTGGCATGTTTATGCCATGACCGCGGCAGGCTTAGGGATTATCTATCTGTTTCCATTAATCAATAAGACCATTCCTTCACCATTAGTGTGTATCGTTGTATTAACGGTAATTTCAATTAGTCTGGGTCTTGATATCCGCACAGTCGGTGATATGGGCGTTTTGCCTGACAGTTTACCTATCTTCCTTGTGCCTGATATTCCCTTGAATATCGAAACGCTACTGATCATATTACCTTACTCACTAGCGCTTGCCGTTGTTGGCTTATTAGAATCGATGATGACCGCAACGATTGTGGATGATTTGACTGATACAACCAGTGATAAAAATCGAGAATGCAAAGGGCAAGGTATTGCGAATATTGCCACTGCATTTATTGGCGGGATGGCAGGATGTGCGATGATTGGTCAATCCATCATCAATATAAAATCGGGTGGCCGAGGCCGATTATCGACACTGGTTGCCGGTATTGTTTTATTGTTAATGGTGGTTTTTCTTAATGATTGGGTATCAAAAATCCCCATGGCGGCGTTAGTTGCTGTGATGATTATGGTGTCAATTGGAACCTTTTCTTGGCGATCCCTTGCTGATATACGAGTTCATCCGCTATCAACCAGTGTCGTTATGATAGCCACCGTCATTGTTGTCGTTTGGACCCATAATCTGGCTTACGGGGTACTTGTCGGGGTGCTCATCGCAGCGCTTAATTTTGCTAATAAAGTCGCGCGATACATGACAGTTACATCAAGCAGAGATAAAAAAGCACGCCATTATGAGGTTCGAGGACAAATTTTCTTTGCTACATCAGAACGCTTTGTTAATGCTTTTGATTTTAAAGAAGACATTGATAAAGCGATTATTGATGTGGATCATGCTCATTTTTGGGATATCACCTCCGTCAGCGCGTTAGATAAAGTGGTGATTAAGTTTAGACGTGAAGGCATTGATGTTGAAATTAAAGGGATGAATGAAGCCACTGCAACATTGGTTGATAAATTTGGTATTCATGACGACCCGAAAAAAATTGAAAAATTCATGGGAGGTCATTAATTATGGTAGCAGATATCATTCAAAAAAATTGTGTAATTGGGTGTATTGACCGTTCGTCTTCGGCAATTGCTGTTTGCCACGCCAGTGCTTGGATAGCCCAAACACTCGACCTACCACTGACACTGTTACACATGAATGAAAAAATCTCGACATCAGCACACCATGATTTAAGTGGGATCATCGGATTTGATACCCGAGAAACTTTATTGAGTGAACTCGTGGATATTGAGGAAAAGCGAGCGCGCTTAACCCGAGAGGAAGGCCGACAATTATTGATGAGTGCAAAAAAAATCACTCAAGATTTAGGTCTTCATGATGTTAATACACTTCAGCGACAAGGAACGTTAGCCGAAGTACTCAATCAAGATGATACGCATATTGTTGTACTCGGTCGTCGAGGCGAGCAATCTGTATTAACGGGTCATATTGGCAGTCAACTCGAAGGCATTATTCGACTTCAAAAAAACTCAGTGCTTATCTGCAAGCGAAACTTTACCCCACCGAAAAAGATGCTGATTGCATTTGATGGCAGCGAGGAAGGTGAACGAATCATTCATCGGTTAACACAAGTGAAATTATTAGCCGGTAGTGATTGCTATCTGGTGATGTACGGTAACCAAGACTGTCAGCTCAAAAAAGCACAAAACCAACTTCATCAAGCCGGTATTCAGGTGAAAGTCAATTTACTTGAGGGTGACAATAGCATCGTTGATGAGTTGTGTAACTTTGCAGTACAACACCATATTGATTTGATCATCATGGGGGCTTTTGGTCATTCGCGATTGAGGCAATTTTTTACCGGAAGTCATACGACAGAGATGATACATAAAACGCCCGTGTCATTACTCATCATTCGTTAGTCTTTTCGTCTATAGTCATTATTACCAAGAGAGGTGACTCGCTTTCGTCACCTCTCTATCATAATAAGTGGCTACGATTTATCGACAATATGAATAAAATGAATGTGTTTTTCATATTGATCGAGGATATCATGAATAATCTGCGCTTCACTCCATCCCATAATATCGTAGTCTTGCCCACCTTCCTTTAAATAAACTTCAGCGCGGTAGTATTTCTGAGACTCATTATTTTCATCATCATCCATACCCACTAATGCAAAAGAAGGCGTCAAATAGTCCCGTAATCGTATTTCATAGAGGAAATTGAGATTCTCACCAAATTGTACTTCAAGAGTCACCCTATCGTCTTTCTCATTATGGATAGCGACCTCGGTCCCCTGCTTTTCCAACTCAGTAACGACTGACTGCATAGCCGGCTCAATCACTTCCGCCATGAAACGTTTAACCTGATTACGTTTAGGAAAGAACGCTATTTTACGTAATCGACGCTCCCATGATAACCCCCCACGTCCGGTATTCGGTGCTAAGGTAGCAAGCTGTTGACTGTCTTTTTTATACACATCAATCCGTAAAGCTTTTAGCAATCCGACGATAGCAATCAATAAAATAATCGCAAAAGGTAACGCGGTCGCTATCGTCATAGTTTGCAATGCCGTTAATCCGCCGGCCAGTAAAAGTGTGATTGCAACGGCCCCCATCAAAAAGGCCCAAAAAATACGTTGCCAAACGGGTGTGTGTATTTCACCACCCGAGGCTAACGTATCGACAACCATGGCCCCAGAGTCTGCAGATGTCACAAAAAAAACAATGACCATCAGCATAGCGACAAAAGAAAGAACAGATGAAAACGGAAAGTAATTTAAAAACTCAAATAAGGCGAGAGCAACATCTTTTTGAACGACTTGTGCCAACATTTCAGCCCCATTATCACGGATCAAATGGATGGCACTATTTCCAAAAAAAGTCATCCAAAGCAGTGTAAACCCAGCAGGAACAAACAAAACACCTGTAACAAACTCACGAATAGTACGGCCTCGAGAGATCCTCGCAATAAACATGCCCACAAAAGGGGACCATGAAAGCCACCATCCCCAATACAATAATGTCCATCCCCCTAACCATTCACTCGATTGCGGCTCATAGGCATAAAGATTGAAGGTTTTATTGATGATATCTGAAAGATAAGCCCCGGTATTTTGGACAAAAGATTTAAGTAACAGTACTGTCGGGCCTAAAATCCCAATTAATAATAATAATAAACCCGCTAAACTTAGGTTGAGTTCAGAGAGAATTCGTATGCCTTTATCTAAACCACTGACGACTGATAACGTCGCTAATCCCGTGATCACCACGATCAAAATTACTTGCATCGTTGGACTGACAGGAAAACCAAATAAATGTGCTAATCCTGCGTTGACTTGCAAAACACCAAATCCAAGCGAAGTTGCAACGCCAAAAACGGTGCCAACAACAGCAAAAATATCAACGGCATGTCCCATTGGGCCATAGATACGTTCACCAATGATGGGATAGAGAGCTGAACGCAATGTAAGCGGTAAGCCATGTCGATAACTAAAAAAAGCGAGAATTAAGGCGACAATGGCATAAATCGCCCAAGCATGTAAGCCCCAATGGAAAAATGTAATTTCCATTGCTTCTCTTGCAGCTTGAACAGTTTGTGGGTCTCCAACGGGGGGAGCAAGATAGTGCATCACGGGTTCTGCGACCCCGAAAAACATCAGTCCAATGCCCATTCCAGCAGAAAACAACATAGCGAACCAGGAAAGATAACTAAATTGCGGTTGAGCATGATCTGGACCGAGTTTGATTTGGCCAAATCGAGAGATCCCTAAATAGGCGACGGTCAATAAAATTAATGCAACGGCCAGAATATAAAACCAACTGGCATTCTCAAAAAGTTGAGCTTGTAGGGTTTTTAACAAAATTTCAGAACGTTGAGGAAAAATAGCGGCTACTGCAACGACACATAAAATAATAAAAGCAGAAACAAAGAAAACGGGCGGATTTATCTTCCCCCACGTTTGAGACTTTTGTGGTGATGATGACATTCAATCTCCCTTTTAATGCGTGCTCATGATTGTCATGAAGCTCGGTTTATGGTGATAAATATAAATTATTTAATTAAAAAGTATCCAATCTCTTGTGTATACTTAAATATCTCTCTTATGTCATACCAAGCCGTATGACTATAAACTGGATAAACGAATAGAGGGACATTTATTGTACTATTTTCATCAATTTTGATACTTTCGAAATAGTATGCCGTGAGCAACCTATCAGGTTTTCTATTTGGCTATAGCTTTTTTTCTCCATTAGAAGACCTTCAATTTTTTGGTGTAATATCTTATTGACCGGACGACCTTTATACTTCCCTTCTTGTTTGGCTTTTTGCACTCCTTGCGCTTGACGACGCCGTCTATCTTCGTAATCCTTTCTTGCAACCGCTGCCAGAATGTCTAACATCATACTGTTAAGGGCTGCAAGCATTCGTTCTGTAAATTCATCGGTGCGACTCATAAACTGGTAACTGGTTGGCAGATCTAAAGAAACGACCTTTAACCCTTTATGTCCAATGAGATATTTTAATTTTTCCCAGTCATCGGTATTCAAGCGGCTAATTCTATCCACTTGTTCAACTAAAATAATATCTCCGGGCATGGCCACATTGAGTAAGCGAAAGAGTTCAGGTCGGTGAAGCTGAGCGCCTGACTCATTTTCTTCAAACCAGCAGGCAATTTGTAGCCCCATTCCTTCAGCAAATTTCAACAGTTCATTTTTTGCTCTTGAGGCATCTTGTTCATGCGTAGAAGCACGTAGATATCCATAAATTCTTATATTTGTCTTCATCGGTGCACTATACATTAGTGTTGTTATTTCGGTGCATTATACATCTGTTTTTCATACTTACTACACTGGATTTCACTTAGTGTAGTTAAGGTAGACTTAAATTGCACTTCTGTATCGATTACGCGCGCATTCATTATATGATGTTGTTTATTTTTAGAGGATAGAACATAACCACAATGAAAGAGATTAAATCAGGCCGTATTCAAATTTTGACTGAACAGGAAATTCATGAGCTCTATTCTCGTCCAATATTTAATCAAATTGAGCGTGAAGAATATTTTTCATTAGATCCGAGTATCAAAAAAATCCTCGCTAAAATGGGAAAAATTGAAACGAAAATATATTTAATTCTTCTGATCGGTTATTTTCGCGCTAAGCCTGTTGTTGCTCAATTTAAGCTACGAGAGGTTAAACACGATGTTGACTACATTTATGCGACTCATTTTCCAAATAGAAAACCGAAATACCCCTTTATTGCTAAAAGTACTCGTGCAACATTGATAGCGAAAATGTATGAAATACTCGGTTTTTCGCGGCTATTAAAGCGAGATAAACAAGCTTTGATAGAGCGCTTAAATGATGTCGCAACAATCTGCACATATCCCAAATATATTTTTGATGAATGCCTCGCTTTTTTAGGTCAAAACAGAATTGGATTAGTGGGTTATTCCACTTTGCAAAATATGGTCACCACGATTTTAGCTAATGAGAGGCATCGAACCGAGTTGATCCTGTCAAATAGCGTGCCACCAATAATACATAAAAAATTAAAGAAGATACTGCATACAAAAGGAGTATTAAATAGTCTATCTGGTCAACAAGGCGCAGCTAAAGATTTTACACCTACAGAGCTCGCAAGTGAAATTGAAACGCATAACACCATAAAAAGTGTGTATCCCGACGTAAAACGTCTTGTTGGTGAATTGAGATTATCATTAGGTAACTTAAGCTATTATGCATCGATTATTCAACATCAATCGATTTATAAAATTCGTCGATTTTCCGAATGGCAAGGCATGTTATATCTGGTTTGTTATCTATTTTTTCGCTATCAAGAAACTAATGATAAATTGGTAACAGCTTTTTTGTATGTGACGAGAAAGCAAAGGGAAGCTGCGAGTGCTTCAGCTAAGTTACGCATTGCAGAAGAACTGGAAATTATTCGTGAAAAGTTAATGCATGCGGGTAATATTTTACACCTCTTTGTTGATGAAACCGTCAGTGACAATACGCAATTTGGTGATATTCGCCAAAATGCATTTACAATGATCTCTAAAGATGAAATTCAGTTAATAAGTCAACATCTTAATAAGAATAATTTTGATAAAACCCATTATGAGTGGCTATACATTGATACACAATACAGAAAAATTGCGAATACGATGAGATCACTTTTTCTCGCTATTGATATCGAATGCGAACCAGGATTACACCTGCTGTCTTCCCAATTATTAACAGCAAAATTAGAACTTCAAAAAGATAAGCACATTTCTACCGTCGATCAGCGATTACTGTTAAAAAACGATAAACCTTTTATCTTGATAGATGAACAGGTTAATACTCAACGATTTGAATACTATTTATACCAAAAAGTAGCTAGGATGATTGAGAGTAACCATATTTACATCAATGAAAGCGCTAATAACAAGCGTTTAGCCGATGATTTTATTTCAGCCGCCGAGTGGAAAAAAAGCCATGTCATCATTCAAAAAACAGGGTTAACTCGGCTCAATACGCCAATAGAACAAACGCTTTCGGAATTAACGCAAAAATTGAGCGATCAAATAGAGCGTATTGGTCGTAATATCCATGATGGAGCCAATGATTTCGTGACACTTCAACCGCGTTCAAATCAGTTAACATGGAAACTGGCGAATAAACGCTGGAAAGATGATATTGATAATCCCATATATAACCAGCTCCAACATATGGGGATCATTGAAATTATGGACTATGTTCATCAAAAAACGGGTTACTTAGATGCATTCAAAAATATCGCCTCAAAAAAGAAAAACACTAAGGCCAAAGAGGGCGATTTACTTGCTTGCATATTTGGAAATGGCTCAAACTATGGTGTTCATCATATGTCATCAATATCAGATAGAGCCATCGGTGTGCTTAGAGCCGTCAATGATGGGTATATTAGACCTGAAACAACGAGTGAAGCTAATGATATGATATCTGATGCTTTAGCAAAACTCCCCATTTTCAAATATTATACGATTAACGAAAGTACCCCATTTGGTAGCATTGATGGCCAAAAACATGGTTGCCGAATCAATACATTTAAAGCCCGTTTTTCTGCCAAATACTTCCGAAAAGGGAAAGGTGTATCGGCACTCACATTAGTTTCAAATCATGTACCAATAAACACGAAAGTGATTTCAGCCAATGAATATGAGGCCCACCACGCATTCGATTTACTCTATAATAATACCAGTCATATTCAGCCCAAAACATTAGCAACAGATACGCATGGCGTTAACAACGTAAATTTTGCTATCCTTGATCTTTTTGGATATCAGTTTGCCCCGCGATATGCAAAATTTAAACACGTTTTTAATGAATTGTTTGACATAGAATATGATGAGATCCTTTCCCTGAAACTTAAAAAATCGCTCAATTTATCACTCATTCAGGAAGAGTGGGAAAATATTCAATGGATAATTTGTTCATTAAGCCGTAAAACGACAACACAAAGCACGGTGATTACTAAGCTTTCTAACAGTAAGAAAAACAATCGCACCTTAGCGGCTCTTCGTGAATATGACCGATTAATTAAGTGCTTATACGTTCTCGATTATGTTGATAACAAAATGCTCAGGCAGTTCGTCCAGCAAGCACTTAATCGGGGTGAAGCTTACCATCAATTACGGCGTGCAATCGCGTCAATTAATGGTAATCAATTTAGAGGTGGTGATGATTACCAGATAGAACAATGGAATGATTGTGCTCGTATCATCGCTAACTGCATTATTTATTATAATTCTGCATTATTATCCAGTTTGATTGAAAAATTTTCGCGTGAAAATAATCAAGAAGCGGTCAATATGATAGCTGAGTTATCGCCTGTTGCATGGCAGCATATACAGTTAGCTGGTAATTACACCTTTGGCCTTAAAAAAGATAATATTGTACTGGAAAGATTACTGGAGAATTTAGATCCTCTCATTTCAGAAGAGTCATTAAGCTTAGCGGCATAGTCTATTTATATTATTAAATTACATATCGTCTGTAGCCCTTGATACCAAAGGGCTACGAGTAAACTTTGGACTTTTCGATGAAAGGCACTGTTGCAAAGTTTAAGTAGCCGGTATGCTAAATTAACTATTTCATTAATGAGGTCCGTTTGGTGAATGCATTTAAAGGTCGTCATTTCACTGGTATTATCATTCTTTGGGCTGTACGTTGGTACTGCAAATACGGTATCAGTTACCGAGAACTTCAGGAAATGTTGGCTGAGCGCGGTGTAAATGTAGATCACACGACAATCTATCGCTGGGTTCAACGTTATGCACCAGAAATAGAAAAGCGGTTACGTTGGTATTGGTGTAATCCCTCCGACCTCAACAATTGGCATTTAGACGAAACTTATATCAAAGTGAATGGGAAATGGACGTACCTTTACCGAGCTGTCGATAGCCGAGGGTACACCATTGAATTTTATCTCTCGCCTCGTCGTAATACCAAGGCAGCTTATCGATTTTTAAGAAAAATATTCAATCGCGTTAAAAAATGGCAAATCCCCAGGGTTATCAATACAGATAAAGCCGCATCTTATGGCCGAGCGCTTAACCTTCTCAAAGAAGAAGGAAAATGCCCTACACATGTAGAACATCGACAAATCAAATTTCACAATAATGTCATTGAATGTGATCATGGAAAATTGAAGCGCGTGATAAATCCCACCTTAGGGTTTAAATCAATTAAAACAGCACATGCGACCATTAAAGGAATTGAGGTGATGCGTGCGCTTCGCAAAGGTCAAGCAGAACATTTTTACTATGGCCAACCGTTAGGAGAAGTGCGCCTCGTGAATAGAGTATTCGGACTTTAATCCACTTTGAGCGGAAAAGCTCAGCTTCACGATTCTATTTGCAACAGAGCCCATTGAAAATGAATCAGGTTCACGTTTAGATCGCCCAGAGTTGTTTCGGCTTCTTAAGGATTGTCAAACTCAAGATATTTTATTAATTGAAGATGTTGACCGGCTCTCTAGGTTAACTATGGATGATTGGAATAAATTGAAAAAAATGATCCACCAAAAAGATATCCGTGTCATGGCTATTAATGTACCGACAACTTGGCTATCTGCAAATATGAATGATTTTGATAGTCGACTGTTTGCCTCTATTAACGATATGTTACTTGATATGTTAGCCGCAGTTGCACGACGTGATTATGAGCAACGTCGTGAAAGACAAAAACAGGGAATAGAAAAAGCTAAAAAAGAAGGAAAATATAAAGGCCGTCAGGTAAATCAAAATCGATATGATGCAATCAACCGTTTACTAGATAGCGGCCACTCATGGAGCCAAGTTCAAAAAGTTTTAGGCTGTAGCAGAGGTACTATAAGTCGAGCAATTAAACAGCCTATTTAAAGAAAGTAAAAATTGAATTTATAATGAGCATAGACGTATGCCAATACATTAAATTTGTATAATCATCATTTAGGTATTTTAAAAAGAAAGGGGTTTAAAATGAGTATTTTTAGTAAAATCAAAAAAATAGAAAACAAACATAGTATAAAAATACACGAAGGCGAAAATTTTAAGCAAGCGTTGTACAATGGACATATAAGTGATACTGATGATCATATAATCAATATAAAAAAGCGTTAATCACATTGATATAGATACTGTAATTATATATTTTAGAGCGTTGTATGTTTTCCCTATAGATTTTTTCGATAAAATATAAAAAATGGTCACTTTATAAAATAATATAAAGTGACCATCTGTTCAAAATAAAAAAATATCTTTATATCCCATAAATATTGGGATCGAAAATAACAGTAACAACCCCTCGATATGTATCAGGTCGAGTCATTAACATTGTATCGACATTTCGCTGATTAATTAAAAAATCAATACTACCGTTACGATTACTCCCTATATGTTGTGATATAAAGATATTCGAATTATCTTTTTGAATAGACATAGGAGCATGAATCACACGATTATTTGTTTGTTGGCTAATAATATTATCAGGCAATGTTAAATAAGATTGAATAGGTACAAGCTGTTCATTTTTATCACTTTTCAATGCACAATTCTCACCTATCTCATACTCACATTGCAAATAAACAGTAAAAGCGCCACTAGAGGATAATTGAAAATTACTTTTAGCTGTCATTTCAGGTGTGATCCTACTAACCATCCAACGCTCCCAGTTATTTCTTCCTTGCTCTTGTGTACATACTTTACCATTTTTGCAGGGTTCCAATGCTAGAATACGATCATCAGGAGATGTTTTGACAATTAAGTCATGATTAACTATGAGTCTAAGATTAATATCAACAATTCTATCACTGGCCAGATAATTATCACCAAAATCAAAATCACCACCGGGTCCAACGCTAAAAGAAATTTTACCGTCATATATACCAGAACCAACAGTTAAAAGAGAATCTTTGGCTTTTAATGAATAGCCGATGCTCATCTGGTAAAAGAGTGCTGGTTCATCTCTGTCTATTGTGCTAATTTTATAACATGGATTAGTATTATCGAGAGTTTTCCACATAAACTCATAACCAACCGAACCACCATAACCAACTCCGCCATACCCACACCCCTTTCCATCAGGAGTATACACAAAGGAACCACCAATCCAATCTTGTTGTCCTATGTTACGTTCATATCGCGCAGCAAAATTTGTTATTCTAAATTTGACATCAAACGGTTCTCCAGTACTATGATTTCTAACAGTAATAATTTTCTCTGTTTTTGGAAAATTAAAGTATGCTCCTTGCCGTGGTTCATTGTTCGCCTTTATCGGGTACGAAATTTTTGTAGATAACGGTAAATTAATACTGACTTCTGAAGGGCATTGTTGTGGCAATGTAACACAGTATCCCTCCTGAGGGGTCATATTAGTAAATACAACAGTATCATTGTTAATGCTCGGCTCAATTTTTGCGATTAAGTCAATAGTTGCGGACGGAGCAATAAAGCTGCTTATCAACAAAAATAGTCCTAGTATATAATAAGGATAATGCATTATGCTCCTCCAATAGGTTGACAATGAATAGTCGAATAAAACTGAACATTATTAGACGGTTCCTCAGGAAGAGTGCAAGATAATGTAGGTGATAAATCCTTATCTAACACCGTTAGTGTTTTATTATTTTCTCCCATTTCCAATGTTAGAACTCCATCTGCATTAATTACACCACGCGCTATATCACTATCGACTTGGCGATGTTTTAATATTTGACCATGGCTATCTTGTAAAACACCGATGAGTACTGTTGCTTTAACTGCTTTTAATTTTAAATACTTCACACTACCTCGATTCATTTGTACATATTCACTACTAGGAAAAACCTTCGCATTACTATTTCCTGCACTATAAAACTGAATACTTTCTTTTTTCCATAAGGCTGCGGGTATAACATTTCTCCCTGGATATAATTTGGTATCAGTGAGACTATCTGATGCCATTATATTTAAACTGGGATTATCAGACTCTAAGTCAACAATAAATGCAGAATCCATTCCCACGCCATTAGAACCGCTATCTATAGCAATTTTACCGCCTCCAAAAGCAAGAGTCTGGCTTAAGTTAATCCCAGATGTAGTACTATGTTCTTGTATATTATGCTGAGTATAAAAGTCACTACTAAGAGAACGAGTTTCTATCGCACCATTCCCATTAATTGATACGCGCCCTGCATTTTCAGAAACCCCCGCCCCCAACCATTTAAAATTGTTGTTATCTTGTGGCTTCCATTGATAATCTAGGCTTGAATAATTATTTTTATCGTTCATTCCAATATTCATAGATAAGATCTGTGATTCTCGAGGAGCTAAAGAAAAACTTACCCCTATCGTGATGCCTTGCTCTCTTTTCTCTTGATTAAAACCAGGTCTATCATAAGCACTCAACCGAAAACTCACATTTCTATCTGCTAAGGTTGTATTTTTATTTATTGCAGCATCAATACCAAATCCTTCTCTTGAAGAGCTTTTTGTATACTGTCCATTTAATGTCAATGAACTTGACCATGGTAATTTAGTATATAAGGAAGTCCCCCATGTATTGCCAACGTAACGATCAGATCTGAACTGATTGTTTGAATCATTAGATGTATGTCGCCAAAAAGAACTCATCGAACCTCCTGCGAACAGATTTCGATAATAACGAAGATCTATACTTTGATTCTTTTGACGTTCGCCATCTCTGATAATATATTGACCATAAAAACTATTATTTGGCGATATATTGATATCGGTCCGAGCACTAATTTGGTTTTCAAGTTTTGTTTTTTGTATACTACTACCTAGTACAACTCTAGGAGTTAAAAGATAATCAACTGCCCCTCCCCCCATAATAGAAGAATCATTATCTTGCTTTTTATGATCACCAAATGTTAGGTCCTGCTTTATTCCTCCCCATACATTAACTCGCCACTTTTGAGTTGGATTTCGCCAACCTAATGGTTTGTATATCTGTGATAGTTGTGTATCTACAATTTTCCCATTTTCCAAAATATTAATCGTGATGTCATAAATGCCGCTAGGCAAACGTCGAGTATCTAATGCTTGAACTCCCGATTGAAGCTGCTGTGAATAAATAAGCTTGCCATCACGCCAAATTTCAGCAACAGCAGGGTTTGCTGCCGTAACATAAATAGGAGACGCACTAACGCTTTCCTCATTTACAAGTAAAGTATTTGATGTTCCCCACATAACTCCCGTAACAGAACCAGTGCTAAATCCATTTGTTTCTACATTTCCTTTATCACTATCAGGAGAAAATAGCCCAAATCTAAAAAAATCACCTTGTAACTCTTTTTGAGTATAAAGCTCATAGATATTAGTTTCTTGAGATTGATTTCTTTGACTTGAACTATACGTTTGGAATGATACTTTCTGTGTCCAACCTAATAAAGATGAAACAACAGAAGAATTCAAATTCCATGCATGAGAATCACCTGTTGAAACAGCAGATACATTATTATGCATAATAACGCCATTTGATACAGTTTGAGGTAACGAGATATAAGCATTGTTAGTCTTTTGTATCTCATATTTTGATGTATATAACTTTAACGCAGATGTATCTAAACGATAATCTGCCGACATTAATCCATTTGGACAATTTTTATTGCACTCACCTAAAGATATACCTTTAGTTAAGGCTATTTTCCATTCATCTTTAACAGCTTGGTCGAAAGAGTTTTCCTCATCAAAAATTTGAATAAGACTGATCTCTCCATCTTCGTTAAGCAAAAATGAACCATCAAATAATGGTAGGTCATTAAGATAAACTTGAACCATAACTTCAGAGTTATAAAAATAATTTCTAAAGTCATTAGGTATTTTTATAGAATTATTCGCTAAAAGAATGTCTGAACCAATAGCAATACTAGGAATAAGAAGTAAAGGGAGTAATACTTTCATCAGGGAATTATCCGTACATGCCTGCCATATAAATGGCAGGCATTATTAAATAAAAAGCATCAGTTGATTTTAAAAATTAATTATCTGATGGCGGTGTGACAACTAAAGCGGGTTCAAAGACCATAGAAACTTGCCCTGTAAATGAACCTGCTTCCGTTAACTCCTTATTCTCTTTTTGAGTAATACGAAGGTCAGTACGACCACCTGCTTTTGCTTGATCTGCAGCAACAACAAGAGCGGCTTCATTACTTAATTTAACACCATTAAATGTCACAGCTAATGGAATAGTCTCTGACCCATTAGATAAAAGAGGATCACCCTTTGCATCTGTATTAGTTAATGTTGCCTGAATACCACCAGATGTATTTTTGTATTGAAATTGCTTTGAAAAAGCTTGCAATTTCTTGGTACCTAAATCATAAACCATTTCTTGAGTTTGATTAATCCAACCACTCTCAACAGGGATAACCTGAAAAGTCTCAGCTGGGATTGTCGCTGATAATTCAATCGTATAGCTTTGCTCATCGGCTGCATTTGCAAACATAGAAGCAAAAGTAGCACCAGATAACAAAGTAACCATTAATGATTTTTTTAACATTTAAATAACCTCATATAAAATATAAACAACATATAAACAACATATAAACAACATTATAACTAAATTATAAATTTCAAAGATTAAACCTATTTGATGATATTAATAATTTAGTAATTTCTTTTTACTACCTTCAACTAAGGTAAAACTAATCTTACTTTCTGATTTATTTTCTAAATTGAAGGTTTTTCCAGGTAAAATGAATTGTCGAGTTGATATATCACAATCAATAGAATTCAAGTTACAATACCGAATATCTTCTAAAACAATAGTAGCATTACCATCATTTATCACTTTAATATGACCATTACTTTTATTAATAACAGTATTAAAAATAGGATCTCTGGGCTGAACTATCACAATACTTCCATAGCCTGTTAAAACATTTACTCCAACATCTAATGCTTCTTTTTTATATTTTTCAATTGCATCTTTATTCATTTCAAACCCATCATTTTCCTGAGGAAGGACAGGAGTAAATCGAACTCTAAAATAGCGTTCTTTTTCTCTTTCTCCAGGCCAAATCATTCTAACAGATTGAAATCCAGATGGAGGTATAATCAATCTTAAAGGAGATACAATTAATCTATCTTTTTCTAATTTATTTCCATTAATCGTTTTTTGTGATGATTCAATAGAAATTCCTTTATCTCCAGGTGTAATTTCAAGAACATCAACCCTAACAAATGCAGTAGATGTTCCTGTATTATAAACTCGCTTAGTTATATTTTTAGAATCAGGATTAAATATATCATACATACTACCAATACCAATGGAAGGTGAGGCACATACTGATGTTGTTATGCTCATTAATAACAATGTTAGAATAAAGTGAATACGCTTAAGCATACATAATCCAATTTTTATGTAATAAAAAATAAAACTTTAATTAAAAATCAACATAAATAGCCAATCTAATTCATCTTAAAACTTAAAATAATCCCAGAAAAATAGATTAATGTAAAATGCAGGCTAGTTTTTTTGCGTTAATTCAGTACTGAATTGTTGTAAACTTTGATATTCAATTAAAACTTCACCGGAATCTTCATAAAATACTTCAATAATTAAATCAAGTAACGTTTTATCAATCTCATTTAATAATTGCAGAATGATGTCGATTGAAAATGTTGCTTGTCCTCGTTCTAGTCGAGAGATGTGTTGCTGGGAAAGACCTAATTTTTGACCTAGTTTTTCCCCCGATATACCTAGTAATCTTCTATGTTTTCGAAAAAATGCACCTATGCGAACATTTATATTTAATATGTTGTATCTCATTAACATGATTCACTTGTTTTATTGAAGTAAAATATGGTTAATATCAAAACTATTGGTGCTAAAGACTAAGGTAAATTAAGAGGAGAGGGAAATAGTTTAAGACGATCAATTTTGCTGTTTGTGATAGTTCATGGCTATTGATTTGATTTATATTGATCGTTATTGCCAATGATTTTTGATTTTATGTGTATTACTTTATGATTTTAAATAGATTTTTTATAAGATGTTAAGTTTCTTGGGAAATGATAACGTGAGTTACCAGATTGCGATTGAAATATTAACACACATTCTGAAACTAAATTTGACATATTACGCATTGCTGTTGTTTTTGTCGTTCGATATTAGGGTAAAAATTGGTGATTGAGTATGCGTGATGAATATTGATTTTCAGTGAAATGAACAGAGGACATCAATAAACTGTCAAAAAGACATATACATTTTGTATCAAGTGATATGATGGGCGCCCCCATAATGATTTAATATTTAAATCTTATTGCGTTAAGTTTTTTCAGAGCATAAAGTACCCAAACATGTTACTGAAATAATTTCTAAAGATTGTGAACTTGAGGATGTGCTAGATCTTGGATTTAATTTGATATCCATTTAAATATCAATGACTTGTTTTATTAGGCCGTTCTTGAAATAGCTAAGTTAGAAAAATTTGAATATTCAAATATCAGATAAATGGTGCAATGATGCGAAGTATCGTAAACGGTAGAAAATCATTTTAAAAAATGATACTACGAATACTGGAGGTAGTGCACTTACAGCTTCTTCTCTAGCCAAACAAATCCAAGGAGTCGTCTGTGTGGGCGACTCGGTTTATTGCCCTTCATGTAAAAAAATAGATATTATCGTTGAAGGTGATAGTTTGATGAAAATTAATGGTATCCCTGTCACATTAGAAGTGAAGTGGCATAGTTAATTTGGCCACCTGACTAGAGGTGATATTCTTGCCTCAATAACATCACAGGTGAGCACATGGTTAAGCAATATTCAGCAGAGTTTAAACTCGAAGCCGCTAAAATGGTGGTTGACCATCATTACTCCGTGGCTAAAGCCGCACAGGCAATGGGCGTAAGCCTTGCCGCACTTAATCGTTGGGTTAAAAAACTGAAATTAGAACGACAAGGTAAAACACCGACGGGACTTCCGCTTACCCCAGAACAGATTGAGCTTCGAGAGATGAAAAAAAAAGATACAACGTCTTGAAATGGAAAACGAAATTCTAAAAAAGGCTACGGCGCTCTTAATGTCGGACTCACTGAAGGATTCGCGATAATTGACAAACTAAGAGCGCATTACCCCGTTACAACGCTCTGCCAACTTTTTGAGCGTCATCGCAGTAGCTATCGCCATTGGCATCATCGAATGAAGAATGCCGTACCGAATGGAGTGCGAGCGATTAAACGGAGCGTAGTCAAAGACGCTTGGAACTTAAGTGGAGGCTCTGCGGGCGCAAGGACGATTGCGACGATAGTGACAACGCAGTACGGTGTAAAAATGAGCCGTTATCTTGCCGGTAAGCTAATGAAAAAGCTTGATATTATGAGTTGCCAACATATGAAGCATCGTTATAAACGCGGGACAAAAGAACATGTCGACATCCCTAATTTACTCGACCGCCAATTTGCCGTCACCGCCCCCAATCAAGTGTGGTGCGGCGATGTGACGTATATTTGGACAGGAAAACGATGGGCGTATCTCGCTGTTGTGTTAGACCTTTTTGCACGGAAACCTGTTGGTTGGGCACTCTCCACGTCCCCCGACACCACGTTGACCTTAAAAGCTCTGCAAATGGCTTGGGAAATGCGCAATCAACCAAAAGGACTGATGTTTCATAGTTACAAACTGCAGCCTAGGAGCAGTGTGCCTATAATTAGGCTTTTAGGTCATAATTTAAACGAATGACTGTTCTCATGGTTAATCAACGAATAAATAATCAGAATTTAATAAAAACATAGCACCCAATACACTCGATTCGTACGTTACTTCATTGATTGAGATTCCTAACCATCAAGTGACATAAACTGCGCCCCCCCTTATTAATAACAGAAAATGAAATAGATTGTCTTTATGATTTCTGTTTGTCATTTAACTGAATACGGCACACTTGAGAACGACTATAGCCAGTCGCTTCAGCGGTTTCACGAATACTCAGTCCCTTGATTTTTCGATAATAAATCACCTTATCATGACGCTCTTTATCCGCCTGCTTTCCTTTGTATTTACCTAATGATTGTGCGCGTTGAATACCTTGTTTTTGGCGTTCGCGACGGCTAATCCAATCTTTGTGGGACATGGCGGCCATTAAATCAATTAACATGGTGTTAATGGCCGAAAGGACGGCTTGAGTGATAGGATCATTCTGTGTCAGATCTTGATTATTTAGAGCTTGCCAAGATGTCGGAATATCGAGACTCACAATACGCAACTCATGGTGTTCAATTTGTTTTTTCAGTTTTAACCAATCGATGTTATTTAATCGAGTTAGTCGATCAATTTGCTCAACGAGCAAAATATCCCCCTGTTGACTGTCACTGAGTAAACGAGAGAGTTCGGGGCGTTCTAATTTTGTTCCACTGATGTGTTCGCGATAATAATTCGCAATTCGGCCACCTCGTTCTTCAACAAAGTCATTTAGCATCTTTTTTGCTCTATCTGCATATTGATCTTCAGAGGAGGCTCGAAGGTAAGCACGGATGAACATATTTTCACCTATCTATCGCATTTAAGTTATCCCATAAAAAGTATCGCATATAGGTTGTTGCATTGATAGTGATTTGATACATTTTAGATTGTCGCTTTGGGGTATACCTATATGCAATATGTGAATGTGTTGACAATAGATATACGTCAGGATATTGTATATTTATTGTGTATGTGTATATAGGAGTTACTGTCATGCGTAATGCTGCAATTAATCTTCGGGCTTTACCTGAACAACGAGACTTAATCGATGAAGCTGCTAGTCTTCTTGGTAAGAACCGATCTGATTTTATGCTTGAAGTCGCTTGTGAAAGAGCGCAAGCAATATTACTAGACCAAGTTTTTTTTCAATTAGATAATGAAAAATTTCAGCAATTTAATTTATTACTTGATGCTCCAGTTAATAGCAACCCTGGTCTAGATCGTTTAATGTCAATAGAAACACCATGGAAGGAAATATAGTGAATCTGCAACTATTAGCTCCTAAACCATTATCATCATCTCATAGACTGGATGATTTTTTTTGTGGTGAATCATCTTTAGATGATTGGCTAAAGCGTCGGGCTCTATCTAACCATTTGAATGGAGCCAGTCGAACCTTTGTTATTGCAGATTCATATCAACATGTTTGGGGTTATTATGCATTAGCGACTGGAGCAATTTCACATAATGAAGCTACAGGACGGGTTCGTCGAAATATGCCTGAGCCAATTCCAGTTATTGTTCTTGGAAGATTTGCAATCGATTTACGTGCTCAGGGAAGAAAACTAGGTGCTTCGTTATTACAGGATGCTGTAATTAGAGTTAGAGCTGTTGCTGAAAATACTGGGGTTCGTGCGTTACTCGTTCATGCTTTGAATGATAAAGCAAAACAATTTTATGAATACTATGGTTTTACTGCATCCCCTATTAGCCCTATGACATTGATGCTTAGACTATAATTTAACCTATATTTTAAGCTTTATCTTTTATAAGTGGGTTCAGCGATACCTTATCATTTAGGGAAGATGGCGTATAATCATCCAAATAACCATTTTATACGGTGTAAGGAAACCCAAATGAAAGATATTAATTTAATCTCACTCACACAAGCGGCAAATACATTAAGTGAAGCTTATTTTACGCGTTATTATCAATATTATGGTATCGAGATTAAACCGGATGAAGTCGAAGTATTAAAAAACTTTGTCAAAAAGTTAGGTTATGAATGCGTTGATAAAAGAATATTTAATCATTTTTTTGTCGGTTACAAAATCCCTCAAATCAGTAAAGAGTTTGATTTACTCCGAATTGGTGACAATTATATTGTCAATATAGAACTAAAACGCGAATGTACCGAAGAAAAAATAAAAAAACAATTAATCCAAAATCGCTACTACTTGAAATTTCTCAATGAAAAAATTTTTAATTTCACCTATGAGTTATCGACAGATTCGTTATATTTTCTAAAAGATGACAACCTAAATGTAGTCGATTTTGAATTTCTGCAAGGAATATTATTAGGTCAAATCTTGAGTGAGATTAAAAATATAAATTCATTATTTAATCCTTCGAATTATTTAGTTTCACCTTTTAACTCAACGGATAAATTTTTAGACGGACAGTATTTTTTAACAGGGCAACAAAGTAATATCAAACGGGATGTGGTTGCCAGAGTTAATGCTCTTTCAGAGGAGCATTTTACAGCGGTTATTGGTAGTGCTGGAACAGGAAAAACTCTGTTAGTTTATGATATAGCTAATGACTTAAAGTCTTCAGGTAAACGAATATTGATCATTCATGGTGGAGGTTTAAATCCAGGGCAACATTATTTAAATAACCAAGGGTGGGATATTCAACCGATAAAACAGATTGAGAATATCAATGTCAATGATTACGATGTTATTTTCATAGACGAAGCGCAACGAATGAGAGCGTATCAATATGTTAACTTTATAGAAAAAATTAGACAAAGTAGTTGTAAGTGTATTTTTTCTTATGATAAATCACAAACCTTAAACCATAATGAAATAATAAATAATATCCCCGATAAAATATCATCTCTTGCTGGCGCCGTTACGTATTCGCTATCAGAAAAAATAAGAACAAATAAAGAGGTTGCTGCATTTATTCGCGGTTTTTTTAATAATAAAAAAAATGACCCTGTTTTAAATCGTGGTAATGTAAGTTTTGAATATTATGACAATATTTCAGATATGATGTTTTTTATGCTAGATTTAAAATCGAAAGAATGGGAAATATTACAATTCACTCCCCAATTGATAGGTTCAAGTACTCATCAGCGTTATTTAGATAATTCGAATCAAAAATCTCATGGTGTTATCGGGCAAGAATTTGATAATGTTGCCGTCATTGTTGATCCTTATTTTAATTATGATAAAAATGGCGATTTGACCTATACTGGTGACTCTTATTACCCTGCTAATAAAATGTTATTCCAAAACATGACCCGCACGCGCAATCAACTCAAAATCCTGATCCTCAATAATCCCGTTATCCTCGACCGTTGCTTAACGCTATTAACGCCTCCCCAATCCCAGTAAACGAATTGATTTATCGCTTTTTTCTAAAGAACGTTTTTCCGGCACTGTTGCAAAGTTTAAGTAGCCGGTATGCTAAATTAACTATTTCATTAATGAGGTCCGTTTGGTGAATGCATTTAAAGGTCGTCATTTCACTGGTATTATCATTCTTTGGGCTGTACGTTGGTACTGCAAATACGGTATCAGTTACCGAGAACTTCAGGAAATGTTGGCTGAGCGCGGTGTAAATGTAGATCACACGACAATCTATCGCTGGGTTCAACGTTATGCACCAGAAATAGAAAAGCGGTTACGTTGGTATTGGTGTAATCCCTCCGACCTCAACAATTGGCATTTAGACGAAACTTATATCAAAGTGAATGGGAAATGGACGTACCTTTACCGAGCTGTCGATAGCCGAGGGTACACCATTGAATTTTATCTCTCGCCTCGTCGTAATACCAAGGCAGCTTATCGATTTTTAAGAAAAATATTCAATCGCGTTAAAAAATGGCAAATCCCCAGGGTTATCAATACAGATAAAGCCGCATCTTATGGCCGAGCGCTTAACCTTCTCAAAGAAGAAGGAAAATGCCCTACACATGTAGAACATCGACAAATCAAATTTCACAATAATGTCATTGAATGTGATCATGGAAAATTGAAGCGCGTGATAAATCCCACCTTAGGGTTTAAATCAATTAAAACAGCACATGCGACCATTAAAGGAATTGAGGTGATGCGTGCGCTTCGCAAAGGTCAAGCAGAACATTTTTACTATGGCCAACCGTTAGGAGAAGTGCGCCTCGTGAATAGAGTATTCGGACTTTAATCCACTTTGAGCGGAAAAGCTCAGCTTCACGATTCTATTTGCAACAGAGCCCAGCAAGGTGTTAATCCATTAGAAATGGGGGATAACATCGCCAAAGCGATGTTAAGTATGGAGACCGCATGCGAAGAATTAACATCAAATGAACAAGTGAAACGCAGTAAATTAGAAAGCCAGCCGCAACTGCAAGAGCCGAAAAAAGGCGTGAATGCAAGAGTGTCAATGATGGAGGCTTTCTCATCGATACGTAAGATATTAGGTGAAAATAATATCAATGAATTACGTAATCAACTGCATCAGTTAAATATTGAATCCGATGCGCTGAGGCAACATGGCGATGCGTTATTAGATTCATTTGTAAAAAATACAGAAAAACTACAGCAAGCTGAAAAAGATGTGAATGCTATTTGCGTTGACCATACTAATACCAAAAATGAGTTAGAGGAGCTAACGAAAACACAGACCCAGCAGCAAAATCGACTGAATGAAAATAAGCAGGCGTTAGCCAGTAAAACGAACGCACTCGATTTTGCTAAAGCGAGTTTAAGTGGGATACCAAAACCCCCTAAAACAGCCGATGACAAGCAAGATGCGCAAAAACTGACTCAGTTAATTGAACAGCTAACAACGGAAGTGAATGAGCTTAAACAGCAGGGGGGACAATTAACGACTCAGCTTGCGCAAAGTAATACCCAACTTGCTGATTTAGAATTAAAACTATCTACGATTGAAAGCAATCTTAAGGCCGCGTATTCGACAGCAGAAAAACTTACTGTGGCTGCTAATAGTGATCGCGACGTTTTAAATAAATTTATCCAAAATGCACCACGCCCTGTCGAAGTCGACGGTGAAAAGTGGGAAAACACGCTTGCTCTATTGACCATGTTAACCGCATCGCTGAAAAAAGCGATGAATGAAAACTCTATCCGCAATATGAAAGAGCAAGAAGAGGTGATGGCTAAGATCAGCGAAGCCTCTCGTAAAGATTCAGAGAAAAAAGCCAAAGAAGCCGAAGAGGCTCAGCGTAAAGCAGATGCTGCCAATAAAGCCGCATCGTGCGCCAGTAAGATTTTTAGCTACGTCATGTTAGCGGTTTCTGTTATTGCGACAGTCGCAACATTCGGCGCGGCTGCACCATTAACCCTTGCCGTTGCCGCAATCGGTATCGCCATTTCTGTCACTGATATCGTGTTGGAAGAGACGGGTAATGCAAGTTTAATGCAGATGTTAGCGACGGAAATTTCAAATGTTGTCACGGATATGTTGATATCGTTTGGGATGTCTGCCGAAGAGGCGAAAAAGATTGGTAGCATTGTTGGCATGGTTGTCGCAGCCGTCGCTTTTCTGGCGCTCTCTTTGGTTTCTATGTCCTCTTTTGTGAAAAACATCGCCAATACCGTAAAAACGGTCGTCAAAATTGCGGCCAATACGCTGAAAACTGTCGTGAAAAGCACATTAAAGGCGATGGCAAATACGATCGTCAATCTCGTTAAAAACCTGCTCAGTAAAATTAAAACGTTAGGCAAAGCCGCGGATGACATGGTGGTATTAACGAAATTTACTAAATTAGCCGATGCGGCGGAAGAGTTACAAAGTACCGTTAAAACAGCCAATCAGGTCGTGAAGAAGGCTCGTGATATTAAAAATATCGCAAAAGCCGTTGATAGGACGCATGAGCAGGCTGATAGCATCAAAGATACTGCAAAAGCGGTCGACAAGTTACATGAACAGGCAGACAGCGCTAAGCATGCAGTGAAAACGGTTAATCAGGTGAATGAACAAGCAGACGGTATTAAGGATGCCGTGAAAACCGTTGATAAGGTGCATCAGCAAGCAGATAGCATCCAAGATACGGTGAAAGTGGTCGATAAAGTCGCTGATCAGGTTGAGGATGTTGCTGATATCGTTGATACAGGGAAAAAACTGGGCAAACAGAGCCTATTAGCGTCACGTGTCGAAGTTGGTGCGAAAGGGGCTGGTGTTGCGACGTCGGTGACAAGTGCGGTGACTGTTGGAGCATTACGCTTAGAAGGGGCCGCGCAACTACGAGAGCTTAAGACGCTATTCGCCAAAATGATGATGAATGATGAAATCATTAAAGTTCTCGATGAGTTGCTTGAGTCTCTGATTAAGATGCTGTCAAAACAATATGAGGTGTTTAATAACCTATTTACTGACACGCTGACTTCATTGAAACAATCAAATGAGCGTAAAGCTAATTCAATCAATCTCTCTAATTATGCCTAATTTTCATTAAGGAACTCTATTATGACGACTATTTCCTCACCAACGCCGTTTTCTATTCCAACCCAAAAGTTAGGCAATCTTGAGGGGCTGACTACTTTAACCGGTAGCGAAACTCAAACGATGTCAACGCAAGCACCAGCACAGCAAGTGTCCATCAAAGATGCTGTCGATATTACTGTGCCACGAACGCAAGATAAGCCGTTATTAAAGCTCCCTGAGCAAACGACGGTTAGTCCATCACTCCTGTTTGAAGTGAAAAACATGAACAAGGTCGAGCTTGAAGAGACCTCGAAAGTCATAGGCGGATTTTCATCGGCTTATGCAAACCTTCAGGAGCATATTGCCGTCACAGCAATCAAAGTTGAAAAAGCCGTCAGAGAAGTGATAACGGAAGAAAATAGCAAGTTGGAAAAAATGTTCCCAACAATCGCTAATTTGGACGAAAGCGAGATCAAGCAATTATCTCAAGGGGTTAATTTAATGCTGGCAGCCTCGGCAATTAAAGATGTGCAAGTGGCTCAAGCAAATAGTGAGGATGTAAAACCTGGTATTCAGTCACTTGACGCAATAAAAGAGAGCCAATTTATCGGCATTATGAGTAGCGATATTTTAATGGAGCTACGTAACCTACTGAGCCAGATTAAATCGATTATTAATACCGCTGATCGCCAACTACAAGCGGATTTTTTAAAGCTAAAAACGCAAATGGTGCAAAGTGCAGCAGATACAACGATTCAAGAGGGTAAAAAAGCATTTGAAGGAGCACTGATGGGATTTGCGGTTTCTCTGGGTGTAACACTTGCGGGGGCGGCATTACAAACTAAGCAATTAGTGAAACAAACCAAAGCTATTAATGTTCACGGTGTCGAAAGGCATAAATTATCTACTCAAGCACAATCAGAGATTGAAAGCAGTCGCCCATATATGAAAAAAACGGGAAATAAAGCGCTTGATCAACAAAATGAGTTACATGTTACTAACGTTCAAGATAAGGTTAAAGGATTGCAGTTAAAAGCGGAGCGGGAGCAACTGCAACTCGATCGAATTACCAACCAGACCCAAAAGAAATCGAGCATTATTGAAACAATGACTCGTTTATCCGATAACGCAGGTCAATTGGTAACTTCTGCGCTTAATATAGAGGTGAAAGCACTAGAAGCCCAAAAAATGGTGCTACAAGATATTGGTGATACTGCACGTGCTATAGCAAGTGATAAAGAAAAACAGATTGATACTGTTCTGGATTTGATGAAAAAAGTCTTTGATATTTTAAAAGAAATTATTGAGGGGCAAATCCGTACATTCCAAGCTGTTGCAACCAGAGGTTAGAGTATGAACGGAGTTAATATTGTTATCCAACCATCAGCTCTTGCTTCGATGACACCATCATCAGCGACAATAACTCATGATGATAGCGTGGTATCTCCACTGAATTTACAGGGGACATTTGTCCCCGATTTAGAACTCCCTATAGAGGAACGAGCTGAAAAAATCCTGCAGCAATATGGTGTTGACTACCCTGAAAAAAATAATTACCTGATTTCTAATAATATGCAAGACCATGAGCAAATCTTGGCACTAACGAGACTTGCACAATTTGAATTTAAAGATTCAATGGATAAAACCAGTAATCTTATTGCCTCAATGTCGGCGGAAATTACAAAAACTGAGGATGGCCGATCGCACATTAAAAGTATCAAGGGGTTAATTGATAATATTAACTCTAACTACCAAAAAAGCTTTGGTGAAATAACTAAAGGGGCGACGAAATATATGGAAACGCTTAATAAAGCATTAGGCTTATTGAGTACTTATATTTCAGCAGGAAAAGATGGTAAGATACGCTTTGATAGGTCAAAGTTTAATAATCAATTTATGATAGCTCTAAAGGATTATGTTATACCGAAAACCGGTACGGAATGGGATGCTTGGAGAGAGGATGTTATTGATGATGATAGAATAAGCGATTTTATTAATGATATCGCTTCTATATCTTTTAAAGAGGGGGTGACAAGATCTACTATAGAGGGGGTGGCAAGTTTTTTTAAGAAAAAATTAGAAGGGCAAGGTTTTATTGTGAAAGAAACAGATGGAAAAATTAAAATTTACCCTGATTTTAATGTTGTCAAGGAAATAAAAAAAATAGTTGATGGTGTTGGATTAGATGGTGTTGGATTAGATGGTGATGGTGACCTAATTTCCCAAGCGTTCCAAAGTATGCAAACGGCGATTGATAGTAAAAAAAATTCAGTGAATAATAGTGTATCCCGTTTATTAGAAGCTTTCCGTCAAGATAATAGCCATTTTGAAACTTTAACTCAATTATTAATTCAGTTATTAAAAGACCTATTTCAATATAATGCAGGTTTTGCTAATACATAACTGTTTAAAGACAATGTATCTTAATAGAGTGGGGTTTAAATACCCTGCTCTATTCTATTGTATCGAAATGGCTAATTATATTTATATAATTAAAAGGAGTTTCTATGCCAACAATCTCTCCCTCTACAACTATGCGAAGCACCGTTGAGCATAGGAGTAATATTCAGGCTAATGAATCCACTCATACATTGTTAAATGTTATGAATGGAGCTTTAAATATCGGTGATAGTAGCCCTATACAAATGGGAAAAAGAATCAATTTTTTTGCAAGTAGTAAAGTTCTACATCGTGAGCTTGATAGTGCTAAAGCAAATAACTTATTTACATTATTAAAAAACTCATCAGACAATTTAGTAGCAAAATATCATCTGACACCTGATATGATTGTAAATGTTCTAAGAGAAGACAAGAATAATATCAATGCAGTGTTAACTTCCTTTTCATTATTAAGCAAAGATGAAATTCCTTCTTCCGTATTAAATAGTCTTGCCAAAAATATTGCGGTGATGTCTAAGTCCTCAGCGGAAGTATCAAGTAAAACTTTAAGTAGCGAATTATTCAATTTATTACCTAAATTTGAAAGCAAACTGCAAACACGGTTTTTATCGGAATATGTTACGCCTGCGATTAAAGCTAAATTAAATGAAACTTATACTGATAGTCAATTGAAGCAGATGGCAGGTCTTGACTCTGCTCAACAGATTGATGATACAACACTGGTTAATCATTTTTTAAATCCAACGTTAGTACAGGAAAAACTAACAGGATTTGAGCGTGGGGTTAAGTCGAGCCAAGAGTTAAAATCTTGGAGTAATAAGAATTATAGATTGAATCAATGTTTTCAAAATTTAGAGGAACACATTGAAATTATTCTTGTAAATAAGCTGAGTGTACCGAGTGCAGATCATGCTCCTGTACAGATGAAACCAAAAGCAACAAGACAAGAACAGCCAACTTTATTGACCAATCCACAGCAGTCAGATGATGTGGATGGTGTGCCATATCAAACCAGTAGCCAAACATCAGCGCCGATCATCAATAATTATTATATAACTAATAATTATGCTTGCCCTCACTGTATTTGTAAGGTGTCCGATACACCGAGTCGTTATGGTAGTGTGGCAACGACGGTAAATATTGACAGCGCGGCCTCTTTTCAGGCGGCGCCGAGTAAGACGATAGCGCAAAAAACCGCGACACCAGCGGCGGAAACCCCAACAACCTACCGAACTGAATTGCATGTTCAGCTCAGCGGTGACGGGAAAATTGTAAAACAGGATAGCCCGACACCGCCAAATAACGCCACTCAAGTTGATGATAGCGCCTCTCACCAGCCAGCGTTAAAAGATAAATCGAGTGGTGAAACATCAGAGAGCACTGAGCCACAAACAGGGGTCAATGAGGCGATTCTGCTGCAATCCAATCAAGAAAAAGAGGCTCCTGAACTTCCTCCTCGCCATCAAATGGGGGGGTATACACGCACAATGGATGGTAAATGGTTACCAAATACACAACAAACTGCCCCATTTGTGATCACCAGCGGGGGATTTAACCAAAGCACAAACCCTGTAGGCAGGTTGCAGTATAGCGCGAGTGATTCCAAGGTTGAGAGTGCAAAACCGACCGATCAACAGCTCATTGCAGCACAACGACAAAGAGCAGTAGATGGAATCGACTCTCAGTCGTTAGAAGAGCAAGTGACTCAACAGACAGATCATCTGTTTGATGCTCAGATACAACCGAATAGCCATTCACATTTAGTGGATGCGGCAAAGCAAGTGGCAACTGAATTAAGCAATATGCTGGATGTGGCAAATCGCTCTGCCATGGTGCTGAAAGACACGTCATTAGCGGCTGAACAAGCTACGCGCCAGTTAGATACACAACAATCACTAGATGATAAAGAGAAACCGGCTGTTCAATCGAAAGCAAGTTTTCCGTTGAGCAGCCATGCAAGTGGGATTTATCACGCTAAGGTGGCACAGGTTGTGGAAGAGCAGCCAACGGCAACAGTCGTTATTGAAAAAGAGAGTGCCGAACCGGTTGGAGCACTGCCTATTCATGATACTGAAACCACGGAGAAAAAAGCAGATAGCGATGTGACGAAGAAAAATTATCGTTGGCAGGTGAATACGGATAATCGGGTATATACGACGTCAGGTGGGCAGGCTAGAGATTTGTCACAGAAAAAACGTTATATCGGCGATGATCAGCGATTTAAATTAGGGAATAGGTCATGAGTACAGATAATTTAATTCATCAAACATGGCTGACGGAGCAAATAAAAGCGATCCGTGCCTATTCGGGGATCCATAAACCCATTACGATGGATTCGACCTTAATTTTAGATCTACATATTGATTCATTGGAAATGCTTGAGCTAATCACCGCCATTGAAGATTACACTGGCCAACGATTAAACGATAATATCTGGGTAAAATGGCATCGATTACAGGATATTGTTGATTACCTTTCTCAAACGAAGACCTGAAATTATTTTTACATCATGACCTGATAACAAGGATGTTCAGGTCATATCCGTGGTAATCGTACTTGTTCTATATACAACATCTTTAACAGTAATTCTGTTTACTGCTTAATGTTAAATTCACATAATATTAGACCATCTGTTTATTCTATTAATACAAACGTCTTTGTGTTTATATTGAAAAATAGCCATCGACGAGTATTTTCTCAAAACAACATATCACAAAATAAATCTGATTTAGCCAGTTAAAGATAATCTCATGGCAAATCCAAAAACCAGTGGTACTTAGGCGAGCCATTAACAAAAGGCTCGTTAGCGTTATCGCTTAAAATCGGCATTGAGTCATCATAAAAAGATTTGTTTTTGGGTTGATTATGAAAAATTTGTTTTAAAAAAACAAAAAATAGAAAATGAAAAATAATGGGGTTAATTTGATAATTTTATTTATGTTCTTTTTACAACAATAAGCTATTAAAAATAAAATATATTTTATAAAATAAAAATTACATTAAATCATCATCTCATGAAATCGATCACAGAATGTACGATTCGTTAAACATATATTTCGAAACATTAATTTCACTATCTGGAGATGGGGATGAATGCGATTTCAGCGAGATATACGTTTATTCAACAAGTCGTTATTGAAGCCGGCAAATTAGCCGTATCTTACTATCATGACCGAAACCAATTAAATATTGAAAAGAAAAAAGAGGATGGGCAGGATTTAGTCACTATTGCGGATAAAAATACGGAACAATTTATTCGTGAGAAAATTCATCAGCAATACCCCCTCGATGCTCTATTTGGTGAAGAAGGGGGTTATACACAAGGCGCATCGCAATATACTTGGGTTGTTGATCCTATTGATGGCACAAGTGCATTTATTTTTGGATTGCCTTCTTGGTGTATTGCGATAGCCCTCTTGGATGAACAACAAAATACACAAATTGCGGTTGTGTATGATCCCGTACAGGAGGAGTTGTTTCATGCAATGGCGGGTCATGGCGCTTATTTAAACCAATCACCTATCCAAGTTAATGCTGTTCAATCCCTGAATGAAGGTTTATTTGGTGTTGGTATTTCAACGCGTCTGTCGCCTGAATACATTATTCCTTTTCTCGATAAATTGCTCCACGCAAAAGGAATGTTTATACGCAATGGCTCTGCTGCATTAATGTTGGCTTATGTGGCGGCTGGGAAATTAATTGGTTATTACGAACCTCATTTAAATTCATGGGATTGCCTTGCGGGCTTATTGTTAATTCAAGAAGCTGGCGGTGTCATGAATAACTATAAAGAAAAGGACGATTTCTTGTTAAAAGGGAATTATGTGTTGGCATCTAGCCCTGGGGTATATCAGCAACTCGCCTCATTTAGAGATTAAAATAATAAAATTAGTAAAAGGTCAATAATATGAGTTCTAAATTTTCGTTTTTTGATATTAAAAGGCTACCGGCAGGAAAAATACCCCTCTCTGTACAACGTGATTTATGGTTAAGAAAGTTTATGGAGCCATTCATCGTGATGTGTTTGGCTTATACAGGGATCTATTTTCTTCGCTATAATTTCAAAGCAGCAACCCCATTTATTATTGAACAAACCAGTTTTACATTAAGTGATTTAGGCACAGTTGGCTTTGGGTTCTCTATTACATACAGTCTAGGCCGTGTATTACTCTCGTATTATATTGACGGTAAAAATACCAAGAAAATACTCAGTTTCTTATTAATGCTCTCGTGTGCCTCTTCATTTGCTATCGGGATGTTTTTACTTTCGTCAGGGCATTCTCTCGGGATCTTTATTTTCTTATGGGCGCTAACGGGTCTATTTCAAGCGCCGGGCGGCCCTTGCTCTAATTCAACCATAAACCGTTGGACGCCAAGAAAAAATCGAGGCCGTTTTATCTCTTGGTGGAATGCGTCACATAATATCGGGGCAATTTTAGCTGGGCCGATTGCATTATTTGGTATGGAATATGCCTTTAATGGCAATGTGGCAGGAATGTTTATTTTCCCAATTCTTTTTGCTGGGGTTATTGCTACATTTGGGATGTTCTTCGGTAAAGATGATCCGTCTGAGTTAGGGTGGAATACGCCAGAAGAGATTTTTGATGAACCAATCTCCAAAGATGATACCGCCGCGGAGAGTATGTCAAAATCTGAAATTTTTGTGAAATATGTGCTGAAAAATCCGGCGGTTTGGTTTTTATGTTTTGCCAACCTTTGTGTTTATACCATCCGTATTGGTGTTGATAACTGGAGTGTGGCATATGTCAAAATGGCGCTTGATTGGGATGATATTTCCGCGATAGGTACGATTACGGCATTAGAATTAGGCGGATTTCTAGGATCACTCACTTGGGGTTATGTGTCCGATAAAATGGGCGGTCGCCGCGCATTACTCGGTATGTTATGTATGATTTCAGTGATTTTCCCATTAATCGCTTATCAAAATATGTCCAGCGTATGGGGCATTTATATTGCATTGTTCTTTGAAGGATTCTTTATTTTTGGCCCTGTGATCTTAATCGGCATCTCTATCATTGGCTTTGCACCAAAATGTGCAACCGCGGTAGTGAACTCCATTCCAGGCTTCTTTGGTTATCTGTTTGGCGATGGAATGGCAAAAGTGTTAGTGTCTCGTATCGCTGATCCAACAGGGAAAGGTATCTCAGTGGGGGGCTTCACGTTTCATGGTTGGTCAGATACTTTCTATCTGTTATTTGCCGCAACCGCTGTAGGTATTGTGATGCTAGCGGTAGTCGCCTTCTATGAGGAGCGTAAAATTCGCCGTGACCGTAGTATCGGCCATTAAGTGATGTGTTTTCTACCCCATATACCTATGGGGTAGAGCATCATTCAATATTGAAGAAGCACTCATAGACATGTTGTAAATGGTTATGCATGCATTTGGCGGCTTCTTTAGGGTTTCTATCCAAAATTGCATTCACAATTAATTGATGGTCTTCATTCATGGTTTTGGGTAAATCAATATCCGCATAGTGTGACTCCATGCGAATAAAGCGTGTTGATTGTCGCATATCCCATAAGTGTTCCATCATGCTGTGTAATACTTCATTGCCTGTCATTTCACTGATTAACAAATGGAAGCGTTTATCCTCGCGCAAAAAGTTTTCATCATTATCTTTTTGTTTGATGAGATCTTTCATAATCTCTTGTAATTCAGCACATTGTTCATCAGTTGCATTGCGGGCAGCAAGTTCTGCAATCATGGTTTCGAAAGATTGCCTCGCCTTCAATAAATCGCGTAAGCTAAATTCTGTTTCATCTTTTTCTGTTGCTGTACTGACCGCCTCTTTTTTGGACTCAAACTGCGGTAACGGATTTGCCACATAGACCCCATTACCAACCCGAATTTCAATCCAACCTGTCATTTCCAGTGCAATAAAAGCTTCTCGGATGGATGATCGGCTGACTTCCATCTGTTTTGCCAGTTCTCGTTCAGAAGGCAACGGCTCTCCTGCGTTGAAATCGCCACGTTTTATACACTCAATAATAAGGTTTGAGATCTGGCGGTATAATCGTTCAACTTTCAGTGGGGCTAATGCCATGTTAATTCCTCGGTATGCTCATCCATATCGGCACATATCATACGCTTTAATCCTGATTGACTGCTAATCTGAATCACAAAAAAACAGATCTGTGAGCCATATCAAGTTAATTTTTTCTCAATTCAATAACTATAATACCGGCCTGACCACCTGACAATCAAGCCATCGGTCATTCAGGTCACATGACAACTATAATTACTTTTTGAGGATGTAACTATGCAGAGTTCAGCATCTGACATAACACCCGATAATATTGCAAAAACCGCCAGGATTAAGAAAATTCAACGGATCTCGTTACTGCTGCTGTTTCTAGCTGGGATCATTAACTTTCTTGACCGAGGCTCTCTTTCGGTCGCTAACGAAGCTATCCGAGCTGATTTAGGGCTTTCAGCAACTCAATTTGGTGTTTTGTTATCCGCTTTTTCATTATCTTACGGTATCTCACAGCTTCCTTCTGGTTTACTACTCGATAGGTTTGGCCCACGTATTGTGTTAGGAGCAGGATTAATTTTCTGGTCAACGATGCAAGGTATGGCAGGGTTGATCCAAAACTTCTGGCAATTTATTGCGCTGCGTATCGGCCTTGGGGTCGGCGAAGCTCCCTTTATGCCAAGTGGCGTTAAAGTGGTGAATGATTGGTTTAATGCCAAAGAGCGCGGCATTCCCATGGGGATATTCAACTCCTCGACCACAATTGGGCAGGCGTTTGCGCCACCTATCCTTGTGGCTCTCATGTTAGCGTTTGGCTGGCGAATGATGTTTATCATCATTGGTGTGGCTGGAATTTTAATCGGGGTGTGTTGGTATGCTTACTACCGTAACCGTGAATCATTAAAGCTCTCTGAAGAGGA
Source organism: Providencia sp. 2.29 (assembly GCF_015832305.1). Taxonomy (NCBI): domain Bacteria; kingdom Pseudomonadati; phylum Pseudomonadota; class Gammaproteobacteria; order Enterobacterales; family Morganellaceae; genus Providencia; species Providencia sp. 2.29. The sequence goes on from NZ_CP065420.1 coordinate 164,733, forward strand.
TTTGAAATATCTCAACTCAGGTCGTGAGGAGCAGCCAAAACAGAAAGTGACATTGAAAGAGTGGGGTGCTCTGTTTAAGAAACGTACAGTTTGGGGCATGATTTTGGGCTTCAGTGGCGTGAACTATACCGGCTGGTTATACCTTGCATGGTTACCAGGCTATTTACAGGCCGAACGTGGGTTGAGCTTGGCCAATACAGGGTGGGTCGCCGCTATTCCATTTTTATTCGGTTCGCTAGGGATGCTGGTCAATGGCATGGTGGCAGACCGACTGGCGAAAAAAGGTTATTCATTGATGAATAGCCGGAAAATCCTTATCTGCTTAGGGCTGATTTGCTCAGCGGCTTGCACTTTATTGGTCGTGCAATCGACATCTACCGCGATGGCAGTTGCTTTTATCAGCTTGGCGCTATTCTTTGTGCATTTTGCGGGCACTTCTTGCTGGGGACTCGTGCAAGTGGTGACACCAAGCAAAATGGTCGCTTCCGTAAGCAGTATTCAGAACTTTGGTAGCTTTGTTTTCGCATCATTCGCACCGATTGTTACAGGTTGGGTATTAGATACAACCGGTTCATTTAACTGGGCGCTCATTGTTTGCTCAATGGTGACCTTCGCGGGTGCATTAGCTTACTTCTTCATCGTTAAAACTCCGATTGAAGAAACCGTTACACAGTAATTTTTAGGGCACTTGTCTGTGCCCACATATTGAGGTGAGTAATATGGAACAAACATGGCGCTGGTATGGTCCTAACGACCCTGTTTCTTTGAGTGATATTCGCCAAGCAGGGGCGACAGGGGTGGTAACGGCTTTGCACCACATCCCAAATGGGCAAGTATGGACTATCGAAGAGATAGAAAAACGCAAGGCGGAAATCGAAGCTAAAGGCCTTGTCTGGTCAGTGGTAGAAAGTATTCCTGTTCATGAAGAGATCAAAACACATCGTGGTGATTATGAACAGCATATCGCTAATTACCAGCAATCGATTCGTAACCTCGCTGCATGCGGTATTGATACGGTGTGTTACAACTTTATGCCCGTACTGGATTGGACACGAACTGATTTGGAATACGAATTACCTGATGGTTCGAAGGCATTACGTTTTGATCAGATAGCGTTTGCCGCTTTCGAACTGTATTTGTTACAGCGCGAGGGGGCTGAGCAAGATTACACGGCTGAAGAGCTTATTCAAGCCAAAGCTTATTATGAAGCAATGAGCCAAGCCGATAAGGATAAATTGGTTGGTAATATTATTGCGGGCCTGCCGGGAGCAGAAGAAGGCTATACCCTTGAACAATTCAAAGCACATTTACAAACTTATGCAGGCATTGATAAGGCTAAGTTGCGTGAGAATATGGCCTATTTTTTACGAGCCATTATCCCCGTAGCAGAAGAGGTTGGCGTGAAAATGGCCGTTCATCCTGACGATCCACCGCGGCCTATTTTAGGTTTACCGCGGATTGTTTCAACGATTGAAGATATGCAATGGCTAAAAGAGACGGTGGATAGCCTTCACAACGGTTTCACTATGTGTACAGGCTCTTACGGCGTGAGAAGCGATAATGATTTAGTCAAAATGATTGAGCAATTTGGTGATCGTATTCATTTTACACACTTGCGCTCGACGTGCCGTGAAGATAATCCAAAAACGTTCCATGAAGCAGCGCATTTAGGGGGCGATGTGGATATGTTTGCCGTGGTTAAAGCAATTTTGGCGGAAGAAGATCGTCGCCAAAAAGTCGGTAATATGCGCCGCATACCAATGCGTCCTGATCATGGGCATCAAATGTTGGATGATCTGCAAAAGAAAACGAATCCAGGTTATTCTGCGATTGGGCGTTTAAAAGGATTAGCGGAAGTTCGTGGTGTTGAATTGGCGATTAAACGAGTCTTTTTCCCTGATTTAAAATAATTCTGAGTACTAAGTGAGTTGGGCCTATCTAGGCCCAACTGGGTAATAAAGAGATTAAATTAGCCCTTCTTCCTGTAATGCGAGATGAAAGTGTTGCACTTCTTCCGGAGTGGCTTGAATTCTTTTTAATGATAAATCCAATATATAAGGAATGTTTTTTTGCGGTTCACAAACGGCTAAAGCATATTTTTTGCCATTTTCTTCGAAGACTATAGGGGATGTTTTTTTATTGCCTGAATAGCCAGTCGATATTTTTTTACCATCTAAATTGAATTTATAAGAAACCATCAATAGGCGGTTAGAATTAACAACTTTGGCAGGAACAGCGATAAGTTTTAGTGGCATTTTGCCGCTAGATAATAATACTTTTCTGATCTTATTGTTCGCTATGTAGCGGTAAATAATAAATACAAGGCTAAAAATTAATAATGCGATGATAATAATTGTAGTTACAAAGCGGAGCATCACATTTTCGACAGCCACATCAACCGTTAAGCGTGATAGATCATTGGCATCGGCGATTGGTTGCACGGCAACATTTCGTGAAGTTCCTAGGAAACCAAAGCTATGTGAAACAGTGTGGCCGCGGTATGTCACCTTAACATTACAATGGGTAATAACCATCAAACTTGATCTACAAGAGCCATTTATATTGGCATTAACAGGAACCGCATTTTGACCAATTTTATAGTCATACGCGATACCAGGTAATTGAAAAGCAACAAAAACGGTTAAACCGATAAGAACGAGAACAAGAAAAATTAAGCGTATTATGCCACCATCCCCTTTTAGTGGGGTTAACTGTAATTCTCTTGTAGGAAATGCTTTTATTAATTTTTCAGGTAATTGAATATTATCTTGCATAGTAGCAGTGCTCATTGGAAATTAGAGGTATGAATTATAATAATTAAAAAAAACCTGATAATAGGATTACTACCAAAATAGTATTTTTTTGAGTACAAAAGGGATTGCAGATAGGATGAAATAATTTAGTGACTAGATAAACAAGGGGATTCAATATCTGGTATCAGTTACACTACACATATTTATCGTAGCCGAAAGATAAATAAAAAATAGATTTAAAATAGGGTTAACATAATACAAGAATAAAAAGAGAGCCGCATATACGAAACTCTCTTTTTAAGAGTAAAGATGATAGCATCTTAAATTAGCTTATTTGTTTTTTAATCGCGCCTGACGCTAAGCTCCCTTTGTGGAAACTGGCTTGCCTTGGCGAAATTCGGGCGACCGCCTCTGCGGAGCAGGATGCATCGACGAGTACAAAGCTGGCATCATCCCCAACTAATGGCCACACTTGTTTACCTTTGTCATCTAATGGCAACTTATTACCGGTGGCAATTGCCAGTGAACGTGATAGGGATAGTTCATCGGGGCGGGTATAGAGCTGGGCATATAAATTCGCTTTTTCTAACATATCACCGAGGCCAAATGGCGACCAATGATCAATCACGCTATCGGTTCCAGACATCACAAAGACACCGTTTTCATTGAGTGTTTTTAGTGGCATATGTAAGGTGCCAATAGGCACTGTGGTGGCGATAGTTATGTGTTGTTCGGCGAGTCGTTGTGCGGTTTCTTGTGCCTGCTCAGGTGTCAGTGTTGCAAGAGCAAAAGCATGGCTAATAGTCACTTTACCACGAAGAGTGCGGTTTTTATCGACGGTATCAATCATATAGTCGATAGCTGCGCGACCAGCTGGGCTTGTTTCATGCAAATGAATATCAACCCCTTTATTATAATCTAGCGCTATCTGGAACATGGTATCGAGCGATTTTTCCATTGCGCCATCAACGTTCGTGGGATCAAGTCCACCCACATAGTGCGCCCCTGCCTGCATTGCCTCTCGCATTAATGGCTCTGCTTTGGATAACAATAACCCATGTTGAGGAAAGGCAACAATTTCACAAGTTAGGTCTTGCTGGTGCTGATCAAGAACTTGAGTGAGCGCTTCAAGGTTCTTAAGACCGGAAACGGGTTCAATATTACAATGACTGCGGGCTATCGTTGATCCTTTGGATTGGATCAGTTTGATAAGCGCATGTGCGCGCTCTTGAGTATACGGCTGTAATTCCGGCAACAACTTTTGTTCAAGCGCTATCATATCAAGGATAGTTTTACCTTCTCGTGATTCGGGAGCTTGCCAAGGTCCACCATAAAAGGTTTTATCCAAGTGAATGTGCATATCACGAAAAGCAGGTAGCATGAGTTTACCATCTGCACTATAGGCTGCTAATTGCTTATCAATATGCTGTTTATTCGCGAGAAGTGCTGCAATTTTTCCATTTTTAATTTCAAGGGTGTGTAGGGCCGTTTTGGTGCCAATCACGCTCGCATCACGGTAACGAAAGCCTGTTTCCAGTAACACATCATCAAGATAGTAGTGATCATCTTTAATGGTGGTCGTGCTATTTAATGAGGTGGGGCCATTATCTGCGGCAGCAATACCGGATATCGCTCCAAATAGCGTGCAGGTGGCTGCCAGTTTTGCACTCGTTGAAAGAAACTCTCTTCTGTTGGATGGCATAAAAACTCCTTAATGAGAGGGTTGCAAGTTACTCGGCGTAACCTGCAATCGTGTGGGGCTAACCTTGAACAATGTGCGTGCCAGTTTCACCGCGTAAGGCTTGTGGCAATCTCTCAGGCGTTGTAATGATCACGCGTTTGCCACCATTGGCGAGAAATGACAGGCTAGCTTCAATTTTGGGTAACATACTTCCCGCTGGAAAATGCCCTTCACGCATATATTGCAGCATCTCTGTTGTTGTCGCCTCCCCAAGCGCTTGTTGCTCAGGTTTGCCAAAGTGAATACACACTTTCTCTACGCCAGTGGTGATAATCAAAATATCGGCTTTTAACTCTTTTGCTAGCAATGTGGTTGATAAATCTTTATCAATGACGGCGTCGACACTCTGGAAACCGCCATTCGTATTTTTAATAACAGGGATCCCCCCACCACCAGCCGCAATAACAACATAGTTATTTTCACTGAGCGTCCGAATAGCCGCTGATTCGATGACACTCTTAGGCGCCGGTGAGGCGACGACACGGCGGTAACCTCGGCCAGAATCTTCAACAAAATGCCAGTCGGGATTGGCTTTTTTTAACTTCTCAGCTTGTTCTAGGCTGAAAAATGCGCCGATAGGCTTGGTTGGTGAGTGGAAATTAGGATCATTTTTATCGACTTCAACTTGAGTCACAATGGTCACCGCTTGGCGGTGATGGCGTTTTGCCAAGGCGTTTGTCAGGGCTTGCTGGATCAAATAGCCAATACCACCTTGTGTATCAGCGACACAGTTTGCTAATGGTGTGAGTGGTAGCCCTTCAACGGTGTGAGCGATTTCGGCACGGCGTAAATCTAATCCCACTTGAGGGCCATTACCGTGAGTCAGAACAATATTGTAATTACCCTCAAGCATATCACAGACATGGGAAGCGACCTCTTGTACCGCTTTTTCTTGAGCTTCAATCGATTGGCCGTTGTTATCTTTGATAATACTGTTGCCCCCGATGGCAACAACCACGAGTTCTTTCATTGTTATTGTATCCTGATACAGAGTCTATAAGTCGATGTGCTCAGCACATCGACGATCGGAGGTTAATGGCATTACACTGATTTGCTGATTTTCTCAGCGGTTTCAGGTTGTTGCGCTTCTATTGATTTCCCTTTATCTAAGAAGTATTTCATCACAAATAAGCCCGACATCATGAGGTAAGCGTATACAAACATCAAGGCGGGTCCTTGTGCTATCCCTACCATCGGTGAGTGGATAATACCGAAGAATACCAGTAGCGCGCCTACGGCGGCTGTTATAGCCCCACGTAGTGGCTGATTGAGAATGGCAAAGATAGCGATACAGCCCCATAACATACTGGCTAATGGCGCACCATTCCCGAGATGGACTAAACCTTGGTAGTAAACACCTTTACTGAGTAAGACATCTGTGCCGATTTGTGCCGCAGAAGTTCCCGCCGCCCCCATCATGCTGTTCATCATGGTCAGTGCCCAGTTGGCAATCCAAGGGAACAGACAGATAAAGATGACAGGCACTTCCACTTTCGGTGTCTCTCGCACCACTTGGTTAGCAGTGACAACACCAATAAACACTAGGATAGGCACAATAGCCGTCATCGGAATTATGGCTAACATAAAAGCGCCTAGACCGAACAACGGTACGATGAACATGGTAATACCAGAGGCGAGTGTATAGCCGATACTGGCTCCCATAGCTTTCCAACCTGCATGACCCACATAGACAGTGACAGGGAATGGGTTACCCATAAAACAGCCTACAGTAGAGGATAATCCATTAGCTAACATTACTTTACGGGTATTGTATTCATCGCCAGCGGCATGGGCGCTCTCAATATTTTCAAGGTCGAAAATATAGTTTGCTAAGCCTAATGGTACGGCTGAAGCCAAGTAGGGTAAGGCATGTGGTAGACCCTGTAAGAAGCTATCAATATGAATACCGGGCGGGTTAAAGCCAAATGAGGCAACGGAGGCTTTAATGGCTTCAGGACTTTGTAAGCCAGAGACCCACGCCAGCACAGTTCCTGCAATAAGCAGTAATAACCCCGTTGGAATACGCGCAAAGATAGGTTTTTTACCAAACCAGTTGATAAAAATGAGCAGTAATACGATAAATGAAACGGTAGGCGCTTCAAAAGCCTGTAACATCGGGTTCATTGCCAGTAATAGCAAACCTAACCCAGAGAGACAGGAGAGCAATACGGTGCGAGGGATCATTTTACGGATAGTTTCGCCGAGGAATGAGCCACCGACAAGGATCATCGATTCTACAAAACACCAAACCAGTGCGATTTGAATCGCAAACTCGGCATTTTGAGTCGTTTGGTAAACCGGCATGATGACCAAAAAGGTCACGGTAAAGATAGAGGGAGCGCTTGGGCCGGAAGGCAGTGCGGTGACATCATCGCGCCCAGTCTGTTTGGCGAGTTGCTGACCAAAATAGGCATAGCTGATACTCGCTAGCAATACGGCAAAACCAAATGCAGGTGCAATACGTCCATAAACAAGATCTTTAGGGATGCCGACGACAAAGATCAGTAATCCCATCATAGTGAGCAGATTGGTTAAGTTATTGGTCATCAGCCCGAAGTAGGCCGCCCAGTCACCACGTTTCCACTTTAGTTTCGTTACACTCATGGAATGTATCCTTCAAAGAAGAGACTGCGGGGGCAGTCATGATTAAAAACCCTATTGCTCAGGTGAATCACAGCGTATTATTATTAATTGCCCAACCGAAGTTGGGCTTATTATCGGCGACTAGGCGTATTTTTCGGCGTAAGCCAACATAGCTTTTTCAAAGCAGTCGAACGGGGGATGCACAATACCAGCCCCGATCATACCGATACCTGCGTCTTTGTGGGCGATGGCCGTATTGATGACCGGAAGGATACCGCTGGCGGCAACCTTGGTAATATCAATGGCTGTGGGGATCCCCATAAAACCTAACAGCGGGATCGTGACGTTAGGGTTTTCACCTAATGTGATCTCTCGCATTTGACGTGAGAAATCGATGGCCTCTTCAACGGTTCCTCCGACCAAAGCGACAATGGCAGGAGCGGTTGCCATGGCGAATCCGCCAATGCCATAAGTCTCGGTAATGGCGGAATCACCGATATCGAGGCCTGAATCTTCGGGTTTATAGCCAGCAAACATCGGGCCGATAACTTGCTGTGAAGGGCCTGTAAACCATTGACCCGGTAGCCCACTGATACGTAATCCAAATTCATAACCATTACGCGCCATGGTGGTAACGACGGTGCTGTATTCGATACCATGAGCCGCATCCATCGCCGCTTTACACATCGCCATCCATGTAGGGCCAGAGAAGTAATCGCTGCTTGCGACAAAATCAAAAACGTCTTTTTGTTGAGCAACTGAGAAATCCGTTTGGATGATATAAGGGGTCAGTGCTTGGATAAGCAGCGTGGTGCCTGCGTTATTACGGTTATGGCACTCATCCCCCATATGCAGTGCTTGAGCCAACATCAGACGCAAGTCGATTTCGCCGGCCAGCTTCATAGCATCACGTAGCATTGGGCCTAAAACATCACGCATCCAGTTCAAGCGGTCAATCACACTTTGGTCGTTGGCTCCCATGCGTAAAATTTTTGCCATTTGCTCACTGAGGTTGGTAAATGCGCGGTTACCATAGGTTTTGTTTTCGACAATGTGCATAAACATTGAGGCAGAGGTCACACCCGCCATAGAGCCAACACAGTCGTGTTCATGACAAGGGGAAAAAATAATCTCGCCAGAAGCGGCTACGCGTTCGGCATCTGCTAAATCTTTTGCTAGCCCTTCAAATACCAGTGCGCCAGTCACTGCGCCTTTCATTGCGCCACACATGTCTTTCCATTCAACAGGCGGTCCAGCATGTAAAATGGTGTTTTTAGTCATCCCCGGTACGACGTTAATGGCTTGATCATAGCCAACAAGTACAGGTTGTGACTGAATAATGCGTTCTAAGGCCTGCGCATTGGCAGCGGCAATTTTCTCTTGTAATGCGCTATTACTTTCAATTTTATCTAATGCGTTGATCACGGCAATATTGCCTTGCCCAGGTGGCGTCCAATCTAAGTGCGTGACGGGAACATGCTGCTTTTTAAGGTCATCACTGAACATTTCGATGCCCACGTTAATCACATTTAATGGCTGTTTAAATAATGAAGTCATTACGCATTCTCCCCTTTCCAGACAAATTCGCGGGCTAACAAACCGGTGTTGGTACTACTACTTGCCCAAATCACACCTGCATCGGTGAGCATTTTCACTTGGGCATCCATGGATGGAGTGTCTTGGTCAGTACCGAGAACATAACCAAGGATTTCCAGCTCTCGACCCTCTTGTTTGGCAATCTCTTTTGCTGCTTTGATGGCATCGATCATCACGCCAACAGGATCTTCATGGGAGCCGTATCCCAGCACAAAATCCATAACGATAACGCCGACTTCTGGGTCACGAGCCTCTTGCAGTAGTCGTTCGATACGGTTGGTCGGATCAATCATTGGATGGGGTTTACCATTGGTGAAGTCATCATCACCAAAATCTAAGAAGGTGTGTGCGATGCTCTGGTTAAGATCGCTTAAGCGATATTCAGGGTTTGGCTGGATATTACTGTAGACATCATCATATTTTTCTAAAGCGGCAAACATCGCTTCATCACATAAGGTGCCACCACAAAATAGACCGCGAATGTATTTTTGCTTTGGTGATAGTTTGGCTCTGACTTCTTCAATGAGAGGCCAATTGAGTGAGTGTAAATTCAGTTGTTCTTTTTTGATACCGGTGAGTAAAACCGCTTTCAATGCTGCCTCTTTGGTGCTTTTAGCAAAGCTTAAGCCAGGCTTATCGTCGGGGATTGGCTGATTACCGAGGAAACAGACCACCACAGGTTTATGGCATTTTTCGGCTTGTGCTAAAACTTTTTTAGCGACGGTGGCGGCTGGTGGCTTAGAAATTAACACAATGACGTGAGTCTCTTCATCAGCATCAAGCATTTTTAGGGCATCAATCATCATGATCCCGCCGATCTTTTCACTCAGATCGCGTCCTCCCGTCCCGATCAGTTGTGAAACGCCCGCGCCAAACTCATGAATACGTACACTCAGTTCTTGGCTGCCTGTACCGGAGGCGCCAACAATACCGATATTGCCGCGACGAACGTTATTCCCAAAACACAAAGCCGCGCCATTGATTATTGCGGTTCCACAGTCTGGCCCCATCATCAATAATCCTTTACGGCTAGCAAGCTGTTTTAAGGCTAGCTCATCATCAATAGAGACATTATCAGAGAACAGCATGACATTAAGGTCATTTTCAAGAGCAATACGGGCTTCACGAGCAGCAAACTGACCATTAACCGAAATGACCGCTAAGTTGCTTTCTGGAATATGGCTATGCGCCGAATGGAGAGTGGCATATTTGGCTTCGTGTTGTGACCCACCTTGATTTTTCTTATTAAATAGCGCTTCAATGGCAACAAGCGTCGCCTCATTCGCTTCATCGCTGGCGCCTTTAATGACAATCATTAAATCGCCATTTTTTGCCGCTTCTAATTCTGGTGTTAATAACCCTAAATTTTTCAGCACGCCTTTATTCATCTCTGTTGCCATTGCCACAAATGCCTGCTCAACATTGTCGAGTTGATTGGCTTTAGTGGAGATAGACATCAGTGATACGGAATCAAAATACGTATTCTTTTTGATGACAACTTTAGTCGACATACTTTTCTCCAAAGTAGAGGGTCAGGTACAGTGCATCACGAATGCCTAATAACATGTCGCTGCCTGAGCTTGACCCGATATCTAAAATCTTTTGCAACTGCGAATAAGGCTTGGCGTCATTTGTATTTGCAGTCGCTAATATGTGTAGTAGTTGCAGCAAATTTTCTCGATAGTGACGGTTTACTGCTTTTTCTAAGGTAATGGCACTGACTTTAGTGGTTGCCTCTTTAGCATGGCGAATACCCTGTTCAAAAAACGGATGCAGACATTGAGCTGGATGATGTTTAAGTAATAAAAACGCCATTAATCCAACCAAATAATCATCCCCAGATGGGGTCAAACCAATACCTAGGCCAATAAACTGCCTAACCATTTCAGGCAATTTTTGATGGTCTTTTTTCTTTAATAAATTAATCAGTTCAATGCGTAATGAATTTAATTTTTTTGCTGCGGTTAAATAAAATAAATTATCTCCATGATAATGAAATAAAGAGTGTCCTTCTCTTTTTAGCAAAACATCGATTACGCTTATTTGTGTATTTAAAAAGGATAAATAGGTTTTTTTATTGATGTTTTCTGGGATAAAACACACATTATTGGGCTGCCATGGATGGCAAAAGCAAAACGATATAAAATAATATTTACCCAAATACAGTGTTTTATTACAGAAATAAATATATTCCCCTTCTTTTAAATTTAATTTAGATAAGTCGTTATTCAATAATCGACAACTGTTAGGGGCATTATCTAATTCAGCACTGAGTAAAGTAAAAAGCGTATTATTAATAGAGATATTAATTGCTTTACGAAAAACTTGCTCTATTTGTCCTGAAAATGTAGGCTGATCGAATAAATTTAAAAATGTCGCATCAGCCGAAAGCCCAAACAGTTGTTGCCTTTGAGTCTTGGTCTTGTTCACAAGCCTCCTTGTGATGCACTATGCGCCCGCTGCGATTAGTAATTCAGCAATTTCGTGATAGCCTTTTTCGCGTGCTAGTTCTAAGGGTGTTTTACCGTATTTATCCGTCATATGTGGGTTGGCGCCGTGGTCGAGTAACAGCTTGACGATCTGTTGCTGCTTTTTGCCGCCATCATTTAATACGATGGCTTCAAGCAGTGGTGTCCAACCGACAAAGTTGGTGTGATTCACATTGATATCTGTTTTTTCGAGTAATTCACGGACGATTTCAACATGGCCTTTTTCGCTGGCGGGGGTGATCCCTACACCACCAAAGCGAGTTAATAAATCAAGATTGGGCTTAGCGGGAAGGACGATACGTAATAGGGTTAAGTCATTATTCAAGCAACTTAACAAAAAGGGGTTGAAGCAAGTTTGGTCTTGCTTATTAATATCCGCACCGGCATTAATGAGGAAAGTGACGCATTCGTAATGTTTATTTAAACTTGCATTTACGATAGCTGTCCGGCCTTGGCGGTTGGTAGTATTGATGTCCACTCCTTTGTCGAGGCAGTGCTTCAATAACGCTAGGTTGCCTTGTTCTGCTGCGGATAAAAACTCTTGCTCTAATGTCATGGTTTTCCCCTTATTTGGTTATCTGCATTTCATTGACGACAACCAAAATAGATAAAGACAATTTTAAATGTAATACCCAATCCGCATTATGTATGAGAAGAATGGGTATTTTTATGATGGATTAAGCATAGCAAGCTGTTGAAATAAATAGAATCCATTTAAAATTCATTCATCAATAGCAGCCTTGATTATTGAATTAAAATCAACAATTTCGTTTTTTTGTGCGCGAAAGCATAATTTTTCATCAATTCCTAGGCTTTTTTGCGTAATAAATGACCGAAACAATCCAATTTCACTGGTCAATCAGATAGGCAATAAAGGATTTAGTCAGTTTTGTGATAAGCATCAAACTAAAGGTTTTGCAACTGTTAAAAATGTGAATTAATTGATCGAGATCAGCGAGATTGTTAAGGGGATGCTCTAGTATTTATTTCAATGTTATTAATTATTTTGATTATAAATTAATGGGCTTTCTTTGCAGTTAATTCATCTAAAAAAGATAGCCCTGATAAATGGCTCAGTATGATAAAAGATTTCTTTTAAACGTAATAAAATGGTTGATAAACAACCAATATCTATAGGTTATTAAATATAATTCACATATATTCTTCTTACTTTAAGCGACAGGGTTGTTGGCGGTATTCACGGATCTGAGTCTCGCAGTGATCGATGTTGCTAGTGACCCCGCTATGTTCTGCCTTTCTGTAGCTCGAATTATTTTGATTATAAATTTTTTAATTTCTTTCTATCCAATTTCGGGTCACCAGTATGAATTCAATATTTACCGAAGAAAATTTACTGACATATACAACGGCTGCAAAATATGCCAGTTTTAGTAAGGCGGCAGAAGAGTTGGGGATCACCACGTCTGCGGTTAGTTACACCATTAAACGTATCGAAACTTATTTAGACGTGGTGCTATTTATTCGTGATACACGGAATATTGAATTAACAGAAGCGGGTTACTACTTTTACCGCAAAGCCACGGATTTATTAAATAACTTTCATCTGATCAAAAAGAGTATTTACTCTATTGAGCAGGGGATTGAAGCTCGGGTGCGTATTTGTATTAATCAGTTGCTATATACGCCTTATCACACTGCAAAATTGCTGCAAATCCTTAAAAAACAATTTCCGACTTGCCAAATAACAGTGACCACTGAGGTGTATAACGGGGTATGGGATGCCATCATCAATAATCTCTCTGATATTGCGATTGGTGCACCAGGCACTTTGATGGATGGCGGAGGCATTGATTATACGGAAATTGGGGCAATTCATTGGCAATTTGCCATTTCAGCAACGCATCCATTAGCGTTGATGCCTGAGCCTATCGCCGAAAGCCAGTTGCGCTTATATCCTAATATCATGGTAGAAGATACAGCACATACCATTAATAAGCGGGTTGGTTGGCTATTGCATGGGCAAGAAGCGATACAAGTTCCTGACTTCAATACCAAATGCCAATGTCAGATTTTAGGTGAGGGGATTGGTTTTTTGCCGGATTATATGGTGAAAGAGCATGTTAAGAATGGCCTGTTGGTCATAAAACAGATCCAAAACCCACGGCAAGACTCGCACATGTTATTAGCAACTCAGCATTCTGCGACGGGCCTCGTGACACAGTGGATCCGTAGGGAATTCACCGCAAATGGGATTCTAACGAAACTCTATAGTGATTTGTTAAAACCCATTAATTAGCCCGTCACATTTTACGTGTTTATTGAACGGTGACATCCAGAGCTTTATTGATAGCGTCAGGGATCACGCTGCCATGGCTTTGATTGGGGTAAAGTGTAAATTCACAATGGCGTCCATGGTCGCTGAGCATGGTGCATAATTGGCGTGAGGTTATCCAACTTGAGCGTGATTGATAATGCTTAATCTGCTCCTCGCTGAGACGCGATAAATCAGGCTTTTCTTCTAACTCTCCTAAGGTGATAAATAAAGGTGACGCATTTTGTTGTTGCGTTAACTGAGCCTTATCTATCATTGTGCCTTTTCCCCACCATAAAGAAGGGCTAGCAGAAACAAAAGATTGAAATGCCGTAGGATGCTTTTGATAAGCCATCAACGTAAATAGCCCACCAAATGAATGCCCAAACAGGGTCTGTTTTTGTTTATCAATAGCAAATTGCTGCTCCACCCAAGGGCGAATTTGGCTTGTCAGAAATTGAGATAGTTCCTCTGATCCACCACCTTGTGCGAAATCATCACCAGCAACGCGGGGCGTATAATCGTAGGTACGCAATTGCTTAGGAAAGGCTTCATGGATTGGATAACCGACCCCAATAATAATAGGCAGTTTATCTTTGGGGAGTTTTTGGATGGCGCGATTGACGACAAGCGGGAATATCCCATTGCCATCAAGCATATACAGCACAGGTCTTGGTGACTGCATCCCATGAGGCACAGCACTAAAAATTCGATAGGTACGGCTTCCCTTTGAGCTATGGGGATTTTCCATATCATGATGCTGAACATCATAAAATTGGCTGACTTGCTTATCCAATGCCGGAGGGGTTTGCGATGGGCGAGCATAGGCGGTCGTCAAAGCCATTGAAAAGAGTAAACTGGAGATAATAAGTTTATTTATCATTTGGTATTTCGTTTCGTTTGCTCTTGGTACACACTCAATTCGGTGTTGAACAGATCCCAATCCCCTTTATAGGTAAGAGCGAAATGGTTTCTATCATTGTGTATCTCAGTTTTGGTATTTTTCTGTTTTGATTCGCCACGCATCGTATATTCAGCGAACGATTTACCCGGCGTTGAGGTACGCTCTTGCGTTGTTCTACCCGCTTCAAGTAAAAAGGTTTGATTTTCGAGTGGGGTAAAAGTCAGTTTTGCTGTCAGGCTACGATTATCGCGTTTGTTATGGCCCTCAGTAATTTTATCTTCTTGGCGGTAATCGCCACCACCATACAGTTGTAGCCCTAATTTATCGTTGATCAATGGACCGGATAGGTAGAAATTACCATCAGTAGAATCACCACTATCACGGTTTTCTTGTAAAATACCACCCAATGCTACATTGCCATGCCATTCATTGGTCACCTTTTTCGTGATGATATTGATAACCCCACCCATTGCATCTGAACCATACAAGGAAGACATGGGGCCGCGGATCACTTCGATGCGTTCAATCGCTTCAACGGGAGGCATAAAGCCCGCTTCAAATCCACCACTACCATTTGGGCGAGATTCACGGCTATTTTGGCGGCGACCATCGACCAATATTAAGGTGTATTCGCCGGGTAGGCCGCGAATATTAATATCTTGTTTATTGGCACTACCAACAATACTCACGCCTTCGACATCTTTTACGGCATCAGCTAAGTCGCGAACGGGTTTATTTTGTAGCTGCTCTTTAGAGATAACCGTAATACTCGCGGGGGCATCGCGTAACTGTTGTGAATATCCCGATGCAGTCACAATCATTTTGTCTGGATCTTCTTGGGCGAAGGCAGGAAGAGATGAAATGGCAGCGATAACAGCCGCTGCGAGTTGTGTGTAGTGGCGTTGAATAGACATGGTAACCCTTAAAACAAAATACAAATGTAAATGAGAGTAATAATCATATTGAATACAAATAGTATCACCGAAATAGATGAAAAATAAATAAGTGATTTGCTAATTAAATGATAAAAATGAGCGGTTAACAGGGATGAAGTAAAATGATCAACAAGCTGCAACTTCTACGCTATTTAGACGTTACAATTGAGAAATAGAATATAGCCATAAAATAAATCTGGTTAAGGCGGGTTATATTAGAAAAATAATATTTATCAAATAGTTCATTAATAAAGTGTCAACTTGATTACAAAATAGAAATTTCAAAATTAACTTAATTGACATTGTTAATTCGCTCACCTAATGTCAGCAAATAAAAGCTATTCTGTGAATATGGGCATCCTCCAATTATGTCAGTATCAGCATCACACTCATCAATGCCATTATTTCGAATCTCTGCTGCCATGTTTTTTTCGTATATGACCGTTGGACTGCCATTAACGGTGATACCCCTCTTTGTCCATCAAGAATTAGGCTTTAGCGATGTATGGGTCGGGGTGGTCGTTGGTATTCAGTTTCTGGCGACAGTGTTGACTCGAGGCTATGCAGGCCGCTTAGCTGACCAAAAAGGCGCTAAAAGAACCACGTTGCAAGGGATGTGTGCCTGTGGAATATCAGGGGGCTTCTGTTTGCTCGCGGTATTATTACCTCTCGCACCTTTGTACCAAATTCTATTATTGATGGTAGGACGTTTGGTTCTTGGTTTAGGGGAAAGCCAGCTGTTAACAGGTAATTTGACATGGGGTATGCGGCTGGTTGGGGCGACACAAGCGGGCAAAGTCATGTCATGGAATGGTATGGCGATTTATGGGTCGCTAGCGGTTGGCGCGCCGCTCGGGCTTGTTATCTACCAACATTACGGTTTTGTCGCGGTGAGTGCGATGGTTATGTTGTTGCCCTGCATCTCTTTGCTGATTAATGGCACGGTACCTGCGGTGGCGCCTTTACATGGCAAATGGCTTCCTTTCTGGTCAGTGATCCGCAAAATTTGGAAAATGGGTATCATATTGGCGCTAAAAGGTATCGGTTTTGCGGCAATTGGTACCTTTATTTCCCTGTATTTTGTTTCTGAACAGTGGGGAAATGCTGGACTTGCCCTCAGTGCTTTCGGCTGTACTTTTGTATTAGTGCGGGTGCTGTGGGGCGGGCTGCCAGATAAAATGAATGGTTATCGCGTCGCAGTAGTCTCTCTTGCCGTAGAGTTTGTAGGGTTGCTCATATTATGGGCGGCACCAGTGTATGGGGTTGCACTCTTAGGTGCAGCCTTGACGGGGGCGGGGTGTTCATTAGTTTACCCTGCCGTGGGAACGGAAGTGGTTAAAACGGTGGCGCCTCAAATGCGTGGAACCGCATTAGGTGGTTATTCCGCTTTCCAAGATATCGCCTATGGTATTACTGGGCCGTTAGCGGGTATGGCGGTGGTTTATTTGGGATATCGAGGGATCTATTTTATTGCGGCACTCTGTGTACTATTTGCGTTGATAATGACGCTATCGGCAATTCGTCATACTCAAAAAGTGACGTGAGTATCTCGATAAGTTGCGTAGCCATAAGCTACGCAACGATATTAGTTGGCTTATTTTTTAGCGTTTTTTACTTGTTCAACAAAGTTAGCCTTCGTGTCTTTTTTACAGGCATCAATCACAACCGGTGTGAGTGTTTGGATACCATCAACATCTAAAACTGCATCTTCAACTTTATCTTTTTTAGTTAATAGCTCACCAAAGCCGACAGCCGTTGGGTAAAAATTATCATCGATAGCTAAAAACTCTTCACACGTCCACTCTGCTAAAGGCTTAGTATCGTTTTTTTTATCTTCAGCCATTGCTGAAAGGCTCGTTAATGAAGCTGCAATAATGCCGACAATAAAATATTTTTTCATAATTTCACCTTAATATTTAACGATCATTGGATGAGTTTTTCATAAAAGGTTCTAATATGGATATAGAAAAATATCCCTATTTCTTAATCATCATAGATGATGAAAAATAAAAAACAAAGAGCGCAAATCGATAGTATTTATATGATTATTTAAATACTATCGGTATTGATTCAATATTGTAAAATAAAACGCAAACTCATCATTTAATGACAATAAAAATTAAATACCAATTAAGTTTTATTTAATTAAAGGCGTTTTTACTTTTATTAAAACTATTTATAGGTATACTTTTTTTATCAACAAAAAATAAAATTCAACCTTGTTATCGATTATTGACTAATACCTATTTCGTTGCAGTTATTTCAACACCAGAAGGAAGAAAGTTGTTCGCTTAGGTCGCGTTATCATTTATCGACTTAAGCTCGGGGGTTTCCTGTAATACAACACCCATTGCCAGCGTTGGCAAAGCGGAGAAAACTTTCTATGTCTTTAACGAGTAAAACATCTTGTGTTATTACAATTTCGGATGTTCCCACAACAAAGCGAATTTTAGTCATTGATGTTGGTGGTACTCATGTCAAGCTATATACCGCCCCCAACACCCCTGCCATTGAATTCGTTTCTGGGCACACCATGACACCAGAACAATTTATTCATGATGTGAATCAATGCGTTGATACCTCTCTGTTCGATGGCGTCAGTATTGGCTTTCCATCTCCTATCTCTGGAAATCGCATCCTTAAGGAACCCGTTAATTTAGCCAGTGGTTGGGTCAACTTTGATTTAGCCGATGCGTTCCCTTGCCCTATTCGCCTAATTAATGATGCCGCAATGCAAGCCGTCGGTAGCTATGAAGGTGGCAGTATGTTGTTTTTAGGGCTTGGAACTGGATTGGGAAGCGCATTGATTGTTAATCAGCAGCTACAGCCAATGGAAGTCGCGCACCTGCCATACCTTGAACACGACTATGAATACTATGTCAGTGAACATTATCGTGAATCCGAAGGTGATGCCGTGTGGCGGCAGAGTGTACTGACGGTAGTAGACCTATTTTATCAAGCATTTATGCCGGACTACATTGTTATCGGTGGCGGGAATGTGCATCAGTTTACGACGTTACCGGAACATGTACGGCGTGGAGATAATGACAAAGCTTTTCTTGGTGGAATCAGAATTTGGGGAAATAACTTATGAATCAATCATCTAACAATCAACTTCAACTCGGTTTTATAGGGCTTGGCAGAATGGGTGCAGCAATGGTTCGTCGCATCCAACAAGCAGGCATCTCGTGCGTTGTTTATGACCAAAATTCGGCTATCCGCCAGCAGCTACCTGACAGTGTTATCTTCAACCATTCATTGGAAGAATTAGTGAAGAACATGAAAGCACCACGGCATATTTGGTTAATGTTGCCCGCAGCGGTCGTGGATACTGTGATTGCTCAGCTCAAACCCTTATTGGAGAAGGGGGATACGCTGATCGATGGCGGTAACTCCCACTTTACAGAAGATATTCGCCGCGCCAATGCACTGAAAGCCGATGGAATTAACTATATGGATGTGGGAGTCAGCGGTGGTGTATGGGGTGAAGAGCGTGGTTATTGTCAGATGATTGGTGGTCCAAAAGAGCATTACCAATATTTAGAACCTGTTTTTCGTGCATTAGCACCCGGAGTCGATGCAGCGCCACGTACGGAAGGTAACCATGGTGAACCTTCACCAGCAGAGCAAGGATATCTGCACTGTGGGCCAAGTGGAGCAGGCCATTTTGTGAAGATGGTCCATAATGGCATCGAATACGGCTTAATGGCGGCTTATGCGGAAGGGCTGAATATTCTAAAACATGCGGATCAAGGGTTGCACCCAGTGGCAGCAGATGCAGAAACCGCACCACTTGAACATCCAGAGTATTATCAATATCAATTGCCTGTTGGTGAGATCAGTGAATTATGGCGTCGTGGGAGCGTGGTGGGATCGTGGTTACTCGATCTGATCGCACAAGAGATGCATCAATCCCCTGATCTGGAAAATTATGCAGGTCGTGTTTCAGATTCTGGGGAAGGCCGCTGGACCTCGACGGCGGCGATCGACCTCGGCGTGCCGGCACCAGTATTAACGAGTGCACTTTACTCACGTTTCACCTCTCGTGGCAATGACCTGTTTGCAGACCGAGTTCAGTCTGCCATGCGTCATGCTTTTGGTGGTCATAAAGAAAAAACTGAGGATCAAGGAGGGGCGAAATGAGTCGTTTCTCTTTGGTGATCTTGGGGGCAAGCGGTGATTTAACTAAACGTCTATTGATGCCTTCTCTATTTCGTTTACATCGATTAGGACTGATCCCTGATTTGAACATTATCGGGTATTCGATTGATAAATGGGATCATGACTCGTTTTTGCAACATATCCATGATGCATTGGCGGAGTTTATTACTGATTTTAATGAAACAGAATGGAAAGCGTTTAGCGAACATTTGGATTTCGTCAGTGGCTCATTAGAAGCGAATGATTTGAAGGCGTTGGAAAGTAAACTAACGCCATCTGCACTCTTTTATTTAGCCTTACCACCGACTTTATTTGGGCAAGCGGCGCAGGCGATAGGCGAAGCGGGGCTATCTAAAGAAAGTGGTGATAATTGGCGACGTATTTTAATTGAAAAACCGTTTGGTACTGATCTTGAATCGGCAGAGGTATTGCGCGGGCAAGTACATGCTTATTGGGATGAATCACAAGTTTACCGTATTGATCATTTCTTAGGAAAAGAGGCAACACAAAACTTGATGATTTTCCGTTTTGCTAACCGCGTCCTCGCCCCGGTTTGGAATGCTGAGCATATTGAGCAGGTGCAAATTACTTATGCAGAAACATTAGGTGTAGAAAACCGAGCTGTCTATTACGACCACTCTGGTGCGATGCGTGACATGCTGCAAAACCATCTTATGCAATTGCTGACATTAACGGCAATTGAGCCATTAGGGCGCTGGGATGGTGAGATTCTACGTGATCATAAAGTGGAAGTGTTGAAATCCATTCGACCAACAGATGATATGGATGCCAATGACTGGGCCGTTCGTGGGCAGTATTGTGCAGGGCAAGTGAATGGCGAAACTGCGACGGATTACTGCAACGAGCCAGGTATCCCTGTCGATACCAACACAGAAACGTTTGCCGCATTGCGAATAGAGATAGATAACTGGCGCTGGAAAGGTGTGCCTTTCTATTTACGAAGTGGTAAACGGTTAGCCAATAATTACGCTGAAATCGCTGTGCAATTTAAAGCTCCGGCCGGTGCATTACCGGGGGATATTCAGGTCGATAATAATTGGCTCGTCTTTAGATTATCCCCAACGATGGGGATGGATATGCATATGACGGCGAAGTTGCCAGGGATGAATTTAAATACGCATGGCATCGTGCTCAGCGCGCCTTATACCTTACCGGGGCAGTATGAAGTTTCGGCTTACGAGCAACTTTTAATTGATGCACTGCATGGTGAGCGTGCGCATTTCCTCCGCTTTGATGAAGTCGAATGGGCATGGCGGGTCATCGACCCTGCGCTAAAAGCGTGGCAGAAGGGAATGCCTGACCTGTATAAGGCGGGAACGGAAGGGCCAGATACGCAATCTCGGATCATGCGCCCCGGTCATCAATGGCGTTCACTGTTTGAACAGGAGGGTCGCGAATGATAGCACAGCAAGCCCCGGGCGCCCCGGGAAGCACTGCGACGTGGACAAGTAGTGCAAAAGACATGGTGGGAACGGCAATCGGTCAAGGACGAGTATGGTTTACCGTAGGTTATGGCATCTTAAATGAGGTGTATTGGCCTTCTTGCAGTACGCCACAAATTCGTGATTTAGGTTTTATTATTGCTGGGGATGACTTTTGGTCAGAGGTAAAGCGTGTCCACCAATACAGTATCACTACGCCGTCATCCTCCTTACCACTGCCAAAAATCGTGCATCAACATGAGCGTTATCGCCTTGAATTAGAGATTATCACTGATCCTGCGCGCGATGTCTTGCTGATCCATTATCATCTTGAAGGTGAAGGGCTGCGATTATATCCGCTATTAGCACCACATCTCGGCGGCGATGGTGACAATAATTATGGTTCGGTGACGTCTCAAGGGCTAGCGGCTCAGAAGAACGGGCAATATCTGATCTTGTCTGCTGAAAATGGCTTTGCAAGAGGCAGTGTGGGGTATGTTGGTAGCTCAGATGGTTGGCAGGATTTTAGTCAAAACGGTGGTATGAGTTGGGAATACCAGCAGGCTGGGCCAGGTAATATCGCGATGATAGGCGAGTTAAATCATAACTCAGGCGTATTGGCGTTAGCATTTTCTGCCAGTGCGCAAGGTGCTGCAACCTTAGCTAATAGCGCCCTAGCAGAGGGCTACCAAGAAGCAAGGCGCCAGTATGCTTATTTGTGGGCGGCATGGAATGAAACGGTGAATTTCCCTGGGTTAGATAAGCTGCCTAAAACGTTATCGGATGCTGTTCGCACTTCGGTTGTGGTCTTGAAAACCCATGAAGGTAGAACATTCCCCGGCTCGCTGGTGGCAAGTTTAAGTACGCCATGGGGAGATACTCATAAGGATCCGGGAGGATATCACCTTGTTTGGCCTCGTGACTCCGTTGAAGTCGGTTTTGCCATGTTGGCGTGTGGTTTGATCACTGAGGTTCGAGCTTTACTGGCTTACTTGATTGCTATTCAACAGCCAGATGGTCATTGGATGCAAAACAATTTCACCGATGGTCGGCCTTATTGGCAGGGGATCCAATTAGATGAAGTGGCATTGCCTGTTTTATTTGCAGCGAAATTGCATGAACAGGGCTTACTGGGGGAAATGCAAGGTGCGGCAATCCGCATGGCGCGCAAAGCGTTAGCCTTTATTGCGCAATATGGCCCAGCCAGCCCACAAGACCGCTGGGAGGAGAATTCAGGGATCAACCCATTTACGCTGTCGGTTTCGATAGCAGCATTGGTGGCTGGCGCCAAAGCGGGCTTCCTTGAGGATGGAGATAAGCAGTATGCGCTTGACTTAGCGGATGATTGGAATGAGCGGTTAGAATCATGGGTGTATGTGGCTAACACGGAGTTAGATAAAGAGCTTGGTATCTCTGGGCATTACATCCGCTTGAATCCAAATTGCCATTCTGCACGTTTTGGTGAGGTGATGTTGCGCAACCGGAACAATGAAACCATCAATACGCGTGCGTTATTGGGGATGGAATATCTCTATCTTGTTCGCTTAGGTTTACGTAAGGCATCAGATAAGCGGATTGAAGAGACGACTAAACTTGTTGATGAGCAACTGTGTGTCAATTTACCCGCGGGGCCATATTATTATCGTTATAACGAGGATGGATATGGCGAGCATGAGGATGGGCGTGCTTTTGATGGTAGTGGTGTAGGTCGTCTTTGGCCGTTACTCAGTGGGGAGCGAGGGCACTATGCCGCCGCCCGTAAAGAGGATATTAAGCCTTATTTAAATGCCATTTTGGCTTCAGCAAGTACAGGTGGTATGTTGCCGGAGCAAATTTGGGATAAGGAGAGTATACCTGAGAGGGGGCTATTAACGGGTAGGCCAAGCGGTAGTGCGATGCCACTGATTTGGGCTCATGCGGAGCTTATCAAGTTAATCTATGTGCAAAAGACGGGTGTGCCTATTGAGCAACTAAAATCGGTGAGTGAGCGTTATGGCAATAAGCCTCCAGCACCACGCGCACGTCATTGGCGTGATAATTTATCTTGTGGTGCGATACCCGCCAATCGCCAGTTATGGATTGAAGCACAAGAGCCATTTGTTTTGCATTATGGTTATGACAATTGGCAGGATATCAAGGAGCAGAGTAGCCAACCTCTCGGTTTAGGGTTATATGGTGTTGCGTTAGATGTCAGCGCATTGGCAGGAAAAACACTACAATTTACGCGTAGGTTTGATGCTAAGGGCTGGGAAGGACGTGACTGGCAAGTTGAGATAGAGGTGTAGTACTCCATTAATTAAACTAAATATCAATCGAGCACTTTATGGTGCTCGTTTTTTTTGAATATAAAATCGTACTGCACCTAAAATATAGGTCAGCGTTACCTTCTCAAAGGGCAAATTAAAAAACTATTGTTTATAGGTAATAGTGACTAATTTATGGAATAATTATATATATAAATTATTTATTCTAGGTTTTAATAGGCTGTTAATAAGAACGACAAGAAAATTATCTAATCAACACCATTTATACTTATAAACACTTCACTCTTGACTAAGCCTAATCACTTATCACGTTATAAAATTTAGCTGTTGAGATTATACTCTAACTGCGGTTAATTATTTTTTTTATTATTTTGGTTAAATATTTTGTTAACCTTATAAAAAATTTTGTTTTATATTGTAGAAATTAATCAAATCAACTATAAACAGGGTTAACTATTTATCGCTGTTTATTTCTGAGATTAGTCTTATTTATTATTAATAATATGGTTCTTAATTGGATTTTTCTTATTTTTAATTTTTTTATCGTTTTGTTTAAAATAAGTTTAATCTAGATTATTATTTTGTTTTTATGAGCAAATTATATTTACTCAGCATATTTGAATGTTGAGAATAAGTTAATGCTGGATATCGCTACTTTTATTGTTTTATTATTAAATACGTACCTCCACATTAATTGCTTGTTAAATAATGATTTTTTCCTTGTTAACTCGTAAAAAGTTATAATGTTTTACTATTATATAGTCATTAACCAATGTTCTAAAAAAAATTAATTTTTTATTAAATTACGCCTGTTTTATCTTTTTTTAACGTTAAGGAGAGTTAGTTAATTAATTGACTTTTATGCTTTTTTTGCTGCTCTGTAACATATGATTGCAAAAAACATTTTCCTTAAGGTAAGTTTTGCTATTGACCATAAACAAAATTTATATATTATATCCCGATAAAAGCCAAAATAATCAGTATAAATAATTATACACCTATATTTTTGACCACCGGGACAAGTTAACTCTCTTAATGGGTATTCTGTACTCGTTAGGACTTCTATGCTCTGAATTTATTATTCATTATAATTTTGAGCAATTTTTAATCATGTAAGCAGGTTTAAGATTTTAAGCTAATAAGGGAGCTTAACTTATAATGAGTAAAAAAGATCTCGGTAGTGTTGCACCAAAAGAAAGGATTAATATCAAATATACACCTAATGATGGTGGAGCTAAATCTGAAATAGAATTGCCGCTTAATATGCTAATCGTGGGAGACATGATTGGTCGAACGGAGGAAACTCCGATTGAAGAGCGTAAAGCTATTTCCATTAACCAGAATAACTTTAATTCAGTCATGGAGAGTGCTGGAATAAGCTTAAATATCAATGTGGAAAATACACTTGATGAGAAAAGTGATTCTGATCTTAATGTGAATTTAGATATTAAATCCCTTCAAGATTTTTCTCCCGACAATGTTGCTCGCCAAGTTCCAGAATTGAAAAAATTACTTGAACTTAGAGAGGCATTAGTCGCTTTGAAAGGTCCTCTTGGCAATATTCCTGCTTTTAGAAAACGTCTGCAAGAGCTTCTAGATAATGAAGAGACTCGCGAACAGTTGCTGAAAGAACTTGATATTGCTAGCCAAAAATAATGTTTATAGAGGATTATTTCATGTCATTAAATAGCGAAACGCAGGAACAACAAGTTTCCTCATCCAATGTTTCATTGTTAGATGAGATTATGGCTCAATCTCGTATGTCTCCTGAGTCAGAAGCTTATGGTATTGCCAAACAAGGTGTTGCTGCATTTATTAGCAATCTTTTTGCTAGCCAAAATGAAGAAGAGCAAATCAATAAGCTATTGATTGATAAAATGCTTGTTGAGTTAGATAACAAGCTGAGTACACAAGTTGACCAAATTCTTCATGCACCAAAGTTCCAAGAGCTTGAGTCTTCATGGCGTTCACTGAAACTGTTAGTTGACCGCACCGATTTTAGAGAAAACATCAAAATTAATATTCTTCATGCAACGAAAGAAGAGTTATTGGAAGATTTTGAATTCTCTCCTGAAATCGTACAATCAGGCTTCTATCAGCATGTTTACTCATCCGGTTATGGCCAGTTTGGTGGTGAGCCAGTAGCTGCTGTAGTCGGTAACTATGCTTTCAATAACACCACACCTGATTTGAAATTAATGCAGTATGTGAGTGCTGTAGGCGCTATGGCGCATGCACCATTCCTTTCTTCCGTTTCACCTAATTTCTTTGGTATTAACAGCTATGCAGAATTACCTGCGATCAAAGATATTAAGTCTGTCTTTGAAGGCCCTGCACATACTAAGTGGCGTTCATTGCGTGAAGCAGAAGATTCCCGTTATCTTGGTTTAACAGCACCTCGCTTCTTGCTGCGTCTGCCATATTCACCAACAGAAAATCCGGTTAAGTTGTTTAACTATACTGAAAATGTTAAGCAGGATCATGACCATTACCTTTGGGGAAATACGGCATTTTTATTAGCAAGCTGTATCAATGACAGTTTTGCTAAGTACCGTTGGTGCCCAAATATTATTGGCCCACAAAGTGGTGGTACAGTTAGCGATCTTCCTGTACACGTGTTTGAAGCAATGGGCGAATTACAAGCTAAAATTCCAACTGAGGTTTTAGTTACTGATCGCCGTGAATTTGAATTGGCAGAAGAAGGCTTTATTACATTGACGATGCGTAAAGGCAGCGACAATGCCGCGTTTTTCTCTGCGAACTCAGTTCAGAAACCTAAAACTTTCCCAAATACTCATGAAGGTAAAATTGCCGAAACCAATTATAAATTGGGAACTCAGCTTCCTTACATGTTCATTATCAACCGCTTAGCACACTACATTAAAGTGTTACAGCGTGAACAAATCGGTTCATGGAAAGAACGTCAAGATTTGGAACGTGAACTGAACATTTGGTTGAAGCAATACATTGCTGATCAGGAAAACCCACCGGCTGATGTACGTAGCAAACGTCCATTACGTTCAGCACAGATCCAAGTTCTCGATGTCGAAGGGGATCCAGGTTGGTATCAAGTTGCGATTCAAGTCCGCCCTCATTTCAAATACATGGGTGCTAACTTTGAATTGTCACTTGTTGGTCGCCTAGACAAAGAGTAAGGCAATGGCTGCTAACTATAACTGGGATTCTTCAGAGACTGCCAGCTTATTTGAACGCATCCAAGGGAAGAGCTCCGGCTCTTCCCATCATGCTCGAATGGATGCCTTAGTGAGATCAATTAAGAACAATTTAAATCAAATCCTAAACAGTCGACCAGATGCTTGTCAAAGTTCGGCTAGCCTAGGAGTACCTGATTTAAATGATGCAACACAAGCAGCAACAGATTTTAGGCGGAGCCTAGAACATTCTATTACAACCTGCATTCAAGACTTCGAACCTCGGATCAGTAATGTCCGAGTGACATTTATCGAAAATGATGCAGATGCCTTGTTGCTCCAGTTCAGCATCACCGCTTTTATCGATCTCGACAGCCAGCGGCAGCTCATTGAATTTAATATGCAGCTCGATAACAACCGGCGATATCAGTTGAAACAATTCTAATATGTCTTCAAACCCGTATTTTGCGAATGAACAAGAGTACTTAAAAGAGCTTGCCAGTCATATAGCG
Source organism: Providencia sp. 2.29 (assembly GCF_015832305.1). Classification (NCBI taxonomy): domain Bacteria; kingdom Pseudomonadati; phylum Pseudomonadota; class Gammaproteobacteria; order Enterobacterales; family Morganellaceae; genus Providencia; species Providencia sp. 2.29. The sequence goes on from NZ_CP065420.1 coordinate 191,537, forward strand.
ATAGAAAAGCCTCATCTTGTTGATTTATTATCCAATAAGATTCAGGATCCTGATGGTGCACGCTTGATGGATGGGTTAGCCTATCTTTCAGGAAATCTTCGTGAACAGCTTGATAGGCAATTCTCTGAATTAACGAGCAGCCTAGTCAATATGCTGTGGCCTGCTTATGCTCGTCCTTTTCCCAGCATGACTATTGTTGAGTATCAAACAGATGCTCAGACACTCAGCTATGCAAGCAAAATAGCCGCGGGCCAACCTTTTGTAGCTAAGCCCTTGTATGTTCAAGGCGAAACCCCAAATGCAGATAGCCTGCACCAATGCCGATTTAGCCAATGCAGAGACCTTTGGTTATTACCTGCAAAAATTTCACATGTACGCCAACGAACCAAGTCCATTGAGATTGACTTCAAACTCGATAAACCCCGCGTATTAGCAGAAATTGGCTTAGATAAGTTGCGTATCCATTTGAATGGTGCAACCTATACGACACATCAATTATTTTATTTGTTGAGCCATCGCATTAAGCAAGTGACGCTTGTCACCGAACATCATCGGTTGCCTTTAGATAATTTTGCAGCATTGCCAGTGGGTTTCAAAAAAGAAGATGCTTTATTGCCGTACCCAAAAAATAGCTACGATGGGTATCGTATCTTGCAAGAGTACTTCTGTTTTCCTGAAGCCTTTATGTTTATGGATATTAAAGGCCTTGAAGACCTACCTTTAGCACTGAATACAGATTCCTTCACATTAGAGATTGTGTTTGAAACGGAGATCCCTGACGCGGTGGTGATCCGAGATGACAGCATCAAACTGAATTGTGTACCTATTGCCAATTTGTTCACTATTGACAGTGAAGCTATTGACCTTACAGGTAAAAATGATGACTACATCTTGAGCGCCAGTTACCGAACACCACTTTGTTATGACATTTTTTCGATTAACCAAGTACAAGGGTTAAGGTATCCACAAAATGCCTCTCCTTATGCCGTCAATTACACCGCATTTGAAAGCTTTCATCACCAAAGCCATAACCTGAAAGATAAAAATCATGGCTATTACAGGCTAAAAATCAATCAGATGAGAGAGGCGGTAGGCTATCGGCATACGCTCTCCTTTGTGCGTGACAATGAAACAAAACTACAAAACTGTGAAGAAACCGTTTCTGTGTCATTAAATTGCACAAATAGGAATGTTGCTTCAAGGCTTTCAACCCATTCGATTTCACTTGATAAAGCCTATCGACCGGAAGGTGCTTTATCTGCCACAAACTTGTTTAAGCCAACAGCGCCATTATACCCATTGTTGGGTCAAACATTGTATTGGTCTGAATTAACGAATCTTTCGTTAAATTATCAATCACTTTTGAATCTAACCTCGTTGAAGCAGATTCTTCAACTCTATGATTTACCGTCTGTTTTTAATCGTCAAACAGCAAGGCAATCTCAGCAGTGCTTAGATTCTCTCATTAGCTTAAACACAGAGCATATTGAGCATCTTTATCGTGGGTTACCAGTAAGAGGATTAAAAACGACATTAACGGTTCGTCAAAGTGCTTTTTTAAGTGAGGGTAGCTTGTACTTATTTTGTACAGTTATTGCTCAATTTTTTGCTTTGTATACCAGCGTGAATATGTTTCATGAGCTGGAAGTAATCAATATTGATAATAAGGAAACCTACCGGTGGCCAGCACAAATCAATCAGCAAATACTGAAGTGATAGCGCGCTGGCTAGATGAAGCTGGCAATTCTGTTACTGAATATAGTTTTTATCAACTTGTTGAACTACTTAATAAGTTACAAGGTAAAAGCACAACCACGCAGGAAACAACGGATGAAATAATTCGTTTTAAGTCCTGTGCAAATATTGCTTTTCCTACGAGAGATGTCATCTCAGTCAAAAAGAATCAAAACGGGCAGTTTGAGCTTGAAGTCTCCTTCTTGGGGTTACACGGTAGTCAGTCTCCGTTACCGAGCTATTATCTGGATGATTTTGCTTGGGAAGATGCCCAACAACAACCTAGCGTGACAGATTATTTGAACCTTTTTAATCACCGTTTAGTCACGCTTTTACATCGTATTTGGCGTAAATACCGTTACTACATTTGCTTTGAAAATGAGGGAGTTGATTCATTTTCTCGCTATATGTTTTCGTTGGTTGGCTTAGGGAATGAAGTCAACAGAGAAAGAGTTCATATCAATCACAGTAAGATGTTGGCCTACGCTGGGCTTTTAGCGAGTCCAAGCCGTTCTCCCGATGTTATCAGTAGTTTAATTGCCCACTGTTTCGATCTCGAACACGTTGAAGTTATCGGTTGGGAAACTCGTAAAGTACCTATTCCTGAAAATCAACAAAATCGGTTAGGTGTGATTTCTCATCAGGCTGGGAAGAAATCGCAGCCCCGTATGTTATTGGGCGATAACTTTAGTTTGGGCGGGCATATCTATGATTGTAATGGCAAATGTACCGTCGAAATCAGTGAATTATCACTCGAGCGTTATATGTCCTTTCTGCCTAATGGAGCTAATTTTTTACCTCTTGTCGCTTTTGTCTCTTACATCTTCCATGAGCAGTTGGCATGGGACTTACGGCTCAATATTGCTGAAAAACAAGCTGAAGGGATCCGTTTAGGCCAGAAACAACACAATCAATTAGGGTGGCAAAGCTTTTTAGGTAAACCTGAGAAACAACCTAATGTCACCATTACTGTACTGGAATAAATCGCATGGATAAGTATTTACCGACAATTTCATTTCGCCTGATTAATAGTGAATTACTCGAAAGCGGTTATGTTTCGAGTATGACATTTTCACAAGATGGCGGGCAAATAGGCAGTAGCGCACAGTGCCAGTGGCAGATTCAAGATAACCAAAATTCCGTGGCACCAGTGCAATGCACTATTCTTTGGAAGGATAAGCACTTTTGCATTAAGACCAATACAGAATCAGTTTATGTTAATAATGCGATTGTACCTCTTCATCTTGATGCGGTACGGCTTGCTCATGGTGACCAGATCAAAATTGGTCAGCTTAAATTGTCTGTTAATGTGAATCTTACTGGACAACCAGCAGAAGACTTAATGGCTGTCACCCCTCAATCACTGGTTTCTAGCGATAGTAATCCATTAGATTCTCTATTTAATACCACACCGACTCAATCTTATGAGCAAGAGGAGTATGAGCTTGCTCCGACCGTTCAAGGGTCCCTAACGTATGATCCGCTTCAAGCCTTAGAAAATGAGAGTCTTAGCTTAATTTCTCAGAAAAATAAGCAAGCTTCAGACCCATTATTAATGAATGAAGCACACTTAACGCACTCAGTCACCTCCCCATTTTCAGATAATCAAGGGAATACCATGGTTCAGGAATTTATGGATTTACCAAAAATCACACCAACACTTGATGACACTATCACAGACATTGAGCATGTGGCTGTAAACCCTTTAATGCAAGGGCTTGGTATTCATTTAAATTTACAAACTTCACAACAAGCGAATGATTTTCTAGTGGAGCTAGGGAAGACTATTCGCTCCGCCATCGAAGGTTTATTGGCATTACAGCAACAGCAAGAAAGCCTGCAAGATAAGCAACTTAGACCAATTGAAGATAACCCATTGCGTTTAAACAGCAGTTATGAAGAAACAATGAAGTTGATGTTTACGGACGAACGTAGTCCCGTTCATTTATCAGCCCCTTCAGCGGTAGCAGAAAGTTTGCATAACATTCAGTTGCATTATCGAGCAAACCAAGAAGCTATTTCGACGGCACTTTCAACGATGTTGGCTGCTTTCTCTCCTGAACACCTTTTAAATCGTTTCGCGCACTATCGCCGTGCTTCAGATAACTCTTCGACAAACGATGCTTGGGCATGGGAAATGTACACCAACTACTATAAAGAGCTGTCATCTTCTCGCCAGCAAGGTTTTGAAAAGCTGTTCTATGAAGTCTATACCCATGCCTATGACAGAGCCTTAAGAAAAGGGCTTGAGGAAGCATAATATGCGTGCGAAAACCTTACTAGGATATCTATTTTTACTCTTTTCAATGATGGCGCTTAGTGGATGTACTAAGCCATTGGAAGCTGTATCCAAAATAGGTCAAGTCATATTAGACCCTTCGATTCCTATCGGGCCGCCACAAGATAGGCCATCAACGATATCGTTGACTATCTTGGCTGAGCCCAACATCAACCCAAATCAGGATGGTGAAGCAACGCCACTGAATCTACAGATTGTCTACATGAATGAAGATTCATTGTTTGCTGCGCTCGATTTTGATCAGATTGAAGAGAAAGATGGGGATCTCGAAAAGGTACTGAAAAAAAACTATATCGACCATCAGGACTACACCATTTTACCTGGGCAATACAAGCCGCTACCTGACATTGAGCTATATCCAGACAATCGTTATATCGGGGTCATTGGTTACTACTCAGACCCTGATAACGCGGAATGGAAAAAAATTGTTAAGGCACGTGGAAAAGGACGCCATTACTTCCTCCTAGCTCATATCAGAGGAAATGAAATCGAATTTAGACAAGAGGAAGATGACTAATATGTCGACAAAAAATAGAGTGATTTGGCGTGAAGGTTTATTTATTAAGCCTCAGCATTTTCAGCAGCAACAGCGTCATCAAGACTATATTACTGAAAGCATACTGAAGAGCTATATTTCTCATTTTTGGGGGCTCAGTTCGTTAATTCTGAGTGATGAATTGTATAGCTTAGGTCGTATTGGTATCAAGGAAGCTTCAGGTGTGATGCCTGACGGCACAATCTTTTCTATGCCTCATCAAGATATTCTTCCTCAACCTATTGATATTAAAAATATTAGTGATGGTGATAACAATATCGTTTACCTTGCATTTCCCTTAGTGAATAGCACGGTCAATGAAGTGTCGACTGAACATAGTGGTAACCGCTTGTTATCACGTTATAGCGACAGTATGGAAGATGTTCGCGACCTGCATACGGAAGGTGGGGATGTCAGTACGATCAATGTGGCCAAATTAAGACCGATCCTGAAGCAAGGCTCCAAAGAGATGGATGCTTATGTCACTTTGCCTATTTGTAAAATTAGGGAACGTGGTGCTGATGGCAGCTTAACACTTGAGAATGACTTTATTCCGACATGTTTGAATGTGCGTATCTCACCAATGCTAAATGAGTTCCTGAATGAAATTCATGGTGCTTTATATGAGCGTGGTAAACAAATTGCGTTACGTATTGGCTCCCCAGGGCAACAAGGTGTCGCGGATGTAGCAGAATTTATGATGTTGCAGGTATTAAATCGTACCTATCCATTGTATTCGCATTATGCGCAAGAGCCGGTTATTCATCCGGAAAAACTGTTTAGAGATTTGCTCGAATTGTGTGGTGAATTACAAACGTTCACTAATACCTCTCGTTTACCTGATTCTGTGGCTAAATATAAACATTTCAATTTATCTGAAAGCTATATCCCACTCATCAAAGATATTAGGGAAGCACTGAGTGTGGTGTTAACACCTCGCGCAATTCCAATTCCATTAGATACGCAAGAACACGGTATTCGTGTTGCGACGATCCATGATAAGCAGTTACTGCAAAAAGCAGAATTTATTATTGCGGTCAAAGCGAATATGCCACAAGAACAGTTACGTCAACTGTTCCCACAACAATCGAAGATCTCTTCAGTGAGCAATATTCGTAAAGTGGTCAGCGTGCAGATCCCAGGTGTGAAATTGATTCCATTATCAACGGCACCACGTCAATTACCTTATCACTCTGGTTATAACTACTTCGAATTAGATAGAAGTGGCGATGTTTGGCAGGAAATTAAGCAGCACTCCAATATGGCATTCCACGTTTCTGGCAATTTCCCTGAGCTTGATATTCAACTTTGGGCGGTAAGAGGCGGAATAGACAATGACTAATGCAGCTTTCCTTAATGACTATGCCGAACAGGGCAACTTGCAAAAAAATTATCAGTTGCCTTTGCGGGGGAATAGCATCAATCCAATGATTGATGCTGCGACGCCATTGCTTGGGATGGTTCTCAGAATGAAAGCGATGTCAGAAACCCCTCTTTCGGAAAAGTTATATCAGCAGGTGGTGACCGATATCACCTCAATAGAGCAACAACTACAAACCCAAGGTTATGAACCTGGGGCTATTGTTTCATTTCGCTATGTTCTATGCACCTTTATTGATGAAACAGCATTGGGATTAGGTTGGAACCAAGACAACGGCTGGGTTAAACAGTCGTTATTAGTACACTTCCATAATGAATCTTGGGGTGGTGAAAAGGTTTTTGTATTAATTGAGCGGTTACTCGGTGAGCCTAAACGCTATCTCGATTTGCTGGAATTTATCTATTTGTGTTTGTGCCTTGGCTATCGTGGTCGCTACAAAGTGACAACAGGGCATAGTGATGAATTTAACCATTTACTCAGACGGTTACAGAAACAGATTCAGCAACTTAGAGGCGAAGCAAAACCCGTTATCCTTTTTGATGAAGGGGGTAATAAACACCATCGCTACCGTTTAGGCCGGCGCTTTGGTGTTCGCTACGTTATTCTTGGCGCCGTTATCTTAGCGGCAATTATTTACAGCATTTATTCATCCCGACTGAATCATCAAACACTCAGTATCGTGGAACAGCTTAATACTTTACTCGGCTAGGATGCACTATGATTCAAATTGATCTTTCGACACTCGTTAACCGTCTTCACCCTATCGCGAAGCATGCGTTAGAAAGTGCTGCGGCTTATTGTGTGAGCCATCAGCAGCCTGAAATTACGGTATCGCAATTTTTGCAACAACTGGTCGAAACACCATTGACGGATATTCGCTTAATTAGCCATAAAGCGGATCTGGATTTAGTCGCACTTGTTGAATTGTTAGAAGTACAAATTCCGCCACATCATGCGATTACTCAAAGCTATCCGAGTTTTTCTCCGTTATTGATTGAATGGATGAAAGACAGTTGGTTATTAGCCTCGACAGAATATAACCACAGTGAATTACGCTCTGGTACTCTGTTTTTAACCCTTTTGCAGATGCCATTACGTTATCTGTCAAAACCGGTTGCTGATTTATTATCACAAGTAAATCGTGAACAACTGCGACTGAATTTTGATAGTTGGACTGCGGGTTCGGCTGAAGCACCACTGACTGAAGCAGAAAAACAATCTGGAGAGAGTCGTCCTGCGGACTCTTTACTGGCGAAGTTCACGCAAAATATGACTCAGCAAGCGCGTGATAACCAATTAGACCCTGTTTTATGCCGTGATCATGAAATTGATTTAATGATCGATATCTTGTGTCGTCGTCGTAAAAACAACCCCGTGGTTGTGGGAGAGCCGGGGGTAGGTAAAAGCGCCCTAATCGAAGGATTGGCATTGCGTATTATTGCAGGTGAAATCCCTGAAAAATTACGTGGGTGTGAATTACTTACTTTAGACCTTGGTGCTTTACAAGCGGGTGCTGCGGTCAAAGGTGAATTTGAAAAACGCTTCAAAGGCATTATGCAGGAAGTGAGTCAATCACCTCATCCTATCATTTTGTTTATTGATGAAGCACATACCTTAATTGGTGCGGGTAACCAACAAGGTGGATTGGATGTCTCCAACCTATTAAAACCCGCCTTGGCTCGCGGTGAATTACGTACTATCGCGGCGACAACATGGAGTGAATACAAAAAGTATTTCGAAAAAGATGCTGCCCTTGCGCGCCGTTTCCAACTTGTTCAAGTTAAAGAGCCAACGGCGGCAGAAGCCGTCATCATCATGCGTGGCCTACGCTCTATTTATGAAAAAGCGCATAAGGTCTTTATTGATGATGAAGCATTGCGTGCGAGTGCTGAGTTAAGTGAGCGCTACCTATCAGGTCGCCAACTCCCAGATAAAGCGATTGATGTACTTGATACGGCGGGGGCTCGTGCGGCTATCAACTTATCTTCACCGCCGAAAAAGCTCTCGTTGCTGAAAACGGAACTTCATCAGATTGGTATGGAAACGGATGTGCTACAACGTGAACAACAATTGGGGCTTAATGACCATAGTTCGCGTCTGAGTGCACTAGCTGAACAGGCTGAAACTATCAATGCTCAGGTTGAGGAGCTACAAACCGCGTGGGAAACCCAGCAAGAGATTGTTTCTCAAATTATTGCATTAAGAGCGCAGCTACTGGACAGCGACCAAAGTGAAGAGCTTCCAACTAACGACAGTTTGGTATTAAAAGAGCAGCTTAAACAATTAAATGAGCAATTGAATGAGCTACATGAACAGCATTTATTAGTCTCGCCACATGTCGATAAAAAACAAATTGCTGCCGTTATTGCTGAATGGACGGGGGTACCTTTAAATCGTTTATCGCAAGATGCTCTATCAGTGGTAACGGAGTTACCCGTTTATTTAGAACAAACAATCAAAGGGCAATCATTAGCGATTGAGTGCTTACATAAGCATTTGTTAACTGCTCGCGCTGACTTACGACGCCCAGGTCGACCGTTAGGTGCATTTTTATTGGCGGGGCCAAGTGGTGTCGGTAAAACAGAAACGGTTATTCAAATAGCACAACTGATGTTTGGTGGAACGCAATATTTAACGACAATCAATATGTCAGAGTTCCAAGAGAAACATACAGTTTCACGGCTGATCGGTTCACCTCCAGGTTATGTTGGTTATGGTGAAGGCGGCGTACTGACAGAAGCGATCCGCCAAAAGCCTTATTCTGTTGTTTTATTGGATGAAGTTGAAAAAGCCCATCCTGATGTTCTGAATCTATTCTATCAAGCCTTTGATAAAGGTGAATTAGCCGATGGGGAAGGGCGAATTATTGACTGCAAAAATGTCGCTTTCTTCCTAACGTCTAATCTAGGCGACCAAATCATTACTGCCTATGCAGATAAGCCTGATGAGTTGCAAGATGCGCTTTATCCGGAATTAACCGCATTTTTCAAACCTGCACTGCTGGCACGTATGGAAGTGGTTCCTTATTTACCATTATCTCAAGAGATCCTTCAGCAAATTGTCGGTGGCAAGTTAGCTCGTCTGACTTCGTTACTTGAACAGCGTTTTGGTGCGGAAGTTGTGGTCGATGACAGTGTACCTACAGAGATCTTACGTCGTGCTTCTCGTGCGGAGAATGGTGCGCGGATATTAGAATCCATCATCGATGGCGCACTGTTACCACCGTTATCGCTACTGCTACTACAGCACAGCGCAAAAAATGAAGACATTAATCACATTCAATTATCAACACAGAACGATGAGTTCGTTGCGACGGTGAATGCTGAACTATGAAATCACGACTGAAAAATGCCTTAGCCTTACTTGAATGCACTAATTTGGATGTGTTAGCGAGCCAATTTTTAACGTTTAGCTTTACACGCAGTCCATTTAGCGCACTGATTGTGTCATTAATTAACCGACCTGAAAATTGCTTACAGAGTTGGAGTATTAAGCAATCAAATGAAGTAGAACAAGGGCATTTGGATGTCGAGATCAGCGATGCTGACCACCCTTTGATTCAGTTGATATCAAGGGGTGAAAGTGTCCTATGGGAGAACCTGAATCAAGGAATTCACATCAATGATAATAGGTTTCGCCAATTTGTGGCTGAATTACCAATAGGTACAGGGTTGTATAGCCTCCCATTAACAGATTTACGTCATAAAATTTGCGGAGCTATTATTTTGTTTGGGAAATCACTCAATACGGAGAGTTATGAGCAAGGAATTTTCCCTATTTATTGTGCGTTATTTCACCATCAGTTGAAAAGTCTCCTCGAATTATCTTTGACTCAGCAGAAGATTTCTCACCTGCAATACCTTAATTCACTACAACAAGATCGTGAACGGCAACTACAGGCAGCTGTGAATATGTTAACGACGTCAGCTCCACCTGTTGCGAGTCACCATTTCTCTGATTTTAGAGAGATTGATGACTTAACCGTGGCAACTGAACGTTACGAAGAGCAAATTTTAAAAGACCGACAACAACAGGTTAATGGTGATTTAGATACGATGGCAACGAGTCTGAATTTATCGAAACGGTCCCTAATATACAAATTGAAAAAATACGGGTGCATGAGATGAATATTTCACCGCTTACATTGTGGTTGATGACCTCTTTATTCGTCGTCACCACTGCCTCAGCGGAAAAAACAAATCCGCAAGCACTGGCTCAGGCGCTTTCAGAGTGCCGCCTTGAGTCGTCTCAACTGATCCGTCTTGCGTGCTATGACCAAATCATGGCCGACTCACCTGCACAGACACCTTTTGACCCGAGTCAAATGGGTAAAGCATGGCGCCAGGCAATGGAGCATGAAATGCAACGAGAAGATAATAGCGCGGGGTTTTTAGTCACCCTTCCTGAAACAGGAAATTACCCAGTTATTATGACTATCCCTGCGATTGGTTTTGCGCCGCCTCGCCCAGTCATGATGATCAGTTGTATCGACAATATTACTCGATTGCAGGTTGCCCTCCCTCGCCAACAGGAGGCGGGAAGTGTGATGTTAACGACAGACAAAACGCAATTCACTGCCGATTGGTTTCTTCGTGAAAACGGTTATGTATTGGAGTCGAGTCGTGGCATTCCCGGCATTGATGAAATTAAACGTTTATTAAACGGTGAAACACTGACGTTGAAATTAGCAAACAATGACCGGCTAACTTTCAATATTTCAGGTATTTCAACTGATATCAAACCGCTAAGAACGGCCTGTCACTGGTAAGCATCATGACGATTAATACACAATTAAAATGGAAAGAGCAGCTATTAGCTCCCCTTGAAGAAAGCCAGCAAGCAGCACCGATTGCCGATGATAACCCTGATTGGGAATACATTGACGGCGAAATGATTAAGTTTGGCTCACTTAGCCATGCTCAATTAAATATTGAGGAGATCCAGCGCAAGGCATTACAACTGTTTGCTAATGAAACGAAAGACTTCCGTTTATTAGTGCACTTATTGCGTACCTTACAACATGCAGGAGAGGCTGATGAGCTAGCTTTAGCCGCTGAATTATTGGCGGAGTTTGTTCGTCATTATTGGGAAAATAGCTATCCGCAAAATATAAAGCTTAAACAACGGCTTGCAGGGCAAATCCTTAAACGATTTGAAACTGTACAAGACAGTTTTTGCCGTCAAGCCGATATTAACTTGCGCGACAATATTCTTGGCTCCTTTGCCTTTTTGGCTAAATCTTGGCATGAAAAATGCCCAAATTTATCCGCTGAAGTCGATACATTAAGCCGTGGTTACAGCCGTATTGAACAAAGTGAACCTGTCATCGTTGTGGCAACGGAAGAGCCAACAACAGATAAAAAGGGAGCAGTAGAAAATACTCAACAAGCACAGACTCCGGTGGCAGCAACAAAAGTACCTACAGTTGAGGTGAACCAAACGGATGAGCGTCAGTGGAAACAGACATTGCTTAAAGTGGCTGAGGCGTTATGTGAGCAAACGCCTTCGGATGCGGTAGGTTATTGCTTACGGCGCTATGCTATTTGGCACTCCATTCATGCGTTACCGATGGCAAATAATGATGGAAAAACGCCATTAGCTCCTGTTTCTCCTGACCGAGTGATTGATTACAAAAACCAAATGGCGCAACCATCAATGGCGTTGTTGAATAACATTGAACAAAGCTTAACGTTATCGCCTTATTGGCTGGAAGGCCATATGTTAGCTGCTCAAGTTGCAACAAAGTTAGGCTATCCGCTGGTGGGTGTTGCGATTGCTCAGGCGTTGCAACAGTTTTTAAACCGATTACCTGATTTAGCCAAACTGAGTTTTTCTGACATGACACCTTTCTTGCCTGAAGAAGTTCAGTCTTGGCTTTCAGCTTCTCAAAAATCAACGAGTCACGACGCCTCGACGAGTTCTCACAGTTTACAAGCTGAACAACAAGAAATTTTACATTGCTATGAACAGCATGGCTTAAGTGAAGCATTAAAAATGGTCGAAAATTTTATCGCTTCTACGAACGAGCCGAGAGCTCGTTTTTATAGCCAATTGTTATCTGCCCAGTTATTTGAACAAGCGGGGATGCAGCATATGGCTGAGAACCTGTATCAGCAACTGCATACCGCAGCATTACATTACTCGTTATCGGACTGGGAACCCGATTTGCTCAATCGTTTAGCACAGAAGGTGCAAGACAAGCAGGAAATGACTTTTGATAGGAATTCACAACAATGAAATTATCTTTTCTATCCATACCAAAAATAACGGGTTCTCTTAAGAAGCTGTTTTTTGGCGATAAGCCCAAAATTAAATCATTCTTACTGCTGTGTTTGGCACTGCTCCCAGCGATTTTGATTATTTGGATTTGGTGGTGGGGACCCGATTTTAACTACAAGGGCAGTTATCCCCTTAAAGAGCTGAGCGCGCGTTGGTTAGCGACGATTATTATTCTTCTCATCATTGTGAGTTGGATTGGGATCGCGACATGGAAACGTGTAAAACGCCTTGAAAGCCTTAAATTAGACGTGGAATTAGCGGTTGTTGATCCTGTTCGTCACGATATTGAGTTTCAAAATCGTTATCTCGATTATTGGAAATCGCAATTTGTTCGTCACCTCAACGGACATACTCAATCCGTATATTTACGTCCTTGGTATTTCGTATTGGGGGCCGATGAGAGTGGTAAGCATACATTACTAAAAAATAGCCTTAATACTTTAGATATTGCACCAACAGAAAATGTTGTTAGTGACCAGAAACTCCCTCTGCATATTCAATGTCTACTCGCGGATAATGCCGTCCTTTTTGTGCCAGATGGGAAATTATTGACCCAGCCAGTGAGTGAGGGGGATAAGCCCCAGCTATATCATCGTTTATGGAATGAACTTTTACACTGGTTAAGCAAAAACCGTTCAAGACAACCAATGAATGGCATTGTTTTAACCGTGGATACTTTGTCATTACTGACAAATTCGAAGGAAAAAAATAGCCAGCTCATTGCTGACCTACATATGCGTATTGAAGAAGTCCGTATGACATTCAATAGTCAATTACCACTCTATATTGTGTTGACTAAACTGGACTTGTTACGTGGTTTTGATGCGATGTTCCAATCCCTTGATGCTCAACAGCGTAATCAGGTATTAGGGGTATCTTTTAGCTCAAAAGAAAATGTTAATTGGGAAAAACAGCTCAATCACTTTTGGAGCCAATGGGTTAGCCAAATGAACAGTGCTTTACCTGAAATGATGTTAAATCGTTCAGAAGGAAGCCAAAGAAGCGACTTATTTAGTTTTGTTCGCCAAATTGAAGGGTTACAAAGCAGTGTAGCAAAATTAATCTCTGCATTGGTCGCTAACAATGAACAGAAAAATATCCGTTTAAGAGGGGTTTATCTCACCTCTGCGACTCAAGTTGGTCAGATTGACGACGTCTTTAGCCAAACGGCGTCAGTTCAATACCATTTACCAACAGCACCACTAACAACTTGGCCTATTTCAGATACACATCCCTATTTTACGCACAACTTATTCAGTGATGTGCTGTTTAGCGAGCCAAACTTAGCAGCGGAAAACCATTATTGGCTGAAAAAACATCGTACCAGACTTTTAGTTGCTTCAACTGTCAGCATTGTTGGTTTGATATTGGCTTGGAATGGCTGGAGCCATTACTACAACAAAAACTATCGTGCGGGCGAGAATGTGCTTAATGAAGTTAAAGCATTTAAAGCGATTGAATCAACGACAACTAAAGATACTGACGGTAGTAAACAACTTCCTGTTTTGAACCCACTTAGAGAAGCAACATTAGCTTACGGAAACCATCGTGATAAAAATGGCATTCTGTCTGAAATGGGGTTATATCAGGGGCAAAAAGTTGGACCACAAGTTGAAAATGTCTACTTGCAATTGTTAACGGAACGCTTTTTACCCGCCATTATGGCAGGGTTACTTATTGAGCTGGATAATGCTGAAAAAGGCAGTGAAGAGAAGCTCGAAATCTTACGTGTTATGCGCATGCTTGAAGATAAAAGTGGGCGTAATAACGGGTTGGTTGAAGATTATATGGCAAACTACTGGAGCCAGCTATTTACAGGGCAACGAGATATCCAAGCTCAGCTTCGCGGCCATTTACATTATGCGTTAGAGCACACTGACTGGAAAGCTGAGCGTAATCAAGGTTCAGCGATTGCCAATAAAGTCTTTGGGCCATTTGCCAAACCAATCAGTGACGCTCAAAAAGAGCTGAGCACGCTGTCGCTATACCAACGTGTTTATCAAACACTGAGGCTGAAAGCGAATCAAACACTGTCATCACCATTAAACCTCCGTCATCAAATAGGCCCTGGTTTTAACTCAGTGTTTACTGTGAACGATGAAGATAAGCTCGAAATCCCTCAGTTTCTCACCCGTTCTGGGCTGATTAACTACTTTATTAGGCAAAATGATGAATTGGTCGATCTGACATTACTTGATGCTTGGGTGCTAAATTTATCAAGCAATACACAGTATAGCGAGAGTGACCGTAAAGAGATCCAACGTCAAATTAGCGAACAATATCTGAATGACTATACTGCGCAATGGCGTGGAGCGATGAGTAATTTAGAGATTCGTGAATTTGACACAATTCAAGATGAAATCAATGCATTAGAACAGATAATCAGTGGTGAGCAGCCGTTAAGACGTGCATTACAGGTACTGAGAGATAACACTTCTTTACCTATCATTGATAGTTCGCTGTCTTCACAAGAGCAGCAAAAATTGATGGCAGAGCCGAAATACAGGTTGCTTAGCAGGCTGGATAGAGAGTTTTCACCCGAAACTGAGATCTTAGTGAGTAACAATGGTGAAAACCTACAAAATCTCAATCAGAAGCTAAATGAATTGCATCGTTATTTATTAAGTATTCAAAACTCACCAGTACCAGGTAAAGCTGCACTAAAAGCGGTGTCTATGCGTTTGAATGATAATAACCGTGATGTCATTTTTGAGCTATCACAAATGGCGAAAACATTACCAGAACCATTAAATCGTTGGGTAGGAGACCTCTCGGACCAAGCATGGAATGTGGTACAAAAAGAAGCTATTCGTTATATGGAAGTCGAGTGGAATGAAAACGTTGTCAAACAGTACAACGCGTACATCGCTGGACGTTATCCATTTAATCCGAAATCTAAACAAGATGTGCCATTAAGCGAATTTGAACGTTTCTTCAAACCAAATGGCACCATCGATAGTTTCTATCAACAGAATCTACGTTTATTTGTTGAAAATAACTTGATTGAAAATATGGAAGGCCAATCGCTGATTCGCCCTGATGTATTGGAGCAAATTGAGATTGCTAACCGCATTCGAGACACCTTCTTTACTGCTCAAGGTAATCTTGAAACACAATTTGCGGTAGAACCGTTGTCACTGTCAGGTAATAAACGTCGCAGTATCTTGAACCTTGATGGGCAGATTATTGACTACTCTCATGGGCGCAGTAACACCGTACATATGGTGTGGCCAAACTCAATGCGTTCAAACATTGAAAGTAAGCTGACATTAGTGCCTCTTTCTGGTGATAAATCCCCTCGTTCGCTCAGCTTTAGCGGACCTTGGGCGCAATTACGCCTTATCGATAGCGGCAGGTTAATGAATGTGAAACCAAACTCTTTTGAAGTTCGCTTCACAATTGATGGCGGAGATATGACTTATCGCGTGCAAATTGATGAATCTAACAACCCGTTCTTCGGAGGATTATTTACCCGATTCCGTTTACCTGAAACGCTTTATTAATATGATTTTTCAGTATTAATACGAGGGAATAGAACAATAAATGAGTACGCAATCAGAAAACTTGGTGATTAAAGTAGGAGGGTCTCCCTTGGAGACCCCAGAATTTATCGCGCTAAAAACCGAGTTCAACAAACTTAACCATCCAGCCCGCCCTGAAGTGAGCTGGACTTTAATTGAGTCATTGTGTTTAACGCTATTTAAAACCCATGGTATTGATTTACAAAGTGGAATTTATTACACCATCGCGCGTTTACAATTACATGGTTTAAACGGTTTTACCGAGGGATGTGAACTATTAGCAAGTGTTGTTGTGACACAATGGGATCATTTGTGGCCAGAACAGCCCCATCATCGTGCTGATATTTTGAATTGGTTTAATAGCCGTGCTGGTTCAGCATTGCGGCAAATCAGTTTTAAAACCAGTGATCTACGGTTAATCTATCGTTCCGAGCGTGCGCTACAGCTCATTATCGATAAGCTTGTCCAAACAACGTGGACAAAAGTACCGAAATTAGAAAACCTTTTGTGGTTTTTCCAAAACTCAGCGAAAAACCTCGAACAGCGCGAAAATGCATTAAATCAAAATAAAGGTCAAACGGTAAAGCTGCCGCCTTTAGTTTATATCCAGCAGCCGAAAACGGAGCAAGAGCCACCAGCACAATCAATCGTGATTGAAACAGCGGCTCAAAAACGGCCTTCTTCACCTATGCCTACTCAGGAAAAAATGAGTGCGACAAAAGGGTTTTTTTTAGGGTTATTATCAAGCGCAGTCATCTTTTCTGGTATCGGCTATGCGTTGTATTACTCGACCCAGCAAGAAGTTATTGCAATGGCTTCTGTTCCTGAAGGCGCGGCGGCTCAATGGCTATATAAACCTGAACTTACAACCTACGCGGATAACTTAGGGTTATTAGAGAAGCAGTCACCTATTTTTACCTTAAAGCTCGCTGATTCATTAGTGGATGTAGCCAAAAAACGGTGGCCTAACAATGCGGATCAAGCTTATGTCAGCCGTAACTGGCAAAACTTGATAACAACTCGGTTAGAAAATGCGCCAATTAGCGATAGTTGGTCAGAAACAGCGACATTATTACAGCAGCTATCAGACAAAATTGTGATGCAAGAGCGCAATCGCGGGAGTTTTACTCTCTCTTATTTGAAAACTGCTATCTATGATATTCAAAAGCAGCATAACAAGAGTACACCTGTTGAAGAAAGACTACGTGAATTCTCTTTACAAATTGAAAATGACCAGCCTATCTCACCAACATTAATTAGTAATATCGATTCACAAATTAATGGCTTATTAGCACGTTACTATGATTTGCAAAAACAGGCAGAAGAACGCGGTTTAAAACCAAACTCATATTAAAAGGATATTATCATGGCGAATATGATCTATTTGACATTAAAAGGCAGCAAACAAGGTGCAATTTCTCAAGGATGTGGAAGTTTAGACTCGATCGGTAATAAGTATCAAAACGGTCATGAAGATGAAATTTTTGTCCTACGATTAGGAAATGGCTTTAGTCGTACTCAAAATATTAATTTTCAACCTGTTACATTAATTAAGTTGTTAGATAAATCATCTCCACTGTTGGCAAATGCAATTGCCAATAATGAAACACTTGAGATGACATTTAATTTTTATCGGACTTCACAAACAGGCTCTCAAGAAAAGTATTACACCATTACTCTGAGAGAAGCGTCCATTATTAATTTAGAGTCAGACTATCCTCATTCATCGAATAATAATGAGCAATTACCAGAGGAAACACTAACTGTGAAATATAAAGATATTATATTTCAGCATGTTATGGCTGGGACTTCAGGCTACTGTAGTTGGCAAGAAAATACAATTTAATGGATGTTGAGCCTAAAAGATGAGTGAAATAAAGTATCTACAAGAAAAGCAATATTTACAAAAACTCGCTGACGATTATGCGAGAGAGAAGCCGCATTTGGCTCACGTATTAGATCCACAAGATCCTCATACGGGTTATTTACTTGAAGGGTTTGCTTTTCTTTCGGCACGCCTACAAGAAAAAATTGATGACGCTTTTCCTGAAATTACCTTACCTTTACTACAACGTTTAGGCTCACAAGCGATTAAGGGGCTACCTTCAACAACAATTATTCAGGTTGACCAAGATGGGGTCATTGATTATCCATATTATCTTTCAGAAAATAATTTGATTCTAGGTCCTAAAGGTGCCAGTTTTAGTCTTTGTTATGGAGTGACCCTACAACCTTATTCTATTGTTGAGCGAAAAATTACTCATCAGCCTAATCGGAGTTGTATCTCATTACGAGTAAAATACCGAGGCATAATAAAAGAATATGATACAGCATCGCTAAACCTCTTTTTGAGTAAACAAAAAGCTATTGCAGATACTTTGATGCTCGGGTTTAGCCAATATTTTGATTATATAGAGCTGAATCATGATGGAAAAAGCTATCGTGGGAACAGCCTTGATTTTTATTTTGAGCCGAAGATAGGTAAAAAATTTCAAATTTTCCAGCAAACAGATAATCAATTATCAGCCCCTCAACAGCTACTGGAAGGGTTTTATTTACCACATGTTCATCATTTTATCGATATTAATGTACCGTTGATCACTAAGCAGCTTAATTGGCAAGATGATGATACGTTTGTGATCAATATCTATTTCAATAAGCAGCTTTCGATTACTCAGGCACAGTGTGAAGAGAGTTTTTATTTAAACTGTGTACCTGCAATTGATAAAGAAAAGCAAAATGAGCTGAAAATAGATTTTAAATATAATCAATCGTCGTATTTATTACCTATACCTGATAATCACTATTTGGCGCATTTATCAGATATTCAGTTGTCATTAGAGCCTCACGAAAAGGTTCGTGGCTTATATTGTGATTTTTATCCGATGACGGATTTTACTGCGGCATCACGTCTGCTGCCCCAATATCAACAAGCGTTGTTTTATGCACTCACTATTGATAACGATATTCGAGGAAGGACACTATATTATTTAAATTTTTATGATAATAAAGGTACACCGATGGTAGTGCCTCCTAGTTTACGTTTTTCATGTAATTATGTGAGTTTTGAACAATATCAAGAAAGCCGCATAGGGGTCTTAAACAGCCATAGTGAGAAGGTGCCAGAAGGAGTAAAAACAGCAAATATCACCGAGTTATCAAACTGTTATCCACCGATTGTGAATGATAAATATTATTGGCAATTACTATCACACTATAGTGCTAATGCTTTTATGTTGATGTCTCTTGATACTATCAAGCAGATGTTGACGGAATATATTTTATATCGTGAAAACGATAGACAAGTTACACGCAAACTTGAACGGTTATTATCAGGTTGTATTGCGCTTAAAACGAATTTATATGATCACATTTTAAAAGGAAAACCATATCGCTGCTTATCCCTTGTGGTGACATTAGACATTCAAAAATTTGAAAATGAAGGTGAGGCATTTATGTTTGTCACTCACCTATATCATTTTTTCCCTTTTTGTTTATCTGAAAATATGTTGTTGGAAATGTCAGTGAATTTCAATGATGCTGATTTACCGACATGGTATTTATCACCCTCACCATTACAAGGATATAAATCACTGTTATAAAAAACCATGGCGCAACAATTGAGTGCGCCATTTTGCAAGGTTAAGTCTATGTCTTCAAATATCTCGAGAAAAAATGTATCTGATGCTGAAAAAGCGGGTCAACATTGGCAATCTCTATTAAACAGGCCAGAGCCACAGCGCCTTAAATCGGCTTCTGACGCCAGCGGATCTCAGCCCTCTCAATCTAAGAAAATAGATATTTACGATGCAATTGCTAATCGTAAGCTGTATTCCGGACTCGTATTTACCTGCCAAATTGGTGATCTTCCTGTAGAGACCTTTCAGGTCACCCAATTTGATTTGCACGAAGGGTTATCCGAGTTATTTACGCTGAACATTCAAGCCGTCAGCTCACAATCAGAGATTGATTTTCAAGATGTATTGGGGATGGCTTCCTCCATCACCATCATGCGTGAAGGTATTGTTACCCGTTGTGTACAAGGGATTTTAGCTAGCGCCGAGCAAGGCAATACCGATGGCGTGAAAACGTGGTATCAGTTTGTCATCCGCCCTGAAATGTGGATCATGACACTTAAGCAAGATAGTCGTATTTTCCAAGACACTACCGTCCCCAACATACTAGAAACCTTGCTGAATGAATCCCATGTTAAACACGATAAATTATTTTATCACCCTGAAGAGCATTTGCAGCGCTCTTATATCACGCAAAAACGTGAAACCCTGTATGAGTTTTGGTGTCGCCTCGCTGCCGAAGAAGGGATTAACTACTGGTTCGAGGAAGGCCCACAATTATTCTATAGCGATCGCCACTTGGGTATGAAAGCGGGGATCCATTTAACTTATAATCCCCAATCAGAAACCGATATTACCGACAGCACGGTCACCGCATGGCGTTATGCTGAACGCTTATGTAGTGATATTCGTATTGATAAAGATTACAATCAGTTACGTCCTTCTTACCCATTGAGCCATCAGGTAACGGGTGAAGTACATCAACAACACGAAGTATTTGAAAGTTATGGGCGCTTCCAAGAAGATGCCGAAGGTCAGTCGTTTAATCAAATCCGCTACGAACAATCGCAAAATAACCGCCAAACAGGCACTGCTAATACCAATTGTATTGAATTAGCACCTGGACGAATATTCAGCTTATCTAATCATCCCAGTAGCCGTATGAATGACAGCTGGCAAGTGATTACGGCACACCATCACGGGGTACAGCCCCTCGCTGACAACAGTGGCGGTGAAGGTACGCAATTGAGTAATACCATCACCTTTATTCCAAGTACCCAAGAATGGCGTCCACCGTACCGCTACAAACCCACCGCCGATGGTGATGAGTTAGCGACGGTCGTGGGTCCTCCGGGTGAAGAGATTTACACCAACTCCCAAGGGGCGGTCACGGTCTATTTTCATTGGGATAGGCGTGGTAAGCCCGATCACAGTGCCTCTTGTTGGGTCAGAGTCGCCCATGGCTGGAACGGGGATGGTTTTGGCTTTATGTCAATTCCGAGGATCGGGCAAGAAGTGATTGTCTCCTATTTAGACGGTGACATTGATAGGCCAATTATCACAGGGTGTACTTATAATGGGCGGAATAACCCACCATTAGATTTGCCTAAGCATAAAACCCGTACTACGTTTCGTTCAAAAACCCATAAAGGCGAAGGATTTAATGAGTTACGCTTTGAGGATAGTAACGGTAGTGAGGAAATTTACCTTCATGCACAAAAGGATCATCGAACACATATTTTAAACGATGAGTTTCACATGATTGAGCATAATCGGCAGAAACAAGTCGGAGTCGATCAGGAAGAGCGTATTGGTCAAGATAAGCGCACCGATGTTGGGCGTGATCATTATGAAAAAATTGGACGTAATTCAGTGATTCATATCTTGCAGGACCAAGAAATTCAGATTGATCAGAACCTGACCGAGGTTATTAACAGTAGCCATAAATCGGTAATTTTTGCGGATAAGCAAACTCAAATCAGTGGCAATCAGAAAATAGTCGTGGAAGGACAACGGCATGAAGAAGTGAAGACTAAACTGTTTTCACAATCCCCTTATTACATCATCCACGCTGAGAACCAACTGACGTTAGCCGGTTCAGGAGGCAGCATTGTGATTGATGATACAGGGATTACCATCAAAGCGAAACAACTCAAAATTAACACTTCATCACTGGATATTGGTGGTGGGGGGATTGATCAGGTGAAAGCCTTAATGGCAGCGACAGAAGAGGGGCAACCTTTTTGTGAAATTTGCGCAAAAGCGAAGAAGGAGAAAGAGGCGCAATGAGTCTATCACGCTTAACGTTATTGCCTTATGGGACCGACAAGAGCAATAAACATTCAATGCTGCAAGACTACTTGTTTGGTAATGTGTTATTCACGCGCCATGACCAGAAACAGGTGATTAAAGGCGAGTTCTCGACACATAGCCAAAGCTGGGCGGTCATTGATGCGATTAAACGCCCCGATATTGCTGTATTACTGGATATCTTTGAGGTGGAACATTGTTGTTTGTGGAAAGGGGAAAGTGCCGAACACTATTCGTTTTACGCACCTTATTTAGTGAAGTTAGAGTCTGATTCGCCATTTGTCACATGGTTGCTCGAAAATAGCCAAAAAACACCATTGGGGATTTATTTACGTTCACGGCTGCCACTCGAAAAATTGGCTCATCAACTGCGAAAGTTTAATCAAGTGTATGATGAAGAAACGAAAACATGGCTAATGTTTCGTTATTACGACCCCATCACCGTGAAAACATTATTGCCTTATTTACCCGTTAACGATTATCTCCATTTTATGGATAACTTGTTATTCGTCCTTGCGGATGATGTCAACGCCAATCAATTTTTAGTCTTGCAGTGAAGGAGTCTTTATGGGATGTGAAAAACGTTTTACGGATGAACCTGTTAGTGATCCGATAGACGCTCAACCGTGTGAGCTCAGTATTAAATCATGTGTGATGTTATCGGATGATAAGCAAGTCATTGATACTTTCAATGCGGAGGCGCGTAGCCCCTTTGATGAAGCTTGGGAGGAAACGCACAATGCAGGTTGCCCTAATGAAATTGAGCCTGAGCCCATGCCGACAGGAGTTTCTTTTGAAACATTCATGACGCTGATCAACCAAAAAAGTCAAGATAATGCGGTAGAGCCAAGAATAAGCCAACTTGCCGCTGAGATCATGGGCTATTCTCGACTGCAAGATGCAATAAGAGCACATTTTAGCCCTGACGGTGGAGAGGGAACAGAGTCGTATTTAAGCTTTATGTTGGCATTTATACCTGCTGCAGAGCGTCCTAAAGATGCACATTTTTTTTACCGCGGCATTCGTTATAAATTTGCCAAAAGTTATTACCGACTTGATTTTCAGCTTACACGGGAAAAAACACATGGTAAACAGGACTTTCATGAAATAGAGGGAGACCCTGATCCAGGGTTACGGTATGAAATCATGACAGGCTATGACAATGTAGCAATATCTGATGTTGATTATCGTAAAGGTTTAAAGACGATTGCAGTGACACCTAAATCGACGGTTTATAATTTATTATCTAGCCAGTCAAAAAACGTTTATATAAAAAAATATGAGGAATTAGCAGAAGCGATCGTTAAACGTATTATTAGGGATATTAATGAAGAAAAAGTTAATGAAAAAATTAACTTAGGAAAATCTATTGTCGTTGATTTAATCTTTTTAGCGTTTGGGGTGGGGGCAGCAATTACAACCGTGAAAAATGGTGCGAGAGTGATCCCTTTGCTTGCCGATGGGTTAAATGTGATTTTTTCAACGAATGAATTGATTGAGGATTCCACGGCTTTGTGGGGGTATAACAAAGATGAAGGATATAACGTCCTGTTAAACTCCATGAAATACCTTGATTCTCAGACAGGGAATACAAAAAGTTTTGTGACGACGTATCATGCCATGAACCTGTTTATGTTTTTTGGTAAAAAGGTTAAAACACAAGCTATTACCAGTGTAGGGAGTATGGGGATTGGAGGCACACTCTATTTAGAGTCCTTTCAAGGTGAACCTAAATTACATGACGTGTCTCAAAATAAATAGAATAAAGGACTATTATGGCTAAACTCTTCGAATTTACAGAAGGTTATCTTAAGGGGATTACCGCAAAAATAGTGAGTGAGGAATCAGTAAAATCATTAACAAATATGCTTGTTACTCGCTTTAATGTGGTCGGAAAAACCTTTACTCGGCACTTTGATGATACGATTGTTACTTGTTTTGGTCCAAAACCAGATGGAACATGTATACTACGTATACAAGGTAATCCGAAAGGTGGTGGACGCCGAGTGACAGGACATATCGAACTTAATTTAAAATCTGAGCATGAATTACAAAAGGTATTAACCTCGGATTTGTTTTATGACGGGGTTGCTTCCATGAAAATGGCGCAGTTTGTGGGGTATCTCGGCGAGCAGCATGTTGTCAATGAAATCAAAAAAGGCACGTTATTTGATAAGCTGTTTATGAAAACGCGTTATGGTAAAGCTCCATTAGCGAACAAATCTTCCCGTCTTGATAAGGATGGTAATGAATTAAATCCTTTATTTGGTAAACGCTTTGTTCCTGAAAAAATGATAGCGTTACAAAATGCGAAAGGTCAAGGTATTGACTTGATTTGCAAAATTGAGCCACCGCCACCTGAGTGGGTCACATTTGAAATCAAAACGACGATGAAAGACAAATATGGGCCAAATGCAACTCCTTTAAGTGGGAAGCCTACAGAAATACAAGTAGACTATAAGAAAAATATCAGACGCCATACCGAATTAGCTGAACGCTCTTTATTTCATGGTGATAATGATTACTCTTTAACTAGAAAAGAATTTAGAATGCTAAGAGAAATTAAATTAAGCATGAAAAAGCGTCAGGTAGTTGGTTATAAAATAACAGTAGGTTTAGATAATGAATTTAATCCTTCACATAACAGTAAATACGATGAATTTTTCATCGCTGAGGATTTGGCAAAATGAATCGAACAAATAAAGTGATTAAATATGTAGAGAATTTAGTTAACTCTTCAAATAATGATGTTGCAAAGATTAATAAAATTATATATAGCGAAACTATAGATAGTCTAGATGAATTACATGGGTTAAGTAACTCAGAACGCTATATTCGTTATGAAGTTTTACTAGAGTCTTACTTATCAAGTATTGCACTAACATACATGCGAAGAATATACAAAAATGATAATGATTCACCTTATGAATTTGAGCGTTTTTTTTACCATAAGAATATACTGTTTGTATTAAATTATCTTATGACAAAAAATAGAGAGGAATTATTTCTCAATTTAGCGGAGCAAGGTGAAATTTTATTAATGGATTTCGCCTGTAATGATTTTCGAATAGGGCACTTTTGCTACGATAAAATTATTGAAAGTATTCAATCGGGTAAAATGGCAGAATCACTCCCTATGTACACTCGACCACAGAAATTAGGTGTCCTAGCGATTGAAATGCTGGCAAGCGAGAAAAACCAAACAATAGATTGGGAAAGCGCCGGAATTCCTATTGACCCATTCTATCAACGTTTCTGCCAAGAAGCATTGTATAATGAAAATCACGATGTTGTCGCTCAATGGCTTATTACTTTATGTGACAAGCATATCGAATGGTCTGCATTATTTGCAGATAATGAGAATGAACAAAGCTCAACAGGATATGAAATAGACATGGAAATTTTATTAGCGTGGCCGTTTGAATACCAAGCCGTAAAAAATTTCCGTGCTCGCCATGGGTTGACAACACCCATTATTGATCATCCGCTATTAAAAACGCCAATGGCGATTGATCACCGCCCAGATATGGTAGGCTGGAAGCAAAATATGCCCGCTATTTATGACCAAATAATTGATGACTTGATTTCGATTAATCCAGAGCTTCAAGTTATTCATAAGCTATTTTAACGATGGTAAATAGGCGGTAGTTGACCGCCTTTAGATATGGGTAATGTCATGAAGCTGACAGCACAAAGTAAACAAATTATTCGCGATAATAAGCTGCAAGCCTTTTATCTTGATGCAGTAAGCTATTTTGAAGAAGAGCATCAATCTGCATTAATACATTATGAAATTAAGCGAGAGGCGTTGTTTAATCAACTAAAGAAAAATTATGTGTACTTTGAATCGATTGGTCGAGCGAGCCAATATTTGTGCGTTACGCAGACAACATTCATGCTCTATTGTGGGAAATTTTACGCACAGTCACCGTTATTTCAAACGGTACAAGAGCATCTTGAACAAGTGGTTTTGTTCAAAGACCCAAAAAGTAAGGCGTGGTTGGAAGGTACGATTGAGCATTATCAAACTCTCGATTTATCACATAATGTCAGCGAAATCATCGATTATGCCAAAAAACGCTATCCGGTTATCGGTAATGACCCCTCAATACTAAAATCAGAAATTGAATTGTTTCTATTAAAGGATATGAATAAACAATTTAGTGATAACTATAAAGAAAAAGATTTATTTTTAAAAAAAGCGTTAAAGAATATTAATTCAATGCCAATACGTAAAGAGAATATTATTTTTCTTTGTGTTATTGCACAGTATCTAGATGGGCTGAACTGTTTTCAAGACGAACTCAGACCAAAGTGGTTTGGTCAGTTACAATTTTCAGGGCTTATCCCATGGAGCTTTGACTTAATATCATAGAAGCTCAGAACTATAAAGTAAGTGTAATGACGCCCGAAGAAAAAAGGAAAGCTTGTTGAACTAGTTAATGAAAAAGTTTATTTGGAATTGACAATAGTGAAGCACTAAATATGTAAGGATATTAATATGCGCAGCACAGTTAACGGTCGTAAAATTATTTTAAAAAATGATACCACCAACACAGGTGGTACAGTGCTTACGGGGTCTTCCCTTGCCAAACAAATCCAAGGAGTCGCCTGTGTGGGCGACTCGGTTTATTGCCCTTCGTGTAAAACAACAGGTGCTATCGTCGAGGGCGACGGTTTAATGAAAATCAACGGAATTCCCGTCGCACTTGAAGGTCACAAAGTGGCTTGTGGCTGTTCTGGTGGATGTGTGCTTGTCGCGGTAGGATGAACATTTTCTCGTCTTATTAGTACGTATATTAAAGCCTGTTCGCCTTATTAAAATTAGGATGGTGATATTGCTAGAGAGGCTCCATAATGTTCAAATTTTTTATGGGAACCATGTTTCCGAGTAAACTAAAAACGCAAAAAATCACGTCTTATCCAGAAGACTATAATGCTAAAGGTTCGTTAGAAGACAGTCCTTATGTGTTAAAAATAAACTCGGAACAATGCCAAATAAAATCAACCAACTTTAATCATCGAAAGGTCAGTTCAATACCGTTATTTTTGGTTGTTCTCGCTGTTTTTATATTTAGTGCTTACTCTTTTTTTGATGGGCATAGCTCAAGATATCGTCACTTTATTTTTTTGACTAACACATATAAAGAAAAATATGAAAATTCTACTAATACACCTCAAGGAATAGAGAGATACCGTCCTTTTTTTGATAAAACCCCCAATTTATTTGATTACTTAATCTCTTATTACTCGGGAAATTTTTATGCAGGGACAAAGTACTCAATATATTTAACCATATTATTCGCATTCGCTTTTGGTTATGCTCTCTATATTACAGGAAAATCCGTCTTTATTGGACCTTACCCGATACTGGTATTGGATAGAAAACGTAATCTTTTATATACATGGGAAAATAAAAAAGTCTATGTAGCCCGCTATGAAGATGCCGGATATGCAGCCCCAAGTAATAATTTATTTATCAAGTTATTTACATTTAATACCGACAAAAATCGATTAGACACGATTTTGTTTCAACCGAATGCATCGGTTCACAGTAGTTTGTTTCTCAGTGAAGAGTATGAAAATAATGCGTTTGTTAGCTTTATTAACGCCTATATGCAAAAAGGAAGAGATGTAATCACTGATCATGATTTTGAAAGTGAGCCATTGAAGTTTTATTTTGGTCGCTATGAGCCCCCTGTTGATGTTGATGCACAAATCGCGAAAACCCTTAATCAACTTGACAAGGAAAAGCCTCATCATGCGTAGCACAGTTAACGGTCGCAAAATCATTTTAAAAAATGATACCACCAACACCGGTGGCACGGTGCTTACGGGGTCTTCTTTCGCCAAGCAAGCCCAAGGAATCGCCTGTGTGGGCGACTCGGTTTATTGTCCTTCATGTAAAAAAACAGGCGCTATCGTTGAAGGCGATAGCTTAATGAAAATTAATGGTATCCCTGTCGCCTTAGAAGGCCACAAAGTGGCTTGTGGGTGTTCAGGGGGCAGTGTGCTTGTTGCAGCAGATTAAATGAGCCTGTAGATAATTTTGTGTAAGTTCCCCATGTATCATTTACATGTGGTCATTGATCCTCTGGGGCAATCTATTCCATCCATTTATTGGTACTACTTGGTGGATCGTCTTAAAGGTGAGATTGCGCCATTACGTTACCGAAACGGCGATCCTAATGATAAACTTTATGGCTGTATTGATGAGGAAGGCACCGAATGACGAGTTTATATACGGCAACAAAGCACCCGGAGCAATTAGAAACCACGCTATTGATTGAAGAAAGTCATCACTACGATGATCCGTTGGAGCCTCAAAAGCTGGTGTTTTTAGATGCGGTCAATAAACAGCGTTGTGTGATTAACTCCCCACAGCGAAATAGCCAGCTCACTAATACAATACCTTTTTTTATCGTGTTACTCTTTATGGCTTTTTACACTGCATCTATTTTTTTTAAGGTGCATGTTGAAAATAAAACATCAATTGAAATGATGGCTAAACATGTAGAAAAAAAGTATGGTAATGAAAAAAAACAAAGTGAGTTATCAGCAAAGTTAATTGAATTATATAAACCTTATTTTGGAAAAGAAAAAATAAGTTTATGGGAGTATATAAAAGCTTACAATTCAGGTAACTTTGTTATAAATGGCCAATATGGTAAATATTTAGTTATCGGCTGGCTAATTTTTTTCCCGGGTTTTTTATGGTTATTGGGCTATCTCTCTTTCTTCACACCTCCGGTGTATCTCATTGCGGATAGGCAACGAGGAATACTGTATAGCTATGGGATGGGGAAAGTACGTTTAACACGCTATGAAGATGCACAATTCGGCTATGCAGGTAAAATGTTGGCGATTAAACTGTATGGCATTGATGAAAAAACAGGGCAATTGAAAACCATACTTTACAAGCCAAATGTTTCCCATTACTCCAGTTTCCTGACCAGTACCGACAGTGAAAACCATCGTTTTATCACGTTTCTCAATGCTTATATGCAAGAGGGGCGAGATGCCGTTTCGTCTGTCGATTACCAAGCCCGCAAACCCTTTTTGTTTTTTGGTAAAAACCCACTTCCTACTGATTTTGAGCAACAGGTCGAACAGATTTTAGCAAAGCTTGATCAGGAGAAAAAACGCAATGCGTAGTCTTGTGAACGGCAGAAAAATTATCTTAAAAAATGATACGACGAATACCGGAGGCACGGTGTTGACGGCCTCTTCTCTCGCCAAACAAACCCAAGGAATTGCCTGTGTGGGCGACTCTGTTTATTGCCCTTCGTGTAAAAAAACAGGTGCTATCGTCGAGGGTGACGGTTTAATGAAAATCAACGGAATTCCCGTCGCACTTGAAGGTCACAAAGTGGCTTGTGGTTGCTTTGGTGGGTGTGTGCTTGTCGCAGTGGATTAAGCAAGTAGTAAAAAAGTATCTTGAGCGGGGTGTTGTAATCAATGGGGTTAAAACAATAAAGAATGAGTGAATACAGTTGTTAGTCAGTATGTTAGCTTTAAATAATGAATGATTATGAAGATGATTTCATTTGCAAAATTGAGTCACCGTCACCTGAGTGGGTTACGTTTGAAATCAAAACGACGATGAAGGATAAGTTTGGTCCAAATGCAACTCCTTTAAGTGGAAAGCTTACAGAAATACAAGTAGACTATAAAAAAATATCAGACGCCATACTGAATTAGCTGAACGCGCTCTTTATTTCATGGTGATAATGATTACTCTTTAACTAGAAAAGAATTTAGAATACTAAAAGAAATTAAATTAAGTATGAAAAAGTGTCAGGTAGTTGGTTATAAAATAACAGTAGGTTTAGATAATGAATTTAATCCTTCACATAACAGTAAATACACTGAATTTTTCATCGCTGAGGATTTGGCAAAATGAATCGAACAAATAAAGTAATTAAATATATAGAGAATTTAGTTAACTCTTCAAATAATGATGTTGCAAAGATTAATAAAATCATATATAGCGAAACTATAGATAGTCTAGATGAATTACATGGGTTAAGTAACTCAGAACGCTATATTCGTTATGAAGTTTTACTAGAGTCTTACTTATCAAGTATTGCACTAACATACATGCGAAGAATATACAAAAATGATAATGATTCACCTTATGAATTTGAGCGTTTTTTTTACCATAAGAATATACTGTTTGTATTAAATTATCTTATGACAAAAAATAGAGAGGAATTATTTCTCAATTTAGCGGAGCAAGGTGAAATTTTATTAATGGATTTCGCCTGTAATGATTTTCGAATAGGGCACTTTTGCTACGATAAAATTATTGAAAGTATTCAATCGGGTAAAATGGCAGAATCACTCCCTATGTATACTCGACCACAGAAATTAGGTGTCCTAGCGATTGAAATGCTGGCAAGCGAGAAAAACCAAACAATAGATTGGGAAAGCGCCGGAATTCCTATTGACCCATTCTATCAACGTTTCTGCCAAGAAGCATTGTATAATGAAAATCACGATGTTGTTTCCCAATGGCTTATTGCACTTTGTGACTGTCATGTCGAATGGTCTGCATTATTTGCAGATAATGAGAATGAACAAAGCTCAACAGGCTATGAAATTGATATGGAAATTTTATTAGCGTGGCCGTTTGAATACCAAGCCGTCAAAAATTTCCGTGCCCGCCATGATTTGACAACACCCATCATTGATCATCCGCTATTAAAAACCCCCATGGCAATAGACCACCGTCCGGATATGATAGGATGGAAACAAAATATGCCCGCTATTTATCACCAAATGATTGATGACTTGATTTCGATTAATCCCGAGCTTCAAGTGATTCACAAGTTATTTTAATCACGATTAATAGGCAGTAATTTACTGACTGTGAATATAGATAATGTCATGACGCTGACGGCAAAAAGCAAAAAAATTATTCAAAGTAGCGAACGTCAAGCGTTTTTTTATTTGGAAAATGAATATCAACCGGTATTAGCACACTATAAGATTAAACGAATAATATTCTTTAATTTGCTAAAGAGAAACTGCTTGCAATATTAAGTAGTAGCCGAATTACCTGAGAATACTATTCCGCATGATGGAAATTTCTCTAACATTTAAATTTATTGATTTCGGTGATCGTTTGAACGACCACCTTTTATAAATAGGCAAATATATAGAATTATTCACAGGGCCTAGAATTCATCGCCCCAGCACTCTTCGATAGATATTTAAATACGCCTCCGCCGACTTTTGCCAACTCACATCTTTTGCCATTGCATTTTTTTGGACCTGTTGCCATTGTGCTGGAGAATCCCACAAAGCTAACGCGCGGTCGATTGCGGATTTAAGATCGGCGGCATGACTCTCATTAAACACAAAGCCTGTTGCCTCTTTGCGTTTTATCGCCTCCAATGAACAATCTGTCACGGTATCGGCTAGGCCACCGGTGTTGCGCACGAGTGGTAACGTGCCATAACGTAGCGCGTAGAGCTGTGTCAGGCCACATGGCTCAAAACGACTTGGCACCATTAATACGTCTGCACCTGCAATGACTTGGTGGGATAATGGCTCATCATAACCAATAATCGCGCGTACCTGATCTGGATATTGTGATTGAGCATGGCGATAGGCATTTTCGAGGTCGTGATCGCCGCTGCCAAGTAAAACAAACTGACTACCAGAACTCAGTAGATCCGGTAAGATTTCTAAGATCAGATCCAAACCTTTTTGGCGGGTCATTCTGCTAACAACAGCAAAGAGCGGTTTATCCGTTTGTTGCGCAAGGCCGAGGGATTGTTGCAAAGCCAGTTTGTTTTTTACCTTATTTTTTACACTACGCTCACTGTATTTTTGCGCAATTAAGGCATCACTTGAAGGTGACCAGACCTCAGTATCTATGCCATTTAAAATACCACTTAAGCGCTGCTCGTGGTTGAGCCGATTTAAAAGCCCATCGAGGCCATAAGCATAATGCGGATTTAAGATCTCTTTGGCATAGGTCGGGCTAACGGCGTTAGTATGATCGGCATAAAATAGCCCTGCTTTCATAAATGAGAGTTGACCAAAAAACTCCATTCCATCAACGTTGTAAAACTCAGGGGGCAACCACAGTTCATGAATATGATGGGGTGAAAATAGCCCTTGGTAAGCGATATTATGGATGGTGAACATACAGCGGGCAGGGTAGCCATAGGCTGCAAGGTAGGCACAGGCTAGGGCAGCATGCCAATCATGAGCATGCACAATGTCGGCTTGCCATAGTGGGTCACAGCCTCTGGCGAGTTCAGCGGCGATAAAACCTAATAATCCAAAGCGGCGATAGTTATCTTGATAGGCATTGTTATAACCATCGTGATAGGGGCTACCTTCTCGTTGGTAAAGGTGCGGTGCTTCAATAAGATATAATGGCGTATCGTTATATAGACAATAAAATAAGGTCACTTCCCCTGCGAATGTGTTAAGGGTCGTGACTTTTTGTTTATCAGCAAGTTGATTGATAATAGCAGGAAAACCCGGCACTAAGACTCTCGTATCTGCACCATGTTGCCGCTGAGCGGGCGGGAGTGCCGCAACAACGTCAGCCAGTCCACCTGTTTTTAATAAAGGAAAAAACTCGGCACAAACATGTAATACTTTCATTTTTTACTCCTTATTTTTTTTTGTGGCTGGCTTTATGGTCAGATATAGCGTTGATAACGGTGGCAGCGTCAATGCAATAGAATACTGGCAGCCATGTGCCTTGATTGGCTGGCTGGAAATAGGAGCAACAGGATGCTTATCGCTGCCCCCATAGCGTGAATCATTTGTGTTTAATAAGACTTGATATTGACCGTGTAGCCTGACACCAATGCGGTAATCTGCTCGCGTTACTGGAGTGAAATGGCTGATTACAAGCAGCGGGTCGCCATTTTCGGCGTAGCGAATAAATGCAAAAACCGAATTATCGTGATCGTCGACGATCACCCATTCAAAACTACTTTCATTGTGATCGTTATCGTACAGGGCGGGTGTACTGCGATAAGTAACGTTGAGATCTCTGATCAGACGTTGAACACCAGCATGCGGGCTGGTAGGAATATCCACCAGATGCCAATCTAACTCCCCATCATGATCCCATTCACGCCATTGTGCGATTTCTCCCCCCATAAACAGCAGCTTTTTACCTGGGTGCGCCCACATAAACCCATAATAGGCACGTAGCGTGGCAAATTTTTGGTCAGGTGAGCCTGACATTTTGCGCAATAAGGAACCTTTACCGTGAACAACTTCATCGTGAGATAGAGGCAATATGTAGTTTTCACTCCACGCATACATCACGCTGAATGTCATTTTATTATGGTGGTATTTACGGGCGATAGGGTCTAGCTGTAAATAGCTTAACGTGTCATGCATCCACCCCATATTCCATTTGTAGTTAAATCCAAGTCCGCCAAGGGATGGTGGCAATGTCACCCCAGAGAAGTCTGTCGACTCTTCTGCGGCCATTAATACATTAGGCTGGATACGGTGAAGTAATTCGTTGGTATGCTGTAAGAAACTGACGGCCTCAAGGTTAATATTGCCACCATACTCGTTTGCAATCCATTCGCCGTCAGGGCGGCTATAATCGCGATAAATCATCGATGCAACAGCATCAACGCGTAAGCCATCGAAGCCAAATCGATCTACCCAATAGACGGCATTATCGGATAAAAACTGGCGTACCTCGTGACTGCGGTAGTCGTAGATCAGAGTATCCCAGTCGCGGTGCTTACCTTCTTTTGGGTCAGCATACTCATAGAGTGGCGTACCATCAAAATTGGCTAACCCACTATTATCCGAAGGAAAATGGCCGGGCACCCAATCTAGGATCACATTAATACCTAATCGATGTGCTTCATCAACAAAGTCAATCAAATCTTGTGGCGACCCAAAACGGCTGGTAGGAGAGTAGATACCTAATGGCTGATAGCCCCATGAGCCATCAAAAGGGTGTTCGCTAATAGGCAATATTTCTAAATGGGTGAACCCCATCTCTTTAACATAGGGAAGTAATGTTTCTGCCAGTTCTCGGTAAGTGAGCCAACTATGGTTATTGGCTGAGCGCCGCCATGAACCAAGGTGAACCTCATAAATAGAGATAGGGGCATTGCGTTGGTTCGATTGGATTTGCTGTGCTGTGGGGTGGCGCTGTTTTGGAAGCAGGGAAACAATTGATGTCGTATCTGGTCGTAATTGGCTGCGAAAGGCATAAGGATCGGATTTTAATTGTATTTCGCCTTTTGCATCTAATATTTCATATTGATAGTGAGTACCTGCCTGAATCGCGGGAAGAAAGATTTCCCAAAGGCCATTTTCGGGATGATGGCGCATGGGGTATCGGCGACCGTCCCAAAAGTTAAAAGCGCCCACGACAGAGACTCGTTGGGCATTCGGTGCCCAAACACAAAAATGCGTACCTGTAATATCACCCACTTGGCGTACATGCGCACCGAGTGTTTCAAATGAGAAAGTACGCTGGAGGCCTTTGGTATCTGCATCGTGTAGTAATGTGCCGAAACGGTACGGATCTTCAATAACCTGTTGTGAATTGCCCCAGT
Organism: Providencia sp. 2.29; assembly: GCF_015832305.1. Taxonomy (NCBI): domain Bacteria; kingdom Pseudomonadati; phylum Pseudomonadota; class Gammaproteobacteria; order Enterobacterales; family Morganellaceae; genus Providencia; species Providencia sp. 2.29. Next base: position 225,737 of record NZ_CP065420.1, read on the forward strand.
TAACCTGCAAAATATAAGTGAAATTAGCGTCTAAGTCTGTTGCATCGCCTGAAAAAAAGCCGCGTTCATCAAGGCGTGATAGTTGCACAACGGGGGCTGCGGTCAACCTATCCAGTACGGTGACCTCTTGAGCATTTGGGAGTAAGACTCGAAAATAGGTGACTTTTCCTTGTTGATGCATACCAAGGAAAGCAAAAGGGTCACGATAATGTCCGGCAAATAATTGATCGATGATCAGTTGTTGCTCTGATGGTTTTTCTCTCTCTTTCATCACCTCTCCTGAATGAAATCAGTCGCAGCTAGCCGCCTTATATTATCGTTTTCATGATTAACTTTTAGATGCTAAAGGTAGCGTTAAAACGAGCGCTATTTGTTATTATTTATCTTTTCAATGATACAAAATAATAGTCCACAATTTCATTTGATAAAAATATTGAGATAAGTCAATAACTATCAAATTAGGAATGTTTTATATTTTAATATAGCGATAAAACAATAAAGCTGCTTGGTGTTGGAGTAAAGTCATCAAAAATAGATGAATTGGAAATGGTTTTGTTTCTTATGATAATAAGTCTAGGTGCTAAAAAGTCAACATCTATAACTAGTTGAATCTATGCGTTTAAATGCTTTTCAATTTCGGATGCTCTTGATTAAATATTACTGTCATTTATTGATGTGAAATATAAAACATTAATTAATGACAAAACTAAAAATTAATATTGTTAAATGGAATTCTCTATTGCTTTATTAGCATTAGTCCGTAAATATAAGGGTAGTGATTAATAAAGTGTGAGACCCAGAGAGTTATTATGGATCAACCAACGAGTTCAACCGAAACTAATCAAAAAACGAAGAATGAAAAACGTAGAAAAGTCTGGATGGTAATTGCTTCAATTATTATTGTTCTACTGTTTGTTGCTTATGGTGCTTATTGGTTTTTGGTATTACGTTTTCAAGAATATACTGATGATGCTTATGTCTCCGGTGTGCAAGTACCTATTGTTGCGCAGACTACAGGTAATGTGACTCAGGTTAATTTTGAAAATACCGATTTGGTTAAAGCGGGTGATGTGCTGGTGGTTTTGGATAAAACCAATGCACGGCTAGCCTACGAGCAGGCAAAACATGACCTCGCAACCACGGTGCGCAAAACCAAAGAGCTGTACATTAATGGTGATGAATACCAAGCGCAAATCCAAAAAAATCGTATCTCACTTGCGCAAGCACAGAAAGATTATCAACGCCGCGCCGCTTTAGGACGAAGTGGGACTATCTCTAAAGAAGATTTACAACACTCCCAAGAAGCGGTGCAGTTGGCGCAAGCGGCCTTAGATATTTCCATTCAGCAATATAATGCGAACCAAGCACTATTGCGCAATACCGAGTTGAGAAAACAACCGGCAATCCAACAAGCCGCAGATAATGTGCGCAACGCATGGATTACTTTGCAACGTACAGAGGTGAAAAGCCCTATCACAGGTTATGTTTCGCGTCGTAATGTGCAAGTCGGTTCACAAGTCGGTCCGCAAGGCTCTTTGATGGCTATTGTGCCAGCTCAACCCGTTTGGGTGGATGCGAACTTTAAGGAAACACAATTAGAAAAGGTGCGCATAGGGCAGCCAGTAACACTCACCAGTGATTTTTATGGTGATGATATTGTGTATACCGGTAAGGTGGCTGGTTTGGATATGGGAACGGGGAGTGCTTTCTCTTTATTACCTGCACAGAATGCAACAGGTAACTGGATTAAAGTGGTACAACGTTTGCCTGTTCGTGTAGAGCTAGACCCTGAACAGGTTGCCAAATATCCGTTGCGTATTGGGTTATCAATGAATGCAACGATTGATATTAAAGATCAAAATGGCCCTGTGTTAGCAGAAGTTCAGCGTGACACGCCAGCATTTGAAAGTGATGTGCTGGTGTTAAAGCTGGCGGATGTCGATTCGGTGATCGACACGATTATTAACGAAAACGCGGATTAGCCCGAAAGGAGTGGCTGTGGCAGATATTCAACCACTAAAGGGCTCAAAGCTGGTATGGGCAACGATTGCATTGTCACTTGCAACCTTTATGCAGGTGCTGGATTCGACAATCGCTAACGTTGCCATCCCAACCATTGCTGGTGATCTCGGTGTTTCAATGTCACAAGGAACATGGGTGATTACCTCATTTGGTGTTTCTAATGCCATTTCCATTGCGATCTCTGGGTTCCTTGCTAAACGGTTTGGTGAAGTCCGTGTTTTTATATGGGCAACCGCTTTATTTACCATTTTTTCATTACTTTGTGGCTTCTCTGATAGCCTTGGCATGTTAATCTTATTTCGTGTTTTACAAGGTGCTGTTGCGGGGCCGGTGATCCCCCTTTCACAAAGTCTGATCATGCGTTGCTACCCCCCTAAAATGCAAAATATGGCATTGGCATTTTGGTCAATGACGATCATTTTAGCCCCGGTGTTTGGCCCTATTTTTGGTGGTTATATTAGTGATAACTTCCATTGGGGGTGGATCTTCTTTATGAACGTTCCACTGGGTATTTTTGTGGTTATTGTAGGCTCTATTATCCTTAAAGGAATGGAATCGAAAGTAGTCAATGTCCCGTTTAATTTGATTGGCTTGGCATTATTGTCAGTGGGTGTTGGTTGCCTTCAGGTCCTGTTGGATAAGGGGAAAGAGTTAGGATGGTTAGCCTCTGATGAAATTGTCACATTAGCGGTAATTTCAGCGATAGCATTGGTTTTTTTGGTTATTTGGGAACTAACAGACAAAAATCCAGTTGTTGAGCTTGCACTATTTAAATCACGTAACTTCACGATAGGCACGATTTCCGTTAGCTTAGCCTATATGGCCTACTTTGGTGCTATCGTTCTCTTGCCCCAGTTATTGCAGGAGGTCTATGGGTATACGGCAACATGGGCGGGGTTGGCCCTTGCGCCGATAGGGTTATTGCCCGTCTTGTTCTCTGCCCCCGTCGCGAAATTGTCAGACTTCCTTGATATTCGCTGGATAGTGACATTTAGTTTTGTATTCTATGCGATTTGTTTCTTCTGGCGGGCATATACCTTTGAACCAAGTATGGGCTTTTCTGCCGTAGTTTGGCCTCAGTTAGTGCAAGGGATGGCTGTGGCTTGCTTCTTTATGCCACTGACGACGTTAACACTGTCAGGTTTACCCCCTGAAAAATTGGCGTCGGCGTCAAGTCTTGCAAACTTCTTCCGTACTCTTGCAGGCTCGATAGGAACATCAATCACAACCACGATGTGGAGTGATAGAGAGTCGCTCCATCATAGCCAGTTAACGGAATACATCACTGACTATAACCCTGAGTCGCTAGAGATGTATAAAGAGATGGCGGCACATGGCTTAAGTCATGAGCAGACATCGGGCTTTATTGCGCAGGAGATCACTAGCCAAGGATTAATCATTGCGGCCAATGAAATCTTTTGGTTATGTGGATGGGTGTTTATTGGACTGATTATCACCGTCTGGTTTGCAAAACCGCCTTTTGGTAGTAAAGCGTAAGTTAAATACAATAAGAGCGCTAACGATTAGCGCTCTTATCTTTTGAAGCTTACGGGTAGACAATATTGAGTGTCGCCGTGGTTTTGAGGGTGCCTTGGGTTGCTCGCTGAGGGTCCCATGCATAATAGTAAACAGCCATTGGAATACTAAAGTGCGGTTCCAGTTGGCCTCCTGCATTTACGTAAAACAGCGACGTTGCATTACCTCGGGAGTTTGGATTTTGTGAAATCACCACAGGGGTATTTGGCGCATTAGTTTTAACTAAGCGTAGCCCGATACCTTGTGCGGCATTGGCTGTTTTATCAATCAAGACCGTATTATCTGAGCTAAGCAGATTATTGCTAGATAAAAAGACATCGATCGCTCTTTCTGCCGTATTATTTGCGCCCCCAAGGTTCTCACAACGCATATTCAATGAAAACGGTGTATAGCCAGCTTGGTTTCCATTAATGACTTGATGGCGGCTTAATGTTGGTAATGTGACAACAAGCCCCGCATTTTGGAAAGCGCAGGTAGTTAATTTTGGTGCATATTTTAATATTAGTGGCTGACCGAACATATCACGGTCATCATAGGGCCAGTTAAAACCGTTAAATAACCATTGTAGGATTTTCAGAAGTTGTTTAACGGGCCATAGCACAATATCAAAAATTGACATTCCGCTTAAATCTGTGACGAAGAGAATATCATGTAGATGGACGGTATCACCGGCAATGAGCGTGCCTTGTTTTGGTTCAAGCGTAAATTTAATCGTCACTGGTGTATTTAACTCAGAAGCAGAGTGACGACCTGATTTATTCAGTTTCTTATTCGGAATATCATTAATGATTTGTGCCCTGACATGATATTTCCCATTCATAAAACTCAAAATGGTTGCATATTGGTTGTCAGTATTCAGGATTTTGGTATAACCAAATTCGCTTTGGCGGGTGGAACAATTAAAGCTACCCGAGTACTGTGTCGATATGGTCGTTGTCCACTCGGGGGTGGCGGGGGTGAGTTTATCCGACAAATCAATGCTAATTGGCGAAGCATAGCTTATGCCACTTTCATGGCAAATTGCCTGACTATAGCCACTAAAGAGAATTAGGATTAAAAAAAGATAGGATCGCATCATGACATTCATCTCGTTATTGGCAAACGCCAGTGGGGCCGTCAAGGTTGTCTGGTAAGTTATGAATGGTGCAGTGACCCTCATTTAACCGAATAATGACCGACTTAGGAAAAGCTTCTGCTTTTAAATACAGCACACTGGCTTGCCCTACATAGCCAATCGCTTCTCCTTGAAGGTCAGTTACTTCTGCGCCGAAAGGTAATGCACTGCCATCTTGTCGTAATGCACGACTGAGCCAAGAGGTGCGCGTATCGGTTTTGAATTTCACTAAATTCACTGAACCTTCGATTGGTGCGCTATTTGCCATATTGCCGATAACTTCAGCGCCTTGTGTATTTTCTGTATTTGAAAGCATAATCGTATTTTTACGATATGGCGTTGCATAAGGTACTAATGCCAGTCCTTCTTTATTGGTCACGATACTTTGGTCGCCATTCACCATTAAGCCTTGTGCATGGGGCGCTTTGACGATGGTCATTGTATTGCCGATTTCGTTAGATGCGAGTATATCCCAAGGTATAGCGACTAAGCTGCCGCGTGCACTCAGCCCAGTTTGATGGTAGTCATTAGATTCACTGAGTGAACTACCAATAGTGGAAACATTTGAGCGATAAGCCACATTGGCGCTTGCCATGTTTTGGCCACCTTGCTGATTACTGCCGGAAAGTGAATAACTCAATCGGTTTGCTTCCAAAGCCGTACCACTTAAAGAAACGGTACTTTGTTGATAGTGAGAATCGGTAGCAGTAAGGCCTGTGCTGACCCATATATCATTATCAAATACAGACAGAGGTAAACTGATTGAAATATAGTAGCGATTTTCTTCTTCGCCTTTACCATCCCGTACTCGGCTAGCGGACAGTGAATAGCTGATATCTGAATACGCATTCGAGTAGCCTAGTTGGTACTCGCGGGTTGTTGGGGTAGTCGACCAATAGTCACGTTGGGAGCCGGAAACGTAGAAGGTTCCCCAGTTTTCAGGTAAGCGCTGATTTAAATTGATCGTGAAGGTATTTTTTGGACGAACCCCACGCATAGAATCCCACGTATTTATATCGAAAGCAGGTAATTCACGATGAGGCAGTGTCTCTGTGGCCTGTTTTTCTAAAGTTTCCTGATATAAACGGTAACCCTCATGGGCATGAATCGAATCACTGAAGCTATAATAGCCTTTGGTCGAATAGCGATAGGCGGCTAAGGTGAAGTTGGTAGCTGTCGTATTGAGAAACTTACTGTATGACACTCGCATACTTTGGCCTTTCTGCGTGTCATTAGGTAGTTGAGTATTGGCATGTGTGATATCGAGAGAAACAGCACCAATAGGTAAGTTCCAACCAGAGCCGACCAGATAAGCTTGATAATCTTCACTTGCAATCACCCCCGTGTAGCCAGTGATTAGGTTATTAAAACCATATTCGAAGGTGCCTTGGAGAAATTTGGGCTGATAGTGACCATTTTCTTGGTTCACCTTACCAGCGAGCAGGGCATAATTACTTACCCCCTCTTTTAACATCCCCGGTACGGCAGAAAATGGAACCGTAAAAGATTGTTCTTGCCCGTTGGCTTCTTTTACGATCACTAACAAATCGCCAGCCGACCCTGTTGGCTGAATATTATCGATGGTAAATTGCCCTGGTGGCACGTTTTCTTGGTAAATAATACTGCCGTTTTGTATGACTTTGACAAGGGCGTTAGTTTGAGCGACACCTCTAACAATCGGGGCAAAGCCTTGTTGTGAAGTGGGGCGCATATTAATGTCTGAGGCGAGAGAAACGCCACGAACTCGCACTGAATCAAATAGTGTTCCCTGGGAGTAAAAATCACCTGCAATAAAATTGGATTGATATAATGGTAAAGCTTTGCGTAGATAGCGTGTATTATTTTCCCATTTTAAGCTATCACCTGAATGTTTTCGGAGTGAGCTGCTATCGCGAAATTGCCAAGAGCTAAAATTGAGCCCCGATTCAAAACCCGCGTAGAGATCATCACTCGATGATTTATCACCATTTTTATTCTTTGTTTTATAGTAAGTCGCGTTATATGAAAGCATGGCTGCGGGGATACCCTCTTCCCAAAATTCGGGAGGAACATAGCCCACTTCGTTGCGCAAAAGAAAGCTTTGTGGAATAGACATTTTGATGCTTAATGTACTGATATCGACATTAAAGCTACCACCTTGCACCAATTGTTCTAATGTATATTCCTGCTCTTCATCCGATGTTTCAGGTAATTTGATCCCTAAAAGTCCAGCTTCGCGTTTGCTAAGAAAAATACGGTTGTGAGAGTCTGTAAATATAAAAGGATAACGGCCTTTCCAATCGCCATTAATAAAGACATCCATCTCTTGTGTACCCGCTGGCATGCTTTGCTCTTCATAAAAGCGAGACAGATCGGATTTCGCGGAATCACCAGCGAGTAAAGAGGTATCAAAACTCACCCCCCAGCTTTTTGATGTTCCAAGAATTAGGCAAACTGCTAATAGGCTCCTATGGCGGCCATGCAACTTCATTATTACAAGCTCTCTTATATTTTATTTTGCAATCACATCTTTATTTTTATAGGCGCCGAGATCATCGACATAGAGCAAACTGTATTTTTGACCTGCACTGACAGCGGTTTTAGTTGGTGCTAAAGTATGTGAAAACGGCGCTACCATGAGTGAATCGGTCAATATTTTTTTACCTTTTTTATCATCAACATTCGCAAGAGTGACGTAATAAGGACTATTGTTAGTGATACGGAATTGTTTGTTTTCCGCTTTCACTTCAATCTGTTCGAGTGCTTGTTCAACACCGGCTTGTAAGTGGTTCGGACGATAGAACAGTTTAATACGTGTTTTAATCGCCAACTGCATCGTGTTTTTCCCTTGCAGATGTTCTGGTGTTGGTGGGATATCTAATATATTTAAATAAAAAACAGATTCGCGATCGGTTGGCAGCGATGCGGGGAGTTTTTTAATGCGTAATTGTTGCCCATCATTCCCTGATACCTTAACAACAGGGGGGGAAAGCAAAAAAGGAACATTGGCTGTTTCTGGTGTTGAATTGATATCACCATCGTCAATCCATGATTGGACTAAGGCTGGATCATTTCCATTATTAATAAGTTGTACGATGGTTTCGTTATTTTTTTCTGGATAAATAACGCGTGTTCCATTAACAACAATATTAGCAAAGGCAGTATTAATACTAGCGAGTAAGGAAAATAAAATAAGTAGGCGCATAATAATAAACTCAGAAATAGCCAAGCTAATAAAATAGCCTGGCTATTTGGGTAAATAATTACAGATATGAAATGGTATAAGTGACGTTAGAGCTTAAGCTACCAACTCTTGCTGGCAGAGCATTCGTTTTATAGTAATAGATATCTAATGCTAAGGTTTCAGTGTTAGAGTCGTTGCCTTTGATATCAGTAACGAATGGTTGGTTTAATAACAGAGGAATTTGGTCTGTTGTTTTAGTAATGGCGAAACCAACGTTACGAGAAACGCTCGTGTCATTTTCATTAACTGTGGTATTTTGCAGATACTTACCATCAGTAGAAATATTATTTGCAGATGAGAAATAAATTTTCAGAGGGGTATCAGCAGCGCCGCTTGCAGAAGTACAGTTAGAGAAAGTGAGTGATACTGTTTTTTTATTTTTAGTAATAATGCCTTGAGTCGTGCCTGCATCTTCAACAGTGATTGGATTTAATGCAACAGTGAAATCCGCACTTTTACCGCCATTGATAGTACAAGTTGTATCAGTAATTGCGCCACTAAAGTTAATTACACCACCAGCTGCTTTTTCAGCAGCAAGTGCTGGTGTAGCAGAAAGAATTAATGCCGTTGCAACTGATAATGCAAATTTGTTATTCATTTTCTTCTCCGAGAAAAGCTGTATATATGTTAATAAAAGAGGAATGGCAAAGTTTGCGCCTTCTGTTATTTATAGAAATAGAAAGCCATCCTCAGCCAGTTTAAAAAAATTTATTAATTACGTTGAATTTAAAAAACAGAAATACGAAACGGCACTTTTTAACAAAGGCGCTTTATATTTCAGCCTCATTTAAATTTGAGGGTAATTTGATTTATATCAAATTTTATAGGGCGCTATTATACGTGTAATCATTTGTTTAAAAAGAGGGGGATTATTACTCATATTAGATTTAAAAATTAAATATCGAATTAGGCTCGGAAAAGATTGCTGATTACGTGTTAAAGGGCGTATTTTGAAAAGAGGGTGGTGTTTTATTTTTTAATTTCAGTTAATTCAGAGCTATATGTATTTTTTGGCTGCAAAAGTAGAGTTAAAAACTTGTTACCAAACGTTTCATTTTGTGGATTTGTATTTCTTTATTGATTTTAAATCAATATGTTAAGTCAGGTACTCCTTTGGTAGTAGTTGATAAATAGTCAAAATACATAAATTTTTTTGATGAAAATCATTTTAATAATTTTATTTTATTCAAATTTTTAATCTGAATAAATAAGTTTAGTCAAAATAAATATTTATATAAAAATGAAACTATTCTTAATATGTATTATTGTTAATAAATATATTCACCATGTGAAATATTTTTTTGATATAAACAATGACGTATCGATGAGTAAATATTAATCAATTTTAGGTTTTAACTATCATATTAATAGCTAATATCTATAAAATAACCGTATTAATAATAAGGTTTATTTTATATTGGCTCACTTCGAAAAAGGTCTGCCAGTTAAACTTAATTTATCGAAAAATGATTTATTCATTTCTACAGGTTTCATTATCGGCAAAAAACAAATTAACTTTATTATTAATTTACCTTTTCTTTTGCACATAGAAGAAAAGGCGGTGAATTTTTCAACATGGGGGGTATTTTGCACGATAAATACCCATAACGAATTGTTATTCTTTGTTATTGTGGGTTGAAAAACAGCCACTGCTTATTTTATTTCTAAGGGATTGTATTAAACACGGCGATATAAGCGAATCAGAATAGTATCAATTTAATGATGATTTATTGCCAATAATCAGTGACTTTACTTAATTATGGGTATAAAAGCACTCGAAGTGGAGTGCTTATTATTTTATTTGTGGGGTAACTATAGGGCTGATTTCGGAATGACACCTTCAAATGTCAGTTTCGGGCGATCTGGCTCTTCTTGTGTGAGTGGGGTAACTTCTTTGAAGCTTTGTTGGCAGCGGATAACAAGGTCTTGATAGTCAGCAGTACCTCGGCTTTTCCAAGCTATTTCTTTTTCAGACAGTGTTCTTTGTGCTTTAGCAGGCGTTCCTACGATCAACGTATTATCTGCAAATACCGCTTCTGCTTTCACAAAGGAGCAAGCGCCAACAATAGAATTCTCGCCAATCACGGCGCCATCCATAATGACACTGTTCATTCCAACCAAGGCATTACGTTTAATATGGCAGCCGTGCAAAATCGCACCGTGACCAATATGACCATTTTCTTCAATGATGGTATCGTATTGCGGGAAACCATGCATAACACAGTTATCCTGAACATTAGCCCCTTCTTTAATGATCAAACGCCCGAAGTCTCCACGTAAGCTCGCATTAGGACCAATATAAACATTTTTTCCGATAATCACGTCGCCAATGATCACAGCGGTTGGATGCACAAAACTTTCTGGACTAACAACTGGCGTGATGCCATCTATCTGATAAAAAGGCATATTGAGTTCCCCTTCTGTTTAAGTTACATCGGTATTTAAGAAGATTTATGCCGCGATCTCTTTTAATACACCGCCAAAACGTCGGAAATAGGTTGTAGTCGGTTGCGGCAGTTCCCCTACAGTTGTTTCGCATATTTCGCTGACGTAGCGTGTTGCTGCTACTTCAACACGCTGGTAAATATTGATACACAGATTTCTGGCTATTTGCCCCTCCCATTGCGCAGGGAGTAACTCATCAGGTAGCAGCGGATCTTTTAATACTACTCGGCGATAAAAGTGGATCAGTAATAAGCGTAGTTGAAAGCATTGCTCAGGTGTTATTTGCTCATCCGATAACTCTTTTAATAAGAGTGCGAGTGGGCGAAATAACACGATAAATTGGTGATAATGTTCAGCCACCTGTTGTAACGACCAACTGTCTGACACCAACTCTTTTAGGTGTTTTTCGGAGCGGTTATAGGGGTAATCTGCTCGAAAGTAGATCACCTCTTCACTTGCATTAAGTTCATTAAGTAATGACGGAATATCGCTTTGAGCGCTACTTGGTGCTGCCATCAGTGAGGTGCTAAATTGACCAAATCCTAACCAGCTTAACTCTTTTTTGAGCCTTGCTTTTTCATCTTTGTCAGCGGCTTCAAGTAACAATAAATCCCACTTGCCATCCCAATTGGGTTGCTCACTTTGATAGATTTTACTTTCAGCGTGACGAAATTGGTTTTGACCACGTTCAGATATTCGGTAATAGCTACGACGACCGATTCTTTCAGCATCTAGCCAGCCTTCTTTTTGTAAGCGAAATACAGAAGTACGGACAAAGCGGTCGGTAAAGCCCATTGGTTCAAGTAAATTGGTTAAGCTACCAAGCCATACTTCGCCCCCGCGGTGGTGTAGCGCATCGCCATAAAGAGAGATAATGAGTGATGTTCCACTAATTGGCTGGCTGGTTAGCGCATGCTGTATAAATTGGTTAAGTTTAGTTTCCATTTTGTCATTATCCGATGAATATCTGTATCAAAAATATGAATGAATAGTAGACAAAAACATCTTGCTTGTCTTCTATTTGCTACACAGGGCATTGTTATATTAGGAAACTAAAATTAAAGGCACCCCGACATTTATCTATTGTAAGGTGCCTCGTAGAGAAGATTTATATGGCGATCCTTGTATCAATAACACGAGCCGCTTTGCCTTGTGAACGAGGGATATCACCGCAATTAACGATACTGATCTGTGTGCTCACGCCTACCATTGACTTAATTCGATGCTTAAGGTTATGGCAGATATTACAACGCTCATCATAGGTCAGAAGATCGGGTTTCTTCAGCTCGACGCGAATAGCTAAGCTATCCATATTCCCTTTACGGCTAATTTCTAGCTGGTAATGAGGGGAAAGCTCTTTGAACTGCATGATTTGCTCTTCTATCTGCGATGGGAAAACGTTGACTCCACGAATGATCATCATGTCATCAGAGCGGCCGGTAATTTTACCGATACGGCGCATATTACGATTAATCCCCGGCATTAAGTGGGTTAAATCGCGAGTGCGATAGCGGATAACAGGCATAGCCTCTTTTGTTAGGGTAGTGAATACTAACTCACCTTTATCACCGGGCGAGAGTGTTTTTAGAGTATCAGGTGAGATAATCTCCGGATAAAAATGATCTTCCCAGATTGTAGGCCCACTTTCTCCGGCATCGGCACACTCCATGGCCACACCTGGCCCCATGACTTCTGACAGGCCGTAGATATCAAGCGCTTTGATGCCTAAGCGAGTTTCAATTTCTGTTCTTAATGCCTCAGTCCATGGCTCTGCACCAAATACGCCTAGTCTTAGTGAGCACTTACTTGCGTCTCCTCCCATGATTTTCTCTAGCTCATCAATGATGCTTAGACAGTAAGAGGGGGTTACCATGATGACGTCAGGTTTGAAATCAGCAATTAATTGAGCCTGTTTTTCTGTCTGACCACCAGACATAGGAATAACGGCTGCACCAAGACGCTCAGCACCATAATGAGCGCCTAAGCCACCGGTAAATAGGCCGTAGCCGTAGGCAACGTGGATTTTATCTCCTTTCGTGGCTCCCGCAGAGCGTAGGCTACGAGCGATTAAATCAGCCCAATTATCAATATCTTGTTGGGTATAGCCGACAACAGTGGGGCGACCCGTCGTGCCCGAAGAGGCATGAATACGGATGATTTTATCCATGGGCACTGCAAAGGTATTAAATGGGTAATTCTCGCGTAGATCTTGCTTTGTGGTATACGGGAATTTTTCGATATCACTCAGTTGCTTGAAATCGTCAGGATGAACGCCGGCCGCATCGAATTTTTTGCGATACATCGGCACATTTTCATAAGCGTGAGTGAGTGTCCACTTCAGTCTTGAGAACTGCAATGCCTCGATTTCATCTCTCGATGCAAACTCAATTGGATCAATAGTGTGTTGTAGAGTGCTCATAATTGCTAGTCCTTATAATTATTGATATCCGCATGCTTTAAGCCTTTTTTGCGATATATTGCCGAGTCAGGGCGGGTATATATGCAATGGCGAAAAGCGAGTGCAGTATTGGCCTGAGCAGGTGTAGGGTTTCAGGCATTTTTATTTTTTACCCATCATTCATCTCATTAGAACGGTGTGATTTTGGGTAGGTTAATCGGTCTAAACTCGTTCAATAATCATGGCTATGCCTTGGCCCACACCAATACACATGGTGCATAAGGCATAGCGCCCTTGGCGACGATGTAATTCGTTCACGGCGGTAATCGCCAACCTTGCCCCACTCATACCAAGAGGGTGGCCTAAGGAAATGGCACCACCATTTGGATTCACTTGTGGCGCGTCGTCAGGTAAACCTAATCCTCTTAGTACAGCGAGTGCTTGAGCAGCAAAAGCTTCGTTTAGCTCAATCACATCCATTTGTTCGATTGTTAGCCCCGTCATTTTGAGGACTTTTTGGGTGGCGGGTAATGGTCCTATCCCCATAAACCGTGGTTCAACACCACAGGTTGCTGTTGCGATAATTCGTGCTTTAGGGGTTAACCCCTGAGCTTTAGCCGTTTCTTGCGAAGCGATAATCAAGGCGGCTGCACCATCATTCACCCCAGAAGCATTACCTGCTGTCACTGAGCCATTTTCACGAAACGGTGTTTTTAACTTTTGTAATTGTTCCAAGGTTGTTTCAGGTCTTGGGTGTTCGTCTTCTGTAACAATCGTCTCCCCTTTGCGATGTTTAATGGTGACGGGGATGATCTCTTGTGCGAAAACGCCTTGTTGACGAGCCTGTTCGGTGCGTTGTTGGCTACGTAGAGCAAAGGCATCTTGGTCAGCTCGATGGATGCGATACTCTTCTGCAACGTTCTCCGCCGTTTCTGGCATCGAATGTGTTGAGAACTGCTTTTCCATCAGTGGATTGACAAATCGCCAACCAATTGTGGTATCAAATATTTGTGCTTGCCTTGAAAAGGCCGATTCTGACTTACCCATAACAAAGGGTGCGCGGCTCATTGATTCGACACCGCCTGCAATCATAAAATTCGCTTCCCCCGCTTTGATACTTCTAGCCGCAAGTGCAATTGCATCAAGGCCTGAACCACAAAGACGATTCACGGTAGTGCCCGATACGGATAATGGAAGACCCGCTAATAAACTCGCCATTCGTGCGACATTACGGTTATCTTCACCAGCCTGATTTGCGCAACCTAAGATAATGTCATCAGTTATTGACCAATCTAATTGAGGATGCCTTTCCATTAGAGCCTTTAAAGGTAAAACGGCGAGGTCATCAGGGCGTACAGAGGACAGTGCGCCTCCGTAGCGGCCAATTGGGGTTCTGATACCATCACAGATAAAGGCATCTCTCATCACTCTTCTCCTGTTAAACGGTGACCTAGGCGATGCGCTCGCCCGTAGAACCAAGCTAAGGTTTTGCCTTGTTGGTTGACAATTTCTACTTCATATAAGCCAGTACGTTTGCCCTGATGCTTAACGTTTGCGACTGCGGTCAATGTATCCCCTTCATATGCAGGGCGGATAAAATCAATGGAGCAGCTTGAGGCAACAGCGGCGAGTCCATGGCTATTGCAAGCGTAAGCAAACGCGGTGTCAGCTAGGCTGAATAGTTGACCGCCATGGCAGGTTTTATGGCCATTAAGCATGTGCGAAGTAACGGTCATGGAGAGTTGAGCGGCTCCCTCAGAAACTTGCTCTATCACCATCCCCATCGCTTTTGCGCAAGCATCGTCACGGTACATGATGTCTGCGGATTGTTGAGCCAATGTTATTGTGGTTTGTGAACTCATTGCAGCTCCTTAGCAGGTAATGACCGCACCCCAGCAACCAATTGGCGCAACAGGGGATTCGCCCGGTAGCGCCCGTCGGCATAAAACTGCGATAACTGATCGAGTGTATTAAGGATATGTTGCCAGCCAATTTCGGCGCCCCAAGCGAGCGGCCCTTTAGGGTAGTTCACGCCATAACGCATTGCGTTATCAGTATCTTTTGGGCTAGCGACGCCTTTATTGACAACATCTAAAGCTTCATTGCATAGCATGGCAACCGTCCGCATCGTCAATAGGCCGGGATAATCAGGTAATACAATCACGTCCTTGTTGAGCGATTGAAAAAAGGCAATGACACTCTGGTTTTCTTGGTGGCTGTTTTGGACTGCACAACTGATTGCAATTGCGTTTGCTTTGGCATAATCAGCGGATAAATCAAATTGCACCATGCTCTGATTGGCTTTTTGCGCTCGTACAGAAGTTAATTCACCATTCGTTAACATAACAATAACATTGTTAACTCGGAGTGTAGGCAATTCGTGGCTATCTATTTTAGATTCTTCGAGAGGGATCCCGTTTTGCCTTAATAATTGTGCAAACTCAGGTAAACTTTGCCAATCGCCTCGAGCCGTAACGGAGGGGGGATTGTTTAATATCACTTTTTCTGCCATTGTGGCTTTAGGCAGTGGTTTGTTGTCATCGTAATGATAAAAGCCGCGGCCAGTTTTTCGACCGAGATGTCCCGCTTGAACCAGCTCTAATTGTTCAAAGGAGGTTTGGAACCGAGGGTCGTAGCCAAATGCTTGAAAAACCGAATCCGTCACCGCGTAATTCACATCATGACCAATAAGGTCGGTCAGTTGTAAAGGGCCCATGGAAAACCCACCGGCATCACGTAGAACACTATCTAATGTTGCAGGGTTTGCGATTTGCTCTTCAAGTGCGCGTAATGTTTCAGCATAAAAAGGGCGAGCAACTCGATTAACGATAAAGCCAGGCGTTGAGCGGCAGATAACGGGAATTTTGCCCCATGCGACCGCCAAGTTTTTTAGCTGTTCAATAACAGCGCTTGCGGTTTCGCGCCCACGAATAACTTCAACCAACTTCATAATGGGAGCTGGGTTGAAAAAATGGAAGCCAGCAAAGCGCTCTGGGTGTTTAAGTTGGCTGGCGATGGCGGTAATCGATAACGAAGAGGTGTTACTTGCAAAGAGGGTATTTTCTTTGCAAATGCCTTCAAGTTCGCTAAATATCGCTTGTTTTATAGTCAGTTTCTCAGCGACAGCCTCAATGACTAATTGAGCCGGTGCTAAGTCAGCCATCGTATGTACAAGTGTAATACGCGCAAGCAGTGCCTCTGTTGTTTGCGCATCCGCTTTGCCCTGCTGAACGCGCTTATTTAACCGTTCAGTTAAAGACTGTTTTGCTTTATTCAGTGCTTGTGTGTTGATGTCAAATAGCAGTACCGTATGTCCAGCGCTTGCTGCCACCTGTGCAATGCCGATACCCATTGTGCCAGCACCAATGACAGCGACGGTATTAAGAGTTAAAGTCATATTAGCGTCCTTTAAACTTAGGTTCGCGCTTATTCAAAAAGGCATCGACTCCTTCGCGATAGTCTTCGCTGCGTCCACCTAAGCGCTGTAAATCACGTTCTAGGTCTAGCTGCTCATCTAATGTGTTAGTTGCGGCACGATAGATAGCTTTTTTGATTAGTCCTAAGCCATAAGTTGGCTGTGTGGCGAGGTGCTGGGCTAATTGATTAACGGTGGTTGTCAGCTCATCATTTTCAGTGACTTGCCAAATCATGCCCCACTGTAGTGCTTGCTCAGCGCTAATTTTATCGCCAAGTAATGCCATCCCCATGGCTCTTGCATGGCCTGCTAATTGAGGTAAGAACCAGCTACCACCGGAGTCCGGTACTAAACCTAAGCGGCAAAAAGATTGAATAAAACTGGCGCTTTTAGCCGCAATAACGATATCACCCGCTAAGGCGATTGCCGCGCCTGCACCTGCGGCTACGCCATTAACGGCACAGATGATAGGCTTCGGTAGTGAAGTGAGTCGGCGGATCAGGGGGTTATAGAAAGTTTCGACGGAATAACCTAAATCCGGTGCCTGTTCGCTAACCGAAACATTGCGATCATTCAAATCTTGACCTGCACAAAAACCACGACCGGCTCCTGTAATCACTAAACAACGCACGGTATCATCACGTTCAGCAATTTTTAGTGCATCACTTAGTTGACGATGCATTTCATCGTTAAAGCTGTTTAACCGGTCAGGGCGGTTTAATGTAATGGTGAGTACGCCATTTTCCAGTGTTGTCAGTATCATTGCGCTGTTTGGCATCTTATTGTCCTGTAAATTTTGGCTGTCGCTTTTCAAAGAAAGCATTGATCCCTTCGCGGCGGTCATCAGTACCTGCCAAGGTGACAAAATATTGGCGCTCAAGCTGTAATCCCTCTGAAAGTGAGATTTCTTGAGCTGCATTAATGGATGCTTTAGCCGCTCTCACGGCAAGTGGGGCGTGATCCGCCATGCGTTGGGCAAGTTTCTGTGCGTATTCAACAACTAACCCATCCACACAAATTTGACTCACTAATCCTGCTTGTAAGGCACGTTGTGCAGGAATCGCCTCGCCCGTGAGTACCATTTGCATCGCAAGGGATTTGCCAACCACGCGAACCAGACGTTGAGTTCCTCCCGCGCCAGGTATTAGCCCTAGGGTGATTTCAGGTAAGCCAAAACGCGCCGTTTCACCGGCAATGACCACATCACTTGCAAGTACTAATTCAAAGCCAGCACCCAATGCATAACCATTGACTGCGGTGATAATGGGTTTGGAAATTTGCGAAAAACGACGCCAAACTTGAGGGCGCCTATCCGTGATCGCCGCCGCAACGGTTTGTTGCTGGAGCTCTTTAAGGTCAGCACCCGCCGCAAAAAAACGTGGGTTACCGGCAATAACGATGGCGCCGATTTGTGGGTCTTTATCGGCTTGTTCAAGGTGATCGACAAGTAATTCGAGGCAATCAGTACTTAAGGCGTTACGCACATCAGGGCGATTCAACGTCAATGTTAGGACGCGATGTTCAATATGAGCTAGGATCCAATCAGTTTGCATATGAGCCTCCTACACATCGAAATCGAGTTCTACGCCATCGCCTTTCGGCCATGCTTGGCAGCTTAAAATATAACCATCCGCAATTTGGTCCGGCTCAAGGCTGTAGTTGACGCCCATTTCAACTTCGCCCGCTTTAAGCTTACATTTACATGTTGCGCAAACACCGCCTTTACAGGCATAGGGAAGGTCTGCGCCTTGGCGTAAGGCCGCATCCAGAATACTGTCGTCTTGGCTATCCATATTGATGGTCATTGTACGTCCATCAAGGTGAATGCTGACTTGGCGGTTATCCGTTGCTAATGTTGCAGATGGGCGGAATTTCGTGCCGGAAGTGTTAAAACGCTCACTATGAATACGCTCTGGCGCCATGCCACATTCAGCTAATGCAGATTGCACATCGTCCATCATCTCTTCAGGGCCGCACACAAAAGCATGGTCAAATTGCTTAAAATTGAGCAAGGTTTTACCCAATGCCATTAATTGTGGCTTATTCACGCGACCGCTAAGCAGTGCACTGTCTTGCTGCTCTTGGCTAAATAGATAGAGCACCTGAAAACGTTCTGCATACTGGTTTTTAAGGTCGGCAATGCTCTCTTTAAACATCACCGAACGGCTATTTTTGTTGCCATAAATTAAAGTGAAGCGGCTGTGTGGCTCAGTTTGTAGGGTGGCTTTAATAATGGAAAGTAAAGGTGTGATACCGGAGCCTGCCGCAACCGCAAGGTAACGACCTTCTGTTGTGACTTGAGGTTGATAACCAAATTTCCCTTGGGGGATCATCACATCAAGGCTATCGCCAACATGAAGTTGTTGGTTAATAAAATTTGAAAAACGTCCTTCGTGGATGGCTTTAACACCAATTTTTAGAACCCCGTCGTCAGGTGAACTGCAAATGGAATAACAGCGGCGTAAGTCTTCGCCATTGACTAAGGCTTTTAGGGTTAAATGTTGCCCAGGGCGGTAGCGATAGTGCTCGCGCAAATTATCAGGAACGCAGAAGGTCACAGCAACCGCATCAGGCGTGTCACGTTCAATTGCAGCAATACTTAAACGATGAAATACAGTCATGAGTGTGCCCTTAAATACATTTAAAATAATCAAATGGCTCAAAGCATTCGAGACAGCGATATAGCGCTTTGCAGGCGGTCGAGCCAAATTCGCTGATTTTCTCTGTGTGTTGACTGTCGCAACGTGGGCAACAGATTGGCCCCGATTTTTCGGGGTGTTCACAGGCTTTTCCTGCTGGCGGCGCAATACCAAATTCACGCAAGCGTTGTTTGGCGTCTTGGTTCATCCAATCTGTTGTCCATGCCGGCGTGAGAACGACCTCGATTTCCACATTGGGAAACCCGGCATGCTCTAAAACATTTTTGATTTCGTTAATTAAAAATTCAGTTGCTGGGCAACCGGAATAAGTGGGTGTAAACATCACTTTCCAGCCACGAGATGTGGCAAAAACATTGCGGATCATGCCAAGATCAGTAATGGAGAGTGCAGGTAACTCAGGATCGGGGATTTGATGTAGTTGCTGCCAGATCTGATGAATTTGAGGGGGTTGTAACCCGCTGTTTTGCAATCTCTGTTCCATAGCATCACCATTCACAATTTGGATAAGCGCGTTGGACAAACTGTAGCTCGGTTAAAATGAGGCCCAAGTGTTCAGTGTGGTTACCCTGTTTGCCACCTAAACGGTATGCATTTTGTTCAGGCATCGTCAGCGTGGCTTGCGCGAAAGTCTCTGTGACCGTTTCTAACCACTGTTCACGTAATGTTCGAGGGTCAACGGCGATACCTACCTCCGCGAGCGCAATCTCGACTTCATCGGCGTGGAATAATTCGCCTGTAAAGCGCCACAGTTGATCGACCGACTGCTGAATTCGCCGATGGCTTTCTTCGCTACCATCACCTAAGCGGATCATCCAGTTACGGCTAAAGCGTAAGTGGTAGAGCACCTCTTTGAGCGATTTTTCCGCGATGGCTGCCAATTGTTCATCTGCGCTGTGAATTAAGGCTTGATAAAGCGGAACATGGTAGGCATCCATAAAAAATTGGCGTACTAGCGTGTCGTTGAAGCCGCCGTTTGGTTGCTCTACCAGCAGTAAGTTGCAAAACTCACGTTCATCTCGGAGGAAGGCAATTTTATCTTCATCAAACTCTGTTCCTGATAGGGTTGCGGCATACGCTAAAAAGTTTCTTGCCTGACCGAGTAAGTCCAAACCGATGTTGGAGAGAGCAAGGTCGATTTCCAATTCTGGTGCATGACCACACCATTCACATAGCCGTTGAGCCAAGATCAATGCGCTATCGCCTTGCCTTAAAACATATTGTTTGAGTGCTTCATGCTGATTCATATCGTTGCCTCACATGTTTTTGATGCCATCGGGGATGGTATAAAAAGTTGGGTGGCGATAGACTTTGGTGTCAGCAGGGTCAAAGAAAGCGCTCTTATCTTCTGGTTGAGAGGCAATAATATGCGTCGCTTTGACCACCCAAACGGAGCATCCTTCACTACGACGAGTGTAAGCATCGCGTGCATTTTCTAGTGCCATCTGATCGTCAGCGGCATGCAGGCTACCAACATGACGATGCGCAAGCCCTTGTTTGCTCCGAACAAAAACTTCATATAATGGCCAATCTTGATTGCTCATGGTCTTTTCCTTTTATTCTGTGCTAGGCGGCGGATTTAACGGCTTTCTGTTTTCGGCTATGTGCCATGGCACCTTCGCGTACCCATGCTCCATCTTCCCAAGCCTTGCGTTTGGCATGCACGCGTTCGTAATTACAGATGCCTTCGCCTTTAATGACTTGATAAAACTCTTCCCAGTCGATTTCACCAAAGCGGTAGTGCCCTAGCTCCTCATCCCATTTCAGTTCTGGATCTGGAATAGTCATACCGAGGGCTTCCACTTGCGGTACTGTGTTATCAACAAATTTTTGGCGTAGCTCATCGTTACTAAATCTTTTAATTTTCCATGCCATACTTTGTGCACTGTGTGGGGAGTCACTGTCGTTCGGGCCGAACATCATCAGAACAGGCCACCAGAAACGGTTAATGGCATCTTGTAACATGGCTTTTTGTTCATCAGAGCCGTTCGCCAGTACAGTGACAGCTTCGTAACCTTGACGTTGATGAAAACTCTCTTCTTTACAGATTTTCACCATCGCTCGTGCATAGGGGCCATATGAGGCTCGGCAGAGGGCAACTTGGTTAACAATGGCGGCACCATCAACCAACCAGCCAATCACACCTACATCGGCCCAAGTTAGGGTGGGGTAGTTAAAAATAGACGAATATTTCATTTTGCCATCGAGCATCTTTTGATAGATGTCTTGGCGAGTGCATCCTAATGTTTCGGCTGCGCTATAAAGGTAGAGGCCATGACCTGCTTCATCTTGGATTTTTGCTAACAAGATAGCTTTACGTCTCAATGTGGGTGCGCGAGTTAACCAGTTTGCTTCTGGCAGCATGCCGATAACTTCCGAGTGTGCATGTTGTCCAACTTGGCGGATCAGGTTTTGCCTATAGGCATCGGGCATCCAATCTTTTGGCTCAATATTAATGTCGGCTTCGATTTTGGCCTCGAAGTTTGCCTGATTTTGCTCATTCATTGTTTTCTTCCAAATGATTCGTATTAAATTAAATAAAAATAAAAAATGAATCACAATATTTAACATTAATGCTAGGAATCGTTAACAATAAAATCAATCTCATTTATTCTTCTTTTGCGATTGGCTTCACAATCAATTTAAGTTTATTGATTTAAATCATAGGGTTAATTTTATGTAAATTAGTGTGGTTTTTATTTGTTAGTAGCTAATGGATAAGTTTTGTTCTTAATTTGTTAAATTGAGGTTGGCATTCGCTGCCCATATTGTGATACATATTTATTTAATATTTGTGTTTGTTGTTTTTTATTTTGGAGAGATGCCATGCAGCAATTAACAAGTTATATAACGGGGAAGTGGTTATATGGTGAAGGTGAAGGCCGCAAAATTTATCATGCATTGACTGGTCAGGCGTTATATGAGGTTACCACTGCGGGTTTACCTCTGGTTGATTGTCTTGATTACGGTCGGAAAAAAGGCGGGGATGCTTTATCCGCCATGACTTTCCAGCAGCGCGGCCAAATGTTAAAAGCCGTCGCTAAATATTTGCTAGAGCATAAAGCGTCTCTTTATGAAATATCAGCACAAACAGGGGCGACTAAAGCAGATAGTTGGGTTGATATTGAAGGTGGGATCGCAACACTCTTCTCTTTTGCAGGGCTTGCAAATCGCGAGTTGCCAGATGATACGATTTGGCCCGAAGATGAGATGATCCCGCTATCGAAACAAGGCCAATTTATTGCTCGCCATATTTTAACTTCCCGCCATGGTGTGGCATTACATATCAATGCATTTAACTTCCCTTGTTGGGGAATGCTAGAAAAATTGGCACCAACGTGGCTAGCGGGGATGCCTGCGATTATTAAACCTGCGACGGCTTCCGCTCAAGTTACTCAAGCAATGGTGCGCCTGATCGTTGAAAGTGGGTTAGTGCCTGAAGGTGCTATTCAGCTAATCTGCGGGGGGATCGGTGATATGTTTGAATATCTCGATTTTGAGGATGTGGTGACCTTTACTGGCTCGGCAGCAACAGGGCAAAAATTAAAATCTCACCCTCGATTACGTGAAAAGTCGATCCCATTCACCATGGAAGCAGACTCCCTTAACTGCGCAATACTTGGGGTTGATGTTACTCCAGAACAACCTGAATTTTCTTTATTTATTAAAGAAGTGACCCGTGAAATGACGGTGAAAGCAGGGCAAAAATGTACAGCAATCCGTCGTATCATTGTGCCGAAGCCCCAGTTAGAAACAGTTAAACAGGCATTATTAAAACGCTTATCGGGTATCACTGTCGGTGACCCTGCCGTTGAAGGCGTGCGCATGGGGGCTTTAATCAATCAAGAGCAGCGTGATGATGTTCATGAAAAGGTTATGTATTTACAGCAAAACGGTTGTGAAATCCTGTGTGGAGGGGATCTTCAAGAGCTGAATGTGATGGGGGCCGATAGCCAAAAAGGGGCATTCTATCCGCCTACCTTGCTCTATTGCGCCGATCCTTATACTAATCAGGCCGTCCATGAAACGGAGGCATTTGGGCCGGTTGCAACATTGATTGGCTATGAGACGAGTGACCAAGCGGTTGAGTTGGCCATTATGGGAGGAGGGAGCCTTGCGGGTACATTAGTAACGGCAGACACCTCAGTAGCGCAAGATGTTATCCGTAGAAGTGCACGGGCACATGGTCGAATGTTGATTCTGAATGAAGCCTCAGCGGCAGAATCAACGGGGCATGGCTCACCATTACCACTATTAGTGCATGGTGGCCCGGGTCGCGCGGGTGGTGGCGAGGAGCTAGGCGGATTGAGGGCAGTTAAACACTATATGCAGCGAACGGCTATTCAAGGTAGCCCTTCTATGCTGACTGCCGTCACCAAGCAGTGGATCCGTGGTGCAGATGTAGTGACGGATCAAGTGCATCCGTTTAGGAAGTATTTTGAGGATTTAGTCATTGGCGATACCTTATTGACGGCAAGACGCACGGTGTCGGAAGCAGACTTAGTCAACTTCGCTTGTTTAAGTGGTGACCATTTCTATGCACATATGGATAAAATTGGCGCTGCGCAATCATTATTTGGTGAGCGAGTGGCTCATGGCTACTTTGTTGTATCAGCAGCGGCTGGTTTATTTGTTGATGCGGCAGTCGGTCCTGTGATCGCCAACTATGGTATGGAAAACTTACGTTTTATTGAGCCTGTAAAAATTGGTGATACCATCCAAGTGCGTTTAACTTGCAAGAAAAAGATTAAAAAAGCACAAAAAACGGCAGAAGATAAGCCAAATGGCGTGGTTGAATGGGATGTTCAAGTCTTCAATCAAAATAATGTTGCCGTTGCCTTATACAGTATTCTGACGCTTGTTGAGCGCCGTGAAGGGGATTTTTAGCGGCTGAACGGATACGGGGATGATTCGCCCGTATTCAATAGCAGGTTGCGGTGAGGCTAGCCGCTGTCCAGCCTCTTATCAGCAGTCAGAAATTAATTGTGAATAAAGTGCGCTTGGTTCAGTTGGCTAAGCGCATGATTGACGGCAAAGATCTCCCCTCGGACTTCAGGAACACCAAAGGATTTTAGCCGCGCACTGTGCTTTTGTAAGTAAGCTTGAGCTTGCTCTTCTGACGCAAACAGGTAAATACCTCCAGCCTTTTGTGTCGATGGGTTCTCCGTCCAAATTTTCCAGATAAAGCCAGGTTCATCATTGATAGACTCGGCTAATGTTTTCATTGCATCAGCCATCTGCTCTCCCCAAGGGCCTTGATAAGGGAAATCGACCTGTAAAATCACCTGCATAACGACTCCGATTTTTGCTTGTTCTATGGATGAGTAGTAGACAGTATAATCCCTAACTGAAATTATTACTTTGATAATTAATGGTGTTTTACGCTATCGCTTTTTCCTGCTTCAAAAGCGGCTAATGTGGCTAAACGTGCTTGTTTATGGTCAACAATTGGTGCGGGATAATCTAAAGTAACGTGGTTAGCCTCTGCCCACTCATGCGGTGTGTGAATATATTTATCGGGTACGGATTGTAATTCTGGAAGCCACTGGCGAATAAATGCACCCTGAGGGTCAAATTTTTTACCCTGAGTGGTTGGATTAAAAATACGAAACCAAGGTTGTGCATCAGTACCTGTCGAAGCAGACCACTGCCAGCCTCCATTGTTTGCCGCGAGTGTGCCATCAATTAATTGCTGCATAAAATATTGTTCGCCGAGTCGCCAATCAATCAGTAAATCTTTCACTAAAAAACTCGCAGTGATCATTCTTAAACGATTATGCATCCAACCTGTGGTATTGAGTTGTCGCATTGCAGCATCAACGATGGGGTATCCCGTTTGCCCAAGCTGCCACGCTTTAAAGTCAGCATCGGAGCTATTCCACTGAATGTGGTTGGTCCATTCAATAAAAGGCTGGTGGCGGCATAAGCGTGGAAAAGCGACGAGTAGATGATGGTAAAACTCTCGCCAAATTAATTCATTAAGCCATGTGAATGCCCCGCTATCTGGGGAATCAAAAAGCGGTGGATACTCAGCGAGCAGGCGATTTAAACATTGCCGTGGTGAGAGTACCCCAATTGCCAAATATGGGGATAACAGGCTGGTACCCTCAATTGAGGGAATATCGCGATGCTGTTGGTAATGCTGCACTTTTAGGCGACAAAATTGCCTGAGTTGTTGGCGTGCTGCTGATTCACCCGCTGGGAAATGTGGCGCAATATCGACGGCGTGATGCGCAAACAAGGGGAGTGATAGGTCATCGATAGCAAGTGCTTCCCCTCGTGGTTGAGGTGCTGGTAAGGAACGAAAATCGGTGGTCACTAATTGGCTAATAAAGGCTCGACGAAACGGAGTGTACACTTGGTACATTTCGCCTTTCTGATTTGTGACGGATTTTGGTGGTAATAGTAAGGCATCATCAAAAGCATGTACTCGGAAAGCGCGTTGTGGGTGATGAATCAACCATTCGTCTCGCCTATGCTCATTGAGTTCATATTGATGATTGAAATATAGGTGGTCAACTTGCTGCTGTTGAGCAAAATCCAGTACCCATTGTGCGGCACTTAAAAAATCGGGGGTTGTTTGGCAAAACAGAGGGATGCTTAATTTGGCTAGCGAGTCACGAAGCGCAATGAGATTTTGATGCAAAAAGGTGATTTGCCGAGAGGAGAGGTGATGTGCTCGCCATTGTTCTGGTGTAGCCGTAAACACGGCGAGCACTTTAGCATCAGGATCAGCACAAGCAGATGACAGCGCTTTATTATCGGTGACACGAAGGTCATTACGAAACCAGACTAGGTGACAAGCCTGTTTTTTCGCCATCTTCTGCTCCTTTGCCTTACATCAGGTTTAATCCAATTTAGGGTGCTGATTAATTAATGACTGACGCTTTTTCTCTAGCTCAGCGATCTGTTGTTCAATATCTTCAACTTTCTGTTCAATATTGTCATAGTGCTCGCTTAAGATCTCTTTCGCCTCTGCTCTATCAGATGCCGCAGGCGTTGCCCCTCTTAATGGTTTGTTTGCGGTCTCTGGCATAGTAATACCAGTATAGAGGCCAATTAAGGCGATAACCATTAAATAAAAGGCGGGCATATACAGATTATTGGTTGATTCAACTAACCATGCTGCTACTGTCGGTGTGGCACCGGCAATCAAAACTGAAATATTAAAGGCGATTGCGAGGGCGCTATAACGAATGTGCGTTGGGAAAATAGCCGGTAAAATTGATGCCATAACCCCTGTAAAACAGTTCAGTAGCACAGCTAAAATAAGCAAACCAACAAAAATCAAGCCAACAGAGCCGCTATCAATGAGCATAAAGGCAGGATAGGCTAACACTATCAGACCTAAACTCCCTGCAATAACGAATGGGCGGCGACCAATTTTATCGCTGGTTAAACCAATAATTGGTTGGACAAAGAGCATACCAATCATAATGGCAATGATGATCAGCACACCATGGTCAGCAGAATAGTTTAGGTTATGCGACAGGTAACTTGGCATATAAGTCAGCAACATGTAGTAAGTCACGTTTGTTGCGATAACTAAACCAACGCAGATCATCAAACTTTTCCAATATTTAGAAACGACTTCACGGAAAGAGACTTTCGGTGGATTTTGAATATTGGCTTTATCTTGTTTTTCGAGCGTTTCAATGTGTTGTTGGAATGCTGGGGTCTCTTCAAGTGCATGGCGTAAATACAGGCCAATGATACCTAAAGGCAGTGCAAGGAAGAAAGGGATCCTCCAGCCCCATTCGTGGAAGTTTTCTTCACCAACAATACTTGAAATGAGTACCACAACACCAGCACCTAGCACGAAACCTGCGATAGAGCCAAAGTCTAACCAACTTCCCATAAAACCACGTTTACGGTCAGGTGAGTATTCGGCAACAAAGATAGCTGCACCTGAATACTCTCCACCCACGGAGAAGCCTTGGGCGAGTTTTGCTAACAATAGTAGGATAGGCGCCCAGATACCAATAGTCTCATATGAAGGGATCAAACCGATACTGAAGGTACTGATCGACATAATGATAATGGTGACGGCTAAGACTTTTTGTCGGCCATACTTATCCCCTAGGATACCGAAGACGACACCGCCGAGCGGTCGAACTAAGAAAGGAACAGAGAAAGTGGCTAGAGCGGCGATCATCTGTACGCTCGGTGATGCGCCAGGGAAGAAAACTTGACCGAGTACATAGGCTAAGAAACCGTATACCCCAAAGTCAAACCACTCCATCGCATTACCCAGCGACGCCGCAGTGATGGCTTTTTTTAATTTTCCATCATCAATGATAGTAATATCATTAATATTTAAAGGCTTTTCTTTTTTCTTTTTGAACTTCATGGAACCATCCTTTTATCTGAATTTCGAAACGTAATGAATTGCATTCATGATCTGTGTGGTCCATATCTCTATATCTTGCTCGCGCCAGATAAAAACAGAGATCGTTATATTAGAATAGTCGTTATCTGTAGAATGCATCAATATTTTATTTATCACTGGCAAAGATCATCAATATGACGAGTGTTTCATATCGAATTTGCTAAGACGACTTGGGGAAAATCACCGCTAACAATTGCGCAGAGAAGAGCAGGGAATAGAGAAGTGTTGTGAGCTAGTTTGTTGTTGTGCATTTTGTAAAAAAAGCAAAATGAGAACCTTTATGTGACTTAAACAGGTCATCAATAATACAATAATATCGATTAAATGTAAAATGTCGGTTATTTATGCTGATTTTAGTGGCTTTATTAATTTTTTAACCTTGCTAAAAATACTTAATTGGTTTTTATACTTAGTGTGTTGTTTTTTAATAAAAAATTGCGATGTGTTTAATGCTTAATAATATGATGCTTATCTTAAATTTTTTACAAGAGGGGGAGTTATGCAGCAGCGCGCAAAAATATCGCGTTTGACCTATTGGTAAACCATACCATTTATCCGATGGAGGGTATGGAATTTGAGTTATGTATCGATAGCTATTTTTGAGTCTTATTTCTGGTTTGAATTTCGTGAATATTTCTATTTTGATGCCAGCTTCTTGCACTTCAATCACCAATTTAAATATTCTGGTACCTTAACCAATACAATTATTTATCTTATTTTTACTCCTCTAGGATAATCAACAAATTACTTATCATTATCGATATTATTTATTAAATACTCTTATTATGACTGGTTATTAAATAATTGTTAATGTTATTGTTTTTTGATATTTCAGCGCACAATGAATATTTAATTTATGCTGTATCTAGATTCTTCTTTTGATATTAGTGGAGGATTGTTCTGTTCTTAATAGCTATTTGTTTTCCTCGGTAGGAACCGCAAATTTAATTCGTTACACTAAGTTTAAAGTGCGTAAATTGGTTTAATAATGATGATGTATTACAGAGAAAATAGATTTGATGCTCTGTGAATATTTTAACCTAATCTGACTGGAAAGAGTGCCATTATGAAAAAACAGACAGTTGCATCCTATGTCGCGAAAGTCCTAGATAATGCTGGTGTGAAGCGCATCTGGGGCGTTACGGGTGATTCACTCAATGGGCTGAGTGATAGCTTACGCCGTCTTGGCACAATCGAATGGTTAGGCACCCGTCACGAAGAAGTTGCAGCATTTGCCGCAGGTGCAGAAGCGCAAATGACGGGTAAGCTAGCCGTTTGCGCAGGCTCTTGTGGTCCGGGTAATATGCACCTAATCAATGGGTTGTATGATTGCCATCGTAATCGCGTGCCTGTATTAGCAATTGCTGCACATATCCCTTCTAGTGAAATCGGTAGTAACTACTTTCAAGAAACGCACCCAACAGAGCTATTTCGCGAATGTAGTCATTATTGCGAACTGATCTCTAACCCTGAGCAGCTTCCTCAAGTGCTTGGGATTGCGATGCGTAAAGCGATTCTAGAAAAAGGTGTCTCTGTCATTGTACTGCCAGGAGATATTGCGTTACGTGAAGCACCGGAAACAGCAAATGATACATGGTATCAGCCGCAAGCTCCGTTGATCATGCCTCAGCCTGCTGAAATTGCGAAGTTAGCGGATGCACTGAACCAAGCACAAAATATCACCCTATTTTGTGGGGCAGGCTGTGCTGGTGCACATGATGAAGTGATTAAGCTGGCGGAAACATTAAAAGCGCCAGTCGTGCATGCACTACGCGGTAAAGAGCACATTGAGTGGGATAACCCATATAGCGTTGGTATGACGGGGCTGATTGGTTTTTCATCCGGCTACCATGCAATGATGAATGCCGATACGGTGGTGTTACTGGGTACTCAGTTCCCATACCGCCCATTCTATCCTCAAGGGGCTAAGATTATTCAAATCGATATTAATGCAGGTAGCTTAGGCTCCCATTGCCATATCGATATGGGCATGATTGGTGACATTAAAGCCACTTTGACCGCATTGCAACCTCACTTAGACGTGAAACAAGATAGGCACCACTTAGATAGCGCATTGAAACATTATACCGAAGCGCGTGAAGGTCTTGATGATTTAGCAAAACCGGGTAAAGACGGTGTGATCCACCCTCAATATTTAGCAAGCCGGATCAGTGCATTGGCGAATGATGACGCGGTATTTACCTGTGATGTGGGAACGCCAACGGTATGGGCGGCTCGTTACTTAAAAATGAATGGTAAACGCCGTTTGATTGGCTCGTTTAATCATGGGTCAATGGCAAATGCGATGCCGCAAGCGATGGGGATCCAATCTGTCGATAAACAACGCCAAGTTGTGACCATGAGTGGTGATGGCGGTTTTAGTATGTTGATGGGGGATCTGTTGTCACTGGCACAAATGAATTTACCTGTGAAAGTCATTGTTCTGAATAACGGCGTGTTAGGTTTTGTCGCTATGGAAATGAAGGTAGGTGGCTTCTTAACAGAAGGCACTGATCTCCATAATCCTAATTTTGCGGCAGTTGCCAATGCTGCTGGGATCAAAGGGATCCGCGTTGAGAAGAGTGAAGATGTGGATGCCGCATTGAAGGAAGCTTTCGCTCATGATGGCCCTGTTGTTGTCGATGTTGTCACAGCAAAACAAGAACTTTCTATGCCACCGACAATTAATTTGCAAGAAGCAAAAGGTTTTAGCCTATATATGCTCAAAGCC
The DNA here is from genome assembly GCF_015832305.1 of Providencia sp. 2.29. Taxonomy (NCBI): domain Bacteria; kingdom Pseudomonadati; phylum Pseudomonadota; class Gammaproteobacteria; order Enterobacterales; family Morganellaceae; genus Providencia; species Providencia sp. 2.29. The sequence goes on from NZ_CP065420.1 coordinate 255,667, forward strand.
ATTTTAAGTGGTCGTGGTGATGAAGTTGTTGAATTAGCGAAAACCAACTGGTTACGTTAATCGGTCATTTTGACTGATCTGCTTTGCCGAATTAGGCAATTTACGCAGCCAACCAATTAGGGTTGGCTGCTATCTGTATGAGGGAATTAATACCCCGCAGCCGATTGGCTACGCCATAAATGAGCGGCAACTAAGGCACGCCATGGCGAAAATGCCTCTAACCATTTTTCCGTCTCTTTTGCTGTAGGCTGGCTCTCTGCGCCAAGCAGAGACTGCAAATTGCGCCTCACGGCCACATCGCCATGTAACGAGCCATCGAGGTAGTTAAAACCGCGTAAAAGCGCATAATTTACCGTCCATGGGCCAATACCTTTAAGGCTGACTAATTGGTCGGTCAATATCGTGACATTATGGTTGCTGATAGGTTGTGATAGGTCGATTTGCTGACTTAACAGTGCGTGACAAAGCGCTCGTATGGTGATGATTTTACCAGTAGAAAACCCAGCTTGGCGTAGTGATTCATCAGTCACTTTTGACACCTGCTGTGCATCTGGAAAACACCAAATGCCCGATGAGTGTTTTGAACCAGTGGCTTGAATAAAGCGACGACGTATTGCAATCGCGGCTGTTACGCTGATTTGTTGGCCAATAATCGCCCACACTAATGCTTCAAATGGGCTTGAAGATTGATATATTCGTAAACCTTGTTGTTGCTTAATCAGCTTACCGATAATGGGATGTGATAAATATTCCGCTTCAAACTGTTCGACGGCTTGCCGTAAACCGAGCATATGTTTCCCTAGTTCAACAACATCGTATTCGCTGGGCCGATTTTTAGCGTTATCAATATCAAGGATAATGTGTGCCTTGTCTTTATCAATCTCAATAAGTAATTGAGCTGGAGAGTGCGCCCACAATATACCTTTGCGTAATAAATTACCTTCAACAATTTCGGCAATATTATGTTGATCTCTTAAATGAAAGGCGAAAAAGTCATTCGTCTGATAATGGGGAGGTAGAGACAGCTGGGCGGTTATTTTTGGCATAGAGTAGGCCTTATCGGGATTATTATTTTTATGGACAAAAAATATGAGGTTATTTTGATATTTTTCGTATTTTGGCTTTGATAATTTTTAATTCAAAGGTGATATTTTAATCGAAAAGCGTTAGATTTATATAAAATAAATTTTCCATTTAAGTTAACTATTTGCATTGAGGTTAAACTAAAAAGCAAGGAGCTAGCCATGAACCAATCTGAAGAACATCTCTCCTCAAGTAAAATTAATGAGGGTTCAGATCAAAAAACGGATTGCCCATCAGTAACGGTTGAAAATGAGCCTCTTTCTTCTGAACCCGTCGGTTTTGGGGGATGGCTACTAATCCCTATGTTAGGATTATTTCTTACGCTAATTATCACTCCTTATACTTTATTGAAAGACCTTCCAGAGCAGCTAGAAGGTTTGGAGAAGATGACTGACCCTACGTCATTATCATTTATTCCAATGGCTAGGGAGTTCATATATTTTAACTTACTCTCGAGTGCATTGATTTATGGCTTATTGTTATTCGTATGTTATCTCTTTATTTATAAGAAAAAATTGGTGATTAAAGTCATTATTCTCTTTTACGCGAGTGACTTCATACTATCCATAGCAAGTGTCGTTTTATTGAGTTCATTATTCTCAATATCAGCAGAGGATGAAGATATTGTAGATATTGTCGGTAGTGGGATACGCCTCTTTATTTGGGGCTTATATTTCTTAGTTTCTGTCAGGGTAAAAAATACGTTTGTTAATTAAGTAATAGCGATACTGAATATCGCGAATGTGAGGGTGCATGATTTACTGTAAAAGAGTCTATGATGCCGTTTCGTCTGAAGATGGATACCGTGTATTGGTTGATAGGTTATGGCCAAGAGGGATAAAAAAAGTCGCGCTCGATTATGATGAATGGAATAAAGACGTTGCGCCATCCAATGAGTTACGTAAATGGTTTCATCAACATCCTGACCAATTCGATAAATTTGTTGAAGACTATCATCAAGAATTAAGTCATCATTCAGCGGCTTGGATGCCTCTTGTAGAGAAAGCGAAGCTAGGCAATCTCACCTTGCTGTATAGTGCTAAAGATAAGGTGCATAATCAGGCACACGTATTGAAAGCATATTTAGAACGCTGTATTAAGTCACAAGAATAAGGTTATTAATCAGATGGATGTCAACACACCCGCAGTCTTAACGGGCCCTCAAAAAACACCACTACAAGGCATTAGAGGATGGCTTATTTTACCTATGCTGGGTCTGTTTTATATGCTTTATCAGACTATCATCATGATGTACTTAGATATCCTACAAGTTAAATCAGCTTGGCACCTTGTGACGAATGAGCAATCTGATTTTTATGTCGATGGGTTTTCAAACGCTTTTTATATGCTACAAATGGCCCAAGGTATATTGATAGTTTTGTTGGCGTGGAACGTTATCGCAGCCCTCAAAGGCCTAAAAATCGCGAAACCTTTATTTATTATCTCGATGCTATTTTATACCGTGATGGTTGTTGTTTCGCGCTTTGTTTTCCCAAATATTTTTGGCATTGAAATTGAGTATAGCTACATTATTAATGTGGTAAATAGCTGTTTCTACTGCTTTATCTGGATCCCCTATGTTTTGATGTCAGATAGAGTCAAGCAGACGTTTATTCACTAGTCGCTCGTTGGCTGCCAGTAGGCAGCCAATGGCATAAAAAGGTTAATTTGCCAGCACTAATTCATTGGTCATCCCACATTGTTCGACAAAAGTCTCATCATGCGACACCAAAAAAAGCGTGCCTTTGTAGTCGCTGAGTAATCCTTCCAATAATGTTTTTGAATCTAAATCAAGGTGGTTATCGGGTTCATCCAGTAACAATACCGCAGGGGGGGTTGGGCTATGGGTTAGCGCTAATAGCGTCGCTTTTAGTTGTTCACCACCGCTAAGTTGGCTAAGTGGTTGGAGTGACTTATCCCCTCGGATCCTGAGCATACCCAATTGGGTGCGCCATTGTTCAACGGTAAATGCAGGTTGATAGCGTTGTAGCGCTTCCGCGACGGGGAGGGTTTTATCCAATAAATTGAGATGTTGATCGAGATAACAAAATGCAGGGTTAATTCGGTATTCTCCGGATATCGCAGCAATCGTCCCCGCAAGGGTTTTTAACAATGTTGATTTACCGCTGCCATTACGGCCTTTAATGTGCCAATGTTCTCCTGTATAGGCAGTGAAAGAAACAGGCTCCGTGTAGCCATAAGGCAGTTGTAGCTGAGAGGCAAAAATCGTGACCTTACGACCATCTGGCTGGTAATTTAACGTCATTTTCTGTTGTTTATTATGGATCTGTTTGTCTTGTACGTCCTGTAATTGGCCTTGTAAATCGTTCATAACACGCTGATGGCGTTCAGCCACGTTAGATTGTCTTTTTTGCGCACGATTGGTTTGCATATCCAGTAGCAATAAGGACTGAGAGCCACTATAACGAACTTTTTCGCCTTGTTTGCGTCGTTGCTCTGCTTTTTGCAACGTGGCGTGTTGTTGGCGTTTTTCTTGGCGGATTTGGTTGTCTAGCCGTTCGGTTTTGGCCTCAATGGCTGCCATAGCAAAATGTTTTTGTTCTTCATAAAGGGCATAGTTGCCGCCATATTCATGTAGCCCTTTATCGGTTAACTCAAAAATCATTTGCATATGAGCCAGTAAAGCTCGGTTATGAGTAATAACCAAAGAGCCTGCTTTATGTTCTGCCAATTTATTGCTTAGCCACTGGCGACCCTCATGGTCAAGGTGGTTATCGGGTTCATCTAATAACAGAAAATGGTCTTTATGTAAGAAGGCTCGACATAATGCAAGACGAGTTCGCTCACCACCACTTAAGTGATTAATTGGAGCATCTATCATCACGGGTAATTTGGCTGAGTCCAATAAGCTCTGCCAAATGGCAGGTAAGTGCCATTTATCTTCCAATAGCTCTAAGTCCTCCATAGTCGCATTACCCGAATCGACTCTTGTAAATGCATCGACCAAGGGGCTAACACCTAAAGCGTCTGCGATGGTATCTCCTTCTAAGCGTGTGAGCTGGTCAACGTGCATAAAAGGCATCGCCCAACTAACGTAGCCTGAGGTTGGTTGCATTTGTTGAGCAAGTAGCCGCATTAATACAGACTTTCCTTTGCCATTGTTGCCAATTAACGCATTTTTTTGGCATATCAAGGAGCCATTTAAGGGGGGAAAAAGCGCTGTTTGGTGAAATTCGATATTAAGTTGTGAAAAATGACAAGCAACAGTCATGTGTACCTCCTGAGAGCAGGGGGCAGACAACAGCGTGCTATCTTTCAAGAAATGAGACGATTGATGACCATTGTCTGCCAAAAACAGAAAAAGAAATACCGTGTTGGGTATCTGTAAGCATTTTCTGGCAGATCTCAAATCATCGTCGGGGAATACCTTTAGCTAGGTGGAAGAAAGAGTGATTTGATTATTTAATCAAACTCTATGCGTTTAGGCAACTGATAAAGTAGTAGGTATTGTGCTCTATGGGTCAGTATAAATTCCAAAAGAAAAGCCAGCCGATGATAAACCGACTGGCTTTTGGTGCATTGCCAACGAGATTTTTACAACTAAACTGTGGCTGGTTGAGCGACGTTCACATGCTCTGCCAACCATTGTGCGATGCGCTGTTTTTCACTTTCGTTCAGCCACATGCCCAATTTGGTACGACGCCAGATAGCGTCATCTAATTCAGTAACCCACTCATGTTCGACTAAGTAACGTAGCTCTGCTTCATAGACGTTATGACCGAATGCTTCGCCAAGATCGCTGAGTGAGTTAGCGTCTTCGAGGATCAACTTGCTTTGACTACCGTATGTTCTTGCAAAACGTAGAGCAAGGCCTTCTGGTAGCCAATTGTAACGTTGACGTAGTAAGCGTGCATAACCATCACGATCACAACCTTCAATATCACCGCCAGGCAGCACACCATTTTTAGTCCATGCTGCACCTGCATTTGGGTAGTAAGGCGCAAGTTTACCGACAGCCGCTTCTGCGAGTTTACGATAAGTGGTTAATTTACCGCCGAAAACAGACAGCAGCGGTGCTTTGCCATTTTCATCGTGAATATCGAGTGTGTAGTCACGTGTAATGGCTTGTGGTGAATCAGACTCATCGTCACATAATGGACGAACCCCTGAGTAATCCCAAACAATATCCGCTTTGCTCAACTGTTTTTTGAAATGATCGTTATAGACTTTTAGTAAGTAGTTCACTTCATTGTCATCAATACGAACATTTTTTGGATCGCCTTTGTATTCGACATCGGTGGTGCCGATAATGGAAAATTCATCCATCCAAGGGATCACAAACACAATACGGTTGTCTTCATTTTGTAAAATATAAGCTTGTGGCTCATCATGAGCGCGAGGCACAACAATATGGCTACCTTTGATAAGACGAATGCCATAAGGTGATTTGAGTTTCAAACCATCGTCAAAGAACTCTTTTACCCATGGGCCAGTGGCGTTAACTAAACCTTTCGCCTTCCAAGTTTCTTTTTCACCAGTGCGCAGGTCTTCTGCTTCAACCACCCATAAGCCATCTTCACGATAGGCTCGAGTGACTTTTGTACGTGTGCGAACCTCACCATTTTTACGTACTACTTCTTGAGCGTTTAATACAACCAAACGCGCATCATCGACCCAACAGTCTGAATATTCGAAACCTTTGTTAAGTTCTGGCTTAAGGACGGAATTTTGACCAAATTTTAACCCTTTACTGCCGGGCAAGCTGGTACGTTTACCCAAGTGATCATACAGGAATAAGCCAATACGGATCATCCAAGCTGGGCGTAAGTGAGGTTGGTGCGGCAGACGGAAGCGCATTGGAAACGCAATGTGTGGCGCAAGTTTTAATAACACCTCGCGTTCAGCAAGTGCTTCACTCACAAGGCGAAATTCATAATGCTCAAGATAACGTAAACCACCGTGGATCAGTTTTGAACTCGCAGATGATGTCGCACTTGCTAAGTCTTGAGCTTCAAGCAGCAATACAGATAATCCACGGCCAGCGGCATCTGCCGCGATACCAGCGCCGTTTATACCGCCGCCGATTACAATCAAGTCTTTAGTTTCCATGCATCCCCCTGAGATGTTCGAAACGTTTTCTATAATGTTCGTTTTCGCTCATTTGATTGTAATCAAAATCGATTAATATGCCAACTGTTAACCAACAAAAAACAACAACTCGTGATAAAGGTAACAAATTATTTTCAATAACCACACATATACTGTGACTATTTTTACAAAGTGAAAATGTTCGAACATTAACGAAAGAATGTCATTGAGAGCGTTATCGAGAGGGTTAACGAAAAGGTTAAGTTTGGCAGGAAAGGAAAGATGGTAGCCGATACTACCATCTAGATTAAAGTATTAGCACAGCTCGAGTTGTACATTGTGCTGTTCAATCACTTTTTGAATGCTTTCAGGTGGTAGCTTGTCGGTAAATAAATGATCGATCAGATTCATATTGCCGAGGTTGACCATGGCATTACGACCAAATTTTGAGTGGTCAGTGACTAGCATCACACAACGTGAGTTTTCGATAATTGCGCGTTTGGTGCGCACTTCGTGATAATCAAACTCAAGTAGTGAACCATCCATATCAATGCCGCTGATCCCTAAGATACCGTAATCCAGCCTAAATTGTGAGATAAAATCCAGAGTTGCCTCACCAACAATGCCGCCATCGCGTGAGCGTACTTCGCCACCCGCGAGGATCAAGCGGAAGTCTTCTTTTGGCATTAGTAGTGTGGCGACGTTTAGGTTGTTGGTCACGACCCGTAGATTTTTATGATTCACCAGTGCATGAGCCACGGCTTCAGGGGTTGTACCGATATCGATAAATAAGGTTGCACCATCAGGGATCTGGCTGGCAACGCGTTGAGCAATGCGAGCTTTTTCATTTGACCACATGATTTTACGGTCGTGATAGGCCGCATTAACCGAGCTAGAAGGCAGGGCTGCACCACCATGGTGGCGCTGGATCCTATTTTGTTCTGCGAGGTCGTTGAGGTCACGGCGGATCGTCTGAGGGCTAACCTCGAAATGCTCAACAAGCTCTTCAGTGCTCACATAGCCCTGAAGGCGAACGAGTTCGATGATTGCATCATGTCTCTGGGTCTGTTTCACGGTGTTAGCCTCTAACTAAATATGTATGTTCTATCTGGAGCGATGGGATGTAAAAGTATGTCGATTATCCCATATTCCCATCAATAATCCGATAATTAACCCCGATATATGTGAGGCATTTGCGATATCAGGACCTAAAATTTCTAAGTTACCTAACACGAGCCAAACAACAACTAGAATGATTAACCCTCTCGGAGCACTGACCTCTTTTTCGGGTTGACGTTCACCCATTAGCCAAACGTAGCTGATCAGCGCGTAGACAACCCCAGATAGTCCACCAAAATTAGATGCACTATACAGCGATTGCCCCCAATTACAGAATAAGGCAGATACTAAAAAGATCGTTAGTAATTTACCGGAGCCTAGCCTACGTTCAACTTGGCTAGCTAAATACCACCACAAAACGAGGTTAAAAATGAGCTGAGATAGGGAAAATTGAACGAATGCAGGGCTAAACCACCGCCAAAGTTCAAATTGCTGCCCTTCCCGTGGCCATGCAAGATAACGTAGCACATCAAGGTGCTGGGTTATGGCTAACCAAAAATAAACGCCAGCACAGATCAGTATGACGGCGATGGTTAAAGGACCTGATTGTGCTTTGAGATTAGCCAAGGTCAAAGTGTTGCGATATTTAAACGCGGTTTGGGTGTTACCTATTTTCCAGCTTGCTTCGGTATAACGGGGGTTTGATGGATCTTGCAAAAAAAGGTTAAGCTCTTGCTGTACTTTTGCGAGATATTGCTCATCTTGAAGCCAAAGCTCTATTTGCTGCTGCTCTGGAACAGGATGGACTTTTAATTCGATATGTTGGCTTGCCATATAATCGACAAAAGCCTGGGCCATTCTGGGATTTGTGAATGAAACAACATGGATCATGAATGGATTTTCTCGCTTAGAGAGCCGTAACGGCTTGTGGATATTCCCTCAACCAAGCCTCAAAACCACCATTGATACTGTAGACGGATTCGAAGCCAATATTAATTAAGTACTGTGCAGCTCCTTGGCTGCTATGACCGTGATAACACATCACCATGATGGTCTGCTCATAGTCTGTTTGTGCTAAAAATGCGCTCAGTGTTTCATTGGTCAAATGATAGGCGCCACTTGCGTGCCCCGCACGGAAGCTTTGTGGGTCACGAACATCCACTAATATCGCGGTGCCATCAACCCAATGTTGGTATGCCTGTGCAGGCGTTAGCGTCTCAAATTGTTCCATAAAATACCGAATTATAAAGGTGATGAAATAATAAAAGACACCCGCAATAAGATACGGGCGCCGTCAGATTAGCAAGTTTAGGTGAACAATTAGTAGAACGAATGCTCACCACGTTGGTGCTCAGTAAGATCTTTAACACCTTTTAGCTCGCCTTCAAACATTTTGAGAAGTTCTTTTTCAATCCCTTCTTTTAATGTGACATCGACCATTGAACAGCCGTTACAACCGCCACCAAACTGTAAAATAGCAAAGCCGTCATCAGTGATCTCCATCAGTGAGACACGACCGCCATGGCTTGCAAGTTGTGGGTTAATTTGTGATTGTAAAACATACTCAACACGTTCGATAAGAGGTGCGTCATCAGAGACTTTGCGCATTTTTGCGTTAGGCGCTTTGAGCGTCAGTTGTGAACCCAACTGATCTGTCACGAAATCAATTTCTGCGTCTTCTAAGAATGGTGCGCTGATCTCATCAACATAAGCGGATAGGCGCTCAAATTTCAATTCTTGGTCTGTTGCTTCAACAGCGTCCGGTGGGCAGTAGGAAACGCCACATTCAGCAGAAGGTGTGCCTGGGTTGATGACAAACACGCGAATTTGGGTGCCTGGCTCTTGGTTTTCCAGTAATTTGGCAAAATGAGCCTGTGCTGCTTCAGTAATATTAATCATAATCATTTGCTCAATAATAGTTGACCGCTTTAGTTGGTTATAATACGCCCATTTGCCCCATTCCTACAAGGTGCGACAGAGTGACCAAGCCTGTACTGTCTCTACACCCGCACAAATCAGCAATTGTGCCGCGGCTTGCATCGTCGCGCCTGTCGTCAGCACATCATCAAAAATAGCGACGTGCTGCCCTATGACAGGGGTTGTTAGGGTAAATGCGCCATTAAGATTGCTGTGGCGGTGTTTACGTTTTAATGTTATCTGAGCCAGTGTATCACGAGTGCGCAATAATGAATTTCGTGAATAGGCAATATTTAACCACTTGGCTAAATATTCACCGATAAAAGCAATGTGGTCAAATTCACGTAACCATAGCCGCTTAGGGTGTGAAGGGATTGTCAAAAGCCTATCAGGCTTAGGCCAAAGCTGCTGGCGATAACCATTAAGCCAATGTAATGCGTACACTTTAGCAAGCGTGAAAGCTAATTGAGGCTGTGGGTTAAACTTATAACGATGGATTAATTTACGTAAAGGGGCTTGATAGGGGCTAACAGCGATTAACCGATGCCACGCAGGCGGCTGAATTAAGCAGCGACCACATAGGATGTGGCCTTGTTCGGCTGGTAGTGCGCACCGATGGCAGACATTTGACATGGTTGGGATGCGCTTTATGCAGAACGCACAAATCCCGTGATCCACTAATTTTAATGGCTGCTGGCATAGCCAACAGGCACCTTGCATTGTTAGCATAAGCATATTCCTGTGAAAAAAGAGAGTGTAACCATGACGCAGTTGTACTGGGAGACAATCGGTGAAGGTTCTCAAGATCTTGTGTTGCTGCACGGATGGGGGCTGAATGCCGAAGTGTGGCGTTCCATTATTCCGCGAATCTCACCGCATTTTCGTTTGCATTTAGTTGACATGCCTGGCTATGGTCGTAGCCAAGGGTTTGATGCGATGAATTTAGCCGCGATGGCTGATACTTTATGGCAACAGGCGCCTAAAGAGGCTATTTGGCTCGGGTGGTCACTGGGGGGATTAATCGCCAGTCATATTGCACTTAGCCATCCTCAGCAGGTAAAAGGATTGATTACGGTCGCTTCATCACCTTGTTTTCAAGCCCATGAGGGGAGCTGGCCAGGGATAAAATCAACGGTGCTACTTGGGTTTGAACAGCAACTATCGACAGATTTTCAGCGCACAGTCGAACGTTTTTTAGCATTGCAAACGTTAGGCACTGAAAGCGCTCGTCAAGATGCTAAATTGCTAAAATCTGTGGTGCTGGAGCAGCCTATGCCAAAAGTGGAAATTCTAAATGCAGGGCTAGAAATTTTACGTATTACAGATTTACGTGAGGAGCTTAAAGCTCTCACCGTGCCATTTTTACGTCTTTATGGTTACTTAGATGGTTTGGTGCCACGTAAAGTCGCGACATTACTTGATGAACGTTATCCTAATTCACCTTCTGTTGTGATGCGCCATAGCGCCCATGCACCCTTCATTTCCCATCCAGATGAATTTTGTGAATATTTACTGGACTTTCTGGCACGATTGGAAGAGTGACCTATTAGCTCAGTGGCAATAAGCCACTGAGTAAAATGATAAAACTAACGTTGCTGGGTAGGCGAAAATAGGGCATAAGGGGGAGCTGGTGCGTTGTGTTGCCCAGAAAGATGTGCGTCATGGAGCGCTAAAGGGGATTTATCCCCTAGAAATAGTTCGCCATAAGATGGAGGAACGGCAGAGCAGGTAGAGCCAACCGTGTCTTCTGCCATCAACGCCTCGGGTGGGGCGGAAGGCTCAAAAGGGAGTGGTGGCGCGGACGGCGCAAAAAGGTTTGCACGATGGGTTGCCGTTTGTTCTTGGTCGGCGGCAGGTGGTCGGTGGTAATAAAACTTTTTGTATTTCAATGTTTCGGTAGAATAGCCATTTTCAAGGTTATAAGCCGTAGCTTTGCTAATCAGCGTCGTAAGAAAGGCGTCAATACTATAGAATTTTTCAACACCGACATTAGGGTCAAAGAGGGTGAAAGTTGTGACATCATCCGCTGGATTTTTACGGATATAGGCCGCTAATGTATCTTTACCGGCAAAAATTTGTATCCCTGTCTCTTTATTGCCTGTTTCAGCCTGCCGGGCGTCTTCACGTAACCCTAGTTTAATTTCAACAGGCGTTTTTATTTGAAAAAAATAGCTAAGCTCAGTTTCACTCGCTGTGATAAATCCATTTTTTGCCATAAATTGGTCATATTGCTTTAACTTGGGGCAACGCATTTGTTCCGCAGCGGTATTAAAGCAGGCCTCTATTAGGCTTTTATCGGATTTGGTAATGAGTTTTGATAAATTATTGGGGTATCTGCTGAGTAATTTTTTAAATAAAACCTTATTTAATGAGGGGTCGAGCTCATCAACGTTTTTAAGTGCTTTATTTTTTAGTGCATTAAAATATTGTTCAGCTAATTGATGAACGCTGTCACTATATTTTTTGAAATGTTGGCTGCTTTCAACATCTGCTTTTCGGTGGGTTGCGAGTGATTGTTTGACGCCTAAACCTCGGCGATCAATTTTGCTAGAGCTGGCATGATAGTCTTGATAGCGTTTAATCACATCTAAGGGTTTTTGGATATCAAGTACTTTTTTGATACTTGTTGTGAGTAATTCATGGGAGATATCGGTTTTATTTGAAGTTAAGTGAGTACGATTAAGATAATCTTGCGCTCGCGATAACAAGCTGATGTAACTGTTACCACTATTTTTCACTGAGGTAACGAGGAAATAAGCGGTAAGGCCTTTGGTTAAATTATATTTCACTTCTGATGGGATTGCTTGATAGCCGAATTGACGAAGGTAATTAAGCGTATTATTTAAAAATAGGCTTTTATCAAATCTTGTCATACATACTTCCTCTTTTAACCTGAATGAAGTCATGTATTTTAGTGAGTAATTTGATTAAAACTTTAAAAAAGAGACATTGTCGAGGTCGCGTAAGTCACTCACAGAGCGGGGGTGACTTTATTTTATATAAAGGGTGTGAGCAATTACTGCTTTCGGGGCATCCTTTACAGCTTGTTCCGGTTAAACAGGCTGTTATATCGACTTTTTCGATTTTGTTCATTGCGACTAATTTATCGAGCATCGCTTGGATAAGTGATTTAGGGGCATGGAGTCGTTGGCTGAGTAAGTCGAGGTCAGCTTGCCCATACAGTGCAATGAAATCCCTGATTTGTAACAAGCTGACCATCGTTATTCCCCGTTAGTGGCAGGCTTTGCCTGAGCAGTCGGAACAGGATTTGGCGGTTTGATTTGCCAGATTCAGTGTTACTCTGCTCCGTGCTCGGCGCAATAAGGTAAACAGCACAAGATTAAATATGATAACTGCAACAATAATAATTAAGCTGCTTTGCGGGTGCTGGCTAAAAGTTGCAGCTTGGTAGAACAGAGCCGCAAGGCTATAAGCCACATTCAGCCCCCATAAAATGGAGAATGCCATCCAGCTTTTATTGGTTTCACGAGCGATAGCCCCCATGACCGAAACACAAGGGACATACAGCAAGACAAAAATAAGGTAGCTGTATGCGGCAATATCGGAACCAAATTTGGCTGCCATGGTGCCCATGGATCCAGAAGCCATTTCACCATCGCCTTTACTTGCCTCGATTGGATTAGAAAGTGCACTTAGGGTAAAGGTCTCTTTCAAACTATCCCAAGTTTCTGCGACTGCATCCCCCAACTCATCGAGTAAATCAAAGGATTGGGCATCGAATGGCTCGGCGGTGATATTTTCCGCGGTGTAGAGGGTGTTTAATGTTCCTACAACAACTTCTTTTGCCATCGCACCAGTAATCAAACCAACAGTGGCTTGCCAGTTATCGGTATGCACTCCGATAGGCTGTAAAACAGGGGTAATCACTTTACTGACGGAAGCAAGAGCGGAGTCATTAATATTATCGACAGGTTTTCCTGAAAGGGAAAAACTATTTAAAGCGCCGATAAACATACTGGCAACCACGATAACTTTACCAGCACGGATCACAAAGCCTTTTAGGCGCTGCCAAGTTTGGATCAACAGCGTTTTTAAGTGGGGCACATGATACACCGGGAGTTCCATCACAAAGGGAGAGGCTTCACCACGCATTAAGGTATGTTTCAGTAGCAAACCCGTTAAGATAGCGACAACAATTCCGAGGATATAGAGTGAAAAAACAATACTTGCGCCACTTTTCCCAAAAAACGCGGAGGCGAATACCGCGAAGATAGCGAGCCGTGCACCACAAGACATAAATGGAGCCATTAATACGGTAATGAGGCGCTCACGAGGTGCATCCAACGTACGTGCGCCCATAATGGCGGGAACATTGCAACCAAAACCCACAATTAATGGCACGAAGGATTTACCCGGTAAGCCCAAGGCCTGCATTAATCTATCCATCACAAAGGCGGCTCGTGCCATATAGCCCGAGTCTTCTAAGACAGATAAAAACAGGTACATCATACCAATTTGCGGTACGAGAGGGAGTACGGTATTGATACCGCCACCAATACCTTGTGCAAGGAAGACGGTGAGCCAATCAGGGAAACTGAAATACGCCCCTACCCACTGAATACCATGGATAAAGATGGCTTCTGAGGCACCTTCAAAGAACGGCTGCAAAGCGCCACCAATATTAATTGCCAAGACGAACATTAAGTACATGACAAATAAAAAAATCGGAACGCCAAGCCAGCGGTTAAGGATGAGTCTATCAAGGGATTGCGTTAATTTGTTGGGCTCCGCGGCACTGTTATTGATGGATTTCTCACAAATCGCCGCAATGGATTGATAGCGGGCATCGGCAATTAACAGTTCAGGCTCTTCATTTAAGCTAGCTTTTAAGTGCTGTTGAGTGGCCTGCAATTGCGCTTCTGTAATATTCGCGCGCTGGCGGCTATAAATATCGCCTTCGAGTATCTGCAATGCTAACCAACGACGTTGTTGCTGACTAAATTGCTGCGCCGAGATCTGCTCAGAGAGTGAATCCACCTCTTGTAATAAGGCCGCCGGATATTCAACCAGCGCTGTCATATTGTTCTGAGGATGTTTATCAATCGCTTGTTTGAGTTTATCAATCCCTGTAGCACGGGTTGAAACCAACGGAATGACAGGGCAACCCAACTGCTGTTGCAGTTTTTCAACATCAATCTCAATGTGTTGGCTTTGTGCAATATCCAACATATTAAGTGCGATGATGCAAGGTACTCCCAACTCCACTAATTGCAAAGTGAGGTAGAGGTTGCGCTCTAAATTAGAGGCATCGACGACGTTAATCAGCATATCGGCTTCGCCGCTTAAAATAAAATAGCAGGCGATTTGCTCATCGAGAGATGTCTGTTCTGAAATGGTGGTTAGCGAATAAGTACCGGGCAAGTCAACTAATTCAATATGATGCTCAGCCGTATTAAAACGCCCAACTTTCCTTTCGACGGTGACACCAGCCCAGTTACCAACCCGTTGGCGAGAGCCAGTTAATTGGTTAAATAGCGTTGTCTTACCTGCATTTGGATTGCCAATGAGGCCGATGGTTAATGGTTTCATAGTGTTTACCGATAATAAAAATACAAAATAGTAACGTGGTATAACAACACCTGATATTAAGTCGGCGTGGCTTCATCAAGGTTGAGTAAGGCGAGATCTTTTTTTCGTAGTACAAGACTAACTCGATGCGTTTCGATTTGTATTGGGTCTCCTAAAGGAGCAAAACGTACTACTTTAAAAATGGAACCCGGTAATAAACCAAGCGAGAGCAGTTTTTGTCGGTAAGCGGGGCTTATCTGCGGTGAAAAACCGAGTATTTTGTAGCTGTGTTGAGGAAGTAGTGACATATCGCCTTCCATTAGTCATAGGTAATAATACTGATGATTGTTATTAAGAGAGATACAAGTAAAAAGTCAGCATAAACAGAAAAAAATCTAATCAATAATGATAATAATAATCATCAACTATTCGTTATATTTAGCCTCTTTTTTCGTCAAATTTAATTGATGTGGATCAACTAAGCATTGAGTTTGCCGCGCACCAAGGCGAAACCCAATAAATTTATAGAGTAAATTAAAATCGATTAATGTATTTGTTTTGTTAATTATTCACGGGGCGAAATAGCTTGGGCGTGAGTAAAAACCTCTACAATCAAAGAGAAATCGGATTGTAGAGGTTGAGGGATTAGCGTTTTTTACCGAATGCGGCAGCGAGGGCATCACTCATCGCACTGTTTCCAGTGGCGGCTTGGTTTTTCCGTGACATGTCACGTTGTGCAGATTGCGGTTTACGTGAGTTTCTCTCTTGCTGGCCATTATGGCGGCGTGGTGCGCTATTGGTATCGCCGGGTTGTTCATCAAGGCGCATCGATAAGGCGATACGTTTGCGAGGGATATCAACATCCATCACTTTTACTTTAACGATATCACCTGCTTTAACCACTTTATGTGGGTCTTCAACATAGCTGTTAGACAGCGATGAAATATGCACTAAGCCATCTTGATGCACACCAATATCAACGAAAGCGCCGAAATTAGTGACGTTAGTCACCGAACCTTCCAAAATCATGCCTGCGACTAAGTCATTCATGGTTTCAATGCCTTCGGCAAAGGTCGCCGTTTTAAACTCAGGGCGTGGGTCGCGACCCGGTTTGTCCAGCTCTTTGATAATATCGGTAACAGTAGGAACCCCAAACTGCTCTGTTGTGAAGTCGCGAGGGCTTAAGCTATTTAAAACAGAGGAGTTGCCCATAATCTCTTTAAGGGGCTGGCGAACAGTTTCGAGGATCTTTTCAACAACGGGATAAGCCTCTGGGTGAACGCCAGAAGCATCAAGTGGGTTATCGCCGTTGGTGATCCGTAAGAAGCCCGCACACTGTTCAAAGGCTTTTGGCCCTAAGCGAGTGACTTTTAGAAGCTGTTTTCTATCTGCAAAACGGCCATTCTCATCGCGCCAATTTACCACGTTTTGCGCGATCATTTTGCTTAGACCTGCAACGCGGGTTAGTAAGGCAACAGAAGCGGTATTCAAGTCAACGCCGACAGAGTTTACACAGTCCTCGACCACGGCATCGAGTTTACGAGCTAATTGAGTTTGGCTCACATCGTGTTGATATTGACCAACACCAATCGATTTCGGGTCGATTTTCACTAATTCGGCGAGGGGGTCTTGTAAGCGGCGTGCGATAGACACGGCTCCGCGCAGTGACACATCAAGATCAGGGAATTCTTGAGCGGCCAGCTCTGATGCCGAGTAAACGGAGGCCCCCGCTTCACTCACAATCACTTTCTGTGCTGTGACTTCGGGGTACTGTTTTTGCACGTCAGCAAAGAAGCGCTCAGTCTCTCTTGAAGCCGTTCCGTTACCGATAGCGACTAACTCGACTTGGTGTTTTTGACATAAGGCCGCAACGCTAGCCGCCGCTTTAGCCGCTTGACCTGTGTGTGGATAGATAGTATCCGTTGCGATAAGTTTACCTGTCGCATCCACCACCGCGACTTTCACCCCTGTCCGTAGACCCGGATCTAACCCCATAGTCGCCCGCATACCGGCTGGTGCCGCCATCAATAAGTCACTGAGGTTACGCGCAAACACATTGATTGCTTCTTCTTCTGCTTTTTCGCGCAGTGAGCTCATAATCTCAGTTTCGAGATGTAGCAATACTTTGACGCGCCATGTCCAGCTAATAACCGCTTTACGCCATTGGTCTGCTGGTGCATTATTCAATCGAACATCAAGGTGGCGAGTAATGATCTCTTCACAGTAACTTTCTTTTGGTGGCTCTTCAAATTGCGGGTCACAGTTTAGTGATAGCTGTAAAATACCTTCATTACGACCACGGAACATGGCTAATGCGCGATGCGACGGAACGGAAGAAACAGGTTCTTGGTGATCAAAGTAGTCACTAAATTTAGCGCCTTCGGTTTGTTTGCCATCGATAACTTTGGAAACCAAATGGGCATTTTTCAGTAAATAGTCGCGAACTTTAGCTAATAATGCTGCATCTTCGGCGAAACGCTCCATTAAGATATAACGAGCACCATCGAGAGCCGCTTTCGTATCTGCCACGCCATTTTCGGCATTGACAAAGGATTGAGCGACATCATCGGGGGATTGAGTGGGGTCATTCCACAATGTGTCTGCTAACGGCTCTAGGCCTGCTTCGATAGCAATTTGCCCACGAGTGCGGCGTTTGGGCTTAAAGGGCAAGTAGAGGTCTTCAAGCTCGGTTTTATTTAAGGTGTTATTGATAGCAGCGGCGAGTTCGGGAGTGAGTTTGTCTTGTTCTTCGATTGACTTGAGGATGGTTTGCTTGCGTTCATTTAACTCTCGTAAATAGCCTAAACGGTTCTCTAATTGGCGAAGCTGAGTATCATCAAGGCCTCCTGTGACTTCCTTACGATAACGAGCAATAAAAGGAACCGTATTCCCTTCATCTAACAAGGTGATAGCAGAAAATACCTGTTTCGGTTGAACTTGTAGCTCTCCCGCGATTATTTGGCTTAGAGTTTCATTCATGTCGCTTTTTAATACCTAGTCAAAGAATGGTTAAAAAATTTATGGCACTGTTATACTTGCACAGAAGCAGAATTTCTAGGGTGAACTTTGCTAAAGTTAAAGATTAATTCTGTATATAATTTATAATTATCTAACTTGCTTACTGATTTATGAAGGTTATGAATAAGAGTCTCTTAATCACACGCGAAGGTTGGGATGCGCTAGACAAAGAACTTAAATATCTTTGGAAAGAGGAGCGCCCAAGAGTCACTCAGTCGGTTTCTGAAGCTGCGGCTCAAGGTGATCGTTCAGAAAATGCGGAATATATTTATGGTAAAAAGCGTTTGCGAGAGATTGATCGTCGAGTACGCTTTTTATCTAAAAGATTGGATCAACTAAGAATTGTCGAACCAGACCCACGGCAAGAAGGGCGAGTCTTTTTTGGCGCATGGGTGAAATTAGAAGACGATAATGAAAATATCAGAATATTCCGATTGGTCGGTGCCGATGAGTTTAATCCATCCAAAAATTGGATTTCTATTGATTCTCCAGTTGCTCGCGCGCTAGTTGGTAAGCAGGTTGATGATGAAATTACGGTGAATACACCTGGGGGGCGGGTAACCTATACAGTGTTAGAAATTAGTTATAAACCGCTAGTCCTATAAGGCGTAAAATTATTCATTAAATTTCAAGTTGATGGTAAATTAGGACGTTAACTATCTTATATTTTACTTATACACAAAATAATTCAGGTGATATGCCGTTATTAAGCGCAAGTAAAAATTTATCGTCATGACTATTTTTGTGATTTAGATAGCAGCGCTTTGTAACACCCATACAGCTTGGAGCATGGTGGGTATATTCTTATTTTAAAAATAATTTCGATAGATTGCACATCTTGAGGGCTACAAAATGCAAGAAAGCTATAAAGTTCTTGTCGTCGATGATGATATGCGTTTGCGTGCCTTGCTTGAACGCTACCTCACAGAGCAAGGATTTCAGGTACGTAGTGCCGCGAATGCTGAACAAATGGATAGGATCCTAACGAGGGAGTCGATTCATCTAATCGTTTTAGATTTGATGTTGCCAGGTGAAGATGGTCTGTCAATTTGTCGTCGTTTACGCAGCCAAAACAATCCAATACCGATTATTATGGTAACGGCTAAAGGTGAAGAGGTTGACCGTATTGTTGGTTTAGAGATTGGCGCCGACGATTACATTCCTAAACCTTTTAACCCGCGTGAATTACTTGCACGTATTCGTGCTGTATTACGTCGCCAAGCAAACGAATTGCCAGGCGCACCATCTCAGGATGATGCGATTATTACCTTCGGTAAGTTTAAACTGAACCTAGGCACACGTGAAATGTTCCAAGGCGAAGAAAATATGCCTTTGACGAGCGGTGAGTTTGCTGTACTTAAAGTATTGGTTTCGCACCCAAGGGAGCCATTATCTCGTGATAAGCTGATGAGCTTAGCGAGAGGCCGTGAATACAGTGCGATGGAACGTTCAATTGACGTTCAAATTTCACGTTTACGTCGTATGGTTGAAGAAGATCCAGCTCACCCTCGCTACATTCAGACAGTCTGGGGCTTGGGCTATGTATTTGTGCCGGACGGTAGTAAAGCATGAAGCGACTGAGGTTCTCTCGCCGTAGTACATTTTCGCGTTCGTTATTTTTGTTTGTTGCATTACTGTTTGCCAGCCTTGTCACCAGCTATATGGTGGTGCTGAATTTTGTTGTTATGCCAAGTTTGCAGCAATTCAACAAAGTGTTGGCTTATGAAGTGCGAACATTAATGACGGAGCGGATGGTGCTGCAAGATGGAACCACAGTACGGGTCTCTCCCGCATTACGTAAAAAAATCTACAATGAGTTGGGGATCACCTTTTATGCTCAATCAGCCGCGATGGAAGAAGGCTTAAATTGGGCGAAAGAATACGATTTTCTCAGCGAAAACATGTCGGAATATATTGGTGGCGAAGCCCAAGTGCGTCTTGAGCTTGGCCGCGAATATCCTATTCTTTGGTTGACCTCCTATCTTGCGCCTGATATCTGGGTGCGTGTGCCATTAACTGAAATTGGGCAAAACCAATTTTCGTTAGTATTCCGCTATACTTTAGCCATTTTTCTGTCTATTTTTGCAGGGGTCTGGCTCTATATTCGTTACCAAAACAAGCCATTACTTGAACTTGAATACCATGCAGGGCAAGTGGGGAAAGGGGTCATATTACCCGCCATGCAGGAAAAAGGGGCAACTGAGGTAAGAGCCGCGATCCGCTCCTTTAATCATATGGCTGCGGGCATAAAGACGCTTGAAAATGATCGGACAATTTTAATGGCGGGGGTCAGTCATGACTTACGTACCCCACTGACACGGATCCGATTGGCGACGGAAATGATGAGCCCTGAAGATGGCTACCTAGCAGAATCCATCAATAAGGATATTGAAGAGTGTGATGCGATTATTGGTCAGTTTATGGACTACCTGAAAACGGGTCAGGAAATGAATATGGAGTTTTGTGACCTAAATAGCATCCTCAATGAGGCAGTTACCGCTGAAACGAGCGTGACCGGTGAAATTGAAACGGCACTGGAGCCGGGTAGTCTGATCGTGAATGCGAATCCATTAGCCATTAAACGCGCCATCACCAATATGATTGTTAACGCTTATCGCTATGGTAACGGCTGGATCAAAGTGAGCAGTGGCAAAAATGAGGATTCGGTTTGGTTCCAAGTGGAAGATGATGGTGCAGGTATCAAAGAAGAAGATATTCAACGCTTCTTCCAACCTTTTGTGCAAGGTGAAAAAGCCCGTAGCAATAAGGGAACAGGGCTAGGATTGGCAATTATCCGCCGTATTGTCGATGCCCATGAAGGTAGTATCGAAATCCATAAAAGTGAACGCGGCGGTTTCGCCATTCGTGCACTCCTGCCATTGAAAGAAAAAGAAGAGTAACCATTGTCGGTAGTGGGTCGTATAAAACGACCTACCTTCTATTTTATTTCGGTATTAACGCCTATCTTACGCGCCAGTCATCATATAAAAAATAACTTACTCTATAAGTAATACCATCGTTATATAAAAGATCTGATAGTTATTTTATTTAGATAATAAACATAAATAAAATAACTCAGGTGAATTTATGCATATCTATTTTTCTAAACCTATTTGCTGTTTTCAGAGTAAAGCGGCATTAGCTTTCGCTGGAATAGAGGGAAAGCAAAAGCAGGCTACACTCTCCACGGGAATAATTAATATCAAAAACACAGTCGTAGGGCTGTTTCAAGAACCCAAAAAGGCCTTTAAGCAGGTGAAATGGAGCAAACAACTGGCAACCGTTATACAACTACCTCCAAATCAACCCTTAGCATCGAAAGGGGCATTATCTATTCCTATGCCACCCCCTATGCCAAAGCCTGATATTAAGCCCGCTCAAACAGGAGATGGCGGAAAAACAGGGATGGATCAAGTGATTGCCGAACTTAAAAATAGCCCAGTATTTAAAGCCAATGCGCAGAAATACCAAGCCGCAGCCACGGAGCAACCGACGTCGACAAATACACCGCCACCTCCACCGCCGATGGCAGAATTTGCGGGTCTTCGCAACAATATAGCGGCATCATCGCAGACCACTCATGGTAAAACGGGGATGGATCAAGTGATTGCTGAACTTAAAAATAGCCCAGTATTTAAAGCCAATGCGCAGAAATACCAAGCCGCAGCCACGGAGCAACCGACGTCGACAAATACACCGCCACCTCCACCGCCGATGGCAAAATTTGCAGGTCTTCGCAACACTATAGCGGCATCATCGCAGACCGCTCATGGTAAAACGGGGATGGATCAAGTAATCGCTCAGCTCAAACAACATCCGGTTTTCAAGTCAAATAAAGAATAATGAATATTTGCTTGTTGTTTGCGTAGCTGGCGTGAGGCTCAATTTTCGCTGATTATCTGCCTGCTTTATCATAAAGCAGGCACCACGCGAGATGACCATTTTGTGATGGTAGTCTGACCGCATACGCAAATTGCTGATTTTAATCCCTTGATGGCAAGCGCATGTTTCTCCCTTGAAACGGTGAATTAAACCGTATTATCAAAATAGAGAAGCAGTAAAAAAGGATTTTACGACTTTTTTATGACAGTTTGTCATGGTGGTCTCAATATAGAGATATTCTGCTCTGTATTTCATTACTTATTGATTTTATGGTCAATTTTGTTTTTTTAAGCTGCTGTTTTTTTCGATAGCTAGACGAAAATCGTCAATTGTCATAAAACTGTCATAAATCAGACATGTTGTTGTCATCAAATTGTCCTATTTTTCCTACCGTGACATTTCACCAACAATTTACTACTTAATTGTTTCTATACATCCCCGGAGGGATTATGAAAATGATGCGTACAACCTTAGCTAGCGTAATGGCAGCAACCCTTTCAATGACTGCAATGTCTTCTTTTGCTGCCACAAGCTTAACTGGCGCGGGTGCAACATTCCCTGCTCCTGTTTATGCTAAGTGGGCGGACTCTTATCAGAAAGAAACAGGTAATAAAGTGAACTATCAGGGGATTGGCTCTTCTGGTGGTGTTAAACAAATTAATGCAAAAACGGTTGATTTCGGTGCGTCTGATGCGCCATTAACCGATGAAAAATTGAAAGAAGATGGCCTATTCCAGTTCCCAACCGTAATCGGTGGTGTGGTACTGGCGGTTAACGTAAAAGGTATCCAGTCAGGTCAATTGACATTAGACGGTACAACATTAGGTGATATCTACCTCGGTAAAATCACCAAATGGAATGATCCTGCCATCGCTAAATTGAACCCAGGTGTTAACTTACCCGATCAAAACATTGCAGTGGTAAGACGCTCTGATGGCTCAGGTACGACGTTCGTATTTACGAGCTACTTATCAAAAGTCAGCTCAAGCTGGAAAAATGATATTGGTGCAGGCTCTACAGTAAACTGGCCGAAAAACAACGTCGCAGGTAAAGGTAACGATGGCGTTGCAGCTTTCGTCCAGCGTTTACCAGGCTCTATCGGTTATGTGGAGTATGCCTATGCGAAACAGAATAACCTTGCTTATACTAAACTCATTTCCGCAGATGGTAAGGTTGTTTCCCCAACAGGTGAAAGCTTCAGCGCAGCAGCGAAGAAAGTTGACTGGTCTAAGTCATTCGCTCAAGACCTGACTAACCGTAATGGTGAGAACGCATGGCCAATTACCTCAACCACGTTTATCTTAGTTCACAAAGATCAAGCGAATGCAGAAAAAGGAAAAGCTGTGCTCGATTTCTTTAACTGGGCTTATGAGAAAGGTGGTCAGCAAGCAGAAGCATTGGATTATGCTATCCTTCCTCAAGAAGTTGTGACAGCAATTCGTGCAGCATGGAAAACAGAAGTCAAAGATAGCCAAGGCAAACCACTGTTCTAATCAGTGAGCCTCGGGTTGGTAATGGTAGGCGGATGCTTAGGATTAACATCCGCCTTCTGACGTAGTAACTAAATCCTACTAAATAAAGTAGGTGTAGGATGAGACAAAGCGCATGGCCGAAAAAACAACGGCATTTAAAGCACCGAGCAAGTCAGGCGATGTGATATTTGGCGCATTAGTCAAAATTGCCGCGCTAATCACTTTGTTAATGCTTGGTGGCATCATTATTTCCCTTATTTTTGCCTCGTGGCCGAGTATGCAAAAATTTGGGTTTTCGTTTTTATGGACTAAAGAATGGGATGCTCCCGCTGAGGAGTTTGGTGCGCTTGTGCCTATCTATGGCACCATCGTCACATCACTGATAGCCCTGATTATTGCAGTACCCGTGAGCTTTGGTATTGCTCTTTTCTTAACTGAACTTGCACCTAATTGGTTAAAACGCCCATTAGGGATTGCGATTGAGCTTCTCGCTGCCATTCCTAGTATCGTTTATGGTATGTGGGGGCTGTTTGTTTTTGCGCCGCTGTTTGCGGAATATTTTCAAGAGCCTGTCGGCAATGTGATGTCGAGTATCCCAATTGTCGGTGAGCTTTTCTCAGGTCCTGCATTCGGGATTGGTATTTTGGCAGCAGGTATTATCCTCGCCATTATGATCATTCCTTATATTGCCTCTGTCATGCGTGACGTGTTTGAACAAACACCTGTCATGATGAAGGAGTCAGCATATGGTATCGGTTGTACCACATGGGAAGTGATCTGGAATATTGTTCTACCTTATACACGTAACGGTGTGATAGGTGGGGTAATGTTAGGTTTAGGGCGCGCGCTTGGTGAAACAATGGCGGTGACCTTTGTAATTGGTAATACGTATCAACTGGATAGTTTCTCGTTGTTTATGCCGAGTAACAGTATTACTTCTGCATTGGCGAATGAATTTGCCGAAGCGGAAGGTGGTCTACATACCGCTGCGCTGATGGAACTTGGGTTAATTCTATTTGTTATCACCTTTATTGTTCTGGCGATATCAAAACTCATGGTTATGCGTTTAGCGAAGAACGAGGGCCGTTAATATGTCGACATCCGATAATATTGTCGTTAATCAAAAAGAACGAGCCCGTCGTCAGGCATGGCGACGCCAAGTTAACCGAATCGCTCTGTTTGTTTCGATGCTAACGATGGCATTTGGGCTGTTCTGGTTAATTTGGATTTTGTTCTCAACCGTTACCAAAGGGTTCGATGGCATGTCATTGAACTTGTTCACAGAAATGACTCCTCCACCGAATACGGAAGGGGGCGGCCTTGCTAATGCTATCGTAGGTAGTGGGCTGTTGATCTTGTGGGCAACGGTCGTGGGTACACCGCTTGGGATCTTAGCAGGGATCTATTTGGCAGAGTATGGCCGTAAATCATGGCTAGCTTCTGTAACGCGTTTTATTAATGACATTTTGCTTTCAGCACCATCGATTGTGGTGGGGCTATTCGTCTATACCATTGTGGTGGCGCAAATGCAGCACTTCTCTGGCTGGGCTGGCGTTATCGCATTGGCGTTGTTGCAAATTCCGATTGTTATCCGTACCACTGAAAACATGTTGAAGTTAGTGCCGGATAGCTTACGAGAAGCCGCATATGCGCTAGGTACGCCAAAATGGAAAATGATTTTATCGATTACGCTTAAAGCATCTGTCTCCGGGATCATTACAGGTATTTTGCTGGCTATTGCTCGTATTGCGGGGGAAACCGCACCATTACTGTTCACATCACTGTCGAACCAGTTCTGGAGTACGGATATGAATGAGCCAATTGCTAACTTACCCGTCACTATCTTTAAATTTGCGATGAGCCCGTTCTCCGAATGGCAACAACTGGCATGGGCAGGGGTTCTATTAATCACCCTATGTGTCTTGTTAATTAACATCGTCGCACGTGTTGTGTTTGCTCAGAAAAAACA
Organism: Providencia sp. 2.29; assembly: GCF_015832305.1. Lineage (NCBI taxonomy): Bacteria > Pseudomonadati > Pseudomonadota > Gammaproteobacteria > Enterobacterales > Morganellaceae > Providencia > Providencia sp. 2.29. The sequence goes on from NZ_CP065420.1 coordinate 280,645, forward strand.
CTAACCCCGGATTGAATAAAGATTTATAGAGAGAAGTTGCCATGATTAATGCAAATGATATTGCAAACAGTAAGATTAAAGTACGTGACCTTAATTTTTATTACGGGAAATTCCACGCATTAAAAAATATCTCATTAGATATCGAAAAAAATAAAGTCACCGCCTTTATCGGCCCATCTGGTTGCGGTAAATCGACCTTACTGCGTACCTTCAATAAAATGTATGAGCTGTACGGTGAACAGCGTGCGGAAGGTGAAATCTTACTTGATGGTCAAAATATTCTGACAGACAAACAGGATATCGCTCTGTTACGTGCCAAGGTCGGAATGGTATTCCAAAAACCAACGCCATTCCCAATGTCAATCTACGATAATATTGCATTTGGTGTACGCCTGTTTGAAAAACTCTCTCGTGTAGAGATGGATGAGCGCGTTCAATGGGCATTAACCAAAGCGGCTCTGTGGAATGAGACCAAAGATAAATTACATCAAAGTGGTTATAGCCTATCTGGTGGTCAGCAACAGCGTCTATGTATCGCACGTGGTATTGCTATCCGCCCAGAAGTGTTATTGCTTGATGAGCCGTGTTCAGCTCTTGACCCAATTTCAACAGGGCGCATTGAGGAGTTGATCAGCGAACTCAAATCTGAATACACCGTGGTGATCGTAACTCATAATATGCAACAGGCTGCGCGTTGTTCTGATTATACGGCCTTTATGTATTTGGGTGAGCTGATTGAGTTTAATAATACAGACAAGATGTTCACCACACCTGAAAAGAAACAAACTGAAGACTACATTACTGGTCGTTACGGTTGATATGGAGCCGACTATGGATACGCTGAACCACAACAAACATATTTCTGGGCAGTTCAATGCTGAACTGGAACATATCCATACAGAGTTGATGACAATGGGAGGGCTGGTTGAAGAACAGCTCACCAAAGCTATCACAGCGATGCATAATCAGGATGAGGCTCTTGCGCGCGAAGTTATCGAAAATGACCATAAAGTCAATATGATGGAAGTGGCTATTGATGAAGAATGCGTGAAAATTATCGCAAAACGCCAGCCGACAGCGAGCGATTTGCGACTGATTATGGCAATTTCTAAAACGATTGCCGAACTTGAGCGTATTGGTGATGTTGCCGATAAAATTTGCCAAACTGCATTGGAAAAGTTTTCTCACCAGCACCAGCCGTTATTGGTGAGCCTCGAGTCATTAGGTCGTCATACTGTGCAAATGTTGCATGATGTCTTAGATGCCTTTGCACGCATGGACTTGGAAGAAGCCATTCGGATTTATCGAGAAGATGAAAAGGTAGACCAAGAATACGAAGGGATCGTGCGTCAACTGATGACGTACATGATGGAAGACCCAAGGACTATCCCAAGTGTACTGACTGCGCTGTTTTGTGCTCGCTCTATTGAACGTATCGGTGATCGTTGCCAAAACATCTGTGAATTTATTTTTTACTATGTCAAAGGCCAAGACTTCCGCCATGTAGGTGGTGATCGCTTAGAAAAGATGATTACTAAGAAGGAATAACGAGGTAATGCCGCCAAGGGGCCGCCTCACGGTGACTCCTTGGTACAAACTTTCTTTTTCGTCTGGGGTGATACCCGCTCTAGTCAACCTTTAAACATTTCCGTTTTTCCTTTTCGTTATAAGAAAAGGCTATTCATGGTTTAGACCATAATTTAGGGCGTCTCCGATGGTGTTTGCCCTTTTTTTATATCCGCATTTCTATATTCTTTTTTGATATAAATATATTAACTAATAGTATTTCAAGAAATAAGCGTTCCTTGATAACTTGGGATGGTCAATTTACATAAGTTTACCGTCAGAGGTGTTCAATGAAAGCTCGCGTTTTAACTACCGCACTACTTGCAGGCCTTGCGCTGGTGGCCAATGTCGCCAATGCAGATAAGCTGGATGATATTAAGCAAGCGGGTGTGATCCGTATCTCTGTTTTTGACAGTAACCCACCATTTGGTTTTATTGACCCACAAACGAAAAAACTCGCGGGCTATGATGTTGATATCGCACAGGCGATAGCGGATGACCTTGGCGTCAAGTTAGAGTTGCGTCCAACCAACCCAGCAAACCGTATTCCACTACTGACTTCAGGTAAAGTCGATTTAATTGGGGCAAATTTCACTATCACTGATGAACGTGCTAAGCAGGTTGATTTTTCTATTCCTGATTTTGCAACAGGGCAAAAGTTTATTGCGCGCAAAGGGGTATTGAAGACGCCTGATGATATCGCACCTTTACGTATTGGTGCCGACAAAGGTACCGTGCAAGAAGTGACATTACGTGAACGTTATCCGAATACAAAAGTCATTTCTTATGATGATACACCACAGGCATTTGCGGCTTTACGCAATGGTAACGTACAAGCAATTACCCAAGACGATGCAAAATTAGTGGGATTACTTGGTAACTTACCTGAGAAAGTCAAAGCAGATTTTGAAATCTCTCCATTTAGCATCACTCGCGAATATCAAGCGGTTGCTGCCGCTAAAGGTGAAACACGTTTAATCGAAAATGTGAATAACACGTTGTTGAAGCTTGAAAAAGAAGGCAAAGCAGAACAGATTTATAACCGTTGGTTTGGTCCTGATACAAAGGCCGCTCAACCTCGCGGTGAGTTCAAATTTGCACCACTGGATCAGCAAAAATAATAGGCGTTCTATTTCGCCGATTCCATGCTCACTGGTCGATAAGCATAGAATAAATAGCCCCGCATATTATCGCGGGGTTCTTAGTTATAAAAGGCAGCACTTATGTTTGAAAAATTAACGAGCGGCGAGTTTCTTTCTGAGCATTTTTTAGCTCCCGAGTATTTGGAATGGTTTGGTTATGGTTTTTTACTGACCCTCTGGATCTCCATTTGTACCATTATCGCTGCAACGTTATTAGGTTTTGTGGTTGCTGCGGCAAGGGATAGCCAAATTGCTCCGCTACGCTGGATTGTCGGAGTGTATGTTTCCGTTTTTCGCAATACCCCGTTGTTGGTTCAACTCTTTTTCTGGTATTTCGCTTCCGGTGAAATTTTATCATCGGATATGATGGCGTGGCTTAATACTCCCCACGAAATCACATTTGCGGGGATGACGCTCAGTTGGCCTTCGTTTGAATTTTTAGCAGGTTTTATTGGCTTAACGTTATATACCGTACCATTTATTGCCGAAGAAATACGCTCCGGTATCCGTGGTGTACGACAAGGCCAAAAATATGCCGCTTTTGCGCTGGGTTTAACAGGGTGGCAAGCGATGAAACATGTGGTGCTACCCCAGGCCGTTAAAATAGCCATGCCACCTCTTCTTGGGCAATACATGAATGTCGTTAAAAACTCCTCTTTAACCATGGCGATTGGTGTGGCTGAGCTATCTTATGTATCACGTCAGGTTGAAAGCCAAACACTACAGACATTTACGGCATTTGGCCTAGCCACTGTGCTGTATATTGCGATTATCGCTGTAATGGAAGGTTGGGGGCAGTGGCGAGCGCAACGTAATTTAGTGGAGAGTGTGTAAGATGGATTTTTCAGTCATTGAGCAAAACTGGCAGTACCTTTTGTTTGGTGCGTTTCCAGATGGCCCTATTGAAGGTGCCGCATTAACATTAATTATCAGCTTGGTCGCGGGGGCAATGTCGATTGTATTCGGTACGCTTGGTGGTGTTGCCTTAGCGATGTTACGTGGTTTCTGGATGAACCTGTTCGCTGCTGTTTTAGGCTTTTTCCGCGCCATTCCCGTCATTATGCTGATTTTTTGGACTTATTTCTTTTTGCCCGTTGTGCTCGGAACCGAAATACCGGGTATCGCCTCAGTGATTTGCGCTCTCGCCTTAATCACGTCGGCGTATTTGGCCCATGCGGTTAAGGCGGGCATTTTAGCAATAGGCAAAGGGCAATGGCAGGCTGGCTTATCGTTAGGTTTTAGCCGTTGGCAAGTGCTTTGGCAAATAGTTTTACCCCAAGCATTACGCATGATGGTGCCATCGTTTATTAACCAATGGGTTGCGCTGATTAAAGACACGTCTTTGGCTTACATTGTGGGCGTTGCTGAACTGTCATTTTTGGCAACACAGGTGAATAACCGTGAAATGGTTTATCCACTCGAAATTTTCTTATTTGTCGCGTTTATTTACTTTGTCATCTGTCTGACATTAGAAATTGTCGCCAACTTGATAGCAAAACGTTTAAGTCATCATCGTGGGGCTAAACCATTTGCTGCGAAGCGGTCATTACTCTTTTGGCGTAGGCAGAAGCTACTCGCCTTATCGTAATCATCATAATGTGGCGGTGCAAATGGCGCCGCCACGATCACGCAAAAATTTCTTTTTTCTGTAAATTCCAATTCATCTTGCTGTATCAGTAAGTTAACGCACTTTTGAGTATTATCATCACGCAAACGTTTTCTTTTTTTCATTTTAACGGTAACACTCTCGATTTGTTTGTTGTAGGATAGGGCGAAAAAAACTTTTTTTGGGCGCAATATCTAATGAGTAATCAATCTTCTGGCTCTGTGCAACAACAGGGTCTGTTCCAACGCGTGTTTAAATTACAAGAACACGGAACAACGGCGAAAACTGAAGTCGTTGCAGGTTTTACAACCTTCCTCACAATGGTCTACATTGTCTTTGTTAACCCTCAAATTTTATCTGTCGCAGGGATGGACATTAAAGCCGTATTCGTAACGACCTGTTTAATTGCGGCTATCGGCAGTATTTTGATGGGGTTATTAGCAAACCTACCTATCGCGGTGGCACCAGCAATGGGGCTAAATGCCTTTTTTGCTTTTGTCGTCGTTGGGGCGATGGGGTATTCATGGCAAGTTGCGATGGGCGCTGTGTTCTGGGGCGCTGTGGGTCTCTTTATTCTAACACTCTTTCGTATCCGCTACTGGATCATTGCAAATATTCCATTGAGTTTGCGTGTGGGGATCACCAGCGGTATCGGTCTATTTATTGCCATGATGGGGCTGAAAAATTCAGGTATTATCGTGGCGAATCCAGACACTTTAGTCTCCATTGGTAACTTCACCCAACATAACGTTTGGTTAGGTGCTCTGGGCTTTTTCATTATTGCAATTTTAGCTGCCCGTAATATTCATGCAGCAGTATTAGTTTCCATTGTGGTCACTACCTTGATTGGCCTTGCATTAGGCGATGTGAAGTTCAACGGCATCTTCTCTTTGCCACCTAGCATCACCAGTGTAGTGGGGCAAGTCGATATTTTGGGATCACTGGACTTGGCGCTGTCTGGGGTCATCTTTGCTTTTATGTTGGTTAACTTATTCGACTCATCCGGCACAATGATTGGGGTTACGGATAAAGCTGGCATTACTGATGCTCGCGGAACATTCCCGCGCATGAAGCAAGCACTCTATGTGGATAGCTTAAGTTCTGTTGCCGGCTCTGCAATGGGAACATCATCGGTAACCGCTTATATCGAAAGCTCTTCGGGGGTATCTGTTGGTGGGCGTACTGGTCTGACTGCCATTGTGGTCGGGGTGTTATTCCTATTAACCATGTTTATTTCTCCTTTAGCGGGTATGGTTCCTGCTTATGCAACCGCGGGCGCGCTGATTTATGTTGGCGTGTTGATGACATCCAGTTTAACGCGTGTGAAGTGGGATGATTTGACGGAGTCGGTGCCTGCATTTATTACTGCGGTCATGATGCCATTTAGCTTTTCGATTACAGAAGGTATTGCATTAGGCTTTATCGCTTACTGTGCAATGAAGATCGGTACTGGTCGTTGGCGCGACTTAGGGTTATGTGTTGTTTTAGTTTCCATTTTATTTATTTTAAAAATGGTTTTAGTCGACGCCTAATCACCTTCCTTATCTAACGGCTCCCTTCTTGGAGCCGTTTTGTCATCAAATACTCTTAATTGCTATCAATTCGAGCTATAATCAATAAGACTGACAAGCAAAATGCAAAAAACCGTTTTAATTGCTGCTCAAGTGCTTTCACAGCTTGAGGGATTCTGCTAGATTCCGCAGCAGAAACTGACTTATCAAGGTATCAGACCATGAATTCACCAAAAAAACCGGCAAGTAAAACCGCCAGCAAAACCAAGAAAAAGTACCGTAAAACAAAAGAAGAGCTTAATGCAGAAGGGCGTGAGCGCAAACGCCAGAAAAAGCATCGTGGTAATAAATCAGGGGCGCGTTATCAAGAAAAATCAACGAATAGCAAGTCTGGAAATCAAAATCAGGCCCTAGACCCACGTGTGGGTAGCAAAAAACCGATTCCGTTGGTTGTTGATGATAATGCGGTGGTAACACGCCCAGCGCCCGCTAAAGAGCCGGCAGTAAAAGTTAAATTATCACCAGAGCAAGAGCTTGAAATGCTTGAGCAGGACGATCGTTTAGATAGCTTGTTGGCGCGTTTAGAAGATGGTGAAACGGTGACAGCGGAAGAGCAGGCGTATATTGATACTTGTTTAGACCGCATTGATGAGCTGATGTCTATTTTAGGTATTGAACTGACCGACGACGATGAAGAAGAAGACGAAGATAAACTGGATGACATTATGCGTATCCTGAAAAGTAAATAATCGTTTTTCTATCTCCTCCGGTGCACTGCTGGAGGAGGTTTTGGTTAAAATTCATTCAAGTCATGCGACTTTTGGTGCTGCATCAACTCTCTCTTGCCAATCACAAGTTATAATTTCTTTTATGTTATTATGTCGTGTATATAAGTTCGCCAATAAAAAAGCATAAGATACAGCCTGTAAGTAGGTATTCGGCGCAATTGAGGAATGTTAATGTCAGAGCAAAATATCGTTTGGGATCTCTCTCTCATCCAAAAATATAATTATTCAGGGCCACGCTATACGTCATACCCGACAGCTTTGGAATTTAACCAAGAGTATGATGAGAGTGCGTTTGTGGCTGCAACTCAACGCTACCCTGAAAACCCATTATCGCTCTATGTTCACATCCCTTTTTGCCATAAGCTTTGTTATTTTTGTGGCTGCAATAAACTGGTGACACGGCAAAAGCATAAAGCAGATGAATACTTGCAGGTCATCGAAAAAGAGATTATTCAACGTGCAGCCTTATTAAAAGGGCGAACCGTTACACAGATGCATTGGGGCGGCGGCACACCTACTTATCTCGATAAGGCTCAAGTTAGCCATTTGGTCACTTTGCTCAAAACACACTTCCATTTCTCTGATGACGTTGAAATGTCGATAGAGGTAGATCCCCGTGAAATTGAACTGGATATGATAGATCATTTGCGCAGCGAAGGGTTCAACCGCCTGAGTATGGGGGTGCAAGATTTTAATAAAGACGTTCAGGTTTTAGTTAACCGCGAACAAGATGAAGATTTTATTTTTGCGCTCATTAATCGAGCAAAAGAAACGGGGTTTACATCAACCAGTATTGACCTGATTTACGGTCTACCAAAGCAAACCCCAGAAAGCTTTGCTTTTACCTTGAAAAAAGTGATTGAACTGTCACCGGATCGTTTAAGCGTGTTTAACTATGCTCATTTGCCTAACTTGTTTGCGGCACAGCGTAAAATTAAAGATGAAGACTTGCCAAGTGCTGAGCAAAAACTGGATATTTTGCAAGAAACCATCGCGACCTTAACCTCAGAAGGCTATCAGTTTATTGGTATGGATCACTTTGCCAAACCACAAGATGAGTTAGCCGTTGCACAGCGTGAAGGGATTTTACATCGCAACTTCCAAGGCTACACCACTCAAGGGGATTGTGATTTATTAGGATTGGGCGTATCGGCGATCAGTATGTTGGGTGATAGTTATGCGCAGAACCAAAAAGATTTAAAAACCTATTATGCGCAAGTAAAAGAGCAAGGGCATGCTTTGTGGCGTGGGTTAGTGTTAACCAATGATGACTGCTTACGCCGAGATGTGATAAAGACACTGATTTGTAATTTCCAACTTCATTATGCGCAAATTGAGGCGCTTTATCCTATCGAGTTTAAACGCTATTTTGCAGAGGATTTAGCGCTGTTAAAACCGATGGAAGAAGATGGCTTAGTCGAAATAACAGAAACCGCGATTAAGGTGACTCCTCAAGGGCGCTTGCTGATCCGCAATATCTGTATGTGCTTTGATGTCTATTTGCGTAATCAAATGCGTCAACGGCAATTTTCTCGTGTTATTTAAATACATGGCTCCATATTACAATGGAGCCGTTTGAGTATTTAGCGTTCGATTTTCTCTAGTAACTGGTAAGTCGCTGTAATGCGCTGAGGAATAGGTATCCATTTATTGGATAGCATAACAATGGCAATCTTCTCTTCTGGAATAAATATCGCGTATGTCGCAAAGCCATTGCTAGAGCCAGTCTTGTTATAATAAGCGCGTACTTCTGGCGCCATGGCTGGCTTAATCAATTCCACTTTTTGTGGTTTGAGAGCCATATCATCACGGTTGCCTTGCAGTAATTGTGAAAGCGACACCGGCCATGGATAGCTTTCCCACATCATATCCTGCACAAACGAATCGGTTAGGTAAACGCCAGTATGGGTGTTTTCAATCGCTTCTTGCCAAGTTTTCGCCACTTTAATGGATTGCATATTGATTTCTAAATAACGGATCAAATCTTTGGCATTGGACTTTAGGCCATAAGCCTCTGGTCCAAGGATTGCTAGGTTTAAGCGAACAGGCTGATTTTGCTTATTGTAGCCTTGTGCGTAATATTTCTCTTGGCTTTTGGGAACATGGATATAAGTATGTTTTAAGCCAAGTGAAGGCAGCATCAATTTTTCCATAGCCTGAGAAAAAGGCATATTAAGTTGCTTTGCCGTCACGATACCAAGTAACCCAACCCCTAAATTTGAATAAGAACGATATTGTCCAACCTCATTGTCAGGAAGCCATTTTTGATAATACGCCATTAATTGATCGTTGGTTTTGATATCGCTAGGTACAAATAGCGATAACCCTGATGTATGGGTGGCTAAATTCATCACGCTAACATTATCAAAAGCACTGCCTTTTAATTCAGGTAGGTAATGACTGACACTTTGGCTAAAGTCGAGTTTTCCTTGAATTTGCGCATAAGTTGCCAGTGTTGCGGTAAAGGTTTTTGATAAGGAGCCAATTTCATACAGCGTCCTATCAGAAACAGGAATTTGGGTCTGTTTTGACTGAACACCGTAATGGTAAATAGCTTGTTTGCCATTCACTGAGATGGCAACAGACATACCCGGGATCTGTTCTTGTTTCATCAGGGGCTTGATAATGTCATCGACCTCTTGCTGTGTAAGGGCAAAGGCGGAAATCGATGTCATTGCTAAACTTAAGGCGATAAAAAGCCGCCCCTGACGAAAAATATTTTTCATAGAGTTATCCATTAAAGTAAAAGTTTTAGTTATTGATAATTAAAATTCAGGTATTCTAATTTCCACATGCCTTAGATGCTGAGGCATTGATTAATACCGTATTGTCCGATGATGAGCAAAGAGTATGCCTATTTTAAATTCTGATTTGAAACGATATAAAATTCGATGAGGTAAAAGAAAAACTTATGTCAGGGAATTATCGTCATCGTCTCCCTTTGAATGCGTTGAGAGCATTTGAAGCTTCAGCGCGGCACCTAAGCTTTACAAGAGCAGGGCTGGAGTTGAATGTGACCCAAGCCGCTGTGAGTCAGCAGGTACGTTTGCTGGAAGAGCAGCTTGGACTTGAGCTATTTATTCGCTTACCTCGGGGGCTGGCTCTGACCGATGAAGGGTTGGCTTTACTTCCTGTACTCAGCCGCTCATTTGACCAAATAGAGTCATTGTTACAACAATTTGAAGATGGGCATTACCATGAAGTCTTGAGTGTCTCCGTTGTCGGTACGTTTGCAGTAGGTTGGTTATTACCACGCTTACCCGCTTTTGCTGCATTGTATCCTTATATCGATTTGCGCATCATGACGCACAATAACGTGGTTAATTTAGCAGCCGAGGGGGTTGATTTTGCGATCCGTTTTGGGGAAGGATTGTGGCCATTAGCAGAAAATACGGCGCTATTTTCAGCGGCTCATACCGTACTGTGCTCTGAAAAAGTGGCCAATAAGTTAACTCATCCATTAGATTTAAAAGATCACAGTTTGATGCGCTCTTATCGTAAAGACGAATGGGAAAAATGGCAGATAGCAGCAGAGCTTGAGCCATGGCGAGTGAAAGGGCCAATTTTCGACTCTTCGCGCTTAATGGTTGAAGCTGCGCTGTTAACGGATGGCGTGGCGCTGGCTCCAAGTTGTATGTTCGAGCACGAATTGAGCGCCGGTACATTGGTTCAACCGTTTGATATTAGCGTCACTTTAGGGGGATATTGGCTGAGTCGATTGAAATCACGACCGACAACCCCTGCAATGGCTATCTTTCGTCATTGGCTACTTGCAGAGGTGCAGAAATAAGCCTGTGGTGATTTACTCGATACCCAACTCTTTTAATTTGCGGGTGAGAGTATTTCGCCCCCAACCTAATAAACGAGCCGCTTCTTGTTTGTGCCCATTCGTATATTTGAGGGCGCAATTTAGCATGGTATGCTCCATTAGAGGGACGGTTTGAGCTAATAAGTTTTCTTTACCTTCAGCTAATGCACTGTGTGTCCACTGCTCGAGCAGTTCAAACCATGATGGATGATGACTTGTGACAGACTGACGTGCTGCTGGCTCCTCGCTAGCATCGTCCGGTTGTGGGCTATCCAACAGGTCCTCTGGTAAATCTTGCGGTAGAATTTCTTGGCTAGCCGCCATAACCGTTAACCAGCGACAAACGTTCTCCAATTGCCTCACGTTACCGGACCAATGATAGCGTTGCAGAATATGTTCACTATCTGGATGTAGTACCTTACTATCGACACCGAGCTCTTTGGCAGTATTTTGTAAAAAATAATGGGCAAGACGTGGGATATCTTCTGTTCTTTCACGTAATGGTGGGAGCTGTACACGGATGACATTTAAGCGATGAAATAAATCCTCACGGAATAGCCCCTCTTTAACACGTTTTTCTAGATTTTGGTGTGTTGCTGCGATAATACGCACATCGACTTTTACCGGAGTATAACCGCCGATACGATAAAATTGCCCTTCCGCAAGAACTCTCAATAGTCGTGTTTGTATATCTAGAGGCATATCGCCAATTTCATCAAGAAATAGTGAGCCGCCATTAGCTTGCTCGAAACGGCCTTGCCTAACCTGTGTGGCGCCAGTAAAGGCCCCTTTTTCATGACCAAATAGCTCTGACTCAATGAGATCTTTAGGAATAGCCGCCATGTTGAGAGCAATAAAAGGGCCGTTGGCACGAGGGCTATGCTGATGCAGTGCATGTGCAACTAATTCTTTACCTGTACCGGACTCACCATTAATCAGCACACTAATGGATGAGCGAGAGAGGCGACCTATGATCCGATAAACCTCTTGCATAGCAGGAGCTTCACCTATCATGGTGGAAGAGACACTCTCCGTTTTCTGTTTAGAATCACGTTCGAGGTGGTTTTGTTCTCGGCTATGGCTCAAGGCGCGTTCGACTAAAGCGACGGTTTCATCAATATCAAAAGGCTTAGGTAGGTAATCAAAAGCCCCCGATTGATAAGCATTTACCGCTGCATCAAGATCAGAGTGTGCCGTCATAATAATAATGGGAAGCGATGGGTGCGACTGCTTTAGTCGATTAAGTAAGGCTAAACCATCAATACCCGGCATACGAATATCTGATAACAAAACATCAGGGCAATCATGCTCTAAAGCGGCAAGAACAGCATCGGCACTGTCAAAGCAGGTGCAATGAAAAGAGGCACTATTTAAGGCGCGCTCAAGCACCCAACGAATAGAACTGTCATCATCAACAACCCAGATTTTTCCCTGCTGCATTGTTATCCCCTATTTTTTAATTGGTAGATAAATAGAAAATTCGGTATGACCGGGCCAACTGGTAAATTCAATTTTCCCAGCGTGCTGATCCACTAAACTGTGAACGATAGATAAGCCTAATCCTGTTCCGCCCTCGCGACCACTTACCATAGGATAAAACAACGTATCTTGGATAGCGGGTGGAATACCTGGGCCATTATCTTCAACATCAATACGAGCGGCTAAGCGATAACGCTCCCCTTGTAACATGACCTGAAATGCTGTGCGAGTGCGTAGCGTTATTGTGCCACCCGTATCGGAAAGTGCTTGTAACGCATTACGGATAATATTGAGTAGAACCTGTTCAATTTGATCGGGATAGTACTCAAGATCAGGCAAACTAGGGTCATAATCGCGTATTAACGTGATATTTTCGGGCTTCTCTAATGACACAAGGCGCACGATATTTTCAGCGCTGTGGTGAATACTCTGTTGTGTTTTTGGCCCAGGGTATTGAGGGCCAAGTAATCTATCGACTAATGCCCTTAATCGGTCGGCTTGTTCAATAATAACTTGCGTATATTCATTCAGTTTTGGGTCAGGTAATGCCCTTGAAAGCAACTGTGCAGCGCCTCTTAAGCCGCCTAATGGGTTTTTTATTTCATGAGCCAAACCCCGGATCAGCTCTCTTGCTGCCAATTGCTGAGCATTTTGTACCTGCTCTTGGCTGAGCCTGCGTTGGCTATCTAATTGAGACAGTTCCAACAAAATAAACTGAGCAGAGAAAGGCTGTGCACTTAACGACATAACATGGGAATGATTATTAAAAACGAGCGTAACTTCGTTATCGGTGAAGCTATGGCCCTCTTTTAAGCTATTTAACATTAGCTCATCATTTAAGGAGCAATAATTGCAAAGTACAGGTAATGGGGTGCCATATATTTTACGTTGGCTTTGGGCAAGTATTTGTAAAGCCGCATGATTGGCATAATGGATCACAAGGTCATAATCAACGATTAAGACGCTGTTTAACAGTGAATCAAGAATATGTTCCGGTGCTGGCAAATGTTCGGCTTTCATGTAATTCTGCTCCTGCACTATTTTGGTGCATTATACTTGATTTACCCAACAAAGCTGCAATTTGAATAACGGTGCCGTAAATAAAATGATACCACTGAAAGTAGGAGAAAAGGCCCCATCAGAGATGGGGCAAATGTTTCACGGCAACAAAGACTAGCAGTGGAACGGCGTGTTACACACTGTAGTACATTTCAAATTCTAATGGATGCGGGGTCATGCGAACGCGTTGAATATCGCTACGGAGTAGTTCGATATAGGCATCAATTGCATCGTTGGTGAATACACCACCGCGAATTAAGAATTCACGATCTTTATCTAGCTCAGCCAAGGCTTCTTCTAGTGAACCAGCCACTGTTGGGATCTCTTTTGCTTCTTCTGGTGGCAGGTCGTATAGGTTTTTATCCATGGCGTCGCCCGGATGGATTTTATTGATAATGCCATCAAGACCCGCCATTAATTGCGCAGCAAACGCTAAGTATGGGTTGGCTGCTGGGTCAGGGAAACGCACTTCAATACGACGCGCTTTGGTGCTTGCAACCACAGGGATACGAATAGATGCAGAGCGGTTACGTGCAGAATAAGCCAACATAACTGGTGCTTCAAAGCCCGGAACCAGACGTTTATACGAGTTGGTTGTTGGGTTAGTGAAGGCATTCAGTGCGCGTGCGTGCTTGATAATGCCGCCAATGTAGTAAAGCGCCATTTCTGACAAACCACCGTATTTATCGCCTGCAAATAGGTTAATACCATCTTTTGACAGTGACATATGGCAGTGCATACCTGAACCGTTATCACCGACTAATGGCTTAGGCATAAAGGTCGCCGTCTTACCGTAAGCATGGGCAACATTGTGCACGACATATTTATAAATCTGTGTTTCGTCTGCTTTTTTGGTCATTGTATTAAAGCGGCATGCCACTTCGTTTTGACCTGCGGTAGCCACTTCATGGTGATGAGCTTCAACGACTAAGCCCATTTCTTCCATGGTGGTACACATCGCAGAACGGAGGTCTTGTGAAGAATCGACGGGGGGAACTGGGAAGTAACCGCCTTTTACACCCGGACGGTGGCCTTTGTTACCGCCTTCATATTTTGTACCAGTATTCCAAGCCGCTTCAATATCATCAATGTGATAGTAGCTGCTGTGCATGCTGTTACCAAAACGAATATCATCAAAGATGAAGAATTCAGGCTCTGGCCCAAACAGCACGGTGTCAGCAATACCGCTGGCACGTAAAAAATCTTCTGCACGTTGAGAAATAGAGCGGGGGTCACGGTCGTAACCTTGCATTGTGCCTGGCTCAAGAATATCGCAACGAATGATCAAAGTTGGGTCGGCAAAAAATGGGTCGAGCATTGCAGTGGATGGATCTGGCATTAGCACCATGTCAGACTCGTTAATGCCTTTCCAGCCACCAATTGATGAACCATCAAACATTTTACCTTCTTCAAAGAAGTCTTCGTTGACTTGATGAGCAGGGATGGTGATGTGTTGCTCTTTACCTTTGGTATCAGTAAAACGCATGTCAATAAATTTTACTTTGTGCTCTTCTATCAGCGATAAAACGTGTTCTGCGGACATCGTCGGCTCTCCTGGTCAGGTCGGGTCTGCAAAATAACCACATACAGTTGCGTTACTTTTTGCAATTATTTCTGGCTTTTCAGCATCAGTTAATCAAGGTGTAACTTCTCACATAAAAGTATAAGCGAAAAACGTGCCAACTTTTTAAAATAGCCTAAATATGGAGTGTTACGCCGTTATGACAAATTAGTAGGAGAGTACATGTGAATTATTGCACCAATATGGTGCATTTTCTATGTGGAGTGCACTATATTGGTGCTTTAGTAATAAAAAGCGAGGATTAGCGGCTACACAAAGGTTTTGCCGTGCCAAAGTAAAGTCATTATTAATGGCTAGTAGAGAGGGGGAGCTTTGACCGTTAGCCCTGTGCTTGACGTCAAAACACAAGGCCATTTAGATAAAATAAATGATTAACCAACCCGCTTTTTATTCATCAATGTTATCAGTTAATAAAATGTTGACTTGCTCAATTTGCTGTACGGCATCATTGATGATTTGCGCAATTTGACGAGTTTGTTGTTCACTTAATTGTTTTAAAACCATTTTATGGCGCAAGAGCGCTTTAAAACGGCTGACAGCCATTTCGATTTCTTCAGATAAATTACCGCCGTGCTGCATATCACGCGCTTTGGCTAATTTACGGAAAATAATGGTTTCTGTCTCTTGATTCGCTTTTAAATGTGCTGCACCTTCTGCCGTGATTTTGAAACTTTTACGGTTACGTTCAACCACTTCTGACTCAAGGAAACCTTGTTCTTCGAGTAGTGTTAGCGTTGGATAAATAACACCTGGGCTTGGTACATAAAGGCCATTTGAGGCTTCTTGGATATCTTTGATAATTTCATAGCCATAGCTAGGTTTTTTAGCCACTAATGAAAGCACCATAATGTGCAAATCACCATGATCAAATAAACGGCGTAATCCACGACCTCTATGGCGACCACCACCCTGCCCACGTCCCTCACCGCGACCATGGCAACCTTCGCCATGACCATGACGACCTTCGCCGTGGCAACATTGGTGTCCATGACCGTCTTCATGGCGTGAATGATAAACATGACGGCAACAATGAATTCGCATATAATTCTCCTTGATTAGATATATCGAATTTACGAGAACAAATATAATTAGATATATCTAATTGGTCAATTTAGATATATCTAAATTACAGAAAAAAGCGTGAAAGAGGGAGTTAGTAGAAGAATTTCTATTTTTTATTCTTTTTTACGGCTGTTAAAATTTAAAATATAGCGTATTATTCTGTTACTTTGTGATTTCTCAGTATTGATACCAGTTATTTTTTGAGATATTCCGTAGTTGTTACGCAACTAAATGTTTTTTAGTTAAAAACTTTTTATACAGTGATGAAATTCACATTTATTCCACTTGCGCGGAAAAACGTGTAAAATAACAGCAAATTAACGTAGAAAGTATGCTTCCTATTTTGCAGTTTTATAGTTAGGCTCTATAAAGCATATTCCTTTCCTGTCAATTAAACGGTAAAAATCCTTGTCAATTCAAAACTTAAGAAATATCGCCATCATCGCTCACGTTGACCATGGCAAGACAACACTGGTTGGTAAATTATTGCAGCAATCAGGCACGTTCGGTGAACGTGAAACTGTGGATGAGCGTGTTATGGACTCCAATGACTTGGAGAAAGAGCGTGGTATTACTATCCTTGCCAAAAATACCGCTATCAAATGGAATGACTATCGCATCAACATCGTAGATACCCCAGGTCACGCCGACTTTGGTGGAGAAGTTGAGCGTGTTATGTCAATGGTTGACAGCGTTCTGCTGGTGGTTGATGCCACTGATGGCCCTATGCCACAAACACGCTTCGTTACCCAAAAAGCGTTCGATAATGGCTTAAAACCGATTGTTGTTATCAATAAGGTTGACCGCTCTGGTGCACGCCCTGATTGGGTTATTGACCAAGTATTCGATTTATTCGTTAACTTAGGCGCAACGGATGAACAGCTTGATTTCCCTATCGTTTACGCGTCAGCAATAAACGGTATCGCGGGTCTTGACCATACAGATATGGCAGAAGACATGACCCCGCTTTATGAAGCAATTGTCAAATATGTTGAGCCACCAAAAGTTGATCTGGAAGGGCCTTTCCAGATGCAAGTTTCACAACTAGATTACAACAGCTACTTAGGTGTTATCGGTATTGGTCGTATCAAACGTGGTACTGTTAAGCCAAACCAACAAGTGACAGTTATCGATAGCGAAGGCAAAACACGTAACGGTAAAATCGGTAAAGTTCTGACTCACTTAGGTTTAGAACGTATTGATTCTCAACATGCAGAAGCAGGTGATATCGTTGCTCTGACGGGTTTAGGTGAACTAAACATTTCAGACACTATCTGTAATGTGGGTAATGTTGAAGCGTTACCAGCATTGGCGGTCGACGAACCAACCGTGAGCATGTTCTTCTGTGTTAACACCTCACCATTCTGTGGTCGTGAAGGTAAATATGTGACTTCACGTCAGATCCTTGACCGTTTGAACAAAGAGCTAGTGCACAACGTGGCATTGCGTGTTGAAGAAACTCAAGATCCAGATGCATTCCGAGTTTCCGGTCGTGGTGAATTGCACTTGTCAGTTCTGATCGAAAACATGCGTCGTGAAGGCTTTGAGTTAGGTGTTTCTCGTCCAAAAGTTATCTTCCGTGAAGTGGATGGCCGTAAACAAGAGCCATTTGAGCAAGTGACTTTAGACGTTGAAGAGCAGCACCAAGGTGATGTCATGAAAGCGTTGGGTGAGCGTAAAGGTGACCTACGTGACATGATGCCAGATGGTAAAGGCCGTGTACGTCTTGATTATGTTATCCCAAGCCGTGGTTTGATCGGTTTCCGTACTGAATTTATGACGATGACGTCAGGTACGGGTTTGCTGTACTCAACATTCAGCCACTACGATGATGTTCGCCCAGGCGAAATTGGTGGTCGTCAAAATGGCGTATTGATCTCGAATGGTCAAGGTAAAGCAGTTGCTTACGCCCTGTACAGCCTACAAGACCGCGGTAAGCTATTCTTAGGTCATGGTGCAGAAGTGTATGAAGGCCAAATCATTGGTATTCACTCACGTTCAAATGACCTGACTGTGAACTGCTTAACAGGTAAAAAACTGACTAACATGCGTGCGTCTGGTACGGATGAAGCGACAACCTTGTCACCACCAATTAAAATGACTTTGGAACAAGCACTAGAGTTTATTGATGATGACGAATTAGTTGAAGTGACTCCACAGTCTATCCGTCTGCGTAAACGTCACTTAACTGAAAACGATCGTCGCCGTGCGAACCGTTCAAAAGAAGACTAATTTTTAGTTATTCTTCTTGCTGAAGGCGCTCATTGGGCGCTTTCAGATTGCTAACAAAGTCCTAGCCTAAAAGGTTAGGACTTTGCTGTTATGGGGCTAGTATAAATAGTGAGCTAGCCGACATATTCAAAGCCTCTCATTCCCATCATATTAATTCCAAACTATCGCACGAGATAAACACATTTCGGAAGGATATTTACGTTCGTAAAATCAATCAGTTCTGAGTGATATCTATTATCACACTGCAACTTGAGTAGATATAACGAATAATCAGTCATCGCGCGTGGAGAAGGAAAGCTCTTCCCAAAATTACCTTAATTTTGTTAGGCGCGATAAACGAACAGTAACGAAATTATTAGCGACACACATGTGTGACGACCTGAGCGGAATAAGTACAAACTACCGTGCATACAGCGCTGTATGTACGGTAGGGTAAGAGGATGGCGGGAAGCTATCCCACCTTCTATTGATACAGTAAATTTTAAAGGTAATGGGTGACTTATTAAGGTGTCAGTTGAGGATAAACCCCTGGCCCTATTGGTAAACCGGCATAGTACCAACCGACGAGCAGCAATATCCATACTGCAAAGAAAACTAGTGGGTAAGGCAGAATTAAGGTGTAATAAGTACCAAGCTGGGCATTTTTGTAATATCGCTGTAGAAACCCTAAAAATAGAGGTAAGAATGGAGACATCGGTGCAAGTGGGAGTACCGCGGAGTCAGCGATACGAAAGACTATCTGTGCAAAAGCAGGGTGGAAGCCTAACAGCACAAACATTGGCACAAATATTGGCGCTAAAATAGACCAAATTGCGGAGCCACTGGCAATAAACATACATAAGAATGCAGATAAAAACATCAAACCAATAAAGGCAGGCACGCCTGTCATTCCTAAATTTTCGAGTAAATCAGTCAAGCCAATCGCCATAAATTTCCCCATGTTGCTCCAGTTGAAAAACGCAACGAACTGAGACAGAGGGAAAACCATGACAATAAAGCCCGCCATGCTTTTCATGGGGTCAACTAATAGGTCAGGAATATCATTTGGTTTTTTAATTTGCTTGGTCGAAATACCATAAGTAATTGAGACGACAAAGAAGAAAATAATGATGACAGGCACAATACCTTTAATAAATGGTGAAGGGATCACCGAGCCTGTCTGTGGGTCACGAAGTGGTGCACCTTCAGGTACAACCATTAATGCGACGAGTCCAATAAATATTAATGCCGAGAGCCCGCTCATTAATAACCCACGATTTTGTAATGGGGTTAATTTTTCTAAGCGGTCATGAGAAGTGCCTTCCCACTTTGGTAACCGTGGCTCAATAAATTTATCCGTTAAGATGGCACCTGCAATCGTTAAGACGATGACGGATGTAGCCATAAAATACCAGTTATCAATGACACTAACATGTAAGTTAGGGTCGATGATCATGGCGGCTTCCGTACTGATCCCAGAGAGTAAAACATCCGTTGTAACAATCAGGAGGTTAGCGGTAAAGCCGGAGCCTACGCCAGCAATAGCCGCGAGTAGACCCGCGACGGGGTGACGACCAACCGCAATAAAAATTAATGCACCTAAAGGGGGCATAACCACCAAAGCGGCATCTGATGAAATATGGCTGAAAAAGGCGATAAATAATACCATATAGCTGGCGTAACGTTTATTAATCCCTGATGCCATCTTGTACATTAAGGCTTGTAATAAACCCACTTTTTCAGCGAGTCCTGCCCCGATGACGAGCGCTAAGATGGCGCCTAATGGAGCAAAGCTACTGAAGTTTTTGACAATATTAGGTAAAATCCACTGTATGCCTTCGACACTCAATAGGTTCTTTACGGAAACGAGTTCGCCGTTAGCTGGGTTCTTTACCGATAAATCAAACCAAGAAAGGATAGCCGTAGCGACCATTAAGATCGCCAGAAGATAGACAAAAAGAATGAAAGGGTTTGGTATTTTATTCCCAACACGCTCTATCCAACGAAAAATAGCACCTGGGCTCTTATTCATTGATGTTGTGGTTTGGCTCATGATGTTTTTCCTATGTATTTGCAATTATTGTTATTTTTATGGTCTTGATGGCGGGATTTGTGATTGTTATTGACCCGCCAATACAAAATTACTGCAATTTAGACGGCTTAACGTCAGGGGGAATTGGGCAGTGGTAAGGTTGTTGAGCACGTTGACGTTGGAACTCACTTTTTGCTTGAGCGAGTAAGTTCGGTGTTGTGAGTAGATCAACGGCGGTAGCTGCCATAATTTTCCCTGCTAATAGCATGCCTTTATGGGCGATAGATGTTCTTCCTTGCGCAACCAATTGCCATGTATGCAGAGGTGTGCCGAATGCAAAGCAAGGGCTAAAGCATTGTGCCGTTGGTGTGACCCAGCTGACATCCCCCACATCCGTTGAGCCATACATCAGTTCTTTTGATTCAACATAGGGTAAAACTTCATCCGTCAGAGCCTTGTTACCTTGGCGCTCACCCCATTTTATCGCTTGTTCACCACCACTACGCGCGGCATTCAGTTTTGCGTTGTGCAAATCATCTTTGGTTAAGGTGGCATGGATCTCTTCTGCAAATTGGCGCTCTTGCTCGCTGTATTCAGGAATACCGTAATGGGTAATATGCTGATACATCGCTTTTTCAATAGTGCGATTAGGAACATAATTTGAGCATGCTTTATCGAGTCGGATCTCTAATTGTGTACCAGTCATTAAAGCTGCGCCTTTAGCGATATCAATAACTCGTTGATAAATATCTTGAGCTTGGTCTAGCTGTGGTGCACGAACCAGATACAAAACTTCGGCATCTGCTTGAACGACGTTAGGGGAAGCGCCTCCCGTATTCGTGACTGCATAGTGGATGCGCGCTTCTTGAATAATATGTTCACGTAAAAATTGAACACCAACATTCATTAGGCTAACCGCGTCAAGTGCGCTACGGCCTAAATGTGGAGAGTTTGCCGCGTGTGCTGCAATGCCTTTGAAGCGAAATGCAGTTTGAATATTGGCGAGGGATTGAACATTGAAAACACCACTAAATGATTCAGGGTGCCATGTTACCGCCGCATCTACATCATCAAATAAGCCTTCTCTTACCATAAAAGTCTTACCTGAGCCGCCTTCTTCACCCGGACAGCCATAGAAACGTACTGTACCTGGTAGTTGGTTTTCCTCTATCCAAGCTTTTACGGCAAAGGCGGCAGCTAATGCGGCAGTTCCCAATAAATTATGCCCACAACCGTGACCATTACCGTTTTCAATAACGGGGCTAGGATGGCTACAAGCGGAGTGCTGACTTAAACCAGCAAGCGCATCGAATTCACCCAGCAGCGCTATCACAGGGGCGCCGGAGCCAAAGCTGGCAATAAATGCGGTATCAATATCGCCCACCCCTCTTTCTACAGTAAAGCCCTCTTGCTCCAGTGCATCAGCGAGTAGCCCAGCCGAGAAGGTCTCTTCAAAACGGGTTTCTGGATGATCCCAAATCGCATCGCTTAATTGGGTGAAACGTGCGCGATTCTGTTCAATATAATGATTGATGAATGATGTGAATGCGTTACTCATTAGGGTGATCTCCAAATTCAGGTAGCGAAAGCGCAATAGTGGCTAAGGTTTTGACGGCAACAGGCATAACATCTTCATCAAAATCAAAACGTTCATTGTGATGCCCTGCGCTAAGCTCAGTACCGAAAATCATATAGGTTGCTTGCCCACCAAGTGCTTTGGTGCGCTCCATAAAGTAGGTTGCATCTTCTGAACCTGCTGCTTGAGGTTTATCTTTAATAACGGAAGTCAGCTCAGGAATATTGTTCTGTGCTAGACGCATAATGAAATCGACCCATTGCGGGCTAGGATGACTACTTTGTGCAGCGCCCATTAATTTGATGTTGAACTCAACATCTTGCATTTTGGCGGCACCTTCAATGATATTGAGGGCTTTTTGATACATAAACGCATTAATATCATTCGTTTCGCCGCGCGTCTCAACTTTCATTAATGCGTGATCAGCAATGACATTACGTCCAATTCCTGCATTGAGTACACCAACATTGATACGAGAACTACCTTCACTATGCCGAGGAATACCATATAGACCCAGTGTGGCCTGAGCGGCGGCAACTAATGCGTTTTTGCCATCTTCTGGTCTTGCTCCTGAATGTGCGGCTTTCCCTTGAAAAGTGACATCAAATTTAGTGGTCGCAAGAAAACTTTTACTGCCACACACTAATTCCCCTTTAGGCACTCCAGTGCCGATATGTATGGCGACAAAGAAATCGACATCATCCACAACACCAGCGGTTGCCATTGATTTTGCTCCACGGGTTCCTTCTTCGGCAGGCTGGAAAATAATTTTGATACGACCAGTCAGTTGTGCTTGAAATTGCTTCAAGATATGTGCCAAACCGAGGCCAATGGCGGTATGACCGTCGTGACCACAGGCGTGCATCATATGGGCATTACAAGAAGAGAAGCCTTCTGCGTGTGGACGATGCTGCTCAGTGAGATCTTCATTCAGATCTAACGCATCCATATCAACACGAAACGCCAGTGTAGGCCCCGGTTTACCCGTATCTAACGTCGCAACGATCCCCGTAAATCCTCCTGAAAAATAGGGAAGCCATTTGGTTAGCGCGCCTTGCTCAATGGCTCGTTTTTCTTGCTCTGCCAATTGCTGTGGTGAGGGAAGCCCCATGCGATCTTCAGCGTTGATGACCTCCTTTCCTAGTTGTAATTGGTAGCCGAGGCGGTCCAGCTCATCAGCAACTAATGTTGCAGTTCGAAATTCAAACCAACCGGATTCGGCATATTGATGAAAATCACGCCGCCAAATTTGTAATTGATGTGTGATGGATCCAATAGCGTTATTTAAAGAAATCTCCATAATTGTTATCTCTTTTAGTTATCACGACAAAGTGGGAGTGGCTCGGTATAAATACCCAGAACGATTCAATTTAAATAAAATTAAATTTTATTTAATATTTTTAAACTAATTTAATATGCTGCATTTGATTGTTTTAATAATTAAAAAATAGTTAATAAGTAGTTATGTTAATTATTTGTTATTATCAAAAGTTGACTGTACACAATCAAAATAGGGTAAAAAAGATACGATTATCTTTGTCTATATAATTAATGGTTATCAGGGGCTAATATGGCTTTGCCAATAAAGTTGAATCAATTGAGGGCATTCGTTGAAGTGAGTCGCCATGGCAGCATTAGGGCGGCAAGCCGTTTTTTACAGCTTTCTCAGCCAGCATTGACCAAATCCATTCGTGAATTAGAAAGCTCTTTGGGAGCAAAATTATTTATTCGTAGTAATCAAGGGATCTATTTAACGGATTGTGGAGAAAGTTTTTTACGTCGTGCCAGTATTATTTTGGAAGAGTTACGTGTAGGGCAAGAGGAAATACAGCAGCGCATTGGGTTATCCAGCGGTACGATTAATATTGGTGTCGCAGGGAGTATTGCACGTTCAGTGATGCCAAAAGTCATTATTCAATTTCATCGTGACTTTCCCAATATCAAGATCCGTATCATGGAAGGGCAATTATTGACGATGTTGCCGCAATTACGCCAAGGTGAATTAGATTTTACGGTGAATACTTATTACCCCGGTAGTTTGGATGCTGAATTTAATTTTGAAAGGTTAATGCGCAAAGAATATAAGGTGATCATGCGTAAAGATCACCCGATGAGGCATGCTACGTCATTAGAGCAATTAGCAAATTGTGACTGGACAATGCCGACACCGAAAGGCACTTATTATAAGCAGCTTTCTGAAGTGTTCTCCAGAATGGAGAGACCAATGAGCTTTAGTGTGACATGTGAAACATTAATTGGCTGCATGAGCTTGGTGGCACAAAGCGATTTTTTGACGATTGTCTCTGTTGATACAATTGATGACCCTTTATTTGACCAGCAATTTATCGCACTAGATTTGGCTGAAAAATTGCCTTATGCAACTTTTGCGCTGGTGCAACGGCGGGATCATACCTTGTCGCCAGCAGGGGAGCATCTAGCTCGACTGTTTCGAATCTATTGTCATGATAGAGACGATAGCACCCTTTATTAATAAAAAAACAACAAATAATCTGCAATTAGGGCTGTTCAGTTGTATGAATTATGATTAAAGTGAATTTAGTTAATAACAACGAGGAAACGGTATGCTGTATATCTTCGATATGGGTAATGTGATTATTGATATCGACTTTAATCGTGTTTTTGATAAATGGTCAGAGCTGAGCGGTACGCCTTCTGAGCAGATCAAATCACGGTTTACTTTTGGGAATATCTTCCAACAACATGAGTGTGGCAAAATTTCAGATATTGAATTTGCTGAAATGCTATGCGAAGAACTCGGCATTACACTCAGTTTTGAAGAGTTTGCGGAAGGCTGGCACGCTATCTTTATGTCGGTGCGCCCAGAAGTTATTGATATAATGGAGCGCCTACGTGAGCAAGGGCATCGTGTTGTTGTTTTATCTAACACCAACCGCCTACACCTTGATTACTGGCCTGAACATTACCCTGAAATTGCAGCCTCCTCTGATTTCCTCTACCTCTCTCAAGACTTGGGGATGCGCAAACCTGATCCAGCCATTTACCAATATGTTCTGGAATCTGAAGAGTTTGACGCGGCAGATGCCATATTCTTTGATGATGTTGAGGACAATATTAAGGCTGCCGAAGCGCTAGGTATCAAAGGTGTTCATGTCGTTAACAAAGACACTGTACCTGAATATTTTCGTACTTATGACTTCAACGCTGAAGTCGAATAATTAATGAGTTATCACCGTGGAGTAACCTAAACCGTTACTCCATATTTTTATAGAGTTACCATGATTGCATTAATACAGAGAGTCGCTCATGCAGCAGTCGTTGTGAATGAGCAAGTTGTTGGTCAAATCGGTTCTGGGTTACTTGTTTTACTCGGCGTTGAAAAAGATGATGACGAACAAAAAGCAAAACGGCTGTGTGAGAAAGTACTTGGTTATCGAATTTTTAGTGATGAACAGGGAAAAATGAACCTGAATGTTCAACAAGCTGGCGGTCATTTGTTAGTTGTCTCGCAATTTACATTGGCAGCAGATACGAAAAAAGGGATGAGACCCAGCTTTTCAGGGGGAGCAGAGCCTGCACGCGCTGAACAGCTATATGAATATTTTGTTGAACAGAGTCGCCAACAAGGTGTGATCACTGAAACAGGGCAATTTGCCGCGGATATGCAAGTCAGCCTGACCAACGACGGTCCTGTGACTTTCTGGTTGCAAGTCTGATTCAACTATTTAGGGGGAGACTATGTACCATCTGCGTGCACCTAAAGATGACGCTGAGTTTGATGCTTATTACCAGTTCCGCTGGGAGATGTTACGTAAACCCTTTAATCAGCCTCTTGGTTCTGAGAAAGATGGTTATGATCTTACTGCTTATCATCAAATGGTCGTTGATGATAAAAACCGTATTTTAGCGATCGGGCGGCTTTATATTAATGCCGATAATGAAGGCGCGATCCGCTTTCTTGCTGTTAATCCTGTGATGCAAGGTAAAGGTTTAGGTAAACTCATCTTGATGGCCCTAGAGTCCATTGCGCGACAAGAAAGTGTAAAACGCATTGTATCGAGTGTTCGGGAAGAGGCCGTTCCTTTCTTTAGTAAGATCGGCTTTGAAAGTCGTGGCCTTATCGCTGGTGAACTGAAAACACCCGTTCGCCACTATTTAATGATTAAACCGATTGAAACCCTCGATCAAATCCTCCATCGACCCGATTGGTGTGGCGAACTGCAACAAGCGTGGTATAAATATATCCCGTTAAGTGAAAAAATGGGTGTTCGTATTGAACAATATACAGGGAAAAAATTTATTACCACGATGCCTGAAGCGGGTAACCAAAACCCCCATGAAACAATTTTTGCAGGTAGCCAATTTTCACTGGCAACATTAACGGGATGGGGTTTGATTTGGCTACTCATGCAAGAGCACCAACTCGGTGGTGATATTGTCTTAGTGGATGCCAGCATTCGTTATAGCAAGCCTGTTAGTGGCAGGCCAACAGCCGTTGCCGATATGTCACATATGAGTGGCGACCTTGACCGTCTCGCAAGAGGAAGTAAAGCGAGAGTGAAACTTGAGGTAGCCGTCAGTGGCGCGAACAGTGAGGTTGGAGCAGTATTTAGCGGTGTCTATATGGTTTTACCGGTGGAAAAGACCATAAAATCATCTTGATGATAGCGATTGAGAGGCAGGCCAATGAGATGATTGGCCTGCCTTTCTATTATTGCGTAAGTAGCGCTGGGAGCTGATCGTTCGTTGGTAGAGAGCCCACAGGTTGTGACTCGGTAGGGGGCGCATCACTCTCAACAGAAGAGGTAACAACACCGTTCACCACAGTCCGATACATTTGCTTCCCTTGCAGTGGAGTAGCGACTAATTCACCATTTACGCTTTTTGCTAAGGATGGCGCTAATAAATCCCCTTGTAGTGATGTATCAAAATCGCCAATGACTTGAGGTGGAAAGCCTTGCCAGCCCCATTGATTTAGGACGGAAAGGTCGACATTCGTACCTGAAGCTCGCAGTAAAAATGGCACTTTTTTAGGTGACTGCTTCACCAATAGACCTACCTTCACAACTCCTTTATCAGTGCTGGCAGTTAATGAAGCCGCAGCAGAGGCTTGCCCACTTTGGCGTAAATCCATATAAGGCCGGCGTATCATAACTTGATTAACCGTTCCGCTATCTGCATTGAATGAGGCTTTACCACTCCAAATTCCCCACTGTTTTTGCTTAATAAGACTCACATTTTCTACGTTGCCACTGAGCGCAGTCAATTCGAATGGGAAACGAGAGTCGATATTCATAAGCAATGATTGAGATAGGGTAAACTGTTTGATAGTCAGCCCTGATAGCCAATTAGGAGAAGGTTGACTGAAAAATTGCAACCAATTTTCAGGCAGAGTGTATAAAATACCGGCTAGTTTTGCGTCATTGAGGGTAAGGGTTTGGTCGTTACGTTGCCACACACCATTAAGGCTAAATACCCCTTTATAGTAATAACCTGAAAGCTTTTCAATGTTGAGGTTATCGCCCTGAATATTGAGATCACCAATCAGGGTATCGACCTGTTGATCCTTGATAACCAATTGATTAACAGTAAAGTTAATATGGCTCTTAGGACTGCTCCAACTTCCCCTCACCCAGTTGATATGGTCAATTTCAGTATTAAGCCCTGAGATTGCCCAGTCTTTACCTTGGAGATCAACATTAGTTAGCGCAACATTTTTTAATGAGATAGTGCGTTGGCTCTCGATTGCTTCACGCAATGAGTCAAAGGGAATGCTATTTTGCCAGCCAACTTTATCCATCGCTAAAGAATTAATGGTGATAGAACCGTCTGCTAATGCTTTTCCTGAGCCTGTGATGTAGCCATTATTAAGATAGCCGCTGGCATCGGTAAATTCAGTGAAATTCTCTTGAAGCTTCCCTGTGATTGCAACATTTTTTAAGGGCAATTCATTGATATCTAACTGTTTAGTGGTGAAGCGGAAATCACCATAACCAAACGGATGGTTTGTGGTTGGCTGCCATGGTGTGATGCCACCTGTGAACCCAGAAACTTGAAGGCGATTTTCTGCTTGGTTTAGCTGGATATTGCTATTTTCAAACTGGAGGATATTTGCACTCAATGGAATTGGCGTTGACGTTTCTGAGGTCGTCGCGGCTAAATTACCTTGCGTGATCACGAAGCGACGAATTGCGGTACCGCTAAACAGATTCCGCCAATTAACATCGACAACAATTTGTTTCGCATCCAGTGTCATGTCTTGATTACGCGAAGCGATTTTTACGTCTTGGAAAACAAATTCACCCGCATTCGAAAACTCATGCCCCATGATACCAACATCAATATCAAAATCGGTGAATTTACTTAAAAAATGGCTAGCGTAGGATGCACCCCAGCGTGTTTGCAACCCTGCATAGGTGAATATCACGGCGAGTAAGAACAGTAGCAGAAGCGCTATGATGAGCTTGGTTAACCACCTCATGGTTTATCTGCCCCTCCATAATTGGACTGATGGGTAAATGCGCTGATGGATAAATTATCAAGATAGAATACAGAATAACCGCCAGTGTATTCAACTCTGGCGGTAAATGACAGGTTACTTTTCGTGAGGGAAAATTAAATTCAGAACAATTGCGGTTAAACCCCCTGCGGCAATACCGGATGAAAAGAGTGTTTTCAGCCAATCAGGGGCAAATTGTAAAATAAGTGGCTGTTGTGAAACCCCCATACCGACCGCAAGCGATAAGGCGATAATCATAATTGCACGGCGGTTGAGGGGTTCACGGGAAACAATACGCACACCAGAAGCTGCAATCGTACCAAACATCACAATGGTGGCACCGCCTAAAACAGGCTCAGGAATTTGTTGAACAAAGCCGGCGACAGCAGGAAATACCCCTAATAGGATCAACATTAAAGCAACGATATAACCCACGTAGCGGCTTGCCACGCCAGTAAGCTGGATCACGCCATTATTTTGGCCAAAGCAGGAGTTAGGGAAGGTGTTAAATACAGCAGATACCATGGAGTTCAAACCATTTGCTAACACTCCGCCTTTAATTCGCTTCATATAAATGGGGCCGCGCACAGGTTGCTCGGAGACATCGGAGGTCGCGGTGATATCGCCAATTGTCTCTAAAGAGGTCACCATAAAAATGAGCATGAGTGGGATCAGCAAGTTCCAATCAAAGGATAATCCATAATAGAAAGGTTCAGGTATGGTGATCACGGATTGTGTGCTATCGGTGTCTTGAGTTGTGGGAAGCATATCCATCCACCAAGCCGCAAGATAGCCGATTGCCATAGCTATCACCAAAGAGGCGACGCGTAAGTAAGGGTTTTTTTGGCGATTGAGTAAAATAATGACAGCCAACACAATACCTGCCAGTAGCAAATAATCGGGGGAGCCAAAGGTATTATCAGTTATTGCGCTGTGCCCGCCACCAATAGAAGTCAGACCGACTTGGATCAGTGACAGCCCAATGATCATGACTACCACGCCAGATACTAATGGGGTAATCACTCGACGAGCTAAATGCAGAAAACGCGATAAAACAACTTCAGTGAGTGCTGCGACCAACAGTGTGCCAAACAGTGCCGCCATCATTGAGGGGATATCAGCGCCACCTTGTTTGAGTGCAACACCCCCCATAATTAAAGGTGCAACAAAGTTAAAACTGGTGCCTTGGATAGATAATAGCCCGGAGCCAACAGGCCCCCAAGCACGGATCTGAATTAAGGAAGCAATACCCGAAGCAAACAGTGACATACTGATAATGCGCTGTGTATCATGGGCGGGTAGCCCTAATGACTGGCAAATAAGCATTGCGGGGGTAATGACGGCCACAAACATGGCGAGAAGGTGCTGACCCGCAGCAAACAACGCCTGAGGGAGTGGTGGCCTATCTTCTAAACGGTAAATGAGTTCACTTTTTGGCTCGACTTCAACGGCCTGTCTTTGAGATGCTTCGGTGGTCATTTTGGTATTTCTCTGCCAACAAAAAACGCATTGTAAAGCGACCACATAAAAAAGCAATCGTTTGCGCGAAAAATATTTCTTTATAGTTAGATAAGGAATGTCACATTTTTATATGTTTTAACTTGTGTTTATCTCCGATTTTTTTTCTAATTCAGGAACCTGCTTTTGGCGTTTTAAGGAAGAAATTAACGTCTTACTAGTTTTAAATAATATTAACAACAGACGAGGTACATAAATGTATCATCTCGATGTCTACGGTACGCTTGTGGCTGCTACCCTTGTGCTATTGCTCGGACGTAAGCTTGTAAAATCAGTTCCTTTCCTCGAAAAATATACTATCCCGGAGCCTGTTGCAGGCGGGTTGCTGGTCGCTTTTAGCTTATTGGTGATCAAGCAAGTATTTGATTGGAGCTTGTCTTTCGACCTTTCATTACAAGAACCTATGATGTTGGCATTCTTTGCCACGATTGGTTTAAACGCAAACTTAGCCAGCTTGAAAGCTGGTGGTAGAGCACTGTTTATTTTCATTTTTGTCGTTGTAGGTTTACTATTAGTACAAAATACGGTTGGTATTGCCTTAGCCGAATTACTTGGCCTTGACCCGCTAATGGGGCTGCTTGCTGGCTCTATCACTTTATCTGGTGGTCATGGTACAGGGGCTGCTTGGGGTAAAATCTTTACAGATAGCTATGGTTTCCAGAGTGCGACTGAAGTTGCGATGGCATGTGCAACATTCGGTCTTGTGCTTGGCGGGCTCATTGGTGGGCCAGTTGCACGTTTCTTAATCCGTAATATTCCAACGCCAGGCACTGCTGAAGATGATAAAGATGTACCAACAGCATTTGAGAAGCCGCAATCAGGCCGAATGATCACCTCTATGGTGTTGATTGAAACTATTGCATTAATTGCGATTTGTTTGATGGCGGGGAGTTTTATTGCTGGCTTACTGGCAGATACTGCCTTTGCACTTCCTAAATTCGTTTGTGTGTTATTTGTTGGGGTTATCTTAAGTAATAGCCTATCTTTAGCGGGCTTTTATCGCGTGTTTGACCGCGCGGTTTCTGTTGTTGGTAACGTTA
Organism: Providencia sp. 2.29; assembly: GCF_015832305.1. NCBI lineage: Bacteria > Pseudomonadati > Pseudomonadota > Gammaproteobacteria > Enterobacterales > Morganellaceae > Providencia > Providencia sp. 2.29. The sequence goes on from NZ_CP065420.1 coordinate 311,103, forward strand.
GCCTTTCCCTATTCCTTGCGATGGCTCTGATGAGCCTGAAGTTGTGGGAACTGGCATCTTTAGCGATTCCTATGCTGATTATTTTGGCAGTCCAAGCCTGTGTGATGGCGGGTTATGCTATTTTCGTTACCTTCCGCGTGATGGGTAAAAACTATGATGCGGCGATATTGGCGGCAGGGCACTGTGGTTTCGGCCTAGGTGCAACGCCAACAGCAATCGCGAACATGCAAGCGGTCACGGACAAATTTGGTCCATCACATCTTGCATTCTTAGTTGTTCCAATGGTTGGCGCATTCTTTATTGATATCGTTAACGCGATTGTGATCAAACTATATCTAATGTTACCCGTATTCCCATCAGTGGCTGGATAACAGATAAAAAATATATAAAGGTAAATAGCAGGTATTGCCGTGAATTTATTCACGGCAATTTTCGTTTATAGGGTACAAAATGATGCAATTAGCGTGATGTGTGCAACAGGCTCAGCTGATTTAGCGCTGAAATTAGCGCATTTTCATAGTGGCAAAGTGTTTCAGGGTAAGAGGCATCACTGTTGGAAGGTGAGAAATTAACTTCAGAGAGTTTAATTTCTAAATGAGATTCTGTAGTACGCATATGAATGCCTTGCAACACTTGTTGCAACTGCTCCGCAGCTTTTCCTCCACCTAGATTGGCATAACTGACCATTAAGGCAGGTTTGTTGTTCCACTCTTTATACAAATGGTCTATCGCATTTTTTAGTGCAGCGGGATAGCCCCAGTTATATTGTGGGAAAACAAAAATATAAGCATCGGCTTCAGCGATTTTTTTGCTCCAAGCAATGGTATGCTCTTGGGTATATATTCCTTCGGCGGGGAGATAGGGCTCATCATCCATTGGTAAATGCCAATCTCTGAGATCAAGGATTTCAGTAGGGTATTTTTTCTCGGCGACATCCTTAACCCAGCGTGCTATCTGAGGTCCTATTCGTGTTTGTCGAACACTACCAATTAAGATTTGTATCTTCATGTTCCACTATCCCTTGTTGCTATGACTTTTAATTTTTACAATAAATATTAAGGTATTTATCGAGTTATGATTGAATTAAGCTTGGCTGTATTGCTCGCGTTCAGGTAGCCATCTTTCAATAATTAATTTGGCATTTTCAGGATAGTTCTGCTGAATATGGCGCGCGATACGTTGTACTTCAGGCAGCATATATTGGTCACGTAACAAATCGGCGACTTTAAAATCGACATTCCCCGTTTGCCGAGTACCTAATAACTCCCCGGGGCCTCTAATTTCCAGATCTTTTTGAGCAATAACAAAACCATCATTGCTATCACGCAGTACTTGTAACCGCTGTTTTGCCGTATGGGTCAACGGTGTTTTATAGAGAAGCACACAGTGGGAAGCGACTGCGCCGCGACCAACACGTCCTCTTAATTGGTGCAATTGGGCTAGGCCAAGCCGTTCAGGGTTATCAATGATCATTAAGCTCGCATTTGGAACATCAACACCCACTTCGATAACGGTAGTTGCAACTAGTAGCTGAATCTCATTATTTTTAAATGCCGCCATAATGCTTTGCTTTTCAGCCGGTTTCATGCGTCCATGTACTAATCCCACTTTCAATTCAGGTAGCGCTAATGCTAATTCATCACTCGTCGCTTGTGCCGCTTGTGCTTCTAATACATCGGAGTCATCAATCAAAGTACATACCCAATAGGCTTGGCGTCCTTCATCAATACAAGCTTGCCTGACACGTTCAATAATATCTTTACGCCGTGTATCTGGAATGGCGACTGTCGTTACCGGAGTTCGTCCAGGAGGCAGCTCATCAATGATAGAGGTATCCATATCGGCATAAGCGGTCATCGCCAGTGTGCGAGGGATAGGCGTTGCGGTCATGATAAGTTGGTGAGGATGAAAACCTTGTTGTTCACCTTTTTCACGTAGAGCGAGGCGCTGGTGAACACCGAATCGGTGCTGCTCGTCAATAATGACCAGTCCAAGAGCTTTAAACGTCACATGCTCTTGGAACAGGGCATGTGTACCAACAACCATACTCACTTCACCCTTGGCGATAGCCTCTTGTTGCTGCTCGCGCGCTTTACCTTTTTGTTTCCCTGCAAGCCAGCCCACATTGATGCCTAAAGGCTCAAACCATAATTTGAAGTTATTGGCATGTTGCTCAGCCAAAATCTCGGTGGGAGCCATTAAAGCCACTTGTTTGCCATTTTCAATGGCAGATAATGCAGCGAGAGCCGCGACCAGAGTTTTTCCTGAGCCAACATCACCTTGAATTAAGCGCATCATCGGTGCATCTTTAATCAGATCTTGCTCTATCTCGCCGACAACCCGTATTTGTGCATGGGTTGGGGTAAACGGTAGGCTTGCCAAAAATTGGCTCTTTAATTGACCTGTGATCACCATTGGTTGAGCATAGAGGCGTTGGTGACCGGCTCGAATGGCTAACATGCTTAAATGGTGTGCGAGCAATTCTTCTAATATCAAACGTTTTTGAGCCGGGTGCTGCCCTTTCTCAAGCTCACTTAATGCCACATCAGGGGGTGGAGTATGCAAAAGGCGGATCGCGTCTGGGAGGCTGATTAAGCCACGACTAAGCTCTTCCGGTAGCAACTCTTTGATCTGCCCCCCTTCTAACAGCTTCAAAGCCTGTTCAATTAACTTTCTCAGTGTTGCTTGTCTTACCCCTTCGGTTGTAGGGTAAACGGGCGTTAGGTTTTCTTGCAGTGAGATATTTGAGGTATCTTGGGATACTTTATATTCAGGATGAATAATTTCAGGCCCAGTATTGCCACGACGGACTTCACCATATGCAATAACATGGCGGCCTTCTGCTAAGCTATTTTTCATGGCAGCAGAAAAATTGAAAAAACGTAATGTTAAATTCCCTGTACCATCGGTAATTAAGCAGGTCATCATTCGCTTACGACCAAACACCACTTTTGTTTGGAGCACTTCACCAACGATAGTCGCGGTTGTGCCCGGTAAAAGATCGCGGATTTGGTAAAGGCGAGTATGATCTTCATAACGAAGTGGAAGATGCAGCAATAAATCTTGAACGGTATTTAGGCCTATCTTGCTTAATTTTTCCGATTGGCTAGCCCCTACGCCGTGTAGAGTCGTCAGTGAAATGGTATCAAGCAGCCCACTGTTCATTATTCCTTCCTTAACCTAACTGTCGTTTTTTCATTTTTTCGGTTAACTGCATCTGTGCCCACCAAGACTCTTCAGCCTCTATTTGCCCTTGTGCATTAATATAGGGGCGAGGTAGGCCTTTACGTTTGGCAACCTCTGCAAGGACGGGATAGCCACCTTCAAATAGCCACTGCTGCTGCTCTTGCTCAGAAAGAAGGCTGGTTTCTCGAGAATACATTCCCGCAAGCTGCCGTTGGCGTTGTGCTTCATAGAGGATCAAGGCGGAAGCCACAGAAACATTCAGAGACTGCACCATCCCTACCATTGGAATGATAATGTGCTTATCAGCAAGCTCAAGCGCCTTTGCTGATATCCCTTTTTTCTCTTGTCCCACCATAATACAGGTCGGCTGAGTATAATCAATTTCACGAAAATCGACGGCTTGTTCAGACAAATGGGTGACAAGCACTTGCATGTTTTGTGATTTTAATTGGCTAATAGCAGCCTCTGTTGATGGGTGTGAAATCACATTGACCCAACTGTTACTGCCCGCAGCAGAAGAGACAGAGAGTTTAACTTGTTGGTCAGGCCAAATAGCATGAATGGTATGGATACCAACGGCATCTGCACTACGTACGATCGCTGAAACGTTGTGGGGTTTGTGAACTTCTTCAAGGCATATGGTGAGATCGGGTTGCCGCATCGCCATCATTTGGCAAATGCGGCGATAGCGGCGTTCATTCATCGTTAATTACGGTTCCGGCTAACACGTAACACATCAGGCATGATCCGGATCTTACGCATCACGTTGGCTAATTGAACGCGATTTTTCGTCGTTAGGCGGATAAAGGCACAATAAACTCGCCCATCTTTTTCTTCGGTATTCATGCTCTGAATGCTTGAGTTAGCATCATTAATGGCAGCTGTTAAATTGGCAAGGGCCCCTTGATGGTTAATCATATCGACTTTGATTTCAGCAATAAAATCGGTATCGGTATCATTATCCCACTCTACAGCCATAAATTTGTCAGGCTCTTTTTGATAGCCACGGATGTTACGGCAAGACTCGTGGTGAATAACAAGCCCTTTACCGGGGCTGATATGAGCCACAATGGGGTCGCCTGGGATAGGGCGACAACATTTCGCAAAGGTAATAAGAACGCCATCAGCCCCTTTTATGGAGAGCTTATTGCGTGTCGTCACGACAGGCTCATCTTCAGGTGCAGTCTGTGGATTACTTTGTAAATTACGCGCCACAACAACGCTCATCGCATTACCCAAACCAATTTCAGCAAGTAAGTCATCAATTGAATTGAGCTTCATGCGTGCTAATTCAAGATCGATATTCGCTTGTGGCACATCGTTGAGTTTACAACCCGCCCCGAGCGCATGATTCAATAGGCGACGGCCCAAATTGATGGAATCTTCTCGTTTAAGGTTCTTTAATAATTGGCGGATTTTCGCTCGCGCTTTTGAGCTGACAACAAAATTGAGCCAAGCTGCATTCGGCCTTGCACCAGGGGCAGTGATAATTTCAACCGTTTGACCACTGGTGAGTGCCTGAGAAAGTGGGTAAGGTTGGCGATCAACCCGAGCACCTACGCAAGCATGACCGATATCCGTGTGGACGGCATAGGCGAAATCGACTGGGGTTGCGCCTGTCGGTAACTCAACAATACGGCCTTCCGGTGTGAACACATAAATTTCATCAGGAAAGAGGTCAGACTTAACACTCTCGATAAATTCAAAAGAGCTTCCCGCACTTTGTTGTAGTTCAAGTAAACTTTGCATCCAGCGTTGAGCACGAACTTGAGCGGTAGTGCCTTGTTCGCCTTGCTCTTTATATGCCCAATGGGCTGCAACCCCCATTTCAGCCATTTGATCCATGTCTTCAGTGCGAATTTGCACTTCAACGGGAACACCATGTGGGCCGATTAATGACGTGTGCAGTGATTGGTAACCATTGGCTTTGGGGATGGCAATATAGTCTTTAATACGACCGGGGCGTGGTTTGTAGAGGTTATGCATCTGCCCGAGGACGCGGTAGCAGGTATCAACATCTTTTACGATCACCCTAAACGCATAAATATCCATAATGGAATGGAAACGCTGCTCTTTAAGGTGCATTTTACGATAAATAGAGTAAAGATGTTTTTCTCGGCCACTGACTAGGCAGGGAATACCCGCTTCAGTAAGGCGACCATCAATTTCAGAGAGGATTTTTTGGATCATCTCTTTACGGTTGCCACGGGCGGCTTTGACCACTTCTTTAATAACGCGATAACGGTTTGGATATAACGCCTCAAAGCCGAGCTCTTCTAGCTCAGTTTTGATATGGTGAATACCTAACCGGTGCGCAAGAGGGCTGTAGATTTCCAGCGTTTCTCTTGCAATGCGCCGACGCTTATCAGGCCTAAGCGACCCAAGCGTGCGCATGTTATGAGTGCGGTCTGCCAGTTTTATCAAAATGACGCGAATGTCTTTAACCATCGCCATGATCATTTTGCGGAAGTTTTCTGCTTGAGCTTCTTTTTTGTCGCGGAAGTTGAGTTTATCTAATTTAGACACACCTTCAACAAGCCCCGCAACTATGGTGCCAAATAGCTCTTCTATATCCTGAAATGTCGCTGGAGTATCTTCAATGACATCATGAAGTAGCGCTGCCATTAATGTTTCATGATCCAAACGCATTTGGGCAAGAATACAGGCCACAGCAACGGGATGAGTAATATAAGGCTCACCACTTGAACGGGTTTGTCCTTCATGGGCATCCCGTGCGACAACATAGGCTTTTTTCAGTAATTCAATCTGTTCTTCGGGAAGATACTTCTGAATTACTTGATTTAGGCTCTCAAACAGATACAAGGCAGACCCACCTTAGTAATTAGCGACGACCTTCAGCGATAGCAGAAACTGCTTGCATTTCAGCCGCTTCTTGCTCCTGCTGTTCTTGACGTTCACGTACATCCAGTATGTGACCGTTAATTAAACCTTCTTCTACTTCACGTAGTGCGATAACTGTATATTTATCGTTTTCTTCAGGAACTAAAGGATCTTTACCGCCAGTTTGCAACTGACGAGCTCGACGAGCCGCGACCAGTACAAGGTCAAAGCGGTTACCAATTTTTTCTACAGCGTCTTGAACCGTTACGCGTGCCATAAATGTGCTACTCCAAAAGAAATAAAAAAATGACCTGATATGATACTGAAACTATGCTCAGTCTGCCAGTAATTTGCTGATTAAAGCATCATGTCGCTGGACTTGGCGCTCCAATCTTAAGCGTTCGCTGCGAATAATCGATTGCAAATCGCTCAATGCGGTATTGAAATCATCATTTACAATGAGATAGTCGTACTCATTGTAATGTTCAATTTCGCCAACAGCTTGTGACATGCGTTTCTCAATGACCTCATCGCTGTCTTGGCCACGACCTCGCAAACGGCGATAAAGCTCATCTTTTGATGGCGGTAGTATAAAGATACTACGTGCTTCTGGCATGGCGGCACGAATCTGTTGCGCACCTTGCCAGTCAATATCGAGAAAAACATCAACCCCACTTTTGAGGACTTCTTCAATGATCGGCCGTGAAGTACCATAGTAGTTGCCAAAGACACAGGCATGCTCTAAGAACTCATTATTTTCGACCATTGCCAAAAATTCAGTTTCGGATACAAAGAAATAGTGCTCACCATGAACTTCACCGGGGCGTGCAGCTCTTGTTGTATGAGAGACTGAAACTTGAGTGTCATACAACGGTTGTGTTTTCAACAACGCCTGGATCAGGCTGGACTTACCTGCACCGCTTGGCGCAGAAACAATATATAATGTGCCTTGTATCATGATGGTTTCTTGAATAATCGAGGGTTAAACATAAATGATAATGATAAACCCCACATAGTATACACGGACTTACACCAACATGCAGCGTTATCAATCAAGCATGAAGCATGCTTGTTTCTCTTTAAGCTGCCATATTCTTGATGATATTCATTAACGCGAACGGCAAACGGCAGTGCGCTGATAGCGATTCATTTCTTATTGCATCTCAAATTATCTAGAGTATACAGCGCAATTTATTTAAGAAATAGATGAATTGCGAAGCCGTTCCAGAAAATATTTTTTTATTGATGCAAAGTACACTCTTTTTGCGAAATGTTTTGCAGAAGTATCGAAATTAAGCTGATAGTTTTGGATTATCGCGTCAGGATCGATGTGCAATCTGAAGGGATAACTAAAGGAATAAGGACAGCTTATGCAAAAGGGATTTGTTCAGGAAAAAAGAGGGCAGGCTGCTCAATACGTCTTTGTGGTACTGAGTTTTTACTGTAGCTATGTGTCAGCCGATGCAACACGGCTTTTTTATCCCCACCAATGCTCAACATTGAGTCAGGATGAGTTAAAAAAAGAGAGCCAAAAATTGGGTGAGCAATTGCAGCAATGGAACCGTCTATACCGTTTATCGGGGAATAGCCCCGTAACAGATGAAACATATGATCAACTGCTGAATACATGGCAACAATGGCAAAAGTGCCAAAATTTGTCTGGGCAATTACCGCCTATCCATTTGCCACCTCATTCGCGCACAGTCAAGCATCCTATTGTGCATACGGGCTTAAAAAAATTAAATGAAGTGGATATTGGAAAATGGATAGATACACGGGAGGAGGTCTGGCTACAACCGAAGGTTGATGGCGTTGCCATTTCGTTGGTTTATCAGCAAGGGAAATTGGTTTCAATGATCAGTCGTGGAAATGGTATTGAGGGGCTTGAATGGCGTGATAAAGCGGATTTTATTCCAGCTATCCCCAAGCAACTACCGACATCACAACCACAGCTTATATTACAAGGAGAGCTATTTTGGCGGCTAAAAGATCATAGGCAACAAGCCAGTGGTGGGGTTAATGCCAGAAATCAAGTTGCAGGGTGGTTAATGCGCAAAAGTAAGCCTGTAACCCCTGAGGCCAATATTGATGTCTTTATTTGGGCATGGCCAGAGGGAGTGGGGAAAGCCGAAGAGCAATGGCGGCAACTGGCAAATTTAGGGTTTCCACTTACTCAGCAATATAGCCATAAAGTCACGACTATGGCACAAGTGAAAAAATGGCAGTCCTATTACTATCAACAGCCGATGCCTTTTGCGACAGACGGTATTGTACTTAAGTCATTTCCAACGCCACGGGTAGCGGCATGGCAAGTGAATCACAACAGTTGGTCTGTAGCTTGGAAGCATCCTTATACTCGAATCGCCTCAAAAGTGACTGACCTCCATTTTCGCGTGGGGAGAACGGGGGCTGTGAGTGTGGTGGCGGAAATTGAACCTGTTGAACTAGATAGTAAAAAGGTGAGTCGGCTCTATTTAGGCTCATTGAAATCATGGCAGAAAAAGGATCTGCTGGTTGGTGATACTATTCAAGTGGCACTAGCGGGGCATGGTATTCCAAAACTTGAATCGGTAATTTGGCGCCTTCAACAACGCACCTACCCTGACTTATCTCAGTTTAAGCAGTTTCACGCTTTAAGCTGTTTTGTAATGACTCCTCAGTGTGAGCAGCAGTTTGTTGCTCGTTTAAATTGGCTAGGCAAGCAATTGAAGATAAAAGGAATTAGTGAAGCTACTTGGCGTGAATGGGCAGAACATTACCATCTGAATAAGCTGACAACATGGTTATCTCCAAGCTGGCAAACCAGTCTACCCAATACTAAAAAAACCAAGAAAATCATTGAGCAATTTAGGTTGGTGGGGCAGCAACCACTCATGAATTGGCTAAAAGGCTTAGGGATCCCTTTAAAAGATAAACATTTATCATTAATTACAGAATTAAGCCTATTAGATAATACGCTTTTTTTAGAGGGGTTAGGTTTGTCTATCATACAAAAAACAAAGCTTAATCAATGGCTTTCAACACCGGATATCAAAGAGATATTTCAGGTTATTGATGAGATAAGAAACGGGCCATCAATCTAACCGCTTGATGGCCTAAATCGTTAGTCTTGGCTTTCGTAGTTAAAAATGGGTAACCCTAAGCGATAACGTATGGCGATGAGCCGTGCGCTTAGCCCCGCGACGAGGGTAATAATAACGACGATGTCTTGTGGTAGTGGGGTATATAAAAGCCCAATATACAGCCATGCAGCGGCAAATGAGACGCCAGCATAAACTTCTTTTTGGAAAACGAGGGGGATGGTGTTACATAGCATGTCACGAAGGACACCGCCAAATACTCCGGTAATTACAGCAGCAATCGCGGCAATCACTGGGCTATAATTCATATCAAGGGCTATTTGGGCACCTAGAATTGAGAATACAATAAGGCCTATCGCATCTAAAATTAGAAACAAACGACGTAAATGTTTCATCATTGGTGCGATCCAAATAGTAACGATAGCGGCACCGGCGACTGTCAAGATATATTCGGGGTTTTGAACCCAACCTAATGGATAGTGCCCAAGTAAGACATCGCGCACAGAGCCTCCGCCAATGGCGGTCGCTGAGGCAATAATAATAACGCCGAAAACATCCATTTTACGGCGACCGGCTGCGAGGGCGCCTGTCATGGCCTCAGCGGTAATACCAATAATATAAAGAACACTTAATAACATAATGATTCTATTCGACACTAAAGTGATTGCTAAAGGGTAATATTACTTATAGAAATTCTCGACTGAGATTTTCTAGTGCCTTACAAAATAGATTAGTTAAAGTAATCCGATAGCCCATATTAAGAGATGTCAAAGGATAACAGATTGAACGGCAAATTACCTTATAAAGAAACTCAAATAACGCACGATAAGCGAAGTCATCAACTTACAAATATTAATGTTTGGACAGCGGATAGCCAATGGATAGCTTATGATGTTCGCCCTAGTCCGAGTTCATTTACTGGGTTGACCATAGAAAAAATTCATATTGAGCGTCAGATGCCATGTGAAATCTATCGCGCTAATCATGGTGCGCATGTGGGTGTTGTGACGGTAAGTGCTGAAGACCCACCTCGTTATGCCTTTATTCATGGCCCTGAATTTCCTGATGAGCAGTGGCAATACGATTTTCATCATCGCAGAGGCGTATACGTTAGAGATGATAAATTAGGAGAGGCGCATTCAATTGATGCCATGTGTATTACTCCACCTTATCTTGCAGGAGCATTAAGAGGAGGAACACATGTTCATGTCTTTAGTCCCGATGGTAAGTGGTTAAGTTTTACTTATAACGACCATGTTATGCATGAAAGAGATATTCGGTTAGATCAACGTAATGTTGCTATCGCTGTTCCTATCAAAGCAGTCAATGTGGAGCCGAAAGGTCATCAACGTGAGTATAGCGGGGAATATTTCTGCTGTGTTATTTCCCACACAACCCCAGAGCCGATTCTTGGCAGTCATCAAATCAGCCGAGCCTACGAAGAAGGTTGGATTGGGCAAAAAGGGTATTTATCAGATAATGGGCAGTGGCAAAGCAGGGCAATCGCGTTTATTGGTGATACTCACTCGCTTGATGGTGAAATTATTCCTGAAATCTTCATCGTTGACCTGCCCGAGGATGAGAATGCCTTTATGCAACAAGGTGATTTCCCGCTGCAAGGCACGGATTCTCGGCTACCTTTTCCCCCTAAAAATATTCAACAACGTAGGTTGACATTTACCCATGAGCGGCAATATCCAGGGCTGGCGAAACAACCAAGGCACTGGTTACGTTCATCGCCCGATGGCCGTTTTATTGCCTGCTTAATGAAGGATGATAATGGCGTTGTTCAGTTATGGTTAGCCAGTACATCGACAGGAAGCCTTAAGCAAATTACACAGTGTTCCTCATCTATCCAATCTGCCTTTAGTTGGGATAGTCAGGGCAAGCATATTGCCTTTATTTGTGATAACCGCGTGATGCGTTGCAATGTGATTTCAGGTGAATTAGAAAGATTGACGGTGCGAAGTGCAACCGCTCCCGTTGCGGACGCCGTTGTGTTTTCACCTGATGACCGTTTGATTGCTTTTATGCGTGATGACACAAAGGGGTATAGGCAAATTCATATTGTAGAAACAGGCTTAGGATGCTAAATCGCATGCTAGGTAACCACCTAGATAAAGTAAGAGAGAAGAGGTGAAAGTGCCTCTTCTCAATACTCGAAATATAATTAATTAGCTAGTGTTTATAGTGTTAATTAATTATATCTTAGTAATTTATTCGGTGATTTAATCATTATTAAATCGTGTTAATTAGAATAACATTGAAAAAAGTATGCAAATAAAGAGTAAAACAAAGAGTAATTAATTATAAAATTAATACTCATTAACTGAATATGTTACTTGTAACAAATACGCTATTCTAGATTGCTCTCTAAAGAGTCTGGGTGGTTATTTATTTGGGTATTAGCTTGTTTATCGAGTGCTTCAATACGCTTTTTAGGTGAACTCTCTTCAGAGTTACTATCAGATTTCACATAATCTAAGGGAATAAGCAATGTGTCCATTACCGCGGTAAAGGGTAAATCAATCGCTAATAGTGGGCGCATAACCCAGCCAGTATCTTTATCTTTAATCATTTCGATACTGTTTTTAGAGCCGGGGTAATAACCGTCAGAAGGCCCTGCATGAGTCATAATGCTTGAACAACCTGAAAGTATTAATGGTGTAAAACATATCAATATTCTTTTTAGCAATAGTCCAGCCATATAGTCCATTTAACCTATGTTTTAAATTTATTATCTTTCCCTGTGACAATAATAGCTAAAAATCAAAAATTCACAATCACAGCATAATATGAATTGTTGAATTTGTATTATAAAAATTGATAACTGTCTAAACAAATGATCTATTTTGTTACCAATATTAACTAATATCATTGAATGTTTAATACGTATATGTATTGGCATCAATCGGTGAGCTAATCTCTTTTTCATAAATGACGAACTGTGGACTAATGCACATATTACTTTGTTTTTATTTGACATAATCGATTCAGTTGTACGTTTTATCGTCTTTCACGTTACGCTTTGTAAGTGACTTTTCGTCAAAAGGATAGCGGTCTATGAGTGAATTAGCTCTTACTGTGAGTTTGTTGGCGTTAGCTGCTGCACTTGGTTTATGGATAGGTAATTGGAAAATCCGTAATGTTGGCCTTGGGATCGGCGGGGTATTATTTGGCGGCATTATTGTCGGCCATTTCGCACAAAGCTATGGTTTACAACTCAATGGTCACATGCTGCATTTTATTCAGGAATTTGGCTTGATCCTGTTTGTTTATACTATCGGTATTCAAGTGGGGCCAGGTTTCTTCTCATCATTGCGTGTTTCTGGATTAAAACTAAATGGCTTTGCTTTATTAGTTGTTGTATTAGGTGCTGTAGTAACCGCGGTTATCTACAAATTAGCCAATATTCCGTTACCAATTATTTTGGGGATTTTTTCTGGTGCGGTCACGAATACGCCTTCTTTAGGTGCAGGCCAGCAAATACTCACTGACTTAGGCTCGGACCCTGCGCTGGTTGGGCAAATGGGAATGGGATATGCCATGGCTTATCCGATGGGGATATGTGGTATTTTGCTAGTAATGTGGTTGATCCGTATCATCTTTAGGATCAGTGTTGATAAAGAAGCCGCGGCTTTTAGCAGCCAGAATGTGCATCAGCGAGAAACATTGCAAACGATGAATATTGCGGTTCGCAATACCAACTTAGATGGCTTGATGATGCAAGATATTCCTTTATTAGGAAGTGAGGATATTGTTTGCTCAAGATTGAAAAGAGGCGAAATGCTTATGGTGCCTCAGCCTACAACGGAAATTCAATTAGGCGATTTACTGCATGTGGTTGGGCAAAAAGAAGACCTTAATAAAGTCCGTTTAATTCTTGGTGAGGAGGTGGATGCATCATTATCGACATCTGGCTCAATACTTCACTCTGTTCGTGTAGTAGTAACAAATGATTCAGTATTGAGTAAACGTCTACGTGATCTGAACTTAAAACAGAAATATGACGTGGTGGTCACTCGACTAAATCGAGCAGGGATTGAGCTTGTGGCGAATAATAATTCAGTACTGCAATTCGGTGATATTCTCAATATTGTGGGAAGGCCTGAGTCTATTGAAGCCGTTAGCGCATTGCTTGGCAACGCCAAACAAAAACTACAGCAAGTACAAATGCTACCTGTGTTTATTGGTATAGGTCTTGGTGTTGTGTTGGGGTCGATACCTCTTTTTATTCCGGGTTTCCCCGCAGCATTAAAACTTGGGCTGGCAGGTGGACCATTGGTCATCGCACTGATTTTAGGGCGTATAGGCACCATAGGGCGTTTATATTGGTTTATGCCGCCTAGTGCTAACCTTGCATTACGGGAGCTCGGTATTGTGATGTTCCTTGCCGTGGTCGGTTTAAATTCAGGCGGTGGTTTTATTGATACCTTAGTTAAAGGTGATGGGCTAACTTGGATCGGCTACGGTTTATTAATCACCTTTGTTCCGTTATTTATTACTGGCCTTATTGCTCGGATCTTCGGCAAGATGAATTACCTCAGCCTGTGTGGTGTGCTGGCAGGTTCAATGACAGATCCACCAGCACTGGCATTTGCTAACAATATTCATTCAACCAGTGGGGCACCGGCTCTCTCTTATGCAACCGTCTATCCTTTAGCGATGTTTTTACGCATTATTTCACCGCAGCTATTGGCGATTTTATTTTGGACATTGTGACGATAGTTGCTAAAAGTGATGATGGGCGAGAAGGGTATTTAGATATATAGAGGTAAAAATGGTGTTTATTCAAACGATGAATAATCTAAAAAGATGGTTTAATACAGTTGAATGATATTCGTAATGTAATATTTGATTACGGAGTTCTCGCTAATTTTTAGCCCTTTTAATTCATAAAAGGGCTTTTTTTTTATTTTTAGGGTATCAGGTATCTATTAACCGTGTTAGTTAACCAGTCATCCTTGATATACAAGGATGACAACAGGCTAACGACAGGAACATCTAACATTCGACAGTTTGATAAGCCAATTCTAATTCTTCAGCAAGGATAGCAATACCTTTCTCGATTTTTTCTGGCTCTGGCACATAATTCATACGCATACATTGATGTGCATGTGGCCAGTTTTCTTCTAGACCAGGGAAAAAGTAATGTCCCGGAACCATTAAAACACCGCGTTTTTTTAGTCGTTGATAGAGTTCTAAGCTATTAATCGGCAAATCTTTGAACCATAACCATAAGAAAATAGCACCTTCAGGCTTATGGATCAGACATTTATCTTCAGGAATATAGCGACGGATAATGCGGATAACCTCTTCTACACGTTGTTTATAGAAGGGGCCAATAACATTTTTTGATAAAGAAATCAGATCATCCCGCTGCAACATTTCCAACGCTAATGCAGGGCCAACACTACCCGGTGCAAGGCTAATAATGCCGTTCATGTTACTCACCGCTTCAATGATCTCTTCATTCGCGATGATAATACCGCAACGAGTACCGGGTAACCCTAGCTTAGACAAGCTCATACACAGAATGACATTCTCATTCCAAAATGGCGTCGCTTCACTAAAAATAATGCCAGGGAAAGGAACTCCATAAGCGTTATCAATGAGTAATGGAATGTTGTGTTGCTTTGCCAGTTTATCAAGGTGCTCCACTTCCTCATCGGTTATCACGTTACCGGTAGGGTTTGTTGGGCGTGAAACACAGATAACACCAATATCATCAGTTACTTCTAATGTATTAAAATCAACGTGATATTTAAATTGACCATTCGGTAAATATTCAATTTGTGGCTTATTTGCCACAAATAGATCGTCATCTAGCCCTGAATCGGCATAGCCAACATATTCGGGGGCTAGTGGGAATAGAACCTTACGAGTGATGCCATCTTCAAAACGACCAGCAAGCAAGTTAAATAGGTAGAAAAACGCGCTTTGGCTGCCATTGGATAGGGCAATATTTTGGGCGCTAATATTCCAGCCTAGTTTTGCTTTTAGGGTTGCTGCTAGCGCTTTCAACATGGCATCTTTACCTTGTGGACCGTCATAGTTACACAAAGTATCCGTTAATTTACCGTTGGCGCACATTTCTGCTAATAGTGTTTGGAAATAGGCATCCATCTCAGGGATATGAGCAGGGTTCCCACCACCCAGCATAATTGCACCGGGAGTTCTCAAGCCATCATTCAAGTCTTTCATTAATGTTGATATACCTGAATTTTGTGCGAATTTATTACCGAATTTAGAAAATATCATCTCATTTATTCACATATGTTAAGTAGGTTGTTAATGGAATTTAAAAACATACTCTGCTCGACAAGAGAGTTCAACAGCTTCAATCAATATAGCATTGATACAAAATACTGCTTTTTTATTAACTTCTGGGCTGATATTTGTGAAAATTGGTTAAAATATGGTGAATGTTGCTTTTGATAATGGGGGTGATGCCGATTCATTCTGATTTATTTATATTGGCAACAATCTTTTAAATGGTCATTAATCATGCCTGTCGCTTGCATAAAAGCATAACAAGTAATGGAACCAATAAACTTAAATCCACGTTTTTTAAGTGCTTTGGATAAACGTTTTGAAAGCTCTGTCTCTGTGGGAACTTGAGTGTGAGACTGCCACTGGTTGACGATAGGTTTGCCACCCACAAATTGCCATAAAAATGTTGAGAAATCCTCGCCGTTTTCAGCCATTTTTAAATAAGCCTTTGCATTAGCAATAATCGCGTTAATTTTAGCGCGGTTCCGAATGATACGAGGATCCTGCATTAAGCTGTCAACATCTTGTTCACTCATCATGGCAATTTTTGCAGGATCAAACTGATGGAACAGTATGCGATAATCTTGGCGTTTTTTTAAAATGGTGTACCAAGAAAGCCCAGCTTGTTGACCTTCTAAGCAGATCATCTCAAATAGCTGTTGGTTATCCTTTGTTGGCTTCCCCCATTCATTATCATGGTAGGCAATATATTCTGGGTCTTGATTTACCCAATGGCAACGAATTGGCGATGAATTCATTTTGTCTCCTTTCAAGGGGGGCCAAGGCTTATATGCCCTATTTATACTGTATAAATGTCCAGTTTAAAAGAGACAAAATAAAGTTTTTTTATTTATAGGGCAAATAGACGTAGATTCAATGCTGTATATCTGGCGGTCAAAGGGTATACTGACGTACTTTCATTAAATCATATGTATCGCGTGCGGATCTAACATGCAAAAGTTTGATACCAAAACCTTCCAAGGTCTTATCCTGACATTGCAGGATTACTGGGCGCGCCAAGGCTGCACCATTGTTCAACCACTGGACATGGAAGTCGGCGCAGGAACATCTCATCCAATGACGTGCTTGCGTGCGTTAGGGCCTGAGCCAATTGCGGCGGCTTATGTTCAGCCTTCTCGTCGTCCTACTGATGGCCGTTACGGTGAAAACCCAAACCGCCTTCAACATTACTATCAGTTTCAAGTGATCATTAAGCCATCACCTGACAATATTCAAGAACTTTACCTCGGCTCATTGAAGGAATTGGGAATTGATCCCACCGTTCATGATATCCGTTTTGTTGAGGATAACTGGGAAAACCCAACACTAGGCGCTTGGGGTCTAGGCTGGGAAGTGTGGCTAAATGGCATGGAAGTCACTCAGTTTACTTACTTCCAACAAGTTGGCGGGCTGGAATGCAAGCCTGTAACGGGTGAAATTACCTACGGTCTTGAACGCCTTGCTATGTATATTCAAGGTGTTGATAGCGTTTATGACCTTGTTTGGTGCGATGGCCCACTCGGTAAAACGACCTATGGTGATATTTATCATCAAAATGAAGTTGAGCAGTCAACCTATAACTTTGAATATGCTAATGTCGATTTTCTTTTCAAATGCTTTGAAGAGTATGAGAAAGAAGCTCAATATTTACTGTCACTAGAAACACCACTGCCGCTACCGGCTTATGAGCGTATTTTGAAAGCGGCTCATACATTTAACTTACTGGATGCTCGTAAAGCAATCTCAGTGACAGAACGCCAGCGTTATATTCTACGTATCCGTACCCTAACTAAAGGGGTTGCCGAAGCTTATTATGCTTCCCGTGAGGCGCTCGGATTCCCTATGTGTCACAAGAATTAAGAGGCTGTCATGACTCAACAGACTTTCCTAGTGGAAATCGGCACAGAAGAGTTACCGCCGAAGGCTCTTCGTTCATTAGCTGAATCATTTGCGGCAAACTTTACGGCTGAATTGGATAGCGCGGATATTGCACACGGTGAAGTTAGCTGGTTTGCAGCACCTCGCCGTTTGGCCTTAAAAGTCGCTGCTCTTGCAGACTCATCACCTGACCGTGAAGTTGAAAAACGCGGCCCTGCGATTTCTGCTGCTTTTGGCGCTGACGGTCAACCAACCAAAGCTGCTGAAGGGTGGGCTCGTGGTTGCGGTATTTCCGTTGACCAAGCCGAGCGTTTAAAAACGGATAAAGGTGAATGGTTACTTTATCGCGCTCAAGTAAAAGGCGTAGCAGTTAGTGAATTGTTGGTCGATATGGTAAGCCGTTCTCTGGCTAAGTTACCCATTCCAAAACTCATGCGTTGGGGCGATAAAGAGACGCATTTTGTGCGCCCTGTCCACACCGTAACCTTATTATTGGGTAGCGATGTTGTTGACGGTGAAGTGCTAGGCATTAAGAGCGGTCGTACAATCCGTGGTCACCGTTTTATGGGTGAATCAGAGTTTACGATTGATCATGCAGACCAATATCCGGCGATCTTACGTGAACGCGGCAAAGTCATTGCTGACTATGAAGAACGTAAAGCCGTCATCAAAGCTGATGCTGAAAAAGCCGCGCTCGCCCTTGGTGGGAAAGCGGATTTAACCGACAGCTTACTAGAAGAAGTTGCTTCATTAGTTGAATGGCCTGTCGTATTAACTGCAAAATTTGAAGAGAAGTTCTTAGAAGTACCTGCGGAAGCATTGGTTTATACCATGAAAGGGGATCAGAAATATTTCCCTGTTTATGACAATGCTGGCAACCTGATGCCAAATTTCATTTTTGTGGCGAATATTGAATCTTCAGACCCACAACAAATTATCTCCGGTAATGAAAAAGTGGTACGTCCTCGTTTGGCGGATGCGGAGTTTTTCTTTAAAACTGACCGTAAACAACGTCTTGAAGATAATTTACCACGTTTGGAAACCGTTCTGTTTCAACAACAGCTTGGCACATTGCGTGATAAGACTGACCGTTTAGAAGCCTTATCAGGTTGGGTTGCAGCGAAGATTGGTGCAGATGTTAATCATGCGACTCGCGCGGGTTTGTTGGCAAAATGTGACCTGATGACCAATATGGTGTTTGAATTTACAGACACTCAAGGCGTGATGGGGATGCACTACGCACGCCATGACGGTGAATCAGAAGATGTTGCATTAGCACTGAAAGAGCAGTATCAACCTCGTTTTGCAGGGGATGCGTTGCCGTCTACTGATGTTTCAGCGGCACTTGCCTTAGCCGAGAAAATGGACACCTTAGCCGGTATTTTCGGCATCGGTCAGCATCCGAAAGGTGATAAAGACCCATTTGCACTGCGTCGAGCTGCATTAGGCGTGTTACGCATTATTGTTGAAAAAGGCTATCAGCTTGATCTCGTTGAAATGACAGAAGAAGCCGTCCGCCTTTACGGTGATAAACTCACTAACAAAAATGTAGTGAATGATGTTGTTGAATTTATGCTTGGCCGCTTCCGTTCTTGGTATCAAGAGCTTGGCTATAGTATTGATACGATTCAAGCGGTGTTAGCGCGCCGTCCAACGTCACCAGCCGATTTTGATGCACGCGTGAAGGCTGTGACTCACTTCCGTACATTGGAAGATGCAGAAGCTTTAGCGGCAGCCAATAAGCGTGTTTCGAACATCTTGAGTAAATCTAATGAGAAGCTGGCTGATAAAGTTCTCGCATCTGTGCTAAAAGCACCACAAGAAGTGAAGTTGGCTACACACCTTGTTGTATTACAAGAAAAACTAGAGCCAATGTTTGCTGAGCGTAATTATCAAGATGCCTTAGTTGAGTTGGCTTCTTTACGTGAAGTTGTGGATGCATTTTTTGCTGATGTTATGGTTATGGATGAAGATGAAGCGGTACGTATTAACCGTCTAACTCTGCTTAGTCAATTACGTGATTTGTTCTTGAAAGTTGCAGATATCTCATTGCTACAATAAATCGTGAACAAGTGATGGTATTGACTAAAAATATCATTTATTAATCTTTATAAGCCCTTGCAGGATAAGATCTTGCAAGGGCTTAATATTGTCTTATAGGGGCGATTAGTTAAAAAACCCTATCAAGTTGATGGTTTTATCAGCATACAAACAAATTTAGTGAAAAATGGGTTGACGGGAAGGGCGCTCAACAGTATGATTCACACCGTTTTCGGCGAGTAGCGCAGCTTGGTAGCGCAACTGGTTTGGGACCAGTGGGTCGGAGGTTCGAATCCTCTCTCGCCGACCAGATTCCAGAACCCCACCTCATATGAGGTGGGGTTTTTTGCATTTACACATCAGCAAACATTTCACACAGTAATTTTTCTCATCATTCAAATACTGATTCTGGTGGCATGGTTTTTGTCTAACTTACCAACATGCGCTTTCAGAGTAACTTTGTTGTCCTTTCTCGTCATAATCTGTTGTTATGTTCATTAACGTTGTTTTCTTGAGTGTAATGAAAAGCATGATGTAGTCGCGAGTTGTTTATTACCTATCAATGGATTTTTCATAACAAGGAACCTGTTAATGAAAACAGCACCAACACTGTTTATTTTGTTATTTTTACTGTTCAACTATCTGCCTTGTTATGCCAATAGGCAGCTTGATTTTGCGGTGAAATCACCATCAACCCCCTGTATTGCGATTCACCAAGTTCATTTCTCAACATTGGCACTATTTCCGTTAATTACCTCGAGTGATATCAATAAATGGAAACAGGGCGTTGAAGGGAGATGTGTTAGTGAGGAAGGGCTATTGCGCTATGCAGACTTTCTTAACGCACAGTTGGCTGAGGTAGGATATATCACATCGTCTATTCACTACCCAGAGCAAACTCTGTTATTTGGTGTGTTGCAGGTTGAATTAGTCGCGGGGAAGCTCGGCAGTATTGAGTATCAAGATAGTGCTAGCCAATCATTAGCGTACGCTTTTCCATTACGCAAAGGGCAAGTCGTAGATATCCACGCTATAAATCAAGGTCTGGCTAATTTACGCAATACCCAGTTGATCCCACATCAAATTCATATTGTTTCCGATCACGAACAGAACAATATGAACCGTTTAGTGATCCAACGTAATGCAGCAAGAGCTTTTAAAGGAAAACTACTTTTAGCGTCGAAACAATCACCGCAATTTCCTACCCATGTTGTCAGCAATCTGATTATGTTAGCTAATCCATTAGCACTGAATGATTTCTTTTTTCTAAATTTAGATAGTGATATTGGAAAAGAGCCTGAAAAGAAATTGAAATCGGTCTCCATTTTGTATTCAGTTCCTTACCATTATTGGTTATTGAGTTTATATGCGGGCTATCAAGAGAACAGCATTCATCAAAACTTCCAATTAATTGATAGCATTAAAGTTAGAAATGATGTGAGAAGCCGATTACTGTCGCTACAAGCTGAGTATGTTCTTCATCGAGCCTTATATCACTCAACGTCGATAAGTATGGGGACTCAAATTCAAACATTAGATCTCTTTTTAGAGCGATATCGTTTGAAAACCCAACAACGCTTTACAAGTTATCTCTTACTTGGGGTAAAACATCAGCGTCATTTTGCACAAGGTAATGTGACATTTTCATTGAGTTATAAACAAGATACGGATTGGTTCGGTTCCACAAGGCGCCAAGTGACAGGGTTAGAGCGAGCCGGCATATATCTATTTTCGGTAGATTTTCAACGGCAATTTTATTTAGCCAACCAATCGATGTATCACCGACATGAGCTTGAAATGCAATTAAGTCGCTCGCCACTAGATCCGCAGCTTGAGCTAAATAGTCCTACTGGGAAATTTGGGATTAGGGGGTTCTCAAATAGCGTATTAACGGAGAATTTGGGAGATAACACGTTGAAACTTAAAAATGAGTGGGGGTGGTTTACCCCATGGCGGGGTTATGAGCTATATGGTGCATTGGATTTCGCCTCGACATCTTCGCAAAGCGCACATATTTGGCGAGACAACAGGTTATTCGGTACAGAAATTGGTGTGAGAGGGCAGATTGATCGCTTGAACTACCAACTCTTTATCGAGGCTCCTCTTTGGCAGTCGGCGAAATTAGCAACGAACGCGGTGAATGTTGGGGCGAAAGTGAGTATTGATTATTAGCCAGTTTATTTGGTCGCAGTTTCATTGGCTATGAATATGGTTTATGCCCAAACATAAATAGGTAAGCAGAAGTCTGGTTGAAGTAGGGTTACACAGCAGCGAGTTCAAGGAAACCGTTATATTGTACTCATAAAGCCCCCAAATAACGGCTATTTAGGTATCTCTGAGCATTGTTGTGCAGGCATTGGAATACTTATAAAGCAATTAATATAGCGAGTAAAGGGGATGAGATTAGCGATATTCCGGCGTGAATAGTTATAATGGATTGATATTAAAGTAAATTATTTATTTTGGAAAAGGCGAGTCATTGAATGAGAGCAGAGTCATATAGTGAAGGTCCGTAGAGAGAATGAAATCAAGTAGATCGTGCGATTATTGAAGTTATTAACTAATCAATAAATTGTTAAAATTTAATGAACCGTACTTTTTTATATGAATAAAAAACAAGCAAAATAATAACAACCTAAAGTAATTATTTGTTTTAAACACACCAGAACTTTATGCCGCACTCTCTTAGGTGTTGCACTATTTTCGTTCAGTAATTCAGCACTTAATCACAAATATAAAAATAAATCACCCAGAGATAAAACACTATCCTGTAGTATTTTTATGGTTATTATGTCTGCCATATGACTTAAATAACCATACAAAGACCTAAGAACACTCTTAATATGTTTCTAAAATGTTATAAGATAGTTGTCTGTTTAAAGAGAGATACTATTGACGAAGTGGATGACAGTTGATTAATTGCACAGTGAATAACAAAAAAATACAGATCCCCTATCTGTCATTTCAAGGATGGGTTTGGGCATCAAGCAAATAACACATGAACACCACAGGAGCATACAGATGACGCTCTCAATCAAAAAGACAGGTTTAACCATTGGGCTAACACTTGCAGCACTTGCAGTTTCTGCTTCTGTGCAAGCGAAAACATTAGTCTACTGTTCAGAAGGCTCTCCAGAGGGCTTTAACCCTCAGCTATTTACTTCCGGTACGACTTACGATGCTAGCTCAATTCCACTCTATAACCGTTTAGTTGAGTTCAAACTTGGTACTACAGAGATAGAGCCAGGTTTAGCGGAAAGTTGGGAAGTAAGCGATGATGGCAAAGTTTATACTTTCCACTTACGTAAAGGCGTAAAATGGCATTCAAATAAAGAATTTAAGCCAAGCCGCGACTTTAATGCGGATGATGTCATTTATACCTTCATGCGTCAGAAAGATGCGAATCACCCATACCACAAAGTCTCCGGCGGTAGCTATGAGTACTTTATGGGCATGGATATGGATAAAATCATCGATAAAGTTGAAAAAGTTGATGATTACACCGTACGTTTCACACTCTCTCGCCCAGAGTCACCTTTCTTAGCTGATATGGCAATGGACTTCGCTTCCATTCTTTCTGCTGAATATGCTGACAAAATGTTAGCAGCGGGCACACCGCAAAAAGTGGATTTGAACCCTATTGGAACAGGCCCATTTGAGCTACAGCAGTACCAAAAAGATTCACGTATTCTTTATAAAGCCAACAAAGAGTATTGGGGTAATAAACCTAAGATTGATCGTTTAGTTTTTTCGATTACACCTGATGCGTCTGTCCGTTATGCCAAGCTGCAAAAAAATGAGTGTCAAGTTATGCCATACCCAAATCCGGCAGACTTGGAACGCATGAAGCAAGATAAAAATATTACATTGATGGAGCAACCAGGCTTGAACGTCGGTTATCTCTCTTTCAACGTTGAGAAAAAACCACTAGATAACCAGAAAGTGCGCCAAGCGCTATCTATGGCTGTGAATAAAGACGCTATCATCGATGCCGTTTATCAAGGTGCAGGACAGAAAGCGAAAAACTTAATTCCACCAACGATGTGGGGCTATAACGATGATGTGAAGGATTATGAATATAATCCTGAAAAAGCAAAAGCGTTATTGGCTGAGGCCGGGTTCCCGAATGGTTTCGAAATTGATTTATGGGCAATGCCAGTCCAACGTCCATATAACCCAAATGCGCGCCGTATGGCTGAGATGATCCAAGCTGACTGGGCAAAAATTGGTGTTAAATCGAAAGTAGTGAGCTATGAGTGGGGCGAATATCTGAAGCGTGCTAAAGATGGTGAACCGCAAACGGTAATGATGGGTTGGACCGGTGATAATGGTGACCCTGATAACTTCTTCGCGACACTGTTTAGCTGTGCGGCGAAAGAGCAAGGCTCTAACTATTCGAAATGGTGTTATCAAGGCTTTGAAGACTTGATCCAGCCTGCTCGTATGACAGCAGATCATAACAAACGTATTGATCTCTACAAGCAAGCACAGGTTGTTATGAATGAACAAGCACCAGCCCTGATCATTGCTCACTCAACGGTATATGAACCAGTCCGTAAAGAAGTGAAGGGCTATGTTGTCGACCCTCTCGGCAAACACCACTTTGAAAACGTCGATATTGAAAAATAATCGTTGTTAATTTGTATCAGCCCTTCGCCATCTTTTTGATAGCGAAGGGCGTTTTCACCTCTGAATTTCAGGGAAACAGAAAACTCAGTTCTTTGTGAGCAGACAGAAGAGTCACACTCTTCTGATTAGCCAAACGGACTCAGAGCCGTCAAAGGCATTATTAAAAGAGATTCAGGATATGTTGCAATTTATCCTCCGACGTTTGGGGCTAGTTATCCCTACGTTTATCGGTATCACATTACTCACGTTCGCATTTGTGCATATGATCCCGGGTGACCCCGTGATGATTATGGCAGGTGAAAGAGGCTTATCGCCCGAACGACACGCTTATTTAATGGCTGAATTGGGCTTAGACCAGCCATTGTGGAAACAATATCTTCACTATATTAATGGCATATTTCATGGTGACTTAGGGATTTCATTGAAAAGCCGGATAGCGGTTTGGGATGAATTTTTCCCCCGTTTTAAAGCCACGATGGAACTGGCAATCTGTGCGATGATTTTTGCAATTTCAGTGGGGATCCCTGTCGGTGTTTTAGCCGCAGTGAAGCGTGGCTCTATTTTCGATCACACAGCAATTGGCTTATCCCTAACAGGTTACTCAATGCCAATTTTCTGGTGGGGGATCATGTTAATCATGCTGGTGTCAGTGCAGTTGGATTTGACCCCCGTATCTGGGCGCGTTAGCGACAGTGTATTTTTGGATGACTCCTATCCGCTGACTGGTTTTATGCTGATTGATACCTTAATTTGGGGGGATGAAGGGAACTTTATTGATGCGGTTGAGCATCTCATACTTCCTTCCATTGTGCTTGGAACCATACCTCTGGCGGTGATAGTCCGTATGACTCGCTCATCGATGCTAGAAGTACTAGGGGAAGACTACATTCGTACGGCTCGAGCCAAAGGGGTTAGTCGTGCACGCGTTATTCTTATTCATGCGCTGAGAAATGCGATGCTGCCTGTTGTCACCGTGATTGGTTTACAAGTGGGTGTTATGCTCGCTGGCGCAATTCTAACGGAAACTATTTTTTCGTGGCCAGGTCTAGGTCGTTGGCTGATTGAAGGGCTTCAACGTCGTGATTACCCAGTGGTTCAAGGTGGGGTTTTATTAGTCGCAACTTTGATTATTTTTGTTAACCTCGTGGTTGATCTGCTGTACGGCATTGTTAACCCACGTATTCGTCATAAAAAATAAGGAGCGCTTACATGTCTCAATCTACTGAGCCAACGGTTGTCAGCGCCCCTAAGCCGATGACCCCATTCCAAGAATTCTGGCACTACTTTAAGCGTAATAAAGGTGCGGTTGCCGGAATGGCATATATCATTTTAATGATCTTAGTGGCTATTTTTGCAGGTGTTTTAGCCCCTCATGCACCAGATGAGCAGTTCCGCGATTTCTTATTGGTACCACCTGTTTGGGAATCCGGCGGAAGTTGGCAATTTATCTTAGGTACGGATGACGTTGGTCGAGATCTGTTATCTCGCTTAATGTATGGTGCACGCTTATCTCTGTTAGTCGGCTGCCTTGTGGTGGTGCTCTCATTGATTATGGGGGTGACGGTCGGCGTTATTGCAGGCTATTTCGGTGGTGTGGTCGATGCTGTGATTATGCGTATCGTTGACATCATGTTAGCCCTACCGAGTTTATTGCTGGCTTTAGTATTGGTGGCAATCTTTGGCCCTTCAATCGTTAATGCCTCACTTGCACTGACCTTCGTTGCATTGCCTCACTATATCCGGCTTACTCGCGCCGCGGTGTTGGTGGAAGTGAATCGCGATTATGTCACCGCTTCACGTGTGGCAGGCGCCGGTGCTACGCGTCAGATGTTTGTTAATATTTTACCGAACTGCTTGGCACCGTTGATTGTTCAAGCATCACTTGGCTTTTCTAATGCCATCTTAGATATGGCTGCTTTGGGTTTCCTTGGTATGGGAGCACAGCCACCAACACCTGAATGGGGCACAATGTTGTCTGACGTGCTGCAATTCGCTCAAAGTGCGTGGTGGGTCGTCACCTTCCCTGGTCTGGCAATCTTGTTAACTGTATTAGCGTTTAACCTGATGGGTGATGGTTTGCGTGATGCATTTGATCCAAAACTCAAGCAGTGATGAGGTAATCTAATGGCATTGTTAAATGTAGAACAACTCTCGGTACACTTTGGTGATGAAAGTACCCCGTTCCGTGCCGTTGACCGCATCAACTATAGCGTTGAAAAAGGTCAGGTTGTTGGCATAGTGGGTGAGTCTGGCTCGGGGAAATCGGTAAGCTCTTTAGCGATAATGGGGCTGATAGACTATCCTGGGAAAGTGATGGCTAATTCGTTGCAATTTGACGGGCGTGACTTATTGTCTATTCCCGAAAAAGAGCGTCGGCAAATTGTTGGTGCCGATGTAGCGATGATATTTCAGGACCCTATGACCAGTCTGAACCCCTGTTTTACAGTGGGTTATCAGATAATGGAAGCGCTGAAAGTGCACCAAGGCGGTAGTAAAAGTACGCGTAAACAACGTGCAATTGATTTACTGACGATGGTCGGGATCCCTGACCCGAAATCGCGGCTTGATGTTTATCCACACCAGCTATCAGGTGGGATGAGTCAGCGGGTCATGATTGCGATGGCGATCGCATGTCGGCCTAAGTTATTGATTGCAGACGAACCGACGACCGCACTTGATGTGACGATCCAAGCACAAATTATTGAGTTATTGCTTGAATTACAACAACAAGAGAATATGGCCTTGGTCTTGATCACCCATGATCTTGCCTTGGTTGCTGAAGCGGCACATCACATTATTGTGATGTATGCGGGCCAAGTCGTGGAATCAGCGAAGGCCTCTGATATCTTTAAACATCCTCGTCATCCCTATACTCAAGCGCTGTTACGTGCCTTGCCTGAGTTTGCCACTAATAAATCTCGGTTAGCGTCATTACCGGGCGTTGTGCCGGGGAAATATGACCGACCACAAGGTTGTCTGTTGAACCCTCGCTGCCCCTATGCGACAGAGCGTTGTCGTATTGAGGAGCCTGAATTGCGCTCTGTTGGAGATAGGCAGGTGAAATGCCACATGCCGCTGGATGATATGGGGAGGCCGACACTATGAGTGAAAATCAACATAAGCCTTTACTACAGGCTATTAATTTAAAGAAATATTATTCAGCGAAAAGCGGTATATTTTCGGCAGAAAGGTTAGTCAAAGCTCTCGATGGCGTTTCATTTGAGCTAGAAAAAGGAAAAACACTCGCCGTTGTTGGAGAATCTGGGTGTGGTAAATCGACACTAGGTCGTTTACTGACCATGATTGAACAACCCACAGAGGGGGAGCTTTACTATCAAGACCAAAACCTACTGGTTAAAGACAAGGCGGCTGAAAAGCTACGTCGCCAAAAAATTCAAATTGTCTTTCAAAACCCATATGGCTCTTTAAATCCTCGTAAAAAAGTCGGGCAAATACTTGAGGAGCCTTTATTGATTAACACCTCGTTATCTAAAGAGCAGCGTAGAGAAAAGGTGTTATCGATGATGGCTAAGGTTGGGTTAAAAACGGAGCATTATGAGCGCTATCCTCATATGTTTTCGGGCGGGCAACGCCAGCGCATCGCAATCGCACGAGGGTTAATGTTAGATCCTGATGTTGTTGTTGCTGATGAACCAGTTTCAGCACTGGACGTTTCCGTACGCGCTCAAGTGCTTAACCTAATGATGGATTTGCAGCAAGAGCTAGGGCTATCTTATGTGTTCATTTCGCATGATCTATCCGTGGTTGAACATATAGCTGATGAAGTGATGGTGATGTATTTGGGGCGTTGCGTAGAAAAAGGAACTAAAGAACAGATCTTTAATAATCCTTTGCACCCTTATACTCAAGCACTGCTATCAGCAACACCAAGGTTAAACCCTGATTCACGGCGTGAAAGGATCAAGTTGACGGGAGAGTTACCAAGCCCGCTGAATCCACCACCGGGGTGCGCTTTTGCAGCTCGTTGCCGCCGAGCATTCGGGCAATGCACGCAATTCCAACCAGCTCTTAAAGAGTACGGAGGGCAACTGGTTGCCTGTTTTGCCGTCGATGAAGATGAAAAAAATAGCGTTGTAGCCAGTTAATCCCCACTAAGACGGCAGAAATATTGCTTTTCTGCCGTTATCCAGTGTGATACGTTGTTGTTGTTTCCGTAAATCCCCCCTTTGTCTTAATTACATAAACTTTCACTTTTAACTGCTCCTTTATTGATAAAATCAAGTATACTGAGAATAACTCAGTGACATCCAATGCCCCATAAAACCTACCTTTTTGGGCGCGCTACCCAAACTTATTGATTATTTGGCTTGAATAATGATTCGCGCCCAGTTGCAGTTTCTCAATATTGGTAAAAAATATTGTGATATGTTGGGTTAATGGGGGGATGTTAGTCGGTGTTTATCTGACTTTGTTGATAAAGGGCCGCTTTTTAAAGCGAAAAATATTCAATTCAAAAGAAGCTTGATAAAGAAGGTTTCGGAAACATGAAGAACAGGGTGCAACGTTCTCTAACGTTAAAAAGCATGATCGTATTTTTTGTGATCACGTTAAGCTCACTCGCCCTTTTTTTGGCAATTCAATTTAGTTACTTACTTGAGCAAAGAAAAGGTGACTATCTCAATCAGCTTAGTAATGCGGTTGTACAAATTCAAAAACCATTGACTGAATCATTATTAAGTTCAGATCTGAACGAAGTTAAACGGCTACTCGTGAGCTTGAAAACATCGGGTATTATGGGCAAAGCGATTGTGACAGTCGATGGGGCGACCGTTATCCATTTAGACTTTGCGACACCCCGTCCAATTCCTAGTTGGGCGGTGAAATTTGCCGGTATTCCAGTAGAGATGACAGTACCTTTGTATGCCTATGGGAATACCGTCTTGACGGCGAAACCCCAAGGGTATTTAACGCTGCAAGTTGATTCAAATCGTGTTTATCGATTCGCCTTCAACACGTTGGCATTAATGATAACGACATATTTGTTGTTAGTTTTGATCATTGCGATTGCGATGACATGGTGTGTAAGTCGAATGATTGTCAGGCCATTACGTAAAATTGCGCTAGAATTACAAGATAGCGGCGATCAAGACATCAAAGTATCAGGTTATCATAAGGATGACGAGATAGGCTTATTGGCGAAGAATTATAACCGCCAAAGAAAACAGCAAAATTCAGACTAAGTCATGAACATGTGGCGAGCTTTGTGGTCTAATATCGTTAATAATTGGTGTCACTTACAGTGTATGAGACCAAACCATATCGTTTAACCCTATAATTAGCGTTTTTCGTTAATTTATCAGTCATATTTTTGCGGTTAAATACAAGGATAGAAAATACATAGGGGTTTACATGCAGGGTTTGAAAATTCGGTATATCTTTAGTGTGGTGCTACTGTCAGTCGCTGGCCTTGCGAGTGCTGAGCCATTGCAGCCTGATCCGGCATGGCAGCAAGGAAAGCTTGAAAATGGCTTTAGCTGGCAGCTATTGCAGACTCCACAGCGTCCTAATGACCGAATTCAACTGAGATTGGCCATTAAAACAGGGTCTTTGTCAGAAAAAGCAAATGAAAAAGGTTACAGCTACTTAATCCCTAAAATGGCGCTGTTACATCAAACAGAAGCATTTCCAACCGCAACGTTGCAAAATTTTTGGCGTCAGGCAACCGATCCTGATGTTCCCATTCCGCCAGCGGTCGTCTCATATGACTACACAATTTATAGCTTGAGCTTACCACACAATAAGCCAGAGCTTCTCAAACAAGCACTCAACTGGTTAGCAACCTCCGCGGCTGGGGCAACTTATACTGAAACCACACTGCACAATGGTCTGAGTGTGACAAATGCTCCTGTTGCTACATTGCCTATTGATGCGACGGATCCTGTATGGCGCGCACGTCTGAAAGGCTCTGCAATGATGGGCTATGACCCAGGGCAAAAGGTTAAGGACAATGTAGATTTAGAGAGTGTGAATTCGTTTTACCAAAAATGGTATACGCCAGATGTTATGACGCTGTATGTTGCAGGTCATGTTGATTCACGCATGTTATCTGATTACATCACTCAAACGTTCTCTTCACTAGAAGGTAAACGTTCAGAGCCTGTTGCGGTAGCTGTTTTATCGCAGGTGAAACCTCAATCCATCGACATTCTGCAAGATAAGCAAACAAAAGATAGCTTATCCCTAATTTGGGATATCGATTGGCAACCGATTAATGACTCTGCCGTACTGATGCGCTATTGGGGAAGTGATTTAGCCCGTGAAGCACTTTATCGTTCATTACAAAAAACCTTTAGCCAAAAGTTTAACCAAGATGAAGTGAATTCGAACTTAGATTGCCGAGTGCAATATCAGAAGGCTAGCTGTACGTTAACGGTTGCAGCAGCGCCAGAAAAAATGGCAGCAGTGACAGATGTTGTTCTCAATGAGCTATCAACCGCTGTTCAAAATGGGATTTCACCTGAATTGTTTGATGAAATGCTCAATGAAAAACAGGTGCAATTATCACAATTGTTTGCGGCCTATGCTCGTACCAGTACGGATGTGTTAGCAGGCCAACGCTTGATCTCTCAACAAAATGGGGTGGTTGATATCGCTCCTGAGCAGTATCAACGACTAAGGCAATCTTTCTTAGCGGGGCAAACGCTGGATCAAGTGAATATGGAAGTGCGTCGTTTATTGTCTCAAGAAGCTGCCTTTGTGTTGGTTCAACCGAAAGAGAAGCAGTTGATGGATGCTGAGCAAATCCGCCAGAAATTTACTAAGGTGCTGTGGCCACAGGTTGAGCCTACACCGGCAATTGAAGCGGAGCCTGCAAAAGCAGCGAAATAATCTGTCATTAAATAGCCCCAACTTAGGGGCTATTTACTTTTCATCCTGTTGTTTTTTAACGTTGCGTCAGTAACCCTTCAATCACCCGAATTAAGGTTTCTCGGGAATCCCTGTCATCGACAAAGCCGGCTGCACTTGTCTGGGTTTCCGGTGAGTAATAGGCGGCAGATCCCCAAAAACCAAGGTGTGAATATAGCGTCATGCCATTTACAACACTTGCCATCAACCCTAATCGGTACTCTTGGGCGCCCACATGGTGACCTACACTCAGCATTGTCTGTAGAGTTTCTGGTTTCTCAAAGATTTCGCCATTAAATAAGGCTTCAAGGAATCGAGCCATTTGTTGAGATGAGGTAATTAAACCACCCCCGCCATACACATCCATCGAAGCATGAATATGTGTACCTTCTATCTCTTTTAGGTATTGGCGTGCACGAGGTGCATCTGTCGTAGGTTGCTCTAAATACTCCCAATAAGCGGTATCTAATCCAATTTTATTGAATTTTAATAACCCCCTAACGGCGTGGCCTAACGATTGGCCCGTAACACGTTCAATGATATCGCCTAACAGTATGTAACCTGTATCTGAATAAATAAATGTGTCTGAAGGTGCGACAACGGGGAATTTTTTACGCACATAGAGCTGTATTTGCTCTAACCGAGTCCACTGGTGTGTCGGTTTCGCAAGTACGCGCTTGAGGTAGTGATCATCTGCATGATCAAAAAGCCCGCTACTATGGCTGAGTAGATGACGGATAGCGATATGATCGGTGGCATAGCTGTCACACAGTAATTGGTTAAATTCAGGTGTGATATGTTGTGAAATGGCATCATCTAACGATAATTTCCCCATTTCAACTAACCTAAGTATGGCTGCTGCGGTAAACGTTTTTGTGTTACTGGCAATGCGTAATGGGGTATCAACCGTCAATGGGCGACCTGCCAGATCGCTTCCTCTAGCACAAAATGTACTGATACTCGCCTTTTTTTGGTTGTGATAGTAAAGCACAACGCCGCAAGGTAAGTCTTCTAACTGCTGAATATATTGTGTAGTTATCATTTTTCTCCCAACTCATTTGGTCTTTAGAGATAGAGTGAGTGCTCATATTCACTTATAACATACTTGAATAATCAGCTTGCCATGTGTCCAGAAAGGCGGTGAATTTTTAATTAACCTCACGCGATAAAATTAATGTCTTAAAAGCCGTAAAAGCAGGCACTTGGTATCCAGTACGATAAATCAAATAGGTATCACATGTTGTGACGGGGAGCGAGGCTAACAATGAGGAAGCATCCCCCATAGAATGAAATAATTGAGCCGGTAGTAGCGCGATACTGCTTCCTGCACTGACGCATGCGACCATCGCATGATAGGAGCTAAGTTGCTGAATATGCCAATCTCGTTGATTTGGGATATTTAGCCACTGCTCAGCAATATAGCGGTAGCTGCATCCTTGGGCGAAGGTAGCAAGTGAGCGTGTTTGAATATCTGAGGCGGTCTTTGCTAATTTATCTTGCTCGGGAAGCAATAAGACTAGCTGCTCCTGCCAAACGACTTGTGACTGAATGCCCATATCACAGAGTTGGTTAATATCATACAAATCTTGGGGAAGAGCCACAAAAGCACAATCTAACTGTTCACGACGTACTTGCTCAATTAGGGCTTGTGAGGTTCCGGTTAATAATGACAATTGGGTTGTTGGGTGCTGTTGGTGGTAGGCTGCCAAAGGTTGAGGTAACCGGCAGGCCGCCGTGCTCTCCATGCTACCTATTCTTAGTTGTCCTCCTTCTCTGCCTAAACTCGTGACATGGCGGGCTTCTTGCTCTAACGCCAGTAAACGATAGGCGTATTGTAGGAAGCGTGTGCCGGCTTCTGACAATTGCATCTGCTTACCTTGACGAATAAACAGCGGCTCTCCCAGATCGGACTCAAGCTGTTGAATACGCGTTGTAATATTTGAGGGAACCCTACCGAGGCGCATTGCTGCGCGTGTGATACTGAGTTCTTCTGCGACCATGCAAAATATTTTTAGGGATTCAGAGTTCATTTTCTTTTTTCGTGAATATGATGCTATATTTATTCTTAATAACAGAATAATAAGTGTAACCCTACTTGATGATAAAGGAAAGATAATGGAGCATTCTGAAGTATTTCTCCAACGTTTGGGCTTACGTTACCCAATCATTCAAGCCCCTATGGCGGGCGTTTCAATACCTGAGTTGGCTGCGGCAGTTTCTGAGGCAGGGGGGCTAGGCTCATTAGGGCTTGGGGCTAGCTCTGTACCTCAAGCTAAAGCATTGATTGAGAAAACTAATGCTTTAACAGACAAACCTTTTAATGTGAATGTGTTCTGCCATTCTACCCCCGTACGTAATCGTGAGATTGAACAAGCATGGATTCATTACTTTGCCCAACAATTAGCTCAGTTTAACGTATTGCCACCTCAGCAATTAAACCAAGTTTACACATCATTCTTAGATGATCCTCACATGTTGGCACTACTGCTAGAAATGAGGCCAGCAGTTGTCAGTTTCCATTTTAATATTCCGGATAAACAGGTGATTGATCAGTTAAAAGCCCAAGGGATCTATACAATGGCGACGGCAACTTGCTTACGAGAGGCTCAGTTGATCGAGCAGGCAGGTATTGATGCCATTATCGCTCAAGGCATTGAAGCGGGTGGGCACCGAGGAATGTTTGATGTTAATGCCGAAGATGAAGCGATAACAACATTCCACTTGGTTGAATTACTAGTGAAAAATAGCCAATTACCGATTATTGCTGCGGGCGGCTTGATGGATGGGCAAGAAATTAAAACAGCTTTAGAGCAAGGAGCCGTGGCGGCTCAACTTGGTACAGCGTTTATTTTGTGCCCTGAATCAGCAGCAAATGAAGGTTACCGTCATAAGCTGAAAAGCCAAAATGCAGCGGACACGGCATTAACAGCGGCTATCTCTGGTCGACCCGCAAGAGGGATTGTGAACCAATTTATTCGTATGACACAAGCGGATGATTGTCCTGCTATACCGGATTACCCGATAGCGTATGATCTTGGAAAACAGTTGCATGCAGCAGCAAGTAAAATGGGGAGTGATGATTTTGCCGCACATTGGGCGGGCCAAAATGCGTTGAAAGCGCGAGAGATGCCAGCGAGCGTATTGGTAGAGACGCTTGTATCAGAAATGACGAAATAATGTGTAAAGTTGTAACATGTGAGAAATTTTGAAGGGTGGCAAATGATGGATCTTTTGCCACCCTGTCAATGCGTTAAGAAGTGAGAATTTCGTTCTCTTTTGCGTTCTTTGGCTCATCCGTTGCGATCCACGCAGCACAAAATAGAGTCAATCTAGCAAAGAAGTAGAAGAAGGCCATTAAGCCCAGCACCGAACCGAAAGCCGCGCCAGAAGGGGATGAGGCTAAGTTTGGTAAAATCCAAGTCATGATTGATTTAATCACTTCAAAGCCAATAGCCGCGAGTAGAGTGCCTTTCAATAAGGAAGAGCGGCGGTGCTGCATACGCGGTAAAATCCAGAAAATCCATAAGAACAGCAAGAAGTTAGCGATAATTGAAATCGTCAGACCAATCAGAGTCCAAGCCGGTTTTAACCATTCGATATTATC
The DNA here is from genome assembly GCF_015832305.1 of Providencia sp. 2.29. Classification (NCBI taxonomy): domain Bacteria; kingdom Pseudomonadati; phylum Pseudomonadota; class Gammaproteobacteria; order Enterobacterales; family Morganellaceae; genus Providencia; species Providencia sp. 2.29. The sequence continues at coordinate 345,501 of NZ_CP065420.1, forward strand.
TAGGCCAAGCGTTCTAACAATGGTTGCTTGAGCGGAGCCTGCGACAGAGGTGAGCGTAATTGTTACGATCAAGGCGATAAGTAGGCCAATTAAGGATAGAAAATCGCGCAAATAGCGGAAATAAATTTTTTCATGTTCATCTTCATTGCGCTCCCAAACAGGGCGTGATTGCGCCAAAATGGCTAATCGTAAGTTGTTAACCCAGTTTACGCCCGAGTAAACGGCTAATGCCAAACCGGTTAAACCAACGGTAGTCCGCTGGCGGATTGCGGTATCAATGGTTCTTTCTAATGTATTGGCTAATGTCGGGTCACTGATGCTGGCAGAAATACCGCGAACTAGCCGTTCAAGTAATTCTGGGTTACTGGCTAATACAAAACCCGCTGCTGCAAAGGTAAACATTAATACAGGGATTAAAGAAAGAAACGAAAAATAGGTAATCGCAGCACCGAACTGGTTCCCCATACGATCAGTGAATCGTTGAGCAGTACGAATAAGGTGTGCAATAAAAGGAATTGCACAAATAAAATTCACTACTCGCATAGAAAATGTCAGTGCTTTTTTACTGTTATCGATGCTTTTATTGAGCTTTGATTTTAATTTACTGGCGTCTTTTTGCTCTTCTTCATGCATATTCGACATTCGTTCCCCTTTGACTCCGTATCTAATTTTACTTAATTTTCACCATACTATAGCGTAAATTTGCAAAATTCTTCACCTTAAAGCCCATTTTTATCTACAAAATAGGCTTTAAGGTCGGTTATTTCATTGCAAATGAGGACTGAATTTGGTCGGAAAAATAGAAGGTTACGAAGAATTTATAGGCCTGTTTTATAGAGCTCTAACTCCGCTTGTGCTTCTTTTAGCTCTTCTTGAGCCTCTTTTAGCTTACGTTCGCGCTTTGCGATTTTATCGCTATTTCCTTTTTGTTTTGCTTCCAATAATTCAGCTTCTCTTTCTTGTACTTTTTCTCGTTTTTCAGCCACATTTTTTTGGCTGTCACGGTAAAGCGATGTCGGCGTGCAATAGGTATTAACGTTATCAAGAGCCCTTTGCAAACCTGCAACACGGTAAGTGTTACCGTGTTTTTTGGCGTATTTTATTTGAGTTTCAATTTTCTGCTTTTTAATTTCACAGCCATTTTGTTTATTTCCTGCCGTTGCCGAAGTCCCTGCTAAAAGTAAAACCGCTGTTATCGTTGTCATGAGTGATTTATGCATTTTTTTGTCCTTAATTATATTTTAATTTTGTTTAGGATAGCTTTTTATCATGTTGAAGTCATGCCGTTTTGTCAAATTAGGAATAGTGCTAATTTTAACGAAATTTGGCTATAATGGTTCAGAATCAGAACAAATCATTCGGTCTATGTTTTATTTTACAGGCTGTCTTTAAAGAATCTATTTGATAATAGTCATATTTGGCTAGTGTTGAATTTCCTCAGGAAAGAAAAGTGTCATGTTAAGTTACCGCCATAGTTTTCATGCAGGCAACCATGCAGATGTGTTAAAACACACTGTTCAAAGCCTTATTATTGAATCTCTTAAAGAGAAAGAAAAACCTTTCCTGTATGTGGATACGCACTCGGGGGCTGGTCGCTATCAGTTAACCAGTGAACATGCAGAAAAAACAGGTGAATATCTACAAGGGATTGCGCGCATTTGGGAACAGCCGGACTTACCAGAGGAATTGCTTCCTTATATGAATATTGTCCGTCGCATGAATGAAAATGGGCGGTTACGTTATTACCCTGGTTCGCCGCTATTAGCGAAGCATTTATTGCGTGAGCAAGACAAATTGGTGCTCACTGAGTTGCATCCTACTGATTACCCGTTATTGCGTGCAGAATTTTCTCGCGATCACCGTGCTCAGGTGTCCAAAGACGATGGTTATCAACAACTGAAAGCGAAATTACCGCCACCAAGCCGTCGCGGTTTTATGTTGATTGATCCGCCTTATGAGCTGAAATCTGATTATGAAGCTGTCGTGAAGGGGATCGTCGAAGGCTATAAACGCTTTGCGACGGGAACGTATGCGATCTGGTATCCTGTTGTATTGAGACAACAAATTAAGCGCATGATCAGTCAATTGGAAGCGACTGGGATCCGTAAAATATTGCAAATTGAATTAGCTGTACGTCCTGATAGCGATCAACGAGGCATGACGGCATCAGGTATGATTGTGATCAATCCACCATGGAAATTAGAGCAGCAGATGCAAAAAGTGCTCCCTTGGCTACACAAAACCCTCGTTCCAGAAGGAACAGGGCATACCTTAGTCGAGTGGATTGTGCCTGAATAGGCAGCCTCTATTTCATTAAGAGGAGATACCTATCTTTTATTGCTATTGTGATCAAATTGATAAATAGCATAATAGTAAGTATTAGCTTTTTAATTAATCAAAAATGGGAATAACCAAGTTATGAGCAAACATTACGACTATATTGCGATTGGTGGCGGAAGTGGCGGTATTGCTTCTATGAACCGAGCGGCAATGTATGGACAAAAGTGTGCCCTAATTGAAGCGAAAGCGTTAGGTGGAACCTGTGTGAACGTGGGATGTGTACCGAAGAAAGTGATGTGGCATGCCGCACAAATCTCTGAGGCGATCCGTGCTTATGGCCCTGACTATGGTTTTGATACCACAATTAACCGTTTTGATTGGAAAACCTTAATTGCAAGTCGTACTGCTTATATTGATCGTATCCATCAATCTTATGACCGTGTATTAGGTAATAACAAGGTCGATGTGATCAAGGGGTTTGCTCGTTTTGTCGATGCACATACTGTTGAAGTCGATGGTGAAATTTATACCGCTGATCATATTTTAATTGCAACAGGTGGTCGCCCAGTGATCCCTGCCATTTCTGGTGCAGAATATGGCATGACATCGGACGGCTTCTTTGAGCTTGAAGATTTACCAAAACGTGTTGCGGTTGTTGGTGCTGGTTATATTGCGGTTGAATTGGCGGGTGTCTTAAATGGTCTAGGCAGTGAGGCTCATCTATTTGTCCGTAAACATGCTCCGCTACGTTCGTTTGACCCTCTGATTGTTGAAACTTTGGTTGAGGTGATGAATACCGAAGGTCCAACTCTGCATACAGAATCTGTACCAAAAGAGGTCGTCAAAAATGCCGATGGTTCTTTGACGCTGAAATTGGAAAATGGCAAAGAACAAACTGTCGATGCATTGATTTGGGCGATTGGCCGTGAACCAATGACTGATAACCTGAATATTGAAGCAGCGGGTGTTGAGCTGAATGAAAAAGGTTATATCAAAGTCGATAAATACCAAAACACCAACGTCGCGGGTGTGTATGCGGTAGGTGATAACACGGGGGCTGTTGAGTTAACACCAGTTGCGGTTGCTGCGGGTCGTCGTCTATCTGAACGTTTATTTAATAATAAGCCAGATGAACACTTAGATTACAGTAATATTCCAACCGTTGTGTTTAGCCATCCACCTATTGGTACCGTTGGTTTGACGGAGCCTGAAGCAATCGAAAAATACGGGGCGGATCAGGTTAAATGTTATAAATCTTCATTTACAGCGATGTATACCGCGGTCACTTCTCATCGTCAGCCATGCCGTATGAAATTGGTGTGTGTGGGAACGGATGAGAAAATTGTTGGTATTCATGGTATTGGCTTTGGTATGGATGAAATCTTACAAGGCTTTGCCGTTGCACTGAAGATGGGGGCAACGAAGAAAGATTTCGATAATACTGTGGCTATCCACCCAACAGCGGCAGAAGAATTTGTGACAATGCGTTAAGAGTCACCGTCACAACACGTTAAAAAGGCTGAACGTTATCCGTTCAGCCTCAGACATTTCACTCCAAATAACTAAACTCCGACGAATCCATTTAAATCATTGCCAGTGAAATACCTGAGCGTAGGGGCTATGCTGATACTATTTTATGGATCGTATTCACCGTGCCTCTACTTATTGGCTAAATCCCGTTGTGTCATGCCTAATAGCTCCCGCTATACTATTGAGTCGCACTGTTTCCATTTTTAACATATTGATTCCCTGTTTTTAATGCACCCAAAATCCAGCGGCAGGGGGCTATTGGCTTTTTTGCCACCAAGACACAATATAATCAGCGATTTGTTCTGGGTTATTGATATCTAATTGTGGCAAGGTGGTATCAATAATTTGATTGCTGGCGACGGCGATCACATGTTGGTCAATTAAGCCATCTAATGGTTTACCCACTTCCGATCTAAACAGCGCGATCTTATCGATCGTCTCATGCTTAAACCCTTCGACTAAAATCAGATCGAGGGAGCTAGGATCAAAACGGCCCGCCAAATAATGCAGGTCTAATTCGTCATCTTGAGCTGGGGTTTCGGTCATCAGCGCCCAGCGCTTTTGGCTGGCGACAAGTGTTTGATCAGCGCCCGCTTTACGTAATTCATAACTGTCCTTGCCGGGTTTATCGACATCCATATCGTGATGTGTATGTTTGACTAAACCGACGCGAACATTGCGTTGCCGTAATAATGGGATCACTTTTTTTAATAGTGTGGTTTTGCCGGTGCCACTATAGGCGGTGATGCCGAGTAGAGGTAGAGATTTTTGTTTCATGATTATTTTTGTTGTTGCTCCCAGTTGAGGCTATCTTCAGGGGTATTTAAATTAGCAAAAGAGCCTAATTGTGGAGGGAAAATCACACATTTCGCTGCTATTTCCCGCATAAAAAACATTAATTTGCGCTCTCCTTTTACAAGGTACTCATCCAATGAGGGGGCTAATGAACGATGGAGTAAGGCAAAAGTTGGGTGGTCACGTTCAGTATCATTGGCATAACAAGCCAAGCTATCACCTTTGTGTTGAAACATGGTTGCTGCAAGTGTGAGTGGAAAAGCAGGTACATCACAAGGCACAAACAGTACCCACTCTGTGGCTGCATGATGTAACCCTGCTTGCATGCCTGCTAGTGGCCCTGCAAAATCATGATTGAGGTCAGAGATGACGGTAAATCCACTTTGTTGGTAGCGCTCTTGGTTGCGATTAGCATTGATAATCAGCGTGCCTACCTGTGGGATTAGGCGTTCAATAATATGTTGATACAGTGGCTTACCGAGTAAAGGTACCAAGCCTTTATCTTCGCCCCCCATACGCCGACCTAAACCGCCTGCGAGTATGACACCCGTAATTGACTGCGTATCTAACATATTCAATTTTCCTGACTATCTTCAATAAAAGGTTTCAACATGTTCGAAAATAAATTTCGTTATAGTATTTGCCAAAATTTATTCTATTTTCCTATAAAATCAACGAATGTTCATGCGAATTAAAGTTAAACTTTACTTAGATTGACATCAATTCGCTTTTTCTCTTGTATGATAGCAATTAATTTAGCCCGAATATTCGTGATGAAGGAATAAACATGAAATGCCATCGCTTAAATGAAGTTATTGAGCTGCTGCATCCTGTATGGAAAGACAACTCAGACTTAAACTTAGTGGAATTACTACAAAAGCTGGCCGATGAGGCAGGTTTTAAAGGACCATTGTCTGAGCTAACAGATGATGTGTTGATATATCACCTGAAAATGCGTGGAAAAAGCAGTGATGAAGCGATACCGGGCTTGAAAAAAGATTATGAAGAAGACTTTAAAACCGCGTTATTGCGCGCTCGCGGCATCATAAAAGATTAATCAGAGATGAATAATATCGAACACTCTCATTTTCACTTTAGTGGGATTTCCCCTGATTTGATCCTTGATGCGTTGATGGAAGCGGGCATTTACCCTGAATCAGGATTAACAGAGCTAAATAGCTATGAGAATCGGGTTTATCAGTTTCAGGATGAAAACCGAAAACGCTTTGTCGTGAAATTCTATCGCCCCGAGCGTTGGAGCCGGTCACAAATTCAAGAAGAGCATGATTTCACATTAGAATTGCAAGACGCGGGTTTATCTGTGGCTGCGCCACTGGAGTTTGCAGGGCAAACCGTGCTGGAATTTGGTGGTTTCATCTTTGCTGTTTTTCCAAGTATTGGTGGTCGCCAGTATGAAACCGATAATTTATTTCAGCTTGAAGACGTCGGGCGCTTATTAGGCCGTATTCACCAAATTGGTAAGAAAGAAACGTTTGTTTTTCGCCCAACACTGAGTGTTGCTGAGTATCTTGAGCAACCTCGCCAAATTATCGTACAAAGTGAATTGATCGCTCCAAGGTGGCAGGCTTCCATTATTGAATCACTCGATAGATTGATTACGCAAGTGAAGCAGTATTGGCCAACTATCTCATCACCAATACGTTTACAGGGGGATTGCCATCCCGGTAATATTTTGTGGCGTGATGAGGCTTGGCTGGTGGACTTTGATGATGCGCGTAATGGCCCAGCGGTACAAGATTTGTGGATGCTATTAAATGGCTCGCGTCAGGATCAATTAATCCAACTAGATACGCTGTTAGAAGCCTATAATGAGTTTTGTGACTTTGATGTAAAAGAGCTCAAATTAATCGAGCCACTGAGAGCCATGAGAATGGTTCATTACTTAGGATGGATTATTCGCCGCTGGCAAGATCCCGCTTTTCCAAGAGCATTTTCATGGTTGCAGGATGATGATTTTTGGCAAAAACAATCCGTCGAATTTGCTCAGCAAATTGAACGATTGCAGGAAGCCCCTTTGCAGTTAAACCCTCAATTTTAATAAATAAGTGGTATTTTTTGGAGAACGTAGTATATGAAAAAAATCATGTTGGCTTTAATTGGTATTGCCATGTCATTTGGGGCAGCGGCCGCAAACTATTCAGAAGGGAAAGAGTACGTTGCTTTAAAACAACCAGTACAAAACTTACCACAAGTTTTAGAGTTCTTCTCTTTCTATTGCCCTCACTGCTATCAGTTTGAAAATGTGTATAAAGTGCCACAAACGGTAGAGAAAAACTTACCTGAAGGCGTCAAAATGGAACGTTACCACGTTGATTTCTTAGGCCCATTAGGGAAAAACCTCACTCAATCTTGGGCAGTGGCAATCGTTCTAAAAGTTGAAGATAAAGTGACGCCAATTCTGTTTGAAGGTATCCAAAAAACACAATCTATTCGTACGGTAGACGATATCCGTAACGCCTTTATTAAAGCAGGTGTGAGTGGTGAAGAGTATGATGCTGCACTAAACAGCTTCGTTGTAAAATCTTTAGTCGCTAAACAACAAAACGCAGCGCAAGATCTAAAACTACGTGGTGTGCCAGCGATGTTTGTTGATGGTAAATACCAAATCCGTAATGATGGCATTGCGGTCGATAAAGCCGAAGATTATGGGCAAGAGTTTTCTAAAGTTGTGAACTATCTGCTCGACAAAAAATAATCTCTCCTTGTGGCGGCGTGACTCGCCGCCACATTCATAATTATTCACGTTCCGTAATCAATATCCACAATACGTTTAAAATCCTTTTTTTGAGCTAGATCAAGCGATTTTCGTCTAACTCATTGATTTTATTTTCTTGTTTAACCCCTTGATCTTTTCTTAGTCATTGAATCTAAGGCATAACATTATTTTGCTCACAGAGTTATCCACAGGTTATATCGGTCAAAATAGGGTAGCGAAGGAGTAAAATGACGATTTAATTTATTTAATTGAGTAGGGGGAGGATTGTTGATGAAGTTGAAACTCGACGTGTATCTAAGCGCACATTGTGGCATCCTATTATTATTCATTCCTGACAAAAAGATGATGACAGATTATGGCTCAGATAGCAGAAAATCCCCTTATATTGGTAGATGGTTCATCTTACCTGTACCGTGCTTATCATGCATTCCCACCACTGACTAACAGTGCGGGCGAACCGACAGGAGCCATGTATGGTGTGCTCAATATGTTGCGTAGCTTGATTATGCAATATAAGCCAAGTCATGTGGCTGTCGTCTTTGATGCCAAAGGAAAAACATTCCGTGATGAGCTGTTTGAGAGTTATAAATCACACCGCCCACCGATGCCAGATGATTTGCGTGAGCAAATAGCGCCATTGCATGAAATGGTCGAAGCGATGGGACTACCGTTGCTGGTGGTTTCCGGTGTTGAAGCGGACGATGTCATTGGTACTCTTGCGAGGCAAGCGAGTCAAAAAGGGATCCCTGTCTTGATCAGCACAGGCGATAAAGATATGGCTCAATTGGTTGAGCCTAATATCACCTTGATCAATACCATGACCAATACCATTTTAGGCCCTCAAGAAGTTGAGGATAAATATGGGGTTCCGCCAGAGCTGATCATCGACTTCCTCGCATTGATGGGCGACTCTTCCGATAATATTCCAGGCGTTCCCGGTGTGGGCGAAAAAACGGCACTTGCTTTGCTGCAAGGCATTGGCAGTTTAAAAGAGATTTACGACTCTTTAGATAAAATCGCCCCACTTGGCTTTAGAGGCTCGAAAACATTAGCCCCGAAAATGGAAGAGAATCGCGAGGTTGCTTTCCTTTCATACCAATTAGCGACCATCAAAACCGATGTGGAGCTAGAAAAAAGCTGCGAAGAACTTGCGATCTCCGAGCCAGACACAGACAAACTTTACCAGTTGTTTAGCCGTTATGAGTTTAAACGCTGGTTAGCGGATGTTGAGAATGGCACGTGGATGGATGGTAAAAGTGGTAAAAGTAGTGCGCCAGCGGCAAGTAAAACAGAAAAGAAAATTGAAGCCGTCATGGCAGCACCGACGTTGAGTGCGGAAAACTATCAAACTATCTTGGAAAAAGCGGATTTAGACCGCTGGATAGAAAAACTCACGTCAGCCTCAATCTTTGCCTTTGATACTGAAACGGACAGTTTGGATACACAAGAAGCGCGTTTAGTTGGGATGTCATTTGCCATTGAACCCGGCTATGCGGCCTATTTGCCATTAGGTCATGATTATCTTGATGCACCAGCCCAACTCCCATTAAATGATGTGTTGGCTGCCATGAAGCCGATATTGGAAAATGATAAAATACTCAAAATAGGTCAGAACTTAAAATATGACGCTGAGGTTTTACTCAACTACGATATTGAACTGAAAGGTATTGCATTTGATACCATGCTGGAATCCTATGTGCTAAATAGCGTAGCGGGCATGGGGCGCCATGATATGGATAGCCTCGCTGAACGGCACCTTAACCATAAAACGGTCTCTTTTGAAGAGATTGCAGGGAAGGGGAAAAAGCAGCTGACATTCAATCAAATAGCGCTTGAGCAGGCAGCCAATTACGCGGCAGAAGATGCCGATGTGACGTTATTGCTTCATCAAGCACTGTATCCTCAATTAGAGGCTGAGCCTAAACTGAATCACGTTTTTCGTGAAATTGAAATGCCATTAGTGCCTGTTCTTGTCAGAATGGAGCGTAAAGGGGTATTAATCGATGCTGCGGTACTAGCGGCCCAATCGAAAGAGATTACTGCGCGTTTGGCAGAATTGGAGAAAGAGGCATTTGAGCTTGCGGGTGAAGAGTTCAATCTTGCTTCAACCAAACAATTACAAACGATTCTGTTTGAAAAGCTACAACTGCCTGTAGTGAAAAAAACACCGAGTGGTGCACCGTCTACCAACGAAGAAGTGCTTGAGGAGTTGGCTCTAAATCACGCCCTACCTAAACTCTTGCTTGAGCACCGTAGTCTCGCAAAACTGAAATCAACCTATACCGACAAGTTGCCGTTGATGATCAGCCCGAAAACTCAACGGGTACACACCTCGTATCATCAAGCAGTGACAGCGACAGGGCGCTTATCATCTCGAGACCCCAATTTACAAAATATTCCGGTTAGGACGGAAGAAGGTCGCCGTATCCGCCAAGCATTTATTGCACGCAAAGGCTACAAAGTAGTGGCCGCGGACTATTCGCAAATCGAATTACGTATTATGGCGCATCTATCGCAAGATAAAGGGCTATTAACGGCGTTTGCTGAAGGCAAAGATATTCACCGTGCAACGGCAGCAGAGGTATTTGGTGTACCACTGGATGAAGTGACAAGTGATCAGCGTCGTAGTGCAAAAGCGATTAACTTCGGTTTGATTTATGGTATGAGCGCATTTGGTCTTGCTCGACAGTTAGGCATTCCTCGTGGTGAAGCTCAGCGTTATATGGACCTCTATTTTGAACGTTATCCAGGCGTGCTGCGCTATATGGAAAATACGCGCCATCAAGCGGCTGAGCAGGGGTATGTTGAAACGTTAGAAGGGCGTCGCTTGTATCTTGCCGACATTAAGTCAAGTAATGGAATGCGTCGTAAAGCGGCTGAGCGTGAGGCTATTAACGCACCGATGCAAGGTACGGCAGCAGATATTATCAAGAAAGCGATGATCGCGGTGGATGCTTGGTTACAGGCCGAAAAACCGCATGCAGACATGCTAATGCAGGTGCATGATGAATTAGTTTTCGAAGTCAAAGAGTCAGAGCTTGATAGTGTGACCACCAAAATACGTGAGTTGATGGAACAAAGTATGCAACTTGATGTACCGTTGAAGGTTGATGTCGGTATTGGTGATAACTGGGATGAAGCCCACTAGCTAGAGTCTGAACTGAGTCGGATAATGCTTAATTCGACTCAGTTTTATTTAGTCATATTATCTATTGTGAAATTATATATTATTCTATTAATACTAATACATAACTAAGTACAGATGAATATTTGGATGTTCTTTCACTAGCCATGATTTTCATTTGGGTATTAGGCTCAATAATTCCAGACCAAGATGATATACTGATTAAAGTAACTCCATATTGATTATAACGTGTATCAACTTCAGCAATTGCAACTTGCTTTCCATTGATATCTAGACGGTGATGGGCTTTTGTTTTTTGCCCTCTACTCGATGCCATCAATTTTGGAATGGTTATTTTCCTTTTTTGTGGTGAAGGAGAAATGATTAACGCTTCTCCATTTTTAATGCAATACATTTCATTTACTTTCACTGTTTATTTCCTTGAGCTCATTTTTACTTTAAAATCAATAATGGCATAGAAAATGATGAGTGATAAAAATGAAATTTATTAAGTTTTAATTAAAATAAATTATTTAATATTAAATAATTCGAATGCTAATTATTGCATTGTTGGTTCATAAATTGATATTTCATTGCCTAGCATTTTATTGATACGCTGAATGCTATTTTCGTTTAAGGAACCTTGTAAATATTCCATTTTTAATTGGTTGATTAAATAATCATATTGGGCATTCGATAAATTTTTTTTCGACTGATAGAGGGCGGCAGTTGCAGATAGTACATCGACAATAGTGCGTGTTCCTACTTGATAACCCGCTTCTGTGGCATCTAATGAGCTTTGTGTTGAAATGATTAGTTGCTTATAGGCATTAATACTACTTATTGACGACAATAGATTATTGTATGAAGAGTTAACTTGCTGGATGACGTTTCGATTATCACTTTCAAGTTGCTCTGTTGCAGCCTCAAAACCATACTGAGCTTGCTTAACTTGAGAATTAACCGTATTTCCTTGATAGATTGGTAAATTTAACGAGAGGGCTGCATTGTTTTTCCCTGAATGGTTATTTATTTTATGCTGGCTTTCGATACTATTCTTATCTAGCCGAGTGTTATTGATGGCTGTAGAAGCATCTAAAGTGACTATAGGTAAATGCCCGCTTTTGGCGAGGGATATTTTATCATTTGATATTTCTTGTGACAGGCGAGCTTTTAATAAGCTCAGGTTTTTAATTCGCGCATTTTCAAGTAGAAATGTGATATTATCTGGTTTGGTGAGTTGTAACTTATTAATATTGAGTTTTGCTAATTGAGTATATCGTACTCCACTGATTTTTCTTAATACCTCAACTGAATTCTTCAATTCGTTGTAACCTAGAACCTCTTGAGCAATGATACTGTCATAGTTAGCTCTCGCATTTTGTACGTCAGTGATGGTCGTTAGCCCTACATTAAAGCGTTGTGTGGTTTGATCTAACTGATGATAAACCGCGAGTTTATGGGCTTTTATGTAAGTGAGGGCATCAATAGACTTTAATATATTAAAGTAAGAGATAGCCGTTTCTAACAGCAGATCTTGCTGGCTTATTTGATAGTTAATATCTGAAATAGCTGCATGTTTTTCTTGAATAGATAGTGATTTCCACTTAGATATATCAATTATAGATTGTGTCATTTGTAGAGATAATTCGGTGTTCTTAATATTTTTATTATCATCTGTACCATCATTGTTTTTATAGTTTGAATTAGCTTTTAATTTTAATTGAGGGAGTAATGAGCTACGCTCTTCATCTATTTTTTTATAGGCTTGATAACGTTCACTTTCTGTTTTTTTTAATGTGGGGTTGTTATCTTTCGTTATTTTATAAACTTGCAATAAATCCTCTGCGTTACAATTATAACCTATAATTATTGAACTTATTAAAATAAATAATTTAATTATTTTATTCATTATTATTAATTCCTAATTAATTTTTTACAGTTTAGTCTAAATGGGATTTAAGAAAGAGGTTTTAATTAAATTATAGCTCAGCTATTAAAATGTAAATATAAAAAACCACATTTAAAAGTTTAATTTAATGTATATGTTTTGCTATATGAGCTAACTTGATTAAGTTAGTGTAAAAAATGAGATTATTTTACTGTCGAACGTAATGTGCATTTACTACCTAAGAACGATTGTCACAGTACATTTTTTTACCTCAATATAGCGTTCATGTAACGTAATATCTTTTATGGCGACAGGCTTATCTCAGAGCCAAAGGATTAATCATGGAACGCTTATTTTCTCCAACTGCATTTCAAGGGCAGGTCGTGCTAGTTACTGGTGGGGCTCAAGGTATTGGTTTAGCGATTGTTGAAGCCTTTGCTCAATTAGGGGCTTGCGTGATTATGGCTGATTTGCAGTTACAAAAGGCGCAAGCAGCCGCAGCTTCATTAGTAGCAAAAGGGTTTAACGTTCAGGCGGAAGGTTGTGACTGTGCAAAGCAGCAACAAATAACAGCTTTGGTTGCAAAAATAGATCGCGAATATCATCAATTAGATGTTGTTATCCATAATGCAGCTTATTTTCCGCTAACAGAATTTATGCAAATTGATGAGGCTTTATTACAACAGACACTGAGTGTTAATTTAATGGCGCCTTTTTATTTGGCTCAAGCTGCTCAACCGATTATGAAAAGGCAGGGAAGAGGGCGTATTTTAATCACCTCATCTGTCACTGGTCCTAAAGTCGCTTACCCAGGGCTTGCGCATTATGCCGCCTCTAAAGCGGGGGTTAATGGTTTTATTAAGTCAGCCGCATTGGAGTTGGCTCCTTTTGGGATAACGGTGAATGGCGTTGAGCCGGGGATGATACGAACACCTGCGATGGAAAACTTAGGGGATGAGCAATTGAATCAAAGGATTGCTCGTGCTGTACCACTAGGGCGTTTAGGGGAAGCAGAAGATATTGCTGCCGCTATGGTATTTTTAGCCTCACAAGCCGCGGGATATATGACAGGACAGACTATTGTCGTTGATGGCGGAGCATTACTTCCCGAAAGCGCATTGTCATCAGCGGATATAAAACAATAGAGGCGAGCTTGCTTATTCTCTGAGTCATCAATAATGGCGTCAACCTATTCGCCGATTCGATAAAACACTCTTCTTATTTTCTTTATCGCATGTTGCCATATAGATGCGATAAAGCTTATTTCTGTCTGTTATTTGAACAAAATACGCGTTATTACCTAATGAGATAAAAAATTTACATTACATATTAATGCGACTTGGCTCTCATAAATATGTAATAAAAATACGTTTTTTGGCTATTATTATGATGTTTTATTCGCTGAATCGTAGTAAGCATTGAAAAAAAATTACAGAAAAGCTTTTTTTCGCGTAAAAAATCAAGTAAAGTATAAGGCGTAGGGTACAGAGGTAAGATGTTCTATCTTTCAGACCTTTTACTTCACGTAATCGGATTTAGCTGAATATTAGCTGCTCCAGTCAAAATTTTGACTGGAGCATTTTTTTATCCAAAATTTGTGTAAAGTTATCGTGCTTGCCGTTGTGCGCCGAGTGACGCACAAGGATCGAAATGGATCAAATTGGCGTGCTATACCAGCTATCAAGTTTGAGACGCAATTTATCAATACCGATTTTTTTCAATGCTGAAAAATATTCGACTTCGACGTCTCCCCCTAATGGAGAGAGTGCTTGGCGGACTTCCATTAATTGTTTTTTGCGTGCGCCAGAAGCGAGTTTATCTGCCTTAGTCAAAAGGACTAATACAGGAATTTCCATCGCAATAGACCATTCAATCATTTGCATATCAAGGTCTTTTAGTGGATGGCGAATATCCATCAATACGACAAGACCTTTAATACACTCCCTTTTTTGTAGGTATTCACCAAGCGCTTTTTGCCATTTGCGTTTCATCTCTTCCGGCACTTCGGCATAGCCATAACCCGGTAAGTCGACAAGACGAATGCCTTCTTCCACTTCGAACAGGTTAATTAACTGTGTCCGTCCAGGCGTTTTACTGGTGCGAGCAAGGCTTTTTTGTTGTGTAAGCGCGTTTAGTGCGCTGGATTTACCTGCATTGGAGCGGCCTGCAAAGGCAACTTCTATACCCGTATCTTTTGGTAGATGACGGATATCGGGTGCACTGATGACAAATTTTGTCATATGGTAGTTATGGTTTTTGATTGTCATAGGTTGTTCTCCCTGAGTTGACCTTTTGAGGCTGAGGGATTATAGCGACTGGTGGCAGACAAACAAAGCCAAAATTGCGATAGAGCAGTAGCTGTTTGCTTTTGAAACAACGATTTTACGTACATATTGGGCGTCATCTGACTGTTTTTGATGATTACTCGCTTATCTGACGTAAATAAAGGTAAATCTTTAGCAATATATTCAGCTTAGCTCTAGAATTGGTGAATTGTACTCGTCATACTTCCAGTTGCAGCTTTGTTGGCTATGTCTATTCACATGAGTCACATATTTGCTTATGCGCTTAGCTGCACCTCGAACTATTTCGAGTATAATTAAGTCATTTAGCTATAGCGAAAGGGATCTTGAATGTTAAAACGAATTTTTGTGCCTTTACTGGCGGTCTGTGCTATCAGCGCATCTTCTCTAGCATTAGCTGCGGGTGAAACGTATGTTAAATTAGTCACCTCAGCAGGTAATATTGAATTAGAACTGAATAATAAAAAAGCACCTGTGACCACTGAGAACTTTCTACAATATGTGAATGAAGGTTATTACAACGGAACAACGTTTCACCGTGTTATTCCTGGTTTTATGATCCAGGGTGGCGGTTTTAACAAAGATCTTCAGCAAAAGCAGACTCGTGCTCCAATTAAAAATGAAGCAGATAACGGTTTGCGCAATTTACGTGGAACCATTTCTATGGCACGTACAGCGAATAAAGACAGTGCGACCAGCCAGTTTTTTATTAATGTCGCTGACAATGCTTTCTTAGATCACGGTCAACGTGATTTTGGTTACGCTGTTTTTGGTAAAGTGGTAAAAGGCATGGATGTAGTGGATAAAATCTCTAAAGTAAAAACAGAGAATGTTGGTCCATATCAAAATGTGCCTGTTGAACCAATATCAATTATTTCTGCGGAAGTCATTAAAAAGCCATAATAGATAGAGTGGGTAGGTCGCTAGTATTTACCCACTTATATTATTTTTCATGTATAAGGCTGTATCACTGTGAGTGCTATTTATGTAGTGATGTACTCACAGAGTATATTTCCTCATTAATTAGAATTTATTTTCTTTTTCTCTTCTCTTTTTTCATTCTTTTCTTCTTATTAACCTGCTAGTTATTTTTACATAAATTCAATTTTGTGATCTTGCTCACCGCGCGGTTTGAAAACGGTTTGTTTGACATTTTTTCTTTGTGTTTCGTTGTTAATAGATTTACTAACTTAAATATTGGCCTTTGCTAGGCATTTGCATGAAAAAATAAGTCAATCAATTGAAAGCGATGACTTTCGATTTGAATGGAATCGAAAGGTTTTTTGAGGTTTTTTGCTCTAAAAATGAACTTTAACAAGGATCACATTTTCGATTGGCTCACTCTGCTGTAATTCAGATATGTTGTTAGCATGGTCAATCGTGATAACAAGGTGATGTTTTTCGGAGTGATAAACATGAGTACAGATACCGTAAAAAGACGTGAATGCATCATGGATATGTTGTGCCAAGAAGGGAGTGTTCGTGTCGATGCTTTAAGCAAACAGTTTAATGTTTCTAGCGTCACTATTCGTAATGATTTACGTTATCTGGAAAAAAAGGGTTGTGCCTTACGCTCTTATGGCGGCGCAATGGTGAATCATAAATTTGCTTTTGATAGACCGTTACAAGTGAAAGGCCGCATGGATCGAGAAATTAAAACTCGTATTGCCAAAAAAGCGGCGGAATTTGTGAATGATGGGGATTCTCTCATCATTGATTCAGGCTCAACAACAGCAGAAATCGTTCCTTTTTTAAAACACCACCGTGATTTAGTCGTGATGACTAATGCTCTCAATATCGCATACGAACTGGCCGGTTTCGACAGCGTAGATGTTATGGTTCTTGGTGGACACGTACGCAAAAATTCTTATTCCCTTTATGGTCCTGCCGCCGAACAGCAGTTATCACAGTACCGTTTTGATACGTTGTTTCTTGGGGTAGATGGCTTTGATCTTGAAGCTGGGATCACCACACCGAATAGCGGAGAAGCGCATCTCAACCGTGTGATGTGTGATGTGGCACATCAAATTATCGCTGTAGCAGATGGTACTAAATTTGGGCGAAAGAGTTTTTGTTTAATACGCGAAGCTAGACTGATCCATCGTCTTATTACTGATAGCCGCATTCCACTTCATTATCGCCAAGCTTTAACGGCATTTGGTGTAGAAGTCATTGTTGTTGATGAATAAGGCATATCTATTTTAATTCTTAATTAAAAACGCAACGTTTTTAATCATATCTGAGTTATTTGGAGATATTATGCAGCCGCTATTACAGCTGATCCATCGCCATAAATCTGGCGAGGACGTTGGGGTTTACTCTGTCTGTTCCGCACACCCTTGGGTTCTAGAAAGTGCGATTCGTTTTGCTAAACAACGTAACTCTTCAGTATTAATTGAAGCCACTTCTAACCAAGTTAACCAGTTCGGTGGCTATACCGGTATGCTTCCTTGCGATTTTCGTGAAATGGTATGGAAAATTGCCGATCGATTGGCTTTCCCACGTGAAAAAGTGTGGTTAGGCGGCGATCATTTAGGCCCTAATGCATGGCAAAATCGTTGCGCTGATGAGGCGATGCAACTATCAGAAACACTCATTTATGATTATGTTGCGGCAGGCTTTCGTAAAATTCACCTTGATTGTTCAATGTCTTGTGCTGATGACCCTATTCCTTTGAGCGATGACGTTGTCGCTTCCCGTGCGGCAAGGCTATGCCAAGTGGCTGAACGTAGCTGGCAAGATCATGGTGGTGAAGCCCCTGTTTATGTTATTGGCACAGAAGTTCCTGTGCCGGGCGGTGCGAAAGAATCGATGGATGGATTACAAGTTACATCGCCCGAAGCTGCTAAAACCACATTGTCTATCCATAAAAATAAATGGCAAGAGCATGGGTTAGCCGATGTGTGGCCCCGAGTGATTGCCTTGGTTGTTCAGCCAGGGGTCGAATTTGATCATCACAATGTTGAACATTATCAACCTGAAAAAGCGAAAGCACTTAGCCAATTTATCGAATCAGTTCCCCATCTTGTTTATGAAGCACACTCTACCGATTACCAAGCACTAAAGGCGTATCGTCAGTTAGTCCGCGACCATTTTGCGATCTTAAAAGTTGGCCCTGCATTAACGTTTGCTTTACGTGAAGGGTTATTTGCACTCGATAAATTAGATCGTGAATGGAATGGTGAGCGTGATGCTGCCCATTTACACGCAACCCTCGAACAAATTATGAATGAGCAGCCAGAGCGTTGGAGCCCTTATTACAAAGGAAGTGCTCATCAGCAATACATCGACAGACAATATAGCTTAAGTGACCGTATTCGCTATTACTGGGCGGAGCCTGAAGTTGAAAAAGCAGTGGCGAAATTATTGGACAACTTACGGCAAAACCCAGTACCGATTTCGATGCTGAGCCAATACCTACCAGAGCAGGCCGAAGCCGTTAAAGTCGGTGACTTAGAGAATGACCCAAAAGCGTGGGTCATGGATAAGGTTCGAAGCGTATTACTTCAATATGCGTTGGCATGTGAATCACAGTCAAAAGGAGCGGTGGCATGAAGGAAATATTGTCATATTCACAATCATGGTTAGAGCAGCACGGCGCTCTGTTTACTGCACAAGAAATTACTCATCAGCCCCGCTTATGGCGTGAATTATATCGGGAGTTAGCGGCTAAATCGGAGCAATGGCAACCGTTTTTATTTGAACTGCTCGCCAAGCCGGATTTACAAATTGTGTTATGTGGTGCTGGGTCGTCTGCCTTTGCAGGGAAAGCCATGGCACCTTGGTTACGTGAATATTGTGGATTAGACGTACATGCGTATGCATCTACCGATATTGTACCAACACCTTGGCATTACCTCGATAAACATAAACCGACATTATTAGTTTCTTATGCTCGCTCGGGTAACAGTCCTGAAAGTGTTGGTGTCGTAGAGCTGGCAGATGAGCTACTCGACGATGTTTATCACCTTATGTTGACCTGTAATCCAGATGGCGCTTTGGCACGTTATGCGGAAGGGAAAAAGCATGTTTGCTCTTTAATCATGCCCGATGGTTCTCATGACAGCAGCTTTGCCATGACCTCAAGCTTTAGCTGTATGACATTAGCGACATTATTACTATTTGGTGTTCAAGATTTTACTCAAGCACGTAGTTATGTTGAAGAGATTGCCACACTTGCAGAAACCGGCATTCCACAATGGTTGCCGATGATCCAAGGCATGACAGGAAATGGTTTTAGTCGAATGGTTGTGCTTGGCTCAAGTTGTTTTACGGGGATTGCCGAAGAAGGGGCGCTGAAGATGTTAGAGCTCACATCGGGGAAAGTTGCAACGCGCTTTGATTCAACATTAGGGGTTCGCCATGGCCCTAAATTTATGATTGATAAAGAAACATTGGTAATAGTGATGTTATCAGCCGAGGAGTATTGCCGTCACTATGATATAGATTTGCTCAATGAGCTGAAACATGACCAGCGGGCAAAACACATTGTGGCATTGAGTAGTTTACCTTTAGAGCAGGCCGTCGTGCTTGATAGCCCACTCAATGATATTTGGTTGATATTTCCTTATCTCGTCTTTTTACAGCTTTTGTCATTTGAAGCTTCTCTCAATCATGGTTTATCACCGGATAACCCTTGTCCGACGGGGGAAGTGAATCGTGTTGTTAAAGGTGTTCAGCTATACCCATACAAATCAACAAAATAATAATAGGAGTGAGTATGTCTACCCCAAATATATTGATGACTCGTATCGATAATCGTTTGATCCATGGTCAAGTTGGCGTGACTTGGACAAATTCTCTTGGTGCTAATTTAGTGGTTGTTGCAAATGATGAAGCCGCCGTTGATCCCGTTGCTCAATCTTTGATGGATATGGTGGTTTCCGATGGTGTACAAACTCGCTATTTTACGCTGCAAAAAACCATTGATGTGATCCATAAGGCTGCGGATCGACAAAAGATTTTTATCGTTTGTAAAACGCCTCAAGATGTACTCACCCTAGTTCAAGGTGGAGTTCCTATCAAATTTGTCAATGTTGGCAATATGCACTTTATCGAAGGTAAAAAACAAATTCATAAAACGGTCTCTGTGGATGATAGCGATATTAATGCATTCCGCGAATTAGAAAAATTAGGGATCACTTGTGAAATTCGTCGTGTACCTGATGAGGCGGGGGAAGCCGTCTCTAAGCTAATTAGCTAAGGAGGTCAGTATGATGACTGACGCACTACTTATCGCTTTGATTGCTGGGATCGCGGGAGTCGATTTATTTAATGGTTTGACACACTTCCATCGACCTGTGGTTATTGGGCCTATTGTTGGATTGATTTTAGGTGATGTGCAAACGGGGTTATTAGTCGGAGGAACGCTAGAGCTGGTTTGGATGGGGATGGTGCCACTTGCTGGTGCTCAGCCACCCAATGTCGTGATTGGCGGTATTATTGGCACGACATTTGCCATCATGACACATGCGGATCCTAAAGTTGCTATCGGTATTGCTGTACCGTTTTCTATCGCGGTACAAGGCTGTATCACATTACTGTTCACACTCTATTCACCCATGATGCATAAATGCGACGAAATGGTGAAAAAGCTCAATTGGCGCGGTATTGAGATGGTGAACTATTTTGGGATCCTGATTCTGTTTTCTTTCTACTTTATTGTTGCTTTCTTACCCATCTACTTTGGTGCTGATGCCGCAAGCGCCATGGTACAAAAAGCACCTCAATGGCTATTGGATGGCTTAGCTGTGGCGGGGGGCATGATGCCTGCGATTGGTTTCTCACTACTGATGAAAATCATGATGAAAAAGACGTATGTTGCCTATTTTATTCTTGGTTTTATTTCAGTGACTTTCCTGAATATGCCCATTATTGCGGTCGCACTTGGCGCGTTTGCAATCGCACTGATTGATTTCTTCAACCGCACACGTAATGACAACAATGATAACGGCAGCTCACCTAAAGTTGCTCAGGAGATGAATGATGGCATTTAATGACAATGATGAAGCTCTGGCAGCAAAAGCGGAGCAACGAATGGCTCAAGCGATGGCAACTAGTCAGGTTGAGCGTGATGATTACCTTGATAGCGAACCTGCAACAGCACTGACTCACCGTGATATTAACGTTATGGCACTGCGTTCGCTATTACTACAAGCTTCTTTTAACTATGAACGTATGCAAGCTGGCGGTTGGCTTTATACCTTGATCCCAGCGTTACGTAAAATTCATAAAAAACCGGAAGATCTATCTAATTCTATGAAAATGCATATGGAATTTATCAATGTGCATCCATTTGATGTGACATTTTTATCCGGTTTAGTGCTAGCGATGGAGCGTAGCAAGGAGAAGATTTCCACCATTCGTGCAGTGAAAATAGCGTTAATGGGGCCGCTAGGCGGCATCGGCGATGCGTTGTTCTGGCTAACCTTATTGCCCATCTGTGCTGGTATTGGGGCATCACTCGCACTACAAGGCAGTTTATTTGGGCCGATTATTTTTCTGCTTATGTTCAATATCGTGCATTTCGCATTGCGTTTTGGACTGGCTCATTATGGTTATCGCGCGGGAACAAAAGCGATAACCATGCTAAAAGCACATACCAAAAATATCTCACATGCCGCTTCTATTGTTGGAATGACGGTTATCGGCGCCCTAGTTGCCTCTTATGTGCATCTTTCTACACCACTAATCATGACGGCTGGTGAAGCAAAAGTGGCTTTACAGACAGACGTTTTAGACAAACTGATGCCAAATTTATTGCCATTAAGCTTTACGTTACTTGTCTACTGGCTAATGAAAAAAGGTTTTTCACCTGTGAAATTAATTGGTGTCACCGTGGTATTTGGCGTGCTTGGTAAATTAGTTGGATTCTTATAAGAGGAATGGCAAATGTTAGGTGTCGTCATTACAGGCCATGGAGGTTTTGCGAGTGGCCTGTTACAAGCAGTACAACAGGTTATTGGCCCACAAGAACAATGTGTTGCGATAGATTTTCCTGAGGGAATGTGTACCGATTCGCTTCAACAAGCATTAAGAAAGGCAAGTCAGCAATGTGATCAAGGTGATGGTGTCGTTTTTTTAACAGATTTATTAGGTGGCTCACCATTTCGGCAAGCGTCATTGATGGCCTTGGAAAATCAAAACTACCAAGTTATCACTGGAACCAATATGCAAATGGTCGCAGAAATGATGCTGGAGAGGGATGGAATGTCAGTAACAGAATTCCGCGATATGGCATTGGAGTGTGGGCATCGGGGGTTAACCAGTTTGTGGCATGAGCAACAACGTGAAAAACAATCTGTTGCTCATGATGATGGCATTTAAGGAGAGCATATGTATTTAATTTCTAACCGTGAAATGTTGAAAAAAGCACAACGTAATGGTTATGCAGTTCCCGCTTTTAATGTACATAACCTTGAAACTGTTCAAGTTGTTGTCGAAACAGCAGCAGCAATGTCATCCCCTGTTATTTTAGCAGGAACACCGAGCACGTTTACTTATGCAGGATTGGAATACATGGTATCGATTTGTCGTGAAGCTGCACGAGTGAATCACTTACCGATTGCATTACATCTTGATCACCATGAGGAGTATGACGATATTTGCCGTAAAGTACGTGCCGGTATTCGTTCTGTGATGATTGATGGCTCTCACTTTGCTTTCGAACAGAATATCGAAGCCGTCAGTAGAGTCGTGAAATATTGCCAAAATTATGATGTCAGCGTTGAGGCGGAGTTAGGGCGATTAGGGGGGCAAGAGGACGATTTAGTCGTTGATAGCAAAGATAGCTTCTATACTGATCCTATGGCGGCGAAAGAGTATATCACGCGTACAGGTATTGATTCATTGGCCGTCGCGATAGGATCCGCCCATGGCTTATATCATGGTGAACCTCACCTTGATTTTGAGCGTTTAGCGGCGATTAAACAGCAAGTCGATATTCCTTTGGTCCTACACGGTGCTTCTGGTATCCCTGAAGAGATGATTAAACGAGCGATTTCACTTGGTGTGTGCAAAGTGAATGTGGCAACAGATTTAAAAATTGCTTTTGCGGATGCTGTCAAAGCGCATTTTGCTGAGCACCCAGACGCTAATGACCCTCGTAAATATATTACACCAGGTAAAGAGGCAATGCGTAAAGTCGTTGAAAGTAAAATCAATATTTGTGGCAGTGCAGGTATGATGTAAGTCGTGTTTACTGACGCATACAAGAGGCACTGATAGGATGTAAGATGATGAAATCAGATAAACAGATATATGTTCGTAGGGCATTATTGCCTTCTGGGTGGGCTGATAATGTTTTAGTCGTATTGAATGATAATGGGTGTATCCAACACGTTATCCCGAATACGCAGTCTGCTGAAGAGCTATTGCCATTCACATTATTGCCTGCACTTATTGATACCCACATTCATGGTAGTGCTGGTGCCGATGTGATGGATGCGACCCATGAATCGCTCAATAATATATCTCGTTTCTTAGCATCGAAAGGCGTTGGCGCATTTTTAGCAACAACAGTGACCGCCCAGCATAAAGATATTGAGCGGGCATTGGTTCAAGTGAAAGATAGCCAGAAGCAAGGGGTAGATGGCGCCGAAATTCTAGGAAGTTATCTTGAAGGGCCATTTTTTACGGCCCAACATAAAGGAGCTCACCCAGAAAGCTTATTGCACCAACCTGAGAAAGCCCTATTACAGCAATGGATATCACTTGCTGAAGGAAGTTTAAAATGTGTAGCTCTCGCACCCGAGCATCCAACCTCTCTTGAACTAATACCTTGGTTAAAATCACAAGGGATCCGTGTCATGCTTGGCCACTCCAGTGCGGATTATGCATTGACTCAGGATGGGCTAAATCAAGGTGCGGATGGGGTTGTTCATTGCTATAACGGCATGAATGGCCTACATCATCGTGAGCCAGGCATGGTCGGTGCAGCCTTAACCAACGACCAATGTCAGGTTGAATTAATCTGTGATGGTCATCATGTACATCCTGCCGCTATCAAAGTGGTTTACCGCTGCTGTGGGGAGCGGTTACTACTGATTACAGATGCGATGCGTGCTACTGGCATGCCTGATGGTGAATACTCTCTCGGTGAAATGACTGTGCAGATGAAAAAGGGGGTTGTCAGAACAGAAAGTGGTAGCCTCGCAGGGAGTACCTTAACCCTCGAACAAGGAGTGAAAACATTGCAGCAAGCTTGCGACATATCATTCGCACAAGCATGGTTACATGGCAGTTTATATCCAGCAAAAGCATTAGGTATTGCGGATCGTCTGGGATCAATCGCCCCCAACAAGCAAGCGAATTTAACGCTCTGTGATACAGCAGGCGAAATACAAGCAACCTTTGTAAACGGTAAGCGGGTTTTTCAACGATAAACAGATTTAGGGTATGAAACGCCATGCCCTAAGCGGTTGTCTTGCAATTGTATGAATAGATGTAGAATGGAACGTTGTTATTCTTATTAATTAAGAATAACTTGTTATCAGTATGTGAATATAATTCCATGATTTTTATATGGAAACTGGCTTCAGTAAATCAGATTACTTGATTTAAATAGGCTATTTTCCTGCTTCGGCTGTGTTATGATACCTGCCCCCGACTATTTTTTGCTATTTTTTAGTCAGAGTTCTGATTGCTAAGCGCAAAAAACTGTGTATGGGAATATAACATATAATGATAAAAATCAGTCGGATAGGCTACTATGCTTTTACTTATTGATAATTACGATTCATTTACTTATAACCTATATCAATACTTCTGTGAATTAGGGGCGGAAGTACTCGTTAAACGTAATGATGAAATTTCTATCGAAGAGATAGAGTTGTTAGCGCCTACACACCTAGTGATCTCACCAGGCCCTTGTACGCCTGATGAGGCAGGGATCTCTCTTGAAGCAATTAAATATTTTGCAGGGAAAATCCCTATCTTAGGCATTTGTCTTGGTCATCAAGCGATCGGTCAAGCCTTTGGTGCAACGGTTGTGAAGGCTAGAGAAGTGATGCATGGCAAAACATCGGCTATTCATCATAACCACCAAGGGGTATTTAAAGGTTTAAATCGGCCACTAACAGTTACACGTTATCATTCTCTCGTTATTGCCGCAGAAACATTACCAGCGTCTTTTGATGTCTCCGCATGGTCACTGAATAACGGTGACGTAGATGAAATTATGGGAATACGTCATAAAACTCTGCCAATTGAGGGGGTTCAGTTTCACCCAGAAAGTATTCTGAGTGAACAAGGCCATGAATTACTGAATAATTTTTTAAAATATTAGTTACTCACTGTATCTATAAAAAAATAAATTCATCCCCATCACTCGCTTTGCTATTGCTCTTTTGTGATTTTTTATTCATATTTAATGATTATATTTTCACTTAGGCATTGGATAAGGCAGGTGAGGGGTATGAAAGAACCACAAGCAGTAAATCGGCAAACTTATGATCAGGTTATTTTACCTATTTATTCTCCAGCGGAATTTATTCCTGTCCGTGGGGAAGGTAGCCGAGTTTGGGATCAGCAAGGTAAAGAATATATCGATTTTGCTGGTGGGATCGCGGTATTGGCATTAGGCCATTGTCATCCTGCATTAGTTGCTGCTGTTCGTGAGCAAAGTGAGAAACTATGGCATGTCAGTAATATTTTTACTAATGAGCCAACCTTAAGATTGGCACAGAAGCTGATCAATGCGACGTTTGCTGAGCGAGTGTTCTTCGCCAATTCAGGGGCGGAAGCTAATGAAGCTGCGTTTAAGTTAGCGCGCCATTATGCCATTACCAAGCACAGCCCATATAAAACCAAAATTATTGCGTTCAAACAAGCTTTCCACGGGCGTACTTTCTTTACGGTTTCAGTTGGAGGCCAAGCGAAATATGCGGATGGTTTTGGGCCGAAACCTGCTGATATTATTCATGTGCCATTTAATGATCTCGATGCCGTGAAAGCGGTGATAGATGAAAATACCTGTGCGGTGGTATTAGAGCCTGTTCAAGGGGAAGGTGGTGTGACTGCTGCCACGCAAGAGTTTATGCAAGGTGTGCGTAAGCTATGTGATGATAACAATGCATTACTGGTATTTGATGAAGTACAAAGTGGTATGGGGCGCACTGGGCAGTTATTCTCTTATATGCACTACGGCGTGACACCGGATATTCTGACTACAGCTAAGGCTTTAGGTGGCGGTTTCCCTATCAGTGCAATGTTAACAACCCATGAAATTGCGCAAGCTATGGGGTTGGGAACTCACGGTACCACTTATGGTGGTAACCCATTAGCCTGTGCGGTTGGTAATGCAGCATTTGATATTATCAATACAAAAGAGGTACTTGATGGTGTGACAAAGCGTCGCGAATTATTTGTTGCTCATTTGAATAAGCTGAATGAGAAATATAATATTTTTGCTGAAATTAGAGGTATGGGGCTATTAATTGGTGCAGAGCTTAAAGGGGAATTAAAAGATCGTTCGAAAGATATTTTACAAGCTTGTGCCAATGAAGGATTAATGATGCTTAATGCTGGCGCTAATGTATTACGTTTTACGCCATCGTTAATTATTTCGGAAGAAGAAATTAATAGTGGTATGTTGAAATTAGAAAAAGCGATTGAACGTATTCTGAAATAAATACATTTTTAACACTCAAAGAGGTTAATACCTCTTTGAGTCTTTTTGACCCTATAAATAATTTGGGGTATTTGCCTTTCATTAAAGGTGACCGTTTAGGCGGTCACCAAATACAATAATAAAACGGCTCATTGCCTGTTTCCCGTTTTGAATTGGCATACTCTACTTTTTAGAGGCCGATTCAATCGCTAAATAAATGGCTTTACGCACAGGATCATTAGAGCCTGATTGAGGGGGATTTTTTCATGCTCAAGGTGTTTAGTTAATTCCACATTTAATGTTGTTTCAACGGTCAGTTTAGTTAGCCGTCGAGTGAACTGATTGAGCCGCTTCTCGTTTAAATTCCGCCCTGAAGTTACGTCGAATTTGCTTTGTTATACATGTCACCTGTTAAGTTATGCAGTGTATAATAACAGCTCTATTTAGGTGGCCAAATTAACTATGCCACTACACATACATCTATTCCGAAGGTGAAAGCGGAATTAATTAATAAATAAAGAAAAAAGCGAAATATTTAAAGATACTAACCAAGGAAATAGACCGGATTATTTTTTAGGTGATAAAAATCGTCCAACGTTAATTAACGATAGAATGAAACTAAAGTAGAAAAAATCCTAGCAAATATGTATCGAATGGAAATATGGCTTCTGCTCATGCTGAAGTTGGTACTATTCGTAAGCATATGAAGATTATTACCGTTAGTCGAGATATGAATATGAGGGTGACAAAAGAGCCTGTATGTGGATATTGCCGCAATGGCAGATAAAGAAGGATTGAAATTATCAGTCAGCCGGATAATCAACGACTCGGCTTGGTGTGTGAGGGTAAAGTGACTGCCTGCCGTAAACCCGAGCTCATTCTGCCACTGACCACTAATAATCAGCTATGGGCGGGGGCGCAAGTACCCCATGGTATACTGTCTTGATTTTACCGCGTGTTCTTTAGCTGTTTGTGTTTTTACAGTACAATCACCTCGACTATAGACTTAAAAATCCTTAACTGTTCAATCAGTTACCAGTAGTTAATTTTATCTACTGAGATTTGATTTCACTTATTCAATAAATAACTTCATTGGCATGATTCAGCCAGCCCACACACTGGATGTCGGCAACAAGCGTTATATTTTTCGGGCTAAAAATCTAATTATCGCTGTCTCAATTAAGGAGCTGTGGACAAGTAATATTGGCACGTAGTTGAAAATGCCTTCCTGTAAATTTAGAAATACCGAGCCGTCGCAACTCGGTATCACAAATTAACAAGCAATTATGAAAACATGATTGCCTTAGCATGTTCAGTCATGTGGCTCCCTATATGATTTATTAAAAAATAAACAGCAAAGGTCAACATGCCTTAGCACTTTTTGTATTGATATTTTTTGTATGATTAATGCTAATTTCTTTCTTTGGCATTTTATCGATATTTGTTTTGCGCGGATCGGCAGTCGAAGGGGATAATGCCATTCCACTCAGGTCTCTTTTTACCTGCCCATTGATAATCACTCGCCCCTTGCCCTGAGAATGAGATGAAATAATGTCAGTAGCCTGATGAATGGAACGTTTTTTTCTAGGTTGATCTAATTCCTGAGTGATAGTCGGTATCTTGAGGGGAATTCGGCTTCCTTTTTGATGTGCGATTGGTTTTGGGGGCGTGAAATTTTTAATTATTGCCTCTTTCTCGGATTGAGTTTGTGCTTTTTTATCCATATACCATACTAAATCCAGCTCTGAGTAGTCAGTGCCAATAAGGCTTGCATTGAGTTCTAATTTTTTCAGGTGGATCATTGAATTCACCTTTAGTGATTCAGCAGAATAACTATTAGCATCTAAATTAGCAGCAACCCTCTCACATTTAGATCTCAACTGCTCAAGTTTTTGTCGAAGATCCGTTGTGGGTCTAGGTATATTTAGCGAATGAGCTGACTGGTTACCACTCATATTACAATCATGCTCTTTAATCGTATTTGTTGAATGCTTCGATTTTAATGAATAGTTCAATGGTAACGATAATGAGGGCAGAGAAGGGAGTTGACTCTCCTTTAGGATATTGGCGATATTCATTGCCGCATCGATTTTAGCTTGTCGCTCTTTAAATGCGTTGTCATCGAATTTTACTGGTGTAGGTAAGGTGATTGATATTGGCTTAATGCTATTTGTTTCGTTAAGAAACTTATATTTTGCCTCTAAATTATTTCTTTTTATCCGGCATGATTCAGAGATTGTCTCAGGGGTCATATTGCCACGCTTTAGCATCTCTGCATGAGCCGTGATTGTTTGGTTGATATATTTTAGGGATGGACGATGTTCACTTATTTTCATTTTAATAAAACCTTCAAATAATAGTATATTAATTATTCTAGATTTTATTTTTTAGTAGATATGAATAATATAAAATAACGATATTAATGCTATTTTCTGGTTTTTCGGTGATGTTGAAGCAAAAATGGCTCTATATCAAAGATATAAAGCCATTATGCAATCGCGGTCTTACCAAAGTGGTGAGACTAATATCGGTTAACGAGTACCGTACACGACAATCGTTTTACCGTGTGCGGAGATCAGATTTTGGTCTTCTAGCATTTTCAAAATGCGACCAACGGTTTCGCGTGAACAACCAACGATTTGGCCAATTTCTTGGCGAGTGATCTTAATTTGCATTCCATCTGGATGCGTCATCGCATCGGGCTGTTTCGCTAAATTAAGCAGAGTTTGTGCAATACGGCCTGTCACATCAAGGAAAGCAAGGTTACCGACTTTTTCTGAGGTGGTTTGCAGGCGACTTGCCATTTGCGCAGAAAGGCGCATAAGAATATCAGGATTGACCTGAATAAGTTGACGGAATTTTTTGTAAGAAATTTCAGCGACTTCGCAGGCACTTTTTGCTCTAACCCAAGCTGAACGTTCTTGTCCTTCTTCAAATAACCCTAGTTCACCAATGAAATCTCCCTGATTTAAATAGGAGAGGATCATTTCTTTGCCTTCTTCATCTTTGATTAAAACAGCCACTGAGCCTTTAACGATATAGTAAAGGGTTTCTGCTTTTTCACCCTGATGAATCAGAGTGCTCTTGGATGGATATTTATGAATATGGCAGTGTGACAAAAACCATTCAAGAGTAGGGTCTGTTTGTGGCTTGCCGAGAACCATTAGCGTTATCCTCTGTATGTTAATACAGCCATTCAGTTAATTGTAACGAGAACGGCTGGTTTTTAAAGTCACTAGCTTAGCATATTAATTCGCATTATAGAGCAAGTTAATACCAACACTATAATATTATCAATTGAAACCTTGAGTTTTGATCTTAACCCTATCAGGTGGAACTTTGTTTGTAACATATTCAACCGAGAAAGTCTTGCTTTTATCGGTTCAGCATCTTAAAGCAGCTATTTGATTGAAAGTATTTATGCAACAATGTTATCTTTTAGAAAATATTTTCCTAGGGGAATTAAATATGGAAGCAAGAGTTAAATGGGTTGAAGGTCTCTCATTTTTAGGAGAATCAGCATCAGGCCATCAAGTTATGATGGATGGCAATTCAGGTGATAAAGCTCCAAGTCCAATGGAAATGGTGTTAATGGCGGTTGGGGGGTGTAGTTCAGTGGATGTTGTGTCTATTCTACAAAAAGGCCGCCATGACGTAAAAGGTTGTGAAGTTAAATTAACCTCACAACGCCGCGATGAAGCTCCACGTTATTTTACCCATATCAACTTACATTTTATTGTAACTGGAACGGATTTAACGGAAAAAGCGGTTGAACGTGCAGTTCAACTTTCGGCTGAAAAATATTGCTCAGTCTCTTTAATGTTAGAAAAAGCGGTTAAAGTTACCCACAGTTTTGAAATCCAGAATCAATAATTTATTTATTAATTATATAATTTTTTTAATTCATGATGCTTATTTATTAAATAATAATAAGCATCATCGGCGCTTAATCGTGTTTCTGCTTTATTAATTTTTCAACGAGAGGTGTCATAATTAATTCCATGGCTAAGCCTAATTTACCGCCAGGAACAACAATGGTATTCATTGCTGATATAAATGAGCCGTTTAACATGGACAGTAAATATGGGAAGTCAATTTGTTCCAGCCCCCTAAAACGGATCACAATAAAACTTTCATCTTGTGAAGGGATCGCTTTCGCAGAAAATGGGTTTGATGTGTCGACAGTGGGGACGCGTTGGAAATTAATATGCGTACGTGAAAATTGCGGCGTAATATAGTTGATGTAATCCCCCATTGAACGAACGACGGAGTCCATGACGGCTTCACGTGAATGGCCGCGTTCGGTCGTATCGCGGATCAACTTTTGAATCCATTCAAGGTTAACAATTGGTACAACGCCCACCAATAAATCAACATGTTGTGCAACATCATTTTCTGGCGTCACCACCCCGCCATGCAAGCCTTCATAAAAAAGAATATCACTGTTCGCAGGCAGGGACTCCCATGGCGTAAATGTACCGGGTTGAAGCCCATACGGTACCGCTTCATCATAGGTATGCAGGTACTTACGCGATTTACCATTACCATGTAAGCCATACTCTAACAGTGTCTGCTCTAATAAGGCGAAGTCATTGGCTTCTGGACCAAAGTAGCTGATATGGCGGCCTTGCTCTCTCGCCTTGCGAATAGCCATGTCCATTTCAGGCCGAGTATAACGATGGAAACTATCACCTTCTAAGGTTGCGGCTTGAATATTTAATTGGTGGAATATTTTACGAAATGCCAGACTTGTTGAGGTGGTTCCAGCACCGCTAGAACCGGTAATTGCAATAATGGGGTGCTTTTTTGACATCGTGGACTCCCTGTGTTGCGTTACGTCCACGCTGTTTAAGCCATGAGCGAAACGGGGTTACGGGCGAAACTGATTTTTAGGCATAAAATTAACAGATTCGTGCAATTCTGACCAGACTAGCACAATTTCCCCAGAAACTAACAGCCGTTTCACATCATCCACTTTCTGCTGTAACGTCTTTTCATGCTCGCCGTAATCCGTTCCTTCACGGAGCACATAAGCTTCAATTAGGTTTTCCAAAGTTTCAGGTGCTAAATCTTTCCAAGGAATAATCATGATTGTTTATCCAAATACGGTGTTAGCCACTGTGGAATACGTTTCTCTAGCCACATTTCTGGCTTTCTTAAACTACCACTAACAAAACCAACATGCCCACCATGCTCTGTCATTTGGTATTCAATATTAGCAGGTAAACGTGAGATATCTGGCACGACTTCAGGTGCCATAAAAGGGTCATCTTTTGCGTGAATAATTAATGTTGGTTTTGTAATACGAGGCAGCCTTGGTAATGCACTGCATTTCTGGTAATAGTCGGTCGCATTCTCAAAACCATGAATTCTTGCGGTGATCACATCATCAAATTCACGAATACGTTTTAGCTGCTTTAATTGTAGCAAATTAAGCGGTAATGAACCCGGGTAGCGAACGAGTTTACGTGTTGCGTTACGCTTTAATCCATTAAGTAAATAGCGTTGGTAAAATTGAGAAAACCCTTTTTCCATACGGATTGAGCAAGGCTCTAGCATTAAAGGTGCGGAAACAACAACACCTGCATCAATATCGGCGTCATCACCATTTTCTGCTAAATAGCAGGCTAACATATTGCCACCAAGAGAATAACCAACAGCCGCTGTCGGAACATCCCCCCAAGTCTGCTTTAACCAATGCAAAAAGTAACGTGCATCACTGGTTTCGCCAGAGTGATAGATCCGTTTTTGGCGGTTAGGCTCGCCGCTGCAACCGCGAAAATGCATAATCACACCCAGCCATCCCTGCTTTTGGGCACTTTCAAGCATCCCATGCGCATAGGGGCTTTTAAAGTTACCTTCTAAGCCATGAAAGATGACTAAACGAGGTTTTTTGCTTGCCTGTTCGGGAGCTTCACTCCATGCAAGATCAATAAAGTCGCCATCAGGTAGCTCTAGCCGTTGCCAAATTGGTTTGATTTTCGGCGTTCTACGAAAAATTCTTGGCAATAATGTTTGAAGATGTGGATTTTTAGCCCAATTAATAGGGCGAAAGTTTTCTGACATAGCCTTAATTTAATTTAGTAATTCCCTTGTAGGGCACATAACATACTGTTATTTTTTTATGATGCAAGTATGCTCAATTTTTGAGGATTGATTATAAATGAGTCTAGGGCTGGTTTTTTCTCTTTTTACATTTCTATTCATTGCAGCAATAACACCTGGCCCTAATAACATGCTATTAACATCAAGCACGGCAAATTATGGGTTTCGTCGCAGTATTCCCTTATTATTAGGGATTATGTTAGGCATGCAATCAATACTTTACCTCTCCGCTTTCGGTGTTGCAGCGCTTTTATTGCTTTATCCTGCTTTGCATGTGGCGATGAAAATCGCGGGTAGTACGTACCTATTGTGGTTAGCATGGAAAACCGCTACGGCTCGTTATTCGCCACTAAAAACAGAAACGACAGCAACAAAAAATATCAAATGGTATCAAGGTGGTTTGTTACAATTTTTAAATCCTAAAGCATGGATGATGGGGTTAGGTGCTGTGGGGAGCTATAGTCTACCCGGAGAACTGTTTGTGCAATCCATTATCATCATGAGTATTGCGGTGGTTACCGTTAATTTTGTGGCAGGGCTAATCTGGATGGCGGGCGGAGCATTGATCGGCCATTTTCTAAAAAGTCGCAGAGCGTGGTTTATTTTTAACTTAGTGATGGGGCTATTAACCGCGGCGTGTGTGCCATTAATTTGGCTCGAATAAAAAAGGGGGGATAGATAACCCCCCCATTGCATTGATTGGCTTTATGTTAAATCGATATTTTTGCTGCCAAATAAGTAAGTGAAAATAAATCCACACACATAAGCAACAGCAATACCACCAACATACACAGCCATTCCTGCAAATACGCCTTGGGCTGATGTCATTAGCGGAATGGCGACAAGACCCGATGGCCCGAATACGGTATTAAGCCCGACAGGTAACCCCATCCAAGCGATTAGCCCAATGAAGAAACCACCCGCAGCACCCCCCAAGCAAGCCGTTACAAAAGGTTTTACTCGAGGCAAGGTGACACCATAAATCAGCGGTTCGCCGATACCGAGGAAACCCGGAATGATAGCGCCACGAATTTGATTACGTAAGATAGAGCCTTTCTTCGCTTTCGCATAGAGCGCTAATGCTGCACCGACTTGTCCTGCCCCCGCCATTGCTAAAATAGGGAATAGGGAGTTGAAGCCTTGTGCATCCACTAGGGCAAAGTAGACGGGAACAAACCCTTGGTGTACACCAAACATCACCGCAATCAAGAATAAACCCGCTAATATTGCCGTTCCGAAAGGATTACCGTTTAAGTGCATAAACAGCCATGACATGCCATTAAATAACCAGCTTCCTAGTGGCATAATGACAACATAAGCGGCAGCACCAACAATAAGCAACGTGATGGTTGATGTTAAAATCATATCGAGGTTAGAAGGAATGATTTTACGGACTTGTTTTTCAACCGATGCACCGAAAATACAAGCGATTAACACGCCAATAATGCTACCACGCGGGTCGATATCCCAACCAAAGAAGTTGGTCATTCCAGAAAAGACCCCTGAAGTGGCATTTGGGTCATAACCAAGGACGAATAGTGCAGCGATGATAGCACCATTGACGCCACTTCCACCGAATGCTTTTTGCGCGTTATAACCAATCAGAATGCTTAAAAAGCTAAATAGCCCCTTACTAAACACTGACATATACAGGATCAGATGAACTGCGAATGTCTGTTGTTCAGGCGACTTCGGTAAACCCCCAGGGTAAAGGGTTTGAGTTGCTAACGTAGCAAAACCGAGTAATAAGCCTGCTGCAATAAAGCCCGGAATAAGAGGGGTAAAAATGGTCGCAAACTTAGATAAAAAACGATGAATTGCACTTGTTTGCTTTTGCTTCATTTGCTGTTTATTGGATGAAGCGAGGGCATTTAAGTTATTTTCTAATGATGTATCGATGTTAGAAAAGAAACCAGATTCATCGCTTTCTAAGAGCTGATTCATGAGATCAGAGGCGGTTTGTGCTTTGCCGGGGCCGAGTACAATCTGCAATTGATCTTCACTTTCAATCACACCAAGAACGCCGGGGATCTGTTTAATTGCTGTTTTATCGACAAGTTGGTCATTGTTGAGGGTCAAACGTAAACGTGTCATACAGTTTCCTGCATGACGAATATTTTCACTACCCCCGACATTTTGCAGGATTGCCTGCATCATTTCTTTTGTTATTTTAGCCATGCCATTTACCCTATCAGTTCCCGTGTATTAAACGGACTTTGCGACATTAAGAGCTGTACGAATAAAACCTTGGTTGTCCGATAGCAATTGACGCGCTTCCTGAGCATCAAGCCCAGATAAGATCATCAAAATTGCAGTTTTACAGTGTCTTTGGCATTGTTGTAGTGCTAGCTCCGCAGTTTGCCTGTCACACTCAGTTGCCTCCATGACAATTTTGACTTGTCTCTCAACCAATTTGGCATTGGTTGCCTCGACATCCACCATTAAATTACCGAAAACCTTTCCGATACGGATCATGGCGCCAGTCGTGATCATATTGAGCACCAGTTTTTGTGCAGTACCTGCTTTCATACGTGAAGAGCCAGTCACGACTTCAGGCCCGACAATAGGGGTGATGGCGATATCGGCAGCATTTGCGACAGGGCTATTCGGATTACAGCTGATTGAAGCGGTAACTGCGCCGACCTTGCGCGCATAAGCCAGTGCCCCGAGTACATAAGGTGTACGCCCACTTGCCGCGATACCCACTAAAACATCTTTATCATTAAATTGGATATTAAGCAGGTCTTGCTCACCCAGCTCTGGCTTATCTTCGGCATTTTCCACAGCGCGAAAAATAGCTTGGTGGCCGCCAGCGATTAAGCCGACCACCTGTTCATGAGGTGTACCGTAGGTAGGAGGGCATTCACTGGCATCTAAAATTCCTAAACGGCCAGAAGTGCCAGCACCAACATAAATTAAGCGGCCACCATTAAGAAATGCTTGGGCCACCTTATCGACAAGTTGGGCAACTTGCGGCAGGACTTTCTCAACCGCTAAAGGCACTTGCTTGTCTTCGTTATTAATGACTTGCAACATATCGATGGTCGACAGTTGATCGATATTGGTGCTCGCGGCGTTACGGCTTTCAGTTACCATTCTGCTTAAGTCAATGGTCATAATAAATTACTCCTACCTCAGTTAATGAGGCGATATTAAGGAATTATTTATTCCAGTGATGTGATAATGATCACGGCGTTCTCTATTCTGAATTGCCAATATGAAAGAATATTTTCGGATAATTTAGATTGCTTAAATAAATTACTTATTGAATTTAAAGGATTAAAACTAAGTAATGAAGTTATTCTAATAGGAATAATTTATTTTTTATTATATTCAACAAATAAGGAATTAAGGATGACTTTACTGGATACCATCACTTGTTTGCTGCCAAGACTTGCGGAAAACCAACGTAGGATCGCTCAGTTTATTCTTGAGAAGCCAGAGCGTGTACTGAGCTTATCGTCACAGCAGTTAGCGGAAACATTAAATGTGAGCCAATCCGCTGTGGTGAAATTTAGCCAAAAAGTCGGTGTCAAAGGGTATCCAGCATTGAAGTTAGCGTTAAGTGAGATCATCGGACGGCAGCAATTTGATGAGGCCAATCCGCATACGGCGTTGCATAACCGTATCACGCAAAATGATAACTTGATGGTAGTTGCACAAAAATTAGCATTAGAAAAAAATTATTCGATTACTGAAACAACTCGCCATATCGATTTCAAACTGTTTGAAAAAATTGTGGATGCCATTGATAAATCCCAGCGTGTACAAATTGTTGGCATTGGCGGCTCGGGGTTAACCGCGAAGGATTTAAGCTATAAATTACAAAAGATAGGCATTACCACATTGGTGGAATCCGATCATCATGTGCAAATTGCTGCAGCGTTGACATTGACCCCACAAGATACACAGATTGTCATTTCTTTTACGGGCAAACGTAAAGACATGCTGACCGCCGCGAGTATTGCACGTAAGCAAGGCGCGAATGTGATTGCAATCACCCGTAGCCGGCTGTCACCGCTTGCTCAATTAGCTGATTATGTGCTTGAGAGTATCGCGGAAGAAAATGAATGGCGCAGTTCATCGATTTCCTCACGCACGGCACAAAATACCTTAACCGATCTGCTGTTTATGGCGCTATTACAAAAACGTGAAGCACGGGCGAAAATGTTGGTGATGAATGCGCGAGTCATGATCAACAGGCTAGATGAATAAAAATAAAGCTGTTTTTTATCAATTAGTAATCCGCTTGTTTTTGCAAAAAGTACCTATTTGCGTTAAGACTAATGTAGTGAGTGAATAATTTGACGTAATTTATAGGGGCATTATTAATGAGGGCACTAATTGTTTATACCGAGCTAACGGATAAAGATTCCGTGATTAGCCATGCCGTAGCAAGACTTGCCAGTGAGTTGAATGATGAGCATGTGGAAACTGTCATTATTCGTGACTTTGAAGATGGCCTCGCTTATATCCGTTCAAATACCAGTATTGATTGCTTGTTATACGGTCGCGATATGTCGGATCGTGACGAACAAATCCAAGCACATCGCTTAATTACGCAATTACACCGAAGGCAAGAAGATGTACCGGTTTTCTTGCTTAGTGACCGTGAAGAGGCATTGGTCGCCTTTGACCGCAATATGATGGAGCAAGTTGACGAGTTCGCATGGATATTGGAGGACTCTGCCGACTTTATTGCGGGTCGAGTACTTGCCGCTATCCAACGTTATCGCTCACAACTACTCCCGCCGCTCATGAAAAGCCTCATTAAATACAGTGATGTTCATGAATATTCATGGGCAGCGCCGGGGCACCAAGGAGGTGTTGGTTTTACCAAAACGCCTGCTGGACGTATTTACCATGATTTCTTTGGTGAAAATCTCTTTCGTACAGATATTGGTATTGAACGGGTGGCAGTGGGATCGCTACTGGATCATACCGGTGCATTTGGTGAGTGTGAAAAAAACGCCGCTCGCATTTTTGGCGCCGACCAATCTTATTCCGTGGTGGTCGGTACGTCCGGCTCTAATCGGACAATTATGCAGGCCTGTATGACCGATGATGATGTGGTGGTGATTGACCGTAACTGCCATAAATCGATCGAGCAGGGCTTGATTTTAACGGGAGCAAAACCCGTTTATATGATCCCAAGTCGTAACCGTTACGGTATTATCGGGCCAATTTACCCAAAAGAAATGACCCCAGATGCGATTAAATTTAAAATCGCGGCTAACCCGTTAACGAAAGGTAAAGTAAAGCAAAAACCCGCTTATAGTGTGGTGACTAACTGTACTTATGATGGTGTCTGCTATAACGCACGTAAAGTGCAAGATTTGCTCGATGGCTCTTTAGACCGTATTCATTTTGATGAGGCTTGGTATGGTTACGCGCGCTTTAACCCGCTTTATCGTAACCACTTTGCCATGCGTGACGAAGAGCGGACAGAAAACGAGCCGACTATCTTCGCTACCCATTCCACCCATAAATTACTCAATGCGCTGTCTCAAGCGTCGTTTATTCATGTGCGTAACGGGCGTAACGCCATTGACTTTAATCGTTTTAATCAAGCCTATCTAATGCACTCAACAACCTCACCGCTATATGCTATTTGTGCATCTAATGATATTGCTGCCGACATGATGGACGGCAATAGTGGACGTTCACTGACGGATGAAGTGATCCGAGAATCTATCGACTTTAGGCAATCTTTAGCCTACCTATATAAAGAGTTTCTCAATGATGATGAATGGTTTTTCAAACCTTGGAATCAGGAGATGGTGAAAGACCCCGCAACAGGGAAACGATACGCCTTTGAAGATGCACCTGTTGAATTATTGATGAGGGAACAGAGTTGTTGGGTAATGCACCCTGAAGATAAATGGCATGGTTTTAATGATATTCCTGATAATTGGGCCATGCTAGACCCCATTAAAGTGAGTATTCTTGCTCCCGGTATGGGAGACGATGGAAAGCTGTTAGATACAGGGGTTCCTGCCGCTCTCGTGACAGCATGGCTGAATCACTATGGCATTGTGCCAACAAGAACGACGGATTTCCAAATTATGTTCTTATTCTCCATGGGCATCACCAAAGGGAAATGGGGAACATTAGTTAATACGTTACTTTCCTTTAAACGCCATTATGATAACAACACTGCCTTGAAAAAGGTGTTACCCGAAGTCGTGGCGTCAGCACCTGAAATTTATGGTGAAATGGGGTTACGTGATCTCGGCGATAAAATGTTTGCCTATCTACAAAAAAATAATCCGGGTGCACGATTAAATCAGGCCTATTCGCAATTACCTCAAGTGATGATGACTCCACGCGATGCCTATCAACAAATAGTCGCTAACCGTGTTGAAGCCGTACCCGTTGATCAGCTCATGGGGAGAGTGGCTGCAAACTCGATTATTCCTTATCCACCGGGGATCCCGATGCTCTTATCGGGGGAGAACTTTGGTGATGAAAATAGCCCGCATATTCATTATCTACGGAGTTTACAGGCATGGGATAGTGAATTTCCCGGGTTTGAGCATGAAACAGAAGGAACAGAAATTATTGATGGCCAATATTATGTGATGTGTGTGAAAACATGTGATGAATAAGCGATAAAAGATAGCCCGATATTAAATGGGCTATCTTAATCAAACAATTATGCGTTGGCCTCAAATTCGCTAGTCATGGTTTCAAGCTGCTCTTGCAACTCCATCCACGCCATTTCTACCTCTTCTAATGCGTTTTTTTGCTCCGTTTGCTTTTTCAGGCACTCGGTCAATTCAGCTTTACGCTCTTGCTCATAAATTGCAGCGTCAGATAATGTTGCTTCCAATTCTGCTAGCAGCGCTGAATGTTTCTCCATTTTCTTTTCCAACTCAATCAATTTTTTACGGATAGGCTGAGTTTGTTGGCGAAATTCTGCTTCGCGGCGCTTTTGATCTTTCCTATCTTGCGCAGTGACCGTTGCGTTATTGGTTGGTCGCTCTTTTTCTTGCAATTCACGAACCTGCTGCAACTCCAGTTTATTTTGCTCTGCTAGCCATTGCTGGTAATCATCTAAATCACCATCAAAAGGCTCTACTAAACCGTCGTGCACGAGATACAAATCATCCGTTGTTGAGCGTAATAAGTGCCTATCATGGGAAACGACAACTAATGCACCTTCAAAATCAATTAAAGCTTCTGTTAAGGCTTGGCGCATATCTAAATCAAGATGGTTGGTTGGCTCATCGAGTAGTAACAGATTAGGCCGTTGCCAAACAATCAATGCCAACACTAAGCGTGCTTTTTCCCCTCCAGAAAAACGCCCGCTAGGATCAGTAACTTGATCGCCTTTAAAACCAAACCCTCCCAAATAATCACGTAACTGTTGTTCAGTCTCTTGTGGCGCAATTCGTGCTAGGTGCTGTAAAGGGGATTCATCCGCATGCAAGTACTCAAGCTGATGCTGTGCGAAATAGCCGAGTTTAATCCCTTTCGCTAGCGATACTACGCCTTGCAGAGGCTGCAAATCACCTGCAAGTAGTTTAATCAGTGTCGATTTACCTGCGCCATTACGGCCCAATAAACCAATACGAGAGCCTGGTACTAAATTCAATTTGATTGAGTTTAGGATGACTTTATCACCATAACCCGCGCTGACTTTCTCCATTTTTAATAATGGATTTGGCAAACTCTCTGGCTGGCGGAATGAAAAATGAAACGGATTATCCACATGTGCAGGTGCCACCATTTCCATACGCTCTAACATCTTAATACGGCTTTGTGCTTGTTTCGCTTTGGTGGCTTTTGCTCTAAATCGGTCGATATAACTTTGTAAGTGAGCCGCTTTAGCCTGCTGACTCTCATAGAGAGATTGTTGCTGAGCGAGTTTCGTGGCGCGTTGACGTTCAAATGAGGAGTAGTTGCCCGTATATTCGAACATTGTTTCTTGTTCAATATGCAGCACTTTATCGATAATAGGATCGAG
The DNA here is from genome assembly GCF_015832305.1 of Providencia sp. 2.29. Classification (NCBI taxonomy): domain Bacteria; kingdom Pseudomonadati; phylum Pseudomonadota; class Gammaproteobacteria; order Enterobacterales; family Morganellaceae; genus Providencia; species Providencia sp. 2.29. The sequence goes on from NZ_CP065420.1 coordinate 385,843, forward strand.
GAAGTCTCGGTCATGAGAAATTAATATTAATGTGCCGGGATAGCTTTTGAGCCATTTTTCTAGCCAAATAACAGCATCTAAATCAAGGTGGTTGGTCGGTTCGTCCAACAGCAAGAGGTCTGAGCGACATAGCAGCGCTTGAGCAAGGTTAAGGCGCATACGCCATCCACCTGAAAAAGATTTTACAGGCTCTTGTAACTGGTTTTGGCTAAAACCTAGGCCATGTAATAGGCTAGAGGCGCGAGAGCGGATGCTCCAAGCATTAATTGCATCAAGTTGACCATGCAAGGCCGCGATTGCATTACCATCATTTTTTTCGTTGGCAAGTTGTAGCTGTTGTTCAAGCGCACGAAATTCGCGATCACCATCAATGACATATTCTAGAGCAGGAACATCCAGCGCAGGTGTTTCTTGATTAACCCATGCCAGTGACCATGTGCTGGGAAAGGTAGCTGAGCCTGCTTCTGCTTGTAATTCACCTTTGAGTAACGCAAGCAGTGTGGATTTGCCACAGCCATTTTTCCCCACGAGCCCAACTTTTTGACCGGGGTTAACTGTAGCGGTGGCATTGTCCAGAAGAACACGTACGCCACGGCGAATTTGTAAGGAAGAGAAAACAATCATAGCAGCCGTCAGTTGAAAATATGTTAAATTAAATAATGAATACCCTCAGATTTTCAACAAGCGTATGGCCATATGAAAATGACGGGGCGTAAAAATAAAAGCGCTTTACCAAAAGCTGCATGGTAACGGAAAATTATCCGTCTGACACGCCTTTGAGGAGGGAAAGATGTCAAATAAATTGAAAATACTGGTGCTCTATGCACACCCAGATCCTGATGAATCCGTCGCCAATAAAGCTTTACTCAAAGCCGTTGAGGATTTAGAACATGTCACAATTCATGATCTGTATGCGACGTATCCTGACTATTTTATTGATGTGACGGCAGAGCAAAAATTGTTATGCCAGCACGATATTATTGTATTTCAACACCCACTTTATACCTATAGCTGTCCGGCCTTATTAAAAGAGTGGTTTGATAGGGTATTAACTCGCCGTTTCGCAACGGATATGGGATATCAAAAGCTAAAAGGGAAATATTGGCGTTCCATTATTACTACAGGGGAACCTCAAGAGGCCTATCAATACGGAGGGTATAACCATTACCCTTTGAGCGATATTTTACGGCCTTTTGAATTAACGGCAGCGATGTGTGATATGCAATGGTTAGAGCCAAGTGTGATTTATGCAGCACGTCGGCAAGATAAAAAACAGTTACAACAGATTATTGCGGGATATCGCGAGTGGATTCAACAGCCACTACAAATTGGGGGGCTATCCTAATGGGGCAACTCGATATCTTTGAATCTGTGATTATTTTCTTGTGTGCTGGTGTAGTGATGGTGCCCATCGCACAAAAAATTCGTTTAGGGGCGGTACTGGGTTACCTTCTCGCAGGGATTGTGATCGGGCCATTCGTATTTGGCTTTATCCATAACGTTGACGATATTCTCCATTTCTCAGAAATGGGCGTTGTCTTTTTGATGTTTCTGATTGGATTGGAACTGAAACCATCCAAACTGTGGGAGCTACGCCGCTCAATTTTTGGGGTAGGAACGGCTCAAGTCGTTGTGACGGCTGCTTTAATGGCAGGTTTACTCTTTTTAGCTAAGTTCTCTTGGCAAGCTGCCGTTGTGGGTGGTCTTGGTATGGCGATGTCATCAACCGCAATGGCATTGCAACTCATGAACGAAAAAGGGATGTCCAACAAAGAGAGCGGGCAGCTAGGGTTTTCGGTTTTACTATTCCAAGATATGGCGGTGATCCCGATAATGGCGTTGATCCCACTGTTAGCTGGCGATACAGCAAGTAATGATTGGTATCGTATAGGGATAAAAGTGGTGGCATTCGCTGGCCTTTGGGTTGTAGGACGCTATCTGTTACGCCCAATGTTCCGTCTTGCTGCAAAATCTGGCGTACATGAAATTTTTACCGCGGCGGCATTGCTCGTAGTGCTTGGCTCTGCACTGATTATGGAAAGCCTTGGCTTCTCTATGGCATTAGGTACGTTTATGGCTGGTGTAATGCTGGCGGAAACGGAATTTCGTCATGAATTAGAGATCAATATAGAGCCATTTAAAGGGCTATTATTGGGGCTATTTTTTATCTCAGTAGGGATGTCGTTAAATTTACAAGTCCTTTGGTCATACCTACCGCAAGTTTTGCTTGGGGTGTTGGCTTTAGTCACGGTTAAAGCATTGGTTTTATATATCTTAAGTTGGATAGCAAGATTACGCGGTGGCGCGAGAGCTCAATTTTCAGGGGTATTAAGCCAAGGTGGTGAATTTGCTTTTGTTATTTTTGCGACCGCCTCTGGGGCAAGCGTGATTGATGAAAGGCAAATGGATCTACTCTTAGTCGTCGTCACCTTGTCTATGATGACGACGCCACTTGTGATGCAGTTGATAGATGCCTACCTCAACTACCGTTATAATCGCCAGCCAACGTCCACGGAGAAGCCCTTTGTGGAAGATAACGACCCACACGTTATTTTGGTTGGCTTTGGGCGGATGGGGCAAGTCGTCGGGCGTTTATTGATGGCGAACAAAGTTAAAATTACGGTACTTGAGCAGGATGTCACGGCAATTAGTACCATGCGCCGTTATGGTTATACGGTGTATTATGGGGATGCGCGCGAATTACAACTGCTACGCTCTGCTGGGGCAGATAAAGCGAAGGCGATTGTGATCACGAGCGATGTTCCCGAAGAGGTCATGGAAATTGTTCATTTATGCCAAGAAAATTTCCCTAACCTGCATATTATTGCTAGGGCGAAAGGGCGCGTTGAAGCCCATGAATTATTGCAAAGCGGCGTTAAAGATTTCAGCCGTGAAACGTTCTCCAGTGCTTTAGAGCTTGGCAGCAAGGCGTTAATCAGTACGGGAATGCACCCTCATAAAGCCTATCGTGCAAAACAGCATTTTAGGCGCTTAGATATGCGGGTATTAAGAGAGATTATCCCTGAAAATGAAGGGGATAGTGGTCAAATTTCCCGTGTGAAAGAGGCTCGTAGAGAATTAAATGAGCTGTTCGAAAAAGAGATGCTTAGAGAGCACCGCCAGCCTCATAGCTGGAATCATGATGAATAAAGGATAGGACAATGTCGTCAACACGTAAGCGATTTATTGCAGGGGCAACATGCCCTAAATGTCAGTCACAAGACACTCTTATGATGTGGCGTGAAGATAAAATTGATGTCGTCGAATGTGTGAATTGTGGGGATCAGCAGCGCCAAGTTGACGATAGTGCAACGCCTCATGTACGCAAGCAGGAACAAGTTATCGGAATTTTTACACCTGAGTAAGAGAATTTTGTCAATTCTCAATACAGCCGTCTTGTTTTCCGGTACAATTAGCAAAATTTTTTCCCCCTCTATGGGTAGTAGGAGATGTCATGAAAGTAGCAAACGATTTGGTAGTCAGCTTGGCTTATCAAGTAAGAACAGAAGACGGTGTTTTAGTTGATGAGTCCCCGGCAAATGCGCCACTCGACTATCTACATGGCCGTGGTTCTTTAATTTCAGGTTTGGAAAAAGCGCTAGAAGGCCGTGCGGTGGGTGATCACTTTGACGTTGAAGTGGCATCAGACGACGCATATGGTCAATACGATGAAAATTTAGTTCAGCGTGTTCCAAAAGATGTGTTTATGGGCGTTGAAGAACTACAAGTTGGTATGCGCTTCTTGGCTGATACAGATATGGGACCAGTGCCAGTTGAAATTACCGGTATTGAAGGTGATGAAGTGATCGTTGATGGTAACCACATGTTGGCTGGCCAAAACCTAAAATTCAATGTTGAGATCATCGCAATTCGTGAAGCAACAGAAGAAGAATTAGCTCATGGTCACGCACATGGCGCTCACGGTCATGATCATGACCATGAAGGGGGTTGCTGTGGCGGTGGTCACGGTCATAGCCATGGCGAAGAAGGTGGTTGCTGTGGTGGTAGCGAAGGTCACGGACATGGTCACAAACACGGCGGTTGTGGCTGCCACTAATTAATCAATATTAAAAAAAGGAAAGCATTGAAATCGCTTTCCTTTTTTGTTTTTATAATGGGTGAAAACTTAATAGTGTGGCGGTGGTGTTTCTTCTTCAGGCCTCGCAAGATGCGAGGATTGTGATGATTTTAGTCTTTCAGCCACAATACGGATATGCTCTTGTAATTTAGACAGTTGCATTTGTTGGTCCGTAATGACTTGGTTGAGCTGTTCTATCGTTACCTCTTGAAAAGCAACTTTGCTTTCCAAAAGCTCAAGGCGTTGTTCAAAAGCGTCCGATGAATCCATTTAGTGGCTCCTTATGGTTTTTCATCATAAAAAAATCATCATAATAACTGAACATTACAAATCAATAGATAAGTTTTAGTTAAAAGGATAGGCGTTGAAACCTCTTTTTGTTAATGTTGTCTAAGTAGTCAATTCTGTTGCTTACTATTCTATACTAAAGATTATGAAGTAAGTAACAACGCATACTTATAATAGATATCGGAGATTAGGATGAAATCACTGTTTAAGGCAAGTCTTCTGGCAACGACATTGGCGCTAGCTTTCGGAGCACCACAAGTTATGGCCGCTGAAACGACAACGAAAGCGCCAACAAGTAGCGCATTTAAATCAGCCGAAGAGCGTAATGCCTATGCGTTAGGGGCATCTTTAGGCCGCTATATGCAAAACTCACTGGATGAGCAGAAAAATATTGGTATCAATTTAGATAAAGCGCAACTGCTTGCAGGCGTTCAAGATGCGTTCAACAACAAAAGTAAAATGACGGATGCAGAAGTTGAAGAAACTTTGCGTCAGTTTGAAGGCCAAGTGAAAGAAGCAGCTGAAAAAAAAATGAAAGATGAGTCAGCGGCTAACGAAAAAGCAGGTGCTGAATATCGTGAAAAATACGCGAAAGAAAAAGGCGTAGTGAAAACGAAATCTGGTCTGTTATACAAAATTGAAAAAGAAGGTACTGGCGCTAAACCTAAAGCAGATGATACCGTTGTTGTTCATTATAAAGGTACATTAGTTGACGGTACTGAGTTCGATAGCTCATATTCACGCAATGAACCTCTGACAATCCCACTGAATTCAGTGATTAAAGGTTGGACCGAAGGTCTAGTTAACGTGAAAAAAGGCGGGAAAATCCAGTTAGTGATCCCTGCAGAACTGGCGTACGGTGAAAATGGTGTTCCAGGTATTCCTGCTAACTCCACACTGGTGTTTGATGTTGAATTGTTAGATATCAAGCCAACAGGCAAATAACTTTTAAGCAGTAGTTTAAAAAACCCAGCATTGTCTGGGTTTTTTACGTTAAGGCGGGATCAACTTATTTTTTGCGAAGAAAAAGTTAAACAAGATATAATAAATAATTAGTTGATTATGCTGACATATTTAAGAAAAGCCATCTGGAATTTGATTTCGAATAAGTTTATTGATTATTTGCTAAAAATAATGCTTATTTTGTTTAAAACTTGTGATAAAACAAACTGTCTTGCATGCAATCGCTTGACGGCAGCGCCCCGTAGTTTTAACTTCACTATATAACGTTTTATTATTTCTTCGCCTTATTTACTGACGCTTTATAATGAAATGCAGGCAAAAGCCTCTAACAATTAACGCCTCATTAGTCAGGTTGGTGAATTTTCGTACACTTGAAGGATGGTGTTTAAAAATGTCTAACTCAGTACTTTCAAATGATCACAGTGATATTAATTTACTTAATAATGAGCCTTTCACCCAAACCGATCATGAAATTCTAAAATCGTATGAAGCGGCCGTTGATGGCTTAGCTATGTTGATAGGTGCACATTGTGAAATTGTCCTTCATTCTCTGGAAGATTTAAAATGTTCAGCCGTCAGAATAGCCAACGGGCAACATACAGGGCGTAAAATTGGTTCACCAATCACGGATCTTGCATTGCGTATGCTGCATGACATGGCTGATGAAGAATCTAATGTATCAAAAGCCTATTTCACCAAGGCTAAAAGCGGCGATTTAATGAAATCGGTTACGATTGCCATTCGTAACCGCAATCAGCGTGTCATTGGCTTACTGTGTATTAACATGAATCTTGATGTGCCATTCTCAGAAATCATCAAAAGTTTTGTCCCTGAAGAGAAGCAAGATGTGACTTCAGACGTTAACTTTGCCTCCTCAGTCGATGATTTGGTTGCACAAACATTAGAATATACGATTGAAGAAGTTAGCTCTGATCGTAATGTGTCAAATAATGCGAAAAATAAACAGGTTGTCCTGAATCTTTATGAAAAAGGGATTTTTGATATCAAAGATGCGATAAACCAAGTTGCAGATCGCCTAAATATCTCTAAACATACTGTTTATCTCTATATTCGCCAGTTTAAGAGTGGGGAATGAACACACAACCTCTAACATACTGTTTGCTGGTGACCGGGCCTGCTTATGGTACTCAGCAAGCCGCGAGTGCTTACCAATTTGCTCATGCCCTTCTTGAAGAAGGGCATTGTTTAAAAACACTGTTTTTTTACAGTGAAGGTGTTACAAATGCGAATGCGCTCACTTCACCTGCCAATGATGAATTTAATTTAGTGAAAGCATGGCAACAGCTTGCTCAAAAGTCGGGTTGTGAAATGCATATCTGTGTGTCTGCTGCATTGCGCCGTGGTGTGGTCGATAAAGAACAAGCTGAGCTACTCTCCCTTGCTGTCAGTAACCTCGGTGATGGCTTTATCATGAGCGGATTAGGCAGTTTGGCAGAAGCAATGATGACGGCAGATCGTACTATCCGTTTTTAGGGCTTCCTCGTTATACTGCAAAAATAGCATGATATTGCAGTAGAAATGGTGACGTTCGTGGGGGATCCGTGCGAATGATGCCGTTACCTCAATGCCTAGCCGCATTTCGAATTATTTAGAGCAGATATGAAAAAATTCGCTTTTGTTTTTACATCAATGCCTCATGGAAATGCCAGTGGCCGAGAAGGGTTAGATGCCTTATTGGCGACATCAGCACTGACGGAGGATATTTCAGTGTTTTTCTTGTCGGATGGTGTGTGCCAGTTACTGGCAAATCAAAATCCCACTGAAATTTTAGCGCGGGACTATATTTCTACCTTTAAAATTTTGCCGCTTTACGATATCGACAATATTTACATTTGCTCTGATTCTTTAAAGGAAAGAGGAATTTGCGAAGAGAGTCGATGGATTGTGGACGCGAGTGTCATCAATTCGACACAAATTCGCGATAAATTATCCAAATGTGATGTTGTGCTTAAATTTTGATCTGTTGTAGGATCTTTTCTATGCTTTATACTATAGCAACTTCACCTTTTCATTGTGATTTCACGGCCATTTTGCGGCTGATTGCGCCAGATGATGCGGTATTACTGATACAAGACGGTGTGATTGCCGCGGTAAGTCAATCGACTCATTTACGTGAACTGCAACAAAAAGGTGCGCGAGTCTACGCATTAGATGCAGATGTTAATGCCCGCGGCTTGCAGAATATGATTTCAGAGCAGGTGTCTTTAGCCTCATATCGAGATTTTGTACAGCTCACAGTGAGTCATAAACAACATTTTGCCCTATAAAAGGGTTAAAAGTTGTATATTTCTTGACACCTGAGTCAGTCAGCAATAAAATTTCGCGTCCTCGTGTATCGTCATGTTGGCGAACGAGGTCGAAAATCCGTGTTTACGAAGCAAAAAAAACCAGGAGCTTTTTTAATAATGGCAACTATTAATCAGCTGGTACGCAAATCACGTAGCTCGAAAGTTGTTAAAAGCAACGTTCCAGCACTGGAAGCTTGCCCGCAAAAACGTGGCGTATGTACTCGTGTATATACCACCACTCCTAAAAAACCAAACTCAGCACTACGTAAAGTATGCCGTGTTCGTTTAACTAATGGTTATGAAGTTTCTTCCTACATCGGTGGTGAAGGCCACAACTTGCAGGAACACTCCGTAATCCTGATCCGTGGCGGTCGTGTTAAAGACTTGCCAGGTGTGCGTTATCACACCGTTCGCGGTGCACTGGACTGCTCTGGTGTTAAAGACCGCAAACAAGCCCGTTCTAAATACGGTGCTAAGAAACCTAAGGCTTAATGGTTCTCCGTTAAGTAAGGCCAAACATTTTTAAACTTAATGTCAAAATACTCGAATCGAGTTTTGGGCAAACCTGAATTAAAAACGGAGTAATATCCATGCCACGTCGTCGCGTAATTGGTCAACGTAAAATTCTTCCAGATCCTAAGTTCGGATCAGAATTACTGGCCAAATTTGTGAACATCCTGATGGTAGACGGGAAAAAATCTACTGCTGAAGCAATCGTATATAACGCGCTTGAGACCCTGGCTCAGCGTTCTGGTAAGAGTGAACTTGATGCATTCGAACTTGCACTAGACAACGTGCGTCCGACTGTGGAAGTTAAATCCCGCCGTGTTGGTGGTTCAACTTACCAAGTTCCTGTAGAAGTTCGTCCGGTTCGTCGTAATGCACTGGCAATGCGTTGGATCGTTGATGCTGCTCGTAAACGCGGTGATAAGTCAATGGCTCTGCGCCTGGCAAACGAATTATCGGATGCAGCTGAAAACAAAGGTTCTGCTGTTAAGAAACGTGAAGACGTTCACCGTATGGCAGAAGCTAACAAGGCGTTCGCTCACTACCGTTGGTAATTTCACCACGTTAGTGTTTCTGAGGGTAGCTTTCTGCTACCCTTTAAATGATGAATTGAACGCCCACGAGAGAGGAAAAAATGGCTCGTCAAACGCCCATATCACGCTATCGTAACATCGGTATCAGTGCACACATCGACGCCGGTAAAACAACAACTTCTGAACGTATTCTGTTTTATACAGGTGTAAACCATAAAATTGGTGAAACTCACGAAGGTTCTGCAACAATGGACTGGATGGAGCAGGAGCAAGAACGTGGTATTACTATCACGTCTGCAGCGACTACTGCATTCTGGTCTGGTATGGCAAAACAATTCGAACCACACCGTATTAACATTATCGACACCCCAGGACACGTTGACTTCACAATCGAAGTAGAACGTTCTATGCGTGTTCTTGATGGTGCGGTCATGGTTTACTGTGCAGTTGGTGGTGTTCAGCCACAGTCTGAAACAGTATGGCGTCAGGCTAACAAATATAAAGTTCCACGTATCGCGTTCGTTAACAAAATGGACCGTATGGGTGCAAACTTCCTGCGTGTTGTTGATCAATTAAAAACACGTTTGGCTGCAAACCCAGTTCCACTTCAACTGCCAGTTGGTGCTGAAGAAGGCTTCACCGGCGTTGTTGACTTGATCAAAATGAAAGCGATCAAGTGGAGCGATGAAGATCAGGGCGTTACCTTCGAATACGAAGATATCCCTGCAAACATGCAAGAACAAGCTGAAGAATGGCATAACTTCCTCGTTGAATCTGCTGCTGAAGCATCAGAAGAACTGATGGAAAAATATTTGGGCGGTGATGAACTGTCTGAAGAAGAGATCAAAGCGGCTCTTCGCCAACGCGTTCTTGCAAGCGAAATTATCCTGGTTACCTGTGGTTCTGCATTTAAGAACAAAGGTGTTCAGGCAATGCTGGATGCAGTTATTGAGTACTTACCATCTCCGACAGATGTACCTGCAATCAACGGTATTCTGGATGACGGTAAAGATACTCCAGCGGAACGTCACGCAAGTGACGATGAGCCGTTCTCATCTTTAGCATTTAAAATTGCAACTGACCCGTTCGTTGGTAACCTGACGTTCTTCCGTGTTTACTCTGGTTTTGTTAACTCAGGTGACACTGTACTGAACCCAGTTAAAGCTAAAAAAGAACGTTTTGGTCGTATCGTTCAGATGCACGCTAACAAGCGTGAAGAGATTAAAGAAGTTCGCGCTGGTGACATCGCGGCTGCTATCGGTCTGAAAGACGTTACTACAGGTGATACTCTGTGTGCGGTTGATGCACCAATCATCCTAGAACGTATGGAATTCCCAGAGCCAGTAATCTCTGTTGCAATTGAACCAAAAACTAAAGCTGACCAAGAAAAAATGGGTATCGCATTGGGTCGTCTGGCTCAGGAAGACCCATCATTCCGCGTATCAAGTGATGAAGAAACAGGTCAAACTATCATCGCTGGTATGGGTGAATTGCACTTGGACGTTCTGGTTGACCGTATGCGTCGTGAATTTAAAGTTGAAGCGAACGTTGGTAAACCACAAGTTGCTTACCGTGAAGCTATCACTGCGAAAGTTACTGATATCGAAGGTAAACACGCGAAACAGTCTGGTGGTCGTGGTCAGTACGGTCACGTGGTTATCGATATGTACCCACTTGACAAAAATGATAAAGACGGCGTTCCAATGGATTACGAATTTATCAACGAAATCAAAGGTGGTGTTATCCCTGGTGAATACATCCCTGCCGTTGATAAAGGTATCCAAGAGCAGTTGAAATCTGGCCCACTGGCTGGTTACCCTGTTGTTAACATGGGGATTCGTCTGCACTTTGGTTCTTACCATGATGTTGACTCATCTGAACTGGCATTTAAACTGGCGGCATCAATCGCGTTTAAAGATGGCTTCAAAAAAGCGAAACCTGTTCTGCTTGAGCCAATCATGAAAGTTGAGGTGGAAACACCAGAAGACTACATGGGTGACGTAATTGGTGACTTGAACCGTCGCCGTGGTCTGATTGAAGGTATGGATGACATGGCAACTGGTAAAATTGTCCGTGCACAAGTACCATTGTCAGAAATGTTTGGCTACGCGACTGACCTGCGTTCACAAACGCAAGGTCGTGCTTCATACTCAATGGAGTTCTTGAAGTACAATGAAGCACCAAACAACGTTGCACAAGCTGTTATCGAAGCTCGTAACGCTAAATAATCGGTTTTAATCGATTTAACTACTTTAATTAAGTTCCTTCTTCACAGTGAAGAAGGAACTCCATAAGGAATAGAGTCGTGTCTAAAGAAAAATTTGAACGTTCAAAACCGCACGTTAACGTTGGTACAATCGGCCACGTTGACCACGGTAAAACTACCCTGACAGCAGCAATCACTACTGTTCTGGCAAAAACTTACGGCGGTAGCGCTCGTGCATTCGATCAAATCGATAACGCACCAGAAGAAAAAGCGCGTGGTATCACCATCTCTACTTCTCACGTAGAGTACGATACACCAACTCGCCACTACGCACACGTAGACTGCCCAGGACACGCCGACTATGTTAAAAACATGATCACGGGTGCTGCTCAGATGGACGGTGCAATCCTAGTTGTTGCGGCAACAGATGGCCCAATGCCACAAACTCGTGAGCACATCCTGTTAGGTCGTCAGGTTGGCGTTCCTTACATCATCGTGTTCCTGAACAAATGTGACATGGTAGACGACGAAGAGCTGCTGGAACTGGTTGAAATGGAAGTTCGTGAACTTCTGTCTCAATACGATTTCCCAGGTGATGACACTCCAGTTATCCGTGGTTCAGCGCTGAAAGCGTTGGAAGGCAACCCAGAGTGGGAAGCGAAAATCGTTGAACTAGCAGAAGCACTGGACAGCTACATCCCAGAGCCAGAGCGTGCAATTGACAAGCCATTCCTGCTGCCAATCGAAGACGTATTCTCAATCTCAGGTCGTGGTACAGTAGTCACAGGCCGTGTTGAGCGTGGTATCATCAAAGTTGGTGAAGAAGTTGAAATCGTAGGTATCAAAGAGACTGCGAAAACCACTTGTACTGGCGTTGAAATGTTCCGTAAACTGCTGGACGAAGGCCGTGCAGGTGAGAACGTAGGTGTTCTGCTGCGTGGTACTAAGCGTGAAGAAATCGAACGTGGTCAAGTTCTGGCGAAACCAGGTTCAATCAAGCCACACACAACTTTCGAATCAGAAGTTTATATTCTGAGCAAAGATGAAGGTGGTCGTCACACGCCATTCTTCAAAGGTTACCGTCCACAGTTCTACTTCCGTACAACTGACGTAACAGGTACTATCGAACTGCCAGAAGGCGTAGAGATGGTAATGCCAGGCGACAACGTGAACATGAAAGTAACTCTGATTCACCCAATCGCGATGGACGATGGTTTGCGTTTCGCAATCCGTGAAGGTGGCCGTACAGTAGGTGCGGGTGTTGTTGCAAAAATCATTGCATAATAACAACCCACTGTAGTGAAAAGGGGCATCTATAGGATGCCCTTTTTATACTTAAAATTATTCGAGTTATATAGACTAACTATATGACCCGATGGATTGTGAGTATATGCGTTGTAAAATTAAGAACCTATCTCATCAATAGTTGTTCTAATTATTGGTGAGATAGGCTCTGATGCAACGAAATAACGGCTGTATCACCAGCTTTATGCAGTTATATGAGATTTATTAAGGTTTTGCTCAGAAGATATGGTATATTTTACCGCTGCCACATTAAGAAATTCATTTTCATAATATCGTGGCGAAAAATTTGCTGAGCATGCCAGTAATGACCTGCGGAAAGTAGATAGGGCGCAATTGTCTTTTTGCTCGCTGACGACACTTTTACTTTTGCAGGTATTGTCAACGATACTCCCTGTTTGACTTAGCAAGCTCGGCGGGTACATAAGGGATATGTTGGCATATTCTATTGGTTCGGTCTGTTTGCTTTACCGTTTTGTAGGCTAACAGGCTTTATACATACTTCATGGTAACAGGTTGAATTATGAGTGCGAATAGCGAAGCTCAAGGAAGTGGACGCAGTGTAGACGTCTTTAAGTGGGTGGTGGTAGCTGTCCTACTACTGATTGCTATAGCTGGCAACTATTACTTCCGTCAATATAACCTCGCGCTGCGTGCTTTTGCTGTTGTGGCTATTGTCGCCATTGCAGGTGCTGTCGCTTTGTGGACCGTAAAGGGGAAACAAGCACTATCGTTTGCGCGTGAAGCTCGCATTGAGATGCGAAAAGTGATTTGGCCAACTCGCCAAGAAGCATTACAAACGACTTTGATTGTTGCTGCAGTAACGGCTGTTATGTCATTAATACTGTGGGGATTAGATGGTATCCTAGTGCGTTTAGTTTCGATTATTACAAGCCTGAGGTTATTCTAAATGTCAGATTCACCTAAAAAGCGCTGGTATGTTATTCAGGCTTTCTCTGGTTTTGAAGGCCGTGTAGCGCAATCACTACGTGAACATATCAAATTGCATGGTATGGAAGACTCTTTCGGCGAAGTCATGGTTCCAACCGAAGAAGTTGTTGAGATCCGTAGTGGTCAGCGTCGCAAAAGCGAACGTAAGTTTTTTCCAGGCTATGTATTAGTTCAAATGGTTATGAATGATGATTCATGGCACTTAGTACGTAGTGTACCGCGTGTGATGGGCTTCATCGGTGGAACGTCGGATCGTCCAGCACCAATTAGTGATAAAGAAGTCGATGCGATTATGAATCGCCTACAGCAAGTTGGCGACAAACCACGTCCTAAAACATTGTTTGAGCCAGGTGAAATGGTGCGTGTTAGCGAAGGTCCATTCGCTGACTTTAACGGTGTGGTTGAAGAAATCGACTATGAAAAGAGCCGCTTGAAGGTCTCTGTTTCTATTTTCGGTCGTGCAACGCCTGTCGAATTAGATTTCAGCCAAGTCGAAAAAGTCTAACTTTTTACGGCAAAAACTGGCTTGCAAAAGGTGTGAAATTTGACTACAATTTCGCGCCTTTTGTTTTTTACGCTTTGCATTATTTGGTTAACAAATTGCGGGGCGTGTTAATTAACGGGGAGCCTAAAATTAGGCGCTATCACCCATCTAGAGGAAATATACATGGCTAAGAAAGTACAAGCCTACGTTAAGCTGCAAGTTGCGGCTGGTATGGCTAACCCAAGCCCACCGGTTGGTCCAGCGCTGGGTCAACAAGGTGTGAACATCATGGAATTCTGTAAAGCGTTTAACGCAAAAACAGACAGCCTAGAAAAAGGTTTGCCAATTCCTGTTGTTATCACTGTTTACGCAGACCGTTCTTTCACTTTCGTTACCAAAACTCCACCGGCTGCAATTCTGCTGAAAAAAGCGGCTGGCGTTAAGTCTGGTTCTGGTAAGCCGAACAAAGAGAAAGTTGGTAAAGTAACCTCTGCTCAGATTCGCGAAATCGCTGAAACTAAAGCTGCGGACATGACTGGTGCTGATGTTGACGCTATGATGCGTTCAATCGAAGGTACTGCTCGTTCCATGGGCCTGGTTGTGGAGGACTAATCAATGGCTAAACTGAATAAGCGCATGCGCAATATCCGTGAAAAAGTTGATTCAACTAAACAGTATGACATCAACGAAGCCGTTGCTCTGCTGAAAGAATTAGCGACTGCTAAATTCGTAGAAAGCGTTGACGTTGCTGTTAACCTCGGCATCGACGCTCGTAAATCTGATCAGAACGTACGTGGTGCAACTGTACTGCCACACGGTACTGGCCGTTCAGTTCGCGTTGCAGTCTTTACTCAAGGCGCAAACGCTGAAGCAGCTAAAGCTGCTGGTGCTGAGCTGGTTGGTATGGACGATCTGGCTGATAAAATTAAAGCTGGTGAGATGGATTTCGACGTTGTTATTGCTTCTCCAGATGCAATGCGCGTTGTTGGCCAATTAGGTCAAATCCTGGGTCCACGTGGTCTGATGCCAAACCCGAAAGTGGGTACTGTAACACCTAACGTTGCTGAAGCAGTTCAAAATGCTAAAGCAGGTCAGGTTCGTTACCGTAACGACAAAAACGGTATCATTCACACCACTATCGGTAAAGTTGACTTTGATGCTGACAAACTGAAAGAAAACCTAGAAGCACTGCTGATTGCGCTGAAAAAAGCAAAACCAGCTTCTGCTAAAGGCGTGTACATCAAGAAAGTTAGCCTGTCTACTACGATGGGTGCAGGTGTTGCTATCGACCAAGCTGGTCTGTCAGCAGCAGTTTAATACTAATACTTTTAGTAATTAAACTTTACCTTTGCGTCAGATTTGTATAAAATCTGACGCCTTGAGTTTGCTAGTACTATTTTAGTATTAGTAAACCACGAATTTCGGTATGGAGTCTGGCCTTTCCAGACCCCGTCCAAGACCGCAGGTGTAGCAATACTTAATCTACCTGCGTAGACGGTGACAGAGATACCAAGAATTTTATTCTGGCTTCTGCTCACCGTGTTTTAGCGCTCAACACATGTCGTGTTTGGGTGATGTGAGTCCCCGGGGTTTCCCGGTTAATCCAGGAGCAAGAAGCTAATGGCACTAAATCTTCAAGACAAACAAGCGATTGTTGCTGAAGTCAGCGAAGTAGCCAAAGGCGCGCTTTCTGCAGTTGTTGCTGATTCACGCGGCGTAACTGTAGCAAAAATGACTGAACTGCGTAAAGCAGGTCGCGAAGCTGGCGTTTACATCCGTGTTGTTCGTAACACGCTGATCCGTCGTGCTGTTGAAGGTACTTCTTACGAAGTCCTGAAAGACGCGTTTGTTGGTCCAACCTTGATTGCTTTCTCTAACGAACACCCGGGCGCTGCTGCTCGTCTGTTCAAAGAGTTCGCGAAAGCGAATCCAGCATTTGAGATTAAAGCTGCGGCCTTTGAAGGTGAGTTAATCCAAGCGAAAGATATCGATCGTCTGGCAACACTCCCAACTTACGAAGAAGCAATCGCACGCCTGATGGCAACCATGAAAGAAGCCGCTGCAGGCAAACTGGTTCGCACTCTGGCTGCTCTGCGCGATCAGAAAGAAGCTGCATAAGCCCTTTCCTTCGTTGCTTTTTAACGTATAAACTATTTCTGAATTTTAGGAACACTTGTTATGTCTATCACTAAAGACCAAATCCTTGACGCAGTTGCTGAAATGTCTGTAATGGACGTTGTTGAACTGATCACTATGATGGAAGAAAAATTCGGCGTTTCTGCTGCTGCAGCTGTTGCTGTTGCTCCAGGTGCTGCTGCTGAAGCTGCTGAAGAAAAAACTGAGTTCGACGTTGTTCTGGCTTCTGTTGGCGGTAACAAAGTTGCTGTTATCAAAGCAGTTCGCGGTGCGACCGGTCTGGGTCTGAAAGAAGCTAAAGATATGGT
Organism: Providencia sp. 2.29; assembly: GCF_015832305.1. Classification (NCBI taxonomy): domain Bacteria; kingdom Pseudomonadati; phylum Pseudomonadota; class Gammaproteobacteria; order Enterobacterales; family Morganellaceae; genus Providencia; species Providencia sp. 2.29. The sequence goes on from NZ_CP065420.1 coordinate 401,908, forward strand.
AGAATCTGCGCCAGCAACTATTAAAGAAGGTGCTAGCAAAGACGAAGCTGAAGCTCTGAAAAAATCTCTTGAAGAAGCAGGCGCTTCTGTTGAGCTTAAATAAGTTCAGTCTTCAGTTTGCAGCCTAACTTAAAGGCTGATGGCTGGTGATTTTTTAATCACCAGCCTTTTTGCGCTGTAAAGCGTGATTGGGTGTTAACAGCTTTTTCACGCAATTTTGATGTTAACAAACCCTCCAATACTTCTTTCTATTGACGACTTAATATACTGTGTTCTCAGCTACGACCCGCTCGGGTAGCTCGGTAGTCAGAGTGGCACAATGAAATGATTTAAGAGTAATAGCAATGAGTATTACGGAAAGTGTTCATTTTCCATTTCAAAAAATAGCGTTATCGATGCTGTCCTTATGGACGGACAGAGTGGGTCACTGATCAGCGAGCTGAGGAACCCTATGGTTTACTCCTATACCGAGAAAAAACGTATTCGTAAGGATTTTGGTAAACGTCCACAAGTGTTGGATGTACCTTATCTCCTTTCTATCCAACTTGACTCGTTCCAGAAGTTTATCGAGCAAGATCCTGATGGTCAGAACGGGCTGGAAGCAGCTTTCCGTTCTGTGTTTCCTATTCAGAGCTACAGCGGTAATGCTGAACTGCAATATGTCAGCTATCGTCTGGGTGAGCCTGTTTTTGATGTTAAAGAATGTCAAATCCGTGGCGTCACATACTCTGCACCACTGCGTGTTAAGCTGCGCCTCATTGTTTATGAGCGTGAAGCACCAGAAGGCACTGTAAAAGACATCAAAGAACAAGAAGTCTACATGGGTGAAATTCCACTCATGACCGAAAACGGAACCTTCGTTATCAACGGTACTGAGCGTGTTATCGTTTCTCAGTTACACCGTAGCCCTGGTGTGTTCTTCGACAGCGACAAAGGTAAAACACACTCCTCAGGTAAAGTCCTGTACAACGCGCGTATTATCCCTTACCGCGGTTCATGGCTTGATTTCGAATTCGATCCGAAAGATAACCTGTTTGTACGTATCGACCGTCGCCGTAAATTACCTGCGACCATTATTCTACGTGCAATGGATTACAGCACCGAAGACATTCTGAACTTGTTCTTCGACAAAACTGTATTCCAAATCCGTGATAACAAGCTGATGATGACGCTGGTTCCTGAGCGTCTACGTGGTGAAACTGCTTCATTTGATATCGAAGCAAACGGCAAAGTCTATGTTGAAAAAGGCCGTCGTATCACTGCACGTCATATCCGCTTGCTAGAAAAAGAAGAAGTCAACAGCATTGAAGTGCCTGTTGAATATATCGCGGGTAAAGTAGTCGCAAGAGATTACATTGATGAAAGTACTGGCGAGCTGATTTGTGCGGCTAACATGGAACTTTCATTAGATATGTTGGCACGTCTGAGCCAAGCGGGTCATAAAACAATTGAAACATTGTTTACTAACGACTTAGACCACGGTGCTTACATTTCTGAAACCCTGCGTGTCGATCCAACAAATGACCGCCTGAGCGCGCTGGTAGAAATCTACCGTATGATGCGCCCTGGTGAGCCACCAACACGTGAAGCGGCTGAAAACCTGTTCGATAACCTGTTCTTCTCAGAAGATCGTTACGACTTGTCTGCGGTAGGTCGCATGAAGTTCAACCGTTCACTGGGCCGCGATGAAATCGAAGGTTCTGGTATCCTGAGTGAAGAAGACATCATTGATGTTATGCGTAAGCTCATCGATATCCGTAACGGTAAAGGCGAAGTCGACGATATTGACCACTTAGGTAACCGTCGTATTCGTTCTGTTGGTGAAATGGCAGAAAACCAGTTCCGTGTCGGTCTGGTCCGTGTTGAGCGTGCAGTGAAAGAGCGTCTTTCTCTGGGCGACCTCGATGCATTGATGCCACAAGATATGATCAACGCGAAGCCAATTTCTGCGGCAGTGAAAGAGTTCTTTGGTTCCAGCCAATTGTCTCAATTTATGGACCAAAACAACCCACTGTCAGAAATCACACACAAACGTCGTATCTCAGCGTTAGGCCCAGGCGGTCTGACTCGTGAGCGTGCGGGCTTTGAAGTACGTGACGTTCACCCAACTCACTACGGTCGTGTTTGTCCAATCGAAACCCCTGAAGGTCCGAACATCGGTCTGATTAACTCATTGTCTGTTTATGCACAGACTAACGAGTATGGTTTCCTAGAAACACCTTACCGTTTAGTGCGCGATGGTATCGTTACTGACGAAATTCACTATCTGTCAGCAATTGAAGAAGGTAACTTCATCATTGCTCAGGCAAACACCGTATTGGCGGAAGATGGTAGCTTCGTTGAAGAACTGATCACTTGTCGTAACCGTGGTGAATCAAGCTTGTTCAGCCGCGATCAAGTTGAATATATGGACGTTTCGACTCAACAGGTTGTTTCTGTTGGTGCGTCACTGATCCCATTCCTTGAACACGATGATGCTAACCGTGCATTGATGGGTGCGAACATGCAACGTCAAGCGGTTCCAACTTTACGCGCTGATAAACCATTAGTGGGTACAGGTATGGAACGTGCGGTTGCTGTTGACTCCGGTGTAACAGCAGTTGCAAAACGCGGTGGTACAGTTCAGTACGTTGATGCTTCTCGTATTGTTATTAAAGTTAATGAAGATGAGATGTATCCGGGTGAAGCTGGAATCGATATTTATAACCTAACCAAATATACCCGTTCTAACCAGAACACCTGTATTAACCAGATGCCTTGTGTATCTTTAGGTGAACCAGTTGAACGTGGTGACGTGTTAGCTGATGGTCCTTCAACTGACCTAGGTGAATTGGCACTTGGCCAAAACATGCGCGTGGCATTCATGCCATGGAATGGTTATAACTTCGAGGACTCCATCCTCGTTTCTGAGCGTGTTGTTCAAGAAGACCGTTTTACAACCATCCATATTCAGGAACTCTCTTGTGTGTCTCGTGACACCAAACTGGGGCCTGAAGAAATTACTGCTGATATTCCTAACGTCGGTGAAGCGGCACTCTCTAAACTCGATGAGTCTGGTATCGTGTACATCGGTGCTGAAGTTAAAGGCGGCGATATCCTAGTTGGTAAAGTGACGCCGAAAGGCGAAACCCAACTGACACCAGAAGAGAAATTGCTACGTGCAATCTTTGGTGAAAAAGCGTCTGACGTTAAAGACTCTTCTCTACGCGTTCCTAACGGTGTTTCTGGTACGGTTATTGACGTACAAGTATTTACCCGTGATGGCGTAGAAAAAGACAAGCGTGCGCTGGAAATCGAAGAAACACAATTACGTGATGCTAAGAAAGACTTAACTGAAGAGTTACGTATTTTCGAAGCCGGTATATTTGCTCGTATCCGTTCTGTATTGATCAGTGGCGGAATTGAAGCAGAGAAACTGGACAAACTGCCTCGCGATCGCTGGTTAGAGCTGTCTCTGGCTGATGAAGAGAAACAGAACCAGTTAGAGCAACTTGCTGAGCAGTACGATGAGCTGAAATCTGAGTTTGAGAAAAAACTCGATGCTAAGCGTCGTAAGATCACCCAAGGTGATGATCTGGCTCCAGGCGTACTGAAAATTGTTAAGGTTTATCTGGCTGTTAAACGTCAGATCCAACCGGGTGATAAAATGGCGGGTCGCCATGGTAACAAGGGTGTTATCTCAAAAATCAACCCAGTTGAAGACATGCCTTACGATGAAAACGGTAACCCTGTAGACATCGTTCTGAACCCACTGGGCGTACCTTCACGTATGAACATCGGTCAGATTCTGGAAACCCACTTGGGTATGGCTGCGAAAGGTATTGGTGACAAAATTAATGCTATGCTTAAACAGCAGCAAGAAGTTGCCAAACTGCGTGAGTTTATCCAGAAAGCCTATGACCTTGGTGATGACCCACGTCAAAAAGTGGATCTGAATACTTTCTCTGATGAAGAAGTATTGCGTCTGGCTGAGAACCTGAAAAAAGGTATGCCAATCGCAACGCCAGTGTTTGATGGTGCGAAAGAAATTGAAATTAAAGAACTGTTGAAACTGGGTGGTCTGCCAACTTCTGGTCAGATTACATTGTTCGACGGCCGTACTGGTGAGAAGTTTGAGCGTCAAGTAACTGTTGGTTACATGTACATGCTGAAACTGAACCACTTGGTTGACGATAAAATGCACGCCCGTTCTACTGGTTCTTACAGCTTGGTTACTCAGCAACCGCTGGGTGGTAAAGCTCAGTTCGGTGGTCAGCGTTTCGGGGAGATGGAAGTGTGGGCACTGGAAGCATACGGTGCAGCCTATACACTCCAAGAGATGTTGACTGTTAAGTCGGATGACGTTAACGGCCGTACGAAGATGTATAAAAACATCGTCGATGGCAGCCATCAGATGGAACCTGGTATGCCGGAATCCTTCAACGTATTGTTGAAAGAAATCCGTTCACTGGGTATCAACATCGAACTGGAAGACGAGTAATTCGTTTGTACCGGAAGGCTAATTTTAGTCTTCCGGCCAGTATAAGTACTGGGATTAGGGGAGAGGCAGGGGCCTCTCACCTGACAGGTCTAACTCCGACAGGAGCCATTTTGTGAAAGACTTAATTAAGTTTCTGAAAGCGCAAACCAAGACCGAAGAGTTTGATGCGATCAAAATTGCTCTGGCATCACCTGATATGATCCGTTCATGGTCATTCGGTGAAGTGAAAAAGCCAGAAACCATTAACTACCGTACGTTCAAACCTGAGCGTGACGGCCTTTTCTGTGCGCGTATTTTCGGGCCAGTAAAAGACTACGAATGTCTGTGCGGTAAGTACAAACGTTTAAAACACCGCGGTGTGATTTGTGAGAAATGTGGCGTTGAAGTCACCCAGACTAAAGTTCGTCGTGAGCGCATGGGGCATATTGAACTTGCTTCTCCGACAGCACACATCTGGTTCTTAAAATCACTGCCATCCCGTATCGGTTTGTTACTTGATATGCCTCTGCGTGATATCGAGCGTGTTCTGTATTTTGAATCTTATGTCGTTGTTGAAGGCGGTATGACTAGCCTTGAACGTGGACAGATCCTGACAGAAGAACAATACCTCGATGCGCTGGAAGAGTTCGGTGACGAATTTGACGCGAAAATGGGTGCGGAAGCAATCCAAGGTCTGCTGAAAAACCTCGATCTTGAGAACGAGTGTGAAACACTACGCGAAGAGTTGAATGAAACTAACTCTGAAACTAAGCGTAAGAAGCTGACTAAGCGCATTAAACTATTAGAAGCGTTCATTCAATCTGGCAACAAACCAGAGTGGATGATCCTGAACGTTCTACCTGTGTTACCACCTGATCTACGTCCATTAGTTCCTCTGGATGGTGGCCGTTTCGCAACGTCAGATCTGAACGATCTGTATCGTCGCGTGATCAACCGTAACAACCGTCTGAAACGTCTTCTGGATCTGGCTGCGCCAGACATCATCGTACGTAACGAAAAACGTATGCTGCAAGAAGCGGTTGACGCACTGTTAGATAACGGTCGTCGTGGTCGTGCAATTACAGGCTCTAACAAACGTCCTCTGAAATCTTTGGCTGATATGATCAAAGGTAAACAAGGTCGTTTCCGTCAGAACTTGCTAGGTAAGCGTGTTGACTACTCAGGTCGTTCGGTTATTACAGTAGGTCCATACCTGCGTCTGCATCAGTGTGGTCTGCCTAAGAAAATGGCTCTTGAGCTATTCAAACCATTTATTTATGGCAAATTAGAACTACGTGGTCTGGCAACAACCATTAAAGCAGCGAAGAAAATGGTTGAGCGCGAAGAAGCGGTAGTTTGGGATATCTTGGATGAAGTTATCCGTGAACACCCAGTCATGCTGAACCGTGCACCAACACTTCACCGTCTGGGTATCCAAGCGTTCGAACCAATTCTGATCGAAGGTAAAGCTATCCAATTGCACCCACTCGTTTGTGCGGCATATAACGCCGACTTCGATGGTGACCAAATGGCGGTACACGTTCCTCTAACTCTGGAAGCTCAGTTAGAAGCACGTGCGTTGATGATGTCAACCAACAACATTCTGTCACCAGCAAGTGGTGAGCCTATCATCGTTCCTTCACAGGACGTTGTATTGGGTCTCTACTATATGACTCGTGACTGCGTAAACGCGAAAGGCGAAGGCATGGTTCTGGCCGGCCCGAAAGAAGCTGAGCGTGTTTACCGTTCAGGTCATGCATCACTGCATGCCCGCGTTAAAGTCCGTATCACTGAAGAAGTGAAAGACGGTGAAGGTAATATTACGATTAACACCAGTATGGTTGATACTACTGTTGGTCGTGCAATTTTGTGGATGATCGTACCAAAAGGCTTGCCTTATTCGCTGGTTAACCAAGCGCTAGGTAAGAAAGCGATCTCCAAAATGCTGAACACCTGTTACCGTGTACTGGGTCTGAAACCAACGGTTATTTTTGCTGACCAAATCATGTATACCGGTTTTGCCTACGCGGCACGCTCTGGTGCATCTGTTGGTATCGACGATATGGTTATTCCTGAGAAAAAAGCAGGGATCATCGCCGAAGCAGAAGCGGAAGTTGCAGAAATTCAGGAACAGTTCCAGTCTGGTCTGGTGACAGCAGGCGAACGTTACAACAAAGTTATCGATATCTGGGCTGCGGCAAACGAACGTGTTGCTAAAGCGATGATGGAAAACCTGTCAACTGAAACAGTTATTAACCGTGACGGTGAAGAAGAACAACAGGTTTCTTTCAACAGTATCTTTATGATGGCCGACTCCGGTGCTCGTGGTTCTGCCGCTCAGATCCGTCAGCTTGCGGGTATGCGTGGTCTGATGGCTAAGCCAGATGGCTCAATCATCGAAACACCAATCACGGCGAACTTCCGTGAAGGTCTGAACGTTCTCCAGTACTTTATTTCTACGCACGGTGCTCGTAAAGGTCTTGCGGATACCGCATTGAAAACAGCGAACTCTGGTTATCTGACTCGTCGTCTCGTTGACGTTGCTCAGGACTTGGTTGTGACTGAAGACGATTGTGGTACTCACGAAGGTATCCTGATGACTCCGGTTATCGAGGGTGGCGATGTTAAAGAACCACTGCGTGAGCGTGTATTGGGGCGTGTGACTGCGGAAGACATCCTGATCCCAGGTACCGCGGACATTCTGGTTCCACGTAATACGTTGCTACACGAAAAATGGTGTGACCTGTTAGAAGAAAACTCTGTTGACAGCGTTAAAGTCCGTTCCGTCGTTAGCTGTGAAACTGACTTCGGTGTGTGTGCTCACTGTTATGGTCGTGACCTGGCTCGTGGTCATATCATCAACAAAGGTGAAGCTATCGGGGTTATCGCGGCACAGTCAATCGGTGAACCAGGTACACAGTTGACGATGCGTACGTTCCACATCGGTGGTGCGGCATCTCGTGCGGCAGCAGAATCTAGCATCCAAGTTCGTAATCCAGGTACGCTGAAACTGGTTAACGCGAAATTTGTGACTAACTCAGAAGGCAAACTGGTTATTACTTCACGTAATACCGAATTACGCCTGATTGATGAGTTCGGTCGTACTAAAGAGAGCTACAAAGTTCCTTACGGTGCGCACCTGACTAAAGGTGACGGTGAAGCAGTTAACGGTGGCGAAACTGTTGCTAACTGGGATCCACATACCATGCCAGTTGTCAGTGAAGTATCCGGTATTATCCGCTTCTCTGACATGATTGATGGTCAAACAATGACTCGTCAGACTGATGAATTAACCGGTCTGTCTTCAATCGTTGTTCTGGATACTGCGGAACGTACTAGTGGTGGTAAAGACCTGCGTCCTGCATTGCGTGTTGTTGATGCAAATGGTAACGATGTGCTTATTCCTAACACAGACATGCCTGCTCAGTACTTCTTACCGGGTAAAGCAATTGTTCAGTTAGATGATGGCATCGCTATCAACGTGGGTGATACTTTAGCGCGTATTCCACAAGAATCTGTGGGGACTAAAGATATCACGGGTGGTCTACCACGCGTTGCTGACCTGTTTGAAGCACGTCGTCCGAAAGAGCCTGCAATCTTGGCTGAGATCAGCGGTATTGTTTCCTTCGGTAAAGAAACCAAAGGTAAACGTCGTCTGGTGATCACACCGATGGATGGTTCTGATCCGTATGAAGAGATGATCCCTAAATGGCGTCAGCTCAACGTGTTTGAAGGTGAGATCGTAGAGCGCGGTGACGTGATCTCCGATGGCCCAGAGTCTCCACACGATATCTTGCGTCTGCGTGGTGTTCATGCGGTTACGCGTTATATCACGAACGAGGTTCAGGAAGTTTACCGCTTACAAGGCGTTAAGATTAACGATAAACACATCGAAGTTATCGTTCGTCAGATGCTGCGTAAAGTGACTATCTCTGACGCGGGAAGCTCTGAATTCCTTGAAGGTGAGCAGGTTGAGTACTCACGTGTTAAAGTTTCTAACCGTAAACTTGAGCAGGATGGTAAGATCCCAGCTAAGTTCGAACGTGACCTGTTGGGTATCACGAAGGCATCTCTGGCAACAGAATCCTTCATCTCAGCAGCATCGTTCCAAGAAACCACACGCGTACTGACAGAAGCTGCCGTTGCAGGTAAACGTGACGAGCTTCGCGGTCTGAAAGAGAACGTTATTGTGGGTCGTCTGATCCCAGCAGGTACTGGTTTTGCGTATCATCAAGACCGTATCCGTCGCCGTCATCTGAATGATGTTGTGGAAGCGCCACAAGTCAGCGCAGATGAAGCTACGGCTAACCTGGCTGAACTGTTAAATGCAGGGTTCAGCAGCGATAACAATTAAGGCTTATAAGCCTGATTGAAACACAATAATAAAACCGGCGCTTCAATAGCGCCGGTTTTTTTGTAGGTATAAATCAGCAATATAAAATGTCCGTTTTGCCACTAACCCTTATTGGCAGTGATAATGTGAATATGCGGACACGCGAGATAATTGGCTAACTCTGGAAAATAATTATTTGGGGAAGAAATTAAAGGCTCTTTTTTAATTTCATGAAATCCTGCATTCGATCGTAGGTATTTCTAGATATGGCCAACGCCATATCTCTTCATAAATATCGGGTAATGTATCAAAAGAAGAATACTGCAAATTATGTTTGATGGTGTCATTCTCAATGGAAGGCATAACACGATATTTTCGAGTCACCATGTCATGTCCTTAAGTAGAAAAGAATATACATAGTCATTAATATCACAAATATAAATAGCGATAGGATATATGTTTATTTATTAGCTTTTATTATAAAGTGATTAATGTGAACTTATCGCTATGACATTAAATAAATATGAAGAGTAGGTTTAAAAGTTAATTTGCAAATTTAATAAAATAGGTCATGAAAGAAAAATACTATCTCCCTAACTCAAAATTAAATAAATTTAACCATTAATTTTAGAGCATTGTTAGCGACTGCCCTTTCAATATAATCGATAAATATCCAAGTAATAGGCCAAAAATAATAATTAGAAATTTAATTTAAACACGACTAGACTGTTAACCATCGATAATAATAAATAATGGGGTCTTCAGTGCAGAAAAATATAATCAAAAAAAGTAGCTTTATTTCGGGCTTCCAATGGTTTTTCTTTATTTTTTGCAATACCGTTGTTATTCCACCTACACTGCAATCTGCCTTTCATTTATCGGCTGAAACCACATTTGTTATCACCCAATACGCTTTTTTGCTTATTGCATTAGCCTGTTTGCTACAAGCTTTTTTAGGGCACAAACGTGCACTGATGGAAGGTTCGACCGGTTTATGGTGGGCAACAATCTTAACCGTGACGCTATCAGAGTCGATGCAAGGAACCTCTTTAGCAATTATTGGTTGGAGTCTCGCCGTCGGTATTTTTTTATCAGGTATTGTTACTATATTAATAGGGCTAACAGGACTAGGTAACTGGCTCTCTGGCTTATTTAAACCGGGTGTCTTAGTCGTATTTATGTTTTTACTTGGCGCTCAGTTAGTCTCAATTTTCCTAAAAGGGATGTTAGGGCTACCCTTTGGGGTTTCAGATCCTAGCGTTACCGTTAATTATCCAGTTTTCTTTCTTGCCTTTGCAGTGCTGATTTTTGTTATCGCTATGATTGTCTTTCTACCCCCGAGTATTAGCACATACGCTTTACTCTGTGGAACTGTTCTAGGCTGGGGGGCTTACAGCCTGCTATTTCATGGACAAATCTCCACAGTTTCAGAGGCTAAATGGCTACTCTTTCCATTAGGACGGGCAGATGATATTCAACCAAGCATTGTGATCACTGCGATACTGGCAGGTATTTTGAATACCTCAAACACTTTTGGTGCGATACGAGGCAGTGATGTTTTTTATCCGCAAAAAGAGTCGACAAAATCTATTTATCGGCGGAGTTTTGTGACGTCAGGTGTTTTAACTTTATTTTCAGCACCATTAGGTGTTGTGCCGTTTTCACCGTTTGTCTCATCCATTGGTTTGATTACACAGACCAAGGATACTTCGCGGGTCTCTTTTACGATTGGGAGTTTACTGCTGTTATTCGTTGGTGCAGTTGCCGTATTGACCCAGTTTTTTCGTTCATTACCGTTAGCGATTGGTAGCGCGGTGATGTTGGCAACTTATTTGCCATTATTATTCTCTTCTTTTTCATTTCTAGCCGAAATTAAACTGAACGCCCGCAATATTTATCGTTTAGCACTACCATTATTTATCGGTATTTTTTTAATGTCAGCCCCCGATGCTGTCATGGATTCATTACCAATGATGTTTAGTTCATTATTAGGGAATGGTTTGTTAATGGGGATCATTTTGTCGTTGATCCTCGAAAACAGTATTAAGTGGGATAAGATTCATTAACGAATACAGAAAAACCTCATTATGTAGCGTTTATAATGAGGTTAGATCACGCATTAGTACATTGGCGAGCGGAGTTGGTAACGATTTGTTTTGTCGCTAGGTGAGATATAAAACCGGCCATCAAAACTATTCTTATAGGACTTAGCGGGACCAAAAATCCCGATTGATATTGGCATTGAGCCGTAGTTAAATTGATATTGGGCACCCTCTAAATAGATCACGGTGATCTGGTAGTTTGTGAGTGGTTTGGTATATAAAACTAAGCTGTCTTTACTGTTTGAATCCCTTACCATGTGAGGGAGGCTGTAATCCACAGCTTTCATTGTGCCGCGGTAGGAGTAGTAGTATCCCTGAATATTGTTTTTATTTGGGATAGAAAAACGCGCAAAATCGGCATCGGAAATTATGCCAAGTGAATCAAAATACTCACTATAGCCTTCAACTCGTATTTCATGATCTTTACCGAACAATACGACCTGAAAAGGGCGTGTGCCATGAGATACTTTTTGTGCTTTTAATCGGGCAAGCGTTTCTTCTACGGCGAACTCTTCTTCATCAATATTTCTGGCTCCCTGAATTTCCAACATCATTAATTGGATGATTTCACGCGAAGGCGTTGGATGCTTCCAACGAACGTTGGCACAGCCACTCATTAATAATGAAAAGAATAAGACAAAAAGTAGAAAAAACCATTTTTGGGTCATCATATATGATTCATTTGTCGTGAACAGAGAACGGAGTATAGCCCGATAAATGAAACGTAAAAGTAGCCAAAAAAGGGATAAACTTCCTCCTTGAAGTTTATCGGATAAATTAACGCCCTAAATAGCCATCCCAATCTTTCCAGACCGGTTGTAGACCCGAACGAATTAAAGATTCTGCAACTTGTGCGGCACTACGATTATCATGCGGTGCAAATTGTTCCAATTCAGCATGGTCATCGGCATAACCGCCCGGCTGTGTTTTTGAACCCGCACTGACATTATTAATGGCAAGTGGCACAACGTGATCGCGAAAATAAGGCGATTCGCGGGTTGAAAGTGATAGCTCAACATCTGGCGCCAATAAACGAAATGCGCAAATAAGCTGCACAAGTTCAGCTTCACTCATTAAAGAAGCCGGCTCTATACCACCAGCACAAGGGCGTAAACGAGGAAATGAAATAGAATAACGGCTCTGCCAATAGTGTTTTTGGAGATAAATCAGGTGCTCCGCCACCATATAGCAATCGGTGCGCCAACTGTTAGATAAACCAATTAATGCTCCAAGTCCTATTTTATCGATACCAGCCCGCCCTAAACGGTCAGGGGTCTCCAGCCGCCAATGAAAATCCTGTTTTTTACCTTTCAAATGATGTAGTTGATAAGCTGGCTCGTGGTAAGTCTCTTGATACACCATCACACCATCTAGTCCTAATGTCTTGAGTTCAGCGTACTCTTCGGTGCTCAGTGGCTGAACTTCCATCATCAAGGCGCTAAAATAGCGGCGTATTGTGGGTAAATGCTCACGAAAATAATCCATGCCCACTTTATTTTGATGCTCCCCTGTGACTAACAACAGGCTATCAAAACCAATTTTACGGATTGTCTCGCACTCATTAATGATTTCGTTTTTATCGAGCGTTTTTCGTTTAATGCGATTACTCATTGAAAAACCACAATATGTACAATCATTAGCGCATAGATTTGATAAATACAGTGGCACATAGAACCCCACGGTATTACCAAAACGTTGCCGTGTTAGCTTTTGGGCTTTCTGCGCTAATTGCTCAATAAAAGGGCGAGCGGCAGGGGAGAGCAATGCCATAAAATCATCAAGTGTTAAAGTATCGCTAGCAAGAGCCTGCTCAACATCTCGCGTATTTTTGGCATAAATTTGTAAGGTTAGGTCATCCCAATTTAGCTGCTGCCAGCGTTGGCGAAAGCTGCTGTTCATTGTAATGCTCCCAAAAACTCGGTTAATGGGCTTGAAGCTTCAGCATGTTGTTTCGGGCTAGCAAGGCCAGCGCGTCGGGCAAGCTCTGCGGCTTCAAGGGAGACTTTAAAAGCTTGAGCCATGAGCACAGGATCTTTTGCTACAGCGATGGCGGTATTGACTAGTACGGCATCGGCCCCCATTTCAATCGCTTCGATCGCATGGCTAGGTGCGCCAATCCCAGCATCAACCACTACGGGGATCGTCGATTGCTCAATAATGATCCGTAACATCTCTTTGGTGACTAAACCTTTATTGGTGCCAATCGGTGCACCAAGTGGCATTACGGCTGCACAACCGACTTCTTCGAGACGACGACACAGCACAGGGTCAGCACTGCAATAAGGCAGTACCACAAACCCTTCTTTTACGAGTTGTTCGGCAGCAATTAAGGTTTCGACGGGGTCGGGTAAGAGATATTTCACATCGGGGTGAATTTCTAGTTTAACCCAATGAGTTCCCAACGCTTCACGGGCAAGGCGTGCGGCAAAAATAGCTTCTTGGGCATTTTTCGCACCAGAAGTATTAGGGAGCAGTCTTACCCCAATCTCTTGCAAAGGCTTTAAAATGCCATCGTCATTGCCACGTAAATCTATACGTTTCATCGCCATGGTAACAAGCTGACTGCCTGATGCAGTGATTGCGTTTTGCATCAATGTTGGATTGGCAAATTTTCCTGTGCCAGTAAAGAGGCGTGACTGAAAAGTCACATCGGCAATTTTTAACATGATTAGCCTCCAGCGATAGCTTGAAACAATAAGATATTGTCTTGGTCATTCACGAGGTGTGAATCCCATTGATGACGAGGAATGATCACTTGGTTGATGGCCAAAGCCGTGCCGACCGTACTGCGCTCTAGAGAAGCGAGTAATTGAGACACGGTTAATGGCGCATCAAACTCCATTGGCTGGTCGTTAATTATAAGGCGCATGTTTCTTCTCGGCAGATTGGACATTGAATGGACGGTGTCAGTTGCAAGGTATTCCATTGCTGCTGTTTACCATCAAATAAACGCAATTTACCGCTTAGCGAGGAAGGCAATCCGACTAATAATTTGATGGCCTCTAAGGCTTGCAATGTGCCTATGACCCCCACGACAGGGCCAAGTACACCAGCGGTACGGCAGTTACGCTGAGGCTCCGTCTGGTCAGGGTATAAACATGCGTAACAGCCGTGATTAAAGGGTGGCTCAAGCACCATAAGCTGCCCACCAAACCCCACGGCACTGCCACTAACCAATGTTTTATTTGCCATGACACAGGCCGCATTAACGGCATGGCGAGTGGCCATGTTATCGCAACAATCGAGAACTAAATCGACTTGCTCAACCAAGGGAAGCAATGTGTGAATATCTAACTTTTGTTGTAAGACATGGGTATGGATCAGTGGATTAAGATCTTGTAGTCGTTTTGCGGCAAGTTTGGCTTTAGATTGAGGAATGTCCTCAGTGCCATATAAAACTTGCCGCTGTAGATTAGAAAGGTGTAGCTCGTCGTGATCCGCAAGCCATAACTCACCGACGCCAGCGGCTGCTAAATAAAGTGATGCCGGTGCGCCTAAACCACCAAGGCCAACAATCAGTACCTTACTCGTTTTAAGTTTGCCTTGTCCTTCAGGGCCGATATCTTCAAGCAGTAGCTGGCGGCTATAACGCATAAATTCATGATCATTTAACATGATGAACTCCTCGAATTAACCCGCCATCACGAGAGCGTGTGGGCGGGTTTGATTCAGGTAATCAGTGATTTTCTACGAGGCGTAAAAGGGTTTTTGTTGCCTCTAGCCAATCATCTGCTTTGGTAATTGCACTCACTAAGGCGACACTTCCAACACCGGTTGCGAGCACTGCTGGCACTCTATCGATAGAGATACCGCCAATCGCGACCGTGGGGTAATCGGGAGTCGCTTCTACCATGGTTTTGAGTGTCTCCAATCCTTGAGGTGCTGAGGGCATTTTCTTGGTTTCTGTTGGGAAAATATGCCCCATCGCAATATAAGAAGGGCGCACGGATTTAGCGATAGCAAGCTCATGTTGATCATGAGTTGAGATGCCTAAACGTAGCCCAGCTTGATGAATAGCCAATAGGTCGGTGGTTTCCAGATCTTCTTGCCCAAGATGAACACCATAGGCACCGAGCTCGATAGCTAAGCGCCAATAGTCATTGATAAATAGCCGCGCATGATGCTTTTCACCGAGAGCAATCGCTCGTTGGATATCATCACGCACTTCATCATCATGCTTATCTTTAATACGTAGCTGGATAGTCGTTACGCCTGCATTAAGCAAGCGTTCAATCCATTCTACAGAGTCGACCACAGGATAAAGCCCCAATCGTTGCTCAGTGGGAGCAAAGGGAGTGCTAGGCAATTTTTTCATCGGACACGACCTCGGCACTGTGATACAACTCGCTGCCATGAGCGCGGAAAGCTTCGGACATTTGCTCCATGCCAGCTTCCTTTTGCGCCGCATAATCACGGACTTCTTGTGAAATTTTCATTGAGCAGAATTTAGGACCACACATAGAGCAGAAATGGGCAACTTTCCCTGACGCTTGTGGCAGGGTTTCATCGTGATAAGCACGTGCGGTATCTGGGTCGAGAGCTAGGTTAAATTGATCTTCCCAGCGGAACTCAAAACGCGCTTTAGACATAGCATTATCACGAATTTGTGCTCCGGGATGCCCTTTCGCGAGGTCGGCAGCATGAGCCGCAATTTTATAGGTGATTAGCCCTTGTTTAACATCCTCTTTATTTGGTAAGCCCAAATGCTCTTTTGGGGTGACATAACAGAGCATTGCACAGCCAAACCAGCCGATCATGGCTGCCCCAATACCTGATGTAAAATGGTCATAACCGGGAGCGATATCGGTAGTTAGTGGGCCGAGGGTATAAAATGGCGCTTCATGACAATGTTCAAGCTCTTCCGTCATGTTGCGGTGGATCATCTGCATTGGCACATGTCCTGGGCCTTCAATCATCACTTGCACGTCATATTCCCAAGCAATTTTTGTAAGCTCACCAAGGGTATGCAGTTCAGCAAATTGGGCTTCATCGTTAGCATCTTGAATTGACCCTGGGCGTAAACCATCACCTAATGACAGTGATACATCATAGGCTGCACAAATCTCACAAATTTCACGGAAATTTTCATATAAGAAGTTTTCTTGGTGATGAGAGAGGCACCATTTCGCCATGATCGAGCCACCACGGGAGACAATACCGGTTAAACGTTTCGCCGTCATAGGGACATAGCGCAGGAGCACACCTGCATGGATAGTAAAGTAATCGACCCCTTGTTCGGCCTGTTCAAGCAGTGTATCGCGGAACATTTCCCACGTGAGATTTTCGGCAACCCCATTAACCTTTTCGAGTGCTTGATAAATAGGCACAGTACCAATTGGCACTGGACTGTTACGTAGGATCCACTCACGAGTTTCATGAATATAACGACCAGTAGACAGATCCATAACGGTATCGGCTCCCCAGCGGGTAGACCAAATCAGTTTTTCAACCTCTTCTTCAATGGAAGAAGTCACCGATGAGTTACCGATATTGGCGTTCACTTTCACTAGGAAGTTGCGACCAATAATCATTGGCTCAGATTCAGGGTGATTGATATTGGCTGGGATGATGGCACGGCCCGCGGCAACTTCTTGGCGGACAAATTCCGGCGTGATGTTTTCAGGCAGATTTGCACCAAATGATTGTCCGGGGTGCTGCTGTCTTAAAACGTCACCACGAATACGTTCACGTCCCATATTTTCGCGAATGGCGATAAATTCCATTTCAGGGGTAATAATACCTTGGCGTGCATAATGAAGCTGTGTTACACAGCGACCCTTCATCGCTTTCAATGGGTGGGGGCGATGATTAAATCGTAAGTGATCGAGACCCGCGTCGGCAAGTCGCTGCTGCGTAAAATCTGAGCTGAGGGTATCAACCGGAACAGTATCATTACGCTCGCGGATCCAACCTTCACGGATCTTTTTTAATCCTTTATGAACATTTAATTCTGCGGCTGGGTCGCCATAGGGGCCTGAAGTATCATAAACAGGAACAGGCTCATTATCTTCAAATTGAGGATTATCTTTATCGCCGCCAATGAGGGTTGGTGAGAGCTGGATTTCTCGTATTGGCACTTGGATATCGTCTCTTGAACCTGTTAGGTAGATACGTTTTGAATTAGGGAAGGATACGCCAGAAACCGTATTGATAAAGTTTTCGGCCGCATCACGTTGTGCTTTGCGCGTTCTTGCAGGCGCCGCTTTAGGAGAAAGATCGCTTGTAGGGATAATATTATTTTGGGACATAGCAATTTCCTGACATTGTCACGAGCGATTACGCGTATATGGGCGTAGCACTCAGGTTTATCGTAAGAAAGTTGCTTGTCTGGAGTTCGGATGGAGTAATGGTATGGCGTTGCGTGTTCATTTTGTTAGCTGACGTTTGCTGTGTTGCGTATGAGTTGTCAGCCTAAATATGCAAAAGCAAATAACCAAAATTGTTACGCTGAATGATTACTCTTGTTCCCTTCGCAGGTATTAACCCGATCAGGTTCCGCGGATCCCGAATTAACGGTCTCAGCCCGTAGCTTTCGCCACTAGGCACTCCGACAAGATGGACCTAGTATAAGAGGTGCAAAAAAAATATTCAAACTTCCCAGTGATATTGTGTCCAATGTTGTTCGGTGGCGACTTGGCAAAGACGCGCGTCACCATTTACGATAAACACCTCATCGGCAAATTGGCACATGGGCAGATCATTGGCGGAATCGGTATAGAAATAAATATAGGCATCGGTAATTGGCTGGTGGCTGATCCACTGAAGCAGGCGTTTGACTTTGCCTGCTTTAAAAGTCGCAATGCCTTCTATTTCGGTGCTGTAACCGCCATTTTTCTGCTTGATGTCGATTCCCATCACGACATCAGCAGCGAATCGTTCGGCTATCTTTTTCACAATAAAAGAAACGGTTGCAGAGATCACAATGATCGGGATCCCTTGCTTTCGATACTGCTCGATTGTGCGGATCCCTTCGGGATATATACGTGGCACGATCATGCTCTCAACAAAATCATCTAACCAGAGATCAACTTGCTCGATGCTGAACCCAGATAGCGATTGCAGGCTAAAACGCAGGTAAGTCGCCATATCTAGGGAGCCTGAGTTATATTGTGCCATCATTTGTTTGTCGGCTTCGACAAAACGCGGGTCGGTGATAATTTGCTTATCCCACAGGTATTGTGTCCACAGTACGCTGCTATCCCCCTGAATTAGGGTGTCATCTAAATCAAAAACCGCCAATTTGTTTTGCATTGTGCCTCTTTTATCTCGTTTGCTAACGTAGTGCGCGAATTTCGTTCTTATTAAACATTAACTCAAGGCGTGTACCGGGTTCAAATAGTCTTTCAGATGAGCGATTTAACAAATCAACCGTCATATTGCCTGCCGCGGTATTGACGGAATAACGAATAATATTACCTAACAGTTGATGATCTAAAATAATCGCATCGACGGGCTGTGAAATATGCTCACCGTAATGTCGCCCTGCTTCTTTAACATAGATGGATTCTGGGCGAATAGCGAGCGTACCTTGCAAATTAAGCCCGAGTAGCGCATTGGCTTTGTCAGCCTCCACAAGGTTGTAATTGCCCATAAAACGCGCCACAAACTCATTGGCTGGTTGCGTGTAGATATTCTCAGCTGTATCGTTCTGGATAATCGCCCCTTTATTCATTAAAAAGATGCGATCAGACATGATCATGGCTTCATCTTGATCATGAGTAACAAAAATGGTCGTCAATTTTAACTCACGTTGGATATGACGGATCTGTTGGCGCAGATGTTTACGAATACGCGCATCTAATGCCGAAAGTGGCTCATCCAATAGCAATATTTGGGGCTTCATCACCAATGCACGAGCAAGGGCGACACGTTGCCGCTGTCCACCCGAAAGCTGGTGAGGAAATTGCTGCTCTTTACCTTGCAACTCAACCATTTCAATAACGTCTGCAACCGCTTTATTGCGCTCAGTGCTGTTGACTTTACGCATTTTTAGGCCGAAGGCGATATTGTCTTCAACTGTCATATTCGGGAATAACGCATAACTTTGAAAGACCATGCCAACGCCTCGCTGCTGGGCTGCTTGGTGCGTGATGTTTTGGCGATTGATATACAGGTCACCATTATCAGGTTGTTCGAGTCCGGCAATACAACGCAATAAGGTCGATTTTCCACAGCCGCTAGGCCCTAACAGGGTAATAAATTCGCCTTTTTCTATTGTGAATTGAATATTAGAGAACACCTGATTTTGACCAAATGATTTACTCAAATTTTCAGCAATAACATAACTCATTATTCATCTCCCGAACGGCTCATCCGCGTGGCGAGCCATGTGAGTAACAAGGTAAATAAGAAATAAGACATCACCAACGCAGAGGTAAAGTGACCGCTGGTTTGACGCATATTAAATAAGTAGATTTGCAATGTTTCATAACGTGTTCCCACCAAAATGTTGGCAAACACAAACTCACCCATCAAAAATGAAAATGAGATCAGTAATGAGACTAGTAATCCTTTGCGAATATTCGGTAATACTATTAATAAGAAAGCCTTAAAGGTACTTGCTCCGAGTAAATGCGCGGCATCCATTAAGTCATGTAAATTAATGCCTTGGAAGCTATTAGCGAGTGCACGGTACATGAAAGGTAGGGTGATAGTGAAATAAGTACCAATTAATATCCATGGCGTACCAACCAGCATAAATGGCTCATCAGCAAATATTTGTAATAGACCCACCGATGACACCACAGGGGGAATAGCAAAAGGCAGGATGATCAGTAAATCCATCAGCCCCTTTAATTTCGGGAAGCGGTAAAACACGGCAAATGCCATTGGTAAAATGATTAGTGTGCTAACCAACAAAGTACTAAAACAGATGAGCAGCGACCGCCCAAAAGCATACAGAAATCGAGGGTCTTGCCATAACTGTAAATACCATTTTATCGATAAGGCATCCGGTAAAACGGTCGCTCCCCATTGTGTAGAAATTGAATAAATAAAAGTGGCAACAATAGGTAGAGCTAATAACAAAACAACGCTAATAAGAATGAATTTATGTAGCCAAAGGCCGGAAGAGCCATTTGGCTTGGCGGTAAGATTATGACTTGGCATGATAACTCCGTTTTAATAGCCAATGATGGATGGCAGTGATAAATCCAAGAATAGCAATTAGTAAAACGGATAATGCTGCTGCTAAATTAGGCTCTAAATAAAGGTCGCCGGAGACTAAGCTGGCAATACGGATGGTCACTAGATTGTAATTGCCACTCATCAGGGCGTAAGTGCTCGCGTAAGCCCCAACGGCATTAGCAACTAAAATAATAAAAGTACCAAGTAATGCGGGAGCGAGTACGGGGATAGCAACGTTGCGCCAATAAGATAATTTACTGGCTCCCATGGTTTTAGCCGCATCTTCCCACTCCGGTTTCAACGCATCAAAGGCAGGATAAAGCAATAAAATACCCAGAGGAATTTGAAAGTAGATATACAGCAGCATTAACCCACTTGCGCTATAAATATCGAAATCCTCAATAATTCCCCAAGATTTCAATTGCAGGGTAATTGCGCCATTGACCCCAAGTATGATGATAAAAGCAAAGGCAAGGGGAACACCGCTAAAGTTACTCGCCATTGTGGTGAAGGAAATCATCATACTGCGTACTCTGCCTTGCATTTTATAGATGGAAAATGCCGTTAATGCAGAAATGAATAGCCCGATGACACTACAGACAATCGATAACCAGAGGGTGTTCTCAAAGGCTTGCAGATAAAAATCGTTGGTGAAAATATCAAGGTAGTTGTCGACTGACCAAGCTTCTTCATAAATAAAGCTATTGATAAATACCCAAATCATAGGGGCGATTTGAAACAAGCAAAACAATGTAATAAATGGCAGTGTTAATAAGGCTGATCCCCAATGAAAACGTGATAAGTGTTTCTTTAACATTGCGGCTTTCCCTTGTTGGTGGTTTGCTTGTTCACAAGGTACGCTAACGTCGGCCATTAATTATCTCCTACCAATAATGTGTGACAGACTGTTTTATCGCCATATTCAATTCCGAGTAAGGCGCAAACCGTGCCACAAATCGCAGTTTGCTTCACCATACACTGTTCTTGATGTGAAAATTGCTCGCCAATAACAAACAGAGGAACAGTGCGCTCTTCAGGTAATATACCGCCATGGCTATGATCACTGTTCATGCCATGATCACTCGTGACAATAATTTGATAGCCTTGCTCAATCCATTGAGGTAAGTAATTTGACAAAATAGTGTCGGCTTGACGCGCCGCGTTACGATATTGTGAGGAATCAAACCCAAACTTATGGCCTGTATCATCAATATTCATCGGATGGATCAGTAAAAAATCAGGCGAGTATTGAGTGCGTAGGTATTCCGCATCCATAAATAGGTGGCTGTCTGGATAATGGTCTGCTTGGTAAAAACAACCATGC
The DNA here is from genome assembly GCF_015832305.1 of Providencia sp. 2.29. Taxonomy (NCBI): domain Bacteria; kingdom Pseudomonadati; phylum Pseudomonadota; class Gammaproteobacteria; order Enterobacterales; family Morganellaceae; genus Providencia; species Providencia sp. 2.29. Next base: position 423,252 of record NZ_CP065420.1, read on the forward strand.
TGGATAGCGAGTTGCTTATCATTGGTAAAACGGTCTCGAGTCGCAACAAAAGGTGCTCGGTTATATAGCTCGCTGACCCAATAATAAGCCGCGGCTGCCGTTGTTTTACCCGCATTCTTGGCTAAAGAAAAAATACTATCGAAGTGGGAGAGACGCACGACGTCATTGTTAACGATACCGCTATCGACAGGGGAAACTCCCGCCAAAATACATTCGTATAAAGGGCGTGACATAGAGGGTAGCTCACACTCCACTTTATAGAGCGTTGCTCGATCAGCTTCGATCAGTCCATTGAGGTAGCCCATACAATCATGGGCTACTGGGTAACTCAAGCCATCGAGAACAACAAGGATCACTTTATCAGACATGAGATATTTTCTTCCTAAGTGACATTACTGCTGGTGGATTAACACTTGCTGTTGCCACATTTTGGGGAGTTTGCGAGACGACTTTTCCCAGCCATCCGCATCGTTAATTGGGCGAACATTTTTGTACTGCTCATCCGGTAACAATTTGGCTTTAATCTCTTCGGGGAGGGTGAGGTATTCAGCACGAATTGGGCGGGCGTAGCCTTCAGCTAGGTTAATTTGCCCCTGATCGCTAAAAATAAATTCACGTGCTAACTTCGCGGCATTTGGATTTTTGGCATATTTATTAATGATAGTGGTATAGCCTGAGATAACTGAACCATCAGAAGGAATGACAACGGTAAAGCGCTCACGATTGATCTGATCACGATAATTCAGCGCATTGAAATCCCAAAGAATACCGACGGCAACTTCGCCTTTTTCAATATTTGCAACGGTTGGATCATTCACGGAAAGACGTTTTTGCTTGGCAAGTTCAGCAAAAAACGCAATAGCGGGCTGTAAGTTATTTTCATCACCACCGCGCGCATAGGCCGCTGCTAATACTGCATTGTTAGCTTGAGCTGCGATACCAACATCACCAACAGTGACTTTATATTTACCTTTTAGCAAATCATCCCAGCTTTTTGGTGCATCTTTAACTAACTCATTATTGATCATGAAAGCAATGGTGCCCGTATAAGCCAGTGCCCAATGGCCTTCTTTATCTTTTGCCCAATCAGGGATTTGTGACCATGTGGTTGGTTTATAAGGTTGGGTAACGCCTTTCTGTACGGCAACAGGGCCAAAGGAGGCGCCGACATCGCCAATATCTGCGGTAGCATTATTTTTTTCAGCGGCAAACTTAGCAATCTCTTGCGCTGAACTCATATCCGTATCTTGGTGCTTTAATCCATAGGTTTTTTCGAGATCTTGCCAAGTTCCTTTCCAGTTAGCCCAAGTATCTGGCATTCCAACACTGTATACTTGACCTTCTTTTTTAGCGGCTTCAATCAAGGCGGTTAAATCGTTATCGGCTGCTAAAGCAGCACTTGACGCGGTTAATGAAAGTAAAACTGCGGGTACAATCGTTTTCATTTTATCTCTCACTGTATAGAGGAGTTATATTGGTTAGTTAGTATGCTAATTTTCCAAGGTGACAGTGAGTTGACGGTTTTGTGACACTTTTTCGATGTTTTAGGGAAAAAACTGTCTAAAAAGTGTCAAAAACACTAACTAAAAATGATTAAGTACAACGACTAGATTACATTTTGTGAAAAAAGCGTATCTTTATAGAAAAAGATGAAATCCTTTTATACCAATAAAAGATGTAAAAAATGACAAAAGTGACATTAACTGGAACAGAGAAAGGTTGGTGGTTTGTTTGCTTTGCTGGGCGCTTATGGTTACCACAAGGAGATGCTCCTAGGGGGAGTGCAAAAGATTGGTCACTGTCTGGGAAGATAGCAACACCGATTGGTGAATGGCAAGGTGAGGTTGTTTGGCTAATTGCTGAAAAAATGCCAACAGATATGGCTTCACCGCGCTTATTAGCATCACAAGATGAGGGATTATTTCGTTTAGCTGGGCGTGGAGTACAGTTAGCGGAGTTTTATCGTTCCCATCGTTACTGCGGTTATTGCGGCACCGCAATGCGTCATAGTACGACTGAGTGGGCTTGTCTTTGTGACCATTGCCATGAACGCTATTACCCACAAATTGCGCCTTGCATTATTGTTGGCATCCGTCGTGGTGACCATATATTGCTAGCACAGCACCGCCGCCATACTCAAAACCCTCTCTTTACCGTACTTGCGGGTTTTGTTGAAGTGGGTGAGACACTGGAAGAAGCGGTAGCACGAGAAGTCATGGAAGAAAGCGGGATCACAATACGTAATATTCGTTATGTGTCTTCTCAGCCTTGGCCTTTCCCTCACTCATTAATGATGGGGTTTCTGGCTGACTATGACAGTGGCGAAATTAAGGTTGACCCGAATGAACTCGTGAGTGCCGCGTGGTATCACTACAATGAATTACCTAAAATTCCTCCGAGTGACACAATCGCAAGGCGATTAATTGAAGATACGGTGGCTTTATGTCGCCAAGAGGACGCCTAAACGTGCGAATTGCTTAGGCGCTGATATTGTTGTGTGTAACATGCTACAATAGCGGCCCTTAGCCATTTGCGGCGGCCACTGACTATAATGGAGTAAATAATGACTGAGTTGAAAAATGACCGCTATCTACGTGCTTTGCTACGTCAGCCTGTAGATACCACCCCTGTATGGATGATGCGTCAAGCAGGGCGTTACCTACCGGAGTACAAAGCAACGCGTGCACAGGCTGGTGATTTTATTTCTCTGTGTAAAAACACCGAGTTAGCGTGTGAAGTGACACTTCAACCGTTACGTCGTTTTCCATTAGACGCCGCAATCCTATTTTCTGATATCTTAACCATCCCTGATGCTATGGGGCTAGGCCTCTATTTTGAGACGGGTGAAGGGCCTCGTTTCAAAAAGCCAATCACTTGCCTAAATGATATAAAAAACATACCAGTACCTGATCCGGAAATGGAACTGGGCTATGTTATGGATGCGGTAAGAGCAATCCGTAAAGCGCTAAAGGGGGATGTACCTCTTATCGGTTTTTCGGGGAGTCCGTGGACATTAGCCACTTACATGGTCGAAGGTGGCAGCAGTAAAGCGTTCACAAAAATTAAAAAAATGATGTATGAAGACCCGAATGCGCTCCACTTATTACTGGATAAACTCGCTGATAGCGTGATTTTATATTTAAATGCGCAAATTCGGGCAGGGGCTCAATCCATCATGATTTTTGATACATGGGGTGGCGTGCTAACTAAACGTGATTATTTACAATTCTCTCTTCATTACATGCATAAGATCATTGATGGCCTAATACGTGAAAATGAAGGCCGCCGTGTGCCTGTGACCCTATTTACAAAAGGCGGTGGGCAATGGCTAGAGGAGATGGCTGCAACAGGTTGTGATGCTCTAGGTCTTGATTGGACCACTGAAATTGCGGATGCCCGTCGTCGAGTCGGTGACAAAGTGGCACTACAGGGAAATATGGATCCATCAATGCTTTATGCTCCGATACCGCGCATTGAAGAAGAAGTACAAAATATTTTGGCAGGCTTCGGGCAAGGTAATGGACATGTCTTTAATTTAGGTCATGGTATCCATCAAGATGTTCCCCCTGAGCATGCAGGTGCTTTTGTTGATGCCGTCCACCGTTTTTCCCGCCAATACCATCAATAACTGATCGGTTTTTTGATAGCGTACTCACAGATCCTTGTAAGTACGCTGTTATCTTCTATCATTAATCGTTAATCATAATAAGTATTGAGCACATCATGGCCATAGACACTCGATTGTTGCGACAAGAGCAAGCAGATAAAGCACAGCTTATTGTATTGAATGAAAATAATATACAGCCGATTTTTATCGGTGGTGCTGATGTGGGCTTTGAGCAGCAAGGTACTGTCACTCGTGCGGTGATCGCCGTTCTGTCATGGCCTGATTTGCAATTGGTTGAGTATCAGATTGCGCGAGTACCCACACAATTACCTTATATTCCGGGTTTGCTCTCTTTTCGTGAAGTGCCTGGATTGATGGCAGCTTGGCAACAATTGCATCATAAACCTGAATTAGTGTTAGTTGATGGTCAAGGGATCGCCCATCCTCGTCGTTTCGGTGTTGCGTGTCACTTTGGCTTACAGGCTGATGTGCCAACCATTGGAGTCGCAAAAAGTCGATTGTACGGTGACTATGAAGCAGTGAATGAAGCCCCGGGAAGTTTTCAACCATTACGGCATGGCGAAAATCAGCTTGGTTGGGTACTGAGAAGTAAAAAAAGATGCAATCCTTTGTTTATTTCACCGGGTCATAAGATGAGTGTCAGTGCTTCTCGTGAGTGGGTTGAACGCTGTTTAAAGGGGTATCGGCTACCTGAGCCAACGCGACTTGCTGATGGAATAGCCTCTAATAGGTCGTTTTTTGAGCGAATGAAAGAGAAATCCGGCTAATTATCAGCAAAATATGTGGTATTGGCAGATTTTCAGGTAAACTGCGATGTATTGAGATTGATGAGTCTGAAATTATGTTAAGAAATCCCATCCATTTGAGGTTGGAAAAACTAGAAAGCTGGCAACATGTTACTTTTATGGCATGCCTGTGCGAACGAATGTACCCCAACTACCAAATGTTTTGTCAGCAAAGTGAATTTACTGACGCAAAGGTTTATCGGTCTATACTTGATTTGGTATGGGAAACGCTGGTCGTTAAAGACAGTAAAATTAATTTCGACAATCAGCTCGAAAAATTAGAAGAAATTATACCGTCAGCAGATGATTTTGATTTCTACGGTGTTTATCCAGCCATTGATGCTTGTATCGCTTTAGGTGAAGTGGTTCATGCAAAATTAAGTGGCGAAACACTGAGCCATGCTATTGCGGTTAGCGAAACATCGATTCGTACTGTTGCGATGCTGGAAATGACCCAAGCTGGTAGGGAAATGTCAGAGGAAGAGCTGAAAGAATTATCCTCAATTGAGGAAGAGTGGGATATCCAGTGGGAAATTTTCCGTTTACTGGCTGCCTGTGAAGAGCGAGACTTAGAGTTAATTAAAGGATTAAAATCTGACCTCCGTGAAGCGGGGGTTAGCAATATTGGTATTACTGTAGGCTAGTTTTTAGCGTTTCATTGATGAAAACGTGACTTAGCGCAGTAATGCTGATGACTAAGACTTCACATTTGCCCCTAGACTGGTCTACATTTAGGGGCAAGAAGAGAAGTGGCTATCGGGGGCGTGTATCAGGGGCTGTCAATTTGGCATATCCGACGCACTCGATGCTTTGCAAACGATAAACACACTGTGTAAGGATAATTTATGAACAAGACTGAATTAGTTGATGCTATCGCAGAATCAGCAGACCTGACAAAAGTACAGGCTAAAGCAGCATTAGAATCAACTCTGAATGCTATTTCAGAAACGCTGAAAAAAGGCGAGCAAGTACAACTGGTCGGTTTCGGTACTTTCAAAGTCAGCCACCGTGCAGAGCGTACCGGTCGTAACCCGCAAACTCGCGAAGAGATCACTATCCCAGCAACTAATGTTCCTGCTTTCTCTGCCGGTAAAGCACTGAAAGAAGCGGTAAAATAATTAAGTTGCAAACTAGAATTATCAGGGGGGGTAGTCAACGACCCCTTTTGTTCATTCGGAAAGGGTTGCTGGTATTGGGAGCCATCTCAATGCTCAGCGCCTGTTCTTCTCGTAACAACTTTCCCGAGTTTAGTGCGAGTGGATTTATTGCGGATGATGGTGTAATCCGTATGTGGCGTCTTAATGACGCAAAAAATGACCCTCAAGTGCTTATGGTTGTTTACAGCCCTTACAAAGGCACTGATACTTCCGTTAATTTCTTCGAGTACCGAGCAGGCCAGCTTTGGCAAATTCGTAGCCAAATCTTAAATGCGGGTGAGCAAGAAATGATGGAACAACTCCGTTTTAACAAAAACGATGATGTGATCTTTATGCAACGAGTCGAAAAAGATCGCAAAACCGCACTTTCTTCCGATGACATTATCCGTTGGCGTTTTGAAGCAAAACGTATTTTAGATATTAATACTGCTTTGGTAGTCGGTGGTGTGAAACTATACCAAGGCCGTTGGTCACAAAACCAAGTCGTCACTTGTGGCGGTGATGTCAAAAAAGTCGAATTTGAACCTTATGCACAAAATTGGTTAGAAAGCCGAACAAAAGTTTGGCATAAACAGCTGAATATTGCTTGGTTAGAATCCCCTGAAGGGAATCAACTTTTGATGGTTGCGGATACCGATTTTTGCCGCTGGCAGCCTAGTAAAGATTCATTGTAATCTCACCGCTCGTCGTCTTTCGCATCCTAACGTTGTTGGCTTCAGCAACTCACCTCAGTCACATATTTGTGTATACCCCCGAGGATAAATTACTTTGTCGCCTAGTTAGGCTACGAAATACTCAGCGCTTTCGCCTGTTAGAAATAAAAAAGCTGATAAAGCGGCTGTTTATCAGCTTAGTGAGTTTAGCTTCTGTGCTCGCTATTTCAGGCGTGCGACGGCACGATAACCAATATCTTTACGGTAAAAACTGCCATCCCAATGAATATTTTCAGCGGCTTGATAGGCTTTTTGTTGAGCTTGGGCGATATCATTACCGAGTGCTGTGACACAAAGAACACGGCCTCCGGCAGTGATGACCTTATCATCTTTCATTTTAGTGCCAGCATGAAATACTTTGCTATCCGCCATTTCTTCGGTCGGCAAACCGTGGATCACATCACCTTGGCGGTAATCACCTGGATAACCTCCGGCAGCAATTACCACACCGAGAGCAGGGCGTTCATCCCATAAGGAATCTTTACCTGCTAGCTCACCTTTTGCCCCTGCAAGACACAACTCGACTAAATCAGATTGTAAACGCATCATGATAGGTTGAGTTTCAGGATCGCCAAAACGGCAGTTAAATTCGATAACTTTAGGGTTACCAGCCTTATCAATCATTAGACCCGCATAGAGGAAACCTTGATAACGATGCCCCTCGGCATCCATACCTTTTACTGTTGGATAGATGATTTGTTCCATGACACGCTGGTGAATTTCATTTGTCACAACGGGCGCCGGTGAATATGCGCCCATGCCGCCCGTGTTAAGACCTGTATCACCATCACCAACACGTTTATGGTCTTGGCTAGTTGCCATTGGAATGACATTTTCGCCGTCCACCATCACAATAAAACTTGCTTCTTCACCGTCTAAGAACTCTTCAATCACGATACGGTGACCTGCATCACCAAATGCGTTACCAGCAAGCATATCGTGCACAGCATCTTTAGCTTCAGCCAGCGTCATCGCGACAATGACACCTTTACCTGCGGCAAGACCATCAGCCTTAATAACAATCGGTGCGCCGACGTTATCCAGATACGCCAAAGCAGGTTCGATTTCAGTAAAATTTTGGTAAGCGGCTGTCGGTATTTTGTGACGAGCTAAAAAGTCTTTCGTAAAAGCTTTCGAACCTTCGAGCTGTGCGGCGCCTTGAGTCGGACCGAAAATGGTTAGCCCTGCTTTTTGGAACGCATCAACGACCCCAATGACCAGTGGTGCTTCTGGGCCAACAATCGTTAGGCCGATTTGTTGCTCTTTCGCAAATTTTAATAATTCATCGATATCCGTTGCTGAGATAGCCACGTTTTCAAGATTAGGCTCTAATGCAGTTCCAGCATTACCCGGAGCCACATAAACTTTGTCAGCAAGTGGTGATTGTGCGGCTTTCCATGCTAGGGCGTGTTCACGACCACCGCCACCAATAATTAAAATATTCATACTTAACTCCACATGATTAATGGCGGAAATGGCGCATATTAGTGAAAATCATGGCGATGCCGTGCTCGTTAGCCGCTTCAATCACTTCGCTATCGCGGATTGAACCACCTGGCTGGATCACACAGGTCACACCAACGGCTGCCGCTGCATCAATACCGTCACGGAACGGGAAGAATGCGTCGGAGGCCATTGCACAACCTGCAACTTCTAAGCCTTCATCTGCGGCTTTAATACCTGCAATTTTCGCAGAATACACTCGGCTCATTTGCCCTGCACCAATGCCAATAGTCATATCATTTTTGGCATAAACAATCGCGTTCGACTTAACGAATTTAGCGACTTTCCAACAGAATAGAGCATCTTTAAATTCACGCTCAGTGGGTTGGCGTTTAGTCACAACACGTAGCTCGTCAGGTTCAACCATACCGAGGTCACGGTCTTGGACCAATAAACCACCGTTAACACGTTTAAAATCTAATCCTGCAACAGGTTTATCCCACTCACCACATGTAAGAACACGCACATTTTGCTTGGTCGCTAATACTGAAAGAGCATCATCGGCAACCGTTGGTGCAATAATAACTTCTACAAATTGGCGCTCAATAATCGCTTCTGCTGTTGCCTTATCAAGCTGACGGTTAAAGGCAATGATGCCACCAAAAGCAGACGTTGGATCCGTTTTAAACGCGCGATCGTAAGCTGCATGAATATTATTACCAATAGCAACACCGCAAGGGTTGGCATGTTTGACGATAACGCAGGCTGGCTCTTCGAAAGATTTAACACATTCTAAAGCGGCGTCCGTATCAGCAATATTGTTATAAGAGAGAGCCTTACCTTGCAGCTGTGTCGCCGTGGCGATTGATGCCTCTTTAGGGTTCTCTTCTATATAAAAAGCGGCATCTTGGTGACTATTTTCACCGTAACGCATGTCTTGTTTTTTGATAAAGTTTAAATTCAACGTACGAGGGAAACGTCCCGATGGTTGCGTTGTATCGCCATAATAAGGGGTGACTAATTCGCCAAAGTAGTTGGCTATCATACTGTCATAAGCGGCAGTATGTTCGAACGCTTTAATAGCAAGGTCAAAACGAGTAGACCAATTTAAAGAGTTATCGTGGTTATCCAATTCTTCAATGATTTTTTCATAATCATTGCTGTTCACAACAATCGCGACATCTTTATGGTTTTTAGCGGCTGAGCGCACCATTGTGGGGCCGCCGATATCAATATTTTCAACAGCATCTTCTAGGGTACAGTTAGGCTTAGCGACGGTTTGTGCAAAGGGGTACAGATTGACAACAACCATATCAATCGGTTCGATATTATGTTGCTGCATAATGGCATCATCAATGCCACGACGACCTAAAATGCCACCATGAACTTTTGGGTGAAGTGTTTTAACACGACCATCCATCATTTCAGGGAACCCTGTATAGTCTGAAACTTCGGTGACTTTTAACCCTGACTCGGCAAGTAGTTTTGCGGTTCCACCTGTAGAGAGCAGTTCAACACCTCGTTGTGAAAGCGCTTTAGCGAATTCAACAACACCTGTTTTATCAGAAACACTGAGCAGGGCACGACGAATAGGACGAAGCTGTTGCATGAGATAGATCCCTTGGATAAGAAAGCAATAAAACCGTAAGAGTTAGTTTAAAGCGTAAAAACGACGCTTCTTATATATACCTATTTCTGCTGTAACTGTTTAATCACATCAAAATATCAATAGATAGAGATAAGCCACTAACAATTTCAGAACATAAAAATAAAATCAACGATGAATTTTCATGCTAATTGTAACGCAATCGTTTGCGTAATGCGCGTTATATTTTAATTATTTTTATGGTTGTGGATAACTTTGTGGGTAAATCTGTATAAAGGTGCGTTTTGCTGTGGAATGCAGCAATCGAATAAAAAAGTGATAAAAAGGGGTTGCTAGAATTTTCTGACTCCCTATAATGCGCATCCGTTGTCACGACAAACCGCTTCGGTGGTCAGGTTAGAAAAGAAACCAGTGGCAACGAGAGGTGAAAAAAGAAAGAAAAAGTTGAAAATAATCGCTTGACTTTCTCACGAAAAAACGTAGTATACATCACCTCGCGACAACGACCTAACTGGTTAATATCGAAAGATAAAGTCGCAACGCTCTTTAACAATTTATCAGACAATCTGTGTGGGCACTCACAGGACACTATCAAAAAAATATTTGATTTTAAAGTCTTGAAGAGTGACTAACACGTTAATTCATATATGAAAGAATGTAGTCAGTTTAATTCTTTGAGCATCAAACGCTTTTAATTGAAGAGTTTGATCATGGCTCAGATTGAACGCTGGCGGCAGGCCTAACACATGCAAGTCGAGCGGTAACAGGGGAAGCTTGCTTCTCGCTGACGAGCGGCGGACGGGTGAGTAATGTATGGGGATCTGCCCGATAGAGGGGGATAACTACTGGAAACGGTGGCTAATACCGCATAATCTCTTAGGAGCAAAGCAGGGGACCTTCGGGCCTTGCGCTGTCGGATGAACCCATATGGGATTAGCTAGTAGGTAAGGTAATGGCTTACCTAGGCGACGATCCCTAGCTGGTCTGAGAGGATGATCAGCCACACTGGGACTGAGACACGGCCCAGACTCCTACGGGAGGCAGCAGTGGGGAATATTGCACAATGGGCGCAAGCCTGATGCAGCCATGCCGCGTGTATGAAGAAGGCCCTAGGGTTGTAAAGTACTTTCAGTCGGGAGGAAGGCGTTGATGTTAATACCATCAACGATTGACGTTACCGACAGAAGAAGCACCGGCTAACTCCGTGCCAGCAGCCGCGGTAATACGGAGGGTGCAAGCGTTAATCGGAATTACTGGGCGTAAAGCGCACGCAGGCGGTTAATTAAGTTAGATGTGAAATCCCCGGGCTTAACCTGGGAATGGCATCTAAGACTGGTTAGCTAGAGTCTTGTAGAGGGGGGTAGAATTCCATGTGTAGCGGTGAAATGCGTAGAGATGTGGAGGAATACCGGTGGCGAAGGCGGCCCCCTGGACAAAGACTGACGCTCAGGTGCGAAAGCGTGGGGAGCAAACAGGATTAGATACCCTGGTAGTCCACGCTGTAAACGATGTCGATTTGGAGGTTGTTCCCTAGAGGAGTGGCTTCCGGAGCTAACGCGTTAAATCGACCGCCTGGGGAGTACGGCCGCAAGGTTAAAACTCAAATGAATTGACGGGGGCCCGCACAAGCGGTGGAGCATGTGGTTTAATTCGATGCAACGCGAAGAACCTTACCTACTCTTGACATCCAGAGAATTTAGCAGAGATGCTTAAGTGCCTTCGGGAACTCTGAGACAGGTGCTGCATGGCTGTCGTCAGCTCGTGTTGTGAAATGTTGGGTTAAGTCCCGCAACGAGCGCAACCCTTATCCTTTGTTGCCAGCGATTCGGTCGGGAACTCAAAGGAGACTGCCGGTGATAAACCGGAGGAAGGTGGGGATGACGTCAAGTCATCATGGCCCTTACGAGTAGGGCTACACACGTGCTACAATGGCGTATACAAAGAGAAGCGACCTCGCGAGAGCAAGCGGAACTCATAAAGTACGTCGTAGTCCGGATTGGAGTCTGCAACTCGACTCCATGAAGTCGGAATCGCTAGTAATCGTAGATCAGAATGCTACGGTGAATACGTTCCCGGGCCTTGTACACACCGCCCGTCACACCATGGGAGTGGGTTGCAAAAGAAGTAGGTAGCTTAACCTTCGGGAGGGCGCTTACCACTTTGTGATCCATGACTGGGGTGAAGTCGTAACAAGGTAACCGTAGGGGAACCTGCGGTTGGATCACCTCCTTACCGTTGAAGTGTTTTGTGAAGTGTTCACACAGATTGTCTGATGAAAGAGTCAACGGTATCAATAGGCTTGTAGCTCAGGTGGTTAGAGCGCACCCCTGATAAGGGTGAGGTCGGTGGTTCAAGTCCACTCAGGCCTACCAAAATCGAATGAATGCTACGTTGTATCTCAGCTCGTTTACCTAGTGTAAACGTCGCTAAGCTACGCCTTGCCTTAATTCGATTTCGTTTTTAATCACACCGATTAAAGACGGCGATGATACTGTTAAACCTGTTATGGGGCTATAGCTCAGCTGGGAGAGCGCCTGCCTTGCACGCAGGAGGTCAGCGGTTCGATCCCGCTTAGCTCCACCATAATATTTTTGAATTATTCAGAATAGATTAGTTTTAGTCTATTGCGAATAATTATGCTCTTTAACAATCTGGAACAAGCTGAAAATTGAAACAACGCACATTGTTTATTGCTTAAACAATGTGAGAGTCTCTCAAAATTTCAAACCTGAAATTTTCGGTCATTCAAACGAGTGGCATGAGCGAGCAGGGTGAAATTCAAGGCGGACAGCGCGCAGCAAGCGCAGCGTACAGGAGTACGTGAGCATTGCGAGCACTGCCCAACGCAGAAGTTCACCACGCACAGCCATGACAGTCAGGTGATCGTTGAAACAATTTCGGGTTGTGAGGTTAAGCGACTAAGCGTACACGGTGGATGCCTAGGCAATCAGAGGCGATGAAGGACGTGCTAATCTGCGAAAAGCGTCGGTAAGGTGATATGAACCGTTATAACCGACGATGTCCGAATGGGGAAACCCAGTGCAATTCGTTGCACTATCGTTTGATGAATCCATAGTCAAACGAGGCGAACCGGGGGAACTGAAACATCTCAGTACCCCGAGGAAAAGAAATCAACCGAGATTCCCCTAGTAGCGGCGAGCGAACGGGGAGCAGCCCAGAGTCTTAATCAGCATCAGCATCAGGAGAACGGTCTGGAAAGGCCGGCAATAAAGGGTGATAGCCCCGTATCCGAAGGTGTTGGTGTTGTGAACTCGACGAGTAGGGCGGGACACGTGTTATCCTGTCTGAATATGGGGGGACCATCCTCCAAGGCTAAATACTCCTGATTGACCGATAGTGAACCAGTACCGTGAGGGAAAGGCGAAAAGAACCCCGGCGAGGGGAGTGAAATAGAACCTGAAACCGTGTACGTACAAGCAGTGGGAGCCCCACCACTAAGCCAGTGGTGAGTCATCACAGCGTCATCCTTACTTGATGGCGGTTGGCGGAACGTCCTTTGTGACGCCCAACCCAAAAAATCAAGCAAAGGGGGCTTAGTGGTGGGGTGACTGCGTACCTTTTGTATAATGGGTCAGCGACTTATATTCTGTAGCAAGGTTAACCGAATAGGGGAGCCGTAGGGAAACCGAGTCTTAACTGGGCGAATGAGTTGCAGGGTATAGACCCGAAACCCGGTGATCTAGCCATGGGCAGGTTGAAGGTTGGGTAACACTAACTGGAGGACCGAACCGACTAATGTTGAAAAATTAGCGGATGACTTGTGGCTGGGGGTGAAAGGCCAATCAAACCGGGAGATAGCTGGTTCTCCCCGAAAGCTATTTAGGTAGCGCCTCGTGAACTCATCTTCGGGGGTAGAGCACTGTTTCGGCTAGGGGGTCATCCCGACTTACCAACCCGATGCAAACTACGAATACCGAAGAATGTTATCACGGGAGACACACGGCGGGTGCTAACGTTCGTCGTGAAGAGGGAAACAACCCAGACCGCCAGCTAAGGTCCCAAAGTCATGGTTAAGTGGGAAACGAAGTGGGAAGGCTCAGACAGCCAGGATGTTGGCTTAGAAGCAGCCATCATTTAAAGAAAGCGTAATAGCTCACTGGTCGAGTCGGCCTGCGCGGAAGATGTAACGGGGCTAAACCATGCACCGAAGCTGCGGCAGCGACATGTAAATGTTGTTGGGTAGGGGAGCGTTCTGTAAGCCTGTGAAGGTGTGCTGCGAGGCATGCTGGAGGTATCAGAAGTGCGAATGCTGACATAAGTAACGATAATGCGGGTGAAAAACCCGCACGCCGGAAGACCAAGGGTTCCTGTCCAACGTTAATCGGGGCAGGGTGAGTCGACCCCTAAGGCGAGGCAGAAATGCGTAGTCGATGGGAAACAGGTTAATATTCCTGTACTGGTGATAATTGCGATGGGGGGACGGAGAAGGCTAGGCTGGCCGGGCGACGGTTGTCCCGGTTTAAGGATGTAGGTGGGTGAATTAGGCAAATCCGGTTCGCTATACACTGAGGTCTGATGACGAGTCACTACGGTGGCGAAGTAGCTCATGCCCCGCTTCCAGGAAAAGCCTCTAAGCTCTAGATTATCATTAATCGTACCCCAAACCGACACAGGTGGTCAGGTAGAGAATACTCAGGCGCTTGAGAGAACTCGGGTGAAGGAACTAGGCAAAATGGTGCCGTAACTTCGGGAGAAGGCACGCTGGCATTAGGTGAAGTGGTTTACCCATGGAGCTGAAGCCAGTCGCAGATACCAGCTGGCTGCAACTGTTTATTAAAAACACAGCACTGTGCAAACACGAAAGTGGACGTATACGGTGTGACGCCTGCCCGGTGCTGGAAGGTTAATTGATGGGGTTATCCGTAAGGAGAAGCTCTTGATCGAAGCCCCAGTAAACGGCGGCCGTAACTATAACGGTCCTAAGGTAGCGAAATTCCTTGTCGGGTAAGTTCCGACCTGCACGAATGGCGTAATGATGGCCAGGCTGTCTCCACCCGAGACTCAGTGAAATTGAACTCGCTGTGAAGATGCAGTGTACCCGCGGCAAGACGGAAAGACCCCGTGAACCTTTACTATAGCTTGACACTGAACATTGAGCCTTGATGTGTAGGATAGGTGGGAGGCTTTGAAGTGTGGACGCCAGTCTGCATGGAGCCAACCTTGAAATACCACCCTTTAATGTTTGATGTTCTAACGTAGCCCCATAATCTGGGGTGCGGACAGTGTCTGGTGGGTAGTTTGACTGGGGCGGTCTCCTCCCAAAGCGTAACGGAGGAGCACGAAGGTTGGCTAAGCATGGTCGGACATCATGCGGTTAGTGCAAAGGCATAAGCCAGCTTGACTGCGAGAGTGACGGCTCGAGCAGGTACGAAAGTAGGTCTTAGTGATCCGGTGGTTCTGAATGGAAGGGCCATCGCTCAACGGATAAAAGGTACTCCGGGGATAACAGGCTGATACCGCCCAAGAGTTCATATCGACGGCGGTGTTTGGCACCTCGATGTCGGCTCATCACATCCTGGGGCTGAAGTAGGTCCCAAGGGTATGGCTGTTCGCCATTTAAAGTGGTACGCGAGCTGGGTTTAGAACGTCGTGAGACAGTTCGGTCCCTATCTGCCGTGGGCGTTGGAAGATTGAAAGGGGCTGCTCCTAGTACGAGAGGACCGGAGTGGACGCACCGCTGGTGTTCGGGTTGTCATGCCAATGGCACTGCCCGGTAGCTAAGTGCGGAAGAGATAACCGCTGAAAGCATCTAAGCGGGAAACTTGCCTTGAGATGAGTCTTCCCTGACTCTTTAAGGGTCCTAAAGGAACGTTTAAGACGAAGACGTTGATAGGCTGGGTGTGTAAGCGTAGCGATACGTTGAGCTAACCAGTACTAATGAACCGTGAGGCTTAACCTGACAACACCGAAGGTGTTTTAGAGAGACGATTGTTGAAGTGCACGAGATAGAGTGGTGCGAGAAATCAGCTTGTTCAAGATTGCAGTTCTGGTTTGCGGTGTCGACGCAAACGGGAACGAAACCGAATTTGTCTGGCGGCAATAGCGCGGTGGTCCCACCTGACCCCATGCCGAACTCAGCAGTGAAACGCCGTAGCGCCGATGGTAGTGTGGGGTCTCCCCATGTGAGAGTAGGGAACTGCCAGACATCAAATCAGTGAGAAAGCCACCCATCGGGTGGCTTTTTTGCGTTTGGGAGAGATAAAGTTTAATCCCTTATTTAGGGCGGCTTATTTTTTCAAATATGGGTTATTTCAATAGCAATAGATAGATTAAAGAATTATTAGTAAGAAATTTATCAAAGCCCTCATCTATTTCATACCTTACCTTCCATCACTTCCCTTCTTTTCCCATTTTCTCTATTTTTGGCGGATTCCAGCCAGCATTACTAGTACTTAGTATCTTTGTCTCTGTATAGGATATAAATAAAAATTCTAATAAATATTGATGTTTATAATTGAATAGTTTTTATCATAATATAAATAGAATCATACAGTTATAACCATGCTATATATAGCAATCAAATTGTACCAAATCTAATCACTTGAAATAATTTCAATTAGTGTTGAAAGACTCGACAATGATGGCAACTTTGGTTAGATTATTTAGCATTCTAGAAGTCTAAACGTATAAATGTATAAAAGGGGAAGATGATGCCAATTCGTTTACCTGATGAGTTGCCAGCGGTAAATTTCTTACGAGAGGAGAATGTTTTTGTCATGACAACGACAAGAGCAAGCCTTCAGGAGATCCGTCCCTTGAAAGTGTTACTACTCAATTTGATGCCTAAGAAAATTGAAACTGAAAATCAATTTTTACGTTTACTGTCGAACACACCGCTACAAGTTGATATTCAGTTACTGCGAATTGATCAGCGTGAATCTAAAAATACGCCTGCGGAACATCTGAATACCTTTTATTGTGACTTTGAGGATATCCAAGACCAGAATTTTGATGGATTGATTGTGACTGGTGCTCCTTTAGGTTTAGTGGAGTTTTGTGATGTTGCTTATTGGCAGCAAATAGAAAAAGTGATTCATTGGGCGAAAGATCATGTGACCTCGACTCTATTTGTTTGCTGGGCGGTGCAGGCTGCATTGAAAGTGCTTTATGATTTACCTAAATGGACACGGGAAGAAAAGCTATCTGGTATTTATCAGCATGATACGCTTGAGCCTTTTGCCCTATTAACCCGAGGATTTGATGGATCTTTTTATGCGCCTCATTCACGCTATGCTGACTTCCCTGAATCATTGATCCGCAAACATACGGATTTGGATATATTAGCTAGTTCACAAGAAGCAGGGGCTTATCTATTTGCATCTAAAGATAAGCGATTAGTTTTTGTTACAGGTCATCCAGAATACGATGCGGATACCCTCGCTCAAGAATATTGGCGCGATGTTGATGCTGGAATTTCGCCAAATATCCCCTGTAATTATTTTAGGGAAAATAATCCGGAAAAGGATCCCATTATTACTTGGCGTAGTCATGGGCACCTACTTTTCTCAAATTGGTTAAATTATTATGTGTATCAGATCACACCTTTCGATCTTAGTCATATGCAGCCGACGTTAGATTAAAAAACCACCTATCTACTGCCAGATACGCTTATAACAACGTATTCGCCTAGTGTAATGATAAATTACAGCGATTTCATTTAAGTTGAATCCTAATTAAAGAATTTAAGCAGCCCTGATGAGGCTGCTTTTTTTGTTTTTTAGTAAATGATTGTTATTTTTACAACACATTGATTTAACTTAATTTTAACATCTTTTGTTGTGAAAAGGGAACCTGCAATCATAATTAGAATCTTGTTAATTTAATTATATATCAATATGTTGTATTTAAATTAAAATAAAATGGAAACTATTTTTGATTTATTTTTATTTTGAGTTAGTCTTAATTTATCGGCAGATATGAGAGAGGATCGACCAATGGATCAGCAATTATCAGCATCAACATTAACATTTACTAAGAGTTTTAATCAGCAAGATAGCAAGGTGCTAACGACTGAAGCTATCGCGTTTCTTTCTGATCTGGCAGAAAAGTTTTCCGCTAAAAGAGATGTGCTATTGAAAGAAAGGCAAGTTAGACAACAGAAAATAGATTCTGGCATGTTGCCTGATTTCATTTCAGAAAGTGATTCCATTAAAAAGGCTGATTGGAAAATTCAAAATATCCCTGAGGATTTGCGTGATCGCCGAGTTGAGATCACTGGCCCTGTAGAGCGTAAGATGGTGATCAATGCGCTTAATGCCAATGTTAAAGTTTTTATGGCTGATTTTGAAGATTCACTCTCCCCTTCATGGGATAAATTGATCGATGGGCAAATTAATTTAAGAGATGCGGTTCGAGGCGATATTTCGTATACCAACGAAAATGGAAAGGTTTACCAATTAAAATCTAACCCTGCTGTATTAATCGCGCGTGTTCGTGGTCTGCATTTAGATGAAAAACATGTTTTGCTCGATGGTAAGCCAATCCCCGGAGGGTTATTCGATTTTGCGCTCTACTTTTTTCATAACTATGAAGCGCTACTAGCAAAAGGAAGTGGCCCTTACTTCTATATACCCAAACTTGAGTCTTGGCAGGAAGCTCAATGGTGGAGTGATGTATTTAGTATGGCCGAAGACTCTGTTGGTTTACCACGAGGAACGATTAAGGCCACCGTACTTATCGAAACACTGCCAGCTGTTTTTCAGATGGATGAAATCTTGTATCACATGCGCCAGCATATCGTTGGTCTAAATTGTGGCCGTTGGGATTATATTTTCAGTTATATCAAAACATTAAAAGAGCACGCAGATAGGGTATTACCTGATCGCCAAGTCGTGACCATGACACAACCTTTTTTAAGTGCTTATTCTCGGTTGCTGATTAAAACTTGCCACCGTCGAGGGGCTTTTGCAATGGGGGGGATGTCTGCCTTTATCCCAAGTAAAGATGCACAAGAGAATAAAGCTATTTTAGAGAAGGTTAAAGCTGATAAGGAATTAGAAGCCCGTAATGGTCATGATGGCTCATGGGTTGCACACCCTGGGTTAGCAGACACCGTCATGGCGGTTTTTAACCAAGCACTGGGCGAACACCAAAACCAATTACACGTATCGCGCGATTCAGACGAAGAAATTACCGCTCAGCAGCTATTGCAGCCTTGTGATGGCGAAAGGACGGAAGCGGGTATGCGAGCGAATATCCGAGTTGCAGTTCAATATATTGAAGCATGGATATCTGGAAATGGTTGTGTACCGATATATGGCTTAATGGAGGATGCTGCAACGGCAGAAATTTCTCGTACCTCTATTTGGCAATGGATCCGCCATGGTAAGTCGCTTTCAAATGGTGAAAAAGTCACTAAAGCCCTCTTTGAAGAAATGTTAGATGAAGAATTACAAGTCATTCAAAAAGAGCTTGGTGATCAGAAGTTCCAAAGTGGTCGTTTCCGTGAGGCCGCTGACTTGATGCGAAGAATAACAACGCAAGATGAACTCATTGAGTTTTTAACAATACCTGGTTACCAATTTATTAATTAAGCACGATTAAAGCCGTTCCGATAGGCCCTACTTAAATTATAAGGAATACGAACATGACGATATCACGCGCAGAGCAGATTGCCCAATTAGAGAATGAGTGGAAAAAAGCACGTTGGGAAGGGATCACTCGCCCTTATAGTGCTGAAGAAGTGGTGAAGCTGCGTGGTTCAGTTAACCCAGAACATACTCTAGCGACCAGAGGGGCACAAAGGTTATGGGATCAACTCCATGGCCATTCTAAAAAAGGTTATGTGAATGCCTTAGGTGCCTTAACGGGGGGACAAGCATTACAGCAAGCCAAAGCGGGAATTGAAGCTATTTATCTTTCTGGCTGGCAAGTGGCAGCGGATGCGAACACGGCATCAAGTATGTACCCTGACCAATCGTTATACCCGGTCGATTCGGTTCCTTCGGTCGTGAAAAAGATAAACAACACGTTCCGTCGGGCGGATCAAATTCAATGGGCTAATGGGATTGGGCCAGAAAATAAGGAATACATTGATTTCTTCCTCCCTATCGTTGCTGATGCTGAAGCGGGATTTGGTGGGGTGCTAAATGCCTTTGAACTAATGAAAGGTATGATTGAAGCGGGAGCTGCTGCCGTACATTTTGAAGATCAGCTCGCGGCGGTTAAAAAATGTGGTCATATGGGTGGAAAGGTACTAGTACCAACCCAAGAGGCTATACAAAAGTTAGTTGCGGCTCGTTTAGCAGCGGATGTGTCGGGAGTACCAACGATTTTAATCGCGAGAACGGATGCAGACGCCGCCGATCTTTTAACGTCGGATTGCGACCCGTATGATGCCGAATTTATTACAGGGGAAAGAACCAACGAAGGCTTTTTCCGTACTAAAGCGGGCATTGAGCAAGCCATTAGCCGTGGGCTCGCTTACGCGCCATATGCTGATTTGGTCTGGTGTGAAACATCAAAACCTGATTTAGAGGCGGCTCGCCAATTTGCCGAGGCGATCCACGCGAAATACCCGGGTAAATTACTGGCTTATAATTGCTCACCTTCCTTTAACTGGAAGAGAAACTTGGACGATGCGACGATTGCTCGCTTCCAAGATGAGCTTTCAGCGATGGGTTACCGCTTCCAGTTTATCACATTGGCGGGTATTCATAGCATGTGGTTTAACATGTTTGATTTAGCTCATGCGTATGCACAAGGTGAAGGTATGAAGCACTACGTAGAGAAAGTTCAGGAGCGTGAGTTTGCTGCGATTGATAAGGGTTATACCTTCTCTTCGCATCAGCAGGAGGTGGGAACGGGTTATTTTGATAAGGTAACGACTGTGATCCAAGGTGGAACATCATCAGTCACTGCGCTGACAGGTTCGACGGAAGAAGAGCAGTTTTAACCAGAAACTTCTTTCATTAAGCCGCGCATATTTTTCTTTTGTTCATATGTATCTGTTTTTTGTTTTACCGGCACTTTCGAGTGCCGTTTTTTGTCAGGAGCTACTATGACACTATCGACTGAACAGATAATTTCTCAAACCATTTTACAAGGTTTTGATGCTCAGTATGGTCGTTTTTTAGAGATTACATCAGGTGCACAGGAACGATTTGAACGAGCAGATTGGCATGCTATTCAAGATGCGATGAAACAAAGAATACAGTTGTATGACCACCATGTAGGGTTAGTCGTGGCTCAGTTACAATTTATGGGTTTGGTTCAGTCATTAACGCCAGAAATGCTTTCGAATATTAAACGGGTATACACGGCATTGTTACCGCATTACCCGCGTTTTGAGATTGCAGAAAGTTTTTTTAATTCGGTGTATTGTCGTTTGTTCCAGCATCGGGAACTGACGCAAGACAACTTATTTATTTTTACCTCTCAGCCAGCTCGGCGTTTTAGTGACCTGCCTAGGCCATTAGCTCGAGAATATCCGGTTAAAGACAGTTTGTTTAATGTACTGGAAGAAGTGCTAAGTGCATTGCCGCTACGTTTGCAGTGGCGCTCTTTAAGTTGGGATGTGCAATGCATTGTTGAGAGCCTAATAGAACGATTCCCTAATATTCGCAATGAAACGGTTACTTTCCAGATTGCGAATGAATTGTTTTATAGAAATAAGGCAGCGTGGCTGGTGGGAAAATTGGTCATTAATAATGAAGTTCACCCCTTTTTATTACCTATTCATCATGACGCTGACCACAAAATTTATGTTGATACCTGTTTAACGGGGTTTGATGAAGCCAGCATCGTCTTTGGTTTTGCTCGCTCTTATTTTATGGTTTATGCCCCATTTCCAGCCGCATTGGTTTTTTGGTTACGGGAAATTTTACCGAGTAAATCTATTGCTGAACTGTATATGGCAATTGGCTGCCAAAAACATGGAAAGACGGAGTACTATCGTGAATATCTGGCTTTTATTAATTTTTCTCGAGAACAGTTCACGATAGCGCCTGGTGTGAAGGGAATGGTAATGTTGGTATTCACTTCGCCTTCTTTTGATCGCGTATTTAAATTGATTAAAGATGAGTTTGCTCCACAAAAAGAGGTCACGAGGGAACGTGTACAGGAGTGCTATCGGCTTGTTAAAGAACACGATAGGGTTGGGCGAATGGCGGATACCCAAGAATTTGAAAACTTTATTATTGAAAAGCGTTATATCAGTGATGAACTGATGGCGGAATTACTTAAGGAAGCCCCTTCCCTGATAGAAGATTTAGGCGACAAAATATTGATCCGTCATTTGTATATGGAACGGAAGATGACGCCATTAAATATTTATATGGATGAGGCTGACGAAGCGCAATTACATCATGTGATTGATGAGTATGGTCAGGCGATAAAACAGCTAGCGGCAGCAAATATTTTTCCAGGCGATATGTTATTTAAAAATTTTGGTGTGACACGTCATGGCCGCGTTGTTTTTTATGACTATGATGAAATTTGCTATATGACCGAAGTAAATTTTAGGAAGATCCCTGAACCTATGTACCCAGAGCAAGAACTTTCGGGGGAGCCTTGGTACAGCGTGGGAGAGCAGGATGTTTTTCCAGAGGAGTTTGCGTTATTTTTATGCCAAGACCCTAAAATACGCGGTTATTTACAGAAGCGGCATGCCAACTTATTTACGGCAGAATATTGGCAAGGCTTACAAAATAGGATCCGCAGCGGCTATATCGAGGACGTCTATGCTTATCGAGAAGATTTGCGCTTTAGTTTACGTTTTGGACAGGAGCCAATGCAGCGACTTAGTGGCTGAGTTAAGCAATAGAGCCACAGTATTGGGATACTCTGGCTCATATTGATATATCAAATTTAATTATTGCTGAGCGCCTTTAATCGCTTCTTCTGCCAATTGAGTGATTCGTTGATAACCACCGGATTCAAGGGCATCTTCTGGCACTAACCATGAACCACCGATACACAATACACTTTTCAAGGCAAGGTAATCGCGGTAGTTAGCTGGCGATATTCCACCCGTTGGACAAAATTTAACTTGTGAGAAGGGGCCAGCAATTGCTTTTAATGCTTTTACACCGCCATTGGCTTCGGCAGGGAAGAACTTAAACTCTTTTAAGCCATAATTCATACCGAGCATTAATTCTGAAACGGTTGATATACCTGGAATTAGAGGGATACAACCTTTTGTTGCTGCACTGAGTAACTCTTCGGTAAGACCTGGGCTAATAGCGAATTGGGCGCCAGCCTCAGTGACGGCTGTGAGTTGTTGAGCATTAATCACAGTGCCTGCTCCGATCATCGCCTCGGGCACTTCATTGGCAATAAGACGAATTGCATCAATGGCACACTCAGTACGCAGTGTCACTTCAAGTACTCTAATTCCCCCTTTTACCAGTGCTTTTGCGAGAGGAACCGCCTGTTCAAGTTTATTGATCACAATGACGGGAACGACAGGGCCTGCATTGAGTACATCTGCAGCAGCTAACTTCCAATTATGCATAATCTTTTCCTATTCACTGAAGGAGTTAAAAATCGAGACTACAAGCCCCTTCTTCGGCACCCGAGAAGTGGTTTCTTAATGCACTAAAGAGCTCTCGACCACAGCCTGAACGTTGGGCTCTTAAATCTGGTTGATAAGCCTGACGAGCGGCGAGTGTTGGTTCATCGACTCGCAGAGTCAATTCACCCGTTACACCATTCACACGAATGATATCGCCATTTTCCACCTTAGCCAGTAAACCGCCATTATGTGCTTCAGGGGTGACATGGATGGCCGAAGGAACCTTACCTGATGCGCCGGATAATCGACCGTCTGTTACTAGTGCAACTTTATAACCTCTATCCATAAGAACCCCTAATGGAGGCATGAGTTTATGGAGTTCAGGCATACCATTTGCAGATGGGCCTTGGAAACGGACAACAATGACGCAATCACGATCTAATTCCCCAGACTCAAACAGCGGCAAAATATCGTGTTGGTTATTGAAGACGACAGCAGGAGCTTCAATGATTTGATTCGCTTCCGGTATTGCGGAGGTTTTCATGACGGCGCGTCCTAAATTCCCCGATAAAACTTTTGTACCACCATGATGGGAAAATGGCTGATTAATATCTGCGATGACGTTCAAGTCAAAGGAGGTATCGGGGCCGTCACGCCACGCTAAATGACCGTTGTCTAGCCAAGGCTCCATGGTGTAGCGTGAGAGGCCATTACCAGCAACAGTATGAACGTCGTGATGGAGTAATCCTTTGGATAAGAGCTGGCGGATAAGGAGAGGTACTCCGCCTGCGGCTTGAAATTGATTTATATCTGCTTGACCATTGGGGTAAATGCGGCAGATTAATGGGATCACTGCTGATAGCTCAGAGAAATCATCCCAATTAATGATGATCCCTGCTGCTCGTGCAATAGCCACTAGGTGCATAGTTAAATTAGTTGAACCGCCAGTTGCAAGTAAGGCGATAATACCATTCACAATGACCTTTTCGTCAATTAATTGGCCTATTGGCAGGTAATTACCTGATTGTTCGGTTAAACGAGTAATTTGGCGTGCTGCTGCCTCGGTTAAGGCGTCGCGTAAGGGGGTATCCGGCTGAACAAAAGAGGCCCCCGGTAAATGTAGACCCATAACCTCCATGACCATTTGGTTAGAGTTTGCGGTACCGTAAAAGGTACAGGTGCCAATACCATGATAAGAGGCAGCTTCAGCTTCTAATAGCGCGTTTCTATCTACTTTGCCTTCGACATATAGCTGGCGGATGCGGACTTTTTCTTTATTTGGTAACCCTGTTGTCATTGGGCCGGCAGGAACAAAAATAGCGGGAAGGTGACCAAAGGACAAGGCACCAATCATGAGGCCGGGCACAATTTTATCGCAGATCCCAAGGTATAACGCGCCGTCAAACATATTATGTGAAAGGCCAATTGCGGTAGACATTGCAATCACATCACGGCTTAGCAGAGACAATTCCATGCCATCTTGCCCTTGAGTTACACCATCACACATTGCAGGCACGCCGGCGGCAACTTGCCCAATAGCACCCGATTCGAGTAACGCTTTTTTCAGACGCTCAGGGTAATTGTCATAGGGGCGGTGAGCTGACAGCATATCATTATAAGAGTTAATGATCGCAATATCAGAGCGTGTCATGCTTTTGAGGATCTTCTTATCTTCAGGTTGGCAGGCTGCAAATCCATGAGCGAGGTTACCACAAGCAAGTTCTGCACGATGAACGGTTGTACTACGTGCTTGCTCAATTTTGTGTAGGTAATGCTCTCTTGTTTTTTTTGAGCGAGCGATAATACGTTTGGTGATCCGCATTATTTCAGGATGAACGGAGGAATAACCGTTCTCTATCTTATTGGAATTGCTCATAATTACTAACCTCATCACAGAGACTTTTTATCTACCAACACGCATTTATCAAATAAGGGCGCTGAAGAGACTTTATTTGTTTAGCGATATGTTACCGGTAACATTGTTAATTGAAATGCATAGAGTTGCAATGGATCGTGGACAGATTTCGAAGTATCTGTGATCTGAATCAAGATTACTTGACTTGTTGATTGAGGGAAAATTGTGCTGTTTTCGATTAATAGGCTGAATTTTGTGAATGATTTGTGGTCTAGTAATAGGCTTACACATTGATTGAGAAAGAAGGTCTATAGTCGGGGATTCATGCTAAAACGGTTTATTGCAGTGGCATTACTGTTCACATCGTCTTTAACATATGCAGAGACGGTATTGGAATCAGGCTCGCTATCAATACTCAATGATATTCAGCAACGTACAAAAGGACTGAATGAAGAGCAGCGGGTTAAAGTGATAACTGAAACATTGCTAGGCACGCCTTATAACAGTCACACGTTGAACGCTTCTTTTTCGGCGAAAGAAACGTTGGTTATAAATTTAAAATCAATGGATTGCATGACTTTTATTGAATATACAGAAGCATTTAAAAGATCAGAGAATTATGATGATTTTATTCATAATCTAAAAAATATCCGTTATACGCAAGATAATATCTCCTATGTGAATCGACGGCATTTTTTCACCGATTGGTTGTATCAAAACGACGGTATGGTGTTTGATATCACCCAAACCATCAGCCCTAACGCAGTTCAGGTGTATAAAAATCTTAATTTAAAAAGTCATGGGCAGCGCTTTATTCAAGGTCTACCGGTAACGAAACGCGTAGTCAGCTATATACCGACAGAGTATATCGATGAGGCTGTGTTGGATGCGCTACAGACAGGGGATTATATTGGGATTTATGCTAATCGGGCTGGGCTAGATGTAAGTCACGTTGGGATTGCTATTCGTCAGGGCGGTAAAATTTATTTTAGAAATGCTTCCTCATTAAAACTTAATTTGCAAGTTATGGATATAGAGTTAATGCGCTATTTGCGTGGTAAGGCTGGGATCATTGTCGTCAGATCCACAGTAGACTCATCGACCGGATATTAGGGGATTACTTCAAGTTCTGATATCGCCATTAGTTAAATTTACAGCTTTAAATATATCTTTATGGAGCTGACTGTATTCAATTTGAATTGGATTTAATTTAATATTTAATTCATAAATTATGATCTACCTCATATTATGGATTGTTGTTACTCATTTTTCAGGAATTCTAAATATTGTTTAAAGTGTCTAACTATTTCTAGAGTTATTTAAAGTGTAAATAGTTATTAAAATATTAAGTATAAATAATTAACTATAAAACTAATTGTAGGCGTGATAAAAATAAAAAAATGATTAAAAAGCAATGAATTGCTTTTTTAAAAAAGGAATAAATTTGTTTAATAAAATGAATGATAACTATTAACTATCAATATGTTAAATTTTGATTGCTGATAACTATTTTTAAAGAGGGGGGGAAATTCTATAATAGTTGGGCTAATAAAATAATATTATTTCCTTTTCTAGGAGAGGGATATGGCGATAAAAAAAAGAGAAGATGTGTATGCTTTATTAGGTCACCATTTGCGTCAAGCAAGAATGAAAAGAGGATTATCTGGTCACGAATTAGCAAATATTATTAATTTAAGTCAGCAACAAATCTCGCGTTATGAGCGTGGCGTAAATAAATTGAGTTTAGATAAACTTATTGAAATTATTGTATTTTTAGATATCGATGTTAAAGATATTGTGAGGATTATTACGACAGAAGTTGAACATGAGAAGCGAACTTTCTATACATCAATAGAATAGGAAATTTATTTGAGATTAGGAGGTCTGACGAGATTCTCTAATTTATTAGAGGAATTTTTAGGCTGTTCTGATAAAGACTAAAACTTTGTTAATAATTTTAATCTAATATAGTCAATGTGACTAGTTATCAACGCGTAATATGTGTTCGAGCACCTCTATGGGTAACTGGTATTAAATTATCGGTTACCCACTCAAACTGTAAAATATACTAATATAATTGGTGAATATATCACTCAAGGTATGCTTATTTACCTTAGTCATCCATGACTCTTTCGTTATACATCGGATAAATAATCGCGATTGAAGGTCAACTTATATCTGAACTATCAAGACTAGATA
Organism: Providencia sp. 2.29; assembly: GCF_015832305.1. Classification (NCBI taxonomy): domain Bacteria; kingdom Pseudomonadati; phylum Pseudomonadota; class Gammaproteobacteria; order Enterobacterales; family Morganellaceae; genus Providencia; species Providencia sp. 2.29. The sequence goes on from NZ_CP065420.1 coordinate 450,112, forward strand.
AATAAACATGTGGTTTATACTTAATAAAGTATTCCGATTGATTATTTTTTATCAGATTAATTATAAATTATTCTAAAATTAATCATCTATCATATCAATTTTTGATAATTTGATTTTAAAGAAACCAGACCGTTTTCGTATTTTTACCCTTTTATTAGGTTTTGGTTTTAACTATTAACCAAATAAAGGCTATATTTGATTAAAGTAAAATAGTAACCAGATTGATAATGGTAACCTAAACCAATGAATTAAACTTATGCTAAATTCTTTTGAAACAAATTAGAGATAAAATAATCAACCCATTTAAGGTAAGGATGCCGTGCAGGCTATAAAGCATTTTCCGTGTATATGATAGCCTGAATCGAATGGTTAAAATGCTCAAAATAACGGTTACGCACTTTGGCTTAAGCATGGGTAAAAAAGGTATTTCAATCGTTTTTTTTAATATGGATAATGCCCTATTTTTCTTGGCGATTTAGCTTAGATAATCGTCTATTTTTATTTTGTGTATTCTTTGTAAACAAATAAATAGGTAGAATGCCTGTCAATTTAACATAGGGGCTATAAGGACAGATTGAATGATCCGTTATTTATTAATTCTAATGGTTTTTATTATTTCAGGTTGTTCAACGCTGTCACCACGGCAGGGATACTATGTTGATAATCGCTATCCGTCACGCAATACGAGTGAAAGGGTCCAATATGTGGTTTTGCACTATACAGTGTCTGATGACAATCAATCTATCTATCTGCTCACTAAAGGTAATGTGAGCTCCCATTATCTGATCCCAAGTACTCCCTCACAGGAAAATAATAAGCCCGTGGTATTACAGCTAGTGCCGGAATCGCTAAAGGCATGGCATGCTGGTGATAGCCATTGGCTAAATAGCAGTAATTTGAATGATACTTCAATTGGTATTGAAATTGTGAATTCAGGTTTTTCCACGGATCAGAATGGCCGTAAAATATGGGCTCCTTTTAATCAGTCGCAAATTTTAGCTTTAATCCCGTTAGTGAAAGATATTATGCAGCGCTATAATATCCCTGCGCAAAATATCATCGGGCATAGTGATATTGCGCCATTACGCAAAGAGGACCCCGGTAGAGCCTTTCCATGGGAAGAATTGGCGAAACAAGGCATTGGCGCATGGCCTGATGCTGCGACAGTAAAAGGTTATTTGTCGAATAGAGGGAAAGACGAGCCGAGTAATGTGCTATTGTTGCAGAAGGCACTAAGGTTTTATGGCTATGCGGAAATTCCGCTATCAGGGGAGCTGGATGGGCAGACGCAACAGATCATTAGCGCATTCCAAATGCATTTCCGTCCACGGAACATTGATGGAAAAGCCGATGCTGAAACTGAGGCAATTGCGTTAGCGCTCATTGAAAAGTACCGTGATATGCCACGTTTCTTATCTACAAATTCATTTACGCATCCACAGGTTCAGCATATAACTAATTAATAACCTTATTTTTATAGGTTAGCGGATCGCGCCATATTCACGACTGATCTCTTTGGCGGCTTTGATCACCATAGCGCCGAGTTCAGTCACCCGATCGTCGGTGATCCGTGAAAGTGGCCCTGAAATAGAGATGGCAGCAAATGCCTCTTTGTGTTCATCATAAATACATGCGCCAATGCACCTGAGTCCTAAAGCGTGCTCCTCATCATCATAAGAGAACCCTTGCTTTTTCGCTTGTTGCAGGTTTTCTTTAAGGGCAGATGGCGTCGTTAAAGTATAAGGTGTATAGGCGTGAAGCCCTTTTTTACTCAATAGTGGAATGAGTTGTTCTTCCGGTAAGTTGGCGATAAATGCTTTACCTGCACCGGAAGCATGCAGAGGAAGTTTCCCACCGATAGGGGCAGACATGCGCATTAAAGCATTACATTGCACTTGGTCGACAATGACTGCGTCGAATTCACTATGGTCAAGAATAGCAAGGTTGACGGTCTCACCGGACTCTTCCATTAAACGACGTAAAATAGGGTGAACTAAGGCTAGTAGGTTACGACTTTCAAGGAAGCTGCTCCCAATAATAAACGCATTAGAAGCAATCACCCATAAGCCGAGATCGCCAGTCTGACGGACAAAACCGTGTTGTTCGAGTGTCATGAGCAAACGGTGGGTTGTGGAGTTAGGTAGACCCGCTTGTAGAGCAAGGTCGGTCAACGCAATCCCTCCCGTTGATTCAGAAATATATTCCAAAAGGGTTAGCCCACGACTTAATGACTGGACTTGACCTGCCGCAGGTGCTCCACTTGCCGGCCCCTTTGCCTTTTTTATTTTTTTACTGATTGATGCAGTCGCCATTAAGTCTCTCCTGACTGGAATGAATTTTTGTTTCTATTATGGATGATTTCACCTCAAAATACTCATCGGATCAGTGAAAAATTAGATCTTATGCAACCTGAGAAACTCTCATCATGAGGTGGAATTCTCAACGTAAAAATTATGATAGGATGAATGTGGCACTAATTTAACTTATGACTTTGGTTGTTGTTTTTTAGGAGGCAGGGAAAGTGGTTTATAAAATCAGTATGTTAGAACAAGAATTACAAAAAAGGATCTTAGTACTGGATGGCGCAATGGGGACGATGATCCAGCGCCATAAGCTAACCGAAGAACAATTCCGTGGTGAACGCTTTGCGGATTGGCCTTGTGACCTCAAAGGAAACAACGACCTCCTTGTTTTGACTCAGCCTGAAATTATCCGCGATATTCATGATCAATACTTTGCGGCTGGGGCAGATATTGTTGAGACAAACACATTTAACTCAACAACGATTGCGATGGCAGACTACAAAATGGAATCGTTGTCTGCCGAAATAAATGAAGCCGCTGCACGTATCGCCCGTGAATGTGCCGATGAGTGGACACGTAAAACACCGGAACAGCCACGCTATGTTGCTGGTGTGTTGGGACCGACTAACCGCACAGCCTCGATCTCCCCTGATGTTAACGACCCCGCATTTCGGAATATCAATTTTGATCAATTAGTTGAAGCCTATCGTGAATCAACGCGCGCTTTGATCAAAGGGGGTGTCGATCTGATCATGATCGAAACAATTTTTGATACGTTAAATGCAAAAGCGGCGATCTTTGCGGTTGAAACAGAATTTGAAGCCTTGGGAGTGACTCTGCCGGTTATGATTTCAGGGACGATCACCGACGCGTCTGGGCGTACCCTATCGGGGCAAACTACCGAAGCTTTCTATAACTCATTGCGTCATGCTAGACCTTTATCCTTTGGTCTCAACTGTGCTTTAGGGCCAAATGAATTGCGCCAATATGTGTCTGAACTATCGCGTATTGCGGAGTGCTATGTCAGTGCACACCCTAACGCAGGCTTACCCAATGCTTTTGGCGAATATGATCTCGATGCACAAAATATGGCGGAACAAATTCGTGAATGGGCACAAGCAGGCTTTTTGAATATTGTCGGGGGATGTTGTGGTACGACACCTTTGCACATCAAAAAAATTGTTGAAGCCGTTAAAGGAATTGCGCCGCGCGCCTTACCAAAGTTACCTGTAGAGTGCCGTTTATCAGGGCTAGAACCACTTAATATTGGCAAAGACTCGTTATTTGTTAACGTCGGCGAACGTACGAATGTGACGGGATCGGCGAAGTTTAAACGTCTCATTAAGGAAGGAAACTACCAAGAGGCATTAGATATTGCTCGCCAGCAAGTGGAAAACGGCGCACAGATTATCGATATCAACATGGATGAAGGGATGTTGGATTCGGAAGCGGCGATGGTGCGTTTTCTTAATTTAATTGCTGGCGAACCTGATATTGCCCGTGTTCCCATTATGATCGACTCTTCAAAATGGGATGTTATCGAAAAAGGGCTGAAATGCATTCAAGGCAAAGGCATTGTGAACTCAATTTCGATGAAGGAGGGGGAAAGTGCCTTTATCGAACATGCCAAATTGGTGCGTAAATATGGTGCCGCAGTCATTGTGATGGCATTTGATGAGGTAGGCCAAGCCGACACCCGTGAACGAAAAATCGAAATTTGTCGTCGTGCCTATCACGTATTGACTGACACGGTTGGTTTCCCTCCAGAAGATATTATTTTTGATCCAAATATTTTTGCCGTCGCGACAGGTATTGAAGAACATAATAACTATGCTGTCGATTTTATTGAAGTTTGTCAGGATATTAAGCAGCAGCTTCCACATGCGATGATCTCTGGTGGTGTCTCTAACGTGTCGTTTTCATTCAGAGGCAATGATCCCGTTCGTGAAGCGATCCATGCTGTGTTCCTCTATTATGCTATCCGTAATGGCATGGATATGGGGATCGTCAATGCGGGGCAGTTAGCTATCTATGATGATCTGCCTAAAGAGTTAAAAGATGCGGTCGAAGATGTGATCTTAAACCGCCGTGAGGATAGCACTGAACGCCTGTTGGAATTAGCGGAAAAATATCGTGCATCAGGCAGTGAGGAGCAGCAAGTTCAACAGGCTGAATGGCGCTCTTGGGCTGTCGAAAAGCGTTTAGAATATGCGTTAGTTAAAGGGATCACCGAATTTATCATCCCAGATACGGAGGAGGCGCGCCAACTCGCAGCAAGCCCTATTGAAGTGATTGAAGGGCCATTGATGAATGGGATGAATGTCGTGGGTGACTTGTTTGGTGAAGGGAAAATGTTTTTACCACAGGTTGTTAAATCCGCTCGAGTGATGAAACAAGCAGTTGCCTACTTAGAACCTTATATTCAGGCACTTAAACAATCAGGTAGCAGCGCGGGTAAAATTTTATTAGCGACCGTTAAAGGTGATGTTCACGATATAGGTAAAAATATTGTCGGCGTCGTTTTACAGTGTAATAACTATGAGATTGTTGACTTGGGCGTGATGGTACCTTGTGAAACCATCTTAAAAACAGCCCGTGAGCAGAATGTTGATGTTATTGGCCTTTCTGGGTTAATTACGCCTTCGTTGGATGAGATGGTCCATGTGGCTAAAGAGATGGAGCGCCAAGGCTTTACAATCCCTTTGATGATTGGGGGAGCGACAACATCAAAAGCTCACACGGCAGTAAAAATAGAACCCAATTACAGCCACTCAGTGACATATGTACAAAATGCATCGCGCACTGTAGGCGTGGTTTCCGCGCTACTTTCCGCAACACAAAAAGCGGAGTTCGTTGCTCGAACTCGCCGTGAATATGAAATCGTTCGTGAGCAACATGGACGTAAAAAACCCAAAACCCCACCAGTCTCCCTTGAAGTTGCTCGCGCTAACTCAGTGAAAATTGATTGGCAAAATTACCAGCCTCCAGTGCCACGTTTCCTTGGTGTGAAAGAGGTCAAAGCATCGATTGAGACATTACGTCATTATATTGATTGGACGCCTTTCTTTATGACATGGTCGCTCGCGGGGAAATATCCACGCATCCTAGAAGATGAGGTGGTCGGTGAAGAGGCGCGTAAATTACTAAAAGACGCGAACAACATGCTAGATCAACTCGCGAAGGATAATGCCCTGACGCCAAGAGGCATATTTGGTCTATTTCCTGCAAACAGTGTAGGGGATGATATTGAAATATATCGTTCCTCGGCTCGTGATAGTGCAGATGTTATCGCTCTCAACCTACGTCAACAAACAGAGAAGAAAGAGTTTCCTAACTACTGTTTATCTGACTTTGTCGCCCCTAAAGCCAGTGGAAAAGCGGATTATATTGGTGCTTTTGCGGTTACGGGGGGGTTAGAAGAAGATGCCCTTGCAGATGGATATGAACAGCAACATGATGACTATAATAAAATTATGTTGAAGGCGTTAGCTGATAGGCTTGCGGAGGCATTTGCGGAATACTTGCACCAGCAGGTGAGAAAAGAGTATTGGGGTTATGCCCCTGACGAGGATTTGCCGAATGATGAGCTGATCCGTGAAAAATATCAGGGGATCCGACCGGCGCCGGGGTATCCAGCTTGCCCTGAACATACCGAAAAAGCCAAAATTTGGCAGTTATTAGATGTGGAAAATCAAATCGGTATGCAATTAACCAGTTCTTATGCAATGTGGCCTGGAGCGTCGGTTTCAGGTTGGTATTTCAGCCACCCTGAAAGTAAATATTTTGCCGTCGCTCAGGTGCAGCGGGATCAGGTCGAGGACTATGCAAAACGTAAGGGAATGTCAGTCAGTGAACTTGAAAGATGGCTCGCACCAAATTTAGGCTATGACCCAGAGGATTGAATTTCCGGAGGATCGGCACCATCTTATCAGTAAGACACTTAAAGAGGCTGAATGATGAGCTACGAATTTATTATTGAAGATAGGCTGCCGAACACGGCAGTTTATCCTTATAAAATCCAAAACAGTGCGGCACCTGAGACATTTTTCATGAGTGAAGATCTGGTGAGCGCCATGATGAGTATTTTGCAAATCATGGATAAGCTTGATACCGATGAGATGTTAGATGACCACTGTTTCAATCAAATTTGGCTAAAAAGTGAATTGACACCGGCTCGTGCGGAGGAGATTTATCTTTATTTAGAAGATGCACAAATGGTTGAGCCTGTTCCTTCACAAGAAGAAATTGACGCATTCCACCAAGCACAACGCGATGAAGATAAATTATTATCGAAAGAAAGCTCGAAAGAGGGAATGATCCCTGTGCATAAGTTTGCCACCAATGACGGTTGGTTGGTCACCATGAAAGAGTGTGGTTGGATAGCTGAAGTTTTCTCCCCTGAATTAATCGGGGAAAACCAATTTGTTGTGTCACAAATAGCGAACCTATGTAAGGTCAGCCATGAAATGCTGGAATCCATGCTAGTGGAATGGGGGAAATTTAATTTATTCGCGAGCAAACATGGCGGTTATCGAGTCAACTAATCCCCTTTAGGTGGTGAACGGTTTTTCACCACCTAAAATATGCCTAAATATTCTATTATTCGTTGCTGATTTTAGGAGCTGAACGCTTATGCTTTTCCATGAGGAGTGTTATGTTATAAGCATAATGCTGGCGAATGGATTGATTGAATGAATTTACGACCCTTAATATTTTTGCTTTGTTTAGGCAGTGCTGCTTTTGTGCAGGCTAATTCCAAGGAAACATTATCGGTACAAGGAAAACAGCAACCGCCAGCTTCTCTTGCCACACCCCCTGAAAACCTTCCTGTCGAGTTTACTCATAAATTAAAAGAAGCTGAGTCTGGTGATATTGATGCCATGCTCAGTATTGGCCTTGTTTATATGGATGGTACTGATTATTTATCTCCTGATGCAGATAAGGCTTTCATTTGGTTTAAAAAAGTCTCTGATCGCGGCAGTGCCGATGGTGACTATTATTTAGGGCTTTTAGCACAACAGCAGCAAAAATATGCAGAGGCAGTGCGCTGGTATCGGAAAGGTGCAGAAAAGGGTGACCCTGATTGCCAATATAGTTTAGGTTTTTTGTATGAGCGTGGCTTAGGCTTGGAGCAAGATTATAAACAAGCTAAAGCATGGTATATGAAGTCCGCCGAACAAGGGGGCGCGTATAGCCAATTGGCGTTAGGCATGTTTTATTACGATGGCTTAGACGGTGAGGTTGATTATCAAAAAGCCAAAATGTGGTATGAAAAGAGTGCACAGCAGGGAGTGGCTGCGGCAGTCAATAACTTAGCTGTCTTATATGAAAAGGGTGAAGGCGTTCAGCAGGACGAGGAAAAAGCCATTGATTTGTATCGACAAGCAGCAAATATGGGTTCAGCAATTGCCCAAATGAATATGGGGGATCTCTATTATGAAGGCCACCGTTTGATTGAAAAGAACCCGTATCAAGCGATGTATTGGTATAAGCGTGCTGCATCACAGGGGTATACAGATGCACTGTTTGTGATGGGGCGGGGCTATGAAGAGGGTGATGGTGTAGGCAAAGATCTTGGCAGTGCCTTTGAGTGGTATTTGCTAGGCGCCAATAATGGTTCTGTTCCTGCTGCAATGAAAGTCGCGGAGTTTTACGAAAAAGGGTTAGGCGGTGTCAAAGCCAATCATGGAAAAGCCATTGAATGGTATATGAGCATGGCCGAGGATGATATTGTCGAAGCACAAACAAAACTCGCTGAATTGTATATTGCAGGGCAACTCCCTGAGATAGATATTCAAAAAGTGGTGAGTTGGCTACAAGCCTCAGAGCAGGATGATATCCAATCAAAAAATCAATTGGCCATTTTTTACTTAACGGGAAATGGGGTAAAACAAGATGCGCGAAGAGCGCGGGAATTATGGCAACAATCCGCGTTTCAAGGCCTCAGCGATGCACAAAATAACCTTGCCGTCATGTATGCCAAGGGTCTTGGTGGCGATAAAAATATCTTTCGAGCCATCATGTGGTTTGAGCGGGCGAGTCAGCAGGATGATAAAACAGCACAAAAAAATTTAAGGTTGTTAAAAGAGAATGCAGCGGTGACAGCAGCGATGTTGGAGTACACGGCAAATGTACAAAAGGCGATGGCTAAGATAAAGGGGGGTGATGAATGATAGCTGAATTGATGGTCGCATATGTACTCGCGGCAACATTGCTAACAATAACACCGGGTATTGATACCGCACTAATTTTAAGAACATCAACGGTTCAGGGAACACGAACGGCCTTTACCGCCGCGGCAGGAATTGGGTTAGGGTGTTTGGCGTGGGGGGCTATGGTAGCCTTTGGTTTAGGCGCACTGATTGCCGCCTCTGAACTCGCTTACTCTATTTTAAAATGGTGTGGTGCTGCCTATTTGTGTTGGCTTGGTGTTCAAATGCTATTGAAACCGAGAAACCATTTTTCAGGTGATAACGCGACATCCACCAAGCAACAAAATTGGTTTATGCGAGGCTTTTTGGGCAATTTACTTAACCCAAAAGTAGGTATTTTCTATGTCTCATTTTTACCGCAATTTATCCCTGCCGGAAAAGATGTAGTGATGTGGACATTTTTGCTGGTGGGGATCCATGTCATTTTAGGGATTATTTGGAGTGGCTTGTTGATTGGTGCTACCCGCCCCCTATCGACATTATTTAAAAAACCGGCGGTAATTCGCTGGATGGACAGAACAACAGGGCTAATTTTTATTATGTTCGCGGCTAAATTAGCTTTCTCTCGCCGATAAAGTCAAAGGCGCCCTTTATCTAAGAGCGCCTGTCTTCTCAGGAAAGTGAGCCGTTATTCAAATAGATTTGAATGCAGAGTGCGCACTATCTCTTCCGCGTCATTACCTGGTACCAGTAGGCAGATATTATGGCTGCTGGCACCGTAGCTGATCATTCGGATATTGAAGGATTCTAGCGCCCCAAAAATTTGTTTGCCGAGGCCATTTACTTGCGACAGTTCGTTCCCAATGATGGCCACTAGCGCTAAATTTTCTTCTACTTCTACGCGGCATAGCGCTGATAGCTCTGTCATCAGTGCGTTGGTGAGTAAGCTACCATTTGTACCCGTAGAGCCAGTGGTGTCTAATGTGAGGGCTACGCTCACCTCGGATGTGGTGATCAAGTCAACGGAAATATTGTGACGTAATAAAATCGTGAATATTTCAGCCAAGAAGCCTCGAGCATGCAGCATTTTTAGGCTATGTAACGTGAGCAGTGTTTGTTTACGGCGCAGTGCTAACGCTCTAAATTGAGGGGCATTCGCGGTTTTATCACACACTAAGGTTCCGCCAGCTTGTGGCTCTTTACTGGAGCCAACAAAAACAGGGATCCCAGCACGTACCGCAGGTAATAGCGTTGCTGGATGCAATATTTTAGCGCCAAACGTTGCCATTTCTGCGGCTTCGTCAAAAGCAATTTCATCGATACGCTGTGCTGCGGGTACGACGCGTGGATCTGTCGTGTAAATACCAGGAACGTCTGTCCAGATATCAACACGTGCTAAATTGAGAACTTCAGCCAATAATGCCGCGGTATAATCGCTACCGCCACGGCCAAGTGTTGTTGTGCGTCCTTTGCTATCTTGCCCAATAAAACCTTGTGTAATGACTAAAGAACCCTGTAGGCGAGGGAGCAAGTGTTGTTGGGCCGACTCTTTTAATTGCAAAAGGTCGGGTTCAGCGCGACCAAAGTTTGCATTTGTTTTCATTACTTTGCGCACATCAAACCATTGTGAGTTAGCCCCACGCTGGCGGAGGACTTCAACAAACAGCAAAGTCGACATAAGTTCACCGTGACTCACCATTTCATCGGTGAGCGCATCGGAAGTTGCCAGAGAAGCGGAATCTGCCAAATGAGCAATATTATCTAATAAACGATTAATCTCTTCGCGAATTACTTCCGCATGTTGTAAATGATCAATAATCGCATATTGGATCTCTTTAACTTTTTGCAGTAGCTGATTACGTTTGTCGGCATCGCAACCTTCGGCAAGCTCTATCAACAAATTAGTGATACCCGCAGAAGCAGAAAGTACCACTACGCGGACATTATTGTTCGAAAGAACAACGTCTGCACTTTTGTTCATGGCTTCAAAATTAGCGACACTTGTCCCCCCAAATTTGGCGATAACGTACGGATTATTTTCTGGCAAAGAGGCTACTGCATTCATGGTATCAATCCCTTTTGGCAATCTATTTTTTATATAGAAATATCGGGTTAGGCCGATGCCGTCAATGAAGAATCGATGCAAATCAGTAATTCTAATGATGACTAATTTATTATCGCTTTTCCCGATGGCTGTAATAAGCTCTGGAAAAATTGCAAAAAATTGCCCAATATCATAAGGATTGCAAGAACGCAGGAAAGTGATAGGTCAAGATGACTCGGCGAGTTACAATTATTTTTATTTCAAATATTTTGGAGAGTGTTATCCATGAATAGTATTAATCCAAGCCAAACGGCAGCATGGCGGGCGCTAGAGCAACATTTTGCGCAAATGAAAGATACCCATATGCGCGACCTGTTCAAACAAGACAATGATCGCTTTACCAAATTTTCCGCGACATTTGACGACCAAATTTTGGTGGACTACTCCAAAAACCGAATTACTCAAGAAACATTGGATAAATTATTCGCATTAGCTGAAGAGACTCAGCTAAAAAGCGCAATGAATAGTATGTTCAGTGGTGAAAAAATTAACCGTACCGAAGATCGTGCTGTATTGCATATCGCACTACGTAACCGTGACAATACACCGATTTATGTTGATGGCAAAGATGTGATGCCAGATGTCAACGCGGTCTTAGAAAAGATGCATCAATTTAGTGAGCGCATTATTAATGGCGAGTGGAAAGGGTATACTGGCAAGGCTATCACGGATGTGGTGAATATCGGTATCGGTGGCTCAGATCTTGGTCCATTTATGGTCACCGAAGCGCTACGCCCTTATAAAAATCACTTAAATATGTACTTTGTTTCTAACGTTGATGGCACGCAGATAGCGGAAACGTTGAAAGTTTTAAATCCAGAAACAACTCTGTTTTTAATCGCATCAAAAACCTTCACGACGCAAGAAACCATGACGAATGCGCATTCAGCGCGTGATTGGTTGCTCGCACAAGCGAAAGATGAACAGCATATCGCAAAACATTTCGTGGCACTGTCAACCAATAGTGAGCAAGTCGCGAAGTTCGGTATTGATACGGCAAATATGTTTGAGTTTTGGGATTGGGTTGGTGGCCGTTATTCATTATGGTCAGCGATTGGCCTATCCATTATCTTGTCTGTGGGTTATGACAATTTTGTTCAGCTCCTCGAAGGGGCTCATGCAATGGATAAGCACTTTACCCAAACGGCTTTTGAAAAGAATATTCCTGTTCTCCTTGGCTTAATTGGCATTTGGTATAACAACTTTTTTGAGTCGGAAACTGAAGCGATTCTGCCATATGATCAATATATGCACCGTTTTGCCGCTTATTTCCAACAAGGAAATATGGAGTCAAATGGTAAGTATATTGACCGTAATGGCAACAAAGTTTCTTATCAAACGGGGCCAATTATTTGGGGTGAACCGGGCACAAACGGCCAACATGCCTTTTATCAATTGATCCATCAAGGAACTAAAATGATCCCTTGTGATTTTATTGCGCCAGCAGTAACGCATAATCCACTCGGTGATCATCACGATAAATTACTGTCGAATTTCTTTGCTCAAACGGAAGCGTTGGCATTTGGTAAGACGCGTGAAGTTGTTGATGCGGAATTTGCGGCTCAAGGTAAAAACCCTGCGGATATGGAGTATGTTGCTCCTTATAAAGTGTTTGAAGGTAACCGCCCAACAAACTCAATCTTGCTTAAAGAGATCACACCTTATTCATTAGGTGCACTCATTGCGATGTATGAACATAAGATCTTCACGCAAGGGGCAATTCTGAATATTTTCACCTTTGACCAATGGGGTGTAGAGCTTGGGAAGCAATTGGCGAGCCGAATTTTGCCTGAGTTAGAAAGTAAAGACGAAATCAGCAGCCATGATAGCTCAACTAATGGGCTAATTAATCGTTATAAAGCTTGGCGTTGATAAGCGTCATAGCTACCTTTCACAGCCTGCCATAATGGCAGGCTGTCGCTATTTAATCATTTCTACTTGATCATTTTGTGTGTATGACTCATTAGCGTTAAAAATTATTTTAAGAAAATTTTACAATTCATGTGGGATTTGTGATTTTTTAACTAATTTGTTAGCTAACTTTAACCTTATCGCAAGGCAACGTGATATCCTTCATGCTAAGAACCAATATGATACAAAACCACACAGTATAGTGGTGGAATGATGAGTAATGGATGAAACGCTTTTTATCTCTCACCCGATAACATGGCTATCAGAAGATGATGACCTTGTTCCTGAAAATGTTTTAGATTGGCTACATGAACTAGGGTCGATGACAAAACGCTTAGAGCAGCATTGCCAACGTGTCACGGTTGTTCCTTATACGCAACGTTATGTGACTCAAGAGGCATTGAGCGAAGAAGAAGCGGCGTGTTTACCTGTCAGTGAATATTATTGGTTACGTGAAGTCATTATGTATGGTGATAATATTCCATGGTTACTTGGACGAACGTTAATTCCACAGGAGACATTGACTGGTGAAGACCGGAAACTTATTGATATCGGTGCTGTACCGTTAGGGCGTTATCTCTTTAGCCATGATAATCTTTCCCGTGATTATATTCATATAGGGCAGCAAAATTTGCGATGGATCCGCCGCTCTCTATTAAGATTATCTGAAAAACCTTTATTATTAACCGAACTGTTTTTACCTGAATCACCTGCATATAAAAGATAAAAAATAAAAGGAGCACAACAAATGGAGGGAAGTATGGCGCTAAGTAAATGGCATGCCTACAGCCGTTTGATGCGTATTGATAGGCCGATAGGGTCGCTATTATTGTTATGGCCAACCTATTGGGCGTTGTGGATTGCCGCTCAAAGTATACCGAGTTTACATATTCTTATTGTCTTTACGGCGGGCGTTTTCTTGATGCGTGCAGCCGGATGCGTGATTAACGATTTCGCAGACCGTCACTTTGATGGCCATGTTGAGCGAACGAAACACCGCCCATTACCCAGTGGTGATGTGACAGAAAAAGAAGCAAAAATTTTATTCGCTAGCCTCGTTGGTCTCTCATTTTTATTAGTACTGACGCTAAATTCAATGACTATCTGGCTATCTGTTGCCGGATTAGCTTTGGCGTGGATTTATCCTTTTGTTAAGCGAGTCAGCCACTTACCTCAAGTTGTTTTAGGTGCCGCATTTGGTTGGTCTATCCCGATGGGCTTCTCTGCTGTCAGTGAATCGTTACCATTGGTGTGCTGGGTACTGTTTTTGGTCAATATCTTGTGGTCCGTGATTTATGATACCCAGTATGCGATGGTTGACCGCAATGATGATTTAAAAATCGGCGTTAAATCAACAGCGATACTGTTTGGCCAATATGACAAGCTGATTATTGGTATTTTACAGATCGTGATGATTGTTTTATTGGTGTTAGTGGGTTCATTGGCTGATTTAGGAGCGGTGTACTATATCGCACTATCACTATCGGCATTGCTGTTTATTTACCAACAAAAATTAATGGTAGATAGGGAACGAGCACCGTGTTTTAAAGCCTTTTTAAATAATAACTATGTTGGATTGATCTTATTTATTGGGATTTTCTTAAGTTACTTGTAAACCATTTGTGGAATAGTAAAGGGGTAATGTGAAGCACATTACCCCTTTTACGTACTGACGACCCTACGTTTTTAACGTGGGATTTTGTTTATAAGGGGGAACATGAATTGCATTCCCCCTTTTGGTTTCTTTAGACTTAAAAGTTAGTCTTCTTTTGATTTTTCTGTCTCAGTAGCGCGCTCCTCTGGTTGACTCACGCTCTCGATAGTCAAACGAATTTCTGGCGACATTAAACGCGAAATAACCGCATAGAGTTTTTTCGCATTGGCCGTGAAAATATCGTTTTCATCATTATCAATGTAGCCTTCTTCCCGTAGCGTTTCGACTAAGATTGAAAAGACCGCTTTATCGAAGAATTCAGGAGCGTTAATACCGTGCAGCACAGAAAGACGCTGAGCTAGCATGCGGCTCTCCTTTTCTAATGTATTACGGCTAATTTCTGGACTCGCATTGAGTAAAGAAAGCGTAATCGCATAGCGCTGTAAGGTTTCGCGAACACCTGCTGCGAGCAACTGTAATGGGCGTATACGACGTGGGTTAAGAATGACAATATCGTCTTCTTTTAAGCACACTAATTTCTGGTTATTTAGCTCATCAATTAAGGTATCAACGACTTCAACCAAAGAGCCACTATCAAAACGCATAAACAGTTCAGCTTTGAGGAAGGGGTAAATTTGCCCTACTTGATAGTGGATATCTTGGCGGCTAATACTTTCATGATGGAGCACAATGCTCGAGATCAGTGATGGCAACACCAATAAGTGATGAATGTTATTACGATAATAAGTCATGAGGACGGCATTCTCACGAGGAAGAATGATAATGTCTCCCATACTATCTTTTTCGACTTCAAACTTATCCATCTGCAAAGCATGTTCTAACAATTGCTCCGCTGTTTTATTTGGTGTTGTTGCATCAGCCGTATAAGGAACATTACGCAATAACTGTAGGTAACAATCGACTTGCTCAATAAGTTGCTCACGCGTCAATGAACGTTGGCGCGACGCAAGTAATGCTGTTGAGCACAGGTTAATAGCGTTAGCTGCCGCAGCATTATTAATATTGACCATAATGTGATCTGCTAGCCCACTGACGATTGGGTTTAACCAACTCGGGCGCTGAGGTTCGATAGGGTCAATCGAGTCGCGCCAATCAGGTACACGCTTTGTGAGATATTGAGAGAGTGAAATAGGCTGACCAAAATTCACATAGCCTTGGCCTAAGTTACGTAATTTACGTAGGCCGCGAACCATCGAAAAGAAGCCTTCTTTCTCTTTTTCAGCACCACGTAGCTCTTTGGCATAGGTTCCCACTTCCAGAACATTTTCATAGCCAATATAAACGGGCACGATCGTAATAGGACGAGAGTCGCCACGTAGCATCGCTTGTAGCGTCATCGACAAGGTACCTGTTTTTGGCTGAAGTAAACGGCCTGTACGGGAGCGGCCACCTTCAACAAAATATTCAATAGAGTAACCCCGCGCAAATAATTCACTGAGGTACTCACGGAATACGGTTGAATAGAGTTTATTACCTTTAAAGGTTCGACGAATAAAGAAAGCGCCGAGGTGACGGAAAATAGGCCCCGCTGGCCAGAAATTCAAGTTGATACCTGCCGCGATATGAGGAGGAACTAAGCCTTGATGATATAAAACGTATGACAGCAGCAAGTAATCCATGTGGCTGCGATGAGAAGGCACATAAACGATTTCATGACCATCTTGCGCCAATTGGCGAACCCGCTCGGCATGCTGAACGTTGATCCCTTGATATAAGCGGTTCCAAGTCCAACTTAACACTCGGTCAGTAAGACGTATCGCTTCATAAGAGAAGTTAGCGGCAATTTCTTCCATCATATTGACGGCATTTTGCTGAGCTTTCTTCAGTGGAATTTTTTTGCTACGGGCTTCGTCTTCAACCGCCTTTTCAATGGCTTTTGAGGTTAGCAGCTTATTGAATAGCTCTTGGCGAACAGGCAATTTAGGGCCAACAGCAGCAAGGCGTTGGCGTGAATAGTGAATACGCGCGACCCGTGCAAGTTTATTCGCAATAATAGTATCTGTGCCATGTTCTTGCGCCATCAAGCCCATCGACACTGGAGGGGAAAAGCGAACAAAGCTATCTCGCCCAAGCCAGATTATGGCAAAGAACTTTTGAATACCGTTAAGTAAACGCAATGGCGGCGCCGGTGTATGCCCTTCACGCCCAGGAGAGCGACCGAACATGACAGAAGCCGGTAGCATTTGGATATCAAGATTCGGATTACTACGATGCAAATCTAAGTAGGCATGGAATACCTTCACCGATTCTTTACGTGGATTAGGAGAATAATAACGAAATACTCTAGGGCCATCATCAATAAAGACGTAAGCCGGTAATTTAGTGCCATTAATGTCATTATCGACCAAAGGATCAGGTAGGCCGATAGATAAGCATTGGTGACGTAATGTTAAAAGGTCAGATTTAGAATGATATGGCAGCACATATAATGTGGGCCGACTGGTGTCCAATTCAAGTTCTGAAATAGGGTCCGTTGGAACGAGTTTGCTCTTTACCAGTAATTTAAGTGGTAAATTCAACGTGTTGTAATATATTTTACGCCATAGTGACATAAATGATTATAGCCTCTTGTTAACAATGCTTCGCAAGCATACCAGAAATCAACTGGCAAATCTGTTACTGACAATTAACTTTGACCGCAAAAAATGATTATTGTTTTGTAATTTTGAGGAATAAATATGGCAAACCAAACTAAGGGATTTACGCGTGTAATTAAGGCTGCGGGTTACTCCCTTAAAGGGTTGAAAGCAGCTTGGGTCAATGAGGCTGCATTTCGGCAAGAATCCGTTGCGGCAATACTTGCTGTCATTATCGCGTTGTGGCTGGATGTTAGCTATATCGACCGATTATTATTGATTAGCTCTGTTGTACTGGTCGCTATCGTAGAATTAATTAACAGTGCAATAGAGGCGGTCGTGGATCGTGTAGGAAGTGAATATCATGAGTTGTCTGGACGAGCGAAAGATATTGGCTCGGCGGCTGTGTTTATCACGATTGGGTTAGCTTTAGTTATTTGGGCGACGATATTGTGGCAGCATTATTTCGTTGGCTAGTCAGAAATTATCGAAAACAGAGCGATTATCGGTGAGATTACTGGCAAATATGGCATTCGAGTGATTTAAGTGTTTCAAATCTTCATTTACCTGTATATACTCACAGTCTGACTGTATAAACAAACAGGGGAACGAAATGAAAGCACTGACCGCTAGACAACAGCAAGTTTATGATCTGGTGCGCGATCACATTTCTCAGACGGGTATGCCACCTACACGTGCTGAAATAGCAGCAAGCCTTGGTTTTCGTTCGCCTAATGCGGCAGAAGAGCATCTTAAGGCCTTAGCTCGTAAAGGGGTGATAGAGATTGTTTCAGGGGCTTCTCGTGGTATCCGTTTACTGCTTGAAGAAGAAAATGATCCTGAAATTCAGGGGCTACCTTTAATTGGGCGTGTCGCTGCCGGCGAACCTTTATTAGCGCAAGAGCATATTGAAAGTCATTATCAGGTTGATCCTGAGCTATTCAAACCACATGCTGACTTTTTATTGCGTGTTAATGGGATGTCGATGAAAGATATCGGGATTATGGATGGTGACCTGTTAGCTGTTCATAAAACACAAGATGTCCGTAATGGGCAAGTGGTTGTGGCGCGTATTGAAGATGAGGTTACGGTAAAACGCTTTAAGCAACAAGGTAACCGCGTTGAGTTAATCGCCGAAAACCCAGAGTTTGCACCTATTATTGTCGATTTACGTCAACAAAATTTCACTATTGAAGGATTAGCGGTAGGTGTGATTCGCAATGGTGATTGGTGTTAATATTGGTCTTATAACCACCCTTCAAAATATTGCTGGCAGATTTTACTGTTTTCTAATATCAACCTAGGTTTGTCACTAGGTTATTAAATTAGATAAAAAGTCTGCCACTCTATTTAAGTGCTCCCTCAGCAAGTACCTACTATCAGCAGTAATTCTACGCCACTTCTTATTTCTTCTTTGTGATAACCGGTTGCTCATGGTTGTGTTCACAATGTTCATGATCCTGGCAAGTGCTGAGTTCGTAACATTCATGACATAATCCATGATTTTCTACCACAGTGTGTCTCAGGTGAAATTGGTGGCTGTTTGCAAGAGACATAATTGCTGTTTCAATTGTTGTGCAATCACTCTCTGTGACACTTCCGCAATGATCACAAATCAACATTACTGAGATATGACTCGGGTTATCGAAATGGTGACAGATAACATAACTATTTGTTGATTCTATTTTATGAATAAACCCTTGCTCTATTAAGAACTCTAAGCCTCTATAAATCGTTGGTGGTTTTGCTTGAGGCTCTACCTCTCTTAATAAATCTAATAAGTCATAAGCACTGATTGCGCCATGTTGCTGTGCAATCAGGCGTAAAACAGTTTCTCTTTGCGGTGTGAGCCGAACGCCTCTTGATTGGCAAATTTTTTCGGCCATCACTAGCAGTTTATCTTCACTCATTTTTTTCATGGTAATTGACCTTACATCAAAACTGAAAATTGCTGTTGTAAACAAGTTTACCATAACTTCATTGCAGATAGAGATGGAAATAAGAAGAGAGCAAAAGGGCTAACATAGAGAAAAATAGTTATTTATCAAAAACAAGAATGAAAATTTTAATCCGCAATATCGGACAAAAATAGAGTCATATTACATTTTAAATGTATCGCTTGAGGTTAATTGTCATAACACAGTTTGGGCGTTTTTCTTAACCGTCAGTAATTGTGAGGCTTTAGGCTAGGCTTTTCTGTTAGACCGATGTTTATCGGTAAACGGCACAAAACTGCCGATTTTGGGATGCTATAACCGTCTACGGTCATTAACCTTATAAAATTAAGGTGTAAAATTTAAAATTATGCATTTTGTTTTTTGTATCTCAATAGCGGTTAAATATTCTATTTAAGATGTCTTATTTAATTAAAATAAAGCGATAATTTGTGACTTAAGGTACTTTGTAAGTATTTTTTCGTCAATAGAAGCAACAATCACTAGGCTATTATGGGGAGTGTCTTTTTATGAATAGTTAAAAGGTCGTCTGCAATATCAATAAACTTCATTAGTGGATAATTAATTTGTAATAAAAAATTAGTAGAGGCATAAATAGAGTAGTATTTACTTAGTTATATATTCTAATGTATTTATTTAGCGAATATTGTTTCACTGCCCGTGACCCACATAATCAAAAATAAATCTTGAGTTTCATATCACTTTATTTTTCTAGTTATAAACTCATACCGCGAGAAGTCTTTGAAATACTTCTATCATCTTCTTTATAGATGAATATCTTTATATTCTCTCACTTCACCCTTAGATAAAGGAATATCATCGTTCACTACTAAGCGACTGCATATGAGGCATGTTTCCCCTATCTATATAGGAGAACAGCGTTGATATGTTTAGGATTATCATGGTTTTTTAAAGGTAACGATTAGAGATAGAGCATTGCTATTGAAAAATTACTCTCTTGAGTGGAGATACATCTTTGTATCTAAGTAAAGTAATGCCATAAGTTTAATTAAAAAATAGCCATTTGGTGAAATTCTAAATAAAACCAAAGGGTAATCATTACACTCAAAGCGGATGACACGAAAAGTAAAGAACTGTTACATTTAGGGTGAATGTCAATTAAGACTTATCTTACAACAATTCAACCACATAGATTTAATTATCTTCTTTTGTGTGTAAACTAGTGTTAAGTATTGTTAAATTATAAAATATAGAATTTTATTTCAGCACGTTCCTTGTTTATAGTTTTATATGTAATGAAATTATTTCAAACAAATGGATACAAATGTAAATTTTTATAAATTATTTACCTTTTATAAATATAAATTAATCCAATTTTGATGGCTAAAAATATGATTTTTTAGCTTTTGTGGTTGTTTATTCTTTTGTCTTGGTGTTTGTAAATATTATATTTTGTTTGTAGTGCTTTTTTGTTGTGTTTTTGACAAAAGATATTGTTGCGGTAATATTGGAACCAGTTGATGAGGATGTTTGGAAATATTCTTCATATTGAAAAAGATAATTATGCTACTACGTTTTGCTTTTAGAGAAAACGCGATTAGATAAAGATTTTGATATCTTCCAAATATAAGAAAACTCCTAACATTAAATATGTTCCTGATGTTGGCTATTATCTTTGTCTAGTTAATAGTTAATGAAATGACTAATTAACTAGGTTGAAAATTTTATCCATATAGCTATTTCTATATTGGCCATCACTTTCCTTTATAGGAATAGTATTTTTATTTTTTACTATAGGCGGTGCTCAGGAGTCTATTACTGGATAGCTGAAAGCTAACAATAAGTTAAATTCAAGAGCCACTAGAACCGTAAAAATACGACTACTTAATATGTGTTTTTGAGTATGTAAGTAGAAAGGGTAGTGCCTTTTTTAGAGTCAATTTTTTTGACTTGCCTTTAAAAAGGGGATTAAAAGGATTTTTTTAACCCTAATGGTGTTAGCTAAATAGGCTAATGCTGATTATTCAAGTTTATATTCAAAATTTTAGGACTGGATTTACAAGGATGTAACGAATTTAAATTTGAACATTAAATAACAATGTCTTTCACTACTACATGTTATAAATACAGAGGTATTTAAAATGTTATTCAACAAGAAACTAGTAACAATCGCAGTATTAGCAAGTTCAATGGTAGCTGGTTCAGCATTAGCTGCTGATGAAGTAGGTAAAAAAAGCACTGAAGTACGTTTCAAAGCTCAATTACGTGCGGCTTCTTGTGATGTAGCTTCAACTGCGGAAGGTTCTGTAATTGATTGGGGTACTTTTACTCTTGACCAAACTAATGGTAAGAATGTTAAAGACCAATTAGGTTCAGATAAAAACTTCAACCTGATCCTGACTAACTGTTCTAAAGCAGCAGCAGAAGATGCAGCTATTTTCGTTCATGCAGAAGGTAAAGAATCTCCACTATTCCCAGAGTATTTTGCAAACACAGGTGCTAAATCTTTAGCAGTTGCATTATCTTCAGGTGGTAAAGATATCAAACCAAACGTAGACACAGAGCTGAAATTCTCTAACGCTGTAGATGTTAACGGTAGCACTACAATTCCTGTATTGGCTAAACTTTTACTGACTCAAGTAGGTGTTGCTCCTGATACATTAAACGTACCAGTTACTTTCTCTGTATCTTATAACTAATACTGATAAAGTTTAGATAATGGCATAAGAGGCTATTTACAGCCTCTTATTATTGAAGATGGAAAATGTAGGTTTAGATAATGCAAACAATAAAACTAAAACAAAGAAATTTGAATTTTTCGATAGATAATCTGCGATTGTTAATTTTACTGTTTGTTTTTATTTTACCATTTATTTCCGCGCAGTCATTTGCGAATGGTGGAGTAGGGTTAAATGCTACAAGATTAGTCTATTCTCAAGGAGAGGAAAGCATTTCTATTAGTGCAAGAAATAATACGAGTATTAACTATCTTGCTAAATTTGCTATAACCCAAGAGAACGGTGGTAAAAATGTTCCTTTCGCAATTTATCCACCTTTAGTTAAAGTTGATAGTAAAAAAAGCCAAGATATTAGAATATTTATACAGCCTCATAGCCTACCAGTAGATAGAGAAACAGTTTTTTACTTTACAGGCACTATGATCCCCTCAACTAATGGACCAGCAACAGGTGCGGGTATCAATATTGGCTATAATAATATTATAAAATTATTCTATCGTCCTAATAATTTACCTATATCAATAGAAGATGCATATAAGAAGTTAGTGATTAAATCCTCTCCATCAGGTGTAGTAGTTGAAAATAACTCTCCTTACTACATAAATCTAAATAGATTAGTGGTTGGTGGAAAAAAGGTTAGTTTAAGCCTACAGAAAAAGAATACCATGATTGCGCCATATAGTTCTTATAGCTATACAGTCGGTGGAGGTTTGAATAATAAGCAAGCTACATGGGTTGTAATTAATGATCTAGGTGGCGAGGAGAAATATGATGGCCAAATACTTTAAATACATCAAACTTGGTTGCCTAGCGTTACCGTTTTTATTGGGTTTTAATAGCGTTGCAAATGCAGTTAAATTTGAAGTTAAAGGTAATATCATTAAAGGCTCTTGTAAAGTTGTCTCTCCTACATTAGATGTTACTTTCAATTTACCGATACAGACCAACACAATAAAAGAAGCTGTTACAGATAAAACGCATGTGAAGCAATTTTTATTTGGTTATGAATGTGATAGCTTTGATTTTTCTAATGGAAATGCGGGTGTACCATATCTGATGAAAATAACTTCGGGCAGTGGTACTGAAGTTAATAGCATGAATAAAATCTATCCTACTAATAATATAACAAATGCAGCGTTTGTATTATGGTCTTGTAAAGACGATGAGTCCAGCTGCAAAATAGTTGAACTTTCAAAATCAGAACATGTACCTTTTACTATAAAAGGGAATGGTAAAGCAGAAAATTTATTCGAAGTTAGTGTGGTTAAATTAGATGGTGAAAGTTCTTTAAAACCTGGAGAGTTGCTTTCCTCTATAGATATTACGTTAGAGCAACCATAATAAGGAATTATTATAATGAATTTTAAGAGAAATAATCTTATATTTGCGGTTACTTTAGGCGTGTGTATGTTATTTGGAAATGCAAATGCAAAGGATAAAGAAGGGGTAGACATAGAATTTAATGTGACTGTACCTAAAAATACATGTGATATCCTTATTGAAGGTACTTCACAGAATGTCATTGATTTTGGTTCAATCGCTTTGGCAAGATTAAAGTCTGATTCCGCTGAGGGAAAAGTTAAATTACCTTTTTCGATTAAATTAGCGGAGTGTAAAAATAATGACTTTGCTAATAATTATATTACTTTAGATGGTAACTATGTTGTTGAAAATAATGGATTCTTAGATGATCCTGGTGAGAGAACTTTTGCTATAAGAATCAGTGATAAAGAAACAGCTACGCAAGCTGATGATGTCTTTTTTGATAAAAATAAAAACAAAATTTGGACCAATATTCAAGAAAATGTCATGGAAAAACAGTTTTATGCCTATTTAATGTGCAAGAATGGGGTTAAAGACTGTGCATCTGACGCAAACATTGGTCAATTCAAGTCAACGTTCACGTTAACTTATATGGTTGACTAACTAAATTGGTTTTTCTAATGTTTAAAAAAATACTGTTCTTGATAGCATTACTGATGACATCCAGCGTATTCGCGAATGGAATATCTCTAAATAAAAGTAGAATTATTTTTTCACATAAGGATGTGAGTCAAGATATTCAACTTATAAATGACTCGAATCATCCACTCATTGTTCAAACAACAATGTTGGGCGAGGATAAAAAATCTCAGAATAATAATTTTATTGTTTTACCTCCTTTATTTAGAGTCGAAGCTAATAGTGGATACTCAGTAAGAATTAGACCCAATGACTACTCTAATCTACCTAAAGATAGAGAGTCGCTCTTTTACTTTAAGGCAAGAGCTATACCGCCAACATCAAAAAATAATGAACAAGAAAATAAGCTGAGTGTTGTATTTGTAACGGCGATTGTTATCAAGGCTTTTTATCGGCCTGAAGGTATATCCGCCCCTAAAACCTCGGATTATGAAAAAATTACTATCAATAAAAATAATGGTAAATGGGTTATTGATAATCCTACTCCATTTAATATGACTATTGTCGATTTTACTTACAATGGTAATGAGTTAAAAGAAACAATACTAATTCCACCCTTTAATAAATATGTTTTAGATAAAATAAAATTTAATGGCGAGAAAATGAGCGGTGGATGGCGTTTTATGAACGATTATGGTTCTGCTACTGATGTATATCACTATAAATACGGATCTGTTGATAATTAATAAATTTTAAAGGTGCTTTAGCTTTATATATCTAAGAGTTTCTAAATTATTAACGATTAACTTTGGGAATATAAAGGCAAATAAAGGTCAGTGAAATGGAAATGAAATTATTCAAAATAAGTATGTTATCGTCACTAATTTTTTTGTCTCTATATTCCTATGGTGACGATTATTTTGATCCAACAATGTTAGAAAGTCAGTTGGGGGTTGACGCATCTCAGATTGACTTATCTAAATTTACTGCAACGAATAGTGTGCCTCCTGGTGAGTATTTGATCACTGTTGAAGTAAACCGTAATATTCTGGGTAGTAAAAAAGTTAATTTTAAATTAAACCCTCAAGGTGAGGTTGTTCCTGAGTTTACTCCAAAACTTTTGGAGGACTGGGGCGTGGCTACTAAAACTTTACCGAGTTTCAATGGCGTTAATCCGGATACCTCTATTTTAGACCTTTCTAAATATATTCCAGATGCTACGGTGACACCTAACATCCAAAACCTAAGATTAACGTTAACTATTCCTCAAATAGCTATGGATAACAAGGTACAAGGTTATATCGATCCTAGCTTATTAGATGATGGTGTTCCTGCATTATTTTTTAATTATTTTGTCAGTGGTAACAAAAGCAGAAATGACGCAAATGAAATAATTAAAAATGAAAATATGTTTGCGAACATCCGTGCAGGGTTAAATGCAGGACCTTGGAGGTTAAGATCAAATTTAGCATATAGTAAGTCTAAGGGAGAAAAAGACCAAACGAATTTCTCTAACACTTATGTTATGCGTGCACTACATTCTATCAAATCCACTTTTTCTGTCGGGGAAATCAGCTCAGGAAGTGATGTTTTTGATGCCGTTCCATTGAAAGGGATGAAAATTGCATCTGATGAGCAAATGTTACCTAGTAGTATGAGAGGTTTTGCACCTGAAGTTAGAGGTATCGCGCAGTCAAATGCAATGGTCACTATCCGCCAGAATGGTTATATTGTTTATCAAACTTATGTTTCCCCTGGTCCGTTTGTCATCAAAGATATTTACGCTACAGGAAACGCGGGTGACTTAGATGTCACCATTAAAGAGGAGAATGGTACTGAGAAAACATCAACAGTTGCCTTCTCATCTTTACCTGTGATGCTTCGTCCTGATGGTTATAAATATGAGGCCGTTGTAGGTCGTTATGATGGTGGATATACCAAAACCTCTAGAGAATCTGATTTCTTTTTAGGGTCATTTATTTACGGATTACCTACAAATAGCACACTATACGGTGGGCTATTGATGGCTAAAGACTATTTTTCTGCTGCGGCAGGTCTTGGAATATCTTTGGGAACATTTGGGGCGTTATCTGCAGATATCACCCATGCGACAGCAAATATGGATGGTAATCTTGGTGATCGTTCAGGGCAGTCATTCAGAATAAGATATTCAAAAAGTATGGCATCGACAGGGACATCTGTTGACTTGACAGCTTTACGTTATTCAACTCGTTCGTATTTTAGTTTTGCTGATTTTAATAACTATGACCATAAGCTAAAAGATAATGTGGCACCGTGGTTAAATCAACGTCAACGTAGTAGCTTCACGACGGCACTAAGACAGTCGTTAGGGGAGTACGGAAGTGTTTATATCTCCGGTAGTATTTATGACTATTGGGAAATAGATAGGAAAGTGAAACAATTATCCATAGGATATAATGGTTCATTTAAAAAAGTTAACTACTCAGTAAACTACAGCATTGACCGTATTAAAGATAAAGAAAGTTGGCCTGAGAACAGACAAATATCTATCAACGTAGATATTCCATTTAGTATATTCTCTAATAATGAATTAATAGAGAATATGTATAGTACATATTCTTACAGTCAAGATAATGATGGTTATATTAACCAACAGGTAGGGATCAGTGGTACTTCCAGAGATGGTAGTTTCTCTTATGGAATTTCTCAAGCATATGGAAATAAAGGAGTTGGTGGAAGCGGTACGCTAAGCTCTAGTTACTCTGCGCCTAATTTTGGCATATCTGCGGGTTATAATTACTCAAAAAATAACCAGTCTGTGAATGGTAGCTTGTCCGGTGGAATGTTATTACACGAAGGCGGAGTGCTGTTTAGCCGTACAATTGGTGATAGTGGTATTATTATTGAGGCTCCAGAAGCAAAAGGAACAAAAACGAATAACCAAAATACCGTTGTTAACGGGCAAGGTTATGCGTTATATCCATATGCAACACCTTATAGCTCTAATATTGTGACCCTAGATGTGAATACTTTACCTGATGATGTCATGCTGAAGGAGACAACCAAGACTATTTATCCATCGGCAGGGGCTTTTGTTAAGGCTAAATTCGATACAAAAGTGGGTTATCAGGTGCTCTTTAATATACGTATGGCAAATGGAAGTGCAGTACCTTTTGGAGCCATCGCTACATTAGTAGAAAGTAACGTGGTAGAAGAAAATACAGGTATTGTAGGTGATAATAATAAGCTATTTATGAGTGGATTACCTAATTCAGGTACATTAAATATTAGCTGGGGAAGTGGTCAAGAACAACATTGTGTATTGAAATTCACCGGCCTAGATAAAGTTATCACAACAAGTACGCAGCCTGTTCGTACTCTTGCTGCAGAATGCCGCTAGCTTGTTATTAATACACTAAAAAGTAAATCATTTATTTTATTGATAGCGTTCAAAATGAACATGAGATGAATTAGCGCATTATAAATGATTGACTGTATATTTGTTAAGGTAGGTTCAGTTATGAGTAAAAGTATTTCTAAATGTTTGAAAGCGATTTCTTTATCAGCTATGTCGATAGGGATGCTTTTTTCTAATGCGCATGCTGAAGGTCCAATGCAGGCAGGTCAAATGATTGTACAGCTCTATGGTATGATTGACCTAGATGATGACGTTCCTGTGGGGACACCTCATCTACTTGATGCAAGGATGATGGGGGTGACATCGATTACGATGGGGCCTCCAGAGTATGGTATTTATACCCAACGTCCTGAATATTTCCCGAACACCACTTCAACACTTAACAATAGAGAATGGGATGATGAGTTCGCAATAGTCGGTATCTCTGACTATTCAGGTCGTTGCAGAGCAGAGACCTTTAATGCATCAGAACATACGGTATTAGGTCAGGGTAAAAAATTTGCTTTTAAAATGAAACACACAGACGCTTCTGGTTTATTCGCGTGGGTTGTTCCTAGCTTTAAAGTTGATATCAATTTAAACTTACCTAACGGCACTCAAGGGTTAAAGACATCATATTCGGGTGTTCTTGGTGAACCGATAGCAAACCTTATCACAGTTGACCGAAAAGATACCAAAGGTTTAAATTTATGTTATATTCCACCAGGTAAAATAACTATAGGCTATGGTGGAACCAAACATGTTCAGTTTTCTATTGCTAAGCCTTTAGAAGTCTATTTAAATGGAAAAGCGGTTCCTGGTGACTTTATAATGGATAATAGTGCCTTTAGACTTGTAAGCTTAGGAGGACATAAAGGTTTTAGAGCTGATGGGGAGATAAAGGTTCGCTTTATTACCAATGTTAAAATAGCCCGAGTTTGTCGTATAAGTGCAGCAAGTGGTACTGTATTCCACGAAACTTTTGGTCGTGCTGATTCAATCCCATTAGAATCGCGGTTAACATTTAACTGTAGCGGGCAAGGGAATCCGTTATATATGTCTGCAATCCCGAGAATGGGTGAAGCCAAAGGTGACAAATTAACGAAGCTGGAATTAGAACAAATTGATTCAGGTGAGAAGAGTACAGTAAAACCTTGGGTTATAGGGGCACCATATTTTGATGGTGGTAATATCCCTGCGCTGAGTTGCGACGCAACGAATCAATCAAATTTAATTAAGTTTGATAATTCAGATATTCCACTAAACAAAAATGCGCAAGCTGAAAATGATAACTTAAACATACGTTGGTTAATGTGTAAGAATCGTGATGTAAAACCTGGTAAGTACAAAGGAAGAGTTGAATTGCTAGTGTATACTAAGGTTTGATCAATATTAAGCATTAATAGTTTAAGAGAGTAATATGAGACAGCTAGGCAAGATAATATTTATTTTAGGTGCTCTATTCTTTTTGTCGATGACATCTGCATATAGTAACATTCCGGATAGTATTAGCTTTCAGTTAATACGGAGTACTTATGTTGAAGGTAATAAAAGTATCTCTATTTCTTTACGGAATAAAGAGAGTCTCCCTTATCTGATCCAAGGCTCTATGGAAGCATTAGATACGAATACGGGCATTACTTTATTGAATAGTAATACTGAAGAAATCCCTTTCATTATTACGCCACCATTACACAAATTAGAGGGTAAAACTCGCTATTATTGGCGAGTTATCTTTGCTGGTGATGTGTCAAAAATGCCCAAAGACAGAGAGTCTGTATATATCGCTAAATTTAGAGCAATACCAACCTCTGAAGTACCAAAGGAGGGTGATAATGTCGAGCATAATTCTGAGTTATCGGTAGTACGCGTGATGAATTTTAAAGTATATTACCGACCAAAACAGCTCGAATATTATAGAATTAAAGAAGAGTTGGATAAATTACAATTTAGGGTGGAGAATAATGAACTTATTGTTACAAATAATTCACCTATATATATGACTTTCGAAGATATTTCAGTGAATTCTATTGAGATTGATAGAAATGAAACATTTAAACCATTGATTCCTAAAGGAGAGCAAAGGTTTAAACTGAAAAATAAATCTGTTCCTAGTGGCGCGAAAGTAACTTGGAGAGTGCTGGACGAGTTTTCTATGCCTTTAGAACAGCGTACAACAACGTTATAAACGACTCATCTTAGTTATTTCCGGTCTAAAACTCAGAAAGAGTAATATTTGGTAATTAGTTTACACGGTTTTCGAATGAAAAAAATATTCTATATACATAAAATACTAGCGCTTTTTCTGAGTTTTTTTATTTTATTATTCCCATTTTCTTTTGCAATGTCTCAACAAAATAATAATTTTAGGTTATTAATTCATGGAGGAGCTGGTGAT
Organism: Providencia sp. 2.29; assembly: GCF_015832305.1. NCBI lineage: Bacteria > Pseudomonadati > Pseudomonadota > Gammaproteobacteria > Enterobacterales > Morganellaceae > Providencia > Providencia sp. 2.29. Next base: position 479,166 of record NZ_CP065420.1, read on the forward strand.
ATAACAGAAAAATCACTTATACCTCAATTACAGAAAGAACATGAATTAAAGTTGAAAGAAGCTTTGCAAGCAGGGTATGAAATTTTATCAAAAGGTGGAGACAGTATTGAGGCTGTACAGGCCGCTGTGATCATCATGGAGGATTCTCCATTATATAACGCGGGTAAAGGCGCATCTTTAACTACGGATAATAAAGTAGAACTGGATGCTTCCATTATGGATGGACGTGACCATACCGCGGGGGCCGTCGTTGGGGTTTCTAACATTAAAAATCCAATTATAGCGGCTTATAAAGTTATGACCAAAAGCCCTTATGTTATGATGGGTGGTACCGGTGCAGAACAATTTGCAAAAGCTGAGGGGTTGGAACTCGTTGATCCTTCTTATTTTATTATTGAATCTAGACTTGAACAGTTAAAAAAAGTCAAAGAAATTAGCCATAAAATTGATCAAGAAAAAGGGCTAAATGCTGCCTTATTTGAAGCTCCTCTGCTTTATGATTATAAATATGGCACGGTAGGTGCAGTAGCTGTAGATAGCCGTGGAAATGTTGCTGCGGCAACCTCTACAGGTGGCAGCACCAATAAGCATTACGGTCGTATTGGGGATTCGCCTATTATTGGGGCAGGAACATATGCTGATAATAATACAGTTGCAATTTCTACCACGGGGTTAGGTGAAGTTTTTATTCGTGGAGTGGCCGCTTATGATGTTGTGGCACAAATAAAATACAGTAATACACCGTTAGCAGAAGCGGTGATGAATACTTTAAACTCTGTGAAAAATATGGGTGGTACGGGTGGTATTATTGCGATAGATAGCAAAGGTAATTTTGTTATGCAATTCAATACGAAGGGAATGTTTCGTGGAACGATCGGTCAGGATGGCATTCCACAAGTAGCCATATTTGGGCCTTAGTTATTAGCCCTTTTGAGTGTTTTTCTGAAATTTTCACGGCTGAGCCTACTTTTTCTAAGTAGGCTTTTTCTATTTATCAGCATGGCAAGTAAATGATGAGTAGGCTTCATCTTTGATAATGTAAATATTATCATCCATTTTAGTTAAATTAATATAATAGTGTATTTTTTCTTCTTCAAGCTGAATAAAGTTTGCAAACAGCTTTTGAGGAACGTTATCTGAACTTGTGATCGATAACGATTTAAACCGTATCGAATAATGGTTATTTTTATCAATCGCGTGGTAGCTAAAATAGAGCGCTCTATCAAGGCGATAAAAAATATTATTCTCCTTGATATAACCATACATATTCATTCTTCCGGTATTATCATCTGCGACGAGTACACTGGTTTTTGACTTCAGCATAATCCCATCATCGGTACCGTTATCTTTTATCCATAAAATATCAGAGTTACAAATATTCACATCATTATCTTTATTATAGATAAATGTTGTTGTTGCCACAGCTGAAATAAAAACAAATAAAAACAATAAAATATATTTTTTCATTTAAATTCTCTGATCATTGATTGATACACAGTCATATTGAGCCTTTTTTTCCTTACAAATACTAAGGGATATATTTTTATCAACAGACTGAATACTATTCGGCTCTGAAAGTAAGATAACACGCTTAGGCTCTTGACAATTTACATTATATTTATCAAGTTTTTTATTCACAAAATCGATGCTATCTTTTGTTGAGCTTTCAATGAGATTAATAGGTATTTGTATCAAACATTTGTCTCGCTCACTGACTGTCATGTAGCTATTTACTTCCATGCTTGCATTAGAATTAGTGGTGTAATAGAAAACAAAAATGAACAAAAATAATGACATTGCAATCAAAGCGAACAAAATAGGGTTATTTTTAAACTTACCCTTATTCTGTATTTTGAGCAGTTGTGGCTCTTCTTGTACGGTTGATGATAATTCTGATATCGAATTATCTTGTCGTGGTTGATGAAGATGCTCTTCTATAATTGATTTCTGATCAACAAATTGAGTTGTTGCTTCCTCAGCATTTTTTTCACTATATTGTGAAGAATGCGTAACGGAATGTTCATAGTCATCTAAACCTAAAGTAACATCACTGCTATTTAGTACGACTATCTCTTCTTCTGGCAAATATGGCGTATCGTTTTCATCAGTGATGGTTTCTAAGGCGTCACAATCAAAACGAAATCCTTTTTTAGGAACGGTAACAATAGATTTTGGGTCGATACCGATCAACTCAAATTTCTTTCTTATTTCACTAATATAAGTATTTAAGTTATTGTTTGAACCTACTAAGCCATACTCTTCCCAAACTTTTATCAGTAGCTCTTCTCTTGTAGCAATTTTGGATTTTTGGTTAAGTATGATGATTTCATTCAATAGTCGTGATGCAGGCTTTGATAACTCAACGAACTTATCAACTTCATTCTTTATAAAAATGAAGTTCTTACCTGTCTCAAAAATAAATTTATTATTTATGAGATAGTCTTTGCTATTTTTCATGAACACGGTTGCTCTCTCTAATTTCTAACCCTAAGACGGCGAAATCATGATAAAAACTGAATAATTTTCTAAAATCTAAAAGTATTAGTAAAAGTATATTTTTATGAATATTTATAATTCCTATATTCTAAATACGGAATCAATTAACTTCAAGTATTGCGCTATGAGACTTTGATGAGTTTAGACTTAAATATATAGATATAGCTGATAAAACAGAGTTGTGTAATGTATAATTATGTAAGGTTAGCATTATATATCTGTATATAGCATTAAATATGTGTAAAAAACCATATATCACTAAAATATAGGTTTGGCTATGATAATGGGCTTAAGAGATTAAATATTATTAAGACGAATCCTAAGTACAAGCACCTATATTATTAAATTTTATTTGAAAATAGTGATTTAATATAAGTCTTATTATCTATTTAATTATTAGGTAAGAGATGAACCTCTTACCTAAATTAATTGATGGTTAATAGTTATATTCAAATCCCAACCAGTAATTACGACCCTCTTCAATATATCCAGAGGTATATTGATATGACTTATCAAATAAATTATTCACTGACGAATTTATAGAAATTCCATGACCTAGATCATAATTAAAGCGAATGTCCGTTTTTGCAAAACCCCTAACTTTCTCATTACTATCAATATAATTAAATGCCCAACTTCTTGCTTCTTCTGTGACTGTAATGCTAAATGGTTCATTAGGCATAAACTTAATCCAAACGAACGCTTTATGTGTTGGTAATTCTGCAACATGTTTTACGCTATCGTGTTTTGGGTCAGCATGAATATAACTATAACTTAAACCCGCAGCCATCCAGTCAGTAATTTGGCCATGACTGCCTAAATCAATCCCAGCATAATTAACCTTACCGCTATTACGGTTTTGATAAACGTCGCTGCCCGCGGCGGGGTCATAATGTATGTAGTGTGCCATGATGGCATCAGAGACATGATTATAATAAGCGCTAGCATTGTAGGACCAATCGGCGGTGATGTAGCCTTTATAAGTGAGATCAAATGTTAAAGCACGCTCTGCATCAAGATGCGGGTTGATGATAAAACTATCATTGTTTTTCATCTTATTTTTAGTGTAGCGCTCTTTTTGGGTTGGGAAACGGCTTCTATCTGACACTGAAAATTGTACCGTATCATTGTTTGCTCGATGATAACGGGCCATAAGTTCCCAATTGAAGGCACGTTGGCGGTTATCTTCATAGCTTTCAATCCCAGTAACGACATTTTGTTTATTGTATAAATAACGCTTCCCATCATCACTATTGCGCCAGTCGTAGCCAAGCCCACCAATGATATCAAGCTGATCGGTTGCAACCCATTGGTATTCAGTGGCGATTGACCAAGTTTGATCTTTATAACGATCATAAGGAACGATTTTATTACTACGTGCGCGGTGGATATCTTCTTTCCAGTGGGCAGCGAACGACAGCATGTCTATTTCACGAAGGGTAAAATCGATACGCATATCGACACCATTACTGTAATCGTCATAGTGGCTGTAATTGTATTTGCCTGCTCGATAATCCTGAACTGATTTGTATTGATGGAGCGTATTTTTGAATTTGTCGTGATAGAGCCGACTTTGCAGCGCAATATCATTGGTAACTTGGGTCGTACCATTAAAGTAAATACTCTCTTTGTTATACTCTGGCCACTGCCAAATTTGCTGTTTTTTATTATCAGCACTGGGGGCGCTATTTTTATCGCCATCTTGTTTTAAATAAGTGACCACATACTCATCAGCGTCGCGTGGCGTCCAGCCCATCTTTAACATTAAACGCTTATCGTCTGTGGCTGAATTAGTTCGACGACCGTGACTACCGGCTAATGGGTTATTATCAGCCGAATCAGGCAACCCCATAAAACGCTGTTTGTATTGACTACCACTGAGCTGAATAAAGCCAAGATCGTTACGACCGCCTAAACGAGCGCTGATATTGCGCGCATTATCAGCGCCGCGAGCAAAGCCTTGATTTAGATTGATATTGGCCTCTAAAGGTTTTTTAGGTGTGGCGGTCGTTAAGTTTATGGCGCCACCCATCAAGTTGGGGCCTTGTAACAATGACGTATAGCCTGTCGACAACTCAACACTAGCGAGTTCGCTGGTCATAAAACGCCCAAGATCTAATGTTCCATCATAAGGAACATAAGTTGGGATACCATCAAAAAACACAGGTACTTGGCGACTATCAAAACCACGGACATTCACTTGAGTTTCATTACGATTACCTGATTTTTGGATCACTACACCAGGCATTGTACTAAGCGCTTGAGCAACATTTGTTTTATTCAGCTGCTTCATTTGCGCTTGAGTCATGATGTTTTCATCGGCTGCGAGTGGTGTACTCCAAACACTCATCACATCACGATTAGCTAATTTTTCAGAGGTGGCTGCAAAGCTGTGTGTAGTAAATAGTGCCATCCCAACTAAATAAGTGATCTGTTTTATTTTCATCATAAAATTCCAATTTGCCTAAATCGATATGTTGTTTTTTATATAACGATGTGCGTCGTTTATTGAGAAAACGAACCCTTTGCAACATAGGGTGCGTTTAAATTAGATCTATCCTGTGAAAATGTTTACTTTGATATCTCTGGGGGGAGCGTAATAAGGAGCCGATGTGACAAACAATGTAATGCCTGTTTGCGCATACGCCTCTATTGTTTGTAAGTTGATCCCTCCAGCCGCAGATAGCCGACATAAACGATTTTGTGTTTGTATTTGTTGATGCAATTGGCGGATTTGTGCTGGGCTGAATTTATCTAATTGAACAATATCGGCGCCAGCCTCAATGGCGAGTGTCGCTTGTTGTCTATTATCTGCCTCAACAATAATCTGTTTTTCAGGGGCGGCTTCCCTAAGTGTATGAATATGCGAGTGCCAATCATCGGGGTCGGCAAGACAACGACGATGGTTGGTGAACAATAGAATGCTTTCCGCACTCCCTGCTCGGTGAATAATAGCGCCGCCAGCAATAATAGCGGTCAATGCAAGTAACTTTGTTCCCGGCACCGTTTTTCTTGTACAGGCAAGTTGGGCATCAGGTTGATAACGCTTTAAGAGACTGACCATTTGGTGGGTGTAGTGACTAACACCGCAGCACCATTCAAGGACGTTTTGTACGGCTTTCCATGCTTGATGAAGGGCTTCTACTGTTCCAGAGGCTTTTATTAAGCAGCTATTTTCTGGAACCACGTCGCCATCACGATAATTAGCTTGAAAATCAATACCGAGTTTATTTAGCATGCGTGAGGCAACATCAATACCACTGATACACCCACCCTGTTTCGAAACCAATGTCATTGTACCTGCTTGAGTATGCAGGCCTAAAGAGCGTGTTGTTAAATCGCCATATTGAATATCATCAAGAAGTAGCTGGTCGATAAAACTATCGGGTAAATAAATCATAATGTTAGACTCATTTCATCAACAACATCCCATGACACCATGGCCCAGTTGCGTGCAGGATAGGGAATGCGCTTTCCTGACGCGAGTTGCAGGTCGTAATATTGGTGTAATTTTGCAATCTCTTCATCAGAGAGATTTTTGAGTGACCAATTGACGCTTTCGACAAAATCTTCAACTTGTTCAAATCCGCCTTTATCTGGGCTGTTAATAAAATCGACTCGCGCATTTATTCCCATTTGATGCAAAATATTCACCGCATAGATGTAAGTCGGTAAGCGAACGACTTCCCGACCAATAAATTGGATGATATTTTCATCAATAAAGGTTGGGTTTACAGTATGCGTGGTGTAAACACGTAAGTTTGCTTGGCGATTGAGCTTCAATAAGGCTGTTTTAAGGTCATCGACTAAAGTGGACCGTGAAGCGACGGCGATATCGACTTTAGGCAATTGCGCCCAGTTATCTTCCCATGCTAATTGTTCAAATTGAACATTATTGATATCCATTGCTTTCGCACGCTCTTGGGCAGCATCAAGCATACCTTGGCTGTAATCAATACCAATGACGGTGGTGAAATGCTTTGCCAGTGCCAAACAGACAGAGCCCGGCCCACATCCGACATCCAATAAGGTTTTTGCACCAGTAAAATCCATGAGTTCACGAAAACGAATTAAGTAGGGATCTTGTGGGTTTGCACAGGTTTGTGCCATTTTTTGCGCTTTTTTATCCCAATGCTCAGGCTCTTTGCGTGAACGCTGGGCTTGTTGCATATGTTGTTGGTACATCTGAGCAAAATCTAATTGGTCAATAAGCATAACTTTCACCTTAGCGAGTAAAATGAGCTGGAAGCTGAAAATGAGCGGCAATACTCTCTTCATCAATAGAATAGAGTCTTGCTAGGTTGGTAAGTGTTAACATACTTTCGGCAGAGCCTTGTCTTACGCCAGCATGTTTATCCAGTAAGATAACATTATCTGCAATGGCGGCAGCATGCTGTGGGTGATGAGTCGACATGAGAACAGTGATCCCATCTGCTTTTAATTGTTCAATTTGCTTCAATAAACGGATCTGGTTACCAAAGTCTAAACTCGCGGCGGGCTCATCCATAATTAACATGATTGGTTTTTGGATTAAGGCTCGGGCTATCAATACTAACTGTTTTTCTCCCCCACTGAGGGTGCTGTATAAACGCGAGGCAAGATGCTCAATCCCCAGCTTTTTTAGTTGTTCTAGCCCGAGTACGCGTTCTTTGGCGCCGGGAACAGAAAAGAGTGAGAGGTGAGGCGTCAGCCCCATCATGACCATATCTATGGCAGTAAAGGTGAACGGGGTATCATGAGCTTGAGGTACGTAAGCAATTACTTTCGCTATATCAGCCGGTTTATAAGAGGTGAGTGACTTTTCTTTTAATAAAATGTGACCTTCAAGAGCAGGAAGAAGCCCTAATAAAGTTTTCATTAGCGTTGTTTTGCCGCACCCATTCGCACCGAGAAGGCAGGTCATCGCGCCAGCTTGTAACGCGAAATTAATTTTTGTCATAATGGCTTGATGATGATAGCCAATCGCTACATTTTCCAGTCTGATTAGGTTCATTTGGCACTCCGTGTTTGTAAAAGGATTGCCAAAAAGAAAGGGGCACCGACCGCTGAAGTTAATATGCCGAGTGGAAGCTCAATGGAAGCAATAGTGCGAGCGAGTGTATCGGTAATGAGTAACATAATGGCTCCAATAGCCATTGAGGCAGGGAGTTGATAGCGGAAGTTAGCGCCCACTATCATTCGGGTGATATGCGGAACGATTAAGCCAATCCAACCGATGATCCCTGCAATGGATACCGCACTGGCGGTAATCAATGTTGCTGAAATAATAAATATTGTTCGCATTAAGCTGACATTGATACCCAAACTTTTCGCTTCTTCATCAGATAGACTCAGTAAATTCATGCGCCAGCGCAACAGTAACAGTGGCATAATGCCAACCAACATAATGGGCAACACAGACAGTAGGTCGCTTTGGGTGATGGATGAAAGCCCGCCTAATAGCCAGAAGGTGATAGAAGGCAATTGGGTATAAGGGTCTGCAAGAATTTTTATTAAAGAGATGGCTGCACCACATAAGGCGCTGATCGCAACACCAACTAAGACGAGAGATAAAATGGGGTCATGCTGGCGCGCCATTCGGGCAATTAGGCACACTAAAGATACTGCCAATAGCCCACCAACAAAGGCGGCTAGTTGAATGTAGAGCAGCGATTGACCTAAAAATATACCAATAACAGCACCTACCCCAGCCCCCGCTGAAACCCCAAGTATATCGGGTGATACTAATGGATTTCGAAACATTCCCTGATAAGCCGCTCCTGCAATCGCCAGTCCTCCTCCAATCACCATCGCGGCGAGTGTGCGAGGAAAACGTATTTGCCAAAAAACAGTGGCATTGCGTGGGTCATCGGCGAGAGTTTGTGAGGTAAATTCAGACACAACTAAATCAATGAGCTGATTAAGCGTAAGTGAATACTTACCACTAATTAATGCAATGATCAGGGCGCCGATAAAAACGATAACAAGAAGTAACGGTTTGATTGTGCGACTCATGATAATTCCATCAATCTATCAATTTGCGTATCAGTCACCGATGAGTGATAAAACAGATGGAAAAATTGTTTGATGTCATCGCGTATGGTGGATTCGATTTGTTGATCAAAATGGCTTTGTAACCGGCGCATGCCTAAGAGGCGGTTAATTCCTGGGGGGCCATCAAGCCAACCAAATGGCATTCCTCCAAAGGTCAGTAATTGGTTAGTGGCAACCGCCGTTAACCCTTTCCATAACGCGGATTGGCGAATAAATTCCTCAGCTTCTTGATATTGAGTAATAATAATATCGGGGTTCCAATCATACAGTTGTTCCATTGAAACCTCTGTTAGCCCCCTAAAATTAGGAATATCGGCGACATTACGGAAACCTAATATTTCTATGGCTTCAGTATGAATAGAGCCTCGGGTGCCTGTTTGTAAACCTTTGGCGCCTCTAGCTAGGTAGAAACTGGGGGCATTCGCATGGTGTTGTATGGCGAATTGTTTCGCGTCTTGCAAATAGTGTTTGGCAAGTGTGCTGAGCGTTTGAGCTTGCTGCGGTACATTTAAGGTCTCACCGAGTTGAAGTAATTGCTGTGGTGAATCTTGTAGCCCTCCGGCTATCAGTAAATAAGCAATGCCTGTTTGTTTGGCAAGTTTCGCCGCCTGAGAGCGATAAGTGTCATCAATATTTCCAGTATCAATTATTAACTGTGGGTTATAATCGAGCAGCTTTTCCAAAGATAGCGTACTTCCTCGACCTGCTAGGCGACCATAAATAGGCAAATCTCGCCATTGTTGAGCAAATAGTTCGTCATGCTCTTTTTGCAAATGAATGGATGAGAATCCAACCATTTTTTCAGGGGCTAAAGCAAATAGCAGTAAATCTGCAGGTGGACCAGAACTCATTACACGCTGGATTTTGTTTGGTTGTGGTAATACACCAAACAACGCTTGTTCAATGCGCCCATAAGCAGGCAAATAAGCGAGTGCCGCTAACGCCGCGCAGGATTGAATAAAGAGTCTACGATTGATTCCCATAGTGCTAAAAAGAAATTTCGTTATATTTATTGATATATAGCGCGGAAGTTAACGGAGTCATACTAAGGAGTCAATAACAAAAGAGACATTAGTCGGAAAACTCCGCTATTCTGTGATGTAAATCAGTAACAAACATTGCTATCCATACAAAGATCGCTGAACATAGTCACTCGCACTTGCGTAAGTTAGAAACACGGAATATATGAAGAAAAAAAGACCCTCACTACAGGATGTTGCCGACAGAGTCGGTGTCACGAAAATGACAGTTAGTCGCTTTTTGCGAAACCCAGAGCAGGTTTCTGAAGTGTTACGCGGTAAAATTGCTCAAGCGGTGGAAGCGTTAGGGTATATTCCCAATAAGGCCCCCGATTTGCTGTCTAATGCAACCAGCCATGCGATTGGTGTTCTGTTGCCGTCGCTGACCAACCAAGTTTTTGCTGAAGTGATCCGCGGTATTGAAACAGTGACTGACCATTATGGTTATCAAACCATGCTAGCACACTATGGTTACCTTCCTGAAAAAGAAGAGGAGCGTTTAACTTTTCTACTTTCTTACAATATTGACGGTGTGATCTTAGCAGAGCGTACCCATACTGATCGCACGCTTAGAATGTTGAAGACCGCGGGGATCCCTGTGGTTGAGATCATGGATAGCGTCTCTCCGTGTTTAGATGTTGCTGTCGGTATTGATAACTTTGAAGCCTCACGGCAGATGACAGCAGCTATGTTAGCGCGTGGCTGCCAACATGTGGTGTATCTTGGCGCTCGATATGATGAACGGACCTTTATTCGGCTACAAGGCTATGAGCAAGCGATGCGTGATGCGGGGTTGGAGCCTCGTAATGTGATGACGCAAGCAAGCTCTTCTTATTCATTAGGCGCTCAGTTACTTCATGAGTGCAAAGAAAAATACCCCGAGGCAGATGGTTTATTTTGCACCAACGACGACCTTGCCATCGGTGCTATTTTTGAGTGCCAGCGTCTTGGCATTAAAGTTCCTGAAGATTTGGCAATATCAGGGTTTCACGGTCATGATGTTGGGCAAGTCATGACGCCGAAATTAGCCAGTGTTTTAACCCCTCGGGATAGTATGGGGCGTAAGGCCGCCGAAGTACTGCTTGCGCGCATTAATGGTAAAAAGTTACCACAAACGTTATTTGATGTTGGTTTTGAGTTACTGCCCGGTGAAAGTATTTGAAATTAAAAAGTGATGCAGCATATTAGTGAGAGAGGCATCACAGATCTCTTTATTTCCCTATCAAGATAATTGCTAAAAATAGCCGCACTGCTGATAATGTTACTGGTAACTGTTACCGGTAACAATTCGGTTTCTATCATCGGTAAACAAAAAATAAGCGTACCTTTTTTATTTAACACCTGAGGAGTTTCCCATGAGTGATACCCAAGCACAAAATTATACATTTGTTTTTATGGGGGTATCGGGTAGCGGTAAATCGGCTGTCGCAAGCGGTGTCGCTCAAAAAACAAATGCGGCTTTTTTAGATGGTGATTTTCTGCATCCGAGAGCAAATATTCAAAAAATGGCTTTGGGCCACGCACTGAATGATGAAGATCGCCAACCTTGGCTTGCAGCATTAAATGATGCCATTTTTGCAATGCAGCGAACCAACCCTATTTCTTTGGTTGTATGCTCTGCATTGAAAAAAAGTTATCGCGATAAGTTAAGAGAAGGTAATAAGAATCTCTATTTTATCTACCTGAAAGGGGATGCTGAGCTCATTGAAAATCGCCTCAAAGCACGTAAAGGGCACTTCTTTAAGCCTGAAATGTTGGTATCACAATTTCAGGCACTGCAAGAGCCTACATCAGAAGAACAGGATGTTCATGTTGTCGATATTCGCCCATCACTTGATGAAGTGATTGAAAATACACGTACGGCTATTCATCAAATTGTTTCTGGAGGCAATTCATGAACACCCCAGTTGAAGCATTAAGCACACTGACACTCGTTCTGACTGCGGTCGGCTCTGTGGTTTTATTACTGTTTCTTGTCATGTACGCCCGTTTACATGCTTTTGTTGCATTGATGATTGTCTCTATCGGCGCTGGATTATTTTCAGGTATGCCAGTGCAAGACATCACAGAAACGATGCAAAAAGGGATGGCAGGAACACTCGGTTTCTTGGCTATCGTTGTCGCACTTGGCGCCATGTTTGGGAAAATTTTACACGAAACAGGCGCGCTCGATCAGGTTGCGACAAAACTACTCCAATTATTTGGGGAGAAAAGAGCGCATTATGCTGTAGGGATCGCCGGTTTAATCTGTGCATTACCACTATTTTTTGATGTTGCGATCGTGCTGTTGATTGGGGTGGTATTCGCTGTAGCAAACCGCACAGGTCATAATGTTGTTCGCATGGCTATTCCGTTGTTTGCAGGGGTAGCAGCTGCGGCTGCGTTCTTACTCCCAGGGCCTACACCAATGTTGGTCGCTTCACAAATGGGCGCCGACTATGGCTGGATGATCTTAATTGGTCTGTGTGCGGCAATACCCGGTATGTTATTGGCAGGTCCACTCTTTGGCAGTTTTATTAGTAAACACGTCAGTATTGATATCCCAGCGGATTACCAAGCACCAACGATGGATCACGGCAAAATGCCAAGTTTCGGGTTTAGCCTATCTTTAGTCTTGTTCCCATTGGTATTAGTAGGCCTGAAAACCATCGGAACACACTTGGTTGAAAAAGGCTCTACGCTTGAGCATTGGCTTGAGTTTATTGGTCATCCATTTACGGCTTTATTATTAGCGTGTCTGCTAGCTGTTTACGGTTTAGGTTTCCGCTATGGCATGAATAAAGAAAAAGTCATGGAGGTTTGCTCTGCGGCAATCCAACCTGCGGGGATCATTTTATTGGTAACGGGTGCTGGTGGTGTCTTTAAGCAAGTACTTGTTGATTCCGGTGTTGGCCCCGCATTAGGTGATTCATTAATCGGTGCAGGCTTGCCTATTGCCGTTGCGTGTTTTGTCCTTGCTGGCGCTGTCCGTGTGATCCAAGGCTCGGCAACGGTAGCCTGTTTAACAACGGTTGGGTTAGTCTTGCCTGTAGTTGGTGAGTTAGGTTATTCAGGGGCACAATTGGCGGCATTAGCGACTTGTATTTCTGGTGGCTCACTCATTTTAAGCCATGTGAATGACTCCGGTTTCTGGTTGTTTGGTAAGTTTACGGGGGCAACGGAAGCTCAGACATTGAAAACGTGGACCATTATGGAAACTATCCTCGGTACTACAGGGGCAATAGTCGGTATGATCTTCTTCGCTTTCTTGTAATTTAACGACTCCCCGAAAGCCAATCGCGTTCGGGGAAGAGCAAAATAGGGCAATTCCAAAGAGATTCAATAAGCGAATTTTGTATGACCACTCGATAGGATGCGTACCATACGAATATTGTTGTTTATAGGTGGCGATGGTAATAAGAGTGGCAGATAATGCGATGAATGTATTTGCTGCTAAAAAGAATGGCGAGAGCGTATCTCGCCATTTGCTTTTTAGATTAGTTTAATAACTGGCTAAGCTGTTGATAAAAGCCTTGCGCACTTCTTTTATAGCCTTCGGCAGATAAGTGAACATTATCAGGTCGTGCGAGATCCTGTGCGGCCCATGAACGAATCGAGCAAGGCCCACCCATAAAATCCTGCCAATCCCAGAATAGGGTATTTTCTTGTGCTGCTATCGCTTTTTGAACCTTGATAACATTCTTTAAATGCACAGGCATTTTGGCATCGCAGCTTGTGGCATCGTTAAATTTAATTGAGTCATTAGGACCGACTAAAACGATGACACTTTTGGGCATATATTGGCGGATTTGACGAATTTTCTCACGCAAGCTTTGCTGGTACGCAATTAAATCTAACTTGTCGTTGAATGCTTCGTTAGTGCCATAAGCTAAGATCACCATATCGGGTGACATCTGTGCCAATGTTTCAACCCATTGTGGCTGCCATTTATCAATCATATTGATTGTCGCGCCATTAATGCCGATCGCCGATAACATAACGCCCGGACGATTTGAGCGCAACAGCCACCCTCCTAGCTTGAGGTTATTGTCATTACTTACAGTAACTTCAGCCGGTAACTGAGTATTCACAGGAGAAGAGAAGCGCCAATAATTGCCTGTTGCGGGTAATGCAACGGGTGATGAAGCCGCAGGGGAGACACTCATCTGACTGCCCGCTGTGTTTTGGTAAAGAGCTTGCAGTTGATAAACCCCATTTGCCGCTTGCAATGGCATCAGTTGTACAGTGCTCGCCGATGTCATTGGTAACGCGATAAGCCCACCAAGAGGGTAATCGAAACGCTCATCCTTACGGCTACTAAACAGTTCCCATTGCTGTTTATCGCTTCTACGGTTAATTGTCGCAGTACGCTGCCCCGGAATGGAAATTGCAGGTACAAAACCTGGCCCCGCATCACCATAGCGTTGTTGGAACAATGTTCTTAAATTACCGCTAAAGAAATCGGCAGCAGTATGAGAATCCCCAATTTGAACAATATGGACCTGTTGATGACCTTGCTTTAGTTTGCTCGCAAAGTGGCTGAGGTTTGGCTCAGCGTTATTGATGAGCTGCCCACGTACATTCACATTTGTGAGTGTACCACCTCGTGTTGAACCTTGACTCGTCCGCTCGGCATCTTGTTGACAGGACAACAAGCTTAGCGACAGCAAAGCGATGACGCTAGCTGCCGCTAACTTGGATTTGGCTTGACGCAGTTTGTTCTGCTTCATGAGGTATCTCTTTTTCCTCTTCAAAATGAATTAATGAAAATACTTTTTCAGCTATCGCTTGTTGCCCTTTGGGGCTGAAATGGATCCCATCACCACTTCTGAGCTTAATTTTGCTGCTATCGTCGCCGAAATAATCGGAGTAAGTGAGGTCTTTGTATTTAAAGACATCATTCACGGAAAAATAAATTTCACCACTGTTTTCGACTTCGGATTGATAGAGACTCCTTAGGAACCTCATACCTTCTGATAGAGTTGATTTGCGCATATTGGGAGGGCCAACCCAGATAACATCGACATTATGTTGGCGCGCAGTCGTTAATATATCATTAATGCGAGAACGATACACCTGCTCCCATATTTCGCTTTTAAACTTCACATATTTATAGCCCGTATCTGGTGGCATATCCCATGGGTCATTAGGGCCAAGGAAAACCACCAGCACTTTAATTTTAGGGTTATCATTCAACGCTTTAGAAATGGTTTGCGGCCAATTAAAAAAGCGTGGATAAGCAAGCCCCGTGCTTTGCTTACTCAGGTTAATGCTATCGATATTATAGTGTTTCAATAGCATATTCTTCACATGTGGTGCGACACCTTGCATCATCGAATCACCCGCAAACAGAACCTGATCACCTTTCTCTAATTTCGCCACCGTTTTAGGCTCAATAGGCCCGGTATGAGCGACTTTTACTGGACCGAGTTTGTTGCCCTTTAATGTCGCCCGCGCTTGTTGGCGTTTGAGTAATTCAGGGAAGGTGACAGAGAGAGATTCTGCCGGATAGAGATAGCCATTAATAAAATGTAGCCCAACTTGATAGCCTTCAGGAAAGGTGCGTTTGCTATTTTCATTTGCGATGGCAAGTGCTTCTGCGTCTTTAGTATCTTGAGCATGCTGTCCTGACACATGATAGAGGAAAGTACTACCCGCAGCGAGTGAACCCTCATTTAAATAAGCACCATAATCCCAAACAGGGTTTCCAGACAGAGACGCCCAAGGGGGATCGCGGTGATATTTTTGCTGCCAAAAACGCTCTAATGAACCTTGATTGAGCCAAATTAATAATAGCCCTACGACCAAAACAATAAAAAAGACTTGTCCGGTTTTTATTAGATTTCTTTTAAACTCAGAAGTTAGCATAAATAAATCCCGGCATTCCTGAAGGTGAAAGCATAAACATAACAGTCAAAATAAGCGCGAGTGGAATAGGGTAATAGTACCAAGCTATATTTTGGTACTTTTTCGCAATATAGTGATATGACTGTACAAAATAAGGGTACAACAGCAATAATGCCCAAAATGCGATTAATAGGCCGAGGCTAGAGCCTATCGATGCAATAAATCCAGGCGCCCCAAACTGTGAGATCATCATGAGTGCGTCATCAAAGGTTTGGCTGCGGAAGAATATCCAAGCAAAGCAGACAAAATGGAATGTCACAATGCGCGATATAAGTGTGGTCGCGGTGTGATTAAATCGATTATTGGCCCAACCTAATTTTTCCATCCATAGATTCTTAAGGTTGAGTAAGACAATCCCTAGGCCATGAATGGCTCCCCAAATAACAAAGGTCATTGCCGCACCGTGCCATAATCCAGAAATCACCATTGCCAAAAAGACATTCGTATTCATCCGACTAAAGCCTTTTCGGTTGCCTCCTAGTGGGATATAGATATAGTCACGGATAAATGTCGAGAGGCTAATGTGCCAACGCGCCCAAAATTCCTTTAAGTTGGCCGCCATATAAGGCGCATTAAAGTTAACAGGAACTCGAAAACCTAAGAGTAAGGCAATACCAGTTACTAAGTTGGTATAACCTGAGAAGTTAAAATAAATATTCCATGCATAGGCATAGGTTGCGACGAGTATTTCCCCTGCACTGAAGCCTGCTGGCGCATCAAAGACAGGGTTCACAAAGTTTTCCGATAAATAGGCACTAAATAGAAACAGTTTAACCAGCGCTAATGAAATAAGTAGGATTGCTTTTCGCGCATCCAGTATTTCGCGGCTTTCTGCTTGAATTTGTGGAATAAAATTCTTTGCTCGGTTAATTGGACCAGCGACAATACTCGGAAAAAAGCTAAGGTATAGCACGACATCGAAGAAATCGGCTTTGGGGATCTCTTTGCGGCAAACTGAAAGTGTATAGCTGACGGAATGGAAAGCATAAAAAGAGAGTCCAAGCGGCGCTAATAATTCAATAATAGGTAAACCTACATTAAGCCCCAATTTATCGAAGGTTTGCTGGAGTGTTTCTTGAAAAAATGAGTAGTATTTAAATGCAGTAAAGCAACTGATTATTCCTATCGCGAGTAATGTAAATACCCATTTATTGGAAAGCCAATTTGAAACCCAATTAGTAAGAAAATAAATAAATAGGGTATAGCCGAATAAGATATAAGCAAAATCGGGATTAAAGGAATAAACAAAAAAATAACTTGCGGTTATTAGTAGCCCATTTTGAAGCTTCGCACTAGGCTGGCAGCTCCAGTAAATAAGGAAAAATACCAAAAAAGAGCCAAGAAACTCGAATGAGAAAAAATTCATATAAGACTCAGATTGTTAATTATTGTTGCATACTCGTCATACATCAAGTTAGCTGCGCTACCGACTACATTTATTCACACGTGCCACAAAATAGGGGGATCTACTTAGTGTGTGTTTCTGTATCGCTTAACGGCATCTCGAATTATTTGAAGTATAAATGTGTATTCACATCATATTAATAATCGGCCTGGTTGCAATAAGAAAAAATCCACTTTATAAAAAAGTGGATTTTAGATGAGTACTTGTACCTGGTGATACAAATTAAATTCGAGTCGATGCCGTTTTTTGAGCTTGTGTAATCAGTTCTTCATTGCTCACGTACATCTCTTGCAAATAACGGTTATAAGAGGAACCTAGTTGTGAATACCCTTTCATATCATTGATAAGCTTGGTTGTATCTAGCTCATCTTTTGATAAACGTTGTTTTGCTCTAGACGATCGTAGTGACTCGTAGGCATTGTGAGTATTCATATTCTTCATATAGGCAGACACGGTCTCTTCAACAGAGTTATAGGCGGAATAGCCTTTAATTTTCCCCTGATTGACTTGGCAACCTCTGCCGCATCTCATACCAAATAAATTACCGTTTTGCTGTGCTAGCTGTGACGTTCCCCAACCTGACTCAGTGGCTGCTTGGGTCGCAACCAAATGGGTTGGCATGATATCAACACGGCTTAACAGCTTATCCCAATTGACTCTATTTGGGCTGGTACAGGTCATACCATAGCTATTACATATTTGAGCTAGACGGCGAAGTTCTTGTGCGCTCCACTTTTTGTTTTTGCGTACAGAAAGTAACCATTTACGCTCAGCCATGATTTCTTGATTGACTTTTTCAATCACAGGGACAATCGTTTTTAAAAACGCTTTCTTACGTGGTGTACCGGATGGGTATTTTCGCAAATCAGGCAGAGGTGTATGAGCCTGATTTGAGCTCTGCACGGCCTTGTGAGAATACTCTTTCTTGAGTGTGGTACTGGTACTTGTTGAGCCAAAACTCAACCCCGAAAATAAAAATAACAGTAAGAAAGCGAAGACGGCGTTTGTCCTCATCGTTCGAGAGGGCATTTGCTTCTCCTAATTTCTCTGAACAAAAATCGAGCGAATAGTAACAGAATAATTTTTGGGTAGCTACTTTTATCCGGCTGACTTTAGCTAAATTACTGCATTTTCACATTGTGATTTATTTTTTGTTTAACTTATCCTTGTTTAATAATGTTTTTATATTTCTTGTGTTAATATTACACTTAAAACTAATAAATATTAATGATGTATTGATGCAAAAAACAAGTTAACTTAACTCAAATATGGGTAAATAACATACAGTTCACCTCATTATTATAAGGTTATTTTGCTTATTTATTAAGCGATCGATAGCCTGTTTTTTATACAGAATTGGTAATTTGTGTTTTTATCAAAGGGTGATGATATTAATGTGAGCAGTTTTCGGGTGAAAAAATGAGCTAAAAAATGCGGGGGAGGGGGTGAAAAATCGGTGGAAATTTAGCCTAAGTGAGCAATCTCCACCTATTTTCGTTTAGGTTGTTTTAAAACGACAATCGCTGCTGCTGTTGATCCTGTTTTTGCGCTTTGGTGGATAAAGCTGGAAAATCAGCGACGGTCCAATAGGTTTGCGGAATAGGCAATTGGGCCATCTTTTTTGTCGGTAATAACCTAAGTTGCGCAAGCTGGTGTAAAACATAGCCTCGATACTCGTTAGGCAAACTTAAACGTAAGTGCTCAGTGGGTATCATTTGCAAAGGTATTAAAGGATAACGATTATCTGAGGTATCGTAGTCACGGGTTAACACAAGGAATTTTTCAGGAACTCGTTGGTAGCTATTCCACCATAAGCCATCGACGCGGTCGAACATCTTCCGAGTTTGTGATTTACTATTCGCACCTAGCTGCTCCAATGCGATAGGCAGGGTGTTTTCCAGAGATTGAGAGAACATCGGCAATGATTGCGCTCTCCCCTGTAAAATTAATGTCATGGCTAAACGGGCGCCAAGTAGGTTGGAATAGAGGTCTTCTGGTGAAAAAGCTGAGATCCCCTCGGAAAAGCCGGGAACAGATTGGTAACCATACCATTGGGCAATTTCATGCCAAGCTGCTAGCTGGAATGCCAATTTTGCTGCTAAATAAGCGCTAAGTGTATAACGCTCCTGAGCGGAAGTCGGGGGCGCAAATGAGTGGAAGACGATTTGTCGGCTAGCCAGTTCATCACTTAATTTGAGCGTCCAGCCTTCCCCCAGTTTTGGGTAAATTTGACTAAACAAAAAGAGGGTATAGTCAGCCGTGTCCCTGACATGGGAAATATCGATAAACCCGCCTTTCTCGCTATATAACAGGCCAACTTTTTCCTTACTCACGCCCATTAAAGCGGCGGTGGCCCCGAAAAAGCTATCATTGTAATGATGTTCACCTAACTTATCGGCTTCGACGATATTATCAATCGTATAGAAAGGAACTGGGATACCCCAAAGTTGTGCGTGCAGATCATAGCCAAAAGCGCAACAGGCTCTTAGGCCTTGAGGCGGTGCTAGAGGGGATAATACTGGCCATGTCTGAGTCGCTGATTCGTGAGTATCACTACTCAGCTCAGGAAGAACGTTGGGTAGCTTGTAGGGGGTAGTGCTTTGGCATGCTGCTAATAATAAAGTGAATATAAGCATGATTAATCGCTGTAACATTAAAAAGCTTCCCCTACTTGAAAATAAAAACCAGTGCTATTGCGACCAACCCCAAAATCGAGCCGTACATTCATACGTGGTTTGAATTCAAAACGATAACCGACACCCGTGGTAGGCAACCAATGACCTTCACCTAATTCAGCCGTTTTATCGCTCATCGTGCCTGTACCTACCCAGCCGACGATACCATGACGCCAATCGAGTTTATGCCGTAACTCTAATTGTGTCGTAAAAATATTATTATCGCGATAGCGACCTTCATAGTAGCCTCGCATACGATTGGCGTTACCTAATAATGACAGCTGATCCCATGGTACTTCACCCGTGGTAAATCGTGCATAGTTATCGAGTGCTATGACTGTGTTTTCAGTGAGCTCGTGGTAATAGGCGTATTGTAATTGGGTACTTTGAAAACGTGTATCGCTGCCAAAGCTCGGCGAAAAATAAGTGTAGACCGCTTCGAAAGCCTGCCCGTGATGCGCATTTGGCAAAAAGTCGCGTGTATCATAACTAAAGTAGGCACTCATGCCTGAATTAATAACAGACTGCCCGCCAATTGATTGTTGAAAATAATGTTTAGCACCATCATCAGGGTCGTTAGCATTAATAGAAGAAAAGTTCCAGCCGAGCCCAATATAAGTAGCGTCGGTGAGACGATAGAGTGCACGAGGCGTAATTTCAAATTCTTGAGAGTGATATTTTTCTTTATTATGGTCATTCTTACCGGCGGCGTAACCTTTCCCCCAATAGTAGGTTGGAATATTGTTTAACGTACCAGAAACAAATAACCGCCATTGGTCATGGTCAATAAAGTTATAGTTGGTAAAGTTAACGCCAAATGCGCCTGTAGAAGAGGCAAAGCCACTTAAACCTATTGAAGACGGTTGAGTCTCTTTATCATTTTTATCAATGCGGTATAACCCCACTAATGCAGTACCTATACCAATCCCCATTTCGGGGGTGTAGAAAGGGCCGGGCAATAACCCCCAATCAATGGTTTTACTCTCATCGAAATGGTTTGTACCACCAAGATCATTTAACCAGCCATCAATTTTTTGCCGATCAGGTAGCAGTTCTGCTTGCGTGGGGAGGGCAATAAAAAGGCTGAGCAGTGTCAGCCTTAATAAAGAAGAGTGTTGTTGCTGCAGCATTAAAAACGAAACTCACCTGAGATATAAAAACTATTGCGGTTATTAAAGCCAACTTCGGTCAGAACATTAAAATTGCGAGTCAGTTCAACGCGTGCGCCGACAATGTTATTCCATTTATGGGCAAGATGTTGTTTAACATCGAATTTTGTGTCACCGGGTGCAAATATCATCCATTTGCTTAAATCAGGAGGTAGATCAAGCTTACTGATATCCCCTTTAAAACGTTGGGTAATATCTTGGTACATAGCACCAGTCCAAACTTGAATTTTTGTATTTCCTTGACCGCTAATCAGAGGATCAAAAATAAACTCATAACCCACACGTGGGGTAATAACTAAGGCTGAGATATCGCCGTCTAAAATATCTAGATTTGTTCTAGTATAGTTAGCATCTAAGGTTGTAAAGAATTGGTTGTACCCGCCAGCAAAAGTGACACCACCGCCGTATGTTTTCCCTTCATACTCTAATTCGAAAGGTAAATTCTTCCCGATAGGGATAATCCAATCTGTGCCCCAAGGTAATTTCATTCGGGCTTCTACGTTATTTAGATTTGTTTTTGATGTTCCTTTTGTTTTTCCATAGAGCCCATACACATTCATAAAAGGGAACACCCAAGCATCAAGCTTTAAGACATGTGACTCATTTTTACTACGTGTATGCCCAGTTTCGATATGGAGTAATTTCTCTAAGTCCATATTTGAATTAGAAATAAAACCGATTTTATCCACGACAACATCTTGACGCAGGTTCATATAGCCGTAGCTCACACCAAAAGGCTCTGGGATATCGTAACCGCGGGCGCGTGCTTCATCGCCCCAAATTGGTAATACACGAGATTCGCTTGAGGATGAGCGCGTAATACCACCTTCGCTGTTATTTTGTGGAACGCCAGACTCACTCATGGTGATTGAAAAAAGTGGGCGATCACTATCAGCAAAGCTGACAGGAATAGAAAAACAACAAGAGAGTAGCAACGCTTTGCTAAGTTGAATGCGTGTCATAAATAGGCTCAACATTGAAATAAACAAGGGAAAACAAGTCTATAAAAGACGAGTGATAAGTTTAGCATAATAGGGGAATTAATAGATGGCGTTAAATGCTGTGTTTGAAGAAAACTTGAGCTTGGTCAATTACTTTTTATAGTCTATTAGATTGAGAAGGAAGTGTTCACAAACAATAAAAGAAGCGGGGGAGCTTCTTTTATTGACGATCGTCTGATTATTTCTGTTTGTTTTGATGAAAATGCACACGCTCATGGAAGTAGGCTTTTAAATGATCTTCCATTTGGTGTACTTTTTGCTCTAATGCATTGATTAAAACATCATCATTGTTCATATCAAAAACACGCTCCATCGCGAGCTGATCAACGTACTGTTTTTGCTCTTTGGTGAGTTCTGCCATATCTAAAGCCCATATTTAAATGTCATAAAAGAGAGTATCCAAGAGGATAGTTGAATTAAGGTTATTGTGCCTGAGTGACTTCGGATTGAAAAGTAGAATAAGTTGTTGTCGAATAATGACTATTTCTAAATATACAGATAATCATTTTAATATGAATTCGTTAAGATTATTCACAATATAAAACGATAGACTAAGCTGCTATCCTTTGCCGAGTAAATAAATTATAGGCTTATATAATGAATAATAAACAACAATACCTCGATATTGCCGCCGGTAAAGGTGAAAAAGAAGCATCTATGATGGTGGCAATCCCTGCCTCTGAATTAACGTTATCTCTCTTAGAGCTACGTTTAGAAGAGCAAGACTATTTTACTGAAGGTGAAATTGATTATTTACCTGAAAGTGAAAGTGATTTTTTCTTTTCATGTAAACGCGGAGAAGAAGAACTGCGTTTTTATGTCTCATTAGTGGATAGTGATCCTGAGTACGTCATTAATCCCTATTTTTCAACCGATCCAATCAGCCCGGAATTGTATGCAGAGGCAAGCGCTGCACCGCAAGCGGTGATTGTTGAGTGTCTATTTCGAGACCAGCCATTGGTTAGCTATCTACAGCAACTAAAACTTATTCAAATATTAGTCCCTGATTTATTGTTGGGGCTTGATTTATCGGCGGCAGGGAAAGTCTTTACTCGTGAATGGTTAAATTTCCAACTTATCGATGACTTAATGCCAAGTATCGATTCTTTATATGTTGTTCACGCTATTTATGATCATGACGAAAGTGAAGAGCAAGAGAACGAGGAGCGTGGCCCAACCATGTATTGGTTCCACACGCATGGCCTTGCACGTTGTGGCTTATCCGAAGCGGAAATCATTATTCCACATCCGATTGCTTCTTATTACGGTATTCCAGAGCTATTTTGGAGCTTTGTTAATAACAGCATTACACATGGCAAAATTGAGTTTAATGAACCAATTTTTATCGGACAAACAGAAAGTGGTTATGAGTATTTAGTGGCGCTACCGTTTGAAGAAGGCTTAAAACATGTTGGGCAATCAACGCCAATTGATAATTTGAAACCACTCGAAGAGATGAATTATGAATTTGGCGATGCTGATTCCAACCGTTTTATGGGGGATTGGCAGGATCGTGATGAGTCTCATCAACATCCGTCTGTGATGCTCTTTAGAGTGACACAAGAAGAACCAGTTTTAGAAAGCTTTTTTAAAGGTTTTGAAGATCAAAACGCCATGATGTTTATGCGTACCGACGAAGAAACGGCGGATATGTCTCGTAAGGCTAAATTGCGTTGGGAATACTTCACCCATATGCTGGATAACTATGGTCCGAAACCTGTAGTACAGAAAAAAGGCTTCTTTTCTAAGCTACTTGGAAAATCAGACACCGAAGAAGAGAGCGAATGGCGTTTCTTGGTGAAATGTGGCATCGGTTATCGTGACGAGGAAGATGACTACGATGGCCATGAGCATATGTGGTTTGAACCCGTTTCATGGAACGGTGATCAGTTTGAGGGGCGCTTGATCAATCATCCTTTCTATGTGAAGACGATGCAGGAAGGGGAAGTATATCCTTTGACTCGTGATGATATCACCGACTGGACCATCTATTACCAAGACGGTAATTATACTCCGGATACCATTTATAAATTACTGTCTGGGTCTCAAGTGCATTAAATCTCTGCTTAGCTGCACTCGGATAATTTAGCGTATAGAATGGGTACTTTGAGTACCCATTTTTATTACAGAGTGTCGTATATGAATGAAACTGAATTATATCAATATGCGTTATTTATGCTGTCTCGCCGTGATTACGGAACGGCGGAATTATCAGCACGCATGAAACGGCGTATGTATGAAAAAAATGACGGTATTATTGACGAGCCGTTGATTGAGCGGGTAATTGAACGTTTAGGTGAACAGCATTTCCTGAATGATACTCGCGTCATAGAGCTACAGTTACGTAGTTATATTCGTAAAGGTTATGGACCATTACGGATCAAGCAGGAATTACGCCAAAAAGGTTTTACTGCGACTTTAATTGAACAGCAGTTTGAGCAGCTTGATGTGGATTGGTTTGAGCTTGCGACGGATGTGCGTTGTAAAAAATTCGGCGATGAAATTCCTCGCGACTTTAAAGAAAAAAGCAAGCAAGTCCGTTATTTACAGTATCGAGGTTTTTCAGGTGATATGATTTTTGAACAGTTTCGATAACCCATCATTTAATTTTTTAATCACATGCCTACGCGTACACGACCCCTCAAAACAACTAGTTTGGTGCGGCTAATCGGTTTTCTCCAATTCCAGATAAGTGCTATTTGCAATACGACGTGAATAGTTTTTACCCTAGGAGGCATTATTACGGCCTTGATGGTGCCTGTTTTTTTACACGCCGGACAAAAGACTTTCATACCCTCTGTAGCGATATCGATATCTTTCCGACTAGCAACATCGCTTCCTTCTAATACAGTACCGCCCGTTGATGTGGTATCTCCTTTTTGAATCACTTTACGGTTATCAATGGTGCAGCGCATTTTCTTCTTTGTGCCTAATCACTTCGTTTTCCTTGACGTACTAAGTGCCAAATGGTTGTGCCTAGATCATTTTTACCCACATCAAAAGCAAAATCCCCTTGCTCAAAATAGGCCTCTAATGGAGATCCTGTTTCATTGTGGTAATACCTGTCCACTCCCCATTAATTAAGACACCCTAAACTAGCGTTTTCTAACCGTTGACTGATTTCCCTGTATTGCATGGCTAACTGACTGTCCTGTGTCGCGAATTCCCCGACACGCTGAGATAACGCGCTCTTACGCTTGTCGTCCATGGTGCAGTTGGTCAATTCGATATTGTGGCTCTGCGTCTGATATCTTTTGGCTGACCGTTTTCACTCGGTCAGGTTCTGATACTCGCTCACGCTCCAATACGTGAGAAACAGACTGATCCCTGCCAATATCAACACCAGTACGTCCCCTTTAAACGCAAATTTTTCCCTCCAGTTTATCCATCGCGATCAGGAAATAGCTGTCTACGGTGAAGCAAATTCTGTGCTGTTTGATGAGCTACAAACGGCGCTGCACGTGGCGTATCGAGATAATGGTTTCTCCGCTCGGCAGTGGGCTAGTCTTTCTTTTTCCATCCTTATAAAATTATTTACCATTTAATGTATTGCTAATGTGTTTATTTGTCATAATTATCTGATATTGACATGATCCGCGTCAGTAAATCCCGTTCATATCTTGGGCAAAGTACCATCAAATAAAAAATGAAACAGGCAGGGGAAGTATATGATTGAGTTGTTAATTGGCGTCATCGTCGCGATAGGCGTTGGGCGCTATATTATCAAAGGCTATTCAGCAACGGGTGTGTTGATGACAGGCGGTATTTTACTCCTGATCATTACCGTGCTTATGGGGAAAAGTATTTTACCAGAAGCAGTAAAACCTACGGGATGGCGTGCGACCGACATTATTGAGTATATAAAATACTTATTGATGGATCGTGGTGGCAACTTAGGGATGATGATCATGGTGTTGTGTGGGTTTGCCTCTTATATGACCCACATTGGCGCAAATGATGTTGTTGTCAAAATTGCGTCAAAACCATTAAAGATGATCAACTCACCTTATATGTTGATGGTTGCCGCTTATATTGTCGCTTGTTTAATGTCATTAGCCGTTTCTTCGGCGACGGGGCTAGGGGTATTATTAATGGCGACCTTGTTCCCTGTCATGGTAAATGTGGGGATTAGTCGTGGCGCCGCAGCCGCTATCTGTGCTTCACCAGCGGCCATTATTTTAGCGCCAACTTCTGGCGATGTGATTTTAGCGGCAGAAGCTGCCGAAATGCCGCTCATTGATTTTGCTTTTAAAACGACGTTACCCATTTCAATTATTGCGATCGTAGCCATGTCTATCGCTCACTTCTTCTGGCAGCGTTTCCTCGATAAAAAAGAGCAGGTCAACACAGAAATGTTGGATGTGAGTGAAATTAAAACTCATGCTCCGACTTTTTATGCCATCTTACCGTTCACCCCGATTATTGGTGTGCTGATCTTTGATGGTAAGTGGGCGCCTGAATTACACATCATCACAATTATTGTTGCTTGTATTATTTTGGCAGCAGTTATTGAATTTTTACGTAGTTTCAATGCCAAACAGGTCTATTCGGGGTTAGATGCCTGTTATAAAGGTATGGCTGATGCATTTGCCAGTGTGGTGATGCTGTTGGTGGCCGCTGGGGTCTTTGCACAAGGCTTAAGTAGTGTTGGCTTTATCAAGGGGCTAATTGGTTTAGCGCAATCCTTCGGCTCTGGTGCAATAGTGATGATGATTGTACTGGTCATTATCACCATGTTAGCGGCGATGACAACAGGCTCAGGGAACGCGCCTTTCTATGCCTTTGTTGAACTTATTCCTCATTTAGCAAAACAGATGGGAGTGAATCCAGCCTATTTAGTGATCCCTATGTTGCAGGCTTCTAACCTAGGACGAACATTATCACCCGTTTCTGGCGTTGTCGTCGCGGTATCCGGTATGGCAAAAATATCACCATTTGAAGTGGTCAAAAGAACCTCCGTTCCTGTATTAGTGGGCCTTTTGGTGGTGATTATTGCAACGGAAATTTTGGTTCCAGTATATCGCTGATCACTTTTTAGTGTTGTGATTGGAAAAGCGGCTGAAGCGATCTTTTTTCAGCCGCTTTTTTATTTGAAGGCGGATAGTTAATCACGCTAGTAATCGAAAATTTGTTAATTTTTAGTGTGTTTCTTTAAATAAAATAAGGTTTTTTATTTTTTATTCTCCCCCATTTTTCCCTATTAAGCGCCTTTTTTGAGATCTGCACCAAAAAGACAAACAAAAGCCGGAAAATAAGCTAGGTACTCAATAGTAATTGATGCAAAATCCGCACATCTTTTTTATATGAACAATTAATGATAATGCTATGAAGACGACAGACAAACCAGTTAACAAATGGACTTATAAAGATTTTACATGGGTCTTATCTTTATTCGGCACCGCGGTTGGTGCGGGGGTGTTATTTCTACCGATTAAAGCAGGCAGTGGCGGTTTTTGGCCGCTGGTAATACTTGCATTGATTGCGACGCCAATGATTTGGTTAGCACATAAAGGATTGGCTCGTTTTGTTTTATCCGCGAAAAATCCCAATTCAGATATTACGGATACGGTAGAAGAGCATTTTGGTAAAACGGGGGCGAACATTATCACGTTTGCCTACTTTTTCGCAATTTACCCAATCGTTCTGATTTACGGTGTGGGTATCACTAACACGGTTGACTCCTTTTTAGTTCACCAGTTACACATGGAGCAGATGCCACGTTGGCTACTGTCTGGGATATTAATTGGTGCGATGACGGCGGGTGTGTTGTTTGGGCGTGACTTGATGTTACGCCTGACTTCCGTGATGGTTTATCCTTTAGTTTTTATTTTGTTAGCTTTGTCCATCTACTTTATCCCTAGATGGAATACCTCTATGCTAGAAGTGAGCCCCGATTGGGCCGCAATGCCAGTCGTTATCTGGATGGCGATCCCGCTTATCGTGTTCTCATTCAACCATAGCCCGATTATCAGCCAGTTTACAAAAGATCAGCGTCAGCAATTCGGTGATAATGCGGTCATTAAAACGGATATGATCACAGGCGGCGCAGCATTGATGCTCACTGGATTTGTGATGTTTTTTGTTTTTTCGGTGGTCTTGTCATTAAGTCCTGCTGAGCTTAAAACCGCAAATGACAAAAACATTAGTGTGTTATCTCATATGGCGAATATTGACTCATCGTCGATTATCTCTTACCTCGGGCCGATTGTTTCTTTTACCGCTATCGTATCAAGTTACTTTGGACACTTCTTAGGGGCACATGAAGGCTTAGTTGGGTTAATTAAATCTCGTACTTCTTTCTCAGTGAGAAAAATTCAAACGGTATCCATGCTGTTTATTGTTCTCACAACATGGATTGTCGCTATCAAAAACCCAAATATTATCTATATGATTGAGACGCTGGGTGCGCCAATGATAGCTGCTATTTTGTTTATTCTGCCAGTCGTTGCGATGCGTATTGTGCCGGCGATGAAAAAATTCAGCACATCAATTGTTGCGCAGATCTTCACCATTATTTGTGGTTTAGCGGCTATCACTTCCGTCCTTTATGGTCTATTGCAACAATTACTCTAACAACTCCCCTCCTGTATGAGGGGGCTCACCCTAATAGGTACATAACGCTCTGATATTTAGGCCCGTAAACGGGCCTTCAGATAGAGGAGCGTTCACTACGCAAAGATGCGTCTCGTATTCTTACTCACCATATCGACAGCGTTCCCTCTACATCAAAATGCGCTATAGCGATATTTAAATTGCCAAAGCGTTCACTTTTCTTTCAGATATTCTGTCGAATGTGTGCCTTCTGCATTTCGGTGAAAAATAATAGGATATTCACACTTCCATCTAGTAAACGCTAAGCTTTTCGCGTTCTCCATTAGGGGCCTTTTTGATTTCTTTTTTAATCTTTGTGATTGCTAGGTCGCGGCTGTTTTAACAAATTAAAAGAGGCTTTTTATATTTTAAAGTTATGATTAAGCACTTAATAAATCACGAATGACACGGCGTTACTCCTTCGCCCTTGTTAATCAATAGGATATTCAGCTATGTGAAATAATTTCACATTGAGATGGGTTGTCTGCTTAATACAATTAGATAATATCTATTGATATAACAGATACGTAGTAAATACAGATATGCTATATCAGGTCATATTGTTTACTGCGGCATAATAAGGATAACAAATGAAATTAGAAACATTATCGATTCATGCCGGCTACTCACCCGATCCAACCACCAAAGCGGTTGCTGTCCCTATCTATCAAACAACGTCTTACGCTTTTGATGATACACAACATGGCGCAGATCTGTTTGACTTGAAAGTCGCAGGAAATATTTATACCCGTATTATGAACCCTACCAATGATGTTTTAGAGCAACGCGTTGCCGCCTTAGAAGGCGGGATTGCTGGGCTGGCTGTAGCATCTGGGATGGCGGCAATTACATATGCTATCCAAACTATCGCACAAGCGGGCGATAATATTGTTTCGGTTGCCAAATTGTACGGTGGTACTTATAACTTAATGGCGCATGCACTACCTCGTTTTGGTATCGAAACGCGTTTTGCAGAACATGATGATTTAGCCGCTTTGGAAGCTCTGATTGATGATAAAACCAAAGCCGTATTTTGCGAATCTATCACTAACCCTGCTGGGTTTATTGTCGATATTGCGGCATTAGCGGAAGTGGCTCATCGCCATGGTGTGCCTCTAATTGTGGATAACACGGTGGCAACGCCTTATTTATGCCGTCCATTTGAACATGGTGCTGATATTGTCGTGCATTCCTTGACTAAATATATTGGCGGTCATGGCACTTCTATTGGCGGAATGGTCGTAGACTCAGGTAAGTTCCCTTGGACTGAGCATGCAGATCGTTTTTCGTTATTGATTGAGCCAGATATTGCATACCATGGAGTTAGCTATACTGAGCATTTTGGTGCGGCAGCTTTTATTGCTCGCTGCCGCGTAGCACCATTACGCGGAACGGGTGCCGCGCTTTCTCCATTTAATGCCTTTTTGATTTTACAAGGGCTAGAAACGTTGGCTTTACGTATGGAGCGCCATACAGAGAATGCGTTGAAAGTCGCACAGTTTTTGGAAAAACACCCTCAAGTGGCTTGGGTGAAATACGCGGGGCTGCCTAGCCACCCTGAGCATGCGTTGGCGCAAAAATATATGAATGGCAAGCCTGCCAGTATTATGTCGTTCGGTATTAAAGGTGGGCAGGACGCTGGGGCGCGTTTTATTGATGCTTTAAAATTAATCGTCAGGCTGGTCAATATTGGTGATGCTAAATCATTGGCGTGCCATCCGGCTTCAACGACCCACCGCCAGCTTAACGATGCTGAATTAGCGAAAGCGGGTGTTTCACGTGACATGATCCGCCTTTCTATTGGTATTGAACATATTGATGATATTTTGGCGGATCTTGAACAAGCGCTGCATGCTGCGCAATAAAGCCATCTACTGAATCAAGCTACTTAATATGTGCGATTATTGATAATACAATATTTATCGATAATCGCTTTTTTGTATCGCTTTATTTTATTTAAGTCTATTACTCCATTGATGGGTATTTGTCATCGTTAATTGATGTTATCGAATTAAGAAAGTAATTAAACGAATGATTATGTCTTAAATATTTTATGGAATAATGTTTTAACGTTGAACTATTTTAAACCACTCCAGTCTTACATTACCGAAAAGCTTGAAATGTGCGTTAACACTTTATTTTATATTTATTTATTGATTGTTTAAGAACGGCAAATTAATTTTTTATTTGTTTATATGAGGTTTACTCACACTGATGATAATAGTGTGATTAACCTGATTAAAGCTAAATAATAGCCCGATGTTATGTCACTTTAAGGTGAACAATAATATTCAGGTTTATATCTAATTATTATTAAACATTTATCGAAAGAATGGTTGAGAAACATGATTATGGCAAATAATAAGGTTGCCTACCTTAAGTGGTGCCTGCTATTTGGGTTTGTATTATTCACTTATTTTATTCCTCTTCCGGGGCGGCT
The DNA here is from genome assembly GCF_015832305.1 of Providencia sp. 2.29. NCBI lineage: Bacteria > Pseudomonadati > Pseudomonadota > Gammaproteobacteria > Enterobacterales > Morganellaceae > Providencia > Providencia sp. 2.29. The sequence goes on from NZ_CP065420.1 coordinate 509,881, forward strand.
TCTTTGGCAACCTGATGAGTTACGTTATGCTGAAATAAGTCGAGAATTGATTCTAAGTTATAACTGGAGCGTACCTGAACTTCTCAATATTCGTTATTTTGAAAAGCCCATTTTTGGGTATTGGGTAAACGCATTTTTTCAAATGCTGTTTGGTGAGAACAACGTTTCCGTTAGGCTTGGTGTTGTTTTTAGCACCTTAATCAGTGCATTGTTTGTTTATCTCAGTGCAAAAAGGGCATGGCAAAAAGCCGATCTTGCATTTAATGCCACACTGATTTACCTCTCAATGCTCATGATACTCGCGATGGGAACATACAATATCCTTGACCCGATATTGACCGCGTTTATCACAATGGCGATTTTCTTTTATCAGTGGGGGCTAACAACACAGGTTTTTTCACAAAAGCTAACCGCCTTTATCTTATTAGGTATCGCAGGTGGATTGGGGCTGATGACAAAAGGCTTTTTGGTTTTAGTCATCCCAGGCTTAGTGATTTTTTTAACGTCAATTTACTATAAACAGTTTAAGGAAGTTTTCTGCTTTGCCTTTGTGGCTTTGTGCAGCATGTTTATTGTCTGCTTGCCTTGGGCCATCATGATTGCTAGTCGCGAGCCAGATTATTGGCGCTATTTCTTTTGGGTGGAACATGTGCAGCGCTTTATGTCAGAGAACGCCCAAAACCGTTCACCTTTCTGGTTTTATATTCCAATAATGCTTGCAGCAGTATTACCTTGGCTGGGCTATTTTTTTGCTTCACTGATAAACAGTGTTCGCCAAAAAGGGCTACATCTCTATTTCTTGCTGTGGTTCTTAGTTCCTTTCATCTTTTTTAGTATTACGAAAGGGAAGTTACTGACCTATATTTTGCCTTGTATTGCCCCCGTTGCGATCTTAATGGCCGCGTATATTGATAAGATACAGCAACAACAACAGACTGGCGTCATCCGCCTGAATGCCATTATCAATATTTGTATTGGCTTATTTACGGCAGCGGCAATCTTCTTTTTACCTTACTTTGGGCAACTCGATATTTATGCGGCAGATGAAGATAATAAGCGGTTACTTGCAGCAAGCGCATTTTTATTTTGGGGCGTGATTGGCATCATTTCATATCGCAGACGTTTTTGGGCGTGGGCAGCGGCATGTACTTTGGTATTGAGCCTCAGTGTGGGGTATGTGATCCCAAATCATATCGCCAGCAATAATACGCCACAAAAGCTCATCGAAAAATATCGCCCTCAGCTATCGAATAAAACCTATTTATTGACGAATAATGTGGGGTTAGGTACGGCACTCGCATGGGTTTTAAAGCGTAGTGATATTACGATGCTCCACCAAAGTGGTGAACTGAGTTATGGGTTGAAATACCCAGATGCAGCAAACCGCTTCTATCGGTTAGATCAGTTACCTACCTTGTTAGAGCAACATAATTATCAGGATGTTGCGGTCGTTGTTGAAGGCACGCAAGATAGGATATTAAATTCGTTACCGGGGAAACCGATTATTATTCGAGAGGGGAATTTAGTTTTAGTCCTCTATGAGGGCCGAAAATAATCGCATGCTCAACAAAAAAGCCGCATAGTGACTATGCGGCTGATTATGTATTTAGGCTATCTCGTGGCCTTATAGAAGGTTGGTACCTCTTTTTCATGCGAGGATTTAGCTTCGCTACTTGTTAGCCCATGATAAATCATTAGCATAGCAAAGCTATTGTTCATCGTACTCATTTCGTTGCCACTGATACCTCGACTATTTTTCGAATGACGATTCGTTATGCTGTGGTTCATGACGCTTTCTCCTCATCTTCTTTTAGCAGGCGGTTCGCTTCGGCAAGCTCATAACGCCTTGGTGTTAATGCGGTTGCACTGTGATTACGTGCAAGCAATGAGTAAATGGTTGGTAAAACGAACAGTGTGAACAGGGTTCCAACTAACATACCTGTGACAATCACTAAGCCCAGACCGAAACGGCTGTTTGCGCCCGCACCTGTCGCAAATAACAGGGGAACTAAGCCAATCACCATCGCGGCAGTTGTCATCAAAATGGGGCGTAAACGAATTTGAGCGGCTTTCAAAATAGCTTGGCGCTTGTCGAGGCTCTCGTGAGCTTGTAATTCGTTAGCAAACTCCACCATCAAAATACCGTGTTTACTGATGAGGCCAATGAGCGTCACCAAGCCAATCTGGGTATAAATATTGAGGGTGGCATATCCCAAGGCGAGAGGAATTAATGCCCCACAAATTGACAACGGTACGGTGATTAAAATAATCAGTGGGTCGACTAAGCTTTCATACTGTGCAGCAAGAACCAGATAAATGATGATGAGCGCCGCCATAAACGCAAAGGCGAGGGTATTGCCTTCTTGCTTATATTGGCGCGAATCAGATTGCCAGTCATGGCTGAAACCTGCGGGTAGTGCACTAGCAATACTCTCTAAGTAAGAAACGGCTTGTCCTAATGTGACGCCCGGTGCAGGGATAGCTTGGAAAATCGCCGCATTTTGCTGATTGAACTGAGTTAACTTGTTCGGTTCAATTTGCGTATTGATCTCAACAACTGTTGATAGCGGGATCATTGTGCCATCTTGTGCTTTGACATAGTGACGAGCAAGCGCATCGGGTGTTAATCGTTGGCTGCGTACACTTTGAGGGATCACATCATATGAACGTCCGTCCATACCAAAGCGGTTAATATAGTTTTCACCAACCAATAATGTGAGTGATTCACCGATATCTTGCATGCTGATACCAAGACTATTGGCTTTGGAACGGTTAATTTTGACTTCAACCACAGGGTTGTTGTAGTCAAGATCACTGTCTACGACCATAAACAATCCACTTTCACGAGCTTGTTGCTTGATCTCTTCCATGGTTTTATACAAAACGGGGTAACCTTGTGGGCTACGCAGCACCATTTGTACTGGCAAACCGCCTGTAGAGCCAGGTAGAGCCGGTAACTGGAAGACAAAGATACTGTTACCTTCAACGTCACCTACTTTAGCTTGTAAGTCTGATTGAATGGCAGAAGCAGGGCGATCTCGTTTCTCCCATGAGGTGAGGTTAGTTCCCCCAAAGCTTGATGAGATACCGTCTGTGCCATTGATGATCCAAGTACTTTCCGTCTCAGGCAATTCCATCATCACATCATGCAGTTTATGAGAAAAACGCTCTACATACTCTAAGTTAGCGTGTTGGGGTGACTTAATTGCCGTCAATACGGCAGACTGGTCCTCAACCGGCGCGAGTTCACGGGGGGCTGATTGGTACAGGAGAGGTAAGCTGATGAAGACAAATACCGCGATAATGCTGGTGATCCAACGATGCCTCAGTGAGAAATTCAGCCCTTTGGTATAGTAATGAGCGAGGAAAGCGAAGAACTTTTCCGCCATATGTGCCATGCGGCCTTCATTCTGTTTTGAGTTCAACATAAACGAACTCATCACAGGTGATAAAGTTAAGGCCACAATACCTGAAACAATCACGGAGCCTGCGAGCGTCAAGGCAAACTCTTTAAACAACGCCCCTGTTAGACCAGACATCAAGCCAATCGGTGCATACACCGCTGCTAATGTGATGGTCATGGCAATCACAGGCCCTGCCACTTCACGAGCGCCTATCAGTGCAGCGAGAACTGGCGATTTACCTTCCTCAATATGACGATGGACGTTTTCCACGACAACAATGGCATCATCCACCACCAATCCGATGGCAAGCACCATGGCAAGTAACGTTAATAAGTTGATACTAAAGCCAAATGCCATCATTAGTGCGGCGGCCCCTAACATTGACAATGGGATCGCCAATATAGGAATAATAACGCTGCGAATAGAGCCTAAGCATAAATAAATAACAGCAATAACAATCAATAATGCTTCAACCAACGTATGGAATACCTGATCGATTGAGGCTTTGATAAAGCGAGAAGTTTCAAATGCCATCTCTACTTTAACGTTCGGTGGTAACGTTTTAATGATATCAGGCATCAATTTATTCATACCATCGACAATCACCAACGGGTTCCCGGTTGGGGTTGCAAATAGGCCTAAATAAATTGCAGGCTCTCCATTCATCAAACCACTGGTTTCAGTGGCTGCGGCACCTAGCTCTATAGTACCAACATCACGTAAACGAACTAACCCATTACCATCGTTGCGTATGACTAAGTCTTGGAATTCAGAGACGTTAGTCAGATCTGTATTCACATAGACGTTAGAAATCACATACTCGCCTTTCACTTTACCGGGCGCCGCTTGGTAGTTATTTTGGCGAACCGCTTGCGCAACATCTGCGGCAGATAATCCTCGACCCGCAAGTTTATCGGCATCTAACCATAAACGCATGGCTAACTGTTGACCACCAAACACTTGTACTTTTGCTACACCTTCGATGGAGGAGTACATCGGCTCAACAACCCGAGATAAATAGTCCGTCAGTGCCGGAATAGAAAGGGTTGTACTGGAAAAACCGATATATGCAACAGCGGTAGATTCACCGGAAGACAGCTCTATAACTGGGTCATAAGCTTCTTTTGGAAGCTTGTAGCGAACCTGATTAACTTTCGCCATGACTTGTGCAAGTGCTTGCGTTGAATCACGGTTAAGCTCCATTCGTACGGTCACTAAGCTACTGCCCTGTACAGAGGAAGAGGATAAGTAATCGACCCCTTCGACAGAAGAGACAGCTTGCGCAATAGGCTGAGTCACAAAGCCCTGCATCAACTTAGCGGATGCGCCGGGGTATTGTGTAGTGATAGTAATGGTAGAACTTTCCAATTGTGGATACTGGCGAATAGGCAATTTACTTAATGCAAACAACCCTATCAATACAATCAATGAACTCACAACCAGCGCCAAAACGGGTCGGCGCACAAAAACATCAGTAAATTTCATTGCGCCTTCCTTATGAATCCTGAGCGGTCTTAACCGGTGATTCTGCTAATGTATCTTGTGCGACAGGGGTGATGGCGGAGCCATTGTTAAGACGTAATTGCCCTGAGGTGATCACTTTGTCACCCAATTTTAGCCCTTGCTCAATTTCGATTTTGCCATCCCAGCGTTGGCCTGTTTTCACAGAGACTTGTTTTGCCGTCATTTTTTCGCCGCTGCCTTCAGCGATGAAAACTGTGTCACCATAGGCCGTATAAGTCACTGCCGTTTCAGGTATTGTTAGTACCTCACTGTTTGCTTGGCGTACGACATTCACATTGGCATACATACCCGCCTTTAACTCACCGTCACTATTTTCAAGCGTGGCTTGTAATTGGATGGTACGCGATTTACCCACTAATGGGTCGATGGCACTGATACGTGCAGGGAAGGTTTTACCTGGATAAGCATCGACATGAATATCAACAATTTGGCCAACATGTAACTCTGGCGCAGCTTGCTCATCAAGGGAAAAATTAAGTTTTAATGTTTTGGTATCGACGAGGCTTGCAATGGCTTCGCCGGGGCTGAGGTATTGACCCTCGTGAACCTGACGAATACCGATAGTGCCGTCAAATGGAGCACGGATCGCCTTTTGTGCAATCAACGCTTGTGTTTGCCGGATCAAACCTTGCGCGATATCACGTTCCGCACGAGTGCTATCGACCTGTGCTTCTGCAACGAGATGTTTAGCAGCCAAGGTACGGGTTCTGTCGTACAAACGTGCCGCATTGCGCAACTGAGCCTGATAGCGAGCTAAGTCAGCTTGTTCAACTGCATCGTTGAGTTGAACCAGAAGCTGGCCTTTTTTCACTTGTTGACCCGATTCAAAATTGATTTTGGTAATGCGGCCACTGGTTTCCGCCGCAACAAAGACTTGGCTGCCAGCCTCTAATTCACCGACACCATAAAAAGTGCGTGGTGCATTGTCTTGAGTCACTGGTGCTAATGCGACTTTCACCGGTGGATATTGGTAAGCCGCCTGTTCGTCTTTTCCGTCTTGGGCGTAGGAGGTGTAAATCGCTGCGCCACCACCAGCAACAATCAGCAGTGAGCACAGCGTGACAATTGTTTTTTTATTCATTATAAATACCTACTATTTCTGTGCCTTAACAGCGAAATAAAGATCACGGAAATGACCTGCGATGGCGACAGCCATTAATCCCCCAATGACAGAGGTGTGCTCAATAGCCCAAAACATCGCGAGTTTGGCTTCTTCACCGGTATAGCTCCAAAAAGTATGAACAATCACGATGGTCAGGAATAAAAATACGGCGAGAGCGCCAGTTCCAAGCCAAAGTAGGCGGTTAAAGAGTACTAATAGCGAGCCTACTAGCAGCACAAATGCAGAGGCGATGTTGAAGAACCAGTCTGGATGTAAACCTGCTGCGCGCATTTCTGCTAGGCTATTTTCATAGTCAAAAACCTTTGCTAAGCCAGATGAAATAAACAGAATTAATATCAGCAAGCGAGCGATAATCCATAATGTGTTACTTTCTAAAATTTTGGCAATTACCGATGGCATAGCCTATCCCCTTTAAAATCAAGTTAGCCTGCATGTCACAAAATAAGCGCTGTCACCACCTCATGCAGAAAATAGAATGGAATAATCTGAATTGACAAATTCAGTGGCTAGAACTATAAAACCTTAAGTTAAGTTGAGGTCAAGAGCAGGTAGTCAAAAATGGCTGAGAAAAACACGAAAACGACAAAAAGGCGTGGAGACGGTGAGCATAAGATTGATTTTACAAGGGCATTGACTGTCGGAGAGGTTGCTAAACGCTCTGGCGTTCCCGTTTCTACCGTGCATTTTTACGAGTCAAAAGGATTGATCCAAAGTACGAGAACACAAGGCAACCAACGACGTTTTCCGTCGGTGGTATTACGTTATATTGCGATTATCAAAGTGGCACAGAGCACAGGGATACCTTTAAAAGAGATCCAAGATGCGTTAGGTAAGTTTCCGGCCAACAGTAAACTGACTTCAGAGCAGTGGAAAGAGATGTCGACGGAGTGGAAAACCTCGTTGGATAGGCGGATCCGGCAACTGACTCGCTTACGTAATGAGTTAGACCATTGTATTGGTTGTGGCTGTTTATCTCTGAGTGAATGTCCACTGCGTAACCCTGATGATATTTTAGGGCGTAAAGGGCCGGGGGCTCGAATTTTAGAACGTCCATAACAAGTGGCGTGATGACTGGTGAAGTGAAATGTTATCGACTTGACCAGTCAACCCGCTTTGCGGGTCAGGGAAAGAGTCACTGAAAAATAGCACTAAATAATATTGAGTTTGTCACTCTTTTGCATCGTGTGGGTGAAAGACGAAACAGTAAAAATATTTGATTAAGTGAGTTACCTAAAGACTCGTTTATCTCCTGTCATTTGCTTACCTCTCTTTTTATAAACGAAATTTCGGCTGTTATGCCGAATTACGCACCATTTCTATTGAAACTCATCAAGACCATCTTCTTAAAATCCCTCAGTCTATAAATTGAAACATAAATGCAACAAAAAATTCACATAGCCATTGGTTAGGTTATTGTGTTGTGCAACATGAATAGCAGTAAGGGTAAGTTTTTCGCTCGATAGGCATTCGTTGATAAATATAAAAATAAATAAAAAACAGCTAGTTATCTAATCATTAAAGACGATGGTTATAGAAATTATAAACATAAAGAGAGGTCACTATGGATTATCGTATTTTTTTACAAGCTGCACATGTTGCGGCTGACAGGGCACGTTATATTCTCACTGAACATAGAAAAAATAAACTTTATGAACATATTTATTTCGATACTAAGGATGATGAAAGCCCAGTAACTGAAATTGATCAGTATGTTGAACGGGAAATAAGACAAATTATTCAAACGTTTCATCCCGAACATAATATTTTAGGTGAAGAATATGGCTTCCAGCTTGGTGAGTCAGAATTTACGTGGGTTATCGACCCGATTGATGGTACACGCCAATTTATTGCAGGTATTCCGATCTATGGAACATTAATTTCACTTTGTCACCACGGAGTACCTGTTATTGGTATTATCGAGCACCCTGCCGTATCTGAGCGTTGGGTAGGGGTTAAAGGTCATCCTTCCACTTTAAATGGTCGCCCAATTCAAACGCGCAATTGCACTCAGCTAGAGTTAGCTCTCATGTCTTCCAGTAATACAGAGCCTGTTTTACCTGAACATCGTGCAGGTTATGAACAGATTATTCCAAAAACAAAGTGGCGGGTCTATGGTGCGGCTTGCTACTCCTATGCATGCCTTGCAACAGGGCGTATTGATTTAAGTATTGATAGTGGTGGTATGCGGGAAGTGGATTATTGTGCATTAGTTCCTGTTATTGAGGGAGCTGGTGGGAAAATTACCGATTGGGAAGGAAAGCCGTTGACTATGCATTCAGGAAAAACAGTGGTTGCGGCAGGAACAACAGAACTTCATCAACAAGCATTAGATGTATTACACCAGTTTTTATAGCTAACAATAAAAATAATGGTTATTGAGGAGAATGTTATGTTCCGATGGATAAAAACGTTACCCGACCAACCCCCCATCACTGATAAACAGGAAATAGATAGGCTGTATCGTTATTGGCGTATTCATATTATGATCGCCCTATATGCCGGATATGCAACCTATTATTTTACCCGTAAAAGCTTTAATTATGTGATGCCTGAAATGATTAAAGACTTGGGGATTAGTATTGCTGATGTTGGTATATTAACGACTGCTTTTTATTTAGTTTATGGCTTTTCTCGTTTTGCTTCTGGCATAATGAGCGATGCCTCTAATCCCCGTTTTTTTATGGGAGTTGGATTAATCATAACAGGGTTTATCAACATTTTTTTTGGGATGAGCTCAAGTTTGTGGTTATTTACCTTCTTCTGGGTGTTAAATGCTTTTTTCCAAGGCTGGGGATGGCCACCATGTTCTAAATCATTAACTTCATGGTATTCACGCAATGAACGAGGTCTATGGTGGTCGATTTGTAATACATCTCATAATGTTGGTGGAGCGATAATCCCACTTTTAGCAGGAGGATTAGCGGTTCATTATGGCTGGCGTTATGGTATGTATATACCCGGTATTATCGCGATTATTGTTGGGCTATTCGTCTGTTTACGTTTAAGGGATAAGCCTTCTACGATGGGATTACCGACAGTAGGACATTGGCGTAATGATGAGCTTGAATTACAACAAGAAGCGTCTAGCCGTAAATTAAAACTTTGGCCGATATTAGTTCAATATATCTTTACCAATAAATATGTTTGGCTATTAGCCGTATCTTACATCCTTGTTTATATAGTACGTATCGGATTGAATGATTGGACTAATTTATATCTAGTTGAAGAGTATGGCTATGATTTAATTAAAGCTAACTCAGCATTATCATTCTTAGAAGTGGGTGGGTTTATAGGTACATTAGTGGCAGGTTGGGGGTCCGACTTCTTTTTTAAAGGAAACCGGACACCAATGAATATTATCTTTATGGTCGGAATTGGCGTAGTCGCTGCCTTTTTATGGCTATTCCCTGAAATGGGATACATGTTGATATCTGTCTGCTTCTTTTTTGTAGGCTTTTTTATCTTTGGTCCACAAATGTTAATTGGTATGGCTGCTGCCGAAGCTTCTCATAAAGATTCAGCAGGTGCCGCAACAGGGTTTGTTGGTTTGTTTGGTTATTTAGGTGCCGCCTTATCAGGTTATCCACTTGCGAAAGTCATTGAAACAGCGGGTTGGAATGGCTTCTTTATAACAATGATAATTGCGACGCTTTTATCGGCAGTACTGTTATTGCCTTTATTAGTGAAAAAGAAATAGATCAACGATAGCAGAGTAAAGGGTATTGGCGTTCATCACGTCAGTACCCTTTTATATGACTTAAATATAGCCTTAGGCGATTACGACAGATGTAAGTGAACACAAGATGGTATAAGAAAAATAGCAAAACAGATAAAACCAACGAGTTATTGATAATTTATCACGAATAATCGTTATAACTATTTAATTATCATCATAATAGGATTTTATTAAGCTCGGCTCGATAAAGTTTGTAATATCCTGTAACAGAATGATTGTACTGATAGTTTTCTGAAAATTCTGTTTTTTTATTTTCTAGTAAATAGATACTTTACATTGATTCAATTTATCTATTTACTTCACTACTGATAACTTCTGCTTAGCTTAATACTGGAGCAAATCCATGTCAGTTGTGACCCTTGTGTTAGTTTTTTTATTGGCCGTTATTGTGAGCGTATTTGTCTCTCGGCTACTTAAGGATATTATTCCTTTACCTATTATTCAGATAGCGCTAGGTGCAGCGTTGTCAGCTTTTGGTTTTGTGGTTGAATTTGAACCGCATCTCTTCTTGTTTTTGTTTATTCCTCCATTACTGTTCTTGGATGGCTGGCGTATTCCTAAGGAAGCGTTATTCCAAGAGATTAAGCCAATTATGTCATTGGCGATAGGTCTTGTGGTGGTGACAGTGGTTGGGATGGGCTTCTTTATTCATTGGTTGATCCCTGCAATTTCATTAGCCGTTGCTTTTGCGCTGGCGGCAATTTTGTCACCAACCGACCCCGTGTCTGTTTCTGCAATGACAGTCAATTCACCACTCCCTTCACGTATGGCACATATTCTTGAAGGTGAATCTCTGCTCAATGATGCGACAGGCTTGGTGTGTTTTAAATTCGCTGTAGCGGCAGCATTAACAGGTACCTTCTCTTTAACATCCGCAACAGGAGAATTTGCCCTTGTCGCGTTTGGCGGGATCTTAATTGGTTTATTAGTGGCTTGGGTTATTGGCTGGTTAAACCAATTTTTGGTGAAACGTACCGGTGAAGAGCCGGCAATCCAAATCATGATCAGCTTATTGATGCCATTTAGTGCTTACTTATTGGCTGAACATCTTCATGTCTCTGGGATCCTAGCCGCAGTGGTTGCGGGTATCGCTATGCACTATGAAAAAATTGCAGGGCGCATGCAGGCGGCAACTCGTATGCAAAGTAAAGCGGTATGGGACACGGTGCAAACGGCACTTAATGGGATGATCTTTATCTTATTAGGGGAACAATTACCAGGTATGTGGAATAACATGCCGCAAGTCGCGGAAGCGGCGGGAGCAAGCCACCCTTGGATGCTATTTGTGTATGTGATTGTTATCACCGTCGCATTAGCGATTTTACGCTTTGCTTGGGTTTGGATCTCAATGACCTTAACCGTATTTAACAACCGTCGTCGTGGTAAAGAAGCGGATGTTTTACACATTCGCATGATGGCGGTAATGGCAACGGCGGGGGTTCGTGGTGCGATTACTTTGGCGGGTATCCTAACATTACCACTGCTGATGCCGGATAATAGCCTATTCCCAAATCGTGATGTGGCTATCTTCTTGGCAATGGGGGTGATTTTGTGTTCATTGTTAATCGCTAGCGTTGCATTGCCTATTTTGACGAAAGGGTTGGTACAGGATTTACCGTATGATAATGATGAGATCCGTGCTCGTATGGCTCTCAATGAGGCTGCAATGGCACATTTACGTGAATTGATGAACCATCCTTCAGAAGATGTTGATGAAATTGCAATGCGCACCGAAGTAGGCTCTCAATTATTGGAAATCTATGGCAGACGCTTAGATAATACTGATGAAACTGAGTCTGATGTCTATGACCTACACAAAATGATTGATATGGAACGAGAAATGTCTCGCTCAGCTTTACAAGCGAAACGCGATGCCTTGTATCTCATGCGTAAAGGTAAGAATATCAGTGAGCGCGTATATCATCGCTTACGTGATGAATTAGATCTTAAAGAAGAAACGCTCAATCATCATAAAAGCAAAAAACACTAATTAAAATAGCGGCTAGAGTTTCGATTCTAGCCGTTTTTTTTAATGTCCAATAGGAGGGAATAAGGCATGGAAAATAAGCAATTTTCAGATCAAGAATTAGATGAGCTATGGAAAAAAGCGTTATTTATTTCCCGTGATAATGAAGGAAAAGGCTTCCGCAAGGATGAACAGGGAAACTGGATCTGTCGTCATGAATATGGCAATCGGAAAAGTGAATATGGTTGGTTTCCAATAAAAATAGAGCACAGCCAAGGTACCAATCAGCTTAATGATTATACCCCCGTGCATTGGAAGGTCGTTGACAAGTTAGGTCAGCCTTCTGAGCCGAAATATCGTTTAAAAATGCTACCAATAGAAAGTATCAGTGCTGAGCGGATTAACCAATTATGGCAAATGGCAGTAAAACACTCCGCGGATAATGAGCAAAAAGGGTTTCGAGTAGATATTTTTGGTCAGTGGGTTGGTCATAAGAACTATGGTGAGCAAAATAGCCCATATGGTTGGGCCGCGGTGTTAGTTGATGACATTTCCAATAAAGGCGCAGATAAAAAACTCGGCGTACTCCCCATTAACTTACAACTTCTGTTGACGTTGCAAAATGAGATGAATAAAGATGAAGAAGGGTGGACAGTGTGGGATACAGCTTGCTTAAGCGTTAATGCCTTACAGTTTGGTTTTGATTTTATTGGCGCTTCTTTTAGTGCCGCTTTCTCGGCTCCATTTTCTTTTTTTGACATATAGCACTCGTCGTTTCATAGACTCTATTTAAGCGGTTAGTTGGTATCGGCTAGATATGCTAAACGTTGCAGCTTGTACCATCTCTGAGTGGTAGGAATAAGTTGCACTCATCGCCCGCCAGATAAAGCGGGTTTTTTTGTTGTATTAAAGAAGGAAGCCCATGAATGGTCATACGGAGTGAAGTGAACATGGTGGAATAACATTATGGAATTTCTTCGATAAATAGGGCGTGCTTAAATTGAAATTCATGTTATATGCTTAAAATAGAAAAGCGCAACAGTTAATTTCAGTCAGATTATGATTGGTTTTGGTTTTCAGTAGTAAAATAAAAGTTTAAATAGAGCATAGTCATACTATGGTTCTTTATTAAAAATTATTTGATATAAAATGGATAATGCCATGGTTAAAATATAATTAAATAATTAGTTTCTATATAAAAATATATCTTAATAATAATGGTGTATTTTAAATTAACGATAGTTTTATTTTAATTATTCTATTTTTATTTAATGTTTTTCTATCCTGGCCTTACTCTATAATGGTGTAATTTCAATTTCTTATGTTGTAAGTGTTTTTTATTTAGTTTTCTTGAGTGGGATTATTACTTTTCTTAGCTTTAATATACTGTTTTATATCCTATAGTTTTGATTTAAATAATTACTTTAGATAAGTGTATTTTTATCTGTTTATTTTCGCTATTTTTATTGAAATAGCAAGAAAATTAATTGCAAAAAACATTATTCAATATTGAAGTGTATTTTTTAACTATTTGATAATAATGATTTTATATTATTATCCCATCGTGATAAACGATCGATTTGCTTATTTTTGATAGGATTTAGCTATTGATAATTGGGTGTTTGATCGATATAAACGTATTTACACATTTAATTGATAAATCTATATTTTAATAAAATTATATTTTTATTTATTATCAGTGAATCCATTTGCTAATTTAATTATTAGTAATAAGAGAAGGCTATTTAAAAATAGTGACTTTATTATGAAACTTAAATATCTGACGATTGGTTTTTTAATATGAGCAAAAATAGAATTTTATTAAGACAAGATATTGGTGATTTTTTAAGAGCAGCGAGAAGAGGTAAATCTTTAACTGGTCTTCAACTTGGAAAAATGTTGCATATTAGCCAACAACAAATTTCCCGTTACGAACGAGGAGAAACAAGTATCAGCATTGAAACATTAGATGTTTTATTAAAAGGATTAGATATGGATTGGTCAGACTTTTTTTTCAAAGTGATGGCAAATTATTCGGCTGAAATAGCGGAATTAAAACTCTACAGATAGCCTCCAGTAGCAGAATTTAACGACGGTAATTTATACGCGAAGCGCCATTGCGTATGCAAGGAGACGAAAGCGGTTTGATCAGGGATGATTTTTTTATTGTTACCTATTAAGAATCAATTAGTAAATTCCATCATATCAATGCCTTATGATGAATTTATAGCAATTTAAGTCTTATTTTATATTGAAAGGAAAAACACATGAAACTAGTAAAATTCACGCAAGTGGTTGTTGTTGCTACATCTGTTGCCTCTTTCAACACGACTGCGGATAACTTAGGTACAGTGGATTTTATCGGTACAGTCGTCAGTACCCCCTGTAATATCGCCCAATCATCATTAAAACAAACCATTGATTTCGGACAGCTTTCTCGTCGTGCACTTGAGAATGGTAGGGTTGCCGAGGTGGATTTTAATATTGAATTCACGGGATGTGATTTTACGGACTTCGATAAAGATGCAGAAGGAAAGCCAATGGCAGTGAAAACCATGGAATTGGTGTTTACAGGTAAAAGCTATGCTGACGCTGCAAGCACATTACTCTCAACATCGGTGGGCAACACGAATAATGTCGGTGTTGGTATTGAGGGTTTTGAGTTCGGTAAAGCGAAGGATGTTTTATCGCGGATAGCGAACAAAAAAGGAGATAATACATTAAAATTCAAAGCATTTGCGAAAGCCGTAGACACAACAAAAGATGTTGTTGAAGGGCAGTTCAATGCAACCTCCAACTTCCGAATTACTTACCAGTAAACAGGATAGCCGTCCGCCAGCCTTTTGCTGGCGGAACCATCAAGGCATGCGGAGGGTGCTGTGAGTGCTTACAAACATTTTAGTCGCCACATTATACAATTCATGATGCTGTGGGTACTTGGTCACGCTACCGTGTATGCTGCGATTGATACACAGCGCCATTCTTTCAATGGAATGACCCGAATAGTAGGAACAGTGATTGCCACTCCCTGTTCAATAGCTATGACTGATCGTTACCAAACAATCAATTTTTCCCCGTTGACCTTAACGCTATTATCCACAGCCAGCGGTCGTGAGCGCTATAGCCAACCCTTTATCATTGAGCTACATGGTTGCGGCAGCATGCTCTCGACAATCGACAGTAAAACATGGTCAATACGTTTTTCCGGACATACAACTCAAAATATAAATGCCTTTGTATTACAGGGGCCTTCACACGGCTTAGGCATTTCCGTATTGGATGAACAACGAAAAAGATTGGTTCCTGAGCAGCGCTATTTTTTGTCTAACCACGTGTTACGGCAAGACAAATCTGGGGAGACTCTTTTTTTACGTTACTTCTTACCACTAGAGCTGACAGGGCAACCGATTCAAGCAGGTAGCTATCAAGGTTTGGTTCGTTTTTTCATCGACTATCAATAAGAAACAGAAATAAGGGTCTCATCACTTATTTTTGAGGTGCTTCTTTGTCGTATTAGGGATGGAACAGAGCATGGTGTTTAAACATAGCAAACTACGGCGGGTTATTTTATTGGCGTTTGGCCTGACGACATGGGGCGCGAGTGCTGCTGAATTCAATACTGATGTGCTGGATGCAGAAGATCTGCAAAATATCGATATAAGCCGATTCTCTGTCGCCGGATATGTACCGCCGGGAGATTATGTTTTAACTGTGTGGGTTAATGGGCTGCGCTTAGGCGCCCCACGTGATATTTCCGTATATGAGAAAAGCCCTTCTGCCGAGCAACGCTCTCCATTTGTTTGTATACCAACAGATATGCTGCAATTAATAGGATTGACGCATTCTGCAAAGCGCAAATTAACCACGTTAAACGAAGGGCGATGCCTAGATTTATCATTGTTATCCGGGGCTCAAACTCAAGTTGAGCTATCGACATTATCATTAAAAATAACTATCCCTCAAATGTGGATGGAGTACAGAGATCCCTACTGGATACCGCCAGCATTATGGGAGGAAGGTGTAAACGGGGGATTTATGGATTTCAATGCGAACGCGTCAGCAACAAAAGAAAAAGGCGGCACTAAACGAGTTTATTTATCAACCAATGGAACGATGGGGATAAATACCGGCGCTTGGCGCTTTCGCGGGGATTATAATGGAAGCTACCAAAAACAGCGTGGAGGATACTCGCCACAAGAAACACATCAGTTTGATTTCAGCCGGTTATATGCATTCACTTCATTAACAGAGTCAGCCGCTATTTTGACGTTAGGCGAGAATTATTTTTATTCTGATATTTTTGACGCTTGGCAATATAGCGGGGTGTCATTAGAAAGTGACGATAGAATGCTCCCTCCCAAGCTGGTTGGTTATGCACCTGAAATTATCGGCGTAGCCAATACCAATGCGACGGTGATCGTCCGTAGCCAAGATAGGGTTATCTCTGAAACGCTTGTTCCACCAGGGCCTTTTCGTATTCAAACATTAGAGAGTGGGATACGCGGTATATTGGATGTCACCGTGAGAGAAGAAAATGGTGAAGAGAAGACATTTACGGTTAGCACAGCGTCACTGCCTTATTTAACGCGGCCGGGACGCCTTATTTATAAGTTAGTCGGTGGAAAAACGCGTTATGATAGCCATCATCTTACAGGTAAGCCCGTTATTGGTGGCGAGTTTTCCTATGGCGTCTCTAATGCTTGGTCATTGTACGGAGGCTCTCAGTTAAATGGTTATTATCAGGCGCTAGCGGTAGGTTTAGGGCGTGATCTTTTTTCCATTGGCGCTATTTCCGTTGATATCACTCAGTCCTTTGCTGATCTTGAAGATAAGAAGCGACGAGGGCGCTCTTATCGAGTCAACTATGCTAAATCCTTTGATGATTTGCGTACGGATATTACATTTGCAGGCTACCGTTTTGCCGATAAAGACTACCGGACGTTGACACAATTTTCTGATGAGGCGCGTACAGGTATTACCCCCTATGCGCCGAAAACGAATTATCAAATTTACCTGAATAAGTACTTTGAAAACTTTAATATTTCCTTAAATTATCAATACAGTACTTATTGGCAAAACGATCCTCAAACACAATATGGGATGTATGCAAGTACCCATCTCAACTTGCCAGCCTTATCTCAACATGGGGCGAGTTTATCGCTGTCTGCTACGCGAACAGAGCGGGATAATGGTTTTGAAGATGATGCAATTAATCTATACCTAACGGTTCCTCTTTATACAGGGCATAGCTTAACGTTTTCAGAGCTTTACTCTCGCTCATCCGGTCATAATCAATTCAATCACAACGTGGGTTATAGCGGCTACAACACGACCGATAATTACAGCTTAAATATGGGTTATCACCATGGCCAAAACATGGATAACCAAACCAGCCTTAGTGGTTTCTATTCTCGAGACTTATCGCAAGCGAATATCTCAGCAAATGCCAGCTATGTACCGCATGAATATCGTAGTGTGGGAGCCTCCATAAACAGTGGAATAACCGCGACCGCTAAAGGTGTTGCATTACATCGTTCAGCAAATGGTGACACGCGATTAATGATAGATACGTCGGGGATCAGCGGCGTGCCTTTAGATAATGGCGTGATCAAAACCAACGCTTTTGGGTTAGCGGTGATCCCAAATGTGAATAGCTATCGTAAGTCTACTGCATCCATTAATACCAGCAAATTACCCGATAATTTAGAGACGTTAACGTCGACAACCGATATTACGCTCACTAAAGGAGCGATTGGTTATCGCCATTTAACGGTGATGAAGGGAGAAAAACTCTTTGCCATTTTGTCATTAGAGAACGGCAAGAAACCGCCTTTTGGTGCCAGTGTACGCAATGCTGATAATCGTGAATTAGGTATTGTCGGGGAAGATGGAGTGACTTGGTTAGTGGGCGTTTCGGCACAAGAGTCGTTATTTGTTTATTGGGATAACCAAAAGCAATGCGGGATCAAATTGCCAGAGACGTTTGTTGTGTCGTCGGACATGTTGTTACTGCCATGCCTACGGGGGAAGTTGTAGTTTCATTCATCATCTAGGTAAAAAATAATTAAATTAGGTTTATGAGGTTAGGTATGTTGAATTTATATTTACGTCATGGGCTGTTTGTCGGTTGTTGTTTATTTCTGTTGCTAACCACGCTATATGCGCATAGTGCCGTCACATTAGATAGAACTCGGATCGTTTTTCCCGGAGATGAACGCGCGATCAATATCAGGATCACGAATGATAATCCTGAAGAAGCTTATTTGGCACAAAGCTGGATAGAAGATTTACAAGGAAATAAATTAACCAAAGGGGCGATTTTAGCGACACCACCTTTGCAGCGAATTGAACCCAATAGCGATAGTTTAGTGCGATTAAGTGTGACACCGCTGCTGGAACAATTGCCGCAAGATAGAGAATCGGTATTTTATTTTAATTTACGGGAAGTACCTCCTAAATCGACAGAAGGAAATACATTACAAATTGCGTTGCAGTCTCGCGTTAAGTTGTTTTATCGCCCTAAGAATATTTTGTCAGAGTCGCAGACACAATGGGCACATAAGATCACACTGGCGAGAACGGCAAAAGGTTATCAACTGAATAATCATACGCCTTTTCATTTAACTGTTATTGGCTTAGGTAACAGCAAATCTCAATCTGAACAAAGTCGCTTTGATGTTGTTATGGTTCCACCTAAATCAACGCACGACATTATATCACCTTCATTATCAACTCCTTATCTTACTTACATTAACGACTACGGTGGCAAGCCAACTCTGGCATTTCGTTGTATTGATGCGATTTGCACCGTGAGAGAGGAGCTGTGATAGCCATCTTGGCAGCAAACAATAAAAAGGAAGGAAATAATGAATTCAAAAATTGTATTGCTATGTCTACTTGCTCTGATTGGCGCTATAGGTAATTGGGCAAAAGCCGCGCCATTGATATCCAATACATTGATAACGGGAGACAATGATGGGCAGCTATTACAAGGATGGGTAAGGGTTAATGCTGTTTTATTTCATGCTCCTTGTAATTTAATCAGCCACACTGAGGCTATTTTGACAGGATGTGGAAGTGGTGGGCTATTTCGTGACAGTGCCCTTTTGAAAGGGGCTGCGAAAACGCCTGTCAAAGTACAATTTATTGATATGCGGCAAGGCGTTGTATTGGAATATTTTGAGATGAGCTTAGATAATGGCAATAACCCAATACCGCTTCCTGAACTCAATAAAAATCAAAATAGAGTGGGGCTAGAGGTGAGTTATGAATAAAGCATTTATCTTAATTGCCATATGCTCTTTCAGCCCATTACATGCGTTGGGTAAAAATCATTTAAATGTTGAATTTAAAGGTGAACTTATTCATCACGATTGCCAAATTGCAGCGGGATCTATTAATAAACAAATTCAATTAGGTTATTTGCGTAAACAATATCTTAATGAACATAGCGTCAGCGACGTGTTTCCCTTTTTTATTGAAATTAATAAATGTAGCCCATCTGATCTGAATAAAATAATCCGTCTAACATGGCAAAGCCATCAATTAATCGACATTGATGGTAACCATTATCTAACGACGCAAGGCGCAAGCGGGGCGTTACTTGGATTGATAGAAATGGATAAAGACAAGCAGCCTGTTATTTGGAATCAACCCATTAAGGTTGGTGTCGTGTCAGTCGTAGATAATCGCCAACAATTAAACTTTGGGGTATTTGTTCGTAAACCTGCAAGCGGTGAAATCAAAACGGGGGATTTTAAAGGCACGGCGACATTTGTGGTGGAGTACGAATAATGAAACAACACAAGACACTGATCACCGTGTTAATGCTATTTGGCTCGTTAGTTCACGCAGATGTTTTAGTGGAGGTCAGTGCAACTATGGTGGCGCCTAGTTGCAATATTCACAGTGAACATCATGGCTCTACGTTAAAAATAGATTTCGGTACGGTAAAGTTTGATGAATTAAATAGCGCTTCGCACCATAGAGCGTTTGCGATTCAACTTTCAGGGTGTGACTTTAATAAAGATTTAGCGATTATGCTGGCGCCGAAAGGGAACAATACATTCATTCATAATGGGCAAACAGTATTAGCGACCTCAATTTCTGGATTAGGGATCTCTTTCAATGAAGTCATCGACGGGGGCATCCGTCCTTTGGCGATGAACAAGCTGCAACGAATTAACCCACAACGGCTTAGCGCTACCGAATACCAAACTGATTTACAGGCGCGCCTTGTTAATCGCATTCCTGCTGAACAATTAGCGGCGGGCAAGTTCACTTCTGCTATGACAATTTTAGTCGCGTATGACTAATAAGGGCTAAAGCGATGTGTGATTTTAAAGATGATGGTCGTAGGTATATGACAGCTAAAAATTATGCGTGGATGATAGGTTTATCTTTAATGATAAATAGCTTAGATGCAACGGCTGATTACGCAGCTCAAATTGTCGACCCCAACACAGGGTATGTGATCAAATTAGAGCGTAACAGTGAATTAGTGGCGACGCCACTTGTTGGCTCTAATGGAAAAAATTATTACCGCATTGGCAATACGATGCTAATTGATAGTGCCAGTAAAGATGTGAGTGTATCCGGTTATGTTAAATGCTTAGGTCGGCAATGGGGAGAGAGCAGTGTAGGCATCCCATCGGAAAACGCATTTCATCGCTTATTTATGTATGCGCCAATGGCTGGTGTCTATATTGAAGGGAGACCTGCCTATCAAATCAACAGTAATTTAGTCATGACGGTTGAAACAAACTTGATGAGTTGGGTCAATATTGACGCTGCGGTTTGTTCTAATGGCTTTGATGGAGACATTTTTCCTTCGGGGCAGTTCTATAGCCAATTTCCAATCAAATTAACCTTCTATATTAATGAGCGAATTATTGATGGGCAATTAGTGATAAATGCTATGGATTTAGGTGGCTATGTTCGCGCTTATACCGCCAAGAAAACGGTACCGCCTTACGACAGTTGGCCTATCAATGAGACAACGGTTCCATTACGGCTGGCTGCTTCACAAATTCATATTGGCTCTCTGTGCACGACCATGACTAGCACAGGGCAAGCAGAAACCGTCAGCCTACGTCATGGCAAACTCAGTAGTGTGAATTACGATAGTACAGTGGTAGAAAAAGTCACTTACAGTTGTAAGTTTAAATCATCGACTAACATCCGATTACGTTTGGATTACACCAAAGATGATGACCCTCAAAAGCGCTTGCCATTAAAAAGCCAGTTAAACCATCACGATGTCATTTATAGTGAATTAACAATGACCGATGAAGCGACAGGGCAAACGGGGCAAAGTTTAAACCTTGAGATCCATCAACTCGATACCATCAGCATTACCAGTCGCATTCAAGGGCAAAATGCAGCTGCGGGGGATTATCGAGGATCTGCGTGGTTGATTGCGACTTATGATTAACTTGTCTTGCTGACAATAAGCTATTCGGTTGAGCCGTAAGAGCCAGTTATCTTGAAACAGGTTTGGGAAGCGTGCCTTGGTCTGTTTTGTTAGATAATCATCTCGCTGGCTTCATTTATTGCACTAGGAGGAAAATGGCGGCTCAACCCACCCTCTGTTATTGATGAATACGCTGAATAAAGTTTGAAGGTGTTTTGCTCAACCATTTTTTAAACATGGTCGAGAATGCACCCACACATCGCGTTTTATGCTATCGACGCGATTTAGAGGGATATTTCGCATAATGGCTCGCATTAACTCAGATGGAAATATCATTTCTATTTTTGGCAGCTTGGCTAGCCTTGTTTGTTTGCTATTGCCATTTTTAACGATAATGGATAGGGGCTATCCGTGGTTATGAGTGAAATACCGGTCATAATTATGACCGGCATAAATGAAAAGATAACGATCATTTGCTATTAAAAAACCTAAGCATCCAAGAAAAATAAATTTAATAAATTATTGTGTTAATTAAAAAATCGTAAATGGGGCAGTCACAATAAATTTGATATCTTTTTCATCTTGGAAAATGTTATTAAATCCTCCACCCCAGCTTGGGATATCGCTGTGGTTATCAAAACGAGTGTAATGTAATTTAAAGGTAGTATCCTTAGCTTTACCAGTTTGAATGGTGTAGAGAATATCAAAATTCCATGCACTTTCTCTGACGCGTTGGCTTTGGTCATAAATTGGATTATTACTCGGTTTTGCATCCCAAGCATAAACATAAGAGGTGCCGATTTTCCAACCTGCGAGATCCCAACTGGATAAATCATAGGTCACACCAGCAAATAGCGCTTTTTCATTGTCGGAGTTGAAATCTGAACGGGCATCCCACCAAACATCTATACGACCATTTGAAGTGCCGTAAGCCGAGGTCATGCGCTGTAAAAAGTAACCTTGTTGACCAGGAGAGTGCACCATCGTTCCTTCAACTTGGAAGTCTAAAGCATCGTAGGTATAGCCTAAAGTGAACGCCTGTAACCAAGCTAATCCATCATAGACATCATTAACACCACCACTATTGTCTTTATCTTGTGCGCCGTAGAATTGATACGATACTCTTAAATCACGTCCAGCAAGCGGGAATGCGTAAGAGATCTTGGCAAGATATTGATCCATATAACCTTCAGCTTGACCAACTGCACCCTCTAGCACCAGCTTGTTTTTGGCATCATATTTCACACCCAGTGAGTGTAAATAATCAATCGTGGTTGTTGAGTCGGCTTCGCGGAATTCATACATTTCACGATACCATGGCGCTTTATATTGATCCGTCCACATATAGGAAATATTAAATTTCCCACTGTCCTCGGTATCAAATTCAGCCCCCACTTCGGCACCACGGTAAGTACCGGGTAAAAAGCTCCAGTTAGTGGCTAACAAAGTTTGACCACTTGGTTGTATATAGCCTGCTTTACCCCAAAATGGCCCTAATTTTAATTTTGTTGCAGCGGTCGTGAAGGTAAACCCATTACGGTCGCCTGTACCTTTCTCATCCCAAACATTTTTGGCATCACTAAAGCCAATTTCATTCGGTGCGGCAGGGCCGCCGTTTGATAATTCGACAGCAGTATACCCGGCAAAATCAAAGCCAATAAAATCTTGAATATAACCAGAAGAAAAGTCGAGAGCTATATTTAATGATGAGTGTTTAAGATTATCTGTATATTGACCATATTTATCACTGCCGGGTGTTAATTCTTTTCTTGATCTATCCCTTTGCCAATAATAGATACCACCTTTTAATGTTGCATCATCAAAAAATGGTTGAGCATTGATTTTAGGAATATAACAACTTGCGGTTAATATAGAAAATATCTCTAATGCTAATAGTTTTTTAGTATGCTTAATCATGGAATTAGCCATTCTTTATTCCTCAATATTGATTGAATTAATTAATTGATTTTTATTTTTTATAAATAATGAAGGGCAAAGTGATAAATAAAACACTAAGCCAATAACATTTATATTTTGTGATTAATATTAAGCAATCTGAAAAGTAGGGTTTTATGAATTTAAGAGAATGTCATTTGCCAATAGGGACCATGGTAGCTGTTGATTTCGAGATATTATGTAAGGTTGGGTTTTTATACTGAGTGATCTTGTTTTTTTTGGATTAAATTGCGGAGTTGGATTTCTAAATGCTGTTTTTAAAAGTGAAAACCTTTAATGCATTATCCAGTATTTTATTATGTGACGTATAAAAACAAAAAAATGTCACCTTTAGCTATTAAAAGTTTTTTAAATTTATATTTATATTATGAAAAATGGAAAATAAGAGGGTTTGATATGAGTGAATCAGTCGGATCTATGAAGTCTCAAAAAATGCAGTTATCAACATGGCGAGTTTATCTTTCACCTATTATAGGTGGAATATTTATTCCGATGATGTTCTTGTGGGCACCGTTAATTACTATTCAAATGGATAAGGAACTTGGTTTTTCGCCAGAAAAAGTAGGTTTTATCTATATGATAGAAATTTTAACCGGGATGTTAGCAAACGTTATTGCCTTCTTTTGGTTAAAAACAAAGATAAACTGGTATCATATTTATGTGGCTATGATCCTACTTACCGCGGTATTAAACATTATCTCAGGTTTTTTAATTAAAGATCATTTTAATCTTTATATTGCTATCAGAATCCTCTCTGCAATATCAGGATCGACTATTTTTATCATAACCAATTCGTGTATGGCGTTATTGCCAAACTCATATCGAGCGTTCAGTATCTCCCTATTTAGCCAAATTATATTAGGGAGTTTAGGGCTGTTTATTTTACCGTTATTCCTTGAAAGTTATGGCATATTTTCAGTTTATGTTTTCGTGTCCATACTGTTAGTTTGTGTTTTACCGCTAACTAAAGGTATAGATGCTATTTGGCGAATGAAAGAGGAAAATATTTTTAAAGAACAAGCCCAAGGAGCGGTAAAAAATCGTACGGTAAAAAATGAGATGTATCTATGCTTAGCAGGTATCTTCTTATTTAATGTCGTGGTTGCTGGTGTTTGGACATTTATTGGAGGTTATCTTAGCGCGTTACAAGTCGATCTTTCAGTCGTGTATAACATTTTAGGTTCGGCAAGTATGGTCGGTATATTGGGCGCGGGAACTTCAATTCTATTTAGTAAAAAAGTAAATTTAGTTTTTGTTACTTGCTTTATATTTTTAATCGCATCTGTGCTAGCAATGTACTTAAATACTAGCATCATGCTTGTGATTATCAGTTGTTACGCTTTTAAATATATATGGACACTAATATTACCATTTACGATGAGTATTGCTGCTGAATATGAAGTCGATGGAAATGTTATGAACCTTACATCACTTACATTGGGGCTGGGTATCGCGTTAGGGCCGATGTTTAGCGGAATGTTAATTGAGCGTGTTAGTTTTTCTGCAATGTTTTTATTCAATTTATTATTACTTGTTGCCTCCATGGTAATCATTATGAAAATAATTTTTAAAAATAATAAAGATAAGGCTTAATAATGACAAAAAATTTAAATCATTATCATGTGCATACTACGTGGAATGAAGTACTAGACGGAATATCGTTGAAGAATAAAAAGTATCTAATCACAGGCGCTAATATTGGATTAGGCAAAGAGTCTGCTAAGGCAATATTAAGCCATGAAGGATATGTTGTTCTTACCGTCAGGACAGAGGAAAAAAAACAACAACTTTATACGGAGCTTTCTTCACAATTTGATGATGCTTTATTTGAAATTAAATTGCTTGATTTGTCATCGTTAAATGATATTCGGCGTTTCGTAAAGCAAATTATTCTAGAAGATGTGAAACTTGATGGGATATTGGCTAATGCCGGGGTAATGGCCACTGATTTTAAATTAACCGTCGATGGATTTGAACAGCAGTTTGGCATTAATCATTTAGGGCATTTTCTATTAATTAACAAACTGACACCTTGCTTATTAAAAGGTGCAAGGGTTGTTATGATGACATCGGGGGCGCATCGCTTAAGTAATGTCGATTTAGATGATCCAAATTTCAATCATCGACCATACAGCCGTTGGACTGCGTACGGACAATCTAAATCAGCAAATGTATTATTTGCATTTGAGTTTGATAGGCGCTGGAAAGATTATAATATTCGAGCTTTTGCGGTAGCTCCCGGCATTGTTCTTGATACAAACCTACATCTGCATTTGCAGCACGATGATTTTAAAGAGTTAGCAGAGAAACAGGACACCAATAAAGTACCTGTAAAATCATTATCAGCCGGTGTTGCAACACAGATTATGGCATTGTGTCACCCTGAATTTGCGGATAAAGGGGGAATTTTTTTAGAACATTGCAGTTATTCTCAAATTAATGAGGATACACGGCAGGGAACGGGGGTTATTCCATGGGTACTGGATGTCGCTTTCGGTCAAAAATTATGGCACCTCTCGGAAGAAATGGTGAATGAAACATTCACAGAATACGCCAAACTGAAATCTGAAGTGAGTTATGGGGAGTTGGCCCATAATCGTTTACCTCAAAGCAAAAAAATTAGCCTGACAGGGATAGAATTTAAAACAGAAAACGCAGTGATTGAGATCTTTTTCGATCAAAAGAGCTGCACGATAGAAGGTTATCACCAACAAGGTATTTTTATCCCGAAAGAGGCAAATTATGAAGCGGTTGAGGTGAGAAATAATCTGTTTTTTGTGGATCTTTTATTTCCAGAGCATACGGAAATTACGCTATCTATTGCACTCGATTTTACCACAAATAAAGCGCTATTTATTCTTACACAATATCAACCTAAAAGTTTGCCTGATCACAGCAAGCCAATACCATTAAAGTTAGCGTCTAATTATCAGCAATATTTTACACCAGCAATAATACTGACTGGAAACCATAAAGTTAATGAATGCCGGTATCCTTTTATTACGAGTGATTTGATTGGCAGTCGGGCGTTATATTGTTATTCGAATTTACCATCGACAGTGTATGAGCATATTTATATCAATTCACATTGGTATTGCTATAACGTCATTAATGGTATCAGAAAAGGTGATGGGGGATGCGATCAAGTGAGTTATTATAAGTTTGACGATTCTACTTATGTGGTGACTTGGCGAGAGCTATTAATCGACCTATCCTTTGTTTTTGTTTATGACTTGGAGAATAAGACGACAACAGGGAAAGGCTGGGGAAATCTGTCAGAAGTGAATAAAATGATTAATATTCCAGCCGGTGCAAATATTATTTCTCTTAACTCATTAAATTACCCATTAAATTATATTCCAACATAAGGTGTTTATAATGAGTCAAGATGCTGATTTAGTCATTATTAATGCCAAGGTTGCAACGGTAGATAAAAACTTCTCTTTCTATGAGGCGATAGCGATTGCAAAAGAGAGAATTATTGCTGTTGGTGATAATGATGATATTTTTAAAAAAATAGGTTTTCATACTCAGATAATTGATGCAAAAAATAAGCTTGTGTTACCTGCTGCACATGATGCGCATATCCATGCGACACACACGGGCATGCTGATTTCTGGTGATTTCCTAAATTTGTTTGAGAGTAAATTAAAAAATGAGTTTGAAAGTCAGTTGGAGACTCATTTAACCGCTAAAAAAAACAGGGACTGGATCTACGGCATTGGATGCCCCTTTGAACTCCTTGATGATAACAACGAAAAAATCGCGGTTAACCAAGCTTACTTATCCCAAAAAACGAATGGGAAATTAGCAAGCTTTAGTGATTTTAGTTTACATAACCTAATTGTTAATCAGGAGGTTATAGAATTATCAGGGTTAAATTCTAAATCCATAGAGCTACCGAAAGAGGTCGGACGAATAGGTATTGATCAGCAAGGTGAGCCTAACGGTATTATTTCTGAATGGGGAGCCATGAACCTTGTTGGGAAATATTTACCTCAGCTATCTGATGAAGAACTTAAAAGCTATATTTTACTTATCCAATATCATTTACTACAAAATGGCATCACAAGTTACACCGATATTTTAGGGCCAGGAGGCGATAATCTATTTCATGGTGCTTGGAGTAGCAGAGTCATAAAGCTCTATAAGGCGCTTTATGATGAAAATAAGTTATTAACTCGGGTTAGTGTTAATTTATTTGCGGCAAAAGAAGGTGTGCACAGTTTTAAAAATATTATTTCTGGTGCCGAAGCGTTTTCATATCCACTTCATACCGATAAATCATGGTTAAAAGTCGATACGATAAAGTTATTTGGTGATAGTTCACCTTGTATTCGAAGATCATGCAATGGTTATCAAGGAGAGCTAACCTTTGCTGGTCATAGTGTTGAAGAACAAATTGCCGAACTTAATAAAACCATTGTTGAATTACACCGCTTAGGTTGGCAGGTTGGTATTCATGCAATTGGTGGAAAAACGATTGATGCAGCAATAGATGCCTTTTCTTATGCAGAAAAGATCATGCCAAATAAAGACTTACGCCATTTTATTATTCATGGTGATGATCTCACGATTGAGAATGCGAAAACAATGGCAAAAAATAATATTTTGCTATCCTGCCAACCAATCGCAGGCTATAGCATGATCAATGATATTAAGCAGATTATACCCGATGAGTACAACGCTAAGTTATTTGACTGGCAGTCTTATATTAATGAAGGCGTTGTGGTTGCTGCTGGCTCTGATGCCTGTTGCTTCCCATTTAATTGGTTAAAAGGACTTGAATTTACGCTGACTAGAAAAGCTAAAAACAATCAAATTTATCAATCTGACCTAGGTTGTAAGATTGAGGATGCCATTCGCATGTACACCATTAATGGTGCCATTCAGGAACATCTTGAACATGAAAGAGGTTCGATAGAAGTAGGGAAATTGGCTGACTTACAAATATTAAGTCATGACCTATTTACTATTCCGGCTGAGCAAATAGGGAAAACCAATGTCATTATGACCATTTGTAATGGAAAAGTTGTGTATCAACGGTAATGGAATATCAGATGTGCTCGCGATTATTGAAGCTACACCAGATTATCTACTTAGGGGAATAATATGTTTTGCAGCATGAAAGACTCCACGATTAAAACTGGTCTTTTTTATCATGAATATTGTTTATGGGGGCGGAGTTATAAATCATCACCGCTAGCTTATAATCAAATGAATTGGATGCAACCTTTCGCGAATAATGAATTTGGGGCTAGCTCTGCAAGTTGCGTACGTCGTTTTAAATCCTTAATTGATGTGAGTGGCATGAATGAATTTTTATTTTCATACAGTGCCCCCCCCATTACTTATAATGATGCGGCGCGTGTTCATACCCAAGAGTATTTAAATGATTTTATTGAACTGAGTAAAAATGAAGGGGGGGAATTAGGTTTACAGGCACCATTTGGACCGGGGGGGTATCAAATAGCGCTATTATCCGCAGGCCAAGCAAAAGCCGCTGTTCATCAAGTGATGGACGGTTCTTTAAATAGGGCTTATGCCGTATGTGTGCCAGCAGGCCATCATGCTTTGCCAGATAAAGCGATGGGGGCGACCTATTTAGCGAACAGCAGTATTGCCGCTAAATATGCCCTTGAGAATTTAGGGGCAAAAAAAGTCGCTATATTGGATTGGGATGTTCATCATGGAAATGGAACTCAAGCTATTTTTTATAACGATAATAAAGTGCTTACCATCTCTATGCATCAAGATAACTGCTTCCCAATTAACTCAGGAGGTATCGAAGAACAAGGTAACCGAGAAGGTTTAGGATTCAATATTAATATTCCGTTATTACCGGGATGTGGCCATGATGAATATTTATATGCATTAAGAACAATAGCAATCCCTGCTCTTAGGACCTACAAACCGGATCTCATTATTATTGGCAGTGGTTATGATGCAAGTACCTTTGACCCTCTAGGACATATGCAACTCCATAGCCAGAGTTATCGAGAAATGATAGAAAGTATTGTCGCGGTCGCTCAGGACGTTTGCCATGGAAAAGTGGTTGTCATACATGAAGGAGGCTATTCTGAGCATTATGTTCCCTTTTGTGCATTAGCACTACTAGAAGGGTTAAGTGGCATAAATACTCAGGTTGTCGACCCTTTTATTTCTTTTATCCAACAACAAACGATTCCTCAAGCACTCAAAGAGTTACAAGAAAATTTAATAAATCACCAAGCGAT
Source organism: Providencia sp. 2.29 (assembly GCF_015832305.1). Classification (NCBI taxonomy): domain Bacteria; kingdom Pseudomonadati; phylum Pseudomonadota; class Gammaproteobacteria; order Enterobacterales; family Morganellaceae; genus Providencia; species Providencia sp. 2.29. The sequence goes on from NZ_CP065420.1 coordinate 539,238, forward strand.
TAAATTGGGTTTGTAACAATATTCTATTAGAGCAAGCGTTACACATTAAATTGATCTATTAATTGGGTGAGACATAATGAATATATTAAAAACCAATGATAATGTCATTGTTGGGTGGCACTCTTCTTTTTCGGGAGGCGATTTTGATACTCAATTAGCAATAATTATCTCTGAAGTAAATAATGCATTAATAAAAATGGGTATTAGTTATGCGGATATGCTAAAACATACAATAGCGATTAAAAGTGATAAAGTTGATCCCATCTATGCGATTAATCAATTTCATAAAGTTAGCCACGAAATAGCACAAGGCTACGGTAATAAAAAGCCTGTTGGAACAATTATTCGGCTTCCGAATTTTAGCAATGATAATGCTCTGGTAGCCATTGAGTTTATTTTTCCTCGTCATAACAAGGCGGTTCAATGCTTACCTTTCTATAATACGGAAATGGACGTTAGCCGCTCTTTAATTTATGAGGAGCTACTTTATATTACAGGCACGGAAGCTTTGATTGTTTCCGATGATAATAGCCATGCTTATTACATCAATGATACCCTTGAAGAGCAAGTTGCGGTGATTTTTGATAAAATTAATCGTTCAATAATTGAGTTAGATTACTCAATGGATGATCTTATTTTATTAAATGTTTATCTTCGTAGTGATGTCGCATATCAGCCAGTAATAGATCTGATAAAAGACGAGATTGCTAAATATACTGGAAATATTCAAGCTATTAATTGTGAACTCAATGTCACCTATTGTGATGGGATGGCCGTTGATGAATTTTTAATAGAAATAGACGGTTTTGTAAAAAGCCCATTATCACAGTTGGCTGCACCTATTCACTATGCTTGCTTTCAACTTAACCTAGATTTATATGATAGCTTTATACATGCAAAAAAACATATAGATAATATATTGGAAAATAATTTTTCATCCAGTATTAGAGTCACAATAAAATATGTTAAGAGTAAAAATAGTAGTGAGGCTTATATTGATATTATACATGATGAGCTAATGACGAAGTTAACAAGCGCCCATGTAGAAAATTATATTGTAGAGACATTGCCAGTCAAAAAACTCATGAATAACAAGTCATTTTTAGAAATAAGCATTCATTCATTTTAATTTATATCACAGGTGATAACATGACAGAGCAAATAATTTCTGATACATCATTTGATATGTTTACGAATGAGTTAAAAAAGAATCGAATAAAGAGAAGTTATGACATTATTAATATTGAATTTAATCTTTATTTAAACAATGAAAGTTTTTATTTTCGTATTGATGAACATGACCATATTATAACGAATAGTGTTTTTTTAAGCTCTTATTTTGATAAGAAAAAAAGAAAAATCAGCGATATGACCGAAGTTGCGGATAAAGTATTTTTAATTGAATTATCAAAAGGGAGCATTGATTTTGCTCACTCAATTTTAGTACTAGACCTCAATAATAGCCATGTTGTCCTGTTTAGCTCTCAATACCAGCCAAGTAAGAAAACGACGCCGAGATTCGAACAGCATTATCATGTTGGAAAGATTATTGGCGATAACGATAATACGCTTCTCCCCGCAGAAACGCGAGATCTTATTGGCTTACATATTCTGAATGAATACAGTGAAAGTACCGCCGTTGAACATATTTATATTAATAGCCAATGGTATGCGTATCATATTTATGGAGGGGTAAGACATGGTGAATGTGATTGTGACCAAGCAACTTACCTAAAAATTAAAGATGATGTGTATTTACTTGGTTTTAGAGAGTTAGCGGTCGATGTCGCGATTATTTTGCTCTTAGACTTAAAGTCAATGCGCAACACCGGGTTTGCCGTTGGCTATACGGATGAGCAATGGTTTAGCATCCCTATTGGAGCCTATATGAAGCGGATTAATAAACGGCTTGAAGAGCACAATTTTCACGCTTTATGATAGCCCTGTTTTTTGATGTATTGAAGTGGCGGTGAGCCAGTCCAGCGTTTAAATGCTTTTGAAAAAGCGGCGCTGTCCGTATAGCCTAGTAGTTCAGCTAGGCTATCTATTCTAATCTTCTCTTCAACGAGTTTATCGATAGAAATATCACAGCGAATTTTATCCAGAATATCTGAATAATTAATATTTTCTTTTGCTAATTTACGTTGTAATGTCCTTGGTGAGATATACAGCTTTGCCGCTACCCAAGATAATGAAATGTCTTTTTGTGATAAAATATGTTGGTACATAATATCTTGCACTTTCATACTCATGGATTCGGGCATACAACTTGAGTGTTTAAGTTTATTTAGATGATTTTTTAAGAAAAAAATGAACGTTTCATCATGCTCTTTTTTATTAATACCAGCATTTAGCCACTCTTCATCAAATGAAATACCATTGAATTTAGCATTGTCTTCATAGTGAGTTGGAATGATTTTTTTCAAATTATCTTTATCTTTTCGACTTAACGCATATTGGAAATAAAATGAATCAGGTATCCAATCTTTACCAAGTCGCTCTCTTATTTGACTCACTAACCTAAATAAACTGTACTCAATGTCAAACTTATAGTATTCAGGCTTAAATATACTCACTTCATAATTGATTAAAACCTTTTTGTTTTCTATGACAATATTAGTGTGTGTTTTGCCTTGAAATAGATCGGTATATTGGTTGAGTTCGATTAAAGCGGCATGTAATGTTTTTGCCGACATAAAAATTTCACTGATCGGTGAGTAACTATGATAGGGGGCTGCGATACCCGCTTTCGCACACCAATGCTGATCTTTTGTTTCATGAGCAATTAAACGTAGAAACTCGTTATAAGCTTGTATGGGGGCAACTTCTGTTAATTTTAGTAATTTAAATTTATTATATAAAATTTTTGATCTATATGAAAAAGGAATATCCAGTGACTGTAAATAACTCATGATCTCGGATATTTTTAGCTGATGTATATAAGAGTTATATGAATGATGGGCGTTAGTTTCAGGTTTCATTTTTATGCCTCGTATTAATGAGATGCTATTTTGCTTGAATTCATTAACCGCACATTCTTTGATATGACAAAATTACATGTTAGTAACAAAATAGCAATGAATTTATATCATTATTATTTTATATTGATGATATAAATATATCGTTATATTCTTTATTTTTGATTGAAATCTTAAATAAATAACAATTATTTTGAACATCAATTATCTTAATTCATTAACGCTCTTTTTAGAATGCTCTTATTTAGTATTTTTTGTTTTTTTTAAATTTGACTTAATTGTTGTTGATTGACCTTTTATTTTTTAGTTCATACCTTAGTTTTATGAATAAATGCTATTGGTGTCACCAAAGTAAGAGTAAAAGCTATTAAATAACTACAATGCTGCTATAACAATAATAAATAAAAGTCACTCTTATTGTATTGGTCGTAAACGCGTCATAGGTTGCAGTATATTTTTCTTGGAGAAGCACACAATGATAGGCACAGTAAATCGGTTATTGGCACATGACGATGCTGGAAAATTGTTATTACGTATTACTATTGGCGGATTAATGTTATTCCATGGCATGAGTAAATTGTTAACAGGCGCTAGTGGCATTAAAGCTATGCTTGCTGCATATGGTTTACCCGAATTTATTGCTTATGGAACTATTTTGGGGGAAGTTGTCGCACCGATTTTCATTATATTAGGGATACTCACTCGGCCAGCCGCGCTGCTTGTCGCTTTTACCATGTTTATTGCTTGGTTAATGGTAGGGCTTGATAAAACGTTTTTATTGGATAAAACGGGGGCATGGGCAATTGAAAGTATTGTTTATTTCTTTGTGGGATCAATTGCACTTGCGTTAATGGGAGCAGGGCGCTTTTCTGTTATGAAGAGTGCAACGTGGCGTTAAGGCTCAATACGATGAATATCAGGCCATCATAAATGGTGGCCTGTATCCTTAAAAGCTTATGATGCAATGCTTTTGGCGAACTTTGGATGAGATTTTAATGTGTCGAGATAATGATTAATGACCGCGGAGTTTTCGATAAAATTTATCTTTTCCATAAATAGAAGAAAAGCCCCGACATACACATCGATTGCGGTTAGTTGTTGGCCGCAAATATAAGGTGCAGCGTTACTAAGTCCTGTTTCTAGACAATCCATAACGCGTTTAAATGAGCCAAAACCTGACATTTTTTGCTGTGCTTCATCTAACTGTAAGCCCATTGCATGCGTTGTAAATGCCGCTTCAATAGGGCCTGCGGTAAAAAAGAACCAGCGATAATAGGCTGCTCGTTGTGGGGAATTAAACGCCGGCGCTAACCCTTTTTCTATAAATTTATCGGCTAAATAGACACAGATAGCCGCAGTTTCAGTGATAATATGTTCACCATCGACTAAAGCGGGAACTTTTCCCATCGGATTAATAGCAAGATATTCGGCAGTATGCATTTGCTCGCCATATTCAAGCTCAATTCGCTGATAAGGTACATCTAACAGTTTAAATAGCAGGTCGACCGTATTGCCGCGTGACATCGAATTTGTATATAGGGTAAGTGAGCTCATCGCCTTTTCCTTATGATTAAGTTGAGTCGCTATCATAAGGTAGCGGTGTGTCAGATTCTGTCAGTAGTCACACATAAAGTCTCTTTTCGCCATTGCTCAAATAAATAATGTTTGGGATAGGGTAATTTATCCTCCAGAGCAATATAGGATTGGATCCGATCTAAGCGAAAATGGCGATAACTTTCTCTGAGTTCGCACCAAGCGGCTAAGACTTGGGTATCTTTCATATAGCCAATTGCGATTGGCCAGATAACTCTACTGCTAAATTTCCCACTTTCATCTTGATAGTCAATTTTAGCTTTTATTTCTTTTCGTAAACTCAGTCTTAGGTTTTTCGCAATCACATTATTAATCGGTGCAATTTGTGTGCTAGGTGCAAATAATGTCGTTTGATTGGTAAGGTTTTGTGACCCCTGTTTGACAACCGCATTGATTTTATTGATTGCGCGCATGGCGGATAATTTCAGCTCTTCATCGGCATTACTTTGTACCCAGCGTAAACCTAAGATCAGCGCTTCGAGTTCGTTGTCATCGAACATTAAAGGGGGAAGTAACAAACCGGATTTTAGCTGATAGCCGATACCTGCTTCACCTGTAATTTCGGCACCTTGGCAGCGTAGTTCATCAATATCACGGTAAACAGACCGAATACTGATGTGCAATTGTGATGCGAGAGACTCTGCCGTAATGGGATAGCGACTTTCTTTTAATATCTGTAATAAAGTCAATAAACGTTGAGTGCGGGTCATTGGTTACTCTGTGCGTTGGCTGGAAATCGTATTATAACATTGGTGCTTAAGGCGAGAATAAAAAATAGCGGCGAGAATGGCCTCACCGCTAATTAAAAATGACTGGATTGATGGTGGCTATCTATCGTTTGCTAAGATAGCTTTTTGCAAAAACTTATCTAATAAAGCGCTATCACGGCAATAAGGCTCTGGAAGATTGAGTTTTTCTGATTTTTCAATCGTCTCAATAATCAACCTGTCGATAGCAGGGCGCCGTGAACCATATTCGCTTTCATCTACATTTTGTTTGATCACTAACAGTTCATTGATTTCCGCCAAAACGGCGTGATCGGTGACTGTTGCACTGACCAATTGTGAAAAAGCCATTGGTGGCATGATTTTTGAGTGTTCAATCCAACGCAACGCCAGTATTGCCCTTAAGATATAAAAATATTTTTTTAGGCGTACTGTTTCCCCTTTAAAATCTTCCCGCAAGTTACGTTTTGCTATGGATAAATAGTGATAACGCGCCTTTAGCGGTGAATAGAATTTTGACGCTAATAATTCAAATTGTTGAATAAATGACGCATCCTTGTGGTAAACAATTGGCGAATGCAGCCATTCAATTAACGCAGGGTTAGAATTACGCATCAATTTTAAAGCTTTTGATAATTCCCAACCGGAAACATCCAGTTCATTATCAATGGGTTTTTCAATCACATCGCGTTTTCTATCGAGTGTTAAATACCAATCTAATTGATGAACATAAATAAACCTCACATCATAATCGCTATCACAAGAAGCAAAACCCCAACCGCGGCTTCCAGACTCGCACGCAAACAGGATTTTTACCCGATGGGTTGTTTCTATTTCAGCTAATGTTTTTTGTATGCGCTCTCGCATTAATGGCGTTATGCTTTCACTCTCCATGCCATTCTCCTATCCTTTCACACACACGACCTGACGCAGTGTATGTACGATTTCTACTAATGACGATTGTGCGGCCATCACGGCATCAATATCTTTGTATGCCATTGGGATCTCATCAATGACGTCACTATCTTTTCGACACTCTACATGGGCTGTTGCTAGTTTTTGATCTGCCACAGAATAGCGCTTTTTCGCTTCTGTTCGACTCATCACACGGCCTGCACCATGGCTGCAAGAGCAGAAACTTTCTTCATTCCCTAAACCGCGTACGATAAAGCTTTTAGCCCCCATAGAGCCGGGAATGATCCCCATTTGCCCTTTTCTCGCAGATACGGCTCCTTTACGGGTTACCAGTATCTCTTCACCAAAATGGTGCTCTTTTTGTACATAATTATGGTGGCAATTCACCGCTTCTTGTTGTGTGGTGAATGGCTTCGTGATCGTTTTTGATAGTGCTTCTAGTACTCGGTGCATCATGACTTCACGGTTATGGCGAGCGAAATCTTGTGCCCAACCTACGGCTTCCATGTAATCATTAAAGTGTTGGCTCCCTTCTTCAAAGTACGCCAAATCGCGATCAGGCAGATTGGCAATATGCTGTTGCATATCTTTATGTGCTAATGAAATAAATAAGTTACCAATCGCGTTACCGACACCGCGAGAACCACTATGTAGCATCACCCATACACGATCTTGTTCATCTAAACACAGTTCAATAAAGTGGTTACCTGTTCCTAATGTTCCTAAATGGTTGTAGTGGTTTGTTCCACGTAGTTTTGGGTATTTATCACAAATACGTTTAAATTCTTCATCTAAATGCGCCCAATGCTGATCAACAATTTCGGGTGCTCGATGCCAGGCTCCTTTATCACGACCATGGCGTTGAGTTGTACGTCCATGTGGAACAGCCGCTTCAATTGCAAAACGGATATTTTGCAGGCTATCCGGTAAATCAGAGGCGGTTAGTGAAGTTCGCACTGCTATCATCCCACAACCGATATCAACGCCAACGGCAGCCGGAATAATGGCGCCTTTGGTTGGGATCACACTACCAATAGTGGAACCTTTACCGACATGTACATCAGGCATTACTGCTAAATGTTTAAAAATAAAAGGCATTTTAGCGGTGTTTTGCAGTTGTACTACGGCTTTAGGATCAACCGGTACACCGTTAGTCCACATTTTTACAGGTGCGCTATTTTCCAAAATAAGTTCGTTAACAGCGTTATTGTTCATTCTTTATTCCTTAATTTTTACCAGTCCGTTTAATACTTGATCCAATCCACCATAAACGGATATTTGGTCGATTCGATGCGCAATGCTTTCTAGTGTTTCCAGCTCTTTTAAACGTAAAGCAATGGGGTTGTTTTCCATGACTTTTGCCGTGTTTAATAATGAGCGTGTTGCCGCGGTTTCTTCTCGACGGCGGATCACGTTTGCTTGGGCGGCCTTTTCCGCTTCTACCACTTGCGATAAAATAGTTAGCATATCACCCGGCAAAATAATGTCTTTTACGCCAATGCTATCGACATCCAAGCCAAATTCAGCGACACATTGGGTAATTTGTTCTAGCATCAATTCATCAATGAGTTGCTTGTTTTCCAGTAACTCATCTAATGAGCGTGTGCCGATAATTTCTCGTAAGGCAAACTGTAGCTCACGGTAGAGATAATCGACGGGTTGGCTCAACTTTGAGAAGGCCAACAAAATATCACGGTAGCGCCAGTTGGCTGACAAATTGATACGCAATGTCACTTTGTCTTTGGTTAGGATCTCTTGACCACTGACCTCAATCGCCAGTAAACGGGTATCAATAACGTCTACCTGAGGCTGGTGTTCAATACACCAGTAACCATAATTTCCGGGTTGCAATAATGTTTTGACTTCACCATCAACCTTTAATACCCCAACATGCCACGCTGGAACTTGGACCACTAAGCTGATATCTCGACCCTTAATCCATTTTTTGCTATTTAGGCGGTTGACTAATGTTTGTGGGATAGCAATATCACCAGTTTGTTGAATATCTACACGTAATGTTTCTGCAATTTTCCAATACAGGCGTCGCGTTGCCGGCGCTAAAATTTCAGTCAAATTATTATGAAGATATAAAAAAGCGATCTCGTTATCCGATAAATTAATATCTATACAATGCGCTTCCACCCAATCAGGGTGATATTGGCGCAAATGATCAGCCAACTTTGCATCAATAGGTTCATGATTAAGTGTGAACAGGCTAACGGTGAGTTTATTAAACCAATCATTGATACGGTGTTCACCTGCTAGCAAAAGATGCTGAAAATTACCGTTTTTCTCGGTCAGCGCAATTTGTCCTTGTGCCACAATTATTTTTTTCATTATTTATTCCTTTATTATTATGAGCCACCATCGAAGAAAAGTATGGAGTGATGGGGGGAAAGTTAGAGTGCCGTCAAACTGGCTGTCTAAGGTTCTGCCCATGACCCGATAAAGATCTCGGAGGGTGGTGTGTTGCCTAATTTTTATAACCCGTTGTTATATCAAGTTTTTTGTTCTGGAAGGAACAGATTAACTATCATTAAGTTATTATCTTACTGACGGCGGAATACAGACCATGTAGTGACATCATTTCGCCACCATGTCTGCACCGGTAGAACCGAAGTTCTGACAATATCCGGCAGTGGATGATTTTAATATTGCGATAAGCGTGCCAACTTTGTTTAAAATAACAAAAAAATATTTATCTTATTGATATGTAATAACTTAATTTTTTTGGAATTATTCTGGTATGATTCAGATAAAAAATAACCTATGCTATTTTTTATCTTTAATTATCGTGATTTATAAATTTATATAAAATGAATAAGAAGCGTAAGGTTGTTATTGGCGTATTAGGTACGGCACTGGATCGACGTGGAAAAAGAACGAATCGGTGGACGAAATGGCGCCCTTCAGTTGGGCTATGTCAGCAACCTGATCTGGATATTCATCGCTTTGAATTAATCCATCAGGTAAATAATTATAATATGGCTCATCATGTGAAAGAGGATATTGAGCAAGTCTCACCACAGACGGAGGTCATATTACGCGAGGTGGATATTGCTGATCCGTGGGATTTTGAAGAGGTTTATACCTCGTTACTGGATTTTTCTTCAAATTACCCTTTTGATACTGAGAATGAAGAGTATTTGGTTCATATCACGACGGGTACTCACGTGGTGCAAATCTGCTGGTTCTTGTTAACAGAAGCACACTATTTACCCGCTAAATTATTGCAAACCTCACCGACAGAAGCGGGAAGAGAAAAAGATCCCGCGGGTATCTATACGGTGATTGATCTCGACCTCAGTCGCTATACGCACATCACGAGCCGTTTTCAAAAAGAGCAACAGGCTCAAGTGTCTTTTTTGAAATCAGGTATCGCAACTCGTAACGCGAATTTTAACGCGATGATTGAGCGGATCGAACGAGTCGCTTTACGTTCAAAAGCGCCTATCTTATTAAATGGCCCTACAGGGGCGGGTAAATCCTTTTTGGCGCGCAGAATTTATCAATTGCGAGAAAGTCGCCATCATATTAAAGGGCGCTTTGTTGAGGTTAACTGTGCCACGTTACGCGGTGATAACGCGATGTCAACGCTATTTGGGCATATTAAAGGCGCGTTTACAGGCGCGATTAACCCACGTCGTGGCCTGCTTAAAGAGGCTGACGGTGGTATCTTATTTTTAGATGAAATTGCTGAATTAGGGCTGGACGAACAAGCCATGCTACTAAAAGCCATTGAAGAAAAAAGTTTTTTTCCGTACGGTTCCGATGAGGAAGTGCAAAGTGACTTTCAATTGATAGCGGGTACACATCGTAATTTGGCGCAATGGGTTGAAGAGGGTAAATTTCGCGAAGATTTATTTGCGCGTATCAATATGTGGACTTTCACCTTACCTGGGCTGGCGGAAAGACGTGAGGATATTGAGCCTAATATCGATTATGAGTTGGCTAAATTTAGTCAGGATGCACAAAGCCAAATCCGCTTTGATAGTGAAGCTCGCCAAGCTTACTTAACGTTTGCCTGTTCAGCGCAAGCGTTGTGGCGGGGTAACTTCCGTGAACTCGGAGCATCAATCAGCCGCATGGCAACCTTTGCTGAACGTGGTCGTGTGACAAAAGCGGTCGTTGATGAAGAGATCATGAGATTGCAATCACAGTGGGTCACAAAAGCAAAAGACACCTTGCCGCCAGAAGTTGGCGAAATTGACCTATTTGAGCAGCAACAATTAGCCACAGTATTAGATGTATGCCGTCGCTCATCAAGTCTCTCAGAAGCGGGTAGAGTACTGTTTGCTGTTTCAAGACAGCAGAAAAAGCAGCCGAATGATGCAGATAGGTTACGTAAGTATTTGGCGCGTTTTGGATTAGATTGGGATAAGGTGAAAAAGGCTTAGTGCTTGGCGAAATTGATAAGATACTCAGTAATCTATTAGAAACATTAAGTTTATTTATTATAAAAATAATAAAAACAGTTAAGTATGGAGTGTGAAAAGATGGAGTTAACCTTTTTAGGAACGAGTGCCGGTGTGCCGACCAAAGAGCGTAACGTCACCAGTATGCTATTAAACCTAACAGGCATACGTAAAACATACTGGATGTTTGATTGTGGTGAAGGAACTCAACATCGCATTTTAAATAGCGTATTTAAGGCGCCAAGAATTGAAAAAATTTTTATTACCCATCTACATGGAGATCATATTTTTGGATTACCGGGGCTGTTATGTAGCCGCTCAATGGGGGGATCAACTGATCCATTAACGTTATATGGTCCAAAAGGTTTAAAACAGTATGTCGAAACAGTACTGACCCTGAGCAGCTCTTATATGACTTATCCTCTTGAAATGATCGAAATAGAGCCAGGGCAGTTGTTTGATGATGGTGAGTTAATCGTGACAGCCTACCCGCTTGACCATCGCGTTGAATGCTATGGTTACCGTATTGAAGAACATCCTAAACGAGGTTCATTAGATGTTGATAAATTAGCGCAAGATAACATTCCACGCGGCCCGTGGATGCAAGCGTTAAAGGCCGGTGAAACTATTATGTTAGCCGACGGTCGCCGTGTTAATGGTGCTGATTATTTAGGTAAGCCAAAGCCTGGCAAAGTCATTGCGATTTTTGGGGATACCAAACCAACGGAACAGGCTCTTTTCTTGGCAAAGAATGCGGATGTTATGGTGCATGAAACGACGCTGGAAAATGCGTATCATGAAAAAGCCAATGATCGGGGGCACAGTACCACAGGGCAAGCGGCGCAGTTAGCGCGAGACGCGGGTGTGAAACGTTTTATTGCGACGCATATCAGTGGTCGTTATAGCGCTGAAGATATGCCGATGCTGCTGGCGGAGTGCCAAGCCATTTTCCCTAATACCGAGATAGCGAGCGACTATTTAACCATTAAAATTTAGAGCGATGGCATGGCCTCTTGTTCGCTAATAGATGAACTCGGCACGTTATCATGCGTGTCGAAAAAATAGGCAGTAAATTGGGTATCACTGCTGTCAGTAAATGACTTTCACAAACCCATTGCGGCAATAGGTTTCATATTCATCAGCGAGTTGCCGATTGGTAATAATGACATCAAATTGCGAAAGTTCCCCCATATTGGCCGTGGCGACTTCATCAAACAGGTTGTATTTGGCGAGCAAAATTTTGCGGATTGATTTTTCCATCGCTTTTTTCTTCATTGCTAAATCGTCTAAGTTATAGCATGTGACGCCATAGTGACTATGAATACCGGCAGCCGAGATAAAGGCTTTTTTCGGGTTAATCGAATCAAGGAGAGAAGGTTGGGTCGGGTTATAAAATGAGTCGCTTTTAGGGCGATATTCCCCCCCACAGAGTAATGCGGTGGCATTTTTTTTCTGGCTTAGAGCCAAAAAAACGTTATGTGAATAACAAATCCCTGTAAAGCTTATCTCTTCTGGGATCAAGGCGATTAAGGTAGCCATTTCGATCCCATTATCGAAAAAGATCACATCGTCTTCTGACACCATACTCGCCGCTAAATTGGGGATATGTAGCTCTTCGGTTTGATCGGGGGTAAAGATGTCGGCTTGAGGATCATTTTGTGCCAGTGAGGAAGGTTGGGTGACAGAAACGATATAACCACCAAGCAGAGACATTGGAATAGGCCCTTCGGTCTCGGCATTCAGATCACGGCGGATCGTCATTTCAGAGACTTCAAGTATTCTTGCGGCATCTTTAAGGTGAATTCTTCCTGAGCGTTTAATACATTCACTCAAACGACGAAGGCGTTCTTTTTGTTTCGTTTCTATCACCGAGCAATCCTTTCTTTATTGGCGCGGGCTAACCGCGCCCCAACATTTAGTAGCCATTAGAGGCTACACTGTTTCCCGAAACAATCGCTACACTGGCACTTGCCCCAACGCGATTAGCTCCGGCTTTGATCATTTTTTCTGCGGTTTCGCGATCACGCACACCACCTGATGCTTTAACGCCGATTTTATCACCAACGACTTTACGCATTAACGCGACATGGTGCTCTGTAGCGCCCATTGTACTGAAACCTGTTGAAGTTTTCACAAAACCAACGTTTAATGTGCGGCAAATTTCACAAACTTGGGTGATTTCATCATCGGTTAATAGGCAAGTTTCCAAAATAACTTTTAAAGTTGCCTCACCACAAGCCGCTAAAACGGCGGCAATATCTTGGCGAACGAACTCAAGGTCACCACTTTTTAGCATACCAACGTTAATCACCATATCAACTTCATTAGCACCACGGCGTACGGCTTCTGCGGCTTCAAATGCTTTGGCCTCAGTTAAGCATGCACCGAGCGGAAAGCCTACCACACAACAGACCATAACATCGCTGTTTTTCAGACATTCGCTGGCTAAAGGAACATAACCTGTGTTCACGCAGACAGAAGCAAAGTGGTGCTCTGCGGCTTCGGCACAAAGCTGTTTGATGTCATTGACGGTTGCATTGGCGGCCAACAGAGTATGATCGATATATTGTGCTATATTTTTCATGTAAATTTTTCCTATTGAGAATAGAGAGAGTCAATAATAAGGAATGAAAAAATGTGGCGGATATGACACTTGCTCATTCGTTATTCGCGATCTTAATCACGAATGATATTTATGCAACATGATAATGTTAATATAGTATCACAATGTGATTTATTTAACATGAGAGGCGTTATGGATATAGCAGTTATAGGTTCAAATATGGTCGATCTGATCACTTATACGGATCAGATGCCAAAAGAGGGTGAGACCTTGGAGGCGCCTGCATTTAAAATCGGCTGTGGTGGTAAAGGTGCCAATCAAGCGGTTGCTGCGGCAAAACTTAATTCAAAAGTGATTATGTTAACAAAAGTCGGTGATGATATTTTTGCTGATAACACCATTCGTAATCTTGAGTCTTATGGTATTAACACCCGTTATGTGGAAAAAGTGCCATGTACTTCTAGCGGTGTAGCACCGATTTTTGTTAATCCGAATTCTGCTAATCGCATTCTCATTGTGAAAGGAGCAAATAAATTTTTATCCCCTGAAGATATTGAGCGTGCGGCTGACGATTTGAAAAAATGCAAATTGATCGTATTGCAGCTTGAGGTTCAATTAGAAACGGTTTATCACGCGATTGCTTTTGGTAACAAACATAACATTCCTGTATTGCTGAATCCTGCACCAGCACAGCGTACGTTAGATCTTGATTTTGCTTGTCGTTGTGATTTCTTTGTGCCGAATGAAACTGAGCTTGAGATCCTCACCAATATGCCTGTTGATTCGATGGAAAACATCCGCCGTGCAGCCAAGTCTTTGCTCGATAAAGGGTTGAAAAATCTTATCGTCACGTTGGGTGATAAAGGTGCACTCTGGATGACTCGCGATAACGAGTTGTTGATCCCTGCCATTAAAGTGAATGCGGTGGATACCAGTGGTGCAGGAGATGCTTTTATTGGCTGTTTCTCTCATTATTATGTGCATACAGGCAATATCGCGGAAGCTTTGAAAAAGGCTGTCATGTTTTCTGCATTTAGTGTGACAGGTAAAGGAACGCAATCCTCTTATCCAAGTATTGAAGAGTTTGCTGAATTCGTGCAGCTTAAATCGTGAATCGCTAAGAGCGAGAGTGGCAATTAGGCTGATAAGCTCATAAGGCTGACTCATGTGAGAAAGTTTTATTCCTTATGGTTAATTATCAGCCTAAATCGATGAGCTGCGGTGCTTACACGCTTCAATTAAATCTTGTAATAGCGACTTCGCTTCGGCAATCACATAAGTTTGGCATTGACTGTCTACCATCATGGCAACTGTCATATTTGCGCCATCCATATCTGGCAATATTTCTGTCATAAAGTGGGTCAGTGTTAGCTTGGTTGCCGTACACTTGGCCCATTGACCATTAAGATTACGCTGTGCATAGGCTTGAGCAGGCCAAACAGGTAATAATAAGCGTCTATTATTATCTCGCATGGTAACAAGCTCCTCTTGGCAGAAAATTACCCAAACTTCCTCCCAATCGGCAACTTTACTGACAAAATAGCGGTATTTTTGTTGTAGATTTAATCGAAGTACAGTATCAATTTCTTTGGGATCAGGGGTAAACATTATGCGTTATATCCATATTAGATAGTCTAAAAAAACAGTTGATAATTGTTGAGAAAATCACGTTTAAAGTTGCTATCTTAGTGAGGTTTTTTTATTGCTGCGTTTGATCCATCAAGAGTTTATCGAAAATAGCGTAGTAGACATATAAGTTTTATTAAAAAGTAAAATGGGCAGCTTGGAGCGGTGAGATATGATTGATTCATTACTCGAAAAATATGCCATTGGCGTTACTATCGTTGCGGTGTGTTTAGCCGTGGCTATTATTTTCGAGATGATAAGTAAAAAACGTAGGCATAAGCATAAGAATAAAAGTATTTTTATTCATGTTATTCAGACCGCTGTGCTGTGTAGTATGGTGATGGTTGCCGCTCAATATTTGGATATGGCGGCAACGGATTTTAATTTAACCTTTATTTCAACTCCGCTGATTAATTTCATCACTGTTGCCATCATTGCGATCATTCTCGTGCGTAAGCTGTTTCAGCTCGTCAATAGACTTGAAAAAACGCAAATAAAAAGAGGAAGTGATCCAACCTCTGCACGTATTATCGCTCGAGTCTTTAAAACCACCATTTTTGTCGTAATGGTTTTACTATTTGGCGAACATTTCGGCATGAGCCTATCGGGGTTGATGGCCTTCGGCGGGATTGGCGGCATTGCTATCGGTATGGCCGGTAAAGATATTCTGAGTAACTTCTTCTCAGGGATCATGCTTTACTTTGATAGGCCTTTTAATATCGGCGATTGGGTTAGCTCACCCGACAGAAACATTGAAGGTACGGTGGTTGAGATTGGTTGGCGAATTACTAAAATTATCACCTTTGACCATCGACCCTTGTATATCCCTAACTCACTCTTTTCGTCGATAAGCGTTGAAAACCCTGGGCGTATGACTAACCGCCGAATCAAAACGTCATTAGGTCTGCGCTATGAAGATGCCGATAAAATCGGCGCTATTGTGAGTGATATTCGGACTATGTTGCAACAAGAGCCAAGTATTGATACTGGGCAAACATTATTAGTCTATTTTGATGAGTTTGCGGATTCGTCACTGAATATTATGGTGTATTGTTTTACGAAAACTACCGTGTGGGCCGAATGGTTAGCCGCACAACAAGAAGTCTATTTAAAAATAATTGCCATCGTCAAACAGCATGGTGCGGACTTCGCTTATCCTACACAGACACTGTATATGGAAAAAAACAACTAAGCTCCCAGTTTAGAGAAATTGGCCGACTAATATTCTGCTAATAGGCTTAATGTTAGTCGGTTAATGAATTTCGCACCCATTTTTCCTTGTTTAATGCTGATAACTTAAAAATGGCATAGAAATTTTTTATGCTATTAAACAGTAGGTTATCAAATATTATCTCCTCCCGAAAAATTAGAATTATTCCCGCACTTTATGGCAATTCCAATCTGATTTCCTATCAAGTATATTGTCGGCCTCTTTTCCTCAGCTAACTAAGAGCCAGACTGTTATGAAAAAAATCAATGTGGCATGTAGCCAGGGGGTCGCTATCTACTTTACGGGAGAATTCCAATGGGTAGATATTCGCGATGCACAGTTAAACAATATTGCTGCTGTTGTGCTATCCGAGTTGGATGCCAATCAAGGGCTGTGGAAAAGGGTTGCAGAGAGTAAACTCAGTATTCCGCTGTTTATCATTAGTGATAAACAGCTTCCAGATGATATCCCTCATCCTCCTTATTTAACGGGAATTTTGCCGCCTGCACCGGCTGAGCGTAGTGAAAATAGTCGTCAATTATTTGCGGCGGCAAATCACTATCTTGAGCAGCTATTACCGCCATTTTTTGCGCGAATGATGGATTATGCTGCGGGGCATAATGTCACTTTTGCTTGTCCGGGTCATCAAGGTGGACAATTTTTTCGCCGCCATCCAACTGGCGAACAGTTTTACCAATTTTATGGCGAAAACCTATTTCGTACCGACTTGTGTAATGCTGATGTCGCGATGGGAGACCTGCTGATCCATGAAGGGGCTGCGAAAGAAGCACAGAAATTTGCAGCTCGCGTATTTAATGCAGATAAAACCTATTTTGTACTAAACGGCACCTCTTCTTCCAATAAAGTCGTGTTAAATGCCTTGCTAACACCGGGAGACTTGGTTTTATTCGATCGCAATAATCATAAATCAAACCACCATGGCGCCCTGATCCAAGCGGGCGCAACACCGGTTTACCTTGAAACGGCACGTAACCCATTTGGTTTTATCGGGGGAATCGATGCGCATTGTTTTGAAGAGGACTACTTGCGTTCATTGATTAATGACGTCATGCCTGAAAAAAATACGCGTGAACGTCCATTCCGCTTAGCGGTGATCCAGCTCGGTACTTATGACGGCACGGTTTACAATGCAAGGCAGGTTGTCGATAAAATTGGTCATTTATGTGAGTATATTTTGTTCGATTCTGCGTGGGTTGGCTACGAACAATTTATCCCTATGATGCGCCAATGTTCGCCACTATTACTTGAATTAAATGAAAATGATCCTGGTATTATGGTGACTCAATCGGTGCATAAACAATTGGCAGGGTTCTCGCAAGCGTCGCAAATCCATAAAAAAGATAACCATATTAAAGGGCAAGAGCGCTTTGTCTCGCATAAAAAGCTGAATAACGCTTTTATGATGCACGCGTCTACCAGTCCATTTTACCCGCTGTTTGCCTCGTTAGATGTCAATGCGCGTATGCATCAAGGGGATGCAGGGGAAATGATGTGGATGGAGTGCGTAAGACTTGGCATTGAGGTTAGAAAAGCCATTATCAACCACTGCCATTATTTTAGACCCTTTGTGCCTGAATTTGTCGACGGAAAACCATGGCAAGAGTACCCAACGGCGCAAATTGCTTCTGAACAGCGCTTCTTTAATTTTATTCCTAATGAACGTTGGCATGCGTTTGAAGGGTATGCGGAAAATCAATATTTTGTTGACCCTTGTAAGTTGATGCTAACAACGCCGGGTATCGATGCTCAAAGTGGTGAATACGAATCCTTTGGCGTTCCGGCGACTATATTGGCGCATTTCTTACGTGAACATGGTGTGATCCCCGAGAAATGTGACTTAAATTCCATCCTATTTTTACTCACCCCCGCAGAGAGTAAAGAGAAATTAGAGCTACTAGTTACCCATTTGGTTCGTTTTGAACAATTACTGGATGAAGATGCTTCACTGGAAGAAGTGTTACCGTCCGTTTATCAACGCTACCAAGAGCATTATCAAGGCTACACATTACGTCGTTTGTGCCAAGAAATGCACCAGTTGAGTGTTCAGTACAATATTAAGCAATTGCAAAAAGAGATGTTCCGTAAGCAGCATTTTCCGACAGTGAAAATGAACCCACAACAAGCGCACCTTGAGTTTATTCGCGGCAACGTGGAGCTGCTTCCTCTATGTGAGCTAGAAGGGCGTATTGCTGCTGAGGGGGCGCTGCCTTATCCTCCGGGCGTACTGTGTGTGGTGCCCGGTGAAGTTTGGGAAGGGCCTGTCTTGCGTTACTTCCAAGCTTTGGAGGCGGGGATCAACTTGCTTCCGGGATTTGCGCCTGAGCTACAAGGGGTATATATCCCGAAAACAGAAGATGGACAAAAACGTGTCTATGCGCATGTTTTGAAGTAAACATTTTTTAAATCGGCGAAAGCTCATAGATTTTACTTTGTTAGCTGGTTACATTGGGAGCTTTAATAAAAGGCTCCCTTTTAATTCAATAAGGTAAGGTGTATGGCAAAGAAAATCATCCTTGATTGCGACCCCGGACATGACGATGCAATTGCGATGCTATTAGCTTATGGCAACCCTGAAATTGACTTACTGGCAGTGACGACCGTTGCTGGTAACCAAACGCTTGAAAAAGTGACTCGCAATGCCTTAGCCGTTGCTGAAATGGCAAAAATTCGTGGTATTCCTTTTGCAGCCGGCTCCTCACGACCACTGGTACGTGAAGTTGAAATTGCCCCCGATATTCATGGTGACTCTGGGTTAGATGGTCCTCAACTACCTGAGCCATCGTTGACTTTGGAAAACTGCCATGCGGTAGAATTGATCATTAAATTGATCATGTCGCACCCACCCAAAACAATCACTTTAGTGCCTACTGGGGCGCTAACTAATATCGCATTAGCCGCAAGGTTGGAGCCACGTATCGTCGAACGCGTCAAAGAAGTCGTGCTGATGGGCGGAGGCTACCATGTAGGAAATTGGAGTCCTGTGGCTGAGTTTAATATCAAAATTGATCCAGAAGCGGCACATATTGTTTTTAATGAAAAATGGCCACTAACGATGGTTGGTTTAGATCTCACCCATCAAGCGCTTGCCACCACAGATATCGTTGCTAACATTGCTGACGTGGGAACACCCTGCGCGAAATTTGTCGTCGAATTACTCGATTTCTTTGGCAAAATGTATAAACAAGCACAAGGATTTGATGCTCCACCAGTGCATGATCCCTGTGCCGTTGCCTATGTTATCGACCCTTCCGTCATGACGACACAGCGCGTACCTGTAGATATTGAACTGACAGGAACTCTCACCCTTGGAATGACTGTGGCCGATTTCCGCCATCCGGCTCCTGAAGATTGCCATACTCAGGTTGCCGTCAAACTCGATCATGCTAAGTTTTGGCAATTGGTTGTCGATGCATTAAAAAATATTGGTTAGTGAATAAGACAGTTTATAGGATAAATAAGATAAAAAACTGACGTTCGATAATCACGCTGTAGTTTAAGGAATATATGAATGAATCAAGAACTTGAAGATTTACCTTACGATACGTTAATCGAGCGAAGTATGAATGCTCTACAGCATAAAAGCCAATTCCACTGTGATACTTGGCATCTTGATCAGGCAAGTTGGTCAGTCGATCAAGAAGAGGGCACAATTGTTTTTCATGCTCCAGACGGTCTCGTTGCTGTTGCTCCCGTGCAAATCATTGGTACTTATGATCAAAACCAAGGGAGTTGGATGTGGGGATGGGCAAATAGCTCGATTGAGGAGCCATTGTTACAAGACGCATTGGCTGTACAAGAATTTGCTGAACGCAAAGGTTATGAGCAGCTTACCGATGCGATGTGTGACATCTCGGAAAATGAAGCATGGCTATTTACGGCACTCGCTTGCGAATTGAATCAGCAACAAGGGGCTTATCGTGGGGTCGCAGGAAGCACATTGATTTTTATGACCTTTGGTGAGGTCAAACTGCATAAAACCCAAGCATAATCATGGGTTATGATTGCCATAATGTTATATTTTAAATAGGAGCCCACAGTATGCTGGCGATTGCGCTTGAAGCGGCAAAATCAGTCAGAGCGATGACCGTAGAAGCATTTCAAGGTGCGGGCAGTTTTGACTATAAGCCCGACCGTTCAGTGGTCACGGAAACAGATTTACGTGTTGAGTCGGCATTGCGTGAGCACTTTGCCCAACACACACCGGATGTTCCGATCCTTGGTGAAGAATTTGGCCTTGAAGGCGATACTGTTTTCGAATCTGGATGGGTGATTGACCCGATTGATGGCACGCGCGCCTTTATTTATGGCATTCCACTCTTTAGCACTTTGATTGCTTATGTTGAAAAGGGGGAGCCTATCGTTGGGGTGATCAGCTTCCCTGCCATTTCAACGGTAGTTTACGCAGCAAAAGGGCAAGGTTGCTACTTGGAAACACATAACGGTTTATCTCGGCGGCTAACATTAGGTACTGATGCGCCTAAAGAGGTCGCTAATGCCGTCATTTCCGCATCGGGGATCCACAGTAGCACTTACAATCAACGAGAAGGTACAACGATTTACCATCTTGACCGTGTTGTCAGTTGCGCTCGCGACTTTATTTTTGCCAACGATGCTTACCAGCATGCCATGGTGGCAACAGGGCGTCTACATGGGGCCATTGATACGATTATGAAACCGTGGGATAGCGCAGCATTGATACCATGTATTCGTGAAGCGGGGGGTGATGTGTGTTCGTTAAGTGGTGAACGCGATAACGTCATGTTTAGTGGCAGCCTATTGAGTGCTTCAACGCCTGAACTTGCCGATCAACTGGTTAAGTTAATGAACCCGTAAATAGGGTAAACTCGACCGTAGGTAATGAAAGTTTCTACTCTAAAAAAATCGGCGTGCTTTATGGCAGCAAATCAGTTTTACGGCGGGGAGCCGTCATTTGTTGAGGACACCAAAGCCATGGTGTCCTTAGTCGTGTTTCCAATACAGCAAAAACAGATTAAATAGGTTAAGATACACCGAAACACGTCAAATATAAAAATGACTGAAAACAAGGTTTTTCAAGGTATGACAGGCTATAAAAACATAAATCGATTTTCCGTTGCTCCTATGCTCGACTGGACTGACCGCCATTGCCGATATTTTCATCGCTTATTGAGTAAAAATACGTTGCTCTATACTGAAATGGTTACAACAGGTGCCATTATTCATGGTAAGGGCGATTATCTGGCATTTAGTGAAGAAGAGCAGCCAGTAGCATTACAGCTGGGGGGGAGCGACCCTGAGGCATTAGCGCAATGTGCAAAGTTGGCGCAAGAGCGTGGTTATGATGAAATCAACCTCAATGTTGGTTGCCCTTCAGACCGCGTACAAAATGGTCGTTTTGGCGCTTGCCTAATGGCGGATGCTCAGCTTGTGGCTGATTGCGTGAAAGCGATGCAGGATGTTGTGTCGATACCTGTCACAGTGAAAACACGCATTGGCATTGATGAGCAAGATAGCTACGAATTCCTGTGTGATTTTATTGATACCGTCTCAACTAAAGGCGGTTGTGAAATGTTTATCATCCATGCGCGTAAGGCGTGGTTATCCGGCCTAAGTCCGAAAGAAAACCGTGAAATTCCTCCATTGGACTATCCGCGCGTTTATCAGCTAAAACGGGATTTTCCCCACTTAACCATGGCGATTAACGGGGGAATAAAAACACTGGAAGAGGCAAAAGAGCATTTACGTCACCTTGATGGCGTGATGGTAGGGCGTGAAGCCTATCAAAATCCTTCTATTTTGACCGCGGTAGATAACCAATTATTCGATAGCCAATTACCTGTAGTGAATGCGGTGGATGCTGTTCGCCAAATGTTCCCGTATATCGAAAAAGAGTTATCACAAGGCACTTATCTTGGTCATATCACTCGTCATATGTTAGGGATATTTCAAGGAATACCCGGTGCTCGCCAATGGCGGCGCTATTTGAGTGAAAATGCCCATAAGAAAGGGGCTGATCTGGCGGTGGTCGAGCAGGCTCTTGCATTCGTCACCCGCGACCAATAATGTAGTGTGAGGTGCCAACCGTCGTTGGCATCTCACTCAAAATTATGGGATTAGCAGGCTAGAGCCTTGGGTTTTTCTCGACTCTAATGTGCGGTGGGCCGTTTGCACATCTTTCAAGGCAAAGATCTGTTTTTCAGGGACATCCACATTCAATTTGCCACTTAAGATCATATCAAACAGCGCATGGCTTGCCTGATCTAACTCCGCCCGATTAGTGACATAGACCCCTAATGATGGGCGAGTGACGTATAAACCGCCTTTTTGGTTTAAAATCCCTAAGTTCACGCCGGTCACAGGGCCGGATGCGTTACCAAAGCTCACCATTAAACCTCGGCGTTTTAGTGAATCTAATGAGGCAATCCAAGTTGATTGGCCCACTGAGTCGTACACGACATTCACCTTTTCACCTTGAGTGATCTCTTTGACTCGTGCCGCGATATCTTCTGTTTGATAATTGATGACTTCCCATGCCCCCGCCGCTTTAGCGCGCTCGGCTTTTTCAGCGCTGCCAACGGTACCAATCATTTTAGCGCCAAGCGCTTTTGCCCATTGGCAAGCAATCAGGCCTACACCACCCGCAGCCGCATGGAATAAAAAGATTTCATCTCGTTTGATTTGATAGGTTTGATTCAGCAGATAATAGACAGTCATACCTTTCAGGCCACAGGCGGCAGCCTGTTGAAATGAAATTCCATCAGGAAGATGGGCAACGGCATGTTCAGGAACATTATGAACTTCACTATAAGCACCTAGCGGGCCTTGAGCATACATCACTCGGTCACCTGGGCGAAAACCTGTCACTTGGGAGCCGGTTTTTACCACAATGCCCGCAGCTTCAGTACCAAGTCCCGATGGTAAACTCGCGACGGGGTATAACCCACTACGGACATAAGTATCAATATAGTTGATGCCGATTGCATGATTTTCTATCTGAATTTCGTTATCGGCAGGCTCTTTTAGGTCGAAATCGGAATAGCTGAGAACTTCTGGGCCACCATGTTGTGCAAATTCAATACGTTTTACCATGATCATCTCCGATAGGAACAGTCTGCTTGTACTTGTCGTATAATCAAATTACCGGCTGGATGATGGGCAGACAACGCCCATTTTCTCATCGCTGGCTCAATAGGGATAATTTCTTGCCTTCAACAAACAACACAAATGATTTCGCGTTTGATTTGCCTACCATATCAATCACGCAATAATAACGCTATGGTTTGATGATAGAATTATTGGTTAGTGCCACAGCGACGAAAGGCACAATACCCGTTAGAAAAACACAAAGAAAGCCAACGTCAGTAACAAGTTTGGCGTATACTAATGTGCTAGTTAATTATGGATGTGGATAAGAAAGTATGGCTAAGAAATACCCTTCAGAAAACAAGTACAGTGCGCCGCGCGATCAGCAAATGGAAGGCTTAAAACTTCCACCACACTCTATCGAAGCCGAGCAGTCTGTATTGGGAGGGTTGATGCTGGATAATGACCGTTGGGATACTGTTTCCGAGCGTGTCACCCATGCAGACTTTTACAGTCATCCGCATCGTACCATTTTTGCTCAAATGCAAACTCTGCTTGAGCAGGGTAAACCCATCGATTTGATCACATTATCCGAATCCCTTGAACAGGAAGGTAAATTGGATGATGTCGGGGGGTTTGCTTACCTTGCCGAGTTATCAAAAAATACCCCAAGTGCCGCGAATATCAATGCTTACGCCGACATCGTCCGCGAACGTGCTGTTGTGCGTGACATGATCAAAGTCGCGAATGATATCGCCGATGCGGGTTACGACCCACAGGGGCGTAGCAGTGAAGATTTACTCGACTTTGCCGAAACGAAGGTGTTCCAAATTGCAGAGTCGAGAGCGAATAAGGACGAAGGGCCAAAAGATATTGAAGCAATTTTGGCTGAAACCATTGAAAAAATAGAAAAACTGTATCAGCAACCTCACGATGGTGTGACAGGGGTGTCGACAGGTTACCAAGATCTCGATAAGAAAACGGCGGGTCTACAAGGCTCTGACCTTATTATTGTTGCAGCTCGTCCATCAATGGGGAAAACCACTTTTGCGATGAACTTGTGTGAAAATGCAGCGATGACGGAAGAAAAACCCGTGTTGATCTTCAGTTTGGAGATGCCCGGTAGCCAGATCATGATGCGTATGTTGGCCTCCTTATCGCGTGTTGATCAAACACGTATTCGTACAGGCCAGCTTGACGACGAGGATTGGGCGCGTATTTCTAGCACCATGGGGATTTTGTCAGAAAAGCGCAACATGTACATCGATGACTCCTCTGGCTTAACACCAACAGAAGTACGTTCCCGTGCGCGTCGTATCTATCGAGAGCATGGTGGTTTAAGTCTGATTATGATTGACTATTTACAGTTAATGAGAGTCCCTGCATTATCGGATAACCGTACACTTGAAATTGCTGAAATTTCTCGGTCACTGAAGGCATTAGCTAAAGAACTTAATGTGCCTGTTGTGGCGCTATCACAGCTTAACCGGAGCTTGGAACAACGCGCGGATAAGCGTCCAGTCAACTCAGACTTACGTGAGTCAGGCTCTATTGAGCAGGATGCTGACCTTATTATGTTTATCTATCGTGATGAGGTTTATCACGATAACAGTGACTTGAAAGGGGTGGCGGAAATCATTATCGGTAAACAGCGTAACGGTCCGATTGGTACGGTTCGATTAACGTTCAATGGTCAATGGTCTCGCTTTGATAACTATGCGGGGCCTGCCTATGACGATGAGTGAGCTGTCATACTAAAAGCGGCAGTGTTGTTGGCTAGGCTCATGTGGGCTAGTCAGATGCGTATGTATGCAGCAAGCGGCTTATCTATCTTTGGCGCTGAGCTGCATCTTGGATGATTTATAAGAAAGTAAAAAGAGGACATAATGAAAGCGGCAACCGCTTTAATTAACCGCCGCGCTCTGCGACATAATCTGCAACGAGTTAGAGAACTCGCACCACACAGCCGTTTAATTGCCATTGTTAAAGCAAATGCTTATGGCCATGGATTAACCGAAGTCAGCACCACCCTTGAAGATCTCGTTGATGGTTTTGGTGTCGCCCGACTTAAAGAAGCTTTGGCACTGAGGGAACGAGGGATAACGGCTCCTATTGTATTACTTGAAGGTTTTTTCGAACATTCTGATCTCCCCTTGTTAGTGGAACATCAAATCGATACGGTTATCCACTGTGTTGAACAGCTTGCAATGCTGGAAGCAACCGAATTGGCGAACCCGATTAAAGTTTGGATGAAACTCGACACAGGCATGCACCGCTTAGGCGTGTTGCCTCAAGATGCGGAAGCATTCTATCAGCGCTTGCAAGCGTGTAAAAACGTCAAACACCCCATCAATATTATCAGCCATTTCTGTCAGGCTGATGAGCCTGAATTACCGACAACAGCAAATCAAATTCACTGCTTTAAACAGTTTGTTGCCAATAAGGCCGGAGAAAAATCGATTGCGGCATCGGCAGGGATCTTATTATGGCCAGATGCCCATTATGACTGGGTTAGGCCGGGGATCATCATGTATGGTGCCTCCCCTCAAGAAGGCACATCCGCCGAGCATTTTGGCTTACAAAGTGTGATGACACTAAAATCAACATTGATTGCTGTTAGGGAGCATGCTGCTGGGCAATGTGTGGGTTATGGTGCAACATGGTGTAGCCAGCGTGACACTCGGTTGGGCGTTGTTGCGATAGGTTATGGTGATGGTTATCCCCGAAGCGCGCCTTCAGGTACGCCAGTTTTGGTAAATGGGCGAAAAGTGCCTATTGTAGGACGAGTTTCAATGGATATGATCACCGTTGATCTTGGGCCAAATGCCAATGATAAAGTGGGTGATGAGGTGATTTTATGGGGGAAATCTCTGCCAGTTGAAGAAATCGCCGCACAAACAGGCATTATCAATTATGAGTTACTGACTAAATTAACCTCAAGAGTTGTCATGGAATATGTAGACGAATAGCAAACAAAGGGTTATTTTCAAAAGACGAAACAAAAAAATATTATTTTTATCTGATTATGGAGATGTACTGTGTACCAACATGTTGATTCTTACCCGGGCGATCCGATCTTATCGCTGATGGATGAATTTAATAAAGATACTCGTGAAAACAAGATCAACCTGAGTATCGGCTTATACTATGATGGGGAAGGTAAAACACCTGAGCTGAAAACTGTTGGTCATGCGAAAGCGGAATTAAACAAGTTACCAGCAAGCGCGTCACTGTATTTACCGATGGAAGGTCTCAAAGATTATCGCCTAGAGATCCAAAAATTACTCTTCGGTGCTGATTGTCCTCTTATTGCGCAAGAACGTATCGCGACAGTACAAACTATCGGTGGTTCAGGGGCACTAAAATTGGGTGCGGATTTCCTCAACCATTACTTCCCTAAATCAGAGGTGTGGTGCAGTGACCCTACATGGGAAAACCATGCATCAATTTTCTCTGGAGCAGGCACTAAAGTTCACTATTACCCTTACTTTGATGAAAAGAGCAAAGGGGTAAAATTTGCTGAAATGCTGGCAACATTTAAGACATTACCAGAAAATAGCATCATTTTAATGCACCCTTGCTGCCATAACCCAACCGGTTCAGATCTCACGCCAGAGCAGTGGGATGAAGTGACTAAAGTGGCTAAGGCACAAAAACTGATCCCATTCTTGGATATTGCATATCAAGGATTTGCGGAAGGTATTGAAGAAGATGCTTATGCTATCCGTGCGATGGTAAAAGCAGGCTTGCCTGTGTTTGTGAGTAATTCATTCTCTAAAATTTTTGGTATCTATGGTGAACGTGCTGGTGGTTTGTCAGTTATTTGTGAAAGCCAAGAAGAACGTGACCGCGTATTAGGCCAATTAAAAGCAGGGGTACGTCGCCTATACTCAAGCCCACCGTCAAATGGGGCTAAAATTGTGGCGCAAGTTCTCACAAACAGTGAACAGAAAGCACAATGGTTGAAGGAAGTTGAAGAGATGCGCGTACGTATTTTAGAAATGCGTACTGTTCTGGTGGATGAACTGAAAAAAGCACTACCAGAAAAAAACTTTGACCATCTGTTAAAACAACGCGGTATGTTTAGTTACACAGGCTTCTCGAAAGAGCAGGTTGCGCGTTTGAAAGATGAGTTTGCTGTCTACTTAGTGGGTACGGGGCGTGTTTGTATGGCTGGTGTAAACCGTCATAATGTTCAACGTATTGTTGAAGCGTTCGCTGCTGTAAGCAAATAATTCGTGAATTATTGATTAAAAAACGCGGGTTTTGCCCTAATGCTTGTCAGTTAAGTCATTAATATCGCCGTAACGGATACCGTTGCGGCTTTTTCTTTACTGCTCGGGGTAATGCCTTTGTCGCCTACTAGGTAGTACAAAACTTCCAGCCATAGCCAATATCATCATTGATGAATTTCGGTATTTTCCCCGGAGCTACTGCGGAAAGTAGGCTTAGTTGAGCACTCAGGTATAGCGCAGTTTGTTTAAATCCCATCTGATACGGTTCTGTATCTTTCAGGCTGTATGCCATCTGTGCCATCATAAATCGCAGTAAGTTATACGCGAGTACTATTCCCCATAATTCTTGATTTACCAATGCTGGCTTTTTGCTCCTCAATGTGAGTTCATTATTCAACATATGCTGCTTCATTTCCCTGAAGCCATGCTCTATTTCCCAACGATGCCTATAAAGGTCTGCAATATCGGCTTTGGGGTATCGAAGTGGCTCACTCATTGATGTTAATATCTGAACACCCTTTCCATTGATATTTTTTGTTATCAATCGGGCTCTCAATGTTATTGGGGAGTTAGCCCACTTTTTGCGTGCTTGGGGTGTAAAAGGGTTAAAGCAATCTGGCACAGGGATATTTGAAGAGAGTTATACACCAATGAGAACGCAGTATCCGATCGAACGAGAAGAGGCGTTCACGGTGCCTGTTTCATTCCTGAATTATTTGGATGGTAAGAAGGATAATTTTAATAAGTTTGATGTCATTGAAGTCACAAGTGATTTCCATAAACAGTATCCAAATATCGACAATCTCACGCCATCAGATAAAGGGACTATGATTCTATTTTTTGAATTTGCCACATCGTCAGCGAAAATAGGCGGAGAGGCAACAAGTTTTGATGGTGGTGAAATGGGTGGCGATGTCTTGGGTAGCACTTATGATAAATAGAACGTTTTTAAGATGGTTTTTGACTATTTTGTTGGTTTTATTATTTTATTTAGGCTTGGGAATTTTTGAATTCGGGTTTAGTTCAAGCTTTACATACAACTACACAGTGATAGGTAATGATGATCCAGTTACCGTTTGGCGCGCTTTCGTAGAGAGTTTGCGAATGAATCATGACACTGCAATGGCTTATGTTATTTTTGGCACTCCTATTTTGCTAATATTGTTATTTTTCATTCATAAAAAGATAAGATAGCAACTGTCATGACAGCTTTGGTGAGGGGTCACCCTCATCGGTATCGTTCGACCGCATTGAACCGTTTGATCAGGTCCGGTAACGACTCAGTAAGCCCATGATAGGCAATGGCCTTTTCACTTGCAGTCTTCCCCATTATCCCATTTTCCACAACGAGAAAAGCCACTGTTCCGCGTATATCGTTAACTGAAATGCGCAGGAATATCTCTGGAGCCGTGGAGTATGCGCTCTATGCGTACTTCAGCTTCCAGTACGCGGAAAAATAACAGGTATCGGCCATAAGCACAGCTTCTCAAGCCTGGCAAAATTTCTGGGCGTTCAGCATAGAGGGTCGGAGAGTCTGCAATAAGAAGACATTTTTGATACAGCTCTTCAATAAAACTCAGGGCCCTAATGGGATTATCCTTTGCTATCCAGTCACCGATCGATTCTAAATCCTGTACTGCCAGCGGTGATATACCCAATTTCATTTGCTACCGTTATCCTCAGCCAATGTGGCATACTTACTTGATAAACGGCTAAATACCGCGCTCGCATCTTTACTTTCACCGCTATTAATACCGTCAACTATTGCCGTTTGAAGTGCGGCAAGTTTTAATTGATTTTCCTGCTCTTCTAAAGCGCGAAGTCCTGCACGGATCACTTCACTTGTATTATTATATCGCCCGCTCTTAATCTGACTTTGGATAAATTCCTCAAAGTAAGGGCTTAAAGCTACACTCGTTGACATGGTTAAAATCCCTACTAGTTACCAACTATTATTAACTATTAGTATAAACCCGTTCTTATTTTTATCAATATCGAACAATCAACAATACCGTTCACCTGCATTATAACGGCGGATAAGATCTGGCAAGGACGTTTCCAAACCATAATAGGCGACCGTATGCGCACTGGCGGTCTGGCGCATAAAACCGTTCTCAACAGCAACGAATGCACTGATACGTGCAAAAATGGCGTTTTCGTCATGGTTAACTTCGACGAGAATGCCAGGTTCGATCAGCACACGTCGTTTCTTTCCCGTTTTACGACTCGTTGAACAGTGCTCGCCTTTAACGGTACTGGCACTCCTCGGCATAAATTGACCACCTTTGTAATACTCGCCATTGACGCCTAATTCCCCTCCTTTCTTTGCTTGGCCTTTCATTGGAACCCCCTTATTAAAGAAAGCCGGGGTTAGCCCGTAATGCTTGTCAGTTAAGTCATTAATATCGCCGTAACGGATACCGTTGCGGCTTTTTCTTTACTGCTCGAGGGTAATGCCTTTGTCGTCTACTAGGTAGTACAAAACTTCCAACCATAGCCAATATCTCATTGATGAATTTCGGTATTTTCCCCGGAGCTACTGCGGAAAGTAGGCTTAGACTTGAGCCATGGAAAGAGAACGAAAAAGAGAGATTTCCATTACAGCCCATACCATCATTCCCATCGGAAGACGGCGTTTTCTTATTGTAACAGCCCCAGTATCCACGAGACATTCGTCAATGAGTTCAGCGGAAAGGAGCTCAGAAAGGGCTGTAAATTATTTTGGCGAGAAAGCCTGAACAGTCTTGAGAGCTTGACTAAGTAACATAAAAAAATCCGTAATCTTGGGATGATTACGGATTTTTACAGCACTGTAGGATCGTTCAACCTATTATTGAGTTCTTAACTGACTGATCGGCATTAGGGTTTTGCCCGCGTTTTTCGATTTCAAAATAAGGCGCTGTCACGCTTGTGGTTAGTAGCCCCGTGCTAAGATGGGTTTTAAGAAACGAGCAGTATGCGATTTTTCACATTCAGCCACTTCTTCAGGTGTACCAGAAATCAAGATTTCACCGCCACCACTTCCCCCTTCAGGGCCTAAATCAACAATCCAATCAGCGGTTTTGATCACATCTAAGTTATGTTCAATGACGACAATCGTATTGCCTTGGTCACGTAATTGATGTAGTACCGTCAAGAGCTGCTGAATATCGGCAAAATGCAGCCCAGTGGTTGGCT
Source organism: Providencia sp. 2.29 (assembly GCF_015832305.1). Lineage (NCBI taxonomy): Bacteria > Pseudomonadati > Pseudomonadota > Gammaproteobacteria > Enterobacterales > Morganellaceae > Providencia > Providencia sp. 2.29. Next base: position 569,758 of record NZ_CP065420.1, read on the forward strand.
CATCAAGGATATAGATGGTTTGCCCAGTACCGCGTTTCGATAGCTCACGAGCCAGTTTCACACGTTGTGCTTCACCACCGGATAAGGTCGTCGCTGATTGGCCTAAGCGGATATAGGATAACCCCACATCCATCAAGGTTTGCAGCTTACGAGCCAGTGCTGGCACAGCATCAAAGAAATCACGAGCCTCTTCGATAGTCATATCAAGCACTTCGTGGATACTTTTGCCTTTATATTTTATCTCTAATGTTTCGCGGTTATAGCGCTTACCTTTACATTGATCACAGGGCACATAAACGTCAGGTAAGAAGTGCATTTCAACTTTGATAACACCATCACCTTGGCAGGCTTCACAGCGCCCCCCTTTAACGTTAAAGCTAAAACGACCTGGATTGTAGCCACGAGTACGAGATTCCGGTACACCAGCAAATAACTCACGAATCGGTGTAAACACCCCTGTATAAGTCGCTGGATTTGAGCGAGGCGTTCGCCCGATAGGGCTTTGGTCGATATCGATGACTTTGTCAAAGTGTTCAAGCCCTTCAACATCAAGATAAGGTGCTGGTGTAATTGTGGTGGCACCATTCAATTGACGTTGTGCGATAGGGAATAAGGTATCGTTGATCAATGTGGATTTCCCTGAACCCGATACCCCAGTGATACAGGTAAATAGGCCAACAGGAAGCTTTAAGGTCACATTTTTCAGGTTATTCCCTTTAGCGCCAAACAGTTTGAGCATCTTGTCTTTATTGACGGGAACCCGTTTTTTAGGGATATCAATGCGCCGCTCGCCACTTAGGAACTTGCCTGTTAAAGAGTCTGTATTGGCGACAATATCTTCTAAGGTACCTTGTGCAACGATTTGACCACCATGGACGCCAGCCCCCGGACCAATATCAATGATATGATCTGCGGCGCGAATAGCATCTTCATCGTGCTCTACCACAATAACGGTATTACCTAGATTGCGTAGATGAATGAGGGTTTCCAACAAGCGATCATTATCGCGTTGATGGAGACCGATCGACGGTTCATCCAGAACATACATGACCCCGACAAGGCCTGCACCAATTTGGCTAGCGAGACGGATACGTTGCGCCTCACCGCCCGATAAAGTATCTGCCGAACGAGAAAGCGTTAAGTAATTAAGACCAACATTCACCAAAAATTTTAATCGGTCACTAATTTCTTTAAGGACTTTTTCTGCAATTTTTGCCCGTTGCCCGCTGAGTTTAAGATTTTGGAAAAACGCCATCGCATGACCAATACTGTAGTCAGCAATTTCAGGCAACGTGGTATTTTCGACAAAAACAAAACGCGCCTCTTTACGTAAACGTGTTCCGTGACATGTCACACAAGGGCGATTGCTAATGTATTTGGCGAGTTCTTCCCGTACCGCCGTTGATTCCGTTTCTTTATAGCGGCGTTCCATGTTATTGAGCACCCCTTCAAAAGGGTGGTGACGAACCGTAATATCGCCGCGATCATTACGATATTTGAACTCAATCGTCTCTTTACCTGAGCCGTACAGAATAATTTTCTGAATGGAAGGACTCAGAGAATCATAAGGGGCTTCAACATCAAATTTATAATGCTCAGCAAGGGATTGCAGCATTTGGAAGTAGTAGAAGTTCCGGCGATCCCAGCCACGAATAGCCCCACCTGCGAGTGATATCTCGGTATTTTGGATCACCCTTTCAGGATCAAAAAATTGTTGAACACCAAGGCCATCACAGCTCGGACATGCCCCGGCGGGGTTATTAAAGGAGAATAAGCGAGGCTCTAATTCCACCATGCTATAGCCGCATACCGAGCAGGCAAAATTGGCTGAAAACACTAACTCTTCTGCGTCGGGATCATCCATATCGGCAACAATCGCGGTACCGCCGGATAGCTCAAGAGCGGTTTCGAAAGATTCAGCGAGGCGCTGTGCGATATCATCACGGATCTTAAAGCGGTCAACCACAACTTCAATGGTATGCTTCTTTTGTAACTCCAACGTTGGAGGATCGGACAGATCACACACTTCACCGTCGATACGTGCACGAATATAGCCCTGAGAGGCCAAGTTATCTAACAATTTGACATGTTCACCTTTGCGGTCTTTCACGACAGGGGCTAATAACATCATGCGACGATCAACAGGCTGTGCTAGCACGTTATCGACCATTTGACTCACGGTTTGAGCCGCTAGCGGAATATCGTGATCTGGGCAGCGTGGTTCACCTACACGGGCAAATAATAAACGTAAGTAGTCATGGATTTCGGTGATTGTGCCCACCGTTGACCTTGGGTTATGAGAGGTGGATTTTTGTTCAATCGAAATAGCGGGTGATAACCCTTCTATATGATCAACATCGGGTTTCTCCATCAATGAGAGAAATTGCCTTGCATAGGCGGATAAGGACTCTACATAGCGCCGTTGACCTTCTGCATAGAGTGTGTCAAAAGCTAATGATGATTTCCCTGAACCTGACAACCCCGTAATAACTATCAGTTTGTCTCGGGGGATGATGAGATTGATGTTTTTCAGATTATGAGTGCGGGCACCGCGTACTTCGATATTATCCATTTACCACTTCCCGGATGATTTGATAGTGAACAATCATAAGTGAATCATTATCGCACAATTCAGACTGAATGAATATACAGTGTTTTATTAAAAAACAGATTATAATCATGTGATCTTGAGTTGTCGCGTTGTTGATTATATTCATTCGCACTGAACAAGGCTGGTGTTTGCATTGTCGAATTATTAATGTATCGCGTAGCTGCACAGTAAATTATTCAGGTTGTCAGTTTGTGAACCTTCAAGAACGATACAATTTAAATTTTCAAAGCTGCTCGCAACTTGAGCAAGCTACATCTATTTTAGTATGCAATTCGTATGCATTATGGGTTGGTCGTGCTAAACTTCACGACTAATACAGAGATTAAATTTAATGGATCAGGAGTGTTTAAATGGCCAGCAGAGGCGTAAATAAAGTAATTCTTATCGGTAACTTAGGGCAAGATCCTGAAATCCGTTACATGCCTAACGGTGGTGCTGTTGCAAACCTGACTCTGGCAACTTCTGAAAGCTGGCGCGATAAGCAAACTGGTGAAATGCGTGAGAAAACAGAATGGCATCGTGTCGTGATTTTCGGCAAATTAGCTGAAGTTGCTGGTGAATATCTGAAAAAAGGTTCTCAAGTCTATATTGAAGGTTCTTTGCAGACTCGCAAATGGCAAGACCAAAGTGGTCAAGACCGTTACACCACTGAAGTTGTGGTTAACATCGGTGGCTCAATGCAAATGTTAGGCGGTCGTGGTGGCGAATCATCAGGCCAAAGCCAAGGTGGTCAAAGCGGTTGGGGTCAGCCTCAGCAACCAGCGGCTCAGCAATTCAGTGGTGGCGGCGCCCCAGCGCGTTCACCAGCACCTGCGCCACAAAGCAGCGAACCACCAATGGACTTCGATGACGATATTCCGTTCTGATTGGAATAAAAATTCGAATTAAAGTAGATCTGAGGTTTTTTTAGCCGTCTGATTTACAAAGTGCAGAAAACAAACTTCAGCCTTCTAAGTGTGAGAACATTTAGAAGGTTTTTTGTTTTAGACAAATGTTGGGTGTTGAATAAATACTAGAAATATTATTTTTATTTAGGTAAATAGTGGTCGTTCCCTCTCTTTTCACCAATCAGAATCATTCCATTAGACTGAAAGATAATTCCCTAAAAGAAGCTATATGTAATGGCTAACAATACGGAAAGAGTGTTTGTGCTTTTACCAAATGAATTTATTGTTTCAGAAGCATTTTAATATCAATAAATTGAACAGAAATTTGAGAACGTTCGCAGTTTTTTACCTCCGGCTGGAAAAGGTAAAATGTGGCTTTATTATGCAGTTCATGAAGCGAGAAAATAATAATGGAAGTCGTGCTATTGCCTTTAAATATAAATAATATTAATGCAGTTGATATTTTTTGTTTCCTATTAGCTTGAATGAATACACGTGATATTCAGGTTGAAAATCGATGCTCTAAATTATCAGGCTGTTTGAATATAGCGAACATTATGCAATTTCACGACTTGTTGCTACCCAAACTTATCAACGGTGAACTTACCGAATAAATTAAGGAGTAATAATGAACCGTGCCGAAGCCCTACAACTACTAAGAACCGCTCTAGCTAGCCCTACTGCCGAATTTCGAGATGGTCAGTGGGAAGCGATTGATACACTAGTAAATCATCGACAGAAGTTACTCGTTGTACAGCGAACAGGTTGGGGGAAGAGTTCGGTTTATTTTATCAGTACGAAGATTTTCCGCGATAGAGGTATGGGGCCAACGATTATTGTATCGCCATTGTTGGCCTTGATGCGCAACCAAATTGAATCAGCGGAACGTTTGGGGATTGTGGCTGAGACGATGAACTCAACTAACCAAGATGATTGGCAAAGTGTTACGCAGCGTATTCACAATAATCAAATTGATTGTTTGTTGATTTCACCTGAACGATTAGCTAATGATAGTTTTATTGAAACAGTACTTCAGCCTATTGCAGATCGTATCGCTTTGATGGTGATTGATGAAACTCATTGTATTTCCGATTGGGGGCATGATTTCCGCCCTGACTACCGTCGCATTGTGAATATTTTGCGTCAGTTACCTGCAAACACCCCAGTATTAGGCACCACTGCGACGGCTAATAATCGTGTTGTCGATGATATTCAGGCCTTACTTGGTCATATCCGGATCCAGCGTGGTTCATTGATCCGAGAGAGCCTTGCATTGCAAACCATGGTTCTGCCCGATCAAAGTTCTCGTCTAGCATGGCTAGCTCAGGTAATTCCCAATTTGCCGGGTACAGGCATCGTTTACACATTAACAGTACGTGATGCTGAACAAGTTGCTGAATGGCTAAATCGTAACGGTATCGATGCGAAGGCTTATCATAGCAGCGTTGAAAGTGATGATTTTGAAAATAGTAATGTTTACCGTCAACATTTAGAGGAATTACTATTTAATAATCAATTAAAGGTGTTGGTGGCGACGACCGCGTTAGGCATGGGGTATGATAAACCCGACCTAAGTTTCGTTATTCACTATCAAGCTCCGGGGTCTATTGTCGCTTATTATCAGCAAGTAGGGCGTGCTGGCCGTGGTATTGACCATGCAGTAGGCGTATTAATGTCTGGTGTAGAGGATCGAGACATTCATGAATTTTTCTGGGGCTCAGCGTTTCCATCTGAAATGCAAGTCAATGAGGTTTTACAGGCGCTAGAACAGGGTGATGGTTTATCAATACGTAATATCGAGGAGAAAACTAACCTGCGCTACGGGCAGATTGAGAAGGTACTTAAATTATTGAGCGTGGAAAACCCGGCGCCCGTCATTAAAAATGGCAGCCGCTGGGTAAGGACGCCTGTACATTACCAAATGGATCATGCGCGTATTGAACATTTAACAGGACAGCGTGTTCAAGAGTGGCAAGAAGTACAGGCCTATTTGAAAGACAGTGGATGCAAGATGACCTTTCTGCGCAAAGCTCTAGACGATCATGACCCGACTCCTTGCGGTAAGTGTGCATCCTGTATAGCACGCCCAGTTGTCAACCAAGCCATCGACCCCGCTTTGGTTCATCGGGCGGGAACTTTTCTTAAGCACGCCGAGATGGCGATTAAACCTAAAGCACAGGTTGCCGCTAATGCTTTCTTGGAGTATGGCTTTAAAGGTAGTCTGCCACAAAATCTCCGTGCTCAAGAAGGACGGGTTTTATCACGTTGGGGGGATGCTGGTTGGGGGCGTTTAGTTGCAAACAACAAATATGCTGGGTATTTTAGTGATGAATTAGTCGAAGCGATGGCAGAAATGATCCAAAACCGCTGGAAACCAACCCCTGCACCACAATGGGTCTGTTGTGTACCATCGCGAAACCATCCAGAATTAGTACCAAGTTTTGCTCGCCGTTTAGCCTCGCGACTAGGCTTGCCATTTGTGAATTCTGTGAGCAAAATTAAAGATAACCAGCCACAAAAAAGTCAGCAAAATCGTTTCCACCAGTGCCAGAATTTGGATGGCGCATTTGCTATTACAGAATTATTATGTGGGCAGCCCGTACTTTTGGTCGATGACATTGTGGACTCCGGCTGGACGCTAACAGTCATCGCGGCATTATTACAGCAGGCAGGTAGTGGTATGGTATATCCAGTTGCACTTGCCTCTTCTTCGGTAAAAGACTCATGAATGTATCTAGCTCATTGTCACCAACAGCGCAAGCGACTTTATTACTAACTAGCTATTTTTCCAAGGCAAGTAGTGAAGCCGTCAAGCCGCTCACTAATACGGAGTGGGGGCGGTTTGCGTTATGGTTGAAAGAAAAATCAACGACACCAGCAGACCTTTTAGTCTCTGATCCGAAGGCACTACTCAGTGGGTGGCACGATGCTCGTATTAGTACAGAACGGATTGTGGAGCTATTGAACCGTGGGCATAGCCTTGCTCTTGCCATAGAGAAATGGCAACGGGCGGGTTTGTGGGTGGTTACGCGTTCTGATCCTGAATACCCAAAACGTTTAAAACAGCGGTTAAAAACAGATTCTCCCCCCGTGTTATTTGGTTGTGGGAATAAAGCGTTATTGAATATGGGGGGATTAGCCGTTATTGGTTCACGTAATGCAAGTGTGTCTGATCTCACTTATACAGACCAAATTGGTGCTAAAGCAGCATCCGATAATGTCGCGATTATTTCAGGGGCAGCACGTGGTGTCGATGAAACGGCAATGTTAGGCGCTATGCGGCAAGGTGGCGTAATTATTGGTGTGGTGGCGGATAATTTACTAAAAGCCGCAACGAGTAGTAAATGGCGTAAAGGGCTAATGGAGGGGCATGCGGTATTAGTATCACCTTTTTATCCAGAAGCGGGTTTTAGCACCGGTAATGCGATGGCTCGCAATAAGTATATTTACTGTTTAGCAGATAGCGCTCTTGTGATCCATTCAGGTAAAAAAGGGGGCACGTTAAGTGGTGCTGAAGAAAATCTAAAAAAAATGTGGGTGCCTCTATGGGTCAAGCCGACAATTGACAAAAGTGCTGCTAATGCTGATTTGGTCGCTAAAGGCGCGCGCTGGTTAACGGATGATGTGCAACATTCTAATATTGCAGAACTTATTAGAAATGACGTCAATAGTGTTGAGCAGGTAAAAGAAGAACAGCCTGATCTTTTTTCATCTACCGTTCCTGAACAACCAGAATTATTTGCAGAGCCTAATCCAATATTAGAAGCCAACCTGCCAGAGATAGAGAGCAATGTATCAAGTGTTGTGGAGCAAACAGACAGTTTGGCCGTTTCAAAGCAGTCTATAGAGATTGAGGAGCTGCGTTCAACCCCTGTAGATTTTTATCAATTATTCACAATGGAGCTTCAAGGGTTGGCTAAAGAACCAATTTCACTTGATGAACTTATTGCAAAGACAGAATTACACAAATCACAATTAAATGAGTGGTTGAAGCGCGCAGAAAAAGATGGCTTAGTAAAAAAACTCAAACGGCCAGTCCGTTATCAAGCGGTAATTGAGAAAGAGCAGGGCTAAATACCACGTAGTGGAACAAGGATGTTTTACTTAATTGGTAACAATTGAACGAGTGATGGCAGAGTAAGGGGGTTTTAGGGATTTATAGCATTGATAAACAATATCGCTTAATATGCCGATGATCCAATGGGGGAAGCTATTACAATATAGGAAATTAATACTGAGTATCATATTATTGTGATTTGAATGTAGAAAATGACACTAATATTATCACCGTATGCAATAGGTCTAGAAAAACACCTAAATATAAAAAGTTTCTAATTAGTATGGTTTTTTATTTAACCTAATAATGAAAATTTGTCTTTTTATATCAATTATAAAATATTTATCGAGGATGAACATTAAGGGTTTCTTAATATTCAATCAAAAGGAAAAAGGATAACAAATGGATTTAAATAAAAATAAAGCTCCAGTAAGTATTATTACTAGGAGCATATTAGTCAGTAATACAGTAATGCGTCAAATTTCGATGTCTTTTCATATTCAATGGTTAAGCGACCTTAGGCTCTAGTAACAAGAGGTCATTATAACCAGTGTCGGAAAGACGATATAAAGAAGGTGAAATACCTAAATAAGCTTTAAACCTTTTGGCAAAGGATTGTTGGGAGTCAAATTGGTATTTCAATGCAATATCAATTACTTGAAGGTTTGTGGTTTGTAGCTCTTTCGCCGCTTCACAGATCCGTCGACGGCGTATATATTCCCCTAAAGGCATACCGACAATTTTACGAAATACCCGTTGCAAGTGCCATTTGGTATATCCAGAATGTTGTGCAATATCATCTAATGATAATCGATTAGTAAGGTTTCCTTCTATCCAAACTAGGATTTCAGAGATAATAGAGGACTGAAATTGAGTATGTTTTCTGCTATATGAAATGGGTAATTTATTATACATAATACATTTCCTATTTGTTAGATTATAAGCATATTACTCATCGGATAGCTTTTGAATAAATAAAACTTAAACAGGTTATAATACAGTGTATTCCACTATGGCAGACGACGATTACACCTGTATATATAAAATTAAATACCTATCTTATTGTTTAATTCATTGCGTAATATGTTTTTTTAAAACAATACAAAAAACAAGAATGAAAATTGAAATGACCATTGACAGGACATTCATCAATTGCCAACCGAGCGAGAAAAATAACACACCGGCTGCAAGGCTACCTAAAGCACCAAAAGAATAAATAAGAAAATCTGTCATACCTTGCACTTTTGCTCTTTCGTGATCTTCATAGCCGAGAGGCAATAGTTGGGTGGTACTGATTAAAATAAAATTCCACGCGACACCAACGAATATGCCTGATAGTAGATAGTGATAAAATTGGCTTCCCAGCAGGTTTATTGTGGCAGAGAGAAACAGCAACAAAATACCGATAACGATGATCTTTTTTGTTCCAATACGATGAATAAGGTGCCCTGTAAAAAAAGAGGGTGCGAACATACCGAGTACATGGCACTGGAATACAAGAGCTATTAAAGAGAAGGGGAAATTGTGTTGTTTCATAGAGAGTGGAATGGAAGCGAAAGTCAATACCACTAACGCATAGCCAACCGCACTTACGATAGTAATTAATTTTAATATCGGTTGTGAATACAGTTGTTTATAACTACGTTTCGCTTTGCTATGGTTTTGCCTTTGTTGTTCGACTTTTTTCAAAGGCACTCTTAATAATAAAATAAAAGCGATAACATAGATGAGCGTTAATGCACTAAAGGGGCCAGCAAAAGGGTATTCAGTGAAAAAGCGCTGTGTCATAACGGCCAACGTTGGGCCGATTAAGGCGGCTGCAATTCCTCCACTCATCACTAACCCAACCGCTTTAGCATGTAAAGCTTTAGGAGCTTCTTCGAGCGCTGCAAAACGAAATTGTTGTGCTGTACCAATGGCAATTCCTGTAAAGAATAGGCCAATTGAGAAATAGGTTAAGTTGTAATAAATAATACCAACAATGGATAGAATGGCTCCGATCATCCCAGAAAAACTCCCCAGTATAAAGCCGAGTTTTCTTGAGTATTTCTGCATTAAATATGCAATAGGAATGGTTGCCATAATTAAACCAATATATTGGCTCAGGAGTGGAACCGTAGAGTAAGTCGGATCTACGGCAAGTTTCTCGCCGATCACGACTGCCACTGAAAGTACAATAGCATTCCCCGTTGTAAACAGTGCTAATGCGATAGCTAACCACCAAACATTTTTAGGCATAATACCCTCTAAAAATCAAATAAACTAATAGAAATAATCAGTTAAGCTGAGTTTGCTTTGCCAGTTTATTGTTGTGAAATACAGGAAATGTGCAGCTTACAACTTCAAGTCAACTTGAAGTCAAGAGGGAATATCAGTCAATTTAAGAGCCTGGTTGTTATCTCGGTTTAACGAGTGGATAAAACCAAAAAATAACTAATTGCCAGTTAAATGCTCTGGTAAGTTAGTAGTGTGATATTGATCGCGTTTTAAATGTGAGATGAATAAAAATGGAAAAAATGATTGTCATTGTGAACAAGATGTGTTTTCTTAAATGCACTTACACAAAATAATGATTAATAATTTAAACCAAATTAATATCGACAGACAGGAATAACCCGTGAACATGACTCTTCATCATTCAAACCTACTACTAACCGCGCCACGTGCCGCGGTGGTCGTGCGTGTGGTGGTGGTCGTGGGCTTAGCGCCGTAACGGGAACAATCAACGCAGATTAAAAACCCCGCCGGCGCAAACCGAGCGGGGTTTTTTTATGAATCGCCGCTCGAATCTCACCGGCTAGTGTGAAGGATAAGATTATGAGCGAATCGGGTACAACATCATCAGATAAAACCTGCTACACAGGTGCAGAACTGATAGTCCATTTGTTAGAAAAACATGGCATTACCATTGTTTCAGGGATCCCTGGCGGTGCAGCCCTCCCTTTTTATGATGCTTTAGGTAAAAGTAAGCAAATCCGCCATATTTTGGCGCGTCATGAGCAAGGTGCTGGCTTTATTGCACAAGGTATTGCGCGTACAACCGGAAAAGCGGCAGTGTGTATTTCATCGAGTGGCCCAGGGGCAACGAATTTAGTCACGGCCATTGCGGACGCTAAGCTTGACTCTATTCCACTGGTTTGTATTACAGGCCAAGTTCCTTCTTCAATGATTGGCACCGATGCTTTTCAGGAAGTTGATACTTATGGGATTTCTATTCCTGTCACAAAACACAACTATTTAGTTCGTAACATCAATGAATTACCGCAAGTAATTTGTGACGCCTTCCGAATCGCAGAGTCCGGTCGTCCCGGCCCAGTATGGATTGATATTCCTAAAGATGTGCAGACGGCAACGATCGAATTAGACGCATTGCCAGATATTCAGCCAAAAGATAAGGCGCCGAACTTTGAGATGGAAAAAGTGATCCAAGCGGCGGAAATGATTAATCAGTCGAAACGTCCTGTACTTTATTTTGGGGGCGGCGTGATTAGTTCAGGCTCCACAGAAACGGCGATTGCGTTTGCAGAGAAAGCGACATTACCAACGACGATGACACTGATGGCATTAGGGACTATTCCTATGCGCCACCCGCTCTACTTGGGAATGTTAGGAATGCATGCGGCGCGTAGCACGAATATGGTGATGGAAGAAGCTGATTTGCTAATTGTTATCGGTGCTCGCTTTGATGACCGAGCGATAGGTCGTGCAGAAAAATTCTGTCCTAATGCCAAAATTATTCATGTAGATATTGATAAAGCAGAGATCAGTAAAATTAAACGACCTGATATTGCTATCAATGCAGATGCAGGGCAAATTCTCGAGTTATTACTGCCGTTAGTTGAAAAAAATCAACGTGAAGAGTGGATGACAAGAGTTAATCAATTAAAGCAGGACTACCCATTAAATTTAAGCGAAGCCGATAATCCATTAAGCCATTACGGCTTAGTGCTTGCTGCTGCAAGAGCCGCGGGCGAAGAAGCGATAGTGACCACTGACGTTGGGCAGCATCAAATGTGGGCGGCACAGGTTTATCCGCTATCACGTCCTCGCCAGTGGTTAACATCTGGCGGTTTAGGCACGATGGGCTTTGGCCTTCCTGCCGCGATTGGTGCGGCATTGGCGAACCCAGAGCAAACCATCGTATGTTTCTCTGGTGACGGCAGCTTGATGATGAATATTCAAGAGCTTGCCACCGCAGTTGAGCACCAATTAAATATCAAAATTGTTCTGATGAATAACCAAGCATTGGGGATGGTGTATCAGCAACAAGAGCTGTTTTTTGATAACCGCATATATGCCGCAGCTTATCCATATCAAACAGATTTTATTAAAATTGCGGCGGGGTTTGGTTTGAAAACCTGTGATTTAAATACGGAAGCGGATCCTGAAATGGCATTAGAAGCGATTATGAACACGAAAGGTCCTTGCTTAATTCATGCCCTGATCGATGTGAATCAAAAGGTTTATCCAATGGTTCCACCGGGTGCAGCAAATATTGATATGATCGGAGCGTAATTATGGTTTTTGAACATCACCCAATTGCATTAGAACTTATTGTCCGCAACCATCCTGGTGTTATGTCGCATATTTGTGGACTGTTTGCGCGTCGTGCTTTTAATGTGGACGGCATTTTATGTATGCCAATAAAAGATAAAGATGAAAGCCGAATTTGGCTATTAGTACAAAAAGATGAGCGCTTGTCACAAATGGTGAATCAAGTTGAAAAACTAGAAGATGTTAGGGAAGTCCGTTTTAGTGATGACCTAAGACTATTTGAGACAATGCAAAACTATTTGCAATAACATTGCATCGCCACTGGCTCTCTATATTCAACCTACATTTATCCTGTAGGTTGAATTTTTTATTTGGTTTGAACGCACAATTTAAGCACATTTGTTTGTTTTAATGTTCTATTGTTTCTTAAAGTGAACAATGGTGGTATAACAAACTCAGCATTACGCTGTAAAGCATCAACAAATAAGTGGGGCATTTTATGCAGAATAATATTTATCTGACTGATACTTATCGCTATGAAATTCAAACAACTGTACTTGAAAAAGGCCAAGATGATGAGGGGCAATGGGTTGCGCTAAGGGATAATATTTTTCATCCACAAGGCGGAGGTCAACCAGCCGATGCCGGGTGGATCAATGATCAGCCTGTTCGTATTAAGAAACACCCAAATGGCTGGATAATTGCTTATTTAGCGCCGGATCAGAATTTGAATGTTGGTGATGCTGTCAGTGCGAAAATTGATAAGGCACAGCGCCAATATCATGCGGCTTTGCATACGACGGGGCACTTATTAAGTTGGGAAATGGCTTGTTTTGGATGGAAGGGGCAAAAAGGGCACCATTTTCCGAATGAGTCACGAGTAGAGTTTAGTGCAATTAGTGATAACCCCACCCCCATTGAACAACTAGATGAAAGGGAAATAGAAGCTTTAGTCAATCAACGCTTGCACAGTGACTATCCTGTATCTGTTGAACAACGAGGAGAGTTACGCCTTTGTCGCGTTTCTGAAGGTGATGAGGTGCCTTGTGGCGGCACTCATGTTGATTCACTCGGTAAAATTTGCCAGTTTGTGATTAAGTCGATGAAATATAAAAAAGGGATCTTGCGGATCAGTTATGATGCGAAGCATGTCGAAGTTTAGATACTGTCACTAAGATGCGAGTACGTCATCACGACTGTTGCATTTAATTCCCCCTCCATGCAGAGATAGGAGTGGGGAAAATCACAACTAAAGGCATAAAAATCCCCTTCTTCTAATAACACGGTTTGTTCATCTTTTAAGCGTAACATCAATGAACCAGTATGCAGCATGATATGTTCATGAGTTCCGCTCATATGTGCGGGGCTATTAATGATGGCGCCTCGTTTCATATTCAACTGCCATATTTCAGAAATATTGCCCATATTGATACGAAATTTAAATTGTTGTGAATAATCCCCTTGCTGAGGAGCTGACTTCACAAAGTAGGGGTAGGCTTCATGCTGTAATGTAAATAGATCACTCAATGGGAAGCGTAATGCGATGGCGATGGCTTCTAAGGTATCAACTCTTGGGTTTGAATCGCCAGACTCCAGTTTAGAAAGAGCCGCTTTTGAGATCCCTGATAAACGTGCTAGTTCATTCAAGGAGAGGTTCCTTGCTTGCCGGAGTAAGCGTACTTTTTGACCAATTTTAATGTTGATTTTTTTATCCACCCTGTGTCTTCCTTGAAAGTTAAATTATGCTGCTAATTCTACCATCATAACAACGTTATGTCAGAAACGTACTGATAAAGGCATAATATTTCGACAATGGAAGAAAATGAAGATGGCAACCTGATTTAATAATCAATCCGTTCACTTAGGTAATAAAAACAGGGCTTTTTTATTTATTCAGAAAAAATTATAGTGAACAAAAATACTCCCTGTAAGGGCTAATTATGCCGTTTGATTTTTTCTCGCTAGAAATGGCGATCTGTTTTTTTACACTACTGTGCGCTTATTTAGTTTTTGGGATGGCTGGGTTTGGATCCGCTTTGATAGCCACGCCTGTATTAGCAATGTATCTTCCTTTAAATATGATCGTGCCTATATTAGCACTGATTGATTTAACGGCGGCGCTGATCAATCTAGTAAAAGATGGTAAAAACGCGGATTATCAAGAAATAAAATGGATTATTCCACTCATGGTTGTGGGGAGTTTAATTGGTGCGGCTATCTTACTAAAAACACGCCCAGATATTCTGATTTTATTACTTGGTATATTTGTGATTTTTTATGTTATGAACGCCTTTTTTTCAAAGAAAGGCCAATCGCATTTTTCTAAGATATTAGTTGTTCCTTTCAGCTTGATCGGCGGTATTTTTAGTGCGTTATTTGGTAGCGGTGGCTTTATTTATGCTATGTACTTATCAAGCCGCATAGCCGATAAACAGCGCTTTCGCATCACCCAAATGACATTAATAGGCTTTAGCACGTTAACGCGTGTCACAATCTTTTTAGTGATGGGTGTCTATGTGAATGTCGATATTCTGCTGATGGCATTAGCGTTCTCACCCGCAATGTTGATTGGTATTTGGGCTGGGCGCCATATTACCTTGAAAATATCGCGAGAATCTTTCCTGAAAATTATCAATATTATTATTTTAATTTCAGGTATTGCCTTGCTATATCGTTATTTTTTTATTTTGTAACTCACGTCACTGTTAAAGATTTATCAGTATAAAATATAAAGCATGATACAATTACCTTTCGTCATCTTCGGTAATTCCAGATGATGAAGGGTTTTTATATTGTGTTTAACGTTAATAAATAGAATTTAAAATGGAAGCTTTCATTAATGAAAGCAGATTAATATCAAAATGAGCTCTGATAATCAGCGTTTACAGCATTTTCGTCGTACCCCTTCGTTCGCTATTTTTACCATTACAACCAGTATTGCTGTCATTGGTATCGTTATTGGTTTAAGTATCCCAATGGTCGCTTTGCGATTAAATAACTATGGTGTTAGCGAACTCTATATTGGCATTATTTCAGCTGCACCTGCTTTAGGGATGTTTTTAATTGCCCCTATGGTGCAACGGATTGTTCGTTGGTGTGGGAAACGACAAGCAATGCTTATCGCAACCATTATTTCTGCAATAAGTTTGCTACCGTTACTGAGTTCGTTACCATTGTGGCTGCTCTTTCCATTACGTTTGATTACAGGGTTAGCCAGCGGTGTACTGATTTGTTTAGGGGAAACATGGATTAATGAACTTAGCCCGGAAAGCAAGCGAGGCCGTATCCTCGCCATCTACACCACCGTTTTTACCGTGAGCCAACTACTCGGCCCCTCTTTTATTGCTTACTATGGCGTAGAAGATAAATCTCCATTATTGATTTGCACCTTACTTCACCTGATATCTATAGCACTATTTTTAATTATGGAACAAAAGGTGGGTGACCGTATTTCCGCGACAGCCAGTGAATCACGTTTTTCAATTATTCAGTTTGTTAAAGTCGCTCCGGGCATTTGTGCTGGTATTCTATTTTTCGCCTTTTTTGATGGCACGATTTTATCGATGTTCCCTATTTATGGTATGGGAATGGGGCATACTGAGGCGATTGCCGCGATGATGATCAGTGCAATTTTAGCGGGGGATGCGGTGATGCAAATGCCATTTGGATGGTTAGCGGACCATATGAACCGTGAAAAACTGTATCGGATTTGCGGCGTTGTCACATTAGGAGCGAGTTGTTTATTACCTTTCTTGATAACTCACCATTATTTAATTTGGGTCTTGTTATTTGTTTTGGGGGCAACAGCCGGTGCTATTTACACCATTGCGCTTGTGCAAATTGGTCAATATTTTAAAGGCAATGACCTAATTATTGCGAATGCCGCTGCGGCTATGTTATGGGGAATTGGTAATTTGTCCGGGCCGTTATTAGCTGGCGTCGCGACATCTCTTTCGCTGGCGGGGTTACCCGTATTACTCATTTTTATTGCTACAGCATTTTTGTGGTTTACGCGTGAAAAATATAGCGCCCAAAGCACGCAACAAGCTTAACTAAAAAATAGTGTGCCAGTGGTGATAAACTGGCACAGATTTTTCATTTCTCTACTCAATGCTTTTATAAACAACTAAGTTTTCGGTGAATTCATCGGGGCGGTGGTTGCTCCAAAATAGCGTCATACCTGCGGGAGCTGGCTTGATCTGTTTTGATAACACAATTAACCAGCGGCACTGCTCTGGTTTTTCAAAGCGATCTTGCCGTTGATGTAAGATCTTTGTGTAGTAGTACAGCATAGGGGCTTCGGATTCACCGATATTATCGGATGCCATACAGTCATTGGTATGATAATGGCCTTTTAGATGTTGTTCTAAATCGACAAAGACATCTTTAAACCCTTTGGTATAGTCTATCCAGCCTAAAAATAAGCTGAATGTGATCCCCCATACGATACACATGCCTAGCGTCCAGTTTTGCATGGCACGTAAGGTAATCTGTCGGCTCAATAACGCTCCGCGTAAAAACCAGATGGCGGTGAGGATTGTCGCGACTAGCAAAGCAACTATCGAAAATGGCATTTGGTAACTCATCGGTAGCCATTTACTAAAAGGTGTAAGCCACACCTGCGTCTGACCCGAAAGGGCGATAAAATAGCAAACCCACAGGAAAATAATAAGTAGTGACCATAGCGTAGCCGCAAAGCATGAGAAACCGCGTAGCACTTTTTCAGGAAGCGCAAGCACGGTTTGGGTCCCTAAGATTGCAAGTGGGGCGATGAAAGGGAGCAAATAGAGCGCTCTACCTGTTGCTGAAATTTGTAAAAATACAATCCCAAGTAGCGGGAAAATGGTGACTAAGTACTCGTTACGGCTACGTAATCGTTTTAACGGATTTCTAATAAAATAGAGGGTAGCCAGTATGCCTGCTGGCAGTGCAAATAGCAGCACGGATGCTGGAACACGTGTTAAGTTCGCTTTGGCACCTAATTTTTCAACAGAGAAGCCTAGAAAACGACCGATATTATTTTCCCAAAACCAAGTCATAAACAGATCGGGATGTTGGCGATAGAGTAAAATAGGCCAAGGTAAAATCAAGATAAGAGCAGTGAGACCGGCGATGATTGCAGGTAGCCAAAAAAGCTTTTGGCGGCAGTGTGGTAGAAAAATCGGGGCTAGCAGTAAGCTTAACCATAACACACCCGGAATAAACACCCCTTTTGATAGCATGGTGATCACTGTGCCAAACATTAGCCATAATGCGGACATCGCAACCTTTTCCTGGCGTATTAGCCCAAGAATGCCGTACAAACCGATAGTAGCACCTGTAATGAGTGCAACATCCGTAAACATATCATGGCTATGCCTTAAAATGCCGGGGGCGCAAAGGTAGAGTGCGAATGCAATCCAAATGCGTTTATCACTAATATGGTCTGTATTGAAGGCACGGCGAGCAAGTAGAATAAAAAATGAAAAGTTAATCACTGAAAATAACAATGTCGCACTGCGCGCCGCATCATAAAGCGGCATAAAGCCAGATAGCAAATGGGCACTGATGGTGGCGACCCAATAGTACAGTGGTGGCTTCTCCATAAACGGTTCGCCAGCATTCGTTGGTACGAGCCAATTACCTGTTTCGAACATAGTTTGGATAATACCAAAGCTATAGTTTTCATCTTGCTTCCACGGAGTGTGCCCGTAAATACCAGGTAAAAGATAGATGGCGAGAAAGCCAATAAATAAAATTAATGACTTTTGATTAGGTGTTAATTTTTTTTGCATTGTTCTTGCAGTGAATATATGTCAGTAATTAATAATTTTATGTGATATTTAATTTTAACGAGATCAAATATAATTAATGTTTACACATAAAAATTGTTAACATGATGAAATTAAAGTTGATTTTTATTTAAATTCTCGTTGTCAGATTATATTTTTGCAGCATTATATTCTATGTAATAAATGCGATTTAAAAAATAAGTTATTTGTCATCCTCTCGCTAATACCCCTCACTATTATTTAGCGAAGCAACACTTAACTCTAACAAAATATTTATTAACTGTAGCTAAACGAAAAGAAAATCCATTCACAATAGAGAGGGTTAATAAGTCGGATAGTAAGGATGCCAAATTCGGTAAAACCTCCTCACTGTGCTAGGGATAAAATCTAAAAATTTATGTTAAGTTTGCTTTGTTGTGTGCGATTGCCCCATGTAACTTGAAAACACTTGATCAATACGTCGATTTCGATTGATAATTGCCCGCTTCATAGTCTGCCATCTCTATTGTTAAAGCCAAACGATTGCGTGAGAGTGGGGGGTGAGTAAATCACTCGCTCAATCAGTTTTTTCTAAAAACGTAATCGTTTTCGTCAGTGAGATTAGGCGCTTTTTGTCATATTTAGCAGGGGTATTTCCATGTCTGGCCAACAGGCTTCAACCAATTGCAAATTGGATAAATATTTTAAAATTTCTGCGCGTGGCTCTTCGGTTCGCCGTGAAATTATTGCAGGGTTAACGACATTTTTGGCGATGGTGTATTCCGTCATTGTCGTTCCGGGAATGTTAGGGCAGGCAGGGTTCCCTCCTACAGCTGTCTTTATTGCGACCTGTTTAGTGGCGGGTTTTGGCTCACTATTGATGGGGCTGTGGGCTAACCTGCCAATGGCGATTGGTTGTGCGATTTCACTTACCGCATTTACGGCTTTTAGCTTGGTGTTAGGCCAGAAAATCAGTATCCCTGTTGCTTTAGGGGCCGTGTTTCTTATGGGGTGCCTGTTTACTATTATTTCGGTGACAGGAATTCGTAGCTGGATCCTGCGTAATATGCCTATGGGGATTGCGCACGGTACTGGGATTGGTATTGGGTTATTTTTATTACTGATAGCCGCAAATGGTGTCGGGTTGGTCGTTAAAAACCCAAATGAAGGGCTACCTGTTGCACTTGGCGATTTTACCTCTTTCCCTGTATTAATGGCATTAGCGGGTTTAGCGGTTATTTTTGGCTTAGAGAAGCGTCGCGTGCCCGGTGGTGTTCTGTTGGTGATTATTGCTATTTCAATCATAGGGTTAATTTTTGACCCTGCCGTTAAGTACCAAGGTTTCTTTAAGCTTCCTTCATTAGGTGAAGATGGTTTATCACTGATCATGAGCATGGACATTATGGGAGCCTTGCAACCTATCGTGTTACCAAGCTTATTAGCATTGGTCATGACCGCAGTCTTTGATGCGACAGGAACCATCCGTGCGGTTGCTGGTCAAGCTAACTTGCTGGATAAAGATGGGCAAATTATTAATGGTGGTAAAGCATTAACTGCGGACTCGGTAAGCAGTATCTTTGCTGGAGCGATTGGGGCTTCTCCTGCTGCGGTTTATATCGAATCTGCTGCTGGTACTGCTGCTGGTGGTCGTACGGGGCTTACTGCGGTGGTCGTTGGCCTGTTGTTCTTATTGATTCTATTTTTATCACCTCTGTCTTATTTAGTACCTGCGTATGCGACGGCACCAGCTTTGATGTATGTCGGTCTGTTGATGTTGAGTAATGTTTCTAAACTGAACTTTGATGACTTTGTCGATTCGATGTCCGGTTTATTATGTGCTGTGTTTATTGTTCTGACCTGTAACATTGTTACTGGCATTATGTTAGGTTTCGCCGCATTGGTGATTGGACGTATCTTTGCAGGTGAGTGGCGTAAGCTGAATATTGGAACCGTGGTTATTGCTGTTCTATTAGTGGCATTTTATGCTGCTGATTTAGCGATTTAAGATTCGTTGTTCTGTGGGGGCTGGCGCATCGGCTGCCCCCTAATGTATTATCGCGATTAATCTTAAAGTTTGAATTATTTTCCCGCCTAGTAGTTAGTTAAGGATAGAATAGACAAAAGGCGGTGAAACATGTGAAATCCGCGGGTTTTCACGAGTTGCTGGCTTTACTGAAAAATTTCATGGCCTGACGAGCTACCTAATATTCTGCTGCGACGGGTCATATTTGGGTTTGGTTCATTTCGTTAATCAGTAAGGGCAACATGGAAATTTTCTTTACTATTCTCATCTTAATTTTGGCAGTTTCTGTTTCAGGTGTGGTGACAAAAGTCATCCCTGTTCGCGTTCCATTACCCTTAATTCAAATCGCGATTGGTGCATTGCTTGCATGGCCTCAGTTTGGATTACATGTCACGTTTGACCCTGAACTCTTTATGGTTCTATTGATCCCGCCATTGCTATTCGTTGATGGCTGGAAAACGCCAACACGTGAATTTTTCCAAAATGGTCGTGAGATTTTCATCCTAGTATTAGTACTGGTATTGGTAACCGTTGTGGGTATCGGTTATCTCATTTACTGGTTAATGCCGGGTATTCCTTTGATTGCTGCATTTGCACTTGCTGCTGTCCTTTCGCCAACGGATGCGGTAGCGCTCTCTTCGATTGTCGGTAAAGGTCGTATACCTAAGCGTATGATGAGCGTGTTGGAAGGCGAAGCATTGATGAATGACGCTTCAGGTCTGGTTGCATTAAAATTTGCGGTTGCGATTGCAATGGAAACCATGATGTTCTCAGTGTCTGGCGTCACGATTGAATTTTTTAAAGTGGCGATAGGTGGTTTGCTATCCGGTATCATTGTGACTTGGGTTTACAGCAAGTCATTGCGCTTAATGAGTCGCTGGAGTGGCGATGATCCTGCAACCCAAATTGTCTTTATGTTATTGCTGCCTTTTGCCTCTTATATGATTGCGGAGCATATTGGTTTCTCAGGCATTTTGGCTGCGGTGGCTGCGGGGATGACAATCACCAAATCTGGGGTGATCCGTAATGCGCCATTAGCGATGAGACTGCGTGCTGACAGCGTATGGTCAATGTTAGAATTCGTATTTAACGGTTTGGTGTTTATCATGCTTGGCTTACAATTGCCGGGGATTTGGGAAACATCAGTACTGCAAGCGGAACTGGATCCTAGCGTAGAAACGTGGATGTTGTTTGCGGCAGTCGCCATTATCTACTTTGCCTTGCTAATTTTGCGTTTTTGTTGGTTATGGCTCATGAAAAGGTTTAGCCGCCTGTTCCTGAAAAAAAGGCCACTGCAATTTGCTAACTATACGGTACGTGAGCTGTGGCTAGCTTCTTTTGCGGGAGTTCGTGGGGCGATTACCTTAGCCGGTGTGCTTTCAGTACCCCTCTTTTTAAGTGATGGTTCACCTTTCCCAGCGCGTTATCAATTAGTCTTTATTGCGGCAGGGGTGATTTTATTCTCAATATTCGCGGGCGTCATCGCGTTACCGCTGTTGCTGCGCAACTTTAAAGTCGGTGATAAAGAAGCGGATATTAACGAAATTCGTATGGCGAAAGCCGCAATGGCTGAAGTCGCCATTGTGAGTTTAAACAAGATGGAAGAGCGTTTATCGGCGGATGTTGATGAAAAATTAGACCCTGAGGATATTAGTGAAGTGGCCTCAAGGGTTACGGGGCATTTGCGCCGACGTACCGCTAGCCAAGATGAAATCGAACATAACTTACAGATTGAAGATTTAGAGCGGCGCTTTAGGCTAACCGCATTACGTGCTGAACGTGGTGAGTTATATCACCTGCGTGCAACGCGTAAAATTAGCAATGAAACGCTGCAATCCTTACTGACGGATCTCGATTTGTTGGAAGCTGTATTGATTGAAAAAGAGCATTAATTGAGAACAATACAATAATGTGGTTACTTGTGATTACGACGCTGCTTTGGGCAGCGTCTTTTAGTCTTATTGGTGAATATCTCGCTGGGCAAGTGGATAGCTGGCTATCCGTCCTAATACGTGTTTCTTTAGCGGCATTGGTCTTCTTGCCATTTTTACGCTGGCGAGGGCTGGGATTCAAAGTGATTGTGCTGTACATGATTGTTGGTGCATGCCAACTCGGTATTATGTATTTCTTTGTGTTCCAAGCGTATCGCCATCTCACCGTCGCGGAATTTTTGTTATTTACGGTACTCACCCCTCTGTATGTGACGCTCATTTATGATCTATTGGAGCGCCAACGTTTACGGATGGGCTATTTGTTTAGCTCGCTACTTGCCGTTATTGGTGCAGCCATCATTCGTTATGACCATCTTAGTGAATCTTTCTGGGTAGGTCTGATATTTGTGCAATTAGCTAATATCTTCTTTGCTGTCGGTCAGGTGGGATATAAGCGTTTGATGGAAATATATCCTATCCCTCAGCATCAAGCTTTTTCATGGTTTTATATCGGTGCAACGCTGGTCGCACTGTTCGGATGGGGGCTATTTGGGGATAAATCGCTAGTGCCAACCACACATGTTCAATGGTGGGTTTTACTGTGGTTAGGTGTTGTGGCTTCTGGCATCGGTTACTTTATGTGGAATTATGGCGCCACAAAAGTAGACGCCGGAACCCTTGCTATCATGAATAATATGATGGTTCCAGCGGGGCTACTGGTTAATTTTGCCATCTGGCAACAGCATCCAGATTGGTTGAGTTTTACCATTGGAGCGAGCCTGATTGTCGCGTCTCTGTGGGTACATAGGCGTTGGATACTTTCACCGGTTTCACGTAAGACAGATTCTCAACGGCATGATTAGTGGCCGTTTTGGTAAAAGCTTCAATAGCGGGTTGGCGTTGCTCTCCTTCACGGCATGCAGCGTACAACCGGCTCCACAAACCACTCCCTAATGTTTTTATACTAATTAACCCCTGTTTTTCAAACGAATCCACCGCCCAATGTGGTAATGCGGCGATCCCCATTTTAGCTGCCACCATCTGTATTAAAATCAATGTATTATCAACGGCTTTCACCTTTGGTGAAACCCCGGCTGGCTGTAAGAAATGGCGCCAAACATCAAAGCGATGACGTTGTACTGGGTAAATTAGTAAGGTCTCATCGGCGAGATCATGAGGCTCGATAATCGGTTTTTTTGCTAAAGGGTGATCATTAGCCACAATTAATTTTACTTCATAATCAAACAGCGGCGTGTAGTGGATCTCTTTATCAGCCAAGATATCTGAAGTCAGTACAATATCCAGCTCTCGTGAAAGTAATTCGGGCTGCGGGTCAAAAGTCACTCCCGATTTAAAATCCACTGAAACTTGCGGCCATGTTTGCCTAAATTGCTGTAATGCAGGTGTTAGCCATTGAATGCAGCTATGGCATTCGATAGCGATACGTAGCGTCGACACGCCCGGTTCATTACAAATACGAATAGCATCTTTCACCATTGGTAATACTTGGTGTGCCAGTTGCAATAGCACTTCCCCTTGCGGTGTAAATCGTAATGGCTGGCTTTTACGAATAAATAGCTTAAAGCCCAAACGATGTTCTAAGTCACTAAATTGATGTGACAATGCTGACTGAGTCTGGTGCAGGTAAGTTGCAGCCGCTGCCAATGAGCCATGTTGGCTGAGCGCATGCAATGTTTTTAGATGTTTTAATTCGATCATGAGAAACCTTCAAGATGACAATGAATAATTTGCGCTTGTGCTTTATACAGTACCTGTTGATTATAGATGTGTAAACATCTAGACGGCTAAAAATTTTAAGGGGTCAATATGTCTGTTATAAATCATACACTTGGATTTCCTCGTGTCGGTCTGAAAAGGGAGCTAAAACGCGCACAAGAAGATTATTGGGCTGGAAAAATTGACCAAGCAGCGCTTTTAGCAACGGGTCGTGAATTACGTGCTCGTCACTGGCAACAACAAAAAGATGCCGGTGTGCAACTATTACCAGTCGGTGATTTTGCTTGGTATGACCAAGTATTAACGACGAGCTTATTGCTGGGGAATGTACCTCCACGTCATCAAAACGAAGATGGCTCAATTGATTTAGATACACTATTTAGAGTGGCTCGTGGCCGCGCGCCAACAGGAAAGCCAGCAGCGGCAGGCGAGATGACTAAGTGGTTTAATACCAATTACCACTACATCGTACCTGAGTTCCAAAAAGGGCAGAAATTCAGCTTATCATGGACACAACTGTTTGAGGAAGTCGATGAAGCGTTAGCACTAGGCCATACTATCAAACCTGTTGTAATTGGTCCGTTGACTTACCTATGGTTAGGCAAAGTAAAAGGTGAATCATTCGATCGTTTATCATTATTGAATGATCTGCTACCTGTCTATCAAGAAATTCTTGCACGTTTAGCGCAAAAAGGAATTGAGTGGGTACAAATTGATGAGCCAGCACTGGTGTTAGATTTACCAACAGAGTGGCAGCAGGCGTATCAAACGGCTTATCAAGCGTTAGCTGGGAAAACCAAACTGTTGCTGACAACCTATTTTGATGGCATCAGTCACCATCTGGATCTGATTAAACAGCTACCAGTACAGGGATTGCATGTTGATGTTGTCGCTGGGCAAGATGACATCGAAAAATTACACCAAGCGCTACCACAAGATTGGGTGCTCTCATTAGGCATTATCAATGGTCGTAACGTATGGAAAGCTGACTTAGGTGAAAAGTTTGCACGTATTAAGCCGTTGTTAGGCCAACGTAATTTGTGGGTCGGCTCATCGTGTTCACTACTCCATAGCCCTATCGATCTCAACGATGAGACTCGCTTAGATGAAGAAGTTAAAAGTTGGTTTGCTTTTGCGCTACAAAAATGTGCGGAATTAGCATTACTAAGCCAAGCGTTAAATGAGCCAACGGCAGAGCATCTTGCTGGATTAGAACAATACAGCGCTCCGGTTCGTGCTCGTAAGACATCAACTCGTGTCAATAATGCGGCGGTCAATCAGCGTTTGCAAGGGATCCGTAAAGGGGATGCTGAACGTAATAGCCCATATGAAATACGCGCTCAACGTCAACGTGAACGCTTTAATTTGCCATTATGGCCAACCACAACAATTGGTTCGTTTCCACAAACGAGTGAAATTAGAACACTGCGCCTTGATTTCAAAAAAGGTAACTTAGATAAAATGCACTATCGTACCAGTATCAGTGAACACATTAAGCAGGCGATTAAAGAGCAAGAACTGCTTGATATTGATGTGTTAGTGCATGGTGAAGCCGAACGTAACGACATGGTTGAATACTTTGGTGAGCATTTTGACGGTTATGTCTTTACACAAAATGGCTGGGTACAAAGCTATGGTTCGCGCTGTGTGAAACCTCCCGTCATTATTGGAGATATTAGCCGACCAGAAGCTATCACGGTAGAGTGGGCGAAATACGCACAATCGCTGACTGAAAAGCCAGTCAAAGGGATGTTAACGGGGCCTGTGACTATCCTATGTTGGTCATTCCCGCGTGAAGACATTAGTCGTGAAACAATTGCCAAACAAATTGCTTTGGCGCTACGCGATGAAGTGGATGATCTACAAAAAGCGGGGATTGGCATTATTCAAATCGATGAGCCTGCACTTCGCGAAGGCTTGCCATTACGTAAGGATGAGTGGGCTGAATATTTAAATTGGGCAGTAGAAGCATTTAAACTCAGTGCGGCAATTGCCGATGATGACACTCAGATCCACACCCATATGTGTTATTGCGAGTTCAATGACATCATGGATTCGATTGCTGCGCTGGATGCTGATGTGATCACGATTGAGACTTCGCGCTCTGACATGGAATTGTTGGATGCTTTCGAAGACTTCCATTATCCCAATGAAATTGGCCCAGGTGTATATGATATTCACTCACCAAACGTGCCAAATGTTGAGTGGATTGTGGCGCTACTGAGAAAAGCTGCTAAACGTGTTCCGGTTGAACGTCTGTGGGTGAACCCTGACTGTGGCTTGAAAACCCGTGGTTGGACAGAGACACGTCAATCATTGGCTAACATGGTGGAAGCTGCTAAAAGGTTAAGAAGCGAATACTAAGCTAAATATTGGTGAGTGGTAGGTTAGCATGTTGGTTAACCTACCACTTTTGCTTTGATGAGGCAGTATTAACCAAACAACTTTTCTTTCAGCATATTCATGCCAACTGCAGACAAATCAACGTGTTCTGGCAGAACACCTTCTGGTGTAGCTTGATTAACGAGTTTTGGGAGATATTTGGCGATCAATTCTGTCGTTTCTTGCGGGTCAATACCCACTTTTTGAGCTAATTGTTGGATATCTAAGTTACCAAAAACTTGAATTAATTGGTTAACGCTCACAGGTAGGTTCTCAGAGTTACTGATCCATGATTGAATAATGTCACCTAAGCCTTGTTGGTTAAATTTATCAACAACCCCTGCTAACCCACCTTGTTTATCAATCCATTCAATTACGGATTGAAACTGGCTCATTTTATCACCGGCAACCATGGTGATCAGTTGATCGAACAAACCCATTTAATACTCCTCATTATTTCTCAAACTGTGGGCTTCAACAGCGTGTTCAGTGCGTTAAAGGATCCCTAAAAATTAAGTAATCGGCTATTTTGGTCAATTTCAGCGAGGCGTCAATCAAAAATGATGCTATTGCGATTTAACTGAACGGAAAAGCGGAAAAGTTTTATTTTTTACACTTGATAGGTATAAACCACGCTCTCATCACATTTTTTATCACATTGCGATGTGAATTGTTTTGTGAATTACCAAAAATTAAAAATGCATTAAAAACAATAAATTAAAATAATATTGGTGATTTTTTATATTATTCATAATGTGATATCCATCATGTGTTTGTGAATTTTGTTATGTGAGAATTCACATCAATAACAAAGATTAACAACATCAGGGGTTGTTATGGGAAATTTCGTTAAGAACGTCGGTGTTATTGGCTTAGGCTCAATGGGTATGGGGATCGCTAAATCCCTAATAAAAAATAATATTCCTACCTATGGCTTTGACCTAAACCAAGATGCCTGCCAAACCTTAAAGCAAGCCGGTGCTGTCGCAGTAGGCCAAAATGCGGCGGAGTACGCTCAACATCTGCAAGCTTTACTGTTAGTTGTCGTCAATGGTCGCCAAGTCGAGGCAATCCTATTTGGTGGCGATAAGCCTCTGGTAGAGCAGTTGCAGCCAGGCACTATTATTATGTTGCATAGTACGCTATCTGCTGAGCAAACAAAACAGATTGCTCAGCGTTTGGCGCAATATCAGTTACCACTGATGGATGCACCTATTTCAGGCGGCGCGCTGAAAGCGGCAGAAGGCAAACTAACGGTGATGGCATCTGGCGCTCCGATCTTGTTTGAACAGCTTAACGAAGTTTTTGAGGCGATAGCTGAGCGTTTATATCGTGTCGGTGATGAGGTGGGGTTGGGGTCGACAGTAAAAACCATCCATCAACTACTTGCTGGGGTTCATATTGCGGTTGCTGCCGAAAGCATGGCATTAGCCGCTAAAGCGGGTATCGACCTGAATATGATGTATGACATCGTGACACATGCAGCGGGTAACTCGTGGATGTTTGAGAACCGTATGCAGCATGTTCTTGATGGTGATTATACGCCCAAATCGTCCGTTGATATTTTTGTGAAAGACTTAGGGTTGGTCATGGAAACAGGGAAAGCCTTGAACTTCCCATTACCTATCGCGGCCACTGCTCATCAAATGTTTATCTCTGCAAGTAACGAAGGTTTTGGCCTTCAAGATGACAGTGCAGTGATCAAAACTTTCAAAGGCATTGCTTTACCGGAGAAAAAAGTATGACTGTGAAATTAGGTGTGATTGCCGATGATTTTACTGGTGCAACCGACATCGCAGGATTTATGGTCCAGAACGGCTGGCGAGTCGTTCAATTACTGAATGAACCAGATGACAATACAGTCGTACCACACGATGTTGATGCGATTGTTATCAGCCTAAAAAGCCGTTCTTGTCCTGTAGATGAAGCAATTAACGCATCGTTAAACGCATGTCGTTGGTTAAAGCAACAAGCACACTGCCAACAAATTTTCTTTAAATATTGCTCCACATTTGATTCCACTGACAAAGGCAATATTGGCCCAGTGACTGACGCGTTGATGAAGCAGCTTGATACTCAAGTTGCACTGATTTGTCCTGCACTGCCCATTAATGGCAGAACCGTGGTTCACGGGCATTTATTTGTCAATGGTCAGCTGCTCAATGAAAGTGGTATGCAGCATCACCCCGTGACGCCAATGAAGGATGCTAACTTGATGAGGGTGATGGAAAAGCAATCAGAAGGTAAAGCTGGACTGATCCCATTATCTGATATTCAGCAAGGCAGCACGCTAATTAAACAGCGTTTAGCAACCTTAGCCGAGCAAGGTGCGAGTTACATCGTTGTTGATTCATTAACAATGAATGATTTGTTACCGATCGCCAAAGCGGTAAAAGAGATGCCTTTACTGACAGGCGGCTCTGGGCTTGGGGCGGCATTAGCCAATGTGGATACCGGATGTGAATGGGGGGCAGGTGGTAGCCGTGGTGAAACGCCTAGCCGCCAAGGCCGTCAGACCGTGATTTTATCTGGCAGTTGCTCAGCAATGACCAACAAACAAGTGCAAAACTACCAACAAATTGCACCAGCTAAAGTCGTGGATGTCGGGGAGTGTATTGATAACCCTCTCTATGCCCAACAATTAGCAACGTGGGTTCAAGAGCAAAAATTAACAGGACTCGCACCACTATTATATGCGACCCAACCACCTGAAATTCTGAGAAAAATTCAAGAGACGTATGGGGCAGATATAGCGAGTAGCGCAGTGGAAAATGTGTTTGGGGAAGTGGTAAAACTTTTACAAGCACAAGGTTATAACACCTTTATTATTGCGGGTGGCGAAACATCCGGCAAAGTCGTTCAAAGCCTAGGAACCGAGCAATTAAGCATTGGTGCGCCAATCGCACCGGGCGTTCCATGGGTTCAAGATTTAACAAGCGGTCACTGGTTGGCACTCAAATCGGGTAATTTCGGCCAAGAGAATTTCTTCCAGTACGCACAGGAGATGTTTAATGAGTGAAGAAAAGGCACTACGCCAAGAGCTGGCTGATTGGGCTAAATCGATGTTTAACCGTGGCTATAGTAGCGGCGGAGCTGGAAACATCAGTGCCAAACTTCCGGATGGGAACATTATCGTCACGCCAACTAACTCCAGCTTTGGGGATTTAGATCCTGAAAGACTAAGTAAGTTGGATGCAGAAGGGAACTGGATCGATGGCGATAAGCCCACTAAAGAAGTCTCTATGCATATGGCGATGTATCGACAGCGTCCTGATTGCCGAGCGGTGGTTCACTTACACTCCCCTTGGCTAACCGCACTGTCGTGTTTATCAGGGCTTGATAGCAGCAATTGCTTGCCGCCAATCACGCCTTATTACGTGATGCGAGTCGGCAAATTGCCATTAATTCAATACTTGCCACCGGGGGATGACCGTATTGGTGAAGAAATTGAAAAATTGGCTCCTAACCATAACGCAGTACTGCTATCGAATCATGGACCCGTAGTTGGCGGTAAAACCTTAAGGCAAGCTTTCTTCAATGCTGAAGAGTTGGAAGATACGGCGCGTTTATATATCACATTACGCCAGCAAGGTTTTACAACACTCACTGAAGAGCAAGTTAACGAGCTAGAAAGCCGTTATCCAAAGAAATGAGGCACCTGATATGGCTAAATTTGCAGCAAACCTCAGTATGATGTTTAACGAAGTTCCTTTTATTCAGCGCTTTGAACGCGCTGCACAAGCGGGCTTTACTGGCGTTGAATATCTTTTCCCCTATGAAGAACAACCTGAAGCGATAGCTGAACAGTTGGAAAAATATGGTTTAACTCAAGCGCTGTTCAACATGCCAGCGGGCGATTGGGCGGCGGGTGAACGCGGCATGGCATCTATTCCGGGTCGTGAAGATGAGTTCGCACAAGGCGTACAGACGGCACTGAAATATGCCAAGGCGTTGGGTTGTAAGCAGGTGCATGCGATGGCAGGTAAATTGGATGCCCGATTTACCCCTGAACAGCAGCAAGCGTGTTTTATTAAAAATATTCAATATGCCGCAGATATTATGGCTGAGCATGGCATTCGTGTATTAATTGAGCCTATCAATACGCGTGATATGCCGGGTTACTTTTTGACTACGCAAAAGCAAGCTGAGGCATTGCTACCAAAGATCGCACGTGAAAATGTGTTTATTCAATTGGATCTCTATCACTGCCAAATCATGGAAGGTGATTTATTGAAAACAATTGAGCGTTTATGGGGTAAATTTAGTCATATTCAGATAGCTTCAGTTCCTTATCGTCATGAGCCTGATAGCGGTGAAGTCAATTACCCATGGATTTTCAAACAATTAGATGAAATGGGATATCAAGGTTGGCTTGGATGTGAATATCACCCCGCAGGTCGTACCGAAGACGGTTTAGGTTGGCTGAAGCAAGCACAGTCTTAAACAGGAGAGCCTATGATCCCTTCAGAGCGTCGTGATTTTATTTACCGTTACGTCCATGAGTACCAAACCGTGTCGATTAACGACTTGGTGGAGCTAATGAATGTGTCGCATATGACGGTAAGACGTGATATCCGCATGCTAGAAGAGGAAGGGAAAGTCGTTGCAATAAGCGGTGGTGTTCGGTTAAACGATGCGTTACGCCAAGAGCTTCCTTGGAGTGAGAAAGCGCGTTTACATCACCGAAGCAAACGTGAAATAGGTAAATTTGCCTCATCGCTCGTTGAAGATGGGCAAGTGGTTTATCTCGATGCGGGAACAACGACATTTGAGATAGCCCGTGTGCTGGGTGAACGGTTTAATTTGACGATTGTGACTAATGATTTTTCTATCATGCAGTATTTGATGAACAAATCACAACTCAATCTGTATCACACGGGGGGGCAAGTGGATAAACGTAACCATTCGTGTGTTGGCAATACCGCCGCAATGATGCTGAAAACCCTAAATGTTGATGTGGCATTTATTAGCACTAGCTCTTGGGATTTACTGCATGGGGTTTCCACGCCTCATGAAGAAAAAGTACAAATAAAACAAACATTACTGGATGTTGCTCGGCGCTGTGTGCTGGTTTCTGACAGTAGCAAATTTGGTAAATATGGCATGTTCCGTGTTTGCCCACTAAATCAATTGCACGACATTATTTGTGATGATCAGCTACCAAACGATGCTGTGCAGCGGATAACAGAACAAAATATAAAACTTCATTTAATAAAGACATAAATAATCTTACCTAATGATGAATAGCTCAAATTAGGGCTATTCAAGGAGAATAACAATGAAAGTTATCATTACAGGCGGCGCTGGCTTTTTGGGTCAGCAGCTAGCCGCTGCTTTACTTAAAAACAGCCAGGGTTTTAAATTTGACCAACTCGTTTTAGCGGATATTCAGTGCCCTACATCGCCAATTGAAGACGCTAGAGTGAGTTGTGTTGCAACAGATTTAACTCAGCTGGGTGCCGCTGATAAGCTGATTGATGCGCAAACCGACATCGTTTATCACCTCGCTGCTATTGTGAGTAGTCATGCTGAAAGCGATTTTGATTTAGGCATGAAAGTAAATTTCGAAGCGACTCGCCAATTATTGGAAGTGGCTCGTGCTAAAAACCCTGCAATGAAGTTTATCTTTACCAGTTCATTAGCAGTATTTGGCGGTGAACTACCTGACGTTATCACCGACCTTTGTGTGGTTAACCCGCAATCATCGTATGGTGCACAAAAAGCGATGTGCGAATTGATGGTTAATGACTATTCACGTAAAGGCTATGTTGATGGACGTGTGTTACGCCTACCAACAATCAGTGTGCGCCCTGGCGTTCCGAACAAAGCCGCTTCTTCATTTGCCAGTGGCATCATTCGTGAGCCATTAAATGGGGTTGAGAGTGTTTGCCCTGTTTCACCTGAACTTGCGTTGTGGCTCTCGAGTCCAGAAACGGTTGTCAGTAATTTCATTCATGCTGCAACCATTTCAGCAGAGCAATTTGGCTTGTCTCGTACGGTTAACTTACCGGGGATCACTGTGACAGTTCAAGGGATGATTGATGCTCTACGTGATGTCGCAGGCCAAAAAACGGTTGATCTGATCCGTTTTGAGCCGGATGAAGCCATTAACCGTATTGTCGCAAGTTGGCCGGGTAAATTCGATATTAGCCGTGCTTTAGGCCTTGGTTTCCGTGCAGATGGTTCGTTTGCTGATGCAATTCGTTCATTCATCACTCACCACGGCTCACAGCAATAGGGGATAAGCTATGTCCTATATTCCTATTATTGGCCTCGCGGTGGCCATATTTGTCCTGATCTTCTTGGTATTGCGAACGCGTATTCATGCGTTACTTGCCATGTTGATTGCAGCAGCTATTGCAGGTATCTCAGGTGGGTTAACCGCCGCAGAAACCGTCTCTGTAATTACAAAAGGTTTTGGTAGCACACTCGGTGGTATCGGTATTGTTATCGGTCTCGGGGTAATGATGGGAAGGGTACTAGAAGTTTCTGGTGCCGCTGAACAAATAGCGTATAGCTTTATTCGTTGGTTAGGGAAAAAACGCGAAGAATGGGCGCTGGCTATCACAGGTTATATCGTCAGTATTCCAATTTTCGTTGACTCCGCATTCGTGATCCTCTACCCATTAGCGAAGGCATTAGCGAAAAATGGTAAGCGTAGTCTGCTGACACTTGGTGTCGCATTAGCTGGTGGCTTAGTGGTTACTCACCACACAGTGCCGCCGACTCCGGGTCCTTTAGGGGTTGCTGGGATCTTCGGTGTGGATATTGGTGCCATGATCTTAACGGGGATGACCCTTGCTATCCCTTGCGTTATTGGGATCGTATTTTACGCGAAGTGGTTAGCTGTTAAATACCCTGAGTTTATGCCCGATGAAAGCAACAACGCAGATCTGAAAGAAATTCACGACCGCTATATGGAAGAAAAGGCGAACAAGCCGTTACCAAGCCTCTTCTTATCTGTATTACCTATCGTAACACCGATCTTGTTGATCTTTATCAATGCGGTCAACGGGTTATTGCTAAAAACCGACGCCTTTCAAGGGATGGAGAATAATTGGTATTTCCAGACCTTTGAATTCCTTGGTGCGCCAATAATCGCTCTGTCTATCAGTGTGTTGATTGCCGTTTATACGCTGATGCCAAAAGCGACGAAAGAAGAAGTCATCGACCGCATGGAAGAAGGCTTACAGTCAGCCGGGATCATCTTACTGGTAACAGGTGCGGGTGGTGCGTTAGGTGCGGTTTTACGTGACAGTGGTACGGGGAATATTTTAGCGGAGCATGTGGCGAGTTTACCAATCACTCCAGTGTTGATCCCATTTATTATCGCCACATTGGTACGTTTAATTCAGGGTTCGGGCACCGTCGCGATGATCACAGCGGCATCGATTTCTGCTCCCATTATTAGCCAGATCCCTGATATCAATCTGCTTGTTGCGGCTCAAGCTGCGACAATGGGGTCACTGTTCTTTGGTTATTTCAACGACAGCCTCTACTGGGTTGTTAACCGAATGATGGGTATTAAGGACGTTAGACAACAGATGATGGTTTGGTCTATCCCAACAACGATAGCTTGGGCCATTGGTCTAGTAGGCGTTCTGATCCTTGATGTAGTTCTCTGATAGATAAACTATCTTTTATTTCTGCCAATAATTCAAAGCGCCTTCGGGCGCTTTTTCGTGACTTTCTTTCATATCGTCTATACTGATTGCATATTTGTATTTAAAACAATTAATTTGTGATCTAAATCACCATTTAATGAAATCTAGATAAAATCATTTCCATTAAAAGTGACTATGGTCACTAAATTGACATGGGTTTACCGCTATATTAATCACAACGTATAAATTCAATGATGCCATTGTGTAAAGGAGTTTGATATGTCTGACGTATTCCACTTAGGGCTAAAAAAGAGTGACTTACAGGGTGCAACCGTTGCAATTGTTCCCGGTGATCCAAATCGTGTCGAGAAAATCGCACGCCTGATGGATAATCCGGTACATCTCGCTTCTTTACGTGAGTTCACCTCTTGGCGTGGTGAGCTTGATGGTAAAGCAGTCATTATTTGTTCAACGGGAATTGGTGGTCCTTCAACCTCTATTGCTGTAGAAGAACTTGCGCAGCTAGGTATTCGTACTTTCTTGCGTATTGGTACTACAGGGGCTATTCAAGAAAATATTAATGTTGGTGATGTGTTAGTGACAACCGCAGCCGTAAGATTAGACGGTGCGAGCCAACATTTTGCGCCATTGGAATACCCAGCCGTTGCTAACTTTACTTGTACGAATGCACTCTATGATGCAGCGAAAGAAGCGGGTGCAACAGTCCATGTGGGTGTGACTGCTTCATCGGATACCTTCTATCCAGGCCAAGAGCGTTATGACACCTATACTGGTCGTGTGATGCGCCATTTCAGAGGTTCAATGAAAGAATGGCAAGATATGGGCGTGATGAACTATGAGATGGAATCAGCGACGTTGCTGACCATGTGCTCAAGCCAAGGCCTACGTGCGGGTATGGTTGCAGGTGTGATTGTTAACCGTACTCAACAAGAAATTCCAGACGAAGCACTGTTGAAGAAAACAGAAAGCAATGTATTAAGCATTGTTGTTGAAGCTGCGCGTCGTCTACTTTAATTTCTCCTATTACTGGCTCGTTTACTTTGATGTTCGCTCGGTTGTGAATAAACCGTAGACGAGCCCAGTTTTCTTTCTCTTTTTCGATATTGATTACATTTCAATGCACTCTTTTATGAATACCTGCTTAACGGCGGGTATTTTTTCTGATTTTTTTCCGGTCATAATCTGTTATGGTTTTAGTCATAATCAATATCATAGGTAGCGATAATTATGACAAAAACACCTTATTTACACCCTTCAGTATTACCGTTAAAAGGTGGAATTAACTTCCGTGACCTCGGCGGAAAAAAATTAGCCAATGGCAACAAAATAAAATCAGGCGTGCTATTTCGTTCAGGAGCTTTGAACCATTTAACGACAGAGGATTTGGCCGTTTTACAATCACAAAACCTTTATCAAATATTGGATTACCGTGATGTGGCGGAAACAAAAGCAAAACCAGATATGATTTGGGATGGTGCTCATTATGTTAATGCCCCAGCGAACCCTATGGCAAAGGAGGTCAGTGCCGACTTAGGTCAACTGACACCAGAGTCACTTGAACAGTTTGACCCTAAAATATTTATGGGGCGCCTTTACGAGCTATTGCCTTTAAATAATCCTGCTTACCATCAACTTGTGAGTATGTTAAAGCAGCCTGAAAAAGGGGGGATCGTTCAGCATTGTGCGGTCGGTAAAGATCGTACTGGTGTTGGCGCCGCTTTGGTACTATTTGCGCTGGGTGCAGACTTAGATACCGTCATGGAAGATTACCTACTGACAAATGAAACCCTCGCGCCATTCCGTAAGCATTTATTGGAAGAGCATGCACAAAGGATGAGTGACAGTGTGGTGAAAAAGTTTGAGTATGTCTATTCTGTGCGTGAAGAATTTCTTATGACAGCCATAAATAGCATAAAAACACATTATGGTAGTATTGATAAATGGCTGGAGAGTGATTTTGGACTGGATAATGCTGGCAGAAGCTTACTTCAAAGTTATTTCCTCGAATAATTAGTTTAAGATTGGTTTATTACATATTAGTTAATGTATTAAACCAATCCATTATAAGGGAGAAAGGCTGTGACGTTGAATGAAATCGTCCATACAGTGACCGAATTTACCCGTGAACATGAAATATGGGCGCTGCCAATCATCTTCTTTCTAGCATTTGGTGAATCTTTAGCCTTTTTATCTTTGCTGTTGCCTGCAACTGTCATCCTGTTAGGTTTAGGTGCCCTCATCGGCGAAAGTGGTATTACATTCTGGCCTGTATGGCTTGCGGCAACGTTAGGGGCATTTTTTGGTGATTGGCTCTCTTATTGGTTTGGTTTTCACTATAAAGATAACGTCCGTAAAATGTGGCCGATTTCTCGCAAACCTCAAATGATTGATAGAGGGCAGCACTTTTTCAATCGTTGGGGCATATGGAGTGTCTTTTTAGGGCGTTTCTTCGGCCCATTCAGAGCCGTCGTACCTTTAGTGGCTGGGATTTGTAAAATGCCTAAACGCTATTTTCAGGCGGCAAACTTAGTGTCTGCGATGATTTGGGCATTTGGTATATTAGCGCCAGGCGCATTTGGATTACGTTGGCTAGCTCAGTGGATGGGCTAAGCTGCGAATCGTCTCGCAATTTAGGGCTTGTTTTAAATTACTTCTGGACTGATATACAGTATCCGATTACCTTACCCTAGATCTCGTCATGTAAGGATTTAACAGTGGATACCTCTCTTTTATATGGGGTTATTGGCGCCCTTGGCGGTATATTAATTGGCGGCTTAGCCGTTTGGCTGTTTATTGCGCAAAAACTTAATCAAAAAGAGCAAGAACTCCAACACATTAATCGTCAACTTGCGGCCAGTGATGAAAAAAACATCCATCTTTCTGAGTGGAAAATGGAATATGAACGTCTCGATCAAGAGTTGCGAACACTCAGAGATATTAATCGTGAGCAAGAAGCTGAATTACGAGAAATCACAACGCGTTTTGAGCAAAGCCAGCTAGCCAATGAAGAGAAACAGCGCCTGCTGCAAAACAGTGAGCAGCGGTTAACGATTCAATTTGAAAATTTAGCCAACCGGATTTTTGAGCAGAATGAGCGTAGGGCATCAGAGCAGCAGCAAAAAAGCTTGATTGCCATGTTATCCCCATTTCGTGAACAGCTTGAAGGGTTCCGCCAACAGGTACAGCAAAGCTTTGGTGAAGAAGCCAAAGAGCGGCATACACTGGCGTATGAAATCCGTCAGTTACAGCAGCTAAATACTCAAATGACCAAAGAAACGGTTAACCTGACTCGAGCCCTTAAAGGGGATAACAAGATCCAAGGAAACTGGGGAGAAACCATTCTGACGCGGATCTTGGAAGCTTCTGGTTTACGCAAAGGGAGTGAGTTTGAAACACAAGTCAGTATTAATACCAGCTATAACAGCCGTTATCAGCCTGATGTGATTATCCGCTTGCCTGAAGGTAAAGACGTGATTGTTGATGCAAAAATGTCACTGGTCGCTTATGAAAGATATTTCAATAGTGAAGACCCTGACGAACAAACTCAGGCTATCAAAAACCATGTAGCTTCAATTCGTAATCACATGCGTATGCTAAGTCATAAGGACTATCATCAACTACCGGGGATACGCTCTTTAGATTATGTATTGATGTTTATTCCAATTGAACCGGCTTACTTATTGGCTTTAAAAGAATCGCCTGAGCTACTTGATGAAGGTATAAAACAGAATATCATGTTAGTTTGCCCTTCCACATTATTAGTGGCGGTGCGAACAATTAACAATTTGTGGCGCTATGAACGCCAAGGGCAAAATGCGCAAGAAATTGCCGCAAAAGCCGCAAAAATGTACGACAAATTACGCCTTTTTGTTGATGACATGCAACTTTTAGGGGCAAGCCTTGATAAAGCGGATAATGCTTACCAATCCGCAATGAAAAGGTTGGCTGAGGGGCGTGGTAATTTAATTAGTCAGGCAGAAAGCTTTAAAGAAATGGGGGTTGAGGTAAAACAGCCTATTTCACCACAGCTCGTTGAAAAGTCAGATAAGCCATATTGTGCGGAATCTTAGACTTCTTGATAGGGTTTTACCTCAAAGACTGTTACACTTCCTACAAAAGTTTGAATTATAAACAGGCATAATAGAAATGACAGAACCATCAAAAGAAACTATTGATTTTG
Organism: Providencia sp. 2.29; assembly: GCF_015832305.1. NCBI lineage: Bacteria > Pseudomonadati > Pseudomonadota > Gammaproteobacteria > Enterobacterales > Morganellaceae > Providencia > Providencia sp. 2.29. The sequence goes on from NZ_CP065420.1 coordinate 607,435, forward strand.
GTTTCCGTACCGTAGGCAAAGAAGATAAAGTTGGCCTTGTGGCTAATGTTTTTCACTCTGTAGCATCAAAATATGACTTGATGAATGATTTAATGTCTTTCGGCATTCATCGTGTCTGGAAACGTTTTACGATAGAAGCCAGTGGTGTACGTCGTAACCAACGTGTTTTAGATCTTGCTGGTGGTACTGGTGATTTAACCGCGAAGTTTTCTCGTCTTGTCGGTGAAAAAGGTGAGGTGATCCTCGCTGATATTAACGACTCTATGTTAAAAATGGGACGTGAAAAATTACGTGATCTTGGTATTGTTGGTAATGTTAGCTATGTTCAAGCCAACGCAGAAGAACTGCCATTCCCTGATAACTATTTTGATTGTATCACCATCTCTTTTGGGCTACGTAATGTGACCGATAAAGACAAAGCTTTACGCTCAATGTTCAGAGTGTTAAAGCCAGGTGGTCGTCTGCTAGTACTTGAATTCTCTAAGCCTGTTATTGAGCCGCTTAATAAGGCTTATGACGCGTATTCATTCCATGTTCTACCTCGTATTGGTCAAGCTGTGGTTGGGGATCCTGATAGCTATCGTTATCTTGCAGAATCTATCCGTATGCACCCAGACCAAGAAACACTGAAATCAATGATGGAAAATGCAGGCTTTGAACAAGTCTCCTATACCAATATGACAGGTGGTATTGTCGCATTGCATAAAGGGTTTAAATTCTAAGATGGAAGCCACATCAGCACAGGCTGAAAGCCAAAATACAGTGTTATATTCTTTAATGACGGCATTCATGGAAACATGTTTGAATCATATGTTATTTAAAGAATCGGTCTTAAAACCCGCTAGAGCGCGCTTAGCGGGTAAAGTCATGTCTATCGATTTGAAAGAGCTGAATAAAACATTGACGTTGATTTTCAGTGATAACCATGTCGATGTTTTAAGCCAATGGCATGAGCCTGCTGATTGTACAATCAAAACATCCCTCTTTACGCTAATTAAGCTAAAAGACAAACAACAGTTATCACAGCTAATCAATAGTGGTGAAATTGTTATTGAAGGTGATATGCAGGTTGTACAGCATTGGTCGTCATTATTAGATATGGCAATTTGGGATCCTGCACACTATCTATCCCCTTACTTAGGCGATGTCGCGGCACAAGGTATTAGCCAAGTACTACGCAAGGGCGCGAGTTTAGCTTCACATTTAGCATGCAGGCAAAAAAACTATATCAAAGACACACTGCTTGAAGAGTGGAAAATGGCTCCAAACCCACTCGAACTGGCTTATTTTAGTAATGAAGTAGAACAAGTTTCTGATTCACTAAGTGAGCTAGAAAAACGATTGAGCCAGTTGGAGGAGTATAATGACGCCCGGTGAAATAAAACGTCTCTACTTTATTATTCGGGTATTCCTTTCGTATGGTTTGGATGAGCTCATCCCAAAAGTAAAGCTGACGTTACCGCTGCGTATTGGTCGTTTTGGTTTCTTTTGGATTAAAAACCAGCATAAGGGCAAAGAGCTTGGTGAGCGTTTACGTTTAGCTTTACAAGAATTGGGGCCTGTCTGGATCAAGTTTGGGCAGATGCTATCTACCCGACGCGATCTGTTTCCACCCGCTATCGCTGACCAACTCTCTTTGCTGCAAGATAAGGTCGCTAGCTTTGACGGCAAACTGGCTCGTCGTTACATTGAAGAATCATTAGGCGGCCCACTCGAACAGTGGTTTGATGATTTCGATGAAAAGGCACTAGCGTCAGCTTCGATTGCTCAAGTACATACCGCAAAACTCAAAGAGAATGGTAAGGAAGTCGTTTTAAAAGTTATCCGTCCTGATATCCTGCCGGTTATCAAAGCGGATGTAAAACTCATGTATCGTATCGCTAATTGGGTGCCTTTACTGCCTGATGGTCGCCGTCTACGCCCTAAAGAAGTGGTTCGTGAATATGAAAAAACCTTGATCGATGAGCTAAATCTCTTACGTGAATCGGCTAATGCTATCCAGCTTCGTCGTAATTTTGAGAATAGCTCAATGCTATATGTACCAGAGGTTTATGCCGATTATTGTCGCGAAAACGTTATGGTCATGGAGCGTATCTATGGTATTCCTGTTTCCGATATTGCGGCTTTAAAAGCGCAAGGAACAAACATGAAAATCTTGGCGGAAAGGGGCGTGAAAGTCTTCTTTACTCAAGTTTTTCGTGACAGCTTTTTCCATGCAGATATGCACCCCGGCAATATTTTTGTCAGCTATGAGCACCCTGAAGATCCGCTATATATCGGCATCGATTGTGGTATTGTTGGTTCACTGAATAAAGAAGATAAGCGCTATCTTGCAGAGAACTTTATTGCTTTCTTTAATCGTGATTACCGTAAGGTCGCTGAACTGCATGTCGACTCAGGTTGGGTGCCAGCAGATACTAACGTTGAAGATTTTGAGTTTGCTATCAGAACCGTTTGTGAACCTATTTTCGAAAAACCGTTAGCTGAAATTTCATTTGGGCATGTGCTATTAAACTTATTTAATACTGCGCGCCGTTTCAATATGGAAGTGCAGCCCCAACTTGTACTGCTACAGAAAACCTTACTCTATATTGAAGGCTTAGGCCGTCAGCTTTATCCTCAATTGGATCTATGGAAAACGGCGAAACCATTTTTAGAAGATTGGGTACACAGTCAAGTCGGTATTCCTGCAATTACCCAAGCGTTAAAAGAGAAAGCCCCTTACTGGGCCGAGAAAATGCCTGAAATTCCAGACTTAATTTATGGTGCTTTGCGTCAACATAAGTTCTTACAGTCCAATATCGAACAATTGTCAGAACAATTAAAACAGCAACGTAATAAACAGCGTAAGTCTCAATACCTATTAGGAATTGGTGCAACACTGATTCTTTGCGGGAGTTTATTCTTTATTTCCGCTTCAAATAGAATGGCTATAGCATTTATGTCTGCTGGCGCGTTATCATGGATTATAGGCTGGTATAAATCGGGGAAAAGTTAAGTAAACCTTGTTTTGCGACAAGTTTATAAGCCTGTGAATATTTCCGTATTGTGAGCAGGTTGTATATAATGGGATAAATAACTATTGATCCCACTTTTACAGAGGTATAAACAATGGAATCAACTATTGCAACGGCCGCTTTTGGTAGCCCTTGGCAACTTATTATTATTGCTCTACTTATTATTTTAATTTTCGGCACCAAAAAATTACGTTCTCTGGGGTCGGATTTAGGTGAATCATTGAAAGGCTTTAAAAAAGCGATGAACGATGATGAAGCTGCTAAGGCTGCAAAAGAAGAGCAAGAAAAACAAGATGCTGACTTTGCACCTAAAAATATTACAGAACAGCAACAGGCTGCTGACAAGAAAGACAGCCCAGTTGAGAGCAAAAATAAAGAGCAGGGTTAAACCGTGTTTGACATAGGTTTCAGTGAACTGCTGCTTGTTGCAGTTATTGGTCTTGTCGTCTTAGGCCCTGAGCGCCTACCAGTAGCAGTGAGAACTGTTGCTGGTTGGATCCGTGCGATGCGTTCATTAGCCTCCAATGTGCAAAATGAATTGTCACAAGAACTCAAATTGCAAGAGTTACAAGACACGTTGAAAAAAGTTCAGGAAAAAGCGGGTATGGAAACGCTTTCCCCTGAACTGAAACAATCTATGGATGAGCTTCGCCAAGCTGCACAATCATTAAAAACAGGATATCACTCGACAACAGAGAGCGTTGCAAGTGAGCTACAAAAAGCAAAAGAGTTAACTGATAACTACGACAATGCAGTTAAAGATGCTCAAAATAAAGCTTCGCAACCACCAGAGTCTGAATCGGATCCTGATCCTGAATATGCAGCAAAAATGGCAGCTGTCGTCGATGAGCCGACAAAGCCATCGCTAAACAATGACAGCGACCAGCAAAATGGCGTTACAGAGAAAAAAAATCCTAATCAGACAGAAAGCGAAAAATAGAACATGGCTGTAAATGATACACAACCACTTATTAGCCACCTCATTGAACTCAGGAAGCGGCTGTTAAACTGTTTGATTACGGTTTTGATTGTGTTCGCTGCCTTAGCTTACTTTTCAAATGATATATATCGGCTAGTCGCCGCACCTTTGATTGATAAGCTTCCTGTTGGTTCTCAAATGAGTGCGACAGATGTGGCATCAACCTTTTTCACTCCAATTAAACTGACCATGATGGTATCGGTATTTATTTCGATACCGGTGATCCTATACCAAATTTGGGCCTTTATTGCGCCAGCGTTATATAAGCACGAACGTCGGCTGATGCTGCCTTTATTGGTCTCTAGTAGCTTCCTTTTCTATTTAGGGATGGCTTTTGCTTACTTTGTTGTCTTCCCATTAGCCTTTGGTTTCTTTGTCAAAACAACACCGGATAGCGTCAATTTCATTCCTGATATTAGTAAATATCTCAGTTTTGTAATGACGTTATTTATGGCATTTGGTGCGGCCTTTGAAGTACCGATTGCTATTATTCTGTTGTGTTGGACCGGCGTCACAACCCCTGAATCACTAAAACGCAAACGGCCTTATATTTTAGTCGGTGCATTTATTGTGGGGATGTTTTTAACGCCACCAGATGTACTTTCTCAAACGTTACTTGCCGTGCCAATGTATCTGTTGTTTGAGCTCGGTGTGCTTTTATCTAACTTTTATGTGGGTAAAGGTCGGCGAGATCGGGAAAATAATGAAGAAGACGATGAAGAGAAAGAAGAGTCTTAATTTATCGTTATTCAGTCTATAAAAACTCGATTTATAACTGCACTCAACAGGTTGGTAGCCAACCCAATTAAGGTGCAGTTTTTTTATGTGGGTTAAGATAGCTTTTTAAACTGAGTATTATCGAGTACTTTAGACACATTTTTATTTAAAATATTCAGTAATAAGATTGAGCGTGATTCACCATTAGGCTCATCATAAATTGCCTGAATACCTGCAAAAATGCCTTCGGTAATCAAGACATTATCACCATGAGTTGGTGTTTCGGGATCGACGAGATGCCCAAGGGGCGCTTGTTGCAAAAGTTCGATAATTTCGTCTGGTACAATGGCGGGGTGTAGGCCAAAACGGACAAAATGGCTGACACCGCGAGTGGATTGTATTGTAGTGGTATGGATTTCGTTATGATCGAACTTCACGAACAGATAATTAGGGAATAGCGGCTCTTGTACTTTTGTTCGCTTTCCTCTAACCACTTTTTCTATTTCTGTCATGGGAGTCATGCAGATCACATTTTGCCTATTTAGGTGCTCTATGGCCCTATCAATTTGGCCACGTTTACAATATAGCAGATGCCATTTTTCCATTTCTTAAACCCAATACAACAAAATTATGCTCATCATAACAAATTAAAGTATAAAAATGTGACTAATCGACAAAGTAAGAATAGCATTTAGAATCAGAAATATATACTAACTAAAAATCAATAAATTATAGTTAGTGATAATGTAATAACAGGTTATCTAGGAGACAGCATGGAAATTTTTTTATTGAGTAACGGTAAGCTTCCAAACAATCCAGTATGGCTAAGTTATGCCTTACCTCGTATCCATGAAATGATCGCGCGTAGGAACATTACATCAGCGGTATTGGTGCCTTATGCGATATTACGGGATCCTCATGATGAGCGAGCAGAGCAATTAAGCGAAGCTTTAGGTATTAAAGTTACGTCAATTGAACATTTTTCCAGCCCTGTCGAAGCGATTGAACAAGCAGAATGTATCCTTGTAAGTGGGGGCAATACATGGTGGTTAAATAAATGCCTGCATGAAAATGGGTTGATTGTTGCGATCCAGCGCGCGGTTAAAGAGCGTGATGTTCCCTATATTGGTTGGAGTGCGGGTTGTAATGTGGCTACACCAAGTATTCGTACGACCAATGATATGCCTGTGAGTAATGCGGTGATTATGCCGTCTTTGGGGTTGTTTCCCGTACAGATAAATCCCCACTATATCGATTCTCATATCTCAGGTCATATGGGGGAAACGCGAGATGAGCGATTACAAGAGTTTTGTGTCATCAACCCTCATGAAGTCGTGGTTGCACTGAGAGAAGGTAGTGGATTACAGATTAAAGGCAACACATTGACTTATTTCAGTGGTAAAAATGAAGGTTTTAAACTCTTTCAGCACAACCAATCATTCCCTGAACAGTTTGATACTTTATCATTAAAAGCATTGGTTCCATTCGATTGCCAGTAAAATAAGATGTTTTTGACTATAACCATATTGATTATGAATAGTTTTTGTGGGTAACTTGTAACCTTGGCCGGACGTCTTATAATGAGACTCCCTCTGTAATAGTAAAAGATGACAATGAAATACCGTGACCTAAGAGACTTCATTGCCCAGCTTGAAAAGCAAGGCGAACTAAAACGTATTACGATGGAAGTCGACCCTTACCTCGAAATGACGGAAATAGCTGATCGCACGCTTAGAGCAGGGGGCCCTGCCTTATTATTTGAAAACCCTAAAGGCTATGATATGCCCGTTTTGTGCAACCTATTTGGCACAACCAAACGTGTTGCGATGGGAATGGGGCAGGAAGATATCAAGGCACTACACGATGTTGGTAAGCTGCTTGCTTTTCTAAAAGAGCCGGATCCACCGAAAGGTTTTCGTGACCTGTTTGATAAATTACCTAAGTTCAAACAGGTACTCAACATGCCAGCAAAACGGCTAAGCTCAGCCCCTTGCCAAGAGCAAATTTGGGCGGGGGATGACGTCGATTTAACCAAAATCCCTGTTATGCACTGCTGGCCTGAAGATGCTGCGCCGCTGATTACATGGGGATTAACGGTAACAAGAGGCCCTAATAAAGAGCGTCAAAACTTGGGTATTTACCGCCAACAGGTGTTGGGGAAAAATAAAGTGATCATGCGTTGGCTCTCTCACCGCGGTGGTGCGCTGGATTTTCAAGAGTGGTCCCAACAGCATCCGGGGGAAAAATTCCCTGTCGCAGTAGCGCTTGGTGCGGATCCTGCAACTATCCTAGGTGCGGTGACTCCAGTTCCTGATACGCTGTCTGAATATGCGTTCGCCGGTTTATTACGTGGTAATAAAACGGAAGTCGTTAAATGTATCTCGAATGATCTTGAAGTACCTGCGGGCGCTGAGATTATCTTAGAAGGCTACATTGAACCTGGTGAGCTCGCGCCGGAAGGGCCTTATGGTGATCATACTGGTTATTATAATGAGATAGATAGTTTCCCTGTCTTTACGGTAACCCATGTTACTCAACGCCGTGATGCGATTTACCATTCTACCTATACAGGCCGGCCACCCGATGAGCCTGCCGTACTGGGTGAAGCCCTAAATGAAGTCCTAGTACCTATTTTACAAAAGCAGTTTCCAGAAATCGTCGATTTTTACCTTCCTCCAGAAGGGTGCTCATATCGTCTTGCTGTTGTTACGATGAAAAAACAATACGCAGGCCATGCAAAACGCGTCATGATGGGTGTTTGGTCTTACCTCCGTCAATTTATGTACACAAAATTTGTTATTGTGTGTGACGATGATATCAATGCGCGTGACTGGAAAGATGTGATCTGGGCGATAACCACTCGTATGGATCCTGCTCGCGATACTGTTATGATGGAAAATACACCTATCGATTATCTTGATTTTGCATCACCAGTCTCTGGTCTAGGGTCAAAAATGGGGCTAGATGCAACAAATAAATGGCCCGGTGAGACAAACAGGGAATGGGGTAGGCCAATTGTTATGGATGAACAAGTGAAGTCGCGAATTGATGATATTTGGGATCAATTGAATATTTTTGAAAAATAAGAGGGGAGCCATGGCAACTTTGAGCTGTAAAGTCACATCTGTTGAGTCCATAACTGACACAGTATATCGGGTTATTTTGTTGCCGGATGGTCCTTTTCATTTTAAAGCAGGTCAGTACCTTATGGTGATCATGGATGAGCGTGATAAGCGCCCATTCTCAATGGCATCTACACCTGCTAATAACGAAACAATTGAATTACATATTGGCGCTTCAGAAATCAATCTTTATGCCATGGCGGTGATGGATCGAATTTTAGATCAACGCCGTATCGATATTGATATCCCACATGGCAAGGCATGGTTTAGAGAAAATAGCCAAAACCCAATGATCTTAGTTGCAGGGGGCACGGGGTTTTCTTACACGCATTCTATCCTACTCGCGGCTCTCATGGAAAACCCTTCTAGGGATATTACCTTCTACTGGGGGGGGCGTCAGCTAGAGCACCTTTACGACTTAGGAGAGCTGCAAGCGCTTAGTGAACGTTATCCTAATCTAAAAGTGATACCTATCGTTGAACAACCGGATGAACAATGGAGAGGGCGCTCAGGAACGGTTTTAAGTGGGGTATTGGAAGATTTTGGTGATTTGTCCTCCTATGATATTTACATAGCAGGGCGTTTTGAAATGGCAAAAATCGCCAGAGAACGTTTTTGTGCAGAGCGTAATGCAAAGCCTGAACAATTATTTGGTGATGCCTACGAGTTTATTTAAATGATAATTTACTGAATATTTGAATCGATGGCCTGTGGCATGATTGAGCATATATGTGCCACTTTCCTCGTTGGAGATGACATTGATTTGTTGTTTTAGACAGTAACTTGTCAGTTAAACTTTGCCCAAATGGATAAACCAAGTGGCAAAAAAGAAAAAGCCCGCCCCTGACTAGGCGGGAATGTTGACAACATACAACAACACTACGGCAACTCGCGGCTATACCCTTTATATTTCAATTGGCGCAGGTTTAGCTGTTTGGCATTGCTCAGATAATACCGTTTTTGAGCTTATCCTTTTGGCAAACATGCGCTTGAACGACTTAGGGTATAGACACACTATACACGCTCAATGATCGTGGCAATGCCTTGCCCAAATCCGATACACATTGTTGCTAGGCCAAATTGTTTATCCTTCAGCTCTAACTGATTGAGCAATGCCGTTGTAATCCTTGCTCCAGAACAACCCAGAGGGTGGCCCAATGCAATAGCACCGCCATTAAGGTTGACTTTTTCATCAATAAGGCTTTCTGGCAGTTTCAGCCCTTTTAAGCAGGCAATGGATTGAGCGGCAAATGCTTCATTTAATTCAATAATATCGATATCCGCTAATGATAACCCCGCGCGTTTTAGCGCTAGCTCTGTAGCAGGAACTGGCCCAAAGCCCATGATTGAAGGATCACAGCCAACAACGGCCATTGAGCGAACTTTGGCACGTGGCTTGAGCCCTCGTTCTTTAGCGTAGCTTTCGCCTGTGATGAGCATTGCTGACGCCCCATCTGAAAGGGCAGAAGAGTTACCTGCCGTGACGGTACCACTTACGGGGTCAAAGGCGGGGCGCAATGATGCTAGGCTTTCGAGGCTTGCATCAAAACGGATAACTTCATCATAATCCACGGCAAAGAGATTGCCTTGGCTGTCATGCCCAGCTACGGGCGCTATTTCATGTTTAAATTGACCATTTTTAGTGGCTTGGGCAGCACGTTGGTGCGATCTAAGGGCAAACGCATCTTGCTCCTCACGGCTAATTTTGTACATTTTAGCCAGCATTTCTGCGGTTAGGCCCATTGCACCAGCCGCTTTTGCGACACGTAACGTTAATTTAGGGTTGAAATCAATACCATGTGTCATGGGAACATGACCCATGTGCTCCACACCACCAATTAAGACTGAGTTTGCATCGCCTGTCATAATAAGTCGGCTAGCATCATGCAGAGCTTGCATTGAAGAGCCACACAAACGGTTAACTGTGACCGCAGGAACTGTATGTGGGATATCAGTCAGTAACGCAGCGTTTTTAGCGATATTAAACCCTTGTTCAAGGGTCTGTTGCACACAGCCCCAAATAATATCATTGAGTTCTTTTTTGCTTGCGTTAGGGTTGCGTTCAAAAATCACATTCATCAGGTGTGCTGAGAGGTCTTCCGCTCGGACATGGCGAAATACACCGCCCTTTGAACGCCCCATTGGTGTACGTATTCCATCGATAATAACGACATTTTCCATACTATTAGCCTCTCGCAACTTTTTTAATATCAATTGCCACTACAGGTGGCTTCGCATAATAACTGGAATTGGCCTGAGATTTTTCTTTGAGACCCGCAGGAATTTGATACAGAGGGCTTAACTGAGCATAGGTCTCCGCTGTCTTAGCATAAGATTGTGTGCCAACGGTATCTAAGTAGCGGAAGACGCCTCCTCGGAAAGGAGGGAACCCAAGGCCGTAAACTAAAGCGATGTCTGCATCGGCAGGGCTTTGAATGATGCCCTCTTCTAAACAACGAACGACCTCATTGATCATCGGGATCATCATACGTGCAATGATCTCTTCTTTTGTAAATGAGCGCTTGCCTTGACTGATTGAGGCGAGTAATGCATCTGTGGCGGGGTCATCAACTTTCTTTGGCTTTCCTTTTTTATCTTTTTCATATTGATAAAAGCCTTTACCATTTTTTTGCCCAAACCGTTTTTCTTCAAACATAACATCAATAGCATTTTTGCCTGTTTTACTCATGCGCTCAGGGAACCCTAATGCCATTACATGCTCTGCATGGGATGCGGTATCAATACCAACTACATCAAGAAGATATGCAGGTCCCATCGGCCAGCCAAATTCTTTTTCCATGACTTTATCGATTTCTCTGAAATCTGCACCATCTTGTAGCAGTAAGTTAAAACCTGCAAAGTAAGGGAAAAGAACCCTATTGACGAAGAAACCAGGGCAGTCATTAACGACAATGGGGGTTTTACCCATTTTGTTGGCGTAAGCGACGACTTTGGCGATGGTATCCTCTGAGGTTTTTTGACCACGAATAACCTCAACAAGCGGCATGCGATGCACAGGGTTGAAGAAGTGCATACCACAAAAATTTTCGGGACGTTTTAACGACTTCGCTAGCTCAGTAATCGGTATGGTCGACGTATTAGACGCTAAAATTGTTTCTGGGCTAACTAATGCTTCAACTTCCGTCAGCACAGCGGCTTTAATTTTGGGGTTTTCAACGACCGCTTCCACGATCACTTGTGAATTTTCGATACCCGCGTAAGAAAGCGAAGGATGAATCGATGCGAGTGTTTTCGCCATTTTTGAGGCATTGATTTTCCCGCGCTCAAATTGACCATTTAATAGTTTATGAGCCTCTTCGATGCCTAAATCTAAAGATTTTTCATTAATATCCTTCATGAGCACAGGAACGCCTTTACTTGCGGACTGGTAGGCTATTCCACCTCCCATAATTCCTGCTCCTAGTACTGCGGCATGTTGAGGCGCTTCAACGTGACGAGAAAGCTGTTTGCTTGTTGATTTAACTTGCTGATCATTTAAGAAAATACTAACTAATGAGCGAGCAACATCGCTATGAGCAAGTGGAACAAAAGCTGCTGTTTCATGTTTTAGGGCTTCAGTACGAGCACAGTTGGCTGCTTTTTCAATGGTATTGACTGCCGTCATAGGGGCGGGATAGTGTTTTCCTGCAACCTTATACACCATACCTTTTGCAACATTAAAGCTCATGCTCTGTTCAATAGGGCTAAGTTGTAATGGTTGTAACTTAGGTTGACGTCTTTGCTGCCAATTAATCGCTCCTGCGATTGCTGATTCAATGAGGGCAAGGGCTGATTCTACAAGTTTGTCCGTCTCAACAACGGCATCAACCAAGCCGAATTTGAGTGATTCTGCGGCACTAATGTCTTTGCCTGCGGTAATAATTTCTAGGGCGCTATCTAAACCGATTAATCGAGGTAAACGAACAGAGCCGCCAAAGCCCGGCATAATACCGAGTTTCGTTTCAGGTAACCCAATACGCGCATCTGGAGTCGCAATACGTAAGTCAGTAGAAAGAATACATTCACAGCCTCCACCTAGCGCATACCCATTAATGGCGCTAAGAGTAGGAACAGGTAAGTCTTCGATACGATTAAAAATACCATTTGCGTAGCCTAACCACTCGCTTAGGGTCTCTGCTGGTGCTTCAAAAAGTGAAAGAAACTCTTTGATATCTGCCCCAACAATAAATGCAGGCTTGTCAGATCTTAGAATAACGCCTAATAGGCCTGATTGCTGTTCAAGTACAGCAACTGCTTCATCAAGTGAAGCAACGGTATGAGTATCCAATTTATTTATTGGCCCAGGCGAGTTAAAAACGAGTTCTGCAATACCTGTTTTCAACCATTGAACATAGATTGTTTCACTTTGATAAAGCATGCCGTTCTCCTTATGATGATTTTATCATCTGGTACGACCAGATAGAGTTGAGTGTGACTAGAATGTTAAAGGAATGCAAATAATTGATAACAAAACTGGAACGTTGATCACAGCAAATAAGTGAAATATAGGAGAGGGAAAATAGTATTCTATTTAATAATCAGTTGATTAAGTGGATTTCCCCTCAGATTGCATACCAGTCAATTCAAGAACGTGCTAAGCTTGGATTTTCTAATAAAACTGAAAGGTTGAATGAAATGGAAAAACTGACTGCACTCTACGCTGACCATATTAAAACTTTGCAAACAACAACTCAGCAGGTCTTACAACGCAGCAAGCTAGACGCCATACTGATTCATTCGGGTGAACCTCAACGTATTTTTCTTGATGACAGCGACTATCCTTTCAAAGTGAATCCTCACTTTAAAGCATGGGTGCCTGTCACCGATGTTCCACATTCTTGGTTATTAGTGGATGGTGTGAATAAACCTAAACTTTGGTTCTATTCTCCCGTTGATTATTGGCACAGCGTTGAGCCATTACCAAATAGCTTTTGGACCAAAGAAGTTGAGCTTATTCATTTAAAAAATGCAGATGATATTAGTGAGTTTTTAGCGAATATACCTAAAGAAAATATTGCCTATATTGGTTCAGCTAAAGCTAGAGCGGAATCACTGGGTATTCGCCTACAAAATATTAACCCAAAACCTGTCGTTGATTTCTATCATTTCCATCGTTCTTATAAAACAGATTATGAAATGTATTGCATGCGTGAAGCGCAAAAAATGGCGGTAAATGGTCATTTATCGGCATTCGAGGCTTTCCAAGCAGGCATGAGTGAGTTTGATATCAACATCAGTTACTTACAAGCGACAGGGCATCGCGATACAGATGTGCCTTATGGGAATATTGTTGCACTCAATGAAAATGCAGCCGTATTGCATTACACTAAATTACAGCAACAAGCACCGAATGAAATAAGAAGCTTTCTGATTGATGCAGGGGCTGAGTATAACGGCTATGCTGCTGATATAACTCGTACTTATGCCGCAAAAGGCAAAAGTGAGTTTGCTGCTCTTGTTGCCGATATGAATAAAGAACAGTTGGCCTTGATTGATACCATCAAAGCAGGTGTACGCTATACCGATTACCATGTCGATATGCACCATCGAATTGCTAAGCTATTGAAAAAACACTCAATCATTAAGGGAATTAGCGAAGAAACTATGGTGGAGCAAGGGCTAACCACGCCATTCCTACCCCATGGGTTAGGCCATCCTCTAGGTTTACAAGTTCATGATGCTGCTGGTTTTATGCAGGATGAAGATGGCACACTGCTTGCTGCACCGAAAATGTATCCTTTCCTTCGCTGCACTCGCGTACTGGAACCAAGAATGGTGCTGACTATTGAACCCGGCCTTTATTTTATCGAATCGTTACTGTCATCTTGGCGCTCAGGCGAATTTGCTCAACACTTTAATTGGGAAAAAATTGAGCAGTTCAAACCTTATGGGGGTATTCGTATTGAAGATAACATCATCATTCATCATAATCGGATTGAAAATATGACGCGAGATTTGCAACTACCGTAATGAAACCTTATTTAATACCGGCTGAATCTATCTGTTATACAGAAGAAATTAAAAAAAGCCGTTTTATTACCTATCTTGCACATACAGAAGGTATTGATGCCGCAAAGGAGTATATTCAATCCATTAAAGCTCAATACCCAGATGCTCGGCACCATTGCTGGGCATTTGTTGCAGGACGCCCGGATGATTCTCAGCAGTTAGGTTTTTCCGACGATGGTGAGCCAACAGGAACGGCCGGAAAGCCAATAATGGCACAATTGCTCGGCAGCAATCTTGGGGAGATCACCTGTGTTGTTGTACGTTATTTTGGTGGTATCAAACTAGGGACAGGCGGTTTAGTTAAAGCTTATGGTAATGGTGCTCAGCAAGCACTTAAGTTATTACCAACACAAACAAAAGTACCGCAAAAATTTTTCCAGCTAGTTTGTGATTATGCATTTATTAATACGGTTGAGCAGCTAGTTACGCAGGTCAACGGGATGATTTTACACAGTGAATATAACGAATCTGTTTCCCTACGAATTGCAATTCCTGCTACCTTAGAGCAAGAAGTCAATGATAAATTACGCGATATGAGTCGCGGGGCTTTAGAACTCATACCTGAATCTGAATAGTCAATTGGTTAGCAAGGAACCTGCCGAATGCATTTTCGTGCAATAACCCGTATTGTCGGGCTGCTCGTTATTATCTTCTCTTTTACCATGGTTGTGCCGGGTATTGTTGCGCTTATTTATCGTGATGGAGCAGGTCGAGCATTTAGTCAAACGTTTGTTACGGCTTTAGTGCTCGGATTACTGTTATGGATCCCAACGCGCAACAGCAAGCATGAGCTTAAAGCAAAAGAAGGGTTTCTTATTGTCGTCTTGTTTTGGACCGTGTTAGGAAGTGTGGGGGCATTACCTTTTATCTTTTCTGAAAAGCCAAACCTTTCCATAACCGATGCTTTTTTTGAATCCTTTTCTGGGTTAACCACAACAGGAGCGACAACGTTAACTGGGCTCGATACGCTTCCGAAAGCCATCTTATTTTATAGGCAAATGCTACAGTGGTTAGGTGGGATGGGGATCATCGTACTTGCTGTGGCGATCCTGCCATTACTCGGTGTTGGGGGAATGCAGCTTTATCGTGCTGAAATGCCTGGGCCGCTTAAAGATAATAAAATGCGACCGCGTATTGCAGAAACGGCAAAAACCCTTTGGCTCATCTATGTATTGCTGACGA
The DNA here is from genome assembly GCF_015832305.1 of Providencia sp. 2.29. NCBI lineage: Bacteria > Pseudomonadati > Pseudomonadota > Gammaproteobacteria > Enterobacterales > Morganellaceae > Providencia > Providencia sp. 2.29. Next base: position 622,461 of record NZ_CP065420.1, read on the forward strand.
TTGTATGTGCGATTGCGCTGTGGATAGCAGGTATGGATGTGTTTGATGCCATCTCTCATAGTTTTTCTACAATAGCGATTGGTGGTTTTTCAACGCATGACGCGAGTGTGGGGTATTTCAATAGCCCAGCGATAAATACCATTATTGCGGTTTTCTTAATTATCTCAGGTTGTAATTTTGGTCTGCACTTTGCCGTGCTTACTGGGCGTAGCTTAGGTATCTATTGGCGCGATCCTGAATTTAAAACATTCATTAGCTTCCAGTTAGCCCTCGTCATTATCTGTACACTGGTTTTACTTTATCACTCAGTGTATGGCTCTTTTGGGCAAACATTAGATCAGGCATTTTTCCAAGTTGTCTCAATGGCAACAACTGCAGGTTTTACAACAGATAGTTTTGCCGGATGGCCTTTGTTCCTGCCGATGCTTCTTCTATGTGCCGCATTTGTTGGCGGTTGTGCTGGTTCAACAGGAGGCGGATTAAAAGTTATCCGTATCTTGCTATTGTTTTTGCAAGGATCTCGGGAATTAAAAAGGCTTGTTCACCCAAATGCCGTTTACACCATAAAGTTAGGGCAAAGAGCTTTACCTGAAAGGATCATCGAAGCGGTATGGGGCTTCTTTTCAGCATATGCGCTCGTTTTTATCGTCAGTTTACTTCTATTAATTGCAACGGGTGTCGATGAATTTTCTGCTTTTTCAGCTATCGCAACAACGTTAAATAACCTAGGGCCAGGCCTTGGCACTGTCGCTGATAACTTTACATCGATGAACCCAGCAGGGAAATGGATACTGGTAGTGACTATGCTGTTCGGTCGTCTTGAAGTCTTTACATTATTAGTGTTATTCACGCCAACCTTCTGGCGCGATTAATAAGATAGGATCAAGAATGAGTTACTTACTTTTGCATTCGAGCACAGATGGACAAACTAAAAAAATTGTTTTGAAAATGGCGGAGCAACTACGAAGTGTAGGGCGCCAATGTGATATTCGAGATTTAAATAGCGAAAAAAATATCAATATTACATCGTATGAAAAGGTGTTAGTTGGAGCGTCTATTCGTTATGGTCACTTCAATAAAGCGCTGATGCGGTTCGCAACGATTCATCAAAGCCAATTAAATACAATGAAAACCGCTTTCTTTGGTGTGAACTTAACTGCGCGCAAAGAAGGCAAAGATACTCCTGAAACGAATGCCTATACGCGCAAGTTTCTGGAGAAAAGCCCTTGGCAACCAACACTAAGCTCAGTATTTGCTGGCGCATTGTTCTATCCACGTTATGGTTGGTTCGATAAGACGATGATTCGACTTATTATGAAAATGACAGATGGGCCAACCGACCCAAATACAGAGATAGAATATACGGACTGGGAAAAAGTGAGCAAGTTTACACAGGAATTTGACTGTTTATAGCTCATATCTTTAACGATAAGTGGTGTTTTTAAACGATTTGTTTAATGTTTCATCGGTTGAGTTAAAAAGTTTAAAAAACACTTGCTAGAATTTTCTGACTCCCTATAATGCGCATCCGTTGTCACGACAAACCGCTTCGGTGGTCAGGTTAGAAAAGAAACCAGTGGCAACGAGAGGTGAAAAAAGAAAGAAAAAGTTGAAAATAATCGCTTGACTTTCTCACGAAAAAACGTAGTATACATCACCTCGCGACAACGACCTAACTGGTTAATATCGAAAGATAAAGTCGCAACGCTCTTTAACAATTTATCAGACAATCTGTGTGGGCACTCACAGGACACTATCAAAAAAATATTTGATTTTAAAGTCTTGAAGAGTGACTAACACGTTAATTCATATATGAAAGAATGTAGTCAGTTTAATTCTTTGAGCATCAAACGCTTTTAATTGAAGAGTTTGATCATGGCTCAGATTGAACGCTGGCGGCAGGCCTAACACATGCAAGTCGAGCGGTAACAGGGGAAGCTTGCTTCTCGCTGACGAGCGGCGGACGGGTGAGTAATGTATGGGGATCTGCCCGATAGAGGGGGATAACTACTGGAAACGGTGGCTAATACCGCATAATCTCTTAGGAGCAAAGCAGGGGACCTTCGGGCCTTGCGCTGTCGGATGAACCCATATGGGATTAGCTAGTAGGTAAGGTAATGGCTTACCTAGGCGACGATCCCTAGCTGGTCTGAGAGGATGATCAGCCACACTGGGACTGAGACACGGCCCAGACTCCTACGGGAGGCAGCAGTGGGGAATATTGCACAATGGGCGCAAGCCTGATGCAGCCATGCCGCGTGTATGAAGAAGGCCCTAGGGTTGTAAAGTACTTTCAGTCGGGAGGAAGGCGTTGATGTTAATACCATCAACGATTGACGTTACCGACAGAAGAAGCACCGGCTAACTCCGTGCCAGCAGCCGCGGTAATACGGAGGGTGCAAGCGTTAATCGGAATTACTGGGCGTAAAGCGCACGCAGGCGGTTAATTAAGTTAGATGTGAAATCCCCGGGCTTAACCTGGGAATGGCATCTAAGACTGGTTAGCTAGAGTCTTGTAGAGGGGGGTAGAATTCCATGTGTAGCGGTGAAATGCGTAGAGATGTGGAGGAATACCGGTGGCGAAGGCGGCCCCCTGGACAAAGACTGACGCTCAGGTGCGAAAGCGTGGGGAGCAAACAGGATTAGATACCCTGGTAGTCCACGCTGTAAACGATGTCGATTTGGAGGTTGTTCCCTAGAGGAGTGGCTTCCGGAGCTAACGCGTTAAATCGACCGCCTGGGGAGTACGGCCGCAAGGTTAAAACTCAAATGAATTGACGGGGGCCCGCACAAGCGGTGGAGCATGTGGTTTAATTCGATGCAACGCGAAGAACCTTACCTACTCTTGACATCCAGAGAATTTAGCAGAGATGCTTAAGTGCCTTCGGGAACTCTGAGACAGGTGCTGCATGGCTGTCGTCAGCTCGTGTTGTGAAATGTTGGGTTAAGTCCCGCAACGAGCGCAACCCTTATCCTTTGTTGCCAGCGATTCGGTCGGGAACTCAAAGGAGACTGCCGGTGATAAACCGGAGGAAGGTGGGGATGACGTCAAGTCATCATGGCCCTTACGAGTAGGGCTACACACGTGCTACAATGGCGTATACAAAGAGAAGCGACCTCGCGAGAGCAAGCGGAACTCATAAAGTACGTCGTAGTCCGGATTGGAGTCTGCAACTCGACTCCATGAAGTCGGAATCGCTAGTAATCGTAGATCAGAATGCTACGGTGAATACGTTCCCGGGCCTTGTACACACCGCCCGTCACACCATGGGAGTGGGTTGCAAAAGAAGTAGGTAGCTTAACCTTCGGGAGGGCGCTTACCACTTTGTGATCCATGACTGGGGTGAAGTCGTAACAAGGTAACCGTAGGGGAACCTGCGGTTGGATCACCTCCTTACCGTTGAAGTGTTTTGTGAAGTGTTCACACAGATTGTCTGATGAAAAGTAGAGCAATAGGCTATACGTGGGAGACTTATTCAAAAGAATAGGGCTTACATGAAATGGGCCACAACGGTGTTGTGCAATATTTTATGTCCCCTTCGTCTAGAGGCCTAGGACACCGCCCTTTCACGGCGGTAACAGGGGTTCGAATCCCCTAGGGGACGCCAATTGCGCCGATATCGAGTGAAAGACGATGTCCTCAATAATGATTAAGCTAATTCAGTGAGTTAGCTTAACAATTATGCTCTTTAACAATCTGGAACAAGCTGAAAATTGAAACAACGCACATTGTTTATCGCTTAAACAATGTGAGAGTCTCTCAAAATTTCAAACCTGAAATTTTCGGTCATTCAAACGAGTGGCATGAGCGAGCAGGGTGAAATTCAAGGCGGACAGCGCGCAGCAAGCGCAGCGTACAGGAGTACGTGAGCATTGCGAGCACTGCCCAACGCAGAAGTTCACCACGCACAGCCATGACAGTCAGGTGATCGTTGAAACAATTTCGGGTTGTGAGGTTAAGCGACTAAGCGTACACGGTGGATGCCTAGGCAATCAGAGGCGATGAAGGACGTGCTAATCTGCGAAAAGCGTCGGTAAGGTGATATGAACCGTTATAACCGACGATGTCCGAATGGGGAAACCCAGTGCAATTCGTTGCACTATCGTTTGATGAATCCATAGTCAAACGAGGCGAACCGGGGGAACTGAAACATCTCAGTACCCCGAGGAAAAGAAATCAACCGAGATTCCCCTAGTAGCGGCGAGCGAACGGGGAGCAGCCCAGAGTCTTAATCAGCATCAGCATCAGGAGAACGGTCTGGAAAGGCCGGCAATAAAGGGTGATAGCCCCGTATCCGAAGGTGTTGGTGTTGTGAACTCGACGAGTAGGGCGGGACACGTGTTATCCTGTCTGAATATGGGGGGACCATCCTCCAAGGCTAAATACTCCTGATTGACCGATAGTGAACCAGTACCGTGAGGGAAAGGCGAAAAGAACCCCGGCGAGGGGAGTGAAATAGAACCTGAAACCGTGTACGTACAAGCAGTGGGAGCCTTGATTTATCAGGGTGACTGCGTACCTTTTGTATAATGGGTCAGCGACTTATATTCTGTAGCAAGGTTAACCGAATAGGGGAGCCGTAGGGAAACCGAGTCTTAACTGGGCGAATGAGTTGCAGGGTATAGACCCGAAACCCGGTGATCTAGCCATGGGCAGGTTGAAGGTTGGGTAACACTAACTGGAGGACCGAACCGACTAATGTTGAAAAATTAGCGGATGACTTGTGGCTGGGGGTGAAAGGCCAATCAAACCGGGAGATAGCTGGTTCTCCCCGAAAGCTATTTAGGTAGCGCCTCGTGAACTCATCTTCGGGGGTAGAGCACTGTTTCGGCTAGGGGGTCATCCCGACTTACCAACCCGATGCAAACTACGAATACCGAAGAATGTTATCACGGGAGACACACGGCGGGTGCTAACGTTCGTCGTGAAGAGGGAAACAACCCAGACCGCCAGCTAAGGTCCCAAAGTCATGGTTAAGTGGGAAACGAAGTGGGAAGGCTCAGACAGCCAGGATGTTGGCTTAGAAGCAGCCATCATTTAAAGAAAGCGTAATAGCTCACTGGTCGAGTCGGCCTGCGCGGAAGATGTAACGGGGCTAAACCATGCACCGAAGCTGCGGCAGCGACATGTAAATGTTGTTGGGTAGGGGAGCGTTCTGTAAGCCTGTGAAGGTGTGCTGCGAGGCATGCTGGAGGTATCAGAAGTGCGAATGCTGACATAAGTAACGATAATGCGGGTGAAAAACCCGCACGCCGGAAGACCAAGGGTTCCTGTCCAACGTTAATCGGGGCAGGGTGAGTCGACCCCTAAGGCGAGGCAGAAATGCGTAGTCGATGGGAAACAGGTTAATATTCCTGTACTGGTGATAATTGCGATGGGGGGACGGAGAAGGCTAGGCTGGCCGGGCGACGGTTGTCCCGGTTTAAGGATGTAGGTGGGTGAATTAGGCAAATCCGGTTCGCTATACACTGAGGTCTGATGACGAGTCACTACGGTGGCGAAGTAGCTCATGCCCCGCTTCCAGGAAAAGCCTCTAAGCTCTAGATTATCATTAATCGTACCCCAAACCGACACAGGTGGTCAGGTAGAGAATACTCAGGCGCTTGAGAGAACTCGGGTGAAGGAACTAGGCAAAATGGTGCCGTAACTTCGGGAGAAGGCACGCTGGCATTAGGTGAAGTGGTTTACCCATGGAGCTGAAGCCAGTCGCAGATACCAGCTGGCTGCAACTGTTTATTAAAAACACAGCACTGTGCAAACACGAAAGTGGACGTATACGGTGTGACGCCTGCCCGGTGCTGGAAGGTTAATTGATGGGGTTATCCGTAAGGAGAAGCTCTTGATCGAAGCCCCAGTAAACGGCGGCCGTAACTATAACGGTCCTAAGGTAGCGAAATTCCTTGTCGGGTAAGTTCCGACCTGCACGAATGGCGTAATGATGGCCAGGCTGTCTCCACCCGAGACTCAGTGAAATTGAACTCGCTGTGAAGATGCAGTGTACCCGCGGCAAGACGGAAAGACCCCGTGAACCTTTACTATAGCTTGACACTGAACATTGAGCCTTGATGTGTAGGATAGGTGGGAGGCTTTGAAGTGTGGACGCCAGTCTGCATGGAGCCAACCTTGAAATACCACCCTTTAATGTTTGATGTTCTAACGTAGCCCCATAATCTGGGGTGCGGACAGTGTCTGGTGGGTAGTTTGACTGGGGCGGTCTCCTCCCAAAGCGTAACGGAGGAGCACGAAGGTTGGCTAAGCATGGTCGGACATCATGCGGTTAGTGCAAAGGCATAAGCCAGCTTGACTGCGAGAGTGACGGCTCGAGCAGGTACGAAAGTAGGTCTTAGTGATCCGGTGGTTCTGAATGGAAGGGCCATCGCTCAACGGATAAAAGGTACTCCGGGGATAACAGGCTGATACCGCCCAAGAGTTCATATCGACGGCGGTGTTTGGCACCTCGATGTCGGCTCATCACATCCTGGGGCTGAAGTAGGTCCCAAGGGTATGGCTGTTCGCCATTTAAAGTGGTACGCGAGCTGGGTTTAGAACGTCGTGAGACAGTTCGGTCCCTATCTGCCGTGGGCGTTGGAAGATTGAAAGGGGCTGCTCCTAGTACGAGAGGACCGGAGTGGACGCACCGCTGGTGTTCGGGTTGTCATGCCAATGGCACTGCCCGGTAGCTAAGTGCGGAAGAGATAACCGCTGAAAGCATCTAAGCGGGAAACTTGCCTTGAGATGAGTCTTCCCTGACTCTTTAAGGGTCCTAAAGGAACGTTTAAGACGAAGACGTTGATAGGCTGGGTGTGTAAGCGTAGCGATACGTTGAGCTAACCAGTACTAATGAACCGTGAGGCTTAACCTGACAACACCGAAGGTGTTTTAGAGAGACGATTGTTGAAGCGCACGAGAGAGTGGTGCGAAAAAATCAGCTTGTTCAAGATTGCAGTTCTGGTTTGCGGTGTCGACGCGAACGAGAACGAAACCGAATTTGTCTGGCGGCAATAGCGCGGTGGTCCCACCTGACCCCATGCCGAACTCAGCAGTGAAACGCCGTAGCGCCGATGGTAGTGTGGGGTCTCCCCATGTGAGAGTAGGGAACTGCCAGACATCAAATCAGTGAGAAAGCCACCCGATGGGTGGCTTTTTTGCGTTTGGGAGAGATAAAGTTTAATCCCTTATTTTTGTGGTAGTGGCCTCACGGTGAGAGGCCGTTGCGAACACCACGACCCACCTTCAGTTTTACTGATTTTGGCAAATTCAGTCGCCTGTACTTTTAGTTTTGTTTGTATAGTGGGGGGAAGTTTAGCCTAGCAAGAATAGGTAGCCACACACGATTTAAATCACCGCATCCCATAAAACACGGTATGGTGGCTGATACATTGTTTTGATGGTCGTTATTATCGATATCATAAAATTAAACCCCAAACCCCAAACCCCAAACCCCAAACCCCAAACCCCAAACCCCAAACTCCAAACCCCATTTCATACTTTATTAACCACTTTTTATCTCAGCGCATATCTCCCCCTGATTAGCTATAACCATAATTATGGTTGTTATTCTCCCTCTACAGCACAGCTATACCGAGTTTGGCACACTACATGAACCGTTATTGATAGGATGATTGATGCGTTAATTAAAGGGGGGAATTAAAGCTTCAGTGATAATGCCCTGCTTTAAACAAAATTATTTGGTCATTGAATAGATTGAGTAAATATAAAGTAGTGAGTAACAGCTCACAGGTTTGTGTGTTCCAGTATTGAGAGTGTCAAATTTATTACTAATTATTAGCTATTTCAATGTGTTAGAGGGGGTTAATAAAAAAGGTATCATTCACTGTTTTTTGCTGGGTATTGATAGGGCGAATAGGTTTAGTGGATATAAAGTAGTGAGTAACAGCTCACAGGTTTGTGTGTTCAGGTATTGAGGGTATCAAATATGTTGTTAATTATTATCTATCCCAATGGATTAGGGCAGATGAGTAAAAAACTTATCACTTACCGCTTCTTTTGATGGACATTGATAAGGTGAATAGGTTTGGCAAATATAAAGTAGTAAGTAACAGCTCACAGATTTGTGTGTTTTGGTATTAATCAGGATATCAAGTTAGTTGCTAAACTATTTATTTCAATGAGTTAATGAATTATTAGCAAGGGATTTATAACTCACTACTCTCTTTGCTGGGTATTGATAAGGTGAATGGGTTTGGTAAATATAAAGTAGTAAGTAACAGCTCACAGGTTTGTGTGTTCCGGTATTAATCAGGATATCAAGTTAGTTGCTAAACTATTTATTTCAATGAGTTAATGAATTATTAGCAAGGGATTTATAACTCACTAATCTCTTTGCTGGGTATTGATAAGGTGAATAGATTGAGTGGATATAAAGTAGTGAGTAACAGCTCACAGGTTTGTGTGTTCCAGTATTGAGAGTGTCAAATTTATTATTAATTATTAGCTATTTCAATGGATTAGATGGTGTTAATGAAAAAGTATCACTCACTGTTTTTTTGATGGATATTGATGAGGTGAATAGTTTGAGTGGATATAAAGTAGTGAGTAACAGCTCACAGGTTTGTGTGGTCCGGTATTGAGAGTATCAACCTTATTACTAAGCTTTAATTATACTAATGAGCGAGGCGCTTGAGTAACGTTCTGCTTTTATTCTTTTGAATGTATCTAAGATCTGTAATACATATCTTATAATTTAGATTATTTTTGTGTTATTGAGGATGTTAAAGTAACCCGTTGTTACTTAAGCTGTTTCTATGGTTATTGAGGATGTTAAAGTAACCCATTGTTACTTAAGCTGTTTCTGTGGTTATTGATGTATTAAAGTAACTTCTTGTTACTTAGGCTGTTTCTATGGTTATTGAGGATATTAAAGCACTCCCTTGTTACTTAGGCTGTTTCTGTGGTTATTGATGGTATTAAAGTAACCCATTGTTACTTAGGCTGTTTCTGTGGTTATTGATGTATTAAAGTAACTTCTTGTTACTTAGGCTGTTTCTATGGTTATTGAGGATATTAAAGCAAACCTATTGTTACTTAGGCTGTTTCTATGGTTATTGAAGATATTAAAGTAACCCTCCTGTTACTTAGACGGCTCTGTAGGTACTGAGAATATTAAAAAATGCCTTATCACTACTCACTTAGACTATTCCCAGCGGTATGCAATATCCACTCAGCCTGACGCTAGCGGCAATCAATCCCAGTTACGTACGGATAGATGATGAGGGAAATATTATATCTGTATTCATTTTTATTACTCTATGCCCTTTAAAAGATAGAGCTAAGATTAAAATCAGTAAGCCAATTAAATAAACGTTATCAGCCTCAGTTCTTTATTATAGAATTTATTAATGCTAATAAAAAATAAACTGAGGGGGATTGATAACAGATAAATTTATTACTCATTAGAAATAAAATTTATATATAATTAAATATAAATTACTTAAATTGCAGTAATGGATATTTATTAATAATTAATTTAAACCAAGGCGTAAATTGGTCAGGGGTATTTTTGATTTCTGTTTGTAAGTCTGAAGGTAATACCCAGCGAATGGCAGAAACTTCATCACGATTAGGGGTTACGGCGCCATCATAATAACCAATAAAAAGGTGGTCATATTCATGTTCAATTAAGCCGCCATTGACTTCTGCATGATAAACAAAGTGGCCAACTAATGAAATTTCGGTAGTAAAACCAAGCTCTTCCATTAATCGACGTTTAGCCGCCGCTAATGTGTCTTCGTTAGGGCGAGGATGGCTACAGCAGCTATTTGCCCATTGACCCGCAGAGTGGTATTTATGAGCAGCACGCTGTTGAATAAGTAATTCTCCCTTGGTATTAAAAATAAAAACCGAGAATGCGCGGTGTAATCTTCCCTGTTGATGGGCTAATAGTTTAGGCATAGTGCCTATAGGATTATCTTGTCTATCAACAAGAATGATCTTTTCTTCCATTTGATTTAATCTTCCGTATTAATTATTTCATTAGTTTATCATATTATAGTTCAATTCGTGTTACTTGTAGATTTGAGCTTTTTCATTGATAAACGCTATTTATAACGACCCTAATCACATATTAGCTATGTGACTAGGGGGATTTTTTAGACTCAATTGGTTTGCTTAGCAATTATGGGGAACGTAGGTACGTTGTTATGCACATTAAATAGCGACTATTTTTGTTGTAGCACCCATACAGCGGCCTCGACACGAGATTTTAGATTCAATTTTTTCAAGAGGTGCTTCACATGAACTTTGACTGTACTTTCTGCGATATCGAGTTTGCGAGCAATCATTTTATTTGATAGCCCTTGTGCAATAAGCTCTAAGATATTGGTTTCTCTAGGCGTTAAAGATAGAAGATTATTTTCGGTTTGTGGGCGATTGTCTCTCAGTGATTCTGCCAACACGGAAGTCAACGCTGGGCTAACCACCATTTTGCCACTGGCGGCTTCTTTAAGAGCGACAATCAGCTCTTCTGGCTCCATATCTTTCAATAGATAACCATCCGCTCCGCGTTTGAGGGCGCTAACAAGGTCTTCACCGTAATTAGAAACGGTGAAAAGAATGATCCTGCCAGATAATTCCCGTTTTCTAAGCTCATCTAGGGTTTCAAAACCATTCATACCTGGCATATTGAGATCAAGAAGGATAAGGTCTGGATCTTGTTCTTCAGCAATTTTTATACCTGTAGCGCCATCACCGGCTTCACCTATCACGAGTAATGATGGCTCAAGACTGATTAATTGTTTGACGCCATTTCTTAGCATCGGATGATCATCAATCAATAAAATCGTGGATTTTTCGCTCATTATATTTGTGTTTCCCATGAATTGCTTTGCTCCAAAATGATTAAGTAACAGGTAAAGAAAAGGTGACTTGCACTTTTGTTCCACCTTGCGCTCTTGGAATGATTTCACACTCACCATTAAGGCTAAGCGCTCGCTCTCTCATAATAATTAAACCATAGTGGTTTTGTTTGCTTGGTGTAGGGGCAATACCTTCGCCATTATCTTCGATTGTAATTGTGACAACACCGGAATCTTGTTGAAGAGTAACTTGTGCCCAATTGGCGTGAGCATGCTTCAGAATATTGCTCAGCGCTTCTCGGATTATCTGTATGATATGAATCGATTGATGGGGTGAAATGCTTTTCGCTGGAATATGGTAATTCAATAAAATCTTAAATCCCATCTTCTGACTAAATTCGTTAATTGTGCTTTCCAATGACGGAAGTAGTCCAGGCTCCATTAACTTTAATCGAAACGTGGTGAGTAACTCTCTAAGCTGACTATAGGCAGTGTTAATTTCACCTCGCATTTCACTGAGCAATTGTTGGTGTTTATCTGGCAAAGATTCAGGTTGCATTTGTAAATAGCTAATTTGCATTTTTAGACAAGACAGCGATTGGGCGATCGAATCGTGTAGCTCTCTTGCGATAGCAGAGCGTTCATCCATAATGAGTAATTGTTGCTGTTGCTCTATTTGATGTTCCATCGCTAGCATGCCTGAAATTTGTTTTACTAGCATAAGAACCAAGTTATTTTGTTCCTCAGAAATATCTTCATTATTCTCAATTTCCGCAGAAATGACACCATAACGGTGCATATTATCGGATAGCTCCCATAATAATGTTTTGGGATGATGAACAATATCTTTGGGAATAAATGACGGATCTTCGGATAGCGGATCATTTGAAGTACAACAAATTTCATGAAAGTATTTTTCATTGCTATCTTCGTAGAGCTTTAAACTCAAGTTTTTTAAACTTGTGATATTTTTGAGTTCGCCAAGGACTTTTTGTAATCGTAAATCGAGCGGCTCAGTTGAATGTAGTATCTGATTTGATTGATAAAGATAAGAAAGTACACGGTTCTTGTTGCGAAGATCGGCCGTTTTTTCCGCTACTCTCGATTCGAGCTGATGATAACTTTGTGCTAACTCATCAGACATTTGATTCAAGGTTAGCCCTAAAGTATTTAACTCATCTTGTTTGTTATTATTAGGGTATCGTTGGCTAAAATCTTTTTGCCCAATCGCATGAGCCATAGAGAGGAGTTTCATCCATGGATAATAAATTTTACGTCTAAGGTGCCAAATCGTGACCATTAATAACAAAAAGACTAAGCCAATAAAGATCATTTGTGTCATGGCGACATATGCGATTTTTCGTTCTGTTTTTTCGTCAATATCATGAACGAGTTCATCCAACATATTGACAAAAGAGATCACTTCATACCGCGCATCGCTGGCAGAATTGGCCTCAGAGAGTGCAGGGCGTAAGGTTTTTAACCAAAATGTGTGTAATTCGGAGAATTTTTCAGTGAGATCTTCAGCTTTAACAACTTGAGTTAATTCTAGGCTGGATAAATCATTTTCTAGTATATCAAGGTACTCTTTGGTATGGTCATTTAAAGGAATTAAAGAAAGCAGCCGGTAGCTTTGCATTCGAAGTGAACCGGATTTATTAATTGCATGAGCGTTACCTTGCACACTGATTATCATACGATTTGAAATCGTCATTCCGATAATACCAAGGATGGCTATAAGCAACATCAATCCGATAACTTGATTAATAATTGAAAATCGACGGTGAAATACCGGCATATTCATTTCCTTCAAAATGACCTCGCAATCTACTTTTTCTTTTTTATGATGGTTATATTGTTCAGAGATTGCTTAAATTTAAATATACTACTTCAGGGTTAACCCTAAATTTCTTATCTATAGGATAGCGTAAATATCAGGATAAAAGTAATTTAAATAAATCTATTTTTATTTTGAATATTTATAGGGTTAGCTAAATATACCCCTTGTACCCCTCTAGTAGGTTGTTTATATAGTGTGCAAAACCTAACTTGAATATTTCTTGATTTAGATCAGTCTAGCTGTTCCTAAATGAACACAAACTGACCTCATAAATGCTATTTATTGGGGTGAGTTATGTCTCAACGAGAAAGTTTAAATACACGGACAAAACAATCTGGAGCGATTATTCAGGATTGGCGCCCTGAAGATACTCAGTTTTGGCAAACAACAGGGCAGCGCATTGCAAATCGCAATTTGTGGATCTCTGTACCATGTTTGTTACTCGCATTCTGTGTCTGGATGTTATTTAGTGCAGTTGCCGTTAATTTAAATAAAGTAGGATTTAATTTCACAACTGACCAACTATTTTTATTAACAGCGCTACCCTCAGTTTCGGGTGCACTTTTACGAGTACCGTATTCATTTGTTATTCCTATTTTTGGTGGCCGTCGTTGGACTGCAATTAGTACTGTTTTTCTTGTTATTCCCTGTATTTGGTTAGGGTTTGCTGTTCAAAATCCAACAACACCTTATAGTGTTTTTGTCATTATTTCGTTGCTATGTGGTTTCGCTGGGGCCAATTTTGCGTCCAGTATGGCAAATATCAGTTTCTTCTTCCCTAAATCACGTCAAGGAGGAGCGCTTGGGCTAAATGGTGGCCTTGGTAATTTAGGGGTGAGCGTAATGCAGTTAGTTGCGCCATTTATTGTTGGTGTTGGCGTATTCTCTTTTATGGGGGGAGCAGGCACACCACAGGCTGATGGCTCTGTGTTATGGCTAGAAAATGCTGCATGGATTTGGGTACCTTTCTTATTATTTTTCACCGTGATGGCTTGGTTTGGCATGAATGATTTGGCAGCTAACAGAGCATCGTTAACGGCACAACTTCCTGTACTCAAAAGAGCCCATCTTTGGATCTTAAGTTTTCTTTATCTTGCGACCTTTGGGTCTTTCATTGGCTTTTCTGCAGGGTTTGCGATGCTGTCTAAGACGCAATTTCCTGACGTCATCATCTTAAAGTTCGCCTTTTTTGGGCCATTACTCGGCGCACTTGCCCGCCCTGCCGGAGGTATGCTGTCTGATCGCTTTGGCGGCGTAAAAGTGACGATGATTAACTTTATTGTGATGGCTATTTTCTCTGGATTGCTGTTCTTCACACTACCAACTCAAGGTCAGGGCGGCTCCTTTATCGCGTTTTACGCGGTATTTATGGTGCTGTTTTTAACGGCGGGATTAGGTAGTGGCTCAACATTCCAAATGATCGCAGTTGTTTTTCGCAAGCTAACTATTGATCGCGCCTTGTCTCTTGGGGCTTCAGAACAAGATGCACAAAAGCAAGCGGTGACAGAGAGCGCGGCAGCATTAGGTTTTATTTCCGCTATTGGGGCAATCGGTGGGTTCTTTATTCCAAAAGCATTTGGAACCTCTTTAACACTGACAGGTTCACCCGCTGGTGCGATGAAAGTTTTCTTCGTGTTCTATGTCTCTTGTGTGTTTATCACATGGTTAGTTTATGGGCGTAAGCACAAATAATAACAACCAATAAATACGATTTAAGCAATGTATGACGCCTGTCGGCGTCTCTTTGGAGGCAATCCGAATGAGCAAATTTTTAGACCGATTTCGTTATTTCAAACAGCTTGGCGAGACTTTTTCAGGCGATCACGGACAAGAGTTGAACGTCAATCGTGATTGGGAAAATGGTTATCGTAGCCGTTGGCAGCACGATAAAATTGTGCGCTCGACACATGGCGTAAACTGTACAGGGTCATGTAGTTGGAAGATATATGTCAAAAATGGTTTGGTAACATGGGAAACGCAACAAACAGATTACCCACGTACACGCCCTGACCTACCTGATCATGAACCAAGAGGCTGCCCGCGTGGAGCGAGTTACTCATGGTATCTTTACAGCGCTAATCGGGTGAAATATCCAATGGTTCGTAAGCGCTTACTAAAATTATGGCGTGAAGCGAAAGCAGAACATCAAGATCCTGTAAAGGCTTGGTTTTCTATTATCAATGATCCACAAAAAGCACAAAGCTATAAGCAAGCTCGTGGGCGCGGCGGCTTTGTACGCTCAAGCTGGCAGGAAGTAAATGAGCTGATAGCCGCAGCTAATGTCACAACGATTAAAGAGTTTGGCCCTGACCGTATTATTGGTTTCTCTCCAATACCCGCAATGTCGATGGTTTCTTATGCTTCAGGAGCAAGATATTTATCGTTGATTGGTGGTGTTTGCCTCAGTTTCTACGATTGGTATTGTGATTTACCGCCATCTTCACCGATGACTTGGGGTGAACAAACGGATGTACCAGAATCGGCGGATTGGTATAACTCCTCCTATATCATTGCATGGGGTTCTAATGTGCCTCAAACGCGTACTCCGGATGCGCATTTCTTTGCTGAAGTACGTTACAAAGGTACGAAAACGGTCGCAGTCACACCTGATTATGCCGAAATAGCTAAATTGTGTGACCACTGGTTGAATCCTAAACAGGGTACAGACAGTGCAATGGCGATGGCGATGGGGCATGTGATCCTTAAAGAATTCCATATCGAACGCCAAGCTGAGTATTTTCGTGAGTATGTACGTACTTACTCCGATATGCCAATGTTGGTTATGTTGGATAAACGTGAAGACGGAACATATGCTGGCGGTAGAATGTTACGAGCCGCCGATTTGGTTGATTCTCTGGGCGAAGAGAAAAATGCTGAGTGGAAAACCATTGCTATTGATGAAGCAACAGGGGCGTTATGTGTTCCTCAAGGTTCAATGGGGTTCCGCTGGGATGATAGTCGCAAATGGAACCTCGAGCCTCGTAAAGCGGATGATGGGCAAGAGTTCAAAATGCAGCTTAGCCTCTTGGATGGATGCGATGAGGTTGTCGAGGTTGGTTTCCCTTACTTTGGCGGCTTAGAAAGCGAACATTTCCAAAATGTTGAGCTTAAAGACGTGCTGTTACATAAACTGCCCGTAAAACGTATTCAATTGGCGGATGGTAGCGACGCTTTGGTGACCACTGTTTATGATTTGATACTCGCGAACTATGGTATTGAACGTGGTTTAGGCGATGAGAATTGTGCCGCAGATTACGATGATATGAAGGCATACTCCCCCGCATGGGCGGAGAAAGTGACGGGGGTTAGCCGTCAAAATATCATCCGGATTGCACGGGAATTTGCGGATACGGCAGAAAAAACGCATGGACGCTCTATGGTGATTGTTGGTGCAGGTATCAACCACTGGTATCACATGGATATGACCTATCGCGCTATTATTAATATGTTAGTGTTCTGTGGCTGTATAGGACAAAGTGGTGGTGGTTGGTCACACTATGTCGGACAAGAAAAATTACGTCCACAAACGGGTTGGCTGCCTCTTGCTTTTGGCTTAGATTGGCAACGTCCACCGCGCCATATGAATAGCACCTCATTTTTCTACAATCATTCAAGCCAATGGCGCTATGAAACAGTCAAGACGGAAGAGCTATTATCCCCATTAGCCGATAAAAAAGCATTTAGCGGCTCTCTTATTGATATGAATGTGCGCGCAGAGCGCATGGGATGGTTACCTTCCGCACCACAATTAAACGTTAACCCTATTACGATTGCTAAACAAGCCGAAAGTGCAGGTATGTCAGCGGTAGATTACACGGTTAACCAATTGAAAGAAGGGAATATTCGCTTTGCTGCGGAGCAACCCGATAGCCCACAAAACTTTCCGCGTAACCTATTTATTTGGCGTTCGAACCTACTTGGCTCAGCCGGTAAAGGCCATGAATATTTATTGAAATACCTATTAGGTACTGAAAATGGTATTCAGGGGCTTGATTTAGGACAACAAGGAGAAGTGAAGCCTGAAGAGGTTGAATGGGCAGATAAAGCGGCAGAAGGAAAAGTCGACTTAGTCGTAACCCTCGACTTTAGAATGTCGAGTACCTGTTTGTTCTCGGACGTGGTTCTACCAACCGCAACGTGGTATGAAAAAGACGATATGAATACTTCGGATATGCATCCATTTATTCATCCATTGTCTGCGGCGGTTGATCCTGCTTGGGAATCGAAAAGCGATTGGGAAATTTATAAAGGGATTGCTAAAGCATTCTCAGAAGTCAGCGTAGGTCACCTCGGGAAAGAAACCGACGTTGTTACGCTGCCAATCCAGCACGACAGTGCCGCTGAAATGGGGCAACCTTTCGATGTGCGTGATTGGAAAAAAGGCCAATGTGAATTGATCCCAGGGAAAACGGCACCGCACATTATGACGGTTGAGCGTGATTATCCATCGACCTATGCACGTTATACCTCACTTGGTCCTTTGATGGATAAGCTCGGTAATGGCGGTAAAGGGATCAGTTGGAATACGCAAGATGAAATAGACTTCCTGAAAAAACTGAATAAAACCCAACCTAGTGGCGTTAACCAAGGACGGCCGAAGATTGAAACTGCTATTGATGCTGCGGAAGTTATCTTAACGTTAGCACCAGAAACCAACGGGCAGGTGGCAGTGAAAGCGTGGGATGCTTTAGGTAAAGTCACAGGCCGTGATCATACCCATTTAGCACGCTATAAAGAGGATGAAAAAATCCGTTTCCGCGATATTGTTGCGCAGCCACGTAAAATCATCTCTAGTCCCACATGGTCAGGCTTGGAAGATGAGCATGTGTCTTACAATGCCTGTTATACCAATGTTCATGAAATGATCCCTTGGCGTACCTTAAGTGGTCGTCAACAGTTATATCAGGATCATGAGTGGATGAGAGCTTTTGGTGAAAGCCTTGTGGTTTATCGTCCTCCTATTGATACCCGTGCGGCCCAACCGTTGATGGGGAAAAAGCCAAATGGTTTCCCTGAAAAGGCGCTTAACTTCTTAACACCGCATCAAAAATGGGGGATCCACTCCACATATAGTGACAATTTACTGATGCTAACGCTGGGTCGAGGCGGACCGATTGTCTGGTTAAGTGAAGAAGATGCCCGCCAGTTAGGTATTGAAGACAACGATTGGGTAGAAGCCTTCAACAGCAACGGGGCGTTGACCGCGAAAGCCGTGGTGAGCCAGCGTATTCCTGATGGCATGATCATGATGTATCACGCGCAAGAACGCTTGATTAATTTGCCAGGCTCCGAAATTACGGCGCAGCGCGGCGGGATCCATAACTCAGTGACCCGCGTCTGCCCTAAACCGACCCACATGATTGGTGGTTATGGGCATTTAGCATATAGCTTCAACTACTATGGCACCGTGGGCTCTAACCGCGATGAATTTGTGGTGGTACGTAAAATGAAGCAGGTCGATTGGCTTGATGGTGAGCAAGATGGCTATCAGCAGGCGCTGAGCGGAAAGGAGAAAGCATAATGAAAATTCGTTCTCAAGTCGGCATGGTATTGAACCTCGACAAATGTATTGGTTGTCATACCTGTTCAGTGACCTGTAAGAATGTCTGGACCAGCCGTGAAGGCGTTGAATATGCTTGGTTTAATAACGTTGAAACGAAACCAGGTATCGGTTATCCCCATAATTGGGAAGATCAGGAAAAATGGAAGGGCGGCTGGATCCGTAATATCAAAGGTAAATTAGTGCCGCGTATGGGCAACCGAGTCGGGGTACTTTCAAAGATCTTCGCTAACCCAGATGTTCCTGCTCTGGATGATTACTATGAACCATTTGATTATGACTACAGTCATTTAAAAAATGCTAAAGAAGGGCAACATGTGCCAACGGCTCGCCCACGCTCATTAATTACTGGGCAGCGTATGAGCAATGTCAATATGGGGCCAAATTGGGAAGATGATCTTGGTGGCGAATTTAGCAAACGCGCACACGATAAGAACTTTGAGCATATTCAAAAAGAGATGTATGGGCAATTTGAAAATACATTCATGATGTATTTGCCGCGCTTATGTGAGCACTGTTTGAATCCAGCTTGTGTGGCGACTTGCCCGAGTGGTGCTATCTATAAACGTTCAGAAGATGGCATTGTCTTGATTGACCAAGATAAGTGTCGTGGTTGGCGAATGTGCTTAACAGGCTGTCCATACAAGAAAATTTACTTCAATTGGAAAAGTGGTAAATCAGAAAAATGTATTTTCTGCTATCCACGCATTGAGTCTGGTATGCCGACAGTGTGCTCTGAAACCTGTGTTGGGCGCATCCGTTATTTAGGCGTGCTGCTATACGATGCCGATAAGATTGAGCAAGCGGCGAGTGTAGAAAAAGAAACCGACCTATATCAAAGCCAACTTGATGTATTCCTTAACCCACATGATCCACATGTGATAGAAGAAGCACAAAAACAAGGGATCCCTCTGAGTGTGATCGACGCTGCTCAAAAGTCCCCTGTTTATAAAATGGCGATGGAGTGGAAGCTTGCATTGCCATTGCACCCAGAGTATCGAACTTTACCGATGGTGTGGTATGTGCCGCCTTTGTCACCCATCCAATCCGTTGCGGATGCAGGTATGTTGGCGAGCAATGGTGTCTTACCTGATGTTGAAAGTTTACGTATCCCAGTACAGTACCTAGCGAATTTATTAACCGCTGGAGATGTCGAGCCAGTATTGCTTGCACTAAAACGTATGTTAGCGATGCGTCACTATAAACGGGCTGAAACAGTAGAAAATCAATGTGATACCAGTGCACTAGAACAAGTTGGTCTAACAGAAGCTCAGGCACAAGAGATGTATCGTTATTTGGCAATAGCGAACTACGAAGACCGCTTTGTGATCCCATCAAGCCATCGTGAGTTAGCGCGAGAAGCTTTCCCAGAAGCGAAAGCGTGTGGCTTTAGCTTTGGCGATGGCTGTCATGGCAGCGATAGCAAGGTGAATTTGTTTAATAGTCGCCGTATCGATGCGATAGATGTGACACCAAAAACATCGCAGGAGAAAACATTATGATGTCGTTGAAAGTGATTTCGCGCTTACTTGACTACCCAAGTGAAGCGTTATGGCAGCATCGTGATGAGCTTATCGAGGCGCTAGAGCAAGCGAATGAGTTGCCATTTACCCAAGCCGTTCAACTGATGATGTTTGTGCGCGAATACCTTGATGAAGATCTGTTAGACATGCAAGCACAATATTGCGAGCTATTTGATAGAGGACGCGCAACTTCCTTGTTGCTATTTGAACATGTGCATGGGGAGTCTCGTGATAGAGGGCAAGCAATGGTTGATTTGATGGCGCAGTATCAACAGCAAGGATTGCAGATTGATTGCCGCGAATTACCGGACTATTTACCGATTTATTTGGAATATTTAACGGTATTAACCCCCGACCAAACCCGTGAAGGCTTAAGCGATATTGCGCCAATTTTGGCGCTATTGGGTGAAAGATTGAAACAACGCCAAAGCCGATTCGGTGTGTTATTTGACCTTCTTTTGACGCTATCGGCGACTGCTATCGAAACTAGCCAATTGAGTGGGCAAGTCGCAGCGGAAGCACGAGATGATACGCCAGAGGCATTGGATGCTGTTTGGGAAGAGGAGCAAGTGAAATTCTTTACCGATGAAAAAAGTTGCGCGAGTGAAGTGACGGCTCATCAACATCGCTTTGCAAACGCGGTTGTGCCTCAATACTTGGATCTTGATGCGGGCTATAATGCGGGAGTTCAAAAATGAATTTTATCAATCAATTCTTCTTCGATATTTACCCCTACATTGCCGGTACTGTGTTTATTGTCGGTAGCTGGTTACGCTATGACTATGGGCAATATAGCTGGCGAGCTGGTTCAAGCCAAATGCTTGATAAAAAGAATATGCGCTTAGCGTCCAATTTGTTCCATGTCGGGATCATTGGTGTCTTTTTGGGGCATTTTTTCGGTATGTTAACCCCGCATTGGGTATATGAGTCTTTCTTGCCAATGCATATTAAGCAATTGATGGCGATGATTGGTGGGGGCGTATGTGGGCTAATGGTACTGATAGGTGGAGCGATGTTATTAAAGCGCCGCTTAACGAATCCGCGTGTCAGAGCTACTTCATCCTTTGGCGATATTATGATCTTAACCTTACTGGTAATACAGGTCTGTTTAGGTTTACTGACTATTCCATTCTCTGCTCAGCATATGGATGGTAGTGAAATGTTGAAATTGGTAGGGTGGGCACAATCGGTTGTCACCTTCCATTGGGGGGCGTCACAATACCTCGAAGGAGTTGGAATTGTCTTTAAGTTACACCTTGTTTTAGGAATGACGCTATTTTTGTTATTCCCATTCTGCCGTTTAGTGCATATCTGGAGTGCGCCAATAGAGTATATTACGCGCCGTTACCAGCTAGTGAGAAATCGTCACTAAAAATATGGCCTTGCAAATGAAGGCAAGGCCAGCTCGTGTTCTTGTGTAAACAACAAATATTGCTAATGTAGCAACCCCATATCATAGATATGGGGTTTTTTGCTTCTTTAGGCGCTTAAACGTGTTTTGACTTGTTTGGCTAAAGTGATAAGCAAAACGAGTATAATGCCCACGATTAACCCAAAAATAAGGTTTGCCAATGAAGGCGTAATGAATTGCATTACCTTACCAATTGCAGGTGTTAACGATAGCGCTAGGGCTAACTCTTCTATCCAATAATAGACTGTTGTTATACCATGAGTCAGAATACCGCCTCCGACCATAAACATGGCAGCTGTGCCGACAACGGATAAGGTTTTCATTAGGTAAGGCGTGGCATAAATAAGCCATGTACCTAATTTGCTTAACCAAGCAGAAGCCTTTTTCTGTAAATAGAATCCGAGATCATCCAGTTTGACAATACCTGCCACTAGCCCATAAACCCCAATTGTCATAACAATCGCAATAATGGAAAGAACAATAACTTGGTTCATAAAGGTTGTTGCAGAAACGATACCGAGTGTGATCGCAATAATTTCAGCGGATAACACAAAATCCGTACGTACTGCTCCTTTGATTTTGCTTTTCTCAAATGCCGCCAGCTCTTCCGGCGACATGACGGCTTTTTGTTCCCTTTTTTCATGGTGTTCTTGGGCGGAATGGAGATATTTATGCATTAATTTTTCTGCGCCCTCAAAACACAGGTAAGCCCCACCAATCATCAGTAAAGGCGTCACGGCCCAAGGTATGAAGGCACTGATCAATAAGGCAAGCGGAACCAATATCAGTTTATTGATAAAAGAGCCTTTTGCTACGGCCCATACCACAGGGATTTCTCGTTCAGCTCGAACCCCTGTGACTTGTTGGGCATTTAAGGCGAGATCGTCACCTAATACACCGGAGGTTTTTTTCGCGGCCATTTTTGTCATTACAGAAACGTCATCTAATACGGCTGCAATGTCATCAAGTAAAGCAAGTAAGCTACTTCCTGCCACAGAGTGATCCTTTTTTGTCTAATTTAAGGTGTGTTTAATGTTAATTAGGCTGATATTGCGATAATTAGTTCACCTTTTGGTAGGTAAATAAATCCGATTTAGAAGGAATCTATGTCTGTAAGCCAAGAGATGGAGGCTCCACTTTTTAATTGTGAATTTTTTGTGACAGTGGAACCAATATATATATTTTCTCTCTAATCATCTAAATTACCGTGTTTAGATGAGTTTTAAAAAGTATCGTTTGAACAAAATAATAGCAGAAAGTGACCAAGGAAGGTGGCTTTCGAATGAATGGTTTAATAAGGTTAATACATGTCTCCTGCACCTGTTTTGAGTATTGTCGTTGCCGTTTATAATGGTGAAAAGTTTCTTCCTCATTTTTTTGATAGCTTATTAGCGCAAAATCTGAGTAATTGGGAATTAATCGTCGTAAACGATGGTTCAAAAGATAACAGTGAGGCGGTGATCCGCCAGTATCAAGATAAATTCAGTCACTTTACATTATTAACGCAAGACAATCAGGGGGTTTCTGTCGCACGTAATACCGGCATGGCAGAAGCGCGAGGGAAATATATCACTTTCCCTGATATTGATGACGAAATTAGTCCTAAAATGTATGGTCGCTTGTTAGAAATTGCGTTGGCGGGAGATTTGGATGTAGCCACCTGTAACGGAACATATATTTACACTAATGGTGATGCACCAAAAGCGATTTTTCCACCCAATAAAGTACCATCAACAGGTGTGATTAGTGGCCCTGAATGGCTGGAAATTGGTTTAAGTTCACGTAAATTTTTACATGTGACTTGGTTGAATCTTTATCGTTTGGATTTAATTCGCCAGCATAACTTTTCCTTTGAACCTAAATTGCACCATCAAGATATTCCATGGACTACGGAATTACTGCTGGTGGCGAAGCGAGTTCAATTTATTAATGAGCAATATTACGATTATCTGATCCATAATCAGTCGGTTTCCCACTCCTTGCAAGGGGATGAACGGTCTATTCGTAAGATAAATACCTATTTGAAAATCATTGATATGCTGTTGGATATCTATAAGCGCTATCCGAAACAGGTTGAACAGGCGCCAGCGTGTTTATGGCAGGTCGGTAAAGAAGGGCTTGGGATTACTCAAGCCATACTTGCCATTAAATCACCGGAAACACAGCGAGATGTCGCCCGCATGTTTTTTGAGAAAGGTTATTGGGATGTGATCTGGTCTCATGCGACGACGATCAAGTTAAAATGGCGTTTGATCCGTCGTTACACTAAGTTGAAAGCTATCGCTAAATAATCGCTAAAGGGTAGCGAATGGAAACATTGGCTACCCTTGTTTTGAAAAGGCCTAATTAGGTAATCTTTTCAATGAATCAATAAACAATTCCCACAATCTAGCATTATCCAATCGAGTCGCAACTTGCGTATGGCAGTCGCTAGCTGGCGGATGCCGGAAATCAGTGACAGTCATCCCTGTGGTCAGTGCCCCTTGTAATTCAATATTTACCGGCGCTTTTTGGGTTGTGATTAATGTTGGATCAATAACATAAGCAACAGCGCAAGGGTCATGCACAGGGGCGTGCTCATTGGTTCCATTACGTTGGCGATATCCCGCAGTGTAGTAACTTAATGAGTCCACGACAAACTGGCTTATCGGTGTATTGAGTGCGGCGATATCGGCCATAATTTTGTCTGTCGGCCTTGCTTGGTGTGTTAAATCGAGGCCTACCATGGTGAGTGGCCAGTGTTCATTAAACACAATATGAGCAGCTTCTGGGTCGATAGCAATATTGAATTCGGCGACCGCAGAACGATTTCCGGTGTGGTAGCCTCCTCCCATTAAAACCACTTCTTTAACTAAATCGACGATCTCAGGCGCTTTTCTTACAGCAAGGGCAATATTAGTTAGCCCCGCAGTAGGAACGAGTGTGACCGTTTTAGGTGGATGGGATTTTAGGGTATCGATGATGAGATCAACGGCATGGCGCTTATCGAGTGGCTGTGTAGGGGAAGGAAGATGGGTGCCATCAAGGCCACTTATACCATGTACTTCTGCCGCATTTTGGATGTTACGTATTAGTGGGCGAGGACAGCCTGCTGCAATAGGGATTTGTTTTCCACCAGCGAATTCAGTGATGGCTTGAGCGTTGTGGGTGACTTTATCTAACGTTTGATTACCGACGACAGTAGTAATTGCTAGCACATCGATATCAGGATGCCCTAATGCCAATAGAATTGCCATTGCATCATCATGGCCGGGGTCGCAGTCTAAAATGATTTTCTTTTGTGGCATTTTTCTCTCCTAAAGTTGGCAGGAAAATGGTTAAGCATGAATGTATTAAGGAATGAGCTTAACCATAGGATCCATTGCTAATTGAGTCTATCTAAGCGTGTTATTAAGGTTAAAAAATTGCGTGTACATTTCCTGTGATACATCTCGGATTTATATGGATGGTGATAAATAGTTGGTAACAAATTATTAATACTTTTGGACGAGAGTGTGATTTGATTAACATATTAATAACAATTGGATTGAGTTGCTTAGGATAATGTGGTTTTTATAAGCTTTTGGCAGCTGATTTTATCGCTGAGAGAAAATAGCTTATTAATAAGTTAATGACTTTGGAGGCAGAATGGAAAACTATCTGGATAAACTACCTGATGTGATTGATTCTGTTGCAACCAACCAATTTTATCCTAATTTATTATCATGGCTATCATCATTTATTGCATTTGATAATGCCATTGTTTATTCATTTGAAAAAGATGCCCCACCACGCTTTTTATCGAAAGTTGAAAAGCGCAACAGTGACAGTGTGAACCGCATTTATCAACGCGGGGCTTACCTTATGGATCCTTTCTACCAAGAGTTACAAAAAGGGGGAGGTTCACAGGTGCTGACATTGAGAGAACTAGCACCAAAAGGTTTTTATCACACGGATTACTATCTCAATTTTTACCGGAAAACAGGTTGGTGTGATGAAGCGGGGCTGCTACTGGAAATCACCGCAGATAGGCAGTTAGGGATCTTTTTTGGTAATGAAGATGAACCGTTTTTATCTGAAAAATCAACACAGGCACCTTTAAAAGAAGCATTTGAAATTATTCGTAGCATGGCAAAACTGCATAAAGAAATTTCTCCAAATGATGTTTCTAGCCACTATCGCTTAGCAGATATGCAGACTCGTTTCGGTTTAACGCCAAGAGAGTGTGAAATAGTGGAACTGATCCTTGAAGGTAAAGGCTCTCCGCAGATTGCGCAGTCTCTCTTTATTAGTTTAGGCACAGTAAAAAACCATCGTAAGAATATCTATCAAAAGTTGGATATTAATTCTCAAGCAGAATTGTTTAACTTATTAATGAATCATCGAAACCACCCTTCTTATCGTCGCTGTTTGTGTTGAAATTTCTAACTTCAAGCATGACTTTAAAATTGTGATTATTAATATAAAAATAATACGTAATATTATGATTTAATTTGTTTTTGTTCTATTTTTAAATTAGTTGTTTATATCGAAATATTCTACCTGTGTCACAAATGTTAAATCAATGTTTCAAATATCCCTAAAGGGCTATGTAAATGTTAAAGAAAGGTTAAGATAATCGAGGTTATCGAAAGATACTAAATAGGGTATCCATTATGAATAACCAAGTAGAATCATTAACTTATTACGCTGCTACTAAAAAGTATGACCTACGTTTTCCAACATTGAGAGAAGACTTAGATGTTGACGTTGTGATCATTGGTGGTGGCTTTTCCGGTATCCATACGGCACTTGAATTATGTGAAAAAGGCATCACCAATATCGCGATTTTAGAAGGGCGTTATTTGGGATATGGCGGTTCAGGGCGTAACGGTGGACAAGTCATGGCGGGAATCGGTCATGATATTGACGCCATTAAAAAATATGTTGGCAAGGAAGGTTTAGAAACTATTTTTAAGCTTAGCAACATGGGGGCGGGGATCATGCGCGACCGTATTGCTAAATATAATATTGATGCCGATTTTTGTCGTGGTTACGCCTACTTAGGGAGTAACAAACGCCAAGAAAAAACGTTACGCAGTTGGTTGAATGATTTTAAAGCCGTCGATCCAGATGAGGAAATTGAGTTTTACTCAGGCTCTGATCTTAAACAGATCATTGGTTCGGATGCATATACCTGTGGCATCAAGCATATGGGCGGCGGTCATGTTCACTCCTTGAATTTACTCTTGGGTGAAGCAAAAGCTATTAGCGAAGTCTATGGCGCGAAAATTTTCGAAAACAGCCAAGTCGTCAATGTGGAATATGGTAATACCATCACAGTGCGTACGGCAATGGGATCTGTGCGAGCGCAAAAAATGCTATGGGCTTGTGACTCATTCCTGAATGGTCTTGAACCCACAATTTACCCAAAAACCATTAATACCTACGCTTATCAATTAATGACAGAAGAGTTACCTGAAGAACTCATTGAGCAAATTAGCCCTATTCGTGGTGCTTACAGTGATATTCGCCCTGTCATTGATTATTACCGAGTGACAAAAGAAAACAGGCTGCTGTTTGGTAGCTCAACGCATTTTCTTGAGTATATCCCGTCTGATCTAAAAGCTTGGAACCGTAATTTGATGCTAAAAATTTTCCCCTATCTAAAAGATGTCAAAATCGAATTAGCATGGGGCGGACCGATGGCATGTAGTGCGAACCTATTCCCGCAAATAGGAACATTGCCACAACATAAAAATGTATTTTATGTACAAGGCTATTCCGGTTTTGGTGTGACGCCGAGCCAGATCGTGTGCAAAGTGCTTGCAGAAGGTATGGTCGAAGGGTCAAGCCGTTATGACTTAATGAGTTCTATTCCTCATGCCAACATCATTGGTAAGGACAAACTGCGTAATGTCATCGTATCACTGGCAAAAATTATGCACCAAACATCGGGTTACTGGCAGGGGCGCCGCTAACTCAACTATTTTGTACCATCGTGTTAATAAATAAAAAGGTGAAGTCATGATTAGTCCACTACTGTTAAACAAACCACTTCCTGATTTACTGAATATTGGTAGTGTAACCAATTTAGGATCAGAGGTTGTTGAAGGTGACCCACAAGCTAGCGTTGCGATGATCCATGGTGAGCCAACAGATAACCTAACGTGTGGTATTTTTGCCTGTACTAAAGGTAAGTTTAAAATGGTTTACCCATTTGATGAAATGGCGACAGTATACGAAGGCTCAGTCAAACTGACTGATGTCAAAACAGGTAAGACTGTTGAATATCATAAAGGTGACACTTGGTTTGCTGCTAAAGGCACTGAAGTCCTATGGGAGATCACCGCTGAGCGTTTTGTTAAGCATTATCTTGCTTGTGTAAACGCATAATTTATTTTTAAAAGTGGAGTGATAACGATGAATCAATTAGCCCTATTGCCGGAAGTTAGTGCGTTTTTGCAACGTCAACATGGACATTTTATCAACGGCCAGCCAGTTTCCGGTGAGGGGGATGCCTTCTTTGAAGTCGTTAACCCTGCCACAGAGCAAGTTATCGCGAAAGTGAAAGAAGGCACTAAGGCCGAAGTGGATGCTGCTATGCAGGCTGCTTACACCGCTTTTCGTGGTGCTTGGGCAAAAACAACGCCGATGGAGAGAGGTAACTGCCTCAATCGCTTAGCGGACTTGCTCGAAAAACATCTTGAAGAGCTGGCGCAGTTAGAAACCTTATGTTCAGGGAAAAACATCCAATTATCGCGTTTTCTTGAAGTTGGCTCTGCTGCTCAGTTCTTACGTTATTTTGCAGGTTGGGCGACAAAAATTAGCGGTGAAACACTGAATGTCTCTCTACCATCATTTAAAGGTGAACAGTATTCAGCCTTTACCCAGCGTGAACCAGTAGGGGTTGTTGCCGGCATTATTCCGTGGAACTTCTCAATTATGATTTCCATTTGGAAGTTGGCAGCGGCGCTGACTTGTGGCTGTACTATTGTTTTAAAACCGAGCGAATTTACACCGTTAACTATGCTGAGAGTGGTTGAATTAGCCAAAGAAGCTGGGATCCCTGATGGTGTTATTAATATTGTTAACGGCGGTGGTCGTGAAGTTGGCCCAGCGTTAATTAGTCACCCATTATGTTCGAAAGTGACCTTTACGGGGTCAGTACCCACAGGACTTGCCGTAGGCCGAGCTGCAATGGAAGGGAAACTCACCCGTGTAACTCTCGAATTAGGCGGTAAGAATGGGGCGGCTTTCTT
This sequence comes from Providencia sp. 2.29, assembly GCF_015832305.1. Taxonomy (NCBI): domain Bacteria; kingdom Pseudomonadati; phylum Pseudomonadota; class Gammaproteobacteria; order Enterobacterales; family Morganellaceae; genus Providencia; species Providencia sp. 2.29. The sequence continues at coordinate 650,830 of NZ_CP065420.1, forward strand.
GGCTGACCTGCCTGTTGAAAAAATTGTTGATGGCATTATTGAAGCGGGTTACCTCAATCAAGGCCAGATTTGTGCGGCAGCGGAGCGTTTCTATATCCCATCTTCTTTGATGGATGAAGTATTAGCTCAGCTTAAACAGCGTTTATCTACCTTGAAAATTGGTTCTCCGTTGGATGAAACAACCGAAATGGGGCCATTGGCGAATAAAGCCCATTATGAAAAGATTTTAGGGTTATTTGAGAAAGCGCGTAAAGAAGGCAATGAAATTGTCTACGGTGGTCAGCCGATAGCTGGTGCGGGTTATTTCGTACCGCCAACCATTATCCGTGCGAACAGCCCAGATGATGCATTAATGAAAGAAGAAACATTCGGTCCAGTGGGTACTTTCTTAAGTTACGATGATGAAGAAGAGTTGATCGAACAGATGAACAGTACGCCATTTGGTTTGGCCGCGAGCCTTTGGACTAACGATCTGAGTAAGGCGATGCGTATGATTTCACGTATCGAGGCAGGAACCGTTTGGGTCAATATGCACACATTCCTTGACCCTGCCGTACCTTTTGGCGGGATTAAATCCTCGGGTATCGGTCGTGAATTCGGCAGTGCGTTTATTGAACATTACACAGAACTGAAGTCAGTCATGGTTCGTTATTAATTGTTAATGTTGTTGTATTCAGCATGCCTCCAATGCAGTGTTGCCAGTAGTTGTATTTGGACGTGTTGTATCGAGTATTTTTTGAGTCAATTTTATAGTGGTTGCCCAGCTAACGCTGGGTTTTTTTTTATCTCCAAAAAGTCAGGCGCAGCTTTTCTAACATTAGCCTTAAAGGGACGTTGAGACTCGGCTGGAGAAAATTATCAGTGGAGGTCACTCATGAAAACCCGTGCTCCCTGAGCTTTTGTTATCTTTTTCCTCTTGGTAACGTCGGTATCACAATCTTCGAAGAGAGTGCCTTAACAACGTACATAACCCAGTGTTAGGTAGGGCACAGAATGCCTTTTAGATAGGTTAGAACGTTTTCTGATATTGATTGTGAGACGATGCAGGATACCGCTTATCCATTAATTATTTTTAGTCTAAAGATAGATATCAAATCGCCGTAAACTCATTTCAGTTTCAGTGTCACGTTCAAAAGCCACCTAGCAAGAGCGAGTTATCAATGTACAGGTAACCGATTTGAAGGTTATTTGTAACGGCATTCACTATTAACTCTCAAACGACAAATTCTCGATATGGTTTTGTGTTGGTTTTTGGGAAACATATTAAAAATTAACACGAAAAGAGAGTTTACTTGAATTTACAAAAATCGATGAGTGAGATACAAGATAATTTAGTAGATAATGCTTTGATGGTAGGGGTAAATAATCATAAAGACAATTAAAATGTTTATTTTTTAATTTTAAATATTATAAAAAATAATGAAACTCATTTTAGTTGTTTTTGCTTTTGGTTATTTTATTTACGATAATGTTATTAAGTTTGTTTTTGTCTAAAAAATTATTTTAGCGAAAAACATGATAAATGGGTATACGTATTTTTTAATGTTTTCATATGTAAAAATTTATTTTAATAATAATGGGTAAATATACGTATATTAATTTAATGGGATTATTAAAATATAAAGTAATCATTTAAAGTGTATTATTCAAAAAGTCTTTTTAATCATTTGGTTAGTTGTGAAAATCCAGTAGTTGTATTTATATTATTATTTAATTCATCGAACAATTTACGTCACTTGATAGGTCTCACCTATCGTAAGTGGTTTGTTCGATCGAAATAAACTTCTTTAATCGAATATAGATAAGAGTTAGATTACATGCAAATAAAGAGTATTTAATTATCTAATAATTTATTTCTATTTGGTTTTTCATTTTTTTTATTCTGATAAATACTTGCACTAGAGAGATTGTTTTATGGTTTCACAAGAAAAAGAACATTTTGATGTGATTAACTCTGAAATTGGTGAATTTATAAGAATGATTAGAATAAAAAAAGGGTTAACGGGAGCTGAGCTTGGTAAATTAATAGGTGTAAGTCAACAGCAAATTTCACGGTATGAAAGAGGTTATCATACACTCTCATTATCAGATTTTACATTTATACTATCAGTGATGAATGTGTCATTTTTAGACTTTATTTCATATTCGTCATTCTTTAAGTCTGATGATTGCCATATAACGCCAAAAGACTACATGTTATGAAATGATAACCTATTTCTGTTTAAAGAATCTTTATAGTATAGATAAAAGTTAAACTAGTTTTAGCTGTATTGTCTTTCTAATATATTAAATTAACCTTTTAGCTTTATAGCTAATGGGGATGGACTTCGTGAATTTTTATGTATTAGAAAGTGTTTTATCTAAAATGCTTTCTAATACAGATATATTTATCTGTGTTGAGTAATTAAATAGTCTTAATTTTATTATTCAATTTATAATTAAACTTAAAACATTGATAGGAAATAGTATGAAATTAAATAAAGCTATGGCTGTATTAGCAGCGGCTATGTTAACCACATCTTTCGCTTCACTTGCAGACGTTAACTCAGGCACCGTGACTTTCAAAGGTGAAGTTCGTGATACTCCTTGTAACCTAGATGCGGGTCAAGGCGGTACGGCAACGGTTGTTGATTTTGGTCAGCTATCTCTAAGCCAATTAAATGCGGGCGATTCAAAATACAAAAATTTTGAATTGAACCTGAAAAATTGTTCTTTGACTTCTATTGACGATACAGATCCACAAAACCCAGTCACAGTTACTAAGACCGCAACGATTACTTTTGATGGTGTTAGCAAAATTGCAGGTCAAAATCTTTTAGCAACATCAGGTAGCGCAGCAAACGTTGCAGTTGGTATCCAAGATATTACTTTTGGAACCCCTGCGGCACTGAACCTACGTGATGGTGATAATACATTGACTTATTCTGCTTTCGTTAAGAAGGTGGGTGCTAATGCTGTAACAGCAGGTGATTTCTCAACGATCTCTACTTTCGAAATCGCATACCAGTAAGTTATACAGGCTCCTTCACTATTAGGCGAAGGAGCCTATAATTTGAAAAATTAATACTATGAAAAGCTTGCTGATTATTACTCTGTTATTCTCACCTATTTTCAGTATGCCAGTCTTTGCTGCAATGAATTGGGGACAGGCAACAGTAAAAGGAGAGGTACTCGCTTCTGGTTGCTCAATTCAATTGACGAGTAAAGACCAAATTATTGATTTTGGTGCCTATGCCTTAAGCAAGTTAGAAGAAAATAAGATAAAGAAACCATTTAAAATAATTTTAAATAATTGCCAATTATCAAATTCTTACTTCAATGATGAAAAATCGCCTGTACGAATAAAGTTTACAGGTCCAGCAACAAATAATTTTAATGGCTTTAAATTTAATGATGCCGATGGTTTAGCTATTTATATATTAAGTGGAAACGATGTTGTTAAACCTAATCAATACTACCCAATTTATAAATTAAAAAGAATATCTGGGAAAACAAAATCGATTAATGAACAGCAATTAGACTTTTTATCTGAGGTTATTGTTGTTGATAAGCTAAAGCCTCAATTAGGAGAATTCTCAAGTATCATTACATTTGATATCGATTACTATTAATCTAATGAGTATTTATGATGTTATCAACAAAAGAAAAAATAACGATATTCATGGTATCGATGCTTTGTTTGACTAAAGTGTCTTACGCTGTAGAGTTTAATACCGATATACTTGATAGCGAAGATAAAGCTAACATTGACGTCTCAAGATTTAAAAATCCTAATTTCATTCTACCGGGAACTTATTTCTTTAACATCATTATAAATAGTACTCAATTGACGCAGTCTACAGTTCCTATTCAAATTATTGGTGATAGTACAGATGCCTCTGTCAGTGATGTGTGCATTGATAAGTCATACATTAATAGCTTAGGTATTAAAGAAAAGTATATTGACCAATTAACCTATTGGAATGATGGGGCGTGTATTGATTTTTCGGCATTAAAAGGGGTCAGTGTTGTCCCTAATTTATCCGAAGGCACTGTGACGCTAAATATACCACAATTATATCTCGAATATATGGATAATAACTGGTTACCGAAATCATTGTGGGATGAAGGTATCAGTGGGTTGTTATTAGACTATAATGCAAACTATCAATATAGTGATCGGGATAGCTTAAAGAATCAGATTGCTTCCATTAGTGGATATCTTGGCGCCAATATGGGAGCATGGCGCCTACGTAGTGAATACTATGGTAATTATCAAAGACAAAATTCCAATGGTAAAACATCGACAATACGTAATTTTTTATTTAATGCCATTTATTTATATAGAAATATAAAAGCGCTAGATTCTAAATTAGTGATTGGTGAGAGTACAACCCCCTCACAAATTTTAGAGCCAATTAAATTTACAGGATTATCATTATTCACTAATGATTCCATGTTACCACCAAGGTTACGTGGATATGCACCAGAGATAACAGGTATAGCTAAAACGAATGCGCGAGTTGTCATTACACAACTCGGACGTGTATTGCACGATGGAAATGTACCTGCTGGACCATTTAAGATTCAATCATTAAACAGTGGAACTCGTGGTGAGCTTAACGTAAAAATTATTGAGCAGGATGGTACTGAACAACAATTTACAGTGAGTAGTTCGAATGTTCCGTATTTAACGCGTCCGGGCACCACGCGATATAACGTATCTGCGGGGCAACCGACAAAAATGGATCATTCGGTATATCGTGGTGTGTTCTTTTTTAGAGCAGAGGCTTCTCACGGTTTAAATAACAATTGGTCGTTAAACGGTGCAACAGATATTAGCCAAGGCTATCAACAGGTTTCATTAGGTGTTGGTCGTTTTATGAATCGGTTTGGTGCACTTTCTGTGAACATTACGCGTTCGTTCGCACAATTAGATCATGATAGTCCTTCAGGTAACTCATACAGTGTTAATTACTCGAAAACATTCGATGACTACGATATGGACTTAACTTTTGCAGGGTATCGATTTACTGATAGAAAATACTATACATTATCCCAATATTTAGATTTAAGAGATGATAGGGTTGTTGATAGCGAAAAAGAACGTTATCAAATAACGCTTTCTAAGCGCTTAGGTGAGTTTAATATAAACTTAAATTATCAATTGCAACAATATTGGGATAGAGGTCAAACTCATCAATATGGTCTTAATATAGGTAAAAGTATCAATCTTCCTTACTTAAAACTACAGGGAGGAAGCATTACATTATCAGCAAATAGAAGTTATTATCAAAATAAATATGATGACCAAATTAGCTTAATGCTTTCTGTGCCATTTGGTAAGCAGTTTTATACTTTTGATACAATGAAATATAACGATACTTATAATTCGCGTGTTTCAGTGTCTAATTTAACAGATGATAATGACTACTATAATATAAGTGCATCGACAAGCTACGGTAAAGATGCCAAAAAACAAAGTACACTTGCTGGAATGTATGATTTACCGACACGCTATGCATCTATCAATAGTAATATGTCTATCTCGGATAAAGGGGATAGTAGTTTAGGCTTAGGACTCAATGGTGGGGTGACATTGACGCAACATGGTGTAGCTTTACACAGTTCATCATATTCTTCTGCCTCAAGGTTAATGATAGACACAAATAATATCGCGGATGTTCCTTTAAATAATGGTACAACCGTGACGAATGGATTAGGTATTGGCGTTATTCCTAACATGACTAACTATTATAAAAATAGTTACAATGTGGATATGAGTAAATTACCAGATAATATTGAATCATCAAATACAATTTATGATATCGCCTTAACAGAAGGCGCTATTGGATATAGAAAAATAAGTGCAGATAAAGGTTTTAAATTATTTGCAACGATTAAAATGTCTGATAACTCAGGGTCACCACCATTTGGTTCTCAGGTATTAAATGAAAAAGGGAGAGAGGTCGGGATTGTAAGCGATAATGGATTAGTTTGGTTAACAGCGGTTCAATCAGAAGAAAAGTTAAATATCAACTGGTCTAATAAAATACAATGCAGTACGACCTTACCAACCTTAGATAATGTAAATCAAATTATTTTAATTTGTGAGAAATAGAGAGTTTTTATGAAATATAAGTTATTGTTAATTCCACTATTATTTATAGCACATAACAGCATGGCCGCGGTTTCTCTTGATAGAACAAGAGCGATAGTAGAAGGGAGCTCTAATCCAGTTATTATTAATATTGAGAATCAAAGTGATACTTTGCCCTATTTAGCTCAGGCTTGGATTGATGATAAAGATGGTAATAAATTAACAACAGGGCCGTTAATTGCAACACCATTGGTTCAACGTTTGGAACCAAACGTAAAAAGTATGATTCGAATCTCGACGACGGATGTATCTCAGTTACCGAAAGATAGAGAGTCTGTTTATTACTTTAATTTAAGAGAGATCCCGCCTAAAAGTGATAAACCGAATGTTATGCAGGTCGCATTACAGTCAAGAATTAAATTATTCTATCGCCCAGAGGCGATTTTAGATAAGGCAAAAACCAATTGGGCTTTAGATTTAGAATTACAATCTGTCAGTAATGGTTATGTGGTTAAAAATACATCACCTTTTTATTTGACCGTGATAGGCTTAGCCGGTGATAGAAATAAGTCAGAAAATGGTGCCTTTGATTCGTTTATGATCGAACCTTTTGGTTCTTATCAAGTCAAGACTGCTCATTTTCAAAAGCCTTATCTTACTTATATTAACGACTATGGCGGAAGGCCAACAGTTTCATTTAACTGTGATGCATCCGTCTGTAAAGCAGATAAACAATAAATTTCAGAGCTAACAAAGTGAGAGTGCAATGAAGTATTTTTATTTAGTGTTTTACACTTTATTTATTTCATTTAGTAGCATGGCCACTCAGTATGAGGAAAATAATTATTTTCCTTCGAATGATGTGACATCTGCAATGAAGATGAATGAATTAAGTGGAAAACTGAATTTTAAAATAAGTTTAATGTACTCTCCGTGTGTCATTTTAGCTAATGAATATGTTGGAAGTTTCTTTTTTATTGAGTTAGATAAATGCTTGTTTAATGATAATAATATAAAAATTCCATTACAGGCAAAAGCGAAAGTGTTTGAAGGTAATCAGCAAGTGATGGCATCTCAGAAGCTATTCTCAGGTAGAAATAATGTTTATCTACAGACTAAAAACATTAAGGGTAGAGCAGTGATTATGGAGCTAGATTATGATTAAAAAAATACTGGTCATATTACTTAGCTTGATGGTATCTCCCGCTTTTGCCAGTGAATTGGTTATTAATTTTAATGGTAATTTAGTTGATAAAAAGTGTGAAATTAAACAATCAGATATAACAGTTCAATTCATACCTTATTCATTAGGCTATATTGAAATCGGTGGCAATATCTCGGATAAAAAATCATTTGCAATTGAATTTCAAAATTGTACGCCAACACTGATGAATAAGATTATAAAAATTTCATTAGACTCTACTAATGTATATAGGCGAAATGGCGTTGATTATTTGAAAACGCAAGGTGGAACCGGTCTCATTGTCGGCCTAGAAAGCATGAGTGGGGAGCCTATATCATTTAATCAACCTTTAGAAGTACAGGTTACTAATGATAGTAAAGCAGAATTAGTTTTAAATGCATTTTTAACTAAAGGTGATTTCGCTAAACCTGGCACTATTCATGGCACAGCAAGTGTTATGGTTAATTATAATTAATAAGAGGAAATAATATGATAAAGACAAGACAGTTACTCTTATTATTATTGTTTCTATCCAATTGGAGTCTTGCCGCTGATTTTAATAGCGGTCGTGCAGATGTCAGAATAAATATTAGTGCAACGATTGTTGCTCCGGTCTGTACCGTTTTAGGCAATAATAATCAATCACCCTTGTTTGTGAACTTTGATAACATTGATTTTTCTGACGTAGAGAGTGGAACTGCTTATCAAGATATTCAACTTAAATATAACTGCGCTGGTAGTTCAGTACCCGCTAACAAAGTGATGAGCTTATATTTATATCCGACAAAATATGGCATTTATACACAGGTAGGTAATAATGTATTACGCACATCAAAGGAGGGATTAGGAATTTCGTTGACAAAAGAAAATACTAATCTTGATTTAAATAAGTGGATCCCTTTTGGGAGTAATGAGCTAGAAGGCTCATTTATTCTTCGTGCATCTTTAATTACACCTGATAAATCACTATTAACTGAAGGTAGCTTTGACAGTACGGTGGCTATTTTGATGAGTTATTTATAATCTGAATTAGGTCTTATGATGAAAAAATTTTTTTCTTTACTACCGGTCGTATTATTTGCTTTTTCAAATATTAGCTCCGCTGGAGACCCTGATGATTGGACTGTCATGGGATATAATGGCACTCAGTTTACCGCAAATACAACTTGGACAGGGGCTAATTTTAATGGTGTAAACTTAACGTTGAATGCCATTTTAAGTAGCTCTGGCGGGAGAATGACAGAATATGCTTGGGGGACTCGTGCCTGTGCTCCTTATGGTGGTTCTCCTAATTCAATTAACGTGCAGTATGTTATCGTACCAAATACAGTGAGATATGTTGATCCTGTAACGCGGAAGGCATTTGATTTTAGAATTGTTTTACCTCAATCTTTGGGATCAATTTCGGGATATCCTAATGCTCAATACGCAAAAATAGGTCAAAGTGCAGGTAATGTCGGGCGTGCAACGTGCAATTCAGTACCTTATACACCGATGGCTTTTAGTGGGCAAACGGCAGTAACTTTAATTAGTAATACAAATTTACCGATTAGAAGTACACCGCATATTATTCAAGTGGATACAACTTTGTTTGGGGTAAGGAATCCGGAGGTACCTAGTAAATGGTTAAGTTCTGTTGCGCTAATCCAGCCTAAAAACTCAGCAAGGTTAAACTTTTATGTCACGGTGGTGAATACGTGTCGAGTCGATAAAACTCAATTAGATTTTAATTTTGGTACATTACCTCAGTCATTAGCAGAAGGTAAAAATTTGACTAAAACAATAACGGTTAGTTGCACTCATCCAGGCAATATTAAAGTGACTTACCGACCATCAAAACCAATTGATAGTGCTAATCCAACTCGTACTAGTTTAGATTTAGGTAACACGTCATCGGGTTGGTATGGTGAGCTATCCGTGGATAATAAAAAACAGTTAATTACCACTTTACAAGGCATTACAAATAAAACATTAGATATTGGTATGACATTAGGAAAAAATAGGGCTAATGCATCGGTAGGTAATATGAGTGGTGGTGGTGTATTAATTTTTGAGTATATTTAATTTGAATTACGTTTGGTGATGGTGAAAATCAATGGATTGATTTTTACCATTTTTTATTGATATTAACACGCATAATGAGTCATTATACGTGTTAATATATGCTTTGTTTTATGATTCTCTTCATCTTCTGAGTTCACTATCACCATTTTTAATTCTCAAAATAATAAGCATCAATAATAATGAAATTAATCGTTTGATTTCCTATATCAACCTCGTAATCAATTAAATATTGATTGATTCTGTCTGTTCGATGAGTTCGTGAATATGCGCCATGACTGAGTTGATAGAAAAATACCACTCGTTTTATGCGTATTTTGTTTGTTGAAGTATTTTAGTTGTTCTCCTATGATGAACTATAATTTAAATAAAAGGATAAAGTTATTGAATATAAAATTAAAATAATTCAGTGTTTTCTCTATAGAATAGTGAGTTGAGGAACCGTGTTTCAAGTCATCTATAAACGTTTAATAAAATGATTAAAGGTATAAGATGTCCTCTATTTTAAATGTTCGATTGTTTTGTTTTTTGGGATGCTGTTACTTATGATTAATGAATGAGTGAAGCTTTAGTGGCGAAATGTTAGAGAGCGAGGGTATGTATATGGAAACAGCCTTGAGCTTTGAAATCAGTGCTATGTCTAAAATAGATAATACATTAGAACATTTGCTAAAAAATACTGAAGAGCTAACGCCCTTATTCTATACAGTGAATACTGAGATAGGTAAAACTGAATGGCGAGATACCTATAATACGTGTTGTGAATTAAAGAACCTTACTCATGTAAATGTGGTTCCTCATATTGCGATTAATAATAAAGATGAATGTGAGTTATGTTTTATTATTGAAGAGTATTTGAAGAATGATATAACAGAATTGTTTGTCATTAGGGGGGATAGACACCGTTTTGATGAGGAACTCCCATTTAATTATGGCATAGAACTTATTGATTTTATTCGGAGGAGATACCCTGAAGTGATGATAAAATCCAGTATTTATCCTGATTATCACAAAGAGAGTATCACACCTGAAATAGAAATTGATTGGCTAAGAAAAAAATTGCAATTAGGCGTTACAGAGCTTATTAGTCAATTATGTTTGAATAAAAATGCATTTTCTTATATGAAAAAGCAATTGGGGAATGATATTCCTATCACAATATCAATGATGCCTATGCTTAACTTTAGTTTTATCGAATCGTTTTTTAAAAATAATGCGATCGATTATCCATTATGGATAAAGAAACACATAAGACCGAGTAATATTAATAACCATAGGGCATTTGGTATTCAGCTTACTCAATTTCTCATCGGAGAGTATATAAAAGAAAACAAGCGATTGCATTTTTTTACATTAAATAATGCAGAGATGGTCAAAAAGCTATTTGATAAATTGAGATGAATCATCTGAATATCACTGATAGATTGAACTATTTTTTCCAGCGAAATTAATATTGGTTTTATCCCAACGACAATAGGGGATGATAATCAGTTTTAATTTTATCCTTGTTAGGCTAATTCAGTATCAATGAGGGCATGATAATGTTAAAAGTCGATTACAATGCGTACCGTTCAATAAAAGGTTTTAATCGTAGAGTAAGGTTTTTAGTCATGCATTACACTGCTTTGAATTTTCAAGGTTCAGTTAATGCATTATCAGGAAATGCCGCTGTAAGTGCTCATTATTTAGTTCCCGATCCAACAGATAAAATGTATACAGATGCTGGGTTTAAGGGGATGAGAGTCTTTAATTTAGTTGATGAAAATGAAAGAGCTTGGCATGCAGGCGTGAGTGCATGGGCTGGTAGAACTAACTTGAACGATACTTCGATAGGTATTGAAATTGTCAATGAAGCTCAAGATAACAACGGGAATTTTCTTTTTCCGCCATATAATGAAGTGCAAATTGAAGCAATCAAACAATTAGCATTAAATATTATCGAACGTTACCCTGATATTATTCCTACCAATATTGTCGGACATGCGGATATTGCACCTGATGGGCGTAAAAGTGATCCCGGTGCAGCGTTTCCTTGGAAACAACTTTATGATGCAGGAATTGGGGCTTGGTATGATGAGGCGACTAAATCTTGTTATATGCAGAAATATAACGGGGGATTACCAGAAAAAGCAGAAATTTTAGAGAAGTTAAAACGCTATGGGTATGACGTTTCAAAAGCGAATACAGATAATGGCTATAAAATGTTAATTCGAGCTTTTCAGCTTCACTTTAGACCAGAAAACTATGATGGTATTGCGGATGTTGAGACGGTTGCGATCATTTATGCCTTAGTTGAAAAGTACTTCCCTTAATGTAATTGCGTTAGTTGAATAATAGGACTTTGCCTAATACTTCATTGAGTGTGATAGTGAACGTATTTATTTAAGAATGAAATGCATTGGTGTTCAATCCTATTTGGAGAGCAATGTAATAGGGGCGTTGCCAATGCATTTACTCCCAGTTGTATTATTAAATAAACAAATAATTATATGGTTAATGAATCAAATATATTGGTTTTTCCATGAATTTATTAAGGGCTGTGTCTAAGCACTCACAGCATCTTTTCTTGGCGAATAATAAAACCGGATGAAACCAGTTCTGTGCGGTTGCTGACATTCGCCTTAGTAAAAATATTGCGTAAATGGGTTTTCACCGTAGACAGTGAGACCCCAAGTTGCAAAGCGATACGTTTATTGCTTGCGCCTTCTCGGACTAAGTGAATGATCTCTTGCTCCTTCGGGGTATAAGAAACCAGAGAATCAGGCAAAATGTCAAAAGTCATTAATTCAGCAATAGGTAAAATCGCGTTAAGCCGCATAACTTCTTGTTGTTGAAAGGGAGCATCCCGCAATACGGAGATCCCTGCGATGATCTTGTTTTTACGACGGATAAAAATCTCTGCCATATCTGTAATATTATTTGGCCTCATAAAGTCGTTATAAAACTCTTGGCTTTGTTGTTTCATGTCAGGTGCCATTCTGACTAATCGTAAATCATCACCTCGGAATTTATCGGGGTGTAACGGATCTAACTGATAAAAATGCTTTAAATAATCTTGATGCATACGTGAGCTAATACCATAGAGCACATGGTTATCAGGCTGCCAAAAATCATCCACCAAGTAATAAACGGATGCCGAAACAGGAATAATATGAGCAATTGTGTTCAAGCAACAGTTGATTAATGTTCGCTGGTGGTAGCACAAAGGGGGTGTCTTCATCATATTACCTTCCGTAGTGGGTCCAATCATTATCATGCAACTAATTCCTGTTAACATAAAATAAACATGTTAATAACGTGAGCTTGATTACAATATTTAAACTTCATCGGTGATAAGCCAACTCACTCAATTCGCCAATCTGTATCTTTCGTTACTACTTTATTAACATATTAATAATCTAGTTGTCTGTTATTTGTTGATTTTTAATGTATTATTTGTTTTTTTTGCAATTTATCCGGTACTTTTCGCGGCTATCCCCTTTATTCCCTCCCCCTATGGGTATCGTCCTTTAGGACGATAGCGGCAAGATTATGCTTATTTCTATAGTGGCAATGCAGTCACTCTATTTTTACAAAAAATTCACAATCATGACTGTGTTCTGAGAAAGAGAGGGAAGCAAAATGAATATATCCTCAAAATTAACCTCACATATTGAAAAGGGGAAAGTAGGGTTTCCAACGACCCTAGCTAGCTCTGTGGGTGTAATTATGGCAAGCCCTGTCATCTTGACGGTGACAAGCGGTTTCGGGATCGGCGGTGATACTTTTGCGTTAGCCGTACTGCTGAGTTTTATCATGATGCAAGCTCAGTTGACGACATTCTCTGAAGCAGCGGCGATTTTGCCAACATCAGGTTCTGTCTATGATTATATTTCATGTGGTATGGGGCGTTTTTGGGCAATTACGGGGGCATTATCAGCCTATTTGATTGTGCATGTGTTTGCAGGAACGGCGGAGACAATTCTGTCGGGTATCATGGCATTGGTAAACTTTGAAAGTCTCAATACCGTGATGGAAACCAGTAATACTTCTTGGATGGTTGGGGTTGGCTTAGTGATCACATTCGGCCTACTCAATGCCTTTGGTATCGAAGCTTTCAGTAAAGTGGAAGTGGTGCTCACGTTTGCGATGTGGAGTACTTTAGTCATATTTGGTATTGCCGGATTATTAATGCCATTCCATGCATCAGCTGAAGGCTGGTTTGGTCTTGGATTAAATATTTCAGACCCAACACTCGTGTTAAGCTTTGTGGGGATGGCGATGTTTATGTTTGTCGGTTGTGAATTGGTCACACCGATGGCCCCTGAAATTAAAAATTCAGCAAAAGTTATTCCTCGCGCCATGGCAACGGGGTTGTGTGGTGTTGCTTTTTGTATGTTCTTATTTGGTGCTTCAATGACACACCAAGTTGAAAACATCATTGTTGATCCTGCGAACAATGTTAGCTTGTTAGAAACACCAATGGCGATCCCTGCTTTCGCGGGGCAAGTGTTTGGGGATATTGGTAAATATTGGATTGGTATTGCGCTGTTATTAGCGGGTGGTGCAACGATTAACACATTGATGGCGGCGGTGCCACGGATCCTTTATGGTATGGCTCTTGATGGCGCATTACCTCGCATCTTTGCTTACCTGCATCCACGTTTTAAAACACCAGTATTTGGTATTTTTGTGGCGGTGATGATCCCTTGCCTACATACTTTCGCGATCCAAGGTGATTTAGACCGGATCATTCCATTAGTTTTAGCGGCAGTATGTTCTTGGGGAACGGCGTATTTGTTGGTGACTATCTCGGTTATTCTATTACGTATTCGTCGTCCTGATTTACATCGCGCTTATCGTTCACCGTTTTTCCCGCTTCCACAAATTATTTCTAGTGTCGGCATTATCTTGGCGATTATTTATATTACGCCGCCGGGAATGAATAAGTCTGATGTCTACATTCCTTTTATTATTATGTTAAGTCTGACAGCAAGTTACGCTTTAATTTGGACTGTCTTTGTGCAGAAAGTAAATCCATTTAAACCTGTTCCAGTTGAGCAAGTGCTATCAAGCACCTTTACTGAGGAAGAGTTGAAGGGGGTGAAAATTGAGCCACTACGCAACCTCGCCTAAGGGCAACATTTGGCAGCGTTTAAATAAAAAACGGTTGCCAGCAGGTTATCAACAAGGGTTAACCTTGAATAGGGTAGAGCGTGATATTTTACCGTATCAATGTGAATGGGGAGCTCCAGGGGAGCTCCTAATACACCCGCAGGCGTCATTGACTATTCGAGTGACTGAACGTGTTAAAACCTTATTTATGGCGTTTATTGTATTTAGCCGTTTTTCTGTGACAGGGCGCTGTGGTTCAGCTATCAATGCAAAAATTACGGTGAAAACCCGCGGGAGCTTAAAGCAAAAACATGTTCATTTCATCTCGAAGGATGAAGAAGGGCAAGCCGTCGTTAATTTATTGAAAGAGTACCCCATTATTGCTCAAACACTTGAAGAGTTAGACTTTAATTATTTTCACTTAGTGATCAAAGATGGGGTTTGGCATTGTGAAATAGAGCCTTTTACCGCTTCCGAGATGGTGTGTCGAATGCCAGCAATCCGCCGTTATTTACGTTTAACTCCAGAACAAAGGCACCGCCTATTAAGTGCATTGCAATTATTCCAGCAATTTATGGAAAAACATTATGATAATCATTGAGTTTGAAATGTTAATTTGATAGTAATGTTTGCTATTGAAACTCTTTCTCAATGGAAATGGATGTGAAATCGTTACCGTTATTAGGCTGTATCTTACTTTCATCGGCAGCTATGGCAGCCGTTCCAGATTGTATTCGCTTGGATGAATTATCTCCTTCTATTGAGGGGATTCATAATAGCGAAGGTCATAGCTGTTTGCTGGTTGAAATCTCAAATAAACAGTACATTCGCCAAGAGGGGGATGGTATTTCAGAAGCTGTGCTTTCAGGGAATGATAAGCAACCCATTCGCGTGTTAGTACAACATTTACCACAAACAGAGCCGCATTCTGTCTCTTATATTGTGCCCAAGCAGGGGCAATATTACCTCAATTTACAAGGTGCACCGGAGCAGCCTTGGCATCTCAAATTTAATTTAACTGACTATCAACCATTAGCGATTGAAGCGGAACATAAAATTGATAGCCCTAAATTACAAGCTTTACTTGATGCACATAAACAAGAGAAAACGACAGACGCTTTTTGGCGAGAGGTAAAAGCACAGGGAACCCCCTTAGTTGAAGAGTATAAAAAAGGACAAAAGAAGGTCACTTTTTTATGGCGTGGTGCAACCGCTAATGCTTATATTTTAGGTGCGCCTTCAGGGAATCATGAAACCATGGCCCATATCCCGAATACGGATATCTGGTATCGCACTTTTATCGTTCCGAAAGACACTTTGTCACAATATAAAATCGCCCCTGATGTGCCGAAAGTGACAGAAGGTGGGTTCGCACAACGCAAAGCGATTTTGGCGACGGCACAAGCCGATCCATTCAATGCGCATGGGATCCCGTCATTTGCGACGGATCGCTATAATCGCTTTTCATTATTGTCATTAGCGCCAGAAAAACGTCAATGCGACTTTGCCAAGATTGAGGGGCACCAACGTAAAGGCCGCTTAGAATCATTTAATTTTCACAGTAACCTGTTAAATAATGATAGGCAGATTTATCTGTATCGCCCTGCGGTCGCAATGAGTAAGCCATCGGTGTTGGTATTATTAGATGGGCAAACCTACTTGCATACTTACAAAATGGCTGACTTTTTTGATAAGTGGATGTCGGAGGGCGCAATACCACCAATGTATGTGGTGTTCCTTGATAGCATTAGCTCCGAGCGCCGCAACGTCGAGTTACCACCAAATCCTGATTTTCCGAAGATGCTGTCAAAAGAGCTGATGCCTGTCTTAACAACAAAAGGTATCCAAGCACCTGCACAGTCAACCATTATTGCCGGATCGAGTTATGGAGGATTAGGTGCGACTTGGAACGCCCTCTCACATCCTGAATTATTCGGCAATGTACTTAGTATGTCAGGCTCTTATTGGTGGGCGCCTAAAGGAAAAGAGCCTGAGTGGCTGATCCGCGAAATAGAGCAGATGTCGAAAAAACCATTGCGTTTTTACCTTGAAGCGGGGCTATTTGAGCAACGTGGTAGTTGGGGCGGTATCATTCAAAATCATTATCGATTATTGGATGTATTGAAGCATAAAGGTTATCAGGTGGAAGCGACTGAGCTACCAAGTGGACATGATTATGTCTCTTGGTGTGAAACGCTCTATACAGGAACTCGTTACTTAATGGCGGAACCACCGAAACAATAGTGTCATTTAATTGACCCAAAGAAAAACAATAATGGAAGCAGCCACCGTGTTGTTAGGCTGCTTTTTTTATTCTTAATGACAATGATCTTTTTTTCGACATAAAAGCGTCATGCAACTGTCATCTGACTCAATTAGCATGCCTGTCATTATTTGAAGCAATTACATATTTAATTTCTTTTTATTATTGGCAAGGAAATGGTTATGACAGGTCATTGCATGAAATCGATTTTAGCTGTTGCTGTAAGTACAATGATTTTTGGTAGTGCTATCCCTGTATATGCGGCAACGCCGACAGATGCGGTTTCACAAAATCGCGCAGCACAAGGTGATATCACTAAATTTGGCGGTGCTCGTCGACTAGCACAAGAGCAAACCGATATTATGAAAGCGGCGCTCCATAATGGGCAGGCGAAAAACGTCATTCTGTTTATTGGTGATGGTATGGGCGACTCTGAAATTACGGTAGCACGTAATTATGCAGAAGGGGCAGGCGGTTTCTTTAAAGGTATCGACGCATTACCTATTACTGGTCAATATACTCACTACGCATTAGATAAAAAAACGAAAAAACCTGATTACGTAACAGATTCAGCCGCTTCAGCGACAGCTTGGTCTTCTGGCGTGAAAACCTATAACGGTGCTTTAGGTGTTGATGTGTTTGATAAAGACCATGAAACCTTACTTGAAATCGCTAAGCGCCATGGTAAAGCGACAGGTAACGTGACGACCTCTGAAATTCAAGATGCGACCCCAGCCGCGCAATTTTCCCATGTCACAGCGCGTAAATGTTATGGGCCAGAAGAAACCTCCGCAAAATGTGCGAGCAATGCCTTAGAGAATGGCGGTCGTGGTTCAATCTCTGAGCAACTGCTGGTTACCCGTGCTGATGTTACATTAGGTGGCGGTGCGAAAAGCTTTAAACAAGTGGCGAAAGCCGGTGAGTACAAAGGTAAAACGCTAGAGGAGCAAGCAAAGGAGCGTGGTTTCAATATCGTGCGTGATGCGAAATCCTTAGATGCGGTTACTGTTGCAAACCAAGATAAACCTGTTTTAGGCCTATTCCATGATGGCAATATGGCGGTTGCTTGGGAAGGTCCTAAAGCAACGCATTATGGCAATATCAATAATCCACCGCTTGAGTGCAAACCGAACGCTAAGCTAGATCCAAATGCACCGACATTGGCTCAAATGACACAAAAAGCAATCGATCTGTTGCAAGTCAACCCGAATGGTTTCTTCTTGCAAGTTGAAAGTGCTTCGATTGATAAACAAGATCATATGGCTAATCCATGTGGCCAAATTGGTGAGACGGTAGCTTTGGATGAGGCCGTACAAGTTGGCTTAGAGTTTGCGAAAAAACACGGTGATACATTGGTGATTGTCACTGCTGACCACGCGCACTCCAGCCAAATTATCCCTGAAGGAACCAAGTCTACTGGGTTAACACAAGCATTGATCACAAAAGATGGTTCCGTCATGGTGGTTAACTACGGTAACTCTGAAGAAGAAGATTCACAAGAGCACACCGGCGCACAGTTACGCGTTGCAGCGTATGGCCCACATGCCGCTAACGTCATGGGGTTAACTGACCAAACCGATTTGTTCTTTACCATGCGCGATGCCATGGGATTGAAACAATAAACCAACCTGTAAGTGGAATCCTCTGCGATAGGAGATTGCGGAGGATTTTTTATTGCCCCCTCTTTTTAACCTCCCGCTATTTACGCTCTCTTACATTAACTTTTTTGCGTTAACTCAGCGATTCAGGTATAAAAAATGATTAGACGATTGAGCCTGCTTGATGCGTATTGTGGCATAGTGGGGAGAGTTTAATCGCTTATTCATACCATCCGCATTAAGGTTTATTGTTAACTTTTTGAATAATAATAAAAATAATGTATGATTGTATGATTTCACTTAATTCGGCAACGTTTTAAGTTATCTAATTAATTCATCCATCAAGCTAGAGTGAAAAAGGCGGTCTCCTTCCGTTTGAAATCACTCGTACAGTTTTATCACCATTGTCTTAAATATAACAAATATAACGTCATAGGGTTTCAATGCTGGCACTTTTACATCTTTTATCATCTGTCGCATTGCTAGTTTGGGGCACACATATTGTCCGTACTGGTATTATGCGGGTTTTTGGTGCAGATCTACGCCGTATTTTAGGAAAGAGTGTTAATAAGAGAACAAGCGCATTTCTTTCCGGCGTAGGGGTAACTGCGCTCGTGCAAAGTAGTAATGCAACGGCATTACTGGTTATCTCTTTTGTTTCTCAGGGGCTGATTTCATTAACGCCTGCCATGGTTATCATGCTTGGTGCCGATGTCGGGACAGCGTTGATGGCGAGGGTGTTAACGTTTGATCTCTCTTGGTTATCACCGCTGCTGATCCTTGTGGGTGTTTCAACCTTTTTAAGCCAAAAGAAAAATCGCACAGGGCAAATTGGTCGTGTCGGTATCGGGCTTGGGCTTATTTTATTAGCGTTACAGTTAATTGTGGCATCGGCAGAGCCGATTACCCATGCTGATGCGGTGAAGGCAATTTTTACCTCGTTAAGTGGGGATGTTGTCTTGGCACTGCTGGTGGGTGCTCTGTTTGCCATGGTGAGTTATTCAAGCTTAGCAGCGGTGTTATTGACTGCCACATTAAGCGCAACAGGCTTGGTGCCTCTTTATATTAGCTTGAGTATCGTTATTGGCTCTAACATTGGTAGTGGCTTACTCGCCATGATGAGTAGCCGCGGGCAAAATGAAATTTCACGACAAGTCGTTCTGGGGAGTTTGCTATTTAAACTAATCGGCTGTGTTGTCGTATTACCTTGGGTGAAACCACTGGCAGAATGGATTGGGGGCTACGGCTTTAATGAAGCCGAAATCGTGATCTATTTTCACGTGTTTTATAACCTAGCTCGTTGTCTTGTCATGTTGCCTTTTGTTGGGCCAATGGCGAGGTTATGTAATAAATTAATCCCTATTGTTCCTTCGATGGAGCAAGAGGTTGCCCCGCGTTATTTGGATAAAAGTGCATTAGAGACGCCATCACTGGCAATCGCTAACGCCGTACGAGAAACATTACGTATGGGGGATCTACTTGAATTAATGCTTCAACGTTTTACAGATGTTCTTAACGGTAATAAAGAGCAGAAAAGGGAAATTAACCGCTTGGATGAAGAGGTCGATATGCTGCATAGCAGCATTAAACTCTATTTAGCGCAGTTACATCAAAGCGAACTCAGTGAGGAAGATTCAAGGCGTTGGGCTGAAATTATTGATACTGCTTTTAATTTGCAGCAATCATCGACTATCATCCACCGAATGACTTCTGAGTTAGTCAAAAAATCGATTGATAATCGCCGTTCCTTCTCTAATGAAGGTTATAAAGAGCTACATTCTTTACTTGAGCGATTACAGACGAATTTGAATCTAGGGATGTCTGTTTTTGTTTCGGCCGATATTGATAATGCGAAACGTCTACGGCGTGCAAAACACCGTTTTCGTCTTATTAACCAACGCTTTGCTTATGCGCACGTTGAAAGGTTACACAAACAAAATATGCAAAGTCTAGATACTAGTAACTTACATGTTAGCCTGCTAGGCGATATGAAACGGTTGAATTCATTATTTTGTGCCGTTGCTTATCATGCGCTAGAAGGCGTAGCAGAAAGCCGTAAAGAACAATTGAGTTTAGAAAATGAGAAAAATACGTGAATTAACAAGGGATGAAGTTCCTTCGGTTTGGTCAATTGATAGAACAGAATTAATCGAAAATTTATATCTTCACCAAAATGGGAAATTAGTGTTATCCGCGCAACGCTTTGATATGAAAGGTTGGCCGGAAGGTGAACCTGAGGCATATACGCCACATTTACTCGAAAGCTATGATAACGGAGCGGTATTTATTGGCGTGTTTGATCATGACACACTAATCGCCGCTGCAAGTTTAGATAATGTATGGCGTGGTGAAGAGCGTAATTTACTTCAATTGTCATTCTTACATGTTAGCCACCGCTATCGGGGTGAGGGCTTAGGGGGCATGTTATTTAATCAGTGCTGTGAATTAGCCAAAGAGAAAGGGGCAGCTGGCTTATATGTATCAGCAACGCCTTCTGAAAATACAGTCCATTTTTATCAGTATATGGGGTGTGAACTGCTGGATAAGCCAGACCCAGAGCTATTTGCCTTAGAGCCTGAAGATATTCATTTTGTTTATTTATTTAATGAATAAATAGCTTTTATTTTTTCTTAAATCGGCATGGTTTCCTCAATAAAAAATATTGTATTTTGCCAAAAACAAGATATGATTGATAATCATTATCATTTAGATTGTTGAGGTCGCTATGCCAACTAGCGTAACAAAAAGCACTTATCTACGTCGCTCTACAGCAGGGTTATGGGGTGTTTTCGCGGTTATTTTGTTGAGCGTGATTTATCTACTCAGCAATATGGGGCTAAATAGCCTTAAAGCTGTCACGATAGTGACTATGCTAACCACCGCCGCAATGTTATTCAACCGCGGCTCTCGGCGCTTATTGATTATCCCCGCCGTGATAGCACTGTTATGCAGTCTAATGGCTTTAGTCTCACAACATAGCGTATAAGATAACCGTAGTTTACACGCCTACAGCGAATCTTCGGGTTATAGGGAAAGGGTTCGTTGATCGAGATAGGAAGTTAACAGTGGTGCGAAAGGGGGGACTTGAACCCCCACGCCCGAAGGGCACTAACACCTGAAGCTAGCGCGTCTACCAATTCCGCCACCCTCGCAGGTACTGTCAATTCATTGAAAGCTATCGATTTAATTTTTAACTTGGTGATTAAAAATTGTAGTCTGTATGGTGCGAAAGGGGGGACTTGAACCCCCACGTCCGAAGGACACTAACACCTGAAGCTAGCGCGTCTACCAATTCCGCCACCCTCGCAATATCAGACTCTATTTTGTGTCGATAGTACGCAGCGGATTTTAGGCTAATTTAGCCGCGCGTCAATAATTTTTTTATTATGCTTTTATTATTTGATGTAAAAACGGCCAACCATTTCTAGGTTAGCCGCGATAGAAATCATGGAGGTTTATGGATTAGCGTTTAATTGCTTGATAAACCTTAAATTTACCTGTTTTTGCTAATACTTCATGGCTGCCAAATGCCTTATCAAGCATGTCTGGATAAGGTAAAAAAGCATTGGCCACAATACGGAGTCGCCCACCTTTTTTCAGGTATTTCGGGGCTTGGAAAATCATATTTTCAGCCGCACTGTAGCTGGTATTTAACCCATCATGGAAAGGGGGGTTAGAGATAATCCAATCAAAGGTGTCATTGATATCTGAGTAGGCATCGCTTGCAAGTACTTTGCCAGTTAACTGATTGGCTTGTAATGTGGCGATAGAGGAGGCAATAGCAGCCGCGCTCACATCACTCAGTGTCAATGTTACATTAGGGTTGTGGCTTCCGACGACGGCAGCTAAAACGCCATTACCGCAAGCAATATCAAGTAGATTACCTGTAATAGGCTCATTCAGTGTAGAAAGTAGGAGTTCACTACCAATATCTAATTCATTGTGACTAAACACGCCAGGTAAGGCTTGGATCTGTACGTTCTCTACTTCATAGCGGCGCCACCAACGAGTTATATCAAAATCCGTAGGTTGTTCTAACTCACCATAATACAGCCCACAGCGTCTTGCAGAGTCAATTTTTTGCAATGTCGCGATGCCTTCCATGATAGATTCGGCACTTTTTACACCGCTACGGTTTTCGCCAACAATAAAAATTTGGCTACCTGTGGTCAGGTGAGTGCATAAATCATCCAGTTGAAAGCAGGCTTCTTGTTTATTTTTAGGCCAGAAATAGATCAGGGTATTGCAAGGACGTACAAAATCAGCATCTGCTACCGCAGCAAATTTCACACTGTCGCCCATTAAGGAGTGCAAATTTTGCCAACGATGGTATTGATTAGTGAGAACACGTACGCTCGCAGCTTCTAAGGTTGCTGCTAATTCATCTTGGATGTCACCCGCTAAAATGACATGGCGATCGGTAAAATGCTCAAGGTGGCGTTGGATAACTTCGCTAGCCGGTGTCAGTAGTGACATACTTTGTTGATCTCCTAAAATACCCTCAATCTTTCGAGCCATCGCGTTTTAGCGTCTAGCTACAATGCAAATTGTTTATGGTATGTATGTAAGCCTAATTATTTTGTGCACACTTTATCAGAAAATGGGGAAATAGCATTGCTCTGTTGGCGCTATTGATCCGCTTTGATAAGATGTCGTTGTTAACATAGCGACTGGAATGAAATGAATGGCACGACGTGACAGACTTTTAAATCAAATGGGTATCACTCAATGGGTAGTGAGAAACCCTGCTGTATTACGTGGTGAACGTGGTGTAAGAATTCCAGATTCGACTAAGCTTATTATTATTACTGATGAGAACCTTGATTTAAACAACCGTCTGTTAAAAGATATTTTTCTGGCGATGAAAATTTATCCAACGGATGTGGTTTGTATTAATTCAGAGCAATTGGCAATGCTTCCAACACCAATAACAATAAATTGTTGGGTCTTAGGCGGCCAATCTCATCCAGAAGGGTTAAATACAACCTTTATTTCTCCTGTATTAGATGAGCTGGCAGCCAGCAATAGCGCTAAACGGGCACTTTGGGAGCAGATTTATCAATATGACGAAAATTTCAGCACTAAAGCAGTCTGATCTTGCGACAGCTTTCTTAATCGAAAAGTTAAGTCATGATTTTCCTTGGACTGAGCGTGTTTTTTATGGAAACCAAGGGGAAAAGTATCATAACATCAAAATTACTCTTAATAATCAGATCGTTGGTTTTGCTATAACACAGTGTGTTCTTGATGAGGCAACACTCTTTAATATTGCCGTGCACCCCGATTATCAAGGAAAAGGGTATGGGCGTATGTTAATGGAGCAACTGATTAAGGATCTGGTTGATAAAGGGATTTTGACATTATGGCTTGAAGTTCGTGAATCGAATGCACCGGCGCTGCACCTGTATGATAAATTAGGGTTTCATCAAGTGACGGTACGTAAAGATTATTACCCTGCAAAGCAGGGGCGAGAAGATGCGCTTATTTTGGCATTAACCCTGTTTAATGACGCATAATGTGATTATTAAACCACGGCCGAATATGGGTCGTGGTAAATTTGCCTGCCGATTATTTAATACGAATACTTAAGCCATATTAGCCTTTTACAATGAGTGGGTCTTGGCTAACCATATTATATTCAGCATCTTTTCGGTAACCAAAAAGCCGAACCAGTGTGCGACGGTTATCTTTTACAATATCCCGACTATGTAAGCTTAATTTATTATTAATCACTATCATCCTATATGGCTGCAAATCGACGGCATCAAATTCCATATTTTCGGCAATAGAATTAAATTTATTATACGTTTTTTGGACGAATTCTGAAGCCGCGGGATTGAGTGAAAAACGCTCTGAATTATAATTCATATTCAATTTTCCATGCTTATCAAGTTCAAGGATAGAAATACATTTTCCACCGATACTTTTTCCTTCACTGGCTGTTTTCGCTTTACGGAAATCAAAGCTGGCTGTGGTTAAAGCAACGATTTCTTCAGGTGATAATTGGTCAATGATGCGCTTAATGGGGGCTACTTTTGTTGTTTCTGATAAAGGGTTCCACCTTGCAGTGAGTATCAGCGATGACGGTGAAGGGGAGTGCCCATCGATAATGTTAATTGCGGAGTAATAAGGGTCTTCAGTGTGTGGTACGACCGCTTTGCCCGAATGGGAACTGGCATCAGGGGCTTCATTTTGGCGTTTTTCAGCACCACCGCCATTAAAGTTAGCTACAATTCTAATAATATTTCCTAGGTTTTCAGTATCATAAGCAAATGTGGTTTCATTTAATAATGCTAAAATAATTTGCTCTTGTGAGGCCAATTTTAAAATTTCGATATCACTTTCTAATTCTTGGAGGGTCGGTAAGGCGCTTTTATTCGGAAGGTTAATCGGTTCACCATTAACGTCCGTATCCACAAACCCTTCAAAAACTAAATAAGGAATTTTTTCATTCCTATAGTCATCCAGTAGTTTCTTATCTTCATCATTGAATAAGTTGTATAACTGAGTTGCAACCTGCTCTGCTAATTTTTGACTTCCTGATATTTGAGGCCCACCATTTAAAGCGAATTGATAGGACTTTTCCTGTAAAAGCGTGGCGATCTCACTGCTGAGGAAAATGTGATTAATGGTTTTATTGTCTGGCATAATTTTATTATTCCTATAATTCAATTTGTTAGATAACGATTTTTAATGAATAAAAACTAATTCATTAATTAAGGAATAATAAAAAAATATTATTTTTTTTCGATTTCTTAATCTATTAGTGTTTGATCTTATAATCGGATGCTTTTTATTTGACGGCATGAAAAACCACAGTATCCAAACTGTGGTTTTATTCTAATAGGCTTTTAGAGGGTTATTTAGATAGCTTTTCAGATG
Source organism: Providencia sp. 2.29 (assembly GCF_015832305.1). NCBI lineage: Bacteria > Pseudomonadati > Pseudomonadota > Gammaproteobacteria > Enterobacterales > Morganellaceae > Providencia > Providencia sp. 2.29. Next base: position 675,990 of record NZ_CP065420.1, read on the forward strand.
CAGGTAGAATAGGGGGATTGATCACAACTTGGCTTTTTTTGCGGTACTTCTTTTCTGCTTTTTCTGTGCGGACCTCTTCATTAAGGCCTTTGTATGTCGAATAACACATCAATAGCATTAATATGGAAAGCGGGATAGCAGTGGCAACTAAAGCAGATTGTAAACCGGATAATCCACCTGTGATGATCAATACGATAGCAATAGCCGCGATAACCACTCCCCAAATGGTCTTCGTCGTATGGGTTGGATTTGGGTTACCATTTTCACTGACCATTCCCAATACGAATACGGCTGAGTTTGCTGAAGTAATAAAGAAAACCATCACTAAAACCATAGCCAATACGCATAAGAAGGTGCTTGCAGGGAAATAGTCTAAGAATTTAAAGAAAGCAGAAGTCACATCTGATTTCACCGCTTCTGCAAGTGCTTTTTGTCCCATGTTTTGGATAAGATGGATGGCTGAGCCTCCCATCACGGCAAACCAAGCGAATGAGCCGAACACAGGAATAAAGACAGCGCCAATCATAAACTCTTTAATGGTACGCCCTTTGGAAATACGCGCCACGAAACTCCCTACTAAAGGCGCCCATGCAATCCACCAGCCGAAGTAAAAGAGAGTCCAGTTCGCAATCCAAGCACCATCATTATAGGGTTCAGTACGGAATGACATACTGACAAAGTTTTGTACATAGTCACCAATACCTTGAAAAAGAACTTTAAGGATCGTTTGTGTCGGGCCAGCAAAGAGAATAAAACCCATCAAGGCGAATGCTAATAGCATATTTAAGTTAGATAAATGCTTAATCGCACCTTGTAAACCAGAGATGGTCGACATGATATAAATGATGGTGACCACTGCAATAATCGCAATTTGGATCCAGATACTTACAGGGATCCCCCATAAGTAATTCATGCCACTGTTAACTTGCAGTGTGCCAAAGCCTAGCGAGGTCGCAATACCAATAACGATCGACAATACCACTAATACATCGACCCATTTCCCTATCGAGCCTTTGATACGTTCACCGATCAGTGGGTAAAACACAGAGCTCAGCGATGAAGGTAATTTCTTTCTAAATTGGAAAAAGGCTAATGATACACCGACTAAGGCATAGCAGGCCCAAGCTGAGACCCCCCAATGTAAATAGACATATTGCATGGCGGTTTTTGCTGCTTGTTCGGTATAGCCTGTACCAACTGGAGGGCTGATATAGTAAGAAACAGGCTCGGCAACTCCCCAAAACACGAGGCTAATCCCAATCGATGCACTAAATAACATTCCAACCCATGTTGCGGTACGATATTCGGGGCGATCACTGTCCTCTCCAAGCCGAATATGACCAAACTTTGAAAAACCGAGATACATACAAAAACTAAAAAAGATAAAAACGGCTCCGAGTATAAACCAACCTAAATTGTTATAGATAAAACCCAGAGAGTAATTTGAAAATGCTTCGAGTTTGTCAGGTATAAAGGCGCCTAAGCTGATTAATACCAGACTAAAGGCGAGTGATACGTAAAATACAGATTTCTTATTATTCATCATACCTCTTCTCCAGTTGCTCACTTATTTTTATGTCTTTTAATGAGAGTTGGTTTGCAGGGAATGCTACTTTTGGTTTACAGAGAATATCCATGAAAATATTGCGTGGTCAACAATTAATTAACCTGTAATTAACAAATGTATTTCACGATATGTCATTATCTATATGTTTTAAATAGGTAAATTATTATTGTTATAATAATGTTTAATATTTCGTTTGATCATTATTGAGATCTAGATTAACATTCCCAAAAAACATGTTAACTATAAGTTTACATAAGTGAGGCAATAATGATGAGCAATGCAAAAAAAGTCATTTCGATTAATGATCACCTTGATATTGATAATGCGTGGACCATTCCTGCACGCTATTACACGTCAGATGACGTATTTGAGTTCGAAAAAGAAAATATCTTTGCTAACTCTTGGGTTTGTGTTGCTCACAGTAGTGAGGTGAAAGAGAAAAATGCCTATATCACTCGCCAGTTGATTGGCGAAAGCCTTGTTATCGTTAGGGGGCGAGATGATGTTTTGCGGGGCTTTTATAATGTCTGCCCGCATCGAGGCCATCAGTTGATCAGTGGTGAAAGCGGTAAAATGAAAAATGTCATCACTTGCCCTTATCATGCTTGGGCATTCAAATTGGATGGTCAATTGGCACATGCGACAAACTGCGAAAACGTGAATAACTTTGAAGCCGATGCCATGTCATTGAGCAGTTTTCATGTGATTGAGCACGCAGGGTTTATTTATATTAATTTGACAGAAGGGGAGCCTCAACCTATCGAGGAGCAACTGCCTGGATTAGCGGCAAAAATGGAAGAAGCTTGCTCAGTGATCCGTGATCTGAAATTAGCGGCACGCTTTGTCAGCCATACGCCAGCTAACTGGAAGACGATTGTTGATAACTATATCGAATGTTATCACTGTCCAACAAACCATGTCAGTTTTGCTAGCTCGGTCGATGTCAATGTGTATGAGCACCAGTTGAATGAAAACTGGACGGTACAGATTGGTCAAGCCAAACCTTCAGAGTCGTCATATCAATTTGATGAATCAGTAGTCAATCCACGTTTCTTCGGCTTTTGGATTTGGCCTAGCACCATGTTTAATATGCCGCCAGGTGGTGATTTTATGACCGTCATTTATGAGTTTCCGGTTAGTGCGGGAGAAACGTTGCAGCATTACGATATCTATTTCTTAAACGAAGAATTGACGGAGTACCAAAAGAATTTAGTGGAGTGGTATCGGACGGTATTTCGCCCAGAAGATCTGCGCCTCGTTGAGAGTGTTCAAAAAGGGTTACGTTCCCGTGGCTATCGAGGGCAAGGGCGGATCATGGCTGATAGGCAACGTAGTGGGATCAGTGAGCATGGCGTCGCACACTTCCATAAGCTGATTGCAACGGCACACACTGAGTGACGGGAGAAATAGCACATGAATAGGTTAAATAACCCAGCGCTATTCCGCCAGTCTTGCTATATCAATGGTCAATGGGTGGATAGTTCGAAGACTATTTCAGTATTGAACCCTGTGGATCAATCGGTGCTGGGTACTGTACCCAGCCTTTCACCAGAGCAGGTGAATGATGCGATTGTGAAGGCACATCATGCGATGGAGGCTTGGCGTCAGTTCACGGCAAAACAACGTGCTACGATTTTACATCGCTGGTTTACATTGATTGAAGCCAATATGGATGACTTAGGTTTGCTGATGACATTAGAGCAGGGCAAACCGTTGAATGAGGCTAAAGGGGAAATTCGTTATGCCGCCTCGTTTATCGAATGGTTTGCAGAGGAAGGCAAGCGAGTTTATGGTGAGACGATCCCGCAAACCGTAGCTAGCAACCGTCTTTTAACCATCAAGCAACCGATTGGTGTGTGTAGTGCCATTACGCCATGGAACTTCCCCGCCGCAATGATCACGCGCAAAGCCGCTCCCGCATTAGCAGCGGGCTGTAGCATGATCATCAAACCCGCCAGTGAAACACCGTTTACGGCTCTCGCACTTGCTGAGTTGGCGCAACAAGCTGGCGTGCCTGCTGGGGTGCTGAACATTGTGACAGGGGAATCTCGTGTTTTAGGGGAATTACTCACACGCCATGAATTGATCAGTAAATTTTCTTTTACTGGCTCTACGCAAGTTGGACGTCAACTGTATGAGCAGTGTGCCTCAACGATCAAAAAAAGCGCTTTAGAGCTTGGGGGAAATGCCCCTTTTATTGTGTTTGATGATGCGGATATTGATAAAGCGGTAAACAGCGCAATACAGGCAAAATTTCGTAATGGTGGGCAAACCTGTGTTTGTGTGAATCGTTTTTATATTCATGAGTCCATCTATGCGCCATTTATCGAGAAATTCACTGCGAAAGTAAGCCAGTTACGTGTTGGAAATGGGTTGGATGAGGGTACTGATATTGGGCCTATGATTACATCTCGAGCCATCGATAATATGAATCTATTAGTTAAAGATGCACTTGCTAAAGGTGCCAAGCAGCTAACGTTGGGGAGTGAAATCACTGAGCAAGGTAATTTTATCAATCCAAAAGTGTTAGTGGATGTGGATGATTCAATGGATATCGTACACGAAGAGATTTTTGGCCCTATTGCGGTACTTATTCGTTTTCGTGATGAAGATGAGGTTATTAAGCGAGCGAATAATACGATTTATGGTTTAGCCGCCTATTTCTTTTCAAAAGATATTGGTCGTGTTTATCGCGTGGCAGAGAAACTGCAAAGCGGCATGGTTGGGATTAATACAGGCCTGATCTCCAATGAAGTTGCTCCATTTGGTGGTGTTAAGCAATCGGGCCTAGGCAAAGAAGGTTCCCGATATGGCATAGAGGACTACCTGACCGTGAAATATCTGTGTATTGACATCGCTTAGCCAGTAATCAGTAAAAGAGGGAATTGTGATGAGCCAACAAAAAATAGCCGTAAATGTTAGCCGCATAGAGCAACTTAGCCCAACCATTAAAATGTTCGAGTTCGTTGCAAAAGAGACCTTGCTTGAACCGTTTAGTGCGGGGAGCCATATTACGGTACATATGAACGAAGAGCTGGGATTACAGCGGGCTTATTCGTTAATTAGCGATCCTAAAGATTGCCATTGTTACCGTATTTCTGTGCTACGCGATGAGAACTCGAAAGGCGGCTCTGCTTATATGCATGAACAGTTAGCGGAAGGGGATTTAGTTTATTTATCGCCTGCTCAAAACTATTTTTCATTGAAACATGACAGTTCTTGTAAGCATATTTTGATTGCGGGAGGGATTGGTATTACCCCGTTCCTCTCATACCTTTATGAATTAGAGCAAACGGGTATGGAATTCGAGCTTCATTACTGTTTTCGCGATCAAAATACGGCTGCTTTTGTTGAACAGCTTCAAGAGCGATTGGGGGAACGATTATATCTTTATGATAATGCGAAAGCGCAGCGCCTATCTGTCGAGCAGTTGGTTAAAGCGCAACCCAAAAATAGCCATGTTTATGTGTGTGGCCCTGAATCATTAATTAATGCGGTTATCGAACATGGCAATGCACATTTAGGTGAATCTCAAGTTCATTTTGAAAACTTTGGTGAAGTAGCAAATGAAGGCGAGGCTTTTGAGGTTTATTTCCAACGTTCAGGGTTTAGCTTAAATATCAGCGAAGATGTCTCCATTTTGCAGGCGATCGAAGCAGATAAACGTATTCAGGTTGAATGTTTGTGCCGCAATGGCGTGTGTGGCACTTGTGAAACGGCAATTTTAGAAGGCGAGGCAGATCATCGCGATCACTACCTTGATGATGATGAGCGTGCGGAGCAGAAGACCATGATGTTGTGTGTTTCGCGTGCTAAGACTAAACGGTTAGTGTTAGATTTGTAATGTATGATAGCCCCGATAATGGGGCTTTTGTGTTATTTAAGCTGAAACATGAGGAATGGCTGCTGCTCATCATTGAGATGATAAGAGGCACTAATTTCACGGTCTTGGAAGTGAATGTGGCCGTGACCTTTACTATACACCCCTTCTAACCACGGCTTATGATTGATAGCGAGTTGATAGAGTAAGCGCTGTAATTCCAAATAATCGATATCCGCAGTTTGGCTTTCGAGATTACTGGCAAGTATTTCCCCCGCTTTATCGGTAAACACAACTAAATGGTTAAAGTGAGCGAGTAAGACATCAAAGTAGCACTTAATTTTACGTAGCCGTAGTTCTGTATTTTTACGTTCGGTGTTATCTAGGCTGATCCCCACCAATTTAGTCACTTTACCATTTGGGCCTTTAACACCGGTTGCTCGTGAGGTGATCCATCGGTAGCCATCATCCCACGCAATTTTAAAATCCATTTCATGGGCGCCACCTTCACGAATGATCTTTGAGTAACCATTCACTAATTTATCTTTCGATTCTTGGTTCATTAAAGCCCAAAAATCATCATTAGTGGTGATTTTGATGCCGTAAACATCTTCAACATTATCCGAATAGTTCAGTTCGCCCGTGAGTAAATCCCATTCCCAAGTAACGATCTCAGTGGACTCTTGAAGATGCACTTCATTGATATTACGAACAATGGCTGGGTGTGAAGCGGTAGAGGCGTGATTGGTGTATTCACCATATTTGAGCCATATTTTATCAACATTCAGTAATTGTGCTAATTTCTCAAGGTTGTTTTCATCAATCATACCGCCTTTTGTCCACTTGTTGACGGCAGTCCGAGAAACACCAAGTGCTTCAGCGGCTTTTAACTGGCTCATTTTTTGTTGTTTCAATAAGGCCAGCAAACGTTGTCCAAATGTTTGCGTGTCTTTCATCGGCTCATGTCCACCTTTTGTTTATTCATCCTGAAATTGATGCGGTAAATGTTTTGATAAGTATTCTGTTAAATTTTCAATAAAAACGCGCAAGTTTGCATTATTGCGGGCGGTGCGTGAATAAACGGCATACACATCAGCAGGTTGGCTCCATTGTGGAAGTACGCGAATTAATTTCCCGCTCTCTAACTCCGGTAGTACACTCCATAATGAACGCAACAAAATACCTTCACCGCCGATACACCACTGTTTAGCGACATCACCATTGTTCACCATGAGCTTACTATTTGGTGCCACCGTCATACTTTCTGTTTGATGTTGTAGTTTCCATTGTGCAGGTGCTTGGTTGCGCTCTTTAATCGTAATGCAAAAATGTTGTTTTTCTAGCTCTTGAGGATGATTAGGGCTGCCATGCTGCTCTAAATAAGCAGGGGAAGCGCAGAGAATGCGTTTATTTTTGGCGATTTGCTTCGCAATGTAATGATCGGGGATTGTGCCACCAATATAAATATCGAGATCAATGTTTTCGCTGATAATATCAATGGAACGATCGGTTAAAGTAAGGTCGATCCCTAAGAGTGGATAGTTAGCACGTAATGCTAGGATAAAGGGGTTGAGATAGGCGCTACCAAAGCCTGTGCTGCAACTGACCCTTAACTCACCACGGATCTCCTCTCGACAGGCGTTTAACGCATTGTGCATATTGTCGAGTTCGTGTAATAGCCGCTCACCACTGCTCAGAACAATGCGTCCTTCATGAGTTAAATTAATTGAGCGGGATGCTCGCAGAAATAGCGTCTGTCCGAGATTTTCTTCAAGTAATTTTATGCGTTTGGAGACATAGGCGGGTGAAACAAGCAGTTGCTCCGCGGCTCGTGAAAAACTCATTAAGCGAGCAACAGTGACAAATACTCTAATGTCTTCCAATGCGGGTAGCTTGTTCATAGTTTGTAAACCCAAAGATTACACTTCGACGCTATACTTTATCACAGCAACCCATAAACTGGAGATCTTACTTACTCATAAAATTTATTGTTGTGGGAGTGCCGTGACATGTCACAATTTAATATCGCAGTCATTCCAGGTGATGGTATAGGAACAGAAGTTATACCTGAGGGATTAAAAGTCTTAGAGGCCGCAGCAAGTCAACATCAGGTAAAGCTTAACTTTACCCATTTTGATTGGTCCTGTGAAACTTACCATCGTACAGGGCGAATGATGCCTGAAGATGGTTTAGAACAGTTAAAAAAATTTGATGCTATTTTCCTTGGCGCAGTCGGGTTCCCTGGTGTGCCTGACCATATTTCACTTTGGGGGCTGTTGTTACCCATCCGCCGTGCTTTCAACCAATATGTTAATTTGCGTCCGGTACGCCTATTTGAAGGGATCAAATCCCCTTTAGCCGATAAAAAACCCGGTGATATTGATTTCTATGTGGTACGTGAAAACGTAGAAGGGGAGTATTCGGCTATTGGCGGCATTCAGTATGAAGGTACTGAAGATGAAGTGGTGTCTCAGCAAAGTATTTTTACCCGTAAAGGTACGGATCGAATATTAAAATATGCGTTCGAATTGGCACAATCACGGGAGAAAAAACATTTAAGTTCGGCAACGAAATCAAATGGCCTTTTTCACTCAATGCCTTATTGGGATAGCCGTTTTGCGGCAATGGCAAAACACTACCCTGATGTGAAAGTGGATCAATTCCATATTGATATTTTCGCCGCTAACTTGGTCAGAATGCCTGAATTTTATGATGTGATTGTAGGCTCCAATTTGTTTGGTGATATTTTGTCGGATTTAGGCCCTGCCTGTACCGGAACCATTGCCATTGCACCTTCTGCGAATATTAATCCTGAAAAACAGTTCCCATCTATGTTTGAGCCAGTACATGGTTCAGCGCCTGATATTGCGGGGCAAAATATTGCTAACCCAATCGGCACTATTTGGGCGGCCGCAATGATGATGCAGCATCTCGGCTGCCCAGCAATGCATGATACCATTATGGATGCGGTTGAAACGGTGATCAAAGAGCGCCATCACTTGACTCGCGATATGGGCGGAAATGCAAGTACACAGCAACTTGGGCAAGCCATTGCTGATCTGATTTTAGCCAAATAGTCACTCTTTTTGGGGAGCCTACTGAGGCTCCTTGATGGCTTTGGCGTGTCGTCCGTTCTGTTTTAATTAGTTTAATGGCAGTAACAAAAGAGTCTCTTTCTCGGTAACAATCGCTATCAATTAAGTGACCTTTGATTGTTTATGACCCTAAGATCTGAGAAAATAGCCGCCAATTTCGATTAACAAGACGGATTTGCTGAGCTAAGAGCCACCTATTGCCTCTCCTAATGCATGTACAAATCTGTATTCAAACAAAAAAGAACGGTTAAATGGCAGATCAGAATTTTCTACATGAAGTCAACGCGCGCAGGACGTTTGCGATCATCTCTCACCCTGACGCAGGTAAAACCACCATTACTGAAAAAGTATTGCTATTTGGGCAAGCGATTCAGCGTGCGGGAACGGTAAAAGGCCGCGGTTCAAATCAACACGCAAAATCAGACTGGATGGAGATGGAAAAGCAACGTGGTATCTCAATTACCACATCGGTGATGCAATTCCCTTATCATGATTGTTTAGTTAATTTGTTGGATACCCCGGGGCACGAAGACTTCTCTGAAGATACTTATCGTACTTTAACGGCGGTTGACTGCTGCTTGATGGTCATCGACTCCGGTAAAGGGGTTGAGGATAGAACTCGCAAATTGATGGAAGTCACTCGCTTGCGTGATACGCCGATTTTGACTTTTATGAATAAACTTGACCGTGATATTCGTGACCCAATGGAGTTAATGGACGAAGTTGAAAATGAGCTGAATATCGCATGTTGCCCAATTACGTGGCCCATTGGTTGCGGTAAGTTGTTCAAAGGGGTTTATCACTTATTACGTGATGAAACGATCCTTTATCAAACAGGCCAAGGTCATACAATCCAAGAAGTCCGTATTATTAAAGGGTTAGATAACCCTGATTTAGATAAAGAAGTCGGTGACGAATTAGCGGCTCAGCTACGTGATGAGTTGGAGTTGGTAAAAGGGGCCTCTCATGAGTTCGATCATGATGCTTTCCTTGAAGGCGAATTGACTCCGGTTTTCTTTGGTACTGCACTTGGTAACTTTGGTGTGGATCATATGTTAGATGGTTTAGTCCAGTGGGCGCCATCGCCTCAGCCACGTCAAACTGATGTGCGTGAAGTTGAAGCTACAGAAGAGAAATTTACCGGTTTCGTCTTCAAAATTCAGGCGAATATGGATCCAAAACACCGTGACCGTGTTGCTTTCATGCGTATTGTTTCAGGAACTTATGAAAAAGGTATGAAGCTGCGTCAGGTGCGTACGAAAAAAGATGTCGTCATCTCTGATGCGCTGACCTTTATGGCAGGTGATCGCTCTCATGTCGAAAATGCGTATGCGGGTGACATTATTGGTTTACATAACCACGGTACGATCCAAATTGGTGATACCTTCACACAAGGGGAAGATCTGAAATTTACGGGGATCCCTAACTTTGCACCTGAGCTGTTCCGTCGTATTCGTTTGCGCGACCCATTAAAGCAAAAACAATTGCTTAAAGGGTTGGTTCAGTTGTCAGAAGAAGGGGCTGTACAGGTTTTCCGTCCACTGACCAATAATGATTTGATTGTTGGTGCTGTGGGGGTGTTGCAGTTTGATGTCGTTGTATCTCGTTTGAAGAGTGAATATAACGTTGAAGCCATTTATGAAGCGGTTAACGTATCAACGGCACGTTGGGTTGAGTGTGATGACGCGAAGAAATTCGAAGAATTTAAGCGTAAGAACGAGCAGAACCTAGCACTTGATGGCGGCGATAATCTTTCTTATATCGCTCCAACCATGGTTAACCTAAACTTGACCAGTGAGCGTTATCCGGAAGTCAAATTCCGTAAAACCCGCGAACACTAATTTTATTTTCAGGCTAAGCCCACTACAGAAAGGCCTTTTTTGTAGTGGGTTTTCCCAAATTAACCATCCATTTTCGAATACTCTCCTGTTTTTTTATCTAAATATTGCAGATTACTCTGTCTTTTGCGTTTGAATACTTTATTTCAAGGGGCTTTTCCCATAGTCTATAGTTATCAATTGAAATAGCGACAGCGCTTAGGCATATGGCGTATGACGTCGATTATGGCGATACAGTGGGTATTTCAATACTTAAAACAGTAGTTGATAAGGAAGGTACCGATGAAACATTCAGCACTTTTACGTTCTTTAATTGTTATTGGGTTAAGTGGGACCTTATTTGCGTGTAGCTCATCGGCAAACTCCCCATTGAAAGAGCAAGCTGCTGAAACTTGGGATAGCGCAGTTAAAACAGCAGATATTGCAGGGAAAGATACCAGCGAAGCGATATCCAGTGGCGCGAAAAGTGTCGATAACTATATGGATGATTCCTCCATCACTGCTAAGGTCAAAAGTAAGCTGCTAACAACCAGTGGTATCGACAGTAATTCGATTTCGGTGAAGACAGTCAACGGCGTTGTTTACCTCTCTGGGTTTGTGAAATCGAATAACCAAGTCGATAAAATTGTTCAGGTTGTCTCGATGGTTGAAGGTGTAAAATCAGTACAAAATGGTTTAGTTGTGGCGAATTAATCGATAACGGCCAGCACAATAGCTCAAGTCAGCACATATTGGGTGAGTTGAGCGACTAAAATAATTTGCTCAAAGTTAAAAACTGAACCTCACTGAGAGGTTCAGTTTTTACATTGTTGATTCGTGACAATTTACTTTATGGGGCTGTGTTTATACATAGGCATCCTATCGCTATGTGTAGAAGGTTGTCAGGGGACGAAGATGGGAAAACATGTATCAGTAACACTTGGCAGTATTGAGCCTTTGGCTTTTTATGATGAGCTAAATAAAGGAAAAACAGCGCTTATCTGTGAAGGTGGAGGGCAACGCGGTATTTTTACGGCCGGTGTTTTGGATGAGTTTTTAAAAACAGGCTTTAACCCCTTTGATATCATGATTGGCACATCGGCGGGAGCACAAAATCTCTCTGCTTATATCTGTGGTCAATATGGCTATGCTAGGCGAGTGATCACGCGTTATACGACAAGCCCACTCTTTTTCAACCCACTGCGTTTTATTCGAGGGGGGCATTTAATCGATTTAGATTGGTTAGTGGAAAGCACCTCGAAAGAGTTTCCTCTGCATATCTCCTCTGGCATTGAGTTAATGGAGGCGGGGCGTGAGTTTTATATGGGGGCAAGCCGTAGCGATGATTTTGAAGCCGAATTTTTAAAGCCTAATGCGGATACATGGCTCGATATCATTCGGGCATCCAGTGCGATCCCCGGTTTTTACCGCATGGGGGTTGAGTTTGAAGGGACTTTGTATCACGATGGTGGGATCAGTGCGGCGATACCAGTTGAAGAGGCATATCGTCAGGGCGCTGACACGATTGTCGTCATCCGTACGGTGCCTTCACAAATGTACTTTACCCCTGAATGGGTCAAGAGAATGACTCGCTGGCTAGAAGGTGAAAAGTATGGTCTACAACGAATGGCAACCATGCTAAAAGTTCATCTGAAAAGTTATCGTCGTACTCAAGAGTTTATTGAAAATCCACCGGGTGATTTACAGATTTTTGAAATTTATCCACCGACACCGTTAAAAAGTAGTGCATTAGGAAGCCGCTTATCAGCACTTAATCAGGATTATCATGTCGGTCGTCGTTGTGGGCGCTATTTTATTGCCGCATTGGGTCACTGCTTTACAATGAATAATGATGCCGTCAATCGCTTTAGTTTTGAAAGTGCAGCCCATGAAGAGATGCAGATCCTCCAAGATTATGAAGAGGCGATATCTGATGCGCAGAATGATGGTGAATTAGTCGCTCAACGTAAAGCGAAAAAAGCGACCGATACAGCACAAGCCATTATGACGGGCGCAATTGTGGCAGCCAATGAGGAGCCGGCGCAACAGATCAACGAGAAAAATGACTAACCGATTTATTGATACACATTGCCATTTTGATTTCCCACCTTTTATTGGTGATATCAATAAAAGCCTAGAGGCTGCTCAAGCGGCAGGGGTCACTGATATTATTATTCCTGCTGTCAGTGCCGATAATTTTGAGCGTGTTTGGGGGTTAGCACATGATCATCAACAACTGCATGCCGCTATCGGCTTGCACCCTTTGTATTTAAATGTTTTTCAAGAACACCACTTGGAAACATTGGCTGAATATCTCCATCAACATAGCCCAAAATGTGTTGCAGTAGGGGAAATCGGTCTTGATCTCTATATGCAAGAGCCCTTGTTTGATTTACAACAACGTGTCTTGATTGCACAGCTAAAATTGGCGAAGCAATATGATCGACCTGTTATTTTACATTCGCGAAAAAGCCATGACCAATTAGCGGCAATATTGCGCCGTTATCCTGTTCCTGCATGTGGGGTTATTCACGGGTTTGCGGGGAGCTTATCTCAGGCTCAAGCCTTTATTAAATTGGGTTATTCGATTGGAGTAGGGGGCACCATCACCTACGAACGAGCTAATAAAACTCGCCAAGCGATAGCTCAGTTACCTCTTACTTCACTGGTGTTTGAAACGGATGCACCAGATATGCCTGTCTCTGGTTTTCAAGGCGAACCCAATCGCCCTGAGCGCATTCAATGGATTTTTCAGTCGTTATGTGAACTACGCCACGAAAGTCCAGATGAAATTGCGCAGCAACTTTACATAAATAGCCTATCATTATTTAATCTGCTCAAATAAAGGCCATCAAAATTCACTTAAGTGAACAGTTGGTTTATATTCCTCCATCGGCATATCTCGTTCGATTTTTCACCTATTTTTTGTGTTCTACGATGCTTTCCAGACTAAACTGATAATTAAATGTGATTTTGGTCACAAGAACTGAATTTTTGTTACTTTTTACACTGCGTATTTGTGACGTAGGTTGCGGGTTCTTGGAAGGGACTAGGTATAATCATCGCACAAAGAGTCAAGGGAACTTATGGGTTCTCTTTCTACATCAATCTAGCATTAAGTGAACAGGGATACTTCCATGCAACTCATTATGAGTCTGGTTGGGATGGCAGTACTGATTGGTATTGCCGTACTATTTTCCAGCAATCGTCGAGCGATTAAACTCCGTACCGTTGGCGGGGCTTTCCTTATCCAAATCGTTATCGGTGCATTCGTGCTTTATGTACCAGCAGGTCGTAGCGTATTACAAGGGATGTCTGATGGCGTTTCTAAAGTCATCAGTTATGGCCAAGATGGGATGAACTTTATTTTTGGCGGCCTTGTTTCTGACAAAATGTTTGAACTATTCGGCGGCGGCGGGTTTATTTTCGCACTACGTGTACTGCCAATTATTGTCTTCTTCTCTTCTTTAATTGCCGTTCTTTACTACCTTGGCATTATGCAGCTGGTTATCAAGATTCTTGGTGGTGGCCTGCAAAAAGTACTTGGCACATCAAGGACGGAGTCTCTATCTGCAACAGCGAATATCTTTGTTGGGCAAACGGAAGCACCATTAGTTGTACGTCCTTATATCTCTACCATGACCAACTCTGAGTTATTCGCGGTAATGTGTGGTGGTTTGGCCTCTGTTGCTGGGTCTGTACTGGCAGGCTATGCTCAAATGGGTGTTCCAATGGAATACTTGATTGCAGCATCATTCATGGCGGCGCCAGGTGGATTACTGTTTGCTAAACTCTTAGTGCCAGAAACGGAAAAAGCGTATGATAATGTCAATGCGACAGAGCTGATTGCTGAAGATGAGCGCCCTGCAAATATTATCGATGCAGCCGCTTCAGGTGCTGCTTCCGGTATGCAATTGGCCTTGAACGTAGGTGCGATGTTACTGGCATTTATCGCTTTAATCGCCCTAATTAACGGTATCTTAGGTGGTATTGGTGGCTGGTTCGATTACCCTGAACTGTCTCTTGAATTAATTCTAGGTTGGTTGTTTGCTCCGATTGCTTATTTGATCGGTGTGTCATGGAGTGAAGCAACAATTGCAGGTTCATTTATTGGACAGAAAATTGTTGTCAACGAATTCGTGGCCTTTATGAACTTTGGTGAATACATGAAAGCCGATGCGGATGTACTTGCAGCCGGTAAGCAAGTTCTGTCTGATCACACTAAAGCCATTATTTCATTTGCACTGTGTGGGTTCGCTAACCTATCTTCTGTGGCTATCTTACTTGGGGGGCTTGGGGGCATGGCGCCAAACCGTCGTGGTGATGTGGCACGCTTAGGTATGAAAGCGGTTCTCGCGGGTACACTCTCTAACTTAATGAGTGCAACAATTGCTGGTTTCTTCCTAACACTCGCAATTATATAACCTCAAATCTTTGAGAAAGGGCAAATGCCCTTTCTCTTTCATTATTATTTCATTATTTTCAGCTATATTCTTTCTTACTTTTTATTTCATCCTTCTATTTTTGAACTACGCTTAATCAAGTGTATTTATGGCGTGAAGTGACAAAAAAAGTCATAAAAAGCCATTTGAGAGAATAAAATTGAGACTAATTAGCGTATAATTGAGACATTGTTCACAAATATGTATTTAACAATGTAACTTTCAGGCAATTAATGTGATTTGTGGCACATAAAATAGCCGAGTTCCATGGTCAAATAGGTATAAATTAGCTGCTATGGGCTGCTAGTTCTCAGAGTGCATACACTCTAGGGCATTGTGCGGTGAGAAGGAATTCAGCTGCTACATTCGGGTTTTCGAGTAGCATCTTTAAGGAACCAAGCCCGCTCGCCAACAAAGAACGTGTTGTTCTGACAGAATTCACAAAGTTGGAGAGTTTTTATGACTGATTTAACTGTAGCTGCGCAACGCGCACTAAATCTAATGGATTTAACCACCCTGAATGATGACGATACTGATGAGAAAGTGATTGCACTGTGTCATCAAGCGAAAAGTCCTGCAGGGCAAACGGCTGCCATCTGTATCTACCCTCGTTTCATCCCTGTTGCCCGTAAAGCACTACGTGAGCAAGGTACGCCAGAAGTGCGTATTGCAACAGTGACTAACTTCCCTCACGGTAATGACGATATTGATATTGCACTGGCTGAAACGCGTGCGGCAATCGCTTATGGTGCAGATGAGGTTGACGTGGTTTTCCCGTATCGTGCATTAATGGCTGGGAACGAAAAAATTGGTTTTGATTTAGTGAAAGCCTGTAAAGAGGCTTGCGCTGCTGCAAATGTACTTTTGAAAGTCATTATTGAAACGGGTGAGCTAAAAGATCCGGCTCTGATCCGTAAGGCTTCTGAAATTTCAATTAAAGCAGGAGCAGATTTCATTAAAACATCAACAGGTAAAGTACCTGTTAACGCCACCCTTGAAAGTGCTGAGATCATGATGCAAGTGATCCATGATATGGGCGTAGCAAAAACAGTGGGTTTTAAACCGGCTGGTGGTGTGCGTACCGCTGAAGAAGCTGCTCAATACTTAGCATTAGCAGATAGAATTTTAGGTAAAGATTGGGTTGATGCTCGCCATTTCCGTTTTGGTGCATCAAGCCTGTTAGCTAATTTGCTGAATACGCTTGGTTTTGAAACTAAAAAATCAAGCAGTAGTTATTAATTAGACCGCGCTTAAGCGATTACCTAGATTCTGTTTGAATTAAGGAGCATACCGTGTTTCTGGCACAAGAAATTATCCGTAAAAAACGTGATGGTAAACCACTGAGCGAAGAAGAAATTCGTTTCTTCATTAATGGTGTACGCGATAATTCAGTTTCTGAAGGTCAAATAGCCGCTTTGGCAATGACCATCTATTTTAATGATATGACCATGGCTGAGCGTGTTGCCCTGACGTTAGCAATGCGTGATTCAGGCACTGTTTTAAATTGGAAATCATTAAACTTAAATGGCCCACTCGTCGATAAACACTCTACGGGTGGCGTTGGTGATGTCACCTCATTGATGTTAGGTCCAATGGTAGCGGCATGTGGCGGCTATGTTCCGATGATTTCGGGGCGTGGTTTAGGCCATACCGGTGGCACACTGGATAAGCTTGAAGCGATCCCTAATTTCGATATTTTCCCTAATGATGAGCGTTTTCGTGACATTATTCGTGACGTTGGTGTTGCAATTATTGGGCAGACGAGTTCACTCGCACCTGCGGATAAACGCTTTTACGCAACACGTGATATCACTGCAACGGTTGACTCTATTCCACTGATTACCGCCTCTATTTTAGGTAAAAAATTGGCAGAGGGCCTTGATGCACTAGTCATGGATGTTAAGGTGGGTTCAGGTGCATTTATGCCAACCTACGAAAAATCAGAGCAACTGGCCGAGTCCATTGTTAAAGTCGCTAATGGTGCGGGGTGTAAAACAACCGCACTGTTAACCGACATGAATGAAGTACTCGCTTCTAGTGCCGGTAATGCGGTTGAAGTACGCGAAGCCGTTCAGTTCTTAACGGGCGAATACCGTAACCCTCGTTTGTATGAAGTGACGATGGCGCTGTGTGTTGAAATGCTGGTGTCTGGTTCATTGGCGGCAAATAGAGAAGAAGCTCGCCAAAAATTACAAGCAGTCTTAGATAACGGTAAGGCAGCGGAAGTCTTTGGTCGTATGGTTGCGGCTCAAAAAGGCCCAAGTGACTTTGTTGAAAACTACAACAAATATTTGCCTACTGCTGTACTGAGCAAAGCGGTGTATGCAGAGAAAGCGGGTATAATTACCGCGATGGATACACGTGCGCTCGGCATGTCTGTTGTGACATTAGGTGGTGGCCGTCGTAAGGCAACGGATCCGATTGATTATAGTGTTGGTTTGAGCGATATCGCCGCGTTAGGTACTTCGGTTGATAATCAAACTCCACTAGCAATTATTCATGCTAATAGCGAGAAATCGTGGGAAGAAGCGGCAAAAGAGGTGCGTGCAGCCATGGTTATTGGTGATCAAAAACCAGAAACGACGCCAATGGTTTATCGCCAAATTAGTGAATAATTGACAAACAGTTTTATCAGTGGCACTTCCTAATTAGGAAAGATGACGCAGGAGAGAAGTTATGAAACGTACATTTATTATGGTGTTGGATTCTTTTGGGATTGGTGCAGCCGGTGATGCGCACAAATTTAATGATGAAGGTTCAAACACATTAGGTCATATTGCAGAGGCCTGTGCACGTGGTGATGCAGACAAAGGTCGTCAAGGACCACTGCATTTACCTAACTTAACCAAATTGGGTTTAGGTAAAGCGGCTGAAGCATCTTGCGGTAAATTCCCTGCTGGCCTTGATCCCAATTCAGAAATTATCGGTGCTTATGCTTACGCGAGCGAAATCTCGTCTGGTAAAGATACACCATCAGGCCACTGGGAAATTGCGGGTGTACCTGTGCTCTTTGATTGGGGGTATTTCGCGGATGAAGAAAATAGCTTCCCACAAGAGCTGTTAGATATCATTGTTAAACGTGCTAATTTGCCGGGTTACTTAGGTAACTGCCACTCTTCAGGTACGGTTATTTTGGATAAACTGGGTGAAGAACACATGAAAACGGGTAAACCGATTTTCTACACCTCCGCTGACTCCGTATTCCAAATCGCCTGCCATGAAGAGACTTATGGCTTAGACAAACTGTATGAGCTATGTGAAATCGCTCGTGAAGAGTTGACAAACGGCGGCTATAACATTGGTCGTGTTATCGCACGTCCATTTATTGGCGATAAAGCTGGTAGCTTTGAGCGTACCGGTAACCGTCATGACTTAGCCGTTGAGCCACCATCACCAACGATGCTGCAAAAATTAGTTGAAGAAAAACAAGGTGAAGTGGTTTCTATCGGTAAAATTGCGGATATCTACGCACATGTAGGTATCACTAAGAAAGTCAAAGCAACAGGGATTGATGCGCTGTTCGACGCAACCGTGAAAGAAATGAAACTGGCTGGTGATAAGACTATTGTATTTACTAACTTTGTTGATTTCGACTCCGCTTATGGTCACCGCCGTGACGTACCGGGCTATGCAGCAGCGTTAGAACTCTTTGACCGCCGTTTACCGGAACTGATGGAACTGGTCAAAGAAGATGATATTTTGATCTTAACCGCAGACCATGGTTGTGACCCAACTTGGCATGGTACTGACCATACCCGTGAGCACATTCCTGTTCTGATTTATGGTCCGAAAGTCAAACCAGGCTTTTTAGGTCATCGCGAAACATTCGCGGATATCGGTCAGACAGTCGCTAAATATTTCGATCTATCACCGATGGAATACGGCAAGCCAATGCTGTAATTGGTTAACATAAAAACTAAATAAGGCAGGAAACTGCCTTATTTATTGTTGATAGTATTGGGTCATTTGCCGTAGACAGCGAGTATTATCAGTCGCTACTATTATCAGGTAATGATGTTAAACCCTTTAATTTAATGATTTATAAGGAATAATAATAATGGCAACTCCTCATATTAATGCAGAAATGGGTGATTTTGCTGACGTCGTATTGATGCCAGGTGACCCGCTGCGTGCAAAATATATCGCTGAAACTTTCCTCGAAGACGTGCGTCAGGTGAATAATGTTCGCGGTATGCTAGGTTTCACTGGTACTTATAAAGGTCGTAAGATCTCCGTGATGGGTCACGGTATGGGTATCCCTTCTTGCTCTATCTATGCAAAAGAGTTGATCACTGATTTTGGTGTAAAAGTGATTATTCGTGTGGGTTCATGCGGTGCGGTAATGGATGATGTGAAACTGCGCGATGTTGTGATCGGCATGGGGGCATGTACTGATTCGAAAGTAAACCGTCAACGTTTTAAAGATCACGATTTCGCGGCAATTGCTGACTATGAACTTGTTCATAATGCGGTAGAAGCTGCGAAGGCAAAAAATGTTAATGTTCGTGTCGGTAACTTATTCTCTGCTGACCTGTTCTATTCTCCTGATCCAGACATGTTCAAAGTCATGGAAAAATACGGCATTCTGGGTGTTGAGATGGAAGCTGCGGGTATTTATGGTGTGGCTGCGGAGTTCGGTGCTCGTGCGCTGACCATTTGTACTGTTTCTGACCATATTAAAACAGGTGAGCAAACAACCTCAGCGGAGCGCCAAACAACGTTCAACGAAATGATTGAAATCGCATTGGATTCAGTGCTATTAGGCGATAAATAATCATTAAATGATTTTTAATTGAGTAATGCCACGTACATCACGTGGCATTTTTATTTGGGGAAAAATGAAGCTCATGGCACCCAAGTGGGTTTGATTACCCTCGATTTTTATTAATCCTACTCATCATAATCGCATCGACATATTGGCCATCGCGGAAAGCGTAATCACGCATCACACCTTCTTGTTCAAAACCAAACTTTTTATAGAGCCCCAAGCCATTGTCATTAGTGGCATACACTTCTAATTCAATACGGCGGATGTTTAACCAGTTATCACAGTAGTCGACCATCACTTGCATAAGCTTCGAACCAATACCTTTTCCTTGGTGCATTTGACTGACCGTAATGCCAAAACTCGCGGCATGTTTACGCCGTTGTTGACTTGGTTGATGGAGAGTGAGGATCCCAACGACAGTATTATCAAGAGTAGCAACAAAATGCGTGACGAGAGGATCATTGGTAGCTAGACGTGCCTCCCAAGTTTCTGTCGATGGGTAGGGTAGCTGTAATGTATTAGCGTATGCCGAATAATCAATATGCATTTGAGTGACGGCGGGAATATCGTCTAAGGTTGCTCTACGGATAACGATGTCGTTCATCATGCTATTTCTCTTTTTTATTTGAAAACACGATCATTAATCATATAAGCCTAGTGAACGTCAAATAATTAAATGATCGTATTTTCGTGAGGCAGCGTTTTATCAGCCCGTATTTTAAGCGAATAAAAAGGGGGGATTAACCCCCTTCAATAGCTACGGTTATGGTGTCATCGTAAATACTTTCGGGTTTTGCCCCAGATATTGATTGGCGATACGGTTGAGATCATTGACCGTAAGTTGCTGGATAATGGCACGCTCTTGGTTTAGACGCTGATATTGTTGGTCATCGGCAGCGACCTGAGCTAACGCCTCGGTCCAATAACCTGAACTGTCGGTTATTTGTGCATTTTCCGTAAGCCAAATATTTTTTGCTTCAGTTAATTCTTTACTATTTACCCCTGAGTGACGTAGTTGATTAATTGTCTTTTGGGCGATCTGTGACATCTCCTCAGTACGTTCTGGTGAGGTGGTAAAGTTGAGGCGTGCAAAATAGTAAGGCTGCGGTTTTTTCGCCAGCATTTGTGAAAAACCAAGTGCATAGATACCGCTGGCTTTTTCGCGGAGTTCGCCGCGTAGACGTTGGCTCACAATGGTATCTAGCAGTTGCATTGCTAACTGATCTTGCTGTGTCCATTGTGCAGGGGCAGCAAATTGGATGCTGACCATACTTTTATCACTACTGCTGATCGGGTAATTTTTATTGAAGCTCGCCATTTTAGGCATGATCCCCTGATCACGCCATGCCAGCTGATGATGACTGGCAGGGATAGAAGCAACCCACTGTTCTAATAATGGTTTTAAGTCACGGGTATTCACTGCTCCGCTAATTACCAGTGTCATATTCGCCGTCGAAGTGAGTAACTGGCGGTTAGCTTGCTGTAATTGGCCAGCGGTGAAATTTTTCCAGCCACCTTGTGGGTTAATGACTAACAGTTCACCGTGCTGGTAGCTTTCCTTATTAATATTATCAAGGAAGGTGCGCTCAACAGGTGTTTTGGCAAGGTTCAACGCAAATGACTGTTTCTGCTGCTCTAATTTTTCACCGCTAAATTGCGGAACTGTCAATTTTAAGTGCAGTAATTGCAGGGCGGTTTCGAGGTTATCAACAGGGGCCTTACCGCGGAAACCATGAGTGAGCAATTCACTATAAGGGCGAAGCGAAATCTGATTTTGTTTCGCTAATAATGCCAAATCACGTGCGCTATATTCACCATAACCGCTACTTTCTGGTAGCTTTAATGCCCAATCTGTTAGCCCCGCAGTTTGCATGGTTTCAAGTGAACGGCCGCCGGGTAGCTGTAAATTAAACTGAATATCTTCTTTAAGATTTTTATCAGCTTTGACGATGACCTGAATACCATTGCTAAGTAGCCAACGTTCGGTTTTTGCGACAGGAAGTGCAGTCTGCTCAGTGATTGTGCCTTTAGCCACTTTAGGCAATTGCAGAGTGATCGCTTGAGAGCGTAAGGTGAATGGCCCCGGTGAACTTAGGCGGGTATTTTGCCACTGCTCACTAAAGTCCGCATGATTGACTTTATTTGCGTCAGTATCAGGACCAATTAGGGCTAAGCGTGGTGAAGCTTCATTTAAAAAGTTAGCAACGTGCTGCTGTAAATCGTGCGGTTTAACTTTTCCAATCAGTTGGTAGCTCTTATCCAATTGTTGGCGTTTATTCCACATTGGCATCTCATATTCAAGCGCGGTGGTTAATTGACCTGCCAAATAATCATTGCCATAGCGCTGTTCAGCGGCGGCCTGCTGGCTGAGTTTTTTCAATAGATTTTGACGAGCGCTATCAAGCTCTTCTTGTGTTACCGGCTCAGTCGCTAATCGCTGTAGCTCAGTAAATAAAACCTGAGTGGCGCCAATATAATCATCTCCTTTAGGGTGGATAATCATTAATTGTTGTAAGCGCTGGTTATCTAACATCGAGCCTTGCTCATTAATACTAATGGCGGGTAATACGCCATTATCCACTAAGACAGAGAAACGTTGATTTAGAATGGCGAGCCATAAGCTATCCATTAAATCTTCGTATTGCCCTTCTCGTGTGTTGAGAGGGGCGATAATGTCTTTTTGCAAAGCAAATTGAACATAACGAGCGCCTTGCTCTTTATCAAACACTGGTTGAACTAACAGCAAATTAGAGTGAGCAAACTGCTTCCATTCTGGATTGTCTTGAGACAAGGTTTCTGGCTTTGGTATAGCGAAAAGCGTATTGATTTCGTCACGTACTGTAGATTGATTGAAATCCCCAATCACCAGCAGGGTCATACGTTGTGGCTGATACCATGTCGCATAATACTCTTTTGCCAGTTCAATCGGTGCTTGGCGAACGATATCGAGTTCCCCTATTGGGTTACGCTCTGCATAGCGGCTACCGTGGTAGCGTAAATGCTCAAGGCTATCATTAACACGATAGCCCATCCCTTGGCGCAAACGCCACTCTTCAATAATCACTGGGCGCTCTTTTTCAAACGCTTGTTGATCAAATGAGATATTGGATGCCCAATCCGCCATCACTTGTAGGGCTGTTGAGACTTGTGCTGGTGTGGCGTTCGGGAGTGATAGCTTATATAAGGTTGAATTGAGGCTAGTGATCGCGTTGACATGACTGCCAAGCTTCAATCCTTGCTGTTCTAACTGTTTAAAGCCTGTTGTGCCTGGAAAATGTTTTGTACCTTTAAAGGCCATATGTTCAGTAAAATGGGCCAATCCTAGCTGTTGTTCGTTTTCTTGCAACGAGCCACTTTTCACTAATAAGCGTAGCTCAACACCTGGTTGAGAACGCGGTAATAGGTAAACGTTTAGGCCATTATCTAATTGATAATGTTGCAAATCAGTACGGATAGGCAATAAATTCTGCCCCATCGTACTGGATGAAGCAGACACCCCGCAGCCTGTGAGGCTGAGGCCAATAAAAGCGGCGAGTAATATTTTACGAAGCATATTCAGGCAATCCTGTGGTTATATTGGCGCGAGTTTGCGCTTCTTGAAGCGGAAGAGTGTGTTCGGCAACTTGTGATAGGAAACGTTGATGGGTAACCAACACAATAGCGCTATCGTGTAGTTCATGTTTAATGAGTTGAATTAACTCAAGGGCGCTATTTTCATCAAGTGCTGAAGTGGTTTCATCCAAAAGTAATAATTTAGGGCGATTCAGAAGAAGTCGAGCAAACATAATGCGTTGTTGCTCACCACCTGATAATCGGTTATGCCAGTCTGTCTCTAAACTTAATTGATAGTGCAGTTTCTCTAGACCCACTTTGCTAAGTGCGAGTTTAAAATCAGCCTCTGTAAATTGCTTAGCATCTTGAGGGTATGCCAGTAAGCTGTCTAAACGGCTGATAGGAAGATAAAGGCGTTGTGGGATCCACATTAGGTGGTTTGTACGTTTAATCGCACCTTCAAAGAATGGCCAATGGCCACTTAAAGTACGTAATAGGGTTGATTTACCAATGCCGGAGCGTCCAGAAATTAAAGTGACTTCCCCTTGTTTAGCCACGACATGCACATGCTCAATTAAAGTGCGATTATCTGAGGTAGTCACTTTAACAGCGGCATCAAGTAAATGTGGTTCTTCGGTGATTTCTACCTCAGCCGCTTTATCATTTTCCAATAAAATCACAAAATTATATAGACGTGAGACGGTAGCCTGCCATGCCGCTATTTCTTTATAGGCGAAAATAAACCAGCCTAATGAAGTGGCAACACTGCTAAAGGCTTGGCGTAACTGCATCAAACCGCCTAACATAATTTCGCCGGCGAGGAATTTGGGCAGCGCCAATAATACAGGGGCGAGAGCGGTCACTTGTTGGTAGCCAACGGTGTAAAAAGAGAGGTTCCGTTCGCAACGAATTAAGCGGTTCCAATTACGAATAATTTCACCGAAGCGCTGCATGAGCTCTTTTCTATCTTGCGTCTCACCACGTTGCCCTGCTATTGCATCGCCATGCTGACGGCAATTGATCAAGGCGCTACGGTAATCGGCTTCACGGCGCTGCTTATCCATATTTAAGCGACGTAGAGGGAAACCTATCCATTGCGTTAAGGCGATACCAATAAGGGTGTAAATAATACAGGCCCAAAACATATAACCGGGGATAGACCAATCAGTACCCACCAAGTTGAATGAGAGGCTACCTGACAGTGTCCAAAGAATAGTGGCAAAGGAGACCAGTGTTAACATTGAGTGCAGGAAGGTGACCAGCAGATTCAGTGTCGATTCAATCAGTAATCGAATATCTTCTGCAATACGTTGATCAGGGTTATCTGGCTCTTGTGAGGTTAATCGTAGCATGTAGTGTTTACTGTTTGGAGAAAGCCAGCGATTGAGCACTAACTCTGTCATGCCTTTACGCCAACGAATGATCAGCATTTGCTTGAGATAGTTCCCCATAACGACCACGAAAATTAATCCGCTTACTAACACCACAAAATATTGCAAGAGGCCATAGAGTGCCTGACCATCCAGTTTCTGTAACGCATTATAGAAATCACCGTTCCACATGTTCATTTTGACATTGAACCAGACCGATGACAGGGTTAGCCCCAGTGAGGCGGCAAGCAGTAGCCAGCAGAAAAGGGCAGCGCGCTGCCCCCAAAAAGGTTTAACTAAATAGAAAAATTGTTTCAGTGTCTTCATGACGTTCTTCGTATTGTTGTAGATTGCTCACATTGCTAACAAGATTTAAAGGTCGTAATTGACCTGTAGCCAGAATTGGCGACCTGGATCGTAAGATTTCAACACCCTATCTTCGAACACAAAGCGGTCTGCGATATTTTTGTTATTCAAGATATTGTTCACTTCAACAGAGAAACCAAAGCCATAGGCAAAATCAGGTTTCCAGCCAAGGCGGGTATCCCATGTGTATTTACTGGAGAAGTGCTGTTTGGTGTATTTACGAACTTGCCCATACTCGGGATCAAATGCGTAGGCATTGTCATAGCGAACAGCTTGGTCGCGTGCGCCCCACCATTGCAGGCGGTTATACCAAGTTAGGTCGTAATCATCCCAAACACTGGTCAGTTCTAAGTTTAATTTGAATGGCGAGTTGAAACTGGTGGATGGCAGTTTCGAGGCATCAATGACTTTACCGTCATACCATACCTTGTTGAGGTTCACTTTATTGGCAGGATCAAACGAGTTATAGCCTGCATCTTTTGGCGTATTACTTTCACTTTGCTGCCATGTCAGTGAAGCGGTCATCACATGAGAAGCTTCTGCCCACTCCCAAGGTTGGCTGTTATTAACGGAAAGTGTCACGGTGTCATGTGAACTACGACCGCCATTATCAAAGGTGCGAATGCTACGTTTACTTGCATCACGAGTGTCGTATTTGGTACGCGTTCTTACCTCATCATAACCTTCACGGTGGACATATTGTAGGCGCCATGTGGTTGATAAGATCTCCTGTTGCAGTGCAAGGGTTAGCTCATCGTTATAAGGGGTTTTAAGTGAATCAAGTCCTTCATAATCTTTTTTGTTATCCCAATCGTTTTTATTAGGATCTAGGGAGCAGCCATCATAACTATTGCATAATTGCATCCCATCATTTTGTGCGCCATATAAGGCATAGGTGAGCATTGAGCGACCGTAATAACGGTTCGCACCTGCAATAATCTGTGTTTTGCCATCGCCAAAGACGTCGTAGTTACCGGATAAACGCGGTGTTATATTGGTACGATTAACGAAGTCGTCGCGATCTAAACGGATCCCCGGACGAATGGTTAACTTGCCGTATTGAATATTGTCATCAAGGAATACAGCATAATTAGTGTAGTCCGCAGCGTGGCTTCCTGCTTGGAATCGAGTGACATTACTGAGGTAACCGTTATACATGCCACTGTCATCTATGCTACCTGTGTATGTATAACGGAAGTAGTCTTTATCTCGTCGATAAGTGCCTTTGGTGTAATTGAGCTCTGCGCCTAAAGTGGGTTTATGAGTGAGGCCTATGCCATCTTCCATGGTATTAAAACGCATCACCCCCTTTAACCCATGATTTTTCTGTTTTGAGGTGAGATCGCCTAAACCGCCGCTGCTACTTTCCGTGGTTTGATAGGTGGAATAGTCAATAGCACGGACTGTGAGTGAATATTTTTGGTCATCAGTACGATCATCTTTGAGTGTTTGGGTGTTAGCGGTTAACTCGAATTGGCCAATATCAAATTGATGTTTAAAAACCGCGGTAAAACCCAGTCCATCATGGGTTGAATCATAACCTGAATTCATGACTGAAGCAGAAAATAGACGACTATCGTAAGAGGCATAGTTAGCTGAGAGATCTAATGTGCTTTTATCTGATAGGTCGAGCGAATATTTCAGGAAGTAGTTATCCGATGTACGGTGCTGCTTCTTTTCACCTGAAGCGAAATTAACCATTTCCACTTGATTATTTTCATCAAAGATAACGGAATCGCCGCCAGTTACCGTCATTGGTATCGTGGAACTGCGGCGTGATGCTGAAAATACGATACCTGAATTTTCACTGACACCTAATTCGAACCAACCACCAAAATCATCTTTATCGTAGCGATTTTGGAAACGAGCAGGGTTAGCGGTGTCATTCTTGGTCGTATCGATCCCAAGCGAGGAATCATGAAATAAATTGTTCCAACCGGAGCGGGTTAACCGATAATAGGCATGTGCGCTGTTTTCACCTTGCCAACGGCGGCTATTAACCTCAACGGTTCCCCCCGTAAAGCCACCAAATTCGACAGGAATATTATTGTCATAGACCGCCATACTATCGATAAGACGACTATCGATATAGATCCCCTGATCGCTACTGCTTAAGCGGGTTGCTGTTTCACCAAGGCCATTATCTGCGGGGTCAAAGTCATTGTTGAAGCTAACGCCATCAAGACGATAAGCATTTTGATAACTGCTGGAGCCGTGAATTGAAATACGCGAAGGCTTTATTTCCCCTTGGTTCATTGAGTTGCTGTCATTATTAGCAAATTGAACGGCAGGGTTGGTTTTCATCAGATCCGTAATATTGCCATCGCCCGTGTTACGTTGGCTGATCTCTTCCGATGTCACATACTGTGGCGCAGACATAACATCTGTCGCTGGGTGATTTTGTTGTACGACCCCAGAAACCTGTGTTTCGGGGAGGACTAATGTGCCTTGATTAAGGTTCTGTGAACGGATCACGAAGATGCCATTATCACTGACTAACTCTAATCCGCTACCGATAAGTATTTTTTGTAATGCGGTTTGTGCGGTGTAGTGACCTGATAATGCAGGCGCGCGTAGGCCATTGAGTTGGCTCTTGTCATACAGTAATTGGATATTTCCTTGCTGGGTTATCTGTGCCACAGAAGTGGCTAGTGCTTGTTCTGGAAGTGAGAAAGCGACTTCTTGCGCAGCAGCAGATTGGCAAACTATTGCGCTACTAACGGCAACGAACAGTGCAAGCGGCTTAAACCGTTTGTGGGTGAATCGAATAGACATGAGTATCCCTTATTCTTAAGCGGCACAAAAAGTGTGCTAAAAATGGCAAAATAAATAACAACTGCTTAAGTAGAGGGGGAAATGAGAATTATCCTCACCTGTAAATCGAAATAATTTTCATTTATTTTTTTTATTTTGAATAATCAATATGTTATTTTTGTCTTGATAAACGACTTGTACAGGTAAAAGCATTGGAAGTGCTTGGAAAAATGACTCAGGTTGACGTAAATTGATCCGACCAGAGATTTTACTTTGCGCTAAAGAAGGCGGTGATAATTCAATGTTGACGGGTGAGTAAGCGTTAAGTTCAGAGAGCACCTCAGCCAATGGTTTATCAGTAAAGCTCAACTCACCAAAACGCCACCTTGCCACATCAAGAGGCGCAATTTTATTCATTTTGACAGGGCTATTGATGGCAGAGCTAGTCGCGCTATCCCCAGCAAACAGGTAAGTCGTTGCTTGCTCTTGCCCTGTTTTCAGACTCACTATCCCTTTGCTAACACGGACAGCGACTTGTTGCTGATGTCTATCGACTTCAAACTCAGTGCCAATGACTTGAATGCGCCTTTCATCGGCTAAAATCACAAAAGGCCGATAAGGATTGGATTTGACTTTGAAATAAGCGTTACCTTCATCTAGATATATCCGCCGAACCTCTGTTTCATAGGCTACCCGCACGCGTGTCTGGCGATTGAGAAATAATGCAGAGCCATCTGATAGAGTGACCTCTTTTGGCATATTAGTTGCGACGAGAGTCATATTGTTGAACAACATTGAGGGTAGCTGACTATAGGGTAAGAATAAAATAGCGGCAATAAATAGCGCTGCTAAGGTATTTCCCAATGGGCGCCATAACCGGAAAAAGAGCTGTTTTTTCGGGGGGAGTTCAATAGACGCTGGCCGTGGCATTGAATCGAACTCGCGCCAAACCCCTGCAATCGCTTCATAGGCTTTCGCATGCTCAGGAGATGCGTGTAACCAGATATCAAATTGCTTTGCTTGTTCAGCGCTCATCTGCTGACTGTGCTTGCGGGTGAACCACAGCGCTGCTTGCTCATCAATAGAATCTAATGTATCCGGCTCAGAGTGTGTTGTACGTGTCATTAATTATTATTGCTCTGATTATCAAGGTGTTTTTTACAATGTACCAAAGCTGCTGCTATATGCTTTTCGACCATACTAATGGAAATTTCCATTCGTTCAGCAATCTCACTTTGTGACAAACCATCAAATCGGTAGAGCAAAAAAGCTTCGCGACGCCGTGGAGGGAGCGACTCGATCGCCTCACTAAGCCACTGGATACGTTGTTGATGCTCCAGTATTTCACTGGGATCAGCTTGTGTCTCTTCGAGCTGCTGTTCAAGTAAAGCATCATCAATGTTTGTTTCAGACGTGGATTGGCGTTGATGACGTCGCCAATGGTCAATTAACACATGATTGGCGATTTTGAACAAATAAGCACGGCTCTCTTTAATCGGAGATTGCTCTTTTCGATTAAGCCATAGTGTAAACACATCCTGAGATAAATCATCAGCATCGTTACTATTACCTAGCCGATTGCGGAAAAAGCGGACAAGTTGGCTATACGTTGACTGATATGCGCCGCTAATTTTACGGGCAAGGGATTTATCAATAGTCATTTTTCGCTGGTGTTAAAAGTTAAATTACACGCTTAGGCGTGATAAAGATTTGCTCAAATCGCTTTATTGTTTTATTTCAAATAGTTATTTTAACTTTAGAATGTTATTAATAATAATGAATATCATTTTTGTTTGTATTATGCCTATAATCTGCAAAAAATAAAGTCGTGAGGCAGAATATGAGCAGTATCGCGGGTAAGTTAGAGCGCCCGATTTTCCGTCCACTGGGCGGTTTATTTTTAAGTCTTCTTTTCCACGGAACACTCGCAGTGATATTTATTGGCTGGTTTACGGCGTCAATACCGACAACAGGGGTATTGCCACCCGCAATATCATTACAACTAGGCGTTTATCAGCTTGAGCAGCATTCAGAGCCTGAAGTGAATCATGCTGCGAAACAGCAGATGGCGACACATGAGGAAGTTTTACCTGAATTAGTTGAAAAAACAGAAAAACTACCCGAAACACCGTTAGTTAATAATGGAACCTTAACCAAGGTCAGCGAAAAGAAACACCCACCTAAAAAGAAACCTACACAAGTCAAAAAAGTCGTTGAAGAGGCGCCTCTCAGTACGCAAGAGTCAGCAGTGACTTCGGCACCAGCAGCGGGGAGTGAAGCAAGTAGCAGTGCGAACTTCTCCAGTAATGCCTCGGTGGCGGTGAGTGGTCATCAAGGTTGGCACAGTGAGGTTCATCAGCGTTTAGCAAAAGCGAAACGTTATCCAAGGGCGGCGCTACGTTTTCGTTCAACCGGTGTCTCTCAGGTCAAAGTGATGGTGGACAGTCACGGTGAGGTGATTAGTGCCAGTTTGATTAATTCATCTGGAACCAAACTGTTAGATAAAGAGGCGATTGCGACCATAAACCGCGCAGCGCCATTCCCAGCCCCTCCTGAAACGCTATTAGTGGATGGCAAAGTCGAATTCGTTGCACCGATTGTTTTTGATACTTATTCCATGTAATTGAACTGCTGAGGGGAGATCCTCAGCAGTGTGAGTTCGTGGCTTAATTTTCAGGGGGTTTGGGCTTATTCGGCTTGCTTTTAGCACGACGTCTTTTAGGGCGATAAGGCCGATGTTCGCTTCTTTTCCGGTCAAAATGAGGTTTTTTGGCAATGTTTGGTGCCATATTTTCATCATCTTCATTGCCGCTGTCTTCATCAACAACGAGCTGAGGCGGTACATTTTTGCCTTTCTTTTTCTTGGTGCGGAATAAGGTATTTGCCAGCACAATCCCAATACAGAGCGCTAATAAAATAAAGAAACGTAATACATTGGTACTGTTATCAGCTTGCTGAATTTCTGTGGTTAGTAGCTCAGTATCAATGGTAAGCCGTAAATAACCTTTTGGCTCTTCTTTTCCGGGAATAGGTACAACCAGTTGATATTGAAAAGGTTGTGTTGATTGTTTGCTATCAATGGCAAGGCGTTCACGTACCGGAACTGACTCTCCCGCACTCGCAATTAAGGTTCCTCCCGCCGAATAAATACTGGCATCCAAAATGTATTTGTCTTTGGTGACATTGTTTAAATTGGCGATAATGCGTTCTCGATTAAAATCTTTGCTGCCGGAAACGATATAATCGGATAAGCTGAAAGCCACTTGTTCGGCCAAAACTCGAGTTAGCTGTTTAAATTGTTCGACTCTGTTTTGGTTTTGGCTGTTACCTAAATAGGTTATGCCATGCATTAATAGGGCGATTAATGCGACACAGATAATAATTATCACTGTTTTGTGAAGCTTAAAGGTCAGTTTCATAGAAATCACTAAGTGCTCTTTATCCATTCTCTGGCATCATGTTGCCAGAGCTTGTACAGATAAGGTAGTTTTGGGGCATATTTTTATTATAAAACGTTGAGTCGATTACAGGAGCTAATTTTCATGTCAACGAGTTTGACCTATTGCTATTTACCCGATGAAATTCAAAAGTGGCCTGGGTTACCGCTGTCATTGAGCGGTGAAGAGGTCATGCCTTTAGATTATCGCGCTGGCGACAGTGGTTGGTTATTATATGGACGAGGGTTAGATAAGGCACGGATCAGCGATTTTCAGCAGCGTTTGGGGATAGCGATAGTGATCGTTTCATCATGGCGAATCGATGACTATCAAGTGGTCAGAATTGCGGGAAGCATTACTCCTCGCATCAAAAAATTAGCCGATGAAAGTTTATTAGATGTTGTTCCATTAGGGCAAATTCCCCGTTTACGTTCACCGGGCCTGCTGTTAATGGATATGGACTCTACGGCAATTCAAATTGAATGTATCGATGAAATTGCACGTTTGTATGGCGTGGGCGAGCAAGTATCGGAAGTGACTGAACGAGCCATGCAAGGTGAGTTAGATTTCACGGAAAGCTTAAGAGCGCGTGTGGCGTTACTTAAAGGGGCCGATGTGATGATTTTGCAGCAAGTCATGGATACGCTGCCATTGATGCCTGGCTTAACCAGCCTTGTTCGTAAATTACAAGCGATGGATTGGCATGTGGCGATTGCATCAGGAGGATTTACATTCTTTGCCGATAACTTACGTCAACAATTAAAATTGGTCGCCGCTGTTGCGAATCAGCTAGAAATCAAAGACGGCAAGCTCACCGGTAAAGTCAAAGGGCCAATTGTTGATGCCAAATTTAAAGCACAAACGCTGGTTAAGTTAGCAGAGCGTTTAGAAATACCGATTGAACAAACCGTGGCAATCGGCGATGGCGCAAATGACTTGAAAATGTTGCGTAAGGCGGGGTTAGGAATAGCTTATCACGCGAAGCCAAAAGTCTACGCACGTGCCAAAGTGGCTATCCGTCATGCTGATTTAATGGGGGTTATGTGCGTGTTGAGCGGGGGGCTTAAGCACGAAGAGCGGTAATATTCATCATACAGGGCAGCCGTAAAGCGACGGGGTATTTTAAGTATTACGGGCAGCAACTATGCGGATTATTGAATAGCATATACTTTGAATTAAAGGCAGTTAGTTAAAAAAGGGTTAATAGGAGCAATATTGTGGCGAAAGGTGCAAAAAGAGCGTTTGTCTGTAATGAGTGCGGTGCGGATTATCCGCGCTGGCAAGGGCAATGCAGTGCCTGTCATGCATGGAATACCATTACAGAAGTGCGCCTCGCCTCAAGTCAATCATCGCCACGTCATGATCGCTTAACGGGGTATGCCGGAAATGCTGCTGGCGTAAGCCGTGTGCAAAAGCTATCAGAAATTAGCCTTGAAGAGCTGCCGCGTTTTACCACAGGATTTAAAGAGTTTGACCGCGTACTTGGTGGTGGCGTCGTACCGGGGAGCGCGATTTTGATTGGCGGGAACCCAGGGGCTGGGAAAAGTACATTGCTACTACAGACCATGTGCTTACTTTCACGCGAAATGAAAACACTGTATGTCACAGGGGAAGAGTCGCTGCAACAGGTTGCTATGCGTGCACATCGCCTTGGTTTGCCGACGGATTCGCTAAATATGCTATCTGAAACCAGCATTGAGCAAATTTGTTTAACGGCAGAGCAAGAGCAACCTAAATTAATGGTGATCGACTCAATCCAAGTCATGCATATGGCTGATATCCAATCTTCCCCCGGCAGTGTGGCTCAGGTGCGTGAAACCGCCGCTTACTTGACGCGTTTCGCCAAGACGCGCGGTGTCGCTATCATTATGGTCGGTCATGTGACGAAAGATGGCTCTTTAGCTGGTCCTAAGGTGTTAGAGCACTGTATCGACTGTTCGATTATGTTGGATGGGGATGCCGATAACCGTTTTCGTACTTTGCGTAGCCATAAAAACCGTTTTGGTGCGGTTAATGAGCTAGGTGTGTTTGCGATGACGGAACAGGGTTTGAAAGAGGTAAATAATCCTTCGGCTATTTTCTTAAGTCGTGGTGATGAAATCACATCGGGTAGTTCCGTCATGGTGGTATGGGAAGGCACACGCCCACTGCTGGTGGAGATACAGGCATTGGTCGACCATTCAATGATGTCAAATCCTCGTCGAGTTGCGGTAGGGCTTGAGCAAAACCGTCTTGCGATTTTATTGGCTGTTTTGCATCGCCATGGTGGCTTACAAATGTCAGACCAAGACGTTTTTGTGAATGTGGTTGGCGGCGTTAAGGTCACTGAAACGAGTGCGGACTTGGCGTTATTGCTTTCTTTAGTCTCCAGTTTTCGGGATCGTCCTTTACCACGAGACCTTGTGGTATTTGGTGAAGTTGGCTTAGCTGGTGAAATTCGCCCTGTGCCGAGTGGGC
Source organism: Providencia sp. 2.29 (assembly GCF_015832305.1). NCBI lineage: Bacteria > Pseudomonadati > Pseudomonadota > Gammaproteobacteria > Enterobacterales > Morganellaceae > Providencia > Providencia sp. 2.29. The sequence goes on from NZ_CP065420.1 coordinate 709,435, forward strand.
AAGAGCGTATTTCAGAAGCGGCAAAACATGGCTTTAAACGGGCGATTGTTCCCCATGCGAACATGCCCAAAAAATCACCTCCCGATATGAAAGTGTATGGTGTGAAAAAGTTGTCAGATGCTTTAAGCGTAATGGATGAATTTGATTAATCGTCTCGTCATATTTCGCACTTTCGTGGCGTTCGATAGCGCTACATTTCGAATTATTGAGAGCAAATAAGGGAACTAAATGGCTGAATTTGACTATCTTAAGAATGCAATTAAGCAAGCTGGCTATACATTACAGCAAGTTGCTGATGCCTCTGATATGACCAAAGGGTATCTCAGCCAGCTTATCAACAACAAAATTAAAAGCCCGAGCGCACAAAAGATCGCGGCACTTCATCGCTTTTTAGGGCTGGAATACCCAAATAAACAAAAAAGCATTGGGGTCGTTTTCGGGAAATTCTATCCCTTACATACAGGTCAAATCTACTTGATCCAGCGTGCTTGTAGTCAAGTTGATGAGTTACATGTCATTCTTTGCCATGATGAGCCGCGTGATAAAGACCTATTCGTGAATAGCTCCATGTCACAACAGCCGACAGTCAGTGACCGTCTACGTTGGTTATTACAAACATTCAAATATCAAAAAAATATTCATATTCATTCATTCGATGAGCAAGGTATCGAACCTTATCCACACGGTTGGGAAGTGTGGAGTGAGGGAATGAAGGGCTTTTTGAAAAAGCACAATATTCACCCAAGTTTTATCTATTCGGGTGAAGCCAATGATGCACCGCGCTATAAAAAGTACTTAGGGATAGAAACTATCTTAATCGATCCTGAACGGACCTTCATGAATATCAGTGGTAATCAAATTCGTCAGGCCCCTTTCCGATATTGGGATTATATTCCGACAGAAGTGAAGCCCTTCTTTGTACGTAAAGTGGCAATACTCGGTGGTGAATCGAGTGGAAAATCGACACTCGTCAACAAACTGGCCAATATTTTTAATACCACCAGTGCGTGGGAGTTTGGGCGTGATTATGTGTTTTCTCATCTTGGTGGTGATGAAATGGCATTGCAATATTCTGACTACGATAAAATTGCATTAGGCCATGCTCAATATATTGATTTCGCGGTTAAATATGCCAATAAGGTCGCTTTTATTGATACCGATTTTATTACCACTCAGGCTTTTTGTAAGCGCTATGAGGGCAAAGAGCATCCTTTCGTACAGGCCTTGATTGATGAGTATCGTTTTGATCTGGTGATCTTATTAGAAAATAATACCCCATGGGTAGCCGATGGTTTACGTAGCTTGGGGAGTGAAAAAGACCGGCAAGAGTTTCAATCTTTGTTAATTGAAATGCTAAAGAAAAACAACGTGGAATTTGTTCATGTTGATTCTCCTGACTATGATACCCGTTTTCTCACCTGTATTTCGTTAGTACAGCAATTGCTGATGTTAGACGAATAATATAATGGGTTATTGAAAGTGAGAGATTGGAATAACACAAATACCTCATCATGAGGTATTTGTGTTTGTAGGAGGCTTGGCTTATTTGCTCATGCGCTTATATTTCATGCGATGAGGTTGTAGAGCTTCGGCACCCATAGTCCGTTTTTTGTAATCTTCATACTCAGAGAAGTTACCTTCAAAGAAGGTGATATTACCTTCATCTTGATAATCAATAATATGAGTTGCAATACGGTCAAGGAACCAGCGGTCATGCGAGATAACCATTGCACAGCCCGGGAACTCTAACAAGGCGTTTTCTAAGGCACGCAATGTTTCAACGTCGAGGTCGTTCGTGGGTTCGTCGAGTAACAGTACGTTACCGCCAACTTGTAGCAGCTTAGCTAAATGCAGACGTCCACGCTCACCACCGGACAACTCGCCAACACGTTTACCTTGGTCAACGCCTTTAAAGTTAAAGCGACCCACATAAGCGCGGCTTGGGATCTCAAAGTTACCAATACGCATGATATCTTGTCCGTTCGAGATCTCTTCCCAAACCGTTTTGCTGTCGTCCATGGAGTCACGGAACTGATCTACAGAGGCAATCTTGACCGTATCACCTAAGGTGATGGTGCCTGAATCTGGCTGCTCTTGGCCTGAGATCATACGGAATAGGGTTGATTTACCCGCACCGTTAGGGCCGATGATACCGACAATGGCTCCTTTTGGAATGGAGAAACTTAGGTTGTCGATAAGAACACGGTCACCGTAAGATTTGCTGAGGTTTTCAACTTCAATAACCTTATCACCCAAACGTGGACCTGGTGGAATAAATAATTCACTGGTCTCATTACGTTTTTGGTATTCAACGCTGTTAAGTTCTTCAAAGCGAGCCAGACGTGCTTTACCTTTCGCCTGACGGCCTTTTGGATTTTGGCGGATCCACTCTAACTCTTTCTCAATCGATTTACGTCTTGCCGCTTCCGTTGAAGCCTCTTGCGCTAAACGCTCATCTTTTTGTTCTAGCCAAGAAGAGTAGTTACCTTCCCATGGAATACCTTCACCACGGTCAAGTTCGAGGATCCAACCTGCAACGTTATCAAGGAAGTAACGGTCGTGGGTGATCGCCACAACAGTGCCTTCATAGTCATGTAAGAAACGTTCTAACCAAGCAACGGATTCCGCATCCAAGTGGTTAGTTGGCTCATCAAGGAGCAGCATGTCCGGTTTTTCTAACAGAAGACGGCAGATAGCAACACGGCGACGCTCACCACCGGATAGGTTTTCGATTTTAGCATCCCAAGGTGGCAAACGCAGTGCATCGGCAGCACGCTCTAGCTGGTTATCCAAGTTATGACCATCTTGCGCAGCAATAATGGCTTCTAACTCGCCTTGCTCTTTAGCTAACTTATCGAAATCCGCATCAGGATCGGCATAAGCGGCATAAACTTCATCTAAACGCGTTAATGCGTTTTTAACTTCAAAGACTGCCTCTTCAACCGCTTCACGAACAGTGTGTTCAGGGTTGAGCTTAGGCTCCTGTGGTAGATAGCCAATTTTGATACCGGGTTGAGGGCGTGCTTCCCCCTCAATTTCCGTATCGATACCCGCCATGATGCGTAATAAGGTTGATTTACCCGCACCGTTAAGACCTAAAACACCAATCTTCGCCCCAGGAAAGAAGCTCAGAGAGATATTTTTCAAAATATGACGCTTCGGTGGAACAATTTTTCCGACTCGGAGCATAGAATAAACATATTGAGCCAATTTTTTTACCTATTGTTTTATAAACGAAAGTTCAATATTTGATAGTGTTTTTAGCAGACATATGACCGTCTTATCACGCGATTATACCTTAGGCGACTTTTGCTGCTGTAAACGTTACTTTCTATCTTAAAATTTTTCTGAGCTTCACTCTAATTGTTCCTCACTCTAAGTCAATAGTTGCGTGTGTTTCCGATACTTTCTTGTGAATTAACCCCCACTTAAGACGGGATCAAAATTAAGTAAAAACGCGCATGTTTCATCATGGGGTAAATGACCTTTTACATTGTAAACAAAAAATAATCATTAACAGGGGGGAACGGGGGGTGTTGGCTATTTTTTAATACGGGGGCTGTTTTGTTTTATAGATAAACATATCGATTAGTCTTGTTAGGGTGAATTTAGTTTAAGGCTTAATGGAAATTTCTTTTCATTTAGCTTTGATGAAGGTATTTATTGGATCATGGTAGAGTGACATGCCATTTAATATTTCATTAATAAATCTGATATAAAAAAGATTATTTAGGGTTAATACTTTTACCTCTATTACTTTTTCTTCCGAGTTATCTAAATTTTGTGAAGATGATTTTGACGATAAGCTAAAGATGTCTATCAAAGCCCAAAAATCAGCGTGTAAAGCAGACGCTTAACCATTTGCAAGATGCAGCAAACGGCGACTGTTCAATAAAATAGGTTTTCCTGTTTTTATGTTTTGAAGATTACTGAGAGCTTATTATTTGATATTAATATTTAAATAGCGATTAATATTAAAAATCACATAGCGATTAAAATAGATTATTAGTAAATTATTAGCATAATAAATCGACATCTAAATATGTTGTAGATGATATTAATTCTATAGCAGAGCGATGACCACTATAGAATTAATTTTTAATATCATTAAAATCTGAAAATAAATAGATTTTATTGATTAGAAATAGGCGCTGATTCTAACTTAACGATATCAGGTTTTTTCTGTTTAAGCTCTCTTTGTACATCACTGGCCTGTATTTTTTTATCTGTTCTTTCAGAGGTTCCGGTGAATACCCCACCTTTCTTAATGGTTAGGTTTTTAGTTTGGCAGATCCCATCGAGCTGACCATTTTCTAGAATATCCAAGTTTTCAGAGACACATAAGCCTCTCATAATGCCGTTGATTGAAATGGTTTGAGCATAAATCTCGCCTTCAACAACCCCTTCTTTTTGGATTGTGACAATACCGTCATTGCTACGAACACTCCCTTTTATATGACCGAATATTTGGATGTCTTCATCTAAAACAAGGTCACCGGAAATGTTGCAACTACTTGAAATAGAAGTGCTCTTGCGTGCTGAAGGTGTTGAAAGCACTTTTTCTTCTTTAATTTCAACCGTTTCTTTTTCGGGCGTTAACTCATGCGTTTTTGCCGCTTCGATAACGTTATCTTTATCTTTACTTTTTTTCGCAAACATCCTTTTATTCCTTGTAGAGAGTATATAAAAAACAATGAAGAATATGATTAGGAAAGGCAGAGATACAAGAGAAGAGTGAATATCTGTTAATGTGTATATTAAAAGATATGCCCATCCGCACCCAAGAATAGAAAAAAATAAATTTTTGAAATCCATATCATATCTCATTTTAAAGGGAGTTTAGATTATTCCAAATGAGCTTCATCATATTGACAAAATTAAATAGTTTTTACATCCACTGATATTATTTAACAGTAAAGATCAAGATTTGTCTATTTTTACTGAAAATAATACATCAATATTGAGTAATTTAAGCATTCATACCTATTAATAAACATGGCTCACTGATTTTTATCTATTTAACAACCATTTTTATAGATAACTCATCATGTTATTCAACGATGTGCCATAAAGCCGACGATTATCAAATCCATCATTTTACGTGATTCAGCGTAGTCTATTCGGTGGATTAACCACTATTTTACTAGTTGTTTTGACGTATAGAAAGAGGCTACTCTCTATCAAGGCGTTAATTTCAAGAACACTCCTGTTGCTTTCAACCTAAAGATTTTATATTGATAAAAATCGTTTAACAAAGTTGTATCCACCTGATACGCATTATATTTCAGGCCATATCAATACAAGTTGTGTTTAGTGACTCAAACCGATGAGTTGATGGGGTCTTTTGGGAAAACTTCACTGAACACCTACATGCAACTCGAATAATTTCGAGTATAGTTATAGAAGCGAAAAATTTAGAGCAGCGCGGGAATAGGGAAATAGTCAGTATGAAAAAATTCTTGATGGCAGTGCCGATTGCCATGATGTTGGTATCGACGACGGTATGGGCAGACTCTTTACAGGCTCAACGAGAGCGTTATCAAGCCATCAAACAAGCTTGGGATGCCAAGCAAATGGATGAAGTTGAACGTTTATTGCCGACATTACAAACGTATCCATTGTACCCTTATTTAGAATATCGAGAGTTAACGCAAGACCTCGATATTATTTCGCCGAGTCAAGTACAAGCATTTATTGACGCTCACCCGACATTACCAGTCGCAAAAACGTTAAAAAATCGCTTTGTGAATGAACTTGCTCGTCGCCAAGAGTGGCAATCTTTGCTGGCATTCAGCCCTAAAGAGCCTATGCCTGCGGAGGCGAAATGTAACTATTTCTATGCTAATTGGGCTACAGGCAATAAAACGCTCGCTTGGCAAGGGGCGGAGAAATCTTGGCTTAATGGGCGTTCAATGCCTGCCGCTTGCGATAAATTGTTTAATGAGTGGGAAAAAGCCGGCCATTTAACACCGGAAATGATCCTTGAACGGATCCACCTTGCCATTGATGCAGGTAATACTTCAATGGCTACCTATTTAGCGAAGCGTCTGCCACCAAGTTATAGGACGATTGGTGATGCATTAGTGAAGCTGCAAAATGATCCTGCATCGGTTACCACTTTTGCTAAGACGATGACACCGACCGATTTTTCACGTCAAGCCACGATAGCTGCATTTAGCCGTTATGCGCGCCAATCGCCAGATCAGGCACGAGCCGCGTTAAAGGGGATCAGTAACGCGCAAAAAATGAATTTTGCCGAAACTCAAAAATTAAAAGATAGTGTTGCTTGGCAATATATGGGGGCGGTCACACCTGAGCAAGAAAACTGGCGCGATGAGGTGATCAGTGAAACGGATTCAACAGCCCTAAAAGAGCGCCGTATTCGCTTAGCACTTGGTGCTGGGGATAAAGCAGGAGTAGCAAAATGGCTGAAACAGCTTCCCGCTGATGCACGGCATAAAGATGAGTGGCAATATTGGCAGGCCATCACCTTAATGAATGAAGGCAAAAAAGCAGAAGGTGAAGCCATTCTACGCAAACTCATCGAGGGCAGAGGCTTCTACCCAATGGTGGCAGCACAAAAATTAAACACGGAATACCCTCTGTATATTAAAACGGCTGAAAAACCGGATAGCCAACAGCTAGATAAGTTAGCAGAAATCCAGCGTGTACGTGAATTAATGTATTGGGAAATGGACAATCTTGCTCGTACCGAATGGGTAAGTTTAGTCGCTTCACTACCACCAAATCAGCAAGAGCAGCTTGCCCGTTATGCGTTTGATAACAATTGGGCGGATTTAAGTGTGCAAGCAACTATCCAAGCGAAGTTGTGGAATCATTTAGAAGAACGTTTTCCATTAGCGTGGGAAAAAGAGTTTGAACACTACACAAAAGGTAAAACGATTTCTAAAAGTTATGCCATGGCGATTGCTCGTCAAGAGAGTGCATGGAACCCACAAGCCAAATCCCCTGTTGGGGCGACGGGGCTAATGCAGCTCATGCCAGCGACGGCGAAGCATACGGTACAGAAGCAAGGAATTGATGGTTATGTCAATACCAGCCAATTGGTGAACCCAGTTAAGAATATTGAAATCGGTACGGCTTACTTAGATGATGTTTATCAGCAGTTCTCTAATAACCGTATCCTATCAAGTGCGGCTTATAACGCTGGGCCATCAAGGGTCACGCGTTGGTTAGGTAATAGTAGCGGTCGTCTTGATGCTGTTGCCTTTGTCGAGAGTATTCCTTTTTCAGAAACACGAGGCTATGTGAAAAATGTGCTCTCTTATGACGTATTCTACCGTTACTTTATGGGACAACATGGGCCTGTATTGACCGATAACGAGTGGTTAATGAAGTATTAGTAGGTTTTACAGGTGATTTGTCAAATAGTGTGTTATCATTTGTACTAGTTAAATAGTATGGTTGGATAACATGACTGCAAATCACCTGAATGACCCAGCACTCACTACCGATGAGAACGATGATTGGCAACGCTTTGTTAAATTGCTACAGCTTGCGTTTGAGCAAGACTTACAACATCCCATATTACAATTGTTGCTGACACCCGATGAACGAACGGCGCTTGCGACTCGAGTCAGAATTGTGCAAGAGTTGATGCGTGGTGAAATGAGCCAAAGGGAATTAAAAAATGAACTTGGGGTGGGTATCGCTACCATCACACGCGGCTCAAATAGTTTAAAATCGGCACCTCAGCCTGTAAAAGAGTGGTTAGAAGCGCAATTGCTAAAATAGCCACTGCATATTCATTGAACACAGAGCACTCTATACACGTTACTCCATGACAGGGAGCCGAGTTGAGCATCAGTCCATACTGACTCAAGATGATGAGTTGTCAGTGTTAATTGTGTGATTTGTGTCATTAATATAGACAAATAGGGGCAAAGACTGCCCCTATTGTTATTTTTTCGTTATAATTAATCTTCTATCTGGTTTAGCTCTTTATAAATTTCATGCTTAATGGGAACCAGCGCCAGTATCAGTGCTTGTTGGTAGACACTGGTGCGTGTTAGTACCCCGTTAGTAAAAAAGCCGATGGCACCGCCTTGTTGTTTGATGTTATCGATGCCAGTTAAATCTGCCATTTCGTCACCAAGCTCACGCCCTTCACGGATACCCGCAAGGATTTTTTCTGGGATCATGATACTCGCTGAACGTGATTCACCACGGATCTGTTTATGTTCAATAACAATCCATGCAAAGGTCATATCTTCATCAATGCCAGCTTCAATCCCGACCCAAAAATCGGCCTCTGGGCGAACTTGCCTTGATGCCATTACACGTTGCCTTGCGCCTGTGCGGGTTTCATTATTACCGATAGGTTGCTGTGGAACGCTGCTATCAACGTTAATATCTTCTACTTGATAAGTGCCTGGCCCAAAAACAGCATCGAAAGCAAGATGAATCGCTTTAATTTTGGCAGGATTAGTCGTTGCAGCTATAACTTGGTACATTAATTATTTTCCTTTGAACACATATTTCGCAAAGTAATAACGGAACACATCTATGTTACAGGTTTATCTTGTTCGCCACGGTGAAACCGAATGGAACGTGGCACGTCGTATACAGGGCCAATCTGATAGCCCACTCACGGCCACTGGACGTCTGCAAGCAAGGCAAGTTGCCGAAAGGATGAAATCAGAAGGCATTACTCATATTATCACTAGTGATATGGGACGCACACGCGAAACTGCACAAATAATTGCGGATGTTTGCCGTTGTGAAATTATCATAGAACCTCGTCTTCGTGAATTAAATATGGGGGTTCTGGAACAGCGCGAAATAGAAAGCCTGACAGAGCAAGAAGAGCAGTGGCGTAAAAGCCTTATTGATGGCACAGAAGGCGGGCGTATTCCAAACGGTGAATCGATGGAAGAGCTGTATCAGCGTATGTATGCCGCTCTCAACAGTTGCCTCGATCTACCAAAAGGGAGTCGACCACTTTTAGTCAGCCACGGGATCGCATTGAGTACGCTAGTTAGCCGTATTTTAGGGGTTCCTGCTTATTCAGAACGCCGCTTGCGCTTACGTAATTGCTCAATTTCACGCGTGGATTACCAAAACAGCCCTTGGCTCGCAAATGGTTGGATCGTTGAAAGTACTGGTGAGGTTACCCACCTTACTCAGCCTGCGTTAGATGAACAGCAAGCGTAGTTGAGACCGTGTAAATTTGGAGTTCCAACAATGATAGATTCTAACTTATTCGAGTTGCAGCTAGGAGACTAACGGAGATAGTCGGGAACATAAATAATATGTGACTCGGCTAGCTAGGACAGTCCATGATGCCACAGCTTGGAAAGATAACGAGCCATTGAAACTCCAAATTATTAACGTTTTATCGGCACATAGTAATCAAAGGCCGCAACATGCGATTTCGGGTCATCATTTTTATGGTCTATATGACGTAACTCAACATTTTTGAGTTTATAGTGTTCGATATCATAGCCAGGTCGGCGCGTGATATTGAGCTTAGGCAGATAGACGCCATAAATCTGATATAAGAACTCTTGCATTGCTGCGCGCGTTGCTTCACCGCTAAAGCTAAACTTCACATATTCTCCAGCGGGAATAGTGAGATGGCTATATTCTGCATTGTTAAAACTTGCATCTTCAGGTTTTACTGCGGTGGTATAGAACACCGTCTGCTCATCTTCTTTATCGGCGTTATGAATCGCGTGGTGTAAGCCGAAGACCTCAGAGGCAATCGAGGTTGTATGTTCTAAATAGTAGTGCCAGAAAGTTTGGCGCATCTGTGAACAGGCGGTTGACCACTCTTCTAGCGCATAAGAACAGCTTTGCTCAAGCCCCACTAAAGGCTGCTCCTGCATCTCGACGAACTCATAATCTAAATGTTTATGTTCATCTAAAATAATAGGTGGACAAATACCCGTGGCACACCACTCATCGCTACGACGATAGTAAGCAGGGGTGATGTTAAATTGTTTCTTAAACGCGCGGGTAAAAGTTTGCTGTGAGTCAAAGCGATATTGTAACGCGATATCAAGAATCGGGCGGCTGGTCAGTCGTAAAGCTACAGCAGCGCGAGATAGCCGTCGAGCACGAATATAGGCGCCAATTGCTTGGTCAGTCACCTCTTTGAACATCCGTTGTAAATGCCATTTGGAGTAGCCAGCTTTTGCCGCAACATTATCGAGTGATAGAGGTTTATCTAGGTTATCATCGATCCAGCGAAGAAGGTCACGAATAATATTTGTTTGATCCATGTATATCCCTAGTCAATAAGACTTAAAAAACAGATATAGGTTATCAAGGAACGCCTATTCTATATCAAGTTACCTTTTTCGTTTATAGTAAAAGAGTTGTATTTACCATTTAGTTGTAAAGAAAATGATTAACTTCTTTTATACTTGTCATATTTCAGGCTGCCTTATGGTTAATAATGGCTGAAATGTCACTCGAATTGTTTAAAAAGTATATAACAAAGAGGCTAAGTCTTCTGGTTGAAAAGGAAATTTGTATGCATTTTTGCAAGTTGAAAAAGATCGTATTGGCATCACTGTTGTCTGCATTACCCTTTGCGACGTTTGCGGAAGAAATTGGCTCGGTAGATACCGTTTTTAAAGTATTTGGCCCTGACCATAAAATTGTTGTTGAAGCTTTTGATGATCCCGATGTTGAAAATGTGACCTGCTACTTAAGCCGTTCGAAGACGGGGGGGATTAAAGGTGGGCTTGGTTTAGCAGAAGATACTTCTGATGCGGCGATATCTTGCCAACAAGTTGGTCCGATTGAACTGAATGAACGGATCAAACGTTCACCGAAAAAACCGCACGTTGTTTTCCAAAAACGGACTTCATTAGTATTCAAAAAGTTGCAGGTAGTACGTTTTTATGATCCCAAACGCAATGCGCTTGTTTATTTGACTTATTCAGACAAGATGATTGATGGCTCACCGAAGAATGCATTAAGCGCTGTACCTATTATGCCATGGTAAGTCTTTAAGTGGGTCTACAGGTGCTCTTCCCGCATAAAATAACCCCCAATAATGGAATTATTGGGGGTTATTTATTCATCGGTCTTTATCGAACGATGGCGGGATTATTCGTCGAGATCACCACAAAAGCGATAACCCTCACCGTGGATTGTTGCGATGATTTCTGGGGTATCAGGCGTTGATTCGAAATGTTTACGAATACGACGGATAGTGACGTCGACCGTTCTATCATGAGGCTTAAGCTCACGGCCTGTCATTTTCTTCAACAAATCGGCGCGAGTTTGGATTTTCCCCGGGTTCTCACAAAAATGTAGCATAGCGCGGAATTCGCTACGAGGTAATTTGTAGTGTTCGCCAGCAGGGCTGATCAGTGAGCGACTGTTGATGTCGAGTTCCCAACCATTAAATTTATAGCTTTCGACTAAACGGCGCTCTTCAGTGCCACCAGCTAAATTCATAGTACGAGATAGTAGGTTGCGTGCACGGATAGTCAGCTCGCGAGGGTTAAATGGCTTGGTGATATAATCATCCGCACCAATTTCTAGGCCAAGGATCTTATCCACCTCATTATCACGGCCTGTTAGGAACATCAGTGCAATACTTTCTTGCTCACGTAATTCACGCGCAAGGAGAAGGCCGTTTTTACCGGGTAGGTTAATATCCATGATAACGAGGTTGATGTCATGCTCGGACAGAACATTGTGCATCTCTTCGCCATCAGTGGCTTCGTGAACTACATAGCCTTCAGCCTCAAAGATACTTTTCAGCGTATTGCGTGTGACAATCTCATCTTCAACAATTAAAATGTGTGGGGTCTGCATATTTGCTACCTAAAGTTTTAAAATAAAATTGTGAACTCATAAGCCGCTTCCAAATTAGGTGGTTTTGATTTTATTTTACTGGAACGACGCGTCTATGGGTTATAAATATGTTTTCGAGTCAAGGTTATTTTGTCGCCTCTATCGTCATCAGATTCTAAATTGAATCAAAATTTAGGCACCTTCCCAACGTTGGGCTGTTAACAGCAATATAACAGCTAATACTGCATTTACCACCTAAAAAAATAACTTTTGTTGATACATATCAAAATCAATTGTAGCACGTTAACAAAATTTGTTAGGAAGAAAATCTTACCGATTCAATGGCTGTTTAACTATCAGATAAAGAGTAAAAGTTTTTTATTCTTTGTTTACTCAAACGATGCGTTTGGGTGAAAAATGGCCAACTATTCAAGCTAACGCTAAAAAAAAGTTTATGGATATTTTAATCTGACAATTGTTAATTTTTTGGTTTTTTAAATTAGCAAATTGTGAGGCCTATTCATTTGTGATTAAATTTTGTTGAGAAAATAGGATAATTTTTGATAGGTCACGCTTTGAATAACGGGCTTTTTTTGCAAATAAATTTGACATTTTTGGGCAATTGCTTTAACCGTATAGGGAGCAAGTAACGAATCAAGAGACAGACAGAAATCTATGCGTAACATCAGCCTGACTACGATTATTATTACCACCACCGTAACCACAGGAAACGGGGCGGGCTGACGCATCCAAAAAATAAAAAACGAAAAAGCCCGCATCCAATCAGATGTGGGCTTTTTTTTGGTGTTAAATCAGGAGAGAAATACCATGCGTGTGCTTAAATTTGGCGGTACTTCGGTTGCAAATGACGAACGAGTACTGAATGTTGCTGACATCGCTGAAAGTAAATTGGCCGATGGGCAAGTGGCGTTGGTGCTATCTGCACCAGCAAAAATCACTAACCATTTGGTCGCAATGATTGATAAAACGGTTGCAGGTCAGGATGTCATCACGCATGTGAATGATGCAGAAATGATTTTTGCGAACTTATTAAAAGGATTAAAAGAAAAACAACCCGGTTTTGATTACGATAGACTGAAAAAACTCACTGAACAAGAATTCGCACAGATCAAACAAGTACTGCATGGTATTACTCTTCTAGGCCAATGCCCTGATAGCATTAACGCCTCAATTATTTGCCGTGGTGAAAAACTCTCTATTGCCATTATGGAGTCTGTGCTAACAGCACGCGGGCACAAAGTCACGGTGATTAATCCTGTCGAAAATTTATTAGCCGTCGGTCATTATCTTGAGTCCACTGTTGATATTAATGAGTCAACTAAACGTATTAAGGAATTAAACATCCCTAAAGACCACTTTGTATTAATGGCGGGTTTTACTGCGGGGAATGATAAAGGCGAATTGGTCGTATTAGGGCGTAACGGCTCCGATTATTCCGCGGCAGTATTAGCGGCTTGTTTACGTGCTGAATGCTGCGAAATTTGGACCGATGTGGATGGGGTATATACTTGTGACCCACGTTTAGTGCCTGATGCACGCCTATTAAAAGGGATGTCCTATCAAGAGGCGATGGAGTTATCCTACTTTGGTGCAAAAGTACTGCACCCGCGCACCATAGCACCAATCGCACAATTCCAAATTCCTTGCCTTATCAAAAACACCACTAACCTCAGTGCTCCGGGTACATTGATCGGGGATGGACAAACAGATGACAGCACCCCTGTTAAAGGGATCACCAACCTGAATAACATGGCGATGATCAACGTTTCAGGCCCCGGCATGAAAGGAATGGTTGGTATGGCCGCACGTATCTTCTCTGTGATGTCACGTAAGGGGATCTCGGTTGTACTTATTACGCAGTCATCATCGGAATACAGCATTAGCTTCTGTGTGCCTCAAGGGGAATTAGTACGTGCACGTGCTGCCTTGGAAGAAGAATTCTATTTAGAATTAAAAGATGGCGTCTTAGACCCTCTTGATGTCATGGAGCAGTTAGCCATTATTTCGGTCGTTGGCGACGGCATGCGTACTCTAAAAGGGATTTCAGCGCGTTTCTTCTCGGCATTAACACGCGGTAATATCAATATCGTGGCGATTGCCCAAGGTTCGTCTGAACGTTCAATTTCGGCAGTCATTGCCAATGAAGCAGCAACCACGGCGGTTCGTTTATGCCATCAAATGCTATTCAATGCAGAGCAAGTCATTGAAGCCTTCATTATCGGTGTGGGTGGGGTAGGAAACGCACTGATTGAGCAAATCCATCGTCAACAGCAATGGCTGAAACAAAAGCATATCGATTTACGCGTTTGTGGGATCGCCAACTCACGAGCAATGTTGACGAATATGCAAGGCATCTCTCTTGATAATTGGAAAGAAGAGTTGGCGCAAGCGACCGAGCCGTTTAGCCTGAGCCGCTTGATCAGATTGGAGCGTGAATATCACTTCCTCAATCCAGTGATCATCGATTGTACTTCTAACCAAGAAATTGCCCAGCAGTATGTCAGTTTCTTAAAAGACGGCTTTAACGTTGTGACACCTAACAAAAAAGCTAACACCTTATCAATGGAGTATTACCGCCAATTACGCTCCGCGTGTGAAGTATCAAAACGTAAGTTCCTTTATGACACTAACGTTGGTGCGGGTTTGCCTGTGATTGAAAACTTACAGAATCTCCTGAATGCGGGTGATGAGCTAGTTCACTTTAGCGGTATTCTTTCTGGATCACTCTCCTTTATTTTTGGCAAACTCGACGAAGGGATGTCTTTATCTGAAGCGACGGCTCTAGCTAAAGAGAAAGGGTTTACCGAGCCAGATCCTCGCGATGATTTGTCAGGCATGGATGTCGCACGTAAGCTGTTGATCCTCGCGCGTGAAGCCGGTTATGAATTAGAGCTAGAAGATATTGAAATCGAACCCGTATTACCTGCGGAGTTTGATAGCAGTGGCGATGTGACTGAATTTATGGCTCGCTTACCGCAACTTGATCAACCGTTTGCAGAGCGTATAAAAGCAGCAGAAGCAGAAGAAAAAGTGTTACGCTATGTCGGATTGATAGAAGAAGGACGCTGCCAAGTGAAAATCGTTGCGGTTGATGGCAATGATCCGCTCTTCAAGGTCAAAAATGGCGAAAACGCATTGGCTTTCTATACGCGCTATTACCAGCCAATTCCTTTAGTACTCAGGGGCTATGGAGCAGGTAATGATGTTACCGCAGCCGGCGTATTTGCAGATATGTTGCGTACTCTATCATGGAAATTGGGAGTCTAATAAGTGATTAAAGTTTATGCGCCCGCTTCAATTGGTAATGTTAGTGTCGGGTTTGATGTATTAGGCGCGGCGGTATCGCCAGCAGATGGAACGCTGTTAGGGGATTGTGTCACTGTTGAAGCGGCTGAGAGCTTTTCTTTGACGAATAAAGGCCGCTTTGTCGCAAAATTACCGAAAAAAAATGAACATAATATTGTTTACCAATGTTGGGAACTGTTTTGCGAACGCTTTGGTAAACCGCTTAATGTTGCGATGACTCTCGAAAAAAACATGCCTATTGGTTCAGGGCTTGGCTCCAGTGCATGTTCTGTTGTTGCGGCACTGATGGCACTGAATGAGTTTGCCGGTCAGCCTTTTGATGAGACCACGTTATTAAGTATGATGGGGGAGCTAGAAGGGCGTATTTCAGGCAGTGTACATTACGATAATGTGGCTCCTTGTTACCTTGGTGGCTTACAACTGATTATTGAGCAAAACGGAATTATTTCTCAACCTGTTCCCGCTTTCGAGAATTGGTATTGGGTGATGGCGTATCCGGGGATCAAGGTTTCTACCGCGGAAGCGCGAGCTATTTTGCCAAATAGTTATCCGCGCCATGATATTGTTAATCATGGGCGTTATTTATCGGGCTTTATCCATGCTTGCCATACAGGCCAACCAAAGCTTGCTGCGACTATGATCCAAGATGTCGTAGCTGAACCTTATCGAACACAGCTACTTCCTGGGTTTGCCGAGGCGCGTAAGAATGCTTATGAAATTGGTGCACTTGCATGTGGTATTTCTGGTTCTGGGCCGACACTATTTGCCATTTGTGATGATAAACAAATCGCTGAAAAAATGGCCGATTATCTACAACAACATTATGTTCAAAATGATGAAGGCTTTGTGCATATCTGCCGTTTGGATCTCACAGGGGCAAGGACAATAGGGTAAACAATGAAACTGTATAACTTGAAAGATAATAGCGAGCAAGTGAGCTTCGCACAGGCAGTAAAACAGGGATTGGGCAAACAACAAGGTCTATTCTTCCCGCAAGATTTGCCAGAGTTTAGCGCTGCTGAAATTGATGAGCTACTAAAACTGGATTTTGTCACTCGTAGTAGCCGTATTTTAACGGCATTTATTGGTGATGAGATCCCTGAAGCTGAGCTGGCGGCTCGCGTCAAAGAAGCTTTTGCATTCCCTGCTCCTGTTACTCAAGTTGAGCAAGATGTAGCGACACTAGAGCTATACCATGGTCCAACACTCGCCTTTAAAGACTTTGGTGGCCGTTTTATGGCTCAAGCACTTGCCCAAGTTGCTGGTGACCAGCCTGTGACTATTTTAACTGCAACCTCTGGGGATACAGGGGCGGCGGTTGCACATGCATTTTACCGTTTAAATAATGTGCAAGTGGTTATTCTCTATCCAGAAGGTAAGATCAGCCCACTACAAGAAAAGCTCTTTTGTACCCTAGGTGAAAACATTCACACGGTTGCAATCAAAGATGACTTTGATGCCTGCCAAGCCTTGGTCAAACAATCTTTTGATGATGAGGCGCTGAAAAAAGCATTGCATTTAAACTCAGCGAACTCAATCAACATTAGCCGTTTGTTAGCACAAATTTGTTACTACTTTGAAGCGGTTGCTCAAATCCCTGCTGAGAAACGTGAGCAACTCGTTATTTCTGTTCCAAGTGGTAATTTTGGTGATTTAACTGCGGGCTTACTTGCTAAATCACTGGGCTTACCGATTAAACGCTTTATTGCTGCAACTAACGTCAATGATACGGTTCCTCGTTACCTTGAAGGTGGGGAGTGGAAACCACATCAAACCGTTGCGACTTTATCGAATGCGATGGATGTGAGCCAACCTAATAACTGGCCGCGTATTGAGGAGCTATTCCGTCGTAAAGGGTGGTCTCTGAAAGAGCTTGGTTATGGAGCGGTGACCGATGAGGTGACTAAAGAAACGGTGCGTGAGTTAGATAAAAAAGGGTATGTATCTGAGCCGCACGCAGCTGTCGCTTACCGTGTTTTACGCGATCAATTACAAGATGGTGAGTATGGTTTGTTCTTAGGAACGGCGCATCCTGCTAAGTTTAAAGAGAGTGTAGAGGCGATTTTGAATAAACAACTTCCTCTACCAGAAGCTTTAGCTGAGCGTGCTGAGCTACCTCTGCTATCACACTTTTTGCCGTCGGATTTTGCGAAGCTAAGGGCTTTCTTAATGGAACGTGCACCTAAATAGCGATTTCTGGATCCATGAAACGGAAGCGATATGCTTCCGTTTCTATTTATCGTAATGATAATAGTTCATTGATTCAAATATTGATGACACGATGAGATCACGAAAGTCGGTATAGTAGAGGACTAGTGCGTAGAGCGATTTGAACTTGCACCATCTAGGCCGTTTCTGCCACCATTTGGTCCACCAAGACCTCCTTTACCCCCTTTTCCTCCTTCTGGGCCTGCATCTCCACCGTTTCCGCCATTGCCACTTCCTGAACCATGACCGCCGTTACCACCGTTGCCACCATGACCCCCATTCCCCCCGTTTCCGCCGTGACCATTTCCTGTACCATTACCGCCATTACCTCCGTTACCGTAGCCGTCACCATTACCGCCTCGGCCCCCGTTCCCGCCATTGATTCCGCCACTACCGCCATTACCACCATTACCGTTACTGCCGGGCTGTGCATGGCCCCCATCTCCTCCATTACCATTATTGAGTCCATTGCCCCCATTACCGCCGTTGGCACCATTACCTCCATTTCCACCATGATTCACATAAAAGATATTGTGCTCACTCGAAATCGCATGTGGTGGCGTTGTGCTGTGTAGTGGATTGTTGTAACTGAGTGAATGGCTTGATATTGCGGGAGTTAAGAAAAATAGCGTGCTGATAGTGAGAAGCCATTTTCGTTGCATAGTTTCCTCCGCCCCCCCTCCATTTAGAAGGGGGGAATAATCATATAAGATTACGAGTTAATTACCGACCATTACCACCGTTGCCGCCATTGCCACCGTTACCACCATTGCCAAAGTATTGGCCCGATACTGAGGTCGGATCCATTAGCATATCAAGGAGTTGATATTGAGGAAGAGAAGCGAAAGATAATGCAGGGGTAAACAGAGAAGCGATAAGGATATGTTTTATTTTCATATAATATTCTCTTGGTTAAATGAATTAAACAAACTGCTATTTCAGTTTATTTGTTCATTTTTATTTATCAATAAAAGTGGGCTTTTAGAATGTGTTGTATTTAAAATATCCTGATTTATAAGAGATTATTTATTTAAACGGTGAATTAACTTAATATATTCCTTTAAATAATATTAAATTAATTTATTGACCTGCGATCAGCAAAAAAGAAGCCACGAGACAGTTAATCACTGTTTTTGTGTTGAGGGGAAGTTGGTATGGCGCTGCCACTTCATACTCGGAATACAAAGGAGCAGCGGATAAGCGCTAAATGGCGTCTTCTAAGATAAGTTCAATGGTTTTTAGCTCTTCAGGTGTAAATTCGCGGTTTGCCATCATACCGAGAGCGTCATCAATTTGGCTAACTCGACTTGCACCAATGAGCACAGAGGTGATCCTATCATGGCGTAATACCCAGGCTAGGGACATTTGGCTCAATTTTTGGCCTCTTTGCAAAGCAAGTTCATTCAGTTTTTTCACCCGAGCGAGTACCGCGGAGGTTAGCCTTTCTGGGGGAAGAGAAGGGTTGCTTGCCGCCCTTGAATCGGCAGGAATACCGTTTAAGTAACGGTCGGTAAGTATGCCACCTGCAAGCGGCGAATAAGCTATGGAGCCGACGCCTTCATCTTCAAGCACATCAAGTAATTCATCTTCTGGATCACGGACTAACATGGAATATCTAGGTTGATGGATTAGGCAAGGCGTACCTAATTGGTTAAGGATCTCAATCGCTTCTTTTGCAAGCTCGGCAGGATAGTTAGAGATCCCAACATACAGAGCTTTACCTTGGCGTACGATCAGATCAAGGGCGCCCATTGTTTCCTCAAGAGGAGTATCAGGATCTGGGCGATGGTGATAAAAAATATCAACATAATCTAGACCCATGCGTTTTAGGCTTTGATTAAGGCTGGCAATTAAATATTTTTTACTGCCCCAATCACCATAAGGGCCATCCCACATGGTAAAGCCAGCTTTTGATGAAATGATCATTTCATCTCGGTAAGGTAAAAAATCTTGTTGGAGTATTCGTCCAAATAGGCTTTCTGCTGCGCCCGGCGGAGGACCATAATTATTGGCGAGATCAAAGTGGGTGATCCCATGGTCAAAAGCATACCTTAACATGGCTCGGCAGTTATCCGGGGATTTGTTGTCACCAAAATTGTGCCAAAGACCTAAAGAGATTAGTGGGAGCCTTAACCCGCTGCGACCACATAGGCGATATTCCATATCCGTGTAACGATCAGTATTTGCAATATAAGGCATACTTCACCTCCAAATAGTTGGCAGAGACCTAAACGATACTGACACAAATGTCATTTTCGCTATGGTGAATCAATGCTAATTTTTAACCAAAATACAAATTTTTAGTAAATATGTGATGGAGGATAAAAAAGAGACAATATTGCCGAGTCGTGAGTTAGGTGATCACACTAGCGACCACCTTATTTAAGGGATTAATGTTGTTCAGGACGGGTAAAGACCAGCTCATTTCCTTTGGATTGGCTCTCATCGAATTGGTAACCTTCAAGGTTAAAATCAGCCAATTGATCTGTTTTGGTTAGCTTATTTTGAATAATAAAGCGGCTCATCAAACCACGTGCTTTTTTAGCATAGAAACTGATCACTTTATATTTGCCATTTTTTTCGTCAAGGAAGACCGGTTTTATGATGACACCATCTAATTTTTGGCTATTAACGGCTTTAAAATATTCATCTGAGGCAAGGTTGACTAATACATGATCGCCTTGATCCGCAAGCGCTTTGTTGAGCTTGTCGGTGATGATATTGCCCCAAAATTCATACAAATCTTTGCCTCGAGGGTTTTTTAGGCGCGTTCCCATTTCGAGGCGGTAAGGCTGCATTAAATCGAGAGGGCGTAATAAGCCATATAGCCCTGATAAGATACGCAAATGCTGCTGGGCAAACTCAAAGTCCTGTGCAGAAAATGTTTCAGCTTGCATACCTGTATACACATCCCCTTTAAATGCAAGAATAGCTTGGCGTGCATTTTCAGGCGTGAAATCCGCATGCCACTCACCAAAACGTGCAGCATTGAGGCCAGCCAGTTTATCGCTAATTTTCATTAAGCTTGAGATGTCTGCTGGAGATAGTTTGCGGCAAACCTCAATCAGTTGCTGTGACTCATTCAGTAAATCAGGTTGTGTGAAAGAGTGTGTTGCGAGCGGGCTTTCATAATCTAATGTTTTGGCTGGTGAGATTGTGATGAGCATAGCAAGATCCCTATAATAAAATGACGACGACCACTTTAACAAAAATTGCCATTAAATAGCTAATCGGTGAGATAAGTAAAAACAATTTTTCTATTTTGTCGTACTGTGATTATGCTTATTCGAAGCTAAAAGGATTCAGTTTTAATTTAAATTGCGAAAACGATTGCATATCAATTAGTTGCTATAGAATAGTTTTAGTCGCTTGCAGCAACTTGGATGCGTGATATTATCATTGTACGGTGCGGCGTTTGCCTCAATTCCTTTATAACAACGAGATTAAAGAAATGACCGATAAATTAACCTCCTTACGTAGTCTGACCACCGTTGTTGCTGATACTGGCGATATTGAAGCGATGAAGCTTTATAAACCACAAGATGCGACAACTAACCCATCTTTGATTCTAAATGCAGCACAAATTCCTGAATATCGTAAACTGATTGACGAAGCGGTCGAGTGGGCCCGTAAACAAAGCAGTCATCGTGAACAGCAGGTTGTTGATGCTTGTGACAAATTGGCAGTCAACATCGGTTTGGAAATTCTAAAACTGGTTCCAGGCCGTGTTTCAACGGAAGTTGACGCACGTCTGTCTTATGATGAAGAAGCGTGTATCGCTAAAGCGCGTCGTCTGATTAAGCTGTACAACGAAGCGGGTATCAGCAATGACCGTATTCTGATTAAATTGGCTTCAACTTGGCAAGGCATCCGTGCAGCTGAGAAATTAGAAAAAGAAGGCATCAACTGTAACTTAACCCTACTTTTCTCTTTTGCACAAGCTCGTGCATGTGCGGAAGCAGGTGTTTATCTGATTTCACCATTCGTTGGTCGTATTCTTGACTGGTACAAAGCGAATACCGATAAAAAAGAGTATGCACCGCAAGAAGATCCAGGTGTTATTTCTGTGACTGAGATCTATAACTACTACAAAACCCATGGTTACAAAACCGTCGTTATGGGCGCAAGTTTCCGCAATGTTGGTGAGATTTTGGAACTGGCGGGTTGTGATCGCCTAACGATTTCACCTGCACTGTTAAAAGAACTCTCTGAAGCGCAAGGCGAAGTTGTTCGTAAATTAACTGACTCTGGTAAGACAAAAGAGCCAGAAGCTAAACTGACTGAATCTCAGTTCTATTGGCAGCATAACCAAGATCCGATGGCAGTAGATAAACTGGCTGAAGGTATCCGCAAATTTGCTATTGACCAAGAAAAACTGGAAAAAATGATCGCAGAGCTACTGTAATTTCTGCCTTCACTTTTTATGAGAACCCAGTGTCTTCACTGGGTTTTTTGCATTTTGGATCAGTGAGTACCAAATACAAAAGAGCCCCTGATAAGCAACCTGAATATTATTTAACTAAATGAAATCATTGACGACGCGGCTAATGCTGAACAGCCTACATTCCTTCATGTATTTTCACTAAGCAATATCGCGATACTTAGCACTGAAACCTTATATTTCCCATGATATGATAACCTACGTATTAATGCGCGTGATTTGCGGGGGCTGCCCGCAATGAGCACTTTTTATTGGTTATTTATTGAGGTTTGTATGGATGAATTGCGCATAGGTTTGGTTTCAGTTTCTGACCGTGCTTCAAGTGGTATTTATGAAGATAAAGGGCTCCCATCCTTAGAAGCATGGCTTGCGAAAGCGCTGACAACACCTTTTCGTATTGAAACTCGCCTGATCCCTGATGAGCAAATCATGATAGAACAAACATTATGTGAGCTAGTGGATGAGTTTGCCTGCCATTTAGTACTGACAACTGGTGGTACAGGCCCCGCACGTCGTGATGTCACGCCAGATGCAACATTAGCGATTGCCGATCGCGAGATGCCTGGTTTTGGTGAACAAATGCGTCAAATTAGTTTAAAATTTGTGCCAACGGCCATTCTTTCTCGCCAAGTGGGGGCGATACGCAATCAAGCATTAATCCTCAACTTACCGGGTCAACCTAAAGCCATTGCAGAAACACTGGAAGGGTTAAAGGATGCGGAAGGGAATGTCATCGTCTCTGGGATTTTTGCTAGTGTGCCTTACTGTATTCAACTGCTCGATGGGCCTTATGTCGAAACGGATCCGAGTGTTGTGAAGGCATTTAGGCCAAAGTCGGCGATCCGCTCTTAAATCATGATTATTAAGTCAGGTGAGGTTCACTCACCTGACTTGCTTACGACGACGATTAACAGCGCTGCCCTATTGGTAAAACAGTTTTGCCATATTGCTCATTCAACACTTCAGCCATTGCTAAGTAGAATGCACTTGCGCCACAAACAATCCCTTCAAAGCCTGCGATCGTTAAAATAGTGCTATTGCCTGTTAAATTACCGATGGCTAACAATGCAAACAGTATGGTTAAGCTGCCAAAAACAAATTGCAAAACAAAATTGGCTTTTAATGTTCCAAGGAACATAAAGAAGGTGAAGACTCCCCAAATCAGTAAGTAACCCCCTAAAAATGCAGGTCCGGTTGGCTCTGCTAAGCCCAGCGTGGGCAAAAATAATAGGCCAACTAACGTTAACCAAAACATCCCGTATGAGCTAAAGGCTGTTGCGCCAAACGTATTTCCTTTCTTATATTCAATAAGTCCGGCTATCACCTGAGCAATACCACCATAAAAAATCCCCATGCTCAAAATCACTGATGAGAGAGGGAAAAAACCTGCATTATGGAGATTGAGCAGAATTGTAGTCATACCAAAGCCCAATAAACCAAGTGGACCCGGATTAGCAATAGAGCTGGATTGCATATAACCTCTGGTGAAAAATGATTAAAATTCAAAAAGATATAAAATTTTTTGCCAGCTTGTTTAGGTTGGCGGCGAATCATACGCAGTTTTTTTGCTGAAACAATGATCGAAAGACAGGTTTTTTTGCAAAAAATATGAAATTTTTTTAAGTCATCCCCTTGATGAATGAATTTACGACCCCATCTTTAAAGCATCACTCGTTATCAGTCGAATAATTGTGTAAAGCAAAAAAATTGAGCCTCGGAGTAAAAACTCCCTTGAAAATGAAATATTGAGCCTCATATAGATTGGTAATGAAATTGAACAAAAAAGAATTCCTTTGGAGGCGTTTTAGATGGGTAAAATTATTGGTATCGACTTGGGTACAACTAACTCATGCGTTGCAATTATGGATGGCACAGCTGCTCGTGTTCTTGAGAACAGCGAGGGTGATCGTACTACTCCTTCCATCATTGCGTACACACAAGACGGTGAAATTTTGGTCGGTCAGCCAGCAAAACGTCAGGCAGTGACTAACCCTGAAAATACATTATTTGCGATCAAACGTCTGATCGGCCGTCGTTTCCAAGACGAAGAAGTTCAGCGCGACGTGGCTATTATGCCATACAAAATTATTGCGGCAGATAACGGCGATGCTTGGTTAGATGTAAAAGGCCAAAAAATGGCTCCACCACAAGTTTCGGCTGAAGTTCTGAAAAAAATGAAAAAAACAGCAGAAGATTACTTGGGTGAGCCAGTAACAGAAGCTGTTATTACTGTTCCTGCATACTTTAACGATGCTCAGCGTCAAGCGACAAAAGATGCTGGCCGTATTGCTGGTCTTGATGTTAAGCGTATCATCAACGAACCAACAGCCGCAGCATTGGCTTATGGCTTAGATAAAGAAGTGGGTAACCGTACTATCGCAGTTTATGACTTAGGTGGTGGTACATTTGACCTATCAATCATCGAAATTGATGAAGTTGATGGTGAAAAAACATATGAAGTGCTGGCAACCAATGGTGATACTCACTTAGGTGGTGAAGACTTCGATAACCGTTTGATCAACTACTTAGTTGAAGAATTCAAAAAAGACCAAGGTGTTGACCTACGTAATGACCCGCTGGCAATGCAACGTCTGAAAGAAGCGGCTGAGAAAGCGAAAATCGAACTTTCTTCTGCACAGCAAACAGATGTTAACCTGCCGTACATTACAGCAGATGCAACAGGTCCTAAACACATGAACATCAAAGTGACTCGTGCGAAATTAGAGTCACTGGTAGAAGATTTAGTTAAACGTACCATGGAGCCTGTTAAGGTTGCGCTACAAGACGCTGGCCTAAGCGTAAATGACATCAACGATGTTATTTTGGTTGGTGGTCAAATCCGTATGCCTTTGGTACAAAAAGCAGTTGCTGATTTCTTTGGGAAAGAACCACGTAAAGACGTGAACCCAGATGAAGCCGTTGCAATAGGTGCAGCAGTTCAAGGTGGTGTGTTAGCGGGTGATGTTAAAGACGTGCTGTTACTTGACGTAACGCCACTGTCTTTAGGTATCGAAACAATGGGTGGCGTGATGACTCCGTTAATTCCGAAGAACACCACTATCCCAACGAAACATAGCCAAGTGTTCTCAACAGCAGAAGACAACCAAGCTGCAGTAACAATCCATGTTCTGCAAGGTGAACGTAAGCGTGCCGGTGATAACAAATCACTGGGTCAGTTTAACTTAGATGGTATTCAACCAGCACCGCGTGGTATGCCACAAATCGAAGTTACGTTTGATATCGATGCTGATGGTATCTTGCATGTATCAGCGAAAGATAAAAACAGTGGTCGTGAGCAAAACATTACCATTAAGGCTTCTTCCGGTCTGAACGACGAGGAAATCGAAAAAATGGTACGTGACGCGGAAGCGAACGCTGAAGCAGACCGTAAATTTGAAGAGTTAGTTCAGGTTCGTAACCAAGCTGACCAACTGATCCACGGTACGCGTAAGCAAATTGAAGAAGCAGGCGATAAACTGCCAGCAGAAGATAAAGCGAATATCGAAAAAGCAACATCTGAGCTAGAAGTAGCAATCAAAGGCGAAGATAAAGCAGATATCGAAGCGAAGATCCAAGCTTTAGTAACTGCTTCAGCTAAACTTCTGGAAATTGCACAACAACAAGCTCAAGCTGGCTCAGCAAATGCTGGCGCAGGCGCAGAAGCGAAGAAAGATGACGATGTTGTTGATGCTGAGTTCGAAGAAGTTAACGATAAAGACAAAAAATAATGCCCTTAGCGGGCGCAGTGACCTTGCTAATGGTTATTAATGGTTACTGATACCGAACACGGGCGTCGAGGAAACTCCACGCCCGTGTCGGCATGTTAAGGGTAAAATAAATGGCGAAAAGAGATTTTTATGAGGTCTTAGGCCTCGAAAAAAATGCTTCAGATAAAGACATCAAACGCGCATATAAGCGTTTAGCAATGAAGTATCATCCTGACCGTAATCAGGATAAAAAAGATGAAGCAGAAGCTCAATTTAAAGAGATAAAAGAAGCTTACGAAGTCCTGTCCGATGAGCAGAAGCGCGCAGCTTACGACCAGTATGGCCATGCTGCCTTTGAGCAAGGTGGCATGGGCGGCGGCGGTTTTGGCGGCGGTGCTGATTTTAGCGATATCTTTGGTGACGTCTTCGGTGATATTTTTGGAGGCGGCCGCAGACAGCAGCGCCCAAGCCGTGGTTCTGATTTACAGTACAACATGGAGCTGACCCTTGAAGAGGCTGTCCGTGGAGTGACCAAAGAGATCCGTATCCCAGCTTTGGAAACCTGTGATGTCTGCCATGGTAATGGTGCTAAACCGGGAACCAGCGTAGATACTTGCCCAACATGTCATGGTATGGGTCAGGTACACATGCGTCAGGGCTTCTTCTCTGTACAGCAACCTTGTCCAACGTGTCATGGCCGAGGCAAAATTATTAAAGATCCATGCAACAAGTGTCATGGTCATGGCCGCGTTGAACGCTATAAGACCCTATCAGTGAAAATCCCAGCAGGGGTAGATACTGGCGACCGTGTTCGTTTATCCGGTGAAGGTGAAGCTGGGGAAAATGGGGCACCAGCAGGGGATCTGTTTGTTCAAGTTCGTGTGTTACCACACAGTATTTTTGAACGTGATGGCAACAACTTACATTGCGAAGTTCCGATTAACTTTGCGGTTGCGGCATTAGGTGGTGAAATAGAAGTCCCGACCCTTGATGGTCGCGTCAAACTGAAAATCCCAGCAGAGACCCAAACCGGTAAAATTTTCCGCATGAAAGGCAAAGGCGTGAAATCTGTCCGTGGTGGTATGCAGGGTGATCTCATGTGCCATATTGTCGTTGAAACACCAGTTAAATTGAATGAGAAGCAAAAAGAGCTACTCAAAGAGTTTGGAGAATCACTCGGTGGTACGAGTGGCGAAAAGAATAGCCCACGCTCAAAAAGCTTTTTAGACGGCGTGAAGAAATTCTTTGATGACCTAACTAACAAATAATAAATTAAATGGCCCGCTTAGTTGCGGGCTTTTTTTTGAGATTAGTGCCTTTCTTTGTATTAATGGCTCAGCTTCGCGAGTAACACACCAGCTAAAATAATCACACAAGCAGTAACGCGCATGAAGTTGAACCTCTCTTTTAAGAAAACGATAGATAAAAACATCGCGAAAAGTACGCTGGTTTCTCTTACCGCAGCAACCAAAACGATGGGGGCTTGGCTCATTGCCCAGATAGCAATGCCATAACTCACTAACTGCATTAATCCACCAATTAAACCAGAGCGCCAATACTGTTTGATACCTTGAAACAGGGTTTTTTGATATTTCAAAGCGCCCGAGAGAGTAAGTACTATGCCGTTAAGCAAAAATAGCCATAACGTATACACGATAGGATCTTCGCTAGCCCGAGAGCCTTGCCCATCGGATAAGGTATAGCAGGCGGTAAAAAAAGCAGTGCACAGTGCGTAACAGAGTGCTTTTCCTGTGATATTGAGCGTCAGCTTTCTTCCGGCAAACGCAATAATAATCACCCCACTCATAATGAATAGGAGCCCAAGTAGCCCAATTAAAGAGATCATTTCATGGAAGATTAGCAAACTGAGCAAGGCAGTAATAAGCGGTGCAGAACCTCGAGAAATGGGATATATCTGCCCTAAATCACCATGTGTATAGGCTTGGCTTAAAAAATAGGCATAGCCAAGATGAAAAAGGAGTGATAAGGCTAACCAAGGTATGGCATGAACGGAAGGCAACCCCAACACAAACAGTGCCGGTATTGCTAACACCGCAGAAAATAATGAGATCATGACTAAACCGAAAAAACGGTCATTACCGAATTTTACGATGGCGTTCCAACTGGCGTGACAAAATGCTGCAAATAATACAGCGAGCAAAACATAGGTTGTCATAATACGAATAGGTGAAATAGGTTGTCATTCAGTATTACGTAATGAGGCTTTTTTGTGAAGGGCTTACGAGGTTGATTGTCACTCACTGGATGGTGAAGCTTTATTTTGTGAGCCGGCACGAAAAAGAGCGTTTACTCTAAAAAAGTGGCTAGTGGTTGATCTGTTAAGCATATTATCTTAAAAAACGGGATGTGTACTGCGACTGCGTAAAAAGAAAAATATGGATTCAAATAAATTTGTCTATATTTAAATTTAACAGTAATTAAACAAAAAGAGTGAGTAATTTCTCATATTGCTCGAGAATATCGAATCATTACTGATAAATAAACGACTTTTTACGAACTAATGATTAGCATAATATTAACACTCTGTTTATTTTGGGGTTAAATATATGACAGCAATCATCCGTAAATTTTTAAGGTTAGAAGCAGCGGGAGGGCTACTCCTAATTATTGCTGCCATAGTCGCATTAATTATGGCGAATTCGCCAGCTCAGGGACTATACCAGCAGTTTTTAGATATACCTATCTCCGTTAAGATCTCATCACTAGAGCTCGATAAGCCATTAATTCTATGGATTAATGATTTTTTGATGGCGATTTTCTTTCTTGTCGTCGGTCTTGAGGTTAAACGAGAACTGCTTGAGGGGTCGCTTGCAGGGAAAGATAAAGCTATTTTTCCTGCTGTTGCAGCGCTAGGTGGGATGTTAGCACCTGCACTCATTTATTTGCTGTTTAATGGCGCTGATGATATTACACGCCAAGGTTGGGCAATACCCGCAGCAACAGACATCGCCTTCGCCCTAGGGGTTATGGCGCTTTTAGGTAAGCGAGTGCCAACAGAGTTAAAAGTCTTTTTATTGGCACTAGCGATTATTGATGACCTTGGTGTCATTGTGATTATCGCATTCTTCTATACCAGTTCGTTATCTTTAGTCGCGCTTGGTTTAGCGGCTTTATGTGTGGCATTACTGGTTATCATGAATTGGCGGCGAGTTGAAAATACCGCAGCTTATTTAGTTATCGGGCTGATCCTTTGGGTTTGTATTCTTAAATCAGGCGTGCATGCAACTCTCGCGGGGGTCATTGTCGGTTTCTTGATACCACTGCATGGCACAAATAATACAAAACCGTCAGAAGAGCTTGAGCATGTGCTACACCCTTGGGTTGCTTATATGATTTTACCGATATTTGCTTTTGCCAACTCAGGTGTTCAATTAAACGGCGTCACGTTTGATGGATTGATGAGTACATTACCTTTAGGGGTTGCGGCAGGTTTACTTTTTGGTAAGCCTTTAGGGATTTTTCTCTTTAGTTGGGTTTCGGTAAAACTTGGGTTTGCAAAATTACCTGAGTCCATTAATTTGAGGCAAGTATTCGCAGTATCTGTTTTATGTGGAATCGGTTTTACTATGTCTATCTTTATTACCGGACTGGCATTTGATGGGTTGGATGATAGCTATAGTACCTATTCAAGACTAGGAATTTTACTTGGATCAACATTAGCTGCCTTTTTAGGTTACTTTTTGTTAAAGGTAGTGTTACCGAAACCTCAACAAAAATAGTGATTGTCTGAATTCCAATAAATTCAGAAATAAATAGTAAGAAATTCCGAGTTAATGGACTATGATATACCCGCAACACACCTTTTTTGTGTTGTGGGTATATCTATATAACTCCTGCAAAAGGAGCAGTGAAAAATAGTATGGTCAGTATTGATTATTATTGGCGGTACAGAAGGAATCGATATGCGGGTTTCACACCTTAATTTTAACCACCTTTATTATTTTTGGCATGTCTGTAAAGAAGGGTCTGTCGTTGGGGCAGCTGAAGCGTTGTATTTAACCCCTCAAACCATTACCGGGCAAATAAAAGCATTAGAAGAGCGGCTAGGCGGTAAATTATTTAAGCGCCAAGGGCGCGGTTTAGTTCCCTCAGAGCTTGGGCAACTCATTTTTCGCTACGCTGACAAAATGTTTATGTTAAGCCAAGAAATGCTTGATATTGTCAATTATAGCCGAGAATCAAATTTGTTGTTTGATGTCGGTGTTGCTGATGCCTTATCGAAACAGTTAGTAAGTCGAGTTTTAGAAACGGCGGTCGTTGAACATGAGCAGATCCATCTTCGCTGCTTTGAATCGACTCATGAAATGTTGCTTGAGCAACTGAGCCAACACAAACTTGATATGATTTTATCTGATTGCCCAGTCGATTCATCACAGCAAGAAGGCCTATTTTCTGTGAAGTTAGGCGAGTGCAGTGTGAGTTTCTTTTGCCGCGACCCTGCACCTAAAAAGCCATTCCCTGAATGTTTAGAAGAGCGTCGTTTGCTGATCCCAGGTCGCCGTTCAATGTTAGGACGCCACTTATTGACTTGGATCCGTAATAAGAATTTGCAAGTTGAAGTACTTGGTGAATTTGATGATGCTGCTTTAATGAAAGCCTTTGGTATGCATCACAATGCAATCTTTGTTGCTCCCTCATTATATGCCGCGGATATTTTGGGAGGGGAGGATGTTATCGAACTCGGTCGGTTAGATAGCGTTAAAGAAGAGTATTTTGTCATTTTTGCGGAACGCATGATCCAACATCCTGCGGTTCAGCGTGTCTGTAACAAAGATTTTTCCAATCTGTTCTCAGCGCCATTTGATAAGCTTGAGAAAAAAGTTTAACAGACAAAAAAACCGGCAGAAGCCGGTTTTTTTAGCTAATCAAGAAGCAAAATTACATAGCTTTGATTTGAGCTGCTAAGTTAGCTTTATGACGCGCTGCTTTGTTTTTGTGGATCAGGCCTTTAGTGGCGTGACGATCAACAATAGGTTGCATGTCATTGAATGCTTTCTGAGCCGCTTCTTTATCGCCAGCAGCGATAGCAAGGTAAACTTTCTTGATAAAAGTACGCACCATAGAACGACGGCTAGCGTTGTGCTGACGACGTTTCTCAGATTGTATAGCGCGTTTCTTAGCTGATTTGATATTAGCCAAGGTCCAACTCCCAAATGTATTCTATTGAGGACAATTCAAAGGTCGAGGAATATGCCCTTTCGCCCTTCATTTGTCAATGGATTTGTGCAAATAAACGTCGTGTACATCGACGTAAGTGCGTTTGTGAATGGTGCAAGATTCTACCAGCAAATGCTAGAGGAATACAGATCTTCACGCGAAAAAAAAGCGTATTTGATGGCACATAATAAAAAATTTTTTTACTGAAAAAATTTTTGAGTTGAAGATAATAGCAGTTAGTATAATTATCACGCAATAATTGTTTGTTTATTGGTCATTGAGAACAATGGCTTGCATAAGTCTGGACGAAAATCAGAAAAATTTACGATTTTTCGAGACCTCAGCGCAATTTTGTTGTATTGATAATCCATTGGTTATCCCTATATTTTGATCTTTATATTCAGCAACAGCTAAATTTTTTTCGTTAAAACCGCTTAGTCGGGGTTTTATTCAGGCTAAAACTGGGCTGTAACTTGTGTATTGATCAAAAAATGGCGATTGAATGAAACCTTTTACGAACTTGGGTTAACCTTAAGCGTCGTACAAGGTATAATCCAGCAATTTCCTCGGTATTGAGCCTGTTATGGAGCTAATTCGCGGTATACAAAATATCCGGGCGTGCCATCATGGTTGCGTGCTGACTATTGGTAATTTTGATGGTGTCCATCGTGGGCATCAGGTTTTACTTCAAAATTTGAAGCAAAAGGGTGAACAGTTGGGGTTACCCTCTGTCGTGATGATTTTTGAACCACAACCCCTTGAGTTTTTTATTGGTGATAAAGCGCCTGCTCGTTTGACGCGTCTGCGAGACAAAGTGAAATACTTGGCAGACAGTGGGATTGATTACCTACTGTGTGTTGAGTTTAACCAACATTTTGCCTCTTTAACGCCAGATGAGTTTGTCGCTGAACTACTGGTAAAAAAATTGGGCGTAAAATACCTCGCCATAGGCGATGATTTTCGTTTTGGTAAGAATCGTATGGGCGATTTTGCTTTCCTACAGCAAGCAGGTAGCCAGTATGGGTTTCAAGTCGCGGATACAGAAAGTTTTTGTGATTCGGGGTTGCGTATCAGTAGCACTGCGATTCGCAAAGCAATACAAGATAACGATCTGGCATTAGCAGAAACGTTATTAGGCCACCCATATCGTATCAGTGGGCGTGTTGTGCATGGAAACCAACTTGGGCGTACCATCGGTTTTCCAACGGCAAACCTGCCATTAAAACGATTAGTCACACCTGTGACGGGTGTGTATGCTGTAGAAGTTTACGGTTTAGGGGATAAGCCTTTGCCTGGTGTAGCAAATATAGGTACTAGGCCAACAGTATCTGGTAAAGGGCAGCAATTAGAAGTCCATCTGATTGATGCCAATATGGATTTATACGGACGTCATATTGATGTCGTGTTGCGTAAGAAATTACGCGACGAACAGCGGTTTGCTTCATTAGACGCACTTAAGGAGCAAATCGCTAAAGATGTGATTGCGGCTAGGGATTACTTAGCGGCAATAAATGTCAGATAATTTAGCGGAAAATGGAACTGAGAATCGATGAGTGACTATAAAAATACCCTGAATCTACCAGAAACAGGGTTTCCAATGCGTGGCGATCTCGCCAAACGCGAACCACAGATGTTAGAGCGCTGGTACAAAGAAGGTTTGTATCATGCTATCCGTAAAGCAAAATCGGGCAAAAAAACATTTATTCTGCACGATGGTCCTCCGTATGCTAACGGCAGTATTCATATTGGTCACTCAGTCAACAAAATTCTCAAAGACATTATTATTAAATCCAAAGGGCTGGCGGGCTTTGACTCCCCATACATCCCTGGTTGGGATTGCCATGGTTTACCTATTGAACATAAAGTTGAGCAAATAGTAGGCAAGCCAGGGGAAAAAGTTTCCGCCGCTGAATTCCGTGCACAATGCCGTCAATATGCTAAAGAGCAAATTGAAGGCCAAAAAGCTGACTTTATTCGCCTTGGTGTTTTGGGTGAGTGGGATAAGCCGTATCTGACGATGGACTTCAAAACAGAAGCAAACATTATCAGAGCATTGGCGAAAACTATCGCTAATGGTCACCTAGTGAAAGGGGCAAAACCAGTTCACTGGTGTACTGCTTGTGGGTCTTCACTTGCTGAAGCAGAAGTTGAATACTATGACAAAACGTCACCATCTATCTACGTTCGTTTCCCTGCCGTAGATAGCAACGCGGTGTACGAAAAATTTGGCGTAGTGGGTGATAAAACGCCAGCGCTAGTCATTTGGACCACAACGCCTTGGACGTTACCAGCTAACCGTGCTATCTCACTGAACCCTGAGTTTAAATACCAGTTGGTTGAAGCCAATGGCGAAGTCGTTATCCTTGCGGCTGATCTCGTTGAAGATGTCATGAAAACAGTGGGCATTGAGTCATGGAAAGTGCTGAGCGAATGTGAAGGCAGTGCCCTTGAATTATTGCGCTTCGAGCATCCATTTATGGGCTTTGATGTGCCTGCTATTTTAGGGGATCACGTTACTCTAGATGCCGGTACAGGGGCAGTGCATACCGCCCCAGGTCATGGTCCAGAAGACTATGTAGTCGGTCAAAAATATGGCCTAGAAACTGCAAACCCAGTAGGTCCAGATGGTTGCTTCCTTGCGAATACCTATCCAACCTTGGATGGTGTGTTCATCTTCAAAGCTAACGATGTCATCGTTGAGTTACTGAAAGAAAAAGGCGCATTGCTGTATAAGCAAGCTATTTCACATAGCTATCCATGCTGTTGGCGTCATAAAACCCCAGTCATTTTCCGTGCTACACCACAATGGTTTATTGGCATGGATAAGAATGGCTTGCGTGAGCAATCACTAAAAGAGATTGATATCGTTCAGTGGATCCCAGGTTGGGGTCGTGCACGTATCGAATCAATGGTTGAAAACCGCCCTGACTGGTGTATCTCGCGTCAACGTACGTGGGGAACACCAATGTCACTGTTTGTGCATAAAGAGACCGAAGAGTTACATCCTCGCACGTTGGAGTTGATGGAAGAAGTCGCTAAACGTGTTGAAGTTGATGGTATTCAAGCATGGTGGGATCTGGATGCTGCTGAGCTATTAGGTGATGAAGCTGAAATCTACCGTAAAGTGCCAGACACACTGGATGTATGGTTTGATTCAGGGTCGACACATTTTGCCGTTGTGGATGCACGTCCTGAGTATCACGGCAATTCAGCGGATATGTACCTTGAAGGTTCAGACCAACATCGTGGTTGGTTTATGTCTTCATTGATGCTCTCAACGGCAATGAAAGGCAAAGCACCTTATCGTCAAGTACTGACTCATGGCTTTACTGTCGATGGTCAAGGCCGCAAGATGTCTAAATCTTTAGGTAACACAATTAGCCCACAGGATGTGATGAACAAACTGGGTGCTGATATTTTACGTCTATGGGTGGCATCTACCGATTACACTGGTGAAATTGCGGTATCGGATGAGATCTTAAAACGTGCGGCAGACTCTTATCGCCGTATTCGTAACACTGCACGTTTCTTACTGGCTAACCTGAACGGCTTTAACCCTGAAACTGATATGGTTAAACCTGAAGAGATGGTGGTGTTAGATAGATGGGCAGTAGGGCGTGCACTTGAGGCTCAAAAAGAGATCACTAAAGCCTATGATGAATATGACTTCTTGTCAGTCATTCAGCGCCTTATGCATTTCTGCTCTATCGAAATGGGCTCATTCTATCTGGATATCATTAAAGATCGCCAGTATACCGCGAAGAGTGATAGCCTTGCTCGTCGTAGCTGCCAAACAGCGTTATTCCATATTGCGGAAGCCTTGGTTCGTTGGATTGCACCAATACTGTCGTTCACTGCGGATGAAATTTGGAACGAGCTGCCAGGTGAGCGTGCTAAGTTTGTATTAACCGAAGAGTGGTATGACGCATTATTTGGTTTGGCAGAAACAGAAAGCATGAATGATGATTTCTGGGCTGAGCTACTTGCTGTTCGTGGTGAAGTTAACAAAGTTCTTGAGCAAGCACGTGCAGATAAACATATCGGTGGCTCATTAGAGGCCTCTGTCACCTTGTATGCGGATAAAGCGCTTGCAGAGAAGCTCAATAGCTTAGCGGATGAGCTCCGTTTTGTGTTGTTGACCTCTCAAGTACGAGTTGCTGATATTGCTGAGGCACCAGCGAATGCACAACAATCAGAGCTAAGTGGCTTGAAAATTGGCTTTAGCAAGGCTGCTGGTGAGAAATGTCCTCGCTGCTGGCACTATGCTAATGATGTAGGTTCCGTTGCTGATCACCCTGAATTGTGTGGTCGCTGTGTCACTAACGTAGCCGGAAACGGTGAAATACGTAAGTTTGCATAATGAAGAGACCTATTTGTTCTACTGGGTTACGTTGGTTGTGGTTAACCGTTGTGCTGATTGCATTGGATTTAGGCATTAAACAGTTAGTCTTGAAAGAGATGAACCTGTATGAGCCACATCCAATCATGCCTTACCTCAACTTGATGTATGCACAAAACTTTGGTGCCGCATTTAGTTTTCTTGCTGATGAGGGAGGCTGGCAACGTTGGTTCTTTGCTGGCATCGCGGTGACGATATCTGTCATTTTAATGGTAATGATGTATCGCCAAAGCGCGCAAAAACGACTAAGCAATATCGCTTATGCGTTGATTATCAGTGGAGCAATTGGCAATCTGAGTGATCGTTTAATACATGGCTTTGTCATTGATTATATTGATTTTTATATAGGCAATTGGCATTACCCAACATTTAACCTTGCAGATGTTACGATTTGTATTGGTGCCGCTTTAGTGATCTTAGAAGGCTTCTTGCCTGACAAGGACAAAAAGAAAGCAAATTAACTGATATAATAACCCTCAGCCCGGTTCTGCCGGGCTGATTTTTATAATAGAAATAGGTTCGATTTATGTCTACTCAGGTACAACCACAAAGCGCGGTATTGTTGCATTTTACGTTGAAACTAGAAGATGGTTCGACAGCCGATTCTTCCCATAGTCAGGGTAAACCTGCGTTGTTTAGTTTAGGGGATGGTTCACTTTCACCTGAATTAGAAGCGCAATTAGTTGGGCTGAATGTGGGTGAAAAGAAAAGTTTTTCATTACCGGGTGATACGGTCTTTGGTAAACATAATCCTGATTTAATTCAATACTTTTCTCTGCGTGATTTTACGGAAACAGGGATACCTGAGATTGGCACAATCATGCTTTTTACTGCAATGAATGGCAGTGAGATGCCTGGAGTAGTAAAATCAATAGAAGGTGAATCTGTGACGATTGATTTTAATCATCCGTTAGCAGAGCAACAAATCACTTTTGATATTGAAGTACTTGAGATTGACCCGCAATTGGAGAGTCAAAATGCAAATATTAATGGCTAACCCTCGTGGCTTTTGTGCAGGGGTAGACCGTGCGATCAGCATTGTAGAAAGAGCACTTGAGCTTTATGGTGCACCTATTTATGTACGCCATGAGGTTGTTCACAACCGTTATGTGGTAGATGATCTGCGTCAGCGCGGTGCTATTTTTATTGAAGAGATCTCTGAAGTACCCGATGGCTCGATCCTGATTTTTTCTGCTCATGGCGTCTCTCAAGCTATTCGTCAAGAAGCGCGCTCACGTGATCTGACGATGTTATTTGATGCGACTTGTCCATTGGTGACCAAAGTACATATGGAAGTGGCGCGTGCTAGCCGAAAAGGCAAAGAAGCTATTTTGATTGGTCACGCAGGCCATCCAGAAGTAGAAGGCACCATGGGGCAGTACAGTAATCCAGAAGGTGGAATGTACCTTGTTGAAAGCCCAGAAGATGTCTGGAAGCTGCAAGTAAAAGACGAAAATAATTTGTGCTTTATGACCCAAACAACGCTCTCGGTCGATGATACCTCTGATGTTATTGATGCATTAACTCAACGTTTCCCAAGCATTGTTGGCCCGCGTAAAGATGATATCTGCTATGCGACGACCAATCGTCAAGAAGCAGCGCGTGAACTTGCTGAGCGTGCAGATATTGTGTTGGTTGTGGGGTCTAAAAATTCGTCAAACTCGAATCGTTTGGCGGAATTGGCTTCCCGAATGAAAAAACCAGCTTATCTCATCGATGGTGCTGAAGACATTAAAACAGAGTGGCTAGTCGATAAAAAAATTATCGGTTTGACTGCGGGAGCCTCAGCGCCTGATATTTTAGTTCGCCAAGTGATCGATAAACTGAAAGAGTTTGGCGCCGATGAGGTTGTAGAGCTTCAAGGCCGCGAAGAAAATATTGTGTTTGAAGTGCCTAAAGAGTTACGTGTTGAGGTTAAGCAAATTAGCTAATGGCAAGGCGCCTAGTTATTTATTATAGAATACCTCTGATCTGCCTAATAGAGGCAGGTTGGAGGCAACGCAGCGTTTTTGGAGTTTTCATTCGTGCCCAACAATACCGCCCATGCCGTTAATGTACTTTCTGTTTTTGATTTCGATGGCACATTAACATATCGTGACAGCTTTATCCCATTTTTAAAATTCGCGTTCGGGAAATATCGTTTTTCCCGCAAAATTATTAGATTGGTTTTGCCTACTTTGCAATGTGCTAGGCGCAAGCTCACGCGTGACGAATTAAAAGAAGTGCTGATTAAGACCTTTCTCACGGGGGTTGACGAGAAGTGGCTAAAAGAGAAGGCCGAACAGTTTTGTAAGATTTATTGGACGAAATTGATGCGCCCTGAAGGGGTATTAGGTGTTGCCGCTGAAGTTGAAAGTGGTGCTGAAGTGACGATTTGTTCCGCCTCACCATCTCTGGTCCTTAAGCCGTTTGCAAAAAGGTTAGGCATCAAGTTGATCAGTACTGAACTTGAAGTGGTGAATGGTAAATTAACGGGGAATTTGGTTGGCCAAAACTGCCGCCGTGAACAGAAAGTAAAACGTTTAGAGCAGGTATACGGTGACTTGGGTCAATATCACCTACGCGCTTGGGGTGATACTCGTGGGGATTTTGAATTATTGCAAGCTGCGCAAGACGCACACTGGCGCCATTTCCATAAAAAGCACTACCGATATAAACATAAACAGGTGGTTAGTAGAGACTGATTTTATTATCAGTCTCTTGGGAAAATAAAGTCATCAAGAGAGAGATGAGAGCTTGATGACTGCCAGTAATCTTTATAGATGAGGGCAGTGCTCATCTTAGTTAAGGTGAATTAGATATTGACACCGTGTTGAGCTGCTAATGCACTCAAGCCACCCGCGAAGCCTTGGCCTACCGCTTTGAATTTCCACTCGTTACCATGGCGATATAGCTCACCAAAAATCATTGCTGTTTCAGTTGACGCGTCTTCAGATAGGTCAAAACGTGCTATTTCAGCATTGGTATCGTTGTTGTAAACACGCATAAAGCTGTTGCTTACCATGCCAAAGTTTTGTTTACGTGTTTCTGCATCATAAATCGTGACAGAGAAAACCAGTTTTTTCACTTCAGCAGGAACTTTAGTCAGGTCGATTTTGACTTGTTCGTCATCACCGTCGC
Source organism: Providencia sp. 2.29 (assembly GCF_015832305.1). Taxonomy (NCBI): domain Bacteria; kingdom Pseudomonadati; phylum Pseudomonadota; class Gammaproteobacteria; order Enterobacterales; family Morganellaceae; genus Providencia; species Providencia sp. 2.29. The sequence continues at coordinate 747,590 of NZ_CP065420.1, forward strand.
CTTCCCCAGTACGGTTATCGCCTTGGTGTTCAACAGAACCACATGGGCTTACTTTGTTGTTGAAGAAGATAAAATTTGCATCAGAGAGAACTTTACCGTCTTCTCCAACCATAAATACAGAAGCATCTAAATCAAAATCTGCGCCGTCAGTAACACGAGCATCCCATCCCAGACCGACCATAGCAACATTCATTGTCGGTGCTTCTTTAGTCAGGGATACATTACCACCTTTAACGAGGGAAACTGCCATATAAAGCTCCTTTGCTGTTGAAAATTGGTAGCGTTTTTTCGCTACCAATACTTATCACTGATTTTACTGATATCAAGATGCATTGATGCCGTATTGAGCGCATACAGAGGCTAGGCCACCTGCATAGCCTTGACCGACGGCACGGAATTTCCACTCATTGCTATGACGGTATAATTCACCGAATAGCATTGCCGTTTCCGTTGACGCGTCTTCAGTCAGGTCATAACGAGCGACTTCAATTTGGTTGTCATCATTGACTAAACGGATAAATGCACCAGAAACTTGGCCGAAACTTTGGCGACGAGCTTGTGCATCATGAATAGTGACAACGAAGATGATTTTATCGATGTCCGCTGGGATCAGGTCTAATTTGATTTTCAGCGCTTCATCGTCACCATCGCCTTCACCAGTACGGTTATCACCGGTATGAGTTACTGAGCCGTCGGCAGATGCTAGGTTGTTATAGAAAATAAAGTCTGCATCACCACGTACTTTTCCGTTAGCGGCTAATAAAAATGCAGAAGCATCTAAGTCAAAGTCCTGACCGTCTGTTGAACGAGCATCCCAGCCAAGTCCAACTAGGACGTTTTTCATCGTTGGTGCTGCTTTGCTTAACGAAACATTGCCGCCTTTAGATAGAGAAACGCTCATTGTTATAACTCCTTGAAAATTTATGCAAAAATATGTTGTGAAAGAATGTTAGCTATGCTTTTCATCCTCAGATTTATCTTTTTCTGGAAAAAGTACGCTTGCGATAATGCCTAATGCAAGTACCCCAAGTACCACAAACAAGCTTGTGCTAGCAGAGATACTAAAGCCATGATGCCAAATATGATCTGTTGCATTCAAGCCAAGTTTAACGGCAATAAAGAACAGAAGAACGATGACGGCTTTTTCTAAGTAGACAAGATATTGCTTCAATGCTTCCAGAACGAAATAAAGCGTACGCAAACCTAATATTGCAAACATCATTGCGCTGTAAACAATCAGTGGCTCACGGCTTACCGCGATAATAGCGGGTACAGAGTCAAAAGCAAACATCACATCAGATAACTCAACGACAGCCACACATAACATAAGTGGGGTTGCGTAAAGTGCTGCTTTTTTACCGCGGCCGATTGTCACATCTTTGTTTTCAGGTTTGGCTAGCTCTGCATCAACTTCTTTTTGTGTTAATAAGAATGCGTGCCCCGTTATTTTAGGCCAAATTGGGAAGAAACGTTTGACTAAACGATAGGCTAAGTGCTGAGAATAATCCTCAATTTCATCACTGTCATCGCCGCTACGTAACATCATTACCGCTGTCCAAGCAACCACAAGGGCAAAGATGATTTCAACGTATGGTCCTAAGCTGAGAAGTCCTGTACCGATGGCGACGAAGATCCCACGGAAAATAATGGCACCGATAATCCCCCAGTATAGAACCCGGTGGCGAAAGCGATCCGGTACGGCAAACCAAGAGAAAATCGCCATCATGACAAACAAGTTGTCGACCGAGAGGACTTTTTCCAACGCATAACCTGTTACGAATAGGCTGGCAACTTCCGAGCCATGATGGATATATAGGAATCCAGCAAATGCCATAGCAATGGCAACCCAGAATATGGACCAGAAAATTGCATTTTTTAATGTGATCGGTTTATCAGCACGGTGCATAAATAAATCGATAAAAATAGCTCCGATTGCTAATACCACAAACACAATTACGGTTTCAGTCGGAAAGCCAATATGAGTGGATACCATAATAATTCCTAAACGGGGTCCTTAATTAAAATTACAGACCAAAGTCTGCTGGTGAAAAGCCTAATGCAGTTGCAATATCACGTACCGCGGCTTTCTCATCATTGTCAAAATCACCATCACTTTTGGCGACCGCAATACCAACGCGGATAGCTAACTGAGCGGCTTCAGGTTGATCTTTTAGTGCAAGGATGTATTTCATTGTTTCACCCTTGCCAATTTCTGAGTCGAAATCAAAGCTTGTAATGAGCTTATTAAAAAACTCAATCACTTCAGTGGTATCAAAAACTTTTAACTCATCAGAGGCTTTTAAGAAGCCAAGCATTTTCTGCTTCTCTTCAGAGCTAACGCCATCGCTGGCAATAGCAATACGAGCACAAACAGCCACGGTGCCTTGCATAAATTTTTTGTTTTTAAAACGACCGACTTGTTTGGTTAACTCTGCTCGGCCTGTATTCAATGCATCTTTAACTTTATTGAAAAAACTCATGGTATATCCCCTAATTTCCTTTTGATTATTTAGAACCGGTAGTCCAGCGAAACCCCCAGCCAAAGGCGTTATCCATATCTTTATGACCTTTAAAGAACTGGTTGATACGCTCAACTTTGATAGCGCCTTGCTCGTTCACGAGTCGCGCGATAGCGCACATGCCGCGACCATTATTTCCTTCGGTTAAACGTGTTTCAATTGGTGGTTGATCTGGTACATGAATAGTGACCACACCGTCCGTTTTATCCCAGCTTGGTACACCTTCGTAAATAAAGGCGTAAATCAGTATTTGCTTGATATTTTTCCACTCACGACCATTGATATATATCCATTCGCCACCTGAAACATCACCAGTGCGGTCATCCCCTTGTAACTCGACGAACGGTGGAGAATTAAAGAAGCCGAAAGTGTTTCCAAGCGCTTGGATAACCCCTTTTTCACGGTTCTGTAGCTCAACAAATGCACCTAAATCAAGGTCAATTCCTTTATTTCCACCACCAAATAAGCCACCTAAGAAGCCTGTTGACCCAGTATTACTACCACGGTGCCAATCAAGGTTGATCCTTATCTTCCCAAAATCGTCTTTTTTAACGAGGCTAATTGAAGGTTTTTCTTTAGTTAGAGACACTTTGCTCAGATTCACGGAAGCCGGAGCAGGGGGCGGTGTTGGTGTTGAGGCTGGTGCTGGAGTGGGTGTCGGTGTATCTTCAACATCAACACCAAAATGCTCAGCGAGAGGTTTTAGTCCACCATTAAACCCTTGAGCAATAAAGCGGAACTTCCAACTGTCATTACGGCGATAGAGTTCACCGAGAATTAATGCCGCTTCTTGGCGTCCATTAGTTTCCACCGTGCCGTTTAACAAAACTTCATTATTAGCATCAACTTGAATAGCAAGACGCTGCAAGCCAGCAATGGTTTGGTTGCCGTCACAAGTTGCTGTAAATGCAACTTTTTGCACACTAGGGTGTAAACGATTTAAATCGACGGTAAAGAGGCTATTGTTGCCTTCAGGACGAAAGCTAATGGTTTGATCATCATTCGTTGTTTGACCATAAAAAACCATATCCGCATCGTTTTTAACTTTACCTGTATCGTATAAACGGAAAGCCGAGGCATCAACAGCCATGCCAGATTGAATACGGATCGTCAGGGTTTGAGAAGGAACGGTAGCATTAGCACCTGGAGTCATATTCATGGGCGTACCACCACATTAACGATGTCAGATTGCATATCTTGAATAGTGCGACCTGTAGAAGGCGAACCGTGAGCGGTGAAATCCCACTGACCGTTATTACGACGCAAAGAAGCAATAATGATCCCTGTATGTGAGCCTTGTTCCGTTAATTTATAGTTTGCCAGCTCCTTTTTAGTAGCGTGATCAACAACGCGGCAAAATGCGTTTTCGACTTCATTGAAGGTTTGACCACGGAAGCTATTGACTGTGAATGCGAGGTATTCGGTATTGGCTGGCAGTTTATTGAGTTCTACAAAAATGGTTTCATCATCGCCATCACCTTCACCGGTAAGGTTATCGCCTGAATGAATGACAGAGTTGCAGCTTGATTTTAATTTGCGGAAAGAGACTACATCAATTTGCTTTCCTTGTGCATCAAGTAAAATGCAGCTAGCGTCCAAATCGATTGAATTACCGCCACCAAAAAGCCCACTTAAAAATCCTTTTTTCTTAACCTGAACCGGATCCCAGCCCAAACCAAACATCAGATGATTCAACGCAGGTGCTTGCTTGCTCAGGGAGATGGTTTGATTTTTGCTTAATGAAACCATAATAAAATTCCTTCAAAGTTACGATGAAATAGTGGTTTTTACATAACTAAAATCCCAAATATAAAGTTAATCATATCATGATGAAGTAGTTGGGCAACGCTATTTTTTTCAATATTATTTCTTTTTATTTTAACGTGTTGAATATAAATGATTAATTTATTTTTAGTATATTGATTAATGAGATTTTTCCGAACTAAATGTAAATATATGTAGTTCTAAACTATTAACGGTAATAAATCACAATATGATTGACATGTTGCGGTTTAAATCGCATTATTGCCGATCTTATTATTGGGTGCTTCGGATGGATGTAGGGATTGATGAACAGTAAAATATGGTTTATGGAAGGCTTGTCTTCGCAGCGAGACCTTATTCAAGGTGCTCGTGAGTTTGCTCAACAACAACTGAAAAACATAACGATATTTGCTTCTCATCGTCATGCCCGAAATGAAATTTTATCTCAGGCCGACTATGCACGATTAGAGCCAGAAGATAGTGCTGAGCGATTGGCATTTATCACTCGGCTGGTTGAAAAAGAGAAAATATCGGCAATCCAAGCTGGCCGAAATAGTGAATGGTTTGAATCTCACCGCCAGCAAATTGAGTCTCTTGGCGTTAAATTAACAACGGGGGCGATGAGTGTTAGTGCACTTCAGTTAGCCGATGATAAATATGCTTTTGCACAATCAATGGAAAAGCACGGTTTGCCCGTTGTCCCCTCTATTCAGATTGACTCAATTGATGAATTAAAAGCATTTATCGTGAATAACCCTTTTAAAAATGTGCCATTATGTGTGAAACCTATTAAAGGGATTTATGGTATGGGATTTTGGCGTTTTGATGATTCCGTTTCTGCTATGGCGGCATTTACTCACCCTGAGAGTCGTCGAGTTAACCCTCGCCTCTATTTGCAAGCGATGGAACAAGCAGACGGCTTTGAACCTTTAGTCTTAATGCCTTATTTGCCGGGGCCTGAATATTCGGTAGATATGGTTGTCGAACAAGGTCGTGTTATTGCTGCGGTTGCTCGTCGTAAAGAAGGCTCTTTGCAGCACTTAGAAAACTCAGGGGAAGCTTATGAGTTAGGCTGTGCTTGCGCGCAAGTGATGCAAGCCGATGGGATTGTTAATGTGCAAACACGCAATGATGCTCAGGGGAACGCCGTTTTGCTTGAAATCAATATGCGTCCTTCTGGTGGAATAGGTTACACACAACATAGTGGTATCAACCTACCTGGTATTTTTGCTTTGCGGCAGCTTGGTTTAATTAGCCAAGAGGAAGTCGTTGCTGAAAAAGCAAAATTCACACCTTCGATTATACGGCCTATCACAAATTCAATCAGTTATAGTTCAATAACAACCAATTTAATCAGTACGGATAAAAACTAATAATGAAGAGTACGACTGAGCCTGTAGTTTACCGCCGCAATCTGACGACTGGCACTTTGAGTGTTATTCCCACTTGTTCTTTGGACACGCTAGATGAACTCTTTGAAATCGCAGAGAGACGTAACCCGAAACGTGCCTTTCTATTTGTGAGTAAAGTGTTGGGCAGGCATATTCCTGTCCAGCCAAAATTGATGCGTAAAACATATCAGCAATTATGCCAACAATTTCCGTCAACACTTGAAGGGCCTGTTTTATTTATAGGCATGGCAGAAACCGCCGTGGGGTTAGGGGCTGGCGTGTTTGATGAGGCGAGAAAACATTATAAAGATTCTGTCTATTTGACGTCGACGCGTCATCCTGTTGAAGGGGGTGAGTTATTGTGTGAGTTCAAAGAAAATCACAGCCATGCGACGGATCATCTGCTTTATTTACCCCATGACCCTGAATTAAGACGCCGTGTATTGCATGCGCAAACCGTTGTCCTTGTTGATGATGAGGCAACCACGGGAAATACCTTTATTAATTTACTTTGTGCTTTACGTGACGCTGGCGGTTTGACTGAGATTAAACAGGTGCTAGCCGTCACCTTAACCGATTGGAGTGGTGACGCTTTACAAGAGCGTAGCCCCTTACCGATACGTACTCTATCGTTAGTGCAGGGGCAATGGCAGTGGCAGCAAAATAAAGATGCGCCTGTCCCCATCATGCCAAATGTGAATATTACAGGAACAGGTCATTTCCCAATTACAGGTAAGCAAAGTTGGGGAAGGTTGGGGATAGCAGCACCGGCTGGAGATTTGGGCCGCCATATCCAAGCCTCTTCCGACGAAAAAATATTGGTGCTTGGCTCAGGGGAATTTGTTTGGGAACCCTTTTTGTTAGCAGAGAGGTTAGAGCAACAAGGTGCGGAGGTAAAATATAGCTCCACAACGCGTTCACCAATTTCTGTTAATTATGCAATTCAATCTGCTATTGCCTTTAAGGATAATTACGGCTTGGGGATCCCTAATTTTGTTTATAACGTTGCCCATCAACATTTCTCACGCATCATACTGTGCATCGAAACACCCAAAGAGAGTGTGGACCCCGTACTACTTGAAGCACTGAATAAAGTGGCCCCAATAGTTGAGGTATTAAGTTATGAGTAGGCCGGTGATTTTTACCGATTTAGATGACACTTTGTTTCAGACCCGGCGGAAAATGGTTGATGAGCTAGACTTAATGCCTTTTCAGGTTGGCGCCTTAGACAGAGACCTAGAGCCACGTAGCTTTATGACCCAAGAGCAAGCCATGCTAGTGGATTGGATGATTGAAAATGCTGATTTGATCCCTGTTACCGCACGTGGAACGGAAGAGATCCGCCGTGTCACCATCCCCTTTCGTTCTTGGGCCATTACGACACACGGGGCGGTGATCTTAAATCCACAGGGTGAAGAAGATAGGCAGTGGCGAACACAAATATTAGCGAGCCTGCAAAATTACACTGAACAACTGATCCAGATGCAGCAAAAGATCACCGCGTTAATGGCCGAACGCAATATCGATGCTTGGGCACGAATTAATTATGAATATGATAATACGCCCATTTATTTGGTTATGAAGCACCGCGATAGCACTAAATTAGATGAGTTGTATGCCATTGGCGATGAAATTGAGCAGCTATTTTCAACCAAAGGTTTCTATATTCATCGTAACAGTAACAATATTGCTTGGTTGCCTGAGTCGATAGAAAAAGGGCATGCGGTGACTTATTTACTTAATAAATTGAGAAGTGAACGAGGCGTTTTTCCTGTGATTGGTTTAGGTGATAGTTTAAGCGATCATCGTTTTATGAAGCTGTGTAGTTGGTTTGGAATGCCAAAACAGAGTCAGTTTGCTGCTCAAATTAATACAAAGATTTTTGAGGGATTAGACGATGCGTGATTTTGAACCTTTTTCTGGTAGCTATTTGCCTGATGATGTCCATTTTTTGTTGCAGCCCGTCACCATCGAAATGACACCTGTTGAGCTAAAAGAGCAACTTATACAGTCAGGGGCAAAGCACTATTCAGATATGCTAAGTCAAGAGCCTGAACCGACTCCGTGGCACCTTGATTTATTTGCGAAAGCCCTTGATTCAGGCGCGGCACGTTTAGCTAGCGAGGTTGTGATGCTAGCCAAAGCGTTAATTCAGCAGTTCGATAAGACCCCAATTGTGCTGACGAGCCTTGTGAGGGCAGGTGTGCCGTTAGGTGTTATGTTGCAACAAACACTACGTGCGATGGGGAAAGAGTCTTATCACTATGGTATCAGTATTATTCGCGATAGAGGAATCGATACCACGGCATTAGAGTGGATTGAGCGGCGTCATGGCACCGAAGGTATTGTGTTTGTTGATGGCTGGACGGGAAAAGGGGCCATAACCGGTGAATTAGTGCGCTCATTAACGGGGCGTGAGGGCTATCCTGCGCAGCCTAGACTCGTCGTACTAGCTGATCCTTGTGGGTGTGCATGGTTGTCTGCGAGCCATGATGATTGGTTGATCCCATTTGGTATCATGGGAGCACCTGTTTCAGGGTTAATTTCACGCTCAATATGGACTGAATCAGGCTTTCATGGCTGTGTTAAATGTGATCATTTAAGCCAATTTGAGTGCAGCCGCCTGCTTGTCGATACCGTTGCTAAACAACGAGATGCTTTAGAGATGGCTTCAATTGCCACACCGTCTCCAAACTCCCCATTATGCGCATCGCTCAAACAGCGTAGCGAGCAGGTAATCAACACGTTGGCAGAGCAATACAGTATTACCAATATTAACCGTATCAAACCAGGGATTGCAGAGGCAACTCGTGCGGTATTACGTCGTGTTCCCGATCATGTTTTAGTGCGCAAAATGAGTGATCCTGATGTCGCTTTGTTGGTTTATTTAGCACAACAGAAAAATATTACTATCACTGAGGTTGGCAATGACATCGGCCAATATCGTGCAGTAACGATTATTAAGAAGGTAAAGTAATGGAGCAGAGACTCTCACCTTGGAAACTAGGTGCTACGCTTTATATGCCAGCAACACGTACTGATATTGCTGATGTTATTTTGAATCACAAAATAGCAGGACTACGTTCATTAATCATCTGTTTAGAAGATTCGGTGAGTGAATCGGATATTCCTCTGGCGCTAAATAACCTGCAAGCTTTACTACTTGAATTATCTGAAGTTAAAAAACAAACGGGTAATCAGGCGTGGCCGTTAGTGTTTATTCGCCCAAGAGAGACGGAAATGGGTGAATGGATAGTGCAACATCTTGATCTCAGTGCAATTGACGGTTTTGTACTGCCAAAATTTACCCAAGAATCACTCCCGGTCTGGTGGAATATCATCGAAAATACACATTTGTGCATGATGCCGACACTGGAAACAGAAGAAGTCTTTGATGTAATACAAATGACTGAACTTGCAAATCATTTACTAGTACACCCTTGTCATGAGCGAATTATTGCGCTACGAATTGGTGGAAATGATTTAATGAATGTGATTTCATTGCGACGTAATCGCCATTTTACGTTATATGATGGACCGATGGGGTATGTGATCAAAATGCTCGTTGCGGTTTTTGGCTCCCGTAATTTCTTTTTAACGGCTCCAGTTTGCGAGCATATCGACGACCATCAAATCATGGAAAAAGAGTTGATGCTTGATATTGCTAATGGCTTAGTGGGGAAAACGGCGATCCATCCTAAGCAGATCAGTAAAATAGAACAAGCACTGATGGTCTCTCAGTCAGAACATTCGGACGCTTTACGTATTTTGAACTCAACCCAAGCGGTGTTTAAATCTCAGGGCGCTATGTGCGAGCCTGCGACTCATCGGCGTTGGGCAATCGGTATTTTAGCTCGTTCAAAAATCTACGGTATCGCACAAGAGCAAGGCAAAATAGGTTCACCACGTTTAAATGCAACACAATGATGAAGTTGATGATTGACGTTTTAAATAATTCGATAGTATAGGAAGTATGGCTTGTGTTATCGACATTATTTTAAGTAAAATCGTTAGTTGGGTTGAAAATGGTTATCATACATGGATTTTCGCATGTTATCGCCAATAGGTGAGTTTTCTTTTGATATAATATATGTTATTAATATTTAAAGATATTATCATATATAAGTATCAAATCTATTTTGTATCCTTAATTTTCGATTTTATTCAAGTAAGTGACAACAATCATGCAACTCAGTACTCGCCAAATCAGAGTTTATACATTAGCCGCGCTTTTAAGTCCGGGGAAGCCAGTTGCTACGACAAAAATAATCTCTTCGCTAGAATGCTCAGAGCCAACGTTGACACGCGTATTGAAAGAGCTGCGTGAAGCTTATGGCGCAGAGATAAAATACAGTAAATCGAATCGTGCTTATCAAATGACCGAAAGAGGGCAATTGGATAATAAAACGATCCGTCGCATGCGCGAAGCATTAGTGGCTAATGAAGAAAGAATGCATCAAGAAATTACTAGTCGGGTAAGATTAGATAAAGACAAAAAGAAGTCAGTTTCATTGTCATTAAAAATGCTTACGTTAAGAAAGATTGACCGACTATCACGTTTAAATAAATCAACTCGTAGTGATGCCGTTGAATTACTGGTTGATAATTTTATTGAGCAGCTTATTCAAAAAATCTCCGCAGAAAATAAAAAAAGCTAACTTATTAAGTATATCTATTCGTTATGCTTTAAGTTATCGCATTGTTAATGATGCTTTTCCCTAATGTGGGCGAGAAATATAGTCGAGGCGTATCATTAGCATTCATTGAGATTTACTGAATTATGATTAATCCGAATAATAGCCGACTAATTTTAGTCGGCTATTTTTTTACTTAATTTTCAAATATTAACGGGATTGTTCTGATTGCCTTGCTACGAGTACTAAGTGCAATATTGATTGAATTCATGTTGAGATGCATTAAGATATTGTATAAATAAAAAACATAATTTTGAATAGGACTCATTCATGCGCCGATTGCCCGTTTATCTTTTACTTGATACCTCTGGTTCTATGCACGGAGAGCCGATTGAAGCGGTGAAAAATGGTGTGCAAACGCTGTTATCGACACTAAGACAAGATCCTTATGCACTCGAAACAGCCCATGTATCCATTATTACCTTCAACTCAACGGCACAACAAATTGTTCCATTAACCGACCTTATCAATTTTTCCTTACCTGATTTACAAGCGAGTGGCACGACAGCATTGGGAGACGCTCTCTCCGTTGTGGCTCACTGTATCGAAAATGAAGTGCAAAGAACAACCGTAGAGTCAAAAGGTGATTGGCGTCCGTTGGTATTTATTATGACGGATGGGGCACCAACTGATGATTGGAAGGCCGGATTAAACAAATTTAAAGCAGCAAGAACGGGGCTCGTCATTGCTTGTGCAGCGGGGCAATCAGCACAAACAAAAGTGTTAAAAGAGATCACCGAGGTTGTTCTTCAGTTAGATACCGCGGATTCAACGACGATTAAGTCTTTCTTTAAGTGGGTATCTGCAAGTATCTCCGTAGGTAGTCAGAAAGTGGATTTGAGTAAAAAAGATATTGCTGATCTCAATGACTTACCACCACCGCCACCAGAAGTTAATGTGGTACTTTAAAAAGGATTAATTTATGTCAGTTAGCTTAAAGAAAGGCCAAGGCGTCAGTTTAAAGAAAAGTGAATATGATCTTTCCTCTGTCACCATTGGGCTGGGTTGGGATATTAAAGAAGAAAAAAAAGGTTTTCTAGGAAGTCTTTTCGGTAAACAAGAAGAGTACGACTTAGATGTCATTGCTTTTTTATGTGACGCTAATGGTAAGGTTGCAGATTTAGGCAGAATGGAAGGCGGTCAAGCATCTCTTGTTGATGGCGACATTATTTTCTTTAATAGCCTAAGACATAAATCAGGGCAAATTTGGTTGACGGGTGACAACCGTACAGGCGCTGGTGATGGTGACGATGAACAGATTATCGTAAAACTGAACACCCTCGATGACAAATATGCCAAAATTGTCTTCATTGTGCAGATTTATAACGGTAAGCAGTTACAACAACATTTTGGCAAAGTACAAAATGCGTTTATTCGTGCAGTCGATGCGAAAAATGTTGAAATGGCGCGTTTCGATTTATCTGGTGGTGCAGAATTTAATCACCAGCGCTCTATGCTTTTTGCTGAGTTGGTCAGAGAAGACTCTGGCTGGAAATTGAATGCGATAGGTCAACCTTCAGACTCAGATTCATTCGTCTCTTATTTGAAGGATTATTGCTAAATGAGAAGGTTACCCGTTTATCTTTTGATTGATACATCTGGCTCAATGCGAGGTGAATCAATACATGCCGTAAACGTTGGGATCCAAGCTATGCTTAATGCACTAAGGCAAGATCCTTACGCATTAGAGAGTGTTCATATCGCGATCATCACCTATGATAACGAAGCACGTGAATTTATTCCTCTTACCGCATTAGAAAACTTTCAATTTACCGATATTGTCGTGCCTAGCTCTGGAGGGACCTTCACTGGCGCTGCATTGGAATGCTTAATTCAATGTGTTGATAGGGATATTAGACGTACTGACGATACGCAAAAAGGGGATTGGCGACCTTTAGTTTTTTTAATGACAGATGGTACTCCGTCAGACAGCTATGCTTATACCGAAGCCATTAAAGAAATCAAAAAGCGTTCTTTTGGTTCCATTATTGCTTGTGCCGTGGGGCCAAAAGCAAAACATGACCACCTGAAACAGCTAACCTCTCAAGTCGTTGCACTTGAAACACTCGACTCGAATGCCTTTTCCGGTTTCTTTAAATGGGTTTCAGCGAGTGTCTCTTCAGGGAGTTCCAGCGCAGGTATTAATAGTAATCAGGATACCTTGCCTCCTCCACCTCCTGAAATACAACTTGTATTATAGGAATAAAGCAAAGTTTCATTATGAAACTTTGCTTTTATTGGGCTATCCACTGTTTGATGAACAACAGGACAGCTTGAAAGGAATTTACTTGTAATAAGGTTTAGTGATGAGAAGACTGCCTATTTTCTTCGTGCTTGACTGTTCTGAATCCATGGTGGGAGAAAACCTAAAAAAAATGAATGATGGTCTACAGATGATCGTCAACGATCTCAGAAAAGACCCTCATGCATTAGAAACAGCTTGGATTTCCATTATCGCTTTTGCGGGTATTGCTAAAACAATTGTGCCGTTAACGGAAGTTGTTTCCTTCTATCCACCTCAATTGCCCATAGGGGGTGGAACCAGTCTTGGTAGCGCCCTGAAAGAATTATCCTATCAAATAGATACTCAAGTCCAAAAAACCACTTATGAAAGAAAAGGGGATTGGAAGCCTGTGGTCTATTTACTGACAGATGGGCGACCTACCGATAATGTGGCACCGGAAATTCAGCGTTGGAAAGAAAAATATGCCTCTAAAGTCAATTTAATTGCGATTGGCTTAGGCGCCTCTGCCGACTTAAACGTATTATCGCAATTAACGGAGAACGTTTTATTGTTTACGGAAGCTCAGGAAGGGGATTTTACTAAATTTATCAAATGGATTACGGCATCCGTTGTTTCCCAAAGTCGCAGTGTGGGCGATGAAGCACCACCACTATTGCATAAGACAGAGCAAGTGGTGCGGTTAGCTAAAGATGAAATTGCGGCAAGTTATGATGATACTTGCGTCACTTTTGTCGGGCGTTGTAACCGTTCTAAACGGCCTTATTTGATGAAATATGAACGTCCACCAACACATCTACCTAACCTGAACTTCAAATTGAACCTCAGTCACTTTAACCTTACAGGGTGTTACACAATTGATGAAAGTTATTTTGCGTGGAGCGATGATAGCGCGAATATGTCACAAGTGAACACTAGCGAGCTAAATGGTACGCCAGGTTGCCCATATTGTGGTAATGCGACCGCTTTCGCCGTCTGTGCCTGTGGCAAATTACTCTGTGTCAATGGCCCTGAATCTGTCATCTGTCCTTGGTGTGAAAGGGGGATCTCTTTTAACAATAGTGATGACCAGTCTGATTTTGATGTGACTAGAGGAAAAGGGTAATGGATCAAAATGCACTATTGATTAAATTGCTGCTAGAGCACGCAATTAGAAATCGTAATATGCCTATTTCTGAAAGCGCTTTGGTGGCAATTTATGAAGATAAACAGATAGCTGAAGCCATTTTTAACATTCTTGAGCAAATCCAAGAAAAATGTGCAGATATTAAAGAGCAGGCACAGTTCGCTGATAGGTTGAATGAGTGCCAATTCAGTGATTCACAACTGACTCTATTATTGCCTTATTTGCAAAGCCAGTCACAGCAGGTCACCGAGCCTGTATCTTTGGAAAAAGAGCCCGTGCTTAAACCGGGGCAGATCCCCGCAGCAGGCAATGCGAATATCACGAAAGAACCCGTTTCTCTGCCTCCTACTGCGAACATTGTGATCGCAAATGGGCGAGTTGGGCTTGCCTTTAATTCTCAAGTTCAAGTGTTATTGAGTAATGGTGAAACGGCAACCGTTGAGCGTGTCGATTTTTCAGATGAGATTGGCGTTACCTTTGATGCTGAAACATCAATGTTATCAGGCGTACCAACACAAAGTGGCAACATTAAGATGTCGGTAGTTTGGTCAAGTGAAGGCCGAGAGCCTTGTACCACAGAGGGGATTTTTATTATCAATCCTGATCCTCGTAGTCTATGGCAAATTAATGAGCCACCAGCAGATAGCCCTTACCCTAAAAAGCATATTGACCATCAAATTATTTCAGAAGGCCCATTGCGTATTGCAGCAGCAAGCCGCCGTGGTCGCTCTCATGAACACGCTGGATCATTTCGTGATGATGATTTTTATATTCACCATGATGATAAAAGTGGTTGGAGCTTAATGATTGTTGCTGATGGCGCAGGCAGTGCAAAAAACTCACGTGAAGGCTCACGTATTGCGGTCAATACATTCGGTGAGTACCTTAACGGGCGGTTATCGAGTGCTAGCGATGAAGAAAGAGCACAATTTATGGGAGCGCTGACGTCATGGGATGCGGAATCAACCAAATATATCGGTGCCTACTTTGCTAAGTTGTTCCATAACGCAGCACAATTGACGATCAATAATATTAAAAATGAAGCTATTCACGTTGATCAACCGATTAAATCATTCTCAACGACGCTACTGGCGACGGCTTCAATGCGTGTTGGCGATGAGTTATTCGCGGCTTCGTTTTGGATGGGGGATGGGGCAATTGCTGTTTATGGTCCAGCAGGTAAAGTACGTCTTCTTGGTGTACCCGACAGTGGGGAGTACGCAGGGCAAACCCGTTTCCTCGATGAGAGTGAAATCAATGATAACGACTTTAATCGGCGGATCGGGATTGGTAAATGGCCTGAAATCACTCACCTGATCCTGATGACTGATGGGGTTTCTGATCCTATTTTTGAAACCGATAACGGCCTGAAAGATCCACAGCGATGGGATGATCTTCTTGAGCAAATAACGCCTTGTTTAGAAAGCCCTGTAGAGGCTGATAAAAAGCTTGCCGAATGGTTAAATTTTTTCTCAGCAGGTAATCATGATGATCGCACCATCATTGTTGCTTGGTAACCGTTCTGAAATATAAATTTGGTGGTTTTTATGGCAAATATTATTACCTGTACAACTCAGGATGGGAAAACCGTTCAATACGTTGACGAAATTATTGGTTCCGGCTCCATGAAGGATGTCTATTTTTCGCCAGACAGATCCTATGTCGTCGCATTTTATAAAACGCCCCAAAATGCGCAAGCGCTTGAACGTATTGATATGATCACAGGGCAATACAGAAAAAATATTTTTGAGCAAATTGGTGGTGAATACTGGAAGGGTTTGTTTTGTTGGCCAACCGATATTGTGAAGCATGAAGGTAAGGTTGGTATTGTTGTTCCAACTTATCAATCCCATTTTTTCTTTAAATATGGCTCTAAGAATAATGACTTCCTAGCGATTAAAGGCCGTGAAAAAGAAGGAAAGTGGTTTGCCAGCGCAAATAATCAAAATAAATTCTTAGATCCGCGTGAACGCGGCAATATGCTGAATTACTTGAAAGTGTGTCTTTTGTTGGCAAGAGCCGTTCGCCGAATGCACGCTGCGGGTCTGTGTCACAGTGATCTAAGCTATAAAAACGTGCTAATCGACCCTGAACAGGGGCATGCGTGCGTGATTGATATTGATGGGTTAGTGGTTCCTGGAAAATATCCCCCCGATGTGGTCGGTACACCAGATTTTATTGCACCGGAAGTGGTCAAAACGGCTCATTTAGCCAAATCCGACCCAAATCGTATTTTACCGAGTATTACTACAGATAGGCATGCGTTATCAGTTCTGATCTATATGTATTTATTTTATCGACATCCACTGCGTGGCGGTAAAATTCATGATATGGATGATGAGATGAATGATGAAAGCTTATTAATGGGGGAAAAAGCGCTTTTTATTGAACACCCTACCGATAGAAGTAATGCCGTTAAATTGAATCAGGTTAAACCTTCATCTTTGCCTTGGGCTGATCCTGAAAAAATCCCTTATACCGTGATGGGGCCTTATTTAACGCCGTTATTTGAAAAAGCGTTTATTACTGGTCTGCACGAACCCTCTCTCAGGCCTACTGCGGATGAGTGGGAAACGGCACTAGTAAAAACTGTCGATCTCATTCAGCCGTGTCAAAACCATGATTGTGAGCAGCAATGGTATGTTTTTTCTGGGAAAATGCACCCTGTTTGCCCTTATTGTGGCACTGCATACTCAGGTAAATTACCGATCTTAAACCTATACTCTTCACGTAAAGCGGGAAATTATCGACCAGATGACCACCGGTTGATGGTATGGAGTGGGCAATCACTTTATGCTTGGCATGTTAATCGACTTATTGCGCCTAATGAGCGAACAACGGATGAGCAAAAGAAACGTGTTGGTTATTTTATTTTCCACAATAACCAATGGTGGCTAGTGAATGAACGTATTGATGGCTTGATGGTATTACCAGAAAAAAGACAGATACCTATTGGCGATAAGATTGCATTGACTGATGGCTTGCAGTTTGTGTTATCGACAGAAGAAGGCGGCCGACTAGTCGTCGTTCAATTAATTTCTAATGATTAGCTGACTTATCTCACACACTAGCCACAGAGGCCCCCCTTCTGTGGCTATTCCTATTTTTCCCACAACTTTTTCTGATAATTTCTAGCCATTATACGCTTTTGTTAATAATTCAAGATTAGAGCTAGCAGAGTCTCAAGAGGCTCGCTAAGCTATATCACAATGATTTTTCACATGACGATGTTGTGGTGGCGAGTGAAGTGGTATTGGGCCTCACATTCACCGCAAAACGGACAAAAAGGATAGCAAATGGCAAATTCAATGGTACGTGTTGCAATTGTTGGTGCAGGAGGGCGCATGGGGCGTCAGCTTATTCAGGCAACACAAAATCAAGAGGGTATCCGGTTAGGGGCGGCAATTGAGCGCGTCGGTTCATCATTAGTTGGAACGGACGCGGGTGAGCTTGCGGGAGTCGGCAAACTGGGTATTGCTGTCGTTGATACATTGGATAAAGTTGTTGATGATTTTGATGTCGTGATTGATTTCACGCGTCCCGAAGGTACGTTGAATTATTTAGCTTTTTGTCGCGCTAACCATAAGGCGATGGTAATTGGTACAACCGGTTTTGACGATCAAGGCAAACATGCCATCGCCGAAGCCGCTAAATCGATCCCTATTGTGTTTGCAGCAAATTTCAGTGTTGGCGTTAACTTAGTGCTGAAATTGCTGGAAAAAGCGGCGAAAGTGATGGGAGATTACACGGATATTGAGATCATCGAGGCTCACCATCGCCATAAAGTCGATGCCCCTTCAGGTACGGCACTGGCTATGGGTGAGTCGATTGCTCATGCACTAGGTAAAGATCTTAAAGAGTGTGCAGTATATGCGCGTGAAGGCCATACCGGAGAGCGCGAAGCTGGCACAATTGGTTTTGCGACTGTACGAGCGGGTGACATTGTTGGTGAGCACACTGCAATGTTTGCCGATATTGGTGAGCGTGTAGAGATAACTCACAAGGCTTCCAGTCGAATGACCTTTGCTAATGGGGCAATTAAAGCATCTGCATGGGTAGTTGCTCAAAATGCAGGCTTATATAATATGAAAGATGTTCTCGATTTAGAGAATTTATAGATTTATGTTTTAATATTGTTGATGCAAATCATGATGTTATTTACGTATTTGTTGTGATTTGCATTTATTTTTATGTATTTTATAAATTACCTTTATTTCTTACTGTTTAGTTGTTTTTTCTAAGTCTTTTTGCTTAAAAAATAGACTTTCTTCGATACTCTTTCTGCTTTACCATAAGATATTCACTTAATTCAGTTTGCAACCGTTTACTTAGGTACTATTGGTGTTAGTTTTGCTAGCCATCGCACTAAAAATCGGGCTGATCACTAAAAAAGTAACAAAAAAATGAAAAAAATGCGTTTTTTCCTAGACAAGACCTCATCTCATCATTAGAATGCGCGCAATTTGCCAAAAATTTGCTTAAAAACGCATTTTGGCATTGATTTAGATCCTCAAATCTGAATTAATATGCACTAATTGTGATTTATTATTCCCTGGAGGGTGTTTTGATTAAGTCAGCTATACTGGTTCTCGAAGACGGAACCGAATTCCACGGGCGCGCCATTGGTGCTGAAGGGGCCGCTGTTGGAGAAGTCGTTTTCAATACGTCAATGACCGGATATCAAGAAATAATTACCGACCCTTCCTATTCCCGCCAAATTGTTACTCTCACCTATCCCCATATTGGTAATGTCGGCACTAATGCCGATGACGAAGAATCCCCAAATGTTCATGCTCAAGGTTTGATTATTCGTGACCTACCACTGGTTTATAGTAACTTTCGCGGTCAGGAAGGCCTATCAGAATACCTGAAACGTCATAATGTCGTTGCTATCGCCGATATTGATACACGTAAATTAACGCGTTTATTAAGAGAAAAAGGGGCTCAGAACGGCTGTATCATTGCCGGTGATGCACCAGATGCGGCGTTGGCGCTGGAAAAAGCTCGCGCATTCTCTGGCCTAAACGGCTTAGATTTGGCGAAAGAAGTGTGCACGAAAGAAGCATACAGTTGGACTCAAGGCTCTTGGACTTTGGCTGATGGTCAACTGAGTGCGAAAAGTGAAGATGGGCTACCGTTACATGTAGTCGCTTATGACTTTGGGGCTAAGCGTAATATTTTACGTATGCTAGTGGATCGTGGGTGCCGTTTGACTGTTGTTCCTGCAACAACACCAGCAGAAACCGTATTGGCGATGGATCCAGATGGTATTTTCCTTTCTAACGGGCCTGGCGACCCTGCCCCTTGTGACTATGCTATCAAAGCAATTCAAGATTTCTTAAAAACAGAAATTCCTGTTTTTGGTATCTGCCTAGGGCACCAGCTACTGGCGTTAGCAAGCGGCGCAAGTACGATGAAAATGAAGTTTGGTCACCATGGTGCAAACCATCCAGTTAAAGATTTAGATCAAAATGTTGTCATGATCACAGCACAAAACCATGGTTTTGCTGTCGATGAGTCAACATTACCCGACACATTACGTGTGACACATAAGTCATTGTTTGATGGCACTCTGCAAGGTATTCACCGTACGGATAAGCCAGCGTTTAGTTTCCAAGGGCACCCTGAAGCAAGTTCTGGCCCTCACGATGCGGCGAAATTGTTCGATCACTTCATCGAACTTATCCATGAATATCGCCAGAACCAACCTCGTCATAACGCAAAATAATCGGGAGCAGAAAAATGCCAAAACGTACAGATATAAAAAGTATTCTGATTCTAGGGGCTGGCCCGATTGTTATCGGCCAAGCATGTGAATTTGACTATTCAGGTGCGCAAGCGTGTAAAGCACTGCGTGAAGAAGGCTATCGAGTTATTTTAGTCAACTCTAACCCAGCAACCATCATGACTGACCCTGAAATGGCTGATGCAACGTATATTGAGCCAATTCATTGGGAAGTGGTGCGTAAAATCATCGAAAAAGAGCGTCCGGATGCGGTGTTGCCAACCATGGGTGGGCAAACTGCTTTGAACTGTGCACTGGAGCTTGAGCGTAAAGGCGTATTAGCTGAGTTCGGTGTGACAATGATTGGTGCCACCGCCGATGCGATTGATAAAGCCGAAGACCGCCAACGTTTTGATAAAGCCATGAAAAAAATTGGCTTGGATACAGCGCGCTCCGGTATCGCACACAATATGGAAGAAGCCTACGCGGTAGCTGAAGATGTTGGGTTCCCTTGTATTATCCGTCCTTCATTTACGATGGGGGGAACTGGCGGTGGTATTGCTTATAACCGTGAAGAATTTGAAGAAATCTGTACGCGCGGCTTTGACCTCTCACCAACCAATGAGCTACTGATTGATGAGTCGCTCATTGGCTGGAAAGAGTACGAAATGGAAGTGGTACGCGACAAAAATGATAACTGCATTATTGTTTGTTCAATTGAAAACTTTGATGCGATGGGGATCCATACGGGTGACTCTATCACCGTTGCGCCAGCCCAGACACTGACCGATAAAGAATATCAAATTATGCGTGATGCCTCGATGGCGGTATTGCGTGAGATTGGTGTTGAAACTGGAGGCTCTAACGTTCAATTTGCCGTCAATCCCAAAAATGGACGTTTGATTGTTATTGAAATGAACCCTCGTGTATCGCGCTCTTCCGCACTTGCTTCGAAAGCGACTGGTTTCCCAATTGCCAAAATTGCCGCTAAGCTTGCTGTTGGCTACACACTTGATGAGCTAATGAATGATATTACAGGTGGTCGTACACCTGCATCATTCGAACCTTCCATTGACTATGTCGTCACAAAAATTCCTCGTTTCAATTTCGAAAAATTTGCGGGCACGAATGACCGCCTGACAACGCAAATGAAGTCCGTTGGTGAGGTGATGGCAATTGGTCGCACCTTCCAAGAGTCAATGCAAAAAGCATTACGTGGCCTTGAAGTTGGCGCGACTGGTTTTGATCCAAAAGTTAGCCAAGATGATCCTGAAGCACTAACACGTATTCGTCGCGAGTTAAAAGACGCGGGCGCAGAGCGTATTTGGTATATTGCCGATGCCTTCCGTGCAGGACTATCCGTTGACGGTATTTTCAACCTAACTAACATCGACCGCTGGTTCTTAGTGCAAATCGAAGAGCTGGTGCGCTTAGAAGAACAAGTTACAGAGCTAGGCATTAATGGGTTAACCAAAACGTTTTTAAGCGTTTTGAAACGCAAAGGTTTTGCTGATGCACGTTTAGCAAAACTTGTTGGTGTCTCTGAAGCTGAGCTACGTAAACTGCGTCAAGGTTATGGCTTACACCCTGTTTATAAGCGTGTTGATACCTGTGCGGCTGAGTTTGCAACAGATACCGCTTATATGTACTCCACCTATGAAGATGAGTGTGAGTCTAACCCTAATTTCGATAAGCCTAAAGTTATGGTATTAGGTGGTGGTCCAAACCGTATAGGTCAAGGTATTGAATTTGACTATTGCTGTGTTCATGCTTCGTTGGCACTACGTGAAGATGGGTATGAAACCATCATGGTTAACTGTAACCCTGAGACGGTTTCAACAGACTATGACACCTCAGACCGCCTCTATTTTGAGCCAGTTACCTTAGAAGATGTACTTGAAATTGTACGTATTGAGCAGCCAAAAGGGGTTATTGTTCAATATGGCGGGCAGACGCCATTAAAACTGGCTCGTGCCCTAGAAGCAGCTGGTGTACCCGTCATCGGTACTAGCCCAGATGCCATTGACCGTGCAGAAGACCGTGAACGTTTCCAACAAGCGGTTAATCGCTTGAACCTGAAGCAACCACAAAATGCGACTGTAGTGACGATTGAGCAGGCGGTTGAAAAAGCGTCAGGCATCGGTTATCCGCTGGTGGTACGTCCATCCTATGTTCTAGGAGGACGTGCGATGGAAATCGTTTATGACGAATCTGATCTACGTCGCTATTTCCAAACTGCCGTGAGTGTTTCTAACGATGCACCAGTACTACTCGACCGTTTCCTAGATGATGCAGTTGAAGTAGACGTTGACGCAATCTGTGATGGTGAAATGGTGTTGATTGGCGGCATCATGGAGCATATTGAACAAGCTGGGGTGCACTCAGGTGATTCAGCATGCTCATTACCTGCTTATACACTTAGCCAAGAAATTCAAGATGTGATGCGTGAGCAAGTGCGTAACTTGGCATTTGAGTTACGTGTTCGTGGCTTGATGAACGTCCAGTTTGCCGTAAAAGATAACGAAGTTTATCTTATCGAAGTGAACCCACGTGCAGCGCGTACTGTTCCATTTGTATCTAAAGCGACTGGGCTGCCTCTGGCAAAAATTGCTGCGCGAGTGATGGTTGGTCAATCATTAACAGAACAAGGGATGACGAAAGAGATTATTCCTCCTTATTATTCTGTAAAAGAAGTGGTGCTACCGTTTAATAAATTCCAAGGTGTTGACCCAATTTTGGGGCCAGAGATGCGCTCAACAGGGGAAGTGATGGGCGTTGGCCGTACATTTGCGGAGGCTTTCGCGAAAGCAATGTTAGGCAGTAACTCGACAATGAAAAAATCCGGTCGTGCATTGTTGTCTGTGCGCGAAGGGGATAAAACTCGTGTCGTTGATTTGGCGGCTAAATTGCTTAAGCATGGTTTTGAATTGGATGCGACCCATGGTACGGCCATCGTCTTAGGTGAAGCTGGGATCAACCCTCGTTTGGTCAACAAAGTGCATGAAGGTCGTCCTCATATCCAAGATAGGATCAAAAATGGTGAATACGATTATATCGTGAACACTACGGCTGGTCGTCAAGCGATTGAGGATTCTAAGTTAATACGCCGTAGCGCATTACAATATAAAGTACACTATGATACGACGTTGAATGGCGGCTTTGCGACCACAATGTCATTAAGCGCTGATCCAACGGAAAAAGTGATTTCAGTGCAAGAGATGCATGCTCTAATTAAATAATGCAATAAGATAAGTTTAAAACCCTGTCCTTAATCTTAAGTGGCAGGGCTTTTTTATTTTAAGAAAATACTATTGTGTTGCTTCTCTGTGTTTTAATATTTTGTATTCAATATCTTTTATCCACGAAAGTTTGAGATCATGGAATTGCTGGTCGGCAGCATAGAGCGCGGCTCCCCGCAAAGAAAGCTCTCGGAGGTTACTTTGTGGAATGTTGGCAACACTCATTTCTCGGTTGTATTGGCGAAATGACTCTATCTTTTGATCACAGTAACCAAGAGCCGCTTCGGCTATTTGGCTGGCAGGTTGGTCATATTGTCTTGCGATATCAAAAGCATATTGGTCAATACACGCTTTAGCTTCCTCGGCTTTCTCATACCCAGGCGTACTCGGCTCTCCGGTGTTTAGGGGATTTGCTAACCCTAAAGAAGGGAGTAAAAGCAATCCTATACATATTGCTTTCATACTCATTAATTTCACCATTATTATTCAGTGTGGGTTATTCCGCGAAAATTATAATCAGTGTGTTTGTGAAGATAAAGATGATCTAGAAAGAGAAAAAAAGATAAAATTCTTGTCAGAAACGGTTGACTCTCACGTAACGTGAGGCACTAACCTGCACATCAATCACAGGAGGTTCGATATGCTATTTCAAGTGGGTGAGATTGCACAAAAAACAGGGCTAACCATTCGCACACTTCATCATTATGAAGAGATAGGATTACTCGTTCCAACTGCGAGAACCGATGCGGGTTATCGACTCTATAACGTACAGTGTCTCGAGCGTTTAACTCAAATTCAAATGCTCAGACAAGTGGGCGTTAAACTCAAAGACATCGGTAAGATCTTAGATGGCCATAGTGGGAATATGGCGCAATTGTTACAGGAGCGTATTAGCGCGCTTTCTGAACAGATGAAACAGATAGCCAAACTACGCTATCGGTTAGAGCAGCTTCAATTACAAATGCAAGCTGGCGATATTCTCACTCAGGCTGATTGGTTTTCCATATTGGAGATGATGTCTATGTACGACAAGTATTTTACACCGAAAGAATTAGAAAAAATGCCATTATATACGGAGAATACGTTAAAAAGCCAAGAGTGGCAGCAACGCGTAGAAACCGTTAAAAACCTTATGCAAGAAGGTGTTACACCTGACTCTGAACAAGCGCGCAAAGTGTCAGCGGAGTGGATGATCGCTTTAGAGCGTGATACTGGTGGGAACCCTGACTTTTTCGCTAGATTGAATAAAATTCATTTATCGGATAATGAATTTGCATTGTCTTCAGGTATTACTGAGGAAATGATTGAATATGTGGCGAAAGGGTTTAGCGAGCACCAGCTTGCGATTTTTAAGTCTTATTTAACGGATTCACAGTTTGCATTTGTGCGTGAACACTACTTTGAATCAGGTAAAGTATGGCCTGAATTGATTGCGGGCTTATACAGAGCGCAGCAATCAGGTGTATCGCCTGAATCACCAGAAGTGCAATCCTTGGCTAAAACATGGTTAAACATGTTTAATCAATTTACTGGGGGAGACCCTGAATTACAGGAAAAAATTCGTCAAATTTATCGCGAAAACCCTGTTATTTCACAAGGTACGTGGATGACCCCTGAAATTGGTCAATACTTATTTGCGGCCTTAACAGCGCATTAAAATAAGCCATCATAACTAAGTCTAATGCCGCCTCAATGATGAGGCGGTTTTTATTATTTCGATTTATTATTGATAGACTTGCGATGTTTCCAATACATCATGATGGAGCCGATAAGCCCACCGATGAGCAAAAGTACAGGTAAGATCATTAATACGCTAATGACGATTTGTTCATGTTGCTTCACAAAAGGAATTTGGTTCAGTGCATATCCTAATGTCACGATAATGCCTACCCAAAGTAAGCCACTTAACCAATTGAAGAGTTGAAAACGTCGATGGCTTAGCTCAGACAGCCCAGCTAATACCGGCAATAGTGTGCGGACAAAGGCTAAAAAACGACCGATGAGTAAGGCGTAAAGGCCTTGTTTATGAAACATATGGTTGGCTTTATCATGATATTCATGCGGGATCTGTGAGAGCCAACGCTTAACGATTTTTGTTTCACTCAACCACCTTCCTTGAAGAAAACCGAGCCAACACCCCAAGCTTGCCGCTGTTGTTAGTAGCAAAATGGTCGGAATAAAGTGCAGCACTCCTTTTGCAATTAAGGCTCCCGAAAGGATCAATAAGGTATCACCAGGTAAAAAAGCGGCGGGGAGTACCCCATTTTCTAGCACAATGACTACAAAGAGAACTGTGTAAATAACCCAAAGCACTTCTGGATTGGAGAGTTTAAGGAAATCATGATGCCAAAGCGCCAGCACGATTTCGCGTAGTACTTCCATAATTGTTCCTGTCTATCTACGAAAAAGCGAATTTCTTTTCTTATATTACAGGAAAAAACCATACCAAGTTTGATTTGTTTACTAAATGAGAGGATTAGTTGATAAATAAGATGATTGAATTTTCACGCTTTCATCTTGGGTCGATGATGAAAGCGTGTAACAAAACACCATTATTGGATACGTTCAAATGCCAATGTGAGGTCATCAATTAAATCTTGGGGATGCTCCAGACCAACATGAATACGGAAAAAAGTACCCTCATTGGGGGTAAAATCATACTGACGCATGCTGATAAGATCTTCTTTTTGGTATCCCAAAATCAAAGATTCATAACCTCCCCATGAATACCCCATCTTAAAATGGCTGAAGTGATTTAAGAAATTTTCAAACTGTGTTTGGGATAAGCGTGATTTTAATTGAAAAGAGAATAGCCCGTTGCTGCCACTAAAATCACGAACAAAGAATGAGTGCCCCGGACAAGAAGGAAGCGCGGGATGGAAAACCCGTTCAACTTCAGGGCGCTGCGCTAACCACTGAGCAACAGCTAAGCCATTGGTTTCATGCTGTTTGAGTCTCGTTGCTAACGTATGTAAGCCGCGACCGGCCATATATACCGTATCAGGATCGGCAGTCTGACCGAGTAAATAAGAGTTTTCGCGAAGGGGTTCAATGCAGCGCTCATTAGCAACGGCAACGCCTAACATACCATCCGAGTGACCATTAATATATTTAGTCGCAGACTGGATAGAGATGTCGATGCCTAATAATAAAGGTTTTAATAACACGCCCGCGGCCCAAGTGTTGTCAATCATAATAATAGTTTCGGGGGCTTTTTGACGTATCGCTTGCACAATAGCAGGGAGATCATGAATCTCCATAGTGATAGAACTGGGCGCTTCTAAAAAGACTATTCGAGTATTAGGACGGATAAGCTCAGCGATACCAGCTCCAATCATCGGATCAAAATAGTCCGTTGTAACGTTTAGTTTTGTTAGGATCTTATCGCAAAAGTTTTGTGTGGGATCATAAGCTGAGCCTGTGACAAGAATATGATCTCCCGAAGAGATAAAAGATAACAGTGCATTGGTGATTGCGGCCGCCCCTGAGGGATAAAGTACCGCACCTGCACCACACTCTAATTCCGTCATCGCCTCTTGAAATGCAAAGTGAGTTTGTGTTCCACGACGCCCATAAAAAAGTACAGAATTGGCTCTGTTTTGTGTCGCATGGCGCTTCTCAGCAAGGGTGTTGAATATTACGGATGAGGTGCGCTGGATTATAGGGTTCACGCCTTTTTGAGTAAAAGCAGGGTTTCTACCAAGGTGCACGAGTTGAGTTTCTGGTTTGATCTTAGCCATATTGCGTCCTTTAGCTGCTCCTGAGCGATACGAAACAAAAAGAGAATACTTGAAGTTAAATGATTTTGTTGAAGATGTACAAGTGTAAACGTCCAATCGGATTTTTTTTCATGTCACTCAGTAATAGTCTCACTGTTGTTGAGGGCATATTTGTTAAAGCGCAAGAAATATGAAAAAAATATTGAATAGTAATGATAATTACTATCAATTCGCGCAGCGTTTGATATTATCTGCACCATCTTTTGAAAAAAGAGATGAATTGGGCGAGTCAATTTCGCTTTTATAGGTTAGTCGGTGAACGTGAAATCATCGGCACGAATTTATTAATAGAACACAGAAAAAGAGAGTATAAGGCCAACTGATGCGTAAACTAACAGCTTCTATTCTATTGGCGATAGGCCTGTTGGGGACAGCAAATGCTGAAACCACACCAGCAACAACCCCAGCGACATCCACAGCGTCAGCCCAAACAACACCAGCGGCACCGGCGACTGAAACAAATACCCCATCGGCAGCAGCACCGGCACAAACTCAAGCCGCAGCAGAAAATGGTGCAACAACACCAGTGGTTAGCGAAAGTATTGAGATTGCGACCGAAAACCAAGGTGGCTTTGATAAGGACCTATCGGTCTGGGGTATGTACCAAAATGCAGATAACGTTGTTAAAACAGTCATGATTGGTCTGGTTTTGGCATCAGTGATTACATGGGCCTTGTTCTTCTCTAAAGGCATCGAGTTATTGGCAGCGCGCCGTCGTTTAAAAGCTGAAGTAGCACAGCTTAATAAGGTCAAATCGTTAGATGAGGCAATGAGCATCGCTGAAGGTTTTAAGGCAAACAGTGTAACCCGTTTATTGTTAAAACAAGCGGTTGTGGAAAGAACACTGTCAGCACAAAGCACAGATCTTTCTGGTATTAAAGATCGCACAGGGTTCCGTCTTGAGCGTTCAATCGCTGCAATTAGCCGCCATATGGGGCGTGGAAATGGTTATTTAGCCACCATTGGGGCGATTTCTCCGTTTGTTGGGTTGTTTGGTACGGTTTGGGGGATCATGAACAGCTTCATTGGTATTGCTCACTCACAAACCACTAACTTAGCCGTTGTTGCTCCAGGGATCGCGGAAGCATTATTAGCAACAGCAATTGGTTTGATCGCAGCAATCCCTGCCGTTGTTATTTATAACATTTTTGCCAGAATGATTAATAACTACCGTGGTCAGGTCGGTGATGTTGCAGCACAGGCTGCGTTACTATTAGGTCGCGATCTGGATCTGGCAAATAGCAAAGCAAGGTAACGATTATGGCAATGCGTTTAGGTGACGAACAAGACGATAGTGGTGAAATGCACGAGATCAACGTAACACCGTTTATCGATGTTATGTTAGTTCTGTTGATTATCTTTATGGTTGCCGCTCCTTTGGCAACGGTTGATATCAAAGTGGATTTACCTGCTTCGACAGCGAAACCGCAACCACGTCCAGAAAAACCGGTCTTTCTGACGGTAAAAGCGGATAGCCAATTATTCATAGGAGACCAAGCTGTAACAAAAGAGCAGTTAGCGGCCTCTCTTGATCTGGCAACAAATGCGAATAAAGATACCACAATTTTCTTCCAAGCGGATAAGAGTGTTGATTATGAAACAATGATGGATGTAATGAATGCATTGCGTCAATCAGGGTATCTTAAAATTGGCCTAGTAGGCATGGAAGCGGCGGCGTCTAAGTAGTTCGCTAGTATCTTTTTCTATAGTAAGCGCACTTTATCCTTTTACATATAGTGGGGTGATAAGGTGCGTTTTTTATTGAGGGTTTAAATCTACAGGCACCAAACTGCATCATTGAGTTGCCTAAGTCACAATTTTTTTCTTGATTCGGTATGACGTATTGCGAGTAATGATTAGTTTTTTGAATTAATTTTATGACTTCTTTGTAATTTATCCGTTGAGTTGTATGGTTTTTTTTTGTCCACTAACACATCTTTTTTTGCCTAGTTCCTCAATAAGTGATTATTAAAAATAAACTATTTTTCTATTAGGATGTTATTTTATTTTGTGAGTTTTTAAGTAATTACGCGTATTTTTTATTTTTGCGTAGATAAAGGGTTTTTTATTTCGCTTTTATAACCTTTTGTTTTACATATAAAATTCTTATTATATTATTGAGAGTATAAATACAGATTATATTTATCCATTACAAGTGTTATTGAGTAGAATAGATAATGAAATAAATTAGATTAATGCTTATTCAAATTATGATATCTATATAAATAAATCTAACAATTAAATGTTAATTATTATCTAGATAAGAAGAGTTAATTGAATAATTTGTTTTGTAACATTTTAAAGATGTCGCTATTTATGTAAATTATTATTAAAAATATATAATTATGTTTTTTATATTTAACGATAATAGTGTAATAATATGATTTTATTCATTAAAATTGAATTTGCGTTGAAATTTTAGTTAAATGAAAAAAACACTTGCGCAACAATTATGTTGAGTTATAATGCGGTCAATAACATTTAGAAATACTTTTAAACACTTTTCATCTTTCAAATTTTTTTATTTTCTTTATTCGCCAAACTAGGGAAAAATAAAGTCATCTTGATAATTTGAGTTAGTAAAAATGATCTATATCGTATTATTTTTTAACTTACGGATGAATGCGTTTTTAAGTTGATAAATGTTATTACTGGAGTCAAATGGGCTGACTTCAGACTACGCATAGCATGCAACGCCGTTATACGGCAATTTCATATTATACTCCTCTACTATAGATAAAATAAGACTACACATTCCCGCGTTATCTCTGATAACGCTTTTTTTTTGCTTAAATTTCTTTTATAAAACATAAAGTTAATGTAAGTTTTCAAAAATCTTCATGTTAATGGCAAAACCTGAGATGCAATATAATCAACCTAGGGTATTGCGAGCCATCCTTTTATTTTCGATAGGTTATTATATCTGCTGTAAAAATCAGCGATTGAAGGGATAGACCGTGAAATATTTATAGCATATAGCTTCCCGAAACTAATTATCGGAGTATGATGTTATCCCTATCTGCTGTGGGGAATATGCCAATTTGCTTTCTTGCAACCATTGGGGGGCTTGTGAAGCGGGCATGCTATACAACGGCGGGGTTCTCTGCCAGGTTCTGGCGCGAATGAATTGGACGTTAAAATGACTTGGTCTGAGTTTAAATCTCACTATCTCATCCGTTTTTGGAAACCTCTACCTGCGGTTATTGCGGCAGGGATCTTATCCACCTATTACTTTGGTTTAACAGGTACATTCTGGGCTGTTACTGGTGAATTCACCCGTTGGGGTGGGCATATCATGCAGTTATTCGGTGCTGAACCCGAAAACTGGGGATATTTTAAAGTCATTGGCTTAGAAGGTAGCCCCCTAGATAGAATTGATGGTGTGATGATCATCGGTATGTTTGCGGGGTGTTTTGCGGCTGCGTTATGGGCAAATAACGTAAAATTACGTATGCCACAACACAAGATACGTATTTTCCAAGCAATTATTGGCGGTATTATCGCTGGTTTCGGTGCGCGTTTAGCGATGGGGTGCAACTTAGCCGCATTTTTTACTGGGATCCCTCAGTTTTCTCTGCACGCATGGTATTTTGCTATCGCAACCGCAGTAGGCTCCTATTTCGGTGCTAAATTCACATTAATGCCGATGTTTAGGATCCCTGTTAAGCTCAAAAAAGTCTCTGCTGCTTCTCCATTAACACAACACCTAGATGTGGCAAAAAAACGCTTTAAATTAGGGATGACTATCTTTTTAGTCGCGATCGCGTGGGGCTTTTATACCTTATGGGATGCGCCCGTATTAGGTATCGCCATTCTATGCGGTATTGGGTTTGGTTTGCTTATTGAACGAGCACAAATTTGTTTCACCTCCGCTTTTCGTGACTTATGGATCACCGGAAGAACACATATGGCAAAAGCCATTATTATTGGTATGGCGGTGAGCGCAATTGGTATTTTTAGTTATGTACAATTAGGTGCAACGCCAAAAATTTTATGGGCTGGCCCGAATGCCATTATTGGCGGGTTATTGTTTGGGTTTGGTATTGTGCTTGCGGGGGGCTGTGAAACGGGCTGGATGTACCGTGCCGTAGAAGGGCAAGTCCATTATTGGTGGGTCGGTTTCGGTAATATTATCGGAGCAACCATCCTTGCTTACTATTGGGATGATTTAGGCCCTTGGTTAGCAACAGATTTCGATAAAGTGAATTTGCTAGAAACCTTTGGTCCACAAGGGGGATTAGCGGTGACTTATCTGTTGTTAGCTTTAGCATTTATCTTGATGTTGGTGTGGGAACGCTATTTTTTCCGTAAACGTCAATCACCAGTTTCAACATCAGCGGAGGTTGTATGAGTCATAAAGAAATCATTCCTGACTATCGATTAGATATGGTCGGGGAGCCTTGCCCTTATCCGGCCGTAGCGACATTGGAAGCGATGCCATCCTTAAAAAAAGGGGAAATATTAGAGGTGGTCAGTGATTGCCCACAATCAATTAATAATATCCCTTTGGATGCCAAAAATTATGGTTATACCGTGCTGGATATTCAGCAAGATGGACCAACTATACGTTATTTGATCCAGAAATAACGATACTTGCCATACTTTAAGTTGCAGTGCTGTTGGCGGCTTCCACAGACCCTAGTGACATACTTATGTATGCTTCTAGGGATCTGCTCGTTTGCCGCCTTGCTGCAACCTGAATGAGTTAGATGATCTGCTGAAGTGAGCTTCGAGGTTCCCGCCTCAGAGAGATATCGGCATTATAGGCTTATGAATTGCCATGTTAATCATTAAATAATAATAGGTGGCAATCCCCCTATTTTCTAAATCACGGTTCTTCTTGCCAGTTAGTTAAATCAAGAACAAGTTCACATTCATCATCTAAATAAGCCCCTGTAGGAATAAAACCAAGCTTTTTATAGAATTCAAACGGGCTTTCTTCTCCTTCGCCACAGCTATTATAAAGTCGTGGATAACCTTTCTTTTTTAAATAGCGGATCACTTGAAGAAGGGCTTCGCGACCAAAGCCTAATTTTTGATAAGGCTCTGCTATCATAAAGCGCCATAGCATAATTCCATCATATTCAAGCTCGTCATCATCTAGCCCCGAATGCAGCATAATAAAACCAACGGGAACATCGTCAGCATATATACCGCGATACCATGCACAATCGGAAAATTGAGCTTCAACAATAGAATAGGCATTATCCGCTACCATACCGCGTTGTGCTTCGCTGAGCGTATGGCTGAGTAGGCAAATTTCCGAAAAATTATCTGCCGTAATTTTTTGTAGCGTGACAACTGAATGTTCATCCACTTCGGGTTCGATGAGCTCTTTCATAACAATTCCTGCGATTGAAGTTGACCTTATTTTGATAGTTAACGTGATTCGTTTAGTTATTTTTATTTAACAAATAAACGTTGCGATAATTTTGTTATCAAGATGTAATTCAATTCACCAGAGATTGAGTAGGCAGTCAATGAATTAATAGTGGCAATGCTAGCGAGGTCTAAAAAGTGATGGCAACACGGTGGATCGTCTGCTGCCATCTGGGGATATGGCATCGATTAATGTTCAGCTTCACCGCCGAGAACATCAATAAGGCGTGCAATCAGGGCGCTCAGTTCCCCTGTCATAAGCACATAATCGGCATCAAAACGCTGAGCATAATCTTCTTTACCGATATCATCGTTTTGTTCTTTTAATGTATCACTGAATTTTAGTCTTTTCAGTGAACCATCATCAGACAGCATAAATTGGATCCGTTCTTCCCAGTCTAAAGCCAGTTTAGTCACTAATTTCCCAGCCTCAATATGGGTCGCAATTTCATCAGAAATCAGATCCTGCTTTTTACAACGAATGATGCCACCTTCCTCTAGAATGGCTTTTAACTCTGCTTCATCCATTACGGCAAAACCTTGAGGCAGAGAGCCTGAGCGGATCCATTCGGTTAACGTTAGCTCAATAGGATCTTTAAAAGTTAGCGGCACAACAGGCAGTGAACCGAGGCTTTTACGCAATAGTGCTAAATTATCCTCTGCACGTTTAGCGCTGGCGGCATCAACAATAATCAATTGATTGACGGTATCAATCCAAATGTAGGTTTTATTGTATTTGCTGAATGCTCTTGGTAATAAGGCATGGACAACCTCATCTTTAAGAGAATCTTTTTCTGTTTTTTTCAGTTTACGGCCTTGGTCTGCTTCAAGTTTTTCGATTTTTTCTTGTAGCTCCTGTTTGATGACAGGGGAAGGCAGCATTTTTTCTTCTTTTTTGGCACAGATCAGTATTTGGTTACCCGCGGCATGGGTCAAAGCATCAGAACCTTTCATGGGTGACACCCATCCCGTTTTCATCATGTCTTGACTACCACAAGGATGATAGGCCAGAGGGGCAAGCTGTCTTTCCAGATCGTCAGCACTGAGAGCCAGATCACGATTCAGACGATAGACCAATATATTCTTGAACCACATGAAAAACCTACCTTTGTTGATGGATTACCTGTTTTAGCCGGTGGCTATGATAACGAATTGTCGGTTATTAAGCGAAAAAAAATGCCTTCTTGGCGTATTTGTTGTGTTTATAGGCCTCAGTTTTGTCGCTAATCGCTTGAAATCGATAGGGTATACAGGCAATGATACAGAAAATAGCTAAGTAGTGGGTGTGATGATGAGAATTGGAATTGACCTTGGTGGTACAAAAATAGAAGTGATTGCATTAGATGATAATGGCGAAACTCTATTTAGAAAGCGCGTGGCGACGCCCAGAGGAGACTATAACGCAACGTTAAATGCGATTGCAGGTCTTGTTCATGATGCCGAAGTGGCCACGGCGAGAAAAGGAAGTGTGGGAGTTGGGATCCCCGGGACACTATCACCTGTGACAGGTAAAGTGAAAAATGCCAATTCCACATGGCTCAATGGTCAATTTTTTGATGTAGATTTAGCGCGAATACTTGAGCGGCCTGTAAAAGTCGCCAACGATGCTAACTGCCTTGCTGTTTCAGAAGCCGTTGATGGTGCAGGCAAAGGGGCAAAAGTGGTATTTGCAGTGATCATTGGTACGGGATGTGGTGCTGGTATTGCGATCAATGGTCAGGTTCATTCTGGTGGTAATGGGGTCGCGGGGGAATGGGGCCATAATCCATTGCCTTGGCAAGACAGCCAAGACGCATTGTTTCTTCAAGAAGAGCAATGCTATTGCGGGCTAACAGGGTGCACTGAACTATTCGTATCTGGAACAGGTTTTATGGCGGACTATCGTAAATTGTCTGGTGAAACCAAAATAGGTTCAGAAATCATCGAATTGATGAAGTCTGGGGATCCACATGCAATAGCCGCAATGACACATTACCAATCTCGGCTTGCTAGAGCATTAGCTCAAGTTATCAATATGCTCGATCCCGATGTCATTGTGCTCGGTGGTGGAATGAGTAATGTCGAAGGCTTATATCAAACATTACCTTCACTGGTGAAAAACTGGGTATTCGGTCGTGAATGTGATACGCCAATTCGGCAGGCCATTCATGGTGACTCAAGTGGGGTGCGTGGGGCTGCATGGCTTTGGCCTAAATAGTTATGTACCGTCAATAATTTTGTGACTTATATATGATTAAATAGTGCTTATTAAGATAAACAGTGACTTCGATGGACAAGAGAGGCACTGTTTATCAACGCTTATCGAAATATCAACGAATAGAACGCACACATTCACTATATGTAATGCTGTTTGTACTATTTTTACAGAGAATATAAGCAAGGGTTATTTTGCACAAATCAACGTAAGGGGAATTACGGTGAATACTATTTTTAAATTATCAGCATTAGCTTTATTCGTGGCATTCAATGCCAATGCCGCAACAGTTGATTTACGTGTTATGGAAACGTCTGACATACACAGCAACTTGATTGATTTCGATTATTTTAAGGATAAACCAACGGATCAATTTGGATTGGTGCGTACTGCAAGTTTAATTAAGGCGGCTAAAGGTGAAGTGACAAATGCCGTCTTAGTTGATAATGGTGATTTAATTCAAGGCAGTCCTTTAGCGGATTATATGGCAGCAAAAGGCCTTGAGGAAGGGGAGTCACATCCTGCTCATAGTCTAATGAATACAATGGGCTATACTGTAGGTAACTTTGGTAACCATGAATTTAATTTTGGTTTAGATTATCTGCAAAAGGCAATTGCAGGGGCAAAATTCCCTTATGTTAACGCCAATATCATCGATGCTAAAACGGGTAAAAACTATTTTACTCCTTATATTATTGTTGATACTCCCGTCAAAGATCGTGATGGAAAAACCCATAACTTAAAAATTGGTTATATTGGTTTTGTTCCCCCACAAATTATGATTTGGGATAAACCCAATCTTAGTGGCAAAGTGACGGTCAACGATATTACGGAAACCGCCAAAAAATTTGTGCCTCAAATGAAAAAAGAAGGTGCTGATTTAGTGGTGGCAATCCCTCACTCCGGTTTTTCACAAGAGCCTTATAAGGCAATGGCTGAAAACTCTGTTTATTATCTGAGTGAAGTACCGGGAATAGATGCGATTATGTTTGGTCACTCTCATGGGGTATTTCCAAGTAAAGATTTCGCCAATATTAAAGGTGTTGATATTACCAAAGGTACCGTTAACGGGATCCCAGCGGTGATGCCAGGCCAATGGGGGGATCACCTTGGTGTCGTCGACTTAGTCGTCAATAATGACGACGGCAGTTGGAAAGTTGTTGATGCGAATGCGCATGCTCGACCCGTTTATGATAAAGCCAACAAAAAAGCGCTGGTTGAGCGTGATGATGAATTAGCGAAGATCATTGATAAACCTCATAACGATACACGTCAGTTTGTTGGGAAATTGATCGGAAAAGCCTCCGATAATATGTACAGCTATTTGGCATTAGTTCAAAGCGATCCAACGGTACAGATAGTGAATGATGCGCAAGTTGATTATACGAAACATTATATTCAAGGTGACCCTGACCTTGCTGACTTGCCTGTATTGTCTGCAGCTGCTCCATTCAAAGTAGGTGGACGTAAAAATGCGCCTGACGAATTTGTTGAGGTTGAAAAAGGAGATCTAACCTTCCGCAATGCCGCTGATTTGTATTTATATCCAAATACACTAGTGGTTGTGAAAGCGACAGGTGCCGAAGTGGTCGAGTGGCTGGAGTGTTCAGCGGGTATGTTTAACCGTATTGATCCTCAATCAACATCACCGCAAAGCTTAATTAACTGGGATGGCTTTAGAACTTATAATTTTGACACTATCAGTGGGATAAATTATCAAATCGACCTCACTGAGCCTGCAAAATATGATGTAGATTGCCAGCTAGTCAATAAACAGGCGAATAGAATTAAGCATGTCACTTATCAAGGGAAACCAATAGACCCGAAAGCTACCTTCTTAGTTGCAACCAATAATTATCGAGCATACGGCGGTAAATTTGCCGGAACGGGCGATAATCATATTGCGTTTGCTTCCCCAGATGAAAACCGTGCCGTATTGGCCTCTTATATTGCGAAAGTTTCTAAAGAACACGGTGAGGTTACCAGTAGAGCTGATAATAATTGGTCATTCTTGCCAATTAAAACAGATAAGGCTCTCGATATTCGTTTTGAAACCTCTCAGAGTGATAAAGCTGCGAAATTCATTCAGCAGAATGCCCAATACCCATTAAAACAGGTAGGCACTGATGATATTGGTTTTGCTATTTACCAAATAGACTTAACTGAGAAATAAGCAGTATCGAATTTAGTACCATTATTAAAATTTGATCATTAAAAGCCTCGTTATTGTTAATTTCATTTTAATAATAATGGGGCTTTTTTTATTGAAGGTATAAAAATCACTACCTCGTTATTAAAGATAAAAGCTGAAAAACATCATTAATAGGCGGTGAAAATAGGAGATACAATTCTGATATATAACAAAAGGGTTAGTCTAATTGTGTTTGTGTTTCTATCTAAGAATGAAATAAACAATAAGAGAAATATTAATTTTTTTATATATTTTTAATGTTAATTAATTTTTTTCATTACAAAAAGTTCTGTTCAATATATTCATTTTTTTAATATGAAATTTTTCTAAAAAAAGAAGATGAACTCATTTTTTATAATATCATTCAAAAAATGATTTTCTATAAAGGACGCTTTTTCAAGATGAAATCCAAAGATAATGTAATGTAAATATTAGTTATGTAATTAAATAGGTAACTTTACACAATTTTAAATTGTGAAAGGGGGCACTTTTTTATTTCTAGTTTCTATTATTGATGATTGATTTATGATTAAATTTTAATATAAATGAGTTACTCTAATTGCGAGTATTAATGATGATAATCTAAAAATGCAAATAGGTTGATATATATTAATACATAAAATTGATTTTTTTGGTGTTAATGTCGATTTTTCAACATTAAGTAGATTTTTTATCTTCTTTAATTGCTTGTTGATTTCTAAATCAGATGTTAATTCTGGTTTGGGATATTTGATTAACATTATGTTTTTATTGGCGTTGTTTGACTTCCGATAATTCTAGTTTCTATTTTTATTTTCATAATATATTTTACTCTTTCGTGAGTGGTGTTATTTGTTTTTAAATTATGGATACGTAATATATTTGACAAGAACTAATCTGAATCAATGTGTGAATAATAAATTCAGAGGTACCCGCATATGGAAAATGAAAGATATAAATATTCATTGTCTGTTGGGCAAAGAATAAAGTCACTGAGATTGCAAAATGGTTGGAGTGGAGAAGCATTAGGTAAAATAACAGGAATAAGCCAACAGCAAATTTCTAGATTTGAACATGGAGTTAATAGAATTGATGTCGAATCATTAGCAAAATTTGCTAATGCCTTTAATGTAGATATCGTCGTGTTATTGTCTGATTATGACAAAACTATTTACGATAAAAATATATTTGTCGCGAATACTTTAGTTATTTAGTTATTTAGTTTTTGGAATGTTGTCTTAAATGGATTTAGCTCTTACTTAAATGTGTAGTCAGTTGTCCTTATTTTTAATAATAAAGGATTGGAATTGTTTTATCTTAACAAAGGTTAAATATGAAAAAATCACTTTTAGTTTTATTCATTGCATCGTCAATTTCGGCATCAGCATTAGCGGCAGATGGTACTATTACGTTCAACGGTGAAATCACTGCAACAACTTGTGATGTCACTACGGGTAATGGTGGTGACTTCACAGTCACTCTGCCAACAGTATCGACTACTGCATTGAGTTCTGCTGGTGCAACAGCAGGTAATACATCATTCACTATCGAACTGGCTAACTGTAGCGTTAGTGGTGTTGATGTAGCAGCAAACTTCGAAAGTTTGACAAGTGGTGATGCAGTAACTGGTAATCTTATCCCAACAACTGCACCTGCTAACGTACAGATCGGTTTAGCAGACCAAGCTGGTAACGCTGCGAAAGTAAACGGCGCGCCAGCAGGTAGCCAGCCAATCGTTAATGGTGCAGCTACATTGGCATACCAAGCATTCTATTATGCGAAAGATGTAGTAACCGCTCCAGGTGCTGTTACAGCACAAGTTAACTATACATTGACTTATCCATAATAAGTTAATTCTGCCGGGGGAATTCATTCCCCTGGCAGATCAATAAAAGACTAAATTATTACAACTTAGAGTAGGGTTAGGTCATTATGATAACTAGGCTATCTATCATAAATAAAATCGTTTTATTTATTTCATTATTCATTGTATCAACATCCATGTATGCCAGCGTTATTATTAATGGCACTCGTGTTATATATAATGAAAAATCTAAAAGTAAAACAGTACAGTTGGTTAATGATAATAAATGGCCAGCTTTGGTGCAAGTTTGGCTAGATAATGGAGATCCTAATGAGTTACCTGAAAATATTAAAACTCCATTTTCAATTACACCACCGATATTTAAAATGTCTGCTGGAGCAGGTCAAAATTTAAGGTTAACTTATCTTGGTGATTCTTTACCAAAAGATAAAGAGTCTATTTTTTATTTGAACGTGTTAGAAATTCCACCTGAGAATGAAGATACTGCTTCTCAAAATAAGAATACAATGCAAATTGCCATTCGAACAAGAGTGAAATTATTTTATCGACCAACAGACATTAAAATGCCTGCACAGGTTAATGAAAAACTTTCTTTCTCAATAAAGAAAACGGCAAAAGGAAATGAGTTGCTTGTTAAAAATAACTCGCCATGGTTTATTACTTTTCAGGATGTTACATTATCTGAAGGGAATAGAAAGTTAAGCTTAGAAGGGAATATGGTTGCGCCATTCTCTGATATTTATCTGAATAGAGGAAAAGGTGTAGCAATACCCAATGATTTTATTAATGCAAAAAAAGTTAGCTACTCAGTCATTAATGATTATGGTGGCTTAGATTCCTACGAGTCTAATTTATAATAAATGGTATTGCTATGAAAATAAAATTACTTTTTGTTCTTGTTTCTTTGTCTTTAGGGTATGGTAGATTTGCATTAGCGGTAGAAGAAAACCAAAATGAAAAGAAATACTCTTACAATGAGGGGTTCTTATTAGGTAATGCTAAAGATATATCAATAGATAAATTAACAGAAGACCAAATTACTCCAGGTAATTGGTATGTCGATTTATATTTAAATAATGAATTTCTTTATAATAAAGAGATTAGATTTTATGAAAATGAACAGGGACGTGTTGTTCCTTGTTTAACCAAAGAAGATGTTGATGGGTTTAACATAAAACCAGAATATTTAGGGCTAATAGAGTCTAATGGTGAATGTGAAGACTTAAAATCATTATCAAAAGATGTTCAAGTTAATTTAAAGCAAGATATATTACGATTAGATATTTTAATTCCTCAAGCAATGGTGGAGTATTCAGCACGCGGCTCTGTACCAATCAGTGCTCTTAATGAAGGGGTTCCTGCTTTTTTTATGAACTATAACCTTAATGGGTATAGTACTCGTAGTCATGGTAAGGACGAACATTCTGCTTACGGAAATATATCGGCTGGGCTTAATTTAGGCTTGTTTAGAATTCGCCATCAATCTAATTTGCAATACAATGAAGATGATAAATTTCATCATGAAAGCATCAGAACGTATGTTCAGAGAGCTATTCCACAAATAAAAAGTGAATTAACGGTTGGGCAATCTTTTACCGATGGAAGCCTATTTGATAGCTTTTCGTATACCGGTGCTGAATTAGCGACTGATAACCGAATGCGTCCACAATCAATGCAAGGGTTTGCGCCAACAGTTAGGGGGGTTGCAAATAGTAATGCTCGGGTAAGAATAATACAAAATGGTTTTGTAATATACGAAACGAATGTCTCTCCCGGTGAATTTACGATCAATGACCTTTATGCAACAGGTTATGGCGGTGATTTAACTGTTGAAGTGACTGAAGCAAATGGCAGTGTTTCCACGTTTGTCGTGCCATTCTCAACGGTACCAGGTTTATTAAGACCGGGTCAGATTGATTATAGCATTGTGAGTGGTAAGTTACGGGGTGATCATACTTCTTCCGATATTTTTGCTCAATCAACAATAAAATATGGTTTAAGTAAT
Organism: Providencia sp. 2.29; assembly: GCF_015832305.1. Lineage (NCBI taxonomy): Bacteria > Pseudomonadati > Pseudomonadota > Gammaproteobacteria > Enterobacterales > Morganellaceae > Providencia > Providencia sp. 2.29. Next base: position 787,642 of record NZ_CP065420.1, read on the forward strand.
ATTCTAACGCCATTTGCAGGGGTGCAGTATTCCAATAAATACCAATCTGGGTTATTAGGTTTTGCGGTTAATACACAAGTCGGTGCATTTAGCTTTGATATGGCAAGCTCAAAAGCTGAATTAGACAATAAACGTACCTATAACGGTGCTCGTGCGCGAGTCACGTGGAATAAAGACATTAATGCCACTGGTACAAATATTGCGTTAGCTGGTTACCGTTATGAATCGCAGAACTATTTAAGCTTATATGAAGCAAGTTCTTATCGTGATAGTTATTTGTTTAATGGCGAAAGCATTAACCCAAGACGTTCCCAATATGTATTAACGGTTAACCAAAATTTAGCGGATTATGGTACTGTGTATGTCAGTGGTTCATTGCAAACTTGGCGTGATAATTTGCCAGATACTAAGCAATTGCAAGCTGGCTATATGAATAACTTTAAAGGTATTGGTTATAGCTTTACCTATATAAAAATGTATCGAAATGGCGATCAGGGTGGAGATAATAACTATATGTTTAACGTCTCTGTACCATTCTCACTTTGGTATCCAGAACAGAATACGTTATTAAGTAGCTCCATAACACGTTCTGATTCAGATCATCGTTGGTCAAATAATACGACAATTAGTAGCTCTTTCGGTGAAGATAATTCTATTTCTTGGAACGCGACAGCGAGTGATATTGGTAATTCAAACAGTAGCTTCTCTGGAAATATTCAGAAAGATTTCTCTTCGGCTTCTGTAAACGCGGGTTATTCACAAGGTAATAATTACAAGTCATTATCGGTGGGAGCAAGTGGTGCATTAGTGGCTTATCAAGGTGGCGTTATTCCGTCTCGCTATTTAAGTGATACTTTTGCGATTGTGGAAGCTAATGAAGCGGAAGGTGCATCAGTAGCCTCATGGAGTAATATTGTTATTAATGATAGCGGAAAAGCCGTTGTACCTTCATTAGTACCTTATCAATATAATACACTGTATCTTAATACAGAAAATATGGATACAGATGTTGAATTAGATAATAACTTAGCCAAGATAGCACCTTATGCAGGGTCTGCGGTATTAGTGAAATTTAATACACAAAAAGGTAACAACATTACTTATCGTATTATTTTACAAGATAAAAAAGCAGTGCCGTTTGGTGCCGATATTTATGATGAAAATAATAATAAGATTGGTTTAGTTGGGCAAGGTGGCTTAGTACATTTTAATTCTCAATCTGAACAAGGAACAGTTATTGTTAAATGGGGTGAAGGTAGTCATCAACGTTGTAAGTTTGATTATAACATCTCAAGTAATAGTTCTATTTCTGAATCTGTTTGTTATTTTTATTAAGGTTGTATGTTGTTTAAGAAGAAATGATTTCTTAAAGTGCTACTGTGCCTTATTTAATTTACGGTTTTTATGGTTAATAAGTTCCGATACTTTTCTAAAATATGAAAATTAGTATCTTTTAAAGATTAACTATTCAGTGTTGGGCTTATTAATCATTATGTTTTTTATTAATTTACCCATAAGTTTTTAAAGAAGACTTATTCGTTAACAAGTATTTTGGGGGCGTTATGTTTATATCTAAACGAGCCATAACATCAATTGGTTTTATGATTTTATTTTTCGCTGGAACAGCAAATTCCACTTGTATTATCCAAAATGGTGGGATACCTGGAACACAAGTGAGTATTGGCTCTAAGGTTGACGTCAGTATATATGGGTTACAATTTCAGCCTGCTGGAACAAGAATTGCTTTTGATTCTATAACGAGCACTCAAATGGCATCATTAATGGGCGCTCCGCCAGATCGTGTCGTTTTTAAATGTGATATCGCTGATGCATCCTCTATTTTTGAAATATACTATTTACCTAAAACTTATATTTTCGATAACGCCGCTCCCGCGTTTACGTATGACAATATAAAATATTGGGGAACGAATATTCAAGGAATGGCTTTTGAACTATTTCTAGGTATGAATAGAGATGCTTCATATCAATTTGATAATGTGGTGAATGCGAAGCCTATGGCATATGACATAGATCCTGATAACCCACAAAAAATTAATATTAAGCTGAAACATTTTTCGGGTCTTTCTATTGAACAGGTTCGCTCTCAGCAAAATGTCAGTGGTAACTCGTTAGGTACCGTTGGGGTCGTTAATAGAGGGGTTGTTGGGTTCAAAGGCCCTGGGATCAATAATACGATAAATAATAACTATGAACCCGCAGGCTACACTTTTTTTAAAATACGTCAGCGTCCAGTCGGGGGACGTCAGGTTACAACTTGTGGTTTGAAATCGTCGACATCAACCGTTTATTTAGGTAGCCATTCATCAAATGATATTCCATCAACTCCTACTCCTTTTTCTTTCACATTAGAATGTCAGAAAGGGGCTAAAATTAGTTATGGTTTTGCACCTGGTGAAGAAAATAGGGCTATGAATGAGGTTGACTATTTATTATTAGATCCTAATTTAGGCTCGACAGCAAAAGGGGTCGCGATTGAAATATTAAATTCATCGGGGCAGAGAAATAAACTACTTCGTTTAGGAGCAATTGATTCACCAATTCCTACAGCAAATAATTGGACTAGCGTTTCTGTGCCAACGACAGGCGCTGCAACACATGAGCTGCTATTAAACTTTACAGCACGCTATGTTCGTTATGGAACTGAGCCAATTAAACCAGGTAAAGCAAACAGTAAAATGACCATAACGTTAAATACTAATTAAATTTAACTATCAAATAAAAGCTTAGTTAATTTAGTATCGTTGAAAGAGTTAGCAAGATTTCGCTAACTCTTTTAATAAATAAAGAGCATTAATCGTAGGTCACATTTAGAGTGGGTTTATTGTTGAATTGATTATATTCGACTTTTACAAAATCAGAACTGAGTTTTTTGGCATTTTTAAGTGAACTGGTTTTGGTGATATTTTTACCATTGCGGAAACATTCAAGATCAATTTGTTCGCTACTGGATACTTTAACTGCGCATTGTGGCTCATAGACATAGCCAATAAAAGTAATGGTTCCACCTCCGATTCGATTGGTTGCAGCATGGGTAAAAGTAAAACTGGAAATGAGTAAAGCAGTCACTGTTACAATTGAGGATAAACATTTCATTGCTTCTACCTCCTAGTTGAACTAGCGCTAGTTAAATAACACGAGTAGCGCGTTACAAAATTCTCACTGACTAGTTTAGTTCAAATACGAGTAAAAAATATGATTTATGCTAATAAAATATCGATTTTATTTAGTTTATTTTGTAACAGTATGAAATTTAAACGAATTTATTTAGTGTAATATTCTAAAAAGATAGCTAAAAATAGATAGATACCGACAATAAGTCGGTATCTAATAGAGATTATCAATATGAAATTTTATTAGATTGCTATTAATTGATTTTATATTCTAAAGGATTAGCGTTTGATAGCATGGGTTGTGGAATAACTAATTGATATTGCATATCAATAATAATCGGATCCCTTGGTGTTGGCTGGTATTGAAAAGTGATATATCACATTATTTGGCAGGTGATTTGCCCTTGTTTTAATCAACAAGGGCTTTTTATTCGAATTTTATTCTGATTATTTAAAGATTTTGAAACGAATTTCATCATCCATAAAGTCTTTATCACCCGCAGGAGCATTAATTGACCCAAATACCATTTGAGCACGTAGTACCCAATTATCAGGTGTTCCCCACTCTTTTTGTACCTGAGTATCAATGAGTGGATTATAGTGTTGCAGTGATGCCCCGACGTTTTCTTGCGCTAAGGCTGTCCATACCGCAAATTGTGCGATACCGCTGGCTTGTTCTGACCAGATTGGGAAATTGTCGGCATAAAGTGGGAATTGCTCTTGTAAGCCTTTCACGACCGCCATATCTTCGAAAAATAAGATAGAGCCAGCACCCGCAGCGAAGCTATCAATTTTTTGTTCAGTAGCTGCAAATGCCTGTTCTGGCACGATGGCGCGCAATGTTTCTTTGGTGATGTTCCACAGTTTTTTATGCTCTGCGCCAAATAAGATCACAACACGTGATGTTTGTGAGTTAAAAGAAGAAGGTGAATGTTTTACTGCTTCTTTAATTAATTTTGTAACATGCTCTTCAGAAACTGGTAATGCATCGCCGAGGTTATAAATAGTGCGACGATTTTTAATCATTTCAATAAATGCGTTTGACATGTGAGTCTCCTAGCTATTTGTTAAGTATTACTATAGCGCTGTGAAGGGAAAATCATAGAAAAAAAAATTAACGGTAAGGTTCAAATTTTTCGGCTGAGTCAATTTAATTGTTTTTTATTAAAATCAATTAAATACAAATTGTTATTTTTTATGATTACATTGGGGAGCATCTATCAGCCCTTCATGATAGAAAATTGAAAGAAATTTTTGATTGATGTGGTAAGGCGCTTTTATCTAGGAATGTCTTGTTCCTATGATAAAGCGCCATTTATATTTTAACGGATACGATATCGGCTAGGTAATTCACTAAAGCCAAAACCGTTGGTCTTTTTCACGGGGATCTGTACAGAAATTCGCTCTTTCATCGCTTCAACATGGCTAATTACCCCAATCGTTTTTCCGGATGCATTCAGGCTTTCTAACGCATCTAAGGCAATATCTAATGTTTCAGGGTCGAGTGTGCCAAAGCCTTCGTCGAGAAATAAAGACTCGAGTTGAGTTTTGTTACTCACCATATCCGATAATGCGAGAGCAAGCGCTAGGCTGACTAAGAAACTTTCTCCGCCAGAGAGGGTTTTAATATCCCTGATAGTATCGGCCTGCCAGCCATCAATCACTTGTAATTCCAGATCCGCATTATGATTACGTTTTAGCAAATAGCGACCATGTAGCTTATCCAAGCGCAGATTAGCGAGAGAAATGAGGCAATCAAAGGTTAACCCTTGCGCGTAACGGCGGAATTTATCTCCTTCCGCTGAGCCAATCAGTTCGCAGAGATATCCCCAATCTTCATAGTGGGATTGGCTCTGCTCGATTTCTTGTAATAAGCCACGTTGTTGGTGACGTTGTTGTTTGTCTGCTTCGAGTTGGCTGAAGATCTGCCCCTGTTGTTTATTGAGATTTTTAATCTCCTCATCAAGCTGAATAATTGCTTGCTGCCACTCCTCCAAGCTTGCCTCAATATGATCATCGGGCTTTTGGGCCAAATGTTCTTGTCGTGCGCGCTCACCTTCTTTATAACGGGTTTGCGCTTGTAAACGTGACTGGAGTAATCGTTGTTGCAATTGTTCAAGTTGCAGCTTTTCATCCGGCGCTAATAGTGCGGCTAAGAATGCTTGCTGTGTTGCAAATGGGCTAGTCGAAAGGGCATGCTCGAAGCGCTGCTGTGCTGTGGTTAACTGATATCGTGTCTTTTCTATCGTCGTGATGACCTCGTTAAGGCTGCCTTTTAGAGAAGCTAAGTGTTTTTCATGATGCGTGACCTGCTCATTAAGTTGTTGTTGCTGATGAGCCAGTTTGTTTTGCTGATCTTGCAATCTACCCATAAATTGTGAAATAGATTGCCCATCAAGTAATAGCTGCCGTGCCGCCTGTTTTTGTTCAACCTGTTGTTGTAACTGTTGCAATTGCTGTTGCGTATTTTCTAGCCGTTTACTTAAATGGGTTTGTTGAGCTAACTCAACTTGCAACGTCGCCTCAGCGACCGCTATTTTTTGGCTAATATCTTGCGCACTTTGTTTTTTCGCAGCATATAGCTGACCACGCTGCTCTAGTAACGTAAACCACGGTTCAAAACTTTCGCTTTCAGGCAACCTAAATTCAGCCAAAGCCCCGTGGAGCTGTTGCTGCTGCTGATTATGGCGCTGTTGGTGTACGACATGCTCTTTTTGTGTTTCATCAATAAGTTGGTGCTGATGCTTAATTCGTTCAGTAAGCAAGGCGAGCGAGGATTGTTGCTGTTTATTTAATGACTGCTGCTCATGTAATCGGTGTTTAAGTTGTTGATATTCACGTTCGAGGGCGGTGAACGCCTGTAATGACTGCTGTTTCTCTGATAACTGTTTTTGGATATCCGTGAGCAACTGCTCTACGGCAGCATGAGTCGTGGTCAGTTCAGGGGCGAGAGCCTTCTGGCACGCGGTCATCCATTGTGTTCGCAGTTGACGCTCTTGAGCTATAAGCTGCTGTTGTGCCTGTTGATTTTCTGCTTGGCGCTGCATTTCTCTTTGCAGTAGCGACTGTTGAGTGACTTGCGTTTGCTTAAGCTCTTCTAACTGTTTGGTTAATGCGATTAAGCGCTGTTCAGTTTGCGTTGGCTCTACAGATTGATATTGTTCAATTGCAGGGTGTTCGGTAGAGCCACAAAGTGGGCAAGGCTCACCCGCAATAAGTTGTTGGCGCTCCTTTTCTAAACTGACGATTTTCTGCTCTAAGCGTAACCGCGCATTCAAATCTGTTAAATGAGGCTGAAGGTGCGTAATTTGTGTTTCAGTTAGCTGGAGCTGCTTTTCAGCCTGAGAAATTGATTGGGTTAGCTCCTCTTGCTGGTGTTGTTTGATTTTTAATTGGTTTTGCTGCTCTTGCCATTGAGATAACAATAAAGGTAAAAGTTGGGCATGTTGTGATCTGGTGTGTAGCTGTTCTATTGATTGATTAAGTTGTTCAATATCTTGTTTTTCTTGCCACTCTAGATAGCGACTTTCAACGAGTTGATATGCCGCAGTATCCTGTTCAAGTTGGTGCTGCGTTTGGGCATTTTGCTCAATTTGCTGTTGTTGCTCGCTAACTAATGCTGACTGCTCTTGTTGCAGTAGTTGTTGTTTTTGCTCTAAGGCTTGTACTTTTTGACTCAATTCATCAATAAATTGACCTTGTTGCCGCCATAAACCTATTTGTTGGGTAATAGCCGCATCTTGGGGATGTTGCTGTAGGTAATGTTCAATTTGTTGTAACTCTTCACGGTCCAAATGAGCTTGATGTTGGGTTCGAGTAATTAAGCTGTGCTGCGATTGATATTCCGTGTGATATTGCTCTTTTTGTTCTGAAATTTCTTTAATCTGTTGGTGTAGATGAAGAATCGCATTATCTAATGGGCGAACGTGGGTATCGATCAACACGGTTTGCTGCTGAACATAATTTTGGTGCTGGCTATGCTCATGTTGGACTTGAGCAAGTTGTGCTTGTAAAGGCGCAAGTTGTTGAGTGTTATTTTCACACTGTTGTGAAAGGCTCTGTTGCTTCTCTAATAATTCATTTAATGCCTGTTGTTGGCGTTCCACATCCTGCCATAAAGGGCGCAAATTTTCAGCAGGCAGATTGTCTGAGAGTTTTTTAAACTGAGGCTCAGCGTCTTGATATGCCTTTTCAGCCTGCTGTTGATCAAGCTCTAACTGATGTAAGCGGGCAGTTAACTGTTGTTGGCGTTGCTGCCAATACAACGCTTGTTGGTTTCGCGTTCGTTTTTGATTAAGCTGCCTTTCTTGGTCTGCTAATACGGTTTGTTGTTCGATGAGGGCTTGATGTTCGCTTTCGGTGAGCAAATGAATGCTTTGCGCTCGAGCTTTTAAAATCTCTAAATCATTTTTGACCTGTTTGTGCTGGCGATAGATATAGCTGGATATTTGACTATAAATTTCCGTGCCGGTGATCTCTTCTAACAGATCGGCTCGCTCTTTTTCGCTCGCATTTAAAAAGGCGGCAAAATCCCCTTGTGAAAGCAAAATAGACTTTGTAAACCGTCCGAAATCTAGCCCTGTGATCTGAACAATTTGTTCTCGTATGTCACTGACTTTTTCCGCAATGATTTTACCGTCACTGACAGTCGCTAGCTCGGCTTTTGGCGGTTGTAATTTTCCTTCTGGCTTGTTGCTGGCTCGTCGTTGGCTCCAAAATGCGCGGTAAGCGATACCTTTGACCTCAAATTCCACTTCAGCCAAGCACTCGCCAGTATGGCGTGTCATAAGCTCATTTTGTTTAACGGATAGTGTACTTAAACGAGGTGTTTGGTGATAGAGTGCGAGACAAATAGCATCTAGTAAGGTGGTTTTACCCGCCCCAGTAGGGCCTGTGATCGCAAACAATCCTTGGCTAGCAAACGGCTCTTGGGTGAAGTCAATTTTCCATTCGCCTTTTAGAGAGTTAATATTTTTTAGGCGTAGACTTAAGATTTTCATGAATTTCCCTCTAACTCAGCACGCAAAGCGTCATAAGATTGCCTAAAGAGTACTAATAAGCGCTGCTCTTTTTCTTTATCATCTAGCGACTCTTCCGCTAAACGACGCAAAAATACCTCTTCGGCGGTAAGCTCATTTAAGGTTTCATTAGCGAGAGCTTGTTGGGGGTTTTGTGGTTTACGTGCACGGCGTAACAATACAACTTCAACGGGTAAGCCTTTGATAATACTTTCGATACGTTGTTGGATATCAGCAAGATAGTCCTGTGAAGCGACTTCGATATCTAACCAAACTGGGGGCGTATCTGGCTTGATAGAGAGTGCATGTAACTGATTTTGAATGTCTGCAAGTGACCCTTTTAGTGTTTGCAAAGGTTGAAAAGTTGGGATCGCAAGTTGGTGGATTTGCGACAGTTCGCGGCCATCAAACTCCACTAAGCAAACACTTTTTTGTTGGTTCGCTTCATCAAAGCTTAATGCAATCGGTGAACCAGAGTAACGAATATGTTGCTGTTGACCAATAACTTGCGGACGATGAATGTGCCCCAAGGCGATATAGTCAGCCGGAGGGAAAGCGGCAGAGGGAAATGCGTCTAAAGTACCAATATAGATATCACGCACAGAGTCCGTCAATTCAGCCCCGACAACCGTTAAATGCCCCGTTGCGATAATTGGGATATCTAACCCCATAGTTTGCCGCTGCTGCTCGGCAAGCTGATAGCTAGCTTGGTAATAGTCACGAATGGCTGTTTGTAATGATAGCTGCTTCTCTTCACTGCTCTGTCCTGCAACACTTAATTGAATATCTCTAGGGCGTAGAAAAGGGATCGCACACAACAGTGCTCCGGGTTGCCCTTGTGCATTCTTTAATGTGATCACATGGGGCGTTGCTCCTGAAGTGACGACATCCGTATTCAAATAGGCAAGCAGTGAACTGGTTTCATTTAAGACGGAAACAGAGTCATGGTTACCACTTAGGATCACCAATTGGCAACCTGTTTGCTGTAGCGAGACGACAAATTGATTATAAAGCTCACGGGCATAACTTGGGGGGGAGCCGGTATCAAAAATATCTCCCGCAACAATCATGGCATCAACTTGATGAAGTTTGACCTGCTCAATAAGCCAAGTTAAAAACTGTTGATGTTCGGCTGCGCGGCTTTTAGTGAAAAAATACTGGCCAAGGTGCCAGTCAGAGGTATGGATAATACGCATGAAGGCCCCTTCCTACGGCTTTATATGTATACTATGCTCAGTATACCCTATCATGACCCTTTAAGGGGATCTCTGAACAAGCAGACAATTCAATGTGATAACGATAGGCGAAGCAGCAGGCGCGACGATGTAAAGTATGACGAGAATGTTTCACTTAAATGACAATTTACCGCTAATATAGAAAGGATTATTGTTATTTGATGACGGTATTCATAATTCTGTCATAAAAGTGACGCATAATGCTTTCACTTTTAATGATCTCTTCTTATTTACAGGATTAATCATGGCAAGACGCATTCTAGTGGTTGAAGATGAAGCGCCCATCCGAGAAATGGTTTGTTTTGTATTAGAGCAGAATGGTTTTCAGTCGATTGAAGCTGATGATTATGATTCCGCCATCGCGCAGTTAGTTGATCCATTACCCGACCTTGTTTTATTAGACTGGATGATCCCTGGTGGTTCAGGCATTCAAGTGATTAAACACATGAAACGTGACAGTGATACGCGCGATATTCCTGTGATGATGTTAACCGCAAGAGGGGAGGAGGAGGACCGCGTAAAAGGATTGGAAGTGGGGGCGGATGATTACCTAATAAAGCCGTTTTCACCCAAAGAGCTTGTCGCTCGTGTGAAAGCCATTCTACGTCGTATTTCCCCGATGGCAACAGAAGACATTATTGAAATGAACGGGTTAACACTAGACCCAACGTCTCATCGGGTCAGCAGTAATGACACTCCTATTGATATGGGGCCGACGGAGTATAAGCTGCTGCATTTCTTTATGACTCACCCTGAACGAGTATATAGCCGCGAGCAGTTACTCAATTATGTATGGGGAGCGAATGTGTATGTTGAAGATAGAACGGTTGATGTGCATATCCGCCGCCTCAGAAAAGCCTTGGAGGCTGAAGGGCATGATAAAATGGTTCAAACAGTGCGTGGTACTGGTTATCGCTTCTCAGTGCGTTACTGATCAATAACAGGAGATACCAGTGCTTGAACGCCTATCATGGAAACAGCTAATTTGGGGGCTGTTTTTATTCATCTTACCTGCATTAATCTTATCGATTTTTATCGGCCATCTTGCATGGCTTTTAGTCATCTCATTGACCGCAGCGCTGATTTGGCACAGTTATAACTTGATGAAGTTGTCATATTGGTTATGGCTTGATCGGAGCATGCTGCCCCCTGATGGTAAAGGCGGCTGGGAGCCAATCTTTTATGGGATCTATCAGCTTCAGCAGCGCAACCGAAAACGTCGGCGTGAATTAGGGCAGTTGATCAAACGCTTTCGCAGTGGCGCAGAATCTCTCCCTGATGCCGTCGTAATGATGACTCTTGAAGGGAATATTTTCTGGTGTAATCGCCATGCTCAACATTTATTAGGTTTTCGCTGGCCGGAAGATAGCGGGCAACCGATTTTTAATTTATTACGCTATCCAGATTTCAGCCGTTATTTTACATTACAAAACTATGAACAAGCGTTAACGATAGAGCTAAACAGTGGCGCTATTGTTGAATTTCGTGTCTTACCTTATACCGAAGGTCAGCTATTAATGGTTGCGAGGGATGTCACGGAAAAGCGCCGATTAGAAAAAGCACGTAGAGACTTTTTTGCGAATGTCAGCCATGAACTACGCACACCACTAACGGTGATCCAAGGTTATCTTGAAGTATTAGATGATCAAGAAAATGCCTCAGCTGCCAACAAAAAAGCGTTAACGGTAATGCAAGAGCAGGCGCATCGAATGGATAATTTGATTAAACAACTGTTACAGTTATCTCGCATTGAAGTGGCGCCTCATATTAATTTAGATGAGCAGGTAAATATTCCTGTAATTTTAAAAATGATTGAACAGGAAGCGATGAGTTTAAGCCAAGGGCGGCAACAGTTTAAATTTATGGTTGATGAAAAGCTGTATGTTTACGGTAATGAAGAGCAGCTTCGTAGTGCGGTGGCTAACTTGGTCTATAATGCCATTATGCATACACCGGAAGGAACAACGATCCAAGTCAGTTGGCAGAAAACACATAATGGGGCACGTTTTGGCGTTGCTGATAATGGGTTGGGGATCCCCCCAGAGCATATTCCACGTTTAACTGAACGTTTCTACCGTGTTGATAAGGCGAGGTCTCGCCAAACAGGGGGAGGAACGGGGCTTGGTTTAGCGATCGTCAAGCACGCTTTGCAGCATCATAATAGCCAATTAATGATAACCAGTCAGTTAGGCAAGGGGAGCGAATTCTCTTTTACTCTGCCTCCTGTATTGATCGTATCAGACAAAAAAACAGCTAAAACACTTCATTAAAGATGTGACATACCTCGATGAGAGCGGCAAACAGCCGTTCTTATCGACCCAATCCAACATATCATTATCACCGCCAGATATGTCGCTCCTTCTTATTTAAAAAATGAATCTCTCTATATTTGTGATGGGTTATTAAAAATTTCTGTTTTCTAAAAAACCTATATTTCGCTTTGCAAAACCATAATCGATTTAAAAGATAAGATAAATAATGGTTTAATTGGTTGTTTTTTGTTCAAATCATATAGCGCATATTCTTATTTTACTGACAGTAATCACTAGTTATAAAAAATACTTTAGAGATTTATTCTTGTTTTTAGGTTTGCTATTGCCTTTTTTCCCTATAAAAGTTTTACTTGTAGCCAGTTATTGGCGATTTTTTCTGTTTTTTGATTTTTAATCTTGCCTGATGTGATAAATCGTACACATTGTATTGTTTATCAACTTGTTAATTAGAATTCTATACCGCCATTTATAATTCAAAGAGTTACTGATTGGTTACTCTATATTTTCTAACACCGTTACAAAGATTTAACATAAAATATGGCTCATCGTTTAACATCCAGAGATATTCTTGCCTTAGGTTTTATGACCTTTGCGCTCTTCGTTGGTGCTGGAAATATCATATTTCCACCAATGGTTGGCTTACAGGCTGGCGAGCAAGTGTGGACTGCCGCGCTAGGCTTTTTGGTTACAGGTGTGGGGTTGCCTGTTTTAACCGTTGTGGCATTAGCCAAAGTGGGTGGGGGTATTGAAGCCCTAAGTACACCTGTTGGTAAAACGGCGGGGCTATTGCTTGCTGTTGTTGCTTACCTGTCCGTTGGCCCGCTATTCGCCACGCCTCGCACTGCGACGGTTTCTTACAAAGTGGGGATTGCACCGCTACTTGGTGGTGAATCAGATATATCATTATTAATTTATAGTGCAGTCTATTTTGTGCTAGTCATCGGTATTTCTCTATACCCAGGTAAACTACTGGATAGTGTAGGTCACATACTGGCACCTGTAAAAATGTTAGCCCTTGCTATCCTTGGTGTTGCGGCTGTGCTTTGGCCGGCAGGTCAACCTATGTTATCAACAGATGAATACCGCGATATGGCCTTCTCAAATGGCTTTATCAATGGCTATTTGACGATGGATACATTGGGAGCAATGGTCTTTGGTATCGTGATTGTTAATGCGGCTCGTTCGCGAGGTATCGAAAACTCCTCACTGCTGACCCGCTATACCATGTGGGCGGGGCTGATTGCGGGAGTGCTACTGACACTGGTTTACCTTTCACTATTTAAATTAGGTGAAAACAGCGCATCCATTATTCCAAACCCTCAAGATGGTGCTGATATTCTGCATGCCTATGTTCAGTATACATTTGGTAACTATGGTAGCTTCTTCCTTGCCGTATTGATTTTTGTTGCCTGTATGGTGACGGCTGTTGGTTTGACCTGTGCTTGCGCGGAGTTCTTTAGCCGCTATGTGCCAATCTCTTACCGCACGCTAGTTTTGGTACTTGGTGCATTCTCCATGGTCGTTTCTAATCTTGGATTAAGTAAACTGATTGCGTTTTCTGTTCCTGTATTAGTGGCGATTTACCCACCTTGTATTGTGCTTATTTTATTAAGCTTTACTTTAAAGTGGTGGCGTAACCCAAGTGTGGTGATTGCCCCAACCATGTTGACCAGTTTTATTGTGGGGTTAATTGGTGCAGCGAAAGCGTCAGATCATCTGAAAACGTATATTCCTGATTGGATGACTGGAATTCCGTTATATCAACAAGATTTGGCATGGTTATTACCATCATTTGTGGTGTTAATTGTAGCGGCAATTTGTGACCGAGTGATCACACCCGCAGCCGAACATAAACAAGCCTAAAAATATCAATATTCAATAATAGAAAAAGGAGCTTATTAGCTCCTTTTTTACTTCTTATTCTGACGGAAAAATATCATAAAAAGAAAGGTTTAAAATAAAAATAGTGCTTTTAATTGCAGTTATTACTTATTGTGATATTAATAATATAAATATGTAGACAAGAGTCATCTGTGATCTTTTGTTTATAAGAAATAATCTGCTATTGGAGCCTTGCATGAAAAAAAATGTTGCTAGCGTGATTGTTGATATTCTCCAAAATTCAGGTGTGAAGCATTGTTATGGCATCGTTGGTGATACCTTAAATTATGTCACGGATGCGATACATGAAAGTAAGATGGAGTGGATCCATGTAAGGCATGAGGAGGTTGGGGGATTTGCCGCCGGTGCCGAATCCTTTATTTCAGGCCAACTCACCGCATGTGCAGGCTCCTGTGGACCTGGAAGCTTACATTTTATTAATGGATTATATGAATCACATCGCAATGGCGCGCCTGTTATTTTGATTGCAAGCCAATTAGATACTAATACAACCGATAGTTCTTTCCCTCAATACGTCGATTTTAAATCCGTTTATAGTGAATGCTCAGTATTCTGCGAAGAAATTATTAGCCCTGATAAAGCGATAGAAGTGACAAAAAATGCCGTTAGTGCAGCTTTAAGTCAAAAAGGTGTCGCTGTTATTATTCTTCCAGTAAATATAAGTAAGTCTGAAATAGACTATCCAAATAAAATAGCCGTCAATTATCATCAACCGCGAATTATCCCTGCTCAAGAAGATATTAAAGCGCTGGCAGATGTATTAAATAAAGGTAAGAAAATAGGTATTTATGCGGGGATTGGTAGTAAAGATGCCAGAGGAGCACTTCTTCAATTGGCAGAAAAATTAAAAGCGCCAATTGCACATACCTCACGAGCCAAAGATTTTATTGAATATGATAACCCATATAATGTGGGAATGACGGGAATGATCGGTATTGAGTCCGGTTTTACCATGTTAAAAAACTGCGATACTTTGCTGCTGTTAGGTACTGATTTCGCATGGCCTCAATTTTTCCCTGAAAAAGCAACCATCGTACAAGTTGATATTAATTTAGAAAATATCGGTAAACGCCACCCTGTCAATTTAGGGCTTAATGGTGATGTCAATGAAACCTTATTGCAATTATTGCCTTTAATTGACAATAAAACCGATGATGAGTTTTTACGTAAATCTGTCGATTTGCACAAAAAGACACTCGAAAAAATTAGCTGGCTAGAAAAAGGGGCGAAAGCTCATGTCATCCACCCTCAATACCTTGCTCAGCTACTCGATAAGCATGCAGATAGCGACGCTATTTTTACGGCAGATGGGGGTTCTGCAATGGTTTGGATGCTGCGCTATATCAATACCAATGGGCAGCGAAGAACATTAACGAGCTTAAAACATGGCACCATGGCTAACGCAATGCCCCAAGCATTAGGATTGAAAAAAGCGTTTCCTAATCGCCAAGTGATCTCTATGTCAGGTGATGGTGGGTTAGCGATGCTATTAGGCGATCTACTCACTATGATGCAAGAAAAATTGGCGGCAAAAATCGTTATCATCAACAATAAATCGCTTAACTTTGTTGAATTAGAACAAAAAGTTGAAGGGTTATTGAATAACTATACCGATTTAGAAAACCCTGATTTTGGTAAGTTGGCGAGTGCGTTAGGGATGTTTGGTGAATCAGTTGAATCCCCAGAAGCATTGGAGGACGCTGTTATCCGCTTCCTAAATTATAATGGCCCAGCGGTATTAAACGTGCATACTTCACCGAATGAATTGGTTATGCCACCGAATGTAGAGCTTAATAGTGTTGTCGGTATGGGGCTTTATACGGCAAAAGCGGTTTTACATGGTCGTAGTGAAGAAGCGATCAGCCTTATTGTGGATAATTTTATTCGTAAATAACGCAAGGTAATTTCAGGCCGTGGGTCAACATCAAGGTGTTTGGCTGCGGTCATAAGAGATTGTGAAAACCATTAAAAATATCAATTTGTTGATTTTTTAGTAGATAATACTAAGCGGGTCTCCCCGCTTAGCTAATCATTTAAATGGCGGGTTATCCCGCCATTTGTTTTAAGTGTGGATTTTAATCGACACCAACGGCTTTACCGGCTGGACGACGAACATCATTTGAACCGTAGATATAGCCTTGGCGAACTTTGCCTGAAACTGCGGCATCATTGCCTGATGAGTCTGTTTTATCTCCTTTAGCATCCGGTACGGGCACCATAATTAACTCTGCTGCGCCCCATGGTGTTTGTTCTACCATTTTGTAACCCATCTTATCGAGCAACGCTAAGGTATCTTTAGAGACACCACGCTCCTCATAGTAAACTTCATCGGGTAACCATTGATGGTGGATACGCGGTGCGTTCACGGCTTCTTGAGGAGGCATTCCATGGTCAATGATATTCAGGGCGGTTTGCAATGTGATTGAAATAATCCGTGACCCGCCTGGGGAGCCGAGCACTAAGAACACTTTACCATCTTTGGTCACTATGGTTGGGCTCATCGATGATAGTGGGCGCTTACCAGGAGCAATCGCGTTTCTTTCACCTTGAACTAAACCATACATATTTTTCTCACCGACTTTGGTGGTGAAATCATCCATCTCATCATTTAAAAAGAACCCTGTACCAGGCGGGATCACCACGGAGCCGAAACGTCCATTGATGGTATAAGTCGTTGAAACCGCATTACCTTTGTCATCGACAACAGAGTAATGAGTGGTTTCTGGTTTTTCATGTGGCCCTACACCGGGTTGGACTTGTGTTGATGGCGTTGCTTGGTTAGGTTTGATCTCTTTACGTAGCTCTTCTGCGTAGGCTTTACTCAATAACTTGTCGGTTGGGTTATCGACAAATGCCGGATCGCCTAGGAAAGTGTTTCTATCCATGTAGGCATGGCGCATTGCCTCTGTGAGAGTATGAATATATTCTGCCGAATTGAACCCCATCTCTTTAAGGTTATAGCCTTCTAAGATATTGAGTGTTTGGCAGATGGTTACCCCACCCGAGCTAGGCGGTGGTGCTGAAATAAATTTATAGCCTCGATAGGTACAGCTAATTGGTGTGGTGTCGGTGATCGTATAATTAGCAAAATCTTTTGCGGTTAAGATCCCCCCATTCTTTTTAGACGCTTCTTCTACGATCTTCGGTATTTCGCCTTCATAGAAAGCTTTAGGGCCTTCTTTCGCAATTTTTTCAAGGGTATTGGCTAAGTCGGTTTGTACTAACAGATCGCCGGGTTGAAAGGCACTACCATTAGGTTTTAAAAAAATGCGTGCGACTTCTGGGTCTTGCTTAAAGCGATCGACAGTGGTATCTAGGACATCGGTATCTGCCCGCGTTAAAACAAAACCTTCTCTGGCTAATTTAATTGCCGGCTCCATGACTTGCTGGCGGCTCATTGTGCCATATTTTTCGAGCGCATAATCAAGCCCTTTTACCGTTCCCGGAACCCCCGATGCGAGGTAACCATAGAGGCTGGCATCTTTTATTAAATTACCATTCTTATCTAAGTACATATTAGCGCTAGCGGCTTCTGGGGCGGTTTCTCTAAAGTTGATAAAAAGATCTTTGCCATTAGCAAGGTGAATGGTCATAAATCCGCCGCCACCAATATTCCCACAGCATGGATTAACCACGGCTTGGGCATATCCCACAGCAACAGCCGCATCAACTGCATTACCGCCTGCATTAAGGATGTCGGCACCAATTTGAGAGGCTAGGTGTTGAGAAGACACAACCATTCCTTTTTTGGCCTCGACAGCAGGTTCTGAGGCGGCAAAGAGTTGAGGTGAGATAAGCAGTGAAAGTAATAGGACAGAGGGGCGCCATGATGTTTTTATCATTCGTATCTCCCGATGAATAAAATGGAATGGGCTTTTTATGAAATTGAGTAACACAATTAACTAATGTGATTCATTTGTTAATTAATTGTGTTCTTTATGTATAGCATAAAATAGCTGGAGAGACTGAAAGATACAATCGAGAAATGTTAACAATGTAGTGAAAAAATTAACTTAAACATATAAAACAATGGGTTAAGCAGAGCCTGATCGTGGCTCTGCTTAGGGAGACAAATTTATTTTTGGTTGAACAATGCAATATGGATCCAGCCGTTATTGGTCAGTACCAATGGGCTTTGTTGTGATTTTTCAGCACGCTCTTGGATTGATTTGATTTGTGGGTAGGCGGCAATGACTTTTTCATTTTTGGCCCAAGGTGCCACATCTTCAATTTTTTGTTTAAAGTTAGCGATAGAGATTTTTTGACCACCGCGCTCAGCTGGCTCTGTGAAATTCGTGACTTCAGTGACCACTAACTTACCTGTACAGAAGCTGCCACGCCCAGAAAATTCGGCTTTTGCTTCATCAAAGAATTTTTGACCTTCACTCGTTAAGGTAAATTCAACACCTTCACCTGTTTGTTCTGTTCCCCACATATCTTTGATAACGACTTTTTTTTCTGATTTGTTTAATAATCCAGCATCAACCAAACTATCTAATTGTTCTATTTTTCGAGTATTTGCTTGTGCTAAAAGCTCAGCAGGGAATGGGCCAGTATTGATACAAATAGCCGATTTAGTATCGAGATAATCTTGAATGGATTTTTTGAAATTACTTTCAGAGGCTGTTTGGTTGTTATCACAGCCTGCAAGCAAAGTACCAGCTATAACAACCGATGCTAACAGTTTAAATTTCATTGTTTTTTCCTACTTTACGATTGACGCTATATTGAGTTAAAAATGTAACTATTTATGGATAAATGTAACCATATTATAAATAGCAGTCCTGTAAAAGTATGGTGCGCTATATATCCTCAGATATATTGTTCTTTAGCATCAATTAAGAACTTTCTAGCAATAATTATTTGAAAAAAGACGAATAAAAAGCAGAGAATAAAGTAAAAGCGGGCAAATGGGATTGTCAAAAATAAAAAATCGGCATAAACCGAAGTTTATGCCGATCCATAAAAACAGTAAACGCTATGAATTATAGGCCAGTTGCGTTTTTAGTCAGGTAGTCAGCAACACCTTTAGGTGATGCGTTCATGCCTTCTTTACCTTTTTCCCATTGCGCTGGGCAAACATCACCGTGCTCTTCGTGGAATTGCAGCGCATCAACCATACGCAGCATTTCATCGATGTTACGACCGAGTGGTAGGTCGTTAACGACTTGGTGACGCACAACGCCATTTTTGTCGACCAAGAAAGAGCCACGCAGAGCAACGCCAGCTTCTGGGTGCTCAATGCCGTATGCTTTCATGATTTCACGTTTGACGTCAGCAACCATTGGGTATTTCACTTCACCAATACCGCCGTTATCAACAGGAGTTTTACGCCATGCGTTGTGAACGAATTCAGAGTCAAAAGAAACACCGATTACTTCCACACCACGTTTTTTGAATTCTTCATAACGGTGGTCGAACGCGATAAGTTCTGAAGGACAAACAAAAGTGAAGTCCATTGGCCAGAAGAAGATCACCGCTGGACGGCCGTTTAGGTGATTTTTCAGGTTAAAGTTGTCAACAATTTCACCGTTACCTAGAACAGCTGCAGCAGTAAAGTCAGGGGCTTGACGTGTTACCAGAACCATAATTTACTCCTATGAGTTTGAATTAAAGGTTTTATATCCATAATAGTTTAAACCACTTATTGGACCGCGTTAGGTGCCTAGTGATAGCGCTATTTTGCTGCTAGGAAGCCTTTCGCTGGTTGCCAACAAACCGTTCAAATTATTTAGGCAATATATCAAGAGAGAATATGAAATTCCCTACAAAGAATAAAGGTATAAATACCAATTTCTGTGATAGTTTTTATCTATCAATTATACTTATTTAACAAATTGATATCAATACAATAGTTTTATTACGGTAAAGTACAAGTGATAATTGATCAAGGCTTCAGTGTTGTGAGGTGACCGACAAATATTCCTTGTTCAGCCTGTTGTATCATTTGCGGATAAAACTGGAAAAAAATCTGTTCAAGTGGCTTATATTGCAATAAAAAGTCATCAAAAGAGCCGCTAAGCGCATGTAGTTTAGGCCGCCGACGTGCCATTCCATTCAACGATTGCCCTATATATGTTTTATCTGCATAGCGAATTAACCAATTTTGGGGCCAGAGAAACTCATTTAACTCCTGAAACTTTTCAGGCGTATGACGCAGATTAGGTTCAATTTGGCGACGTGCATAATAGATGAAATCGGCCAATCCGATAGTTTGTTCGATTTTAGACCAATGCAATGAGAGGAAATGATCCCATACAAGGTCAAGTGTGATCGGCGCGACCCGACGGTAATCCGGCCTGAACAGTGCGCGCGCTTCTTTGACTAAAGGGTGAGAGTCTGTCGCCTTATCAACGGCTCGATGCATAGTGATCCCCGCGACAACATCGGGCGCATAATGGCCTTCTGGGTTGCCACGAACGAAGTCGGCCATGATATTGCCCAATAGGGAGCTATTCGCTTTATAGGCAAGATGCAAGTGAGCAAGAAAGTTCATGTTGATATCATATACTCGATGCTTGGTAAATTATAGCCCGTTTACTGTGCACGCATCTTTAGATGTCTATGGTCTGTTGTTTTAACACGGATCTGAAATTGCCTAGAGATATCCGTTTAGCACGAAATCGAATAGCAAACAGCGATGCAGCGATGACATAAGGAAGAAAATTTTCGTGACTTGAGAAATATTTGTTAAATATTGAAGGTTTTTTCGGCAAAAATACGCTTATTTCTTGCGCCTTTGAGTGCTCAGCACTAGACTAGTCGCCTGTTTTTTTAGATTGAAGTTAAGACAATGCGTGTTTCCGATTTTACTTTTGAGTTACCTGAAGAATTAATTGCCCATTATCCTCAAGCGCAGCGAAGCGCATGTAGACTGCTAAGCCTTGATGGCCCAACGGGGCAGCTCACGCATGGTATTTTTACGGATATCCTTGAGAAACTGTCACCCGGTGATCTGCTGGTGTTTAACAACACGCGTGTCATTCCAGCAAGGCTATTTGGTCGTAAGGCGAGCGGTGGCAAAATCGAAATGCTGGTCGAACGAATGCTGGATGAGCATCGCGTACTTGCTCATATTCGGGCATCTAAAGCCCCGAAAGAGGGGGCAGAGCTGATTTTAGGTGAAGATGAAAGCGTTAATGCGACTATGGTTGCGCGCCATGGGGCTTTATTTGAAGTGCAGTTTGATGATCAGCGCGATGTATTGAGTATCCTCAATGAAATCGGGCATATGCCATTACCACCTTATATCGACCGCCCTGATGAAGAATCGGATAAAGAACTGTACCAAACCGTTTATAGCCAACGTCCTGGCGCGGTTGCAGCTCCTACCGCTGGCTTGCATTTTGATGAGCCTTTATTGGATGCACTACGTGAAAAAGGCGTTGAAATGGCGTTCGTCACCTTACACGTCGGCGCGGGAACCTTTCAACCCGTGCGTGTTGACACTATCGAAGATCATGTCATGCATTCTGAATATGCAGAGGTGCCACAAGAGGTTGTGGATGCCGTATTGGCATGTAAAGCGAGAGGTAACCGTGTGGTCGCTGTCGGAACCACTTCTGTACGCTCATTAGAAAGTGCGGCAAAAGCGAGCCAAGATGCGCTCATAGCCCCATTTTTTGATGATACCCAAATCTTTATTTATCCAGGGTTTGAGTATCAAGTGGTTGATGCTTTGATCACCAACTTCCATTTGCCAGAATCGACACTGATTATGTTAGTTTCTGCATTTGCTGGATATCAAAATACTATGCAGGCCTATAAAGAAGCAGTAGCACAAAAATATCGTTTCTTTAGTTATGGTGATGCTATGTATATCACGCGTAATCCTGATGCTCGTTTTGAGCAGATTGGGCAGTAGCGTGAGTTAGATAGGCGGTGGATAAGCTGCTCGCCTGTGAAAGTTAATATCAGCAACAGACTGTTTTTCTGCTGCTAGGAGAAATAAACGTGAAATATGAATTACAAACCACGGATGGCAATGCGCGTCGTGGGCGCTTGATTTTTGAGCGTGGCGTGGTGGAAACCCCCGCTTTTATGCCTGTTGGTACTTATGGAACTGTCAAAGGGATGACCCCAGAAGAGGTCAAAGAAACAGGTGCACAAATTCTGCTTGGTAATACCTTCCATTTATGGTTGCGCCCAGGGCAAGAGATTATGAAATTGCATGGTGACTTACACGATTTTATGCAATGGCAAGGTCCTATCTTGACTGACTCAGGCGGTTTCCAAGTCTTTAGCCTTGGTGCTATGCGTAAAATTAAAGAAGAAGGTGTGCATTTCCGTAACCCTATTAACGGTGAAAAAATCTTCTTAAGCCCTGAAAAGTCAATGGAAATTCAATACGATCTCGGCTCAGATATCGTGATGATTTTTGATGAGTGTACGCCATATCCTGCCGATTGGGATTACGCGAAGACATCCATGGAGATGTCCTTACGTTGGGCTGCACGTAGCCGTCAACGCTTTGATGAATTAAACAACAAAAACGCACTATTTGGCATCATTCAAGGTAGTGTTTACGAAGATTTACGTGATATTTCAGTTAAGGGGCTGGTAGAGATCGGCTTTGATGGGTACGCTGTAGGCGGTCTCGCGGTAGGCGAGCCAAAAGAAGATATGCATCGTATCTTAGAACATGTATGCCCACAAATTCCGGCGGATAAACCTCGCTATTTAATGGGGGTTGGTAAACCGGAAGATTTAGTTGAAGGTGTTCGCCGTGGCATCGATATGTTTGATTGTGTGATGCCAACACGAAATGCGCGCAATGGTCATTTATTTGTCACGAATGGCGTGGTAAAAATTCGCAATGCGAAGTATAAATCGGATACTTCAACACTCGATCCTGAGTGTGATTGCTATACTTGCCGTCATTATAGTCGTGCGTATTTACACCATCTCGATCGTTGTAATGAAATTCTTGGCGCAAGGCTAAATACCATTCATAATTTGCGTTATTATCAGCGTCTAATGGCTGGTATTCGTCAAGCGATTGAAGATGGTAACTTTGAAGAGTTTGCGAAAGATTTCTATCAGAAGATTGGCAAAAGCCAACCTTCATTAAATATGGAATGAATTTAAGTGCGAAATGAGCTTAATCTGTGTAGCATATTAAGCTTTGCTGTACTTATGTTTTAAATAGCGTTCAATAACAATGAGGAAAGTTGAATGAGTTTTTTTATTTCTGAAGCAGCGGCATCTGCAGGCGCGCCAGCACAGGGCAACCCGTATACGATGATTATTATGCTCGCCGTGTTTGCTTTGATCTTCTATTTTATGATTTTACGTCCACAGCAAAAACGTGCTAAAGAGCATCGTAAACTGATGGAGTCAATCACTAAGGGCGATGAAGTTTTAACAACAGGTGGTTTGATTGGTCGTGTAACCAAAGTTTCTGATAATGGTTATGTTGTTCTTGAACTGAGTGAGAACACCGAAGTAACTATCAAACGTGATTTCGTTGCTGCTGTTTTACCTAAAGGCACAATGAAAGGTATTTAATTTCTGATTTTTCCCGAAGGGAACTGCCGTGCTAAACCGTTATCCTTTGTGGAAGTATCTGATGCTGATCGCTGCGATCCT
This sequence comes from Providencia sp. 2.29, assembly GCF_015832305.1. Classification (NCBI taxonomy): domain Bacteria; kingdom Pseudomonadati; phylum Pseudomonadota; class Gammaproteobacteria; order Enterobacterales; family Morganellaceae; genus Providencia; species Providencia sp. 2.29. The sequence goes on from NZ_CP065420.1 coordinate 810,789, forward strand.
CATCGGTCTGCTTTATGCGCTTCCAAACCTATATGGTGAGGATCCGGCTGTTCAAATCACTGGCGTGCGGGGAACCGCCGCCAATGAGCAAACGCTGATCCAAGTCCAAAAAACGTTAGAAAAAGACAATATCCAGAGCAAATCTATTGCCTTGGAAAATGGGGCTGTACTTGCCCGATTCAACAACCCGGATATTCAATTGCGCGCTCGTGAAGCACTGGTTAGCGCTCTGGGTGACCAATATGTTGTTGCATTAAACCTTGCACCTGCAACACCTAAATGGCTAGAAGCTGTTGGTGGTGAGCCGATGAAACTCGGTCTAGACCTGCGTGGTGGGGTTCACTTCCTCATGGAAGTCGATATGGACACTGCATTAAGTAAATTGCAGGAACAAAACATGGACGGTATACGTAACGACTTGCGCCAAGCAAAAGTTCCGTACTCTTCTATCCGTAAAGGCGACAATTACAGCGTTGAGATCCGTTTCCGTAATGCTGATGATCGTAGCCAAGCAGAGAAAATACTCCTTCGTAAGTTCCAAGATCTTGTATTTTCTAATGGTAACAATAATACCATGACTGCGGTTATGACGGATGAGCGTCTACGTGAGGCTCGTAACTATGCCGTATCTCAAAACATTACCATTATTCGTAACCGTGTAAACCAATTGGGTGTTGCAGAACCTCTTGTTCAGCGCCAAGGTGCGGAGCGTATTGTTGTTGAGTTACCTGGTATCCAAGATACCGCGCGTGCCAAAGAAATTTTAGGGGCAACGGCAACCTTAGAGTTCCGTTTAGTTAACCAAAGTGTTGACCCAGCAGCGGCAGAAAATGGCCGTGTGCCGGGCGATTCTGAGGTTAAGTATGATCGTAATGGCTTCCCTTACGTTCTGTATAAGCGAGTCGTCCTGACTGGTGACCACATCACTGACTCAACTTCAGGTAGTGATGAAAATGGTGCGCCACAAGTAAGTATTGGCCTTGATAGCGCGGGTGGCTCTGTCATGTCTGATTTTACCCGTGACAATCAGGGTAAACAAATGGCAACGCTGTTTGTTGAATATAAAGACAGCGGGAAAAAAGATGCCGAAGGCCGTGTAATTTTGATGAAAGATGAGAAAGTGATTAACGCGGCGAATATTTCTGCGCGTTTCGGAAGCCAATTCCGTATCACGGGGATCACTGATCCAAACGAAGCTCGTCAATTGTCGCTATTGCTACGTGCTGGTGCGTTAATTGCGCCAATCCAAATCGTTGAAGAGCGTACTATTGGGCCGACTCTTGGTTTACAAAACATTGAACAAGGTCTAAAAGCTTGTTTAGCTGGTTTGTTCGCCTCAATCTTATTTATGATTATTTACTATCGTAAGTTTGGTTTGATTGCGAGTACGGCGTTGTTTGCAAACTTGATCATGATTGTTGGGGTGATGTCCTTGTTACCAGGCGCCACACTGACCATGCCAGGTATTGCCGGTATCGTACTGACCCTTGCTGTCGCCGTCGATGCTAACGTTTTGATTAACGAACGTATTAAAGAAGAGTTGCGCAATGGGCGTTCAGTCCAGCAATCTATTCATGAAGGCTATAAAGGCGCTTTCTCAAGTATTATCGACGCAAACCTGACTACACTTATCACTGCAATTATTCTGTATGCAGTGGGTACAGGGTCAATCAAAGGCTTTGCAATTACGACAGCTATCGGTGTCGCCACCTCTATGTTTACAGCTATTATTGGTACACGTGCTATCGTGAACCTGCTATATGGCGGTAAACGTATCAACAAGCTGTCAATTTAAGGAGCACGTTGTGGCACAGGATTATACTGTTGAACAATTGAACTATGGTCGTAAAGTCTATGACTTTATGCGCTGGGACAACGTTGCCTTTGGGATTTCTATTGTATTACTGATCGCATCTATCGCGATTATTGGGATGAAAGGCTTTAACTGGGGCCTTGACTTCACTGGTGGTACAGTCATCGAAGTCAACCTGAGTCAGCCAGCTGATTTGGATAAAATTCGTGACAGTCTTTCTAATACGGCTCACAAAGATCCTTTAATCCAAAATTTTGGTAGCAGCCGTGACATCATGATCCGTTTACCACCTATTGAAGGGGTTGCAGGTCAAGAAGTCGGTAAAGAGATCATCACTATCATCAATAAAAATGTTGATGAGCAAGCGACAGTGAAGCGTATTGAATTTGTGGGGCCTAGTGTTGGGGCAGAACTTGCTCAAACAGGGGCACTTGCACTGTTAACGGCGCTTATCTGTATCTTGATTTATGTTGGTTTCCGCTTTGAATGGCGTCTAGCGACAGGTGCAGTATTAGCACTTGCCCATGACGTTGTGATTACGTTAGGTATTCTATCTTTGTTCCATATTGAGATAGATATGACCATCGTGGCGTCATTGATGTCCGTTATTGGTTATTCACTGAACGACAGTATCGTTGTATCTGACCGTATCCGTGAAAACTTCCGTAAAATTCGTCGCGGTACACCGTATGAAATCATGAACGTCTCTTTAACACAGACCTTAAGCCGTACCATTATGACATCTGCAACAACACTGTTAGTGGTGCTGATGCTGTATATCTTCGGTGGCGCGATGTTAGAAGGCTTCTCATTGGTCATGTTAATCGGTGTAACCATCGGTACGATTTCATCTATCTATGTGGCTTCTGCACTAGCACTGAAAATGGGTATGAAACGTGAGCACTTACTTCCACCGAAAGTTGAGAAAGAAGGTGCTGACCAAGAGTCTTTACTACCGTAATCCCCATTGGGTGAAAGTCGGTGGCTTAGGTGACTGAATGAAAGCCGTCTGGTGTGTTCTAAAAAGATGGCTTAAACATGAAAACACCCCGTTAGACTGCAAATGTACAGTCTTGCGGGGTGTTTTTTATTAAGCTCTGGGTTACACTGTTTACCCGAAATAAGAATCAGGAAACACTATGCACTGCCCATTTTGCTCTGCTGTAGATACGAAAGTAATTGACTCGCGTCTGGTTGGAGAAGGCTCTCAAGTGCGCAGGCGTCGTCAATGTCTGCTTTGCCATGAACGCTTCACCACCTTTGAAGTGGCGGAACTTGTTATGCCACGGGTAATTAAAAGTGATGAAGTACGCGAACCCTTCGATGAAGAAAAGCTAAGTCGTGGTATGCAAAAGGCCTTGGAAAAACGGCCCGTAAGTGCTGATGCCGTTGAACAGGCCATTATTTCTATCAAATCACAACTACGTGCAACAGGGGAACGTGAAATCCCTTCTAAAATGATTGGTAATTTAGTGATGGATGAACTGAAGAAACTGGATAAAGTGGCTTATATCCGCTTTGCTTCAGTCTACCGTAGCTTTGAAGATGTACGGGAGTTTGGCGAAGAGATCGCTAAATTACAGGATTAAGAACATGATTGAACAAGACCGCATCTATATGGCGCGGGCACTTGAGCTTGCCCAAAAAGGCCGTTTTACCACTTCACCAAATCCTAATGTGGGTTGCGTTATCGTACGTGATGGTGAAATTGTTGGTGAAGGGTATCACCAAAAAGCGGGTGAACCGCATGCTGAAGTTCATGCCTTACGCATGGCAGGAGAGAAAGCGAAAGGCGCTACCGCCTACGTAACATTAGAGCCATGCAGTCATCACGGTCGTACCCCACCTTGCGCTGAGGCTTTGATTAATGCGGGTGTTCGTCGTGTTGTGGCAGCAATGCAAGACCCCAATCCTCAAGTTGCAGGTCGGGGATTATATATGCTTTCTCAAGCGGGGATTGAAACTGCAAGTGGCGTATTGATGGAAGAAGCGGAATCATTAAACCGTGGATTTTTAAAGCGTATGCGTACAGCATTCCCTTATGTTCAACTGAAACTTGCAGCCTCCCTTGACGGCAAAACGGCCTTAGAATCTGGCGAAAGTAAATGGATCACGTCAGCAGCAGCAAGGCAGGACGTACAGGTATTGCGTGCGCAAGCGAGTGCAATTTTGAGTACCAGTAGTACTGTGCTGGCAGATAACCCTTCACTGACCGTACGTTGGAATGAATTACCTGCCGAGATACATGCTGTTTATCCGCAAAGCACATTGCGTCAACCAATTCGTATTGTTTTAGATAACCATAATCGTGTCACGGCGGAACATAAGGTCACCCAATTGGCAGGTGAATGTTGGTTAGTTCGCTCTCAACCCGAGCCTGATGCGGTTTGGCAGGGGCAAGTTGAACAGCTTGCTATTCCATCTGATGATAATGGTATTGACCTTGTGATCTTGATGATGCAGTTGGCTAAACGAAATGTGAATAGCGTTTGGGTTGAAGCAGGACCAATACTCGCTGGCTCATTGCTAAAACTTGGTTTGGTGGATGAGCTGATTGTCTATATTGCTCCTAAATTATTAGGGGATACAGCGCGAGGTTTGGTGAATATTCCAGCACTTGCACATTTGTCAGATGCACAAAAATTTGAATTTACTGATGTGCAGAAAGTCGGTGATGACCTGCGTGTCAGGCTACGTCCTGTGTGGTAATAAAAGTTTTTTATCATTTTGCTAAAATTCAACCACGCGATTAACGAAAGAATGTGATAAAATCCGCGCCCCGCGGGTTATAATTAATATTAAAGGAAGGCTATGAACGTAATTAAAGGTGTTGTTGCCGCGCCACAAGCGCGTGTCGCCATTGCAATCGCTCGTTTTAACAACTTTATTAATGATAGTCTGCTGGACGGTGCTGTTGATGCTTTAGAGCGTATCGGCCAAGTGTCTCAAGATAACATCACTGTTGTCTGGGTGCCAGGCGCTTACGAGCTACCATTAACCGTTAAAGCACTGGCCGAAACGAAAAAATACGATGCTGTTATTGCATTAGGCACGGTGATCCGTGGTGGAACTGCGCATTTTGAATATGTTGCAGGCGAGTGCAGTTCAGGTCTTTCTCATGTCGCAATGAACAGTGAAGTGCCAGTCACTTTCGGTGTTTTGACGACTGAAAATATTGAGCAAGCCATTGAACGTGCTGGTACTAAAGCTGGCAATAAAGGCGCTGAAGCTGCTCTGACGGCATTAGAAATGATTAATGTACTTAAAGCTGTAAAAGGCTGATTTAGTTTTTATTTAAGGGGAATCTTGTGAAACCTGCTGCTCGTCGCCGCGCTCGTGAGTGTGCTGTACAGGCCATCTATTCATGGCAATTATCCGGTAATAATGTTTCCGATGTGGAATATGAATTTATTGCTGAACAGGACATGTCTGACGTTGACGTTATTTATTTTCGTGAACTGTTGTCGGGAGTCGCCAATAACGCTGCTAAGCTTGACCAGCTAATGGCTCCTTTCCTATCTCGCCAGCTTGAAGAGTTGGGGCAGGTAGAGAAAGCGATTTTACGTGTTGCTATGTATGAACTAAGCTACCGTGAAGATGTGCCTTATAAAGTTGCAATTAACGAAGGCATTGAACTAGCCAAAGTTTTTGGTGCTGAAGATAGCCATAAATTTGTGAATGGTGTTCTCGATAAGGCTGCGCCTTCTGTTCGTCGTAAAAAATAAAAATTGATCAGGGTTCCCTCCTGTAATACTACAGTAGTAATGAGGTAGGCTGGGTTCCGGCCTATCTTTGTCTTTTATGTCTAATTATCAGTGATGAAGTTGATAACTGGGCATAGCGAAAATGGAAAAGCTACCATGTCATATGGCGAATTTGACCTCATCGCGCGTTACTTTAACCGTCAAACAACAAACAGACGGGATGTGAATATTGGTATTGGTGATGACTGTGCGTTGATGACCATCCCAGAAAAACAGCAGCTTGCTGTGAGCACCGATACATTAGTTTCTGGTATCCACTTCCTTCCTGAAATTTCTCCAGCCGATCTTGCTTACAAATCATTAGCGTCTAATTTAAGTGATCTTGCTGCTATGGGAGCAGATCCGGCATGGGTTTCTCTAGCGATCACACTACCTCATGTTGATCCAGATTGGTTAGAGCAATTTAGCGATAGCTTATTTGAGCAAATTAACTATTACGGTATGCAGCTAATTGGCGGTGATACAACGCGTGGGCCAATGAGCCTAACTTATACCGTACATGGCTTAGTACCGAGTGGGAAAGCATTGTCACGCTCAGGAGCCCGTAATGGCGACTGGATATACGTGACGGGCACACTAGGTGACAGCGCTGCGGGTTTAGCAATATTACAGGGGAAATTAGATATTGCTGATGAGAGCCAAAAGTCATGGCTAATTGGGCGTCATCTGCGTCCTCAGCCGCGTATTTTACAAGGGCAGGCGTTACGCCACTTAGCTTCTTCCGCGATTGATATTTCTGATGGTTTAATTTCCGATCTCAATCATATCCTCAAGGCTAGCGGCTGTGGCGCTCGTATTAATCTTGATGCTTTACCACTTTCCGAGGCGTTGCAACAAAACTGCTCTGTAGAGCAGGCACGCATTTGGTCGTTAAGTGGTGGTGAAGATTATGAGCTTTGCTTTACGATCCCTGAAGTTAATCGTGGTGCTTTAGAAGTAGCATTGGCTCATACAGGCGCTAATTTTACGTGTATTGGTCAAATAAAACCGCAATCAGAAGGGATCAGTTATTATTGTGATAATCAGGCGGTTGATGTTGCCCTTAAAGGGTTTGATCATTTTGCATTAACGGATGTTAATAGTTAAGTTGATAAAATAATCATGCTGTTTAGTGAACCCGTGTCAGTGATTGAGACGGGTTTTTTATTTTAAGCGATCAAAAAAGATCTTTTTGTTATCGTAATAATCCGTGTTGTTATTTTATATAGGTTACAAAGAGGTCATTACCGTGATTTTTTATAGAAAAATATAATAGGTTCTAGATAGAGGATATTAAAAATAGCGATTAGAAAATTAGAGGGAATTACTTAATCTATTGAATCTATTTGATTTATTTTCTTTTTTGCAAAAGAAAGCTGCCAAAAGGCAGCTAAAATAAAAATGAGGCGTATATCTCATATAAATATGAGACATTTATGTCAATAATGACAAAAATTATTATGAGGGTAATTGGGTATTAACTTCATACTGAACTTTATTTGAGATAAAAGCAAGATCCTTTTAAAAGAATTTTAGCTTAGTTTGATCTTATCGATGATCAAAATAATTTTATCTTAAATAAGAAAAATGAAATTTCACATAAGGAAGAGGGGATTGTAATGGAAGATCGATTAAGGAAGAATATTGAGAAAAACAGGTATTGTTATTATCACAATACCTGTTTTTTACTATAGGTTATGATTTCTGCTGATATTGTTCGATTGCGTGAATAATACCTTGACTATCGAGACCTAAGTCAGCAATAAGCTCTTCTTGGCTGCCTTGCGGTATAAAGAAATCAGGTAAACCAAGATTTAATACAGGTATCATCTTATGTTCGCGCATCAGGAATTCGTTAACACCACTGCCTGCACCGCCCATGATAGCATTCTCTTCTAGCGTGACTAACATGTCATGGCTGTTTACCATATCGAGGATCAGTGCTTCATCTAATGGTTTAACAAAGCGCATATCAACAACGGTTGCATTAAGCGCTTCGGCAGCGACGAGCGCATGTTTGAGTAATGTACCGAAGCAGAGGATGGCAATTTTTTCCCCTTGGCGACGAATGACCCCTTTACCAATTGGTAGTGGTGCAAGAGGTTGTAATTCTGCTCCAGTGCCTGTTCCGCGAGGGTAGCGTACCGCGCTAGGGCCATCTTTATAATGGTAACCAGTATGTAGCATTTGGCGGCATTCATTTTCATCACTTGGCGTCATGATAACGAGTGTTGGAATGCACCGTAGGTAAGAGATATCAAATGCCCCTTGGTGAGTTTGGCCATCAGCCCCAACAATCCCCGCACGATCAATGGCAAATAAGATAGGGGTTTTTTGAATCGCAACATCATGGATCACTTGATCGTAACCGCGCTGCAAGAAAGTGGAGTAAATCGCGACGATCGGATTATAACCACCGATAGCTAAGCCAGCGGCAAAGGTAACGGCATGTTGCTCGGCGATGGCGACATCGAAGTATTGGTTAGGGTACTCTTTGGAAAAACGCACCATTCCTGACCCTTCACGCATAGCCGGTGTGATAGCCATGAGCTTATCATCGTTTTGGGCTTCTTCGCATAGCCAATCCCCAAAAATCTTAGAAAATGTAGGACGGGTCTCTTTACTCTTAGGCAGGGTAAATGTGCTTGGATCAAATTTAGGAACAGCATGCCAACTGATCGGATCTTTTTCAGCAGGCTCATAGCCACGACCTTTTTTGGTCATGATATGTAAGAACTGAGGCCCTTTTAGATCACGCATATTTTTCAAGGTTTGCACAAGCGCAACGACATCGTGACCATCAACAGGGCCGATGTAGTTAAAACCTAACTCTTCAAACATGGTGCCAGGAACGACCATGCCTTTGATATGTTCTTCTGTTTTCTTTAATAGCTCTTTAATCGGCGGCATATTAGAAAACACTTTTTTACCACCTTCACGCAAAGTGGTGTAGAGCTTGCCAGAGAGCAGGTGAGCAAGATGGTTATTCAGCGCCCCAACATTTTCAGAAATCGACATTTCGTTATCGTTGAGGATGACTAACATATCAGGAGCAACATCACCGGCATGGTTCATGGCTTCAAATGCCATACCCGCAGTAATCGCACCATCCCCAATGACACAGACGGTTTTGCGGTTTTTATCTTCTTTTTCAGCGGCAATGGCCATACCTAAACCGGCACTAATTGAGGTTGATGAGTGACCAACGCTCAATACGTCATATTCGCTTTCGTCACGCCAAGGAAAGGGATGCAAACCATTTTTTTGACGAATGGTATCAATGCGATCTCGGCGACCTGTTAAAATCTTATGGGGGTAGGCTTGATGGCCCACATCCCAGACAAGGTTATCGAAAGGAGTTTTATAGACATAATGTAATGCAACGGTGAGTTCAACGGCGCCTAAACCAGAGGCAAAGTGACCGCTAGATCGACCAACACTACTAAGTAAAAATTGCCTGAGTTCATCACACAGCTTCGGCAGGCTTTCTTTCGGCAGCAGACGTAGCTCTTCCGGTGTTTCTGCCAGCGCTAGTGTTGGATACTTAGCGATATCAATACTCATTAGGGGGCCCACGACTATTTATAATTGTTAATAAGGTAATAACGCTGGTTAATTCCAGCGTTTGAATTTAGCTATTATGCCACTTTTATTATCAATAGTATGAATAGAAAGCAGCATTGTATACTCGTTATGATCTCGATGGCAGCGTTATTGACTATGTTCACGCGTGCTGACCATAGATTTTTGTATGATCCTAGCAACTTGTTCGCTTCTCGCCTAGCCGCATCTTTAATCGTTTGAGAGTATGTAAGATTAGCTTTTACGCTCGATAATGAAATTCGCTAGGGCGACTAAAGTTTGTGTATTATAGCCTTCTGCTTCAATGGCTTTTAACGCTTCCAACGCATTATAATACAGCTCGCGAGCTTTTTCTTGAGCCGCTTCAAGTCCTAGCAAAGATGGATACGTGCTTTTCTCATGCTCAGCATCAGCGCCTTGGCGTTTGCCTGTCACTTCACTATCACCAATCACATCCAAAATATCATCTTGTACTTGGAATGCGAGGCCAATAGATTCTGCATACTTATCTAATGCAGGTAGTGCCTTATGTCCTTTTATTCCAGCGGCATAAGCACCCATACGAATAGCTGCTCGTATTAATGCACCCGTTTTGTGTTGGTGAATACGTTCAAGGGCTGCAAGATCAACACGCTTGCCTTCAGCCTCAAGGTCGAGTGCTTGACCACCACACATACCCGCTAGACCACTGGCATAAGCGAGTTCTGACAACATAGCAATTCGGTCTTTGTCAGTAACATCAGGCATTTCTGCGGAAGACAGTAGCTGGAAGGCTAATGTTTGTAGCGCATCACCCGCCAAAATGGCATTCCCTTCACCAAATTTGATATGGCAAGTGGGTTGCCCACGCCGTAGGTCATCATCATCCATAGCAGGGAGATCATCATGAATTAATGAGTAGGCGTGAATACACTCAACCGCTGCCGCTGGCGCATCAAGATTAACAGAATCGACACCCAGCATGCTTCCTACAGTATAGGTCAAAAACGGGCGTAGGCGTTTCCCCCCAAGTAGTGCACCATGTTTCATGGCAGCGGCAAGGGGTAAATCAGAGAAAGGAAGCGCATCTAAGGCATTTAGTAAATACTGGTTAACTCGCTCATACGCTTGTTGTTGCTGTATCGTGAAGCTATTAGGGTGTTGTTCGGACATAATTTATTCGGTATCTGGTGAAAAATCATCAAGAGCTTTATTTTCATCATCGCTAAGCAGGATTTGCACGCGTTGCTCAGCCTGTTGCAGGACTTTTTGCCCTTGTTTAGCGATTTGGATGCCTCGTTCAAACTCATTGAGCGCATCTTCAAGTGGTAGTGAGCCAGACTCAAGGCGAGAAACAATTTCCTCAAGTTCTTTGAGTGAGTTTTCGAAGCTAACTACAGGTACTTGCTGAGATTTTTCTTTAGCCATCTTTCTTTAACCACAAATATTTAATCATTCAATCAAAGGATTGTATTAATTGAGCAGACTAACTTAGTCTCGCGCTGGATACAATTTATTATTGGTGTTTTTAGATTCAACACACAAGATAGTGCTATAATACGCCTCTTTATTGACAATTGGTAACCTGTACGTGTGTCACTTTGAAAATACGTTCACTTGCCCCTATAACATTAACATGCTGCTATTATGAAGTTTATCATTAAGTTATTCCCAGAAATTACGATTAAAAGCCAGACCGTTAGGCTACGTTTTATTAAGATCCTTACCAGCAATATCCGTAATGTCCTGAAGCCGTTGGGCGAAGAAATCGCGGTTGTCCGTCATTGGGATAACATTGAAGTGCGTGTTAAAGGGGAAACGAAACACGACGAAATTTGTGACATGCTGACGCGCATTCCCGGTATTCACCATGTGTTAGAAGTTGAAGAAAAGCCGTTCACCAGTTTGCACCATATTTATGAGATGGTGCATGACTCTTATGCGCCTTCGCTAGAAAATAAAACTTTCTGTGTGCGCGTCAAGCGAAGAGGGAAGCATGAGTTTACTTCTATTGAGGCGGAGCGCTATATCGGTGGTGGCTTAAATCAACATATTCCTTCTGCGAAAGTGAAGCTGACAGCCCCCGATGTTACGGTGCATTTAGAGATAGAAGACGAAAACTTGATCCTCGTAAAAGCACGCTATGAAGGTATTGGTGGTTTCCCTATTGGGACGCAAGAAGATGTATTATCACTGATCTCTGGGGGCTTTGACTCTGGGGTATCAAGTTATATGTTGATGCGCCGTGGTTGCCGTGTTCATTACTGCTTCTTTAATCTAGGTGGAGCGGCTCATGAAATTGGTGTTAAACAAATTGCCCACTATCTCTGGAACCGCTTTGGTAGTTCCCATAAAGTCCGTTTTATTGCGGTTAATTTTGAGCCTGTTGTGGCAGAAATCTTAGAAAAAGTAGATGACGGACAAATGGGCGTTGTCTTGAAACGCATGATGGTCCGTGCCGCTTCAAAGGTTGCTGAACGCTATGGCGTTCAAGCGATAGTGACAGGGGAAGCATTAGGGCAGGTATCAAGTCAAACATTGACCAATTTGCGTTTGATTGATAATGCGTCTGACACTTTGGTGTTGCGTCCTCTTATCTCTCATGACAAAGAGCATATCATCAAAATTGCCCGTCAAATTGGCACAGAAGATTTTGCGAAAACCATGCCTGAATATTGTGGTGTGATTTCGAAAAGCCCTACTGTTAAAGCAGTGAAAGCGAAAATTGAAGCGGAAGAAGCCAATTTTGACTTTAGTATCTTAGATCAAGTCGTTGAGCAGTCACAAAATATTGATATTCGCCAGATAGCCCAAGAAAGCCGTGAACAAGTCATGGAAGTGGAAATGGTGAGTGAGCTTGCGCCTGAGCATGAAGTGATTTTAGATATTCGCTCTACGGACGAACACGAAGAGAAGCCATTATCCATTGAAGGGATTGAGGTTAAGCATATCCCGTTTTACCGCTTGGGTACTCAATTTGGCGATTTACCAAAAGATAAAACCTACTTGTTATATTGCGAGCGCGGGGTGATGAGCCGTTTACAAGCTCTTTATTTGCAAGAGCAGGGGTTTAATAATGTAAAAGTCTATCGCCCGTAACCGAGTCATGTCATAACTAAGATAAAGGCCGAACGGTATCATCGTATCGGCCTTTACTATTACTGTTCTAAATAATCATTAATCCCATTAGGTAAAATTAATTGAGATGCAACCTTGCCGGCGATATCGCGGCCAACCAGCAACTCAATCAATTTCAAGGCGAAATCAAAGGTTGTTGCTGGCCCTTGGCTCGTTAATAAGTTGACACGCTCATCAAAATAGACTCGCTTATCAACCCATTTATTTGCCGCAATTTGATTTTTCATCGTGGGATAACCTGTCATATTCCCGATTGGAAATAACTGGTGGTATTCCAATACCAAAGCAGGAGCGGCACAAATCGCGGCTACAATTTTACCATCAAGGTGCATTCTCCTCGCTTTTTCCACGACTAATGGGCTGTCGCGGAAGGTTTCGGCTCCTTTTACTCCACCGGGAAGAACAATCGCATCAAAAGGTTCATCAGCCACCTTGATAATTGGGATATCAGCGACAATTCTGACGCCTCTAGAGGCGGTTATTTCAATAGAGCCATCGTCAGTCACACTAGCTAATGTAACCTTGATCCCTGCTCTTACTAATAAATCAGCAGTGGTTACGGTTTCGATTTCTTCACTACCATTGGCGATGCATATCAGTACGGAAGCCGTCATTTTTTTCTTCTCGCTGTTTAATAAAATGGTACAAACGATCATTCTCTGGTGTGCTTAGGCCATGTGCTCTTGCTTGTTTAATGAGATAGCCTGTAATGTAGTCGATTTCGGTTCGTCGCTTATTACGAATGTCTTGTAACATTGAGGAGTAGTTACTCGCCGTACTGTGAATAATGCCATAAATATAGTCAACAAGCTGGGCTTTATCAGTATGCAGTCCTTCAATAGCCATCACTTGGCATATTTCATCAATTAGCAAATTAATTTGCTGTGAATGATTGAGTAAATCACCATTTTTACAATTATGAAGAATAGTGAGAGGATTTATCACACAGTTGACGGCAAGTTTCTTCCAACACGTCGTCAGGATCTGGTTATGCCATGCGACATCTGGAAGGGCCTCATGCAAAATATCGGCAATGGGGTAGTAATTTTCAGCCAGCGAGTTAACGGCTCCGATATGGGTTATACCATTAGCGACATGAAAAACTTGGTTGTTTTCTTGCCAAGCTGCGTGGGTGGTGATGCCGGATAAAAAAGGATGGCGTAAAGTGCCTAACTCATCAAGGGTCCCCATACCGTTATGAAGTAACAGGATCGGGCAGGCGTCTGGTATATTATGCAGTAAAGGCAGTAGCGCATCGGAGACTTGCCATGCCTTCAAACACACAATAACCAATTCACTGTTTTGTAAATGATTGAGGTTGTTGCAAGGGATCCATTCACGAAAAATACGGCCATCGGGTTCGTTGACATCAACAAATAAGTCAGATTGGGCTATGCGTAGCCAGCCTTGTATATCGTGCCCTTGCTGACTTAACGCGGCGAGCCATAATTTACCAATAGCACCACAACCGATAAGCGTTATTTTCATATTCCCCCTCTGGGTATTAGTCAGGTTCAAGCCAATAGTTATTTAATGGTCAGTTTTAACCCTTTCAAATTGCAGCTAGGTGTTAAAATCGTCATCTGATGGGTAAACACATAGCCAATGGTGCTGCGCTTGAAGCTCGACGAGTATAGATGCTTGTAAATTCATATATCAAGTATAGTGCTTTTGCTCTTAATAGAAAGAAGCTATCATGCATCACATTGATTATCAGGAGGTCATAACCATGCCATCATTTGATATTGTATCTGAAGTAGAAATGAATGAAGTGCGTAATGCGGTTGAAAATTCCGAGCGCGAATTAACCACCCGTTGGGACTTTAAAAATGTGGCGGCAAGCTTCGAACTCAATGAGAAGAGTGAATCTATCAAAGTAACGAGTGAGTCGGACTTTCAAGTTCATCAGTTGTTAGACATTTTACGTGAAAAAATGGCAAAGCGTGGCATTGATGGCGCTGTCTTGAATATTCCCGATGATGTTGTGCACAGTGGCAAAACTTACAGTGTTGAAGTGACGTTAAAGCAGGGGATTGATGCGGCAACGGCTAAAAAAATTGTTAAGTTAATTAAAGATAGCAAACTGAAAGTTCAAGCTCAGATCCAAGGTGAGCAAGTGCGAGTGACAGGCAAATCACGTGATGATTTACAATCAGTGATGGCACTTGTCCGTTCTGGCAACTTAGGCCAGCCATTCCAGTTTACTAACTTCCGTGACTAATAGGCACAACAGCCCGCTGCTGATATTGCCGCGGGCTATTTGTATTAATCTTCACCTTTAATTATTGCTTCTAGTTGTTCTCGCGTTGTCAGTTTCCTATCCACTTTCACATAAACGCCCATTTCATCGGGAATAATGACGGCTTCTAATACACCCGGCAGCGTGGAAAGTTGAGCTTGTAACTTGTCGATATTTTTAAATCGATGAGGTAAAACAAGACGAATACTGCTGACATAAGGAGGCTGCCGCATGGTCAGACTCACGATAAACCAAATGGCTGTTAAGGCTAGCCCGCCAATAAATACGGCTGCCGCTCCATCCATATCATAGAGCCACCCACCGAGTATGCCGCCTATCGCCACACCTAAAAACTGGCTGGTGGAATAAACCCCCATTGCGGTTCCTTTATAGCCAGCGGGAGCTTCTTTACTGATCAATGAAGGGAGAATGGCTTCCATAATATTAAAGGCGACAAAAAATAGCTGTAATCCTAAAAAGATCACCCACAGATGGTTTCCCGATAACCATAAAGTGACCTCAGCTAACGCCAAGATAAAAATACATAGTAAAAACACCTGTTTCATTTTTCGGTGTTTTTCAGCATAGATAATAAAGGGAAGCACTGATACAAAGGCGATCAGCATGGTAATCAGATAAGCCTTCCAGTGATCTTTTGCCAAGTATCCCGCATGAGTCATGATTAAGGGGAAGGCAACGAAGCTCGACATAAGCAAAGTATGTAGGCTTAAAATGCCAAAGTTGAGTTTTAGCAACTGGGGGTTCGTTATGACTGTACGCAAATTCTCTTTTACGAAAGCGGATTCGCGGTTAGTCATATGCTGATGGCTATTAGGCACCACAAACAGGGTGACCACAATAGCACCGCCCGCTAGTAGGGTGATCCCCCAAAATAACCCACTTAATCCAACCCAGTGAGTGACGATTGGTCCTAGGACTAATGCGATAGCAAAAGTGATGCCAAAGCTAATCCCTAAAAAAGCCATGGCCTTGGTACGATTCTGTTCGCGGGTAAGGTCAGAAAGTAATGCCATAACGGCAGCAGAAATCGCTCCAGCACCTTGTAAGGCACGACCAATAATGATCCCCCATATGGAGTCACTAAGTGCGGCGAGTACGCTACCAATGATAAATATCATCAACCCAAATACGATTAAAGGTTTACGACCAATTTTATCTGACATCAAGCCGAAAGGGATTTGGAAGATGGCTTGGCTTAGGCCATAAATACCAATCGCGACCCCGACCAAAAGCTCTGATGAATCTTTAAGGTGAATACCATAACTGGTTAATATGGGTAATACCATAAACATCCCTAGCATTCTTAGGGAAAAAACAGAGCCTAGCCCCCATGTCGCACGTAATTCGGAGCGGGTCATCTTGTTATCATTCATGGTAAAGCCTCGGGTATAGACGAAAAAGGTTATTCTATTGGGGAACCTAGAGGTAGGTAAATGAATATTTAATCATTATTAATAATCAATAATGATGTTATAAATGAAAACGGCAGGACTGGCCTGCCGTTGGGAGTTATTGTGTCAGAAATTATCTAACTAAAGCTATAACAGTATCGGTTGAAACTGTTGGGTCAACTGACATCATGACACTCAATGAAGTGATCGCCACAATGGAGAAGATAAACAGTTTACGAGCCCAAACACGGTCATCATTTTCGGTTTTAAACCCAGAAATTGCCATGCCAAGCCACCAAAGACTGACCGCAGCACCCACAACCAGATATTTATAACCAGCGTATCCGCTGATAGCTAACATGAGTGTGGCAACCATGAATGCCAAGATGTATAAGAAGATATGTGTCTTAGCGACAGAGATCCCTTTAATTACAGGCAAAACAGGAATATTAGCTGCTTTATAGTCTTTAAAACGGAAAATCGCGATGGCATACGAATGAGGCATTTGCCACAAGCTGAAAATCAATAACAGGATCAATGCACCAGTATCGAACTCATTTGTGACAGCGCAATAACCGATAACCGGTGGAGCTGCGCCAGATAAACTACCAATTAGCGTGCCATAGACTGATTTACGTTTCATATATAGGCTATAAATACCTACATAAACTACGAAACCAATTACCGCAAGGAGCATTGCCAGAGCATTTGCTGCTACAAGAAGTAGCAGCATGCCAGCAATACCTAATGCAGCGGCGTAAATCAGGCTAATTTTCGGGTCAATCAGCCCTTTAACTAAAGGGCGATTCTTCGTTCTTTCCATGATACGGTCGATATCACGGTCGATATAGTTGTTAAAAACACAACCAGAAGCGACGACCAGTGATACACCCAGCAAAGTCGCAATAAACAGCGGGTAATCAATCGAGCCTTTTGAGGCGAGAAGAAAACCGCCGATCACAGAAATTAGATTTCCGAAAATAATTCCTGGCTTGGTCACTTGCAGGTATTGCTTAAACATATCGGCAACTCTTTAGTCGAGCATCATATTGATGTTCAGGTTGTACATAATCCACAGAGAGCCAATGACAACGATACCGATGATTAGCATAGTGAACAGGAATGCAATCAGGTTCCAACGCTCATCTGATGATGTGTTCATGTGCAAGAAGCATACTAGATGAACGAGGATCTGTACAACAGCCATACCCACAACTGTCCAAAGGATAGTGGCTTGTGATGCTGTACCTTCCATCACCATCCAGAAAGGAATCACTGTCAATATGACTGACAGAACAAAACCAATCACGTAAGTCTTCATGCTACCGTGGCTTGCTCCAGTATGAGCATCTTTTGCGTGACTCATTTAAATTGCCCCCAGAAGATAAACAACGGTAAATACACAGATCCAAACAACATCTAAGAAGTGCCAGAATAGGCTCAGGCAGTTCAGACGCGTTTGGTTCACCTCAGTTAGGCCACGGCGTGAAACTTGGATAATCATGATGATGATCCAAACTAGACCACAAGTCACGTGGATACCGTGAGTTGCAACCAGCGTAAAGAAGCCAGACAAGAAGCCACTGCGGTCAGGACCATAGCCTTCTGCAATTAGCTCATGGAACTCATAAACTTCCATGATAACGAAGCCAAGGCCTAACAGGAAAGTGACAAACAGCCATAAGTTAACGGATGCAATTTTACCTTTATGCATGGCTAACATTGCAAAGCCGTAGGTGATACTACTGAATAACAGTAGGAATGTTTCACCTAAAACGAATGACAGGCTGAAAATGTCTTTACCTTCAGGACCGCCGGCAGTGCCGTCAGCCAAGACAACATAAGTTGCGAATAAACAGGCGAACAGAATCAGGTCACTCATTATGTAGAGCCAGAAACCAAATACCTTAGTTCCGCCTGCATCATGGTGCCCATGCTCTGCATGGGCCAAGTTTTGATTAGTCATTGTATTAGTTGACATCGTTCACACCTGCCTTACGTAAGTCTTCAAAGTGCTTATTCTCGATTTGCTCGATTTCGGCCACAGGTACGTAATAATCAACATCTTCGTCGAAGCTTTTTGCAATCCAAGTAACAATCATGCCAGCGAAACCAACGATTGCGAGCCACCAGATGTGCCAGATCATCGCGAAACCTAAAACCAAGCTGAATGCAGCGATGATCACGCCAGCGCCTGTATTTTTTGGCATATGAATTTCTTCATATTTAGCAGGACGCTTATGAGCGGTACCTTTTTCTTTCATATCCCACCAAGCATCGCGAGTTTGGATGTTTGGCTCGATGGCAAAGTTATAGAATGGCGGTGGAGAAGATGTTGCCCACTCCAGTGTACGGCCACCCCATGGGTCACCAGTTAGGTCACGGTTTGCATGACGGTCACGGATACTCACGATGATTTGGATAACTTGACACAGGATACCCAGCGCAATCAGTCCAGCACCACATGCAGCAACAACGAGCATCGTGTGATAAGCCGGATCAATATTTTGGCTTAAACGACGAGTCATTCCCATAAAGCCAAGGATATATAGCGGCATAAATGCTAAGAAGAAACCAGTGATCCAGAACCAGAAGGCACGGACACCCCATTTTTCATTTAGCGTAAAGCCGTAAGCTTTCGGGAACCAGTAAGTCATACCCGCGAAACAACCGAATACCACACCACCAATGATAACGTTATGGAAGTGAGCAATCAGGAATAAACTGTTGTGCAGAACGAAGTTTGCACCAGGTACTGCAAGTAGAACACCTGTCATACCACCGACAGAGAAGGTGATAATGAAGCCGACAGTCCACAGCATCGGTGATTTAAACTCAATACGACCTTGATACATGGTGAACAGCCAGTTGAAGATCTTAACCCCTGTTGGGATTGCGATAATCATCGTGGCGATACCAAAGAAGGCGTTGACGTTTGCTCCCGAGCCCATCGTAAAGAAGTGGTGCAACCAAACGATGAAGGACATAACGGTAATAACGATAGTTGCCCACACTAACGAGGTGTAGCCAAACAGACGTTTTTTGGAGAACGTTGCCGCAATTTCTGAGAAAACACCGAATACAGGTAGTACAAGGATATACACCTCTGGGTGACCCCATGCCCAAATCAGGTTGATGTACATCATCATGTTACCGCCCATATCATTAGTAAAGAAATGGGTACCTAGGTAACGGTCTAATGTCAGAAGCGTCAGTGTAACAGTCAGGATTGGGAACGCTGCTACGATAAGTACGTTCGTACAGAGTGCTGCCCAGCTAAATACTGGCATTTTCATCATCGACATACCCGGTGCACGCATGCGGATAATTGTCGCGATAAAGTTAACCCCTGTTAATAGTGTACCAATACCGGATATCTGGAGACTCCAGAGCCAATAATCGACCCCGACACCCGGGTTGTACTCCAAGCCCGAAAGCGGCGGATAAGCTAACCAACCTGTTTGTGCGAATTCACCCACCCCTAACGAGATGTTAATCAGCACAACACCGACGACGAAGAACCAGAAGCTCAGTGAGTTCAGGAATGGGAAAGCAACGTCACGCGCACCAATTTGCAGAGGAACAACAAGGTTCATCAGACCGACAACAAATGGAGTCGCCATGAAGAAAATCATGATAACGCCGTGTGCGGTAAAAATTTGGTCATAGTGGTGAGGGTTTAAGAAACCTTCTTGACCAGCAGAAGCGAGTACTTGTTGACCACGCATCATGATAGCATCCGCGAAACCACGGAATAGCATGACCATTGCGACAATGATGTACATGACACCAATTTTTTTGTGGTCAACGGATGTCAACCACTCTTTCCACAACCACTTCCATTTACCGAAGTAGGTGATCGCACCAAGAAGCGCAATACCGCCGATAATGATACAAATCAGTGTCACGACGACAATTGGCTCATGGAGCGGAATAGCATCTAGTGTTAATTTTCCGAACATGCCCTTATTCCTCAGCGCCTGTATGAGCGTTATGGCTCATATGCATAGATTGACCTGCAGTTTCATCTTTCTTGTCTGCAGGAGCGTGACCTTTATGGTGCTCATGACCAAACTTGAGAATGATGTCTTCATACAGATTTGGTTTCACGCTAGAGAAGTAGGTTACAGGAACGTTCATGCTAGGTTTGGCGACTTCATCAAACGCTTGCATGGTATCCATAGTCTTAGGTGACGCTTTCACCTTTTGTACCCACTCATCAAAACCTTGGCGATCAGGTGTTGCGATAGCATTAAACTTCATATCAGAGAAGCCATGACCACTGTAGCTTGCAGAGAAGCCTTTATAAGTACCAGGTTCATTAGCAATTAAGTGAAGCTTAGTTTGCATACCTGCCATCGCGTAGATTTGACCACCTAACGATGGAATGAAGAACGAGTTCATCACCGAATCAGACGTAATTTTGAAGTTGATTGGCACACCAGTAGGGAATGCGATTTCGTTAACTGTTGCAATACCTTGCTCTGGATAGATGAAGATCCATTTCCAGTCAGCCGAAATAACTTCAATAGTGACAGGTTCCTGATCACTGACTAATGGCTTATAAGGGTCAAGCTCATGAGTCGTCTTCCAAGTAATAGTACCTAGAATGATGATAATGATGATAGGAACGGTCCAGCAGACTAACTCAATTTTATTTGAGTGAGCCCAGTTAGGACGGTAAGTTGCTGATTTATTGGATTCACGATATTTCATTGCAAAGATAAATGCCATGAAAATAACAGGAATCACAACAACGAGCATTAAGCCGATTGCAATAAGAATCAGCTCTTTTTGTTTGACGCCAACGGCGCCTTTAGGGTCCATCAACACCATGTCGCAACCACCTAATAATAAGGCGGCTACAACTAGCGAGATTGCCCCAATGCTTTTTTTGTAGTTCATAAGTCTCATCCACGACCCCAAATGACAAAGATTCTAATTGTCGTTTCATCAGTGGGGGCATTCTACGGTAAGGTTATGTGAGTGTAAACAATTGTAAGGTAAAGAAGCAGGATTGTTAGCTCTTTATGTTAATATGATCACATGTAAAGAGCTTATGATTAAAAAGTTAAAAGTCATGCAGATTATAGGTATATTTTGCTAAAACGAAGGTAATACTAAAATATCTTTGTCATTTTTCAAAGAAAAATATGTACAAAAGTGAGCAAAAAATGAAGAAACTGCTATGATTGTTAAATAAAATGATAGGTGAAATTACGATTTTTAATGCCGATAAGGCGGCTAGCACCACCTTACCGGCCAAAATAGCTAAGAAAAATTGTTACTTTCTTGAAAAGAAAAGAGAGTTTTTAAATTTTTCTATAAGTATTCATGTTGACTTAAGTGAGCTATTTAGAACGTATATTTTAATGTATAAATAATCGCATCTTGATAGAAATCTTCACCTAACTTGTTATCAGCGTAGCGATATTGAACACCTGCTGCTAAATTTGGTGTTGCATTCCACCAAAATGCTAATGCACCATTGACACCATCACGACCACCGTTACCGCTGCCATAACGTTTATGGCGTGCAAACTCCATTTCGTGCCAGTTAGTGATCATGAAATTCTCTTCAAACATTTTGAATCCATAACCAGCAACCCAGCCGACGACATAGCCGTTATTACCTGAATAAAACGATTGATCGACATAGTG
This sequence comes from Providencia sp. 2.29, assembly GCF_015832305.1. Taxonomy (NCBI): domain Bacteria; kingdom Pseudomonadati; phylum Pseudomonadota; class Gammaproteobacteria; order Enterobacterales; family Morganellaceae; genus Providencia; species Providencia sp. 2.29. The sequence goes on from NZ_CP065420.1 coordinate 832,356, forward strand.
CATTGCAATAAATGGTTTGAACCACAGGTCACCAAATGCAGTGTTGTATCCTAAACCATACAATGTATTGACTTCATGGAAATTACCACCATATTTAGCTCCTGGCAGTGACCAAGTACCATAGACGTGTCCATATACGTTAAAGCCACTGTCACCTAAATAGAAACGTCCCGTGGTTTTGATTGTATAACGTTGGTTACGACCTGGTTCAGTACGGCGTTTATGGAATGGATTTTCCACATCAAAGAAGCCGTATAATTCCCCCCAATTGAAGTTAGCACCGCCTTCTAACTCAATGTAGGCAAAGTCTTTTTTACGAGAAGTATATTCTGACTTAGTTTCGGTGCGGTGAGACCAGTCTAGATAGTTGACATTGATATCCGCGAAACCATTCTGATAGCCAAGAAAGCCGTCGTCTGCATTCGCTGTTCCAGCTAAAGATACGAGTGCCGCGGCGCAGAGAAGTTGTTTTTTCATAATATATTATTTTCGTTTGAGTATTAACGATATTTATTATTCAGCCGTGAGGCTGATTAGCCCTTAACGTGTGAGATATTAGGCTTTTCATTTGTAATTAAAAAATATATTTCATTGAATAAGTGATATGCATCACGATATGACGCGAGGGATATCAATATTTGCTAGTCAGATCTAATTTAAAAGGTCAAGAAAAACCCGAAACAGATTTATCTTATTTCGGGATAATTACTCTAGTTATTAATTTTTTTGATTAATTAATAGCTTTTTTAACTACTTTCTTGACCGCAAAGAAATCAAGGCATCCACCAATAATCAAACTTAATGCCCCAATCCCAACGCCGGTATTGAAGATGCTATTTTGATATTCAGGCAAGGAAAGCCAAAGTGATAGATGAGTTGTAAACAGATAGATTTTGACAGATGAGAATGAGCTGATTAAGAGCGTTATTAGCCAAATAGCAAGGATGCTAATAGCTAGCAAGAATAAGTAAACCGCGATTTTGTAGGCTTTTGCATATTGTTCACGGCGCTGGAATAGCCCAGTTGTTTGGGTATAGATAAGCGATGTGCGGCAGGCAAGTAGCAGCAAGATCCCCGGTAGAGCAACGATAATCGAGAGTAAATAAAAGATTGGCCAATCATAAGCACTCACAAGAATACTGGCAACAGGGCCGATATATACGCGTCCTACTGCGGAAAGTGCAGATAGCAAAGCAAATTGTGTGGCAGAAAGAGACTTATTACATAAGGTCATCAATAAGGCAACAAAGGCGGCGGTACCCATTCCTGAGAAAAGGTTCTCAAGGAAAATAATTGTTCCCATAGTCATGATGTTAGGTGGCGTGACTGCAAGGAACCAATAGCCGATATTAGATACGCCTTGTAATATTCCGAAAATAAAGAGCGAGTTAAATAAGCTCATTTTTTTCATCAAATAACCGCCAAATAACGCCCCAATAATGGTCGCCAGCATACCTACTGTTTTATTGACAGTGCCGACTTCACTTAAGCTAAACCCTAGCCCATGCAGTAGAAAATTGGTGTTAAGTGCCATAACAAAAGCATCACCCATTTTATAAAACACCAGTAACAGCAGGATCAACCAAGCATTGTTACGGCTGAAAAATTCAGCTAATGGTTCATAGATAGCTTTTTTTAGTGAAGTTGGTGGTGCGCCATTATCTTCAGGCTCTTTGGCAAGCAGCGTCGCTACAACACCGATTAGCATTAACCCCGCCATGAGTAGATAGAGCTGTTTCCATGTGAGAAACGTATCTGCCATCCATAATGCTAATCCACCTGAAACTAGCATACTGATGCGATACCCCATCACCGACACGGCGGCACCAAAACCTCTTTCCTCTGCACTGAGCAAATCGGTTTTATAGGCATCGAAGACAATATCTTGTGAGGCGGAGCAAAAGGCAACCATGACGGCAAGTGCTGCTAACCACCATAGGTGTTCGGATGGATTCATAAAACCCATCGCCCCTATGCTAATAATAAGTAGGATCTGTGTGGTGAGTAACCAACCTCGACGCCGACCAAAAAAAGGAGGCGTATATCTGTCCATCATGGGAGACCACAGAAACTTTAAAACATAAGCTTGACCAACAAGTGAAAAGAAACCGATTGTTTTGATATCGATGTTTTCAACTGTTAACCAAGCTTGTAATGTACCTGCGGTAAGGGCTAACGGAAGGCCGGAAACAAAACCTAATAGGATTAAAATGACTGAGTTAGGTAAAAAGGCACGGGACATAATCTTCCTATGATTGGTTATTTGTAAAATAGAGGACTTCCGTTATTGGTTGCTTATTGTAGTAATAGCACCACACTTTTAAGAGCCTATAGAAATAGGCTCTTACCGTATAATAATGAAGGGCGATTACCGAGCGTTTTGTCTAATAAACTGCGTCAATTCTTGGTCATTTGCCATATCATTAATTAAATCTGTTAACGCGATATTGATCGCTTTTTCTATTTTATCGTTACTTGCACCAAGTAATTCTTGGTTGTTGTAATTACGCGTAAAAGTACGTGATTTCGTCGAGCCGTTAGGCGCTGTCGCATTAACGGTCACACTGGTGTTTACCGTGATATTGTGACGTAGACTGCCTTCAGTGACTTGGGCGTTTAATTGATTTAATTGTACGACTAAGTTAACACTCGCGGGTGACGACACCATAAAACCACGTGCTGCCATTTGTTTCTCAACCGCTTCTTGCATTAAATAGCGAGGATCACGCGAAGGTGACAAGACCACTAAACTCCCATTACGGTTGAGTTCCGTAAGTGATTTTGATGGTCGGTTATCAACGCTACTCACACTAATTGCGGTTGCATTGAGTGTCGGGTTGCGCGCAGGTAGCGTGATTTTGGGTTCGAGCGATAAAGTGTTATTGCTTGTTGCACAACCTGCTAGAAGAAATAGTGCAAAAAGTGGAAAACAAAGTTTTCTTAACATAATTTTTTCCAGTTAATCTTTCCTAATTGAGTCTGTTCCGTTATGGTGCAATCTAACGAACCCTGTTATGTTTTATAGGGTATAGTGCCATTGTGACGGATTTTCTAAAGGGTTAGACAACCATTTTAGAAAAAATTCGCCAAAGCGGGTATTTATCATATCATTGTAGAGTGATTGTCCTCTACCGTGACAAAAAAAGATAACAAAAAAAACGTAAATGTTGGTTGAAGAAAGGAGTTATTTTTATGGGGATAAATGCACCGCAGAATATGCAGTCACGTATTCAGCAAAAGTTGCATACAGCCTTTGAACCTGCTCATCTTGAAGTGATCAATGAAAGCTATCAACACAATGTGCCTGCTGGTTCAGAAAGCCACTTTAAGGTGGTTTTAGTCAGTGAAAAATTTGAAAATAAACGTATGGTTGGCCGTCATCGCGAAATTTATGCTATTTTGGCGGACGAATTAGCAGGAAGTATCCACGCATTAGCGCTCCATACGTATACCCCGACAGAATGGGGGGAATTGGCGGATACGGCATTAAATTCACCTGCATGTCGTGGTGGTGGTAAAACAAACGGCTGATTGACTCATTCTCTGTTTTACTGTCATTGTGATGAAATGATTCACATCATTTTACGATGTCGACATTAATTTCGATGAGCATTTTTTCTCCAATTTGCGTGGAGAAGACATTTTTTAGTCGGAAAAGTCACAAATAAAGCGGATTGATCGCTTCTTTTATCAGCTTTTCTCGACTCGGAGCATCTGCATCGGTATAATGTCGCGTCTAATTTTCAGTAAGGTTTCGGGACGCTTCTGATATCAGGGATGACCGTTGTGTAAGCAACGCCCCCGGTTCTGGAAGGGAGAAGGTCGTTATGATTTAATGACCAAACTCTGGAGTAGACCGATCACTAAGATTTTTTTTGAGGTAAGAAGATGCAAGTTTCTGTTGAAACGACTCAAGGCCTTGGGCGTCGTGTAACAATCACCGTTCCTGCTGCCGATATTGAAAAAGCAGTAAACAGCGAGCTGGTTAATGTCGCGAAGAAAGTACGTGTTGATGGTTTCCGTAAAGGGAAAGTACCAATGAACATCGTTAAACAGCGTTACGGCGCGTCTGTTATGCAAGACGTTCTGGGCGATGTGATGCAACGTAACTTCATCAACGCGATCATCGAACAAAAAATCAATCCAGCAGGTGCGCCTAGCTACAAACCTGAAATGCTGGAAGATGGTAAAGATTTTGTTTACTCAGTTGAATTCGAAGTTTATCCAGAAATCGAGCTGAAAGGTCTGGAAACTATCGAAGTTGAAAAACCAGTTGTTTCTGTAAAAGATGAAGATCTGGAAAACATGCTGGAAACGCTGCGTAAGCAACAAGCTCAGTGGAAAGAAGTTTCTGAAGCGGCAACTGCGGATTCACGTATCACTATTAACTTCACTGGCTCAATCGATGGTGAAGAGTTCGAAGGCGGCAAAGCAGAAGATTTCGCACTGGTTATGGGCGAAGGTCGTATGATCCCTGGCTTTGAAGATGGCATCGTTGGTCACAAAGCAGGCGAAGAGTTTGATATCGAAGTTAACTTCCCAGAAGATTACCACGCTGAAAACCTGAAAGGTAAAGCAGCGAAGTTTGCTATCGTTCTGAAGAAAGTTGAGCAACGTGAACTGCCAGAATTCACTGAAGAGTTCATCAAGCGTTTCGGTATCGTTGATGGTACTTTAGAAGGTCTGCGTGCTGAAGTTCGTAAAAATATGGAACGTGAACTGAAAAATGCAGTTCGTAACCGTATTAAAGCGCAAGTTTTAGATGGTCTAGTTAACGCAAACGAAATCGAAGTTCCTGCTGCTGTGGTTGATGGCGAAATTGACGTTCTGCGTCGTCAAGCTGCGCAACGCTTTGGTGGTAACGAGAAGCAAGCGATGGAACTGCCACGTGAACTGTTCGAAGAACAAGCAAAACGTCGCGTTGTTATCGGTCTGCTGTTAGGTGAAGTGATCAGCGCTAATGAGCTGAAAGCTGATGAAGATCGTGTTAAAGCATTGATCGAAGAAATGGCGTCAGCTTATGAAGATCCAGCAGAAGTTATCGAATACTACAGCAAAAATAATGAGCTGATGAATAGTGTTCGTAACTTAGCATTAGAAGAACAAGCGGTTGAGAAAGTTCTTGAAGTTGCAAAGGTGACTGAAAAAGAAACTAACTTCACAGAACTGATGAACCAAGTTCAAGCGGGTTAATTTCGCTTTTTCAGTTGTGCAAATAATAAACCCGTGGCATTGCGCTGCGGGTTTTTTGCCAATTAGAGTTATTACATTTCAAGTTAGGGTGAGGGTGCCTAGATAGAGGCTGAGCTTGGGGTTTATTAGCCATTTGTGCTGCCTAAGATGGCTTACTTGTCGCTTTATTACCATTCGAATTATTTAAGGTAGGCGCACCAATCGTCTTGAAAATCACATTTTCGCCCTAATTTTATTATAAGCGCTGCGGTATATTCACATAAGATAGGCTGTTTGGTTCTCGGTTATCTGAAAGAACAAATCCGTGAATCCTTACGGACTTGTGTTAAACTATTTTATAGTGGGTCTTGTTTTCTACGGCGTCATTCGCTGTGTTCATGCTCATCTCTATTAACGGCTTTTTAGTTAACTTAAAAGAAATAACGAGATGAGATAATAGTGGAAATAGGCAAGATAGAGAATTTTTAAAGACAAACTGTTTGTTTGCTGCTTAGAATGCTTAAAAGTCGAACAAACAGCAAATTTAGGCGCAAGCACCAGATAGTTTTTAATAGGAGATTTCGATGTCATATTTTGGCGGTCAGGAAAATCTAGCATCCCAAATGGCTCTAGTGCCAATGGTCATTGAGCAGACCTCTCGGGGTGAACGTTCATACGATATTTATTCACGTCTGTTAAAAGAACGTATTATCTTCCTGACAGGTCAGGTGGAAGATCATATGGCGAACTTAATTGTCGCACAGATGCTATTTCTGGAAGCGGAAAACCCAGAAAAAGATATCCAACTTTACATCAACTCCCCTGGTGGTGTGATCACCGCAGGTATGTCTATCTATGACACAATGCAATTTATTAAGCCGGATGTCAGCACAATCTGTATGGGGCAAGCTTGCTCTATGGGCTCTTTCTTGCTGGCTGCGGGGACTAAAGGCAAACGCTTCTGCTTGCCGAACTCTCGTGTGATGATCCACCAACCATTGGGCGGTTATCAAGGGCAAGCGACAGACATTCAAATTCACGCTCAGGAAATTCTGAAAGTGAAAACTCGAATGAATGAATTAATGGCATTGCACACAGGTAAATCAGTTGAAGAGATTAATCGTGATACTGAACGCGATCGTTTCTTGTCTGCAGATGAAGCCAAAGAGTATGGTTTGGTCGACCATATTTATACTAGCCGTTAATTAGCTAGGATTTATCCATACTTAATTAATATTAAAGAAATTTATTATCCTGTTTTAGGTTGTTTATCCAGCAAATAAACAGGGTAGTTTGACGATAAGTGAGGTCAACTGATGACAGAAAAACGCAAAGAGGGGTCAGGTAAGCTGTTGTACTGCTCTTTCTGCGGAAAAAGTCAGCATGAAGTCCGCAAGCTGATTGCCGGTCCGTCAGTCTATATTTGTGATGAATGTGTCGATTTATGCCTCGATATCATCCGTGAAGAGATCAAAGAGTTAGCTCCTCATCGTGAGCGTAGTGCACTGCCTACTCCCCATGAAATTAGAGAGCATCTTGATGATTACGTCATAGGTCAAGAACAAGCGAAGAAAGTACTTTCTGTTGCTGTTTATAACCATTACAAGCGTTTACGTAATGGAGATACCACTGCTGAAGGGGTAGAGCTTGGTAAAAGTAATATTTTGCTGATCGGCCCAACAGGTAGCGGTAAAACACTGTTGGCTGAGACGTTGGCTCGTTACTTGGATGTGCCATTTACGATGGCTGATGCAACCACATTAACCGAAGCGGGTTACGTGGGGGAAGATGTCGAAAATATCATCCAAAAATTACTGCAAAAATGCGACTACGATGTAGAAAAAGCTCAACGCGGTATTGTTTACATTGATGAAATTGACAAAATTTCGCGTAAATCAGATAACCCATCCATTACCCGTGATGTTTCAGGGGAAGGGGTACAGCAAGCGCTACTGAAACTCATTGAAGGAACAGTGGCGGCGGTTCCTCCACAAGGTGGTCGCAAGCATCCTCAACAAGAGTTTTTACAGGTTGATACCTCTAAAATCTTATTTATCTGTGGTGGTGCGTTTGCAGGGCTTGATAAAGTCATCGGTCAGCGTTTAAACACACGTTCAGGTATTGGTTTCGCTGCGGAAGTCAAAGGCGAATCTGACAAAATCAGTGAAGGTGAGTTGTTAACGCAAACAGAACCAGAAGATTTAATCAAATTTGGTCTGATCCCTGAGTTTATTGGTCGTTTGCCTGTTGTTGCGACATTAACTGAATTGAGTGAAGAAGCATTGATTCAGATTTTGCAGGAACCGAAGAACGCATTAACCAAGCAATATCAAGCGCTATTTAGCCTTGAAGGGACAGAGTTAGAGTTCCGTGAAGAAGCCTTAAAAGCGATTGCTAAAAAGGCAATGGCTCGTAAAACCGGGGCTCGTGGCTTACGCTCAATTGTTGAAGCCGCATTACTAAATACAATGTACGATCTGCCTTCTATGGAAGGTGTTGAAAAAGTCGTTGTTGATGAGAATGTGATTAATGAACAATCAGAGCCATTACTGATCTACAGCAAGCCTGATGCCCAAGCCTCTGGTGATAATTAGCGCCTAGGATTTAGCACCAAAAAGTTATCAGTGAAATGAGGGATCCTCCCCTCATTTCACTTTTTATCTTCAAGTACCCATTGAATGCTAAAATCTTATCCCCATATAGTTTATATTCTGAGTGTGGTTTCTTTGTTTTTAAAATAATTACTTTCTAAACAATAGTTGGAAACCCTTAAACTAGCGTAAGCTAAACGAAGAGAGAGCTTTATGAATCCTGAGCGTTCCGAACGCATAGAAATACCAGTATTGCCTCTGCGTGATGTAGTGGTGTACCCACATATGGTGATCCCACTGTTTGTTGGACGTGAAAAATCCATTCACAGTCTGGAAGCAGCGATGGATCATGACAAGCAAGTAATGCTGGTAGCCCAAAAAGAGGCCTCAACTGATGAGCCTGGGGTTAACGATTTATTTTCTGTTGGCACCGTTGCTTCAGTTATTCAAATGCTGAAATTGCCCGATGGCACAGTTAAAGTATTAGTTGAAGGTTTAAGAAGAGCACGCATAAGCAGTTTAACTGACAATGGTGAATATTTCTTAGCACAAGCTGAACTGTTACAGCCTGAATCAGTGAAACACGTTGCGGGAACTGATAACTTTTACAATGAAGCGGGTGCTAAAACGCAAGTTGCAGAGCTTCTTGATGAAAAAGAACAAGAGGTTCTTTATCGCACGATAGTCAGTCAGTTCGAAAGCTACATCAAACTGAACAAAAAAATTCCGCCTGAGGTGCTGACCTCGCTACACTCGATTGAACAAGATCAACTCGATAAACTAGCGGACACAATAGCCTCTCATATGCCATTGAAATTGGCAGATAAACAGCGCGTATTGGAGATGGCGAATGTCGCCGAGCGTGTTGAGTTCCTGATGGCCATGATGGAGTCAGAAACTGAGCTGCTGCAAGTTGAAAAACGCATCCGTAATCGTGTTAAAAAACAGATGGAAAAAAGCCAACGCGAATACTATTTGAATGAGCAAATGAAAGCGATTCAAAAAGAGCTTGGTGAAATGGATGACGCGCCAGATGAATACGAAGCGCTGAAACGTAAAATTGAAGAAGCGAAGATGCCAAAAGAGGCTCATGAAAAAGCGGAAGCTGAGTTGCAGAAGCTAAAAATGATGTCTCCGATGTCGGCTGAAGCCACCGTCGTACGTAGCTATATTGACTGGATGGTGCAGGTGCCATGGCATGCGCGCAGCAAAGTGAAAAAAGATCTTGTTAAGGCGCAAGAAGTCCTTGATAAAGACCATTATGGCTTAGAGCGCGTTAAAGAGCGTATTTTAGAGTATCTGGCAGTACAAAGCCGTGTTAGCAAAATTAAAGGGCCTATTTTATGTCTGGTAGGGCCTCCGGGGGTTGGTAAAACTTCTCTTGGGCAATCTATTGCGAAAGCGACAGGGCGCCAGTATACCCGTATGGCGTTAGGTGGTGTGCGTGACGAAGCGGAGATCCGTGGTCACCGTCGTACCTATATCGGTTCTATGCCGGGTAAATTGATCCAGAAAATGGCAAAAGTTGGGGTAAAAAACCCACTATTCCTGTTAGATGAGATCGATAAAATGTCTTCTGATATGCGTGGCGATCCAGCATCCGCATTGTTAGAGGTATTAGATCCTGAGCAAAACGTCGCCTTTAACGATCACTATTTGGAAGTGGATTACGATCTGTCAGATGTGATGTTTGTTGCTACGTCGAACTCAATGAACATCCCAGCGCCGTTACTTGACCGTATGGAAGTGATCCGTCTTTCCGGTTATACGGAAGATGAAAAGCTGAATATTGCTAAGCAACACTTATTGCCAAAACAAGTTCAGCGTAATGCCTTGAAAAAAGGTGAGCTAACCATCGATGACAGTGCATTAATCGGTATTATTCGTTATTACACGCGTGAAGCTGGTGTGCGTGGCCTCGAACGTGAAATTTCGAAATTGTGCCGTAAAGCGGTGAAAGCCTTATTGATGGATAAAAAGCTTAAACATATCGAAATTAACGCTGACAACCTAAAAGACTTTTTAGGTGTGCGCAAATTCGATTACGGGCAAGCAGATACTGAAAACCGAGTTGGTCAAGTGACAGGTCTTGCATGGACAGAAGTAGGTGGTGATTTATTAACCATCGAGACAGCTTGTGTTCCGGGCAAAGGTAAACTCACGTATACCGGTTCACTCGGTGAAGTTATGCAGGAATCCATCCAAGCGGCATTAACCGTAGTACGTGCTCGAGCAGAAAAACTGGGTATCAATAGCGATTTCTATGAAAAACGCGATATCCATGTACACGTTCCGGAAGGTGCGACGCCAAAAGATGGCCCAAGTGCGGGGATTGCAATGTCAACCGCGTTGGTGTCTTGTTTAACGGGGAATCCTGTTAAAGCTGATGTAGCAATGACGGGTGAAATTACTTTAAGAGGTCTTGTTTTACCGATTGGTGGTCTGAAAGAGAAATTACTTGCGGCACACCGCGGTGGCATCAAGACAGTATTAATTCCATTTGAGAATAAACGTGACTTGGAAGAAATTCCAGAAAACGTTATTGCAGATTTGGAAATTCATCCGGTTAAAACAATTGAAGAGGTACTCTCTTTAGCACTAGCGAACCCACCATTTGGTGCGGAAATCGTAAAAAATAAGTCAAAAAGAGTGAGCTGAATCAAGAAGTTTACATAAAAATGAGACTGACAGCTAATTTAGGGGTTGTCAGTCTTTTTTTTCGTCGCTAATTTAACGATGATTCTGATAATTATTTGGATGTAATCTGTTCTCTTGCCATTGGCATTCAGGATTGATATAACGGCTGCATCATTAATTAGCTTAAATAGCCTAATTAAGATCATAGTCAAAACTAATATGGGGATGATAAGAGTGAATAAGTCTCAACTGATTGATCAAATCGCTTCTGAAGCGAACATTTCTAAAGCTGCAGCTGGTCGCGTTGTTGATGCGTTTGTTGCATCTGTAACGACTTCACTAAGCAAAGGTGACGATGTTGCTTTAGTTGGCTTTGGTACATTCACTGTTCGTGAGCGTGCCGCTCGTACAGGACGTAACCCACAAACAGGTAAAGAGATTAAGATCGCTGCGGCGAAAGTACCTGCTTTCCGTCCGGGCAAAGGTTTAAAAGACGCGGTTAATAGCTAATTCAGTTTTCTTTTGGTTTTGTTTTATTTTTTCTAAAACACACACTGACTGAATAATATTAATCAGCTAATATAGAGGCGCATCATGGAAATGGTGCGCTTTTTTTTCAATCTGGGTTAAGATTAGCGTATTATTAGGAAATTGAATTTAACAAGCGGAGTTAAGCCTTTTTATGATGGACAATCTACGCACGAAAGCGAACAGTCCTTTTATCAAAGTGCTACTGGCTATTATTATCCTGTCATTCGTGCTGACAGGGGTTGCTGGTTACATGATTGGCGGTTCAAGTAATGATGCTGCTAAAGTTAATGGACAGTCAATTAGCAGGGAGCAATTCCAAACGGCTTTCTCGCAAGAGCGTCAGTCTTTACAAGATTCCTTGGGTGATAAGTTCTCTGAAATTGCTGGCAATGAAGAGAGCATGAAATTTTTGCGTAATCAGGTTTTAAATAACTTGATTAACAGTACGTTAATGGCTGAGTATGCTAATGAATTAAACTTATCTGCCAGTGATCAGCAGGTAAAGGATGCAATTTTTGAAATGCCAGTATTCCAAACTAATGGAAAATTTGATGGCGATAAGTATCGTCAGATATTGGCAGCAAATAACTACAGTGCTGATAACTTAGCGGAACAAGTCCGTGCTAATTTAATTCTCTCTCAGCTTTCTGATTCATTTATTAAAACCGATTTTGCGCTACCTTCAGAAGTGAAAACATATGCAGAGCTCGTTTTACAAGAGCGCGAAATTCGTGTAGCGACCCTTTCGTTAGCCGATGAACAAGCAAAGCAGACGGCGACTGAAGATGAAATTAAAGCTTACTATAATGCGAATCAGGATAGCTTTATTGCTCCTGAGAAAGTGCAAGTTAGCTATGTAGAAATAGACGCGGCAGCTTTACCTCCACAATCAGTCACTGATGAAGAGGTAAAAACGTATTATGAGCAAAACCTAAAAAACTACACTCAAGCTGAGCAAAAGCACTACAGCATGATCCAAGTGGCGTCAGAGAAAGAAGCTAACGCTATCATTGATGAGCTAAAAGCCGGTGCTGATTTTGTGGCGTTAGCGACTGAGAAATCAACCGATAAGCTTAGTGCGGGTAATAAAGGTATCATTGGTTGGATGGAAGAAGCCTCGACGCCCTCTGAAATCGTTAATGCTAACTTAACGGAAAAAGGGCAAATCTCTACACCTATTAAGTCAGATTCAAATTTTGTGATTTTCCGTTTGGATGATATCAAACCTGAAAGTATTAAGCCTCTTGACTCGGTGAAGGATGAGATTAAAAATAAACTGATTCAGGACAAAAATAGTAAGCAGTTTTATGACTTACAGCAGAAAGTCAGTGAAGCGGCCACAAATGATAATGAGTCACTTGCTTCAGTTGAAGAAGTATCAGGTTTAAAAGTGGTGGCAACGGATTGGTTTGATAAAAATAATCCGCCAGCAGCGCTTAATTACCCTAAAGTGATCAACGAAATATTCAGTGAACGTTTAGTGGATCAAAATGGTTCTACGGGGATTAACTCAGATGTTATCGACGTCCAAGGTGACCGTGCATTTGTTGTCCGTGTATCACAATATGCACCGGAGCAAACTCAACCATTAGAAGCTGTTAAATCTCAAGTTGAAACACTCGTTAAACGCCAGAAAGCGAATGCAGCATTAAAAGCTGAAGGCGAGAAATTAGTCGCAGCCTTGAAAGAAGGTAAAGGTGATACTGCGAATATTCAGTTTTCTGCACCTGAAAAGGTTTCACGCTTGATGCCTCAAACGCCAGTTATTGGCGCGGCAATGGCAATGGTGAAACCTGCTGACGGCAAAGCAACTTATACAACAGTGCGTGATGAAAAAGATAATTTAGTCATTATTCAACTTGATAAAGTGATCCCAGGCAAAGCTTCAGATAAAGAGCTTGAGCAGTTAACCGCAAGCTACCGTGGTATGATGGGAATGGCGGTAAATGAAGCTTTGATTCAGAACTTACGTAATAACGCCAAAATTGAAGTGATTAATTTAGACTAAATTGCGAAGCCGCTCGTAATTCTAAGTGCAACAAAAATAAGTTGAGGCCACCTTTGGGTGGCCTTTCTCATTTCTATCATCACAAAAAAGCTTTTGCATAATAAATTTGGCATTGTGGCATCTCAATTTAAACAGGAGAACATCAATGACATGGATGAAATTTATAAAGCAATCATTAGGCAGCGCTGCCGTTATTCTGACGATATTAATGTGCTCACAATCGGCGCTAGCAAAAAAAGCAGAAGCTGATAAGCCAGTGGCAGCGGTGGTTAGTAAAAAGCCTAAGGAGGAAAAACCATCGGAGAATTTGAAAGAGACAAATCAAGTGAACATCAACCAAGCGAGTGCCGAAGAGTTAGCGAAAAAGCTTCATGGAATTGGCATACAAAAAGCGAAAGCTATTGTTGAGTATAGGGAGAAATATGGCGCATTTAATACTCTTGAAAATATTTTGGAAGTACGTGGAATAGGGCCTGCATTTTTAGAGAAAAACAGAGGCAAGCTAGCGCTATAGTGAGCTGTGTGCCCACCTTGTTGTGGGCACTTAATCTTATTTGTGGTGAATACCAATATTATAGTGTGATCTAAGACGATCCTATTATTGTAATACTTGCCTTGGTACATAAAAAACGCGATCAGCATCGAAGAAAATAGAACATTTCAGCAAATAGCATGATTGTTTGTTATATTTTTGTAACGAATAGCAACTGGTCGGAGTAGTTATGGCAACGCAAATTAAAGTACGTGGTTATCATATTGATGTTTTCCAACATGTGAACAACGCACGTTATCTGGAGTTTTATGAATCAGATAGATGGGCCTGTATGGATGAGCACAATTTTCTGGGCTGGGCACTAAAAAGCCAGCTTGCCATGGTGGCGGTTAATATCAATGTGAACTATTTTCATGGTGCCATACTTGGCGATGAGCTAACAGTGACGACGCGTATTGAAAAAATTGGTACTAAAAGTGCGTTGTGCTATCAGCAAATAACACGCGAAAGGCAAGGTAAGAGAGAAGTGGTATCAGATGCAAAGGTGACTTTTGTCTTTATTGATTTAGCGCTGAATAAATCCATTAAGATTGAAGGGGAACTGCGCGAAAAACTTGAGTTATTATCCAAAAGCAGTACTGAAGATTTTATTGCCGCTTAATCATTAACACCGGAAAGTTGCTAACTCTCCGGTGTGGTTAGCAAGCAAAGTACTAAGCGAGATTAGCGAGTTTTTTTAGAGAAGCTAACACCGACTCTTTATGGCTTAAATAATAGTCCAAGCCTTTACTGCGAAGGTGGCATGCAGCACACTCCCCACAACCGTCACCTTGTATACCATTATAACAAGTCAACGTTTGCTCACGTATGGTTTCTAAATGCCCATAATAGTCTGCAAGTGCCCATGTTTGTGCTTTATCGAGCCACATTAAAGGCGTTTCAAAGCGGATATCTTTTGCTAGCCCAAGGTTTACGGCATGGTTAAGTGCTTTAACAAATTCGTCTCGGCAATCAGGGTAGCCTGAAAAATCGGTTTCACATACGCCTGTGATAACCGCCTCTGCTTGGACTTGGTAAGCGTAGATGGCTGCAAGCGTTAAAAAGAGAATGTTTCTACCCGGAACAAAAGTGCTAGGTAGCCCATTAGTTGCACTTTCGTTATAGTCGGGTACAGGGATATTGTCGCGGGTCAAACTGCTTACGGCTAACTCATTGAGTAGGTTTACATCAAGGATTTTATGCGCGGCTGCACCCAGTGAATGGCTTAGCTTTTGAGCCACTTCAATTTCAAGCCGATGACGTTGTCCATAATCAAAGGTGACACAATGGACTTCATCATACATTTTTAAAGCTTGAATGAGACAAGTCGTCGAGTCTTGACCACCACTGAAGACAACAACAGCACGTTTCATAAACACTTCTCCTACTCAAAAATATAAATACTTAACTGATGGGTCATGGTAATGATGCTAGCGTGTGATGAACAGGGAAATTTTTGTCTTTTTGTGGTTATTGATGAATTATTTATGCTGTCGTAAATCTATTTAGGTAAAATCATTCTATTATATAAAGTCGACAGTGATATTTTTTTATAAATAAAAAGAGAATACCTATGTTAGATAAGATAGATAAAAAGTTGCTTCGCTTGTTGCAAAATGACAGTAGTCTATCTTTAAATGCACTTGCAGAGGCCGTTAACTTGACGTCGACTCCTTGTTGGAAAAGGTTGAAACGCTTGGAGGATGAAGGGTACATTCGCCACCGAGTGACCTTGCTTGATGGGGAAAAATTAGGTCTCGGTCTAACGGTTATTGTTATGATCAAAACGCAACACCATAACAGCGAGTGGTATGAACAATTTGTCTCTTTTGTTAGCCAACTCCCTGAAGTCCTTATGTTTTACCGTATGGCAGGAGAGTATGATTATCTGATGCAAGTCGAAGTCAAAGATATGAAATCCTACGATCTATTTTATAAGAAACTGGTTAATGGCGTTCATGGCCTGATTGATGTAACCTCTAGTTTTGCAATGGAAAAAATCAAGTATACGACAGCGCTACCTATTCCTGATTAGTGTTGTTAGTTCTGCTTTTCTCAATTGTTTTGCATCGTTAGGATGCCACATAATGGCAAATATTAAATCTTATTCAAGGCAGTAACTCAGTGCGATTATTTTCACAATTAAGCTGGTATTTTCTTAGTGAATGGCGGCGCTATGTTGGCGCGGTTTGCTTTCTCATTATTATTGCTATTTTACAGCTTGTTCCTCCACGGCTTGTGGGCGTTGTTGTTGATGGTATTAGCAACCAGACGATGGCTACGAGCCAGCTAGTATCTTATGTCGCCTTGATGTTATTTATCGCTGTCGTTGTGTATGGGCTGCGCTATGTGTGGCGGATTTGGTTATTCGGAGCATCCTATAAGTTAGCCGTACAATTGCGACAAAAATTCTATCGCCAATTAAGCCTACAAAATCAGTCTTTCTATCTACGCTATCGAACGGGGGATTTAATAGCGCGTACAACCAATGATGTTGACCGCGTTGTTTTTGCAGCGGGGGAAGGGGTACTGACGTTTGTTGATTCCTTAGTCATGGGATGTGCGGTATTGATCATGATGAGCGTGGAGATCAGTTGGCAGTTAACGTTATTAGCATTAATTCCTATGCCAATTATGGCACTAGTTATTAAACGCTATGGCGACCAATTACATCATCGTTTCAAACATGCCCAAGGCGCATTTTCATCCCTAAATAATCATGCTCAAGAGAGTTTAACCAGTATTCGCATGATTAAAGCTTTTGGTCTTGAAGCTCACCAATCAAACCAATTTGAGCAGGTTGCGACAGAAGCAGGGCGGCGTAATATGCATGTTGCCAGAGTTGATGCACGCTTTGACCCAACCATTTTTATTGCTATCGGTATGGCTAACTTGCTTGCTATTGGCGGTGGCAGTTGGATGGTATTACAAGGAACATTGACGCTCGGTGAACTGACTAGCTTTGTGATGTACTTGGGGCTAATGATTTGGCCTATGCTGGCATTGGCATGGATGTTTAATATCGTAGAGCGTGGTAGTGCTGCTTATAGTCGTATCCGAAGTTTACTTGATGAGCCGCTCGATATTGAAGATGGGCATCAATCACTGGGTGCTGAAAAAGGGGCATTGAGCGCGAGAATTAAAACGTTTAGCTACCCTGAAACAGATAGAGTCGCACTCCACGACATTCAATTTGACCTCAAACCGGGGCAATTTTTAGGACTATGTGGCCCGACAGGTTCAGGGAAATCAACACTTATTACGCTGATCCAACGCCAATTCGATGTTACTGAAGGCGCGATTTCTTATCAGGGGAAACCGTTACCTGAGATTCGGTTAGATGAGTGGCGAGGTCGTTTAGCCGTTGTTAACCAATCACCTTTTTTATTCTCTGATACGATTGCAGGGAATATCGCATTAGGCAACCCACAAGCCACAGTAGAGCAGATTGAGGAAGCTGCGCGTATTGCTTGCGTACATGATGATATTTTGAGGTTACCTGAAGGCTACCAAACCCAAGTGGGTGAGCGTGGCGTAATGTTGTCTGGTGGGCAAAAACAGCGAATTTCTATTGCGCGCGCTATTTTGCAAAATGCCGAAATTTTAATTTTAGATGATGCGTTATCGGCGGTGGATGGGCAGACTGAATTTACTATTTTACAAAATTTAAGTCGCTGGCGAGAGGGTAAAACATTAATCATTAGTGCACACCGCCTATCTGCGTTAGTCGACGCTGATAATATTCTCGTGTTATCCCAAGGAAGCATTGCGGCGGAAGGTATTCACTCAACGTTATCAGTCCAACCTGGATGGTATAAAGATATGTACCATTATCAACAAATCGAAGCCACTTTGGATGGTGATTTATGAGTCAGAAAAAACCATTGTGGCCAGCGTTAAAACGCTTACTTAGCTATGGCAAAGTTCACCGCGGTACAATGTCGGTTGCCATTGTTATGCTATGGGTCGCTGCTGCGGCTGAAGTCAGTGGGCCTTTGCTGATTAGTTATTTTATTGACAACATGGTGGCTAAGAAACAGATCATCATGCCGTTAACCTTATATTTAGCGGTTGGTTTTGTGTTATTACAGATTGCTGCTGCACTCTTACATTATTATCAAACGATCTTATTTAACAAAGCGGCTGTTGGCGTGGTTCAGGCTTTACGTACCGACGTAATGAACTCAGCATTAAGACAACCATTAAGTGCGTTTGATAAACAACCTGTAGGTCAAATCATTTCCCGTGTTACTAATGATACCGAAGTTATTAAAGACCTATTTGTGATGGTTGTGCCGACAGTCTTCCGTAGTTTAGCGCTAATTTGTGCGATGCTTATCGCGATGTTTACCCTTGAATGGCGCATGGCTTTAGTGGCAGTCATGATTTTTCCAGCCGTGATGGTGGTGATGCTCGTGTATCAACGGCTAAGTACTCCGATTGTGCGCCGCGTTCGTTCTTATCTTGCTGAAATAAATAATGGCTTTAATGAAGTAATCAATGGCATGACAGTGATCCAGCAATTTCGCCAACAAGCTCGGTTTGGCGAGAAAATGTTAGAGGCTAGTCAAGATCACTACCTTGCACGCATGAAGGCATTAAAACTGGATGGGTTATTACTTCGACCTCTGCTTAGCTTGATCTCGGCATCGGTGCTTTGTGGGTTACTGTTATTGTTTGGATTTGATGGTACGAGCACAATTGGTGTTGGGGTTTTATATGCTTTTATCAACTATCTTGGACGTTTAAATGAGCCTCTCATCGAATTGACCTCTCAACAATCTATGTTGCAACAAGCGGTCGTTTCAGGTGAGCGAGTGTTTGAATTAATGGATAGTCCGAAACAAGCTTATGGCAATAATATACAGCCATTACAAAGTGGTGCTATTGATATTCAGGGGTTATCTTTTGCGTATCGTGATGACAAAAAAGTGTTAACGGATATCAATCTTCATATTCCTGAAAATAGCTTTGTTGCTTTAGTTGGTCACACGGGAAGTGGGAAAAGTACCATCGCAAACCTGATTATGGGCTATTACCCTTGGCAGCAAGGGGAGATCCTACTTGATGGACGTTCCTTACACACACTTTCACATCAAGTTTTACGTAATGGGATCGCGATGGTGCAACAGGATCCTGTCGTTCTAGCGGCATCTTTCTTTGATAATGTCGCGTTAGGGCGTGAGATAACCCAAGAAAAAGTTTGGCAGGTTCTCGATGTTGTACAGTTAGCTGAGCATGTCCGATCACTGCCAGAAGGATTAGATTCGCTACTAGGAGAACAGGGGAATACGCTTTCTGTCGGGCAAAGGCAACTACTCGCGATGGCTCGGGTCTTAGTTGCAACACCCAAAATATTAATTCTGGATGAGGCGACAGCCAATATCGATTCAGGTACAGAACAGGCTATTCAAAAAGCACTGCGTATAATCCGCCAAACGACTACACTCGTGGTTATCGCACACCGATTATCCACAATTGTCGATGCCGATCAGGTTGTTGTGCTTCATCGTGGTGCAATTGTTGAAAAAGGTAGTCATACACAGCTACTGCAACAAAAAGGGCGTTATTATCAAATGTATCAGCTTCAACAGGTCGGTGAATCGTTGAATTTGCATGATGATATGGAGCCTGAAGCGTTATTGAATTAGCCTGTTTGCACATTTTTAACGCATCGTCAAAAGGCCACTCGGATGAGTGGCCTTTTCTTTTGCGATGACTATTTGAATTATAAGCATAATTAATTTTGGCATGCTATTTGCTGTTAGTGTAGTTGCAGCCAATGATGATGTTGTCGTACGTCTTTAGCTGGATAGGTAGGGGATCATATTATCCGGAGGGAAAATGAAATATATCATCGCAATTATTAAGCCTTTTAAGTTAGATGAGGTCAGAGAGGCTCTTTCAGATATAGGGATACAAGGCCTTACGATGACTGAAGTGCGTGGTTTTGGGCGGCAAAAAGGACATTCTGAATTATATCGTGGTGCAGAATATACCGTCGACTTCTTACCAAAAGTGCGTCTAGAAATTGCTGTTTCCGATGAATTTGCTGATCTCGTTATTGAGTCAATAGAAAAAGCAGCCAATACAGGGCAAGTAGGTGATGGGAAAATATTTGTATTAGAGCTTGAGCAAGCCATACGTATCCGTACTGGCGAGAAACAAGATGAAGCACTATAGGAGAGTAGCGATGAGTAAACTGTTTCAACGTTTGTGTTGGCTATTTATAGCAAGTTTTCCTGCAAGAGTGTTTGCATCTGATGACGGTGTCGATAAAGCGGATAACGCATTTATGATGGTTTGCACTGCATTAGTCCTATTCATGATCGTTCCGGGTATTGCTTTATTTTATGGCGGGTTACTGAGAAGCAAAAATGTCCTCGCACTGATGGCGCAAACTATGGTTATTTTTGCACTTGTTTCAGTGATTTGGGTCATCTATGGTTACAGTATTTCATTTAGTGAGGGCAATAGCTTTTTTGGGGGATTAAGCCAATTTATGCTCAAGGGTATCAATATTGACAGCTTATCTGCCACCATCCCTCAATTTATTCATGTCGCATTCCAAGGTGCTTTCGCTTGTTTGACGGTTGCGCTGGTGGTTGGTGCGTTAGGCGAACGAGTTAAATTTTCTGCAATACTGATATTTACTGTCATTTGGACAACCTTTGCTTATTTGCCTATTGCTCATATGGTGTGGGGAGGAGGACTCCTTGCCCAAGATGGTGCTTTGGACTTTGCTGGAGGCACTGTCGTTCATATTAATGCCGCTGTTGCTGGGCTTGTTGGTGCTTACTTACTTGGAAAGCGCACAGGGTTGGGTAAAGAAGTCATAAAGCCTCACAATTTGCCGATGGTGTTTATGGGTACCGCAATCTTATTTATCGGTTGGTTTGGTTTTAATGCGGGGTCAGCGGGAAGTGCGAATTCCGTCGCGGCCTTGGCATTTATTAATACGGTGGTAGCGGCATCCGGAGCAATACTTTCATGGGTACTTGCTGAATGGATATTTAGGGATAAGCCCTCATTGTTAGGTGCCTGCTCAGGGTGCTTAGCGGGGTTGGTTGGTGTTACACCCGCAGCAGGAACGGTTGGAGTTGCAGGAGCATTAATTATCGGCCTACTTTCAGGTATTGCTGGGTTATGGGGGGTTGTGGTTTTAAAACGTTGGTTAAAAGTTGATGATGTTTGTGATGTCTTTGGTGTTCATGGTGTTTGCGGGGTGGTTGGGTGCTTACTCACGGGGGTGTTTACTTCGGCGGCTCTCGGGGGGATGGGGTATGCAGAAGGTATAACAATGATAAAACAAGTTGGCATTCAGGCGTTTAGCATACTTATTTGTGTTGTTTGGACCTCAATTGTTGCCTACCTTGCATTTTTAATCGCAGATAAGACAACAGGCTTACGTGTTGATGTTGAACAGGAGCGAGAAGGGCTTGATATCACTTATCATGGAGAGAGTGCCTATAATTGATCGAAGCCAAAAAGTGAGTTGGTACTAACATACAAGGAAGTTTATCAAACTAAAGCTGTTCAACACCTACATCTCAATATCTTGATAAACATAATGATAGATGAGTGCGGTCACGATATCCCAAACTAAAGCGAAAATAGTGAATGACCCCCAATAGTTGGATAACCCATTACTGGGGGCGTTTTTTAACTCACAAAATAGTTAGTGAGTACTCGCACTAATTAGCTATAGTTGACTTAGCGAGGCCTTCTTTTACGGATCACCCCTTCTTGAACCGCTGTTGCCACTAAGACCCCTTGTCGGTCATAAATTTGCCCTTTAACAAAGCCTCGTCCTCCAGAAGCGGAAGGGCTTTCAATGGCATAGAGTAACCAATCATCAATTTTAAATGGTCGGTGATACCACATTGAGTGATCGATTGTTGCGACTTGCAAATCTCTCTCCATAAACCCACGGCCATGTGGCTGTAGGGTTGCAGGTAAAAAATTATAGTCAGACGCATAGCCTAATAAGTAGTTGTGTAATGAGGGAATATCAGGCAATTGGCCTTTGGCTTTAAACCAAATATAACGAAAAGGCTCTTGCGGTGGGTTATTAAATGGGCTGTAAAATTGAATAGGCCGAAACTCAAAAGGATTTGGGCGCAAAGCATACTTTTTGACCGACTCGGGCAATTGGGTTGCCAAACGTTGAATGATTTCATCCTGTGATGCCAGTGTCTCTGGTAAAGGAACATCTGGCATGAGGTTCTGGTGATTAAACCCCTCTTCTTGTGCTTGGAAAGAGGCCGTCATAAAAAAGATAGGCTTGCCATGTTGTATTGCGCTGATGCGTCGTGTACTAAAGCTGCCACCATCTCTTAATATTTCGACATCATAGACAATAGGGCGTTGGCTATCACCAGGACGCAAGAAATAGCTATGGAATGAATTTATTACGCGACCTTCGGGGATAGTCTGTTCCGCTGCGTACATGGCTTGACCAACAACTTGCCCCCCAAATACTTGAGGTAATCCAAGATCTTCACTTTGACCTCGATAAATACCCTCTTCGATTTTTTCCAGCTCCAATAGGCTGATTAAATTTTGCAATTCTGGGCTCATAGCAACCTTGAAAGTTGATTAATATTTATCAGATGCGGGTATTTTCCCATTAATACATAAAAATAGGTAGAGCGTTTTTGTCTTATTGCTTTTATATATCAATAGCAGAAAGCATGGCTGGCTATGATTTTAAATAGGCGATGACTACCGTTTAGGCCGCTATGTTCAACAGTTGATTACATTTTGATGTTGTTTGTTACATTTTGAAAGAATATTTTGTTGGTGAGTATTTTTTAGCTATAATCAATTCGCCTTCAGTAAAAATCACACTCTGATTAGTATAAAAATACTTAACAACAAATTGTTTTTTGGACATTTATTATGAAACTACACCTATGCATAATTGGCTTTGTTCTGCCTGCTTTTTTGGTCGGTTGTGAAGGTAATAATAATAATGTAAAAGAGACGAAGGTTAACAATCACAGCCATAATGCAAAGCAGCATTTAGACACTGACGTCATTAGAGGGCAAGTTGTCATTCCGCAGCAGGTCAAATTGCCTCAGAATGCCGTGATTACAGTAACCTTAGCGGATATTTCAATCGCGGAACTACCTGCGTTGATCTTATCACAAAAATATTATGAGACTTTAGGCAAACAGTCTCCTTTTCCTTTTGAATTAAGCTATCAAAAGAATGAAGTACGCCCAGATGCCCATCTTGCGATGAGAGCGACAGTATCTGTTGATGGTAATATCTTGCTGATTTCCAAAGTAGAAAATCTCTCTACTAGTGATGATACGAGCAAAGAAATTAGGTTAGTTATTGAACCCACCAGTTGATTATTTTTTAATAAATATCATTAATTACGTATTTTGTGCAAGAAATCAGCACTTGGCAGTAGTTTTCTTGCTATTTTAGTTGTCATCAAGCATAATGCCTCCTGCTTTTTAGGAAGCAATCTATGGGGGCTCTGTTGGTTCTCCCGCAACACTAACTTGTTAATTTGGTCAGGTCTGGAAAGAAGCAGCCACAGCAGGAGATGTGTGTGCCGGGATGTCGCTGGCAGGGCCCCCACCCAATTATGAGTTAAGTAGCCTATCTGTTTATTTCCCCCCTCTTTTATCTTATAACTTAAGCTAATATTCATTGGCAGATAAAATAGCAAAATCGTAAATTTGAAATGAGTATTATTAATTTTAATGCTATTTTTATAAGATAAAGCGACGATTATTTGTAAGGTTTTATAAATTCTTTATGAATAAGCGTAGCGCTATTGAGAAGCTGTCTAATTATGAATATCCAAAGCTTAATTGGATAAAATACGAGCGCGATGGATACATTGTTTACAATGTATAATAATGGAATGAAAGACAATATACACATTAAGCCGATAAAATGAATTATCGGCTATAACCAGTTATTATCTGTGCATATTAATAAGTAGTTACCTAACAAATTTCCAAACCGATGCAGGGATTTTGTCATAAAGTTTATTCATAGTGAGTTCTGCAAGGCGATGGTCAGCAGCTGAATAGAACAATTCTAACTCATCTTCAGAAAGCTCATACTTATTTTTCTCAATAACACGCTCAAGTGTATCGATGGTTGTGCATTTTCTTAAACGCATCAGATAATCAGTTTTGGTCATAATACCCTTTCTTTTATTGATAATTAAAAAAGCTTTATAACATGCTATGTTATAGTTTATATAGCGACGAATAATATCTTTATGTTTTGCTTGCAGGGCACTTTAAATCATCATCAAGTACGGAAACTAGATTTTGATTCATGCTCTGCCAGTCAATAATTTCACTTAGAGTTATTACAGGGCTTCCGAATAAATCATAAGTCTCATCAAGATACTCTTCAACTAATGATATAACGAGATTCTCTTTGGGATATTTTATCTTAAATTGCCACACGAAGGCTGCAATATGTTCAATGAGTTCATTAAGTCTAGCACTTTGTGGTGAACTTAAATCATTGACCCAGTGTGTATTAGTTTTCTGTAAGCTTAACATTGCTTCTCGATTCAAACTGTTACACAAGTATTTTAACTCAGATATATCATAATTTTTGGGTGAATATTCATCCATAATCACCTCCGCAGGCGAGACTAACCTTTGCTATGTGTATTTCTATATCTAAATAATCTAGTACAAACTAAATAAAACACCTTGGTTATTAACATAAGCATTTACTAATCAACGCATTAGGTTATATATACTTTGTAACAAAGTAGGTGTAATTTTTAGAATTATCAATAATTATATCAGTAATATTCAAATACGGGCTAGCAGCGCTAACAGTTTTCGCTGTGCTAATAATATAGCACTTTTATTACATAAGTCACCACCTGACCGCGGTTTTTTTTCAAAAATAAAGCAGGATAAAGGACTTATAGTGCTATTTATATCAATTAAGCGCAGTTTTAAAGGAGTTTTATATCCAATTAGAGATACTTTTCGTTTGTTTACAAAAAATAACGATGATTTTAACTTAAAAACGATATGCAAAATAATTTGAAGAGGTTTTTTTAACAAAATAGAGAAAAGATTAACGGTAATTGAATATGATACCAATATTGATAAGCATAATTAATTTTTAATACCAAATAAGTAATACCTACCGATTAATCGGTAGGTACATGACAGAGACTTATTTTATAAGTAGAGGTTCAATGTGACACCAGGTTTTAGATCTGCCATTTTGACACCTGAATTCCAACTCATTAAATCATTGAGTTTGATCCCATGCCTTTTGGCTATGCTGTAATAAGAGTCACCTTTCTTCACTCTATAAGTTTTGGTTTTACGACTATTGGCAGTAGGGGCTGAACCTTTTATCTTAAGGGTTTGGCCCGGATAGATAGTGGCCGTTTTCATTCCATTAAGCCGTTTTATCTCTTTACTTGTCGTATTGAATTTTTTGGCAATACTTGCAACCGATTCCCCTTTAGCCACTTTATAAGTGAAATTATTGGCGGGTTGGGTTGATCTCTGATGCTGATTTTTAGCCACAGCGAGACGGATATTATCTAAAACAGCTTGGTCAGAAAGTGATACTTTTAATTGCTCCGCTTTTGCTGTCGGTAACATAATATAATGTGGGCCATTAGGTGATGTTACACCACGCTTATAGCCAGAATTATAAATTTTCAGCGACTCTTCCGAAATACCTGTTAGCTCGGCAGCTTGGGTTAATGTAATTTGCTGCCCAACATCGACTTGAGTTAACGCTCTATTTCGGTTACTACGCGGTAATTTAATTTGATATTTTTCAGGTGCTCTTAATATTTGGCTAAGTGCTAATATTTTAGGCACATATTGTTTTGTTTCTTTAGGTAAAGATAACGACCAGAAATCAGTTGGCAACCCAGCTTCTTCATTCTTCTTAATCGCATTCAGTACACAGCCTTCACCGCAGTTATAAGCGGCTAAGGTTAATTCCCAATCATGTCCAAACATGATATTTAAATTTTCGAGCAAATCAAAAGCAGCCTTAGTCGATGTGACTAAGTCACGGCGCTCATCGACCCATTGATCTTGTTTTAAGCCATAAGAGCGTGCGGTGATAGGAACAATTTGCCACAATCCTGCCGCCTGTGCAGGTGAGGTTGCTTTTGGATTGAATGAACTTTCTATGATTGGAATCAGGGCCAATTCCATGGGTAAGTTACGATTATCGATTTCGTCCACGATCCAGTACATATAAGGTTCGGCCCTTAATGTGACGTCGTAGAGAAAACTTTGTTTTGTATAGTAATTACTTGCCTGTTCCCTGATGATAGCATTATCAGGTATATCCATCTTCAGCTCATCACTGATATAACCCCAAAGGTCGTTATCTACCGTTGAGATTTGTCTGCTTGCTGCCTGATTATGTGGAGCAACGGTTTCTATAGTGTGGTTTGCTGAAGACCTGTTCTGCTTGGTTTGTTGAGGCGAAGATTGGCATCCGGCCAGCAGAACAATGGCGATAATAGTCGCTATTGTCTTCATTGTGTCTTGGTTCTTTGTTGTATGTGTAAAAGTCGAACAATAATACTTATCCGACACAAAGAAGACAATAATTAAACGTTAATAATGATCTTTTAATTGACGTAGAACGGTAAAAACAGCTCTAAGTGGTGGGTTAGCTTGATTTATATTTAATTTTCTTTGCAATTGTGCATTATCACACTGTAAAAAAATATTCACTTTTCGTTCTGTTTTTAGTGTGGTAGGTACAGTTGGTTGATTTTTGTTTCGCTTAGCGGCAACCTCTTCTTGATATTGGCTAATTTGCGTGTTTTCAGGCCAAATATGGTGAGCGAATTTCAAATTAGATTGAGTATATTCATGGGCACAACAAATTAATGTGTCATCAGGGAGAGCAGCAATTTTCTGAATGGATTGATACATTTGCTCCGGTGTACCCTCAAATATCCTTCCACACCCAGCAGAAAACAGGGTATCGCCACAAAATAGATAAGGGGCTTGATAAAAAGCAATATGACCAAGGGTATGTCCAGGTAAGCCAATAACATCAAAATTAAAATCGTTAATTTTGACACTATCACCTTGCTCAACGATTTGTGTTGCTCCTTTAACTTGAGTCTCTTGAGGCCCAAAAACAGGTAGGTTACTGAAGTTTTTCAGAATACCTTTTACACCACCAGTATGGTCATTGTGATGATGGGTCAGTAAGATAGCCGTTGGGGTAAGCTTTTTTTGCGCCAATATTTCGAGGACTGGCTCTGACTCCGCGGGGTCAACAATGATACACTGTTGGTTATTATCAGACAGAATCCAAATATAGTTATCATTTAAAGCAGGGACTCGTATTAACTCCATAATGACCTCTCTATTTTGATTAAGGGGAATTTGATGAAGCCAGCGCGTATTGAAAAAAAGTTCCAGATGCCTGTGAGTTGGTCTGATATTCCTTTTGGGGAACACTATCGCCAAGCGTTGCAATATCAGCTTCGCCCTTGGTGGCCAAAAATATTTGGCTTTCATTTGCTTAAGCTTGGGCACCTCAGTACTGAGGTCGATACCGAAGAGTGTATGGTATCGCATCAGTTTTGTTTGGGGAATGGTGACCCTCGTTTTCAAGTTATCGCTGAACCACAAGCGCTTCCCTTTACGGCCAAATCAATCGACGCATGCCTAATTTCACACATGTTGGCATATAGCCATGACCCCCATTGGGTATTGCGTGAAGTTGACCGTGTGCTCGTTGATGATGGCTGGCTAATTATTTCTGGCTTTAACCCATTTAGCTTATTAGGGATCGGTAAAATGGTGCCGTTCCTTCGTAAACAGCAACCTTATTGTAGCCGTCTTTTTCCTACGTTAAGGGTATTTGATTGGCTTAGTGTATTGAATTATGAAGTACTTTACCATCGCAATTGTCAGGTGTTTCCATGGCATGGCCCTGAAAATTGGTTAAATCAGCGCATAAAAGGGGTAGGTACTTTAAATGTGATTGTTGCGAGAAAGCGAACTTACCCTCTAACTCCGACATTGCTCAAATTTAAACAACCGAAAGTTAAAATAGGCACTGCACTGGGGGCAACAAAGCGTATTTCTGATAGCACCAAAAAATTATAAATTTCAGCGATAAACACGCGATATGAATTAAGGCCTACACTGTGTGGGCAAATGTAGGCAAGTTGGGATTGAACCCGTTTAATCTTGTGTAGGTTGGTAACCTGTATCTTCTTTTGTTGGTGATTCAGCCGCTTGGCGTGCGAGTTCATCACATTTTTCATTTTCCGGATGGCCTGCATGGCCTTTTACCCAACGCCAATCAATTTTATGGCGAGCGATAGCCGCATCTAAGCGTTTCCAGAGGTCAACATTCACTACCGGAGACTTATCTGCTTTACGCCAATGACGACGCTTCCAATTGTGGATCCATTGTGTGATCCCTTGGCGAACATATTGGCTATCGGTGGTTAAAATAATATCACATGGTCGTTTTAACGATTCAAGGGCAACAATAGCAGCAAGTAGCTCCATACGGTTATTGGTTGTCATAAAAAAACCTTCATTGAGTGTCTTTTCATGCTGTTGGTAACGAAGAAGAATGCCATAACCACCTGGACCTGGATTACCCAGACAGGAACCATCAGTGAAAATTTCTACCTGCTTTGTCATTTCTGTTAAACTCTACCTTATTCATCAATCTCTAGTTTGACACAAAAATCCATTATGAGCACGGCGATAACCAGACAAATTGTCCTCGATACTGAAACCACAGGTATGAACAAACTGGGCGTTCATTATGAAGGCCATAACATTATTGAAATTGGAGCCGTCGAGGTTATCAATCGTAGGCTGACGGGGCGCAATTTTCACGTCTATATAAAACCTGATCGTCTCGTGGACCCTGAAGCTTTTGAGGTTCATGGTATCAGTGATGAGTTTTTACAAGATAAACCCGTGTTCGCTGATATTGCCGATGAGTTTATTGAGTTTATTCGTGGAGCAGAGCTGATTATCCATAACGCCCCCTTTGATATTGGCTTCATGGATTACGAATTTAGCAAATTGAATAAAGATATACCGCCAACGGCCGATTTTTGCCAAATAACGGATAGTTTAGTGATGGCTCGGCAAATATTTCCCGGTAAACGGAATAACTTGGATGCGTTGTGTGATCGCTATTTGATTGATAATACGAAACGAACTCTCCATGGGGCTTTGCTCGATGCCGAGATACTGGCTGATGTCTATTTAGCGATGACTGGTGGACAGACGTCTTTGGCTTTTTCAATGGAAGCAGATACTTCAAACGAAAGTTATGTTGAAGAAGTACAACGGATAGACCGTCCTGTCAGTGGGTTAAGGGTACTTTATGCGACGGATGAAGAGCTGATTGAACATGAAAAGCGGCTAGATATCGTCGATAAAAAAGGTGGTAAGCCTTGTCTCTGGCGTCAATCGCCTGAGGAAGGGGAGACGGTTCATTAGCAGTTATTCGCTTTTAAGGCTAAAAACTGTTCAAATGCACGTTTTTTCAAGAAAAAGTATTGACTGTTATTGAAAGTATTCGTAATATGCATCGCGTTCCCAAGGGGAATGTTCGGAGCGGTAGTTCAGTTGGTTAGAATACCTGCCTGTCACGCAGGGGGTCGCGGGTTCGAGTCCCGTCCGTTCCGCCACATTATAACGCCATGCTATTGATTAGCATGGCGTTTTTGCTTTTGGGCTTTATGAGTATGCCATCCAGTATGCCATTTTATTTTGGTTTCCTTACTACTATTTTGGTTTGTATTGGACGTTATGCGCTATTTTAAGTGCTTCGCTCACAAGGATAACTTGATACGAAGTGCTCTTGGCTATCAAGTTATCCTACTTTATTATTGGGCAGAGATCGGTGGAAGGCGGAACGGGTCGTCCATTGCCATGTAATCATCTACATTATCAATATTACGCAATGAACCAGCTATGAGTTGACTCATATCCAGAGACTGTATACTGATAACCTCACCGTCTTTTGTTTCTTCAATCAATTGCTTCTCTTTTAAAAAGTAGCTATTAGTACCTTTGTTGTATTCCCAGACAATTTTTTCAATGCCTTTATCGGGATACTGTTGAAGGTAATGTTTTACGGTATTTTCAGCCGCTAACTTAGCTTGAGTATCGATGATTTTATTCTGTTCCTCTGGCGCTAGGCTGTTGAGTTTCTCTTGGTATTCCTGCATTTTTTGTGTGAGTTCGGTAATTTCTTGTTGGACCACTGAATTTTTGATACTCAGCATTGCATCGCTCATCGTTGTTAACGTGTTATCTAATGCTTGCCACTCTTCTCTAATCGGTTTTTCACAATGTATTGTTGCATTATTTCTCAGTGTTTCAATATCTTGCTGATAACGGTTTGCTGATTCACTATCAACATATTGATATTCAGGGAAGCTAATTCGACTTTCACAGGTTTTTAAATGGTTTGGGTCAAATCGGATATAGCGCTCACTGGAGCGTTTACAATCCTCTTTTTCTCGTTGAAGGTATTGTGCTTTTTTGGTTTCTAGAAACGCCTTATCATTCCTCACGGTATCTTTGTAAATGGCTTTCTGCTTATCTAATTCCGCCGAAATACAATGTGATGACATTCTGGATTTAGCCATATCAAGCATTTCCTGAATACGTGTTTTTACTTCAGGGTGGTGAAAATACAAATAAAGTTCTTGATAATGTTGGTAATGATCAAAATTGATTATTGTCAGGTTATGAATAGTACTATTGGGAGGTATATGACGATTTGGAAGTGTTGAGATGACCTTTTGTATTTCTGGCCTATTTTTATTCTGTTGATAATAAGAGGAGAATGCGTCTTGTAATACCGCTTGCTCTATGGGGGATAGGGATTTGATGGCAAATAGATTACCAGAATATTGCTGTAACTTTTCTAACTGCTTAACGTCGGTGCTTAATTGATTAAGGCGATCATTGGCATTATCCCGTATTGACTGTGCTTGCTGTTGTAAAAATTGAGTCTCTTGCTCATAGGCTTTTGTATACAATGCCTGTCGTGCTTCTTCACTGTAATTGAAGTAACTTTTGCCTTTCTTGAGTTCACAGGTATAAATGACGTGTTGATGAACCGTATTCTCCGTTGACCAAGCAGTGGATTGACACACACCACGATAATCTAAGAGCTGTTGATACGTATACTGACTAAAACCTGAGGGCGACATATCTTTAACCTGTTGTATTGCATTGTCACAACCTGTTAATAAGAATGAAATAGGAAATAAAAATACACAGATATTTTTCATGCGACGTCCTTCTGATAAAGGTTGGATCGGCTCATTAAGATTGAGCCGATAGCGAAAATAAAATGGAGGTTAGTGAGAAATACCTCGATAATGCAGCGGATCACACTGAAAGTTGGTAAAGATTTTTAGCCTATTTTTTCATTTGGTTGAAATTTCCCAATCGGCTTATCATCAACATAAACCTCAAATTGGTCAGCCTTCATGATGGCTCGCGTGAAACTGTCCCACATATTGCCTTCACTACGTGTTTTGGTTTCCTCGGGAATGTAATAAGCTTCATCGTCAATGATAAAGGCGATATCGTGGGTATCAATAAGGGCTTCTCCGTGATAAACATAAACACCATTATCGGCTTCGTCATCGGCAGCAACATTACAGGCAATAATGACACTGAGATGTTTATCATTACTAATACCGTACTCCATATAGCCTTGTGCATAGGTTGCTGACCAATAATTGGGGATAGCGAATGCACTTAGCGAGCCACTCATGAGAACACAGGCAAATAGTATTTTTTTCATTTTCATTTAACCTCTGCGATGTCGGGAACAATATTGAAGCGCTTTGGCGGAATAACCGAGATATTGACGTTGTTCTTCGGTTAATGATTGGGCTGTATTGATTTTCGACGTCATAAATTGGGCCAGTTTATCTTCGGGAAATTTTTTAGTCAGAAGAGTGAATGCGCATTCACACTCCTGTTTATTAAAGGCATTACTGTTGTTAACACATTGATGCATAAAAACCTCTTTGGGCGACTCTGAACAACTGGTTATCAGGAATAAGCTTAAAAGAAGCAGATATAAACGAAATAGGTTGCGATTTTTCATTGGATATTCAGCCATAAAAGAAAGAGTACACAGGGATTAGCCCGACAAACCAGCCAATGACTTGAGGGCCGATAGCCCAAAAGAGCTTGGCTTGTATCAGCCCTATCGCACCTTCGCGTGTTGTGATGTAATCTGGCATAATCGCGAGTCGTATAGCATTACCGATAAACATGCCCAGCCCTGTTCCTAAGCCCATGACAACGAAAAACTTAATCCCTGCCCAAACACCGTAGATATGACCGGTAGGCGAAATCCAATTATAAACAACGACAATTGCGCTAATGACGAAAGCAATTAGCAGGTATTTAATAAAATAAGATGAGTTCATGTAACCACCTTTTTTAGGATGTAAAATAGCCAACATCAAAAAGCATGTTGGCTAGGTAAGTTGAGGGTAATCTATAAGGCTGAATGCCAGAGATTAGAATCGGTAAGTCAAACCAAGCATGATATCGTTGGCCTTCACTTTGATTTTCGAGGTGTTTTCACCATCGCCCACCGCTGTCGTGATGTCGGCTTTTCCAGCATCTAAATAGCGATAACTCAGACCCATATCCCAATCGTCATTGAGGGCATAGTTCACCCCCGCACCAACACTCCAGGCAAAGTTATTGGCGGTATGCGTGTGAGTATCATGCAAAGAGAGTCCTGGGGTATAAGCATCAGCGCGGGTGGTTTTAAAATCCACGGCCGCATAGCCTAGCCCGACAGAGATATACGGCGTGAAATTTGAGCTATTTTTAATGTCGTAATACCCATTGACCATTAACGTATTGAGTTTGATTTGGTTTTTAATATCACGAGTTTGATGTACGCCATTGCGCACACGGTCACGGATATTGTAGGTTGAACTCACTTTATCACGCGCCATAAATTCCAATTCAGCGCGAACAGGGATATCAAACTGATTGGAAAAGTCATAACCCAACGCAAGCCCACCGCCAAATACCCCCGTACGATGGCTATCTCCATTTTTGGTACCATTATCACCCGCATCAGCATAGCCGCTGTAGACAAATTGCTGACCTGACATCTGCATAATGGATGCGCCCATTTTACCCGTAACATAAAGCCCCGTTTTACTGTCATCTGTGTTAGCGAATGCCGGTAATGAAATGCACCCCATTAGGGCGGGAACAATAAACGCTTTTTTCATGATTGATTTCCTTTTAATCAATATCACATTAAGTATGGTTGAATCGCGTTATATCAGTGGAAGGCATGAAAGATTTGACTCAATCACCTTAATATCACTGACATAAAGATAATTTAGCGTGAGATAGTTTAACTTAATTGATCTGTTTTACCTATCAATAATTAAAATACGATCGATAATATCGATCATATCTATCAATAAACGGTTATCGATCGGCATAATCGATCAACTGTTGTTTTGGTGCTTAAATAAGAAAAAGAGTTGATGAGGGAGTTAGTCAAAATGGAAGGGAATAAAATGATGTTTAAAGAATGCTCTCCTTTATTGAATAGGTTAGTGTGCTCGATATTATCAAATACCAAAATACGGAATAAGTCTTTATGTTAGCGCTAACGCTTTATAAGCAACGCCGTTTACTCATGTTATAGATATGAAAACCGAACTCCGTTAAGACCCAATGGTTTGATGTATGCCAGTGGATTAAGCCTTTCTTCTCCAGCGAGTTGAGTGTCCTTTTGTTGCAGAGTGAGCCATAATTGACTTTCACATTACCCAAGGTTTTTAGTTGCCGTTCTGATAATTTCATCGCGTTCACCGTAAGATCCAATTATTTAACGTATACTGTGGCTATAGTTGTTCGCGTCCAGCAAAATGAGCATGCATTTGTTCTGTCAGTACCCACAACGCTTTATTGAGCTTAATATCCCCATCAATTCCATTCACTGAACGCGTGCGAGCGCGTTTACCTTTAGCATTCCTGCCTGATAATCCTCCCTTGATTAAATTTTCCTGCAAACGTTGGTACACTGTCCAAAGATCGTCTTTTTTATCTTCAAAGCGGCGAGGTTGTAACACTTGGGCTTCAGTGATCGGTTGATGTTCTTCGCCATAACGATACATGAGAGCGGCTTGGGCGAAGATCTGTTGTGCTGGTGGCGGTAATAGTAAGGACTGCATTTGCTCACGTTTTTCAGCGATAGCATCAAACGTATCTAACACTTCGTAAGCCCCTTCAATCACTTTATCGACGACATTACCTTTATGGGGAACTCTGACCTCCCCAAAGGTATCGCCACAAACCAGCCCATTTTGACAAACATAGCGAAAAAAGCCAGGTAACATTTGATAACTGCTTGAACCATCATGGCTATTAAGTAAGATGATTTCAGGCACTTGGCTACCCGTAATTTGGTCATGACGTCGGAGCCGTAACATATGCTTAGTATGATCACGACGGCTGTCATCTCGCACACGAGTTTGGCATGCAAAGAACGGATAAAAACCTTCTTTTTGCAGGCTATCCAATAAGGTAATCGTAGGAATATACGTGTACTTTTCGCTACGAGATTCATGCTTTTCTTCAGAGAACACACTGGGTACGGTGCGAAATAACTCTTCGAGAGTTAACGGGCGGTCACGGCGAATGCTATTCGCCGCACCAAAGCGAGAAGCTAAACGAGACATAGGGGGCCTCCTCAGTGATAACACTGATAAATTAAAATAAGATAAAGGAAATAAGTGAGGTGATAAGCTGGTGGACGCTGTATTAAAGCGTTATCAATAACTTAGTCAATTAGGTGAAAGATTTGTGCTTGCTCGGGATGTTGCATCGCATAGTCACGAAGTTGGTAAAAATACTCTACCAGCACAGAACTCTCGGTTTTAAACGACCAGATGCTATACACCATTAGACAGACTGCGATACCGGCCGCTTCAGGGCTTAACTCAGCCTCGTTACCATTATGAGGGTTAAACATCGGCAAGGTGATTTCAATCATCTCAGGCCAGATAAAAGCCCCCCCATTCGATAACATGGTGAACTCCCAAAACGCGCCCTGATAGCGATGACAGAGCTTCGCCATCATGTTAAAAATATCGCCCTCGATACGTTGCCAATCGGGCACCGTCCCAAAGTAGAAACGCCAGAAGATATGACGGCCACTGGAGTGAACGAGATTGGTTTTGATAACAGTTGATTCTTGCTCTTGTAAGGTAAACATAATAGAACTCCAATTCAGTCGATATTGATAGACAGTAATAAGCAAAAAAGCCCTACACCTTGCGGTGCAGAGCTTTCTCGAAATGATAGGTATATTGAGTATCATTTTTAGTGACTCATTCTGATGATTGAGTCACTAAAATAATATAGATATAAAAATAAATGTAAGTTAATTAATGGGTTAGTCTGATGATGCTTTTATAATGAATCAGATAATACGAAGGCGTAAATAAGGACGTGGTTAATCGATTAGATTGAAAATGGCGGAACGTTCTGGGTGTTGCGCCGCATAATCACGCAATTGATAAAAGCGATCGACGAGGATGTCACTTTCCGTTTGAAATGACCATAAACTGTACATCATCAAACACACGGCAATACCTGCCGCTTCGCAACTGACGTTGGCTTCGTTACCGTTATGTGGGTTGAACAGCGTCAGTGTCTCTTGAGGTAAATCGGGATAAATAAAGGCGCCACCATTGGATAAGGTACAATATTCCCAATACCCGCCGTGGTAGTCATCACAAAACTGCCCCATAGTGGTAAAGATGACCACTTCAAAGGTGGTCCAGCCTTTCACACTCCCGAAGTGGTTGAGCCAAAAATCCAGGCGTTGTTCATTGGGGACGAGTGTCATTGCAATAACGGATTCAGTTGTATTATTCATCAGTTGATACTCCAAGAAAAAGAAATAAAAAAGCGTCAATCCCGTTAAGGACTGGCGCTTGATGTCATCAATGTTGTATTAATGTAAGAAGCTAAAAGAATATGCTCCACAGGGATTTAGCAACGGATACGATGCTATTTTTGACTGTATTCATCGTTCCTTTTATTAATGCAGGCAGGGGAAGGATATCTATCAGAGTATCGACGATATCACTGACGCATTGCCCAAAATCGTTACGTGCGGCGTTCTCCACGGATTGCGTCCGGTAAGCGCTGTTTAGTTGCCTAGCTACCCCGCTACTGGCTTGCGCCGGTAACGCCTGTATGAGTTGCTCTGCTAATTCAGTGAGTTGATAGTTTTCGACCGCAGAAACTGTTATCACAGGATGATGTGGCTTAAAGGCGGTTATGACGGCTTGTTGCTTTAATTTTAAGTTATAGGTCTGCTCTGAGGATGGTTGATGCTTGTATTCATCCCACTGGCGACAAGGCTCTATTTTATCGGCTTGGTTCAAGACAAATAGAAATTGATTAGGTTGGTAACCGCATTTCTTCGTGAGAAAGCGATAACACTGTTCATCAGAAGACCATGCTCGGTCATCGGCCTTGAGAACCCAAATGATTAAATCGAGTTCTGGTAATAAGTTGCGATAGAGCTGGTGGTACTCTTTATCTCGCTCAAGGCTTTCCCCCACACCGGGTAAATCAATAAAGGTGAGTGTATGGTTGTTCATCGTCATACTGAAGCGTTGCGCTTGGCGTGTGCAGCCGGAGACATCACTCACAGGCGATAGTTGGGATTGGAACAGCGCATTTAGCAGACTGGATTTTCCAGCCCCTGTTTTACCCATTAGACCAATGGTAGGGGAGTAATTGATGAGCTGACTGAGTTGGTTAAAAAATGATGTTTTAAATGAAAAGGGAAAGACTGCGAGAGCCTTCTCCAGTTCAATATGTTGATTCATACAAACTCCTTGAAAATAAAATTATCATTATTCAAGGTGATAATATATATTTGAAATTATTTTAAATTTTTCTTTTTAACTAACAGTATGAGTTCTTCAATGGGATCCCGTGGTAGATCAATTTGATCAATCATCGCCTCGATAATTTCGTTAATATTTTTATTATGATTTTTGGGTCATGTATTCAATCCGGTTGTTGAGAGTTTTGATTTGCCGTTGTTCCAAGTTATACCGTTAACTTTGACGTAGGTTTCATCGAGCTGCCAAGAGGAAACCGATCGAATGAATTGATATTTTTTGCATTTTTTACGGAGAATGGAGGCATACTCAATAAATCAACGATAAATCGTTGAGCGGTGAGCGTATCACTGACGTTGGCATAGCCTAATGTCGTAGAGCCATACCAACGCAAGCACCAAATGATGATCGGGGGAGCAAAATGTTTCCATTTAAGCTCATTCGATGGCATGGCCTATTTCTAATAAGACATAATCAATACTGTGAGTGTTTCTCACTTAGGTCATTTTTGCAACAAGCCCGTTTTAAGACACTATCAGACAAACCGTTCTTTAAGTCAAAATACCCCGTATTCCTCTGTGGAGCCATTTCATTTTGCTTTTTTTAATTCAGTTGAAACTAAGATTATTTTTATCTAAGAAAATGGTTGGTTAGATTTAAAGTGTAACAAAATGAAAAAAATAAAGACGTTTTATCACAAAATACAGGGAACGGTATTTTTAGAAGATTTCACCAATAAAAAAATCAATTACGCGCCATGCGGTAAAAATACTTGTGGATCAATCGGTTGAATACTCTCTGTGTGGGGGGGGGTTGCCTTTTGATCGATAAAATCGATCATTTATCAGTTGACGATAGCTGAAACCTATCAAATTTGACTTATTTGATCGTTATAATCGTTTTTACAATTGTTCAGAGTCTATTTATATTCAATTCACATTAATCGCAGCTGTTAAATAATTTTTAGCCTTGTTATCACTGAGTAACCAATAATGAATGGAGTTAATGTATGCGCTCTGAAAATGAAATTAACTGCACTCAGGATTTAAATAAAAAACTGGGGCTTTTTTTTAAGAGAAAATAGATTAAAGGTGAATTTGACAGGCAAAGAACTGGGGCGGCTGATGCATGTTAGTCAGCAACAAGTTTCTCGGTATGAAGCCGGTGTGACCAATTTGACAATCTCGCAATTAAATCAATATTTGATGGTGCTAGGTATTTCTTGGCAAGATCTTATTCGGAATGTGATTGAGGAATATAATTGGGAATTCATTTTTAATCGTCATTTACCCTGAATCACTAATTAATTTAAATATCGTTAATCATGCATGGTCATTAGGTCAACAATAGAGCGTCTTAATCTATTGTTGGTGGTCGTTATTTTTAAATGACGGAACGAAAATAAGAAAAAGAAAGTTTATAGAAATACACTTTTCTATCTTTGCCTGATTTCAATTAAACAATTAAATAATTAAATAATTAAATAATTAAACCGATATCGAGGGGGTTCTTACGTGCCTTTGTTGCGTGTTCACGCAGCCCGCCAAATGCGAATGAATACACAATGATGAAAAAGCGATAAGTAGTAATCAATAAGGTTGTATAACTCTTTAAGTGGGAGTGCGTTTTATACAACGGTATTTTAATAAAATACGGGTCTATTAAATTAGGCTGCTTAGTTTTTAAATGGGGTAATGTTTAATGAGTCATAAAAAGGTTAATAAAATTGTCATGTTATGGGTGGCTTTGTGTGTAACTCAGACATCTGTAGCAAATTCATCCCCAACTAATTTAGTTCATGAAACGCAAAAGTTCTCTGTGGAAACGGGCGCAACAAGAGTTATTTTTACGCCGAATTCTCAAGGTTCAACTTTAACGGTAACTAATCCGCAAACATACCCGATTTTAGTACAGTCGGAAGTGTTACAAGCAGATAAAGAAACAAAATCGTCTTTTGTTGTCACCCCACCGTTATTTAGATTGGATGGTGAGCAAAGTAATCGTATACGTATAATCAATACTGAAAAATTAGGTCCTGATGATAGGGAGTCATTGTATTGGTTATGTATAACGGGTATCCCACCAGAAATTGATTCGGATTGGGTGACCGAAGATGAAAAATCAAAACAATTGGACTCTGCCACGTTATTAACTCAGATGAGAATAAAATCGTGCATTAAGTTAATCGTTAGGCCTAAATCGATTGCTAATAAAAC
The DNA here is from genome assembly GCF_015832305.1 of Providencia sp. 2.29. NCBI lineage: Bacteria > Pseudomonadati > Pseudomonadota > Gammaproteobacteria > Enterobacterales > Morganellaceae > Providencia > Providencia sp. 2.29. Next base: position 870,965 of record NZ_CP065420.1, read on the forward strand.
AGCACTAGATGTTGCATCATCAATTGAATGGATAAAAGAGGGTGAGCGTTTAAAAATACATAATCCAACACCTTATATTTTTAATTTTAAAGATATTAGTATTAATAATAAAAAAGTTAGCCTTCCTGACTCTGGGTATATCCTACCTTATAGCGATGCCACTGTGAGCGTTAAAGCTGTGGGTGATAGTACCGTTTCATGGCATTTAATTACCGATTTTGGTGGTGAAAGTAGAAAGTTTGAATCCAAAATAAAAGGGTAGTAATGATGAAATTTAAATTAAGCATATTCGCTTTAGCTATTTTATCATTTTCGTCATTTAATTATGCCCAGCAATATACATTTAATTCAAAATTAATAGAGGGGGTTGATGGTGACTCTATTGACCTCTCTTTATTTGAAGGTGGAGGGCAGTTGCCAGGGACTTACTTGGTTGATGTCCTGATTAATGGCAGGCAAGTTGGTACATCATATATCCGTTTTTCAAAATTGGATGAGGATGACGAAAAATCGCTCTTGGTTCCCTGTTTATCAAGTCTTCAGCTGGTGCAGTATGGTGTTGATATTCAGGAAACAGAATCCCAAGTTGAGCAAACGGAAGATGCATGCTTTGATATTGCCTCGTTATCTGGTGCTAATGCCCATTTTAATTTTAACGCCCTGACCCTTGAGTTAAGCGTTCCTCAAATTTATTTAAAGAAATCCACAAAAGGGATAGCGAATCCTGAATTATGGAATGAGGGAATAACGGCGTTTATTTTAAATTATAAAGCTACAACAACACATACTACGTATAAATCAAATGTTCGAGAATCAAATGATTCAACGTGGGTTCAACTTAATTCGGGATTGAATCTTGGTGCTTGGCGTATCAGGAATAACTCCACATGGAAAAATACAAAAAGTGATACCAATCAATGGGAGAATATTGCTTTATATGCGGAGCGTGGATTATATAGCTTAAAGAGTCGCTTAACGTTGGGCGAACGTTATACCTCAGGTGATGTGTTTGATAGTGTTCCATTTCGAGGGGGCATGCTGGCTACGGATGATAAAATGTCACCCTCTAGTCAGTATCAATATTCCCCAGTAGTGAGAGGTGTTGCACGAACGCAAGCGCGTGTGGAAGTGAAACAAAATGGTTACACTATTTATGATGGTGTTGTGGCACCGGGTCCATTTGAGTTAAATGATTTATCGGTGAGTGGGGCCTCGGGCGATATTACGGTGACGGTTTGGGAAACGGACGGTGCTCCTCAGGAGTTTGTTATCCCCTATCAAGCACCTGCGGTTTCAGTTAAGGAAGGCTACCTTCGTTATAGTGTCATGTCAGGTCAATACCGGCCGAGTGATGACAATATAAAAAAGCAAGCGTTGGCTCAAGGGACCGCAATTTATGGTTTGCCTTGGGATATGACGGTTTTTACCGGAATACAGTTAGCGGAGCATTACCAATCACTGTTGTTAGGTGTTGGTAAGACGTTAGGGAATTTTGGTGCTTTGTCGGTTGATATCACCCAAAATCACAGCCAACGTTGGGGCCATGACACTCAAGATGGTCATTCTTTACAATTTCGTTACAACAAAGAATTTGACAGTAATACTCAGCTATCTTTAGCCAGTTACCAATATGACAGCAAAGGGTTCGACTCATTATCAGATACCTTAAATACATATACAAAAAACGGTTGGAAAAACAATGAATCTTCTAGCTATAAACAAAAAAGCCGTTTTGCGGTCACCTTGAATCAAGGGTTAGCTGAGTGGGGAAATATTTCGGCATCAGGTTATCGAGATGATTATTGGGATCGTTCTGGCTCCGATAATACTTACAATATAAGCTATTCTGTTTTAATCCGAAATGTAACAGCGTCACTGAATTGGCAGAAAACGCAATATACGAGAGAAAATGGACGTTCTAGTAATGATAATATCATCAGTGTTTGGCTAAGTGTGCCATTAGATGAATGGGTCGGCGGGAGTACCCGAGTATCTTATCGTTACACGGAACCGTCCAATGGTGGGGATACCCATGCGGTAGGGTTATCAGGTAATGCTTATGAGCAACGCTTGAATTGGAATATAAGTCAACAATACAAAACTAATTCGGCAGAAAACTCAAATAATGGAATGTTGAATCTTCAATGGCGAGGAGCATCAGGGCAGATAAATTCCAATTACAGCTACAGCAATCACTATAATCAAACGGGGATTGGTGTCAGTGGCAGTGTGGTGGCACATAGGGATGGTATTACATTGTCTCAACCATTTGAAGGGACGGCTGCGCTCATTGAAGCACCGGGGGCCGCAAATGTTAAAGCCAGTAGTTTACCTGGGATTGAAACGGACGGAAGAGGTTATGCGATTCAGCCATATTTAATTCCTTATCAGGAAAATACGATTACGCTTAACCCTGCGAGTTTTTCGTCGGACATTGATGTTAAAAATACCAATACTAAAGTGGTACCAACGGAGGGGGCGGTTATCCCTGCCAAATTTATAACCCAAATTGGTGCTAAAGCTTTATTTAATTTGAAATTTAAAAATGGCAAAGTCGTTCCCTTTGGGACGCTAGTGACAGTTGATAATCGTTTGGGGATCAATGGTATTGTCGGGGAACAAGGTAATTTGTATTTATCGGGTATTCCTGAAGAAGGTCTATTACAGATTAAATTAAAAAATGAGGTATGTTCAGTTAAGTATCAATTACCGCCTAAGAAGAACAATGATATTTATTATCAGTTAAGCGCAATTTGTCAGTAAGGAAAAAGATGAAAATAAATAAAATTATCCTGTCCTTCGTTCTCCTAGGATGGGGGGGAGCAACAAGTGCTTTATCCTTAAATATTAGACCTGTTGATGGATTAAAATCAGGGGTTATTACCGATGGGACGTTACTGGCGAAAGGCGAGATTTCTGATAATGGCGATTATTGTGGATTTAAAATATGGAGTGATGCTCCATTAAATAATGGCAGGTCACAACGCTATCGTTTATTTTCATCAGGTAAGCAATTGAATATACGTTTAAGTGCCCCAGAATTAATTCATGATGAATTAAATAAAATTAGCATTATAAAGAGCAAAAATAAAACGGAACTCTTTGAGATTGTCTCTGATGGAACACAAAAAATATCGTCTGCATCATGGGAAATTATATTAAACGGTTCTGTATTGAAGTGTCAGTAATATTTTAGTTTTTTTGTACCTATCGCACATTATTCTATTTTGGAATGGTGCATATATAAATAAAGGAAAGTAGAAATGAAATTGAAAAAAGTCAATGGGTTTAAATTATTATTAGGTGTTGCGGCAATCGCAATGAGTTCACAGGCGGCATTAGCAGCGGGTATTGCGAGTGATATCTTCACTGGAACAGCCAATGCGACTTATGCGTTGGGGCAAGGGCCACAACTCACTATTACCCCTGTAGACAATCTAAGAGCTGGGGAATGGACAACACCTGATGCTCCTATTGCTAGCTTCAGCGTTTCAAATCTAGATGGGCACGATCACTATGCCATTAGATGGACACCGGGAACATTTACTTCAATGGGAGCAGAAGTTTCTAAGAATGCAGCTATTCTCTCTGGAAAAAATAATCCAAATAATAAACTTCGAGCTTTCTTTTATGCGGGCGACGGTTCTTGGTCAAATTCTGCGCCAGAGTGGTTCGTTTATCCATCATCAGTGACCACTGATACTATTGGAGCTTTGATAGGCCAGGAGATTAATGCGGACACTTATGTTGTGTCATTAGATGCTGCATTTTGGGCTTTATAAGTTATTACAATTAATTTGAATATTTAAGAGAGTATGTATGAAAAAGTTAAAAGTCGCTTTATTGGCATCTATTATTGCATTTGTATCAACAGGTTCAGCTATTGCAGATGAAATTGATTCTGAGGTTGTAACAGCAACGGCCGATGTGATTTTTACAGCTAGGGGAACGGCTTCAGTTACATTAACCGCGAGTGATGATCTTGTTGCTGGTCCGCAAACTGCAGGTACACAGGTTGCGACGGGCTTAGCTAAAGCGACAGAAAGTTCAGTGGCGATCCGCTGGACTCCGGCATCTGGTACAGTAACGCCAGAAAATGAGTTAAGCACAATCATTCAAGTTAAGGGAACGAATAATCCGACTCATATTGCTAACTTTGTGTTAGTACCAGACGCTTCGGCAGGACAAATGAGTAATGGTGGCAACGGTTGGATTGTTCCTACAAATGAAGATACATCAAAATTGAATTTCACCGTTCAACAACATGATACAGCAGTTGTCGCGGGGGATACTTATGTATTGTCTGTTGACGCAGCTGTGTGGGCATATTAATACTATAATATAAATAGATTAATTTAAATTAGAAAGGTGTTAGTTTGAATTGTTGTGATTTAAGCTAACACCATTCTTATTTTTTTAGCCTAATTAAATAATAATATTATGCAGTGATAGGTCTTTACTTAATACCTTGTAGTATTAAAAACTCACTCAACAATTGGTAAAGAATACAGAATAGAACAGATTGTATTTGTGGTTTATCAATATGTGAAGATTAATAAGAGAAAATTTTTGTCATAAATATAAATCTGCTTTTTATTGAATGTCATGGGCTTAACGTATGAAAAAAAATGTCTTTATTTCTTTTATTGTCACCGGAAAAATGGCTGCTGATACAAAATTAAAAAAAACAAAAAGAAGGCCTGTTTTAATTGTTTTCTCATGTTTTTTGGGCTTGTTGCAAAAATGACTTAGAATCTATGTAAATACCCCATTTATAACACAGTCATCTCGTAGAATATTTATGCCGCACTTCGGTACTCAAATGGCGTCATGTCATTGAGTGAATCGTGCGGCCGTTCGTTGTTGTATAGCTCAATCCAGTCTTCGGTTATTTGCTTCACTTCGTTCAGGTTGTTGAAAATGTAGCAATTGAGTACATCATCGCGATAAGTTCGGTTAAATCGTTCAATGTATGCGTTTTGATATGGGCAACCGGGTTTAATGTAATCAATCATAATGTCATGTGTTTTTGCCCAATTTACAAACACTTCCGAGGTGAATTCGCTGCCATTATCAACCCGAATTTTCTCAGGGTAACCGTGCCACTCAGCAAGTTGGTCAAGATAGCGTATGACACGCAATGACGGCATGCTGGTCGCAATATCAATACCTAAAACTTCGCGGTTAAAGTCATCAATAACGTTAAATGTGCGGAACCTGACTTTGTTGTGCAAGCTGTCATTCATAAAGTCCATTGACCAAGATTTTCCCAATGCATTCGGTGCAGCTAACGGCTCTGGGTTACGGTTGGGCAGTCGCTTTTTGCCTTTGCGTCGCAGGTTCAGTTTTAGCTCCTTATAAACGCGATAAACACGTTTGTGGTTCCAACTGTGGCCTAGCTTTCGAAGGCGTTTAAAGCACTTCGGGAACCCCCACCGATAATGCTTGTCGATTAAAGCATTCAAGGCATCAATGATTTCGTCATCATTGGTCAGCTTTGGCTCGTAATAGCAAGCGGTACGACTGATACCAACCACATGACAGCACTTCACTACGCTTGCGTTATACTGCACCTGTAACTCGTGTGCCCAGACTTTCCGTTCTGCCACAGGCGCTAGAGCTTTTTTATGATGTCTTCTTGCATCTGTGACTTGAGACTCAACTCAGCATACATCTGCTTAAGTCGACGGTTCTCTTCTTCAAGCTCTTTCAAGCGGCGCACATCTGACGCTTCCATACCGCCGTATTTTTCGCGCCATTTATAAAACGTTGAATTACTGATGCCGTACTTACGACAAATATCTTTCACCGGCATACCCGCTTCGGCTTCTTTTAAAATCGCCACAATCTGGCTTTCAGTCATGCGTTTGCTCATCGTAAAACTCCTTTGTTTTAGTTTACAAGAAATTCTACGAGTGAGCTGTATTATTTTACGGGATAGTTACACTTTTATTTCAATTTGTAATATTTATTTTCAATCAAGTGAATATCGTATTACTACAAAATCGAAAATAAAATGAAAACCAAATTACTCACCCCCGCGATGTGTTTATTTTTAATTCCTATTAAACAATTAGTTATATGCATTTTGGATGATTTCACAAGTCTCTTTGATCTATATTTGGCGATCAACAATATTCTCTTGATAGGCAGTACCTATCATTCAGATTCTATCAAATGGTATAAACGTCTTTTCCCTTTTAAAGGGTACGCCTATATTTATATCAAGTAAAAACGAGGGTGAATATAAAAACCAATAATTAAGATTTAATCTTAATTATATTTTGGGGTGTTTTTATTTAATATTCAACTCTGTTTCGCTTGCTTGTTTTTTTATTTTCATTATCACACTCGATGAGCGATCTCTTTATTTTTATTGGTACGCACTTTTTTGTTTTTATATTTATTTCTCGTTGCCATCATTTTTTGATGATCATGATGCTATTAAGAATAATGCATTTATCTGAGGGCGAAATTGACTGTTTTATTTATCCGTCTAATAAGATGAGTGAATAAATCCAATACTCGGCTCGCCCATTTTTTTTAACCGTGTTTGTTTCTCGGAGGTCATGATGACATCAACCACGAAGGCAACTTTAGCGATTTCACCCGAAAATTATTTTGGCCATCCGCCAGAGAAAAGAATAACAGCAAAACAACTCAACGAAGCGACAGGGTTATTTATTCGACAAAAACGCATTGAATTGGGGTTGAATGGGGCAGATTTGGGGCGTTTATTGAATGTCAGCCAACAACAAATCTCCCGTTATGAGCGCGGTATCACCTCCTTAACCCTTCATCAGTTAGAGCAGTTTTTACGTGCGCTTGCGGTGTCATGGGAAAGCTTTATTCGTGAGGTCATTCATCCGCTTTGCCTGATATCGCAAGATGGGCAAGGAAAGCTCGTTACTGAGTCCCCCTTCTTATAAATGGGTTGCAGGGTAGCCGTCATTTTAGCGCGCTAAATGCGCATGACATTGTGAAAGAGGTAACAAATGGGCAAACAAGGTAAAGCGCGATGGCAGTATTTATTGAGTGTCATTGGCATGGGGTTACCTGCGGGGGTGTTCGCCAGTGTGACGAACACCACGACACTCACAGCGACCATTGTGGCCTCCTCCTGTGTGGGGGAAATTTTGACTCTAAACTCATCCGGTCGGGCAGCAGGCAATGCCGGTACGGTTGATTTTGGGGTTATTAACCCCAAAAGTCGCGCCGCGCCGGTACGTCAGTTTTCATTGCGGTTATCGGAAGTGGTGGGCGGAAAAACGGGATGCAGTGCGTTTGAAGCTTACGGCCGTCAATACCCCATGGCGACACTGAGCTTTGGGGATGCGGGCAATACGCAGTTGGATGAAGCGGGGGTGATATTGCGTTATGACGACGGCAGCGACACGCACATGCGGGTTCGAGTCAGTCCGCTCAATGCGGAAGGTACCTTCCCCACCGCTGGGGCGCCGGGGTACGTGACAGCCACTCATGCGCAAGTGACCTACCCCATTCCCTTTGCAGTCAAAGGAATGTTTGATTTTCAGGCGATATTGAGTGAGTGGCAGGCGGCGAAGTCCGGTGCATTTAGTGGGACATTGACGGTCACCGTCGTGTACCGATAAGGAAATCTTCCGTGAACAGACTCTCTAAAAACAACAATAATTATCGATGTGTTTGGGCTATCGGGCTGTCATTGGCCTTCACCGGCGCCAGTTGGGCCACGACAGCAGAGGAAGCCTCCCCCTCAGCAACGGCGACCATCGCTGAAAGTGGGCAGGCTGCGCCAGACGAAACAGAGGATGGCGCCCTAAATTTGAATTTTATGCAAGGCGGTGGCGCACAGGCGGCGGCATTTTTATCAACAGCGAACCGTTACTTCCCGGGGCGTTACTGGGTGGATGTGCAGGTCAATGGTGAGCCAGTTGGTAAACGTGTTTTGACGGTGACACCGCAAGAGCAGTCGGCCTTGTGTCTCTCACCAGAATGGTTAGCGGACGTGCAAGTGTATTTGCGTCCGGCGTTTTACCAATCGACCTATCAAGCTGCGCGTCAGTGTTATGTCCTTGATGAGCAAGCCAATACGCAGGTGGTGTTTGATTTGGCCACCCAGACATTGAACTTGGCGATACCGCAAGCGGGATTAGCCAAAGCGGGGGATGCTCTGGATTGGGAGTTTGGTAACAGTGCTCTGCGCATGAACTACAACGCCAACGCCAATAAAAACCAAGACGGCGTGGATTATTACGGGTCGGGGTCGTTACTGGCGAACGTGGGGGAATGGATAGTCAACGGCAGTGCGTCGTTAACTCAAGATGACCAAACGGTCTCGGTGTTCACGGCTTCCAAAGCCCTTTTATCGCTGCAAGCGGATTTAGTGATGGGGAAAACGGGGGTGAGCAGCGGTGAGCTGGGGGGGTTATCGACCTACGGTTTGACGTTAAGCAGTAACCCATCGATGCGCCGCCAAACACGCGGCTATACCCCCGTGTTCAGCGGTACAGCGCAAGGGCATGCGCGGGTGACGTTACGTCAAGGCAACACGATTTTATATTCAGAAATGGTGCCACCGGGTCCGTTTAGTATCAATGATGTGACGGTGCTCAATGGGGGCGATGTGGTGATGACCGTGACGGAAAATGACGGCACCACCACCCGAGAGGTGTTCCCCATTACCCTTATTAGCGGGCAGATATCACCGGGGGAGCACGAGTATTCCGTATCGGTGGGGGTGATTGATAACGACAACCCAGAAGGTACCCCGACAGGAGGATTAGCCGCCTTTAGTTACGGTTACGGGTTGGATTATCTGTCACTGCGAACAGGCGCCCTGCTCGGCAGTCAGTTTACCGGTGTCACGGGGGAAGTGACATCACAGCTCGGGTCATTGGGTTCGGTCTCGTTGGCGCTTTCGGGGACGCAATCGCGCTATGACGAGGGCAACCGACAGGGACACAAAAATACCCTGACCTACGCCAAGAGCTTTGATACTGGCACCTCGGTGCGCGTGGGGTATAACCGCCTGAGTGAGCAGTATGACACGCTTGGGGAATACAACGATACCGATTACGCCCGTTTTGCCGAGCGCCAACGCTTGAAGCAGGACATCTCGCTAGGGTTCAGTCGACCGCTGTGGCGCGGAGCCACGTTGTCGGTGAATGGTTGGCAACGGGAATATTGGCGTCGGGATGATAAGCAACGTGGGGTGACGGGGAACTTTTCTACCCGTGTCGGTCCGGTGAGTGTGTCATTAGCGGGGTCACAGTATAAAACGGGCAATGACAGCCAATACAGTTTTTCGACGTCGGTCTCGATCCCATTTTCCGTGTTTGACCATGAATTTAATACGTTTGCGTCGATGTCTGGCAGTAAATCGGGAAGCAACAGCTACTCCGCAGGGGCATCAACCAATTTAACTGACCGCTGGTCGCTATCCGCCAATGAAAGTTGGGGCGGGGATGGCAATTTGGGCACCCAAACCAGTGTGTGGACCGCCTATGACGGACGGCTGGCACAACTCAGTGGCCAGATGACCCACACGGACAATGGCACGTTGGGGTCGGGGTCGGTGAGTGGCTCGGTGATGTATTTAGCGGCAGACAACAGTGTTTTACTGGGGAAAAACATCTCTGATACGGTGGCGGTGGTGCATGTGCCGGGCGGGCAAGGGGTATCGATGTTGGGCGGTCTGGATAAGGCTGACCGCAATGGCAACCTGATGGTGCCACTGAGCAGTTATCAGCTCAACACGTTGAGCATTGATGCGAGTACGTTGCCGGCCAATACAGAGTTAGCTGTGACCAGCAAACCGTTGAAGCCGACACAAGGCTCGGTGACTTACGTGCCGTTTGAAGCGATGACGGTGAAACGGTATTTACTGCAAGTGAAACGCCCTGATGGGCAATTTATCCCCGCGGGCGAATGGGGTTACAGCGAATCGGGGGCGCCCTTGGGCTTTGTGAGTCATAACGGCGTGATATTAATCAACTCTGTCGATACGTTAACGGCGGTGCGGTTTTCTGACTGCTCGGTTGCGGGGACGCAATTGACGGATTCAAATCGATTACAAGAGGTAGTGTGTGAATATTAAACGATTAAGCATGGGAGTATTGGCAGCCCTGAGTCTGATGACGGCATCATCGGCCTGGGCGGCATTATCTGTAGACCAGAGCCGTTACATTTTTGAAGGGGATAAGGACGCGGTATCGATAGTGGTGGAAAACGCCTCCCCGAAAACTTACGGCGGGCAAACGTGGATAGAGAATATCAAAGAAGTCGATACCCGACCGACGTTTGTGGTGACGCCCCCGTTTTTCAAAGTCGCCGGTAACGGCAAGCAAGTGTTGCGGGTGATTAAAGCGTTAGAGCAGATGCCGGAAGATAAAGAATCGATTTACTGGGTGAGTTTACAAGAAATTCCTCCGCTGAATAAAGACGGCGGTTTATCGGTGGCGCTGCGCACCAAGGTGAAACTGCTCTATCGCCCAGCCAGTTTGATGAAAGACCGCAAAGGCGCAGAGTCCGGTCTCTCGGTGAAGACGGTGGACGGGAAAACCGAATTGGTGAACAGCACGCCGTACATTTTTGCCATTGCGGATGTGTTGGGGGAAAACGATACCCCGTTAGCCTTTGACCAGAAGCAACACGAGGCTTTAGCGATGTTTACGCCAGGGGATAGCGTGACGTTACCCAAAGGCACCACGGCGAAAAAAGTGGTGTCGATAGATGATTTGGGGCACTTGGGGACGCACGTGTTAACGGGCAAAACTGCCGTGACATCGGACGCTAAACCCGAGGCGGCATTGCCGGCACCAGCGACCCCTGAGAAAAAATAAACGGAACCCCGTTACCCCTTGTACAGGAAAAGGAGCACACCATGACACAACAGGCGGCGTTATCACACCCAACCCCTCGCGCGAAATATCGCCGGAGAGGGCGAGCTTGGGTGCTGGGGATGATAATGAGTACGTTAAGTTTTGGTGTGCTCGGTCAGGCAAAGGAAAACCAGCGCGTGGAAGCCCTTGGGGTCGTGAACGGCAATATGACCGCACGTAACACACAAGTGGACATTACGGTGTTTTTGTCAGGGCAACCGCTGTTTCAGGTGACAGAGGCACCAGAAGCTATTGGGGTGTTAACCCTTGAGCAGACACGCTTGGTGTCAAAAGACGGTAACACGTTTCGGGTACAGCAGGAGCTGACACTGTCGGACGGCACGCAAGGTTCGGTGTTGTTACCGGTTCAAGTGCGCGTGAATGGCAAACCTGTCACGGCCTCAGTGACGGAAAGCAGTTTGGGGGTGGTGGTGACGTTACCGTCGCCTGCTCAAACGGTGGACTTGGTGCCTGCGGGGGCGGTGCAGCTGACCGTGCCCGTAGGTTACCGAGGCGACTTAAACACGCAGTGGCGCGTCACGGGTGAGGCGTCATTGTTAACAGAGTGATGATAGTCATCATCGTAAGGTGCTGCCCCTCGTGCGGTGTGAGAGCAACACGGGGGACAGCAAAGGCAGGACGATATCATGCCTAGGGACAGGCTAACACAAAGGAAAGACCATGAAAAAATATAATTTAGGTGTAATGGCCGTGGCATTGGCCGGGGCCTTGACCAGTGTGGGTGCCTTAGGGGCAACCGGTGTGGGGGCAATTAATCATGATATTCGCTTCGGCGGCATCATTGCAGAGAACGCCCCAAAATGGGTGTGGAGCTTACCGCAAAACACTGTGCGTATTGACCTAAGAGACGGGGATGGCGTTGTTGATACAGCGTCCAGTACCAAAGTGTGGGACATCATGCAAAACCGTCAACCGTACCGCTTCTTAGAAGGGTATATGGAGCCGACGGTCAATGGCTCAGTGATGTTGGGCCTGAATCCGGACGTAAAATACCTGCAAGATGGCGCTGAAGTGACACCGACCTATGACACCACCAATGCCACGTTACTGCCGTTAAAAGCGACGGGGAACAAAGACACCACGCCAGTGGACGGCCACTTAGAGTTAACCTTGCAGCCGGTGTTACTGCTGGCCCAAGCCGAGAATGCCGGTGACACAACCCTTATCGGGAAACCGTTGGCGGGTGTGGGGGTGACGCAAGCGGATGTGAATGCGACACAAGCTTACAACAACGCCATAACGAAGCTAGCGAGCCAGCAAAGTAAAGTGGGCGCGACTAGGATTACTTATGACATGAACACGCCATGGCCGGCAAACACGCTTAATGACGGTACCGAAGTGAAGCTACCGATGATTGGGGGCTATGCCTCAACCATGACGGCTGGGAAATTGAGCTTTCCGCAAGACACCCCTGTCAGTCAATGGGAAAGTGTTATCACGGTCCAGGTCCAGTATAAATAAGGAATAACCACATGAAAAACATCAAAAATCTTATCGCAATCGCGGTGGCAGCGGCAATCATGAGCCCGATGGCAGCGATAGCGAACCTCCCACCGGATAACGTGGGTAACGTGACGTATATGGGTAATATCGTCGCCAATAGCCCAATGTGGCAGTGGACGGTGAATGATTATCCGGGTCCGCGTTTGGATGCCAAGCCGAGTGAGGCGACGACAACCGCAGATGGCGTCACCACCTACAAATTAGCCGGACAACCGTTTATCGCCGTGAGTGGTTATTTACCCTCGATGACGGGGATGGTTGGACCTGATACGAACACCATCGGTGTCCGCGATATCACCGAATTCCGCGATGGCAACGGAAGCCCTATCACTGATATCAAATCTTTGGCGGAACCCCAAGCCATGAGTTTTGCCATCAGTGCGGTGTCCACCGATGCAAGCGGAGCACAAGCAGTCGGCAAATTAACATTGAAAGCCACCGAGGTGCGCGGTGGGCGGTACGCGGGAGTAAACAGCAGCGATGGTCGCAAGGTGTTAGCATCGTATGTAGTGACATCCTCAGCGAAGAAAATACCAACACCTGACGGGTCGTGTTTTGTCGGGAACAGTGGACCGGCTTTGACGTTGAGCGGAGAAGGAGCCGATATCAAATTCACAGACGGGTCTAAAACAGCTGCCGCAGCGTACTTGAGTGCGTTGCAGCAAGCCGACGTCACCGGCAATGTCAAGTTGGCGTCTTTAGACGGGTACACGACTAGTCCAGCGACACAATATGCCGTCGGGTGCGAGACCCCTACTACCGAGTTCATGGCGTCGGTGTCTTCACCAACGGCGCACAGGACGTACCATTACATGGCCGCGGCACACATCGTAGAGTTAACGCCCACAGATTTAGAGTTCAATACCCCTGTGCAAGGTGCTTGGAACGCGACGTTAAATGTGACCGCTTACCAGATGTAGGGTTAATAAATATATTGGCCTTGTACACTGGACTAACCCTCTCAGCAAACACTGGCGAGGACGGTGATGCCGATGTGGGGCCATTCAATACGCATTGAACCCATTGTAACCACCGTACGCGGTATTGCGACACGCGCTCCGCTTGTGCCTTGGCTGTCAAGCGGGACGTTTGCTCATAAAGCTGTCGACACCGAGTTCGGTGGTTTGCTAACGCGCGGGGGGCAACCCCCGTTATTCCATTATGGGTAAGCCAAGCGCCCATCCAATCAAACCCTTTACTCACCCGACCGATAAACGTTTTGTCTGGGTGTTGACGAAAACCGAAGGAAGCAAACCATTGATTTAATTGACGGATGGCTTTGCGCAGTTGACCTCGCGTGCGGGTCAAGAGCACAAAATCATCCATGTAACGCACGTAATGCACCCGTTTTTGCGCAAAATACTGATCCATCTCGGTCAGATGTACTGCCGCCATCAGAGGGCTAAGTGCACACCCTCGGGGGATCCTTTTTTAGGCGTATGAATAATCCCACCGAGGTCGACGCAATAATACACATACTGCTCAAGCAGTGACCACAGTGCGGGGTCAGTGATGTATTTTTCACACTGCTCAAGTAAACGCCTTTTATCGATGTTGGCGTAATAGCCTTGAATATCGGTTCGACACACCCAGTGATACGGCGCCTGTGGCCCCGCGGTTAGGGCACGTAACCGTTGAACCGATTTCGGCCCGCCACCATGGCCTTTGAGGGGCTCGCAGGCGCGATGTACGGGCAAAAGCGGGGAGAGGTTCAATTCAAGCCATTTTAACGCGAGCGCATCAGCAGAGGACCAAATCACCCGTGGTGAGCGTTTACCGACACGTTGCATGGAAGCCCAATGGATTAGGTGCATAAGCATACAAATTCATCCCACCCAATAACCCAATCGGATCAGGCATGATAAATCGGCCTATTTGTGGGTCGTAGAATCTGAAAGTATTAAAATGTAATCCCGTTTCATTGTCAAAATACTGTCCGGCATAGCGTAAGTTCTGCTCGAAGGACTCCATTTCACGTTCTGGGTCGGAGTAGAAACTCAATGGGCTACTGCGAACAAAACCAAAACGTTCATATTTCCCTGACCACACGGTGTTGCCTTGTGCATTGGTGACATCAAGTGGGGCACTGTTAATGTCGCAGTGGTGCCAGTAATAACGGTAGCCTGCGGGTTGCTTCACGATAACGGCGAGTGGGGTATAACTGCCGTGTTCTTCGTAGCAATAGGTCTGACATTTACCCGTATTGATATCCTGCTCTTGCAGCAACCGAAGCCCTTGCCACACAAAATGGGTTTCGTGTCGTTTCAGTGTGCCGTGAGCCCGTGATTCGACGACTTTATGAATGCGGCGACCCAGTGCATCGTAGTGATACTGAGCTTTCATGTCACTGGTCTGGGCGATAACTAAACGGTTATCCCCATCATACTGATACGTTTGTTTGACTTGGTTGGGATTTTCGCGTGAAATCACGTTACCATAGGAGTCATGGCGATATTGCCAGCCTTGGAATTGAAGTAGTCTTATGTGATCTATGATGTCCATACAATAATAAAATCATACTGGTCAAAGTTCATCCTTATCAAATTCTCTGCGATCAGATCAACGTATTTGTTTAAACTAATGATGCTTTCTTCTGGGGTCGTATGACCTGAATGAATAATATTTCTACCACCGTCAACTGTGTCACGCATTTTCCAGATGGGGTCATAGTCGCCAACCCCGTTTCTACAGCCTTATGCCTTATTAGATTATTACAATTCTGACCCGATGGGGAAAGAAGACCGAAGATTACGAGGCCATTTTGCATTTTGCCTGTGACCTCATCGCCTGGAATAAAGCTCTATTGAGATAGGCTTTTAGCATCATTTTATCCATTGTTGATATTTCTCTGGGTCATTGATAATTAGTGCTTTTAATTCCTCAAAAACCTCTTTTACTCCGGAAGAATCTGATTTATATTTATCAAAAACAAAAATAATTCCTTTTTCAATATAATCAATTGCATGACATATTCTTTCAGTAAATGAAGTTGATTCTTTGTATGGAATGAATATTACAAATTCAACTTTTTTCTTTTTCGATAACGTTGTTGGCCCCTTAACTAAAGGACTATTACCTCTTGTTGATGTGATAATAAAAACAACAGAATAATCATTTGTTTTGAATAGCTTTTCATAATGTATGATATTTTTATCTAAAGCATCGAGATTATTTTTTAACGGTATTAGTACCGAATTGGTAATATCATAGCTAGTGTCAATTTCAGCATATATCTGGCTAAATAATATTTTCATTAACATTTACCTTGTGGTTTATAGCTTTTTTTGTTGCCTTCTGGAACTTGGTTTGTCTTTTTATAATACTCATCAAGTTTTGCTGTTTCAGCAGCTTTTGCGGCTGTAGTTGTTTTATAACCTTCTTCTATAACAGTACCTGTTATAGTTTTGTCTGGATATAGGTCTTGAAGTTTACGCACTTGTTGATGTAATCGTGTTGGGAGATTAGTACTTTGAGTTACTCTATTTAAATCTGCCTTACCATATTTATAAAGCTGCCCATCGATCTCTATTTTATAAACCCCAAAATTTCCAGTGGCTCCATTAGTATTTAAATGGCTCCAACCCCAAGGATCAATCCAGCCCAATGGATTAGGTGCATAAGCATACAGATTTATCCCACCCAATAACCCAATCGGGTCGGGCATGATAAAACGACCTATCTGTGGGTCGTAGAATCTAAAGGTATTAAAATGTAATCCCGTTTCATTGTCAAAATACTGTCCTGCATAGCGTAGATTTTGCTCAAAGGACTCCATTTCACGTTCAGGGTCGGAGTAGAAACTTAATGGGCTACTGCGAACAAAACCAAAACGTTCATATTTCCCTGACCACACCGTATTGCCTTGAGCATTGGTGACGTCGAGCGGAGCACTGTTAATGTCGCAGTGGTGCCAGTAATAGTGGTATCCGCTTGATTGTTTCGCGATAACGGCGAGTGGGGTATAGCTGCGCTGCCGTACTTTTCGTAACGTAACTTGATATTAACTCTATCGCCAACTTTTCAAACAGTTCGTTTTACCGTAATTTAAAAATATCCTTTTGAAGTTACCCCAATAGTTGGATAACCAATTACTAGGGGGATTTTTATGTCAAAATACATCCTGAGCCTTATTCTTATAAGCGTATCTTTGCGAGAGTATTAACAAAAAGACGGTGTATGTCTGAACAAAACTGAGAGTTTTCAATGAAGTCAGGTAAAATCAAAACATAATAGAAAATATCATCTAACTGTAAATTTATATCATATGGTTCAAAATTTGATTCAGATTCAAACTCAAACAATGTAGCTATTCCATGTAAATTAACTATCTTTGCTTCTATACAAAAACATCCTTTATTATCAAGATCAAGGTTATAGCCAATATCTTCATGATGACGTAACATGTTTTTATCTTTATAAAAAAATAGCGATTCTTCATCGTTGTATGAATTATATTCGTACTGATAATCTATTTTAAGGATTTCATTTTTAAAAAAAGAAAAAACACTTTTCGTTGGTTTGTTCGTATAAAATCCATATAATTCGCCTGTCCATTCAGACATAAAATTCTCCTATGCTACAAATTTTGATGAATGTCATTGATTCAGCTAACAGCGACCATGTGTAACACCACTTTTTATTTTATTATTAGGATCGCGAAGATTTATATTTTCTTGTATGAAAAGACGTTTCACTCCATCCTGCCTGTCAACTCGTTGGATCTTGCTACTATCTATTTCAAAAGAGATATAATGTGTACTCTTTGCATTAGTTAGTCCCATTTGCCCTCTAGCTTTTGATGCATTCAGTTCTTCAGGCGACATTGTTGTCACATATACTGCATTAGGTTTTCCAGATATGGCTCCTTTACCTCGAGCTCCTGGGTCACTCATATTTATAGAACCAGTACCCATAATCCCTTTATATCCATCACTACTTGTGTAGTGATAAACCCTGACAATTTCCCAGCCCCAAGGATCAATCCAGCCCAACGGATTAGGTGCATACGCATACAAGTTCATCCCACCCAGCAATCCAATTGGGTCAGGCATGATAAAGCGGCCTATCTGTGGGTCGTAGAATCTAAAGGTATTAAAATGCAGCCCTGTTTCATTGTCAAAATACTGCCCGGCATAGCGTAGATTTTGCTCGAAGGACTCCATCTCGCGTTCTGGGTCAGAGTAGAAACTTAATGGGCTACTGCGAACAAAACCAAAGCGTTCATATTTCCCTGACCACACGGTGTTGCCTTGAGCATTGGTGACGTCGAGTGGGGCACTGTTAATGTCGCAGTGGTGCCAGTAATAGTGGTAGTCTGTGGGGTGCTTCACGATAACGGCGAGGGGGGTATAGCTGCCGTGCTCTTCGTAGCAATAGGTTTGGTGTTTACCGGTATTGATATCCTGCTCTTGCAGCAACCGTAACCCTTGCCACACAAAATGGGTTTCATGTCGTTTCAGTGTGCCGTAAGCCCGTGACTCAACCACTTTATGAATATGACGACTCAGTGCATTGTTATTTCAAGAAGGCTATGCCTGTAAGGCAAATATTGAAAAGCAGGGTTGCCCCTGCTGATCGTTATGAAAAATATGAAGGTAGAGCGCCTCCTGTAAGTCTAGGTAACCCCTAATAATTCTTTAACCTGATAATCAGAATGTGGGCTTAATGGTGGGTATTTGGTTAAATACATCAAAGAAGACGGGGCACCCCCAACTTATGATGAGATCGGAAAAGCGTTGGGTTATTCAAAAGGTCTGGTCGCACACCGTGTGAGGTTGTTGGCAAAGCGGGATAAAAGCGTGGTTTTTCCCACTTTGTGTTATCAGCCGAAAATCAATAAATTGATTTTCGTAATTTATTTTCAAAACCTATTAGACTTGCCGCCAAACATAATATGTTTGTTAGCAGTCTGAGATGGCAGGTAAAACTGCCTTCTATACTTGTTATTTAGCAATATAAAAATTAAATGCGGTAGCTGTTAAGTAGCGACCATCTGTACCATCATAAATTTTTGCAGCATCAGGCCAAGCAAAATACCGAGTTTCAGGTTTGTCACGATACAATTCACCCGTTTCCCTGTTAATAGCATAAACCTTTTTGGCTCCTTTTTTGAAGATTTTCCAAACGCCCTTAACGAATGCATCTGTTTTTGGGGCTTATTGGATATTTACCTACTCATCAGTAAACGAATAAGCACTCTCACATAAGAGATTTTGTTTTGATAGCGATTCTAACTTTCTGATATCATTTATTATTCTCTCTAATGCTAAATACAAACCTTCTAATTCCTTTATAGATAAATTGTATGTTGCTGCATTCTCGATAATATCTATGCCACTTTTACATTTATCATGTATGTACAACGTTATGAATTTTTCATAATTAGGCAGCTTTATGGTACTTGATACCCCCCCAAAAGAAGTGTTTGAATTTACATCACCAAATAAATAGGTTCCAGTGTATATCTCTTTGGGCATATATAACTCCAGATGTTAACATTTTTTTAATTTAACTTCAGGGTGATTAGGTGATGGCAGCCTTGAACCGCCATCTGTTAGTTTATTATATGTATTTAAACCTTTGCCTTTTTTGTCTATAGCATCTACATTTTTGAGCCCTGCTTGTTGGGCAACGTAAGTCGTACGATTATTTAAGGTTGCATACACCTCTTGCCCATTAGGCATTATTATTTTTTCATAACTAATTTGAAGACCATCTGGTAATTTACCTAGTTTTCTAGTTTCAATGATGGCCTCTTCTACTGTTTTACCTTTCCATGGGCCTTGCGCAAAAATATCCGAAATAGAATTTTGTGTATACCATAAGTCATTAGGATTAATTAATCCTAATGGATCTGTATGTGACAACGGATTCGGTGCATATCGATACAAATTCATCCCACCCAGCAACCCAATTGGGTCAGGCATGATAAAACGGCCTATCTGTGGGTCGTAGAATCTGAAGGTATTAAAATGTAGCCCCGTTTCATTGTCAAAATACTGTCCGGCATAACGTAGGTTTTGTTCGAAGGACTCTATCTTGCGTTCAGGGTCAGAGTAGAAACTCAATGGGCTACTGCGAACAAAGCCAAAGCGCTCATATTTCCCTGACCACACCGTATTGCCTTGTTCGTTGGTGACATCAAGTGGGGCACTGTTAATGTCGCAGTGATGCCAGTAATAGTGGTATCCACTGGATTGCTTCACGATGACGGCGAGTGGGGTATAGCTGCCGTGTTCTTCGTAGCAATAGGTTTGGTGTTTACCGGTATTGATATCCTGCTCTTGCAGCAACCGTAACCCTTGCCACACAAAATGGGTTTCCTGTCGCATTGGCTTGCCATGCGCCCGTGACTCAACCACTTTATGAATGCGACGACCCAGTGCATCGTAGTGATATTGGGCTTTCATGTCGCTGGTTTGGGCGATAACTAAACGGTTATCCCCATCATACTGATAAGTTTGTTTGGCTTGGTTAGGGTGCCCGCGTGAAATCACGTTACCATAGGCATCATGGCGATATTGCCAGCCTTGAAATTGAAGTAGCCTATCCCCTTGTGGGCTTAGGGCAGGCATTGATGGCGTTTGAGCCTCGATTTCTGATTGAGGACGCTCTAACAGATTATCCGCACGGTCATAGAACAGCATGGCATCCATGTTTTCGCCACTGGAGACTTTTTTCAGTCGCTGCTCAGAGTCATACAGGTATTCCACCCAATCCCGATAATGGTCTTCCATCGCGCCAAGGTTATCTTGTTCGTCATAGAACCATTTTCGTGATGAGGCAATGCCGTTGAGTGGATGCGGTTTATTGCGTGAGCTGAAGGTACTTATCGTCCGTCCCAGCTTATCGTACTGTCGATATTGGGTTAGAGCACCTTGGGTACGGCTAATTTCACGGTGCAGGTCATCGCGTTCAAATTCGGTGATTAAGTGCGGGGTGCCGTCGACAAGGTGATTGATGGCAGTGGCATGCCCTGAACCGTAATAGAGCCAGTTTAGGCTGTCACCTTGAGGTAACGTCAGACAGCTCAGATTATTGAGTTCATCGTAAGCAAATTCGACGATATCATCGCCAGTTTGCTCACGGGTAATACGCCCAAGGGCATCGTAGGTAAAGTGAACTTGGTTCGCTTGCAAGCCCATTTCAAGGCCGAGTTGATTCGGTTGCCTCGACGCCACCAACAGGCGGTTTAGGCTATCCCACTGGTACTGATAGCTATCAGTTAATGTTTCCCGTTGAACAAGGTTACCCGCGGGGTCATACTGTAACAACACCGTGCGAGCGGGGGAAGGGAACACGCGGTCGCCTAAACGAGTTTCCTCGGCTAAACGGCCGAAACTGTTATAGCGATATTGCAGCAGTGTATCATCCGGTCTGATTTCCTCGATAAGTCGGCCTTCGGCATCACGGTTGAGTAGGTAACGTCCGCCATTGGCGTTTTCAATTGAAATTAATACGCCTTCAGCATTGTAATGGTAATGAATATGTCGAGCGAGTTTATCAATTTCCGTTGTGACGCGACCGAAGGCGTTGTATTGCCACTGACGCGGGGTATTGTCATTGCGTTGGTGATGGGTGAGGAGCCCCGCGGCATTCCAGGCCAATTGAACGGTAGAATTATCCGGCAACACAATGCGCGTAATGTGTCCTGCATTATCGTAGTGGTACTCTGTGGCTTCATGCAAGGCGTTAGTGTGAGAAACCAAACGACCTTCATCATCATAATGCCAGTAGTGCTGCTTGCCAGAGCAGTCGGTATGACGCAGTAATTGTCCGCGTTTTGTCCAGAGGAACTCGCTGCGCCCCTGTTTGGTATCAATGCGGACGGTGGGGCGCAGTGTAGTTTTAAAGTCATAGCGGTATTCGGTCGTTTGCTCCAGTGGAGAGATTTCTTTGATTAACCGTCCAAAACGGTCATACTCTAAACGTGATTCAGTGCCATCAGGCCAAAAGACAGCAATAAGGCGGTCACGTTCATTTTGGTATTGCCAGCGGGTTTGGTTGCCATTACCATCGGTTAAACTGAGTAATCGCCCGAGTTCATCCCACTCACTGGTTTGGGTATGTCCTTCGGCGTTGCGACAGCCACACGGTAGCCCGCATTCATCCCACAGGAGTTCGGTTTGGATGCCTGTACGGTCAGTATACTGAATAATCTGATAGTCATCATTGAGTTGCCAACAGGCAGTTGTGCCATCATACCAATAAGCGGTGCGTGTGAGATGGATATCATCGTATTCCAGTCGGTAGCTTTCCCCTTCGCTGGTTGTGTTTTCAATCACACGCCACAGGTTATCGTCGGAGAGTTCCCAACGGTACTCGCTGCGTAAACCATATTTATCCGTATGCCACGCCATGATGCCAGCATCTGTCCAACCAAATTGGCGGTAAGGGTGGTCTGTGTGCTGTTCGACACGTACCAGTTGGGCGTGTTCGTTATAAAAATAAGCACATTGACGGCGACGAGCTTGATTGGCGTTTACCTGATACACGGCTGTGAGACGTGATACCGTTTTTTCTTCAAACGGAAAGGATTGGTATTCACAAACGATATTCAGGTCACCGCAACCGGTAATGTGAATGAGTTGATGCTGTTCGTTGTAGTGGAAACGTTGCTCATTACCGACATTATCTATGACGTGGCTTAAGCGGCTGCGACCTTCGGTATCAAAAGGGGGGTAATGATAACGCAGTTCACCTGCATCCTGAAACGTCCAACTGTCATCGTCATTGTGGATCATCCAGCCTTGGGCAGCCTCACAAAAGCTACGATACCCTAGTGGGATGTCTGGAAACGGAAGGATGTCACCCGACAGGTTTTGCCAAACAAAGCCGTCTTCGGTTTTAATCAATTGGGTTTCCCAAAAGAAACTCCAGCCTCGACCCAATACACCCTCATAACAATAACTGCTTAAATAGTTGCGTTGCCAGTGAAGCGGTAATTCAGACTCATAGGTAAAATCCAGCTCATCCTCACCGTTTAATACTTTCTGCCCACCAATCACCTCCACAGGGCGAGTGAGTATGCCGATTGCGGGGATTGCCATGCTCATCGCTGTAAGTACCGTTCCATAACGACAGAAGAAACGGCTAATTTTGGCGCTGCCTGGTAATTTGCTCCACAGCTTTGCCACCGCGCTGGGGCCTTTCGCCACTCCTCCACCAAAGCTTAAAAATCCCGCAAATAACATGGTTAAATCAGAGGCCGTAGTGACCCAAGACGGAATTTCAGGCTCTATATCTTCAGTGGCTTGCGTACCGCCGCCAATTCTGACATTGGGAGAGCCTTCCATCACGGTGGCATCACAGGTGGTTTTATCACCGACCCGAGAGGCTGGGAACCCATTGATATACACCGAGCCAGAGCCTTCTGCCATTTGACGGAGGCTATTTTCCTTATCGCACTTGACGTCACTGCGAGTGGAAATGGCGGCGGCCTTACCGTTAATTCGTACATTGTGAGAGCCTGTTTTGATTTCCCCGCAGGGGCTTAAGGATTTAGATCCCGTTTCAACACATTTATCCCGTGCCCATTCCGCTAGCTTAGCTGTGCCATACCCAATTGCTACTGAAGCTCCAATAGCAAAAAAACCGATACCAACACAACTTGTTCCAATGCCAATCCCCATCAAGGCACCAGAGATGACTGCGCCTCCTATGGCGATAGCGGCACCTAATACCGTACCGACAAGCATTCCCCACATTGATTTGGAGTGACCGATAATATCCCCGACTCTGGCGGCTTCTGGCATGGCGATTACCCTCTTGGTTGAAAGCTAAGCAGGAGGGTGTTCATCCACGCCCATTGCTCATCATTAAAGGCGTTCGGCGATGACATTGTAAAAATCAGGGTTTGGGTATCACTGAAAGGGTAAACGGCCTGAATTTGATAGACTTGCTGCTTTTTGTTCGGGCGGTAGCGTGAACTAATAAGGTGGCCGTGAATACCATTCTCACCGAGCACCGAAGGCTTTTCTTCAAGGAGTTGCCAATCTTTCAAGGAACGTTGCAAAAGTTGCTTTTGGCGAGCAACATAGTCATCAAAGGTTTCATCAGCGGGTTTGTCATCCCGAGAAATGTTAACCGCATTGCCAGTGGGGGAAATCAAGATGTTGACAGTTTGTTCTTTGTAGCCCTCAGGCAGGCTGATGCTTCCTTCTGTGAATAAACAACGTTGCTTCATGTACGTAATCCTTTGTTTTTTTATATGGTTTGTTGAAGGGTAAATATTAATGTAATAGTGAAAGTTATTAGATTAAAACGAAATTTATAGGCTACTATGTCACATAAATCAAATTATCAACATTATTGAATGGTTGTAAATATAAAATAGTTGTGAGGCTTTATGATTAAGAGCCTATCTCGATAGGTGATACAAACAGTATTTTAAGCAGCTGGTATTAACGTTTAAAGACGATAGATACTGCATCAGCAAACATCAGTTCTCTAAAGTTATTTATTTGTCAACTCCCTATTGAGATAGGTTCTAAATAAAGAAAATAGGATAATTAATGTTGATTATGCATGGAAATCAATGCTGGGACTTATCGAGGCCCAACTCCAAGCTTTGGATATATTCCATTATTAAAGTATTCTGTTTGATTAAAGCAAAGCAGCTGGTGAAAATCACATACACACTGAAAGTGATCCAGTTTTTCATGTAGAAATTAGTCTTATACGCCAGTATTGCTCTGAGCATAAAGTCATGGATTTATCCTATTACACCCTGTATACCAGCTGTGAACCCTGATGTATGTATCCTGTTTAGTGATGGAATCAACTAGGTCGTATGGTTTATAGCCTTTCTCATAATAAGTTTGCTGAAATAGTAGGTTTTAACAGTATGTTAGGGAGTGATGAAATCTTTGCTAAAAGCCCCTTAGGCCCTAAAGTTGTCAAAGGGAGCTTAAAGGGGCAAGCTGTTTCAAAAGGCAGGTAGTGGGCGCTACCTGCCTAAGTCGCTTCTAGTACTGACTATAGCCTATCGTACGGTAATTCGAACTGTAGTGTTTAGAATATTCTTTAGCTAGGTAATTTAATCGTTCTATTACGGTATTATAGTCATCGCTAAAGGATAAGGCTTCTTGATTTAAACAGTACCGACAGTTCTCAGGGTAGTGAACTAATGGACCAGTATCAATAATAGGGTCTAATTCGAGCTGTAACGCACTGTACCACGCTGTGGTAATCATCGTCCGTAAACTAGGTATATTTAAGTCATAGTCTCCTAGATGATAGTAGGCGTCTTTATTGAAGATTAATGCACAGTGGTAGTGAGGGAGGTATCCATCTACGAGTTCTTTTACCCAGATGTAACGTAAACGGTTAGGGTAAACGCGTATCCCTTGACGAGCTCTACGGTGTTGATCGTGTTTAAGCTTTGCATTTAAGGAGTTCATAAAACGGGTGATAGGAGAGCCTTCAGTGTTAGGGAAACAGTTTGGCATATCCCCATATTCATCCATCATAGGGAAATGGAGATCTACTCGTATCACAGTAATACGAGGGTGGGCTTGTAAGGCACAATCTAAAGTTTCTGTAATCGCACCTTGGTAACCCGGGTTGTATTCTTTTTTAGACATAATGATCCCTTAGGGTAATTTAAAATTACCCTTTCGTATGAATGTTATGAGTTATAAGGGACAGATAATGCGGTTATCTGATCCCTTATGGTTTATTGGGTCTGTTATTATTTACCCTGTAAATTTAAATATTATTAATCTATAGATTAATAAGGTTGTTTTATTTCTATATCCCCTCTTGTTGATATTAGATTACAGCCAGTATTGTATGTGATTGTATAGATATCTAAGATATGGGTTATATTAGTAAATATATTTAGGTTACATGGTTGTTAATATATATTACCTTTCCAACATCAATAATATCGATAATACCCCACCAATACTGAATTGGTAGATAAATAATCACTCTGTAGTTAGTGTTATTCAAATAGTCTTTTTTTCCAATGTCGTTTTACAGTAGAAAGGCTAATATTAAAATGTTTAGCTACCTCTCGTTGTTTATATCCTTTGCACCTCATTTCATAAATTGCTTTTTTATAGACACTCCCTTCCGGTCGTCCTAATATTTTTCCTTGCTGTAATGCCCTCGCATGTCGTCTGTCGAGTTTCATTTTTTCATAATTATCCTCAATGGTTTTTAATTGAGATAACATCTCAGTTAAAGAGATATTGAGTTCTAATATATTGCGGCCTAAGTCGTTAAGGAAGAGTAATGTCATCCCCAAAGATTGACAGCGTTGTATGACATAAGCGATTTGTTGTGTGTTATTTCCCAAATCATAGAGCGTCCTTGTAATTAATACGTCATCAGGTGTAAATACCCTATCAATATAATGCATCAATTGTCTCGGTAGCTCAGTGATATCCGCGAGCGATTGATGCTCTACAATAATTCGCTCCTTTTTCATCGGACAGGTGCTAGCGATATCGATTAGGCATTGCTCAACCTCCTGTAGGCTAGAATGGCTATTTTGAACGACTCTAAAATACGTATAATGGCTCATTTGCTTACCTTAAGGGTCATAAAACGAATTAATGACCGGTTACAGTGGATTTATGATAATCGTATTAGGACTGCAATCTGTTTTCCTATTCACTTGCGTTTTATCGATCACGCCAATCAAAACGCACTGATTGTTTGTGTGATAAATAGGAATGAAAGCCGCATAAGTGCCTTTCAATATTATTTGATTTTTTTTGAATGCGCCCTCTGTCCCATGAAAAACAATATCCTTTATCGGAACATGAATAATTGCATTAAAATCGAATAGATAATTATTGTATTCGGTGTTTCTAATTAATATTGTATTTGAAAAACCTCCTGCTTTATGTAATTTATAATGAACGTGCCTGTCGGTATAAATAAAAATCGCTTTTTGAATGTGCGGTGGATCAATATAATTATTCAGTGTTTCTTGAATATTTTTCTTTTCCTCTGAACCTACTTTGGGATTTTTATAGGTATGAGGGTAAGCATGTTGATCAATAATAATCCCTTTTTCTATTATGTGGGTTTGCCAAATATCTAGCAGGTATTCGGGTAACGAGAATACGGGTGTATCTCCCCATGATGTTCTTGGAATTTTTTTAGGATTAAAGAGTTTGTTTTCTAATTCATTAACCAACTGTGTGTGTTGGTTAATTTCAGTCAATAAGGGATAAGCACTCGTTAATACGCTTGCAATGACGGAAGAGCGCGTTAATTTATGCTTAAGACAGTATTCATCAATGGCTTTTAAGCTTGATTCATCTTTTATGGTAATAGAGATCCGTTGGGACATGTGATGTTCCTATTGTTTAAGGCTAGTTAATATAAAAATCAATTATCATTGAATTGTCATCATTCAATGGAGTGATGCTATTTGGGATTAATGTTTTAACTTCTTCACAAAAATTATTACTCTTGACTTAATATCCTTTATAACACTGCTATAGTCACATTTATTCTAGGGTGATTCTCTAGAGAGTAGCCAGTTATTGATTTCGGATTCAATCCATCCAACAGATTGGCGTCCTAAGCGTTTTTGCTTTGGAAATGTGGGATCATAACGGGGTGAATGGGGATTCATCCAGTCATACAGTGTTGAACGCGCAACACCAATTTGTTGGATTACTGCGGGTAAGCGCAGAATTTTGATATTAGATGTGTTCATCCTACGTAAGCCTCTATGAGTGTGTATGGGATAAGAAATAGAATAATGAAATAAATCGGCTAGAAACAGGTAAGGGCTAATCTCTTTTTTTTTACAAGCCTACTTTTTGTAAGGGCATTATTTTAAATGAATGAATTAAAAGATATTTATGATATTTTGATAGAAAAATATAATGAGCAAAGGAAAATCGCCCTAGAGATGACTTCTGCTTGTAAATGGTTATCTCCCTCAGTAAAAAAAGAAGTTGTCGAGATTCTTTCAGGTGATAGCAAAAAGGTTCAGGAATGGGTAGATATGTATAAGGCGAATTTTTTCGATAAAAAAGGTCATGTTAGTAAGCATGCAGTCAGCGAGATAAGAGTAAGAGAATATATGATGATGTTTCGCTCATCAGGCGAAGGATTAAATCATTACACTAAGGCATTATTTTTATGGATTGGTATCAATAAATCGTGGTCGGAATTTTGTTGGGATTTTGATAAGAAAGCCGCAGTTGAAGCGTTGATTGTTGCTATTTGCCGTTTAGCCAAACTGGGGTCAATTGAGGGTTATCGAGAGCTTTTGAAGATAGAACGAGAGTGCCGTTTGAAGAGGATATCTTCATCAAAAAAAGGCGGTAATGTCGTTGCTGAATTAGCGGCGCTTTTTCGTAATGAAGCGATAAGGTTACTTCATCGCGCCAAATCAGATGGTAAGGAATGGAAAAGTAAGAAAAAAGCCGTGGAAGCAATAGAAAATGAGTTGTGGCAATTTATTGAGACTAAAAGAAAAGAAGGGCATAAAACGTTACTAAAACAAGAATCTTTGAATGATGCAGTTTTACGTTGGGCAAAATGTCATGATGATCTTCGGTTTGCGTTGGAAAATGTTGTAAAAAACAAAAAAACAAGGCGTGATTAGTATTTGATGAAAGAAAGCTAGCTAAATAGATTAGCTAGCTTTCTCGATTTATTTTGATGGCGGTAAAAGATAATCTGCCCAAGCTTGCATCATGGGTCTTCGTTGCTCTAATAAATCAGTGCGGTGGTACGCCGCTTCTACTTTATTTTTAACGGTATGTGCAAGTGCCCGTTCAGCTAAATCCCGCGAATAGCCATGTTCTGAACACCAATCTCGAAAGGTAGAACGAAAACCATGTGCTGTTGCAACGCGACCATTGGTGTCACTAGGGGCTTTGGTTCGCCTAAGAAATGAGGTGACAACCATATCGGAGAGCACAATTTGTTTTCTAGGTGATGGAAAAACTAGTGTGTCATGTACGCCTTTTAGATTGTTCAATAGCGCTAAAGTTTGCTCAGATAATGGCACTCGGTGTTGCAACCCTGATTTCATACGTTCTGCGGGTATTGTCCATACCGCTCGTTTAAAATCAATTTCCTGCCATTGCATCGCTCTAGCCTCGCCAGAACGACAGGCTGTTAACATGATAAATAGCAGTATTGCTCGGGTAACATTGTAACGTTCGGGTTGGTATATATGTGTGCGAATATATAAAGGTAGCATTTTCCAAGGCATCGCAGGTTGATGCTCGGTACGTACATGAGCGCTGATTTGTTGCGGTAATAAATGGTTAACGACATCAGTAGGGTTGGCAGCGCAATAGCCATGAGCCCATCCCCACTGCATAACTGCGTGGATACGTTGTTTTATGCGGGATGCTGTTTCTGAGCGAGTTAGCCAGATAGGGCGTAATGCATCTGCAATATTGGCTGGAGTTATGATATCCAACTTTAATAAACCTATGGTAGGAAATACATATTGTTCCAGTGTAGTGATCCATTGTTTACCGTGTTTTTTATTTTTCCAACCAGGTAGTAACTCTGCATGGAGTTTACGGGCAGCCACCTCAAAAGTAGGGATTGAAGGTTCATCGGAGATTGATTTTTTGAGCTCAAGAGGATCAATGCCTTTAATAATTTGTTCTCGCATTGTTGATGCGATATTTGTAACTTCGGAAATAGATATTTCGGGAAAACTACCTAAACCCGCATTTCGGCGTTTTTGTGTTACAGGACTCATATAACGCAGTACCCACTTTCCTTTCCCTTTGATGGATGATGGATGCAGTGTGAGTCCCGTAATTCCACCGTGAGGTAATGGTTTATCGCCGGGTTGTATGTGTTTAGCTTTGGTATGGGTTAATAATGCCATAGTGAATAAATCCTAACTTTTGGGTATGCCATTGGGTATGCCATTAAGGCTAAGTATTGAATGGAGTCGATTATATGTGCTTGGACTGGGTATTTAAATAACTAATTGATAATAATGTATAAATTGGATTTATTTGGATTGTATTGGACAGGTTTATGGCAGACGTCCGTTCCGCCAGATATCGAAGCCCTGATTCTTAGAATCAGGGCTTTTTGCATTTATGCCTTTGTTCTCTCAAATACACAAAAGAAAAATCCCTCATAAATGTAATGATAGGGGATGCTCTTGATATCCCAATCTGTGTTCATGGCTATTGCAGCGAGTCAGTAATAAAGTTTATGAAATAGAGAACGAAGTCTTGAGTTAAGACTACTATTACACGTAAGCAATTTATAAATCTAAATAAACAGATGAAAGCTAACATGACATTAATGATCGTTATCGAGGTATGACGATGAGAAAATTAGTTAGATAACTTTAACTCCATCCTTTTGTGTGAATCATTTCGCTTCACTACCTTTTAGTATTTCCCATCCTGAATAAATGATATTGATTTAATCCTCTTTTAGTGGGCGATCAAAACACTATCGTTCAATTCATAATCTATAAATCACTTATTCATCTCTTGATGGCTTTTAATGTTACCTTTAAGTGTTTTTGAGAATAATAATGGTTTTCAATTTAAATTGGTTTTAAAAGTTAAATTTTGTTTTTATCCCTTTATGATACTCATTATAAGTATATTTAATTTTAAATAAAATAAACATAATAAGAGTATATTCATTTTTCTTGCATATTTATATTATGTAAATTAGTAGTCGTTTTCCAATATTATGAAATTAACTAAAAATTAACACATCTTATTTTTAGTTATGCTGATTATTATTTTAAAAGTGATTATGAAATCGTGGTTAGTATTATTACCTAAATCAAAAGATAACGTTAACTTTTGAAGGAGTCTTATCTGATATTTAAAGATTGGTTATTATTTAAAATAATGTGGACTGCTTTGTATCTATATGAAAAATATATATTTATTTTTCTGTTTGCTATTTTATAAGAGGTGTTTAATAAATTAATTAATTTATATTTTCATTAATGATTATGACTATTTATAAAATTTAAAATTCTCATCTTTATTTGCGTCATAATTAGTGTTTTTATGGTTGAAAAGTCCATTTTATATAGACTATCTTAAAATGATTCGCCCTAGAAGCCAGCAAAATAGCTAGGTTTTACGATATTCAAGTTACTCTTTAATGGTGTAAACAGGAGATCTCTGTGCTGCCAGATGGTAGGGGGGAAGTTTGATTTTACTCCAATGCTCAAGTAAATTAATAGGCATTGATTCAGTGACAATACATAATACAACATTATTTATACCTATAGACTTAAAGTTGCATAAAACATGTTGAAGATAGATTTTTTATTCAATTTTAAAATGGAATTTTAAATGGAATGGGTTTCTATGCATATCGATTTTTATTAGTTATCTTCGTTCGATATATTTATGTAAGTGACATTTAAATAGGTAAGTGTAATTAATTTAATGCATGGAGAAAAATAGTGAGAGTAGATGCGGTACAAATGCCGAAAAATAAACTCGATGATTCAAGAACTGTTTTTACCAAAGCTATCGGGAAAGAAATACATAAATTACGCAAAGAACGTTCGATGACAGGAAAAGATCTAGCTAAGCTAGTTAATGTTTCCCAACAACAAATATCACGTTATGAATGTGGAGTTTGTAATATAACAATAGATACATTGATTGTTATTTTAAATGCATTAAATGTTTCGTTAACAGATTTCTTTAATCAGGTCTTTTTACAGGTATTCGAAAAGGAAAAGAAAATCTGTGTGCAATATCATAATGTATTTAGCTCTACTGACCAATCGGAAGAATTGAAGAAACAGCTCGAAATATTTTCTCGATATGACCAAACTAACTTATGGGGTTAGTTATTTTATCATTTCTTTTTATTTAAAGGTTTTTAAATTATTTATCTCTAAATAATTAGGAATACGCACGTCTGAAGGATTGTCAATACATTCCTTTTTTCAAATACAATATATTTATATTGCAGAGGCAATCATGAAAAAAATTATTTTAGCAACCTTAATTTCTGGTGCAATGAGCGCATCCGCTTTTGCTGTGGATGCAGGAAAAGGCACAGTAACTTTCACGGGGTCTATCATTGAAGCACCATGCTCAATCGCTCCAGGAGATGAAAGTCAAACTATTGATTTAGGACAGGTTTCTAATGTTACCCTACAGAAAGGTGGTATGTCCGCAGCTCAGCCTTTTGAGATCCATCTCGAAGGTTGCACGTTGAACGCAGAATATAAAGATAAAGATGGCGTTACCCAAAAATATAACAATATGGTTGAAGTGAAATTTGAAGGTACAGAGTGGGTAAACAATGGTAGCAATACTGGATTAATTCAAATTACAGGTGATGCGTCTGGTGCAGGTATTGTATTGATGAATAAATCAGGTGCAAAAATCAATATCAATGATTCAACCGTTGAGCGTGCTTATACCTCAGGTAATAACATTTTGAGTTTTCAAGCTGCGCTACAAGGTATGTCAGATGCGACTGTTGTTCCGGGTAGTTTCCAAGCTGTGACCAACTTTACATTGGCCTATAACTAATCGTTATTGTCAATGAAGTATTCCCCTAAGTCACTTCGTGATTAGGGGAAATATAAAAGAGGGGGAACTCGGTTATGAAAGCTATTTTAGTCATGTTACTTGTTAGTCAATTTGCCACTTTACCGAGTGTACAAGCACAAGCTTCCACACTATGGGGAAGTGTCAACATGAATGGCAGTATTGTCGATTCTGCATGTGCTATTGATACCGGTTCTTATGAACAGGTTGTCGACATGGGAATATTACCCGTTGGAACAATACGCCAACAAGGACAAGGTCCTGTTCACCCTTTCTCTATTACGCTAATTGGTTGCACTTTAGTGCCATATACCGGTTCTCCTTGGCAAGCTTTTACGGTGACTTTTGACGGTCCTGCTTCTGGTAATTGGTTTACGGTGTCGGGAGATGCGCGTGGCGTTGCTCTGTTATTACAAGATGCAGATGGGAAGCCTATTTATCCAGGGAAGTCCACAGAGAAACAAACTATCGCACCGGGAAATACTGTACTGAATTATGGGTTAAGGCTAGTTGCCGATAAAGAGCCTTTACGTCCGGGGCAATATCAAAGCGCACTGCGTTTTAAGCTGGATTATTACTAATAATAAAAAGTCATTTTTTCTTTTTAGCTTACGTTTTTCCTGAACCTGATTTTTAGGGATGTTATTTATGTCTTCTTCACGACCTGTATTTTTTCGCCTTAGTTGCTTAGGCCTAGCCATTGTTTTTTCATTCTATGGTCTATCAACGCCATTGTGGGCAACTGAGACAATTGAATTCAATACGGATGTGCTAGATCTAGAAGATAAAAATAACATCGATCTAGAGCAGTTCTCTCGTGCGGGTT
This sequence comes from Providencia sp. 2.29, assembly GCF_015832305.1. NCBI lineage: Bacteria > Pseudomonadati > Pseudomonadota > Gammaproteobacteria > Enterobacterales > Morganellaceae > Providencia > Providencia sp. 2.29. The sequence continues at coordinate 903,682 of NZ_CP065420.1, forward strand.
ACATCATGCCGGGGACCTATTCTTTAACATTAAAGGTAAATGGCGAGCAGTTTTCAGAAGTGTCAGTGCCTTTTTATCCCCCTGAAGATGATCCACAAGGTAGCACAGCTTGTATATCGCCAGAGGTAGCGGATCAATTTGGATTGACTTCATCGGCAAAAAAAGAGTTGGCATGGTGGCATGACGGACAGTGTCTGACAGCAAGTAGTTTACCAGGGATGCAAATCCATGGTGATTTAGCTACCTCGTCATTATACGTGAGTATCCCACAAGCTTATCTCGAATTCACTGCGCCTAACTGGGATCCACCATCGCGTTGGGATGAGGGAATTGCTGCGTTGATGCTGGACTATAACATTAATGGTAATGCCAATAATTCATATAACGGTGGTCACGATAGTTATGCGTTAAATGGAAATGGTATTGTAGGGGTGAACTTAGGGGCTTGGCGCTTTCGCGCTGATTGGCAAGGTCGTTTAAATCATGCTACTGGTTCTGGTGATTCGGTTAATAAAGACTTTGACTGGAATCGGTTTTATGCCTATCGCGCATTGCCGTCACTCGCTGCTAAATTGGTATTAGGGGAGGATTACCTCGTTTCTAATATCTTTGATTCATTTCGTTTTATTGGCGCCAGTGTGCGTTCTGAATTGAATATGCTCCCGCCAAATTTGCGTGGTTATGCACCAGAAGTGACAGGTATCGCAAAAACAAATGCGACGGTAATAGTTAGCCAGCAAGGGCGAGTGTTGTACGAAACACAAGTCGCTCCAGGGCCGTTTCGTATTCAGGATTTGAGTGATGCTGTTAGTGGCAAACTCGATATCACAGTTAAAGAACAAGATGGTACAACTCAAGACTTTCAAATAGATACAGCTAGCTTGCCTTATTTAACGCGTCCGGGGCAAATGCAATACAAATTAGCATTAGGCCAGCCAACTAATTATCAGCGTCACAGTGAAGGGGATTCTTTTGTCACGGGTGAATTTTCGTGGGGAGTCAACAACGGCTGGTCACTATTTGGCGGTAGCCTGAATAGTAAAAATTACAATGCCGTATCGCTGGGTATTGGGCGTGATTTATTGGCATTTGGAGCTTTATCTTTCGATGTTACTCAATCTTTTGCTCGATTACCAAATATGGGGAATTTAAGCGGAGGTTCTTACCGTATTAATTACTCTAAACGTTTTGAGGCGATTGATAGCACTATTCAATTTGCAGGTTATCGCTTTTCCGAGCGTGACTTTATGTCGATGTCTGATTTCTTAAATGCACTGAAAACCGGTGAGCGTTATGGAGGGAGTAAAGAGTTATATACGATATCGCTGAATAAAAATTTCGGCGAGTTAGGAATGTCGTTATACCTCAACTATAACCACCAAACTTATTGGGATCAGCCGGATAATGATTATTACAGCATTATGCTGTCGAAATATATGGATATTGGTTCACTCAAAAATATCAGTGTTAACTTATCGGCAAACCGCAGTGTTTATAACGGTGTCAAGGATGACAGTATATATCTATCGACCTCATTCCCCTTAAGTAACGGCGCCAACGTAGGGTATTCGCTGAATAGTAGTCGCTACGATACGACAAATCGGGCGACCTATTACGACCGAATCAATGATCGAACGACATACCAGTTGAGTGCCGGGAGTAGCAAAAAAGGAGGAACGGGAAGTGCATTTATCACCCATCAAGCTGATATCGCACGTTTAACGGCTAATGTGAGTTATATGCATAACCAATATAGTGCATTTGGTCTATCAATGAGCGGTGGAATGACTTTTACCCCAGAGGGAGGCGGACTTCATCGTGTTAATACATTAGGAGGAACGCGAATGTTAGTCGATACCGATGGTGTTTCGGATGTACCGATCAAAGGGATAGGTGCACCGATCACCTCGAATATGTTTGGTAAAGCCATTGTTGGTGATGTGAGTAGTTACTACCGTAGTAAGGCTCAAATTGATTTAAATGCATTACCAGACAATGTAGAAGCACAGCAGTCGGTAGTACAAGCTACGCTCACAGAAGGCGCTGTAGGTTATCGTCATTTTGCTGTGGTATCAGGACAAAAAGCGATGACTGTACTGCGATTGCCTGATGGTAGCCACCCGCCATTCGGCGCTCAAATACAAAACAGTAAAGCGCAAAATACAGGAATTGTGGGTGATTCTGGAAGTGCTTATATCAGTGGTATTAACCCTCAGAGTGTGATGACTGTGACTTGGGGAGAAGATAAGGCTTGTCAGATCACCTTTCCTATTCAGTTAGGTTCTTTACAGGAAGCATTACTATTGCCGTGTATTCCGACAACGTTACCAGCATCAACAGTGATAGCGAAAAGATAGTTTTATTCAGCACAAGAATAGCCTAATTCACGAAAAGCATGGCTCAAGAGAGAACACAGAAATAAAAGGTAAATAACTATGCAATTAACGATTTCTTATCGTACAACCATGGGGTTAATTGGTTTGGCATTATTTAGCAGCACAGCTTATTCCGCGGTATCGATGGATAGGACTCGGGTTATTTTTGATGGTGGACAAAAGTCAATCTCACTCAATATTTCAAATAACAACAAACAGTTACCATATTTAGCGCAAGGGTGGATTGAAAATGCGGAAGGGCAGAAGATCCAATCGCCATTGGTTGTATTACCGCCCGTACAGCGTATAGAGCCAGGTAAATCAAGCCAAGTAAAAATTGAAGCATTACCTGCTATTAATTCGTTACCTCAAGATCGTGAGTCTTTATTTTATTTTAATTTACGAGAAATACCGCCAAAAAGCGATAAACCAAACACATTACAAATTGCTCTGCAAACACGAGTGAAGCTGTTTTATCGACCTAAAGCGATAATACCTGAAAAAAACGGTGCGCCATGGCAAGACAAATTAACCTTAGATAAACAAGGTGAACGTTATATCGTGAAAAATCCAACCCCGTATTACGTCACGATTATTAATGCGACGACTAATGGCAAAGCATCGGATGGCAAAGATTTTACACCTGTCATGGTGCCACCGTTTGGGCAGGATGATTTAGGCATCAGCGCTAATCAATTAGGAAATAATCCCGTACTGACTTACATCAATGATTATGGTGGACGCCCTAATTTGACCTTCCGCTGTCAGGCGTCGAGCTGTCAGGTTGTTCCAAATGGTAAAAGCGAATAATTCGAGTAAGCACCCGACTGACGGTGCCCATATTGAAGGAGTACGCATGACAGACTTACAAAGAAAAAACGTTTTCCGATACGGCTTACTTCTAGCGATGTTTAGCAGCACCGTCAGTTTATCAGGCATGGCGGCTGATAATAATGGCAATCTCTATCGGCCAGTAGATAACTGGAATATCGATGGACAGCATGGTGTGTTGTACGTGTCAGGTTCATTAACGGAAAGCCCATGTCGGCTAGCGATGACATCTAGTTACCAATCAGTCGAGATGGGGAATTTGGATACCAGTACCTTGCAGCATAATGGTAGAGGAGCACCCGTACCGTTTCAGATTGAGTTAGAGGACTGTTTAGAGACTGAGACTCGTTTAGATAATGTACAAACGGGAATGACAGCATGGAGCTCCAGTCAGCCAGCAGTCAAAATTCGTTTTTTAGCAGATAGTGTGCCATCAATGCCGGATGTCGCTCGCGTCAATGGGGTAAGAGGATTGGGGCTGGCTATCACGACGCCAAATGGTTCACTGCTACCTTTGGGGTTCGAAAGTGAGCCACAGTTATTGCCTTCAGGGCAAAGTCAGTTGACCTATTACGTGACGCCGGTGAGAACGGGGCAGCTTGTGCCGGGAGCGTATTCGGCGCTGATTGCATTTGAAATGTTGTACGAGTAGGAGTGGTCATCACTATGACAATGAGACGATGTCGACTGCCGAAAGTGCTGGCAACGAGTCTGTTGATGAGCAGCTTGATGCTGTGTTCAGCGGCGACCCTTGCAGAAACCTATACCTTAACCGTGAAGGTCACAGTGGTTGAGAAGACCTGTGATATCTACGGGCCTGACGGGATTGGACAGCCCATCAATGTGGCGATGGGCGACCTGATCATAAAAAACATCGATGGCGTTAGCTACGGGAAAACTGACATTCCGTATACTCTAAGTTGCGACGATGCAGCAAGTAATCCAGCCTTAAAACTGAAATTTGATGGCCCCCGCATGAGTGGCCAAGCGGCGAATGTGTTGTCCACCTCGGACAAGAACTTAGGATTACGCCTTATGGCGGGTAACAGTAATCTGAATTTAGGTGTCTGGCGTCATTTTAATTATAGCACTCAGCCAACCCTCAGTGTGATACCGATTGGCAGTGGGACTGGGGGGATTAATGACGGTCAGATGACTGCATCCGCGACGTTGAGTGTGGAGTATCAATGATGAGGTTAAAAACAATATTAAGGTTAAGTGTCTTTGTATCAGCGAGTTTTATATTACAGATGGCACATGCTGTTGATGTCAATTTCACGGCGAATTTAATTCAAAACCCACCGTGTGATGTGTCAGGGCCTGAAGGTGTGAATCAACCCATTAAAGTCCCATTCGGTGAAGTTGGTATTACTAAAATTAATGGGGTTAATTATCAAAAAGACTTTACGTTAACGCTAAGTTGCGGTGCAGGGTTAGGGGAGTCGGTCGCTTTATATCTAGAGTACCGTGGTATGGCAGCGCCTTTTGACGACAAGGCATTACAAGCCAGTGTACCAGGGCTTGGGATCCGTTTGTATCACGAGGGGCAGGTTATTCCACCGAATACGGGAACCCCAATAAAAATGTCGAGTAATGGCAGCGCAGCTTTACCGTTATATGCGGTACCTGTCAAAGATACGGATCCTTCAGTAACCTTGTTTGAAGGGGGATTTACTGCAACGGCTAGCGTGGAGATGAATTATCCATGAATAGACTCAATGGTAAGGTAACACGCTGGATATCAATAAGTGCATGTTTATTATTTTGTAGTTGTTTGTCATTAACTACTCAGGCGATGAACAGTAATGATATCCAGTACAGCGGGACATTGATTGCATTGCCATGCACAGTCGATCCTACCTATGAAAATTTTGGGGTTGATTTTGGCGGCAATATTAATTCAAAGGATTTGCTGAATGGACAACGTCGTTATAGCAAGGAAGACATCCAATTTCATTTGACGGATTGTGATACTTCTTTGGGAAATAGTATTTCAGTGAAATTTAGTGGTGTTTCGACGACCGACAATGGATTACTGAATGTAGATGCTGGAAGTCAGGCTAGTGGGATTGCGATAGGTCTTGAAACCCCGAGTGGGGTAGCGTTACCCATTAATAACACTCAGGTAGAGCCTTTAATACCGATAAAAAAAGGGGATATGACTATTCGGTTGCGAGCATATGTGCAGGCGGTGGAAGGCGCAACGGTAGAGAGCATTCAACCGGGTTTTTTTACAGCAACTCTGACGTATGGCTTGATATATGAATAATGAATACATTTTAGTGCAAACTGAAAAATCAACCGCAGGAGCCAGTAGTTCCATGAGCAAAGCTGGATATCGTCAGACTTAGTGCTGAATGTCATTTGTTTTAACGATGAGGCAGAGGATTTCGGGCGTATTATCAGCTCTTTCTTATTGCCTTGGTGTATATAGACGAGAATAATATGAAATTATTACTAACCTTACTTCTATTAGTCCCATTACTTGCATTCGGTTCTAATTTTAACCTAGAAATCGAGGATCGATTTGGCAGTGGTAATTGGCTTGCTCCTAAAACAATCACTTGGCTCTCGCTTGACAGTATTCTTAATCCACAAAACATTGGACATAGGCCAACGTGTGGTTATAGTAGTTTTGGTCCCCCTCTTTGTAGTATGTGTACATTCGTTAGTCGTATTTGGTATCCAAGCATTAACGGAAAGTGGACGACGTTATGGTCAGATAGTATTCAATTACCGTTATCCTGTCACCATTATTCTAGTGATGACATCATCAGTGAGATTGTTTTTCAGACTGTTAAGAGTGGCCACAAGTATGGGGGCGAAGGCGTGTATGAACTAGCGCCGAATACTGTTGTATGTGCGCAACTGTACGGGCTCAGTACTACTGTACCTCCAATGATTCCCTATGATATGGAGAATTATGGAACTCCACTTCAAGCAATGTGTAAATATGTTAACTATGATATCGTACCACCTGTCTGCACAACTTCAATACCAAATATTAACCATGGTGTTATTAGCCGTGAACTCGTGGCAGGACACGTCGCTACTGGACAGGGCAGCATTAACTGTAATAAAAGTGCAAATGTGAGTATTTATGTTATGTACAATGATCCTATATCGAAAACTGATGTAATCAAGTCCCCCTCAGGATCTCAACTCTCTCATACTCTTACTATATCCTTGGACGGAAAAGATTATGTAAGTGTTATAGAGTCCACTATTGAGGGTGGGAATACCCCCATTTACATCTCTGATTCATTAGGAACAGAAGCGGCGGTTGCAGGTGAATATCTCGGCAGCACGATCATCGTATTTGATTATAGGTAATAGCGACAGCTCCTCTTATTATTGTTTACATGGGAGGAGCAATAACTGTTAATCGATATCGTAATTATGTTATTCATATTTTGGGAAGTGATGATGTACCAAGAAGAAGTCCCTTTATAATAGTAGTTTTTAGTGGCATAGTTAATTTGGTCATTGAATAGAGGTGCTATTATACACTGCATAACTTAATAGGTGACATGTATGACAAAGCAAATTAGATGTAATTTCAGTATGGAATTTAAACTTGAAATCGCTCAATGAGTTCTCGACCAGAATTATGCCATGATTGAAGCAGTTAGTGCCATGGACATGGTGAAATCAACCATTGGATAATGGGTTCGGCAACTCAAAAATGAGCGTAAAGGTATTTCGCCAAAAGCATCGACAATGACACTAGAACAAGTTGAAACTCGTGCACTAAAAAAGAAAATTGCTCACCTCGAAAAGCATAACGAGCTCTTAAAGAAGGCTACTTTTCTGGTGATGTCAGACTCCCTGAACAACTTGCGATAATTAAAAAACTGAGCCAAAGCTATCGTATTCAAATATTATGTGGTGTGTTTAGGATTAAACTCTTTCCATATCACAATCCAATGAATCGGTAAAAATCCCCCCTATCGTCATTATTCTTAGCGTCCATAAAAGCGACAAAATATCATCATGTACTTTTAATTAAAACAAAGCGATGAAAATATAATTTATATATTGGTAATTAGAATGGTTATTTTACTTTGTTAATGATGTGAATTATTTAAATTTGTATATTTTATGATGCTATTTTTATCGGTAATTTAATGAGCTAATAAATTATTAATGATTAATATAATTAAATATAAGTCAATGTAACTGAAATATGCCATGGTTATTTTAAAGGAAATGATTAATTTACTTTTATCTTGTTTGATAAAAAACGTATTCTTCCCTGAAAATAAACTTGGAGGTTGATGTATGTCATTGAATATAGAATTAAAAAACCAATTGGAATCATCTATACTTGATTTAAATCTGCCTGAAAATCCCTATTTTAAATCTCTGACTTCTGGTGAAATGACTCATGAACAATTTTTAAATAGCCAATTAGAATTTGCACCGATGGTTTATTTTTTCAGTAGGCCAATGGCACAAATTATTGCCAATATATCCGACCCCATTTCACGAATTGCCTTGGTGGGTAATCTTTGGGAAGAACATGGTCAAGGTATCAAGGAAAATGTACATGGAAATACAATCTTAACTTTGATCGAACGTTTAGGCGGTGATATATCCAGTATTGACTTACAGAACCCCCCTCCGAATGCTCGGATCTTTAATGAAGCATTACGTGGAGTTTCTGCTTTTTGTGATTTTCGTTTTGCTGCTTCTATGTATGCAGGTATTGAGAGAACGTTTGTTGATGTATCGTGCATGATATTTGAAGCTATAACTAAAGAGGGTTGGCTGCCAGAAGATAAGATCACCCATTATGGTTTACATCGAGAACTGGATATTGAGCACTCAGAAGATTTTTTGAAAGTAGTCAATCAATATTGGGATGAACCAAAATATCAATTTATGATTAAAGAAGGTATCAAATTTGGCTGCCAATTATTTGCTAATGCATATGTTGGTTTTTATCGGAGCATGGGCAAGTAGCTCCAAGGATATTTATTGTTTTTAGTGATATAAATAAAATGTAGAATTTGGCTATTTATGACTATTGATATTTATTATCATAAATAGCCGATTTTGGTTTGTATATGGCTAACCACTAATATAGTGGGGGCTGTGCATATGATATTTCTCAATGAGAACGATATAGGTGGTATTTTGTTTTAAATTTGCCATATAACAATCCAGTGAGTCGGTAAAAAGATGGAATAAATACCCCACCGCAATTGCTTTTAATTTCCATGATGGTAGTAAAAATATCATCACATACGCGATAGCCGCCCAACCAGTGTGTAACGAATGGAAACCAATACTCTATTGATTAGGCTCAAAAATCGGATAGGCCAGTAAATGATCTAAATCGACTGTCATGGTTGTTATCATCAATAATTCTGCTAGTTTTCAGCTAGTTTCGCCAAAATAGATAGCCAAATAAGATTGTCACTAAAAAATGAAAGCCGTAGTGCACAATATTGCGAAAAATTCCAAATGCCACAATTAAACCTCTAATGCATTATTTTTATTTATTAGCAGATATCTCTTCTTCATTCCTATCTGCATTGGATTATTCAGCACTTTTGAGCTAAATATACTCATTTTTTGGCGGCTAGCGTGCTCCTGTTGTATCGAGATTATAACCAAGTCGTATAACGAATAGGGATTTTTTGTTTCGATGTGTAGAGCCATGCTTATCTCTTATCTAATCCACCAATTTTTCATAGCAAAATTTGCTAATAATCACTATTGTTATCCCTAAATGCATAAGAATGACAAATCACCTTGATCCCTGATGGTAAACTCAGGTTTAATAAGGGTAATGATTTGCGCAAAAAAATCATCTTTAAGTGATATTTTGCGCAATGGAAAGGATTCAGCTCTGAAATAGTTTAATTTATTGACGATTCGCGGGCACGAATGTAGCGAATAATTGCTGTGTGGAGCAAATTGCGTTAGTTTCATAGCTTGTCTGTGAAAAAGAGCAACAATTCCATATTGCGTTGTGAAAATTGGTTTAAGTACGTTTTTATCCGACCTGGAGTATACTAATGACGACTCGTAAAACCCTTGCTAATGCTATCCGCTTTCTAAGTATGGATGCGGTTCAAAAAGCAAAATCAGGGCACCCTGGTGCGCCTATGGGCATGGCTGATATTGCTGAAGTGCTGTGGCGTGACTATATGAATCATAACCCAGCAGATCCACACTGGGCTAACCGTGACCGCTTTGTGCTGTCAAATGGCCATGGTTCAATGTTGATCTATAGCTTGCTGCATCTGACGGGTTATGACTTATCTATGGATGAGTTAAAAAACTTCCGCCAGCTCCACTCTAAGACCCCTGGCCACCCTGAATATGGTTATACTCCAGGTGTTGAAACCACAACCGGTCCATTAGGGCAAGGTATCGCAAACGCAGTTGGTTTTGCTATTGCAGAGCGTACATTAGCTGCTCAATTTAACCGTCCAGGCCATGACATCGTCGACCACCACACCTATGTGTTTATGGGCGATGGTTGTATGATGGAAGGGATCTCCCACGAAGCCTGTTCTTTGGCTGGTACGCTGAAGCTAAACAAACTGATCGCGTTTTACGATGATAACGGTATCTCTATCGATGGTCATGTACAAGGTTGGTTTACAGACGATACGGCAGGGCGTTTTGAATCTTACGGCTGGCATGTTATTCGTGATATCGACGGTCATGATGCTGACCAAATTCATGCTGCTATTACTGAAGCACAGCGCGAAACAGACAAGCCAACACTGATTATGTGCAAAACCGTGATCGGCTTTGGTTCACCCAATAAAGCAGGCACTGAATCAGTCCATGGTGCACCATTAGGTGATGCTGAAATTGCGGCGACTCGTAAAGCTCTGGATTGGCAATATGGCCCATTCGAGATCCCACAAGAAATCTATAAAGCTTGGGATGCGCGTGATGCAGGTAAAGAAAAACAACATGCTTGGAATGAAAAATTTGCCGCTTATGCAAAAGCATTCCCTGAATTAGCTGAAGAATTTAAACGTCGTATGGCGGGTGAGCTACCGGCGAATTTCGATGCAGAAGCGAAAAAATTTATTGAACATCTGCAAGCAAACCCTGCGAATATCGCAAGCCGTAAAGCATCACAAAATGCATTAGAAGCCTTCGGTAAAGTCTTACCTGAGTTCTTAGGTGGCTCTGCTGACCTAGCACCAAGTAACTTAACAATGTGGTCAGGCTCTAAACCACTAAACGAAGACAAAGCGGGTAACTATATCCACTACGGTGTCCGTGAATTTGGTATGTCAGCAATCATGAACGGTATCGCTCTGCATGGCGGTTTTGTTCCTTATGGTGCAACATTCCTAATGTTCGTTGAATATGCGCGTAACGCGGTGCGTATGGCTGCACTGATGAAAGTACGTAGTATCTTTGTTTACACTCACGACTCTATCGGTCTGGGTGAAGATGGCCCAACTCACCAACCTGTTGAGCAATTAGCTAGCCTGCGCGTGACGCCAAACATGAATACATGGCGTCCATGTGACCAAGTTGAATCAGCGGTGGCATGGAAATACGCTATTGAACGTAAAGACGGCCCAAGTGCGCTTATTTTCTCCCGTCAAAATCTGGAGCAACAACCTCGTACAGCGAAACAATTAGCTGAAATCGAGAAAGGGGCTTATATCCTGAAAGATAGCGAAGGTCAGCCTGAGCTTATCTTTATTGCGACAGGTTCAGAAGTTGAGTTGGCGGTGAAAGCTGCGGATCAACTATCTAGCGAAGGTCATAAAGTGCGTGTTGTTTCAATGCCTTCAACTGAAGTATTTGATAAGCAAGATGCGGCATACCGTGAAGCTGTTCTACCTTCAAGCGTCACTAAGCGTGTTGCGATTGAAGCGGGCATTGCAGATTACTGGTTTAAGTATACAGGCTTGAATGGTGCTATCGTTGGTATGCACTCATTTGGTGAGTCTGCACCTGCCGAAGAGCTATTTAAAGAGTTCGGTATTACTGTTGAAAATGCGGTAAAAGCAGCGAAATCATTGCTGAAATAATTGCGGTTACGGCCTAGAGATAGGCAGTAATCACGAGTGAAAATACGCCTCTGTATCAATTTTGGTGCAGGGGCGTTGTTTTTTTGTGCATTTCATTGGGTTTGACTATTGCGTTCTGTGAATATATCCCTTAATCTAATTCTTAATTAGCTGAACCGTTTCAGTCTTTGCTGTGATTGAGATAAAAAATTTCAAAAATGTCGAGTGAAGCACACTTTTGATGTTTGACAGTTAAAATCAGCAGTAGAGTTTGTGTGAGTCAGTTATCCTTATCAGCCGTGTGATTTTGTTGAAATTCAAGGTGTAGGATGCCAATAAAAGTGGCGATTAACGGCTTTGGCCGGATCGGGCGGAGTGTACTAAGGGCGTTATACGAGTCAGGGCGACGTGCTGAAATAGTCGTTGTCGCGGTCAATGAGCTAGCAACTCCAGAAGGGATTGCTCATTTGCTCAAGTACGACTCTAGCCATGGGCGCTTTGCTTGGGATGTCCGTCTTAATGGTGCGTTGTTACAGGTTGGCGACGATAACATTCGTCTTTTCCATCAGCCTGATATCGGCGCCTTACCTTGGAAAGAGCTAGGGGTTGATGTCGTACTTGATTGCTCTGGGGTGTTTGGTTCCCGTGCAGATGGCTTAGCACACCTTGAAGCAGGCGCGAAGAAAGTACTGTTCTCTCACCCTGGTACGGATGATTTGGATGCGACAGTTGTTTATGGTGTTAATCATGATAACTTAACGATTGAAGATAAAATTGTTTCAAACGCATCTTGTACCACAAATTGCATTATCCCGATTATTAAATTACTTGATGATGCTTTTGGGATTGAATCGGGTACGGTGACAACGATCCATGCATCAATGAATGATCAGCCGGTGATCGATGCGTATCATCATGATTTAAGAAGAACGCGAGCAGCTAGCCAATCTATTATTCCTGTTGATACAAAGTTGGCAGCAGGAATTACGCGGATTTTTCCTAAATTCCAAGACCATTTTGAGGCGATATCAGTACGTGTGCCGACAACCAATGTGACAGCTATCGATTTGAGTGTTACCGTGCACAGTGATGTTAGTGTGGCTACAGTAAACGAACTGTTGCGAAGCGCCGCACATGGTCATTTTCGTGGTATAGTAGACTATACTGAATTACCGTTAGTCTCGATGGATTTCAATCATGATCCACACAGTGCGATTGTTGATGGGACGCAAACGCGAGTTAGCGGCAAGCATTTAATTAAAACCCTTGTTTGGTGTGATAACGAGTGGGGGTTTGCTAACCGGATGCTAGATACAACATTAGCGATGGCAGCAACAGGTTTCAACTAATTAACGGCTGACAGACGGTAGGGTAAACTGATACCCAAACAGCCATTAATGAAAACTTTATAGAGAATCAACAAGAGGATTCACCATGTCTGTAATTAAGATGACCGATTTGGACCTAGCGGGTAAACGCGTTTTCATCCGCTCTGACCTAAACGTTCCTGTAAAAGATGGCAAAGTTACTTCTGACGCACGTATCCGTGCTTCATTACCAACAATCGAAACTGCTCTCAAGCAAGGTGCTAAAGTCATGGTCACATCTCACCTCGGTCGTCCGACTGAAGGCGAGTACAATGAAGAATTTTCACTGCAGCCTGTTGTTGACTATCTAGCCGACAAAATCGATTATCCTGTTCGTCTTGTAAAAGACTACCTTGGTGGTGTGGATATCGCAGAGGGTGAACTTGTCGTTTTGGAAAACGTACGCTTTAACAAAGGCGAGAAAAAAGACGACGAAACGCTGTCAAAACAGTACGCTGCATTATGTGATGTTTACGTTATGGATGCTTTCGGCACTGCTCACCGCGCTCAAGCATCAACGCATGGCGTGGCGAAGTTCTCTCCGATTGCATGTGCAGGACCTCTGTTAAGTGCTGAACTTGAAGCATTAGGTAAAGCATTAGATAACCCTGCTCGCCCAATGGTCGCTATCGTAGGTGGCTCAAAAGTATCAACAAAACTAACGGTATTAGATTCTCTATCTAAAATTGCCGATCAATTAATCGTTGGTGGTGGTATTGCAAATACCTTTATCGCGGCAGAAGGCAACAACGTTGGTCGCTCTTTATATGAAGCGGACCTGATCCCTGAAGCGAAAAAATTACTGGCAAACTGCCATATCCCAGTTCCGACTGATGTTCGTGTGGCGACAGAGTTCTCTGAAACTGCCGAAGCGACACTGAAATCCAGTTCAAAAATTAAAGATGACGAGCAGATTTTGGACTTAGGTGATGAGTCTGCTGAGCGTCTGGCTGAAATTTTGAAAAATGCCAAAACCATTCTGTGGAATGGCCCTGTTGGTGTCTTTGAATTCCCTAACTTCCGTAAAGGAACAGAAATCGTTGCTCGTGCTATCGCCGATAGTGAAGCTTTCTCTATCGCGGGTGGTGGTGACACATTAGCGGCTATCGATCTGTTTGGTATCGCGGATAAAATTTCATACATCTCAACTGGCGGCGGTGCTTTCCTTGAGTTTGTTGAAGGTAAAAAGCTGCCAGCGGTTGTGATGCTGGAAGAACGTGCTAAAGCGTAATTAATTTGTCATGAACAACAGGCTGCCGATGCAGCCTGTTTAACACAGGACCTTTTCAAATGTCTAAAATTTTTGATTTTGTAAAACCGGGTGTTCTCACAGGTGATGATGTACAAAAAGTTTTCGCAGTTGCCAAAGAAAATAACTTTGCATTGCCAGCGGTGAACTGTGTCGGTACAGACTCAATTAATGCCGTACTTGAAGCGGCAGCGAAAGTACGTGCTCCAGTTATTGTTCAGTTTTCTAACGGCGGTGCTGCTTTTATCGCAGGTAAAGGCTTAAAAGCGGAAGGCCAACAAGCGGCTATTTTAGGTTCCATTTCAGGTGCTCAACACGTCCATCAAATGGCTGAGCATTATGGTGTTCCTGTGATCCTGCATACTGACCACTGTGCACGTAAATTGCTGCCATGGATTGATGGTTTGCTAGACGCAGGTGAAAAACACTATGCGAAAACCGGTAAGCCTCTGTTCTCTTCACACATGATTGACTTGTCTGAAGAAACTCTGGAAGAAAATATCGAGATCTGTGCTAAGTATCTGGCTCGTATGGCGAAAATCGATATGACGCTGGAAATCGAACTGGGTTGTACTGGTGGTGAAGAAGACGGAGTTGATAACACCGGTATGGATAGCTCTGCGCTGTACACTCAACCAGAAGACGTTGCTTACGCGTATGAGAAACTGAGCGCAATCAGCCCTCGTTTCACTATCGCTGCTTCTTTCGGTAACGTTCACGGTGTTTATAAGCCAGGTAACGTACAGTTAACACCAAAAATTCTACGTAATTCACAGGACTATGTTTCTGAGAAATTTAACCTGCCTCACAACAGCCTAGACTTTGTTTTCCACGGTGGTTCTGGTTCAAGCGCTGCTGAAATCAAAGAAGCTGTTAGCTACGGTGTTATCAAAATGAACATCGATACAGATACTCAGTGGGCAACTTGGGAAGGTATCCTGAACTACTACAAAAAGAACGAAGGTTATCTGCAAGGTCAGTTGGGTAACCCAGAAGGTGATGACAAGCCTAACAAAAAATACTATGACCCACGCGTATGGCTGCGTAAAGGTCAAGAATCCATGGTTGTTCGTTTAGAGCAAGCGTTCAAAGAACTGAACTGCGTTGACGTTCTATAATTGTGCTTAGGCTTGGTTAACCAAGCTAATCGCTAAATCAATCCCTCAGTAGGGTTATCTTACAGGGGGATTTTTGTATTTTTGAGCACTGAAACTAAATGTATAACAAGCTAAGATGGAAGTTATTATTTTTTATTTGTTATAAAGGAGATATTTGAGTGAGTCGATGGATCCAGAATTTTTTAATCGCTATTGTTGGTGTCTTATCAATAGGTTGTTCAGTGGCAGGTAACAACGATAGGCTCGTCTATAAATTTGAAAATGATGAGTTTATTTTAGAAAAAGAGTGTGTTTCTGTACTTCAATTGGGACATTCACAGTTAAAAAATGACTATGTTTTGAATATTGAGATCAATAGAACACCTAAATGTTCGGAAAGATTTAATTCTCTTCTGAGTAAAAATATTGGTAAAAAGGTATCTCTTTACTTCGGTGTAAATAAAATTTCTCAAACGTATATCGCAGGGGAAATACAATCTGAAAATGGATATAGACAGGCATTTTCGGATAAAAAAGTAATAAATAATATTTTAGAAAGTTATGGACGAAATGCTAAAAACTAAAAGAAATCACGTTGTACTTCTTTTAGTTTTATATAGTTAAATAATGAATTATTTAGGGAAGCTTATACTGACCGTGATAGGTACTGAATGTGATTTTATGCGTATACTTGCAGTTCCACCACCAGTAGCTTCAATAAGATAAGCTCCTGGTCCCACTGTATTAACCGTTTTCATTCCACTAGATATTGGATATTTAATCTCCACATCAAATGATGACTCTAAGTTTGATGAATTATTAAAATTAACTGTATACGAATGGGGAGTATTGGTAATTTCATTTGGCATACTTGTGAGGAGATCTTTCCACGCACTCCATATCCCTGGCATTGCAATAATACCTGTTGACTGTATAGGCCCTGAATAACCACATGGACCTTGTCTTTCCCTTGCGACTCTGGCTCTATCTAAACTCGCCATAATAATGCTTTTTTTCATATTCCTGAATTGCGCAAATCTTTGACTGTAAATTCTTAAAGCACCCGTCTTATCACCACTATTGATCGCTTTAATTAATTCTTGAAAATTTTTCTCTTTAAGGTACGGACAATTCTTTTCACCACAAACAAGACAAATATTGTTCTTTAATGCATCCTTGACTTCAGGCTGCAAGCTTGCTGGGATGAAGTCATGATTAACTTGTACATCATTGAACTCCCATGCTTTTGAATGTGGATCCCAGTGTGTATCAGGTATATGAGGTATACCACTATTACAATTATAGGGGTCGTAGTTAGGCCGAATAGGGTGTCTTTTCATTTTAATTTCCTTTTATTTATTCCATTAACTATTTAAATTTATTAGATATTATTTTCAATAAACAAATAAAATAGTAGCCATGAAATTGCATAGAGTAAATAAACGAAATTTGTTTATATGTCATAGGAAAGTGTAATCGTAATGACGTTTACGATGCAGCAAAAAAGCATTTATAACGAGCTTGGTGTTCCTTGGTGGAAACGGAGCTGCCATTGGTTGTGATGATTTTTGCTCCAAATCGATGAACGTAGTGTTTGTTTAATACGTATCTCATTATCAAGTTGAAAACTTAAATAGGTGATGAGCACTGTATTCGCATCTATCTGTGCACATTGGAAATTTTCGGAGTGAATTTCCAATAAATTATTAGCTTGGGTGAGGGCTAAAAGTGTCTCTGTTTTATCGGCGCTCACACCAGAGCGGCAAAATTCTAAAAACGCTGGGTGCAGAATATTTTCAAGAAATTCTAAATTATCTCTATTTGAATAATGATGTAGCTTTTTTTCTAGCGTGATTAGGTGATCAAAGAGTTTCTGCATATCATGTTCTTTATCAAAGTTGTTCAAGCTGTCTTGCCAACCGTTCTGCTAACACCTTAATCGAGTCGGAACTATCGTGGACATGCATCGCTATTTCCATCTCTTCGGCGGCGGGGAAACCTTCTTGCTCCGTCAGGATCCGATGTTGTGGTAACTTAGCGCGTAACGGCAGTAAGCTGATCCCAAGCCCATCAGCAATGGCACTTTGAATACCTGCAAGGCTTGAACAGGTGTAAGTTATATGCCAAGGGCGCTGTTCAATATCCAGTAAGCGGAACATATCGTTACGATACAAGCCATTTTCAGGGAAAACAATCAAAGGCAAAGAATCGGCATTTAAATACTCATTATTGGCGCTCGTTAGCCAACATAGCGGCTCCGGCCAGCGATAATCACTCTTAAATTCCCCCTTGCGCTGCTTAACGATAATCAAATCAAGCGCTCCTTGCTGGTAGTGTTGATATAACTGGCGACTAAGACCACTTGTGACCTCTAAACGAATATTGGGGTGTTCATGCATAAAAGCGGCGAGAGTCGGGGTTACTTGCCCTGAAGCAAAATCTTCCGGAAAACCTAAGCGCAGCGTTTGGATCACCGCATTTCCCGTGATTTTCATAAAAAACATATCGTTGAGCGCGATGATCTTCTTTGCATAACTGAAAAGTACTTCGCCGGTTTCCGTCAGTGTGAGCATACGATGACCACGGATAAATAAAGGCTGTCCAACCAAAGCCTCTAAGCGTTGGATTTGCTGGCTTAGCGTGGATTGAGTTGAGTTTAAATGTTGTGAAGCGACGGTGAAATTACCGGTTTCTGCCACAGTAATAAAGGTCTTAAGTAGAATAAAATTCAGCAATGTATTCATTTTATAGATACCTGACATTTAAATATTTAATTTTTAAATAGCATATATTTTCAGTAGATTAAATAGACGACAAAGGAGGAGCACAATGAAAAAATGGTGTTTAACGACCAAGTGGTTAGCTTATATGTTAGGTATTCTTAGTATGTCACTGATATTAATGGCAAAATCATTTGCACAAGTAGACTCATCGTCGTTGGTGACTCTTGCTGAAAAAGGGGATCTTTCTGGGGTGACTCAAGCCCTTAAGCAAGGTGCAAATATTGAACAGCGTGATTTACGTTTACGTACTCCTTTAATGGCAGCGACACATGCCAATCAAATCGAAGTGGCTCGCTTTCTAATCGAGCAGGGGGCTAACGTCAATGCCCGTGATGCAATCCAAGATTCACCTTATCTGTATGCGGGGGCCAGAGGGCTACAAGAAATTCTAGAGATGACACTAGAAAATGGTGCAGATCTAGCAAGTACTAACCGCTATGGGGGAACCGCATTGATCCCCGCTGCTGAACGCGGTCACGTGAAAACTGTGCAAACCCTAATTGATGCCGGTGTTAATGTTAACCATGTAAATAGACTTGGTTGGACGGCATTAATAGAAGCTATCATACTCGGTGATGGCAGAGAAAAATATGCCACGATTGTGACGCAACTTATCAAAGGTGGTGCTGATGTTAATTTAGCAGATGCGTCAGGCAATTCTCCATTGACGTTGGCAAAGCAGAAAGGATATAGCAACTTGGTTGAAATCCTTGAACGTTCAGGAGCGAAATAATGCAAGATAAACAATTTTTACAACAAGCTATTTCACTGGCTAAAGAGAATGTCAAAGCAGGTGGACGGCCATTTGGCGCCGTGATTGTGCGTGATGGCGCAGTGGTTGCAACAGGTGTTAATCAGATGCTTGAGCTGAACGATCCAACGGCTCACGCAGAGCTAATGGCGTTACGTCAAGCAGGCGAAACCTTAAAACGCACTCGGTTAGAAGATTGTGTGGTATATGCGAGTGGTCAGCCATGCCCAATGTGTTTAGCTGCGATGCGTATGGCGGGGATTTCGCGGATTGTTTATGCGTATTCAAATCAAGATGCAGAGCCATTTGGTTTATCGACAGAGGCTATCGCCCAATCACTGAGAGTCGAGCCACAGCAACAACATGGGCTGACTTTTATTCAATTAAAACCCGAAAATGAGGCTCAATCCGCGCTTTATACTTTCTGGCGGGAACAACAACATTAATGGCTGGGCATAAAACCGCTTCATTAGGTTTGGTTATGACCATCGTATTAGTCGGGATCAATTTACGGCCCTTTATCACGGGGCCTGGTCCACTGATCGAGGGGATTATCCAAACTACGGGGATGACTTACCAAAGCATTTCATTACTGACGCTGTTACCGATGCTATTAATGGGGGTTGGCGCTTTAATTGTTCCTGCCTTGAACCAAAGGCTAGGTGAGCGAGTTGGGCTTAGCCTTGCGATGTTATTGTTGCTTATCGGCTCTTTATCGCGTCTATTTGTGACTAATGGAGAGCAGCTCTTAATCACCGCTTTTATTTGTGGTGTGGGAGCTGCGCATATTCAAGCGGTATTTCCGGGACTAATTAAATTACGTTTCCCACAAAAAATGGCCGCGATGACGGGGCTATACTCCGCGATGTTAATGGCGGGTGGGGCGATGGGTGCACAGTTGGCCCCGATACTTGCCAATATTTCTTGTAACGAGATGGCACAATCATGTACAACAGCCTCAGGACATTGGCAAATTGCTTTAGCATGGATGGCATTACCCGCTTTATTTGCACTAATCGCCGTTGTCGTTAATATCGATTCATCAGCCACGCATCAAAACCATGGGCGAGGATCGGTTTTTGTCTTTTTAGCGAAGCCGAGGGCTTGGCTACTCATGGTTGGTTTTGGCCTTGTTAATGCAGGATATGGAACGGTAGTCACATGGTTAGCGCCATTTTTTATTGAGCAAGGTATGAGCAGTGCTGATAGTGGTTCACTGGTTGCCTTACTGAGCGTGTTTCAAGCCCTCTCTGCTTTGTTAATTCCCATTCTTGCTTCTCACAATATTGACCGTCGATTTTGGCTGATTGTGACATTATGTAGCCAAATGATCGGGTTTACAGGGTTAGTGTTTTTCCCTCAGTTATTCGCTTTTTTGTGGGTTTGTTTAATCGGTATTGGGTTAGGTGGGTGTTTTGCATTGAGTATTATTGCTTCTCTTGATCATCTTCCGCACCCTGAGAGTGCGGGGGCATTAACCTCTTTGATGCAAGCTGGCGGGTTTATTATCGCGGCCTTTGGGCCTCTATTTGCTGCTTGGTTACATGAGGTAAGCCAAAGTTTTGCTTTGGTTTGGATAGCGCATATTTTGATGATCTTGATAACCTTGTTGTTATTTTTACGTCTTAATCCAAAGCATTACGCCAGATTATTCAATCTAAAATAATTGGCATTGCACAATTTGCAAATGATAATGATTGTTATTTTCTTATTTATTTGACAAGATAGTCAGTACATCGCCTTTGTTTCGAAAAAAATCATGCAGCAACGTTCTGAAGATAAACTTAATCAAGCGCATTCTAACCGCGAAGATTATACTGTTGGGCCTTTTGTGCGCATCAGTCGCGGTGAGTTTGTGATCCCACATGATCTGGGGATTAATGAAGAACAACAGGCAGGCCTGAAGTTAGTGGCCATACATCAAGGCGCAATGGGTTGTCGTAGCAGCTCTGGACATAATGTCGAGGTTAATTCACCCTCATTGATACTCTCTGGCAGCCAGAAAAATTACCAGCTATGCAACCTGTTTCGCGCCTGCCAACCGATGAAATATACGATGATCGATATTTCACCTGAATGGTTGGAACAACATCAATTAAAGTTACCTGAAAGCTGCTATCATCCTAGTAAAGCTCAATTATTACATTTTTCAATTCCTGCAAGTGTGCTAGCAATGACACAGCAGCTATTTGCCTGTCCTACTCATCCATCATTACATCAGCTCTACTTATGCGCTAAAGTAACTGAAATTACAGCGTTATGCTTAGATCACTTTTTACATGAGCCATCGCAAATAGCGCCTAAATTGCGTCAACGTGATATTGATAATTTGCAGATAGCGAAATCTATCTTAATGCAGGAGTTAGAATCCCCGCCTAGCTTGGATGAATTAGCGAAGCGTGTTGGTATGAATACTCGTAAGTTAACGCAAGGGTTTCGCCAACTGTTTGGTAATAGTATTTACGGTTGGTTGCAAGAGTATCGATTGGAAACGGCTTATCAGCTATTGAGCGTCCATGATGCGAATATTTCTACCGTAGCTTATCAGGTTGGCTATACTCCCGCTCACTTCTCCGTCGCTTTTCGTAAGCGCTTTGGCATCTCACCAAATCAACTCAAAAAACGTTAGTTATTGCCGGATAGCGATAGACAAAATCCGGCATTCGAAAGTATCCCACCCCATTAATTGCTAAATTGATAACAATTATCATTTAACTTTTTAGGGTAGAAAATGTTGTCCGTTCATAATGCTAAGCGCTTAAAAGGGCTAAAACTTGCCCCTTGCGCACTGTTTTTAGCAACTGCTCCATGGGCTTTATCAGCAGGGGCAGAACAAAGCTCGCAACCTAAGCATGATGTCATGCAAGTAACAACGACCTCCAGTGCTGATGACGATTATGTGGAGCCTGGCGTCACAACATTAGGCAAAATAGCCCTAAAACCAAGAGAAGTTGCACAATCTGTCAGTGTTATTGACCGCGAGCAAATCGAAAAGCAGAACCTACAAACCCTTGACGATGTTATGCAAAGAGCCACAGGGGTAACGAGTGCCCCTTACGTCAAGTTAACGACCGCCTACTATGTACGTGGCTTCCAAATTGACTCCTTTGAAATTGATGGTGTGCCAGCGTTGCTCGGTAATATGGCGAGTTCACCGCAAGATATGGCGGTGTATGAGCGTGTTGAGATCTTACGTGGCTCCAATGGGCTACTTCATGGAATGGGAAACCCTGCTGCGACGGTCAATATGGTTCGCAAACATGCACCAAAGGAAGATATGGCGAAACTCAGCTTAACAGCGGGGAGTTGGAACCGTTATCGCGGTGAAGCGGATGTTGGTGGATTACTCAATCAATCAGGCAGTGTGCGTGGGCGATTTGTGATGGCGTGGGAGGATAAGGATTTCTTCTATGATGTATCCGATCAAAAAACACGTTTAATGTACGCGACGGTTGATGCGGATCTCACCCCTGATACTTTATTACGTGTTGGTGCACAATATCAAACTATCGATTCAGTCACCAATATGGCTGGCGTACCTATGGGGAAAGATGGTCGTGATTTGCATCTTCCGCGTAAAACCTACCTTGATGTGGATTGGGACCGTTTTAAATGGGATACCACACGCACCTTTGCTGCGATTGAGCACCAGATCAATGATGATTGGCAATACAAACTCAATACTGAATATCAACATGTTAATGCTCGCCTAATTTATGCAGGTGCATGGGGCAATATCGACCCTGAAACTGGGGATGGCGCCATGCTAATGGGGGGCGCTTATAAATTCCGCAATGAACAAATCAGTCTTGATACAAGCTTGAATGGTAAGGTTGAAGGCTGGGGGCAGAAGCATGATGTGATTATGGGGGTTAATTACTCGCATGCGAGTGAAAAGCAGTATAGCGCGGAATTTGACCCTTCACTGAATGTTCCCGTGAACGTCTATCGCTGGGATCCACACAGCGTACCTAAGCCTAATGTCGGGCCTTATAGCTCTCCAGGTGCAACGAAAACAACTCAAAAAGGCGTTTATGGTATGGGGCGCATTAAGGTTGTAGAGCCTGTCACGGTGATCATTGGGGCTCGCGATAGCTGGTGGGAATTGAAATCGCCAACGTCTAAATTTACTGAAAATGGCCGGATCACCCCTTATGGCGGTGTGATTTGGGATTTTGCAAAAGATTGGTCTTGGTATAGCAGCTATTCAACCGTTTATCAGCCTCAAACCGCGAAAACCTGGAGTGGTAAAATGCTGAAACCCGTTGAAGGGCAAACGCTAGAGACGGGGATTAAAGCGGGATTACTCAACGGTAGCTTGAACTTATCAGGGGCTATCTATCAGATAGATATCAAAAACAATCCTCAAGTTGACCCTGATCACCCGACGGGAGGCTTTGATAACTACTTTATTAGTGGGGGCAAAGTACGTAGCCAAGGTTTTGAATTAGAAGGTGTTGGCTATATTACGCCATTTTGGGATGTCTCTGTCGGCTACACCTATACAGACACCAAATATCGCGATGATAGCCAAAACAAAGGTAATGCCTACAACACGTTAACGCCTCGTCATATGTTACGTGTATGGACCAACTACGATCTTCCTTGGGATGAACGTAAATGGAGCATTGGGGGCGGTATGCAAGCACAAAGTGCTTATAGTACCACCAACGGCAATGTCACTTTACGTCAAGGGGGTTATGCACTCTTTAATACGCGTTTGGGGTATCAAATTGACGAAACGTGGAGCGCAGCGGTCAATGTGAATAACTTATTCGATCGCCGCTATTATTCAGGTCTTTTCTCTCCACAATGGAATAACCGTTACGGCGAACCTCGTAACGTGATGTTGACTGTAAAGGCTGATTTTTAATGAAATTAGTCAGTGCGATTTCCGTCATTGGCACTTTAATAGGGGGAGTTGTTCTCTCCCTATTATTCGTTCGCATTTACCCTTCGGATGATCTTCTAAACCGCTTGTATGGCGCTGTTTTTCTTGCCATTTTTTGCACCATGGGGATGTTTGTCTACTGCTTTACCGCGAGTAGCTGGCGACAAATGTTATTACGCAGTTACGGATGGTGGCCGCTTCCTCTATTGTGGTTATTGCTGTGGGGGGGAGGACAATGAAAGTCCCACTGACGCGCAGAATGTCCGATCTACATCGTAGTGCGGGTGCATTTTTGGGCGTTTTTTTATTTGTGATTATGCTAAGTGGCACTTGGAGCTTAGGAAGTGATGCTTTACGTCTTTGGTGGAATAAAGCGCCCCTTTCAGGAGAACTCCTGCCGCTATCACAATTACTAACGTTACAGCCAGAGGCTGCATTGGTGCAGTTACCTCAATCAGCCAATCCTACCATCACTTTTTGCCTTGGGATGGGGCAGTGCGATAACAGCTATAGTGCCATTACGGGCCAAGCTTTAGCGCAGAATACTCCTGCAATGTGGCTGGTCACATTGCATAAAAACCTATTTATTGATTTTCCAGGACGTATTCTGATTAGCCTATTTGGTTTTGCGTTGGCAGTACTGTTAATTAGCGGCTTTATTATTAACCGCCGCAAGCTAGCTTCGATGATGCGCTTACCGCGTCGGCTGAATTTACGCTTATTTATTCATGATCTGCATAATTGGCTGGGATTATGGTGCTATCCATGGCTAATTTTATTTGCTGTGACAGGGGCGCTTTCAGGGTTAGGTGCGTTAGGAACCGTTGGCTTGGCATCAAGTGTAAGCCCTGATAATCCACAGTTGGTCATGCAGCAATTGATGGGGGGCTTTCGTAAGGTTGATAACCACCAAGTAGTTCTACGCGAGCATCAACCAGAGCAAGTATTCGAGTGGCTTAAACAAACTTATCCCTCTTTTACGCCACAAACCTTGATGCGCCAAGGCGATTCATTGGTGATTGGTGGAGTACACGCGGGGCAACCGGGTAGTGCCAACTTTGAGCAATATCGTTTTGATTTGAATGAAGGGCGGCTTGTTGGTGTTCGAGACTCCTCTGATCACGCTTTCTGGACTCGTGCTTTTATCAGTATTCAACCACTGCATTATGGCCAGTATCAATGGCTACCAAACGTCGAAACGCTATTTAGCGTTTTGCATTTTATCGCGGGATTTAGTGGCTGTGTCTTGGTAGCGAGTGGGTTGGCAATGTGGTGTTGGCGGCATGCTGCCTCGCGGATTGCCGGGGGGATCGTTGGATGCTGTGGTGGACTGTTGCTGTCAGTAAGCGCATTGCTGGTTGTGATGTCTCTGTCATTAACATTGCCAATAAGTGCTTTTTTCCTGTGCTGGGGAGGCATTTTTATCCTCTGTCTAGTGATTAAAAATGCTCGCAAGATGCTGATTTTAATTGCTGCTTTATCAACTTTACTCTTTTTCATCGCATTTATTTTCTCGTTATGGCAGCAGCCTGCTGGCTTTAACCGTATTGATGTCATGCTGCTATTTTGTGGCTTGTTTTTGTTATTAACACTTGGATGTGTGGCTAAGTTATCTGCGACACAAAAAAGTGGTCGGAGTGGATATGAAAGATCTGTTACAGAATAAACAACTGGTGATGACCTTAGGATTGTTATACCTCGCTCAAGGTATACCGATGGGGATTGCGATGGATGCTCTACCTACCTTTTTACGACATGATGGTGGTGAGTTAAAGGTACTCGCATTTTTGCCACTTGTGGGCTTACCTTGGGTAGTAAAATTTTTATGGGCATCTTTTGTTGATAACCATTGGGGAAAACGGTTAGGACGTCGTAAGAGCTGGATTATTCCTATGCAGGTTATCGTGACACTCACCATGTTTGCACTTAGCTTTATTGGTTTCTCTGTGGAAAATGCACTGGCTTGTGTTGTATTGCTATTTATTGCTTCTTTAGCGAGTGCGACACAAGATATTGCCACCGACGGTATGGCGGCAGAGCAAGTCAGCGGCTCAATGCTATCAAAAATCAATGCCGTGCAGATAGCGGGCGTGATGGCTGGCTTTTTTATTGGTGGTGCAGGGCTGATGATTATGAGTGAGTCATTGGGTCAGCATATGGCATTAGCGATTTTGGCTTGTGTGCCGTTGTTAAGTCTGTTTTTTATTTCGTTGTGCCCATTAAAAACATCACAAGCCATTCAGGAAGATGAAAAAGCGAGCTTATTAAAAACCTTTAAGCGTCAAGGTGCACCTCGTCTACTGCTGCTAACCTTACTTTCTGCGGTGACCGCCGTTTCTGGTTTTGGTTTGGCAAAATTATTCTTAAATGATACAGGTTGGTCGCTGGCTCAGATTGGGAAAATGGGAATGGCAGGTGGCATGGTCACGTTAGTGTTAGGTTGTGGGGGCGGCGCTTGGTTGATTGGTAAAATCGGCGTCTGGCGCGCATTCTCATTTGGCCTATTATTCGCATTACTCTCATCGCTATTATGGACATTCCAGTCGATGAGCGGCGTATCAATGGCATTAGTGGCTACCTGTATCACACTTGGTTCATTATCTTCCGGTGTCACTTCTGTGGCGATTATGACCGCAGGTATGCAATTCGCTTCTCGCTATACGCAAGCAGGAACGGATATGACAGCAGTACAGAGTACTCGTGATATTGGTGAATTGGCTAGCTCAATGATGCTGGTGGGGCTAACGGCGGCGGTAGGCTATTCTGGCGGGTTTATGCTAGGGGCTGGTATTGCGTTTGTTGCATTGTTAGTCACCTTTTCTCACTATCGTTATATGAAAAAAATCGAAGCTTAATTGTCATCTTCCTGCCCACTCCTTGGGCAGGAATTGTTATTTAAAAGCGATAAGTAAAATCAACTGAAACCGTTCTACCTGGCGCAGGCATCAAGCTAAGCGCCATTGGATCAACATAGTATTCATTAGTGAGGTTAGTGACGGTAAGGTTGATATCCGCATTAGGGTTGAACTGATAATTAGCGTAAGCATCATAAGTCACGGTTGATAAATAAATTAACTGGGTTCCCGTCATCCCAACGGTATTCCATGAACGGTTTAATTTATGAGTAGGACCGCTATTATAGATACGGCGAACGCCAATATCTAAGTTGCGTTCATCAAGTAGCCTCACCCCAAGTGTTGTATTGATGCTGTATTTGGGTGGGTTAGTGATATTAACTAACGAGGTGCCAAAACCACCATTCACACAGTTTGGGGTATTAGGATCGCCATAAGCGTACTGACGAAAACGCTCAGCAGTTTTCGTATCACACGTTGTGGCTTCTAAATAGTAGTTACCCGATACATCAGCATAGAAGCGATCTTGATCATAAGCTAAGCTATATTCAATACCGGATGTTTTATAAAGATCCACATTCTCTATGAACCAAGAAGCGTTATTTGGGTGATAGCCTCGAGTGATCATGTCATGTAAGTCACTCTTAAACCAGGATACCTTAGCGGCAAGTTTATCTTCTTCGGTAAATAGTGAGTTTTGTACAGTTGATGCACCGATTTCAAGAACTTTGTTTTTCTCTGGTTTTAAATCAGCAGACGGCATTGAGGTCCAGTTGCCTAAAGTTGACTCAAAGATAGTTGGGTTCTTAACGGCTTCACTGTATTTAACATAGATTTGACTATTGTCATCAAGGTGAAATGCCAGCCCTACCTGTGGGCTGAAATCGCTTCCTTTCCGCTCAATAGGTTTGGTGTAAGCGTATTCTGTGGTGACTTCTTTTTTCAGATAACCTTTTTCCCCTCTTGGGTCAGGGTCATAACCATCAAAGTCATACTTTTCGCCAAGCGTTGTGTTTGCGTATGGGGTTTTCTTTAAAGAGTCTAACGTGTAGTTTCCTTGTTCATCAGGCCACCACTCCATATACCAGCTTTCAGGCCATTTGGTGAAATATTCACCGTTTTTCTTTAAGCGAGCAAACGTGTACTCTTGAGTGCGAGATTTCGCCGCATAAGCGGTGCTGTTTCTATCTCTAACATGATATTCGGTATAACGCCCTCCAACTTGAACTGTTAACCAATTCACGGGCTTATATTCTAGGGAGCTTGATAAGCTATACTCTTTGCGAACACCACTGCGCAAGAAATAGTTTTTTTGCAGATTTTCTTTTAGGACAGGTGAATTAGGGCCGGTATCTTCATACTGGAAAGCACCACCAATTGTTAAATTAAACTCACCAAGACGATTTTCGAACGTTGAGCGGTTGGTTAAATTCACGCCATATCTATCCGCTTTAATATCGGATAATAGCCCTTGTTTGTACTCTTCACTTTGTGGGTCTGGACGCTGCTCAGTACTTTGATCGAAAACAGGAACGTTACCGATATTTGCATTGTACATACGGCTGACTGAGTGGGTATACCACAATTCAGAGGTCAAATTGACCCAATCATTATCCGGATCAAAATTGTGCTTTGCTGATAATGAATCAATGGTAATTTTACTCGGGATAAATTGATTAGATTCCCCTTTGCTATTGGGGGTTGTAATCATCGATGGCATGATTTCACCCCATTTAGCGTCATAACGGCGATAAATTAACTCGAGCTTTTGGGTATCAGTAAGCTCGCCAGCCCCTTTGACTAACCAAGATTCACTACGGTTATGGGTATCAAGAACCTCTTTTCCAGCAGGATAGGCGTCAATCACCGCGGCTGTTGTCATCCCCGTGCCACCCGTTGACGAATAATGGGCGTCACGATAGCGTTTCGCGCCGTTTTTACCTGCAAAATAGTTACCTTGATTACGGTAGGCGTAAGCTGCAAGTAATTGATAGCGATCCTGATCTGTTGCGATAGCGACACTACCAAAGCGGCTATTCATATTCGGCCACGGATTGGCGTCATTACTCTCTTTGGTTTTAGTATAAAAACCGGATCGTTCTGAGACCGTGTTATTGGCAAGCCCCCCTCTTAAACGTACCCCAAAAGTTTCACCTTTCGGAATAACATCGGCAGGTTGTAAGGTTGTGACCCGCACCGCTCCTCCGATAGCTCCCGCGCCATCTGTCGCAAGGGTAGGACCTTTGTCGATGGTAACATGGCTAATCAAGTCGGGGTCTAAATAGCTGCGTTGCTGTACACCAGCGTAACCACGGTAAACATCAATGGATTGCTGCGTACCGTCGACAATAACGGGAACGCGGCTTTGGCCTTGTAAACCGCGAATATTGACATCTAACGCTCCGCCATTACGAATATCCCCAAGATGGACGCCACTGACGCCACGTAGAAAATCGGCAGCTGAATTACCTCGGAATCTCTCAACGGTTTTGCCATCAATATAGGACGAGGAGCCAAGCTGCAAATAAGGATATTCAGCATCTAGCTCCTTTTGTGATTTTGCGGAAACTTTGAGAGGGCCTAGCTGTGTTGGTTCTTGAGTTGCACTCTGTGCAGTCATCATGCCGCTTGCCATAAACGGACTCACACCAATCATTAATTGAAGAAGCCGAGTGACAGGCTTCATAGTGTCATTTTTCATAGCCATTATTGTTAAAGATTAATTGGTAATGAGATTGTAAATAATAATTATTATCATTCAATGAAATAACTAAACATTAACAATAAAAGATAGATTTGTACTAATGTATTGATTTAGAAAAATTATAAACATGACTAATTTGTATTTAGGCAGTCAATATAATTACATAGTATTTGTTGGGATATTGAAAAAAAGAAGGGTGACTGTATCGGTAGGAACATATTGCTTAGAAAGGACTTTCTTAGCGTTGGATCAAAAAGAGGGGCTATATCGCATAGCCCCTCTAAGCATATTGATGGTTTAATCCGTTATGCGGTTACTGCTAATGTCTGGTGCATAACTGGGTGGAATTTACGTTTGAAGTAAATTAACCCGTGACCTTCTTCTCTCACGATAATCTGCTTCATTTCAACCAAATAAACAGAATGCGTACCAATGTCTTGCACTTGGGTTATTTCACCCTCTAGGTTAGCAAGTGCATCTTTCAATAATGGTTGTTGCAAAATACCTTTATCCCAGATGCTCCAAGCAAAGCGCTCTTCCATTGTAGAGCCTTTCATTCCCGCGAAGTGGCACGCCATCTCTTCTTGTTCATGGTTAAGGATATTGACACACAGGCGGCCATTTTCTTGAAAGACCGCATTCATAGCGCTGTTGCGGTTAACACACACCATCAAAGTGGGTGGCGTGTCCGTGACTGAACAGACTGCTGTTGCAGTAATACCGCAGCAACCTGCTGTGCCATCCGTGGTGACTATGTTAACTGCTGCACCAAGACTTGCCATCGCATCTCTGAAACGCAGGCGATGTTCATTTTCTAAAGACATATTGACCTCCTGCTGCCGATTATTTCAGCAGCGAATCTAACTTATTAATATCGTTGTTGTTATGCAGGTGTGGGCGTTTCCAACCATGCTGATCGTAATCAGACAGGCAGCGGTCAACCATATCTGTCATTGCTTTCATATTACCCGAACCATAAGCATGGCGTAGACATTGCAGACGAATTTCGTCCTGACTACCCGCATAGTTGATTTCATAAAGCTCATGACGTCCGCCAAACTCGCTTCCAATCGCATCCCACATTAGCTTTAACACCTTGATACGTTCTACATGATCCATACCGTTAGAGCCACGCACATATTTTGCCAGATACTTATCGATTTCTGGGTTGTTCATGTCTTTCACACTGGATGGTAGATATATCAAACCACTGGTGACATTACTTTCTATGATATTCTTGATTTTCGTATAGGCCATTGGTGCCATTACGCGATAAGTTTGGATTGCTTGCGTATCTGGCAGATAGGCTCCGCCTTCCCAAGCCTTCGCTTCCGAAGTCATTGCATCGGTAAGTGACCAGAATAAATTACGCCATGCGACCACTTCACCTAAGTCTGCTTGTACACCACGGAAGTCGACAACTCCAGTACATTCAAGGCTTTTTTGCAGTAAGCCTGTAATGAAATCCAATTTAACCGCTAAACGCACGCAGGCTTGTAATGGGAACAAGCGAGCGAAACCACCTTGTACAGCCCAATTACGCGCTCTATCAAAATCACGATAAATTAATACGTTTTCCCATGGGATCAACACATGATCCATGACTAATATCGCATCATTTTCATCAAAACGGCTTGATAGTGGGTAGTCAAAAGGTGCGCCTGTTACGCCAGCAACTAATTCGTATGATGCGCGTGAAATTAGTTTCACACCATCAGCGTCCATTGGTGCGACGAACATCAGTGCAAAATCAGGGTTATCCCCCATCACTTGTGCAGAGCCGAAACCGATAAAGTTGTAGTGAGTTAGGGCGGAGTTAGTGGCAACCACTTTTGCGCCGCTGACGATAATACCTGCATCAGTTTCTTTTTCCAGCTTGATATAGACATCTTTTACTTCATCAGCAGGTTTATGGCGATCGATTGGTGGATTAACAATCGCATGGTTAAAATAAAGCCCACTTTCTTGAATACGTTTATACCAATTACGCGCGTTATCAGCGAATTGGCCGTAATATTCTGGGTTAGCCCCTAAACAACTGGCGAATGCCGCCTTATAGTCTGGAGTGCGTCCCATCCATCCATAGCTTTGGCGTGACCAATCAGCGATGGCGTCACGTTGTTGGCGCAGTTCATCGGCGCTGGTGGCGAAACGGAAGAATTTGTGTGTATAGCCGCCGTTTCCGGTATCTGTTCCCCAGCAAAGGCTGTCATGAGTTGCTTTATCATGGAGTGCATCATATAACTGTCCTATTGAAGCGGCTGAATTACGAAATGCTGGGTGAGTGGTGACATCTTTAACACGCTCACCATAGATATAAATTTCACGGCCATCTTGTAGGCTTTTTAAATATTCTTGGCTGTTAAATGGGCGTTTGGCATCTGAGCGAAAATCTTCTGGTTTCATGTCTACCTCGTTATCTCACAAACAGCGCCGGCGCATCATAGGGTACATATTTTCGCTGGCATCTGGATTATGTTAATTTTATGTTTATTTTGTGTTTCTTAATTGAAGCTTTTTATTTAAAAATAAGAAAGAGACTTTAGAAAGGATCGCTGGTACTTTTCGTTGAAAAAGAGAGTTTATGATAAGAATGTGATCACGGTAGTATTTTTAATATTAACAAATGATCGATGCACTATAAAAATAATCATTTAATTCAATAAATTAAAATTTATTAACTACTTAATGAGTTTAAATTTTACAGGATTTTTTGATAAAAAAACTACCAATAAAAATTGCTTTATCAGTGATTTTTAAAAGAAAAAGTACTTTTCCTAGGAAGAAAAAAAGGTGTGCTGATCTTTCTCTATCGAGAACCGATGACAATAATAAAGTTAACAAAAAGTTGCATTGCAAGACGTTGTCGGTGCTAAAACTTCTCTTAGGTTAAGCGTACTACAATAGCGAAGATTGAGTTTTCGATATGTAGCACGCTGAGTTCCAGTAAGAGAAGCGCTAGGCGATATGGTTTTTTTTCAATAAAAGATCTATCGATTCATTGATTAAGTTACCAATGTGCAAGTAGTTATCCATATTTCTATCGCCATTTCGAAAACAGATTTTAGATTTTATTTCTGAATACGAACCTAAAATACTCGTTGGCTGCTCTGTACTATGTCCTTTTTGGGTGACAAATTGATGGTTTATAGGGAAGCTTATCAAGGAGGCTGAAATAAAGTTATCGGGGCATTTTGTTGAAGAAACGATCAGCAAGTTTAAGGACATCGAGGCGAGCTGGGCAAACAGTTCCTCTGAGCTATCCACCGTGACTATTAAGTTAATATTAGGGTCACTTGCTAAGACGGCTTCTGTAATGTAGGAGGCAAAATACTCTGGTAATGAATCAGAAATGCCAATATGAAAAGTTTTTATATTATTATTTGTAGATTGCTGTGCAATGGCTTTAATTTCTTCTATCTCTTTTAAAATAATCTTGCTGTGCTCTAAGATTTGTAGACCCAAAGGTGTAAAGTTAACCCGACGGGTGGTTCTTTCTAGCAGAAAACAGCCGAGTGTGTTTTCTAGTTTACCAATCTGAATACTTAAGGTTGGTTGAGCTACATTGCAATATTGAGCCGCTTTTTTAAAGTTAAGAAACTTACCTAATGCGTTTAAATACTCGAAATCTCTAATATTCATTTTGTTGCCTCTGCTGTGGTTTAAAAATCAAATTTCGTTGTTATTGTCCATTGCTTACATGACTGAGAATGAGTACTAATAAAAATTAAACAAAAATCATTAAAGTAATGGGATAATAAAACATCTGTTTTCAATGAAGTCAGTTTTACTTAGCTGATGACTAAACTCATTCATAATGAAATCTCGAATTAATCCATCATTGTTAAGGTATTACATAGGAGATATCATTATCAGATAAGTTTATTCAGACAGAGGTAAAATATTTCTCAATACGACCCATACTTTTTTAATAAAAAAGAATTAACATGATTAATTGTAATCTTCTTATTCTGTTAGCAATAAAAATCCAATCCTGATTTTTAAAGTTGTTATATCTATTTGAATAACAAACAAATATAAAAAATAAAGAACAAGATCTCGCATTAGGCATATAACTAAAAATCAGACTAGCGATTGGATTTTGTTGATTCATAAAATCTACCCTATAAATAGGCGTTATGATTAAACAGTTTCTACCGAATCTTTCAACCAGCGATGAAACTGTGAGCCAAATGTTTGATGCTGACGACTATATTCAAAGAACGCTTTCATATACCCCATTTTATCGCCACAATCATGAGAACGCCCCTTTATGTGATAACCTTCGATAGCATGGGTTTTCAGAAGCATGGATAATGCATCCGTCAGTTGGATTTCATTACTCTTACCAATAGGTGTTTTTGCCAGCAATGGCCAAATCTCTTTACTTAAAACATAACGGCCAACAATAGCTAAGTTTGATGGCGCACTCTCTTTATGTGGTTTCTCTACAATCGCATAGATATTATTAAACTCTCCGCTATGAGTAACCTCATTATGGCAATCTACAATCCCGTAATTTTCGACATGCTCGATATTGACTTGTTCAATTAATATTTGGCTTTTTCCTGTCGAGTAAAAGCGGTCAATCATTGCGGGTAAATTATCAGATGCGTAATTACAAGCATATTCATTAATAATGACGTCTGGTAAAACAACAATAAAATCATTATCACCAATAAAAGGCTGAGCACATAATATCGCATGGCCTAGACCGCTTGCACAGCCTTGTCTAACATGCATAATTTTTAAATTTTCAGGGCAAATACCATTTATTTCATTGAGTAATTGCTCTTTCCCTTTTTGTTCTAATAACGATTTTAATTCAAAAGAGGTATCAAAATGATTTTCAATTGAATTTTTAGATGAATGAGTAACAAATATAATTTCATTGATACCCGCCATATAACATTCTTTTATTATGTATTGTATAATAGGTTTATCTACAAGAGGTAACATCTCCTTAGGTATCGCTTTTGTTGCTGGTAGCATGCGAGTACCTAACCCCGCAACAGGTATGACAGCTTTCAACATATATAATCCTTGATAAATAAAATATTTATTATAATCTTTACTTGTTGAGTGTAGTTTTCAACTAAGTACGGTTTTAAATTTTATTAGTTAAAACAGCTATATAGTTAAACCTAAATACATTTCTTTATTTGATTTCCTCCTTGTTTTTTCGCATGGTATAAGGCTATATCGGCATTTTTTACTAAACTCCCTAAACGCTCACCATCACGCGGGTATTGTGCAATGCCGACACTAATATTGATATTCGATACTTCTCCTTCTAAATGGCAATATGAATAAGTCCCCATAAAGTGAACCAGCTCCCAAAAGATAGATTCTGCATGATGATGATGTATGTCATTCACCATTAACACAAATTCATCGCCACCTAATCGAGCAAAAATAACCTCACTCGGTAAGTGCTTTTTTACATTTTTAGTGAACTGTTTTAATAGTCGATCACCATAACCATGACCAAAGGTATCGTTTATTTTTTTAAATTTATCAATGTCAATAAGCGCCAAATAGCATTCTGTTTTACTATTTTTGGCTAATTTAAGAGCTTCTTTGCCTTTTCTATAAAAACCATATCTGTTTAATAGTCCAGTTAGAGGGTCATGGTATACTTGGAAAGAGAGTTTATTCTTAGCTGCTATTAGCCTTGTTACTTCAGATAAAATAAGACAGTAATGATAGGCATTGTTGCTATTTTCTTCTATCTCCATTAATCTAGCTATAAAAAATATTTTTTTATTTTCTTTAGTTATAAAAATAATATCTTCAGTGTTACTATAATTAGAAATAAAATCAAGACTGTTTTTTTCTAAAATCAACTGATTATTTATTATGCTTGGCTTATATCCAATAACATCTGCACGATTGTAGTTGTAAGTTTCTAAGAAACGTTGACTAACATATGAAACTCTTCCATATATATCAATTAATAAAAAAAGACAGGTTTGACCAATGATTAAGTCCAATGAGATTTTTTCATTTTTTATTGATAACTCTTTGGTTTTATTAATCATGATAATTTATATTTGATGAATCTATTTAAATAAAGCATAACGAAATATGAAAATATCTTCAGTTGCATTTTCATTCCACAATACAGGCACTGATTTATTACCACCTTGCGATGTTAACCACTGAGTATATAAGCCTTCTAAAATACTAGCGCTAGCTCGACGCCATTTTTTATTGACCGATTTAGGCGCGTGAGGCCACGCACAATGCATAATAAGCAATTCACTATTTGCGGGTGCCATTTTAACAAACCCCCAATTGAACACTTCTAGAACAGTATTAATATTTTTTTCTAATTGACTTAATGTACTTGAATTCTCAATAGTGTGTAATTCACCAAGCTGTTGCCCAATTCGCCGTAGCGTTTTACAGCCTTCATTAGTTTCACCTGACGAAAACTCATAAAATAAAAAATTAATTAAATCATGCCAGCCTGTTTTATAACCACGTTGTAAGTAACTATCTTGGTCAAACATCATTTTTATTTTCCTAGTATATCTTTGTCGAATAAATATTTAAAGTAAATATTAGCTTTTGTCTCATCATAATTACCAAAAGTATTATAACTAACATTCGCTCCAATAAATGAAGATGGTGATATTTTATAGTTAGTCTCTACGCCAAAAGAATAACTTATGCCATTTTTACTGCTCTTTTTATAGTGAGTATCTATATATTCATCATTATCTGTGTAACTGTTTAATTCATCTTGTAGTTGTCTATCTGTAGGGTAATAATCTGCACTTTCAGTCGTGTACGATTGATATCCAACAGTGGAGTTTAATTTTACTGATAAATTATCTAATTTTTGCTCATAAGAAATAGGCAATGAAACTGCAATATATTTCTGTGGGCTGAAATACCCTGCATGCCCTAATGTATAATAATTAAGATTTTTATCAAATCCCATATAATGAATATTAGCGCCTAATTTTAGAGTTTTATTATTTTCATTTATTCCATAAATATAAGAGCCAGCATTGAGATCAACAGATTGGTTATTAGGAACGTGGGTACCAATATACTTATTAGCGGCAACTTTGGCATAAGTACCATAATGGCTATTATCCCATGCATATTGTGCTGACAGCGTATTGCGTGTCACGGCTCCCCATGTTCTACCTGTTACACTATCTTTAAGCCCACTGTACGAAAGTTGGCTATCAGTTACCGCTCGCCGTTCGGCTGCTAAAGTTAATTGGCTATGTGGTGAGGTGTTAATTGACCATTCAGCTCCGCCAACTAAGGAAACAATTAAGCCATCACTATTGGTATGCCCGAAATCCAATTGAAAGTTATCGCCTTTCAATAAAATATTTGATTCTAAGCCTTGAATTGAACGGCTATTAATTTCATCGGCATGTACATTAGCACGTGAAGCACTTTCAATTAGGCTACGGCGATTGGCTCTCGTTAACGCTCCACTGCCCACAAGGCTGGCATTTTCAGCGGGAGTTTTGCCTGAACTAATAACCGAAGGAGATACGCTCAACGCTAACTTAATATTATCAAGCAGTGGAAGAGAGAGTGTGAGGGTCTCTTTGATTTCGGTAAATTTGCTTAATCCTGACTCCCCTGAGTGGCTGTTTACCTGAATGGTATTATTCAATGCGACAGATGTTTTTTGCTGTAAATCTGTAAGCATCATTTCAATATGGTCTAACTGGGCCTTTTGGCGAGGATTGTGCTGAGTGTGCATGAGTATTTGCCCAGCTAATGGGTGATTTACTGGTAAATAAGTTGGCTGTTCTTGCGGCTGAATTAATCCCCATTGTGCTGTTTTTAATAATTTGAGTGCTTGGGTATTATGACCTTCCAGCTCAGCAAGGCGAGCCGACAAAATCAGGTAATCGGTTTTGTTGGTTGCCTTGATCTCTGCAAAATATTTTCTTGCTGCCACACTGTCGTCATTGTTAATCGCTAGATCAACTAAGCCTATTAATGCATCCTGATTTTTAGGGGAAATAGCTAATAGGTATTGATAAACATCACTCGCTTGCTCGGGTTGATCATTTGATTGATAAACTCGGGCAACAGCTAATAAGAGTTGGCTATTATTCGGATCATTTTTTATTTCTGGCGCTAATATTTCCCAAGCTTCGTTGAGATGACCTTTTTCGCGAAATAAATCGGCTTGTTCGCTGAGGTAGCCCGCTCTAATGTGATTTAACTCTTTTTCGCTGGTTGTGGCGAGTAAAGCCGGGGAGTTCATCAAGCTCTCTGCTTCTGCAAAGTATCCTAAGCGGCGTAAGATAAGGATTTGCTGTGTATAATCTTTTAGGCTTCCTTGTGGTTCAACAGATAGGTTTTGATGGATCACATTTAGCGCCATTTGACTATCACCCGCATCTATATATAGCTGAGCAAGGCGGCCAATATCGGCTGGGTTCTGAGGTAATGATTTAATATTTATTTTTAGGGTATTTAATGCTGCATTGTGATTCCCACTATCAATGTAGTGTTGGGCAATATCAATTTGTTGATTAAATTTAGCGCGATGTTTAAGCTCAGTTATTTCTGCTGTTTGTGATCCACTAGGAATTTTATGAATTAAATTCAATACATCCTTCCAGTGATTTTGCTCGCTTGCCAAAATGATCGCGCTATGCCAAGTTGCAGGTGAAGGATAGGTTGCAACCAAATTATTCATCACTGCATTTGCTTTATGATGATCACCTTTTTTAAGTAGCAGTCTGGCGTAATCGAGGTGCAGCCAAGCATTTTGAGGATCTTTATTAATGGCTTGTGTGAGAATATTTTCCGCTTCATTCACTAAGCCATTATTAAGTGCTTTTTCTGCATTTTTTCGGTATTGCTCACTGAAATTTATTTTTTGCTGATAATCATAGCGCTCAGTAGGAGAGAAGGTTTGTAATAATAGCTCTAATTCTTGATATTTTTTTTGTTCGTTAAATAACCAGACTAGCTGCTCTTTCACTGTTTTATTATTAGGGTAGTTTTGATGAAGCGTCCGATATAACGACTCTGCGCTAGCATAGTCTTTTTTATCACGATAGGTTTGTGCTAGTAATAAATTGAGAGCAAGTTGCTGCTGTGGGTCACTCACACTGGTACTTTTAAGTAAGCTAATCGCGTGATCAAATTGCTGATTACGCGCTAATTGTTTAACTCTATCTAGTTGCGAATAGTAGTTAATATTTTTGATATCTTTTAACCATTGGGCTCTTTTATGATCCGTTGTGTTATTAGCCGCTTCACTTAATAACTTCTCTGCTTCTTGATAGTTTTTTTGACGGAGCGCCACGTAACCCAGACCCGCAGTGGCATCGATATTTTTAGGATCATTTGTTAGCGCTTGTGTGAATTTTTGCTTTGCTTGTTCAAGGCTACCTCTATTTAATAGCGTAAATCCAGCACGAATATCACTGTTACCAATGCGATTGTTATAGTGTTCCATTACAAGGCTATCATTTGGTGATAAATTCATAAAATGCTGGTAAGCGGGCAGATCTTTTTCATCGGGTTGTAACCACAGTAGTGCTTGCTTCAATGAATTGACCACCGCCTTATCTTTATTTTCGATCTGGATGAGCTTTTGAATTCCCTCTCGCCTTGTTTTCTCTTGATAGGTTAATACCGTTGCAAGAATACGCTGTACCTTCTCATCTAATGGTGTTTGCTGTGCTATTTTTCTTAGCTCAGCGATTGCTTTTTCTAGGTGTTTTTTACTGCCAGCGAGTGTTTCATAATATTCAATCGCTAAGTCACCACTAGGTGGATTATGCGTAAATAATTTGTCATACGCCTGTATTGCTTGTTCAATCTGACCTTGTGTTGCAAATTCTCGGGCTTTTTTGAGTATCTCATCGGAACGATTTTCACGGGGCGAAAACTGGGCTAATTGTGAAAGCCGCTGATCGTCTGGGGCATATTTTTTGAGTTTATTAACCCAGAGAGCCGCTTCTTGTTTTTTACCTTGCTGAATTTTGTAATATGACATTAGATATAATGCTTCAATATTATATTGCTCAATGGCAAAAACTTTACTCAGCGCATCGTAAGCAAGGTCATAGTTAGATTTACTGTGCCAATAATTGGCTTTTTCTAATAGAACTTTAATGGCTGTTTCATTTTCTAATGATCGAGCTAACGTCGATAGTGGGTATGTACCACAGAGCAAAGTAATAAATACTTTTATTAATAAGCTATTTTTCATTTTATTTTTTCATCCTTGATAGACGTTTGGATTCATGGTTTTTTAATCTTTTAAACAAATACAAACTCATAAGGAATAAGGTGGTAAATAACATAGCCATTAATAGAAATAAATGTTGGCTAAAAAACCAAAGGACTAATGTGTGTAGCGGTAATTCGCCTGATAAAAATGATGCATTAACTCGCAGAACCTTAACATCATCAAAATCATTAAATAGCAAGATATCACCCGATTCGAGTTGTTGTCTTCCAGGCTTATCAATATCATCATGGAGTTTTTTCAGTTGTTCACTGTTAGTCGCAGTTAAAATGGTCACGACTTTGTTGCTAGACCAAGGTGATGGGAAACTGAGTAACCCTCGCCATTTTTGTGAATTTATTAAAATATTGTTTGCTTCTTCAAATTGATTTTTCCATTCTCCGAGTAGAAGCAGTTTCAGTTTCTGCAATAGAGAAGGGGGAATGACTTGTAATTGCCCATAACTATAATGATAAGAGGTATCTTTTATTAGTGGCTTGAATGCTGCGATCTCTTTTAATTTAGAGATTGCAATAATATTCGAACTCGTGAGTTTTAAATTATTTTGTGGTTTTGTTGTATCAGTGAGTATGGTGACCTGACTAACCGGAAAGCCAGTAATGCGTCCTGCTTTTTCCATTAAATGAAGCATTAATGCGATTTCTTCTTTAGCTGGATTTTTGGTTAATAAAATGACGGTATCTGATAAATCGGCATATTTCGTAAATGGGAATAGGCCATTTAAAAACCAAGCCGTATTTGGTAGCTCCCCAAAATTGGAAATATTACTGAGATCAAATGTAGAGCTAGACAATATTTGATTAACAATCTCACCATTATTACGGATATTACAAGGCGTTTCTTGATGCGGTGTGATATTAAAATAAAAGCTTAGTCTGTTTTCACCAAATAAGCTTGCGCTATCAAGATAAAGTGTTGTGCTGTTGTCGTGGTTATTAGTAAAAAACTCTGTGATTGGACTAATAATGCTGTGTTTTTGAGCAGAAATATTTTTTAAAAATTGATAGTTCAATGCGATAGTTAGCATCGAATGCTTCATATCAATCCAATTTTTACCATCAAACGTATAGTCTATTTTCACGGGGATTTTGTTCCCTGATAACATGAATACATCAGGTGGAAGGCGAAAAATAATGTTTTTCTCTTCATTCCAAAACAAGCGGGATTGCAGGGCGTCGCGACTTTTAATTATTTGGCTGAAAGTGATTATTTTTTTCGCCGAAAGCCAGTTAGGGGCATCATAAGCTTGCCGTTTTTGTACATGATAGTTGGCGATAGCCATATCGCTGCTGTCAGGTAAATCAGGTGTAAAGAGTTGGTAAGCGGCCTGACGCAGCTCATGTGCATGACGTCTACTAATGACCAAGATTTTGTATTTCTCGTTTACAGGGTTATCTATAATTCTGATATTTGGGCCTTTAGCCTGATTAAAGGAGATCCCTGAAATGGTCTCATCCGCCATTGTGAATAAAACAGCATGCTTTTCCGGTAATTCATCAAGATAAACATTGAAATGGTTCCCTTTTTCCCCACTTTTGATGCCAAAAATAGAGGCTACAATGGCAGAGGCCATTAAGGTATCTGGGGTCGGTGAAGCGGCATAGATAAAAGCAAGTTCATTGCTATTCATTTTTAAAGGATCTAAAAATGGCCGAGGAAAATCCATGAGTGATTTACGCGTATTCATTAATACCCCTTTTAATGCCATTGAGGTTAAAGGGGAAATCTCAAGATTAAGATCTTTTAAGTCTGGGCGCTGGCATGTCCACTCATTATTAATGATGTCATCATTACTAATGATCTGAAAGTTTAAATTGTTCTTTGAAGAGAGAATGGCGTTTGGCACTTTTAAAGTAAAAGTCGATTTGTTTTCATGAAGTTGAGATAACGGTATCGAACCTAAAGACTGATCATTTAGCGTTATTTGTAAATTATCCTTTTCGATATTTTCAGTTTCTTTGATTGAAATGATTAAGCGTATTTCTGCATTTATAACAATAAAATCATAGGGCAAAGTAAAACTAATACCAGATTGGAGTTTATCACCACTTAAGGTCAGGCCGTTTATGAGGCCAATTTTTTTCAAGGTAATTTCTTCAGCGGTAGTGTCTATAACATCGCTATTTTTTATTAGCCCATTATTTAATATAAAGTCTAATGGCGCAGAAACTTTTTTCTGTGTATCCACTCTCTCTACGGCAAATGCGGCCGTATGACTTATTAATAACGCGTAAGCGATAAATATTAATTTCAGGCGGTTAAACATGATGCTGCTCTTTACTATTTTGTTTTGAAAGCAAAATGGAATTATCCGTGGCCTTCTTATCTTTACGGATAATGAACAATTCAAATGCACATTGCAGCACGTCGATAAATGACCTTAATGGTTTGTCGTTTGCATGTTTAGGTTTAAACCAAGCATCTGCTCGAGTTAATACAACACGTACAACATCACGTCGAATAGCATGAGTTAAGTGAGCAAATTCCATTCTTAATTGCTTATTATCAATCCATGCTTGCTGGATCGGGATAAATGCTCTTTCTTTGCCTATACCAATGGCAATTTGTGTAATAAATGCCTGTGTAACATTATGCTCAAATGGGAAGTTAAGTCTTGCCCCACTCATGGAGAGATCAATGGACTGAGTTTCTATAACGCTATTATCAGAAAAATAAACGGTCACAGGGATTGATGCAGGAACCCTCGTGGCTCGACGTAACTGTTTGGTCTCTTTTGCTACCGATATAGAAGCGAGGACAATCAGTAAGCTATAAATACCCCATATAAGGTTAATCACAATGACACCGTTATCAATATAATGATATAGACCCATAATCCATTTGAATAAGGCAATCCCAATTGCGGCGACTAAAAGTACGGCGACAATAAGGAGCGGGCGAACGGCCGTGTGATCAAAATAGTTTTTATCTGTTAAATCACCTTTATCAGTAACATTAAATTTACCGAGTTTTGGCGATATTAAGCTCATCAATGTTGGGAGTATTAAATGAAAAGCCATCACTGTTTCATAAATTTCCCCCCAGAAAGAATAGCGATAGCTACCGACAAGTTTTGAATTGACATAGTTAGAAGTAATCAAATGAGGTAGCGCATAAGAAAATATGAGTGTTGCGGATGATGAGATAATATTTAAATCAAATAGAATAAAAACCAAAGGGGATAAGAGGAAAATCGCTCGAGGTAGCCCATACTGAAAATGTAGCATGGCATTTAAATAACAGATACGTTGTGTAAATGTCAGACCTTTACCTAATAGCGGGTTATCGACGCGAAAAATCTGTGTCATGCCTCGTGCCCAACGTATACGTTGGTTAATGTGCAAAGTTAAGCGTTTAGTCGCTAAACCCGCTGAAAGAGGAATATCTAAGAA
Source organism: Providencia sp. 2.29 (assembly GCF_015832305.1). Lineage (NCBI taxonomy): Bacteria > Pseudomonadati > Pseudomonadota > Gammaproteobacteria > Enterobacterales > Morganellaceae > Providencia > Providencia sp. 2.29. The sequence continues at coordinate 946,232 of NZ_CP065420.1, forward strand.
AGCGGTATTCCATCCCTTACGCTGCAATTTAAGGGCTGTATGGGCATCTTCGGTAACCGTTTCTACCGCAAATCCATTTGTCTCTTTTAAGGCACTGCGGCGAATTACCGCACAAGAGCCACAGAAAAACGCGGCATTCCAATTATCGTTACCTTGCTGCACTGGACCATAAAATAGCGCACCTTCATGCGGCGCTCTTTTAGCCGCACTTAAATTACGTTCAAAGGGATCTTTAGAGTAAAAATAATGGGGGGTTTGGATCAAAGCGAGTTTTTCATCGACTAAAAATGCCCCTACTGTTGCTTGTAAAAATACGCGTGTCGCTACATGGTCACAATCAAAAATACAAATCAGTTCACCATGCGTTTTTGTTAATGCATGATTAAGGTTTCCTGCTTTTGCATGGTTATTATCAGGGCGGATCATATAGCCAACTTGAATATCTTCAGCTAACTGGCGAAACGCATCTCGCTTTCCATCATCTAATATATAAATTTTTAATTTATCTTTAGGATATTCGATACACTGTGCAGCAAGCGCTGTATCTTTGACGATATCAATACTTTCATTATAGGTTGGAATAAATAGATCAACCGTTGGCCATAATGAAGTATCTTTCGGTAAGGGGGCGATCGTTCTTTTTAATGGCCAACAGGTTTGAATATAACCGAATAATAGAATAGCTAATGAATATAGTTCCGCAATAAATAGTAATGATCCTAAAATCAGCTCAATATAAGAATCAAAATAAAGGGTCGTTGTTGCCCGCCACCAGATATAACGAGAAGTACAAAGTAGTGATATTAATATCAAGGCAAGCTGTAGCTTTTTATTTTTAAATATTCCAATAAAGAATGTAAATACAATTAACACGCCTCCTAATAGAAACTGTTTATCACTATCTAGAGGAATGATAATTAATAAAATAAATAAGAATAACAAAAGTATAGACGTAACGATTTTGAGTGTTTTTTGCATATCACTAACTCATAATGAGGTTTTATTATACTATAGGTAAATGAGTATTTTATTTTTTACTAATACTTGAAAAGAGTTCACTCAGTATAACAAGTTGCTCCGTATGAGAAGCTGAGTCCGCTGTATTATGGTAGTGATTATTTTTATAATTAAGGAAATGAGAAAACTCATTAATTGTTGAGTAAGACTCATTTGGTTGGGTTGGCTGGGGCTGAGTCGTTGATTCAGAAACCACTTCAATTTTCTCAGGTAATGGGAGTTCTTGCTTAATAGCCATATTAGATAATGGCTGTTCATCCTTGGATTGAGTGGTTTCTTCAATTTCAAGGAAAGAAAAATTATCCATTTTAAGCTGACGGCTTAATGAATTTAAATCATCGTACATAGTTAACCTTCACCCTGAGAATAACAAACACCATTACACGTAGAATGAGTGATTTTTACCATGGTCTTTTAGGTAAATCATCTTATTTTGATATAATATTTAGTTATAGAATTAAGTAAAAATACCTAATTGATTAATATGTAAATAATCTATAGAGATACGTTATATAACATCCTGATTTAATTTTAAAATATGATGTAATTGTGAAATTTGAATAAATAGTAATTGTTAATTTATTTCATTTTAATAGTTATTATTAATAAATAAAAATGACAATGAAAAATAGAAAATACGCATTGATTATTACTTATAGATATTAGTAATGAACAATTTATAAATAAAGCAGTTTATTAAACATTTTTATTATGGTTATTGCGATAAATAGCAGAGAAACGCGTTAATAGACAGCGTTAAAATTTTCAATAACCACGTGTCATGATTAAGTTTAACTATCATAGATTAGTGGATATTTTTATCTCGCCATTGGCTAGGGGAATCTCCAACTAAACGGTTAAAGAAGCGTGCAAAGTAAGCCGGATCTTTAAATCCAAGTTGGTAGGCTATTTCTGATACAGGGCTGTCACAAAACAATAGCATACGTTTCGCTTCTCGTAATATGCGGTCAAAAATCAGGCGCTTGGGTGGACGGTTAGCGAAACGTCGGCACATATCTTTGAGACGAGATTCGGTAACACCCAGTTTGTCTGCATATTCGGGAACAGAAAGGTGCTCATGGTAGTGTGAATCAATAAGCTGGTTAAAACGTTGGAATAGGCGATGTTCTCCTCTTACACCACTAACTGGGTGGTCATCAAGGGGAATTGAGCGTAATAGGAAAGTAAATAGCGCTTGAGCTAAAGAGGATAATACCTGATCGCGTCCGGCGTAGCTATTGGCCGATTCGCGAGCCATTAGTGCCCAATAGTGATTAAAAGTTTCAAGGTCATCAGGTTTATCAGCAACGGACAAACAAATCGCAGGAATAGAGACTAAATCAGGGTTAGCAGGGTAAAGTGATTCTAATAAAGGGATGATTAAATCTTGGCGAACGGTCAGCACGTGCCCATCTGTATCTTCTTGAGTAAAAAAGGCATGAGGAACAGAAGGCGGCGTTAGAATAAATAAAGGGGCTTGGACTGAATAACGTAGGTCATCAAGTTGTAATGTGATATGACCTGTTTCAAGGTAGTGCAACTGAAAAAAGCCATCATGTCGATGTGCTTGCATATCACGGCCAAAAAAGGCGGCCATATTACCGAATGTTTGGTAATGAACATCATCATTCCCTTGTGTTTCATCATAATCTTTACTGATATCAATATTGGTTATTAATGATGACACCACATTCTCCCTTTACTCTGTTGGTTTCGAGCCGCAATACAGAGGATTGCGGCTCGACTATTTTGTTATCTTTGAATATTACGGTGTTGCTCTAGGACGTGAGCTTTTCATGGGGATAAATGCGACTAATAGCGCCCCAACGACCAACAACCCAGCGACAAAGTACAGCCCTGAATTGAAGCTACCTGTTTGGTCTTTTAGCCAACCAATCAGTAGTGGGCTGACCGCTGAACCAATATTACCTGTTGCGTTGATAACAGCAATACCAACAGCACGAGCACGTAAACTGATGGATTGGTCTGGCGTGGTCCAGAATACAGCCATTGCGGTAAATGAACCTGTCGATGCCATAATGATACCAATTAATTGGATGACAGGATGATGTGTCAGTGCCGCTAATACCCAACCTGCCGCTGCAAATAGGTAGGGGAGTGCGGTGTGCATTTTACGTTCTTGTAATCTGTCAGAACGCCGGCTCCAATACACCATACCAAGTATAGTACAGAACTGAGGGATAGCCGTCAGTAGGCCTATCATGGCGTTACTACTGCCTTCATTAAAGCTCTGCATAATTTGTGGCGTCCAGATATTAATGGCACTGAGCGTATTGGTCAGGCAGAAATAGGCCACGGTATACATTAAGACAACAGGGGTAAAAATCTCTTTCCATAAGCTAGTATTCTGTAATGCCGTATGGCTTTTCGAACCGTGCGGCTGAACCAATTCTAACTTATCTTGCTCCATCATTTCTTGAAGACTCTCTTTGTCTTCTTTCGTTAGCCATTTTGCTTTATCTGGTGAATCATCAAGGTAGAACCAGACCAGCACGCCTAAGATCACTGAAGGGAAACCTTCCAGCAGGAACAGCCACTGCCAGCCTTTTAGGTTTAAAATACCATCCATTTCGAGGATGTAACCCGATGCTAGGGAACCAAATGCCATTGTGACAGGCATGGCCACCATAAATAAAGCGTTAGCACGGGCGCGGAAATAAGCAGGAAACCAGTAAGTTAAATAAACTAGGATACCCGGTAAAAAGCCAGCTTCGGCGACGCCGACTAGCATCCGCAAAATATAGAGGCTTGTCGGGCCTGTTGCGAACATTGTGGCTGTTGAGGCGATGCCCCACAGTACCATGATGGTGGCAATCCAACGGCGGGCGCCCACAATACCCAACATAATATTGCTAGGTATCCCAAAAATAACATAGGTTGCATAAAATAGTGTGGCAGCAAGGCCAAACATCGTTGATGTCAGACCAATGTCTTTCCCCATAGTCAGACCCGCAAAACCGATATTAATGCGGTCAAGGAAAGAAAAAACAAATAATACAAATAAAAAGACAATTAGGCGGCGAAATAATTTTTTAATTACGCGTTGTTGTGGTTCAGTTAAATTTTTATGCTGTTCAGCAGGATTTTTTTCAGCAACATTGGATAAATTGCTCATTTTGTAATTCCCTCATTTATATGCATTTAATGCTATTATGGGTACAAAAAGCTCTTAGGCAGCCATATAACATGTCTGCCCCGTAGGTACAGGGTTGTTAATGTTGTTTTCCCTTAGCCACCAGATTGATATTTGTAGGGTAATTGGTTTGCCATATTCCAAGTTGTTTCATTATTCGCTCTTGCTTATCTATCCGAGTCACACAATAATCCATGCTCCTCGGCGATTTTTGCTTAGCGCTTAGAGACAAACTCGAAGTATTTACAACCGAAAGATCGAGTTATCTTAATGGCTTTGGGTGTTTACTACTGTATTGCAAATCACTAATACACACTGGGTGTGTTAGATGTCACTTCAGAAACGGTATTGCCAAAGCGAGCCGCTAATGCTTCTGCGCTACGCGCTAGCAATGTTGTATCCACACCAACCGCAACAAATAGTGCACCTAATTTTAAATAATGTTCAGCGACGTCTGGCGCTGCCATTAAAATACCAGGGGCAATACCCGCAGCACGAATTTGGACAATAGCCTTTTCGATGACTGCCTTCACTTCGGGATGATTTGGATTACCTGAATAGCCCATGTCTGCACTGAGATCAGCTGGTCCAATAAAGACGCCATCGATCCCTTCGACTTGTAATATTTCCGAAAGATTATTGATAGCTTCACGGGTTTCGACTTGCACAATGACACACATCTCATCATTGGCCCGTTGCAGATAATTAGGAATACGATTCCAACGTGATGCACGTGCTAGAGCGCTCCCCACACCGCGGATCCCCGCCGGAGGGTAACGTGTGGCGCGAACAGCTTGCTGTGCTTGCTCTGCATTTTGCACCATAGGCAGTAATAATGTTTGTGCCCCAATATCCAATAACTGTTTAATAATGATAGGATCATTCCAAGGTGGACGTACAACCGGCTGCGATGGATAAGGTGCGATTGCCTGTAATTGAGTTAATATTGTTTGTACATTATTAGGAGCGTGTTCACCATCAATCAGTAGCCAGTCAAAACCTGCTCCAGCCACCAATTCAGCACTATATGAGCTGCATAGCCCCAGCCATAAACCGATTTGTGGTCGACCTTCTTTTAGTGCATGTTTAAATTTATTTTGTAGGATATCCACGATGATCTCCTTATACGAAGCGGCAACTGACGGAACCCATCACGCCGTAGTCCACATGAAATACATCCCCTTTACGAGCAGGAACCGGTCGAGTAAATGAGCCACCTAAAATGATTTGGCCAGCTTCTAGTTGGACGTTGTGTGGCGCGAGTTTATTTGCCAGCCAAGCAACCCCGTTTGCAGGGTGGTTAAGTACCGCAGCCGCGACGCCAGACTCTTCAATAACACCGTTACGGTACAGCAATGCACTGATCCATCGTAAATCAAGGTCGCGAGGTTTGATTGGTCTCCCCCCTAAGATCACCGCCGCATTCGCCGCATTATCTGAAATGGTATCGAATACTTTGCGTGGGCGCTTTGTTTCAGGATCAATACCGTGGCAACGGGCATCAATAAGCTCAAGTGCCGGTATGACATAATCAGTTGCGTTATAAACATCAAACAGGGTGCAGTTTGGGCCACTTAAGGGTTTTGCTAAAACAAATGCTAGCTCAACTTCAATACGTGGAACGATAAAACGATCTGTTGGAATTTCACAACCATCGTCAAAAAACATATCGTCGAGAAGTGCACCGTAGTCAGGTTCATCAATTTGAGAACTAGCCTGCATAGCTTTCGATGTTAAGCCAATTTTATGGCCTTTCAGTGAGCGACCTTCAGCGATTTTTAGGCCAACCCATTCACGTTGAATAGCGTATGCGTCTTCAATGGTGATTTGTGGATGATCCAATGAAATCTGACGGATCTGTTCACGTGTTTTCTCGGCCTGATTAAGGCGCTGTGCAACTTGCGATATGACATCTTTTTGTAACATGCGAGTATTGCTCCTGTTGAACTCTGCTTATCACGCAAGAAACGTTGGGCGCTTTCTAACCCGCACTGCCAGATGGCAGTGCGCTAATCTGTAAAGGTCAAATTAGTTTGTAGATAGCCCACCGAAGCAGAGATATTTCACTTCCAGATAGTCTTCAATTCCGTAACGTGAACCTTCACGCCCCAGCCCTGACTGCTTAATGCCACCAAATGGGGCAACTTCATTTGAGATAATGCCTTCATTGATACCGACCATGCCGCTTTCGAGTGCTTCTGCAACACGGTAGATGCGGCCGATATCTCTAGAATAGAAATAGGAAGCCAGACCAAATTCGGTATCATTTGCTAAATCAATGGCTTCTTGTTCATCGCGGAACTTAAACAGAGGCGCCAATGGACCAAAAGTCTCTTCTTTGGCGACGATCATAGATTCGGTGACGTCTGCTAATACGGTTGGCTCGAAGAACAATCCGCCTAATGAAGCAGGTTTACCGCCTGCCAGTACGCGTGCGCCTTTAGAAACCGCATCTGCAATATGCTCGGTGACTTTATCAACCGCAGCTTGGTTAATCAGAGGGCCTTGTTGTGAATCGGCTTGAGTTGCTGGGCCGATTTTTAGCTCAGTGACTGCTTTTGCTAAGCGTTTAGCAAATTCATCATAGACGCCTTCTTGAACTAAAATACGGTTAGCACAAACACAGGTTTGCCCGCTGTTGCGGAATTTAGCCGCTAATGCGCCCTGTACGGCGGCATCAAGGTCGGCATCGTCAAACACGATAAAAGGCGCATTGCCACCGAGCTCCAATGATAGCTTTTTCACTGTATCGGCACATTGCGCCATGAGTAATTTGCCAACGCGTGTGGAGCCAGTGAAAGTCAGTTTACGAACAACAGGACTTGATGTGAGTACACCACCAATGGCTTTTGCATCTGTACCTGGCACGATGTTGAACACCCCTGCTGGGATACCAGCTTCTTCACCTAATGCTGCTAGTGCTAATGCTGATAATGGGGTCTCAGCCGCAGGTTTCAGTACCATCGTGCATCCTGCCGCCAGTGCTGGGCCAACCTTACGGGTGATCATGGCATTTGGGAAGTTCCATGGCGTAATCGCAGCGACCACACCCACAGGCTGTTTAATCGTCACTAAGCGGCGACCAGGAAGTGGAGATGGGATTGTTTCGCCATAAACGCGTTTACCTTCCTCGGCAAACCACTCAATAAAGCTTGCACCATAGGCGATTTCACCCATTGATTCTGTGATGGATTTGCCTTGCTCCCAACTGAGTAGCTCTGCAAGCTCTTTTTGGTTTTCCATCATCAATTGGAACCACTTATTAAGAATTTGGCTACGCTCTTTGGCACTTTTAGCACGCCAAGCGGGTAGGGCTTTTTCCGCAGCATCAATCGCTTGTTGGGTTTGTGCTGCACCTACATTACTGACTTTTGCAATGACTTCACCGTTCGCAGGGTTAGTGACATCGAATTGACTATTGTCGTTGGCGTTAACCCATTGACCGTTGATATAAGCCTGCTGGCGGAATAAGGTAGAATTGACATTGATACTCATTTTTCTTTTTTCTCCGAAGGCACTGAGACTAACTGTGAGCGGACATTTTTAGCCGAGAAACGTTGGCTTGTGAAACTTAATCCGGCACAGACAGCCATAACCAGTGCCATAGCAAATGGGGATTCATCCTGTAGTACAGAAACTGCAACACTTGCCAGCGCCGCCAATGCAAATTGAATCGAAATAGCAAGCGCACTGGCGCTACCGGCAATTTTTCCTCGATGCTGCAATAACAGTGATAAGCTATTTGTACCGATAGCATTGACCATCGATAAAAACAGCACCACCAGAATAACAATAATAGGCAGGCTTTGCTGGTAGAAAATGAGTAGTAATAGCCCAAACAGTAATTGCGCACCACTTTGTAGGCAGAGTATGCGAGTTAAACTGTATACTTTGAGCAGTCTGACATTCAGTAGTAATACCACTATCATCCCGAGAATATTACAGCCGAATAATAAACCGTAGTGCTGCTCCGATACGCCAAAATAGTTGATATAAACAAAGGGAGAGCCGCTGATAAAGGCAAACATACCCGCAAAAGAGAATGCCATCGTACCGATAATACTCAGTGCTTCTCTATCGCTTAAAACTTGAGCGTAATTTTGAAACGCGACACTGAGTAAATTTTTAGATTCTTTCTGCGGTGTCAAGGTTTCAGGAAGCAAGAAGAAAATACAACTTGCAGAACAAAGACCTATCAGTGCAAGAAGATAGAAGATCGCTTGCCACTGAAAGTGAATTAATAAAAAGCCACCGAGTAGGGGAGCCAGTAAGGGCGCTATCATAGTGACTAACGTCATCAAAGATAAAACTTTAGGCAGTTCACCTGTTGGGTAAACGTCTCGAGCAATGGCTCGTGCCATGACAATGGCGGCTCCACTACCGAAGGCTTGTAACGCACGAAAAGCAATTAATGCGTCAGCCGAAGAGGCTTGCGCGCACAGTAAACTTGCGAGCGTAAAAATAGTTAGGCCACTTAACAGCATCTTACGGCGACCAAGAATGTCGCTGAGTGGCCCATAAAACAACATGCCAATACAGAAGCCAGCAAAGAATGCGCCGAGTGTATACTGCATCTGCCCTTGGCTCGCCTGGAGGTCATTTCCCATTTGCGGCAGAGCAGGCAGATACATATCTATCGATAATGGCCCAAATGCAACCAGTGACCCTAATAATGGGATCAAGTAGCGAGGGATCTGTTTATCGAATGGCGTCGGCATCAGGCTTCCTTATTTAAATAAAGCGTGAACATTGTTTTGTTTGTAATTCAACACGGGATCAAGCTCTTCCATGGTAAATGATAGAGCGAGATACCTATCACTCATTAACTGAGCAAAGTGTTCTTTGATGAGGGTAAATAGCATCTCACCTGTTTTTTGACGATCTTCAAGAGAACGCCCTGAACCAATTTTGAGTGTCATATGGACAAAGGCGTAATCATGTTTACCATCAGCCATCTGCCAAGTATCTAACCAAATAGCACGGCTACGAATGCCGCCTAAAGGAAAAATACCAGTTCCTGCTAATGCACTATTTACCTTGGAAAATAGCTCAGGCAAATTCGCTTGTTCACGGATATTGTCGGTACACTCAGCAATAAAATGCGGCATGACGACTCCTTACGCACTGACTTTTTGTTTATCGGTGATATAGCTTGGCAACGGGAAAATAGCGTTAATTTGTCCGGTACCTGAACTGGCGAATAAATCGGTCAGCACTTCAACTTTTTCTGCATATTTATCCCAACCTAGCATGCCTAATAGCATCACCGTATCGTGCATATGACCTTCGCCATAACAGTAGTCAGCGTATTCCGGCAGCATCTTACAGAACTCACTAAAACGGCCTTCACGCCACAATTTGACGACACGCTTATCCATTTGCTCATCAAATTCACGGGTATAATTGTTCATCCCTTCTTCTGCACGATGGTCATCAATAAAGCGATGCGATAATGAGCCACTCGCGAGTACAGCAACCGTGCCATCATATTTTTCGATGGCTGTGAGTACGGCTTCGCCTAATTTACGGCTGTCTTCAAAACTGTGAGAGGTGCAAAATGCAGAAATAGAGATCACTTTAAAGTGGCGATCACTATTCATATAGCGCATAGGAACTAAGGTGGCATATTCTAACGTTAGGCTTGGGATTTCGTGGGATTGAGCACGAACGCCTAGTTTACGGGCTTCTTCACCGATCATGCGACCAAGCTCGGAGTTACCATCATATTCATATTCCATATCACGAATAAAATGAGGGAGTTCGTTACTCGTATAGATCCCTTTAAAGTGATCGGCACAGTTGATGTGATATGCACTGTTAACTAACCAGTGAGTATCAAAAACAATAATAGTATCAACACCAAGTTCGCGGCAGCGGCGGCTGATCTCTTTATGACCGTCAATGGCGGATTGGCGGCAGCCATGATGTTTGCCGGGTAATTCTGACAAATACATGGATGGAACATGCGTTATTTTTGCCGCAAGTGCTAATTTACCCATAAGTTTTTACCTCCCCCGTGATATTTCGAGCTGTAGCGTGTGAGTGATTTTTCGCTACAGCCCGAATTATTTAGGGCATAAGTTAGATTAAATATTTATTATTGAATTTCCAATAAACTAAATATCTCAATAAATTAAACACCCCAACGAGGAATGTTGTGATCCCCGAAGGAAATACAAACGTTCTTCATTTCTGCAAAAACTTCAAAGCTATATTCACCGCCTTCACGACCAACACCAGAGGCTTTAACGCCACCAAATGGTTGACGTAAATCACGTACGTTTTGTGTATTAACAAACACCATACCGGCTTCAATGTTGCGTGATAAGCGAAGGATCTTGCTGACATCTTGTGTCCAAATATAAGATGCGAGACCATACTCAACATCATTTGCCATACGTAGGCCATCTTCTTCTGACTTGAATGGGATCAAGCAGGCAACTGGCCCAAAGATCTCTTCTTGCGCAACACGCATACGGTTATCGACATCTGCTAATACGGTCGGGCGTAAGAAGTTACCATTTTTCAGATGTGCAGGTAGGTCGGTTGGCTTGTCTGGGCCACCAGCCAGTAATGTTGCCCCTTCTTCTACACCAAGGCGAATATAGCCGGATACCTTGTTCCAATGCTGTTCACTGATCAGTGCACCAACTTGTGTTTTTGGATCCGTTGGGTCGCCGACAATTAGGCGATTAGCGCGCTCAGCGAAGCGCTTAACAAATTCAGGGTAGATACTTTCTTGGATGAAAATACGAGAACCGGCAGTACAACGTTCACCATTAATTGAGAAAATGGTAAACAGAGCCGCATCTAATGCACGTTCGATATCGGCATCTTCAAATATCAGAACAGGGGATTTGCCGCCAAGTTCCATCGAATATTTTTTCAGACCCGCGTTTTGCATGATCACGCGGCCTGTTGCTGTTCCACCAGTAAAGGAAACGGCACGAACGTCATGGTGTTTGACTAGAGCGTCACCTGCTGTGCTGCCGTAACCTTGCACAACGTTAAGTACGCCAGCAGGGATCCCCGCTTCTAATGCCAGCTCACCTAAACGGTTTGCTGATAATGGTGACAGTTCAGACATTTTTAAAACAGCGGTGTTACCTAGGGCTAAACAAGGTGCTGTTTTCCATGTTGCCGTCATGAATGGCACGTTCCAAGGGGAGATCAGTGCACAGACACCAACAGGTTGGATCAGGGTGTAGTTCATCATTTTGTCGTCAACAGGGTAGGTACGACCATTCATCTGTTGGCAGACTTCGGCAAAAAACTCAAAGTTATGTGAAGCACGAGGGATCAACACATTTTTGGTTTGATGAATTGGCAAACCTGTATCCTGAGTTTCCATTTCTGCAATTTCAGGAACGTTTTGGTCGATCAATTCACCAAGACGGCGCATCAAACGAGCACGCTCTTTCATTGGCGTATTAGCCCATTTAGGGAATGCCTCTTTGGCTGCCGCAACGGCTTGATTTATTTCATCTTGACCACCAGAAGCCACTTCAGCGAGTACTTCACCTGTTGCAGGGTTGGTGGTTTGGAAATATTCTTTGCTGGCAACATTTTTGCCATTGATCCAATGGTTAATCTTAGTCATTACACTCGTTCCTCATATTCTTTTTCGCTGACAATATAGTTAATCAGCCGGCCTACACCCTCAACTTCAACGATCACTTCATCACCAGGTACGACATCAGAAAGGCCTTTTGGTGTTCCTGTTGCGATCATGTCACCCGGTTGCAGTGTCATAAAATCACTGAGATAGGAAATTAAAAATGGGATATTGAAAATGAGATCAGCAGTGGTTCCTTTCTGGCGCAACTCACCGTTTACATAGGTATATAGCGCAAGGTTATGGGGATCTTTAACCTGATCTTTATCGATAACCCATGGACCGATAGGCGTTAAAGTGTCACGGCTTTTAACACGCAGGTTGGGGCGATAGTAATTTTCTAAATAGTCACGGATCGCATAATCATTACATACGGTGTAGCCTGCAACATAATCCATCGCATCTTCTTGTGATACTTTGTATGCCGCTTTACCAATGACCACAACAAGCTCTGACTCATAATGCATATAGTCAACATTATCGGGGCGCACTGAAACTTGGCGATGGCCTGTTAATGTGTTATCTGCTTTGATAAAAATCAGAGGCTCTTCAGGTGGCTTGAAATCAAGTTCAGTAGCATGGTCGGCATAATTTAAGCCCAGTGCGAACAGTGTGCCTCTAACAGGAGGTAACCATTCAACATTAGCATCATCGCCTGCAATAACTTGGCCATTTGGTAATGTGATTTGCTCGTTTTCACCAACCGTAACGGAATACTCAGTACCTTGGTAACGAATTTTTGCGTGTTTCATTATTGTCCTCCTGCCACAACAACGTTATTGCTTAGGCTCGGAAAGCCTTCTGCTTGAACAGTGACTTCATCACCAGGCTGAATGGTGACGCGTTGATGAGGCGTGCCCATCAGTATCACATCACCCGCTTTTAACGTGGCAAATTCACTGAGTGCGGCAACTAACTCACTGGCATCACGAACCAGATCTTTTGTAGACCAACGGTCAGCTTCTTTACCATTGATGAGGGTGATAATGTCGACAGGGGCAGTTAATGTTGTTTCAACCATTTCCCCAATAGGGCAGAAACTATCACAGCATTTTGCTTTGATAGCAGGACGATAAAATGAGTCTTCAGGTAGGCTGACTTCATTTGCTAATGCAAAGCCCGCAATATAATTTTTGGCTTCTGACTGGCTGACTTTACGTGCATCTTTACCAATAACCAGTGCTAGCGTTGCACCACTTTGCACCACTTCACCGGCAGGGTGCAAAATAGGCTCCCCTGAATTGATCCGAGTATTACGCGGCTTTATAAACCACACAGGTGTTTTTGGTGGGGTTTTATAAGGGGCTTGCCCGAATGCCTCATGCCAGTGAGCCACTTGGCTTTGATGATTGAGGGCAACGGCAAATACAGTGCCTTTCATTGACAACTCCTTATTAGGAAAACGATGATTTCGAATGATTGTTAATATATTAATAATGTATAAAGTGGTAATTGGCAATAGGCTAGAGAAATTGTTAATTTTAATTGTGATCTCTTTAACATATTCAGAAGGTTTTTATGTAACCTATTGATATTCAGTATTCTGATATTTTTTTTGAATTTTTATTGTAACTTTTTATTAACTTTTTGGTTTGCTGTTGAATTGTTTACTCATTAATATTTTGGGGTTTTTCTTTGTGATTGTTATTTTACCGTGCTAACCTTGGTTTTAAGTGGATAGAATAGGCTATCACTAAGGGTAAATTTGCGGTGTAAAGGCGCAATAGATTGTGTAATACCAATTTAATTGGTATTAAATAAACATTTTAGAGTGGTGAGTTTTAAACTTATGCATGAATCATTGACAATTGCATTATTACAGGCAAGAGAGACCGCGATGGGGTTCTTTCGCCCTATTTTAAAGTCATACAATTTGACTGAACAGCAATGGCGTATTATCCGAGTACTTGCCGATAAACGCTCTATTGATTTCCATGAGTTATCAGTTCAAACCTGTATTCTTCGTCCAAGTTTGACAGGGATTTTGACTCGTATGGAGCGGGAAGGGTTAATTTTTCGCTTAAAGCCACTCAATGATCAGCGTAAGCTCTATGTTTCTCTGACGCCTAGTGGTCAAACATTGTACGATAAAGCACGTCAAGAAGTGGAAGAGGGCTATCAAAAAATTGAGCAGGCATTTTCTCAGGAGAAAATGCAACAATTAACCGCACTGCTGGATGAATTAATTGCTTTAGAAAGTCCTGATTACAGCCATATTGCGGATAAAAAAGAGAGCGCTTAGGGCGAATTTCGCATGTCGTGGGCAATAAATAAATTGCCCCCTAATCAGCAACATTCTGATTAGGGGGCTTTTTGTTGTTTACTTACCTAGTAGATGTAGGAAGTGAATATGTTTCTCGTACTGGTCGAGAATATCATGGATGACCTGTTCTTTGGTCCAGCCCATAACATCATAGTCTTGCCCACCTTCTTTAAGGTGAACCTCTGCACGATAATATTTCTGCTCTTCGCTTTTTTCATCATCGCTCTCTGTTCCCATGCCAGAAAGGGCAAAAGAAGGTTGAACATAGTAGCGCAAGCGAACTTCGTATAGGAAGTTCATATCCTCACCTAAATCGACCTCGAAGCCAATCCTATCATCTTTATCATTATAGATATGGCAAGTCGTATTCTGCTTCTCAAGCTCCTCTGAGACCATTTCCATCGATGGATGAACAACCTCACCGAGAAAACGTTTTACTTGGTTACGTTTTGGGAAATACGCGATATTACGTAAGCGTCGTTGCCATGGAATTGGATTGCGGCTCGCTGTCGGAGCAATTGTGGCTAATTGTTGGCTATCACGTTTATAAGCATCAATACGCAATGCTTTAAATAAGCCATAAATTGCTGCTAATAGTACCATCGCAAACGGTAAGGCGCTGGCAATAGTTAAGGTTTGTAGTGCTTGTAAGCCACCTGCAAGTAATAATGTGATAGCAACGACACCCATTAAGCCAGCCCAGAAAATACGCTGCCAAACTGGGGTATTTGAATCACCACCCGATGCTAAAGTATCAACAACCATTGCCCCTGAGTCAGCCGAAGTGACAAAGAAGACGACCACCATCAGCATAGCAAAAAATGACAGTACGGTAGAGAAAGGGAAGTAGGTTAAAAATTCAAACAGGGCGAGTGAAACATCTGATTGCACTGTTTCTGCCAGTTTAACGGCATCTTGGTTTTTAATCAGGTTAATGGCGGAATTACCGAAGAACGTCATCCACATCAAGGTAAAGCCAGCAGGAACAAATAGAACGCCAGTGACGAACTCACGAATAGTACGTCCACGTGAAATTCGCGCGATAAACATCCCAACAAATGGCGACCAAGAGAGCCACCAACCCCAATAAAGTAATGTCCAACCACCTAACCAATCACTGGATTTAGGCTCATAGGCATATAAGTTAAAGGTTTTGTTGACTATCTCGGATAGATAACCACCTGTGTTTTCAACAAATGATTTCAGTAATAAAACGGTTGGCCCTAAGATCAACACCAGCAGCATCAATATAAAGGCTAAACCTAAGTTTAATTCAGAAAGAATGCGGATCCCTTTATCTAGGCCTGAAACTACAGACAGCGTCGCAAGGCCAGTAAAGACAACGATCAGAATAACTTGTACGGTTGGGCTAACAGGCAGACCAAACAGGTGATTCATCCCTGCATTAACCTGCAATACGCCAAAGCCTAATGATGTCGCAACCCCAAAAACAGTACCGACAACCGCGAAAATATCGACAAAGTGGCCAATAGGGCCATAAATACGATCACCAATAATAGGATACAGTGCGGAGCGGAGGGTCAGCGGTAACCCATGGCGGTAGCTAAAAAAGGCTAAAATCAGCGCCACAATGGCGTAAATCGCCCAAGCGTGTAAGCCCCAATGGAAGAAGGTCAAACGCATTGCCTCTTTCGCGGCTTCAACCGTTTGCGGATCACCGACTGGTGGGTTGAGGTAGTGCATTACAGGCTCTGCAACACCAAAGAACATTAACCCTATCCCCATACCTGCGGAAAACAGCATGGCAAACCAAGACACATAGCTAAAATTAGGTTGTGCGTGATCGGGGCCGAGTTTTATCTGTCCATAACGAGAGAGTCCCAGATAAGTCACACTCAAAAGAATGATAGCGACGGCTAGAATATAGAACCAGCTAGCATTATTGAATAGGTTTTGTTGAAGATGACTTAGATGAGATTCTGCTACTTCCGGCATGATGGCGGCAAAACCAACAATAACCATAATCACAAGTGCAGAGGTATAAAATACCGGGGGACTAATTTTTGAGCGATTTTTTTTAGAATCAGTATCGTTTTGACTCATAACAACCTTCTTTGATTTATTTTATTTTTGACATACCAATAATCTGTTGGGTATGCAACGCGCTGTCCTTCTTAATGAAACAATGAAATTGCGAAAGGGTTCCCAGTGGGGAAACAGTAGAAAAAACAATAATGAAACAGTTTGCAGAGATAGCGATAAAAACGGTTATTGCGCCCGTTGCTATCAAATGTTTTTTTAGCTGTTATTACTCCATTTGCGAAAAAACCGGCGGATATATTGCCATATATCGAGACTGGTTTCAAATAAACAGGAAAAACCTCTATGTTTTCATAAAAATATAGCCTTATAAATCACATTATTAACTATCATTGTTGTTATCTTTTTAACTATTTAACAAAAAGTTAGATAAAAAGCTTAGAAAGGTTAATTAAATTAACATTAATATTCGGATTTTAGGTAGAAATAAATATTGGTAGAGTTTCGGTGTTATTTAGGAATAGGGCATATTCACCGTAACTGACTATCTTTACTCCCTCGGCGATTATAACCACTAAATGTGGCACTTTTTTGATCGGCGGCATTTTGGCAAGTGATACAGAGCTGTACGCCAGGGAGTGCCTTGCGACGGGCGAGAGGAATAGGCTCACCACATTCAACACAGTATTCAGCACTTTCGCCTGAATGGAGTTGACTGCGAGCCTTAGCGATAGCGTCATCAAGAGTGGCATCAATTTGTTCTTGAACCGCATTTTCGTTAGCCCAACCATTTGCCATAATCACCTCGTACAAAAAAGCATCACTTTATTGATCATAAGGGGTGATATGGAAAATTCAAGGCGTTAGAACTTAAATTAACGGTAGAACCATATAGATATGATCCATACCATCTTCGTCATACATTTCGCCTTGTGTGTGATAGCCTAATGTTTCGTAAAAGGCGATTGCGGTATGTTGTGCAGATAGTCCTACAGCATGAAATTGGTTCTCGATAGCGTACTGCTCAACAAATTTCATTAACTTACGTCCAAAGCCTTTGCCTCGATATTGTTTAAGTACCGCGACTCTGCCCACTTTTATCACTTTGTCGGCTTGTAAAATACAACGTAGTACAGCAACAGGGCTATTTTCTAGGTATAGCACCACATGTAATGCGTCATCATCATATACATCTACATCGATTTCAGCAGGAAAGCCTTGTTCATGGGTAAAAACTTGTTGGCGAAGCGCGAAAGCGTGATTAACGATTTTAGGATCAGTATACCCAAGGCTATATCTCACTTGCATGTTGTCTCCAATTTATAAGGTAACGTGTTTATATTATTTCGGTTTTAAATTGTTATACCAGAATTGAGGGGGAACAGGACATGGTTTTGTGTGCTTTACTTTCTCCGTATAAAAATATAAAAAAAAGCAGGCCAGCGTAGACCTGCTTTGAGAATAAACCGAGTTATCTAGCACAGATAGTTATTTGTTTTCTGCTTTTAATTCTTCAGTTTTATTTTTGGCATCAGTCGCTAGTTCATCTGCTTTATTGATTGAGTCTGTTTTCACTTCTTGGCTTTTTTCTGCTATTTTATCATTTGTTTCTGATAGCTTATTTTTTGCCGATTCAGTTAATTCATCTGATTTTTTATCAGCCGCATCTTTTAGCTCTTTAGCTTTATCAGATAGCTCATCTGCCTTAGCTGAAGCTTGTTTTTCAAGTTCGTTAGCTTTCTCTGTGGCACTATTTTTAAATTCAGAGATTTTTTGCTCGCTAGCCTTTTTTAATTCATCGGCTTTCTCTGTAGCGCTCTCTTTAAGCTCAGCCGCTTTTTGCTCGCTAGCTTCTTTCAATTCATTAGCTTTCTCTGTGGCGTTCTCTTTAAGCTCAGCTGCTTTTTGTTCGCTAGCTTCTTTTACTTCTTTAGCCTTATCTGCAATTTCATCCGCTTTTTCTGAAGCTTGTTTTTGAAGGTCATTCGCTTTTGCTTCTGCACTATCCTTAAGTTCGGCTGCTTTTTGCTCACCAGCATCTTTTAATTGCTCCACTTTTTCTTCAGTTTGTTTCATCGTTTGATCTGTCTTTGATGAATCATCACAACCTGCCGCCATAGCGATAATACCTGCTAGAATAAGAGAACTTAATATTTTCTTTTTCATAAATATTTCCTTTAGCATGATGTAAGTGGATACGGATCTGCTATCAATAGCATGTTATAAATATAACTCATATTTTTAATAATTAAAAATCAGTTGTCTCTGAAAGTTACCTGAAATAAAAAGGTAGCATTATCAGCAAAATAGTGATTTTAATGCTTGATATCAATATTTAACTTAATAAAAAAGACGAGCTTTATTATTTCGCTATAATTAATCTTGGATATTAGCAAAAAAATAATATGCTGGTTTATTTAACTAAAATTCATAAAAACGTGAGTATACGAAAGGAAGTCTTATATGAGTTATTACTATATGCTTGTTGTAGTCAAGTTTATCATTGGTTTTGCCATTGTTCTTACTCATATGAATTTGTCTGGGAAAACGCAGCTGTCACAGATGACACCTATTGATTTTATTGGGAATTTTGTGTTGGGTGGAATTATTGGTGGTGTGATTTATAGCGATACAATCCCATTATATCAGTACATCACTTTACTCTTTATAGGTGTGTTTTTTATATCAGGGCTAAACTATTTAACTAAAAAATTTAACTTTATTCGCAACGTGACTATCGGCAATCCTATCCCTATTATTAGTAAAGGAAACTTTATTATGGAAAATATATTAGAAAAAGGGAATAAAATTGATATTTTGAATATATCCTCAAGAATTCATGCACAAGGGGTTCATTCATTCCAAGAAATCTATTATGCCCAGATTGAACCAGATGGGCAATTAACGGTTATTTGTGATCCAACAAATATGCCATCAGTGATTATTATGAAAGATGGTGTTGTTAGGCTAAATGAATTGCAATCGATAGAAAAAGACGAAGAGTGGTTAAATAAACAGATGGTTAAACATGGGATCGATAAGCCCGAATCTGTTTTTCTTGCTGAGTTTTGGCAAGGCGAAGTCAAATTTATTCGGCAAGATGGCAAAATTCAGTAACTATCACGTTTCTTAATAAAAAGATGAAGAGCCGCTAAAGGCTCTTCATCTTAGGTCGAAGATGCTTTACTGACAAATTATTTTTTCAAATCATCATACAGCATCAAAGAGGATTTATTCTCAGGGTCACCAATGTAACGCGGCTGTGGTTGGTATTCGTCACTAAATAGGCTTTTCTGAGGAGTGTAGCCTTTATAGTTAAAGCCCGCGATATCAGACCATGAGTAGATAAAATCCATGGTGCTATAAGGCCTATCGGTTTTACTGTTCAAATTAAAATTATGGCTTTGTAACCATTCAGGAGATTGCCATACTAGGAATGGAACATTGTAGATCACACGACTTGGTTTGCCTTCACTACGACCTAAAGTTTCATGAGGAGGTGTATCAAAGACATCTTCACCATGATCAGAGAAAAAGACTAAAAAGCCATTTTCTTTTGATGAATCAAAATCTTTAATTAATGTGGAAACAATATAATCATTGTAGTGTTGTGCGTTGTCGTAAGCATTGTAATCTTCGACTTGGCTCTCTTTGAGGTTACTTGGCACCAGACTATCTTTACCTTTAAAGATGGCTTTATCTTCAGGGTAACGGAACTCATATCGCATATGGGTTCCAAGTAGATGAACAACAATAAATTTTTTCTCAGCAGGGTCGGCCAGAGCTTCTTTAAACGGGGCTAGCACAACTTCATCGTAAATACGTGAACTTTGGGCCATATCGTTATTTAAGTAATATTGTTTATCTGTTTGTCGAGAAAAAGCAGTTAATAGCGTATTACGCTCCGTCATTGTCTGTTGGTTTGTGATCCAAAAAGTTTTAAATCCAGCTTGCTTCATCATATTCATGATTGAAGGGCGCGAATTAAATAACTCGGGCTCAGTTTGAGAGGCAAACGTGAGAATTTGCTGGAGCGCCTCTATTGTATAAGGACGAGAGGTCACGACATCGTTAAATACAGACAAATTATCGGGATACTGTTGTTTTAGCTGCTCAAGCTCTGGTGTTGTTGGGCGTTTATAACCATATAAGCTCATTCTATCGCGACTTGTTGATTCACCAATGACCAAAACAAAAGTTCTCGGCGTATTGCCATTAGCATCGATAAAGTTTTCTAATGGCGGGATCTTACTGTTATCACGGATCAGTTCTTCCATATTGGCTAACTGGTTTTTATAGAGAAAATAGCCACTAACAAATTGCCAAGGCGCAGCATAGGCAAGTTTACTATTCACATAAGACATGACATTGGCGAACGGCCTATCTTGTTTAATTCCTTTATTATAATAAGGCACGCCAAATAAGATGATTAGCACGAGCAAAGAGACACCACATCTCGCTGACACTGGCATGGTCACTGGTTTTAGTCGTGACCATAAGAAAATCGCGACCAAAGTATAAATCAATATAACCGCGATAACCTTAAAGCTAATGTATTGCCTTAAAAATTCACCTGCTTCATTTGTATTTGTTTCAAACATCACAAACATGACGCTTTGTGAGATCTGATGCCCATAGACGACAAAATAAGCGAGTGCAATGACAGATGAAAGCCAAAGAATGATACCGATAATGCCGGCAACTAATTTGATCCTTCTAGGGAAAAAGAGCGCAGGGATTAACCAGAGTGTGCTGTACAGTAAAGAGTCTCTTAATCCGACGGTGTTACTTTGTCCTGTAACAACAACATAGATTTGGAGCAATGATGAGAAATACCAGAAATAGATGAGCAACCACAGTAAAGCTGTCCAGCTAAATCTCTTTGCTTGCGTAGAATTAACCATAATTTATTGAACTCTTATTCTTAAGTCATGTTAGGTAATAAGAAAAAACGCCAAAAATCGATTTTTAGATATTATCTTAGAAATTAAGTTCAATAAAATAAACAACTAATAATTGATGAGATTTGGTTGATATTTGGTTTAATTTTACACAGGAAATAAAGTCAAATTAAGATAGCTTCAGTTTGATAGTTAGGCTTTTTTTATATTTTATTTCTCCTAAGTATAAAAATGGAACTGTATCAGTTGATATAAGGATATGTCGGTTATACCAATAAAATCAACCGAAGAACGGCATTCTAACTAACATCAATGACCAACATGTGTTATATAGACTTTATGTAATCTTATCTGAGCAGAGGGTGAAGGAAAAATGTCAGATAACGCGTTTATTGCTTTTCTGAAATCATCCTTATTTATCCGTTTAATCATCTCAATACTTATCATTTTTGATGGTTTTATGATTATTAAGCCTGTATTGGGGGCTTATACTGACTATATTGATTGGCGAGCGAATGGGTTTAGTGAGTGGCTTAAATCTCTCGGCTTTATGAAGTTGCTTGATATCCCTCGTTTTTTGTTAGGAATTTCATTGATATTTTTATCTTTTTTCATGCTTAATGGCGCCCGAATCGCATGGGTGTTTTCACTGCTTTTACTGGCCATTATTTCGTTTGTTGATTTAAAAATTGCAACGGAAAACCTTCATCAAGGTTATTTTTCGCTGGTCCTTTTTTTGGCGTTGAGCTTTTTTTGGAAGCGTTATCATCATCACAGCTTAACCAGTGCGGGATTTGTGGCGATAACTTGTATCATTGCATTATTGCTTTATTCCATTTTTGGCACACTCTATATCGGTAATGAATTTCTACCCGTCGTTAAAGATGGAACCACGGCATTTTATTTCGCGTTAGTTTGTATGACGACCGTCGGTTTCGGCGATATAGTGCCAGTCTCTACAGATGCTCGGGTATTTACTGTTACGGTCATTATTCTTGGTATTACAATTTTTACAACATCAGTGGTTTATGTTGTAGGGCTGTTAGCTAAAGGAACAAAGGAAATTGTTCGCAAGAGGTTTTCTTATATGAAAAATCATTATGTTGTAATTGGTAGTACGCCAATGGCGGTAAGCATGTATGAAGGGTTAAAAAATCGCGAACTGCCAGTTGCGGTGATCTGCCAAGAAAGTCATCGCGCACATTATCCTGAGAAAGATAATATCGTCACTGGTGACCCTACAGATACAGCGCTATTAGCCGAATCGAATGTTAAACAGGCAAAATATGTATTAGTGATGACAGATAGCGACGCCTTAAGTACTTTCGTGCTCTTAGGGATAAAACAACTTGCTGGTGAAGGTGTAAAAACGGTGGTATTGGTTAACCAAGAAAGCAATATAGATAAAATTCGCCTGCTTAACCCCGACATGCTGTTTTCATTATCTTCTTTAGGGGGCGAAGTTTTGATGAAAGTGCTTTGCGGTGAAACAATATCAAATGACAGTATTAGTGATATTCTGTTAAATAAAGTGGCGAAAAACGAATAACAGGAATAAAACACTATGTTAACTGCCGAGCAAATCAGTTGTCAGCGGCAAAACAGGATGCTTTTTCAAAAGCTGGATTTCACCGTATTGCCCGGCCAAATTTTACAAGTTGAAGGGCCTAATGGTGCGGGTAAAACGACCTTATTACGTATGGTGGCTGGGCTGTTAAAACCCGATGAAGGGGATATTTTGTGGGAGCAATATTCGATTCATCAGTTAAAAGAAGATTTTACTCGTCAATTACTTTACTTAGGGCACAAGCCAGCCGTTAAATCACTACTCACTCCTTATGAGAACCTACAGTTTTATTATCAGATGCAGCATCGCCATCCTGCCGGGGATAGTTTGTGGTCGGCTCTCGAAGAAGTGTCACTCATTGGCTATGAAGATGTTCCTGTTGGTCAGTTATCAGCGGGGCAACAAAGGCGAGTGAATCTTGCAAGGTTATGGTTAAGTGAAGCTCCTTTGTGGGTGTTGGATGAGCCTTTTACTGCTATTGATGTCGCAGGCGTGAAACGTCTTACCGAACGTTTTCATCAGCATGCTGAACAAGGTGGGATCATTCTTTTTACTTCTCATCAAGCTATGTCGGGGCATTTTGGATCCTTAAAACTGACGGGCGGATATGAATAATGTTTTGGCTAGTGATTAAAAGAGAACTAAAAATAGCATTTAGAAGTTTTTCTGAATTGGTAAACCCATTATGGTTCTTCTTAATTGTTATTACGTTATTTCCATTGAGCATAGGGCCTGAGCCTCAGTTATTAGCACGTATCGCTGTTGGCATTTTTTGGGTAGCCGCGGTGCTTTCTTCTTTATTATCGCTCGAACGTCTCTTTAAAGATGACTATCTGGATGGTTCGTTAGAACAACTGTTGCTCGCACCGCATCCACTATTTTTAACGGTATTAGCTAAAGTGATTGCTCACTGGCTGGTAACTGGAGTGCCGCTAATCTTACTTTCACCGATAGCAGCTTTAATGCTCTCTTTTGACGCGAATACCCTTTCTGTACTTGCAGGTACTTTGTTGCTAGGTACACCGATCCTGAGCTTTATTGGTGCAATAGGGGCTGCTTTAACGGTATCTCTGAAAAAAGGGGGAGTACTCGTGAGTTTACTGGTGCTGCCGCTGTATATTCCTGTGCTCATTTATGCAACGGGAACAATGGAAGCGTATAGTTTTAATATGCCTTTGGGGGGTTATTTTGCGATTCTAGCTGCATTGTTAGTGGGGAGCGTGACATTTTCGCCTATCGCAATTGCCGCAGCATTAAAAATTAATATCAGTCATAATTAAACACGGTACCCAAAAACATCACTAAGGCGGTTGCACTATTTTTCAATCAGCTCCATCGTTAAAAGCAAATTAGAGTCGGGGGATAGCAATCTTCATCGTGATAAGCATAAAGCCAGAAGTGAGATTCAATGCTGGCTTTATGCTTTTTAATTATGCGGCGAGTGAAATAGTAGGTATCTATAGATCAGTATGTAATCTATTTAATTAGGCACCAAAGTTGGGGCCAATGATATCAATCGCATCCGTACAAATTGCATCAACTCCCCAGTTTAAAAGTCGCGAAGCACGCGCAGGGTCATTAACGGTATAAACTAAAATGTATAAGCCAGCCTCTTTTAAGCGTTTTACGCGTTTTTCATCCAATAATGTATGATCTAAATGGATGGAGACACAATCAAGCTGTGTTGTAAGGGTTTGCCAATCATCTCGCCATTCATCTAATAATAACCCTCTCGCTAGTTCAGGAGCGTATTGTTGAGCCGAAATTAGTGCTTCAATTGAGAAAGATGAAATCAATGGGGCTGTTTGTCCTTGCCACAGTTGACGAGCTGCAAGCGCAACAATTTGACCTGTTTTAGCTTCCAAGCCTGTCGTTGGTTTGATCTCAATATTTGCCATCATGCCATGTTGCTGACAACGTTTTGCGACCTCAGAGAGTAAAGGCAGCCGCTCTTTGGCGAATTCTGGACCATACCAGCTTCCAGCATCGATATTTGATAATTGCTCCCAATTTAATTCGCCTGCAATACCATGACCATCACTGGTGCGCTCAAGAGTATCATCATGTAATAAAAAGATTTGATCATCATGGGAAAGTTTGGCATCAAACTCGATCATGGTATGTCCATATTTTGCGCCAATATCAATGGCTGCGAGTGTATTTTCAGGAGCAAGTCTGCCACCACCACGATGGGCAACAATTTTAGGATAAGGCCAAGAGTTCATAATGTTGTCTATTTTCCTATTAAAGAAATACAACGGCTTTTTAAAGCGGTGTGAATGTCACATTATATTACTCTTTAGCAGCTGTAAATGAAGATTAGCTCTAGAGGTAAGTTATCTATTTACAGAAAAGCGGGTGTTTATGAGAAAAAAATTTTCAAAAAAACGATATAAAAGCCTATATTTGTTTTTTTATTGGTATTTTAATTTTATTTATTACTCTAATAATGAGTATCTGAAAATGTGATCTTAGCGCCTTTACCGAAATTGTTTCGTTTTGTAGGATGCTTAACTTAAATTTAAGTATCGCAGTTGGATACATTGATACATCGAACAACTTATTTATCTGGTTGCTTATTACTGGTTATTGTCGAGGTTTAATCGTGATTTTCTACTATTAGCCATGACTCATTCGTGATGAATGGTTTTTATCAATAGTAGTTTGTGGCGCGGTATGATCCTCAAACGGAGCATGTATGTCCACTCAAAACTCAAGTAAATCCGCTAACCCACCTCCAGTCAAAATGACACCAGCTGGCAGGGCTTATGCGGAACAAGAACGCCGTACCGCGAAGCGAGATCCCTTCTTGAAAGCATGGTATAACGGGGAATTAAACTCTGGTTTGGTGTTTAACTGTCGTATCAATGGGCTTCCCGATGACACCTTTCAGGTTACCGAATTTGATCTACAAGAGGGGTTGTCAGAACTATTTACTTTAACTCTTCATGCGGTCAGCTCCCTACTTGATGTGGATTTCCATGATATATTAGACGGGGCTTCTTCCTTGACTGTGAAACGGGATGGGATAAAAATTCGTGAGGTACAAGGCTTATTGGCAAGCGCCGAGAATCTGAATACCGATGGAGTGAAAACATAGTATAAATTTGTTATACGCCCAGAAATGTGGGTGATGACTCTCAAGCAAGACAGCCGTATTTTCCAAGATACCACCGTACCAAAGATATTAGAAACCTTGCTGAATGAATCGCACATTAAACACGATAAATTGTTTTATCATCCCGAAGAGCACCTTGAACGCCCGTACATTACCCAAAAGCGTGAAACGATGTATGATTTTTGGTGCCGCCTCGCCGCCGAAGAAGGGATTACCTTTTGGTTTGAGGAAGGCCCGAAACTGTTTTACAGCGACCGCCATTTAGGAATGACGGCAGGGATTACCCTCACTTATAACCCGCAAGCCGATACCGATACTACCGACAGTACTGCTACTACATGGCGCTATGCCGAGCAGCTGTGCAGCGATATTCGTATTGATAAAGATTACCATCAACAGCGACCTTCTCACCCGCTCAGCCATCAAGTCGTTGGTGACGTGCACCACCAACACGAAGTGTTCGAAAGTTATGGTCGCTTCCAAGAAGACGCGGAAGGGGAAACGTTCAATCAAATTCGTTATGAACAATCGCAAAATAACCGTCAAATGGGGCACGCCAGCACCAACTGTTTTGCCTTGCACCCCGGTAAGATGTTTACTTTAACCAATCACCCCAATGAGCGTATGAATAAGCGTTGGCAGGTGGTCAGGGTATCACATCACGGCGTACAACCCCTTGCCGACAACAGTGGCGGCGAAGGAACGCAGTTGTCCAACAGTGTGTCGTTTATCCCAGAGACGCAAGAGTGGCGACCGCCGTATCGTTATAAACCGACTGCTGATGGTGATGAGTTAGCGACAGTTGTGGGGCCTCCGGGAGAGGAAATCTATACCAACAGCAAAGGGGAAGTGGTGGTCTATTTCCATTGGGATAGACGCGGCACGCCCGACCACGGCGCCTCCTGCTGGGTGCCAGTGTCACACGGCTGGAGTGGCAATGGCTATGGGTTTATGAGTATTCCTCACGTCGGGCAACAGGTTTTAGTCAGTTACCTGAATGGGGATATTGATAGGCCGATTGTCACGGGGTGCACCTACAATGGACGCAATAAACCACCGTTAAATTTACCCAACGAAAAAACGCGTACCACCTTTAAAACTTGTACTCGTAAAGGCGAAGGGTTTAATGAATTGCGTTTTGAAGACAAAGCCGGATACGAAGAAATCTATTTTCACGCACAGCGTGATATGAATGTGCACATTCAAAACGATAATCACACTCATATTCAGCGGGACAGCAAACAGCGCATTGACCAACATCGCTACGCTGAGATTGCGGGTGATGACCACCTCCATGTCAAAGGCACGCAAAAAGCGTTAACCGAAGGCGATGTTTTTCAGCAAGTGCTGGGGGCTTACCATCAGCAAGTGGATGGTGCATTGGTCAGTGAAAGCGGACAAGAAACCCACCTGAGCAGCCAAGGCAAAGTGGTGATTGAAGCCGCCACCGAAATCACGCTTAAAGTCGGTGGCAGCTTTGTGCGCATCACCCCGAGCAACGTGTTTACCTCGGGCAATGTGGCGATTGGTGACAGTGGAGGCGGCTCAGGGCAAGCGGTCAATCTTCAGCTCCCTGACGGGGTGGCTCCGTTTGCACCTCCGCCATACCCCATCAAACCGTACTGTGCGATGCAAGCTCAAGCCACTGGCAGTTGGGTGATTAAACCCAACGGAGGCAATGCATGAGACCGACGCCTTGGACAACGTGGTTGAGTGAGCCTCACCGTGACCCGGTGTATTTACTGCTCAATACCTTGGCGCAGCCCAACCCGACGGATGTGCTGTTTGCCAACGATTGGATTGAACAGGCGTTTCCGCTGTATAACGGCACCCCCTTGGCCCATTTAATCGCACAAAGTCCGTGGTTGGTGAAATTGAAACCGAGCGCCGCCGTCCCACTCGGGCAGCTGCTTGACCGCAAAGGCTTCAGTGACCCCAGTTGGGGCTGGGCTTACCGCAGCCCGATGGCGTGGGACGCGCAGTTACACCATTGGCAACAACGTCAATTAGTGAAACTGGATGGCGAAATGGTGGTATTACGCTTAATGGACAGCCGCATCGCCAATATCTTGATACCCAGCATGCGCGAAGCGGATTGGTATGTGTTGATGAACCCGGTGCATGAAGTGATGCTGGATACTGACACACAACCTGTCTGCCTGATATCGCCCGCCCGTGACCGTCCGCCGCTGATACCCGAGCTGAAAGTGCACCCGTTTACCTTGGGTGAGCATTTACAAACGGCGTGGGAGAACTCTGAAACGTGCATCCAACTGATGGCAGAAAACCTCGCTTGTGAATTGTGGGAGAACCAACCTGATAACGCACTGGCGCTCGACACCCCTGTAGGGCAATTGCACGAACGCTTGGTCGGTTGGTTGCATATCTCCCCCATATTAGCCGGTAACGTCGCACACGCACCCTCGCCCAGTTTACCGACTATGCCCAACAATTGGGCTGGATACCCTCGACAACGGAGCCGTCATGAGTCAAAAAACAGAATCTTGCATTATCTGTGACAACTACCGATTTTGGATTAACCTGCAATTGGTGGATGATAAAGGACAACCATTAATTGGCGTGGCTTATACTTTATCCGAACGTGGCACAGGGCGCACCTTAGCGGGCAGCAGTGATACGCAAGGGATAATACACGCCGAAGGCATGACGGCACGCCCGTATACTTTAACCCTTGAGCCGCAGTCACTGGCGGATGCACTGACCACCCTATCTCCTCCGACGGCGATTCAAGGCAAAGATAAATCGTTGAAAGATTTTTGTCGCGAACAGGGCTATTCACTCAGTGAACAGCACCGCCGGGTGAATTTAACACCGGATTGCCCGAGACCGTTCACCGTATGACGGCAGGGCAAATCAGCCGTTCAGCCCATTATCAACAGCGAGATGTAGGCTATCAACTGTGGTTCCCCTACGACCTCCACCGCGTGATAGCAATTAAACGCATTGCCGAACCGGTATTTGCCAAATCTATCTTGCGCGGCGAAGGCAATACAGATGCAGGTGATGCGGTCGAAGACTTGGCGAATTTTGGGGAGTGTGATTACAGTGCGTATACCTGTGGTATTCCGTCAGCAACTGAACAATCTGAGTCTGAAGCTAACTGGGTTTCATCCTTATTCAGTACCATTGGCAATGCACTCAATCCGATTGGGACTGCACAGGCATTTCCTTTCTTCGGTGGTTTGGGTGGGAGCATGGGAATGGGAGGAGCCTTAAGTGGTGGTGTTGCCGGTGCTGCTGTAGGGCAACAAGAGAACGATTTTGGTTGGGGTACAACACAACAGAGCTCAAGTAAGAACATTTCCAATGAGCTAGAACAAGTTTTGCGGGTATCATTTCCCGTCACCATGGACGGCAGGAAGATCTTTTTCGCCATGGTGGCTCACTATTATAAAGGCGATAGTTTAACCCAGCAGGATTTATTGGAAATTGCGGATATGGGGGGAACGGCACCGACACGTTTGCGAGTGGGCTTTGCCTCAACTGATAAAACCGCAGTCGCAATGGCAGCGGCATCACAGCTGATTGCTCTTCATACTGAGCCGGATAGTGATAAAGCGCAAGTTCCTGTGATTAAAGGTCAGCTGGCATCTGGAGCTGAAAGAATGGAAGTCATCAGCTTACCTGCGTATCAATCCCTTGGTCATGCACTCAGTCTGCTGGCGCCTATTGAAGTATACCGATTTGATGTGGATGGTGGTACTCAGCTGTATATGGGGGTAGCGGCGTCAGGCAATATTATTAATATCTCAGCGCGGATTGATGATATTCCAAAAGGGCCGATTATTCATGCAGGGCCTTCCCCTCTGCCACAAAAAGTCGATAAGCCTGAAGGGTTTGATATTCATGATTTCGATTATCGACCTGAGACACTGCCTGTTGCGGATGACGATATTGTCTGGCGGCATACGGGACACGATGTTGAACCTGTCGATTTTCGGGATTATATCCTGACGGTTGAGAAAAAGGATGTAAAACCTGTTTATTCGAGTTTAAATGAAAAAAACAGTACAAATAAAGAATCAAATATTTCTCCAATTGAAGAGTTTATGTCTGAGCAAAAAGCAAAGATAAACAAAAAATTGGTCAAGGACGATTACCATATGAACCTGGCCCAGATGGCATAAAAGAAGCTACACAGACAATAAAAGATACGTTAACAAATCCTATAGAAGTGAGTAATATTATTAAAGCAGAGCAATTAAGAGGAGAATATGATTTAATTCATATTTATAATGAAAAAACAAATAGTATTGTAAGCTTAAGGATTTTGTCAGAAGGAAATGTTGAATTTGATACTTTAATCCCTGAAAAGTCATCAAAATTTTAATGAGGATTGATTTATGATAAATAGTATAATGACTAATTTTAGAAACATGTCTTTTTATATGAACGGCGAGTTAGCAGCATCAAACCTTGTTCTTTTTATAGAATTTGACAATGTCAACTGGTTTTCTTTGACTATAGGCGAAGGGATGCTTGAGTTCATTAAAAAAGAAACAGAACCTAAATGCAGCTTAACAGTTAACTTACAAGATTCATTCTCATATCCAATTACTGAGAATACTCAACTGAAAAAGTATAAAGGATGTAAGTTAATAAGCGCTCACGAATATAGATTAATTAAAAATTTAGATTATAGCTTGGGAATTTATTTTGAAACAGATATAGGAGGGATAAGCATCATTGAAGATGATGATGAGCTCTTTATAACCGAGGGAGTTAATAATGATTTATTGTATGCGTGTAATTTAATTAAATATAATATATTAATGATAAAACATTAAAGCCCCCTGCTTTTGGCATGTGAAATGAAATATGAAATCACAAAAACACGTCATCACATCAGGGGAGCCGAGATTAAAATGTCTATTGATATTATGTGGTACACAGCACTAGAAATTGAAAAATTAAAGCCAAGACTGAATTATTATAGTAAAAGCTACCTTCCATTTGAAAGGAAAGACTATATTATTTATAGTCAAAGATCAATTTTAAATAGATGTGAATTAGATTTTATAAAAGATAAGTTTGAAAAGTATAAACAAGAAACTTCTCTTATAATATCTGAAGTATTTAGCATGACCTACAGTGGTAAGAAGACTATTTGTCCACTCCCCCTAAAATAAGACAGCTATAATTAGAGTTTCTGCCCTAAAAATTGCAGAGGTCATGATGAAAAAAGCCCGTTTTACTGAAACTCAAATCGTTAATATTTTAAAGCTCGCTGATTCAGGGATGAAAGTGGAAGACATTTGTCGCCAAAATGGGATCAGTAACGCCACTTATTATAATTGGAAATCAAAATATGGTGGCATGGAAGCTAATGATGTTAAACGATTAAAAGAGCTTGAGGATGAAAATGCGAAACTGAAAAAGCTCTTTGCGGAAGTCAGCCTTGAAAATCATGCGATGAAGGAGCTTTTTGCAAAAAAGGGTTGGTAGTGACTGAAAAGAAGTCCTGTGCACAATCATTAAAAGAGGCAGGTTTATCAGTCATTAAGGCTTGCAAACTAACTTCATTGCCCCGAGCTACTTTTTACCGTCAGCGAATAGATTGGCGCAAAAAAGACCGCGTGGTAATCGATGCTATACAAACCATTTTAGCTAAATCGCCACAATCGGGATTTTGGAAATGCTATTTCCGACTACGATTTCAAGGCTATCCCTTTAATCATAAACGAGTTTATCGCGTTTATTGTCAATTGGGGCTAAACCTGAAACGACGGGTTAAAAAAGTGCTTCCGAAGCGTGAAAAGAAGCCATTAGTGATAGAAAAAGTCCCAAATATTCAATGGGCACTGGATTTTATGCACGACAGTTTATACTGCGGTAAACGGTTCAGAACACTCAATATTCTTGATGAAGGAACACGTGAATGTTTAGCGATTGAGGTTGATACGTCATTACCGGCAGAACGTGTTATCAGAGTGCTTGAACGTTTAAAAATCGAAAGGGGGTTACCAAAGCAACTCCGAGTCGATAATGGGCCTGAGCTGATCTCAGTTAACTTATTGAATTATTGTGAAGATAACCAAATTTCGCTATGCCATATTCAACCAGGAAAGACACAACAAAATGGCTTTATCGAACGTTTTAATGGTTCGTTCCGTCGTGAATTTTTAAATGCGTATTTATTTGAATCGTTAAGCCAAGTTAGAGAATTAGCGTGGTTTTGGCAGCAAGATTATAACCAAAATCGAACTCATGAAAGCTTAAATCACCTCCCTCCGGAGGCCTATCGTAAACAGTTAGAAAACTCTAGTTTAGGGGGGCTTAATTAATGGGGAGTGGACATATATTGCGCAAAATGAGAAAAAACTATTGGGTATGGATTATTATTTTCCGCCTATGTTTAATGGAGAAAGTAAAACCTCATTTATGCCGATAACGGATGAATTACGTACCTATGAAGCATTTAATAGCATGAAAAGTAAAAAGATTATGGAGTCTGTTGCTTTTGACTCTTTTCGAGAACAATATTGTGAACTTCAAGAAGCGAAGGGGAATTACTCGTGGGCCTTAAATGCAGATTTATCTTTTAAAGGTTTTTTTCCTAAAAGTGATTTTACCACCCAAGCCAGAGTTCAAGAGTTTATATGGAAGTCATTTTCGCCATCTAACTTGATGTGGTATTTTTTGCAAGAACATGTAGAGCTAGTTGTAAAGAGCTTGTTTAGTAAAAGTGGAATTGATGTTCCTACTCAGTATCGTCCATTTATAATAGTTTAGAGCGAGGTGATCTTTATGGAGATTATGTTTAGTATAAGAGGTAACTCTGTACAAGATGCAGAAAAAACAATTAATTTTTTGGGGTATTGTTTAAAAAAAATAAATACAATAAATAGTAATATAACTTCATTTTATGCTCAATCAGAAGATTTGGATGAAGCAATGTCACATAAATTAATCGACATAACTGGTAAGAGATATGAAGAGAACCTTCACTTTGTTGATGGTAGCCGTGGAGATGTTGGGGCATGGAGTGGAGACTTAGATAATGATGCCTCTGTGTTTTTATTTTCTAAAGAAAAACAAACAGTTGTTACCTTAAATTTTTATTCAGATTTAAAACCTATAGAACTTCTTAGTAAGATAAAAGAAGTATTTATAAATTTAAATAATGATTATGAACTAATATTTTTCAATGTAAATTACCCAAACGCGAATATTGTTTATCCTGATAGACCAAGTACAAGTTGGATGCTATTTATTAAAGATACTAATTTTAGTGAGGCTAAAATAGATCAAGCTGAAGTAATTGAAAATATAGAAAAGGATGGAGTTAAAATTGGTGAGCTACTGATTACTACAAAAAACTATGATCCTAAAAATATTCATCATCAAAATAGGTCTAATGATATTGACATATTGCTGCTTGGTTATCATTTATTACCTAAGTACAAAGAAATATATGTTAAATAATATTAGGGTATACAATGTTTAATAAATCGGTCATTCGGCTTGGTGACAGTACTTCTCATGGCGGAAAAGTAATTTCCGCCCAAGATAGCTTTATTTTGAAAGGTCGCGCAGTAGCAGTTGTCGGGGATCAAGTCAGTTGCCCTAAATGCAAAGGTATCTACGCGATTGTAGAAGGCTCTGCCACAATGAAATATAACGGAAAAAGTCTTGCTCTGGAGGGGATGAAAACTGCTTGTGGTGCTACTTTGATTGCATCACAGAGTTCAATCACGGGTAAATAATTTTATTTGTATTTAGATGTAAAATACTACGCGTTGTTATTCTGTTTTTAACAGCGCATTTGTTACCAAAGTAGGATAAGTATCTACTTAATGGGTTAAAATACAGTCTAGTTTATTCTGTCTCTAACAGTGCACTTATCACCGTAGTGGGATAAGCGCCTACTTAATAGCTTGAATTAATTAAATAAAAAATGACATGACAATAGCCATCTTTACGGATGTCCGTAAAGATGGCTTAAAGTTGGGTTTAGTTTGACTAATGCTCTAACTCATCAATATAATCTGCATACCACTGTATCATTTCTTTTTTCCCTTCCAAATGGCTCTCTTATATGAATGGCTAAAGTATTAGCTACTCATGGGATTATTCAATTTAGCAAAATCGAAAGGTGATATTGTTTTCTCCCGATTCGCATTCAAATAATCAGCCCACCACTGCACCATCAATCGACGTTCATCAATATGTTCGGCTTTATGAATATAAGCAGCCCTCACTGAGTTACGTTCTTGGTGGCTCATTTGCCTTTCTACTGCATCCTTCGACCATAAACCTGATTCAACTAATGAACTACACGCCATCGTTCTAAAACCATGTCCACAAATTTCAGTCTTCGTATCATAACCCATGACGCGTAAGGCTTTATTGACTGTATTTTCACTCATGGGTTTAAAGGAATTATGAGCGCCCGTTAGGATCAATTCATGTTCACCCGTCCATGTCCAAATCTCTTTCAGTATAGTGATGGCTTGGTGGCTAAGGGGAACTAAATGCGGAGAGCGCATTTTTGCTCCGCGATGTGAGAATTTAACGCCGGGTATAGGCTTTCGCTGAGCAGGAATAGTCTATAAGGCTTTATCGAAGTCAATTTCAGACCAACGCGCATAGCGAAGTTCGCTTGACCGAATAAACACTAATAAATTTAGCATCACGGCTAGGCGAGTGACGGGTTGCCCTTTATAAGTATCGATACGGGCAATGAGTTCAGGTAGACGGTCAAGATTAAGAGCTGGACGGTGTTGGCGTTGTACAGTCGTTACAGCCCCTGCGGTATCAATAGCAGGGTTATAGCCAATAATACCTGATTGCACCGCATAACGCATAACAGCAGCGATACGTTGCTGTAAACGCGCAGCTATCTCATAAATCTCTTTACTTTCTGCTGCACGGATAGGAATAAGCAGGTCAGGGGTTTTGAGGGTAGTGATATCGCGTAATCCAATATAAGGAAATACATGCGACTCCAAACTCTTTAAAACCTTTTCACTGTGTGATTCAGACCATTTTTTATTGCTGGCATGCCATTGTCTTGCGATGGTTTCAAAAGAGAGATTAGCAACAGAAGCTGCTTTAGCCACACGTTTTTGTTCGCACGGGTCAATACCGTCATCAATCAATTTTCTTGCTTCATCACGTTTTAAACGCGCCTCTGATAAAGAGACATCAGGGTATAAACCCAATGCTAAGGTTTTCTCTTTACCTAAATGGCGGTAGCGTAACCGCCAGTATTTAGAACCGTTGGTGTGAACCAATAAGTGCAGACCTGCACCATCGGTTAATTTATAGGATTTCACATCGGGTTTGGCCGCCCGAATTTTAGCGTCAGTCAGTGCCATAGTGAGCTTCCTGAAAGATAAAATGGGTACAAAATTCTATCGAACTAGTGTATACCCGCAATTGTACCCGCACAATAGGGTTGATGTGGGTAGAATCGAGTAGAATTCAGTTGAGTTGAAACTTTGGGAGAGTGTTGATTTTAGCGGGCTTTACAAACAAAAACAGACGTCGGTTGACGTCTGTTGATAATAAGGTGGTGCCCGGACTCGGAATCGAACCAAGGATACGCGTTCTATACCAACTTTTTATTGATTAACAGTCGGTTACGTTTTCGCTTCGAGGAGCAATGTACCACTGTTTTGTACCATTTTTCAAGTTTTTTATGACCAGCTAGAGGTTATAATCTAGCTGGTGGATAAGTGCCAAATTGTACAAGGCCAGATTTGACCATACAAAAAGCTAACAGCTCGCTTTACATCAAGAGTGGGTATCATTATTTCTTGAGTTCTTTGTTAATATTGCTTGCAGCCTTATGATTATTGTATTCAGCTACTTCTATTTTTTATAGTGTGGAAATTAAATGAAAAAAGAAAAAATATTTATAACGTTCCTAATGATTTTTTTCGCATGTTGTCTGGTTATTATAGTTGGGAGTTACATTTTTAACTTCTATAATAGTTCTATATCAAGTGATCCATCTGACTGGGGAGTTTTAGGAGATTATTTCGGCGGTGTTCTTAATCCATTTATATCCTTGATAACACTGCTGTTTTTGATAAAAACGTACTTATCTCAGAGAAAAGAACTTTATCAAAGTGGAGAAGCTGCGGATGAGCAGCGTCAAATTTCACAAAAGACTGCTCGCATCCAGTTATTAAGCACCCAAATTTCAGAATGCTATGAACGTATTGCCTTGTATAGAGGTGAAATGGAGGGCGTAACCTTCGCCATGAATAATGGAAAAAGCTATACCGGAATTGATGGTGAACTTTACTATTCAGATGATAAACAAAAGGCTTACAGGGAAAAGATGGCAAGTAAAATACAGGTGAAATTAACAGAAATAGATAAATATCTAATACAAATAGATTCCCTTTCTATTTGAATTTCAAGCCTCTAACACTGGCGGAAATGATATGATAATTTAGTGCTCATTATATTTATAGTTAGTTAATGCCGGATGCCCGCTCAGACTCGACAGATTTTATCTACAAAACCTGTCGAGTCTGAGTCAATACAACTAAATTATCTTTTTGATACTGGCGATATCTTCATCGGTCAGTATTCCATTTTGCTTTAATGGAGCTAACTCAGCAAGAAATTCCAGTGAGTCTATCTTTAGTGAGGTAAGCGATATTTCATAGATTAGTTCTCTCTTTTTGCTGTCTAATTCTTCTTGAGTAATCATATTGGCATCAAATAATGCTGATAGCTTGGTTAATGTTGATATGAATTCTTCTGGGGTAAACAACCTTTCTTTGTCTTTATGCTTTTCTGTGAGATAAATCATACTAATAGAGCCGATAATTGAAGCAATTATGACATAGATACCAGTTCCCCCATGGTATATTAGATTCCCCATACGGCGTGAATATTCATCAGTATCAAACAAGTTCATTGTTACAAAGGGATAAGCAGCTAATAGCATGATGACTAATATACATAATGTAATATATTTGTTAGGTAAACGCTTTCCTTTGGTTAATATATTCATGCCAATACCAATGGATATTGGAGTCGCAATTGATAGCGCATAGAGGACAATGCTATTAAATTCGTACATATAGAATAGTGAGACGACTACTCCAATGATAATGCATGCGATACCTTGGGCTATGTCAGTTTTTGCTCTTGATTCAATTGTATCAGCAAAGGCAGGGTAGAAGCTTGCAGATATGATTAATGAGGTAATGAATAGCAAAATTCTGACAAATACTGTATCAGTATAGAAACGATATGTGCTAAAGGTATACGCTCCGATTATTTCTTGAGTGTATAAGATTGAACCAATAGCAACTAAGCAGCCAATGATTAACAAGAGTTTTGAAATGTTTGTCATAAGTTAGTTTCCTGATGTTCTTACTGTTGCGTTGCTTTTGTTGATGTACAAGGAATCCAGCGATCACGAAAAAGTAAAAACATTTCTGACCTTCCTTTTTGGTCATGAATTTTTATTAACGTTTTGATGTAGTATTCTTTGTTTGCAAATATGGCGATTGGGTTATCTGTTGTTCCTTCGTAATGACTGAATGGTAGAAAAGGTAAACCTTCCATTGAGATTGATGATTGTTTAACATCGTCAGGTATTATCATGTCTAACCGAATACCATTTGTGCATACAAGCTTTATATTGACAGTGCTGGCATAGCCAACAGTGGTATACAATACAGCTAGTGTTAGGATGATTTTTAAGTACTTCATTACCTTTTTTCCAGTAAATCAGGGCGGTTTTCCCTGATGATTCGATAAATGCTAGTAATGCCAATGCCGAGTTGACGCGATATGTCCGGCTTACTGAGTCCAAGTTCAACCAGCTCAATGATTTCTTGTGATTTCTCCCTAGCCGTTGCTTTGCGGCCTATGTATTTGCCTTGCTGCTTAGCCAAGGCGATACCTTCGGCTTGACGCTCTAGCATGATTTCACGTTCGAACGTGGCGATGGCACCAATCATGGTTAACATCAGTTTGCCCGTAGGCGTACCTGTATCAATGCCGATGTTCATAATGAGCAGTCGGACTTGTTTTGCTTCTAAGTGGTCTGAAATTTCCAGCAGATGCTTTGTGTTGCGTGCTAGGCGGTCGAGCTTGGTAACTTTCACCGTGTCGCCTTCACGAACGTAATCAAGCAATGCCATGAGTTCGGGGCGGTTGTCTTTTGCACCGCTGATGATCTCTTTGAACACTTTGTCGCAGTCTTGTAATGCATTGAGTTGTGCATCTAAGCTTTGGCCTCGTGTGGATACACGGGCGTAGCCAACAATAGCCATTATTTCCTCCAGACCCTGCCAATAGAGCATGCTAAGATGTGTAAACATGCCAAAACTACAAACAAGGGTTTTGGCAGGCCTGTAAGCCTTGTTACACTGTTCATTCGGTGGAGTGCCGTTAAGGCATGCTTATTGGTAGGTGTGATAATGAAATTTGAGTTAGGTTAACAGTAAGCTGTTGATATCGTTTTTAGAATGTGAAAGGCTGCGGTGATGAGTCCTTTAATGAAAGCAGTCAACAGAACTGTTTTCATACCAGACCTCTTTCAGCCAGAGAAACTGTTTTACCGCCTGCAACAATGATATGATCGAGTAGTGTGATGTCGAGCAGCTTCATTGTCTCTTTTAATGTTCGGGTCGCTGCAATGTCGCTTTCTGACGGCGTTGGCGTACCAGATGGGTGGTTATGGGCACAAATGATGTTAGCAGCGTTAAGTTTTAAGCCTAACTTGGCAATCTCTCGGGGAAAAATGCTGGTGTAGTTAATGGTGCCGTTGAACATTTCAGCGTACTGAATCACCTGATTCTGACCATTAAGAAAAATCACAGCAAAGACTTCTTGCTCTTTATCGCCAAGGTGGACGGCTAGAAAATCTTCGGTATCTTTTGGGGATGACAGCTGTTCTGTTCGGTAAAGCTGTTGTGATAGGTACTCACGGACTTCGTGTATTTGTTGCTTCATGATAAGCTCCTGATTGTTGTTTCAAGGAGCTTATACCGGTTGTTAGGGCAATTATTGAGCAGGGTTGCCCCTGCTGGTAGTTATAGCCATGTGACCTTTGGATAAGCTCGTTTTAATGGTTTAGAGTTTGCATATCTATCACGAAACTCCATATCCACACCTCCAAAAGGGTCAAGTAACTCTTTTAGGCATCTGGCCTTCCAGAGTACATCCACTTCGGATAGGCGGCTTTCGTAGTGTGTTTTTTTTATATGCTTAAGAATTTTATCTTCAATTTCGTCAGGTAGAGCACCTTTAACGATCAAGTTAATATCAAAAGCTTTTTCAAGAAGGTTAGTCTGATACTCAGTCGCATAGACGGTGATTTTGTGTTTTGCCATGGTGTTTTCTCCGTTGGCATGTTATCTATTCTTTGCTCATAAAGAGAAAGAATTGAGTGCCGATTTATCAGCATTTTTATAAACTTTCCATAGAGAAAACTCACAGAAAAAGTTTACTTATATGCCGTTTAATCGGCACTGAGGTTTTAAACAGTAAAGATTGAACTTTCTTTATTGGTCACAGAGCCTAGCTCATGGTCAATCAGAGCGATACCGCGAAAGCTGGCCTTATTGTTACGGCGGATCTTCTTAAAGCCACGCTCAACCATCTTCTTCGTGAAAATACGTTGCGTCATTCGCCATTCGTTCCCTTCACTGGCAAAGCTTAGAAATGCACTGTACAGATCACTGGCAGCGGTGTAAGCATCCGGTTCTAGCCTGCAACCTTCGAGGAATTCACCGATGAGGTCGCTTTCTTGTCGATACTCGTCGTTAGCCGCAATGACCGCCGCAGGGAGTGAGCGTTTAAGGCCTTCGGCATGCCATGCCTGTACGCCTTCCAGTGCCCAGTTTAAGATACCTTGCATCTCCCTGCCTAATTTTACGGGTAACTCAGGGTCAATCTGTGCTGCCGTGAAGTTTGCCGCAAAAGGAATTAAGCACATCCGACGCCACATACCGTGAGACATATCGTAAATGGCAGGCTTGTGGTTGCCGATAATTACTAGGCTGAATTGCGATTGAAACTCCAGCTCGTGCTTGCCGTATACTTGCCGTGCGACTAAGGTATCGCCGCCTGTCATGGCTTTAATGAGCGTGTCATCAAGGCGACCATTTTCAGGCAATTCATTGGCAACGACTAACCGTTTCCCCGGCAACTTGGCTAATGAGGCATTAGGACCTCCGCTGTTTTTATTCATCATGAGGACGTCACTGTTTATCTGTGTCGCATAGCTGCCCATCAGTGACTGAATAACCTGAATGAACGTCGATTTGCCATTGCTGCCGTGACCGTAGAAGAAAAACAAGAGCTGTTCATCTGTTCGGCCTGTTAAGAAGTAACCCACCAGCCGTTGCAAGAAGCTAGCGAGTTCAGTATCGCCGACGGTGATATCATTAATGAATCGCACCCATGTTGGGCATTTTGCATTCGGATTGAAATCAACTGGCGTATAACGTGTGATAAAGTCACGACGGCGGTTCTCACGGTATTCACCCGTGTTTAAGTCTATAACGCCGTTGGCGACCCCGAGTAACATAGGATCAGCGTCAAGGTCAATTGTACGCACTTCCAATTTAGGCTTCACCAATTCAATCATCGCCTTTAACTTCGGTAGGTTATGAAGTTGTCCGGCTGCTTTTATCAGTTGAGTACCTTTGTTGTCGTCGTCTGCAAGCACTTTATGACCTTCTGCTAGCATGTCAGCGGCAACTTGCTTGGGGTATTCCATGACCTGAACACCAGCTGGCTTCCATTGATTATCAATAAAATGAATGAAGCTATCAGTTTCACGAACATAGCATAAATCATGACCAAACCGACGGGCAAGACGGTTAGCATTACCCACGTCATTGAAGCCCTCAGCACCGCAGGAGTTCGGTAGGTTGGTGACGGGTGTTTCTGTCAGCGGTATAAATGTTTGCTCAGCTTCGAGTGCTTGCCAATCGCCACCTTGACGAATAAACTCATCAATATCACTGCCACGTTGTGGCACAATGTAATGCGTTGCAGATGGGAATTTAGAACGGTATCGGTCACCAGCATCATCATTATCAAAGTAAGTATTGATAGGACGCCCCAAAGAATTGATATAATCAACTTGCGACTGGCTAAGTGAGCCAATCGATGCAAGTACAGGGGCAGTATATCCTGCTTCAATTAGCGTCAAGGCATCATTTTCACCTTCGACAAGGGCAATCGTTCCGGGCTTTTCCAGTGTTTGCTGTCCGTACCAATGCGCTTCTGGCAACCAGTATTTTTTCGGTTGCTGAAACTTGAAGGCCTTTTTCGGGTCTTTAAAGGTAAAGCGAACGATCCTTCCATTGTGAAAGTGCGGGTAGACATATACCCCAGCAGGTACGATATCGATAATGCGACCATTAACTTCACGAAACATGCCGGTAGCTAAGAGGGTTTCATCATCATATTCACCGGAGAGCGTGGCGTAACATTGCCCATCTGCAAAACCGATACGGTGTTGCTCAAGCAATCGCGGTGAGTGTCCACGTTGCTCAACTTGATAGTCTAATGCTTCGTCAGTCAGATTTTGGGCATAGTACAGGGCAATATCCGTGAACACGCTTGAAATCAAGTTATGATCTCGGCTATCTTCTTCGACTCTGATTTCTACAGGTGCAATTGATGGAATTTCACTCGTGCTAGTGAGATAGCGAGCAGCTTCAACGACATCCGTTAGCCCTTTGAGTTTCAATACTAAGTCAAGTACGCTACCGTGTTCTTCGCAAGAATAGCAATGGTATTGGTTGCTATCAGTATACAAGCGAAAACAATCTTTATGATTGCAACATGGGCAGGTCTTATCTTCTGGCTCTAGAATGTTTGAACCACAAGAAATGGCATTGATACCTGTTATTTGTGTGAAAGTATTGCTTATTGAGGTGCTGCTATTTAGAAGTTTAAAATCATGCTTAAGCATAATGTTAATCTCAAGCCACATCTTTTGCGGTGGCACACAATGGAAGGCCGTGGAACACCTTCCGGATGGAGTCGAACTCCATCATCAGATAAGCTTGCTGAGCTATGGAAGTAGATTACTTTCTTGCTATCTTGTTGTAAAGCAATATTTTTATGCCTAAATGCCTCAACTTTGAATTTGTTAGATGGGTGCTGTAAAAACTAGTATTGTAAATATTTGTAAGCTAAATACAGCTTGGTTAATAGATGGTTTTGTCAATGAAATCGGCATGGATGACCACGCCGTAGATTCGAAGGGGTTATGATCGCTTCCAGATATCCAGTACGGGAAGTTCTAACCGAGGTATCGTTTGAATCAGCTCTTTCTTGGCTTCAATAGGGTATGAGCCATACCCACCGCTAACGTCTTCTTGAGCATGACCTGTAATGTCATTTTGGATATCTTTTCTGGCGTTGATGCTTCGGCAATGAGTGATAAACGTATGCCTAAAGCCATGAGTCTGTTTGATTTCTTTACGAGTGATACCGTGGCTTCGAATGTACTTGCCCCACCAGCGAAGGAAATTATAAGACGACTTGCCTGAGGGGTTTTTTCGTTCAGTAAATAGATAGTGATTACGGCTTTTAACGTATTCAAGGAAGCCTAAATCAATGATGTGGCTGTGAAGCGGCACAACACGAGGTAACCCTGTTTTCGTTGATTGTTCGCCAGTCGATTCGATTTGAATGCAATAAATGCCGCTATCCCTGATGATATTTTCAGTATAGAGCTGAGTAATTTCTTCAACTCTGGCACCTGTATAGTACAGAATGATTGGCACCCAGTAGGCCATTGCACCATGAGGCGTTTCTTCACCGTGGAAGAGTGGAGTGTTAAAGATAAGAGCGATTTCATCACGAGTGAAACCACGTTCTTTAGGCGTTTGGCGTTGCCGTTTACGTTTAGGCATTAAGCTAACAGGGTTTTCTGAAATAAGCTCATCCTCAGTGGCTAAGCGAAAAATAGACGACAAGGCCATGAGTTGATTTCTGGCCGTTTGGGGGCTGATTTTTTCGCCGCTGAGTTCTGCTTGCTCTTTTAACGGTAGCTTTTTAACGGCTTTAGAAGGGCGGCATGGCAGCCGCTCAAGGAGTTGCCTAAAATCAGCCATGTCGTGCTTGGTGATATCTTCTATTGGTTTGCTACCAATAAACTCCTCAAAGCGATTGACGGCTGTCTCGTAGGCTTTAATCCGCTTTTCTGCTTCACGCGGCTCTGCATAGCGGACATGTTCTTTATAGCGTTCAAACATCATGCTAAAGCTGATTGTGGGTTTAGCGGCTTTTTCTTGGGCGGTGGCAGCATATTTAGGCAGAATGTTAAGTATGTGCATTTCGGCAGCTTGCATTCTATAGTCAGCTAAACGCCATGCTAACGTTACTTTCCATGTTGGCGTAAGTTCAACAGGCGTTAGTTCAAGTGACTCCTTTAATTCATGCCTGAGCAATTGGAGCAGCTCGATATCACGTTGCTGATAATCATCAGGGACGTTGATAGCTGGAGAATTAAATAAATCATCGGCTGGCATAGCAGAGTAGTTAGGGTAATCGTCATTTTTTTCGAGGTAACAACGAATTATCCTACTTTCAGGCGACAGGTCTAAACCATAGAGGGAATCGACTAAATAGCGTTCTTTAATAAGTTCAGGTTGTGGAAGAATAAAAGTTAACCAGCTTGAGGCTATGCGTTCAATATCATCTTTGGTAATAGCTTGCTCAGCGTGCAGAGTTCTTCTTGCCGCGTCAATTTCAGCTTGCATTAAGGCAATGACGGCTGGAGCTTTACGTTTTGCTTCTGCGAGGTCTTTAGTTTGCAGTGAACGTTTAAGCTCACCTTTTCCGAGGGTGTTTTTAAGGTCGGCAGGCACTGCCATTCTGAGGTTATAAACCCCGTGTTTGTTCTTAGTTGGCTGTATCATCGTGCTCATGAATGTACCACCATTCTGTACCACCGTGAAGCAGATTCGGTGATGAGTGAAAGATGAAATTCACTGATAAACCAATAAGTTAATGATATAGAAAGCAAAAACCCCCGCCGAAGCGAAGGTTATAAATGCGTGGTGCCCGGACTCGGAATCGAACCAAGGACACGGGGATTTTCAATCCCCTGCTCTACCGACTGAGCTATCCGGGCAACGAGGCGTATTAAACCTGATTTCACAGTTGGAGTCAAGGAACATTCGAAAAACTTTATTTCGTATGCGCTTTTTTTCAA
Organism: Providencia sp. 2.29; assembly: GCF_015832305.1. Lineage (NCBI taxonomy): Bacteria > Pseudomonadati > Pseudomonadota > Gammaproteobacteria > Enterobacterales > Morganellaceae > Providencia > Providencia sp. 2.29. The sequence goes on from NZ_CP065420.1 coordinate 990,049, forward strand.
CAGGTTAGCTGATTATTGAACAGTAAGGCTAATAAAAAGACGATAAAATAAAAAACACTCGCCAGTTATATACTGAAACGAGTGCTTTTTGTACTAATATTAATCGCCTTTAGAGACGGTAATTCTTCTGAGCCTTATCGACTTTTATCAGATAATTACGCGATTCGGCAGCAGGATGCTTTGTTGATAGCGTTTGATAAACTTCGCCAGGGGCGAGCTGATTGATCTTCTGTGCAGCTACTTTTTTATCGCTGTGGAAGACTCTAAGGACGCTACCAGCACCACCGTTATAAGCGGTTATTACGGCATAACGGCGTGACACTGGGTTTTGAATATCACCTAAATAGCTATTTTGTAAAATTGCCAAATAAGCAGTTCCCGTATCAATATTTTTTTCCGGATCGAAAAGGTAACTACGGCTCGGAACCCCTGACTTACCTTGCGAACGGAAAACATCTTTACCCGCGGTATTTGGCATGATTTGCATCAAGCCTAACGCATCGGAACGACTTACCGCGTAAGGGTTAAAGCTCGATTCGATTTGCATAATGGCTAAAATAAGTGACTCATCAACCCCATATTTAGCCGATGCCTTCCTGATAAAAGGAAGGTACTTATGAGCGCGTTTATCAAGGTGGTTAGGAACCAGTTGCATGGTCACAGACCAAATGACATTCATACCTGATTGCCGGCGCTGCAACTTATTATTAACAAGGTATTCAGCGTATTTATTTGCGCGCCATTCCCAACGAATGGGTTCACCTGTGTTATCTAATACCTGCCCAAATAGAAAAGGTTCTTGGCTGTGAGGTATATCATTAATATCAGAATACAAATCGATAGAATTTGGGTCATCACCCATTAATAGGGTAGTGATGATAGCCTTTTTCAAATGTTCTGAAGGCTCTACGGCGGAGATGGTTTCTACTGTAATCGTCCCAGCATCAAAGTTGATATGACTACGGGTACGATACTCATCGGTATACTTAACATAATCTTTAGGGCCTGCAATGAGAACTTCTTTGATCCCCCAGATATTTTCGATATTGTGGGCAAATTGCCCCATAAGGATATCGAACCCATTGGTGTCTTTCACATAGTTAGGATTAAAATCAGACTCTTTATTGCTGGAGCAGGAGATAAGAAGAGGCACCAGCAGCGTTAAGGCTAACAGTTTTTTCATACATTCCACAGTATTCAAGCTCATGGTCTACCTAAGATAGGTAGACCAATCAATTATTTTTCAGGTGTGTAGCCGTCGATATGAATATCGTGTCCCTCAAATAGGAACTTAACCATTTCTTGCTCTAGCATTTTACGGTCATCAGGGTTCATGGTATTGAGCTTTTTCTCATTAATCAGCATGGTTTGTTTTGCCATCCACTGACCCCAAGCCTCTTTCGAAATCTCATTAAAAATGCGCTTTCCTAGCTCACCCGGATAGAGCTGAAAATCTTGCCCCTCAGCGTCACGTTGTAAAAAAGTACAAAAAATTGTTCTACTCATTATTTTTTCCTCAGAATATCAGGCGGCACGGCAAGCTGTTGAAGTAAGCTTTCAACCGGCGCAGCGAGGCCGATTGTTGCACCGAGATTTAAGTTATACCAAAGTCCTTTACCTTCATCCATGGCTGAAGTAAATGCCTGAATATTAACTTTAACAGGAATAATATCCAGATGAAAATGGCTGAATGTGTGGCGAAACGCAATTAATTGTTCTGGCGTATCATGTTGAATACCGGATTGAGAAAGCCACGCATTCATTTGCTCTTGAGTTTCAAATTGAGGGAAGGCAAATAGCCCTCCCCAAATACCTGAAGGTGGTCGCTGTTCAAGCCAAACGTGATCGCCTTGCTGCATAATTAGAAACCAAGCTGTCTTTTCAGGGATCTTTTGTTTCGGCTTTTTACCAGGGTAATCCTGCCATGAGTGGTTAGCATAGGCTATGCAACCTAAATGCAGGGGGCAAAGTTCGCATTTCGGTTTACTACGGGTGCATACCATAGCACCTAAATCCATCATAGCCTGATTAAAGAACTGGACGCCTTCTTTAGGGGTAACCTCAGTACTGATATCCCATAAGCGATTTTCGACCTCTTTTTTCCCCGGCCATCCTTCGACGGCATAGCAGCGAGCGAGCACGCGTTTAACATTACCATCTAATATTGGATAGTGCTGTTGTTGTGATAACGACAAAATAGCGCCTGCTGTAGAGCGACCAACACCAGGAAGGGCCACAACATCATCGAATGTAGTTGGAAACTGCCCATTGAAACGTTCTGCTATGACTTTTGCGGCCTTATGCAAATTGCGAGCGCGTGCGTAATAGCCCAGCCCCGTCCATAGATGTAATACTTCATCTAAGGGGGCATTCGCGAGGTCTTTTACATCGGGAAAACGGCGAATAAATTTTTCGAAATAGGGAATAACCGTACTGACTTGAGTTTGTTGTAGCATGACTTCCGAGAGCCAGACATGGTATGACGTTTTTTCTTTTTGCCACGGCAAAGTTTTCCGGCCATATTGGTGATACCAATTAAGCACGGCGAGCGAAAATTGTTGAGCTTCCATTGAGTATATTATTTTTATCGGTAATTCTATTAAAATCAGAGATAGTCAGGATTGCAACATAGACCGGACAAGCTGTAAACCGCTTATTGTGTGCTGGAGTGTAAAGTTATCCAATTTTCACCTGCAACCTTGGATGAGTTTTGATAAACTCCCTGCACTTTCATGTGAAGTTTGTATTATTAATCGTTTTACTAACTTGTTGAAAATAGTCGGCAAGGGTAGTCATTTTCGCTTATTTACTTGATTAGGCAATCAATTCGTAGAATTTTTATATTATGATCAATAACGTCATCTCCCCAGAATATAATGAAGAAGGGCGGGTTATGCGCCGCGTTCGCAGCTTTGTCCGTCGTCAAGGACGTTTGACGCAACGCCAAGAAGATGCGCTACAAAGTGAATGGGCAACGATGGGAGTCGATTTTGTTGCACAGCCTTTAGATTTTGCCGCAATTTTTAATAACCAAAATCCTGTTGTACTTGAGATAGGGTTTGGTATGGGGGCCTCTTTAGTCACAATGGCCTCACAAAATCCTGAAAAAAACTTTCTAGGGATTGAAGTCCATGCGCCTGGTGTTGGAGCATGCCTTGCTTCCGCAAAAGAAGAAAATGTGACAAATTTACGTGTCATGTGTCATGACGCAATTGAAGTGTTGGACCGTATGATCCCCGATGAAAGTTTATCTATGGTTCAGCTATTTTTCCCAGATCCATGGCATAAGGCAAAACATAACAAGCGCCGTATTGTGCAAGGGCCTTTTGCCGATAAAATTCGCGCTAAACTGGTGAAGGGCGGTGTTTTTCATATGGCGACGGATTGGGAGCCATATGCGGAACATATGTTGGAAGTGATGAGCCATGCAGATGGGTATAAAAACTTATCTGCATCAGGGGATTATGTACCTCGGCCTGAAACACGACCTGAAACAAAATTTGAAAAACGCGGCCAGCGGTTGGGGCACGGTGTATGGGATTTAATGTTTGAGAGGACAAAATAATGGCTAAGCAACAACGCAGTCGTCGTTTACGTAAAAAACTACGTATTGATGAATTCCAAGAGTTAGGGTTCATTGTAAAATGGAGCTTTGAAGAAGGTACGCCTATCGAAGAAGTCGATCGTACCGTTGATGCACTGATTGCTGAAGCAATTGAACCTAATGGCTTAGCGTTTGAAGCAAGTGGTTATATGAGCTGGGAAGGTATTGTTTGCCTGCAAAAAATCGGTAAATGTACTGAAGAACACCGTACCATTGTCGAAAACTGGCTAAAATCAAAAGGCATGAAAGATATCGTTGTTTCAGAGCTATTTGATGTTTGGTGGGAATAATTTCTTAAGTCGGTAATCGATTTATTGGGTTTCTTATTTGTTTTACGAACTCTAATGGTCATTACGACCAAAGGCATCCTTTTAGGATGCCTTTGTTTTCTGGAGTGAAGTACAGTGAGCCGTCTATTTTCTAATCAACTACTGAACGATATCTTAGACCAAGTACGGCCTTTAATTGGTCAAGGCGCGGTCGCAGATTATATTCCTGCTCTCGCGAATGTCCCTCCTCATCAATTGGGGATTGCGGTGCATACTGCTGACGGTGAAATTTTTATGGCGGGAGATGCTCAGACACGTTTTTCTATCCAATCAATTTCAAAAGTACTGAGCCTGACTTTAGCGATGACGCGTTATGAAGAAGATGAAATTTGGCGACGCGTCGGGAAAGAGCCATCAGGATTACCATTTAACTCCTTGATCCAGCTTGAAATGGAAAAAGGTATTCCGCGTAACCCTTTTATTAATGCGGGAGCGATTGTGATTACAGATATGCTGCAATCACGTTTAAGTGCGCCCAAGCAACGCATGCTAGAGTTTGTCCGAAAACTTGCTTGCGAGCCAGATATTAGCTACGACATTGCGGTTGCGCGTTCGGAACTTGAACATGCCAGCCGTAATGCCGCCATTGCCTTTTTGATGAAATCATTTGGTAATTTTGAGAATAATGTCCTTACAGTTCTCGAAACTTACTTTCATTATTGTTCTCTAAGTATGAACTGTGTAGAGCTGGCACGCTGCTTCTCTTACTTAACATCACAAGGGATGTCATCTTGCTCTATCGACCCTATTATTACGCCACTACAGTCGCGGCAAATTAATGCCTTAATGATGACTTGTGGGATGTATGATGGTTCTGGTGAATTTGCCTTTCGTATTGGCATGCCAGGGAAATCGGGTGTTGGTGGTGGGATCGTTTGTGTCGTACCGAACCAGTTTTCTGTTGCGGTATGGGCACCTGAATTAGATTCGGCGGGGAACTCGCTGGTGGGTTGCGCAGCTCTTGAATTATTATCAAAACGCATTGGTCGTTCGGTGTTTTAGATATCATCAATCGGTAAAACGATCTAATAGGAGTTACTATGTTACGCCGTACTTTAATTGTTCTTTCTTTATTGGCTAGTGCAGGCACTCAGGCCGCAGATTATAAATGTTCAGTGACGCCTAAAGACGATATCTTTCTAACCCCAGCAAGTGTTCAAGTGGTTGGGCGCAGTGGCGACTTGAATATTACGCCTAATGGTGATGTGACTCTTAATGGCAAAAAAATTGAGGTAACCGAGCAGCAAAGGCAGCAAGCTGTTCGTTATCAAGCCGCTATCCGTAATGATATTCCATGGATCAAATTGGAAACCCAAAATAAATTATCGGCCTCGAAAAATACCCTTGATAAAGTGGTGATCCGAGTAATCGGTAATGATAGCAATGTACGTAAACGCTTAACAAAGTTAGAAAGTGACCTTAATGGTCAGATCAATCAAGTCATAGAGACACGCCCTGATGGTTATGCTTTCCATCACCAAGCAATGAGCAAAGTTGAAACGCAAGGGCGTCAATTGGTCAATGAGAGTCTAGGTGGCATATTACAGGACAGTATTAATGAAATGGGGCGTAAGCAACTGCTCTCTGGCGGTGATAGCAGTAAAGCGCTGCAAGGTCTTTTAGGGAATTTAGGTGGGCTTCAGCAAGACCTCGAAGCTGAGTGGAAAAAACAAGAAAATAGCTTCCAACAGTTTGGTCAACAAGTGTGTGGTAAAGTGACTTCCCTTGAACAGCAACGTATTTCATTAATGAATTCACTGAAGTAAGAGATATTCTCTTCTTTTTTAAGAGGCAGAGGCCTATTTTGGGCTCTGCCTCTTTGTTATTTAGCACAGCAAAAATGTGATGTTTTTATCAATAATAATAATCAAAATGAAATTGATTCTTATTTGATTGACTTATTAATGGCTCACTTTAGAATGCAAGTTTGGTTTAGTGACTAACTGGTATTGTTTAATATGAAAAAATTCATTCCTGCTGTACTTGTTTCCTTACTCTCTTTTTCCGCGCCATATGCACTGAGTGCTGAATCAGCGGCATTTACCCCTAACGCCGTCATTGCACAAGGCACTGAAAAAGTGAATATCAAACATTTGTCAGGTGAGACTGAAGTGAATAAGGCTCCACAGAAAGTGGTTTTATTCGACTTTGGTGTTTATGATTCAATGCAAAAATTAGGGCTTGGCGATAAGGTCGTTGCGCTGCCAATGGGCAATGCGCCTGCTTACATTAAAGGCAATATTGCTGCTAATGTGCAAAATGCAGGTGGAATGAAACAGCCTGATCTTGCAAAAATTGCAGAATTAAAGCCTGATCTGATCGTGATCACTGGTCGCCAAGGTAAGTCTTATGATGAACTATCTAAAATTGCTCCAACCATTAATTTAGGTACAAATAGCCAGCATTACATTGATTCAGTGAAAGCGAATATCAATTTAATCGGTGAGCTGTATGGCAATCAAAAATCGGTAGAAGAGCAACTGGCTCAGTTGGATAAATCTATTGCGGTAGCCCAAGAAAAAGCGAAAAAATCACAGTCTAAAGTGTTAGTTCTGCTGCATAACGATGGCAAATTGATCCCAAATAACCAAAGTGTTGTTTATGATGTTGTTAAAGCACAACGCGCAGAGTTACCAGAGCCAGCAGAAGCGGATAAGTCTAAGCGCCGTGTCGTTGATACGAAAACCATCGCACAGGCAGATCCTGATGTGATTTTAATCGTGGATCGCAGTGAAGCGATCGGGGCAGGTAAGCTGGATAAAACCGTTTTCGAAGATCAAAATATTCAAGAAACGAAAGCCTACAAAAATGGCAAAATCACATACTTGCAGTCTGATTTATGGTATTTGTCAGGTGGTGGTTTAGTGAGCCTAACAGAACAAGTTGATGCAGTCGCTAAAGCACTATAAGTGATCTAAAAAAGCCCGCACCAGTTAAAAGCGCCTAATTTTATGAGCGCACTTTAATCTGCGGGCTTTTGTGATTTATGGTGCGGGATAGGGATATTTTTATTGCAAAAATAAATTACTCTTCATCAAGAAAAAGCTCTAGTAATGAGTTTAAGAATAATTTGCCATGTTTGGTAATTTGCCACTCATGCTCATTTTCAGTGATATAGCCTTTATTTAGCGCTTCATTAAGTGAGTCTCTTACCACCGATTCAGGCAAGCCCGTATAGTCACTAAATTCTTTTCGGGGCATTGGCTCCAATAACCGAAAGCGGTTCATAAAATATTCGAACGGCCTATCTTGGGCATCGACATCGTAAGATTTTTGTAAATAGCGCCCCTCCATATAACCACGAGGATGCTTAGTCTTGATGGTACGCATAATACGTCCATCAGTGAATGAGATCTTACCATGAGCGCCACAGCCGATACCGAGATAATCACCAAAACGCCAATAGTTGAGGTTATGTTCACATTGAAAACCAGGCTTAGCATAAGCCGATGTTTCATATTGCTGATACCCTGCCGCAGTGAGCAGCTTATGCCCTTCGGAATAAATTTCCCATAATGTATCATCATCGGGCAGGGTCGGAGGGCGCGAGCCAAATTGTGTATTAGGCTCGATAGTCAATTGATACCAAGATAAATGGGGAGGGGAAAGCGCAATTGCTTGGCGCAAGTCAGATAACCCTTCATCACGAGTTTGTGAAGGTAAGCCATGCATCAAGTCTAAGTTAAAACTACGTAAATTAAGCTGTGTCGCAAGCTTCGCAGCCCGTTTCGCTTCTTCAGCGCCGTGGATGCGGCCAAGAGTAATCAATTTGTCATCGCCAAAGCTCTGTACACCAATAGAGATCCGGTTAATCCCTGCTTTTTGGTAGCCTGAAAAACGATCGGCTTCCACAGTACCCGGGTTAGCTTCCATCGTGATTTCAGCTTGTGGGTCAAGATGAACTCGTTGACGTACACCATCCATCAGCGCTTGCATGGATTCCGCACTTAATAAGCTTGGTGTACCTCCACCAATAAATAGTGTTTTGATGGCGCGATCACCGATGAATTTCGCATCAATCTCTAAGTCGTGCAACAGGTGCTCAACATACTCTCGCTGGGGGATATCACCTTTAAGAGTATGCGAATTGAAATCACAATATGGGCACTTTTGTACACACCAAGGAATATGGATATATAGGCTTAGAGGTGGCAACTTAAGCATTCTTGAGTGCATCCAATAGCATTGCTAAGGCTTTGCCTCGATGTGAAATCGCTTGTTTTTCTGATTTCGTCAGCTCAGCAGAGGTACAATTCAGTTCTGGCACATAAAAAATAGGATCATAACCAAAACCGCCTTGCCCACTCGGTTCATGAGTGATGATGCCATGCCAGCGTCCATGGAAAACCAAAGGTGTTGGGTCTTCTGCATGGCGTAAGTAAACCAACACACAGTTAAATTGTGCCTGACGTTCCCCATCAGGCACCGATTTCATCGCATCGAGTAATTTATGCAGGTTTTGTTCATCCGTTGCTTCTTCACCAGCATAGCGAGCGGAATAGATCCCCGGAGCACCACCGAGTGCGTCAACGGAGATCCCAGAGTCATCCGCAATAGCAGGGAGACCAGTTTGCTGAGAAGCATGGCGAGCTTTTAAAATCGCATTTTCGATAAATGTTAATCCTGTTTCCTCGGCAGACTCAACACCGAGAGAAGTTTGGGCTACGATATCCATCCCAAAATCACGTAACAGGTCAGCAAGTTCATTGACTTTTCCCGGATTACCGGTAGCTAAAACAACCTTTTGCATTTTTAATCGCTCTTATTACATTACGCCAACAGCGTAGAGAATGCCTGTTAATGTTGGATCAATCATCAGTGAAATATCAGAACGTAGATAATTCAGCGCAATTAAGATGAACATGACAATCATTGCTGAGAAATCAAGCCCACCCATAGCAGGGATAATGCGACGGATTGGCGCCATTAATGGTTCTGTTAATTGATATAACAAATAGTCGACAGGATTACGGCCTTGGCTAATCCAGCTCATGATCGCTCTAATCAATATCATCCAGAAAATTAATTTTCCGGCATAGGTTAGTAACAGAATAATACTGATTGGAATAACACTAAAACTGAGAAGGGCCAATGTATGGGTGATCCACAAGCTAAAGACAATAGCAACAAGTGATAAGATAAATGCGATAGTAACTGTTGCTGTATCAATAGGCCCGATAGAAGGGATAACACGGCGTAATGGTGTAATAACAGGTTTCGTGGCTTTTACCACGAACACGGAGAAGGGGTTATAGTAATCTGCACGTACCCACTGCATCCAGACTCGTAGCAGTAAGATAAAAATATAAAGTTGAATAATGGTTGTAACGACAAAAAGTAAAGTCTGCATGTCTCGTCCCGCTGTTAATTAAAAAAGTTTTTCCATCTCTTCTGCCCGAGTGATAGCACGTTGCATCGCTTTTGCTACCATTTGCGGAAGACCACTATCGTAAAATTGCGCTAATGCCATCGCTGTCGTTCCTCCCTTAGAAGTCACTTGTTCGCGCAATGTGGAAAATGGGGTGTCGCCTTGTGATTTCGACAACGCAACAGCACCTTCCGCGGCATTTAAGACCAATTGACGGGCTTGATCGGGCGTATAGCCTAGTTTTTCGGCTTCTTGCTGCATGGATTCCATAAATAAGAAGAAGTAAGCAGGAGAGCTTCCAGTAATCGCAATAATATTATTGATCTCTTGCTCTTTTTCGCACCAAATTGTCGAGCCAACACTTTGCATCAATTGCTCTGCAAATTGTTTGTCTTCGGCGTTAATACTCTCTTCTGCGAATAAACCACTCACGCCTTTACCGACGAGTGATGGCGTATTTGGCATGATACGAACCAACTGCAATGGTTGGGCTAAATAATCGGCATAGCGGTGAGCGGGGATACCCGCAGCAATGGTCAATACCAGTTTTTTACTGAAATCCACGGCATGCTGTAAAGGTTGACACACCTCTTCCATCATTTGTGGTTTTACAGCAAGTACAATCACATCGGCGTGTTGCACAGCGGATACATTATCACTACTGCTGATAACGCCATATTGTTCGGCGATTTTTTCTCGGCGAACAGGGGTTGGCGAACAGACGGTGATCATTGAGGCGGGGTAACCGTGGCTAACAAGCCCTGCAATAATAGCATGGGCCATATTTCCGGCACCTATAAATGCAATTTTGCGATGTTGCATGTTGTACTCCTTATGATTTGTGATAGTCACGGGCACCAAAAATAGCCGTTCCGATACGAACGAGGGTCGACCCACAATGAATGGCAGCAGCCATATCATCGGTCATCCCCATAGATAGGGTGTCGACGCTAGGGTAGTGTGTTTGTAACTGTTGATAGGCTTGCTCCATTTTGCGAAAAGCTTCGCATTGGCGCTGGTAGTCGCTTTCCGGTGCTGGAATGGTCATCAAACCACGAAAAACTAGGTTAGGCATTTGGCTAACTTGTTTTGCTAGCTCATCAAGCTCTTCAAGTTTTATGCCTGACTTACTGTTTTCATCACTGATATTTATTTGGATCAGCACATTTAGCGGTGCTTTGTTGCTTGGACGCTGATCATTTAGACGTTGGGCGATTTTTTGCCGATCCAGCGTATGGAACCAGTCAAAATACTCGGCGACAAGACGGCTTTTGTTTGATTGTAATGGGCCAATAAAATGCCAAACCAGATCTTGTCTATCCGCGAAAAACTGAATTTTCTCAACGCCTTCCTGAACATAATTTTCACCGAATTGACGCTGTCCAGCCTCGATAGCCTCCAAGATAGCGTCACAAGGTTTGGTTTTACTTACTGCAAGTAGTGTGATGTCCTGTGCAGAGCGATGACATTCTGCTGCCGCTCGTTCAATACGCGCTTTTACATCAGAGATATTACGTTGAATGGTCATTATTCTGTTCAATTACGTTAGGTGGATAATCATAATGCCCATAGTGTAAAGCATATTGCTTGATAACGGCACCTTTGCATGTGTAGATTAAAAAAAATTACATTTCGGAAAACATTGTGCGGCTTAAAGGTGTTGCTCAAACCAACTTTCTAAGATCACGACAGCAGATGCTGAGTCTACTTTGCCTTTACTCAGTGCTCGGTAACCACCACGCTCAAATAGTTCTGCTTTTGCGGCAACCGTGGATAGGCGTTCATCGTGTAGCTCGACTTTGACACCAAATCGCCCATGGATACGATTAGCAAAGTTACGCGCTTGGCTGGTGACAAGTTGTTCAGTGCCATCCATATTTAAAGGAAGGCCAACAATGACCAATTGAGGTTGCCACTCTTTTAGCAACTTTTCGATCTGTTGCCAATCAGGGCGGCCATCATTGGCTTTCAGTGAGGCGAGGGAGCGGGCTGTTCCTGTGATTTCTTGGCCAACAGCAACACCAATACTTTTCGTACCAAAATCAAATGCAAGAAGGGTTCTGCTAGACATCACGCGTGCCCTGCCTGCATGGAAATTGTATGGATATTCACGCCTAGAAGGTTAGCAGCAGCTTGCCAGCGATCTTTAATGGGGGTATCAAACACTAACTCTGGTGTGGCTTCTACCGTCAACCAACTATTTTCCATAATTTCATTTTCGAGTTGACCGGGCTCCCAGCTTGCATATCCCAGAGCGACTAATGATTGCATAGGCTGCTGGTCCTTGCCGAGTGTTTCTAAGATATCTTTAGAGGTCGTTACCATCATGTCATCATTGAGATGCAGACTTGAGGCAAAGCCTTTAATCGGCGTATGGAGGATAAAACCATGCTCTTCAGCAACAGGGCCACCAGCAATCACTGGTTTAGCAAGGTTGCTGGTATTGGTTGTTGAAACCGCTATCTCTAATTTCTCGAGCATGGTACTCACAGAAAAATCATCAATAGGTTTATTGATAACGATCCCCATAGCGCCTTTTTCATTGTGTTCACACACATAAACAACAGACTGCTCAAAATAGGGATCAGTAAGAGATGGCATTGCTATCAAAAAATGATTTTGTAAATTCATAATTTTTAGGCTCAGTGTAGTAAGTAACCTATTTTAATGATAAGAATTGCCTTTAAAGGTTGAGAAAAGGCACTTTAATGAGCCTTTTCTCATTACCAATACGCTATTTTTAGCGCTGAAGGCACTATTTTTTTATATCGCGCTCAATGGCATCCATCAACATACCCGTGATAGAAATATCGTAAGCGGCTTCAATTTCGCGGGCACAAGTTGGGCTAGTGACATTAATTTCAGTCAAACGATCGCCTATAATATCAAGCCCAACAAAGTATAAGCCTTTTGCTTTTAAAGTTGGGGCAACGGCGCGGGCAATTTCCCAATCGCTTTCACTTAATGGGCGAGCTTCTCCGCGACCACCTGCCGCCAAATTACCACGGGTTTCCCCCTGTGCTGGGATACGAGCTAGACAGTAAGGCACAGGCTCACCATCAACGACCAGTACACGTTTGTCACCATCTTTAATTGCTGGCAAATAGTTTTGTGCCATGCAGTAACGGCTAGCATGCTCGGTGAGCGTTTCGATAATAACCCCAACGTTAGGATCGTCTTGCTTCAAACGGAAAATAGACGCTCCGCCCATTCCATCAAGTGGTTTAAAAATCACATCGCCATGCTTTTGATGGAACTCACGTAGCTGTTTAGCGCTACGAGTGACTAATGTGTGTGGTGTTAATTCAGGGAACCACGCTGTAAACAGTTTTTCATTGCAGTCGCGTAAACTTTGTGGCTTGTTGACGATCAGTGCGCCAGCCTGCTCAGCTCTTTCAAGAATATAAGTTGCATAGATAAACTCAGTGTCGAAAGGGGGGTCTTTACGCATTAAAATAGCGTCAAGATCACCGAGCGCGATATCTTGCTCAGATTTGAACTCATACCATTTGTTTGGGTTTTCTTCGACAGTGACGACTTTTGTCGTTGCGCGAGCTTCACCTTGATACAGATAGAGATCATTCATCTCCATATAATGGATTTCATAACCACGACGTTGAGCTTCCAGCATCATAGCAAAACTAGTATCTTTCTTGATTTTAATGGATGAAATAGGATCCATTACTATACCGAGCTTGATCATTTTTTCTCCTTAACCTAGGTCACCTAGGCGCACTTGCAGTGCGGTGATTGCAGTTAGCGCAGTCGTTTCTGTTCTTAACACTCTTGGCCCTAACAGAATATCGGTAAATTGATAATTAGCTGTCATGGCGATTTCTTCTTCACTTAGCCCACCTTCGGGGCCGATTAATAGCCGAACTTTATTTAATTCGGCAGGTAATGTATTGATACTTTGTGTTGCTCGTGGGTGTAAGTTGACCTTAAATGCCCCATCTTCCTCAGCACACCATGCTTCGAGTGACTGTACAGGACGAATTTGTGGGATCCGATTACGACCACACTGCTCACACGCAGCAATGGCAATCTTTTGCCATTGTTGTCGTTTTTTCTCTAACCTTTCAGGATCTAAACGAACACCACAGCGCTCAGAGAGTAAAGGGGTGATTGTATTAACACCTAGTTCCACCGATTTTTGGATAGTAAACTCCATTTTTTCACCACGCGACATGACTTGCCCAAGGTGTAAATCTAATGGCGATTCTCTATCATCAACATGGCTATCGATAATATTGACGGAGACTTTCTTTTTTGTCGCCTCTGATATTTCAGCGCAAAACACCTGATTACTGCCGTCAAATAATTCCAGTTTTTGGCCCGCAGTCATGCGAAGCACTCGCCCCACATGGTTGGCTGCATCATCGCCAAGAGCGATTGTAGTGTTAATTTGTAGTGGCTCAGGGTGATAAATGCGTGGAATGCGCATACAGTTTCCTTAAAAAGAACAAGGTTAAAAAAGAGCAATAGCAGATCAAAAATATGGGGATGCAATCGCCAAAATCAAGAGCTAGCTCAATTTTATAGTGGTTTATGGTTTTTTTGTAGTCTAGCCTGTGTGGTATTGGTGTGATGAATGATAATATATTATCAAATACGACAAAAAATCATCGCGGTTAAAACGATAAATTGTGTCGGAATTACTGTGTAGGGAAATAAATAGAGGTACGGTATATTTGTATATAACTCCATAATGGAATAAGGAGAATATATGATATTACCGATTGAAAGGATCTATCATAAAATTATCCATCATCTCTCTTTTTTATCTTTTAGTGATCTTAATAATTTTATTACTTCAACTTTTCCAATGCTAACAGTATGCCGAGGCAACTTAAGTTCAGGAAATGTAACTATCGATAATTCATACTGTTTTTTGGGGGATGTATGTGGCTATAGGCTATTACTTATGGCTTTTATCATTGTTATATCAGCGAAAATTTCACAGTTGATGTTACAACATATTCCTAAAAAATATTTAAATAAAGATGGGATAAGGATAGGTTATAAATGGCTGGTACTTATTTATTTTCCTTTAATAATATTTAATTTCTCATTAAATGATGAATTAATTATTGTTATTTTATTTAGTATTTTCTTCAATTTAATAGTTTGTCTATTTATTATTGATATGAAAATAGGCTATTTACCAGACATACTTGTTTACCCACTATTATGGGTAGGGTTAGTGTATCAAGTGTGCTCTGAGCAAGGTAATGTGGTTTCGGCTATCTATGCGGTGATCACCAGTTACCTTTCCATCATGCTGTTAACGGTAATTATGGAGAAGATCCGCCAATCCCCGCAAATGGGGCGAGGGGATTTTAAACTGATTGCCGCATGTGCAGCTTGGCTCGGGCTTATGAATTTACCTCAGTTTTTTGCGTTAGCGGCGGGCATTGGCGGGCTTCACTATTGGGCCATTTATTTACGTCATCGGCACAAAGCTATCGCCCGTATCCCCTTTGGCCCAGCTATCATTTTGAGTGCAACTTATTGGTTATTTGCGCCATTGGTGTGTTTAGTGATGTTCAATGGCGCGATGTCGTAGCGCATCATTGATTGGCTGCTACTAGTGAATCCAAAAATTGTTGCCATTTTTGAGGATCACCTAAATAGTTTTGTAACGGTACGCGCAGCCACTTATGCTGCTGTTTTATGAGTAAGGTCGGGAAGCCGGAAGATTCGGGTTGAGTCAGTAGCTGGCGGCTATAGTGAATATGGTGTTCAAGGTTATTCCCTCCTTGTTCGGCATAATCAAACTGGTATTGCTCGCTATCTAACCCGATTTCTTGTGCGATCGCTAATAAGACATTTGGGTTGCTGATATGACGACCAGAGACGTAATGAGCATGCTGAACTGCTTTTAACATCGCTAATGCTTTTTGTTGCTTTTCAGAAGCAAGAATGGCTTGTAAAGGTGGTGCTGAATCAAGAACAAGATTTGGCTCATCCAGCATTTTTAAATAGTCATTACCAAAAATTTGCCCTGTCATGGCGGCAATGCGTTTATCGGATTGTTTGATGTGCTCACGGAATTGATTATCCATATGAAGGCGTGATGCGCCTGCCAGCATGCCTCCGCCATGTAATTCTAACACAATGTCAGGGTGAGAATTGGCAATTTCAATCAATGGTGAAGCACCGTAACACCAGCCACATAAAGGGTCATAAATGTAATGTAAGGTGATTTTATTCATGATAGCTCCTTAACTATTCAGTGATTCAATTAGCCTATCCATTATAGGGATAGGCTAATTGAGATTATTTTATTGTGGCCACTGCATTTCGCCTTTAATGACTTTGGCACTTAGCTCTAAGCTCGATTTATCATCAAGATGAGGGTAAGCCTTCTCCATTTTGCTCGTAAGCTCTTTGGCATCTTTACTTTGTTCAGCCATGGCCTCAAAGGTATTCAAGTAATTTTGAGTAAAGGTAACAGAGCTAAGATCCATTTTTGATTTGCCAGTAAAGTGCCCTGGTACAACGGTTTTAGGTTGTAAAGCTTGAATGCTTTCTAAAGTTTGTTGCCAGTGTTGTCGCGATGATTGAGTTTGAGTATCTGCAATCCAAACATGGATATTATCAGAGACAACGACTCCCCCAACGACAGCTTTCAATGATGGAACCCAAACATAAGTACGCTCTGGAGCTGGACCATCACTTCCTTTAATAAAGAGAGTTTCACCATCGACAGTAAAACTATTGCCTTGTATCACATCGGGTACGATAAGTGTTGTTGGCGCTTCGTTTTTAAGCACTTCACCCCAATATGCCAACTTGCCATCTTTCGATGCTTTGATAGCTTCAACGGTTTCTTTCGTCGCTATCACCTTAGCTTTAGGAAATGCTTTCGTGATCGTATCTAATCCAAAATAATAATCGGGATCAGAATGGCTGATATAAATGGTTGTTAGGGTTTTATTGAGCGCTTTTATCTTTTTCACTAAGGCCTGCGCATCATTTTTTTGAAACTGTGCATCGATCAGTACAACTTCTTTATCACCGCTGATAATTTCAGAGGAAACGGGAAATACACTGTTATTTCCTGGGTTATAGATATCTAATTTAAGCTCTGCTGCATGGGCAAATGTAGCGCTCATTGCAAGTAAAGTGGCGGCGGCGATAGCATGTTGTTTCATCATTAACTCCTAATTGTTAGCCATATTTTAAAAACCTCGTTAAGTTGGGTGTATATTAAATTGCAATAATGATGAGAAAAACGCCATAATTAGCAAATGTTTGTTGCACAAATCGGTCAAATAGATGGATAGATTAACGGCGGTACAGGTTTTTATTAGTATTGTTGAGCATGGCAGTATGAGTGCTGCCGCAGATAAACTCGATATGTCACGAGCGATGGTGACCCGATATCTTGCTGAAATGGAACAGTGGGCTGGGGTACGTTTATTAAACCGTACGACAAGGCGGCTGAGTTTGACATCGGCAGGAGAAGGGGTTTATCAACAAGCGCTAAAGTTAAATGCACTCTCTTTAACTCTGCCTGTACAACAGCAACATGATGCGACTCAATTGACGGGGCTAGTGCGTATTAGTTGTGCTCAGTCGATTGCCAGCCAAGCGCTTTCTGTCGCAATAACCGAGTTTTTACAACACTACCCGAATATGGCGATTGATTTAAGTATTACAAATAAGGCGGTGAATCTGATTGAAGATAGGATTGATTTGGCTATCCGTATTACGAATCAATTAGAGCCGAGTTTGATAGCCAAGCCGCTTTCAACGTGCCACTCTGTGATTTGTGCAGCGCCATCTTTTTTCAAAGATAAAAAAATACCGACTAAGCCGGAGGATTTAGCGCCACTGGAATGTTTGACCTACAATTTTTTTGGGCGCAGTTTATGGCGTTTTGAAAAAGATGGGGAGCTTTTTTCCGTATTAGTAGGAGGGCGACTCAGTGCCGATGAATCTGTATTTTTGGCTCAAGCGGCATTAAATGGTGCAGGTATTGCTATGCAGCCTTATTTATCGGTCAAAAAATACTTAGAATCAGGGGAGCTGCTCCAGCTATTACCCGACTATGTGCCGCAGCCATTAGGAATTTATGCAGTGTATGCCAGTCGCCAAAATATGCCGACAACATTAAGAGCTGTACTGGATTTTTTAGGTAACTGGTTTACAACTTCAGAATATTGGCAGTCACTGATGCAGCAACGCGCTACTTAAATCCTGCTCAGTTTTGGCAAATGAAACCCGTAAGTATTGGGTAAAAATATCTAATAGTTGTGATGATGGCCGGTGAATCGGCTTAATTAAACTCACCGTAAAAGGAATCGAAAAACTCAATGGGCGAATGATCAGCTTACCTGCTGATTGCTGGTGGAAATCCAAAGCGGTGATAGGGTTGACGATTGAAATACCGATGCCTTTTAACGCCATTGCGCAGATAGACGATGCTGAATGCGTCTCCATCACCATTTTTCGCTCAATTTGATGTTGGGCAAAAATGGTATCGATAATCTGCCGATAGCTGTCTGTTAGTGACAGGCTAATGAAGTTTTGTTGCTGAAAATCAATCGGTGTTAAAACGGGTTTATGCTCAAGGGGATGACCCGCCGGTAAGACACAAACCTCATTCAGCGAGCCTAATGTGAGTTGTTCTGTGCCTGGTGGCGTTTGTAAGTGTTCGGTTAGACCAAAATCATAACGTTGAGCCGATAGCCACTCTTCGAGGATTGGTGATTCTTGAGGGATCACTGTCAGATTGACGTCAGGATAATCAGCCATAAATGTTTGGCACACTTGTGGTAGTAATGATTGGGCGAAGGCGGGTAAGCATATGATGGAGATCTGTGCATTATCAAAACGGCGGATGGTTTGTACTGAGTTTTTTATCCGCTCTAAACCATAATAAGAGCGCTCAACCTCCTCAAAAAAGCGCAATCCCTGTGCTGTCGGGCGCAATCGGCCTTTAACGCGATCAAATAATTTGAACTGTAGCAGATGTTCAAGGCGAGCAAGCTCTCGACTAATGGTCGGCTGTGAGGTATTTAGCAGTAACGCTGCTTCTGTTAGATTCGGCGTCGTCATTACCGCCCGAAAGATTTCAATATGTCGCCAAGAGAGAGTTTGCATGATGTTTTTCTTTCTATATCAAAAATGAATAGATTTTAGCAAAATGGATATTTTTTTTCCCGAACTTTCTCTGAATAATAGGACAATATAAGAAAAAATTTACTTGCGAGAAAAACATGACCTCATTTGCCACCACTACTAGCCAATATTTAACGCCCGAATACTTATCGACGTTACCTGAACAGTTTGGTACCCCTGTTTGGGTGTACGACAGCTCAGTGATTATTGAGCGAATAAATCAGCTCAAACCCTTTGATACCGTGCGTTTTGCTCAAAAAGCTTGCTCAAATATTCATATTTTGCGCTTAATGCGTGAGCAGGGAGTCAAGGTTGATTCTGTTTCGCTAGGTGAAATAGAGCGTGCGCTTGTGGCTGGTTTCCAGGCTGGTCGTGAAAACTCAGAAATTGTTTTTACTGCTGATGTACTGGATAGAGCTACTTTGGCACGGGTGACTGAGTTAGATATTCCGGTGAATGCTGGATCTATTGATATGTTAAGCCAGATTGGTGAGCAAAAATCGGGTCATCCTGTTTGGTTGCGTATTAACCCTGGTTTTGGTCATGGCCATTCACAAAAAACCAATACAGGTGGTGAAAACAGTAAACACGGTATTTGGTATCAAGACCTACCAAAAGCACTGGAACAAATTCGCCGTTATAATCTGTCATTGGTTGGGCTACATATGCATATTGGCTCTGGGGTCGATTATCAACACTTAGCAAATGTCTGTGATGCAATGGTTGAACAAGTGATCTCGTCAAATGCGGATATTCAGGCGATTTCAGCCGGTGGTGGGTTATCGACACCTTATCGAGAACAAGATGAAGTTATCGATATTCAGCACTATTACAGCCTTTGGAACACTGCTCGCCAACGAATTGAGCGTCATTTAGGTCATTCTATTGAACTGGAAATTGAACCGGGTCGCTATTTGGTTGCTGAATCGGGGGTATTGCTCGCGGAAGTGAGAGCGGTTAAAACGATGGGAAGCCGCCACTATGTGTTGGTCGATAGTGGATTTAATGATCTGATGCGTCCTGCAATGTATGGGAGTTATCACCATATCTCTGTATTACCTGCTGAGGGGCGCTCATTAGAAAATGTACCTTTAAAAGAGACTATTGTTGCGGGGCCTTTGTGTGAATCGGGGGATGTGTTTACCCAGCAAGAAGGAGGAATGGTCGAGACCCGTTTACTGCCTGATGTGCAAGTAGGGGATTATTTGGTCTTCCATGATACTGGTGCTTATGGGGCGTCGATGTCATCAAACTACAATAGCCGCCCTCTGTTACCTGAAGTGTTATTAATTGAGGGTACGCCAAAACTTATCCGCCGTCGCCAAACGATTGAAGAATTATTGGCATTAGAGCTTTAATCTTTTTTGACGATACTGCTTTTTAAAGCAGTATCGTGACCAACTAATATTAAAATTCGTTTATTAAAATACTATTCCTGACCTATTTTCTTTCGGTTTTTAACTCATCCTATCTCAGAAATTAAGCGATAAAAAATAAGTTTATATGTTGAAAAAATAAACATATATTCATTGTAATAACTAAGGTTAATTTATTATTGCTTGAACTTATAACTAAAATTATTTGTTTATATTGAAATAAGGCCACCTATAAATAAAAAACGGCCAGTCTATTGAATAATGATAAATATTACTTTTGTATCGTGAGCTTAACTATTTTTATCGAGAGCAGTAGGTTTCCCTATTTTAGAGTAAACCAATAGATTGTTTTTTATCCAAAGTAGACGTATGTCCAATTAACCTGTAGGGATATTGGTATCTATCTTTTGAGTTTCTATTATTAGGGCGCTTTCAGGTAGGCGGATTAAAGTTATTACTTTTACATTCAGACTGCGGTTTATGGGTTGAAAAAATAAGTTGTTATTTTAAAATATTATAAATTCTGGATAGTGTAGATGACTTCACTTAGTGAATTCTAGATTGCCATAAAATTAGCCGTCATTATTGTAAAGAATTGAATATTACCCTTGATCCATTCGTTCAGATGCACTTTAATGCTCACCATTCATTTACTGAATGGACGAATGGTAACCTTCAGTGTTTTAGAGAGTTTTTTGCTGATTTAATGATTAGATAAGTGAATGGCTGTCTAAAGTTGCTGATATTAATTATCATAGATAATGAATTCAACAATGAAGAAAAAAGCGTTTTGTTAAATACCCTTAAACTAGACGATATCTTTGAGGACGAGCATTAATCTGTGGCGCAGCAAATACGTTGGTGTAATTTTAGCGGGAGAGTCTCTGACAAACTGACTCATTTCGTATTTAGCTTATTCATCACCTTCATGACATTGTTAAGTCATGGAAAGGATGTGGTACTAAAATAGGTTAATGGCCTGAATTTACTCCGGTAGCGTCTGAATATAGGCTAAAAAAACCATAGTTTATGTCTGGTAAATATATCGCCAAATTAAAGGTAAATTTGACAACATAAATATTGCAGTAAGGGATAATATCTCTTAAGCACTTAGTGGATATCTTTTGAACTGAAATAGTAAGAGATAAACACATAAATGTTATGCTGCTTTGATGACCATTTTTATTATGGGCAAAGTGGCTTCTTATATGAATGACTGATGAGAAGGTGTAATGGCATCTTCACTAGAGGTCATTTCTAGATTTTATAAAAAGCAATATCATAAAATAGGGAACTGAATATGAAAAAAGCATTACTAATTTCAGCACTATTAGCCAGCAGCGTAGCGATGGCTGATAATTCTTCAATCGTTCGTACCGCAGTACCTGACTTCCCAATCTCGAGCGTAGTTGAAGTACCTGCGAATATGAAAACCTATTATTTCAGCGGTGTTGTTCCATCAAAACAAGCTGATGGTTCATTCGGTAAAAACACAGAAGAACAAACCGTCAATGTACTTAACTCAATTAAGTCTGCATTGGAAAAACAAGGCCTAGGATTAGGTGACGTTGTTAAAATGCAAGTTTTCCTTGTTGCAACACCAGAAACAGGAAAAATGGACTTTGACGGCTTTATGAAAGGTTATACTCAATTCTTCGGTACTAAAGCTCAGCCTCTGACACCAGCTAGATCAGCAATGGAAGTGAAGGCTCTGGTTCACCCTGAATGGTTGGTTGAAATTGAAGTTACTGCGGTTAAAAAATAAGCCGTTTTAGTAATCAATTTCCAGCCTTAATATAGGCTGACCGCCTTTTGATGATAAAACTCTCGGTAATATTTATCGGGAGTTTTGTATTTTAGCGCTAAATAAAAACGCCGCTGTAATTATCTGTTAACCAAACTTCTTAGTATTTCGACCTAAAGGCAATAGTCACATAGCATCTGCCGTTTGAAGGGGAGTGGTGTCGAACAGTGAAATGCCCATACAAACGGCCTTATAGCAGGAATGGATAGCGAGCGTGATTGCTCCACTAACAAAATGATTATTGTATAAAAAGACACACCATCCTCTACCTTATGACTTTTTAATAAATATTCAGTTTCCTTTTATGAGCCAGTTTCCATGCAAAAAATAAAGCCCCAATATGTTTGGGGCTTTATGGCGCTGACAATGTAGGCAGCTAATTAAGCGGCTTGCTTTTTCTTAGCTTGCTTTTCATTTTCCTCGCGAGGGTTTTTTTCACTGTGTACGCCTAGAGCATCAAACTCAAATTCATCAACATTGATGGTGCGTAGACGGCTTGCCTCTGCTTTACGTAAAATATCAGCTTCTTCTTGTGTGATAATATTTTCAGGCAACATCTGCTCTGCCAATTTATCTAAGCGAGTGAAGCTAAACTTGCGCTCTTTCAGACGGCAGATGCGCTCAAAAATTGGCTCTGCAGCAATGATGTCATACAGCGCCTGATTCACTAAACCATGCGGGTTATGCTCTGTTGGTGTCAGATATTGCCCACGACCGATCCTGTCACGAGTTTCAGATGGCTCCATTAACAGTTGTGCTAGCTTGTGGTCTAGGCGATCAGAAGGGGCAGACATAGCACGACCAGTCGGGAACAAGGTAATGCGCATTAAACCTGCAACCATTCTATTTGGGAAGTTTTTCAATAAATCATCCATCGCCTTCTCAGATTGATACAGACAATCTTCTACAGCCCATTTTACCAGTGGTAAATCCGCTTTTTGACGACCTTCATCTTCATAACGCTTAAGTGTTGCGGTTGCTAAATATAAGTGGCTGAGAATATCGCCTAAGCGTGCAGAGATACGCTCACGACGTTTTAAGCTACCACCTAAAACAGCCATGGAGATATCGGCAAGTAAGGCAAGGTTAGCACTTTGGCGATTTAACATTTGATAGTAACGACGTGTTTCATCTTTTGTTGGTGCGCTACTTCCTCGACCATTGGTTAATCCCAACCAGAAACTACGGACTTGGTTGCTAATAACATGTCCAATATGACCAAATACCGCTTTATCAAATTTGTGCAGATTATTGTCTTGTGCTGCCGCCATCTCTTCCAGCACATAAGGATGGCAACGAATAGCCCCTTGGCCAAAGATGATCATGCTACGGGTTAAGATGTTGGCACCTTCAACGGTAATGGCGATTGGCGCACCTTGGTAAGCTCGACCAACAAAGTTAGATGGGCCAAGACAAATGCCTTTACCACCCGTAATATCCATGGCATCGATGACTGAATGTTGCCCACGGTGAGTACAGTGGTATTTAACGATAGCAGATAGCACGGCAGGTTTTTCACCTAACATGATACCAGAGGTAATCAATGTAGCAGCAGCATCCATCAAATAGGCATTACCTGCGATACGAGCGAGCGGCTCTTCAATCCCTTCCATCTTACCAATAGGCAATTTAAATTGGCGACGGATATAAGCGTAGGCTCCTGTCGCCATTGCAATGCTCTTTAAGCTACCTGTCGAGTTAGATGGCAGAGTAATTCCACGACCTACAGATAAACACTCCACAAGCATACGCCAGCCTTGGCCTGCCATTTTAGGGCCACCGATAATGTAGTCGATAGGAACAAAGATGTCTTTTCCGCGCGTTGGTCCATTCATAAATGGAATATTCAGTGGGAAGTGACGATGGCCTATTTCGACGCCTGGGGTATTAGTGGGGATTAACGCACAGGTGATCCCTAACTGTGTTTCACCACCCAATAAACGATCAGGATCTGATAATTTGAAAGCCAACCCAAGAACTGTCGCGATGGGGGCAAGAGTGATATAGCGTTTGTTCCAGTTTAAACGCATACCTAACACTTGCTCTCCTTGCCATTCACCCATACAGACAACGCCAGTATCAGGGATAGCACCGGCGTCAGAGCCAGCTTCTGGGCTAGTGAGTGCAAAACAAGGAATCTCTTCACCTGTTGCTAAGCCAGGGAGGTAACGTTTTTTCTGTTCATCAGTACCATAATGTTGCAGCAACTCACCTGGCCCCAATGAGTTAGGAACACCAACGGTGATAGCTAAGATACCGGAGACACCCGCCAATTTTTGTAAAACTTGGGATTGCGCATAGGCAGAGAACTCAAGGCCACCATACTCTTTTTTGATGATCATGGCGAAGAAGCGGTGCTCACGTAAATATTGCCAAACTTCTGGGGGGAGATCGGACAATTCATGGCTTACTGCAAAATCATTCACCATGCCACAAACCGTTTCTACAGGGCCATCAATGAAGGCTTGTTCTTCAGCCGTCAGCTGTGGTTTTGGGTAATTATGTAATTTATTCCAATCCGGTGCGCCACGGAAAAGATCACCTTCCCACCATGTTGTTCCTGCATCAATGGCTTCTTTCTCTGTACGAGACATGGGAGGCATGACTTTTTGGAACATTTTCAGTGCACGCACTGAAACCAGTGATTGACGCACGGGAGTGAAAACAAAAGGGAATAACACAAGAGCCACTGGCAGTAACATCCAGTAACTCCATACATCAAGTACCCCCATAACGGCGGTATAGGCAAGTAACAGAACGGTACTCAATGTTAACGAAGTCTTGTGGTAACAGAGAATACCGATTAATGCGAGAAATAGAATTATGCTGAGTAGGGTCATAGGGAAACTCCTGTCTACTTGTAAGAGGTCTGACCTGTTGTTTCTCTTAATCTATATCCAGTAATAAACAATTAGCAAGACATTTACATCTTAATTACAACTTGGCTCACAAAATCACCAAATAATGTTTGGTGATTGTTTCATAAAAAAATTTGTGAGATAGATGAAGTAGGCGCAAAGGGAGAAAAAGAGGCAAAACGCATTGATTAGCCCTAAATGCATAAATCAAGCGTAATCAGATGTAGAAAGAAAATGTACCCTGTGTAACAATCTGAGTAGTAAAGATTAATTACCTATCTTGATGCCGTTTATCATGGCACAAAACTCGTTAAATTTAAGGGGAAATCTCATGTATCAAGACCTGATCCGTGGTGAATTATCAGAAGCGGCCGATACGTTGGCAAAATTCCTTAGTGATGATGCAAATATTCAGGCTATTGAGCAAGCGGCGGTGTTACTGGCAGATTCCTTTAAAGCCGGAGGAAAAGTGCTTTCGTGTGGTAATGGTGGCTCCCACTGTGATGCCATGCACTTTGCTGAAGAACTGACAGGGCGTTACCGTGAAAATCGCCCAGGCTATCCTGCTATTGCCATTTCTGATGTTAGCCACTTATCTTGTGTCAGTAATGACTTTGGCTATGAATATGTGTTTTCTCGCTTTATTGAGGCTGTAGGTAAAGAAGGGGATGTTCTTCTGGGCATTTCGACTTCTGGCAACTCAGGCAACATTATCAAAGCTATTAGTGCTGCGCGTGAAAAGGGCATGAAAGTGATTACGCTGACTGGGAAAGACGGCGGCAAAATGGCGGGTAGCGCAGATATTGAAATTCGTGTACCTCATTTTGGTTATGCGGATCGTATTCAGGAAATCCATATTAAAGTGATTCATATCCTGATCCAGCTGATTGAAAAAGAAATGGTAAAGTAGTTTCTTAAACTATAGAGGGTCTTGTAATGTGCGAATTACTTGGCATGAGTGCAAATGTGCCAACAGATATTAACTTCAGCCTAAGTGGACTGATATCCCGTGGGGGGCAAACTGGCCCACATAAAGATGGTTGGGGGATCACGTTTTATGAAGGGCTGGGGTGTCGCACTTTTAAAGATCCTCAACCTAGCTTTTTATCCCCAGTGGCACGCTTTGTGCAGGAGTATCCAATCAAATCGGAAACGGTGATAGCACATATTCGCCAAGCGAATCGAGGTGATGTCACACTAGCAAACACGCATCCTTTTACGCGTGAATTGTGGGGACGTAATTGGACCTATGCACATAACGGGCAATTAAAAGGGTATCGCTCACTAAATACAGGGCATTATCGACCGATAGGTGAAACAGACAGCGAAAAAGCATTTTGCTGGATTTTGAGCCAACTTGCAGCGAAATATCCGAAAACCCCCTCGAATTGGCCCGCTGTTTTCCGTTTTATTGCGGTGCTGGCTGAGCAGTTACGTCGTAAAGGCGTATTTAATATGCTGCTATCAGATGGGCGTTACGTAATGGCATTTTGTTCAACCAATCTTTATTGGATCACTCGTAAAGCTCCATTCGGTAAGGCGAAATTACTCGATCAGGATATTGAAATCGATTTTCAAAGTTGCACAACACCAACCGATATTGTTTCAGTGATTGCCACGCAGCCGCTAACAGGTAATGAAAATTGGCACAAAATTGAACCGGGTAGTTTCGTGCTATTTCACCTCGGCCAACGTATATTGTGATCGAAGTCTCAATAAAGTATCCGACCTTTCTGGCAAGCTATTCACAGCATACTTTCCTGATGTTACAGAGATTTGTGCGGGCTTGCCTACATCCTGAAAGTAATCATAAGCCGGTTTTAGTTGCTGCCAGAAAGCGTAATGGCTGGAGTTTCTGTGGATCAACATATTTTCTTTTGTCATTCGAAACGGGTAAATACTGACATCAATCGTGCTTTGTCCACTTTTAAAAGCACTTTCAACAGTTTGGTAGATTTCACTCATGTATTTATCTGTCATCGCATAGCAACCAACAGAAACACAGTCGCCATGTATCATCAAGTAGTTACCTTCATAGCCCTGTGCTCGGTCATATTCATTAGGAAAACCTAAATTAATAGATCGGTAATACCGACTGTTTGGATTTAGTTGGGAGGCGGTTATTTGATAAAAGCCTTCAGGGCTTTTTAGATCACCTTCGCGCTTTTTAGGGCCTAGCCCGCCCGAAAACTTACAAATTGGATAAGTTTTAGATAAGTTATATTTTCCGTTCGGCGCTTTTTGATATAGCTCCAAGACGCCTTCTTGCTTAAATATCTGAATAAAGATCGCGGAATTTTGCTGGTTAGTTGTTTTACTATTAAGCAAAAATGAATGGTTATTCGCTTCAGCAACCGTAATTTGCAGAAAAAACAGGTTGAAAATAAAGCTAATAAGGATATTTTTATTCATACTTAAACCAAATTTAAATGAGTATTTTTGCCTAAAAAAAAGACATTATGGCGCTATTTTAAATGAGCTAAAAGTAATTTGATATAGCCTATTAATAGTTTCGTACGGAATAGATATTGTGTGAAAATCGCACAGCGTTCGATAAATATGATGTAAATGCTCGTTTTTTACGAATAATTATAAAGAAAGTTGAAAATTTATTGTAATTTGCTTGAGCTAAGTCACTTGAATATCCGGACAGAAGTCGGGGGAACTGATAAAATTACGAGCGGCAGAAAGAGAATAGCTTCACGATATCGAGAGAATTATTTGCTTGAGTTATGTGAGTAACTTGAGCTGTTTTTATTTACTGAGTCGCTATGGTCTATGTCAGGATCATTAGCTTAGGGTTAACTTAGAAACTTGTGCAGATCTTATGATTAAAATTAAAAAAGGACTCAACCTTCCTATTGCAGGTGAGCCAGCCCAAGTAATAGAAGACGGCCCGAAAATTCAACACGTAGCATTGCTAGGTGAAGAATATGTCGGAATGCGTCCTTCTATGCTGGTTAAAGAAGGTGAGCACGTTAAAAAAGGGCAGGTTCTTTTTGAAGATAAAAAGAACCCTGGTGTCTTATTCACTAGCCCAGCCTGCGGTAAAATTATTGCTATTCATCGTGGTGAGCGTCGTGTACTCCAATCCGTTGTTATCGAAATTGATGGTGACGAGCAAGAGGCCTTTGCTGCTTATAAGCGTGAAGAGCTTGCAGGATTGACTCGTGAACAAGTCGAAGAAAACTTGGTTAAATCAGGTTTATGGACAGCATTGCGAACGCGTCCATTTAGCCGCTCACCGGCACTGGGTTCCTCACCCGCCGCGATTTTTGTAACGGCGATGGATACCAACCCACTTGCTGCTGACCCACTTGTGATTATTCGTTCACAACAACAAGCTTTTAATGATGGTTTAACCATTATTAGCCATTTAACCGAAGGTAAAGTGCATGTTTGCCATGGCGCGGGGGATTTAGCGAAATCTGATAATCACCCTCAAGTGAGCTATAGCGAATTTGCAGGCCCTCATCCCGCAGGCTTAGTCGGTACTCATATTCATTTTCTTGAGCCTGTGAGCCTCAATAAAAAAGTATGGCACCTTAATTATCAAGATGTCATTGCGATTGGTAAGTTATTCACAACAGGCTATCTATATACTGATCGCGTGATTGCCCTTGCGGGGCCTCAAGTTGAGAAACCACGTTTAGTTAAAACTCGTCTTGGTGCGGATCTCTATGAGTTAACAAAAGGTCAGCTCAAAGAGGGAGATAACCGCATTATTTCTGGCTCTGTACTGTGGGGCGTACCTTGTGATGATACACATCACTATTTAGGGCGTTTTCATAATCAGGTTTCAGTATTACGTGAAGGGCGTGAAAGAGAGCTTTTCGGCTGGATTTGGCCGGGCTTTAATAAATTCACCATTACACGTACAACGGTTGGCCATTTCTTGAAAGGCAAACGCTTCAACTTCACCACAACCATGAATGGTGGTGAGCGCTCAATGGTGCCAATTGGTAATTATGAACGTGTAATGCCTCTCGATATTATGATAACTCACCTGCTACGAGACCTCCTTTCTGGAGATACGGATTCATCTCAGGAATTGGGGTGTCTAGAGTTGGATGAAGAAGATCTGGGACTGTGTACTTATGTATGCCCGGCTAAATATGAATATGGCCCTGTACTTCGTGATGTACTGACCAAGATTGAGCTAGAAGGGTAATTCCATGGGTTTGAAAAATTTATTTGAAAAGCATGAGCATCATTTTGAGCCTGGTGGAAAGTTAGAAAAACTCTATCCATTGTTTGAAGCTGTTACGACAGTCTTCTATACGCCAGGAACGGTGACTAAAGGTCGTTCTCACGTTCGTGACACAATAGACCTGAAACGCATGATGATCTTGGTTTGGTTATCTGTATTTCCTGCGATGTTTTGGGGGATGTATAACGTTGGTAACCAAGCCATTCCTGCACTTTACCACTTATACAGTGGGGCTGAGCTACAGCAAGTTTTAGCGAGTGATTGGCACTATCGCTTAGCTCAATTCTTGGGGGCATCATTAACACCTGATGCAGGCTGGGGTAGTAAAATGCTGCTTGGTGCAGTCTATTTTCTACCTATCTATGCGGTTGTTTTTGCAGTCGGTGGTTTTTGGGAAATTCTGTTTTCTCTGATCCGCGGTCATGAAATCAACGAAGGTTTCTTTATATCGTCCATCCTATTTGCCCTGATTGTGCCGCCAACTATCCCATTATGGCAGGCGGCGCTCGGTATTACATTTGGTGTGGTCATCGCTAAAGAAATTTTTGGTGGAACAGGGCGCAACTTCTTAAACCCTGCACTTGCAGGCCGTGCTTTCTTGTTCTTCGCTTACCCTGCACAAATTTCGGGTGATCTTGTTTGGACAGCGGCGGATGGCTTCTCTGGTGCAACCCCACTTTCTCAATGGGCTGCGGGCGGTGAGCGCGCGTTAATGAATACGGTATCTGGTGAGCCAATCTCTTGGATGCAAGCATTCCTAGGGAATATGCCTGGCTCTATCGGTGAAGTTTCCACATTGATGATTTTCATTGGTGGTGCCTTCATTATCTTCTTCCGTATTGCATCATGGCGCATCGTTGCTGGCGTTATGCTTGGGATGATTGCCATGTCTTACCTGTTTAACTTTATCGGGTCAGAGACGAATCCATTGTTTGCAATGCCATGGTACTGGCACATGGTTTTAGGTGGTTTTGCATTCGGGATGATCTTTATGGCGACGGACCCAGTTTCGGCCTCGTTTACAGATAAAGGCAAATGGGCCTACGGTATTTTGATCGGTGTAATGTGTGTGCTTATTCGTGTTGCAAACCCGGCATATCCGGAAGGCATGATGCTAGCAATCCTGTTCGCCAACTTGTTTGCTCCTCTGTTTGACTATCTGGTCGTTCAAGCAAATATTAAACGGAGAAAAGCCCGTGGCTAATGAAAAAACAACCAATAAAGATAGCGTCGGAAGAACGTTCATAGTCGTTTTTATTCTATGTCTAGTCTGTTCTATCGTCGTAGCCGGTTCTGCTGTAGGATTAAAATCTAAGCAGCAAGAACAAATTTTATTAGATACGCAACGTAATATTTTGAGTGTTGCAGGTCTATTGCAACCTAAAATGACAGCGGAAGAAGTTCAAAAAGTTTACAGTGACCGTATTGAACCTAAGCTGTTGAACTTCCAAACTAATGAGCTTTCTGATAGCAAGAGTCGCTTTGACCTCAATAGTGAATTACGTAGCGATGAAACCAGCATTGCACTTTCACCTGAAGAAGATATCGCCAAAATTCGCCGTCGTGCAAATACAGCTGAAATCTATCTTGTGAAAGATGAACAAGGCAAAATTTCACAAATTATTCTGCCTGTTTATGGGTCAGGACTATGGTCGGTGATGTATGCCTTCGTTGCGGTAGATGTGGATGGCGTGACTTCTCGTGGTATCACATATTATTCGCATGGTGAAACGCCAGGTCTTGGTGGTGAAGTCGATAATCCACAATGGAAGGCGCAATGGCCGGGTAAAAAACTGTTCAATGAGCAGGGGGTACCGGCAATAAAAATTGTCCGTAGTGGCTCTACAGATAGTCCTTATGGTATCGATGGCCTTTCAGGTGCAACGCTAACATCAAACGGCATTCAGCATATGTTTGATTTTTGGTTAGGTGATAACGGTTTTGGTCCGTTCCTGAAAAAAGTTCGTGAAGGAGCGCTGAATAATGGCTGATTCTAAAGAAGTAAAACGCGTCCTACTTGGGCCTTTGTTTGATAACAACCCAATTGCGTTACAGATCCTCGGGGTGTGTTCTGCACTGGCAGTAACGACTAAGCTGGAAACGGCTGTCGTCATGACCATCGCAGTAACTTTGGTTACCGCGTTCTCTAACTTTTTTATCTCATTAATTCGCAACTACATTCCAAGCAGTGTGCGGATCATTGTTCAGATGGCAATTATTGCTTCTTTGGTTATCGTTGTTGACCAAATTTTGCGTGCCTATGCTTATGAGATATCTAAGCAGCTGTCGGTGTTCGTCGGCCTTATCATTACAAACTGTATTGTTATGGGTCGTGCAGAAGCCTATGCCATGAAAGCGCCACCGGTAGAAAGCTTTATGGACGGTATTGGTAATGGCCTTGGTTATGGTGTCATTCTGATCCTCGTTGGTTTCCTACGCGAGCTGTTCGGCTCTGGCAAATTGTTTGGTATTACCGTTATGGAATCATTGCAAAATGGTGGTTGGTATATGCCTAATGGTTTGTTCCTGTTAGCGCCTAGTGCATTCTTTATCATTGGTATGCTGATTTGGGGGTTACGTACCTTGAAACCAGCTCAGGTAGAGAAGGATTAAGTCAATGGAACATTATATTAGTCTGTTCGTAAAAGCCGTGTTCATTGAAAACATGGCATTGGCATTCTTCCTCGGTATGTGTACATTTTTGGCAGTATCGAAGAATGTTAAGACAGCTTTCGGTTTAGGTATTGCTGTTACCGTGGTGTTAGGTATTTCTGTACCTGCCAACAACCTTGTGTACAACCTAGTACTGCGTGATGGTGCATTAGTTGAGGGGGTCGATTTATCTTTCCTTAACTTTATTACCTTTATCGGGGTTATTGCAGCACTGGTGCAAATTCTGGAAATGATTTTAGACCGTTATTTCCCGTCACTTTATAACGCATTGGGTATCTTCCTGCCGTTGATTACCGTTAACTGTGCAATCTTTGGTGGCGTCTCTTTCATGGCTCAGCGCGATTACAACTTTAGCGAATCTATCGTTTATGGATTCGGCTCAGGTATCGGCTGGATGTTAGCAATTGTGCTGTTAGCATCGATTCGTGAAAAGATGAAATATTCAGATGTTCCGGCGGGTCTGAAAGGCTTAGGTATTACCTTTGTCACCACCGGTTTGATGGCACTGGGCTTTATGTCCTTCTCCGGTGTGCAGCTATAAAGGCGAGAAGAATTCATGGATATTATTATTCTAGGCGTAGTGATGTTTACCCTGATTGTCTTGGTGCTAACAGGTCTGATCCTGTTTGCTAAATCCAAGTTAGTCAATACAGGGAACATCAAAGTTGAAGTTAACGGCGACCCTGATAAGAGCTTTGAAGCTCCCGCAGGTGACAAGCTGTTAGGTATGTTATCTAACCAAGGGATTTTCGTTTCATCTGCTTGTGGTGGTGGTGGCTCCTGTGGTCAATGCCGCGTGAAAATCAAAGAAGGTGGTGGGGATATCCTGCCAACAGAGCTTTCTCACATTAATAAACGTGAAGCGAAAGATGGTTGCCGTTTAGCTTGTCAGGTGAACGTTAAACAAGACTTAAAAATTGAGTTACCAGAAGAAATTTTTGGAGTGAAAAAATGGGAATGCGAAGTTATTTCTAATGATAACAAAGCAACTTTCATTAAAGAACTGAAACTGAAAATTCCTGAAGGTGAAGTCGTACCATTCCGTGCAGGTGGTTACATTCAGATAGAATGTCCACCACACGTAGTGAAATATGAAGATTTTGATGTTCCAGAAGAGTACCGTGAGGATTGGGATAAATTTAATTTGTTCCGCTATGTTTCTGAGGTAAAAGAACCCACAGTTCGTGCTTATTCAATGGCTAACTACCCAGAAGAACACGGGATCATCATGTTGAACGTGCGTATTGCTACACCGCCACCACGTAATCCAGATGTTCCACCGGGCATCATGTCATCTTATATTTGGTCGCTAAAACCGGGTGATAAAGTGACAATTTCTGGGCCATTTGGTGAATTCTTCGCTAAAGAAACCGATGCAGAGATGATCTTTATTGGTGGTGGTGCGGGGATGGCACCAATGCGTTCACATATTTTTGATCAGTTAAGACGTCTAAATTCGAAACGTAAGATCAGCTTCTGGTATGGTGCTCGTTCTAAGCGCGAAATGTTCTATACAGAAGACTTTGATCAATTAGCGGCTGAAAACGAAAACTTTACTTGGAATGTTGCACTTTCTGACGCATTGCCGGAAGATAATTGGGATGGTTATACCGGGTTTATTCATAATGTATTGTATGAAAACTACCTGAAAGATCACCCAGCACCAGAAGATTGTGAATTCTACATGTGTGGGCCACCAGTGATGAACGCTGCGGTTATCAAGATGCTTAAAGATCTTGGTGTAGAAGATGAAAACATCTTGTTGGATGATTTCGGTGGTTAAGTACCCTAGAGTTGTTTGTATATACTTTAAATAATTCGAGGTACAGCGAGACGGCAGGCCAATGAGTGACTAGGAATTTAAACAGCTTTGTGACTCGTGTGAATGAATGCCATCAATAATGTTGAAACTTGAAGTATGGCGAGTATAGCGCCCACTTGTGTGGGCGCTTATTATTGAAGCAGAGAAAATTATGCTGAACAGAAAAGTGATTACCCCAGTGCTGCTATTTGCAGCGACACTATTGTTGGCTGCCTGCGGTGGGCCTGAACAGGCAAACCTTCAGGGTCAGACAATGGGAACCTACTATTCCATTAAATATGTTGCTGAATCTTCATCGCCAAGCAGTGAATCTATCCAAGCTGAGATAGATAAGCGCTTAGAAGAAGTGAATGATCAGATGTCAACTTATCGTCCAGACTCGGAATTAAGTCGCTTCAACCAATTTAAAGAGGTTAATGTTCCTTTTCCTGTTTCAGCAGCAACAGCGAAAGTTGTTAAAGAAGCCATACGCATTAATGAATTAACTAATGGTGCATTAGATGTCACGGTAGGGCCGTTAGTCAATTTATGGGGCTTTGGGCCAGAAGGGCGAGTAACCAAAGCACCAACAGATAGTGAATTGGAGAAACGTCGTGCATGGGTTGGTATAGAAAAGCTGTCTGTGCAGGGCAATAACTTAATTAAAACTATCCCTGAATTGTACGTTGACCTTTCTTCGATAGCAAAAGGCTATGGCGTTGATGTTGTGGCTGAATACTTGGAGTCAATTAATATCAATAATTATATGGTTGATATTGGTGGTGAAGTACGTACAAAAGGGAAAAATGGTAAAGGTGCACCTTGGCGGATTGCGATTGAAAAACCACAAACCGATGGCGTAAACCAAACGGCTCAGGAAGTGATTGAACCTGGTGATATGTCTATAGCTACCTCTGGTGATTATCGAAACTATTTTGAACAAGACGGTGTGCGCTTCTCTCATACCATCGACCCAAAAACAGGGATGCCAATTAAACATAACCTCGTTTCGATTACGGTACTGGCACCAACTTGCATGAGTGCTGATGGGCTATCGACCGGGCTTAATGTATTAGGGCCTGTTGAAGGTTTTGCCTTAGCTGAAAAGCTCGATATTCCTGTGTTTATGATCATTAAGACAGAAAAAGGCTTTGAAGAGCGTTATACTAAGGCATTCGAGCCATTTTTACAGAAAAAGCAGTAATTAGGAGGATGTAAGAATGCTAAA
Source organism: Providencia sp. 2.29 (assembly GCF_015832305.1). Classification (NCBI taxonomy): domain Bacteria; kingdom Pseudomonadati; phylum Pseudomonadota; class Gammaproteobacteria; order Enterobacterales; family Morganellaceae; genus Providencia; species Providencia sp. 2.29. The sequence goes on from NZ_CP065420.1 coordinate 1,024,429, forward strand.
TGTTTTTATTGCAGCTTTCGTCCTATTCCTACTGGCATTTCTCGGTATGTCACTAGGGTATATTATTAAGCGCAAAAGTATTCAAGGTAGCTGTGGTGGGTTAAGCAGTATTGGTGTTGAAAAAGTCTGTGATTGCCCTGAACCTTGCGATGCCCGTAAAAAACGTATGGCACGGGAAGAGGCTCGCCAAAAGGCACTTGAAAAACACCGCATTATTTAAATAGTCGATATTAGTATGATGACAGCCTTAACTGCGAACATTCACAGTTAAGGCTTATTTTTTATTTGGCGGTCTAATTAAGACAGATAGCTTTAACGTAAAACCGATTAGATAAAGCCAGCTAAAATTTACTTAATGATTTCGCTTTTAAAAGTTTTAGGGGAATCAACCATCACGGCATCCGCACCAATTTCTTTAGCTAATTGATAATCTGCCGCACTATTGACACCAAATAGAACAATGTAGGCCTGACCATTTTTTCTAAAGCAATCAATGGCTTCTTTATCCCATGACAACGTTGCAGGTGAGCGAGCCTCTCCTAACGTATATTTCTCTACAACCTCGACTTTACGGTGTAATTCAAAGCCATACCAACGCGATTTAGATTGTGCATCACTGCTGATTGAACAATGATGATTCATCGCGCTATTCGCTAAGATAGTGCGTGTTTCATCACGGCTTTCAAAGGTATTAATTTTATCGGAGCGCTTGGTTAGGGCTTTTACAAATGCATCATTGGTTGAATAAAACCGAGTATTTTTAAAAGCATTATTTTTTTCGAGCAGGGAGTACACCGCTTCTGCTTGAGTATCTGGATCGGCGTCAGGTGATTTTAAATCAATATAAAACGCAGTATCTGGATATTTTTTAAGAACGGATCCAAGTGTTGGGATCGTGGTTTGCTGTAAAGGTAATTGAAGATGAGCCTTTTTATTAAATTGATGGGCGGCATTGAACGTTGTGAGTTGTTGAGCGGAGTAATCGGAAATAACCCCTTTTTTATCGGTTAATGCCTCTAACTGGCTTGGCCGATATAGAACAAGTTGATTATCTTTAGAGAGTTGGACGGTTAGCCAAATAATATCGGCGCTATTTTTTTTAGCCAGTTCAATTGCATAAAGCGTATTTTCTGGCGCATCTGCCGTTCCTGCTCTATGGGCAACAATTTGTGGTGATTGAGCGGCTGCACTGTAGCTGGCAAGAAACAATAAACTGATAGCCACCCCTTTTTTAATAGATGGCATTGCTGTTTTTGTCATATTTATTACCTATAATAATAGTTATCTCAATGAGTTAAATACGTTTCAGTGAGCTCTTTTTGTAATACTTTTCTTGCTACTTGTAAGTAGTACTTGATTGAATTAGGACTAACTTTTAACTGAGTTGCAATTTGTTGGTATGTCATCCCTTCAAATTGCGCGAGTAAATAAGCTTGTTCCATATTTTCAGGTAGTTTGGCAAGTTGCTCAGACAGTAATTGCAATTGCTCTTCGACTACTAACTGAGTTTCTAAATTCCACTCTGGCTCAGGCTCCACCAGCAAACGTTGATATTCCGCTTCGATGCGTTGCCGACGATAAAAATTAGCGATGTTGCGTTGTGCCAGTGTGTACATAAAGGCTCTCGGAAATTGCAAAGTTTGGCAGCGATATGTTTCAATCGTATGAACAAAGACATCCTGTAAAATTTCGTTTGCGATATCGCTATCAGGTGTGCGCGCAAGAATATAGCGAAATAGGCTAGGGGCGTGCTGTTGCAAAAGTTGGCTTTCTTCTGCCAAGTCGCTATTTTCTATAGAGGGGGTGTGTGTTGTCATAAATAAAAATAATTATTATTATCATTTTTATTTTATTGTCAATTATGGACTCTCAGAGATGAGAGTCCATCGATTGCTTAGAAGTACTTGGTGATACTTAAGCGAACATCACGACCAACGCCTGAGACAGACTCCCCTAAGTAGGGATAGTAGTCACGGTCAAAGAGGTTAGTCGCGGTCACTCTAATATTGGTATCTGGAATAAATTCAGGCTGCCATTGCGCAAATGCACCATAGAGTGCATAGCCTTTCGACTTTGGGTATCCCCATGAATCGGCTTTAGGATCTCTATCTGCGGGAGAGCGGACTTGATGACCAACAAAGTCACCGGTGAGACCAAAGTTGGCATTCCATTGAGGGAGTTTATACCCCAACATAACATGTAAAGTATCTGGTGGGATCTCACCAATCCATGTTTTTTGCCCAAACCAAGGGTCTCGAGGGGAAGCGTCACGTTCACCCTTGATGGCGGAGTAGGCCATTTTACCGAATACATTCGGGCTATCATAAAATAGCTCAATTTCTAAGCCCTCAATGGTGTAACCGGGTAAGTTACGGTAATTGGATAAGGGGCGACCACAATCGCCAGTACCATTTTTCTTGGCTTCACAGTATTCACCACGGCGGCGGAATATCTCATCCTTTCCTCTGTTACGAAAAAGCGTGGTTCGTATCTGCAGCTGATCATTGGCCTGTATGACTTGATCAAAGTCGAGTATTGCGCCTAAACGTACCCCATCCATGCGCTCCTTACCCAAGTTTCGACTACTTCCGGTTAAACTACTATTGGCAAATTGCACCTCATATTGTTCATCAATAACAGGTGCACGCCATGTGCGGCTAACATCCCCGAATAAAGTGAGATTCGGTGTCGTTTTCCAAAGAATGCCTAAGTGAGGTGAAATACCACTATAAGTGACAGAACGGTAGTCATGACCAATTAGCGGGTCTTGCTCCATATAGGTTGCGGCTAAGTTTCCTTTACCTTTGTTCTGCACATAGTCATAACGTAAGCCCGGTGTGACAGTGAGTGTGTGCCAACTAATCGCATCTTGGAGATATACACTAGTGGTTTCTTGAACACCTGCTGGCATAAATTGTGGCTGATAATAACCATAGTTATATTTAGGGTTTTTCGCTTTTCCCGCATCAAACATCAAAATACCGCGATCATTTTTATGCCAACGAGCACCTATAGTAAGTTGATGTTCTAAACGACCAGTATCAAATAGACTTTCATTATGGATATCAAATAGCTGATCGGTATAGTCAACCCAACTTTTATTCCCTAAGCTGGAGGTTAAGTATTTTGAAGCATTTTCTGGTCGGGTATCATGCTGTTGACTCTTAGACCAAGCATAAGTTGTCGTTAGGTTGATCCAATCACTATTTTCAGGGATATAATTCCATTTCACACTATAGTTTTGATCTTGTTGATCCCGTTGGACCAATTTGCGTTTTATCGCACCGTCAAAACCATATTGCTCAATCTCTTTTTGCGTTGGTGTTGCTAACTCATCTCGTTTGGCTGCCCAAGGAACTAAGTTATCCGATTCGGAGCGCATTGCCGATAGACTGAGCGTGTGTTCATCATTGAGATAAAGGTTGGTTTTCAGTAAATAAGAGAGTTGGTCAGCTTGCGAAAAGCCAAATCGAGTGCCATCGGGGCGGCGTAAATCATCCCCTTTTCGTTTACTGACATACAGCAAACCATCTGCAACGCCATTTAATGTTTTACCATATAGTGCTGAACTGTAAATATTTTGGCGATCATTAGTGTGATAGCTATATTTGAACATAGCGCCAAAATGTTGATCGGCAAGTAGTAAGTCTGCGGGATCTTTGGTGGTAATTTTAACGGTTCCGCCGAAACCACCATTACCATCCATAATATTATGTGGTCCTTTATCTACGTCAATGCGTTTAATCAGCTCAGGCTCGATAAACACAGAGCCTTGGCGATATTTTTCAAACCCTTTAGGGGCATCATCAAGGGTCACTTTGACATCTTCCACATCGCCCATGCCCCAAATATTTAGGGTTTGTCCACCGGGGCGAGGTGAACCTGATGAGGAGATCCCCGGTAGCTGATCAACTAATTCTGCAAGGTTATTAGCTTGAGTACGCTCAATATCCTTCAGTTTTAATACAGAGCTACCGGCACCGACACTGGAATTTAAATTACCAACAACAGAGAGCGCGGGGAATTGAACGACATCATCTTGTTGTTTTGTCTGTTTAACCTCTTCCGATGTACTTTGCGCAAATGCAGAGGAGGTAACAACAAGTAATCCAGCCAGAGAAAGGTGATTAAATGTTGATAAAAAGAGATGTGTAGAGTTATTGATTTTAAACCATGAAATATAATTTTTATTCATTATTTTCCTACTAATTAACCATTCTATAAACATCTTTAATGAGTCGTTTTGAGGTGGTTTTTTGGGTAATAAAAATAATAATTATTTTCATCTATGTTGCTTGCTTGAGGAATAATTGCACAGTCTATAAATATACTGTATATTTGAACAGTGTTGTTTGTCGATCAGATTGCTATGCGTAAAATAATTCATATCGATATGGACTGCTTCTATGCAGCGATAGAAATGCGTGATGACCCAAGTTTGCGCAATATTCCAATTGCCGTCGGTGGGAGTGCTGACCGCCGTGGTGTCATCAGTACCGCGAATTATGAAGCGAGGCGTTATGGCGTACATAGCGCCATGTCAACGGCGGTTGCATTAAGGTTGTGTCCTCATCTGAAAGTTGTACCGGGTAGGATGGCCCTTTATAAAGAAACCTCTTTACATATTCATAAAATCTTTTCCCAGTATACGGATTTAATAGAGCCTCTTTCTTGGGATGAAGCTTATTTGGATGTCAGTGAGTGTGAGCATTACCACGGCTCAGCGACATTGATTGCCCAAGCCATTCGCCAGCAAATTTTTGATGAACTGCAACTCACTGCTTCGGCAGGGATAGCCCCAATAAAGTTTTTAGCCAAGATAGCGTCTGATCTAAATAAACCGAATGGCCAATACGTGATCACGCCTCAAGCGTTGCCCGACTTTGTTTGGTCATTGCCATTAAAGAAAATTCCTGGGGTAGGGAAGGTAACCGCACAAAAATTACTCGATATGGGGCTAGAAACTTGTGGTGATGTACAAAGTTATGATGTGGTTAACTTAATCAAAGTGATGGGGAAATTTGGTCAAGTCCTGTGGGAGCGTTGCCATGGAATTGATGAACGCTCAGTCAATCCCGATAGGCTACGTAAATCTGTTGGTGTCGAACGCACACTGGCAGAAGATATTCAACATTGGGAAGATTGCTTACCATTACTTAATCAATTATATGAAGAGTTGGAAGTCAGGCTTATGAAAGTGAAACCGGACCGCCGTATTGCTCGGCAAGGGATAAAAATGAAATTTAATGACTTTCAGCAAACAACTCAAGAGCATGCTTATCCCATTTTAGACAAGCAAGACTTAATATCATTAGCTAAGCAAGTGTGGGAGCACCGCCGTAAAGATCGAGGTGTTAGGCTAGTGGGCCTGCATGTAACGTTATTAAGCCCACAGATAGAAAGGCAATTATTACTAGATTTCTAAAAAACACCCGCCATTAATGACGCTGATCCCATAAAGCTAGACCGTTCATTAAGACGGGTATTTGAAGAAACAATTAGTTTTTAACAGGGATCGCTTTTAAGACCGCTGTTAATAATTTCCAGTATTCACCAACACTGGCGATATGTACTCGCTCATCAGGTGAGTGCGCACCACGAATGGTTGGCCCAATAGAGACCATATCCATATCAGGGTAAGGCTTCTTGAATAGACCACATTCCAGACCTGCATGGATCACCATTACATTAGGAATTTTACCAAACAGTTTTTGGTAAGTTTCGCTAACTAAATGCATAACGGGTGAGTCTGCATCGGGTTGCCAACCTGGGTAGCTGCCTTCTGCACGGTATTGTGCTTGTGCGAGCTTGCTCACCGATGTCAGCATATTCACGACATAGTTTTTACCGCTGTCGATTAATGAGCGAACGAGGAAAATCACTTCGGCTTTCTCTTCCGTCATCGTGACAACGCCTTCGTTAAGTGAGGTTTCTACCACACCTTTTGCGACATCGCTCATGCGGATCACGCCATTTGGCGCCGCATTTAAGAAGAACACAAAGCGTTTTTGGCACTCTTCAGTCAGCGCTTTCAAGTTGCTTTGAGTTTCTTCTAATAAAAGAACTAAGTTTGGCTCAACAACGGCCAGTTCATTTTTTAAGATGTCTTCATAGCGTGCTCTTAGGGCTGTTAGTTCAGCGACTTTATCCGCTGGAACAGCGATAATCACATGCCCTTCACGAGGGATAGCATTACGAACGGTTCCCCCAGTGAATTCTAACAGTTTTAAACCAAGCTCTTCTTGGTGGCCCGCAAGGAAGCGTGCCAACAGCTTGTTAGCATTACCTAAACCTAAATGAACATCACCACCAGAGTGACCGCCTTTTAAGCCTTTTAATGTCATGGTGAAGGTTTTGTAGCCTTGCGGTACGGCTTCACGAGTGAGGTCAAATGTTGTTGTAAAATCAACACCACCCGCGCAACCCATATAGATTTCGCCTTCTTCTTCTGAGTCAGTATTGATCAGAATATCCGCTTGTAGCCAACCTGCTTGTAAGCCAAAAGCACCGTCCATGCCTGTTTCTTCGGTCATGGTTAACAGTACTTCAAGTGGCCCATGTTCAACGCTATCATCTGCTAGCACCGCAAGGGTAGATGCCATTCCGATACCGTTATCTGCACCTAAAGTTGTGCCTTCTGCCGTGACCCACTCTCCATCAACGTAAGGGCGGATAGGATCTTTGGTAAAATCATGTACCGTGTCATTATTTTTCTGCGGAACCATATCTAAGTGTGCTTGCAGCACAACAGGTTTACGATTTTCATAGCCAGGTGTTGCCGCTTTGCGGATCAAGATATTACCGACTTGGTCACGTTCTACATGAAACCCTTTTTGTTTTGACCATTCGATAATGTGTGTTGCTAGCGCTTCTTCATGATGAGAAGGATGGGGAATTGAACAAATTTTGGCAAAAATATCCCATAATGGCTGTGGTGACAATTTGGCTAGTTCAGACACGTTAGATCTCCTTAAGCGACTTTGGTCTTATTTATTTTTAGCTACTTATTCTGCTTAAAAGGTGTGGCACAGATATTCAGGCCACACGATTGATTTTCTCAGCATACACCTAATTGTTATAAATAGTCAGTGTAAATCATATTAATTCATCACAATTATCCGTTTTTGCTGGTTTTTGCTGTGTCAAATCACTATAATCTCGCGCAACCTTTTTTCCGCAAGACACATTTCAGTATTACTCAGCAGTCGGGACCCGAATTTTATGAGCGAAAAATATGTCGTAACGTGGGATATGTTGCAAATACATGCCCGTAAACTCGCACAACGTTTATTACCAGTCGAACAATGGACCGGCATTATCGCGGTTAGCCGTGGTGGCCTTGTACCAGGTGCACTTCTTGCACGTGAATTGGGTATCCGCCATGTTGATACCGTATGCATCTCCAGCTATGACCATGACAACCAGCGTGAATTGAAAGTCATTAAACGTGCCGAAGGTGATGGGGAAGGTTTCATTGTCATTGACGACCTCGTTGACACTGGTGGTACTGCAAAAGCCATTCGTGATATGTACCCGAAAGCACATTTTGTGACAATTTTTGCAAAACCAGCAGGCCGCCCATTGGTGGATGATTATGTCGTTGATATTCCACAAAACACGTGGATTGAACAGCCATGGGATATGGGCGTGGTGTTTGTAAAGCCTTTGTGTGAGCAAGATAAATAAACCATAACGGTTTTGAGTTAGATCTAAATGACAGGTAAAAATAGCGCTAATATGGGGTGTGCCCTTTATTATGATGCTTAAAACATTATTACCTAATAAAATTAAACACGAAACGTTATGATAAGGGGGATGCAATGGCATTCCCTTTTTATTTTAGCTCAACCGACAGGTTATCAGGATGACTCAACAAAATCTCTCCGAAAAACTGTTCAAGCCAAAAGTTAAGCAAACTGAAACATCAACATTAGTTTCTTACTCCGCTTATAGCGCCCCTATTGTCAATAGCCATTCGGCATTAAGTGGTGCCCAGCACGCGGGCTGGTATCGTATGATCAATCGCTTGTTGTGGATTTGGCGTGGTATTGACGCTTTAGAAATTGAAGAGGTTTTGAGCCGTATTGCGGTAACAGAAGCCGAACGTAGTGATGAACATTTACTTGATACCATCATTGGTAATCGTCGCGGTAACTGGTGCTTTGAGTGGTCTCATCAAGCCATGCAATGGCAACAAAAAGCCTTGCAGTTTGAAGGAGGAGAAAAAGCCAGTCGGGCATGGTTGCGTGCTGCCAATTTGTACAGTATTGCCGCTTACCCTTTTATAAAAGGCGATGAATTAGCGGATCAAGCGATTCTCTTGGCATGCAAAGCCTATGATAGCGCCGCACAATTTTCGCGTTATAAACTGAAAAAAATCGCGTTTAAGGTCGATGGTAATAAAGAGGTATGTGGCTTTTTACATATCCCTTCAACGGGTCAGGGGCCTTATCCGACAGTCATGGTATGTGGAACGCTGGATAGTTTACAAATCGACTATTGCCGTTTTTTCCGTGACTACCTTGAGCCACTTGGTATTGCCATGTTGACATTAGATATGCCGTCAATTGGCTATTCAATTAAATATAAGCTATCCCAAGAAACCAGTGAACTCCATGAACAAGTGGTTCGCCAGCTAAACACAATCCCATGGATAGACCATACACGCTTTGGCCTTGTTGGGTTGCGCTTTGGCGCCAATGTCGCTTTAAGGCTTGCCTATATGTGCCCTGATAAAATCAAAGCTGTCGCTGTCTTAGGGCCAGTTGTACACAGTTTATTGCATGAAGAAAAATATCAGCGCGATATTCCACGTATGGAGCTGGATGTTTTCGCCAGTCGTTTAGGAATTTATCATGTTGATGGTGCGGCATTACGGCATGAATTAAGTTGCTATTCATTAAAAAATCAAGGGCTTTTAGGGCGTCGTTGTCGTGTGCCTATGATGTCGGTTTATTGGAAAGGTGATATTTATAGTCCTAAAGCAGAATCCGATTTGATCAGGCGTTCATCAATGGATAGCCATATATTAACCCTGCCAGAGACACCTGTTTTTGAAAACTTCCAAAAGTCACTGAGTGAAACAACAGATTGGTTAAAAAGTAAAATTGTTTAATTTTATTTAATAACTTGATTATTTTTTAACTTTTGTTAAAAAGGGATCTTCTCAAAAAGGAGATCCTTACATGGCGTTACCTACTGATTACTCTAATGGGAAGTATTTAAAGAAGTTTTCTGCTTTAGGACCTTATCTACGAGAAAAGCAATGTTTAGATGGTTGCTATTTTTTCGATAGCCTAACTGTTTGCGTTAATGTCAATTCAGCACCAGAAAGACGCGAGTTTTGGGGCTGGTGGATGCTATTATCGCCAAATGAAGATGGATTTGAGTATTCATACCATTTGGGTTTGTACAATGTTCATGGTACTTGGCAAGATAAGCCACTGAAAGATAATGCAACCCTTGATATCATTGAGCAGAACCTCATATCCTTCCATCAATCCCTTTCCAAACAACTTTCTGAGCTTGAGCTATCTTTGTTTCCTTCCGCAAAAATGGCAGAATTTAAATTGGAATTAAGCGCATAAAATTGTTTTAAGCCAACTTTTGTTGAATTTAGCGTTATGCCTGTTGGCATAACGCGCGCCAACTGATAAAAATGATACCTAATTTGTATTGATTAATTTTAATGGCAGAAAAATGATGAAAAATAGCCAGACACTTGTTGTTAAATTAGGCACTAGTGTATTGACCGGAGGCTCACGGCAATTGAACCAAGCTCATATTGTTGAGTTAGTCAGGCAGTGTGCGCAACAATATCAAAAAGGGCATCGTATTATTATTGTCACGTCTGGCGCTATCGCTGCTGGTCGTGAACACCTTAATTACCCCGAACTTCCAGCGACAATCGCGTCGAAGCAGCTTCTTGCAGCGGTAGGGCAAAGCCGCCTTATTCAGTTATGGGAACGTCTATTCTCTATTTATGGTATTCATATTGGGCAGATGCTGTTGACACGGGCCGATCTGGAAGACAGAGAGCGCTTTTTGAATGCCCGAGATACATTGCAGGCTCTGCTTGATAATGGCATTGTGCCTGTGATTAATGAGAATGATGCTGTCGCAACCGCTGAAATTAAAGTGGGGGATAATGATAATTTATCAGCCCTTGCCGCTATCCTTGGTGATGCTGACAAATTGCTATTATTGACAGATATTGAAGGGTTATTTGATTCTGACCCTCGTAGTAACCCGAATGCAAAACTGATCCCAGAAGTGTATGGCATCAATGATGAATTGCGTGAAATGGCGGGGGGAAGTGTTACTGGTTTGGGGACGGGGGGGATGGCAACTAAGTTGCAAGCCGCCGATGTTGCAGGAAGAGCAGGAATAGATGTCATTATTGCGGCAGGTAATAAGCCAGATGTGATCAACGCGGTGATTGAAGATATTCCAGTAGGCACGCGGTTTTATGGGCAGAAAAACCCAATGGAAAACCGCAAGCGTTGGATCTTTGGTGCTCCAGCGGCTGGCGATATATATATCGATGATGGCGCTCAACTTGCTATTATGGAAAAAGGAAGCTCCTTACTGCCGAAAGGCATCAAAAAAATTGAAGGTGATTTTTCCCGTGGTGCCGTTGTACGGATACGGAATATGGCAGGTAAAGATCTTGCTCACGGGGTCACTCATTATAATAGTGACGCTTTAAGAATGATTGCGGGCCATCATTCACAGGAAATAGGCCGCATACTGGGCTATGAACATGGCTCTGTAGCTGTCCACCGCGACGATATGATAGTGGGTTAATTATGTTAGAACAAATGGGAAAATCGGCTCGTGAAGCCTCATGGCAACTCGCCCAATTAAGTACAAAACAAAAAAATGCGGCTTTAGAGCAAATTGCTGATCTACTGGAACAAGAAAGTGCAGCGATTCTTGCCGCTAACGAAAAAGACATAGAACAAGCTCGTGCAAATGGGATGTCGCCTGCACTGCAAGATCGTTTATTACTAACGCCAGAGCGCCTAAAAAATATCGCGGATGATGTTAGAAAAGTGTGCCAATTAGCCGATCCTGTCGGGCAAGTGATTGATGGCAATCTGTTGGATAGCGGTTTAAATTTACAACGTCGCCGTGTGCCACTAGGGGTTGTTGGGGTGATCTATGAAGCTCGCCCAAATGTGACCGTTGACGTGGCTGCTTTATGCTTAAAAACAGGTAACGCGGCGATTTTACGTGGTGGTAAAGAAACGCATAATACCAATTTGGCTATCACAGATGTGATCCAAAAAGCATTAAAAAATAGCGGCATATCGGCGAATGCTATTCAAGCGATTAATAACCCTGATCGTGAATTAGTGGCGCAGCTACTCAAATTAGATCGTTATGTTGATATGCTGATCCCAAGAGGTGGAGCAGGGCTACATAAATTGTGTCGTGAGCAATCGACGATCCCTGTGATCACCGGTGGGATTGGTGTTTGTCACACATTTGTTGATGAATCAGTTGATTTTGATAAAGCAATCAACGTGCTGATTAATGCAAAAGTCCAACGTCCAAGCGCTTGTAATTCACTTGAAACCGTATTGGTTCATGAAAAAATTGCGGCGGCGTTTTTACCTCTACTAAGCCAAAAAATGGCTGAACAGCAGGTCACTTTACATGCCAGCAAGCAAGCTATGCCGTACTTGCAAAAAGGGCCTGCAAAAGTGGTCGATGTCACGCCTGAAAACTTAGTGGATGAGTGGTTATCACTCGATCTGAATGTTGAAATTGTCTCGGGGATTGATGCGGCAATCGACCATATTCGAACCTATGGCACCGCACACTCCGATGCTATTTTAACGGAATCTATCCGCCAAGCTGACTACTTTGTCCTACGTGTAGATTCTGCGGCAGTGTATGTCAATGCAAGTACTCGGTTTACCGACGGAGGTCAATTTGGACTAGGCGCTGAAGTTGCTGTGAGTACACAAAAACTGCATTCTCGTGGTCCAATGGGATTAGATGCCTTGACGACATACAAATGGATTGGTTATGGAGACTTCCTTAACCGAGCTTAAAAGTTAAATAATAATAATTAGGCCACACTTAGCGTGTGGCTTTGTTTTTATGATTATTGGTTGTTTTGAGACTAAAAAATCTATAACGCGTAGCGTATGCCTCGTAATGATCATGACAATGGGATGAATCAAAATGTTTTACATAATAGGTCCGAGAGGTTCAGGGAAAACAACAATCGGTAGGCGATTGGCTGATTATAAAGCATGTCAATTCATTGATACCGATAAATTGATTGTTGAACGTGCGGGAACCAGTATTGCGCGGATAGTAGAACAACATGGCTGGGAATACTTTCGTCACTTAGAAAGTGAAGTATTAAAATCGATAGCCGATCCAGATGCCGTGGTATCGACGGGGGGCGGCATTATCCTATCTGAAGAAAACCAACGTGTGATGCGTGATAATGGCACGGTGATCTATTTGAGCGCGAAACCAGAGGTTTTGGCGGCGAGACTAGCAGCAGAGCCGCAAGCTGATCAACGCCCAAGCTTAACAGGCAAATCAATATTAGAAGAAATTGAAGAGGTCATGTCACAAAGGGAGCCTCTTTACCAAGCAACCGCACATTATGTGATTGATGCGGAGCTGCCCGTCGAGACAATTATCACTCAATTAACAAATTTGGCTTAAAAGCATCGTGCTTCAAGGCACTTTAGGAGTAAACTACTTAGCTTAATTCTGGTTTTCAAGACATAATTATCTGTTGGAATGATAAAAGAAGACAAAACATAGGGATTTATTATGCTGGCAAATATGCTCAGGGCAGTACTTAGATTTTTATTTCGTATCCGCGTACTGGGAGACGAAAAAGAGTTATATCAAGACAAATGTCTAATTACACCTAACCATGTTTCATTCATTGATGGGATATTAATTGCGCTGTTTTTACCTATCAAGCCTGTGTTTGCAGTTTATTCGACTGTTGCAACACCGAGAATGATCAAACTACTAAAACCTTATGCTGATATTGTTCCTCTTGATCCGGCAAATCCTCTGGGGATCCGCAAACTAGTCAAAGAAGTTGAAAAAGGCCGTCCAATCGTTATTTTCCCTGAAGGGCGTATCAGCGTTCACGGCTCGCTGATGAAAATTTATGACGGTGCGGCATTTGTTGCGGCAAAATCAGGGGCAAAAGTGGTACCTATTCGTATTGAAGGCGCTGAAAGGAGTTATTTTAGCCGCCTAAAAGGTATTATTCCTTTGAAATGGTTTCCTCAAATCACTCTGCATATTTTACCCGCTGAAACTATCCCTATGCCTGAAGCGGCAAAAGCGATTGAACGCCGTCGTTTAGCCGGTATTCATTTATATAGCATTATGAAGTCAGCACGTATGGCTTGCCGTCCTCAAGTCACACTGGTTGAAGAATTTATTCAGAGCGTAAAACGCTTTGGGCGCCGTTCGCCATGTATTGAAGATATTAATTTTAAAGAAGATAACTACCAAACGCTGTTGAAAAAATCGTTAGGCGTTGGGCGAATAATCGAACGTTATACCCATGAAAATGAGCGTATTGGCCTATTATTACCAAATACAACAGTGACGGCGGCCGCTATTTTCGGGGCTTTAATGCGTGGACGAGTTCCTGCCATGCTGAATTATACGGCGGGTAGCCATGGTATTCGTAATGCACTTAAAGCTTCTCAAGCAAAAGTTATCTTTACGTCACGACAATTTCTTGAAAAAGGCAATTTAACCCATATTCCAGAGCAAGTTACTGAAGCAAATTGGATTTACCTTGAAGATTTAAAAGATACCGTAACTTGGCAAGATAAATTATGGATAGTTAAACACCTATTAATGCCAGCTAAGGCCGTGATTCCTCGTAAGGCTGAAGATGAAGCATTAGTACTGTTTACTTCTGGTTCAGAAGGTACGCCAAAAGGGGTTGTGCACAGCCACGCTAGCCTTATGGCAAACGTTGAGCAAATTAAAACCATCGCAGACTTTACGCCTCGTGACCGTTTTATGTCATCGTTGCCACTCTTTCACGCTTTTGGGTTAACGGTTGGGCTGTTTATTCCTCTCTTTTCAGGAAGCCGGGTCTTTTTATACCCAAGCCCACTCCATTACCGAGTTATCCCTGAATTAGTGTATGACAAAAATTGCACTGTGTTATTTGGCACATCAACATTTTTGGCTAACTACGCACGTTTTGCTCATCAATATGATTTTGCACGATTACGCTATGTCGTTGCGGGTGCTGAAAAATTATCAGATAGCACCAAGAAGATTTGGTTTGATAAATTCGGCATTCGTATTCTTGAAGGTTATGGTGTGACTGAGTGTGCGCCTATTGTCTCTATCAATGTTCCGATGGCCTCTAAAGAAGGCACGGTAGGGCAAATATTGCCACAAATGGACTCCCGTATTATCCCAATTTCCGGGATTGAAAATGGAGGCAAGTTGCAGCTCAAAGGGCCAAATATCATGAAAGGGTATTTGCGTGTTGAAGCGCCCGGCGTTCTTGAAAAACCATCGGCAGAAAACCAGCATGGTGAGCAAGAAGAAGGATGGTATGACACAGGTGATATTGTCGTACTTGATGAACTCAATTACTGCACGATTAAAGGCCGTGTCAAAAGATTTGCGAAGCTTGCTGGTGAAATGGTTTCACTCGAAAGTATTGAACAGATGGTATTCAGTTTGTCGCCAAACGCCCATCATGCTGTGGTTACGAAACCGGATAGCAGTAAAGGCGAGGCATTGGTCCTGTTTACCACAGATAAAGAGCTGGATAGAAGTGCACTTTCATCTGCCGCAAAAAGTAAGGGCTTAACCGAATTAGCTGTGCCGCGGGATATTCGTGTTGTAAAAGAGTTACCAGTGCTCGGAACGGGTAAAACAGATTTCGTTACGCTTAAACAGATGGCGTTAGAGGATTGAAGGTATGCAAGATGTCAATGCGCCACTCATGAGCCGAGGGATGAAAGCGGTTCTGGCTTCGCAGTTTCTTTCCGCTTTTGCTGATAATGCGCTGTTATTTGCCATTTTAGCCCAGTTAAAAGCGGAGTTTTATCCTGAATGGAGCCATCCCGTATTACAGATGGTCTTTGTATTTACCTATATCATCTTAGCGCCATTTGTAGGGCAAGTTGCTGATCGCTTCTCGAAAGGGCGTGTCATGTTAGTTTCAAACTTGTTTAAGTTTATTGGCGCGCTGGGGATCTGCTTGGGTCTTAACCCATTCCTTTGTTATGGGCTTGTTGGGATTGGCGCAGCATCATATTCCCCTGCAAAATACGGTATCTTAGGTGAACTAACCAGTGGCGATAACTTAGTAAAAGCAAACGGCGTTATGGAAGCATCAACAATCGCCGCTATATTAGTTGGCTCAGTTGTTGGCGGTATTTTATCTGATGTTAGCCTAATATTAGCCCTTGCGACCTGTGCTGTGCTTTATGCGTTAGCGGTAATTGCCAATTTTTATATTCCTCGATTAGTTGCCGCTCGCCCTGGTAAAGGCTGGCATTTTAAAAAACTATTCATTGATTTTTGGACAGCCTGCCGCACGCTGTGGGCAAACCAAGAAAGCCGCTTTTCATTGGTCGGAACTAGTATGTTTTGGGGCGCGGGTGTCACTTTACGCTTCTTATTAGTGGCATGGGTTCCTATCGCATTAGGCTTACAAGATAATGCAACGCCAACCTACCTAAATGCCGCGGTTGCCGTCGGTATTGTCGTGGGAGCGGGGCTTGCCGCAAAATTTATTACATTAAAAACCGTATCACGCTGTATTCCCGCAGGGATTGTGATTGGCGTTATGGTGATATTACTTGCTCTGCAAACTAAACTCATGCCTTCTTACGCTATCTTGGCTGTATTAGGGATTTTTGGTGGGCTATTTGTAGTTCCTCTCAATGCGTTACTGCAAGAAAAAGGTAAGGCAACGGTCGGGGCTGGTAACGCGATAGCGGTGCAAAACCTAGGTGAAAATAGCGCCATGCTTATTATGTTAGGGCTATATTCACTGGCAATGAAAGCTGGGTTGTCTGTGATTAGTGTCGGTATTGGCTTTGGCTCGGTATTTGCTATCGCAATTGCTGGGTTGTGGATCTGGGATCGCGCACGCAAAAAATAGGCATGTAAAGGTAAACAATCAAATGAAAAATGAAAGTTATCTCGAAACATTAAGCATTCAGCTTGGTCAGCTCCTCAAAAAACAAGGTAAAACGATAACCTGTGCGGAGTCATGTACCGGCGGGTGGATTGCAAAAGTATTGACGGATATTGCCGGTAGTTCGGATTACTTTCATAGAGGGTTTGTGACATACAGTAATGAGGCAAAACACCAGATGATCGGTGTGACAGAAGCCTCATTGCAGAAGTATGGCGCAGTGAGTGAGCACGTCGTTTCGGAGATGGCGCTTGGTGCACTTAAAGAAGCCGCCGCTGATGTGGCGGTTTCCGTCAGCGGTATCGCAGGTCCCGGTGGCGGTAGTGAGGAAAAACCGGTTGGTACTGTTTGGTTTGGATTTGCTCAAAAACACTCTACAGGTACTGTTAATATTACGACTAAGCATTGTGTGTTCCAAGGTGATAGAAATGCAATTCGTTTACAATCAACCGCTTATGCACTTGAAACACTTTTACAAATGTTAAGTTAAAAATCTTCTTGATACTGTATGATTATACAGTATACTTATCATCAACAAACCGAATTCAATCGTTCTATTTGCAGTGGGAGAGTCCATTGCACCAAAGGGAGTGAACATGGCTATCGATGAAAACAAACAAAAGGCATTAGCTGCAGCGTTAGGTCAAATTGAAAAGCAATTTGGTAAAGGCTCTATCATGCGTCTTGGTGAAGACCGCTCAATGGACGTAGAAACTATTTCAACAGGCTCTTTATCTCTTGATGTGGCTTTAGGTGCAGGTGGTTTGCCATTAGGGCGTATTGTCGAAATTTATGGTCCTGAATCTTCTGGTAAAACAACACTCACGTTGCAAGTTATTGCAGCAGCACAACGTAGCGGAAAAACCTGTGCATTTATCGACGCTGAACATGCGCTAGATCCAATCTATGCGAAAAAACTGGGTGTTGATATCGATAACCTTCTATGTTCTCAACCTGATACTGGTGAGCAAGCACTAGAGATTTGTGATGCACTGACGCGTTCAGGCGCTGTTGATGTCATTATCGTTGACTCCGTGGCCGCATTAACACCAAAAGCTGAAATTGAAGGTGAAATCGGTGACTCACACATGGGCTTAGCGGCTCGTATGATGAGCCAAGCGATGCGTAAATTAGCGGGTAACTTAAAGAACTCGAATACACTTTTAATCTTCATTAACCAAATCCGTATGAAGATTGGCGTTATGTTTGGTAACCCTGAAACCACTACAGGTGGTAACGCTCTGAAATTCTACGCTTCTGTTCGTTTAGATATTCGCCGTATCGGTGCTGTCAAAAATGGTGAAGAAATTGTAGGTAGCGAAACACGCGTTAAAGTTGTTAAAAACAAAGTTGCAGCGCCATTTAAACAGGCTGAATTCCAAATCCTTTATGGTGAAGGCATTAACACCTATGGTGAATTGATCGACTTAGGTGTTAAACATAAGTTGATTGAAAAAGCCGGTGCTTGGTATAGCTATAACGGTGATAAAATCGGTCAAGGTAAAGCAAACGCGACAACGTATCTGAAAGAGCATCGGGAAATTGCAGAAGAACTCGATAAAAAATTGCGTGAAATGCTTTTAACGCATACTGGTGAGTTTAGCAGCGCAGCGGCTGACTATATCAGTGAAACTGATGAAGATGAGACACCAGAAGAATTTTAATACGAACTTATTAGTTTGATAAATAAGAAGATTATAAACGCCACTCTAAAATGAGTGGCGTTTTTTTGTTTTTCATTTGAGCTATAATGGGATGAACAATGGTTTTTCTGTGGAAAAATAGCCCATTGAAAGGTATAAACATACTTTCAGAAAATATTCAGACGCTTTACAATGAAAGCCACGAATGGATGTATCTATACTACAAAAAATTCAAGGCGCAGCGAGGCGACAAAAAAATAAGTCGCTAAGAACATGTATCATGTCTGTAACTAGGACGAGTGAACATAGTCAACCATGCTACAACTTGAAGTATGAAGAGTATAAATTTTACTTCTACACAAAGAGACTTTATCTTATCAGTCACTTTTTAATCGGAGAGTTGATTAGAGGTGATGTTACATTCCATCTCAACAATTCGTAATTCAGTTTCCAGCTTGAAATCGGGATAATTATGAGTAAAAGCACCGCTGAGATCCGTCAAGCGTTTCTCGACTTTTTTCATACAAAAGGTCATCAGGTGGTCAGTAGCAGTTCGCTAGTGCCAAACAATGACCCAACATTATTGTTCACTAACGCAGGGATGAACCAGTTCAAAGATGTTTTTCTTGGTCTGGATAAAAGAGCATATTCCCGAGCGACAACAGCACAAAGATGTGTGCGAGCAGGTGGTAAACATAACGATTTAGAAAACGTTGGCTACACAGCCCGCCACCATACTTTCTTTGAAATGCTTGGCAACTTTAGCTTCGGTGATTACTTCAAACATGATGCAATCAACTTTGCTTGGGAGCTATTAACTGGGAAAGAATGGTTCAACTTACCAAAAGAAAAATTGTGGGTGACCGTCTACGAGACCGATGATGAGGCCTATGATATTTGGCACAAAGAAGTCGGTATTCCTGTAGATCGTATTATCCGTATTGGTGATAACAAAGGGGCGCCATACGCATCTGATAACTTCTGGCAGATGGGGGATACAGGTCCTTGTGGTCCATGTACCGAAATTTTCTATGATCATGGTGAGCATATCTGGGGTGGTCCTCCAGGAAGCCCTGAAGAAGATGGTGACCGTTATATCGAAATCTGGAACATCGTTTTCATGCAGTTTAACCGTCAATCCGATGGCACGATGGAACCACTACCTAAGCCGTCAGTGGATACAGGGATGGGGCTTGAACGTATTGCGGCAGTATTGCAGCATGTCAACTCTAACTATGATATCGATATTTTCCAAGAGCTGATCGCAGCAGCCGCTAAAGCGACAGGTTCTAACGACCTTTCAAATAAATCACTTCGTGTCATTGCTGACCATATCCGTTCTTGTGCATTCCTCGTGAGTGATGGTGTTATTCCATCCAACGAAGGTCGTGGTTATGTATTGCGCCGTATTATTCGCCGCGCAGTACGTCATGGTTATATGCTGGGAGCAAAAGACACTTTCTTCTACAAACTAGTGGCGCCACTCATTAACGTTATGGGGTCCGCAGCGGATGAACTGGCTCGTCAGCAATCTACTGTTGAAAAAGTACTTAAAACTGAAGAAGAACAGTTCGCTCGTACCTTAGAGCGCGGCCTACAGCTACTTGATGAAGAACTAGCTGCCCTTAAAGGGGATACCTTAGATGGTGAAACGGTATTCCGTTTATATGATACATACGGTTTCCCGATGGATTTAACCGCTGATGTGTGTCGTGAACGTAATATTAAGGTTGACGAAGAAGGCTTTGAGCGCGCAATGGAAGACCAGCGTCGTCGTGCTAGGGAATCAAGTGGCTTTGGTACTGACTATAATTCACTGATTAAGGTCGAAAAGCACAGCGAATTTTCTGGTTATGCCTATAATGAACAATTAGCAACAATAACTGCCATCTATAAAAATGGCCAGCCAGTCGATTCCCTGAACGCAGGTGAAGAAGGTTTGGTGATCCTTGATAAAACGGCGTTTTACGCAGAATCAGGTGGTCAAGTCGGTGATACAGGTTTGTTGCGTAATGATAGCGGTAGCTTTATCGTGACGGATACCCAAAAATATGGTCAAGCGATTGGTCATATTGGTAAGGTAGAATCAGGCTCTTTGGTGATTAATCATCGTATTGATGCCAAAATCGATGTGGAAAGACGTGATGCAATCCGTCTGAATCACTCAGCGACTCACTTGTTACATGCCGCTTTACGTCAAGTGCTAGGTGAGCATGTGTCACAAAAAGGCTCTTTAGTTAATGATAAATACTTGCGCTTTGACTTCTCACATTTTGAGGCTATGACAGCCGCTCAGTTGCGCGAAGTTGAAGATATCGTTAACGCACAAATTCGTAAGAATACACCAATTGAAACGGAACTTATGGATTTAGAGAGTGCAAAAGCGAAAGGTGCGATGGCACTATTCGGTGAGAAATACGAAGAGCGCGTACGTGTTCTGAGTATGGGCGGTGATTTCTCTATCGAACTTTGTGGTGGTACGCATGCAAGCCGTACTGGTGATATTGGTTTGTTCCGTATCCTCAGTGAGTCTGGTACAGCGGCAGGTGTGCGTCGTATTGAAGCGACAACAGGTGAGAGCGCATTGGAAAGTGTTCATAGCCAGTCAGAGCAACTTAATGCGATAGCTCATCTTCTCAAAGGCGATATGAGTAGCTTAGTTGAAAAAGTTAAGTCTGCATTGGAAAAATCTCGTCAGCTAGAAAAAGAGATTTTGCAATTAAAAGATCAACAAGCATCGCAAGAAAGTGCTTCACTAAGTAGCAAAGCAAAAGATATCAAAGGCGTTAAATTACTTGTTAGTCAATTAAATAATACTGAACCTAAGCTTTTGAGAACCATGGTTGATGATCTCAAAAATCAGTTGAAATCAGCGATTATCGTGCTTTCAACAACAAGTGGTGATAAAGTCAGTATAATTGTTGGTGTAACTAATGATTTGACTGCTAAAATAAAGGCGGGTGATTTGATATCCTATGTTGCTCAACAAGTCGGTGGTAAAGGCGGTGGGCGCCCAGACATGGCTCAGGCTGGTGGTACGGATGTGAGTGCGTTACCAACAGCTATGGCAAGTGTAGAAGATTGGGTGTCTTCACGGCTCTAGCTACTGGGGAAGTTACCTCATACACCGTGAGGTAACTTTCGCTGTTGCAACATTGTTAAAGTGTTGTAAGTGGTGTTATATTTTGTATGTATATAATTAAAAATGATTGCCTTGATGGCATCAATGCTTTAGGTGTATATCATTGCTTTACGTTTTCACGGTGTGTGATGGACAATAGCGGGGGAAACCTAGAGACCCGACTCTTTTAATATTTCAAGGAGCAAAGAATGCTTATTCTGACTCGTCGAGTTGGTGAAACACTCATGATAGGCGATGAGGTAACAGTTACGGTACTGGGAGTAAAAGGCAATCAAGTTCGTATTGGTGTCAATGCCCCAAAGGAAGTTTCTGTTCACCGTGAAGAAATTTATCAACGGATCCAGGCTGAAAAGACTCAACCAGACAATCAATAATAATGAATAAGCGTCCATATCTTGACCCACACAGCAAAGATGGACGCTTGTCTTTTATCTATATCCCTTCCTATATTTAATTTTTTCTCGCTTCCCTGTGGCTAATTGGCCTTTTATTCTATGGCCCTTACCACTTCTCTTGCACTGCATATGATGATTAACATGTTTTGCTAGCATATTTTCACGATAGAATTTCACAATGAGTCGTTTTTTTACGACCTTAAAAATTGTGAAATTACCCCGTGATGAATATGATTTTCGATGCTAAACTAATCATCTTGCTTGTGAAATGTGCAAACGATCATTGAAAAGTAAAAAGTTTGGAAAAATTGTTTGACTTCTAAAGCGAGGAAAGTAATATGTGCGCCACACAGAGACGAGATGTCAAAAACAAATCGCCTGTGACTAAAAACGGTGAGGTGGCCGAGAGGCTGAAGGCGCTCCCCTGCTAAGGGAGTATGCGGTCAAAAGCTGCATCGAGGGTTCGAATCCCTCCCTCACCGCCATTTTAGAAGCTGCATCCGTAGCTCAGCTGGATAGAGTACTCGGCTACGAACCGAGCGGTCGGAGGTTCGAATCCTCCCGGATGCACCATATTTAACCCTATAAGTAAAGCTGGTGGGGTTGCGTTTTGGTTTTTAAGAACTGAAACAACAGTAGTCATTGAGAAGTGTAGAGTTTGATATTGTAATGCATCCGTAGCTCAGCTGGATAGAGTACTCGGCTACGAACCGAGCGGTCGGAGGTTCGAATCCTCCCGGATGCACCATCTACTAGCTAATCTAGCGTATCAAATATCCCCTCGAGAAACAGTATTTTAAATTGTTGAACACACTGTTCATCAGTAAAAGAATTTGCATCCGTAGCTCAGCTGGATAGAGTACTCGGCTACGAACCGAGCGGTCGGAGGTTCGAATCCTCCCGGATGCACCATCTACTAGCTAATCTAGCGTACCAAATACCCCCCTCGATAAACAGTATTGTGAAGTGTTGAACACACCGTTCAGCAGTAAAAGCATTTGTATCCGTCGCTCAGTTGGATAGAGTACTCGGCTACGAACCGAGTGGTCATAGGCTCGAATCCTTCCAGATGTACCATAATCAGAAGCCCCCTCAAAAGAGAAATTTTTTTAGCCCTATTATTGGCTTTATTGTTTATTTAATACTGTTTCAATGATTCGCTTTATATAAACCACACATCTAAACAGCGACAATTTCCTCCATTTACGCTAAAGTAAGCACCTTACTAAAATAAAATGACATCACTGGCGGGAGGTCGATTTGATCCCGGACGTATCTAAAGCGCTCTCATGGTTAGAGGCGCACCCAGAAGCACTAAATGGTATTCAACGTGGTATTGAACGTGAAACATTACGTGTTACTCCGGAAGGTTCTATTGCTGAAACTTTGCATCCGGAAGAGTTGGGGAAAGCATTAACACATAAATGGATCACGACAGATTTTGCTGAGCCTTTACTTGAATTCATCACACCTGTTGATAAAAGTATTGGGCATAGTTTGGCTTTTCTTAGGGATTTACATCGCTATACGGCGCGTCAGATGCATAATGAAAGGATGTGGCCGTTAAGCATGCCTTGTTTTATCGAAAACGAGGATAAAATCACGCTGGCACAATATGGCTCATCTAATGTTGGCCGCTTCAAGAATTTATATCGCGAAGGGCTGAAAAACCGTTATGGTGCGTTAATGCAGACCATTGCTGGCGTTCATTACAACTTCTCCTTGCCAATTGAGTTTTGGCAAGCGTGGGCGGGTGTTAAAGACGCTGAAAGTGGCAAAGCACAAATCTCGGATGGCTATCTACGTCTGATCAGGAACTATTATCGCTTTGGTTGGGTTATTCCTTATTTATTTGGCGCTTCCCCTGCAATTTGCGGGTCGTTCCTCAAAGATAGGGATACCAAACTCACATTTGAAAAGACCGCTGGTGGTACTTATTACTTGCCATATGCGACGTCACTGAGAATGAGTGATTTGGGCTATACAAATAAATCTCAGAGCGATTTAAACATTACATTTAATGACTTAGATAGTTATGTCGCGGGCTTGAAAAAAGCCATTTACAAACCATCTGAGGAGTTTGCTGCACTAGGTGTTAAAAAAGAGGGCAAATACATTCAATTGAACACTAATGTGTTGCAAATTGAAAACGAATTGTATGCCCCTATACGCCCTAAACGTGTGCCTAAAGGTGATGAATCGCCGTCAGATGCGTTGCTACGCGGTGGCATCGAATATATTGAGGTAAGAGCGTTAGATATTAACCCATTCAGTGCGATTGGTGTTGATGAAACACAAACTCGTTTCCTCGACCTGTTTTTAATTTGGTGTGTGTTAGCTGATGCACCTGAAATGAACGCTCAGGAATTGGATTGTAGCCGTAAAAACTGGAACCGAGTGATCCTCGAAGGGCGTAAGCCTGGGCAAGTCATCGGTATTGGTTGTGGCAGTGAAATGAAGCCACTCGTCGAAGTCGGGCAGCAGTTATTTAACGATCTGATCCGTGTAGCTGAAGTCCTTGATACTTGCTGTGATGCTAAGTATCGTGATGTTTGTCACCAATTTGTTGCGATGTTTGAAGATCCAACACTGACATATTCTGCTTTAGTGATGGATAAAATGATTGAGCAAGGCATTGGTGGCTATGGCTTAGCATTGGCAGAAAAATATTATCAGCAATTGGTGAGTGAACCTTACGAGGTGATCACTGAGGCACAGTTTGAAGAAGCTCGATTAGCTTCCATTGAAAAACAAGCTATGCTAGAGAAAGAGCAAACCGAAAGCTTTGAAGAGTACCTGCACAAGCATGCAGGGCGTTAAAAAGAAAATGGCCACGTTAAGTGGCCAAATATAAAATCTCTTAGAGAATTAGGGATGATAACAAATTTGCGCGTCTTTCATTTATTAAGACTCGGCGATTCCAAAATAGTTTCATTTATTTTTTGAAAATAAAAATAATTTTTTCAGGAGGTCAAGAAATGCCGTTATTAGACAGTTTTACTGTAGATCATACGCGTATGGCTGCACCTGCCGTCCGTGTGGCGAAAACCATGCAAACTCCAAGTGGAGATACGATTACAGTTTTCGACCTGCGTTTCACGGTTCCTAACAAAGAGGCAATGTCAGAGAAAGGTACTCATACACTAGAACACCTATTTGCAGGTTTTATGCGTGATCACCTCAACGGTGATGGTGTTGAGATCATTGATATCTCGCCAATGGGATGCCGTACAGGTTTTTATATGAGCTTGATTGGAGAGCCTGATGAACAACGCGTAGCGAATGCATGGAAAAGTGCAATGCAGGATGTACTGAAAGTCCAAGATCAAGCGAAGATCCCTGAACTGAATATTTACCAGTGTGGCACATATAAAATGCATTCACTGGAAGAAGCTCAACAAATTGCACGCAATGTCTTAGCGTCAGAAATCCGTGTTAACAAAAATGATGAGCTAGCCTTACCAGCTGAGAAGTTGACAGAACTACACGTTTAGATAAATAGCTTCTGGATAAACTGCACCTGATATTCGATACAGGTGCAGTTTTTATTTGTGCTTACTAAGAGGAAGATACCGCCGACTTTGTGTTTAAAGGCGTAATTTTTACCTGTTTGATAATATTGTCACTGATTTCTAATACTTCAACTAAGTAGTGTGAAATAACAATTTTCTCTTGTAATTCAGGTATATCCCCAATAGCTTCCAACACCATACCATTCACAGTTCTTGGGCCATCGATAGGCAGGTGCCAATCAAGGGCTTTGTTAAGGTCTCGAATATTCGCTGTACCATCAACGAGTACACTCCCGTCGCTTTGAGGTAGAACTTCTTCAGCCAATGATGGTGACATGGAGGTTGTAAAGTCACCGACGATCTCTTCTAAGATGTCTTCAACAGTAATCAGACCTTGGATCTCACCATACTCATCGACAATGATGCCTATTTTCTCTTTGTTATGCTGAAAATTAATTAGCTGAGTACTTAACAGCGTACTATTTGGAATAAAATAGATATTATCGGCGGCTTTGATCAGATTTTGTTTATTGAACTCGCGTTTTTCCATCATCATGCGATAGGCTTCGCGTACTCGTAAGATCCCAATCGCATCATCCAGTGAATCACGATACAGTACAATACGCCCATGAGGTGAGTGAGTTAATTGGCGTACAATGGATTTCCAATCATCATTAACATCAATGCCTACTATCTCATTTCTTGGCAGCATAATGTCGCCGACAGTCACTTTTTCAAGATCTAAGATAGATAGCAACATGTCTTGATTACGTCGACTGAGCTTTGCTTTCGACTCATTAACGATAGTTCTTAACTCATCTTTACTTACAGCATCGCTACGTATAACAGGGGGTTTTATTCCACAAATGTACATAAACATCAGTGTAATTTTATTGAACGCCCAAACGACAGGCAGCATAATTTTTTGTAGAGGTTTTAAAATATAGCTACTTGGAAAAGCGACTTTTTCTGGGTATAGCGCCGCGATCGTTTTAGGTAAAACTTCAGCGAAGACTAAGATGATGAAGGTTAAAATACCTGTTGCAATTGCCACCCCTGCGTTACCGTATAAACGCATCCCCACAATAGTCGCGAGTGACGAAGCTACGATATTAATCAGGTTATTACCAATTAGGATCAAACTAATCAGTTTATCAGGGTGTCTGAGTAATTTTTCAACTCGTTTTGCAGAACGGTTGCCTTGTTTGGCGAGGTGCTTTAAGCGGTAACGGTTCAGCGTCATCATACCTGTTTCTGAGGCTGAAAAGTATGCTGACATAATAATTAAAACGATTAATATGATGATGAGCGTACCAGTAGATACGTGATCCAAAACTAGGTTCCTTATGCAGTATAGATAAGATTATTTTATCCATCTTATGGATAAGATACCATAATTTGTTGCATCAGCCGGTTGCCGAAAAAAGCCATTGTTAGGATAAAGGCGCCTGCTACATGGAAAAATAGGACTCTTTTTCCGCGCCAACCTCCATGAAAATGACCCCATAATAAAATGATATAGACGAACCAAGCGACAACTGATAACACAGACTTATGAATATTCTCTTTATCAAAGATATTATCCATATAAATAAAGCCCGTACATAAAGTTAAGGTTAGCAGAATGACACCAACTTGGGTGATATGAAACATTTTACGCTCAATGACCATCATTGGTGGCATATCAGCTCTGAATTTGAACGTTTTATTTTTAAGTTGATAGTCAATAAGCGCGACTTGGAATGCATACAAGGCGGCAATTAAAAGGGTTGCATAGCTAAGCAAGGCCAAGCCAATGTGAATAAATAGCGGGACGCTGCCTTCTAGATGGGTGATAAATTCACCTGGCATCACGGCTGAGAGGATTAAATTAATAATGGCAAAACTATAGACAATAGGTGTCAAATACCACGCTTTGCCTTTGTAGGCGACCACCGTCATGATGATGCACATTAATAGGCTAACTGCGGAACCTAAATTCAGCAATGTGAGGTTTTGTCCTTCTGCTCCACGAAAAATAAGCAACTTTAGCGTGATTGCATGGGTAATCAGTGCAACAACAGCTAATAAGAGGGCTAACCGGCGATAGACAGGTTGTTTACGAACCTGGCCGGGAACGATCAGTGATATGCTGAACAGATATGTACAAACTGCTATGACTGCAAATACGGGCATAGTATAGTGTCGTTATTCATTTTTAGTGGATAATGTTAGCTAGTATAACGCGTGCAACTGTAGGCTCCAACCATTAGCACTGTTAATAAGCCTCTTCTTAATCGCTAATCGCATTTAAGAGTCCTTTTTACAGGCCATGTTCATTTAAAAATGAGGATAATTTGGGTATCTGGCCTGTAAAAACAACCTCCAACAGGGTGCAGCGAATATACGTCAGGTATGATACACTGTGACGAAAATTTTCGGCGTTGGTTTCAGTTGTGGCTGTCAGTGGTTATTTTGCTTTGAAAAGACCGATAAGCAAATTTGCCGAAATGAGCCACTCAATACTTGTATTTTGCAGTATTCATAACCAAATCTAGCTTTGACAGTAGGCCCATAAACAGAATTGAGCTAAGACATATGTTTGATAATTTAACTGACAGACTATCGCGCACTTTGCGCAACATCAGCGGGCGTGGTCGTCTGACTGACGATAATATTAAAGATACATTGCGTGAAGTTCGCATGGCTCTGCTGGAAGCAGACGTTGCGCTCCCCGTTGTCCGTGAATTTATTCAAAAGGTAAAAGAGAGTGCTGTTGGCCAAGATGTCAATAAAAGCTTAACGCCAGGCCAAGAGTTCATCAAAATTGTTCAAAATGAGCTTACTCGAGCGATGGGGGAAGAGAACCATCAGCTCAACCTTTCTGCACAACCACCTGCTGTGGTGTTGATGGCAGGTTTGCAAGGTGCGGGTAAAACAACCAGCGTTGCAAAACTAGGTAAGCTATTAAAAGAAAAACAAAAGAAAAAAGTTTTAGTGGTCTCTGCTGACGTGTATCGTCCAGCGGCAATCAAGCAGTTAGAAACATTGGCTGAAACAGTTGGAATTGATTTTTTCCCTTCCGATGTTAAAGAGAAGCCTGCGGCGATTGTGCAAAAAGCTTTAAAACATGCTCAATTGCAATTCTATGATGTATTACTTGTGGATACAGCTGGGCGCTTGCACGTTGATGAGGCGATGATGGAGGAAATCCAAGAAGTCCATCGCATTATCAAGCCTGTAGAAACCCTGTTTGTTGTCGATGCGATGACGGGGCAGGATGCGGCAAATACAGCAAAAGCGTTTAACGAAGCACTGCCTCTTACTGGGGTTGTTCTGACCAAAGTTGACGGTGATGCTCGTGGCGGTGCGGCTCTCTCTATTCGCGCTATCACCGGTAAGCCAATTAAGTTCTTAGGGGTTGGCGAAAAAACCGATGCGTTGGAGCCCTTCCATCCTGAGCGTGTGGCTTCCCGTATTTTAGGCATGGGTGACGTGTTATCTCTGATCGAAGAGATTGAACATAAAGTTGACCGTGACCAAGCTGAAAAATTAGCTAAGAAACTGAAAACGGGTGACGGTTTTGATTTAAACGACTTTTTAAGTCAATTAAAGCAGATGCGTAATATGGGTGGCATGGCGAGTATGATGAGTAAAATACCCGGTATGTCTCAAGTGCCTGATGCGGTGAAGTCACAAATGGATGATAAAATTACTATCCGTATGGAAGCTATCATCAACTCAATGACACGCAAAGAGCGCGAAAAACCAGAAATTATCAAGGGCTCCCGTAAACGCCGTATTGCAGCGGGGTCGGGTACGACGGTTCAAGATGTCAACCGCCTTTTGAAACAATTTGATGATATGCAACGCATGATGAAGAAGATGAAAAAAGGCGGTCTTGCTAAAATGATGCGTGGTATGAAAGGAATGATGCCACCGGGTTTTCCGGGGCGTTAAGTAATGAAGCTAGAAAGAATATGCACTTTTGATTGATTTTTGCGTCAAAGTGAGTAAAATTTTCGGGCTTTTTATATGACAACCGGACTCTATCCCTCGATGGAGTCTGGTTGTTTTATTAACTAATGAGGATGTTATGGTAACAATTCGTTTATCTCGTGGCGGCGCAAAAAAGCGTCCGTTCTACCAAATCGTTGTAACCGATAGCCGCAATGCGCGTGACGGTCGTTTCATCGAGCGTATCGGTTTCTTCAACCCAATCGCTTCAGGTCAAGCAGAAGAACTGCGTTTAGACTTGGATCGTGTTGAGCACTGGGTTGGTCTGGGCGCAACTATTTCTGACCGTGTTGCACAACTGGTCAAACAAGCTAAAAAAGCAGCTTAATCTGTCACGGTGGTAACTATGAGCAAGCAAGCAAATCTAGCGACTCCTACTAACCCAATTGTGTTGGGTAAATTAGGCGCTGCGTATGGAATTCGTGGTTGGCTCAAAGTTTTTTCGTCCACCGAACATGCTGAAAGTATTTTTGATTATCAGCCTTGGTTTATTCAACGTTCTGGTCAGTGGCAACACATCGAACTGGAAGATTGGAAACACCATAACAAAGATATCATTCTGAAACTCAAAGGGGTTGATGACCGCGATGCAGCAACGCTGTTAACTAATTTTGAGATTGTTGTGGATTCAGCGCAACTTCCTGAATTAGATAATAACGAATACTACTGGAAAGACCTTATGGGCTGCCAAGTGGTGACGTTGCAAGGGTATAACCTAGGTACCATTACCGATATGATGGAAACTGGGTCTAATGATGTCATTGTGATTAAGGCAAATCTAAAAGATGCGTTTGGCATCAAGGAGCGGCTGGTTCCGTTTCTTGATGGGCAGGTTATCAAGAAAGTCGATCTCAAATCTAAACTGATTGAAGTTGATTGGGATCCTGGTTTTTAAATCTCCGGTTGAACGGTTTTTATGAGTGGGACTAAATAATGTGGATTGGTGTAATTAGCCTGTTTCCCGAAATGTTCCGCGCAATAACCGAGTACGGGGTAACTGGTCGGGCAGTGAAAAATGGCCTGCTGTCTGTTGAGTGTTGGAACCCGCGAGATTTTACTCACGATAAACACAAAACAGTCGATGATCGCCCCTATGGCGGTGGTCCGGGCATGCTGATGATGGTGCAGCCATTAAGGGATGCTATCAATACAGCAAGAACTGAGGCAGGTGAGGGTGCGAAAGTCATCTATTTATCACCTCAGGGGCGCAAACTTAGTCAAGCTGGGGTTTGCGAATTGGCAACGAATGAGAAACTTATTCTTGTTTGTGGTCGATATGAAGGCATTGATGAACGGATCATACAAACCGAAGTTGATGAAGAATGGTCAATCGGTGATTACGTTCTAAGTGGTGGGGAGCTCCCCGCGATGGTGTTGATAGACTCAGTTTCTCGGTTCATTCCGGGGGTACTTGGTCATGAGGCGTCTGCTCAGGAAGACTCTTTTGCAGACGGCTTGTTGGATTGTCCTCACTATACCCGCCCTGAAGTTTTAGACGGCATGCACGTTCCTGATGTTTTATTGTCAGGGAATCATGCAAAGATAGATAGCTGGCGCATGAAGCAATCACTTGGCCGTACCTGGCTGAGAAGACCTGAGCTTCTGGAAAGCCTAGCTCTGACTGACGAGCAAAGGATGTTGCTGAACGAATTCCAAAATGAATATCGTTCTGAGCAACAAGTGAATCCAGACAATTAAATTAATTGTCTAACATATATCAGTTTACCTAGGGTAAGAGAATTATTATGAGCAACATTATTAAACAACTTGAACAAGAGCAGATGAAGCAGGACGTACCTTCATTCCGTCAGGGTGATACTGTGGAAGTTAAGGTATGGGTCGTAGAAGGCTCTAAGAAACGTCTGCAGGCATTTGAGGGCGTGGTTATTGCTATTCGTAATCGCGGTCTGCACTCTGCATTCACTGTTCGTAAAATTTCTAACGGCGAAGGTGTTGAGCGTGTATTCCAAACTCACTCTCCTGTCGTAGATAGCATCGCTGTTAAACGTCGTGGTGCCGTACGTAGAGCTAAACTGTACTACCTGCGTGAGCGTTCTGGTAAGGCTGCTCGTATCAAAGAGCGTCTGAACGCCAAGTAATACGCTTTCGCTACATCCGAAAGTTACGATAAGGCCCGCTTATGCGGGCCTTTCTATTTGTTACCTTATTGATTTAGATAAGTTCACTGTTAATCATTTTCTGAAGTTAGATCTTTCTCTGTCACTTATTTCCCTTCTTATCGACCTAATCGTTAATATATTATCCTCTTAAGTTAAATTACGTACTTTACCTGTTTTTGTAAACATAACTTTACTAAAAGAGTGGTTTTGTATAACAAATGAGCGATATTCAATAGTTTGTTTTATTAAAATCTATTACTTATCAATGTGTTGTATTTGTGTAATTTTTTATTTACGTATGTGGGAATATTTTACATTAATGGATTGTATTCTTTACGTCACATGGTATGTTAATAACCAAGCACTCAAACACAATATATAAACAATAAGTTAAGCAGGTAATAAAAATGATCATGCAAAAAGATGTACTCAATAATGTGAATATTCGTGATGAACAGGTACTGATTACACCTGAAGCACTGAAACAGAAGTTTCCACTGAGTCACAACAATCTGCATGCCATCGCGGCTTCGCGTCAAACAATTGCTGATATTATCCATCAGCGTGACCCGCGCTTACTCGTGGTATGTGGTCCTTGTTCTATTCATGATGTCGATGCGGCGATTGAATACGGGCAACGTTTACAGAAGCTTGCTGCTGAACTGAGTGATAGTTTATATATTGTGATGCGTGTCTATTTTGAAAAACCTCGTACAACAGTGGGTTGGAAAGGATTAATAAGCGACCCTCTTATGGATGGTTCGTTTGATATGGAAAAAGGGCTACATATTGCGCGTGATCTTTTGACCAACCTTGTCAATATGGGGCTGCCATTAGCCACTGAAGCGTTAGATCCTAATAACCCACAATACTTAGGTGACCTTTTTAGCTGGTCTGCAATTGGTGCAAGAACCACAGAATCGCAAACACACCGTGAAATGGCATCAGGGCTATCGATGCCTGTAGGGTTCAAAAATGGTACGGATGGCAGCTTGTCTACAGCCATCAATGCGATGAAAGCCGCTTCTATGCCACACCGTTTTATGGGGATTAATCAGTCAGGGCAAGTGAGCTTATTGCATACCAACGGTAATGAAAATGGGCACATTATTTTACGCGGTGGTAAAACGCCAAATTACAGCCCTGAAGATATCGCGGCTTGTGAAATTGAAATGAGAAAGGCAGGGCTAGAACCTTCATTGATGGTCGATTGTAGTCACGGTAACTCTAATAAAGATTTCCGTCGTCAGCCACTCGTTGTTGATTCAATTATTGAACAAATTTCTAATGGGAATCAATCAATAACCGGTATTATGTTGGAAAGCCATTTACATGAAGGCAATCAAAGTTCTGAGCAACCGCGTAGTGAGATGAAATATGGTGTATCAGTGACGGATGCCTGCATTAACTGGGAAACAACGGAAACGGTATTGCGTAAGCTACATCAAGCATTGTTACCTGTGCTTGAAGGGCGCGCAGAAAAATTTGAAATTGCGAGCTGATACAAGGTATAGGTATGTCTGTAGAATTATCTCATCTTAGAGAACAAATTGATGAGGTTGATAAATCGTTATTAGATTTGTTGGCTAAGCGCTTACAACTTGTAGCTGAAGTTGGTGAAGTCAAAAGCCAACATGGTTTACCTATTTATGTACCTGAGCGGGAGGCGAGTATGTTGGCCGCCCGCCGTCAGGAAGCCGAACGCATGGGGATCCCCCCAGACCTAATAGAAGATATTCTTCGGCGCATTATGCGGGAATCCTATGCCCGTGAAAATGATAAAGGGTTTAAAACATTAAAGCCTGATGCGGGTCCAATAGTGATTGTTGGTGGTGATGGTAAAATGGGGCGGTTATTTAATCGCTTACTAACGTTATCAGGTTACCAAGTTAAAATTTTAGGTGAACATGATTGGGCACAAGCAGAATCAATTGTTAAAGGGGCTAGCGTCGTTATTATTAGTGTTCCGATACATTTGACGGTGCGCGTGATCAAGCAATTACCGAAATTGAACCAAGAAACCGTATTAATCGATATTGCGTCAATAAAACATCAACCTTTGGAAGCAATGCTGGCTGTTCATGAGGGGCCAGTGCTTGGCTTACACCCTATGTTTGGTCCTGATGTTGGTAGCGTTGCGAAACAAGTGTTTGCTTTTTGTGATGGTAGAGGGGCTGAGTCATATCAATGGTTCCTTGAGCAATTACAAGTTTGGGGAGCTCGCTTGAAAAAGATCACTGCGAGTGAGCATGATCGTAATATGAGTTTTATTCAAGCATTGCGCCACTTTACTACTTTCACCTATGGGCAAAACTTAGCGAAAGAACATGTTGATTTGCAGCAATTGCTCGATCTCTCATCGCCAATATACCGGTTGGAACTTGCAATGGTTGGGCGCTTATTTGCTCAAGACCCACAGTTGTATGCTGATATCATCATGTCGTCAGATGAAAATATTGAATTAATTCGCCGTTACTATCAGTTATTAGGGCAATCGATTGAGACGCTCGAACGTAAAGATAAGGCTGAATTTATACGACAATTTAATGAAGTTAGTGATTGGTTTGGTGAGGATGCACATCACTTTATGAAAGAAAGCCAATCCTTGTTGCAAAGAGCGAACGACAATCGTAAGTAATGTATAAAATAGCTTCTAATTTAATTTTAGGAGCTATTTTTTTATTACCAAAATCAAAATATTCCCTCTTCAAACTCGTACGCTTTCTGCTTTACTATCTATAATTTGTTTTAGTTATTGCCATTTTTAATGATGTAAAATATTACATTCTTAGAGTCACTCAGCGATTTATTCTGATTTTGTCTGTTAATATCTATTTATAAAATGAATATTTATAAATTAAACAATTTAACTAATAAAGTTAGTCGATAATCTACCGATATTAACTGTCATAAAATGACGGCCAGTTCGGTGAGGAATCTATGTCTCTGAAAGATATAAAAATAGGTGTAAAACTTTTTATTGCGTTTGCGTTCTTTATTTTTCTTCTGCTCTTAAGCTCGGCGCTGTCCTTAATTAGCTTAAACAAAGCAAATAATGGTATTCAAGACATTATCTATAAAGATTATCCAATGACTGTTAATGCTAATCAGCTAATGGATAATTTTTATTCTTATATAGGGATACAGGAACTCATTTTATTGGATGATAGAGATAGTGAAAGACGCAGAAATGAACTAAAGAAAATCAGCTCGAATGTTGTTCGACTACTCAAAGAGCTTGATGAAAATGCCAAGGATCCACAGTCTATTGCTGTTCTTGCGGAGATCTATGATGTTCGTGAACGATTCCTTCAGTCACAAGCTAGGTTGAGTGAATTTCTCAATAACAATAATCGAAGCGCTGCTATCGATGAAATGATGAACAAAACATCGGCAATACAGCGTGAATACCGCGAGAAAGTACAACAATTTATTGAAGTGCAAAATCACAGAATGCAAGCCGCGGGCGTTATTGTCGATGGTGATTACCATTTTAATAAATATTTATTAATAACCCTCGCGATTATCAGCATTGCTATAGCTTGTATTATGGGATGGTTTATTACCCTGTCGATTACACGGCCTCTGGGAGCCGCCGTTGGCTTTGCTCAAGCGATTGCGGAAGGGGATTTAACACAACATGTTGAAATAAAAAATCAAGATGAAACTGGGGTGCTATTGCGAGCGCTAGTCGAAATGAAAAAGCGTTTGTTAGAAATTGTACAAGAAGTACAAAATGGCTCTGAAAGTATTTCAGCCGCTGCGGGGCAAATTGTTGCAGGAAACCAACATCTAGCGGCAAGAACCGAAGAGCAAGCAACCTCTGTGGAAGAGACTGCGAGTTCTATGGAACAAATCACATCGACAGTACAAAATACGGCAGAGCATACTCACCAAGCGACACAATTGGCCGCAGACACTGCGGTTGTTGTAGCCAATAATGGTCGCATGATGAATGAGGTAACCAACAAAATACGTGCTATTCATTCATCTTCTAACCAAATGACAGAAATTATTAATCTAATTGATTCTATTGCATTCCAAACAAATATTCTTGCATTGAATGCATCTGTTGAAGCCGCACGGGCAGGGGAACATGGCCGTGGTTTTGCAGTGGTTGCTGGTGAAGTTAGGTTACTTGCCCAAAAAAGTGCTAACTCGGCAAATGATATTCGTCTGTTAATTGAAAATTCGTTAACACGAACTAAAGAAGGTATGGAATTAGTTGAACATGTAGAGCAGCAAATTGATGGAATGATCAAAAATGTTGAAGAGATGGATCAACGGCTTCAGGAGATAGGTCAAGCTAGCCACGAGCAGAGCGCTGGAATATTACAAATAAACAGTGCGGTTGGACAACTTGATGTGACGACACAACAAAATGCAAGTTTAGTCGAGGAGTCAGTCGCGGCGGCAGCGTCATTGAATGAGCAAGCATTGCATTTAAAACAGCTGGTTAATTATTTTCAGGTAAGTGCGACTCACGAAAATAGGTCAGTGTAATAAGTAAATAGTGTGTGTCAGAAGCCAGTCATGTGAATGACTGGCTTACTATTAACGTATCAGCATAGATAAAATAGATTAAGGCGTAATTTTTTCTGGTTCAACGGGGACAATATTTTCAGAAGGATAGCAGCCTAACACCTTAACAGAACGGGTTATTGCAATCAGCTCTTTTAGTGCCTGCTGCATATTTTCAGAACGTAAATTGGCATGCACATCAACATAGAACATCTCTTCCCAAGGCTTACCATTAATAGGGCGTGATTCCAGTTTACTCATGATGATCTTATTATTTTTTAAGATGATTAGAGCATCAACAAGAGCACCGGCCTGTTGACCAGTTGTAATGAGTAATGTGGTTTTTGCAGGAACTTGCTCAGTGACCTCAATCGCTTGCTGAGCAACAACGATAAAGCGTGTCATGTTAATTTGTTGGTTGGCAAGATTATGTTCTAGCACTTGCAAGCCATATAGCGCGCCGCCTGCTTCACTTCCTAGTGCCGCAACATTTGGCGAGTTTTGTTGAGCAACATTCTGCATTGCGGTTGATGTGCTATCACAATATTCAATTTTCCAATGCGGGAATTGGGCTAAATATTGGCTACATTGTTGGAATGGTTGTGGATGGCTGTAAACCGTCTCTATTTTGCTAAGATCAGCCCCTGCGGTTGTGAGCAAGCAATGGTTTATTGGTAGTCGAATTTCACCTACGATTGAAAGGGTGGTGTTCTGTAATAGGTCATAAACATCGTTAATGGCGCCTGAGCTGGTATTTTCAATAGGTAGGATACCATAGTCGGCTTGACCACTTTCAACGAGTGAGAAGATATCTTGGAATTTATGGCAGCTACATTCAACTAATTGGTCAAAATGTCGGGCAGAGTATTGGCGAGCAGCAATATGTGAATAGGAGCCTTTAGGGCCTAGGAAGGCAAAACGGGCGGAGTCATTTGGTGTTAAGTTTAAATGTTGCTGTAAGATGGCTTGTTGAGTAAGAACGGAATCTTCAATGATCATTTGAAACAGTCGTGTAACATAAAAACCATCTAACCCTAATGGCTTGGCTTTATTGATCAAAACATCCAGTAATTGGCGTTCACGCTCTTTGTCTCGAATTGGACGGTTATCTTCTAATTTTGTTTGAGCTACTTCAACGGCATACCCGCGTCTCTTAGCCAGTAGGCCGAGAAGTTCACTGTCTAATTGGCTGATTTTTTCACGTATCTTCAGTAAATTAGTACTGTTGTCCATCCTACCTTCCCCATAAAATATCAGTAAATAAAAAAAGCCCCCTAGCAGGGGGCTTTCAAATCTTGTCATCTTTTCTTTCTCGAACGACAAAAGCCCCTTAGTAGGAGTGGCTAAAGAAAGAAAAGAAAACAAAATTCATGTGCATCATTATTTACCTATTATTGACCATTTCTTAAATAGACCCGATACACGGGCAGATGTCAACAAAAAAGATATTGGGGAAATTAAAAACGCGCCCAAGATAGGCGCGTTGATAAGGTTTCAAGATAAGTTTGTAGACAATATAAAATTATAACGTAACAAGGTTAGCTTCTTTTACACTATTACTGGCTCTTCTTGATTCTCCTTTATGTTGCACTTTGTTCAGTTGTCTTTCGAGTTTATTAATTAATTCATTGATGGCGACATACATATCTTCATGTTTGGCGCTTGCAACGAGTTTTCCTGTAGCAGTTTTGATGTTGGCATCAACCATAAAACCTTGTGGTTCTTTTGATAATACAACGTGAGTATTAATCAAAGCGACTTGCCATTTGTCGAGTTTAGTCAGACGGCTCTCAATGTGATCTCGGATAGCAGGGGTAATATCCATTTGTTTGCTAGTTATGTTTACTATCATATAGTTACCTCTCATTGTTTCCGTCTTTGATGTATTCAGAATACTGACTATTTATCTAAAAAAATTGATATAGATCACGCTTAATGAACAGGATAATCCTTCGCGAACCGAACTGTGATTCAGGATAAAAAAGAGAGGGAAAGAGATTGCCAAGTTGAGTTTCTTGAGCGAAACTGAAAAAGTTGACTATCAATACGGTAAATAGTCGGTACTTTATTTGGGCTAAAATTCAGATAAAGAGTAAACAATAAAATAGTGGCCTAAAAAAGATTATTTATCGTCAATTAAAGTTGCCTTCCGATTTTGTCTTTGATTATTTTATATGCTCAGTTTCACTTTTATGTGATAAACAAAAACAGCAGCCTAAGCTGCCGTTTTCAATGTTGATTTTTCTGTTAATTTGGATTGGCTGCAATAAGGTTAGCAACTTTATTTGCTTCTTCATCTAACCCCATCTGCTTATAAGCTATTTCCATGTATTTTAATGCATTACGGGTAGCTTCAGTATCTGGGTAGTCCCTTAGCATTTGTTGTACTCGATTGACAACCGCGACATAAGCGCCACGTTTGTTGTAGTATTCAACAACAGAGAGGTCAAACCTTGCTAAACGATCTTTTAAATAAACAAGACGCTTACTGGCGTCATTAGCATAGAGGCTGTTAGGATAGTAACGCACTAATTGGCTGAAGTCTTTGAATGCGACGCGTGCATGTTGTGGGTCTCTATCTGAACGGTCTACGCCGAAGAAACCTTGTAACAAGCTGTCATCAAGTGCCATTGCCGTTAGCCCACGCATATAAAGGACATAGTCGATATTTGGATGAGTTGGGTTTAAACGCATAAAACGGTCAATCGCAGCTATCGCCATTGGTAGCTCGGCTGATTTATAATAAGCATAAATCAGGTCTAATTGTACCTGTTGGGCGTAAGGGCCAAATGGATAGCGGTTATCTAACGCTTCTAATTGCTTGATGGCCGCTTTATAGTTGCCGTCCTGCAACTTTTGCTGGCCAATACTGTACATTTCAGCCGGAGTACTATCAGGGCTGACTTCATTATTGCTGGAGCATCCGGTGAGTACCAGGCTCAACGTGGCAGCAGCCACCAGATATTTGATACGTATCATCACGTGTTGGTTATCCTCTGAGTGTTTCGAGGGAGACTATCCGTAAGGCTCCCGGCAAAATTCGAGTTACAATAACATATATTTTAAATAAAACGGCATCGCCGTCAAAATACAAACACTAAAAAAGTAGATTAATTTATGGCTCAACAAGTACAACTTAATGCAACTGTTGCTGAATCACAGCTCGGTCAACGTTTAGATCAGGCTTTAGCGGAATTGTTCCCTGATTATTCACGTTCACGTATAAAAGAGTGGATTTTAGACGATAGAGTGCAGGTTAATGGAAAAGTTATCAATAAGCCAAAGGAAAAAGTTTTAGGTGGCGAACAAATTTTAGTCGATGCACTGATTGAAGAGGACAATCGTTGGGAGCCGCAAGATATTCCTCTTGATGTTGTGTATGAAGATGAGGATATCCTCGTTATTAATAAGCCTCGTGGGCTAGTTGTTCACCCAGGTGCAGGGAACCCAGATGGCACTATATTGAATGCACTATTGCACCGCTATCCTGAAATTGTTGATGTACCACGAGCTGGTATTGTCCACCGTCTAGATAAAGACACGACGGGATTAATGGTGGTTGCGAAAACCGTACCCGCTCAAACACGCCTTGTAGAATCATTGCAATTACGCGAAATCACCCGTGAATATGAAGCAGTTGCTGTAGGGCGAATGACTGCGGGTGGTATGGTCGAAGAACCCATTTCAAGGCATCCGACAAAACGTACTCATATGGCTGTTCACCCAATGGGGAAACCTGCGATAACACATTATCGCGTGATGGAGCATTTTAGAGCTCATACTCGCTTGCGTTTACGTTTGGAAACGGGAAGGACACACCAAATTCGTGTGCACATGGCCCACATTAACCATCCTTTGATTGGTGATCCACTGTATGGCGGACGTCCTCGTCCATTAAAAGGGGCAAGTGAAGAATTTTTTGAAGTCATGCGTAAATTTGATCGCCAAGCACTGCATGCAACGATGTTGCGACTGTATCATCCTATTTCAGGGATTCAAATGGAGTGGCATGCACCACTACCGGATGATATGGTTGAACTTATTGAAGCCTTAAAGGCAGACTATCAACTGCATAAAGACGATATGGATTGGTAATGAGCTCATTGATTTTTCCTGACTGGCCTAAGCCTAAGAATGTATCATGCTGTAGCACCACACGTATTGGTGGGGTCAGTTTGTCGCCATTTGATAGCCTCAATTTAGGGGGGCATGTAGGTGATGATCCCTCGGCTGTCAGTGAAAATCGTCATCTCTTACAGACCTTGGCGGGCTTGCCACAACAACCGTTGTGGCTTGAACAAGTCCATGGCACAAAAGTATTGTGCTTAACTGGTGCTGCCATTGACAACAAACAGGCGGATGCTGTCTATACTCAACAGGTAGGGCAGGTGTGCGCTATCATGACCGCTGATTGTTTGCCTGTTCTTTTTTGTAGCAAAGATGGTCGTGAAGTCGCGGCGGCTCATGCGGGTTGGCGCGGGTTGTGTGATGGTGTGCTTGAAAATACGGTAGCACAATTTAATTGTGATAAAAAAGACATAATGGCTTGGTTAGGGCCTGCCATCGGGCCTGAAAAATTCGAGGTCGGTGCCGAGGTGAAAGCAGCATTCGTCAAACAATCGAGTGAACTCGCATCAGGGTTTACGGTTCACGGCGAAAAATATTTAGCAGATATCTATTTATTAGCACGCAAAAAGCTGCAAGCAGCAGGTGTTTCATCAATTTACGGCGGTACATTTTGTACCGTGAGCGATAAAAACAGATTTTACTCCTATCGCCGTGAGGGTAAAACGGGGCGCATGGCCTCATTGATATGGGTAAATAACTAGTGCTTAGTGATTTATTCTGAATTAACTGATATCACTAAAATAATTTAATTATAAACTTGAATAAATAAAAATAGACCTCATTTATTCACCAGAAGCAATTTTAATCCCATTTTTAGTGGAGGTGTTATGCGTCTGGATCGTTTAACTAATAAATTCCAGCAAGCGCTCGCTGACGCCCAGTCATTAGCCCTTGGGCGCGAAAACCAATTTATAGAACCTATTCATTTATTAAGTGCACTGTTTAATCAAGAAGGTGGCTCTGTTCGTCCTTTGTTGACAACAATTGGTGTTAATGCAGGGCAATTGCAACAAAAAATTGAAGATGCACTCGCACGCTTACCGCAAGTGCAAGGGGTTGCCGGTGATGTGCAACCA
Organism: Providencia sp. 2.29; assembly: GCF_015832305.1. Lineage (NCBI taxonomy): Bacteria > Pseudomonadati > Pseudomonadota > Gammaproteobacteria > Enterobacterales > Morganellaceae > Providencia > Providencia sp. 2.29. The sequence continues at coordinate 1,065,142 of NZ_CP065420.1, forward strand.
TCAAGTGATTTGATCCGCCATTTAAATTTATGTGATCAACTCGCTCAAAAAAATGGAGATGAATTTATCTCCTCCGAACTGTTTCTTCTCGCTGCTTTAGAAGCTAATACATCACTTGCAGACATGCTCAAAGCGGCCGGTGTGAATAAAGCAAATTTAAATAAGGCAATAGACGAGATGCGTGGTGGAGAAAAAGTGAATGACCAAGGTGCTGAAGACCAGCGCCAAGCGTTAAAGAAATTTACTGTTGACCTGACTGAGCGTGCTGAGCAAGGCAAATTGGACCCAGTCATTGGGCGTGATGAAGAGATTCGCCGTACAATTCAGGTTTTGCAGCGTCGTACAAAAAATAACCCTGTATTGATTGGTGAGCCAGGTGTCGGTAAAACCGCCATCGTCGAAGGGTTAGCGCAACGTATTGTTAATGGGGAAGTGCCAGAAGGGCTAAAAAATAAACGTGTCTTATCCCTTGATATGGGAGCATTAATTGCAGGGGCGAAGTTCCGAGGCGAATTTGAAGAACGTTTAAAAGGCGTACTAAACGACCTCGCAAAACAGGAAGGTAATGTGATCCTGTTTATCGATGAGTTGCATACGATGGTGGGTGCAGGTAAAGCCGACGGCGCAATGGATGCCGGTAACATGTTGAAACCCGCATTAGCGCGTGGTGAATTGCATTGCGTTGGTGCGACAACTCTAGATGAATATCGTCAATATATTGAAAAAGACCCTGCTTTAGAGCGCCGGTTCCAAAAAGTTTATGTGGCAGAGCCAAGCGTCGAAGATACGATCGCGATTTTACGTGGTCTGAAAGAGCGTTATGAGCTGCACCACCATGTGCAAATTACGGACCCTGCTATCGTAGCGGCGGCGACATTATCGCATCGCTACATTACGGATCGTATGTTGCCAGATAAAGCTATCGACTTAATTGACGAGGCTGGTGCAAGTTTACGTATGCAAATGGATTCTAAACCTGAATCCCTTGACCGTTTAGAGCGCCGTATTATTCAACTGAAATTAGAGCAACAAGCTCTGAAAAAAGAGTCTGATGATGCGAGTAAAAAACGTCTTGATATGCTTGAAGAAGAATTGGCGGAAAAAGAGCGTGAATATTCTTCATTAGAGGAAGAGTGGAAAGCAGAAAAAGCCTCGTTAACAGGCACTCAGCATATCAAAGCTGAGTTGGAAAATGCACGCTACGAAATGGAAAAAGCACGTCGTAGTGGTGATCTGGCTAAAATGTCAGAGCTGCAATATGGCCGTATTCCTGAGTTGGAAAAACAGCTAGAAGCAGCGACAAAAGCAGAAGGCAAAAATATGAAGCTTCTGCGAAATAAAGTCACTGATGTTGAGATCGCTGAAATTCTTGCTCGTTGGACTGGCATACCTGTTTCTCGTATGTTGGAAAGCGAAAGAGAAAAATTACTGCGTATGGAGCAGCAATTACATCAACGCGTAATTGGTCAAGATGAAGCGGTTGTTGCTGTTTCAAATGCAATCCGCCGTAGCCGCGCGGGTCTATCAGATCCTAATCGCCCAATTGGCTCATTTATGTTCCTAGGGCCAACAGGGGTCGGTAAGACTGAGTTATGTAAAGCACTGGCAAACTTTATGTTTGATAGTGATGATGCGATGGTGCGTATCGACATGTCAGAATTTATGGAGAAACATGCCGTTTCCCGCTTAGTGGGGGCTCCTCCAGGCTATGTTGGTTATGAAGAAGGGGGCTATCTAACAGAAGCTGTCCGTCGTCGCCCTTATTCTGTGATCTTATTGGATGAAGTTGAAAAAGCGCATCCAGATGTCTTTAACATTTTATTGCAAGTGTTGGATGATGGACGTTTAACAGATGGGCAAGGTCGTACTGTCGATTTCCGTAATACGGTGATTATCATGACGTCGAACCTAGGTTCTGATTTGATCCAAGAGCGTTTTGGTACAATAGGCTATTCAGAAATGAAAGATATGGTCATGGAAGTGGTTTCTCATAGTTTCAGACCTGAGTTTATTAACCGTATCGATGAAGTCGTTGTGTTCCATCCATTAGGTAAAGAGCACATTACTAATATCGCGAACATTCAGCTTGGTCGTCTATATAAACGCCTTGAAGAGCATGGTTATGAAGTGAGTGCAACACCCGCTGCGTTGGAGAAAATTGGAGAAGCAGGGTTTGACCCAATCTTTGGTGCTCGTCCATTGAAACGAGCAATCCAACAAGAGATTGAAAACCCACTGGCACAAGAAATATTGTCAGGCAAATTAATTCCAGGTAAACCAGTCGTTCTGGATGTTGAAAATGATGAGATAGTGGCTAAACAGTAAAACTCAACATTTCAATTAGTAAATAGAAAGGCGATCATCAGATCGCCTTTTTACTTTTGATAGGCATAAAAAGGCGATTTTGCTGTAAAAACCGGCGTAAAGTTTAAAAAGTAGTCGGTTGTCATTTTTTTTCAAAAAAACACTTGCCAGAATTTTCTGACTCCCTATAATGCGCCTCCACTGACCGACGATGAGCCGACACTGAATGTGATGGCAAGCCCAACAGGCTAACGAAGGCAGGCGAGAGATTCTGAAAAGAATAAGCGAAAAAAAAGCTTGACTCTCGATGAGGAAAGCGTAATATACGCCACCTCGCGACAACGACCTAACTGGTTAATATCGAAAGATAAAGTCGCAACGCTCTTTAACAATTTATCAGACAATCTGTGTGGGCACTCACAGGACACTATCAAAAAAATATTTGATTTTAAAGTCTTGAAGAGTGACTAACACGTTAATTCATATATGAAAGAATGTAGTCAGTTTAATTCTTTGAGCATCAAACACTTTTAATTGAAGAGTTTGATCATGGCTCAGATTGAACGCTGGCGGCAGGCCTAACACATGCAAGTCGAGCGGTAACAGGGGAAGCTTGCTTCTCGCTGACGAGCGGCGGACGGGTGAGTAATGTATGGGGATCTGCCCGATAGAGGGGGATAACTACTGGAAACGGTGGCTAATACCGCATAATCTCTTAGGAGCAAAGCAGGGGACCTTCGGGCCTTGCGCTGTCGGATGAACCCATATGGGATTAGCTAGTAGGTAAGGTAATGGCTTACCTAGGCGACGATCCCTAGCTGGTCTGAGAGGATGATCAGCCACACTGGGACTGAGACACGGCCCAGACTCCTACGGGAGGCAGCAGTGGGGAATATTGCACAATGGGCGCAAGCCTGATGCAGCCATGCCGCGTGTATGAAGAAGGCCCTAGGGTTGTAAAGTACTTTCAGTCGGGAGGAAGGCGTTGATGTTAATACCATCAACGATTGACGTTACCGACAGAAGAAGCACCGGCTAACTCCGTGCCAGCAGCCGCGGTAATACGGAGGGTGCAAGCGTTAATCGGAATTACTGGGCGTAAAGCGCACGCAGGCGGTTAATTAAGTTAGATGTGAAATCCCCGGGCTTAACCTGGGAATGGCATCTAAGACTGGTTAGCTAGAGTCTTGTAGAGGGGGGTAGAATTCCATGTGTAGCGGTGAAATGCGTAGAGATGTGGAGGAATACCGGTGGCGAAGGCGGCCCCCTGGACAAAGACTGACGCTCAGGTGCGAAAGCGTGGGGAGCAAACAGGATTAGATACCCTGGTAGTCCACGCTGTAAACGATGTCGATTTGGAGGTTGTTCCCTAGAGGAGTGGCTTCCGGAGCTAACGCGTTAAATCGACCGCCTGGGGAGTACGGCCGCAAGGTTAAAACTCAAATGAATTGACGGGGGCCCGCACAAGCGGTGGAGCATGTGGTTTAATTCGATGCAACGCGAAGAACCTTACCTACTCTTGACATCCAGAGAATTTAGCAGAGATGCTTAAGTGCCTTCGGGAACTCTGAGACAGGTGCTGCATGGCTGTCGTCAGCTCGTGTTGTGAAATGTTGGGTTAAGTCCCGCAACGAGCGCAACCCTTATCCTTTGTTGCCAGCGATTCGGTCGGGAACTCAAAGGAGACTGCCGGTGATAAACCGGAGGAAGGTGGGGATGACGTCAAGTCATCATGGCCCTTACGAGTAGGGCTACACACGTGCTACAATGGCGTATACAAAGAGAAGCGACCTCGCGAGAGCAAGCGGAACTCATAAAGTACGTCGTAGTCCGGATTGGAGTCTGCAACTCGACTCCATGAAGTCGGAATCGCTAGTAATCGTAGATCAGAATGCTACGGTGAATACGTTCCCGGGCCTTGTACACACCGCCCGTCACACCATGGGAGTGGGTTGCAAAAGAAGTAGGTAGCTTAACCTTCGGGAGGGCGCTTACCACTTTGTGATCCATGACTGGGGTGAAGTCGTAACAAGGTAACCGTAGGGGAACCTGCGGTTGGATCACCTCCTTACCGTTGAAGTGTTTTGTGAAGTGTTCACACAGATTGTCTGATGAAAAGTAGAGCAAAGCCAATCGAAGATTGACTGAAGACCTTGTTGTCCCCTTCGTCTAGAGGCCTAGGACACCGCCCTTTCACGGCGGTAACAGGGGTTCGAATCCCCTAGGGGACGCCAATCTTTGGTGTACAATCGAAAGGCTGCGCGTCGACCTTTCTGCGTTGTGCGGTGCTCGCGATGCTCATGTACCTGGTGTACATTCCGCTCGCTGCGCGCCTACGCCTTGAAATGTCTTAGCTCGCACTTTCTCGAAAGTGCTAGTAATAATGATTAAGCTAATTCAGTGAGTTAGCTTAACAATTATGCTCTTTAACAATCTGGAACAAGCTGAAAATTGAAACAACGCACATTGTTTATCGCTTAAACAATGTGAGAGTCTCTCAAAATTTCAAACCTGAAATTTTCGGTCATTCAAACGAGTGGCATGAGCGAGCAGGGTGAAATTCAAGGCGGACAGCGCGCAGCAAGCGCAGCGTACAGGAGTACGTGAGCATTGCGAGCACTGCCCAACGCAGAAGTTCACCACGCACAGCCATGACAGTCAGGTGATCGTTGAAACAATTTCGGGTTGTGAGGTTAAGCGACTAAGCGTACACGGTGGATGCCTAGGCAATCAGAGGCGATGAAGGACGTGCTAATCTGCGAAAAGCGTCGGTAAGGTGATATGAACCGTTATAACCGACGATGTCCGAATGGGGAAACCCAGTGCAATTCGTTGCACTATCGTTTGATGAATCCATAGTCAAACGAGGCGAACCGGGGGAACTGAAACATCTCAGTACCCCGAGGAAAAGAAATCAACCGAGATTCCCCTAGTAGCGGCGAGCGAACGGGGAGCAGCCCAGAGTCTTAATCAGCATCAGCATCAGGAGAACGGTCTGGAAAGGCCGGCAATAAAGGGTGATAGCCCCGTATCCGAAGGTGTTGGTGTTGTGAACTCGACGAGTAGGGCGGGACACGTGTTATCCTGTCTGAATATGGGGGGACCATCCTCCAAGGCTAAATACTCCTGATTGACCGATAGTGAACCAGTACCGTGAGGGAAAGGCGAAAAGAACCCCGGCGAGGGGAGTGAAATAGAACCTGAAACCGTGTACGTACAAGCAGTGGGAGCCCCACCACTAAGCCAGTGGTGAGTCATCACAGCGTCATCCTTACTTGATGGCGGTTGGCGGAACGTCCTTTGTGACGCCCAACCCAAAAAATCAAGCAAAGGGGGCTTAGTGGTGGGGTGACTGCGTACCTTTTGTATAATGGGTCAGCGACTTATATTCTGTAGCAAGGTTAACCGAATAGGGGAGCCGTAGGGAAACCGAGTCTTAACTGGGCGAATGAGTTGCAGGGTATAGACCCGAAACCCGGTGATCTAGCCATGGGCAGGTTGAAGGTTGGGTAACACTAACTGGAGGACCGAACCGACTAATGTTGAAAAATTAGCGGATGACTTGTGGCTGGGGGTGAAAGGCCAATCAAACCGGGAGATAGCTGGTTCTCCCCGAAAGCTATTTAGGTAGCGCCTCGTGAACTCATCTTCGGGGGTAGAGCACTGTTTCGGCTAGGGGGTCATCCCGACTTACCAACCCGATGCAAACTACGAATACCGAAGAATGTTATCACGGGAGACACACGGCGGGTGCTAACGTTCGTCGTGAAGAGGGAAACAACCCAGACCGCCAGCTAAGGTCCCAAAGTCATGGTTAAGTGGGAAACGAAGTGGGAAGGCTCAGACAGCCAGGATGTTGGCTTAGAAGCAGCCATCATTTAAAGAAAGCGTAATAGCTCACTGGTCGAGTCGGCCTGCGCGGAAGATGTAACGGGGCTAAACCATGCACCGAAGCTGCGGCAGCGACATGTAAATGTTGTTGGGTAGGGGAGCGTTCTGTAAGCCTGTGAAGGTGTGCTGCGAGGCATGCTGGAGGTATCAGAAGTGCGAATGCTGACATAAGTAACGATAATGCGGGTGAAAAACCCGCACGCCGGAAGACCAAGGGTTCCTGTCCAACGTTAATCGGGGCAGGGTGAGTCGACCCCTAAGGCGAGGCAGAAATGCGTAGTCGATGGGAAACAGGTTAATATTCCTGTACTGGTGATAATTGCGATGGGGGGACGGAGAAGGCTAGGCTGGCCGGGCGACGGTTGTCCCGGTTTAAGGATGTAGGTGGGTGAATTAGGCAAATCCGGTTCGCTATACACTGAGGTCTGATGACGAGTCACTACGGTGGCGAAGTAGCTCATGCCCCGCTTCCAGGAAAAGCCTCTAAGCTCTAGATTATCATTAATCGTACCCCAAACCGACACAGGTGGTCAGGTAGAGAATACTCAGGCGCTTGAGAGAACTCGGGTGAAGGAACTAGGCAAAATGGTGCCGTAACTTCGGGAGAAGGCACGCTGGCATTAGGTGAAGTGGTTTACCCATGGAGCTGAAGCCAGTCGCAGATACCAGCTGGCTGCAACTGTTTATTAAAAACACAGCACTGTGCAAACACGAAAGTGGACGTATACGGTGTGACGCCTGCCCGGTGCTGGAAGGTTAATTGATGGGGTTATCCGTAAGGAGAAGCTCTTGATCGAAGCCCCAGTAAACGGCGGCCGTAACTATAACGGTCCTAAGGTAGCGAAATTCCTTGTCGGGTAAGTTCCGACCTGCACGAATGGCGTAATGATGGCCAGGCTGTCTCCACCCGAGACTCAGTGAAATTGAACTCGCTGTGAAGATGCAGTGTACCCGCGGCAAGACGGAAAGACCCCGTGAACCTTTACTATAGCTTGACACTGAACATTGAGCCTTGATGTGTAGGATAGGTGGGAGGCTTTGAAGTGTGGACGCCAGTCTGCATGGAGCCAACCTTGAAATACCACCCTTTAATGTTTGATGTTCTAACGTAGCCCCATAATCTGGGGTGCGGACAGTGTCTGGTGGGTAGTTTGACTGGGGCGGTCTCCTCCCAAAGCGTAACGGAGGAGCACGAAGGTTGGCTAAGCATGGTCGGACATCATGCGGTTAGTGCAAAGGCATAAGCCAGCTTGACTGCGAGAGTGACGGCTCGAGCAGGTACGAAAGTAGGTCTTAGTGATCCGGTGGTTCTGAATGGAAGGGCCATCGCTCAACGGATAAAAGGTACTCCGGGGATAACAGGCTGATACCGCCCAAGAGTTCATATCGACGGCGGTGTTTGGCACCTCGATGTCGGCTCATCACATCCTGGGGCTGAAGTAGGTCCCAAGGGTATGGCTGTTCGCCATTTAAAGTGGTACGCGAGCTGGGTTTAGAACGTCGTGAGACAGTTCGGTCCCTATCTGCCGTGGGCGTTGGAAGATTGAAAGGGGCTGCTCCTAGTACGAGAGGACCGGAGTGGACGCACCGCTGGTGTTCGGGTTGTCATGCCAATGGCACTGCCCGGTAGCTAAGTGCGGAAGAGATAACCGCTGAAAGCATCTAAGCGGGAAACTTGCCTTGAGATGAGTCTTCCCTGACTCTTTAAGGGTCCTAAAGGAACGTTTAAGACGAAGACGTTGATAGGCTGGGTGTGTAAGCGTAGCGATACGTTGAGCTAACCAGTACTAATGAACCGTGAGGCTTAACCTGACAACACCGAAGGTGTTTTAGAGAGACGATTGTTGAAGTGCACGAGATAGAGTGGTGCGAGAAATCAGCTTGTTCAAGATTGCAGTTCTGGTTTGCGGTGTCGACGCGAACGAGAACGAAACCGAATTTGTCTGGCGGCAATAGCGCGGTGGTCCCACCTGACCCCATGCCGAACTCAGCAGTGAAACGCCGTAGCGCCGATGGTAGTGTGGGGTCTCCCCATGTGAGAGTAGGGAACTGCCAGACATCAAATTGAAGACTTATCGCAGAGCGGTAAGCAGCCGAAAGGCGAAGAATAAGTGGAGCGGTAGTTCAGTTGGTTAGAATACCTGCCTGTCACGCAGGGGGTCGCGGGTTCGAGTCCCGTCCGTTCCGCCACTTATCAAGCCCCGTGAGATAACTCACGGGGCTTTTTTTATCTGTGCTTTAACCTCTTCCTGCATACTACATTTCTTCAATAGATTATGAACTTGCTTAGCGCAAACCATGTGTTTGATGCTTGCAAAATGCTATGAATAATTCAGAAATGGTTAATGAACAGATAATTATCAGTGGAGTTTAGCCTTAACTACATAAGATATAACAGGGTAGGTTTGATATACTACAAGCCATATGGTTTATAAAATTGCTAAAATGCTTTTAACTTCTAATTTTGTAGGGATCAGAAACGTGGCGAAAAGAACCTATTCTGTCAGATATATTGCAGGTCAACCCGCTAAACGTATTCAGCCAATGCCTGTACATATGTTAGGAGAATCATTACCCGTGGGGCTTCCCCTATTTGCGGCGGGAGAAACCTTAGATGTTGTGACATGGAATATTTATAAACAACAGCGACCTAACTGGAAAAAGATCCTTAATGAGTTAGTTAAAGATAAAAAACTGATTCTACTTCAAGAAGCTCAAATGTCGCCTGAGCTTATTTCATTCGTAGCCTCCCACAAACTGATAGCAGATCAAGTGCCCGCGTTGCCTTTTTCTCAGCATCCTGCTGGCGTAATGACATTAGCAACTGCTCATCCTATCTACTGTTGCCCGCTACGCGAAAAAGAGCCGTTATTGCGTTTAGCAAAATCGGCATTGATAACAGTTTATCCCTTGCCTAATGGGGAGCATTTGATGGTTGCAAATGTGCATGCCATAAACTTTAGTTTTGGTGTTGATGTTTATACAAGGCAATTAAGTAAATTAGGTGAGCATATATCGAAACACGTTGGCCCTGTACTTTTGGCTGGAGATTTTAATGCGTGGAGCCGCCAAAGGGTTAACGCCTTAAAACGCTTTGTTAGAAGCGTGGGGCTTAAAGAGGTTAACTATGATACTGATCAGCGCACTAAAGCGTTTGGACGGCCTCTAGATTATCTCTTTTATAGAGGCTTAAAAGTGAAAGATTGTTATGTCACAAACACAGATGCATCAGATCATAACCCAATTATTACTCAGTTTGACTTAGTATAAAAATTATTTGAGTACCTACCTATTAGTAATTTCATACTTAAAAAGCCATTTATAGTTATTCTGCTCTTACGATAAACATTATCGATATGTCAGTTGCAGATAATGTTTATTTGGCTAAAAACAAATATTTATTATTAGACTGTATAAATAAGTTAGTCTTAAAATGAATGTTATTATTTTCATTCGGTAATTAAAAATAAAGATAACTATAATCTTGCTTATTTTTATTTAATGATAATTCACTGAATGTAATTAGTTTTATTTGGTGGATGAATATTAATTATTAATTAAATGTATGGCGAATTAATTAAATTAAACTATATTTATATATCTATATGATAACGATTTAACACAACTTAAATAATAGGTGGGTTAAAGTATGAAGCATATCGTCATAGTCGGTGGTGGTACAGGTGGTACAATGTTAGCGAATATCCTTGCAAGGAAACTTAATAAGGATATTTTTTCTAAAAAAATAAAAATAACATTAGTGACTGATAACCCTACTCATTATTATAAACCAGCTTTTATGTATGTTGCATTTAACTTATTCTTTAAAGAGGAGTTAAGTCGCCATGAACGATCGTTATTACGGCCCGAAATTAATTTAGTGATTGATAAAATTGAGTCCTTTGACTTTAAAAATAAAGAACTAAAGTCAAATAGCGGTAAGACTTTAAATTATGATTACTTAGTTATCGCGACAGGATGTGTTCCTAGGCCAGATAGAATAGAAGGGTTAAAAGAAATAGGTAACCACTTCTATTCTTATGAGCCAGCAAGAAAGTTAGCAGATCAATTATCAAAAATTGAAAAAGGTAGGATCTTTATCACCGTATCATTTCCTGAAACGCCAAATGTTCCTCATCAATGTGGTATCGCACCAATGGAAACGACATTGATGTTAGATGAATTTTTACGTAAACGTCGTGTAAGAGACAATATTGAAATTGTATACACCTACCCGACAGTCTCTCAATTATTACGTAATTGCCTTTTCCTTCAACAACCTGTTTGTGAAGCTATCCCTGAGATTTTTAATATAAAAAATATTAAAGCTCAACGAGGTTTTACATTAAGTAAAGTAGATCCAGACAAGAAAGTCGCTTATTCACAAGAAGGTGATGAGCAGCCTTTTGATATTTTAATTAGCACTCCGCCAATTACAGCTGTTGAAGCTGTGATTAATACAGGCTTAAGTGAGCACAATAATGGTGAAGGCTGGCTCCCAACAGATCATGAAACCATGCAAGTCTACGGCACAGATGGAGTGTATGTAATCGGTGATACCGTTGATTTGCCTATCAGTAAAGCAGGAGGGAGCTGTCATAACCAAGCTGGGATTATTGCTGATAATATTTTTGGTGAATTAACTTATGGTTATCCTGCGGCTATTTATGATGGGCGTGTACAAGCCGTTGCTCAAATGGGATTAAATGCAGGTATGCCATTACAGTATGACTATAAACATGATGTTATCCCAATACCTGCAACTAAGGTGGGAGGACTACTCAGAAATAGTTTCAATAGAGGTCTTTATTGGGCTGCTATCCGTGGTTTAGTGTAAGAGGGTAATTATCATGTCAAATGAAAATACGCACTCCAAACTTATTGAGCTACTTAATTCAGAGTCTGTAGATCATTTCGCCGAGAAAATATCACCACTGCTGCATTTAAAACGCTTAGATAATATCGTTGATCTACTTTCTTTAGTTTCTGACCTTGTTGATATTCTTGATTTAGGTACGGTTGAAAAATTATCCAATTCATTCGAAGACACGTTAACGCCAGTTTGGGAGCTAGGAACGGCATATAACATGGCTAAGATGGAGGCGATATATGATGATAAAACGCATAATTTTCGTTCAGTTTATAGCTTGTTAAAAGATCCAAATACTTTACGGGGGATTAGTATCCTATTAAGAACGTTGCAGATTATGGGTTCTAGGATACCTCAATCCAATGAGAAGTAATTTTTTAGGAGAGTGGTATGAGCTTAAATCAGAGGAATGCTTTTGATACTCGAATAATACACAGTTTTTATGATCAGCGTGAAAACAAAGGGGCGTTGGTTCCGCCTATATATCAAACCTCAACTTATTCATTTAGCAGTGCGGAAGAGGGAGCCGCCTGTTTCAGTGGTGAGAAAGAAGGGTATATTTACACAAGAATTAATAATCCTACGCTAGATTTGTTAGAAAAAAGGCTCGCTGATTTAGAAGAAGGTGAAGCAGCGATTGTATTTTCGTCAGGAATGGGAGCCATTACATCGACTTTTTGGTCTCTAATGAACCCAGGTGATGAGCTATTAGTTGATATGACGGTTTATGGGTGTACTTATTCCTTTTTTCATAATGGACTCGAGCGATTCGGTATTCAGGTACGCCACATTGATATGAGTGACCCTAAAAATGTAGCTCAAGCGATCAGCAAAAAGACGAAAATGATTTTTTTTGAATCCCCAGCTAATCCTGATATGCGCTTGGTGGATATACAAGCGGTAACGAATATTGCTAAGGAGCATAATATTATTGTCGTTGTTGATAACACCTATTGTACTCCTTATCTACAAAAGCCAATCACATTAGGCGTTGATATTGTGATCCATTCATTAACCAAGTATATGAGTGGTCATGGTGATGTTATTGCAGGCGCAGCCATAACAACAAAGGAAATAGCGAAGCAGATCCGGCTAGTTGGGTTAAAAGATATGACGGGAGCGTGTTTATCACCTCATGATGCGAGTTTGATTATGCGAGGAATGAAAACGCTCTCTGTTCGTATGGAGCGTATTGTGAAGAGCGCTCAACAGATAGCACAATATCTCTCTTCTCATCCTAAAATTGCATTTGTCATTTATCCAGGCTTGCCGAGCTTTAAACAATATGAGCTAGCCAAAAAACAAATGAAATTACCTGGCGGCATGATTGCCTGTGAAATTAAAGGCGGTATGGAATCAGGTAAACGCTTTTTAAATCGTTTAACGCTATTTTCACGAGCAGTGAGCTTGGGGGATTGTGAATCCTTAGCACAACACCCTGCAAGTATGACACATTCAACTTATACACCAGAAGAACGACAATATTATGGGATAAGTGATGGATTACTGAGATTATCGATTGGACTAGAGGATGTAAATGATTTGATTGCCGACCTTGAGCAGGCTCTTGAATTAGAAAGTTAATGATAAAACGCCCCATCAATGATGGGGCGTTATGTTGTGTTTTGCAGATAGGATTATTTTAATTATTTTTTTGGTAATCGCGCATTATAAAGTAGGCAACAGTAAGTATCACAACCCAAACACAACCGACGATTAAAGCCACTCGTGTGTTTTCAAAGAACCCAAGTAATGCGATAACAAATACCATAAAGGCAATCGTCACCATAGGGCCGACCGGCCAAAATGGTACAGGGAACTTGAGCTGCTTAACCTCTTCTTGGCTCATTTTACGGCGCATAGCAACCTGCGAAAGCAAGATCATTAACCATACCCAAACAGTGGCAAACGTTGCAATTGAAGCAATAATCACGAAAATTCGCTCAGGTAAAAGGTAATTTAAGTATACGCCAAGCAGCATAACGGCTGACATCACCAAGACGGTTACCCATGGCACACCATTGCGTGTCAACTTAGTGAAAGCGCTAGGTGCTTGTTTATCTTGAGCCATGCCGTACATCATTCGACCAGCGCCAAAAATATCACTGTTAATGGCCGAAATGGCGGCGGTGATAACAACGATGTTTAGAATGTTTGCGGCAGAAGAAATATTCAGACTAGAAAAAATTTGCACGAATGGGCTACCGTTTTGCCCAATTTGGTTCCATGGATAGATACACATTAAGATAAAGAGTGTTAAACCATAGAATAGCAAGATCCTAATAGGCACGGCATTAATTGCTTTAGGGATGGTTTTCTCTGGGTTTTGAGCTTCGCTTGCGGTGATACCAATCACTTCAATCCCACCAAATGCAAACATAACAATGGCGAGAGAGGCAATAACGCCAGTAATGCCATGCGGCATAAAACCACCATGTTCCCATAGGTTTTGCAAGCCGACAGCGTGGTCTGTCTCTTTACCAAAACCGTAGAACATTAAGAAGGCACCACCGATAATCATGGCAATAATCGCGGTCACTTTGACTATCGATAACCAGAATTCAAGCTCACCAAATATTTTAACGTGACATAAATTCAGCGCACCGATAAATAAAACGATGCTGAGTACCCATACCCATTGATCAACATGAGGGAACCAAAAGCCCATATACATCCCGAAGGCGGTGATATCTGCAAGGCAGACAACCAGCATTTCGAAAACATAGTTCCATCCGGTTAGAAAGCCTGCTAATGGCCCCATATAGTGGCTGGCATAGTGAGAAAATGCCCCTGGAACTGGGTTATGAACCGCCATTTCACCTAAAGCACGCATAACCATAAAAACGGCAGCGCCCCCTATCATATAGGCGATGAGTACTGCGGGGCCGGCTGCTTGTATGGCTGAAGCGGAGCCATAAAAGAGGCCTGTACCAATCGCTGACCCTAAGGCCATAAAGCGAATGTGCCTGACACTCAGTCCCTTTCTGAGTTGATTTTTTTTACTACTTTGCATTTTTTGTCCTGTCTTTAATTACCGAATATCGTTTCGGTTTTTTTAATCAGATGTGCTTTATCAAATCCAAGCTGTTTACATTACCATAAAGTGGGTTAACCGCGGATAGATATCTGCGATATAATACGTATTAAGATGACAATGCCAGAGAGTGCGATGAATTACCCAATCAATGAAATTTTTCAAACATTACAAGGTGAAGGTGTGTTCACCGGTGTTCCTGCTGTTTTTATTCGCTTGCAAGGCTGCCCAGTGGGTTGCAGTTGGTGCGACACCAAACATACTTGGGAGAAAGAAGAGAGCAAAGCAACAACACTTGGTGATATTGCACTAAAAACCGTTGATACAGATACATGGGCGCTGGCGGATAGTCATGAATTAATCAACCTCATGAAAAAACAAGGGTATACAGCTAAACATATTGTTATCACAGGGGGAGAGCCGTGTATTTACGATCTGCTTCCTTTAACGTGTGAGTTAGAAAATCAAGGCTATCAGTGCCAAATTGAAACGAGTGGCACTTATCCTATTCAATGCTCAGATAAAACATGGGTAACGGTATCACCAAAAGTGGGGATGAAAGGGGGATTACAGGTGCTTACGGAATCAATTAACCGAGCAAATGAAATCAAGCACCCTGTTGCGCGTGAAAAAGACATTGAAGAGTTGGATAAATTGTTGGCAAAACGAACCGAAAAACATGCGCCAGTTGTTGCATTACAGCCTATTAGCCAAAAAAGCTTAGCAACCAAGTTATGTATCGATACGTGTATTGCGCGAAATTGGCGTCTTTCTATTCAAACCCATAAATATCTTAATATCGCCTGATGTGCCGCGTTGAACACGGCATACCAGAAAGTGTCTATTCGCCGCGGTAAATACAGCCAGCATTACAGGTTTCTTTCACTGTCACGGCACTGAGTAATGGTAAGAGGGGTTTGGTTTTATGCCAAATCCAGCTTGCCAGCACCTCGCTGGTTGGATTTTCGAGGCCTTCAATATCATTTAAGTAATAATGGTCGAGTTGATCTAAAATTGGCTTAAATGCTTTTTTGACATCACTAAAATCGATAAGCCATCCACTTTTTTCCTCGACTTCGCCTGTCAGCTCTAATCTTACCATGAAAGAATGGCCATGGAGGCGACCGCATTTATGACCTTCAGGTACATAGGGAAGTTTGTGTGCCGCTTCAAAATGAAAATCTTTATAGATGCTTGTTCTCATAACTAACTCCTTATAAATCGAAATGCAGCGTATTCTACTGTAATTTGTACTCCGAGCATCTTATTTTGTCGAATTATCACTAACCATTTTTATGAGTATGATTCACTAACTATTTTCATTAGGCTTTTTAGCTATTAGTTATGGCGATCGTTTCTTATCCCGTTACGAAAGGGTGTTATAACCTGACAAACTATCGGGGTAGTAATTTATGATGAGCAACTCTGGGGTTATAAGATAATGACAAAAAAACAGTCTCCAATTTCGGCATTGCCAATATCTATGGAGCAACTTGCACGCTTACAGACAGCCGTGGATGATTTTTCATCTCACCAATTAGCTTGGTTGTCTGGATATTTGTGGGGAATGGTAAACCAAAATACAGTGACTAGCACACCTGTGAGTGCTCCCGTGCCACAGGACGAAACGATTACAATCATTTCTGCTTCACAAACTGGCAACGCGCGCCGTTTATCTGAACAACTTAGAGAAAAGTTGCTCAGCGAAAAGCTCAATGTGAATTTAGTGAATGCAGGAGATTATAAATTTAAGCAGATCGCGCAAGAAAAAATATTGGTGATAGTTGCATCAACACAAGGAGAAGGCGAGCCTGCTGAGGAGGCGGTTGCATTATATAAATACTTGCACTCCAAAAAGGCTCCAAGCCTGAATGAAACGGCATACGCTGTTTTCGCATTAGGCGACTCTTCCTATGAGAAATTCTGTCAAGCTGGTAAAGATTTTGATACGCAGCTGGCTCAATTAGGCGCCAAGCCATTACTTGCACGTATCGATGCCGATGTAGAGTATCAAGCAATTGCAGATGCATGGATTGAGGAACTGAGCCAATTACTTAAAGCGCGAGTGCCAACGCAAAGTACTCATCAACTTGTTGCGGCTCAGGTAGGGAGCGTAGATGAAATTCATTCATCACCTTACACTAAGACGTCGCCACTTACCGCATCTTTATCGGTCAATCAGAAGATCACAGGGCGTGGATCACTAAAAGATGTTCGCCATATTGAGATTGATTTGGGGGATTCAGGGTTACGCTATCAGCCTGGTGATGCGCTTGGGGTGTGGTTTGATAATGATCCTGCTCTTGTTGAGGAGCTTGTCAGTTTATTATGGTTAACCGGTGATGAAAAGGTTCAAGTGGCTGAACAATCATACACACTACGTGATGCACTGACTCACCATTTAGAATTGACACAAAACACCCCTCTTATTGTTGAAAAATATGCCAACTTGTCAAAAGACGAGACTTTATTGGGGTTAATAAGTGATAAGCAGGCACTTTTGCACTATGCACAAAATACTCCCATTGTTGATATGGTGAGACAAGCTGCCGCTCAGCCTACCGCTCAAGAGTTTGTTGAGCTTCTTCGACCATTGACCCCACGGTTGTATTCAATCGCATCTTCACAGGCGGAAACAGAAGATGAAGTGCATATTACTGTTGGCGTTATACGTTATGACATTGATGGTCGTGCTCGTACAGGTGGTGCTTCTGGCTTTTTGGCTGATCGCCTAAAAGAAGGTGATGAACTGCGTATTTTTATTGAACACAATGATAACTTCCGTCTTCCAGACGACAGTACAAAACCTGTCATCATGATAGGCCCCGGTACTGGCATCGCACCGTTCCGTGCATTTATGCAGCAACGCGATAATGAGGAAGCGACTGGTAAGAACTGGTTGTTTTTTGGTAATCCACATTTTGTTGAAGATTTTCTCTACCAAGTGGAATGGCAACGCTATGTCAAAGAAGGTTTGTTGACCAATATTTCATTGGCTTGGTCCCGAGATCAAGCACAAAAAGTGTATGTGCAAGATAAGTTGCGTGAACAAGGTGAGGAAGTTTGGCACTGGATTGAAGAAGGGGCACATATCTATGTCTGCGGTGATGCGAATCACATGGCTCGGGATGTGGAGCAGGTGTTGCTGGAGATTATCAGTCAATACGGAAACATGGATAGCGAATCGGCAGATGAATTTTTAAGTGAGCTGCGCGTGGAGCGCCGTTATCAGAGGGATGTCTACTAATGAGTGATAAAAAATACGGGCCTTTGGTCGTAGAAGGCAAACTGGCTGATAGTGAACGGATGAAAAACGAGAGTAATTATCTACGTGGAACTATCAAAGAAGATCTCAAAAATGGATTAAGTGGCGGATTTGAAGGGGATAATTTCCTACTAATTCGTTTCCATGGGATGTATCAACAAGATGATCGTGATATCCGAGCGGAGCGCGCTGAACAAAAATTAGAACCCCGC
This sequence comes from Providencia sp. 2.29, assembly GCF_015832305.1. NCBI lineage: Bacteria > Pseudomonadati > Pseudomonadota > Gammaproteobacteria > Enterobacterales > Morganellaceae > Providencia > Providencia sp. 2.29. The sequence continues at coordinate 1,082,718 of NZ_CP065420.1, forward strand.
CATGCGATGATGCTTCGTTGCCGGTTGCCCGGGGGCATCATTACGCCTAAACAGTGGTTAGATATCGATAGATTCGCATCAGAACATACGCTGTATGGCAGCGTGCGTATCACTAACCGACAAACCTTCCAGTTCCACGGTATTTTAAAGGGAGATGTGAAGCCTGCACACCAAATGTTACATCATGTGGGGCTTGACGCATTAGCGACGGCAAACGATGTGAACCGTAATGTGCTTTGTACCTCTAACCCCGTTCAATCTGAGCTACATCAACAAGCTTATGAATGGGCGAAAAAAATATCGGAGCATTTACTGCCGCGAACAAATGCTTATGCAGAAATTTGGCTTGATAAAGAAAAGGTGGCAACAACGGATGAAGAGCCAATATTAGGGAAAACCTATTTGCCTCGTAAATTCAAAACATCGGTAGTGATACCGCCATTAAATGATGTCGATTTACACGCCAATGACATGAACTTTGTAGCGATTGCTCAAGATGGGGAGTTAATTGGCTTTAACGTGTTAGTGGGCGGTGGTCTTGCGATGACTCACGGTGACACGGCGACTTACCCTCGATTAGCCAGTGAGTTTGGGTTTATTTATTTGAAAGATACGCTGGCGATTGCAGAAGCTATCGTGACAACTCAACGTGATTGGGGGAATCGGACAGAACGTAAAAATGCTAAAACAAAATACACGCTGGAACGTGTTGGTGTTGAAACATTTAAACAAGAAGTTGAAAGACGCTCTGGGGTGACCTTCGAGCCAGTTCGGCATTATGCGTTTACTCAACGTGGTGATCAAATTGGTTGGTTAAAAGGGATAGACGATCGTTGGCATCTCACGTTATTTATTGAAAATGGTCGTTTAATCGATTTTCCTAATAAACCACTAAAAACAGGTGTTGCAGAAATAGCTAAAATTCATCAGGGAGACTTTCGCTTAACGGCGAATCAAAACCTGATAGTTGCGGGAGTGCCTGAATCGGAAAAAGAGCGCATTGAAGCGATTGCACGTGAACATGGCTTGATCAGTGATGAGGTGACATTGCAGCGTGAGAACTCAATGGCTTGTGTTTCTTTCCCTACCTGCCCATTAGCAATGGCGGAAGCAGAGCGCTTCTTACCTGAATTTGTCAGTGAAGTAGAAAAAATCATGTCGTCACACGGCATCGGTAACGAGCATATTGTATTACGTGTGACAGGTTGCCCAAATGGCTGTGGTCGAGCTATGCTGGCGGAAGTTGGATTGGTAGGTAAAGCGATTGACCGATATAACTTACATTTAGGTGGTAATCGTATCGGTACTCGAATTCCGCGCATGTATCGAGAAAATATTAGTTCGGCGGAAATTTTAGCTATCTTAGACAATTTGATTGGTCGTTGGGCAAAAGAGCGGGAAGATCAGGAAGGTTTTGGCGACTACTTAATTCGTGCTAATGTAGTGAAACCAGTACTGAATTCAGCTATCGATTTTTATGAAGTGAGGGAGGCGGTATGAGTCAACTTGAGCTTGCTGAGGTACTTAAATTAGGTAAAGCGCAACAAACTGAATATTTATCAGTATTGAATGTGCAATTGGAAAAACTGAGTGCTATTGAGCGAATCGAGTGGGCATTAGATAATTTGCCCGCTAAATTTGTATTGTCATCCAGTTTTGGCATACAAGCGGCGCTCATGCTACATATGGTGACACAAGTGATGCCCGATATTCCTGTTATTTTAACGGATACTGGGTATCTTTTTCCTGAGACTTACATCTTCATTGAAGAGTTAAAAGATGAACTCCATTTGAATTTGCAAGTTTATCGCTCCCCATTATCTCCAGCGTGGCAGGAAGCTATTTATGGCAAATTATGGGAACAAGGAACTGAGGGGATAGATCTATACAATCAAATTAATAAGGTTGAACCGATGAATCGAGCTTTGCGGGAGTTAAAAGCGCAAAGTTGGTTCTCGGGGCTGCGTAGAGAGCAATCGAAGAGTCGTGCCACGCTGCCCGTACTGAGTATCGGTAAAGGGGTATTTAAAATATTACCAGTGGTTGATTGGAATAATCGCCAAGTACATGAATATCTGACCAAATATGATTTGCCTTATCACCCTCTTTGGGAGCAAGGGTATTTATCTGTTGGTGATACACATACCACTCGTAAATGGGAGCCTGGTATGAGTGAAGAAGAGACCCGCTTTTTCGGTCTTAAACGCGAATGTGGGCTTCATGAAGGGTAAGTTACTGCAAATAGCTTGAGTGGCTGACCTGATAAATCAGCCACTCAATGTTTAATTCAATTTTTAGAATAAGTATTTAAATCTGACTCTGGAGCCATAACGATCTTTATCGCTATTTTTCACTTCGATATCTTTTCCATCAATTACAGAGTAGTAAGCGCCGATATAAATTTTAAAATTATCCATATCAAGTATGTTTGGTAACTCATATGAAGTATATAAAGTGTGAATATCATATTTTCCTGGACCAAAAATAACTTCATTATCGATGTCACTATCATAATTTAATGCGTAGGACTTGATATCATTATGAGCGTAAATATAACCCAGCTGCAAGCGGCGCCATAAAATATTGGCACCAGTAGTAAAATCTGTTTCATTGCTAGCATCTAAATAAGCCGTACTCCAGTTTACGTCGATACCATTTGTTGGATCATCTTTTAAGCTATTCCAACCTAGAGTTAAACCATATCCATTACGCTTAGATTGGTTTTTAAACTCACCTGTATTTTTATCTTCATAACCATAAGCATTTTTAATAACATTACTTTCAATGGCGGCGGCTACTTTAAAGTTGTCTTTATTCCAAGCGATCACAGGTCGAACATAGATAACATTTTTCTTATTGATTTGTTTTCGCCCATGGTATTCGCCATCGGTAAAGATACTGGTGCCATCTTCGATTAATAGATTTGTTTCAAAATACCAATTATCGTATTTAGTATTAAACATCATGCTGCCGCCACTATTGCTTCTTCCTCGGCCCTCTTTCATCATATAGATATAGCCAAAGCCATCACTATAGGTATCATTCGCGGTATTACCTGAATACTCAATAAAGGTATCTTGATTTAATGGGAACATATCGTAGGCTTCATAGCGGCCTAATTTTATTTGCCAACTCTCTTTTTTACCAAAGTAGAATTTGGCATCATCTAAACCAATTTGTCCATTAATATTAGCGAGTGGTTGAACGGAGAAGCCTGCATAGTTGTTATTCTTTAAAGAACGCTCACCATCAAGTCCAATTAGAATACGGCCATTAATTCCCCATTTATCATAATCACCAAAATCTTTATCTTTTCCTGCCTGAGTATTTACTGAGGTCAGTTGCCCTTTTTTACTAGCAATATCAGTATTAAATTCGACATCACCGTAAAGTTTAAGCTTGCCATATTGGCTATTGGTTTCGATTAAATGTGGGGCTTCAGTATGATTTGTCGTAGCTGTTGTTGTGGGCGGACAAAATAGTTGGGAACTGGGAGGGGTGGAAATGGAGTTTTTAAGGATTATTTAGGGAAGAGTGACAAAATAGATGGGAACTGGGTGTAGCGTCGTAAGCTAATACGAAAATTAAAAATGACAAAATAGTTTGGAACTAGATTTCACTTATCTGGTTAACTAATCTAGCTAACCTGCCGCTCAGCTTAGTACGATCCTATATCCAACTGATCATAATCCTTTCATCAGTATCCCAAATTAAATCCCCCTCCTAGACTGCCTCACCAACACTTTACAGTGATCCCGTATTTCCGGACAGGTGATTGATTTTTTTCGCTTGTACAGGTGTTAAGCCACAGTTATCTTGATGTGGACATTATGCATTGTAATAGCCCATTAACATGCGCTAAGAGCATAAATTAATATACAGTAACAAGCATTACGAGGTGCTAATGTTTGGAAAGCAGCCTCTTCCAACTACAATAATAAGTTAACTATCCTCCACCCACAAATAATTACAAATGACCCCTTTCCGCTATAACTCCGATCTCACCAGCGGCTCGCTACAAACCCGAGAGTGTCGCATTATTACTGGCTTGTTACTCCAAGAGCTTGATGAAGCTGCCTGGGATAAAGCCATGTATAAGGAAAATGTGCTTCAGAAACGCACGCAATCTACGGTAAGACGTATTTCTTCAGCGCTTAGAAAACGCCTAGAACACCTAAGCTCTGACTTTTGGGCTTTTGCGTTTTTATGTTAGGCATTGTCTGGCAACTGGAGGAAGTGTAATGACCATGAATGGTCACTGTGATTGACAGTATCTTGCTTAAACTTATCTGAACAATGGTAGAACTGGCTCATATTTATCCCCTCTATGATTGTTTATCTTTTTCACCATAAAAAGTATCAGGGGCTACTCAGGGCTACATAAAGATATTTATCTACTTTTACTGATTGATAAGTAGCATCAGTCCATCCGCAGGACTGGTGGTGCCGGCAAAATGCTGACCCAACACATGCGTATAGATTTGCGTGGTCTTAACATCGTTATGCCCTAAGAGTTCTTGCACAGTGCGAATATCACGCCCCGCTTGTAATAGATGCGTAGCAAACGAGTGACGAAATGTATGACAAGTGACACGCTTGCTAACGATGCCTGCTTTTTGTACGGCTGCCTTCAATGCCTTTCGCGCAACGGAGTCATGCAGATGATGGCGGCATAATTTGCCGTTATACGGGTGGTTGCAGAGCGTGCTGGAGGGAAAGACAAACATCCACGCCGCTTGTCGATAAGCAGAAGGGTATTTGTGATCTAAAGCAAAAGGCAGCGATGGCCCTACGCCTTGTAAGTTGTCGTCTTGCTGAATAAGCCGCGCTTGCTCAATGAGTTATTTTATTGCTGGGATTAGGCGCGTGGGCAGTAGGCTGTTTCTGCTTTTCCCACCCTTACCGTCATGCACAGTGATGCAGCCATTATCAAAATCAAAATCTTTAACCCGCAAACGCAAGCATTCATTAATGCGCAAACCTGCACCATACAGCAGCGTAAAAATAACTTGGTTGCGAGTATCCATAACCTGCAAAATGCGTTGCACTTCATTTGCAGAGATAACAGAGGGTAGCCGTCTAGGCTTGCTTGCAGGGATATAATCAATATCGCCCAACGGCTGTTGTAAAAACCTGTTGTACAAAAAAGCTAGGGCATTTAAAGCGATTTTCTGCGTGTTTATGGCTACATGTCTGCTGTTTGCTAAGCTGGATAAAAACAGCCTGACCTCTTCACTGCCCATGGTCTGAGGATGACGTTTTTTGTGAAACAGAATAAAACGCTTAATCCAGTGCAGGTAAGTTTTTTCAGTTTTCAGCGCATAACCTTTTTGTCGCATATCCGTGCGTATAGAATTTAAAAATGGACTGTTAGACATAAAACGCTCCTTGTCTTGCAACTGTCTGCCTATACAGCCTATTCTAGCTGGGATTTAAAAAAGTGCCTGTTTTTTACGCCTAGAGATGCTTGTTTACCGGTAGAGTTTTAATTTAATGCTAAATAAATTAAAATGTTATGAGTTCTTTGGGTGAGATAATGTGCATCGTGCAAGCAGGATAGACGGCATGCACGATTTGTAATAACAGAGTGTCTTGTATTTTTAAAGAAAGTCTATTTAATACAAGTGATTATATTAATTAACGGTAAGCATCAGCGGGTGACAAAACGAGCATGCTTACTAATAAAATGTTGTGCGTAAGAATAAAACAAAAGCTGCGTATACCTTTCCGCAGAATCAGTGGCTTCAACAAAAGGATGTTTCAATGCTTCAGCAGAAAATGATCGAACGCTTCAAGGAAGCTTGCCATGAGGATGCACGAATAATCGCGGCGCTGATGTTCGGCTCATTTGCTATCGGAGAGGGTGACGAGTTCTCTGATATCGAATTTGCAGTGTTCATCCAGGATGATCATTTTGAAAATTTCGATCAGCGCTCGTGGCTTAATGCTGTAAGTCCGGTTGCAGCTTACTTTCCGGATGACTTCGGCCACCACACCGCGCTTTTTGAAAACGGCATTCGCGGTGAATTCCATTTCATGCGAAAATCGGACATACCGGTCATTTCCACTTGGCAAGGCTACGGGTGGTTTCCCTCGCTTGAGGAGGCTGTTTTGTTGGACCGATCAGGAGAGTTGTCAAGGTACGCGAGTGCTCTCGTGGGCAGTCCCCCGAAACGTGAAGGCGCGCCGCTGGTGGAAGGACTTGTATTGAACCTCATCAGCCTGATGCTCTTTGGGGCAAATCTTTTAAATCGGGGAGAGTATGCTCGCGCCTGGGCTTTGCTCAGCAAAGCACATGAAAACTTACTCAAGTTGGTTCGCCTCCATGAAGGGGCAACAGACCACTGGCCGACACCTTCACGCGCGCTCGAAAAGGATGTCTCGGAGGACTCGTATAATCGCTACCTGGCATGCACAGGCAGCGCGGAACCAAAAGCACTATGTGTAGCCTATCATGAAACGTGGAAGTGGAGTCTCGAATTGTTCAGGAGTGTGGCTGGACCTCTGAATATCGAGCTTCCGAGAATTGTAATTGCGCAGACAAAAAGGTTGCTAAATGAATCTGCGACGCCGCACAATAAAATGTTAACCTCTGAGGAAGAATTGTGAAACTATCACTAATGGTAGCTATATCGAAGAATGGAGTTATCGGGAATGGCCCTGATATTCCATGGAGTGCCAAAGGTGAACAGCTCCTGTTTAAAGCTATTACCTATAACCAATGGCTGTTGGTTGGACGCAAGACTTTTGAATCAATGGGAGCATTACCCAACCGAAAGTATGCGGTCGTAACACGTTCAAGTTTTACATCTGACAATGAGAACGTATTGATCTTTCCATCAATTAAAGATGCTTTAACCAACCTAAAGAAAATAACGGATCATGTCATTGTTTCAGGTGGTGGGGAGATATACAAAAGCCTGATCGATCAAGTAGATACACTACATATATCTACAATAGACATCGAGCCGGAAGGTGATGTTTACTTTCCTGAAATCCCCAGCAATTTTAGGCCAGTTTTTACCCAAGACTTCGCCTCTAACATAAATTATAGTTACCAAATCTGGCAAAAGGGTTAATAAAATGTTAAACATCATGAGGGAAGCGGTGATCGCCGAAGTATCGACTCAACTATCAGAGGTAGTTGGCGTCATCGAGCGCCATCTCGAACCGACGTTGCTGGCCGTACATTTGTACGGCTCCGCAGTGGATGGCGGCCTGAAGCCACACAGTGATATTGATTTGCTGGTTACGGTGACCGTAAGGCTTGATGAAACAACGCGGCGAGCTTTGATCAACGACCTTTTGGAAACTTCGGCTTCCCCTGGAGAGAGCGAGATTCTCCGCGCTGTAGAAGTCACCATTGTTGTGCACGACGACATCATTCCGTGGCGTTATCCAGCTAAGCGCGAACTGCAATTTGGAGAATGGCAGCGCAATGACATTCTTGCAGGTATCTTCGAGCCAGCCACGATCGACATTGATCTGGCTATCTTGCTGACAAAAGCAAGAGAACATAGCGTTGCCTTGGTAGGTCCAGCGGCGGAGGAACTCTTTGATCCGGTTCCTGAACAGGATCTATTTGAGGCGCTAAATGAAACCTTAACGCTATGGAACTCGCCGCCCGACTGGGCTGGCGATGAGCGAAATGTAGTGCTTACGTTGTCCCGCATTTGGTACAGCGCAGTAACCGGCAAAATCGCGCCGAAGGATGTCGCTGCCGACTGGGCAATGGAGCGCCTGCCGGCCCAGTATCAGCCCGTCATACTTGAAGCTAGACAGGCTTATCTTGGACAAGAAGAAGATCGCTTGGCCTCGCGCGCAGATCAGTTGGAAGAATTTGTCCACTACGTGAAAGGCGAGATCACCAAGGTAGTCGGCAAATAATGTCTAACAATTCGTTCAAGCCGACGCCGCTTCGCGGCGCGGCTTAACTCAAGCGTTAGATGCACTAAGCACATAATTGCTCACAGCCAAACTATCAGGTCAAGTCTGCTTTTATTATTTTTAAGCGTGCATAATAAGCCCTACACAAATTGGGAGATATATCATGAAAGGCTGGCTTTTTCTTGTTATCGCAATAGTTGGCGAAGTAATCGCAACATCCGCATTAAAATCTAGCGAGGGCTTTACTAAGCTTGCCCCTTCCGCCGTTGTCATAATCGGTTATGGCATCGCATTTTATTTTCTTTCTCTGGTTCTGAAATCCATCCCTGTCGGTGTTGCTTATGCAGTCTGGTCGGGACTCGGCGTCGTCATAATTACAGCCATTGCCTGGTTGCTTCATGGGCAAAAGCTTGATGCGTGGGGCTTTGTAGGTATGGGGCTCATAATTGCTGCCTTTTTGCTCGCCCGATCCCCATCGTGGAAGTCGCTGCGGAGGCCGACGCCATGGTGACGGTGTTCGGCATTCTGAATCTCACCGAGGACTCCTTCTTCGATGAGAGCCGGCGGCTAGACCCCGCCGGCGCTGTCACCGCGGCGATCGAAATGCTGCGAGTCGGATCAGACGTCGTGGATGTCGGACCGGCCGCCAGCCATCCGGACGCGAGGCCTGTATCGCCGGCCGATGAGATCAGACGTATTGCGCCGCTCTTAGACGCCCTGTCCGATCAGATGCACCGTGTTTCAATCGACAGCTTCCAACCGGAAACCCAGCGCTATGCGCTCAAGCGCGGCGTGGGCTACCTGAACGATATCCAAGGATTTCCTGACCCTGCGCTCTATCCCGATATTGCTGAGGCGGACTGCAGGCTGGTGGTTATGCACTCAGCGCAGCGGGATGGCATCGCCACCCGCACCGGTCACCTTCGACCCGAAGACGCGCTCGACGAGATTGTGCGGTTCTTCGAGGCGCGGGTTTCCGCCTTGCGACGGAGCGGGGTCGCTGCCGACCGGCTCATCCTCGATCCGGGGATGGGATTTTTCTTGAGCCCCGCACCGGAAACATCGCTGCACGTGCTGTCGAACCTTCAAAAGCTGAAGTCGGCGTTGGGGCTTCCGCTATTGGTCTCGGTGTCGCGGAAATCCTTCTTGGGCGCCACCGTTGGCCTTCCTGTAAAGGATCTGGGTCCAGCGAGCCTTGCGGCGGAACTTCACGCGATCGGCAATGGCGCTGACTACGTCCGCACCCACGCGCCTGGAGATCTGCGAAGCGCAATCACCTTCTCGGAAACCCTCGCGAAATTTCGCAGTCGCGACGCCAGAGACCGAGGGTTAGATCATGCCTAGCATTCACCTTCCGGCCGCCCGCTAAATATCTCCTTTTGGGTTGTTAATAAAACATCCAATAAGTTGACTGTGCGTGAAAAAGAAAGTTTTGTGTGATGGCGTTGAAGATCGCACCGTTAAGCTCTTATGTGGGATGGTGCAGAGCTCGACGACTACCGATAAAACGCAACCGCCGCAAACAGACAAGAAAAAGCCCCAACTGATAACAGTTGGGGCTTCAGTATTGTGATTGGTGGAGCAATAGCACCCTGAACCCAAAACCTTCTCGCTCAACCGGTAGTGGCTGATAACAACTCGTGAGGGCTATTGCGGGTTAAGCATTTAGCGATGTCTAGGGCCAGACTGGACGTCTGAACGCAAGCCGCTGATACTGTACATAACCACAGTATCAGCGGAGGATACCCATGTCGCTGGCAAGGAACGCCACGGCGAGTCAATCGCCCACTCAAACAAACGGTTACGAACGCCACCAACCCGACCAGACGCTGCTCTACCAGCTGGTTGAGCAGCACTACCCAGCCTTCAAAGCCTCACTCGAAGCCCAAGGTCAACACCTGCCTCGCTACATCCAACAAGAATTCAACGACCTCCTCCAATGTGGCCGTCTGGAGTATGGTTTCATGCGGGTTCGCTGCGAGGATTGTCATCACGAGCGTCTGGTCGCCTTCAGCTGTAAACGACGCGGCTTTTGCCCTAGCTGCGGTGCCCGCCGGATGGCCGAGAGTGCGGCGCTGCTGATAGACGAAGTCTTCCCCAAGGAGCCCATTCGCCAGTGGGTGCTCAGCTTTCCTTTCCAGCTACGCTTTTTGCTGGCTCGCCATCCCCAGCTGATGGGCCAGGTCTTGAGTATCGTCTATCGTACACTCTCAACTCATCTGATCAAAAAAGCCGGTTACACCAAAGCCTCTGCACAAACTGGCTCAGTGACTCTTATCCAACGCTTTGGCTCCGCGCTAAATCTCAATGTCCACTACCACATGCTGTTTCTCGATGGTGTCTATGCCGAAGATGACTATGGCAAGCAACGCTTCCATCGTGTCAAGGCACCCACTTACGATGAGCTGAATACGCTCGCTCACACCCTCAGCCATCGCATCGCTCGCTGCATGGAAAAGCGTGGGATTTTGGAGCGTGATGCCGAGAATACGTGGTTGACACTGGAAGAGGGCGAAGACGATACGCTGACTCAATTACATGGTGCTTCGGTTACGTATCGCATTGCCGTCGGCCCCCAGCAAGGGCGCAAAGTCTTCACCCTGCAAACCTTGCCAGGGCGTGAGGATAAAGCCGACTCAAGCAGTCGAGTAGCCAACCATGCTGGTTTCTCGCTACACGCCGGTGTGATGGCCGAAGCGCATCAGCGGGATAAGCTTGAGCGCTTGTGTCGCTACATTAGTCGGCCAGCGGTTTCAGAAAAACGTCTGGCATTAACCGCCAATGGGCAGGTGCGTTACGAGCTCAAAACTCCGTACCGCAATGGCACCACCCATGTGATCTTCGAGCCGCTGGACTTCATCGCCAAACTCGCTGCGTTGGTACCTAAGCCGCGAGTCAACCTCACACGCTTCCACGGCGTCTTTGCACCGAACAGCAAACACCGAGTTCAAGTAACACCCGCCAAGCGGGGCAAGAAGCCCGACAAATCGGAAGGTCTCGATACTAACTGGCGTGACAAGAGTCCTGCAGAGCGCCACCGCGCCATGACCTGGATGCAACGCCTCAAGCGAGTCTTCAATATTGATATTGAAGTCTGCGAACACTGCGGCGGTCACGTCAAAGTGATTGCCAGCATCGAAGATCCGAAGGTCATTGAGCAGATTCTCAAGCATCTGAAACAGAAAACAGCCAAGGCGAATGCCGCCAAGCAGCGTGAGCTGCCACCAGAACGAGCGCCGCCACTGACTCCCAGCCTGTTCGATCCATCACAGAGTCGTCTCTTTGACTGACGACCCCAAATCCAACACTGCTCAACACTGCCAACTTTTAAACGGGGCGGTGGGGCAGTTTGTATCTCTCGAGCTATCAGGCTAGAGATTTTACCGCCAAATCGAACCTTATTAGAGCGGTTTAGGCTGGACCGGCAGTTAAAATTGGGGCTTGAGCGGTAAACGAGTGAGGGAATTTCAGGTAAGATACTTCGGATGAGGAGCAAAAAGGTGGTTTATACTTCCTATACCCGTTAGCACCCTCCCTGATTAAAGGAAGCCGTATGGATATTATTGATAAAGTTTTTCAGCAAGAGGATTTCTCACGCCAGGATTTGAGTGACAGCCGTTTTCGCCGCTGCCGCTTTTATCAGTGTGACTTCAGCCACTGTCAGCTGCAGGATGCCAGTTTCGAGGATTGCAGTTTCATTGAAAGCGGCGCCGTTGAAGGGTGTCACTTCAGCTATGCCGATCTGCGCGATGCCAGTTTCAAGGCCTGCCGTCTGTCTTTGGCCAACTTCAGCGGTGCCAACTGCTTTGGCATAGAGTTCAGGGAGTGCGATCTCAAGGGCGCCAACTTTTCCCGGGCCCGCTTCTACAATCAAGTCAGCCATAAGATGTACTTCTGCTCGGCTTATATCTCAGGTTGCAACCTGGCCTATACCAACTTGAGTGGCCAATGCCTGGAAAAATGCGAGCTGTTTGAAAACAACTGGAGCAATGCCAATCTCAGCGGCGCTTCCTTGATGGGCTCAGATCTCAGCCGCGGCACCTTCTCCCGCGACTGTTGGCAACAGGTCAATCTGCGGGGCTGTGACCTGACCTTTGCCGATCTGGATGGGCTCGACCCCAGACGGGTCAACCTCGAAGGAGTCAAGATCTGTGCCTGGCAACAGGAGCAACTGCTGGAACCCTTGGGAGTAATAGTGCTGCCGGATTAGCTCGAATGCAAACACAAGAGGCAAATATCACTTGAGTTCCGCGCTACAACAAGGCAGATTCGGCACTGTTGCAAATAGTCGGTGGTGATAAACTTATCATCCCCTTTTGCTGATGGAGCTGCACATGAACCCATTCAAAGGCCGGCATTTTCAGCGTGACATCATTCTGTGGGCCGTACGCTGGTACTGCAAATACGGCATCAGTTACCGTGAGCTGCAGGAGATGCTGGCTGAACGCGGAGTGAATGTCGATCACTCCACGATTTACCGCTGGGTTCAGCGTTATGCGCCTGAAATGGAAAAACGGCTGCGCTGGTACTGGCGTAACCCTTCCGATCTTTGCCCGTGGCACATGGATGAAACCTACGTGAAGGTCAATGGCCGCTGGGCGTATCTGTACCGGGCCGTCGACAGCCGGGGCCGCACTGTCGATTTTTATCTCTCCTCCCGTCGTAACAGCAAAGCTGCATACCGGTTTCTGGGTAAAATCCTCAACAACGTGAAGAAGTGGCAGATCCCGCGATTCATCAACACGGATAAAGCGCCCGCCTATGGTCGCGCGCTTGCTCTGCTCAAACGCGAAGGCCGGTGCCCGTCTGACGTTGAACACCGACAGATTAAGTACCGGAACAACGTGATTGAATGCGATCATGGCAAACTGAAACGGATAATCGGCGCCACGCTGGGATTTAAATCCATGAAGACGGCTTACGCCACCATCAAAGGTATTGAGGTGATGCGTGCACTACGCAAAGGCCAGGCCTCAGCATTTTATTATGGTGATCCCCTGGGCGAAATGCGCCTGGTAAGCAGAGTTTTTGAAATGTAAGGCCTTTGAATAAGACAAAAGGCTGCCTCATCGCTAACTTTGCAACAGTGCCTAAAATAAGCCTTATATCCAAGCATAAAACAAGGTTGTCTAGACTTCTTTTAACAGTAAAGTTATCATAAAACTGAATTTTATTTTTTAGGTAAGTTTATGCATTCTATCCGCATTCGTTAAGACACAACTATTTGCATAGTGACACTATTTTATAATGGTGGGCTTTTGTTGTGTCTTTAAGAATATATGCGGATATATAAAGTAAAAGTATGCTTAATTTATAAGTATGCTTTTAGTGCATAGTTTCCAGTTATAACTTAATTGACTAGCTATTTGTCCACCCTGTGGATGAATAGCTTTTTTTTTGGGAGGACACTGTGATGCTAGCTTTTGTTTTCACCTAAATCCTGTTTGCTGCATAAAAAATTTCAAGAGCTAAACAGGAGTAAATAAAAATGAGTTTAATTATTAAAGCGAGAAACATACGCTTGGATTATGCTGGGCGTGATGTTTTGGATATTGATGAATTGGAAATTCACTCTTATGACCGTATTGGTCTTGTGGGTGATAACGGAGCAGGAAAGAGTAGTTTACTCAAAGTACTTAATGGCGAAATTGTTTTAGCCGAAGCGACATTACAGCGTTTTGGTGATTTTGCACATATCAGCCAACTGGGCGGAATCGAAATAGAAACGGTCGAAGACCGGGCAATGTTATCTCGCCTTGGTGTTTCCAATGTACAAAACGACACAATGAGTGGCGGAGAGGAAACTCGTGCAAAAATTGCTGCCGCATTTTCCCAACAAGTACATGGCATTCTAGCGGATGAACCAACCAGCCACCTTGATCTCAATGGAATAGATCTACTTATTGGTCAACTTAAAGCATTTGATGGAGCATTACTTGTTATCAGTCATGACCGATATTTTCTTGATATGGTTGTAGACAAGATATGGGAGTTAAAAGACGGTAAAATTACGGAATATTGGGGTGGTTACTCGGATTACTTGCGTCAAAAAGAAGAAGAGCGACAACACCAAGCCGTAGAATATGAGCTGATGATGAAGGAACGGGAGCGATTAGAATCTGCTGTGCAAGAAAAACGCCAGCAAGCTAATCGATTAGACAATAAGAAAAAAGGAGAAAAATCCAAAAACTCTACCGAAAGTGCTGGACGACTTGGGCATGCAAAAATGACTGGCACCAAGCAAAGAAAACTGTATCAGGCAGCTAAGAGTATGGAAAAGCGTTTGGCTGCATTAGAAGATATTCAAGCACCAGAGCATTTGCGTTCTATTCGTTTTCGTCAAAGTTCAGCCCTAGAACTGCACAATAAGTTCCCGATTACGGCAGATGGTCTGAGCTTAAAATTTGGTAGCCGTACTATCTTTGATGACGCTAACTTTATAATACCGCTTGGCGCTAAAGTCGCTATAACTGGATCGAATGGAACAGGGAAAACGTCCTTGTTAAAAATGATATCAGAACGTGCTGATGGATTAACCATATCTCCAAAAGCTGAAATTGGCTACTTTACACAAACAGGATATAAATTTAACACGCATAAATCTGTGCTCTCCTTTATGCAGGAAGAGTGCGAGTACACAGTTGCGGAAATTCGTGCAGTATTGGCTTCAATGGGGATCGGAGCGAATGATATTCAAAAAAACTTATCCGACTTATCGGGAGGTGAAATCATCAAACTGCTTTTATCCAAAATGCTTTTAGGAAAATATAATATTTTGCTTATGGATGAACCAGGAAACTATCTTGACCTAAAAAGTATTGCCGCATTAGAAACAATGATGAAGTCCTATGCAGGAACTATTATCTTCGTATCTCATGACAAGCAATTGGTCGATAATATTGCTGACATTATCTACGAGATCAAAGACCACAAAATCATCAAGACTTTTGAGAGAGATTGTTAATGATAGCCAATCTAATCCGAACATTAATTATTGAACTCTTTAAAGGAAATTAAAAATGACAATTCAAGATATTCAATCACTTGCTGAAGCACACGGCTTGTTGCTTACGGACAAAATGAATTTCAATGAAATGGGCATTGATTTTAAGGTCGTTTTTGCTCTTGATACAAAGGGGCAACAATGGTTGCTGCGTATTCCTCGTCGTGATGGCATGAGGGAACAAATCAAGAAAGAAAAACGCATTTTAGAATTGGTAAAAAAACATCTTTCTGTAGAGGTTCCTGATTGGAGAATTTCATCTACAGAATTAGTGGCTTATCCCATACTTAAAGATAATCCTGTTTTAAATTTGGATGCTGAAACCTATGAAATAATTTGGAATATGGACAAAGATAGCCCGAAATACATAACATCTTTGGCAAAAACCTTATTTGAAATCCATAGTATTCCTGAAAAAGAAGTTCGGGAAAATGATTTGAAAATTATGAAACCTTCAGATTTAAGACCTGAAATAGCAAACAATTTGCAGTTAGTAAAATCTGAAATTGGTATAAGTGAGCAATTGGAAACCCGCTACAGAAAATGGTTGGATAATGATGTTCTATGGGCAGATTTCACCCAATTTATACATGGCGATTTATATGCTGGGCATGTACTAGCTTCAAAGGATGGAGCTGTTTCAGGCGTTATTGATTGGTCAACAGCCCATATAGATGACCCAGCGATTGATTTTGCTGGGCATGTAACTTTGTTTGGAGAAGAAAGCCTCAAAACTCTAATCATCGAGTATGAAAAACTAGGGGGTAAAGTTTGGAATAAACTATATGAACAGACTTTAGAAAGAGCAGCGGCCTCTCCTTTGATGTATGGTTTATTTGCCTTAGAAACTCAAAATGAAAGCCTTATCGTTGGAGCAAAAGCTCAGTTGGGAGTTATATAATTTAAAAATATGATTGCTGAGAACTGCCTTGTTTTGAAACTTGGTTGGCTTTAATTAGTTTTTAGTATTCTTTATAGAAAATGCCTCGATCAAGGGGCATTTCTAACAATCATTTAACATAAAATTTCTTATGTGAAGTAACCTGAATGCAGCGGTGCCCCATTGGGGGCGCGTTGAGATAAGCCTCTTTTAGATAACTTTAGCAACTCGATAGACAGTTGCAACTCCACAATTCACTGCTTTGGCAATTTCTTCCTTAGTCATATTGCCAACTACTAGCAATTCTTTTATTCGTTTATGTTTAGCCTCATTTGCCTTCTTGCCTGTTGGTTTGTAACCCGAACGTGCCAGGCCCTGCTTAATACGTTCTATACGTTTCTCATTGTCTAGGCGGGCCATTGTTGCCAGAAGATCAATCAACATATTGTTGATGAGTTCCAAGATTGAATGAGTAATGCTGTCACTGGTTTGAAGGCACTGTTGCAAATAGTCGGTGGTGATAAACTTATCATCCCCTTTTGCTGATGGAGCTGCACATGAACCCATTCAAAGGCCGGCATTTTCAGCGTGACATCATTCTGTGGGCCGTACGCTGGTACTGCAAATACGGCATCAGTTACCGTGAGCTGCAGGAGATGCTGGCTGAACGCGGAGTGAATGTCGATCACTCCACGATTTACCGCTGGGTTCAGCGTTATGCGCCTGAAATGGAAAAACGGCTGCGCTGGTACTGGCGTAACCCTTCCGATCTTTGCCCGTGGCACATGGATGAAACCTACGTGAAGGTCAATGGCCGCTGGGCGTATCTGTACCGGGCCGTCGACAGCCGGGGCCGCACTGTCGATTTTTATCTCTCCTCCCGTCGTAACAGCAAAGCTGCATACCGGTTTCTGGGTAAAATCCTCAACAACGTGAAGAAGTGGCAGATCCCGCGATTCATCAACACGGATAAAGCGCCCGCCTATGGTCGCGCGCTTGCTCTGCTCAAACGCGAAGGCCGGTGCCCGTCTGACGTTGAACACCGACAGATTAAGTACCGGAACAACGTGATTGAATGCGATCATGGCAAACTGAAACGGATAATCGGCGCCACGCTGGGATTTAAATCCATGAAGACGGCTTACGCCACCATCAAAGGTATTGAGGTGATGCGTGCACTACGCAAAGGCCAGGCCTCAGCATTTTATTATGGTGATCCCCTGGGCGAAATGCGCCTGGTAAGCAGAGTTTTTGAAATGTAAGGCCTTTGAATAAGACAAAAGGCTGCCTCATCGCTAACTTTGCAACAGTGCCAATTTATGAGTAAAGGATTATGTCCACGATAAGCACCTGGGTCGATTCCTGGGAGGCGGCCATGAGGGTAGGGAAGCGCCGTCCCGTCAAGTCAGCGTAATGCTCTGCCAGTGTTACAACCAATTAACCAATTCTGATTAGAAAAACTCATCGAGCATCAAATGAAACTGCAATTTATTCATATCAGGATTATCAATACCATATTTTTGAAAAAGCCGTTTCTGTAATGAAGGAGAAAACTCACCGAGGCAGTTCCATAGGATGGCAAGATCCTGGTATCGGTCTGCGATTCCGACTCGTCCAACATCAATACAACCTATTAATTTCCCCTCGTCAAAAATAAGGTTATCAAGTGAGAAATCACCATGAGTGACGACTGAATCCGGTGAGAATGGCAAAAGCTTATGCATTTCTTTCCAGACTTGTTCAACAGGCCAGCCATTACGCTCGTCATCAAAATCACTCGCATCAACCAAACCGTTATTCATTCGTGATTGCGCCTGAGCGAGACGAAATACGCGATCGCTGTTAAAAGGACAATTACAAACAGGAATCGAATGCAACCGGCGCAGGAACACTGCCAGCGCATCAACAATATTTTCACCTGAATCAGGATATTCTTCTAATACCTGGAATGCTGTTTTCCCGGGGATCGCAGTGGTGAGTAACCATGCATCATCAGGAGTACGGATAAAATGCTTGATGGTCGGAAGAGGCATAAATTCCGTCAGCCAGTTTAGTCTGACCATCTCATCTGTAACATCATTGGCAACGCTACCTTTGCCATGTTTCAGAAACAACTCTGGCGCATCGGGCTTCCCATACAATCGATAGATTGTCGCACCTGATTGCCCGACATTATCGCGAGCCCATTTATACCCATATAAATCAGCATCCATGTTGGAATTTAATCGCGGCCTCGAGCAAGACGTTTCCCGTTGAATATGGCTCATAACACCCCTTGTATTACTGTTTATGTAAGCAGACAGTTTTATTGTTCATGATGATATATTTTTATCTTGTGCAATGTAACATCAGAGGGCACTGTTGCAAATAGTCGGTGGTGATAAACTTATCATCCCCTTTTGCTGATGGAGCTGCACATGAACCCATTCAAAGGCCGGCATTTTCAGCGTGACATCATTCTGTGGGCCGTACGCTGGTACTGCAAATACGGCATCAGTTACCGTGAGCTGCAGGAGATGCTGGCTGAACGCGGAGTGAATGTCGATCACTCCACGATTTACCGCTGGGTTCAGCGTTATGCGCCTGAAATGGAAAAACGGCTGCGCTGGTACTGGCGTAACCCTTCCGATCTTTGCCCGTGGCACATGGATGAAACCTACGTGAAGGTCAATGGCCGCTGGGCGTATCTGTACCGGGCCGTCGACAGCCGGGGCCGCACTGTCGATTTTTATCTCTCCTCCCGTCGTAACAGCAAAGCTGCATACCGGTTTCTGGGTAAAATCCTCAACAACGTGAAGAAGTGGCAGATCCCGCGATTCATCAACACGGATAAAGCGCCCGCCTATGGTCGCGCGCTTGCTCTGCTCAAACGCGAAGGCCGGTGCCCGTCTGACGTTGAACACCGACAGATTAAGTACCGGAACAACGTGATTGAATGCGATCATGGCAAACTGAAACGGATAATCGGCGCCACGCTGGGATTTAAATCCATGAAGACGGCTTACGCCACCATCAAAGGTATTGAGGTGATGCGTGCACTACGCAAAGGCCAGGCCTCAGCATTTTATTATGGTGATCCCCTGGGCGAAATGCGCCTGGTAAGCAGAGTTTTTGAAATGTAAGGCCTTTGAATAAGACAAAAGGCTGCCTCATCGCTAACTTTGCAACAGTGCCCGCCGATGCGCTCAAGCCGTGGATTGCGCGGCGTGAACGCTGGCCGTCCTTTCTGATCCGGCGCGATCCGCGCGACATCAGCCGTATCTGGGTCCTGGAACCGGAGGGACAGCATTACCTGGAAATTCCCTACCGTACCTTGTCGCATCCGGCTGTCACCCTCTGGGAACAACGGCAGGCGCTGGCGAAACTGCGGCAGCAAGGGCGCGAACAGGTGGATGAGTCGGCGCTGTTCCGCATGATCGGCCAGATGCGTGAGATTGTGACCAGCGCGCAGAAGGCCACACGCAAGGCGCGGCGTGACGCGGATCGCCGCCAGCACCTCAAGACATCAGCTCGGCCGGACAAGCCCGTTCCGCCGGATACGGATATTGCCGACCCGCAGGCAGACAACTTGCCACCCGCCAAACCGTTCGACCAGATTGAGGAGTGGTAGCCGTGGACGAATATCCCATCATCGACCTGTCCCACCTGCTGCCGGCGGCCCAGGGCTTGGCCCGTCTTCCGGCGGACGAGCGCATCCAGCGCCTTCGCGCCGACCGCTGGATCGGCTATCCGCGCGCAGTCGAGGCGCTGAACCGGCTGGAAGCCCTTTATGCGTGGCCAAACAAGCAACGCATGCCCAACCTGCTGCTGGTTGGCCCGACCAACAATGGCAAGTCGATGATCGTCGAGAAGTTCCGCCGCACCCACCCGGCCAGCTCCGACGCCGACCAGGAGCACATCCCGGTGTTGGTCGTGCAGATGCCGTCCGAGCCGTCCGTGATCCGCTTCTACGTCGCGCTGCTCGCCGCGATGGGCGCGCCGCTGCGCCCACGCCCACGGTTGCCGGAAATGGAGCAACTGGCTCTGGCACTGCTGCGCAAGGTCGGCGTGCGCATGCTGGTGATCGACGAGCTGCACAACGTGCTGGCCGGCAACAGCGTCAACCGCCGGGAATTCCTCAACCTGCTGCGCTTCCTCGGCAACGAACTGCGCATCCCGTTGGTTGGGGTAGGCACGCGCGACGCCTACCTAGCCATCCGCTCCGATGACCAGTTGGAAAATCGCTTCGAGCCGATGATGCTGCCGGTATGGGAGGCCAACGACGATTGCTGCTCACTGCTGGCCAGCTTCGCCGCTTCGCTCCCGCTGCGCCGGCCTTCCCCAATTGCCACGCTGGACATGGCTCGCTACCTGCTCACACGCAGCGAGGGCACCATAGGGGAACTGGCGCACTTGCTGATGGCGGCGGCCATCGTCGCCGTGGAGAGCGGCGAGGAAGCGATCAACCATCGCACACTCAGCATGGCCTGTTGAGTTGCATCTAAAATTGACCCACTGGGGGTGCGGACGATTTCTTGGACGGTTTATACGGACATCAATCCGACCGCATGACGATACTCGATGGGACTACGCCCGCCAAGCGACACTTTGATGCGGCGCTCGTTGTACCAGTGGATATAGGCATCGATTCGCGTCATGAGGTCTTTCAGCGTCACGTGCTGCCAATTCCTCGGGTAGATTAGTTCGGTCTTCAATCGTCCGAAAAAGCCCTCGCATGCAGCATTGTCTGGCGAGCAGCCCTTTTTGGACATCGACCGCGTTAATTGGGCATTTTCAGTGCGGCGGATCCACGCAGGCCAGCGATAATGCGAGCCCCTGTCCGAATGGATAACCGGATGCTCACCGGGTCGCAGTGTCCGTACCGCGTGATCCAGCATGGTATTGACCAGGTTCGCATCCGGGCTGGTGCCGATATTCCAGGCCACCACCAGCCCATCGAAGCAATCGACGATCGGCGAGACGTAGACCTTCCCTGCCGGAATGTGTATTTCCGTCAGATCGGTCAACCATTTCGTATTCGGCGCCGACGCGTGAAAGTCGCGATTCAGCAGATTCGGGACCGCTGGTGTCGGGTCGCCAGCATACGCCGAGAAGCGCCGGCGGCGCGGTGTTCTCACGACCAGACGCTCTTGCGCCATCAAGCGACGCACGACCTTCTCGGACACACGCATGCCACCAAGGCGCAAGGCACTATCAATGCGTCGATAGCCATAGCAGCGGTAGTTGTCCTCGAAGATAGTCCGAATGACCTCACGCACCTGCGTGTACTTGTCGGGCCGCGTCTGCCGCAGGCGTTGATAGAAGTATGTGCTGCGCGCCAGCTTCAGGCCGCACAACAGATTGGCTAATGGAAACGTGACTCTGAGGGCATCAACCACCTTCGTTTTTTCTCGGCTTGTCAGTTCGAGGGGGTTGATGCCCATGTCTTTTTTTATCAATTCACTCGCCTTCTCCAGAATTGCATTCTCCATGCGAAGCCGCTGGTTCTGGCTCTCCAGTTCGGCCAGTTCCCTGAGTAGTGCCTCATGCCGCTGCTCGAGCGAGGTGTCACCTTTCTTCTTTGTCATGGGTTTTAGGGGCACTTTGCCAAGTAATCGATGCTGCCAGTTATACAACGTTGGTCGCGATACACCGACAGTGTCGGCCACATCCTTTGCCGAACCTACGCGCAGGTTCAGTGCAATGACGGCTTGCTGCTTCTCGAGGCGAGAGCGGGCGACTGTGGGAGCGCTGCTGCCGACGACCGTCCTAGCGAATTCAGGGCGTAAATCACGGATCCAGGCACGCAAGGCCTCGCGGCTTGGGTAGCCCAGGCTTCGGATTGTGTGACTCAGGCAGTAGCCTTGTTCGATATAGTGATCTACTGCCCGTTGCTTTTGCTCATCGGTGTACTGCCGTTTTATCCGTTGATAGCCTCGGCGAAGATCCTGATTCCGTTCGAATTCTGCCAACCAGGCCTTCAGCGAGTTCTTGGTGGGGTATCCCAGCTGCCGTAGTGTGGCGCTCATCCGGCGCCCAAGCTTCAGGTACAACCTCACGGCTCGAAGGCGATCTTCATACGAATACATGAACTACTCCTAAAGTAGTCCAAGATTTTGTCCGCACCCCAACTTAGGGTAAAGATTTGCGTCGAAATTTGACCCACGTATGACACTGTTTCCCGTCTGGATATGGCGGGAGAAATCAAGGAGTGATAAACGTGGCGATATTGAGCGCAATTCGACGCTGGCATTTTCGCGATGGTGCGTCGATTCGGGAAATAGCCCGACGAAGCGGCCTGTCCAGGAACACCGTTCGCAAGTATTTGCAAAGCAAGGTGGTTGAACCGCAGTACCCAGCGCGAGACAGCGTTGGCAAGTTAAGTCCTTTTGAGCCCAAGTTAAGGCAGTGGCTCTCCACCGAGCACAAAAAGACAAAGAAGCTGCGCAGAAACCTGCGCAGCATGTACCGGGATTTGGTCGCTTTGGGCTTTACCGGGTCTTATGACCGAGTGTGTGCCTTTGCCCGACAGTGGAAAGATTCCGAACAGTTCAAGGCGCAAACCTCGGGCAAGGGTTGTTTCATCCCCTTGCGCTTTGCTTGTGGCGAAGCCTTCCAATTCGATTGGAGTGAGGACTTTGCCCGCATAGCGGGCAAACAGGTCAAACTTCAGATTGCCCAGTTTAAGTTGGCCCACAGCCGGGCCTTTGTGCTTCGGGCTTACTACCAGCAAAAACATGAAATGCTGTTTGATGCCCACTGGCATGCCTTTCAAATCTTCGGTGGCATTCCCAAGCGCGGCATCTACGACAACATGAAGACCGCTGTGGATTCGGTGGGGCGTGGCAAAGAGCGCAGGGTCAATCAGCGGTTCACTGCCATGGTCAGCCACTACCTGTTTGATGCGCAGTTCTGTAATCCAGCATCGGGTTGGGAGAAAGGCCAGATTGAGAAGAACGTGCAGGATTCCCGCCAACGCCTGTGGCAAGGGGCACCAGACTTTCAAAGCCTTGCTGATTTGAATGTGTGGCTTGAGCATCGCTGCAAAGCGCTGTGGTCTGAGCTGCGCCACCCCGAATTGGACCAAACCGTGCAAGAGGCCTTTGCCGATGAACAAGGCGAGTTGATGGCGCTACCCAATGCCTTTGATGCATTCGTGGAGCAAACCAAGCGAGTCACTTCAACCTGCCTTGTTCACCACGAGGGCAATCGCTACAGCGTTCCTGCCAGTTACGCCAACAGGGCCATCAGCCTTCGGATTTATGCAGACAAGCTGGTGATGGCTGCCGAAGGCCAACACATTGCCGAGCATCCAAGATTGTTTGGCAGTGGCCACGCTCGGCGTGGCCACACACAATACGACTGGCACCATTACTTGTCTGTGCTTCAGAAGAAACCTGGGGCGTTGCGCAATGGTGCGCCATTTGCTGAATTGCCACCCGCGTTCAAGAAGCTTCAATCCATCTTGCTGCAACGCCCCGGCGGTGACCGTGACATGGTGGAAATTCTGGCCCTTGTATTGCACCACGATGAAGGTGCGGTACTCAGTGCTGTGGAATTGGCATTGGAGTGTGGCAAGCCATCGAAGGAGCATGTGCTTAATCTGTTGGGACGTTTGACCGAAGAACCTCCACCCAAACCGATTCCAATTCCCAAGGGGTTAAGGCTGACATTGGAACCACAGGCCAACGTGAACCGCTATGACAGTTTAAGGAGAGCCCATGATGCAGCATGAAGGCCATGTGAGAATCCTCAAATCCTTGAAACTCTTTGGCATGGCACACGCCATTGAGGAGTTGGGCAATCAGAATTCACCAGCATTTAATCAAGCCTTGCCCATGCTGGACAGCTTGATTAAAGCTGAAGTGGCAGAGCGTGAAGTACGTTCGGTGAACTATCAATTGCGGGTGGCCAAGTTCCCCGTGTATCGGGACTTGGTGGGCTTTGACTTCAGTCAAAGCCTGGTTAATGAGGCCACGGTCAAACAATTGCACCGGTGCGACTTCATGGAACAAGCCCAGAACGTGGTGCTGATTGGTGGGCCAGGCACAGGCAAGACTCACCTGGCCACAGCCATTGGTACACAAGCAGTGATGCACTTGAACCGACGGGTGCGTTTCTTCTCCACCGTGGATTTGGTCAATGCACTGGAGCAAGAGAAATCATCTGGGCGTCAGGGACAAATCGCAAACCGTCTGTTGTATGCCGATTTGGTGATTCTGGATGAGCTGGGATATTTGCCTTTTAGCCAAACCGGTGGGGCACTGCTGTTTCACCTGCTCTCAAAGCTGTACGAAAAAACCAGCGTGATACTGACCACCAACTTGAGCTTCTCGGAATGGAGCCGAGTGTTTGGCGATGAAAAGATGACAACAGCGTTGTTGGACCGACTAACCCACCACTGCCACATCCTGGAAACCGGCAATGAAAGTTACCGCTTCAAACACAGTTCAACTCAGAATAAGCAGGAGGAAAAACAGACCCGCAAACTGAAAATCGAGACATAATTCTGACAACAAGGGGTGGGTCAAAATTCAATGCAAATCCCGGGTCAAATTTGGGTGCAAATCAACAGCGTGGGTTTGATCACGTGTCGAAACCCTGGCGTACCCCACCAACATGCTGTTCTCCTCTCAAAACACTTAGAAACGTAGATCGGTGAGAGATCGGAAGCGAGAGGCAGTTTTGAGAGACCTTCAACCTTCGGCAGACTGTCGGCTTTGGTATCTCTCATAAACGGATGTTTTTGAGAGAACTATCTTCGGCCTTCACACGCACGAAAGGCGGCGAAGCTCCGCCGTTAATCCGTCCGCCGGAGATCTCGCCCAGGCAGGCTGAAGGCCGAGCAAGCCTGACAGGCCCGAAAAGCCCGGCACGGGCGTCGGCGGCGATGACGGCGGCGGCATTATCCAGGGTTGATGATGGAAGTGGAGGATATCGACAACCTCTCGCGCAACCAAGACATCGCGGTCGGACTGCAAGTGATCTTGAAGCCACGGGCCCGTCCCACCCCGACATGGACCTCGATGCCCGAACGGACGTTAGATTTCGAGTTCTAGGCGTTCTGCGATGAAGGTTGGATCCCAGCCGGGATTGAAAGTGTCGACGTGGGTGAATCCGAGCCGCTCGTATAGGCCACGCAGGTTCGGGTGGCAGTCGAGCCGCAGCTTGGCGCACCCCTGCGTTCGCGCGGCATGGCGGCAAGCCTCGATCAGCGCGGAGCTGACACCCCGGCCCGCATGTGTCCGTCGCACCGCGAGCTTGTGCAGATATGCGGCCTCCCCCTTGAGGGCGTCGGGCCAGAACTCGGGATCCTCGGCCGACAAGGTGCAACAGCCGACGATGCCGTCGCTGCAACTCGCGACTAGGAGCTCGGATCTCAGGACGAAGGTCTCCGCGAATGTCCGGTCGATCCGCGCGACGTCCCAGGCGGGCGTTCCCTTGGCGGACATCCACGCCGCAGCGTCGTGCATCAGCCGCACAACCTCGTCGATATCACCCGAGCAGGCGACCCGAACGTTCGGAGGCTCCTCGCTGTCCATTCGCTCCCCTGGCGCGGTATGAACCGCCGCCTCATAGTGCAGTTTGATCCTGACGAGCCCAGCATGTCTGCGCCCACCTTCGCGGAACCTGACCAGGGTCCGCTAGCGGGCGGCCGGAAGGTGAATGCTAGGCATGATCTAACCCTCGGTCTCTGGCGTCGCGACTGCGAAATTTCGCGAGGGTTTCCGAGAAGGTGATTGCGCTTCGCAGATCTCCAGGCGCGTGGGTGCGGACGTAGTCAGCGCCATTGCCGATCGCGTGAAGTTCCGCCGCAAGGCTCGCTGGACCCAGATCCTTTACAGGAAGGCCAACGGTGGCGCCCAAGAAGGATTTCCGCGACACCGAGACCAATAGCGGAAGCCCCAACGCCGACTTCAGCTTTTGAAGGTTCGACAGCACGTGCAGCGATGTTTCCGGTGCGGGGCTCAAGAAAAATCCCATCCCCGGATCGAGGATGAGCCGGTCGGCAGCGACCCCGCTCCGTCGCAAGGCGGAAACCCGCGCCTCGAAGAACCGCACAATCTCGTCGAGCGCGTCTTCGGGTCGAAGGTGACCGGTGCGGGTGGCGATGCCATCCCGCTGCGCTGAGTGCATAACCACCAGCCTGCAGTCCGCCTCAGCAATATCGGGATAGAGCGCAGGGTCAGGAAATCCTTGGATATCGTTCAGGTAGCCCACGCCGCGCTTGAGCGCATAGCGCTGGGTTTCCGGTTGGAAGCTGTCGATTGAAACACGGTGCATCTGATCGGACAGGGCGTCTAAGAGCGGCGCAATACGTCTGATCTCATCGGCCGGCGATACAGGCCTCGCGTCCGGATGGCTGGCGGCCGGTCCGACATCCACGACGTCTGATCCGACTCGCAGCATTTCGATCGCCGCGGTGACAGCGCCGGCGGGGTCTAGCCGCCGGCTCTCATCGAAGAAGGAGTCCTCGGTGAGATTCAGAATGCCGAACACCGTCACCATGGCGTCGGCCTCCGCAGCGACTTCCACGATGGGGATCGGGCGAGCAAAAAGGCAGCAATTATGAGCCCCATACCTACAAAGCCCCACGCATCAAGCTTTTGCCCATGAAGCAACCAGGCAATGGCTGTAATTATGACGACGCCGAGTCCCGACCAGACTGCATAAGCAACACCGACAGGGATGGATTTCAGAACCAGAGAAAGAAAATAAAATGCGATGCCATAACCGATTATGACAACGGCGGAAGGGGCAAGCTTAGTAAAGCCCTCGGTGCGGCGGACATTATCCGCGAACAGGCTGAACAGCACGGCATTGCGCGGGTAACGGATGTCTGGCTGGAAGTCGGCGCACTGGCGGATGTTGAGGAGAGTGCACTGCATTTCTGTTTTGATATCGCCTGCCGTGATACCGTGGCGCAGGGCTGCACACTGCATATTGATGTTATCCCGGCACAGGCATGGTGCTGGGATTGCAGCCGTGAGGCCGAAATCATGCAGCACGCCGGATGCTGTCCGCACTGCGGCAGTGAACGGCTGCGCATCAGTGAAGGTGATGATTTGCGGGTAAAAAGCCTGGAAGGTGAGTGAGTTTTACGCCGCCGCCGTATTCAGCAGCCAGCGGGCGAATTGCTGCATGGCCGGGGTTTCCGTACGGGACTGTAACCGCGTCAGCCAGTAGCCGCCGAGGGTGATTTCTGCGGCAAACGGCTGTACCAGTGCGCCTGACTGTAACAGGCGGCTGAACATACATACCGGTGCGATCGCTACCCCGGCACCCAGTTGTGCCGCCTCGGCCATGGCCAGTGAGGTATCGAACACCATTACCGGCTGTGACGGGGAAGGCGGTGTGCCGCCCGCACAATCCAGCCAGCGGCTCCATTCATCCCGGCGGAATGAGCGCAGCAGGGTAAAGCGGTGAACATCATCCGGCTGCTGTAACTGTTCTGCAATGGCCGGTGAGCACAGCGGAGCGTGTGGTGCACTGAAAATCAGTTCCGCATCTGACTCATGCCACGCGCCGTTACCGAAACGGATCGTATAATCATGCCCTTCCGCCGCCGGGTCCACATGATTGTTATGGGTGGAGATATGCAGATCAATATGCGGATGGCTGTCATAGAATCCGGCCAGACGCGGCAGCAGCCAGCCTGCGGCAAATGTTCCCACCGCACCGACTTTCACCCGCTCACGGAACTGCCCGTGAGAAAAACACTCCAGAGTATCCGCAATCCGGTCAAACGCCTCATTGAGCACCGGCAGTAATCCCTCACCTTCATGGGTCAGCACCAGCCCGCGCGAGACGCGGGTAAACAGCACACAGCCGAGTTGTTCTTCCAGCGCCCTGACCTGCTGGCTGACGGCGGCATGGGTGACATTCAGCTCAATCGCCGCGCGGGTAAAACTGAGATGACGGGCGGCGGCCTCAAAGGCGCGCAGCGGGTTAAGGGGGAGATAACGTCTGACCATAATCCACCTGTAAGTTTTTCTTTAGGCTCTTGTTATAAATAACCGTTTGTTCTGTCCGGTGAATCTGACTATACTTGCCGCCGTTACTCACACACGGAAGGTTAATTCTGATGAAAAAATCGTTATCTGCAACACTGATTTCCGCTCTGCTGGCGTTTTCCGCCCCGGGGTTTTCTGCCGCTGATAATGTCGCG
The DNA here is from genome assembly GCF_015832305.1 of Providencia sp. 2.29. NCBI lineage: Bacteria > Pseudomonadati > Pseudomonadota > Gammaproteobacteria > Enterobacterales > Morganellaceae > Providencia > Providencia sp. 2.29. Next base: position 1,110,636 of record NZ_CP065420.1, read on the forward strand.
GCGGTGGTGGACAGCACCATTAAACCGCTGATGGCACAGCAGGATATTCCCGGGATGGCGGTTGCCGTCTCCGTAAAGGGTAAGCCCTATTATTTCAATTATGGTTTTGCCGATATTCAGGCAAAACAGCCGGTCACTGAAAATACACTATTTGAGCTCGGATCTGTAAGTAAAACTTTCACAGGTGTGCTGGGTGCGGTTTCTGTGGCGAAAAAAGAGATGGCGCTGAATGATCCGGCGGCAAAATACCAGCCGGAGCTGGCTCTGCCGCAGTGGAAGGGGATCACATTGCTGGATCTGGCTACCTATACCGCAGGCGGACTGCCGTTACAGGTGCCGGATGCGGTAAAAAGCCGTGCGGATCTGCTGAATTTCTATCAGCAGTGGCAGCCGTCCCGGAAACCGGGCGATATGCGTCTGTATGCAAACAGCAGTATCGGCCTGTTTGGTGCTCTGACCGCAAACGCGGCGGGGATGCCGTATGAGCAGTTGCTGACTGCACGGATCCTGGCACCGCTGGGGTTATCTCACACCTTTATTACTGTGCCGGAAAGTGCGCAAAGCCAGTATGCGTACGGTTATAAAAACAAAAAACCGGTCCGCGTGTCGCCGGGACAGCTTGATGCGGAATCTTACGGCGTGAAATCCGCCTCAAAAGATATGCTGCGCTGGGCGGAAATGAATATGGAGCCGTCACGGGCCGGTAATGCGGATCTGGAAATGGCAATGTATCTCGCCCAGACCCGCTACTATAAAACCGCCGCGATTAACCAGGGGCTGGGCTGGGAAATGTATGACTGGCCGCAGCAGAAAGATATGATCATTAACGGTGTGACCAACGAGGTCGCATTGCAGCCGCATCCGGTAACAGACAACCAGGTTCAGCCGTATAACCGTGCTTCCTGGGTGCATAAAACGGGCGCAACAACTGGTTTCGGCGCCTATGTCGCCTTTATTCCGGAAAAACAGGTGGCGATTGTGATTCTGGCGAATAAAAACTACCCGAATACCGAAAGAGTCAAAGCTGCACAGGCTATTTTGAGTGCACTGGAATAATTTTTTTCCTGAACAGGCCCCTGCGGATACGCCGGGGCCGTAATTTAAGATTATTCCTTATGCAATAATTTGCTTTATGGGCTGTTTTATGGAGGATGAGAGTATCGGGCACTGACAGCTTCCGGCTGAACCGGATTTCACTGTGTGCTGCGGCAAACTGATGTCAGTCTCAACACACAGAGGAAAATGTTGTCATGGACGTTCTGCGTTTTATCCTCCGCTTACCTTTTATTTTGCTGCGTCTGGCGGCTCGCAGTCTTGTTTATCTCTTTACTCTGCTGGGTTTTCTGCTGCGCCCGTTCACCGGACGGATCCGCTGGGCGGTGCCGGGCTGGGTGACCTTTGCCGGTAATCAGCTTGCCCGGCTGGAGCGGGGGGGCAACCGCTATCCGAAAACCATATCTGCCTTATTATTACTGACTGCTGCGGTGGCAGCGGGCAGTTATTACACCTGGCACTGGTATCAGAACAAACCGAAGCCGGTGGATGTTGCGCCGCTGGTGGTGCAGGATATTTCCGCGTCTGTGCAGCGCCCTTCGGCGGTTAATTATAACCGTGATGATAATTCAGCGCAGATTGTGGGTATAGGAAGTATAAACCACCTTTTTGCTCCTCATCCGAAGTATCTTACCTGAAATTCCCTCACTCGTTTACCGCTCAAGCCCCAATTTTAACTGCCGGTCCAGCCTAAACCGCTCTAATAAGGTTCGATTTGGCGGTAAAATCTCTAGCCTGATAGCTCGAGAGATACAAACTGCCCCACCGCCCCGTTTAAAAGTTGGCAGTGTTGAGCAGTGTTGGATTTGGGGTCGTCAGTCAAAGAGACGACTCTGTGATGGATCGAACAGGCTGGGAGTCAGTGGCGGCGCTCGTTCTGGTGGCAGCTCACGCTGCTTGGCGGCATTCGCCTTGGCTGTTTTCTGTTTCAGATGCTTGAGAATCTGCTCAATGACCTTCGGATCTTCGATGCTGGCAATCACTTTGACGTGACCGCCGCAGTGTTCGCAGACTTCAATATCAATATTGAAGACTCGCTTGAGGCGTTGCATCCAGGTCATGGCGCGGTGGCGCTCTGCAGGACTCTTGTCACGCCAGTTAGTATCGAGACCTTCCGATTTGTCGGGCTTCTTGCCCCGCTTGGCGGGTGTTACTTGAACTCGGTGTTTGCTGTTCGGTGCAAAGACGCCGTGGAAGCGTGTGAGGTTGACTCGCGGCTTAGGTACCAACGCAGCGAGTTTGGCGATGAAGTCCAGCGGCTCGAAGATCACATGGGTGGTGCCATTGCGGTACGGAGTTTTGAGCTCGTAACGCACCTGCCCATTGGCGGTTAATGCCAGACGTTTTTCTGAAACCGCTGGCCGACTAATGTAGCGACACAAGCGCTCAAGCTTATCCCGCTGATGCGCTTCGGCCATCACACCGGCGTGTAGCGAGAAACCAGCATGGTTGGCTACTCGACTGCTTGAGTCGGCTTTATCCTCACGCCCTGGCAAGGTTTGCAGGGTGAAGACTTTGCGCCCTTGCTGGGGGCCGACGGCAATGCGATACGTAACCGAAGCACCATGTAATTGAGTCAGCGTATCGTCTTCGCCCTCTTCCAGTGTCAACCACGTATTCTCGGCATCACGCTCCAAAATCCCACGCTTTTCCATGCAGCGAGCGATGCGATGGCTGAGGGTGTGAGCGAGCGTATTCAGCTCATCGTAAGTGGGTGCCTTGACACGATGGAAGCGTTGCTTGCCATAGTCATCTTCGGCATAGACACCATCGAGAAACAGCATGTGGTAGTGGACATTGAGATTTAGCGCGGAGCCAAAGCGTTGGATAAGAGTCACTGAGCCAGTTTGTGCAGAGGCTTTGGTGTAACCGGCTTTTTTGATCAGATGAGTTGAGAGTGTACGATAGACGATACTCAAGACCTGGCCCATCAGCTGGGGATGGCGAGCCAGCAAAAAGCGTAGCTGGAAAGGAAAGCTGAGCACCCACTGGCGAATGGGCTCCTTGGGGAAGACTTCGTCTATCAGCAGCGCCGCACTCTCGGCCATCCGGCGGGCACCGCAGCTAGGGCAAAAGCCGCGTCGTTTACAGCTGAAGGCGACCAGACGCTCGTGATGACAATCCTCGCAGCGAACCCGCATGAAACCATACTCCAGACGGCCACATTGGAGGAGGTCGTTGAATTCTTGTTGGATGTAGCGAGGCAGGTGTTGACCTTGGGCTTCGAGTGAGGCTTTGAAGGCTGGGTAGTGCTGCTCAACCAGCTGGTAGAGCAGCGTCTGGTCGGGTTGGTGGCGTTCGTAACCGTTTGTTTGAGTGGGCGATTGACTCGCCGTGGCGTTCCTTGCCAGCGACATGGGTATCCTCCGCTGATACTGTGGTTATGTACAGTATCAGCGGCTTGCGTTCAGACGTCCAGTCTGGCCCTAGACATCGCTAAATGCTTAACCCGCAATAGCCCTCACGAGTTGTTATCAGCCACTACCGGTTGAGCGAGAAGGTTTTGGGTTCAGGGTGCTATTGCTCCACCAATCACAATACTGAAGCCCCAACTGTTATCAGTTGGGGCTTTTTCTTGTCTGTTTGCGGCGGTTGCGTTTTATCGGTAGTCGTCGAGCTCTGCACCATCCCACATAAGAGCTTAACGGTGCGATCTTCAACGCCATCACACAAAACTTTCTTTTTCACGCACAGTCAACTTATTGGATGTTTTATTAACAACCCAAAAGGAGATATTTAGCGGGCGGCCGGAAGGTGAATGCTAGGCATGATCTAACCCTCGGTCTCTGGCGTCGCGACTGCGAAATTTCGCGAGGGTTTCCGAGAAGGTGATTGCGCTTCGCAGATCTCCAGGCGCGTGGGTGCGGACGTAGTCAGCGCCATTGCCGATCGCGTGAAGTTCCGCCGCAAGGCTCGCTGGACCCAGATCCTTTACAGGAAGGCCAACGGTGGCGCCCAAGAAGGATTTCCGCGACACCGAGACCAATAGCGGAAGCCCCAACGCCGACTTCAGCTTTTGAAGGTTCGACAGCACGTGCAGCGATGTTTCCGGTGCGGGGCTCAAGAAAAATCCCATCCCCGGATCGAGGATGAGCCGGTCGGCAGCGACCCCGCTCCGTCGCAAGGCGGAAACCCGCGCCTCGAAGAACCGCACAATCTCGTCGAGCGCGTCTTCGGGTCGAAGGTGACCGGTGCGGGTGGCGATGCCATCCCGCTGCGCTGAGTGCATAACCACCAGCCTGCAGTCCGCCTCAGCAATATCGGGATAGAGCGCAGGGTCAGGAAATCCTTGGATATCGTTCAGGTAGCCCACGCCGCGCTTGAGCGCATAGCGCTGGGTTTCCGGTTGGAAGCTGTCGATTGAAACACGGTGCATCTGATCGGACAGGGCGTCTAAGAGCGGCGCAATACGTCTGATCTCATCGGCCGGCGATACAGGCCTCGCGTCCGGATGGCTGGCGGCCGGTCCGACATCCACGACGTCTGATCCGACTCGCAGCATTTCGATCGCCGCGGTGACAGCGCCGGCGGGGTCTAGCCGCCGGCTCTCATCGAAGAAGGAGTCCTCGGTGAGATTCAGAATGCCGAACACCGTCACCATGGCGTCGGCCTCCGCAGCGACTTCCACGATGGGGATCGGGCGAGCAAAAAGGCAGCAATTATGAGCCCCATACCTACAAAGCCCCACGCATCAAGCTTTTGCCCATGAAGCAACCAGGCAATGGCTGTAATTATGACGACGCCGAGTCCCGACCAGACTGCATAAGCAACACCGACAGGGATGGATTTCAGAACCAGAGAAAGAAAATAAAATGCGATGCCATAACCGATTATGACAACGGCGGAAGGGGCAAGCTTAGTAAAGCCCTCGCTAGATTTTAATGCGGATGTTGCGATTACTTCGCCAACTATTGCGATAACAAGAAAAAGCCAGCCTTTCATGATATATCTCCCAATTTGTGTAGGGCTTATTATGCACGCTTAAAAATAATAAAAGCAGACTTGACCTGATAGTTTGGCTGTGAGCAATTATGTGCTTAGTGCATCTAACGCCGGAGTTAAGCCGCCGCGCGTAGCGCGGTCGGCTTGAACGAATTGTTAGACATCATTTACCAACTGACTTGATGATCTCGCCTTTCACAAAGCGAATAAATTCTTCCAAGTGATCTGCGCGTGAGGCCAAGTGATCTTCTTTTTGTCCCAGATAAGCTTGCTTAGCTTCAAGTAAGACGGGCTGATACTGGGCAGGTAGGCGTTTTATTGCCCAGTCGGCAGCGACATCCTTCGGCGCGATTTTGCCGGTTATTGCGCTGTACCAAATGCGGGACAACGTAAGCACTACATTTCGCTCATCGCCGGCCCAGTCGGGCTGCGAGTTCCATAGCTTCAAGGTTTCCCTCAGCGCCTCGAATAGATCCTGTTCAGGAACCGGGTCAAAGAATTCCTCCGCTGCCGGACCTACCAAGGCAACGCTATGTTCTCTTGCTTTTGTAAGCAGGATAGCTAGATCAATGTCGATCATGGCTGGCTCGAAGATACCCGCAAGAATGTCATTGCGCTGCCATTCTCCAAATTGCAGCTCGCGCTTAGCCGGATAACGCCACGGGATGATGTCGTCATGCACGACAAGGGTGACTTCTATAGCGCGGAGCGTCTCGCTCTCGCCAGGGAAAGCCGAAGCCTCCATAAGATCATTGAGCAATGCTCGCCGCGTCGTTTCATCAAGCTTTACGGCCACAGTAACCAACAAATCAATATCGCTGTATGGCTTCAGGCCGCCATCCACTGCGGAGCCGTACAAATGCACGGCCAGCAACGTTGATTCCAGATGGCGCTCAATGACGCTTAGCACCTCTGATAGTTGGTTCGAAATTTCGATGGTCACCGCTTCCCTCATGATGTCTAACGGGCGAGGTAAGCCGACCGCAGAATGCGGGTCGGCTTGACCGAAATGTTAGAACCAGAAGCCAAAACGGATAACTTGAATTTGGCGACGGGCGCTAACCGTGAAAAAACGCTGCGCCACCGAGGCGGCACAGCACTGCAAAAACGATAGCTGCTTGCGCTTGCTACGCAAGGGCTAGAGGCCAAAAAGACTGAAAACCTGCGCAGCCCATGCAGGCGAAGCCCGGAAAAAAGGCAAAACAGGCACTGAATAACGCCTGAAAAGCTAAATGCCGTTTGAATAAACATGAGCTAAATAAAGCTGGGTTTCAGTGGTGCTAACGTTGGACGTAACGAGAGCCGGAGCGCAGCGGAGGGAACCAAAATGCGCAGCATTTTGGCGTCCCGTTGACGGAATGGTTAGCCGTTTCGACGCGCATAAACGGAGTGGGTGTACGGAATTACAGCTTGAATGGTTTCGGTTGAGACAAGCTCGAATTCTGTTTCGTTGAGCATTGGGAAGAAGGCGTCACCCTCGAAGGTTTGATGTACCTCAGATAGAAACACGCCGTGGGCGTGAGGTAGTGCCAGAGTGTATATCTCAGCTCCGCCCGCGACGTAGAGTTCATTGCCGAGTTCGGATGCCAAAGCGATAGCGTGCGACAGCGTTGAAACAACTACGCAGCCAGTGGCGCGGTAGTTAGCTTGGCGTGAGATTACCAATGTGTGACGGTTCGGTAGAGGCTTGCCGATAGACTCAAAGGTCTTTCGCCCCATGACAACGACTTTTCCCTCAGTGAGTCTGCGAAAAATCTTCTGCTCACCCGGAATTTTCCAGGGGATATTAGGACCATTGCCAATAACCCGATTGGCTCCCATCGCAGCAACGAGATAAATGCGTACTGATTCCGAGTTCATATGGCTAACTTTGTTTTAGGGCGACTGCCCTGCTGCGTAACATCGTTGCTGCTCCATAACATCAAACATCGACCCACGGCGTAACGCGCTTGCTGCTTGGATGCCCGAGGCATAGACTGTACAAAAAAACAGTCATAACAAGCCATGAAAACCGCCACTGCGCCGTTACCACCGCTGCGTTCGGTCAAGGTTCTGGACCAGTTGCGTGAGCGCATACGCTACTTGCATTACAGCTTACCAACCGAACAGGCTTATGTCCACTGGGTTCGTGCCTTCATCCGTTTCCACGGTGTGCGTCACCCGGCAACCTTGGGCAGCAGCGAAGTCGAGGCATTTCTGTCCTGGCTGGCGAACGAGCGCAAGGTTTCGGTCTCCACGCATCGTCAGGCATTGGCGGCCTTGCTGTTCTTCTACGGCAAGGTGCTGTGCACGGATCTGCCCTGGCTTCAGGAGATCGGAAGACCTCGGCCGTCGCGGCGCTTGCCGGTGGTGCTGACCCCGGATGAAGTGGTTCGCATCCTCGGTTTTCTGGAAGGCGAGCATCGTTTGTTCGCCCAGCTTCTGTATGGAACGGGCATGCGGATCAGTGAGGGTTTGCAACTGCGGGTCAAGGATCTGGATTTCGATCACGGCACGATCATCGTGCGGGAGGGCAAGGGCTCCAAGGATCGGGCCTTGATGTTACCCGAGAGCTTGGCACCCAGCCTGCGCGAGCAGCTGTCGCGTGCACGGGCATGGTGGCTGAAGGACCAGGCCGAGGGCCGCAGCGGCGTTGCGCTTCCCGACGCCCTTGAGCGGAAGTATCCGCGCGCCGGGCATTCCTGGCCGTGGTTCTGGGTTTTTGCGCAGCACACGCATTCGACCGATCCACGGAGCGGTGTCGTGCGTCGCCATCACATGTATGACCAGACCTTTCAGCGCGCCTTCAAACGTGCCGTAGAACAAGCAGGCATCACGAAGCCCGCCACACCGCACACCCTCCGCCACTCGTTCGCGACGGCCTTGCTCCGCAGCGGTTACGACATTCGAACCGTGCAGGATCTGCTCGGCCATTCCGACGTCTCTACGACGATGATTTACACGCATGTGCTGAAAGTTGGCGGTGCCGGAGTGCGCTCACCGCTTGATGCGCTGCCGCCCCTCACTAGTGAGAGGTAGGGCAGCGCAAGTCAATCCTGGCGGATTCACTACCCCTGCGCGAAGGCCATCGGTGCCGCATCGAACGGCCGGTTGCGGAAAGTCCTCCCTGCGTCCGCTGATGGCCGGCAGCAGCCCGTCGTTGCCTGATGGATCCAACCCCTCCGCTGCTATAGTGCAGTCGGCTTCTGACGTTCAGTGCAGCCGTCTTCTGAAAACGACAATGGAGGTGGTAGCCGAGGGTGTGGAAACACCCGACTGCCTTGCGTGGTTGCGGCAGGCGGGTTGCGACACGGTGCAGGGTTTCCTGTTCGCCAGGCCGATGCCGGCGGCGGCCTTCGTCGGCTTCGTCAACCAATGGAGGAACACCACCATGAACGCCAATGAACCGAGCACCAGTTGCTGCGTGTGCTGCAAGGAAATCCCGCTCGATGCCGCCTTCACGCCGGAAGGGGCCGAGTACGTGGAGCATTTCTGCGGGCTGGAGTGCTATCAGCGCTTCCAGGCGCGGGCCAGCACTGCGACCGAAACCAGCGTCAAACCGGACGCTTGTGATTCGCCGCCGTCAGGTTGAGGCATACCCTAACCTGATGTCAGATGCCATGTGTAAATTGCGTCAGGATAGGATTGAATTTTGAATTTATTGACATATCTCGTTGAAGGTCATAGAGTCTTCCCTGACATTTTGCAGGGAATTCCATGACTGGACAGCGCATTGGGTATATCAGGGTCAGCACCTTCGACCAGAACCCGGAACGGCAACTGGAAGGCGTCAAGGTTGATCGCGCTTTTAGCGACAAGGCATCCGGCAAGGATGTCAAGCGTCCGCAACTGGAAGCGCTGATAAGCTTCGCCCGCACCGGCGACACCGTGGTGGTGCATAGCATGGATCGCCTGGCGCGCAATCTCGATGATTTGCGCCGGATCGTGCAAACGCTGACACAACGCGGCGTGCATATCGAATTCGTCAAGGAACACCTCAGTTTTACTGGCGAAGACTCTCCGATGGCGAACCTGATGCTCTCGGTGATGGGCGCGTTCGCCGAGTTCGAGCGCGCCCTGATCCGCGAGCGTCAGCGCGAGGGTATTGCGCTCGCCAAGCAACGCGGGGCTTACCGTGGCAGGAAGAAATCCCTGTCGTCTGAGCGTATTGCCGAACTGCGCCAACGTGTCGAGGCTGGCGAGCAAAAGACCAAGCTTGCTCGTGAATTCGGAATCAGTCGCGAAACCCTGTATCAATACTTGAGAACGGATCAGTAAATATGCCACGTCGTTCCATCCTGTCCGCCGCCGAGCGGGAAAGCCTGCTGGCGTTGCCGGACTCCAAGGACGACCTGATCCGACATTACACATTCAACGATACCGACCTCTCGATCATCCGACAGCGGCGCGGGCCAGCCAATCGGCTGGGCTTCGCGGTGCAGCTCTGTTACCTGCGCTTTCCCGGCGTCATCCTGGGCGTCGATGAACTACCGTTCCCGCCCTTGTTGAAGCTGGTCGCCGACCAGCTCAAGGTCGGCGTCGAAAGCTGGAACGAGTACGGCCAGCGGGAGCAGACCCGGCGCGAGCACCTGAGCGAGCTGCAAACCGTGTTCGGTTTCCGGCCCTTCACCATGAGCCATTACCGGCAGGCCGTCCAGATGCTGACCGAGCTGGCGATGCAAACCGACAAAGGCATCGTGCTGGCCAGCGCCTTGATCGGGCACCTGCGGCGGCAGTCGGTCATTCTGCCCGCCCTCAACGCCGTCGAGCGGGCGAGTGCCGAGGCGATCACCCGTGCTAACCGGCGCATCTACGACGCCTTGGCCGAACCACTGGCGGACGCGCATCGCCGCCGCCTCGACGATCTGCTCAAGCGCCGGGACAACGGCAAGACGACCTGGTTGGCTTGGTTGCGCCAGTCTCCGGCCAAGCCAAATTCGCGGCATATGCTGGAACACATCGAACGCCTCAAGGCATGGCAGGCACTCGATCTGCCTACCGGCATCGAGCGGCTGGTTCACCAGAACCGCCTGCTCAAGATTGCCCGCGAGGGCGGCCAGATGACACCCGCCGACCTGGCCAAATTCGAGCCGCAACGGCGCTACGCCACTCTCGTGGCGCTGGCCACCGTCACCGACGAAATCATCGACCTGCACGACCGCATCCTGGGTAAGCTGTTTAACGCTGCCAAGAATAAGCATCAGCAGCAGTTCCAGGCGTCAGGCAAGGCCATCAACGCCAAGGTACGTCTGTACGGGCGCATCGGTCAGGCGCTGATCGACGCCAAGCAATCAGGCCGCGATGCGTTTGCCGCCATCGAGGCCGTCATGTCCTGGGATTCCTTTGCCGAGAGCGTCACCGAGGCGCAGAAGCTCGCGCAACCCGATGACTTCGATTTCCTGCATCGCATCGGCGAGAGCTACGCCACCCTGCGCCGCTATGCACCGGAATTCCTTGCCGTGCTCAAGCTGCGGGCCGCGCCCGCCGCCAAAAACGTGCTTGATGCCATTGAGGTGCTGCGCGGCATGAACACCGACAACGCCCGCAAGCTGCCAGCCGATGCACCGACCGGCTTCATCAAGCCGCGCTGGCAGAAACTGGTGATGACCGACGCCGGCATCGACCGGCGCTACTACGAACTGTGCGCGCTGTCCGAGTTGAAGAACTCCCTGCGCTCGGGCGACATCTGGGTGCAGGGTTCACGCCAGTTCAAGGACTTCGAGGACTACCTGGTACCGCCCGAGAAGTTCACCAGCCTCAAGCAGTCCAGCGAATTGCCGCTGGCCGTGGCCACCGACTGCGAACAATATCTGCATGAGCGGCTGACGCTGCTGGAAGCACAACTTGCCACCGTCAACCGCATGGCGGCAGCCAACGACCTGCCGGATGCCATCATCACCGAGTCGGGCTTGAAGATCACGCCGCTGGATGCGGCGGTGCCCGACACCGCGCAGGCGCTGATAGACCAGACAGCCATGGTCCTGCCGCACGTCAAGATCACCGAACTGCTGCTCGAAGTCGATGAGTGGACGGGCTTCACCCGGCACTTCACGCACTTGAAATCGGGCGATCTGGCCAAGGACAAGAACCTGTTGTTGACCACGATCCTGGCCGACGCGATCAACCTGGGCCTGACCAAGATGGCCGAGTCCTGCCCCGGCACGACCTACGCGAAGCTCGCTTGGCTGCAAGCCTGGCATACCCGCGACGAAACGTACTCGACAGCGTTGGCTGAACTGGTCAACGCTCAGTTTCGGCATCCCTTTGCCGGGCACTGGGGCGATGGCACCACATCATCATCGGACGGACAGAATTTCCGAACCGCTAGCAAGGCAAAGAGCACGGGGCACATCAACCCAAAATATGGCAGCAGCCCAGGACGGACTTTCTACACCCACATCTCCGACCAATACGCGCCATTCCACACCAAGGTGGTCAATGTCGGCCTGCGCGACTCAACCTACGTGCTCGACGGCCTGCTGTACCACGAATCCGACCTGCGGATCGAGGAGCACTACACCGACACGGCGGGCTTCACCGATCACGTCTTCGCCCTGATGCACCTCTTGGGCTTCCGCTTCGCGCCGCGCATCCGCGACCTGGGCGACACCAAGCTCTACATCCCGAAGGGCGATGCCGCCTATGACGCGCTCAAGCCGATGATCGGCGGCACGCTCAACATCAAGCACGTCCGCGCCCATTGGGACGAAATCCTGCGGCTGGCCACCTCGATCAAGCAGGGCACGGTGACGGCCTCGCTGATGCTCAGGAAACTCGGCAGCTACCCGCGCCAGAACGGCTTGGCCGTCGCGCTGCGCGAGTTGGGCCGCATCGAGCGCACGCTGTTCATCCTCGACTGGCTGCAAAGCGTCGAGCTACGCCGCCGCGTGCATGCCGGGCTGAACAAGGGCGAGGCGCGCAATGCGCTGGCCCGTGCCGTGTTCTTCAACCGCCTTGGTGAAATCCGTGACCGCAGTTTCGAGCAGCAGCGCTACCGGGCCAGCGGCCTCAACCTGGTGACGGCGGCCATCGTGCTGTGGAACACGGTCTACCTGGAGCGTGCGGCGCATGCGTTGCGCGGCAATGGTCATGCCGTCGATGACTCGCTATTGCAGTACCTGTCGCCACTCGGCTGGGAGCACATCAACCTGACCGGTGATTACCTATGGCGCAGCAGCGCCAAGATCGGCGCGGGGAAGTTCAGGCCGCTACGGCCTCTGCAACCGGCTTAGCGTGCTTTATTTTCCGTTTTCTGAGACGACCCCTAGTTGTTTGCGGTCTTGCGTGGCAGGGAGCAGGCATCTTTAACTTGCCTTTCACAGTGATGCTATGGACTATCATTAGATTAATTATCGTGGTATCGCTTGTATTTATTACTGGAAAATTCGGTCTATCAAGAGAGTTTACTTTCCCCGCAGCAGCAGTAGGTTTAGCTTTTAGTTTATTCCCTGTCCTTGATCATATTGCGTTAGGTTATTCTGCTAAAAATTTCTATGAAACCACTAATTTTATGGGGCAAACGGTTCGGGAATTTGGTGCCAGTAAAATTACGGTCTGGTGGGGTTCGATTTATGCCAAAATAGCCTATGCTAGCCTTGCAGGTTTAATTGGATATGGTGTTAAGGTCGCCACTGATGATTAAAAAAGAAAAACCAACTTGAAGTTGGTTTTTTTGGCACTGTTGCAAATAGAGATTTGAGTCGATGATGTTCCCTTTAAAAAGTACTTAGAGACCGAAAACCCTGTTGATTAGACACACTTCACCCTGAGGCTGACCATAATAAAATGACGATGCTTGTCCTTTACGTAGTGCACGCATGACTTCAATACCTTTAATTGTGGCATAAGCCGTCTTCATAGATTTGAATCCTAATGTGGCCCTGATGATCCGCTTTAGCTTGCCATGATCACATTCAATCACGTTATTTTTATACTTAATCTGCCTGTGCTCAAGGTCTGGTGGACATTTACCTTCCCGTTTTAACCGTGATAAAGCACGTCCATATGTGGGTGCTTTATCCGTGTTGATCACTTGTGGAATTTGCCACTTCTTCACATTATTTAAAATTTTTCCAAGAAAACAATATGCTGATTTGGTATTACGTCTAGAAGAAAGATAAAAATCAATGGTATCGCCACGTTGATCGACTGCACGATACAGATAAGACCATCGTCCATTCACTTTTACATAGGTTTCATCAATATGCCACGAGCTCAGATCTGTAGGATTACGCCAATACCAGCGTAAACGTTTTTCTATTTCAGGAGCATAACGTTGAACCCAACGGTAAATAGTCGTGTGATCAACATTCACACCCCGTTCGGCCAGCATTTCCTGCAGTTCACGATAGCTAATGCCATATTTACAATACCAGCGCACAGCCCAAAGAATGATTTCGCCCTGAAAATGCCGACCATGGAAAGGATTCATATGCTGCACCTTTAGCTAAAACAGTCTTCAGCTTACCATTCGTGGTTATTTGCAACAGTGCCGCTGACGCACACCATCGCCCACCGGGTGGGTCGCTATCTGGAACGGCAAGGCCTGCTGGAACGGGATGTCGAAAACAGCTATCTGGCCTCGGATGCGGTGGATGACGACCCGATGACACCCCTGCTGGGGCACTCGATCACTTACCGTATCGCTGTCGGTTCACAGGCGGGGCGAAAGGTGTTCACTTTGCAAACTCTGCCGACCAGTGGTGATCCGTTCGGTGACGGGATTGGCAAGGTAGCCGGGTCCAGCCTGCACGCCGGCGTGGCGGCCAGGGCCGATGAACGCAAGAAGCTCGAACGGCTGTGCCGGTACATCAGCCGCCCGGCGGTATCCGAGAAGCGGCTGTCGTTAACACGAGGCGGCAACGTGCGCTACCAGCTCAAGACGCCGTACCGGGACGGCACCACGCACGTCATTTTCGAACCATTGGATTTCATTGCAAGGCTGGCCGCCCTGGTACCGAAGCCCAGAGTCAACCTAACCCGCTTCCACGGGGTGTTCGCACCCAACAGTCGGCACCGGGCGTTGGTCACGCCGGCAAAACGGGGCAGGGGCAACAAGGTCAGGGTGGCTGATGAACCGGCAACACCAGCACAACGGCGAGCGTCGATGACATGGGCGCAACGGCTCAAGCGTGTTTTCAATATCGACATCGAGACCTGCAGCGGCTGCGGCGGCGCCATGAAAGTCATCGCCTGCATTGAAGACCCTATAGTGATCAAGCAGATCCTTGATCACCTGAAGCACAAAGCCGAAACCAGCGGGACCAGGGCGTTACCCGAAAGCCGGGCGCCACCGGCTGAGCTGCTCCTGGGTCTGTTTGACTGACGAGCCTGAAGGCCAACGATACCAATCAAAATGCTGCGTTCACAGCGCCGCGGCAGGGATCCGCCGTGCTGGTTGTCGGAAAAGGAGCCGCTAGTGGGAAAGAGGAGGGTAAATTTTCAGCGTTGCTGGCTCCCCGTCAGCCGGATTGGGTTGCATCGCAGGGGTGTCGAAAGAGTCAACTGCGGTCCAAAGCTGTTGGACTTGGGTGAAAAGGGCGTTTATTCTTCCTATACGTGCCGCGTTCCAGGCGGCGACTATGAGGGCTATGTCGATGCCCATGTGCGCCGGCTGGAGGCGCTACGCCGGGCCGGTATCGTCGAGCGGATCGACGCCGACCAATGGCGCATCCCCGATGATCTGGTCAGCCGTGCCGCCGCCCATGACGCCGGCCGAGACAGTCAGGCCAGCGTTCGCGTCCTTTCCCCGGTCGATCTGAACAAACAGATCGGATCGGACGGCGCGACCTGGCTGGACCGGCGGCTGATCCACGGCGAGACGGCCGACCTTGCGCCAACCGGCTTCGGGCAACAAGTCCGCGAAGCCATGGACCAGCGCCGCGAGCACCATATCGAACAGGGCGACGCCACCCGCAGCCGGGACAGCCGCGTCTTCTACCGGCGCAACCTTCTCGCCATCCTGCGGGAGCGCGAGGTAGCCGGCGTCGGATCGGATATGGCTTTGAGTAAGGGCCTGCCGTTCCGCGCCGCCACGGACGGCGAGAGCGTCAGCGGCAAGTTTACCGGAACCGTGCATCTATCGAGCGGCAAGTTCGCCGTGGTCGAGAAATCCCATGAGTTCACCCTTGTCCCGTGGCGGCCGATCATCGACCGCCAACTCGGCCGCGAGGTTATGGGCATCGTGCAGGGCGGGTCGGTGTCGTGGCAGTTAGGGCGGCAGAGGGGGCTGGAACGCTGAGTGCGCCCATGCCGCATTGCGAAGCAAAAGATAATCTGATAAAATGTAGCAATTCATATTCGTAAGCGTGGAGTAATCAGATGGGAAATTCCAAGTCAGCAGACAAGTAAGCCGCAACAACCAGTATTGTTGTTGCGGCGCTCTGTAAGGCTAGTCTCATCTGATTGCTGACGAGCAGACGTCGCCCGGTATTCCTTAATCTTAATCGAGGGTTGATTCGTCATGACCACCACACGCCCCGCGTGGGCCTATACGCTGCCGGCAGCACTGCTGCTGATGGCTCCTTTCGACATCCTCGCTTCACTGGCGATGGATATTTATCTCCCTGTCGTTCCAGCGATGCCCGGCATCCTGAACACGACGCCCGCTATGATCCAACTCACGTTGAGCCTCTATATGGTGATGCTCGGCGTGGGCCAGGTGATTTTTGGTCCGCTCTCAGACAGAATCGGGCGACGGCCAATTCTACTTGCGGGCGCAACGGCTTTCGTCATTGCGTCTCTGGGAGCAGCTTGGTCTTCAACTGCACCGGCCTTTGTCGCTTTCCGTCTACTTCAAGCAGTGGGCGCGTCGGCCATGCTGGTGGCGACGTTCGCGACGGTTCGCGACGTTTATGCCAACCGTCCTGAGGGTGTCGTCATCTACGGCCTTTTCAGTTCGATGCTGGCGTTCGTGCCTGCGCTCGGCCCTATCGCCGGAGTATTGATCGGCGAGTTCTTGGGATGGCAGGCGATATTCATTACTTTGGCTATACTGGCGATGCTCGCACTCCTAAATGCGGGTTTCAGGTGGCACGAAACCCGCCCTCTGGATCAAGTCAAGACGCGCCGATCTGTCTTGCCGATCTTCGCGAGTCCGGCTTTTTGGGTTTACACTGTCGGCTTTAGCGCCGGTATGGGCACCTACTTCGTCTTCTTCTCGACGGCTCCCCGTGTGCTCATAGGCCAAGCGGAATATTCCGAGATCGGATTCAGCTTTGCCTTCGCCACTGTCGCGCTTGTAATGATCGTGACAACCCGTTTCGCGAAGTCCTTTGTCGCCAGATGGGGCATCGCAGGATGCGTGGCGCGTGGGATGGCGTTGCTTGTTTGCGGAGCGGTCCTGTTGGGGATCGGCGAACTTTACGGCTCGCCGTCATTCCTCACCTTCATCCTACCGATGTGGGTTGTCGCGGTCGGTATTGTCTTCACGGTGTCCGTTACCGCGAACGGCGCTTTGGCAGAGTTCGACGACATCGCGGGATCAGCGGTCGCGTTCTACTTCTGCGTTCAAAGCCTGATAGTCAGCATTGTCGGGACATTGGCGGTGGCACTTTTAAACGGTGACACAGCGTGGCCCGTGATCTGTTACGCCACGGCGATGGCGGTACTGGTTTCGTTGGGGCTGGTGCTCCTTCGGCTCCGTGGGGCTGCCACCGAGAAGTCGCCAGTCGTCTAACCGACGACTGGTAGCAGGCCCGCTCCGATGCGGCGCACTAACCATCGAAACCTCGTGAATGTCGGTATCCTGTCTGGCAGGATACCGCTCATTTCCCTTGTTCAGTTCATCGCCGTCGCCGAGCATCTGAATTTTCGGCATGCGGCCAAGGCACTTGGTATCAGCCAGTCGAGCGTCAGCGCGCGTGTGAAAGCGCTGGAGGATAACCTTGGTGTCCTGCTATTTGAGCGCCATGCGCGGGGCGTTCGGCTAACAGACGCAGGCAGGCACTTCATGGAGCGTGTCACGGCGGGTGTCGATCAACTCGATCACGCAGTGAAGACCGCGGAGTGACGGGCACTGGCTGGCAATGTCTAGCAACGGCAGGCATTTCGGCTGAGGGTAAAAGAACTTTCCGCTAAGCGATAGACTGTATGTAAACACAGTATTGCAAGGACGCGGAACATGCCTCATGTGGCGGCCAGGACGGCCAGCCGGGATCGGGATACTGGTCGTTACCAGAGCCACCGACCCGAGCAAACCCTTCTCTATCAGATCGTTGACGAGTATTACCCGGCATTCGCTGCGCTTATGGCAGAGCAGGGAAAGGAATTGCCGGGCTATGTGCAACGGGAATTTGAAGAATTTCTCCAATGCGGGCGGCTGGAGCATGGCTTTCTACGGGTTCGCTGCGAGTCTTGCCACGCCGAGCACCTGGTCGCTTTCAGCTGTAAGCGTCGCGGTTTCTGCCCGAGCTGTGGGGCGCGGCGGATGGCCGAAAGTGCCGCCTTGCTGGTTGATGAAGTACTGCCTGAACAACCCATGCGTCAGTGGGTGTTGAGCTTCCCGTTTCAGCTGCGTTTCCTGTTTGCCAGCCGGCCCGAGATCATGGGGTGGGTGCTGGGCATCGTTTACCGCGTCATTGCCACGCACCTGGTCAAGAAAGCGGGCCATACCCACCAAGTGGCCAAGACGGGCGCGGTCACCCTGATCCAGCGTTTTGGATCGGCGCTCAATCTGAATGTTCACTTCCACATGCTGTTTCTCGACGGTGTGTATGTCGAGCAATCCCACGGCTCAGCGCGTTTCCGCTGGGTCAAGGCGCCGACCAGCCCAGAGCTCACCCAGCTGACGCACACCATCGCCCACCGGGTGGGTCGCTATCTGGAACGGCAAGGCCTGCTGGAACGGGATGTCGAAAACAGCTATCTGGCCTCGGATGCGGTGGATGACGACCCGATGACACCCCTGCTGGGGCACTCGATCACTTACCGTATCGCTGTCGGTTCACAGGCGGGGCGAAAGGTGTTCACTTTGCAAACTCTGCCGACCAGTGGTGATCCGTTCGGTGACGGGATTGGCAAGGTAGCCGGGTTCAGCCTGCACGCCGGCGTGGCGGCCAGGGCCGATGAACGCAAGAAGCTCGAACGGCTGTGCCGGTACATCAGCCGCCCGGCGGTATCCGAGAAGCGGCTGTCGTTAACACGAGGCGGCAACGTGCGCTACCAGCTCAAGACGCCGTACCGGGACGGCACCACGCACGTCATTTTCGAACCATTGGATTTCATTGCAAGGCTGGCCGCCCTGGTACCGAAGCCCAGAGTCAACCTAACCCGCTTCCACGGGGTGTTCGCACCCAACAGTCGGCACCGGGCGTTGGTCACGCCGGCAAAACGGGGCAGGGGCAACAAGGTCAGGGTGGCTGATGAACCGGCAACACCAGCACAACGGCGAGCGTCGATGACATGGGCGCAACGGCTCAAGCGTGTTTTCAATATCGACATCGAGACCTGCAGCGGCTGCGGCGGCGCCATGAAAGTCATCGCCTGCATTGAAGACCCTATAGTGATCAAGCAGATCCTTGATCACCTGAAGCACAAAGCCGAAACCAGCGGGACCAGGGCGTTACCCGAAAGCCGGGCGCCACCGGCTGAGCTGCTCCTGGGTCTGTTTGACTGACGAGCCTGAAGGCCAACGATACCAATCAAAATGCTGCGTTCACAGCGCCGCGGCAGGGATCCGCCGTGCTGGTTGTCGGAAAAGGAGCCGCTAGTGGGAAAGAGGAGGGTAAATTTTCAGCGTTGCTGGCTCCCCGTCAGCCGGATTGGGTTGCATCGCAGGGGTGTCGAAAGAGTCAACTGCGGTCCAAAGCTGTTGGACTTGGGTGAAAAGGGCGTTTATTCTTCCTATACGTTGTCGGCAGCGGGCCAAAAAGGAATACGTCCATGCCCATCGAGGTGAAACCGGCTGTGAGCGCGGGTTCAAGCATATAGCCCGACAGGCGCGTATCCTTGCCGATCACGACACGATGGCGGTGGTCACCGCGACGAAAGACACGGCCAGCCGCCATGCCGACGCGCAAGGCGGTTTCCGCCGTCATCGCGCCTTCGTTGGCTTTGCCACGAATACCGTCTGTGCCGAAATATTTGCGCACCATAAGGTCGATTATCCTGTCGTCGGGTCGCCCTCAAAGGGGACATGCCTGCTGAACCGCGAATATAGAGAAATATCCCGAATGTGCAGTTAACGAATTCTTGCGGTTTCTTTCAGCGCCGCCAATACCGCCAGCCCGTCGCGCAAGGGGCGCGGCTCGTGTGTGCGGATGAAGTCAGCTCCACCTGCGGCGGCGGCAAGCTCTGCAGCGAGTGTCGCGGCCCCGACATCCCCCGGACCACGGCCTGTGAGCGCGCGCAGAAAGGATTTGCGCGAAACAGACAGAAGCACCGGCAAATCGAAGCGCAGCCGCAATTCATCGAACCGCGCCAGCACCGAGAGCGAGGTTTCGGGAGCAGCCCCCAGAAAAAACCCCATGCCGGGATCAAGGACAAGGCGGTTGCGTTTGATACCGGCACCCGTCAGCGCCGCGATGCGCGCGTCAAAGAACGCCGCAATGTGATCCATGATGTCGCCAGCGGGTGCCTCGCGCCGATCTGCCTGCCCGTCTTGCACCGAATGCATAACGACGAGTTTGGCAGATGATTTCGCCAATTGCGGATAGAACGCAGCGTCTGGAAAACCGCGAATATCATTGAGATAGGCCACACCACGCGACAAGGCATAGGCTTGCGTCGCGGGTTGATAACTGTCGAGCGAGACGGGAATGCCATCTGCCTTGAGCGCGTCCAGCACCGGCGCGATACGCGCGATTTCTGTGTCGGACGAAACAGGCGCGGCGTCGGGATTGCTGGATGCCGGACCGAGGTCGATCACATCTGCCCCCTCGGCCATCAGCTTACGCGCCTGCGCAATGGCTGCGTCTGGCGCCAGATACCGGCCTCCATCGGAGAAACTGTCCGAGGTTATGTTGACGATGCCGAAAATGATGAGCGATTTATTCATGGGGGCTTCTATAATAATCTCTGTACACGACAAAAATAGATAACTCATTGAAATAATGTCACAATAATTGTTTTCTAACGACGAATACTATGACACATCTCAATGAGTTATATCTTATCTTAAACAAATCTCTAAAATGGAACAAGTCACATTTAAAGTGCTTTGCGCTCATCATGCTTGTGATTATTTTAAAGCAAACATGTAATCTTTCTTCTGCATCTAAAGCCTTGCCCATCAAGTGTTTACCACAATCATTTTATCGACGTATGCAGCGCTTCTTTGCAGGTCAGTATTTTGATTATCGTCAAATTTCTCAGTTGATTTTCAATATGTTTTCATTCGACCAAGTGCAACTGACTTTAGATAGAACCAATTGGAAATGGGGAAAACGAAATATTAATATCCTGATGCTCGCAATCGTTTATCGTGGAATAGCGATACCTATCCTTTGGACATTGCTTAATAAACGTGGAAATTCAGATACGAAAGAGCGTATTGCTTTGATTCAACGCTTTATAGCCATTTTTGGTAAAGACCGTATTGTGAATGTGTTCGCAGACAGAGAGTTTATCGGTGAGCAGTGGTTTACATGGTTAATTGAACAAGACATCAACTTCTGCATTCGTGTTAAAAAAACTTCATTGTCACCAATCATTTAGGAAAGAATCATAAAATTAGTGATTTATTTCGCCATCTTAAAGTTGGTCAAATTGAATGTCGTAAACGACGGATTTTGGTTGGTCGGGTGAAACTATATATAAGTGCACTACAGTTAGAAAATGGAGAGCTTTTACTCGTCGTTTCTCCTCAGTTTAATGCCAATGCTATTCAGGATTATGCATTACGCTGGGAAATTGAAACCTTATTCAGTTGTCTCAAAGGACGCGGGTTTAATCTTGAAAATACGCGCTTGACAGACCCTAGACGAGTGAAAAAATTGATTGCGGTGTTAGCTATAAGCTTCTGTTGGTGTTACTTAACGGGTGAATGGCAACATAATCAAAAAAAAGCGATAAAAATAAAGAAGCATGGACGACTCTCAATGAGTTTATTTCGCTATGGTTTAGACTATGTTCAAATGGCGATTCAGCGTTTAATTGGTTTTGGGAAAAAAGAAGAGTTTAAGGAAATTTTGGCAATTTTAAGAAAGCAGAATCCTGATAGGATAAGGGTTCTGTGAAATTTGTCGTGTACAGAGTATAATAATAATAATCGAGCATGAGTCTCATACGGATGCTCGGGTCGAAAGGGAATCCCCAGGCGAGTAACCTGTTTGCGGTGATCCATTAGCTGCAGGAGCAGAAGAGCATACATCTGGAAGCAAAGCCAGGAAAGCGGCCTATGGAGCTGTGCGGCAGCGCTCAGTAGGCAATTTTTCAAAATATTGTTAAGCCTTTTCTGAGCATGGTATTTTTCATGGTATTACCAATTAGCAGGAAAATAAGCCATTGAATATAAAAGATAAAAATGTCTTGTTTACAATAAAGTGGGAGTAGTAATTTCGTTACTTTGTTTAGAATTTCTTCAGAAATATTTCTTAATAAATCGTGTTTTTCAACAAGCGTAAAATTACTTTCTAAAATCTCTTGTTGTTTAGCTCGAGTTTGGGTATAAGCCCCATAATAAAATTGACGAGGATCTTTAAGCACGTACCAATCTTTCATTTGGATTACAGTACGGCCCTTATCGTAAAGATCAAATTCAGGCTGCCATAAAGGTTTGTAATGAAAATTAATTTCTTCCTGAATATCGTAGGTCGCTTCTTGATAACGTGAAGCTGGTTTATCACCAAATCTTTTTTCAATATAAGCATAAGTATTTCTTAAAGGCTTAACTGAAGATGTTTTAATATCAATTTGCATATAAATCTTCCTGATTTTTTAATAAAGACTAGAGTTTTTATTCTCTAATACCGGCCTGTCCAAATCGCCACTTCATGCGGTCATATTCAATCTTTGCAAAATCATCCGTACTTAGGTGCTGTACTTGATGGTGTGCGCAGAATTCTTCAAAAGCCTTGACTGGCATAATCATTTCTACAGCTAACTCTGGATGGGGTCGTTTGCGGGAGGGGGCGGAATCCTACGCTAAGGCTTTGGCCAGCGATATTCTCCGGTGAGATTGATGTGTTCCCATCCGAGCGGCGAAACATGGGCCAAGAGATCGGGCGATAGCAGCTTTCCATCGCGTTTCTGGTTTGCAACGACCTCGCCGAGCTTCATGGTGTTCCAGAAGATGATGATGGCGGCGAGCAGATTCATGCCGGCGATGCGGTAATGCTGGCCTTCGGCGGAACGGTCGCGGATTTCACCGCGGCGGTGGAAGCTGATTGCCCGCTTCAGCGCATGATGAGCTTCGCCTTTGTTGAGCCCGATCTGGGCACGCCGTTGGAGTTCGGCATCCAGAATCCAGTCGATCATGAACAGGGTGCGCTCGACGCGACCGACTTCCCGCAGGGCTGTCGCGAGCTCGTTCTGCCGCGGATAGGAGGCGAGTTTCCGCAGAATCTGGCTTGGCGCGACGGTCCCGGCAGCAATGGTGGCGGCGATGCGCAGGATGTCGGGCCAATTGCGCTCGATCATGGCTTGGTTGACCTTTCCGCCGATCAACGCTCGCAGGTGCGCCGGGGCGGCCGACGGATTGAACGCGTAGAGCCGTTTGGATGGCAGGTCGCGGATGCGCGGAGCGAACCGGTAGCCGAGAATGGCACATGCGGCAAAGACGTGATCGGTGAAGCCGCCCGTGTCGGTGAACTGCTCGCGGATATGGCGTCCAGCATCGTTCATCAGCAGGCCATCGAGGATGTAAGGCGCTTCGCTTGCCGTTGCAGGAATCACCTGGGTTGCGAACGGCGCATATTGGTCGGAGACGTGGCTATAGGCTTTCAGGCCCGGGGTATTGCCATATTTCGCGTTGACCAGGTTCATGGCCTCACCTTGCTCTGTAGCGACGAAGAACTGTCCGTCGCTCGAAGCCGACGTGCCCATGCCCCAGAACCGGGCCATGGGTAACGCTGCCTGTGCCTCGACCACCATGGCCAGCGCCCGGTCATAGGCTTCGCCCTCGACATGCCACCGTCCAATGCGGATCAATTCCCAGAAGGTGTGGGTGTTTGTCGCATCCGCCATTTTGCGCAAGCCGAGGTTGATCCCTTCCGCCAAGATAACGTTCATTAGCCCGATCCGGTCAGCGCAGGGTGCTCCTGTGCGCAGATGGGTGAACGCTTCGGTGAAGCCGGTCGCCGCATCCACCTCCAGCAGGAGATCGGTGATGCGCGTGGGCGGGATCTGCTTGTAGAGATCGAGCACCAGATCTTCGGCGCCTGTCGGCGCGGCGGCTTCGAGTTTCTCGATATGCAGAACGCCGTTTTCAATCGACCCGCCCGGGATCGTGCCTGCGCGAGCGGCACGGCCAAGCTCGCGCAACCGCATGTCGAGGCGAGCTTGCCGGTCTGCCAGCCATTCCTCCGGCCGCAATGGCACAGCGAGACGACCGCCTTCCGCGATGGATTGTGCCGGAACGAGTGCGTGTTTCAGATCGCCATAGCGCCGGGACCTAGTAAGCCAGACATCTCCGGAGCGGAACGCATGGCCTTGTCGCAAATTCTTCAGGTTAACTCGATGTTGACCATGGGGAGAGAAGTTGCCGCTCCTGATATTGCGGAGCGAGCCGATGATTTTGAATACCATTGCCGAAAAGCTGAAGCGCCAGTCGAAGGATGATTTCAAGGGCAGGCATTTCGAGGCCTGGCTGATTGTACAGGCGGTTGCCTGGTACTTGCGCTACCCGCTCAGCTATCGTGACTTGGAAGAGATGTTTCGCGAGCGGGGCTTCGAGGTCGATCATAGCACGATCAACCGCTGGGTATTGGCTTATGCACCTGTCATCGAGAAACGGCTGCGGCAGTTTCGTCGACCCCATTGCGGCTCGGTCCGGATTGATGAGACCTATGTCAAGATCCGCGGCAAATGGCGCTATCTGTACCGAGCCATCGATAAGCATGGCAATCCGGTGGATTTCCTGCTGACCGCTAAGCGCGATCTCGACGCTGCCAAGCGGTTCTTCCGAAAGATGCTTAAAGATGAACCCTTGTTGTCGCCGAACAGGATTGGGACGGACGGGGCCAACACCTTCCCGTCAACGATCAAAACGTCGGTTGATGATGGGCTTCTCCATCCCGATCCCGTGCATTATGTGACCAAACATCTCCAGCAGGGGATTGAGAGCGACCATTTCCGGGTGAAGAAGAACATGCCGAAGATCGGCGGTTTCCAATCCTTTAACACGGCGCGGCGAACCATCGCGGGTTTCGAGGCGATGCTGTGGCTGCGGAAGGGCTTTGGCTTTTCAGGCGGCTGGACCGTCAATGACCAGAATGATTTGCTTGCGCGCCTCTTCGGACTGCAAAAGGTTAACAAAGCATGAAAATACCGGCCTTGGCTGGGTGATAGCTGCCTCCAAAAGTGTTTGCGACACGCCCGGAACAATTCAGCCACTGCACCCATGTTCCGAGTTGGTGTGGTTTGCGGATCGTATGCCGGCATCTCGTTGCGCAAGATCTGCACCCAATCGGCAGGCACGGGCGGCGATCTCCAATCTGCGGGATCAGTCAGATCACCCGAGTGCGTGGGCATGACAATCGTGCCCTGGGGACCAACACAATCCAGAAGGGCCTGAATCACTGCGACCGGCCCTCCCGCGACCCAGCCGAGCGAGCTTAGCGAACTGTGGACGAGAACTGTGCCACCAAGCGTAAGGCCGTTCTCTCGCATTTGCCTTGCTAGGCTCGCGCGAGTTGCTGGCTGAGGCGTTCTCGAAATCAGCTCTTGTTCGGTCGGCATCTACTCTATTCCTTTGCCCTCGGACGAGTGCTGGGGCGTCGGTTTCCACTATCGGCGAGTACTTCTACACAGCCATCGGTCCAGACGGCCGCGCTTCTGCGGGCGATTTGTGTACGCCCGACAGTCCCGGCTCCGGATCGGACGATTGCGTCGCATCGACCCTGCGCCCAAGCTGCATCATCGAAATTGCCGTCAACCAAGCTCTGATAGAGTTGGTCAAGACCAATGCGGAGCATATACGCCCGGAGCCGCGGCGATCCTGCAAGCTCCGGATGCCTCCGCTCGAAGTAGCGCGTCTGCTGCTCCATACAAGCCAACCACGGCCTCCAGAAGAAGATGTTGGCGACCTCGTATTGGGAATCCCCGAACATCGCCTCGCTCCAGTCAATGACCGCTGTTATGCGGCCATTGTCCGTCAGGACATTGTTGGAGCCGAAATCCGCGTGCACGAGGTGCCGGACTTCGGGGCAGTCCTCGGCCCAAAGCATCAGCTCATCGAGAGCCTGCGCGACGGACGCACTGACGGTGTCGTCCATCACAGTTTGCCAGTGATACACATGGGGATCAGCAATCGCGCATATGAAATCACGCCATGTAGTGTATTGACCGATTCCTTGCGGTCCGAATGGGCCGAACCCGCTCGTCTGGCTAAGATCGGCCGCAGCGATCGCATCCATGGCCTCCGCGACCGGCTGCAGAACAGCGGGCAGTTCGGTTTCAGGCAGGTCTTGCAACGTGACACCCTGTGCACGGCGGGAGATGCAATAGGTCAGGCTCTCGCTGAATTCCCCAATGTCAAGCACTTCCGGAATCGGGAGCGCGGCCGATGCAAAGTGCCGATAAACATAACGATCTTTGTAGAAACCATCGGCGCAGCTATTTACCCGCAGGACATATCCACGCCCTCCTACATCGAAGCTGAAAGCGCGAGATTCTTCGCCCTCCGAGAGCTGCATCAGGTCGGAGACGCTGTCGAACTTTTCGATCAGAAACTTCTCGACAGACGTCGCGGTGAGTTCAGGCTTTTTCATATCTCATTGCCCCCGGACGAGCGTCTGCTCCGCCATTCGCCGTCCGCCGTGCCAATCGGATCAGCCGTCCAAATGCGGGATTTTCGTTAGTCGGAGGCCAAACGGCATTGAGCGTCAGCATATCATCAGCGAGCTGAAGAAAGACAATCCCCGATCCGCTCCACGTGTTGCCCCAGCAATCAGCGCGACCTTGCCCCTCCAACGTCATCTCGTTCTCCGCTCATGAGCTCAGCCAATCGACTGGCGAGCGGCATCGCATTCTTCGCATCCCGCCTCTGGCGGATGCAGGAAGATCAACGGATCTCGGCCCAGTTGACCCAGGGCTGTCGCCACAATGTCGCGGGAGCGAATCAACCGAGCAAAGGCATGACCGACTGGACCTTCCTTCTGAAGGCTCTTCTCCTTGAGCCACCTGTCCGCCAAGGCAAAGCGCTCACAGCAGTGGTCATTCTCGAGATAATCGACGCGTACCAACTTGCCATCCTGAAGAATGGTGCAGTGTCTCGGCACCCCATAGGGAACCTTTGCCATCAACTCGGCAAGATGCAGCGTCGTGTTGGCATCGTGTCCCACGCCGAGGAGAAGTACCTGCCCATCGAGTTCATGGACACGGGCGACCGGGCTTGCAGGCGAGTGAGGTGGCAGGGGCAATGGATCAGAGATGATCTGCTCTGCCTGTGGCCCCGCTGCCGCAAAGGCAAATGGATGGGCGCTGCGCTTTACATTTGGCAGGCGCCAGAATGTGTCAGAGACAACTCCAAGGTCCGGTGTAACGGGCGACGTGGCAGGATCGAACGGCTCGTCGTCCAGACCTGACCACGAGGGCATGACGAGCGTCCCTCCCGGACCCAGCGCAGCACGCAGGGCCTCGATCAGTCCAAGTGGCCCATCTTCGAGGGGCCGGACGCTACGGAAGGAGCTGTGGACCAGCAGCACACCGCCGGGGGTAACCCCAAGGTTGAGAAGCTGACCGATGAGCTCGGCTTTTCGCCATTCGTATTGCACGACATTGCACTCCACCGCTGATGACATCAGTCGATCATAGCACGATCAACGGCACTGTTGCAAATAGTCGGTGGTGATAAACTTATCATCCCCTTTTGCTGATGGAGCTGCACATGAACCCATTCAAAGGCCGGCATTTTCAGCGTGACATCATTCTGTGGGCCGTACGCTGGTACTGCAAATACGGCATCAGTTACCGTGAGCTGCAGGAGATGCTGGCTGAACGCGGAGTGAATGTCGATCACTCCACGATTTACCGCTGGGTTCAGCGTTATGCGCCTGAAATGGAAAAACGGCTGCGCTGGTACTGGCGTAACCCTTCCGATCTTTGCCCGTGGCACATGGATGAAACCTACGTGAAGGTCAATGGCCGCTGGGCGTATCTGTACCGGGCCGTCGACAGCCGGGGCCGCACTGTCGATTTTTATCTCTCCTCCCGTCGTAACAGCAAAGCTGCATACCGGTTTCTGGGTAAAATCCTCAACAACGTGAAGAAGTGGCAGATCCCGCGATTCATCAACACGGATAAAGCGCCCGCCTATGGTCGCGCGCTTGCTCTGCTCAAACGCGAAGGCCGGTGCCCGTCTGACGTTGAACACCGACAGATTAAGTACCGGAACAACGTGATTGAATGCGATCATGGCAAACTGAAACGGATAATCGGCGCCACGCTGGGATTTAAATCCATGAAGACGGCTTACGCCACCATCAAAGGTATTGAGGTGATGCGTGCACTACGCAAAGGCCAGGCCTCAGCATTTTATTATGGTGATCCCCTGGGCGAAATGCGCCTGGTAAGCAGAGTTTTTGAAATGTAAGGCCTTTGAATAAGACAAAAGGCTGCCTCATCGCTAACTTTGCAACAGTGCCTGTGCAGGCGGATCAAACCGCCGTAGAGGTCTTTGTCAGTCATTTTTTGTGCCTCACAGAGCGACGCTCAACAGCCACCCAGCTGCACCGCTACCGAGGACAACCAGCCACGGCGGGAGCTTCCAGAACATAAGTGCGACAAGGGCAACTAATGCCAAGCCGAAGTCTTGCGGCTGAAAGATGGCGCTAGTCCATACAGGCTGATACAGCGCGGCCAGCAGCAAGCCGACTACAGCGGCATTGATCCCGGCCAGCGCAGCTTGGATGCCTGTATTGCGGCGCAAACGCTCCCAAAATGGCATTGATCCGACGACCAGCAAGAACGAGGGCGCGAAGATAGCCAGCAGACACACAATGCCGCCGATCCAGCCCGACGGGGCGGTGTTCATCGAGGCACCAAGAAACGCGGCGAACGTGAACAAAGGGCCGGGCACCGCTTGAGCTGCCCCGTACCCCGCGAGAAAGGATTCATTGTTGACCCAGCCGGAGGGCACCACTTCGGCTTGCAGTAATGGCAGCACAACGTGACCACCGCCGAACACCAGTGATCCGACACGATAGAAGGAATCCACCATTGCCATGGTTTGACTTGGCATCAGTTCGGCCAACACCGGCAGGCCAATCAGCAAGACAAAGAACAGCGAGAGCCAAAGCACGCCGGCCCGGTGACTGACCGTGATAGGTAGGGGGTCATGCTCAACAACTTTCGCTGGCTTGAACAATAACCGGCCTGCGATGCCTGCGATAGCAATCACGCCAACCTGTCCCCACGCGGACGGCACAAGTAAAACGACGCAGGTAGCAATTGCCATGATGGTGACTCGCAGCCCATCCGTGCATAGGTTACGCGCCATGCCCCATACTGCTTGAGCGACCACGGCCACAGCCACCACTTTTAAGCCATGCAACGCGCCCTGCGAGACGTAATCGCCATAGCTGGAGATGCCGAGCGCAAAAAGGATCAAGGCTATGGCAGACGGCAGCGTGAAGCCAGCCCAAGCAGCCAGCGCCCCGCTGTATCCAGCCCGAGACAGTCCTACCGCTATGCCGACCTGGCTGCTTGCAGGCCCTGGCAAGAACTGACAAAGCGCGACCAAGTCAGCATAGCTCCGTTCGGAGAGCCAGCGCCGCCGTGTGACAAATTCGGCGCGGAAGTAGCCCAAGTGCGCAATGGGGCCGCCAAAAGATGTCAATCCAAGCCGCAGAAAAATAAGAAAGACCGACCATGGTCTGCTGTCATCGGTAGGGTTATTCGTCATACTTTCGCCTTCATGATCTGCAACGAGTTGATCAATAATAAGCGAAATTCGATAACGAAATTCGATATAAATCTAGAAAAAAATACCTCTATGTGTACTACGCAGTTTTAGCTGTGGCTTTCACAGGAGCACGCTTACTTACGGCTTAGCGTGCTTTATTTTCCGTTTTCTGAGGCGATCCCTAGGAGCTCGGATCTCAGGACGAAGGTCTCCGCGAATGTCCGGTCGATCCGCGCGACGTCCCAGGCGGGCGTTCCCTTGGCGGACATCCACGCCGCAGCGTCGTGCATCAGCCGCACAACCTCGTCGATATCACCCGAGCAGGCGACCCGAACGTTCGGAGGCTCCTCGCTGTCCATTCGCTCCCCTGGCGCGGTATGAACCGCCGCCTCATAGTGCAGTTTGATCCTGACGAGCCCAGCATGTCTGCGCCCACCTTCGCGGAACCTGACCAGGGTCCGCTAGCGGGCGGCCGGAAGGTGAATGCTAGGCATGATCTAACCCTCGGTCTCTGGCGTCGCGACTGCGAAATTTCGCGAGGGTTTCCGAGAAGGTGATTGCGCTTCGCAGATCTCCAGGCGCGTGGGTGCGGACGTAGTCAGCGCCATTGCCGATCGCGTGAAGTTCCGCCGCAAGGCTCGCTGGACCCAGATCCTTTACAGGAAGGCCAACGGTGGCGCCCAAGAAGGATTTCCGCGACACCGAGACCAATAGCGGAAGCCCCAACGCCGACTTCAGCTTTTGAAGGTTCGACAGCACGTGCAGCGATGTTTCCGGTGCGGGGCTCAAGAAAAATCCCATCCCCGGATCGAGGATGAGCCGGTCGGCAGCGACCCCGCTCCGTCGCAAGGCGGAAACCCGCGCCTCGAAGAACCGCACAATCTCGTCGAGCGCGTCTTCGGGTCGAAGGTGACCGGTGCGGGTGGCGATGCCATCCCGCTGCGCTGAGTGCATAACCACCAGCCTGCAGTCCGCCTCAGCAATATCGGGATAGAGCGCAGGGTCAGGAAATCCTTGGATATCGTTCAGGTAGCCCACGCCGCGCTTGAGCGCATAGCGCTGGGTTTCCGGTTGGAAGCTGTCGATTGAAACACGGTGCATCTGATCGGACAGGGCGTCTAAGAGCGGCGCAATACGTCTGATCTCATCGGCCGGCGATACAGGCCTCGCGTCCGGATGGCTGGCGGCCGGTCCGACATCCACGACGTCTGATCCGACTCGCAGCATTTCGATCGCCGCGGTGACAGCGCCGGCGGGGTCTAGCCGCCGGCTCTCATCGAAGAAGGAGTCCTCGGTGAGATTCAGAATGCCGAACACCGTCACCATGGCGTCGGCCTCCGCAGCGACTTCCACGATGGGGATCGGGCGAGCAAAAAGGCAGCAATTATGAGCCCCATACCTACAAAGCCCCACGCATCAAGCTTTTGCCCATGAAGCAACCAGGCAATGGCTGTAATTATGACGACGCCGAGTCCCGACCAGACTGCATAAGCAACACCGACAGGGATGGATTTCAGAACCAGAGAAAGAAAATAAAATGCGATGCCATAACCGATTATGACAACGGCGGAAGGGGCAAGCTTAGTAAAGCCCTCGCTAGATTTTAATGCGGATGTTGCGATTACTTCGCCAACTATTGCGATAACAAGAAAAAGCCAGCCTTTCATGATATATCTCCCAATTTGTGTAGGGCTTATTATGCACGCTTAAAAATAATAAAAGCAGACTTGACCTGATAGTTTGGCTGTGAGCAATTATGTGCTTAGTGCATCTAACGCCGCCATAAACGGCGACAGGGTGGCGCGCCTATTGCGCATAAAATGGCGAAGCCATGCGCAACAGGCGCGGAATCTCTGGCGTCCGGTTTGATGGCTTTGTTATGCAAAGGACTAGTCTTCAATGACGTGTAAACCACGGCGCTTTAAGTCCTCCAACGAATCCAACATTCCCCTTATTAATTCAACAGGATGCCCCTCCCAGTCTTCAACAACGCCAACAATTCTCAAGGGTTCGCAGGTTCTATAGGACTGTGTTGGATTACCGGGAAATCTTTTGTTCGTAAGATTCGGATCGTCTTCGAACGGTCCTGTTGGCTCAACTATGTATATGTAGCCGCGACCCTCGAGGCCAGACAGTGACATAGCAAGTTCAGCTCCCCAAACTGCTGGCTCCATCAAGGCTGAAAAGTAGATGTGCTTAAGAATACGACCGTCCTCGAAATGAGAGATGAACCCTGTGGTTAGCAAGTCACCAATCGCCAAATTGGCTTTGGTTCCATGATAGAACGGTCCTTGCACCTGCTTGTAATTATCATGAGAGATGGGAATCCAATCTTTTACCATTTTAAGACCCTTAATTGTTGGGATTTGGCTGCATAACGTTTGACATGAGGGGCGGCCAAGGGCGCCAGCCCTTGGACGTCCCCCTCGATGGAAGGGTTAGGCATCACTGCGTGTTCGCTCGAATGCCTGGCGTGTTTGAACCATGTACACGGCTGGACCATATGGGGTGGTTACGGTACCTTGCCTCTCAAACCCCGCTTTCTCGTAGCATCGGATCGCTCGCAAGTTGCTCGGCGACGGGTCCGTTTGGATCTTGGTGACCTCGGGATCATTGAACAGCAACTCAACCAGAGCTCGAACCAGCTTGGTTCCCAAGCCTTTGCCCAGTTGTGATGCATTCGCCAGTAACTGGTCTATTCCGCGTACTCCTGGATCGGTTTCTTCTTCCCACCTTCCGTCCCCGCTTCCAAGAGCAACGTACGACTGGGCATACCCAATCGGCTCTCCATTCAGCATTGCAATGTATGGAGTGACGGACTCTTGCGCTAAAACGCTTGGCAAGTACTGTTCCTGTACGTCAGCAAGTGTCGGGCGTGCTTCTTCTCCGCCCCACCACTCGACGATATGAGATCGATTTAGCCACTCATAGAGCATCGCAAGGTCATGCTCAGTCATGAGGCGCAGTGTGACGGAATCGTTGCTGTTGGTCACGATGCTGTACTTTGTGATGCCTAACTTTGTTTTTGCGTTGCTCATGATGTCTAACTCCCAATTTGTGTAGGGCTTATTATGCACGCTTAAAAATAATAAAAGCAGACTTGACCTG
Organism: Providencia sp. 2.29; assembly: GCF_015832305.1. Taxonomy (NCBI): domain Bacteria; kingdom Pseudomonadati; phylum Pseudomonadota; class Gammaproteobacteria; order Enterobacterales; family Morganellaceae; genus Providencia; species Providencia sp. 2.29. The sequence goes on from NZ_CP065420.1 coordinate 1,142,719, forward strand.
ATAGTTTGGCTGTGAGCAATTATGTGCTTAGTGCATCTAACTTTGTTTTAGGGCGACTGCCCTGCTGCGTAACATCGTTGCTGCTCCATAACATCAAACATCGACCCACGGCGTAACGCGCTTGCTGCTTGGATGCCCGAGGCATAGACTGTACAAAAAAACAGTCATAACAAGCCATGAAAACCGCCACTGCGCCGTTACCACCGCTGCGTTCGGTCAAGGTTCTGGACCAGTTGCGTGAGCGCATACGCTACTTGCATTACAGCTTACCAACCGAACAGGCTTATGTCCACTGGGTTCGTGCCTTCATCCGTTTCCACGGTGTGCGTCACCCGGCAACCTTGGGCAGCAGCGAAGTCGAGGCATTTCTGTCCTGGCTGGCGAACGAGCGCAAGGTTTCGGTCTCCACGCATCGTCAGGCATTGGCGGCCTTGCTGTTCTTCTACGGCAAGGTGCTGTGCACGGATCTGCCCTGGCTTCAGGAGATCGGAAGACCTCGGCCGTCGCGGCGCTTGCCGGTGGTGCTGACCCCGGATGAAGTGGTTCGCATCCTCGGTTTTCTGGAAGGCGAGCATCGTTTGTTCGCCCAGCTTCTGTATGGAACGGGCATGCGGATCAGTGAGGGTTTGCAACTGCGGGTCAAGGATCTGGATTTCGATCACGGCACGATCATCGTGCGGGAGGGCAAGGGCTCCAAGGATCGGGCCTTGATGTTACCCGAGAGCTTGGCACCCAGCCTGCGCGAGCAGCTGTCGCGTGCACGGGCATGGTGGCTGAAGGACCAGGCCGAGGGCCGCAGCGGCGTTGCGCTTCCCGACGCCCTTGAGCGGAAGTATCCGCGCGCCGGGCATTCCTGGCCGTGGTTCTGGGTTTTTGCGCAGCACACGCATTCGACCGATCCACGGAGCGGTGTCGTGCGTCGCCATCACATGTATGACCAGACCTTTCAGCGCGCCTTCAAACGTGCCGTAGAACAAGCAGGCATCACGAAGCCCGCCACACCGCACACCCTCCGCCACTCGTTCGCGACGGCCTTGCTCCGCAGCGGTTACGACATTCGAACCGTGCAGGATCTGCTCGGCCATTCCGACGTCTCTACGACGATGATTTACACGCATGTGCTGAAAGTTGGCGGTGCCGGAGTGCGCTCACCGCTTGATGCGCTGCCGCCCCTCACTAGTGAGAGGTAGGGCAGCGCAAGTCAATCCTGGCGGATTCACTACCCCTGCGCGAAGGCCATCGGTGCCGCATCGAACGGCCGGTTGCGGAAAGTCCTCCCTGCGTCCGCTGATGGCCGGCAGCAGCCCGTCGTTGCCTGATGGATCCAACCCCTCCGCTGCTATAGTGCAGTCGGCTTCTGACGTTCAGTGCAGCCGTCTTCTGAAAACGACAATGGAGGTGGTAGCCGAGGGGGCACTGTTGCAAAGTTAGCGATGAGGCAGCCTTTTGTCTTATTCAAAGGCCTTACATTTCAAAAACTCTGCTTACCAGGCGCATTTCGCCCAGGGGATCACCATAATAAAATGCTGAGGCCTGGCCTTTGCGTAGTGCACGCATCACCTCAATACCTTTGATGGTGGCGTAAGCCGTCTTCATGGATTTAAATCCCAGCGTGGCGCCGATTATCCGTTTCAGTTTGCCATGATCGCATTCAATCACGTTGTTCCGGTACTTAATCTGTCGGTGTTCAACGTCAGACGGGCACCGGCCTTCGCGTTTGAGCAGAGCAAGCGCGCGACCATAGGCGGGCGCTTTATCCGTGTTGATGAATCGCGGGATCTGCCACTTCTTCACGTTGTTGAGGATTTTACCCAGAAACCGGTATGCAGCTTTGCTGTTACGACGGGAGGAGAGATAAAAATCGACAGTGCGGCCCCGGCTGTCGACGGCCCGGTACAGATACGCCCAGCGGCCATTGACCTTCACGTAGGTTTCATCCATGTGCCACGGGCAAAGATCGGAAGGGTTACGCCAGTACCAGCGCAGCCGTTTTTCCATTTCAGGCGCATAACGCTGAACCCAGCGGTAAATCGTGGAGTGATCGACATTCACTCCGCGTTCAGCCAGCATCTCCTGCAGCTCACGGTAACTGATGCCGTATTTGCAGTACCAGCGTACGGCCCACAGAATGATGTCACGCTGAAAATGCCGGCCTTTGAATGGGTTCATGTGCAGCTCCATCAGCAAAAGGGGATGATAAGTTTATCACCACCGACTATTTGCAACAGTGCCCCAAAAGATGCCAATATTCTTTCGACTACCTCCCCTCAAAGCCATATCACGTACGTTAATCCTGACTTCATTAAAATCAGTGGTTTCACTGAGGAAGAACTATTAGGCCAGCCTCACAACATCGTAAGACACCCAGATATGCCGCCTGCTGCATTTGAGCATATGTGGAGTACATTAAAATCTGGCCGCTCATGGATGGGGCTAGTAAAAAATCGCTGTAAAAATGGCGACCACTATTGGGTAAGTGCTTATGTAACGCCAATAGCTAAGAATGGTTCGATTGTTGAATACCAGTCTGTAAGGACCAAGCCTGAACCTGAGCAGGTTTTGGCTGCGGAAAAATTATATGCTCAATTGAGAAGCGGGAAGGCCGCGAGGCCGAAATTGGCTGCTAGCTTTTCCGTGAAAATACTCTTGCTCATATGGGGTAGTATTATATCAAGCGCAATGGCTGCCGGCATGCTTACTGATACATCAATAAGCAGCTTATTGTTAGCCACTTTAATGTCAGGAAGCTTAAGCTCTGTTAGTGTTTTGGCTATTCTCTCTCCTCTTGGAAGACTGGTTGAAAGAGCCAGGAATATTTCCAATAACCCATTAAGTCAATCCCTCTACACTGGGCGCACCGATGAGTTTGGCCAAATAGAGTTTGCTTTACGAATGATGCAAGCTGAAACAGGCGCCATAGTAGGTCGCATAGGTGATGCATCAAATCGGCTTAGCGAACACACCCGAGGCCTACTAAAGGATATTGAGTCAAGCAATGTACTTACAGTTGAGCAGCAGGCAGAGACAGATCAAATAGCAACGGCAGTAAACCAAATGGTGGCAAGCATTCAAGAGGTTGCGAGCAATGCACAGCATGCTGCAGATGCGGCCGGAAGAGCAGACACTGAGACGGCATCTGGCCAGCGTCTGGTAGCCCACACAAGCCAGTCAATCACTGCCCTTGAAGGTGAAATTAGGCAAGCCACTCAGGTTATTCATGAGCTTGAAGGTCAAAGTAACGAGATATCAAAAGTTCTTGACGTTATACGAGGGATCGCCGAGCAAACGAATTTGTTGGCACTCAACGCAGCAATTGAGGCCGCGCGTGCTGGTGAGCAGGGGCGTGGTTTTGCTGTTGTCGCCGATGAGGTTCGCAGTCTTGCTGCTCGCACACAGCAATCGACAACGGATATTCAAAGCATGATCAGCGCTCTACAAGAGCGAGCGCAATCCGCTGTTACAGTCATGGAGCAAAGTAGTCGGCAAGCGCACACGAGTGTAGCTCACGCAGAGGAAGCAGCTACAGCTCTTGATGGAATTGGCCAACGCGTTAACGAAATTACCGACATGAACGCGCAAATAGCGACTGCGGTCGAGCAGCAGGGAGCAGTAAGTGAAGACATAAACCGCAGTATTATCAATATACGCGATGCTGCTGATACCAATGTACAGACCGGGCAGAATAATTTGCAAAGTGCGAAATCTGTCGCTCAGTTAACTAGCGCTCTGAGCGAACTGGCAAAACAGTTTTGGGAAAAACGAGGATAACGCTTTTCAGTATCTCGACAGGGATAACTTACTTTACCATCGGTTATCCCTTTTAGCCGCACAAATTTTAGCCATGGCTTTTCAGGAAGTCAGGGCTATCAGAATGGCCTTAGAAAGCCTAGTCAAAGAGCTGTCACGAGAACACCGTTAGCTTAGCGTACGATTTTTTCCGAATTCTGCGGTTCCCCCTCTAACAGAGGGGCTATATAAGCAGCTAGTGCTGTTAATTGAGATAGGGAGTCTTTGGGGTAGTCTGAAAGCAGCTCAGTATGACCCAAAGCCCAAAATTGATGTCGGTGATCATCTACAGCTCTATCAAAGAAGACTAAAGCACCGTGTTTTGGACAATATGGCAAAGCGGGCAAATACCAATCTCGTTGCCAAAAGGCTTCCCCATACCTATTTAGCTGAAGAGCAACGCAATCAGGGCAGTATCTAAAGCGGTTATCGCTCTTAACTCTAGAAGCAGCGACTCCTAGCATTAAATGCACCGCACCTTGCGCTTGGTACTCCATTAACCGAATAGCTTCGTCTCGGCGCTCCTTGCCTACAAACGGAGCATATAAAGGGAATAAGGTATGCTCATAAATAAGCTGCTGAACAGCGTAACGTCCTGTTTGATGTAGATGTCTTGCTATCACACCTAAATGCGAGGGCAGACCTAAGGTAGCGACCACCTTGCGGTTGCCATACACCTCATCCAACAGCTGCTTAGGACTAACAATCCCTTGATAAACGCCTGCCCGTGCAATAGTGCTATAAATCAGCTCATTCGAGTACGGAACAGGAAAGTTTCTCATGGCTAACCTGCTTGTTTAAATAAGCTCGCCATATCCACTATTACCCCTTTCCCTTTTAACCGTTCATGCATGGTTTTTTCAGGTTGGCGTTGTGAATAGATATAACGTAAATCCGTATCAGGCAAGCTATCCCAGTCGCTGGGCTTGACTACCTTTATAGCCGAAACCTTTTTACTCTTGGAGGGCTTTTCTAGTTCTGACACTACCGTTTCGCCTTCCATCAACCACTGCAAAACAAGAGGCAGTAACTTTTGTCTTGTCATCGTTGGATTCTGGCTAAACGCTTTTTTAATAGTGGGAATTAACAGGCTTGAATCGTAATCCTCTTTCAGCATCAGATATAAATGACGCTGATCTTCGGTATCTAACTCTTGAAGGGCTTTTTCTTCTGGTGTTTGTTCTTGTATCGCTGCGATATCTAGCTGAAGTTGGATTAACCGTTTATCAATCTCGGGAACGACTAGATCAGAATAACGAGCAATGCGTTCTGGGATACCCGAGCGTAATGCCTCTAGCATGGGGTGCACAGGCTTTAACTCATCTTGATACACTTGCCGCAATAAACCAGCGGTAATACGCTCATTGCCTAAAGCTAGCGCACGGAGCTGAGCGAGTACAAAAAGTTTTACTACAATGTCCATCACTCCTTGGCTTAGCTCATACCACACATCACGGACCTCATCCGATAACAGCGCATCTTTGCGTTGTAAAAGCTGTAATTGCCAAAGATTATCCGTAAAAGCGATCCACTCTTGATTGGGCTTTCCACGTTGCGTTTGTTGTATAGGATCCCAGAATATAGCTCCAAACCCTGCCCCTCTACGTGCAGACCGCAAATCAGCCTCAAAAATCTCTCGTGCTTTAGGGGTACCAATCAACATCACTGGTACGCCAATAATATTCACCATCGTCACAAAAAAGTTCAGCATCTCTTGAGATCCACCCGAACGAGAGCGGCTTAAATGCTGAATTTCATCAATAACCAACAACCCTAAAGCATGTGCATTGGCTATTTGCGACATCAAAGCCAACATGGTTTCTATACCATGACGTTTTAAGCCATAACGACGCTCATAGTTCGAGCCCAAGGCTCGATCCAACGCTCTGAAAAAATTCAAGCAGATTTCTTTTAGCGAACCATTATGCGAGCAGTCTATTTTCAAATACACCACCTGCTCTACATTGAGTTCACGATGGTAAATCACCTGAGGATACGTGGCTAGAATACGATGAAGAGAGGTCGTCTTCCCACTACCAGAACAACCAATTAACAATAAGCTTTGTGCCGTAGATCGTGCCTCCTCAAAGCGAAATGTCTCCAACTCTCCCGTTTGAACACGCTCATAACCATTTTGTAAATGCTTTTGTAAATCTCCTGTTTTAGGATTTCTGCCTACGTAGCCACCTCGAATCATGACCGAAATACGCTCACTTAGTAGCAAATGCGTACCTAATGGCTGAAAATAGTCATCTGGAATACGACAAATGGTATGAGCTCTGATAACACGGGACTTTTGCAAGTCAGAGGAAGTAAGCTGTAAAGAGGATTTCAGTGATGCAGCACTATTCACTGACTCTTGTAATGGTGGTAAGGCCTCGATAAAAGGATTATCACGATAAGCCTCTACCCCCGTATCACGATAAACTGCTTGAATCCGGGTAGCACTCATGACTCATCCTTTTCTGGTGGATCCTGAAATAATTCAGGCACGTATGTGGGTAGGCTGTAATCTTCTTGATCATCCGCTTCCACTGCGTTGAAAGGAATAACTTTAGCCTCATCACCTGAAGAGCTTGGCTTCAAATGCTCCGCACGTTTTTTACGCTCCGAGGTCACGGCTTCTTTTTTATTAGTTTTAATCTGCTTAATGCGTGTTGATTTGGGCTCAGTAGTACTGGGCGTTAACTTATTCGCTTTCTGAATGGTTTGCTGAATAAACGCCTCAAGCTCCCTGCGTTTAGTTAACTCATCCTGCTTCGCATTGGCTTTATTGTGTTTTTCTTGTGCTTGTATATCCCAAACCTCCCAAAATGAGAGACCTTTAAACTGCCGACTACGTTCCGTCAGATTACAGCGCCAAAATACACGGCTGCCAACTTGCGGAAACAAATAAATCGTATCAACCAGCACTGGGTCATAAGCCGCTTCTAAATGTTGAGGTCTAGCTATATCAGTGCTCCGCTGCAACCAACCCTCACGCAGAATCTCTGACCCCGAGTAATACAAACCCCACAAATTAACGCCAAATGAAGAAATAGAGACCTTTCGGCGAGGCAGTAACGCTACTCGCAACTGCTCTTGCTCCACAGCCCTTAAACTACCTGTACGATGCTGCATACCCCATTGCCATAGCTGGACAGGAATAGACGGTAAATCTGTAGGAAAATCAGCATCTCGATCGTATTTATCCATCACCAGATGGTTATTTCTGAATAAGATCGTACGCAAAATAATTTGTGTGAACTCAAATACCGACAGAGATGCATCTAACCTATAGTCTGTTTCACCATGGCTTTTGATCCGACTGCCCTCTACAATGCCAGGTGCAAAGGACTTAAACTCGGCTTGTAGTGTTCTAAAAGTGCTTTCCACTATGCCTTTAGCATCGCCACGTCTAGGTGGAGCACTTTCCACTCGCACATTAAAACTAGAAACTAAGGCTTCGACCTGATGACTCATTAATTCGCCACGGTCCGCTAGCAACACATCTGGCAAACCTACACACGGCCAGTCTGAGCTACTAATCTCAATATCATGCTGGGCACAAATGGCCGTTTTGTCAGAGCAAGCATTTACAAAAGCCTGCATCGCCACCACATAAGACGGATTTTCAAAGCCGATATAAAAGCCCGTGATCATCCGACTAAACACATCAATCACAATGTAAAGCGTTGGTCTTCCTATGATTTTTTGGCGATCATGATGATCCACTAAATAAATATCAGCAATCGTGGCATCAATCTCATAACGACTCCCAGGGCCTAACGCCTGAGAAGTGGCTGTACTACTTAAGGGTCGTACGTCTTTTTTATATACCCCTGCTTTAACTCTAGACTTTAAGCGCTGAGCTTTAGGGTATTCTCGATCATAAAAATAACGAAACTGACGTAGTGTTGGGTAATCCTCTTGGGGAATGCGAGGAAAATACTGAGCAAACAAGTCCACAAATCGTCTATAGGCAACGGTGGTCTTTGTACCTTTTTGATTTAACAGGTGCTTTTCTATGGTCAACCTAAAAAGGCGTTCAATCTCGGGCGTTACCTTGGTTCCTTCACCCTTACCATATTCTCTGGCTCGGCCAATCTTTGCTGTTCCTGTCGCTGAACGTCTTTCCCCTGGTGCACCGCTGTTTTTGTAGTCAGGAATTAATGCATTAGGCGTTTGACCACGCTGCCAGTAACGGCGTAACAACTTATAAACTGTAGCCTTAGTAACCTTATGTTCTTGGACCACATGCTCAACGAGTTCGCTTCTGACTTTAGGGTCGAAACGATCCTTACTATTAATAATAGGAAGAATTTTTCGATAATCCTCCTCGCGCTTCTGGAAGCTGACAGAATCTACAGACGGCTCTTCTAAATCAAGATGTACATAAGGGTCATCAGTTCTAACTAAGCGGCCTTCATCTAAATACTGCATTAGCAACAACTCAGCCCTAGCTTGTGGAACTCCTTTATCAGCGCTTATTTGCATCCAGACAACTTGGCCATCCTCTATAGCCAAAATGCGATACGGATCATTATCAAATAGCACAACCTCATTAATTTGCCACATAGCGCAACTCCTCCATATTCACTACTTGGCTAATACAGAGATCTGCACACTTATTTGCCCTGAAAGACTTATAAATATTGAACTTAATAAAACCATTTGCGGTTAAGGCTCGTATCTCACTCAATGTTTTGCCTAACTCCAAATCATAAGCAATATCAACCTGCTTACAGACATTGATAATGTTTTCATCTCCTTTTTCTTGCAGGATATGGGCCAATGGGGATAGTTGTGCTAAAAGCTCCGCAGAAACTTCTTCTGTTTTCACTGAATAAAGCCATTCAATATTTTCTTTTACTACGGGATTTATTTCTTTATCAGTAAAAATGAACCAAGGAATTTGCTTTTGCTGCCAATAGCGACGCTCTAGTTCTAGTTTTTCTAAGGTACGCTCGTCTTGTAAGGCTGCTGCAGGTTTGACTTGAATAGCAAACTGCTCAAAAGGACCATCTTTGCAGTCCACTAAAAAATCAGTAGACATAACCTGATCTACACCACGAATAACAGGATGCTTAATACCACTATCTATTGCAATCTGCCTGGTATCACTAGGTAATAAGGGGAACTGCTCGCGTATATCTAGCACGCTGCTCTCCCACTCAAGACTGAGAAAAACAGCAAGCTCTAAGTCAGATAGCAAATGATGGACTCGTCCCGTCTTATGAGAATAAATACGGTGGGAACGACCTGAAGAAGGAACTTCTTGTACTGTTAGCCATGGAATATAGTCTTTACCATGCCCTTGGCCACGCCCCTCTTTAATACGACGGGCAATTTGCACTTCAGAAAATGAAGAGTTTGCTTTAGCCATAACAAAAGTCCAGTATGCTTTTTCACAGCATAACTGGACTGATTTCAGTTTACAACTATTCTGTCTAGTTTAAGACTTTATTGTCATAGTTTAGATCTATTTTGTTCAGTTTAAGACTTTATTGTCCGCCCACAGTTGTATTATTGATTGGCTGATTAATAACTTGACGATTTTGTAATGCTTTTTCTAAATTAGCTGCTTTTTGTTCAGCAAGTTCTGCTCTTTTTTCAGCAGCAAGTGTTCTTTGCTCTAAAAGCGCTAAACGTTGCTCTATTGATAGAGAACTTGTATTAGCTTCGGTTATAACAGGCATAGCTAATCCTAAGCTAACAGCAGTAGCTAATAGTTTAGTTTTCATTCTTTATTCCTTGTTTATATCTGGATGGAAAACAGAGTTTCCATCCGATAATTTATTATTTGATTAGTGTATGTATGTCTATTTCAGTTAATGAGTGCACTTCACGATCAGCTTCAGGCAGTGGGCCTTCAGCGATAATACCAATAGCATAAATCCTCGCTTTTTTAAGGGCTTGTATTCCTGCCATTGAATCTTCAAAACCAACACAATACTGAGCAGGCACATCAATGAGCTGCGCTGCTTTTAAAAAGATTTCAGGATCGGGTTTACCTTGTTTTAATGACTTAGGATCAACAATAGATTGAAAATAGTGCTCTATAGCCAATTTTTTCAATATAGTTGGCGCATTTTGGGATGCAGAGGCAATAACACAAGGTATATTGTATTGGTTAGCCTGCTTAATTAAATCTAATACGCCGGGTAAAATATCTTTTGGGCTAATGTTATCAAGTAACTTTAGATAATATTCATTTTTCCTTTCAGAGAGCATATTTTTCTCTTCAATAGAAAATGAATTTTGCTTATTACCATGGCGTAAAATTTTATCTAATGACTCTACTCGGCTGATTCCTTTTAAGGATTGGTTGAATTGTTCATCAATTTCAATCCCGATTTCGCTAGCCAGCTTTTTCCAAGCTAAATAATGGTAACCGGCGGTATCAACAATAACACCATCAAGATCAAATATGAGTCCTTTAACCATTAGCGTTACCCTCATTAGAATTTAAGGAAAAAGGAGTGTTAGGAACAAGGCTATAGAGGTGGTTATTGATTGATATTGTGCATGCTTTATCACTCATCACCGTAATATTGTTATGAGTTACCCTGATGTGGAACAAAACACATTGGTGTCTTAATTTAAAACTCAGCCCTTGCCACTGTTTAGGTAACGAAGGCGCGATATTAAGAATATCTTGTCGAATATCGACACCAGCGTAAGCCATGATCGTAGTATTTAAAGTCGCTGCCATCACTCCGGTATGTATGCCTTCAGCCGTCGTTCCACCTTGGATATCGTTGTAATCTGAGTACAAGGCATCCTGATAGAGTTGCCACGATAGGTCATGGAGCTGTATTTGTTCGGCTAAATAAGCATGAACAATGCGCGATAAGGTTGAGCCATGAGAGGTGCGTTCAAGGTAATAATGTAGATTTTTCTCCGCAAAGCTTTCAGATAATGAGTAGCCCAGAGATTCAATTAAAGATTTCACAGTTGTTTTATCTAAGTTATTAAACAACATGAGTGTGTCGGCTTGTTTAGCGACTTTGAAATCATCTGCTGATTTATTTTCTTTACGTAGGATCCGATCCATTCGGTAAATATTGCCATACTTCTGGCGATAGCTTTCCCAGTCGAGATCATCTAACGCAAAGTAGCCTGCAAATTGTTCAATAACGTCATCTTGATTTAGCGTGACAGCGAGCTGCGTTTTAATTTGGCAGAGCTTGTCGAGCGTATTTGCAGAAAAACCAAATTCAGATAATTTGTCAGTAAAACGTTTATCGCGATACAGCGTCGTCATCTCATTGAAAAGCCACGCCACCATTAAATTGGTATAGGCATTATCTTTTAGGCCGCCTTCTTGAGCATCGGCATATTTTTCATGAAATTCATCGGGGCCCATGACGCCACTGATATGAAAACGTTGGTCTTGCTCATCCCACTGACATAGGCTAAGCCAAAATAACGTGATGTCATTGAGCAGCTCTAAGCCATACTCTTCCATAAATGGGTTATCAAGGGTATTACGCCAATATAGCCACACGTTGTAAGCGATGGCTAATGAAACATGGCGTTGGCGACAACTGTGGTCAGGATCCCACTGACCAGATAATGGATTTAAATGCAGAACTTGAGTTTGCTCTGTACCATCGTGACCTGACTGCCATGGGAACATAGCGCCTTGGAAACCGGCGGCCTTCGCTGCGAGTCGGGCAGCTTCTAATCGGCGATAACGATAGAGTAAAAGTTGGCGAGCGGTATTAGGGAAGTGCATGATATAAAATGGGAAAATGAAAATCTCATCCCAAAAAATATGCCCTCGATAAGCTTCTCCGTGTAACCCTCGTGCGGTGACGGAAACATCAAGTTTATTTTTTTCGTTACTAAACGGTGACGCTGATGAAAGTAAATGGTAGGTATGTAGACGTAATAATTTTTGCGTCATTAAATCCCCTGATACTGCAATATCAGCTTCATCCCATAAAGTTTGCCATGCTTGTTTTGTTTCTGCTAACTGGGTTTGCCAAGCGGGAAGTTCCCATTTCGTAACATCTTGCCAATTATCGGGGTAAGCCGTAGATGTGGTTAGCGCGACACTTTTTTCAACAGTATAGAGGGTATTTTTCTGAGCATTGAATGTGATACTTTGTTCAACAACTGAGTCAGAAAAATGGCAAATAATGTCTTGTGGTGAAAAGAAATCACCACAAAGAGAGGATGCTAAGCCAATCCCTATTTTTGATTGATGAGTTTGAGCTAACAGATAAGCATTTTGTTGCTTTGCGCCACCTTCTAACACACTGTAATGGTTTTGATTTAGGCTACGATATCGTTCTACTCCTGCATTACAAGTGTTCCCTTCTAAGCGAGTGAGAAGGGTCATTTCGCCAGAAAAATTTAACGGAATAAATTGATAATGTAGGCAGTAATGAGACATATTTGCCATATTGGCAAACTTGAAACAGCGAATATTCAGTTGTTTCCCGTCTGTTGTTTCAATAAGCCAGTCAGAAGATAGGACACCAGTTTTAAAATCTAAATGGCGGGTTAGAGAAAGTGTGGTTACATTATTTGGATGAATGCAGTCGCCATCTCCGATTTTAAGCGAAATAAACTGGCCATTCGGTGCATTAACAAAGTCTTCGTTGACCACTTGGTGATCGTTGACTTGAGAGGTTGCTTGATTATATAGGCCTGCAATATAAGTTGCAGGGTAATAATCATGACTCGCTGTCATCTCCGGTAATGTACCGCGCAGGCCAATATACCCATTTGCCACCGTTAATAGTGACTCTTGGCAATACTCATCTTTCCCTGATGTTAAACCGGAATACTCAATTGACCAAGTAAGTTCTTTTTCCCGATGAATGAATTTCCTCTCTAAGCTGTCCTGTTGATTTACTTCCCTGATATTTTCAATAATAAATGGCTTATTAAGAGATTCTGTAAATAAATTTGCGACATCAATAGTTTTATTATCTTGTGTTTTTATCACATAAGATTTTTTTCCATCGTCATCGACTGGCCATTGTATAACGCCACCGTCAATCAATTGAAAGTCGCTATTTATTTTCTTAGCGATATTTAACCAGTCATGATAAGTACTATTTACTGTGTCAAAGGTGTAATCATATTTATTATTATTGTACTCAACAGACACGCTGATATCTGTAAAAGCAATGTATAAGTAATTCATAATAAACCTTAAATTTGATGATATATTAATTAGCTTGTAGCGTGCCTTTTCTTTCTTTATAGCGATAGGCGATAACGGTTAATGCAATGGGAACGACAACGGCGACGACCATAGCGAACAGGTAAACTAACCAATAAGTTGGTTGTATCGATAAAATGCCAGGTAAACCACCCACGCCAATACCATTAGATAGAACATGGTTTAAACCACAAATCAGTCCTGCGAGTGAAGCACCAACCATCGCACATAGCATAGGGAAGCCATATTTTAGGTTAACACCATACATAGCCGGCTCTGTTACACCTAAATAGGCTGAAATAGCGGCTGGGATAGTAATTTCATGTTCATTTGCTTTACGGCTCACAATAATGATACCGACAACCGCTGAAGCTTGGGCAATATTTGATAATGCGATAATAGGCCAAATAGGGGTGCCGCCGTAACTTTGAGTCATCTGTAAGTCGATCGCTAAGGTTGTGTGATGTAACCCTGTGATCACCATTGGCGAGTAGAAAAAACCGAAGATAGCTGAGCCAATAGGCGCAAAGTCACCTAGCATTAATAGCTTGATGACTTCGGCAATACCATTGCCAATGCTTCTGCCAATAGGGCCTAAAATAACGTGTGCGACGAAGACTGAGATAATCAATGTGACGATTGGAACAATAACCAATTTTAAATAATCGGGAATGTAACGGCGTAAACGGGTTTCAAACCAGCCGAGGAATAAACCTGCTAAGATAGAAGGGATGACTTGCGCCTGATAACCGACTTTCTCAATTGTAAACAGCCCAAAGTTCCAAACATCAGGGATTTGTGAGCCTAAATTATAGGCATTCATTAGCTGAGGAGAAACTAAAGTGATCCCTAATACTAAACCTAGGGCTGGGGTACCCCCCATCTTTTTGGTTGCAGACCAGCAGATGCTAACAGGTAAAAAGTGGAATATTGCTTCGCAAGGTAACCATAGGAAATCATAAATAGGCTTTAACCAAGGATAAAAATAGGTTAAAGGTTTATTATCCGATACAGGCATCTCACCAATAACGTTACGCAAACCTAAAAGTAAACCACCACAAATTAAAATAGGTAATAGTGGTACGAATATTTCTGCCAAATTTGCGATAAGCCTTTGCCAAAAACTCATATTTTTTTTGGCGTCAGACTTTACTTCATCTTTACTTTTTGTTTCTAACTCAAGATGCTTTGAAAGAATTTGATAATAGTGGTCAACATCGACACCAATAATAACTTGGAACTGTCCGGCATTATTAAAACACCCCTTAACAAAAGGGATTTGTTTTATTTTATCTATTTCTGCGATATTAGGGTCATTAAGAACAAAGCGTAGCCTTGTTAAGCAGTGAGAAACACTAATAATATTATTTTTACCGCCAATCAGTGCAATAAGCTCTTCAATGGCCTTTAAATCTTTGGCACTAGGCATATTTATTTTCTCATCGTAGTTATGTTTTTTTTAATATATATCCTTATTTGCATTATTTGAACGGGAACGTTCCCATAACTAGACGATGATCACAAGTAATAATAATTATTTTCTTAAGTTATTAATTTAATTTATCACTGGAGATAATGATTTTTTGTGGCGGAACATCTTCTTTTGCCATTTTAATCAATATATTAGCAGCCTCTTTCCCACTCTCTCTAAAGCCTAAACGGTAGAATTTGGTTTGAGGAAATAAAAAGGCCAATAAATCATTTCGCCCAATACAGGCCACATCGATATGATTCATGTTTTGTTCGGATAAGTATTTTTGTACACCAAATGCTAATGAGTCTGTTGCGCACAGTATGGCTTGTGGTGATGTGGTTAAGATCTCTTTAGCAAGCATATAGCCACTTTGGTAATTAAGTTCACCTAATTGTGCGTGAGGGGTTAAACCTTGCTGCTGACAATAGTGTAGATAAGATTGGTAACGAAGTAGGCCCGTTGTTTCATCGTGAACATTGATCCCGATATAACTTATTTGTTGGTAATTTTTTTGTTTATGAAAATAGTGCATAAGGTTTTTAACCGCACTTTCATCATCGTGACAAATAGAGACAAAACCTTCTAATGGTCGCGCAATAACAACCATTTTTTGTTTCCAATTGGAGAGCTTATTGATATCAATGCCTGAAAAAGCAAAAAAGACAATCCCATCAACCTTTTGGCGAGCAAGCATTTTTAAATGTTCCTCAACTTTTTCCGGTTTAAATTGACTCTCTAAAATAATAGGGTCGATATTATTTTGATAGAAAATAGGTAGCATGGAACTGACTGCTTGGTTTTCAGCGTAAGAATCTAAACGCGTCATGATGATGCCGAAAGAGCGGTTTGAATAGCCTCGCATTGCACGGGCAGATTTTGAGGGAGTAAATTGGTATTTTTCAATTATTTGATTAACTTTTTGCCGAGTCTCTTCATTAACCATTGGGTCTTGATTAATCACCCTTGAAACTGTTGATTTACCTACGCCACATAGCTTTGCAATATCATTAATGGTGAGTTTCTTTTTATCCGTTTTTATCATAATGTTTTGTCTTAATTAGCTAAATACTTATAAAGGCTTAGTCATTTATATTTATTTTCTATTTATGTGCTTAGTCTAACTCATTTTTTCAAGGCATCTGTAGAAAAGAAGCGATCAATACTTATCTTAGTCGTGAAATCGCGTTTTGCTTTGATGCCATTATGAGTATTTCTTCTTCATAACTCATTAGGCTGACTTATTCCTTTGCGTTACATCTAATGAATTTTTGGCATTTCATAACCCAACTTGCACGCCATATAGTCAATTTAAATGGTTGTCATAAAAAAGTGATATAACACCGGAAGAGCAAGATGGAATATTTACCGTTATTTGTGGATCTTCGATCCCGCAAAGCTGTGCTAGTTGGCGGCGGCGATGTTGCAGCACGCAAAGCAGAGCTATTGCTTAAAGCTAATGCCGCGCTTGTCGTCATTTCTCCGACATTAAACCCACTCTTACAGCGCCTTTATGAGCAAAATGCATTTGAGTGGATTAAAGGTGAGTATCACTCTGCACATATTGAGAAGGCATATTTGGTGATCGCTGCAACTGATAATCCCTCATTGAATGAGAAAGTTTTTCATGATGCGGAGTCTCAACACACCTTTGTAAATGTGGTTGATGAAAAGCCGCTATGCTCTTTCATTGTGCCTTCAATCATCGATAGAGACCCTGTCGTTGTTGCTATTTCATCGGGGGGAACGGCTCCCGTACTTGCTCGTTTATTACGCGAAAAACTGGAAGGGATGCTACCACATTCACTAGGCCAGATGGCTGAGATAGCAGGGCGCTGGCGCGAAAAGGTGAAAGAGTCTATTACCAGCATGCGTGAGCGCAAACGCTTTTGGGAAAAAAGCTTTAATGGTCACTTTGCCTCATTGGTTGAAAAAGGCCAACTTTCACAAGCAGAGCAGCAGTTAGAGAAACAACTGTATGAGCAAGATACTAGCGGGGAGCTGACCCTTGTTGGCGCAGGCCCCGGAGACGCAGGGCTATTAACATTAAAAGGTCTGCAAGTTTTGCAAAATGCAGATGTTGTTTTATACGACAACCTTGTTAGTGAGGAAGTGCTTGATTTAGCACGGCGTGATGCAGACAAAATTTGTGTTGGAAAGCGAGCTCATCGTCATTCAGTTCCCCAAGAAGAGACCAATTCGTTAATTGTCAAACTAGCGAAACAGGGGAAAAAAGTCGTACGTTTAAAAGGTGGTGACCCCTTTATTTTTGGTCGAGGTGGCGAGGAGCTTGAAGTGGCTGCCGCCGCAGGTATTCCTTTTCAAGTGGTTCCCGGTATTACAGCAGCGATTGGTGCGACAGCGTATGCGGGGATCCCTTTGACGCACCGTGAACATTCTCAAAGTGTCACGTTTATCACAGGGCACTGTAAGAATGATGGGAATGAATTAGATTGGCCAGCTTTGGCTAGAGGTCATCAAACCTTAGCCATTTATATGGGAACGGTAAAGGCAGATAGCATTAGTAAACAATTGATTTATTTTGGGCGCTCCCCAGAAACCCCTGTGGCAGTCATCGGTTGTGGTACACGCAGTAACCAGCAAGTGCTTAGTGGTCAGTTGCATGAATTAGAAGCACTTGCGCAAAAAGCGCCTTCGCCTGCTTTATTAGTGATTGGTGAAGTCGTCGCATTACATCAACAGTTAGCTTGGTTTGGTCATCAAGTCGTGGAAAACAGATGGCGTTCAGCCGTGCTGGAATTGGCTTAATAGAAGGAGGCCATCATGAATGAAAAACGATTGACCCATTTGCAGCAGTTGGAAGCTGAAAGTATTCATATTTTACGTGAAGTGGCTGCTGAATTTGCAAATCCAGTGATGCTTTATTCAATAGGCAAAGATTCATCCGTTATGTTGCATTTAGCGCGTAAGGCTTTTTATCCAGGTAAATTGCCATTTCCATTATTACATGTGGATACAGGGTGGAAATTTCGTGAAATGTATGAATTTCGTGATAAAACGGCGAAAAACTATGGTTTCGAACTCCTAGTTTACCGGAATCCAGAAGGGGAGGCGCTTGGTATCAATCCCTTTATACATGGTAGCGCAAAGCATACAGACATTATGAAAACGGAAGGTTTAAAACAAGCGCTGGATAAATATGGTTTCGATGCAGCATTTGGGGGGGCAAGGCGTGATGAAGAAAAATCACGCGCAAAAGAGAGAATATACTCTTTCAGAGACCGTTCACACCGTTGGGATCCTAAAAACCAACGCCCTGAATTATGGCATAACTATAATGGGCAAATTAATAAAGGTGAGAGCATTCGCGTCTTCCCACTATCCAACTGGACAGAACTGGATATTTGGCAATATATCTACTTAGAAAATATCGATATTGTGCCTCTCTATTTTGCAAAAGAGCGCCCTGTATTAGAGCGGGATGGCACACTATTGATGGTAGATGATGACCGTATAGATTTAAAAGCGGGTGAAGTGATTGCGAAGCGAAAAGTGCGTTTTCGGACGCTAGGGTGCTGGCCATTAACGGGGGCTGTTGAATCACAGGCAGAGACCTTACCTGAAATTATCGAAGAGATGCTGATATCCACGACGAGTGAACGTCAAGGTCGGTTAATCGATAGTGACCAAGCTGCATCAATGGAGCAAAAGAAGCGTCAAGGGTATTTTTAAGGGGAAACGTTATGGCAGATTTAGCATACAACGAAATTATTGCGGAACAAATTAAGCAACAAGGTGGAGTTGAAGGCTACTTATTAGCACAGCAACACAAAGGGCTATTACGCTTTCTAACCTGTGGCAATGTTGATGATGGTAAAAGTACCCTGATTGGTCGCTTATTACATGACACTCGACAAATTTATGAAGATCAACTTTCTGTGTTGCAAAATGACAGTAAGCGTATAGGCACACAAGGAGAAAAATTAGATTTAGCATTGCTGGTGGATGGCCTTGCTGCGGAGCGTGAACAAGGTATTACGATTGATGTCGCTTACCGCTATTTTTCGACCCAAAAGCGCAAATTTATTATTGCGGATACGCCGGGCCATGAACAATATACGCGTAACATGGCGACAGGCGCCTCAACTTGCTCACTGTCTATTTTGTTGATCGATGCTCGAAAAGGAGTTCAAGAGCAAACTCGACGTCACAGTTTTATTAGTACACTGCTGGGTATCCGTCACTTAATTGTGGCAGTTAATAAGATGGATTTAGTGGATTACAGTGAAGCTGTATTCGAAAAAATTAAGCAAGACTACCAAAAATTTGCTACCGAATTACCTGTTGATCTGAATGTTTGGTTTGTACCGATTTCTGCTCTTGATGGCGATAATATTGTTAACAAAAGCCAAAATATTCCATGGTATCAAGGTGAAACGCTACTACACATTTTAGAAAATGTTCAAGTCCAGCAAAAAGCCTCAGAGCAGGCATTACGCTTCCCGATCCAATATGTGAATCGGCCAAACTTGGACTTTAGAGGCTATAGTGGAACCTTATCTTCAGGGATTGTGAGTATCGGTCAATCTGTTAAAGCATTACCATCGGGTCAAGTCTCTAAAGTTAAAGATATCATTACATTCGATGGTGCTTTGCAGTTTGCTGTTCCGGGGGAAGCAATCACATTAGTGTTAGAAGATGAGATTGATATTAGCCGTGGAGATTTAATTGTTGCAGAAAACGATACGTTGCAGAGCACTCATCATGCCTTGATTGATGTGGTTTGGATGTCGGAGCAGCCACTTGTTCAAGGGCAACAGTTGGATATCAAAATCGCGGGCAAAAGAAGTCGCGCCAAAGTTGAAAATATTCACTATCAAGTCGATGTTAATAACTTAACACAAAAGGTCGCTACTGAACTGCCGCTTAATGGTATTGGGCTGGTGGAGTTCTCTTTTGATGAGCCACTATTATTAGATAACTATCAACACAATGCTGATACAGGTGGCATGATCCTAATTGATAGGCTCACGAATGTTACTGCGGGAGCCGGCTTAGTACGTGAGGTTACCGGACAGTTTATTGAGCAAAAAGATAACTTTAGCGAGTTTGAAATTGAACTCAATAAATTGATTCGACGCCATTTCCCTCATTGGGGAGCGCGCGATTTACTCGGTGGAAAATAAACATGATGGCGCTAACGGATAATCATATTGTTTGGCACGATCATCCCGTCACTCGGCAAGCTAGAGAAGTGGCTAATGGGCATAAAGGCGCGGTATTGTGGTTTACAGGGTTATCAGGATCAGGTAAATCGACATTAGCGGGAGCGACTGAGCAAGCTTTAGCCGCGATGGGAATAAAAACCTATCTGCTTGATGGTGATAATGTACGTCATGGTTTATGTGGTGATTTAGGGTTTAGCGAGGCGGATAGACAAGAAAATATCCGCCGGATTGGTGAAGTAGCTAAATTGATGGTCGATGCAGGCCTAATCGTCGCAACGGCTTTTATATCGCCTTATCAGGCAGATAGAGCGCGTGTTCGTGACCTATTTGAAGAAAATCAATTTTTTGAGCTTTACGTAACAACCCCCGTAGAAGTGTGTGAACAGCGCGATCCTAAAGGGCTTTATAAACAGGCCAGAGCAGGAAAAATTAAACAGTTTACGGGGATCGATTCTCCTTACCAAGAGCCGCTAAAACCCGAGTTACGGCTTGATGGTTTACAGCCTATCAACGACTCGGTGACAAGGATTATTCATCTGTTAACTCATCAACAAGTGATTAAGATTTAAACTATTCTTCATGAGATGATGTTGCTGGATAGATGCGATTTTCAGTAACATCTCTTCGCGTTCATCTGTCATTTCCCCTTAGCTTTCCTGAACATAAGACCCACTTGGGTTAGTCTTGGTCTTCTATAGTGGCGTTACATAAGTGCAAAATATTTTGCATGAAGGCTCGTGTTTTCGTTGGTGAATTTTACTCAGTTAGGTAATAGTTTGATGATAGGCGTAGAGATAAGATTTGATTCTGGATGAGAAATTAAACAAAGGACGTATTGTTAACATTAATTTGAGTAAAATTTAGCCATTTAACCGGTAATTTTTACTTACTTTTATGACATTACTTTCTTCATAGTAGCGTCATGAGCTCAGTTATGGGATGATTAGCTAATCATTTCAGGGGGCAAAATGGGCAAATTAACGCTTCTATTAATCGCCGTATTGGCTTGGACACAATATTCTCTATGGTTAGGGAAAAATGGCATTCACGATTACGTCCGAGTCAAAGACGATGTTGCGGCGCAAGAAATTATCAATTCTCGCTTAAAAGTGCGTAATGAGCAGCTATTTGCTGAAATTAATGACTTGAACGATGGTCAAGATGCTATTGAAGAGCGTGCCCGTACAGAGCTTGGAATGATCAAACCTGGTGAATCATTTTATAGAATGGTAAAAGAGAGTAATAACCAAAAAGAATCTAAAAATTAATAAGTTATAAACTCTTTTATAATCTGTTATATCTATCGGTCATTAATTTCAATGTAAGATCCAACATAATGAATAACTCAATAATTGGGGTAGATTCGCAAGTGGTTGCGATAATTCCCGCGGCAGGTATTGGTAGTCGTATGAAGGCCGATTGCCCAAAACAGTACTTGCAGGTTGCAGGGAAAACTATCATTGAGCATACAATTAATGCATTGCTATTGAATCCTCATGTTGCCAGTGTTGTTATCGCGTTGAGTCCTGATGACGACTATTTTGCTAAGCTTGATATTGCGCAAGATTCACGCGTGACGACAGTTGAAGGTGGCAAAGAGCGAGCAGATTCGGTATTAGCAGGGTTAGACTTTTTAGCCCAAGACGGCAATATGCATAATAAGTGGGTATTAGTGCACGATGCGGCACGCCCCTGTTTGCATCAAGACGATTTAAATAAAATTATTCAATTATCAACAAAAAATTGTTGTGGAGGGATCTTGGCAGCTCCGGTCAGGGATACTATGAAACGGAGCCGAAAAGCTTCTGATCTCATCGATCATACAGTGGAGCGGGAAGCCTTATGGCATGCATTGACCCCACAGTTTTTCCCTTTGTTGTTATTGCGAGATTGCTTAAGTAAAGCTTTGAAAGAGAATGCGGTTATCACAGATGAAGCCTCTGCACTTGAATATTGCGGCTATCAACCTGTATTAGTTTCAGGACGTTCTGATAACCTGAAAGTGACTCGACCAGAAGATCTGGCACTGGCGGAATTTTATCTTTCTAGAATGAAATAAAAGGAATAAATAATGAGAATTGGGCACGGTTTTGATGTGCATAAGTTCGGCGGTGATGGTCCTATCATTATTGGTGGTGTCCGTATCCCTTATGAACACGGTTTATTGGCACACTCTGACGGTGATGTGGTATTACACGCAGTAACAGATGCTATTTTAGGTGCAGCAGCACTTGGTGATATTGGTAAGCTCTTCCCTGATACCGACCCTGCATACAAAGGTGCAGATAGCCGCATATTGCTAAAAAAAGCTTACTGCCATGTTCGAGAAAAAGGCTACAGCATTGGAAATATTGATGTCACTATTATGGCTCAAGCACCAAAAATGTTGCCACATATCCCGCAAATGCGCGTCAATATTGCTGAAGATCTTGAATGTCACATGGATGATATTAATGTCAAAGCAACAACAACCGAGCAATTGGGGTTTGTTGGGCGTAAAGAGGGCATTGCATGTGCGGCGGTAGTGCTGTTAGTGAAAGATAATGGTAATGAAACTCATGAATGTACAGTACCTGCATGGTAAACCTCTCTCAACAGGTAAGCTAAAAAGTCAGCCAGAAGATTTTATTGTCAAAGAAGATCTTGGCTTCGAACTGGACGGCGAAGGCGAACACGTTATGGTTCGCGTTGAAAAAACAGGTTGCAACACATTATTTGTGGCTGAACAGTTAGCTAAATTTGCAAAAATTTCAGCTCGTTCAGTGAGCTATGCGGGTTTAAAAGACCGTAATGCAGTGACTGAACAGTGGTTTTGTTTACAAATGCCAGGTAAAGAAACGCCTGATTTTTCATTATGGCAGCTTGATGGTTGTAGAGTCATCGCGACAACGAGACAAAAACGCAAGTTACGTATTGGAACATTGAAAGGCAACCAGTTTGAATTGACGATCCGAGATATTTCAGTACCTGAGGATGTTGAGGCTCGTTTACAGAAAGTTGCAGAACAAGGCATTCCGAATTATTTTGGGGAACAAAGGTTTGGCCGTGATGGGCAAAACTTAACCCAAGCATTACGTTGGGCGAACCAAGAAATTACGGTTCGTGAACGTAATAAGCGTAGTTTCTATTTATCTGCCGCACGTAGTGCTATGTTTAACCATGTTGCAAGTGAACGGATTGAAAACCAAACCATAAACCAAGTATTACTTGGTGATGCGCTACAACTAACAGGGCGTGGAAGTTGGTTTGTTGCAACGGCAGAAGAGTTGCCTACCTTGCAAGCGCGTGTTGCTTCTGGCGAATTGAGTATCACTGCGCCTTTGCCCGGTGATGGCGAATTAGGTACGCAAGAGGATGCACTGGTTTTTGAAACCAACAGCTTAGAAAGCTATCACTCTTTGATGACACTGATGAAAAACGAACGCGTCTCATCGACACGAAGAGCGATGATTGTGAAACCGCAAAATTTTCAATGGCAATGGATTGATCAGACTACATTAAAACTCAATTTTTTCCTTAATTCAGGAAGCTTTGCAACAAGCGTGGTGCGAGAAATCATTAATCAGGATAGTGCCGATGTTAAAGATATTATTGAGTAACGACGATGGTGTGACTGCACCGGGGATCCAGACATTGGCGGCCGCTTTACGTCAATATTATCAGGTGCAAGTGATTGCGCCTGATCGCAACCGTAGTGGGGCATCGAACGCATTAACGTTAGATAGGCCTTTAAGGATCCAAACTCTTGCTAATGGTGACTTTTCTGTACAAGAAGGTACGCCAACAGATTGTGTTTACATTGGTGTGAATAAAGTCGTTAGGCCGCGACCGGATATTGTTGTGTCAGGAATTAACTGTGGGCCTAATTTAGGTGATGATGTGATCTATTCAGGGACAGTTGCTGCGGCGATGGAAGGGAGGCACTTAGGGTTACCTTCAATTGCGGTATCATTGGATGGAGATACCCATTTTGAAACTGCTGCAAAAATAACCTGTGATATTCTCGCGTTATTACATAAAAACCCTTTACGGGCAGGTAACATACTAAACATTAACGTTCCTGATATCCCTTATGAGGATGTTAAAGGGATCAAAGTCACTCGCTGTGGTAGCCGTCATGCTGCTTCAGAAGTCTACAACCTTGAAGATCCTAAAGGTAATATGTTGTATTGGCTAGGGCCTGTAGGGGAGATCCGTGATGCTGGGCCGGGTACTGATTTTGAAGCCGTATCACAAGGTTATGTTTCAATTACCCCATTACAAGTTGACTTAACAGCGTATAAAGCACATTCATTAGTTGAAGAGTGGTTAGAAAAATCGGGAGTGAAAGTAAAATGAGAACAGGCCTCATGAAAGAACTTTTGGCACAACTACGCCAACAGGGAATTCACGATGAGCGCCTGTTAGATGCTTTGTCACAGGTTCCTCGTGAACGCTTTGTTGACGAAGCCCTATCGCATAAGGCTTATGATAATATTCCATTACCTATCGGTTATGGGCAAACTATCTCTCAACCTTATATTGTTGCAAAAATGACTGCATTACTGGCGATTAAGCCAGAAGATCATGTATTAGAAATCGGTACAGGGTCAGGTTATCAAACCGCTGTTTTAGCGCACCTTGCAAAACATGTTTTTTCTGTTGAAAGGGTAAAAAGTTTGCAATGGACGGCAAAACGTCGTTTTAAGCAGCTTGATTTACATAATATCTCCACTCGTCATGGTGATGGCTGGGAAGGCTGGCAATCTAAAGGGCCTTTTGATGCAATTATCGTGACGGCGGCACCCAGTGAAATTCCGCCTCGGTTACTACAGCAATTAAAAGAAGGCGGGCGTTTGGTTCTGCCTGTGGGGGATAAAGATCAAGCGCTGAAGCTAATTACGCGCCGAGGGAATGATTATCATGCTAATGTGGTCGAAAAAGTACGTTTTGTTCCGCTAGTAGCGGGTGACTTAGCGTAATTTTTGCTTATAGTCATATTTGGTAAAATAGGGCACTTTAACAGCTTAAAGTTAAGAATGTTGTATTTTCCATTAAGTCATAATCTCAAATTGTTATATTTTTGATATATTTGGCTTGTTCAATATTTTATATTTCTGCTTTAATAAGCAAAATACTTTTAGTGACGAGAGCTAACAGGCTCTAATGTTTTACTGACACAAATTTATTTGCTATGTCAGATTTTTCTTCACGGGAGAAGAAGCATGAAAATTGTTAGCCCAATAAGCAGAATTCGATGGGCGGTGATCTTTTCATTTAGCGGGGCATTATTGGCTGGATGTTCAACTCCGTACCATACAGCAGCGCCTATTTCTAGCGTAAATGACGGTCAGACGAGTCAATCAAGTCAACAAACTGTTCAAAGAACGGCACCTACTGGTGGTACAAGTACAGCGATGCCTTCTTCTCGACCTAATTTGTCTTCGAATTCTTCATCATCTATTCGTACCTCTGCCCCAGTCAATATGGATGGGCAAGGGCGTATTATCTATAACCGCGACTATGGTAGCATCCCTAAAGGTAGCTACAGTGGCAGTACTTACACCGTACAACGCGGTGATACACTATTCTATATTGCTTATATAACTGGTAATGATTTCCGTGAGTTAGCAGCTAAAAACAATATTGCAGAGCCTTATAGCCTAAATGTTGGGCAAGTGATCAATATTGGTAACGGAAATGTGAACTCAAACGGGCAATTGGCCTCAAATTCATCAAATAGTAATCAGCAACCGGTTGATCTTCGAACAACTAATGCGTATCCTGCAAATGGAAGCGGTCAAAATTCAGGTAAGATGTTGCCTAATAATAAGAAGCCTGCAACGCAAACTTCTACGGCAACAACAACGACGGCAGCTTCTACCGCCTCTACGACGACAGCAAGCAGTACAAATAGCTCATCGATAAAATGGCGTTGGCCAGCGGAAGGGAAAACAATAGAAGGTTTCTCTGATGCTCAAGGTGGAAATAAAGGCATTGATATTGCCGGTTCACGAGGTCAACCTGTACTTGCTTCTGCTCCAGGTAAAGTGGTTTATGCAGGAAATGCACTACGCGGATATGGAAATCTTATAATAATAAAACATAACGATGACTACTTGAGTGCTTATGCACATAACGATACGTTACTTGTGCGTGACCAGCAGGATGTTGCCGCGGGTCAGAAAATAGCCACGATGGGTAGTACCGGAACGAGTTCGGTTAGATTACATTTTGAAATTCGTTACAAGGGAAAATCAGTAAACCCGCTGCGCTACTTACCGCAGCGATAAACTGGGCAGAGTGCAATGACATTCTGCCCTCATTATCAAGGGTAGGAGTCACTGATGAGCCAAAGTTCGCTGAAAGCTAACGAGTTATACAATGACCTCGACGATAGCATGATGGATGATGCTTTTGATGAGAGTCAGTTCAAAGAAGAGGATCTGGTTACTGAACTAGATGATGAAATGGATTTACTCCAGAACACGAATCAGCGTGTTCTGGATGCCACTCAAATTTATCTCAGTGAAATTGGATTCTCTCCGCTCCTAACTGCCGAAGAAGAAGTCTTCTACGCGAGGAGAGCGCTACGTGGAGATGTTGCTTCACGTCAGCGCATGATTGAAAGTAATCTTCGGTTAGTTGTTAAGATCTCTCGACGTTATAATAATCGGGGATTAGCATTATTAGATCTTATTGAGGAAGGTAATCTAGGGTTAATTCGCGCTGTTGAAAAGTTTGATCCTGAAAAGGGGTTCCGCTTCTCAACGTATGCGACATGGTGGATCCGTCAAACGATTGAACGTGCCATCATGAATCAAACTAGAACCATCCGCCTCCCAATTCATATCGTCAAAGAGCTCAATATTTACCTTAGAACTGCCCGCGAATTAGCGCAAAAACTCGACCACGAGCCTAGCGCTGAGGAAATCGCTGAACAGCTTGATAAACCAGTAGAAGATGTCAGCCGTATGTTGCGTTTAAATGAACGTATTACATCGGTCGATACGCCTATTGCTGGCGATTCAGAGAAATCTTTACTTGAAGTTCTCTCTGATGAGAATGAATCAGGCCCAGAGCATACAATTCAAGATAACAACTTAAAAGAGAATATTGTGAAGTGGTTATTTGAATTGAATCCAAAGCAGCGAGAAGTCCTTGCTCGGCGTTTTGGGCTATTAGGCTATGAAGCTGAGACACTAGAAGAAGTTGGCCGAGAAATTGGGTTAACAAGAGAAAGGGTGCGGCAGATACAAGTGGAAGGGCTAAGGCGGTTAAAAGATATTTTACAAGGAGAGGAGCTTTCCTTAGAAGCCTTATTTAATATGTAAATATCTTTGTGAATACATAACGAAAGCCCTCAATATTTGATTGAGGGCTTTTTTCGTTAATGATAATAAATGGTCGAGTTTCTCATCATAGACTTTAGCTTACCGTCACACAGGAACGCCACTATGAAATTTAAAATCGTGGTCTACTGAGGTGATAAGTTCGGCTTCAACGAGACCGAACATCTCAACACGCTCGCTAATATCTGTTTTACTGATTGATTGCGCTAACTGTAGGTAATCTTGATAGTGCCTCGCTTCTGAGCGCAGTAATGAGACATAAAAGCTCGCCAAATCATCGTCTAGAAAAGGAGCCAATTTCGCGAAACGTTCACATGATCGAGCTTCAATATAAGCACCAATAATCAGTTTATCGACCAATGTTTGTGGTTCATGACCACTCATATGACTGAATAGCCCTTTAGCGTATCGACTTGCCGTTATACCATCATAAGCAATATTTCGCTGATGCATAATTTCCAGCACTTGATAAAAATGGTGCAGCTCTTCTTTAATCAAGAGTACCATTTTATCAATTAAATCTTGGCTATAGGGTGACTGCTTTTTCGCCAAGATCTGTTTTGATATTTGGTTTTTATTCTTTAGCGTATGAATATCACCAATACGATCGTAGGCAAAGTCTTCATAAGGCTTAAACCAAGCAAGCAATGTTGCCGCACTCTCTTTATCAACCGCATATTTACGGATCAAAAACATCGCACTTTGCGCCGCCTTTAGCTCACATAATAGATGATCTTTTAAGAGTATAGGGAGGCTTTCTGGTTCACTGGCTTTTTTAACCCAACTATCAGGCGTTTCACAGCGTAAAAACTGCCTGATAGGCGCTAGAAGTTCAGCGTGGTCTTGCATACTACTTATCCATTTCCTTTAAACGATATAACCAATCTAACGCTTGCCTTGGCGTTAACTTATCAGGGTCGATACTTTCAAGAGCGCTAAGAACAGGGGATGGCTCTTCTGGCACTAAGAAGCTGAGTTGTGCGCTATCAACATGGCTCGCGTTGGTATTATTTGAAATAATTTCTAACTCTTTGAGCTTTTGTTTGGCACGCTTAATAACATCTTTAGGGACGCCTGCTAGAGAGGCTACCGCAAGGCCATAACTTTTACTTGCTGCTCCTTCTTGAACATTGTGCATAAAGGCGATGGTGTCGCCGTGCTCCATTGCATCAAGGTGAATATTGACCGCGCCTTCTAATTTTTCAGGTAAGGTTGTTAATTCAAAGTAATGTGTGGCAAATAAAGTCATGGACTTGATTCGGTTAACTAAGTTTTCAGCACAAGCCCAAGCAAGTGACAAACCATCATAGGTTGAAGTGCCTCGACCAATTTCATCCATTAGGACTAAACTTTGCTCTGTTGCATTGTGTAAAATATTAGCCGTTTCAGTCATTTCAACCATGAAGGTTGAACGCCCGGAGGCTAAGTCATCGGATGCGCCAACACGGGTAAAAATACGATCAACAGGTCCAATGACCGCTTTTGTTGCAGGTACGAAACTACCAATATAGGCAAGTAGTGTTATCAATGCAGTTTGGCGCATATAGGTACTTTTACCCCCCATATTAGGGCCTGTAATGATAAGTAGGCGACGTTGTGGGGAAAGTGAAAGCGGATTAGAAATAAATGGTTCACTCAGGACTTGCTCGACCACAGGGTGGCGTCCTTCAGTAATGTGGATCCCTGGTTTATCTGTGAGTTGTGGGCAAGCATAGCCAAGTGTTTCAGCACGCTCAGCTAAGTTATTGAGCACATCGAGCTCTGCAAGAGCCTCCGCACTGATTTGCAAGTCTGCCAAATGTGGCAATAGCATATCGAAAAGCTCATCATAGAGTGCTTTTTCGATAGCTAACGCTTTACTTTTTGAGGTTAAGACTTTGTCTTCGTACTCTTTTAGTTCAGGAATAATGTAACGTTCCGCATTTTTCAGCGTTTGACGACGTACATAATGAATAGGAACTAAATGACTCTGACCGCGACTGACCTGAATAAAATAGCCGTGTACCGCATTGTAGCCCACTTTAAGGGTATCAATGCCCAGCTTCTCTTTTTCGCGAATTTCTAGTCTATCAAGATAGTCTGTAGCTCCATCGGCAAGTGCTCGCCATTCATCGAGTTCGCTATTATAACCCGGAGCGATAACGCCACCGTCACGCACCAATACAGGCGGTGCATCAATAATCGCACGTTGCAGTAAATCCTGTAGCTCATCAAACTGGTTAATACGTTTTTGCAAGTTTTGCAGATATTCGCTGTTAGATTGGTTGAGGATTTGATGAATCTCTTGGTACTGTTCAAAAGCGTGGCGCATACGTGCTAAATCGCGAGGGCGAGCAGAGCGTAAAGCTAAACGGGCAAGTACACGCTCTAAATCACCAATTTGACGTAGTAATGGCTGTAATAGCTCGAAACCACACTCTTGTAAGGCGGCGATAGCTTGTTGGCGATTCGTTAGTGTTTGTATATGGCGCAATGGGGTATGAAGCCAACGCTTGAGCATGCGGCTTCCCATCGGGGTAACGCATAAATCCAAAATAGACGCTAAAGTATTATCTGTGCCACCAGATAAGTTTTGCGTGATCTCAAGATTACGACGTGTTGCAGCATCCAGAATAACGTTATCTGTTTGTTTTTCCATGATGATGCTACGGATATGAGGTAATGCCGTACGTTGAGTATCTTTGACGTATTGGAGAAGGCAGCCAGCAGCGCGTAGCGCTCTCGAGGCATTTTCGACCCCAAACCCAATTAAGTCTTTTGTGCCAAATTGTAGGCCAAGCTGCTGTTTTGCTGTTTCTAGCTCGAATTCCCATAGAGGCCGACGACGTAGGCCTTTACAGTTTTCGATTAACGCCATACTCGCAAAGTCTTCAGGATAGAGTAATTCAGCAGGGCGAGTACGTTGTAGCTCTGCTTGTAGAGACTCTTCGTCATCGAATTCACTGATGATAAAGCGCCCCGACGTGATATCTAAGGTTGCAAAGCCATAGCCTTGAGGCTCTTGCCAGACTGAGGCCAATAGATTGTCTTGCCGCTCATTCAGTAATGCTTCATCGGTGATTGTACCCGGTGTAACAATACGTACGACTTTACGCTCAACAGGACCTTTACTCGTTGCGGGATCACCAATTTGTTCGCATATCGCGACAGATTCACCCAGTTGCACCAATTTTGCTAAATAGTTTTCGGCCGCATGGTGTGGTACACCCGCCATTGGAATAGGCTGACCCGCCGTTTGTCCTCGTTTGGTGAGCGAAATATCTAATAATTGAGACGCTTTTTTGGCATCATCAAAGAAAAGCTCGTAAAAATCCCCCATACGATAGAACAGCAATATGTCAGGATGTTGTGCTTTTAGTTTTAAATACTGCTGCATCATTGGTGTGTGGGATTCAAAATTTTGGTTATCAGTCATAAGCTTGTTTGTCTAATCTGTTGAATTTATTTAATCCTGTGTCCGTTGGCTGTCTCATTAGACTCCATTTTATTGTAGAGAATGTCACAGAATCCCATGATTGAGTGTAGGTTAAAATGTAGGCTGTTTATGGGGCTAAAACCCAATGAGCATTGTAAATGCACCAATCTGCACTTTAGTCTAAACACATTGAATACTTTTATAATAAGCGTTAATTAGAGTAACACTTATGAGCCAAAAATCATCAGTAAAACCATTCTTAACACAGTATCGCAGCGATAAACTTAAGTGTAAAAATAGTTCTGAATCCTGCGAAAGCTCTGGTTTACGTATATTTTGTGGCATAACAGCCAGTAAGACCGTTTTCTACCGATATAGTAGCCCAGTTATAGGTAAACTTGTACAGCTAAAAGTCGGTAATTTTCCTCAAATAGCATTGATTGAGACTAGCGTTAAGTTGCAAGAGTTTAAACAGTTACACAAATGAGGTCGATGCTTTGTCCACTCCCCATTAATTAAGACACTTCAAATTAGAGATTTCTAACTGTTTACGGTATGTCTCCGGTGGGAGGTTATTTAAACTTTCGTGGGTTCGATTTAGATTGTAATCTTGCTGCCAAAACCACACCATCTCTCGTACTTGGCTTAATGATTCAAATAAATAGGCATTTAAAAATTCACGGCGAAATGAACCATTAAATCGTTCGATAAAACCGTTTTGTTGAGGTTTACCGGGTTGAATATGGCATAAATCAATTCGATTATTTTTACAATAATTCAATAGATTAGCTGAAATAAGTTCAGGCCCATTATCCACTCGAATTTGTTTCGGCAATCCTCTATCGATTTTCAAACGTTCTAGTACTCTAATGACTCGTTCAGCAGGCAATGACGTATCAACTTCAATTGCCAGGCACTCACGTGTCCCCTCATCAATAATATTCAAGGTTCTGAAGCGTTTACCACAGTACAAACTGTCGTGTACAAAATCCAAAGCCCATTGAATATTCGGGACTTTTTCTATCACTAATGGTCTTTTTTCACGCTTCGGAAGCACCTTTTTAACCCGTCGTTTCAAGTTCAATCCTAATCGACAATAAACGCGATAAACTCGTTTATGATTAAAAGAATAGCCTTGAAATCGCAGCCGAAAATAGCATTTCCAAAATCCTGATTGTGGTGATTTCGCTAACACAGATTGTATGGCATCGATCACCACTTGGTCTTTTTTACGCCAATCTAACGGTTGACGGTAAAAAGTAGCTCGGGGCAATGAAGTTAGTTTGCAAGCCTTAATGACTGATAAACCTGCCTCTTTTAATGATTGTGCACAGGACTTCTTTTCAGTCACTACCAACCCTTTTTTGCAAAAAGCTCCTTCATCGCCTGATTTTCAAGGCTGACTTCCGCAAAGAGCTTTTTCAGTTTCGCATTTTCATCCTCAAGCTCTTTTAATCGTTTAACATCATTAGCTTCCATGCCACCATATTTTGATTTCCAATTATAATAAGTGGCGTTACTGATCCCATTTTGGCGACAAATGTCTTCCACTTTCATCCCTGAATCAGCGAGCTTTAAAATATTAACGATTTGAGTTTCAGTAAAACGGGCTTTTTTCATCATGACCTCTGCAATTTTTAGGGCAGAAACTCTAATTATAGCTGTCTTATTTTAGGGGGAGTGGACATAGGAATCGACCTGTTCATTACTTTTAATATTTAGCACTACTGACCAAGATGATATATCACCACTTTTACCTCTCATTGGTTCAGTGATTACATAATATTTTAAATTCAGGGGGAGTGATTTTTTTCCACCTTGTTGCACTGGTGTCCAGTGAATCTTGACATTTTTTTTTGAAGTTTCCATTTTCCCCTCTATTTTAGCAAGTTGGTTGATGTATGTATTTACTCCATTTAGGTTTAATTTTTTCCTCATTGAGGACTGTATTTTCTATAAATCTAGCTTTTCATATTCCATCCAATCGAGGGGTTTTATAAGCAGCATCAGTTATATTATCAGGTACATTGAATTGAATGACACGGAAATCACCACCATGCCCCGTTTTTTCACCTCACATTACAGTTGTGTTACCTTATTAGTTGGTGAGGTCGAGTGGGGCACTGTTACTATAACAATGATAAGTAAAATGATGGTATTACCAATATTATAATGATTTATAAAAACTGACTCTTTCATCATTTAAGGGGAAAAAACCTTCTTCTAGTTCATAGGTTTTTGTAACCCAATAATATTCTGCATCTTTCATAGCATCAAAATCAATTTCATTATAAAATAAATTGATTTGTTCAGGATCAAATTCTTTGTCAACTGAATAGTTAGTTACTACTTGATTTAAAAATACATTATAAAAAGATACAAATAGTTTAATATTACTATTACAAAATAATATTTTCACGTTTTTATCTGGGGAGTATGTATAAAATATTTTACCATCAATTTCTTTAAAACAAAAATAACCACTTAAGTCCTCACCAAATATAATGTAATTTTCATTTGAATGTGTTAAAAAATAAGTTGGTTTGTAAAATTTAAAGTTATAATTTGTATAAGAAGGAAGTAAATCTACTTTATCCTCTAAATATTTTATTTTTTTTTTTGATAATGAATGATATTTTTAATATCAATCAACTTAGATTCTAATGTTTCTGTAAGATATGGCATATTTCACCTAACATGTTTTTTTGATATTATTTAGATTATGTTGTAAATCTTTTCTGCCTGAAGAACTGTAATTAAAGTTATAAGTATTTTTTGGTGAATATTTATTCACAAGCGGATTGCAACTAGTGCAAGGGTGCCTTTCCGAAAAAACCTCGTTAATGGTAATCCCTGGCTTATTCGCATACTTAGCTATTAATTTCTCTTCAGAGTGTAAAAAACCCAGATCATTTCTTACTACATCTATATAATTTTTTCCGTCTTTCGTGTAGTTTATAGTCGCATAGTTTGTTCCTTTGGCATTAAAATTACCGTCTAAAATACGCTGGCCTATTACACTTTGGCTTAACCCTTCACCATAAGGTATTTGTTCTACAGCTAGTCCAAAGGATCAATCAGTTCCATTAGGTTTACTGCATACTGATACAGATTTATCCTACCCAACAACCCAATTGGGTCAGGCATGATAAATCGGCCTATCTGTGGGTCGTAGAATCTAAAGGTATTAAAATGTAATCCGGTTTCATTGTCAAAATATTGTCCGGCATAGCGTAAGTTCTGCTCAAAGGACTCCATTTCACGTTCAGGGTCGGAGTAGAAACTTAATGGACTACTGCGAACAAAACCAAAACGTTCATATTTCCCTGACCACACCGTATTGCCTTGTTCGTTGGTGACGTCGAGTGGGATATAATAGCTGGCGTGTTCTTCGTAGCAATAGGGTTTCAGGTTTATCTCGATACAGTTTACCTGCTCCCCGATTTTTATGCATAGCAGGTTTCTTAGTGAACAGTCACTTTTGGGTAGAAAGATCTGCTCACAGAATCCACTTTTAGTTCACTGTTTTTCTTATCCCGAACTCAGGTTAGCTAAGCAATGGTCACTGTAACTCAGGTAACGTAATCATATATTATTTTAAAAAAACGGTGGCTACTTTTTTGGGTCCTTCGTATATATCAAAAGTACTATGTTGTTCCATGCGTTCTTTCGGTGCGTTATCCATTAAGAAATCAACACTAGCCTCACTTATAAATTCATTATTTTCTGATTTTGTGGAATGTATATCAAAAACTACACTCCAAGCATTATTTTGCCAAGTAGTATCTTCGGGGAATCTTGATACAGCATAATATCGACCTACATCTGGAGGTCTTGTTCGACCGCCATCTTTTTTTTGTACCCATTTTATTTTTACTAAATGCATCTTTGGTTTCCTTTCGCTGTAACATTTTTACTCCAAGTTATTTTCACATTAGAATTATTAAGATCATCTAATGTGTCAAATCTAGCTGGACCAATACTATCTAAATGAGGGTCAAAATGCCATTTTTTAGCAATTTCATCTGGTACATTTATTTGTACAACTTTAAATGTATCACCTCCATGCCCCATTTTGTTACCCCAAATAACAGCATTGTCATATGTTGTAGCAAACCATTTACCTTCTAATGCATTCGGTGGTGAAGTCCAAGTGCCAGTTTTCATCAAGCTCTCATATTCGCTAATATTCATGCCTCGGTATAAGGTCATTAATCCGAAAGGATCCACCCATGACATCGGATTAGGCGCATAAGCATACAGATTCATTCCACCCAATAACCCAATCGGGTCGGGCATGATAAAACGGCCTATCTGTGGGTCGTAGAATCTGAACGTATTAAAATGTAATCCGGTTTCATTGTCAAAATACTGTCCAGCATAGCGTAAGTTCTGCTCAAAGGACTCCATTTTGCGATCTGGGTCGGAGTAGAAACTTAATGGGCTACTGCGAACAAAACCAAAACGTTCATATTTCCCTGACCACACCGTATTGCCTTGTTCGTTGGTGACATCGAGTGGTGCACTGTTAATATCGCAGTGATGCCAGTAATAGTGGTATCCACTGGATTGCTTCACAATAACGGCGAGGGAGGATAGCTGCGCTGCCGTACTTTTCGTAACGTAACTTGATATTAACTCTATCGCCAACTTTTCAAACAGTTCGTTTTACCGTAATTTAAAAATATCCTTTTGAAGTTACCCCAATAGTTGGATAACCAATTACTAGGGGGAATTTTTATGTCAAAATACATCCTGAGCCTTATTCTTATAAGCGTATCTTTGCGAGAGTATTAACAAAAAGACGGTGTATGTCTGAACAAAACTGAGAGTTTTCAATGAAGTCAGGTAAAATCAAAACATAATAGAAAATATCATCTAACTGTAAATTTATATCATATGGTTCAAAATTTGATTCAGATTCAAACTCAAACAATGTAGCTATTCCATGTAAATTAACTATCTTTGCTTCTATACAAAAACATCCTTTATTATCAAGATCAAGGTTATAGCCAATATCTTCATGATGACGTAACATGTTTTTATCTTTATAAAAAAATAGCGATTCTTCATCGTTGTATGAATTATATTCGTACTGATAATCTATTTTAAGGATTTCATTTTTAAAAAAAGAAAAAACACTTTTCGTTGGTTTGTTCGTATAAAATCCATATAATTCGCCTGTCCATTCAGACATAAAATTCTCCTATGCTACAAATTTTGATGAATGTCATTGATTCAGCTAACAGCGACCATGTGTAACACCACTTTTTATTTTATTATTAGGATCGCGAAGATTTATATTTTCTTGTATGAAAAGACGTTTCACTCCATCCTGCCTGTCAACTCGTTGGATCTTGCTACTATCTATTTCAAAAGAGATATAATGTGTACTCTTTGCATTAGTTAGTCCCATTTGCCCTCTAGCTTTTGATGCATTCAGTTCTTCAGGCGACATTGTTGTCACATATACTGCATTAGGTTTTCCAGATATGGCTCCTTTACCTCAAGCTCCTGGGTCACTCATATTTATAGAACCAGTACCCATAATCCCTTTATATCCATCACTACTTGTGTAGTGATAAACTCTGACAATTTCCCCGCCCCAAGGGTCAATCCATCCCAATGGATTAGGTGCATACTGATACAGATTTATCCCACCCAATAACCCAATTGGGTCGGACATGATAAAACGGCCTATCTGTGGGTCATAGAATCTGAAGGTATTAAAATGTAATCCTGTTTCAGTGTCAAAATACTGTCCAGCATAGCGTAAGTTCTGCTCAAAGGACTCCATCTTGCGATCTGGGTCGGAGTAGAAACTTAATGGACTACTGCGAACAAAACCAAAACGTTCATATTTCCCTGACCACACCGTATTGCCTTGTTCGTTGGTGACGTCGAGTGAGGCACAGTTAATGTCGCAGTGATGCCAGTAATAGTGGTATCCACTGGATTACTTCACAATAACGGCGAGTGGGGTATAACTGCCGTGCTCTTCGTAGCAATAGGTTTGGTATTTACCGGTATTGATATCCTGCTCTTGCAGTAATCGTAGTCCTTGCCAGACAAAATGGGTTTCATGTCGTTCTACTTTGCCGTAAGCCCGTGACTCAACCACTTTATGAATGCGGCTACCCGGTGCATCGTAGTGATACAGTCGTTGTTTGTGGAAATTGAACTTGAGGGTTTTACCACAAAGTAAAACCTCTTGTTCTATTTCTTCAATAAGACTCAATAATTACTTTTGCAGAACTACCATGGAAAATAGTATCTATATATTCTTTCAATGTTCTATAGTTAAAGTGTTCAGCATTTAAATACACTAAAATATTTGAAAACCCAACATCCTTTATTTTGTCAGTTTTTATTTCAATTTTTAGGGTGTATTTTCTTAAAATGATTTTATCAATAGCATTAGAATACTCTCTTTCTGAAAGACTAGTTTGAATGCCAATTGAATCATCAACCTCCCCATCATCAAATCTTGATAAGATCAGATTATTTTGTGGGCTTGTAGGGTCATCTCCTACGCCAATAACAACAACGTCATTCTCTGTATAGCAATTAACAATGGAGGCTTTAAAAGTATATATATTATCCATAATTTTATCTTAGCATTTTTTTGAAGTTGTTGGTGTTTGTTTTTTAGGTGTGACATTCAAAGTCTGTTTTTCTGCTCCTTCCCAATTTAACTCAGCAAGGTATTGTTGCTTCCATCGCGACACAGCAGATTTGCCCGCCCCAGATATTTGTTCAACTTGAATATTGCTATATCCCCCTTCAACCATGAGTTTTGCATATTCCAGTTTTTGCTTTGCACTAAAGGTCACTTTTACTTTTCGGGTTATATTTATACCTATACGATTTTGCTTAATTATAAGCTATAAATCTCTACAGTTTTATTAGACCATCCCAAAAATATTTTCCATTAGAAACCAGACACTTCATTAACATTGTGAAAATTCAATATTCAACCCTTCTTCATTACATAAATCGACAAATAGTTGAGAGACAATCATTTGCTCACAAAAGACACTATCTCTCGCTATAAAGAAATCTTTATCACATTTATAGGCAGGAATATCGATTAGTTTAGTGCCATCAATAAGTTCCCTAAACGTTATTCTTTCCTCGTCAATAATTGGAAGGTAATTGTTTACCTTACATAAAGACATCGTTTCACTAGCATTTTCCACAGTACATTTATAGAAGGACATTTCAGATGCAATTCTACGCTCAAATATAGATACCGCTCTCTGTGAAAAAACTGGGACTCCGATATTGGCAGGAAAATAATCTGAAACCATCAGTTTATCACTCCGCATAGTACTTTGTACTTTACCTTTTGGTAGTGAATATGAGAGAAACTTATCATCCCCTTCATTCCAAATGAAAAAGCTTGATAATCTTGACTTTGGGTCTGAGAAGTCAATAACTCCATTTCCCAATGAGAAGCTACTACTAATAGTATAGATATTCATGCCCTTATCCTCGTAATCAAGCACATGTAAGTTTTCCTGTTTTGAATCCTTTACGAGCCTCATGCTGTAGGTTCAATACTTCACTTTGTATTCGTCGATAATCCCATTTTTCTTTATTTGCAACTCTCTCCAAAGCATCTAGTTTTGACTTCATCATTTCATTATATATTGCATGCTGTCCACTTCCCTTAAAATAAGACAGCGATAATTAGATTTTCTGTCCTAAAAATTGCAGAGGTCATAATGAAAAAAGCCCGTTTTACTGAAACTCAGATCGTTAATATTTTAAAACTTGCTGATTCTGGTATGAAAGTGGACGATATTTGCCGCCAAAATGGGATTAGTAACGCCACCTATTATAATTGGAAATCAAAGTATGGCGGCATGGAAGCTAATGATATTAAACGATTAAAAGAGCTTGAAGAGGAAAACACGAAACTGAAGAAGCTCTTTGCGGAAGTTAGCCTTGAAAATCATGCAATGAAGGCGCTTTTCGCAAAAAAGGGTTGGTAGTGGCTGAAAAGAGAGCCTGTACTCAATCATTAAAAGAGGCAGGCTTATCAGTCACTAAGGCTTGTGAGCTGACGTCATTATCACGAGCCACATTTTACCGTCAGCGAATAGATGGCGCAAAAAAGACCGCGTGGTAATCGATGCTATACAAACCATTTTAGCTAAATCGCCACAATCGGGATTTTGGAAATGCTATTTCCGACTACGATTTCAAGGCTATCCCTTTAATCATAAACGAGTTTATCGCGTTTATTATCAATTGGGGCTAAACCTGAAACGACGGGTTAAAAAAGTGCTTCCGAAGCGTGAAAAGAAGCCATTAGTGATAGAAAAATTCCCAAATATTCAATGGGCACTGGATTTTATGCACGACAGTTTATACTGCGGTAAACGGTTCAGAACACTCAATATTCTTGATGAAGGAACACGTGAATGTTTAGCGATTGAGGTTGATACGTCATTACCGGCAGAACGTGTTATCAGAGTGCTTGAACGTTTAAAAATCGAATGGGGGTTACCAAAGCAACTCCGAGTCGATAATGGGCCTGAGCTGATCTCAGTTAACTTATTGAATTATTGTGAAGATAACCAAATTTCGCTATGCCATATTCAACCAGGAAAGACACAACAAAATGGCTTTATCGAACGTTTTAATGGTTCGTTCCGTCGTGAATTTTTAAATGCGTATTTATTTGAATCGTTAAGCCAAGTTAGAGAATTAGCGTGGTTTTGGCAGCAAGATTATAACCAAAATCGAACTCATGAAAGCTTAAATCACCTCCCTCCGGAGGCCTATCGTAAACAGTTAGAAAACTCTAGTTTAGGGGGGCTTAATTAATGGGGAGTGGACAATCAGCACGTGTATCAGTATAGTTAAGCTAGAAGATTGAAATATCTTCTAGCTTAACTACGATAAAGTTCTTTACTGGTCAAGCTTTAGTAGGGTTAGATCATTCACTATATGACGCAATTCATCATATCTAAACTCTTCATAGAAGATATTTTTAGGATAATCTATTAAATCCTTCAATGATTCACTAGTATCAACAAATCTCCATAAAATGGCACCAATTTCATCGGTTAATTTGTATGAATATATATTAAAATAATCTGACCAAGTTCCTAAATTCACATTAAAATTTTCGGCTAACTCATACTCTTCACCATTAAAGTCTAAGATATCTGCTTCTAATAGTTCATAAGTAGAACAATAATTATCAAGCAAATATCTTTGATTTAAGTGTTTTTTGTTTAAAATTTCATTGAGCCCACCGATTAAGTAGCCATCAAAAAAAATTGTATCGTCTAAGCTTCCAAAAAATAAGTCATTAATCCAAAACTTTGCTCGGCCAATAAATTTCTCCTTATTTTCAAAAAAATATTCGACTGCAAGAGTATTTTTTTTTCCTATAAGTCTTGTCTTCATTTGCACGGTTTTATACCTTCCATATTTTTTGCATACTTAGGGACATTTCTTGGATCTATAGCTCTAGGTTTGCCTCTAATATCAACACCATCCGTTGAACCATTCCAATGGAATGGTCCTGAGCCATCAGCAGCACTACTTTGGAATCTATGCCAAACAGCTTTTTTACCTTCCCCAATTTTGACCCAACTCGTTTTTGAGTCATTAGGGTCTAACTGACTAAGTTTAAAGAGCTCTTCAGCGTTAGGTGGTATTATGCTTTTGGAGCTATTGAATGGCACTTGTCTACCTGGTAAATACCCGGGTTCATGATGTCCGGGATTTTTATAAATTAAAGCCTCCGTCAATCCTCAAGGATTCACCCACATTAGCGGGTTAGGTGCATACTGATACAGATTTATCCCACCCAATAACCCAATTGGGTCGGACATGATAAAACGGCCTATCTGTGGGTCATAGAATCTGAAGGTATTAAAATGTAATCCTGTTTCAGTGTCAAAATACTGTCCAGCATAGCGTAAGTTCTGCTCAAAGGACTCCATCTTGCGATCTGGGTCGGAGTAGAAACTCAATGGGCTACTGCGAACAAAGCCAAAGCGTTCATATTTCCCTGACCACACCGTATTGCCTTGTTCGTTGGTGACATCAAGTGGGGCACTGTTAATGTCGCGGTGATGCCAGTAATAGTGGTATCCACTGGATTACTTCACAATAACGGCGAGGGGGGGGAACTGCCGTGTTCTTCGCAGCAATAGGTTTGGCATTTACCGGTATTGATATCCTGCTCTTGCAGTAACCGTAGTCCTTGCCAGACAAAATGGGTTTCCTGTCGCATTGGCTTGCCATGCGCCCGTGACTCAACCACTTTATGAATGCGACGACCCAGTGCATCGTAGTGGTACAGCCATTGTTTGAGGAAATTAAACTTGAGGGTTTTACTACAAAGTAAAACCTCTCATTCTATTGCTTCAAAAAGACTCAATAATTACTGTTGCAGAACTATCATGGAAAATAGTATCTATGTATTCTTTCAATGTACTATAGTTAAGGTGATCAGCATTTAAATACACTAAAATATTTGAAAACCTAACATCCTTTATTTTGTCAGTTTTTATTTCAATTTTTAGGGTATTTTTTTCTAATGTGATTTTATCAATAGCATTAGAATACTCTCTTTCTGAAAGACTAGTTTGAATGCCAATTGAATCATCAACCTCCCCATCATCAAATCTTGATAAGATCAGATAATTTTGTGGGCTTGTAGGGTCATCTCCTACGCCAATAACAACAACGTCATTCTCGGTATAGCAATTAACAATGGAGGCTTTAAAAGTATATATATTATCCATAATTTTATCTTCGCATTTATTTTTAATTTATTTAGCTATGTAGAAATTAAATCTAAACATTGTAATGATTTATTTTCAATCATCTGTGCTCTCATAAATTTCGGCTGAGTAAAGCTACGTGGAAAAATGGGTTATGTATTCAATCCGGTGATTAACCTGTAATATAGGGTAATTTACCGGAGAATATTCATGGCTAAAGTCAATGTAAGGTGCCCATTTTGTCAACAAACTTCCTCAGTGAAAAAACATGGATTAGGGAGCACTGGACATCAACGTTATCGTTGTCAAGATTGCTGCAGAAGCTTCCAACATGATTATGAATATAGAGCCTGCCAACCCGGTGCTAAAGATAAAATTATCGACCCCCACGATGAATAATGCGGGTATTCGTGATACTGCTAGGGCACTTCATATTAGCATTAATGCGGTAGTTCGTACTTTAAAAAACTCTCGCCGAAGCAGGTAACTTCTTTACCCCTTGATAATTTGCACATTGAACTCCTTTGCGAGGTTGATGAGCAGTGGTCTTTTATGGCTAACAAGAAACAACAACGCTGGCTCTGGTATGCTTGGGAACCTCGCCTAAAACGGATTATTGCTCATACGTTTGGTCGTCGAAACAAGAGAACTCTTCGCCAGTTACTGGCTTTACTGTCTAGATTTAATGTGGCTTTTTGGTGCACGGATAAGCTCAGTGCTTATGAGATATTACCCAAACAAAAACATGTGGCAAGTAAGTTTTATACACAACGTAACGTATAGAAAGAGAGAATTTGAACTTGAGAAATCTCTTAAAGCAGCTTAACCGTAAGACGTTAGGTTACTCAAAGTCACCTGAAATGCATGATAAAATCATCGGTACATTCATAGAACGGGAGCATTACCTATTGTGATGATCTCTATATTGAAT
Organism: Providencia sp. 2.29; assembly: GCF_015832305.1. Lineage (NCBI taxonomy): Bacteria > Pseudomonadati > Pseudomonadota > Gammaproteobacteria > Enterobacterales > Morganellaceae > Providencia > Providencia sp. 2.29. Next base: position 1,184,753 of record NZ_CP065420.1, read on the forward strand.
ACACGACCGAAAAATGAGTATTTATTAGATGGTTTTATTGCCTACAGTTTGAGGTCGAAAAAGTCATCACTGAATATCCAACATACTGAAAAATTAAGATTTTAAATAATGGCTTAAACCTCGTTCAGACTATCTAGCTTCTATAGTAGTCTATGTCGTTATTTATAATTAATTACTTCTTCTCACTCTGGTTAGACTGTCAGGTTTAATTATGCCTAACATACTAAACCTGACAATCTAAATTTTAAGTAAATACAGTCAATTGGAATCTGATGTTTGAATTGTTAATTATTTATACTATTCTCGACATATTCTTTAATGACATTAAAATCGTCAAGTAATTTTTTATTTTTACTGTTAATTGAGATTTCATTATACAATGCCATTGTTTGCTCTACATAATATTTTGGTTGAGAAGATAATTTTAATAACAAGCTTCCTTTTAATATTCTGTTACTAGTACTTAAAGCTAAAGGAGGAAGTTTTAACTGATTAATATCATTGATTTCTTTATTTAATTCGCTGGGGGAACTATATTTATCAAAAAATGGAATGCATATTTTAATAAAATCATTCTTCCATTCGGTAATTATGTCATTAATGCGGGTATCAGATGTTATGATCTGTTCTGTATACTCTCTGCCGATTTTTATATCAAAATATTCACAAATTTCAGTAATTTCACCTCCATAGATATAAGGAGGGCAAACTGTATTTTTTGCTAATTTTTTGAACTCCTTATTTATGCCATCTATACTAATGTATAAAAAAGTTCTTAAGGCTAAATGACTCCCTCTATTAATAAAATTCAACATACATATTTTGCTGACTTCATTCTCAAAAATCTCAAATTCACATTTTGATTTTTTGTATTTAGCATTATAATGCTTCATGAATTCAATTAATTCGTTTAGCATAAGTTCTTTTTTGCTTGATAGACTAACTGGTTTCATTAGCATGATGTCCTTATTTGACGTAAAGAATTAGGTTTAATTTGTTTTGCTTGACTACCTCTAGGTAAAACAGCACTACGGCTTGATCCTTTAAATGTTCCACCTTTTTCATTTAGTAGTTTTTGATTAGCTGTAAATGGGGCGTTTCCATTTTTAGCATCAACTAAGTCTATAATATTCCCTGAGTTTCTATCTATAACCATAAAGTCAGGATTAGAATACAAAGCTTTTCCGGTTGGTCCAACCTCTCCATTTATATAGACTCGCGGTTGCTCTAATATTTCATACTGTGCTGAAGGGTATTTGCTTTGAAGTTGTTTAAGCACCTCCGGTTCTGATAGAGTTTTTGCAGTATTGTAATTATCACGGACAACACTTAACCCCCAAGGGTCAATCCATACCAATGGATTCGGAGCATACTGATACAGATTTATCCCACCCAATAACCCAATTGGGTCGGGCATGATAAAACGGCCTATCTGTGGGTCGTAGAATCTGAAGGTATTAAAATGTAATCCGGTTTCATTGTCAAAATACTGTCCAGCATAGCGTAAGTTCTGCTCAAAGGACTCCATTTTGCGATCTGGGTCGGAGTAGAAACTTAATGGACTACTGCGAACAAAACCAAAACGTTCATATTTCCCTGACCACACCGTATTGCCTTGTTCGTTGGTGACGTCGAGTGAGGCACAGTTAATGTCGCAGTGATGCCAGTAATAGTGGTATCCACTGGATTACTTCACAATAACGGCGAGTGGGGTATAACTGCCGTGCTCTTCGTAGCAATAGGTTTGGTATTTACCGGTATTGATATCCTGCTCTTGCAGTAATCGTAGTCCTTGCCAGACAAAATGGGTTTCATGTCGTTCTACTTTGCCGTAAGCCCGTGACTCAACCACTTTATGAATGCGGTTACCCTGTGCATCGTAGTGATACAGTCGTTTTTTGTGGAATTTGAACTTAAGGATTTTACTACAAAGTAAAAACCTCTTATTCTATCGCCTCAATAAGACTCAATAATTGCTGTTGCAGAACTATCATGGAAGATAGTATCTATATATTCTTTCAATGTTCTATAGTTAAAGTGTTCACATTTATTAAAGCACAACATTTAACACTGATAGAATCTGACAGACACCTGTATGAATAACCGGTAACTGTCAGGTCAAATCTGAGTTACTACATATTAGCGAATATTAACAATTATTACTGTTACTAATTATCTCATTAATTTCAGTTCGCCATACATTTTTCCATTTTATCTCTAAATCTGAAGAGTAATTTTCAATTGAATAATAGTCATCTTTATCATTATTAGATACAAAGCACTGATCAACGCCATTAACGATCCATGTCAGTAGATTTGAAATATCTTTGTCTTGATTATTTTCTTTAAAAAATAACTTAGCATTTTTTATTAGATCAATTAATAATACTTCATCAAAGAAAGCATTCTCAAATAAAGAGTAGCAAAAAGTTCCCTCGATCAAGTCATCTTTGTTTTTTAATATATTATGTTTTAAATTAGCTTTCATGTTAGCATCCCGGACCTTTTCTTTTTGCGGCTTTAATTGATTTCTTTTCATTATAAGAACCATCCAAATTAAATACTCCCTTAGACTTATCCAACGATGAAAAAGTTTCGTAGTGATCTTTATGAAGATTATCTAAATAGAAATAATCACCTTTTTTAAAGGTCACATCCCCAACTTTAACTTTACTAGTTATCTTATAAATCTCAGCCCCTTGGAATTTTTTTCCTGTTGTTGTAGCTGCATCACCTACGATCTCAAGGAAGCGATCTAGACCTAGCGGATCTACCCACATCAGCGGATTCGGCGCATACTGATACAGATTTATCCCACCCAATAACCCAATCGGGTCAGGCATGATAAAACGGCCTATCTGTGGGTCGTAGAACCTGAACGTATTAAAATGTAGCCCCGTTTCATTGTCAAAATACTGCCCGGCATAGCGTAGATTTTGCTCGAAGGACTCCATCTTGCGTTCTGGGTCAGAGTAGAAACTCAATGGGCTACTGCGAACAAAGCCAAAGCGCTCATATTTCCCTGACCACACCGTATTGCCTTGTTCGTTGGTGACGTCGAGTGGGGCGCTGTTAATGTCGCAGTGGTGCCAGTAATAACGGTAGCCGGCGGGTTGCTTCACGATGACGGCGAGTGGGGTATAGCTGCCGTGCTCTTCGTAGCAATAGGTCTGACATTTACCCGTATTGATATCCTGCTCTTGCAGCAACCGTAGCCCTTGCCACACAAAATGGGTTTCATGTCGTTTCAGTGTGCCGTAAGCCCGTGACTCAACCACTTTATGAATGCGACGACCCAGTGCATCGTAGTGATATTGGGCTTTCATGTCGCTGGTTTGGGCGATAACTAAACGGTTATCCCCATCATACTGATAAGTTTGTTTGGCTTGGTTAGGGTGCCCGCGTGAAATCACGTTACCATAGGCATCATGGCGATATTGCCAGCCTTGAAATTGAAGTAGCCTATCCCCTTGTGGGCTTAGGGCAGGCATTGATGGCGTTTGAGCCTCGATTTCTGATTGAGGACGCTCTAACAGATTATCCGCACGGTCATAGAACAGCATGGCATCCATGTTTTCGCCACTGGAGACTTTTTTCAGTCGCTGCTCAGAGTCATACAGGTATTCCACCCAACCCCGATAATGGTCTTCCATCGCGCCAAGGTTATCTTGTTCGTCATAGAACCATTTTCGTGATGAGGCAATGCCGTTGAGTGGATGCGGTTTATTGCGTGAGCTGAAGGTACTTATCGTCCGTCCCAGCTTATCGTACTGTCGATATTGGGTTAGAGCACCTTGGGTACGGCTGATTTCACGGTGCAGGTCATCGCGTTCAAATTCGGTGATTAAGTGCGGGGTGCCGTCGACAAGGTGATTGATGGCAGTGGCATGCCCTGAACCGTAATAGAGCCAGTTTAGGCTGTCACCTTGAGGTAACGTCAGACAGCTCAGATTATTGAGTTCATCGTAAGCAAATTCGACGATATCATCGCCCGTTTGCTCACGGGTAATACGCCCAAGGGCATCATAGGTAAAGTGAACTTGGTTAGCCTGCAAGCCCATTTCAAGGCCGAGTTGATTCGGTTGCCTCGACGCCACCAATAAGCGGTTTAGGCTATCCCACTGGTACTGATAGCTATCAGTTAATGTTTCCCGTTTAGCAAGGTTACCCGCGGGGTCATACTGTAACAACACCGTGCGAGCGGGGGAAGGGAACACACGGTCGCCTAAACGAGTTTCCTCGGCTAAACGTCCGAAACTGTTATAGCGATATTGCAGCAGCGTATCATCCGGTCTGATTTCCTCGATGAGTCGGCCTTCGGCATCACGGTTGAGTAGGTAACGTCCGCCATTGGCGTTTTCAATTGAAATTAATACGCCTTCAGCATTGTAATGGTAATGGATATGTCGAGCGAGTTTATCGATTTCCGTTGTGACGCGACCGAAGGCGTTGTATTGCCACTGACGTGGGGTATTGTCATTGCGTTGGTGATGGGTGAGGAGCCCCGCGGCATTCCAGGCCAATTGAACGGTAGAATTATCCGGCAACACAATGCGCGTGATGTGTCCTGCATTATCGTAGTGGTACTCTGTGGCTTCATGTAAGGCGTTAGTGTGAGAAACCAAACGACCTTCATCATCATAATGCCAGTAGTGCTGCTTGCCAGAACAGTCGGTATGACGCAGTAATTGTCCGCGTTTTGTCCAGAGGAACTCGCTGCGCCCCTGTTTGGCATCAATGCGGACGGTGGGGCGCAGTGTAGTTTTAAAGTCATAGCGGTATTCGGTCGTTTGCTCCAGTGGAGAGATTTCTTTGATTAACCGTCCAAAACGGTCATACTCTAAACGTGATTCAGTGCCATCAGGCCAAAAGACAGCAATAAGGCGGTCACGTTCATTTTGGTATTGCCAGCGGGTTTGGTTGCCATTACCATCGGTTAAACTGAGTAATCGTCCTAACTCATCCCATTCACTGGTTTGCGTATGTCCTTCGGCGTTGCGACAGCCGCAAGGTAGCCCAAACTCATCCCACAAGAGTTCGGTTTTGATGCTTGTTCGGTCAGTGTACTGAATGATTTGATAGTTATCATTGAGTTGCCAAAATGAGGTAGAGCCATCATACCAATAAGCGGTGCGTGTGAGATGGATATCATCGTATTCCAGTCGGTAGCTTTCCCCTTCGCTGGTTGTGTTTTCAATCACACGCCACAGGTTATCGTCGGAGAGTTCCCAACGGTACTCGCTGCGTAAACCATATTTATCCGTATGCCACGCCATGATGCCAGCATCTGTCCAACCAAATTGGCGGTAAGGGTGGTCTGTGTGCTGTTCGACACGTACCAGCTGGGCGTGTTCGTTATAAAAATAAGCACATTGACGGCGACGAGCTTGATTGGCGTTTACCTGATACACGGCTGTGAGACGTGATACTGTTTTTTCTTCAAACGGAAAGGATTGGTATTCACAAACGATATTCAGGTCACCGCAACCGGTAATGTGAATGAGTTGATGCTGTTCGTTGTAGTGGAAACGTTGCTCATTACCGACATTATCTATGACGTGGCTTAAGCGGCTGCGACCTTCGGTATCAAAAGGGGGGTAATGATAACGCAGTTCACCTGCATCCTGAAACGTCCAACTGTCATCGTCATTGTGGATCATCCAGCCTTGGGCAGCCTCACAAAAGCTACGATACCCTAGTGGGATGTCTGGAAACGGAAGGATGTCACCCGACAGGTTTTGCCAAACAAAGCCGTCTTCGGTTTTAATCAATTGGGTTTCCCAAAAGAAACTCCAGCCTCGACCCAATACACCCTCATAACAATAACTGCTTAAATAATTGCGTTGCCAGTAAAGCGGTAATTCAGATTCATAGGTAAAATCCAGCTCTTCTTCACCGTTTAATACTTTCTGCCCACCAATCACCTCCACAGGGCGAGTGAGTATGCCGATTGCGGGGATTGCCATGCTCATCGCTGTAAGTACCGTTCCATAACGACAGAAGAAACGGCTAATTTTGGTGCTGCCTGGTAATTTGCTCCACAGCTTTGCCACCGCGCTGGGGCCTTTCGCCACTCCTCCACCAAAGCTTAAAAATCCCGCAAATAACATGGTTAAATCAGAGGCCGTAGTGACCCAAGACGGAATTTCAGGCTCTATATCTTCAGTGGCTTGTGTCCCCCCACCAATCCGGACATTGGGGGAGCCTTCCATCACCGTGGCATCACAGGTGGTTTTATCACCGACCCGAGAAGCAGGGAATCCATTGATATACACCGAGTCAGAGCCTTGTGCCATTTGACGCAGACTATTTTCCTTATCGCACTTGACGTCACTGCGAGTGGAAATGGCGGCGGCCTTACCGTTAATTCGTACATTGTGAGAGCCGGTTTTGATTTCCCCGCAGGGGCTTAAGGATTTAGATCCCGTTTCAACACATTTATCCCGTGCCCATTCCGCTAGCTTAGCTGTGCCATACCCAATTGCTACTGAAGCTCCAATAGCAAAAAAACCGATACCAACACAACTTGTTCCAATGCCAATCCCCATCAAGGCACCAGAGATGACTGCGCCTCCTATGGCAATAGCCGCCCCTAATACCGTACCGATGAGCATTCCCCACATCGATTTTGAATGACCGATGATATCACCGACTCTGGCGGCTTCTGGCATGGTGGTTACCCTCTTGGTTGAAAGCTAAGCAGGAGGGTGTTCATCCACGCCCATTGCTCATCGTTAAAGGCGTTGGGGGATGACATTGTGAAAATCAGGGTTTGGGTATCACTGAAAGGGTAAACGGCTTGAATTTGATACACTTGCTGTTTCTTGTTGGGACGATAGCGTGAGCTGATGAGATAGCCGTGAATGCCGTCGAGTCCCAGTACAGAGGGCTTTTCTTCAAGGAGTTGCCAATCTTTCAGGGAGCGTTGTAACAGCTGCTTTTGACGAGCGACATAGTCATCAAAGGTTTCATCAGCGGGTTTGTCATCCCGAGAAATGTTAACCGCATTCCCTGTGGGGGAAATCAGGATATTGACGGTTTGTTCTTTATATCCATCGGGGAGGGTAACACTGCCTTCAGAAAAAACACAACGTGACTCAGTAATCATTCGTATCTCGCTTAAGTATGAATATTATTCTTTTTTAAATTATATAACCATTAAATTTCTCTTAATAATCGGTTATACCATATTAAGCCTACATACCTAAATGAAAATTTGAGTTATTCCAAGATAAATGTTAATCATAATTTTTTAAATTTCGATTTGAAATAACAATTAAATGAAATAACTAATTGATAATTAATGCTTTTTATCATGCTTCTGGCTTGGCGTTTTTTAAGAGGAGAACATTGCACAAAAATAAGGCAAAAAGAAAATGACTAATGCAAAAACTGGCAAGGTTTTGATTGTTTAATAACCAGCTGCCAGTTCTTATCATAATAGTTATTTCATATTAAGAAGAGTATAACGAATCTAATGCTCCCCGTAATTTATGTGAAAGCTCAGGTGCAACGTATTTATCAGTGACCACTTCAATGTAGGATGCAAAAGGGGATGACTCTGCATGATTGATGGCGATATCAAGTTCATTACAACGTGTTACCTTTTGGCAATTCCAATCATGACAACCTAATGCAGCGGGTAATTTTTCATAATCCCATTTAGCGATATCATTGTAATAAGCTTCCGGATCTTTGCATATTAAGCGCTCAAATAGATACCCATCATTATTGATAATGAAAATAATCGGTTTTAATTGAAAATGTGCAAACTGGCAAATTTCTTGTGCTGTTAACTGATGAGCCCCTTCCCCTGTAATTAAGATCACTCTGCGCTTAGGTGCTGCCAAAGCCGCTCCGAAAGCGGCGGCAGTAGACCATCCAATAGACCCCCACAAGGTTTGGTTACAGAATTGAACCCCTTTAGGAAGTTGTGCAAAGACTAAACCCATTAATGGGGTTCCTGTGTCAGTAAAAATAATATCATTTTCTTTAAACATCTTTTCGAATCGAGAATATAGATATTCAGCCGATATTGATTGATAGCCGGTGAACAATGATTCATCTAAGCGTTGAACTTTAGGGTGGTTTTGATGAAATGAGGGAATTCGCTCTTTCAATTTAGCGAGTACATCCTTCATATACACCTGAGAGTATACTGTAGAACCAATTTTGACATAATCAGGCATGATATTGATATGATATTCTGAAGGGATAGCGGCAGTAAAACAGCCCGTATTCATATCCGTCATCATTGCACCGATGCTAATAATACAATCGCTGCTTTCTATATATTCACTAACAGGGGTATTTATTAAATGTCCATAATAGATGCCCATATAATTAGATGCTGTTTCATTGAGTACCCCTTTATCCATAATCATGGTAGCATAAGGTAAGTTTGATTTATTTATTAGGGTTTGAAGCTCATCGGTTAATCCTAAACGAGAAGCTAAAATTCCCGGAAGTAGGCTAATTTTTTGGCTAGTTAATAGTTTATTTAAAATTACATTAATAACTTTGGTTAGGTTTTGATTATTACTTTGGGGAATATCAGTGCATACTGAATACCGTTTATTTGTATGAATAGGCATTTCAGCATAATCGGATGGAATACCGATATAGACAGGTTGGCGCTTAAATAAAGCGTATGTGATCAGCCGTTCTACTTCTTCAATACAATTTTCAGGGGTAAGAATTGCTTGCGCACAACTAATAGGTTGAAACATTTTATAGAACAGAGTGAAATCCCCATCTCCTAAAGAGTGATGAAGAATTTTTTTACTTTCCTGTGCACCGCTAGATGGCATACCTACCAAATGAAAAATAGGTAAATATTCAGCGTAAGAGCCCGCAATAGCATTGATAGCACTGAGTTCACCAACACCGAATGTTGTTGATAATGCAGCTATACCTTTTATTCGCGCATACCCATCTGCAGCATATGCTGCATTTAATTCATTACAGCAGCCAATCCAGCGCATTTTATTATTTTCACAAATGGCATCATTAATTGGAAATGAATAATCCCCAGCAACACCAAAAATATCGCTGACACCTATATCGTATAATCGAGTTAATAAATATTGTACCACTGTTTTTTTCATCATTTTCTCCATTATGCTTTTAAGACAGTCGGTAATGAATAATGAAATATCATTTGTAGATGAGTTTAAATGGAACTGCTCTATGTGATCGCTGTTATATAAATAAAATAATATAATAAAGCTTAAAAATGAGAATGTAGGGTAATCTTTTGTTTATTAAGAGCTAACAATATTTTCAATCTAGAAAGGAATAAACGAATTAGATAGTGTAGTCATTGACAGAACAAATATAAGTCATTAACGTTTTTTATTGTTTATAAACAAAAAATTATTGTTAAGGTGGCTTTATTATGAAAAAACTAAAAATACTTGTATTATCTTTTGCATTATTAAGTCCATTAGCGTTTGGGGCGACAGAAATTAATTATACAAAATCTCTGTATTTGAAATTTGCAGGCACGGTCAATGTTGTTATGAATGATGGTGTATCTGCTGATTATGTAAAGGCAATCTCTCAAAAAGCGGATGAGAAAGGTGCTGAATATTTTGTTATTACTTCGGTTGAGTCTGAAGGAAGTGGAAACGATGTTTCGGTAACGGCCAGCTTATATAAAAAATAATCATTAAACTAAGTTGTATCATTCACCCTTTATTAAAGGGAACGATGCAACTTAGTTGTTTTTTAGGTAGGGATTAACCTGTTGAGAGTGATATGCAAAGGTCAAACGCCCATGGAATATAAAGCGATTTTTAGGCCAAAGTATCGTTATTGAAATCGGCACTAACGTTGCGCAGCGGTTACCATGATTTCCACAAGCACTTGCTCTCTAGCCATATTTGCTTCAACGGCAGCACGTGCAGGGCTATTCTCTGTTGGCATCCATGATTCCCAAACAGCATTAAAAGCAGCAAAATCACGTTCCATATTTTTGATCCAAACTTGGGCTGAAAGAATACGTGTTTTGTCACTGTTACTTGCAGCTAATAGAGTATCTATTTTTGCAAGTACATCTTGTGTCTGAGCTGTGATATCACCATTTAAATCATTAGGAACTTGTCCTGATAAATAAACTAAGCCTGCATATTCAACGCTATCAGCTAAACGTGGCTTTGGATTATTACGTTTGATCATATTGTTGTATTACCTCGTTAATCCAGTTAAAGAGATGGGAGATGTTTCTCCTGAAACTAATTGGCTGAGAATTTGAGCGCTGCCAGCGGCTAAGGTAAACCCTAAGCTACCATGACCAATATTTAACCAAAGATTGTTATATCCAGTTTTGCCTAATATTGGTGGCCCTTTTGGTGTTGATGGACGTAATCCACACCATGTTTCGGCATCTTCAATATTTGTTACATCAGGGAATGTGTTTTTAATAATATTTTTTAAGGCAGAAATTCGGTTATCACGCAAGCCTGATTTGTCATAACCGATATCCACCATTGCGGCGATGCGAAGTTGCTGATTAAGTTTTGCATAAACAATTTTATTTCCATAATCAGTTACATTGATTTTAGGCACCACATGTTCTTTTTCTGGATAAGGAATAGAAAGGCTATAGCCTTTTAAGCCAAGCATTGGTACATGAATACCTAATGTTTTTAGCAGTTTCCTGCTTCCATTTCCGGCACATACAATGACATCATCGGCAGAAATTGTTCCTTGCGGAGTAATAACACCTGCAATTCGCTTATCATCTTTAATAAATGAAACAACAGAATGTTGTAAGCATAGTGTAAAATCTGCTTGAGTTGATAAATATTGGAGTAAGTTTTTACAGAATAAATAACAGTCTGCACTTTCATCATCAGGAGCATAAATTGCGCCCACTAACTGTGATTGAATATTCTTTAATGATGGCTCTAAGGCGGTAATTTCAGTCGGATTTAAAACCTTTTGAAATTGACTGTCGATGGTTTCGCAAGCTTTATTAAAGCTTTTTTGGTCACGGTGAATAATTAGTTTACCCGATTTTTCCCAAGCAAAGTCACCGATATCACCATTATTACGCCAGATATTCATGATCTCTTGGCTGAGTAAAGAGAGGCGTAGTTGGTGAGCACCATTAATTTTATTTGTTTTGCGATTACAAGCTAAGGTGAATTGAGTTAACCAAGCCCATTGTTGCAGGGAAAATTGTATTTTTAAATTCAATGGTGAATCATCTTTCCCCATCCAACTTAAACCTTGTAATGGTACTCCTGCATCTGCTAACGGCGAAACATAGCGATAGCTAAGTTGTCCGCCATTGGCGAAACTTGTTTGCATGCCGACATCAGATTCTGATTCTAATAAAGTGACGGCATGACCCGCTTTGATTAAAGCATATGCAGTACTAAGGCCAATGACACCTGCACCAATAACCACCACATGTTTTTTCATAATTATCCGCAACCAATAATAACTGAGGAGTTATTATTTAACGGCGAATAAGTTAACTAAACAATTGAGTTTTCATTGCCAGAGTATAACTTTTGGTTAACTACTTTATTTCTTTTTTCGAGGGTTAGTGACAAAGTATTTACATAGTTTTGAGCCGCTTTAGTCAATGGTCTATCCGCACGATGGAAAACTGAAACAGCTAAATGCAGATCCTCTTTGAGTGGATAGATCATCGATTTTGGTAATGTGTGCTCAGCAGAGAAAATATCAGTAATACTGCAACCTAATCCTGCTCGAACAAATTCAGCCGCCATGTGGTAGGTATGCACACTAATATTTGAAACCGAGAACTCATGGTATTGCTGTAATAATTGCGCTAATGAGTCTGAACCTGGATGTATCCAACGATCTTGGTCAATATCAGCTAATGAAACAGGACCTTCATGTTTTTGCGTATCAACATAAACAAGGGGAATTTCAGCGATGGGTAATACCGTAATTCCGCCTTCAATAGCCAAATTGAAACCAATACCAATATCAAGGTCTTGTTGGGTTAATAATTGCATGATATCGACGGTATGATGGGTGCCAATCGTTAATTTTATATTGGGGTGTTTTTTAATAAACAGAGCGGTGACTTCAGGTACTAAGTTTAAACCTAGGCTTGGTAAACAGCCAATCGCTAATTTTCCCTGAGGGTTTTTGGATAAATTTTGCGCTAATATTCTTAAGCGGTCTAAATTTCGATAAACTTCTTTTGCTTCATCAAAAAGCAGTAAAGCCTCATCGGTTGGTAATAATTTCCCTCTAATTCGTTGGAATAATACTAACCCTAATTGTTGCTCAGCATGTTTGAGTGCTTTACTCGCCGCGGGTTGAGAAATATGTAAAACTTCAGCCGCACGCGTTAAGGAACCACAAGTCATTACAGCATAAAAGATATCGAGATGTCTTAATTTCATTCCATGTAGCCTACTGATTATTTATTTCTACGGACTATTCTAACGAATAAAGTATAAATAATCAGATATACTCGTCATAATTCAAATTTTGGTTTAGTTGTCACGAGAATTAATTCGTAAACGTGCAAGCTAAATAGATTGACTAGGGGAATATACGGGGTAAGAAAGCGGCTCGGCATACTGCCCTATAATAAATTGTTAGGAGAAGTACGCCGAGTAGTGTGTAGCTATTAGGTAAAGTACGTACCAATTTCAATAAATATTTTAATTAAGATACTGTTTGAAATATCAACAATAAAGGCACCGACCATAGGAACGACAAGGAAAGCTTTATGTGATGGTCCAAATGCTTTTGTGACTGTTTGCATATTCGCAATTGCTGTTGGTGTTGCTCCCATACCAAAGCCACAGTGACCCGCGCTGATCACGACAGCATCATAATCTTTGCCCATCATTTTGAAGGTGACAAAGCAGGCAAATAGCACCATGACAACAGTTTGTACAGCAATGATAATTAATACTGGCCCTGCCATGCTTGCCAATTGACCAAATTTTAATGACATTAACGCCATTGCCAAGAAAAGCGATAAAGCAACGCTACCTAATACATCGACGGTCGGCTCAAACACTTCGTGTTTAAATACATGAGTCAGTGTATTACGGATAATAATACCGACAAATAAACACCAGACAAAAGTAGGCAGTTGCAGAAAAGTATCTTTAAACAATGCACTGATATAGCCACCAACAACAATACAGATAATCAGCATTGAAATGGTTTCAATAACGTTATTTGCATTGATTTTTCTTTTGACGCTTGGTTGCTCAAAAGCTTCAACGATAGTGTCGCGCTCTTGCTCGGTTGTTTTAGGAATAGAGACCTTTTTCAAAAGATGACGGGCAACAGGGCCGCCAACTAAACCACCCAACACTAATCCAAGTGTTGCACAAGCCATCGCTAATTCAACGGCGCCTGTTACACCATATTTATCAGCGAGAATAGGGCCCCATGCTCCGGCATTACCATGACCACCTGTTAGAGTAATTGAACCTGCAATTAAGCCAATAAATGGACTTTCATTCATCATGACAGCCATACTCATGCCGACAGTATTTTGAATGGCGATTAGGATCGTTACTGCAATAGTTAATAGAACTAACGGCTTTCCTCCTTTAATCAGTCGAGAAAAGTCAGAACTTAGCCCGATAGAGGAAAAGAATGTGAGCATTAATAAACTTTGCAATGAAGCATCAAAAGTAAACGAATAACCTGATGTTTTATCAATAATTAACAGAACAATTGCAACAATAAAGCCACCAACGACGGCTTCTGGTATGTGGTTTTTTTGTAGGAACGGGGTAAATTTTACGACAAACATTCCTATGAGTAGCGCGATACATGCGACTAATAATGTATAACTGGCATCTAGGATCATTTTTTTACCTCTATTAGTTTACCAGAATTTTCACTATAACAATTTAACAATAGTGAAAAATGAAGTTACTTTGGTTAACTAATTTTTAACAATGAGTTTTATTAGGGTATCCATAACTTTTAGTTAATAGGGTCATAATTTAAGTGTGATCTTAATCATGAAATATTAAAAAGGTTAAAATAACAACAATGGTATTTAATGATGGGTAAACCTGAATACCATGCGGGATCCGCACTATTTTCGGTGATAGCAAAAAATAAAAAAGTATAAATAATAAACAAAATTATAAGGGAAGGAGAACATGATAAGCGCAGGCCGAGCAATTTAAAGAAGTGTGATATACAACATAAAACAGCAGCATGACCTTTCTATATTTCGTTGCTTATCGAAGTGTTAATTTTCGGGTGGATTACTCTGTTTATTGATTAATAACGGAGAAAAATATGATTGCTGTAATATTTGAGGTGCAAATACAACCCGACCAACAAACTCGCTATTTGACTTTAGCTGAGGAGTTAAGACCACTATTAAGTCATGTAGCTGGTTTTATTTCAATTGAACGTTTTCAAAGTCTAGCTACAGAAGGAAAAATGTTATCGCTATCTTGGTGGGAAAACGAATACGCAGTTCTGCAATGGAAAAATCATGTTTTACATGCGAAAGCTCAGCAAGAAGGGCGAGAGTCAATATTTGATTTTTACAAAATTAGTATTGCTCATATTACTCGCGAATATTCATTTAAAAAGGACAAGGATAATGTTTGATGTTCATGTTGTTTTAGACAATCAAATAGGACAATTAGCATTACTAGGAAAAACATTAGGTAATAAAGGTATTGGATTGGAAGGGGGAGGGATATTTACGGTTGGTGATGAATGCCATGCTCATTTTCTTGTTGAACAAGGAAAGGAAGCTAAAATAGCGCTAGAGCAAGCTGGACTGTTAGTACTTGCGATCCGGACACCATTAATTCGTAAGTTAAAACAGGAAAAACCGGGGGAACTTGGCGAAATAGCACGAGTATTGGCGGAGAATAACATTAATATTTTAGTGCAATACAGTGACCATGCTAACCAACTGATATTAATAACGGACAATGATAGTATGGCTGCATCTGTTACGCTCCCTTGGGCAATAAAGTGAACTTGCGATGGCTAATTTAATACGAAAAGAGGTTACCTTTGAGTCCTCAATAGCCGCGATAGGGGCGGCTATGTCTGACATTTCACGAGTTAAAATACTCAGTGCTTTGATGGATGGGCGAGCTTGGACGGCCACTGAGCTAAGTTCTGTGGCGAATATATCAGCTTCAACGGCGAGCAGTCATTTATCTAAATTATTAGATTGCCAGCTAATCACAGTAATAGCTCAAGGCAAGCATCGTTATTTTCGGCTAGCAGGAAAAGATATTGCTGAATTGATGGAAAGTATGATGGGGATCTCCTTAAACCATGGCGTACATGCCAAAGTTTCCACGCCAGTGCATTTACGAAAAGCACGTACTTGCTATGATCATTTAGCTGGTGAAGTTGCCGTTAAGATCTATGATTCCCTTTGTCAACAGCAATGGATCACTGAAAATGGTTCAATGATCACATTAAGTGGTATTCAATATTTTCATGAAATGGGAATTGACGTTCCTTCCAAACATTCACGTAAAATCTGTTGTGCGTGTTTAGATTGGAGTGAACGCCGTTTCCATTTAGGTGGGTACGTTGGAGCCGCATTATTTTCGCTTTATGAATCTAAAGGGTGGTTAACTCGACATCTTGGTTACCGTGAAGTTACCATCACGGAAAAAGGTTATGCTGCTTTTAAGACCCACTTTCACATTTAAGTTGTTTTTCTAATCCGCATATGATCAATTCAAGGCCGAATAAGAAGGCAGGCTCTGCACTTTGGTGATCAAATAATTCGATAGCTTGTCGTAATAATGGCGGCATACTATCAGTAGTAGGTGTTTCCCTTTCTTCTTTAGCGACTTGATGCTCTTGATCTTCCAATACGCAACCTAAAGTAAAATGCCCCACAGCGCTGAGTGCATATAATGCATTCTCTAGTGAAAAACCTTGTTGGCATAAAAAGGCTAATTGATTTTCGAGAGTTTCATACTGTTTTTCTGTAGGCCGTGTACCTAAATGTACTTTTGCTCCATCGCGATGACTTAGTAAAGCACATCTAAAACTTTTAGCGTTATTACGTAAAAAATCTTGCCAGCTTTCCCCTTCTAAAGGGCAAAAGTGAGTATGGTGCCTATCTAACATCTCAATGGCTAAGGCGTCGAGCAAAGCCCGCTTATTTTTTACATGCCAATACAATGTAGGCTGCTCCACACCTAGCTTTTGGGCGAGTTTACGGGTTGTTAAACCTTCGATTCCGACCTCATTAAGCAGCTCTAATGCGCTGTTAATCACTTTACTTTTATCTAATCTAGACATCATTAATTCCTAATTTTTGTTGACACTCTATCATCGATAGAGTTATTTTACTACTCCCTATCAGTGATAGAGAAAAGTGAAATGAATAGTTCGACAAAGATCGCATTGGTAATTACGTTACTCGATGCCATGGGGATTGGCCTTATCATGCCAGTCTTGCCAACGTTATTACGTGAATTTATTGCTTCGGAAGATATCGCTAACCACTTTGGCGTATTGCTTGCACTTTATGCGTTAATGCAGGTTATCTTTGCTCCTTGGCTTGGAAAAATGTCTGACCGATTTGGTCGGCGCCCAGTGCTGTTGTTGTCATTAATAGGCGCATCGCTGGATTACTTATTGCTGGCTTTTTCAAGTGCGCTTTGGATGCTGTATTTAGGCCGTTTGCTTTCAGGGATCACAGGAGCTACTGGGGCTGTCGCGGCATCGGTCATTGCCGATACCACCTCAGCTTCTCAACGCGTGAAGTGGTTCGGTTGGTTAGGGGCAAGTTTTGGGCTTGGTTTAATAGCGGGGCCTATTATTGGTGGTTTTGCAGGAGAGATTTCACCGCATAGTCCCTTTTTTATCGCTGCGTTGCTAAATATTGTCACTTTCCTTGTGGTTATGTTTTGGTTCCGTGAAACCAAAAATACGCGTGATAATGCAGATACCGAAGTAGGGGTTGAGACGCAATCGAATTCGGTATACATCACTTTATTTAAAACGATGCCCATTTTGTTGATTATTTATTTTTCAGCGCAATTGATAGGCCAAATTCCCGCAACGGTGTGGGTGCTATTTACCGAAAATCGTTTTGGATGGAATAGCATGATGGTTGGCTTTTCATTAGCGGGTCTTGGTCTTTTACACTCAGTATTTCAAGCCTTTGTGGCAGGAAGAATAGCCACTAAATGGGGCGAAAAAACGGCAGTACTGCTCGGATTTATTGCAGATAGTAGTGCATTTGCCTTTTTAGCGTTTATATCTGAAGGTTGGTTAGTTTTCCCTGTTTTAATTTTATTGGCTGGTGGTGGGATCGCTTTACCTGCATTACAGGGAGTGATGTCTATCCAAACAAAGAGTCATCAGCAAGGTGCTTTACAGGGATTATTGGTGAGCCTTACCAATGCAACCGGTGTTATTGGCCCATTACTGTTTGCTGTTATTTATAATCATTCACTACCAATTTGGGATGGCTGGATTTGGATTATTGGTTTAGCGTTTTACTGTATTATTATCCTGCTATCGATGACCTTCATGTTAACCCCTCAAGCTCAGGGGAGTAAACAGGAGACAAGTGCTTAGTTATTTCGTCACCAAATGATGTTATTCCGCGAAATATAATGACCCTCTTGATAACCCAAGAGGGCATTTTTTACGATAAAGAAGATTTAGCTTCAAATAAAACCTATCTATTTTATTTATCTTTCAAGCTCAATAAAAAGCCGCGGTAAATAGCAATAAATTGGCCTTTTTTATCGGCAAGCTCTTTTAGGTTTTTCGCATGTATTGCGATATGCATAAACCAGCCATTGAGTAAGTTTTTAAGCACATCATCATCATAAGCTTTAAGTTGGTTCTCTTGGATCAATTTGCTGACAATGGCGTTTACCTTACCAGTAATGTATTCAAGGCTAATTTTTTCAAGTTCATTCCAACCAATGATAGGCATCACTTCTTGGATAGGGATAAGGTTTTTATTATTATCAATAATATAATCAAGATAATGTTCAAATATACTTTCTAAGGCAGACCAACCATTTTTTAAATCAGTTTTTGTTGTGATGTAGGCATCAATCATAATTAATTGCTGCTTATAACAGGCGCTGAGTAATTGTTTTTTATTTTTAAAATGATGATAAAAGGCACCTTTGGTCACCAACGCTTTTCCCGAGATCTCATCTATTGAAACAGCTTGATAGCCTTTTTCAACAAACAATATTCGTGCTGAGTTAACCAGTGATTGATAGGTACTCTTAAAATTTTCTTGTTGATGATTTTTATTTTCCATGATAGATCTAAAATAACATACCGTCAGTATGTTTATGGTATCATGATGATGTGGTCGTGACAATCTTAAGAACATTTAGGTTATTTTATGTATATTGAACAGCATTCTCGCTATCAAAATAAAGCTAATAACATCCAATTAAGATATGATGATAAGCAGTTTCATACAACGGTTATCAAAGATGTTCTATTATGGATTGAACATAATTTAGATCAGTCTTTACTGCTTGATGATGTGGCGAATAAAGCGGGTTATACCAAGTGGTATTTTCAGCGGCTGTTCAAAAAAGTAACAGGGGTCACACTGGCTAGCTATATTCGTGCTCGTCGTTTGACGAAAGCGGCTGTTGAGTTGAGGTTGACGAAAAAAACTATCCTTGAGATCGCATTAAAATATCAATTTGATTCCCAACAATCTTTTACACGTCGATTTAAGTACATTTTTAAGGTTACACCAAGTTATTATCGGCGTAATAAATTATGGGAATTGGAGGCAATGCAGCCACCTATCAATTTCGATATTGATTATTTAGCAATTCCTCAAATTGTTGAGTGTGAACAGTATACTTTGCATATTAAAGAGTATCAGTATCTATCTTCATTAGATGAGGTTGGATTATTGCATGAAAATATTAGGGGAAGTTTTTGGGATGATTTTTTTAAGGCGACAAATTTAAAAATAAAAGAATGCTATGTGTTGATCAATTATCAGAAAACAGAGAAAAGATCACACATGGTGCAAGTGAAATACCAGATTGGCTTAAAAGCAATAGATCCAATTGTTGATCACAACCAGTTTAAAGAAATTTATTTACCTAGTGGAAAGTACGCAAAGTTTTCATTTAAAGGCTCTTTGGCTGAATACCGTGATTTTAGCTTAAATCTTTATCTTTATTCTTTGCCTTCTCTAGGGTTACTTCGTCGTGAAGGGGTGGATATTGAAAAATATATTAATAATAAAGAAAATGTAGAATTACCAATAAAAGAAATTGAAATAGAATATTTTGTGCCAATTTACTAACACTGAAAACTAGTTTGTTCAAGCTTTGTTTAAATATGAAAAGGTATTTTATTCAAAATACGATTATTTTAAAATGAGATAATATGTCAAAAAAATCAATTAATCCTTCATCTGTTTTTAATTCATTGCAGTATGGATTTAGTCAAGCTATTGAAACTACAGGTACTCGGCAGCTTTTTCTCTCTGGGCAAGTTGGTGTTGATGCGAATCAACAAACCGTGGCTGGTGGTATTTATGAGCAAACCATTCAAGCAATTAAAAATATCGAGTATGTCCTTAAAGAAGCCCACGGAACGCTGAATGATGTTGTTATGCTGCGGATTTATATTAAGCAAGGTTGTGATAGTGATGAAGAGCAAAATGCGATATCTCAGGCACTAAAAGAAAAGTTTACCTCGGCGCCACCAGCATCATCTTGGGTGATCGTTACGGGGTTATCATTGCCAGAGTGGCTGATTGAAATTGAAGCCCATGCAGTGCTTAATTAAATGAGATTAACCGATAATATTAATTATCGGTTTTCGCCAACTCAATAAAATCTAGGTGAAATACAGACTGTTATTGATGATTAAATAATGATGATTTTTGTTCAATAGCGCGACGCTTATCTCAAAAATAAAAATACATACTAAAGTTAAATTACCTATCCAGATTGATTTTAAAATTCAATTTTATCAACAAAGCCAGTTGTTAATGTGTAACACCAGCTAAGTGGAAATGGATAACGCTAGTTAGTAGATTATTTCCACGAGAAAATGGAAATAATGTGGCTGCACAGTCATAGATGATTTTTCTATTCTACCAATGTAGTGGTTAAGTTTAATACTCATATTCGGTCATATACCAAGATATGAGCGTGTATTGTTATTTAACTAGGAAAATTTATCATGGCAAATAAGTTATCTATCTGGGCGGCGTCATTTATGTTTGCGAGTACTTCTTTGGTAGCCGCTCCTCAATTTGCGTGGGTTGGAACTTATAGCCCTAATGGTGAAGGAATATATCGTTTTGATATCGATAATCAAACGGGGCAATTAAGCCGTAAAGTTTTAGCCGCTCCACTTACAAATGCTGCACAATTGGTTTTATCAAAAAATGGTAAAGTGCTGTATGCAGGGAGTGAAACAGAAAAGGGAACGGTTCATGCATGGCAGGTTAAGGATAATGGGGAGTTACAGGCGATAAATAATGTTTCATCTGGAGGGGATGGCCCTGTTTATTTATCGATAACCCCAGATGGGCGCTACTTATTGGTTGCGAATTACCATAGTGGTGCTGTGTCGGTGCTTCCTATTCGAGATGATGGCGGTCTATTACCTGCAAGTGAAGTTATTCAACATGATGGTCCTGCTGGAGCCGCCTATCCTGAAGCGGCAGTTGAGGGGAGCTTTGCAATCAGTGATCATAACGGGCCTCATGCTCACATGATAGCAACCGACCCTTCAGGGGAATATGTGTTTACCACAGATCTCGGTCTTGACCGCATCTATCAATATCGCTTTGATGGAAAGAATGGAAAATTAATTGCAAATGATCCCCCATACATTATGGCATCATCAAAAGGTGCTGGCCCTCGCCATTTTGTTTTTTCTAAATTAGGAGACAGAGTTTGGTTGGTTAATGAAGAAGCATCAACATTGACTGAATATCAATTTGATAAACAAAAAGGTACTTTAAAAGAGAAGGCGACAGTTTCGACGTTACCTGAAAATTATAAAGGCACAAATTTTATTTCGGGTATTGTAGAGAGCCAAGATGGTAAACATCTCTATGTTGGAAATCGTTTACACAATAGTGTTGCACATTTTAGTATTAATGAAGAGGGTTCACTCAGCAAAGTATCACAAACATGGACACGAGGGGATTACCCAAGAACATTAACATTGTCTCCAGACGGTCAATATTTATATGTTATGAACCAACGTAGTGACAATATTACCCGTTTTAAGGTTGAACCGAATACAGGGGAATTGGTGTTTGTTGATGACTATGTACCGATTGGCGCCCCTTCACAAATGGTCGTCAGTGAGACAAAATAACTTACAGGTTTTATTGGTGGTGCTAATAAGTGCGATCAATGCGAGTTGAGAAAAGGAAATTGCAATGTCCGGTGAAAAATTAGGGAATGAACGTATTCGAAGTGCAACAGGGAATAATAAGCGTCTGTCACGGCTCGAAATCAATGAAATTAAGCGTGCGGTTGAAATTGAAAATTCAATCAGTAAGCGTCAAGGTAAACAGCCTAAACAACCTCAAATTGTGCGTTTTCACTGTGGCTGTAATTGCTTTTCAATTAAGGTTGATTAATGGGAAAGCACCCAACAGTTGTTGGGTGCTTATATGATCAGTGTTTGACCAGCGTAGAAAAATAGTAGACGAGTGGTACAGCTAATACCCATAAGCTGATAGGGATCTCTCTCCATTTCCCTGCAACAGCTTTAATCAGAATATAGAACAGTAGGCCACCTGCAATACCCGTACCGAAACTATTGGCGATCAATGTGATCATCACCATCATTAAAACAGGTAAACCATCCGTAAAGTTTGCAAGGTCAACTTTACGTAGTCCACTGAACATATTTAGTCCAATCAAAATTAATGCAGGCGCGGTGGCTTGCGCTGGGATCATTAAAGCAATTGGTGTAAACAGTAGCATTAATAGGAACATAAAGGCCGCTGCAAGAGCCGTAAGTCCCGTTTTACCGCCGGCTTCCGCAGCCGCTGAAGACTCAATTAAAGCGGTTGCCGCAGGAATGCCTACCCATGGGCCGAGTGCGGCTGCAATTGAGTCAACGATAAATGGGCGGTTAATGTTCGGCATATTGCCTTCTTTATCAAGTAACCCCGCTTCACCACCGACAGCCAGTGTCGTGCCCATCGTCGAGAAAAATTCAGCGGCAAAAAATACAAATAAAAAGGGTAAGAAGGCGATGTTTAAGGCGCCAATTAAGTCAACCTCTCCGAATACAGGGCCTACTGAATGAGGAATACCAATAAAGCTATCGGGTAATTTTGTGACTCCAAAAGGAATACCTATAACGGTGGCAAATAAAATTGCCCATAAAATAGCTCCGGGTATACGTCGTGCTTGCAAGGCGATGGAGACAAAGAAACCAGCCAAAGCCACTAATGCCCCCGGTGATAAAAAATCACCTAACATCAAGGCGTTGGTTTTAGGGTTAGCAAGTACTAAACCTGCATTTCGAAAACCGAGAACGGCAACAAATAAACCGATAGAGGCGGTTAGCCCAAGTTTGATCGATTGAGGAACCGAGCGAGTGACAACTTCGCGTAAACCAAATTTAGTGAGCAGGAAGAATAAAATGCCTGACCAACAAGCTATGCCCAAACCAATTTGCCAGTTAATCCCTTCGCTACCTGCAAGTGTGATACCTACCAGTACAGAGCCGCCAATGCCTGGTCCAACGACGAAAGGAAGGTTGGCATAGAAAGCCATTAGCAGACTCGCCAGCACAAAAACAATGATCGTGCCTGTTGTTGCGGCACCTTTATCCATTCCCCCAGCGGCGAGCAGCCCGGGGATCACAACTAACAAATAAGCGGCAGCAAGAAAACCTGTTACCCCTGCTAAGAACTCTGTTCTGACGGTGCTCCCTCGAGCGCGCAATGCAAAACGTTTTTCTAGCCAACTCCCTGATGTTGGCGCATTAATCATATTGTCAGCCATAAATTGGCTCTCCTATCATTATTATTAATTATTGTGATTGTGCGAGTGTTTACTGGTTTGAATCACGGGATCAACAATTTGTCGCGTTGTACCGTCAGTCAACCCTAGGTCAGTCAAATGAGGGCCTGCATTACAGGCAAGACAGGTGCCTTCAATAGCTTTAAAAACACGATAAGGCGGCTCCCAATCGGCTATTTCACTGCTAAGCTCTCGTAATTGACGAAACTGTTCGGCAAGCTGTTTTGCAGGCAGATCGGATAGCATGCCAGCAATTGGCATCGCAACGTGAGCGAGGACTTTACCGTTTTGAACTAAAGCCATGCCACCGCCACTTTCGATAAGCAAATTAGCCGCGTGTGCCATATCTTCTGCATCACGACCCAATACAACTAAATTGTGAGAATCATGTGAGTAGCTGGTTGCGATAGCACCGCGTAATTCACCCCAGCCTTCTAATAGTGCAATTTGTGGCTTGGCATCATGGCGTCCATGGCGATGTTGTACGCGGATCAAGCTAAAGCCATTCGGTATTTGAACTTTGCCATCGGTAATTTGCACATCAATTTCACCCCATTGTGTGAAGCGAGCTCCTCGAATATGGCGTAATCGAGCACTGCCATTAATAATATTATCAATTTGTAATGTGCAATCAGCGGCTGTGATAGGTGACAGACACATGGTATCTCTAGGTGGTAAAACGGTTTGATCTGTGGCTAGTGATTTAAATAGTTTTCCATCTTCGGAAATTTGCTGACCTGCAACATACACGCGGTGTGCTTGTAATTTTTTGAGTGAATCAAAGACCACCAAATCAGCGCGACGCCCTGCGGCAATTAACCCCAGATCGTGACGTTGTAAGCGAATGGCTGCATTTAAGGTTGCAAAACGGAGTACATCTGTCGCTTGCATACCATGCTCAATTAATAGATTCAGTAGGGCAATGATCCCCCCTTTTTCGATTAAAATATCAGGTGGAACATCATCGGTGCATACGGTGATTTGTGATGAGAGATGAGGTAGCTTTTGCAACTCAGCGACGATGTCTGGCAATAGATAAGGGTGAGAGCCACGAATTTCGAGTGTTAAACCAGCTCGCAATTTCTCTAAAGCATCTTCTGCTGAGGTAAGCTCATGATCAGATGTCACGCCAGCAGCGAGGTACGCTTGTAAATCGGCTCCTTTTAACCCTCTAGCATGGCCTTCAATGAGTTTCCCCGACGTAAGCCCCGCGTTTAAAATCTCCTCCATTCGTTCACTACCATGAAGAACGCCGAACATATCCATCACTTCTGCAACACCATGGACCTCTGGCCAACTTAACATGGTTGACATTTCTTTTCCGGCAAAGTCGGCTCCTGACATTTCAAGGCCTGGTGTTGAGGGAACAGAGGAGGGGGCAGCTACCATGACATGCAGCGGTAAATTGCGGCTTGCTTCAATCGCATAACGGATACCTTCCAAGCCTAATACATTAGCCAATTCATGGGGATCCCAAAATACCGCGGTGGTTCCTTGTGTTAGCACTATTTCGGCGTAACGCACGGGAGGAAGATGGGAGCTTTCTAAGTGAACATGTGTGTCAATCAGCCCTGGTGAAATAAAATACCCG
This sequence comes from Providencia sp. 2.29, assembly GCF_015832305.1. NCBI lineage: Bacteria > Pseudomonadati > Pseudomonadota > Gammaproteobacteria > Enterobacterales > Morganellaceae > Providencia > Providencia sp. 2.29. The sequence continues at coordinate 1,209,329 of NZ_CP065420.1, forward strand.
TTAAGGTCATGGATTTCCTTGGCATCACTTCGGCTTCCTGTTGGGTGGACACTCGCAATGAGTGAATCGACGATACCAATATCGGCGGCACGGATCTCGCCAGTGACCATGTCGACAATATTGGCTTGTGTGAGAAGCAGGTCAAAAGGGATTTCACCTTTTGCCGCTTGCACTGCTCTGCGTCTGCTGTAGTTGGTTTCGCTCATAAAATACCATCAATAAATGATCCTTTGCTGCTACTTTATGAGTTACGCAAACGTTTGCCAAGATGATAAAACTTATCAGATCATAAGAAAGGGTTATAATGGTGAATAAGAGCATTAAGGCTAGGTTAGGCTTTGTATGGTTAATTAGAGGGTTATAACAACGCCTTATCATAAAATAGAGTGTGAATAGAGAACATGAGTGAACCATGGCAGCGCCTGCCTGCATTGACGTTAAAACAGATACAATATTTTGTGACTTTGGCACATTTAAGGCATTTTACTGATACAGCGAGCCGACTAGCCATTAGTCAACCTGCGTTGAGTAGTGCATTACGTCAAATTGAAAGTGTGATTGGAGGAAAACTAGTTAATCGAACCGCTTCCTCTGTAACGCTAACAGAGCTTGGTGCTGCTATTTTACCGCATGCTGAACGTATACTGAGTGTTTCACACCGTGCTTTTAGTGATATTCAACAGATAATTGACGAAGGCGGAGACGGCACGTTGCGTATTGGCTTGGTGCCTTCCGTGAGTTCACTACTTTTTCCTGATGTGCCGACACAACTTAATTTGCACTTTCCTCGGCTGAATGTGGAGTTTTACGATAAAACCAATGATTCATTAGTTTCTCAATTAATGAATAATGAGATTGATTTTGGGGTTGGTGTATTAGACAGCTCAGTCCCTAGAGAGTTACAACTGTTTACGTTACAAGATGACCCTTTTGTCGCAGTCGTACATCGAGAAGATGTATTAGCGGGAGGCTTCCATTTGCCTTGGAAAATGCTTAATAATCGCGATATTGCGGTGTTTTCTAAAGGCAACATCCAACGTTTAGTGTTAGCCACATTGGAAAGCCACCGCTTAAAGCCCAATATTCGTTATCAAGTTGATTACATTGAAACGCTATATGGCTTAGTCCGTTCTAAATTGGCGATTGCTATTCTTCCTCACCTTTATACCGTACATTTACGCGACCCTGACTTAATGGTTTTGCAGTTACAGCAACCGGCATTGACTCGCACGGTGTCTTTGATGCGAACCAGCCAAATCTTAACACCAATGGTAGAATCCGCATTTACAGTGCTGCTTAAGACACTGAAAGCATAAGCTGCTTTTTAATTACTCATGCGGTTTTTCATCATCGCTGTCACGAGCCGTGACATACATGAGTACCAACAAAATGGTAATAAAGAAACGGAATGCATTGGGTATACCGTTCCATTGTTTTGACATCCACATTGCAAACCATTCACCCCCAATAGACATAAATGCGACTTGCCATAATAAGAATGCCAGTGTTAATCCGATAATTGCCCATTTTTTGCTTTGATTAAAAGCCACAGCATTTTTGTTGATATTTTTAAATAAGATGAAAGCTCCCCACCAACAAATGAGAGCCGCAATAATTTCAATACTAATAATAGTGATATAGACAAGATGGTGAAAGGGAGGTGAATTGATAGCCCGATACTTCACATTTGCATTAGGGAATATTGCATCCATTGTTAGGACATGCTGTACAAATAAAAAATTTGTGTTGTAATCGGTTAAATTATTAAAGGCAGTAAATGAAATGAATAAGGCTATAGCACAAACACAGAGTGATTTTGATAAACGAATTATCATTTGTTTCCCTTAAGTTATTTTTCATCGTTTCATCCGTTGATAATTCGACAAGATAGCATCATTGACAAATTGCCGCTATTAACCATAGTAAATATCAGACAATATTCATCATATTGGCGACTTATTCTAAATAAGATAAATATTGAATATAAGTGCTATAAATATTATGAAGAAGGTAGGCGGTTTAGCTTAGTTTAAAATATGTTTCTATTTTTAATATGCTAATATTTTTCTATTAGAAAATGATAATACACACACCAATAGTGAGAAAAATAGATAATGAAAACAATATGTAAAAGTGGATTGCTAGCTATTGCGATGTTTGCTGTATCTGCTTGTGATGATTTTGATCCAATGAGCCATAAAGGTGAGTTTTATTATAGTAATCCAACAAACGATAATATTTCATTTAAGGTCGATAATAACGATTATAATGTGCTACCAGGGCAAAGAGGCATTATTCAACTTGCATCGGGTAAACATACGTTAGAAAACAGCCAAGGTGAATTATTTTCGTTTATGGTTTTTGACAACAATAACGGGGGGATTATTAACCCAAATAACCTTGTTTATTATACCCTTTCAGAGGCTTATGTTGTTGAAGGTAAAGCTGATCGTTTCAAACCGACCACTTATAACGTAACTATCAACGGCCATGATGTCAATATGGCAGTAAGAAGCGCAAATGCGTTTGTCATTGATGCTAATTTATTTAAGTGTAGCTATTTATTGGGAGAGCCTTTCCCTGAATCAATCACGACACATGATCAAAAATTAGACGGTAATATTAAGTCAAAGTGTTTTGATAAGGCTGAATTAATTGAATATATTGCCAATGAATATGGTGAAGATTTACAGCCTAATATGCCGGAAGATGCACTGCATGACTCCATCAATATGGCCTTTAGTTATGAGCTACCAACAGCAGACTTTACGGATCAATCGGTTCAGTCAATAGCCGAAGAATTGGTGAATTTACTAAAACAACTGAAAGAAACCAATGATACTGCTATCCATGAAAAATTAAATCAACAATTTCACCAGCTCAGTATCGAATTAGTGAAAGCTCATGCTAATAACTCGGCATCTAATTCAGTTTCAGATAACGAGCAATACAATAATTTTGTTCATCAGGTTGGTGAATTGAGAGGTTATGGTATTTGGGAAAAATAATAATAAATTTTAAATAATCAAAAAAAGATTGTATTTATAAAATCCCCCCAATCGTTGGGTAATCAATTATTGGGGGATTTTGTCTCCTTTTCTTTTTAAGAATCTGCCTGCAAACTAACCAGAGAATTCTTATGTGAAATGATTGTGATAAACGGATGATAGCTATTATCAAATAAGATCATCTGCATAGGAATAATAATATGAAGGCAATATTAAAGCCATTTCTTGGTATTACGTTTGCTTCTATCTTTTTGATGTTTTCTTCAATAGCAAACGGCAAATCGATCGTTGTAGAAAAAACACAGCCTGAAGTCTTAGACCTTGTATTTATACTGGATAAAAGTGGTTCAATGTCAGGTTTTGAATCTGATACGATTGGCGGCTTTAATCGTGTGTTAACAGAAAATCGTAATAAAAAAGGGGATGTCTTTATTACGACAGTGCTGTTCAATGATAAAACAACCCTCTTACACAATAGAGAGCCTATCGATAAAGTACCAAATTTAACTTTAGAAGATTATCAGGTTGGCAGTAATACTGCACTATTAGATGCGGTTGGTGACACCATTAGCAAAATGCAAGAAAACCGGAAGATAACAAAAAATAATAACGTTTTATTCGTTATCATTACTGATGGTGAAGAAAATAGTAGCCACAAATATAGTCAATCGAAAATTAAATCTATGATCAAATCGGCAGAAATGGAGGATAAATGGGACTTTATCTTCCTTGGCGCCAATATTGATGCGATCACTGCTGCCGATAGTATTGGTATTAGTCGCTCTAAAGCAACTGGATATGTGCAAGATAAAACTGGTTACGACAAAGCATATAAAGCGATTAATAATGCCGTTGAGTCAAAGAAAAATGCTGCACCAATATCAGAGGAATGGAAAAAAGAGGTTGAAACTGACGCGATGGAGCGCACAAATAAGTAGTGTAATGGAAGAGTAGATTTACTGATAAACTAATCCCTCAATATTGAACTGCACCCCAAAAGTGAGACGCCTTTAGTCTAATTTGAAGGGTGCTTTTCTATGTTAAAACATACTCTAGAGTTTAAACTTGAAATTATTCAGGCCTACCTAAATGGTGAGAGGGGTTAAAATACTCGATAAAAGATTTAAACGTAATCATGATACGACTTGGTGATGGATTGAAAATTATCAACAGCACGGGGTGTATGGGCTAAACGTTAAAACATGAAAACAGGTTTATTTTCCTGAATTCAAATTTCATGTGGTTCACATGATCCTAAATGGGACATTTTTACATGAGGGCTCTGACAGCTTGATATCAATGGCTGATCATATAAAGAATACGGTAGATAGGAAGTAAAAATAAACCGAAAGGGTGCCCAAACCAAATGAAGAAGTCTTCCCTGTTTTTGAGACAGCGATGGTAAAATTTCAGCTGAAATGCTGGGCAAGAACACTGTAATTTATGTTGAGAAACAACTTGGTGTTAAAATAGGTGAATATACAACATTTTGTAAAAATACTGTTGGTGCTTGTGCTGAGGCATCAGCAGCAGACTCGTTGATCCGCCAAGGGGTTAAGCCAGAAAATATCCGATTTACCCAAGCGGTCAGGCCATGAGAGGTTTGGGAAAAAGATACAATCCCGCTAAAAGCAATAAAAGAAACATGTGACAATTGCCTAGTTACATGGCCAACAGGCGTAGATAAATGAGTGCATTAGCAAATGACTGGAAACCAAGACTCTGCACAGAAAGTGATTTATTTAGCGATTGAATCGGCCTCTAAAAAATGGAGTATGCCAATTCAAAACTGGAAACAGGCATTATTATTGAGTTCGGTGACCGCCTAAACGGCCACATTTAATAAAAGGCAAATACACCGAATTATTTACAGTGTCGGCAATGGCTCTCCCTATTTATTGTTCACTGATATCTTTTAGTTCTAGAACTCTTTTACACCCATCTTGATTACCGTTATCGCACGACTTGCTATACCAAATTTTAGCAGTTGATTTGCTCTGTCTAACTCCTAATCCTTTATCATACATTTGTGCTAGATTGAATTGAGCCAATTCATTGTCTTGTTCTGCACCTTTCTGGTACCACTGTAGCGCCTGCTGGTAATCCTGTTCAACACCATTTCCATACTGGTACAACACGCCAAGATTATTCTGAGCTGCACTATTATTTTGTTCGGCAGATTTCAAATACCACCGTAACGCTTGCTGGTAATCCTGCTCAACTCCTTCTCCAAGATAGAACATCACCCCCAAGTTGCTTTGAGCGCTAGAATTTCCTTGTTGGGCCGATTTCAGGTACCATAGCCGCGCTTGCTGATCATCTTGCTCCCCACCCCAACCATGACTAAACATCACACCAAGCTTATATTGAGCATCTGCATTGTTCTGTTTTGCTGCTTTCTCATACCACTGTCTAGCCTTCTGATAATCCTGTATAACTCCTTCTCCATATTGATACATAGTACCTAATCTGTATTGAGCAGTTGCATTTCCCTGTTCGATTTTTATACATAAATCATGATCTGGTACTTCACAACTTGCGGCACTAACGACTACTGGAAGCATCCCCAAAAAAAGGAGAAAAATCGTTTTTTTCATCTAATCCTTATTCCCTAATCAGCACGTGAGGTAGGTATCGCTATGTTATATAAACATATTAAAATCTAACGAATTTTAGTTCAGAGCATAAAAGCAATAATTCAATATGGGATTAATAAGTGTTATTGCTTATCTGGCTTTATCATCGAGAAAATAGCGAATGAAAAACATACCTGAAAAAGTGGCGATATCATTAAAGTAAGTTTAACTTAAGGTAAAAGAATAGCATAAACAAACAGTGACTGATTTTCCAACTATTAAAACTCTTTATACCGATTATATTCCCCCCAAAAGTCGAATACTTGAGTTTAACTAAAGGGGGGATTGACTGTAACTATTGACCTGTTGTCGGGATGTGGCGGAGTAGTTTTTCTAGTGGTTCGACAATTGCAATGACAACTTCATCTTGCAAACCTGAGCTTTTTTCTAACTGCTGCAAAATAGCTGCTTTACGGCTCTCGGCTAACGGCTCACCTGTCGTATAATGCTTAATCAGTTCTAAACCAATCACCGTCAATTGTTCCACATTTTCGGTAACAGGCGTTAACCTAACTAAGTTAGCATTCTGTTTAATAAGACGCTGGACTTGTGGAATATTATCTTGCCAACGTTTTAATCTCTGCTCTAACCATTGTGCTGCCGCTGTATCATTCGGTTTAGCGATTAATGCGTCAATATGCTGGCGGAAGGCTCTTGCTTGCATACTTTCGGCCGGTAAAGCATCGACAAATCGGTTAAGAGGTTCATATTGATGATATTGGTTTTCTCTCCACTTAAGATGATGGCGAGTATAGTAATGTGCAGGCTCTACAGACTCAGAGAGGATCATCAAAGGCTCAATTTCAACGCCATTTGCTAAACGTGTAAATTCACGGGCCGTTTGTGCATGCTGCTGTAAACCCACCGAAATGGTTGACCAAGCATCTGTTGCGTTTAGGCGACGATACATGTCATTCTCATTATTGACATCTTTTGCAGACCATAGGCGCTCGGATACGGCAAAAGCACGTGGCCATAGCTTAGTATCAATGATGGGAGCGCGAATATTTTCAGCCCATAACGCAATTTCCCCGCCGAGAATATTGGTCATTTTATTATTGTCGGGCGTGGTTGGCGCAATTCCTTCGGGAATGGCTGTTAAGTGGGTTCCTGTCGTTGGATAGCGAGCATTACCTATTATGGTATAACCGCTTAATTTATCATCCGTTAAAGTAACAACAGGACGAGTTTCTCCCATCCAAGTGTCCACTGAGAAACTGACTTGTTTAGGCGAAAACCACTCAATCTTATTAATTTCTCGACGTGATTTACCTGCAAAATCAATAAATCCACGCCATCCATTTGACCCCTTTATTAATGTAAAACTGCCTTTTACGGGGCTACCTTTTAACCTTTCGATTTCAAATTGCCAACTTTGCGATTGTTCACCCTGTTTAACATTTGTCTCTACAGTAAGTGGCTGAGGTAGTATCTCATTTCGATAATGGTATGCCGCACTTTGAGATTGGTCGAGATAGAAACCGGTTGAAAGTAAACCTTTAAATCCTTCTTGAGCGCTATCGCCTAAAGAATCTTGTCCTTGCCACGACTGAATAACAATATTTTTTGATAGTGAAGGGTGTTGAATTTCATCCCAGCCGACCATTTTACGGTTATGTTTTGTGAGGATTTGTTCAAGCCGTTGATTGAAATAAGCCTGTAGTGCATGGGTATCTTTCAGGTTGTTTTTTTGCATAAACTCCTGAATAGCTGGATTGTTTTTCCATTGGGTTGGGTCAACCTCATCTCCGCCAATATGGATATATTCATCTGGGAAGATAGTGGTCAACTCGTTAATTAAGCTATCTGTAAATTGGTACACATTTTCTTGGGTTGGATTAAGTAGAGGCTGATGCACTCCCCAGTGACGTTCCATTTGGTAAGGGCCAGCTGCGCTCATAAGCTCAGGGTAGGCAACAGCAATAGCTGAGGCATGACCAGGGAAATCAATTTCAGGCACCACCCGAATTCCTCTTTCTTTGGCATAGGCGACAACTTGGCGCATTTGATCTTGAGTATAGTATTGGCCATCACTGGCTAGCTGTTGTAATTTAGGGTAGCTAAGTGACTCAAAACGCCAACCTTGGTCATCGGTTAGGTGCCAATGAAAAACGTTTAACTTAGCGGCTGCCATACCATCAATTTGGCGCAAGATATCATTGATTGGTAAAAAATGTCGTGAAGAATCAAGCATCACACCGCGCCAAGCAAAACGCGGACTGTCTTTAATTGTAAGCAGTGGGATAAACGTATTTTCCCCATCTGTTTGTATCAATTGTAATAATGTTTCCATCGCTCGCATTGCACCAAATCGGGTTGCCGCTTTGATCGTGGCGCCATGGTTATCTGTTGTGATTTGATAACTTTCGTCCATTTGTAGAGATGGCAATTCAGGTACTTTTTTCTCGATAAAAATTTTTATCGGGGCTTGAGTGTTGTTTGCTTGGTGTGGTGTTAATTGCCAGCCTGTTTGGGTCTCTATTCTTTCACGCCAACGACGGGTTGCATCACCTAAATCATCGCCTTCTACATAAATATCTAGCGTATTATTTAATACCCATTTTCCATCGGCATTTTTTACTTCAACTTGCTGTGGCCAAGGCATGAGCGGTAATTCAGATAATGATTGTGCTCCGCTTGGTAATGAGTAAATAAGTGAGGATATGACGATAGCAGACGTAAGTTTGTTAATCATAGAGATCCCTTATTATTCGTAATAGTGAATGCCATTTTGAGCATAAATCAATCTATGAAGTCCAACACGGTTATCGTATTAAATGATACGGGTCACATTATTTTTTATTGCGAATTAAGTGCGAGTGATGTTGATTTATTTAATTTATTGATTTTGTGATTGTTTTTAAATGTGGCTATTAGAAGGGAAAAGAGGGGGTGATGATGTTTAGTAGAATATTCAAGTGCGGGAAGGCAATGCGCGATCCCGCAAAAATTAAATCGATTAAGCTTTTTTGGCGGCTTCAAACATACCTTGAGCTAGGTAGTCTTGGGCTGTTTGTACACCTGGCAATACAAAATAGTAGCCACCCCCAAAAGGTTTAATATAGCGTTCAAGTGGCTCACCATTAAGCCGTTTTTGAGTATCAATAAAACCTGTTTTAAGATTTTTTTGGTATGAAACGAAGATAAGCCCCATATCAAGTAACCCATTAGGGGTTAAACCAAGTGAGTAGCTGTAGCTACGGCGCCTTAGTTTTGCGGTATAACGCTCAGGGTTACGAGGTTCGGCACGGCGCATGTGGGAGTCGAATAATACGCGGTCCCCATGAGGATCTTTGTCAAATTGAGGGTCATCATGTTCTTGCTTCATACCGATAGGTGCCCCTGTATCTTTATGGCGACCGAAATCATTTTCTTGGTCTTCAAGCGGGGTTCTATCCCAAAATTCAAGATTAAAACGGATGAGTCGTACTGCTTGATAGGTGCCGCCAGTACACCAACTAGGCTCTTTTCCTCCTTCGGTAACCCAAATAAGTTCATTCATTAATTGGTTATCATTGGCAGGGGCATTGCCTGTGCCATCTTTAAACCCAAATAAATTGATTGGCGTTGATTGGCTGTCAATATCACGAGAAGGTAAGAAACCATCTATTTTCCACAGTGGGAACATAAAAGGGGATGTATGCCTTAAAATATCGCGTAACGCATAAATGACGCTTTCTTGACTATTCGCACAAATTTGTAATGTGATATCACCGCCACACCACTTTTGCTCTAGCCTATCATTTGGAAAACTGGTCATTTCAACAAGATAGCGAGGTTTGATTTTATCTAACCCAAATCGTGTATCAAATAAGCTCTGACCCAGAGAAACCGTGACAGTTAAAGCATCTGGCTGAATGTGAGTTCCTAAAATCCCTGATTCAGCCGGCGGCATACGGTCATTAGGAGTTTTAGGTGCTGTTTGTACCTGCGTTAGATACGCAATTCTTTTTGTCAGTATTTCGAATAGCTTCTGTAGTTTATCGAGTGATTCAACGGTGACATTAAATGCAACAAATGAGGCATTTTTCTGTTCAGGCGTTAAAACACCCGCTTGGTGTAAGCCTTCAAAAGGGATCGTCTTATCATAGGACGACAAACAGGCATTTTGGCGCGTGTTAGCCGCAAATGTAGGAGCCGCTGCAATAAAACTACCAACAGCTAATGTTTTTAATGCATTGCGCCGAGATAAGCTGACAGTTGTAGAATCGTTTTGTAATTTAGCCTTCATGGCTTGTTACCTCAATATTTATAATATACATCAACACTGAGCTGATATCTGAGCTGTGCGAGGTCTTCAGCTTGCTGCGTTAATACGGAATAAAGTGCCATCATGTCTTTTTTGCTCAACTGGTTATAAGGCTGGTAAATCCCCGAGGGCAATTGATAAGGCTTCATGATCTCATTGGCCTTTTGATAATTATTTTGGATACGTTGGAGCACGTTGGGAGCGATAAAAGGGGTCAGCACTTTAATAACGTGTTGTGAGCCTTGCAGGTTTGCTGCTATATCGCTCAAATCAGATTGGCTATAGATATTCTCTTTGCCAGCCAATTTAGTTTCAAGGATCATCTCAATAAAATCGGCTGACGCTTGCACTAATTTAGGTATCTCAACACGTTCAGTCGCTATGCGTTTTTGAAGATCCCGGGCTTTTAGCAGTAGCTCATCGGTTGCAGCGAGTGCCGCTTTACTGTCTTTACGGTCAAATAATTGATATTCAATAAGATGGAAACCAGTGAAACGGTAATCTTTTTCTTTATCAAGAAAGTAGTCAGCCCTAGCATTAATGGTTCTGTCAGTATTACCAAACAATATAATAATTGGGCGAACAGATTCGTAATATTGATGTGCCTGAATATAGGCTTGTTCAGCGGTTTTGAGGTCGCCTTTTTTTAAACTTTTGTTCAAGGTTTCCAGTTGAGAAACCATTTTGCCTAATTGTTCCGTTGTATAACTTAAATAATTTGTAATGGCGGAATGATATTTCTCAGGGGTGGGAATATCACCTTTAGCGATAATTATGTCATCCCCTGTTTGTACAGGGGATCTTAATGCTTTTGCTGATACAGTAGTGGGTATTGCTATGACTAAAACCATACCGCATAGAAACATAGACTTTAGTGTTTTAGCATTACGCATGTTTTTTACTCCGAGAAAACAGCGCGATAACGACTATCCAATAAATGACAAATGTAATTACACTTAGCCAAATTGGCTGTGAGCGGTAAGCGAAGAACGAAGAGATAAAATTACCTACAATATTTGAATCATCTAATAGTGCTGTCGTATCCCATGCTGGGTAAATTAAAAACTCAGGAATAGCATAATCATATTCAATTAATAAGTTTGCGCTCTCTTCAACCCCTTTGAGTAGTAGCGATAAAGCAAGAAAGAGTAAGACCACGCCGGTGATTTTAAAGAACAGCTTCCATGAAATAAAACGGTTAGTAAGCAAGAAGGCATATAATGTTAGGCCTGCAATTAATACGCCACCTGCGACTTCTAAAGCAAATCCTGAAGCATTTTCTGCATTTAATGACATGATAAAGCTAGATAGGAAAACAACGATCTCACTACCTTCTCGAGCGATAGCAATAGCGATGATGAGTGCTGCTCCCCACCAATTATGGCGCTCTGCATTTCGGCTAATACCGGATTCAATTTCGGATTTTAAGGAACGACCATGCTTATTCATCCAATAGACCATTTGGACGATTAATATACACGCAAGGAATTCCATAAAGATCATAAACAGGGATTGCCCTGTATCATCAAGAATATTAAATACGCCATAAATGAGTAATGCTAACAAAATGGAAATGAGAAGACCGAGGGCAACCCCAGTCCATAAAAAACGCATTCCATTTCGTGCATCTGGGTGGTGTTTGATCCACGCATAGATAATGCCGATAACGAGTAGCGCTTCAAAGCTTTCACGCCATACAACAAACAGAACTTGCCCCATAAATTATCCTACTACTTCGCTATGATCTCACCTTTTGGGTGAGACAGGTGAAAATCATCAAAAAAGGTGTAACTTCCTGGTTTTAGAGGTGCAATGACGACAACAGAGCTAGCCCCCGGAGCGAGCACTTTTTCTTTGCGTAATTGGGTGCTTTCAAACTCTGCAGGTTCAGTGCCTGTATTGGTGATTTTGATCCGAATAATAGTTTTGGCAGGAACCTCGAGAACTCGTGGGATCAAGTCACCATTTTTCATTTCGAGTTCGACGGTAAATTTTTCTGCTGCGAAAACCGTATTCGGTATTAGCACTGAAAAAAGAAGCAGAGTAAGGCTTAGTAGTGTTCTCATCTTCATTTAGCTCAACAAAAGTGACCTTTAATAAAAGTAAAAGGGCTATTCGCAGCAATTAAGCAGCGGCTAGCCCTTAAACCCTATACACTCGCGATATTCAAGTTTAAATAACAGCGATATTAGTGATGCTGATGCGCACAGTTCATAAAGGTTTGTATGATCCTTGTGATACATTCATTTCACTTAGCTGCATCCCGAATGATTTAGAGTATTGATTCGTAGGTTAGTAGCTGCCTTTACGGCCGACGCCCGCATAGTCAAACTCCCATGAAACTTCGAAAGGTTTGAACCAAGGAGCAACGCCTGTTTCTTTATCGATATGACGACCAAAGGCAACTTGTTTGTTGTAGGATGGTGGATAAATTTTGTAGGTTACCTTGTATTTACCATTACCATCTAACTTGATGTTTTCGCCATAGTGAGGCCCATCACTTGCGACCATTGGCATGAAAGTACCCGTTTGGGTTTGGGGTTTGTCACCAAGTTTAGTTACTGTGTATTCGATGCTGAGATATGGGATCCAATCACCTTCAGCAAAACCATTCGGGTTATCTTCAACCGCATGAATATCTGCTTCTAAATGGATATCTGCTTTATCGGCCGGAAGGTGGGACATTGCATGTTGTCCTTCTTCGGTATCCATTGTGATAGGCTGTAGATAAACACCTTGGATTTCCATTCCATTTTTAATGACGGGCTGGCCTAAAGGGTATTCTTGAGCAAAAGCAGCCACAGAGAATAGAGCTAAACCCGAAACAGCAGCTTGATAAGCGAGTTTCATCATTTTGTCCTTACCATTATTTTATTATAGGAAGCGCAATGATAATCATTATTATTACTGCTGTTCAAGTTAAAGTTTAAGCTGAAAATTTCATTTAACGCCAAATACATGAAAAGTTTTAAAAAAATAATTACAGTAAGAAAGTTATTATTCTTTAAAAAATATCTTGTTATATCGAATATAATCAGCTTATTGATTTTATGGCATGATGAATTGAACAGAGTTTGTTTATTATCACCCCACGAATATATAAAGGTGTAAAGTATGCAAAAACGTTATCTTGATTGTACGGCTTCTGAAATACTGCATATGAATAAAAAGGCATTATTAGAAGCGATTAAAGGAAGTGAAGGGCGCCTAGTGGTTTCTGAGACTATTGGCACTATTCAACCTGTTTTAATGAATGTGACAAATGCTGAACTTGCAGCGAGTCAAGGTGCTGACATTTTACTATTAAACATTTTTGATGTGGATAATCCCGTTGTTCAAGGGCTTCCTGATAATACACCTCAAACAGAGATCATCCGCACGTTAAAACGCCTTACTGGCCGAGCTATCGGCGTGAATCTAGAGCCTGTTCCCGCAGGTTTTAATAATCCTCATCAAGATGCGCAGTGGAAAATATCTGAAGGGCGATTAGCTACGGTAAAAAATGCCATCAAATTAAAAGAGATGGGAGTGGATATTATTGTATTAACGGGAAATCCAGGTAATGGCGTCACCAATCATGAAATTAATTTAAGCCTAAAAGAGCTTAAAGCGGCTGTGGGTGAAAATATTATCTTGGTCACGGGCAAAATGCATGCTGCGGGGGTGTTAAATGAATCTGCTGAGCAGTTAATTACCGAGACGGATATTCGTAGTTTTATTGATAGCGGTGCAGATGTGATTTTATTACCAGCCCCTGGAACGGTGCCGGGGATCTCAGCCGAATTTGTGCAAAAAATGGTGGCTTATTGTCATTCACAAGGGGTATTAACGATGACGGCAATTGGGACATCGCAAGAAGGGGCGGATATACAAACCATTCGCCAAATTGCGCTGATGTGCAAAATGGCAGGAACAGATCTGCATCATATCGGCGATTCGGGCTATAACGGTATTGCATTACCAGAGAATATTTTAAATTATGGTATTGTGATCCGAGGTGTTCGGCATACTTATTCACGTATTGCTCGTTCAATAAATCGTTAGTGTTTTTTAAGCCGAGAGTTGATAGGGAATAGCTTTCGGCTTTGTGGTTTATATTCGTTTCATTAGGTAGACCAAATGAGGAAAGTGCGACAGCTAAGGTGATTATTTATTAACGTTATCGGTATCTGTATTGGTATAGCTAATATTGTTTACAGTTTCTGGATAAAGCCAACTCATAAATAAAGTCAATCCAATAAATATCGGGATAACTGAAGCTAATAACAAACCTAAAGCCCATGAAAATGGTAGGTTTATGGACAAAAATGTCCATAATATAAAGGAAAGACCTAAAACTATGATTGAGATAATAATGGCCTCTATATTTTCTACCCTTCTCTTTGATGGTGCAAATTCAAAGGTTTTTGGGTTTACATCGAGTTTAGTAAATACACTTTGATTGATTTTTATATCAGGAGTTCTCGCAAGTCCTTTAAGGACCGCCTTGAGCATCCACTTCCTTTTTTCTATTGGAGAGAAAAGTGAATAGTTAAGCCAGTTTTCGATGGGTAATTTATATTCTTTACGCTCATTTGAGGCATTTTTATATTGAAAAACAAGATAGTCAGGCCGATTTCTACCGCCTGTTTTAATATGCACAATATACTCAGTGCAAATAGTTTCCCAGAGTATTTCAATGTTCCCGTTTGGATATAGGGTATTAATAATACGAAATCCGTCGTTATCTACAGAAAAGTAACCAACAGTTTTACTTAATCGTTTTAGTAGAGCATAAAATGAAACTAATAGTATGGCCTCAATAGTAATAAAAAGTAACTTTCCCAAGATAACTTCCCATAAAATGAGAGAAGTAAATGCATATAGCAATGCAAAAAATAGCCATAAAAAATAAATAACTGCTTGATTACCATGGCCAATTACGGGTTCTATAGGGCGTTTTAGTTCATTTGGTAATGGGTAAATTATCGTTTCGAAGATAACATAAGGGTTATTGTTGTTACTGATACTATTGTCGTTACTCATGCTATCTATACTGAAAGTATTGCTGTTGTAGCTATGGTTATTTCTACGTCTGTTGCTTTTCTTATTCTTGCTCTTATTTTTCTTCATATTTTAACGAACAGTATTTAGCATCAACCCTTTTTAATGGAATCGAAGAGGGTAATATAAGTCAAATTTGATAGCTAATAAATAACGATGTATTAATAATGTCTATTTTATAGCGGTAAAATCCTTAAGAGGTAAATGGCTTAATCTAATCAATGTTCATAGCTAAAAATTTGTACAATTTTTATTATACTTCAGGTAAAATCCAGCCCATTTTTTAAAACAATAAAAGAAGTGAGTTATGTCGCAAAATACTAATCCGGTGCCAAAAATTGGTTTTGTTTCACTTGGCTGCCCAAAAAATCTTGTCGATTCAGAACGTATCTTGACTGAACTACGCACAGATGGCTATCAAGTTGTACCAAGTTATGATGATGCTGATTTGGTCATTGTGAATACTTGTGGCTTTATTGATAGTGCCGTTCAAGAGTCTCTTGAAGCGATTGGTGAAGCATTAAATGAAAATGGCAAAGTGATTGTGACAGGGTGTCTTGGGGCTAAAGAAAACCAAATCCGCGAAGTACACCCAAAAGTACTCGAAATTACAGGCCCTCATAGTTATGAGCAAGTACTCAATCATGTTCATCATTATGTGCCAAAACCAGAACATGATCCTTTTTTGAGCTTAGTTCCTGAGCAAGGTGTTAAATTAACGCCAAAACATTATGCCTATTTGAAGATATCGGAAGGTTGTAATCACCGTTGTACATTCTGCATTATTCCATCCATGCGTGGTGACTTAGATAGTCGCGCCATTGGGGATGTACTAAATGAAGCAAAACGCTTAGTTGAATCAGGTGTTAAAGAGCTACTGGTGATCTCACAAGATACTTCCGCTTATGGTGTTGATGTCAAACATCGTACAGGCTTTTGGGAAGGTAAACCCGTTAAAACCAGTATGGTTGGCTTATGTGAGCAATTAGCGTCACTTGGTGTGTGGGTTCGCTTACATTATGTCTACCCATATCCACATGTTGATGAGGTAATCCCATTGATGGCGGAAGGGAAAGTTCTTCCTTATTTGGATATTCCATTGCAGCATGCTAGCCCAAAAATTTTAAAACTCATGAAACGCCCAGGTGCGGTCGAAAGAACACTTGAGCGTATTAAACGCTGGCGTGAAATTTGCCCTGAATTAACTTTACGCTCTACTTTTATTGTGGGCTTCCCAGGGGAAACGGAAGAAGATTTCCAAATGTTACTCGACTTCTTACAAGAAGCGCGCCTTGATCGCGTTGGCTGCTTTAAATATAGTCCAGTTGAAGGCGCGAAAGCGAACGAACTAGCCGATCAGGTTCCTGAAGAAGTTAAAGAGGAGCGCTATCATCGTTTTATGCAGTTGCAACAACAAATTTCAACAGAAAGGTTGCAAGAAAAAATTGGGCGCAAATTGCCTGTTATCATTGATGAAGTCGATGATGAAGGTGCAATTGGTCGTAGTATGGCGGATGCCCCAGAAATTGATGGTATGGTTTATTTAAATGGTGAATTTGACGTGAAGCCAGGTGACATTGTTAATGTGCTGATTGAGCATGCTGATGAGTATGATCTCTGGGGTTCAATTGTCTCTGAATAACCACCAAGTGAAAAGATAATAGACAAAAGCCTGCTCAATAATTGAACGAGCAGGCTTTTTTTAGCCGCATTATTAGTATCTAATTTCGATATAATCAATGTTATTGTCCTAGATCAAAGGATAAAAAACTATTCATGTATTATTTGATTTGTGATATTAAAATTTCATGAAAAATTGACATAATTTGAGAATGACTTACGGATGTATAAGGATGGCTATGTCTATTGATTTATCATCTCCAGTAATTTCTCCCAGATCAAAAGAAGTGGCAAAGGCGATTTCTTCAGAGTTGTTAATTCATTTTGCCAGTCTTGCTATCGAAAACGGATTGGCTCCTATCAATGATATGACTATCGATGCTTCACTCATTGAGCCTAATGGAAAAACGTTGTGGTTAAGTGAGATGCTGACAGCACCATTGGCTATTACCAACGTATTATCAAATTGTACAACTCAGGAAGCGTTATTTAGCTTATTTACTCATCCTGTTAAGTTACAGGGAACCTTTTATTATCTCGCCCCTATTTATTGTGAAAATAGAGCATTAGTTGCCATCGTTGCGTTTGCTTCTCAAACGGTTGACAGCACTATTCTACTTGCCTTAGCAAACGCTGTTGGTCGTGAAATCAGTGAGAAAATAAAGCGTCACTTATGTTTGCAAGAGTTGGTTTTTGAAAAACATCAACCTACAGAGCGCCGAGAGCTGAGTATTCAGGAAGTCGAAAAAGCGGCAATTATCGAAGCGGCAAGGCTTTGTGGTGGAAAGGTCCAAGAGATGCATCAAGTCTTGAATATGGGGAGAACAACGCTTTGGCGAAAACTAAAGCAATACGACATTAATATTAAGGAATATAAGTAACTAACTCAAAGCGGCCTCATTATGCATGAAAAACAATGAGCAAAAAATGGTTGTAATTGATGGTTATCATCAAGAGATATAAAAGCCTTTCGAGTCGTTACACAAACCGCCGTATATTTTTACGGCGGCCTATGTTGAATCTATCAGAAATTGTCAGTGGTGGTAGTTGAAGCTCACCGTTTCACCATTTATGACGCCACTATTAATGAGCGAGTCTCAATAGATAATTGTAATTTTGTTTGTTCAGCTATTTGGTGAATGTTGTCGCCAAGATCCGTTAATATCGGTAGCCCCATTTTTGCCGCAATAATACAGGTATGGGAATAAGGGGAACCATTTGCCAGAGCAACACCCACTACGTTTGTATTTCTGTAGCGAAGTAGTTCAGAGGGGCCTAAGTTACCACTTAAAATAATCGTAGGCTCGGTGAAAGCACATGATGGCTGTGCGACAGATGATATTGACATAAGTAACTGATTTTTTAAGTCTTCAATATCAATAAATCGAGCTTGTAAATACTCATCGTCTAGTTGCTGATACTGTTTTGACATATTGTTGAATATGTTGGAAATCGCGTCATAGGCAGTATTGCATTCATTTTCGATGCTTTGTGTGATTGATTCTACAAGTTCATCATCTTCTAATAATAAGCGATGTCCTCGAAAAATATTGGCAATCTCTTCACCATATTGTTCGTTCAGTGTATTAGCGAGAGAATCTAAGTGCGTTTTTAACTGTTCAATTGCTTTGGTGGCCCTACGGGTTTCGTTTTCACTTGTTTGATAAGACGAAATGCAAAGTTCAGTGTTTGGAGCGTGGTGATGAGCTAACCCTGCTACGGTTGGTACATAGGCCGTTTTCCCTACAAAGGTTTTGCTGTCCGTTGTTGCGATGTTATCTCCAAAATTGTGTTGGGCAAGCTGATTAAAAGCATCGATGGCATTTTGGCTATCTACTCCTTCTGCAACCAATGTAATTTTGTCACCTTGACGCACCTGTAATAACGCAATTTGGTTCATGCTTTTCGCATCCGCGCGTTTTTCACCATGACGTAATTCTAATGTGGCTGTAAAACCAGAAAGCAACGTCGCTAATTTTGCCGCCGGGCGGATATGTAGGCCCGAAGGATTTTTGACCACCCATTGGGTTGTTAATGCCTGCTCTGAAAAATGAGTATGCTTGTCTTTTTCATTCTCAGTGGTAGTGACGGTGTCATTTAGCTGTTGCTGTTTTGCCTGTAAAGCTTGTTGAGCTTCATTTAATATTTCATCAATTGAAGCTCCACCCGATGCGGCGGCCGTAATCGCTATGGCGCCTTCCACTAAAGGGGCGCTACATAAATGAACCTTTTCTGCCAAATCTGGATCGATGAGATCAAGTGCCGTTTCTGCACTGAGTAGTGCACTGCCTAAGTCCATTAATAAAATGATATGCTCGGCATCGGATAAACTTTCGATTGCCTCCATCACTTTCACCGCATCTGTGCCGATAGGGTGAGTTTCATCATCAACACCTGCCGCGGTGATGATGTGACACTTTTGTTTGTTTTGCATTTGCGCTGCAAGTTGATGCAACCCATCAGCGAGCAATTTACTATGAGAAACAATAATGAGACCAATCATATCCTTCTCCTTTACCAAAGTGTGGCGTTCAATCGTATCGTTTGATAATAGGGAATTTTACGGCAAAAAGAGAGCGCCTCGGCTGTTATTGAGCAATAAAAGTGCAAAATATTAGCGGAAGCGCAAATAAACCAGCCAATGCTCGTGGATGTTTGCTGTGTGGCAAGGATCGAGACTTAAAAACGTTTGCTCCCTTTTCCTGAAATTTTCATGGTGTCAGCTTACTGATACAAAAATTAAAGAAAAATGAAGTAACGGCATTATTATTGACTAATCATTGATACTTGGATGTCAGTTTTGAACCGTTTTTTTTAGATTAAGAGCATTTTTAGAGAATAGGATTTAACGGGGAGTAACTTAAATTTAAAAGAAAAGTTGAGTGCACCTAAGCGGTTATTTATATGAAAGAGGGCGATAAGTGAAATAACTTAAAACTAATATGCGAAATTATTTCACGGTGAAAATAATAATTCACTTAAGTAACATTAACGATATCGGCGAAGGAGGCTGACACATTGCAAGTTTACATGTGGCAGCCCAGAACATTAACTAATCTAGCCATGAAAATGGCCTATAGCAATTAAAACTGTAAAAACCTTAATATTCAAAATAAAAATATATTAATGGTTAAATTTTTTAATTAATTAAAGCTAAATAGCTAAATTAATATTATCGACAATGTGCATTGATAATCAATGATGTCATAAATTTCTAGAGTAAGTATTTATATATTCATACTCTTGTATTAATTGCGGTAACGATTTTATGCCGAGTTTTGTATAAATATTTGAGCGATGAACTTCAACCGTTCTTGGCGAAAGTGCTAATTTTTCAGCAGTTTCCTTACTCGTGTTACCTTCTAGGATCATATCCATGATCTCTTTTTCTCGATTGGAAAGACGATCAAATTTATCTGCTAATTTATTGTATTTCTTGAGCTCAGAATGCTCATTAGCAAACAATTCCATAGCATGGCTGACAGCATGCGCGATATCCGAATCTTTAAATGGAAATGAAAAGAAATCAAATGCGCCGGATTTGAAACTTTCACGGCAAAGCTCTACAGATGGCTTTTCTGATAGGATAATAAAAGGGATGATACCTAATGAACCATTGATATTATTCAATCTGCCAATATGATTATTTTCACTGTTTAGGAATATTAATACACACTCTTTTGCTCCTTCTTCTTGAGGGTACGTATAATTACTTGTAAATAAATCTTCGTCATTATAGAACTTAAAATTGAAACCAAAAGATTCCATCATTAGTTTCAGTTTATTCTTAATGACATTATCATTTTCTATGATTACGTGAATGGTGTTATTCATCACCATACTCCTGTTACACTGATTTGATATTCATATAAAATTTGAAAAATACGTTGAGCCAGATTGCTACGTAAGCTAATGGTAATATTTTCTTGCTAATTTTTTAGATTTATTATTAATGTATTTACGGACCTTTAACGACCTTAATTTATATTATATTTCGCGACTAGGTAAATTTAATATAAAAGTAGGGTTAATGGTTAACGTTTGTGTCATTAAGTAAAAAATAATAAATATCTTACTATATGGTAAGTAGAAACACGTATACTTTGTTTATCTCACTATATATTTTAGATATGTTATAAAATTTTTTTATGTAATGGAATGATAATATCGTAAAATAGTAGTCATAAAAAGCTCTAATACTAGATTTAGTATAGTTTCATTTGTAATAATCACAAATATATTTAATCACTCCTGTAGGTGATTTTTATCCTTATCATGTTAGAATTTTCATTCGTTATTATATGGCTGAGTGAAAACACGTAATGGCTTCTTTAAAAGATGTGGCTCGACTTGCTAATGTTTCATTGATGACAGTCTCAAGAGCCATCAATAACCCTGAGCTTCTGAAACCTGATACCCTAAAACAGGTGCAGCAAGCCATTCAAACACTTAACTATGTTCCTGATTTTTCCGCTCGAAAAATTCGTGGGAAGGGGTCGAAAATATCCACGGTTGGTGTACTTGCGCTTGATACGGCTACAACACCTTACTCAGTTGAAATTATTCTTTCAATAGAACAGACCGCAAGGCAGTTTGGTTGGAGTAGTTTTGTGGTCAATATCACATCAAATGATGATAATGAGCGTGCTGTACGACAATTATTGTCGCAGCGGCCGGATGGTATCATTTACACAACAATGGGGCTAAGAGAAGTATCGATACCAGAAGGGCTACATACTTATCCTCTTGTATTGGCAAACTGTATTGACCCACAGCAGAATTTTCCTGCCTATATCCCTGATGATTACCACGGGCAGTATCATGCAATGTGCAAATTGATTGAAAAAGGTTATCGACGCCCTTTGTGTTTGTATATTCCAAAAGAAACATTAGCAGGACAGACCCGTAGAGAAGCGGTTGAATCTTCATGGAAGTCGGCTGGGTTACCACAAGAGGCATTAAAACAATATCACTTAGCGCTTGGTGATGAACATTATCTGGATGTGATCGACCTTATTAATAGGCATTGTGAAAGTGGTAAACCTGATTTTGATGTTGTGGTATGTGGTAATGATCGTATCGCTTTTTTAGCGTATCAGGTTTTGCTGAGCAAAGGGCTGCGTATACCTAAAGATGTTGCCGTATTGGGGTATGACAATATGATTGCGGTTGGGGAGCTGTTTTATCCACCATTGAGTACGGTTGTGCTGCCTCACTATCAGTTAGGGCAGGAGGCCGCATTACATATTATTGAACAACGAAAAATTGAAGGTACACAGTATGTTTCTTGTGACCTTCTGGAGCGCTCATCAATTTAATGAAAGGATCACGGTTTATTCGCGATCCTTAAAAAGTGGTTATTCGACCGCTTTATGCAGTGGCCATAATGTCGCCTTTATTAATTTGGCTTTCTGGTTTATGGCAAATAAAGTTAAAGCTCGCTCCCCTTCTTGCGGATAAATTCGGCTGGTAAAACACATTTCCCCCTCATTGATAAAAACTTCAATGCTAGATTTATCAATAAAAGCACGTATTTTGAGATACTGGGTTTGTGGTAACGGCGCACAGCGGTAATCACTAATAACATATTCTGGATAGTGGCGGGTGAGCATTAAGGTTTGTGTCTGCCCATCAATGAAGAATTGAGCACCATTACCAATCCAAAAACCGAATTTTTCAGCCGGGCTATTCTGTAAATCCCAAATTAATTCAATTTCACAGGTTTTGGCATCATCATACATTTTAATCACACTATTTTTTTCTAACACACAAGGTGTGATCTCAATAGCTTCTTGCCGTAACGATGTCAGCTCTTTAATTGGGTTTACCTGTATTTTACCTTGGTTGTTCAAGGTTAGCTCTCTTGGGATGGTAAAGCAGCCTGACCAACCGTGAGGTTTTGATGGCATATGGCTTTCCCACATATCCATCCAAGCAATCGCTATACGCCGTCCATCTTTAGATAAGAAAGTTTGCGGCGCATAAAAGTCATGACCAAAATCGATTTCGGTAAAATAGTGAGTTATTTCATAAGGCTGTTGCGGTGACCAATGACCCACAAGATAGCCATTTTGGAAACGGTTTCGATACTGATGACCCGATGGTTTTTTGCCTTGAGGGGAAAATAATGTGACAAACTGTTCGCCTAAAGGGAAAAAATCAGGGCATTCCCACATATAAACATTTTTATCTTCTGTTTTAGCCAAAACTTGGTATTCACTAGGCCAATTAAGTAGATCCTCTGTGCTAAAGAGGAGAATTTGCCCCTGATTTAAATGGTCTCTTGCACCAACGACCATCCACCAACGGGAATCTTGATACCAAACTTTTGGGTCACGGAAGTGCATATAACCTTCAGGTGGAGGAATAAGGACACCTTTTTTCTCAAAATGTATGCCATCTTCACTCACTGCAAGGCACTGCGCTTGATAGATCTCGCTGTCATCCCCTTCATCGGATAACCAAATATGACCGGTGTAAAATAAGTATAGTTTTCCATGATGACTGACCGCAGAGCCTGAAAAACAACCGTCGCGATCATAGTCATTACCCGGTGCGAGGGCGATAGGTTGATGTGACCAGTGGAGCATATCTTGACTCGTAGCATGCCCCCAATGCATTGGTCCCCAATCTGAACTGTAGGGATGATGTTGGTAAAAAGCATGGTATAGACCATTATGATAAACAAGCCCATTTGGATCATTTAACCAACCCGCATAAGAGGCAAGATGATATTCAGGATAAAATTGCTTGTTTAGAGATTGTCTCGCTGTTTCAAGCGCTATCGATGCTTGTTCAATACGTTGTTTCATCATAGCTCCTTTATGTGTACCGATTGTTTATCAATGCTTATTGTTAAAAAGATTAGGTAATGCACATTGATCCATAAATAGGATGAGGCGATATAACACGTGCGTTAATATTGTCTTTTATTTATACTCTAAGCTTTAAATGTTAACGTTAACAATCTGGGTTTTCCAGTACTAATTTGTGTTAATGTAAGAATTGTATGTCGAGTCATTCAATCTTCGAATGGGGTGAATATGAAAGTTTGGTCTTTAGGTGATGCGGTCGTTGATTTAATTCCTCTGCACAGTATGCAATATGAAGCCTGTGCTGGTGGGGCTCCTGTGAATGTCGCTGCTGGTGTTGCAAAATTAGGGATACCAAGTGGTTTTATTGGGCGCGTAGGCGAAGATGCTTTTGGTCATTTTATGCAAAAGACGTTATTTGATATCGGTGTTGATACTAGCACGATGGAATTTGATGAGCGGTATCGCACGAGTACGGTGTTAGTGTCTTTACATGAAAACGGTGAACGTGAGTTTTCCTTTTTAGTTTCACCTTCGGCAGATCAATTTCTCAGTAACAAAAATTTACCGCGTTTTGAAAAAGATATACTGCATTTTTGTTCGTTAGCGCTTGTTCATCCAGTTTGCCGCGCATCATTAAATGAAGCAATTGATAAAATTCAGCAAGCAGGGGGATTACTCAGTTTTGATATTAATATTCGACCTCAAATGTGGTCGGATCCTATTGAAATGCATACCAAGGTCGATGAATTTGCTTATCAGGCAGACATACTGAAACTCTCGGAAGATGAGTTATTGTGGCTTGTCGAGGAGGTGACATTGGATAGGGCAATAGAGAAACTCAAGAGTTATCCTGCCCGTTTGAAAGTTGTCACTCAGGGAGCGAAGGGCTGCTTGGTATTAACCCATACTCATCAAATCGGCATTAGCGCATATCGTGTCGAAAGTGTTGATACGACGGGGGCTGGTGATGCTTTTATGGCTGGATTGCTTGCGGCCATCGCCCAATTTGGAGTGAGTGATAATGATGGCGATTTAATGAAAGTCATTACACAAGCAACAGCTTGTGGTGCATTAGCGACAACACGTAAAGGGGCAATCAGTGCAGCGCCATCCCAGCAAGAGCTAACGGCATTTATTCACCAGCAACCACCATTACATATTCGCGAACTTTGAGAAGGGCTTTACGGATGCGAATAGTGATGTTAATTAATTCAAATTGATAAATAAAAGTGTATGATATTTATAGTGAAATTTTATTTAAGAAAACATCAATTTTGGGTTAATTATGTTACTGAGATCAGGGGTAGCATTGGCTATCTTTTCTTGTATTTTATGGGGGATCACACCGCTTTTTTACCGTTTGTTGCCCGGCGCTGAACCTTTAGAGCTACTTGCCCAACGTGTAATTTGGTCGATCCCCTTTTTATTAGCCATTCGCTTACTGATTAAAAATAAAACGCTTTGGCAACAAGTATGGGCAGATAAACGCTCAATTATTTTATGTTTGTTTAGTTCATCTATTATGGCGATATCATGGGGGGCATTCACTTATGCATTAACCCATGGGCAAGTACTTGCTGCCAGCCTAGGTTATTTTATTAATCCACTGTTTTCTATTTTACTTGGGGTCGTATTTTTACATGAACGGCTAGTTTTAGCCGAGAAAATGGCGGTATTGCTGATTTTTTCCGGTGTCTGTTTCCAAATCTGGCAGTATGGTGAATTGCCTCTACTTGCCCTTGTGATGGGAAGTGCTTTTGCCGTCTATGGTTTGATCCGCAAATTTATTCGTTTTGATGTTATCACTTCCCTTTTTGTTGAGGCGATGTGGCTATTGCCTGTCGCCATTGGGATCACATGGTGGCTATCCGCTAATGGCACGAGTGCTGTCGAGGCGGGGGATTGGCAAATCAAGCTGCTGTATATGCTTGCGGCTCCGGTGACAATTATTCCATTACTGTTTTTCACTGCGGCGATAAAACGCACAACATTAACCGTAATAGGGCTTGCCCAATATATTGAACCAACGATCCAATTCTTATTAGCTGTATTCTTATTTAATGAACTATTTGATTGGGTGAAAGGGGTTAGTTTCTCATTGATTTGGTTAGGATTACTGTGCTGTATTATTGCCTTGCTGCATAAGCGCTACAATGAATATCACAAACGTGTCCCTTATGTAACAGGTCGTGATAAGCGTTAGTAATGCTAAGCGAATATTGCGATAAATGAAGTGAAATACGATCTCTTATGGTTTAAGCAAACGATTGCGTATATAATCTTGTCCATGAAATCAGCTTTTTTATACAAGGTTATCCATCATGAATAAATTAGGTACAGCGCTTTGTCCTTCTGCAACAAAAGTGATGCTGCTCGGTTCAGGAGAGCTCGGGAAAGAAGTGGCGATTGAGTGCCAGCGTTTGGGCATTGAAGTTATTGCGGTTGATCGTTATGACCATGCGCCCGCCATGCATGTTGCTCACCGTAGTTATACCGTTAACATGCTAGATGGAGAGGCAATTCGCCAACTTGTTGAGAAAGAAAAACCTGATTTTATCGTGCCGGAAATTGAAGCGATTGCGACCAAGACCTTAGTGGAATTGGAGCAACAAGGGCAAAAAGTGGTGCCTTCTGCTAATGCGGTTTATTTAACCATGAATCGTGAAGGGATCCGCCGGCTTGCGGCAGAAGAATTAGGCTTACCGACCTCAGATTATCGTTTTGTTGAGGCTGAAGCGGATTTTGTGACCGCAGCTAAAGAGATTGGCTTCCCTTGTATAGTCAAACCAGTAATGAGCTCTTCGGGTAAAGGCCAAAGTGTTATGCGCGGCGAACAGGATCTCAAAGCAGCATGGCACTACTCGCAAGAAGGTGGACGTACTGGTCAGGGGCGTGTGATCGTTGAAAAAATGATCCATTTTGATTTTGAAATCACGATGCTCACCATTAATGCCGTTGATGGTATTCATTTTTGTGCGCCTATTGGGCACCGCCAAGAAAAAGGGGATTATCGAGAATCATGGCAACCACAACAAATGAGTGAAAAGGCATTGGAAAATGCACAAGCGGCCGCTGCCAAAATTGTGACTGCATTAGGTGGGTATGGCTTATTTGGTGTGGAACTATTTGTATGTGGTGATGAGATCATTTTTAATGAAGTTTCGCCTCGGCCTCATGATACAGGTATGGTGACCTTAATTTCACAAAACTTATCTGAATTTGCCCTTCATGTGCGTGCTTTCTTGGGGCTACCTATCGGGGCAATCCGTCAATATGGGCCAAGTGCATCGGCGGTGATCCTTCCTGAATTGTCTAGTCGTGATGTTGTTTTTTCGGGGGTAGGGCAAGCGTTAGATTCGGATATTCAATTACGCTTATTTGGTAAACCTGAAATTGCTGGAACTCGCCGCTTAGGTGTTGCCTTGGCGATTGCGGATTCTATCGATCATGCGTTAAATAAGGCGAAGAAGGCAGCGGCAACCATAACCGTGAATGGGTAATGGCATTATTATCGCCCACTTAGGGTGAGTGGGCGATCATTGGCGTTAATGGTTATCCTGTATCACCATTGCCGCGCCACGCTCGGCAATCATGATTGTTGGAGCGTTGGTGTTACCACTTGGGATTTCTGGCATCACAGAGCAATCAATGACACGAAGTTGCTTAATGCCATGCACACGTAAGCGTAAATCGGTCACGGAAGTTGCTGTGTCTTTTCCCATACGACAACTGCCGACAGGGTGGTAGACGGTTTTACAAAAGTTACGTACAAACTCCTCTAATGCTGCCTCATCATGTTGAACCTGTGCTGGCGGCATTAATGTCTCTTTACTAACCGCTTGTAGTGCCTCCGACCCAAGTACTTTTAACCCAAATTTGACAGCACGTTTGCAGCCTTCCATATCTTCCGGTGCGGCTAAATAGTTGGCATGAATTTTTAGTGGCGCTTGTGGATCTTTGCTACGCAAGAGTAATTCACCGCGCGACTTAGGTTGTAAATAGCCCACTTTTAATGTGAAACCATGTGTCGCGGGCAGTGGCTCGCCGGGAACATCATCCCAGCTATCAAGTATGGGTAAAAAGTGAATTTGTACGTCGGGGCGACCTTGACCACAGCTATCAATAAATGC
The DNA here is from genome assembly GCF_015832305.1 of Providencia sp. 2.29. Classification (NCBI taxonomy): domain Bacteria; kingdom Pseudomonadati; phylum Pseudomonadota; class Gammaproteobacteria; order Enterobacterales; family Morganellaceae; genus Providencia; species Providencia sp. 2.29. The sequence goes on from NZ_CP065420.1 coordinate 1,236,830, forward strand.
AGCACCTTCAAGTACGTTTGATGCTAATAATCCACTACGAAAAGCTAACCACTGAAAGCCATGTTTTATAGCATGGATACCTTTGTCAGCGCCAAAGAGGCTAATAGGATCTTTGGTTGTGACATTAATGGACATATGAAGATGATCATGGAAGTTTTTACCGACAGGAAGGTCAGCGACCGTTTCAATCCCTAATGATGAGAGGTGATCTTTAGGACCGATACCTGAGAGCATGAGTAATTTCGCGGAGCCCATCGCGCCGGCACAAATGATCACCTCTTTTTGGGCGAAAACATCGGCTTCACCACCATTTTTATCCTGATAGCTTACCCCAACAGCGACACCATCACGGATAATAATACGGTTAACTTGTTTATTAAGCTTTACTGTAAGTTTATCGCTTTGTGCGACACTCTTAAGATAAGTTTTTGATGTGCTTGCTCTTTCGCCATTTTTCGTTGTTGTTTGATAAAAACTGACTCCTTGTTGGCTTTCACCATTAAGGTCATTAACATAAGGAAGCCCTTGCTCTTGTGCGGCTCGGATAAAAGCCATAGAAAGAGGGTGCCGATAACGGTTTTCACTGACAGGAAGCAGCCCTGCGGTACCATGATAGCTATCAGATAAACTTTCATTTTGTTCGGCTTTCTTAAACCAAGGTAGGACATCTTGGTAGCTCCAGCCATCACAGCCATAGATTTGCGCCCAATTATCGTAATCCTGTTTTTGGCCTCGAATATAAATCATGCCATTCACAGAACTGCTGCCTCCGAGAACTTTACCTTGTGCTATCTGCATCTTGCGATTATTTGCATGTGGTTCAGGTTCCGTTTCGTAGGGCCAGCTTTTTTGGGCAATAATTTTAGCTACCCCAGCTGGCATACGAATATACAGATGATTATCACTTCCTCCGGCTTCAATCAAAAGAACGCGTGACTGGGTTTCTTTAATAAGCCGTGCGGCAAGCACGCAGCCAGCCGAACCTGCTCCTACAATGATGTAATCATAGTTTTCATTATTCATACAGTTATTCCCCTGATCAAAGTAGCGTTGCTATAACAATTTATTTTCATGTTATTAACAATAACTCTTTATCTTATTAAGGTGTGAATAATGTGTTGTTTATGTGAAGAGTATCAAAATGAAAGTTGTGTGTTTTTTTCTCGGTGTTTTAGTATTTTGTTGTTTTTAAAGGATAAAAAAATCTAATTTATTAAGGTTTTTTGGGGTTTTCTTATTATTAATAAGTAAATGAGCTAATTAACTGATTGTTTTTTATTAGAGTATTTGCTGATTTTCGCTGTATTCTTAGTTTGAATATTAGTGGCATCCGCTATATTGCATTAATACAACTGATTGGGGTGAGGAAGTCGAAGATGAAGCAAGGTTTGATTGGGCTGTTATGCGTATTACCGAGCATGTTATTTGCTGATTCACTACATGAGCAATTTGCACAATTGATAGAAGCACCAGAAAAAACATTAAATTGCTTTGAAGCCGACTCTGCATATCGCTTTTGTTTAAAAAATCTCCCTAATCAAGGAATAGTTGTGGTCGACCAACAGGGCAATGAAGCCTATCGACCTTATTATTTTGATAATTGGCCTGATGAGCCTAAAAATGGGCTTTATCGTATCCGCCAAGGTGACAAAATTGGTTTTGCTGAGGCAAAAACAGGCAAGGTCGTGATTGAAGCAAACTATGATTGCGCCTACCCTTTTGAGAATGGGAAAGCACATGTAGGAATAGGTTGCCAACGGGAAACGGATGGTGAGCATAGCTGGTGGGTTGGTGGCCATTGGGTATGGATTGATCTGCAAGGAAATAGGATAACCGCTCATCCTGCATCGTGAGATTTTACGACTATTCGAGTTTTATTTAACAAACCATTTCATTTATACCATTTCCATTAATATGATTAACTTATTGATAATCAACTGTTATTGTTAAGTTAATCACACTTTTTTCGTCTTTGCCATTTCGATAAAACCATTCGCAGTGAAAAACTGACCGCTTAATTTTGTATGCAACCGCTCGCACTGACTTTAGACATTCGCCAATAGATATTTTCTACCATAGAGACCATGGCAGAGCTCAAATTTTTTCTTATTGCACGGTGATAACGACTGCCAAAAAGAGACTTAGTAATGATAAAGAACGGTTCTTTGAATCGATTTGTTATTGATAAGTCAATAAAACATAAGAGAAGTTCGTTTTACCTCAGAAGGGTGTTTTATGAACAAAAATGGTATTTTAAAGCACATTCCTTGGATGATCCTTGGGATTATCGGTGCGATTTGTCTAGGTGTGGTTGCACTTAGACGCGGAGAACACATCAGTGCGCTGTGGATTGTTGTGGCTTCTGTGGCGGTTTATCTCATTGCTTATCGTTATTACAGTTTGTATATCGCGAAAAAAGTGATGAAGCTCGATGAAACGCGAGCGACACCCGCGGTCATTAATAATGATGGCTTGAACTATGTTCCTACAAATAGAAACGTTCTATTCGGTCACCACTTTGCTGCAATCGCAGGTGCAGGGCCACTTGTAGGGCCTGTCTTAGCAGCACAAGTCGGTTACTTACCAGGCACCTTATGGTTATTGGCTGGGGTGGTACTGGCTGGTGCAGTACAGGACTTTATGGTGCTATTTATCTCTTCTCGCCGTAATGGTGCATCATTAGGTGAAATCGTTAAAGAAGAGCTTGGCCCTATTCCGGGAACCATTGCGCTTTTCGGCTGTTTCCTCATCATGATCATTATCCTTGCAGTATTAGCGTTGATCGTGGTTAAGGCACTAGCAGAAAGTCCATGGGGCGTGTTTACGGTATGTTCAACAGTACCGATTGCGCTGTTTATGGGAATCTATATGCGCTATATCCGACCCGGACGAGTGGGGGAAGTTTCGGTCATTGGTATTGTGTTACTGATCTTGTCGATTTGGTTCGGTGGTGTTATCGCTCATGACCCATATTGGGGGCCTGCACTGACCTTTAAAGACACTACAATTACTTATGTTTTAGTTGGTTATGCGTTTATCTCTGCATTATTACCTGTTTGGCTGATTCTGGCGCCTCGCGACTATCTCGCTACCTTCTTAAAAATCGGTGTGATTGTCGGTTTAGCGATTGGGATTGTGATTTTAAATCCTGAGCTAAAAATGCCAGCGGTCACTCAGTTCGTTGATGGCAGTGGCCCAGTTTGGAAAGGCACGCTGTTCCCATTCTTATTTATTACGATTGCTTGTGGTGCCGTATCGGGTTTCCATGCCTTAATTTCGTCAGGGACAACGCCTAAGTTGTTGGCTAACGAAAAAGATGCTCGCTATATCGGCTATGGTGCGATGTTAATGGAATCGTTTGTCGCGATCATGGCGCTAGTTGCAGCTTCAATTATTGAACCTGGCCTCTATTTTGCGATGAATACTCCACCAGCCGCTTTAGGTATCACTATGCCGAATCTGCATGAGCTTGGTGGTGCTGACGGTGCGGCAATCCTAGCACAACTGAAAGATGTCACGGCACATGCTGCGGCAACAGTCAGTTCATGGGGCTTTGTGATTTCACCTGAGCAAATTATGCAAACGGCAAAAGATATCGGAGAGCCTTCCGTATTGAACCGTGCAGGGGGAGCACCGACGTTAGCGGTAGGTATCGCGTATGTATTCCATGAAATCATACCTGCTGCTGATATGGGTTTCTGGTATCACTTTGGTATCCTATTCGAAGCACTGTTTATCTTAACTGCATTGGATGCAGGAACGCGCTCAGGTCGTTTTATGTTACAAGACTTATTGGGTAACTTTGTACCTGTGCTGAAAAAAACCGATTCACTGTTGGCTGGGATTATTGGTACAGCCGGATGCGTTGGTTTATGGGGATATTTATTGTACCAAGGCGTGGTTGACCCATTGGGCGGCGTGAAGAGCCTATGGCCTCTGTTTGGTATTTCGAACCAGATGCTGGCGGCCGTTGCCTTGGTGCTCAGCACCGTAGTCTTAATTAAGATGAAACGCAGTAAATATATCTATGTCACTGTGTTACCAGCGGTTTGGTTATTGATTTGTACAACTTGGGCATTAGGTTTGAAACTGTTTAGTGATAACCCTCAACTCGAAGGTTTCCTCTATTTAGCTAAGTCTTATAAAGAGAAAATTGCGGCGGGTGGTGCTGACTTAACGGCTCAGCAAATCACTGACATGAATCACATTATTATCAATAACTACACAAACGCAGGGTTAAGTATCCTATTCCTAGTTGTTGTCTACGGTATTATTTTCTATGGTATCAGAACAGCGATGAAGGCGTATAAAAACCCAGAGCGTACCGATGCTGAAACACCTTATGTACCGGTGCCTAAAGAGGGCGTGAAAACCTCATCTTCACACTAATCTTTAGTGTATAAAATGGTGCCCTGCATTGTGAGTAAACATGATGTAGGGCATCTGTATTGGAGAGCATATGTTTGGAAATTTAGGCAAAACAGGTAAGTACTTAGGGCAGGCTGCACGTATGTTGATAGGCATTCCTGACTATGATACCTATGTACAGCACATGAAAGATAATCATCCAGACAAACCGATTATGACTTATAAAGAGTTTTTTCGTGAGCGCCAAGATGCGCGCTATGGTGGAAGCGGTAAAGGTGGATTTCGCTGCTGTTAATTAATGACGTCATGAGGAATACAATGAAACCAATCTCTGTCACGATTTTGACCGGTTTTCTCGGTGCGGGCAAAACCACCTTACTACGCCATATTCTTCAAGCAGATCATGGGCATAAAATCGCAGTCATCGAAAATGAATTTGGTGAAGTGCCAATTGATAATGCCTTAATTGGTGATCGTGCGACACAAATAACGACATTGAGTAATGGTTGTATTTGTTGTAGCCGCTCTAATGAGTTGGAAAATGCTTTGCTCGATTTACTTGATGGGTTAGATAGTGGGAAACTCGACTTTGATCGCTTAGTGATTGAGTGCACAGGAATGGCAGATCCCGGTCCTATCACTCAAACTTTTTTTTCTCATGAAGTGCTTTGTGAACGTTATTTATTGGATGGCATTATTACATTGGTGGATGCGGTTCATGCAAATAAGCAACTTGATGATTTTGCGATAGCGCAGGCACAAATTGGCTATGCTGATCGGATCTTATTAACGAAAACGGATGTTCAGCCTGAGCATGAAAGCTTAATTGAACGCTTACAGCGCATCAATGCACGGGCACCCATCTATCCCGTGACCCATGGTGAGATTGACCTCGATTTACTGTTTAATATTCAAGGTTTTTTACTCGATTCACAACTGAAAGTGAATCAGCCCACTTTCCGCTTTACCCCTAAACAGCACAATGAAGTGAATTCTATCGTTGTTGAATTTGATTACCCTGTTGAGTTAATGGCGGTCTCTGATGTTATGGAGTCTCTACTGCTAGGATTTGCGGATAATTTATTGCGTTATAAAGGGATTTTATCAATCAAAAACGAGCCGAAAAGGCTACTATTCCAAGGGGTTCAACGCTTATATAGTGCTGATTGGGATAGCGATTGGGCAGAGAATGAGCCGCGTCACAGTGTTTTGGTGTTTATTGGGATTAATTTACCAGAAAATGAAATACGCCAAAAATTCGCACAACTCCAGACGAATAATGAAGAGCTATAAACATATCGATAACCCCTTTCCTGACTGCTAAGGGAAGGGGGCGATAATAAACATACGAATCTTAACTTAACATCATAGCTTTTCATTGGTTCCGATATTAACTTAACCAAAATTAAATGGGTTAAATTTCTTGTCTCATAGGAACGGTACAAAAATATCAAAACTAAATTTTAATAATTTCAAAAGGAAACTTATTTTTTATTTTAAGGGGAATTTTAGGTTTGGAAGGGTAAAAGTGTGCTCTAATCGAAAATAATGGTTATAAATTATCGACCTTACTCATTTTTATTCTATTATAAATTAGTATAAAGAATCAGTAATTAAATGATCCATTGGCTTGTGTTGATAGAAAAACGAAAAATCAGCGTGATAAGTTAATTTGCTATTATACTTTTAGTGATACTATCGCGATATAACGTTCACCATCAATGATACTAAATTTAGTATCGTTGTTTTTATTGGCCATTTTATTAGTTCGGCCTTGGTTCTGTTGAAATAAACACGACTTACTCCACTGAGATAACCAATAATAACAAGATTTTTTAACCCACTTTTACTAGCAAATACACTAGGGTGCCAAACAGGGCTAACTTACGTGTCTATCCTAACAGCGGCACCTTGACTGCAAGGGACTGAGAGAAAAGGAGATTGAAAGTTTATTAAATGCGATTTAGCCAAATAATAATGAAGATTTTGAAGTTACATAATGATCAGTTTTCTCACCATTATTTTTGCAAACATTTAATATCCTATCTAAATCAACGTGATTTTTGATCGGGGTTAAATTAATTTCTTCGATAAGTAAAGTATTAAATTCCCCAACGGTAATATCGAGTTTTTCTAATAATAGTAATAGCATGCTGACATTAATATGATTAATGCCACACTCATAGCGTGATATTTGCTGTTGGCTAAGATTGACTAAACGACCAAAATCGGCACCAGTTAAACCTTGATTTTGCCTTAGTCGTTTCAACGTTCGACCAATAGCTAATGAAATAGATGAAAAAAAACTATCGATACTCAATTCTTCACTTTCCATTAAAAACCTCTGTGTAGATAAAGTTAATAAATTATAGCCAACAAGCAATATGCTAAAACGTATTGCTTATTTAAGTTATGTTTTTATGTGAGCTTATTCTTATTTCTAAAACAAATATAAATCTTATTTTTTTTTAGATCAAATATCCGATAGTCTGAATTTATTTATTATACGAGTAAAACCCATAAATGGAGTAATGGTTCTATTAATATAAATCTATTAAAATCAATGCGATAAATGGTTATTGATACTTTTTGAGCACCAATAACTGAGTATTATATGCTTATAACCCTGGTTTTTATGTGTCAATTCGAGATAAACAACTAAGATTATTAACAATTAATAGTTGTTATATAAACATGTTACAAAAAGAAATGTTTAACGGGGAATTGTTAGAAAGTATTAATAAAGTATAAAAAAATATGAATATGAATAAATCAAAAATTATTACTATCAATAAGTTATAGGTTTCTGGTTTTTTGCCATATAAATAAGAAATAATAATGATTGTAATATATTAAATAACGCTCCACTGCATACATGCCAAGTTTAAATAAAAATTACCGATTATTTGGTTAACATCTACATTTTATTGAGCAACAGCACTATGCTCGACCTCTATTGAGCTAAATTATCTACAAACCCATATTTAAGTATTATTGTAAGAATTATCTTAGTTATTTTCTACTGTTTTTATCTGTTTTTTTAATATTTTTAGATGCCATAAAAAAAACAGGCCACGAATAATTAGTGGCCTGTTTTTCTTGAATTTTGATTATGTTAGCGCGCTTTTGCAGCCATTATTTCAATAATTTGAACATCGGTGTGCCTCATAGAGCCGGTAGCTAAAGCGCATAAGTTAGCTATGGATTGGTCTACATCGTCGGACACGATGCCATCAGAGCCTCTTACACAACTGTTGTCGAGAGCCATTAACACGGCTTTATAGGCTGCGCTAGCGCTGGTTGAAACCTTCATCGCACAACTGTTTGATGCACCATCGCATATCATACCACTGACATCGCCAATCATACTGCTAATTGCCATTGCGACAACCTCATAACGTGATTCTAGCAACCAAGCGATCCCCGCCGCAGCTCCCATTGCGGCTGTTGTTGCAGCACACAGCGCAGATAAGGCGGGCAGTTGATTATGGATATAGATTGCCATTAAGTGTGACAACATTAAGGCGCGAGCTAACTGCTCTTCTGTTGATTGTAAGTAGTCAGCAGTGACAACAACAGGCATTGTCGCCGCTATACCTTGGTTACCTGAGCCGGAATTACTCATCGCGGGTAATACGGCTCCACCCATACGTGCATCTGAAGCTGCCGATGTTCTGATCATAATTTCTGACATGAGATCTTTCGACAGCAAGCCTCTATCTCGCTGAGATTGCAACGTTTTACCAATATGCAGACCATAAACATGGCGTAGCCCTTCCTGAGACAGGGCATCATTTAAATGTGCGGCTTCTAAAATAAAGCGGATATCTTCAAATGGCGCTTGTGTTGCAAATTGATAAACAGCTTTGGCCGTGACAGGGGGAAGTGTCACGTCGGCAGCACAATCCACAGGGGATTCATTTTGTTGCGTTTGTTGGGTGCTATCAAAAATAACAGTATCGTTATGGATCATTTTTACGACATGCGTATGAGTACCCGCGATAACGACAGTTGCTGAGCATTTATCTGTAAATACCGTTGCCTCTGAATAGATCACATCATCACAGGGATGCTTAATATCGACAGTAATAAGGCCCTGCGCCAACATATTTTTACTGCGTTCAATGGCACTCGTTGAGGCTGACTTTAATACCTCTAGCCCAGCGTCGGCATCCCCTCCAACAGCACCTAATGCCGCTGCAATTGGGAGACCCACCATGCCCGTTCCCGGTACGGTCACTCCCATGCCATTTTTCATTAAGTTAGGGGAAACCAATGCGGTGACACGAGTGACCGTACCACCAACGCAAGCAGCGGCTTTTGCTGCTGCTAAGGCTAAAGAGATTGGCTCAGTACAACCTAAAGCAGGTTTGACTTCTTGTTTTACTGCATGGATAAAATACTGCCAAAGAAGTGGCTGAGCTTGAACTTGCATAATGAATTCCCCTAAAGAACACCTGTTTAATAAGGATATTTTAAAGAATTATTGGGAGAAAATTTTCACTATGTTAGAGAAGATAAAATTGTTTGAGAGAAATTTTTTCTATAAAGATGCGAATAGTAAAAAATAAATTTCAAGTTTGAGCTTAATCACAAAAAATCCTGCCTAAGCGATAGGCAGGATAGTATTGGTTTTAAGACTCACTTTCGAGATCAAGTCTCTTACTTTGCCATCGACGAGAACGCCAACGCCATGCGTTAGTTAAACCACGTAACCATTCATCGGCAAAAAAGCCAATCCAAATGCCTAATAAGCCCATTTCCATTTTTATTCCTAAGAAATAACCGAGTGGAATGGCGACTCCCCACATAAAAATAATGGCGGTGCAAAGTGGGAAGCGAGCATCTCCTGAAGCCCTAAGAGCGTTAACCATGACGATATTGATAGTACGCCCCGGCTCTAAAAAAACAGAGAGTAGAAACAGCGGTAATAACACATGAATAATATTTTGGTCATCCGTTAAATTGTTAAGGATAGGGGAACGGAATAACCAAAAGAAAAATACCACGCCAATCGTGACATAAAAGCCCATTTTTAAGCTTTTTATTCCACGACGGTAAGCCTCTTCAAAACGCTTAGCGCCAACAAGGTGTCCCACCATAATTTCATTACCAATACTGATAGAGATACCAAACAGCATGATAAAGAGTGAGAGTTGGAAATAGAGTGTTTGCGCGGCAAGAGAGGTTTCTCCCATTAAACCGATAAACGCAGATGCGGTCATAAAATGGAGGATCCACACTAAATTTTCACCCGCAGATGGCAAGCCTATATGCAGTATTTTACCTAGCATTGTACGTGACCAGCGAACCAGCAGCTGTGGCGTAAACTTGATCCTTAATCCATAGAATAACAGACAGAACAGCAAGATAACGGCGACAATACGGCCCACTACCGTCGACCATGCTACCCCTTCAAGGCCATATTGCGGCAGACCAAAAAAGCCATATAGCACAATCATATTACCAACAACAGTGATCACGTTAGCAATGAGCGTTACCCACATAGCGGGCTGAGCTTTGCCGTACACACGCAAGCAAGCAGCAAGAATGATGGAGATGGCTTCGGGGATTAGACAAATACCAAGAATATGCAAGTAAGCATAACCATCTTCCATAAGATGGGATGGCGTATTCATGATACTGAGGATTTTATATCCAAAAAACAGCGCGATAAGAGCACTGGAAAAACCGAGTAGAAAGTTAAAAGCGATAGAAATATGAATAGCTTGGCTGGCCTTTTCACGGCGTCCAGCCCCTAAATATTGGGCGATGACAACGCTACATCCCACACTAATAAAGTTAAATATGGTAATAAAAAGATCAAATACCTGATTCCCCACGCCCATTGCCGCAAGGTAGGCGGTTGAAACATGGCTCACCATATAGGTATTGATAAGTAATGTGGCCAAATGAAGAAAAATATCAATAAATATTGGCCAACTGAGAGAAAAGAGTGATCTCTCAGTGACATCGGATTGATGCATTGAGAACCTTCAAAATAATTAAAATAAAATTCATATGGATAAAGGAAAAGCAGGCAGATTTTACCCGTATTTATGTTGAGTTAATAGAGTCTATAGGTGCTTATTTAAGGAAAAGTTAATCTTTTGTTTAATAATGATGATTCTGCTAATTTATTCCTGATTGATAGTTATGATATCAATATAAAAAGACAACATCAGAACAGTAAAGGAGTCACAATGACAAAAATTAAAGCCGCAATAGTGGGATACGGAAATATTGGCCGTTATGCACTCGAAGCGGTATTGGCAGCGGATGATTTTGAACTTGTCGGTGTGGTACGCCGTAATGTACAGAATATCCCAGCAGAATTAGCGGGGTACACCGTTGTCGATGATATTGAAAAATTAGGCAAAGTTGATGTGGCGCTTTTATGCTCACCCACACGGGCGATTGGTGATTTAGCTGAGAAAGTTTTAAGTCAGGGGATCAATACCGTCGATAGTTTCGATGTGCACTCCGATATTGTGGCACTAAAAAAACGGTTAGATAACGTTGCGAAAGAGCATAAAAGCGTTGCCGTTGTTTCCGCGGGTTGGGATCCGGGCTCTGATTCAATTATGCGTACACTCATGTTGGCAATGGCGCCAAAAGGGGTCACCTACACTAACTTTGGCCCAGGAATGAGTATGGGGCACAGTGTTGCAGCTAAAGCTATTGATGGCGTTAAAGACGCATTATCGGTAACGATTCCGCTGGGTACTGGCGTTCACCGCCGTATGGTCTATATTGAGCTTGATGCGGGCGCAAACTTTGCAGACGTTGCTAACGCGATTAAAGCCGATAGCTATTTCTCATCCGATGAGACCCATATTCGCCAAGTTGATAGTGTGGACGCGCTGAAAGATGTTGGCCATGGTGTCCATATGACGCATAAAGGGGTTTCTGGAGCAACGCATAATCAATTATTTGAGTACTCAATGCGAATTAACAACCCTGCACTGACATCGCAATTTATGGTTTCTGCGGCAAGAGCGACGATGAAACAATCTGCCGGAGCATATACCGTGATTGAAATCCCACCAGTGCATTTCTTGCAAGGTGATCTCGATAGCTTGATTGCTAAGTTAGTGTAATCACTGGATGGCATGATTGTTTTTGCTACACTCATGCCAATTCCGTTTGACCTATTTAGTCTTTTTAGATAAACCATTAACGTTGGTTTACCGCTTATTTCCCCCGCAATATTGCCATGTCGCGCAGAGTGATAATCTGAGTTTTATTTTAGGTGATCGGGCTATTTTTATGATGGCGCAACGAACGCTTTGTTTTTCCTTGAACGCAACAAAGACAAACGGATAAGTAAGAGAATCAATTCTGGCAGGCTGTAAAAAGAAAAGCACCTACGGTGAAGTAGGTGCCCTGGTGTTGGCAAAGCCATAGATACTCGTGATATTAAAGTTGCATTATTATTAGCGGTTTATGATTACCATGGACAACTTTCATTGAGTATTAAAGTACTAACGTTTAATTGATTTAAATTTTTCGGTTGTTGCAGTGAGAGCGACCTCCGTTGGTAGGCGCTCCATGGAGCTTGCACCATAGAAACCGTGGCAGTCTGGGCAGTTCGCTAAAATATATTCCGCATCTTCTGGGGTCGCAATTGGGCCACCATGGCACAGAACGATAACATCATCGCGTACTGATTTTGCGGCTTTAGCCCAGTCATTGATTAATGGCACACAATCTTTAAGTGTTAATGCTGTCTCTGCACCAATATTGCCCCCCGTGGTTAACCCCATATGAGGTACGATAATATCTGCACCCGCTTCGGTCATTGCAATAGCATCTTCACGGCTGAAAACATAAGGGGTAGTTAATAAGCCTTTCTCATGGGCTAGGCGGATCATATCCACTTCTAAACCATAGCCCATCCCAGTCTCTTCGAGGTTAGCTCTGAAGTTACCATCGATTAAACCTACGGTCGGGAAGTTTTGCACACCCGCAAAACCTTTGGCTTTTATTTCATCAAGAAAATGATCAAATTGGCAGAATGGATCTGTGCCATTAACACCGGCAAGTACAGGCGTATGTTTTACAACTGGTAAAACCTCTTTAGCCATATCCATAACGATTTCATTAGCATTACCATAAGCAAGTAGGCCCGCGAGTGAACCACGACCCGCCATCCGGTAGCGGCCAGAGTTATAAATGACAATTAAGTCAATGCCGCCTGCTTCTTCACATTTCGCAGAAAGGCCTGTACCGGCACCACCGCCAATAATTGGCTCGCCTCGCGCGATCATCTCTTTGAATTTTTTCAGCAAGCTTTCGCGATTATGTTTCATTGATGAACCTCTATTTGTTGTTCAAAATGTCCTGGTGTAATTGAATCACTTGTTCACAAAACTCCAGTGAGTTGATGTGATATGGACTCAAAATAAGTTTGCGTTTTTCTGTTGTTATAAGATTTTCAGTTAATGCATCAATGAAGGCTTGATCGGCTTCTGGATCCCAAAATTGAGCGCCTTCAATATCCAATGCTGAGAAGCCTGCCGTTGGGATAATAAAACGCACTTCACCTTCGCAGCGGTTCAGTTTGTTAGCTATCCAGCGGCCCATCTGCTGGTTTTCTTCTTTCGTTGTGCGCATCAATGTTACTTGCGCGTTATGGTTGTAAAATAATCGATGGCGATAATGGTCGGGCACCGTTGATGGGCGTCCAAAATTAACCATATCCAATGCCCCACAAGACAGAACACAAGGGGTCTGTGTTCGTGCTATCGCACCAAATCGATCGTCGTCACAAGCTAAGACGCCGCCAAAGAGGTGGTCACACACTTCTGTGGTGGTGATATCCAATACAGAGTGCAGTAAATGGCTATCGATTAATTTTTCCATCGCTTTACCGCCACTGCCTGTTGCGTGAAAAACCAAGCAGTCATACTGTGATTCAAGTTGCTCAGTGAGCTGTTGAACACAGGGGGTGGTTACCCCAAACATCGTTAATGCAATGGCTGGTTTTGATACATCGTCTACTTTATCTTCACGGTTAAAATAGATTGAACCAGCAATTTGGTTAGCGGCATTTTTTAGCACTTTACGAGAAATCACATTTAGGCCCGAGACATCGGTGACGGAGTACATCATCGAAATATCACTTGCACCGACATATCCAGAAGTATCTCCTGATGCCATGGTGGAAACCATGAGCTTTGGAATACCAACGGGAAGTGCCTGCATCGCGGGGGTAATTAACGCGGTACCGCCGGAGCCACCTAAGCCTAAAATAGCCGCTACATCGGTTTGTGCATTGAGGTAAAGGCTAAAAGCCAATGACATTGCCTCAATCGCTCTTCCTCTGTCACCACAAAAAACGGCTTCAACACCTGCTGGGTGGAAACTGGCAACCGTCTGTGCACTAACATCTGCATCTCTTTTTAATTGTGTTGGTTGCGTAGTCAAATCTACAGTGCGTACAGATAAACCCGTCTCTTTGATCAAATCGCAGACATAGAACAATTCATCGCTTTTAGTATCTAATGTTGTTGCTATGTAGATGTATCCCTGATGTTGTTTCATAGGAAAATCCTTACAGGTTAGGAAGATGTTTAATTTCTCATCTGAATGAGACTATAGTATCATTTTGGTTGAATGTAAAATGAGACTGTAGTCTCATTTTGAGGTTGTTCAATAATTTTTAGATATTGGTTTCTTTTATGGCTTGATAAATAAGGCATATTTGAATTTTTTGTGTTTTAATTTTTTTTAAGGCGAACGATAAAAATACAAGGTGCTTTAAGAATCGGTAGCTGTCATTATGGCAAAGTGTCATGATGAGTAACCATTCACTATTTTATCGTAGCGAAATGTTTTTAAGGGGAGGGAGACGATGTCATTAACACATTCTAATCATGAATATAAAGGCACAAGAAAACGGACTTACATTTTACTCGTTAATACAGCATTAGCGCTTTTTGAAAAAGGGAGTATGCCGTCAGTCTCTGAGCTTGCTGCTGAAGCGGGAGTGTCAAGGGCTACCGCGTATCGCTACTTTCCGACGCAAAGTGATCTGATCGCTGCCACCGTTAATGCGAGCTTGGGGCCAATTTTAAGATGGCAACCACGTAGCCAAAAAACTGAAGAGCGTATTGATGAGTTATTATCATTTGCCTTACCTCGGATGTTTGAGCATGAAGGCGCATTGAGGGCGGCATTGCAAGTTTCATTGCAACAATGGGCACAGGGGCGATCACTGGCGCAAGACCCTAAAGAAAAGCGTCTTGAAAGGGGGAACCGTAAAGACATTTTAACGATGGTGACCGCTCCAATGAAAGATGAGTACCCTCAAGAAATTATTGATAAGGTGATCAAAGCATTTTCAGTCATTTATGGTTCTGAAATCTTTTTAGTACTCAAAGATATTTGGAAACAAGATGATGCTGAGGTCATTGAAATCGCACAGTGGATGGCGAAAGCAATTATTAACCAAGCCACTGCGGATAAAAATGCCCAAGAGTGCTGATATATCGCACTAAAAGAACGGTAGGGGGAGTACCTATCGTTCCTGATATATAGATTTATAACGCTTTCATAAAATAATACCTTTCATGCTTAATCGGGTACTCAATCAGTGTTGAGATCACCTGATAACCTTGTTTTTCATAAAAAGGTTTTGCTTGGAAACTGAATGTATCGACTTGTGCATATTTGGCACCCAACTCTTTCGCTTTGTTCTCCATGGCTTGTATTAATTGTGATCCAATGCCTTGCTTTCTCAGTGACTCTTCGAGCCAAAAGTAGTTAATTCGTAGCCAATTTCCGAGTGTTGAGCCTGTTATTCCGCCTAATATTTCCCCTTCTTGTTCATAAAATACGGCTAATGGGGAATGAATATCTTCACTGAAAAATTGCAAATTATAGTTAATTAATGATTGATGAATACGAGCAACTTCAGATTCAGACGGGGATGTTGTGATACGTATTGTCATAATTTTGCTTATCTCTCAAGGTAATGATGATTTATACGGTTATTTACTATCTAATAATTTAATGAATTTAAAGTATTAAGAGGATACTATTAAGACTATTACAGATAATATAGGCACGCTAACTGCTCTCGCAGTGATAGGATTTTGCGATGATAAGATTATTGAAGATGGGCTTAGGCATTGCTATTTGTGCCTTAATTGGTGGCACCCTCACTTATCTTGGCGTACCTCTCGCATTAATGTTTGGTCCAATCATTGCTGTCATTGTGTTTAATCGCTTCAAAATTCAATTTGCCATTCCAAAATATACGCTCACATTTGTCCAAATATCATTAGGAACGTCTGTGGGGCTGATGTTTAATCAAGTCTCATTGGGGCAAGTGGAAAATCTATTTCTACTCCTTTTGATGTTGGTCGTCTGTTTAGCCGTCCAATTTTCATTCAGTTACTTTTGGTTTCATCGCAAAGTCGGGTGGACAAAACAAGAAGCGATGCTGGGCTCTGTTCCGGGAGCCATGGCGGCCATATTAGCATTAACAGATCATACCCATACCCCGCCACAAAAAATTGTCATTTCTCATACGATCCGCCTCATCATTTTAATTTTGTTAGCTGGGATCGTGGTAGGTAGCAATGGGGATCCCCAGCCGTTAATTGTACTGCCATCTTTGACGTTAGAAGCAACCTTCTGGTTAACGCTCATTGTATTAACGGGGTTAGGATTAGGCTTGGTATTGCAGCGGATGCATGTTCCTGCTCCATTTATGCTGACATCATTAGGTGCTGCGACGCTGATCCAAGGCTGGCTAGATGTGCAAATCCATTTTCCGGTGATGATCACTGAACTCAGTATGGTTTTGATCGGGATGAATATTGGTAACCACTTTATTGTTTTTCCACTGTCGTCATTGATCAAAAATATCTATTCATCGGCTCAAGTGGTCATTATTAATATTTTCCTAACCTTATTGATCACACTGTTTGCTGCATGGGTGACTGGCTATCCGATTTCGGTATTGTTGCTGGCTTGGGCACCGGGAAGCATGGAAGCGATGACGTTTGCTGCAATCACAATGAAGCTGGATGCTGGATTTGTTATGTCAAATCACATCATTAGGATGGTGATTATTCAAAGTATTCCTTCCATTGCTATGTTCTGGCAAGAAAAGCGGGCGAAAAAAAAGCGTAATAGCGATGTTGGCTGATCAGTGAGCGTTGACTCCCCTCGATAAGGGGAGATGTTTATTTTACATAAGCAAATAAGCCTAATGAATCACGCGCAAGAGATTGGCATTTAAATTCTTGCGGGAGCGGGATCCCTTTTAGGTCATTGTAGCTCTCTTTGTTCAAAACAGTCATTTGGTGTGAATCGTAATCCCCTAAATCCCACTTATTGCTGCGAGCAAAGTAAACGATAGCTCGTTCAATTTCTCTATCAGGGATTTGGGTGTAGCCACAATCATATTTTAAGTAGATAAAGACCGCTGTGAGATCAGCAAGATCTTCAGCTTCGTTGGGGGTCAATGCTCTGGCAGAATGGGTTATTCCTAACAGAGTTATGATGTAAAAAATTACAGTAAATTTGCGCATTCAGTATTCTATCTGTTTTTTATGTCAAGTAACGTTAACATAACAATAGAATTGTTAGTCAAGTATATTTTTCTTAAAACTGTGTAATATACCCTTAATAAGTACATGGTTTCCTTGACCTTCCTGTAAGGGGAAGCTTTATCATTTTTGGACATTAAACCATATTTTGGCCCTAAACGGTAATCACCCACGGAGCCAGATAGTTTGAATTCGTTTATTAATTTGATAAATAAAAGGAAGGTTATCAATGTTACGTCGCGATTTCATTAAGTTGAGCGCTATCACTTATGCGGCTAGTGCACTACCGATTTGGAGCCGTATCGCTGTGGCAGCCGAAAATTACCCAACACTGGCAATCCCTCCACTGCTAGAGCCTGATGCCCAAGGTAATATCCAATTAGCAATCAAACAAGGTGCTTCCCAATTTGTTCCCGGTAAAAAAACGACAACGTGGGGATATAACGGAGACTTGCTCGGCCCAGCTTTGAGCCTGAAAAAAGGTCAGAGCGTAAATATTCATATTGCTAACCAATTACCAGAAGAGACAACCGTTCACTGGCATGGCCTTGAAATTTCAGGGGAGCAGGATGGTGGGCCACAAGCGATCATCAAACCGGGCGCTAGTCGCCAAGTCAATTTCACCATCGACCAACCAGAGGCGACCTGCTGGTTCCATCCTCATACTCATGGCAAAACAGGTTATCAAGTCGCAATGGGGCTTGCGGGCCTTGTGATTATTAAAGATGAACAAAGCGGCAAACATGGGTTACCAAGCCAATGGGGTGTTGATGATATCCCTGTGATTTTACAGGATAAGCGACTTAAAGATGATGGGCAAATCGACTACCAATTGGATGTGATGAGTGCGGCCGTGGGTTGGTTTGGGGATTTGATGTTAACCAATGGTGCGGTATTTCCGAAACATGTGGCACCAAAAGGCTGGTTGCGTTTAAGGCTACTTAATGGTTGTAATGCACGTAGCTTGAACATCTCAACCAGTGATGGACGTAAAATGTATGTTGTAGCAAGTGATGGCGGATTGCTCGCTGAGCCTATTGCTGTGACCGAATTACCTATCCTGATGGGGGAAAGGTTTGAAGTGCTGATTGATGCGAGGGATGGCCGCTCTTTTGACTTGCTGACACTGCCTGTTAATCAAATGGGCATGACAATCGCGCCATTTAATCAACCCTTACCTGTGTTACATATTGAAACCACAATGGGTACTGGTGCGGGGAAATTGTCTGAACAGCTCGCGACGTTGCCCGCCCTCCCTTCATTGGCTGGATTAACGCGTCGACGTTTTCATTTAATGATGGATATGCGCTTGGATATGCAAGGGATGATGATGTTACGTGAGCGCTATGGTGAGCAAGCGATGGGTCATATGGGCGGACATGGTGGCATGATGCAAGGCCACATGATGTCGAATGGTGAAAATGGCGGTATGGGCATGATGGGGCATGGTAATATGGGCGGTATGCGTAATGGCGGAGGCCACTGCGGAACCGGCTCTGGTGAACTTGATATCCATAATGCCAATACAATTAATGGTCGGGCATTTTCGATGACGGAAGCCGCCTTTGATGCCCCTATGAATCGCCAAGAAATATGGGTTATTTCCGGTCGTGGCGATATGATGCTTCACCCATTCCATGTTCATGGAACGCGCTTTCGCATACTAAAAGAGAATGGCAAGGTTGTGGAGCCTCATCGACAAGGTTGGAAAGACATTGTTAAAGTTGAAGGCCAAGTCAGTGAGGTGCTGGTGGAATTTAAACATCCTGCCACCAAGGCGCATCCTTATATGGCGCATTGCCATCTCTTAGAGCACGAAGATACTGGCATGATGATGGGCTTCACAGTGAGTTGAGGTGATATCACTTAGCCTTGTGTATTAGGTCGTTAATGAGCCATGCTGCTATGCCCTCATTACGCCCTAATACTGAAGTGAAAAAGTCAAGGATGACATCTTTTATTCATATCTATTGCTATTGATTTTATTCGTTTTCTCATCATAAAAAGGCCATATTGCCTGAAATTGTGAAAGATGAGTTATAAAATTTATAACAAGTTATCGGATCCTCTTTTACGACAAATGGTGAGTTCTGTTATACTCCTTCCAAATTTTGTTCTCATATTTCTAATGTTGCTGTTGGTCGCGGCTTAAAAGCGTTTTGCGTCTTATCATAGAAATGTGAATTTTAGTATTCAAAACAAATAGGTAGTGGGAAATTGAAACATACACTAGAAGTGATGATCTCTGAAGAAGAGCTCAGCCAGCGAGTCAGTGAACTAGCTGAAAAAATTAGCGCACATTATAAAAATATTGATGGCGAGCTGGTCTTAGTAGGTTTATTAAAAGGTTCATTTATTTTTATGGCTGACTTATGCCGTAAGATTGAAGTCCCACACGAAGTCGATTTTATGACCGTTTCAAGTTACGGTAACGCAATGAACTCAAGTCGCGATGTTAAAATAGTCAAAGACTTAGATGAAGACATTCGCGATAAGCATGTGTTGATTGTTGAAGATATCATTGATTCAGGGAATACCTTAAATAAGGTTCGTGAGATCTTTGAATTGCGCGGTCCTAAATCCGTGGCAATCTGTACTCTGCTTGATAAGCCATCACGCCGTGAGGTTGAAGTACCTGTCGAGTGGATTGGATATTCAATCGAAGACAAATTTGTTGTTGGGTATGGTATCGATTATGCACAACAATATCGTCATTTACCTTATATTGGTCATGTCACGCTGATTGAAGAGTAAGTGAATAATATTCGATGCGTTAGTTAAAAAAAGGGCCGTTCCATGGAACGGCCCTTTATTCGTTTATCGCGATAAATAAAAATTATTTTTTATTGGTCAATTTAGCAATTGCTTCACGGTAGCAAAGCTCTAATCTTTCACGGCTATCTGCGGTAATATGCAAGTCATGTAGACGACCATTGTTGATACCGTAAACCCAACCATGGATCATCACTTTTTGCCCACGTTTCCACGCTGATTGCATAATGGTTGAGTGACCTAGGTTGTAAACTTGCTCAACGACATTTAATTCACATAAGCGATTTAAGCGTTCGCAAGGTTTTAATTCACCTAACATTGAGCTGTGTCTGTACCAAATATCACGAATATGCAGTAACCAGTTATTGATTAAGCCAAGTTCAGTATTGTCAACCGCAGCCTCAATACCACCACATCCATAGTGGCCGCAGATGATAATATGCTCAACCTGAAGGACATCAACAGCATATTGGATAACCGACAAACAGTTTAGGTCGGTATGGATAACTAAGTTTGCAACATTACGGTGAACGAAGAGATCGCCTGGTGCAGCATTGATTAATTTTTCGGCAGGTACTCGGCTGTCTGAACAACCTATCCATAAGAACCTCGGTTTCTGAGCTTTGGATAGTTCTTTAAAAAATTCAGGATCTTTTTCTTTTACGGAAGCTGACCATGCTTCGTTGTTAGCAAACAGCTCTTCAATTTTTCTCATCATGACGTATAGCCTAGTTGTGTTACTTTACGTTAAAATCTTATACAGCATTTATTTATTAATTAATATTCAGTTGTATTAATCTTTACATCCTTATGATGTGCATTTCATTCTGATTAGACAATATTGATATGGCTAACCACATGAATTGGTTAGCATATACCTATTTTCTCTTTTCTGCATAACAGTGATCAGAAAAAAATGGCATCATAGTATTATATTGCTCCCAAACCTACCCAAGAATAAAGGTGTTTTTTACATATGACTTACGCACTTGAGTTATCGCAGCTCACCAAAACCTATCCAGGTGGCGTGAAAGCCTTGCGAGGAATTGATCTAAGCGTAGAAGATGGTGACTTTTATGCATTACTTGGACCTAATGGCGCTGGTAAGTCGACCACAATAGGAATAATTAGCTCATTGGTCAATAAAACGAGTGGGTCTGTTAAAGTGTTTGGTTATGATTTAGACAAGCAAGTCGTACAAGCTAAACAACAATTAGGGTTAGTTCCTCAAGAGTTTAATTTTAACCCATTTGAAACCGTGTTACAGATAGTACTTAATCAAGCGGGCTATTACGGGGTTTCTCGTTCTGTAGCCCATCAACGGGCAGAAACCTATCTTTCTCAATTGGATTTATGGGAAAAGCGCAATGAGCGCGCGCGTAACCTATCCGGTGGGATGAAGCGTCGCTTAATGATTGCACGAGCGCTAATGCATCAGCCAAAACTACTGATTTTGGATGAGCCGACCGCGGGGGTCGATATTGAATTACGCCGTTCTATGTGGAGCTTTTTGAAAAAGCTCAATGCACAAGGAACGACGATTATTTTGACCACACACTACCTTGAAGAGGCAGAAATGCTTTGTCGCAATATTGGTATTATTCAGCATGGCGAGTTAGTTGAAAATACGAGTATGAAACAATTATTAAGTCAGCTGGAATCTGAAACCTTTATTTTTGACCTTGGCACAAGAAGCCCTATTCCAGAGCTTAAAGGGTATGAAACTCGTTTAATTGATACGTCGACCTTAGAAGTTGATGTGAAAAGAGAGCAAGGATTAAATGGGGTATTTAGCCAACTTAATGAGCAAGGCATCGAAATTTTAAGTATGCGCAATAAAGCTAACCGGTTGGAAGAACTGTTTGTGAACTTAGTGAAAAAAGAAAGTCATGCCGCTCGTTTGGAGGAAGCACAATGATTTCTCTATATTGGGTCGCATTAAAGACTATTTGGATTAAAGAAGTCACACGTTTTGGTCGTATATGGGTACAAACGTTATTACCGCCAGTGATTACAATGTCTCTCTATTTTGTCATTTTTGGTAACCTGATTGGTTCCCGAATTGGCGATATGGGTGGGGTAGATTATATGCAGTTTATTGTTCCTGGCTTGATTATGATGGCTGTGATAACGAACTCCTATTCTAACGTCTGCTCCTCATTCTTTGGCTCTAAGTTCCAAAAGAACATTGAAGAATTGCTCGTTGCGCCAGTACCGACACATGTCATCATTGCTGGTTTTGTTGGTGGTGGTGTTGCTCGCGGTATTTTGGTTGGGCTACTTGTCACCATCGTGTCATTGTTCTTTATTCCACTCCAAGTACATTCTTGGAGTATGGTGATAATTACATTGTTATTAACTTCAATCGTTTTTTCACTGGCAGGGTTATTAAATGCAATTTTTGCCAAAACATTCGATGATATCAGCATAGTTCCTACTTTCGTATTGACACCATTGACCTATTTAGGTGGCGTATTCTATTCACTCTCATTATTACCTCCCTTTTGGCAAGCGGTATCAAAACTCAACCCGATTGTGTATATGATCAGTGGCTTTAGGTATGGCTTTTTAGGTATTGCTGATGTATCAATTGCCGTGACATTAGGTGTATTGATGATCTTCTTTGTGATTTTTTATGGATTAACATGGTATTTAATTGAGCAAGGGAGAGGGCTAAGAAGTTAACGATATAACTTATTTTCTTATCTCGAAGTGACTTAATTTAACCCCTAATAGCTAGCTAACTATTGGGGGTTTTTTTATACCTTAATATCTAGCGACGATTAGTTAGATCCCCATATTCAATTCAGATTTTTATCAATCATGAAATTAACATGGAATATAGTTACGGAAATATACTTAGTTTGGTTTCTTGCGTAAATAATATTAATAAAAAATAATCACTATAATTTATGAGATAAATATAACTAAACTGTCTTTTTGCGATATATGTTCAAATGTAACTAACAAAAAAGTATTAAAATAATTTCAATCTTAAATTTTTTTTATTTTTCGTTAGGTAGGAAAAATAGATATTCTTAACATAATGATTTTATTGTGTTTTCTGATATCGAAAAAAAATAGCAAACGCAAAATAGTAGAGATATCAGCACAGTAGGGTGAAATATTGCCTTACATTTATGTATTAGAATATTGAATACTCTCTTACCCCTCGAATTGGATTTAATAGCTTTCTTGTGTTTTATTTTTGGTTTTTTATTCTATGGTTTCCTTTTTTATAGCGTTTTGTTTAGTGATTTGTTTGTTTTTAATGTAAATTAACGGTTTTCACACGTAAACTGGATTTTACACATAAATTGCATATACTCCTATGCAGGATGGTCGAGATAAGAAATAACCTTATTAAACTATGTAATTTCATAGTGAAATACCAATAAAAGAATTAGATAACAAATTATATATTTTAGGAGTCATCAAGATGAAACTAAATAAAGCCTTATTAGTTACTTCAGCTATCACTATGTCTTTATTCACTGGCGTTGCAAATGCAGATGTCATTGATGGTAAAGAAACGGGAACTATCCATTTTAAAGGGCAATTTGTTGAATCAACTTGTACTATCGAAACAAATAATGAGAACTCAAGTGAAGGAACAGTACAGTTAGGCACTTGGTTGGTGAGCCATTTTCAAAAATCCGATGAAACAACAAAACCAACAAAGTTTGTGATTGCACTTAACGAATGCCCTGATGTTATTAAAAAAGCAAAGATCACTTTCACTGGAACTGCGGATAGTACAAATAGCAGCTTATATAAAACATCCACAGAAGTTGGTGCTGGTATTGGTATTACTCATGCTGAAAGCGATACAGCTTATATTACCCCTGGAGCACCAGCGGGTGAAATTGAACTTAAAGGAGCTAATAATAGCGGTGAAAAGGAATACTATGCCCGTTATGTGACAACTGGCCCTGTAAAAGCGGGTGTGGCTAACGCGGATGTGACAGTAACAATTTCTTATAACCAATAATGCCAAGTAAATAAACAATAATAATTAAAGTGAGAAAAATTCTCGATTTAATTTAACAAAGTTTTAGCATTAATGGGAACATATCATTCTACACGTGATTATCAGAAGGTATGTTCCCCATATTTAGGGATAGCATTATGGTTAAAACATTAATATCTACTCTTTTTTTCTTCTTTTTAATCGTAACCCAAGCGAATGCAAGTGTTGTACTTGGTGGAACACGGGTTATTTATGATGCAAACAGCAAAGAAGCTTCCATTACAGTTCGTAATAATGATAAGACACCATATTTAATTCAATCTTGGATTGATCATTTCGATAGTAATAATCAAACTAAGTTACCTTTTGTTATCACCCCTCCCTTATTTAGAATTGAACCTGAATCCAGCAATTCATTGAGGATTGTTTATACAGGTAAAGATCTACCTGACGATAAGGAAAGCGTTTTTTGGTTGAATGTAAAGTCGATTCCACCGACTGATCCTAATGCTAAAAATAACCTGACTATTTCGATTAATAATCGAATCAAACTGATTTATCGCCCTAAATCATTATCGAGCGCAGACGCAGGGGCTGCTTATAAAAAAGTGACATTTGAAAGAAAAGGCAACCTGTTAGTGGGTAAAAATCCAACACCTTATTATGTCTCTTTTAGTGAATTAAAAGTAGGGAATAAATCTATCGACGAGCCTGTTATGCTTCCTCCTATGGGAGAGCATTCGTGGAATATTTCAGGTATTCAAGTTAATAAAGTGATGTGGAAAGCCGTGACTGATGTTGGTGGGATAACAGATAGTCAAGAGCAAGAATTAAAATAATAAAAAATTAAAGTCAGGTATGGAATTTTACTATTATGCTAATTTTTAATAAAGAAGAGTACATACAAGAAAATTTAGTATCCATATTTGAACTCAGCAAGATTGCTCCTCATTCGCTCAGCAAAGCCATTGCAGGTTTAACTCTGTCAGTTGCTTGCCTTCCAATGGCGTTTGCTGGTGACTATTTTAGTCCTCACTCGTTAACGCCAGTTAATGGACAAAATATAGCCGAACTGCAAAGTTTAGAGCAATTTTCAACGCCTGGAGGACAGCAGGAGGGCGAATATCATGTAGATATTGTCTTAAATGGGCGAGGAGTAGGTTCTAAATCTTTGGTTTTTGTTAAGAGCAAAGAGGATCAAAAATTAATACCAGTACTCACTAAAGAGGAACTTGAAAATTGGGGGGTTAATGTTAAAACCCTTCCTACTTTTGCCAATTTAACTGAAACACAGCCAATTGAAGATATTTCAAAGTATATTCCAGATGCGTATACACGGCTTGAATTGACTAACCAGAAGCTGATTATTTCTATTCCTCAGATAGCGATGAATAAAACAGCGTCTGGAACAGTTGATCCTAGTTTATGGGATGATGGTGTACCCGCTCTGGTATTAAGTTATTTTTATCGGGGATCTAACACTTGGTATAAATCTTCTCATGCAGATACGTCATCCCACTATGTTAACTTACGCAGTGGGTTAAATGTTGGCCCTTGGCGTTTGAAAAATTATTCAACGTATTCTTATCAAAATAATCAAAGCCGTTGGCAAAATATTGAAACCTACCTTGAACGAGGCATTAATCCTCTTAAATCTCAATTAACAATTGGTGATACTTCAACGCCGAGTGAAGTCTTTGATGGTTTTCAATTCCGTGGTGCTAAACTCGCTTCAGATGAATCGATGATCCCCAGCTCTCTACGTGGTTTTGCACCGATCATCCGAGGAATTGCGCAAAGTAATGCCGAAATAACGATAAAACAAAATGACTATATTATTTATCAATCTTATGTTTCACCCGGCCCCTTTGAAATAAACGACCTCTATTCGACGGGAACGAGCGGAGATTTAACGGTGACGGTAAAAGAGGCCGATGGGAGTGAACGCTCATTTATCGTTCCTTTTTCTTCATTAGCCATTATGCAGCGTGAAGGTCAATTGAAATACGCAGTGACTGGCGGGAAATTTAAAAATAATAACAGTGGCAAAGAGCCTAATTTTGCGCAAGCAACGGTTATTTATGGTTTACCTAAAGGAATAACGGCGTATGGCGGTGGTCTATTTTCCAAAGATTACCAATCTTATGCTGCGGGTATTGGATTAAACCTAGGTTATGTTGGTGCTTTGTCTTCAGATGTGACCCAAGCAAAAACAAAATTTACTCAATTTGATAACCGACAAAAAACAGGTCAATCGTACCGTGTTCAATATACTAAAAATCTGTTAACTACAGGTACCACAGTCACCTTTGCAGGTTATCAGTTATTCAACTGAGGGCTTTTATTCTTTCCCAGAAGCTAACGCTAATTATTTGCGAGACAGTTTTTATAGCAAAAAAAATCGTTATCAAGCGACGGTTAATCAGGATTTAGAGGCTTATGGCAACCTTTATGTTTCCGCTTATCAGCAAGATTTTTGGAATCAAAGTGGTCATGAGCGGACATTAAATGCGGGTTACAATAATAACTATAAAGGTTACCAATATACCTTGAATTATAGCTATTCTGATTTTTCAGGCTACGATAAGGCTGATCACCAATTTGTTCTCTCTTTTAGCATACCTCTTGGTGGCCTATCGATTAATAATAGTATGCTAAACCTCTCTATGAGTAGTAATAACAGAGGGGATAGTAATTATATGGCTGGATTGAGTGGATCCCTGTTGGATGATCATAATTTAAATTATTCAGTACAGCAGTCATACGGCAATCGAAATCAAAAAGCACAAGGTAATGCTTCATTATCTTATAAAAGTACGTATACCATCGCAAATGCTGGCTATAGCTATGACCAATTTTCACAACGCGCCAATTATGGCTTAAATGGTGCCATTGTTGTGCACTCTGATGGTGTGACATTATCTCAGCCAATCTATGACTCTTTTGCTATTGTGAAGGCACCGGGAGCAAAAGGGGTTAAAGTTAAAAATAAAACAGGAATAAGAACTGATTGGCGAGGTTATGCGATAGTTCCTTATCTCAGCGCCTATACACAGAATGAAGTGTTATTAGATACCACGTCATTACCAGAAAATGTTGATTTGCAAAAAAGCGCACTGACCCTAGTTCCGACAAGAGGTGCGGCAATGTTAGCGGAGTTTAAGACATATACAGGATATCGTGTTTTATTGACAGTGACGCACAATGGGAAAGCCGTTCCTTTTGGTTCAATAGGACAATTAGTTTCCGAACAAGATGGATTAAGCAGTGGTGGTATTGTTGGGGATAATGGTGATATTTATTTTAGTGGTATGCCAGAGCAAGGAAAGATCCATATTAAATGGGGAAATCAAACAGATGAACAGTGTATGGCCAATTACCAACTTAATGAACAAGAAAAGCAAATGCCAGTAGCATCTCTGCAAGCAATATGTGAATAAAGAACGGAGATAAAATGAAAAATACAGTATTAAAATTATCATCAATTGCATTTTTTCTCGGATTGCTATGTGGTTACCCAAATATAGCTATAAGTTCAGATATTTCTGCAAGGATCATTTTTCCTGATTCAGAATTAGTGTTTGATGATGCTGCGGGAGAGGTCGCATCGGGAACGATTATCGGGGAGGGATGGCAAATATATTCAGGAACAGTTTGTCAAAGCAACCTTAATAACCCGAAAGAACAAGGGAAGTTTACCGAAATGATATTTTATGATGCTAGGTACGCAACAGGCCTAACAGTTAATTTTGGAGGAAAAGCGTTCCCTGTTTATGCTGGAAATGTTAAAGGCGTTGGTTATGCTTGGGGAATTAGAGAGGATGGTGATCCTGAGTGGTATCCAATAAAAGATAGGTATGGAAGTGGCCTTTTTGGTTTAGAAAAACCTGATACTGAGGTTAGGATTGAAATTGCCTTTGCAAGAGTCAGAGTTGATGGTATCCCGCCAAAAGGTGATACAAAGATCTCTCGCGATGCTCGGGCATTTTTTACCTGTTATAAGGAAGATGATCCCCAATATACTTATGATGGATTTATAGATAGTAGCTATACTCATTTAAGGTCGACAGCCTCTACTTGTAATATCAATACAAAAAGATTAAATATCGATTTAGGGGAACATGATCTAAATAGGGTAAATAGGTTTGATGTTGGCTATAGGTTTGGTTTAGCAGAAGAAAGTATTGAGATGAGTTGTAATGCTGAGATGCGTGTTTATATGACATTAGGTGAATATGGAAGAGCCTCTAAAATAGGCAGTGATTTCATCGAGTTAACAGATAACTCGGACTCACCTGGCTATGGCGTGCAGGTTTTTCATAATGGCTCTCCGGCATTAAAAGTTGGTGGTGATAAAAACGTTGTTACCGATAATCATCAGCTTCTATTTCGTACGGAAGCAGGCAAAAAGAATTATACCGTTCCATTGCGTTTTGAATATGTTAAAACGGCCAAAAAGGTTAAAGCGAGTTCAGGGAATGCAGCATTAACACTAACGTTTGCTTATGACTAAAGGATTGATACCATGAGACAAGGTTACAATCTAATACGTTATTTTTTTCTCGTATTCCTTATCCCTATTCTGATTAATTCGGCCTCTGCAACAGTAATGGTCAATTATACAGGAAGCATTAAACATTCGACTTGTGGTATCAAAACACGGAATATCAGTGTTGATTTAGGAACTTGGCTAACTAATAGTCCTAGAGGTTTTGGCAGTGCAATAAATTCCCAGTCTGAATGGATTGAATTTACACTTGAGTTTGATTGCCCAGATAAAATGAGTGTATTAAATGGCCAATTTCAAGGTGTTTCAGAATCTAATGGCCGTTATTTATCGCTTGATAAAGGTGATGGATATTCAACGGGAGCTGCAATTGAATTACAAAGCTATGAAAATAGTCTCCACAATTGGGTCAACCGAGATATTAATACGCTATATAACTTTATGCAGAATGAAGCTATTAATAAGGGAAATACTGAATTAAAAGTGCGTGCTCGTTATGTTCAAACCAATAGTAAAATTACACAAGGTAAAGCAAACGCTTCGGTTACCTTTGTCGTACAGGCCAATTAATATGACCACTAAAAAAATACTGCGGATAGTATTGCTGAGTTATTTCGGGTTAACTATAAACCATGCTTACAGTTACGATGTGTTAGTCAACATCACAGGTGCTGTAAAAGCTTCAACTTGTGATTTAAGTTCTAACCAAACTAAAAATATTAAT
Source organism: Providencia sp. 2.29 (assembly GCF_015832305.1). Taxonomy (NCBI): domain Bacteria; kingdom Pseudomonadati; phylum Pseudomonadota; class Gammaproteobacteria; order Enterobacterales; family Morganellaceae; genus Providencia; species Providencia sp. 2.29. The sequence goes on from NZ_CP065420.1 coordinate 1,265,734, forward strand.
TTAGGGGATATTTATTTAAGCTCTACAGGTTTGGGAGGCAGCGTTGGTTCGACTAGCCCAAAGGCAGATTGGTCAATTAGCTTGAAATGTCCAAGTAATATTCCAGTGATATTTATACCTAAAGGTAACAGTTATTCTGGTCAATCTAGTGTCTTAGCGCTTGATGCGGTCGATGGCGTTGCAACGGGGGTTGGGATAGAAACAGAATATTCAATGGATAAAAATAATTGGAAAGCATTAACGCTCAATGTACGAAATGAAATTATTAATAGTGTAAAGAGTGAGGGTGACATTCATATTTTTATGCGGGGTTACTATAAACAAATAAATGAAAAAGTAACACCTGGTTTTGCAAATGCCTCCATGACTATCGATATTGTTTACCAATAAAGATAAGAAAAAAATTATTGAATAAAGCCAAGATAAATGAGTGAGATTTATCTTAGCCTTATTTTTTATTTAGAAAACCAAATTATTATAAAAGTTAAAATAATCAACAAGGAAACTATATTTTTACCCGCAATAAATGTAAGAAAGTACTACAGAGCAGATAAAGATGTTCAATATAGGTAAGTAAAAACAGTTACACATAACCGTATGATAATAAAGTAATTTTAGGTGTATAATTTTAATCATTCATTTTTTGATGCAGATCAAAAAATAATATTCCTATATAACAATGAGTTGTGATGTGTGAGTTGTTTTTTTGTCACCTCTAAAATTTACGTTTTGAAAAACTTACACAAATCAAATACTACTTTAATGTTATATACTCTTTTTACATGTTACTCATCAGTCGGGTAACATGAATTTTTAACTATTTCTTATTTGTGTATATAAGTCTTTAATATGTTCTCGCATTAATTTTTAGAATAGCGATATTTACCTATATCTATACTATTTTATTAATTACGCGCTGAATAATTAACATTACTATTAATTACTATGTAGAGTGTAAAGGTATATCAATGAAAAAATTATCAACTCGAAATATTTTTATGGCTGTTATTGCTTCAGCATTTGCTTTTTCAGCAACAGCAGAAGAGCAAAGTGGAACGATTAAGTTTAAAGGACTTATTTATAATGCTACATGCACTATTAGCCTGAATGATACTAACTCACCAAATGCTGATGTAAAAATGGGACGTTTTGCTACTAGTGAGTTTACTGAGGAAGGTGATGAGGTTGGTGGTACTGGTGGTGATGGTAAATTAAAAATTAAATTAATTGACTGTCCTGATCAAGGTACTATCTCTATCAATTTAACGGGTCATGAAAACCGTTTTGATAAAACTATTTTAGAACTGGACAATAAAGGTAGTGCTGGCGTTGCAAAAAATGTGGGTATCCGTATTTACAATGAAGATGACCTATCCAAGCCATTAAAAATTAATGGTAGTAAAAGTGAAGAAATAAAAGTAAATGGTAATAGTGCTCAATGGACTGGAACTTTTATTGCTAAGTATGTAAGTACAGACGATGACGTAGAAGCAGGCCAAGCAGACGCAACATTAAATTATAAAATTACTTATAAATAATTTGATAACGCAGATTATCAATTATTAATCTGCGTTACTTTTTTTCTTGGAGGACATCCTATGTTTATGAAAAAAATAGTTCCTACACTGTTATTGTGTTTTCTTGCTAGTTCAACCAGCTATGCTGGCTTTGGTTTAGAAACAACGCGTGTTATTTATCACGAAAAAGAGAATAGCGAAGGTGTTGTTGCATTTAATACAGATAAAAATAGGAATTATTTACTTCAATCTTGGGTGGAAGATAAAAATGGAAAAATAACACAAGATTTTGCAGTAACACCTCCATTAATTAAGCTAAAATCTGAGCAAAAAAACACGATCCAACTGACTAAAATAGCATCATTACCGAGTGACCAAGAAGCATTATATTGGCTAAATGTAAAATTTGTGGCACCGAGTAGTGAGGATTTAGAAAACGTTTTACGTTATTCAATGACAAACAAAATAAAGCTAATTTATCGACCTACAGCATTATCCGATAAAAAGCTTGAAGATGTTGTCAATGAGTTAACTTGGTCTCGCTCTACCGCTGGAGTCAAGGTTGTTAACCCAACACCATTTTATATTAACATTGCAAAAATAAAAATTAATAACAGAGAAGTCGAAGCACCAAGCTATTTAGAACCACGCTCTGAAACAGTAATTAATGTTTCTAATTTAGGGGCTAGTTCCAATAAGGTTTCTCTAAACTATATCAATGATTATGGTAAAGGGTTAGATAGTCAATATCTTATAAAATAATAATCTAATAAAGTAGAGTAAAGGCCTATGAATCGTCTTTATCATAAAAAGTATCCATATTCACCTCTGTTTATGGCTATTGTATTCGCTTCATTGTCATTTGAAATGCGGGCTGCTGATTATTATCCACCTAGCTTGTTAAATATTGCAGGTACAGATACGCAATTGACTAATGAAGATCTGGATGTGTTTAGGGAAAATGATATAGCACCAGGGAAATATCATGTCAGGTTTTTCATTAATAATAATTTAATTCTTAATAAAGAAATTAGCTTTGTGATGATGCCTCGGGCAGATGGTGGAGAACAACTTACACCTTGTTTTAGTTTTGCGGATTGGGAAAGTTTTGGTATAGATTTTCATAAGACCTTAAAAGGTGATCAAGAATGCTTCAATATTAATGATATTGAGTATATGACACAGTCACTTGATTTAAATACTAAAGTGTATTCAATGACTGTTCCGCAATCAATGATTAATCAGCAGCGCATAAGAAAAGCTGAAGAAGCACAGTGGGATGATGGCATTCCTGCTGTATTTTTAAATTACTCTTTTTCGGCTTTTAACACCTATGAAGGCGGTAAAGTCGATGATAACTATTATGGTAATATTCAGACGAAAATTAACATAGGCTCATGGCGTTATCGTAATTATTCCACATGGGCCAACAATCGGCACGATAAGAATAAATGGAATAATATTAGCAACACCTTATCAAGAAACATTAATATAATAAAAAGTGAGCTAACACTAGGGGACTTATATACAAGCTCGCAATTATTTGATTCTTTTAAATTTAAAGGGGTTAAATTAGCATCAGATAGGCAAATGGAACCTTATAACTTAACGAGTTATGCGCCAAGCGCAAATGGTATCGCTAATTCTGAATCTATCGTGACTATTGTACAAAATGATCAAGTTATCTATAAGAAAAGTGTGCCTGCTGGGCCATTTGAAATTACAGATTACTATCCAATGAGTAATGGTGGCAATCTATATGTCACAGTAGAAGAAGCAAATGGTAATGAAGTTAACTTTATTGTTCCTTTCTCATCAATTGCTTTTTTAGAGCGAAAAGGCAGTATTAAATACAGTTTCTCTAGTGGTGAATATGATGGGAATAATAACGGTGATGGCCGTTATGTGAATGAAGCTGAAATCTATTATGGATTAACAGACTTTGTGACCGTTTTTGGTGATGCACTCTACGCTAAAAAATACCAATCCTATGCAATCGGTACAGGGTTTAACTTAGGTGAGGTTGGCGCAATTACAACGGATGTTGTGCACTCTCGTACTGATGTTGATAATCAATCTACGTTGAGTGGTAATGCATTTAGAGTCAATTACTCAAAACATATTGAGACAACGAATACGAGCTTAGCTTAGCTTTAGCGGGTTTCCGTCATTTTGATGCTGATTTTATGAATATAGATGACGCATTCTTTTATGAGGAAAAATACCGTGGCAGCTATGAAAAACTAAAAAATGAATACACCGTATCTCTTTCTCAACCAATACTCGATAGCTCAAGCTCGATTAACTTAAATAGTGTTGTTTATGAGTATTCAAGTGGTCATAAACAACAATCTTATAATGTTGGTTTTAACAGTAATATCGATAAGGTTCATTACAGTGTCTATTACACCTATTCAAAAGGTAGACAATTTGAAAATGATAACAGCCGTTCATACAATTTGAGTTTAAATGTCAGTATTCCGTTCGATGTGTTAAATAACACAATGAGTGTGAATTATGGCATATCAACGGATGACCAGCATCGTACTTCACAAACAGCACGTTTAAGTGGCAGCTATGGCGAATTATATCGTGGAACGTGGGATATTTATCAAGGCTACGGTAATAAAGGTATGGGCTATTCAGGGGGGTTAAGTAGCTCTTATCGCTCCCCTTATGCAGTCGTTAATGCAGGGTACGCTTATAACGATAGCCATAAAAACTTTAATTACGGTATTAGTGGTGCATTTGTTGGCACTCAATACGGTGTGGTATTAGCACCTTCAATGCAAGATACAAGCGCATTGATTCTTACCAAAGGGACACAAGGTGTCGGTATTATTAATGGGCAGTCAGTTGAAACTAACGCTTACGGTTTAGCGATTGTTCCGGGGATGGCGCCATATCGTAAAAATACACTGGCGATTGATACAAAAACTATCCCACAAGATACCGAAATTGAAAATAACATTATTAATAATGTTATCCCAACAAAGGGCGCTTTGATACTGGCTGATTTCGACGCTAAAAAAGGCTACAAGTTATTATTTAAGTTACAGCATCCAACGAATAAAGAATTACCGGTAGGTGCAAAAGCTGTTACAGAAGATGAAGCGACTCATCTCGTTTCTAACTTTAATACCTTGTATTTAGTTGCAGATAAGCCTAAAGGACGCATTAAAGTTAATTGGAAAAATGAGGGTGCTAATGAATCCTGTGATGTGGATTACAACATCGAAAATACCATGCCAACAAATGGGCTTTATATCCTGAATTCAGAATGCCGCTGAAAGGAGTAAGAATAATGAGAAAACAGATTAATTGGGGCTATGCAGCAGCGTTCAGCGTGGTGTTAATGTTCTCTGGGATAAATAGCAGTATTGCGGCTCAGAATTGTGTTGAAGGAGGGGATGGTCAAAATCACTCTGCAATGCGCGCAATGGTGGACATTAAATTAAGTGGTGCGATCAAAAAGAACGACGAGATTGCTCGTTATACATTTGTGCGAGAGAGTGGACGAGGTGGTGTCGCGCAGTGTGGGCCTGACTCACAAGTCTATGCTTATGCAACATACGGTGAAGGCAGCGGCATTATAGCGAGATATTATGGCGAAATTGATGGGAAGCCCGCTTACCATGTGCATGCTGGTGGCCCCGTAAATATCGTCTATGTCTTAATTGAAAGTAAATCAGAATTGCCTTTTACAAATCGTCCAGGACAAGTGTTGCCTGTTCCTGAAGGTGCACTTATGCCTATAGATGCAACGGTTATTTTTTATGCCGGTAAAGATAACCCGACGGCAACATCCTTTGATAATTCGGTGATTGGGGCGATACTCATTAAACGGTTTGACCCAGGTGGTGGCTCGACAAAAGTTGGTTATACTTATCGACTAAAAGGAAAAGTGACAAGTGCGCCGACATCTTGTGAAGCTAAAAATACCGATTTGTCATTTACGTTACCTCGGGTACCGACCACGGCATTCCCATCCGTAGGGTTCCCGACAACGCCGTCATCTGTTGAGGAACATATTAATATCGTCTGTACGGGGAATGTTTCAGCGAAGATCAAGCTCATTGCAAACAATACAGCGAGTTATAATGGTAAAGATGCAGTGATTAAAATCGATAATGAAGGGCAAGGTAATAATGCCAGTGGTATTGGGTTTGTTGTAAAATCACCATTAAACAATGATAACGTATTAGTTAATCAGGAGTTTGTTAAATTAGCTGATTTAGAAAAAGGTGAAACGCGTGTTCCCCTGAAAGCGGAATATTACCGTTATGGTAATTCTGTCAAAGCAGGGAAAGCAGAAGCGACGGCACAATTTGTTTTGCAATTTAACTAAACGATAGCAAAAGGGGATGAGCAGATCATCCCCTACAATGATGAATGAACAAAATACCCCGCCTATTTGTTGGCTATAATGTCATGATAAAAATTGGTTGTACGAAAATAATAAAGACTCGTTTTTCTTAAAGTGGTTATTTAAACGCTGACAGTACCATACATATCCTCTTCAAATACAATATTAATATTCCCTCTATTACCATACTCATCGATAATAAAAATTTGCAGAGGGTCGGCCACATGATAGGGGGCAGGGCAATAATATCCCCAATAATAGAGTTTCTTATCTCTAAGATACATTTGATGACAGACGATAGTGATGGCGTGTTTATCTAAGGCGGTTTTTGACCAAAGAGGACCGAGATTTCCTTCCAGCCGAGGCCAAATCGCATAAGTTGTATCGCCTACAAATCGGCCATCTTTTTCCTCAGTACAATAAAGAGATTGGCGGATATCTTTTATAATCCTATTTAGCCCTTTATTTAATATATTGGAATAGCCAATCTCTATATTATTAGGCTCTATAAACCAGCTATTAACATAAATTCCGCTATAATAAGGCCCCCCAACGATCTTTATTGCATGGGGCATCACGTGATTATGGTACCAATCTTTAATTTTAGGGATATGTTGTAAGCTATATACAGGAGATTTATACTTTAATTTATATTTATTATGCGTTGTAATTTTAAATGTTTTACGTCTTATGATCCCGTAATTATGCTCATAATTCCCCAGTATCGCCCCTTTACTGATATGAAATGAAATATTTTTTGAGATTTCCTGCCAATCGTTATCTGTTATAGCGATGTTTTCATTATTATCATAATCAATTTTTTTAATTCCTTGAATGATAACCCGCTTAGGTGCAATAAAAATAATTTCTCCTTTATGATTTAAAGTGCCATTTTGTGAGGTATTGAATAAACCTTCACCATCGATTCTCACCCCGACTGCAATTTCATGTCCGGGATTGATCTCTTTCAGTGAGAAATAATATGAGGTACTGATCCTTTTTGTGCTTTTTATGGCCTCTATAGATGCATTTTTTATGTGAGTAATCTCATTCTGTACGGCTTTACAATAGTCTCCCCGATGTTCAGAGATTATCCATTCATCACCGAGTAGTTGTTGATCTGAAAAGGAACAAAAATAGATACAGTCTCTAAATTCTTTTTCATTTTCAAAAAAAGCGTCATTATTTTCATCTAAGATTTCAGCAGTAACAATAACCTCAACTTGATTATATCCATTTGCATAAATAACCGAATGAATATTAGTCGGATTATCTTTAAAATGAATGCTAAGATGGTTGATTTGTTTGAATTTTTTAGCTGGGGGTGAGTTAAGCATTTTGGCTCCAAATATTTTAAGCTAAAAGATCAATAGTGCCACTTTTAACAAAACGGATTTAAACAGTAATTTCCCCATCAATATTATGGCGATACTCAATAGTCATGATGCCTTCATTGCCAAACTCATCAACAATTTCAACATGGCTTGCTAAGGATGTGTTTGATTGAGCGCGGCATTCAGCACCGAGATAGAGAGGAATGTGATCCACTAAATTGATTTGATGGCAAACAAGGGTGATACTATTTTGATTATTATTTGAAAAGCGGGCAAGTTTAGGCATATCGTTGCTAAATTGTGGCCACACAGAAAACGTATTTTTTTTATTAAATTCACCATTTCTCATGCTTGTAAAATAGAGTGGCGGCTTTTTCTTGTGGGTTAGCTCTGTCCAACCTTCGTTAATTGCGTGAAAATAGCCGACTCTATCTCGAGTCTCAATAAACCAACTCGTTAAGTATGCACCGAGCGCCTGATCATCGGTGGCATAATTCATTGCATGGGGCATGGTCGTACTATAAAACCAATCTTTATAAGGAGCACTATAAGGCAATGTAGGCGAGACTCTTTTTTCGATAATGTTATATTTGTTGGCTGTAATAATAGATATTTTTTTATAGCGAATAATGGCTGCATAATTCCGATAAGAGCTGGAGTGCCGATTGCTACCATTGCGGAATAATGCATCGGTCATGATATATTTCCAACCTTTATCAATCACCATAACATTTCTATTATCTGTATAATCGATAGGGGATATCCTGCTTACTGAAATTCGGCTAGGTGATTTAAAGACAGAGCCTGAATTTAAAGTAGGTGTTCCATTCATTGAGGTGTCAAAATTGCCTATTCCAGGAATATTAATTCCTACTGCGATTTCTAAGGCGGGGTTAACAATGTCGGATGAAATAAACTTGGATATTTGAAATGTCGAGCGGGTTATCGTTCGTAGGGTTGGTGGCTCCCGCCTTGATAGAGTTGTGTCATACTTAACTGCTTTACAAAATGGCCCTTTTTCATTCGAAATTTGCCAATTTTGATTTAAGGGTTTACCATCAAAAAATGAACACAGATAAGTGGCATCTTGCACTTCTCGTTCATTATTAAAATAAGGCTCTCCATCTTCACTAATAGCATCAACAGTAATCAATATTTCGATTTGATTTTTTTTATTTGCATAAATAAAGCCACTAGAAAACGAAGGCATATTTTGAAATTGGATCTTTAGAGTATATAACAGTCCAAACGTCTTCTTGTTTCTATTATCATTCATAGCATCCCCTTTATGTGATGTTTTTTTCAATCTAATATAAATTGGGATGTTAAATAATTATCTTTTTTATTAGCTATGGTGATTTAAATGATATTTTCTAGAGGTATTACTGAGATTAATATAATAATTTTTAATGTTATAGAAAAAGATCAAATAACGAAATGAAAGCTGTATTTTCTTGCTTGGCTAAAAAAGGAAGCTAAGTAACCCCCAACAAGCTAACTGCCGTTGGGGGATATAGCGTTAAGCGACTTGTACAGGAACTGCTTTGGCAACACGGCTCATAATATTGTCACCGTCAAAGTAAGCGACTTTGGGTTTATGGTGACGAGCATCTTCATCTTTGATATCAACGTATGAGCAGATAATCAATCTATCGCCAACAGCAGCACGACGTGCAGCGGCACCATTGACTGAAATAATTTTAGAACCTCTTTCACCTGCAATTGCATAAGTAGAAAAACGTTCTCCATTATCGACGTTGTAAATATCAATGGCTTCGTACTCGAGGATCCCAGCGGCATCCATAAAATCCTGATCAATAGCACAAGAGCCTTCGTAATGAAGGTCGGCTTGTGTGACCTTAACCCGATGTAATTTACCTTGTAACATTTTTCTAAACATAATTATTGTCTACCATTTTTAATCGTCATGCTGTGTTTGCTTGTTTTTTTAAGCTGAAACTGTGGGTAGGTCAACCTGTAAATTATCAATCAAACGGGTTTGCCCTAACCAAGCTGCCATTAAGATGACCGCTTTTTGACTTATATTGCTCAATGGAGCAAGGGTTTCGGCATCACGAATAAATAGCTCATCAGGGGTAAAACCTGCTTGGCGAAGCGAATCATCGATTTCTTGGATAATCGCTTCAACGTTGTCAGGGGCTGCAATTAGCTTCTCTGCCGCCTGTTGCATAATGCTATATAGTTGTGGTGCTATTTTGAGTTCACTTGCTGATAGATTGTTATTTCTTGAACTCAATGCAAGCCCATTTTTCGCTCTGACGGTAGGCACAGAGACAATTTGTATATCAAAAGAAAGGTCACTCACCATTTTGCGAATTAGCTGTAATTGCTGGAAATCTTTTTCACCAAAAAACGCTAAATCAGGTTGGACTAAATTAAACAGTTTGGTAACGACTGTTGATACACCGCGAAAATGCCCAGGGCGACTCGCACCTTCAAGTATTGATGACAATTCAGGCACTTCAACAAAGGTTTGTTGCGCCATTCCTTCAGGGTAAACATCTTTCACAGAAGGGGCAAAAACGAGATTGATATCGCGACGTTTCAGCTTTTCACAATCCTCTTGCAAGGTTCGAGGGTAATTGGCTAAATCGGATTGGCGATCAAACTGCATAGGGTTAACGAAAATGCTGACAATTACAATATCAGCTTGTTGTTTCGCTTCATCAATTAAAGCTAAATGTCCATCATGCAGGTTGCCCATGGTTGGTACAAGAGCGATACGTTTACCTTCTAGCTTCCAGCGGCGGATCTCACGGCGAAGAATGGGAGATGTTTCGACGATAAGCATAGGTGAATTCCTTATTATTGAGCCGTAATAAAATTATTCAAAAGAATGATCTTCACTAGGGTAGATCCCTGCTTCAACTTCTTGAATATACAGTTTAACCGCATCTTGAATATTGCCTGCTTGTGCAAGGAAGTTCTTGGCAAACTTAGGAGGGCGGGCCGTAATGCCTAATGCATCATGCATGACAAGAATTTGCCCATCAGTACCATTGCCTGCACCGATACCAATAACCGGAAGGAGTAGTTCTTCTGTAATATTATTGGCTAGTGAGGTAGGAACACACTCAAGAACCAAAAGCTGTATTCCCGCATTTTCTAGCGCAATGGCATCTTTCATGAGTTGGTTGGCGGTAACCTCATCGCGACCTTGTACTTTATAGCCACCAAGAACGTTGACGGCTTGTGGCGTTAGCCCTAAATGCCCACATACGGGAACGGAACGTTCACACAGCATTTTGACGGTATCGCATAGCCAGCAACCCCCTTCAAGTTTTACCATGTTTGCACCAGCCTGCATCAGAATAGCGGCATTAGCACAAGCTTGTTCAGGGGTGGCATAACTCATAAAAGGCATGTCAGCGATAATGAATGCGTCTGGTGCACCTTTGCGTACACAGCGAGTGTGATAAGCGATTTGCTCTACGGTAACAGGGAGGGTGCTAGATTCGCCTTGTATGGTCATACCAAGGGAGTCACCGACGAGCATGACTTGGATACCTTGCTCTGCAAATAGCTGAGCGAAGCTGGCATCGTAAGCCGTCATGGTAGCAAATTTGTGTTTGTCTTTTTTAAACTGACCCAGAGTAGCCAGAGAAATTGGTTTCATTATAATAACCTCCGGAAAAGATCCCACTGACGACCCCTCCTGTTTAGGAGGTTCACTGTTTAGGTTGTAATATCCCAAAGGGTGAGGCCATTACGTGGGACGAGTGTGAGCCTTTCTGATAGCGGTTCGCCATCAGGAAAAATCAGATCAGGGGCAATGTCATTGAGCGGATATAACATAAATTCCCGCTCTTTTAGCCCATAATGAGGTACGGTCAATCGTGGGGTATTAATAATATGATTGCCGAAAAGCATAATGTCGAGATCGAGCGTTCTAGGGCCCCAACGCTCAGCTTTGCGAACTCGACCAAGCTCCAGCTCAATGCGTTGTGTATGATCAAGCAACGCTTCTGGCTCAAGCTCAGTTTCAAGTGCAACCGCCATATTAAGAAAATCGTTTTGATCTTGTGGCCCCAGCGGTTTACTACGATAGATCGAAGAGGTGTTGACTATACGGCTGTTTGGGAGCGCATTTAACGCATCAATAGCCTGTTGAGCCTGTTTCAATGGCTCGCCAAGGTTACTGCCAATAACAATATAGACCAACTCCATTCTATGACCCCTGATTTTTATTTGGTTTATGGGCGCTTGATGATGACTTGCGTGGGCGATGGCGTTTACGCACTGGCGCACTACCTAGCTCAGCTATCATCTCACGCTGCTTAGTATTATTGGAACGCTGATACTCATCCCACCAGACAGCAAGCTCTTGAAGCTCATTTCTCCGTTCAACATTGGCCCTTAATTCTAATAAATCAAATGCAGCACGGAACTTTGGATGCTCCATTAATTTATTCGCTCGACGCCCTTGGCGGCGAGGAAGGCGTAATTGCAATTGCCAAATATCACGCATGGTGGTGGTGATACGTTTAGGTATCGCAATCGAACGGCACTGCTCATCAAGTATGTCATTCATCGCCAGTGCGAAAGCATCATAGTAGGCAAGCCCACCTTCTTGAGACAGCTTTTCTGCATGTTCCGTAACGGGATACCATAACATGACTGCAAATAAAAATGCAGGATTAACCCGTTTATCATTTTTGAGCCTAAAGTCAGTATTTTTGAGTACCTGATCAATGATTTTTTCCATTGGCGAATCATTGTTATTGGTAAAGCGACTACTGATAACCGGAAACAGTTGCTCAAATAAGTGGTACTCTTTTAGCATGTTATAGGTTGCATAACCTTGACCCGCTTGTAGCAGTTTCAGTGACTCTTCAAATAGCCTTGCTGAAGGAATTTCGCGCAATAGCGGTGCCAGACGTTGGATTGGTTGCGCCGTATTCGGCTCAATACGCATATCCAATTTACAGGCGAAACGCACCGCACGTAGCATGCGAACAGGATCTTCGCGATAACGAGTCTCTGGGTCACCAATAAGGCGAATAATGCCCGCTTTAAGATCGTTTAAGCCGCCCACATAGTCACGAACAGAGAAGTCATCAATGTTGTAGTAAAGGCTATTGACGGTAAAGTCACGGCGGATTGCGTCTTCTTCGATAGAGCCGAAAATATTATCCCGTAGCAACATGCCATTTTTGGCTTGCTGGGAGCGGTTTTTATCTTCCGACTCAATTTGGTCATGGTGACCGCGGAAAGTGGCAACTTCAATGACCTCTGGCCCGAACATAATGTGGGCGAGACGGAATCGACGACCGACTAGCCGGCAGTTACGAAATAGTTTGCGGATCTGCTCAGGCGTTGCATTAGTTGTAATATCAAAATCTTTGGGTTTTTTACCAAGGAGTAAGTCACGTACACCACCGCCAACGAGGTAGGCCTCATAGCTATTTTTATTTAAGCGATAAAGTACCTTCAGTGCATTATCACTAATATCACTACGTGAAATAGTATGCTCTGAACGAGGAATTACAGTGATATTTTCATCTGTTTCAGTCGTCATTGTCTCTGATTTCTCTGCCTGAATACCGGCACGTTTGGACTGACGAACCGTGGTTTTTGTTTGTTTAGCGTTCTGTTCTACGGACTGAGCTGTCGCAGTGTCAGAATAAGTGACTGGCCTTTCACCGGCTGCCTGTGCGTCACGCGTGTCCTTGTCATTTCGCGATAAAATATTACGGCAGAAATTTGCTACTCGGTTAAAAATAGTACACCTCGATATCATTACGAATATTCATTAAACAAAATAAGCGGCTAATCATAGCTTACTGGCCTTTCTTTGAGAATGCTTAAACGCATAAAAGTCATATTCAGTCATAAGCATTGTCAATAATATCATGAGATGGGATCGCCGCTAGCTGCCATTTATCCGTTGCGGTTTTTAAAATCTCATCGGTACTCAAATCACGCCAGTACTGGATTGGCGGTTGATTCAGTAATGTTAGTGCATGGCATATTACTGGGCGAGGATCCGTCATCGGCAGTGCTGTGGCATGATTTTGCTTTGATAGCTTATTATTATCATGATTTAGGATCAGCGGTAAATGGGCATAATCAGGAACAGGCAATGAAAGGTGGTGATATAACGAAATTTGCTGTGAGGTGGTAGGGATTAGGTCTGCGCCTCTCATCACTTCAGTGACATTTTGATAATGATCATCAACAACAGCGACTAAATTATAAGCAAACAAACCATCTTTACGATGAATAATAATATCTTCTTCAGCGACATTGGCTGGTGTCACAATTTCGCCTCTGAGCCTATCTGTAAATTGATAAACGGGGTGAGTTTGTTTTAATCGAATAGCCGCTTGATGGTCTGGAAGATGGAGGTTGCGACAATGACCATCGTAATGCCCTTGCAACGCTTTGATACGTTGCCGTGAGCAAGTGCAGTAGTAACTTTTGCCTTGTTGGCGAAGGTCATCTAATGCAGCACGGTAGGCATCATGACGTTTTGATTGGTACAGTACCTGATCATCCCAATATAAGCCGTAATGCGCTAACGTTTTTAGAATATTATCAGCCGCGCCGGGAACTTCCCTTGGGGGATCAATATCATCAATACGCACCAGCCATTTACCTTTTTGCGAGCGTGCTTGCAAATAGCTACCTAGGGCGGTGACGAGTGAACCAAAGTGAAGGTTACCTGATGGAGATGGTGCAAAGCGACCAATATAGGGTGAAGTGGAGGTGCTCATTACTAGATTTCCTTATAACGGCGCAAGGTTAGTGCGCCGTTAAGGACTCCATAATCAGTGATTAGCCAGCCATTTGCTTTTCGCGAATTTCTGCTAATGTTTTACAGTCGATACACAAATCAGCGGTAGGGCGGGCTTCCAAACGACGGATGCCGATTTCCACACCACAAGATTCGCAGAAGCCAAAATCGTCTTCTTCGACTTTCTTCAGTGTTTTCTCGATTTTCTTAATCAACTTACGTTCACGGTCCCGGTTGCGTAATTCAAGGCTGAATTCCTCTTCCTGGGCTGCCCGATCAACAGGATCTGGAAAGTTAGCTGCCTCATCTTGCATATGAGTAACTGTCCGGTCTACTTCATCCCTGAGTTGATTGCGCCATGCTTCGAGAATGAGCTTAAAATGCGCCAACTGGGCTTCGTTCATGTACTCTTCGCCAGCTTTTTCATGATAGGGTTCAACCCCAGCAATGGCGAGAATGCTTAAGGACGATGTCTTACGTTTTTGCCCTTCTTGCATAATGCTTCTCCTACACACGCAAATTTCACAAAACCCCAAAGGGGGGAAAAATTAAGGTCGCTATAAATAGCAGAAGAGTGCCCTCTTGGCAATCGTTCATGCAATGAGTTTTGTAATGCTGTGAAGGCGCGCGTGTTTATTCCTTTTTAAGCCTCCAGAACCCATGCGTCTTCGCTTTGAGCAGCGAATAAACTATCATTATTTGATAGGTGTAAACTTAATTTTTTTACCCAATAGCATTTTTTGCGTATTGATATCTACTTGATAACACAGTACTTCAACACCATTTTCGATAGCTTCTTTCAAAAGTGTGGCATATTGCTTATCAATATGGGCTGCTGCCGAGACCTCGTAGATCCCCGTATGCAAAACTGCAAACAACAGTATGGCTTTTTTTCCTTCTTTAGCAATTGTTGTTAGCTCTCGTAAATGCTTTTGTCCGCGTTCAGTCACAGCATCGGGAAAATAGCCATGGTTATTTTCCAATAACGTGACAGATTTTACTTCGATAAAACAATCGGGTAGCCCATCTCCAGATAAAAAGAAATCAATCCGGCTATTTTCAGAACCGTATTTCATCTCAGGCTTTATTACACTATATTCGGATAATTCTGGAATGGTTTTTTGCGCCAACGCCTCGGCAATGATCTGATTAGCTCGTAATGTATTGATACAAATTAGATGATTTTGTGACGTTTGTGTCACTTCCCAACTGTGTGGGTACTTGCGTTTTGAGTTATTCGATGTTGAATACCAAATTTTATCTCCGGGCGTTGCACAGCCAGTCATCGCCCCCGTATTGGCACAGTGGATAGTCATGACTTCACCGTCAGGTGTAACGACATCCGCTAAAAAGCGCTTGTAGCGTTTGATCAGTGTGGCTGGTTGTAACGGGGGAATAAACTCCATATTGTCTCCGCAATCAGTATTCAGGAAATAAGCAGCAATGCTACAATCTTTGCCTGAAAATGTTAAATACCATTGGAGTTATCAGCCGCGTGTTACCGATTTATGACGTTAGTGATTCCTTACTTACGGCCTTACAGCAATCTCCGCAAGTGTTATTACATGCCCCTACAGGGGCGGGTAAATCAACCGTTTTACCTCGGCTAATATTAGAAAGTGGGGTGATTGACGGACGTATTATCATGTTGGAGCCGAGACGAATTGCGGCTCGTAGCGTCGCTAAACGGTTAGCCGAGCAGCTAGGCGAAGATATCGGTAACACGGTAGGGTTGCGCATGCGCTCTGAAAGCCGAGTTAGTGTAAACACACGTATCGAAGTGGTGACTGAAGGGGTTTTGACTCGCATGTTGCAAGATGATCCGATGTTAGAAGGGGTCGGTTTAGTCATTCTTGATGAGTTTCATGAACGCAGTTTACAAGCGGATTTAGGTTTGGCTCTACTGCTTGATACTCAGCAGGCACTGCGTGATGATTTAAAAATCTTGTTGATGTCGGCCACATTGGATGATCAAGGGCTGGTGGCTCTATTCCCTGATGCCCCCGTGATCGTATCCGAAGGGCGTGCCTATCCTGTCGAAAGGCATTTTTACCCCATCAATGCGAATAAATTATTCCACAAAGAGGTGGCAAATGCGGTTTGGCGATTACTTCAACAAGAAAGTGGCTCGCTATTGCTTTTTCTACCCGGTGCGGGGGAAATCGAGCGAACTCGCTCAGAGCTAGCTTCTATGGTTAGTGAGGACATACTTTTATGCCCAATGTATGGGGCACTATCAATAAAAGAGCAGCAGCAAGCCATTCAGCCAGCCCCTGAAGGCAAACGTAAAGTCGTTTTAGCGACCAATATTGCAGAAACTAGCTTAACGATTGAAGGCATTCGCTTAGTTGTTGACAGCGGTTTTGAACGAGTAGGCTTATTTAATCCTCGCACTGGACTAACAAAACTGGTTAAACAGCGTATTAGCCAAGCGTCCATGCAGCAGCGGGCTGGGCGAGCAGGACGGTTAGAAGCCGGTATTTGTTGGCATTTATTCAGTCAAGAGCAAGCGGAAAGAGCTGCACAATTTAGTGAAGCTGAAATATTACACAGTGATTTAAGTTCGTTATGGTTATCCCTGTTGCAGTGGGGATGCCAAGCGGTGGAGCAGCTTCAATGGTTAAACCTGCCACCACAACCCGCAATAGCCGCAGCGAAAGAGTTGCTGAGTCGACTTGGGGCGATTGATCAACACGGCAAGCTAACTCCGCTTGGAAGAGGAGTCGCAGAACTCGGAAGTTCAGTGCGCACTGCCGCCGTGTTGTACAAGGCCTTGCAAAGTCAAAATAATGAAGTGATTAAATTAGCGGCGTTATTAGTGGCAATATTAGAAGAGCCTCCACGCCAAGCTCACAGTGATATTTATTATTATTTGGATAAGCCTACAGAGAGTTGGTGCAAACGTGCCACTTTATTATGTGGTTATCCGGTCACAGCAGCAGTTGGCAGAAACGTCTCGCTAATAAGTGAGTGGTTACCTACTTTATTAGCGAGCGGTTTTCCAGACCGTATCGCGAAAAGTCGAGATCATCAAAGCCGCTATCAGTTAACAAGTGGATTAGGGGCATCGTTAGATGAAAATGACGCGTTGTTAGGAAATGAGTGGCTAATCGCTCCAACACTTTGGCAACCTGAAACCTCAGCAGATGCCAAAATAAGTCTAGCAACCCCTATTGAGATCGCTAGCTTGCAGGCGGCTTGTCCTGATTTGTTTTATCAGCAGGAAACCGTCGAGTGGGATGAACAAAAAGGCACTTTAATTGCTTGGCGACGGTTGCAATGTGGGCAATTGGTTGTTCGCTCTGAAAGATTAACCCATCCTGATAGACAACAAATTAAACAGGCATTGTTACATTGGCTAAGGCAAAATGGATTAGAAAGTTTAAATTGGAGCCCGTTTGCACAGCAGTTTCGGATCCGTTGCCAATTGGCTCAACGTTGGTTTGCTGATACCACTTTACCAGATGTGGCTGATGAGGCTTTGTTGGCTTCCTTAGAAGCTTGGCTTGCGCCTTACTTAGATGGAATAACTCACCGTAAGCAACTTCAAGAAATCAATGTCGGGGAGCTGCTGATGCATCGTTTAGATTGGGAGCAACAAAAATGGTTAAAAGAGGCTTTACCGACGGACTATTTAGCGGGTTCGGGGAGTCGTGTAAGCATTCACTACTCTTTAGATAAGCCCCCGATGATAGAGATCCGCATGCAGGAGATGTATGGGCAGACATCGAACCCAACGGTTGCTCATGGCAAAGTCGTTGTGGCGGTTGCTTTGTTATCACCTGCGATGCGCCCATTACAGATCACCCAAGACTTAGGGGCTTTTTGGCAGGGCAGCTATCGAGAAATACAAAAAGAGATGAAAGGTCGCTACCCAAAACATTTATGGCCAGATGATCCTGCTAATACGCAACCTACCAATAAAACTAAAAAAGCGATGAATACCGAGGGGCGTTAAATAGAAGCGAATGAAAAAACAGGCGAGATATACACGAAACACGCCGTGAAAAAGCATCATCAGTCAATTTGAGCCTTCTAATTTTTTGTTGGTATGGATAAGTGCGCTAGCAACTCAATCCAGATATGGGTCGTGATAGACGGTCTAACTGAGAGCGTTTTTATCTTGCGTTGTTGTGCTATGTCTCAGACATGGCATGAGTTTCACTGTCTGTCAGTAAATCGATGTAAATATCTGCATAACGTAACAGAAAAAAGTTATAGCTAGCTTCAGGCATTTTTTATCCACTCATTGCGCGACAAAATTGATATGGATCCTACACGCTCTATTTGATATGGAATAATAGAGTAAACTGTAAAAATTACTTTAAATATTAATTGGTTAATTGAGTGTTACGTGTATGCGTGTTTTTAGTTGGAAAGTAAAGTATCACGGATAAAAATATTCTATTTTATTAATTGCTTATAGGGTTTATTTTGTTTTTTTGCCGTGTTGGTATGTCATTGGCAGTTTTTGAGATAAAATTTAGCGATGCAAATGATGTGCAGACAAAGATAAGTGCGTAACAAGGCTATTTTATGCTCTAATAGATGTCCGTGGTGATGGAGTGATATTATTTGCTGTGTAAGGTAATGAAATGTAATTAAGAGCTTTCTTCTGTGAACGCTTTGACATTTTAAGTCAGAATCAAGGATAGTACGTTAAGAATGTAGGTGATATGGAGCGACCATGTCCGGTAAAGATTTTGAACCTATTGGTAGACGTAAAAATACGTCGACGAAAAAAAAGCAGTCTCATTCACGCCGCCGCCGTGATGACTATGATTATGATGAAAAATTATTTGATGACGATGATATTGATGAGCAAGACCTCGATGATGAAGAGGACGAGCTAATGGCGAAGAACAAAAATAACAAAGGTAACAAAAATCGTAAGCCAAAAAGCCGATGGCGCTGGTTTTGGTTATTGGTCAAAATTTTTATTGTCTTTGCTGTATTGCTTGGAGCCTATGCTTTTTATTTAAACCAGCAAATCAAAGAACGCCTTGATGGCAAGGTTTGGGATTTACCTGCGGCAGTGTATGGCCGGATGGTTAACCTTGAACCGGGAATGGATTATAGCCAAGCTGAAATGATCCGCTTACTGGAAGGTATGCAATACCGTAAAGTGACGAAAATTACTAGCTCAGGTGAGTTTTCCGTTAAAGGCAATACGATTGAAATATTACGGCGTCCATTTAATTTCCCTGATCAGAAAGAAGGGAAAATATTGGCGCGCATGGTGTTTGACCAAGGGATCTTAACTAAAATTGAAAACATGGAAAATGGTCGTTCATTTGGCTTCTTCCGGTTAGACCCTAAACTGATCACCATGATGCAGTCGGCGAATAATGAACAGCGCTTAGTTTTACCGTTGTCAGACTTCCCTGAATCGCTAGTAAAAATTTTGATAGAGACCGAAGACCGTAACTTCTATGAACATGATGGGGTGAGTCTTTACTCTATTGGTCGAGCGGTTGTCGCTAACTTATCGGCGGGCAAATCTGTGCAAGGGGGAAGTACCCTGACGCAACAGTTAGTTAAAAACTTATTTTTAACGAATGAGAAGACATTCAGGCGCAAAGCGAATGAAGCCATTATGGCGCTCTTGCTAGATTACAACTATAGCAAAGACCGTATCCTTGAATTGTACCTCAATGAAGTGTTCTTAGGGCAAAACGGGAACGATGAAATTCGTGGCTTCCCATTAGCGAGCCTCTATTATTTTGGTCGCCCTATTAATGAATTAAGCCTAGACCAACAAGCGTTATTAGTTGGAATGGTTCAAGGTGCCACAAAGAATAACCCGTGGACGCAGCCAGAAAATGCGATTAAACGTCGTAACATCGTGTTGAAAATACTAGAAACACGCAATGTTATCGATAATGAAATGTATCAAGTGCTTAGCGCGCGTCCTTTAGGAGTAAAACCAAGAGAAGGGCTTGTCGCCTCTCAGCCTGCTTTTATGCAGATGGTTCGTCAGGAATTAAATGAAAAACTGGGCGATAAAGTTAAAGAGCTTTCTGGCGCAAAAATCTTTACGACTCTTGACCCCGTAGCACAAACTGCGGCTGAAAATGCGGTGGAATCAGGTGTGGCTCAGCTACGAGCAGATCGCAAACTGAATGATATTGAAGGGGCGATGGTCGTGGTTGACCGCATTAACGGTGAAGTTAGAGCGATGGTGGGTGGCTCACAGCCACAATATTCCGGTTTCAACCGTGCGCTCAATGCGCGTCGTAATATTGGTTCATTGGCGAAGCCACCGGTTTATTTAGCGGCATTGAATGAGCCTGATCGTTTCCGCCTGAATACATGGCTAAAAGATGAACCATTATCCGTTAAGGTGGGGAATCAAGTCTGGAGGCCAAGAAACTATAGCCGCAATTTTACAGGGGGAATGATGTTGGTTGATGCATTAGCGAAATCACAGAATATCCCAACGGTAAACTTAGGGCTAGAAGTTGGGCTGGATCAGATAGTTAATATCTTTGTGCGCCTAGGTGCGCCAGCGAGTGCGATGGAAAAAGTTCCCGCAATGCTACTCGGTGCGGTTAACTTAACACCAGCTGAAGTGGCGCAAATCTACCAAACCATTGGTGGTAATGGTAACCGCGCTAAACTTTCTGCATTACGCTCTGTTATTGATGGCGATGGCACTGAAATTTATCAAAGCTATCCATCCGCTGAGCGTGCAATACCGTCACAAGCGGCTTATTTAACGCTCTATGGTATGCAGCAAGTGGTGCAACAAGGTACTGGGCGAGTACTGCTGAAGAAATATGGCAAATATAATTTAGCGGGTAAAACGGGAACAACCAATGACTTGCGTGATAGCTGGTATGCAGGTATTGATGGTAAAGAAATCGCCATTGTCTGGATTGGTCGTGATAATAATGGGCCAACACAGTTAACGGGCTCTACCGGTGCATTGCGTGTGTATCAGCGTTATTTGGATAATCAAACACCATTGGCGTTGATTAATCGTCAGCCTGAAGGGATTGTGGATATGAAAGTGATGCCTGATGGTCAATTTAACTGTTCAGACTTTGGTGGCGGACGCGTATTGCCGATTTGGACTGAGGCGCCAGACGCATTATGCCAATCATCCGCACAGCAAGAGCCAGTTTGGGATTTAAATAACAACGCTCAACCGGC
Organism: Providencia sp. 2.29; assembly: GCF_015832305.1. NCBI lineage: Bacteria > Pseudomonadati > Pseudomonadota > Gammaproteobacteria > Enterobacterales > Morganellaceae > Providencia > Providencia sp. 2.29. The sequence continues at coordinate 1,286,863 of NZ_CP065420.1, forward strand.
CCAAGAAGACGCACCAGATTGGGTGAAGGAAATGTTCGGTAATAATTAATTAGTACCGTAAAATGAAAATGCCCCGTGAGTATCAACTCGCGGGGCATTTTTTATAGGCGGAGCTTATACGATCAACACTTGAAATAACAACAGACTGTTTGCATCGCTATAAATATTTTCACCACTTATCCAAGTGGGATATACCGTTTTAATTCCCCACTTTTTATTGTTTCAGCACTTGTTCCCAATGCTTTGACGGGTTCAACTTGTGAAATTGTAAGTTGTGCTCTAATCGCTTTAACATTAATGAGGAAACGCTAGTCGCGACAAAATGAGGGAGTAAAGGCGTAAATAAGGAGGCGAAGATATCGCCTCCGAGTGAAAGAAAGGTTAAGCAGTTTTCATTTTTGCAAATGCAACTTCTGCTGCTTCGATGGTTTTCTCAATATCTTCATCGCTGTGAGCAATAGACATAAAACCCGCTTCGAATGCGGAAGGCGCTAAATAAATACCTTGCTCTAACATAAGGTGGAAGAAGGTTTTAAAACGCTCAACATCACACTTCATGACGTCTTGGTAGCAAGTCACACTTTTTGCGTCAGTGAAGAAAATACCAAACATGCCGCCGACATGGTTGATCACCATTGGAATGCCTTGCTCTTGTGATACGCGTTTTAAACCGCGGGCTAATTTTTCAGTTAGCTCGGTCAGTCTCGCGTGAACACCTGGCTGTGCAACCTCATTAAGACAAGCAAGGCCTGCTGCCATTGCAACTGGGTTACCGGATAGCGTTCCTGCTTGGTATACAGGCCCAATCGGCGCAAGTTTTTCCATGACTTCGAAACGACCGCCAAATGCGCCAACCGGCATACCACCACCAATGATTTTACCTAGGCAGGTTAAATCAGGTTGTACACCATAGTAATCTTGCGCGCCGCCGAGTGCCACACGGAACCCCGTCATGACTTCATCAATGATCAATAGGGCATTAAATTCATCACACAGTGCACGTAGGCCGGGTAAAAACTCATCGGTTGGTGGAACACAGTTCATGTTACCCGCAACAGGCTCAACAATGACGCACGCAATATCTTGTGGATAATTTTCAAAAGCCTGACGAACCGATGCTAGATCGTTATAAGTGCAGGTGAGTGTATGTTTAACGAAATCTTCAGGTACACCCGGAGAGTTAGGCTCTCCCATTGTCAATGCCCCTGAGCCTGCTTTGACTAATAAACAGTCAGCATGGCCGTGGTAGCAACCTTCAAATTTAATAATTTTGTCGCGACCTGTGTAACCACGTGCTAAGCGGATCGCACTCATGGTTGCCTCAGTACCTGAGTTCACCATACGGATCATATCGATAGAAGGCACTAATTCACAAACCAGTTTTGCCATTTCCACTTCTGCGGCAGTTGGGGCACCGAAACTTAAGCCTTTATTGACAGCTTTGATTACGGCATCACGGACGGCAGGGTGGTTATGACCAAGCACCATTGGCCCCCAAGAGCCTACATAGTCAACATAAGCTTTACCATCAACGTCAAAAATATAAGCGCCATCAGCACGTTCAATAAATAAAGGCGTACCACCAACACCATTAAATGCTCGTACTGGTGAGTTGACGCCTCCGGGGATTAGCTGTTGCGCTTCATTATATAAGTTTAAAGATTGGCTCATGCAAGGCTCCTGAATAGGGACAAATAAATCGACTAAATACCGTTGAAACGAGACTTATCATACTTCAAGTTGCCTAGATAGGGTGGCTCAAGCGATAAGGTAGCGCTGAGTGAGGCCACTTCTGGTTGGTCATCTACATGCAACTTGAATTATTTAATAGGCCTATTCTAAAGCACGGAACCAATTAAACCAAATGCATTGATTGGTATGCACAATGTGTTGAATTACGACACAGGACTTGAATCAATGACTAAGCTGGCGGATAATTAGTAAATTGATCTGAGTAAGCTATCTGCTTACGCTGAATTACCGGTTGACCGGCTTGGAGTAAAAAATGAGTGATGATGCAGCTCTGCCATTGCAGTTTACTGATGCGGCAGCAATTAAAGTAAAAGACTTAGTTTCTGAAGAAGACAACCCAAACCTGCGTCTACGTGTTTACATTACCGGTGGTGGTTGTAGCGGCTTTCAGTATGGCTTTACCTTTGATGACCAAATTAATGATGGCGACATGACCATTGAAAAACAAGGCGTTGCCTTGGTGGTTGACCCAATGAGCCTACAATATTTGGTTGGCGGAAGTGTTGATTATACTGAAGGGTTAGAAGGTTCACGTTTTATTGTGACCAATCCAAATGCGAAATCCACCTGTGGTTGTGGTTCTTCATTTAGCATTTAAGTCTTATCGTTGAGAGGGGCGTTCCCCCTCTCATTCATCGCTATTCTGAGTGTAATTGTTCACACAATGACTGGGCCGCCAGCACTACGCGAGGGCCAGCACGATGAAACCAATCTTCATTTAAACGAATAATCGGGATAGAAAGTTGCGTTTGCCAAAATTGGCGAACGGCAGTTTCTTGAGTCTCGGTTCCTGTCATTACAATCATCTCGGGCTGCCTAGCAATAACCTGTTCACGGCTGACTTGAGGCCAAGGCACAGCACTGTTTGCGAAAATATTTTCCCCACCACACATTGAAACAATGTCATTTTGAATAGTGTTACTGCCTGTACTAAATAGGGGTTGAGTGCCTAGTTGAATAAAAACCCGTTTTTTGGGGCGCTCTTGCTTAGCGTAACGTTGTTTTAGCTGGTTAAGTTGCTCACGTATCGATAAAACGGACTGCTGGGCAATTTGGGGCTGCGGGCTGTATTTAGCCAGTTGTTCGATAGCAGAAATAACCCCTTCAACGCTTTGTGGATCGAAATAGATAATAGGGATCCCCAAAGCAGCAAGTTGGTCGAGTGGGCGCTGAGGGTTACCACCTCGCCAAGCTAAAATAAGATCGGGTTTTAGTGCCACAATCCGTTCGACATTAAGGCCTTGCCAATCGGAAACCTGCTCTAATTGTTTCGCTTCGGCAGGATAATCGGAGTATGCACTGACAGCAATCAGGCTTTCGCCTAATCCAGCCGCATAAGCCAACTCAGTATTCGCTGGAGAAAGGCTGATCACGCGGTGTTTCGTGTCTGCAACAACCGATGTATTAAAAAATAGCAATAGTAGTAAGGCGAGTGTGGTTTGAAGTGTGCTTGGGTGCCATTTCATGCAGTCATTGCCTCTAACTAAAAGAATAAATAAAAAGCATAGCGTTTTATTGACTATGCTTTTTATTTTAAACGAAAGTTATGCGAGTTCAGCTAAAATTGCCGCTATCATCAGTGATGATTGGCGCGCTGCAACAGGTAAAAACTCATCAAAACTGGTGTGTGATTCTTTATCTGCTACATCGGAAATAGCGCGTACGACAACAAAAGGTACAGCGAATTGATGGCAAACTTGGCCGATGGCGGTAGCTTCCATCTCAACAGCAGCGACTTGAGGGAAGGTTTTTTTAATTCGAGCCAAAGGTTCTGCGCCATTGATGAAAGCATCACCACTGCACACAAGGCCACGAACCGCATTCATATCCAACTGTTGAATACATTTTTCGGCGAGCGCGATCAATTTAGGGTCAGCCATAAATGCGGGAGGGCATTGCGCCATTTGGCCTGGTTCATAACCAAAAGCAGTTACGTCCGCATCGTGATAACGTACCTCAGTTGAAACAACGATATCGCCAACATTTAAGTTAGGATCTAAACCACCCGCTGAGCCAGTATTAATTACTATATCGGGTTGGCAATGTTCAAGTAGCAACGTGGTGCCGATTGCCGCCGCCACTTTACCAATACCTGATTTTAGCAGCGCAACGTCGACGCCATTAATTTTCCCTGTGTAAATTTCACAGCCAGCACGGCTGAGAGTTTGGCAGCCTTCAATTTGTTCACGCAGGATGGCAACTTCCTGCTCCATTGCACCTATGATACCGACTTTCATTATGTCATACTCACTGTTGATTAATTAGACACTTAAGGTAGAGATGACTAAAGTGTAACATTGAAAGGTATTATTTCTCTGCCTTTTATTTTTGTCTCGTGTATAAAGGATGAGGAGTTGGTGTGAGCGAAATTAATTTTCTAACAAAATTAAATTATCAACGAAACTATAATAGCGCGAAAAGTCCTCGAGTCTCTGCTCACAATGAAGATGCTGTTAATCGCCAATTTGAAAGTGATAGAGGCCGAATTATCAATTCAGCGGCGATCCGTCGGTTGCAGCAAAAAACACAAGTATTTCCATTAGAACAAAATGCCGCAGTGCGCAGCCGATTGACCCATTCCTTAGAAGTACAACAAGTCGGGCGTTACATTAGCAAAACGGTTCTTCACGAATTAAAAAAGAAAAAGTTACTGGAAAAATATGGGCTACATGAGCGTTGTGATGCGTTTGAAAGCCTAGTCGAAATGTCTTGTTTGATGCACGACATCGGTAACCCTCCTTTTGGGCATTTTGGTGAAGCCGCAATTCAGAGTTGGTTTCGCCAACTGCTAGCCCCTCAATACCAATACACACCCGATTATCCTGATCCTTGTAAAATCGCCGCCATGCGTTTAACTGGGGATGAACGTCTTGATCTCTTCCGTCGTCAACTTAAACAGGATCTATGCTCTTTTGAAGGTAATGCGCAAGGGATACGCATGGTACATCGCCTATTGAAGCTAAACCTCACTTATGCACAAGTCGGCTCTATCTTGAAATATACGCGTGGAGCATATGATCTTGAGCCTATTCCTGAAGAATTTGATTATTTGATGAAAAAGCCGGGCTACTATTGGTCTGAACTCGGTTTCGTGAATGAACTATGTAAAAAATTAGAGATGGGTGAACATTGTCGTTTCCCACTTTCTTATATTATGGAGGCGGCTGATGATATCTCTTATTGTATTGCTGATTTAGATGATGCCGCTGAGAAAGGAATTTTTACCGTTGAACAATTGATCAACTATTTGCGGAACGAATGGGGGGTAGTCGAAAAAGGCGACTTATTTGATGAAACCATTATGAGCGCTTTTAATAATATCAGTGATAACCATACAAGACGAATTCAACAAGACCAATTTTTTATGTATTTACGAGTGAATATTACCAGTAAATTGGCTCGTTACAGTGCTCAGCGTTTTATTCAGAATCTCCCCGAAATCTATGCAGGGCGCTTCAATAGCGCATTGTTGGAAGATAAAAGCCCTGAGCATCGTTTACTTAAAGTTTTGAAAACGGTTGCATTTAAGCATGTCTTTAGCCATCACGAAGTAGAAGAGCTGGAGTTGCAAGGTTATCGCATCATTGGGGGGCTGTTAGATTTTTATCGCCCATTATTGATGTTAGAAAGGGAAGACTTTATTTCGCTAGTTGAAAATAACTATCACAAACAATTTTTTATCGAAACACGGTTATTCCATAAACTCTCTAATAAGCACCGTTTGTCATACAGTGAAGCAATTGAAGGCATATGTGCAACAAATGAAATAGAGAAATCTATTCTTGAGTTTTATTATCGGGCACGATTGATTCAGGATTATATCAGCGGCATGACGGATCATTATGCCTATGAAGAATATCGTAAATGTATGGTGTCAAACTGATTGTTTATTCGGCAGTAAGGTGATGAAGGCGTCAATTATTTTGAATAAGAGCCGTTCAAACAAACAAAAATAATAAAAAAATATACGTTAAGTGAAAAAGTGATAACTCATCTTGGCAAAAAAACTGCTATTATAGGCGCGCTTTTACTGAGCATATATTCTGCTGACTAGGTGATATGCACTAGTAGACGCTATAGTTACGCGTAGGTAGAGCTTAAAGTCAGTGTGTTGTCGCGTATCTTATGCCAGTGAGAGAGCATCTCTTTAACCAAAGAGAATATAAAATTATTTTCTGAAACTTAACACCTCGTAGTGACAAATTATGGCCCAATTTTACTCGCCAAACCGCCGTACCACCCAACGCCGTCAAATAACGGTGACAATCGATAGTCTAGATGCAGCAGGTCAAGGAGTTGCACGCTCTAATGGTAAAGCGATTTTCGTAGAAGGGCTTCTACCCGGTGAACAAGCGCTAATTGAATTGGTTGAAGAGAAAAGCCGCTTTGCGAAAGCAAAAGTGGTTAAACGTTTAAGTACCAGCCCACAACGGGTTAAGCCACAGTGCCGTTATTTTAATCAGTGTGGTGGCTGCCAGCAGCAGCACATTGATATTTCTCTACAAAGAGAAAGTAAAGCCAATGCATTACAGCATCTAATCGCCCGAGAAACTGGGGTTCAAAAAGAAGCCAAGCCCATTATTTTTGGTGAACCTTATGGTTACCGCCGTAGAGCGCGTCTTGGATTACAGTATCAAAATAAAAGCAAACACCTGTTAATGGGGTTTCGCCAAACTCAATCGAATACCTTGGTCGATATCAAGCAGTGCCCTGTACTGCATCACGACCTTGAACGATTGATCCAACCACTATCTGACTGCTTAAATCAGCTAAAAGCTGCACCAAAACTCGGCCATGTGGAGTTGATCCGAGCAGATAATAGCCTCATTGTCTTACTGCGCCACCTTGTACCATTGGCTCCCTCCGATCAGCAGCTGCTTAAAAGCTTTGAACAGCAACATGAGGTCTGTGTTTGGTTAGCAGGGGATGAACATAGCTTACATCCGTTAAGCGCTTCTACCGTGATACCCGAATATCAGGTTGCTGGGGAAATGTTACAGTTTAGCCCATTAAACTTTATTCAAGTCAATAGTGACATCAATCAGAAAATGGTTGCTCAAGCACTTGAATGGTTGGATCTGCACCCACATGATCGAGTTTTAGATTTGTTTTGTGGCATGGGGAATTTTACATTGCCTATCGCGAGGCGAGTCAAAGCCGTGGTTGGTGTTGAAGGTGTCGAAAATTTAGTCAAACAAGCGAGAAATAACGCGCAGCGCAATTCAATTGGTAACGCGACCTTCTATAATGAAAACTTAGAGGCGCAAATCCATACTCAGCCATGGGCAGCTGAAGGGTTTAATAAGGTATTGTTAGATCCTGCTCGAGCGGGCGCCGCTGGCGTAATGGAACATTTAGTTAAACTGATGCCCGAAAAAATTGTCTATGTTTCTTGTAACCCGACCACTTTGGCACGGGATAGCAAAATTTTGCTTCAAGCGGGATATCAGTTAGTACAACTGCGGATGTTGGATATGTTTCCGCATACCAGTCATCTGGAATCAATGGCGCTATTTATCAATAGCCCAGAGGGTTAACAGGTAGGGAGAATATATGGTTGCTGTAAGAAGTGCACATCTTACCCCAGCAGGTGAGTTTGCCCCAGAAAAATGGGTAAGCGGGCTGGGCCTAAATAATCCACAATCAGAACAAAAACTTATCCATACCTGGCAGTATTGTCATGAAAAATTAGCAGGGCAAGAAACGGCACCCCTACTGCTATGGCGTGGGATCGAGATGACCGAAATACTCTCGACGCTGAGCATGGATATCGGTAGCTTACAAGCCGCACTGCTATTTCCGTTAGTTGAAGAGAAACAGCTCGATGAACAAGCGGTAATTGATGATTTCGGTCAATCAATTTATGAGCTGGTAAAAGGTGTCCTTGAAATGGATGCCATCCGCCAATTAAAGGCGACACAGTCGGGGGAAACTAGCTCCGTTCAAGTGGATAATATTCGTCGTATGTTACTGTCGATGGTTGAAGATTTCCGCTGTGTTGTTATCAAGCTAGCCGAACGCATTGCGCATCTACGCGAAGTGAAAGATGCGACAGAAGATGAGCGCGTATTAGCCGCTAAAGAGTGTTCCAATATCTATGCGCCATTGGCCAACCGCTTGGGTATCGGTCAACTCAAATGGGAATTGGAAGATTTTTGTTTCCGTTATTTGCACCCAGAAGAATACAAGAAAATTGCGAGCTTATTGCATGAGCGCCGTATTGATCGCGAAGAGTATATCGATAACTTTGTGACCACATTGCGCAAAAAAATGCTGAAAGAGAATATTCAAGCTGAAATTTATGGGCGTCCCAAGCATATTTACAGCATTTGGCGCAAAATGAAGAAAAAATCGCTAGCATTCGATGAGTTATTCGATGTCAGAGCGGTACGTATTGTCGTTGAACGTCTACAAGACTGCTATGCAGCGCTGGGGATAGTACATACCCATTTCCGTCATTTGCCGGATGAATTTGATGATTATGTCGCCAACCCTAAACCCAATGGCTACCAATCTATCCATACCGTAGTACTTGGGCCAAATGGTAAAACCCTCGAAATACAGATCCGCACCCGCCAAATGCATGAAGATGCAGAGTTGGGGGTTGCTGCACACTGGAAATATAAAGAGGGAGCAACAGGGGTTGGTAAAGGAAGCAGCTACGAAAACCGTATTGCATGGTTGCGTAAATTGATAGCATGGCAAGAAGAGATGGCTGATTCAGGTGAAATGCTTGATGAAGTGCGTAGCCAAGTTTTTGATGACCGCGTATATGTATTTACACCTAAAGGGGATGTTGTTGATTTACCTGCGGGGTCAACGCCACTCGACTTTGCTTATCATATCCACAGTGATGTTGGGCACCGCTGTATTGGCGCTAAAATTGGTGGTCGTATTGTACCGTTTAGCTATCAGTTACAGATGGGTGACCAAATTGAAATTATTACCCAAAAACACCCAAATCCAAGCCGTGACTGGCTCAACCCTAATTTAGGCTATGTGACAACCAGCCGGGGGCGCGCTAAGATCCATAACTGGTTCCGTAAGCAGGATAGGGATAAAAACGTGCTGGCGGGGCGTCAAATTCTTGATAACGAATTAGCGCACCTTGATATAGGTATCAAAGAGGCGGAAAAATTATTGATATCACGCTATAACGTCCATTCTCTTGATGAGGTCTTGGCCGGAATTGGCGGTGGTGATATTCGTATCAATCAATTAGTCAACTTCTTACAAAGTAAATTCAAGAAAACGTCAGCGGAAGAAGCCGATCGCGAAGCGATGAAGACGCTGGAAAGTAAAACTGCGGCGCCACGACCAGCTTCCCAAACGAATAGCAGTGGTCGCGTAGTTGTCGAAGGTGTGGGTAACCTAATGCACCATATCGCACGCTGCTGCCAGCCCATTCCTGGTGATGACATTGTTGGATTTATCACGAAAGGGAGAGGTATTTCTATCCATAGTGTTGATTGTGAACAGCTTGCTGAGTTACAGAGTCATGCACCAGAACGTTTAGTTGACGCGGTCTGGGGAGAAAACTACTCCAGTGGTTATTCGCTAGTGGTGCGTGTTGTTGCTAACGATAGAAGTGGGCTGTTACGTGATATCACAACCATCTTAGCTAACGAAAAAGTTAACGTACTTGGCGTTAGCAGTCGTAGTGATGTTAAACAGCAGTTAGCGACCATCGATATGACGATTGAAATTTATAACCTACAGGTATTGGCTCGAGTATTAGCCAAACTGAATCAATTGCCAGATGTGATCGAAGCGAAACGCCATTCTAAATAATCGTAACATCGTTATGCAGTAATAAACGATCCCATGTTATCCTTGCGAAACATGGGATTTTTATGGTTTAAAAAGGTCAAAAAATGAGTACGACAGCATCACAGCTTGAACGATTACTAGACATTATGGCGAAATTGCGTGATCCACAAACAGGTTGCCCGTGGGATACTCAACAAACGTTTAAAACGATTGCTCCTTATACGCTTGAAGAAACTTATGAAGTCATTGATGCCATTGAGCGTGAAGATTTTGATGACCTAAAAGGTGAATTAGGCGATTTGTTATTCCAAGTCGTGTTTTATGCGCAAATGGCGAAAGAGCAGTCACGTTTTGATTTTAATGATATTTGCCAAGCGGTTAGCGATAAACTAGAACGACGCCACCCGCATATTTTTGACGCAGAAAATCACCCTGATAGCAATGTTGCACTGGCAGGATGGGAAAAGCGTAAGTCTGCTGAACGTGCACAAAAGGCGCAATTTTCCATCCTTGATGATATTCCAAGCGCGCTACCTGCCTTAATGAAAGCCTATAAGATCCAAAAACGTTGTGCATCAGTGGGTTTTGATTGGGACACGTTAGGGCCTGTAGTCGACAAGGTTCGCGAAGAGCTGGATGAAGTAATGGAAGAGGCCACTCAAGTGGTTGTTGATGAGCAGCGCTTAGAAGAAGAAATTGGCGATCTACTGTTTGCGACCGTGAATTTATCACGTCATCTAGGCCATAAACCCGAAATGGCACTTAACAAGGCCTGCCAGAAGTTTGAAAAGCGTTTTCGCCAAATAGAGTCACGTCTTGCACTAGAAGGTAAAACCACAGAAACCGCAACGCTTGAGGAGATGGAACAGCATTGGCAGCAAATTAAGCTCGCGGAATAATATTTGTTTTTAATGTGTTACCTTATTTTTTAAAATAGTTAGCATCAATACACGAGGAAATATCTTCATTTCCTAGAGGATATGAAACGATAATTGGTGATATAGGAAGTCTCCTTTCTGGAGGACAAAGGCAACGAATATCGATTGCAAGAGCACTTTATCGAGAACCTAAAATTTTGTTAATGGATGAAGCGACAAGTGATTTGGATGTAGAAAATGAGCGTAAAATAACGGAGGCGATTGCCTCACTACAAATTCCCCGTATTTTTGTTGCCCATCGCCCTGAAATGATAAAGTCGGCAGATAAAATTTTTAATCTGCAATTAAATCACTGGGTGTCACAATATGATTGACTATTATTGTTGCTGAAAAAGTCATCATAACTGCAAAGCAAGCTTAAGTTAACCTCATTAACATGCAATTAATACACGCTAGATTGCTGATCTTTTCTACGAGTTATACGAAAAATTTCACCTAATTTAATAAAACCATCTTAGTTCACTCTAGTTTTGCTGAAAGGATTTAGCTTTTGCGAAAAATATGCTAGCCTTAGGAGGTGTTTCTGTATAGAGACACTAATTAAAGAGAGGTGAAGTGTTATGAGTGGCATCATAACGCAAATTTGCTAACCTAAAATAGGTATATGATGAGTAAACTCACATTGCTATTTTACTTTAGGGAAAACAGTTTCTACGCTGTCGTATCTCAAAAGCTATGGTAAGCAAAGTCACTTAATGGGTTAAATGGCTTGAGTGATAGCACTGTTGCTGTTTGCATGTTAATCAACCTTGTTTGGGGCTAGAAAATATTTTTTATTTTAACTAGCTGATATTAATGGAATATAGAGGAAAATTAACCTTATTATGCTTAGAACATTTGTAGCGAAATTAAGGTTCGGGTATACTGTTTTCCCGTCCTGTTATATCCATCATCTTTTAAACCTAAACTTTCAGGTTCAGCATGAAAACTAATTATATTTTTGTGACCGGCGGGGTCGTATCCTCTCTGGGTAAAGGCATTGCCGCAGCCTCTTTGGCGGCTATACTCGAAGCCCGTGGACTCAATGTCACCATTATGAAACTGGATCCGTACATCAACGTTGATCCAGGGACAATGAGCCCAACCCAACACGGGGAAGTTTTCGTTACAGAAGACGGCGCTGAAACTGACTTGGATTTAGGTCATTATGAGCGTTTCATCCGTACCAAAATGACGCGTCGCAACAACTTTACAACGGGGCGCGTTTATTCAGAAGTATTGCGCAAAGAACGTCGCGGAGACTATCTTGGCGCGACTATCCAAGTTATCCCTCATATTACCAATGAAATTAAAGACCGCATCATCCGTGGTGGTGAAGGTCATGATGTTGTTTTAGTCGAAGTTGGCGGAACAGTTGGTGATATCGAATCATTGCCATTCTTGGAAGCTATTCGTCAAATGGCGGCAGAAGTAGGGCGTGAACGCACACTCTATCTGCATCTGACTTTAGTTCCTTATTTGGCGGCAGCGGGTGAAGTGAAAACTAAACCAACTCAGCATTCTGTTAAAGAGCTGCTATCCATTGGTATTCAGCCAGATGTGCTGATCTGTCGTTCAGACCGCGTTATTCCTGCGAATGAGCGTGCAAAAATTGCACTGTTCTGTAATGTTCCTGAAAAAGCGGTTATTTCACTCAAAGACGTTGATTCCATCTACAAAATCCCTGGTATGTTGAAATCACAGGGCTTAGATGAGTATATCTGTAAGCGTTTCAATCTTGACTGCCGCGAAGCAAACCTTGCTGAATGGGAACAAGTGATTTATCAAGAAGCAAACCCTACTGGTGAAGTGACCATTGGTATGGTTGGTAAGTATGTTGAATTACCCGATGCTTATAAATCAGTTATTGAAGCTTTAAAACACGGTGGATTGAAAAATCGCCTAACTGTGAATATCAAACTGATTGATTCACAAGATATTGAAACTCGTGGTGTTGATCTATTAAAAGGCTTAGATGCTATCCTTGTTCCGGGTGGATTCGGTGAGCGTGGTATCGAAGGTAAGATCATGACAGCGAAATATGCACGCGAAAATAAAGTGCCTTATTTAGGCATTTGTTTAGGTATGCAGGTTGCCTTGATTGAATTTGCACGTAACGTTGCCAATATGGAAGGTGCAAACTCAACTGAGTTTGATGCAAACTGTAAATACCCAGTCGTTGCGCTAATTACTGAATGGCGTGATGAAAATGGTAACCTAGAAGTGCGTTCTGAAGAGAGCGATCTTGGTGGAACCATGCGTGTTGGTGGTCAACCATGCCACTTAGTTAAAGACAGCTTGGTTCGTGATATGTATGGTGCAGATACGATTGTTGAACGTCACCGTCACCGCTATGAAGTGAATAACCTGTTGCTAAAACGCATTGAAGATGCGGGGCTAAAAGTTGCAGGTCGTTCAGTGGATAACAAACTGGTTGAAATTATTGAAAATCCAAATCACCCATGGTTTGTGGCATGCCAGTTCCACCCTGAATTCACTTCAACGCCAAGAGATGGTCACCCATTGTTTGAAGGTTTTGTTAAAGCCGCTGGTAGCTACCAGAAAGGTGAGTTGAAATAAGATATGGCGGGGTAGGCAGATGTGCCTGCTCCCCACAATTTAACTTGTACTGAGGAAAACCTAATGTCCAAAATCGTTAAAGTGATCGGTCGTGAAATCATTGATTCTCGTGGTAACCCAACTGTAGAAGCTGAAGTTCATCTAGAAGGTGGCTTTGTTGGTTTAGCAGCCGCGCCATCAGGTGCATCTACAGGTTCTCGTGAAGCACTGGAACTGCGTGATGGTGATAAATCACGTTTTCTGGGCAAAGGCGTTCTGAAAGCGGTTGCCGCTGTTAATGGCCCAATTGCAGAAGCGCTGATTGGCCAAAATGCAAAAGACCAAGCGACTATCGATAAGATCATGATTGATCTAGATGGTACTGATAACAAATCTAAATTTGGTGCGAACGCGATTTTGGCTGTGTCATTAGCTAACGCGAAAGCGGCAGCTGCGGCAAAAGGTATGCCTCTTTATGAGCATATTTCTGACCTAAACGGTACTCACGGTCAATATTCAATGCCTCTGCCAATGATGAACATCATCAATGGTGGTGAGCACGCTGACAATAACGTCGACATTCAAGAGTTCATGATCCAGCCAGTTGGTGCTTCAACACTGAAAGACGCTGTTCGCATGGGTTCTGAAATTTTCCATCACCTAGCGAAAGTACTGAAAGCTAAAGGCATGAACACCGCTGTTGGTGATGAAGGTGGTTATGCGCCAAACCTAGAATCTAACGCTGCTGCACTAGGTGCTATTAAAGAAGCTGTTGAGCAAGCTGGTTATGTATTAGGTAAAGATGTCACTCTGGCGATGGACTGTGCGGCTTCTGAGTTCTATAACAAAGAAACTGGCAACTATGAGCTAAAAGGTGAAGGTAAAACCTTTACTTCTGAAGAGTTCACTCATTATTTAGAAGGTCTGACTAAAGAGTATCCAATCGTTTCTATCGAAGATGGCTTGAACGAATCTGATTGGGATGGTTTTGCATACCAAACTAAAGTGCTTGGTGACAAAATCCAATTGGTTGGTGACGATCTGTTTGTTACAAACACTAAGATCCTCAAAGAAGGTATTGAGAAAGGCATTGCTAACTCTATCCTGATTAAATTCAACCAAATCGGTTCTCTGACTGAAACATTGGCTGCTATCAAAATGGCGAAAGATGCGGGTTACACTGCGGTTATCTCTCACCGTTCAGGTGAAACTGAAGATGCAACCATTGCAGACTTAGCGGTTGGTACTGCGGCAGGCCAAATCAAAACAGGTTCTATGAGCCGTTCTGACCGTGTTGCTAAATACAACCAATTGATCCGCATTGAAGAAGCATTGGGTGACCGTGCTCCATTCAATGGTCTGAAAGAAGTTAAAGGCCAAGCATAATTTAAGCTAGGTTGAGTTATTTCTCAAAACGGGGAGCATTGTCTTCCCGTTTTTTATTAGCCCCCATCCCCCCATTTTTTTGTTTAAATTTCTTTATCTTTTGCTAAGGAATTACACGGACTCATCATTTTTTAGATGTTCACAAAATCGATAGTTTTTTATGTATCAAATGAAAAAAGTGTTTAATTGCGCGGTACAGCTCTCAATTTTGCATCATCTACATTTGAATTTCATTCGATTAACTCTATATTCCCCATACTGTAAATAAATATTAACAAGAGCTTGGGCACTAGGATGCTGATAAGCCAATGGAGTGAATATGGATGCTTCTGAATCTCTGAAACCTTCTGTTGGGCCAACGCCATCAAATGTAAAAGGTTGGGTGATTTTAGCGGTTGATATCGTATTGCTAATTTTACTTTTAAAATATTTACCATTTGATGATAAAGCGAATGCTGGGCTTGCAATGATGGTATTTATTGGTGTGCTTTGGTTGACTGAAGCGATACACGTTACTATCACTGCATTATGTATCCCAATCTTAGCGGTTGGTCTTGGTTTGATGAATACAGGCGATGCCTTGAAGTCATTTGCAAACCCAATTATTTTCCTATTTTTTGGTGGTTTTGCTTTGGCGACAGCGTTGCATATTCAAGGCCTAGACCGGCTGATCGCTAACCGTTTATTAATGGTAGCACGTGGGCGTTTATCCGTAGCCGTGGTGTTGCTATTTGGTGTAACGGCACTGCTATCAATGTGGATTAGTAACACGGCAACAGCCGCGATGATGCTACCCCTTGTGTTAGGTATCCTTTCTAATTTGGATGCGCGTCATGAACGTAACACCTTCGTGTTTGTTCTATTAGGTGTTGCTTATAGTGCGAGTATTGGTGGTTTAGGTACCATTGTTGGTAGTCCACCAAACGCAATCGCAGCTTCTGCACTTGGCTTGGATTTCTTGTCATGGATGAAATATGGCATTCCAATTATGGTTGTGCTGTTACCAATGATGTTTGTGCTGATGTTTATGATGCTACGTCCAAATTTGAAGCATCGCTTTGAATTAGAGCTAGAGCATGTGGAATGGAATGGTAAACGTATCACAGCGATGTGCATCTTTCTTATCGCGGTGCTGTGCTGGATCACTAGTACATTTATCAGTAAAGCATTAGGTGGCGTTAAAGATCTGGATACGATTATTGCCGTAAGTGCAGCAATCCTTATCGGGGTAACTGGTGTTGCGAGCTGGGCGCAAATCCAGAAAAACACGGAATGGGGCGTATTGATGCTGTTCGGTGGTGGTTTAACACTGAGCGCTATTCTAAGTTCGTCAGGTGCAAGTAAGATTATGGCTGACTGGATGCAAATGACTTTTGGTCAAAGCCATTGGTTCGTCATTATCTTAGCGGTCACTACGTTTATCATTATCTTAACGGAATTTACAAGTAATACAGCGAGTGCGGCGTTGTTAGTACCTATTTTTGCTACCGTAGCTGAAGCATTGGGCATGCCTGTTATGGCATTGACGATGATTATTGGTATTGGTGCATCTTGTGCCTTTATGCTACCAGTGGCAACACCGCCAAATGCTATTGTCTTTGGTTCTGGTTATATCAAGCAGATCGAGATGGTGCGTGTTGGTGCAGTGTTAAACGTTGCTTGTATTATTGTGATATCACTATTTGCTTGGTTCTTCTGGCTGTAATTCGAGTCAGTCATAACCGCAAAGTGATTGGAGGCCTCATATTGATGAGGCCTCCAGCTATTTAGCCCCGCTCGGCTTAAGGTAATAGTCAAAGAGTAAAGGAATAAAATGGCATTTTATACTCAATGATTATTCGACAGTTTGTCTCACCAACTCTTGCTGGTTGCTGCCAAGGCGTAATCGTCCTGTAAGGGCAAACTGGCTATCCCCCTGTAAAGAAAAGTTCATCGCTTCAATGAGACCTTTTATATCAATCTTATTTTGTGGACACATAAAGCTGTCCTTACATTGATATCGATGGCTTTCGAGTAAAATAGAACGCCCCGTCAGTTTACCATTTTCACTTAGTTCGAATTGGCTCCCTTCACTATGCAGTGTTGTTGCTTTGTATTTTGCTCCTGAAACCAGTAGACCTTCACGAATAGAGAGAGAAGCATTACCTGAGCTACTTAGATAGTTTTGGACGGCAGAGGTGATGTTGACAGCATTTTGTAGTTTTATACGGTCAGCGAATACATTGATTTTAGATAACTGTATAGGGTTAGCTTGTTGTTGATTAATGGTGACTTGACTACCGGGAGAGACGGTAAATTTTAATTGGCTATAGTCTTTTAATGGTTTCGGTAGCAGTTTTTTGGGATCTGTTTTGTCTTTAATAAACTGTCTTTCAAAATTCCCTGCGACCAATGATAGGCTAGCAATATTGCTTGCAGAGCCGTTGTTCCATGTAATGCCATTAGGATTAGCAATGACTAAGTTGGCTGTTTGGCCTTTTATACCAATAACTCCTTGAATATTTGTAGCTTCGCTCCCGGTCACTTCGGCAAGGATCATTTTAGCGGCTTTCCCACCGAGAGCGCTATTGTCGCTGATATCATTATTAAATACTAAACCATGTTCATTAGAAGAGAGTGTTTCAAAGCGGTTAAATGAAATATGGTTCTCTAATGGAGCGGTAATATTGATGACTTTGGCTTGAGTTGTGTTGGTGGATGCGATTGCGTAGTGGTAAAAGGTAAATAAAAATAACGAGGTAATACAACGATAACGTAGTTGCATGGTGATGCTCCTTGCGATGAAAGATCCTATAAATTTAATTAAAGTATATCGGTAAAAGAAAGCGGTTAACCATATCAAAAAATATGGGGAGATAATCAAAAATAAAAAGAGTGAACATATAATAAATAAATTATTGCTTTGATTTAATAAGAGATATTTAACTTAAGGGTATTTGAGGTGAGATTGTAAACAATGACTATCAGTAGAGCCGCAAAGATACCTATTTCAATTAAGCGTTAATTTAAATGAATAATAATGATTATTTGGTGTTTAGTATCTCTTGTGGTATCGAATGGCATTGACTGCGTCAGGCGTTATAGGGAAGGGAAGAATAATGTCACACTTAAGCTGACAAGTAATGCATTAAAAAGGGCCACTGTTGTGGCCCTTAGCGATTATTTTAGCTGAATATAATTATTCGGCTTTTTTGACTGGATGAGCATGCTCAAGCTCTTCTGTTTTTCCTGCAAAGCGGCGACGGATCACCACGTAGAACACAGGAACAAAGAAGATAGCCAGTGAGGTTGCAGCGAACATACCACCCAGAACGCCTGTACCAACGGAGTTCTGTGCTGCTGAACCTGCACCATTACTGAATACCAGTGGGATAACACCTAACATAAAGGCCAGTGATGTCATCAGAATGGGTCGTAAACGCATTTTCACAGCTTCTAATGTCGCTTCAACTAATCCTTTGCCTTCTTTTTCCATCAAGTCTTTGGCGAATTCAACAATCAATATTGCGTTCTTCGCCGACAGACCAATGGTTGTTAAGAGGCCCACCTTGAAGTAAACGTCGTTTGACAGTCCACGAACGGAGGTAAACAGTAATGCACCGATAATACCCAATGGAACAACCAACATAACAGAGAATGGTACAGACCAGCTCTCATATAGGGCTGCCAGACATAGGAAGACAACAATCAGTGAGATAGCATACAGGGCAGGTGCCTGGTTACCAGACAAACGTTCCTGATATGACATACCTGTCCACTCATAACCAATCCCTTTCGGTAGGTTTTCAGTTGTCAGTTTTTCCATCATCAGCATAGCATCACCCGTACTTTGACCAAATGCTGCTTGCCCTTGAATGTTCATTGAAGGAACACCGTTATAACGCTCTAAACGCGGTGAACCATATTTCCAAGGATCTTGAGATTCATCCAAGAAGGCAGAGAATGGCACCATGTTCCCTTCGGCATTTCGAACATACAATGAACTAATATCCGAAGGTAGCATACGGCTTTCTGCATCACCTTGTACGTAAACTTTCTTAACACGACCACGGTCGATAAAGTCGTTTACATAAGTACCACCGAAAATTGAACTAAGCGTTGCATTGATATCTGCAATAGCGACACCTTGTGCTTGCGCTTTTTGTTGATCAATATAGATACGGTATTGTGATGTATCATCTTGCCCGTTAGGACGAACACCTTGCAAAATTTCAGGGTGTTGAGCCGCTAAACCAAGTAACTGGTTACGTGCCGCCATTAAGGCATCATGTCCTAAGTTACCTTGGTCAACCAATTCAAAGTCAAAGCCGTTGGCCGTACCTAACTCAACAATAGCAGGTAGGTTAAAGGCGTAAATCAATGCTTCTTGCTTTTGTGATAGTGCAGCGTTTGCACGACCCACAATCGCTTCAACGTGGTTTTCATCGCCTTTACGTTCACTCCAATTCTTCAGAACCACGAATGCGAGACCCATGTTTTGGCCTTGACCCGCGAAACTGAATCCACCAACGGTAAAGACAGACTCAACGTTACGTTCTTCTTTGGTATGGAAGTAAGTGTTAACTTCATCCAGTACAGCTTGTGTTTGCTCTTGCGTTGATCCTGGTGGTAATTGAACCATCGCTAAGAATACCCCTTGGTCTTCTTCTGGTAAGAATGAAGAAGGAAGGCGGATAAACATTAACGCCATACCTGCCACTAATACGAGATAAATGAGCAAGTAACGGCCTGTACCATTCAACATGCGGCTAACACTATCAGTATAGTGGTGTGCTTGCTTTTCGAATGTACGGTTAAACCAGCCGAAGAACCCTTTTTGGCTACCATGACTGCCTTTTTTAATTGGCTTTAATATAGTGGCACAAAGTGCAGGGGTTAAGATCATTGCAACCAGTACCGATAAGATCATGGCTGAAACGATGGTAATGGAGAACTGACGGTAAATTGCACCTGTTGAGCCACCGAAGAAGGCCATTGGAACAAATACCGCGGACAGTACCATGGCGATACCCACCAACGCACCTTGAATTTGCCCCATGGACTTCTTGGTTGCTTCTTTTGGTGATAAACCTTCTTCTTGCATAACACGTTCAACGTTTTCAACCACAACGATGGCGTCATCCACGAGAAGACCGATAGCGAGTACCATCGCAAACATGGTTAAGGTGTTGATCGAGTATCCAAATGCGGCCAAGACGGCAAATGTTCCCAACAAGACGACAGGAACCGCAATTGTTGGTATCAATGTGGCACGAATGTTCTGTAAGAACAGATACATTACTACAACAACCAGCATGATTGCTTCAACGAGCGTTTTAACAACTTCGTTAATCGAAATCTTAACGAATGGCGTTGTATCATATGGATAAACAATTTCTAACCCTTCAGGGAAGAATGGTTCCATATTCGCTAGTGCTGCACGGACATTGTTCGCCGTATCCAGCGCGTTAGCGCCCGTCGCTAGCTTAATACCGATACCTGCTGCGGCTTTACCATTAAATCGCGCAATGGTGCTGTAGTTTTCAGCGCCAAGTTCAACCGTTGCTACATCTTTTAAACGTACTTGAGAACCGTCTTTATTGACTCGTAAGAGGATATTGGCGAATTCTTCAGGGTTGTTTAAACGGGTTTGTGCAATGATAGAAACGTTCAAGCGTTGGCCTGCAACTGGAGGTGTTCCCCCTAATTGACCTGCCGCCACTTGGTTGTTTTGTACTTTAATTGCATTGATAACATCGGTTGTTGTCATGTTGTACTTAACGAGCATTTCTGGTTTTAACCAGATACGCATCGCATATGGCGTACCAAACAACTGTGTTTCACCAACACCATTAACACGGCTAAGTGGGTCTTTAATATTAGAGCCAACGTAGTCGGCAATATCATATTGTCCCATTGAGCCATCGGCAGAAACGAAGCCGGCTACCATTAAGAATGAGCTGGTAGATTTATCAACGCTAATACCTTGTTGCTGTACTTCTTGGGGCAGTAATGGCATCGCGAGCTGAAGTTTGTTTTGCACTTGAACCTGTGCAATGTCGCCATCCGTACCGGCTTCAAACGTCAGCATGATATTAGCAGAACCTGATGAATCACTGGTTGATGACATATACACCAAGTTATCGATACCATTCATATTCTGTTCGATAACCTGAGTCACTGTGTTCTGTACCGTCGATGCATCGGCGCCCGGATAGTTTGCCGAGATAGAAACAGACGGCGGTGCAATGGTCGGATACTGTGCCACAGGTAACTTGATAATTGCCAACAGACCAGCAAGCATAGTAATAATAGCAATTACCCATGCAAAAATTGGTCTTTCTATAAAAAACTTAGGCATTAATCAACCGCTCCCTTACTTAGACTTTTGTTCAGGTTGTGCCTGATTGTCTATAGATTGCGCTTCTAAATTAGCTTCCTTAGGAACGACAACAAGACCTGGTTTGATTTTTTGGAGGCCAATCACAATAAC
This sequence comes from Providencia sp. 2.29, assembly GCF_015832305.1. Lineage (NCBI taxonomy): Bacteria > Pseudomonadati > Pseudomonadota > Gammaproteobacteria > Enterobacterales > Morganellaceae > Providencia > Providencia sp. 2.29. The sequence goes on from NZ_CP065420.1 coordinate 1,307,719, forward strand.
GCGATCGCCATCTTGCAAACCATCAGTGACTAGCCATTTGTTGCCTACAGCTTGTGCTGTTTTTACTTTTCGGACTTCAACTTTATCGTCTTTACCTACCACCATGACTTGAGCGTCACCTTGTGGAGTACGAGCCAAACCTTGTTGAGGAACCAAAATCGCTTTTTCCATGACACCATCTTCTAAGATAGCGCGCACAAACATTCCTGGCATAAGCTCTTTATTTGGGTTCGGGAAGACTGCTCTCATTGTGATTGAACCTGTTGTTTCATCCACAGTGACATCAGAGAATTCCAGAGCACCTTTTTGGGCATACTCTTGGCCATTATTAATGACTAAGCTCACAGGGGCTTTGCCCGGCTCTTTTTGTAGAGCGCCTTTTTCTATCTCGTTACGTAGACGCAAGAAATCTTCACTAGATTGCGTCACATCAACATAGATAGGGTCAAGCTGTTGAACTCGCATCAACTCAGTGGCTTGACCAGAAGAAACTAAAGCACCTTCGGTGACATTTGATTTCCCCGTGCGACCACTGATTGGCGCAGTAACTTTGGTATAGTTCAGATTAATACGCGCAGTTTCAACGGCAGCTTCTGCTGCTTTCACAGCCGCTAAAGCTTGTGCATAAGTTGATGTTGCCTGATCGTATTCTTGCTGACTAATGTAATTAGTACCTAAAAGTGGCTTGTAGCGTTTTACCGTCAAACCGGCCAAATTTGCATTAGCTTGCGCTTTAGCAAGTTCAGCTTTCGCACTATCATAAGTGGCTTGGAAAGGCGCTGGATCTATCTGATATAAAGACGTTCCGGCCTCAACATCGCTACCTTCTTTGTAGTTACGTTTGAGTATAATGCCACTTACCTGTGGACGGACCTCTGCGACACGATATGCGGATGTACGTCCAGGTAATTCGGTCTTGATAGTCAGAGGTTCGGCTTTTAGCGTAACAATTCCTACTTCAGGCGCCGGGCGTTCACCGCCACCTTTCTGTTCATCGTTACAACCTGATAAAGCTAAGCCACCTGAAAGAACCAACAGAGCCAGAGGTAACACCCCTCTGTTTTTTCGCATAAGTTAACCTCAATTAATCAACATGAGTAAAAAACAATATAAGAAAAATGGTAAACAATAAGATTTATCACTATGCTATAGTACAAACATACACGAATGTATGTAAATCAGCTTTGTCGATAAACGAGTTACAATGGCACGAAAAACTAAACAACAGGCCGAAGAAACCCGTCAGGAAATTTTAGATGCTGCCATCAAAACCTTTTCTGAACGAGGTGTATCGGCGACATCTTTAGCCGATATTGCCAAATCCGCTGGTGTGACCCGCGGAGCGATATACTGGCATTTCAAAAATAAAGTCGACCTATTCCACCAAGCTTGTGAGTTTAGTGACAGTCAAATACAACAGGCCGAAAATTATTATCGTTTGAAGTATAGTAATGATCCACTGGCAATTCTAAAAGAAATTTTAGTTTATATTTTGACAGATTTTATTGAAAGCCCTAAAAATCGCGCTTTGATGGATATTCTGTTCCACAAGTGTGAATTGGTAGGGGAAATGGCGGCCATTGTTGATTTAAAAAAAGAGAATTACGTTGCTAGCCATCATCGTATCATTGAACTCCTACGCCATTGTGTTGAAGCAGGGCAACTCCCAGCTAATCTCGATTTAGAGTGTGGGGCAATTATGATCCGCGCCATGATGGCTGGGTTACTTGAAAACTGGTTATTGCAGCCTGATAGTTTTAAGATACATAAACGTACGGAAATATTGGTGGAAACGATGCTAGAAACATTGAAATACAGTCCATCATTACGCGTAAAAACGGATCAGACTGAATAACCGGAGAAAATACCATGTCATCAATTTTGATTATTGCTAATGGCGCCCCTTATGGTAATGAAACTTTATTTAACTCATTACGTTTGGCGATTACACTCAAAGAGCAGCACCCACAAACAGAACTGAAAGTGTTTTTAATGTCAGATGCGGTTACAGCGGGTCTTAAGGGGCAAAAGCCGAAAGAAGGTTATAATATTCAACAGATGTTGGAAATTCTAACGGCACAGCAAGTGGCGGTGAAATTATGCAAAACCTGCACAGATGCACGTGGTGTGAGTGAACTTCCCTTAGCCGATGGCGTGGAAATTGGCACTTTAGTTGAACTTGCAGCTTGGACATTAGAAGCAGATAAGGTTCTGACATTTTAAAAATATAATGTGCTGTTAGCAAAAGTTAGCAGTACATTATTGACTCAACAAGATACAAAAAAACCTTTTATGGGTTCATCCATGCAGACGACTAAATATCAATGGGTTCGGCAATTCATCATGATTTGCGCACTCTTTATGTTGCTTTTTTCTGGCTATAGCCATGCGGTGGTAAATAGCTCTCTTCCAAATAAAAATGATATTCAAAATAAACTGAATACATTAAATAAAAAAAGCCATCCGAGTGCTGAAGATAAACTGGCTATTGCAGATATTGAAAAGTCGCTGGGTTTTTATGATGAGTTAAACAAACTTGATAGCAAGTCGGATGAACTGCAAAAAAGTCTAGATAGAGCGGGTGAAGATGCAAAGCATGCTGTTCGTGCTTTGCAGCAGCTTAAAAAGAGTAGCGAAGAAGATGCACTGAATTTTGCTAATAGCATCAAAAACATTCCCCAAAGTCAGCTGGAAACTATGCTCAGTAATACCTTAGAGCAGCTACAAGCAGAGCAAAATGATTTGGCTAGCTATAATAGCTATTTAATTAGTTTGCAAACTCAGCCTGAAAGGGCGCAAACCATCATGTTGGAGAATGCTCGTCGGTTACAAGAAATTCGCAATGAATTAAATAATGTATTTAATGACTCGGCAAAGTTACGCGATACGCAAATTGAGCTACTGCAAATAGAGCAGAATTATTTGCAACAACAAAACGAATATCAAAAGCGGGTATTACAAGGCAATACTCAGTTGCAAGAAGTATTACAAAAGCAACGTGACTATACGATTTTTTATATCGAACAACTTGAAAAACGGATTGAATTGCTTCAATCCTATATCAGTGATAAACGGCTTAATGACTCTGAAGCAACAGCAAGAGAAGCACAAACCTCCACTGAAAGCGATTTACAACTAAAACAAAACCCATTAATTCAAAAAGAATTAGCGATGAATAATGCCCTGAGTGAGCGCTTGATTGAAGTCACTCAAGGAAATAACCGCATGGTACAAAATAGCATTCGCGTGAAAGCGTGGCTAGAACGAGCAACGCAATCAGAACGCAACTTGAAAGAGCAAATTAATGTCCTACGTGGAAGCCTATTGTTATCGCGTATTTTATTCCAGCAACAAATTGACCTTCCTGATGATATTTTAACCAAAAATCTGCCTAATACGATTGCTGATTTACGTCTGGAGCAGTTTGACGTTAATCAACAACGTGACGCTTTATACCAAGTGAATAATTATATTGCGAATATAGAAAAGCAATTAGCAGAAAAATCAGGCGCTGAGCAAGGTCATAGCCAATTACTTTCCACAGAAGATAAAGAGGCATTAACGAAGCTGCTGGATGTAAGGCGTGAATTACTAGATGAATTAAACCTGCAATTAGGTAACCAAATTTCTCAGGCCATTAATTTGCAGCTCGACCAAAAACAGTTATTGAGTGTAGTGAGTTCACTGGAACATACGTTGGCGCAACAAATTTTCTGGGTAAACAGTAATAAGCCGATCGACCTTACTTGGGTCAGTGCATTTCCAGAAGCGGCAACACAACAAATCAATAATTTTGATTTTAGCCTGTCAAAAGGCAGCATCAAAAAAGGAATAACAAACTCATTATTTGTCGTTGTTCCACTGCTATTATTGGCGTTAGTGTTTGTTTGGTTATACCACAAAATTTCGGCTCGCCTACAACAGATAAATCAAAGCTTATCTAGCTTAAGGCAAGATAGTTTATTAAATACGCCATTCGCGCTGTTCTTGACTCTTTTGCAAACCTTACCGACGGCGTTAGTGCTGGTGGCTTTAGGTTACTGGTTTTTAAAAACAGGTAATGTTCAAGGTGAATTTGTTTGGGCGCTCTGTTTGCAATTAGCCACTTTTTGGGTGTTATTTGAATTAACTTGGCGTGTGTTAAAACCCAAAGGAATTGCAGAAAAACATTTTGGTATTGACCCCAAATTTGCTGCACAAACACGGCGTCGAGTAACGCGTCTGTCACTGCCTTTATTGCCATTAATTTATTTTTCTACGTATGGGGTGATTAATCCTCTAAAAGTTTCTGAAGACGTGATTGGGCAATTAATTGTTTTATTGTCATTGTTGATGCTGTTTATTTTTACATTGCCATTTTGCAAACATATTTGGAAAGAGAAGGGCAGCCATTTAACGCGTTCAGTAGTGATAACAATATTAACGTTCTCGCCTTTGGTATTGATTGGTTTAATGATGGCTGGGTACTACTATACAACGTTGCGTCTTGCTAATCGTTGGTTAGATAGCCTGTATTTATTGCTGCTTTGGTATATCACTTATAATGCGTGTTTACGTGGTCTAACATTAGTGGCTCGGAAACTCGCTTATCAACGCGCAATTGAGCGTCGTAAAGCACAAAACCAAGAGGAGAGTGAGAACGAGCCAATTAAAGAGCCACCAATGACGATTGAGCTTATTAGCCAACAATCATTGCGCTTAACCACAATGGTCTTGTTTATTATCTTTGCATTAGGTTTTTATGCCATTTGGTCTGATTTCATTACTATTTTCTCATTTTTAGATAGTGTTGATTTATGGCATTACACAGCAACGACCGCCGAAGGTAGCAATACCTTACAGTCGGTGACCTTAGCAAACTTATTATTGGCTATGGTGATTATTGTGGTGGCATGGATCATGACTCGTAACTTACCGGGATTATTAGAGGTTTTAGTATTATCACGGTTAAAATTACGTCAAGGCTCAACCTACGCGATCACGACAATTTTAACTTACATTATTGTCGGGATCGGGGCGATAACTTCTCTAGGTATGCTAGGTATCACATGGAGCAAATTGCAATGGTTAGCGGCCGCATTAACGGTTGGTTTAGGTTTTGGTTTGCAGGAAATCTTTGCTAACTTTGTTTCCGGGATCATTTTGTTATTTGAGCGCCCGATCCGTATTGGCGATACCGTGACTATCGGCACCTACTCAGGTACGGTGAGTAAGATCCGTATTCGAGCAACAACCATAATTGATTTTGATCGCAAAGAAGTGATCATCCCAAATAAAGCATTTGTAACGGAACGCCTAATTAACTGGTCGCTTTCAGATACCGTCACGCGGATCACGGTTGCACTTGGTGTGGCATACGGCTCTGATCTCGATAAAGTGAAACAAGTGCTACTTAATGCGGCGACATCGAATAGTAAGGTGATGACAGATCCTGCACCAGCGGTATATTTCACAGGATTTGGGGCGAGCACCTTAGATCATGAATTGCGTTTTTATGTACGCCAAATTGGTGATAGAGGAACGACCAGCGATGAAGTACACCGTGCAATCGACAGGTTATGCCGTGAAAACGATATCAATATCGCCTTTAACCAACTAGAAGTTCACCTTCATAATGACCAAGGTGAAGTGATCCAAGAAATTAAGCGTGACCCAAATTTAAAGAAAGGGGATAACGATTAACACGGTTTAGTCATCGGTTAAACAGGTTGCTTCGGCAGCCTGTTTGACTAAATAGTCATGTTTTACAATTTCAAGGGCTTTGAGAACAATATCAGTTTCAATATCTGATGTTTCAAGTAAGTAGATTAAATCAACAGCAAGCTGTGTTTCTTTTGGGGCATCTTTTAAAGAATCCATTCTGACTCCTTATTATTGACAGCGGGCTATTATGATACGAATTTTTTGCTATTTATATATTGATAGATATTAAATTTTTATCGAAATGTGAGCAAGTTGATATTATTTAATGATAACGGTGATGATTTTCACTGTAAAACATGAACAGATATTGAGCATATTTATCATGAGTATATGAATTGCTAAATCGAATAATGATACTACTAATGTTAAATATATCGGAAAATTATTAATTCAACTCATCTTTTATTGATGACTGAAAATGGATTGCATTGATTTGATAATCTAAAAATTGTTATTTCTTTATTTATTAACATTATGACAGTATATTTATTGTTATTGAATTATATGCGTGCTAATGTTGCTAGTTATTATTAGTGGTATAACTAGGTGATTTTGTGGTGAAATTATCAGAAAGTTTTTATTTAACAATTTGTATAGTGATAAGTTTTATTGTTACTTATTATATTGCAGGTATTGATGCGACGTTATGGAGCTCGCTATCAACACTTCATGGTTATACTATTTTTAATAAAGCCACACGTTATAAAAATATAATTTATTCATTATTATGTTCGCTGTTTGTTTTTGTAGGAACTGCACTTGGCTACTATTTAGGTTTTAGCTATCTATTTTTTATTGTTTTATTCTTATCACCTTTTTTCTACTATCAACTTTATAATGTTGACTCCTCTTTAGAGATGTCATTTAAGTACTTTATGATTTTCTTCATCATAGGGGCGACATTGAATAAATCCAGTTTTGATGGTCTGGTGATAGGGTTACTGATCGGGACGTTCATAACACTAACCTTTTGTTATAGCATCAGTAAACGGAAGAAAATTACCTTTTTTCAAATTAGAAGGTATATTTCATTAAAAAGGGATAGGATCACTTATCATTTGATCTGCCAGTCATTGATCTACGCGGTTGGTTTATTATGTTGTGTCTTATCATCAAGAGCAATCAACGTTGATCACTTCTTTTGGGCGCCTTTGACCTTTATTTTTGTATTAAATCCTAAGTTAACAAATATTGTTAAATTAACTCGTGATAGAGTGATTGGCACATTGATTGTTGTTTTTGTTCTTTACTTGGCATTTAACGCATCGGTATTAATGCCATACATTGGTTTTGCATTAATTCTTCTCTTTTCGTTTTTAATTCCAATTAGTAATACAAAGAAAAATAACGTATTTGGAACAATTTGTCTCACAGGGCTTGTATTATCGCTTATTGAAATGTCGATTTACTTTAATAATGTTGACTATCACTTATTGTCCGAAAGGATCATGGAAACATTGATAGGGGGTCTATTTGCGATAGTAAGTAGCTACTGTATTAAATTGGTTATGAAAGGTAAGTAATCAATATTATTAATATAAAGCAATGTGTAGCCTTCGTTTTCTGTTATGGAATGAGGCTACATCCAAAAATGGTTCGCTTTATTTAATCTAAATATTGATTTTCTTGATGTTCTATTGCTTTTTCGATTCGTATCAACGCTTGTCGGCAACGGTATAAACGGCCGGCTAATGCGGCGATATCTTTTTGGCATTGGTGGCGTTGTGCCTGATTGGTTAGACTGTTTAGCTGTAATTCGCGTTCACTCACCATTGCTAATAAACGGCGCTCATAGTCTTGATGTTGGGATAAACGCTCATATAGGTCGACTTGCTCTTTCTTTTCTTGATAATGACTCTCCTTTTTACGTAAGCCCTGTGTCGATAGTTCACGAGACAGCGCTTGAATTTGGTGAGCAATTTTTTCTGTCAGAAAGTTAACTTGTTCTTTATGGTTGAGTGACACACTGTGACAAAGTTGCTGATACAACTTATCTAACTCTTTCTGGCAATCTCCTAGATGCGTTGATTTTGTACTAAAAAGCTGAGTATCAAAGCGAGCGTGTGAAAATTCCTGATCTGCAATAGGCGCAATACGAGCTTGCAATGCGTCAATTTGCGTTTTTAGCGCATCTAAAAGAGGCTGTACTTTCATTTTTGTTCTCGCTAAAAGTGAAAAATCATGGAAAATTGATGTGTAACAATAAAACTTGCCGCAAATAAGCAGCCCCTTATTGCATTTTTATGGTACTTTAAATAGATTCTACCTTTTCGTGTTTACTATACTGATTGGCACTTATTATGACTGCTAAAGAGCAACAACTGCAATTAATTAAAGAAAGTATTGCAACCATCCCTAATTACCCAAAAGAAGGGGTGCTATTTCGCGATATTACCACACTATTAAATAACCCTGCTGCTTATCAGGCCACCATCGATTTGTTGGTTGACCATTACAAAGATAAAGGGGTAACTAAAATTGTAGGTACTGAAGCCCGCGGTTTTCTGTTTGGTGCACCAGTCGCATTACGTTTAGGGGTTGGTTTTGTTCCTGTACGTAAAAAAGGGAAATTGCCCCGTGAAGTATTAAGTATGACCTATGACTTGGAATATGGTACAGATACTCTTGAAATCCATCGAGACAGTATCCTGCCTGAAGATAACGTCTTAGTCATTGATGACCTGCTGGCAACAGGGGGAACGATTGAAGCGACAGTAAGAATGATCAAGCAACTCGGTGCTAAAATTGTTGATGCTGCCTTCATTATTAGCCTACCTGATTTAGGTGGCGAGGAGCGCCTTGCCGCAGAAGGGATCCACTCATTTAGCTTAGTCGAGTTCCCAGGTCACTAATTCTCGTTTCCTCACTATTTTCCTTACTATTTTTATCACGGTCTCGCCGTAAGGGCAGAGGCTGTGGTAGCATGGTGCTATATACCATGTTTAGAAACTGCATAATTCATGAGCTATCAGGTACTTGCCCGTAAGTGGCGCCCCCAAAAATTTTCAGATGTCGTAGGTCAACAACATGTATTGACCGCGCTTGCAAATGGTCTGGAACACCAGAGGCTTCACCACGCCTATCTTTTTTCAGGCACTCGTGGTGTCGGCAAGACGACAATTGCTCGTCTGTTTGCTAAAGGTCTTAACTGTGAAACGGGGATCACTGCGACACCTTGTGGTAAATGCACAAATTGCCAAGAGATAGAACAAGGGCGGTTTGTGGATTTGATTGAAATTGATGCGGCATCCAGAACAAAAGTGGAAGATACGCGAGAGCTACTGGATAACGTTCAGTATGCCCCTGCACGTGGACGCTTCAAAGTTTATCTGATTGACGAAGTTCATATGCTATCGCGCCATAGCTTCAATGCGTTGTTAAAAACCCTTGAAGAGCCGCCTGAACATGTCAAATTTCTTTTGGCGACGACAGATCCGCAAAAATTGCCAGTGACTATTTTGTCACGTTGCTTGCAATTCCACCTAAAAGCGTTGGATGTCAGCCAGATCAGCGAGCAACTTGAGCATATTCTCACCGCAGAAAATATTGAACACGATACTCGCGCGCGCCAACTGATCTCTCGCGCTGCTGATGGCAGTTTGCGAGATGCCCTCAGCCTAACTGACCAAGCGATTGCGATGGGGCAAGGAAAAGTGACGGCAGATATTGTCAGTCAAATGCTCGGCACGCTCGATGATGAGCAGCCACTCGCTATCATCGAAGCCTTGGTTCGAGCTGACGGTATTGCGGTCATGTCAGAGGTAGAGCATGCGGCGAGCCGAGGAGCGGATTGGGAGAATTTGCTGGTTGAAATCCTCTCCTTGTTGCATCGTATTGCCATGATCCAGCTGTTACCAGCCGTTAAAGAGACGGATCCATCATCGACAGAGGGGCGGCTCAGGCAAATTGCCCGAATGATCTCGCCTGCTGATTTGCAACTCTTTTATCAAACCTTGCTTGTTGGTCGTCGAGATCTTCCCTATGCCCCTGAGCGTCGCATGGGGGTTGAAATGGCGCTGTTACGTGCACTGGCATTCCATCCCAAAAGCATTATTGAGGAGCCAGTGACACCCACGGTAGTGGCTGTACCAGCACCGACAGCGATAGAGCCTGCTCGTTCTGTACCGCCGAAGCCAACAGCGGCAACAGCAAATGCTGCAATATCGGAAAATAGCCCGACATTGCAGCTACTAAAAGCAAAGGAAGCGTTACACTCCTCTCAAAATGAGGGACCTGACGCAAAAAAGAATAAACCGGCCGCGCCTGAAAAGGCTAAGCCGGCGATGTCAGCACTTGAGAGGCTGGCCGCCGTCACTAGCCAGCACCAACAAAATATGGCTAGCCGCGCATCTGACGCAAAAAAAGCGGCGAAACCAAAACCTTATCAGTGGCGTCCACAGTCTGAAGAGGCTAATACCAAAGAGGCGGTTACAACACCAACAGAAATAAAAGAAGCGTTGGAATATGAGAAAACCCCGGAATTAGCCGCGAAAATTACTGAAGAAGGTCGGGCGCGTGATAGCTGGTCTGCCGAGATCGCACAATTAAATATTCCTAAGCTGGTTGAACAATTAGCTTTGAATTCATATATAGAGAAAATAGACAGCTCGCACATTGTACTTCATTTACGCTCAGCACAGCGTCATTTGAATAAGCCTTCAGCGCATGAAGCGTTACAAAGTGCATTGAGCCAACATTATGGTCAACCTGTTGAACTGAAAATCGTTCAAGATGATAATACGGCAGTAAAAACGCCACTTGAATGGCGACAGGCGATTTATGAAGAGAAACTGGCGCAAGCCCGTCAGTCAATTATTGCGGATAAAACGATTCAAAAGCTACGCTCAATGTTTGATGCGCAGCTAGATGAAGAGAGTATTCGCCCCGTTTAACGCTACAGTCTCTGTTAGTAAGCTGTAGCCTCAGTAGTGAGAGATAACTATGTTTGGTAAAGGTGGTTTGGGCAATTTGATGAAACAAGCCCAACAAATGCAAGAAAAAATGCAGAAAGTTCAGGAAGAAATCGCCAATCTAGAAGCAACAGGCGAATCTGGTGCCGGCCTAGTCAAAGTTACCATCAATGGTTCACATAACTGCCGCCGTGTTGAAATCGATCCGAGTCTTCTTGAAGATGACAAAGAGATGCTAGAAGACTTAATTGCGGCAGCATTTAATGATGCGGCTCGCCGTATCGAAGAAACGCAAAAAGAAAAAATGGCAAGTGTTTCCAGTGGAATGCAATTGCCACCAGGCTTTAAGATGCCGTTCTAATGCAAACAAGTCCGCTTCTTGAGTCATTGATGGAAGCCTTGCGCTGTCTCCCTGGTGTAGGACCAAAGTCAGCGCAGCGTATGGCATTTCATCTGCTTCAGCGTGATCGTAGTGGCGGCATGCGCCTTGCGCAGTCGCTCACTCGAGCCATGTCTGAAATTGGTCATTGTCGCGATTGCCGCACCTTTACAGAACAAGAGGTGTGCAATATTTGTGAAAATCCACGTCGCCAACAAAACGGGTTGATCTGTGTGGTCGAAAGTCCAGCAGATATCTATGCTGTTGAGCAGACAGGGCAATTTTCTGGGCGCTACTTTGTACTGATGGGGCATTTATCACCCCTTGATGGTATTGGGCCGATGGATATTGGGCTTGATAGGCTAGAAGAAAGGTTGTCTTCTGAAACCATTATCGAAGTGATACTTGCGACAAACCCAACTGTAGAAGGTGAAGCGACGGCAAACTATATTGCACAAATGTGTGCCCAATATGGGGTGGCTGCAAGCCGCATTGCGCATGGCGTACCTGTCGGTGGTGAATTAGAAATGGTTGACGGCACAACGCTATCGCATTCACTTGCGGGTCGTCAGCGCCTCTAATTTTTACTCCAAGCTACAGCTTTACAGACTTCCTAACTATCTGAGTCACATACTTAGGTATGCGACTTGGAGTGCGTACGCTTACGGCCCGCTGTAGCTCGCAGCTTCCCGCCTTTCGCCATTCTTTTTTCGCTTTTCGTTAGCTGTTATCTTTATTGTCGTAATGCATTTTTTACCTTAATGAGTTGAATTCCTATTTTTTGCCCCCAATTAAACTCCATCGATAAGTCAAAATTATCCCATTAGATTGATGATATAAGAGGCATTAATGAGTATGAAAGGACAAGAAACTCGTGGGTTCCAATCCGAAGTTAAGCAACTTCTCCAGTTAATGATCCACTCTCTTTACTCAAACAAAGAAATCTTTTTGCGTGAACTTATTTCAAACGCATCTGATGCGGCAGATAAATTACGTTTTCGTGCACTTTCAAAGCCTGAGTTGTATGAAAATGATGGTGAGTTACGTGTTCGTATCAGCGCGAACAAAGAAGATGGCACCCTAACAATTAGCGATAACGGTATCGGTATGAGCCGTGATGAAGTGATTGAGAACTTAGGGACTATCGCTAAATCAGGAACAAAAGCCTTTTTAGAATCTCTGGGAAGCGACCAAGCGAAAGATAGCCAAATGATTGGTCAATTCGGTGTTGGTTTCTATTCTGCATTTATTGTGGCTGATAAAGTGACCGTCCGCAGCCGTGCGGCTGGTGCAGCAGCAGATCAAGGGGTATTTTGGGAATCAGCAGGTGAAGGCGAATACACTATCGCTGATATCGAAAAAGCCGATCGTGGTACGGAAATAACCCTTCATTTACGCGAAGATGAGAAAGAATTTTTAGATAGCTGGCGCTTGCGCTCGGTAATCAGCAAATACTCTGACCATATTGCATTGCCTGTTGAGATTGAAGTTAAGAACGAAGAAGATGGCACTATCACTTGGGAAAAAATTAACCAAGCGAAAGCACTGTGGACGCGTAATAAGTCTGAAATTTCCGATGAGGAATATACCGAGTTTTATAAGCATATCTCTCATGACTATGCAGACCCACTGACTTGGTCTCATAACCGTGTTGAAGGTAAACAAGAGTACACAAGTTTACTGTATATCCCTTCACAAGCCCCGTTTGATTTGTGGAATCGTGAGCAACGCCATGGTTTGAAATTGTATGTTCAGCGCGTCTTTATTATGGATGATGCAGAACAATTTATGCCAAACTATTTACGTTTTGTCCGCGGTGTATTGGATTCAAACGACCTACCACTCAACGTGTCACGTGAAATTTTACAAGACAGCGCATTGACTCGTAGCCTACGTAGTGCACTCACTAAACGTGTTCTGCAAATGTTAGAAAAATTGGCGAAAAACGACGCAGAAAAATACCAATCTTTCTGGCAACAGTTCGGTTTAGTGATGAAAGAAGGGCCTGCTGAGGATATGAGTAACAGTGAAGCTATCGCTAAACTGTTACGTTTTGCATCAACCCATAACGATAGCAGCGTGCAAAATGTGTCTTTGGAAGAGTATGTTGCTCGCATGGTTGAAGGTCAGGAAAAAATTTATTACATCACTGCTGATAGCTATGCTGCCGCGAAGAGCAGCCCACATTTAGAGCTATTCCGTAAGAAAGGCATTGAAGTATTGCTACTTTCTGATCGTATCGACGAATGGATGATGAACTATCTGTCAGAGTTTGATGGCAAACAGTTCCAATCTGTTAGTAAGGCTGATGAGTCACTAGATAAGCTGGCGGATGAAAACAAAGCTGAGCAAGAAGAAGCTGATAAACAGTTAGAGCCATTTGTTGAGCGAGTAAAAACGTTGCTGGGTGATCGCGTCAAAGAGGTTAAGTTAACGCATCGTTTAACGGATACCCCAGCGATTGTCACGACCAATGCGGATGAAATGAGTACTCAAATGGCGAAACTCTTTGCTGCAGCGGGTCAAACAGCGCCAGAAGTTAAATACAACTTTGAACTGAACCCTTCACACCCATTGGTTAAAAAAGCATCTGAAATAACGGATGAAGCGCTGTTTGCAGATTGGGTTAATGTGTTACTTGATCAAGCGCTATTCGCTGAACGCGGTACCTTAGAAGATCCAAACTTATTTATCCGCAAAATCAATGAATTATTAATGAAATAATGAGATAATTGATTTTCGTTTTTGAGCAAAAACCACGTTTTAGCGGGCGCTTTAGCGTGGTTTTTTTCTTTTGCGAAAGAAGTTAAATGCGAAAACGTTTACGTGTCTTCTTGAGTAAAGCGGCATGCTAATGGTATGGTATCTTGTTTTCTTTTCAAATTATAAAAAACTAAATAGCAAGGGGTTTACGCAATGCGTATTATTTTGCTCGGTGCTCCAGGCGCCGGTAAGGGCACTCAAGCTCAATTTATTATGGAGAAATTTGGTATCCCACAAATTTCAACTGGCGATATGTTACGTGCAGCAGTTAAAGCAGGTAGTGAGCTAGGTTTAAAAGCAAAAGAGCTAATGGACAATGGTAAATTAGTGACTGATGAGTTAGTGATTGCATTGGTTAAAGAGCGTATCAAACAAGATGACTGCCGCAATGGTTTCTTGTTGGATGGGTTCCCACGTACCATTCCTCAAGCAGACGCGATGAAAGAAGCAGGCATTAATGTCGATTTCGTATTAGAATTCGATGTGCCTGATGAAATCATTGTTGAACGTATTATTGGTCGCCGTGTGCATGCGCCATCGGGTCGTGTTTATCATGTGACATTTAACCCACCTAAAGTTGAAAACAAAGATGATGTCACTGGTGAAGAGCTGACTATCCGTAAAGATGACCAAGAAGACACCGTGCGTAAGCGTCTGGTTGAATACCATGACTTAACAGCACCTTTGGTTGCTTACTATCAAAAAGAAGCTGATGCGGGTAACACCAAATACTTCAAAATCGATGGTACACGCAAGGTCACTGAAGTGAGTGAAGAATTAGCGAAGATCCTTGGCTAATATTCAACAATAGTTATCAACAAAGGCAGCGATTATCGCTGCCTTTGCTTTTCAAGCATTAGAAAACAATAAAAGACAATATTTTGTGATATAAAGTTGGGAATAATTATCATTAAGGAGTAATTACCATGTCAAAAAGTCAATACGGCATTTTATTGGTTAACTTAGGAACCCCTGATTCCCCAACAACCCCAGCAGTGAAACGTTACCTTGCAGAGTTTTTAAGCGATGTACGAGTGATTGATGTTTCACGTGCGATTTGGAAGCCTATTTTATACGGTATTGTCTTGCCATTTCGCTCACCAAAAGTGGCTAAACTCTATCAATCGATTTGGACAGAAGAGGGGTCACCCTTACTTGCTTACACGCTACGTCAGAAAGCAAAGCTATCAGCTTGTTTTCCTGATATCCCAATGGAAGTTGGGATGAGCTATGGTTCACCATCATTGAAAAGTGCAATTGATTCATTAATGAGCCAAGGTGTGACAGAGTTGATTGTGCTACCGTTATATCCACAATACTCTTGTTCAACCACCGCCGCAGTTTATGATGGGATCTCGGCAATTTTCCGCCAAATGCGCACGATACCGTCCTTACATTTTATTCGTAGCTATGCGACGCATCCTGCCTACATTCAAGGGTTGGTCAATTCCATAGAGCAAAGTTTTGAGCAGCACGGGGAGCCTGATCGATTAATACTGTCATTTCACGGTATTCCTAAACGCTATGCAGACACTGGGGATATTTACCCTCAAGAGTGTGAAGCAACGACACGTTTAGTCAAAGAAGCCTTGAATTTCCCAGCAGAGAGAGTATTGATGACCTATCAATCTCGGTTTGGGAGAGAGCCGTGGTTAACCCCTTATACTGATGAAACGATGAAGCAATTATCCTCACAAGGTGTAAAGTCAGTGCAAGTTATTTGCCCCGGATTTTCAGCGGATTGCTTAGAGACATTAGAAGAAATTAGTGAGCAAAATCAACACTTTTTCAAAAGTCAGGGCGGAGAATCGTATCATTATATCCCTGCGTTGAATGATAATGATGATAGTATTAACTTATTTAAATTACTTATTACTAGTACAATAAATACAATCTAAAGTTGTAATTGATATTAAATATGGCGTTAATCGATATATCATAAGTATCAAAATTCACTATACTAGTTAATATAAAAAGTTAATTTATTGTTAATATTTGTATTTTATTGGAACTGATATGAGCACTGATAGAGAGTCACCGGATGGCAAAACCGCAAAAGGAAAGCAAGTCTCACCATTTAACTCACAGCAAAGCGATGAAATCGATTTGATGGCTTTATTCGCTGTTTTATTAAGGAATAAGCTTCTTATTATCGTTATTACTGTTGTTATCACGCTTATCAGTATATTTGTGGTATTTCAGTTGCCTCAAAAGTGGAGCAGTACGGCTGTTGTCATCCCACCTTCTTCTGAGGAAATTAAAGATATCAATACATTGAGCGCACAGTTGAGTGTGCTCGATGTTAAGATTGATTTATCGGCACAGCAGATCTTTAATGCCTTTATTGACCAGTATCGTTCGAAAGTTAACCAAGAAGCTTATGTTCGGAGTACCAATTACTTCAAAAAGTTGTCAGAGCAAGTGAATTCTACAGATAAAGAAAATGAGCAGCAGCGGCTAGTCAATACTATTATTTCGAATAATATCGGCCTTAAGGACCAGTCAAAAGAGAAAAACAGTACCTCTAGCGACATCATACTGACTTTTGTGGCGCCAACACCTTCTGAGGCCCAAGACTTACTGTCTGGTTATGTTCGCTATACGGCAACTAAGGTTAGAGAGCAGTTTAAGAAAGATATTCAAAATGCGATTGCACAGCAATTGGTCTATGCTAATGAAACTTTTAAGCAAGAAGTGACAAAGATCCGTTCTGAATATGATGTAAAAGTTGAAAGGTTAAAACGTGCTATTGATATTGCAAAAGCAGCGGGTGTGCGCAAGCCCATTGTTAGTGATTCGGCAATCATTAGTGATGACCCCGATTACCCTATTGCATTAGGTACGGAAGCTCTTGAGAAGAAGTTAGCGATTGAATTACAAAACCGTGATATCGCTCTGTTGAATGAAGACCTACAAATTCGCCAACATTACATTAAAAATCTATCAGAGCTTGATATTGATACCCTTGACTTTATCCCTGCTAAATTTATCTTAGCGCCGGATCTACCCACTCAAAAAGATTCACCTAAATCAGTATTGATTATCATGCTGAGTGCTATTTTAGGCTTTATTCTGAGTTGTGCTTATGTACTGTCGCGCGAGCTATATCGCGACTATCACAAGAATAATAGCTAACTAAAAAGTCTTATTGATGTAAGCCAGCGCCTTTGTCTAAGGTGCTGGTTTGCATTTATCGTGCTAGAATAGTGCCATGTATACTCTCTAATTTATCCATTATGAAATTCCCCGGTCAACGTAAATCAAAGCACTACTTTCCTGTTAGCCTCAGAGATCCGCTGTTACAGCCTATTAAAGAGCGTTTAGATGATGGCGAAAACTGCCAATCTTATATTGTCGGTATCGATCAAACACTGGTCGATATTGAAGCTAAAGTCGACGATGCATTCATTGAACGCTATCAACTCAGTAAAGGTCACTCTTTAGTGATTGAAGATGATGTTGCAGAGGCTTTATATAAAGAGCTAACCAGTAACGCATTAATCACACATGAGTATGCCGGGGGAACCATCGGGAATACGCTGCATAACTACTCCGTGCTGGCGGATGATCGCTCGGTGTTATTGGGAACGATGTGCAATAACATTCAAATTGGAAGCTACTCTTATCGCTATTTATGCCATACATCGAGCCGCATGGATCTCAACTATTTACAAGGGGTCGATGGGCCAATTGGTCGCTGCTTTACCCTTATTGCTGAAAACGGTGAGAGAACCTTCGCGATTAGCCCAGGGCATATGAATCGTCTACGCCCTGAAAGTATCCCAGAAGAGATTATTGCTGGCGCTTCGGCGTTAGTTTTGACCGCTTATTTGGTTCGTTGCAAGCCCGGTGAAACCATGCCAGAAGCCACGATGCAGGCGATTAGCTATGCTAAAAAGCATAATGTTCCCGTTGTATTAACACTCGGTACTAAGTTCGTGATAGCGCAAGACCCCCAGTTTTGGCGTGATTTTCTGGCTGAGCATGTCTCTGTTGTCGCGATGAATGAAGATGAGGCGCTAGAGCTAACAGGGTGTAATGACCCGTTGTTAGCTTCGGATATGGCTCTAAATTGGGTCGATCTTGTGCTGTGTACGGCGGGGCCATCAGGGCTATATATGGCAGGTTATACGGAAGAAGCATTTAAACGCACCACCCAACACCCATTATTACCGGGCGCTATTCCTGAATTTAACCTCTATGAATTTAGCCGCGCAATGCGCCAGCAAGATTGTGAAGTTCCTATGCGCATATACTCTCATATTGAGCCTTATATGGGGGGACCTGAAAAGATCATGAATACTAATGGTGCAGGAGATGGCGCGTTATCCGCATTGCTACACGATATCACCGCAAACTCCTATCATCGCTTCAATGTGCCTAATTCCAGTAAGCATACGCGCCAATATCTAACTTACTCTTCGCTTGCTCAAGTGTGCAAATATGCAAACCGCGTGAGCTATCAAGTCTTGACTCAACATTCGCCGCGTTTAACGCGTGGCCTACCTGAAAAAGAAGACAGCTTAGAAGAGTCCTATTGGGAGCGTTAATACGCAAGCCTTTGCATAATGCCTCATTGTTTGAGCAAAACAGTGGGGTATTTTTTTACCTCAATGCCAGAAAAAAATTCCCCCACATCGTGGGGGAAGAGGACACAAAAAATATCATCAATAATGGTTTAGGCGGGGATGAGTATAACGACTTATCTATGCTAAAAAGTGGAGAAAATGTGAATCTATTTATTATTAATTATTCTATTTTAGAATTTTTAATAGTGAAAAATCGCATATTAGGCGGGGGCGAACAGTTCACGCTCTCTCAGTAAACCAGTCATGATTGAAAAGAGTAAGCTGCATCCCTGATACAGGGATTAACACAATAGAATTACCAGATAAACAAAGGGAAGCCGAAGCTTCCCTTAAACGTGTTTTAATGAGAGGGTTTTAGATATTCATCTAGACTTTTACCTTCACCGGCTGTGGGAGAAGGGTCATCATCCATTGAGCAACCATATTCAGTGACATCATTACACATAAAAGTTGCCATCGCTTTAGCAATTTCATGTTCACCAATAATAATATGCTCAGCACCACGCTCTTTAATAAAGCTGACTTCATCATCGTAGTGCGCGCGAACAATCACTGTGATATCTGGGTTTAGCTCTTTAGCATGCGCGACGATTTCACCTGCTTCATAACCATTTGGAATGGTAAGAAGCAGCGTTTTTGCACACTCAATACGAGCAAGGCTGATGATATCTCTATTAGCACCGTTACCTAAAATAGCACTGAACCCGTTTTCTGCTAGTTCCTCAAATTTAGCGCGAGTATCTTCAACCACGACTAATGGGATATCACGTCTACGCAGTTTATCTGCCAGCATAGTTCCTACACGACCGTAACCAACGATAATTGCATGGCCACAAATATCGACAGGAATTTGAGTTTCTTCTTCCAAAGTCTCTTCGAGTAACTGCTCTTCGGCGGTTTCGGTCTTCTCTAAGTACTTATCCAATAAGCTGAACAGCACTGGGTTAAGCATAATAGAGACAATGGCACCGGCTAACACAAGGTTTTGCGCCTCTTTATCCATCACGCCAAGCGCCATTCCCATCCCCGCTAAAATAAAGGCAAACTCACCGATTTGGGCAAGGCTGACAGAGATGGTTAATGCGGTTCGCCGCGAGTGACCAAATAAACGCACAAGCACCAACGCTGCGGCGGATTTACCCACAATGATAATAGCGAGAACAGCAATCACACCTAATGGGTGATCAATAATGACCACAGGGTCAAATAGCATACCAACAGACACAAAGAATAGAACAGCAAACGCATCTCTGAGCGGTAATGTGTCTTGTGCTGCACGGTGGCTTAGTTCTGACTCATTTAATACCATACCAGCAAAGAACGCGCCAAGAGCGAAGGAGGCATCAAATAAGGCGACAGCCGCATAGGCGATACCTAATGCAAGTGCCAATACAGCCAATGTAAACAGTTCACGAGAGCCGGTGGACGCGGTGCGCGATAAAATCCAAGGTATGACTCTGCGGCCAATCACTATCATGAGGATAATGAAGGCGACAACTTTACCTATTGTCCATGCAAGACCGATGAGTAACTCACTTAAGCTGGCTTGCTCTGAATTCATAATCGCGGCGGCGGCTGGCAGTAGTACCAGTGTTAATACCATTGCCAGATCTTCAACAATCAACCAGCCGATAGCAATTTTACCGCGTTGGCTGTCAATCAGTTGCCGCTCTTCTAAGGCGCGAAGTAACACTACGGTACTGGCTGTGGATAAACAGAGGCCGAAAACAATCCCTGAAAAGGTTCCCCAACCAAAAAGGGTGGAAAGGCCTAAACCTAACAGTGTAGCAACCGCAATTTGTGCAATAGCACCGGGAATGGCGATGGTTTTAACCGCCATAAGATCTTTAAGCGAAAAGTGTAACCCAACGCCAAACATCAGTAGGATAACACCTATCTCAGCGAGTTCAGGTGCAAGTGTTGTATCGGCAACAAAACCAGGTGTAAAAGGACCGGCCAAGACTCCAGCCGCAAGATACCCTACTAGAGGGGAAATTTTTAATCGCTGAGCGATCATACCTAACAAATATGCAAGGGCGAGACCACCAACAATGGTTGTGATTAAGGGCGTAGAATGCTCCATTTAGTCTCCTTTTATTAATTTGAATTTTTAGGAATAAAATTCCCGTATTTTGGAATGCGCTTTGCATATAATTCTATTTTATCGTTATTTGAGAAAAATTTCCTTAAAAAATTTCAATGTTTTTCAAATAAAAGTACTGTATTAGTGCTAAATCGTTACAAAGATGTCATTTTTATGATTTTTTATTGAATTTTAAGTGGGATATAGAAGGAAATGCCCATACTTATTTTTCAATAAGTATGGGTGAAATAAAGAGAAATGGTTATTTTTGTTCTAAATTTGGTAGTAGTACAGTGAAAATTCCTAATAATGGTAGAAAAGCACAATATTGATAAACTTGTTCAATACTGGTCTTATCGGCAATCTGCCCTAGCACTGCCGCTCCAACGCCTCCCATACCAAATGCTAATCCAAAAAATAGCCCTGAAATCATGCCTGTTTTACCGGGGATGAGATCTTGTGCGTAGACTAAAATGGCTGAAAATGCAGAAGCTAATATTAATCCGATAATAACGGTCAAAATACTGGTCCAGTACAGGGAAGCATGCGGTAGCATTAGCGTGAAAGGCGCAACGCCTAAAATAGAAAACCAAATAACATATTTGCGCCCGATCTTATCGCCAACAGGCCCACCAATCATGGTTCCTGCTGCGACGGCAAAGAGAAAAATAAACAGATGGAACTGGGCGTTTTGTACACTAACACCAAATTTATCAATGAGATAAAAGGTATAATAGCTACTAATGCTGGCTAGATAAAAGTACTTG
This sequence comes from Providencia sp. 2.29, assembly GCF_015832305.1. NCBI lineage: Bacteria > Pseudomonadati > Pseudomonadota > Gammaproteobacteria > Enterobacterales > Morganellaceae > Providencia > Providencia sp. 2.29. Next base: position 1,328,913 of record NZ_CP065420.1, read on the forward strand.
GAAAAAATTAAAATCAGCAATATCGTCAATGAGCCAATCACCGCTTTACGTGGTAGTACTTTGACTTCCACGTGACGAACTGGTTTTTTGCTGGTGGTGCGATGCTGTTGCTTATACCAACGGCTCACTTGCAATAAAACCACAATAGCTAATAAGGCCGCCAGAGAGAACCAGCCAACGTTCCCTTTACCATATGGCTCAATGATGAGTGCCGCGAGTAGCGGGCCTAATGAGGAACCTAAATTTCCACCGACTTGGAAGAACGATTGTGCAAGGCCATGTCGCCCCCCTGATGCCATACGCGCAACGCGAGATGATTCAGGATGGAATACGGAAGAGCCTGTTCCTACCAGCGCAGCAGCAAGCAAAATAACCGGGAAGGTTTCCGCCATAGCGAGTAGCAACAAACCTGTTAGCGTAAAGCCCATTCCTATTGGGAGTGAATAAGGTTGTGGATGTTTGTCAGTATAATAGCCAATGATCGGTTGTAGTAGTGATGCCGTAATTTGGTAAGTCAACGTGATCAAACCAACCTGTGCAAAACTTAATGAAAAGTCGGATTGCAATAACGGATAAATAGCTAATATCAAAGACTGGATCATATCATTCAGTAAATGAGAGAAGCTAATTGCGGTTAGAATACTGAAAACGGTTTTGCCTGTTTTGCTGATAGGCTTTGATGGTGCGGTATTGCTAGAACTTGTTGTTTGGTCGCTCATAGTTAGTAACTTCTAGTTGTGTTGCACAATTGTTATCAATATAGCGTATTTGTAATTTATTTGAACTAATAAATATCACGATAAAAAAAGTCACTCGTGTCATTATTTTGATTGATGTCTCACTTTAATGAAACAAGCATCATTTTATGCACTGGTTATCTAATTATGATCGCGGTTTTGTGCTATATACTCATCATACTTCAACGTGTGGTGCTACTGACGGCGCTCATTCGTATGAGACACAGCCTGCCTTATATTTCTATGGTAATACGTCCGTGACGTATCTTAAATGATATAGAGTATAAGATAGGCGGTGATATTAAACTTATTATCTACTTATACCGCACAAAATTCCTATATCGGCAGGGAGAAAGAGATGAAATTAACCTTTAAAGCATCGGTATGCGCATTAACGGTATCTTTAGCACTGTTGCCTATCGCACAGGCAAATGCTTGGGAAAAAGATAAAACCTATAACATCACCATTTTGCATACTAATGACCATCATGGTCACTTCTGGCATAACGATCACGGTGAGTATGGCTTAGCGGCTCAAAAAACGGTGGTTGATGAAATCCGTGATGAAGTTGCGAAACAAGGTGGAAGCCTATTGCTGCTTTCTGGTGGTGATATCAATACAGGTGTACCTGAATCTGACTTGCAAGATGCAGAGCCTGATTTTAAAGGGATGAACTTAGTCGGTTATGATGCGATGGCATTAGGTAACCATGAGTTTGATAATCCGCTTGAAGTGTTACGTACCCAAGAAAAATGGGCTAATTTCCCATTCTTATCTGCCAACATTTACCAAACTAGCACCGGTAAACGCTTGTTCAAGCCTTATCAAATTTTTGATAAGCAAGGCGTCAAAATCGCCGTATTAGGATTGACCACGGACGATACAGCGAAACTCGGCAATCCAGCTAATTTCCCAGATGTGGAATTTAGAACGCCATCGGTAGAGGCGAAAAAAGTGATTGAAGAGCTGCGTGAGACTGAAAAGCCAGACATTATTATTGCAGCCACCCATATGGGGCACTACGATGACGGTCAACATGGTTCGAATGCACCGGGTGATGTTGAAATGGCTCGTAGTTTACCTGCTGGATATTTAGATATGATAGTAGGTGGTCACTCACAAGATCCCGTTTGTATGTCTGCGGAGAATAAAAACTATAAACAAGTCGACTATGTGCCGGGAACACCTTGTGCACCTGATAATCAAAATGGCACTTGGATCGTTCAAGCCCATGAATGGGGGAAATATGTCGGTCGCGCAGATTTCGAATTTAAAAATGGTAAGTTCACACTGAAACATTACCAATTGATCCCTATCAACTTGAAAAAGAAAGTGACTAAAGAAGATGGCACCACTGAGCGTGTCTATTACACTCAAGAAATTGCGCACAACCCAGAAATGATGAAGTTACTGACACCTTATCAAGAGAAAGGGGGTGAGCAGCTGAATGTTAAAGTTGGCTCTGTTGAAGGCAAACTCGAAGGCGACCGTAGTAAAGTTCGTTTTGTGCAAACTAACATGGGGCGTCTCTTGTTAGCGGCACAAAAAGAGCGTGCAGGTGCTGATTTTGCAATTATGAGTGGCGGCGGTGTCCGTGATTCGATTGAGAGCGGTGATATTACATATAAAGATGTTTTAAAGGTACAGCCATTTACGAATGAATTAGTGTATGTTGACTTCAAAGGCAGCGAAGTGCTTCCATATTTGCAGGCTGCTGCGAACATGAAACCTGATTCAGGCGCTTACGCACAGTTTTATAATGTCAGCCTGACTGTTAATCCGGATGGTAGCATCAGTGACGTGAAAATTGATGGTAAGCCAGTTGATCCTGAAAAAACTTACCGTATGGCAACACTGAATTTTAATGCTATAGGCGGTGATGGCTATCCGAAAATTGATAATCATCCTAACTACGTCAATACAGGGTTTGTCGATGCAGAAGTGTTGAAAGGCTATATTGAAAAACATTCACCACTAAAAGCGGCAGACTATGAACCAAAAGGCGAAATTGTTTATAAAAAATAATGCCCAAGTCGCCTATTAATAACATTTCAATAGGCGAGTGAACTGCTTACAAGGCCTGATCCCAGATAGTAACTGGGGTCAGGCCTTTTCGTTTGCTTTCATACTTTCATCTGCTTGCAATAGGCGAGTTATTGCCGTGTGCAAATGGGGGATAAAATCTTTTTTAGAGTAAGCCGCGAACTGGATTTGCGCCATAAAAAAGGGTAATTGATGCGCTAAGGCAGGATATTTATTGTGTAGCCGAGTGATATGTTCATCTAATGTATCTGGCCAGTCTGTGTCGTTAGGCGTCCGTAAAATATTTGTAGAGCGGATAAGTTTCTTAGAAGCTTCTTTGGATAATTTTAAGAACGTTGCCTGATCATCCGTACTTGCCATTTTCTGAATGTAATCTAAGAGAGTGGTGTGATAATCACCATTGACGGCTAAGGCGATGGCCCTTGATGGGCGGAATAGGGGAAAATATCGGGAAAGGTCGTCACCATAAATGATACGGCAATGGTGCTTTAGCCAGTATCCCCAACTGTTGGTGTTATTCGGTGACAGGACCTCCTGTTGACTGGCTATATCGAAATCCACCTTTGGAACAATAGGGTAAAGTCGAAGGCTATTTTCGCCTATCTTGCTGAGCGCTAAAGCCTCTGTGTTATCAATATTGCCGTGAAAAATAACACAGAGATCCAGATCGGATTTAGGAGGAGTAGCTTTGCCACGTGCAACGCTACCATAAATAAAAATACTGCAAATTCTATCGCCATACTGAGCGAGTAGTTGTGATTGAACAGATGTGAGTAGTTCTTGATATCTCGCGGGTATAGGTTGCTTTTTTAATGTGCAGATATAGCCATTTTCATCAACTGCCATTTTTGAGTACCTTTTTCATGATGAAGATTGCAGTAACAAGGAGCGTTTTATTCCCCCTTTATCTCGAGAAATCTATTTTGTGATCTGACCAAAAATAACGTAAATCCAGCAAGTTAACAAATGCCGTTGGTTAAGCTTACTAATTTTGCACCTTGAAAGAGGTCATCTACGGTATGTCTTTATGATCGATCACGGAAGCAGGCTCCGGTGGTGCACCAAGGATAACATTAGGCCAGCGCAATACAGCGGCTGACGCTTCTGTTTGTCCTCCGTAGGCGTATAACAGCATAATGCCGCCGGGCTTAATCGATTTTTGTATCGCTGCGGTATACAGATGGATCGGCATCATGGCGGGGCCATTGTAAGCAAATTGAGGAAATGTATTGATGACCCGTTTGGGTTCGATCCCCAATACATTAGCGGAAAACTCGGCATGCCAAGCTGTCGGGGCATTGAGTGCGACACAATCGATATCGTTAATAGAGAGTTTTGCTTTGGCTAATGCGCCTTTTACGGTCTGTTTAAGGTAATATTCCGCTGTTGAACGTAGCACGTGGGTTACTGGCTTATTGAAACTGAGGCGGATATGTTGCGCTGTTGGCGAATATTGGTCTTCGACGACCTTAAAGCACCAAGTGCCACATGTTTCACCAAGGTGTAACGATTTAGAGCCCAGCAGGCCATATCCTTCTTTAACAGGGCCTACGATGAAGGCGGTGGATGCGTCACCATGAAAACGCATGGCGGCATTGTCGTCGTCAAGTGCCCGAGAGAATAGTGCTGTGGCAATGACTAATACCTTGTTATTTAAGCCGCTGCTTACCAAGCCACAAGCTGTTAGTAATGCTGACATCGAGCTATTACAGGTTGCCCCAATATTAAAGGCGCCACCACCGATACCGAGTGCCTGTGCGATATAGCCTGCATCACCACAACCAATATGGTCATCAAACATGGAAGTGACAATGAGGCAATCTATATCACTAGCGGCGACTTTTGCGGCTGATAACACCTTGGTTGCTGCTTTGATCCCGAGTGAGGAAGCGCTTTCATGATTGACCACGACTCTGCGCTCGACACTGCCTAAAAAGGGATCGGATAGATAAGGTTGCATGGCTTTATCATAAAGAGACTGGTGTTGGTGAGTTGAAAATTTAGGTGAATGAGAAGAGGTGATGGCCTCTTTATCCCACCATGCATTAGTGCGTAAACCTTCTGGTAAATGAATGGCAACAGCTTGAATTCCAACTGATAACATAGGTTCTCCTTACATGGTTTCTATGATGATGCCAAATGCATTGAGCGTTCATAACATTCATCGCAAATAAAACAGAAACGGTTTTTAACCTTTAGGAGTCTGTTTGAGTTGTTACTATTAAGACGGATATAAATTATTATTTTATTTATACGGTAAATAATAATTTTTGGATTTTTAAATGTAATATAAAAATAAATATTAATTTATAATTTTCATAATTCAAGCTGGTAGCATATAAAAATATGCTTATATATCAATCGATTTAATAAAGGTGCTCATTTATTTTAGATGATGACTATTTTATAAAGTTATGATAAATCGACTGGCTTATGACTTATAAATAATAAAGTATAAACCAGTATGATGAATTGATAGTGTAAGGGAAATGAGAGTATTATCGATAACAACGCTCAGGGGATTTACACTTTCTTTATTTCAGCAAATGTTGCATTGAGAACGCGAGCTAAATCCTGTGGCGCTATTTCAATGTCTAACCCTCTTTTACCGCCAGAAATAAAGATGGTGGAAAATTGTTGCGCTTGGCTATCGATAACGGTAGGCAGACGTTTTTTCTGCCCTAGTGGGCTTATCCCTCCAACTAAATAACCTGTTGTTTTTTGTGCTATCTGTGGGTCGGCCATTTCAACTTTTTTGGTTTTGAAAACCTTAGCAACCAGTTTTAAATCTAACTGCCCTGATACAGGGGTTACTGCGACCGCTAACGTTTTTTGATCACCATTAAGTGCAATAAGTAGCGTTTTGAAAACTTGTTTAGCATCTAAACCGAGTTTGCTCACTGCTTCATTACCAAAATCATGCACATTAGGATCATGATCATAAGGGTGGAGCGTGAAGTTTATTTTTTGTTTTTCAAGTAACTTTACAGCGGGAGTCATGTTTTTACCTGTTTTGTATTCAATTTCGTAGATAACTAACTAAACTATCATCACCAAATAAATGTAAAGCACCAACGGTAACCACATAATTACCATCAGGTAATGCCTTTAGCTTGCTACTCCAATCTTGGTTACGTTGTTCCATGAGAACACGATAAACATCATCACTGAATGTTTTAGGTAATGTGACACGGTTATGGGGTTGGTAATCAAGCCACCAGCTTATCATGGTCTGTAATGAACGGGCATTAGCGCGCCAGTGCTCTAACGTATCTTGTAATAAAGGTAAGCCTTCTTGGGGCAAGTTTAATAATAGCTCGACTTGCGCATCAGTACCTTCCAACTCGATGATTTTCATCCGCTGAGATTGTGCATTACGGAGTAATTGGTAATCAATCCCATAGTGCCCGTGTAGTCCTAACCCTTGAGCTTGGGTGGATTGTAAAATTAGGGCGACTTGCCATGAGGGTAACGCATCAAATTGGTTTGGATTTTGATGTATTTCTTGGCAGCAACTTTGCAGTCGTTGATATTCGTCAGCGCTTAGGCGATCTTGTAGGGGGGCACGAAGAGCATTATCGGTTATAAAGGGGGAGCGGGTATCCGTGATGTCGGCTTCAACAATCAGGGCATCGGCTCGGTTGAGTTTATCGAGAAGAATGTCAGAAAGTGGAAACATGTTTTCAGTTCCCATATGAATACTACCAACAATATGCAGCTTAAGATTTTTTGATAAGCGAACATCAATAGCTGGATAAGGGTAGACGGGAGCTGCTTCTGTATGTAACCAGTTTTTTAAGTTTTCGAGCAGCTTGGCCATTTCACTTTCCTACGTTTTAGTATCAGTCCTTTAGATTAAACAATCTTGTAGCGATTTGCGACTCACTTTGCGCTATTTTATCTGTAAAATTGGATTGGGGTTAGGCATGATATCACGAGCAATTTACCTAAGCGTGAAAAGCCCGACATTCAGTTAAACTCAATGTCGGGCTGTAGCCTATTGTTGTTTCGGTTTAAAGCGTAGCAGTCGGTTAGCGTTAGTCACGACGGTGATTGAGGAGAGAGCCATTGCTGCACCTGCAACCACAGGGTTCAACAATGTTCCTGTTAGAGGGTAAAGAATACCCGCTGCAATTGGGATCCCCAATGTGTTGTAGACAAAGGCACCGAATAGGTTTTGTTTCATATTGCGCAATGTGCCTTTTGAAATAGCAACCGCATCTGCAACACCATGTAGGCTTTGGCGCATTAAGGTAATCGATGCTGTTTCTATCGCAATATCACTGCCGCCTCCCATTGCGATACCAACATCGGCACGGGCCAGTGCGGGGGCATCGTTGATCCCATCGCCAACCATTGCCACTTTATGGCCTTTGGCTTGTAAAGCTTCGATTGCAGCCGATTTACCATCTGGCATGACGCCTGCGATCACTTCATCAATTCCCGCTTCTTTTGCGATGGCTTTTGCGGTAACTGGGTTATCCCCTGTTAACATAACTAAACGAAAGCCTTGTTTATGTAAGCGAGCTAAGGCACTGACGCTGTCTTCACGTAATGGATCACGGATAGAAAGCAATGCAGCGATTTTATCTTCTACGGCTAACAAAACGGGGGTAACCCCCATTGAAGCTTGTTGATGCAATGTTTCTTCAATCGCACTGGTATCGATATGACTTTGCATCAATAATTTTTGGTTACCAAGTAATACCGTTTTGCCTTCGATGACGGCACTGACACCGAGACCCGCTAATGTCCTAAATTGTTCGCTTGTAGGGAAGGAGAGCCCTTTGGCTCGATTGACAATTGCACGAGCAAGCGGGTGGTTAGAGCCACTTTCCAATGAAGCCGCAAGTTGTAGTACTTCTGTCTCAGAAAAGCCATTAAAGGTATGGATATCGGTAACCTGTGGCATGCCTTCTGTTAATGTGCCTGTTTTATCGAAGACGATAGTGTCTAACTCACTTGCTTGTTGCAGAGCATCGGCATCACGGACAAGCACACCAAATTCTGCCGCCCGCCCAACGCCAGAGATGATTGACATGGGGGTCGCCAGACCAAGAGCACACGGACAAGCAATAATCAAAACAGTCGTGGTGATGACTAATGCGTAGGTAATTTGCGGGGCTGGGCCGACAAAATACCAAATAAGCCCTGAAATGACAGCAATGGCAACCACGACAGGTACGAATATCGATGAAATACGATCGGCTAATTGGCCAATTTGAGGCTTACTGCTTTGAGCTTGGCGCACAAGATGGATAATACGCGCTAGTGTGGTTTGGCTACCCACAGCCGCCGCGCGAAATAACACAGTACCATCTTGAACGACAGTGCCTGCATGTACCTGATCGCCTTTGCTTTTTTGTTGAGGAATGGGTTCACCGGTTAGCATCGCTTCATCTAGCCAGACTTCACCTTCAATAATTTCGCCATCAACAGGTACACGATCCCCCGTTGTTAGGCGTAAAGTCATCCCTTTCTTGACTTGCTCAAGTGGCATATCCACTTCACCTTGCTCGGTAACCACGCGGGCAGTCGGAGGCGTCAAGTCCAGTAATCGCTCTAAGGCTTTTGAGGAGCGCTGGCGGGCACGTTGCTCTAGTGCATGGCCTAAATTAATCAGACCAATAATCATCGCACTAGCTTCATAGTAGAGATGGCGTGCTTGCTCAGGGAAAATCTCAGGCCACAAGTTGACGACAATTGAGTATAACCAAGCAGCACCTGTACCGAGTGCGACCAAAGTATCCATTGTCGCACTGCCATTTTTTAGGCTTTGCCAAGCGTTTTTATAGAAATGACCACCAGCAAAGACCATCACAGCGAAAGTTAAAACCCCAATGGTTAGCCAAATTGAGTGGTTTTGTGGCGTGAGCATCATATTGTCGCCGATCATCCCCCAGATCATCACAGGGATACCAAGGGCTAATGCAAGTGCAGATTGCCAACGAAAACGGCGCATATTTGCATCAGCGACTTGTTGCTGCCGTGCTCGGCGTTCAGCTTCGTCTTGTATGATTTCGGCGCCGTAGCCAGCGTTTTCCACCGCAGCTATCAGTGCGGCTGGCTGTGCTGTTCCTGTCACTAGCGCGCTACGCTCAGCAAGGTTAACACGGGCATTTTCAACGCCCGGAACACTGTTGAGGGCTTTTTGCACTTTATTAACGCAACTTGCACAAGTCATACCATCTAATAATAGCTGGATACTGTCATCTGAAGGGGAGATGTCAGGTTGCTCGCCTAAATCGGACTCTTGAGCCGGTATTTCACAGATTGCCGCTGAGTCAGTTTCCGGCTGTTCAGGCGATTTTGCTAGCGGCTGCGTTTTTGGGAAGTTAGCCCCCGCTTGATTTAATGTGGCTTGGTAACCCGCATCAGCCACAGCGGCAATTAACGCCTCTACAGGTGCGTTACCATATATCACGGCAGAGTTAGTATCAACATCCGCATGATCAACACCGTCAACGGCCTCAAGGGCAAGGCGGGTTTTTTCAGCGCATTTCATGCAACTAAGCCCCGATAATGCTAATGTCACCTGACTGGGTTGTGCCACTTTTGCATGATAGCCTGCTTGCTCAACCGCATTAATTAAGGTATCTGCTGCTGCACTACCGTAAACTTTTGCTTGTTGAGTATCGACAATAGCAGCCGCTACACCGTCAACCGCTTCAAGTGCTTGCTGGGTTTTACCGGCACAGTTCATGCAGCTAAGGCCGGATAGCTGTAGCGTGATATCCGGTTGTTCGGCCATTTTTGCGTCATAACCCGCCTGTTGAATAGTTTCAATCAATGATTGAGCGCTAGCATTACTTTCAATCACTGCATACTCAATGGTGACGTTGAAATGATCAATGTCCGAGCGGGCTTCAAGTGCTTTGGTGACTGTACCAACACAGTGCATACAACTTAGCCCTTGCAGGGAGAGAATGATTTTGCTACTCATAAGTAAAATCTCCTTAACTCATGACGGATCCTGTCGTTTTTATTATCATGGCAGAATACACTGAAATTTTTAAACAAATATAAATTTTTTGATATGTAGGGAAGGTTAAACCTTCCCTCAAGGGTAAGGTCAAGGGGTATGATGAATATTAGTGAAATTGCCAAGAAAACCGGTCTTACCGCAAAGGCCATTCGTTTTTACGAAGAAAAAGGTTTAATTACTCCACCTGAACGGGGGGAAAATAGTTATCGCTATTATCAAGATAGACACCTTAATGAATTAGGTCTGTTAAAACAGGCAAAAGATGTCGGTTTTACGTTAGAAGAGTGCGGCGAGTTATTGAGTTTGTTCCGTAACCCAGCAAGACACAGCGCGGATGTGAAAAATACCACAATGGCGAAAATTGCAGAGTTAGAGCAGACAATCGCGAAATTGTCTGCTATTAAAGATACGCTGCAAAACTTAGTGGACGCTTGTCCCGGTGATGAGAATGCAGACTGCCCGATTATTGATCACTTGTCTCGGGGTTGTTGCCATCATGATAAGGCTTAACATGCAGAGTGATCCCATCCACTGAGGTGATGATCACCTCAGTGCCTGCTTTTAAAGGTTGCTCACTGTATGTTCGCCAACTGCCATCGGCTAGGCGTGCGCGGCTAAAACCTTCATCCGTATCGGAAATCAGACGGACTTTAGTGCCAATGAGTTGGTGGCTCTTTTGGTTGACCTCATCTGCTTGTGAGTTTTTACGTAAACTCAACCATTTCCGCCATAATACGGCTGAAAGGATAGTTAAGATAGCAAATAAAATCCCTTGCCATTCCCAACCCAGAAAAGGCAGCACGAAAGTAATGATCGCCACCGCAACAGCGGCGATCCCCGACCATAATAGATAACCACCGGTGCCGAGCAGTTCACCAATCAGCAATAAACCACCAAGGCACAGCCAAAACCATGCAGGTTGAGCGCTGATAAGTTCTATCATGAGTTTTCCTGTTTCTTATTCGAGTGCGTTTTTTTGCTTTCACCGACAAGTTCAGCAATCCCTCCGATAGCGCCCATTAAATTGCTCGCCTCAAGTGGCATCATGATCACTTTACTGTTGTCAGCAGAGCCAATACTTGTCAGTGCCTCGGTATATTTCTGAGCAACGAAATAGTTGATTGCTTGCATATCACCCGCCGCGATAGCCTCAGAAACCATCTTAGTCGCTTTTGCTTCCGCCTCAGCAGCCCTTTCACGGGCTTCTGCTTGTAAGAATGCAGATTGACGATCCCCTTCTGCTTTGAGAATTTGTGACTGTTTTTCACCTTCCGCTTTCAAGATAGCCGCTTGACGAATACCTTCAGCTTCCAGAATGTCGGCACGCTTAGTACGCTCTGCTTTCATCTGCGCATTCATCGCGTTGACTAGCTCTTTCGGCGGCTTAACATCACGAATTTCGATACGGGTGATTTTCACCCCCCAAGGGTTGGTTGCGTCATCCACAATGTGCAGAAGGCGTGAGTTGATGGAATCTCGTTGTGACAACATCTCGTCCAGCTCCATGGAGCCTAATACGGTACGAATATTGGTCATTGTCAGGTTCAAAACAGACAGCTCAAGATTGCTAACTTCATAAGCTGCACGCACTGGGTCAACGACTTGAATAAAACAGACGGCATCGATGGTGACGTTAGCATTATCACGCGAGATAACTTCTTGCGATGGGATATCAAGGACTTGCTCCATCATATTGATGCGACGACCTATTTTATCCATAAATGGCACAATAATATGTAACCCCGGCTGCAATGTTCTGGTATAACGACCAAAACGTTCAACCGTCCATTGATAGCCTTGCGGTACTGTTTTGACACAGGTAAAAACAATAACAATCGCAATAAAAATAATAATCGGTATAGCACCAAACGCGAACAAATCCATGATCATTCCTTATTTAGTAAAGTAATGAATATACTTGTCGGCGATACTTACTGGCCATCGCATCTCCTGTTCCCATTGCCGACATAATATCCATCATTGTTTTTTTCACGGCGCCATCTCCAGCGCTGAGGTCTTTTTTCAAGAAGCTAAATAGCATTTCTAAAGCTTCTTCATTGCGATTCACTTCATGTAATTTTAATGCCAATTGCACAGCTAGCTCGGCATTGTCTGAGTCAGCATCAAATTCTTGTTGTAATTGCTGGATCTCTGGCGTATCCGCCGCTTGTCTGAGCAACTCAATTTGTGCCACTAACCCTTGATAGCGGCTATCTTGGTCCTGCATCGGAACCGATGTCAGTGTTTTTTCTGCCTCATCCACAAGATTCAGACCGATCTGTGTTTCTGCTAATAACAGGGTGATATCACTGTTTTTCTCATTAAGCTGATGCGCTTCTTTAAGTAACGGTAGCGCTTCCTGAGGTTTCCCCTCAGCAATCAACTCTGCTGCTTGTGCGGCTTTCAACTCTTCTGGACTAGGCAATACGCGCGAAAGCATCTCTAATACGACTTCTTCGGGTTGAGGGCCTTGGAAACCATCAACAGGACGACCTTCTTGCAGAATATAAACGGTTGGTATTGCTCTAAGACCAAATTGAGCTGCAACATTTTGCTCTACGTCACAATTGACGCGCGCCAACATAAACAGACCCGCATAGTCATTGGCAATTTTATCGAGAGTCGCACCAAACTCTTGACAGTGCGGGCTTTGTGCAGACCAGAAGTAGAACATAACTGGCATCTGCATGGATTGTTCTACAACTTGGTGTAAATTTTGTTCATTAACATCCACGATTTGGGCAAAAGATTGCATAAAATATCTCTTTTAAATAAGTTTTTAATACTCTAAAGGTGGGGCTATTTTATTTTTTTTCAAGCCTTTTTTCCCTGACCTGCCAGTATTTTATCCATCAAGTAATCCGGTAGCAGCCGTTTCAGTATGCGAACTATGACGGTGAGCAAAGTGACTGAATAACGGATACGTGGACGAGGGCTTTCAAGGGCATGTACCAATTTTGCGACCACATGTTCTGGCGTTAAGGTAAAACGTTGTGCAATTCCTGGGTTTTTAACCGGATTATCTTGCTGTGTTTGCGCCACATTACTGGTGAAATTGGTATGGATGGGGCCTGGTTCAATTAAACTGACATGGACACCCGTGCCTTTTAGCTCCAAACGGAGCGCATCGGACCATGCCTCTAACGCATATTTACTCGCTGCATAGGCACCACGACCCGGCGTTGAAATAATTCCCATTACCGAGCTAGTTTGTACGATACGCCCCTCATGATGAGCTAGCATGGCTGGAAGCAAGCGCAAGGTCAATTGGTGTATTCCGAAAAAGTTAGTCGAAAATTGAGACTCTAATTGCTGGCGGTTAATACTCGTTAGCGCGCCGTACACACCAAAGCCGGCATTATTGAATAAGCCAAAAAGGCGCCCTTGGCATAGCGTCAATACCTCATCGGCAGCGCTATCTATGCTATGGCTATCATCGAGGTCGAGTACAACAGTATCGAAGCCTAGTCCTTTTAGGTGCAAAACATCAGCTTCTTTACGGCAGGCAACTATCACATGATAACCTCGTTTGCGAAGTGTTTGGGCGGCACAAAAGCCAATACCGCTAGAAGCACCGGTGATAAATACCGACTTTTGCATAACTTTACCTACCTATAGGCTCAAATTGATATAAAAACTGCTTTACAATTACCCACTTATTTATTCTTTTAATTTGCTGAAGAAGTTAAATAAGGGAGTAATTGTTTTTCCATAAAATCAGCGATAGAAGGTTGAGCTTCTACAGTTGGGTGAATACCATCTTGTTGGATCCACTCAGGTTTAGTAATGATGGTTTCCATATAAAAAGGCAGTAGTGGAACCGCGTTTTGTTGTGCAAGTGCAGGATAAACATTTTCGAAACTAGAAGTATAACGCTTACCGTAGTTCGGCGGTATACGAATTTGCATTAAAAGCGGTTTCGCACCGGACTGCGTTATTTGTTCAATAATTTGTTGTAGTGTGTTCTCCATCTGTTTAACAGATAGCCCTTGCAAACCATCGTTTGCACCTAACTCGATCAATACCCAATCGGGTTTGTGTTGTTCAAGTAAGGCAGGAAGGCGCTCTAGCCCTTGGGCTGAGGTGTTTCCACTAATGCTACCGTTAATGACAATAACGGGTGGCGACGATTTCTGCCAACGTTCGGCAAGGAGTGAAGCCCATGCTTGCTCTGCCGGTAAGCGATAGCCTGCACTGAGGCTGTCACCAAGGATTAACAGTTTTGTGGCTGCGAGTGCTTGCCCACTTGCGACAAATAATAGGAGAAATACCAGTAAATGTCGGCGGAAAATATTCTTGAAGTTCATCATCTCATTAAACGTGTTGGTCAAGGGGAACATGAACTCACTATATTGCAAGGTGTTGAACTAATTGTCGAGTCCGGTCAAACAATTGCATTAATTGGCGAGTCTGGTTCTGGTAAGTCGACTTTATTAGGCATTATTGCCGGTTTAGATGATGGTAGCAGTGGCAGCGTTAGCCTATTAGGGCACGAATTGACCCAAATGGATGAAGAACAACGCGCTTATTTGCGTGCCCAGAGTGTGGGCTTTGTTTTTCAATCTTTTATGTTGATACCAACACTTAATGCCCTCGAAAATGTGCAATTGCCTGCTCTATTGCGAGGTGAGCCAGAGTCACAGAGCTATCAACAAGCAGCCGCCTTGCTTTCTGAACTTGGGTTAGGCCATCGCTTAAAACATATGCCGGCGCAGTTATCTGGAGGTGAACAGCAGCGCGTTGCATTAGCAAGAGCATTTAATGGGCGGCCTAAAATTCTGTTTGCCGATGAGCCAACGGGAAACCTTGACCGACATACTGGCGATAAAATCGCCGATCTTCTATTTTCCATGAACAAAGAGCATGGCACAACATTGATCCTTGTGACACATGATAACGAATTAGCTGCCCGTTGCCAGCGTCGCTTACGACTGGTAGATGGTGTATTGAGGGAAGAAGCATGATTTGGCGTTGGTTTTGGCGTGAGTGGAAAACGCCATCACTTCTGATCGTCTGGCTGGCGCTGACTTTAGCCGTCGCTTGTGTGCTTGCTTTAGGGCGTATTAGTGACCGTATTGAAAATAGCATGAGCTACCAAAGCCGAGAGCTATTAGCGGGTGACTTGGTGTTGCGCTCCTCTTATCCCAGTGATCCTGAGTGGTTGCAACAAGCAGAAGCGATGGGGCTAAAACTAAGCCAACAAATGTCGTTTTCTACTATGGCTTATTCGACGGCTGATGAAGATTTACGTCCACAATTAGTGCTGGTTAAAGCCGCAGATCAGGCTTATCCACTTTATGGCGAGCTTATCACTGAGCCAGCCGGACTTCGACCAACCAAAGGGGAAATTTTAGTTGCCCCTCGCTTGTTGGAATTACTTAACTTAAAAATTGGCGATAACATCGATATTGGCGACGCGACCCTAAAAGTTGCTGGAACATTAGTCCAAGAGCCGGATAGCGGCTTTAACCCATTCCAAATCGCTCCGAGAGTACTTATCTCATTAGAAGATGCTGAATTGACAGGCGCCGTACAGGTGGGGAGTCGATTAACCTATCGAGATATGTTTGCTGGAGAAACCGCCACAGTTGATGCTTTTGAATCTCAGTTTGATGGGCAATTAAGAACGGATCAACGTTGGTTTACGTTAAAAGAAAATAGTGGGGCGGTAGGAAAAACTTTCCAGCGGGCGCAGCAATTTTTATTACTGTCGGTATTGCTGACATTGTTGCTAGCAATAGCGGCGGTGGTGGTATCGATGACTCACTATTGCCGTAGCCGCCACCAATTAGTTGCTGTACTTAAAACCTTGGGTGCAGGGCGCTCGGCGTTACAAAAATGGATAATAGGCCAGTGGTTGGCTATTTTGATAGCCGCAGCCTTGCTAGGGTCGCTACTAGGGCTAGCTTTTGAAGGTATTTTAATGCAAATACTCGGTGCAATGCTGCCGAAAGCGTTACCTTCTGCCAGTTTATGGCCATGGGTTTGGGCGATTGGAACTTTGTTTGTGATTGCTATTCTCGTGGGGATTCGTCCTTATCGTCAGTTAATTGCAACGCAGCCATCACGGGTATTACGTGAAGATGCTAACTCACCTGTTTGGCCATTACGTTACTATTTACCTATTGTCACCTTAATTGTTGTTGGTGGGTTATTTCTGTTTACAGGTGTGAACCCACTATTATGGTCGATTTTAGTGGGCATCGTGATCGTCGCTATTTTATTAGCTTTGATTGGTTGGTTAGGGTTATGGGTACTACGCCAATTTAAGTTTAAGCAATTAAGCTTACGGCTTTCGGTGAGCCGTTTATTGCGTCAACCTTTACAAACGGTCTCGCAAATGAGTGCCTTTTCACTCTCATTTATGCTGTTAGCCCTGTTGCTCCTAGTCAGAGGGGATTTATTGGATAGGTGGCAGCAACAACTGCCAGCGGATAGCCCTAATTACTTTTTGATCAATATGAATGAATCGCAGATTAAACCTGTAACGGAGCTAATTGTGCAACACCAAGTGAAGCCGACGGAGTTTTATCCTGTGATCTTAGCGCGTTTATCAGAGATAAATGATAGCTCAGCGATAGAGTGGGCGGACGAGCGTGATCCAAATAATAATACCGTGCGACGCGAGCTGAGCCTAACATGGCGAGCTAAACTACCGGAAGCCAATGTGGTTGATGAAGGCACTTGGCCGCCTAAAGACGGTGAGGTCTCTATCGAGCAAACCGTCGTGAAACAATTAGGACTTAAAATCGGAGATAAACTCACTTTTAATGCCGGCGCTCAGGTATTTAGTGCAACAGTCACTAGTATTCGTACTGTTGATTGGGAAAGTTTGCGACCAAACTTCTTCTTTATCTTTGCTGAAGGAACATTAAAAGATGTGCCTGCAACATGGATGAGCAGTTTCCATTATGATGGCGACGGTAAGCTACTGACAGACTTAAGTCGTCATTATCCAACCATCAATGTATTGGATACAGGGGCATTAATTACTCAAATACAACAAATCCTTCAACAGGTCAGCCAAGCACTGGAAGTGATGGTCGTGTTGGTGATCTTTTGTGGCCTACTGTTGTTATTAGCGCAAATTCAGGTTGGTATGAGTCAGCGGGAGCGTGAGTTAGTGGTCTATCGTACCTTGGGGGCAAGCCGGAAACTGATGCGTAAAACCTTATGGAGTGAGTTTGCGCTATTAGGGCTAATGGCTGGATTAGCTGCTGCCTTTGGTGCTGAGGTCGCTTTATGGTTACTGCAAACTCGCGTGTTTGATTTCCCTTGGCAGCCTGAATGGTCAATGTGGTTACTATTACCATTATGTGCAGCCCTATTACTGTCTATTTGTGGTAGTTGGTTAGGATTAAGATTGCTAGGAACAGGCAATCAGCATCGTCGCATGCCGAATAATTAATCGCATTGATATACCACACAACAACCTTTCAACGCCCAGATCGCAGATAACATGTGATCTGGGCTATTTCCTATTTAGCCGCGAATTTTATTTCTTTGAAAAATAGCTTGTTACTTGCCCTAGTTGAATAAAATAACTGTCTTATATCTATCACTAAACTGTCATCAATGCTGTTTATGATCCTATGGTCAACAAATGATTAACTATTTGATAGGAATATAATAATGCAGCATCGCCGCACCATAAAATTGCGCTCTTTATCATTACTCGCGACATTGATTACTTTTTCTACCACGGGATACGCACAACAAGAAGTTTCAGCAACATTAGCAGGGCACGCGGTGTTACCTGTGAATTCGACGATATCTGCCCCAACGGATGCAGCGAAAGATTTACAAAACAGTGGTAAATACACGACGGGAAGTCGTATTGAGACATTGGGAAGCGTTGAAGGGAAGTCAGCCGATCGCCCGACAGGCATGCATGTTCCCATTAAAGGGCAGCCATTACAAGGGCACTCAGGCATCAAACGTATGTCAGATGGCACTTATTGGGTACTGACTGACAATGGCTACGGCAATAAAGTTAACTCACCTGATTCAATGCTGTATTTAACTCAATACGACATCGACTTTAAAACTGGAAAAGCAACGCCATTAAAAACGGTTTTCTTTCATGATCCCGATAAAATCATTCCGTTCCATATTATTAATGAAAGCACGGATAAGCGTTATTTAACCGGAAGTGATTTCGACCCTGAAAGCTTCCAGTTTGCCGATGGCGCATTATGGATTGGAGAGGAGTTTGGCCCGTATTTGATTAAGATGGATCTGAATGGCAAGGTGCTTGCTCTCTTTGAAACGTACGTTGATGGGAAAAAGGTCGTGTCACCAGATCATTATCAAGTGACAACACCGGCTAAGCCAAGCGATAGCGTCAGCTTTCAAGTGAACCGTTCAAAAGGTTTTGAGGGGATGGCCTCATCGCCAGATGGTAGCAAACTCTATCCAATGCTCGAAGGCGCATTGTGGGATAGCGAAAAACAAGATTATGAGAGCGTAGAAGGGAAACGGGCTGCACGCATTCTTGAATTTGATGTGAAAAAACAACAATGGACGGGGCGTAGCTGGTTATATGTTTTTGAAGATAATCAAAATGCCATCGGTGATTTTAATATGATTGACGATACTCATGGCTTGATTATTGAACGTGATAATGGCGAGGGAACCGCCGATAAAGCTTGTGCAGAGGGGGCTACGGATACCCAACATTGCTTTAGTCATTTAGCTAAATTTAAGCGAGTTTATCGGGTTGAATTTTCCGATAAAAACCAAGGTAAGCCAGTTAATAAGCAAGCCTATGTAGACTTAATGAATATTAAAGATCCTGAAGGCGTCGCGAAGAAACCATTGAATAATGGCGTATTTACCTTCCCATTCTTTACAATTGAAAATGTGGATGTTGTCGACGGTGAACACATCATTGTTGGCAACGATAATAATTATCCATTCTCATCCAGTCGCGAACCGAACCAAGCGGATGATAACGAATTTATTTTATTGAAAGTGCCTGCGTTGTTAAATCCTTAATTTCCTTGTCTATATTGATTTTGCTCGGGGAGTAGCCCGAGCTTTTTTATTTATCGCCAATTGTAAACATCGTGATTTTTACCGCCACCATTATTTTTTAGCGGATAACTCAGGCGGCTTCATCATTAATGTAAACATTAGCACCACAATAACGGGAGCCACAATAATAAGAAATGCCGGCGTGAAACTGTGCGTATAATCTTTAATAGCACCAGCAATAAAGGGGGCTAAGCAAGCGAGGGTCGATAGCAAATTAACGACAGAAAATAACTCTAAATAGGGGCCTCTGCCAAAATAGTTCGATAATAATACGCTAGATGCTAAGAAAGTCATGCCATAGCCGATACCAACACAGAGCACAAACAGTATTAACCATAACCAAGAGGTGGCGATACTGAGAGAAATAACCCCAATGATCATAATAATCAAACTACCAATTAACAGTTTTTTCGGTTCCAACCATTCGCCCGCCGCACCGCCAATAAAGCGTGAAAATGCGTTCACAAATGCCATGGTACTGAGTAATGAAACAGCTACGGTGATCCCAAAACCACGCTCTTCAATATGAGCGACGGCAAAACTGTTTACTGTAATACCGCACCATAAAAATGAGGTATAGGTTGCTGCGATTAAATAGAATTGCCAAGTACGTAGCGCACGGCGTACTGTCCAAACTTCTTTGGTGCGATAAATAGGTTTGCTAACATCACTGACCTGTTTTTGTACCACGCTTTTAGCGTGTTCACGTTCGCGTTGACCTTCGCGTAAGACCAAAATAGTCAGCAGTGTGACAATACCGAGATAAAGCGCACAGAGTACCCAGTGCATACGCCATGACCCTAACTGGTTTGACGCATAGAAATAGATCCAAGGCCCCGCGACGCCCCCTAATCCCCCGATGGTAAAATAGAGGCCAAAAGCGAGAGACTGTTTTTCAAATAGGCGAGAAAGAACATAGGTTCCCGGAACGGTCGCGAGTAGAGTAAAGCCTATACCTATCAGGGCAGTACCGAGAAAATAGCGACTGATGGTTTCGGTCGAATAGAGGCTATAAAACCCCGCGATAAAGACGAGAGCACCGAGTAAAAGGGTGAGGCGAACGCCGATTTTACGGATCAGGACAGACGGAAGAAAACTGGCTAAACCACAAGTCAACCCCAATAACGTGAAACCAAACCCTGCCTCTGTCCAACTCCATTGCAGTTCCTCAATCATACTGGGGAGAACAACACCTAACGAGGTAAAGGTTGTCGCGGTGGCTAAAAAATAGACCATCCCTAACAAAATGAGGATACTCCACTGATAAAGTGGGCTAAACAACGGGGAATTTGAGGCTACCATGTCAACTCCGGTCACTCTGCCTGTTTTTTGCACAAAAAAGACAGCGATATAAACGCAAAATGCCCGAAAATATCGGGCATCGTATCGCGCTATTTTCCCTGTTTATTGGGCATAGTACCAGTTTAATTTTGCTTTTGCCCATTCAATGCCACTTTTGTACTCATTTGGTAACATATCGACGAGTGCGTCTAATGTATCAGCAAGCATTGACGGAGCATTATGCGTGAGATTTAAATGACCAACCTTGCGGGCTGGGCGTACTTCTTTTTCATACCAGTGTAAGTGTACGAGTGGTAGGCTGAGCCAGTGTGAGTTGACATCAGTACCAATCAAATTAACCATAACGGATGGACTAAACACTTCTGGTGATGGCATTGGTAAATCTAAAATAGCCCTCAAATGTAGCTCAAATTGGCTAATAGAGGCACCATTTTGAGTCCAATGGCCGCTGTTATGCACGCGAGGAGCAAGCTCATTGATGAGTAACTTATCACCAACCACAAAGCATTCCATTGCCATCACGCCAACATAATCTAACTCATCCATTACTGTACTCAACATGGATTGTGCTTGTTTTTGCTGTGAGTTATCTGCCTTCGGAAACGCTACGCTGGTACGTAAAATCCCTTCTTGATGTAGGTTATGGGTAATCGGATAAAACACACTCTCACCAGCACGGTTACGTGCGCCAATGACTGAAACTTCGGCATCAAAAGGGATACCTTGTTCGACAATGCACTCCCCGTAGATTTCATCGGGCAGGCTGGCTTCATCACCAGGGCGAACACGCCATTGACCGCGCCCATCATAGCCACCAGTCCTACGTTTAACTATCAAAAAATCGCCAAGTGTTGAGAATAACTCAGGCCATTGATCTTTGGATTCAAGACAGGCCCAAGGAGCGGTTGCTAGGCCCAATGAATCAAATAGACTTTTTTGGGGAAACCTGTCAGCTAGGCGAGGGAAAATATCGCGATTAATAAATGCATTATGGCGGGCCAATTCTTTGGTCAGTGGTGTCTCAGGCCAGCGCTCAATTTCTGCAGTAATGACACTTTGTTGATAGGGAACGGCTTCTGGCTCGGCATCTAAACCAACAGGAAACACCGCGATACCAAGTGGTTCACCTGCTTGGCGTAACATTCTTCCTAATTGACCATTACCAAGGACACAAACAGGTTTCATTACGCCTCCCGAGGGTCTGGGTTGTTCAACACGTCATTAGTTTGACTTTCGCGCCAAGCCGATAGGCGTGTTAATAAGGCTGTGTCAGTGTTTGCTAAAATTTGCGCTGCCAATAATGCCGCATTTGCTGCTCCAGCTTTGCCAATTGCTAATGTGCCAACAGGAATGCCTTTTGGCATTTGCACAATAGAATAGAGACTATCGACACCGCTTAAAGCCGCACTTTGCACAGGAACACCTAATACAGGAACCAATGTTTTCGCAGCTAGCATCCCCGGCAAATGTGCCGCGCCACCTGCACCAGCAATGATCACATCAAAGCCATTTGCTTTTGCTTTTTCAGCAAAGGAGAATAATTTATCAGGCGTACGGTGTGCTGAGACGATTTCAACGTGAAAGGGCACTTGCAGCTCAGTTAAAACATCCGCCGCATGTTGCATAGTTGACCAGTCACTTTTAGAACCCATAACAATGGCGATTTTAGCCGCAGATTGTGCAGATACTTGGGCAGTCATTTGATGTGATCCTGTGGTTAATAAACTTTCACCGTGAGGTGGGAAAAATAAATTACCTCGATCATATCATGGTAAAAGGGGAAGGAAAACGTTTGCGTGGTTAAAATATCAGCAGACAGACTGGGGGTTTAAGAGCGAGTCGAGTGTGTCTCAGGCTCGAAAGGGAAAAAAATAAGTTCGATACCTTGTTCGTTAATCACAAATGCGGAGCCTTCATGGTGCCATGCTCCTAATACACCACGATAGCAGCACTTATCACCAACCTTCACTTCATGAATAGCAGGACGATGTGTATGCCCATGGATCATCCAATCAGCTTGGTAATTTGTTAAGGCGTTAATCACCGCTTGTGGGTTGACATCCATGATTGATTCGGCCTTCATACTGCTGGCGTATTGGCTGTTTTGGCGCATTTTTTCTGCTATCCGCCGGCGAATAAACAGCGGTAGGGCTAAAAATAGGCGTTGGATCCAAGGCGTATGCACTTTTTTACGGTAATTTTGATAAGCCTGATCATCAATACACAGTGTATCACCGTGTAAAATGAGTACGCGTTTACCATAAAGCTCCAGTAATGTTTCTTGGTTGAGTATAGTCATACCACATTGTTTGGCATAACGTTTCCCAAGTAAAAAGTCTCGATTACCATGGATAAAGTAGCAGGGAATGCCTCGCTCAGTGAGCATTGTTAGGGCATTGGCGACTTGCTGGTGGAGTGGGGTTTTATCGTCATCACCAATCCAGTAATTGAAAAAATCACCGAGTATATAGAGGCTATCGGCATGAATTGCTTGCTGATGAATAAAATTCATAAAACCGGCGGTGATCGCCGGTTCATCTTCACTCAAATGCAAATCTGCAATGATATAAGTGGACATATTGTTGAGTCGAATTATTCGCTAACAGTCACTTTTTCGATCACAACATCTTCGCGAGGAACGTCTTGGTGGAAACCGCTGTTTCCTGTTGCAACGCCTTTGATTTTGTCAACAACGTCCATGCCTTCTACAACTTCAGCAAAGACACAATAGCCCCAGCCTTCAGGACGTTCTGAACGGAAGTTAAGGAAGTCGTTATCAACAACGTTAATGAAGAACTGTGCTGTCGCTGAGTGAGGATCGTTGGTACGTGCCATAGCAAGAGTACCACGCGTATTTTTTAAGCCATTGTTAGCTTCGTTTTTGATTTGTGCTTTTGTTGCTTTTTGTTTCATGCCTGGCTCAAAGCCGCCGCCTTGGATCATGAAACCGTCAATGACTCGATGGAAAATGGTATTATTGTAAAAACCTTCACGGCAATAGCTTAAAAAGTTTTCGACAGTAACAGGGGCTTTATCGTCAAAAGTCTTAATAACAATATCACCGTGATTGGTATGAAAAGTAACCATAATAGCTATCCTGAATAATTGTTTTATTGCGCCTTCTTATGAAGGCGTTGTTGTCAGAAAGTTTATATCACAGATGAAACCTGACTTGAAGTCACAGTCTGGTTTGTAAAAGCAGCGAGTGATAAAAATAGACAGGTAAACACTATGGTTAAACCTTGCATTATTGCAATGTTCAGGTTTCAATATCACTCTATTTAACAGGTTGATACCTTATTATTGAGATACCCCTTATAGCTTGAGCGAGTAATACGCTAAATAATTCAAGGTGTAACAGGGCGGCAACAGACTAGTCGGCTAGGCATAGGCAATATGTATGGCTAGCGTTAAAGGCAGTCGCCGTTTGTGTTGCGGCTTGAATCAAGGTAAGCCAGTAAGGAAAAACACGTACACATTAAACGGAATAGTTCAGATGCTACAGATTTTTAATACACTGAGTCGTCAAAAAGAAGAGTTTAAACCCATTCATCCAGGGAAAATAGGGATGTACGTGTGTGGTATCACCATTTATGACTTGTGTCATATTGGTCATGGTCGAACCTTCGTCGCTTTCGATGCGATTAGCCGCTACTTGCGCTATTTGGGATATGACCTGAATTATGTGCGTAATGTAACAGATATTGACGATAAAATTATCAAACGTGCAGCTGAAAATAATGAAACCGTCGATTCGCTGACAACACGGATGTTAGCTGAGATGCATAAAGATTTTGATGCATTAAATATTTTACGCCCAGACAGTGAGCCGCGAGCCACCCAGCATATTGATGAAATTATCGAAATCACCGATCTGCTTATTAAACGAGGTCACGCTTATGTGGCAGATAACGGTGACGTGATGTTTGAAGTCAAAACGGATAAAAATTATGGTCAATTGTCTCGCCAAGACCTAGAGCAACTGCAAGCTGGCGCACGTGTTGAAGTTGCTGATTCAAAACGTAATCCGATGGACTTCGTTCTTTGGAAAATGTCAAAAGAAGGCGAGCCTAGCTGGGAATCACCATGGGGGTTAGGTCGCCCTGGTTGGCACATTGAATGTTCCGCGATGAATAGCAAAGCATTGGGTAACCATTTTGATATTCACGGCGGTGGTTCGGATTTGATGTTCCCACATCATGAAAACGAAATTGCGCAATCATCTTGTGCTCACGATGGTCCTTATGTGAATTATTGGATGCACTCAGGAATGGTGATGGTTGATCGTGAAAAAATGTCTAAGTCACTGAATAATTTCTTTACTATCCGTGATGTGCTTGAGTATTACGACCCTGAAACGGTGCGCTATTTCTTGCTATCTGGTCATTATCGTAGCCAACTTAATTACACTGAAGAGAATTTGAAACAAGCACGTACAGCCTTAGAACGTTTATATACTGCCTTACGGGGTACTGATAAATCAGTCGCCCCAGCGGGTGGTGAAGTCTTTAAAAAACGTTTTGAAGATGCCATGAATGATGACTTCAATACACCTGAAGCTTATTCCGTACTGTTTGATATGGCGCGTGAAATCAACCGACTGAAGTCAGAAAATAAGGTTGCAGCCAATGAATTGGCCTCTGAGTTACGTAAATTAGCGGGTGTGCTTGGTTTACTTGAGCAAGACCCGGAAGCCTTTTTACAAGGTAATGCTCAAGGTGAAGGCGACGAAGAAGTGGCTAAAATTGAAGCGTTAATTAAACAGCGTAATGATGCTCGTAAAAATAAAGAGTGGGCATTGGCTGATGCAGCCCGTGATGAACTGACTGCAATGGGAATCGTATTAGAAGATGGTGCTCAAGGAACAACTTGGCGCCGTAAATAGTCTTATCTTTATTTAAAATCAACCCGTTAAAATTTGAGTAGATAGCACTCAATCATTTTAACGGGTTTTATTATATCTATCGATATTCAACAGCTAGCCCTATTATTAGCGCAATAAGTCAAATTTTTATCGATTCAGCTTAATAGATTAGCTGAATTAAACTTTATGCGGTATCACATATTAATTATCTTTATATTTATAAAATAGAGATAGAAAAAAACAGCGTTATTTTGGGAGTAAACGCAAGGTTGGTCTTTTTGCGACTATCATAATAAGTGTATTTTGGATAAGTTGTATTTTATAATAATTAATTATTTTTAACTTTTTTAATAAATAACAGTTATTGTCATCTAACGATAATAAGTATTAACACCTAATTGAAATAAAAAACTACCAATGGAATCTAATATAAATTTATATTCTAATTTCGTGTTTAATATTTAGTCGTTATGGGTTTTGTTGCTTGTTTTTTCGCTTTAAGTGTTTTTACTATATTATTTTAAATAAAAACTTAGATTTATATAAAGGTAAAAATAATATAATGACGTGATATTTTTCAATTATTAAAATTGTAGGTATTTACATACTTTTATTTTTATCTATTATTCTGATGAGTAGGAATAAACTCCTATTCTTGTTTTAAATTGATTTTTTATTTCTTTATTTTGTATTTGTTGTGGGGTCTATTTAGGCTCTATTAATCACTACTTGTTCATGAGGTATATCATGGCTTTTAAAACTAAGTTAATTACAGCGATGTTATTTACCGGTGTCAGCCTAGGTGCTGTTGCTGGTAGTAATAGTGACAATATTACACTTAATGGTGTAATTACGGCGGTAACTTGTAATGTGACTGCTAATGGTGGTAATTCAGTATTTTATGTAGGTAAATTTGCTCAAGATACCTTTAGTCCAAATGTACAAAACGGTGATACTCCACTTGTCGTACAATTAGATGCGTGTGACAAGGCATCCGATAAAGGTGCACTGTATGTACAAGGCACAACGGCTACTTCAAATACTGCAAAAAATATCTTCATTGGTGAAAGTTCAACCGTTGGCTTTATGCTGCAAGAAGAGGGTAAAACCGATCAAGTTGTTGCAAACAAAGCAATTCCTGTGACTGTTTCTGATACTGCACCAATAACGTATACCTTCAAAGTTGGTATGGGTACAACGGATGCCTCGCCTGCTGTTGGTGCCTATTCAGCGCCAATTATTATTTCTTACGCATCTGAGTAATTAATAATATTTGAAGCGCAGAGCCCTGCGCTTCATTTTATCGTTTAAGGTGAATTATTAGGATAGGGAAATGATAGTAAAAGTATTTAGAGTTATCGGAACCATATTATTATTACTGAGTACAACTTCAGCAATGGCGGGGATCGTGCTGCATGGAACTCGTATAATTTATAATGAAAGTCAGGATAATGTAGGGGCTAATATTACTATCAAAAGTGAAGATAATTCGAATACTCCTTATTTAGTTCGTACGCAAATTTACCGTGATGTACAGGGGCAAATAGCGCAAAATAATTTTATCACCACACCTTCAATGTTCCGTTTAGAACCGAGTGACTTGAATCAAGTTAAAATTCTAAAAGTTAAAAATGACTTACCTAAAGATCGTGAGTCTATTTTTTATTTTAGAGCAATAGCGCTACCTGCAACGGATAGGTTAGATAATAACTCTACCCCCAAATTAGCAGGCTCATTGCAAATCGCAACGGGAAACACAATAAAATTATTCTATAGACCTGTTCAGTTTTCTGTCAGCCAAAAAGAGGCAATGGGCTTATTGAAGTTCTCTTTGCAAAATAATGGCTTAAAGGTGACCAATCCGACACCTTATTATATTACGCTCAGTGAAATCAAAGTGGGCAATAAGCTCGCTAAGCTGGAGCCTAAATTAGGTAATACCATGATTTCGCCTTTTAGTGACATGCTGTATCAAGATATTCACCAAAAAGGCAAAGTACAGTGGAGCGCAATCAATGACTTTGGCGGAAAGGATCAATTCGATGGTTGGGTTCAATAAGTCTTCCTCGATCTTTTTTGTGCTGATGCTAACTAACATTGGCCAATTATATGCGGTAGGTACTGCAGAAGTTGATTTGTCGGCTTCCTTAGTCGATGGTAGTTGTTCCATTGAATTATCAGATAAGGCGCTACATTTTAAGCCTTATTCGGTTGCTAGTTTCCCAACAGCAAAAACAACAGTTGAAATTCAACCTATTTCAGCAAAAGTGACCTGTGAAGGGGGAAATACCACACCGTTATTAACATTAAAAGGCATAACGCCTTATAGCGGTAATAATCAAGTTTTTTTAGACAGTACGCCTAATGGCACAGGGTTTATGATCCAGCATGGTAAAAAAGAGCTTGGATTAAATGATTTCTATAATGGTGACGCGCTAGAAAATCAAGGAAAACAGGTGGCTTTAACACCGCTAAATTCATCGAACCAATTTTCAAGTACCGAGTATTTTGGGATTGGGCTTGTAAGCGTGGATAACACAGTTACCCCTGATTTTTTAAAAGCCAATATTACATTTACCGTTCTTTTTCAGTGAAAAGTAAGGGGCCACTGTGCAGAATTTTTTTACATTGTATAAGAAATTAAAGCGGGTGACGCAAATTAGCTTGATGATACTGACATTGAGTTATTTACCCTTAGCAAAGGCTGCACCAGTTCAAATAAATTTTTCAGCTGAATACTTTCAAGGCACATGTGAAATTAGCGTTAGTCATCCAGTTATTGCGTTTAATAATGGCGCTAATATTTCGACCTCTCAGGTTAAAAATGGTACAGCTAAACAAGAAAAATTTACCTTAGACTTTATTGATTGTGATAGTAAAGGGTTAACACACTATACGCCGAAAATTAAAGTTACGGGGGAAAGCAAAACCCTTGGTGGGCGTCATCTATATGTGAACTCAGCAAGCTCAACTACTAAAGGGTATGGTTTTTTACTTAGTACTGAAGGAAATACTTATTTCAAGAAAAATACTAATGTAGCCGAAACAGGATTAATTAATGCTAATTGGGTGGCAGAAAGTCCATTATCAATATTGAATAAAACCAAAATACCATTTACGGCAACAATTTCATGCGGGAATTGTAGTGGCGAATTACAAGCTGGGAAATTACACAGCACCGTAACTTTTCAATTTCTTTATGACTGAAAACGATGATGAAATATTTCTTAGCTTTATTAACATTATTGCTTAGTTCTCTATTTAATAGCGCTATTGCGGATGGCGGTGTGTTATTGAATCAAACGCGTGTGATCTTTTTAGAGACCGATAAAAACACAAAAGCAACGATTCAAAATCGTAGCAATAATACCTATTTAATTAAAGTTAATGCACTTATTTCACCTGATAGCTTAGAAAAGGCTCCCTTTTTAGTAAATCCACCATTATTTAGAATGGAGCCACAAAGTCAAAATACGGTAGTGATTGTTCCTAATCAGATAAAGCATCTACCTAAAGATAGGGAATCGGTTTTCTATTTAAGCTTTTTAGCAATACCGAGTATACCTAAGGAAGGATTAAGTGAGGAGAGTGATAATTACTCACAAGTCTCTTTTGGTTTGCAAATGGTGATTAAACTATTTTATCGCCCTGAAAGTATTATCAAGGGTGTAAATTCGTCAGCATCACAACTCACTTTTCAACAAAAAGGAAATGTTTTAGTTGTAAATAACCCAACAGCCTATTTTCAGACCTTTTCTTCGTTAAAGGTGAATGGACAACAAATTGATAATCAAAATAATGGAATGATGGTTGCACCGTTTTCGGAAATAAAATATCACATCAACCAAAATGCTAAAGAGGTAACTTGGCGAGTTGTTAATGATTTTGGTGGAGAAAGCCGAGAGTATCATTATTTAATGGGTCATACGGAGAAAAAATAATGAGACGCTCATCATGGTTTACTTTGTTTATTTTTCATTGCTTCTGGTTATTTTCTCTTTCATCTTATGGGCAAAATATGGTGAAGCATGATGGCATTGCCATGCAATCGACAAGGGTCATTTATCCAGAGTCTGCGAAAAAAGGTGTACCCTTTAAAGTGACTAATTACAGTAATATGGCTTATTTATTGCAATCTCAAGTTGTAAACCCAAATGATGATGGACTTAATAAGCCTGATTTTATTGTTTTGCCGCCATTAGAAAAAATAAATGAAAAAGACGCGGTCGTATTAATGATTAAATCAATTAATCATAAAATGCCGCAAGATCGTGAGTCACTATTTATTCTTAACATTAAGGCGATACCTAATCAGAAAAAAGAAACAGGCCATACAGGAAAGTCACAAATGATTATTGCGACACAGAATCATTTAAAACTTTTTTATCGCCCAAGTGGTTTACCCAAATATGGTACTGATGAAATATCAAAAAAAATAGTTTTTTCTCGTGATAAGGACTCTTTAATTGTTAAAAATCCAACACCTTATTATGTCACTTTTTATTCAATAAAAGTGGGCAATCAAGATGTTGACTCTTTATCTCTATTTGAAATGGTTCCACCTATGGGGCAACAGCGGTATCCATTACCTGAGAATATTAAAGGTGAGCTTGAATGGAGTTTAATTGACCAAGATGGTGGAGTAACACAGCAATATACGCGTTTATTGTAATTATTTCAGAACTCGTTATTGAAATGAATATAAGTAAAAAAGAGCACTTACTGCTTTAGGCTTAATTTTGCTATTGATAAGTCAATGGATATAAATATGAATAGAAATAAGCACACACTACCTGCTTGCGTAAGTCCAGCTAAGTTTACATGGCATCCTATTGCGTTGTGCTTGATGTTAAGCATTCACTCCGCTACCGCAGAAGATTATTTTGATCCTGCTTTTTTACAAGCAATGGGAGAAACCGATCAAGTTGATTTATCCGTGTATTCTAAAAAAGGGAGTATTGCTCCGGGTGAATATCTCGTTTCTGTTTATATTAATAAGGTCGGTATTGGGCAACTTCCAATTACATTTAAGGAAAATAAACAAGGCGTTGTTTCTCCAGTATTAACACCTGAGCTACTAGAAAAACATGGCGTTAATATTAAGCAACTTCCTACAACAAAGGATTTGCCGTTAGATTACCCGATTGATAATTTGCCGGCTTTGATCCCAGATGCATCAACACATTTTGATATTTCTATTCTAGAACTTGAAATCAGTATTCCGCAGATAGCAATGAAATCGAGCCATACTGAGGTACTCGATCCTGACTTATTGGATTATGGGATCCCGGCACTTATTGCGAATTATAATTTAAGTTATGGGCATACTGAAAATAGTTCACGGTATAGCTCAGATAGAAAAACCGATAACTTCTTTGCAACAGTAAGAGCTGGTTTGAACGCGGGGGCATGGCGTTTACGGAGCACGATCACCCATAGCCAAATAAAAACGGATGGTGGTGATAACCAAGATAATAACCAGCACTATACCCGTTTTACGAATACATATTTATACCGCGAATTATTCCCACTGCGCTCTGTGCTGTTAGTTGGTGAAAATAATACGGGGAGTGATGTTTTTGATAGTGTTCCTTTTCGCGGTATAAAATTGAGTTCTAGCGAAGAGATGCTACCAAGCCAGCTACGGGGCTATGCTCCACCCATAGAAGGGGTTGCGAATAGTAATGCAAGGGTAACCGTTCGCCAAAATGGGAATATTATCTATGAAACCTATGTCGCTCCAGGTGCTTTTTACATCAATGATATTCAAGAAGCAGGGCTTTCAGGTGACTATGATGTCACTATCACTGAGGCAAATGGTACTGAACGGAAGTTCATTGTGCCTTACTCATCATTACCTGTCATGCTAAGGCCCGGTGGCTGGAAATATGAAGTTACGGTTGGACGTTATGACGGTAATGTGACGAATCAATCCCGCGAGGCCGATTTTTTATTAGGAACGGCTGTTTATGGGTTACCTTATGACACCACAGTTTATGGTGGTGTATTAGCTGCTGAAGATTACCAAGCTGCAAACGTAGGAACGGGTATTTCACTAGGCAACGTAGGTGCCATTTCTCTTGATATCACGGCTTCTGCTGCAAAATTAAATCACAACTCACGGAAAACGGGGCAGTCTTATCGCCTTCGTTACTCGAAAAGTATGATGAATACGGGAACCTCCGTAGATCTCACCGCATTACGTTATTCAACACGTAACTATTATAATTTTAGTGAATTTAACTCTGAAGGTTATCAGCTTGAAGACGGGGTTTACCCGTGGTCAATGCAAAGACGGCGTAGTAGTTTCCAAACTCAAGTCAGCCAGCGTATGGGAGAATGGGGAACAATTTACCTTCGAGCTACGCGTGATGATTATTGGGGAAGCTCTAGAACCCAAACTGGAGGTTCGATTGGCTACAGTAATAGCTATAAAGGGATAACTTATGGCAGTAACTTTACTATTGATAGGGTTAAAGATGATAACGGAAATTGGCCTGAGAATAGACAAATTTCCTTTAACATAAGTATTCCATTTAGTGTATTTGGTTATTCAGATTCCTTACAGTCTATTTATTCTACTAGCTACTATACACGCGATAACAATGGTAAATCGCAAATTCAAACTGGGATAAATGGTAGTTTGATGGATGGTGATTTTACCTATAGCGCTTCTCAAAGTTGGGAAAATAAAGATGGCGCTAATAGCAGTAATATTAATGCTGGTTATCAAGGAAGTAAGGGAAGTATTACCGCGGGGTATAGTTATAGTAGCCAGATGAAGACATTTAATATGAACGCAAATGGCGGCATGCTGCTCCATTCCGGCGGACTTACACTGACAAAAAATATGGGGGAATCAGTCGCATTAGTTTATTTACCGGATGCACCGAATGTCAGTATTAATAATGGTTCCTCTTACTCTGATTGGCGAGGTTATGGTATAGCTCCTTATCTTTCTGACTATAAGAGAAATAGTATCAGTATCGACCCAACAACATTACCTGATGATGTCGATGTTGCTCAAACAAATATCAATATTTATCCGAGTAAGGGCGCAGTTGTTCCGGTTAAATTTGCGACAAAACGAGGGTATCAAGTGTTAATGACGTTGATTAAGAATAATGTCAATGTGCCGTTTGGTGCGATAGCTAGCTTACAAAATACGTCAGATAGTTATAGCAGCATCGTTGGTGATTCAGGGCTGGTTTATTTAACAGGATTACCTGAAAAAGGAAAATTATTGGTTAAATGGGGGGAGTCTACAGAAAAACAATGTGAAGTTCGCTTCGATTTAGCCAATATCGAGTTAGAGGCAGACCAACCAATACGCCAAGTAACTTATACATGTACCCCTGTGAAATTATAAAATAGATTAAGGTATTTGCCTGACCATGAAATATTATTATTTTAAATATAAAACCATGATGAGTTCAGTGTTTAATAAATATATGACTAGCACAGTCATTGCCTTTGGTTTTATCCATCCAGTCGCGTTGGCTGCAAATTTTAATGCGATGCCTGGCCAAGAGATTATTTCACTTGGTAATGTGAACGCCGAAATAACCCTAACAAAAATTAGTGCCGTAAATTCATCTAGCGCGATTAGGGCCGATGGTTTTGGTATTAATACATCTTCTTCTAAGGTTGATTGCTTACCAAGCTCGTATGAAATGACGGTGGGTAAAATGAAAGGTTATAGGGTAGATCAGGACATAATTATTGGTTTTCGTAGTACAAATGCAACAGGGGTTGCGTCGGTTGGAGCAGGTGCGAGCACATCAGGACCTTTTCATGATGTTACTGTAAAAGGGGCGTGGGATAACTACGGTAATTATACACCGTCACCAGTACAAAATGCGTCGACCATGTGGTGTGGCTCTGCTTGGCCTGAAGCAACTCAGCATCAATGGAATACGAATAGGAAAAATAATAAGGCATCAATACGAGGGGAGTTATTTTTATATGTTGGTAATAATGCAAAGCCTGGCTCTTATACGTTACCGAGTCTTTATCTTATAAAATCAGCTTCATCGGGTGATTTGGTCTCCCATCTAATTTTTCCGAGCGGAACAGTGACGGTCAGTTATCCACCTTGTTCCATTTCAACGCCGACAGAAGTCTCATTTGATACGAGAAAAGGGCTTCCCGTTATCAATCCAACATCTTCAATTAGTGTGAATTGTGGTGCTAATGACGGGCGAGCTTTCCAAATTGCTATTTCAGGCCAGCCTGTTGCCCCATCAACTGCCGTCGGAAATCATGCAATTAGCTTACACTATAGTGATGGCACAATCGGGGGATTAGTGCGCGGCTATATTGGCAGTAATGCGGCAGCAGATGCAGTAGGCTGCGTGGATAGGACTTCAAGTATCCCTTTTTCAGTCAATAATCAAGGGTTAAATTTCATGCAAATAGGTGCACAAACCGCAAGCTCTTCACAATCTCAGCCGTTGGTGTGGTCGCTATGTCCTAATAAGACGGAAAAACCAGGGAAAGCAACCGGCGCAGCGCAGCTTGATATAATTTTCAAATAAAAATAAGTAAGATAAAAAAGTCCCCCATTGAAGGGGGAAAACAGAAGTATATTAATTGTTATCATAATCAAGTAGGAGTTGCTATTAGGTGTGGTTGTTGCACCTCTTACAAACTTGCTTTTCGATAATGGCACACAGTGCAGCAGAAAGGCAATATAGGTATAGGCGGTTATTATCACATTTCGAGACTAAATAATTCTTGGGCTATTAATTTCTTAAATTAATCATCTAGTTTAGGAAGAATAGTTTATTGGAATAGAGTGCAAATATTTCTCCTAATTCGGATGTCGGTCACAGATAAGTTATTCAGTTATAGCTCGTTGGTGGGGTAAAGCTTACTCGCCTTCATTTTAAGATGAGATTGAGATGAGCCGACTCGGTGGTAAGTGAGAGAGAAAAGTATGTTAATAGAGAAAATGGCGGTAAAAGTAAGCTGATCTGCACATCAGCTTACTTGTTGGTATTTAGTCTTGAACTTTGATTTTTTGGTCGCCCATAGAAACTACTTTTCCTGCCGCGATTTTGCAACGCTTGCGAGTTTCTATTACGCCATCAACTTGCACTAAGCCTTCAGCGATCATGGCCTTAGCCATTGCCCCGCTTTCTGCCCATCCTTCTATTTTGAGCAAATCACACAATTCTATGTGTGGGTGGCCTTCAAGCCTGAAAATATCCATGACAGCTCCTGATTTCATTAAATATCGTGATACTCTTCGCACGCTTGCAATGTATTTTGGATCAGTGTGGCTACCGTCATCGGGCCAACACCACCAGGTACAGGGGTGATCCAAGAGGCATATTTGGAGGCCTCATCAAAGTCTACATCACCGGTGACTTTACCATTTTCAAGGCGGTTGATGCCAACATCAATCACGATAGCACCCGGTTTAACCCATTCACCCGGAATAAAATTCGGTTTTCCTACTGCAACAACTAAAAGATCGGCATTGCGAACGTGTTGCTCAAGATCTTTTGTAAAACGGTGAGTCACGGTGGTTGTACAGCCAGCAAGTAGCAGCTCCAAGCTCATAGGGCGACCAACAATATTAGATGCACCAATGATAACGGCATTTAGCCCATAGGTGTTAATACCGTAGCGGTCGAGCAGGGTAACAATCCCTCTTGGTGTGCATGGGCGTAGACGTGGTGCGCGTTGGCATAAACGGCCGACATTATAAGGGTGAAACCCATCAACGTCTTTATCTGGGTGAATGCGCTCAATAACTTTAACGTTATCGATGCCCGCCGGCAGAGGTAACTGAACTAAGATACCATCGATTTCAGTATCTTGGTTTAAATCATCGATCAGTTTTAGAAGCTCTGCTTCAGTTGTTGTATCAGGCAAATCATAAGAGCGAGATAGGAAACCCACTTCTTCACATGCACGGCGTTTGCTGCCGACATAAATTTGTGAAGCCGGGTTTGCACCGACTAAGATAACAGCAAGGCCTGGTGCGCGTTTGCCCTGTTCTATACGTTGTTGGACTTTTTGGGCAACTTCCTGCCGAATTGTCTGCGCAATCGTTTTCCCATCAATAATTTTTGCTAACATCTGTGACTTAATCCATATATGAGACTTGGGGATGTGCCTATTTTGTCAGAAGTTAGCGCCAATGTCAGTTCAATCTGTAACATAAAATGAGCAGATAGTTATTTTAGTAGAGAAAAGCCATTGACTCAGCGCGTAGCAACCGTATAATTCAACGCCATCAACCGTATAGGTTGCCGCATTTCTCTTATGCGCCCTTAGCTCAGCTGGATAGAGCAACGGCCTTCTAAGCCGTAGGTCACAGGTTCGAACCCTGTAGGGCGTACCATTTCGAAGTCAATAGACATCAACTGATGTCTTTTTTTATGCCTAAAATTCAGTGAATTAATTGAATTACTGTGAAAATAATCAGATAGCGTTATGCCATATTCAACCCGATAAGCTACAGCAAAATGGCTTTATCGAGCGTTTTAATGGTTCGTTTTGTCGTAATTTTTTGATTTGCTTATTTATTTGAATCGTTGAGCCAAGCTAGAGAGTTAGCGTGGTATTATCATCATTGATTCTTACCTTTTCTATAAACTAGTACAAAAAGGAACAAATGGTTTATAAATAAAACATATTCGATTTGACGTATGTGATTTTTAGGTATAATTTAAAGAAAAGGTTAAAGAGGTACACATGGAACCATTACAACTGTTTAAAATTTTAGGCGACCAAACAAGGCTCGATATCGTGCTGCTTTTGAAAGCATCCGGTGAGCTATGTGTCTGTGATATCTATACGGCCTTAAATTTATCGCAACCGAAGACCTCTCGACATCTAGCAATGCTTAGAGAGGCGGGTCTTCTACTCGATTCAAAACATGGGAAATGGGTTCATTATCGGCTATCTCCGGCATTACTACCGTGGGTAAAAAGTATCATTGATGTCACCTATGCCACAGAGAAAAATAGAGTCGCAGATTTACTCAAAAGCTTAGAGAAAAAAGAATCTGCTAATCGCTGTTCTATATAAAATTTTTTAAATTAACATATTCGAAAAATCATATATAAGGTTGAGACATGAAAAAACTCGAAGTATTTGATCCCGCGTTATGCTGTAGCACTGGCGTTTGTGGAACAGAAGTTGATCAAGCATTAGTGGACTTTGCAACAGATGCAGATTGGTTAAAAAAACAAGGAGCGAATGTAAAGCGTTTTAATTTAGCGCAAGAGCCTATGGCGTTTGTTAACAACATAAAAGTAAAAACATTTCTGGAAACCGCTGGTGCCGAATCACTCCCACTCTTTATTCTTGATGGTGAGATTGTGCTGACAGGTCGATACCCTAAACGTCATGAGCTAGCAAGATGGTTTGGTATTCGCCTGAATATTGAGAAGGTGGAGACAGTTAAGTCGTGTTGCGGTAATGACAAAACATGTTGTTAACAGGGGCGATAAAATGAATTTTTTAGACAGCACACCTAATTATTTATTTTTCACTGGAAAAGGGGGGGTGGGTAAAACCTCTATTTCCTGTGCGACAGCAATCAAGTTGGCAGAGGAAGGGAAAAAAGTCTTACTGGTGAGTACGGATCCGGCTTCTAATGTTGGGCAGGTATTTTCTCAATCGATTGGCAACAATATTCAGCCAATAACATTGGTTCCAAACCTATTTGCCATTGAAATAGACCCTCAAGCCGCTGCCGAAGAATATCGAAATAAAATTATTAATCCAATCAAAGAAAGTTTACCTGAAGCGGTAATTCAAAGCATTACGGAGCAGCTATCAGGCGCCTGTACCACAGAGATTGCGGCTTTCGATGAATTTACTGGATTGTTAACCAATACCGAAATTACCCGCCAATTTGACCATATCATTTTTGATACCGCACCTACGGGGCATACCATCCGTTTATTACAACTCCCGAGCGCGTGGAGTGATTTTATTAGTGACAATCCTGACGGTGCGACATGTTTAGGCCCAATGTCTGGCCTTGAAAAACAACGTGAGCAGTACAGCATGGCAGTGCAAGCGTTGAGTGATAACTCACTAACAAGGTTAGTATTGGTTGCACGTCCTCAGTCAGCCGCTTTGAGGGAGGTTGCGAGGACCTATAGTGAATTGTCTTCTCTGGGTATCAAAAATCAACAATTGATTATAAATGGTGTTTTCCCGGAAACGGCGATGACTGAAAATGATAAGTTATCCCATGCACTCTACTCTCGAGAGCAAGCCGCATTAAAGTCTCTGCCTGAGGCATTGCGTTCGTTACCCATTGATATTCTTTATTTACAAAATATCAATATGGTTGGTGTCGATGCATTGAAGCAGTTGTTATCGAATGACATGCCACAATTTTCAACCATTACTCCGACAAAACAACCTATTTCTTTACCCTCCTTGTCAGAACTGGTTGGGGAAATATCTCAGCAACAACATGGGCTGATTATGTTAATGGGCAAAGGCGGTGTTGGGAAAACAACGATTGCAGCATCAATAGCGGTTAAATTGGCAGAAAAAGGGCTTGATGTGCATCTGACTACATCAGATCCTGCTGCTCATGTTGAATCAACACTTGATGGTGTTTTACCCAATCTTCAAGTTAGCCGAATTGATCCCATCGCCGAAACTGAACGCTATCGTAATTATGTCTTAGAAACAAAAGGGAAAGATTTAGATGCAGAGGGGCGTGCATTACTTGAGGAAGATTTGCGCTCTCCATGTACTGAAGAAATTGCTGTGTTTCAGGCCTTTTCTCGCATCATTAGAGACGCAGGGAAACGTTTTGTCGTCATGGATACTGCACCGACTGGACATACATTATTACTTCTTGATGCAACAGGGGCATATCATAAAGAAATTGCTAAGAAAATGGGCAAAAAAGGCCACTTTTTGACCCCTATGATGCAATTACAAGATCCTGAGCGCACCAAAGTCATTATTACGACACTCGCTGAAACAACGCCTGTGCTTGAGGCGGAAAACTTACAGAATGACTTAATACGGGCAGATATACATCCGTGGGCGTGGGTAATTAATAATAGCCTATCTATCACGGAAACTACCTCACCATTGTTACTTTCAAGGGCAGAGCAGGAAGTCGTTCAGATTGAAAAGGTGGCATCAACGTTAGCAAAACGTGTTGCTATCGTTCCTTTACTTGAGACTGAGCCTGTGGGGATATCCGCATTAAGTCAGCTCGCAGAATAAGTTTTATTTTTAGAAAATAAAAGGTGCACGAAAGCACCTTTTAAACGAGGTTGTTATGTTTATTGCCGCATTAATTTTTGTTCTAACGATTACGTTTGTTATATGGCAGCCCAAAGGGTTGGGGATTGGCTGGAGTGCTACAGTAGGGGCTGTATTAGCACTGATCTTTGGTGTGATCAGTTTTCAAGACATTCCGATTGTTTGGAACATTGTTTGGAATGCCACCGCGACATTTGTTGCAGTGATTATTATTAGCCTACTTTTAGATGAAAGTGGTTTCTTTGAATGGGCGGCATTACATGTTGCCAAGTGGGGCGGTGGTAAAGGAAGGCTGTTATTCAGTTATATCGTATTGCTTGGTGCAACTGTTGCAGCCTTATTTGCCAATGATGGTGCGGCATTGATATTAACGCCCATTGTGATTGCGATGTTACTTGCACTTGGTTTCAACAAAGGCACGACGTTAGCGTTTGTCATGGCGGCGGGTTTTATTGCAGATACAGCGAGCTTACCGCTTATCGTTTCAAACCTCGTGAATATTGTTTCTGCGGACTTCTTTAATATTGGATTTACTGAATATGCCTCAATTATGGTGCCAGTGGATATCGCGGCGATTATTGCAACGTTAGTGATGCTGCATTGGTTTTTCCGTAAAGATATTCCTAAGCAATATGATATGACTAAATTGAGTGAGCCTGCTTTAGCCATTAAGGACATGACAACGTTTAAAGCAGGTTGGCTTGTATTGGTGCTGTTGCTCATCGGTTTCTTTGTCTTAGAACCATTAGGTATTCCTGTTAGCGCTATTGCTGCAATTGGCGCCTTAATTCTTTGGGTGATTGCAGCCAGAGGCCATACGATTAATACCAAAAAAGTCTTACGTGGTGCACCGTGGCAAATCGTCATTTTCTCTTTAGGTATGTACTTGGTGGTTTATGGCTTAAGAAATGCAGGGTTAACCGATTATCTTTCTGAAACGCTCAATTACCTTGCCGATAAAGGGTTATGGGTAGCAACTCTGGGAACTGGATTTATTACCGCATTTTTATCATCCATAATGAATAACATGCCAACGGTATTAATTGGTGCTCTATCCATTGAAGGGAGTGAAGCGTCAGGGGTAATTCAGCAAGCAATGGTTTATGCCAATGTAATTGGCGCAGATTTAGGTCCAAAAATTACACCAATTGGTAGCTTAGCAACATTGTTGTGGTTACATGTGTTATCACAAAAGAACATGACCATTACATGGGGATATTATTTCAAAACAGGGATTATCATGACGATCCCTGTGCTCATTGTCACACTCGTTGCTTTAGTGCTTCGACTTTCATTGTTAAATTAAGGGTAACCCAATGAATGAGATCACCATCTACCACAACCCAAATTGTGGCACTTCACGTAATACCCTTGCAATGATCCGCAATAGTGGTATTGAGCCGGCGATTATTCATTATCTAGAAACACCACCCTCTAGAGATGTGTTAGTAAAACTTATTGCCGATATGAAAATCACGGTAAGGGCGTTATTACGAAAAAATGTCGAACCCTATGAACAATTAAATTTAGAACAAGATAGCTATACAGATGACCAACTCATTGATTTTATGTTGCAGTACCCGATACTGATTAATAGGCCGATTGTCGTCACTCCGCTAGGCGTAAAGTTGTGTCGGCCTTCTGAAGTCGTGTTAGATATATTACCTAATCAGCAACAAAATGAATTTATCAAAGAAGATGGTGAAGTTGTCGTTGATAAACAAGGGTGCAGAATAAAGTAAATGATGCTTTGAAATCATTGTTGTAGGTTAATGTTTATCAGCGACATTCTTTGTTGGAATAGACCAAATGCCCTTATGGCAAGTAGGGCAGTATTTTTGATTATTTGTAAAGTCGTCATGGCACGGTACACAAAACCAATCCATAACCTTTAAAATCGGTAAAACGGAATGAAATTACTGAGTAAGTTTATACGTTGAATGAGTTAACAATAAGGGCCATTTTAATAGATACATTAAAATGGTCCTTATTGTAATAAGTTGATTAATCAAGCGAAGGTTAAAATGTCACTGTTACTTTTGAAGAGATTGTTTTATCCGTAGCTTCTAATTGTAGTGGCATAGTTAATTTGGTCACCAAGTCAGAGGTGATATCATCACTTCATAAACAGATAGGTAATAATTATGGCGAAACGTATAAGACGACTTTTCAGTGCTGAATTTAAACTTGAAGCCGCTCAACTGGTGCTTGACCAAAGCTACTCCGTAGTCGAGGCCGCCAACGCCATGGGCGTCGGTAAATCAACCATGGACAAATGGGTTCGGCAACTCAAGCTAGAACGCAAAGGGATTTCACCGAAAGCGTCACCCATGACGCCAGAACAAGTCGAAATCCGTGAATTGAAAAAGAAAATTGCACGACTTGAAGAGCATAATGAGATCTTAAAAAAGGCTACAGCGCTGGTGATGTCGGACTCTCTGAACAATTCTCGCTGATCGAGAAACTCAGTCGGCGCTTTAGTATTAAACAACTGTGTAACGTGTTCAGTGTTCATCGCAGTAGCTATCAATATTGGCGTCATCGCTCAAAGATACCGTCAGTGGAACAAACACGGCTTCGGGCTCTTGTTCGAGAAGCCCATGAAAGTAGTCACGGTTCTGCTGGTGCTCGTACTATTGCTGACATTGTATCGAATACAAAACAGGTTCCTTTAACGCGCTATCGTGCAAGTAAGTTAATGAAATTACTTGGCTTGGTGAGTTGTCAAACATCGAAGCATCGATATAAAAAAACGACTCAAGAGCACGTTGAAATACCGAATCATCTCAGACGTCAATTTGCGGTCACGGAGCCAAACCAAGTTTGGGTGGGTGATGTGACCTATATTTGGTCAGGTAACCGCTGGATGTATCTTGCTGTTGTAATGGATTTATTTGCTCGAAAGCCCATTGGTTGGGCGATGTCATTTTCACCGGATAGCCAGCTAACAGGAAAAGCATTATCAATGGCTTTTGAATCAAGAGGTAAGCCAAGGAATATCCTGTTTCATTCAGATCAAGGAAGTCATTATACAAGCCGCCAATATCGCCAATTATTATGGCGTTATCAGATAAAGCAAAGTTTATCTCGGCGAGGTAATTGCTGGGATAATGCGCCGATGGAGCGATTTTTTCGAAGTTTAAAGACAGAATGGGTACCCATTTTAGGCTACCGTAATTCCATAGAAGCACAGCAAGAAATAACACGATATATCATCGGGTATTATAGTCAGCTTAGACCCCATCAATATAACGGTGGCTTAACACCCAATGAATCAGAACGATTGTATTGGGAAAACTCTAAAACGGTGACCAATTTTTGTTGACCACTCCAAATAAGGCTCTTTCTATCTCTTTTGATGTAAGAAGGGGGGAAGATGCGTGATAGTTATCTTATTTTACCTTCTATTTTTATTGAAATTTTATTCTGTTTAAAAACAAAGTGTTATGATACCCTCTAAAAAATAAGGTATTTTGCACAAATTAGCCATAATTTATTGTTGCACGAAGGTTTTTTCCTGATAGTTTATAGTGTACTGCCGTATAGGCAGCTTAGAAAATATGCGCATCCCAAGCTTCTGGGGGGCATGTGTGTACTGCCGTATAGGCAGCTTAGAAAGCGTTTAGGCAGCATCATTTTGCCGTCAGCATGTGTACTGCCGTATAGGCAGCTTAGAAACATCGATTTAAGATATCGCTGAACTGCACATTGTGTACTGCCGTATAGGCAGCTTAGAAATGATGATAACGGGCGCGATAAGCTAAATGAAAGTGTACTGCCGTATAGACAGCTTAGAAAAATATCCCAATCAACCAGCGGAAACACTTGTAGTGTACTGCCGTATAGGCAGCTTAGAAATTTATATGCATGTATTAAAGACAATCATGAAGGTGTACTGCCGTATAGGCAGCTTAGAAAGAGCTTCAAATGCCGCATTTAATCCGCCTAACGTGTACTGCCGTATAGGCAGCTTAGAAAATTAAGGGCGAGGTTAGAGTGAGAGCGAAAAGGTGTACTGCCGTATAGGCAGCTTAGAAAAAATGGTAAAGCGGTTGCATCTTTTAGTTTACGTGTACTGCCGT
This sequence comes from Providencia sp. 2.29, assembly GCF_015832305.1. NCBI lineage: Bacteria > Pseudomonadati > Pseudomonadota > Gammaproteobacteria > Enterobacterales > Morganellaceae > Providencia > Providencia sp. 2.29. The sequence goes on from NZ_CP065420.1 coordinate 1,371,223, forward strand.
ATAGGCAGCCTAAAAATGATAAATGATTATCCTGTGCGCTTTCCAATAAGCTGTACAGGCTTCTTTTTTCGCTATTTTAAGATTAATAATTAGATTATATTTATTGAGATTTCTAGTTTATTAAAACAGTGCAATTCCTTTAAATAATAAAATTAATCGGTGAGGCAGGATGAAGCTGCTAAATAAAACAATCTATACGCTTATTGTGGCATTTATATCAACAGCGGCAATGGCAGAGGAGTGTATAGGTGATAGTACCTATCAAGCATGTACAAGATCGAGTACTAATGCACAAGGCGATAATATTATTGAATCGTATGATACTGAAGGTAACTCATATTCAATAACATCTGGCTCAAGAGACTATGCGGATGGTTCATCTGAAGTCTTTTCAGTTGATAGTGAAGGCAATGAATACTCGATAAAAAGTTGGTGTGACAGCTCTGGATGCCATACATCTGATAGCGAAGGGAATACGTGCACAATAACAAATACTGGTGAGATGATAGGCTGTTAAATGATAAAGAAAATACTAATAATATTTATTGTTTTAATCAGTGCAATATCAGTATTTGCATATAATAAGCTGACAATTTTTACTGTTCAGCCAATAGGCGCAATACCGGATGGTGTCACTGTTGTTATGTGGAAGAAAGGTGATATGCGTTTTTTTGAAAGTCCTGACGGATTATGTATGCAGAGAGTCGGCAAGGTTAATTTACTCTGTAGAATGACAATGTTAGGAAGCGCTATTGATAAAGATAATATTATTATCAGACTTCCCTATAGTGAATATGCCTATTTAAAATCAACAAATGGCAGAAAATTTGATAGATGATAAGACTCATAGCTATTATTAGGGGTATGATGAGTTAGTGTTTTTAACTATTTTTGATATGTCTTCGCTAAATGGTGATTTAAACTTTTATACACATTAGGTGCGTGATATATAAAATCAATCATTACAAAGTGATTGATATCTTTTCTCTATCATTTATCTTATTGAAAACAAAGGGTAAATAGACGATGGCGGATTGATGAAATTTTTGAATTAAAAATAAGAATAACTGTCTAACTTACATTGCATATCGCAAAGACGAAGTGTTGAGATACATATGTACGCTAACAACCTGTTTTCCCTAAAGTTACTCCATCCCAAATACGCTACAACATGGTTAGGAATTGTTATTTTATTTTTATTGGTTCAACTCCCTTATAAATGGCTTGTTCGGCTTGGTGCATTTTTGGGGGTTAATTCGAAGTATTTTATTAAAAGACGAGTTTCCATTATAAAAAGAAACTTAGAATTGTGTTTTCCAAATAAAAACCGCAAAGAAATAGACGATTTAGTTATCGAAAACTTGAGATCGCTAGGTATTGCGTTATTTGAAACCGGAATAGCGTGGTTCTGGAGTGATAAAAGAATTAAAAAGCTCTTTCAAGTCAAAGGAATATCTAATTATCAAGAAGCTATTGCCAAAAATAAAGGGGTAATTATCGTTGGGGTTCATTTTATGTCGCTGGAGTTAGGTGGCAGAATTATGGGGCTATGCTTTCCTGTAAATGCGATGTATCGACCACATAACAACAAAGCAATGGAATATATTCAAACAAAGGGTCGATGTCGTTCTGGCAAAGGAATGATTGATCGTAAAAATTTAAGATTTATGGTTCAAGAATTAAAAAGTGGCAAGGCCATTTGGTTCGCACCTGACCAAGATTTTGGTCGAAAGGGAACTGTATTTGCTCCGTTTTTTTCAGTCAAAAATACTTCAACGTCAAAAGGTACATCAACGCTTGCTCAATTATCTCACTCACCAACATTAACTGTCACACTGCTACGTAACCGTAATGGTATTAGTTATGACTTGGTGCTAGGGAAAGAAATAGTCAATTACCCAACTAGCGATGCGCTACATGATGCCGCGACAATTAACTCTGTACTAGAGAAAGAAATAATGAAAGCACCAGAGCAGTACTTGTGGGCGCATAGAAGGTTTAAAACTCGCCCTGATGGGGAGCCTTCTCTCTATATTTAGAAAATGGTGACGCAAGATAAGGGGGATTCCCCCTATAATATAAGACCCGCATTGGTTGGGTCTTTTTAATTATTTGGTACTTCAAACATAAAGGGTATTTATTGGTAAGAGAGGGAATAGGAATAATTAATTATAGCAAATAATCCTATTTCTAGATTACCCGTAATATTACATTTCCCAATGATCATCAACCCATGTAGCTTCTGAGTCTTCGATGCTAACACTCCATTGTGCTGTCGAAAACGCTAGAGTTAATTGCGAAAGACAATCTAACCAGTAATCGATAGACTCGAGCAAAATGGACTCATCATCAAGTGGTAATTTTGTTGAACCTTGTAGTAAGAATTGATCTGATGGCTCTTCATAAAAATAGAGAGTCTCCGCATCTTCTTTGTATGGAAAGGCTTGATTCAACTGATTTACCATGGTTTCAAACGTATTTTTTTCTTCAAAATTGAAATGAGTCTTTTTTGTTGCGGAATAATAAATAGAAACGCCCATATTCGTACCTTGCTTGTAAGAATCCAATGTAAGAGATAAGTCAGATAATAAAAAAGAGGGGTAATATTTTAAATAAGAGTTAACTGAGATTGGCATGCTCAAGCAGAGCCTTTGCTTAAAATGTGACGTTAATTGATCGCTGTGACTGTGGTAGCTGGCTAACCTCTGGGCTAAGGCGAAACTAAATGCTGTTATTGAACTTATCGCTTAATCATTGGCTAGTCTGAATACCTCGATACTGAAAAATGACTTAAGAAGGTGAAAAGGCAAAGAATATTAAAAAACGTGTATCGCACAAAGAAGGAGACTATAAAAATAGCGAATTTTATTTTGCTAATTACCTTAATTTAAAAAAATATTGCCATACAGACGATAACATAAAAAATTATTGTAAGGCTGCTTAAGAAGGTCAGTAAGTTATTTTTATCTTCATTTATTATGACATAGACAAGCGGTGCGATAAAAAAGAGGATAGAAAAAATATAAAAATATAATGCGTAGCCGCGTAGAGAAAACATGAATGTCCAGCCTTTAATTTTACTGACCATCGTATGCTGCATACGAACAATAAAAATCAAAGTATAGTATTTAATTCTCTTGGTGAGTAGGATATTTCTTATTTTTAATGAAGTGAGAATTAAGATATATCTGACAAATTTAGTTATTAATACTTAATAATGATGTGTGTTTTTATTTTAAATTTCATTTTGTCGTGATGAACAAATCGAGAGTAGGAAAGAGACAGATCACAACCTCCGTCGACTTTTTATATAAACTCAGTGCCCATCATTAGGGCTATTGATAGAAATTTTATTTTTAAATATCGGATTAAATTGATGTGATAGTTTTTTTATTACCTTGTAGTTTCTATGCTTAATTTATCTGATAAATTTAATGGTAATTGATATTAAGGCACCTATTTGCAGATTATTTATTTCCTAGATACAATGAAAATACTTTAAAAATCATTGGTTACAAATCTATCGCGTACTATTAATCTTAACTTTTAGGGTAAAAATGAAAAAACATATTCTCTCAATTACAGTACTTAGCGCCGCCACATTGTTGGTTACAGGCTGTAGCTCAAATAATGATATGTGGGGTGAATTCGCGAATATTCTGAGCGACGCCAACCCAGTTGTTCAAGAGTCAGAGGAATGGGAAGCATATAGTATTAAAACAACACAGCAGGGTGTGACTTACGCTTCTGCTAGCTCTGCTGATCAACAGTTTGTCAGCAAAAAAATGGATGCTGAATATGCTGATGCTCTATATCGCGTATCAAGCCCTTTTGCGAGAAGCGATAAAACGAAAGAACAGTTAGCTAAAGACAACCAAGGTTATCGTTTTAAATATAATGAAATCATGGTGGTAAAAGATAAAAAAACGGCTAACACAATTGGGTATTGTGTGAATTATGACTCTGACCAAATAGAAAATGGTCAAGTAAAACCAGTGAAAGAAAAAGATAAGATTAGAAACCACTTTATCTATGTCGATAAAGTTAAGCCTTTATCTGTAATGACCGTTGGCAGCGACTTTACTAAAGTGATGTGCGGTGAAGAATTTTATAATAAATATAAAAAATAAGTTTCATCACAATCACTTCTTATAGGCAAAAAGAATTATTGTTGTGCCATCATTTAATATCCAATGAGTTAGGAGGAAGCTCCTAACTCGGACTGGGGGATTTTTATATCAGACTAAATTGAATATAGCACAGTTAGTTGATATCAGATCAGCACCTCTCTAGACCACCTTATTTTTAAGCATGATTTTTTTGATCAGCCTTGAAAGGGAAATACCGACAAAGCTAGGCCTAGCAATGAAAATGAATGAGTGAGAAAAGGTTGACAAAGGGCGCCTATTATTTGTTCTAGCTCCCAGTTTTATATCAATATAATTTATTCTTTGATTCGAAGAAAGTCGGGGTTTAGGTACTGATAATACAATACGTAAGCACTGTAGGTTAAATTGTGGTGAGATATGAGATAACCATTAAATAGCTTTAACTAACATGAATAGTCTCGTCATAACAGCTCAAAGAATAAGGTTAATTTTAGTGTGAAATTTAATCTTAAAATAATAGAGAGTAAAGTGCGATGGCATAAAAAGACCTTAATTAATAAGTGGTCAATAATATCCGTAAGAGTGATTCAAGAGTCCCCCTTTTTTTAATGGTTATTGATATATTAAGCTAAAAATGAATTGATAAAATACTTAAGTAAAATAACGTATCCTGTTAGCTTTAATATTGCCCAAATCGTAGGTCTACGATAGGTTAATTTTCCTACAGATGTTACAAATTCTCCCTAGCGACCAAGTGTTTTTCTTTTAGATAATGAAAATAACTATTCATTTATAGTGACTTGTCATTTTTCTGTTAGCGCTAAATATATTATATCTTGCAGAAGTTCCGATATTGATAGAATAGGGGTTTTGCATTGCTATTTGTCTAAAAAGTATTCAGTTTTATTTAGTTAATATTCTATTTTTATTTTATGAATAAACATTCATTAAAAATAATTTTTAACAAATAAATTTAATTTTAATCTAAATTAGAATACAATTACGTTACAAATAAAAATTAAATGATGATCTTATTATTTAGATACTGACGTTCATTTGATAAAAGGAAATGTTTTAAAATGGCAATAACTAGAAGAAAGTTTCTTATCGGCGGGGCTGTTGTAGCCGTGGCTGGTGGGGCGGGAATTTTAACCCCGATGTTAACTCGAGAAGGTAGATTTGTTCCTGGCACACCGAGACATGGGTTTGTTGAAGGAACCGCAGGTCCTCTACCTAAGCAAGCTGACGTTGTTGTGATTGGTGCTGGTATTTTAGGTATTATGACCGCTATCAATCTTGTTGAACGCGGCTTGTCTGTTGTAATCGTTGAGAAGGGGAATATTGCTGGCGAACAATCTTCTAGATTCTATGGCCAAGTCATTACTTACAAAATGCCTGATGAGACATTCCTGCTTCATCATATTGGTAAACAGCGTTGGAGAGAAATGAATGCGAAAGTGGGTGTCGATACTAGCTATCGTACTCAAGGGCGCGTAGAAGTTCCTCTTGATGAAGAAGATTTAGATCACGTCAGAAAATGGATTGATACAAGAAGTAAGAATGTCGGTTCAGATATTCCATTCAAAACTAGAATTATTGAAGGTGATGAATTAAATCAGCGCCTTCGTGGAGCTACATCAAATTGGACAATCGCCGGTTTTGAAGAAGACTCAGGTAGCCTAGATGCTGAGATTGCAACCTTTGTTATGGCGGAATACGCTAAAAAAATTGGGGTTAAGATCTACACAAACTGTGCTGCAAGAGGCTTAGAAACTCAAGCGGGTGCAATTTCTGATGTTGTGACAGAAAAAGGTGCGATTAAAACTTCTAGAGTGGTTGTTGCTGGCGGTGTATGGTCTAGACTGTTCATGCAAAACCTGAATGTTGACGTACCAACATTACCGGCTTACCAATCTCAGCAATTGATCAGTGGTTCACCTACTGCACCGGGTGGTAACGTCGCTTTACCAGGTAACATTTTCTTCCGTGAGCAAGCTGATGGCACCTATGCGACTTCGCCTCGTGTAATCGTCGCTCCAGTCGTAAAAGAATCATTTATCTATGGTTATAAATATCTGCCATTGCTATCAATGCCAGATTTCCCAGTACACATTTCATTAAATGAACAGTTAATTAATTCATTTACACAACCGACACACTGGGAGCTAGACGAAGTTTCTCCGTTTGAGAAAAATAGGAATATGACCGCACTGCCAGATATTCCTGAGCTAAATTCTTCATTAGAGAAATTGAAAGCAGAGTTCCCTGCATTTAAAGACTCTAAACTTATCGACCAGTGGAGTGGTGCGATGGCGATAGCACCAGATGAGAATCCTATCATTTCTCAAGTTAATGAATATCCAGGTCTGGTGATTAACACCGCGACAGGTTGGGGTATGACAGAAAGCCCTGTTTCTTCTGAAATCACGGCAGATCTACTGTTAGGTAAAGAACCTTCATTGGATGTGAAACCATTTAGCCTTTACAGATTTTAGATTAAATCGATTTTAAGTTATCCGACCCATATTTGATAACAGCCCTCCTTGTGAGGGCATTTTTTGCTTTCTGCAATCTATTCTCTCATGCTAATGCTAAATAAGGCCGCTATTAGCGCATTCGAGAATCCATGCAGGAGGGGAGTCATCTCATTCGTGTAAAGAAAAATACAAAATATGTTAATCCTTTAATGGGGCCATTTAATTTCTTATCTCTTTCTATGCAGAAAGGAATGATTGTATTTACGCTAACGGATACAGCTACTTTTTGAAGCTGTAGTAATACGGTGATGTACCATGATGGTAGAAATTTATATCGGTTGATTGGTTGTCGTAAGATATAGAAAGTGAGGTGACAAAGCAGCCATGGTTAATAGGTATTTAAAGGAAGAAACAGCGATTGAGCATCATTACAAATGAAGCTAACTGTATTTAAGGCGGGTCGTAGGTATTTACTCTGACTTTAAGGATAACAATACGCAGGCTTTTATCTTTGCAGATGTGATTAGTGACTATTGGTAGTTATTTTTACTGATTACGTATTGCTCTTTTGATTTATGGTAAAAAGTGAATTAGGTGCTAATACGTAATTTTTAATCAACTAACGGCAAAAACAGGTGCATGTGTGTTGTTAAAAAGACAAAGTCAAATGTTATAGCTCAATGTATTCAACGTTACTTAGTTTACCCTGTTCATTATAAATTTATATATTTCAGGTAGATATAGTGAAAAACTAATAAATATAAATGCGGCTATAAAATAGATGTTGATAGACTCCATGGTTACTGTTGTTGAAATCGTTGCGACAGCTAAGATTGTCACAATGATACGTCGGCTATTTGCAGTCATTATATTGGACAGCTCATTAAAAAATGTTTCAAAAAATCTAAACATAACAATTCCTTTTTATCGTTTCATGCTGAGTGTATATGATTTAAATAAATTATTGAAGTTTTTATTAGCTATTTGTGCTATTTAATATTATACCAAATTATCAAACTGGCTGATTTTTATCTTTTTTTAATGCAGGGCCGTAAAAAGTAATTTATAAAATTTATTATTACGATGAAATATTTAAATTAAAATAATAAAGAGATATAAAAGGCAATGGATGTTGTTTCCATCTGATTGATTTGAATGGGTTATTTTTTTATTCTTATCCTTTCTAATAAGAATATTTCATGCTGGAATTATTATTAAAACATCAATGATTAAGTTGGTGTGGAAATAAGGTTAAGTGTTAATACTTAACTTTTTTATAGTGGTTTTCACATTGATCGACTTCACAATTTTATTCTTTTAATAAAATATCTCGCATATTCTAAATAAGCCTTCTATTAACCACTATATAGGTGATTTAATTATATTGTGATGCTATTATAATTAAAACGTCAGGTAATAATCACGATTTGATATCGATAAATTTAAGATAAGTTAGGGTTATTGGGCGATTTAGCATGTTTTCATTTAAAGGCAGTGAAAACATTTTTTAGCTTATCGATTGTATTTTAGTCATCACATAATATTGACAAAGGGGATAAATAGGTGGTGTATTTAATAGATGAGTTTTAACACGATTCTGATTGATAGTTTTAATTGGATTATTTATCCTGCTGAGAGCCATCAAAATGAGGAATGAGTATGCCAACAGTTGATATAACTGACCTACTAGGTTATTCCATTATCAATACCATAAATATGATTTTTAACCCATTGGAGTATTTCTGCCAGGAAAACATGATTGAGAGTATGGGCACCTTGTTGCTATCTTTTATGATTTAATCACCTTACTACTTCAAACCACTATTTTAATGATCAAAAAACGATAGTGGTATTTAGTAAAGTAAGTAAAAAGTGATTGTTAACTGATTGATAGTATTAGATTTTTGTAATTATGGCGCTTTTTTTAATTTATCCTATCAATAAAAACATTATTCTCTAACAAAACTCCCCCTTATAGATAAATATTGTAAATAAAATAATCAATCAAATGATTATTATTTTATCGATATGAATGATGTGGCATAGCGCTTTATTGCGTGTGTGGTTTTTTATTGTGTGTGGTGCATCACAAAAAATAATTACTATTCAAAATGGCATTGTTTTTATCTTTAATCGACGGATAGTTGTGGCTGTTACCGCAATGGTTTCTACTGATTTTGTGATTAATAAAGATGATTAATAGGGAGTTAATAGATATTACCGTCATTAATTATCAATAAATAATTAATAGGTAAGATTAAACAAAAACAGTATCGCCAAAGAAATATAAAAAATTTTTGTTAACCAGAAAGTAAATAATTTTTTCACTATTGAATGAGGGTAATTATGCCAGGATCTCTATTTCCTCAAGATTTTCTGTGGGGTGGTGCAATAGCGGCAAATCAAGCGGAGGGGGCTTGTTTTGAAGGGGGGAAAGGACTCAGTATTGCAGATGTTATTCCTTATGGAGCTAACAGGCATCCGGTAAAAATGGGGATCGAAAAACGTTTTAAATTACGAGATGATGAATATTACCCAAGCCATTTGGCAATTGATTTTTATCATCAATACAAGCGTGATATTGCGCTAATGGCAGAAATGGGATTTTCGGTATTTCGCACATCGATTGCATGGAGCCGTTTATTTCCGCGTGGGGATGAAGTCACTCCAAACCCAGAAGGTATCGCCTATTATCTCGACTTATTTAATGAATGCAAAAAATATCATATTGAACCGCTAGTAACCTTGTGCCATTTTGATGTTCCGATGCATTTGGTCACTGAGTATGGCTCATGGCGTGACCGGAAGATGATTGATTTTTTTGTGACCTATGCCAAAGCCTGCTTTGAAGCATTTGATGGGATAGTGAAATATTGGCTGACATTTAATGAAATTAATTTGCTATTGCATACGCCGTTTTCATCATCAGGGTTAGTCTTTGAAGAAGGGGAAAATAGCGAACAAGTTAAATATCAAGCCGCTCATCATCAATTAGTTGCTAGCGCATTAGCGACAAAAATAGCCCACGAAGTCAATGCTCAAAACCAAGTCGGCTGTATGCTTGCAGGTGGTGGATATTACCCTTGGTCGCCTAAACCAGAAGATGTATGGGCGGCAATGGAAAAAGATCGTGAAAACTTGTTTTTTATTGATGTACAGGTGCGTGGGTATTATCCCGCCTATGCACAACGTGTTTTTCGTGAAAACAAGGTGACACTTCTGGTCACGGAAGAGGACGAGCAAATCCTTAAAAATACCGTCGATTTTGTTTCGTTTAGTTATTATGCCTCTCGTTGTGCCTCAGCGGATATGGGGGATGGTACAAACCCGTCGATTAATGCTGCACAATCTTTAAGCTCTCCGTATATAAAACAGAGTGAGTGGGGGTGGGGAATTGACCCTCTCGGTTTAAGATTAACCGCAAACATGCTCTATGATCGCTATCAAAAACCATTATTTCTAGTAGAAAATGGTTTGGGGGCGCATGATAAGTTAAATGAGGATGGTGAAATTATTGATGATTATCGAATCGATTACCATCGTTCACACATTCAAGCTTTAGGTGATGCTATCGCTGATGGTATCCCCATTATGGGATATATTTCATGGGGATGTATTGATTTAGTCTCTGCTTCAACAGGCGAAATGAGTAAACGATATGGTTTTGTGTATGTTGATAAAGATGATCAGGGAGCTGGCTCACTAACAAGGATACGTAAAAAATCTTTTTGGTGGTATAAAAAAGTGATAGCAAGCCATGGTAATGATTTGTATTAATTGCTTTTTTCCATATTAAAACATAAAAAAAAAAGAGTCCCTTTAGGGACTCTAACTGAATGAAATCACTACTACATGATTTGTTCTTTACAGCGATATTATAATTATGCAATCGGTACTATAGCATATCTACGTACATGATGAAGACGTTAGTTTTTAATAAATATCTTAGCTTTTCGTTGATACATAGCTTAAATATATAATGTTTATATGATAATAACTTAAGTATTCAACTTAGCATGTTATTTTATATTACAAGCGTAATATTTTGTTACGCGCTATATCAGATAGGAAATGATATAACACTGGTACTAATAAATTCCCTGGTATTAGAATTCAGTATTCAACTGGTTAAATATTATACTTTTATTTTTGCGAATATTATTATTTACTATTTTATGGTGTAACGACATTGATACTGGTTAATGTGATTAAAGAACATCAACATTAATTTTTATTCCTCAATGATGAGATATCTCTCCCTTCGTTTGACTTGACACTAATGTACCGTATAAATCCGATGATAAAAATGTGAACTGTGTATCAAAACACACGTCAAGTGTTAATATTTTTAAAGATATTAATATTGCTTATGTAAAATTTTCTTGTGTATTCAATAGATTGGCTTTTTGGCTTATGTAATAAATAGACATGAATTGAAGGAGATTAACAATATTCATCAATGGGTTGAAGAAAAGAGGGCGTGCTGGTTTATTAAGAGTGATTTATTACTAAGCCAAAAAGGTGAGCTGATAAAGGTTAAGTTGCATACTACAGGCGTCAAAAGAGATTATTCTTTCTTATCAGATTGTTCACGGCAAAATTGATCCCAGATGATGTTGAAGTTGTCGTTAGGAAAAATATTTCCAGAACGTTCAATTAAAGGGATAGAAACGACATTTCTTCCATCTTGGTGCATATATGTTTTGACGAGGAATCGTTTATAGCCAAAGGAATTTTCGCTTTTAAAAACGAGTACCTCTCCACATACATAACCAAGTATTCCGTGATCGAGTGTTTGCCGAATTTCATAGTAATGAACATTTTTATATTCGGCGGTTTCGGGAAATGTAAGGAAATCCTCCACTGCTTTTTGTGATTTTTTAACGATATCCAGATCAGGGGTATAATTTGCCATCATGCCAGCAACAAATGAGCCGCCTGCGATAAGAGCAATAATTAAATATGAAAATATATTCTTTTTCATGAAGTTACTCTTTTTATATTTGAATAATAGTAGTGATTTTAGAATTAGGCGATATTAAGGTAGCATAAGCATAGGCGTGTTTATATGGGGATGAAATAACAATAGTCAATTAAAGACAAAGGGTTACAATTAATAATAAATTGTTATGTTAAGTTTATTTGAATAGTTATTGTTATTTTAAGTTTTTTATTGATGACGTGTATGTACTTTAAATGAAAAATAATCAAAAAATGATTTAATGATTATTTTTCATTATTGTTGCCATATTTATCGCTTCTATTAATTGTGAACGATTAATTCTAGGGCTATTACTATCGAGTAGTTGTTGCCATAGGCTAATGGCTTTTTCATAGTTGGCGTGCATAAAGGCGTCTGAGGCTAATAGCATTAAAGCGGTCACTTCATGTTTATCAATGGATAATGCATGCTCTATTACTTGCATTGTATCTTCAGTCATCTGTTGCCCCGCTTGATAATAGAGCACAGTCGCGATAGCTGAATAAAGTTGCGCGTTTTCTCCTGTATATTTAAGTGCTTGGTTATAGGCAATCAAGGCATTGTCATAGCTATTTTGATATAAATAATATTCACCGAGGATTGCCCAAAGGTCACCATTTTGGGGGGATTGTCGAATATTATTTTGTAAGCGTATCAGATCACTTTGTTGTTGCTGTAGTGGGGTCAATATATGTAATGGGTCTGAGATGCGCTGGTATTCATGATAAGTGACGCTAAAGCGCGGTAGAAAAAAATACCCTGCTATTGTAAGGAGCAGTAATAGAGCTACGCATAAATGGATAGCATAATAAGAAAGGGTATCGTTGCGCTTCACTTCGGCGTGCTGTGATGGAATTTCATGAGTTAATTGTATGGACAGCTTAGACGTCGGAGTAATGGTAGCTTCCGTTGAATTATGTTGATTTGTTCGCGGTACTGAGGCTCTTTTTTTTATTAAATAATAGAGCAGGGCGATGACAAAGATGAATCCGATAAAAGGCAGGCTCCAGAGTACAATGGTTCCCATGTGTAATGGCGGATTGTAGAGTACAAAATCACCGTATCGCTCGGTCATATAAGAGCGTATTTCAGCTTCAGTTTTCCCTTCCGCTACCATTTTATACACTTGATGGCGCATACTGACAGCGGTAGGGGCATTGGATTCGAGCAGGTTTTGATTTTGGCACTGAGGGCAGCGTAATTGAGCCGCAATTTGTAATGAAGTTGTTTGCTGTTCTGCGGTAGCAAATTGCCAAGTATCCACAATGTCGGCTTTGGCTATATTCGTCGCCATAAGTAATAACGTTAGAACAACATAATGCAAGAGTTTATTCATGCTGACTTCGCCCTTTAAACCACCCAATAAAGAGACCGATGCACATGATAAAAGCCCCTCCCCAGATCCACTGGATACCATCTTGCACATAGAATCGTAGCGCATAGCGGTTATTTCCCGTCTTTTCACCTAATACGGCGTACCAATTTCGCATCCATCCCCAGTGCATACCAGGTTCAATCATTATCTGTTGGCGAGCGGTATAAAATCGACGTTCAGTCTCAAGGTGTGTAATAAATGTATCTTTTTGATAAACGGCAATGAGCGCTTTTTCAGTGGTGTAATTGGATTGAGTATCCAACTGTAATTGCTTGAAATTAAATTGATAACCGGCGAGTGAAACGGTGTGATTAACCGTCATATTGGCACTGATTTCTTGTTTGCTTACAGTAGAAAAAGCAATACCAGTGGCAAAAATAATCACGCCAGTGTGTGCAAGTAATGAGGCTAGTCGCTTCTGTATTTCATTGAGAGGGCGTAGCCATAATAGCAACAGTAAGCCAACCATTATAGCCGTTGCGCTCGCGATAAATTTAGCATCACTCCATCGCAAAAGTAGGGCGATTACAGCGGCAATGATGCTAACAGACAAACGCCAACGGAAAAAAGAGCGGGTAGATGATTTGAGGCTCCCCACGGCCCAAGCGCCGATAACCATCAGCATAATTAAGCCAAAAGGCAGTAATGTTTGGTTAAAATAAGGCGCTCCGACTGATATCTTTCCCCACCCAAGTAGGCTGTAGAGCATGGGATATAGCGTGCCGACTAACACAATAAACAGGACAACCACAAATAAAATCAATGTCATCTGTAAATAGATTTCGCGTAGAGTTAATGCCCGTTTAGAGGCTGATACTGCGGGTTTCGCCTTACAACCATAAATAAGTAAGGCGACGATGCTCATGCTAATAAATAATAAAAATAATGGTATTGCACGAACATTATCTAGGGCAAATGCATGGACTGACACGAGTATGCCCGAACGAACAATAAGCGTGCCAAGTAATGATAAAATAAATGTGACTATGGCTAAGATCATCGACCAATGGCGGTAACTTCCCTGTTTTCGCGAAGCCACTAAACTGTGTAGTAGGGCGGTTGCCGCTAGCCAAGGCAACAGTGAGGCATTCTCGACAGGATCCCAAAACCACCAACCGCCCCATCCTAATTCGCTATAGGCCCACCATGAGCCTAGCGTGATCCCCATGGTAAGTATGCACCAACTTGGTACGGCCCAACGCCAACAAACCCATGCAATAGTTTGGCTGAAATTTCCAGCAATCAGCGAAGCCAAAACGCATGATGTGACGACCATCAAGCCGCTATAACCCAAGTAAAGTAGCGGAGGATGTAAAATAAGCCCCCAATGTTGCAACATTGGGTTGAGGTCGCGACCTTCAATCGCGGGCGGAAAGAGCCGCATAAAAGGGTCTGAATAGAGCACGATAAACCAAAGTAGCGCTGCGCTCATTGCGGCAAGAATAGCTAAGGTTAAAGCAAAAAAGGGGTGATCTTGTTTGCGATAGCGCCAAGCGAATAACAGATGCCAAGTCGACAGTAAAAGCACCCAAAGAAGGAGTGAACCTTCATGCCCACCCCAAACCGCCGCTATTTTTATTAATAAAGGGGATAAACGGTGGCTATGTTGAGCAACATACACCACCGAAAAGTCACTTTGAATAAAGGAAATAGTTAGGCAAAGAAACGCAATAACGAGAAATATAAATTGCAGAGTAGACCAATAAACCCCAAGTAAGCGTGATTTTTGGGTGTGTTTGTAGGTACTAACCAACCCAAACAAGGCATGAAAATTGGTTATGCAGAGTGTTAACAGCAAGCTAATAAACCCGATTTCAGGGAGTATAAGTTCCAATGAGCACCTTGTTTGTGTTAATTAAGCGACCGTTAATTGCCCTGCATAAAGGACAAAGAAACGTAATAAAAAGACCCCAACCAAACTCGCACTACTGACAAAAACCACTCGGGCGGCACTTTGGCTATTATTGACCCATTTTTTCAAGGCCAGTGGGATCATAAAACCAATGCCAACCACACCAATCCAAAACCACCAAGTCCAAAAGCCTCCACCAAGTGCTGCGATAAGCGCGCGCATTTTGCCATCATCCCCTAATGCTAAACCGACAAAGAAAGCCGCTAATAAGAAGATTTCCAGCCAAACGACAAAGCCTTCAACGCGATGTAGAAAATGCGCTTCTGGGTTATGGACATTTTGGCGATAGCGCAATGCTAAAGCAATGAGCGCGACGGCAAGCCCCGATGAGATCCCTGAAAAGAGAAAGAGAGCAGGTAAGATAGGGTTATTTAAGAATGGATAGGATTTTAACGCGGAAAGTAAAAAACCGGTATAAGCCCCTAATAATACCGCCAGTACGAGCATGGTGATTTCAATGGCACGTATAGCAGGTGTGAATAAATTTAATAATGAGCGAATAAAGCCAAAACGCGGTAGCCATTTTTGCTGTATTGCGACCAGTTCAGTTTCGAAAACTTTAGCTAACCAGACAACGAGTACCACCATGTAGACTTGGAAGAGCATAACCCCCATCGACATGACGGAGGTCGGACTGTAGTGGAACATCAATTTCCAAAAGGTCCATGGGCGTGTTAAATGGAAAATTAAAATGAGTAATCCCAAAATAACGGTCGTCGGTGCCAGAAATAGAGTGGCTCTCATTAGTGTGCTCTTACTGGTTGCCTCAGACGGATAATATTGACGCAATAGCACGGCAAGCACCACTAACCCTGCTGAAATACCAATTAGAAAGAGGTAAACGGCAATGGGCCAATCCCAAACTAAAGATTCAAAATGGAAAGCAGAAGCAGTTGTCATTGGCTAACCTCCCCATATTTGAACGGAACTCGGTACATTTTGGGGCGAGTACCGAGGGCTATTTTATAGCGATACGTGGTTTTTTGACGCAACATAAGAGAAATATCACTGTTAGGATCATCCAGATTGCCAAAGACCAATGCCTTGGTTGGACAGGCTTCGACACAAGCCGGTTGTTTACCTTTTTTCAAGTTTGTTTTTCGGCAAAAATCGCATTTGTCGGCAGTTTTATTGACTGGGTGAATGAATCTTACTCTGTAAGGGCAAGCCGCAATACAATATTGGCAACCAACACATAGGTCTGGGTTAACATCGACAATCCCTGTCGTTTTATCAATAAATGATGCGCCCGTTGGGCAAACATCGACACAAGGTGCATGCTCACAGTGCTGACATGAATGCCGGAAAAAGCGATATTTGATATCTGGGAAGTGACCAATTGGCTCGCTGCGAATAATGGTTAGCCGAGAAACCCCTTCAGGGACTTGGTTGACTTCTCGACAGGCATCCATACAAGCAGTACAACCTATGCATAAGGTTTCATCGTGGATCATGCCGTAACGTACGCCATCCATTTTCATCGTATTTGCGAGGCTATGGAGTGTCGCACCTCCTGACGCCGCCAAGGCTCCTGCATAAATAATAAACTGACGACGCGAACAACTCATGGCTGCTCCTTAAGCAATTTTACCGCCGCTGGATTGAAGTCAGGGTTATTACGTTGGTCTGAGTGACAATCAACACAAATTTTTACGCGACCTTTGTCATTAAGTGTTTTCATCGTATCTTGTTTTGGATGCAGATCATGGCAACTGGCACAGGCAACTTTAGTCACATGAACATCGTGTGGCCAAAACGCTTTTTGTAGCTGTTCGGGTAAGTGACATGACATACAGACACTATTTTGTTGCTCCACGCTATACATAGGGTGGTTAAACCGCATCACATCTTTAGCCCCCTCACGGTGATGAGGGCCTGGGTTACCATGGCAGTTGGTACAGGTAACGGGAAGGTTATTATTAGGGTTAATGACCGATGCGTGAGTGCCATGCATACCTTCTTTGTCGGGTTTATGACAATCCAAACAGGCTGCATCTGGGTTACGTTGCTGAGTAACAACCCAACGTTCACCCGTCTCTGTCGCGGGAGGTGTCGCAGTAGAGGCTGCAATGCTCCATAACAAGCCTAATGCCAGCCCCCCAGCAGTGAATAACGAACGTAGTACGCTCATATTAACTCCATTGGTTATACCGCCTCTGTATGAGGCGGATCACGGTTATTGGCTTAACAGGTTGTTTTTACGAGCTTGCGCATCCCATTCGGGCACGACAGTTTTCAAAAACTCTTGTTTTTCAGCGTTGATTTTTTGCATATCCAGACCAATTGCTTGTTGCGCTTTTTCTTTGGTTGAAATGTCTGGAATAGCAATTTCATGTGTAATGCCTTTAGCACCTAATAGACGAACGAGTTTGGTGCGAGCATCAGCAGCTTTGTTCATTGCGCCACCGAGCATGCGCAAGCCTTCCTCTGGTGCGTGCATATGAATACCATGAGATGCAATAGCTAAATCCCAGCGCCATTGTGCATGGCGAATATCAGCTAAAATGGGCGCCATCTCTTTTTCGGTTGCCCCTGCATCCCAAGCTGCTTTAGCTTCAAAATGGGCATGAACAAGTTGATCTTCCACTTTGATTTTCATCTCTTGGATAGCTTGTTTGCGCTCGGCAACGACAGCTTGTAGCTCTTGCTTGCTTTGGGTATGGCAGTTACGACAGGTTTGTTCGAAATTATCGAATGGATTACCTATCTTATGGCTGGTGTAGAGCTCGCCTTTTTCATTTTGTAATTTAGGCATGTGGCAGTCGATACAGGTCACGTTGTTTTTACCGTGGATCCCCGCACTCCATGTTTCATACTCTGGGTGCTGTGCTTTTAACATAGGGGCTTTCGACAGTGAGTTTGTCCAGTCAGAGAAGGCGATATTGTCATAATAGACTTCCATATCCTCCACTTTCGTACCGCTATCCCAAGGGAATTTGACGGATTTATTTTCCCCTGCAAAGTAGTACTCAACGTGGCATTGCCCACACACCATAGATTGCTGATCAAAACGACTGGCTTTATCGAAGGGTTTACTAATCGCTTCCATGGCTCGAGCGGCATAAGGACGGGTGAGTGTTAAAGCGGGCTGGCCTTGCGCGAATTCTGGAGAGTCGGTTTTGTGGCAGTCAGCACACCCTAGTACGTTAACAATTTCAGGCCCACCTTTAGCCCATTTACCGTGGAAATATTCATCTTCCCCTTGCTCTTGGATAAGTCTGGCGACATCTGGGCTTTTACAGCTCCAACAAGCCATAGGGAGAGGGCCATCTTGTGCATCTTTCGGTGCACCAGTACGTAGTGTTTCTCGTACGTCAATTAAAGCATAAGCATGGCCTCGAGGCTTGTTGTAATCACGTGAAAAAGGGTAGCCAGCCCAGAGGATCACCAACCGGGGGTCTTCTGCCAGCGCATCTTCACGTTGTGATTGTTCGGATGTTGCACGCCACGAGTGATATTGATCAGGGTGAGCCTGAGCAAAGGATTCATTTTTAGTATTTATTGTTGATGATGCTTCCTTTGATGCAATTTGTGCATGAACAGCAGGGGTTAACAACCATATCCCAGCCACCAAACTGAGTAAGTACAAAGTCCTGTTGATTATCTTTGCCATAAGGGCCTCGAGTGATATAAGCCAGCCATCCCATTGGCTGTGATATTATTATTTATAGGTGATGGCATAGGTTTTGATGCCATCATGACATGCTCAAGGAATAGCTCTAACAAATAACCACACTTAAAATATTGTTTTTGATCAAAGCTAAATTTACTAAAAGAAATGTCATTAAAATAATGTGATTAATATCGAATCGTGAATGTAAATTAGGAAAGAAAACATTGAGTCAGTTAAAATAAATGAGAGCAAAGCATTTAAGCGTCACTTTCATGTGAGTGAGGGTTTTTATTTATTGAATTCATATTGAAAGGCTTTATTATCAGTAGGATATGACTAAGTAATCTGCTTATCTATTATTTAACTAATAACCAAAGTGTGCAGTACCTCTAATATTTTCAATGTGGATATTCATCGTTGATGACTATAACTACTACTTTAGTGGTAGTTTATAATGTTATATATATGAGGGTTTCATGAAACATTAGGATTAATTTGGTTTCTCATATTTAAAAAATGTTAATATTTTTTGTTTGAAGATAATTTATTTAAGTTCTAGTCAATAAGTTACATCGTTATTTCAAATAATACTTTCTGTATAAATTATTTCATTCTAAATAGCACATTCATTAATGTTACCTATTAGGTGGTATGTATTTTTTTACTCTCTATCGATAAGATTCTGCGTGAATACACATATAATAATTGCGGTTAATTTTTACTTTTTGCATTAATTTTGTTTGGGCAATGTTAAGGAAATCAACATGGCTGATATCACCCGTCGGGGAGTGTTGACTGGTGCATGGCGTCGCGCCGCACCCGTTATTCGACCGCCATGGAGTCGTAGTGAAGATCATTTCATTGAAAGTTGTACTCGTTGCAACCATTGCCTGACGCATTGTGAAACCTCAATTTTAATATCTGGCCCCGGTGGCTATCCCGCTGTTGATTTTTTGCAAGGGGAGTGCACGTTTTGTTATGCCTGTGCTGCCGCTTGCCCTGAGCCAATATTTCTTCCACAACTCTCCCAACCTTGGGATATTTCCATCTCAATTGCTCAAACCTGTCTGGCATATCGCTCTATTGAATGTCGGCGATGCGAAGACAATTGTGAGCCACAAGTGATCGCGTTTCGCCCATCACTGAGTGGAATTTATCAGCCCAATATTGATAAGCAAGGTTGTACAGGTTGTGGTGCCTGTGTTGCCGGTTGCCCCGTATCAGCCATTACTTTGGAGCATGAAAATGCGCAATAGCTGGCAAGTATGTAGTTTGATTGTACAAGTAAAAAGTGAACAGGCTTGCGCTGTGACGGCAGCTTTAAATCAATTACCCGGTTGTGAGGTGGCTATCAGTTCACCGGAAACAGGCAAATTGATTGTTGTTGTCGAGTCAGAACACAGTCGCACCCTGATTGAGACTATTGATTCAGTACGCAATGTTAATGGTGTGCTGGCTGTTTCGCTGGTTTACCACCAGCAGGATGAGCAATGTGAGGAAAATGATGAAACTCAGTCGTCGTAGCTTCATGAAAGCCAATGCTGTTGCGGCCGCTGCTGCGGCGGCAGGTATTGGCGTTCCGAGTATCGCTAAAGCGGTCGTCGGGCAACAAGAGGCCATCAAATGGGATAAAGCACCTTGCCGCTTCTGTGGTACAGGTTGTGGTGTACTTGTGGGAACGCAAAATGGTCGCATTGTGGCGAGCCAAGGTGACCCAGAAGCGCCAGTTAACCGTGGCTTAAACTGTATTAAAGGCTATTTTTTACCGAAAATCATGTACGGTAAAGATCGCTTGACTCAGCCATTGCTGCGAATGAAAGACGGTGAATATGACAAAAATGGTGAATTTACCCCGGTGACTTGGGAAAAAGCCTTTGATGTCATGGAAGAAAAAGTAAAAACCACATTAAAAGAGCGCGGCCCTGAAGGGATTGGCATGTTCGGTTCAGGCCAATGGACTGTGTGGGAAGGTTATGCTGCATCAAAATTGTTTAAAGGTGGCTTCCGCTCTAACAACTTAGACCCTAACGCACGCCATTGTATGGCCTCAGCGGTTGTTGGTTTCATGCGTACTTTTGGTATGGATGAACCTATGGGCTGTTATGATGACATCGAGCAAGCCGATGCATTTGTGCTTTGGGGTTCGAACATGGCAGAAATGCATCCTATCCTATGGTCACGTATTACCAACCGGCGTTTATCTGACCCTAATGTGCGTGTTGCTGTACTCTCCACATTTAAGCATCGTAGCTTTGAGTTAGCTGATAACGGTATTGTCTTTACCCCACAGTCTGACTTAGTGATCCTCAATTATATTGCTAACTATATTATTCAAAATGATGCGGTGAATCAGGAATTCTTCGATAAACACGTTAACTTACGTCGAGGAACAACGGACATCGGTTATGGATTGCGTCCTACTCATCCATTAGAACAAAGTGCTAAAAACCCAGGTTCAGATGCCTCTGTGCCGATGACTTGGGAAGAATATAAGGCCTTTGTGGCTGAATACACATTAGATAAAACCGCTGAAATGACAGGGGTGCCGAAAGATCAGCTAGAAGAACTAGCAAAATTGTATGCGGACCCAAACACAAAAGTCGTCTCTTATTGGACAATGGGCTTCAATCAGCATACTCGTGGTGTTTGGGCGAATAACCTCTGTTATAACTTGCACTTACTGACAGGTAAAATTTCTCAGCCGGGTTGTGGTCCGTTCTCATTGACGGGGCAGCCGTCTGCGTGTGGTACTGCTCGTGAAGTCGGTACGTTTGCCCATCGCTTACCCGCCGATATGGTGGTAACGAATGAAAAACACCGCGAAAAAGTGGAGCAAGTTTGGCAACTCCCCGCCGGCACGATCCCAGAAAAAGTTGGCTTACATGCCGTGGCGCAAGACCGTGCCTTAAAAGACGGCACGCTTAACTTTTATTGGGTCATGTGTAACAACAACATGCAGGCAGGCCCCAATATTAATCAAGAGCGGATGCCGGGCTGGCGTGACCCACGCAATTTTATTGTTGTTTCTGATCCTTATCCAACCGTGAGTGCTATCGCCGCAGATTTGATTTTGCCAACCGCCATGTGGGTAGAAAAAGAGGGGGCTTACGGGAATGCGGAGCGCCGGACACAATTTTGGCGTCAGCAAGTGAAAGCGCCGGGAGAAGCAAAATCTGACTTATGGCAAATGGTGCAATTTGCCCGTCGCTTTAAAACGGAAGAGGTTTGGCCTGAAGAGTTACTGGCTCAAAAACCGGAGTATCGCGGTAAAACCCTGTATGACGTGCTGTTTGCTAACCAAGCGGTTACCAAGTTCCCGATCACTGAGTTAGCTGAAGATCAGCTCAATGATGAGTCACGCGAATTGGGCTTCTATCTACAAAAAGGGTTATTTGAAGAGTACGCCAGTTTTGGTCGCGGTCATGGTCATGACCTTGCGCCTTTCGATGATTATCACAAAGCACGCGGTATCCGTTGGCCTGTGGTCGATGGCAAAGAGACGCAATGGCGTTACAGCGAAGGCCATGACCCCTATGTCAAAGCCGGTGCGGGTTATCAATTCTACGGTAAGCCAGATGGTAAAGCAGTCATTTTTGCATTGCCGTTCGAACCCGCGGCGGAAGTACCTGATAAAGAATATGACTTATGGCTATCAACGGGGCGTGTGTTGGAGCATTGGCATACCGGCAGTATGACTCGTCGTGTACCAGAACTGCACCGAGCTTTTCCTGAATCACAGGTCTTTATCCATCCTCTAGATGCGAAAGAGAGAGGGTTACGTCGTGGTGATAAGGTAAAAGTGATTTCACGCCGTGGTGAAGTGACCACTATTGTGGAAACACGAGGGCGTAACCGACCACCAAAAGGATTGGTGTATATGGCTTTCTTTGACGCATCTCAGTTAGTTAATAACTTAACGCTGGATGCAACAGACCCACTCTCTAAAGAGACGGATTACAAAAAATGTGCCGTTAAATTGGAAAAGGTGTAATTGCATATGTCCCAGAAACCTAAACCTCAAAATAGTCGTCGCCGTTTCTTACGCGATGCCGTTCGTGCGGCAGGCGGATTGGCGGCGGTTGGTGTGGTACTGGGCTTACAGCAACAAACTTCCCGCGCGAGTGGAATTCGTCTCCGCCCGCCGGGAGCCATTAATGAAAATGCATTTGCGAGTGCGTGTGTTCGTTGTGGGCAGTGCGTACAAGCTTGCCCTTATGACATGTTGAAATTAGCAACATTAGCATCAGGACTGGCAGCGGGAACGCCTTATTTTATTGCGCGAGAAAACCCTTGTGAAATGTGTGAAGAGATCCCGTGCGCCAAAGTGTGCCCGAGTGGTGCACTGGATAAAGAGATTGAGTCTATCAATGACGCACGAATGGGGTTGGCAGTGTTACTTGATCAGGAAAACTGTCTCAATTTTCAAGGGTTGCGCTGTGATGTGTGTTATCGCGTTTGCCCGCTAATTGATGAGGCTATCACGCTGGAGCTTGAGCAAAACCACCGTACGGGTAAGCATGCACGTTTTTTACCAACAGTGCATAGTCAAGCTTGTACGGGATGTGGTAAGTGCGAGCAGGCTTGTGTCCTCGAAGAAGCGGCCATTAAAGTCCTGCCGTTAACGCTTGCGAAAGGTGAATTGGGGCATCACTACCGTTTTGGTTGGCTGGAGGGAAATAATGGCAAATCGTAAACGTGATGCCGGACGCGAAGCGCTGGCGAAAAAGGGCTGGTGGCAGAGCCATAAATGGTTATGGATGCGTCGTATCAGTCAACTATTGGTAATCGCGATGTTTTTGAGTGGACCTTGGTTTGGGGTCTGGATCTTACATGGTAATTACAGTAGCAGTTTATTGTTAGATTCAATCCCGCTCACTGACCCTTTGATCACGTTAGAAAGTCTTGCTAGTGGCTATTTACCTGCTATTTCGACATTAATTGGTGCAGCAATAGTATTGCTAGTTTATGCATTACTTGGAAAACGTATTTTTTGCAGTTGGGTTTGCCCTGTAAACCCTGTTACGGATGCGGCAGCATGGTTACGCCGTAAGCTCGATTTTAATCAATCCGCAACGATCCCTCGTTATATCCGTTATGTGTTGCTTGTGGTGATTTTAATCGGCTCTGCGGTAACAGGGACTTTATTGTGGGAATGGATCAACCCCGTTTCATTAATGGGCCGAAGCCTCATCTTCGGTTTTGGTAGCGGTGCTTTATTGCTGCTCGCCTTATTTTTATTCGATTTACTCGTTGTGGAGCATGGCTGGTGTGGTCACCTTTGTCCTCTCGGTGCCTTATATGGGATCGCCGGTTGTAAAGGGGTACTGATGGTCACAGCGATAAACAAGCAAAATTGTACTCGCTGTATGGATTGCTTTCACATTTGTCCGGAGCCGCAAGTTTTGCGTACCCCGGTTTTAGATAAACAGGCCCCAGCATTCATTTCGGATAAGGACTGCATAACATGCGGTCGTTGTATCGATGTGTGTTCTGAGGATGTTTTTAAAATAACACTACGATGGAGTTCGGGAGCGAAATCATGAAAACCCATGCCCTGATTAAGACAATGAGCCGTTGGATGGCGGTAATAGGACTCGTTGCCTCGAGCCTTGCTTGGGCGACAAATGGCGTTGATCTGTCTAAGTCACCAGAAGTTTCTGGTACTCAAGAAGGTGGCATTCATATTCCTAAAGAGCAGGAAAGAATGGCTTTAAACTATGTGAATCAACCTCCAATGATCCCACATAGCGTTGATGGTTATCAAATTACCACCAATACAAATCGCTGCTTACAATGCCATGGTGTTGAAAGTTATCGAACAACAGGGGCGCCTCGCGTTAGCCCGACACACTTCGTGGATGCTACGGGGAAAGTATTAGGTGGTGTAGCACCAAACCGCTACTTCTGCCTACAGTGCCATGTGCCGCAGTCCGATACTTCACCGATTGTGGAGAACACATTTACCCCATCCAAAGGTTTTGGGAAATAAGAGGCCGACATGGGAAACAATAACGCTAAGCCTGGTGTGATCCGTAGAGTGTGGCAATGGTGGCGACGCCCGAGCCGTTTGGCTTTGGGAACCTTACTATTGATTGGTTTTGTTAGTGGCGTCATTTTTTGGGGCGGCTTTAATACGGGAATGGAAATGGCTAATACTGAAGAATTTTGTATTAGCTGCCATGAGATGCGTGAAAACGTGTATGAAGAGTATATGGAAACGATCCACTACACCAACCGTAGTGGTGTTCGAGCAACCTGTCCTGATTGCCATGTACCTCATGAGTTCGGACCTAAAATGGTCAGAAAGATTAAAGCCAGCAAAGAGCTTTATGGCAAAGTATTCGGCATCATTGATACACCACAAAAATTTGAAGAGCACCGTTTAGCCATGGCGCAAAATGAGTGGCGACGGATGAAAGATAATAACTCTCAGGAGTGCCGTAATTGCCACAATTTTGAATACATGGATTTTACGGCACAAAAAAGCGTGGCAGCCAAAATGCATGATCAGGCCATTGTTGATGGAAAAACCTGTATTGATTGCCATAAAGGGATAGCTCATAAGCTACCTGATATGCGCGAAGTTGAGCCGGGTTTTTAAATGGAAAAGCGTCACTCAGGAAGGTTGATTAAATGGGATCACGCCTGAGAAGCATAGAGGCTAGTCAACAGTTAATGGTTTGACTAGCCTCAGTTTATATTTGTGCTATATCAATAAACCCATTGTTATTACGTGTATTGTATATTGCAGCAGCGCAAAGTTTGCCTGAGATATGATCTGGAGCCTTTAAATATGTGGAAAAAGCTTCACCAACTTGCTATTCCTGCCAATCTCTACCAACTATGTGGGCGGTTGACCCCTTGGTTTATTACCCTGAGCGTGATTTTTTTAGCACTAGGTTGGGGATGGGGATTCGGATTTGCGCCCGCCGATTATCAGCAAAGTGATAGCTATCGCATTATGTACCTCCATGTTCCAGCAGCAATGTGGTCAATGGGGATCTATGCCATTATGGCGTTCGTCGCTTTTGTTGGTCTTGTTTGGCAAATGAAAGTGGCTGAATTAACGATTGCCGCTATGGCACCTATTGGTGCGGTATTTACCTTTATTGCCTTAGTCACGGGGGCAACGTGGGGCAAACCCATGTGGGGCGCATGGTGGGTATGGGATGCACGTTTAACCTCAGAACTTATTCTCTTTTTTCTGTATGTTGGCATTATCGCGCTTTGGCATGCATTTGATGACCGCCGGACAGCAGGAAAAGCTGCGGCGATCTTAGTCTTAATTGGTGTGATTAATTTACCTATCATCCATTATTCCGTTGAATGGTGGAACACATTACATCAGCCATCAACGCGAATGCAGCAAAGTATTAACCCTGCAATGCGCACACCTTTGCGTTTGGCTATCTTAGGCTATCTATTTTTATTTATTTCTCTGACGCTGGTGCGTTTGCGCAACCAATTATTACTACTGGAGCGTAACCGCCCATGGGTTATGGATATCGTGAATAAGAAGGGGCGTAAATAATGAGTCGTGCATTTGCATCTTGGGCGGATTTTTTTGCAATGGGCGGTTATGCCTTTTATGTCTGGCTGGCAGTTCTATTGACGGTAACACCGCTATTGCTGTTGTGTATTCACACCGTTTTACAACGCAAAATGATCATAAATTCCATCACTGCACAGCAAGCAAGAGAAGCAAGACAGAAAGCAGCACGAGCGCGTCGGGAGGCTGAGTGAATATTCGTCGTAAAAATAGATTATGGCTAGTTTGTTCCATTCTAATTGGTGTGGGGTTAATGGTCGCGCTGCTTTTATATGCACTTCGTTCCAGTATCGACCTATTTTATACCCCCGGTGAGATCATTTATGGGAAGCGAGAAACCCAGCAGATACCTGAAGTTGGCCAACGCTTACGTGTCGGGGGAATGGTGATGCCAGGTACTGTTCAGCGTGATCCGGACTCCCTGAAAGTCACCTTTACGGTGTATGACGCGGAAGCGGAAGTTGATGTGAGCTATGAGGGAATTTTGCCTGATCTGTTTCGAGAAGGGCAAGGGGTAGTTGTCCAAGGGGAGCTGGCTGAAAACCATCATATCATTGCCAAAGAAGTGCTCGCTAAACACGATGAAAATTATACGCCACCCGAAGTTGAGCAAGCGATGCAGGAAAATCACCGTCGACCTGCCGCGGCTTATAAGGATAACGCACTATGATCCCTGAGGTTGGCAATATACTGCTATGCCTAGCGTTAGGTATTGCAGTATTACTCTCTATCTATCCATTATGGGGCGTATCTCGTCACGATGAGCGCTTAATGCGGGCTTCAAGGCCTCTTGCTTGGCTACTGTTTTTGTGTGTGGCTGGCGCATTTTTAGTGCTAGTCAACGCCTTTGTCATAAATGATTTTTCAATTACTTATGTTGCAAATAACTCCAACACGCAATTACCTGTTTGGTATCGGGTTGCGGCAACATGGGGTGCGCATGAAGGTTCACTGCTGTTGTGGGTGCTATTGATGAGCGGCTGGACGTTTGCGGTTGCATTATGTAGCTACCGCATGCCGCTGGATATTGTTGCTCGTGTTTTAGCAGTAATGGGGATGGTGAGCGTCGGGTTTCTGTTGTTCATCATTTTCACCTCTAACCCCTTTTCGCGCACCTTGCCCTCCTTCCCAATTGAAGGACGTGACTTAAATCCGCTCTTGCAAGATCCCGGCCTGATTTTTCATCCACCATTGCTGTATATGGGGTATGTTGGCTTTTCAGTCGCCTTCGCATTTGCTATCGCGGCGTTGCTTAGTGGCCGGCTGGATAGTTCATTTACCCGTTTCGCTCGCCCTTGGACGATGGCTGCGTGGTTTTTTTTAACGCTCGGCATCATGTTAGGTTCGGCTTGGGCCTATTATGAGCTAGGTTGGGGCGGCTGGTGGTTCTGGGATCCTGTTGAAAATGCGTCGTTTATGCCTTGGCTAGTAG
Organism: Providencia sp. 2.29; assembly: GCF_015832305.1. Taxonomy (NCBI): domain Bacteria; kingdom Pseudomonadati; phylum Pseudomonadota; class Gammaproteobacteria; order Enterobacterales; family Morganellaceae; genus Providencia; species Providencia sp. 2.29. The sequence continues at coordinate 1,398,671 of NZ_CP065420.1, forward strand.
GAACCGCGTTAATCCACTCGCTGGCGGTGACAGAGCAACGAGCAACATTTAAGGCATGGTCTTTATTGCTATCGATATTTGCGTTTTCACTTTGTTTACTCGGTACTTTCCTCGTACGTTCAGGGGTGCTGGTTTCTGTGCATGCCTTTGCATCTGACCCCTCGAGAGGACTCTTCATTCTCGCCTTTATGGTCTTAGTTATCGGTGGCTCATTGCTGCTGTTTGCCATAAGAGGTCACAAGGTTCGTTCTCGTGTTAATAATGCGCTTTGGTCTCGGGAATCAATGCTACTGGCGAATAACGTCATCCTAACCGCTGCAATGCTGGTCGTGTTATTAGGCACCTTACTGCCTTTAGTTCACAAACAAATTGGTTTAGGCAGTATTTCGATTGGTGAGCCCTTCTTTAATACCATGTTTATCGCGCTAATGGTGCCATTCGCACTCTTACTGGGGATTGGGCCTCTAGTGCGTTGGGGGAGAGACCGCCCCGCAGCGATTAGAAAATTACTCTTAATGGCCTTGCTCGTGACCTTGATATTGTCATGCCTACTGCCATGGCTAATGCAAGATAGATTAGAAGCGTTGACCGTGCTTGGTTTAATGATGGCTTGCTGGATAGCATTACTGGCGTTCGCCGAAATGCGTGTACGTATTAGTAAAAAAATCAAGCTCACACCAAGTTATTGGGGAATGGTACTTGCACATTTAGGTTTAGCAGTAACTATTGTGGGGATTGCTTTTAGTCAAAATTACAGCATTGAACGTGATGCCAAAATGAAGCCCGGTGAAAGTGTGGTTATTCGTGATTATACCTTTGTCTTTAATGGGGTACATGAAGCGAATGGCCCGAATTATCAGGGGGTGATAGGGAATATTGACGTTAAGAAAAATGGTGAATTACTCACTAAATTACAGCCTGAAAAACGTTTTTATAGCACCAGCCGTGCCGTGATGACCGAAGCGGCTATCGATGGGGGAATAACCCGAGATTTGTATGCTGCATTAGGAGAAGAGGTCGGCAAAGAGGTATGGACTATGCGCCTTTACTACAAACCTTTTGTGCGCTGGATTTGGTCGGGAGGCATTTTAATGGCTGCTGGAGCGCTATGCTGCCTATTTGATCCGCGCTATCGTCGCCGTAAACCCATGCAGGAGGCTGCATGAAACGCAAAGTTTTCTTGATCCCTTTTATTATTTTCGCTGCTATTGCCGCCGTTTTGTTATGGCAATTGATGCGTAATGCCGAAGGGGATGACCCTCGTTTACTTGAATCTGCATTAGTGGGTAAACCGGTGCCTGTGTTCCGTTTAGAGTCACTTGAAAACCCCGGTCAACATTATGAGTCAAATGTGTTGATTCAAGGGAAACCTATCCTCTTAAATGTTTGGGCGACATGGTGCCCTACTTGTCGCGCTGAACATAAATACCTCAATCAGCTTGCTGCTGAAGGTGTACGCGTGGTGGGGTTAAACTATAAGGATGATCGCAATAAGGCGATTGTTTGGTTGCGCGAACTTGGTAACCCTTATGCTTTAAGTCTTTTTGATGGTGAGGGCATGTTAGGCCTTGATCTGGGCGTTTATGGGGCTCCTGAAACCTTCTTAATCGATGGCAATGGGATTATTCGTTATCGCCATGCAGGCGCAATGGATGAGCGTGTCTGGAATAAGGAAGTGAAACCATTATGGGAACGCTATAGCAAGGAGGCCAGCCAATGAAATATGTTATTGGTTTGCTGATGCTAGCGGTTAGTGCAAGTAGTGCTTTTGCGGCGACTGAAGTTTTTACCTTTGATAATGAGCAGCAAGAGCAGCAATTTCGTAAGTTAACAGAAGAGTTACGTTGCCCGAAGTGCCAAAACAATAGCATTGCAGATTCAAACTCAATGATTGCTTTAGATTTACGGCAAAAAGTGTATGAGTTGATGAAAGAAGGCAAGAGCCGCGATGAAATCGTTGACTATATGGTGGCACGTTACGGCTATTTTGTGACGTACAATCCTCCATTGACGCCATTAACGGCCATCTTATGGGGATTACCTTTTGCAGCCATGATTGTCGGTGGGTGGATCATTTACGCACGTACTAAAAAACGTGTTCGCATAAAACAAGATGTTCCAAATGATCAGCAACATACCGCTTCAATAAAGCCAACGCGCTCAACTGGGTGGGTGTATGTCCCGGGGGTGATCATGGCTTTCGGAATTGGGGCCGCGGCTTATTATCAGGTAGGCAGTTATGGTAAAGTTGCAGATTGGCATTTAGCTTACCAACAGGCGCCAGCGTTGCTTGACAGAGCGTTAGATCCCTCAGAGCCACCACTTAATCTTGAAGAAATGGAGCGCCTTGCGTTAGGTTTACGTACTCGTTTGCAGGATGAGCCTCAAAATGCCGATGCATGGGTGATGCTAGGTCGGATTGGCATGGTATTAAATAATGCCACGATGGCGACAGATGCTTATGAGCGGGCTTATCGACTCAAGCCGAATGATGATAACGTGGCGCTAGGGTATGCCGAAGTGTTAACGCGTTCGTCTGATCCAGAAGATAATCGCATTGGAGGTGAGTTATTGCGTAAGCTGATTGCTGAAAATAGGACCAATGTTAAGGCATTAAGCATGTTTGCTTTTAATGCATTTGAGCAGGCTCGTTATGCAGAAGCTATCTCAGCTTGGCAGATGATGCTGCAATTATTACCTGAAAATGATCAGCGACGAACAGTCATTGAGCGCAGTATTGAACAAGCATTGATGATGGTGCATGAGAAAAAAACAGTTCAATAGTGGGTTGTTAACTGATTCAAAGCACTAAAACGGGAGCAATCGCTCCCGTTTTTATATTCTGCGTACCATTTTTTGATTTTATTTTTCTCGATACGTTTTATTTAAATGGTGGTCATTTTTAGTTTGAATCGATTCAATATTGAAATTAGGCGATTAAAATTGAAAAATAAGTAATTTATTTATTTGAAATCCTTTATAGTTAATTATTAATGATAAATTAACTTGGTTCCTTGTAAGCTATTGAAGTTAATATTTAATTTTATTTAATCTTATGATTGTTTTATAAGTAATATAATTATTATTTTATGATTAAATTAAATGATGATTAGATTACTTAATGCTTTCCTATTTTGTTTTGCATTAAAAACTAAATTTACCTTAACGTAATATGCTTTTGCTTTTTTTTGTTTTAGCTTTTGTGTTTTTTGCTTTTTTTTGCTTTGCATTGGGAACATATGATTATTATCACATTAAAATAACATTATCTAATTTAGAGTAAATGCCATGAGGTAAAATGGCATGAAAGCAGAACGACATAAAAAAATAATTAATTTTTTAAAAAATGCAGGCTCAGCAAAAGTTTCTGTTTTATCGAAAGAACTGAATGTCACAAAAGAAACCATTAGAGCAGATTTAAATTCTTTGGCAAAAAAAGGAATTATTAACTGTTGCCATGGTGGCGCGTTCATTGAATTTGAATCCCTAGATAAGGTTGCTAAAAAAGAAATTATACAGTTTCTGGAATGTAACGATAGCCTTAATGAAATAACCAATAAGGATGATTCAGTGAACGGCAAAGTTTGTGTATTAGGTTCATTTAATGTTGATATGATTAGTTATTTGCCTCGATTACCAGAGGCAGGTGAATCATTATTATCAAACAAATTTATTTTTTCACCAGGTGGCAAAGGTTGCAATCAGGCTTTAGCTGCAAGTTATTCAGACTCGCAAGTCCATTTTATTACTAAAATTGGCACTGACCAATTTAGTGATTATGCGGTGAATTTTATTTCATCATCAAAAATTAAGACATCAACAATTTACCAAACTGAAAAGTTCCAAACGGGTACAGCATCAATTTTCGTGTCAGAAAATAGTGGCGAAAACATTATTTCCATATATCCTGGCTCAAATATGGATATCAGTGCTGATGAGGTAAAAATTCAAAAAGATAAAATTATTAATTCGAATATTATCTTGCTACAACTTGAGACAAATATTGAAGCCTTAAGGGAAATTATATCGATAGGTAATGAGTATAATATACCGATTATTTTAAACCCTGCACCTTATAGTGATATTGCTATCGAACTACTTGAAAAAGTCGATATTTTAACGCCGAATGAAACGGAAGCCAGTTTGCTATCCGGAGTGAATGTTGTGGATATGGAGTCGGCTAAAAAAGCAGCCGACGTCATCTATCATAAAGGTGTTAAAAAGGTTGTGATCACATTAGGAAGTAAAGGCTCTATTGCTTACGATGGCAATAAATTTATTTACTCACCGGCCTACACAGCGGTGGTCAAAAATACGGCTGGCGCTGGGGATGCTTTCAATGGCGCATTGGCGGCCTCACTAGCAAAAGGTAAGCAATTTTCGTATGCGTTGCGTTATGCTTCGGCATTTTCATCGCTTGCGGTAGAAACGAGCAAAGCTTCAGAAATGCCTGAAGATATTAACGTGATATATCGTATTAACCAAACAACCTACTCTCAGGTTGTCACTCAATCCCCTGAATAATTCATATTCTGAAAGAGGAATAAAAATGAAAATTTTATTTATTGGTGAGTCATGGCACATTCATATGATTCATACTAAAGGCTACGACAGTTTTACTTCGAGTAAATATGAAGAGGGTGCAACATTTTTATTAGATTGCTTAAGAAATAAAAATGTTGAAATTGATTATATGCCTGCACATACCGTTCAAATGGCATTTCCTAAAACGGTAGAAGAGTTAGAGAAATATGATGTCGTTGTCATTAGCGATATTGGTGCAAATACTTTCTTACTGCAAAACGATACTTTTTATAATATGAAAGTATTACCAAATGCACTGCAATTAATTAAGCAGTATGTCATTAATGGCGGTGGATTATTAATGATTGGTGGCTATCTATCCTTTATGGGAATTGAGGCTAAAGCGAATTATAAAAATACATTATTAGCAGATGTATTACCGGTAGAAATGCTTGATGGTGATGATCGTGTTGAAACACCTGAAGGTATTTTTGCAGTACCAGTCAATGCAGAACATGAATCCGTTAAAGGATTTGGACAATGGCCAATGTTTTTAGGCTATAACAAAGTTAAAGCTAAAGAAAATACAGAAACCGTTTTAAATATTGGCGAAGATCCTTTATTAGTCTTTGGTCAATATGAAAAGGGTAAAACAGCCTGCTTTATGAGTGATTGCTCGCCACACTGGGGAAGTAAAGAATTTATGGCTTGGGAACATTACTCTGACATGTGGGTAAATATCCTAAAACAGATCGCTCGTTAATTCAGTTATTGTCAAAAGTAAAATATCAAAAATAAGAAATTAAGTGTGGGGAATTTCCCCCGCACTTTGTACTCCGATTACAAAAATAATGACTCATAGTCAAAAAATCCAAAAGGAATATTTTATGAGTGCAAAAAGTTATTCTACACCATTACTGATGATAGCGACGGTTTTAGCCGGGATGTTATCGCCAATGCAATCTGCCGTTAATGGGCAGCTCGGGGATGTATTAAAAGATGGCAACGCAAGTGCGGTAATTTCGTTTGCTAGCGGTCTTGTCGTCATGTTTTTTATTATCATAGCGAAAAAACAGACTCGTCAGCAATTTGCCTCTATTCCAAGTTTAATTAAACAACGTAAAATTCCATTGTGGAACTGGTTTGCAGGCCTTTGTGGCGCAATGGTGGTTTTCTCTGAAGGGGCTTCTGCCAGTGCACTAGGGATTGCTACTTTCCAAACCGCATTGATATCGGCGCTATTATTATCAGGCCTATTGTGTGACCGTTTCGGTATTGGTATCGATGAGAAAAAACCGTTCACCCTTTTTCGCGTATTAGGCGCTGTTTTTGCCGTGGTAGCCACCTTATTTGTGGTGTCTCCACAATGGCACTCTACCTCTGCTATCTATTTAGCCATTCTTCCTTTCTTAGCGGGTCTATTAGCGGGTTGGCAACCAGCGGGTAACTCTAAAGTGGCAGAAGCGACAGGTTCAATGATGGTATCTATCACATGGAACTTTATTGTCGGCTTCACGGTTTTGACTGTCGCTTTGGTGATCCGTATGGCTCTTGGTCACATTACTCTTGAATTACCGGGGGTGTGGTGGATGTATCTCGGTGGTCCATTAGGGCTAATGTCTATTGCGTTAATGGCAATCTTAGTTCGTGGATTAGGGCTGTTAATGCTCGGAGTTGCATCAACAGCAGGGCAATTGCTGGGTTCAGTTCTGATTGATTTACTCTTGCCATCATTGGGTAACACTGTCTATCTGGTCACGATTATTGGCACACTGTTTGCGCTGGTTGGTGCAATTATCACAACAATTCCTGAGTTTAGAGAAGCAAAAGCTGTGAAAACGGCGGGAGTGTAAAATGAAAGGTTATATTCAGACTGTCACTGGGCCAGTTAAAAAAGAAGATATGGGTTTAACCCTACCACATGAGCATTTGTTTAACGATCTCTCTACCGTTGTCGATGAACCTTTTTACGATTTCTCGCATGTGTTGGTCGATAAAAAAGTCAGTGCAGATATTCAATGGGGGCTAAAACACGATCCTTATTGCTGCTGTGACAATATGGATAAAAAACCTATCGACGATGTGATTTATGAAGTGAATAACTTTAAGGAGCTTGGCGGTAAAACGCTTGTTGATGCGACAGGCTCCGAAGCAATTGGTCGAGATGTTCGTCAATTGCGAGAAGTGTCCATTAAAACAGGTATTAATGTCGTTGCCTCATCAGGCTTATACATCGAAAAATTTGAAGGCGAGCGCCTAGTAAAAAGTATCGATGAAATGGCGAAAATGATTGATGACGAATTGAATATTGGTATTGATGGCACTGATATTCGAGCGGGGATGATTGGCGAAATTGGGGTTTCTCCATTTTTTACTGAAGGGGAAAAAAATAGCCTTAGAGCCGCATCCGTCGCTCAGCTTGCCAATGATCATGTCTCGATGAATATCCATATGCCAGGTTGGCAACGTCGTGGTGATGAAGTATTGGATATTTTAATCAAAGAGATGGGCGTTAATCCCGCTAAGATCTCATTAGCGCATTCAGACCCATCAGGAAAGGATATCGATTATCAGCGTCGTATGTTAGACAGAGGCGTATGGCTTGAGTTCGATATGATAGGGCTTGATATTTCATTCCCTAAAGAAGGGGTCGCACCAACTGTTACAGAAACTGTTGATGCGGTTTATAAGTTGATAGAGCTGGGATATAGCAATCAGATCGTTTTGAGTCACGATGTGTTCTTAAAACAGATGTGGGCAAAAAATGGCGGAAATGGATGGGGCTTTGTACCGAATGTTTTTCTATCGCTTCTGGCGAAGAAAGGCGTCGATCAAGCTACCCTTGACCGCTTATGTATCGATAACCCAGCTAACTTATTAGCTTAATAAATAATCTCCCTTGTTTTTTTCTGTTCGATTTTGCGGTGATAGCTAAGCTATTGCCGCTTTTTGTTTTTTATGGGGCGTGAAAGCAAAAGGGCTTTTTGTCGATAATTCCCGTTTTACTATTTTTTATTATTGAGAATGCTATTGGTGGATATGACTTGTAAAAATAATATTTCGAATGGTTTTTATTTCAGGTGAATGTAATGGAAATTACGCCAATATAATGGTGCCAAATTGTTCTATTTGAATATAGAGGGAATGTAGGCCAAGTAACATTATTGACAAAAAACGATAACAACGATGATGTAAATGAGATACACTTTCGCGCATTAAAATAACAATAGATATTACGGAAAAACGTTGCACCTGCATGATAGATTAAGACAATTTGCAGCCTATCTTGCGCTACTTGCAGTAGCAATGCTGTTTATTGCACCATTGGTCTCAAAGTCAATGATGCAAATGGCTGATTGTTCTTCAATGGAAAATATGGCACCACACGTGATGCACCATTCGCATCAAGGTGCTCTATTGCCTGAAGAATGCCATTCTAACGGCATGATGAATCATCTGTTAATGTCGGGAGTCGGACTATCGCCGATGGAAGACATTGCCTGTGGCTATTGCCAGTTGTTGATCCATTTTCCATTTATCATTCTATTTATTGCCATTGCAATTCGCCAATTGGCAACGCTGACGACGCGGATCTCCCTTGAGCCTTGCATTCATCCATATTTGTTTCGGCCTTGGTCTCTGCGTTTTGCGCGCGCTCCTCCGTCTCTCTTTTCTTATTAATTATTGATCATTTTAAATTCACAATGTTGCATTTGCCGTATTGAGTGCAAAGGGCTTCGCCTGCTCTCTATCTTGAATTTGATTATCGAATTCAGGCGGCATGGCTACGTCATAAAGAAAAGAATTAGGCAAAATAATGAACAAAGAAAAATGTGTAATCGCACCACTGACACTTTTAGTAACGACCGCGCTGTTGTCGAATAGCGCAGTCGCTGAGGAAGAGAATCAAAGTCAATTTTCAGAACACTCAGTGATGATAGTCACTGCCCCCGTTGATTCACCATTAACTATCAGCACCTCACCAAAAACACCTAGACAGCCAGTGCCGGCGAGTGATGGTTCTGATTATTTGAAAACGATCCCCGGCTTCTCGCAAATTCGTAATGGCGGCACGAACGGTGACCCCGTTTTTCGTGGCATGTTTGGCTCTCGCTTACGGATTTTAACTAATGATAGTGAGATGTTAGGCGCTTGCCCATCTCGCATGGATGCCCCAACCTCTTATATTTCGCCAGAAAACTTCGACCTATTAACGATGATCAAAGGGCCTCAGTCAGTTCTTTGGGGACCAGGTAACTCGGCAGGTACAATCCGTTTTGAGCGTGAAAAACCCATTTTTGATAAAGCGGGTGTTCATGGGAATGCAAGTGCGTTAACGGCCTCTAATCAGCGTTGGGATGCGAATGCAGATGTCAGTATGGGGAATGAAAAAGGTTATTTACGCTTAATAGGTAATAAATCTCGCTCTAATGATTATAAAGATGGAGATGGTAAGAAAGTGCCATCAAAGTGGGATAAATGGAATGCGGATGTTGCTGTAGGCTGGACGCCAGATGAATACACGTTACTTGAGCTTACCGCGGGGAAAGGGGATGGTGAAGCTCGCTATGCAGGTCGTGGAATGGATGGCTCGCAATTCAAACGCGAAAGTCTAGGTGTGCGTTTTGAAAAGACAAATATTGGCACAGTGCTTGATAAGCTAGAAGCGAATATGTACTACAACTATGCCGACCATATTATGGATAACTATTCATTACGTGACACAAGTGGCTCAATGGGGGGCGGCTCTGGTCATATGGGGCATATGATGGGCGGTGGTCATGGCATGATGAATATGCCAATGAAAATGCGTGTTGATCGTAAAACGGTGGGTGGCCGAGTTATGGGAACTTGGTTATGGAACGATTACGAATTACGTGCAGGGGCCGATATGCAAACTAATACTCACCGTAAGGAGAGCAATAACCACTGGAATAAGGATGCAACATTCCAAGATTATGGGCTGTTTGGTGAGTTAACGTGGAATGCAAATGCGCATGGGAAAGTCGTTACAGGTGCGCGTGCCGATAGGGTATTAGTGGATAATGAGACCGCGGTAGGGTCATCGGGGCGCAATACTGTGATGCCAGCAGGGTTTGTGCGTTATGAGCATTCGCTTTCTGATATGCCTGTCATGCTGTATGCCGGTGTCGGTTACACTGAGCGTTTCCCTGATTATTGGGAGTTATTTTCACCAACCTACGGCCCTGATGGAACAAGCAATGTGTTCGATCATTTAAAAACGGAAAAAACGACCCAGTTAGATATCGGTGCAAAATATAGCAATGATAAAACTAACGCATGGGTTTCCGCTTATATTGGGCGAGTCGATGATTTTATCCTATTCCGTTATAACCCACATAATTCGCGACAAAGTCAAGTTGAAAACGTGAATGCGATGATCATGGGGGGAGAAATGGGCGTCGCCTATAAGCTCAGTGATGCGTGGAAAGCGGATGCAAGTCTCGCTTATTCTTGGGGGGAAAACCGCAGTGATAGGCAACCATTACCGCAGATGCCGCCATTAGAAACCCGTTTTGGTTTATCTTGGGAAAAGAATGATTGGACGGCAACAGGGCTAATGCGTATTGTCAGTAGCCAACATCGTGTGGCGATTAATGATGGTAACGTAGTCGGGAAAGACTTCGGTAGCAGTGCTGGTTTCACGATTTTCTCCGTTAATACCGCTTATCGGGTGAATGATCATGTTAAGTTAAGTGCTGGTGTTGATAACCTATTTGATAGAAATTATAGCGAACACCTAAACTTAGCGGGTAATAGTGGGTTTGGTTATTCCTCTAATCAACCCGTGAATGAGCCGGGCAGAACGTTTTGGGCGAAATTGAACTTAACTTTCTAACGAGAAGCGGTTTTATCAAAACAGAACACCCGAGGTAATATCGGGTGTTCTACAAAAATAAGGTTTAATTGTGGATGCTTATCGACCAATATTGCGTAGCGCATTGCCTTTCATTAGGTTCTCTTCTATCTGCTCTAATGAAACATTTTTTGTTTCTGGGACAAAATAGAGCGTGATAATAATAAATACAGCATTTAACCCAGCATAAACCCAGAAAGTATTCGTATCCCCTAAAGTCGATAGCAGTGTTAAGAACGTAGCACTAACGATCATATTTGCTACCCAATTTGAGGTAGTTGAACAGGTGATACCGAAATCACGACCTCTCAGTGGTTGTATCTCAGAACATAAGACCCACATAATCGGTCCCGCACTCACGGCAAATCCAATAATAAAGATAAGTAAAAAGGCAATACTACTATATTGGATTAGAACGGTATGCGTATCAAAAGAGAGCAAGTAGGCGAGTAAGCCGATACTGATTGCCATGACACTAAAGCCAAAGATCAATAATTTTTTACGGCCAAAACGGTCAACGATTGAGATGGCAAAAATGGTTGTGATGACGTTGACTAAGCCAATAAGAACTGTGCCATACATTTGTTGGGTGGTACTTTCAAACCCCGCTAATGAAAATATTTTAGGGGCATAGTACATAATGACATTGATACCTGTCAGTTGCTGCATAAATTGCAGAGCAATACCCAAAAATACAGTACGTCGGAAATTACTGTTATTTTTAAATAAACCGAATCCCGATTGCTTGATCTTTAGGCTATTAAAAATATCATCCAGCTCTTGGATCGCTTCATTTTCTGATTTTCTTAATTTTAATAATATAGTTTTAGCATCATTCGATCTATTTTTACTGGCAAGCCAACGGGGGCTTTCGGGTAAAAAAGTGACGCCAATAAAAAGCAAAACAGCAGGGATAGCTGTGATCCCTAACATCCAACGCCAAGCATGATCATAACTAAAAGCGGTATCAGAAATAAATGCAAGTAAGATACCTATTGTAATCATTAATTGATACATAGATATCATTCCACCACGGATCTTTTTCGGTGCGATTTCTGATAAATAAGCTGGAGTTGTGAATGAAGAAATACCAATTGCGAGTCCTAATATGACTCGCGAAATAATAAGTATATTGGCATTAGGGGAAAAGGCGGAGCCTAATGCACCAATAATAAATAATATTGAACTGATCAGTAAACTCTTTTTTCTACCACTTAAAGATGATAACCAACCGCTAATAATAGCGCCAGCTGCGGCACCAAACATCATTGAGCTGACAACCAGTTCTTGCTGGGTTGATGAGATATCAAACTGTTGACTAATAAAGGGAAGTGCACCAGAGATAACCCCCGTATCTAAACCAAAGAAGAGGCCTGCGAGTGCTGCCAGTAAACCGACAAAGATAACCATAAGACTTGTTGAGGTATTATTCTTAACCATTATTATTAGTCCTTTATTGCAAAGTTGGATTATTAACTCAGTTATCTGTCCTTTAAAAAAGATGAAACTAAAATTTATGCTAACGTGATATTTGTTTATTTTCAACACTCGATATATTTAATATGAACTTTAATGAAGTAATATTCAAATAATTATTAACATCATAGAATTGATTATCTATATTTGATGGGCTTTTAATGATGATTTTTTTTATGAAAATGAAATGAAAGTTAATTATCTGTTAGATAAGTTATTAAGATTAAATATAAGAAATAAAGAAAACTAACTCATTGTAAGTTAGTTTTCTTTAATTTAATCAAATAATGACAGGGATATAATAATTTAATTCTTTAAGATAGAGGCGTGAGTTTTCAATAAACTCTTTATAATCGGGCGTAGACTTTAAAACATAGTTTTCAATGTCACAGCCTTCACCCCGAGCAATATCCATACTCGCAAGTACTTTTCCATATACGGTATAGATAATGTCGTTGTAATCAATACCGTGGAGTTCATCACACGTAAACTTAATTTGTAGATAATCGCCAGCAGGGAGAGTTATGCTTTTAAGATTAGGGGTAGGGGAGTCAACACCACTTTCTTCAAAGGTTGTGGTATAGCAGAATTGCCCCTCTTGATCATTGATAGAATCAACACCGTGGATAGCATACATATTGGTTGTGACACACTGAGCCTCATTGATAAAGTCTCTCCAATAGTAGCGTCTCAGCTCTTGGGTTTTAAAATTCCATTCATTGATGCTTTTGGTATAGCGATGCTGTTTACCGATAACCTTAACGGGATCTAATTTGGTTAGGCTGACCTTAACGCTGAACTCTTTACTTTCTCTTAGTGGCAGGCAAAAACCTTCAATTTTCCATCCGGTACGTTTGCGGTATTCAGAAGGGGTGATATTGAATTGTTTTTTAAATGCACGACAAAATGTTTGCTGTGAATCGAAACGATAGCGTAAAGAGATATCCATGATGCTATCATTAGTTAGCCTCAATGCCACGGCTGAGCACGATAATCGTCTAGCACGAATGTAAGAACCGAGAGCAAGTCCTGTTTGGTTTTTAAATAGGCGCTGAAAATGCCACTTGGTGTATCCTGATTTTTCGGCAACAGTATCTAAAGACAGGCGTGACTCTAAGTTTTTTTCGATCCAGAGAATCATTTCTCTAATAACACTTTCCTGAAGCATGATGACCCTTTTAAATTAACTTTGCCCAAAGTATAAAATCATAACTGGCTAAAAATCGGACTTTTATACTAGACAGATACATCCCAGTCGGTATCAGGATAGCATGCCGACTGAGAATTTTTTTAAATAGTTGTGAAGTTAAGTAAGTTTCTCGTTAAATTGACCTTAACCAAAATGTCTAGATTAATCTAATTCATAGGGTCATAAATTGATAGATTCGATATTCCAAATTTGTGAGGCATAGTCTTGGATTGTTCTATCAGTAGAAAAAAAGCCCATATTACAGATGTTTTTTGCTACCTTAGACTGCCAAGATAATGGGTCTTGATATAAATCGTCGACTTGTTCCTGTGTATTGATGTAACTACGATAATCTGCAAACAATAAATATGGGTCACCGCCATCGAGCAAGCTGTAGGTTAAATCTTGATAAAAGTTAGGAACGTCAGGTTTAAAGTAACCCTGTGCTATCTGGTCTATCACTTGTTTCAGTTCAGCATCATTTTCATAATACCAACGTGGATAGTAGTAATTCTGCTTGATTTGTTTTACTTCATCGATGGTATGACCAAAGATAAAAATATTATCGTGGCCAACATGTTCGCGTATCTCAACATTTGCGCCATCGAGTGTACCGATGGTCAATGCACCATTTAGTGCGAATTTCATATTACCGGTTCCGGAGGCTTCTGTACCTGCAAGTGAAATCTGCTCGGAAAGGTCGGTGGCCGGAATTATTTTCTGAGCTAGGCTTACTCCATAATCAGGAATAAACACCACTTTCAAGCGCGAACCGATACGCGCATCATTGTTGATAACCGCAGCAACATCATTAATGAGGTGGATGATTTTTTTTGCCGCGCTATATGAGGAGGCGGCTTTACCTGCAAAGATCACCACGCGGGGCACCCAGTTGTGCTCTGGATCTGCTAATATTCGATTATAACGAGTGATGACATGCAGTAAATTTAAGAGCTGCCGCTTATATTCATGAATACGCTTGATCTGTACATCAAATAAGGCTTCAGGGCTAACCACAATTTGTTGTGTCTGGGCAATAAAACGCGCTAATTTAATTTTGTTACTGTGTTTAACTTGTTGCAACTTATCTAAAAATTGAGGGTAATCCATCCACTGCTTCAATTCAGTCAATTGAGGCAAATTAACTAACCATTGTTGGCCGATATAGCTTTCTATAACCGAAGTCAGCTCTGGGTTAGCAATAGCTAGCCAACGTCGCGGTGTCACGCCATTGGTGATGTTGCAGAATTTATTAGGGAAAATTCGGGCAAAGTCGGCAAACAGAGAGTCGGTCATAAGTTGACTATGTAACTCAGAGACGCCGTTGACTTTATGGCAGACAATAGCCGCCAGCCACGCCATTCGCACAAGCTGCCCATACTCTTCATTAATGATGGAGACACGACGCGGCAATTCGTAATCTTGCGGAAATTTTTGGCTCACATGTTGCAAAAATTCGTCATTAATTTGATAAATGATTTGTAGATGGCGCGGCAGAATTTTACGGATCATCTCGACAGGCCAAGTTTCTAAAGCTTCACTCATCAGCGTGTGGTTAGTATAAGAGAACACGTTTTGTGCTAATGCTAAGGCATCCTGCCAACTGACTTGGTGTTTGTCGACTAATAGACGAATTAACTCAGGAATGGCAAGAACAGGATGGGTATCATTTAAATGGATTGCCACTTTGTCAGCTAAGTTATCCCAACGTTGGTAAACTAACCAATGGCGGTGAAGTATGTCTTGCACAGATGCAGAAACTAAGAAGAACTCTTGTTTTAAACGCAGCTCTTTGCCTGAATAGGTTGAATCGTTTGGGTAGAGGACGCGAGAAACGTTTTCAGACTCATTTTTTTTCTTAACCGCGGCATAATATTCGCCATCATTGAAAATTTGCAGATCAAATTCATCGCTAGCTTTGGCACTCCATAAACGCAGGGTATTTGTTGCCTCAGTATTATAGCCAGGAATAATTTGGTCATAAGCGACAGCGATAATATCGTTCGTTTTTACCCACTGATAGCGGCCCTCTTCTTCGGTCACATGGCCTTCAAATTGGATTTGGTAGCGATTTTCTGTTCGAGGAAACTCCCAAGGGTTGCCATGAATCAGCCAATCATCAGGGGATTCGATTTGTTGTCCATTACGAATGGTTTGTTTAAACATGCCGTATTCATAACGAATACCATAACCACATGCGGGGAGATTCAGGGTTGCGAGAGAATCGAGAAAACATGCGGCAAGGCGGCCTAAGCCGCCATTACCGAGGCCGGGATCTGTCTCTTGCTCTAACAATTGCTCAAAATCAAAGCCAAGCTCAGCCACGACTTGGGTTAGATCCTCATACATATTCATTGAAATTAATGTATTAGATAATGATCGACCGAGTAAAAACTCCATCGATAGATAGTAAACCTGCTTAAGCTGCTGTGAATAGGTTGCACGGTTCGTCGCCATCCATCGGTCAACGATCCGATCGCGAGCCGCCAGTATGATGGCTTCTAACCATTCTCGTTGTGTCGCAATATAAGGTTCTTTGCCAATCACAAATTTTAATTTATAGATAATGGAGCTTTTTAGTGCTTCTTGTGTCACTAGTGGCGAATGACATTCGTAAACAAAATGAGTGCTCACAATCTTATTCCTTATTGTTATGTAAATTATCTAACATCTCTTTTGTGACGAGAACGATACCTTGTTCTGTGCGATAGAAGCGTTGGCTATCTTCTTCAGGGTTTTCGCCAATAACGGTATTTTCTGGAATGACGCAGCCTCTATCGATAATACAGCGGCGTAAACGTGATGAGCGCCCAATATTCACTCCGGGCAGTAAAATAGAAGATTCGATATTACAGAATGAATTAACTCTCACGCGAGGGAATAACACAGAGTGTATGACAATCGATCCTGAAATGATACAACCCCCCGCAACAAGTGAATTCATGGTCATGCCATGGCTTCCCGAGCGGTCTTGGACAAATTTTGCAGGTGGTAAAGGCTCCATATAAGTACGGATAGGCCAGTTGCGGTCATACATATCTAACTCAGGGGTTACCGAGGCAAGATCCAGTGTTGCTGACCAATAGGCTTCTAATGTTCCGACATCGCGCCAGTAAGGAGGAACATCGGCATTGCTGGTGACACATGAATATTCAAAGGGATGAGCGAGAGCTTCTCTTCTGGCCACTATTTTGGGAATAATATCTTTACCGAAATCATTACTGGAACTCGGGCAAAGGCTATCGTCTTCTAACATTTTGTAGAGGTAATCACTGTTAAAAATATAGATCCCCATGCTCGCTAAACATGAATCAGGCGAATCTTTTAGTACCGGCGGGTCTTGTGGTTTTTCATGGAATTGGGTTATCCAACGATTCTCATCAATTTCCATTACACCAAATTGATGGGCTTCCTCTTTTTTCACTTTGATGCAGGCAACGGTAAATTTTGCATCATTGTTAACATGATCGAGCAACATGCGTGAATAATCCATTTTATAGATGTGGTCACCCGCAAGGATCACAATATATTCTGCACGATAATTACGGATAATATCCATATTTTGATAGACCGCATCGGCCGTGCCTTTATACCAATGGTCGGTAATTTCGCGTTGCTGTGCGGGTAGTAAATCGACAAACTCATTCATTTCTTCATTAAAAAACGACCATCCTCTTTGGATGTGTTGTACTAATGAATGAGATTGATATTGGGTAATAACACCAATTCGTCTAATACCCGAATTTAGGCTATTTGATAATGCAAAATCGATAATACGAAATTTACCACCAAAATGAACAGCAGGCTTGGCTCGTTTACTCGTTAATCCTTTAAGGCGAGTACCTTTACCTCCAGCAAGGATCAAAGCAACAGCCTTTTGAGGCAAATGACGAGCTAACATCATCATATTATTCATATCATTTTGAGACATACCTTAGAACTCTCCAAAATAAGCAAACTGTTATTTAAAGATTTCCCTATTGGTGTATACCTTTCATATTTCAAGTTTTTGTTCTTTTGAACTCAATGACTTAACTATTATTTTGTTCGCCATCTACTGTTATTCAAAATATTCAAGTATAGTAAAACTTAATATAATCGTTTATTGATTACTTTTAATCTAAAAAAGATGACTTTTTTTATTTTTTTATATTACTTACATTCAATAATATACTAGACTTTAGAAATTTAAATATGACTTTAAATGTTTTTCTTTTTTGGAATAAAATTAGTCCTAAATCAACTGACATAAAATGTCATAATTAGTAACAATAAAGTTATTTATCTTAATAATAATATGGCGATAATCTTATGAATGTTTTTAAAGAGTGATTATATAATTTAATAAATAAAAATAATAAAACACATAAAAACCACATAAAACTTACATGTATAAAATTCTTAAAAAGACGGTTTAATGCTGAATAATACGAAGTTAGGATACACATTTTTTGTGATTAATGTCACAATAAATATCTAGGGATAAAAAGATCTATTTTAAAAATGTCCTTATGATTCACTGGATTATGTTTTATGGTTGAAATTAATCATTTAGTGCTATTCATAATTCGATGAGTTTTTTGGCGTCATTTTTTAATTTAAATCAATTAATTTATGGAAGCAGAATGCTAATTTACGCATCGTCAAAACTAACTTTACTTAATTTATTTTTTTAGGGGGTTATTATGCAAAAAGATAATATTGCAAAACTACTTGGTATCAAAATTCGTAAACAAAGAGAAAGTCATAAAATGACGTTAAAACAAACGGCTAGACTAATTGGCGTTTCTGAAGATGAGATGACTCGCTTTGAAAGTGGTGAAAGCTGTATCGATGTCGATTCTTTATTCCAATTTGCCTGTTTATTTAACTTGGAGCCAACGACGTTTCTGTATGGTGTTGTTAACGTTAACCTAGGTACACGCTGCACCATTCATTAATAGGCGTATGATACACTCAGGGAAGGCTATAAAATATCTTGTAAACACCGTCAACAAAAGCACCAAATATCAACATAGAGAGATACTATGAGAAAGTTAATCGGACCGGAAGGAATGACAGAGTCATTATCTTTTTTGGCTCTATTTCTTCCGGCCTTGATTGTTAATTAAGTAATTATACTGAATAGTTTGATTTTTATTATCAAAAAATAATCAACAAGGTTATTATTGAATACATTATTGATTTGGGTAGATTATAAATTCACTTATCAAATAAACTGATTTAATTCCAATTGATTTAAAATCGATTCAGTTATTTTATTGATATCAATTAATTGTGAGTTTATGACGATTTTGTTTGTTTTATGTGGATTTAAGATGAAATGGTCAAGCTGTTTTATAATCAATGAATTTTCGTTAATTATTGAGAATTGGTTATTAGACATTAGAAAATTCTCAAATTGGAGATCATGATGGCATTGCTTAAGGGATAATTTATCAGAAACATTCCCTGTATTAAAAAACAGTTCTAGCGAGGCTAAAAAGCCATTGCTGTCTTTTAAATTAATCATAAGCACATCACCTTTTTCAATGTGTGAAAATGGACGAGAATATTGAATTGAGAGGGAATCAAATTTAAATTCAGGCAGTAAATTAAGGAGCAGCGATACTTTTTCTGCAATTAATGAACGTAATGTCTCTTTGGAAAGGCAATCCATTTTATCAATTTGACGGTGGGCGGATAAGCGCAATAAACTACTATCACGAGTACTCTTATTTGATAAGATTGATTTCATTTCATCATACTGGTGAGAAAAACGAAGCAGGCTATTTTGGCAGATATTAACATCGTTGTATTTAGCTAATTTGAGTAAATTAACTAACTCATTGGTTCCATAATTTGGAACATTATTGAGTAAAATATTTTTTCCTGAATTAATCGCAGATTGAATAATAAACTTTAATAGCTCTTCACTGCATAGGGATGTCACGATAATTGTATCAACCGCATCATTGTCGATGAGATGCTCGATTTTTCTTTTTTGGCAAATAAAGTATGCAGCTGAAGGTATCGGTGAATCTAACGAACAAACGGAGTTGAGTTGACAATGATGTTGGCTATGCAATATCGCTTCTGTGTACCATGTATTGTGCGTGGGGGAGCCTATGAGGCCAATACCTGTCTTATTTAACGAGACAAGCGCATGCTGCTCTTCAAGTAAGCGAAGGTGGCCAAACAAATAGAGAAAATGTGTATTCATTACCAAGCTCCTCACCGAAAGGTTAGTTTCAGGTGTTTACATAATCTCAACATAACAGTGTGAAATAATAATTTCATTATTATTTTTATTGAAATTCGTGTTTTCTGATGAGTCTCACAATTTTTAAAGACACTGGTAATAGGCTTAGATTTCATCCATGAGTGGTGATTAATAGCATCAAGAAACGAGGTACAGGTTAGTGAGTTTGGAGATTGCCGAAATTGAGGAATATTGAAAGGGAAGGGGAATCGATACCGCTTTGTAATGTTCCGGGCTAAGTCACAACGGAGGTATTTGTGTCCAAAGCCCGTCTTAAGATTAAACTAGCTTACTGCCTTGGCGATACGCCAGTGCAACAGTGAGTGATTGCGCAAGACACAAGGTTGCTGACTGGGAACGGAAGGCATCAACTTGGGCTTCTTTGATCACAAAACAGACATCACTAAAACTAGCGAGTGGGCTGATTTGGCTATCTGTGATAACAATCTGCTTTGCGCCAGTTTGGGCGGCTTTTTCGCTCACCATAATGGTTTCTTCTGCATAAGGTGTGAAACTAATAGAAACCACAACATCTTTTTCGTTAATTCGGTTGATTTGCTCTTTGAACATACCACCAAGGCCATCGATCAATTGTGGACGGCACTCTAAGTGGCTAAGGGCATAGCTAAGATAGGTTGCAACGCTGAACGAACGACGTAACCCAATGATATAGACATTTTCTGCTTCGGCTAATAGGGTGACGGCTTTTTCAAGATCTTCAGCGGGGGTTCTCGCTGCCATTTGTTGTAGCGCTTGCGCATTTGAGTGAGCAAACTCTTTTAAAATCTGAGCAGGATCATCACTCAGTTCTTGGTCGCTATCCATTTCACGAAATAAACGGGCGCGATCGGTGTAACTTGCCGTTTCTTCCACTAAATTCATACGAAATAACTGTTTCATTTCGTTAAATCCGCTGAAATTAAAGGCATTAGCGAAACGGATTAAGGTAGATGGTGGAACATTGGCTTCCTTAGCGATGACAGCAACTGTATCAAAAGCCACACTATTTGTGTTATCTAAAACATATCGTGCTACTTGCTGTAGCCGTTTACTTAGTTCATCGTAACGGGAACGAACTTGCTCCTGAAACTCATTTAAATTCGATGCAGTTGACATAAAACCTCCGTGACTAGGCTATTGATTGTAGTTATTTTCAGCCGTTAGTCGAATTTTTTTGAAAAACTAATCCAACTAAATGGAATAATCAATTCATATTGCTTTTTATCTGAGGGCTGATTAAAACGATTTTTGAAACCAGTGTCTTTATCTTCAATCGACAATTTCATAAAAACTCAGTCTGGATCACATAAATTGAATGTTATTTCAGTTTTAGTTGAAAATGAAATGAATATTTCATATATCTTTAGCAACAAGGTAACTCTATCAGCTAAAGAGAGGCAACATGCAACAGATTCAGAATTTCATTGGCGGTGAACTTGTATCCAGCCAAAGTGGGCGTTTTGCACCCGTATATAACCCTGCAACCGGTGAACAAACAGCTCAAGTTGTGTTGAGCAGTGCTGCTGAAACTAAACAGGCAATAGAGGTTGCCCATAAAGCCTTCCCTAAGTGGTCAAAACTGTCTCCACTAAAACGTGCGCGTATCCTATTTAAATTTAAAGCGCTGCTTGAAGAGAATATGGATGATTTGGCGCGTTTAATCTCGAAAGAGCACGGTAAAGTATTTTCAGATGCTGTCGGTGAATTAACTCGCGGTCTGGAAGTCGTTGAATTTGCTTGTGGCATTCCACATTTACAGAAAGGTGAACATTCCGCCAATGTGGCAACCGGTGTTGATAGCCACTCCTTAATGCAGCCGTTGGGGGTATGTGCTGGCATTACGCCATTTAACTTCCCTGCGATGGTGCCTATGTGGATGTTCCCAGTCGCATTGGCAACGGGCAACACCTTTGTCCTAAAACCGTCGGAAAAAGATCCATCACTCGCTATTGAATTAGCAAAACTATTAAAAGAAGCGGGTTTACCCGATGGTGTTTTTAACGTTGTTCAAGGCGACAAAGAGTCCGTTGATGTATTGCTTCGTGCACCTGAAGTTCAGGCGGTCAGTTTCGTGGGTTCAACACCAATCGCAGAATACATTTACACAACAGCCTCAGAGCATGGCAAACGTTGCCAAGCACTAGGTGGTGCAAAAAACCACTGTATCCTAATGCCTGACGCAGATATGAACCTAGCGACAAATGCGATTATGGGGGCGGCGTTTGGTGCGGCTGGCGAGCGTTGTATGGCATTATCCGTCGTGCTTGCTGTTGGTGATGAGACCGCAGATACACTGATTGCAAACTTGAAACAGCAAATCGCTAAAATGACCGTAGGTCCGGGTATCGTTGATGGTAAAGAAAATGATATGGGGCCTGTGATTTCAGCACAGCATAAAGCAAAAATTTGTGACTATATCACCAGCGGTGAAAAACAAGGTGCTAGCCTGTTAGTTGATGGACGTGATTTCAAAGTGGCAGGTTTTGAAAATGGCTACTTTGTAGGGCCCACTCTGTTTGATAATGTCACTCCAGACATGGACATCTATAAAGATGAAATTTTTGGTCCAGTACTCGCCATTGTGCGTGTTCCAGATTTTGAAACAGGTCTGAAACTGATCAATCAACATGAGTATGGCAACGGTACGGCTATCTTTACTCGTGATGGTGAAACGGCTCGTGAATTCCAAGAGAATGTGATGGCGGGGATGGTGGGTATTAACATACCAATTCCAGTTCCGATGGCTTTCCACAGTTTTGGTGGCTGGAAACGTTCTATCTTTGGACCGCTGAATGTTCATGGAAATGATGGCGTACGTTTCTATACACGCATGAAAACGGTTACCAGCCGTTGGCCTGCAAGTGTCCGTCTGGAACATCATGAAAGCAGTTTCACAATGCCAACTATGGAATAAATGGAGCCCCATATGAATAAGCAGACAATGACCACAGCTCAGGCATTAGTTAAGTTTCTTAACCAACAATATGTTGAGGTTGATGGCGAGCAGTATCCGTTTATTCAGGGAGTATTTACCATCTTCGGCCATGGTAACGTAGTAGGTTTAGGGCAGGCGCTAGAAGAAGCGCCTGGGCACCTGCAAGTTTATCAAGGATGCAATGAACAAGGGATGGCGCATATTGCTACAGGGTTTGCGAAACAGAAAAAACGCAAGCAAATTTGTGCAGTGACATCCTCTGTTGGGCCGGGGGCAGCAAATATGGTGACGGCGGCTGCGACAGCGACCGCGAATCGCATCCCTCTTTTATTGCTGCCAGGTGATACTTTCGCAACACGTCAGCCTGATCCAGTATTACAGCAAGTTGAGCAATATGGTGATGGCACGATCAGTACGAATGATTGTTTCCGGCCTGTTTCGCGTTATTGGGATCGGGTATCTCGTCCAGAGCAATTGATGTCAGCGATGATCAATGCCATGCGTGTCTTAACCGACCCGGCAGATACGGGAGCGGTAACAATCTGCTTACCACAAGATGTTCAAGGTGAAGCTTGGGATTATCCGGACTATTTCTTTGCTAAACGTGTTCATCGCATTGAACGTCGTCCAGCGACAACCGTGAGTTTAGAAGAAGCGGTCAGTTTAATTCGTAGCAAGAAAAAGCCACTGTTAGTCTGTGGTGGTGGAGTGCGTTATTCCGAAGCGCATGATGCCTTCCGTACTTTCGCGGAGCACTATGCAATCCCATTTGGCGAAACTCAAGCAGGTAAAAGTGCCATTGTGGCAAGCCACCCTTTAAATGTGGGGGGGATTGGTACAACAGGCGGCCTAGCCGCGAACCTACTAGCAAAAGAAGCCGATTTAGTGATTGGTGTGGGAACACGTTTCACTGACTTTACTACCGCATCAAAGTCGCTGTTTAGTCACCCTGATGTACAGTTTTTGAATATTAACGTTGCTGAGTTTGATGCCTATAAGCTCGATGCCTTAAAAATTATTGCAGATGCAAAAGAAGGGCTAACGGCACTGGATGCTTTATTACAAGGTACTGGCTATCAAGCACAGTGGGGTGAGCGTATTCAACAAGCTAAGCAACAGTGGCAATCTGAGTTAGATAGATTATTCTCGATTCAATATAGCCCATTGAATTTTGTGCCAGAAATAGCGGGTCACCTTGATGATAAATTAGAGGAGTATCGTGAAGCGCTTGGTACCGAGTTGGCACAGACTCGCGTCTTGGGGCTAATGCAGCGCCATATGGAAGATGATGCCATCGTTGTTGGTGCAGCAGGGTCATTGCCGGGAGACTTACAGCGTATTTGGTTACCTAAGCATCCTGATACTTATCATTTGGAATATGGTTATTCATGTATGGGGTATGAAATTGCTGCTGCCATTGGCGCAAAAATAGCAGCCCCGGAACAACCTGTTTATGCGATGGTCGGTGATGGCTCCTATTTGATGCTACACAGTGAGTTACAAACGGCTATCCAAGAAAACGTGAAGATCACCATTCTTTTATTCGATAACGCAGGTTTTGGTTGTATTAATAACCTGCAAATGAGTCAAGGCATGGGGAGTTTCGGAACGGAAAACCGTCATCGTAACCCACA
Organism: Providencia sp. 2.29; assembly: GCF_015832305.1. Taxonomy (NCBI): domain Bacteria; kingdom Pseudomonadati; phylum Pseudomonadota; class Gammaproteobacteria; order Enterobacterales; family Morganellaceae; genus Providencia; species Providencia sp. 2.29. The sequence goes on from NZ_CP065420.1 coordinate 1,422,548, forward strand.
AACAGGGCAAATGGATGGTCCATTAGTTAAAGTTGATTTTGCTAAAAATGCCGAAAGTTATGGGTGTAAGAGTTATCGCGTACATGATGAAGCTCAATTGATCGCCGCAATTGAGGATGCTAAATCGCATTCAGGTTGTGTATTAATTGATATCAAAGTACTCCCTAAAACGATGACTAACGGTTATGAAGCGTGGTGGCGTACCGGAACAGCGCAGGTCGCGAAGAAACCGGAAGTGGTTGCCGCAGCAGACAAAATCAAAGACATGGTTGCTAACCGAGTACGGCAGTACTAAATCATTACTCTGTAGGGAGGGTAATGGGCTAAATGCTTTAGCCATCTCTTTGCATCGCTCAAAATAAGTTGAAATATGCTTGTTTAATAAGGGGAAATAATCCGCCTTAGCCAATCGGCACATTGAAATATTGAGAGCGGTGATGAGCTCTAATCAGACAAGATCAGGTTATTTATCGGGAAGTTTGCATGGATGCAGTGGTTGTTATTTGACGATTAAAGTGGTTGACGTCATTAGGTTATTTCTTTTTACCCAGCGAAAGCTGGGTTTTTTGTTTATCCATTTTGGGCATTGAAGGTTAAAAGCGATTTAATAAAATGATGAGCGTCGGCAAAGACTAAGTGAGATTGATGAAAAAAATACCATCAATCAGCGAAGAAGAGACACCTCAATGTTTCTCTAATAGGGCTGGGCATTGTCGAAGATTGTCGGGAAAGCAATATGATTTAGGTTGATGTATCACGGCAAGTGTTAACTCGTTTTACCGAGTGCGAAAAAAAACGCATTTTGGTGAAGGTATGAAGTACTCGTTGGTGAAATGGCAACAACAATTCAAAGTCGAAAAGTCGTTTTTTTGGCATAAAGTGGCGTAACTCCTTTCACTTCACATCTTAAAGCTGTTCCTTTGATCGTTGGTCGTTCAGTTCGCTGGGAGCTTATCTTGTGCCATATTTATGGTTTTAGCGGGGGAACTCACGTCGACTCTTTCATTTTATCAGGAAAAAGGCAGTCAAAATAAAAGGAGTCGCTGTGACGAAATGATAATTAATGAAATGAATATTCTAAAATATCCGTTAAGTTGAATATCTCCCGTTATTAACCTTACTCTAATTGTGACTATCGGCATGCTCTAAAGGCTAATTGATTGAGTTTACATTGTTATTTTGTGATCAGAATAACACTAAAAATCCACTTTATTATAGCAATTGTTATCTAGTCCTCAAAAACATAATTTTCAATTAATTATAAATTGAAATGAATGTTTTATTTGTTATATTTCATCATATCCTAATAGTGGATTTATCGCCTCAAGGAGCATTTCAATGTTCAATATAGCACTATTTGGCGCAGGACGTATCGGGCAGGTTCATGCTGTCAATATTGCCGGCCACAAAGAAACTACACTTTACTCTGTGATTGACCCTTACCAACCTAATGCACAAGCATTGGCTGAGAAGTACCAAGCGAAAGTTCAATCTACAGAAGAAGCGATGCAGGACCCAAATGTTCATGGCGTTCTGATTGCTTCTGCAACGGATACTCACGCAGATTTAATTGAACTTGCTGCAAAAAATAAGAAAGTGATTTTTTGTGAAAAGCCGGTGCACTTAGATCTTGAGCGTGTTAAAGCGTGCTTAAAAAGCGTTAAAGAGCACAATGTACCTCTCTTTATTGGCTTCAACCGCCGCTATGACCCACAATTTCGCCACCTGAAAAATTTATTCGAACAAGGCGCAATTGGTAAAGCTGAATCTTTAATTATTACATCACGGGATCCATCACCTCCACCAGCGGAATACGTTAAGGTTTCCGGTGGTATGTTCAGAGATATGACAATTCATGACTTTGATATGGCTCGCTTTATGATTGGCGAAAACCCATGCTCAGTCTATGCACAAGGTAGCAATGTCGTTGATCCTGCAATAGGGCAAGCAGGGGATATTGATACCGCGTTTATTATTTTGAAATTTCCATCAGGAGCCATGGCAACCATCTCTAATAGCCGTCGTTCAGGTTATGGCTATGACCAACGTATCGAATTACATGGTGAAAAAGGGTTGTTAACAGCAGGGAATATCAAAGAAAACAGCGTTGAGTTTTTAAGTGACGTTGGTTGCTTATCCGCAAAACCTGAATTCTTCTTTTTGCAGCGTTACCACGAAGCGTATAAAGCAGAATGGGAGCATTTTGTCGATATCCTTGCAGGCCGTGCTGAATCAGAGACAACAGGTACAGATGGTGAATTGGCGCTTTACTTAGCAGACAAAGCCCTAGAATCACTAAAAACAGGCAAAGAAATTCAACTTTAGTTTTAAATACCTCTTGTTTACCGATTACTAAATAAAAAGCGGGAAATGCCATTCCCGCTTTATCAGTCACCTGACATAAATTTATGCGCTAATTATAAATAGAAAGGCTTGGGGGTACTAATGCTGGCTCTACTTTCATTTATCGGCTTTACCTTATTGGTTGCTGGGATTGCTTATTATAAAACCCGAAATGCACATTTGACCTCGTCTGCCGAGGGCTATTTTTTGGGTGGCCGTTCCATGACTGGCCTGTATATCGGTGGCTCTATGCTACTGATGAATTTATCTACTGAACACCTTGTGGGACTAAATGGTTTATCTTTCCGAACCGGTTTTATTGTAATGGCTTGGGAAGTTATGGCGGCATTAACCATTGTGTTATTCGCTATTTATTTTTTACCGAAATATCTTAAATTAGGTATTTCGACTATTCCGGAATATTTAGAGCGCCGTTTTGATAAAAACACCTTATTAATTACCTCTATTTTATTCCTCGCAATGTATGTGATTTCATTGCTACCTATTGTGTTATATACGGGAGCTATTGCTCTTGAAAGCTTATTCCAAGTTTCACATGTTTTTAATGTTGATAAAACAACCGCCCTGTGGATTATGGTATGGGGAGTTGGTGGTTTAGGCGCTATTTACGCCATTTTTGGTGGTATTAAGGCGATCGCGATTGCAGATACTGTGAACGGCGCAGGTTTGATTATTGGCGGTCTATTAGTGACAATATTTGCCCTGATTTATGTGGGAGATGGCAACGCTTGGGCTGGATTAACTGAAGTCTATCAATCACATCCAGAGAAATTTAACTCCATTGGTGATGAAGATTCACTCGTACCATTCTCGACTCTATTTACAGGGTTAATTGTTTCAAATATGTTTTTCTGGTGTACTAACCAGTCAATTGTCCAAAAATCATTGGGCGCTAAAAACTTAGCGGAAGGGCAAAAAGGGGTGATGCTCTGCGCGTTCTTTAAGTTGATCATCCCATCAATCATTATTTTACCGGGTATTATTGCATTCCATATTCTTAATGGCGAAATTGATAATCCAGATAACGCTTATCCCGTCTTAGTACACATGGTTCTACCTGAATTCTTAGTTGGATTCTTTGCCGCGGTGGTGGTTGGTGCAGTTTTCTCAACATTTAGTGGTGGTTTGAACTCTTCGGTCACTTTATTTACGGTTAATATTTATAAAGATCGTATCAATAAGAATGCGACAGAAGCTCAGACGGTTAAAGTCGGTAAATATTTGGGGATCGCTTTAGCGCTGGCAACCATGATTATAGCTCCTTTGGTTGCTAATGCTCCTGATGGCCTATTCTATTTAATTCAACAATTACAAGGTATCTTTAACGCACCTATTTTAAGTGTGGTGTTAGTTGGTTTGATGACTAAGCGTGTTCCTGCCATTGCTGCAAAATTAGGTTTATTGTTTGGTATGTCTGCTTACATCATTTGTAACTTTATTTTGGATCTAGATATCCACTTCTTCCATTTAGTGGGCATTTTGTTTGTCGCAAATATCCTCTTTATGCTGACTATTGGTTACTTCTTCCCGGGTAAACCTTATGAAGATGTTTATACTGAACAGGTTGATATCTCACCATGGCGTTTTGCGACTCCTGTTGCTTGCTTGATTGTACTAGGCGCTATCTCAATGTATGTCTATTTGGCTCAAGGTGCACCAAGCTATGTCATGATTGGTTACTATATTTTTGCCGCTATCCTTTTAACCTTTATTATTTATAAATTCTCAAAGGCGTGGTTAGTGGGTAAAACTCAGTCGGTTAATGCATAAAGGAGAGTGACGTATTATGGAGCCATCACTTATCCCGATGGTTAAGCAGTTTATCTCACAGCGTGACCCATTTGATCGCTTAGATGATATGCAGCTAGACCAATTAGTAAATAGCGTTGAAATTAGCTATTTGACTCAACGGGAAGTGTTGAAGCCGCACCAAATTGCTGGTCAAGGTTTATATCTGGTAAGAACGGGAGCGGTGGAACAACGTTATGAGGATGGCTCCTTAAGAGCAAGGCTGGGGTCTGGGGATGTTTTTGGGTTCAGTGTGTTAAACAAAACCCCAGAATCCCCCGGTGAATACCAAGTGATCGCTATAGAAAACACATTGCTTTATTGCATCCCTCGCGACTCGTTGTTGTTAGCGATGGAACAAAACCAAGCGGTTCGCCATCATTTTGCTTGTGAGGAAGGGCAGCGATTAGCATCACGGCCCAAAATCGATAACCTCACAGAAGATAGCCTGTTGTACTTAAATCCAGTCTCCTCCATTGAAAATGGCAATATCGTCGTGATTACACCCGGCACAAGTGTTCAAGATGCAGCTCAAGAGATGGTGCGAAAGCACCGTTCATCGGCATTAGTCATGGATGGGGAGACATTACTCGGGATCATTACCGATCGTGATCTGACGAAGCGGGTTGTGGCTTTAGGGCTGGATATTAAAACCCCCGTCAGCAAAGTGATGACTGAAAACCCAATCACCATTGCAGCCAATGCTCCTATCATTAATGCCATTGAATTGATGATGCAGCATAACATTCGTAGCTTGCCAGTGATGACAAACCACCGTATCACTGGTGTTTTAACTGCAACGAGCTTAGTGCAGAAAAACAGCATGCAAGCGGTGTATTTGATTAGCCGCATCTATCGCCAAGAGAGCCTTGCTGAATTAAAAATGCTTGGGGTACAAAGGCAAGCCGTGTTTGAGTCTTTGATTGAATCCGGTGTTCAATCACACACTATTCAATTAATGATGACATTAATTGCTGATGCATTTAATAAGCAATTGTTAAGGCTGGCGGAACGAGAGCTAGGAGAGCCTCCCTGTGACTATTGCTGGTTTGCCGCAGGTTCACAGGCACGACAAGAGATGCATTATCTTTCAGACCAAGACAATGGGATCATTTTAGCGCGTGAAGTGACTAAGGAGGAGGAGGGCTGGTTTAGGCAATTGGCAGAGTATGTCTGCTATGGTTTAGACGAGTGTGGCTATTCTCTCTGTCCTGGGCATATTATGGCGACCAATCCCAAGTGGTGTAAGCCGTTAACACAGTGGCAGACCTATTATCAACAGTGGCTCAAAGAGCCTGAGCAACAGGCCTTATTAAACATTTCAGTTTTTTTAGATATTCGGTTTCTTTATGGTAGCCAAGTGCTGTTTAACTCATTGGTGCGTTCAGCAGAATCACATTTAAAAGGAAGTAAGCGGTTACTTTCAATGTTGGTCGCTAATTCAACGCGCATAAATCCACCTTTAGGTATGTTTAGGCAGTTTGTGTTGGTTAAAAATGGCGAAAACCACAGTGTCTTTAATATTAAAAAGCAAGCCGTTAATTTATTAGTGGAGCTTGCACGAGTTTACGCATTAGAAGCTGGTATTTTTACGCCATCAACCTTGACTCGGTTTGAAGTGGCGCGTGATTCAGGCATTATCAGTGCAGCGTCTTGCCAAGAGTTAACAGAAGCTTATTTGTTTATTAATCAGGTGCGATTTGGCTGCCAGCGCAGGGCATTGTTAGCCGGAGATGCGTTATCGAATTTAATTGTGCCTCAGCGGCTCACGCAATTTGAACGAAATCATTTGAAAGATGCGTTTCGTATTATAGCTCGCACGCAAGAAGCGGCGGAACAACGTTATCATGCTAAAGGTGTGATGAAATGATAGGTTCAATGCTGTGTTACCACCAGCCATTGGCGCGTTTAGCACGTCGCCGTGCGAAATTATTGCGTTCACCCCAACTACCGAAGCTATTGCAGGCAGCCTTACAATCACCGATACCGAGCGAGGATAGTTTATTAAAAACCCAACAAATTCTGTCGATTGATTTAGAAACTACAGGGTTAGATCCTGAAAAAGATAGAATTTTAAGTATTGGGATGGTGACCATTGCAGATAGCAAAATCCTACTCAAAAGCGCCCAACACTATTATGTGAATGATAACGAACCGGTGAAAGCAGAAACGGCGGTGATTAACCACATTACGCCGGAACAGCTCAGCGATGGGGTATCGTTGCCTCACGCCATTGCATCATTTTTACATGAAGCAAAAGGTAAGTGTATTTTGGCGCACGGCAGTGCGATAGAACATGCTTTTCTTTCTAAGGCATTGAATATCAAAGAACTCCCTTTGCTCTGGTTTGATACGCTTAACATTGAAAAAACGTTACTAAGCCATAAGAATATTAATCGTAATGACTTTAGTCTGTCAGCCTTAAGAAGCCGTTATCAGCTACCCGATTATGATGCCCACAATGCGCTCTCTGATGCTATTGCTACAGCAGAACTCTTTTTAGCGCAATCTAAAGTGATTTACCCTTCCCAACATCCTGTTATTAAACAGCTCTATAAGCGCTCACAATAGTATTTATAATGATTTTTTGAAATTTTCATTTCATTTTTAATCCTTTTTTATTTCATTCGTGAGATCAGATATAAAGAATATTATTTTTATTTCTTTATATATTAACTAATTACACAAAAAATTAAGGCTAGATCACATAATGAAATTAATATTTCTCGTTTTGTTGAAAATGAAATAAATATTCCGTATAAAGTCAGTATCAAATAAAAACATCAGGCACAGACATCGGGCTAGCTTGCGCTACACATGATGAGTTGCACGAAGGGAGAATACAGAATGAAAGAAATCCGCATTGGTCTGATTGGTACTGGCTATATTGGTCGTGCTCACGCAATAGCTTATGCGCAAGCGCCGACTGTTTTCCCATTAAAAGGCAAATTGGTTCGCGAAATGATCGCGGAAGTCACGCCTGAATTAGCCGAAGCACGTGCTAAAGAGTTGGGCTTTAATCGCTCAACGGATGATTGGCGAAAATTAGTTGCGGACCCAAACATTGATGTGGTCGATATTTGTTCACCAAACTTTTTGCACAAAGAGATGGCGATGGAAGCAATTAAGCATGGCAAACATGTTTATTGCGAAAAACCATTAGCCCTCAACTCTGACGATGCGAAAGAGATGGTGGCTGCCGCTGAGAAAGCTGGTGTGAAAACCTTAGTGGGTTTTAATTACATGAAAAACCCAACGGCACAATTGGCAAAAGAGATCATCGCTAATGGTGAGATTGGAGAAGTTATTCATTTCTACGGCACTCATAATGAAGATTATATGGCAGATCCTAATGCACCAATCCATTGGCACTGCTTTAAAGAAAAAGCCGGTTTAGGTGCTCTAGGTGATTTGTCAGCCCATATTGTCAACATGGCGCAATTCTTAGTCGGTGATATTGAAACGGTATGCGGTGATATGGAAATTGTCATCAAGCAGCGTCCAGAAAAGGCCGGCTCGTCAGTGATGGTCGATGTAGAAAACGAAGATCAGGCCCATGCCATGGTACGTTTTGCGAGTGGAGCGATGGGTGTTATCGAAACTTCACGGATCGCGGCAGGGCGTAAAATGGGGTTAACCTATGTGGTTACGGGTACTAAAGGGACTTTATCCTTCACCCAAGAGAGAATGGCTGAGCTAAAACTATACCGCCATGATGAGCCTTCCAATCGCCAAGGTTTTAAAACAATTTTAGTTGGTCCAGAGCATCCTGACTATGCACCTTTCTGTAATGGCGCAGGGCATGGTATTGGGTTTAATGACCAAAAAACAGTTGAAGTCCGCGATTTAATTGATGGTGTCGCGACCGGTGAAAATATGTGGCCTGATTTTGAAGAGGGCTGGAAAGTGTCGCGTATTCTCGATGCTATCGCACGTTCTTATGAAGAACAGCGTTGGGTTAAAGTCACTGAAATCAATTAATTCTGTTCAAGGGGTAATTAATGGATAAGCAGAAGAAGTTAGATGTTATCTGCATGGGCCGTATCGCCGTTGACCTTTACGGACAGCAGATAGGTGCACGCTTAGAAGATATGAGTAGCTTTGCTAAGTATCTCGGAGGATCTTCAGGGAACGTTGCGTACGGAACAGCAGTACAAGGCTTGAAGTCATCAATGTTGGCGCGTGTTGGTGATGAGCACATGGGACGTTTTATCCGTGAAGAATTACAGCGGGTAGGTTGTGATACTAGCCATCTAATTACGGATAAAGAGCGATTAACTGGGTTAGTGATCTTGGGGATCAAAGATGAAGATACTTTCCCTCTGATCTTCTACCGTGAAAACTGTGCAGATATGGCTATCACGCCAGATGACTTTAGTGAAGAGTACATTGCATCGGCACGTTGTCTGGCGATTACAGGCACCCATTTATCACACCCTAAAACCCGAGCAGCAGTGTTAAAAGCCCTAGAATACGCGAAACGCAACGGGGTGAAAACGGCGATTGATATCGATTACCGTCCAGTACTTTGGGGACTCACTTCATTAGGGGATGGTGAAACCCGCTTTATTGAATCGGACAAAGTGACAGAACAACTGCAAGAGGTTTTATCGTTATTTGATCTGATTGTCGGAACAGAAGAAGAGTTCCATATTGCAGGTGGCTCTACCGACACCATTCAAGCACTAAAAAATATTCGTCAATTGACCGGCGCTGAACTGGTGTGTAAACGAGGTGCACTTGGATGCTCAGTATTTACTGATGCAATCCCAGACACCTTGGATGAAGGTATTACTGTCAAAGGGGTACGGGTTGAAGTCCTGAATGTATTGGGAGCAGGTGACGCCTTTATGTCGGGCTTACTTCGCGGTTATCTCAATGGAGAAGGTTGGGAAAAAGCTTGTACTTATGCCAATGCGTGTGGCGCGCTGGTGGTTTCTCGTCATGGCTGTGCACCAGCGATGCCAAGTCAGCTTGAGTTAGATAACTATCTTGAGCGTGCGGCGGTTGTACCGCGCCCTGACTTAGATCCGATGTTAAATCACTTACATCGTGTTACGACTCGTGCAACACAGTGGGAAGAGCTGTGTGTCATGGCTTTTGATCATCGAATTCAGTTCGTTGATATGGCTCGCGCGGCGGGAGCTGATGTTTCATGTATTCCTTATCTGAAAAAATTGATTTTCCGTGCCAGCCGTGAAGTCGCGGAGGAAGCAAACTTACAAGGTAAAGCGGGGCTACTGTGTGACAGTACATTTGGTCAAGACGTGCTAAATGATGTGACGGGACGTGGTTGGTGGATTGGGCGTCCAATTGAACTACCGGCTTCAAGACCACTGTGTTTAGAGCACGGTAATATTGGCTCACAGCTAGTCAGTTGGCCAAAAGAGCATATTGTGAAGTGCTTAGTTTTCTTCCACCCAGAAGATAACCATCCACTACGCCTTGAGCAGGAAAAAACGGTACAAGAGGTCTATAGCGCTTGTTGCCAATCCGGCCATGAACTACTGCTTGAAGTTATTCTACCGGCTGATATGGAACGTAATGACGAACTATACCTCAGAGCCATCAAACGCTTCTATAACCTTGGTATCAAGCCAGATTGGTGGAAACTGCCGCCATTGAAAGCCGAGAATTGGGATGAAGTGGATAGATTGATCCAAGAGCGAGACCCTTACTGCCGTGGTGTCGTGTTACTGGGTCTTGATGCGCCACAATCAGAGCTAGAAGCGGGTTTCAATGCTGCTGCTGGGAAATCGATTGTAAAAGGGTTTGCAGTAGGTCGCACCTTATTTGGTAAACCTTCTCTCGCATGGATGAAAGGTGAACTGGATGATGACGCGTTAGTGCAGACCATTAAATCTAATTATCACAACCTGATCGCCTTATGGCGTCAGCGTAAATAATTTTACTCTTACCTATACACAGGAGCTTCATCATGGCAATCCAACTCGGAATTAACCCTTTGACATGGACCAATGATGATTTACCAACATTGGGCGCAGAAACGCCTTTAGAAACATGTTTAACTGAAGGTCGTCAGGCGGGGTTTGCCGGTTTTGAATTAGGCAATAAATTTCCACGTAAAGCCGAAATTTTAGGGCCAATTTTAGAAAAGCATGATCTTAAATTAGTTTCAGGTTGGTATTCAGGCGAACTACTGACTCGCAGCGTAGAAGAAGAAATTGAAGCAGTGCAAGGCCACTTAGCGTTATTACGCGATTTGGGTGCAAAAGTGATGGTGTTCGCGGAAGTCACTCACTGTATTCATGGCGACCAAGACAAACCTGTCCATATGCGTCCTTTGTTCCCTGCGGATAAATGGGAAGAATACGGTAAAAAATTAACCGAATTCGCTAAATATACCTTATCTCAAGGCGTACAAATCGCGTATCACCATCATATGGGAACCGTGATCGAATCAGCGGAAGATGTTGATAACCTGATGAAACACACCGGTGATGAAGTTGGTTTACTGCTTGATACAGGCCACTTAACGTTTGCCGGAGCAGATCCTGTCGAGGTTGCGAAACGTTGGGCTAAACGCATCAACCACGTTCACTGTAAAGATATTCGCCCTGATGTGCTAAAAGACGTGAAAAACCGTAAAACCAGCTTCTTAAATGCTGTTTTAGCGGGTGTCTTTACGGTTCCTGGTGATGGTTGTGTTGATTATCCAGCGGTATTTAAAGTATTGAAAAATAGCCAGTATGAAAATGGCTGGTTAGTGGTTGAAGCGGAGCAAGATCCTGCCATCGCTCATCCGCTGACTTATGCGACAATGGGCTATAAGAATCTGCATAAATTCGCGAAAGATGCAGGTCTTATCTAAATGACCATGGATAGCAAATCTCAATTATTTGAGTTGCTAATAATTGAAGAGTGAAGTTAGCCCGATGAGTCGAGTGATATCGATGATTCGGGTAACTGAGCTTCCACAGCTTAAAGTATTTTTTAGAGGCCGAGGTAAGCGATATGTCTAAATTATTATCAAAGTATCATTCTCCAGATGCGCATAAGCGTACTCAGCATATTACGCCTGAAATCGCCAACTGGGGATATGTGCACTTTGATGTGTATGAACTCAAACAAGGTGAATCTATTTCCTTGCCGGCATCTGAGAATGAAGTTTGTCTAGTGTTGGTTGCAGGTAAAGCAACGGTGAAAACGCCGGGGCAAACATTCGAAAATATCGGCGACCGTATGGATCCTTTTGAGCGCAAAAAACCGTATGCAGTTTATGTGACAGCACAAGAAGCGGTTGAGGTGAAAGCAGAAACGGCGCTAGAGCTAGCAGTATGCCAAGCAAAAGGTAAAGGCACGTATCCGACACGCTTGATAGGGCCAGAAGACATTGATGCTGAGCAGCGTGGCCATGGTAATAACAAGCGTTATGTTCATAACATTCTACCTGATAATAAATCAGCAGATAGCTTACTGGTGGTTGAAGTCTTTACTGATGAAGGGTGCACAAGCTCTTACCCAAGTCACAAGCATGATACCGATAATGAACCCGCAGAAACTTATTTGGAAGAAACCTATTACCACCGTCTGAATCCATCTCAGGGTTTTTGTATGCAGCGTGTTTACACGGATGACCGTGAATTAGACGAGTGCATGGCGGTATATAATAAGGACGTCGTCATGGTGCCTAAAGGCTACCATCCAATGGCAACAATGGCGGGTTACGATAACTATTACTTAAATGTAATGGCTGGCCCGACACGTAAGTGGCTCTTTACGTGGGAAAAAGACCATAGTTGGATCAATAGTGAAACGTATGCCGCTAAACATCGTGATGAAAAGTAGTTATTAATACTCACAGACGGTTGTTTCTTGAATTAGTGAGAAACAGCCGAGGTTGTAGAGTACGTACCAAAACCAAACCAAAATCTGTTATCTATTGTTTGCCGGTAATTTATTACCGGCTTTTTTGTTTATTACGATATTAATAAGTTTACGAGGCCATTATTGCCAATAATAAACAGTATAAATGTGAAAAATTGAATTGTAATATCAGTCACATTATTAATATATTAATCTGTTCGTATGTTTCCATTGTGTTAATTTTGTGTAAACAAAAAACATGATGAGTGAGGTGTCAATGAAGCGTAAAACAGGTTTTTTCTTCGATGAACATTGTTTTTGGCATAGTACTGGCTTACATGCCACAACGTTACCCGTTGGCGGCTGGGTACAGCCTCCCGCTGGAGCTTCACATGCGGAATCACCGGAAACGAAAAGGCGGCTGAAAAGCCTAATGGATGTTTCTGGTTTAAGCCGCTCTCTGATTTTATCTTCCGCTGAGCCTGCAACTGAAGAGACATTACTTAAAATACATCCTCAAGAATATTTAACCCGTTTTAAACAAGTGAGTGATAATGGGGGAGGGCTGTTGGGCAAAGAAGCACCATTAGGCCCTGGAAGCTATGAGATTGCTAAATTATCTGTAGGATTGGCTTGTGCTGCTGTAGAGGCAGTACTCAAAGGCGAATTGGACAATGCTTATAGTCTTTCACGCCCGCCGGGTCACCACTGTTTACCGGATGAATCGATGGGATTTTGTTTCCTTGCGAATATCCCATTAGCGATCGAACGCGCTAAGACACTATTTAATATTGAGCGTATCGCTGTCATTGATTGGGATGTTCACCATGGCAATGGAACTCAACATATTTTTTGGGATCGCTCAGATGTTTTAACCATTTCAATACACCAAGATGGTTGTTTTCCTCCTGGGTACAGTGGGGAAGATGATATTGGTGGTGGAGATGGTACAGGGTATAACATAAATATTCCGCTACTCGCGGGAGCAGGGCACAACAGTTACATCTATGCGATGGAGCAGATAGTGATCCCTGCATTGGCACGTTTTAAGCCTGAATTGATTATTGTGGCGAGTGGTTATGATGCGAATGCTATGGACCCATTAGCCAGAATGCAACTGCATAGTGAGAGTTTTCGTGACATGACTCGTCTTGTGATGAATGCCGCGGATAGCTTGTGTGACGGTAAGTTAGTTATCGTTCATGAAGGTGGATATTCAGAGGCGTATGTGCCTTTCTGTGGACTTGCTGTTATAGAAGAGATGAGCGGTGTACGTACCGAAGTGGCTGACCCCTTATTGGATTTTATTAGGTTACAGCAACCAAGAGCGGAGTTTGAACATTTTCAGCAACAGTTACTGGATAAGCTGAAAAAGAAATTTGGCTTATAACCAAATAAGTTTAGGTTTGCTCCTCGTGATGTGAGTCAGGAGCAAACCCTGCTTTTTAATAAGCAGCTGTAAATTGTTTGCGAATAAATTGCGGCTTTTCTGCTTCATCAAGAATGGCAACCGCAAGATCTTCAACTGAAATTTTGGCAGGAACGTTACCGTTCATCAATAATTGGTTGCCTGCAAGCCGAAATGTTTGTGTGCGCTCACCTGATTCTAACACCGCGGCAGGAGAGACAAATGTCCAATCTAGCTCGGGGGTGTTTTGCAGTTGTTGTTTGAACTCTCTGACCGCTTGCGCTCCCGGTTTGATTTCAGCAGGGAAGTCAGGGGAATCGATTAATTCTAATCCAGGAGCGATTTCAAGACTCCCAGCACCCCCTACGACAATAAAGCGTTTAACGCCAGACTGTTTGACGGCCTGTAAAATAGCCTGATTGCCTGTCACTGTATCTTGATATAGGTTTGGGTTTTGCCAACCGCCATTAAAAGCACTGATTACAATATCCTGCCCTTTAAGGCGTGCTGTTAGCCAAGCAATATCAGTAACATCCCCTGAAGCGGTGACTAAATGAGCATGTTGCTGTAGTTGGTTACTATGGCGAGAAATGGCTGTCACTTGATGTTGGCGAAATAAGGCTTCATTCACGAGAACCTTGCCGACGAAACCCGTCGCTCCAATAATCGATATTTTCATCATTTTCCCCGCAAGTTATTAATAACATTAAGCTATAGTTAAATTTTATAGCTGCAATTGGATCAGATTTCCTACATCGCTCTATTTGAGTATATCTCAATGTGGAGAAGTATAGTGGTATTCCCTTAACCATTTACTGAACATTACGCGCAGTTTTCGGGGGAAATAATGGAAACGCCCTGAACACTCAGGGCATCTTAGCTAGACAGGTTGTTATTTGGCATCCCTAAACAGTTTTAAGATGATACTTGTGATAATGGCAATAACGCCACCTAATGCCGTTTCCAATACCCTATCAAATAGCAGTACATAGGCAGGGTGTCGCCAATAGATGACCTGTTCAAGCACGGAAAGGATCAAACTTGTCACGATAAAGGTCATAAAAGTATAACCATGATGGAAACTCATCGGCATTAAAAAGGCAAAAACCACAATAGCGGTAAGACCAATATAAGGCATCAAAGGGGTATTGAATAAAAAATAAAGTAAAATAACCGAGAGCAAACTACCCGCAACACGTTGTAGCGTTATATGAATAATACTTTGTGATTTTGGATGTAGAACAAACACAAATGTCAGTAGCGTCCAATAAAAATGGCCGAGCTCCAACATCCGAGGGATCGCTAACGAAAGTGATAAACCAATAGCATAAGTCATCGACCGAGGAATAATGTATTTGCGTAGCGTAAATAAATTTTGTTCGACGAGGCTACCAGTAAGGATAATATGGCGATGCATCTTCTTACTTAGCAGGTAACAGGTCATTAGGGTGACGCTGCTCCCAATTAAAAAACCCAGTGCAAGGCTCTTTGATATATCCGGTAGAACCGTTCCAATGGTTGACATGATAATCATAAATTTCATCGTCAAATCCATAACGGGATCGGTTCCATAGAGTTGATAATAAATAAAAGAGAAAATAGCTAGGTAAACATAAAAGCTGGTGCCTAACCGTAAGGTATCCCCAATAAAAATGGCGAGCATGATCATGGCTAACCAAAAAGCCGTATAGAAATAGTTTTTATACTCTTTAGCGGCGTTAAAAAGGTTAAAGGCATATAGTGTTGAGAAAGCGGCCCACATAGAAGCTTGCACATCCATAATGGCGAAAGCAACTGCTGCACTTAATAGCATACAGCCACTAAACATAAGACCGTCATTAATCGCTGGTATTTTCCTCATAAAAAGATGCTCACAAATTGCGGTGTAAGTTATTATTTATTAAAGTAAATTTATACTATCATAAATATCAGCCAAAGGTCTGTACTCAATCAATTAGAATGAAAATAGACACAAAATGCCAAATTCCATCTAACGGTATTTTTTGCCATCTAAAAATTGCATAATAATCTAAGAGCATGTCATTAGAATTAAAATAAGGAATCTGTAATGCAAGTGAATCCCCATGATTTTGTCTGGATCAGCAGCCTTGATGATTTACCCGTGGAATCACTGCCGGAATGGGTTATTTCTCAATGGAATAAGCAATTGCCATTGGTCGTGCGCCGAGAAGCAACGGATGAAAATAAACTTTCAGTGGGTATTCGAGGGATCAAACCGGGACAGCGTGTTATTACTCAAATAGATAAGTCAGCAATTACTCATATTATGAATGTAGAGTCTCTCGTTTCTAACTCACGAGAATTACAGCGCTCTATGTTTATCGCATTACCGCCAGTACAAGTATTATTATTACTTTCACAGCATAATTGGCCATGGAAATGGGCGGTGACAGGGAGCTGTGCCTATACATTAGTGACCGATATTCAAAGTATGCTCGCAGATTGTGATTTGGATGTTTTGATCCGTTGCCCTACACGCCACAAAAAAGAAGACTTTGCGGAGTTTGCCATTAAAGCGAATACGCCTTTATGCCGCATTGATATACATGTTGAGACACCAAAAGGTGGTTTCTCTTTGGCAGAATGGTTTAAAAACGAAAAAGTCACGCTTCATACGCCGAATGGCGATGTCATGACAGCAGATCCATGGGATGAAAACCTGTAATTGATGGTGTTACAACCGATATTTGCGGGCGATTTAGCCATATTGAACAAAAATTAGTTTTGATGCTCGTACAGATGATTTTTTTATAAACAATCGGTTAAGTTGGGCTGCAAACAGCCCAATCGTATTAGATATGTTCAACGCTTGGCTCTTCAAGCCCTGCTCGATACCATTCCTGCATTGCCGGTAACGCTAGCATGCGGTCAACCCATTGTTGAGCGGCATTACTCATAGGGAGTTGATAACTACGGATCCTAAAGGCGACAGGGGCGTAAAAAGCATCCACCGCCGTAAATTGATTCCCTGCTAGCCATGGTCCACCAAAGGTCGTAAAGCCTTCTTGCCATAACTGTTGAAGCCGATTAAGGTCGGCTTGTAATTCTCGAGAAAGTTTTTCTAATGGAGCTTGGTGAGTCAGATTCATCGGGCATGTTTGGCGAAGCGCCGTGAATCCAGAGTGCATTTCTGCACTAGCGCAGCGAGCCCATGCACGTGCTTGTTTATCAGCAGGCCATACTTGAGGGAACGCTTCATAGAGATACTCACAAATCGCCAGCGAATCCCAGATCGTTTGCTTCCCATCGACTAAGCAAGGAACAAGACCAGTGGGCGAGAAATTTTTAAACTTATCGTGGCTACTTTTCCCTCTACCAGTTTCAAAATAACAGAGGTTTTCATCGAAAGGGATACCGAGCGTTTTGAGCAAAACCCAAGGGCGTAGTGACCACGAAGAGTAATTTTTATTAGCAATCCAAAGTTTGTACATAGTATGACCACCCTATATCGGTAGAATAATGAGAGGGAAGATAGTGGCTAACAAGCACATTTAATTTAAGTGTTTTATGGACAATGACAACGATTTATTAGACAGAATACAAAATTAGGTTATATTTTTTTTATATAAGTTATAACGAAAATTATAGTTGCAATAAGAGTAATAAAAATAAATGGTTTCTTTTATTTACATAAACTGAAGATAATTTTATTTACATTAAATGATTGGCACTAGACAAATTGAAATTTATTGAAAAAACGATAATGTTGATAGTATTTGAATATGTTCAACAAAATATTTGTTTAAGTTAGGGATAGGAATAATTTAAAAATCCCCTTATGATTACGGCAGGTTATTAAAACAAATGATTACCTTTTAATTTATAAGGCTATTTATCATGCAATGGAAAAATAGTGCCACTCGTTATGGGCATATATCACTGCTCATACATTGGTTAGTTGCGATTGTTGTATATGGAATGTTCGCACTGGGTTTATGGATGGTGACCCTTGGTTACTATGATAGTTGGTATCATCAAGCACCCGAAATTCATAAAAGTATAGGTATTTTATTATTTATTGTTATGGCATTTCGTGTGATTTGGCGGTTTATTTCTCCGTCACCTAAACCGCTTGAGAGTTATAGTCGTTTAACCAAAATAAGTTCAGCGATCGCACAAATATTAATTTATGTGATTTTATTTAGTATTTTGATCAGTGGTTATTTAATCTCAACTGCTGATGGCCAACCCATCAGTGTTTTTGGTTGGTTTGAAGTACCCGCTTTATTTACTGGTGCAGCAACACAAGCAGATACAGCAGGGGATATTCATCTTTATCTTGCTTGGGCAGTTGTTTTGCTATCACTTTTACATGCCTTTGCAGCATTTAAACATCACTTCTTTGATGGTGATATTACTTTAAAAAGAATGTTGGGTTTTAATCCCGATAAATAAACGTGGAGAAAGATATGTTTAAGAAAACGGTTCTTGGTCTGGCAACTGGAGCATTATTTTTAACAGCAGGTTCTGCATTAGCTGAAACCTATAAATTTGATAAGCAAGGTCAACACGCATTTATCGAATTCCGTATCCAACATTTGGGTTATAGCTGGGTTTATGGCAGCTTTAAAGACTTTGATGGTAGCTTTACCTACGATGCAAAAGATCCTGCAAAAGACAAAGTCGAGGTGACAATTAAAACGGGTAGCATCGATACTAACCATGCTGAACGTGATAAGCACCTACGTAGTGGCGATTTCTTGAATGCGGCGAAGTACCCAGAAGCGAAATTTGTCTCTACTGACGTGAAAAAAGAGGGTGAAAATTACAAAATTACAGGTGATTTCACACTCAATGGTGTCACTAAACCTATCACTTTAGATGCTAAATTGATGGGTGAAGGTAAAGACCCTTGGGGTGGATACCGTGCTGGTTTTGAAGCACAAGGGAATATTAAACTGAAAGATTTTAACATCAAATCAGACTTAGGTCCTAAATCTCAAGAAGTTGAGTTGTTAATTTCAGTTGAAGGCGTGCAAGAGAAGTAATGATTCTTTAGCCTAAAATGCCCTCAATGCGACCCGCGCATTGGGGGCAATATATTTGGATTTTTAATTTCCCTTTTTCCTATAGCTTAATGACTTTGTAACAGGGTAGAATACATTAAAAATCAAATGGCTTGATCGTAAGTGCTTATTTAGGATAAGTCAGTTGAGGCGATTTATTAGTCAGGCATTGTTATAAAGGTATAGGCTCTTGGAGACAAATAATTCACGTAAAACAGCACTGATTGTTGTTGTTATTTTTATCGCGTTTGCACTCGGTTTTTATTGGTTGGGCAAAGATAACAATACATTATCAACACAAGCAGAGGCTGAAGTTCAATCAAGCTCTTTAGAGGCACCATTAAGCGTTGCTCAGATAGAGGCATTATCTGATATCGAAAAAGATATGCCGGTTATTAAAACGATAAAAAAAATCAATCCTGATGTTTATCAAGCCATAGAAAATATTGTTCGTGATTACGATCCTTCTAATGAACTACTGAGCCGACATATGTTTGATCAGATAGTGGGTAGTGTCATGAAGCTCGTGACTGAACGTATCCCTTATGCTTCGGATGAATCCATCATTAATTTTACCAGCAAAGTGAACGATTATTTAAATGTGCTGTTGGAAGCAGACCCGTCAGGAAAAACCTGTTTCTATTCACTGTTCCCATATTTGCGTGATTCAGCGGCGATTATGCCACCACAAAAAAGTCATTCGGTCCTCCTTAAACAATTAGAGGCAACCAATGAATTACTGATTTCCAGTGAAGCTGGCGTTAAACAGCCGACATTGTCGAATGAAGAAAAAAACACAATTCTGACGAATATTCAGGCTAAATTAACTGCAAAATATGGTAAGAAAACCTCATTACTAGGGGATTTAGAAAAAGCTAAGCAGCAACCGGCCGTCACTTGCCGTATTACAATGAGTTTTTACGATCACATTTTGGCGATGCCAGATAGCCAGAAAAAAGCGGCCTTTTTACGCTCTCTATTCGCTGGCACGAATCAATAATCAGTGACGCAATATCCCATCTTAAAATGATGGGATATTGCTTCATCATGTTATTTCCCTGCCAAATATGACGGTTTAATAGACAAAGTCGAATATATCCTCACATTAATGAATGTATTTTTTGAAGCTAAATAGCCTTTAATTGTTATTGAATGTTTCAAAAGGTTGATTCGTCCTGCGCATAGCTCATAATTCTTCTATACTTTTATCATCAAATTATATTTTCAATTTTATGATGAATATGAACATGTTAATTGAGCCAAGTTGATACATTTTATTTATTCAGTCCATCACTGTTTGACGATGTGTAAAGTCTATTGGCGGTAACTCTTTGTTTCTAGGAGGTCAGATGTCGTTTGTTAAGAAAAGCATGGTTGCACTACTCACCGCGGCCGCAGTTTATGTTCCCTCAGTTGTCACTCAAGCATGTACGCGCGTCGTGTATTTAGGTGAAGATCAGCAAACCATGACAGCGAGGACGATGGACTGGAAATATGATATTGGGACTAATTTATGGATATTTCCGCGAGGAATGAAGAGAGAGGGTATCGCTGGGCCTAACTCCCTAAAATGGACGTCAAAATACGGTAGTGTGATTGCATCAGGCTATGATATTTCAACGACCGATGGGGTGAATGAAAAAGGTTTAGTGGCTAATTTATTATGGCTTGCAGAATCACAATACCCGCCAGCGAATGATAAGCAGCCAGCGCTCTCTATCTCATTATGGGCCCAATATATGCTTGATAACTTTGCGACGGTGGCTGAAGCGGTAGAAGCATTAGAGAAAACACCGTTATTGGTTATGACCGATAACGTACCCGGGCAAGACCGCTTAGCCACTTTGCATTTATCATTGTCAGATGCGAGTGGTGATAGTGCGATTGTTGAATACATTAATGGTAAGCAAGTTATTCACCACAGTCGCCAATATCAAGTCATGACAAATTCACCTATTTATGAAAAGCAATTAGCTATGCAAGAATATTGGCAAGGAATAGGTGGTACGGTTATGTTGCCGGGCACAAACCGCTCAGCGGATCGGTTTGCACGTGCACAATTTTATATTAATGCTATCCCACAACAGACAACACCAAATAAAGCTGTTGCCAGTGTGTTCGGCGTTATTCGTAATGTGTCTGTTCCTTATGGATTAACCACAGAAAACTCACCTGAAATTTCCTCGACTCGTTGGCGGACTCTAGTTGATCATAAACGTCAACTCTATTTCTTCGAATCCGCTCTAACCCCAAATATCTTTTGGACTAACCTTAAGAAGATTGATTTCTCTGCTGAAACGGGCAAGGTGAAAAAACTGACCCTCGGTGCTGAGCAGAGTCATATTTTTTCTGGCGATGCGACCAATGAGTATGTAGAGAGTGAGCCTTTTGAGTTTTTAGGTTTATCAGCAAAACAACTGGGTTATTAATCTTCCGCTATCAACCTTCTGGTTTTCCAGAAGGTTGATTCTGATCAAGCTACCAAACATCATCTTATGAAACCTTTGC
Organism: Providencia sp. 2.29; assembly: GCF_015832305.1. NCBI lineage: Bacteria > Pseudomonadati > Pseudomonadota > Gammaproteobacteria > Enterobacterales > Morganellaceae > Providencia > Providencia sp. 2.29. The sequence goes on from NZ_CP065420.1 coordinate 1,443,470, forward strand.
AGGTCGATTAATAAAGTTATAAGATGTATTTAATATGCAACTTAAAGGTGATGATATGAGCGAGTTAGTTTGTTATAAGACTATGCCTGTGTGGGATAAAGCCTCTCTTCCTCTGATGTTTCAAGAGCGCCATAACACGAAAGAAGATACCTATGCACAACTTCGAGTACTAAAAGGATCACTCGATTTTGTTATTTTTTCAGAAGACGGTAGCGAGCAAAAATTTACATTTGATATTAATAACCAACCACCGATTATTGAGCCTCAAGTTTGGCATCGAATTTCGGATTGCAGCGATGATATGCAGTGCCAACTCTCCTTTTTATGTCATCCCGATATCAAATTCTATAAAGAATATGGCTTAACTATCCCACATTCGGAAGTGAGATTTTTGTGTGAAAATAACCTGTCTCAGCCATGTAAAACGTTAGATTTAGGATCAGGACGTGGACGCAATAGCTTCTATCTTGCATTGCAAGGTTATGACGTGACAGCGGTAGATATTAACCCACAACATATTCAGGCCATTGAATTTGTCAAAAAACAAGCTGGTATAGAGAATATTAAAACTGCGATTTATGATATTAATAGCCATCAAATCAAAGACGATTATGATTTAATCATCTCTACCGTTGTATTAATGTTTTTGCAGCGTGAACGTATTGCGGATGTTATTGCTAACATGCAAGCACACACATTACCGGGTGGTATTAATGTGATCGTATGTGCTGCTGAAACGCCAGATGCTCCTTTAGATTTGATCCCATTCAAATGCTTTCTCAAAGCAGGGGAGTTGCATGAATATTACAAAGACTGGGAGATTTTAAAATATAATGAAAATCCTGGTCATCTGCATAGAACGGATGCGCAAGGTAACCGTATAAAACTTAATTTTGCGACATTAATTGCCAAAAAGCGGTAGTGTTTGATTAGGTTAAGACAATTGCGGGATGCGTAAAACATCCCGCTGGTTGATTAAGCTTAGCTCGCCGCTTTGGTTTGCTCTGCTGATTTTTCTTGCGCACTTCTTTGCAATGTTCTTTCTAATAAAACCGAGTAAAGTGGTCTACCACCTAAAAATTGCGCTACCATGGTCGCGCCTAGACAGGTAATAATCATAGGTAAAATAAGTTGGTAGTTACTGGTCATTTCGAGTACTAACACTAACCCCGTTAGCGGCGCTCTGACTGTCGCGGCAAATAAAGCGCCCATACCCGCAATAGCAAAAGTGCCCACTTCAATGTGGTAATCCGGAAAAAGCTCTAACACGCAGTAACCGTAAATGCCACCGAAAAGCGTACCTAAAGCGAGTAGTGGAGAGAAAATACCACCGGGGGCACCAGAGCTAAAGCTGATAGTGGATGTGAGGAAGCGTAGGGCAAAAAACAGTATTAAGACCGATACAGTAAAACTTCCTGCTACCATTTGGTGGATCATAGAAAAACCGCCTCCAACAACTTCAGGAGTATAAACACCAATAGCACCACAGCATCCACCGATTAGGCCTCCCATTAATACAAAACGAGAAACTTTATTTTGATAAAATGCGAGGAATTTCGTTTGTAGATAAAGCAAAAAGCGGTTAAAGCAAATACCAATCACCCCAAATAGCATTCCTAAAATTAAATAAAGCCATAATGTATTTAAGGGGGCAGATGAAAATTGTCCAATATTTAAGATGGCGGCTTGACCACTGATTAATTGGTAGACAATGGTAGAGGTAATTGAACCAATAAACACCGCTTTTATGGATATTAAGCTATATTTAAACTGTGGACGCATCTCTTCAATAATAAATAAGATACCTGCCAGTGGGGCATTGAACGCCGTTGATAGCCCCGCTGCTGCACCCGCAGCTAATAACGTATGACGTGATTCATTATCTTTAATACGAAAAATATCATAAAACATTTGGCTGATATTGGCGCCGAGCTGTACTGTTGGGCCTTCGCGGCCTAGCACCATTCCAGAGCCTAATGCACCTAATCCACCAAAAAATTTAACGGGGATAACGCGCCACCATCGTACAGGGCGTAGGTCTTGTAATGCGCCTTCAATTTCAGGTATCCCTGATCCCCCTGACTCTGGTGAGATTTTCTTGACGAGATAATAGCCTATCATCGCTAATATTGCAGATACTGCAAACATAGCAGGAATAAGTAGCCATTTGTCGGTAATAAGTTCATTAACAGAACTGCTTCGATAGTTGCTCACCCATGTTGTGCCTAGTTCAAATAAGGTTCCCACCAAGCCAACAAATGCACCAATGACCGCGGATAAAAGCAATATGCCAAATGGGGTCTTATTAGATTCTTTTAATCGTCTGAGTATTCCGAAACGATATTTCATTGCGGATTGACTCATTGAACTTTGTTCAGACATCTTTTTATGACTCTCTATTAGTGATGTATAGCAACTTATTGTAATTTTAGTATGACAAGCAGTATGTCAAACCATACCACAATTTTATTGTCAGGTATTTTATTTAATAAACAAAGCAAATAAAACGTAAGACTTTACTTTTTTTAATTATTGGAATATGACGTTATTTAATTAAAGTGAAATTAATAAGTCATAAATGTGTAATCATTTATAATATCTGTATAAAGTAAGCTAGTTTAAGTAAATAATAAGGGATATGCGCTAAAGTTTATTAGATTTGTTAATAAAATAATCGGTAAGTTAATATTTAAGTCGGGGAATGACAGGACGTTTGGGGATAATTGCGTATGATGGAATTCACCCCACTATGAAAACCATAATGGGGGTGAATTACTTAAATAGATTTAAAATTGGTAAATTAAACCTAAGCCAAGCACATTGTCTGTATTGATACCATAGTCATCGGTGAATTGGTTATCTTTTAATAAATTGATTTTGTAATCAATGACAGCGGCCATATTCTTGTTGAAATCGTAGGATGCACCAACTGCAATATACTTCACTAAGTCTTTATTGCCATAATTACCTAGGTTTTTACCTTTAGATTGGTTATAGCCAATGGAGGGTGTCAGGCCAAAATCGAACGAATACAATGCAACTAGTTCAAGATTTTCTGTTTTGTTGGCAATCGCCTCAGCGTCATCATCGCCAAATCGGGTTGTGTTGAGTGTTTGCCCATACATCGCGGCTAAATATAACTCATCAAGTTCTAATTTACTGCCAAGGTTCCAAGCTTCGGCGCGTTTTCCTGTTGCTCCCGTTTTAATATTATTCTGGCTTGGCGTACGCGATGAATTTGAATAACCGCCACCAATTGAGAGACCCCAACCTAATTCATAAGCGGTAGAAAAACCGTAGCCATCACCATTGTTATCTAATGCGCTTGAGCCGGTTGATTTATTTTGATCGCCATTTTTACCTTGGTACTGTAGAGCGAAGCTTAAACCATCAATATAACCAAAACCATTGTTATTACGATAAGTTAGTAAATTGCGGTTACGGCCCATCATGAAGGTATCTTCTTGATCCATGGTATCAGCACCCCAAAGTGGCAATACGTCTGTCCAAGCATTGGTATCATAAATCACACCATAATTACGACCGTAATCAAGTGAGCCGTAGTCTGCAAATTTTAATCCAGCGTACGCTAAACGATTTTGGTTATCATTACTGGTTTCCGCTTTATTGGTCGACGTTTCCCACTCAAAACGACCAAAACCAATTAACTGGTCTGTAATTTGCGTGTCACCTTTAAACCCTAAACGGACTCGTGAATCATCCCCATCTTCCCCGCTTTTTGCATCGGCAAAATAGTGGCGAACATCAATTTGACCGTAAACATCCAGTTTATTGCCATCTTTGTTATAAACCTCAGCAGCATTGGTAACACCCGCCGCGAATAATGTGCAGATAGTCACTGCAAGAATAGTCTTTTTCTTCATAAAAAATCCTTTAAGCCATTTACTAACTAAGTGAAATCTTTTTGTACCTAACAAATTAAGCGCGGGTATTATCAAGTTAACAAATCAAATTTAGCAAGTACTAATTCGAGCAAAAATGAAACTATTTATCTTAAGGATACTGTCATAAGGCTAATTTTCCTTATTTTATTAGTGAGATAGATGCAAATAGTTCTCATTTACTAAAAACATTAATATAGATCAATAAAGCATCAGATAAGCTTTAAATCCGCTTTCTTATTATCGAAAAAGGTTTAATCTTAATGTTGTATTCAAAATGCAACTTATGAGGCAATGAACATGTACTGTGTGCAATGTGAACAAACAATTAGAACTCCAGCTGGCAATGGCTGTGCATACGCGCAGGGTATGTGCGGTAAAACGGCGGAAACGTCTGACCTGCAAGATTTATTAGTGGCTGTACTACAAAGTCTGTCGGCGAGTGCAGTTACGGCCCGTGAATTGGGAATTATTGACCACGATGTCGATAGCTTTGCTCCTCGAGCTTTTTTCTCAACACTGACAAACGTTAACTTTGATTCAGAGCGTATTATTGGCTATGCACGTGAAGCGATTTATCTGCGTGATAAATTAATCAAGCAATGCCAAGCTAAAAATAGTGCCATTGTGTTTAATCACCCCCTGATTAATATCCAATTAAATGGTAACGATATTGCGACCTTGCAAAAACAAGCCGAAGCGTTCGCACTTGATATTGATAAAGCACAAGTGGGTGATGATATTCATGGCTTACGCATGCTTTGCTTATATGGGCTAAAAGGTGCTGCCGCTTATATGGAGCATGCTCATGTATTGGGCCAATATGATAATGAGATTTATCGTCAATATCATCAAATCATGGCGTGGCTCGGTACATTACCAGCGGATATGAATGAACTGCTTGATAACGCGATGGCGATTGGCCAAATGAATTTCAAAGTCATGGAAATTCTAGATGCAGGTGAAACAGGGGAGTTTGGTCACCCTGTGCCAACAGAGGTCAATGTTCGCCCTGTTGCTGGTAAATGTATTCTTATTTCAGGCCATGACCTGAAAGATTTGAAAATGTTGTTAGAACAAACGGAAGGAACGGGGATTAATATTTATACTCACGGTGAGATGTTACCTGCTCACGGTTACCCTGAACTTAAAAAATATTCACACCTTGTTGGTAACTATGGTAGTGGTTGGCAAAATCAGCAAACGGAATTCGCGAAATTTCCGGGTCCTGTGCTGATGACTTCAAACTGTATTATCGACCCTGATGTCGGTCAGTATAAAGATCGTATTTGGACTCGCAGTATCGTGGGTTGGCCTGGAGCGAAACATTTAACGGGAGATGATTTTTCTGAAATGATCAATCAAGCTCTATCAATGAATGGCTTCCCATATACAGAAATTGAACACAAAATTACGGTTGGTTTTGGTCGTCAAACATTATTGAGTGCCGCTGATACCGTAATTGATTTAGTTTCACAGAAAAAATTACGTCACGTATTTTTAGTAGGGGGTTGTGATGGTAGCCGTGGTGAGCGTAGTTATTATACGGATTTCGCTCGCAGTGTACCGGAAGACTGCTTAATTCTCACGTTGGCATGCGGTAAATATCGTTTCAATAAATTAGACTTTGGTACATTGGAAGGCTTGCCTCGTCTACTAGATGTGGGTCAGTGTAATGATGCTTATTCAGCAATCATGCTTGCAGTGAACTTAGCCGAAAAATTAGGTTGTGGCGTTAATGATTTACCATTGAGCTTGATTCTGTCTTGGTTTGAACAAAAAGCGATTGTTATTTTACTGACGCTGTTGTCGCTGGGCGTTAAAAATATTTATACCGGCCCAACAGCACCTGGTTTCTTAACTGAAAACTTATTAAATGTGCTGAACGAAAAATTTGGTATGCGTAGCATTACAACAGTTGAACAAGATCTAGCTGAAATTCTGCCTGCTTAATATTAAGAGTGAAGGGGGGATATTTCCCCCCAATTGGAGTGATAGGATGACAATGCCGAGTAGTTTATGTCCAAATAGAATGCAAATACATTCTATTCATCAAGAAACCTCCGATGTATGGACGATTAATTTAATCAATCACGACTTTTATACATATTCACCCGGTCAATATGCACTTGTTAGTATTAAAAACAGCGATGAAATCATGAGAGCTTATACGATTTCATCGACACCTGGGCAAAGCCGTTTTATCACGATTACGGTAAGACGCTTAGAACAAGGCACAGGATCATGCTGGTTAACGGGGGCAGTAAAACCCGGTGATTATCTCTGGCTTTCTGACGCTCAGGGGGAGTTTACCTGTGCAGAGCTCAATAGTAACCAATATCTGATGTTAGCCGCTGGCTGTGGTGTGACGCCAATTATGTCGATGGTGCGTTGGTTGATGGCTAATCGGCCTCAGGCGGATGTCAAAGTTTTGTTTAACGTGCGTGATAGCCAACAAGTCATTTTTGCGGATGAATGGGATCGGTTGATTGAGCGATATCCATCTCGATTACAACTGTGCATTATGGCGGAAACGCCAGATAATGGTGGCGTCGCAGAAGGGCGATTAACCCTTGAGAAACTTTCTGCCTTGGTGCCGGATATTAGCGCTAGAGTGGTCATGACTTGTGGGCCTACACCTTATATGAAGAATGCTCAGCAATTCGCTAAAAGCCTAGGTGTACCTGCTGATCATTTCTTTATGGAACGTTTTTCGCTAGAGCCGGAGCCGGTTGAAAGTGAAGACGTAGTGACATTAAAAATACGCCACCGTTTGGTCGATTTTAAAGTTCCTGTCGGAACGTCGTTGCTGTCGGCTTTAGAACAAAATAAACAGCCAGTCATTGCGGCTTGCCGTGCTGGTGTTTGTGGTAGCTGTAAAACAAAAGTACTCTCAGGCAATTATACGACGAGCAGTACCATGACATTGACAGAAGAAGAGATTGCGGCCGGTTATGTCTTGGCTTGTAGCTGCCAATTACAAGGTGATACAGAAATAGCGTAAGTGACCTCATCAATGAACTGTCTCATTATAGTGGCTAAGTAATGAGACAGTGACCTATGTATTATTTATTAAACAAAAATACGTAATTGGTTGTAAGTTATTATATAATAAAAGGTAACTGAATATCGATATAACACATTAAACGAGTTTATTTAAGTGTATATCCTTCAGGTATAAAATAAACGGATAATTTACTTAATGTGTTGATAGCTGATACTGCAATCTCTTTATTTGGATCTTGGCAAAGATTGATAATACGAACAATAGCTTCTTGGTGTTCAATAGTTGCTTTATAATCTCCTAACGCTGATATAGCGGCGATTTTTATCTCATCATTCACTCGAAATGTTAGATTTGTCAGCATACCGACAATGGTTCTGTCCATAATTAAAACTTCACTCTTTAATTAACCTTGCGGTATTTTAAAATAAAAATAAATATATTAACCACTAAATTAATATGTGATTATGTATTTTTATTTTGAAATACTAATAAGCTGAGACTTTTTTCGAATTAAATAATGCATTAAGTGCATTCTCTTATTAAGACGTTTTTTATGATGGTTGATTAAAATTAAATAAGATGTGACAGAAATAAAAATAATTTACCTGTTTGGCGGGTTTGTTTTATATAGTATAGATTATTCAAAAAATTATAATAATGCAAATTAATATATTCAATATTATTCTTTTACCTTAGGATGAAAGATAAAATAAATTAGATAAAATCAAGTAATTTTCCTTTTTTGTCATTGCGTTATAAATTTATTAATCGGGTAACTACGTTTTTTATTCACGTGTAAAAAATAAGTCAAAAGCAGCGTATTTTGAACAGTGAATAAAATATTAATACATGCTTGGTTACATTTAGTAACGCGACGAATTGTTGTCATACATCAACTTAAACAAAACCTAAACAAGATAATCAACATGTGTTATTAACGCTATTTTCGGGGTGGTAATTAATAATCTTATGGTTATAATTCGCGTCGCATCAAAAGTGCAGTATCTCGTTAGGCGAGGCTCCTATACAAACACAGGTTACTGATCTGACGACGTCGAGAGACGCCCAAGATCAGGACAGGATATATCGAACGAAGGTATATCCCCATGTAACTTCCAATGTAAGTTGGATACGTTGTATAGTGCTAAAACCGAGACGTAGAGATAGCCACCGCATTCTCTCATCTGGTTTCGCCCCTATGTGAGTACTGTTTGAGTAAACAACAGTAACTAGGGACTAAAAAAATGACTTTCACTACCCAGAACAAAGCGGGATCTGTAGCAATTGCTCAGTCCGCAATGAAAGGCGCACGCCTGAATAACAACAACACTCAGCAACCAAAAATTGATGACGCAACTGTCAGCGCATATATGAGCCAATCTTATTTGCCTGTTTCTATTGCGGATTCTGTTGCTTGCGTGAAAAAGAATTTGATCGAACACTTAGACGGTGAGCAGATCCCAACGTATTTATTTGTTGTTGATCAGGAAAATTATTTAAATGGTATTCTTTCAGTCAAATCGCTATTAGCGGCGGATGAAGGGTTGCTTGTATCCGATATTATGAGACACAACTACTTTTCAGTGGCGCCTGATCAATCACGTCATGATGTTTATGATCTGATCAACCATAGTGGTTTGGATATGATACCCGTTGTTCAATTTGGCAAATTGATGGGGGTATTACGTCCTCAAGATATTGCTGAATTAATTGAAGATGAGAATACGTTAGACGCACAACTTCAAGGGGCGACTACACCACTTGAAGAGCCTTATTTAGCAACCAGTCCTATTACGTTATGGCGTAAACGTGTCGTATGGCTATTAATGCTATTTGTTGCGGAAGCTTATACCGGTACAGTATTAAAAGCCTTTGAAGAGCAATTAGAAGCTGCGATTTCTCTGGCCTTCTTTATTCCATTATTAATTGGAACGGGCGGGAACAGTGGAACGCAAATCACTTCAACCCTTGTCAGGGCGATGGCGCTAGGGGAAGTGAGCCTACGTAATTTGGGCGCGGTATTGAAAAAAGAAGTATCAACCTCTTTCTTAGTGGCCGTGACTATTGGTGCAGCTGCTTTGATTAGGGCATGGATACTGGGTGTGGGCGCTGAAGTGACGATTGTAGTAAGTCTAACTATTGTTGCTATCACCATGTGGAGTGCAATTGTTTCTTCGATTATCCCAATGGTATTGAAGAAATTAAAAGTTGACCCCGCAGTAGTATCTGCGCCGTTTATTGCAACCTTCATTGATGGAACGGGTCTAATTATTTACTTCGAAATTGCCAAATTGGTAATGACGGAGTTCGCCTAAAGACACACCATCGAGTTGATGCGGCAGTGTTATTCAACATCTGCCGCATTCACCCACTCATTCTGTTTTAAAACCTCCCCACATTTTCGGCACAAATACTGATTCTCCCCTCTGACAATTTTATTATGCCTTCTAATGGTTAATTCGTGCGTTGTGGAACACGCACAATGGTAGGTAAAAGTGCGACTTTTGACGGACGTGACTTCAAAGCGATGTGTACGTTTTGCGGGAACGTCTAAAACGTGTTCCATCATCCACTTCCACTCTTTGCCATGGGGAGCAATACCTTTACGGCCAAAGACTTGATACACTAATAGATGAGCCAACTCATGAGGGATCACCTCATTAATGAAGCTATCACCATTTTCAATCAGTAAGACAGCATTTAAACGAATTTCCCACTCTTTTAAGTAGGCACTCCCTGCTGTTGTTCCTCGCTGCTTATAGTTAAGTGTTGGTTCTGGAAAGATTTGTTCCAGCTTTTGTTGGGCTAAATTCAGTTTTGCCCTCAGCATGCGCATGGCTTTTTGTTGAAGATAAATGGGGATTCGAACGGTTTTCATATAACTAAGCATAATATAAGCCGATATGAGGAAACAAGCATTATTGGCTATCATTATATAAAAATATATATTATATTTTATGATAATGTATTTATTGGGAGGATTTATGAGCGAGGACTCTACAAACCAATTGCTTTTGGCGATGAAGCAGGCTGCAACACAAACGTCATCATTGCTGAAAACATTAGGTAATCCGGATCGATTACTTCTGTTATGCCAGTTAACGCAAGGTGAGGCGTGTGTGAGCGATCTTGAAACGTCGCTGGGCATACAGCAACCAACCCTTTCTCAACAACTAACGGTATTGCGTCATGAAGGGCTCGTGACGACACGTCGTGAAGGTAAACGAATTTATTATGCGATTGCCGATGAAAAGCTCTTCACGTTACTGAATACACTTTACCAACTTTATTGTCCGGTTCAGGAGAAATAATGATGTCTATTGATTGGGCTAATTTTACCCCTTGGTCAGCTGCGATGGGAGGCTTATTAATTGGCGCGGCAGTTTCCCTATTACTTCTTTTTAATGGCAGAATTGCTGGTATCAGCGGTATTTTAAGTGGCGTTTTAAAACCGATTGCAGGGGATACCGCTTGGAAGGTGGCATTTGTGCTCGGGATTATGGCGGCTCCTGCTTTATTTACGCTCTTTTTCTTTTCACCGGAAGTGTCGATCACGACGAGCACCCCTATCCTTATCCTCGCCGGTTTATTCGTCGGCTTTGGTACGCGATTAGGGAGTGGCTGTACAAGTGGTCACGGAATTTGTGGTATGGCGAGGTTTTCTCGGCGTTCGATAGTTGCGGTTATCACTTTTATGTTAGTGGCATTTGCGACGGTAGCGGTTATAAATTTATTGGGATTAAGAGGATAAAGTTATGCCAGTTATTATCGCATTAATCTCAGGTTTATTATTTGGCTTGGGGCTATTATTAGCGGGGATGGGAAATCCGGCTAAAATTCTTAGCTTCTTAAATATTACGGGTAATTGGGATCCTTCTTTATTAGTCACTATGGCAGTGGCGATGGTGATCAGTGCAATTGCATTTGCCTTCGCCAAAAAACGTCAAGCTAGTGTATTAAAATGCCCTATGCAGATCCCGACCAATCAAAAAATTGATAAGCCTCTAGTGATAGGGAGTGTGTTATTTGGACTTGGCTGGGGATTAGCCGGTATTTGTCCTGGGCCTGCATTGCTATTAACGGGGATGGGGTTAACACAAGGGATCATTTTTACATTAGCCATGATTGCGGGCATGTCTGTTTTTCAATTATTCAAAAAATAATAGCGTCAGCCCCAAATTTAAAGGGGCTGAATTTTTTATTAAAGATTAGTGATATCTATTAAATAACATTTCTGCTTTTCTATTTTCATATAAAAATATATCTATTCATATTTAAAAAAATACTTATCATGATAAATATTTAATTTAGCTCGTTGATTTATTCATAAAAAACGCTTTTAAACTGATAATAATATAAATGAACCGTGTGATGGCTATTAATCGCACTGTTTAAAAAACATTTATTATAAAGTGAATAAAGAGGTGCATTATGAAAAATCAATTTAAGCATCTTATATCCTTAAGCTGTTTAGGATCGCTATTACTAGGCGTTTCTCAGTTTGCCCTAGCACATGGTTATACAACAGAGCCACCAAGTCGTGCTTATTTATGTTCGGTGCGTAATACCACTGAATTAAAAAATACGGGCTGTGGCAATCAAGTACCTTATGACCCACATAGTTTTGAAGCACCAAAAGGATTCCCTGAGGCTGGTCCGGCTGATGGAGTCATTGCCAGTGCTGCGATAGCAGCTCACTCTGAAATGGATGAACAGTCGCCGACCCGGTGGGTAAAAAGTGAGCTTAAAACGGGGAAAAATACCTTTGCTTGGTATTTAACCGTTGTGCATTCTACCGATAGCTGGCGGTATTTTATCACTAAGCCTGATTGGGACCCATCACAGCCACTCACACGCGATTCTTTTGATTTAACGCCTTTCTGTGTCAAATATGAAAATGGTGTTAGACCACCAGTCGTCACAGAAATCGAGTGTGATGTGCCGAAAGATCGCTCTGGCTATCATGTCATCCTTGCGGTGTGGGATGTTTATGATACGTCAAATGCATTCTACCAAGTTAGTGATGTCAATATCAGCGATTAATATCGAACGATTAATTGTTGAACTCAATAAAATATCCCGTATTCCTTAACACATTAAGGGGTAAAACATGTTTAGACTAAATAAGTTAATGCTAGCAGCACTTATCGGTCATTGTGCTACTCAGTTTGCATATGCAGCGTTGCCCGGAAAGCCCACAATTCAATGGATGGATAACACCTATAGCATTGTTGAAATTAACCCTAATGAGGATAAATATGAATTATTAGTGACGAGAAAAGAGGCGGCAACTTTTAATGTCTCCTGGGATTTATGGTATGGAGATTATGGAACTACGGCAAAAGTGTATTTGAATGACCAAGAGGTATGGAGTGGTCCTTCAACCAGCTCTTCAGGTCAAGCAAGCCTTTCAATATCTAAAGGCGGGAAGTATAAATTGAAGGTTGCACTATGCAATGGCGACGAATGTAATTTTAGTGATGTGGTTGAAATTACAGTCCAAGATACAGATGGAAGTCATTTTGCTCCGTTGCAAACGCAACTTTTAGAAAATAACCAAGCTTACAAGCAAGACTCAGGAAAAGTCGTTGCTGCATATTTTGTTGAATGGGGAATATATGGACGGAAATTTTCTGCCGATAAAATACCGGCACAAAATCTTACTCATATTTTGTATGCTTTTATTCCTATATGCGGCGGAAATGGAATTAATGATAGCTTAAAGCAAATTGAAGGTAGTTTTGAGTCATTGCAGAAGTCATGTACAGGTAGGGATGACTATAAAGTGACTATTCATGATCCTTGGGCTGCAATTAATGTCTCTCAAACAGGAACTTCATTGTCATATAAAGGTAACTTTGGGCAGTTAATGGCAATAAAGCAAGCCTATCCCCATTTGAAAATATTACCTTCTGTTGGTGGATGGACATTATCAGATCCATTTTATGCAATGAAGGATAAAACCAAACGAGACAAATTTGTAACGTCTGTCAAAGAGTTTTTGTTGACATGGAAATTCTTCGATGGTGTTGATATCGATTGGGAATATCCTGGTGCAAATGGAGCCAGCACCACATTAGCGTCAGATAAAGATGGTGAAACTTATTTATTGTTGATGCAAGAGCTTCGCGCGATGTTGGATGAATTAGAGAAAGAAACCGGGCGCGAATATCAATTAACATCAGCTATTAGTGCCGCGAAAGCCAAAATAGATAAAGTCGATTTTGGTGAGGTACAAAAATCGGTTGATCACTTTTTTATGATGAGCTACGACTTTTATGGTGCATTTGATTTAAATACACTTGGCTACCAAACCGCACTTAATGCCTCCAGTTGGCGTCCAGATACGGAATATACAACGGTTAATGGGGTAAATGCTTTATTGAATCAAGGTGTTGATCCCGCGAAAATCGTGGTAGGTGCAGCGATGTATGGGCGTGGATGGACGGGGGTGAATGGCTATACCAACGGTAATCCATTTACAGGGAAAGCGACAGGCCCAGTTGCAGGGACATGGGAAAATGGAGTTGTTGATTATCGCCAAATCAAAAATCAGTATATGAGCGGACAATGGGTATATAGCTATGATGAAGTCGCAGAAGCGCCCTATGTATTTAAAGCATCAACAGGGGATCTGATTACCTTTGACGATCAACGTTCAGTGCAAGCAAAAGGGAAGTATGTGTTAGAGAACAAACTTGGAGGATTATTTGCATGGGAAATTGATGCGGATAATGGTGATATTTTAAATAGCATGAATTCGAGTTTAGGTAATAGTCTTGCTAAATAAATTGATATTAATATTTATTATAGAGGGAGTCTATTTCCCTCTATAATTATCCAGCGTTAAGTGAGCGCTGTTTTTCATAAAGATATACTTCTATAAGATCTATTATTTTATATTACCAATGACTTTTATTTTAATTCTATTTATTAATTATATATCTACTAAGAAAATTAATGACTATTAAGTTAGTAGATTAGGATGTTTCTTGATTGTTTATGAACAACATTATGATAGTTCTATATATGAAGTCGACTAAATATTAATGCGCTGAAATCATTGTATTAGCTATTTAAATTAATTAGGAGCTTATATGACTAGATTATCCGTGGATGCAATTAATATAATAAGCACTATCAAAAAAACAGGTTCTTTTTCAACAGCGGCAGATGTATTGCATAAAACACCGTCTGCGATTTCCTATCAAGTATTAAATATAGAAAGTCGATTGAAAGTTAAGCTTTTTCACCGTAATGGACCTGTAATTCGTTTAACTAAGGAGGGGGAATTTTTATTACAGGAGGGGGCATGGATCTTAAATGCAGTGCAAGATCTCGAAAATAGAGTGAGAAATATTCCAACATTTGATAACCAAATTCGTATTGTGGTTGAAAAATTTCTACCGCTAGATATCTTTGTTCAAGATATTCGTGATTATATTAAGGCAAATGGTGATGTTCATATTTCAATCCTAAGAGAAGCAATGACAGGGGCTTGGGATGCATTAAAAGAAAATAGAGCAGATTTTATTATTGCTCTTGGGGGGATCCCTGAAAACATAAAGGTAAGAACCCAGCTACTAGGAAAACTTAGTTTTGCCCTTTGTGTTTCCCCATCACATCCATTTGCTTCACAAAAAACGATAATAACGAGAAATCAGTTAATAAACGATATCCACGTTGAAATTGCAGATAGTAGCCATGAGCTATCAATTAATAGAGAAAAAGAAGTCATATTAGGAAGGCAAATATTGGTTTGCGATTTAGAAAGTAAATTAGTCTTAATTAAGCGAGGAATAGGGTATGGGTTTATTTGTCCTTCACATATTAAAAAAGAGTTAAAGAACCAAGAATTAGTCATTGTTCCGGTAGAGATCCCTAAAGATGATCAATTTATTTGGCTAGCTTGGCATCCATCAAGTCAAGGTGGTAATTTCTCTTGGTGGAAAGAGCGATTAATAAAGAAGATTGATACATCAAGTTTTATTGAAAATTTATCTACGGTATAATAGAAAGCATACATAATATCTTGCATATTGTAGGCTTGGATGACGCTGAGCTACCCTAGTTATAAAAATACCTAATATATCTAGGGTTGGCTTCTTCTACGATTTCATTACGTTTATTATTCCATAGTAAATAAACGTTTTCTCTATAGACACTACCGCCTTTAACTGGTTTTTATAACCACTTATCTCTTTCCACTATGAAATAAATATGAGATATGCGTTTCTAAGTGCGAATCATTGCTAATATAAAAATTATTACATGGCAATACTTATTCTATAGGTATGATAAGGCCCAAACGTGATGATTATATTCTTTAGCCCAATTAGTTTAGGAGAATTGTACTTTTGCTCAAGGAGTTCTAAAAATGAATTTAAGCGAGGAAATAAGATAGAGGATGAATAAAGAAATAAACCCCACAGTGTGGGGCTTATTGGTTTGGCTAATTATTTTAGGCCAGCAGCTTCACGTAAAATAGCGGCTTTGTCTGTTTTTTCCCAAGGGAATTGAGAACGACCGAAATGCCCGTAAGAAGCCGTTTGTTGGTAAATTGGATGTAGTAAATCCAGCATTTGAATCAAGCCGTATGGGCGTAAATCAAAGAATTCACGCACTAACAGAACCAGTTGCGCTTCTGGAACTTTACCTGTACCAAATGTTTCAACCATGATTGAAGTTGGCTCTGCAACACCAATTGCATAGGAGACTTGGATTTCACAGCGATCAGCTAAGCCGGCTGCAACAATGTTTTTGGCAACATAGCGAGCAGCATAAGCCGCTGAACGGTCTACTTTAGAAGGATCTTTACCGGAGAATGCACCGCCACCGTGACGAGCCATGCCGCCATAGGTATCAACGATGATTTTACGACCAGTTAAACCACAGTCGCCCATTGGTCCACCGATAACAAAGCGACCTGTTGGGTTGATAAAATATTTTGTTGTTGGCACTAACCACTCTGCTGGAAGAACAGGTTTAATAATTTCTTCCATTACAGCTTCATGTAAATCTTGCTGTTTAATATCTTCTGCGTGCTGTGTGGATAAAACAACCGCATCAATGCCAACAATTTCGTTGTTGTCATATTGGAAAGTGACTTGGCTTTTGGCATCTGGACGTAACCATGGCAGAGTGCCATTTTTACGAACTTCTGCTTGGCGCTGTACCAGACGGTGAGCATAAGTAATTGGTGCAGGCATCAGAACGTCAGTTTCGTTTGTCGCATAACCGAACATAATACCTTGGTCGCCAGCCCCTTGTTCTAATGGGTCTGCGCGGTCAACACCTTGGTTGATATCAGGTGATTGTTTACCAATCGCACTTAAAACCGCACACGAGTTTGCATCAAAACCCATGTCAGAGCTGGTATAACCAATTTCGCGAACGGTTTTACGTGTGATCTCTTCAATATCAACCCAAGCGCTGGTGGTGATTTCTCCCCCGACCATCACCATACCTGTCTTGACATAGGTCTCGCAAGCAACGCGAGCTTTTGGATCTTGCTCAAGAATCGCATCAAGAACCGCATCAGAGATTTGATCGGCAATTTTATCAGGATGCCCTTCCGATACAGACTCAGAAGTAAAGAGATGTGTAGCCATGAGATTAATACCTTAAGAATTCGCTGATTGTAATTGGATGTTTTAACATCTAGACGTCTATTTTAATGTTTTAACAAAAAAAGTGCTACCTGTTTTTACGTTTGACAGAAAAACAATAAGTAAAAAGACGAGCCTTACAAATTTTATTTCTATTAAGCCAATAACGTTTTGCAATTTCTGCCTAATCAATGTATAAACAGCGACCGTGACGGTTAGTTAAAAATGTTCCGTTATATACCAGTAGGCGTACAATATGCCTGCTATCTATCAGGAGTGTTTATCTTTCTCGCTATTGATAAAGATTAAACAGTTATATTGGGGGTTAATGGGTAATGATCCATAATCTACTGAATAACAGTAATCAGCAGCTAAATGCGGATCGCCGCGTGTTTTTGGCGTTTACTTTCCTGTCTTTATTTACTTCTTCTCGAAGTTACTATCATCTTCCTAGTACACCCTTGGCTATCAGTCAGTAACTGTCAGCCAAATGGTTGTATTTGTCACCGTTTAGATGTTCTAAGCACTTTAATTAATCCGAGTAATAGCTGTTTCCCCGACATAACTGCCTTGCAGAGCCACGTCTTAGGACGGGTCGCTGTCTGGCCGGAGAAAGCGTCACTCACCCCTCCATAAAGGAGTTTGTTATGAATGATAATATCGCTCGCAAAATGCGCCAGACGTACAACATCGCGTATTGGGGCGGTGGTTACTATCAGGTGAATGAGCGCGGAAATGTCTGTGTTTGCCCAAATCCTGATAACCCAGACACGTCTATTGATCTAGCCGAACTTGTTAATCAAGTTAAAGAGGAGCAGGAGCACTTGCGTTTACCCGCATTATTCTGTTTCCCACAAATCTTACAGCACCGTTTGCGCTCAATTAATGCGGCATTTAGGCGTGCTCGTGAATCGTACGGCTATACAGGCGACTATTTTCTGGTCTATCCGATTAAGGTCAACCAGCAGCGTCGAGTCATCGAATCATTAGTCAATTCAGGTGAACCGCTTGGACTAGAGGCAGGGTCGAAGGCTGAATTGATGGCTGTGCTAGCAAATGCCGGCCGTACTCGTACCGTTATTGTTTGTAATGGTTATAAAGATCGTGAATATATTCGATTAGCGCTTATCGGGGAAAAATTAGGTCACAAGGTTTACCTTGTTATCGAAAAAATGTCTGAAATTGAGGTTGTTCTTAAAGAAGCGGAAAGCTTGAATGTGACACCTCGTTTAGGCGTTCGTGCTCGTTTGGCGTCGCAGGGGTCAGGCAAATGGCAGGCAAGTGGTGGCGAGAAATCAAAATTTGGTTTAGCGGCAACACAGGTTTTACAACTTGTTGAAATTTTACGTCAGGCAGGTCGCCTAGAAAGTTTACAGTTGCTGCATTTCCATCTTGGTTCACAAATGGCGAATATTCGTGATATCGCGACAGGTGTCCGTGAATCTGCACGTTTTTATGTTGAGTTGCACCGTTTAGGCGTAAAAATTCAATGTTTTGATGTGGGTGGCGGCTTAGGTGTGGATTACGAAGGAACGCGCTCCCAATCAGATTGTTCAGTAAACTATGGTTTAAATGAATATGCGAATAATGTGATTTGGGCGATTGGTGATGCGTGTGAGGAGTTTGATTTACCACATCCGACGGTGATCACCGAATCAGGGCGTGCATTGACCGCACATCATACGGTCTTAGTTTCTAATGTGATCGGGGTGGAGCGAAATGAATTTACCAAAACATCTCCTCCCGATGAGGATGCACCGCGTTCATTGATTTCATTGTGGGAAACCTGGGAATCAATGCAGCACCAAGGTAATAGCCGTTCGTTACGTGAATGGCTCCATGATAGTCAGTTTGATTTACAAGAAGCGCATACGCAGTATGCTCATGGTGTACTCGACCTGACTCAGCGAGCGTGGGCCGAGGAGCTTTATTTGAATATTTGTCGTCGTATTCAACAAGACTTAGATCCCAGTAACCGTGCTCATCGTCCAATTATTGATGAGCTGCAAGAGCGGATGGCCGATAAGTTCTATGTGAATTTCTCGTTATTCCAATCGTTGCCAGATGCTTGGGGGATTGATCAGGTGTTCCCCGTTTTACCGATAGAAGGCCTTGATAAGCCTCTTGACCGTCGCGCGGTATTATTGGATATCACTTGTGATTCGGATGGTATTATTGACCATTATGTCGATGGTGACGGTGTTGAAACAACTATGCCAATGCCTGCATACGACCCTGAAAACCCACCCATGATCGGCTTCTTTATGATAGGGGCCTATCAGGAAATTCTAGGTAACATGCATAACCTATTTGGCGATACAGCAGCAATTGATGTTTGGGTTGATAGCCAAGGCAACGTGCGTTATCTGCAAAGTGAAGAAGGCGATTCGGTCGCTGATATGCTGCAATATGTGAAGCTAGTACCAGAAGTATTGCTTGAAAGCTTTACAGAGCAAGTTAAAGGCACTGGGTTGAGCGAGCAGTTGCAAAAAGATTTCGTTGATGAGTTTGAGAATGGGCTTTATGGCTATACTTATTTAGAAGACGAATAATTGGCGATAAATAAACGGTAGCTAATCACAGGTGGTGTAGAGCCACCTATGAGTCTAAATAATAAAAGTATTTGCAGATTACAAATACTGATAGAGGAAGAGTGATGATTAATAGCACATTAGGTAATCAGGTCGATAATTCACTGGTTTCTAACGCATTTGGCTTTTTACGTTTCCCATTAAACTTTCAACCTTATAACTCAGATGCTGAGTGGGTGATAACGGGGGTGCCGTTTGATATGGCAACTTCTGGTCGTGCGGGCAGCCGTCATGGACCTGCTGCTATTCGTCAGGTATCTACCAACTTAGCGTGGGAAAGCCATCGTTGGCCATGGAATTTTAAACTAACAGAGCGCTTAAATGTTGTGGATTGTGGCGATGTGGTGTTTGCTTTTGGTGATGCACAAGACATGTGCGATAAGCTACAAGCACATACAGAAAAATTGCTGGAGGCGGGCAAGCGCTGCTTAACATTTGGCGGTGACCATTTTGTGACTTTGCCTCTGTTGCGCGCCCATGCAAAGCATTTTGGTAAAATGGCGTTAGTCCATTTTGATGCACACACAGACACTTATGGTAATGGTAGCCAGTATGACCACGGCACTATGTTCTACCATGCACCAAAAGAAGGGCTAATTGATCCGACTCGTTCTGTACAAATTGGTATTCGTACAGAGCATGAAAGTGATAACGGGTTTACAGTCATTGATGCCGCACAAGTTAATGATCGCGGTGTTGATGAGATGATCGAACAAATTAAATCTATTGTGGGTGATATGCCTGTTTATCTCACTTTCGATATTGATTGTTTAGATCCTGCTTTTGCGCCGGGAACCGGAACACCTGTCATTGGTGGATTAACCTCAGATCGTGCATTAAAACTGTTGCGTGGTTTACAACCGTTAAATATCGTTGGTATGGATTTAGTTGAAGTCGCACCAGCTTATGATCAATCTGATATCACTGCATTGGCCGCAGCAACCATTGCTTTAGATATGTTGTACTTACAAGCATCTAAAAAATAACCTATAGTTTGTCTGATTTTTAGGCTGCCTTCTAGGCAGCCTAATTTATTCTCAATAAAATAGATTGTTATTTAAACAAATATGAGGAAATAGCACTTTTTGCTATACCTCTTTGTGAGTAGTTCCACTTCGATTTGTTACCTATTTCCCTTTTAAAAGTTATTTCTTTCATAAATGCGAGTGATTATCACTCAATTACAGTCATATTTATCTCTATAGAACATAGTTGTAGTCTAATATCATGATTTTGTAACTTATTGTTAATCTTGCTAACGTATTAATCAGTTAGAGTCATTCATTTAACTATCCTTATTGGGAGAAAGCTTATGGCACTGAATAATAAAGTCATTTTAGTTACTGGCGCAGCACAAGGTATTGGTCGTGGTATCGCATTACGTTTAGCGAAAGAAGGTGCCAATATTGCACTTGTCGACCTGAAAAAAGAAAAATTAGCGGATGTGGCTAAAGAAATTGAAGCATTAGGCCGTAAAGCGACAACATTTGCTGCTGATGTCAGTAAGCGTGAGGAAGTTTTTGCCGCAGTTGCACATGCAGAAGCTGAACTCGGTGGTTTTGATGTAATGATCAATAACGCAGGAATTGCACAAGTTAAGCCTATTGCTGATGTACGCCAAGAAGATATGGATCTGATTTTCAAGATTAACGTCGATGGTGTGATGTGGGGAATTCAAGCGGCGAGTGAAAAATTCCAGCAGCGTAAACAAAAAGGGAAAATTATTAACGCTTCTTCCATTGCAGGGCATGACGGCTTTGCAATGCTAGGTGTTTATTCCGCTACAAAATTCGCTGTACGTGCATTGACCCAAGCCGCTGCTAAAGAGTATGCAAGTTCTGGCATTACCGTTAACGCATATTGCCCTGGTATTGTAGGCACGGACATGTGGGTTGAAATTGATGAGCGTTTTGCTGAAATTACAGGTGCACCAAAAGGTGAAACCTATAAAAAATATGTTGAAGGCATTGCATTAGGACGTGCTCAAACTCCAGATGATGTTGCTGGTTTAGTCGCATTTTTAGCAAGTGATGATTCAGACTATATTACAGGGCAGTCTATCTTGACTGACGGTGGTATTGTTTACCGTTAATCAAACCACTTATTAAGCAGAGCATTTTCTGTAAATTAACATTGTGCCTTGGCTAGTTAAAATAGGCCCAAGGCACAATTTAAATATTAATTCGCTATTATATTAGAAACTATATTTCTCCTACCTTTATTAACAGTAGATAAAACTATTTTATTTATTGTTATCATCCATCAAAAATCTTTAGGTAATGCATTAATTAATAATATGTTCAGGCATGTTAGTCTCGTTTAGCATACTCCTTGTCGTCATTGTGAACTCAATGTTTTCAATAAAACAGTATTGATAGGATAAAGAAATTTATACATTTATTAATGGAAAACGAATAAGGAAAAACTATGCCACATAAAATTAAAGTGATGACATTCAATACCTATTTATTGCATATTCCTTTTTTTAGTATTGGCGCATCCACTCAAGATGCTCGCATTAATGCGATGATAAAAGATAATATATTCTATGATGTTGATATCGTTATTTTACAAGAGGTATTTAATACTCATTCAGCACAAAAACTTTTTTCGGGTATGAGGAGTTTAGGCTTTTTTTACCACACACCGGTTGCCGCACAATATAATGAATCTGTCCTCTCTTATTGTGATTCAAACCATTGTTGGAATGCTAAAAAAGGTGAATGGGATATGGTTCAGCAGGTCAATTCAGGGATCGCGATAGTTTCCCGTTATCCTATAGTTTATCGTGAATATCAACTGTTCGATGATGCAGGATGCGGTGCTGACCGTTTCAGTGCTAAAGGTGGGGTGAGAGCCGTTATTGAAATAGAAGGTAAAATGCTTCAAGTCATAGGAACTCATCTGCAATCGGATGACAACTTCTGCCTAATGACCTCACCTTCATCCCATCGCAAAGCCCAACTTACTCAGTTAATTAATTGGGCTGAAACTTCAATCACTGAAGATCGTCAAATAACAATCTTAGGGGGAGATTTAAATATTAATTATGGTTCGGAAGAGTACGAGCAAGCATTAGATATTATTGGTTGGGGAGAGCCTCACCATTTTAATCCACGACCGTCATGGGATTTTTCAACTAATAACGTGATTAGAGAAGCTTATCCCGATACTAGGCAAAGTTGGCATTTGGATTATATTTTTGCCAAAAATATGCGTTCAATTAAACAGCAAACACGGGTGATCAAAAGCAAAATTGGTTATAACTATAATAATAAAGTCTTTTTTGATTATTCCGATCATTATCCTGTAGTGGCTGAAATTGAGTTGTGATAATTAGATATTTCAGCCACATATTTTTAAGGCGCCTTTATTGTGGAGCTAAATGGGTTAAGATGCGCTCCGCTTGTGTCCAGAGTAGTGAACCACCATCATCTTCTAACACGAAATGTTGGCAATTAGGGAAACGCGTTGCGAGGGTTTTACCAAAGTCTGGTGAATGAACAGTGCTTTCATCTTTCTCACCATACCACAGTGAAACAGGGCAATGGATCTCTTCAGGCTGGAAAGGCCAAGGCTGTAACGAGATCAATAAGTCTTGCACATAGCCTAAATTGCCTTGAAGAAAGGCTCGGTTCATACAGTCAGTATAGGCTTGCAAAAATGAGGGCTGATTGTAAACATTTTGATCAACCGTCGCGCTGCTATTGAGTATAAAAGCCAGTAACCAAGGTGCACTCACGTTTTTCTGTAACCAATCAGACAGCGCATCAGGTGTATTTCTGGCTTGCTCTTGCATATTGATAATATCGGCTTTTAATAAAGCACTTGTCGCGGGATAGTCAAATTGATCTTGCCCAGCAACAATAGATAAAGTGTTAGGGGTGCCATAGAAAGCTAATGCCATGGCAAATACAGCACCTTGAGAAAAGCCAATAACAGAATATTGCTCAATTTGCTGAGCTTGCAATAACGCGTCAATATCTGCCGCAAAACGTGAAAGCGATTTTTGTGGATCTTGTGACGATTCGCCTAGCCCAGCACGTTCAGGTACGATGAGTCGGATATTAAGTGGATCAAGTTGCTCAAGGCCAAAGCCTAACGTTCCACTCATACCCGCGCCAGTACAAAAAATAACAGGAAATCCCGTTCTTGGGCCTGATTCATACCAACTTAAGTTGCGGCCATCAGACAATTGAAGTGAACCTTGGCGCGTGTTTGTGAATGTGTTTGTCTGCATTGCTGAGTCCTAACTTATTTTGGGGCACGGGATGGTCACAATCAATGTGAAAGTGGCAAGGGTATATTTGATTGAATCTTAATAATGCTAGCCATAAAACGAATAATAAAATAATCGTCAGGTATAATGCAAAGCCAATTACGAAAAAGATTATTTGTTCTCTCAATAAGGAGCTGATATGGGGTTTTCAGATGCGGATAAGCAGTGCCTACTGGCGGTAAAAGGTGTTGGCCCAACAGTTATAAGTCGGTTAGAACAAATGGGATTTTCGACATTAGCTCAACTGAGTGAAGCATCATATGAAGACATTTTAATTGCTGGGGCTGCTTTAACAGGCTCGAGTTGCTGGAAAAATAGCCCACAAGCGAAGAAAGCCGTAGAAGGGGCAATTGCCGCGGCGAAACAAGCCATGAAATAACCCTGATTCGGTAAAAGGGTTTCATTATCTAATTTGATAAAAACAACCTCTCTTTTTGCATGAAGTACTAAAAGGTTTGCTTTAAGGTTAGCTTAAAGCTAAATCATAATATTATTAACATCATGTATAAGAAAACTATTAGGGCAGTCATTATTATATTCGCTGTTATGGCGATGACTGCGAGCCCAAAAGGTATCAATATTTTTTCGAATCAATGTGAAGCCTATAAAGGGATACCAAAAAGAATTGCCGCAATGACATTCGGTGAGCAGCTGATTAATCAGCAACGTGTTTTTTATACAATAACGTTAGTTGATGGCAAAAAAACGACGCAACAAATCGCCGTATTTAATACTATTGAGCATGAGCTAAACAAAAAAATGTTGGAGTTAATTCAAGCGGCTTTTGTCGTTGGTGCACCGGTTACGATACAACAGTGTGAGCAGGCGAGTATTGCAGGGTTAATGGTCGACTTTAACGGAGGAAAAACCATTAATCAATTTTAAAATGTCGAGCAAGCAATGGGGCGGTAAAGTCTTTTTTCAGATAGAAACCCCTCGGCAGCGTCATGATTGTTTGCCCAAATTCGCCAATACCCTCTGTTAGTGCTTTGCTATTTGCCGCTTTAGGGCGTATTTGTAGGACTTGTCCATGTCGAGCGGTGATACTTTCCACTTTGCCTAACACAATCAGATCCATCAACTCTTCCCAGTCTTGGCGCAGCAATTGCTCTTCCAAAGGAGAAGGGCTCCATAATAATGGGCTTGCGATACGACGTTGAGCGAGTGGTATTTGTCGTTCGCCTTCAATTGGAAACCATAAAACACGAGAGAGTTTTCGGTACACATGGCTATTTTTCCATGTTAACCCACTATTGCCTGTGAGCGGTGCGATCGCCACAAATGTGGTTTCAAGGGGCATTCCATTTCGGTCAATAGGGATGGTTTTTAGTTCGACACCAATATTGGCGAAATCTTGTTCGGGTTTACTGCCAGCGGTAGCTCCTAAAAAATATTCTAACAGCATACCCACCCAGCCTTTGTCACGTTTAAGATCGGGCGGCATAGGTAAGCCAGCGTATGCCGCTAATTCACCAAGAGTATAGCCAGCGAGAGCTTGTGCCCTAGCCATTAAAACGGACTCATTTTCAGGAGGGGATGGTGGTATAAATGGCATAATACGATTAAATAGTAACCAGAAAAAATTCACAGGGTAGCAATAGTATATCACTTTTTATAAGAGATATTTAATTTGCTGATATATAAGGAAATAATTCAGTCTATTAAAAAATAATCCTCAAAGAAAAATAGGTTATTCATGTTCATCCCATAATAATCACAGGATCATTCACTAGGTTATCCACAGAATTATTGGATAACTGTGAAAAACTTTAATTACTGTGTGTATTTACAGGCTTGACTTACGTAGTTTTTTGAACCTAATCACATAAATTGGGTAAGTTAAGCACATTACTTGTGGATAAATCATACATTGATTGATCTTTGCGCATTTGAACTCCTAAAGCATAAAGTCGAAAAGATAAACTGTGTATAAAGAGAGGGTGATTGATTCATCCTATTGTTTTTAATGAAGTTAATTAGTTTTCTTGTTTTCTGTTAAAAAACAGGGGAAGGGATATACCCTGATTACTAGCGGGTTGTTCACATGGATATCCACAGAAAAAGTGAATAACATCCTTATTATTCACTCTCAGTGTTTATAACTTTTATGATTTCTGTGTATTATCCTCAGTAGGTTGAAACCATGCAGATTTAAAATCAAACCAACCAAAGGTATTCATGCGTGCTCCGCGCATGGTTTTTTGGCCTTGCAACTCTAGCCAATGGTGAAAAATAGGGTGAAAAATTTGTGTGTCAATGAGGCTTTCACACCAAGATTCGACATGCAGCTCCTGCCGACGCCATTTTGATAACGCCTCAGAGAGCGTAGAGCCTAAACATTTGCGCAATAGTGGCATTTCATACAAGGTGGCAAAAATAGAAAATTCGAGCGGTTTAAAGAAGTTAGCGGTAGCAAGCCAAATATCGCTCTCGACAGTGCCATTAAACCACTCAGGATAATCAACAATGTTGATTTTTAGATCAACGCCTTGAGTTTTCAACACACGTTTCATGATTTGGCTAATAGAATAAAATTCATGGTGTTGATGATAGAAAGTGACGGTGAGTTCCGTTAAATCAGCAGGCTTAGGTAACTGTGTGAGCATTCGGCTATGATGCCAATGTAGCAATAATCCGTAAGCAGGCGCCCAATGCCGCTGATAGAAGGATTCACAGTGAGCTAATAAATTGATTGGTGTTAAAAAACTACACAGCCATTTACGTATATCGCTACGTCTGGAAAGCTCAGAGCGTTGATCCATTAATAAAAAGTAGCATCCTTCTTCCATTCTGCTTTCTAATGAATCATTAGGTTTATTATCGCTGTCCATTTTCAACGTGGTACAGACCATCTGCTCAGATAGTTCAGGCACCACCCAAATGGTCACTTCATCAAGGAGTGCTCGATAACCAAAATAGCGATCAAATGCGGTAATCGTGAGTTTTTGAGGCAGGTTTTTCTCAACGAAAAAAGGGCCGGTACCAATTGGCATTTTGTCAAAATTATCAATGGACTCCCACTCTTTAGGAATAATTGCTGCATGGGGGCTACCAAGTAGCAAAGGGAGTTGTTTATCCACTTCACTTAATTGAATATCGATGACATTAGGGAGAGGAGAGGTAACCGATTGGATGTGTGAAAACAGAGGCCAACAATGTCGTAAACGCATAAGCGAACTGATGATGTCATCGACTAACATTTCTCTACCATGATGAAAGTAGATGCTAGGCCTTAAATAAAAGCGCCATTCAGTATCACTTATCGCCTGCCAATGATGTGCGATACCATTTTCAACTTCCCCTTTTTCCTCATTTATATGGGTTAAGCCATTAAATATTTGGCTCATTAAATGAATTTCTGAACGCCGCATAGGTGTTCCCGGTAATAAATTGGGGAAGTCTCGATAGTAGATAATACGTAATAAATTTTTACCTTGCCGATAGCTTCTTTCTAATTCGGAGAGCACCATTTGGCGAATAGTTTCTTTATCGCCGACTAAGGCAACCAATTTTTCTATGCTCTCTTCTTTTAATAGGCGCTCTGCTTGGGCTTGCTGTAGCTCTAATCCATTAACATGAAACAGAAGGGTAGAACGCTTTCCTCTACCCGCTTCGGCTTGCCAACTAAGCCATCCATGAGACTGCATACTATTGAGCAAGGTACGTACATGGCGTCGAGAACAAAACAGGGTATCTGCAATATGCTGCAATGTGGTTTCACTGTCTTGCCCCTGAAAATGTTGCCACAGACGAACAAATTGTGTTTGTAAACGAGAACTGGTCATAAAAGAGGAACTCCGCTGGCGATTGTATCAATTTTTATTTCCTAATATCCGTTGATAATAGATACCAGTATGTAGCTCGTTTGGTCTGTTAGTTGACAGACTGACTCCCCGAATTATTGAGTAATGGTAATTTACCAGCCGATAGCATCATTATCGGCTTTTTTATTACCTTTATTTTGATGGCAATTTTTTAATGATTATACCTAATAATAGGGATAATTTTAAAAGAGATTAACCCTCTATGGTAAATTTATTCACTATTTTACAATAAAAAACGCCTGCGATTGGCAGGCGTTTGGGGCAGCGTTTTTGCTCTTAACGCATAAATGAAGGGATATTTTGCTCATATTGACGGATTTGATCAGCATGTTGCAGCGTTAAGCCAATGCTATCAAGGCCGTTCATCATGCAGTGGCGGCGGAAGCCATCAATATCAAATCGATAAGTCTTTTCACCCGCCTTGACCGTTTGCTTTTCTAAATCAACAGTGAATTGGCAGCCTTCATTGCTCTTCACATAGTTAAACATTTCGTCGATTTCTGCTTCGCTCAATTTAATCGGTAACAACTGGTTATTGAAAGAGTTACCATAAAAAATATCAGCAAAACTCGGCGCGATGACGACTTGAATGCCAAAGTCTGTTAAAGCCCATGGAGCATGCTCTCTCGATGAGCCACAACCAAAGTTTTCACGCGCAAGTAAAATCGTCGCCCCCTTAAAAATGGGTTTGTTTAACACAAAATCAGGGTTGGGCTGTTGGCCTGCATCATCAAGAAAGCGCCAGTCATGAAACAGATGTTGCCCGAACCCTGTGCGAGTCACTTTTTGTAAAAACTGTTTTGGAATAATGGCATCAGTATCGACATTCGCTGCATCTAAAGGGGCAACAATGCCAGTATGGGTGATAAATTTTTCCATGAATGATCTCCTTTAGATTTGGATATCGCGAACATCCGCGAAATGCCCGTTGATTGCTGCCGCTGCCGCCATTGCTGGGCTAACTAAGTGGGTGCGTCCAGCACGGCCTTGGCGACCTTCAAAGTTACGGTTACTGGTCGATGCGCAACGTTCGCCGGGGTTTAAGCGGTCATTGTTCATTGCAAGGCACATGGAGCATCCAGGTAAACGCCATTCAAAACCTGCATCAATAAAGATCTTATCTAATCCTTCTTGCTCAGCTTGGGCTTTAACAGGTCCAGAGCCTGGAACAACAATCGCCTGTACCCCTGAAGCCACTTTTTTACCTTTTGCGATAGCGGCGGCTGCACGCAAATCCTCAATGCGTGAGTTAGTGCAAGAACCAATAAACACTTTATCAATCTTAACGTCAGACAATTTAATGCCCGATTCTAACCCCATATAAGCTAATGCTTTTTCTGCCGATGCGCGTTCTACTGGGTCACTAAAAGAGTCCGGAGATGGGATCGGTTCATTGATGGCAATCACTTGACCGGGGTTCGTTCCCCAAGTGACCTGCGGTGCGATTTCGCTGGCTTGCAAGGTGACAATTTTATCGAATTGTGCACCTTCATCGGTTTTTAATGTTTTCCAGTAAGCAACGGCGTCATCCCACTCTTGGCCTTTAGGGGCAAATTGGCGACCTTTCATATAATTAAAGGTGGTTTCATCTGGTGCAATGATCCCGGCTTTCGCCCCTAATTCGATGGCCATATTACACACTGTCATACGGCCTTCCATGCTGAGGTTTTCAATGGCTTCACCACAAAACTCAACAATATAACCTGTGCCACCCGCGCTACCAGTTTTACCAATAATCGCCAAGACGATATCTTTTGCGGTGATCCCCACAGGTGCTTTACCAACAACTTCAATTTTCATCGTTTTGGCTCGAGCCTGTTTCAGGGTCTGTGTCGCCATGACGTGCTCAACTTCAGAGGTTCCGATACCAAACGCCAATGCACCGAATGCACCGTGTGTTGCTGTATGTGAATCCCCACACACAATGGTCATTCCCGGCAAGGTAATGCCTTGCTCAGGCCCCATAACATGCACAATCCCCTGATAAGGGTGGTTGAGGTCATATAAAGTAACGCCAAATTCTTGGCAGTTTTTCATCAACTCTTGCATTTGAATGCGTGCCATATCACCGCAGGCGTTGATATCTTTCGTTTGAGTGGAAACGTTATGATCCATCGTTGCAAATGTTTTGCTTGGTTGGTGCAACGGACGGTTTTTCGTTCTCAGTCCATCAAATGCTTGAGGTGAGGTGACTTCATGAACCAGATGGCGATCGATATAGATAAGCGGGATCTCATTATCCACTTCGCGCACAACGTGAGCATCATATAATTTCTGATATAAAGTTTTGGCCATGTTACACCCCTTCGGCGATATAACGGGCGATAATATCACCCATTTCACTGGTACTGACTGATTTGCCCCCTCCCGCTAAATCAGCGGTACGGTGACCATTTTCTAACGCTTTATTTACAGCCCTTTCAATGGCATCAGCGGCATCACTTTGATTCAAACTGAATCGTAATAACATAGCGGCTGATAAAATTTGGGCGATTGGGTTAGCGATATTTTTACCTGCAATATCTGGGGCAGAGCCACCAGCAGGTTCATATAAGCCAAAGCCTTCTTCATTAAGACTGGCTGACGGTAGCATTCCCATTGAACCTGTGATCATTGCGCACTCATCTGAAATGATGTCACCAAACAGGTTTGAACACAGCACGACATCAAATTGAGAAGGTGCTTTGATCATCTGCATCGTCGCATTATCAATATACATATGACTAACAGACACATCAGGGTATTCTTTCGCGATTTGATTCACGACTTCACGCCATAATACAGAGCTTTGTAATACGTTGGCTTTGTCAATTGACGTCACTTTATGGTTACGTTTACGCGCAGATTCAAATGCAATACGAGCAATCCGCTCTATTTCATAGCGATGGTAAACCTCAGTATCAAAAGCATATTCATCTTGACCTTCGCCTTTACGACCTTTTGGTTGACCAAAATAGATACCGCCAGTCAACTCACGCACACAGAGAATATCAAAGCCTTGTGCTGCAATATCAGCTCTCAATGGGCAAAATGCTTCTAATGCTTGGTACAAACGAGCCGGACGTAAGTTACTAAATAATTTAAAGTGTTTGCGTAATGGCAGTAATGCGCCTCGCTCAGGTTGACTATCGGGTGGCAAATTTTCCCATTTAGGGCCACCAACAGAGCCAAACAGAACGGCATCTGCACTTTCACAACCCGCGACTGTTGCTTCTGGCAGCGGTTTGCCATGGCGGTCAATTGCAATACCACCAACGTCATACTCTTTTGTTGTGATAGATAATGCAAAGCGCTGGCGGATCGCATCTAACACTTTATGGGCTTGGGCCATAACTTCAGGGCCAATGCCATCTCCAGGCAATACGGCAATATGATAGCTTTTAGACATTGTTATACAGCTTCCTTTGTATTGGATTGTGATTCTTTTTGATTTATTTTTTGTTTTTCTTTTTCAACTTGTTCAGAGCGCCAAATACTATTCAATACGTGCACCATTGCTTTGGCTGACGATTCGACGATATCCGTTGCCAAGCCCATTCCGTGGAAACGGCGGTTAAAACATTCCACGACAATATCCACTTGACCTAACGCATTTTCCCCTTGGCCTTTCGCTGATAATTTATAAGAAACCAATTTAATAGGGTAATTGGTGATATTGCTAATCGCTTGGTAAATAGCATCGACAGGACCATTTCCTGTTGCCGCTTCTGATTTAACCTCTTCACCGCAACGCATTTTGACGGTAGCCGTGGCGACAACGCTAGAGCCTGACTGAGTACTGAAATAATCCATCGAAAAATGGTCGGTATCATCTTGTTGACTAGCGAAGAAGGCCAGAGCTTCCAAGTCGTAATCAAACACTTGGCCTTTTTTATCCGCTAAACTTAAGAAGGCGGTATACAACTCATCCAAGTTGAAATCTTTCCCTTCTTGATACCCCATTTCTTCCATACGATGTTTAACCGCAGCACGACCAGAGCGGGAAGTTAAGTTCAATTGAATCGCTTTTAAGCCGATGGATTCCGGTGTCATGATTTCATAGGTTTCACGGTTTTTCAGCACACCGTCTTGGTGAATACCGGATGAGTGAGCAAAGGCATTGCTACCAACAACCGCTTTATTGGCTGGAATAGGGGTGTTGCATAATTGACTAACTAATTGGCTGGTACGATAAATCTCTTTGTGATTGATGTTGGTATGGACGTTTAACATTTGCTCGCGCAATTTAATCGCCATGATCACTTCTTCTAAGGCGGTATTACCAGCGCGTTCACCTAACCCATTAATCGTTCCCTCAACTTGGCGAGCCCCCGCTTGGACGGCAGTGATAGAGTTGGCAACAGACATACCTAAGTCATCATGGCAGTGAACTGAAATGATGGCTTTATCAATATTTGGTACTTTTTCATATAAAGAGGTGATGATCCCACCGAATTGGTAAGGGGTTGTGTAACCGACAGTATCTGGAATATTGATGGTTGTCGCGCCAGCTTTAATGGCTGCTTCAACAATGCGGCATAAGTTATCAATATCAGTACGGCCCGCATCTTCACAAGAAAACTCAACATCATCAGTATAACGTCTTGCGCGTTTGATAGAGTCGATAGCCATGTCCATCACCCCATCAAATGTTTTATTCAATTTCTTTTCGACGTGTAAATTTGATGTCGCTAAAAAAATGTGGATGCGGAATGCTTCGGCAACTTTCAATGATTCAGCGGCCACATCAATATCATTTTGTACGCATCGCGCTAATGCACAAATACGGCTGTTTTTGATTTCACGAGCGATAGTTTGTACTGACTCAAAGTCTCCCGGTGAAGAGACGGGGAAACCAGCTTCAATGATATCGACCCCAAGGCGCTCTAAAGCAAAAGCGATTTGCAATTTTTCTTTAACGGATAAACTTGCCTGTAATGCCTGCTCGCCATCACGTAACGTGGTGTCGAATATAATGACTTGATCGCTCATGTTGTGTTCCTCTTATACAGAATTTGTCGTTATATTTTTGCGGTGCCGGCAGGCATAAAAAAACCCGCGGCTAGCGCGGGTTTTTATGTTTCTGGACTGTGAGTTTCCTATCTTCCGTCCATAAGCATACCGCGCACATTGGATGCGAGTAGTAGTAGGCTTAGTAGGCGGATAGAAGTTGTCATTTTCACAGTCTCTAAATTTGGTTTTAATCAATCTGTATTTATTGATACGTGATCTTTTCTTGGCTGTCAACTTTAGTTTTTTTCGTCAATTTTGGAGAATGATGAATCATCACTAATACTTGGTGATTGTGACTAATTTCTATATTTTTAGTGATGTTTTTTCCTATATTTTACCGATAAGTTAGGGGTAAAATTCTTTTTATGAAAGAGCCGGGCTGAAACATAGCATAAACTGATGGTTTGGTTGCTTTTTGAACTGCTCTGTGAGGGGAAAACGAAAACGATAACATGAGATATAAAAATAAATTTTAATTATAGTTTTTATTAAATAAATTATTTAGTAAATGAATTATTTAGTAAATGAATTATTTAAAATTAATCTGATAATGGGATAGTATCGTGGTTGTTGATGATATTTATTATGATTTATTTTTAGAATTGTTTTATTATTTTGATGCTAACAATAATAGTTTTAAATGATTTGATAAAACTTATTATGTCGATGAATACCTTCGTTTCATTATCGTATCTATATTGTGTTGCTAAAATGATAGGTAATATAATAGAAGCGTCGTTTTAATAAATGCAGGGAACGCGAAATAGCTTATCATTGATAAGTTTTTTGAAGAATAATATTTAATGAATTTATAAAAACCTTATTTATTTAAGGGGAGATGATTTTCATTAATTAAAAATGATAAATATCTTTATTGGAGTACATAATGACTGATTTTGATACGGCTTCACCAGCTAAAAAAGAGAATAATGACATCAATTTGCGAAATGTTGATCTCAACTTACTCACCGTTTTTGATGTGGTTATGCAGATGCAAAACGTAACAAGGGCAGCACAGGTATTAGGCATGTCTCAACCTGCCGTGAGTAATGCTGTATCCCGTTTAAAATCAATGTTCAATGATGAGCTTTTTGTCCGCTATGGACGCGGTATACAACCGACATCCCGCGCTAAACAGTTGTTTGGGCCGGTTAGGCAAGCTCTACAACTCGTTCATAATGAGTTACCGGGGGCTGGTTTTGACCCTAAATTAAGTGAGCGAGTATTTAATCTTTCTATTTGTTCTCCATTAGATATTCGTTTAGCTGCCGTTATCGTTGAAAAATTCAAACAAGTATCACCAAATATTAATGTACGTATTCATTGTTTCTTAGATAATAACATTGAGCATAAATTAAAGTACCAAGAGACAGATTTTTCGGTAAGCTATAATCAATTCGAAAAAAGCGAATATCAACATCAGGTTTTATTTAATGATGAGTTAGTTGTCGTGGTCGCCAATGATCATCCACGAATTCACGGTAATGTTACGCAAGAATTATTAATTAATGAAAAGCATGCCGTGATGTCAATGGATAATATGGGGTCCTTTAGTAAGCCTTATTATCATAATACAGAGTTATCACATACAATTAGCTATCAGGGCACGGATTTAAATAGTGTTTTAAATATCGTTTCTTTAACTGATTTAGTGGCAATTGTGCCAAAATGGCTTGTTGAAAACTCAGCAAATAAACTTCAATTACGAACAGCCGCTTTGCCATGGGCAGAAAATACGCGCCCTTGCTATTTGACGTGGCATGAATCAACGGCTCGGGATAAAGGGCATCAATGGATGAAGTCACAATTTTGCCAACTAATCACTGAATTACCTATGTAGCACTGGCTTAATCATCCGCTGAAATCGCGGCAGTTGCACGGTTTATGATTAACTCATCATGGTAAAACTCTATGATGAGTTATGTTACCTGACTAACATTTGCAAAATATTTACATAATATCTCTTTTCACGACACTCTTTCACCTATACACTCAAATCATTCAGCTAACACTTGTAAGCTGAAATAATTAACTGGTGAAGCGCTTCGTGGGTTTGCCGAGCGGCTTCAGTTAACAAATGTACTATAGGAAAAACATTTTGATTACTGAAAATCTATATCCATACCATATGGTCAATCGCTTGCACAGCCGGTTTAATGCCGCTGATTCAGCGACTCGGATAGCTTTCAGTCAATGGCATAATGGGCAACAGAGTGATCTAACATGGAAAGAGGTTGAACAGCACTCTTTTGCTATTGCTCGCCGCCTTTTGGCACTCAATGTTGAAGTACAAGAAAATATTGGGTTATTTGCGCATAACAGTATGAATTGGGCTTTGGTGGATCTTGCGGTCTTACAGTTAAAAGCCGTTACTGTACCTTTATATGCGACCAGCAGTGTTGAACAAGCTGCTTATATTATTAATGATGCAAATATTCGTATTCTATTTGTTGGTGAGCAAGAGCAATACCAAGTTGCATGCCAACTAAAATCACGCTGTCCTCAATTAACCACTATCGTGGTGCTGAATGAGGATGTTGAATTAGTCGATGGAGAACTGGTTTCTGTTCACCTATCAAATTTTATCGCGCAAGCAGAGCCTGAATACCAAGACGAGCTAAATCAACGTATTGCGGCTCACCATCTGAGTGATCTTTTCACCATCATCTATACATCGGGTACGACAGGGGAGCCTAAAGGGGTCATGTTGGATTATTACAATATGGCGGCGCAGCTCTATCTTCATGACCAGCGTTTGAAGTTAAACATCGATGATGTTTCATTAAGTTTTCTACCGTTATCACATGTTTTTGAGCGCGCTTGGAGCTTCTATGTCATGCATACAGGTGCTCGCAATGTTTATCTCACTGATACTAATGCGGTTAGGGATGCATTGACACAAGTTAAACCTACCGTGATGTGTGCGGTGCCTCGTTTTTATGAAAAAGTGTATAGCGCTGTACAAAGTAAGGTTGCTAAAGCACCACTTATGCGTCGTTTGTTATTTAAATGGGCAATCGCACAAGGCAATAAAAGGGTTAAAGCGCTGGCACAAGGTAAGCAGCTAAATGCGCTGAATCAGTCATTGTTTAATTTAGCCGACAAGTTAGTGTTAACAAAGCTACGCCAACTGTTAGGTGGACGTATTCGCTTTATGCCTGCCGCCGGTGCTCGTTTAGATGATGATGTTATCGCCTTTTTTCTCGCAGTAGGCGTGAACATCAAATATGGTTATGGGATGACAGAAACTTGTGCGACGGTGTCATGTTGGGAAGAGGGGGAATACCCATTAGGCTCTATCGGCACACCGTTGTCATCGGTTGAGGTACGTATTGGCGATAATAATGAGATTCAGGTAAAAGGGCCTGTGGTCATGAAAGGCTATTATCATCGCCAAAAAGAGACAGAAGATGCATTTACCCCTGACGGCTGGTTAAAAACTGGGGATGCAGGTGAAATCGATGCTCAAGGTAATTTGTATATTACCGACCGCTTAAAAGATTTAATGAAAACCTCAAATGGGAAATATATTGCACCACAAATGATCGAAGGGGTGTTAGGCCAAGACCGGTTTATCGAGCATATCGCCGTTATCGCGGATGCGCGTAAATTCGTTTCGGCGCTGATCGTACCTTGTTATGATTCATTAGAAGAATATGCGCGTTCGATCAATTTAAAATATCGTGATCGATTAGAGCTATTAAAAGATTCGAATATTGTGGCTCTGTTTGAAAATCGCTTAAAAGAGCTACAGAAAAATATCGAAAATTTCCATCAGGTTAAGCGTTTTACGTTACTCCCGGCTAATTTTTCCATGGAAAAAGGGGAGCTCACACCAACCTTAAAGCTGCGTAGAAAAATTATTTCAGAGCGTTATCACTCTGAAATTGAATCAATGTACCGCGAATAATTCCTCAATAGAGCCGGATAACACATAGCATGATATCCGGCTTCTCTTTGTACTCTTTTTCATCGCTTTATAGTGATATTTTCCACCATTCTTCCTTTTCTTGGTTAATTCAACCAATAATCTGAGTAGATAAAGATAATATTCAAAGTTGTCATGTTTGCTTAATAAATGGTGTTTGCGTCACCTTAGACACAACGATATGTTAATAGCAGTCATAACTACGGCAGAAATGACAATACATAGTAGAGGACTGTCATACCTCTGTTAACTTGTAAAAATAGTCTGGGGGCAAACTCATGGAGATGTTGTCGGGAGCAGAAATGGTCGTCAAGTCTTTGATTGACCAAGGTGTAAAGCATGTATTTGGGTATCCAGGTGGTGCTGTTTTAGATATCTATGATGCACTTCATACGGTAGGCGGTATTGATCACATCCTCGTTCGCCATGAACAAGCCGCGGTTCATATGGCGGATGGTTATGCACGCTCAACAGGAGAAGTCGGGGTGATTTTAGTGACCTCGGGTCCTGGTGCGACAAATGCAATTACAGGGATTGCGACGGCATACATGGACTCTGTTCCTTTGGTTGTTTTATCAGGACAAGTAGCAAGCTCCTTGATTGGGAATGATGCATTTCAAGAGTGTGATATGGTGGGAATATCTCGCCCAATTGTAAAACACAGCTTTTTAATTAAAAAAGCCGAAGACATACCTGAAACCATTAAGAAAGCCTTCTATATCGCTGCAAGTGGTCGTCCAGGTCCTGTGGTTATCGACTTACCTAAAGATACGGTTAATCCGGCAAATAAATACCCTTACCGCTATCCTGAAGCGGTTTCTTTACGCTCTTATAACCCAACCCTTCAAGGGCACAAAGGGCAGATTAAAAAAGCGTTAACAAAATTGATTGCGGCGCAGAAACCTGTTTTCTATATCGGTGGAGGGGCAATCAACGCAAATTGTTCGGCTGAAATCATCGCATTAGCAGAAAAACTGCAACTGCCTGTTGTATCAACACTCATGGGGCTAGGGGCATTTCCAGAAACCCATCACCAGTCAGTTGGGATGCTTGGTATGCACGGTACATATGAAGCCAATAAGGTGATGCATAATTCTGATGTTATTTTTGCTGTTGGTGTGCGTTTTGATGATAGGACAACGAATAATCTTGAAAAATATTGTCCGAATGCAACAGTGATCCAAATTGATGTCGACCCAACCTCTATTTCTAAAACCGTTAATACAGATATTCCGATCGTAGGGGATGCTAAGCTGACACTTCAGCAAATGTTGAGTCAGCTCGATCAAGTTTCCACCAAACAAAATAGCCAAGCATTAAAAACATGGTGGAAAGAGATTGAAACTTGGCGAGAGAGAAAATGCCTCCGTTATGAAACCAATAGCCAAAAAGTGAAACCTCAGCAAGCGATTGAAACCATTTACCGCCTGACAAATGGTGAGGCGTATGTCACTTCTGATGTTGGGCAGCATCAAATGTTTGCCGCACTGTATTACCCATTTGATAAGCCTCGCCATTGGATTAATTCAGGGGGCTTAGGCACCATGGGCTTTGGTTTACCTGCCGCTTTGGGGGTTAAATTAGCACATCCACAATCTACGGTTATCTGTGTTACTGGCGATGGCAGTATTCAAATGAATATCCAAGAACTGTCGACCGCAATGCAATATGGTTTACCGGTGGTTGTGTTGAATCTCAATAATGGGTTTTTGGGGATGGTTAAGCAGTGGCAAGATATGATTTATCAAGGCCGCCATTCTCAATCTTATATGCAATCGCTTCCTGATTTCGTCAAACTTGCAGAAGCTTATGGTCATGTAGGTATTTCGATTCATTCCCCCGATGAACTCGAAGAAAAATTAAAACAAGCACTGGTAGAAGTGAATGAAAACCAACGCTTAGTTTTTGTGGATATTAACGTTGATGAAACTGAACATGTTTACCCAATGCAGATACGTGGTGGTGCAATGGATGAAATGTGGCTGAGTAAAACAGAGAGGACCTGATCATGCGTCGTATTTTATCCGTCTTACTAGAAAATGAATCGGGGGCACTTTCCCGTGTTATTGGGCTGTTTTCTCAACGTGGTTATAATATCGAAAGTTTAACGGTTGCACCTACCGATGACCCAACACTGTCACGTATGACCATTCAAACAAAAGGTGATGCAAAGGTGCTTGAGCAGATTGAAAAGCAACTGCATAAGTTAGTCGATGTCTTACGTGTAAGTGAACTGACGGCTTCAGCACATGTTGAACGTGAGATCATGCTAGTTAAACTGCAAGCATCGGGTTATGGCCGCGATGAAATTAAACGTTGCTCCGATATTTTCCGCGGTCAAATCGTTGATGTAACGCCTACGCTGTATACCGTTCAGCTAGCGGGAACAAGCGATAAACTGGATGCATTCATTGAAGCAGTCCGTGGCGTTGCTGAAATTGTTGAAGTTGCACGCTCAGGTATTGTTGGTGTTTCACGTGGCGATAAAATTATGCGGTGAAAAATTTATCGGCTGAAGGTAGAATACCATTGCATAGAGCCCCGATTGATTCGGGGCTTTAACCGTTGGCGGCTATTTTAGCTTGGCTACGGTTATCAGGGATTGTAAAAAATAAATAGTAAAATCAATATGTTGGTTTTATCTGATAACACAAAGAGGTTAACGTGAAACTGGATGAAATAGCCCGTTTAGCGGGGGTATCTCGCACAACGGCTAGTTATGTGATCAACGGCAAGGCCAAGCAGTATCGAGTCAGCGATAAAACTGTAGAAAAAGTGATGGCTGTTGTCAGAGAGCACAATTACCATCCAAATGCTGTAGCAGCAGGGCTACGTGCAGGGAGAACACGTTCGATTGGGCTAGTGATCCCCGATCTCGAAAACACAAGTTATACTCGCATTGCTAATTATCTTGAGCGTCAAGCACGTCAGCGTGGCTACCAACTGTTGATTGCCTGTTCAGAAGATCAGCCCGATAACGAAATTCGTTGCGTTGAGCACCTTCTACAACGCCAAGTTGATGCGATTATTGTTTCAACGGCGCTGCCACCTGAACATCCTTTTTATCAGCGTTGGGCCAACCGTTCTTTGCCGATTATTGCGTTAGATAGGGCGCTAGAACAAGAGCACTTTATTAGCGTTGTCGGGGATGACCAAGAAGATGCATTGATGCTCTCTACGGAGTTGAGGCAATTTTCCGCGGAGTCAGTCTTGTATCTTGGCGCTCTGCCAGAATTATCGGTGAGCTACCTTCGTGAACAAGGTTTTAGAAAAGGCTGGCAAGGTGATGCTCGTGAGGTCAAGTATCTCTATGCAAATAGCTATGAGCGGGCGTCAGCGGCGGAGGTCTTTGCTGACTGGTTAGATAAAGGCAATCAGATGCCTGATGCACTCTTTACAACCTCATTTTCGCTGTTACAGGGGGTGTTAGATGTTGCATTGAAGCGTGATGGTCGTCTACCTGAGCATATGGTAATTGCAACGTTTGGTGACAGTGAGTTGCTGGACTTTTTAGGTTGCCCTGTTTTATCACTTGCACAACGTCACAGAGATATTGCTGAGCGTATTTTAGAACTGGTGTTGGCAAGTTTAGATGAAAAACAAAAACCGGATGCAGGGATTACTCGTATTCGTCGTGATCTGTGCCGACGTGGTAGCCTCGGGCGCAAACAGTAAAATATCATTTAAATAATAAAAACCAGACAAAAAGTCAGGTTGAATATTAAGTGATATCGATCACGTTTATAAGTATTATGTTAGCCCCAAAGTAAATGGGGCTTTTTATTTCATGCTAAAAATAAGTAAATATTTAACTTTAGGACTATTCTTAACGAGGTAAATCTAATTTATCATTGTAAAGAAAATAAAATAAAAAAATTTGATTTAAGAAATAATTTTTAAATCAAAGAAAGCACGTAAAATTTTATTTATTGTAAAATACTGGCTATTAAAACAGTATTTTAATTATATGAAATATATGGTTTTTATTTTTCTGTGAGGCTGTTATCGATAATATTTACCTTTATTAAACATTCACGGTTATTTTGAAAGTAAAGAATCGGTTAACGATATACTGATTAAAAATGAGACATATAAAGGAAATATCATCATTTGAGTGTTTTTTCATCAGTAAAATAGAGTTTACGTAATATTTGCTCTTTTGTTGAAAATAAATGAATTATATCAATCCGTTATTCCTCATTTTATCTCCGAAGTAGATTTTACCCACTCTTATCTTTTCTGAATTGTTCTGTAAATAAAGCAAAAGCTAGGCGCGTCTGGCTTGACAACGTTTTCCTACCATTCGTAAACTTTATAAGTGGAGAATTGTGGGGTAAAGTGGGTAAATAGGAAATAAAGAGGTTTTACTGGGTATGTTTCGTGGGGCAACACTGGTAAATCTCGACAGCAAAGGGCGGCTTACCGTGCCTACCCGATATCGGGGAATGTTGAGCGAGGAATCTAAGGGGCAGATGGTTTGTACTATCGACCTCCACCAGCCATGCCTGCTGCTTTACACTTTACCTGAGTGGGAAATCATCGAAGAAAAGCTCTCTCGCCTATCAACCATGAATCCAGCAGAAAGACGTGTCCAACGACTTTTGTTGGGACATGCCAGTGAATGTCAAATGGATAGCTCAGGGCGTCTTTTGTTAGCCAGCACGCTACGTCAACATGCAGGGCTAACAAAAGAGGTCATGCTAGTAGGCCAAATAAATAAATTTGAACTTTGGGATGAACAGACTTGGTATCAGCAAGTGGAAGAGGATATTGCCGCTGAACGACAAACCCAAGAACCACTGTCAACCCGTTTACAGGATTTGTCACTATAAACATGACACAGCAACAATTTAAACATGTAACAGTACTGCTTGATGAAGCAGTAAATGGCCTAAATATTAAACCAAACGGTATTTATATTGATGGAACTTTTGGGCGTGGTGGGCATTCAAGGCTGATTTTAAGCCAGCTAAACGAGCAAGGGCGTCTGATTGCTATCGATCGTGATCCAGAGGCGATTAAAGCAGCGCAAGAAATTGATGACCCTCGCTTTATGATCAAGCATGGCCCATTTTCTGCAATTGCAGAGTATGTAGAAGAAGAAGGGCTAGTTGGCAAAATTGATGGCGTATTACTGGACTTAGGGGTGTCATCCCCCCAACTGGATGATCCTGAGCGTGGTTTTTCATTTATGCGTGATGGGCCGTTGGATATGCGTATGGATCCAACGAAAGGGCAGTCAGCCCAACAATGGCTAATGAATGCTCAAGCTGATGACATCGCATGGGTTTTGAAAACTTTTGGAGAGGAACGTTTTGCAAAACGCATTGCGAAAGCCATCGTTGAGCGTAACCACAATCCAGAAGAAACACCTTTAACGAGAACTCGTGAGTTGGCTGAATTGATCGCTAAAGTCAGCCCTATCAAAGAGCGTCATAAGCACCCTGCAACGCGGAGTTTTCAAGCAATACGTATTTACATTAACAGTGAGTTGGAAGAAATAGAGCAGGCGCTTGAAGGTGCTGTCTCTGTATTAGCACCGGAAGGACGTCTTTCGGTGATCAGTTTCCATTCATTGGAAGATAGGCTAGTGAAGCGGTTTATTCGTCAAAATAGCAAAGGGCCTAGTGTTCCTGCTGGCATCCCTCTTACGGAAGCTCAAATACGAGAACTGGGCGTCGCTAAGCTGCGTGAAGTGGGCAAAATGAAGCCTTCAGACGCTGAAATTGACGAAAACCCAAGGGCACGTAGTTCTGTACTGCGTTTTGCACAGAGGACACTGTAATTATGGTTCCAGAAAGGCATAGTCTTGGGAAAGTGATTGGTCGTGACCTTTTTCGTCATGGGATAATTCCTTTGATTTTGCTAGTGGCCATCATTATTAGCGCTATTTTTGTGGTCACAACTGCCCATGAAACGCGTTTGCTAACGGCAGAAAAAGACAAGCTATATGAAGAGAAAGATGCGCTGGATATTGAATGGCGTAACTTGATCTTGGAAGAAAACGCATTGGGAAGTCATAGCCGAGTTGAACGTTTATCGGTGGAAAAGTTGCAGATGGTTCATGTTGAACCTTCTCAAGAAAATATCATTGTCTCTAAGCAGTAGATAAGGTTACGAATGAAAGCACCTAAGTCAGCTAGGAATAAAAAACAGTCTGAAAATACCAGCTTTGTTAGCTGGCGTTTTGCCTTGTTGTGCGGCGGTATTCTACTGGCTTTAGTCGGGCTTTTAGTGCGTGTAGCTTATCTACAAATCATTTCGCCTGAAAAGTTAGTTAAAGAAGGGGATATGCGCTCCCTACGTGTTCAAGAGGTCTCTACAGCACGTGGCATGATAAGCGATAGGGAAGGGCGGCAACTGGCTGTTAGTGTGCCTGTTAATGCGATTTGGGCTGACCCAAAAGTGGTATTTGAAAAAGGTGGGGTGAACAATGATGAACATTGGAAAGCGCTCGCTGATGCATTGGAGATCCCACTTGAGCAGATCACCGCTAAAATTTCTGCCAATCCAAAAGGGCGCTTTGTGTACCTCGCTCGTCAAGTCAACCCTTCTATTGGCGAATACATCACGAAACTAAAATTACCCGGTATCTATTTACGCAAAGAATCACGCCGTTACTACCCCTCAGGGCCTGTTGCAGCGCACTTAATTGGTGTGACAAATATTGATGGCGAAGGGATAGAAGGCGTCGAGAAGAGCTTTGAGCGCTGGTTAAAAGGGGAGCCAGGTGAGCGTATTGTTCGTAAAGACCGTAATGGGCGTGTGATTGAAACGGTTTCTTCCGTTGATAGCCAAGCGGCTCATAACTTAGTGCTAAGTATTGATGAACGCATTCAATCTATCGTTTATCGTGAATTAACGAAAGGTGTTCAGGAAAACAAAGCTGAATCAGGTGTTGCCATTTTAGTGGATGTGCACACGGGGGAGATTTTAGCGATGGCGAATAGCCCATCCTATAACCCGAACAATTTGGCAGGAACCCCCATGGATGCTATGCGTAACCGTGCGATCACCGATATTTTTGAACCGGGTTCAACGGTCAAGCCGCTCGTCGTTATGAGTGCATTAAATAACCGTATTGTCAAAGAAAATACCGTATTGAATACCTATCCATATCGAGTTAATGGTCATGAAATCAAAGACGTAGCTCGTTATCCTGAATTATCAATTACAGGTATTTTACAGAAGTCGAGTAACGTGGGTGTTTCAAAACTGGCGTTAGCGATGCCTGCCACAGAGCTGGTGGATGTGTATAGCCGCTTTGGGTTTGGCAAGCCGACTAATCTGGGGTTAGTCGGGGAAAGTAGTGGCATCTTTCCAAGTAAAAAAACACGGTGGTCTGATTTAGAAAGGGCCACCTTTTCTTTCGGGTATGGGCAAATGGTAACACCGTTACAGTTAGCCCGTGCCTATGCAACAATTGGTAGTTTCGGGATTTATCGCCCGCTATCGATTACTAAAGTTGACCCTCCTGTGCCGGGAACACGCGTTTTTCCTGAGCATATAATGCGCACCGTTGTGCACATGATGGAAAGTGTTGCCTTGCCGGGTGGTGGGGGAACAAGAGCCTCAATAAAAGGCTATCGTATCGCGATAAAAACAGGTACTGCGAAAAAAGTAGGGCCGGAAGGGCGC
This sequence comes from Providencia sp. 2.29, assembly GCF_015832305.1. Classification (NCBI taxonomy): domain Bacteria; kingdom Pseudomonadati; phylum Pseudomonadota; class Gammaproteobacteria; order Enterobacterales; family Morganellaceae; genus Providencia; species Providencia sp. 2.29. Next base: position 1,487,239 of record NZ_CP065420.1, read on the forward strand.
TACATTAATCAATATATTGCTTATACCGCAGGCGTCGCGCCTGCAAGTAACCCACGCTATGCCCTTGTCGTTCTTATCAATGAGCCTAAAGCGGGTAAATATTATGGTGGTGCAGTATCGGCACCCGTGTTTGGTTCAATTATGGGCGGTGTTTTACGCATGATGAACGTTGAACCTGATGCACTACAAACAGACGATAAAAACGACACAGTTCTTAACAGAAAAGAGGTTAAAAGTGGCAGATCGTAATCTTTGTGATCTTCTTTCGCCATTTGGCGTTAGCACAGCAAGTGTCTCGTTACGTGAGATGACATTAGACAGTCGTAAGGCGGCTGCCGGTGATCTGTTTATCGCAATTAAAGGCCATCAATCAGATGGTCGACACTATATTTCTCAAGCGATCGCCCAAGGGGTCGCCGCGGTGGTTGCAGAAGCGCATGGTGAAGCCGCTGAAGGTGAAATTCGTTATATCCACGGCGTTCCCGTTGTTTACCTAAATGATCTGAATAGTCGCCTATCAGCATTAGCGGGGGCATTTTATCAACATCCTGCTGAAAAAATGAAATTGGTTGGGGTGACAGGCACTAATGGTAAAACGACGACAACTCAACTGATCGCGCAGTGGGCACAAGGATTAGGTGAAACCAGTGCTGTCATGGGGACCGTAGGGAATGGTTTACTTGGGCAAGTTGCGCCGAGTGAAAACACCACAGGTTCCGCTGTGGATATTCAAGTTGAGTTGACTCAGTTATTGAAGCAGAAGGCTACATTAACCGCGATGGAAGTCTCCTCTCACGGCCTTGTGCAAGGTCGCGTAGCTGCCTTACCTTTTGATGCCGCAGTATTTACAAATTTAAGCCGTGACCATTTAGATTACCATGGTGATATGGAAAGTTATGAAGCGGCGAAATGGTTACTGTTTTCGACACATCAAACCAAAGCGCAAATTATTAATGCTGATGATGATGTGGGTCTAAAATGGTTACAGCGTTTACCGCAAGCTTGCGCCGTTTCTATGGAACAACGAATTCCTGAGCAATGGCAAGGGCCATGGTTACAAGCAACAGCGGTTGAATATCATGATCGCGGAGCAACCATTCAATTTACCTCATCATGGGGCAACGGAACGTTAGAAAGCCCATTGATGGGCGCATTTAACGTCAGCAACTTATTGTTAGCTATGGCAACACTGCTGACGATGGATTATTCGTTAGAACAGCTATTAGAGGCATCATCATCTCTTTCACCAGTATGTGGTCGAATGGAAGTGTTTAGTGCGCCAAACAAACCAACCGTGGTTGTTGATTATGCCCACACACCGGATGCACTCGAAAAAGCGTTGGCGGCAGCACGCTTACATTGTAAAGGCCAATTATGGTGTGTCTTTGGTTGCGGGGGAGACCGTGATAAAGGCAAGCGACCTTTGATGGGCGCAGCGGCAGAAGAGTGGGCGGATAAAGTCGTTATTACTGATGATAACCCGCGCAGTGAAGAGCCGTTAGATATTATCAATGACATTATGGCGGGGATCCTCGATTCAAGTCGAGTTCTTGCGATCCCAGGGCGTGCGGAAGCGGTTACCAGCTCAATCATGCAGGCAAATGCGGATGATGTGATTGTGATCGCAGGTAAAGGCCATGAAGATTATCAAATTATCGGTCATCGCCGTTTAGATTATTCAGATCGCCTAACCGTTGCAAGGCTATTGGGGGTGTTAGCATGATCCCCTTAACGTTAGCTCAACTGGCGGCCGTGACCGCTGGGCGTTTATTTAATGCTGAAGGTATTGATGCCGCTACACTGACATTAAGTGAAGTGAGTACAGATAGCCGCCAAATTGGTCAAGACTGCTTATTTATCGCCTTAAAAGGTGAGCGTTTTGATGCCCATGACTTTGCCCCTTCTGTGGTTGAAAATGGCGCTGTTGCATTACTGGTTGAGCGTGAGCTTGATGTTGATTGCCCACAGGTTATTGTGGCGAACACTCGTCTTTCTATGGGGCAACTTGCTGCATGGGTGCGCAAGCAAAGCCAAGCGAAAGTAGTCGGTTTAACAGGCTCCTCGGGGAAAACCTCTGTTAAAGAGATGACCGCATCCATTTTATCTCAGCGTGGCAAAACCCTGTATACAGCGGGTAACTTAAATAATGATATTGGTGTGCCATTAACGCTATTTCGGCTAACTCACGAATATGATTATGCCGTAATTGAAATGGGGGCGAATCATCCAAATGAAATCGCCTATACCACGAATATCGTGAAGCCTGAGAGTGCACTGGTGAATAATTTATTTGCAGCACATCTTGCCGGTTTTGGTTCACCTGAAGGTGTGGCTCGCGCAAAAGGGGAAATTTACCAAGGTCTACCTGACGAGGGTACCGCGATTGTTAACCTTGATAGTTATTCGCCACATTGGCAATTTCAACCGCGGCAAACCGTGTGGTATTACTCGCTGAAGCCACAAGACAAAGCGGATTTCTATCCATCGGATATTGAAGTTAAACAACTTTCAACAAACTTTACGTTGCATACGCCAGTTGGGCAAATTGCAATCACATTGCCTTTACCGGGGATGCATAACATTGCCAATGTCCTTGCGGCAAGTGCGCTTGCCATTTCAGTTGGCGCAACGCTGGAAGATATTCGCAATGGGTTAGCGACGACGAAAGCAGTGCCGGGGCGTTTATATCCGGTACAACTGAGTCCAACAAAAGTGGTATTGGATGACACTTATAACGCGAATGATGGCTCAATGATTGCAGCAATTAATGTTTTAGCTAAAATGCCCGGCTATCGTATTTTGATTGCAGGTGATATGGGCGAGCTTGGCGATTACGCACAAGATTGTCATCAACGCGTTGGCATTGCGGCAAAAGATGCAGGTCTGGATAAAGTACTGAGTGTGGGTACACTGAGCGAAATGATCAGTCAATTCAGTGAATGTGGTGAGCACTTTGCATTCAAAAAAGATTTATTAACCCGACTGATTCCGCTAGTCCAGCAGAATGAAGTTGTTTCTATTTTAGTTAAAGGTTCACGTAGCTCCGCGATGGAAGATGTCGTGAATGCATTAAAGGAGTGCTTTGCATGTTAGTCTGGCTTGCCGAAATATTGGTGCATCATTTTTCTGTTTTTAACGTCTTTTCTTATCTGACGTTCAGAGCCATTGTCGGTTTGCTAACGGCACTCGCTATCGCGTTATGGATGGGGCCACGTTTAATTACCTATTTACAAAAAATGCAGATTGGTCAAGTCGTTCGCGATGTAGGGCCTGAGTCTCACTTTAGTAAACGTGGCACACCTACAATGGGCGGCATACTGATTCTATTTTCAATCAGTATATCGGTGTTGTTGTGGGCGCGTTTAGATAATCCCTATGTTTGGTGTGTCCTGTTGGTATTGGTGGGATATGGCCTTGTAGGCTTCGCTGATGACTACTTAAAAGTGGTTAGAAAAAATAGCCGAGGCTTAATTGCTCGCTGGAAATATTTTTGGCAATCCGTCATTGCGCTCATTGTTGCTTTTTCAATGTATGCAGTCGGTAACGAGACGCCAGCGACACAATTAGTCGTACCTTTCTTTAAAGATGTGATGCCTCAACTGGGAATGCTTTATATTCTGCTGGCTTACTTTGTAATTGTTGGAACCAGTAATGCCGTTAACTTAACAGACGGTCTTGATGGTTTAGCAATTATGCCAACAGTATTCGTTGCGGCAGGGTTTGCTCTGGTCGCGTGGGCGACAGGTAACGTTAACTTTGCGAGTTACTTGCATATTCCATTCTTGCCACACGCTGGTGAACTAGTGATCGTCTGTACGGCTATTGTTGGTGCGGGATTAGGTTTTCTATGGTTTAACACTTACCCAGCACAAGTCTTTATGGGTGATGTAGGTTCTTTAGCACTCGGAGGCGCTTTAGGTACTATCGCAGTTCTACTACGCCAAGAGTTTTTGTTAGTCATTATGGGTGGCGTGTTTGTTGTAGAAACATTATCAGTCATCTTACAAGTGGGTTCTTTCAAATTACGTGGTCAACGTATATTCCGTATGGCACCAATTCATCATCATTATGAGTTGAAAGGGTGGCCGGAACCACGCGTAATTGTGCGTTTTTGGATTATTTCCTTAATGCTAGTCCTGATTGGGTTAGCAACATTGAAGGTACGTTAAACATGGCTCGTATTCAGGGTAAACAGTATCAAGGTAAAAAAGTGGTGATTATCGGGTTAGGTCTAACAGGCCTATCCTGTGTGCACTTTTTCTTATCACAAGGTGTCATTCCACGTGTGATAGATACTCGTTCTGCCCCACCCGGTGTAGAGCAATTACCTAGCAATGTCGAATATCACCATGGCAGTTTAAATAACTCATGGTTACAAGAAGCTGATTTGATTGTCGCAAGTCCGGGTATTGCTCTAGCGACACCTGAGTTGCAACAGGCGGCTAATAAAGGCATTGAGATTGTTGGCGATATTGAGCTGTTTTGTCGTGAGGCTGATGCACCAATCATTGCCATTACTGGCTCTAACGGTAAAAGCACGGTGACTTCTTTAGTCGGGGAAATGGCAAAAGCCGCAGGTATCTCTGTTGGTGTGGGTGGTAATATTGGTATTCCTGCATTATCCCTACTGAACCAAGGTCACCAGCTTTATGTGCTTGAGTTATCAAGCTTCCAATTAGAAACCACATCCAGTTTACAAGCCTTAGCGGCAACCGTACTGAATGTGACAGAAGACCATATGGATCGCTATCCATTAGGGTTAGCGCAGTATCGCGACGCTAAATTACGTATTTATCATAATGCGGCGAATTGCATTGTGAACGCGCAAGACCCACTGACGTTACCACGAGATAGACGTCATGAAGCGTGTATCAGCTTTGGGGTCGATAGTGGTGATTATTATTTTGATACACAGCAGCGTTTATTAGTTGCGAAAGGGCAAGCCATCATTGATGTTGCTGATATGCATTTGACTGGGCAACACAATTACACGAATGCGCTGGCAGCGCTTGCACTGGCAGATATTGCAGGCATAGAGCGTAAGGCTTGCTTGGATGTACTGAAAAATTACGCTGGATTAATGCACCGTTTCCAACTGGTGTTATTGAACAACGGAGTACGTTGGATTAACGACTCTAAAGCGACCAATGTGGGTAGCACGGAAGCCGCACTAAATGGCTTAAAAGTGGATGGAACACTGCATCTGCTATTAGGTGGTGATGGTAAAGCTGCCGATTTTTCACCCTTAAAGCCATATCTTGCCCAAGATAATGTGCGTGTGTACTGCTTTGGTCGTGACGGTAAAGCTCTAGCCCAATTGGAGCCTGAAAAATCTGTGCTGACGGAAACGATGGAGCAGAGCATGCGTTATTTGGCTCCACATTTAAAATCAGGCGATATGGTTTTACTGTCTCCAGCTTGTGCAAGTATCGACCAATTTAAAAACTTTGAGCAGCGAGGGATGATTTTTGCTCAGTTAGCGAAGGAGTTAGGCTGATGACTATACCAGGTGCTGTGCGCATAAAAAACTGGGTACTTGGTGAAAAGGGTGGCGTTATTGCTGGCTCAACACTCTATGACCGCACCTTGGTATGGCTGGCACTTGGCCTCGCTGCAATCGGTTTTATTATGGTGACATCGGCATCCATGCCGGTGGGGCAAAGATTGACAGAAGATCCTTTTTATTTTGCCAAGCGTGATGCCGTTTATTTAGCCATTGCCTTTGTTTTAGTGTTAGGCGTGATGCGGATCTCAATGGCAGTTTGGGAAAAATACAGCTTTGTATTGTTAATGGTCTCCCTGCTGTTATTAGCGGTAGTACTGGTTGCAGGGAGCTCTGTCAACGGGGCATCGCGTTGGATTGATATCGGTATTGTTAAAATTCAGCCGGCTGAGTTATCTAAATTAGCTCTATTTTGCTATGTATCCAGTTACTTAGTAAGAAAGTCAGAGGAAGTGAGAACACGCTTCCTTGGTTTTGTAAAACCAATGTGTATCTTGATTGTGATGTCATCATTATTGCTACTACAGCCTGACTTGGGAACCGTTATCGTACTAGTCGTCACCACCCTTGGGTTGCTCTTCCTTGCCGGAGCAAGATTGGCCCCCTTTATTATTGGGATTGCGGCGTGTGTTGTCGGGGTATTAGCACTGATTTGGTTTGAGCCTTACCGTTTGCGCCGAGTGACATCATTTTTGAATCCATGGGAAGACCCGTTTGGTAGCGGTTATCAGCTTACCCAATCATTAATGGCATTTGGTCGAGGTGAGTTAGTTGGGCAAGGGTTAGGGAACTCAGTCCAAAAACTGGAATATTTACCAGAAGCGCATACGGACTTTATTTTTTCGGTTTTAGCTGAGGAGCTTGGCTATATTGGCGTTGTGTTGGTGTTATTGATGGTATTTATGCTGGCATTTCGCGCAATGATGATAGGCCGTCGAGCTTTATTAGCTAACCAATTATTTGCTGGCTATTTAGCGTGTTCGATAGGTATTTGGTTTACCTTCCAAGCATTAGTTAATGTTGGGGCTGCTGCCGGTATGTTACCGACGAAGGGGTTAACATTACCATTGATCAGCTATGGTGGCTCAAGCCTATTAATTATGTCTGCTGCTATTGCCGTGTTATTACGTGTCGATTTTGAAACACGTCTGCAAAAAGCGCAGGCGTTTGTAAGGAGTGTTAAATGAGTCAAGCAAAAAGGTTATTAGTCATGGCTGGTGGTACTGGGGGGCATGTATTCCCAGGTTTAGCTGTGGCCCATTATTTGCAGGCTCAAGGCTGGGAAATCCGTTGGTTAGGCACAGCCGATCGCATGGAAGCAACGTTAGTACCGCAACATGGTATTGAGATTGAATTTATACGGATATCAGGGCTTAGAGGTAAAGGCGCGTTAGCATTGGCTGCCGCGCCTTGGCGGATCTTTAAAGCGATACGCCAAGCAAAAGCTATTATCAAACAATATCAACCTGACGCTGTACTCGGTATGGGCGGATATGTTTCAGGGCCTGGTGGGATTGCGGCTTGGTTATCAGGTGTACCTGTGGTGCTACATGAACAAAATGGGATTGCAGGTTTAACGAATAAATGGTTGTCAAAAATTGCAAAACGAGTACTTCAAGCGTTCCCCGGTGCTTTTGCGGATGCGCCAATTGTTGGCAATCCAGTACGAAAAGATGTCTTAGCGCTGCCACTGCCCGAGGAGCGATTATCGGATCGTGACGGTAAAATACGCGTACTGGTTGTAGGTGGTAGTCAAGGCGCGCGTATTTTGAACCAAGTAATGCCAGAGGTTGCTGAAAAAGTAGGCAAACAGTTAAATATCTGGCATCAAGCGGGAAAAGGCAGTAAGGAAACTACAGAAGCGTTGTATAATGAACGGCTAAAAAATTCAGTTAATTCCGAGTATAAAGTTACGGAGTTTATTGATGATATGGCTCAGGCGTATGCATGGGCGGATATTGTGGTTTGCCGTTCTGGAGCGTTAACGGTCAGTGAAATTGCCGCAGCAGGGTTACCTGCGATTTTTGTGCCATTTCAGCATAAAGATCGTCAACAGTATTGGAATGCGCTTCCGCTAGAAAAGGCGGGAGCGGCAAAAATCCTTGAGCAACCACAATTTACTGCGGATAACGTTGCTAGCCTATTGGCGCAGTGGGATAGGCAAGCATTATTATCGATGGCGAAAAAGGCACGTTCTTGTGCTATCACCGACGCGACAGAGCGTGTAGCGGCAGTAATCAGTGAAGTGGCTAAATAGTTATCACCATCGATAACATGGCATAGATATAGAATTAACTAAAAGCGAAGACATACAGTGAATACACAACAGTTGGCGAAATTAAGAACATCAGTGCCAGAAATGAGAAGAGTCAGGCACATCCATTTTGTCGGTATCGGTGGTGCTGGCATGGGTGGTATCGCCGAAGTGTTGGCAAATGAAGGTTACCAAATTAGTGGTTCTGATTTAGCGCCAAATGCCGTTACTCAGCAACTCACGGCTTTAGGTGCAACTATTTATTTTAATCACCGTCCTGAGAATGTTGAAGATGCGAGCGTAGTCGTTGTTTCGACTGCAATTTCAGCGGATAACCCTGAAATCCAAGCGGCGCATGAATTACGTATTCCTGTTATCCGCCGCGCTGAAATGTTGGCGGAATTAATGCGTTATCGTCATGGTATTGCAGTGGCAGGTACACACGGTAAAACTACGACAACAGCGATGATTTCAGGGATCTATGCGCAAGCGGGCTTAGATCCTACATTTGTTAACGGCGGTTTAGTGAAATCCGCGGGGACTCATGCCCGTTTAGGTAGTAGCCGTTATTTAATCGCAGAAGCTGATGAAAGTGACGCCTCTTTCTTACATTTGCAGCCTTTAGTTGCAGTGGTTACTAACATTGAAGCGGACCATATGGATACTTACCAAGGTAACTTTGAAACCTTGAAAGATACGTTCATCAACTTCCTGCATAACTTACCATTTTATGGTCGTGCGGTGATGTGTATTGATGATCCTGTGATCCGTTCATTATTACCGCGAGTCAGTCGCTACGTGACGACGTATGGCTTTAGTGAAGATGCCGATGTACGCATCGTCAAATATGAGCAAAAAGGTAATCAAGGCTTCTTTACTATTGCCCGTGAAAATATGCCGGAACTGACCGTAGTACTGAATGCACCGGGGAGACATAACGCTCTGAATGCAACAGCGGCTGTCGCCGTGGCGACGGAAGAAGGCATTGATGATCAGCATATCTTGTCTGCACTGGTTGAGTTCCAAGGTACAGGGCGCCGTTTTGATTTTCTTGGAAACTATTCATTACGTCATGTGAATGGTAAAGAAGGTGAAGTGATGTTGGTGGATGATTATGGTCACCATCCAACAGAGGTTGACGCGACAATAAAAGCGGCAAGAGCCGGATGGCCAGACAAACGAATTGTGATGGTGTTTCAGCCACACCGTTATTCACGTACTCGTGACCTATATGATGACTTTGCCCATGTCCTCAGCCAAGTAGATGTATTGCTGATGCTAGAGGTTTATCCTGCGGGAGAGAAGCCTGTGCCGGGGGCGGATAGTCGTTCATTATGTCGGACGATACGCGGTCGTGGTCAGCTTGATCCAATTTATGTGGCAGAGCCTGAACAAGTTGCACAAATTTTAGCTCAAGCACTTGAAGATAATGACTTAATTTTAGTTCAAGGTGCTGGGAATATTGGTAAAATAGCGCGTAATCTTGCTGAAACAAAATTACAGCCACCCATGGTAGAGGAGTGATTCATGGCCGAGAAAGTCGCGGTGTTATTTGGCGGAACATCTGCTGAACGTGAAGTTTCTCTTCAATCAGGCAATGCGGTGCTTGCTGGTTTACGTCAGGCTGGAATTGATGCGCATCCTATTGATACAAAAGATTTTCCAGTGGTCACTCTCAAGGATGCTGGGTTTGATAAAGTGTTTATCGCCCTTCATGGCCGAGGAGGAGAAGACGGTACAATTCAAGGGATGCTGGAGTTTTTAGGTTTGCCGTACACAGGTAGTGGCGTGATGGCCTCCGCCTTGAGTATGGATAAATTAAGAACAAAGCAACTTTGGGAAGGAGCAGGGCTAGCAGTATCGCCTTATGTTTCGTTGAGTAAATTTGAGTTTAGTTCACTTAAAACTGAAAAAATTGAAGAATTAGTCGCATATCTAGGATTACCACTTATTGTCAAACCGAGCCTTGAAGGGTCAAGTGTAGGGATGAGCAAAGTTGATAATTTAGGTGATTTATCAGCGGCGTTGGCACTAGCGTTTCGTTTCGATGAAACCGTACTGATTGAGAAATGGTTAAGTGGTCCAGAATATACGGTCGCAGTGCTTGGTGAACAAACATTACCATCAATTCGTATTCAGCCTCCTGGGGTGTTTTACGATTATGAGGCGAAATATCTTTCTGATGAAACGCAATATTTTTGCCCAAGTGGCTTAGATGCAGGATCAGAAGCGCAGTTATCACAACTTGCGATGCGTGCTTATCAGGTGGTTGGGTGTCGCGGTTGGGGGCGAGTTGATGTGATGCAAGATAGTGACGGTCAATTCTACTTGCTAGAGGTGAATACCTCACCAGGAATGACAAGTCACAGTTTAGTGCCAATGGCAGCGCGCCAAGCAGGTATGGATTTTTCGCAGTTGGTAGTACGTATTTTGGAATTGGCTAACTGATATGTCACAGGCAGCATTGAATGTTCGGCATCATAAGCATAATGATGACAACAACGAGTCAGGGTCAGGCCCAAGTAATGGTGCTTTTCTCGGCGGGTTGATTTTCTTTCTAATGGTTGTGGGAACAATCATTTGGAGTGGCTGGACCGTCATGAACTGGATGAAAGATGCAGATAGGCTGCCAATGTCAAAGTTAGTATTAACCGGAGAGCGCCACTATACCAGCAATGATGATGTGAGGAAGGCGATATTATCTCTAGGGCAACCTGGTACTTTTATGACAGTTGATGTCAATGCCATCCAAAATCAGATAAGTGCGATGCCTTGGATCCGTCAGGTGACGGTTCGCAAACAGTGGCCTGATGAGTTAAAGATACATCTGGTAGAATACGTACCTTACGCACGTTGGAATGACCAAAATATGGTTGATCAGGAGGGGCGAGTATTTAGCCTCCCTGCGAGTGAAAGCAGCAAGGGCAATTATGTGATGCTCTATGGCCCCCAAGGTAGCCAAAAAGAAGTTATAAAAGAGTACATTGAATTTAAAAGAATATTGTCAGAACACAATTTAAAATTGAAATCAGTATCTATGACGGCACGCCATGCTTGGCAACTTATCTTAGATAATGATGTCCGAGTAGAGCTCGGGAAAAAAGAAGTTTTTCAGCGGTTAAATCGTTTCCTTGAACTTTATCCGCTTTTGCAGCAAGCCACAGATAAACGTGTCGACTATGTTGACCTTCGTTATACCAGTGGTGCTGCGGTGGGGTGGGCTCCGCTCCTAGTGGATGCTCCACTGGAGTTACAATAATTAATATTGCTAATAACTCAGACTAGGCAGAAGCAAATGATCAAAACGACGGACAGAAAATTAGTTGTAGGCCTTGAAATTGGAACTTCCAAGGTGTCGGCCCTTGTCGGCGAAATTCTGCCCGATGGTATGGTGAATATTATCGGGGTGGGAAGTTGTCCATCTCGTGGAATGGACAAAGGTGGCGTTAATGACTTGGAATCAGTCGTTAAATGCGTGCAAAGGGCGATTGATCAGGCTGAGTTGATGGCGGATTGCCAAATTTCTTCAGTTTATCTTGCGTTATCAGGTAAGCATGTTAGCTGCCAAAACGAAATCGGCATGGTGCCCGTTTCGGAAGAGGAAGTGACACAAGAAGACGTTGACAGTGTTGTTCATACCGCAAAATCAGTTAGGGTTCGTGATGAGCATCGAATTCTTCATGTCATACCACAAGAATTCGCGATTGATTACCAAGAAGGTATTAAGAACCCTGTTGGTTTGTCAGGTGTACGTATGCAAGCCAAGGTACATTTGATTACTTGTCATAACGATATGGCAAAAAATATTGTAAAAGCGGTTGAGCGTTGTGGATTAAAAGTCGACCAGCTGATTTTTGCAGGTCTTGCGGCGAGCTATTCAGTATTGACCGAAGATGAACGCGAACTTGGCGTTTGTGTTGTCGATATTGGCGGCGGAACCATGGATATGGCGGTATACACCGGTGGGGCACTACGTCATACCAAAGTTATCCCTTATGCAGGTAATGTCGTCACCAGTGATATCGCTTATGCCTTCGGTACTCCACCGAGTGATGCGGAGGCAATCAAAGTTCGTCATGGCTGCGCTGTCGGTTCGATAGTGAGCAAAGATGAAACTGTTGAAGTCCCTAGCGTGGGAGGGCGTCCTCCAAGAAGTCTACAACGTCAGACTTTAGCGGAGGTCATTGAACCACGTTACACAGAGCTGTTAAACCTTGTAAATGAAGAAATTTTAAATTTACAGGAACAGTTACGCCAACAAGGTGTCAAACACCATTTGGCAGCGGGTATCGTGCTAACGGGAGGGGCGGCACAAATCGATGGCCTCGTCGAATGTGCTCAAAAAGTCTTCCATACACAAGTTAGGGTCGGTATTCCGCTCAATATTACAGGCTTAACGGATTATGCTCAGGAGCCATACTATTCAACTGCGGTTGGGCTTCTGCATTACGGTAAAGAGAGCCATCTTGGCGATGATACCGAAACGGAAAAACGTGCTTCAGTTAAAGGGTGGTTTAGTAAAATCACAGGCTGGCTGAGAAAAGAATTTTAATTTTTATTCAGAAGCATATTATTAGCTTCGAAGTAAAGCACAAAACGGAGAGACATTATGTTTGAACCAATGGAGCTAACCAACGATGCGGTGATTAAAGTCATCGGCGTTGGTGGCGGCGGCGGTAACGCCGTTGAACACATGGTGCGTGAACGTATTGAAGGCGTGGAATTCTTCGCCGTCAATACTGATGCACAGGCACTGCGTAAAACTGCAGTCGGACAAACAATCCAGATCGGTACTGGTATCACTAAAGGCCTTGGCGCGGGGGCAAACCCTGAAGTTGGTCGCAATGCCGCTGAAGAAGATCGTGAAGCTTTACGTAATGCACTTGAAGGTGCTGACATGGTCTTTATTGCAGCTGGTATGGGTGGTGGTACAGGTACAGGTGCTGCCCCAGTTGTGGCTGAGGTTGCCAAAGAGCTGGGCATCTTAACAGTTGCTGTTGTGACTAAGCCATTCAACTTTGAAGGCAAAAAGCGCATGGCATTTGCGGAATCTGGTATCACTGAGCTATCTAAGCATGTTGACTCATTGATTACGATTCCAAATGATAAATTATTAAAAGTCTTGGGTCGTGGTATCTCTTTACTTGATGCATTTGGCGCAGCTAACGATGTACTGAAAGGCGCTGTTCAAGGTATTGCGGAACTGATCACACGCCCAGGTCTGATGAACGTGGACTTTGCTGACGTACGTACTGTGATGTCAGAGATGGGCTACGCAATGATGGGGTCCGGTGTGGCTCGTGGTGAAGATCGTGCTGAAGAAGCGGCTGAAATGGCAATTTCAAGTCCACTGTTGGAAGATATCGATCTGTCTGGCGCACGTGGTGTTCTTGTCAACATTACCGCTGGTTTCGACCTGCGTTTGGATGAGTTTGAAACGGTGGGTAATACCATCCGCGCATTCGCATCTGATAATGCAACCGTCGTAATTGGTACATCACTTGACCCTGAGATGAATGATGAATTGCGCGTGACTGTCGTGGCTACCGGTATCGGTATGGACAAACGCCCTGAAATCACTCTGGTGAATAACAAGATGTCACAGCAAGCGTCTATGGAGCAGCGTTATCAGCAAATGCAAAATAGCATGTCTTCTCTGACAGAGGAAAAACCAGTTGCTGCGAAAGCGGTGAATGACCAAAATACGCAAGCGAATAAAGAACCTGATTACTTAGATATTCCGGCATTTTTGCGTAAACAGGCCGATTAATTTTAATTAATATTGGATTCTCCGCTTTTTGTGCTAAACTTTCCCGCTGGTTATCTAGTAAGATAATCAGCAGGACGGATAACATTGCGAGAAAAATACGATGATCAAACAAAGGACACTTAAACGTATAGTTGAAGCGACTGGTGTTGGTTTACATACCGGCAAAAAAGTCACGCTTACTCTGCGTCCAGCGGCGGCAAACACCGGGGTCATCTACCGTCGTACTGACCTAAATCCTCCGGTTGATTTTCCGGCTGATGCTAAGTCTGTCCGCGATACCATGTTATGTACTTGCTTAGTCAACGAAGACAACGTGCGTATTTCGACCGTAGAGCATCTGAATGCTGCTTTGGCAGGATTAGGTATCGATAACATTGTTATTGAAGTCAATGCGCCTGAAATCCCGATCATGGATGGCAGTGCAGCACCGTTCGTTTTCTTATTACTAGATGCTGGTATTGAAGAATTGAACAGTGCGAAAAAATTCTTACGTATAAAAGAGAAAGTACGTGTAGAAGATGGTGATAAATGGGCAGAATTTGCACCATACAATGGTTTTAGCCTAGATTTTACCATTGACTTTAATCACCCAGCGATTGATAGCAGCACTCAACGTTATAAGCTGGATTTTTCAGCAGAAGCGTTTGTGCGCCAAATTAGTCGTGCGCGTACATTTGGTTTTATGCGTGATATTGAATATCTGCAATCCCAAGGCTTATGCTTAGGTGGTAGCTTCGATTGCGCTATCGTTGTTGATGACTATCGTGTACTCAACGAAGATGGCCTACGTTTTGAAGATGAATTCGTTCGTCACAAAACTCTCGACGCTATTGGTGACCTATTCATGTGTGGACATAATATTATTGGTGCATTTACTGCATACAAGTCAGGCCACGCATTGAATAACAAACTTCTACAAGCGGTATTAGCAAAAGAATCTGCTTGGGATCTGGTCACATTTGAAGATGAAGCTGAATTGCCGGTGGCATTCAAAGCACCTTCAACTGTTTACGCCTAATCACACTGATAATAGTCAGTGTTGAGTAAGCAGTGATATTACTACCACATATATAATGATGTGTTAGTCTTTTCTGTTGGTTGTACTGGTACTCTCTCCGGCCAGTGCAGCCAGCCGCTCTAATCTCTCTTTTAATCTCTTCGGACTATTCTCCGCTAAATGCAAAAGTTGTTTTGCCGTTTCTGTACTGATCTTACGTTTATTCGCAACCTGAGCAGTTTTAGCTGTTTGATTATTCAGTGAGCTATTTTCAGCCTTTTTTCGCATGAGAACGGGATTGATTCTGATGTCTATAGAAGATAAAGATGGTAGAATAGAGTTTCGTAATGCAGAAAGTAGCTGAAGTTTTTCGTAATTCAGTCGCGTCATCCAACTTGCGTTAGCAACTTCGATAACCAAAATGCAATTACGGTAGTTTGCTACGCGGCACATGGGTTTTAATTCGCTTGGCAGCAGTGCTTTAACGGCTTTGTTTAGTTTATTAATCGCGATAGCATTTCGTTGAATGGTGAGCAAGGGGCTGCGCGTTTTGGCGAGTGACTCCTCAAGAACATCGAACAAAGCTTGTGGGTGGCTATCTCTCATTGTTAGCTCCGTCTAAATAGGTAGGTTTAGTATCTAAGTATACTCTAAATTACCAAGGCTGTAGCAAGGTGCTGTTGGGTGTTTGAGAAAATCGCGCCAACAAGGGCCACAATCATAGAGATTGGTGGGGTATAGCAAGCGGGTATGGTTGGTATGCTGTTAAGCAATCATGAATAAGAATGGTATATTAGAAATATAATATAAGACTTTGATGGGCATTTTAAATCTTTGGCGACAATTTGGTATAAAATACTTTTGGCCGCACCTTTTACTAGGGGTTGTGGCTACGAGCATTGGCATGCCTGGGATTTTAAATGCGTTATCTGATGCTCAGCAAACGCAGTTCAACTCCTCTTCAATTAATCGCCAAAACCAAGCGGTTAATGCGTTTGATAATTTATTTGCTCAGCAAAGCCCTCAGCGCTCCTCATCATCATCTTCTTATTCCGTGAATTACTGGCAGCAGCATGCGGTCAGGAATGTGATTAGGCAATTAACATTCGCTTTTTCAATCTCTGAAGATGATGATGCAAATCAACAAGATGAAAAAAAAGGGCCACTGTTAGCACCTCAAGTCATGCTTGATACGTTGTATGCCATGTTGGCACAACGTTCACTTCAATGGAGTGATAATTTCGATCAAACTGATCACTATGCTTACCCTCATTTCGTTGCATACCAACCCGCTATTTGGGTTGCTCAGGTACATGGTATCCGTGCGGGCCCTGCTTTCAGTTAATTGTTAGTTTTATTTAAGCATCTGTTCGAGATGCGCTGTATTTATTCAAAATACAGGGTTTTACTATTTAGTAATTAACTGAATTACCTGAGAATATATCAATATGTTAACAAAATTATTAACCAAGGTTTTTGGTAGTCGTAATGATCGTACTCTACGTCGCTTGCGTAAAGAGGTTGAAAAAATCAATCGTCTTGAGCCTGAATTTGAAAAATTGAGCGATGATGAGCTTAAGGCAAAAACGCAGGAATTTCGTGATCGCCTAAGCAAGAATGAAAGTCTCGAAAGCTTGATCCCAGAAGCGTTTGCGACAGTGCGTGAAGCCAGTAAACGTGTTTTCGGTATGCGCCATTTCGACGTACAGTTGATTGGTGGTATGGTTCTGAATGAACGTTGTATCGCTGAGATGCGTACAGGTGAAGGTAAAACACTTACCGCGACATTGCCAGCTTACTTGAATGCCTTAACGGGTAAAGGGGTTCACGTTGTTACAGTAAACGACTACTTAGCTAAGCGTGACGCCGAAAATAACCGTCCTTTATTTGAATTTTTAGGTTTAACCGTTGGTATCAACCTTCCGGGTATGCCTGCTGCGCTGAAACGTGAGGCTTATGCGGCTGACATCACTTACGGAACTAACAACGAATTCGGTTTCGACTATCTACGTGATAACATGGCATTTAGCCCAGAGGAGCGCGTACAGCGTAAACTTCATTATGCGTTAGTGGATGAGGTTGACTCCATTCTTATCGACGAAGCTCGTACCCCACTGATTATTTCAGGCCCTGCTGAAGACAGTTCAGAGCTGTATAAAAAAGTCGATAAATTAATTCCTAAGCTAGTGCGTCAAGAAAAAGAAGATTCAGACACTTTCCAAGGCGAAGGTCACTTCTCTGTTGATGAAAAATCACGTCAAGTTACGCTGACTGAACGCGGCTTGGTGCTGATTGAGCAACTGCTGACAGAAGCAGGCTTAATGGAAGAGGGGGAATCACTCTATTCGCCATCTAACATTATGTTGATGCACCATGTTATGGCCGGCCTACGTGCGCATGCGTTGTTTACTTTGGATGTCGACTATATCGTTAAAGATGGTCAAGTTATCATTGTTGACGAACATACAGGTCGTACAATGGAAGGGCGTCGTTGGTCAGATGGTTTGCACCAAGCTGTTGAAGCCAAAGAAGGTGTTGAGATCCAAAACGAAAACCAAACATTGGCATCGATTACATTCCAAAACTATTTCCGTTTGTACGAAAAACTTGCTGGTATGACAGGTACAGCGGATACCGAAGCATTTGAATTTAGTTCTATCTATAAACTCGATACGATTGTTATTCCAACTAACCGTCCAATGATCCGTAAAGATTTACCTGATCTGGTTTATATGACAGAAACAGATAAATTTGCGGCTATTATCGAAGATATTCGTGAAAGAACACAAAATGGTCAGCCTGTTCTGGTCGGTACAATCTCAATTGAAAAGTCAGAGTTAATTTCTAACGCGCTTAAAAAAGCAAAAATTGAGCATAACGTATTGAATGCTAAATTCCACGCCTTAGAAGCAGATATTGTTGCAAACGCGGGTCAAGCGGGAGCAGTAACTATCGCGACTAACATGGCAGGTCGTGGTACCGATATTATGTTAGGTGGTAGCTGGCAGACAGAAGTTGCTGCTTTAGAATCGCCAACTCAAGAGCAAATCGATGAAATTAAAGCACGTTGGAAAGAGCGCCATGATGCCGTTCTTGCCGCGGGTGGTTTGCATATCATTGGTACAGAGCGCCATGAATCCCGCCGTATTGATAACCAGTTACGTGGTCGTGCGGGTCGTCAAGGGGATGCCGGTTCTTCTCGCTTCTACTTATCAATGGAAGATGCGCTTATGCGTATTTTTGCGTCTGATCGTGTCACAGGCATGATGCGTAAATTAGGTATGAAACCTGGTGAGGCGATTGAGCATCCATGGGTAACCAAAGCGATTGCTAATGCACAGCGTAAAGTAGAAAACCGTAACTTTGATATTCGTAAGCAACTTCTTGAGTACGATGATGTTGCGAGTGACCAACGTCGTGCTATTTATAGTCAGCGTAACGAATTGCTCGATGGTGGTGACATTAAAGAAACCGTGGATAGCATTCGTGAAGATGTCTTTACGGCAACAATCGATACTTATATTCCACCGCAATCACTAGAAGAAATGTGGGATATTGAAGGCCTACAAAAACGACTGGTGAGTGACTTTGATTTAGATTTACCCATTAAAGAGTGGCTGGATAAAGAACCAGAGTTACATGAAGAAACGCTTCGTGAGCGTATAATGGAAAAAGCCATCGAAGTCTATCAGAAGAAAGAAGAGATTGTTGGCGCAGAAATGATGCGTAACTTTGAAAAAGGTGTCATGCTACAAACGTTAGATACGTTGTGGAAAGAACACTTAGCTTCGATGGACTATTTACGCCAAGGTATCCATTTACGTGGTTACGCACAAAAAGATCCGAAACAAGAATATAAACGTGAATCTTTCAACATGTTCGCGAATATGCTTGAATCGTTAAAATATGAAGTAATCAGTACACTTTCTAAAGTACAAGTTCGTTTGCCTGAAGAAGTTGAAGCTTTAGAGCAACAGCGTAAAGAAGAAGCTGAGCGTTTAGCAAGAAGACAACAGTTAAGCCATGAAGCTGGCGCTGAATCATTGATGTCTGAAGCGGAAGCGCAAATAGCAACACAAGGTCATAAAATTGGTCGTAATGACCCATGTCCTTGTGGTTCAGGTAAAAAATACAAACAGTGTCATGGTCGGTTAAAATAATTAATTATTACATCAAACAAGGCGGGGTAACCCGCCTTTTTAACGAAGAAATTATGGAAAAAAAACACCTTTATATCGCTGCTGGAATTATTCGTAATAACGCGCAAAAAATATTTATTACAGAGCGTCCAAGTGGAACGCATATGGCCGGTTTTTGGGAATTTCCCGGGGGAAAACTGGAAAACGGCGAACAACCGCAAGATGCACTTATCCGTGAACTAGAAGAAGAAGTTGGCATTATCGTCACTGAATGTGAGCTTTTTCATTGTGTCGAACACGAATTTGATGAACGTTATGTCACTTTATACTTCTTTATGGTTTCAGATTGGGAAAATGAACCTTATGGGAAAGAGGGACAAAAAGGGCGTTGGGTCGATCAAAAAGACTTGGTCGCAAGTGAATTTCCTCCAGCTAACCGAGTGATTATTGATATGTTAAACGCAGAAGATATTCACTGAGATTAAGTTAGGGGTTGTTGACGATAAACCGGGGCCGTATCCCAAGGTAAACAGCCATATTAGTGTTTTCTTGTTCGTGTAGAAAAATATCATTACTAGCTTATAGCAGCAGGATATTTATCAAAAATGCTTTATATCTCAATCTATCTCAGAGGAATGATTGGGATATAAAGCTCATCACTCATGTTGCTACTGGTCGGGTTGTTCGCTCCAGTTATCGCTGTCAGAAATATCCCCTTGGCTGGTAATACGCTTTTCTTCAGCAGCCCATTCACCTAGGTCAATGAGCTGACAGCGTTTACTGCAAAAGGGCCGATAAGGGCTTTCTTCACCCCAGACCACAACTTTTTGGCAAGTTGGACAATTAACTTCAATTTTCTCAGTCATTTATTACTACCCCTTATTAGCAGCAGGATAATTCAAAGGCCATCGTTGTGGGTACAATACCATTTTCACTGTCAATGTGAAGAAAACGGATAGCAAATCGCGTTTTATGACCTGAAATCTGAGGGAAAATTAATTTATCGCTGGATAACTTCACTCTTAATAACTCTTTGTCTTCAACACTATCTTGATAAAAACCATTATGGCACTCTTTTAGCTCAAAAGCGCCTGCGTGGCGGATTAAGTTCAAGATAGTATCTAATGCATCTTTGAGTGGCATGAGACTCTTTAGCCACTCGCTAATAGCCTGATCTTTTTGTTCTTGTGGCATATGAAGCCATAACTGTAATGTGGGCAGATCGAAACTACAGCATCCACCAGGGATACTTAAGCGCTGGCGCACCATACTAATAATTTTGTCATTTCGTAATTGTTGACCAAATCTAGGCGCCGCGGTGATATTGGTAATCTTAGCCGCAAGATCATCAAGAAGTGTTGAGATCAACTGGTTGTCTGCATTTGGAGCCTCGGCCCATGCAGCTAAACGCTTACGCTGTTTTTCTAGCTCTTTGATCAGATCAGAGCGTACTTCACCTCTATCAAGGATTTCAATTAATTCTGAAACTGAGCGGAAAAAGGCAATACCAGAGGTATAGGATGTAATGTGACTAAGCTCATAAACCTGTTGTAATAGTGTTTCGAGCCTTAACCATGAGCGAATTTTTTCATTCAATGGATACTCGTAAGTGACGAAGTTTACAGTGTTTGATTCACTCATATTTATTTCCTATTTTTGCTGTTGTGCTAACGTCATATACTTTTCGTGCAATGTGGCTACCTTTTCAGCTATGTTTAATTCACCATCATGGTTTGTAATAACATCATCAGCTTGTAGTAAACGGTTTTCTCTGCTGGTTTGGGCTTTCAAAATATTCACTACATGCTCTTCGCTCACATTGTCTCTTTGTACCGTGCGTAAAATTTGTTCTTCAGGGGTGACATCAATAACCAGCACCCGATTGGCAAGATGAGCGAGTTTATTTTCAAATAACAGAGGTACAACCCATAACACATAAGGGCTATCGGCCTGCTGTAATTGTTGTTGTGTTTCTTGATGAATTAAGGGATGAAGTAGGGCATTTAGCCATTGTTTCTCGGCGACATCAGAAAAAATAATTTCCCTAAGACGTTGTCGATTGAGAGAGCCATCAGGTTGAATAATGTCTGCGCCATAACGAGAGGCGATAGCTTCAAGGGCTGGTGAGCCAGGCTCGACGACTTTTCTGGCAATAATATCAGCATCAACTAGCGGTATTCCTAGCTTGGCAAAGTGATTCGCAACGGTTGTTTTACCGCTACCGATCCCCCCTGTTAATGCAACAATATAGCTCATATTCTTCTTCATTCTATTGAAAAATAGTAGGTTACACGGATTTTTTTGATTTGTCTTCACTCACAAGATAATACGCACGGTAGGTTTACTGATCTTAACATCCGCAAGTAGTTTTATAGCATAAATAGGCAAAATGCTATCCTATAATTAAGCCATTAAATCCCTGTTATAACATTTCCTAAATTGAAGATAGGGAGGTACATTGCCACCATAATAGTTCCAACGAGGAATGCCATTAGCAATAGTAAGATAGGTTCGAGATTCTTTAATGACTTTTCAGTTAAGCTAGTATGTTGCGTTGAAAAATGTGTAAATAAATACTGTAAGAAGTGAGGAAGCTGACCAGACTCTTCTGCAACAGCGATTAGCTGATGCACAATACTTGGAAAGAAAGCGCTGTTTTTAACGGCAGCAGATAATGACTCCCCTTTTAAAACAGCATGATATACAGAAAGGCTTTCTTTTTTATACAACGGATTATGCAGTGTATCCGCTGTACATTTTAAACATTCTGTTAGCGGCAAACCCGCTTGGAGTGTTGAGGATAAGGTTAAGAAAAAGATATTCAAGTTACTATTTTTAATTAATTTTTTGATAGGTGGAACATAAAATAGCAACGTAATAATGAATCTTACGGTATTCGCTTTAAATTTCCAAATCAGTAATGAAATAATTAGCGTTATAAGTAAAAAATAAGGGAAATAATCAGTGACCAAATTAGATAAATAGATCATGATTTTTGTGATTAAAGGAAGCTCGTGTTGAAAACTTTGATAAATAGTTTCAAATTGAGGTAACACATAAACTAACATAATGAAGATTAATGCGATAGAAAACAATGTTAATACAATAGGGTATCTAAGTGACTTAGTGATTTTTTTCTTTGTCTCTTCATTGTGTTTTAGCATACCTGCAATGATTTTAAAGTTATTTTCATAATTTCCGGTTTTTTCTGCGACGCTTATTAAACTGATTATGGTGGGGGTGAAGATGTTAGGGTGTTTTCTTAAGCTATCAGAAAACCGATTGCCTTTCTTTAAGTCAGTGATCGTCGATGTGATAATCTTTTGCCAAAATGGTGAGTGTGTGTTTTTTTGCAAAATATATAGACTTTGGAGTAAATTAATACCGGATGATACGAGGGAATTTAGTTGATAGAAAAAATGCGTTCGGTAGTTAATATTGGCTGCGTTGAGAATGAATATGGCTTTTAAACGAATATGAAGTGGAGTTTGTTCCGCTTCTAAGAGTTCAATAAAGGCTGATTTTTTATTTTTAGAAATAATAAAATCTTGGACAATATTATTATCATGAGATAAAGCGGTATAAGAATAGATAAACATTAAATAATCTCCCCTGTCCCTGTAATAGCATAGAGCTCTTGTAATGTGGTTTCACCTGCTTCAATTAAGTTCAATCCATCCTGAAAAAGTGTTTGAAAATGAGTGATACATTGTTTTCCATGCTGAAAAATCTCAGTCAGTGCATCTTGCCCTAGATACTCATATATGGCGGTTCTCCCCATAAACCCTGCAAAACAGAGATCACATCCCGTGGATGACCACTCTTTAATCGTTTTATTGTCGCTAATTTGAGTATTTTTAGGGTGTGTGACTTTACAGTTTGGGCATAATCGGCGTACCAGCCTTTGTGCAATCACCATTTTTAAGCAAGAACTCAATTGGGATTGACTCACACCTAATTGCGCCATCCTTTCAATGGCGCTAAATGTGCAATTGGTATGTAGAGTTGATAAGACTAAATGGCCTGTTTGTGCGGCTCTGGTTGCTATTTGTGCCGTTTCTTCATCTCGAATTTCTCCTACCATGATAATATCAGGATCTTGCCGGAGTAAGGCTCTTAGTATGTGAGCGAAACTCAAGCCATATTTATCGTTTACTTGAACTTGGTTAATTCCAGATAGTGGGATCTCAATAGGGTCTTCAATGGTAGATATGTTACGTGAAGATTGGTTGAGATACTCTAATGCACTATAGAGCGTGACGGTTTTCCCACTGCCAGTCGGGCCAGTGACAAGAATTAAGCCCTGTGGTTGCAATAGCTCTTTTTTTAAACTTAATAGCAAATTATTGTGCATCCCTATTTGTTCTATAGAATACTTTAGCTGGGTGCTAAGTATCCGTAGAACCAATTTTTCACCATATAATGTTGGTATCGTTGACAGGCGAATACTGTAATTATGCCCTTCGAAATGCCAACTCATTTGCCCATCTTGTGGTAATCGCTTCTCTGCAATATTCAATTTGGCAACTATTTTTATTCGAGCAATAATTTCATTATTGATTTCGAGAGGTGGTGAAGGAATAAAATAGAGCTTGCCATCTACACGTAAACGGATTTTTATCCCTTGTTTTGATGGTTCGATATGAATATCAGATGCGCGTTTTCTTACCGCTGTTTTGAGCATATTCTCTACAAAATCGACGGCGGGTGAACGTGTATCTAGCTGCTCGGCGCCATTAGGTTGATAGTTTGTTTCTGGCTCTTGGATCTCCTCATATTTTTTATTGAAGTAATGATCAATCTTTTCTTTTGGCCAAATGTCATAGCATACCGGCACGCTAGCAATAAAACGTAAAGTAGCAAGTATATTGTCATCTGGCTTTTTAGGTACACCTATAGATAATCTTTTATGATTGTAATCAACAATAATAATATAGTGTTTATCACAAATACTTTTTAATTCTTTAAATATAAAATCTCTTTCCCTGGTGCTATTCATAAACTTACCTTATATTAAAAGATGAAGGTATTTTCACATAATGCTTTTAATTTACTGTCACTATCATGTTCGCAGGCTACTTGCCATTGGAATGGTGAACTATCAGTAGGGATAATTGGGGTTAAAGTCACAGAGAGATTGGCAAGACTCTTATCGGCTATAAAGTTAATAATGCCTGACTTTACATCTATTGTTTTGATATATTTTCCTTTTATATTATTAGGAATATTTTCACTTCCTGCATTACAGCCAGTTAATGAGCCTTTATTAAACGCGCAAATTTCAATATTATTCTTATATGGTAAAACTGTTTGTAATACATCGGTTATTGCCGCTTTTTGCATATAACCTTGATATCCCGGTATTGCAATAGCACTTAATATAGAAATTATTGCAATGACAACCATTATTTCAATTAAAGAAAATCCTTGTTGATTCATATAGCCTCCTTGTTGAGTGAGGAGGCATCTTAAATTGTTCCATTTGATTATTTAATCTCTTCAAACCCTGCATACGAGCACCTACGAAAAATTAAAATAAAAAATGTATCGTATTACATTTTCTTGGGAGAAGACTCGCAAAGGTAAATATGGTGGACAATAAAATATCGAGTTAATGAGAAAGTATGATAAAACTAATGAGTAGAAGCGGGGGAAGTAGGGGCTATTTTAGAGAGAATGCTATAAACCTCGCGCAGTGTGGATTGGGATATAAGATGAAAAAACTAAAGGGCTTTAAAGAGTAATCCATCGTTGAACATGACTGACAATCCACATCCGGTATAAGGGAATTATAGGGGGCAATAGCTGAGCTTGTCGTATCAGCCGACAAAGAGCAGTCTTATCCGTCATATCGGCAGTTGCGGGCCGAAAAGTGGAAAGCTTCGCGGTTTATGGCGAGGGAGGGGCAGTCATTGTAGAGACTTAAAAGAGTCCATCTAAAGTAGGTTTAAACAGAGATAAGGCACTCAGTTAAGTCGGTTGCACTATAAATTATATTATCTTTTATGTTTTAACAGGGCCTTGAATTGTTGCCAATCAAAATAAGGGCCGGGATCTGTTTTACGGCCGGGGGCAATGTCGCTGTGACCGGTGATGTTATCTTGTAATTCAGGGTATAGCTCAATAAGAGCATGTGTCAGTTTTACTAGCGAATTGTATTGTAAAGGCGTGAAAGGCTCAAAATCCGTGCCTTCAAGCTCGATTCCAATTGAAAAATCATTACATTTTTCTCTACCCTTATAAAGGGATTGCCCGGCGTGCCAAGCTCTTAAATGAAAAGGAACATATTGAATAATCTCGCCATCACGGCGAATTAAACAGTGGGCTGAAACACGAAGGTGTTTGATTTCATCAAAAAAGGCATGCTCTGTTGGGTCGAGTGTTCCAGTAAAAAGTTGGTTGATATAAGGCCCACCAAATTGGCCGGGGGGTAAGCTAATATTATGGATAACTAACAGGGAAGGGATAATGTTCTTAGGGCGCTCATCATGGTGTGGTGAAGGGATATGAGTCACATTTTGTAGCCAGCCATTATGTATTTTTATCTCTGGTAGCATAGTATTCCCGTTTTATTACTCGCTTATATTCGTTATCTTGAGTTGAGAAGATTAGCATATACACAAAATTATTCGAGATGTATGTTTGTAGCGGTGGTTCTATTTTCATACCCAAGCACATTGAGTTGTATGTACTGTAATAGCTTAGATGATTGGGCGATAGCAAGATGAATAACGTGCGCCATAAGGCTTGATACATGATGGGTATAGATAGCAATGGGCACAAGAAATTTATTGGAGTGGATTGATGGCGACGAGGCGTTATAGCGAAGAACAAAGACGTGAATTATTGCTTGAAAGGTTAAATAGCGATATTCCATTTATAGTAAGCCACGCGTTAAAAGAAGATCTTGGGCAAACAGTTGATTTTAAGCAAGATATTACGGGGCAGCTTTTACAACCTACTTCACAAGCTAAAGCGCGTATTATCACACGGGAAGAAGGCGTTTTTTGTGGACAAAAATGGTTAGAAGAAGTTTTTAGCCAGCTTGGTGGGCAAGTTAGCATTGTATGGCATGTGAATGATGGAGATAAGGTTGCGCCAAATCAGCTGCTTTGTGAAATGTCAGGGCCTTCACAAGTATTACTCACTGGAGAAAGAACGGCATTGAACTTTATCCAGACATTGTCTTCTGTTTCTACTGTAACTGCTCAGTATGTGGCGAAAATTGAAGGCACAAGAACCAAATTATTAGATACACGTAAAACGATCCCCGGTTTAAGAAGTGCTCTTAAATATGCGGTACTAATGGGTGGAGGTTTTAATCATCGTCTTGGTTTATCAGATGCTTATTTAATTAAAGAAAACCATATCATTTCGGCAGGCTCTGTTGCTCAAGCAGTGGCGTTAGCGAGGCAAGCTCATCCGGAAGTTCCTATTGAGGTTGAAGTTGAAGATTTAACTGAATTACTTCAAGCATTAAAGGCGAATGCAGACATTATTATGCTTGATAATTTCACTGTCACGATGATGAAAGAGGCTGTTGTACTGACAGCGGGTAAAGCCGCTCTCGAGGTGTCTGGTGATGTTACATTAGATACTATCAGAGAATTTGCGGAAACTGGGGTTGATTTCATTTCTGTTGGTGCATTGACGAAACATATTAGAGCGATGGATCTTTCAATGCGTTTTATTGAAGAAAAATAAGCAATATAGCCAGGACTCCCATCGCTAACCTAGTGCCCGATGATGGCCGCATTTAGCAATAACAGAATAAATATTAACCATCATAACTCCCCCTTTCTCATAACAAGAAAGGGGGAAGAGATTTTCTGTTTATTTAGTCACAACAGTGGGCATTTTGCCTTGATTCATGTATGGCAGCAGTAATAGCAAATATGAAAATTGAGAGCCGTTAGCTTAACTAAATCCACCTTATTACGCTGTGCATAAAGCTAAAACGAGGGAGTGCTACGCCAACGCTTTTTACTCAGAAAGGTGGGTTTTGAGTATGGCCTTGATATTAGCTTGTTGATTACTAGCTAACGAAAATAAATATTGGAGCGATAGGCCGCGAAAGCGAGCATCGCCGTCTCATGCTAGTAGGCCTCCTAGGTTGAGGCAGGCTTATTTTTTCGTATAGGTAGTATCATCTAGGGCGCTTTGCTGTTTTTTGAACTATTCTAGATGTATTCATTCCAACTAATTAGCCAGACATTTTTATCTATAAAACGCAGTGCAGTTAGAGTCTAATCAAGATGTAACCTCATCATTAATCGATAGATGAGCCGATTACAGATTTTTATATCGTGTAGCCTTGCTATCTTGGTGAATATAGATAACGCTTACATTGCGTAAAATAACAAATGACGTGAATATTTAACTAGATTGTTAAGGTTGCTCCTTGCGGATCTGCATTTGAAACGGTTACTGTGAGTTAATATGGTTATTATTCGTTATTATTGAATAATAAAACGCTAATGGTTTGGCTATATCGATTCAGTTAGCGTGTTTATAGCATAGAAATTCGCTTTAAATGTTAAATTACCGTGCTGGCAATCGGAGGATTAGTTATCAAAACATGCTAAAATTTAAAAAAATCTGTTAAAATTTGCAGGATTTTATGATTTAGCTCAAGGTCTTTATGGACAGTTAGTGAATACTTTGTTACTTTATTAATCCGTAAAGAAATTGGTATTACCAATTAACACTGAGCAATACCTAATCAATAATTAATCACTAACGATCATGGCAGGTTATGGCTTACGGTAAAATTCGCCAACCAAAATTATCAGATGTTATTGAGCAGCGCCTCGAGCATCTTATTTTCGAAGGGACATTGCGCCCCGGCGAAAAACTGCCTCCTGAACGTGAGCTGGCAAAACAGTTCGACGTTTCTCGGCCATCAGTGCGTGAAGCTATCCAAACTCTTGAAGCTAAAGGTCTATTATCTCGCCGCCAAGGTGGGGGAACTTTTGTTCAAAAACAGATGTGGCAAAGTTTTAGCGACCCACTAACTGAACTTCTTACGGGGAATCCCGAATCTCAATTTGATCTTCTTGAAACACGCCATGCCCTTGAAGGGATAGCTGCTTATTATGCGGCGTTGCGTGGTACGGATGAGGATTTGGAGCGAATTCGACAAAGCTATGAGCTAATTATTAAAGCTCAACAAAGTGGCGATATTAATGCGGAATCAAATGCGGTTTTGCAATATCAACTGATTGTCACAGAAGCGGCGCATAATGTGGTGATACTGCATTTGCTACGTTGTATGGTGCCAATGTTGGAACAGAATATTCGTCAAAACTTTGAGTTTTTGTATACCCGTAAAGAAATGTATAAAGCAGTTAGTGAACATCGAGCTCAAATATTCTCCGCTATAATGGCAAGAGAGCCTGAGAAGGCAAGGGAGGCTTCCCATCGCCATTTAGCCTTTATTGAAGAGCTACTTTTGGATATTAGTCGTGAACAAACAAGGCGGGAGCGTTCTCTACGTAGGTTGCAGCAACATCCTGAATTAAATTAGTAATGCAGATTACTGACTGCTGCGTCTGCATTACTGTGACTACTCTCTGTGAGAGTTCTAGCGGCAACAACAGCAGGGCCTATCTTCTCGCTATTTTGTAGAAAGTAGCGCGAAGATAGGCTCCACATAAACATTAAAAAATAGATAACAGATAAGGAATACACCATGTCAGATATGTTGAAAAATGACGTGGATCCGATTGAAACTCGCGACTGGCTACAGGCGATTGAATCGGTCATCCGTGAAGAAGGTGTTGATCGTGCTCAGTTCATTATCGAACAGGTATTGAATGAAGCGCGTAAAGGCGGTGTTAACATTGCTGCTGGTGCATCTGGTAGTTCTGATTATATCAACACTATTGCTGTTGAAGACGAGCCTGCATACCCTGGTAACATGGATTTGGAGCGCCGTATTCGCTCCGCAATTCGTTGGAACGCAGTCATGACTGTACTGCGTGCTTCTAAAAAAGACTTGGAGCTGGGTGGTCATATGGCATCATACCAGTCTTCTGCAACTTTATATGAAGTCTGTTTTAACCATTTCTTCCGCGCTCATAACAACAATGATGGCGGTGACTTGGTCTTTTTCCAAGGTCATATCTCCCCAGGGATCTACGCACGCGCATTCTTGGAAGGTCGTTTAACTGAAGAGCAGATGAATAACTTCCGCCAAGAAATTGGTGGTAAAGGTCTGTCTTCTTATCCACACCCTAAATTAATGCCTGATTTCTGGCAATTCCCAACTGTTTCAATGGGTCTTGGCCCGCTAAATGCTATTTATCAAGCGAAATTCTTGAAATATCTTGAAAACCGTGGCCTGAAAGACACTTCAGCTCAAAGAGTGTACGCTTTCTTAGGCGATGGTGAGATGGATGAGCCAGAATCTAAAGGTGCTATCACTATCGCGACACGCGATAAGCTAGATAACCTTGTATTCGTGATCAACTGTAACTTACAGCGTCTAGATGGCCCTGTTACAGGTAACGGTAAAATTGTCAACGAGCTGGAAGGTATCTTTAATGGTGCAGGCTGGCAAGTCATCAAAGTTATGTGGGGCGATCGTTGGGACGAGTTGCTGCGTAAAGACACTAGCGGCAAACTGGTTCAATTAATGAACGAAACCCTTGATGGTGATTATCAAACATTCAAATCACGTGATGGCGCGTACGTTCGTGAGCACTTCTTCAATCGTTACCCAGAGACTGCTGCATTAGTTAAAGACATGACTGATGACGAAATTTGGGCGCTGAACCGTGGTGGTCATGATCCGAAGAAAGTGTATGCCGCATTTAAAAAAGCAGCAGAAACTAAAGGCAAGCCAACTGTTATTTTAGCTCAGACCATCAAAGGTTATGGTATGGGTGAAACAGCTGAAGGTAAGAACATTGCGCACCAAGTGAAGAAAATGAACATGGACGGTGTTCGTCACTTCCGTGATCAATTCAATGTGCCTGTGGCTGATGATCAACTGGAAAAACTGCCATTTATTACTTTTGATAAAGATTCAGAAGAATACAAATATCTGCATGAGCGTCGTCAAGCTCTAGGTGGTTATCTACCAGCACGTCGTACGCACTTTGATGAGAAATTAGAAATCCCTACGTTATCTGATTTCAGCCAATTGCTAGAAGAGCAATCAAAAGAAATTTCAACCACTATCGCATTTGTTCGTGCGTTAAACGTGATGTTGAAAAACAACTCTATCAAAGACCGTTTAGTGCCAATCATTGCTGACGAAGCTCGTACTTTCGGTATGGAAGGTTTGTTCCGTCAAATTGGTATTTATAGCCCTAAAGGTCAGCAATATACGCCTCAGGATCGTGAGCAAGTGGCTTACTATAAAGAAGACTCTAAAGGTCAGATCCTACAAGAAGGTATTAACGAGCTAGGTGCAGGTTCATCATGGTTAGCGGCTGCAACATCATACAGCACAAACAACCTGCCGATGATCCCATTCTACATTTACTACTCAATGTTTGGTTTCCAACGTATCGGCGACCTAATGTGGGCAGCGGGTGACCAGCAAGCTCGTGGTTTCTTGATTGGTGGTACTTCAGGCCGTACAACTTTAAATGGTGAAGGCTTACAACACGAAGATGGTCATAGCCATATTCAATCACTGACTATCCCTAACTGTATCTCTTATGACCCTGCTTATGCTTATGAAGTTGCCGTCATTATGCAGGATGGTTTAGAGCGTATGTATGGTGAAAAACAAGAGAACGTGTACTACTACATCACGACTCTGAATGAAAACTATCATATGCCTGCAATGCCTGAAGGTGCTGAAGAGGGGATCCGTAAAGGTATTTATAAACTGGATTCAATCGAAGGCAGCAAAGGTAAAGTTCAGTTATTAGGTTCTGGTTCTATGATGCGTCATGTTCGCGAAGCAGCTAACATTCTGTCAGCGGAATATGGCATCGGTTCTGATGTGTATAGCGTTACTTCATTCACTGAATTGGCTCGTGATGGTCAAGATTGTGAACGTTGGAACATGCTGCATCCTTCTGAAGCACCACGTGTACCTTATGTTGCTCAGGTAATGAATGATGCGCCAGCCGTTGCATCAACTGACTATATGAAACTGTTTGCAGAACAAATTCGTACTTACGTACCAGCAAGCGATTACCGTGTATTAGGTACTGATGGTTTCGGTCGTTCTGACAGCCGTGAAAACCTACGTCACCACTTTGAAGTGGATACATCTTATGTAATCGTTGCGGCGTTAGGTGAATTGGCTAAACGTGGTGAAGTTGATGTTAAAGTCGTTGAAGAAGCGATTAAAAAATACAACATCAACCCAGAAAAAGTTAACCCACGTCTGGCATAAGAGGTAATAATCAATGTCTATTGAAATCCAAGTGCCTGATATCGGTGCTGATGAAGTTGAAGTCACCGAAGTTATGGTTAAAGTTGGTGATAAAGTAGAAGCAGAGCAATCGCTGATCACTGTTGAAGGCGATAAAGCATCTATGGAAGTCCCATCACCACAAGCAGGTGTGGTTAAAGAAATTAAAATTGCAGTAGGTGATAAAGTCACCACTGGCAAATTGATCATGGTCTTTGAATCAGCAGAAGGCGCGGCTCCGGCTGCGTCAGCAGAAGCACCAGCGGCACCAGCCGCTGCCCCAACAGCAGCAGCTCTGAAAGAAGTGTCTGTCCCTGATATTGGCGGCGATGAAGTCGAAGTGACTGAGATCATGGTAAAAGTAGGTGATACAGTTGCAGAAGAGCAATCGCTGATCACTGTTGAAGGTGACAAAGCTTCCATGGAAGTTCCTGCACCCTTTGCTGGTACTGTAAAAGAGATCAAGATTGCGACTGGTGATAAAGTGAAAACAGGTTCACTGATCATGGTCTTTGAAGTTGCAGGATCAGCACCGGCAGCGGAAGCAGCACCTGCATCGGCACCTGCGTCAGCGCCAGCAGCCTCGGCAATTAAAGATGTTAATGTACCTGACATCGGTGGTGATGAAGTTGAAGTCACTGAGGTTATGGTGAAAGTTGGTGATACTGTTTCAGCTGAGCAATCAATCATTACGGTTGAAGGCGATAAAGCATCAATGGAAGTTCCTGCACCCTTTGCCGGTACCGTGAAAGAGATCAAAATCGCCACTGGTGATAAAGTGAAAACAGGTTCACTGATCATGACGTTTGAAGTTGCAGGTGCAGCACCAGCAGCATCGGCACCAACTGCGTCACCAGCGCCAGCCGCTTCCGCTCCGGCAGCCGCACAGGCGCCAGCACCAGCACCAGCAAAAGCAGCTGATAGCAAAAATGAATTTGTTGAAAACGACGCTTATGTACATGCAACGCCAGTCATCCGCCGTTTAGCGCGTGAGTTTGGTGTTAACCTTGCTAAAGTAAAAGGAACGGGTCGTAAAGGTCGTATTCTGCGCGAAGACGTACAATCTTACGTTAAAGACGCCATCAAGCGTGCCGAAGCACCAGCCGCTGCGGGTGGTGGTTTACCGGGCATGTTGCCATGGCCAAAAGTGGATTACAGTAAGTTCGGTGAAGTTGAAGAAGTTGAACTGGGTCGTATCCAAAAAATCTCTGGTGCTAACCTAAGCCGTAACTGGGTGATGATCCCTCATGTTACGTTGATGGAAGAAGTCGACACTACAGATGTCGAAGACTTCCGTAAGCAGCAGAACAAAGAAGCTGAGAAGAAACAACTCGGTGTTAAAATCACGCCACTGGTGTTTGTGATGAAGGCTGTTGCTCGTGCGCTAGAAGAAATGCCTCGTTTCAATAGCTCTATTTCTGAAGATGGCCAACGCCTATTCATGAAGAAATATGTCAATATCGGTATCGCGGTTGATACGCCAAATGGCCTAGTTGTTCCTGTTATCAAAGACGTGAACAAAAAAGGCATTATGGAACTGTCTCGCGAACTGATGGAAGTTTCTAAGAAAGCGCGTGCAGGCAAATTAACAGCTTCTGATATGCAAGGTGGATGCTTCACTATTTCTAGCCTTGGTGGCATCGGAACAACTGGTTTTGCACCAATTGTTAATGCACCAGAAGTTGCAATTATGGGTCTATCTCGCTCTTCCATCAAACCAGTTTGGAATGGTAGTGAGTTTGTGCCTCGACTGATGTTGCCTATGTCTCTTTCATTCGACCACCGTGTGATCGACGGCGCTGATGGTGCTCGTTTCATCACCCTAGTAGGTCAATTGATGAGCGACATTCGTCGACTGGTGATGTAATAAATTAGGCCGGCTTATTAGCCGGTCTGTTTTATTTAGGCTGGGGCAGAATTTTTTACTGTTCATCCGAAACGTTGCGAGTTACGTCACGTAATGAGCCTTTTCAGGATGTTAACAATTCTGTAAACTGCTCGCGGTGTGTATTTTCCGGTGGAATAATTCGTTTTTCGGCTGCCCCGCTGGACAAAACAAAAAGAGGTCATGATGAGTACTGAAATTAAAGCCCAAGTAGTGGTACTTGGTGCAGGCCCTGCAGGGTATTCTGCGGCTTTCCGTTGCGCTGACTTAGGTTTAGATACTGTTTTAGTAGAACGTTATTCAACTCTGGGTGGAGTTTGTTTGAACGTTGGTTGTATTCCTTCTAAAGCACTATTGCACGTTGCTAAAGTGATTGAAGAAGCTAAAGCGTTGGCTGAACATGGTATTGTTTTTGGTGAGCCAAAAACCGATATTTCTAAAGTTCGCCTGTGGAAAGAGAAAGTGATTAACCAGCTGACTGGTGGTCTAGCTGGTATGGCAAAAGGCCGTAAAGTAAACGTTGTGAACGGTCTTGGTAAATTTACTGGTGCTAACACACTGGTTGTTGAAGGCGAAAACGGTAGCACAACTATCAACTTTGATAATGCGATTATTGCTGCGGGTTCACGTCCTATTCAGTTACCATTCATTCCTCATGAAGATCCACGTATTTGGGATTCGACAGATGCGTTAGAGCTAAAAGAAGTTCCAGAGCGTCTGCTTGTTATGGGTGGTGGTATCATCGGTCTGGAAATGGGTACTGTGTATCATGCTCTGGGTTCTCAGATTGATGTTGTTGAGATGTTTGACCAAGTCATCCCTGCGGCTGACAAAGATGTGGTTAAAGTCTTCACTAAACAAATCAGCAAGAAATTTAACTTACTGTTAGAAACCAAAGTGACTGCCGTTGAAGCAAAAGAAGATGGTATTTATGTCACAATGGAAGGTAAAAAAGCACCTGCTGAACCACAACGTTATGACGCAGTTCTGGTCGCGATTGGTCGTGTTCCAAATGGTAAAAACCTTGATGCTGGTAAAGCGGGTGTTGAGGTTGATGACCGTGGCTTTATCCATGTTGATAAGCAAATGCGTACTAATGTACCTCACATTTTTGCAATTGGTGACATCGTTGGTCAGCCAATGTTGGCGCACAAAGGTGTTCACGAAGGTCATGTAGCGGCTGAAGTTATCTCTGGCCTGAAACACTACTTTGATCCAAAAGTTATTCCATCAATCGCTTACACTGAGCCAGAAGTGGCTTGGGTTGGTTTAACTGAGAAAGAAGCGAAAGAGAAAAATATCAGCTATGAAGTTGCAACATTCCCATGGGCAGCATCAGGCCGTGCGATTGCATCTGACTGCGCAGAAGGTATGACTAAGCTGATTTTCGACAAGCAATCTAACCGTATTATCGGTGGTGCTGTTGTCGGTGTTAATGGTGGTGAACTTCTGGGTGAAATTGGCCTTGCAATTGAAATGGGCTGTGACGCAGAAGATATCGCATTGACTATCCACGCTCACCCAACGCTGTATGAATCAATTGGTATGGCAGCGGAAGTCTTTGAAGGTAGCATCACTGACTTACCAAACGCAAAAGCGAAAAAGAAAAAATAATTTCTTAAGTCGCCTTAATAAACGGCCTCTGTAGTTGGCTGTTTATGACCAAAGAGCATAAAGCCAATGTGGAAACACATTGGCTTTTTACTTTTTCAAATATAAGCAGAGAGTCATATATATTTATCCTCTTATTTAAGTTGGGTTTATATTCTTAAGGAAAAAAATTATCAACAATAATGTTTAGATGACTAATGGAATATTAAATTCTCATTTTTTATTCTGTTTTTATTTATATCTAATAAAGGGATGTGCATTTGATAACACGTAAATACGTAAGTCATGGCAAATTGGATTATTGTTTATACGTTCCGTAACTTACCTTCAATTGTGAACGAACCTGACATATCATTATCGATTATGGGTACTCACATAAATAAGCTAATTTAATGAAACTAATACCGACTGCCATTTTAATCCATGTTCCTGACGTTGCTGTCGGCTTAGCTTGGTATCAACAAGCCTTTCCACAAGCGGTTGCCGAATATCTACCAGAGTTTGATTTTACCGTATTACACGTAGGGAATTTCACTATCGAGGTTGTCCAAGCTGACGCAAAGGTCTGTGAAGGCAAACGAGGCACAGTATTATATTGGCAGGTGGAATCTTTCGATTTAGCGGTTGAGCATTTATCTAAATTAGGTGCAAAACGGTATCGAGGACCGATGTTAATAGAAGGTAACAAACGAATGTGTCAGCTTGAAGATCCGTTTGGTAATTTAATTGGATTAAAAGGGCAATAAAATCAATTAAAACCTTTAAAAAAATTAAAGCCAATCGTAATGATTTACCTTATCAATTAGTAACGTAAATAAAATTACGATAAAAATATAATTTGTGATATGAGAGGTAAAAACACATCAAAAAGGGTGCGTTAAATGCGTAAATGCATTATAAAAAGTGAGGTTTTATCTGCTTTTTATAACTCTTTATAGTATCTTAAGCTAAAAAATAACCCGAAATTAATGGTTAAGGCTTAAAGTAAGCAGAGGGATGTTGCTTTCTTGTGAATGAATTAACATTTCGTTTAAACTCTGCTATGCTGAACGCCCGAAGCTGGGCATAATTTTACTGCCATTGAGATTATGCGAGCAAGTTCCTCTGACCTGGCACCGGATGATGATTTTTTCAAGATGGTGCAGACAGCCGGGTATATAAATTACAATGAAGCGAGGAGAACGTCGTGCTAGAAGATTACCGTAAGCACGTAGCCGAGCGTGCCGCTCAAGGGATTGTCCCTAAGCCATTAGATGCTGCGCAAGTTGCTGCATTAGTAGAATTACTGAAAAATCCACCTAAAGGTGAAGAAGATTTCCTATTAGACCTGCTGACCAACCGTGTGCCCCCCGGTGTTGATGAAGCAGCGTATGTCAAAGCGGGCTTTTTAGCCGCTATCGCGAAAGGTGAAACTACCTCTCCTCTTATCAGCCCAGAAAAAGCCATTGAACTGCTCGGTACAATGCAGGGCGGGTACAATATTCATGCGCTAATTGAAGCTTTGGATGATGCTAAGCTAGCACCAATCGCGGCTAAAGCACTTTCCCATACTTTGCTCATGTTTGATAACTTCTATGATGTAGAAGAAAAAGCAAAAGCAGGGAATGAGTACGCGAAACAAGTTATTGAATCATGGGCAAATGCTGAATGGTTCATCGAACGTCCTGAGCTGGCTGAAAAACTGACTGTGACTGTATTTAAAGTTACAGGTGAAACTAACACAGATGACCTGTCTCCAGCTCCGGATGCATGGTCTCGCCCTGATATTCCGCTTCATGCCCTAGCTATGCTGAAGAATGCTCGCGATGGTATTGAGCCGGATGAACCAGGTAATGTCGGGCCAATTAAACAGATTGAAGCCTTGAATAAGAAAGGTTTCCCGTTGGCCTATGTTGGCGACGTTGTGGGCACAGGCTCTTCTCGTAAATCAGCAACTAACTCTGTGTTATGGTTTATGGGGGATGATATTCCGTTTGTCCCTAACAAACGTGGTGGTGGTGTTGTACTTGGTGGTAAAATCGCCCCTATTTTCTTCAATACCATGGAAGATGCCGGCGCGTTACCTATTGAAGTGGACGTATCTAAGCTGAATATGGGCGATGTTATTGATATCTACCCATATAAAGGTGAAGTGCGTAACCATGAAACGGGTGAGTTACTGGCAACATTTGAACTGAAAACGGATGTATTGATTGATGAAGTCCGTGCTGGCGGTCGTATTCCATTGATTATTGGCCGTGGTTTAACGGCTAAAGCGCGCGAATCACTTGGCTTAGAGCCAACTAACGTATTCCGTCATGCGAAATCTGTTGCACAAAGCAATCGTGGTTTCTCTTTGGCTCAAAAAATGGTTGGTCGTGCTTGTGGCCGCCCAGGTATTCGCCCAGGTGAATACTGTGAGCCTAAGATGACTTCTGTTGGCTCGCAAGATACCACAGGCCCAATGACACGCGATGAGCTAAAAGACTTAGCTTGCCTAGGGTTCTCCGCAGATTTAGTTATGCAATCATTCTGTCATACTGCGGCATATCCAAAACCCGTTGATGTGACTACGCACCATACATTACCTGATTTTATTATGAATCGTGGTGGTGTTTCCTTGCGCCCAGGCGATGGCATCATTCACTCATGGTTGAACCGTATGTTATTGCCAGATACTGTCGGTACGGGTGGTGACTCGCATACCCGTTTCCCAATCGGTATCTCTTTCCCAGCAGGTTCTGGTTTGGTGGCATTTGCAGCAGCAACAGGTGTAATGCCGCTTGATATGCCTGAATCTGTTTTAGTGCGCTTTAAAGGAGAAATGCAACCGGGCATCACGCTTCGTGATCTTGTTCATGCTATCCCTTTATATGCAATCAAAGAAGGCTTACTGACTGTTGAGAAAAAAGGTAAGAAGAATATTTTCTCTGGTCGTATCCTTGAAATTGAAGGGTTGCCTGAGCTAAAAGTTGAGCAAGCATTTGAATTAGCAGATGCTTCCGCAGAGCGCTCAGCAGCAGGCTGTACGATTAAACTGGATAAAGCACCAATTATTGAATATCTCCAGTCAAACATTGTTCTGCTGAAATGGATGATCTCAGAAGGGTATGGTGATCGCCGTACCATCGAGCGTCGTATCAAAGGAATGGAAAACTGGTTAGCTGACCCGCAGCTTCTTGAAGCAGACGCTGATGCAGAATATGCCGCAGTGATCGAAATCGACCTAAATGAGATCAAAGAGCCTATCTTATGTGCTCCTAACGACCCTGATGATGCACGTTTGCTGTCTGATGTTCAAAATGAAAAAATCGATGAAGTCTTTATCGGTTCTTGTATGACAAACATTGGTCACTTCCGTGCGGCAGGTAAGCTGTTAGATCAGCATAAAGGGCAGCTACCAACACGCCTATGGGTTGCTCCACCAACTAAGATGGATGCAGCACAATTGACTGAAGAAGGTTATTACAGTGTGTTTGGTAAGAGCGGAGCACGTATTGAAGTGCCGGGATGCTCTTTGTGTATGGGTAACCAAGCACGTGTTGCAGATGGTGCAACCGTTGTTTCAACCTCAACACGTAATTTCCCGAACCGTCTTGGTACAGGGGCAAATGTATACTTGGCTTCGGCTGAACTTGCTGCTGTCGCATCTTTGCTCGGTCGTCTCCCTACGCCTGCTGAGTATTTGCAGTTTATGGATAAGGTCGATGAAACTGCTGAGGATACTTACCGTTATCTGAACTTTGATCAGTTAGAGCAATATACTGAAAAAGCAGATAGTGTTATCTTCCAAACAACAGTTTAATTTAGCGATGTAGCAACAAATCAAAAGCCCTGAATTTAATCAGGGCTTTTTTTATGGTCGCTAATTAGGGTGTTAGTAACTTGATTAGCCGATTTGATAGGCGATAGTAACAGTGGGGAAAAATGTCGCTAATTGCTCGATAGGGAGCGCAATAGATCCTTTATCGTTTGGTGGATGATGAAGGGGAATCTATATAGTTAATGCATAAAAAGTGGTTTTAAGTGATACAGAGGAGTAATTCGGTTAGATCGTAAGCGTCGAATACGCAATATTGTGACAGAGTATGCGGATATTTTGTTGTAGATCTATATCGATATCACTCTAAACTGTTATCTTTTTGGCTAATTAATATTCATTAATTTCAATCTTGGTATGATTACTTTTTTAAACGACTAGCTAAAAAAGACTATTTTATCATTATTTGAAATTCTTAATTTGAATATTAAAAAAAGAAAAAAGATTGTCTTTTTATTGATTATATTAATTTGATGATATTTATTTGATATTGAAACAATATTACTCGTTGTATTGAAGGCTATATTTATCATGTTTTTATTTTAAAAAGTCATAATAATCAAAGAGGTGTGGTATTTTTTTAACTTGGTTGTTTTATTTGTGCAAATAATTACTCTCGTCGCGAGTTAAAATTGAAAGATTATATTATAAAGTATTAAACTACATTAAATTAGATATTTTGTTCTTTTCTTTAGTTCTTATTGTGATTTGTTTGGAGTTATTTTCTTATCAATCTTGATTGGTATGAGTGACTATTACTATATTCTATTGTTTTTAATGGTGAAATAAATTGTTACATCTATGACTCCTTTGGTGAGTGTGCGATTTACTCGAGTTAGGTGTAATGTTAATTATAAAAAAGTTATCTATAATACTTACATCTGAAAAACAGTATTTCGTTGAGATGTTTTAAAGATGCATAAAAATAGAATGTGTTATCATAATTAGAGGTAATTAATATCGGCAGTAAAAATATTTTTATAACTCTTATTAAGATAAGTGATAATAATAATTAAAATATTTTTTTATATATTTACTAATATAAGTATTGGTAATGGATTCTATTTTTCTTTATTTTGTTTTTTATTATAGAAGGTTAATCATGTTTAAGAAAACATTATGTGCACTGTCGTTAATTTCTGTTTCATATGCGGCATTCTCTGCACCTGTTGCTAATTTAAAAGTTACGGGCTCGATTACGCCACCAACATGTACTATCGATAACCAAAATGAAGTGGATGTTGAATATAAATTTGATACCGCGCCAAGTATGTTCCCTTTATCAGGTAACTTAACGTTAACGCCAGTATCGAAAAAAATTGAGATAGTGTGTGATGCAACAACGTATTTAAGCTTTGAAGCTAAAGATAACCGCAGTGATAGCCCTATGACGGCTGCTGATACCAACTTTGGATTAGGTAAATTTGGTACAGACGGCAGTAAAAATATTGGTTTTTATACCATCAATATGAAAAACGCGACGGTGAAAGCAAACAGTGAAGATGCAGGAAAGCAGACAGGGATCCGATCAGGCACGCTTTTCTCTGCCGCACAGGCCTTGGTTAAAAAGACAGGCAAAACAGCGTGGGCAATATCATCAACACAATTAGCCTCAGGACAAATCTTTGCGGCTGATTTTGAAGTTACCCCAACATTGAGCGAAGACTTAAAGAATAGCTCGGGTGATGTGTCTTTAGATGGCCACGCGGTACTATCATTTGGTTTTGGTATCTAACGTGATTCTAAGATAGGTCATCTATTTGGCCTATCTTAATTATCGAGGTTGTTAACTGAGTATGAAAAACACAATTAAGTATTTAGGTTTACTACCATTACTAGCGGTTAGCTTTAGTTATGCAGATACAAATGCCAATTTGAAAGTATCTGGTGATATTAAGCCACCAACCTGTATGGTTAATGGAGAAGAGCAAACCAATATCATATATGACATGGGAAAACTCTCTGTTGATGTTATACCTATGTCGAGCATGTATATTTTTCCCGAAAATTCGAAAGTAAAAAATACCGTTACGGTGACATGTGATGCTCAAACATATTTAATATTTATGGCGACAGATACCTACCAAGGTTTGAGTTTACCTTCAACACCGGTATCAAGCTCGTATTCACATAAATATTTTCATATTAATGGGGGTAAACCGGCCGCACTTGGTGGTGTCTCATTTTTAGTAAAAGATGCTAAGGTCGATAATAATTCTGGATATGTTCGCCGTTTATATAATTCAACACATGCCACTTCTAGGCTTGGAGATTATGTATTGAC
This sequence comes from Providencia sp. 2.29, assembly GCF_015832305.1. NCBI lineage: Bacteria > Pseudomonadati > Pseudomonadota > Gammaproteobacteria > Enterobacterales > Morganellaceae > Providencia > Providencia sp. 2.29. Next base: position 1,527,857 of record NZ_CP065420.1, read on the forward strand.
TAAAGGTGAATACTATGGATGGTCTAATACTAAGCATGAAGCCGGGGATAAAGATGCATTTATGCAATCATTAATACCTGGAAAAGTCTTTTCAGCGAGTTTTGAACAAGACAGTGTATTTATTAACTCACGAGATGATTTAGCTAAAGCAAATATTGAACTTAATGATGAACTTAATTATAACGCAGAAGCTGTAATTACATTTAGCTTTAGTCTTTAATAATGAAAAAAATGGGCATGTATCTTATGCGGATAATATTATATCAACTTACAGTAATGTTAATGTTCTATTTTTGTGATTATTCAAATGCTCAGGGCGTATATAGGCAAAATATAATCACCGATATTGTGACACCTCCAAGTTGTGAAATTATCCCACCAAATAACGGGAACTATCAATTTTCCCAGTTACATGCCCATTATTTTAAATTAAACAAAGTCACAGCGCTTCCAGAATTAAAACAAACATGGCAAGTGATGTGCAATACACCGATAAATTTATTTTTAAAAATTATTGATAATCGTCATGATTCCTCCCGTATGGATGATGAAAGCTATTTTGGGTTAGGTAACGTAAATGGTTCAGGGAAAATAGGTGATTATCGATTAACGTTGAGTCATGCCAATGTTGATAATGAAAAAGCGGAGTTGTTTTTAAGCGAAAATTTATCAGGAACAAGAACATCTGCTATAACGGTGAAAAAAAATAGAACCTATGGTTGGTTAACGGGTGAAAGTCATATTGCCTCGGGAAAATTATTTTCTGTTGATATTACTGTTTCGCCTAAACTTAATTCTTTAAAAGAAACCCATGGGCCTATTGTTAATGGTGCTGAATTAGACGGTAATGCTGAATTGATTTTTTCATTTGGCATTTAATGCCTGAACACATTAATTATAATTAAGCAATGAGCATGTATGTTATATACTAATAAAAAAACACGACGTTACTATTTTTTTATGGCTTTAATATTCATGTTATATAATGAGTATTCATATTCATCAAATCAAGATAATGCTGATAAAAACTCAAAAGTGAATTTTGATATTGATTCATTAAAGGCACTTGGTTACGGTGAAGAAGTCGCTGATTATTTTATGCAAGGGAGCCAATTTCTTCCTGGTAACCATGATGTCACAATACAATTAAATGGTGATCAAACTTATTCTGTTAATGCCAAAATAGATGATAGTGGTCATCTTTGCCTTGATGATAGTTTGCAGAAGACGTTGAGATTAAAATCGACAAATTTAGAAGATGGATGTCATGTTTTTCAAGATGTCTATCCTGATTCACGGGTGGTAATGCGACCTAATGAGTTTGCTATTGATATTACAGTCGCTGAAAACAACTTTGATCCTAAGTTGCTAGGTCGTGAATTGACTTATGGTGGCTTTGGTTTAGTTAATAACTATCGAATTTACGGTATGCATATTAATGGCCATAATAACCAAGAGTTTTATCAAGGTGAATTTGAAACGGGAGCAAACTGGAATAACTGGGTTTTACGCAATAATAGTAGTTTTTCTTCAAGTAAAGGGAACTCAGAGTATCAATTTAATGAAACAGTATTATCGCGTAGTATCGAGTCATTAAAGTCTCAATTTGAAATAGGTCAACTGAATAGCCGAGGCAGTTATTATTCTGGTATACCAGTTAATGGCATTCAACTCTATTCGGACAGTGCATTACAGCTTAATAATCGATTAGTTGTACCGATAGCTGGTTTTGCAAATTCGCCATCAACCGTAGAGGTTCAGCAAAATGGTCGTCTGCTCTATCGAACAATAGTGCCTGCTGGTCCTTTTGAACTAAATAGAATTAATAATATTATCAATGGAACACCAGTTGATGTAACAGTTATTCAAGATAATGGTGAGCGTCAGAAATATCAAGTAATGACCTCAAATCAAGCAACTGAAAATTTATCACCTTTATCTTATCAATTTTTTATTGGTAAATATCGTACAGTCAATAGTGTTCAAGAAAGTGATAATCCTTTAATTAGTAGTTTGGAAGCAAGCGCACAATATAAAAAAATAGATTATTCAGCAGGGGCTTTATATTCAGATAAATATCAATCTGTAAGTGGTGGTGTTCATTCTTCATTTGGAGAAAAACTACTCATTAATGGTGGAGGCAATGTTTCAATTTCTCGTAATGATGAAAAAGAGGGAAGCCAGTTAGACTTTAATACATCGTTGGCCAAAGGTGCCGCATCATTGGGAGTCTCATTTCTATATCGCAGTCATGAGTATCCGACGTTAGATAGTACATTAGAAAAACAGCAACCAATATTGGATGAAGATGCATGGAATTTACCATGGTTTAGTCGAGACCTTCAGACTTCTTCTTCACTTTATACAAGTTGGGGTGATATTAACTGGGGAAGTTTTAGCTATAGTTTAAATTATAACCATTATTATGGAGACGGTTCAGATACAGTAAGTCATTTAGTCGGTTATAGCAGAAAGATCGGTGATGTCTCATTAAATTTATCTTTTCAGTCTGGAACAGATCAAGACAATCGCTTTTATCTGAATGCATCAATCCCAATAAATAGCCGTTCAAGTGCAAGTATACAAAGCCAATATTACGATGACCGTAGTACTTTAATGGCGAATTATAACTATAGACAGAATGATAGGTGGAATTACTCTATCGGTGCAGGTCGTAGCAGTGATGTAAATCGTGTTAACGGGAGCATTAATAATACGAATGCTTATACACAATTATCATTAAATGCTTCCATGACTGAAAATAATGTTTACTCATTTATGTCATCTGCTACAGGCGCTATTGCTTATTCAAATGGGCTAGTTGCAACCTCTTCAGTGCCATTAAGTAATACTTTTGGGATTATATATATTCCAAATCAACCAAATGTTAAGGTGAGTGCGTTAGGCAGTGGTTCAACAATCACGAATCATTTTGGTACGGCTGCCATTTCGTCATTACCAACAAATAGGAAAACAACGGTTCAATTGAACACGCAAGATTTACCGTTAAATATTCGGCTTGATACCACTTCGTTCGATGTTGCAGTTGCTAGAGGAAGTGTTATTACAAAAGAAATTAAAGCTACCGAAATGAGACAGTTATTACTGAGTATTACGCTTAAAAACGGTCAAAAAGCACCTAGTGGTGCAAGCTTAATAAATAAAAAAGGAAAGTATGTCAGTGCCATTATGGGTGAAGGGAATACTTTTTTAACTAACGAACAAATTGGTGATGAATTAATTCTTCGTTCGCCAAACTCAGATGATTGTATTGTGAAATACACAGTACCAGAACATTTTTCATCTGAGTTGCTTTATGAAGAAGTAGACGCAATATGTCAATAAGTCATCAAAAAACTAAACATAGATTTTGATAAAGAGGTTATTTATGAAAAAAATATTTGCAACTATTCTTTCAAGCTTTTTATTAATAGTGAGCACAAATGTTCATGCAAGTTTCCAATTAGAAACCATGACTGTAATATTAGATGCAGGAGAAGGGCGAAAGGTTTTTAATGTTAAAAATACCGGTAATTCACCTATTTTATTATCAACCAAAGTTGAAGAGCTAGATGGTTCAACAAAACTTGCTGGTGATATTATGATTTCGCCACCGATTGTTCGTATTGAACCTCAACAAAGTCAACAAATTAATTTTATTTTGAAAAAAGGCGTTGATATTTCCGATGAAGTAATTTTAAAAGCATCATTTCAAGGTATTGGGGCAAGTAAAGAGAATGTCACTAAAATGCCTATTCGTCAGGATGTGGCAATGTTAGTTTCTCCTGCTAATATGAAAGTGAGCCAAACACCTTGGGACGCTCTTTCAGTGAGCCAAAAAAATAATCAGTTAACATTAAAAAATAATGGAAAGCAAGTCATTAGGTTATCACCCTCATTTAAAGTTTTACCGAGTAACGAAGATTACGCGCTAGACCAGTTTTATATCAGACCTGGTGAAAGCAAAGTTGTCAATATTAAAGGTAATGCAACGAGTATATCTATCTCCCCTTTAAGTCGTTATGGATTTAAAATGAGTGATAACGCTATTTTAGCTGTGGAACACTAATTCCCTATTATAGGCAATTAGATATTAAGGCCCATTTATCTTTAGCATATTGAATGGGGTTTAATTTTTCAGGATATATAGTAAAAGGGTAATTTAACCTTGAATAATGTAATACCTAAAAACTTTTTCACCAAAGTGATTGGTGAAGAAATTAAGAGATTGCGAAAAGCAAGTTCATTTTCAGGGACAAAAATGGCGAGTGAATTAGGCATTTCGCAGCAACAATACTCTCGATATGAAAGGGGGGTTAATACAATATCTGTTGATGCTTTACTAAATATATTGTGCATTCTTGATTGCGATGTGAGTTCCTTTTTTTCATATCTGCGTCAGCAGATAGAAAAAGATAATCATGAATTGTATGATACATTAAAGCCATTGTTTTATAACTTTGAGACTCATACAGAGATAGAAAAGTATTTTTTAAAAAGAGGCCTTTAAATTTAAAGATAGAGTCGGTTTGCTTTGGAACAGCCTAATTTTATCAAGGTGGCAAGTTTATACGGCTTATGCCACCTTGATATTAACTGGGGAAATTCATGCTTTACCTATAATTGACTGCCTGAGATTGAGTAAAACCGACTTTATCATCTAGAGTTTTGTAGTGATAAGATAAAAAATCGTGATAGTCTTTTTATACTAAAGGAAATAGGCAAGGTAAACTTGATGTTGAAACAATATTACTCGTGATATTGTGTATTACCTTGACGATACTTCTTCTAAAGTGATTAATAATCATAGGGATAAAGGTTATTATTATGAAGTGTTTTTCCAATGTGAATAATTACTCTCTAACCGAGTTGAAATTAAAAGGATTTATGTTTAATTATTAAACTACATTAAATTAGGTATTTTATTCTTTTCTTTAGTTCTTATTATGATTTGTTTGGAGTTATTTCCTCATTAATCATAGGTGCGATAGCTAGATGTTAATCTACTTTATTGTTTTTAATGATGAAATAAAATGTTACATTTGTGATTTTTTAGGTTAAAGTGCGGTTTACTCGATTTTGGTGTAATGATAATTATAAAAAAGTTATCTATAATACTTACATCTGAAAAACATTATTTCAGTAAAATATTTTAAAATTACATAAAAGTAGAATGTTTTATCATATTTAGAGGTGTTTAATACCAGTAACCAAAATTATTTATTATAGCTCTTGTTAAGCTAAGAAATGACAGCGAGTTTAAATATTTTTCTCTATGTATTACTAATATAAATGTTGGTAATAGATTCTATTTTTCTTTTTTTGTTTTTTATTATAAGAAGGTTAATCATGTTTAAGAAAACATTATGTGCACTGTCGTTAATTTCTGTTTCATATGCGGCATTCTCAGCACCTGTTGCTAATTTAAAAGTCACGGGCTCGATTACGCCACCAACATGTACTATCGATAACCAAAATGAAGTGGATGTTGAATATAAATTTGATACAGCGCCAAGTATGTTCCCTTTATCAGGTAACTTAACATTAACGCCAGTATCGAAAAAAATTGAGATAGTGTGTGATGCAACAACGTACTTAAGCTTTGAAGCTAAAGATAACCGCAGTGATAGCCCTATGACGGCTGCTGATACCAACTTTGGATTAGGTAAATTTGGTACAGACGGCAGTAAAAATATTGGTTTTTATACCATCAATATGAAAAACGCGACGGTGAAAGCAGACAGTGAAGATGCAGGAAAGCAGACAGGGATCCGATCAGGCACGCTTTTCTCTGCCGCACAGGCCTTGGTTAAAAAGACAAACAAAACAGCGTGGGCAATATCATCAACACAATTAGCCTCAGGACAAATCTTTGCGGCTGATTTTGAAGTTACCCCAACATTGAGCGAAGACTTAAAGAATAGCTCAGGTGACGTGTCTTTAGATGGCCACGCGGTATTATCATTTGGTTTTGGTATCTAACGTGATTTTAAGATAGGCCATCTATTTGGCCTATCTTAATTTTCGAGGTTGTTAATTCATGATGAAAAACACAATAACATGTTTGGGCTTATTGCCGTTATTGGTAGCGGGTTTAAGTTACGCAGATACAAATGCTAATTTGAAAGTATCTGGTGAAATTAAGCCACCAACATGCTTTATCAATAATCAGAATGAAGTAGATATTGTATATAATTACACGATATCGCCAGAAATGCTTAACCGTTCAGAAAAAACACCTTTAGATAAACAAAAGAAAAGAATCGAAATAGTGTGTGATGCTACAACTTACTTAAGCTTTGAAGCCAAAGATAACCGTATTGATAGCGTTTCTTCAGAACAAGGTCATATTTTATTTGGATTAGGTACATATGGTACTGATAATAAAGAAAATATTGGTGCTTATACCATTACAATGTCAAATGCGACTGTTAAAGCGAATAGTGAAGAAGCCGACAAAAACGTTTTAATATCGACAGGAAATACCGTTAAGTCAGAAATTTCGGTAGAGCAATCGAAAAAAATAGCTTGGGCTGAAACATCGACAAAATTAGCACCAGGAAAAATTTTTGCTGCTGATTTTGAGGTTTATGCGGTATTAAATATAATCAGAACAGATGATATTGAGGATATATCTCTAGATGGTAGTGCGACATTATCATTTGGTTTTGGTATTTAATTTTATTTTAAATAGGTTAGGTAATTGACCTATTTAACTTATTGAGATTGTTAATTCATGATGAAAAACACAATAACATGTTTGGGCTTATTGCCGTTATTGGTAGCAGGTTTAAGTTATGCAGATACCAGTGCTAATTTGAAAGTATCTGGTGATATTAAGCCACCAACATGCTTTATCAATAATCAGAATGAAGTAGATATTGTATATAATTACACGATATCGCCAGAAATGCTTAATCGTTCAGGAAGAACATCTTTAGATAAACAAAAGAAAAGAATCGAAATCGTATGTGATGCAACGACTTACTTAAGTTTTGTGGCTCATGATAATCGCATTAGTCCTAGCGACGCAGCATTATTATTTGGATTAGGTACATATGGTGCTGATAATAATGAAATTGGTGTTTATAGCATTACAATGTCAAATGCGACTGTTAAAGCGAATAGTGAAGAAGATGCTAAACGTGTTTTAGTGTTACCAGAAGGAAGCAAAGCTGTAGCAGAAACCTCGATAGCGAAAATGAAAAAAACAGCTTGGGCTGAAACATCGAAAAAATTAGCACCAGGAAAAATTTTTGCTGCTGATTTTGAGGTTTATGCGGTATTAAATATAATCAGAACAAATAATATTGAGGATATATCTCTAGATGGCAGTGCGACATTATCATTTGGTTTTGGTATTTAATTTTATTTTAAATAGGTTAGATAATTGACCTATTTAACCTATTGAGATTGTTAATTTACGATGAAAAGCACAATAACATGTTTGGGCTTATTGCCGTTATTGGTAGCAGGTTTAAGTTATGCAGATATCAGTGCTAATTTGAAAGTATCTGGCGATATTAAACCACCAACATGCTCTATCAATAATCAGAATGAAGTGGATATTGAATATCGATTTGATATCGCTCCAGAAATGTTTCCTAGTTCAGATATCTTATATTTAGATGGTGAAACGAAAAGAATTGAAATAGTGTGTGATGCTGCCACTTATTTAAATTTTATAGCCAAAGATAATCGTAGTGATAGTGTCATAAATCCAGGCGATATCTTCTTTGGTTTAGGTAAATATGGTGCTGATAATAGCCAAAATATTGGTGTTTACACTATTACAATGTCAAATGCGACTGTTAAAGGAAATAGTGATGAAGGCGCTAAAAAAGTCTCTGTGTTGGCTGCGGGAGGGAGCGCTGTGCCAGAACTTTTAATAAGCCAATCGAAAAAAACAGCTTGGGCTGAAACATCGACAAAGTTAGTATCAGGACAAATTTTCGCGGCTGATTTTGAAGTTAAGCCAATGTTTTATGGTGAGGTAAAAGAGAGTGCTGGTGATGTATCCCTAGATGGCAGTGCGACATTATCATTTGGTTTTGGTATTTAATTTTATTTTATTCTAATCGGGTTAGGTTGTTGACCTATTTAAATTATTAGGGGCGTTAATTTAATATGAAAAATACAGTAAAATGTTTAGGTGTATTACCATTATTAGCCGCTGGTTTAAGCTATGCAGATACAAATGCTAATTTAAAAATATCTGGTGATATTAAGCCACCAACCTGTATGGTTAATGGAGAAGAGCAAACCAATATCATATATGACATGGGAAAACTCTCTGTTGATGTTATACCTATGTCGAATAGATATATTTTCCCGGAAAACTCAAAAATAAAAAATACGGTTACAGTGACATGTGACGCAGAGACTTATTTACTATTCATGGCGACGGATCTTTATGAAAGCTTAAATTTACCTTCGACGCCAGTAAGTCCTGATATTGCACATAAATATTTTCATATTAATGGGGGTAAACCGGCCGCACTTGGTGGTGTCTCATTTTTAGTAAAAGATGCTAAGGTCGATAATAATTCTGGATATGTTCGCCGTTTATATAACTCAATACATTCAACAGCGGGTCTTGGGCAATATGTGTTAACTAAGGGGGAATATTATGGATGGTCTAAGGCAAATGGTGAATCAATAAGTAAGAATGAATTTATGAGGTCATTAATACCAGGGAAAGTATTTTCAGCAAATTTTGAACAAGAGAGTATGTTTATTAACTCACGAAATGATTTGGCTAAAGCAAATATTGAGCTTAATGATGAAGTTAATTATAATGCAGAAGCTATAATTACTTTTAATTTTAGTATTTAATAATAAAAAATGGGATTTGTATTTTATGCGGGGAATCTAATGTTAACTTATGCCTGTATAAATTTTTGATTATCTAAATGATTTTGTACAGATAAAATATAATCAAAATATTGTGAAATCATTTTTCCAAGCAGTATAATTTATCAAAATTCACAGTTACATATCCATTGTTATTAAGTAATATAAATAAAAATCAGGCACTCGATATCTCATGGCATAGTGTATTGGGGACAGCTTAATTTTTGATTAGGTAGCCAGTCTGTACGACTCGTGCTACCTTTGTACGAATTTAGCAGTAGTATATGGCTATATATAATTTGCTATCTCAATAAGATTTAAATCAGGATCTCGAATATAAATAGATAATATCTCTCCCATTGCGCCTGTACGTTTGACAGGGCCTTCTATAATCTCGACACCTTGCTGTTGAATAAACGTCATAATTTGGTTTATTGGTGTATTACTGATAAAACATAAATCGAGTGAGCCAGGTACGGGTAAATGAGCTTTTGGCTCAAATTCTTTACCATATTGGTGGATATTTATTTTTTGCTCCCCAAATTGCAACGCATAGCGCTGCTCACCGAAGGTTATCAACTTCATTTTGAGTACATGGGTGTAGAAATCAATGCACGCGTTTTGATCGGTTGTGGTTAACACCAGATGGTCTAAATGGTTAATCATCAGACACTCCTATCCTTCTTCTTTATGTCGTGTTATGCGATGACGCTTACTTTGTTCTGCTATTAGCCGTTTGTCGTTTTTGCAGAACAAAAGTTCATCAATGCTCCCCATATCATAGTGAGCTTTCTTTTTATCTCATGTTTTAGCGAACAATAATACTGAACTAGAGGTATAATTATAACGAATGACGTCTGGTGTGAGGTGGATTATGGAATACCAATTTTTTCAGGATATAACTGGAGAGATATCGGCAAAATTTTCGATGGATCATGAAGCGGTTGGTTATTGGCTTAATGAGGAAATTAAAGGCGATTTGAGTCTGTTAGATGAAATAGAAGCCGGATACGAATCGATTAAAGGTAGCGAGAAGCAATGGGAATTAATCGGTCATGAATACACATTGGTATTAGACGATGAAGAAGTGATGATCCGAGCGAATCAACTTGCTTTCGAGACGGAGGGTTTAGAAGAGGGAATGAGTTACTATGATAATGAAAGTGTCGCATTTTGCGGCATTGATGATTTTATGAGTATGCTTAACGATTACAGACAATTCGTTTTAGAAAATAAAGTAAAATAAATTTTTGTTTTAAAATGTTGTCAGATTTTAGATATTGTAGTTATTATTTAATTGCAATATCACATGGTTAGTTTGAATAAGAACTAAATTGTTGGGAGCATGTGATAATTTCATTTACCGAGTAATTCCATTTAAAAATTAGAGGACTGTATGAATACTGATGATGTTACCGGAGCGTTGAATGACGCAACGAATTGGTTTGCGGCAAATCAGGATCTGTTAGTTCAGTATGCGGTGAATATCGTTTCTGCTATCGTCATTCTTATTGTCGGTATGATGATTGCTAAGTGGGTTGGACGTGGCTTACATCGTGTGATGACAGCACGCGGCATCGACCCTACCGTGAGTGAATTTTTATCCGCGATTGTCCGTTATACTGTTGTTGCGTTTACGTTTATTGCTGTACTTGGCAAAATTGGTGTTCAAACAGCATCTGTGATTGCTGTATTGGGTGCTGCGGGCTTAGCTGTTGGTTTAGCATTACAAAACTCATTAGGCAACTTTGCCGCTGGTGTATTATTAGTCGTGTTTAGACCTCTGCGAGCTGGTGAGTATGTCCAAATTGGGGCTGTAGAAGGAACGGTTCAAAACGTTCAAATTTTCTCTACCACACTTAGAACAGCGGATGATCGCATTATCGTCATTCCGAATGGTAAAATTATTGCAGATAACATTATCAATATCACTCGTGAACCTGATCGCCGAACTGATATTATTGTTGGAGTGGCGTATGATTCAGATATTGATTTAGTCAAAAAAGTATTAGGTGACATTGTTGCTGCTGATGAGCGTATTTTACACGATAAAGGTGTGACTATCCGTTTACACGAAATGGCGCCATCTTCATTAAATTATTTAGTCCGTTTTTGGGCTAAAAATGGTGACACATGGCCTGTATATTGGGATTTAATGGAAAATTTCAAACGTGCACTCGATAAGCACGATATTGGTATACCATTCCCTCAAATGGATGTCCATTTACATCAACAGGCTGCTGTTGCAGTGAAAAAAGATATGACAGAATAAGCGTATTTATTGAATGATAAAACTGGGTCAGTTTATTGTACTGTACCCAGTTTTTTATTTGCTGATTTTCCTTTCCTATCGTTTAGATAGCGAATGTCACAATAAGTTATTCTAATCTTCTATAAGAAATAATAATTTTCCCTAATAATTTTTTCTAATTAGAATCTCATTGAATAAAATGAATAATTATTAGGAATTTATGCATGTTTACGATTTATATTCAGGGTGCTTTACTTGGTGCTGCAATGATACTTCCATTAGGCCCGCAAAATGCATTTATTTTGCAGCAGGGAAGTCGAAAGCAATATCATGTGATGAGTGCATTTTTATGCTCCTTAAGTGATACCGCATTAATTATTGCTGGCGTTTTTGGAGGAAGTGCATTACTAAGCCAGTCTGAAATTCTGTTGCAATTGATTACATTGGCTGGGGTAGCGTTTCTAGCTTGGTATGGTTACGGCGCATGTCGTAGCGCTTTTAGTCGCGATGAAGTTAGGGTGCAAGCAGAGAATAAGGTTGCCAATCGTTGGCGAGTGATCGTGACTCTATTTGCGGTAACGTGGCTAAACCCTCATGTGTATTTAGATACTTTTGTGGTATTAGGCAGTGTGGGAGGGCAGTTAGAAAGCTCATTACGGCCGTGGTTTACGGCAGGGGCACTGACCGCATCTTTTGCTTGGTTTTTTGCTTTAGCGATATTAGCGGCTTGGTTTTCCCCCATACTAAATAAGCCACGTTCATAACGCGTAATTAATCTCTTTGTTGGAATGGTGATGTGGTTTATTGCCTTTCAATTAGCGAAGCAAGGGTTAGGGTATTGATAATTTCTTATTAATCCGAAACGAATTTCACATAGGATGTGTTAATGTTTAAGTAAGGTTGTGGGATAAATAAGTTATGTCACCACAACTTTCTTATTATTGATTATTAGGAGGTCCTGTGAAGTTAAAGTCTCTTGTTCTTGCTGCCATGATGGCTGGTGTTGCGGTTCCTGCTATTGCACAAGCTAATCCGCTTCCTGAAGGGCCACATATTACAACGTCAGGTAATGCAATAATTAAAGCATCACCGGATATGGCGACATTAAATATCAATGTTGAAGTGACTGAAAAAGATGCAGCAGCGGCTAAAACAGGCGTTGATAAACGTGTTGCTGAATATTTTGAGTTCTTGAAACAAAATGGTATCGAAAAGAAAGATATCAATGCTGCTAATGTGCGTACTCAACCAAAATATGAGTATGATAAAGAATCTCAGAAATCATCCATTGTAGGTTATACAGCAATTCGTTCTGTTGAAGTTAAAGTCACTAAATTAGATCAACTCAATACCTTGCTTGATGGTGCATTAAAAGCAGGGCTTAATGAAATTAATTCAGTTCAGTTCGGTGTGAATAACCCTCAACAATATCGCGATGAGGCTCGAGAAAAAGCGATTAAAAATGCGATTGAACAAGCGAATGCATTGGCAAAAGGGTTTAATGTTCAGTTAGGGCCTGTGTACAGTGTGAATTATCGTGCACCAGATGCGACCCCATACCCTGCGCCAGTCATGAATTACAGAGCGAAAATGGCACTCTCTGCTGCCCCTGAGCGCGATGTCAACGAAACTTATGAGCAGCAGAGTATTGATTTTAACGACCAAGTTGATGTGGTTTTTGAATTAAAACGTTAAGTTTCATCTTCTTGTTTTAACATCTGACGCCCTGTTTTGAGTAGGGCGTCAGTGACTTTCTTCATCGTACGGCTTTCCGGGGCAAAACGGTGCCAATATAGCATCCGACGTTGGCATAGCCCTGGCGTCAAATCAATTAATTCACCTGTACTAAGCTCATTAGCAATTTGTAAATGTGGGATCATACAGCAAGTTGACCCCTGTTTTGCCAGTTGTACAAATGCCTCTGATGAATTAACGATGTGACATGGCACACTACCGGGCGATAGACCAAAATTCTGTTGTACAAAAGCTTGGTGCATATCATCAAGGTGGTCAAAGGCTACTGCTGGCGCTTTAAGAAGCGATGAACGTGTGACGCCTTCAGGGAAATATTTTGCTGCAAAATCGGGTGATGCAACAAAAATATAATCCAATGCTCCGAGTTTATCGACTAAACACCCCGGCAATGCTTGAGGTTGAATACTGATTGCGCCAACCACTTCGCCACGTCTTAACCGTTCTTGTGTTCGTGTTTCATCTTCCACTTGGATATTCAAACGAATTGGGCTATTGCCTAAAACAGGATTAAGTGCAGGTAATAACCAAGTTGCTAGACTGTCGGCGTTGACTGCAAGTGAAAGTAGTAATGGCGTTGACCCCCCGTTTTCATCACCGAGCCATTGTTCTTCGAGTAATTCTACTTGATGAAGAAGTGCTAATAGCTTCTGCCCTTGCTCTGTGGGGTGTGGCGGTACTGTCCGAACGAGTAGCGGCTGACCAAATAGGTTCTCTAATTGTTTGATCCGCTGTGAGACGGCAGATTGTGTAATACATAATTTTTGAGCTGCCCGCTCAAATCCTCTTTCACGAATGACAGCATCCAGTGCTTGCAACGCGCGGTAATCAGGGCGCTTCATTGGGGGTATTCTCCTTGTTGTTATTCTACGACTCACTATGCCATATTTTGCCTCAGAACACCTGCAATATTGATGACAATGTGTGAATCACAGAATATTACGAACAAAGCTGAACTTGTTAGGTGTCCGTTATATAATATTATTAGCAGATAAAAACCTCATTCACTCTTAAAAATAGTAGAAGGCATCGCATGACTCAGGATGAATTAAAAAAAGCAGTAGGTTGGGCAGCATTAGATTACGTGAAACCGGGCACGATTGTTGGTGTCGGCACTGGCTCTACCGCCTCTCATTTTATTGATGCTTTGGCAACAATGAAGGGGCAGATAGAGGGGGCAGTTTCAAGTTCAGAAGCATCGACAGCGAAACTTAAATCACTGGGCATTCCTGTGTTAGATTGTAATGATGTTGATTCGCTGGATGTTTATGTTGATGGTGCAGATGAAATTGATCACCATAAAAACATGATCAAAGGTGGCGGGGCAGCCTTAACACGTGAAAAAATTGTGGCAGCGATTGCCAAAACATTTGTTTGCATCGTAGATGAGTCTAAACAAGTGGATGTATTGGGTAAATTCCCTCTCCCTGTTGAAGTGATCCCAATGGCACGCAGCTATGTCGCGCGTGAACTTGTTAAATTAGGTGGTGTACCAGAGTACCGCCAAAATGTCGTTACTGATAACGGTAATGTGATTCTTGATGTGCATAATTTAAGCATTGTGGATCCTGTTGCTCTCGAAAACAAAATTAACGCCATTGCAGGCGTTGTTACGGTTGGTTTGTTTGCAAATCGTGGCGCTGACATTGTTTTAATGGGGACTTCTGAAGGCGTAAAAACGATTAAATAGTTTGTTCTGAATATCGATTTAATACTGCTGTTTGTTAGAAATCGGTTATTATTTGAATATCCCCCTTAGCCAGTTAGATTGACTTAGCTATGCTGATAACAGCATAGCTAGGAACGACTGACTTTAGCCTTTCTCAAATGATCATTTCATGATACTAGGGATGTATTGACATGGTAGATCACATCAAAGTCAAACTCGAACGCAACGAATATGTCCGTTTCAATAATTACTGTTATAAAAATGACTATTTTTCCGAGAATAGTGCATGGGATAAATCGTTGATTGTGATGGCGGTTGTTTTTTTCATCGCATTTATTGTGGCTTTTCAGCTTTTAAATATCACCCTTTTTCAGTTAACCATTGCGTTTATTATCGCCTCATTTTTATTTTTGTTTATTGCCGTTCGATTATTGAAAACGTTTAATCGAGCAATTCCTGATGAAGGCGGCTACCTGTTTTGTGAAAAGGAATATCGTTTTGATGAGATTGGGCTTCATGAGGTAAGTAAATATGGCAACGCATTGATTAAATGGGAGTCATTTAAATTTGTACGGACGGATGGTGATTTATTGTATCTTTTTATAGACCGTGTTTTCGCCATTATCATTCCAGCGCGCTGTTTTGCGTCGACAGAAGAGAGCCAACAATTTGTGCGAATGGTAAAAGAAAAAGCGATTAATTTAGTTAAGTAAATTTTTGCTGTAAAAACAATTGGTCTATTGGTTTGGAAGATAGATGCCTGTCTAAGTCATCTATTTTACTAATATCATCTAGCAATAAAAAAATAGCAATTTTTATTTCCCCCTTATTTTGGTGATATATCTCACACTAATGCTTATTGCACAGGCAAAATCCTTATTTTGTGTTACCGCCCCTGATTTTCTGCCACATAACTTCTTTTTCTTCGCACTTAACCAGATAAATGAGGCAAACGATTGTATTGATACTGCGCCGTTTTTTGCTATGTTGGTACACGGAAAGTTCATCTGTTATGAATCTTAAGCTGATAGGGTAGGGTAAATGGTTAAGGTATCTTTGGAAAAAGACAAAATTAAATTTTTACTATTGGAAGGAGTTCACCAAAGCGCGGTTGATAATTTAAAAGCAGCAGGCTATACCAACATTGAATATCACAAAAGTGCGTTGTCGGACGAAGAGTTAAAAGAAGCAATTAAAGATGCGCGTTTTGTCGGTATTCGCTCCCGTACTCATCTGACTGAAGAGATCTTTGCGGCAGCAGAAAAATTAGTGGCTGTCGGCTGTTTCTGTATTGGTACAAACCAAGTGGATTTAGATGCTGCGGCGAAACGCGGTATCCCTGTTTTTAATGCGCCTTTCTCAAATACCCGTTCCGTTGCTGAGATGGTTTTAGGTCAATTGTTACTGCTGTTACGTCGTATTCCGGAAGCGAATATGAAAGCGCATCGCGGCATCTGGGAAAAACAGGCGAAAGGTTGCTTTGAAGCTCGCGGTAAACGCTTAGGGATTGTTGGTTACGGTCATATCGGTACTCAGCTAGGTATTTTGGCTGAAGGGATTGGTATGGATGTTTATTTTTATGATATTGAAAATAAATTACCGCTGGGCAATGCGACACAAGTTCGCTCAATGGCTGAACTATTAAACATGAGCGACGTTGTGAGCTTGCATGTGCCAGAAACAGCAAGCACCAAAAATATGTTTGCAAAAGAGCAGTTTGAACTGATGAAACCGGGGGCCATTTTCATCAATGCGTCACGCGGTACAGTTGTTGATATCCCTGCTTTGGCTGATGCACTGGAAAGCAAACATCTGTCAGGTGCGGCAGTTGACGTATTCCCGACAGAGCCTGCGGCGAACAATGACCCTAATGACCCATTCATTAGTGAGCTAATCAAGTTCGACAACGTGATTTTGACGCCTCATATTGGTGGCTCAACAGAAGAAGCACAAGAAAATATCGGGTTAGAGGTTGCAAGTAAATTAGCGAAATATTCAGATAATGGTTCGACGCTTTCCGCGGTTAATTTCCCTGAAGTTTCTCTGCCAGTACATACTGAAGATACTAACCGTCTATTGCATATTCATGAAAACCGCCCTGGAATGATGAATAGCATTAACCAAGTGTTTACTGAAAACAATATCAACGTTGTTGGCCAGTATTTACGTACTGCTGGAAATGTTGGTTACGTTGTAATTGATATTATCACGCAACAGCCCGATCACGCTGATGATATTCTGGTTAAATTGAAACAATTGCCGGGCACTATCCGCGCTCGACTACTGTATTAATCATTTAACCAAGCGTATCGAATGGATATTATGGCACTGGGTTACCAGTGCCATATTTTTTGTGGGGTAATAATTTCAGGAAGAGGAATATCCCAATGTGCCACGGGGAGAGCGGTGACCCGTTGGCAATCATGGGCAAGCCCTATTGGGTAAAATCCTTTCTGCTGCCAATTAGCTAAAGTCCTATCATAAAAACCGCCTCCCATACCTAAACGTTGACCCTGTTCATCAAAGGCAACCAGTGGGATCATCATGACATCTAACTGATTTATGGGTCGCACTTCGGTTACGTCTAATGGGGGTTCATCAATGTTAAATCGATTTTTAACTAACTGAGTTGTCGGCGCATAGTTTAAAAACAGCAGATGATGAGGGCTAAAGGGATGTAATACGGGCAGGTAAACTTTTTTCCCTTGCTGCCATAGTGCATCAATTAATGGTTGAGTGTGGATCTCGCCATCAAAAGAAAGAAACAACGCAATGTGTTGTGCTTGAGCAATCTTAGGGTGAGATAAGGTGTGTTGTACGATTTTTTTTGCAGCCAGTTGTTGTTGCTCTGGACTCAGCTGCTGGCGTAACTGACGAACCGATTGGCGAATTTGCTGACGCATGACTGATAAGTTATCTTCCATAAGATCCGCAACCTTAGAGGCTATTAACTCTATTATTATTAGTGGTTTGATAAATATGTAAGTAATGGTTGGAAGTATAGCCTAATGAGCGTGAGATAATAGTATTAGAAGCAAGCTTATGGGAAAAATTGAGGGTCTCCAAGATGCCGTTGTAGGCTGTAACCCTTGAACCCTTGGTTCAAGGTGAACGTAGTTTAGCAACCTTTAGGCTTCCTGAGCGAATCAGGCGTGCTCACCAGCGCAATAACCACATTCTGTTTTTTTGAAATATCGGCTCAGGGGACTGACCCACTCACGAGCATCTCAGAGAAATTTGGTTTGAGTACGTAACGTCACTCTATGTACTTCATTGTATGAAATTGGATTTAAAAAGCAACCCTATTTTCGTTTATTTTTTTATACTAGTGTATGATTATTAAGCAAATTTAGCCGATAGGCATAACCTGCCTCTCAGTGATTTTTACCTGATCGTGTAATGCTTGCTCGATTGTTTGTTGCAGCATTTTTATCTTCTCTTCCATATTATATGCATAATCGCGTGTTTTTGTCTTTTCTTGTGTTAATTCGTGACACACGTTCAATGCAACGATAAAAATAAGCTGTTCTGTATTAGTAACACCACTTCTATCTTTGAGATCTTGAAGGCGTTGCTCAAGTTCTTGGGCGGATGCCAGTAGGGCTTCTTTTTGTTCGACAGGGCAGTTGACTCTCATTGAGCGCCCGAATATTTGAATGTCAACAGGTTGTGCGGACATGATACCTCCATACGAATAGGACTCGCCGCAAATACAATGTTCGGCGTAAAATAATAGATGGTTTATTCACTAATTTTAGCTGCTTTATTAAAAATACAGATCAAAAGCTTACTGGTATAGCGACCATCCTTGATGGTAGCATATCATGAATCATTAGCTAACATGACGAATTCAGATGTCTATACAAAAATCTTTACCAAATTATGAAACGTTGGACAACCTTCTCCAACAGCATTCTATCGCACTAACTGCCGCAGAAATTCACGGTTTAATTACAGGACTGATTTGTGGAGGAAGTCGCGATAGTGGCTGGCAGACATTAGTCCACGATCTGGCTAATGATGGTTTAGCGTTCCCTCAAGCTATTGCTCAACCACTACGTGAATTATATGACACGACTTTCCAAGTGTTGGACGACAGTGAATTTGCGTTCTCAATGCTATTTCCCGATGAAAATGCGTCCGTCTTTGATCACGCAGATGCACTGGCAGGATGGGTAAACCACTTCTTATTAGGTATTGGCGTGGCTCAACCTAAACTTGCAGATAAAAAAGAAGTCAGTGAAGTGATTAACGACTTACGTAATATTGGCATGCTTGGTTATGATGAAGATGAAGACCAAGAGGAGCTTGAGCAGGCGTTAGAAGAAGTCGTCGAATATGTCAGAGTCGCTGTTCAGCTTTGTTATATTACTTTCACCGAAGGGAAAAAAGAGCAGTCGACAACTGGCAATAATAAACCCATTCTTCATTAAAACAGTTTGTGCCTGTGCACCATCTTTGCTTATTTGAGCTAAATAGCCATTTGTAAAGTGAAACAGGTACAGATTAACTGCTTGCCGTTGTACTCTACCTAATTCGAGTTGCATCTAGGCGGCAAGCAAAGATATCCCCTCGAAAGAGTAAAGAATTGATGTTACTTGGGTGATTGAGCCTGTGCAAATAACAAGGTAATTTGAAGTGTGGTAAGTATATTCGCTTAATAAATAAGCGTAACCCTCTACTCAACAATCTAGATAATAAGGCAGAAACGGTATGAATAAACAGGAATTTATTTCTCGTCGTAACGCATTATTGGCTCAGATGAAGCCAGCAAGCGCCGCTATTATTTTTTCAGCGCCTGTGGCTCAACGCAATGCAGATTGCGAATACCCGTATCGTCAGCACAGCGACTTTCTTTACCTGACAGGGTTTAGTGAGCCTGAAGCCGTTTTACTGCTAATCAAAAGTGATGAAAAACATAGCCATACGGTGCTTTTTAACCGTGTTCGTGATTTAACGGCTGAAATCTGGTTTGGTCGTCGATTAGGGCAAGAAGCAGCGCCTGAAAAACTGGGCGTTAGTAAAGCATTACCATTTGATGAAATTGAAGAACAACTCTATCAACTCCTTAATGGACTTGATGTGATTTATCACGCGCAAGGCGAATTCGAATATGCAGACAAACTAGTTTTCGGTGCGCTAGATATACTTCGTAAAGGTAGTCGCCGCAATTTGCGCGCACCAAATACTATGATTGATTGGCGTCCTTTAGTGCATGAGATGCGTTTATTTAAATCGGAAGCTGAAATTGCGGTGATGCGCAAAGCAGGTGAGATCTCTGCATTAGCGCATATCAGAGCAATGAAGACCTGTAAACCAGGCATGTATGAATATCAGCTTTGTGGGGAGTTGGAGCACGAATTCACTCGCCATGGGGCACGCTACCCTTCGTATAACTCGATCGTTGGCAGCGGTGAAAATGCCTGCATTCTGCATTACACTGAAAATGAAAGTGAAATGAAAGATGGAGAGTTGGTGTTAATTGATGCGGGGGCTGAATTTGATGGCTATGCTGGTGATATCACACGTACTTTCCCCGTCAATGGTAAATTTACGCAGCCGCAACGCGCTATTTACGATATCGTACTGAAAGCATTGAATACGGCTTTAGAATTATATCGTCCGGGCACCAGCATTCATGAAGTGACGCAAAAAATCATTCGAATCAAAGTTGAAGGACTTGTGGAACTGGGTATTTTGCATGGCGATGTCGATCAATTGATCGAAAACAAAGCACATTTCCCATTCTTTATGCATGGTTTAAGCCATTGGCTGGGGTTAGATGTTCATGATGTCGGATGCTATGGGGTGGAGCGTGATAGGATCTTAGAGCCGGGCATGGTTCTGACCGTAGAGCCGGGGCTGTATATTGCGCCTGATGCAGATGTGCCACCAGAGTATCGCGGGATCGGTATCCGCATAGAAGATGACATTGTGATTACCGAAAATGGTAATGAAAACTTGACCGATTTAGTGGTGAAGGATCCTGATGACATCGAGGCATTAATGGCTGAAGCTAAAAATGCTTAAAATAAGTAGTAAAAGGTAATTAATACAACATGAACGTGATTATTGTTGGTGGTGGAATGGCAGGGGCAACATTGGCTCTGGCTATTTCATCATTAAGCCAAGGAAAATTGTCAGTATCACTGATAGAAGCTTCCTTACCGGAAGGCACACATCCAGGGTTTGATGCTCGAGCGATAGCGCTTGCCCATGGAACATGTCAGCGATTGTCTAAAATTGGTATTTGGGAAGCACTGGCGGATTGTGTCACACCAATAACTCATGTTCATGTTTCCGATAGAGGGCATGCCGGGTTTGTCAATATCAACGCGCAGGATTATCACATCCCTGAGCTTGGTAATGTGATTGAACTCCATGATGCAGGGGAGCGCTTATTTGCCTTATTGCGTAAAGCTCCCGGCGTTACTCTGTATTGCCCTGCGAAAGTTGAAAATATCCAGCGGCACAGTGAATGTGTGTCAGTCACGCTAGATAACGGCGAAACTCTTTCAGGCTCCTTATTGGTGGCCGCAGATGGTAGCCATTCTGCCGTGGGCCATGCCTGTCATATGCAGTGGCAGCAGGACGATTATGGGCAAGTTGCAATAATTGCCAATGTAAAAACGGCGATAAACCCACACGGGCAAGCATTCGAGCGTTTTACTGAGTTTGGCCCTTTAGCCTTGTTGCCGATGTCGCAAGGGCGCAGCTCATTAGTTTGGTGCCATCATCAAGAGCAAGCCGAAACGATTAAAATGTGGGAT
Source organism: Providencia sp. 2.29 (assembly GCF_015832305.1). Classification (NCBI taxonomy): domain Bacteria; kingdom Pseudomonadati; phylum Pseudomonadota; class Gammaproteobacteria; order Enterobacterales; family Morganellaceae; genus Providencia; species Providencia sp. 2.29. The sequence continues at coordinate 1,549,152 of NZ_CP065420.1, forward strand.
GATGAAACATTCATTCAGCAACTTCAGCAAGCTTTTGGCTGGCGGCTTGGTAAAATCACTCAAGTGGGAACACGGTTTTGTTATCCGTTATCCCTTCGAAAAGCGTTAAATCCAATTAGCCATCGAACTGTGTTAGTGGGAAATGCAGCGCAAACGCTACACCCTATTGCAGGGCAAGGTTTTAATCTTGGGATCCGTGATGTCATGCAGTTAGCGGAATTGGTGGTTGCCGCACATCAACAAGGTCAGGATATTGGCGCTTATGCACTGTTAAATACGTATCAGCAAGCGCGTGCTATTGATAGAGAACGAACGGTCACCATGACAGATGGTTTGGTTCGTATTTTTGCAAATCGCTGTTTGCCGTTAGTGGTTGGACGTAATTTAGGTTTAATGGCAATGGAAATGTTACCGTCAGTACGTGATGTATTAGCTCGTCAAACACTTGGCTGGGTGGCGGAACAATAACCACAGAACTAAGAGGAATAAAAATATGCAATCGTTTGATGTGGTTATCGCCGGTGGTGGTATGGTTGGCCTAGCACTTGCCTGTGGTTTAGAAGGCACAGGGCTACGTGTTGCCGTAATTGAAAGTCATCCAGCGAAAAAGCCTTTTTCGGACAGTGACCCTTATGCACTGCGAGTGTCTGCGATTAATGCAGCGAGCGAAAAATTACTAAGCTATTTAGATGTTTGGTCAACAATAAAATCAATGAGGGCTTCAGCCTACAACGGCATGGAAGTTTGGGATAATGACAGCTTTGGTCGTATCCATTTTTCTGCAAAAGAGCAGAACCTCTCCCATTTAGGGCATATTGTTGAAAATAACGTGATTCGTGATGCGTTATGGCAAAAAGCATCCACCTTGCGAGAGGTGACTATACTGGCGCCGGCGACTATTCAAAAAGTCGTTTGGGGGGAAAATGATGTTTTTATTACCCTCACTGATGATTCGATGTTAACCGCAAGGCTTATTGTCGGAGCGGATGGTGCCAATTCTTGGTTACGTGGTCATGCCGATATCCCTCTGACATTTTGGGATTATGAGCACACGGCCTTAGTTGCGACGATCCGCACAGAGCAGCCCCATGAGACGGTAGCACGCCAATCCTTTGATGGTAAAGGGATATTGGCATTTCTGCCGTTGAGTGACCCTCATCTATGTTCAATTGTTTGGTCTCAACCTGCCACAGAAGCAGCAAGACGTCAGCAAATGGATAAAGTAGATTTTGAAAAAGAGTTAGCGGTCGCATTTGATACGCGTTTAGGGCTATGCCAACTGGAGAGTGAACGACTGACTATCCCTTTAACGGGGCGTTACGCACGACAGTTTGCGGCGCAACGTTTAGCACTTCTTGGCGATGCCGCTCACACTATTCACCCATTGGCAGGGCAGGGAGTTAACTTAGGCTTTATGGATGTTGCCATGCTGTTAGGGGAAATCAAACGCCTGCATCGTGAAGGTAAAGATTTCGGGCAATATTTCTACTTGCGTACTTTCGAGCGCCATCGTAAACACAGTGCGGCTTTGATGCTTGCTGGTATGCAAGGGTTCCGTGAATTATTTGATGGCAACAATCCGGCTAAGAAATTATTCCGTGATATAGGATTGGTGCTGGCAGATAGCTTACCCGGCGTGAAACCTCAACTACTTAATCATGCTATGGGCCTGTTTGATATGCCTGAATGGCTAGAAAAAGTTCAGTTAGCCCCCTCTAAATAATATTACCTATCAATTGGCAGTGGTAAACGCTGCCAATCCCTCTCTTTTTGTGTTCATGGAACACTCATTTTTTTCAATGATGGCAAGGCGATTATTGACGTAATTGCCATCGTTATTTTTTGTATTCATGATTGAGAAATTCTAATTATAGCCAAATTTCGCATTAGTTTTACTAATTTTGCTGTGAGGTGCTAACATTGGTTTTTCACTAACATCTCTAGAGATACGATGATTAACTCTACGCTTTTAGGTTAAATATAGTGGGATTGAGTGATCATTCTCAATTTTTTAACAAAATTAGCTGGATTATGTCGCTTGTAATCAGTAATACAGAGTGTTGGTAGCCCTATTTTTTTTAATGGTTTCTTACTAAAAACAGTGGTAGTTTTTAATAAGATGTTATCGTTTGCGTAGCGTTATTGGCTGTGGCGTGATAAATCATTTTCCTGCACAGCAACAGTGGCGCTCACCCTATCATATTCAAATGTAAAGAGGGTATTCATGGCAAAGCAAACCCCGCTATATGATGAACATATAGCCTGCGGTGCGAAAATGGTGGATTTTCATGGTTGGATGATGCCATTGCACTACGGGTCACAAATCAATGAACATAATTTAGTGAGAACCGATGCTGGGATGTTTGATGTCTCCCACATGACTATTGTTGATCTACATGGTGAAGGTTGCCGCGATTTCCTTCGCTATCTTCTCGCAAATGATATTGCCAAGCTGACCGACAAAGGGAAGGCACTTTATACGGGGATGTTAAATGCTTCTGGCGGAGTCATTGACGATTTAATTGTTTATTACCTTAATGATGATTTCTACCGCTTGGTTGTCAACTCCGCGACCCGTGATAAGGATATCGCATGGATTGAACAGCATATGAAATCGTATCCTGTCTCTATTGAAGTGCGTGATGATCTTGCCCTATTAGCGGTTCAAGGCCCTACAGCGCAACAAAAAGTCCATTCGCTATTGACGCCATCACAATGTGCCCTGTTGGCAGATATGAAGCCATTCTATGGGGTGCAAGCCGATGAACTCTTTATTGCAACTACGGGCTATACTGGCGAAAAAGGCTATGAAATAGCATTGCCGAAAGCGCAAGTGGTCGAGTTTTGGCATCAATTGCTGAAAGCCGGTGTTCATCCCGCAGGGTTAGGTGCGCGTGATACTTTGCGCCTTGAGGCTGGCATGAATTTATATGGGCAAGACATGGATGAGACTATCTCACCACTGGCTGCCAATATGGGATGGACGATCGCTTGGAAGCCTGAAGACCGCCAATTCATCGGTCGTGAAGCATTAGAGAAATTAAAAGAGCAAGGCACCGAAAAATTAGTCGGTATTGTTATGCGTGAAAAAGGCATATTACGAGCAGGCCAAACGGTACGTTTCACCGACGATTTAGGTAAATTACAAGAAGGGGTTATTACCAGCGGCTCTTTCTCGCCAACACTCGGTTTCAGTATTGCCTTGGCACGTGTGCCAAAAGAAATACAAGATAAAGCCATTGTTGAAATACGTAACCGAGAAATGCCTGTTGAGGTGGTAAAACCTGGGTTTGTGCGGGAAGGAAAAGCCCTCGTTTAAGAGTGGCTAATCCCCCCATAATGAAAAAATTCGTAAATAAGAGTGAGGTTGATGATGAGTAATGTTCCTGCAGAGCTGAAATATACCCGTGAGCATGAGTGGGTCCGTCATGAAGGTGATGGCGTTTACACCGTAGGTATTACCGAGCATGCCCAAGAGTTATTAGGTGATATGGTGTTTGTCGATCTCCCCGAAGTGGGCAGCTCTGTTGATATTGGAAGTGAATGTGCGGTTGTCGAATCTGTTAAAGCTGCATCCGATATTTATGTTCCACTAAGTGGTGAAATCATTGAAGTTAACGAAGCGCTAGTTGATGCGCCTGAACTGGTCAATGAGCAACCTTATCAAGAAGGTTGGATTTTCCGTATTAAAATTACCGACGAATCAGAACTGGCTGATTTGTTAGATGCTGACGCTTACTCAGCGTTGCTCGAAGAAGACGAATAATACCGTAAAACGCCCCGTAATGCTGTCATTACGGGGCGTTTTGCTTTGAAGCCTACCCTTTAGCAGCAGATTAGATATAGGAATGGGAACACAGCTATGACGATGCCTCTGAGTCAATTAGAAAACCGTTCGGAATTTATTCAACGCCATATTGGTCCATCAGAACAACAAGTAAAAACGATGTTGGACACTGTGGGTGCCACCTCTCTTGATGCACTGACAGACAATATTGTCCCTAAAGCCATTTTATTGGCAGAGCCACCAAGAGTTGGTGGTGGGGCGACAGAACAAGAAGCGTTAGCAGAATTGAAAGCAATAGCGAGTTTAAATAAGCGCTATAAGAGTTATATTGGGATGGGGTACGCCCCGGCTATTTTACCGCCCGTTATTTTACGTAACTTACTCGAAAACCCAGGTTGGTATACGGCTTATACGCCTTATCAGCCAGAAGTGTCTCAAGGACGCTTGGAATCGTTATTAAACTTTCAGCAATTAACGATTGATTTAACAGGGCTTGAATTAGCTTCCGCTTCCCTTTTAGATGAAGCGACAGCAGCGGCGGAAGCCATGGCGATGGCGAAACGTATTAGTAAATTAAAAAATGCTGAACGTTTTTTTGTTGCTGACGATATTCATCCACAAACATTAGATGTTGTTCGCACCCGTGCAGGCACATTTGGCTTTGAAGTGATAGTCGATAAAGCTGAGAAAGTCCTTGAACACGAAGGTGTGTTTGGGGCGTTATTGCAGCAAGTAGGCTCGACTGGTGAAGTCCATGACTACAGTGAACTGTATGCGCAACTCAAAGAGCGTAAAATTATAAGTTGTGTGGCCGCTGAAATGATGGCTCTGGTGATGTTAACCGCACCGGGTAAGCAAGGCGCTGATATTGTCTTTGGCTCAGCACAGCGCTTTGGTGTGCCTATGGGGTATGGTGGTCCACATGCTGCATTTTTTGCTTGCCGAGATGAATACAAGCGCGCAATGCCTGGCCGTATTATTGGTGTATCTCGCGATGCGTCCGGTCATACTGCACTGCGTATGGCGATGCAAACTCGAGAACAACATATTCGCCGTGAAAAAGCAAACTCAAATATCTGTACGTCACAGGTGTTGCTAGCAAATATTGCCGCAATGTATGCCGTTTACCATGGCCCAAAAGGGTTAAAATTGATTGCTGAGCGTATTCATCGCTTGACATCTATTTTCGCTAAGGCGCTACAAGATGCGGGTATCACACTACGTCATAAGAGCTGGTTTGACACACTCTCAATTGAGGTAGCAGATAAAGCTGCCGTTCTGGCGCGGGCGGAAAGTGCGAAGGTCAACTTACGTACTGATATTCATGGTGCAGTTGGTATCACATTCAGTGAAACAACAACACGCCAAGACTTGAATGAGCTATTCACTATCATCACAGGAAATGAGCAAAAATTGGATTTCGAACAACTTGATAAACAAGTTTCGGCCCAAGAGAGTGCTATTTGCCCTTCAATGCAACGTGATGATGCCATTTTGTCGCATCCGAATTTCAACCGTTATCATAGTGAAACGGAAATGATGCGCTATATGCACAGCCTAGAGCGTAAAGATCTCGCATTGAACCAAGCGATGATCCCGCTTGGCTCTTGTACGATGAAGCTAAATGCTGCGGCTGAAATGTTGCCGATCACATGGCCTGAATTTGGCGAAATGCATCCATTCTGCCCACCGGAGCAAGCTCAGGGCTATCATCAAATGATTGAGCAGCTATCACATTGGTTAGTTCAGTTAACAGGGTATGATGCAGTCTGTATGCAGCCTAACTCAGGTGCCCAAGGTGAATATGCAGGGTTATTGGCAATTCGCCGCTACCATGAAAGCCGCCATGAAGGACACCGTAATATTTGCCTTATCCCTGCATCGGCACACGGCACCAACCCTGCATCAGCACATATGGCTGGTATGGAAGTGGTGGTGGTACGCTGTGATGATGAAGGGAATATTGATCTGGTGGATTTACGTCAGCAGGCAGAAAAACATAGCGATAATCTTTCGTGTGTGATGGTGACTTACCCGTCAACTCATGGCGTGTATGAAGAGAGCATCAAAGAGGTTTGTGAGATCATTCATCAGTTTGGTGGGCAAGTGTACCTCGATGGTGCCAATATGAACGCACAAGTAGGCCTAACAACGCCAGGTTATATTGGTGCCGATGTTTCTCACCTCAATTTACACAAAACCTTCTGTATCCCACACGGTGGTGGCGGCCCAGGTATGGGGCCAATTGGCGTGAAAAAACATTTAGCGCCATTTGTTCCGGGGCATTCAGTTGTTGAACAAGAGATGATCACTGAGCAAGGCGCAGTTTCGGCAGCACCTTTTGGTAGTGCGTCCATTCTGCCAATCAGTTGGATGTACATTCGTATGATGGGATCTTATGGTCTGAGAAAAGCAAGTCAGGTAGCGATTTTAAACGCGAACTACATTGCTAAACGTCTACAAGGCCGCTATGACATTCTGTATACAGGTCGTGATGGCTACGTTGCTCACGAATGTATTGTTGACTTGCGCCCAATTAAGAAAGATACAGGGATCAGCGAATTAGATATCGCAAAACGCCTCATCGATTATGGTTTCCATGCACCAACCATGTCATTCCCTGTTGCGGGTACATTGATGATTGAACCAACAGAATCAGAAAGTCTGGTGGAAATTGATCGGTTTGTTGATGCGATGTTAGCCATCCGCAATGAAATTGACAAAGTGGCTAATGGGGAATGGACACTGGAAGATAACCCACTGGTTAATGCTCCACATGTTCAAACAGAGCTAGTGGCGCAGTGGGAGCATGCCTATAGCCGCGAGTTAGCTGTATTCCCAACAGCGGCCACAAAAGCAAACAAATATTGGCCTGCCGTGAAGCGCTTGGATGATGTTTATGGTGATCGCCATTTACATTGTTCCTGTGTGCCGATTGAAGAGTATATGTGATTAGTGTGTTGTAAATAATAAGTAGCCCTCAATAGTTGTATTATCAATTATTGGGGGTTTTTAGTTATAGTGGGGAAAGGATAAAACGCATCTGTTTCATCAATCGATAGCCGTTGGTATTTTCCGCGTGATAACACGATTGAGTTAAATACCCGATATTATTACCGGGTATTTGATTCACTGATTCACACCAAGAGCAAACTCTATTGGTGAATAAATTACAACAACCAACCTTTTTGCTGGGCGAGTTTCAGTTGTGGTAAGAGTTGCTCCCAAAATTCAGGAAATACTTCTTCTATAAACTCATTTCGAGCGATCACTTGTTCTAGGCGAATATTATTCTCGACCCAACTTTGCCCTTGATTATGTAAATTTAAGAGCATAGGAATGGTTCTATCGATAACATTGGCAAATTTCGCATCCAATGTTTCTGCCGCATCATACTCTTTCCATAAAGCCAAAAATTGCTCATTTTGTGGAGAAGGGAGTAAGCCAAAAATACGAACAGCAGCTTTGACCTCTTCTTCGCGAATAGCATCACGTGCCGCAACATCGTAAACCAAGACATCACCTGCATCGATTTCGACGATATCATGTACTAAGGCCAACTTAATGGCGTGATCAACATTCACCCCTTTGACATAAGGCGCGAAACTCATTGCAGCCATAGCAAATTGCCAACTATGCTCCGCTGTATTTTCTTGCCTCTCATTGTTGAGTAATTTATTTTTTCGATAAACACTTTTTAGTTTATCCAACTCCATTAAAAATTGGATAACTTCGGTAAAGCCGCCAAAATCTAAAACGTCAACGGACTTATTACCTTTTGCAGATGACATAAAAACCTCAATTATTTTTCTTCTTCCAACGAGTAAGGGAGTGGCTGAATAGTTAGGTGGCTTTGCTCATCCCCTGTAACACGAAATACACTATCCGCTTCCATATCATTATTCATAATGATTTGAATATTCACTTCACCATTTGCTAATTTCACCGCAGCAAGAACAGTACCGGTACGGCGCCATTTATCACCTAATTGCCATTCTACACCTTCACCGACTGCCGGAACGGATGTTGCTGTGCCTTTCAGCCAATACATCGCCCGCTTATTGGCGCCACGGAATTTTGCCCGTGCGACCATTTCTTGTCCGGTATAGCAACCTTTTTTAAAGCTAATACCATAAGGTAAGGCTTGCAGGTTGGTGGCTTGAGGCAAATGTTGCGCGCTGCTGGCTTGTTCGATAACGGCGTATCCCGCTTCTATTTCTAGTGATAACCATTGCTCATCATTAACCACTTCCGCATTAAGCGAGTCGGTAATTTTTTGTGCAGTTGCTTGATCTGTGACGATAAGAAAACGTTCGTTAGGCAATGCGTAATGTAAAATTGTTGAGACGCCATCAACGGTGACTTGGTTTTCTGCATCAGGTAGCGTAGTGAATATAGTGGCTAATGCTTCGCGAGCCCCTTTCCCCGCGACACCGAGTAATTTTAGCTCTTGCTTATGTTCAAAGGTGACTTTCGAGAACACCGCGTATTTTTTTAGCTCGGCTAATTGGCTATCAAGTACGCTGGCTCTTTCAATATAAGAGAAACCATCAAGGTGGTGGAATAGACGCAAGTCACTCCACATTTTCCCTTTAGGATCACAGTGAGCGGTTAAGGTGTGTTGTGCTGGTGTCATTGCGCTAACATCAGCCGTAACTTGCCCTTGAAGGTACTTTTCAGCATCAAGGCCATGCAAATGAATTAATCCCCAGTTTTCCAGTGAAATCAATATAAGTGGTAAAGACTGAGAATCAAGAGGGAATTGTTTTGAGTGAGCAACTTCAGTAGTCATGATTTCACCTGTTTTTCTTTCGTATCAGAAGGGGGTTAATGGTAAAAGAGCTGGATTACATTGCAAGTAGTTATTATGATGCGCTATCAATTATTCAATATTTTTAATCGGCATTCTTGGATAAAAGCGCGATAGAGTGATGAAAATTATCGACATTGTACGATAGGTCATGTTTTCCCAATCAATTATCTGTTAGAGTATTGAAAATAATTAATCTTATCAGTTAACTGCAACAAATAAGGTCGTAGTGGAATGGATATAGAGAATAAAGCAAGAATTCATTGGGCTTGCCGTCGTGGTATGCGTGAGTTGGATATTTCCATCATGCCATTCTTTGAATATGAATATGAAGGACTTTCTGACAAGGACAAACGTACTTTTGTTCGTTTACTTGAGTGTGCAGACCCTGATCTGTTTAACTGGTTAATGAATCATGGGCGCCCAGACGACGATGAGTTGTTTGGTATGGTTAAATTGATTCAGGAAAGAAATAAAAATCGTGGTCCTGTGGAAATCTAATCTCTCCATTTCATGGAAAACTCAGCTTTTTTCAACCTGTGCTCATGGGGTAGTCGGCTTTATTCTATTGGTCGCACCATGGGCGCCAGGGAATTCAATGGTGTGGTTGCCGCTGTTAGTGATTGTGATTGCTAGCTGGGCAAAAAGCCAAAAAAGCATCAGCAAAATCAAAGGGACTGCGGTACTGGTTAATGGCAATAAAGTCCAATGGAAAAAGAATGAGTGGAGTATCGTTAAGCAACCTTGGTGTAGCCGTGTGGGGGTATTATTGACACTCAGTGCCTTACAAGGTAAGCCACAGAAGATCCGTTTATGGGTTGCAAAAGATGCCTTATCAGAAGAGAGCTGGCGTAATTTAAACCAACTATTACTGCAATATCCTGATATTTAATCATTAGGGGTTATTGCAGTAATGGGGAAAGTCAGCATAGTCAACTTACAGTAATTCTTCAATCTCGGTTAAGATTTGCATACACCACTGTGCGATACGCTCATCGGTCTCTTCAAATTGATTCACATCATCTAAAGCCAAACCAACGAACTGTGTACCATCTTCTGTCAGTGCTTTCGGGCTTTCGAATTGGTAACCATCGAGTGGCCAAAAGCCTACAAATTGCACCCCTGTTGGCTTTAGTTGATGATATAGCATGCCTAGTGCATCAAGAAACCATTCACTATAATCAATCTGATCGCCCATCCCATACATAGCAACAATTTTGTTGTTAAGCTTAAGATTGGGAAGCGCATCCCAAATTGCCAGCCAGTCTTCTTGTATTTCACCAAAATCCCACGTAGGGATACCCAAAATGAGAACGTCATACTGCTCCATCAGTTCAGGCGGTGTATCGTTGACATTATGTAATGTAACCAAATCTTCACCGAGGATATCGCGTATTTTTTCCGCGACAATTTCGGTATAACAAGTACTAGAACCGTAAAAGAGACCTATTTTCATGTTAATGTAACTAGTTTTCATTGCAGTAGAGAGGTATTGTAACAGAATGAACGGTATCGGGCACACACTCTCAATATTTTAGGGGGATGAGAAGACGAACCGAACATCACCAATAGCGCTGTAACTTGAGATAGGATAGGTATAATAGCTTACGTGGCGGTTATGAAGAGGAATATAAGCAGCGTGGAAACCAAACAGCTTAATCCATTAATTGAGCAATTTCTTGATACCATTTGGTTAGAGCAAGATCTCGCTGAAAATACATTGGCATCTTATCGTTTAGATTTGCAATTATTAGATAAGTGGCTGGAAGCGAATCAATTGGATTTGGAAAGTGTTCAATCAATCGATTTACAATCGTTTTTGGCAGAACGGATTGAAGGGGGATACAAAGCGGCTAGCTCTGCGCGTCTATTAAGCGCTATGCGGCGTTTATTCCAATATTTTTATCGTGAAAAAATACGGCTTGATGATCCTTCAGCGGTGATTGCCGCACCTAAAATACCACAACGGCTACCAAAAGATTTGAGTGAACAGCAGGTTGAAGATCTACTGAATGCCCCTGCAACCGAGGATCCTCTTGAGCTTCGCGATAAAGCGATGTTGGAAGTCCTGTATGCTTGTGGGTTACGAGTCTCAGAGCTGGTGGGGTTAACTTTCTCCGATATTAGCCTACGGCAAGGTGTCATACGTGTTGTGGGGAAAGGGAATAAAGAAAGATTGATTCCTCTGGGAGAAGAGGCTATTTATTGGGTAGAAAAATACCTTGAAGAAGGTAGGCCTGACTTACTCAATGGTAAAGCCAGTGATGTTTTATTTCCTAGCAAACGTGGCACAAAAATGACGCGCCAAACATTTTGGCATCGTATTAAACATTATGCGGTGATTGCGAATATCGATTCTGAAGCGTTATCACCACACGTTCTACGCCATGCATTTGCGACACATTTACTGAATCACGGCGCCGACTTACGAGTTGTGCAAATGCTATTAGGGCATAGTGATCTCTCTACGACACAGATTTATACACATGTCGCAACCGAGCGTTTGCGCATGTTACATGAGCAGCATCATCCAAGGGGGTGATGTGCGTTAAAGGATAATTATGAAACATAAACTACTCTTATGGGCGGCTTGCATTGCAACATTTTCCGCCTCAGTGTCTGCGGCAACAGATGATAAAGTGATTGAAGAGAAGCTTGCCAGATATAATATCTCTGTAGAATCAATCAAACCATCGCCTATTGTAGGGCTTAATACTATTGATACTTCAGATGGTATTATTTATGTAACTGATGATGGGAAATATTTATTACAAGGCCCTATTTATGATTTAAGCGGCAAAATGCCAGTCAACATTTCTAATCAACCACTCATGAAAAAGGTTGAAGCGCTAAAAGATGAAATGATCGTCTTTAAAGCGCCGAAAGAGAAGTATGTGGTTACAGTATTTACCGATATTACCTGTAGCTACTGCAAAAAATTCCATGAATCGGTTGGTGAATTAAATAGCAAAGGTATCACAGTACGTTACCTCGCTTACCCACGCCAAGGTTTGGAGCATGAGTCCGCAAAACAAATGGCATCTATATGGTGTAATGCGCTCCCTCAAAGTGCATTAACTAAAGCATTTAAAGGTGACGAAGTTGCCATGATTGATGAATGTAAAATTGATCTCAGTAAACACGTTAAGTTAGGTAGCCAATTTAAAATGACAGGAACGCCAGCGATCGTGTTACCTGATGGGCAATTATTGTCGGGTTATTTATCCCCCGATAAACTGTTAAAGATACTCGAACAAAATAGTTAACCATTGTGAATGTAGAAACTTTTTTACGCCAGCGTACACTCGCTGAGGATATTAAAACACTGGATGGTTTTCCTGAAATCCTTCAGCGAGTTTATGCCCATCGAGGCGTGACGGATATTTCACAGCTAGAGCGTAAAGCCGCTAACTTATTAGATTACCGCACGTTATCAGGGATAGATAACGCATTAACGCTACTTTATAGTGCATTGGAGAACCATAGCGTAATTACCATCGTAGGGGATTTCGATGCTGATGGCGCTACGAGTACGGCTTTAGCTATTCGTGCATTAAAATCAATGGGATATGTGAACTTAAATTACATTGTTCCAAATCGGTTTGAAAATGGTTATGGGCTGACGCCTCTTGTCGTTGAGGAAGCCTACAAACGCGGCGCGGATCTTATCATCACCGTTGATAATGGTATTTCGTCACACGAAGGTGTCGAAGCGGCTAGGCAGCATGATATTAAGGTCATTGTGACGGATCACCATCTTCCGGGAGATGTATTACCGAAGGCCGATGCCATTATTAACCCTAATCTAGAAGGGTGCCAATTTGCTTCTAAATCATTAGCAGGCGTTGGCGTGACTTTCTACTTAATGTCCGCGTTACGCGCCAAATTGCGCCAAGAAGGCTGGTTTGTTAAGCAGGGAATGAGCGAACCTAATTTAGCCGAATTCTTAGATTTAGTTGCGCTCGGAACAGTGGCAGATGTTGTTCCACTTGATACTAATAATCGTATTTTAGTGCATCAAGGTCTGCATCGTGTCAGGGCGGGGCGTTGTTGTGCGGGGATCAAAGCATTAATCGAGGTCTCAAAGCGGGAATGCTCTCGTTTGGTCGCCAACGACTTTGGTTTTGCTTTAGGGCCTCGTTTGAATGCCGCAGGGCGTTTAGATGATATGTCTGTGAGTATTGAATTACTCCTGACCGATGATATGGCTTATGCGCGAGAACTGGCTAACGAGCTGGATGGATTAAACCAAGCACGGCGGGAAATTGAAGCGGGGATGCAACAAGAAGCTTCCGTGTTATTTAATAAAATTGAGTATAGTGATAGCCAATTACCCAATGGGCTAGCTATCTATCATCCTGAGTGGCACCAAGGGGTTGTGGGAATATTGGCGTCAAGGATTAAAGAACAATATCACCGCCCTGTGATTGCTTTTGCACCCGCGGGTGACGGCACATTAAAAGGCTCAGGGCGCTCAGTACCAGGGGTGCATATGCGCGATGCATTAGAGCGCCTAAATACCTTACAACCGGGGCTAATGCAAAAATTTGGTGGTCATGCCATGGCGGCTGGCTTGAGCCTAGAAGAGAGTAAATTTGGCTTATTTAAGCAGCATTTTGAATCATTGATGGGGGAACTTATTCAACCCGATCAGCTATCAGGTGTTGTTTGGAGTGATGGTGAACTCAAACAGGATGAGTTCACATTAGAAATTGCTGAGTTACTACGTGAAAGCGGCCCTTGGGGGCAATCATTCCCTGAGCCTGTTTTTGACGGCTATTTTCGGTTGCTGCAACAGCGCTTAGTGGGTGAACGCCATCTTAAAATGATGTTAGAGCCAGTGAAGGGAGGGCCAATGCTGGATGCGATTATGTTTAATATCGATGTGCGGCGGTGGCCCGATAATAGTGTGAAACGCGCAAAAATTGCGTTTAAACTAGATGTTAACGAGTTTCGAGGTCAAAAGAGTGTTCAACTGATGGTTGAGCACATTTGGCCTGAATAAGGGAACTTTCTCAGTTTACGTCGATGAGAGGTAAGATTCGCTTTTGCAGTGCTATAAATTTTAGTGAAATTCCGTTATCATTGACGGTTTGTGAAGAATTTATTCTATTTATAACGACCAAACATAAGACATTGAAAAATGACGTTTGAAATTAACCCAGTAAAAAGTAAGATTCAGGACCTATCTGAGCGAACAGCGGTCCTTAGGGGGTATCTTTGACTATGATGCCAAGAAAGAACGCTTAGAAGAAGTTAATGCGGAACTTGAGCAACCAGATGTCTGGAACGAACCTGAAAGAGCACAGGCGTTAGGTAAAGAGCGATCTTCTCTTGAGGCGATTGTTGACACCATAGATCAAATGACCCAAGGCCTTGAAGACGTTGAAGGCTTACTCGAACTTGCTATTGAAGCTGATGATGAAGACACCTTTAATGAAGCAGGTGAAGAGTTAACTCAGCTCCAAGCAAAACTAGAGCAGCTTGAGTTTCGCCGGATGTTTTCTGGTGAATATGATAGCGCTGATTGCTACATTGATTTACAAGCCGGTTCTGGCGGTACTGAAGCCCAAGATTGGGCCAGTATGTTAATGCGTATGTACTTACGTTGGGCAGAATCGAAAGGCTTCAAAACAGAAATTATTGAAGAATCAGATGGCGATGTGGCGGGTTTAAAATCGGCAACCATTAAAGTTATCGGTGATTATGCTTACGGTTGGCTAAGAACAGAATCCGGCGTACACCGTCTCGTGCGTAAAAGCCCATTTGATTCAGGGGGCCGCCGCCATACGTCGTTTAGCTCCGCCTTTATTTACCCTGAAGTTGATGACGATATTGATATCGAAATTAACCCAGCAGATTTACGCATTGATGTTTACCGCGCTTCTGGTGCGGGTGGGCAGCACGTAAACAAAACTGAGTCAGCAGTACGTATTACGCACATACCTACAAATATTGTGACTCAATGTCAGAATGACCGTTCGCAACATAAAAACAAAGATCAAGCCATGCGCCAGTTAAAAGCGAAGCTTTATGAACTGGAGATGCAGAAAAAGAATGCTGATAAGCAAGCGATGGAAGAGAATAAATCGGATATTGGCTGGGGTAGCCAAATTCGTTCTTATGTCCTTGATGATGCACGTATTAAAGATTTACGTACTGGTGTGGAAACGCGTAATACGCAAGCCGTACTGGATGGTGATTTGGATAAATTCATTGAAGCTAGCTTGAAAGCTGGCCTGTGAGGAAAAAATGTCTCAGCAGCAACAACAGGGTGCAGAACAAGCCCCCGATTTGAATAACGAATTGAAAGCACGTAAAGAAAAACTCGTTGCTTTACGTGAAAAAGGGATCCCATTCCCGAATGATTTCCGTCGTGATATCACATCGGAAAAGATCCACGCACAATATGATGAAAAATCAGCGGAAGAGCTAGAAGACTTAAATATTGAAGTCGCCATTGCTGGCCGTATGATGACTCGTCGTATTATGGGTAAAGCATCATTTGCAACCCTGCAAGATGTGGGTGGTCGTATTCAAATCTATGTTTCTCGCGATGACTTAGCGGAAGGCGTTTATAACGAGCAATTTAAAAAGTGGGATTTAGGCGATATTTTAGGCGCTAAAGGCCGCTTATTTAAAACCAAAACAGGTGAATTGACTGTCCATTGTCACGAAGTGCGTCTACTGACGAAAGCACTGCGCCCATTACCGGACAAATTCCACGGTTTAGCAGACCAAGAAACACGTTATCGTCAACGTTACCTTGATCTGATTGCCAACGATGAATCTCGCCACACCTTTATGGTTCGTTCGAAGATCTTAGCTGAGCTACGTAACTTTATGGTCGGCAAAGGCTTTATGGAAGTGGAAACACCAATGATGCAAGTTATCCCTGGTGGTGCTTCTGCTCGTCCATTTGTGACTCACCACAATGCGCTGGATATCGATATGTATCTGCGTATCGCTCCTGAACTGTACCTAAAACGTTTAGTGGTTGGTGGTTTCGAACGTGTGTTTGAAATTAACCGCAACTTCCGTAACGAAGGCCTGTCTCCACGTCATAACCCTGAGTTCACTATGATGGAACTCTATATGGCGTATGCTGATTACCGTGACCTAATCGATCTGACTGAAGAGTTATTCCGCACGTTAGCGCAGAATGTTTTAGGAAACACTGTCGTTAAATACGGTGAGCAAGAGTTTGATTTTGGTAAACCATTTGCCAAATTGACCATGAAGGAAGCCATTTGTAAATATCGTCCTGAAACTAACGTTGCTGATTTGGATGATATGGATAAAGCGGTTGCAATTGCCCAGTCTATCGGCATCAAGGTAGAAAATAGCTGGGGCTTAGGTCGTGTTCAATGTGAAATTTTTGAAGAGGTTGCAGAAAGCCACCTGATCCAACCAACTTTCATTATTGAATATCCAGCGGAAGTTTCACCATTAGCTCGTCGCAATGATGAAAATCCATTTATCACCGACCGTTTTGAGTTTTTCATCGGTGGACGTGAAATCGGTAACGGTTTCTCTGAGTTAAATGACGCTGAAGACCAAGCAGAGCGTTTCGCTGAGCAAGTTCGTCAGAAAGATGAAGGTGATGACGAAGCGATGTTCTATGACGAAGACTATGTCACCGCATTAGAGCATGGTTTACCGCCAACGGCTGGCCTCGGGATTGGTATTGACCGTATGGTCATGCTATTTACTGACAGTCATACGATCCGTGACGTGATCTTATTCCCTGCATTACGCCCATCTAAAGCTTAGTGCTATCAATAACAATGCCCAGCTGAGTCTGGGCATTGTTTTATCCAATCCTAAATCGTTAAATAATACGTTAGTACAGTTAGCGATTATTAAATTATTACTTAAGTTAAATTATTTTTGTTAATGTATTTCCTTTATCAATAGGGCTTAATTATTTTTTATTGTTGCGCTTAAGTGGAAATACTCAGACATCATTTTTATGTTTATAACATAATAAGTGTAATGTACTTAACAAAATGTTAATAGATAAAAGATTCGAATTTGTTTTTTTGTTAGAAAATATTTCATATATTGAAATATTGTACTTTTCAGAAAAATCAAATAGTCACCGCCGTCCTGCAGTGGAATTGTTTATTAACCGGATAAAGGTTTCGCTTGAGATCGTTAGATGATAATTTTTTACAGTTATTATTTATAAAACTCAAAATAAGTGTTCTTAGTAATTTTATTGCATTAAAAATGATGGGGTCGATACCGATTTAGTGCTAAGATTAAAATAATTAACCAAAATTTATGAGATGACTCTATTTCTAGATTAGGGCTTATAGAAAATAGATAAATTTTAGCTTACACTAGGTTTCTTGAATGTCATTATAATAGCGAAGAAAAGTGCTGGTAAGGTAACTATATGTTTTCAAACAATAAAATTTTTGTTGCGTCTTTGCTTTTGGCTGGGACAGCAATTCTCTCTGGCTGTTCTTGGGGCTCTAACACGAATTATTCAGAAAAAACTGATGCCACAGCTTCATCAACGGCTAATTCAGCGACGGGGCAGCAGTACATGGATTATTCCCATGCTGATTCTCAGACTGTTTTAAACACGGCAATTAATCATAAGCCCGCTGGGCAAAATCCTACGATGCTAAATCAATCTGGAAGCGAAGGTGAGTCATTCCAGAGTTTAAGCACCTGTATTAAAGAACTTAATGCACTGAAAACACTGTCACCAGCAGATTACAATCGCTTAGTCGGTTCCTTTAAAGAAGTGAGCGAAATTAATCAGCTTTATAAACAAGTCGCATCGACAGCAAGTCCAGACACGATTGAACTGTTACAAATGGCAATAGAAGCTAAAACAAAAGTTCTTTGCGCGAAAGTTCGTTATAACTCAGTCCTGTCTACCGAATCAACATTGGAAAAAATTAGTGGATTATGAGAATTAACCTAAGACTTTGTATATCTTTGGCCATTTTTTCGGCTGCTTTTAGTCAATTTGCAAAATCGGATAGCTTCAATAATGTCATTGATGACTTTGACACTTACCTGCAATTAGAGCAGGAAGGTAAAGTGCCGGAAAAGCCATTGAATATTCAAGGTCAGGGATATGACTCATTTTCATCTTTACCGCTCGCTCCTGAGCCAAAAGAAAAATCTAAATCTGCTGCGGGTAAAAATGCAGGCCAAAGTAAAACGCCTGCACGTACCCAACCTAAAGCTAAAGGGGCGGTCACTCAGCAGACCCAGACTAAAGTTACGACGACAAAAGTAGCTACACAAGCTAAAGGTCAGATGACAGAACAACCTAAAGTTGCTTTGTCTGAATGCCCATTACCAGAAGAAAGCATTGTGGATCAACAAACTGGTTCAGCACACCAGTCTTTGTTATTGTCATCCTATCCTTATTTCTTTAATTCAAACCAATGGCATCCACAGTATTTATCGAAAGATTTTGCTAAATACCAAATTGTTCTAGATCCATTAGGGCTTTACTCTGCTAAGTACTCAATGGGGGTATTGCGTGATAATACGGCTTACCTAGAACAGCTTGCCGATCTACTCGCGCAACAACAATCGACTCACCTATTTAGATTTGGTGCTGCTCAAGGCGCTGGTCAGTTAATTGCTTATCATCAACTTTTAACCGATAGGCAATTAGTCGAAAAATTAATTGCACATAATAAAAGTGTAGCGGAACTCAGTCATGATATCGCCGAGAAACAATTTGAAATAGAGCGTATCAATAACGAACTTGCCGAAAATAAAAATCAAGTTGCTTTGTTACGTGAAAAACTAAGTGCAACAGATGATAAAGAAACCATTGTATTACTGACGGATGAATTGAACTCCGTTAAAAATATACTGGCAGATAAAGAAAATAATTTAGAACAACTCACTGCACAGAATCAACAAGCGCAGAAATCAATTGCGGCACTTGAGAAAAAACTTAGCGAAAGTATTCAAGCTCAAGCATTAGCAGAAAAACAACTTGCTGAGAAAGATAAACAAATAGAGCAAGCAAAATTACAATTTGAAAATGCTCAGAAGCAAGTTGAACAATTAACCGCCCAGCTAACTCAATTAGAAACGGATGCAAAAGAGCAGGCGGAACGATTAAATAAAAATAGTGACGAGCAAGTTAAACTCGTGACTGCTTCACTTGAAAAACAGAAGGAATTACTGAAGCAAAAAGAGTCAGAACTTCAGTTAACTCAAAAACAAAATAGCGATATTCAAGCTGAACTGTTGAAACAGCAAGCAGCTTCTAAAGCTTTTGAGGCTGAGCTAAAAGCGGCACAACAACTGTTAAAAACGAATAAAACAGAGCAAGATTCGCTGACGAAACAGTATGCAGAAAGTCTGAAAATTCAGCAGCAGCTACAAGAAAAATTAGCGAAACAAGAGCAAGAGTTTGCAACAGCACAAACTCAGCTGAAAAAAGCCAATACGGATGTTGTTGAGCTGCAAAAAGAGATTGAGAAGCAGAAGCAGCTAATGACGCAAGCGTCCGATCAGCAAGTAAAAGCATTGACGGCTGATCTTAACCAACAAATTGCGTTATTGAAGAAACAAGAAGCGGTGTTGCAAAAAGCGGAGTCAGATAGTCAAGCGACACGCGAAGCGCTGGCGAAGCAACAGGCCACAGCGCAACAGTTAGTAGAGCAGAAAAAAGCGTTAGAAGCTGAGTTGAAGACAGCTCAAGCACAGTTACAAGCACAGAAAACGGAGCAAGCGACATTAGCGAAGCAATATGAAGCAGGTCAGAAAGCCCAGCAGCAGCTACAAGAAAAATTAGCGAAACAAGAGCAAGAGTTTGCAACAGCGCAAACTCAGCTGAAAAAAGCCAATACGGATGTTGTTGAGCTGCAAAAAGAGATTGAGAAGCAGAAGCAGCTAATGACGCAAGCGTCGGATCAGCAAGTAAAAGCATTAACGGCTGATCTTAACCAACAAATCGCGTTATTGAAGAAACAAGAAGCAGTGTTGCAAAAAGCAGAGTCGGATAGCCAAGCGACACGCGAAGCGCTGGTGAAGCAACAGGCCGCAGCGAAACAGTTAGCTGAGCAGAATAAGCAGCTACAAGCGCAGTTAAAAGATAACGAGCAGCAGGCCGCAAAACTGCAAGCCTCGTTAACGGCTCAAACGGCACAAGCGGAGCAGAAAAAAGCGTTAGAAGCTGAATTGAAGGCGGCTCAAGCACAGTTACAAGCACAGAAAACGGAGCAAACGGCATTAGCGCAGCAATATGAAGCAGGTCAGAAAGCCCAGCAGCAGCTACAAGAAAAATTAGCGAAACAAGAGCAGGAGTTTGCAACAGCGCAAACTCAGCTGAAAAAAGCCAATACGGATGTTGTTGAGCTGCAAAAAGAGATAGAGAAGCAGAAGCAGCTAATGACGCAAGCGTCGGATCAGCAAGTAAAAGCATTAACGGCTGATCTTAACCAACAAATCGCGTTATTGAAGAAACAAGAAGCAGTGTTGCAAAAAGCGGAATCGGATAGCCAAGCGACACGCGAAGCGCTGGCGAAGCAACAGGCCGCAGCGAAACAGTTAGCTGAGCAGAATAAGCAGCTACAAGCGCAGTTAAAAGATAACGAGCAGCAGGCCGCAAAACTGCAAGCCTCGTTAACGGCTCAAACGGCACAAGCGGAGCAGAAAAAAGCGTTAGAAGCTGAATTGAAGGCGGCTCAAGCACAGTTACAAGCACAGAAAACGGAGCAAACGGCATTAGCGAAGCAATATGAAGCAAGTCAGAAAGCCCAGCAGCAGCTACAAGCGAAATTAACGCAGCAAGAAGAAGGCTTCACTACCGCTCAGGCTCAACTGAAAAAAGCGAATACTGATATCGCTCAGTTACAAAAAGAGATTGAGAAGCAGAAGCAGCTAATGACGCAAGCGTCGGATCAGCAAGTGAAATCATTAACGGTTGAGCTTACTCAGCAAGTATCGCTATTAAAATTGCAAGAAGCGGTACTGAAGAAAGCGGAAGAAGATAGTCGAGCGACACGCGAAGCGCTGGCGAAGCAACAGGCCGTAGCGAAACAGTTAGCCGAGCAGAATAAGCAGCTACAAGCGCAGTTAAAAGATAACGAGCAGCAGGCCGCGAAACTGCAAACCGTGTTGACGGCACAAACCGCGCAGACTGAGCAACATAAAGCATTAGAAGCTGAATTGAAAGCTGCTCAAAAACAGTTACAAGCACAAAAAGCGGAAGTTGAAAAACAAGCTAAAGAGCGTGAGCAACAAATTAAACGCCTTGAAACTGATATTACGACTAAAGAGAAAAAAGCGGCTGAGATTGATAAACAGTTAGTCGAGGCGAACAAACAAATCAGTGCATTAAAACTGGATGCTGAGAAGCTAAAAGGAATTGATAATAAATATCAATCTCAGAATACTGAGTTAGAAAAACTGAAAAAACAGTTAGCTGACAGTGCTAATTTGCAAAAAGAGTTAGCAACAGCTAAAGATCAATTGAAGAAACTAGAAGCTGAATTGAAGCAGCAAATGTCATTAACTTCGAATGAAGCGCTTAAAGCCCAGATCATGGAGTTAAATAAAAAAGTCATGCAGCTTCAAGATGAAAATGACAAGTTAAAAGCGAAAATAGCGCCGAGTGGCTCTACATCGATTATGGGAGCACCTAAAAAGCAACTGTCTCAAAAAGAGCTAAAGGCAATTGCTCAAGCGAATGCAAAGCGTAATCAACGTATAATTGAGGAAATCACTAAGCAGAAATACAGTAAGCTTGATAGCTTTACGTATTATAAAATCCTGCAAAAAGGTAAGCCAATTACCAATGTGCAGAAGAAAAATATCACATTTATTATGCGAGAACAGCTTACTGATGGAACTCTGACGGTACTGTATAAGGATCAAGAGCCTGTCACATTGCCTTATAGTGAACTACCCGCACCGTTGAACTCCTTTGTTGAGAAAGCGGGTGAAGGGGGTATGGTTAAGGTTTATATTAAGCCAGAAGGTGGTTATGGCGTCGATGGAATACCTGGGGTCATTCCGCCAAACTCAATGTCGATTATTGATTTAAAAATTATCAGCGCTAAATAACCATAATCAAAAAGTTAAAAAAGGCCGTTTTACTAATTTAGTAAACGGCCTTTTTTGTTATCGTCCCTGCATAAGTACTGAAATTTTTTCCGTTATCCATTATTGAAAAACCACTGAAATAGAGATTAGAACCATCGAATTGAGAGCAATTCAGTTAGGGAAGGGCAGGCGTTTAGCTAATTATTATCTGCCTTTCTGTCAGTATATAGGGCAATGCACACATATCTATAACTGACAGGGCAAATGTATTTTTTAGAAATAATCTAAATCATCACATCAGTGAGTCGGTGATCTTGATTTACTTGGCGTATACCCAAAACGCTTACGATAGCTTTGTGTAAAATAAGATTGACTTGAAAAGCCTGCTTCCATTGATATTTCAACGATACTCATTTGAGTATTTACAAGCAATTGATGTGCATACATAATTCTTTTTTCGCTGATCCATGAACGTGGTGAGGTTGAATAAACCGCATTAAATAGTTCTTTAAAAGTTGTTAAGCCCATACCGAATGTTTTCGCAAAATCAGCCAGCTTCCACTCTTTTAAAAAGTTATTTTCCATGAAATTCTGTAATCGTTCTGCTTGTCGATTACTCAGTTGTCTTAAATTAGCCAGCAGCTTTGAGCCTTGTTCACTATAAGAAAGCAATAAAAGAAACTCAGATATACGTAATGTCACCAGTAATCTAGGGTATTGTTGGTCAACGATGGCTTTAAAGCTATTTTTTAATTCATCAATGAGTGTTGATGTAGTAAACCTAATCACATCATAGCTATTGGTTTCTGTACGTTCAATTTCACTCAATTGGCTGCCATAAAGATTAATGAACTCTCGTAAAAATTGATCTTCTAAGGATATCCAAAGAAATTCACAATCTGACTCATCATCCGTGCTTTTTAAAGCGTATGAACCTTGTTTGTGATAAAGAATATCACCACAGTGTAATGTTTCTATTGATGTAGGGCTTTCCCATATCAAGCTGCCCTTTTCAATAATAATTAATCCTTTTGTAGGTTGGTCGATGATAGAATACGGGTTCTCTTTATTAACCAAGACTCTTTTTATACGACGGTTAGTTACATTGCTATCATTTTGCATAACGCATCCTGAGTGTTAATTTTTTAATTAAATGTTGAATTTGTTAATGTAAAGTTAAGGTTGAATTCCTTTATCTATTTATTAGATGAACAATAAATTCATCTTTATCTGATTGATCAAAATTATATAAATCAGCTTTTTTGTGTCACAGATTAATTCTAAATATTAATAAATGTTTCCAAATGCTAATTTTCCGAATTAATATCTTTTTTTGCTCGAAAAAAGTATTGTTAAAGATGTTTTTTAGTTATTTATAACTAGTTAGTTGTTTTTGTATAGTGATTAATACTAATAAATGGTTTTTAGTAGCATAAAAAGTAATCTAATGGTTTTATTCAATTCTGGTGTTTTTTGATCTAGATGGGGTAAGCCACCTTTTTCTGCATATTAGGAGGAAAATATAGTGATAGCTTTTATTGTTATTAATATCGGAAAATATAGTACTGATAAATAAATTTTATGTTTTTATCTGTTAGCCATGTTATCAATTAATTTTGTTACATGTAACGATAATAAATATTTGTCGTAATAACATAAATCACACAATATTTGAGATAGAAATCTCATTTATTAAACATATTTTCTAAAAGTATGGTTTTTGATAGTTCTATAAACATAGATTTTGATTATTAGTTATCATGGGGTACTAATTTTTAGAGAAACGTCACTCAAATGAAATGGATATAAGCTCTGTCGAGGAAGCAACCTATTGACGAGTTAAAAAAGATTTACAAGTGTTTAGGGGGCTAAGCGATAAATGACAATTAGCATGCCATAAATTGATAGGGCAACAGTTGGCGTTAAGAAAGGGGGCTTTTAAGATTATTTAATGATTGTTTCTTTTATTATCATCACACTCATTATCAATATATTTTAGCAAACTAATAAACCCAGCGAATATCACAATGTAAATAAAAAGTTATCTAGCGGTTAATTATCTGTGGATGAATTTCTATTACGTTTTCTTTCAGGGAGTTCAGGAACTGGCTTTCGGTCATCAAGTAAATGTCTGATGGCTAAGATGGGGTGATGGAGTAACATTTTTGGCCCAGCCCAGCGCATTACTATTTTCATTTGTTCTCGCATTTTTGGCTGGTAACAATGTATTGGGCATTGTTTACAAGCAGGCTTTTGCTCTCCATAACGGCATTTTTCGAGCCGATTAATTGCATAGGCATAGAGCTTTTTATATTGTTCTGGCGAATCAGCCGGTGCAGGATGTGCCTTTTCGTAGAGTTGGATCATTTTTTCGATAGTTTTTATTTCCCGTTGGATACGTTTCCCAACCATCTGTGCACCTCAATCTATCTACAATAAATTGCATTTAATATACATGTTATTGGAGGGAATAGAAAGTCGGCATGATAAGAAGATAAACCGAAAATGGCATAAGTAACGACTTATGCCATAATAAACAATAAGATAAAATTAACTAGAAAATGAGTAATATAAATTGTTAATTAAGGTTTAACTAAACCAAAAACAAGATAAAAACTTACTTATTTAGCCTAGTAAATTGAATATTAACCTTTATTTGCCGATTGCATTATTTTTTGCATTTCGTCTTTTATATGCAATTTTTCTTTTTTAAGCTTAGCAACATGCTCATTATAACCAGCACCGGAAGGGCCTTCTAATTTGCTGATCTCTTTATCGAGCTGATGATGTTTTTCATAAAGATTTTGGAAGCGGGGATGAGTAGATATTAACTTTGAAACTAAATCTTGCTCTGTAGATAACATAGTACCTCCTCAGAATGTATTTAAGCCTCATCTCCAGTATAAGCACTGTCTATTATTTATGCATTAAAACAGAGAAGAATTTACATAGTTTTTATCAAATTTATGATCATTCTACTAAAATTAGCTATGATGGGATTGAATTAGATAGTTATATTTTCTTATTTTTGAAATTAAGAATTATCCATAGTGTAAATTGTAGTATTTTTCACTTGCTCTAGGTAAAAAGATTTCTATTTTTTATTAATATGATTGCATTTTATAGGATTTTATCATGAAAAAAGCGATTTTATCTGTAATGGCAGTAGCCTTAGTATCGTCTTGCGCAATGGCGACAGGGGAGTTAGAAAAGATCGCACCTTATCCTAAAGCAGAAAATGGCATGACACGTCATGTGATCCAGTTGGCAGCAAAACCGAATGAAGATAATTATCAGGTTGAGCTTGTGATCGGTAAAACCATTAAAGCAGATTGTAACCGTCAATGGTTTATGGGCGATCTAGAAGAAAAAACACTGGAAGGTTGGGGCTATAGTTATTATCAGTTAGAAGATGTTAAAGGGCCCGCTTCAACGATGATGGCATGTTCAGAGCCTGCAAAAGAACGTTTTGTGACTACGCAACTTGGTGATGATGCTTTTGTTCGTTATAACAGCAAATTGCCTATTGTAGTTTACGCTCCGAAAGATATGGATGTGAAATATCGTATTTGGTCAACGGATGATCAACTGCTCGATTCGGTCAAGAAATAACATATCCTATAAGTGCCACGGTTAATGCTGTGGCACTTTCCTTTATGTCTATCTAATAACTAAGACAGATGTTTTTGCATGGCGTACGATAGTTGATGCCGTAGAGCCTAATAAATAGGTGGAGGCACTTGGACGATGAGAGCCGAGTACAATTAAGCTCGCACCGATATCATCGGCATAACTGAGTATTTCGTCTTTGGCGGAGCCAATGCCAATTTTGCAGGTAATTCTTTCATCGGCGATATTAATATCTTTGATCACGTCTTCTAATGCTTTCAGAGCAAGCACGGAGCGTTCTGCCGAGTTTTTATGACTTTCAGGTAAGATAGTCACTTCAATACCAAAAAATAGCTCAGCGCTTGGGATCACAGATAAAAAATGAATTTCTGGTGAGCCTAATTTTGCTAGTTCTTCGATATGTTTAATGATCTGTGGATTAAGTGAGTCTTCTAATAGGTCGATAGGAACTAAAATTTTATTATACATAACCACCTCATTCATATGTTTATTCAAGCCATTATAGCAGTTAAGATTTAATATAGTATAAAGGATTTAACTTTTGTTAAATCAATGTAATTTAAACAAAAAAACTATCATTTTCTGCTATTCAATTTAATACAAAAATAATAAAAATAACGATTATCATTCAATTCGATAGACTACAATTAAATAACAAGACTTTTCTTTAATTATATGTCAGTATTTACAGTGAGTTTCATAACTAATTGATTTAAAAAGTTTAATTAAATGATAATTATTTTGCTTTTCATTAAGAATATATTATGGACAAAGAGAAAATATTAAATACGACAGGTGATGAGCTTACTCTTCAGCAGAAAAAGTTTCATGCAGCTAAAAAAAGCACCTTAGTCAGTGTCATTGTGAATATGGTGCTTTCTATATGGCAGATTATCATTGGTTTTATTTCTCATTCTCAAGGGTTAATTGCCGACGGTATTCATACATTATCAGATCTCGTTGCTGACTTTGTTGTATTAATTGCCAATAAAAAGAGTCATAAAAAGCCTGATGAAGACCATCCTTATGGCCATTTTCGATATGAAAATGGTGCTTCATTGATCTTAGGGATTATTTTATTGATTGTTGGCGTTGGCATGATTTGGTCGGCTGTACAAAAAATGCTTGACCCTGATTTAATCCAAGAAGTTCACACGATTGCTCTCGTCGCAGCATTGGTCTCGTTGGTGGCGAAAGAAGGGCTTTTCCGCTATATGTTAAAAGTTGCCAATCAGGTCAACTCCAGCATGTTGGTTGCGAATGCTTGGCACGCTCGTTCAGATGCGGCATCTTCACTGGTTGTCGCGATTGGGATTATTGGTAGCTTATGTGGTTTGAAAATTTTTGACCCTATCGCGGCATTAATTGTGGGTACTTTTGTTTTCCGCATGGGCTATAAATTTACTTATCAATCAATGCAAGATCTGATGGATAAAGGTGCGGATGAAGAAACATTGCAAGAAATTCGTACTGTGCTTGAAAACATTGAGGGGATCAAAGGGTTTCACGATTTGAAAACACGTAAATCGGGCGATTTCTATTTAGTTGATGTTCATTTAGAGGTCGATGGTGATATGTCGATTGTGGCAGGCCATGAAATTGCGGTAAATGTACGTGATAAATTAATGGAAAACCCGCAAATCCTCAATGTCATGACTCACTTAGATCCTTACGATAAAGAATGTATTCATTAGTTGAAAACCGCCAATAGAAAAATAACCGAAAGGGCCTCGCTTTCGGTTTTTTCTTCAAACTATCTTCCTGATTAAACCTCTTTATATCTCAATCGTGCTTTATTTCACAAACTGTTTCACTATGTGGCCGGTGTTGAACATATTGAAAATGCATCGCTCTTCGCCTCTGAAAAGCCCCTTATTGGGGTTATTTGTGTAAACGTTTACACTATCGCGAGATAGATCACAGAATAAGGTATTAGCCCGTTGCTATACTTTGCAAAGTGAATTTTCATATCCTTAATAGAATCAAGGGGTAAACGATGCAGCCAACAAAAGTGCTTGTCACAGGGGGGATGGGGTATATTGGTAGCCATACGTGTGTGCAGATGATCCAAGCTGGGTTTGCTCCAATCATTATTGATAATTTGTGCAATGCGAAAGAGGAAGTGCTCAATCGTATTGAAAAGCTAACCGCAGTGCGCCCGCTTTTTTATCAAGGTGATATTCGTGACGAATCTCTGTTAAACCGTCTTTTCTCTGAACATAAAATCAGCGCAGTGATCCATTTTGCGGGGTTAAAAGCCGTTGGTGAGTCGGTAGAAAAACCACTCGAATATTATGATGTGAATGTTAATGGCACCTTGGTGCTAGCCAAATGTATGCAGCGTGCTGGCGTACATCGTATCATCTTTAGCTCCTCCGCGACTGTTTACGGTGAACCGGATACGGTGCCTATTACAGAAAACTTTCCAACTGGCAATACACAAAGCCCGTATGGCACAAGCAAATACATGGTTGAACGCTGTTTATCCGATTTGGTGATCGCCGAACCAAATTGGTCTGTGACCTTATTACGCTATTTCAATCCAGTTGGTGCCCATCCTTCGGGTTTGATGGGGGAAGATCCGCAAGGTATACCGAATAATCTAACGCCTTATATTGCTCAAGTCGCCGTTGGCAGACGAGAAAAATTGTCTATTTATGGAAACGATTACCCTACTGTTGATGGAACAGGTGTGCGTGATTACATCCATGTTATGGATTTAGCGGATGGGCATGTGGCTGCACTGAAAGTGGTTAGTCAGCAGGCAGGATTACATATTTACAACCTCGGTACGGGGAGAGGAACGAGTGTATTGGAAGTCCTACACGCATTTGAAAAAGCTGTCGGCAGGGAAATCCCATACGTTGTTGTGCCAAGAAGGGCCGGTGATATCGCAGAGTATTGGTCGACATCAGAAAAAGCACAGCGCGAACTTGGTTGGAAGGCAACTCGTACCATTGATGACATGGCTATGGATTCATGGCGCTGGCAGTCTCAAAACCCTAATGGCTATGAATCGTAATAGATACAGGAGAAATAGAACATCATGGATAAAATAGCGTTCAACCCATCAGATTGCCCGCATCGGCGTTATAACCCATTAACAGGACAATGGGTTTTGGTCTCACCTCATCGTGCTAAACGACCTTGGAGTGGGCAAGATGAGAAGGTGGAAGTGAAACAACTGCCTAAATACGATGGAAACTGTTTTTTATGCCCAACCAACCATCGCGTTTCTGGTGATATCAATCCTGATTATCAAGATACATATGTGTTTCAAAACGATTATTCTGCACTATTACCTAGGTCTTGTGCGCAGCCAAAAGAACAATCGCCTTTATTTAAAACACAAGCGGTCAGTGGCTTGAGCCGAGTGATCTGCTTTTCACCTGATCACAGTAAGACTTTACCTGAACTATCGACAGCTCAAATCGGCCGTGTAATTGAAACTTGGCAGCAGCAAATTGATGAACTCAGCCAACGGTTTTTATGGGTACAAGTTTTTGAAAATAAAGGTGAGGTGATGGGGTGCTCTCAGCCACACCCTCATGGGCAGATTTGGGCGAGTGATTTCTTGCCTAATGAAATTGCTCGTAAAGATGAGCACTTAAAACAGTATTACCAGCAGCAAGGAAGCAATTTACTGTTGGATTATGCACAGGCAGAGCTGAAAGATGGCTCTAGAACGGTAGTGGAAACAGCACATTGGCTTGCTGTTGTGCCTTATTGGGCGGCTTGGCCGTTTGAAACCATGCTAATGCCTAAAATACATATTCGGCGTATGAATGAAATGAGTGTAGAGATACGCGATGACCTTAGTGTTGCACTGAAAAAGCTCACCTGTCGTTATGACAATCTCTTTCATTGTGCATTCCCTTACTCGATGGGATGGCATTTCGCTCCATTTTTTAGTGATAACCGAGAGATTGAACACTGGCAGCTTCATGCTCTTTTTTATCCGCCTTTGTTGCGCTCAGCGACAATCAAAAAATTTATGGTTGGCTATGAAATGTTAGCTGAAACTCAACGTGATTTAACCCCTGAACAAGCAGCGGAAAGGTTACGGGGTGTCAGTGATATTCACTACAAGCAGCAGTAAATATTTAGAGCATACAACCAGCATGGCCGAGCCATTCCATTATTACCCAGATATTATCGAGAGGTTGCTATGAATAGCATCGAAATACTCCAACAAAAAGTGACAGAAGCCTTTATTAAGGGCTTTGATGCTCAGCCCGAGGTCTATGCGCAAGCGCCAGGACGTGTGAATATTATTGGTGAACACACCGATTATAATGATGGGTTTGTTTTACCTTGTGCAATTGATTATCAAACAATGACGGCAGCCAGAAAGCGCCCTGACCGTTTAATTCGCGTGATTGCAGCCGATTATGGCTATGATATTGATGAGTTTAGCCTTGATGAAGAGATCCTATTTTTGCCTGAAAAAATGTGGGCAAACTATATTCGGGGCGTCGTTAAATATCTATTAGCCAGAGGGTATCAATTTGGCGGATGTGAAATCGCGGTAAGTGGCAATGTACCTCAAGGAGCAGGACTTAGCTCGTCGGCTTCACTGGAAGTGGTGATTGGACAGACATTAAAGATATTGTATCAATTGGAGATTAGCCAACAAGACATCGCTTTGAATGGTCAGCAAGCTGAAAACCAATTTGTCGGTTGTAATTGTGGCATTATGGATCAGTTAATTTCTGCTTGCGGTGATGAGGGGCATGCACTATTAATCGATTGCCGTAGCCTAGAGTTAGCACCGATTCCAATTCCTGATGATCTTGTCGTCATGATCATCAATTCAAATAAAAAACGCGGATTAGTGGATAGTGAGTATAATATTCGACGTCAGCAATGTGAAACTGCGGCGAAACAATTCGGCGTGAAAGCTTTGCGGGATGTTACATTGGCACAATTCGCCCAAAAGCAGGGGGAATTGACACCTCTAGTGGCTAAACGCGCTAAGCATGTTATTAGCGAAAACGACAGAACACTTGCTGCCGCAAAAGCCTTAACTGAAAATAATCTTCCCCTATTGAGTATGCTGATGGAGCAGTCACATATTTCTATGCGGGATGATTTTGAAATTACCGTAAAAGAGATTGATACCTTAGTAGAGATTGTGAAAGCGGTTCTGGGGGATCAAGGCGGCGTGAGGATGACAGGCGGCGGTTTTGGTGGCTGCGTGGTGGCATTGATGAAACAGCAACTCGTTACTCCTGTCATTGATGCGGTTGAGCAAAAGTATCAAGCGCTGACAGGGCTGAAGGCCGATATTTATGTTTGCCAGCCTAGTGATGGTGCTGGGATCATGGCGAATGCATGAAAATTGTAGGGAGAAAAGAATGCAGTTATCGAAAGACCAAGGGTATGTGGCACGTGCATCTAAAGTGATTGCATTGACCAACAGACATGGCATGAAAATTTTATTGTCAACCTTGGGAGCAAGTTGGATAAGCTGCATATTACCCATGTCGGCAGGTAAACGTGATGTTTTACTCGGTTCACCGAATATGGCGGCCCAAATGGATCAAGGCGTTTATCTAGGTGCAACCATTGGGCGAGTTGCGAACCGGATTGCACATGGCCGTTTTAATTTAGCGGGTCGTGAGTATCAGGTGACAAGTAATCAAGGTGAACACTGTTTACATGGCGGTCGGGATAATTTTAGTTATCGTGTTTGGAAGGTGACTCAAATTAACCCATATGAGGCAATTTTTTCGTTGGTTTCAGAAGATGGCGATCAGGGATTTCCTGGGGAATTACAAGCTGAAGTCCGCTATGTATTAACGGATGAAAATAAAGTCATTATCGACTATCGTACACAAGTGAGTGAGTTGTGCCCTGTAAATTTAACCAATCATGCTTATTTTAATTTAGCAGGGGAAGATTCGGCGAGAACGGCCTTAGAGCACGATTTACAACTAGCGGCCACCCATTATCTGCCTACCGATAAGGGGGGGATCCCAACAGGCGAATGGCGTGATGTTTCTGAGACGTTTTTCGATTTTCGTCGTAAAAAGCGTATAGGCTATGATTTTTTGCAAGACGATGATCAAAAAGCAGTTGGTGGTTATGATCATGCGATGATCTTGGCTCCAGAGCTTACGGATGGTGAGCAAACGGTCGCTTCACTCTTTTCACCAGAAGGTGATGTTCGAATGGATATCGCAACAACTTTGCCAGCAATGCAAGTTTATACAGGGAATTATTTGATTTCGGTTCCGGGAAAATCACGTCATTATACCCCGTTTTCAGGTGTGGCCTTTGAAACTCAGTTTCCACCGGATGCCGTTAACCACCCTGAATGGGGGGAGCAATACAGCGGTATTTCACAGCCAAATCAAATATATCACCAGAAAACGAGCTATCACTTTATTTTCTGAGAGTAACGCCGCCTCATGCGGCGTTTTTCGTATTACTATATTAAAAGTAGGGTCATCGTATCTATAATATACCCCATTGTTTTTTATACTAATGCATTGTTTAATGGCATCGACTGAACTTAGAGGTAAAAAATGGCAACGATCAAAGATGTAGCAAGAGAAGCGGGAGTGTCGGTGGCGACAGTTTCTCGAGTGATTAATCAATCACCGAAGGCAAGCAAAATGTCGATTGCTGCGGTTAAAAGTGCCATGAATAAACTCGGTTATCGTCCAAATGCAGCCGCTCGCGCATTGGTAAATCAAAGTTCTAACACCATTGGGGTATTGGTGAATGATGTCTCAGACCCTTTTTTTGGTACGATGGTCAAAGCGGTTGATGCGGTTGCCCACAAAAATGGTAAACACATTTTAATTTGTAATGGTTATCACACGGCACAGGAAGAGCGCCAATCTATCGAATTGCTGATCAATAATCGCTGTGATGCCCTCGTTATTCACTCTAAAGCGTTGTCAGACGAAGAGCTGATAGAATTTGCCGAAGAAGTTCCTAGCATGGTATTGATTAATCGACGTATTGAGGCGATTGCTGATCGCTGTATTTCGTTGAATAACTACAAGGGTGCCTATCTTGCCACTGAGCACTTGATCCGCCAAGGCCATACTAAAATTGCTTATATTTCATCGGATCATAAAATAGAAGACGCTGAACAGCGGTTACTTGGCTATCGTGATGCATTGAAAAAACATGCAATTTCATTACCTGAAAGCTATATCGAATATGGCAAGCCTTATGGTGAGGGTGGTGAGCAGGCGATGACTAATCTATTGACTAAGTCCTTAGAGATCACCGCGGTTGTCGGGTATAACGATTTTATGGCCGCGGGGGCAATTGCAGTACTTGATGAAAATGACATTCATTCCCCAGAGCAGGTATCCGTGATTGGTTTTGATGATGTACTGATTGCCCGTTATATTCACCCTCGTTTAACAACCATTCGTTATCCCATCCAAATGATGGCTGAACGTGCCACTGAATTAGCGCTTGCTTTAGCACGTAATGAAAATATAGAGGCTGGTGGTTTAATCTATTCCCCTACACTGGTACAGCGTAACTCTGTACGTCCATTGAAAACCTCATGACTTCAATAATGTAAACGTTATCATATCTTTTGATGACGTTGACCCACCAGAGACATTTTTTCTCAAAAAATCCAAAATCGGACATTTTATGTACGTGAAATCGCCTTTAATATGTTAAATAACATACAATTATTTGACATTTCGTTGATAAAATTAATCTATTATAAAAATCTGTGATTAATCTAACAGTGATATGCAATGGTAACGTTTACACTAATGGTGAATCATTTGGTGAAGGTGAAGGAACTTGATCATGCATACAGAAGGCGTTGGATTGAGCACATTAGACTACGGGATATTTATCCTGTATGTGCTTATTATCATATCAGTCGGTTTATGGGTTTCTCGTAATAAAAAAGGCGAGAAAAAAGGCACTAAAGACTATTTCTTAGCAGGAAAAACATTACCGTGGTGGGCAATTGGCTCTTCATTAATAGCTGCAAACATCTCTGCCGAGCAGTTTATCGGTATGTCAGGTTCAGGGTTTTCTATCGGATTAGCGATTGCCTCTTATGAGTGGATGGCTGCGTTAACACTAATTATCGTTGCTAAATATTTCATGCCTATTTTTATCGATAAGGGTATTTTTACTATCCCTGAATTCGTTGAAAAACGGTTTAATCGTACGTTAAAAACGATTTTAGCAGTATTTTGGCTAGCTTTATTTGTCTTTGTTAACTTAACATCTGTTCTTTATTTAGGTGCGTTGGCTCTACAGACTATCCTTGGCATTCCAATGTCTTATGCAATATTGGGTTTGGCGCTGTTTGCTATTGCCTACTCTCTTTATGGTGGTCTATCGGCAGTGGCGTGGACCGATGTTGTTCAAGTCTTCTTCCTTATTTTGGGTGGCTTACTGACGGCTATCATGGCGGTGAGTTACATCGGTGGTGATGCAGGGATCATGGCAGGTATGAGCCGTATGGTTAGTGAAGCTCCCCAGCATTTTGAAATGATTTTAAGCCAAGATAACCCTCAGTTTAGCAATTTACCGGGTATTGCGGTGTTGATTGGTGGTTTGTGGATCGCTAACTTGTATTATTGGGGTTTCAACCAATATATTATCCAACGCGCTTTAGCGGCTAAATCTATCAATGAAGCACAAAAAGGACTGGTTTTTGCTGCCTTCTTGAAATTAATTGTTCCTATCCTTGTTGTTGTTCCAGGGATTGCAGCGTATGTGATTGTCACTGATCCACAATTACTTGCGGGACTTGGTACAATGGCCCAAGAGCATATTCCAACGCTCGCACAGGCCGATAAAGCCTATCCATGGTTAACGCAATTCTTACCTGTCGGAGCGAAAGGGGTTGTATTTGCGGCATTGGCTGCTGCAATTGTTTCATCATTAGCGTCAATGTTGAACTCGGTCGCAACCATTTTCACGATGGATATCTATAAAGAGTATATTGCGCCTTCGACCAGCGATCATAAATTAGTTAATGTAGGTCGAGTCAGTGCGGTCGTGGCATTAATTATTGCCTGCTTTATTGCTCCATTACTGGGGAATATTGGCCAAGCTTTCCAATATATTCAGGAATATACAGGTTTAGTTAGCCCAGGTATTTTAGCCGTCTTCTTGTTAGGGTTGTTCTGGAAAAAAACGAATGCAAAAGGGGCAATTATTGGTGTGCTTCTTTCTATTCCGTTTGCATTATTCTTGAAGTTAATGCCTTTAGGTATGCCATTCCTTGACCAGATGATGTATACCTTCTTCTTTACTGCGGTAGTGATTGGGCTGATCAGCTTAACAACATCAAAAGAAGATGATAGCCAAGGTGCAATTATCCTGACATCAGAAACTTTTAAAACATCAACAGGCTTCAACGTTGCTTCTTATGCAATCATGATTATCTTGTGTGTACTGTATGCGCTGTTTTGGTAAGACATGGGCTTGATCAATAACGGGGACAGATGTCCCCGTTTTAGATCGAATAAATAAAGTTTTAGGTGTTGATTTCTTATTTTATTGGGAAAGTAAAAGAATAATACACTAATAATTTGTCAATCATTGGAGGGTATTTCTGAATATTTTGTTTTAAGATGTCATGAGTAAACGCGTTATATTGGCCAGTTTAATGAACATGTTATTACTCAGGGTAACAAGGAATGTATATGCGCCATTTATTAAAAATTGCAGTTTTGCTGACTACAACTCTACATTCGATATCAGTCAGTGCAAATGAATATGCCCAAGATGATGAAAGTTACCTTCAATTTCTGAATGAAGAGGTGTCATATTATTGTTATTCCGAGCTAGAAAATCTTATTCTTAGTTCAAATTATCCACCCGCCGTAAAATATAAAAAGTCTTCCGATAGAGTCTCTATGGATGCCAGTTATCAAGACGAAAATATATTAGAAATAGGCATAATCGACAGTTGTAGCGATTATCTTCCGGGAGAGCAATTACAAAGGCCAATAGGCACTTTAAGTTATTTACTGAGATCAAATACGTTATGGACGACAGATAGTGATGGTCGGAAATTAAAGCAATTGGCGTTTGATAAAAAGTTAGGGGAGCAATATCAAAACTGCATTAAAAGAGAACAGTTTTGCTCTCAACGGCGCGAGCAGATCGGCTCTGAATTTTTTTCACCTAAATCAGATACATGGGTGGTCGTTGGCGAAAAAAAAGCATATTTCCACTCCGCTCCAACACCAGAATGCAAGAGTAATATTAATTTTGTAATACCTAATGATAAGGTGAAGGTTTTTAATCAACTAGCTAACTCTATGATTGATGATGAGGAAAATGAATATGTCTTTGTAAGTTATGGTAGAGCGAGAGGTTGGTTAAATGTGGAATCCGTATCCAAGCCTGAGGATATCTATTATAAGCTTGAGGAGCCATCAAAAGGGAATTATAGAGTTAAAGAAAAACGCCTCTACTTTTATGAAGACCCAGCCTTAGCTTGCGAAAAACCTGGACAGCCTTATGTCATTGAAGGGGATTCAGTATGGCTATTTAGTGCGCAAGAGTTTCCCGGTTTTGCTTACGCAAGTTACACTAACCCTAATACTGGAACGTTCACAACAGGGTGGCTACGGATTAATGGGCTAGAGAAAGAATAGAGTCAGCCTATAGAAATTGAAATAATAAATGAATAGAGCCGTGGTAAATAGCGTTATATCTATTTAGCCACGGGTTAATATCTTAATGGGCATTTACTTTTTATCAGTATAAATCTGGCAGGGATAGTATTGGTAGAAAGAGTATTCACAACTTTTGTGAGTTTGACTTGTGCTAAATAATAATTCGCTTTTTCTTTATCCATAACAACGTCATATCCGTGATCATACATATAGGCTATATTTTTAAAGGCGGTGTTTTCGAGAGTATTTTACCAATGAAATAACGTATGGCTCCTTTTTGACTGTTGGATGAGCTTTATGCCGATGTAGTGAGTCACTTGAAAACGGTATTCGAAAATTTGCAGTGCCAGAGATGACGAGTAGAAACCGCAAAGCAGATGCAAATAACGACCATGGAAAGACTTTTAAGAGTATTGTCTGTAAGAGGAAAAATTGACATTCTGCCATGGTCGTTTAATTTCAATCGGTTTAGCGTTGAATTAACTTAACTTCCTGTAAACCAAATAAAGCCACCCATTGTAATAACTGATAAAATGGTACTCCAAAATAGTGTTGATGCCATTTCTTGCTCCCCTGTTTTATATTCCACCGCAAAAATAACCGCTATTGATGCTGTAGGGATAGCCAGTGTTACAGACACTAAGCCTCGCTCGACATGAGGTATATGTAACGCCATCATAATTACCAGTATAATTAAAGGTAATAGAATATTTTTACTCAGAACGTTTATGATAACAGATAGAGAAAAACTCACTTTTTGTGCATAGAGAACAGCGCCTACAGCAAATAATGCCACTCCACCAGTTGCTTGACCTAATAAAATAAATGAACCTTTTAAAAACTTAGGCATATCCAATCCAATCAGTAATAAAATAAAAGCTAGGATAGGTGCCCATACGACAGGTTGCATTAACGCATTTTTTATACTGTTAGCAACAATTGAAAATACACTTTTCTTATTTGTTGATGTGTTGTCAGAATCGCCACCAACTAAAAAGACTAATGCTAATGGAACCTGAATTAAATTCATTAATAAGCTACCGACGGCAATTGCAATATCAGCATCTGTAGTAAACAGAACGCCTAATACAGGGGTTCCAACAAAAGGTACAGCAGGACCGGCAATAGCAATGGAACGTAATGCGGCTAAACGAGCGCTAGATTTGAAGATGAAGCGGGAAATAAGGAAAACAGCAAGAAACCCCACCACCATGCCCACGAATATCCACAAGAAAACATCAACGTTATTGATTACTTCTGTTAATGGAGTACTTAATATTCCTGCAAATAGCAATAATGGTAAGGCATACAACATAACCATTTTATTTAATATAGTGGCTTGATCCTTATTGAAGTCATGTCGATACCCTGCAAAATATCCGAGTAAAAGAGTAACCACAATAGGCAGTAACGCTGTAATAATAGTATCTAACATTAGATAACCTCTTTTATACGCAAAAAAGGCGCAATAACACGCATTGCGCCTCAAGTTTATTTAATTACAACAAAGGAGGTGTCGTAGGAATAATAGGAACTTCAATCACGGTAGGAACTGAACGTGAAAATGCCACCTTACATATTTGGCTTATCTCATCTATTGTTTCAGCACGTACGCCAACACAACCATAACCTTTAGCTAAAGAAGTGATATCTATATCAGGCAAGTCAAGGCCCGGAACGCCTGGGGAATCTTCTAATTCAGCAAAGGATTTCAAGATCGCATATTCATAGTTTCGTGGTACAACAAACAATATAGGTAGCTTAAGTTGAGCAGCTGTCCATAGGCCTTGAATTGAATATTGCAAAGAACCATCACCGATAATGGCTAGAACAGGACGATTTCTACCGCTATCTCTTTCTGCTAATGCGATACCAATACTTGCGGGTAAATTCCAGCCAAGGCTTCCGCTTGCAAAAGTGTAGAAAGAGTCTGGCTTATCAATAGGCCATGCGGTA
This sequence comes from Providencia sp. 2.29, assembly GCF_015832305.1. Taxonomy (NCBI): domain Bacteria; kingdom Pseudomonadati; phylum Pseudomonadota; class Gammaproteobacteria; order Enterobacterales; family Morganellaceae; genus Providencia; species Providencia sp. 2.29. The sequence continues at coordinate 1,587,007 of NZ_CP065420.1, forward strand.
TGCAATTCACCAAGATTAGAGGGTGATTCTTCGATTAACACAGTATTTTCGGGAGTAAACTCACGTAACCCTTGAAATAATTCTAATGCAGAAAGCTGTTGACCTTTATGTGGTAATGGCGGTGCTGCTGGGTGAGGTGACATTCTGTGATGTTGTTGCGGAACTTTAGGCGGTGTTATTGAGCGTTTTGGCACTAGATTGAGTAATGCTTCCAGTGCTAACACCGGGCTAGATAACAAACTATCACCAACAGGAGCTCTTCCAGATTCATTAGGGTCATCAGTAATATGCAGTAATTTTAACCCCTCGGGAATATATTCGCCTTCCACATAAGGATAATAGCGAAATATCGGTGCGCCAATAACAATAGCGACATCATAGCCTTTCAATTTTTCTGATAACGGTTGAATAGCAAAAGGCAATCCGCCAGCATAAAGAGGATGGTTCTCAGGGAATGAGGGCACCTCTGACGCGGGGGCACTGAATACATGGCAATTCAATTTTTCTGCTAATTGGATCCCAATATCCCAGCCTTTCCCTCGAGCAATACCAGAACCATATATAAGTGCTGGATTTTTAGCCGTTGATAGCTTATCGGCAAATTGAGAAATCCGGATAGGGTCTGGCGCAAATTGTGATGCAACAGTGCGTACTACAGCATCACCTAATGCAGGTTTATCCCAATCATCTAGCGGAATGGATAAAAAAACAGGACCAGCAGGTGGTTGTAATGCCATTGCATAAGCGCGCATATAAATGCAGCGGGTACATCTTCTGCTCTGACAGGTTCATAGCTCCATTTTATCCAAGGTTTAGGCAGTTCTGTTGGTGAAACGTTGGTTAACCAAGGTTCCATTAACAACATTTCACGAGTTTGGTTACCCGCAGTAATAATTAATGGTGTTTTATTCTGTGCCGCAGTCATAATATTACTCATTGAGTTACTTAGGCCTGCGGAGGTATGGACGTTGACGATAGCTGGTTTTCGAGTCGCCTGAGCATAGCCGTCGGCAGCACCAACCGCTGATGATTCGTGTAATGTTTGAATGTAACGAAAATCTTTAGGGAAATTTTTTAAAAAAGTCTCCTCTGTTGAGCCTGGGTTACCAAATAAAGTCGTTAGTTCAAGCTGACGTAATAAATCAAAGGTGACGTCACGGATAGTTTTTGTCTTCATATCGTACTAATTCCTTAAATCAATAAAAGTTAATATTGGTCATGCAGGTTCTAGCTAAATGAAAAACACCAATGGCATTTTGAAGAGTGTTAACTATCTAATTTCGTTTAGTTGTTTGATTATTTATCATAACACCAGTTATTTAAGATGTAATGAAGTTATAATATTTTAATATTAGCTCTATTGATATTTATAAACATTAACGCAATCATTAATAGATTTGTTTTAGATTTAATAACTATTTAATTTTGATTGTTATTTATTGAGTGGTTTTGTTTGATAAGGTGTAAAGATTAATTCAAATAAACATAATGTTGCGTTTATTTTATCTATTTATGATTGCTTTTCTTATAGGCTAATTTTATTTTTTTATATCTTATAAGGTGTTTTATCAGTTGGTTTTTTATTTAAGTAAACATTATCCATAAAATCAATCATTTGAATTTTAAGGTTTATTTCTATTATCTGTTCTAATTTTTTATTTTGATGAGTTTGTTAATAAAATCAATTACATTCGTTTAACTGTGCTATTTATGAATTTTAACTGTTTTTATCGGTGCTGCATCACTGATTCCTGTATATTGGGAATAATTAATTCTTTTTCCATCTAATGCATTAAGATAACGTAAATTAACATTAACTTTTAATAGATGAACCGATAATTGCTTTTGATGGATTAAAATAAAAATGGAGGTCAGCTTCGCTGATTTTGAGAAGTAATATTGGACTCACTGTTAAATGTGTACATATTGAATCAAAGGTAATTCATATGATAAAACCAGTATCAACCACAAAATTATCACAAGTATCTGCATAGGCAGTTGCAGAAGCTACGAGTATTAAAGTAACCATAGGAAATCGGTGCATAATATCCTTTTAGGTTTATTCAATAGAATTAAAACTAAAATCTATCGCTATTAAAGGGATATTTCATTTAAGAAAATTGGGGATGAGTCGATTATGGGGACAGGGGTCCCCATATTTGATCATAATGATTAAATAACAAACAAGTCCATAAACGCATTGACCGGCATCGCTTCAAGCAATGGTTTATCAAGTGATGCAGCAAGAATTCGTCTTTGTTGCGTTTCAGGGAACTGACGTGCCAGATTGGTTCTGTATTTCTTTAATAGTAGAGGGATCCCTTCTTTACGGCGACGTTTGTGGCCAACTGGGTATTCGATTAATACTTCATCAAGGCATTGACCATCTTTAAGCTTAATCGTTAACCCATTGGCGATAGAGCGCTTCTCTGGATCATGGTAATCCTGTGTGAAGCTAGGCTCTTCACGGCAAACTATTTTGCTACGTAAGTTATCAATACGTGGGTCATTAGCAATATTATCTTCATAGTCAGCAGCGGTTAAACGCCCAAAAATCAGTGGGATCGCAACCATATATTGAATACAGTGGTCTCGGTCAGCTGGGTTATTAAGTGGCCCTTGTTTATCAATAATCCGTACACAAGCTTCATGGGTGCGTATCGATACGCTCTCAATATCATCAGCACTTTTACCAAGTGATTTTAATTGCTCATGCAGTTGTAATGCAGCTTCCACCGCAGTTTGTGCATGGAATTCAGCAGGGAACGAAATTTTAAACAGCACATTCTCCATAACATAAGAGCCATAGGGGCGTTGGAAACGGAAAGCTTGCCCATTAAACAGCGCATCATAGAAGCCCCATGTTTTTGCGGTTAGTGCGCTGGGATAGCCCATTTCACCTTTTTGTGCCATAAGAGCTAGCCGAACTGCTCGAGAGGTTGCATCCCCCGCAGCCCATGATTTACGCGAACCTGTATTTGGTGCATGCCGATAAGTACGTAAACTGTGGCCGTCAATCCAAGCGAGGGATACCGCATTTAATATCTCTTCGCGATTGAGTCCTAACATCTGTGCTACGACGGCGGTAGAGGCTACTTTGACTAAAATAACATGGTCAAGCCCTACCTTATTAAAGGCATTTTCTAAGGCGATACATCCTTGAATTTCATGTGCTTTGATCATAGCGGTGAGCACATGCCGAATTGTTAAAGGTGGTTTACCTTTTGCGAGCGCTTCTCGCGATAACCAATCCGCGACCGCGAGAATACCGCCTAAATTATCAGAGGGATGGCCCCACTCAGCGGCAAGCCAAGTATCATTAAAATCTAACCAGCGGATCATGGTGCCAATATTGAAAGCGGCCTGTACAGGGTCGAGTTGAAATTGCGTGCCAGGTACTTTTGCGCCATTAGGCACGACCGTACCTGGAACGATAGGACCGAGCAATTTTTTACATGCAGGATACTCAAGCGACTCCATACCGCAACCAAGCGTGTCTAGAAAGCAATAATAGGCGGTGTCATAAGCTAAGTCAGAGACGATGGGATATTCGGTGACATAATCGACGATATCACTGATCACTTTATCGAATTCTTGCTGATTTAAGGTAGCTGTTGTCATTGATATGATCCTTATTAACGCTGTTCCATGCGAGTAAATAGTTTGTTTTCTGGGCCAATATAGTTAGCAGAAGGGCGAATAATTTTATTATCTTGGCGCTGCTCGATGATGTGTGCAGACCAACCTGCGGTTCGTGCCATAACAAACAGTGGGGTAAACATGGCGGTCGGAATTCCCATCAAATGATAAGTGACAGCGGAGAACCAATCTAAATTCGGGAACATATTTTTTTCACGCTTCATCACCGACTCTAAATGGTGTGCGATATCATAAAGTTGACGGTTTAAATTTTGCTCAGACAGTTGCAGTGCTACCGATTTAATAATGGGGTGACGGGGATCTGCAAGGGTATAAACGGGATGACCGAAGCCGATGATCACCTCTGATTTAGCGAGACGCGCCATAATATCGCGTTCGGCTTCCTCAATAGAGGCATAGCGTTGTTGTATCTCTAAAGAAACCTCATTTGCTCCACCATGCTTAGGCCCACGTAATGCTGCGATTGCTCCTGTTATTGCAGAGTAAAAATCGGTGCCTGTTCCGGCAATGACACGAGCAGCAAAAGTGGAGGCATTAAATTCATGTTCAGCGTAGAGAATAGAGGCTATGTGCATGAAACGTTCCCACTGCGCTGGTGGCTTCTTACCGTGTAAAAGATGCAGAAAATGTGCGCCAATCGACTCATCATCGGTTTCTGTTTCAATTCGGCGTCCATGATGGCTAAAGTGATACCAATACAGCAGCATGGAGCCGAGAGAGGCAAGTAACCTGTCAGCAATCTCTTTGGCTCCGGCTAATGTGTGCGCCTCTTTTTCAGGTAAAACACAACCCATGACAGAAACGCCTGTACGCATCACATCCATGGGATGGGCATTTGCAGGGATTGATTCTAAGGTTTGTTTTACACTGGCGGGTAAGCCCCTTAATGCCTTTAATTTTTCTTTATAAGCCGTTAACTCAGAGCCCGTGGGGAGCTTTTCATGAATGAGGAGGTAAGCGACCTCTTCAAATTCACACTGAGTAGCGAGATCGTGTATATCATAGCCTCGGTAGTGCAAATCATTGCCATTTTTACCGACAGTACAAAGTGCGGTATTCCCCGCCGCGATACCTGAAAGTGCAACGGATTTTTTGGGTTTAAATTGCGATGTGTTAGAAGTGTTCAGTTGTTCAGTCATCGGATCATCCTTTGTAGGGTTTACACAACGTGTTTTATTGAATTAATTATTTCTGTTGTGAAAATAAGGCATCTAATTTTTGTTCATAATCGTAATAGTTAATACTTTGGTACAACTCGTCACGGGTCTGCATGATTGGCACAACACTTTTTTGCGTACCCTCTTGACGTAAAGTGGTATAAACCTGCTCTGCGGCTTTATTCATTGCACGGAAAGCAGAAAGGGGATACAGCGCAATCGCAATGCCAACACTGCGTAACTCATCAAGGGTAAAGAGTGGGGTTTTCCCAAACTCAGTCAGATTGGCAAGGACAGGTACTTGAGTATGATTGACGAATTGTTGATACATGCTTAATTCGGTTATTGCCTCAGGGAAGAGCATATCAGCCCCCGCTTCGATATAGGCATGCGCTCTTTCTAGAGCGGCCTCTAACCCTTCAACAGCGAGAGCATCAGTCCGAGCCATGATCACAAAATTATCATCAACACGTGCATCGACCGCAGCTTTAATGCGGTCAACCATCTCTTGTGTAGAGACTATTTCTTTGTTTGGTCGGTGACCACAACGCTTTGCTCCGACCTGATCTTCTAAATGTAGGCCGGCTGCACCTGCTTTATAGATAGATTTCACTGTCCTAGCGACATTAAATGCGGAGGGGCCAAAACCAATATCGGCATCTACCATTAAAGGGAGATCACACACATCGGTGATGCGCCGAATATCAATTAAAACATCGTCTAAAGTGGAAATTCCTAAATCGGGTAAGCCTAAAGAGCCAGCCGCTACGCCACCACCAGAAAGATAAATGGCTTTGTAACCTGCACGCTGGGCAAGTAAGGCATGATTGGCATTGATCGTGCCAACTAGCTGTAGAGGTGTTTCACTATCCAATGCATTACGAAACGCTTGTCCGGCTGAAATAGATGACATAGAAAGCCTCATGTTATCAAAGTGCTAATAAAGTGTAGCTGAGTTTGTTTTAATTATGCGTAGCAAGTGCCGTGCCATAATCGCCGAATAATGGGATAATTATTTTATTTATTTAAAATCAATTAGATGTGAATAGTGTTGTTTTTGTGAGCTAACTTGGAGTTTTGTATAAAGCCATTGTGTTGTTTCAATGAAACAGTGCTAATGTCTATTGAAACATTATATGAAACGTAATTGGGTTTCAGGATCAAACTTATGCAAAAACCAATTATTTGGACAGTTTCTGTCTCTCGATTATTTACACTATTTCGTGATATCAGCCCAGAATTTAGCGCTCAAGCGGAGATAACACCACTCAATATGGGGTTTGAGCAGGCGGCAGAAGAGGTGCGTGAACGGCTCAAAACCGGGCATTGTGATGCAATAATTAGTGCTGGTTCAAATGGCGCTTACTTAAAAAGTCACGTATCGGTTCCGGTGATCATCGTTAAAGTCAGTGGATTCGATGTGATGCAAGCGCTCGCGAAAGCACGTGAGATCAGTCATAAAGTTGGCATTATTAATTATCAAAAAATTATCCCTTCATTAGATGAGTTTCAAAGAAACTTTGGTTTGCGCATTGAACAACGTAGCTATATCACCGCAGAGGATGCGAGGGCGCAATTAAAGTCATTAAAAGCCATGGGGATCAATGTGGTTGTTGGTGCAGGGCTGATTATGGATCTTGCCCAAGAGTTGGGAATGACGGGGATCTTTATTTATTCAACCGAAACAATACGCCAAGCTTTTTACGATGCTATTGAATTAAGTCGCATTTCTTACGATCAAAAAACCACACCAATCGGTTATCAGCCAGAAAACACAACCAAAGTACGACATACAATCAATGACTTAATTGGTGCTTCCCCTTTAATGGAACGAGTACGCCAAGAGATTATGCTTTACGCGCGCTCTGAGGCAACAGTGTTAATTCAAGGGGAAAGTGGCACAGGGAAGGAAATGGTGGCGCAAGCTATCCATCATGAATATCGATTATTTAATCAGCATAAAAGAAAGGCACCTATGCCATTTGTTGCTGTCAACTGTGGTGCTATCCCTGAAAATTTATTAGAAGCAGAGCTATTTGGCTATGAAGAAGGAGCATTTACTGGCTCTCGGCGCGGAGGGCGAGCAGGTTTATTTGAAATGGCAAATGGCGGCACCTTATTTTTAGATGAAATAGGGGAAATGCCATTAGCGTTGCAAACTCGGTTGTTAAGGGTATTGGAAGAAATGACGGTGGTACGTATTGGCGGATATCGCCCATTACAGGTGAACGTCCGTGTCATTTGTGCGACCCACTGTGACCTTGATAATTGGGTAAAAGAAGGGCGTTTTAGAGCCGATTTATTTTATCGACTGGGTGTTTTACGCATGAAAGTACCTTCATTACATGAACGCGGAGAGGATATCTATATGCTAGCAGAGCGGCTACTAAAACTGGCATTTGCTGGCTTACAACAATCACTGCCCGCATTTAGAGTTCAGCAACTATTTAGTTGCCGTGATTTTTTTAAGCACTATTTATGGCCGGGTAACGTGCGTGAATTACGCAACTTAATGGAACGAGTGGCGTTATATTGCAGCGCATATCCAGATAAAGCGATTACGCAAACGATGTTGGTAAGTTTATCGCCTGAACGTGAAACGGTGACGGCGGATTTTACACAAGCTAAGCAAGTCGGTGCCTCACTTTCTGAGGTGATGGATTATTTTAAAGGGGATAGACAAGCCGTTGCACGTTATTTAGGAATAAGCCGCACAACATTATGGCGGAGATTAAAACAGGAAAACGAACAAAATTAATTCAAACGACGTTAATTGCCGATAAATACGATTTTCAATTATAAAAATGAATAAAAAAGATAATTAATCCTAGTAAGTATCTTTAATGATCAAATGGCGCAGCACAATATTGTAATAAAATATTTTTTAATAGATAACCAATAAAATTTATCAATACGATTGTGGTTAAAATTCAATCAATCAGTGCTATTGCTTTTATTGAAGGGCTTGCTTTTAATTCGTTGTTTTAAAAGGTATTTTTATTTTTATTGCCTTTGCGGCCAACAACACTTTCCCAAGAAAAATTGTGATTTTTCTCACATAAATATTTTTACTAGTGAGCATTAGTTTTTCTCATTTTAATTTACCCCATTAAAGTTCTATATTGCCGCCAAATTAGTCTTACCATTTTTATTTAAACACCTGCACTAGTCGCCGGACTGGGTATCTTTTGGGTACTCAATATTGCCGCGTGGCCCCCCGATGAATGCAGCGCAGAGACTCAAAATCATTCAATCTGTAGTTAGTTGGCCAAGTCTGAATGGTTAAGTGCATTAAGTAACAATGTGACTAGTGCGAATAAACCCAGTCAACAATGCTGTTATTTGAATGATGGCGAGTCATTATTTATTTTGTCAGTGGGAGAGTAGGTCGTGAAACAGGCCTCTACATTAATGCGCAAACAAGACAGTACATTTGTACCTGTCGCGGGCTTGACCATTTTTGCAATTGCTTCGGGGTATCTAATGAGCCTTATCCCATTATCAATGGGGGGCTTTAATATCGATACAAGTTATGCGGGCTGGTTAGCTAGTGCCTACTATATTGGTTTATTAATTGGGTCAATGATGATCGAACCTATTATTGCTAAAATAGGTCATCGTCTCTCATTTATTGCTTTTTTATTAATGTTGGCGGCAACCGTGGTTATTTTGCCGTGGACACCGAACATTTCTGCTTGGTTACCAAACCGTTTGATTGCGGGGATTGCCGTCGCTGGGATTTTCGTGGTTGTTGAATCGTGGCTCCTGATTGGTGACAGCCCTAAAGAGCGAGCGAAACGCCTCAGTTTTTATATGACATCTCTTTATGGTGGAACCACATTGGGGCAGTTGGCTATTGGTGTTATTGGCACTCAAGGCGCTTATCCATTTATGGTTGTGCTTGGGCTATTACTGCTTGCCGTTTTACCACCACTGTTATTTCGTCAGGGGCAACCAGCATGTGATTCGCATCAAAAACTATCATTGAAAAAAATTGCTCGTCTCAGTAAGCCTGCAATGATTGGTTGTATGACATCCGGAATTTTGATGGGAACAATTTATGGGTTAATGCCTTTATCATTAAAAAATGGCCCATTTAACACTCAACAAGTGGGTGTGTTGATGGCATCAATTATTCTAGGCGGTATGCTGATCCAGCCAGTCGTCAGTAAACTGTCAATTATGATGAGTAAAACGTTGCTGTTAGCGATGGTGTCGTTACTGGGGGTATTTGCAATGGGGATTATTTATATCTCTAACGATTACCTTGTGATGATAGTCGCATTGGCGCTGCTGGGGATGTCTTCGTTTGCACTATACCCAATTGCGATTACGTTGGCCTGTGACAATTTAGATTCTTCTTATATTGTTGCGGCAACTCAAGTTATGTTGTTTAGCTATAGCGTGGGATCTGCTGTGGGTCCATTAGTCGCTGGAACCTTCTTAGAGCAACACAATGGTTTGGTTAACTTCTTCTTTATTGTATTAACGGTTACAACAATTTATATGCTTATTGCCAGTGTGCGTCGTAAAGCGGGTGTATTGGCAAATTAACTATAAAGTTTAAGCCAAAAGCCGTGTTGTTCATTGAGTTAACACGGCTTTTATCGATTAAATAGGGCTATTTCTTTTTATTAAAAGAGATAGCCGCTAATGTTTCACCAACCTCAATATTACCTGTCGCCCCAACAATGCGTTGTTGCCACATTTCCCCTAGTCGAAAATCCCATGATAAAGGTTGAATGACTGTGCGGCCCGCATTTGGTGCAAATGTCAATTCGCTAAAATATAATGTGTCTTCTGACATCAAAAAATCAGCACGGCAATAGTCAAAAGGGCTGACAAGCCGCTGAGCCAACCTTAGCATCTCTTGGAATAACGGAGGCTCTGCAACGGGCTCTAACATATTCGGATAGCCAAATGTCACAGGTTGCAGCTGCCATTGCGTATCATAGATATTAATAAACTCATTACCCAACTCATCGCTATAGTCGATCTCTGCGTACATTGGTTTACCTGCAAAACAGTGGATACGACAGGTCTCGGGAATGAGCTTTCTATTTTTGTTTGCAAACAGATCAATATATGATTCACAAATTATTTTGGCTTTAATATTTTTATAATGCCGTTCACGCGTGATGTAATACAAATTTTTCATTAAATGAAATGAAAGCCTGTCTTTCGCTTTTTGTAGATTAAATTGTGCTTTATTGACACAAATAACACTACTACCACTATCATGATTACATTTCAATACGAAACGTTCTGGTAATTTATCAATATTGATTTCATTAACGTCATTATAGGTGGCTAAAATTGGTACTAAATATTGGTCCCCAATTTTTCGAGAAACATATTCCCTGACTGCCAGTTTATCGGCTAATTGTGTATATAACGGATTTCGGTCATATATCATCCGATAATTGACTTTCTCATTAAAGCTTTTGGGAGTATCAAAATTAGGGGTATAACCGATTTTTTTCCTAAACTTATTAGTGAGATAGAGCTTATCGCTGATAACTACCGAACGTAGTTTTTTGAGTAAATATTCGACTTTTTTCATATGAGTCGCCAACCATTCTTTATGTTATTTTTAATATTTTTTTACAATTTGAAATTGTTTGAAGATTATATTTCTTTAAACATAAATAGATATTAAATATGAGGGCTATTGTTAATAAATCTGCTTTTATAATTAATTTTTTCTTAAGGTTGCTTTTAATATAAACAAAAAATCAATAACCTTAACTCGTCTAAGGTATTACACCTAAGATTTATCCTTTTTTATATCAAAATTCATCGTTTTATTTTTATACTCAATAAGTTGATCCTAGAGATAAGTTATCGTATCACCCGTAACCCCGCTAAACCTTAAGAAATAATTTAATTCGAAACTATTAGTTAGCTAATCAATGATTAACCATCTATATTTAAAACGTAAAATTAATCAAATGTATGATGAGGTAACAGTGATGAAAACTAACGAATTTTCTCAGCCTTATTTATTGCTACTCGATATAATCAACCCTGCAATAACACAGTTTAATAAAACAACGAGGGAGACTCACAACCTTGTTGAAGGGTTGGGTGGTACGCCTGATGGTATAGATGTTGATCCTGTAAGACGTTTGATTTACTGGAGTAATATGGGAGATGACTTTGATGCTGATGATGGTTCTATCAATGTGATGAATTTTGATGGAACAGCCAGAAAGATGCTGATAGGCAATGGTCAAATCAGAACGCCAAAACAGCTTCAACTTGAGCAACAATCACAACGATTATATTGGTGCGACCGAGAAGGAGGGAAAATTAGTTCATGCAAAACCGATGGATCCGATTTACAAACTCACGTTGAACGACCACGCAATAATCAAGGTAAAGTCGATATATTAGACCAATGTGTGGGAATTGCCCTCGATGTTGCAAATAATTGGCTCTATTGGACACAAAAAGGTACTGCAAAAGGTGGGCTAGGTCGTTTATTTCGAGTGCCATTACAGCCAAAAGCCAATTATCATCCATCCGATAGGAAAGATATTGAATTATTACTCGACAAGCTTCCCGAGCCTATTGACCTATTAATTGATGAAGAAAAGCAAATTCTGTATTGGACAGATAGGGGCGGGGAGCCAAATGGTAATAGCCTAAATTGTGCGGAAATGACGGAGCATGGGTTGGCTAATTATCGAGTGATTTGCCGAGGTTTTAACGAAACTATCGGCTTAACGTACGATAAAAGTGCTCAATTGATGTATATTGCCGATTTACTTGGCGGGGTTTATCAGGTCACTTTAGCAACTGGCAAAGTCGATAAACTACATCAAGGTAAAGGTTATACAGGTATAGCACAGTATGCGGGTTAGGTATGACCACTTTTATGCGTTTTTATATGGTATATAAAAATAAATTAAAGTATTTCTATATTGACTGATCCTCTTGTCCACCATTATTCACAATCAAGTTTATTTAATGGTGGGCGGAAAGAGAGATAAGGCCTGTCGAGCGACTATTTTGTTTTATGGTTATCAGTCGTCACCCATTTGGATAGAATAATTAAGCCTTCATGCACTGTAAAACCATTACGGCGATAATAACTTTCCGATGGAAAACCTTTCTCAGTATTTAGAATAATAGCGTTAAGATTGCATGTAACGCATTGCTGTTCGATATATTGCATAAATGCACTGCCTAGCCCTTTACCCTGAAAATCAGGATGAATAAATAGCTCATCAATATAGTATTCAACCCCTTGATTCCATGGTTTTTTAAAACCAAGGCAAGCACCAACAATGCGCTTTTCTACCTGTATAACATAACCCATAAAATAATTATTACCTAAATGATGGGTAATAAACTCAATTATGGGGTGATGTGATGGCCATTGTTCAAACCAAGGAGCAGAGCTGTAGGTTTCACAGTAAAGTTTTGCGCACTCTTCAACCATTTCGCTGGTTAAAGTAATAAAATTAGCAGGAGGGAGCATGTATATCATCACCTTATTATTTTTTATTGTAATAGTTTATCAACAGAGTCGCACTATTAATACGTTTTAAATGCTCTGTGAGTGATAATAAGAATGGTGTATTTTATACTGATTAATAGATCTGGCTATGTTAGTAATAATGGCAGAATGCGGGTGTATTCGAGTCGTTACATGAAATTAATTTTAATATGTGTATGGATATATAGCTAAAAAATAATTATTACTTTTGCCCATCATAGCCTATTGAAAATGAGTATTCATTATTTTTAAAGTGAGTCTACAAACACGTTTCGAAGATAAAGATAATCAGTGAAGTTGTTGAAGGTCTATTTGTTATATGTGAGTTATAATAATAATTTCTTTTAAATAGGTTTTTATTGCCTTATAGTTATTATTGAATTAGAGTTTGAATTAAACCAAAGGGGATGGATATGAAAAGATGGTTAGTGATATCAATGCTATTATCATTGAGTAGTACTGTATTAGGCGCTACAGATAGATATGATGATTATTTATCTAGAATAAATAGTATTTGTAAAAAACATCCTGAGCCAGCAAATTGTGAAGATGAGGTCAATATTCTTTTACAAAATGTGCTTATGAATGGTGACATACTCTCACGGTGTGAAAAAGAGGAAGAAACGGGAACAATGTCTACAGAATGTAAAAATTTCGCTGACTTTTGGATGTATTTGACCAAGTAATGATGTTTTTTAATGAGGAAAAGGCTTTAGCATACATTACATTTTTCGTAGCCTTAAGCCTGAGAGGGATAACATATTCTGGAAAATATTTAGAACATCAATACAAACCTGATAATTTTACTATACAGTAGATAAATATTGTGGCTCGATTATGAATTAAGGTTCTGGGTATTAATTAAAATTATAATGCGGTCTGATAAACGTTATTTTTAAAACTATCTGCTGAAGGTTAATTTCTGGAAATAATCCGATGCAGTAACTTGTTGCTTGAATGGTATTAAGATAAAAAGTCATCTTTAATTAATTGATGACTTTTTATTTAATGAATTTTAAAATGTTGTATTATTTAGCCACTTTTTGAGAAATTAGAAGCCCAACGCCTGCACTAGCTAATAGACCAGAACAGGTGCGATTAAAAACCTTTTTAGCATTTGGTTTTCTTAGTAACTTCTTCATATGTAAACCTAACCAGGCATAGAGCATGATTGCAATGAATTCAAGTAACAAAAATAAAGAGCCAAGTGCTAGAAATTGGGATTCAGTTGGTAGTTGTGGATTAACGAATTGAGGAAGAAAGGCTGTGAATATGAGTATCGCCTTTGGATTTCCCGCTGCGACCAAAAATTCTTGCCTTGCTAATTTTATTATCGAACTATTTTTCTTGGTTTCTTCAAATTTGAACTCATCAGTTGGAGAGTTCCATAATTGGTATGCAAGCCATAGAAGATAAGCAACGCCAGCAAATTTGATTATGCTGAAAATGACTTCTGATGTCTGCAAGACAACAGCTAAACCAAATGAAGCTAAAATAAGCATAATCACAAATGCGAACAACCTACCAATTCCCCCCGCGCAGGAGTATGCAAAGCCATAGTATACTGCATTGTTAACAGAAAGCAGGTTATTAGGACCAGGTGCTAGGTTCAAAGCAAAACAAGCAGGAATAAAAAGAAGTAAAGTTGAAAGTTCCATATCTGTCCAATAGTGTTTTTAATGTATGTTTGCATACCAATCATACATATAAGCAGAATAACAATCATCTTGAAAGTCGCCCAGTGCGGCTTTTTTGTATCTGTCGACCCAGAATGACACACAACACTTCACGTTCATATAAGAGCCTTAAGTCGGATTTTTATTAATTTTAATCATAAAAGATGACATCGATAAAGCATTTTTTCTAGATAAAAAGTCAAATGATGTCATTATGGTTGTTACTGAATCAGAAAAAATATCTAACATTAAAGATATTGTTGAAGACTGTGAGCTTTATATTGTTGTTACAGATGACAATGAAAATTCAGTATAATATAAATGTACGGATGATAAAGGTAATGAACAAAAGTACAGTACAAGTGGAGAGCCTATTCAGTGATTCCATATACGATTTATTTGATCTTAACCATATTGGGAATTGTTTTTTATTTTAAGATTAGAAATCAGTATTCCTCAAAGTTTAGGCCAACTAGCACGTTAATATATGTACGACGATTTTTAATCGTTTATTGTTATATTGTTGGCGCATATGGTATTTATCTAACAACAAAACAGAGTGAAGAGACGATTGTTAATTGGGTGATGTTTGGTTATTCAGTCATTATTTTGTTATGCTATTTAAAAATGATATGGAAGCTAGAGTCTTTCCGTAGTAAACGGTAATCATCATGTCCTATTAGCCACTATAAGTTATTAGTGGCTTGTTTCTTATAGTGCACGTGTATTTAGTATGCATTCTAGGTAATATTACTGTTTGCTCAGCGCTGGCGTAAGTTGAATTTATGATTTATTTAATTGATTTAAAATGGAATATTATTTTTGATGTTTTATCGTATAACTAAATGTATAACTATAAGTAGTGGCTATTACATTTTTGATACATCACTGAACTAGCTACAGGCTGTGAAACGGAATTAACATAATCGCTATTTTTATGGAATGTATTAAAAAAGAGAGTTGTAGTATGGGATATGTTATCACATAACCCTATACCTATATAGGTGAGTATGAGCGATGAGACATTATGGGTTGCTAACAAAATACTCATACCATTATGTTTTAAAGCTAGGAAGCTTACATTCGTGAGGCTATTTGTAGTACAGTTGTGATATATAGTTTTGGATCCTTTTAAGGAAAACTTTATGTATATCAAAAAAGTATCGATCAGTAACTATCGTAATTTCCGTTCTTTCGAAGCTCAACTTCAGAAGCTCACTATTGTTATTGGAGAAAACGATACAGGCAAGACAAATTTTTTCTCTGCGTTATCATTACCCCTTTGTGGTAATCAAATTGATTTTAACCAAAAGCGTTTAAACATTTCTGATCTTAATAAAGATTCTATTTTAGAATTTTTTGCTTCAATAATAGATGATGAATCAGAGGGAGTGCAGTTAAGTAAGATCCCTAAAGTATTAGTGACAATAGAGTTTACTGACCCTAAAAATAGTTATGAAACTGCACTTTTAGCGAAATGGATTGTAGCAGATGGTGATGAGGAGAGTTATAGAATTAGATATGAGTTCAAGCCTAAAAATGATAATGATATACTTGAGCTAACTCGAAAGCTGCTTGTAGGAAAGACTATTGATGAGGTTAATTGGTTCATCTTACCAATAGAACTATATGACTACCAAATTGTTTCTGTAAATAATGAAAAAGTAATTGGTTTTAGTGATCTAAGAAATGTTAGTATTCACAATATAAATGCTGAAAGAGATGATTTTTCTGAAAGTAGTTCAATGAAGTCTAATAGTATTTTTACAAAATTACTTATGAATACGTTAGGTGAAGATGACAAAAGTGAGATCAATACAGCCTATTCAGAATTTTTTACCGCAATAGAAAAAACAGATACATTTGATAAAATTATTGGTAATAATTCAGATTTTGATAATTACAATGATATTGTTGAGAAGCTAGAGTGTATACCTAACCTACCTAATTTGAAAAATATATTATCAAATATCACTCTTCGATATGGAAATGAATTTTTATATCAAAAAGGTTTAGGGCAACGTAACCTTATTTATATACTAATTCTTTTTGCATATTATAAATCATGTGGTGATACGTTTAATCTTTGTTGTATTGAAGAGCCAGAGGCTCACCTCAGTGTAAATAACTTGCGTTTAGTAAGAGATTTTATAGAGAAAAGTTCTAGTAATAGTAGTACATTAGTTCAAACTATTATTTCTACTCATAATCCCACTATTATTAATAAATTACAAATATCAAATGTATTGGCTTTCACAGGAGATAAAGCAATTAATTTAGCTGGAGTACCAGAAAAATTAGTTGATTATTTAAGAAAAAGACCAAATTTTGACATTCTCAAACTGTTATTTGCAAACAAAGTTATTTTGGTAGAAGGTACAACAGAGGAGATGCTAATTAGCACATTTTTGTCGAAAGAAGCCAACGTACTCAATGATGTCGAAGTTATTGCGATAGGTCAACGCGGATATACTAATTTTCTAGATATATGGCTAGCTTTAAACAAAGATAATATGAATAAGAAAATTGGCGTTATTCGTGATTATGACAATTCAGATACAGCTAAAGAAAAACATGATGCTTATGATTTGAGTAATGCAAACGTTACGGTTAGGACAACAAAGAATTATACGCTTGAAATTGATTTAGTAGAAACAGATGGTAACTTGGAACTGCTAAATACTCTGTTTGGTATGACTGGTAATATAACGGAAGTATCTGATTATATGATTAGTGGCAAAGCTGCGAGAATGTTGGATATATGTGATGCAATGTTAGCAAAAGAGGAACCGTTAGATATAAAATTACCAGCCCATATAGCTGAGGTAATTGAGGCCGTACTATGATTGAAATTCAAATTGCTGGGGCGGGTGCAGGCAAAACATTTGGATTAGCAAAATCAGTGATTGCTCATTCTAAAGCATGTAATAACCATAAAAAAATATTTGCACTAACATACACAAATTCAGCAACATCAAAAATAGAGCAGGAAATAATCAAGCAATATGGTTTTATCCCGTCAAATCTTTGTATACAGACAGTACATAGTTTTTTATTAAATGAAATAGTGTATCCATTTTCATCGTTCACGCTTGGAGATGTATACAATGATGCATCTATTATGCTGTTGCCTGCAGACATTAAATTAAAAAATTGGCAAATAAAGCGATTGAAAGAAAGAAATATTATCCATGCAGAAAAAGTCTATAATATATCTAAGCAAATTGTTGATGAGACTATAAGTAAACATAATACCAAAGTAAAAAAATCTAGAGTTAGACGGCTTTTAAATATTTTAACAAACTGCTTTGACAAAATATTTATTGATGAGATTCAAGATTTAGATGGTGATGCTCTGCGTTTTTTTGAGGTATTAGGTAGTAATGGAATAGATGTTTATATGATAGGAGATCCTAAGCAAGCGATAAAATATCCTCAAGAGCTCGATTTGTTTGTTAAACGAATATCGTTAGAAAAATATGTATATATGCATGATATTAATAATTTAACAAGAAGAGTTCCACAAGAAATATTGAATATTTCGAATCGATTTTGTTATGAAAAACAACAGCAAGAATCTCTATCGGATGTTATTGGTGAGTTGATGTATTTAGAATCAACAGATGAGCGGTATTATATATTAATTGAACAATATATAAGTACTAATCAAATAGTATGTATTGATAAAAAAGTAGATAAGTATTCCACGTCTACCAAGCCAAAATATTCATTTCCTAGAGATGTTGAGGATATGATTCGTGATTCTAATCATAAGAAAGATAAAGTATTAGTTGTAAAGGCAGCTTTTAGTGATTTTATAAATGATATACAAAAATATGGAGATAAAAAAGCCATAAACATGCTTATCTCTAGGCACTCAATTCAGTTACAGAAAACTCACTTTGCTCAATTATATGATTTTTGTCGATCATATAGCGAGAATGATGCACAATTTAAAGTTAAAAGTATTGATTCTATAAAAGGCCTTGATGCAGATACTTGTGTAATTATATTGACACCTAATTTGTTAAAATATTTAATTCAAACTGATTTGAAGTCAACTGAAATTTATAATAAAGAATGGAAAAAAATTTATGTCGCCCTTACTAGAGCTAAAAAAAGATTAGTGTTAGCTATAGATTATGATTTGTTTATAAAACATAAACAGGAAAAAATAAAAAAAATAATCGAAAAATTGGGTTTTGTTAAGCATTATTGAGGTTGTAGTATCTTGTAATATGTAAGATTAGTTATTAATAATTATAAATGATGATGATAATTTTAAGCATAAGGCATTAATTAATAATTAATCCATGCCTTATGCTTTTATGAGTTACGAATTAAATAATTTATACATTTTTATTTCATCATCAGGAACTTGGACTCTGAATATAAATCCTTCACACTCAGAATAAGATTTCTCAATATTTTTATAGAGTATTTTTAAATTATCTAATTGTTGGGTCGTTGCACTATCTAGAAATGCTTGAATATTCTCTTGGTTTGATTCTTCTATGAAGCTAAACAATAATCTTATGATTCCTGATGTGATGTCAGATATTTGAATTTCGATACTTTCTGTTGAATCAACAAATTTAAAATCGATACCAAAGAAAGGGTTTTCATCATTACCTATATTAGAGTGTTTAGTGATACTGATTATTTCAGGTTCAATAGTATTTTCTTTATCAAGAATATGTTTTGAATTTTTAAAACCATTTATGCGAGTAATATAAAAAGTTGCAAAAGAGTCTATCAATATATCAGTCTTATCATCAAACGTAAAATCAACATTATTTATATTTTTGCATTTAGATAAAAATGATGTCAATCCAATAATTTTATTGTTAATTTCATTTTTTTCTCGTTTTTCTACAGGAAGATTAATATTGTTATTTTTTCTTGCTAGCTTATGAAGTTCACGATAAAAAAAACTCTCCTGACCTTTACTAATATTAGGATAACTAAATTTTTTTATCAATTCTATGAAGGATTTTTTATCTTTTTTTATTAGTAAATATAATGCATTTTTATATTGGTCTACAGAAAATCGATCAATATTATAATTTTCTTCACTATTCATAAAGTAATGTATTGCATCATCTATGATGTCAACAAATGACCAGTAAACTGTATTTACAGCAAAGTATTGAAGATAAAAATTGCTATTGTACATCCATGTTAGGAATTTGAATATTTTCGGACTATTTAGGACTTCTAAAAAATCACCTTTTGCAATATTTTTCAATTTTACTTCATTAATATTTTCAGGGAGAGACAATAGTTTTTTAAAAAAATCAAGAGATATGTCACTTTCACTGTAAATTTCTTTTTTTACAATACCTCCGAGTATAAAAATTGGCGAATATGGGTTTTGAGGATTATTATCGACATTAAAGTTATTTTTTTTAATTGAGAATACTCGAATATTATTACTCTCATCATAGTAAAAGATATATTTTTCATTATTTATAACATAACCATATTTCATATTTAGCACCCTAACCATTTAAAATTTATCATAATAATTTAGTAAGCCTTTGCAGAACTCTCCTCCTACTGGGTCACCATCTGAAGCAAACAATTTTCTAAGTGATATATGTTTATTTTCTTTTCTTTCAATCTTTGAATAATTACTATGCAAATATAGTAATCGTGAAAACTCCCCTATGTGGCTAGCCAATAATTGCTTATCTATGGCTCGAGCAGTTTTTTTTATTATTAAATAATATTTAATTAGTTTTTTATCATCCAATTTAATAATTGGTATTGGCTGAGTATTTTTAGTTATTCTGGAATTTTCGATATCTCGCCCGAAAGCATGAGAAAAATTATTTCGCAAAATTCTCATCTTATCTAAATCTGATATGCTTTTCTTAAGGATAGGAGGTGCAGAACCAAATATATTAACAAAATTGTTTGCTCTATCTAACCAAGTTCCTTTAACACAGGAAGTCACAATGTTATTTTGTACTTCATTTATTTTTTTTAATGATGCATTATTTTTTACTAATTCTATACCATCAATTCTTTTTGAACAGTTATATATGATTCCTATATCTGACTCTAAAGCTAGTTTTACTATGGTGGTCATGTAGGTTTCTAAATTTGATAAAAGAGATGTTAGTGTACTTAAATTTATCCAATTATCTAATTGGTTATATGACTGATACCAATTTTCTATATCTTTAAATTTCAATTTATAATTTTCAGGATCTATGTTAAAATTGTGTTCGAAATGAATATCAGGTGGGTCAGTTTTTACTGCTTGATCTTCTTTAAGTTTTTTATATAAATAAATTCTAGATGACTTCGATGTTAGGTACATTTTGAGTAGTTCATTATTATATTTTTTATAAATACTCCAAGGTCGAGAGTTTTTGTCTCTTGAAGACCATCGTTCAAACTTGTATTCGCTTACGGCCATTCTAATATAATACCATGTTATGTAAGAAACATTTATTATACAATATATGTTTCTTAAGTCGAATGATTTAAAATAAGAATAATAGTAAAAATGGAAACAACAGAAAAAACTACTGATTCGCAATAATACGTCAAAACCAGCTTTTCCAATAAATCAGATACCTCAAATAATCCCCTCCATCCTCTTGCAGCTCATGCACCAACGGTTTCATGCTTTTATGGGGTAAATCAGGCCACTCACCAATTCCTCTTTGCTGATGAATATTTTCCTCAGATAGGCTTTCCCAGCCAGCCTCATTCGGCACCCATAAACCTTGCCATTCTTCCTGTGCTATACGGGGTAGCTTCCAGCAGGGTTGATAACTAATGCGTCCATGTTGCCGTAGTACATCCAATGGGGTTTCAGGGCGAAGCGTGGCTAGAAAACGATAAGAACTGGCGTTGTTACGGAGCGTATCTTGATAAATGTCATCGCTGTGGGTATCAATCAGGTATTCAAACGGTGAAACAGATTTCAAGACATTGTTTGTCCCGCCTTCAACTTCTATTTCCTCGACCCAGACCACAATACGTTGCCAGACAATAGCTTGAATCAAGCAACGGTATTCTAGGGATTGCGTATCTAGTGGTGAATCAGTGAATAACGGTGTCTGTGCTATCTCAATAGGTGCTGCAAAGGCTGATGCATCAAAAGATTGGTAGTGAGTTGGGTATCCCAGCACTTCACGATAATCATACTGATTCAAGGGCGTAATCACACCCAAATATTCAAGTTGATGAATAATGCGCTCAGCACGGTGAAATCCTATCCGAAAATGGCGCTGTAAACGCCTCGGTGAGGCTCTGTTAATGAGAGTGACATAATCAATAGCTTTAGCCGTTAATGGGTCATAGCTGCTGTCTAGCATGTTGTGGTGAGATAACTGCATAGTGCCTCTGAGTCAGTGACGAAAATACAGTTATTAAAATAACAAAAGATATTAAAAGATACTAATCTAATTCTTCCTGTTTCATGGTGAGTGCATTTTTTAATAACGCTTTTCTTTTCTCAACTGACAGTGATTTGTAGATTTCAAGTAAAAGGTTAAGATCTGCACTTTCAGGAGATAGCGTGTTTTGCTTGATGAGCTCTTTTTCATCCGTGTTTAGGATCACCTTAAATGCATCAATATGATAGAGGTCGCCACGCTTATTAGGGTTCTTCTTGCGAAAGTGGGGATGAAGAGCTGTGATTGATTCTAGACGGACTCTAACGCCTTTCGCGGTGGTAGGGATATCCATATCTTTATATTCAGGGTAACGTGTTGGATCGTCAGCTTTTTCTTTTCCTATAGCAGCTAGCTCCCCACTGGTAAACCAGAGCTTGGGCGCATTATCCATTTCAGTTAGTTGTTTTTTATCAGTCATGATTTTTATAAATTCCATACATATCAAAAGGATAAAATAACCGCACTAGAAAGATGTTAAAATCATAAAGATATCTATTGATAATTCCCTTTAATTGGTTTTTAATAGATGAGGAATTAAACAGTGGAGTTATTACTATGTCTAACCCTGTAGCATCTCAAAAAAAGTGCCGAAAAGGAAGCTCTGCGGATTGGCACCGTGCGGATATTGTGGCGGCTTTGCATAAAAAAGGGGTCACACTAGCGCAATTATCTCGTGAGCATGGGCTTTCTTCTCGGACGTTAAATAATGCGCTAGAGAGAGCTTACCCAAGAGCTGAACAGATCATTGCAGATGTGATTGGTACGGCTCCTGAAACAATATGGCCGAGTCGTTACATCAATAAGCCACCCTCTAATAATCATGAAAGGTAATTGAAATAGCCTAAATATTTACCCTTGCCTATCGGTAAGGCATTGCACCCATTCTAGCGTCAACACCATGGAAAAAAACCTTAATTCATTTAATTGAAGGAACAGTCATGTCTATCAAAAATAAATTGCAAAAAATCCGAGAAGAAAACGAAGCGAAAGGATTAAATGATCCGGCTTTATTTAAACAGCGTTTGCTCAACGGTGGTTTTGGATTAGCAAAAACCTTTTGGCTATTTTGGTTTTTGCCGATTTTATTCTTAAATATCGTTGAATTTTTTATTACTAAAAAGGTGACATTGAATAAAGTAGAAGCATTGAGTCTCATTTGGGATGTTTGCTGTTTTTACTTTATCGTGAAAATACCAAATCGTCGTGCTTGGTATTACGTGGCGTTGGTTGTGATTGCACTCGATATATTAGCAGGAATAACCGTGAATTTTCTGCTGTAAGGTGACAATGTGAAAATGAAACTTAACCAGTGGATGAAATTAAGCATATTAATGGCGATAGTTGGTTTAACGGGATGTAATGAGAGTACCATTAATTGTAATAGTGATGGTGCAAAAGCATTAGCGTTACAAGTGGTCAATCAACATGTCGGTTGGGCGATGTATGAGCAGCTTGAGAATGTGCGAACGCAACGTCAAAATGCAGAACGAGGCGTTTATCTCTGTGCTGCCGAAGCAACGGGAAAAGCAGGTTCTGTCACGGTAATTTATTCCGTGCAGCTCACGGATGATAAAAAAAGTTTTGTTGTTACGTTACTCAACGGTTAATTGCTATGCCAGCCTATTATTAGGTTGGCATTTTACCCTTTGACGCTTCCATTCTTTCATTCACTTTCCACATCAATATTCCCCGCCATTAATAAAAATCACAGTACGTATATCAAAATAGCAATGATGGCTAAATGTATATAACTTCCTGATTATAAACAATAAATAGCTTTACTTTGCTAATGGTTATGGTAAAATATTAGCATGTCACTATACCCATATATGATTGGGTTGTGCTTAACAGTTTATTTCCACTTTTTTATTTAAAGGTAACTTTATATGACTATTCATCAGTCAGGGCTGCGCTTGCCTATCGCACAAGCATTTAGCCAATTGTTATTACATGAACTGGACAATTCAGTTGTTAACTCAGCGATTGATTTAACCACTGTTCGAGCGGTTACAATAAATTTTCGAGACCCATTGTATAGTGCTGAAACAGGCGGCTTCCATCCTGTCGAAATACGTTTGTTGAGGCTGCATGAGCAATGGCAGTTTGATTATGTGACAGATTTTTCATATATGGGGGGCTATTATCCTGAGCTTGAAAAGGAACTCGATATTTGTTGGTCGCAGGGTTATGTCTATCATTTTATGATGGGGGATATTGATGAAGAAGAGGGCGGAGCACTGTTTGAACTGTGGCAACGCAATTTTATTCAATACCACAAAATGAAATGTTATGAAGTCAGTATTCAGTGGGAAACCCACTAATTAAGTAAAAAATAATACCAGCGCTGGTGATTCCATTAAGTACAGTACAATCAATAGAAGGTTTGAATTGATGTTGATACCGTCCAAGCAAGGGGATTTAGATTGCCTCTGTGGGATTTACAGTCTGGTGAATATGAGTACATGGTTCTATGGAGAGCGCATTAAACCCCGCCCGTTATTTAACTATCTTTTGCGTGAATACAGCGAGTATTGGTCACTGTACAAGTGTTTAAGTCAAGGTATTGATATTCCTGAAATGGATTACTTGATTAAGCGCCTAACCTCAAAATATCCATCACAAACCCCTCTACACGTCACCACGCCATTTCGTTACAGAGATGGACTTACCACACAAAAAATACTGTCTGCTTGTCAGGCGTTCTTAGGCGCTCATACAACGTCACGTCGGCTTATTCTTCTGGGTGATCAGTGGCATTGGTCGCTGGTGGAACGTATGGACAGTGAATATCTCTATTTCTTTGATAGCCACCAGCAAGAGAAAGTGAGCCGCACCTGTTATGGTTTACGAGGTAACAAGGTACGGCGGTTGTATAGTGAATCTGTTTATTTTATTGATTTAAAGTAATTTTACATATCATAATTGTTTAATTTTTTTAGATATTTATTAATCATTTCTGTATCTAATAAGTTTTCAATATCTTTTGGGTGCCATTGCCTATTCGGTATATTATGACCTCTCCCTGCTATACAAAGAGGCACCGAAACACCTTCATAATTTAGTCTTGCGAGTATTTTTTCAAAAGTTAATTTTTTTTCAGTGCTAAGGTATTTGGCATACTGGTAGATTGCATATAATTTATGTGACTCATAACTAGTTGCTGGAGTAATAATCACTAGTTCACTATTTTGTTTATTATGATCCAAATCATTATAAGCTTTATTTATGCAATAAGAAATTACATCACCTAAACTGTCTATGTCCTTTTTACCAAGATAATTAAGATCTCCTCCTAATTGAGATTTATATATAGCCGCTAGTCTAGCGCAAGTGTCTCTACCTAGATGTACATGAGTGCTAATAAGTCCCTTTTTTTTTCGCAATTCTGATTTTTTTCTGTGAGATAAAACATCACTTTTTACATCATTATCCGAAGTGCTAGTTTTGGTGTTTTTTTCACTAATAGCTGGTGATATATTTTTTTTGTTGATGGTTACTTTTCTTTTTTTAGCTAAATGTTCTGATTTTTTTTGTTTCGGCGGCATGTGTTTTTTCTTAAAGTTTATGTTTTAACAATTGAGATTCAGTTAAAGTGAGATTATAGCAGTTTAAAGTACTAAGCGAGCGATTTCTTCTGATTGACTGAATTTCAGCATATTAATCTGTGTAAAAACGTTCTGATATACTTAGCTCCTAGAACAAGGTATTTCATTGGTTTAAAAGGGGGAAATATGAATCATACAACTATAAAGGTGATCTCAATGGCCGAAGTGATGGCTTTACTTGGGTATAAAACTCGTAATTCAATTTATGATCTCGAACGTAAAGCAGGATTCCCGCCGCGTATCCATATAGGTATTAGAAGAATAGGTTATGATTTTCACTTGGTACAGGAGTGGATACAGTCGCGTACTAATAAGTAAGCATAAACTATTTAACTAATTTAAATAACTATAACAAAGAAATAATACCTTTATTATTTCTAGGGATAATTATGTAATGAAAATCTATGCCAGTAGGCGAAGTATAAATAGACGAAGTACTAAAGAAGGTAGAGAAAATAATGATCGTATTAAAATATTGGAGTCTGTTTACAATAAAACAAAAAATAAAACTTATAAGAATTTAGCTAAAAAAATTAATAATTGTGAGGATGCTTACCCATGTAATAGTTTAGCTTGTGCTAAATGTATTAAGACTAAACAATTTTATATGGTTAATAAATACAGGAGTTATATAAATAAAAACCATATCTTTGTGACTCTTATTTTCTATAAAGATAAAGTTCCGATAAATAAATTGTCAGATTTTAACCCTAATTTATTAAAGGACAAATTAAGAAAGAAGCTTAAATCTATTGGTTTTAATAACTTTATTTTTGGCTGTCTAGAATTAGATCTCCACTTATATGAGAGCATTAATTCTAGTTATTATCAACCTCATTTTCATTTATTAATTCCTAATGAAAGTGAAAAAATCAAATCTCTTAGAGATTACATGAAGTCATCTAAGAATTTAAACTCTCGTCAAGGCATCAAAAATAGACCTATGGTGGTTGATGAAATTAATGATATAGACGGTATTATCAACTATACCACTAAAATCATGTGGTGCGAAATGGCATTTTTTACTAATAAGGAGGGAAAGCTCAAGCATAGTGGTAAACGTCGTATATCGAATAATCGTATGTTTACTGATTCATTAGTTAAGCTAGATACACTGAAATTCAGTGACATATTTTTTAAGTGTAATTTCCAGTAACTAATTTCTAGATCTCTGTTTAGACAGCACCAGTATGCCTGTAGATATGGAAGATGAGTTAGTTTACTAGTTTTTAGAATGAACACTGGTTAATTTATCTTTATTAGTATAATGCTAATACATACTGGTGTTGTAAATGGTGATTTAGTGATTTTTTGATTATCAATGAGGTCATTTATGACAATGAAAAAATTTGGTTCGAAACATATTAAGCTTGTTGCTTTATCATACCAAGATGAAGGGCAAGAATCTTATCGTTTAGTTAAGTTTTTTAATATAAATAAAAAGCAGGATGATTGTTTATTAATTCCAGCATCAATAATTGCAGTGCCTAATAAACTTAAAAGCCTTCTATTAGAGAATGGTTTTAAACCTAAAGTTATCCATGAGAATTTCAAAGAAGTTTTTGATGTTATTTTAGGTGATTGTGATGAAAGAATTTTACTGTGTAATAAACCAGGTTTTCTTTATGTTGATAATGAGTACTACTATATTAAAAACTCAGGAGAGGTATTAGGTGGACATAATGACTTGAAGATATTTCCAAATCCTAATGCTAGAACATTTAATTACTCATGTCAGGCTAAAGGGACATTGGAACAATGGAAGAATAAGGTAGCAGAAACTGCTAAATATAGTCCTTATATTATGCTTGGCTTATGTTCAGCTTTTGCTGGCATGTGCATTTATTTTACAAAAATAGAATCAGGAGGATTTCATGCTCACGGTGAGAGTTCTTCGGGGAAAAGTACAATGTTAGAATCAGCAGCTTCTGTATTTGGGGACTCCTCATATATTCTTGATTGGAATATCACTGAGGCTGCATTTGAGCAGCAAGCTGAGTCTCGTAATCATGGTTTGCTATTGACTGATGAGCTTATTTTAATAGATTCCAATCGTCAAACAGCCGCCCAAAAAATGCAAAAATTTGTGTATATGCTTGGTTCTGGTACTGGAAAGTCAAGAAGTCATACCTATCAAGAACGTTCGGCTAGTTGGCAATTAGTCGCTTTAAGTAATGGAGAAGAAGCTTTAAGCCAACATGCCAGCTCTGGTCTAATGAGTCGTAAGAATGGTGAAATAGCGCGGTTCATCGATGTTCCTGTTGATTGTGATAATGATATGGGTATTTTTAGTTCATTACCTGAAGGTGTATCGTCATCTGCTGAATATGCAGAAAATTTGAAAGAAAATTGCAATAACTATTATGGCACCGCTGGGGATGCATTCGTACAGAAGATACTGGCAAAGGTCAATCAAAAGTCCTATGAGTACATTGCTAATAAGCTCAAATATTATATTGCCGAATTCTTAGAGCAGAATGATGTAGGTTCTAATGGATTAGAAAAGCGTATAGCTACTCGTTTTGCCTTAGCATATGCAAGCGGGATCCTAGGTATTAAAACTAAGGTTCTCCCTTTTACTGAGAAGGAAATCTTTGATGGTATTACACATTGTTATCTAAAAGCTATTGATCAAAACCCTGTTAACAAAATGGTTTTAAATCAAAAACTACTAGATGCATTGAAAAATCCCTGCAAACCGAAAAAGAGTCTAGTCGACGAGGACGAGCTAAATAACTTAGATGTTATTGTTTTAAAAATCAAGGGAGAATATTATGCAGCAGTAAACCCATCATTTTTTAATAATAATATTATTGGGAACAAAAAATCAGTGATCAATCAGTTGGTCTCAGAAGGGAAATTGCTTACTGATGCTCAAGGCAAAAGCACTCGTCAGTGTAAGGTTAATGGTGTGAAATTAAGTCGTCGCTATTGTTTGAAAGTAGATGTTGTGAGTTAACTGTTCAACTAGTAAATATCATATGAAAGGCCTTCTAGTTATTTCTGGAAGGCCTTTATTACATTGGCTTTAGGCTATTTGAGTGATATTGGTCATACTGCATCAAATTTAATTGGGTAGTAGTCTGCTCTGAGCGAGGAGCGGACATTGCTAACAGCGTTCTATGTAAACCAGCGGGGCACAGGTCACGCAATGTTTAAAAATCCACCAGCTCTGGCATAATGAAATTACAATGTAATTCATGCAAGGATGACATACATGTTGAATCTTATCGTGGTTGGTAATCTCGATTATCACAGTTTTTTCTCTGATAATAACGGTGAAGCGTCTTTTCCGGTTTCCCAGCTTTTTGAATCCACCCCTGACTCACTCAGAAATAAACTGCTCCCCCTGACCAGAAACCTATCAGTTTCTTCAGGAACTGCCGGTCATTTTTATGACAGAGCCGGAGTTTGAAGTTGATGAGGAAGACAATACAGGCGGTTATTACAGCAATATCCGCATTAGAAGAATAAGTGACATCAGAGCAACAACTATAAACCGGGAAAAAGTTCTGGCTTTTAACTATGAGTTAACCGGTATCATCGGCAAAGAATCCTTAACCAGTGAAAAAGAATACATCAGAAAGCTGGAGCTGGGCAGCTTTGGGCTGAACAGAAATTTCTGGGCAGTCAAGGATATAGACGTTAAAGAGTTTTTCGATATATTAGGTCTCAGTGTGTTAGCCCCTGAAGCTTCCGCTTCGGTTATAACTGAAGCACCTGACAATAATGAAGACCTTGAGGTAATTTCGGATATCAATCAATATCTGGAAATCATATTGAATCATCCTCAGGATCATAATGAAAAGGTGTTTTACCGGGGTCACTCCGACATCAGCTATCAGTTAGAACCTTCGCTGTTCCGTAAAAATACGCAAGGTAACTATCGCTACCGACATCACGAATCGGATATGATTACCGAGCTGCTGACAGTTCAACCCGCTGAGTTTAGAGAAGACCGCTATATGGTGGATAAGCTTGTACGCATGCAACATTATGGCTTACCCACGCGCCTGCTTGACGACTCAACTAACCCGCTTATCGCACTCTATTTCGCGTGTTCCAAAATCAAACGAGATGAAGATGAAAATGAAAATGAAATTGATGGCAATGTCATTATATTAACGACACCCAAAAGTGAAATTAAGTTCTTCGACTCCGATACCGTAAGTTGTATAGCCAATCTTTCCCGGCTTTCATCACGTATCAAAAGCAACCTGAATACCAGCTTGGCGACTCAGGAATTTAATGCCACCGAGGAGTGCGAGCATTTGCTTCATCTGCTCCGTGATGAGAAGTCCAATTTCAAAAACATTATCGATCCGGCACATCTGAGTAAAATTGTTCTGGTTAAAGGTAGTCTCAGCAACGCCCGCATTTCCTCTCAGTCTGGAGCGTTCCTCTTATTTGGCGAAAGCGTGGACCTGCCAGATACGGGGCTAAGTACGCTGAACGTCAGAAAACTGGTGATTAGAAACAAGGAACGCCTGATGCAGCAGCTCAGCCGCTTCGGCATCAACGAAAGTACGGTTTATCCGGGTATAGAGAAAGCTGCAACGGAAATCGCCAAACTCTACAATGGTCGGAGCTGATAACAAATAGGCATACTGTGCTACTGTATGCCTTCCCAGTGCTACCTGTCGCGTATTTCTTTCGGGAAAAGACGAACTCCCGTTTAGAATGGTTCTAATTACCTAATAGTGTAAAAAATAAAAAATATAATAATTTCATATTGTTATATGACAACCACATCAACTATGTGAAGTTTTTAGTAAAAAATAGCCTTTATTACGGCTAAAAACTTTACTTTCATCTCTTGGCTGTTGCACACCGCAATCATTCTAACTTTCTGGAATTAGTCTAAAAGAGAATCAGAGTAACTCTTTGCCTATTGGCTGCTGATCTCTTACCCTTGTACAGTATCTGGAACTAACCCCGGTCAATTTGTAGTTCGGCAAAAAAACTTTAACGGTACCTGAAAAGCGTGAACGGGTGCGTTACGTGATGACGGAATATCAGGCCAGTGAACGACGCGGGTGCCGTATTATGGGTATCAGTCTAAGCTTGTTGCATTATTGCCCTGACACCGGGTGGGATATACCGGTGGTTGAGATATTACAAAAGCTGGCACATCAATATCCAGCATATGGCTTTGGCCTTGATACGACAAGCAGGATTATAATGAAATGCAAAACGAGTATACCGTGTATATCGTTTACTGAAACTTAACTTCCTGCGAAAAGATAAAAAATGGCTGCCTGACAGGCATCCACAGCCTTTGGCTATTCAGCTTAATATGAACTTGGTCAATTGATTTTATGAGTGATGCCCTGACAGATGGACGGTGGTTCAGATTATTCAATGTCATGGATGATATTAACCGGGGAGCGCTGGCAATTGAAGTTGACTTAAATATACCCGCACATCGTGTGGTACGTATTCTGGAGCGATTAAGTGCAGAGAGAGGTTACCCTGCTTTTATACGGAGTGACAACCGGCCCGGGATTTATTGCAGCAACACTGACTGAATGGGGAAGGGATCACGGAGTGACTTTCGACTTCATTCAGCCGGGAAAACCCATGCAAAATGGATTTATTGAACGGTTTAATAAAACACTGCGAACTGAAATACTAGATATGTATTTGTTCTGCTCACTGTCCGAAGTATGTGCTCTGACAGAAGACTAGCGTACTGATATAACGAAGCACGCCCACATAGCTCACTGGGAGATGTTCCCCCAATCATTTATGCAAGGCAAAAACTGGCAGCGGAACTAAAAACAGAAGGGACTACACATACAATCATACTTCTTACGCCATGTGTAAAACGTGGCATCGGAAATGGCGTTCTTACAGCGGATATCAGGGCTTCGCCTCGCGGAGAATACTAATGATCTCTTCGTCGAAAAAATGCTTCTTCATGGGGATGTCCTCATGTGGCTTATAATGATATTACTAACATCGGGGTGTACTAATCAACGATGAGCAGGTCAAGTCATCAATTATGAATCGAAATCAGAGTTGCTATATAATACTCTGAGAACCTTGAATTTCAGTTACTTTCCATTCAGAATTTCTCGTGGAATAAGGAAATTCTAGGCCATTGCTTAAGCCAATTCTTAGCCTTATTTATCCTTACTTTTAAAGCCCTTTCGCTAATCTCATTAATTTCATTAGCTTGTAGGATACCTATGAACTTACTCACTGAGGTTTTATCTACAAAGAGGTTATACCAAAGGAAACAAATTCCGAGCAATAAATCTTCAAGTGCGCTTATCTCCATAGTGAGATTTTCTTCTAGAGTTTCTTGAAGGTACTGGCCTTTACAAAAAACTCCTGCCAGATATAAACTATCTTCTTTTGAAATATTTGTGGGCGTGTAAAAAATACAAGTATTTGTATTACCTGAAGGGAGTTGAACCATTATATTAGGCTTCATCCACTGTGAGCTATCAAAATTATTAAGAAACATAGGAATCATTAGCACAGAACTTGCCAAATTTAGTTTTTTGAAGAACAAATTTCTTTCAGCTATACACTCAATATTATCACTATTTTTATTACTGAAATAATGCTTCATCAATTCCATCGGCTCTGGTAAAGAACCCAAAAACATCCAAGGGAAAAGACCAACTGGGTTTGAGTGGAATAGCTCTTTCAAGTTATTAAACAATAGATCGTCTATATGTCCATCATTCTCAGAAAAAGTTAACAGTTTGAACTGATAGTCTTGAGGATAGATCTTTTTCAGTTTAGTCATGCACTCCCTCACTTTAATGTACCAAGTAGAATTTTTCATTACTGAAAAATAAAACATGACCATGTGACATATGACCATTTTCCGTACTACCGCTGGGTCCATTTTCTTTAGTAGGGGTTGTGTAACTTTAGCAAAATCATCGGGATAGGGCTTTATAAATCGGTATAGAGAAAATAATCGCCTATTTAATCTTTTAAACTGAGGAGCAATTTTTTTACTATCTAACTCATGATCGTATTCTCTTGGAAATTCTTCTCTATATATTTTGTAATACTTTGCAGGTGTAATATCCTCATAGTAACGACATAATGCATGTAGTATTGGCGCCCACTGTGTGTACCTCTTTCCATCTAGCAATGGATGCAATACATCTTTCAAAGGATCTTGACCTAAAGCAAGTTTGTGAGCTATTTCTATAAAGTGCGCGTGGATCTGTCCAAGATTAAATTCACTATTATCTAATTTATTAGTGAATAAATCGCAAGCATGAATCCTAAATTGAGCCATGTTGTTTTGAGGATGTCCATACACGACCTTTACCAAATTTGACGTAAGTTGCCGTTCATTCACCATCTTATACAGCGCAATTAGTGTCGGATCTTTAATTATAATATCTTGTCTATGACGCTCAATACTATTTAATTCTGTACGAACTTTATAATAAGCATGAACAATTTTTTTTGGCTCTAAAACTGAATAAGTAGTTGCAGCTGCGGTCAGAAATAACTCAAGTGACATATTGGGATAATTTTTGGTGAGAATATCAACGTATGCAAAAAACTGACAGTTCAATGGTGAAGTCAAATTGAGATTCCTCATTACTACATGTAGTGCGTCATAACGTGGGTCAAATGCTTTTTCTAAGATGTCATAGTAATAAGGCCTATTAGATAGGGGGATTCTGGCTAGAAGTCTTCTTAAGTGAACTAAACCAGATTGTTTTCTAAAATCTAAACTTCCAAAAATTAGATTATAGGCTATACCTGCTTCAAACCATTCCCTCAACACATTTTCAGCCTCACTTGATTTTAAAACAATCTCTTCCATTCACATTTCCTCGTTAATTACAATACATAAATTGAAAAATAATTCGGGTCGTTAAACAAATTAGGAATTATTAGTATGTCTACTCTTATTGAGTTTCAACTCTTAAGGAAATCATACAGGCTACTTCCGAAACATAAAATGGTTCATTGGTGATCCTGTGTCATTCATATAAAAAAGTGAGAGAAATCATGAAAGAAGTACTTTGTTCAT
Source organism: Providencia sp. 2.29 (assembly GCF_015832305.1). Lineage (NCBI taxonomy): Bacteria > Pseudomonadati > Pseudomonadota > Gammaproteobacteria > Enterobacterales > Morganellaceae > Providencia > Providencia sp. 2.29. The sequence continues at coordinate 1,620,041 of NZ_CP065420.1, forward strand.
TATGCCATGGGCGTGGTAGTGACGTAGTGATTACATGCAGTAACTGCAATGGTTCAGGTTATGATCCAAAAGAAGATAAACCGTTCGCACAGTGCCATACCTGTTACGGGGAAGGTATTGAAGAAGTTGAAATTTGTCCTAAGTGTGGTGGTGAGGGTTACTACTACGAAGATGATGATGAAGATGAAGATGATGATGATGATGATAAAAGGCTGTAAATAATTTTTAACTGCCGTCATATGAAAGGTGATCGCTCAGGCGATCACCTAACTCGAGAAAAGAGATCCTGGAAATAATCATGCCAATCTATTGTTTAAATTTGACCAGTAGGTAGACATTTCCAGCAAGGCAAGGTCCAAATCACAATAGACTAAAACCTTCATCAACAAATTTTCATCACAACCAACTCCGCCCCAACAACTAAATCAAGTTGTATGCAATTTTATCTGTCGGGGCAAGATGCTGGTTGCTCTCAAGCGAACTTTAATCGTGCAGCTCCCTACTCCGCGAATCACGAGCCAAAGTGATATACGTCACTTGGCTCCTTGTGCGACCGTGCACAACGCTTCAATATCTTCCGCAGAAAGTTGGTAATGTTTAAGTTGTTTATGCACCGCTTGCGCGTCATTATAACAGCCATTACTAACCAAGGAGATCGAATATGCTTTAATCGCCTTGTGCATCCTAGTGAGTCCTTGTTCGTTGACAATTCGGATATCGGAATGAGGTGATGCAGCATGTTCAAATATGGTCTTGGGATGTACCAAGATGGGCGTCCTTGTACAGGTGTGGCCATACTTTTCATCAAACCAGACGATGGACCCATTTAATTGGTTCGTGTCATGTTTGGAAACGCGTTCGGCCAGTACAGCTCCGCTTTTGCATTCGATCACGAAATACCGTGAGTTACCGAGAGCCCAGAGATTATCTGGTCCTCGACCTACTAGATCTTCTGGCCTTTCTGACCCGAAACCGAGAAACACTCCTAGCTCCTTCATAGCAGCCTCAAACCGCTTTGCCCCTTCCTCTCCCCACTGTAGATCATCTAGCAACCCGTTTACCCATATAATGAGGTCGTTACCTTCGAGAAAGCGCGTCATGAAGTTAACGGCTGCGGCTGCTTGTCCGCTGGCTGGGGCGCTAAGACGGTGATAAGTAGTTCCTGCCAATGGCTTAAGAAGCCGATGATTGTTGCTGAGAGCAGCCAGTTGCAGCTCCTGCGCCTGTGAAGGGTCAGTAAAATTAGTGTACGTTGCTAACTGTTGTTTCAAGTAGCCTTTAATCTGACGCTCACTCGTTGCGTTCACCGCTGTCTGAGCCTTATTCTGGGCAATATCATATCGCGACACACGTGCCGCATCGAAGGCCTCCCGCAACAACACCTGATTAGCGTCAATGCGTCCCTCTTCGATAGGGGGCGCGTTTACAACCGCATTACGGCCAGCCTGCACCCAGTTGTCGTTTTGGGACAGACATAGGTCCATAATTTCTTCAAGCTTCTCGAGCGATTGCCCACGCAACTGCTCCGCAACACTTTTTCCGAGATAAATCTGAGCGCGAGTAGCAGAAGAAAACATCGTTTCGGCCTCGGGTTGATGAAGTCGTTGCGTCAGCCTGCCGCCAAGCAATAGTACGACACAATGATCGTCACTGGACCGTACACCACGGCCCATTCCCTGCTCGATTCTCTGAACTTGACGCACAAGCTGGCGTCTGGTTCCATCCAACAGTAACATTTCGCGCCGTTCGCCGAGCCCGTAAACCTCCGGCAAGCCGTCAATGACGAGCAATTCACAGGCCTTTCCTGGCAAGTCGATTCCGTCGTATTTATTGATCAGTACGGTTAAACCCAGAATACCGTCCTTAAGATGCTGTATACCTGCTTGAATGTTGTCTTTGTCAAGAGTTTGATGCGCGACATCTTTCCAGAATTTTGCACGCTCTTTAGAGGGTACGATAACAACGACGTTCAGGTTCTCTGCGATCGTTGATACAAGTTCGCGGATCTCCTCCATCTTGAAATCCGGATTGATCTCTTGTGGAGCAAGAATCATGCGATCTCCAATGTCTCCACCTCCTTTAGGTCGAATCGGCTTAACTACCTCATCTGCCAAGGCCCCAAAATGGCTCACAAGGATTGTATCATCCGCTAAGGTTGCCGTCATATAGATCCGCCGCTGTGCAGTGTCGAAGGACGGAATACAATCGATTGGGATGAAATGTGGAGAGATTTCTAGTTTGCCACCGCCGAACAGGCAGGTGCAAAGCGGGATACAATCGCGCAGCAAGGGCCAACTCCACTCCAACTCTGCGGAAGCTCGTTGGGTATGCAACAGCTCGATAACTTGCCTTTGATGATATTGCCAAGCCCAATAGGGCACCTCCATAACGATACTAGGGTCTAGGGCCTGCACATCGAGCAGACCGGCCGGTGACTGATTTTCCAGATCGCTCTTAAAGAGCTTGAGTAGACCGTCATATACAGGTGTGCCAACATTGGCCTTAATCGAGAACTGATCGTGAACCACGCCAAGGCATGCATGCGCATCGTCAACAACAACACAACCTATCGGAATCTTCTTTTGTCCGACCCCAAAAATAGATCTTGCGTTGAAGAGCTTCCACACGTTGGCAACAAGGATGGCTCGACCTGCAAGGAAGTCGGGATCCTTCTCGTCATCTGTAGCGGGAATGCCAAGCTCCTTCGCCTCATGTAGTACCTGATTGACAAGGAAGCTATCGGGCGTGATGTATACTGCGGGCTTGATGTTTTCGTTAAGCGAACTCTGCAAGCACAGCAAGCCCACTACAGTCTTGCCGCCGCCAGTATTCATCTTAAGCGTCAAATCTTTGGCTTCCCTCCGTGCATACCAAGCGTCTAGTACGTCAGCCTGTTCATCCAGAGGACGCTTGAAACGGGCGTCTCTCTTGAGAGTAGTAAAGATTTTTCTCGGATCAGTTTGCTTTGCACCGATACCTGCATTCAGCTTGCCAAAGTCTAGGCTCATATAACAATCTCTAGTTAGGTTTGGACCATGTAAATCGCCACGGTTTTTTATTATGTATTACAATGACCATATAACGACATAGTCACTGCCCCAATTGAAACCTTAAAATACTCTATATCCAGATAACTTATCTGTGAGCTAGGAGCAATAATAAGGGGTCTAGTTCCATCAGTCCATAGATGACTGCTCCCCGTTGATTAGTGCCCCTCGCTATCTAAGCCAATAACTATCTTTTTTCTCCATCAGAACGCTCACGGTCAATCTTTGTCAACGGTGCATTAAGCTGATGCTCTTTCATTCCATGTTTGTATGCATTGTATTGCCAGATCACAAACTGTTGTTTGTACCTCCGATTCTCTTCCTTAAGCTCTTCGCTTTCAAGATTCACAATCCTAGCGGCTGCAATGTTCAAACTATCTGGACGCGGATTTTTGGGGCCAGCCTTAATAGGTTATGCAGCCCATTTTATTGGATTAACAGCGACCTTTATCTCACTCGGCGTGATAGTTGCATTGTCAGCATCAATCGTCACAATGGTTATGTCGAAAAAAGTAAACAGCTGAGAAGTGATACTCTTTGTTCATCAATGCTCTGTAGATAAGGTCTAGCCAAGTTGTATATTCTGATAAGTGTAGCTAAATATCTACCAGGAATTGATTATATTATGAGTATTTTCAGGCGAAAAGAAAAGTCATAGCAACGTCCGCCTTTGGCACAAAACAGACAATTAAATTTAATTGTGCACTAACGTTTATTGATTGCCTTATTAACAAACTCTCCCCACCAATCCATCATTTCACGCCTTTGTTCAAGATAAATAGCTCTGTTATAAGCACGTCTTACCTCATTGCTATCTATATGGGCTAAAGCTGCTTCAATCACATCAGGTTGAAATCCATGCTCATTTAATGCAGTTGATGCAATTGAACGGAATCCATGTGCTACAAGGCGACCTGCAAAGCCAACACGCTTGATAGCCGCATTAACTGTTTGGCTATTCATTGGTTTAGTGTGTGGTGATTTCATACTGGGAAAAATGTGTTCCCTATGACCGCTTATAGGTTTCATAGTTTCTAATATTGCCAATGCTTGAGGAGAGAGAGGAATGATATGTTCTCTTTTCATCTTCATTCTTGCTGGTGGGATAGTCCAAAGCTTATTATCGAGATCGATCTCACACCATGCCGCTTCGGCTGCTTCGGCTGGGCGAGTCATAGTTAATAATTGCCATTGCAGTAAACAATAAGTTTGTCGCTCAATGTTGACTCCTTGGATTGCAGCCATCAATTCAGGAAGCTGATCAGGTTTTAATGCAGGTAAGTTTTTTACAACTGGGTTTTCAAAAGCGGCGGTAATTTTTGCAGCAGGATTAGCATCAAGATAGCCCACATTCACAGCATAAAACATCACTTCATTAATGCGTTGCGCTACTCGTTTAACTGATTCTAGTTTGCCTTGTGCTTTTAAAGGTTCTAATGCGCTAATAAAGTGGCGGGCTTTTAAATCAGCTATTGCTATATCACCAACATGAGGGAGGACATGTAGCTCAAGAGAACGCCAAATATCTTTCAAGGTTGATTCTTGTAAACTAGATTTACTTTTGATTTCGAACCACTGTTGAGCTATTTTTTCAAAGGTATTATTTTTTTCTTCAAACAGGCGTTGTTCTTCAGCTTTTTTGTGTTCTTGTGGGTCTATATTTTTAGCTAGAAGCTCTCGCGCATTTTCACGTTTAAGCCTAGCATCTAAAAGACTAACTGTAGGATAGCTACCAAAGCTAATAAGTGCTCGTTTTTTGGTTATAGGGCGGTAGTAGTTAAAGCGCCATATTTTTGAGCCAGTTGTTTTGATTAGCAGATATAAGCCATTTCCATCTTGCAGCGTATAATCTTTATCTTTGGGTTTTGCTGATTTAAGCTTGGTATCACTGAGTGGAACTGTTGTACGCGCCATATAGTTATACGCCTTTTAGTTATACATAAGGGATATAACTAATGATATAACTAAAAATTTTGCTTGTCACTGAGCATAACTAACCATTAATACATATAAAAAAAGCCTTCAACTATGAAATTGAAGGCTTTTTTAATCATCACTGAACATCAATGATACTATATTTGGTGGAGCTGGCGGGAGTTGAACCCGCGTCCGAAATTTCTACATCCTCGGTACTACATGCTTAGTCTAGTCTTTAAATTCATTTGCCAGCTGCGGACAGACACGCCACCAACAAACTATCCTGATTAAATTTAACGCTTCAACCCCAGGCAAGGCATCCACGCGATCTCTTTTGGGTTTGACCTCTCTTGATCCCCGTCCTAAGAGCGGAGGCTAGGGAGAGAGGGCTCTATGCAGGTTATTAAGCTGCTAGTGCGTAGTTTTCGTCGTTTGCGACTATTTTTTTGCGGCTTTTATCGAGGCCAACCGCCCCTCGGCATGCACCTTGGGTTTCGCAAATCCCGTCGAATCCAGAATCAGCCCCAAGTTGTTAAGTGCAGTATAACAGAAAAATACTCTAAAAAGCTAGAACTTAGCGATTAGAATGTTTCATTATACGTGCTTTATCTAGTTTCCATTCGCGTTCTTTAATATCAGAACGTTTGTCGTGTGCTTTTTTACCTTTTGCAACGCCAATTTTGACTTTGCACCAAGCATTTTTCCAATATAAAGAAAGAGCAACGACAGTATAACCTTCACGGTTTACGCGACCATAAAGGGTGTCTAATTCTCGTTGGTTCAGTAACAACTTTCTGCTGCGTGTTGGGTCACAAACTACGTGAGAGGATGCAACATTTAAAGGTGTGATATTCGCACCAAATAAATAGGCTTCACCATCCCTAAGCAGGACATAGCTATCACCAATGTTCGCTTTACCAGCACGGAGCGATTTTACTTCCCAACCTTGTAGGGACAAGCCAGCCTCGAATTCATCTTCGATAGAATACTCGTGGCGAGCACGTTTGTTTAGGGCAATAGTTGCCGAACCAGGTTTATAAGCTTTTTTCTTTGTCATAGTTTGTTCATTATACTGTAAGCTGAAGTGAAATAAATCTTTCCGTGTTTAAAAATGTGCCGATTGTGCAATTATTGTGCTTAATCCGTTTTGTTTTTTGTTTAACCAATCAATAGTGGTATTATATGGGCAGTTTTTGGGGATAGGAATTGATATGCCACAGATTAGTCGCTCTGCGTTAGTCCCATTTAGCGCGGAACAAATGTATAAACTTGTTAATGATGTCATTGCATATCCAAGCTTCTTGCCTGGATGTGTAGGTAGTCGGGTGATTAGTCATAGTGATGACGAAATGACCGCTTCTGTTGAGGTTTCAAAAGCAGGTATCAGTAAGACCTTTGTAACCAAAAATGTGTTAGAGGATAACAAGGGTATCCATATGCAATTGGTTGAAGGGCCTTTTAGTAAACTGACGGGAGGATGGCGCTTTATACCTCTAAGCCCAGATGCTTGTAAGATAGAATTCCATCTTGATTTTGAGTTTACTAATAAGCTGATTGAACTTGCATTTGGCAAAATCTTTAAAGAACTTGCGAATAACATGGTACAAGCTTTTACGTTGAGAGCGAAGGATATCTATAGTGTCTGAGCTAAATGTTGAAGTCACTTATGCTTTGCCGGAGAAGCAATATCTATTACCAGTTAAGGTTATGGAAGGTGCTACAGTTGAAGATGCAATAATGGCATCTGGTATCCTTGCATTACGGGCGGATATTGACCTTAAAAAAAATAAGGTGGGTATTTATAGTCGCCCTGCAAAACTGAGTGATAAGTTGAATGAGGGTGACCGAGTGGAAATTTATCGGCCTCTTATTGCTGATCCTAAAGAGTTACGCCGTAAACGGGCTGAAAAATCTAAAGATAGTAAAAAATAACTCTCTTTTTTTGTGATTAAACCGAGTACTTGCTCGGTTTTTTATTGACCGCTTTTGGATGGTTTAATCGGGTAGGTAGTATTACGGCTTAATCAGTATCTTTTCAACCAAATGAAAGAATTTTGCTATTATCATGTCTGGGTGCATATATTATGCCAGTACAAAAGCGCAGTATATTGACAGCATTCTATGAAAAGCGCTGTTGGTAATGAGAAGAACACTGGCGAAATAACGCCAATGAAATAGAGCTTAGCACTAGAGACAATGGCGTTAGTGTAATAGAGGATAGGGGGGAGACTCTTACTATTGCATTAAGTTGAGAATTTTTATTACCTGTTGATGAGTGCCTTGATGGATTAAACGGTATTAATGTAATACGCGATACTCATGATGCCAGTCAAATAGAGTGCAGCAGTAAAAATAGCTTTTATTGAACAAATTGAGAGTTTTTGGTTTTGATAGTGCGTACTTTGAATGGCTAAGTGGCTAATTGTATTCATCGCAGCGCAATTTAGTGCTAGGTTTGAGAATTCTTTAGATAGCCTAAAGCAGCAATAACTACCTGTTTTATATTGATGACAGGTAGCTATTGTAAGGCTAATTAACAAATAAGTGGATAACGAATATCAGTTAACAAGCTTATTTGCTTAGCATCTTTTTAGTCGCGGGAGCTGCGGTTTGTGGCTGCTCTGAAACAGGTTCACTAGCTTCAGTGTTGCTAGAAGCAGGCTCAGCAGATACTGGCTGTGCATTTTCAATTTCTTTTGCTTCCATAGATTCCTGCTCTGAAAGATCCTTCTCATTTTTGATATCAGTCAGGATACCATTACGGTCAAAGCTAAGAGTCAAAGTTTGTTGCTTAACGGGATCATGACCAAGCTCTTGGCGGAAAACATAATACCAAGTTTGAGTACCAAACGGGTCGGTTAACATTGGTGTGCCCAAAGTATACGCGACCTGTTGCTGAGTCATTCCTTTTTGTATCTTAGCAACATCTTTCGCTGTCAGGTAATTACCTTGGTTAATGTCAGGGTGATAGACCAGACGCTCCATCATTGAACAACCTGATGACATTAATGCGAGTGATAGTGCAGCAGCAGTTAACAGTTTATAACGCATGGATATCTCATTCCTTTTGGAGTCAGAACATCAATGATAATCGACATTGATACATTTTAAAACCTTCCGTATTGACTCTAAGACCATAGGAGTGCAAAAAAGTTGTCAAAATTTATGCGGCAAGTAACTCTTTTGCATTTGCCAATGTGTTTTTGGTCACTTCACTGCCTGCTAATAAACGTGCAAGTTCTTGTAAACGTGATTTTTTATCAAGTAATTGCATATGTGTTTCGGTTTCTATGCCGTTCGTTTCTTTACTGACATAAAAATGATGGTGCCCACAGCCTGCAACTTGGGGTAGATGTGTTACACACATGACTTGGGTTGATTCACCTAATTCACGGAGTAATCGCCCAACAATAGCAGCCGTTGGGCCGCTAATACCGACATCGACCTCATCAAAAATCAGTGCTGGTGTATCCATTTTTTTCGCTGTGATCACCTGAATAGCCAATGCGATACGTGATAATTCACCTCCAGAAGCAACTTTAGCAAGTGCTTGATGTGGTTGCCCTGGGTTTGTTGTGACATTGAACTCCACCTTGCTTGCCCCATCTGGCTGTAGATGCTCAGGGGTAAACTTAACATCAATAGTAAACCGACCATGAGGCATAGAAAGTTGATGCATACTATTAGTAATCAGTTGGCTCAGTTCTTGAGCATACTCTAAACGGATTTGGTGCAGATCTTGGGCACAAGCCATCGCATGTTGATGATCTTGGTGAACTTGCTCACTTAGCATTTCACAATCTTCATTTTGGTTGGCTATTTTTTCTTGTTCGTCTAATAACTGCTGATAAAGCTCAGGTAATGCCTCTGGCATAATATGATGTTTACGAGCAAGGCTAATTTGTTTTGATATACGCTGTTCAAGTTCATACAAGCGATTAGGATCCAATTCATACTGATCACAATAATGCCTTAACTCATCGCTTGCCTCGCTGACTTGAATAGATGCTTCTTCTAGCATATCGAGTAGACTAGAAAATTTTGTATCAAGGGATGCTAGCTCGGCTAATTCATGCTTGGCGCTGTTGAGTAAACTCAAAATATTAGCATCATCACTCTCGGACATAATTTGCATGGCATTTTGCCCAAGCGTTAAAAACTGCCCGTAATTAGCGAGTTGCTTATATTCCTGCTCAATACTTTCAAATTCACCTTGAACAGGTGAAAACTCAGCTAATTCTTTTAAATGATAATCAAGCAACTGTTGACGCGACTCACGCTCTTGCATCTGTTTTTGAAACATGGCGAGCTGTTGGCATGAATCATGCCACTTTTGCCATGCGTGTTTCATTTGTAAGAGACGCTCTTGTTGATTGGCGTAGGCATCCAGCAGTGATTTCTGATGGTTATTATCGAGTAAAAGCTGATGTGCGTGTTGCCCATGGATTTGGATAAGCAGAGCGCCCAGTTCACGAAGCTGTGAAAGTGGCACCGCTGTACCATTAATAAAACCACGTGAACGGCCATCTAACGTAATGGTACGCCGTAAAAGACATTCACTTTGATTATCAAGTTCATGTTCAATGAGCCACTTGGCAGCCATATCTGCATCCACTAAGGAGAAGCGTGCACATAAGTCAGCGCGTTGTGCGCCGGGACGTACCATATTGGCATCGCCGCGGCTACCTAAGCAGAGACCAAGTGCATCAATAGCGATAGATTTACCTGCACCAGTTTCACCTGTAATTGTGGTCATACCGCTACGAAAATCGATTTCCAGATCACGAACGATAGCAAAATTATTAATGGTAAGTTGGGTAAGCATCTGCGCTCTCCTGTGAAAATACACACCTGTGTTTGTATACAGTGTATCCTGTTTTTTTATACAGTAAAGAGGCAGATGAAAAAAATTAGAAAGTTTTTTTGGCCCAGCCTAATTTTGAGCTTAACGTATTGAAATAGTTATAATCTTTTGGGTGAATAAGATTTAAACTTTTATTACTACGCAGTATGACGACTTCTTCACCATCTTGTATAGGAAGCATGATTTGGCTATCACAGCTTACTTCATAATCAATATTACTGCGTAAAAATTTCAGGCGAATACGACTATCACTGCTGATCACTAATGGGCGTGAAGAGAGCGTATGTGGGAACATAGGGACGAGTACAATTGCATCAAGATTTGGTGTGAGAATTGGCCCTCCAGCAGAGAGTGAATAGGCTGTCGAGCCTGTCGGAGTGGCGATAATTAACCCATCAGAGCGTTGTGAAAAGGCAAAACGATCATCAATGTACACTTCGAATTCAATCATATGAGCGACTTTACCGGGGTGTAATACCACCTCATTAATTGCGCTACTTTTTCGTGCTTTCTGATTCGGTTTTATTACTTGTGCTTCCAGCAAAAAACGTTGTTCTTCATGATATTCGCCATCCAACACGCGAGATAATTGCTGTAAAGCATTATCAGGGTCAAGATCAGTGAGAAATCCAAGGTTCCCGCGGTTAACACCAATCACTTTATTATTGTAGCGAGATAGAATTCTAGCAGCCCCTAGCATGTTGCCGTCACCGCCAACAACAATAACTAAATCAGCCTGTTGACCAATCTCTGTAAGGTTACCTGTGTTCGCATTTTGTAGTTTTAAATCTTTGGCCACTTGTTTATCAATAATGGCATGATAATTTTTAGATAATAGCCAATTATAGATTAATTCATGGGTCGCTAAAGCTTCGGGATGACGTGGATGCCCCACAATACCGATAGTTCGAAAATTTGTTTTTTGCGTGTTATTACCCTTACGCATAATTTTTTGGCCTCTCATTGCGTGACGTCCCTTGAATCCCTGTTTTATATCCCCATAATACTCTAATAAATGGGATTAATGCTAAATACGCGGAGAAATTCATGAGTAGTAAAGAACAAAACATGCATGATGAGCAAGCCCCTGAGCTAAATGAAGAGCAAAAGTCGGAGTTAGAGCAAGAGCAAGAAGCGCAGCAGGCGGATCCACAGGCAGAAGTACAAGCGTTAGCAGCGCGTATTGCTGAGCTTGAAGAACAACTCGCAGCGTCACAAAAAGTGGAGCGCGAAGCGATGCTACGTGCACATGCTGAAATTGAAAATATCCGTCGTCGTACGGAGCAAGATATTGAAAAAGCGCATAAATTTGCGCTTGAAAAGTTTTCAAATGAGTTGTTACCCGTGATTGATAACTTAGAACGTGCTATTGATGCCGCTGATCATGAAAGCGAAACATCAAAAGCAATGTTAGAAGGCTTAGATTTAACTCTTAAAACCTTTTTAAGTGCTGTCGGGAAATTTGGTATTGAAGTCGTTGGTGAGTCCAATGTGGCCTTTAACCCTGAAGTCCATCAGGCAATGACAATGGTTGAATCGCCTGACCATCAACCAAACCAAGTGATTGATGTGATGCAAAAAGGTTATCTTTTAAACGGTCGCTTATTAAGACCTGCAATGGTTATCGTTTCTAAGTAATTAACGCATAACTAAATTGAAACCGGGTGAGCAATAGCGACCCGGTTTTTTTGTCACTCAAAAAAGTTAAGCTTCGATAACAGGCGTCCAATCGATGGCTTCAAGCCCTTGCTGCTGCAATAGTTGATTCGTTTGTGAGAAGTGCCCACAACCTAAAAAACCCCGGTGAGCTGACAACGGCGATGGGTGAGGGGCTTTTAGTACATGATGGCGCTTAGTATCAATGATACGGCCTTTCTTTTGGGCATGTGAACCCCACAACAAGAAAACAACGCCTTCTCTATGTTCATTAATGGCAGCAATCACTTTATCTGTAAAAGTTTCCCACCCTAAATGGGCATGAGAGTGCGCATTGCCTTGCTCTACGGTTAATACTGTATTTAACAAGAGCACCCCTTGTTGCGCCCAACTCAGCAGATAGCCATGATTGGGGCGTTTAAACCCTGAGATGTCGTTTTCTAACTCTTTGTACATATTGACCAATGAGGGAGGGGGCTTAATTCCCGGAAGAACTGAGAAAGATAAGCCATGGGCTTGACCCGGACCATGATAAGGATCTTGACCCAAAATGACGACTTTAACATCGGCAAGCTCGGTATATCTAAAGGCGTTAAACACATCTTGCTGTGGGGGATAAATAATTTTTCCTTTTTGACGTTCGTTCGCCACATAGGCAAGCGTGTCTTTAAAATAAGCCTGTGTTTTTTCTGAGCCAATGACGTCGTGCCAAGTAGGTGTGTTTGACATGAAAATTCCTATAACAAACAAATTATGTCTATAAGCTTACAGTTTAAGGCCCAAGAGATAAAGGCGAGCTTTTGTCTATTTGATTAAAAATTTTTTTAAAAATAACTAAAAAAATTGATTTTTATAAATAATAAAAATTGATTTAAAACATAGTGTTGGGTGAATAACGGTTAATTACCCCTTGAAATTGTTGATAAATATCAAAGAAGCTGAGGGTTCTAGCTGGTATATAGTGTGTAGAAACATTGGTTAGACCAAATATTTTATTGGCAGTCAAATGAGTGGATTGATCCCAATCCTACCCGAACGTGGAGGTCGACATGATTACTGGTATTCAAATTACTAAAACTGACAATGCAGCGCTATTGAACTCTTTTTGGTTACTTGATGAAGAGAAAAATGAAGCGCGTTGTGTTTGTGCAAAAGCAGATTATAACGAAGGACAAATTGTTGCTAAGGATGAGTTAGGTGCTTTTGAGTACCGTGAAGTACCTTTAGAAGTTAAGCCAACAGTCCGTGTTGAAGGTGGTCAACACCTGAATGTCAACGTTTTAAGCCGTGAAACCTTAGAAGATGCGGTGAAAAACCCTGAAAAATATCCACAGTTAACAATTCGTGTTTCTGGTTATGCAGTGCGTTTTAACTCTCTGACACCAGAACAACAACGTGACGTGATCACTCGTACTTTTACTGAAAGCCTGTAATTGTTGTATTGTTCAAGGTAGAAGTATTAGTTTAAAATTAATTCAAAAAGCCATTGAATTCAATGGCTTTTTTATTCTTCTCTAATAAAGTACATTCTTTTTCCCTGCTGAAATTTCGCCTTTAATGATCTCCCTTATCACATCTTCAATGGGGAGAGTCTATGTCTTCTATCAATCAGAGTATCCAAACTAACTCATTAAATGAAATATCGTTAATTAAAGAAAGCATTAGTATCTATCAGAGAAAAAGTGGTGTATTGGCACTGTGCTCTGAACAAAATCAATGGACGCAGACGCTATCGCCAAAACAACTTTTAGGCCCACATGCTCAATCGCATGATTATCTTATTGGGTTAATTGCTTATGGGGTCTATCTTAAAGATTGGAAAAATCTGCATGGTGTTGAGCGCCTTAATGCTCTGCAACTCAAAGAAATTGGCATTGATCCAAGCTTACTACGCGATAAATCAACAGGTTTTGAAGCTAATATTTGTCGCTTTAATGATTTGTATATTATTAGTTTTGCTGGTTCTGATGAACTCGTTGATTTCTATGCTGATTTACGACAAGGGCTGGGCTACTTTGAACCGCAATATTTTCAAGCGGTAAATTTAACCAACATTCTACATCGGGTCTCTAAAGGGAATATGATTTGTATAGGTCACTCTTTAGGCGGCGGATTAGCCACATTTGCAGCTCTTGCAAGCCAGACACCTTGCATCGCTTTTAGCTCTGCTGGTGTTTCTGCAAATACTATCAAGCAGATTGGTATGGATTACGAGACCGCAAAACAAGTGGCAAAGGATGGTCTCGTTCGCTTTTATGTGGTTCGTTATGATTGGTTAGATTTGTTGCAGTCAGTGATGCCATTTCCTCCCGCCTTAGGTAACAAAATTGTGTTGGATTACTATAAAGGGGAAAAAACGTGGCGGGATTGGCTCCCTCATCGTCTGTTAACACGTAACTTTATCGCCCATACGATGCCAAAAATTCTCAAAATGATGTGTCATTTTACACCGTGGGTAAATAAACAGGCGATGGTTAATGATGATTTTAATACACAGTTAGAAGAATTTAGCTGCAATTTTGCATTGAGTCATGACAGCACTCTGGCAGATTGGCAAAACAGCTGTGAAAACAGTATTAAGCAAGGCAATGTGACTGAATTTTCTACCTTGCTTTCAATGAGAAATAAACCAGCGAATTTTAATGAGCTACTAGGGTATGCCGTTCGTTCGACTGACCCTCGCTTTATGAAAATTCTTCTGAGTTCTGCTTATACAGATGAAATCAGAAAAACGTCATTGCCACAAAATCGAACTTATTTGCATTTAGCGGCGCAGTCAGGAAGGTTAGAGCAACTGGAAGTTTTATTAGCTGAAGGGGTAGAAATCAACGCAGTAGATGATTTAGGTAACACATCGTTACATGATGCATTAGGGAGCCATGCATTATCAGTTGCTGAGTTTTTACTGAGCCAAGGTGCTGATTGGCGTATTAAAAACTATCAGGGGTATGATTGCCGTGATGTTTTAGTAAACCATATGATTAAAGTGGATATGTTATCTGCGCAAGGAAAAAGAATGCGTGAAAAATTGCAGATGATAATGATGCAATAAAAAACGGGCCGTAGCCCGTTAGTTGCATTATTCAGAGTTATCGCGAGTTGGTGCCGTAGAAGAGGAATTTGGTTTACGGCGTTTGCCAATGTTCTTTTTGTCACGATGACGAACTTTGGTTTTCTTTTTGGACTCTTCTTCTTTTTTCTTTTTCTCTTTACGTTTTGCGAGCACTTTCTTAGATGGTTTTGGTTTATTCATCATAGATTCTGAAGGTGCTTTGGTGCTTGGGCGTAGACTATCGATGACTCGCATTTTAATGGAGTCTTCAATATAACGGCTGACTTTACCGAACAGCGGATAGTCATGAGCTTCTATCAGTGAAATAGCGGTGCCTTTGCGGCCTGCACGACCGGTACGACCAATACGGTGGAGATACACATCAGCGGTGCGCGACATGTCAAAGTTAAAGACATGACTGACATTATCGATGTCAAGTCCTCGCGATGCAACATCGGTCGCTACGAGTACTTTGACTTGCCCTGTCACTAAACGACGAACGGCTTCATTACGTTTCGCTTGAGCCATTTCTCCTTCAAGGTAACAAGACTCAATACCTGCATCTCGTAACCATTGTACGACTTCACGGACACGCTCACGCTTACGAACAAAAACAATGGACTTAGTCACATCCTCTTGTTTTAGCAGATGGCACAACAAGGCTGTTTTGTGTTCTAAATTATCGGCACGATAGTAAAACTGTTGTATTTTTTTACGTTCGCGACGTGACGATTCGGCATCAATTTCAACAGGATCTTCTAGCAGTCGTTCAGAAAAATCACGAATAGCTTCGCCTTCAAGGGTAGCAGAGAACAGCATAGTTTGTTTACGCCAGCGTGTTTCACCTGCAATTGTTTCAATGTCATTGGCAAAGCCCATGTCGAGCATGCGATCAGCTTCATCAAGGATCAGGATTTCAACGGCGCGACAGTCAAAATTTTCTTCTTTGATGTATTGAAGCAAGCGGCCTGTTGTCGCGACAACAATATCTTGGTTTTCGCTAAAAACTTCAGCATGGTTCATATACGCGACACCGCCTGTAATCGTAGCGATATCGAGATGGTTATGTGCACATAACTCTTTTGCTTGGTCTGCAACCTGCATGGCTAGCTCACGCGTTGGTGTTAATATCAGCACTCGCGGAGGACCGGACTTTTTCCTTGGAAAGTCAAGTAAGTGTTGGATGGCTGGCAGCAAAAATGCGGCGGTTTTACCCGTACCAGTAGGGGCTGAACCTAAAACGTCACGCCCATCCATTGCGGCAGGGATAGCGGCAGCCTGAATTGCAGTTGGGCGTTCATAGCCTTTGTCTGCCAGCGCGTTGATCAGGCTTTCATCGAGTTCAAGTTCAGTAAATGTGGTTGCAGTCATGATATACCTCTATTTGGGGCGCTGATTATAAACAGGTTAGCCAAATTGTTCATCAGAAAATATCGATCTTTTAGCAAAGTGTACCTGTTTTAAGTTTCAACGGGCAGTGATATTGCCAGAAAGCGTGCTTTTCCGAGGTGAAAAGCACGCGATGGGGGTTAGCTGAGGATATTAATTAACCAAGTATGATAAGGGATACCAACTAAATCAATTAAAACAGCACCACTTAGCGGAACGATCATGAACGCTTTCATTGAGACATGTTTATAGCGTTCGCACACAGAGGACATATTTGCCATTGCATTAGGTGTCGCTCCTAATCCATGCCCCATTAATCCAGCACACATAACAGCGGCATCGTAATCTTTGCCTAAAAGTTTAAAGATCACGAATACAACCAATAGAACGAGGACAACCACTTGGGCGAATAGAATAATAAAGAGTGGTAAGGCAACGTCTTTGAGCTCCCAAATTTTTAGCGACATCATTGCCATGGTTAAGAATAGGCCGAGAGAGACCTCAGAAATTAAATCAACAGATTTTTGGTTGATTTTAAATAGGTTAACTTGGTCATTAATATTACGAATAATAATCGCAATGATCATGGCACCGACATAGCTAGGCAAAGAGAAGCCTGTTGCTTTGGTAAATTGTGCAGATGCGAATTGACCAATTACCATGATCCCGAGTACCAAAGCGAGCATTTTCAAAAAGGCATGGGCGTCAATGGACTCAATCTTACCTGCAATGGTCTCTGTTACTTTTGGGCTTTGCACTGACTCATCCGCTTGGATGGTCACCTTATATTTTTTAATCAGGAAAGAGGCAATGGGGCCGCCTAGTAGGCTACCGGTGATTAAACCAAAAGTTGCCGCTGCAATCGCCGCAACCGTCGCTGACTGCACACCTAAGCCTTCTGCCATTTGACCAAATGCAGCAGCACCGCCATGGCCTCCTGTTAATGAAACACCACCTGCCATAACGCCAATGACTGGGTCAATGCCTAATAAATGCGCCAGTCCGGCACCAAACGTATCTTGGAAGATCACTGTAAACCAGCAAATAAACAGATAAATAAACAGGAGCTTACCGCCGTTTTTGAGAATGCGAAAGCTGCCATCAATACCAATCGTGGTAAAGAAGGCAACCATTAAGAAGGTTTGCAAACTCGTGTCAAATTGGATTTCAGCTAAATTAAAGGATTTTAGCCCCCAAATAATCAGGCTTACTAAGAAGCCACCAATTACTGGGGATGGGATACAAAAACGTTGTAGCCATTCGATACGTTTTTTTAAATGGATGCCCATAAGCAGGCACAATACAGTAAGCAGGAGTGTAGATAATGTGTCTAGTTGTAATGTCATATAATTTTCCCGGTGTGCCCGCTTTCGCAATTTGTCGTCTTTAGCGGCTAACCGCACCCTTATTGATACTTTAAAGGTTGCTTGTACGCTGCCTAGCGACAGTTTTGAAATCCCAAAGCCTATTTCTACTTAGCTGATTAACTAAAGAAGAACATGCTAGAGATCTATCATTGCCGCTTTATTTTTTGTCAGTACTTTTTCAAATACTGTTATTGTTATATCGCTACAAATTGAGTCTACGGGCGATTTATCAGTCGCGTTATTGTGTTTATTAGAATAAAAATTGGTAAATCAAATAAGCTGCTAATTTTGAAGTATGATTATCGATATCGAATTCTGGGTTGCACTCTGCAATATCAAAGAGTGCAATTTTGTTGCTGGCTTTAATCACCGAAAACAGTTCATCAAAGATCTCAGTAGTGATCCCTTTCGCTGCGGGAGCGCTGACTCCAGGCGCAATTGCGGCAGAAAAGACATCCAGATCAACGGTTACATATAAATAATCGACGTTATTAATAAACTGTTGAAGCCGCTCTATGGCCTTAGGTAATTGACTGTGATTTAGTTCTTTATCACGAATATATTGGCAACCTAATTTATCCGCCGTATCAAATAACACTTTCGTATTACCATGATCAGCAATACCTAAACAGAGATAATTAAATGGGCGATGATGCTGCTGGCATAAGTGTGCCGATTGTAAAAAAGGTGTGCCGGAAGTGGCTTCAGGTGCCGTTCGTAAATCAAAATGCGCATCAAAATTAATGATACCTATTGTTTTTGTAGGCTGGGTTTGAGCGATGAAGTCAAACAGTCCTTGAAAGCTGGCAAAAGCCACTTCATGACCGCCACCTAAAACAATGGGGGTCTGATTTGATGATAAAATATCGACAAGTTCATCCGAAAGACGACGTTGCGCTGCTTCTAAATCGCCATCGTCACAGCGAACAGTGCCGGCATCACGGATGGACAAGGGGTGATGTATCGGAAGGCCAGCTAACTGCTGACGGATTGCATCAGGTCCTGCTTTGGCACCGAGCCGTCCTTTATTGCGCCTAACGCCTTCGTCAGATGCAAAACCAATTAAAGCAAACTGTGCAGGGGTATTTTTATTCATGACTTGATGGATACGTAGGTGCTCCTCAGTATCACCATCAGTACGGCCTTGCCAGATAAAAGGTGCTGCCATAATTACTCCATATTAATTAGTTTAGTCATGTTATGAGCTGCTTTGCAGGTCTCAGAGATAAACTCGTCAACTCGATGGGTTGAACGAAATTCAGGTGCCATCACAGAGACGACGGCAATCACATCGTTTCCTTTAAAAATAGGGGCTGAAACGCCATATCCTTGCTGGCGGATTTGCATCAGTGCATTTTTTAATTGCGTTATACTTTCAGGGGTGGGTAACTGTTCTTTATGAGTTTCAAATACTAATGATTGGTAGTCTTCATCTCGAAAGGCGAGCAAGGTTTTCGCGCTAGCGCCTTTAATTAGAGTATTACCACGGCCAATGACAAAAGAGCAGCGTAAGGCTTGTGAACTCTCAATCATGTCAACACAGATAGTTTCACATAGGTTTGATGTAATAATAGCGACCGTTTCTTGGGTCTTTTTACTCAGAGCTTGGAGTTCTAGTTGGGATGAATTCATGAGTAAACTGTGGTGATAGTATTTTTCTTGAGTTTTGATACTCTGCGCACCAACAGTGTAAGTGCCATATTGTTTTGCATGGGTCACAAATTCCCAATTTATGAGAATGGCTAATAATCGATAAACAGTAGAAACTGGAATATTTAATGCGTTAGAAATCACTTGCGGAGTTACCGGAGCCGCGCTTGCAGTGATGTAAGATAAAATATTCAATGTCCTGTTAATACTGTTCATGGTATCCCCTTTTTTTCGAACTTAGCAGTAAAAATTTTGATGCTCAAATAATATTCTCATAATGTGAGAATTATTTTGTAGAAAAAGTGTAAAATTTGCATTCTTAAATTGTCACATAATGAAAGTTTGATTGATTAATATACGATTTAGAGTGGTTGAATAACGTGAAAAAAAGCTATCGCAAAGGTGGTTTTACCTTTAAGCAGTTTTTTGTTGGTCATGACCGTTGCGCTATGAAAGTCGGAACCGATGGAGTATTACTTGGCGCATGGGCACCTGTTCAGCAGGCTAAAAAGGCGTTAGATATAGGGAGCGGCAGTGGACTCATTGCGCTAATGCTCGCACAACGCAATCAGCAAATGACCGTTGATGCTGTTGAACTAGATAAAGCAGCGGCTCAACAGGCACAGGAGAATTTCGCTGAGTCAAAGTGGGGAGAGAGGCTACAGATTTTTGAGCAAGATATAACGCAGTTTAGTGTATCAAGGCAAAAAGCGTATGATTTGATTGTCAGTAATCCACCTTATTTTGAGCCATCAGTATCATGCAGTAGTGAACAACGAGAGCAAGCTCGCTATACCGCGACGTTAACCCATCAGGCATTATTAGATAGTGCGATGGATTGTTTAACCACAGATGGCCTATTTTGCCTTGTATTACCCTATGATGTCGGTGAAAAAGTTGAGCTTATGGCGCATCGTAATGGCTGGTTTACTGCTTATCGCGTTAATATTCGAGATAAAGCAACGACGCCATTTCACCGTATGTTGTTGGGATTAAAGCGGGAATTAGTTGAGCCAGAAATTTCAACGTTAGTGTTAAAAGAAGCAGACAATAACATCTATACTGAAGACTTTCAGCGGCTTATTCGGGATTTTTATTTGAAATATTAATAGCCAACCCGAGGGTTGGCTAGGTATGAGATTACGGTTTGAGTACGGTGGGGCCTGAATGCTCCAGCAGATCAGGGTAGTCTAACGTATAGTGTAGCCCGCGGCTCTCTTTACGCTCTAAAGCGCAGCGAACCATCAGTTCAGCCACTTGGACGAGGTTTCTCAGTTCAAGTAAGTTATTAGAAATACGGAAATTGGCATAATAGTCGTGAATTTCTTGCTGTAACAAATGGATGCGTCGCAAGGCGCGTTCTAAACGCTTAGTGGTTCGTACGATCCCCATATAATCCCACATAAATAGGCGTAGCTCATGCCAGTTATGTTGAATAACAACTTGCTCATCTGAGTTGTGTACACGGCTATCATCCCATTCAGGGAGAACGGGAATATCCTCGATCTGCATGATCGCATGGCAAATATGCTGTGAGGCGGACCATCCGTAAACGAGGCACTCTAACAGCGAGTTAGATGCCATGCGGTTGGCTCCGTGTAACCCTGTATAACTGACTTCACCAATGGCATAAAGGTTGGGGATATCGGTCATACCGTTTTGATCGACGCTGACACCGCCGCATGTGTAATGGGCTGCGGGTACAATGGGGATCGGCTCTTTCGTCAGATCTAAACCAAGTGTCATCAGTTTTTCATAGATGGTAGGAAAGTGGCTTTGAATAAAATCAGCGGGTTTATGGCTAATATCAAGGTACATGCAATCAGCACCTAAGCGTTTCATTTCATGATCGATCGCTCTCGCAACAATGTCTCTCGGCGCTAATTCACAGCGTGGATCATAGTCGGGCATGAAACGGCTTCCATCAGGGCGTTTCAAATAGGCTCCTTCACCACGTAACGCTTCCGTTAATAGAAAATTGCGAGCTTGCGGATGAAAGAGGCAGGTTGGATGAAATTGATTGAATTCTAAGTTAGCGACACTACATCCAATACGCCATGCCATCGCAATGCCATCCCCAGAAGAGATGTCGGGATTTGTTGTGTATTGATAGACTTTTGCGGCGCCGCCTGTAGCCAAAACAACGATTTTTGCTCGGATCGTTTCAACGTGCTCTTTTTGCCGATTCCAAACATAGGCACCGACAATACGGCTTTCGCCTGCTAATCCGATCTTATCGGAGCGAATGAGATCAACCGCATTATAGCGCTCTTTAACATGGATATTCGGATGCGCAAAAGCGAGGTTGACGAGAGTCGTTTCAACCTCTTTGCCAGTTGCATCTGCATGATGAAGGATCCTGCGATGGCTGTGTCCACCTTCGCGAGTGAGGTGATATTGGGTTTCACCTGTTTCAGTCACTTCCGTGTCAAATAGTACGCCTTGATCAATTAACCACTGAACGCACTCTTTGGCATTCGAGGCGATAAATTCGACGGCCTCTCTTTCACAAATACCTGCGCCTGCAATTAAAGTATCTTCTACATGGGATTCAATGCTGTCGGTATTATCGAAAACGGCTGCAATTCCACCTTGTGCGTAATAAGAAGCCCCTTCATTGAGTGTGCTTTTACTTAGGAGAGTAACTTTATGAAAAGGAGCAAGTCGTAAAGCGGCGGAAAGCCCAGCGACACCGCTGCCAATAATCAGAATATCAGTGTAATGCTGTGTGGGATCGTTCATAAGTGTTTGCATGTTGTATATACTCGTCGTTTCTACCCATAAGGGGCAGCATAAAACCCGTTATACAGACGGTTGCGCCCTAAGAAGTGGCAGGCCTAGCCGTTTACGGCAGAGAGCAGTCACAGTATAGTATCTATTGGAAGTTTCATGTTAGCCTATCAGGCTTGGCAATGCTATTTGTGAAATAGCGTTCAGCCTTGTATATCTACTAGGGGGTTGAGTCAGGTTTGGTACTTAGGGTAAATAAAGCGGTGTGATACGTAGAATAATGTATAAATTAGCGATAAATTAATTAGGATCACTTAGATCCTCTATCGGTAGTCACACGGTTTTTTGTCAATTTTTTACTATTTTTATGTATTAAATTGAACTTCACTTGTTTTTACTACTCAAAGTAACGCTTGCTTTAGGAAGGGAGACATGATCAAGTTAACAAATTTACAGCCTGAGCGCGGGAGATTTTCCCAGTAATGAGCGAGCAACTAACGGACCAGATGTTGGTCGAAAAAGTCCAAAAGGGCGATCAAAAAGCGTTCAACTTACTGGTTGTAAAATACCAGCACAAAGTTGCAAGCTTGGTTTCCCGTTATGTACCACAAGCGGATGTACCTGACGTTGCTCAGGAGTCTTTTATCAAAGCTTATCGTGCGATAGGGTCGTTTCGCGGTGATAGTGCTTTTTATACTTGGCTATATCGTATTGCGGTAAACACGGCTAAAAATTATTTAGTCGCTCAAGATAGGCGCCCACCCGCGTCAGATCTTGAAGCAAGCGATGCAGAAAACTACGAAACTGCAAGCGCTTTGAAAGAAATATCGAACCCAGAGAACTTAATGTTGTCTGATGAATTGAAGAAAGTAGTTTTTCGAACCATTGAGTCGTTACCTGAAGATTTAAAAATGGCAATAACACTCAGAGAACTTGATGGTTTAAGCTATGAAGAGATCGCCGAGATCATGGATTGTCCTGTAGGCACCGTGCGTTCGCGTATCTTTAGAGCAAGAGAAGCTATTGATAATAAAGTACAGCCACTGATCCAGCAGCACTAATATGTTTGTGTTTATTGAATTGTTTTTTGGAACACAAGATAACGTGCAAAAAATAGCGAAATCAGGGCATTAAACTGTAATTGTGATGCAATTAACTGAAGGTATTCGGGCATGCAAAGAGAGAAACTTTCCGCAATGATGGATGGCGAAGTTCTAGATGTAGAACTGTTAAATGCCATTTCATGTGATTCAACGTTACAAAAACGTTGGGAGAGCTATCATCTTATTCGTGATACTCTGCGTAATGACACACCTGATGTCATCAATTTTGACATAGCGGGTAAAGTCGCCGCAGCATTAGAGAATGAAGTTGTGCGTATTAATCCTCAGGTAGTTGTTGAGTCACAGCCTGAACCTGCAACATGGGGCGCGATGCCGTTCTGGCAAAAAATTCGTCCATGGGCAAGTCAAATCACCCAAATTGGTGTTGCAGCATGTGTATCCCTTGCTGTTATCGTTGGGGTGCAGCAGTATAATCAAAGTAATTCAACGGAATCGGTGATTGATGAACCTGTGTTTAACACCGTTCCCGTTGGAGCAGGCGCACCTGTGAGTTTAAATTTCTCTGATGGTCAACTTTTTGGTAACGAGCAACAAATGCAACAAGTTGAGCAACAAAATCAGCGTGTAAATGCAATGCTACAGCAATATGAAATTGAAAGACGTTCAATGCTTAATCAGCAATATCATGATAATGATGATATTACTACAGCACCCGCTGGAGCTAAAGCGCGCTAATGAATAAGTGGTTATCCGTCATCTGCCTGGCGGGCAGCCTGATTTTATCTAATCAAGCTTCGGCATCTCAACAAGATGCCGAAGCTCTCTTTAAAGAGATGGGGAGCGCTGCCCAAAATCTTTCCTACGAAATGTCTTTTATGTCCTTTAGTCCCAGAAGCATCGTGCCTGTCCGTTATCGACATGGGATCATTAATAATGTTCCTGTCTCTCAAATGATCCAAATGGATTCTACGCGGCGTGAAATAGTGCAAAAAGGGGAAAGGATCAGTTATTTTGAACCCGGTTTTGATGCCTTCAGCTTAAATGGGAAGCATATTGTCGATAATTTGCCTTCGGTATTATTTGCTGATTATGACAAAATCAAACCGTACTATAATTTTATCGATGCGGGGCGAACCCATATCGGTGATAAGCCTTCACTCGTCATTCGCATTATTTCTAAAGATAACTCTCGTTTTAATTATGTTCTTCTGATTGATGAAGAAAATAAGTTGCCATTACGGGTCGATCTCTTAGATAACAATAACCAAACGTTAGAACAGTTTCGCGTCATTTCAACAGTGCTAGACAGCAAAACGGTGAATGACTCTCTGGTGAATTTAAGTAAGATTAATTTACCACCGCTGCTAGTCTCCCCTCAGGATAATCGTCCGTCATTTAAATGGCGTGTTGGACTTTTACCTCCTGGGTTTGAAGAAGTCTCTCGTTCAAAACGTAAACTTGCCGAAAATGATGAGGTAGAGAGCGCATTATTTAGTGATGGCTTATTCACTTTTTCGGTTAATGTCACTAAAGCTGAGCAAGGCTTGCCTTTAGAACAACCAGTCCAAAATGGCCGCCGCACAATTTATACAATGACTCAGAAACAAAATGTGATTACCATAATAGGTGAACTGCCGTTATCAACGGCACAGCAAGTCGCTGCAAGCATTCGTTTTCAGGAGTAGATGATGATAAAAGAGTGGGCAACAGTTATTCGTTGGCACCAAGGAAGGGCGTTATTGCGTTATGGGGCTTCTTCTGGGTGTGGTAGCTGTAGCGCGCGCGCGGCATGTGGTTCGTACGCATTGAGTAAAATAGGGCCAAATACCGAACATCAGCTCGAAGTTGACATTGAGCAACCTTTAGTTGTTGGGCAAAAAGTGGAGGTTGGAATTCCTGAAGGGAGTTTGCTGCGCTCTGCTATGCTCGTTTATTTAACCCCGTTGATTGGCCTATTTCTGGTTGCAGCGTTAGTACAATTAGCGGGGTTTGAACAAGTCTGGGTTGCTCTTTCTGGTGTCGCTGGTGGCTTTTTAGGCTTCTTTTTAGCGCGTAAAATCGCCTCTTATTGGCGGGATGAGACTGCATTTCAACCAGTTATCTTACAAATAGGCTTACCCCCCAACGAACTGTCAGTTCAAGTTGATTGCTGAGTGAAACCGCCTTGCTTGATAGGCGGTTTGGCGAGTTCAGCGCTCCTATCTAGCAAAAACCCGCATAGTTTACAGTTGTTTTACATTGAACCTTTGTGTTACAGAGATCTTCTATGTAAAATGCAGCTAATTAGTAATCTTGTGATAATCATAGCATTTTAGTTCTGCGATACCTATTTATGCAGAGCTGATTTTGTAGGCAATTTAAAAGAAGATATTACCTTGAAAATCAATAACATAAGAAACTTTTCTATCATTGCTCACATCGACCATGGTAAATCCACGTTGTCTGACCGTATTATTCAGATTTGTGGTGGTTTAACGGACAGAGAAATGGCGGCTCAGGTTCTAGACTCTATGGATTTAGAACGTGAACGCGGAATTACAATCAAAGCGCAAAGTGTGACGCTGGATTATAAGGCCTCCGATGGTGAGACCTATCAATTGAACTTTATCGATACCCCAGGCCACGTTGACTTCTCTTATGAAGTATCACGCTCATTAGCTGCCTGTGAAGGTGCGCTGCTCGTTGTTGATGCTGGGCAAGGGGTTGAAGCTCAAACGCTAGCTAACTGCTATACAGCGATTGAAATGGATCTTGAAGTTGTTCCTGTGTTGAACAAAATCGACTTACCAGCGGCTGATCCTGAACGCGTTGCAGAAGAAATTGAAGATATTGTGGGCATTGATGCGCATGATGCGGTACGTTGCTCGGCAAAAACGGGGATTGGCGTTCAAGATGTTATTGAGCGTTTAGTGCAATCTATCCCTGCGCCAGAAGGTGACGCAGAGGCACCTTTACAGGCGCTTATTATCGACTCATGGTTTGATAATTATTTAGGTGTTGTATCACTTATCCGTATTAAAAACGGTACGTTACGCAAAGGCGATAAAATTAAGGTGATGAGCACGGGCCAAGTGTACAACGCGGATCGTCTTGGTATTTTCACACCAAAACAAATTGATCGCGACTCTCTCAGTTGCGGTGAAGTTGGTTGGTTAGTGTGTGCGATTAAAGATATCACAGGGGCACCTGTCGGGGATACTTTAACGGGCGCTCGTAATCCTGCTGATAAAGCATTACCTGGGTTTAAAAAAGTTAAACCTCAAGTTTATGCAGGTTTATTCCCAGTCAGTTCAGACGATTATGAAGCATTCCGTGATGCACTAGGCAAGTTGAGCTTGAATGATGCGTCACTCTTTTATGAGCCTGAAACCTCTAGTGCTCTTGGCTTCGGATTCCGTTGCGGGTTCCTTGGCCTGCTGCATATGGAGATCATTCAAGAGCGCTTAGAGCGTGAATACAATTTAGATCTGATCACCACGGCTCCGACCGTTGTGTATGAAGTTGTGCAAACGAACGGTGAAATCGTTTATGTCGATAGCCCCGCTAAGTTGCCACCATTGAATAATATCGAAGAGTTGCGTGAGCCAATTGCTGAATGTCACATGCTGATGCCTAAAGAGTATCTTGGCAACGTTATTACACTTTGTGTGGAAAAACGCGGCGTTCAGACAAATATGGTCTATCATGGTAATCAAGTTTCATTAACGTATGATATTCCAATGTCAGAAGTGGTATTGGATTTCTTCGATCGCTTGAAATCAACATCTCGTGGTTATGCTTCTTTGGATTATGCATTTAAGCGTTTCCAAACGTCAGACATGGTTCGTGTTGATGTTATGATCAACGGCGAGCGTGTGGATGCCTTGGCATTGATCACTCACCGAGCTAACTCACAGTATCGTGGTCGTGAATTGGTTGAAAAAATGAAGGATTTAATCCCTCGTCAACAGTTTGATATCGCGATCCAAGCTGCAATTGGTAACCATATTATTGCTCGCTCTACCGTTAAACAATTGCGTAAAAACGTACTGGCTAAATGTTATGGTGGTGATGTTAGCCGTAAGAAGAAACTGTTGCAGAAGCAGAAGGAAGGTAAGAAGCGCATGAAGCAAGTGGGTAATGTTGAATTACCTCAAGAAGCTTTCCTCGCTATTTTGCATGTTGGTAAAGACAACTAAAATTACAAGGAGTCTCAATGGCTAACACCTTTGCCTTGATCCTAACACTGGCGACAGTGATTACGGGGATTATTTGGTGTTTAGATCGCTTTAAATTTTCGCCTGAGCGGAAGAAAAAGCTCAAACATATACAGGAAGTGAGTCAAGGCTCATTAACTCAAGATGAGATGGATAAAGCTGTACGCCGTCCATCGTGGGTTGAAACAGGCTCCTCGATTTTCCCAGTATTAGCGATTGTATTGGTGGTTCGTTCATTTATTTATGAACCCTTTCAAATTCCATCTGGGTCAATGATGCCAACGTTGTTGGTTGGGGATTTTATGCTGGTTGAGAAGTTTGCTTATGGTCTAAAAGATCCCATTACGCAAACGACGTTAATTAAAACGGGAAAACCTGCGCGTGGTGATATTGCCGTATTTAAATATCCAGAAAATCCAACAATTGACTATGTAAAACGGGTTATTGGCTTACCGGGTGATAAAATTGTTTATGATCCAAACGCTAAAGAGCTGACAATTTATCCGAATTGCGCAGATAATAACTGTACGAAACAACTTCCAATAAAATATGGTCCGTTAGCGCCGAGTGAGTGGACCATGTTTTTCAATGTGGAGTCTTTGGTCGATAGCCAAAAAGGTAACTATGAAATTCCTCTTGACGAACCATTGCCAAGAAATGCATTACGTCAATATCAAAGAAGTGAAACTCTTGATACCGTCGAGCACCAGATTTTGATTATTCGTCAGGCCATTACGGAATCTCGTTACATACAGCCTAATATGCCGCCAAATGAGTGGATTGTACCTGAGAAACATTACTTCATGATGGGGGATAACCGAGATAACAGCTCAGACAGCCGTATGTGGGGCTTTGTTCCGGAACAAAATTTGGTTGGTCGCGCTGTATTTATCTGGCTAAGTCTTGAGAAACAAGAAGGTGAATGGCCGACAGGTATTCGCTTTAGCCGAATTGGGCCACTAGGTTCATAAGGTAGATTTATACGGGTTTTCGTGTGAAAACCCGTATAAACCGAAGCATTATTGTTTATCTCAGTGTACAATATAATTTAAATTAATATTTATTGGCTTCTTAATTAACTCTTATCATTTTATTCATTAATAGTGTTATGCTGAATTTTAAGCTTAGTTCTATTATATAAATGAAAGATAAAAGCGTTAAGAGTCAGTGCAAACGCAACAGTTTTGTTTTTTACAGGTCTGTTGCGTGTGCTTTTTTGTCAATCAGAGAAATGGCTGAACGCGCATGAACCCCTCTTTACTTGAGCAATTGCAACGAAAACTTGGTTATAAGTTTAATCAACACGATCTTTTAATTCAGGCGCTTACGCATCGCAGTGCAAACAGTAAGCATAACGAGCGCCTAGAGTTCCTTGGCGATTCTATTTTAAGTTTTGTGATCGCAAATGATTTATATCATCGCTTCCCGAAAGTGGATGAAGGAGATATGAGTCGCATGAGAGCAACGCTAGTGCGCGGAAATACACTGGCGGAAATTGCTCGTGAATTTGAGCTTGGCGAGTGTTTACGTTTAGGGCCAGGCGAACTAAAAAGTGGCGGTTTCCGCCGTGAATCTATCCTCGCTGATACAGTGGAAGCATTGATCGGGGGGATCTTTCTCGATAGTGATATCCAAACAATAGAAAAAATTATTTTAGATTGGTATCAAACTAGGTTGAATGAAATCAGCCCGGGTGACAAGCAAAAGGACCCGAAAACGAGACTACAAGAATATCTACAGGGGCGTCATTTGCCTTTGCCTAACTATATCGTTGTCCAAGTTAAAGGTGAGGCTCATGATCAGGAATTTACTATCCACTGCCAAGTCAGTGGTATTGAACAACCTATTAACGGGGTTGGTTCAAGTCGACGTAAAGCTGAGCAGGCCGCTGCGGAGCAAGCATTAAAAATTTTGGAGATTGAATGAGTGAAAAATTACCCCACTGTGGCTTTGTAGCTATTGTTGGGCGACCAAATGTCGGTAAGTCAACGCTATTAAACCAGCTATTGGGGCAAAAAGTTTCAATTACGTCGAGAAAGCCTCAAACGACGCGCCACCGTATTATGGGGATCCATACTGAAGATGAATATCAAATCATCTATGTGGATACGCCAGGCCTGCATATTGAAGAAAAACGTGCAATCAATCGTTTGATGAACCGTGCAGCTTCAAGTTCAATAGGGGATGTTGAGCTAGTTATTTTTGTCGTTGAAGGCACGAATTGGACTGACGACGATGAAATGGTACTCAACAAATTAAAAGGCCTTCGCTGCCCTGTGATTTTAGCAATTAACAAAATTGATAATGTCACGGATAAAACAGTGCTGTTACCGCATATTGGCTTTGTCAGCCAAAAAATGAACTTTTTGGACGTTGTGCCAATTAGTGCTGAAAAAGGTAAAGGCGTTGATACGATTGCTAAAATTGTTAAGCAGCACATTCCTGAAGCTGAGCATCATTTCCCTGAAGATTATATTACCGATCGCTCTCAGCGATTTATGGCATCAGAAATCATTCGTGAAAAATTGATGCGTTTCTTAGGTGATGAACTTCCTTATTCTGTGACTGTTGAAATTGAGCAGTTCAAAATGATGGAAAGGGGGGGATACCATATCAATGGCTTGATCCTTGTTGAACGTGAAGGCCAAAAGAAAATGGTGATTGGTAATAAAGGTAGTAAGCTTAAAACAATCGGTACGGAAGCCCGCATCGATATGGAAAAGCTGTTTGATACCAAAGTACACCTTGAACTGTGGGTTAAAGTGAAAGCTGGCTGGGCGGATGATGAACGCGCATTACGCAGCTTAGGCTATGTTGATGACCTAAAATAAATTTATTGGTGAAATTGTGAGTGGCTGGCAACGTGCGTTTGTACTCCATTCTAGACCCTTTAGTGAAACGAGCTTATTAGTCGATTTCTTCACTGAAGGGGAAGGCAAAATCCGCTTATTAGCAAAAGGGGCTCGCCGAAACCGTTCACCTTTTAGGGGCTGCTTGCAGCCCTTTACACCTTTGTTAATCCGCTGGGGTGGCAAAGGTGAGATTAAAACATTAACCCATGCAGACCCTATTTCACTCTCATTACCACTAACGGGAACCGTACTTTATAGTGGGTTATATCTCAATGAATTAGTGACGAGAGTCATTGAATTTGGTACTCCGTATTCAGCATTATTCTTTGATTACCTTTCTTGCTTACAATTACTTGCTGCTAGTGAACACACACCTGAAGCTGCGTTACGCCAATTTGAGCTAGCCTTGTTATCCTACCTTGGTTACGGTGTTGATTTTCTTCATTGCGCAGGTAGTGGCGAGCCTGTTTCAGACACAATGACTTACCGTTATCGAGAAGAAAAAGGTTTTATTGGTAGTTTAGTCATCGACCAACTTAGTTTTACTGGTAAACACCTTAAAGCTTTAGCAGCACGCGAATTCCCCGACAGTGACACACTGAGAGCGGCTAAACGCTTTACTCGTATAGCCTTGAAACCCTATTTAGGTGGAAAACCGCTAAAGAGCCGCGAACTATTCCGACAATTTACTAAGCCCCCTGTTGGTAATACACCAAAATCATGAGCTAAGTGTGACCGACAATGGTCAGTATGCCAAATCAAAATCTGCACCACGCCGATATTTTACGAGCCGCTTCTCAAAATCTAATAAGTTTGCTGAAAAAATCGTCAAAATATGGAAAGGCGCTCGAAGCGATAGAGATTTATTCCCACTCAATATTAAATTGCAGTAGGATAGGGGCATTGAGCGTACTTGACTGTATTTATGATAGGGAGTGAAAAATGGCTGAGCTTTTGTTAGGTGTAAACATAGATCATATCGCAACAGTGAGAAATGCACGGGGAACACAGTATCCTGATCCTGTACAAGCCGCATTTGTTGCAGAACAAGCAGGAGCTGATGGTATTACTGTGCATTTGCGAGAAGATCGCCGCCATATTACTGATAGGGATATTGAGCTGCTAAAAGAGACTATTCAAACCAGAATGAACCTTGAAATGGCAGTGACAGAGGAAATGATTAACATTGCATGTCGAGTGAAGCCTGCATTTTGCTGCCTAGTACCTGAAAAGCGTGAAGAGGTCACGACGGAAGGGGGGCTTGATGTGGCGGGGCAATTACCCAAAATTACTGATGCTGTTAAACGCTTGACTGAAGCCGGTATTCAAGTATCTCTGTTTATTGATGCTGATCACACTCAAATTGATGCGGCGCAAGCAGCAGGTGCACCATTTATTGAGATACATACAGGTGCATATGCAGATGCGAAAACGGAGCAAGAACAAGAAATCGAATATCGTCGAATTCGTGATGGCGTAGCTTATGCGGCAGGGAAAGGCCTAAAAGTAAATGCGGGCCATGGTTTAACTTATCATAATGTTCAGCGGATCGCGCTATTACCTGAAATTTATGAATTGAATATCGGGCATGCCATTATTGGGCGAGCGTTATTTAGCGGCCTAGCGAATGCGGTGGCAGATATGAAAAAACTACTCAGAGAAGCGCGTTACTAATGGCAATCGTAGGTCTTGGTACGGATATTGTTGAAATAGCCCGAATAGAAGCGGTGATTAAACGTTCAGCTGACAGCTTAGCGAAACGGATATTGACTGAAAATGAATTTGCGCAGTTTCAACAACAAGCTCAGCCAGCTCGTTTCTTAGCAAAACGTTTTGCGGTTAAAGAGGCGGCAGCTAAGGCGCTCGGTACCGGAATTCGTAATGGATTGGCCTTTAACCAATTTGAAGTCAGTAATGATTCTTTGGGGAAACCGCTACTAACATTGGTGGGGGAGGCTGAAAAACTAGCGCAGCGTATGAACGTAACGCATATTCACGTATCTATTACGGATGAGCGCCATTATGCCGCTGCAACGGTGATTATTGAAAGTGTGTAATTGGCACACAATAGGCTCAATAACTCTTCTTATCCAGAGGGCATATTTGATAAGAAGAGGATGATACCTCGCCGTTATGCGGCGGGGGGAATCAACACTCAGCGATAGCGCTGGGTCGTGAGTAAGTGTCAGGGAACAGGTAGAAAGTGCTAATAGGCTAAATTTTATCAGCATGATGGATCATGACAAACTTATCCCATAATTGTTCTTGTGTTTCAATATGTTGTGGGTCTGTGATAATCGTATTGTTGATAGGGCAAACCGATTGACAGGTCGGTTTATCATAGTGGCCGACACATTCAGTGCAGAGATCTGCATCGATTTCATAAATTTCGTCACCCATATAGATAGCATTATTAGGGCATTCGGGTTCGCACATATCGCAATTGATACATTTTTTAGTAATTAATAGTGCCATTTCAATCAGTTAAATCTGTTACCATAAATAATTCTAATGAGGTGACTAATTCTACACGGAAATAGGGAAATTAAATACTAATTCTATCAATTTCACCTAACATCTTCTTTTTATGTTAAAAAATTGTATTATTTATTATGCATAACTGGAAAAGGGATAAGCGTGGCTATAATTTCCATAGCAAAGATAATAAACATTGTTCAATATGATAACATTTATTATTATGTGCTAAATAGAATGTGTATTAGTAATATTATCTTAGAGAGTATGAGCTATCTCTATTTAATAGGGAAAAATAGAATAAACACATCGAAGTCGATTGTATTAAGTTAGCTTGTTTTTTAGATATACAATTTTTTGTATTATTTAGTATTCTTTGTTATGTGTCATTAGTTTATTATGGATTAAAGATTTAGCATTACAGTGATTATAAATTTTAGACGGTGGGGTTTTATTATTTATCGGGTTAATTAATATTGAAAACGCTGACTGTAAGGCTTATCTAAAATTATCTTATTTAGTGTGGTTG
Organism: Providencia sp. 2.29; assembly: GCF_015832305.1. Lineage (NCBI taxonomy): Bacteria > Pseudomonadati > Pseudomonadota > Gammaproteobacteria > Enterobacterales > Morganellaceae > Providencia > Providencia sp. 2.29. The sequence continues at coordinate 1,652,829 of NZ_CP065420.1, forward strand.
CTTTAATCTTATATAAGAGGTAACTGTTAAAATAAAGGATTGGGGTTACCAATCCTTAAAAGGAACTCTTTAGCTATCAAACACTATTATTTTACAATTACGACAGAGAATGATTCCCAATTTTTTGATTTTTCATACTGGTAGTAATAGTATAAAATGCCGTTGATAACGAAGAACGACGCTGTTCTAATTTGCATGCCGTTAGCGTTAAAAGTAAAGTCGTAAACATTTTCAAGATTGCCATTATCTAAAACAACAAAGAATTGAATGGTCTTTTCTTCTAAATTATAACCATAAATATACTGTTTATTCAGCGTTAAATCTTGTACATATTGTAGATTGCTAAGGTAGCTGTTTAATTTCCCTTTATGGATAGGAGCACTTGTATCAATAATCCCTTTATCACTAACATTATAAATAAAGTAGGCCTTATCTTGAGGAGTATGGCCTAAGAAGAATATTTTTTTTGCAGCAGTGTAGACAAGCGTGGTTGGGTAAAACTGTTCAAATATACCCGCTTGAATACCTGATTGGATCAGAGACATATCAGCTCCTTTATTTATTAGTAAGTTAAATTGTTTATAAGCACTTTGATATTATGAAAATAAGGCATATTTAAAAATAATCATTATTATTAGCTTATTTCATATTTTTAAATGTTATGGTAATAATTGAATTTATAAATATTCACAACTGGTTAAGATTGTGATAGTAATAAGAAAAAAATGGTTAAGGTTTTCATTATGTTTGAAAGTTTTGGTGTTTTGAATTTCTGGACTTATATGGCAGGGTTGATTTTTATCATCATAGTGCCGGGACCAAATTCATTATATGTTTTAAAATCAAGTACATCTCATGGTACTCAAGCAGGGTATCGGGCAGCATTAGGCGTATTTACCGGTGATGCAATACTCATTTTTCTCTCATTTATTGGGGTTGCGTCAGTGATAAAAGCGTCACCTACACTTTTTATGGTCGTAAGGTATTTAGGCGCGGCGTACCTGTTGTACTTAGGTTGCAAAATTCTTTATGCGACTTTTAAGCAAAAAAAATTAGCAAGTTCAGATACTGAGCCAATGGTGGTTAAATCAGAGAAAATTTTTACGCGTGCGTTGATCCTAAGCTTAACTAATCCAAAAGCGATTCTATTTTATATCTCCTTTTTTATTCAATTTATTGACTTTAATTACTCGCACGCTTGGGTTCCATATTTGGTGCTCGCGTCTATTTTGGAGCTTGTCAGCTTTATTTATCTTAGTCTGCTGATTTTTAGTGGTTATCTTATCGCGCGTTTTTTACGTGAAAAACAAATATTGGCTAAATTGGGTAACTGTGCGGTAGGAAGCTTTTTTATGGGGTTTGCTGCAAAATTAGCGATTTTTAGTAATTAAGGCGAGATTTTGCCTTGTTCACACTGTTGTCTATTTATCAGTTATCGTGGCATATCAAAACCACGGTAACTTCCTCTCTATGCAGTGATTGATAAATTTCCTCATTACCGCCCTACAGCAACTCAAATAATTTACGGTATAATCTATTTAAATAGATAGATTAGAGGTTGCTGTGACACAAGCCGAAGTTGATGAGTTTTGGATGAAGCGCGCTTTAGAATTGGCGAAAAATGCTCAAGATGCAGGAGAAATACCTGTTGGTGCTCTATTAGTGAAAGATAATCAATTAATTGCATCGGGTTGGAATCGTTCAATCGAAAGTCATGATCCTACAGCTCACGCAGAAATAATGGTGTTACAGCAAGGTGGTCGTGCGCTTAGTAATTACCGATTATTAGACACAACACTTTATGTAACGTTGGAGCCATGCATTATGTGTGCTGGCGCATTAGTACATAGTCGAATAGGGCGTTTAGTCTATGGGGCGAGAGACTTTAAAACCGGTGCTTGCGGTTCATTTATTAATATCTTAGAGCGCCCCGGATTAAATCATTATGTGGATGTGAAGGGCGGGGTTTTAGAAGAAACCTGCTCAGCGATGTTAAGTAATTTTTTTAAAATGCGTAGAGCGCAAAAGAAAGCGCAGAAACAGATGTTGGCGCAAACAGAAGGTGAGTGCGGAGGATGTCAGCAGCAAAAATCACCTTAATCCCTCTTTCATACTGATTAGCTATGATTAAGTTTCTAATTATTTGTTGTTACTGGCTCTGTAGGCTCCTTGGCATGGGAGCCTTCTTGTGTATGGGGTGAAAGAAAATATTGCCCCAAAGTGAGCGTATCCTTCGGGGGAATAGCGGGTAACTTCTGCTGTACTGGAGCAGATTGAACGTGTTTTAGGCTAACCTTTTCTTGGTGGGGATTTTGTGTTGAAGATGCTTGTGGTGCGTTTGAGGTCACATCATCCTGTTTTGCGGTGTCTGCATTTTCAACAGCCTGCTTCTGCTCGTTAGGCGTTGTAAGAGGCGGAAATAAAATGAGCGATTTTTCCGCAATCGCTAGTGCACGCTGTTTTTTATCTTGGTTTTGTAAATACCCAACCAAACTTTGATGGTAGCGGCGAATATTTTCAACATAGCGGTAGGCTTCGTGACCCCGTGCGTAACCATAGTTAAGTTGAGAATAATATTTTTTTTGTGTTAGAAGAGGTAACCTTGATTTCACATCTAGCCAGCGGTCAGGATCACCTCCTTGCATTTCAGTTAGCTTTCTAACATCTTGCATGTGGCCATAGCCCATATTATAGGCGGCTAAAGCAAACCAAATTCTATCGTCATCAGCAATGGATACTGGCAGGCGCTGCATCAGATATTCGAGATAGGCAGCTCCTCCTTTAATACTCTCCTCAGCGTCTAACCTATCAGCGACACCCATGGTTTCCGCCGTTGGTTTTGTAAGCATCATTAGTCCACGTACACCTGTTGGTGAGGTAGCCAAAGGATCCCAATGGGATTCTTGCCATGCAATAGCGGCTAAGAGTTTCCAATCAAGGGTCGTGGCATATTTTTCAAATAGTGGCTGATAATTGGGCAGTTTTTTGTTGATAGCGTTAATAAATGAAATGGTATCAAAATAATCGAATGAACTAACGTGACTGAAATATTTTTCATCAAGTCTTGCGAGTAAGTCTATTTCATTACTGACATTGAAAAAGTCGAGAAGAGCAGCGTTTAGGCTATCGTCATTAAGACGTTTCATATACCAAGTAATGGCGTGATCATCGACTAAATCGAATCCAACAGCAATTTCTGGATGAATGCGTTGTTGGAGGGCAACGGAAATTGAATCTTCGAGTGTATAGTCAATCAGCCCTTCGGCAACCATTTCTAACAATTGATTGGTTGTGTATTCGGTAGTTTCTTGCCAAGTCAGCTCTGGGTATTTATCGGCTAATGATTTGAGGGTGCTGGCGTGTGCAGAGCCTGCCATAACCACCAATTTTCCTTTAATATCATTAAAGCTCTTAGGGCGAGTAGAACCCTTTCGGTAGACCAATTGCTGTGTCACATTTAGGTAGCTTGGCCCAGTTTTCATTTTTTGTAATCTATCTTTATTATAGAGCAGACCAGCAACCCCGATATCTGCATTCCCCTCTTCAATATCATCAAAAATAAGTTCGACGGTGGGTCTCATGGTGATGATTAGTTTTACGCCGAGGTAATCGGCAAAGCTTTGTACAAGCTCATAATCAAAACCATGCAGATTCGCTTCATCGTCAAGATAAATCAGGGGGGAGCTAATCGCGCTGACTCGCAATTCACCTCGAGAGAGGATTTGATTGAGTTGATTATTTTGTGTATTGGGCCAGCGGAGATTCAGTCCGATAATCATGGCCGCAACAAGCGCAATAATCCCAATAATGAAATAATTAACCTTGATGTTATTCAAAAAAAATATCTCGTATGTATACCCTTTATACTTCAAGTCCAGATTGCTTTGCACTGTTTAGCAATCGAAGCTGCTATCCAAGCGAGTCAATAGATGAATGTTGCTATCTCTCAATCGCCCAGAAAATTGTGGGTGTTTGTATGCCGGTGTTGTAATAAAAATTGTTATAAGTAATGGTTATATTTCCAGTGTTTGGACATTTTGCTCAACAATTATGATCCGTGCAACCAATATTGTGCTATTTCGTTCCTAATAATTTTTAACGGTTTGCTTTATTTTTAGTCACGCAAACGGTTTCGTATTGATTCGCATTGCTCTATAATGTGTTCCGGTTCCCCTGCTTTTATGATCAGGGCTGGCGTTTAAATGAGAGAATTTAAGACTATGGAAATTTTGCGTGGTTCACCTGCTCTATCAGCATTTCGTATTGCTCGCCTGTTGGCGTTGTTTGCTGAAAAACAGCTTCCTGTTACGGATATTTATGCTGAATATATGCACTTTGCTGAACTATCAGCGCCTTTAAGTGAAAGCGAGCAAGGCAAACTGCGTAGTTTGCTGAAATACGGTCCTTCTCTCGCGGAGCACGAGCCTTTTGGTAAACTCATATTAGTGACACCACGCCCAGGAACAATTTCTCCTTGGTCATCTAAAGCGACAGATATTGCTCACAATTGTGGTTTATCTCAGGTCGAAAGAATTGAACGTGGTATTGCTTACTATGTGCAAGCCGATTCATTATCACAAGCACAGTGGCTAGACGTTGCAGCGCTACTACATGACCGCATGATGGAGAGTGTTTTTGGCTCTTTTGAGCAAGCTGAGGCACTGTTTGTTCATCATCAACCCGCACCAATGAAAGTTATTGATATCAGTCGTCATGGCCGAACTGCCCTCGAAAAAGCTAACGTAGAAATGGGGTTAGCACTTGCTGATGATGAAATTGATTACCTTCTAAATGCATTCACTGAGTTAAAACGCAACCCAACGGATGTTGAACTGTATATGTTTGCACAGGCAAACTCAGAACACTGCCGCCATAAAATTTTTAATGCAGATTGGATCATTGATGGTGAAAAACAGCCTAAATCGCTGTTTAAAATGATTAAAAACACCTTTGAAACGACGCCAGACTATGTGTTATCTGCTTATAAAGATAATGCGGCAGTGATGGAAGGATCTTCCGTGGGGCGTTTCTTCCCAGAATCAGATAGCCGTACTTATCGTTATCATCAAGAAGATGCTCATATTTTGATGAAAGTCGAAACACATAACCACCCTACAGCGATCTCTCCATGGCCGGGGGCAGCAACGGGCTCGGGCGGTGAAATTCGTGATGAAGGGGCGACAGGGCGCGGTGCCAAACCGAAAGCAGGTTTAGTTGGTTTCTCAGTATCGAATTTACGTATCCCTGGGTTTGAGCAGCCATGGGAAGAAGATTTCGGCAAACCGGAACGTATCGTTACCGCTCTCGATATTATGCTAGAAGGGCCATTAGGTGGCGCGGCGTTTAATAACGAATTTGGTCGCCCAGCACTATTAGGTTACTTCCGTACCTATGAAGAAAAGGTTAACAGCCATAACGGTGAAGAGCTACGCGGCTATCATAAACCTATTATGTTAGCTGGAGGGATTGGCAATATCAGGGCGGATCACGTGCAAAAAGGTGAGATCCCTGTTGGAGCAAAACTCATCGTCCTTGGTGGGCCATCAATGAATATCGGTCTTGGTGGTGGTGCCGCATCTTCTATGGCTTCTGGTCAATCAGATGCTGATCTGGATTTTGCATCAGTGCAGCGTGATAACCCAGAAATGGAGCGACGTTGCCAAGAGGTTATTGATAATTGTTGGCAGTTGGGTGAGAACAACCCCATTTTATTTATCCATGATGTGGGAGCGGGTGGCTTATCGAATGCCATGCCTGAATTAGTGAGTGATGGGGGCCGTGGTGGTTGCTTTGAACTGCGCAAAATTCTGAATGATGAGCCTGGAATGAGCCCATTAGAAGTATGGTGTAATGAGTCTCAAGAGCGTTACGTCTTAGCCGTTGCTCCAGAACAAATGGCTCTATTTACGGCAATTTGTGAGCGTGAGCGTGCTCCTTTTGCAGTAATTGGTGAAGCAACCGAACAGCGTGAATTAGTTTTAAAAGATGCGCATTTTAATAATCAACCTATTGATATGCCTCTTGATGTGCTGTTAGGTAAAACCCCTAAAATGTTGCGTGATGTGAATACATTAAAGGCACAACCAGGGGCGTTAGATAGAACGTCTATCCATTTAAATGAAGCAGTAAAACGCGTGTTGCATCTTCCAGCCGTCGCGGAAAAAACATTTTTAATTACTATTGGTGACCGTACAGTGACTGGTATGGTTGCGCGTGATCAGATGGTTGGGCCTTGGCAGATCCCTGTCGCGGACTGCGCGGTCACAACAGCGAGTCTTGATAGCTACTATGGCGAGGCTATGTCAATTGGTGAAAGAACCCCTGTTGCATTGTTAGACTTCGCCGCTTCTGCCCGTATGGCGGTAGGGGAAGCATTAACTAATATTGCTAGCGCATATGTGCAAGATCTAAAACGAGTAAAACTTTCAGCTAACTGGATGGCGGCGGCGGGGCATCCCGGGGAAGATGCAGGTCTGTATGAAGCTGTGAAAGCGGTAGGCGAAGAACTGTGTCCTGCTTTAGGGTTGACTATCCCTGTTGGTAAAGATTCGATGTCAATGAAAACACGTTGGCAAGATAATGGTGAAGAGCGTGAAATGACATCACCACTATCACTGATTATTAGCGCATTCGGTCGTGTTGAAGATGTGCGTTTGACGGTGACACCTGAATTAAAAACGGACGTTGACTCTGCCTTAATGTTAATCGATCTTGGTCAAGGGCATAATGCTTTAGGCGGCTCGGCTCTTGCGCAAGTTTACCGTCAGTTAGGTAACAAAGCACCGGATGTGCGCGACCCTAAATTACTATCTGGTTTCTTTGCCGCTATCCAACGCTTATTGTCAGAGCAAAAACTGCTAGCATACCATGACCGCTCTGATGGTGGTCTGTTCGTGACATTAGCTGAGATGGCATTTGCAGGCCATTGCGGTATTAATGTTGATATTAGCGAATTTGATGAAGATATTCTCGCCGCGCTGTTTAATGAAGAGTTGGGCGCCGTTATCCAAATTAAACAGCAAGATAAGCAATATGTTGAAAATTGCTTTGCTGAAGCGGGCTTAGGTGAATGTTTACATTATCTAGGTACGGTCACCCAAGAAGATGCATTGGTGATTAATAGTCGTGATACTGTTGTTTATCAGGAATCTCGCAGTACATTACGTGAGTGGTGGGCTGAGACAACATGGCAGATGCAACGCTTACGTGATAATGAGGCGTGTGCAGATGAAGAGCATAAAGCGAAGTTGGATAGCCAAGACCCTGGTCTAAATACTCAGCTTACTTTCGATATTGCAGAGGATATCGCAGCACCTTATATCCTGTCTGGTGTACGCCCTAAAGTTGCGGTGTTGCGCGAACAAGGTGTTAACTCTCATGTGGAAATGGCAGCTGCTTTTGACCGTGCTGGTTTTGATGCGGTTGATGTCCATATGAGTGATCTGCTCGCGGGGCATGTATCATTGGCAGGCTTCCAAACCTTAGTTGCATGTGGTGGCTTCTCATACGGTGACGTATTAGGTGCTGGGGAAGGTTGGGCAAAATCAATCCTGTTTAACAACCAAGTACGTGATGAATTTGCTGCTTTCTTTGCTCGTCAAGATACATTATCCCTTGGCGTGTGTAATGGTTGTCAAATGATGTCCAATTTATATGAGTTGATCCCAGGAGCAGAACTGTGGCCTCGTTTTGTACGCAATCGCTCAGAACGATTTGAAGCGCGCTTTAGTTTGGTTGAGGTAGCTAAGAGCCCTTCCTTATTGCTTCAAGATATGGTCGGTTCGCGCATGCCGATTGCGGTATCTCATGGTGAAGGTTTGGTTGAGGCGCGTAATCCTGCCCATATTCAGCAATTGGAGAGTCATTCATTAGTGGCACTGCGCTTTGTGAATAACTATGGGCAGGTCACAGAACAATACCCTGCTAACCCTAATGGCTCAGTGAATGGTATTACTTCGGTGACATCAATGGATGGCCGCGCAACAATTATGATGCCGCATCCTGAGCGTGTATTCCGTACTGTAAGTCACTCTTGGCACCCAGAAAATTGGGGTGAAGATGGCCCATGGATGCGTATTTTCCGTAATGCGCGTAAGCAATTAGGCTAAGCAGCCTGAATCTGATAGCCCCGTAATACGGGGCTATTTTTTCGTCGTTGCCGATTAGACAGGAACGGTTTCAATGATATCAATATGGCTTTCTGTTGGAATAATTCGGTTGATTTTTAGACCTGCTTGCGAGAACAATGCGTTAAATTCAGCTTCTGTATGCTCGTTACTATCGTGAATAACACTAAAGCATATAAGCTCTAATTCCTTTCCAAAATGGGGGCGATTATCTTCGGGGATAATCGCGTCCATGACCAGTAATTTTGAGGTTGGTTTCATGGCGCGACGGATGGTTTTAAATATCTCAATAAGCTTATCATCACTCCAATCATGAGTTATGTATTTCAATAGGTAGATATCAGCTTCTGGACACTGTTCAAAAAAAGAGCCGGGTTGTAATGTCCAACGGGTATCATCTTTGAGCCGATGTAGAATATTTTTTTCTAGCACATGTTTCCTATCAAATAGGATACCCTTTAATGACGGATTACGTGCCAATACTTCAAGTAGCAGGTTGCCTAAGCCGCCAGCAATATCGGCAACAATGATATTTTCTGGGAAAGTATAATTTTTTAGGATAAATTCGTTTTCAATTTTTGATAAAGAAGCTTGCCCTTCATCAAAGCCTTCTGGTTGGTCAGCATTCTTTTCCCAGTAATCAAAGAATGTACTTCCGAATAAATCTTCAAATACGCGCTTACCATAAGCGGATTGTGTGAACTCTGCGCTCGTTAGCCAAAAGGTTTTATCAGTCAACCAGAGAATAGCAGGGCGCAATGAGTAGGGGTGATCAGTGCATAAAAAGGTCGCTTCTGGCGTTAATGCGTAATGAGTGCCATCTAAACAAGTAAAAATTTTACGGGTTGCGAGTACTCGAAGAATTTTTTTCACGACTCTCGCATCTGCCTTTATTTCAGCAGCCAGTTGCTCAACGGTCTTTGCTTCCTGCATTAAATGATCCGCAATATTTAACTGCACCGCGGCGCGTAGTGCTGCTTGAAATACAAAACCAATAGTTTGCTCAAGCACATACAACGCGGCTTGCATATCGTTCTGCTCTATTGTGTTACTTGATTGCATATTCATAAATTTCCTCATCGAATCTTTATTATCAAATCAATAAGTAAAAGTTAAGTATTGTCGTGAAGTATAGATTAGTAAAATTATTTCTTGGAAAGTACTCTTAATTTTTATCAATAAAAATTAGGGGTGCCATAGTGTTTATTATTTTCGCTTTAATTTGAATTTCTGTTGGTCTCGCAATAAATATCAATTTTATTAATTGTTCTGAGGTTTTTTTATTCAGGTGATGAGGTTTTTTTTCGAGGTGTATAAAATTGGCGACAAACCCCTTATTTGGGTGTCTCCAAATGGAGACATTTAATTTGTTGAAAAATAAAAATAATTTTCTATGCTGTGGTGGGTGTCTTTAAAAGGAGACAGTATAGAGGAAAGAAAGAAAAATTTTAGAGGTGAAAAAGAAGAAATAAGAAACTAAAAAAATAAAAGTACTTATCTTTCAATCAGTTAATAAATACATTGAAAAGTTGGCACGATGTGTGCATAATAATATTCAGTTGCTCATTCAACATTATTATGTCGGTCCACATTAGGGTGGGAACATACCACATAAAGCAAGAATGATGCCAAAGTAAGGTGCCTACCGTCCAACAGCACAGATATTCGCTTTCGAGCCTTATCAAACACAGGGCGACACGTGGAGTGAGGCACCACCTATATGATTATAAAGAGATAATCATATATCACATCAGTAAATCGCTGGCGGAATAAAGTTGAACTCTTTATTCCGCCTTCCTGTATTTATCCCCCCATAATTTTTCTTGTTTATTCTCAATGAGATTGGCACATTGCTTGCTGTAACTAGCGTGACTCTTATGAAATAAGAGGGAAAATCGAACTGTGGTGATCATCAAGTTCACGTAATTCATTCAGTTCTGTTACCATGGAACCTCGTTTAACAGGTGTGAGATGAATGCATTGAGTAAATGGCGTCTATTTCCGCGCTCCTTGCGCCAATTGGTTGTCATGGCATTTTGGTTAGTGCTATTGCCACTATTGGTTCTGGCTTATCAGGCTTACCAAAGCTTGGAGCAATTAAGTAATCAAGCTGCTCAAATCAATAAAACAACACTTTTAGATACCCGGCGAAGTGAAGCGATGGGAGGGCTAGCTTTAGAAATGGAAAGAAGCTATCGCCAATACTGTGTTTTGAAAGATGCTTCATTACATACCCTCTACCTCAAGCAGTTTTCTGATTATCAACAGATGTTTGAGCGGCAAAAAACGATACTGCCTAAAAATGCAGATACATCGGCACTGACTCGCGCGTTGGAAGAATTAAAAACGGTAGTTTGTGAGAATAGTGAACCGCCTAAAGAAGTCACCGCAGCATTAAGCCAATTCTCAGAACAGAATAATGCATTAATACAAGAGACCCGCGACGTAATATTTAGTCGAGGGGAGCAATTACAAAAAGCAATTGCCAATAAAGGACAGCTTTTTGGTTGGCAGAGCCTTATCCTCTTTTTATTGAGTGTGCTCTTAGTTGCTTTGTTTACTCGAATGATTATCGGGCCAGTGAAAGGCATCGAACGTATGATCAACCGATTAGGCACAGGCAGAACGCTGACAAATAATTTAAAATTATTTAAAGGGCCTCGAGAGCTACGCTCGTTAGCGCAGCGGATTATCTGGTTAAGTGAACGCTTAGCTTGGTTAGAATCGCAGCGCCATGAGTTTTTGCGGCATATTTCCCATGAGCTGAAAACACCATTAGCAAGTATGCGTGAAGGCACTGAATTACTGGCCGATGAAGTGGCGGGGCCGCTTACCGAGTCACAAAAAGAGGTTGTAGAAATTCTTGATAACAGCAGTAAGCATCTTCAGCAACTTATTGAGCAGCTTCTTGATTATAATCGTAAATTAGCAGATAGCCCGCCAGAAGCACAACATGTTGATTTGCAAAAATTGATTGAAGACATTGTTATGGCTCATAATTTACCTGCGAGAGCGAAAAATATTCAAACGGATATTCGTCTACGTATTGACCATTGCCTTGCTGAACCAACGCTACTAGGACGGGTTATTGATAATATCTACTCCAATGCGGTGCACTATGGCAGTGAATCAGGTAATATTTGGATCACAAGCCGCAGAATAGATAATAAGCTTGTTATTGAAGTTGCTAATACTGGCACACCAATTCCTGAGTCAGAACAAAGTATGATTTTTGAACCTTTTTACCAAGGGTCGCTTGTGAGAAAAGGAGCTGTCAAAGGCAGCGGATTGGGGCTAAGTATTGCACATGATTGCATTAAGCAAATGGGGGGTGAACTTTCACTAGTACCCAATAAATTAGCAGATGTCTGCTTTAGAATTGAACTGCCTTTAACTGCAGAGAATGAATAATAATGGCAAATAGGTCTACAGATGTTTTGGTTGCATTACGCTTTGCGGTGTTACCAAAGCGATATATCGGGTTAACGAAAAAAAACTCTACATTCATCCAAAAGCAAAAAGCGGTGCATATAGGCGCGTTATTGTTGTCACTCATTTTAACGGGGTGTACGACTCAAAATGGGCAATCTTCTTTAGATACGTTAGCTCAAGTTGTTGTCCCTGAAGTTAAAGTGACCGATTACCGCTATGCGGCATGTGAGGGCGTTTGGGAAAATTATCAGCCTAATGCGCGAGAAAATGCACTTTTTTGGTTGAGGATGATGGACTGTGCCGATCGTCTCGACCCTGCTACAGCACGCAAGCAGGCATCACAGATACAGATTGAAAATTGGTCGGACGCATTTCAGCACAGTATCTTAATGGGCGCGGCTGAACCCACAATTGCTGAACGACGCAAAATGGTCGACAGTATGAACACTTTTAGCCTTAATTTCCCCACGGCAATTCGCCCGTTATTACAACTTTGGCGTGAACAACAGGTACAAACAATTAATCTTGCTGAAGCCAATTCTCGTTTTAAGCGGCTACAGCAAGATACAGACAATAAACTTGACCGTATGAAAGAAGAAAATGCCAGACTGGTATTTGAACTGAATACAACCTCACGTAAATTAGAAAATTTAACTGACATTGAGAGGCAACTCTCCTCTCGCAAACAAATTACCAATGAAACGGAAAAAGAGGTTGAAGCGGTAGATAAAAAGCAACCAAAAGAAGCGGCTAAAACGGAAAAACCAGTCGCTGAAGATGGTAACTCTTCAACTAATAACCCATCGGAGAATGAGCGCAATGACCAACCGTAAATCAGCAAATCTTCTGCTGGTGGATGATGATCCTAGTCTGCTGAAATTACTGGGTATGCGCTTAAGCAGTGAAGGTTTTAAAGTCACCACCGCGGAAAGTGGGCCAGAAGCGCTAAAATTGCTTCAAAAAGAAAAAATAGAGTTGGTGATTAGTGACTTGCGAATGGATGAAATGGATGGAATGGCTCTGTTCGATGAGATCCAGAAGCAACACCCTAATTTACCCGTGATAATCCTCACCGCCCATGGCTCAATTCCCGACGCCGTTGCAGCAACACAGCGCGGCGTATTTAGTTTCCTAACCAAACCTGTTGATAAAGATGCGCTCTACAAGGCCATTGATGAAGCATTGGCATTATCTTCAACACCAATCAGTGATGAAGAGTGGAGCGAAGGCATTGTTACTCGCAGCCCATTGATGATCCGACTGTTAGAACAAGCCCATATGGTCGCGCAATCGGATGTGAGCGTATTAATTAATGGGCAGAGTGGTACAGGTAAAGAGGTCTTAGCACAGGCAATCCATAAGGCAAGCCCACGGGCACGCAAGCCATTCATCGCGATTAACTGCGGCGCATTACCAGAACAATTACTTGAATCTGAGCTATTTGGCCATGCAAAAGGGGCCTTTACAGGGGCTGTGAGTAGCCGAGAAGGGCTATTCTTTGCCGCAAATGGGGGAACGCTATTTCTTGATGAAATCGGCGATATGCCAATGCCGCTGCAAGTTAAATTATTACGCGTATTACAAGAGCGCAAAGTACGTCCTCTTGGCAGTAATCGTGATTTAGATATTGATGTGCGTATTATCTCTGCAACACACCGTAATTTACCGAAGGCGATGGAAAAAAATGAGTTTCGTGAAGACCTCTATTATCGTCTGAATGTGGTGAATTTGCGCATCCCAGCCCTGAATGAGAGGGCGGAGGATATACCTATTTTAGCTAACCATTTACTACGTGAATCGGCATCAAGGCATAAGCCGTTTGTTCGTAGCTTTTCGACAGAAGCTATGAAGTGTTTGATGTCAGCCAGTTGGCCGGGCAACGTACGTCAATTGGTTAACGTCATTGAGCAATGCGTCGCATTGACTACAACACCTGTGATCAGTGAAGCGTTGGTTAGCCAAGCGTTACAAGGTGAAAATACGGCACTTCCAACGTTTGTTGAGGCACGTAACCAATTTGAGCTTAACTATCTACGTAAACTATTACAGATGACAAAAGGGAATGTGACACAAGCCGCTCGCATGGCAGGCAGAAATCGTACTGAATTTTATAAATTATTGGCACGTCATGATTTAGAGGCTAATGATTTTAAAGAATAATTGGCCTTATCATCTAAATTTATCGTGTTTAAGTCACTCAATTTATCGCTGCCGTGGTAATGGCTAGTGAAGAGTGAATTAAGGTATCAATATCAATGCTCGGGAGAAGAAATACCTTATGAGCCGTAAGCTTAATATTTCACTAGCTCAATTAAATTGGTTAGTTGGCGATATTGAAGGCAACTGTGAACGCATGTTGCAAGTTTTTGAAGAACAAAAGAATATCGCTGACATTGTTGTGTTCTCTGAGCTGTCACTCACGGGGTATCCACCGGAAGATCTTTTATTCCGTGCGGATTTTACCCAACGTTGTTTAGTGCAATTAGAACGCTTACAAAATGCGAGCACGGAAACAGCGATTGTTGTTGGTCACCCGTGGACAGAAGCGGGGAAAATGTATAACGCCCTCTCTTTTTTCTACCAAGGAAAACTCCTCACCCGCTATTTCAAACAAGAGCTGCCAAACTATGGTGTTTTTGATGAGCTTCGCTATTTCTCTGCGGGGGATAAAACCGGTGTGGTTGACTTTAAAGGTTACCGTATAGGCTTATTAATTTGTGAAGATATTTGGTTCGATGGGCCAGTGGATGCCGTTAAGCAAGCCGGTGCCGAACTATTGTTGACGATTAATGCCTCCCCATATGATCGTAACAAGGATCATAGTCGGAGTGATTTATTGGTAAGGCATTGCCAGCGTACACAATTACCTATCATCTATTTGAACCAAGTGGGCGGTCAGGATGAGTTAATTTTTGATGGTGGCTCTAAAGTGCTGGCGAGTGACGGTAAAATCACACATCAGCTGGTTGATTTTGATGAGCAAATCGTTAATTGCCAGTTTAATGAGTTATCCGCGGTACTGATGGAAAAGCTAGCACCAGCACTGTCACCAGTTGCACAGGTTTATCAAGGCTTGGTGATGGCAACTCGCGATTATATCAATAAAAATGGTTTTAATGGCGCTATACTCGGTTTATCCGGTGGGATTGATTCGGGATTAACAGTGGCAATAGCGGTGGATGCGATTGGCAAAGAACGCGTTCAGGCCGTGATGATGCCATTCCGCTATACCTCAGAAATGAGTATCCATGATGCCAAAGAGCAGGCTGAATTGCTTGGCGTTGAGTTTGATATTGTCTCAATCGAACCTATGTTTGATGCTTTTATGTCACAACTTCAACCAATGTTTGAAGGTACTGCTGTTGATACTACCGAAGAGAATTTACAGGCGCGTTGCCGTGCTGTTATTTTAATGGCGATGTCCAATAAGCGCCGTCGTTTAGTTTTAACGACCAGTAATAAAAGTGAATCTGCCGTTGGCTATTCAACCTTATATGGTGATATGGCGGGCGGTTTTGATGTTTTAAAAGATGTACCAAAGACATTGGTTTTTGAGTTAGCGAAATATCGTAATACGATCTCTCCTGCGATACCGCAACGTGTGATCGATAGGCCACCATCGGCGGAGCTGGCACCAGGGCAGCTCGATCAAGATAGCTTGCCGCCATACGATATTTTAGATGCGTTACTTGAAGCTTATGTGGAAAAAGATTATTCCGTGGCACAATTGATTGAGCAAGGCTTCGATGAAGCAACGGTTCATCGCGTTGTGCGTCTTGTCGATATTAACGAATATAAACGCCGTCAAGCGCCAGTTGGACCACGTATTACGGTGCGTAATTTCGGAAAAGATCGTCGTTATCCAATCACGTCAGGTTTTGGCCGTAAAAACTGGTCATAACAGGAATTATTTATGAAAAAAATTGATGCAATTATTAAGCCTTTTAAGCTGGATGATGTCCGAGAAGCGTTAGCGGAAGTGGGGATCACTGGGATGACGGTAACAGAAGTCAAAGGTTTTGGTCGCCAAAAAGGTCATACCGAGCTTTATCGTGGCGCCGAATATATGGTGGACTTCCTGCCTAAAGTCAAAATTGAAATTGTTGTGCCCGATGATATTGTCGAAAGCTGCGTAGAAACTATTATGCAGACGGCACAAACTGGCAAAATTGGTGATGGCAAAATTTTTGTCTACGATGTTGCTCGCGTGATCCGTATTCGTACTGGTGAGCAGGACGAAGAGGCGATTTAATTTCCATGCTTTTTTCGCGGCTCTAGTCACATTTCAAGGGAGCCGCGCCATCGACTCCTACTTACTACGCATTATTTAGGGAATGGTCGCGGGGCAAACATCATGGAATAGCTTAGTCATTATTTAATAAAAAGCGGTAACGGCATAAACACAGGAATGGGATTAAAAGAGTGTTTAGTATACAAAACCGTTACCGCGAAATTTAAATAGGTTATTTAAAATTAATTTAAAGGTAGAACTTTATGAGGGCCAAAGCACTCATAATGAATATTCTCTGCTGAAACGCCCATCTCAATCAGTTGTTTAGCGATGTATTGCATAAAGCCAACTGGACCACAGAAATAGAACTGCATATTTGGAACGTCTAACCACGCTTTAACCTGCGAAAGATCCATTAAGCCACTAAATTGATAATCAAATCCTTGTTTATCTTCTGCACGTGGCTGATTAAACCAAACAGCGGATTGGCTATGTGGATGGTGAGCAAGGTGTTTATTTACCTCATGATGGAACGCATGAACGGCACCATTTTCGGCGGCATGTAGCCAGTTAACTTGTGCTTCATGGCCTTCCTGAGTTAATGAATTGAGCATGCTCAGCATCGGTGTTAAACCGACACCCGCTGAAATGAGAGTGACAGGGGTTTTATTATCGATATCAATAAAGAAATCACCGCATGGTGGTGCTAAATGAACAATATCACCTTCATTTAAGTTTTGGTGAATATAATTGGAGACAACACCATTATCTTCACGTTTAACGGCAATACGATAACTACGACCATTTGGTGCTGTGGTCAGTGAATATTGGCGAATTTCTTGGTTAGTTAGGCTGTCATCATTGATATAAATAGTGATGTATTGGCCTGGACGATAATCTGCGACAGGCTGACCATCGACAGGGACAAACTCAAAGCTTGTGATCACATCACTTTGCGCCTGTTTAGCCGCAACACGGAATTCACGTAAACCTTCCCAGCCCCCTGTTTTATCTGCATTTTGGCGGTAAATTTCTGCTTCACGGTTGATAAAAATATCAGCAAGGACACCATAAGCTTTACCCCAAGCATCTAACACTTCTTGCCCTGGGTTGAGTAACTCATCGATAGCAGCCAATAAATTTTCCCCGACAATAGGGTAGTGTTCAGGTTTGATATTCAAGCTTGCATGTTTTTGTGCGATTTTTTCTACAGCGAAAATCAATGCTTCGGGCGTCTCAATATGTGTCGCATACGCGCAAACCGCATTAAATAAGGCTTCACGTTGTGAGCCGTTACTTTGATGCGTCATGTTAAAAATATCTTTCAGCTCAGGATGTTGTTTGAACATTCTGTCGTAGAAGTGAGCAGTTAGTTTGGGACCCGTTGCAGCAATGGCTGGGATAGTGGATTTAACAATAGCGATAGTTTGGCTGTCTAGCATACAGGCTCTCCTGAAATAATTTCATTCGATGATGAATTTTATAACATGTATTTTAAATGCAATTTATAACTTTTAACACACAAAGTAAATAGGTCTATTATAAAAAGAGTTTAAAAATAGAAACTTTATAAAAGAGTCACCCAATAAATAGGATTTAATCTTTTAGCAATGCGAATATGGCTGATTTTATCTTGGTATGCTTGATAGTCTTTTATGACTGAGAAAATTTATGCAAACGTTTGCGTATATTTTTTCTTTAGGGCTATCACCCTGAAGAAAAAGAGTTTACACTGTGTGCTATTGCGATAGTTTTGTTATCAACTTATTGAATGGCTGAGGCAGGAGAAGCGAATGTTAAAGCGTGAAATGAATATTGCAGATTATGATCCACAACTGTGGGAAGCAATGGAACAAGAAGTCGTCCGTCAAGAAGAACACATTGAGTTAATTGCTTCAGAAAACTATACCAGTCCACGAGTGATGCAAGCTCAGGGATCTCAGCTAACGAATAAATATGCAGAAGGCTACCCAGGCAAACGCTATTACGGTGGTTGTGAGTATGTTGACGTTGTCGAGCAATTAGCTATCGATCGTGCAAAAGCGCTGTTTGGTGCAGATTATGCTAACGTACAACCTCATTCAGGTTCACAGGCTAATGCGGCTGTTTATATGGCGTTGCTGCAACCGGGTGATACCGTATTGGGTATGAACCTTGCTCATGGTGGTCACTTGACCCATGGTTCACCTGTCAACTTCTCTGGCAAACTTTATAACATCGTTCCTTACGGTATCGATGAAAGCGGAAAAATCGACTACGAAGATATCAAAGCACAAGCATTGAAACATAAGCCAAAAATGATCATCGGTGGTTTCTCTGCATATTCTGGTATTGTTGATTGGGCTAAAATGCGTGAAATCGCAGATAGCATCAATGCTTATCTATTCGTTGATATGGCTCACGTTGCGGGTCTAATCGCAGCAGGCGTCTATCCTAACCCAGTTCCACACGCACATATTGTTACTACAACGACCCATAAAACATTAGCTGGCCCTCGTGGTGGTCTGATTTTGGCGAAAGGTGGTGACGAAGAACTGTACAAAAAACTGAACTCAGCCGTTTTCCCTGGCTCTCAAGGTGGCCCGTTAATGCATGTTATTGCAGGTAAAGCGGTCGCATTGAAAGAAGCGATGGAACCTGAATTTAAAGTTTATCAACAACAAGTTGCGAAAAATGCGAAAGCAATGGTAGAAATTTTCCAACAACGCGGTTATAAAGTAGTGTCCGGTGGCACAGAGAACCATCTGTTCTTAGTGGATCTGGTTGATAAAGGTATTACAGGTAAAGATGCTGACGCTGCATTGGGTCGTGCAAACATTACGGTGAATAAAAACAGCGTTCCTAACGATCCGAAAAGTCCATTTGTTACCTCTGGTATCCGCATTGGTACGCCAGCGATCACACGTCGTGGCTTTAATGAAGGCGATGCACGTGAACTGGCTGGTTGGATGTGCGATGTTCTGGATAACCTCAATGATGAAGCGACCATTGAACGTATCAAACAAAACGTATTGAATATCTGCGCAAAATACCCAGTTTACGCATAAAATAAAATTAATTTAGTTTCAAAACCCGCTTCTACACTTTGGTAAAAGCGGGTTTTTTGCATTGAAAAACAAGGAGGAGTGATGGTAATTCCATCAACTCGCTGGCTAGCGATTGATTATTTTACCTATTTTTTCGCTTACAGTATTTTTCTACCATTCTGGCCAATTTGGCTACAAGGTGAAGGTATTGATGCTGAAATGAGCGGGGTGTTATTAGGGATTGGGTTAGCTGCGCGTTTCCTTGGTGCAATGTTTATTACACCGATGGTTAAAGATCAATCCAAACTCATTAACGCATTAAGAATATTGGCAGGATTGTCTCTACTCTTTGCTGTTGCCTTTTCCTTTGGTTCCCATTGGGCATGGCTATTTTTTGTCATGACTGGGTTTAACTTATTTTTTGCGCCATTAGTGCCACTCGGTGACTCGCTGGCAGGAACATGGCAAAAGCAGTTTCCCTTTGATTATGGCAAAATTAGGCTTTGGGGCTCCGTCGCTTTTATTATTGGCTCCATAGCGATGGGATATTTCGCCGATATATTAGGTCATCAATCCATTATGGTGGCTTTAATTATTAGCTGCTTAGCTTTATTACTCACGGCAATGTTAACGCCTGCAATTATGCCTAAAGGCATACCTAAAGTTGCAGGAGAAGATAAACTCTCATTTAGACAACTCATTGCGGATAAAAACGTAGTGACGTTCCTAATTTGTGTCACCTTGTTGCAAGGCGCACATGCTGCATATTATGGCTATGCCTCTTTATTTTGGAAGGAAGCAGGCTATTCTGACATCGTTATAGGTCGCCTCTGGGCACTTGGCGTTGTTGCTGAAGTTGTGGTTTTTATGTTGAGTAACAAACTATTTCGCCGTTGGAGTTCACGAAATCTACTTTTGCTATCTGCCATCAGCGGCATCATTCGTTGGGGGCTAATGGGGGCATTTACCTCACTACCAGTCCTTATTGTTGTTCAGATATTGCACAGTGGAACCTTTACCGTATGCCACCTCGCTGCAATGCGTTTTATCAGTGCTCGAAAAGAAAATGAAATTATTCCATTACAAGGTGTTTATTCAGCATTAGCAACAGGGGGCGGTTTAGCTATCATCACTGTTGTGGTGGGGGCTATCTATGAGCGTGTGCCAGACAATCACGGTTTAGTCTTTTATTTAATGGCATTATTGGCGATCCCTGCTTTGTTTATTAGACCGAAAGTTGTAGCACAATCATAAGGTTAACTTGGGTTTGTTCCTAAATATCAGGGTTAGATATATATCTGAAGTGAATGAACAATCCAAAATCACTAACAAGAAGGCATTTTGGTGGTGTAATCGATAGTAAAAAACGTGACACTAAAATGCTTTCTATCAAATTGAGTTATCTTATGGTGGGTTATATGAGAGGGGAGAATTAAAGGCATTGGGGGAAGCCCCAACACCTTTATTAAATCATTAACGTTTCAGTGACTCGGATAATTCTTCACGCATCACAGATAAAATCTCTTTAACAATGCGTGGGCTACCCGCAACAATATTACCTGAAGCTAAGTAATTATGGTTGCCAACAAAATCCGTCATAATACCGCCAGCTTCACGCATGATCAGTTCACCACCTAAGAAATCCCATGGTTTTAAACCAATTTCATAGTAAGCATCGACACGACCCGCAGCGACGTAACACAAGTCAAGAGCCGCTGAGCCTGTACGGCGGAAGTCTGCACAGCTCTCAAACATTTTGCTCATGATGTTCATGAACACAACGGCGTGCTGTTTTTGCTTAAAGGGGAAACCGGTTGCCACGATCGCGCCATCGAGTTCACGAGCATCGGCACCACGTAGGCGATAACCATTTAATTGTGCGCCTTGACCACGAACAGCGGTAAATAACTCGTTACGCATAGGATCGTAAACAGCGGCGACTTCTGTACGGCCTTTAATACGAACCGCGATAGAAACAGCAAAGTGAGGGAAACGTTTTGTGAAGTTAGTAGTGCCATCCAGTGGATCGATTACCCATTGAATATCATCTTCTTTACCAAGTAACTCACCACTTTCTTCAGTAATGATAGTGTGGTCAGGATAAGATTTACGGATGACCTCGATAATTAAATGTTCTGCTTCACGGTCAACGTTGGTGACGAAATCGTTAGAGCCTTTTTGAGTGATTTGAACATTGTCAGGCGTTTCATAGCTTTTTGCTATGTGGTTGCCAGCCTTACGCGCAGCACGTATGGCGATATTTAGCATCGGATGCATGGGCTTTTTCCACTGGAATGTTAAAGAACGAAAAACTTTGAGTGGGCGGATTATATAGATGTTCGTCACAATAAGCAATTTTGTGTTAGACTCTTGCGATTATTTTTTAGAAAAACGACTAAACCATGTTAGACAATATCCGCATTATCCTTGTTGAGACCTCACACACTGGCAATATGGGCTCTACTGCTAGAGCCATGAAAACCATGGGTTTATCCAACCTTTATCTCGTTAATCCACAAGTACAGCCTGACTCGCATGCGATTGCGCTTTCTGCAGGAGCCAGCGATGTTATTGGCAATGCCACGATAGTCAATTCATTGGATGAAGCTCTAGAAGGGTGTAAATTAGTCATTGGCACGAGCGCGCGCTCCCGGACACTTTCTTGGCCGATGGTTGCACCGCGTGAATGTGGCGAAAAATCAGTGATGCAAGCGAAAACGGCGCCTGTTGCCATAATTTTTGGCCGTGAGCGTATTGGGCTGACCAATGAAGAGCTGCAAAAATGCCAGTACCATCTTTATATACCTACCAATCCTGAATATGGTTCATTAAACCTTGCGATGGCGGTTCAGTTGGTCAGTTACGAAATTCGCATGGCCTATTTAGCCCTAGAGGAAAAAAACGCAGTGAACTCGGAGGAGGATGAGGTAGAATATCCGCCGGTAGAAGATATTGAGCGTTTTTATGTGCATCTTGAAAGTGTGTTGAATGAATCAGGGTTTATTCGTAAGGCGCATCCGGGCCTAATTATGAATAAATTGAGACGTTTATACACCCGTGCACACATTGAAACTCAGGAGCTACATATTTTACGTGGTATCCTGACTTCAATGGAAAAATGGGCAAAAAAATGAGTTATCACTCCGTGAAAAATACTTGAGTAAATTAGTCAGGTAAATAGTTGACTAAATTAGTCGGGAATGTCACAATTGGGCAATATTTTACCACGGAGTATATGTTATGAGACTCACTTCCAAAGGGCGTTATGCAGTAACGGCGATGTTAGATGTCGCATTACACTCTCAGACAGGGCCTGTACCTTTAGCTGATATTTCTGAGCGTCAGGGAATTTCCCTCTCTTATCTTGAGCAACTTTTCGCTCGTCTACGCAAAAACGAGCTTGTTTCGAGTGTTCGTGGCCCAGGTGGTGGTTATTTGCTAGGCCGCGATGCTGATCAAATTTTTGTTGCTCAAGTAATTGCCGCGGTTGATGAATCTGTTGATGCGACACGTTGTCAAGGCAACAAAGAAGGTTGTCAAAATGGTGACCGTTGTCTAACGCATGCGCTGTGGCGTGATTTGAGCGATAGGATCACAAGCTTCCTAAGCAGCATTAGCCTTGATGAATTAGTTAAAAATCAAGAAGTCATAGATGTCGCCGATAGACAAGATAACGAAAAACGTCGGGCAACATTAGGTGGTCTTTCACCTGAAACGATTATTAATGTCCGTGCTTAATTATATAATATTTTAATAAATTGCAGTTGATACACAAAATGATGGGGTTCGAATGAATGATCATCATAGGTATCGTTAGAAAATGAAGACAATTTTGTCTTTTGGAGTAAGTGAGCAATGAAATTACCGATTTATCTTGATTATTCAGCAACAACACCCGTTGACCCACGTGTTGCTGAAAAAATGATGCAATGTCTAACAATGGACGGCATTTTTGGTAACCCCGCTTCGCGCTCTCACCGTTTTGGGTGGCAAGCAGAAGAGGCCGTTGATATTGCACGTAATCAAATCGCAGAATTGGTGAATGCCGATCCACGCGAAATTGTCTTTACTTCAGGTGCAACAGAATCTGATAACTTAGCTATCAAAGGTGCCGCTAATTTCTATCAAAAGAAAGGCAAGCACATTGTCACTTGTAAAACAGAGCACAAAGCAGTTTTAGACACCTGCCGCCAGCTTGAGCGTGAAGGGTTTGAAGTGACTTACCTTGCACCACAAAGCAATGGTTTGATTGACCTGAAAGATTTAGAAGCTGCTTTACGCGACGATACTATCCTTGTTTCTATTATGCATGTGAATAATGAAATTGGTGTCGTTCAAGATATCGCAGCCATCGGTGAAATGTGCCGTAGCCGCAACATTATTTTCCATGTCGACGCCACTCAAAGCGTTGGTAAACTCCCTATCGACCTGTCCACTCTGAAAGTGGATTTGATGTCATTCTCTGCACATAAACTGTATGGCCCTATGGGTATCGGTGCTTTGTATGTGCGTCGTAAACCACGTGTTCGCCTTGAAGCTCAACAACACGGTGGTGGTCATGAGCGTGGTATGCGTTCTGGTACATTACCTGTCCATCAAATCGTTGGGATGGGTGAGGCTTACCGTATCGCAAAAGAAGAAATGGCTGAGGAGTCAGCACGCTTACGTAAACTGCGCATGCGTCTTTGGAATGGCATTAAAGATATTGAAGAAGTTTACCTCAATGGTGATTTAGAGAACGGTGCTCCACACATTCTGAATGTCAGCTTCAACTATGTTGAAGGTGAATCGCTGATGATGTCTCTTAAAGATTTAGCGGTATCATCTGGCTCTGCATGTACTTCTGCAAGCCTAGAACCTTCTTATGTTCTACGTGCCCTTGGAATGAATGATGAACTTGCTCACAGTTCTATTCGTTTTTCTTTAGGTCGCTTTACAACAGAAGAAGAAATTGACTATGCAATCAAACAGATTCATGGCGCAATTGGCCACTTACGTGAACTGTCTCCTTTATGGGAAATGTTCAAAGACGGCGTAGATCTTAACAGCATCGAATGGTCTCACCATTAATCAGACAGTTTCAGGAGTTTAAAAATGGCATATAGTGAAAAAGTCATCGATCATTATGAAAATCCACGTAATGTGGGTTCATTCGACAATAACGACCCAAGCGTAGGTAGCGGGATGGTTGGCGCGCCAGCTTGTGGTGATGTGATGAAACTGCAAATCAAAGTAAATGATAATGGAATCATTGAAGATGCGCGTTTCAAGACTTACGGCTGTGGCTCAGCAATTGCTTCAAGTTCACTTGTCACTGAGTGGATGAAAGGTAAAAGCTTAGATGAAGCCGAAGCGATTAAAAATACAGCTATCGCTGAAGAGCTAGAATTACCACCAGTGAAAATTCACTGTTCGATTCTTGCTGAAGATGCAATTAAAGCAGCCATTGCGGATTATAAAAGCAAACGCCAAGGCAAATAAGGCTTTAATTCCGGCTAATGGGCACATGGACATAAATAACTAAAATCCGTGTGATGAAAACATCGGTCGGTATAATTGATTAATTTTTAAGGCGGATGCTACCAATTAGTGAGTATCTGCCTTGTTTGTTTCTATAGTGAGGTTCGCAATGTCTATTTCTCTAACAGAAAGTGCTGCGCAACGTATTCAAGCTTTCCTCGCAAGCCGTGGTAAAGGTGAAGGTTTACGCCTTGGTGTCAGAACATCAGGTTGCTCAGGCATGGCCTATATTCTCGAATTTGCAGATATTATCAATGAAGAAGATACCGTTTTTGAAGATAAAGGTGTCAAAGTGATCGTTGATGGTAAAAGCATTGTCTACTTAGACGGTACTGAGCTAGATTTTGTCAAAGAAGGCTTAAATGAAGGTTTTAAATTCAATAACCCCAATGTCAGCAGTGAGTGCGGTTGTGGTGAAAGCTTTCACGTATAATGTCTTTTTATAGGCAATATTTTTAACTAATGCATTTCGTGGCTCCTGACACCTATCGAAAGCGAATATTCGCGCTGATTATTTAACATTGTGAGTGAGTTTTGATAGCTAACTAGACGAAGTGCATGAGTGCGTCAGTTCGAGAAACTAAGTACTTATGGATTATTTTACTCTTTTTGGGTTAACGCCCAACTATGCGATCGATAATGAACAATTAACGCAACGTTTTCAATCGCTACAGCGCCAATACCATCCAGATCGCTTTGCTGCCTGTACGGAACAGGAAAAAATGCAAGCGCTTCAACAAGCGGCAACGATCAATGCGGCTTACCAAGCTCTTCGTCATCCACTAAAACGTGCCGAATATATGTTATTACTACAAGGGATTGATATTAATAACGAACAACATACTATGCACGACACTGCATTCTTAATGGAGCAATTAGAGCTACGAGAAGAGCTCGATAATATTGAGCACCATAATAATGCGACTGATTTGCTTACAGCGTTCATGACGAAAGTAAAACAAATGCAAAAAACACGTTCCGCATTGATGGTTGAGCAACTCGATAGTGCACAGTGGGAATTGGCGGCAGATACGGTACGTAAATTGCGTTTTCTCGATAAATTACAGCAACAAGCTGAACAACTCGAAGAACGTTTACTGGATGATTTTTAAGAGAAACGATTATGGCTTTACTTCAAATCAGCGAACCAGGCATGACAGCCGCACCACATCAACGTAAATTGGCGGCGGGGATTGATCTTGGTACGACTCACTCTTTGGTCGCCACGGTACGTAGCGGTGAAGCAACGGCTTTACCTGATCATGATGGGCGTTATTTACTACCATCGGTCGTCAATTATCAATCCGATAATAAACAAGTGGGCTGGGCGGCAAAACAGCTAGCAGAGCGTGACCCTGTTAATACCATTATTTCGGTAAAAAGAATGATGGGGCGTTCATTGGCTGACATCCAACAACGTTATCCCGACCTACCTTATCGTTTCACTGCTAGTGAAAATGGGCTTCCTTTTATTCAAACGGCAGCAGGGCAAGTTGATCCGATCCAAGTTTCTTCAGATATTTTAAAAACGCTAGCAAAGAGAGCGGAAGAAACATTAGGCGGAGAAATGGATGGTGTCGTGATCACCGTACCCGCTTATTTCGATGACGCACAACGCCAAGGAACAAAAGATGCAGCCCGCCTTGCCGGTTTACATGTTCTCCGTTTATTAAATGAACCGACAGCGGCGGCTATTGCCTATGGTCTTGATTCAGGCCAAGAAGGGGTCATCGCTGTTTATGATTTAGGAGGCGGAACATTTGATGTTTCTATTTTGCGCCTAAGTCGTGGTGTGTTTGAAGTCCTTGCTACAGGGGGCGATACCGCACTGGGCGGCGATGATTTTGACCAAGCATTAGCCAAATGGATTGCCGAGCAAGCAAGTATTCAGACACAAGGTGACCACCATTTAAATCGTCAATTACTGAATGCTGCAACCGAAGCGAAAATCGCACTTAGTGAGGCTGAAACCGCACAAATTTCATTGCCACAATGGCAAGGAGAAATTCAGCGTGAGGTGTTTGAACAGTTAATACAAAACCATGTGAAACGCACATTAATGGCCTGCCGTCGTGCATTGAAAGATGCACATGTAGATGCTGATGACGTGTTAAATGTGGTGATGGTTGGTGGCTCTACCCGCGTGCCTTTAGTCAGAAATAAGGTTGGTGAATTTTTTGGTAAACAACCATTAACTTCGATTGATCCTGACAAAGTAGTAGCCATTGGTGCTGCCATCCAAGCTGATATTTTAGTGGGCAATAAGCCTGATAGTGACATGTTGCTGTTAGATGTTATCCCATTGTCGTTAGGTCTTGAAACGATGGGGGGATTAGTCGAAAAAATTATCCCTCGTAATACCACGATACCTGTAGCACGTGCCCAAGAGTTTACGACGTTTAAAGACGGACAAACAGCGATGTCTGTGCATGTGGTACAAGGTGAGCGTGAAATGGTTTCAGATTGCCGTTCATTAGCACGTTTTTCATTACGCGATATTCCGCCAATGGCTGCTGGTGGTGCTCATATTCGTGTCACTTTCCAAGTGGATGCGGATGGCTTGTTAAGCGTCAGTGCAATGGAAAAATCGACGGGAGTAGCCGCTTCTATTCAGGTGAAGCCCTCATATGGGTTAACTGATACTGAAATTTCAAGCATGATTAAAGATTCAATGACTAATGCGCAAGATGATTTAAATGCGCGCCGTTTAGCGGAACAAAAAGTTGAAGCCGCAAGAGTGCTTGAGAGTTTGACTAGTGCATTAGAGCAAGATGCTAATCTATTGACTCCCGACGAAGAGTCAGCGATTGATAATGCCGTCAATATATTAATTGAAGCAGTAGAAGGCACAGACCCTACTGCTATTGAAAATGCCATTAAACAACTGGATAAGCAATCACAGGGGTTTGCGGCGCGTCGAATGGATGCTTCTATTCGCCAAGCGCTATCAGGCCAATCTGTGGATGAGATATAATTATGCCTAAAATAGTTTTTCTACCTCATACAGAATTATGTCCGGAAGGTGCAGTTGTTGATGCACAACAGGGCGAGTCAATTTTAAATGCAGCATTGCGAGTTGGCATTGAACTTGAACATGCATGTGAAAAATCATGTGCTTGTACAACTTGTCACTGTATTGTTCGCGAAGGCTTTGATTCTCTCGAAGAGAGCAGCGAATTAGAAGATGACATGCTGGATAAGGCATGGGGATTAGAACCAGAAAGTCGCTTAAGCTGCCAAGCTTTGGTCGCTGACGAAGATTTGGTTGTTGAGATCCCAAAATATACAATTAATCACGCTCGTGAGCATTAATACTGATATAATCCGCTGTGTGGGGAAGCAAATATGAGCCTTAAATGGTCGAATAGCCGAGAAATCGGTGAAGCACTGTACGATGCGTATCCTGATTTGGATCCAAAAACTGTGCGCTTTACGGATATGCACCGATGGATTTGTGAATTAGAAGAGTTCGACGATGATCCACAAAAATCCAACGAGAAAATCTTAGAAGCCATTTTATTGGTTTGGTTGGATGAGTTCGAATAATTTTCAAATTTGATAGATAAACCGGGCAACTCGTCCGGTTTTTATTTATGAGCACTATCTTGATACCTATTTGGCCGTTAATCGGTTAAGTTACTTCTATCAGCGACTGATTTAGACAAGAGCTGCCTGTAAAAAACAGATACAGATAAAGTGGGAGAAACGATGACAAAACAAATTATGCCAGTAATGATTTCATTTGAAGCCGCGGCACCTTGTTGGGGTGAAGGGGCGTTAGTGAGTTCTGGCGATAAAGGAATAACTATTCATTTAAAGCATCCGGGTAAGTTGTGCGCGGTACAAAGTGCAGGGCGTAAATTGGATAGCCAAGGTATTCGTAATGTTTCTTTAACGGGTGAAGGTTGGGATCTAGAAAAAAGTTGGGCATTTTGGCAAGGTTTTCGTGCACCAAAAGGGGCAAGAACAATAGAGTGGCCAGTTTTGCCAGAAGCGGATCGCCAAGAATTAGAAAACCGTATCCGTACAATTGATTGGGTACGCGATGTGATCAATGCGCCAGCGGATGAGTTAGGGCCAGAGCAACTGGCGCAACGTGCGATTGATTTGTTGTGTCATATTAATGCCGAAGATATCAGTTACCGTATCATTAAAGGTGATGATCTACTTGAGCAAGGGTATGCAGGTATTCATACGGTAGGTCGTGGTTCAAGCCGTGCGCCTGCTTTATTAGCGTTAGATTACAACCCTACAGGCAACCCCCACGCGGCTGTTTTTGCCTGCTTAGTTGGGAAAGGGATCACATTTGATTCAGGTGGCTATAGTATCAAACCTTCATCATCCATGAACTCAATGAAAGCAGATATGGGTGGGGCAGCAACGCTGGTTGGTTCTCTGGCACTCGCTATTAATCGTGGTCTGAAAAAACGCGTTAAATTGTTCCTTTGCTTGGCTGACAATATGGTTAGCAGTAATGCCTTTAAATTAGGTGATATCATCCGTTACCGCAATGGCAAGTCTGTTGAAGTGATGAACACAGATGCAGAAGGTCGTTTAGTTTTGGCTGATGGCTTGATTGATGCAAGTAAAGAGCAACCATCGCTGATTATTGATGCGGCAACTTTAACGGGGGCTGCAAAAACCGCAGTTGGCAACGACTATCATTCAGTGCTTAGCTTTGATGATAAACTGGTTGCTGAGCTTATGGATGCTTCAAATGAAGAGTTTGAACTGTTTTGGCGCTTACCGCTGGCTGAATTCCACCGCCAGCAATTGCCGTCGGGGTTTGCAGACCTAAATAACATTGCTGCACCATCCCATACAGCAGGTGCAAGTACCGCAGCCGCATTCCTATCCCATTTTGTTGAGAATTATCGTCAAAACTGGGTGCATATTGATTGTTCAGCAACGTACCGTAAATCACCAGTGAGCCTGTGGGCTGAAGGTGCAACGGGAATTGGTGTAAGAACGATAGCAAACTTACTGATGAAAAAAGCAGGCTAAAAAGTTTTATCTTAATAAACATTAGCGGGGACGAAGGGGGCGACTTTTCGTGCCCGTTTTTTTATTATAGGGTTAATTATTTTTCTATGAGGCATAAGCATGTCGCAGCAATCCGAATCGAATAAACCTTTTAGCAACGATAACAATATCGAATTTACTGAGTTGGTTATTCCTCAAGGGGCATCGTTAAAATTAAGCGCACTTGAAGAAGAGCCTGAAGCATTAGTAGGGGTCTTAACTGAATGTTTTAAACAGCATAAGGTGGTACGCCGTGCCTTTTTAGTATCTGCCCAAGAAGAAAACCAAGAGGGTGATGAAGCTATTTTAATGGTGGCATTAGAGTTTGTGCCAGGAACTGAGAATATCGATGAGATTATTCATCAAGCGGGAACATTAGCGTGTGAATATTTAGACGATAATGAGTCCATTGATTTTTGTTTAGTTAATGAAGCAGAAAAGGGTATTAGCCATTTTATTACCGAACATATTCAACCTTTCTATCAACGTAAGTTAGGCAGTTGGTTACGTGATTCAATCCCAATTAAAAACACCAAATAAGCTTCTGCAGTGGGTTAGTGGCCCACTGTGGGGTAGTTATCCCTCATTAAACCAATAGCTTAAATAACCTAAGCAGCGAGCGTCATTACATATAGCGTTTCAGAATCATACTATTTTTCAGAGAAACTTTTGTCGTGAGTTAATTGAGCGACTAATGACCTTTTCAGTATTGAGATGATAGGTTTGTCATGTAATGACAAATAGTAGGGTACATCGTCCATATTGATGGTTAAATAGTTTAAAGTCATAAATATTGCTGTGTCGATAACGATATGGCTAGTGTGAGTGTAGTCAGTAACGACTTAATATATGACGAGTTATAGTGGTCATTTAAAATACGATGCTCCCTTCTAAGGCAATCACCAAAATCGCCTGCAAATAAATATCACAATGATTTTTATAGGTCTGCTTAGATAAGGTTCGCTAATGAAGAAAGTACAACGACACTCAGCTCACGATGCGGCATTTAAAGGTTTCATGGCGCAAATAGAAAATGCTAAAGATTTTTTTCATTTTCATTTACCAGAGCATATTCATGCATTATGTGATTTTGAAACATTAACTCTCACTAATTCTTCTTTCATAGACAAACAATTGCGTTCACGATTATCAGATGTGTTGTATTCAGTTCAAACGACAGAAGGAGAAGGGTATATTTACTTACTCGTCGAACATCAATCTTCACCAGACAAATTGATGGCATGGCGATTAATGCATTATGCATTTTTAGCGATGAATCAGCATTTGCAACAAGGGCATAAGAACTTGCCACTAGTCGTACCTGTTTTGTTTTATCACGGGGAGAGTTCACCTTATCCATATTCACAATTATGGACTGACTGTTTTCCTCTCGCGGATATGGCTAATAACTTGTACACACGTTCTTTTCCTTTAGTCGATGTCACGGTTATTGATGATAATGAAATTGTTAATTATCGTAAGGTTGCAATTATGGAATTGGCTATGAAACATAAGCATTTGCGGGAGGAAAGTGAGCATGTGATCTCCCTATTGGCTCAAGCGCTCAATAATCACTATAATACTGATAGCGATGTCATCACTATTCTCAACTATCTATTTTTTACGATGGATGCAGAAAATGTTGAGAAAATAGTCCAACAGTTGAGTGAAAAAACTGAAAAGCATCAAGAGGTTATTATGAATATTGCACAACGTTTGCAAGATAAAGGTGTAAAAGCAGGTTGGGAAAAAGGGCATCAACAAGGTCTGGAAGAGGGCATTGAAAAAGGCATTGAAAAAGGTATTGAAAAAGGCAAACATGAGGCAAATCTTGCCACCGCTAGAACACTTTTAAAAAATGGAATTAGCCTTGAGTTAATTATGGAAAGTACAGGGCTAAGCCAAGAAGAACTTATTTCCCTCCAGTGATGTGACAGGTGCCCTGCTTTGTTGATGTGAAGGGCTCTATTTTTTCTTTGTATCTTACAAAATCATCACAACACCGCCTACTGATACATTAATGGATTATCTTATGTGCGTTAATATCTGTTTTATCTGTACTGATGCCTAAAATAGTTAGGGTTTTTTCCGCTTTGTCTTATAGGTACTAATCGCACAATCTGTTAAATTGTGTAACCGATTTACGCACTATCTCAGTCTTTGCTTATTTTAACATCCAGCCAAGATTTCTGTAGCTTCCAACTTATAGATGGAAGTAAAAGCACCATATATTAACTATAAAAGGAAGAATCGGTCATGAATCAACATATTCGTTGGGCTTCATTGGCGGGTCTAAAAACAAAAAAACGTTATATTGTAGCAGCATTAGCCTCAGTTATTGCACTAACAGGTTGTGATAATTCAGACAACACAAATAGTAAAGAAAACAGCGTCGTAGCCGAAAAAAGTGCAACGACAGAAAAAGTGATTCAAACGGCACCGTTAGCGGCGGCAAAGGGAGCTACGCCGAAATTATCAGCAGCTGAAATGATGAAGCGCTATGCGGGTAAAGAGTTAACTATTCTTGATGCCTCTGAGTTGCAACTAGATGGGGCAAGCGCAATGGTTGTCACCTTCTCTGTGCCGCTATATGAGGAGCAAGATTTTAGTCAATATTTAAACTTAGTTGATGTGAAATCAGGAAAATTGGATGGTGCTTGGGAACTATCCGATAATAAAATGGAGTTACGTTTTCGTCACTTACCGCCATCAAGAGAGTTAAATCTCACAGTAAATACAGGGATTAAGGCGATAAATGGGCGTACGATAGAGCAACCATTTGAGAAAAAACTGCAAACAGCACAGATTATCCCAACTGTTGGTTTTGCAAGCAAAGGCTCCTTATTACCGAGCAAAGTAGCACAAGGATTGCCCGTTATTGCGCTGAATGTAGATAAAGTCGATGTGAATTTTTTCCGTATTGACGAAAAGCAATTACCACAATTTCTGTCAATGTGGCAATACCGTAGTAACTATGAATATTGGTATTCAGAAGAGTTTCTCAATAAAACCGAACTTGCTTATACAGGGCGCTTTGACCTCAATCCTGATAAAAACACTCGCCAAACCGTTTTACTACCTTTAAAAGACATTAAAGAGCTACAGCAAGACGGCGTCTACCTAGCTATCATGCAAAAAGCGGGTAGCTACAGTTATCAGTTCCCTGCAACAGTATTCACCCTGAGTGACATAGGGGTCTCACTGCATAGCTATCAAGATCAGGTTGATGTTTTTACGCAATCACTCGCAAAAGGTTCAGCCCTTAAAGGCGTTGAGCTGCGTATCCTTGATGAAAAAGGTCAATTGGTTAACCAAGCGACTACTGATAGCGAGGGGCATGCCAAATTAGATAAATTAGCGGGTGGAAAATTATTGCTAGCGACCCTTGATGGGCAAACGAGCATGATTGACCTTACTCAACCTGCTTTAGACCTCTCTGAATTTGATATTTCAGGCCCTACTGGATACGCAAAACAATTTTTTGTGTTTGGGCCACGTGACTTATATCGCCCAGGTGAACTGTTATTGGTTAATGGGTTATTACGCGACGGTGATGGAAATCCACTTAAAGCGCAACCTGTTAAAGTGGATGTTTTAAAAACGGATGGACAGGTTGTTAGAAGTTTTGTGTGGCAACCTGAGAAAGACCATGATGGTTTGTATCAATACCAGTATGAAATTCCTCAATCAGCGGAAACGGGGGGCTGGTCATTACGCTTTGATTTAGGTGACGGGTCACCACTACGTTACTATAAATTCAATGTTGAAGACTTTATGCCTGAACGCATGGCATTAGATGTCACTACAAAAGATAAACCTATTTTGAATAATCAGCCTGTTGAGTTTGATATTCAAGGCCGCTATTTATATGGTGCACCCGCCGCGGGTAATGAACTTCAAGGGCAAATATTTATTCGTCCTGATCGTGAAGCCGTAGCTAAATTACCTGGATTTGAATTTGGTTTTGCGAGCGAAGAAGGGTTGCAACGTAAGCTTGATGAATTCGATTTAACGCTAGATGATACGGGTGAAACCGCCATTAGTGTGCCACAAAGTAATTGGGAATCTTTACGCTCCCCAATAAAAGTTATTGCGCAAGTTAGTCTATTGGAGGCGGGCGGGCGTCCGGTGACCCGTCGTGCTGAGCAAGCCGTATGGCCAGCAAGGGAGATGGTGGGTATTCGCCCATTATTCAATAAAAAGGAAATTTATGATTATCGAACTGACCGCTATGCCCAACGCTATAATGTTGATGAAAATTCTTTAGCGGAGTTTGAGCTTGTCTTTGCTGATGCTGCCGGAAATAAATTAGAGGCCAACAATTTAACTGCACGCCTAATTTATGAGCGTCGTGATTATTATTGGAATTGGTCTGAAAGTGGTGGTTGGGCATCAAACTATGATCAAAAAGATTTAGTGATGGCCAATGAAAACATCAAGATTAGTCAAGGTCAGACAACAAAAGTCTCATTTCCTGTTGATTGGGGTGCCTTCCGTCTTGAGGTTATCAATGAAAATAACCAATTAGTCACCAGTCTACCGTTTTGGGCCGGTTATTCATGGCAAGACAATACGGGCGGTAATGGGGCTGTGCGCCCTGATCAAGTTAAGCTGAGTTTAAATAAACCGGCTTATTTACCGGGTGAAAAAGCAAAAGTTCGTGTGGAATCACCAAAAGCGGGTAAAGGTTATATTTTACTTGAATCAAGTAATGGTCCACTGTGGTGGCAAGAAATTGATGTTCCTGAAAAAGGAATGGAAATTGAGGTACCAGTGAATAAAGAGTGGGCTCGTCATGACCTATACATTACTGCGGTCGTTGTTCGTCCAGGAGATGACTCGAAAGAGGCAACGGTTAAGCGAGCGATTGGGGTACTTCATCTTCCGTTAGCGGATGAAAATCGCAAGATTGGATTAGCGCTCTCAGCACCAACCCAAATGCGTCCAAACCAAGACCTTATCGTTAAAGTGAAAGCGACGGCACAAGATGGCAAGCCATTACCTGAAAAAGTCAATGTATTGCTATCTGCTGTGGATACTGGCGTGTTGAACATTACTGATTTTAAAACGCCCGATCCGTATGACGCCTTCTTTGGTCGTAAACGTTACAGTGTCGATCAGTACGATGTGTACGGTCACCTCATTGAAGGCCAAGGTAAGTTAGCAAATTTACGTTTTGGTGGTGATGGTGAAGATACTTCATTAGATCGTGGTGGAATGAAGCCACTTACAGAAGTGCAAATCATTGCGGAACAGGCGGCACCTGTCACATTAGATAAAAATGGTGAAGGTGAAATTAGCTTACCGATCCCTGATTTTAATGGTGAGTTGCGCGTAATGGCTCAAGCATGGAATGAGAAGGATTTTGGTCATGCTGATAGTAAAGTCGTGGTAGCGGCGCCGCTTATCACTCAAATGTCGATGCCACGTTTTATGGCTGGTGGTGATAAATCTTACTTCGCATTAGATCTCACTAACACGACGGACAATACACAAAATGTGACAGTGACTTTTAAAGCCTCTGGAATGGTGAAATTAGAAGGAACCGCCACGAAAGAGCTAGCCTTAGTGAAAGGTAAACGTACAACGGTAACGTTGCCAGTTCGCGCGGATTATGGTTATGGTCAGGGTGAGGTTTCAATGACAATCAATGGTATTGATTTGCCAGATGAATCATTGAAAGCGTATAGCAATAGTTGGAAAGTTGGGGTTCGCCCTGCACAGCCTGCGGAAACGGTCTCTTATGCTGTTGCTATTGAGCCGGGTGAGCAATGGTCATTACCAACCGAGAATTTACAAGGTCTCTCCCCTAATACGCTCGAAGGTCAAGTTTTACTAACTAGCCGTCCACCATTGCAGATTGCCCGCTATATTCGTGAGCTATTTGCTTATCCATATGGCTGTCTTGAGCAGACAATCAGTGGCTTGTATCCATCGTTATACTCTTCACAAGCAGAGCTGAATAAGTTAGGTATAAAATCGCAGACAGATGATGACCGTCGCAAAGCCATTGAATTGGGGATCCCTCATTTATTAAGCATGCAACGTCCTGATGGTGGTTTCTCGTTATGGGATCGTAACGGTAGAGAAGAGTACTGGCTAACGGCATATGCTGCGGATTTCCTTAACCGAGCAAATCAGCGTGGTTATACGGTGCCGAAAGAGGCATTAACCAATGCTAATAGTCGTTTATTGAGCTATTTACAAGATGGTAATCAAATTAATTACCCCTATGTAGATGATCAATCAGCCGCACGTTTTGCAGCCCAAGCCTATGCGGGCTTAGTACTTGCAACACAGCAAAAGGCGCCTCTCGGAGCATTACGACAACTCTACTCAAGAAGTCAGGAAGCCAATAGTGGGTTGCCACTAGTACAGTTGGGTATCGCTTTAAATTTGATGGGCGATAAAACACGGGGTGATAATGTAATTGCTGATGGGTTGAAAAAGCAGCGAGCTCGTTACAGCTACAGTGGGGATTATGGCTCAATCATTCGTGATGATGCGATGATCGTTGCGTTACTGAATGAATACCAATTGATGACAAAAGCACGTGATCAAAAACTGCAAATGCTTTCAAACAACTTGGTATCTCAACAGTACTTCTCAACTCAAGAGAGCAATGCGCTGTACTTGGCGGGACGTTATTATGTGAATAATACAGAAACCCCATGGAAAGCGGTCATTAATGGTCAACAACCACCGATGACCTCAGATAAGCCTATCAATGAGTTTTTAACTAAAGAGCAGCTAAAAACAGGTTATAGTATCGAAAATACAGGAACGAACACGTTGTATGGCCAATTGAACGTAGTGGGTTATCCATTGTATACGCCAACACCAAGTTCGAATGTGTTGAATGTGAAACGAACCTATTTAGATCTGCAAGGTCGTCCAATTTCACTCGATCGTTTAAGAACAGGTGAAATGGTCGTGGTGAAATTAGAAGTTAATGCTTCACAAAGAGTACCTGATGCTTTAGTGGTTGATTTATTGCCTGCTGGCTTAGAGCTTGAAAACCAGAACTTAGCAAATAGTAGTGCTAATCTGAGTGAAACTGCGCCAAACTTGCAGGAAGTGATTGATGATATGCAACAATCACAAGTCAACCATATGGAATATCGGGATGATCGCTTTGTGGCAGCCGTTGAGGTTGAGCAATATAGACCGACAACATTAGTCTATTTGGCGCGTGCCGTGACACCGGGGGTATATTCTATCCCGGCTCCACAAGTGGAATCGATGTATGTTCCTGAATGGCGTGCGGTAGGTAAAGCTAACGGCCAATTAGAAGTCGTTCGTTAATCTTTAATCAGCCCTTATACTGGATGCGTGATGATTTCGGTATAAGGGCTATTTGTTTGCGGTATATCCATCTATGAAAAAAAGATTACGACGCGCTGGGTTGGTTTTGCTCTGCTTGGTGATTTTTTTGCCTCTTTTATTTTTGCTGGCAGATAAGATTTGGCCATTGCCGATAAAACAAGTTGAGATGGCGCGCACGGTCGTTGCCCAGGATGGTACACCACTTTGGCGTTTTGCGGATAAAGAAGGAATATGGCGTTACCCCGTAAAACTGGATCAAGTTTCCCCTGAGTTTATCGAAGCATTATTGACCTACGAAGATCGTCATTTTTATCAACATCCCGGTGTTAACCCATTTTCATTAC
This sequence comes from Providencia sp. 2.29, assembly GCF_015832305.1. Taxonomy (NCBI): domain Bacteria; kingdom Pseudomonadati; phylum Pseudomonadota; class Gammaproteobacteria; order Enterobacterales; family Morganellaceae; genus Providencia; species Providencia sp. 2.29. The sequence continues at coordinate 1,689,856 of NZ_CP065420.1, forward strand.
TGAGAGCATTGTGGCAAGACATCAGTTCAGGGCGCATTGTCTCTGGTGGAAGTACGATCTCAATGCAAGTTGCTCGGTTAGTCGATCCCCATGACCGCACCATAACAGGGAAATTGAAACAGTTATGGCGTACTGCACAACTTGAATATCACTATTCAAAAGATGAAATACTGGAAATGTATCTTAACCGAGCTCCCTATGGAGGTACGATTGAAGGTATCGGTGCGGCCAGTTGGGTCTATTTAAACAAAGCACCTGATAAATTAACTTCAGGTGAAGCGGCATTGTTTGCAGTGTTGCCACAAGCACCTAGTCGACTAAGGCCAGACCGTTACCCCGAAAGAGCGCAAGCTGCGCGCGATAAAGTGCTCGATAGACTCGCGGAATATCAGGTGTGGCCAGCAGATAAAATTGAAGATATTAAACAAGAACAGATCTGGTTAGCGCCACGCAAAAATCCGAATTCTGCGCCTTTGTTGGCGCGCCGAGTTGTCAAGGATGCACAAGAAACGGTCATTGAAACCACCATTGATGCAGGGTTGCAGCGCCAATTGGAAGAGATGGCAATTAACTGGAAAAACCAGCTTCCTAAGCAGACATCGCTAGGGATATTGGTAGTAGATCATACTGATATGAGTGTGAAAGCTTATATTGGGTCAATCGATTTTCAAGATAATAGCCGTTTTGGTCATGTCGATATGATCACGGCTTGGCGCTCACCGGGGTCAACATTGAAGCCCTTTTTATATGCCTTAGCGATGGATGATGGTTTGATCCACGCTGAATCTTTACTGCAAGATGTGCCTCGACGCTTCGATGATTATCGACCGGGGAACTTTGATAGCGGTTTTAATGGGCCTGTGAGTGTGAGTGACGCATTAGTCCGTTCACTGAATTTACCCGTAGTACAAGTGCTTGACGTTTACGGAAGTAAGCGTTTTACGGCGAAATTACGTAATGTGGGAACAGAATTACGTTTTCCTTTAGCTAGCGAACCTAATTTGTCGTTAATTTTAGGAGGCACTGCCGCTCGTATGGATGAGCTAGTTGCGGCTTATAGTGCTTTTGCTCGCCAAGGGAAAGTGTCGCCATTGCGCTATCGTCCAACAGACACAATACGTGATCGCCAATTAATGTCAGCGGGTGCGGCATGGATTATTCGGCGTATTATGGGTGGTGAAGCGCGCCCTGTTCCTGATAGTAGTTTGACCGCGCAAGTTAATTTAGCGTGGAAAACAGGTACTAGCTATGGTTATCGAGATGCTTGGGCTATCGGGGTAAATCCACGCTACACAATAGGAGTGTGGGTGGGGCGGCCCGATGGTACTCCTGTTGCCGGGCAATTAGGTTATGCGACCGCGATCCCCATTATGAATCAAGTGAATAATTTATTGTTAGGGCGTTTGTATCAATCGAATCAATTGATGCCAAAAGACACCAAGCCATCAACGGTCAGTCAAGCGATGATCTGTTGGCCTAGCGGCACTGTATTACCAGAAGGGGATAGTAATTGTCGGCAACGCCGTTTAAGTTGGATTTTAGATAATACGATCCCGCCAACATTAATGGCGAAAGATCAAGAATCATTATTGGGGTTACGTCAGAAAATATGGGTAAATGAACAAGGGTTGCAGGTTGCTCCTGATTGCTCTAATGCAGTGGAAAAAGAGGTTTATTTGTGGCCGATTACCTTAGAGTCTTGGTTACCACAGAGTGAAAAACGGATAAATCGTTTACCGCCAATCGACTCGTCCTGTCCTCCATTGCGTACGGAAACACCACCTTTGTTTATTTCGGGCATCCGTGATGGTGAAATTCTGCAACGGCTACCAGGAAAAACGAGTTTGGATGTGCGTCTAATGACACAAGGTGGGCAAGGGCAGCAATGGTGGTTTTTAAATGGTGAACAGATCCAAGAGACTGAGCACAATGGCAGCGTTTTACTGACCTTCGATAAGGCAGGAAACTATCAAATTTCGGTATTAGATCTTGGTGGGCAAGTCACGTCAGTTAATTTTAAAGTCAAGTAGCAAATAAAAAGTGTGACTGAGTCAAAAAAATAGTGTTTTTTGCTATAAAAAGTTTAACAAAATGTTGATGTGACTGTAGGAAATTGTAATCGTAGCCCCTATAATCAACGCCTTAATTTCTGCTGCTCGTCATCAGAAGATAAACAATATAAAAAACTACAACTGACATCTACTTTGTGTTTTGATTAACATGAAAGTTAAGAATACAAAAGTAAAAGTCACGATATCGCTAAGAGGTTATTTATGACGGTTCAACGTACATTTTCTATTATTAAACCAAACGCAGTGAAGAAAAATGCTATTGGTGCAATCTATAATCGTTTTGAAAGCGCTGGTTTTTCAATCGTTGCCGCCAAAATGTTGCATTTGACTCGTGAGCAAGCAGAAGGTTTCTACGCAGAGCACAAAGGCCGCCCTTTCTTTGAAGGTCTGGTTGAATTCATGACTTCTGGTCCAATTATGCTGCAAGTACTAGAAGGCGAGAACGCAGTTCAACGTCACCGTGACCTAATGGGTGCAACTAATCCAGATAATGCACTGGCAGGTACTCTACGTGCTGACTATGCAGACAGCTTCACTGAGAATGCGGTTCACGGTTCAGATTCTGTTGAATCAGCAAACCGCGAAATCGCGTATTTCTTCACTGAAGACGAAATCTGCCCACGCTAATTGGTAAACTAGTGTAATGCATTAGCATTATTTTTATAAAGTTTGTACAATGCGACGCCCTGTTAATATAATTGTTAACAGGGCGATTTTATTATGAACGTTGTGCTACCAAAGTAGCACTCGCCGAAAGTGTAACAACGAGGCAACTTAACATGTCCGATATGACAACCAGTGCACAATGTGCAACTTCCTCCGCTATTTCTGTCACACCAGAAAACAACACACAAAAAATTAACCTGCTGGATTTGAATCGCAAGCAGATGCGTGAATTTTTTGCGCAAATGGGTGAAAAACCATTCCGTGCCGATCAAGTCATGAAATGGATTTATCACTACTGTTATGACGATTTCGATCAAATGACAGATATTAATAAAGCGTTAAGAGCAAAACTAAAGGAAGTCGCTGAAATTCGTGCTCCTGAAGTTGCTGAAGAACAACGCTCAGCAGATGGCACCATTAAATGGGCGATAACGGTAGGTGACCAGCAAGTCGAAACGGTTTATATTCCAGAAGATGATCGTGCAACCTTGTGCGTCTCCTCACAGGTAGGTTGCGCGTTGGAATGTAAATTTTGTTCTACCGCTCAACAAGGATTTAACCGTAACTTACGGGTTTCTGAAATTATCGGTCAGGTTTGGCGCGCAGCAAAAATTATTGGTTCATTAAAATCCAGTGGTCGTCGTCCTATTACCAACGTGGTTATGATGGGAATGGGGGAGCCATTACTGAACTTGAATAATGTGGTTCCCGCGATGGAAATCATGATGGATGACTTTGGTTTTGGTTTATCTAAACGCCGAGTCACACTGTCAACTTCCGGTGTTGTTCCTGCGCTGGATAAATTAGGGGATATGATTGATGTCGCTTTGGCGATTTCATTACATGCACCGACTGATGATATCCGTGATGATATTGTACCTATCAATAAAAAATACAATATAGAAACATTCCTGAGCAGTGTAAGACGTTATTTATCCAAATCCAATGCGAATGGTGGTCGTGTCACGGTAGAGTATGTCATGCTTGACCACATTAATGACAGTATTGAACAGGCTCACCAATTAGCGGAATGTTTAAAAGATACGCCAAGTAAAATTAATTTGATACCTTGGAACCCGTTCCCTGGGGCGCCGTATGGTCGTAGTTCGAATAGTCGTATTGATCGTTTTTCAAAAGTATTAATGGAATATGGCTTTACAACGATTGTGCGTAAAACACGTGGTGATGATATTGATGCCGCCTGTGGTCAGTTGGCGGGAGAAGTGATTGACCGAACAAAACGGACCTTGAAAAAACGTATGGCTGGGGAACCTATTAAGGTGAAAGCAGTCTGAAGTTATAGATAAAGTCTAAATATTTGGTCTAATTATCATTTGGGTCATTTATGGATAGGCAAAATGGCCCTCATCACCTACAATGTTTTGTAGGTGATGATATTAATATAATTATCACATTAGGATTATTACGAGTAAAGCTAAGGAAAAATAGCTTTATATTTCATTCACTCGGAAACAGTGTTGCCAGCAAATGACTATCGATAACAATACCGAACAAACCCCAATCACTGTAGGAAAATTATTGTCTCAAGCGCGTGAACGTATGGGATTAACACAAGAGTCAGTCGCGGAGCGTCTGTGTCTTAAAGTTAGTACGGTAAGGGAAATCGATGAGGATGTGAAACCTGCTGGCGTTGAACCTACGTTTTTACGCGGTTATATGCGCTTATATGCGCGTATGGTTAATGTGCCTGAAAGTGAATTGAATGCGTTACTTAAAAATGATGAGCCGATTGCGGCATCAACAGTCTCATCAATGCAGAGTTACTCTTTAGGTAAAAAGCGTAAGAAGCGTGAAGGTTGGTTAATGAAACTAACCTGGCTAATTGTCATTGTTTTAATTGCTATGGTTGGTATTTGGTGGTGGCAAGATCATCAAAAACAACAAAATGAATTTGTTACGATGGCAAATCAAAATGATTTGCTTATATCTCAGCAAAATGAAAGTGGAAATCCAGTTGAGCTTTCCAATGGGTCAACAGAGACGCCCACAAATACATCTGAGACAGGTGAAGGTACCCTTGTCGACTTAAACGCCGCTCAAGCGACAGAGAATCAGCCAATTGAATCTTTGCCAGTAAAAACCGTTCCGTTACCGAATTCACCTAATACAACAGTGAGCGTTGATCGCACTCAATCAACGGAAGAGCCTGTAGCTACTCCTGTCGTTCAAGATGCGCTCACCATGAGCTTTAAAGGTTCATGTTGGCTGGAAGTTCGCGATGCGAATAATAAAGTCTTGTATAGTGGTATTAAGAACAGCGGCGACACCTTGGATTTACAAGGTAAATTGCCTTACCGCTTGAATATTGGTGCGCCCGCAAACGTTGATATCAAATTCAATGGTAATGTGGTTGACTTAAGCCGTTTTATTAAAGCGAATCGTTCTGCTAAATTAAAAATACCTGAAGCATAAAGTCACAAATTAAGAAGACGCAAACTGTATCCTAAAACTAGAATTGTGATAGTTTGCAGTTTGCGTTTTTGTGTATAGTGGTCATCGAAGCAATGATTATCAACTACACAACAGTGTTTAAGAGCACATGGATGTCCAGAGAGTAAAATTAAAATGCATAATGAATCACCGATAAAAAGACGTAAATCCACCCGAATTTATGTAGGTAACGTGCCTATTGGCGATGGTGCTCCCATTGCTGTCCAATCTATGACGAATACGCGCACGACGGATGTTGAAGCCACTGTGCGGCAAATCCAATCACTTGAGCGTGTAGGTGTTGATATCGTCCGCGTGTCTGTTCCTACGATGGATGCAGCAGAAGCCTTTAAATTAATTAAGCAGCGCGTGAATGTGCCATTGGTTGCGGATATTCACTTTGACTACCGTATCGCGATGAAAGTGGCTGAATATGGTGTTGACTGCCTACGAATTAACCCAGGTAATATCGGCAGTGAAGAGCGTATTCGCCAAGTCGTTGATAGTGCTCGTCATCACAACATTCCTATCCGTATAGGGGTCAATGGCGGGTCACTGGAAAAAGATATCCAAGAAAAATACGGTGAGCCAACACCTGAAGCATTGGTTGAATCAGCAATGCGACATGTTGATATCTTGGACAGGCTGAATTTCGATCAGTTCAAGGTCAGTGTTAAAGCGTCGGATGTCTTTCTTGCCGTCGGCTCTTATCGTTTATTGGCGCAAAAAATTGATCAACCACTTCACCTCGGTATTACAGAAGCGGGTGGGGCTCGTTCTGGTTCAGTGAAATCAGCAATTGGTCTTGGTATGTTGTTGGCTGAAGGTATCGGCGATACGTTACGTATCTCACTCGCGGCGGATCCTGTTGAGGAAGTGAAAGTCGGTTTTGATATTCTAAAATCGTTACGGATCCGCTCACGTGGCATCAACTTTATTGCTTGCCCAACCTGTTCACGCCAAGAATTTGATGTGATTGGTACGGTAAATGCTTTGGAGCAGCGCCTCGAAGACATTATCACGCCGATGGATGTCTCTATTATTGGTTGTGTAGTGAATGGCCCGGGTGAAGCCGAGGTTTCTACTTTAGGTGTGGCTGGCGCGAAAACCAAAAGTGGTTTCTATGAAGATGGCGTTCGCCAAAAAGAGCGTTTTGATAATGACAATATTATTGATCAGCTTGAGGCGAAAATTCGCGCAAAAGCAGCAATGCTTGATGAAAATAACCGTATAAAGATAAACCAAGTCGAAAAATAATTGTCAAACAACTGGCTCATTGAGGGCCAGTTTTTGTTTTTATGACTTTTTGACGGGGGTTCAGCGCATAGCTTGATGTAAAAATTAAACGGACAAACCCAAAAAGAGCAGAATATTCCCGATTGAAGCGGAATATTGTGGTTTGTCGATTGAACCCAATGACATTTCGCTTTTATAATCGAGTCTATTCGATTCCGAAAAAATAGAGACATAACGTGGCAAAAAATATCCAGGCCGTTCGTGGCATGAATGACTATCTGCCGGCAGACACTCGAGTCTGGCAGAAAATTGAAGCAGTACTTAAAAATATTTTGCAGGGTTACAGCTTTAGTGAAATCCGTACCCCGATTGTAGAGCACACCCCGCTATTTAGCAGAGCGATTGGTGAAGTGACCGATGTTGTCGAAAAAGAGATGTATACCTTTATCGACCGTCACGACACAGATAAAGCAGAGGTAAGTCTCACTTTACGCCCTGAAAATACTGCCGGTTGCGTCCGTGCAGGTATTGAGCATGGTTTGCTGTACAATCAGGAACAGCGCTTATGGTATCTAGGGCCCATGTTTCGTCATGAACGCCCACAAAAAGGCCGCTATCGTCAATTTCACCAACTTGGCGCCGAAGTTTTCGGTCTTGCGGGGCCAGACATTGATGCTGAACTGATAATGATGACAGCACGCTGGTGGCGCGCATTAGGTATCAGCGAACATGTGACGTTAGAGTTAAACTCAATCGGCTCTTTAGACGCTCGTGCAAATTATCGTGAAGCATTAGTGGCCTTCCTTGAGCAGCATAAAGAAAAACTCGATGAAGATTGCAAACGCCGTATGTACACGAATCCATTGCGTGTGCTTGATTCAAAAAATCAAGATGTACAGGCGTTATTAAATGATGCTCCTGAGTTGTTTGATTATTTAGATGATGAATCTCGTGAGCATTTTGATGGTTTATGCAAATTGTTAGATGCAGCGGGTATTCAGTATCGTGTTAATCAACGTTTAGTACGTGGTCTGGATTATTACAACCGCACCGTTTTTGAATGGGTGACAACAGCGCTAGGCTCGCAAGGTACAGTATGTGCTGGTGGTCGTTATGATGGTTTAGTCGGTCAATTGGGCGGTAAACCAACCCCAGCTGTCGGTTTTGCTATGGGCATGGAACGTATGGTTCTATTAGTTGAAAGCCTAAATCCTGGCTTTATTGCTGATGAATCTGTCACGGATGTTTATTTAGCCTCATTTGGTGAAAATAGCCAAAAATCGGCGCTGTTATTAGCAGAGCAAGTACGTGATGCTCTACCAAACTTACGTGTGATGACCAACCATGGCGGCGGTAACTTTAAAAAGCAATTAGCGCGTGCAGATAAACAGGGCGCTAAAGTTGCGTTGATTTTAGGCGAAGAGGAAATCGCTAATCACCAAGTCGGGGTAAAAGATCTACGAACAGGTGAGCAAGAAACAGTATCGCAGCAGCAATTGGCACAGCGTTTAGCTGAACTGTTAGGTTAAGGAGAGGCACGTGGAAGTTTATACAAACGAAAATGAACAAGTTGATGCGATTAAACGCTTTTTTGCTAATAATGGCGTGGCATTGGTGGTCGGGCTTGTTTTAGGGGTTGGGGCTGTTTGGGGATGGAATTACTGGCAGTCACATAAAACAAATATGCTGCAAGAAAGCGCTCAACAGTTTGCAAAAGCGAGCGAAGAACTGCATTCAGGCTCTACTCAAGGTATTGAAGCTGCGCAAAAATTCGCTGCGGATACAACAGATGTATATAGCGCGATGATCGGATTAGAGTTGGCTCAAGTGGCTGTCGATAAAGGCGATTTAGCGTTGGCTGAAAAATCATTGTCTGCTGCTTTAACTAAAGCAAAAACCGATGATATGCTTGATTTAATTAATTTCCGCTTAGCAAGAGTGCAGCTTGCACAAGGGAATGCTGATGCAGCATTAGCTTCTGTTGGTAACATCAAAGGAAAGGCATGGCAGGCTGCTGCACAAGATGTTCGTGGAGATGCATTACTTCATAAAGGCGACAATGCAGGCGCAAAAGCTGCATATACTCAAGGGCTAGATAGTGAAGGCTCACAGACGCTTAAAGAACTTCTTACCCTTAAACTGAACAACGTATCTGTACTCTAAATTATTAGGGTCGTATCCAATCGGTAGGCCAATCCCCCCTTAGAGCGATAGACATACGCGATAGGGGGAAATCAATGGATATCAACAGGATACGGCTTGAAATTGGATGAGTATAATTTATAAGAAGAAAGGAAACGATTATTATGCAGTTGCGGAAAACACTTTTGATTGGCTTAGTCGCTTCAGCTTTACTTGCCGGTTGTTCCAGCGAAACTGATTCTATCGTTATGGCACCACTTCCTCAGGTTGAAAACCAATTTACTCCAACGATCGTTTGGGATAAATCAGTCGGTAATGGTGTAGAGCAGTTTTATTCTGACCTATCGCCAGTATGGGATGGTAGTGCTGTTTATGCTGCCGATCGTAAAGGAATAGTGAAAGCATTAGAACTGGAGAGCGGTAAAGAAATTTGGTCAGTAGACCTTTCTAAGCGCACAGGTTTTCTTTCTGCTAACTTATCCGCACTGCTTTCGGGTGGGTTAACGGTTTCGGGTAACCATATTTATATTGGTACTGAACGCGGAACAGTCATTGCATTGAATAAAGAAGATGGCTCGGTGGTATGGGATGTCGAAGTAGCGGGTGAAGCCCTCTCTCGCCCAGTAGCCAATGATGGCTTAGTTATTGTTCATACCAGTAATGGCATGTTGCAAGCACTTGATGAGAACAGTGGTGAAATCAAGTGGACAGTGAATATGGATACACCATCATTGTCTTTACGTGGCGAATCAGCGCCAAGTATTGCCTATGGTGCCGCTATTGTTGGTGGTGATAATGGCCGCGTTAGTGCTGTACTTTTATCCCAAGGTCAACTTATTTGGCAACAACGTATCTCTCAAGTGACTAGCTCTACAGAAATTGGTCGCTTAGATGATGTTGATATGACGCCAATTATTGATGATGGTACTATCTATGCAATTGCGTATAACGGTACACTCGCAGCACTTGATATGCGTTCAGGACAAATAAAATGGAAACGCGATCTCGGCTCTGTCAATAACATGGTGCTTTCAGGTGAAAACCTTTATCTGGTCGACCAAAATGATCGTGTATTGTCTGTGCGTAAGAGCGATGGCGTAACACTGTGGACACAAGAAGATCTGCTTAATCGTGGGTTAAGTGCACCAGAAATGTACAATGGCTACCTTGTGGTTGGTGATAAAGAAGGCTACCTCCATTGGTTAGACATGAGCACTGGTGGTTTTGTAGCACAAAACAAAATTAACAGTTCAGGTCTGCATAGCCGCCCAGTTGTTGCCAGTGATAAGCTAATGGTTCAGGCAAGAAACGGAACAGTTTATCTGTTAACTCGTTAATTTTCTGACAAGCTGTCAATTTCTCGCTAAAATCAACGGTTCCTAGTGGTAGGAACCGTTTCGTTTTTTGTTTTCTGGTTGGGTTTTGTTTAAGAACCGGGATTCTTTTAGTTAATTAGAGTAGTGAGGCATCAAATAATGATACCCGTCGTAGCGCTGGTTGGGCGTCCAAACGTAGGAAAATCCACGTTATTTAATCGATTAACCCGTACCCGTGATGCACTGGTAGCGGATTTTCCTGGTCTGACTCGTGATCGCAAATATGGTCGTGCCGAAGTGGAAGGGCATGAGTTCATTATTATTGACACGGGTGGTATCGATGGTACTGAGGAAGGCGTCGAAACCCACATGGCAGCACAATCCTTACAAGCGATTGAAGAAGCTGATGTGGTTCTATTTATGGTCGATGCACGTGCAGGGTTAATGCCTGCTGATGAAGGTATCGCAAAACACCTGCGTAGCCGTAAGAAAAAAACATATCTGGTCGCCAATAAGACGGATGGTATTGATGCTGACAGTGTAATTGGAGACTTTTATTCACTTGGTTTAGGTGAAATCCACCCTATTGCAGCGTCACATGGTCGCGGCGTGACCCAGCTAATCGAAAAATCGCTAAAACCTTTTATTGAAATAGAAGAAGAAGTCGAGCTAACCGAGGAAGAAGAAAACGCGGCGTATTGGGCTGCGCAAGAGGCTGAAGCTGAGTTTGATGAAGAAGACGAGGAGTTTGATCCAACAACGTTACCAATTAAGTTAGCGATCGTTGGGCGCCCAAATGTGGGTAAATCAACATTGACTAACCGTATCCTTGGAGAAGAGCGTGTTGTGGTGTTTGATATGCCAGGCACAACTCGTGACAGTATCTATATTCCAATGGAGCGTGACGGGCGTGAATACGTTTTAATTGATACAGCGGGTGTCCGTAAACGCGGTAAGATCACCGAGACGGTCGAAAAATTTTCGGTAATCAAAACGCTGCAAGCGATTGAAGATGCGAATGTGGTGTTGTTGGTCATTGATGCGCGGGAAGGTATTTCCGATCAAGACCTGTCACTACTTGGTTTTATTCTTAATGCTGGTCGTTCATTAGTGATTGCGGTTAATAAATGGGATGGAATGAAGCCTGAAGATCGTGAACATGTGAAAGACATGTTAGAGCTACGTCTCGGCTTTGTGGATTTTGCCCGTATTCACTTTATTTCAGCGCTGCATGGTAGTGGTGTAGGTAACCTGTTTGAATCCGTTGAAGAGGCCTATGAGTCTGCGACACGCCGTGTTGGTACTGCATTGTTAACACGTATTATGAAGATGGCGGAAGAGGAGCATCAACCTCCACTTATCCGTGGTCGTCGTGTGAAAATGAAATATGCGCATGCGGGGGGTCATAATCCGCCAATTGTTGTTATTCATGGTAATCAAGTTTCTGATTTGCCTGATAGCTATAAACGTTACCTGATGAATTATTTTCGCCGTTCATTGCAAGTGATGGGTACACCAATTCGTATTCAATTCAAAGAAGGTGAAAACCCTTATGCGAATAAGAAAAATCAGCTAACAGCAACTCAATTGCGTAAACGTAAGCGTTTAATGCAACATTTGAAAAAACGCTAAGCGAAGAAGTCGCACGTCAACGTGAAGCTTCTGAAAAAGCCGTAACAAATTATTCTGTTACGGCTTTTTAATAACTATCCGTTATTATTTAAAGTGAGCTAGGTTCAACCGTTTGGCTCCCTATCTATGCAGATTACAGAGGGTAACCATGCAAATTAAATCTTCGACACGTCTTAATAAGTACATTAGCGAGAGTGGAATTTGTTCAAGGCGTGATGCGGATCGTTATATCGAGCAAGGAAATGTCTTTATTAATGGCAAACGTGCGGCTATCGGCGATCAAGTTTTTAGTGGTGACGTTGTCAAAGTAAATGGACAACTTATTGAACCTAGGAATGAAGAAGACTTAGTGTTAATTGCGCTGAATAAGCCAGTTGGTATTGTGAGTACGACGGAAAGTGGGGAAAGAGATAATATCGTTGATTATGTTAATCACAGTAAACGTGTTTTCCCTATTGGTCGCTTAGATAAAGATTCTCAAGGGCTAATTTTTCTCACAAACCATGGCGATTTAGTGAATAAGATCTTGCGTGCGGGTAATGAGCATGAAAAAGAGTATTTAGTCACGGTTAACAAGCCTATTACTGATGATTTTATTCGTGGTATGGGAGCTGGCGTACCTATCCTAGGCACGGTAACTAAAAAGTGTAAAGTAAAGAAAGAAGCTCCTTTTGTATTTCGGATCACGTTAGTTCAAGGGTTAAATCGTCAGATTCGTCGCATGTGCGAATATTTTGGTTTTGAGGTCACTAAGTTAGAACGCGTGCGTATTATGAACGTGAATCTTTCTGGGATCCCATTAGGTGAATGGCGTGACTTAACAGATGATGAGCTAATTAAGCTATTTGAGATGATTGAAAAATCAGAATCAGAGGCTAAGCCGAAAAAGTCTGCTAAACCGAAAACATCAACGGCAGGGAAAACGGGTAGCAAGCCAAATGCAGGTAGCAAGCCTAAAGGAATGGCTGATACTGCGTCTCGTAAACGTTTCACTCAACCAGGCCGTAAAAAGAAAAGACGCTAACCTTATGTTTTAAAATGTCAGCCGTATTTTATGGCTGACAAGCTCTGTCTGTTAGTGACAGGGCATTTTATTTGCAAACTTAAACGTAGATACCGACATTTTCCCAGCTTTTGCGAGTAAGATTAACGACATGATGGTCAAATTTTTCTGTCGCTGTTCTAATGGTTGCTTTGGCGAAATCGTCAAATGTTGCTCGCGTGCTAAGTGTCTTATCAAACATAGTGCGGATCCAAATCTGTCCCGCTACCTCCCATGAGTAACCACCTAACGTTGTCGCCAGCAGGTAAAATGCTTTATTAGGTATACCTGAATTAATATGCACACCACCATTGTCTTGGAAAATAGACAGATTTTTGTAATCTCTCATATGACCGACTTGTGGGTCTCTGTTTGTTTCCGAAAGGCGATAGGCGGTTCCCGGTGCGGCCATAGAACGTAAAGCAGGAGCTTTGGCTTTATTGATAAAAAGGTTTTCACCGAGCAGCCAATTGGACTCAGCTGCTGTTTCATTTGCTACATACTGTTTAACCATAATACCGACAACATCGGCAACGGATTCATTCAAGGCACCTGACTGGAAAATATAATCAAAATCAGTCGTAAAGGTAATAAACCCATGGGTTAATTCGTGTGCAATAATATCAATATCATTATAAAACGGGCCAAAATAGATACTATCACCATCACCGAAATAGATAGCTTGTGAATTCCAGAATGCGTTTGGATAATTTTTGTCGAAATGAACTACCGCATTGATTTGCGAATCACAACCAAAGATCTTATCAATGTTGAGTTTCTCTTTATAAAACTGCCTAACATAGCCAATAGAATCATAAACAATCTGTACGGGTGTGTATGGTTGTGCAGGATCACCTTCTTTCATAACAATAAGATAGTCTTCATGGGGCATATGAAGTTCATCAGGACTCGGATAGGTAGGCTCCAGTGAAAGGTCAGAACGAGAGCAGATAGGTAGGTTAGAATGGGTATGGTTAGGTAAAAATGCTTTTTCCTGTGCATCGCGGATGATGCGTTCGTAGTTTGTACCTGGGCGGGCTGAACAAGTAAATAACTGTTTTAGGTGTTCTTTATCTTCTGTCGAATAGCCTCTGCTCATTAATTCATTGATATGAAGTAGTGTGGATTTAAGCTTTTGGCATTGAGATTCTTTATATAAGTGATCAACAAGGTATGGGGGAAGATAGGAACGACCAAGAATATGATTCATAAATAGACTCCATTTTGTGGGTGGAAATGGAATCATAAGCTACAAAGAGATGAGTGTAACTAGTTGATAATTAATTATATTTGATAATTTTTGCTATTTTTTGTTACTAAAGCCGCCAAGTGCTTTGGCGACTTTATAAAAAATGATTTTTACACTTATTTCGCCAGCCAATCTTTTTTAGAGACTAAAAAGTCACTATACAGTTTGGCTTCGGGGGTATTGGGCTCAGGGTGATAGTCATATTCCCAACGGACTAAAGGAGGCATTGACATTAAAATGGATTCTGTACGTCCTCCACTTTGTAAACCAAATAGTGTACCGCGATCCCACACGAGGTTGAATTCAACATAACGACCACGTCGATACAGTTGAAATTGACGCTCTCTTTCTCCCCACTGATGGTGGCGACGTTTTTCTACGATAGGTACATAGGCATCTAAAAAACCATGACCAACAGCTTGTGTGAAGTCGAAACAAGTCTCGAAATCAGGTTGGTTTAGGTCATCATAAAATAGCCCACCAACGCCTCGTGGCTCATTGCGATGTTTCAAAAAGAAATAGTCATCACACCACGCTTTATATTTGCGGTAAGTTTCTGAACCAAAAGGTGCGCAGAGGTCGTGTGCAATGGTGTGCCAGTGGATCACATCGTCTTCAAAACCATAGTAAGGGGTTAAATCGAAACCACCACCAAACCACCAAACGGGATCTTGACCCTCTTTTTCTGCAATAAAAAAACGGACATTTGCATGAGTGGTTGGAATATAGGGATTCAGAGGGTGGATCACCAAAGAGACTCCCATAGCTTGATAGCTACGACCTGCTAATTCAGGGCGGTGAGCGGTTGCTGAACTCGGGAGTTTTGTTCCTTGAATATGGGAAAAGTTAACGCCTGCCTGTTCAAAAATAGCACCTTGAGTTAACACACGGCTGCGGCCTCCGCCACCTTCTGCGCGTTCCCATGTTTGTTCTAGGAAGGTTTCCTTACCATCCAGTTCAGTAATTTTTTGGCAAATGGTTTCTTGTAGTTCAAGCAAAAATGTTTTTACTTGAAAAATATCAGGGTAATTCATTGTTTTCCAATAGAACGGTTGGTAAAAAAAAGTGAGTAAAGTATACCCTTTTGAGTTAAAAAAGGCATATTGAATATTGATTGTGCGCAAAAAGCGGTGATAATGGCAGAAAACTCAGTTAAAACGGGTCATGAACATGGAAATACGCATCTTTCGCCAAAGCGATTTTGAAGAAGTCATCACATTGTGGGAACGCTGTGATTTAAATGAGTTTGGGGATGATCCTGAACTTGATATTGAACGAAAACTCCAGTGTGGTGCAGATCTTTTTCTTGTTGCGGAAGTGACAGGTGAGGTTGTTGGCACTGTGATGGGAGGATATGACGGAATAAGGGGAACGGCATGCTATCTTGCGGTTCATCCAGAGTTTCGTGGCCGAGGTATTGCCAATGCTCTGATTAGTCGCTTAGAGAAAAAATTGCGAGCAAGAGGGTGCGGCAGAATTGAGTTCCTTGTGAATGAGGAGTCTGACGCTGCTATCTGTATGTTCGAAAAAATGTTATATGAAGAAGAGCAGCCAGCAAGGCTTATCTATACAAAAACACTGGATCGTGATTTGGATTTTTAATGCTGTTGTGTGTTTATTTCGTTATAAACTGGAATGTTTTCAGAAAAAGGTTGTCACAGTAAGCAGTCAGTCAGCCAATAAATAGAGGATGTTATGCCCAAAAGTGTAATTGTGAAGCTTTCTCAGATAGTCGCGCTAAGTGGTGTGTTTTTGCTATCGGGTTGTGCAGGCTCAGGGGGGTTTTGGTCTTCACTTTCACCAATGAACTGGTTTAGTAGCCCTATTACTGCGAAGGCAGCGGGTGTGGGGGAGATCACTGGGTTCACACCAATGCAAGCTGACATCATCAAGGAGCGATTAGATAACCGTTACACGATACGAAGTGGGATGCAAACTGAGCAAGGTGAAATTGTGACCGTGTTTCAAGGTATCGATGATGAGACGGTTAAAATTGAAGTGATCGGCCCTGAAAAAGGTTATGTTTCACGTATTATTGTGGATGACCCTGACATTAAAACTGAATGGGGAACGAAAATTGGTTCATCATTTAGCGGTATTTATGAAAAAGCTTTTGGCGCATGTAAAATGGCTGAGCCAATTAATAATCAACCGACTGTTGAATGTGTAGCCCCGCAAACATCCCATATCATTTATCGATTTAATGGTAAATGGCAAGGGCCAGAAGGTTTAATGCCACCGGATGATGAATTAAAGAGCTGGACGGTATCACAAATTATTTGGAAAAAATAATGGTGATTTAGCGTGATGATAGAGAGCTATTGGTCGATAGCTTTGGATTATGTTCTAAACATTTAATTGATATAACAACGTGTTTTATTAAGGTAAAATACGTTGTTATTCCCTCCTAAATATACGATCCCCTCTTAACCCACTTATCTTATTAAGAATAAATTGTGCATTTTTCTAAATGTTAGCCAATATTTGCGTTAAAACAGGTGAAAATCGTCATCGATGAGATACTATATCGCTAGACATAAATAATAAATTATTTAAAAGAGGTTGATTAGCATGTCTCATTCTCAGAGCGGTATTTTGAAAGATCATAGCCGTTTCGGTATTTTCATTGAAGCAATGGTGCAAGGGTCTCTGGCTGATATAAAAACAGGTTGTCAGCGTTTTGTTGAAACACTGACTCAATTACAAGAGCAGTATCCAACAGATAGATTAGGGGCTGTAGTGGCCTTCGGCTCTGATATCTGGAAACAGCTATCAACACCGGAAAGCGCGCCTGAGTTAAAACCATTTCATCCATTAGGTAAAGGGTTAGCGCCAGCAACACAGCGTGATATTTTTATTCATATCCAATCTCAACGCCATGATATTAACTTTTCATTGGCACAGGCGGCACTAAAAGCATTCGGCTCAGCAATTAAAGTCGAAGAAGAGATCCACGGCTTCCGTTGGGTTGAGGAGCGCGACTTAAGTGGCTTTATTGATGGAACCGAAAACCCACAAGGTGAAGAAATTGCTGAAGTTGCATTAATTGCTGATGGCATTGATATGGGAGGCAGCTATATTCTTGTTCAGCGTTATGAGCACAGCCTCAATAAATGGGACCGTTTCTCTGAACAAGAACAAGAGAAAATGATTGGTCGCACCAAAAAAGACAGTGTGGAGCTGGATGAAAGCGAACGTAATGTGACTTCACACGTTTCTCGCGTGGTGGTTGAAGAAGATGGGGAAGAGCTGTCGATTATGCGTCATAGCTTGCCATATGGTACGGCAAGCGGCAAACATGGTTTATTCTTCGTTGCGTATTGCGCGCGCCTCCATAATATTGAACAGCAGCTTTTGAGTATGTTTGGTGAAAAAGATGGTAAATATGATGACCTGTTACGCATGACCAAAGCAGTATCAGGAAGCTACTATTTTGCCCCTTCAATTGACACTTTATTGTCGTTATAAATTATTCTTATTGCCGCCATCTGGCGGCAATTTACTTTTGCGTCAATATCCTACATTTCCCTTCTATTGCTTAGCGCCTTCATGAAGGCCTTTCACGCAGTCAACTTTATGATAACTAATATAATTTATTTGCTTATTGCCATAATTTCTTGAATATACCAATTTGATATATTAAAAGGCAATTGATAGCTACACAGTTATAAACAAAGCAGATAAAGTAACCTCATTAGCGTAGTTTTGGTTTAGTCATAAGTAGGTGCCTAATGCAAAAAGCGATTTTAAAGAAAACAGCCTTAGCGAGTCTCGCAACATTTTCATTGATGGGGAGCGCGCCGTTGGTAGCGGCTGAACTGCTCAATAGCTCTTATGATATCGCCCGAGAGCTATTTGTTGCACTAAACCCTGAATTTGAAAAGCAGTGGAATGAACAGCACCCTGATGACAAATTAACGATCAAGCAATCACATGCTGGCTCATCGAAACAAGCCTTAGCTATTTTGCAAGGTTTAAAGGCTGATGTGGTGACTTATAACCAAGTGACAGATGTACAAATCTTGCATGATAAAGGCAAGTTGATCCCTGAAAATTGGCAAGCAAGATTACCGAATAATAGCTCACCATATTACTCTACGATGGCGTTTTTAGTGCGTAAAGGTAATCCAAAGGGCATTAAAACGTGGGATGATTTAGCGCGTGAAGACGTGAAGCTGATTTTTCCAAATCCAAAAACATCGGGTAATGGTCGTTACACTTATTTAGCGGCATGGGGAGCCTATGCGCAAGAAAATAAAGGTGATGAAAAGAAAACCCGCGAGCAGATGAAGCAGTTTTTGAAAAATGTAGAAGTGTTCGATACAGGGGGGCGTGGTGCCACAACTTCCTTTATTGAAAGAGGCCTTGGGGATGTATTGATTAGCTTTGAATCAGAAGTGAACAATATTCGTCAGCAGTATGGTGAAACGGACTATGAAGTTATCGTTCCTCCTGTCGATATTCTGGCGGAGTTCCCAGTTGCTTGGGTTGACAAAAACGTTCAGAAAAATGGTACGGAAGAGGTGGCGAAAGCCTATCTTAATTACCTATATAGTCCAAAAGCTCAAGAAATTATCACTAAATTTAACTATCGGGTGAACGATCAGGCAGTCATGGCGGCAAATAAAGATAAGTTCCCTGAAACCCGCTTATTTACGGTCGAATCACAGTTTAAGAGTTGGCCTGCGGTGATGGAGACCCATTTTGCGACGAACGGAGAGTTTGACAAATTGATGGCAGAAGGGCGCCGTTAATGCGTAAGTCAGGGAAACGTTTTTTGCCAGGATTTGGCCTCACACTAGGTAGCAGCCTATTTTATACCTGTTTGATCCTGCTGCTACCTTTGAGTGCGTTAGTCGTTCAGTTATCTGAAATGACGTGGCAACAATATTGGGATGTGATCAGCTATCCGCAAGTCGTTGCCGCTTATAAAGTCACCTTACTGGCTGCACTGGTTGCGAGTTTATTTAATGCGGTTTTTGGCATGCTGCTCGCTTGGATTTTGACTCGGTATCGTTTTCCTGGCCGCACTTTTTTAGACGGTCTTGTTGACTTGCCTTTCGCCTTACCTACCGCGGTGGCAGGTTTAACATTAGCTACGTTATTTGCAGCGTCTGGCTGGTACGGGCAGTTTCTGCATCACTTTGATATTAAAGTAGTAAATACTTGGCTCGGCATTGCTGTCGCAATGGCTTTTACCAGTATTCCGTTCGTTGTACGAACGGTACAGCCTGTGTTAGAAGAGCTTGGGCCTGAATATGAAGAGGCGGCACAAACATTGGGTGCAAGCCGTTGGCAAACATTTCGACGGGTGGTATTGCCTGAAGTTTCTCCCGCATTAATTGCAGGAACAGTATTGTCTTTTACCCGAAGTTTGGGGGAGTTTGGCGCCATTATCTTTATTGCAGGAAATATTGCTTGGCAAACTGAAGTCGTATCTTTGATGATTTTTAGTCAGTTACAACAGTTTGATTACCCAGCAGCGAGTGCGATTGCTTCTGTTATTTTAGCGGTTTCATTATTACTGCTATTTAGCGTCAATGTCGTACAAAGCCGCTTTGGCAAAAGGTTGGGAGGAAAGTAATGGCTCAGGTTACACCTGTCACGGGGGCTTCTCGTCAACCGATTAATTGGGCTAAATGGCCTTTGATTATCACTGGCATATTGTTTTCAGTCATGTTGTTGGTGGTGCCAATTATTTGGATATTTTTGACCGCTTTTTCCAAAGGTATTGATGCGGTTTTAATGAATTTGAATGACGCGGACATGTTGCATGCTATTGGACTGACGGTCCTTATTGCACTGATAACGGTGCCTGTCAACTTGATCTTTGGCACCATGCTCGCGTGGTTAGTTACTCGATTTCAGTTCCCTGGTAGGCAACTGTTATTAACCCTAGTCGATATTCCTTTTGCGGTATCGCCAGTGGTCGCGGGGTTACTTTATCTACTGTTTTATGGCTCCAACAGTTGGTTTGGGGGCTGGCTAGAAAGTTATGATATCCAATTAATGTTCTCGTGGCCCGGTATGGCATTAGTGACCATTTTTGTGACCTGTCCTTTTGTAGTTAGGGAATTAGTTCCACTGATGTTAAGCCAAGGTAGTCACGAAGATGAAGCGGCAGTATTACTGGGCGCTTCAGGTTGGAAAATGTTTTGGAGAGTTACCTTACCAAATATCCGTTGGGCACTATTGTATGGTGTTGTTCTGACTAATGCTCGAGCAATAGGTGAATTTGGTGCCGTGTCCGTTGTTTCTGGTGCCATACGCGGGGAAACCTATACGCTACCGTTACAAGTAGAATTATTGCATCAAGACTATAACACCGTAGGCGCATTTACTGCTGCTGCGATCCTAGCTGTAATGGCGATTATCACTTTAATTATTAAAAGTGCATTGCAATGGCATTTGAGCCGGCAGCAATCCGAATCAGGAGTTCATTTACCATGAGTATTCAAATTGAAAAAATTGGGAAATTGTTTGGTAGGACGCAAGTGTTGAAAGATATTTCATTAGATATTGCATCTGGTGAAATGGTGGCACTGCTCGGTCCATCCGGTTCAGGTAAGACGACACTGTTACGGATTATTGCAGGGTTAGAACAGCATAGCCATGGCTTATTACGCTTCCATGGTCAAGATGTTAGCCGTATTCATGCTAAAGATAGGCATGTTGGCTTTGTATTTCAACATTATGCCCTGTTTCGTCATATGACGGTGTTTGACAATGTCGCGTTTGGTCTCACCGTTATGCCAAGAAAACAACGCCCATCATCGCAAGCTATCAAGCAGAAAGTCATGCAATTACTTGATATGGTTCAGTTGGCGCATTTGGCCTCTCGTTATCCTTCTCAGCTTTCAGGAGGGCAAAAACAGCGTGTTGCGCTGGCCCGTGCCTTGGCTGTAGAGCCACAAATTTTATTGCTAGATGAGCCTTTCGGTGCGTTGGATGCTCAGGTACGTATTGAATTGCGCCGCTGGTTACGTCAATTACATGATGAATTGAAGTTTACCAGTGTATTTGTCACCCATGATCAGGAAGAGGCCATGGAGGTTGCCGATAGAATAGTGGTGATGAGTCAGGGGCATATTGAGCAAGTTGGCACTCCTGATGATATCTGGCAACGTCCTGAAACGCGTTTTGTGTTGGAGTTTATGGGGGAAGTGAATCAACTCCATGGGCAAATTAAAGGTTCTCAGTTACATATTGATGGTTATGAATTCCCTCTACATCATGCAAGTGCCCAACAAGGCGAGGTGGATGTGTTTTTACGTCCATGGGATATAACACTGAAGAAAGACGTTGATGAACAGCACCGATTACCGGTTCGTGTGATTGAATCAGGGCCGAGAGGGCATTTCTGGCAGTTAACGGTACAGCCTATAGGTTGGGGGCATGAACCTCTCTCTGTAGTTTGGCAATCTTCTCATGCAACGCCTGTGCGTGGTGAGCACTATTTCCTTGGTAGTCAACAGGCTAAAATTTACCAAGGTGAAAATGAGCTCTTCTTTCCCCAGTTAGCTAAAAGTGCCTAACCATTCCTAATATTGCGTTGATGTTGTTATTTCATCAACGCAATATCCCTCGATATTAAAACGCAATTTATGCCTGCCTGACCATTTTTGAGCTGACTAATGGCATTTTTTTGAGACTATTTTCAGTCAAATTCCCTGTAAACACATCATATATCGATATTAGTAATAACATCGACCAGAATTATTAATTACTGATATATAAGTGAATTTTTTTCATGCTGCTAATTTGTAGGTGTTAGGATACTATCTATATCATTCGAAATGGTGATTATAGATAAATAGAATAAGGAATAGACAGTGGCAACTCTGGAACAATTTATAGGTAATACGCCGCTAGTTAAACTTCAGCGTTTGACACAGGGGATGGACGCTGAAATTTGGGTCAAACTAGAAGGTAATAATCCGGCTGGCTCCGTCAAAGATAGAGCTGCGTATTCAATGATCACAGAAGCGGAAAAACGTGGTGAAATAAAACCTGGTGATACATTGATTGAAGCGACGAGTGGCAATACCGGGATTGCTTTGGCAATGATCGCCGCAGTCAAAGGTTATAAACTCAAACTATTGATGCCCGAAAATATGAGTAAAGAGCGCCAAGCCTCAATGAAGGCTTATGGTGCTGAACTCATTTTAGTCAGTACTTCAGTTGGCATGGAGGGCGCTCGCGATTTAGCTCAAGAAATGGAAGCGAAGGGGGAAGGGAAGGTCCTTGACCAATTTAATAACCCCGATAATCCATTAGCCCATTTTAAGACCACAGGCCCTGAGATATGGCAGCAAACCGATGGGCGCATGACTCACTTTGTTTCAAGTATGGGAACGACAGGAACTATCACGGGTGTCAGTCGTTATTTAAAATCACAATCATCACATATTCAGATTGTGGGCTTACAACCAGCGGAAAAAAGCCAAATTCCGGGGATCCGCCGTTGGTCGCCAGGCTATCTTCCGGGGATCTTCAATCAGGAATTCGTTGATACCGTTTTAGATATTAATCAGGAAGAGGCTGAGGAGACGATGAGAGCCCTCGCTAAACAAGAAGGTATCTTTTGTGGTGTTAGTTCAGGAGGCGCGGTTGCGGGCGCTTTGAGAGTGGCTAAAATGAATCCGGGAGCGGTGATCGTTGCCATTATTTGTGACCGAGGCGATCGCTATCTTTCTACGGGCGTGTTTGACGATTAATTAGCATCGCCATCTAGACACTGACAAAAGCATCAATGTGCTCGAATATAGGTGAGTCGTTGATTGCAACAGATATGATGGCGATGGATTTTATCCTGCCATAAAAAAACCACCAGAGGTCATACAACGCTATCTGGTGGTTTTATTTGAAAAGCTTAAAAGGGATTGCCGTTATTTTTTAACGCGCATAATAACTGTTTCACCCACGGTAACGCTACCGCTAAGCTTAGTCAGCTCTTTAATTTCATCCATATTAGAAATCACAACAGGCGTTAGAACTGATTTTGCTTTTTCTTCCAGCAATGCAAGGTCAAACTCGATAACCAAATCACCTTTTTTAACGGATTGCCCTTCTTCAGCGATACGTTTAAAGCCTTCACCTTTCAGTTCGACTGTATCAATACCGAAGTGAACAAATAGTTCAATACCATCATCAGATTCAATAGAAAACGCATGATTGGTTTCAAATATCTTACCAATAGTCCCATCTACAGGAGCGACAATTTTGTTCCCTGCTGGTTTGATGGCGATACCATCACCAACAATTTTTTCAGCGAAAACAACATCGGGAACATCTTCAATATTGACAATTTCACCCGATAGAGGTGCGATAATTTCAATACTGCCACTGCTATTTTTATCATCCGAAACCAGTGATTTCAGTTTGTCAAACAGACCCATGGACCTTCTCCTAATCGTTTTTATATGGGACCGAACTAATGTGCTGCTCCTAGCATAACGTTTTTTCTTGGATAAAGGTATCAACAAGTTTCATCAATTCGTCTGCGGTTGGTTGGGCAAGGGCTTGCTCAGCCAGTGCTTTAGTATCTGCAAAGTTTGCATTACGAATTAATTTTTTAATACGAGGAATTGAAATTGCACTCAT
This sequence comes from Providencia sp. 2.29, assembly GCF_015832305.1. Classification (NCBI taxonomy): domain Bacteria; kingdom Pseudomonadati; phylum Pseudomonadota; class Gammaproteobacteria; order Enterobacterales; family Morganellaceae; genus Providencia; species Providencia sp. 2.29. The sequence continues at coordinate 1,713,265 of NZ_CP065420.1, forward strand.
ACTAAATTCATCTAACCCCATACCAAGCAGCAACAAGGTTGCACGTTCATCACCTGCTAATTCACCACACATTCCTGTCCATTTGCCTTCTGCATGTGATGCATCGATGACTTGCTTAATCAAGTTCAATACAGCAGGCGACATTGGATTGTAGAGGTGAGAAATCAGCTCATTACCACGGTCAACAGCTAGAGTATATTGAGTGAGATCGTTCGTCCCAATACTGAAAAAGTCAACTTCTTTTGCTAAATGATGAGCAATAACCGCTGCGGCAGGGGTTTCCACCATGACACCAACTTCGATTGATTCATCAAAGGCTTTGCCTTCTTCACGTAATTGACCTTTTAGCATCTCAAGTTCTGCTTTTAGTTCGCGAACTTCCTCAACGGAAATAATCATCGGGAACATAATACGCAGTTTACCAAAACTTGAGGCTCTTAAAATAGCTCTTAACTGAGAATGTAGAATTTCTTTGCGATCAAGGCAAATACGAATTGCCCGCCAGCCTAAGAATGGGTTCTCTTCTTTTGGCAAATTCATGTATGGCAGGTCTTTATCACCGCCGATATCCATGGTACGCACAATAACAGCTTGGCTTCCCATTGCTTCGGCAACAGCTTTGTATGCTTGGAACTGTTCTTCTTCAGTTGGCAGTGAGTCTCTATCCATAAACAGGAACTCAGTGCGGTATAAACCAACCCCTTCAGCACCGTTACGCTCAGCACCTGCGACATCGCGTACAGTACCAATGTTTGCACACACTTCGACTTGATGGCCATCCAGTGTGATTGCAGGTAAATCTTTTAATTTTGCCAGTTCATTTTTTTCTTGCTGATATTCTTCATTGAATTTTTTCAGCTTATCAATTTCTTGATCTGACGGGTTCAGATAGATGTGGTTGTTGACACCATCTAGAATGAGGTAGTCACCATTTTTGATTTTCGCGGTGGCATCTGAGGTGCCGACAATGGCAGGCAACTCCAGTGAACGAGCCATGATTGAGGTATGTGATGTACGACCACCTAAATCGGTGATGAAACCTAATACTTTATCAAGGTTTAATTGTGCCGTCTCTGACGGTGTTAGGTCAGCTGCAACCAAAATAACCTCTTTGTCGATGGCACTCAAATCGACGATAGGCATACCGAGGATATTTTTTAATAGGCGTTTACCAATATCGCGTACGTCGGCAGCACGCTCTTTCAAATATTCATCATCAAGTGCTTCGAGCGCTTGGGCTTGATCCTCAATAACGGAGTAAACCGCGGCATCAGCTGTTTTTTTATCACTTTTGATTAGAGAGACAATTTCTTGTTCAAGCTCTTCATCTTCCAGCAGCATAATATGGCCTTCAAAGATCTCAGCTTTTTCTGCACCAAGATTTTTTTCGGCTCGCTCTTTAATGAAGCTGAGCTGTTCGGCTGATTTGTTACGTCCTTCAATAAAGTGTTGGATCTCGGTTTCTATCTGGTCGTCAGTAATTTTTTTTGTGCTGACAGTGATAGGATCTTCTTTGAGGATTAAAGCCTGACCAAAAGCAAAACCTGGGGATACTAAAATTCCTGAAATCATAATATTACCTTACTACTGCGGGTAGGTGTTCTGATGTTGAAAAGACAACAGTAAGCTTATCTGTGTGTAAACTGATATCCCTGAATGATGCCATTCAGGGATGAAGATTAATGCGGTGACACAGGCTCTCTTGCTTGTGCGGTTATTCCAACTCACCCATCAGTTTAACTAAATGCTCAACTGCTTGTTTTTCATCTTCGCCTTCGGCAGAAATTGTCACAACAGTACCTTGAGTTAAGCCTAGAGTTTGTAACTTAAATAGGCTTTTTGCGCTTGCTGATTTGCCACCAGAAGTCAAAGTAATATCAGAAGAGAATGCTTTGGCTTCTTTCACAAATTGAGCGGCAGGGCGAGTATGTAAGCCGTTAGGTGCTGTAATAGTGACTTCTTGCTGGAACATATTATTTCCTCAATAACTTTAGTTTTTTATAATGACCTAAGCTAGTGTAGTTGAATAAACTTAGGTTTGCGTATTGTTAGATTATTAACTGTTAAAAAGGTTTCCTACTTTGTTGCGTATCAACACTTTTTCAGTTTATTGGCCTAAATAATGTCAATTTAAATCGCAAAGAATATGAGTAATTGAACAAATCTTTGACTTAAAGTTGATTAATTTCGTGGCTCAAAATAATTACTATGTTTAATACTAAACCCTAGGTCAGAAATCATCTCAATACGTGCTAAAGTTTGATCCATTCCACAAAAAAAGCACCAAATAGGTGCTTTTTTAACGATTAATTAACGGTTTTTAAAATTACTCGGCGGATAGATCGGAAAATAGAACCGTTGATAAATAGCGCTCGCCTGATGAAGGTAAGATAACAACAATATTTTTATCTTTAAATTCAGGTTCAGCTGCGAGTTTTACTGCGGCTGCAAGAGCAGCACCTGATGAAATCCCTGCTAGGATCCCTTCTTTTTCCATTAATTGGCGGGCAGTTTGAATGGCTTCATCATCACTGATTTTAAATACTCTATCAATAAGCGTGATATCTAGGTTGCCAGGAATGAAACCAGCCCCGATCCCTTGAATTTTATGTGGGCCTGGCTTGACTTCATCTCCTGCTAGCGTTTGGCTAATAACAGGGGACGTTTCAGGCTCTACCGCAACCAGAGTGACATTTTTGCCCTTGGTTTTTTTCAAATAACGACCGATACCGGTGATAGTACCCCCGGTTCCCACACCCGCGATAACAACATCAACCTTACCGTCAGTATCACTCCAAATCTCAGGTCCTGTCGTTTTTTCATGAATTTCAGGGTTAGCTGGATTATTAAATTGTTGCAGCAAAATATACTTATGCGGATTGCTGTTGACGATTTCTTCGGCTTTCTCAATGGCGCCTTTCATCCCTTTAGCGCCTTCAGTCAATACAAGATTCGCCCCTAATACTTTAAGCAGTTTACGGCGTTCGACGCTCATCGTTTCAGGCATGGTCAATGTTAATTTGTAGCCTCTAGCCGCGGCGACATACGCCAAAGCAATCCCTGTATTACCACTAGTAGGTTCAACCAGCTCTTTTTCTTTGGTCAGAAGTCCTTTTTTCTCAGCATCCCAAATCATATTCGCACCAATACGGCATTTAACGCTGAAACTTGGGTTGCGTGATTCAACTTTCGCTAAGATATTGCCATTGCCGAAATGCTTTAAACGTACTAACGGGGTATGACCAATGGTTAGCGAATTATCATCATAAATTTTACTCATGGGATATCCTTATAATCAGGCAGTTGCCTATTTAGAACTGAGAATGATAGATAAGATTGACTCCAAACATACGTGAACTCGCTATTATTGCAAATATAAATTAAGTATAAGCTTATAACGAATTGCTATCTTATATGGAAAAATTATAAGTAAAAGGTTGTGACACAAGCACCTATCATAAAATATGTTGCGCTGTGTCTGTGGTCTGAGGGAGGTTGAAGATGAAAAAGTGCGAGGTGTAAATTCCCCCCGCACTCTTGATCAAATCAGTGAATAATTAATAGCGTGCATGACGAGCGCGGTATTGGTCAACCCACATTAAGGTCGCGCCACAAACGGCAACAGGCATAATAATCAAGTTAAGGATAGGTATCATCATTAACACACTAACTGCTCCACCAAATTGAATATTATTCATGCGGTCTTTGGCTAAAGCATTTTTCATTTCACTAAAGCTAACGCGGTGATTATCAAATGGATAATCGCAATACTGAATTGACATCATCCACGCACCGAATAGGAACCAAAGAATGGGAGCAACAGTTTGCCCAATACCAGGGATAAAAAACAAAATTAATAAGCCAATAGCGCGCGGAAGATAATAACCGATCCTAACAAACTCACGCTTAACCATGCGTGGAACATCTTTTGCGATATCAACAATACCGCCATCAGGGGCGGGCACACCGGTTAATTCTGATTCGAGCTTTTCGGATAACCAACCATTAAACGGTGCGGCGATAATGTTGGCAACCGTACTGAAAAAGTAAGTAAATATAAGTAAAATCGAAATAACGGAAATAGGCCAAATAAGATAATCAAGCCATTGTAACCAACTAGGAATATAGCTCATGACTTGGTCAATCCAACCACCAAGTTTGGTATATAACCACCAAAATGCACCACCAAGTAAGATGATATTGGCTAAAAGTGGTAGAATCACAAAACGTTTAATACCTGGACGTGTAACAAGACGCCATCCTTGAACGAAGTAATAAAAACCTGAATGGCTTTTTTGTTGCGAATCTGTCGATTGTATCATACTTCTTATTCTCTCCTTTGCGGTTGACTATGTATCATATAGATAGGTTTTTAGGCTGGCTAGTCAGTATTTGCTTAAAAAAGCAGCAAACGAAAGCAGAATTGTCTCTTTCTTATCAGAAAATCGTTTAGGGGGTTGCACTTAGCACGTTTGACAAATAATCTTAAGATATATCCGTCATTTTTTAAGTTGTTTTTCGGTTGACGGCGTTTTACCGCTGAAATCCCCAAAATCATACCGCAATGCGGGGCGAGGGGAGCGGGAGTGCGCCTTGGCTTGCAACTTAAAGTATTTTGGCTTATTTTTTGCCGTGGTGGCATTATCATTCAACAATTAGAGATAGCAGCGATGCAGGATTTGCGTCTGATATTAGTGGTCGTAGGTGCGATAGCCATAATTGCGTTATTACTGCATGGTTTATGGACCAGCCGTAAAGAGCGCTCTAAGTTATTCCGTGATCGTCCCGTAAAACGCCGAAAACATGACAGTCAGGATAAATCATCGGATTATGATGATGATTCTGCATTATTCAGTGAAACTCAAAAGGTAGAGCCTCCCGTCTCTTCACCGGTAGTTTCTGAGCCTGCTCGTCAGGTTCAAGAAGAACGTCGTGCCGAACCTGATTTGCCACCCATTACATCTTCTACTCGTGATACCGAGCCTGTATTAAATATTACGCCTGAGCGTTCAGAGCCTGTTGAATCTGATATTGACTCGCGCGTTAATGCTGTAAATGAACAACCCGCGATGAAGGTGGAACCAACGGTTCAACCAATAGCGACACCAGTCTCTACAGCGAATGGGCGCACTCAGCATGCGCCTGAACAACCAGAATTTGATTTTGACATTCACGAAGAGCAAGAGGGGCCACAGCCGACACACCATGAACAGGAACAGGCGCACACTGAGAAGAAAACTGAACAACCGCAAAACCAATCTTCAGAGAACAACAAGGAGACGGTTCTGGTTCTTCATGTAGCTGCACTTCAGGGGCAAGTTCTACAAGGTGAAGCGCTGTTGCAAAGTATTCTTCAAGCGGGCTTCCAGTTCGGTGAAATGCGTATTTTCCATCGACATGTGCATCCATCGGGAACAGGGCCGGTTTTATTTAGTCTTGCTAATATGGTGAAACCGGGGTCTTTTGATCCAGAAACGATGTCAGAGTTCACCACTCCGGGTATCTCTATGTTTATGATGGTGCCATCGTATGGTGAAGCAGGGCAAAATTTCAAATTGATGTTGCAAGCTGCACAGCGTATTGCTTCCGATGTGGGGGGGGTAGTCCTTGATGATGAGCGTAAAATGCTCACACCTCAGAAAATTGAGGTGTACCATGCTCGGATCCGCAACACACTGAATTAAATATCAGAATCAACGAAACCCCCTTAACTGGGGGTTTTTTATCTTTACTGGTGAAACATGACTACAAAACAACATCTCGATACACTCAAACAACAATTACGTCATCATGAATATCAATATCATGTATTAGATGCACCTGAAATCCCTGATGCAGAATATGACAAACTCATGGAAGAGCTGAAGGCTATCGAAGCGGAACATCCTGAATGGATCACCAGTGACTCACCGACTCAGCGAGTGGGTGCGGCTCCATTAGCGGCGTTTGACACCGTACGTCATGAAATACCGATGTTATCGCTTGATAACGTATTTGATGAAGAAAGCTATCTTGCTTTCGACAAACGCATGAGAGACCGATTAAAAGATCAGCAAGAACAAACCTTCTGTTGTGAATTAAAATTAGATGGCCTTGCGGTGAGCTTACTGTATGAGAATGGCGAACTCGTCCAAGCCGCTACTCGCGGTGATGGAACTGTGGGGGAAAATATTACCTCTAATGTTCGTACAATTCGTGCTATTCCACTTCGTTTAACGGGTGAAAATATTCCTGCTAGGGTAGAAATTCGTGGTGAAGTATTTATGCCACAAAAAGGCTTTGAAGCATTGAATGAGGAAGCGCGCCGTACGGGTGGAAAAGTTTTCGCTAACCCTCGTAACGCGGCAGCGGGGTCATTACGCCAATTAGACCCACGTATTACAGCGAAAAGGCCTTTAACGTTCTACTGCTATGGCGTGGGGCTGGTGGAAGGCGAAACACTGCCAGATACTCATTATGAGCGACTGATGCAATTTAAGAAGTGGGGGTTACCTGTAAGTGAGTATGTGCAATTACGGACAGGCGCTCAGGCGGTATTGGACTTTTATCATGAGATAGAAAAAGCTCGCCCAACATTAGGCTTTGATATTGATGGGGTCGTCATTAAAATTAACGACATTGCAACCCAAGAAGAGTTAGGCTTTGTGTCTCGGGCACCTCGTTGGGCAACGGCGTTTAAGTTCCCGGCTCAAGAGCAGATGACATTGCTAAAAGATGTTGAATTCCAAGTTGGACGTACCGGAGCAATTACGCCTGTTGCACGTTTGGAACCAGTTCAAGTTGCCGGCGTGACAGTCAGTAATGCGACGCTACACAACGCTGATGAAATTGAGCGCTTAGGGGTTCATATCGGTGATACTGTTGTGATCCGTCGTGCGGGCGATGTGATACCTCAAATTGTGAGTGTTGTTGAGTCTGAACGCCCAGCCGATAGCCGAGAAATTGTTTTCCCAACTCACTGCCCAGTCTGTGGCTCTGATGTGGAACGTGTCGAAGGTGAGGCCGTTGCGCGTTGTACTGGTGGGTTGATTTGTGGTGCACAACGTAAAGAAGCACTGAAACATTTTGTCTCACGCCGTGCGATGGATGTGGATGGCATGGGCGATAAGATCATCGACCAATTAGTTGAAAAAGAATATGTGAAAAATCCGGCTGATCTGTACCAATTAAGTGCAGGGATATTGACGGGTTTAGATCGCATGGGGCCAAAGTCGGCACAAAATTTAGTGGAAGCCCTAAATAAATCGAAATCAACGACTCTCGCTCGTTTTATTTATGCGTTAGGCATTCGTGAGGTCGGTGAGGCTACCGCGGCAAATTTAGCGGCGCATTATGGCACCCTTGAAGCCCTAATGGCGGCAGATGAGGAGTCACTCAAAACGGTACAAGATGTTGGTCATGTGGTGGCTAAGCATGTCGTTAACTTTTTCCGCGAGGAGCATAATCAAACTGTCATTCAAGCGTTAATAGATAAGGCGAATATTCATTGGCCAGAAGCTGTTGCTGTAGATGTGAGTACGATAGATAGTCCATTTGCAGGGAAAACCGTGGTATTGACGGGCTCTTTGAGCCAACTGACACGGGATGAAGCAAAAGATAAATTAGTGGCACTCGGCGCTAAAGTCTCTGGCAGTGTCTCTAAGAAGACGCATTTAGTCATTGCAGGTGAGGCGGCAGGTTCAAAACTGGCAAAAGCAAATGAGCTAGGTATACCTGTCATTGACGAAAATGAGCTAATTCGCTTATTAGAAGCCTAATAATTAACGAGAGTTTGAAGTATCATTACCCAGAAAATGGGTAATGATATGATCTGTATCAATCTACCACCTAAGAATTAGAATTTACTGTAATAATGTGATCGGTATATATTTTTTGCAAAATACACTGGGGTCGTTTTCATACTAATGTGATTCCCGTCTCATTTAAATGTCGGCTATTACATAGAATAGATACATAAACCGCTTTATTAAATTTGTATGGAGTCGCATATGACCTCGATCCTGCATTTTGTTCTATCCCTTGTTGTAATTGGCGCTCTTGCAGTCTTAGCCAGTAGTAACCGTAAGGCGATACGACTACGCTATGTTTTTCAACTACTGGTTATTCAAATCGCATTAGCATACTTCTTCTTGAATTCTAATGTCGGTTCTTCATTCGTACTAGGCGTTGCAAGTGTTTTCACCCATTTATTAGGTTATGCAGCCGAAGGGACCAAGTTCGTTTTTGGTGGCATGATCGAAGGCAATCTAGCGTTTTTCTTCTTGCAAGTCCTCTGCCCAATCATCTTTATTTCCGCACTGATCGGTATCTTACAGCATATTAAGGTGCTGCCTCTTGTGATCCGTGTGATCGGTACGGTTCTATCTAAAGTCAATGGTATGGGCAAGCTAGAGTCTTTTAACGCGGTTAGCTCACTGCTATTAGGCCAATCTGAAAACTTTATTGCCTATAAAGATCAGCTAGGCAAAATGTCTGAACGTAGAATGTACACCATGGCTGCAACGGCAATGTCGACGGTTTCTATGTCGATAGTTGGTGCATATATGTCCATGCTAGAACCGCGCTTTGTGGTTGCAGCATTGGTACTTAACATGTTTGGTACTTTCGTGATCCTTTCCTTAATCAACCCATACCCACCTGAAGCCGAAGAAGAGTTACAGATGACCAATATTCATGAAGGTCAAAGCTTCTTTGAAATGTTGGGTGAATATATCCTTGCCGGCTTTAAAGTTGCGATTATCGTATCAGCCATGTTAATCGGTTTTATCGCTTTGATTGCCATGGTAAATGGTATCTGTATGGCGATTTTTGATATCAAGTTCCAAACCATGCTGGGCTACGTGTTCTACCCATTTGCTTGGATATTAGGTATCCCTGCTGAAGAAGCATTGCAAGTCGGTGGGATCATGGCGGTAAAAATGGTCACTAACGAGTTCGTCGCAATGGGCGACCTAAAAGAGGTTGCAGCAACGTTATCAACACGTTCAGTCGGTATTTTATCGGTATTTTTAGTCTCTTTTGCTAACTTCTCCTCAATCGGTATTGTGGCAGGGGCAATCAAAGGCTTAAATGAGAAACAGGGTAACACGGTTGCACGTTTTGGCTTGAAACTGCTGTTTGGTTCAACATTAGTTAGCTTCCTATCAGCGGCTGTTGTTGGCTTAATTCTGTAAAACATAAAAGCGTGGTAAAGTGTAAAACGGCGTTCATTATGAATGCCGTTTTTGCTTTTAGAGGAAAAAATGGAAAAACAAGATCTCATTGATATGGCAAACACGCGGATGCCATTTGGAAAATATCAAGGTCGTGTATTGATCGATCTTCCTGAAGAATACCTGCTATGGTTTTACAAAAAAGGGGCATTTCCACAGGGGCGATTAGGGCAACTGATGGAAATGGCATTAGGCTTAAAAATAGAGGGGCTAGATGGCCTTGTAAAGCCTTTAAAACGAGTTTAGTTGTATTGGGTCAGTCATGGCCTAAAGCCGCAGTGACTTTCTGTGAAAGCTGGATAAACAAAGCTTGTTCATTCGCTGTTAAAGCACTACTGACTTTAGCGGCATTTTCTTTTCGGCCTGTTGCTGCACGTTGTAAAAAATCCCGACCTTCATCGGTTAAGTGAGTGATTAATTCTCGCTTATCTTGTTCAGATTGGTATTGGCTCACGAACCCAAGTGCTTTTAGTGCTCGAAGAAACTTGGATAAATTCTGCCGAGATATGCCTAACAGTTGGCTTAATTGCCCTGGTGTTTGATCCCCTTTGAGCCGAAGTATTTCTAATACATCATATTGCCCCCAAGTGACCTGTTCAGGTGTAAAGCTTAAACGCCTCGCAACCAAGGTACATTGCAAAAGTGATAGTGCATCTTCGAGTTGATTTGCCATGTTATTTCATCATGTTAGTGATTATTGACACAGTATAGCCTTATCAATCCGATAAAATCGACTATTGATTAACTAAAGTTAATCATATACAGTGTGGTTAATTAACTTTAGTTAATCATATTGAGAGGGAGTATGCAAAATTTACAAGAGAAAGTCGCTTTAGTAACAGGCGCATCAACAGGAGTTGGTGAAGAAATTGCACTACATTTATACCAATGTGGTGCGACGGTGTTTATAACAGGACGCAACGAAATATCATTACAAACAGCAGCCAATAAGATAGACCAAAGTGGCGAACGTGTTATTCCTTTAGTGATGGATGTGACAAGTCACGAGCAATTTAAAGCAGCAATTACACAAATTGAGCAGCAGTGTGGGGCGTTACACTATTTGGTTAATAATGCAGGGATCACAGGACCTCATGGCGTTACTATTGAGGATTATCCACTAGCGGATTGGGATGCCGTTATCGCAACTGATGTGAGTGGAACTTTTTATGGATTAAAATACGGATTACCTGCAATCGTCAGGGCGGGAGGCGGAGCCGTCGTGAACTTATCTGCATGTAATGGCGTGACTGGTATTGCGGGTATTTCACCTTATACAGCGGCAAAACATGCTGTTTTAGGTCTAACTCGTGCAACGGCACTAGAGTATGCTCAAAAAGGGGTGAGGATTAATGCTATCGGTCCTGGTTATGTCGCAACGCCAAATATAATGAATCTACCAACAGAAACTCAAGAATGGATGGCATCGACTCACCCAATGGGGCGCATGGCAACGCGTGAAGAGATCGCAAAAACAGTCGCATTTTTACTTTCTGATGATAGCAGTTTTATTACAGGGGCATTTATACCCGTCGATGGGGGATATACGGCACAATAGGGATGCGGTGGTGATAGATATTCATGGCTAGCCGCAACCACTTCTTCTTACAAGAAGTGCATCAAAAACAGCCATAGTATGAGGAAGAGTTATATCTCAATAGCGGCTATTTTTCTGAAGTAAAACCGGATGACATCCCGAACCAATCTATTATATTGGGATAAAACAGAGATAGGCTGACTAACTATTGACAGGATATAAGGTGGTGGAGCTAAGCGGGATCGAACCGCTGACCTCTTGCATGCCATGCAAGCGCTCTCCCAGCTGAGCTATAGCCCCAACAAAATGATTTTGATACCACCTAACAGGGAATTAGATGGTGGAGCTAAGCGGGATCGAACCGCTGACCTCTTGCATGCCATGCAAGCGCTCTCCCAGCTGAGCTATAGCCCCAAACAAAATCTTTTGGACGGAGGGCATAATATTCAAGCAATGTCAGGGTGTCAATCAAATAATGTGGTTTTAAGTTTAATTGCTGAATTATAGAGCATTTCGTCAATGAATAAGGGGGTGTATAGAGATTAGAGGAGTGCTTATAAGGTTGATAAGGTGTGAACCCCTATGATGCTAACCATCACAGGGGCTTAATTAAATCAATTACTGGGCTGAGGCTTCACGTTCGGCGATAAACGACAACGCTTTATCAATGCGTGCAATAGCACGTGTTTGACCAATCGCATGAACGGTAACATCTAACGCAGGGGATTGACCCGCACCAGTTACAGCGACACGTAATGGCATGCCGACCTTACCCATACCAACGTCTAATTCAGCGGCCGTTTGCTCGATAGCTTGATGAACGTTTTCTGCTGTCCAATCGGTAATTGCTGACAGTTTTTGTTTCACCGTTTCTAATGGTTGACGTGCAACAGGGCGCAAGTGTTTTTTCGCGGCATCTGCATCGAACTCATCAAACTCTTCATAGAAGTAGCGGCAGGATTCAGCGATCTCTTTCAATGTTTTGCAGCGTTCACCGAGCAATTTAACTAACTCAGCTAATTGCGGGCCATTTTCAGTGTTGATGTTTTGTTGCTCAATATGCCATGCAAGGTGAACGGCAACTTCTTCTGGTGGCAATTGATTAATATAATGGTGGTTTAACCAAAGCAACTTATCGGTATTGAATGCGCTCGCTGATTTGCTAATTGCATCTAAGCTAAAGTATTCAATCATTTCTTCACGAGAAAAAATCTCTTGGTCGCCATGTGACCAGCCCAAACGAACTAAATAGTTGAGTAGTGCTTCTGGTAAATACCCTTCGTCGCGATATTGCATAACGCTTACAGCACCGTGACGCTTGGAGAGTTTTTTACCGTCATCGCCTAAAATCATTGAAACGTGTGCATATTCAGGAACAGGTGCTCCTAGCGCTTTTAAGATATTAATTTGGCGTGGGGTATTGTTGATATGATCTTCACCGCGGATAACGTGAGTAATTTCCATATCCCAGTCATCAATAACCACACAGAAGTTATAAGTTGGTGAGCCATCGGTGCGGCGAATAATGAGGTCATCTAACTCTTGATTACTAAACTCAATCGGGCCACGGATTTTATCATCAAAAATAACTGAGCCTTCTTGTGGATTACGGAAACGAACAACATGCGGCTCGTCAGGCGTATGGTTATGGGCGTGATCACGGCAGCAGCCATCATAGCGAGGCTTTTCACCTGATGCCATCTGTTGATCACGCAGCGCTTCTAAGCGCTCTTTTGAGCAGTAGCAACGATAAGCGGTACCTGCTTCAAGCATTTGGTCAATAACATCGTTATAACGGTCAAAGCGTTTCGTTTGATAATAAGGGCCTTCATCCCAATTCAAATTTAACCAGTTCATACCATCCATAATGGCATCGATAGCTTCCTGAGTTGAGCGTTCTAAGTCCGTATCTTCGATACGCAGAACAAATTCGCCTTGATTATGGCGGCTGAATAACCAGGAATAAAGCGCAGTACGCGCTCCACCAACATGTAAATACCCTGTTGGACTAGGTGCAAAACGGGTTTTAATTTTACTCATCGAGATTGCCTTAATTGCGATACGTGGTTTCTAACATGCCAACGTTCTCTAAATAATAGGGAAGCGTTAAATATAAACAGCCTATCATTGATGTGTGAGCGAAAGATTTCTTCTCGCTATCGGTCACCAGAGAAACACGTCAGCATGTCTAAAATGTTGTTCTATTCTATCACTCTAAAGTGATACCTCAATCAAGTTATCGATGTTGATGCAAATAAAATCCGTAAAAAAAGAAAAAGGATAGGCAATTTCTCAGCATAAAAATATTTTTGTTCTAATATTGTATTGGTTGGGTGATACAAAAGCTTAATTATTGGTTAAATAAGGTTCTTTTCTGGTGAATATTGGAACATCTTGCTTATTTTTACAACGAACAGAAAAAATCTATTCAAAAACCGTTGACTCAGAACGAGGGATCCCTATAATGCACCTCCATCGATGGCAGGGCGATTAGCTCAGTTGGTAGAGCATCTCCCTTACAAGGAGGAGGTCACTGGTTCGAGCCCGGTATCGCCCACCACTGTCGACGATGAAACAAGTAAGTGAAGTAAATAAATGGGCGATTAGCTCAGTTGGTAGAGCATCTCCCTTACAAGGAGGAGGTCACTGGTTCGAGCCCGGTATCGCCCACCATTTATTTACAAATATGTGAAACTTGTCATGAAGTGGGCGATTAGCTCAGTTGGTAGAGCATCTCCCTTACAAGGAGGAGGTCACTGGTTCGAGCCCGGTATCGCCCACCACTTCATTAGTTACTCGCATTTTCATAAATACTGGTTATAAAAATTAATAGATGGGTCGTTAGCTCAGTCGGTAGAGCAGTTGACTTTTAATCAATTGGTCGCAGGTTCGAATCCTGCACGACCCACCATCTTAATATTAAAATCAGTCATACCAGATGGGTCGTTAGCTCAGTCGGTAGAGCAGTTGACTTTTAATCAATTGGTCGCAGGTTCGAATCCTGCACGACCCACCATCTTAATATTAAAATCAGTCATACCAGATGGGTCGTTAGCTCAGTCGGTAGAGCAGTTGACTTTTAATCAATTGGTCGCAGGTTCGAATCCTGCACGACCCACCATCTAACCAAATCCCCTAAATCAACAATAACCACCTTATTTTCATGATGTTTATTTAAGTATCAATGAAAAACCGCATTAAAATTCTAATCAAACCCACTGTAACCGCTTTGCGATCATTGAACCCTGCTTATCGATAGCGTTTTTGTCATGTCTGCGAAGCTAGCAAACAGAGATTTAGCCAATACACCGAGCTTAATGATTTGCTAGCTTGTAAAATTGATAAATAACCACTCACATAGATAATATCACTTCAACCTCTCATTTTTATTCAATTTTGCTCTAGTGCGCAGCGTGCTAGATAAAATAACAGAAATTCATTTCTCGGATAGCTCCATTAAATTTCCCACTGTAGAGTGAGCTAAATGCGCATATCTCAGCATTTTAGTCTTAATTGACTGTTAGCTGGGCATAATAATAAAAAAACTTGTAAACGCGTTGAGTGCAAATTGAACGCAGTCATTAAACTCGCTGAAAGCAACGTCTAAACCTAAATTTAGATATTAAATATTACCCAATGTGCTAATTGATGAAAATAATCTCTTATTAACTCGAGCGTATTATCTTTGCTTTATTATCACTTACCGTTATTTTATTTAATGAAAATATTAATGATAATTAGTTTTAATATTTACAATATCGAAAAATATTCATTAAGTTGCTATTAGTCACTAATCAGGTAATTAATAAACCATCTAAAATATGTATTAATAAAAATGTTTGGTTCAAAAATGATCATCAATAAAAACTTATCAATAAATGATCGTCATTAAAAGGTGATTTTGCATGGTGTTTATTTGTCGCTGTATCTACGCTGTATATGAGTTATAAGGAAGGTAGGATCAAAAAAGGAAATAAATTTCGAATGATTATTGCTAGAAATAGTCTTCTTATTGGGCTAAGAATAATGGTTAGATAAAATCTACATTGTTACTCTTATAATGCTGTAGATGTTCTTTTTGTTGAGGATTAGATTTCATTTGTCTATATCAGATGCTAAAAACAAAAAAATTGTAGGAGTATCAGTCGAGCTTAACATGATAAAAATCTGCCGATAAAAATTTTGTAGACATAAACTCCCCATGTTTAATATATGTAAAAAATCTATAAGAAAAATATCACTTTTAGAGTGTTGTGGCGAGATAAAAACCTGTTTATTTATGGGAATTTAATTTTTTGTTTTTTGTGATATGCTTCATGTATAGCAAAGCAAAAAGATACTTAACGTTAATGTTTTGTTATGTTAGCTATGATAGCTGTAGTCTGTTTTTTTTGTGCTGCTTTAAAAATTAAGTATTTTCTGCCGATTGTAACAAAAGGACTATTGTTATAAGTTATTGATATTTAAGTTATCAAAATGATAATATGGGAAAAATTTCCATTTTTTACTTTGTTTTACAGTATTGCTGTAATTATCCTATTATGCGTATTCATAAAATGAATATTGATTTGAAAAATCATTAATAGTGTTACAGTATTAAATTATTCTGTTTATTTCTTTTATTTTTAGATTTTTTATCGGTTAAATGAGGTTAATTTAGATTATAATTCTACCGCTACCTGTTAGACTATGTCTGCATAGAACAACAACTATTAATTGTTAAACAGATTAACTTATTGAAATTAAAGAATAATACTTAGGTGGTGGGCTTTTTGTGATTCTGATAATATTTAGTTACACATTTGCAATGTCATTTTTGGATTAGTTGAAACTAATTATATGGCTAGTATATCATCCCTCTCAAGATATATGCTGAATCGTCGTTAATACACCCAAATGGCTATATCATAAATAAAGATAACAATAGAAAAACACAGAGAATCACCTGCTGATTTTTTATTTCATTAATAATATAAGTTGAAGCGAGAATGTTTATGAATACAAAATATCCTGTCGCTTGTGCAGTTGGACAAAAAATTAAATCGTTAAGAAAATCTCAAGGCTATACCGTTTTTCAGTTAGCTAAAGAGATTGATATCAGTGAGCAACAACTATTTCGTTATGAACGTGGGGTAAATCGTATAGATATTGATTGTCTAGTTAGAGTACTAAAAGTATTAGATGTAAATATGGGCGAATTCTTCAGTGAAATCCTGCAAGATGATACTCATGCTAATGAGGACAAAGAATCTAAAGGGTTTGATGACTCTATTTATTCACTCATTTAATCATCAGTTATTATGTTCCAAAGTGGAACTTAATTAAGCAATTAAAACTTAATTGTTTCAATTAAGAACATTAATATGCTAATAACAATTGAGAATTCTCTCTATTGAGTATACTGATAATTTATTGTAGCTATCTTTATTTATACTTTGCGAAATAAAAGCCCGTTTACGGGCTTTTATTTTTTGTAGCTAAGAATCTAGAAAATTATATGAGTAAAAATAACAACTCATCAAATAGTCTAAAGAAGATAAAGCTATCAACAATACACCCAGATAAAATCGCACATCCAGACAATAAAAGAGGCTGGCAGATATAAACATCAGTTAATTTCATTGTAAATCGAATTAACTGATGTTTGCCGTTGAACTAATTATCTTCTTGTGGAAGGGGCTCTAATACTGCCGTCACAATTCGAGAGCCGATCATCTCACTAATTCTTATCTGTAATGTCGCTAAGCTAATGACGGTGTCTTGTATTGGCTCATTTGCTGAAATGCTATAAATAAATTGATCCAGTGTCTGGTTATTCTCATTATCGATTAAAATGCCATAAGACTCATAAATCTCATCTAACCTTGTTGTGCCCTTTAGACTGAGCCCAGAAGTGGGTAATTCTATCGGGGTTAAATCAGGAGAGACTTGTTCAGAGAACAGCCGTTCGAGGAATAAACGATTTTCTGGTTTCAAGACGACAAACAAATGGTCATCGGCAATTAGTCTTGTTGAACCACGAGGGGGGAGCACGCTTTTACCACGAGTGATCATTGCGATGACAGTTTGGTCAGGTAGTGCCAACTGAGATAGACGGCGGCCGACAGCAGAACAGTCCTCACCCAACGTATACTCTACTAGGTCAGCATCAATTTGATCGACAGCGGTAATGTCCAAAGTTGCAGCAGGCAGTAATGGTGGTGGCTGCATTAAATTAAGTTTGCGTGCGACATAAGGTAGGGTAGAGCCTTGTAACGTCGCTGAGATTAATACCACGAAGAAAACCACATCAAAAATTAAGTTAGCGCCTGGTAGACCATAAATAAAAGGGAAGATCGCTAAGATAATAGGAACAGAGCCACGCAGACCAACCCAAGAAACCAGAGTGATTTCTTCACGACTGAATTTAAAGAATTTTAATACAGGCACGACAGCGATGGGGCGAGCGATAAAGGTGAGTACCAGTGCGATCACCAACCCTTCAAACCAGACCTCTAATAAAGAGCTTGGGTTAACTAGCAAGCCTAACATAACGAACATGATGATTTGGCTGAGCCAAGCCAGCCCATCATGGAATAAAAAGGTATTACGTTGGAAAACAAAGCGAGCATTACCAATCACAACGCCTGTAACGAAGATAGATAAAAAGCCACTACCTTGCAAGTTACTGGCTAGACCGAATGATAATAGACCACACGCCGCCACTAATACTGGGTATAACCCTGTTGCCAGTAACTTAATTTTATTAATGATCTTGATTGAAATCCAACCAACACTTAGGCCGACAAGTGTACCGATCCCCATTTGGCTAACGAACAGTAATAATAATTCGCTACCAGAAGCGCTTTGATTCATGAGGAGTTGCAGTAAGCCCACGGTTAAGAAAATTGCCATTGGGTCGTTGGTAGCACTTTCAATTTCTAACGTTGATTGTAAACGTTCATTAAGGTAGATACCCGCGTTACGCAATAGGGAGAATACCGCCGCCGCATCTGTTGAGCCGACAATGGCGCCAAGCAACAGCCCTTCAAGTAAGGGGATGCCAAGAATATAAGCCGCGGCGAGTCCGGTGATGCCCGCGGTAATTAACACCCCAAAGGTGGCCAAGGTAAATGCAGGCTTCCAAACAAGTCGAATCGATTTAACTGATGTTTGTAGGCCACCGTCGAACAAAATCAAGGCTAATGCGAGTGAACCTACAGCATAGGAAACATTCACGTTGTTAAACGCGATTTGGCCTATGCCATCTTCACCCGCTAACATTCCTATAAACAGGAACATAACAAGCATAGGCAAGCCTAGCCGAGCAGAAAGTTTGCTAGAAAAAATACCCAGTAAAATCAGTATGGATGTCAGTAATATCAGTTGTTCTATTGTTGGCATAATCAGATTTAGGTTAGAGGTTAATAAAACGCTGATGATGCAGTAGTGTTGCGTATAAAGTAATCAGCAATAAGAAGAAAAAACTCAGATTAACATGGCATTGATAATGTTTTTGTTTAAAACGACTTAAAAACATTTCCATTGACATATCATTATGATTATACAACAGATAACAACAAATAAATTGACGATTAACTGCATTTTTTTAAATTGTTATGACATGCTTATGCTATTTTTATAAGCTTTTGAACGCATTGTTTGGTGGAATCAGCGGTTTCATTTATATTTTTTTGTGGGATTTAACTTTAAAGTTAGTAAAGGTTGGCGTTTTGTGTAATTTTCACGCTAATCAATAAGCTATAAATTAGAAAAATAATTATTTAGAGGAAAACAGGCGAAAAAGATGCGGAGATTATCAATAAAATGATGCATTGGACGGAAAAGAGTAGATTGACCGATATAATCTGATATATCGGTCATCTAGAATTAGTGGAATCTTGCTTTCTTAGCAAGATAATCACCAATCATTTGTATTCCTTGAACAATAATGACTAATGTAACGACGGTGATTGCCATAGCAACGTTGTCGAAACGTTGGTAACCGTAGTTGAGTGCTAGGTCACCGACACCGCCACCACCGACCGCTCCAGCCATGGCTGTCGCTCCCACTAAAGTGATACTGGCTGCGGTTAAGCTTAAGATTAGCGATGATTTAGCCTCAGGTAAGATAAAGTGCCAAACAATTTGCCAATTGGTCGCCCCCATTGAATCTGCGGCTTCAATGATCCCCGAATGCACACTTAATAATGAGTTTTCAATTAAACGAGCCGTATAAGGTGCAATATAGATAACTAAGGGCACAATGGCAGCCGTAGTGCCGATAGAGGTGCCAACCATAAAACGTGTTAGAGGGATCATTGCAACGAGTAGAATAATAAAAGGCAATGAACGGACCGTATTGATTATTGGGTTAATAATGCGATAAACCCATTTATTTTCCCAAATCCCATCAGGGCGCGTCACAACGAGTGCAATCCCCAGTAAAATCCCCAATAGGGAACCGATAACCAGTGCAATTGAAACCATAGTGAAGGTTTCAGACATCGCGAGTAAAAATTGTTTACTCGTTAATGCGGTATCAAGCCATTGTGTCATAGTACCCCCTTATTGACAGCAACACCGCGCTGACGTAAAAATGCGATCCCTTGGTCGATATCTTCATCATGGCCGACGATCTGGACAAACATACTGCCTAACACGACACCACTTATCTCTTTCATATTGGCAAACAAAATATTGATTTTAACTTTATCCTGTAAGATCAGTTCATTCACAACGGGTTGCTGTGCGGAAGCACCTAAAAACTCTAAGCGGTAAACATTGCTTTGATGCTCTAAATTGTGCAAGACACGTTCAGGGATTTCTTCGTTAAGTACGGTACGGACAAACTTTTTTGTCGTCGGATGTTGTGGCTCTGAGAAAATCTCTAAAACAGTGCCTTCTTCGACAACTCGACCCGCTTCCATTACCGCGACACGATTACATATCTGCTCAATCACCTCCATTTCATGAGTTACCAACAAAATGGTGATATTTTGTTCACGATTAATTTTTTTTAATAATGACAAAATAGATTGTGTCGTTTGTGGGTCAAGTGCAGAAGTGGCTTCATCACACAATAAAATTTTCGGGTTATTGATTAATGCTCGAGCAATACCGACACGCTGTTTTTGTCCGCCTGATAGTTGCCCAGGATATTGGTGTTTTTTATCACTCAGCTCTACATAGGCTAAAATATCATCCACGCGTCGCTGAATTTCTTTTTTGTCGACCCCTGATAGCAATAACGGCATGGCGATATTCTGTGCAACGGTCTTCGTTTCTAACAAATTGAAGTGCTGGAAGATCATGCCGATGCTTTTTTTATGGGCTCGAATTTCAGTTGCACTATGGTGAGCAATATTTTTCCCATTAATGATCACTTCACCTGACGAGGGTTTTTCAAGTTGGTTGACGAGACGGATCAAGGAGCTTTTTCCTGCACCGCTATAGCCAATAAACCCAAAAATATCACCTTCATGAATCTGCAAATTCACATCCTGTAAGGCAGTGAGTGAATGGCCTTCTTTTTCATAGACCTTCTGAATATTTTTAAATGTAATCATCAATCACTCCACATTACTCGTTTGTGGTGTTCGCTGGCTATAGGGGAGAGCAGGTTGCCATTCATCACCTAGTAGCTCCGCTTCAGTGCTATTTTTTACCTGCTCTAAATGTTGCTCATGATGAGCGAGGTACAACTGAGCAGCGATATGTTCAGCCAGTTTCTGCGCGCCTGTATTGGTATTAGGGATCAAACCAATAAGTGGCCCCATACTTAAGGATGCAGCTAAGTTAAAGCAGTAAATATTACTGAGCTTAGGTAACTCACAATCGGTTTTAGGGAGAAATTCAAAGTGATGGCCTAAATAGGGATAGGAGGCAAACTCACTATTTTGTTCAGCTTTAGAAGGGGTATACACATCACCCCATTTACGAATAAAAGGCGCGATGTGATTAAATGCACTGTGGCGCTGCCAATTAATGCGATATCCGGTCGCTAAGATCAGGTAATCGACCACATATTCCCCTGTAGTTGTGGCGATATGCAGTTTCTTACCATTGACGTCTATCTTTTTGACCTGTGTATTAAAGTTAAAATAAGCATTTTCATGCCGAGAGACTCTCAGCGTGCTGCCATGCGGGGCCGGCGTTTTTGCTTTAGCAACATAATCACTGTAATGCCATTTTTGTGCATCGGTAAGCTGGTGATAAGCTTGAGTAAAGCCAGGGTTGCCTGCGACTTTTCCGCGATTCACCCTTGGCATATCTTTCGCTCGGATCAATAATTCAACAGAGCGCGCACCCTGTTCAAGTGCTGTTGCCGAGCTATCCATAGCACCGGCACTGTATCCTACGACCGCAATATCTAACCCTTTAAACCGGCTGTAATCACTACCGGCGTAAGAGTGCTCCCAGTAAGCAGAAGGGATCTCCGCCATAAAGCTTGGAATATTAGGTTCGCTAAAGGATTCCATACCTGTCGCAAGGATCACATGTTGTGCTTGATATTGCTGTTTACCGTTAGGTGTTGCAAATGTGAGTAGGCAACCTTGTGGGTTGACTTGAATATCAGTTAATTGATATTGATTGAAAACCACTGGCGACGTCATGGTTTTAAACCATTGTAGATATTCCCCCCATTGTAAACGAGGAATTTTATCGAGTGCTTCCCACTCATCGTCACCAAACTGAGCTTTAAACCAAGCTTGAAAAGTTAAAGAGGGTGACGCGAGTGCTGGGCCAACCACCTGTTTTGGTGAACGCAATGTTTCCATCAAGGCCGGCGTTTGCCATGGGCCTTCTTGACCTTCTGGAGCTTGATCAAAAACTATCGCATCAATCCCTTGTAATTTAAGGGCAAAGGCTGCCGTGACCCCTGACATGCCCGCACCGATAATTGCAACATCTAATTGATGGTCATCAGACTGGTTTGGCGATAATGACCAGCGGTTTAATGGCAGATTAAGGTTTTGTAGGTCTTGAGTGATTTGCTCTTCCAAAGCATTTAACCCTTTTAGCTGTGTCACGAGATCACTCCTTGTCCTGTTTAAGTTCAAATGGTTCACCGAGTGAGAGCATCAGTCGATTAGCCCAAGAGAAAAAGGCGGTTGATTGGATCAAATCAAGTAGCTCTAGCTCACTTAGCCCTAGTTGACGTAGTGTCTCAACCTGTTGATGCGTGGCTCGTATTGGTGTCGTTGATAGCGCTGTCGTGAAATCCGTAATCGCCGTTAAACGGTCATCAAAACCCTCAGCTAAAATCGCGCCTACTGGCGTTGCGATAAGCTTCTCAACATCCGCTTTATGCTCTTTGGCATATTGGCTGGCTTTACGAGCATGTACCGAAGCACAATAGATGCAGCCGTTCACCTTGCTAACCGCCGCAGCAGCAAATTCACGTTCCCAACGAGGTAAGCCGCCGAGGGTATAAAAGACGCCACGATCGATAAGCGTACGTAGTGTTAGAATGTGACTTTGATGGGCGAGCAGCAAAAAATATTCAGAATTAAGTTGGCCGAATTTTTTCATCACCTGAGCTTCATCTGCTTCTAGCGTCTGTGGATCTCTCGCTCGTAGCCATGATTCCCATCCAAGTTGATCTTGAGTGAAGGCGGTCGGAGCGGGTTGGCCTTGATGAGTGTGTGAGTTGCTATTCCATTGTCCAGCAGTAACTGGCTCAGCAGATTTGGTGATAGTACTGTTACCTTGCAATAATCTTAACCCTTCAATTAAACGGGCTTGATAGGTGACAAAAGTTATTAATTGCGCAAGTAGGATAATATCCGCTTCGTGCCACCCTTGTTCAATAAGGGCATGAATGAGGGAGTAATGAGTTTGTTTTGGCTGGCTCACCAATATGCGTAAATAGTGTTCAGCGGCTTGAAGCGCTGGCGTATTCAAGTGAGGTGAGCGCTGCCCTAATAATTGATTGTAAAAATCGGCTAGCACATGGCTACCTGTCTGTTCAGCGATAATTCGCGCAAATAAAAACTTAATTTCTCCGGTTAATTGGGGTGACGGTGCGGAAAAAATCGCTTCAAAAGCAGCTTGCGTATTTTCTGTCGCGTTTGAACGTTCTTTCCTTGCATCTGCTAAGGTAGACTCTGGTGTTATATTGATTAGCGCATCAATTAAATCATAATTTAAAATCGGCATTTCATAACTCACTTTTTTTTAACGTTTTTTATCTCCTTCATTACATATCAAGCGAATCGTTATTCGAACGAACAAATTATTATATTCATATACCTAAAAGGCATATAAAATAGGTTATATATTCTTTTTGTATTAAGTTATAACGAGATGATCTAAATAAGATGTAAAAAATATGATTATACTGGCCACATTATTTACACAGGGTCGTAACATCATGTTGAAACAAAAAATAAAATACTTATCGCTTATTGCTACCGCTGTTATTGCATTAGCTGCATGTAATGATAATAGTGAAAAGGATAATCCGAATAAAAAAGAGATCACTATAGGTTTTGGGGTTGGTAATTATATCGACCAAGTTGAGAAAGGGATTGTACCCATCTTGGAAAAGAAGGGTTATAAAGTCAATTTACGCCAATTTTCGCAAAATAGACAAATAAATCCCGCCTTTGAAGAAGGTTCTATCGATGCTTCGGTAAACCAGAGTCGTGCATATATGGAAGCTTATAATAAGAAAAATAATATTAATATGGTGGCATTAACTGATTCTCCGAGTGCACCACAAAGCTTACGTTCGAATAAACATAAATCATTAGACGAAGTGAAAGACGGTATGATCGTTGCTTTATCCAATGACCCCGTAAATGCAGAGCGCGGCGCACGTATTTTAGAAGAGTTAGGTTGGATAAAAATCAAACCGAATATCAGCACATTAACCTTTAGTGTTAATGATATCGAACCTGCTAAATACCGTTTAGATATACGTGAAACCGATGCAGCTCAGGGGTTACGTTTATTAGATGATGTTGATTTTGTTGTTGTTAACGGCAACTATGTTGCCAGCGCTGGTCAGCGTATTGCCGATGGGCTGGTTGTAGAAAATTCACCATTAGAGCATCGGGTGATTGTGACTGTTATGCAAGACAATGTGAATTCCCAATGGGCAAAAGATTTAAAAGAGGCTTTTGAATCTAAAGAATACGCTGATTACATTCGTTCTCAGTCTATTTATGATGGTTTTATTGAACCTCAAGCATGGGCTAATTATCCAAAACCCTAGTCTATTTATTATTTTTTATTATGTTACATTTGACCACCTAATATTTATATTAGGTGGTTTTTTATTTGAGTGATACGATTTTCTCTTCTATTTTTAATATGAAAATTCCTCTCTTTACTGATCTAGACAAATTGTGTTTTTTTCGTTAATTAGTTATTGAACAAGCTAAAAATTAAAAATTGAATTAACACATCATCAGGGGAATATTATGGAAAATGACTTAATCACAGCACTTAAATTATTAAAGTCAAAAACATGGGTTGATTTAACGCATCCTTTTGATAAAGATTCACCGCATTTTTTTATGTTTGAATCGGCAAGCATAAAGACATTATTTGATTATCCAGATGGTTTTTTTGCCCAACAATTTACTTTTCCAGGCCAATATGGCACACACATTGACGCCCCCTGCCATTTCGTTGAAGGGAAACGCTATCTGCATGAATTAGAACTAAAAGAGTTAGTTTTACCCCTAATTGTGATTGACCAATCAAAAAGAGCGAAGCAAGACCCTACGTTTGCATTTTCACGTCAAGATGTACTCAATTTTGAACAAGAGTACGGAAAAATAGAGCCTGATACTTTTGTTGCACTACGGACTGACTGGAGTCATCGTTGGCCATCTCAGGAGGCGATGGATAACAAAGATGCAGAGGGAAATAATCAGATACCGGGTTGGGGGATTGATGCATTGAAATTCTTATTTGAGGAAAGGGGGATCAAAGCAATAGGTCATGAAACCT
This sequence comes from Providencia sp. 2.29, assembly GCF_015832305.1. NCBI lineage: Bacteria > Pseudomonadati > Pseudomonadota > Gammaproteobacteria > Enterobacterales > Morganellaceae > Providencia > Providencia sp. 2.29. The sequence goes on from NZ_CP065420.1 coordinate 1,737,958, forward strand.
TTGACACCGATGCGGCTCAGGATTTTCGTCGCCATAATGCATTATTAGGTGAATACTATGTTCTAGAGCAGGACACCTATCAAATTGAATTGATGACCAATCTGGACAAATTACCGACGAGAGGGGCGGTTATTTTTAATATTGTTGCCAAACCTAATAATGCGAGCGGTTTTCCCGTGCGTTCTTTTGCTATCTTACCTTAATGCTTCCCTTATCTTTATCAACCTGTTGTGAGGCAGGTTGATACCTTTTAGCGATAAATTTATTCGCGACCTCCGTATTTTGCTGAATATCGTTCCTTAGATCGATGGTCAACGAAGGTTATTTATTTCTATATTAATAAATAAATTAACGTTGTTTTAACAATTCCAGCGATAGGGGGGTTGAATGAACTCAAGATCCGTCATCATTACAGGAGGTGGCACAGGGATTGGTGCGGCGTGTGCGCAACTATTCACACAGCAAGGGGATCAGGTTTTTATTGTTGGACGGCGTGCAGAGCCGCTAAATGCAGTTGCACTTGAAACAGGCGCCATTGCTATCGTTGCTGATGTCTCAACTGAAACTTCATGGAACGAAATTATTTTGCCACAAATTAAGCAACATACGAGCACTATTGATGTGCTGGTGTGTAATGCAGGCGGAATGGGGTTGGGGCGTGTTGAAGATATGAATGACCAACAGTGGCATCAAGCGATGAAAGCTAATCTTGATAGTGCTTTTGCGAGTGTTCGTGGTTGTATACCCCTATTAACGCAAAGTCACGGTAATGTCTTATTTGTCGGCTCACTGGCATCGTTGGCCGCAGGTCCGGAAGCGTGTGGGTATGTGACAGCCAAACACGCCTTAATAGGATTGATGCGCTCCGTTGCACGTGATTATGGTCATCAAGGTGTCAGAGCGAATGCGGTTTGTCCCGGCTGGGTTAGAACACCAATGGCAGATGAAGAGATGCAGCCTTTAATGGAGCAGCATCAATTTACATTAGATGACGCTTATCGATATGTATGCCGTGATGTACCGTTACAGCGCCCTGCAACGGCAAAAGAGGTCGCATTGGCATGCCGATTCTTATGCTCTACTGACGCATCAATGATTACAGGTGCTGCACTGGTTATTGATGGTGGTGCAAGCGTCGTTGATTTACCTACACTCGCTTTTACTTAAGGAGCTATTATGATTGAAGAAGTGGCTTTTATCCAAGTTGGCGCATTGTCAGATGGTTTTGCTCCAGATAGCTATATTTTAGAAACCAATAACCAATTAACAGGTAAAACATTTCAATTGAGATTCGCTGAAAAAGACCGGCAAGAAGATATTTCTTTTCCAGCAGATCAACAAATTGAATGGCAAGGTGTGACAATTGATTGCCGTGTTACCTCAATTCGTTCAGGGGTTTATTTCGTCAATTTTATCTCCCCAGATGATTGGCAAGCCAGTGTTACCTTAATTATCAATGAAAAAGACGGTAACTGTGTATTAGTGCAAGGTAAACTCCCTGACGAAGCAGATATTCGCATTTCTGCCTTTAGTAAAGTAGAGCAAAATCGCCCTTTGACAGATGTCGAAGTGGAGATTTATTTTGGCACTTTAGGAGAGGCTCAACGCTCCTTACCAGCCTACACATCTGAATTAATTGGTATGCGCAATATGTATACCTATAATCCAAAAGAGCGCTATGAACATGTTTATCTTAACGAACAGTTTTATGCGTGGCATTGTTTAGATGGGGTCGAAAAGGGGTTAGCTGATGTTGACCGCTGCCACTATATTAAGGTGTCAGAGCAGTTATATTTATTTATTTGGCGTGAGAAAATTATTCCAACACTCGGCATTATCCTGATTGATTTAGATATGATGAGGACGGATGGTGGGATCATGGGGTATCAGGATCAGGCCTTTAGTGCGGTTAGCCTATTTCCCGTTGGGGCGCATGCCACTATTTTAAATAAAACCAGCTATCCGAAATAATTATTTATATGCCACTCGCTATTACGCGAGTGGCATTCTGCTTAAAGCACCAAGACTATCCATGCTGCTGCTAGTAGCATACATAATAAAGCGACGATCCCACCTGATTTGGCAAATTCCGAAAACGAAATTTTCACGCCATAAGCGGCAGCTTGTTCGACCACAATGATACCGGCAAGGCTACCAAAGACGAATAAATTACTTGAAAAACCCGAGCCAAGTACTAAGGCGGCACCTAATGAGTCGGTATTACCGCTGGATGATAAGAAAGGCACCAGTAACATTACTGCGGGGTTATTACCAACAATGGTACTTAACACACCAGTGATCAAGAAAAGTACGATAGGGTTATTTAGCTCAACACCGTTATTCCGTAAATCATTTAACATTTGCTGAGGCAATCCCGTTGATGCAAATGCAGCATTGACGACAAATAATCCCATAATCAGTAATAACAGATTACCATCAACTAATTTCAGCATATCACTTGATGCAATTGAGCGATTTAGCAATAAAAACCCAGCCGCAGTTAATGCAATAAGCTCTCTTGGAATATCACTGATGACGAAAGCGATAATAACAATTAACGTAATAATGCCCGCTTTACTGGTTTCCCATACATCAAGTTTTGTTGCAGGATCAGTAGATGGAGTAGGGGGGGCCGCGGCTCCATCCACGGATGTTTTCGCCAGATACCAACGGTTCCGATAAAGAAAAACTAAAACAGCCCAAGTCAGTGGTAATGAGAGTAAGGCTGGTACAGCCGAAGCCTGGAGTAACCCAACAAATGAAATATCTAGCCCTTGGGCTGCGATCATATTTTGTGGGCTACCGATCAAGGAGCCAGAAGCGCCATTATTTGCAGCAAAGCAAAACCCTAACAAAAAAGGGACAGGGTTTAATCCCCGTGACAATGTAATAGAAACTAATAATGGGGTCATTGCCACCACAACAACATCATTGGTCAATAAAGCAGAAAGTAAACCACCTACAGCAATGAGTACAGCGAGTAACACAGGGGCACTGACTTTGAGCATGGCAACGCGGTTTGCCGTCCAGCTATAAAATCCAGATACGACAAAAGAGGCGGAAACCACCATCAACCCAAATAACATGCCAATAGTACGATAATCGATCGCATTCCATGCTTGAGGAGGGGTAATACTACCAACAGCCATCATGGCTAAGGCACCAATAACAGCAGCACCGGTTCTATCCACTTTAAAACCGGGGAGCTTACCAAACCCCATCGCAATATAAACAAGTAAAAAGATAATGATTGTGAGGCTCATAAACCATTCACTCATATTAGTAAAATTACGGGTAATTTAGCGGTGAAGGATCAATGAAGCAAGTTAGAATAACCTTTAAATAATAATAAGTTGTGAAAAGTCATTTAATGATAATCCTAATCAGTCTGGGTTAAATAAAAAATATTCGATGGATGGCGATCATAACCGTTGAATAGCATTCACAGCAGGTTTATTGGGCAAAGGTTCAATCACATAACGTAGGCTATGGTGTTAGCATGAATAGGCAGCAAATTGCAGTAAAATTTCTTACTGATGGGAAACCAATGGTCCAATAAATGACGCGATAAAAGGGTTCCATTGGTTAGTGCGGAATGTAGATCAAACTAGAATGGGAGAGTTCACTCGATTGCCATTATACTTCCGTTCTCCCAATATATCTTTCTTTCAGTAATGAGGCGTGGATTGCAATATCCAATATCGGTGATGGTGGCAAATAGTTCGCTTGCCCAAGTTGCTGCATGGCATCAATTAAAGGGTTATCAATTCCTAAAGCATAATCTGCCAATAATGTTCCTGCTATGGTTTGTTTTGAGATCCCAGCGCCATTACAACCGCCCGCGCTATACACGCCTTTCATGAGTTTGCCCCAAATAGGAGCACCATTTCTGGTAACGCTGATTGTACCGGACCAAGTATTTGTTATCGGAACGTCGGCTAATTGCGGGTAGATTTTATTGAATAGCTGTTGATGCTGTTGTGTCACTCGATAAGTTTGTTCTGCACTGATCCGCCCACATATCGCAGGGGTAACATGCTGGCGGATCAATATACGCTGATCTTTGGTATAGCGTAACGTTGCGCCAGCAATAGCATTCACAGGTGTTAAGCCCCAGCTCTTCATCGCTGGTAAGCGTTGTTGTTGTTCGAGAGAAAGTGGGGCTGTGATACTGGCAAATGTCGCCATTGCTGCTTGGTTATGATTAATTGGTGTTAATTCTCTAGAGAGTGCATTCGTTGCTAACATAATGTTTGCTGTACGAATATTGCCATAAGGAGTCAGTACCTGTATGGTGGCGCCAGGCTGTATTGCCATAACGGGAGTGTAATTATACACTTTCACATTCTCAGGTAATGAGCGTGCTAAGCCTACCACCAATTTTGCTGGATTAACGAGAATTGAATTTGGTGTGTATATCCCTTTATGATAAAAATGCGTACCTAATTTGTGATAGAGCATCTCCTTATCGAGTAATTGATAAGGTTCACTCATTGTATTGAGATTATCGACATACTCTTGTAAAACACGTTCATTCTTTTTATCAACTTGGCAATGATATTTGCCGGCACTTTCCCAGTCACACTCAATCGCAAACTGTTCAGTTAATGTCGCGAGCTGATGAATGCCTTCTTCAAGTAATGTGCGATAAAATTGGGCTTTCTTTAGTTCGGCCGTTGAACTGCCAATATTATGAGGTAACCCAATAATAAATCCTGAATTTCGAGCAGATGAACTTTCGGCTGCCGTTGCGCAATCAAGGAGAATAATTTTAAGGTTCGGATTGTTGTGTGCAAGTCTTCTTGCAAAAGATAAACCCGCGTAGCCGGAACCTATAACTACCCAATCTGCGTCGGTATTTTGATTTAAGGTCGGATATCGGGGAGTGCGTGAAGTTTCATTTAACCAACCATTTTCGTTTTGATTAAATGGCACGGATGCGTATTTCATCTAATTTTGCCTAATAATATCTTGTGCTAGCGACGATATATGATGGGTATTGACATCATAATCAAAAGGTTAAATAACACTTAAAGATCATGACTATAACGTAAATTTGATTTTTTGATAGTGAAGAAAACTCAATTTCACATAAAACAGAGCGATGCTCGTGTGGTAACAGAGTGGTAAAACGCGGCATATTGTTTTCATAAACGCTATCTATATCGAACGTATAAATATTCCATTAATAATCAGTTATATGTTGATTTTTTTACCAATAAGGCAAATAGAGAATCTCCATATTATTGGGGATTCTCTATTCAGTGATTGATAAAAAGGGATGTTAGCGAGGTGATTAGTGTTTTTTATCCTGACTATAGGGTTTAGATGCATCTATCGCATTTAAGCGCTCTTTCCATAGAGGATGGGTACTTAATAGCTTACTCTTCATTTCAGGTGATATGTTAGCCAGCTTGATAAATATTGATTCCATCATCTCTAAAGGGCGTTCTTGTTTTAACATATACTCAATAGCAAATTGGTCAGCTTCTAATTCCATATCCCGAGAGTAGCTCAATGTCATTAATTGATTACCTGAATTTAACAATATGTCTTCAATCCCTGATGATTTGCGCAGTATCCACATGCTGACAAATTTTAACGATGATGAACTCACTAAAGAATTCATTATATGATGATGATAATGATGGCCCATTTCATGTAATAAAACGGAAACAAGTTCATTTTCATCTTCAATTAAGTTAACTAACTCATCAGTAATGATGATTGTACCGTCAGTTAATGTTAATGCGTTGGCTTGTTTCGGGTAGTCTCTAAAAATAAGCCGTGGTTTTAAATCATAATTATTAAATTCTTGAGGTGTAATTCTTTCAAATAGCGCCTTAAGTTCTTGCTGCTTTTTTAATGGCAATTTACTTGGTTCAAGTACACTTTCATCTAAGAGTACGAGTGTTTCTTGGCCAAGGTGCATTTGAATTCGAACAGGAGCCTCTTTAGCAATAATCGATGCCATTGATGGTAGAAAGAATTGGAAAAAGAGATATACCATAGGAATAATACAGGCTAGTAAATACAGGCTAGCCATTTTATAACGTTCTAAAAAGTGAATAACACCAAAATGGAGTTTGCCTTTTTTCAGAACGAGTTTGTTACGTAAATGTTGCTCTTTATCACAGGTAAAACATCCACCATCAGAAAAATAGATAGAGTCTGGTAGTGTTCCTAGTGGTTTTGATAAATGAATATCTTGGTATAGATATGTTTTAACTTCATCGTTAACGTGAAGAGTAATTTGATGCTTATCATTATCTAACTCAATAAAGGCACTGTGTTTCAGTGCCTTTTTATTATAAGTATATTCACCCGCTATGTTCACAACGATAATCCAAAGTCGAAGGAATCAAGCGTTTCATCATGAAAAGAATTGGAGTGAGTCTCATCATGAGCGAGTTCATTCTCTAGAGACATATCGCCTGTAATTTTAGTGTTCATGGCGAAATATCGTGCATGGCGAATTTGAGCAATAGGCGTAGCTAACCCTAGCGTAAATATAATAATAAGACTATTAGAGAACAGTAAAATTAGGTAAGAAAAATAGGTGATGGATGAGCTAAATTTTAGCTCGTTACTGAATTCTAATTTATTGAAAAACTCACGTCTCATCATGATATGAATGTAACTATAAGAGAAGAAAAACCCTACGTATAAGTATAAATATATGAATAAAAACAAAAAAACAGGTGGTTCTAACTCACTGAAGTTGCTTTCGTGTATGATAACGGTTTTTATCATAGAGATGATGCTAAACCCGCTTAAGATGATGAAAGGAACCAGTATTAAAAAAGCGATACTATAAATTTTAGCCACTGCCCGATAATTCATTTTTAGCTTAAATGCAGATTTGCCAAAGTAAAAGTTATTTGCGAAATACTCATACAATTGTTTGGTTCTTATTGCAAAAATGGCATATAAAGAAATCGCTATTAATAACAAAGTCGCGTATGTGCCGATAAAGTATCTACTCAGATTTATATGTTCATTGGTATTCGCTGAACTAAAGATAGCGATTAAACCTATGACTTGTCCTACCAAGAATGAAAAAGCAATTGCACCTAATAAAAGTAATAATGGAAGGATAAAAAAGTACCAATACCCTTTTTTATAACTGCCGAGAAAATTAAATCTTACATTTCTATAGCTTGTCATAATGGCATGGAAACGACATGAGCGAATAATAAAGTAAGGTAGCATCAAGAAAAACAGGGACAGAATAACATATGCTATTGGTTGGAAAAGATAGTTAACGGCTAAATATAATGCAAAAAAGAAAAATATAATAAGCCTAGATACTAGAATCCTTACAGGTGAAGCATGATACTCAAGACGTGAGCCATTAACCTCAGTATTACCTAAGAAGTAGCGTCGGGTTCTGACGGTGGCCCAAGCTGAATATATACCTAGAGTGAGTATCGTCAATAAAACATTCACTATCCATATAAAGAAATACTCAGTATTGTCACCATGAAATTTAACATGATGAACTTGACTACGTATATCTTCCTTTTCAATATCGATATCCAAAAGGTTTTTTGTTGCGTTTTCCATAAGGTTACTCTATTTATGTTTTATTTACAGTGTGCTGGGGATATAAAAAGTAACTTACATTTTAAAACGCTATACGTAGACAATTAGGCTGAAACTAATGAGATATAACGCATAGTGATGTGTATTTAGATGAAAATGACAGTGGTTAGTGAATTTTCAAGTATAAAATACAGCAAGCTAAATATGATACAACGGTTTATTCGTTAAAAATGTAAATTCCCAGCTTTACCAATCACAAATTTTGTGACTTAATCTAAATTATTATTAAGTAAAACTCAATATAAATAAATCATCATATGAGAATTTTTATCTTCATAAAGGGACAACTTATGGTTGTTTATTAGCTTTAATAGAGTAAAAGAGTTAATTCAAGAATTATCCTATTTTGAGTGAATGTACTGTATGATTCATCACTTTATATGGGACATGTCTGGATTTGATGATTTTTATCATGAAATGGAAAGCTTTCTTTTTTTAGATTATTGGGACTGCCGATACTATAGTGGTTCATTTATAGCGAGTGACAATAGCATTTTTGATTTATCGACTCTGTTGGTTCAACATTGATAACAGTAAAAATCTCTTTATCTAAGGAAATAAAAATGATAGGTCGCACAGTTAATAGGGAGTGCAACAACTACCAGAGACAAAAAATATATTCCATCGGGATAGAGGATTTGTATTGATGTTACTTAGCTAATGAATAGTAAAAAATACGGATACGTTATTTAGATTAGAAGATATGTAATTTCAGATATTAATGATGGTTACTTTCACTCTCCACACAAAATGGAGAATGAGTTAGAAGTAAGAAATATCCGAACGTTGTAAGGTAATTTATATCCCTTTAGTTAAATGGACATAACGAATCCTTCTTAAGGGCTAGTTGTAGGTTCGATTCCTACAGGGGACGCCATGATAAGCGGAATAGGTGATAAAAGGTAATTTGAGTTTGTTGAAATGCGTATTAATAATAATTTTTACTAAGCAGTAATCCCTTTCGTGAGGCTGTTATTAAATGCTATACATAATACAAAAGCTCATAAAATGTTTTAGATGCGTTATCAGAAAAAACAGTGATAAACTTAGACGTTGCAAAGCATTGCGTTAGGCAGGTGAATGTATTCATGGAGGATGCTATTTATCCTGTAATTAGATTTATTTTCTATCGACCCAAACTTCGTGGATTAGTCGGGATAGCTAAACCAGCTCCTTAATGAGTAGGCTTCGCCAATGTAATGATAGTGCGTTATGGCATTCGTTCTTCTCGCTCATATCTTAGCGATGGCGTAAACTTATTTTAACTTAAATGCGGTTGTATTGTGTTTTTTCACATATCGGAGATGGTCATGTCGGCTTCGTTATTGACAAAACAGAATCATGGAGATACCGCACGACCTAATGTAGCAGTTGAACAAGATTAGTGATGATAGCTGAGAACGAACAGCAGGCGATGTATTTGCTAAATTACATTAGAACGGAGTGTTTACAATAAGTTAAAAGAATTCTGCAAGCTTACTTAAGGCTTTTATGGCTGAAATTGCCACATCCTTATTGGGGTCCTTGCACAACTCAATAAGCCTAGAAATAGCAGTTTGCTGTTCAATCGTTGCCTTGTAATCTCCGAGAGCGGTGATTGCGGCTATTTTAACATCGTCATTACCTCTATTTGTTAATTCAACGAGTGTATGAATTATATTATTTTCCATATAACTTACCTTCAAATCCATATTTGATTTCTCATTTTGATATATTAAATGGAATTAAAGAATATTTTCATTCATTTATTGAGCACTAAATGAAATTAATTGTTATTTTAACTCGGAATATGTTTGGAATCTAACTTAAACGGGTAATGGATGTCACAGTGCTAGGATTTAGTTAAAGCAATGTGGGGCCTTGAATAACATGCCTTTGAGGAATCAATCGCTTTTTGATGGGGGGCTTGATTAATGTTGTCTATTAGCTATGGTGGCTAATAAAAGTGACTTTGAGATGAAAACCTTTTACACGCGCGCAAGCAACAAGGAACAGTGTTAACTTATTCATGACGAGATGAAACCGGAAAAGAGGCCGAAAGTAAAATACAGGCTTGACGTATAAAAAATGGTTTAGAGGGTATTAGCAGGCAAGTTGATTACTATTGTTAGTGCCTAATGTGCTAATACGCTATGCGGTGATGTAAAGCCGACAAAACACAGCCAATGCCGCAGTAATGCTAGATAATTGATAGCATGAAGAGCTGAACAGACTTAGCCACATTAGGGCATTGATACTCAATGTCGATTAATGGTGTACAAGAGAAAATCATTGCTGCTATAGGGTAACGGACAGAATTTGTCAGAGCAGTTCCAGTTTTGTCGTGCAGCAAGACACGCAAAACTAATGGCAGGATATAACTCGATAGTATGAAGTTTTTCTTTTTATCGAGTCTATTAAAACTTTGCGCCAGTGGACGATACATTAAAACATCAACCATCATCATCGGTTTGTTTATAGGCGTTATCTTGGAATTACGTTTAGTTTCATTGGGGTAATAAAAGTGTGTGAGACCCCATATTCCCCTGAGAAATATTTATTCAGTTTAGTATTATTTAACTCAACGGACAGGTAAAGCAGGTTTTTAGTGGGAGGATAGCGGGTTTATTGGCTTACAGTGGCGTCCCCTGCAGGAATCGAACCTACAACTAGCCCTTAGGAGGGGCTCGTTATATCCATTTAACTAAGGGGACATAAATTATGTTACAACGTCCGGCATTCTACTTCTGACTTCTAATTGAATCAAGTTGTTACGTGGAATTTCTTTTATAAAAGAGTAATAAACTATAGTTTTAGGTGATCTTTTGCTCGATATGTTAATGAAACTATAAAAACACGTAATGTTATTATTGAGGGTAATTATGGCGTGAATCGCTCATCCTATGCAGGGATAAGCCGTAAATCGAGATTCGCATTTTTGCGCTGAATAATCATTTTTGATGAGTAATGCTTAGTAAACTCAGTGAGCGCCGATGTTTATCGCTTATCTTAAAAAGCCCATTCTAAGCCTCGTGAATACTGTACTGTTTATTACTCCATTGTAACGGATACAGTTAGCCAATCGTGCATTTGATCACTTTTCTTATAAAAACAATATACTTAATAATGTATACTTAGCGTTATGGTTGCTTGGTCATATTGAGCACTCAAATTGGTTAACAATTATATTTATTTGGTTTTAATATAAACGCATTGGTTTATAATTTGAATTGAAGTGCCATGGCTGGTGGTACAGGGAATGGAGAGTATTATGAAGTTTCGCATGAGTGGCGTTCTTCTTGCGGGGGTTTTGCTTGTTGGGTGTTCAAGCTCAATTAATCCTGAAACTCAGGAGCGCTCAGATCCGCTTGAAGGTTTTAACCGAGCGATGTTCAATTTTAACTACAATGTGTTAGATCCCTATATCTTAAGGCCGGTTGCCGTTGCTTGGCGCGATTATGTACCTATGCCTGCACGAAATGGTTTAACGAACTTCTTTGTCAACCTTGAAGAGCCAGCCAGCATGCTGAACAGCTTTTTACGAGGTGAAGTCAGCCAAGGGTTTAAACACTTTAACCGTTTCTTCCTTAACACCGTCTTTGGTGTTGGAGGACTCATTGATGTAGCTTCAATGGCTAACCCGCAGTTAGCAAAAGAAGATCCTAAACGTTTTGGTAACACATTGGGTTACTATGATGTAGGTTATGGTCCTTATGTGGTGTTACCTGGTTACGGTAGTTTTACACCACGTGAAGAGGGCGGTAATTTAGTTGATGATCTTTACCCAATGTTGAGCTATCTGACATTCTGGATGTCGGCAGGTAAATGGGCCTTAGAAGGCATCGAAACGCGTTCCCAGCTACTCGATTCGGATGGATTGCTGAAAAATTCGTCTGATCCTTATTTGTTGATGCGCGAAGCATATTTCCAGCGAAATGATTTCTTATCAAGTGGTGGGGAGTTAAAAGCGACGGAAAATCCAAATGCCTCAGCTATCGAAGATGATTTAGATTCTATCGATTAATGACAGGAAGCTATCACTCTCTTTTGCTATGTATGGCATCAGAGAGTGATAAGAGTATTATTCATTGCCTCGTTTTCCTCGAGAAGTGATTGCATCAATCAGAGCAATAACACCTAAAACACCAATAAAGCCAACCGTAAACAGTGTTCCCATAAATACCTCCTCTCTATATCGTCATATTAACCTCTTTAGAATTAACGGTTAGCTTACGATTATTGCTTAAACGTTAATTTATTTTTCCTATATGCTAGCGGCGCTACGCCGAACCAGACAATGACTACATTGTACTAGGCGTAGTGACAAGAACATGCAGGGTGTGTGATGTTATGAAAATGAATTGCAAAACTATTTACAACGAAGTGATCGAGAAAGAAGAAATTGAAATAGTTTTACAGTGATAAGCCCGATAAATCATTAGTTAATACTAAGATAACATTCAAGCCACAATTTAATTTATAGATTTACAGGGATAAAAGTCAAGAGCACTTCAGGTCTGAACGGCCTCAAACTCACTTTTAAGGGGATTTAAAGTAGTGTATTTTTCTGTTTTAATAATTAATGGGTATTTATTTTCAAGAAAACTGAATAGATATTAGTTAATTATTTTGTGTAAAGGTAAATTTTTGGTGCGAGAGTTTTTATTTCTATTTGTCCGTGTTTTAGGTTTATTGCAGCTACGACATATAAGATGGAGACAGTAACTAGGTTAACACTCTTTTTTATCCTTTTAGGACTAAAAAGAGAGATTGGTGCCAATTAAAATGAGTTATCGTTTTCATTAATGACGTTCAGAAGATAATGGGAGAATCATTTTAACGATTATGTTCCTTAAACAAGAAACCCCATGTAGAAAAGCATGGGGTTAGCTAACGGTTTGGCAGAGGGATCATCCCCTGTTATTTATTTGCATCGACACAATTAGAATGTGTAGTTGAAGTTCACACCATACAACCAGGCTGACCCTTCAGATTTAAACTCATAAGCAGGAAGTGGCAGTGCGTTAGTTTCTACTAGCTTCTCAGATATGTTGACTTTTTTACCGTACATATAAGAAATACCCAAGTCTACAGAAGCATTTTCATTAAATGCATAGGTTGTACCCGCACTTAACCAATAGCGATCTTGGTCTGGGATGGAAATTGAACGGTATTTTGTCGGTACAGGGCTTTCGTCATAGGCGATACCTGTACGGAATGTCCAGTTATCATCATAGTAATAGGTTGTACCTACTGCGAAACGCCAAGCATCTTTAAAGTTTTCAGCCTTGTGGAATAATTGCTTTCCATCACTACTACGATATGCTGTTAAATCTTTGAATTCACTCCAGCCAGTATAAGCTACGCTGTAGTGCAATGCCCATTTTGGAGCAACTTTATGGTAACCTGAGAACTCCCAAATATCAGGAAGGTTTAGGTCAAGCTTACCTTTGATTTTTTCACCATCAGTGCCGACAATACCAGCGCCATTAAGGTAAGGGTTATTACTTGGAAGGTCATTTGAGTACTTACCATCTTTAAACTTGACGGTAACTTTAGAACGATAGGTTAAACTAAAACGGTTATCTGGATTGAGTTCGTAGAGGATACCTGCGTTCCAGCCGTAGCCCCAATCATCGCCTGTCAGTTTTGCCATTGTGGTACTAGCAGGAATAGGTGGTAATCCAAGTTTTGGTGTTAATTTACCTAAATCACCTGCATGGCGAGTGATTTCAGCATCGGCATAAACCGCATTGACACCTAAACCAAAACTAAAGTTATCATTTAAACGATATGCACCACTTAAATTTAAGTTGGCTGTTTTCAGGTCAGTTTTACCGCCAATAGGGCCTGCTGCATAGTTTTTACTAAAGTCAGTTGCGAGGCCAAAGTTGGTGGTCATTGATGTACCTACCGCCCACTTATCATTGATAGGGAAAATGAAATGCGCGTTAGGCACGAGAGCGCTTGGTGCAATATCATTTGCGGTTAAGTTACTGCCTAAAGGAGATGCTCCACGCCCTTTAATATCAACACTTGGGTCAATATAAACTGCACCGACTGAAATGGCTGGGCGATCAAATAACATCATTGCAGCAGGGTTACGACTACCTTCACTTGCGTTGTCACCGAGTGCGCCGGCTCCCGAAAATGCACGTCCGAGCGCAGATGTGGAATATTCATTAAGCAAAAAACCAGCGGCGCCCGCATTAGATGAAACTATTGCCACTGCTATTGCTAAAGCTGATCGAGTAAATAGGTTTTTCTGGCTCATGACCAAAACCCTCTTGTTTATTATGTATATTAGGCGACTTCTATCGCAAGAAGCGCAGAATTGTAGGGTCGCTTGCCTCTATGACAAATCAGACCAGTTACTAGAGTATAGGTCTGACCACCTCATATGTTGCAAGCATGTTTTTCGTTTATATGCAAATTGTTTTCAAAATTGCGATGTATTTAACAAAATGGCAACATCCGTTGGGCGTAATTCTGTCATTGATGAGTATTTATGGGGTTAGATCAAACTTATCTCAGATAGTCAGGGAATAGGCTTGATATACACTGGTTTTTCTCTCTTTTTCAGCGTTATGATAGCAACTTAACAGTTTGTTGATTTGGAGAGTAAAATGACTGATGCGATTAACCGTTGTAGCGCGGAAGAAACTGCTGCTTGCTGCTGTGTAGATGTGGGTACAGTTTTAGATAATAAAGATTGCACTGCATCGTATCAGCATGTTTTCGCGAGCCATGAAGAAGCGGAATCTATGTTGAAACAGCTAACTGAAAAGGCCAAATCTGTTGAGTCAGAACCTTGTGCTATCGACCATTCCATCACCAATGTTGAAGGTGGTGTTGAGTTGTCTGCAAACTTTACTTTTAGTTGTGAAGCAGAAAGTCTGATTTTTCAATTAGGCTTACGCTAATCAAACAACTGATTAACTCTTTATCTCCTTCACTATAGTCTAATTACGCTATAGTGAAGGTATTTTTCTATTTAATTCCCTTTATTTTCTGCTCAACTCTTTTCTGCTTTCATTAATATTCATTAAGTTGTGTGCAAGCTCGCATTTTCTTAATGTCGCTATTTTCTGAATGTAACGTTTATGTTAACAATATTAAACAGGTCAGACCTCTTTAGCGAGGGTCAGCTAGCCACAAGCACTTTTTTAACAGGTTACGAGAATCGGTTAAATATAAATAAGTTACACCTATTATTTTAAAGTGCGGGTTTCACTTGTGGCTACAGAAACCAGCATGAAAGGTTTAGAGGTCATAAAAAACGGTTTATCACTTTTTAGCAGGAGCTACCATGAATCAACTTTCCCATCATGGCGAAAGCACTTATGCAGCAAAAGAGAGGATAGCAATTATTAGCGGCCTCCGTTTACCTTTTGCCAAGCAAGCCACAGCATATCAAGGTATTGCTGCGGTTGATCTGGGAAAAGCTGTTGTTGCAGAACTGCTAAGTCGAAGCGGTATTGAAAAACAACTTATTGAACAGCTGGTGTTTGGGCAAGTGGTACAAATGCCAGAAGCCCCGAATATTGCGCGGGAGATAGTGCTCGGTACAGGTATGAGTGTCTCGACGGATGCCTATAGTGTTTCTCGCGCTTGTGCGACGAGTTTCCAGGCTATGGCAAATATTGCTGAGAGTATGATGGCTGGTCATATCTCAGTTGGTATTGCTGGAGGTGCAGATTCATCTTCTGTATTACCTATCGGGGTTTCCAAGAAACTTGCAGCAACGCTTTTGTCATTAAGTAAAGCGAAGTCATTCGGGCAAAAGCTTTCATTGATGTCGAAATTACGTCTAAAAGATCTGTTACCTGTCGCACCCGCCGTTGCAGAATATTCGACAGGTTTACGGATGGGGGATACGGCGGAGCAAATGGCGAAAACGTATCACATCACTCGTGAGCAGCAAGATGAGCTTGCGCATCGCTCACATCTGCTCGCGACCAAAGCTTGGGAAAGTGGTGTTTTGGAGCAAGAGGTGATGAGTGCTTACATGCCGCCATTCAAACAAGCCTTCACTCAAGATAATAATATCCGTACAAATTCAGTTTTATCTTCTTATGCAAAGTTAAAACCTGCATTTGATCGTAAACACGGTACGGTGACGGCAGCCAATAGTACACCACTGACCGACGGGGCGGCCGCCGTGCTAATGATGACGGAATCTCGTGCTAAAGCATTAGGTTATACCCCGTTAGGTTATATACGTAGCTTTGCTTTCTCTGCTATTGATGTTTGGCAAGATATGCTGTTAGGCCCTTCTTATGCGACACCAATAGCGCTTAAACGTGCGGGGTTGACGCTACAAGATTTGACATTAATCGATATGCATGAAGCTTTTGCCGCTCAGACGCTAGCGAATCTTAAACTCTTTTCTAGTCGCCAATTTGCTCAAGAAAAATTGGGGTTATCAAAAGAAATTGGTGAAGTAGATATGGATAAGTTCAATGTGCTTGGTGGGTCTATTGCTTATGGTCATCCATTCGCTGCAACAGGAGCGCGTATGGTGACACAAACACTGCATGAATTACGTCGCCGAGGTGGTGGGTTTGGTTTAACAACAGCATGTGCTGCTGGTGGGTTGGGCGCTGCAATGATTTTGGAGGTGGAATAATGACGCACCATTCAGAAACAGGGGTTCAAGCAGGCCTCGTGCATGAAGCTTTTCGCCTTGAAGTTCATGCCCAAACAGTGGGTGTCATTTTCATTGACGTACCAAATGAAAAGGTCAACACATTGAAGGCTGAGTTTGCACAACAGTTCCTCTCTATTTTACAGCAAGCACAGTCGACACCTGGTTTAAAAGGATTGGTGATCACCTCTGGGAAAAAAGACAGTTTTATCGCGGGCGCGGATATTAGCATGATTGCTAACTGCCAAAGTAAAGAGCAAGCCAGTGAGTTATCTCGAGAAGGGCACCTGCTTTTCGAAAAGCTAGAAAACTATCCTTTACCTATTGTTGCGGCAATCCATGGAGCCTGTCTCGGTGGTGGGTTAGAACTTGCATTAGCATGCCATGTCAGAGTGTGCTCGAATGACGATAAAACGCGTTTAGGCCTACCTGAAGTCCAATTAGGCTTGCTTCCCGGCTCAGGTGGAACCCAACGTTTACCAAAATTAATTGGCATACCAAATGCACTGGATATGATGTTAACGGGTAAACAGTTACGCGCGAAACAGGCACTAAAAATGGGGTTAGTGGATGATGTCGTGCCTGAAACCATTCTGTTAGATGTCGCTATTGCAATGGCGAAAAAAGGTAAAATCCAACGCGCGCCTATTCATTGGCAACATCGTTTATTAAGCAGTAATTTATTACGTAATAAAGTCTTTTCCAGCGCCAAACAAACCGTAATGCGCAAAACGAAAGGCCATTATCCTGCTCCAGAGAAAATTATTCAGGTTGTCAAAACAGGGGTAGAAAAAGGGGCTAAAGCCGGATATGAGGCAGAAGCCAAAGCGTTTGGCGAGTTAGTGATGACACCAGAGTCAGCCGCACTAAGAAGCTTATTCTTTGCGACAACGGCATTAAAAAACGAAACGGGGTCTAGTGCAAAACCACTCGCATTTAAGCAGATTGGTGTGTTAGGTGGCGGTTTAATGGGAGGGGGGATTGCATTTGTCACCGCAATGAAAGGTGATCTTCCTGTCCGTATTAAAGATATTAATGAGAAAGGCATTACCCATTCACTGCGTTATAGCTGGGATCTATTAACGCAAAGAGTTAATAAAAGGTGTATGCTTGCTCGCGAGCGTAATGCAGTGATGGCAAAAATATCGGGCACGCTAAATTATCAAGGGTTTGAGCACGCTGATATTGTGGTTGAAGCTGTCTTTGAAGATCTCTCACTAAAACAAAAGATGGTTGCAGAGGTACAAGAGGTCACCCACGGGAAGGCGATTTTTGCCTCGAACACCTCTTCATTACCTATTCATCAAATCGCTGAAAATGCAGCTCACCCTGAAAAAGTGATTGGCCTACATTATTTTAGCCCTGTTGACAAAATGCCACTGGTTGAAGTGATCCCTCATCAGCAAACAGATGCAGAAACCATTGCGACGGTGGTGGCTTTTGCGAAACGCCAAGGTAAAACGGCCATTGTTGTGGGGGATGATGCAGGCTTTTATGTGAATCGTATTTTAGCGCCTTATTTGTGTGAAGCGGCTGAATGTTTAATGAGTGGCGAATCAATTGAACATATTGATAGTGCGCTTGTTGATTTTGGCTTCCCTGTTGGGCCATTTAACTTATTAGATGAAGTCGGTATTGATGTCGGAACTAAAATTTTACCTATTTTAGTCAATCGCTTTGGTGATAGGTTTAAGGCTCCTGAGCTTCTGGATAAAGTGAATAAAGACGACCGTAAAGGCAAGAAAAATGGGAAAGGCTTTTATTTGTATGGGCATCAACCCGCATCTAAATTGATGTTCTGGAAAAAATCTAAAAAGCGTCAGGTAGATAGCAGTATCTATTCATTAATCGGTATTCAGCCACAAAATCATTTGAGCAAAATTGATATTGCTGAACGCTGTGTGATGTTGATGCTCAATGAGGCTGTTCGCTGTTTAGATGAGAATATTATCCAAAATCCACGAGATGGGGATATTGGCGCGGTATTTGGTATTGGCTTCCCGCCATTCTTTGGTGGGCCATTCCGATATATGGATAACTTAGGTATTCAAAAAACAGTAGATACGATGAATCAGTTAGCTGAGCGTTACGGTGATAAATTCCGCCCTTGTGAACGCTTGTGTCAGATGGCACAAACAAATGAAACCTTTTTTCCAGCAAACAAAAGTTGAGTATTGTGAAGCCACTTTCAAGCAGCCATAACGGTGGCTTCTTTAATTAACAACCTGAAATACCACTTAGCGTACAACTGTGTATTTTAAGGTACGATGATGTAACCAAAAAGCCTGATGTATTTGCTTTAATATAGCAATCATCGGGTTTTTTATTGATTGAAAATAGAAAAAGCTAGATGGTCTCTAATGTAGTTAATTGGTAGGTCAGAGGGGCCGATGGGAGCGGGAGCAATAAGGTAATTAGGCCACTGCTGCATGCTTTTCAGACAAAATTAAACGCAAAAAATTACTTAAATCATTTTATTTGTCGGTAGTTTGATGCAGAATCACTTTTCGCCCCACTGATGGTGACTCTGACAATAAATTATTTTAACAAAAAGATTAGCCAGTGCTATTTGCTAGGCTACTCAGATGGTGGATTATGCAAGTTTATATTATGCGTCATGGTGATGCCGCACTACAGGCCGCAAGTGATGCGGCAAGAGCGTTAACTCAAAAAGGGAAAGATGATTCGGTATTGATGGCTCAATGGTTGAATAAACGTCATCCAGAGATTGATCATGTCCTAGTAAGTCCTTATCTTCGAGCAGAGCAAACACTACAAACTGTCCGTGAGCATCTTAGCCTACCTGAACAAGCTACGGTAATGGAGATGTTAACACCCGGTGGGAATGCGGCATTTGTGGCAGATCATATTCGTGACCTAGCAATAATGGGAGCGAATGCCGTATTGGTGGTGTCTCATCTACCTCTTGTCGGGTATTTAGTTTCAGAGTTATGCCCTCATGAAGCACCTCCGATGTTTATCACTTCTTCGATTGCCTGCATTGAAATGGATGTGAAGCACCATAAAGCCCATTTAGATTGGATGCTCAGCCCAGCTCAATTACTCTCAGTCAATCAGTAATGGCGACCAGTTAGCCCCTAGGGGCTTTTAAACGGTCTGTTGTCGTGATGAAAAATGGCTAACGTTGTATTGTGTAATATGAAGACGCTGAAAATTGCTAGCGCCTAATGTGTTCTTGAGTTTCAATTAATAAGAGTAGTGACGCATTCCCGCCCCATTCTTTAGGTGCTTGATGAAAAGCAAGAATATCTGGGTGTTGGGCTAACCACAGTGGCGTTTGCTGCTTTAAAATATGCTTACCATGGCCGTGCATAATGCACGCACAAAAGACATTTTCGCGTTTACATGCGGCAATCAGCGCCCCAATTTCCTGTTTCGCTTCTAATTGCGTTAAGCCATGCAAATCAAGAAAAAGTTCAGGAACATAATCGCCTCGACGCAATTTTTTCAGTTCGTAAGGGCTAGAGCCGGGTTTCAAATAGCGAGTTGGGCCTTCATCTTCCAATTGAGGTTGAAATTCATCTGAAAAATAAAATGAAGCATCGATTTGTTCTTGTTGGACTTTTTTACTTGAAGGATGAGTGACTTTTGTTCGCACAGGAGTATGCAAGATTTGATCTTGTGCTATCTTTTTTGTGCCGCGAATAGCTTCTTTAAATAGATGAATGTCATCTTTGTCTAATTCAAATTTATTTTTCATTCGATTAATTATCTTAGCTAGCTGTTTAATTATCTTTTTCAGATAGTACTTATCTACATTAGTGTAACCTATTTTTGGTGACGAAGGTTATAGCTGTGGATTATAAGATTTAACTAACAAAATTTTAACGTTATGGGCAGTTTACATTGACAATTGTAGCTGTATTGACTAATTGTATATACATATATATACCTGTTATCTATTGCAGTGGTAAATGTACTTATTAAACCCATAGGATCTGTTATGTCATTTAAAACACTTGCTCATGATGTCGTCTGGCGAAATGGCCGCATTGCTACAATGGATCTGGGATCTAACGTGGCATATGGACTCTTAGAAAATCACGATATGGTCACGCGAGAGAATAAGATCGTGGCGATTGAACCAAAAGGTGAGTTAGATACAGCTAATTGTAAAGTAGTGGATCTAGAAGGGCGCTTAATTACACCAGGTTTAATTGATTGCCATACGCATTTGGTTTTTGGTGGCAATCGTGCGGCCGAGTGGGAGCAGCGGATGAATGGTGTCTCTTATGAGACTATTAGCCAACAAGGTGGTGGGATTAACTCTACTGTACGTGCCACGCGAGCGTTAAATGAAGATGAACTCTATCAGGTTTCACAACCGCGATTAGAGGCGCTGATCCGTGAAGGTGTCACAACCATTGAGATGAAGTCAGGCTATGGCTTGGATTTGAAGAGTGAGCAAAAACAGCTCATGGTTGCCAAAAAATTAGCCGAAGCATACCCAGTAACAGTCAGTTCAACTTTGCTATCAGCGCATACGGTACCGCCTGAGTATAAAGATAAAGCTGATGAATATATTGATCTAATTTGTACGGATATTATGCCAACATTGTGGCAGCAAGGGTTATTTGAAGCCGTTGACGTCTTTTGTGAGACGGTGGGCTTTTCGCTAGAACAGAGCCAAAAACTATTTGCAGCCGCACAAAAATTGGGGATCCCAGTCAAGGGGCATGTTGAGCAGTTGTCCAACCTTGGAGGCAGCGAACTGGTTGCTAGTTATCGGGGATTATCGGTTGATCATATTGAGTATCTTGATCTTAATGGTATTCGTGCACTAAAAGAGAGTGGAACAGTAGCCGTTTTACTTCCGGGCGCCTTTTATTTCTTGAGAGAGAAAAAATTGCCACCTATAGAACTGTTGCGTGAACATCAAATACCAATGGCGGTATCAACGGATTTTAACCCTGGCACAAGCCCTTTCGCTTCACTACGTATGATCATGAATATGGCTGCTGTACTATTTAGATTAACACCTGAAGAAGTATGGGCTGGAGTTACTTGTCATGCTGCGAAAGCATTAGGTCGCGAGGCAAGCCATGGACAGCTTAAGGTCGGCTATCAGGCTGACTTTGTGGTTTGGAATGCGGTTGACCCCGTTGAGATGATTTATGAGCAAGGTAGCCAGCCATTATATATGCGAGTTTATCAAGGCAATATTAGTCATCATAACTCATAAGTGAATTAAAGTATCAGATAGTTTGCACGCTGGTGGAGTAGGAACGGGATGAGAATATAAACCGTTCCTTCAAATAGAATAATGTCGATAAAATCAGCTGATTATTAGTTATTTTTGTTAGAAATTCATTAAATCATAAAATTCCTATTGTTTGGTGTTGCCAACATTATCAATTTGTTGTGTGGTAATATATGCTGTAAGGGGTTTTTGTTAGCCTTTAATTGGTAAATAGACTTGTAGGATATTTACAGAGGGTTAAGTTTTATTTGCGACTGTCAGAATATCCGCTATTTGATAGCACAACTTAATAGTATAACGGTAACCCTAAGTTTTTACTTTAAGGGTTTGGCATTTTACTTTTTAAAATGGAAACGATTGTGACAGCAGAAAAAAAAGGTAATAGAGACAACCCGATCCCGCTCTATTTGCAAGTAAAACAGTTAATAACAGAAAAAATCCATACAGGTGAGTGGCAGGCGAATGATCGTGTTCCCTCGGAATCTGAATTGGTCAAACAATTCGAATGTAGCCGTATGACGGCAAATCGTGCATTAAGGGAGCTGACAGCAGAAGGGCTGTTAGTTAGGGTTCAAGGGGTCGGTACATTCGTCGCAGAGCCAAAAGGCCAATCAGCGCTATTTGAAGTTCATAGCATTGAGTCCGAAATTCTGGCAAGAAATCATCAATATAGCTGTAAAATTATCAAGCTAGAAGAGGTTGCTGCATCGGTTTCGTTGGCTGCGGAATTGAATATCGCCCCTGAAACAAGGGTATTCCATTCAATTATTATTCATTACGAAAATGATGTACCAGTGCAAATTGAAGATCGGTATGTCAATGCGCTAGCGGCTCCTGATTATCTACAACAAGACTTTTTGACCATCACTCCTCATGACTACCTTTCAATGGTGGCGCCATTAACAGAAGGTGAGCATATCGTTGAGGCCATTGAAGCCGATGAGCGCGCCGCTAAATGGCTGAATATTGCGTTAGGCTCTTCTTGCTTATTAATTTCAAGACGTACATGGTCCCAATCATTTGTGGTGACTAGCACGAAATTATTATTTCCGGGGCATCGCTATAAATTGAAAGGGCATTTTACCTCTTAGTATCTCAAGGCAACGCTATTTTATGGGGTTGCTTTCCTAGCGTATTTTATCGAATAAATGTTGAAAATTACGTCTATATTGACCATGAGTAGAAGGTTTATCTTAATCTCATGGTGAATTTTGATATTTCCCGCTAAAACCCTTGAAAGATGTGAATTAATTGTAAATTTAATGTGATCTCACTGGCAGATTTAGAAGAAAATTTAACCACCAATTTGATGTGGTTTTTTCATAATCCATTGAAATATAATATGTAATTATTATTTATCTGCATTTCATTCTCAATTTTGATGTTAAATAGGGTATTGATTGTACATGTATATACAACTATACCTATATAAAGACGTTATCAGTACAAGCTGAATCTATCGAAAGAGGGTATGAATGTGACAACGATAAATAATAAATACAGAAATGGTGATATCAGAGCACCACGAGGTAACACTCTCAGCGCGAAAAGCTGGTTGACTGAAGCCCCTTTACGTATGCTGATGAATAACCTAGATCCTGATGTTGCCGAAAATCCACATGAACTGGTCGTTTATGGCGGTATTGGTCGTGCGGCACGTAATTGGCAGTGCTATGACAAAATTGTTGAAACACTTAAAAATTTAGAGAGTGATGAAACTCTACTGGTCCAATCTGGCAAGCCCGTTGGCGTCTTTAAAACCCATGAAAATGCCCCTCGCGTATTAATCGCAAACTCAAACCTTGTACCACATTGGGCTAACTGGGAACACTTTAACGAATTGGATGCGAAAGGGTTGGCAATGTATGGCCAAATGACGGCGGGTAGCTGGATTTACATTGGTAGCCAAGGCATTGTTCAAGGGACTTATGAAACTTTCGTTGAAGCAGGGCGCCAACATTATAATGGTGACTTAACTGGGCGCTGGGTGCTCACGGCAGGGTTAGGCGGTATGGGCGGGGCGCAGCCGTTAGCAGCAACACTCGCGGGTGCCTGTTCACTGAATATCGAATGTCAACAAAGCCGTATTGATTTTCGCTTGCGTACCCGTTATGTGGATGAGCAAGCGACCGATCTGGATGATGCATTGGCGCGTATCAAAAAATACACCTCGGAAGGGAAAGCTGTATCAATCGCCTTATGTGCTAACGCGGCTGAAATCTTACCAGAGTTAGTGAAACGTGGCGTTCGCCCAGATATGGTTACCGACCAAACGAGTGCTCACGATCCTCTCAATGGTTATTTACCTGTTGGGATGAGTTGGGAAGAGTATCGCGAGCGTAGCGTGAAAGATCCTGAAGGCACAGCGAAAGCAGCAAAAGCATCGATGGCTGAACATGTTAAAGCGATGCTCGCCTTCCAAAAACAAGGCATTCCAACATTTGATTATGGTAACAATATCCGTCAAATGGCCCTTGAAATGGGCGTCAAAAATGCTTTTGATTTCCCAGGGTTTGTACCTGCTTATATTCGCCCATTATTCTGTCGCGGTATTGGTCCTTTCCGCTGGGTGGCGTTATCCGGTGATCCTGAAGATATTTATAAAACAGATGCAAAAGTAAAACAGCTTTTACCTGACGATAAGCATTTACATCGTTGGTTAGATATGGCGCGTGAACGTATCAGTTTCCAAGGCTTACCCGCACGTATTTGTTGGGTTGGCTTGGGGGATAGGGCGAAATTAGGTTTAGCTTTTAATGAAATGGTAAGAAGCGGTGAAGTTTCAGCGCCGATCGTGATTGGTCGAGATCACCTTGATTCAGGATCAGTTGCTAGCCCAAACCGCGAAACAGAAGCGATGAAAGATGGTTCAGATGCCGTCTCTGATTGGCCTTTACTGAATGCCTTATTAAATACAGCAAGTGGAGCAACATGGGTTTCATTACACCATGGTGGAGGGGTCGGTATGGGCTTCTCTCAACATTCAGGGGTGGTGATTGTGTGCGATGGCACTGATGAAGCTGCTGAGCGGATTGCTCGTGTTCTACACAATGACCCTGCGACAGGTGTCATGCGCCATGCTGATGCGGGTTATGATATAGCGATTCAGTGCGCACAAGAAAAAAATCTTAACCTACCGATGTTAAAAACACGCTAAGAGGAGCCGGGCATGACTAAGTTAACTATCCATCCAGGAAAAATGTCACTGAATGATTTGCGTATTGTACTTGCACAGCCTGTAACGGTTGCTCTCGATAAACGCTCTCATTTGGCAATCGAAAAAAGTGTGGCAACGGTAAATAAGATTATTGCTGAAGATAAGACGGCATACGGTATTAATACAGGATTCGGTTTATTAGCCAATACCCGAATCGCTGCAAAAGATCTGCAATCGCTGCAACGCTCTATTGTGATGTCACATGCAGCGGGCGTGGGTGAACCGCTTGATGACGAATTGGTTCGTCTGATTATGGTTTTAAAAATTAATAGTTTAGCTCGTGGCTTCTCTGGTATTCGATTAGAAGTGATTGAAGCCCTAATTGCGTTAGTGAATCACCAAGTTTATCCCTTTATTCCTGCTAAAGGTTCAGTTGGTGCCTCTGGTGATTTAGCACCTTTAGCGCATATGAGTTTGCTGCTACTTGGTGAAGGGAAAGCACGCTATCAAGGTAAATGGCTCAGCGCTAAATCGGCACTTGAAAAAGCAGGGCTAAAACCGTTGAAACTGGAAGCGAAAGAAGGTCTAGCACTATTAAACGGCACCCAAGTATCAACGGCGTTTGCGCTAAAAGGGTTATTTGAAGCTGAGAACTTGCTGCTAAGCGGTATTGTTTGTGGCTCTCTGAGTGTGGAAGCGGCATTGGGGTCACGCAAACCATTTGATGCGCGCGTCCACGAGGTGCGTGGTCAAAAAGGGCAAATTGATGTTGCAAGACTATTTCGTGAGGTGTTAACACCAACGAGTGAGTTGGCTCAATCTCATGAAAATTGCGTTAAAGTACAAGACCCTTATTCGTTACGTTGCCAGCCTCAAGTGATGGGGGCCTGTTTGACGCAAATTCGTCAAGCGGCTGAGGTAATTTTAATCGAGTCGAATGCTGTTTCTGACAACCCATTAGTCTTTACTGATAATGGTGACATTATCTCTGGCGGTAACTTCCACGCGGAGCCAGTGGCAATGGCTGCGGACAACATCGCGCTTGCTTTAGCCGAAATCGGTGCACTGTCTGAACGACGTATTGCGTTATTGATGGATACGCACATGTCTCAATTGCCACCATTCCTCGTTAATAATGGCGGGGTCAACTCTGGTTTTATGATTGCTCAGGTAACTGCGGCAGCATTGGCGAGTGAAAATAAAGCATTAGCACATCCATCCAGTGTTGATAGTTTACCGACCTCGGCAAACCAAGAGGATCATGTCTCTATGGCGCCAGCAGCAGGCCGCCGCTTGTGGGAAATAGCAAAAAATGTGACAGGCATTTTAGCCATTGAATGGTTATCGGCATGTCAAGGGATCGACTTTCGTGAGGGCTTAAAATCAAGCGAGGTATTAGAAAAAGCCCGTCACATATTGCGTGATAAAGTCGCGTATTATGATAAAGACCGCTATTTTGCCCCTGATATTGATGCGGCAATTCAGCTCATTACGGAACAAAAGCTATCAACATTGTTCCCTGAAAACTCGGTTTTTCCTAAATAATACATCACGCAAATAATAAGCGGTCGGCAATGTATCGGCCGCTTGTAGTATTTATCTGCACGACCATTATTAAAAATAGTACCCATTAATCTTCAAGCGACATGAGAGATAGATATCTGTCTGTCACCTTAGTGAGCTAGTGTCTACTCATCATTCTGATAAGTAGCTTGAATGATTTAGGGTATATAAAAAACGAAGGATAAATCATGCAAAGCACAACAAAACTTACGCGTGGACTTTCTGCGCGTCACATCCGGTTTATGGCCCTCGGGGCAGCGATTGGTACAGGTCTTTTTTATGGTTCAGCAAAAGCGATTGAAACGGCAGGCCCTGCGGTTTTAATTGCTTATATTATTGGTGGCGCGGCAGTTTTTATGGTGATGCGCGCCCTAGGGGAAATGGCGGTACATAACCCCCTTGCTGGCTCCTTCTCACAGTATGCAAGTCACTATTTAGGTCCACGAGCAGGTTTTTTTGCTGGTTGGACATATGTTTTTGAAATGCTCATTGTCTGCTTAGCAGACGTCACCGCATTTGGTTTTTATATGAAGCTCTGGTTTCCTGAGGTCGCTCAGTGGATCTGGGTTTTGAGTATCATCTGTTTTATCGGGGCAATTAACCTTTGTCATGTAAAAGTATTTGGTGAAATGGAGTTCTGGCTCTCTATCATCAAAATTGTTGCAATTATCGCGATGATCATCGGCGGTGCGGCGATTATGGTGTTTGGCTTTGGGCAAGCCTCTGAGCATGCAGTCGGTATTACAAACCTATTTGAGCACGGTGGCTTTATGCCAAATGGGATCGGAGGGGTTATCGCATCGTTTGCCGTGGTAATGTTCGCCTTTGGGGGCATTGAAGTCATTGGTATTACGGCAAGTGAAGCTAAAAATCCTGACGTAACAATTCCTCGTGCTATCAATGCGGTACCAATTCGTATCCTACTCTTTTATGTCTTAACTTTATTTGTCTTAATGTGTATCTACCCTTGGAATCAAATTGGTCACCAAGGCAGTCCATTCGTACAAATTTTTGATAGCCTAGGCATTGCATCGGCTGCAAACATTTTGAACGTGGTAGTGATCACCGCAGCAATCTCCGCTATCAACAGTGACATCTTTGGGGCGGGCCGTATGATGTATGGTATGGCACACGAAGGGCAGGCACCGAAAGTATTCACTAAACTGACCAAAAATGGTGTGCCATGGATGACCGTACTGGTGATGTCAATTATTTTGCTGGTTGGGGTGGTATTGAATTATCTGATCCCTGAAAAAGTGTTCTTAGTGATTGCATCGATTGCAACCTTTGCCACGATTTGGGTATGGCTGATGATCTTGGTATCACAGGTAGCCATGCGCCGCAAAATGACGCCAGAGCAGGTGAGTAAACTGAAATTCCCTGTACCATTATGGCCAGTTGGTCCAGCACTTGCCATCATATTTATGCTATTTATCTTTGGGGTACTCGGTTATTTTGAAGATACACGTATTGCTTTATATGTGGGTATTGTTTGGTTGGTGATTTTAGCCGTCGTTTATGCACTGTGGGTTAAACAACCCAATGCGGAGACTGACGTAAATTACAACGCTGAGTCGGTAGAATAACGACTTATCCTAAGAGGCCTCCAGTTTAAACAGGGGGCCTCTTGACATTAAATAGCTTCCCCTCTGTTTTCCTCGCGATTTTATTGTATTAATCTGCTGATTTGTGTCTCACTTCGTGGCAAACTTGAACACTTTCGATATACAGTCTGGAGAAACCCTTCTTGGAAAAGATCTTCGTTGATGAAGCTGTTGCTGAGCTTCATACCATTCAGGACATTTTACGTTGGACAATGAGCCGCTTTAATGCTGCCAATGTTTATTATGGTCACGGTACTGATAATGCATGGGATGAAGCGTTACAATTAGTGCTACCAACGCTTTACTTACCTCTTGATGTACCGGATGAACTATTGACCTCGCGCCTGACCCCAACGGAGCGTCATCGTATCATTGAACGTGTATTGCGTCGTATTAATGAGCGTGTTCCAGTGGCTTACCTGACTAACTGTTCGTGGTTCTGTGGACATGAGTTCTATGTGGATGAGCGTGTATTAATTCCTCGTTCACCAATTGGAGAGCTTATCAACAACCATTTTGTTGGCTTGTTGGCTGATGAGCCGCGAACGATACTTGATATGTGTACAGGGAGTGGCTGTATCGCAATCGCCTGTGCGTATGAATTCCCTGAAGCGGAAGTGGATGCGGTCGATATCTCGACCGATGTGCTTGCCGTTACTGAACACAATATTGCGAATCATGGTTTAGAGCACCGCGTTATTCCTATCCGCTCTGATCTGTTTAGGGATATGCCTGACGTTAAGTATGATTTAATTGTGACTAATCCACCTTATGTTGATGCTGAGGATATGGATGATTTACCGGAAGAGTTCCGCGTTGAGCCTGAATTGGCGCTAGCGGCGGGAAGCGATGGTTTAAAATTGGTGCGTCGTATTTTAGCAAATGCACCACGCTTTCTGAGTGATGAGGGTGTATTGATCTGCGAAGTCGGTAACAGTATGGTACATCTGATTGAACAATACCCAGAAATTCCCTTTATTTGGTTAGAGTTTGAGTATGGTGGTGATGGAGTATTTATGTTGACGCGTGAGCAATTAGTTGAACATCATGCTCATTTTCAACTTTATATTGATTAAGAAAATATTGCGCGGCATTCTAATCAACCACAACATCAAAATAACAATCATGAAATATTAATTAGGAATTTGGTATGGCAGGAAATTCAATAGGGCAACTGTTTCGGGTTACCACTTTTGGGGAATCTCATGGCTTGGCTTTGGGGTGCATCATTGATGGTGTGCCACCAGGGCTAGCATTAACAGAAGCCGATCTACAAGGGGATCTTGACCGCCGCCGTCCGGGAACGTCTCGTTATACTACTGCACGTCGAGAGCCTGATCAGGTCAAAATTCTATCTGGGGTATTTAATGGTGTCACTACGGGAACCAGCATAGGCCTATTGATTGAAAATACCGATCAACGTTCTCAAGACTACAGCGCAATTAAAGATGTCTTTAGACCAGGGCACGCAGATTATACCTACGAACAAAAATATGGTCAGCGCGACTACCGTGGAGGCGGGCGCTCTTCTGCTCGTGAAACGGCTATGCGTGTTGCGGCTGGAGCAATCGCTAAAAAATACCTACAAGAAAAATTGGGGATCACGATACGTGCCTGTTTGACACAAATGGGGTCAGTGAAATGTGAAATCAAAGATTGGTCTATTGTTGAGCAAAACCCTTTTTTCAGCCCTGACCCTAGTCAATTAGAAGCGCTAGATGAGTTACTAAGAGGGCTAAAAAAAGAGGGAGATTCGATTGGCGCGAAAGTGACTGTCGTGGCTGAGAATGTACCAGCAGGATTGGGAGAGCCTGTATTTGACCGCTTAGATGCAGATATTGCTCATGCTTTAATGAGTATTAATGCTGTTAAAGGGGTTGAAATTGGGGATGGTTTTGGAGTAATTGGCCTGAAAGGGAGTGAAAACCGCGATGAAATCACTCGCGAGGGCTTCACTTCAAACCACGCTGGGGGAATTTTAGGGGGGATAAGTAGCAGCCAACCTATTATTGCGCATATCGCGATGAAGCCAACCTCCAGTATTACCGTTTCAGGTAAAACGCTAAATCGTGATGGTGAAGAAGTCGAAATGATCACCAAAGGTCGACATGACCCTTGTGTTGGTATTCGAGCCGTACCTATTGCAGAAGCAATGATGGCGATTGTATTGATGGATCACTATTTACGTCACCGTGGGCAATGTGCTGATGTTATACCCACAATGAAACCATTTTCAGGATTGTCGTAAAGAGTGCGTAAGGGGGCATAGTCTCCCTTATTGTTAATATGAAGGTTTGGATGACGCCTCCTTAAAAATACCTCATCTGGGCAGTGATACTCTGTGGGCTTGTATTTGTTTATCAGCGGCAGAGTAGATTACGTATCGCCGTAATGGCAATTCTGTTACTTGGATTAAAAATGGATTGGCTGACTGTTGTTGCACCTGAAATTTATTTATTACTTTTCTGTGTTGCATTGTTCGCGGGATTTATTGACTCCATAGCTGGCGGCGGGGGGTTATTAACTATCCCTGCATTACTTTCTGTCGGTATAACGCCTGTTGAGGCACTTGCAACTAACAAACTCCAAGCAGTTGGAGGTTCGTTCTCATCGTCACTCTATTTTGTTCGACGTAAAGCGATTAACTTACGAGAGCAAATGTTCCCCTTTATCATGACGATCATTGGTGCCATGTTAGGCGCCATCTTGATCCAAATGATTAATACGGATTTTCTCAAACAGCTCTTGCCTATCATGGTTATCTGCGTTGGCCTTTACTTTTTGTTAACACCGTCAATTGGTGCACAAGATCGTAAGCAACGTATTAGTATGCCTGTTTTTGGGGTTGCTGTTGGTATGACGATGGGTTTTTATGATGGTGCATTTGGGCCGGGAACTGGGTCATTTTTAGCATTAGGCTATGTGTTATTGTTGGGGTATAACCTTGCTAAAGCGACTGCCCATGCTAAGTTACTGAACTTTGCCTCAAATTTTGGCTCTTTAATATTTTTTATTATCGGAGGTCATGTTCTTTGGGTGCTCGGTTTTGTTATGCTTATCGGCCAAATGGTTGGCGCAAGACTAGGCGCTCGCTTGGTGTTAACGAAAGGGCAAAAACTGATCAGGCCAATGATTGTGATCATCTCTTTGCTGATGAGTATTAAATTGCTCCATGACAGCCATGGCGATGCTATCAAAGCTTGGGTTGTTTCATTATTTTAAAATGATTTGAATTTCCATGATTAAACATCATTATCAGCAGTTGATTGATATTTTTGAACAGTGCTTTGGCGAAGAGTACAACACCAAATTGGTGAAAGGTGACGATGAGCCAGTTTATTTACCGGCCGATGAGCAAACACCTTATCATCGCATTGTCTTTGCACATGGTTTTTTCACCAGCGCACTGCATGAAATTTCGCATTGGTGCATTGCGGGAGAGGCAAGACGCCAGCAAGTCGATTATGGCTACTGGTATTGCCCCGATGGTCGTGATGAAAAAACGCAATGTGCATTTGAAGTCGTTGAAATCAAACCTCAGGCGTTAGATTGGTTATTTTGTGTAGCGGCTGGCATTCCTTTTAATGTCAGTTGCGACAATCTAGAAGGGGATTTTGAGCCTGACCGTATCGCATTTCAGCGCAAAGTACATGGCCAAGTGATGGAATATTTAGCAAATGGTATTCCTGAAAGGCCATTACGCTTTGTGAACGCGTTACAAACGTTTTACAATACTCCACCACTTTGTGCAGAAGACTTCCCTTATCCGGAAGATATTTTTGCCTAATGACACATTAACGAGAGTAAGGATTAAGCATGCTTGCGGATTTTGAAACACGCATACTGACAAAAATTGATGATATGGTCGAACACGCAAGTGACGATGAATTATTTGCGGGCGGCTATTTGCGTGGGCATCTAACCCTTGCTGTCGCAGAGCTTGAACAAGAGAATGAAACCAGTGTTGATGCACTTTATCAACGTGTTGAAGAGAGTATTCAGCAGGCAATTAAAGGGGGAGAGCTCACCCCACCAGATCAAGTGCTGGTTTTAGGTATGTGGAAATCCTTACTGGATGACGTGCGTTAATCACACACTATATTGATTATTAAGAGGAGGAAGCTCCTCTTTTTTATAGGTTTATTTTATGTTTCATATTCGCCAAGCACAGCCGTGCGACGCAAAAAAACTCCCTACTATCGAGCGCTCTGCCGCGCAAGTATTTCGTGGTCATCATCAATTTGCTTGGATTGCTGACGATGAAGTGCAATCAGAGCAAGATCATCTACAGTTTATTCAGGACAATAGGGAATGGGTGGCGGTAGATAATGACGATCAGCCCATTGGCTTTATTAATGTCGACAAATTAACGCATAGCCTCCATATTGGTGAAATTTCTGTGTGCCAATCGTGGCAGGGTAAGGGCGTAGGTCGGGCATTAATTCAGCATATTCTCCAATATGCGTTACAACATCACTTTGACTATGTGACGCTAACCACTTTCCGTGAAATCCCTTGGAATGCACCGTATTATCAGCGTTTTGGATTTTCTATCATTGATGAAGAGGCTCTACCCACTGAGTTAGAAGAAATTCTACAACAAGAAATTGATGCTGGGTTTAATGCTGCTGATCGTTGTGCAATGAGGATTAAAACAGTCCGTCCGAATTAAGATAGCAGTAACTTACTGTTTTTAGACGTTAATAGCCGCATTGAACGAATGCGGCTATTTTTTGCTGTTCATTCATATCGCTTTTTAAGCGATAAAGCGCTCGATATTATTACGTCAATAGAGCACAGGATTCTGTTATTTTATGATGTTTTCTTGTGGCATCACTTTAACTTCACGGCCTTTGAGCAATTTTCTCACCCAAAAGCGGTTAGGGTGCAATGCGGCTAACGTTTCATCATCTAAAGGCAGTGGTTCATTAAAGATTTGTGCGGCGAGTAACTCACCACACAAAGGCGCGGTTGAAAGCCCTCGTGAGCCTAACGCCCCTAAGATAAAGAGATTAGGATAGGTTGGGGCGAGTACAATATTTGCCTGTTTTTCCATCTGTTCAGGTAAATTTTCATAAGCTGCCATTAATTGCGTAAAGTGAGGGATATTCCCCACTAGTGGCATATGGTCGCGGATCACACAGCGGATCCCTTGGCGAGCTTGTTGAGCAGAAACATCAACCTCTTCTGGCCAACTCACATCGGGCAAACTATTGAGCAGTTTTTGGCGATTATCTTGCTGGTCTACTTCACTGTATGCAAAATCTAAGTGGTTACGCTGATAACTTGCCCCAATACAGTGCTGCTGGTTATTGGGATTTACTGGGGTTAAATAACCTTCATAGCATAATACATTGTTAAGTTGGCTTAATGATGGTGTCGTTGGGATATGACTCACTTGCCCTTTCACGGGGGTCACTGGAAGTTGTTGGGTTTGTTGAAACTGGGTAAGTAAATGACCATTAGCAATGACAACCGTTTGATGTAAATATTGTTGCTGTTTGCCGGAAACATTCGCAGATAAAGTCCACCCTTCCTCAGAATGCTGTAATTGCTCAACATCGTGATTAAAATGAAATTGAACGCCTTTTTCAGCGAGATAGCGCATAAGGCTTTCACATAATTGAGCGGGGCAAAGCCATCCCCCTTTAGCATAATGAATACCAGCATGGTTAACATCAAGACCTGCTAACTCGGTTAACTGCTCACGTGTCTTTGCAGCCGCGAACGCAGCAGGCCACTCAGTTTGCAGCATCGCATCAATCTTTTTGCGGCTTCTTTCATGGTAGGCTAGCTCAGAAACACCGCACCACTGGCTATCAAATGGGATCCCCGATTGGGAAAGATGACGATAAAAGCGGTGCGCATAAGGGAACGCACTGACGAAAAAACGCTCTAGAGGGTTATCACGCCCATTGAGAAGTGGGTAGACCGCCCCTTGGCGGTTGCCAGAAGCATTTTGTGCCACTTGTTGGTCTTTGCAATAGAGCGTGACGTTAGCACCGCGCTGATTTAAGGCATAGGCGGTGGTTAAACTGGCGAGACCTCCGCCTATGATAGCAACATCGGTTGGTATTGCAGCTGGCTGACGAGCGAACCAAGGTGTCATCATTTCGTCATGCTTATCCGCTAAGCTGCCTGTTAACATTTCCCGTTTACGACCAAAACCTTTAATTTTTTTGATAGTGAAACCCGCTTGTTGTAATCCGCGTTTCACAAAACCCGCAGAGGTAAAGGTCGCAAAAGTGCCTCCTTGGCGGGCAAATTTAGCCATTGCAGTGAACAGTTGTTCGCTCCACATTTGTGGGTTTTTAGAAGGTGCAAATCCATCTAAAAACCAAGCATCTATCTTATTGTTTAAATTGCTATTAAGTAGAGGTAATTGTTCATTTACGTCACCAAACCATAAATCAAGAATGATTTCCCCATTTTTTAAGATAATACGTTGGTTACCGGGTAGGGGATCAGGCCATTTTTCACAGAGCATTTGGGAGAGTGGATCTAGCTCAGGCCAACGGCTGTGGGCTGCTTTTAGGTCTTCTTGGCTGAGGGGGTATTTTTCAAAACTGATAAAGTGTAAGCGTTGTAGTTTTGCGTTGGGATGATTTTGCTTAAACTCTTCAAAACATTGGCATAAAGTAAGAAAGTTTAACCCAGTACCGAAGCCTGTTTCGGCAATAACACAGGTTTCAAAAGGATGTGTTTCAAAGCGCGTTGGAAATTGATTTCCTTGTAAAAAAACGTAGCGAGTTTCTTCAAGTCCATCTTGATTAGAAAAATAGACATCATCAAATTGTTCTGATACTGGCGTACCTTCATCATTCCAGCTAAGGCGGGCTGTTTGCACGGCTGACTTTTTCACACTTATGCCTGTTCTTATCCAAATAATCATTGAATTTTAGCGCCGAACAGGCATCAAGGCTACCTTTGAACAAAAATGTTATTATGTTCGATGAAAAAAAAATACAAATATTTACCCTGATCGGACTTGTTCAGCTTACAAGTGTAAGCTAAAGTGACAACCTGTAATCCCGTACTCACATTATTAAAAGACATGAGGTAATGAATGAAGCGTGCAGTCATCACTGGCCTGGGTATTGTTTCCAGTATTGGTAATAACCAGGAAGAAGTACTGGCTTCTCTGAAGGAAGGTCGTTCCGGGATCACTTTCTCAGAAGAATTCAAAGAGGCGGGGCTGCGTAGCCACGTCTGGGGTAATGTAAAAATGGATACTGACGGTCTGATTGATCGTAAGATCCGCCGTTTCATGAGTGATTGCTCAGTTTACGCCTATCTGTCTATGGAGCAGGCAATTAGTGATTCGGGTTTAACAGACGAACAAGTTTCGAATTTACGTACTGGTTTAGTGGTTGGTTCTGGCGGGGGCTCTCCGCGTAACCAAGTTGCTGGCTCTGATGGTATGCGTGCAAAAGGCCTTCGTGGTGTAGGCCCTTACATGGTTACACGAGCTATGGCATCTGGGATCTCAGCTTGCTTAGCAACACCTTTTAAAATTAAAGGGGTGAACTACTCAATCAGCTCTGCTTGCTCCACTTCTGCACACTGTATTGGTCATGCAGTTGAATTGATCCAGTTAGGTAAACAAGACGTTGTATTTGCAGGTGGCGGTGAAGAGTTGAGCTGGGAAATGACCTGTGAATTCGATGCAATGGGTGCATTGTCAACAAAATACAATGATACTCCAAGCAAAGCATCAAGAACCTACGATACTGACCGCGATGGTTTTGTTATTGCAGGTGGCGGTGGTATCGTGGTGGTTGAAGAGCTTGAGCACGCGCTCGCTCGTGGTGCCCATATCTACGCTGAAATTGTTGGTTATGGCGCAACGTCAGATGGTGCTGACATGGTTGCCCCTTCAGGTGAAGGTGCAGTACGTTGCATGCAAATGGCTATGCAAAGCATTGATGGTAAGGTTGATTACATCAATACACATGGTACTTCTACCCCTGTGGGTGATACGAAAGAGCTCGAAGCGATTCAAGAAGTATTTGGTAATGACTCACCCGCTATTTCTGCCACTAAGGCAATGACAGGGCACTCTTTAGGTGCTGCGGGTGTTCACGAAGCCATTTATAGCTTATTAATGTTAGAGCATGGCTTTATTGCACCAAGTATCAACGTCGAAAACTTAGACCCTAAAGCTCAAGGGCTGAATATTGTTACGAAACCGACAGAGCAAGCATTAGAGACAGTTATGTCTAACAGCTTTGGCTTTGGGGGGACTAACGCAACGTTAGTGATGAGCAAATATAAAGGCTAATTGGTCTTTCACGCTATCAAATTAAAAGCGAGAACCTCGATTCTCGCTTTTTTTTATGGTCAATCACCGCCGCCGCCACCGCCACAATCTCCTCCACCTGAATCACCGCCTGAAAAGTGGCCACTATGGTTATCGTCAGAACGACTTGTATGATGATGGCTGTCTGAATCACTGCTTGGTGATAAATAGGGCGGATGTGATGATGATGTATTTGACGGAAAACGGAACACATCTTTTTTAATATTAATCACTTTTGCTTTGTTATCCACTACGCCAATTGTAATGACACTGACATTCTTAGTGAGGCGTAGTACCAATTTGCCATCGCAATACAGATGGACTTTACCAACCGTTTTCGCTAATAGCTCACCATTATCTTTATACGTTATTGTGGCAGGGTACTCGCTACTGATTTGGTATAGGTTATTGAATACAGTCACAAATTGATTATGATGAAGTGGCTTAGGCTGCCATTTAAAAAAAGCTTGTAACAATTTAAGCATAACAAATAATGTCGTCTAAGAGTGCTCACTGAGTATAAATAGGTAAAGGGAACATTGGCTGACTTGCTGAATGTTTAACGCCTTGTACTAAATGCAATGTGATGCTCAGTAATAAAAAATGCCCCTAACTACCGGTCGGGGCAAAGTTTACAGAGAAATCGATGAGATAATATAAGCTTAATCCGAGAGGGTGGATGGTTGGTGTTGGCGCTTTTTACGTATTAATTTAATAATTGGTGGTAGAGCGAGAACAAGTACAGCCATTACCAGTAAGCATTGAGAAATCGAACTACTCCAAAGAATATCGAAATCACCATTACTGATAGATAAAGAGCGACGTAAATTTTGTTCCAACATCTCGCCAAGAACAAAGCCAAGGATCAACGGCGATAATGGGAAATTCATTTTCCGTAGGATATAGCCAAATATGCCAAGTCCCATCATGAGTAGTAAGTCAAATGTAGTACTGTGAACCGCGTATACTCCAACGGCTGATATGGTGGCGATTGTCGGTACTAAGAACCAAAGTGGCACAGAGAGCATGCGTGTGAATAGCCCAATTAATGGAATATTCATGATCAATAAAACGATATTGGCTATCAACAATGCCGCGACTAATCCCCACACAATATCCGGTTGTTCCGTGAACATGCCAGGACCTGGAGTAATGTTATACAGTGTTAATGCGCCCATCATAACGGCGGTCGTACCTGAACCGGGAACACCAAGGGTCAACATCGGGATAAATGAGCCACAGGCTGAAGCATTATTAGCGGCTTCCGGCGCTGCAACACCTCGTACATCACCGTTACCAAACTGGTTGTTAGCCCCACTGATTTTTTTCTCTGTCATATAGGTGATAGCACTGGCGATGGTAGCACCCGCGCCGGGGAGGACACCGACAAAAAAACCGATAAAAGAGGAGCGTAACGTAGGGCCAGCACAAGCTTTAGCCTCTTTACGATTGAACAGCATACGGCCTGTTTTACGGATCAGCCCTTGGCCTGTTGCAGTTCCTTCTAACATCAATAGAATTTCACTAACGGAAAATAGCCCAATAACGAGCACAATAAATTGGATGCCATCCGATAAATTGACACTATTGAAAGTAAAGCGGTACTCACCAGAGTTTGCATCAACACCCACCGTGGCGAATGCGAGGCCAATTAATGCAGCCAGTAGGGATTTAACTGGGTTTTGGCTCATCATACTGCCAAGGCACGCGATGGCAAATACCATGAGCGCAAAGTATTCGGCGGGGCCGAACGCCAGCGCCCATTGTGCAAGTAATGGGGCGAATAGAATGATCCCGAAGATAGCGATGGTAGAGCCGATAAAGGAACTTACCGCTGAAATTGATAACGCCACCCCACCTTTACCCTGTTTTGCCATAGGGTAGCCATCAAGGGTTGTCATAATCGCGGCAGCATCACCGGGCACGTTTAATAAAATAGACGAGATTCGACCACCATATTCACAGCCTAGGTAGACGGTTGCCAACAATATTAAAGCCGATTCAGCAGGCAGTTTAAGGGCAAAAGCGAGCGGTAAAAGTATTGCAACGCCGTTTACTGGCCCTAATCCAGGCAACATACCGACAACCGTACCAATAAAGC
Organism: Providencia sp. 2.29; assembly: GCF_015832305.1. Classification (NCBI taxonomy): domain Bacteria; kingdom Pseudomonadati; phylum Pseudomonadota; class Gammaproteobacteria; order Enterobacterales; family Morganellaceae; genus Providencia; species Providencia sp. 2.29. Next base: position 1,776,134 of record NZ_CP065420.1, read on the forward strand.
AACCGATAAGTGCGATCACTAGGTTTTGTGGAATTAGTGCCACTTCAAAGCCTTGTGAAAGGTACATCCAAGTTTCCATGGCTATCTCCTTAATTAAACAAGTTGCCAATTGGCAAAGTGACATCCAGTAGCTTGTCGAAAGCATAAAAAAGCGTGATACCTAATACTGGGCCGGAAATGATGGCAGCAATAGGTGTCGCGCCAAACAGCAACGCAATACTGATAGTCAATAGAGAGGTCGATAACGGGAAGCCTAGCCACTCAAATACCCAAGCATAGATAACCAATGAAAGGATGAGTAATACTAAGCGACGTAACACATATGCCTTAGGCCATTCAATCGCTTCTTGTTTACCAACAAGTAAGATGAATGCGCATAAAGCCATTAACGAAAGTATGGCTATCGGAAAAGGGCGGGGGCCAAGTGGTTCATAGGCGTATTCACTTTGTATCCCCCAGCCAATATAGAGGCCGATACCACACAATATTAGCCAGACAATGGCGAATATGCGTTGGCTCATTATTGGCCTCCGTTATTTCGCTAAGCCAAATGAACGAGCTTGTTCGCGGTATTGCTCGATCTCTTTTTTGACATAACTATCCAGCTCTTGACCTGTTAAGTTATATTCAAATAACCCGCGTAGCTCACGTTGTTTCTTGAACTCATCGGTTTGTTGGAGTTTTTTGAAGGCTTCAACCCATTGATTATAATCTTCATCTGAGACTTTTGGCCCCATATAGAAACCACGAATAATCGGCCACTCAATGTCGTAACCTTGTTCTTTCGCTGTTGGAATATTTTCAAGGCCATCACCAAGGCGCTTATCGGAATAAACGGCTAATACACGCACTTTCCCATCATTAAGGTAAGGAGCCATTTCACTCATATCACCCGACATGACTTGGATGTGATTACCTAACAGTGCAGTTAAAGTTTCGCCACCGCCTTCAAAGGCCACATAGCGCATTTTGCGCGGATCCACATCAATCTGTTTCGCGAGTAATGCCGTCTTCATCCAATCTTGACTACCTACCGATCCACCAGCACCAAAGACGATACTGTTAGGGTCTTTTTTGAATGCTTCCATCAGATCTTTTAGATTTTTATAAGGAGAGTCTTCACGAACAGCTATCATGCCGTAATCACTTCCCACACTGGCGAGCCAACGTACATCATTTTCGTTGTAACGACCAAATTTCCCTTGTGCTAGGTTAAGCAGTGAGCCGCCTGAGAAAGCAACGATTGTGCCAGCTTCGGCTGGGCGTTGTGCAACGATGGCATTATAAGCCACCGCGCCAATACCACCAGGCATATAGGTAACACGCATGGGTTTTTCAATTTCTTTGGTTTCGAGTAGGGAAACTTGCACTAACTTACAGGTTAAATCAAATCCACCGCCGGGTTTTGCTGGTGCGATACATTCAGTACGCTCAGGTAGAGCCGCAGCTTGGTTAAGACCAGCAAAGAAAAGGGCAGCAGCGAGTGTCGCTAATGATGTTTTTTTCATTCTTTATTTCCTCACAAAAAAGCAGACAAAAAGAGATGTCATTGTTGTTTTTCTAATCATCATCATTGGCTCATAAAGCTTTCATTTACCTTTCATTAACAAACGAAGTTGTTTTTTTGTGATGAATATCAGATTGTTTATTATTAGTAGTTTTAACTTGTTAATTTAATGTTAATTTGTATTCATATAATATTCTTGTGAGCCACCTTGAAAATATTGTGCTTAAGTATTTTATTTCTCAGGGGTTAATGCGAACGTATACTCAGTATTGAATGAATTGAGAGCATACAAATGAGAATATTATTGGTTGAGGATCATGACGAGTTGTCGTTATGGTTACAAAAAGCGCTTAGTTCGACCGGCTTTGCTGTCGATATTGCGAGTGATGGCGCAATTGCTGATCAATTATTACAAACAGAAAGCTACTCATTAGTGGTATTAGATGTGTCGTTGCCAAGGCTCAGCGGGTTAGAAGTACTTGCCCAAATGAGAAAACGGGGTCAAGAGATCCCCGTGTTGTTGTTAACGGCAAACTCAGATGTCTCAGATAGGGTCAAAGGGTTAAATGCAGGGGCAGATGATTATCTCACTAAACCGTTTGATTTAGCGGAATTAGAAGCTCGGATCAGAGCATTATTACGGCGGAGCCAAGGGCAGGTGAATGAGCCACAACGTTTTGGTTCACTTTGCTACCATGAAGAAGGCTATTTCTTAGTGGATAAAGAGCCGCTGGCCTTAACACCAAGAGAATTCGCAGTACTTAATACATTATTTCATCGTCGTGGGCGGCCTGTCTCAAAGACACAATTATTCGAACAGGTTTTTTCATTGTCCGATGAAGCTAACTTACAGAGTATTGAATTGTATGTGCATCGAGTAAGGAAAAAACTCACAGGAACCGATGTCAATATCAATACGCTTCGCGGATTAGGATACCGATTAGAGCAGTGTAGTGTATGAAATTAGTCTCTCATCCACGCTCTCTCTTTCATCAGTTACTGCTCTTTTTCGGTATCCCCCTCATTATGTTGGGGGGATTCTCCGTTTATACTCACTATTACAGTGCCAAAAACGCGGCAAATCAGGCCTATGATCGGACATTATTGGCTTCGGCTCGTACTGTTGCCGAGCGGCTAAAGGTTGAAAACGGTCATTTGATTGTTGATGTTCCTTATGTCGTTTTAGACAGTTTCGAACGAAATATTAATGACCGATTGTTTTACCAAGTGATTGCGCCTAATGGTGAAACGATTTCTGGCTATGATGACCTACCTGAAATTCCCCCAAATTGGATGCGCTCTCAGTACTATACGGCGCTGGTCTATTTTTATGATGCCGAATATAAAGGTTTGCCTATCCGTGTGGCCACGTTTTATCAACCGATAAATGAAGGTGGCATGATGGGAATGGTGCAAATTCGCGTTGCTGAAACAGTCTCTTCGCGGCATGAGTTTGCTCGTCAACTATTAATATCCTCATTAATGAGCCAAGGTACAGTCGTGTTCCTGACATTAGTGCTGGCCTATTTATTACTGAGTAAGCTATTAACGCCGTTGAAAAAGTTATCTCAGTTAATGATGGGGCGCTCTGCTAATGATCTCACACCTATTCCTGATATTCTGCCATGGTCTGAATTATCGCCACTCGTGGACGCCCTGAATCGCTATATTGAAAGGCTAAAACGGATGGTTAAACGCCAAGAGCGCTTTAGTGCCGACGCTTCTCATCAATTGAAAACACCTTTAACGGTACTTAAAACCCAAGTGTCGGTTGCCCTGAATAGTACAAATGAAGTTCAGCGGCAGCAAAGTCTGCATGCGATTAATAAAACCCTCGACAGTACGATTGTCTTAACTGATAGGTTATTGCAACTCGCGCGTTTAAAAGCGCATGAGAAAGAGGCTATTCGTCACTATCGCGCGATTAATTTAGTGGAGTTAGTCCAACAGGCTTGTTTTACACGATTGGGGCAAGCCGAAAGTAAAGGAATTGACCTTGGTTATGAAGGACAAGAGCAATCATGGATTAAAGGTGAGCCTATTTTATTGGCAGAAATGTGTGCGAACTTAATCGATAATGCCATTAAATATACCCCTGATAACGGTATTGTAACGGTACGGATATTATTAAGTGAAAACAAACAGCATACCATATTAGAAGTTGAAGATTCAGGACCCGGTATCCCCGATAAAAAAATCAGTCGCTCAATGGAAGCATTTACACGCTTAAATAATGCATTAGCTATGGAAGGATCAGGTCTCGGGCTTGCGTTAGTGAAAGATATTGCAATTTATCATGGTACCGACCTGCAATTATTGAAGGGAAGAGAACTCGGTGGTTTGTTGGCAAAGGTGGTGTTTCAAACTAGCCAGTGATAAGTCAGATGAGGGTATTAATATAATCAACATTAGCACCCTCATTGCTGTAATTAACTTATTTATTCGTATTTTTGTTATCAAAATAATCTTGTACACGTGTTTTGATAGATTCACGTTGTACATCTGTTAGCGTATTAAACATGGTGACATTATCCGTATCTTTATTGAGAATTAATGCATAGTAATAAGCTTCATTGGTATTTCCGTTTAGGATATGTGACTCATAAAGTTTTTCTAAAGCAATTTCAGGTTCATATTTTAATAAATATTGATACATCTCAATTGCCTTATCTAGATCTCGTGGCATATCGTAAAAGCCTTCGAAATAGATATCAGCAATGCCGATTATATGTTCAGTAGGAAGAGTAAGCTCATTGATAATCTTCTCATCAGCACTTTCCCTCATATTGAGATATTTTTTGAGATATTGAGTAGTACGCTTAAGATTTTCATGATTGACATCAAGGTGAGCATAATAAAAATTATATAGATATTTAGCTGCTCTGATATCACCTTTTTCATAAGCCTTTTGAGCATAATCTAGAGCCTTTTGGGGATTTTGGGTTGTGTAATATTCTGACAATAACATGAGAACATCATCACGATTTTTAGACTGTGACTCCAATAATTCTACATACGCTTTCTCATTTATCGGGCGACGGAATATATAACTATACTGTTCGGTTCCATCTCTATAGGCAGTAAGTAAAGAGTTAAATGCAAGATCTGAAATGATAGGATCGCTTGAGCCTAATCCCTCATGTAGAAATTGAATCATAGACTGGTAGAGTTCAGGGTTTGCAGCGACTTTTTTATTATTTACAGCTAAAGACGCAAAGTGTACTTTAGAATATAAGTCATTTTTCAAGGTTCCCGCTGAGTACAATTCACGCTTTTTGCCATCATTCGTAATGATTTTATCAAGCGCAGGAATAATGATATTTAAATCTTTTTTATCAAGTAATTTGTTATACCAATAGGCCGCAGCAGTATGTTGTTGTTGCTCAATATACCAATGAGAAAGTTTTAATGTCGCATTAATATCATTATTTAAAGCCGGTAATACCAGTGTATTATAGCGAAGCAGTTCATCTTCCTGACAACATGCGAGAGGGTATTGTTTTAGCCACGAAATAGCTTCATACCAATTAGGTTCTGCGATCCAGCGATTTTTTTTATAATCATAAATACCATTTTGCAATGACCTAATATATGTGTAAGCAGATTCTTGATGGCCTTGTTCTCCTGCGGTTTTAAAAAATTGCCTCGCTTTTAAATGATCAATGCTGGCGCCCCGACCATATGTGTGTGCAACGCCTAGTTGATAATTAGTGGTGGCATCTTTATCTTTTAATGTATATTTCTCATCAAACTTATCCATTTCAGCGAGATAGCGCTCACCATCTTTACCTGATTTCTTCAATAATTCACGCGCTTTCGTTCGGTTCGCATTAACAAGGTGTAACCCATATAAATAATTTAAGCCTAAGGTGAGAGCAGCAGATTGATTCCCAGAGGCGATCTGCTTGCTATAATAGCTCATGATTTTAGCTCTGTTTTTTTCAAGCTGACCTTCATCCTCATAATAGGACCATAATTCATGTAATGCTTTAGCACTACCTAAGTTTGCTGCTTGATCTAGATATTTAAGCCACTTAACATTGTCTTCTTTTTGCCCATATTTACCAAATCGATAGACATCGGCTAGCCTGTGGGCGGCTTCGGCATCATTATTGTTGTATTGATTGAGTAGCTCATTGAATTTTTGTTGTTCTTTTTCAATAAGCTTCATATCGGATTCATAATTAAGAAATTCATAATTATCCGGTGTAATATGAATGCGCTTATAATATTTAAGTGCTTTTGAATAGTCTTTTTCGACGCCAAATTTACCATATTGGTAGCGATAACCAAGTTCGGCTAAACAGCGGTTACTTCCTTGGTCAGCGCATTTATTGTGCCACATCCAACGATCATCATTCGTTATCCCCGTGAGTTGGTCAAATTTATTATCATCAAAAAGAGTTCCGGGTAGACGGTCATCATCGACTTTACCATGAATAATAAACAGCATTGCATCAATGGAACCCAGTTCTGCGGCTGTAATTATGTCTTGATAATGTAATGCTAACGCCTTGTCATCAATTGTATTCTTGATGCTCATACGGTTAACATTCGCTATGGCATATTTAAACTTTGCGTCAGGGTTTTGCTTTAATAGAGGTTGAATAGCTGATTTTACTTGCTCATTATTAAGTGACTGTTCAACAAGAAATTGAATTGTTCCAGGATAGTCAAGAAAGTGTTTAAAGAGCAAGTTATAAGCGTTTTGACGCTCTATTGTGGTGAGATAATGATATTTTTGATCCGCTTTTAAAGTTGATAAAATAAGGTAGGCGGCTTGTTCTTTTTCGTGTTTTTCATATTTTATTAGCGCTAATGCATGATGTATATTCGCATCAGTAAAATAATGACTTGCTTTATTGTATAAGGAAAAAGCATATTCTCTATTATTAATCGGATCTTGTTCTAAAAGGTAGTCTGCATAGTAATACGCTAAGCTATAATCTGGAAACAAGGCGGACTTATTTCTTTCAACACTTTCTCTGAGTATATCCATAACGAAATCTTTTCCAATTTCATCGGATACATCAAATTGAAAATAGAGTCGTGCTAGTGCATATTGACTATCTTGTACCAATTTATCATTCGTAATATTTTCTTGTAAAAGACTGATCGCCTTTTTTAAATTTTGCTCTGTACCTAGCGCTAGAGCGTACTTTTTTGCGAGATCATAGTTGATTTCTGCTGATGGTGAGATTTCACTAGCTTTTTGAATTAGTTCAAATGATTTTTCAGGATTATAAAAATGCTTTCTATAGTCTGCATAGAGGTTTCCTACAGTGATCAGTGTTTTTGGAGAATTCGGATATTTTTCTAGCAGCATATTGATATATTTTTGGGCTTGACTATCAAGATACTTCCCTGGTGCATTATAAAGGTTGGTTGATTGGTCAATCATTTCGATTAATGCATCTTGATGCCCAAGTTCGGCAGCTAGCTGAAGGTATTTTTGAGCCTGCAATTGATCGGGTTTTAAACTTTTTCCATATTTGTCACCATTATAGATTTGATACAGTAAATAAGCTTTTTTTGCATAATGATCGTCAACAATCATTGAGAAAATAGTAGGGAGATTAACCGTTGATGATAAGTCATTATTGGCACTTTCGGTCAGTGATATTAGATCCTTTTGGGGGGCATCGGATTGAGAAAATGCATAACTAGGTGATAGTGGTGATATCTGACTTATTGATGGAATAAAACTTAGGCTTATCAATGCAGTTAAAAGCACAGTCGGTGTTATCAGTGGCTTAATATTAGGGAGCATGGTTATCCTTTTTCATATTCATCATAAATCAAGTTGTACTATTATTTTAAACGCGATTACTTATATATTACCAATGCTAGTTTACAGTTGTTAACGCTTGGGGTATTAAAGAATAAACTGATCTTTTTCAGGAAAACCTGAAGCAAAAATTGCGTCAGGTTGTTTTAGCCAGCATGCCGTGATTTGCACGATATCTAACGGCAGTGGAATAAAAAATTTCCTTTTCCTGATAATATTAATTGCTTAGCGAATAACTTGTCCAAAACGGAATGTTTTGCTTATTTATATTTAGTTCAAACTATTCTAATTAATAGGTCATAATAAAAAACATAGCCCCACAAGTGTGGGGCATATGGATTACGACATTGCATTGCTTGAAGCTTAATTTTACTGCTAGGAGTCGTTTAAGCAATCTTTTTTCTGCTCAATTTTTTTCTTGCTCTTAAAAAGATGAGTCAGAGGGGTACGTAATTGCTGTGCTAACATAACACCTAATAATACCACGCCACCACCAATTAAATGGTAGCTTTGCAGCTCTTCACCGAGCGCAAAGATAGCGATGATTGCTGTAAATACTGGCGCTAAATTCATAAAAATCGAGGTCGTATTGGCGCCTAGGCGCATAACCCCTTGGATCCACAATGCAGGTGCGAGGATAGAGGCTGCAATACCCGCGAAGGCCACAAGACCAATGTTGTGACGGTTAAGCGACACGTCATCTGCCAATAAGAAATTGGGAATTAATAAAATAACGCCAAAGAAAACTTGTACATACAGTGAATCCCAACTTGATAATTGAATAGCCCAACGCTTAGTTAAGACGCCATATAAGGCATAAGCGGCAGAGGCAATCAACATCAACAGTTCACCGGTGCCTAATCCTTGGGAAAAGAGCGTTGCAGGGTTACCTTGGCTGACTAACCAAGTTAAACCCGCCAGCGATAACAGAGTACCGATAAAAATACCAACGGTTGGGATCACTCGCAGGACAAAAATACTGATGACAACGGTTAATAATGGGATTAAGGAGTTCATAATTCCCATAAAGGTTGCACTGACAGAATGAGCGGCATAATAGGCTAAGCTTTGGTAGAGCATCATACCCAGCGCCCCTAAAATGGCGAGTTGCCACCAATGTTTTCTGACTATCGACCAGTGACGCAAGACAGAGCGTAGCACAAATGGAGTCATGACAAGCAGAGCTAATGCCCAACGGTAAAAGGATATTGCGGCGGGATCGATAGCGGTTGCCGCGGCTTTATTCACTATCGCATTCATTGACCAAAGTAAAACCGCTATTAGCGGAAATAATAAATTTTTCATTAAAAGTTTCTCCCTAATGAGTGGCGTTAGTATACCGTTGTCAGATTTTTTATATATACTGATATCCAGACATTCGATAACGGTTTTCAGACAACATTTATGCAACAAGATCAAAAATCACCAACATGGCTGATTAATGAATGCAATATTATCGAACCTGCATTCATTGCATTGCGCCATGAACAAATTGATACTCAAAGCGAGTACAAATCGCATTCCCATCCATTTGGTCAATTGTTATATGTGGTGTGTGGCATTATGGAAATGGAAGTCGAAGGCAAACACTACCTTGCACCACCGGAATTTTGTGTTTGGATCCCCGCAAATACACAGCATGCAAGCTTTAATAAGCAGAGTGTGAAATTTCGTATTATCGATTTCGCGCAACGTTTTAGCGATAAATTATCATCCCGTGCTGGTGTGATTAAGCTCAGTCCTATCTTTCAAACAATTATGGCCGATCTTTATCAAAGGGGGGTCGTCGAGCCACAAACGGAGGAGGACATACGATTAGCCAGTGTACTGATTGACCAATTTGCAGTGTCACCTTGCCAAAAAACGTATCTGCCTATCACCAAAGATAAATTCTTATCGCCAATCCTAGCGTCTTTGCAAAAAGACCCTTCCGATAACACCACACTTGCGGATTGGGCGAAACGGAGTTACACCTCAGAGCGTACATTGTCGCGTCGTTGCCAGCAAGAGCTGGGAATGTCGTTTAGCGAATGGCGTCAGCGTTTACGCTATTTGCACGCCGTTTCTGCACTGGAACGAGGGAAAAGCGTACATGAAGTCGCACTGGATGTTGGCTATAGCTCAGCGTCTGCATTTATTGCGATGTTCCAACAGATCTCAGGGGTAACTCCCGACCGTTTCCGTGCGAAAGAATAGTGAAATCACAGTAATCGCACATAGGCAATGTGCGTGGAACGTGGCAAAATAAGCACTCATAAAATGAAACAACCATACAGTAGTTTGTATGTTGATCATTGAGCATACAATGACATGATTGGGGCGAATAAAGTGAAAATTTTGGTTGATGAAAATATGCCGTATGCTCAGCAGTTGTTTAGCAAACTGGGTGAGGTTAAAGCCGTACCTGGGCGTCCAGTACCTGAAGTTGAGCTTCTGGATGCAGATGCGTTAATGGTACGTTCGATAACAAAAGTTAACCGAGCACTATTAAGTGAAACGCCTGTCAAATTTGTTGGTACTGCCACGGCAGGTTTTGATCATGTAGATACGGCATGGTTGAAGGAAGCCAATATCGCCTTTTCTTCGGCTCCGGGGTGTAATGCCATTGCGGTGGTTGAGTATGTTTTTTCGGCCTTATTGATGCTTGCTGAACGTGACCATTTCGATTTGCGTGATAAAACGGTCGGTATTGTTGGTGTCGGGAATGTGGGTGGACGCCTCGCTAACCGATTATCCGCTTGGGGAGTGAAAACGCTTTTATGTGACCCGCCTCGTAAAGCAAAGGGGGAACAAGGGGCGTTTTTACCGCTGGAAACCTTGTTAGCTGATGCGGATATCCTAACGTTCCATACCCCATTGAATATGGATGGCGCAGATAAAACCTATCATTTAATGGATGCTGAACGCTTATCTAACTTACGTGATGGTACGATTTTAATTAATGCGAGTCGTGGTGAGGTTGTTGATAATCAAGCACTATTGTCTTTGTTAAAGCAAGGCAAAAACATGAGCGTTGTGTTAGATGTTTGGGAGCCAGAGCCTAATTTAGACACTGAATTATTAGAATGGGTAGATATTGGCACACCGCATATCGCAGGTTATACCTTAGAAGGGAAAGCGCGCGGTACGACTCAAGTTTATGAAGCGTACTGCCAATTTTTAGGTCAACCGGACCGTATCGCGCTATCATCGTTATTACCGAAACCGGAGATCAGCGCCATCACTTTTCTCGGTAAATTAACGCAAAGTCAACTCAAAAGGTTAGTTCATCTGGTGTATGATGTGCGTCGCGATGATGCCGCTCTACGTGAAGTAGCGGCAATCCCTGGTGAATTTGACAAATTACGTAAACACTACCAAGAACGCCGTGAGTGGTCCTCTCTTGAAGTGCACTGTGATGATGAACAAACGGTATCTCAACTTGCTGCACTGGGTTTTAATGCACATTTAATTAAGTGATCACAGCGTGTCTCGATAAAGGTTGGTGAATGTAACATCAACCTTTTATTAAGACGCGTAGATGATTTCATTTAATGGTTATATTTTTGGAGAAACAGCAATGACTGAAGGTTGGAATATTGCGTTATTGGGAGCTACCGGGGCTGTCGGTGAAGCTATTTTAGCATTATTACAAGAACGCGAGTTCCCTGTTGGCGAATTGCATCTATTGGCGAGTGAACGAAGCGCTGGAGAAAGCCTGCGTTTTAATAATAAAAGTTATCAAGTTCAAGACGCTACCGATTTTGATTGGTCACAAGCTCAAATCGCGTTTTTCGCCGCTGGGGAAGAAGCCAGTTTATATTATGCAGAGCGTGCCGCCCAAGAAGGGTGCATCGTGATTGATACGAGTGGTGTATTTGCGCTTGAACCTGACGTACCTTTAGTTGTTCCCAGCGTGAACCCTCATGTGCTTGCTGATTACCGTAACCGCAATATTATTGCACTAGCGGATAGTTATGTAAGTCAGTTACTTAGTGCGACGAAGCCATTGATTGAAGCGGCGGGTATCGGCCGTATCACCTTAACGAACATGTTGTCTGTTTCCTCCTATGGCAAAGCGGCTGTTGATGAGTTAGCGGGGCAGAGTGCTCGCTTATTAAACGGTATTCCTGCGGAAGAAGGGCGTTTTAGTAAACAATTGGCGTTTAATATGTTGCCTATGCTGGCAGATATGGAAGGCAGCGTACAGCAAGAACGCCGTTTAGTTGAACAAGTCAGAAAAGTTTTACAAGACGATGGACTACCTGTTGCGGTGAGTTTTATTCAATCGCCTGTGTTTTATGGCAATGCTCAAGTGGTGTATCTCGAAACATTGCGTCCTGTTGGAGTAGAAGAAGCTCGAGATGAACTGGAACGTTTTGATGATATTCAGGTCTCAGAAGAAGGTGATTATCCAACTCAGGTCACTGAAGCATCGGGTAATGATCGCTTAAGTATTGGCTGTATTCGTAATGATTATGGTATCCCTGAAATTTTGCAATTTTGGTCGGTGGCCGATAATGTGCGTTTCGGTGGCGCTTTAATGGCAGTGGAAACGGCTGAAAAACTGGCTCAGGAGTTGTTTTACTGATGTCAGAGTCAACAAAGTTGTCTCGCATTGCGTTAGGCATCGAATACAATGGGAGTCGTTATTATGGATGGCAGCGCCAACAGGAAGTGAAAAGTGTGCAAGGCTGTCTTGAAGACGCTTTGTCAAAAGTGGCGAATCATCCGATTAATGTATTTTGTGCAGGTCGCACGGATGCAGGGGTTCACGCAACGGGGCAGGTGGTGCATTTTGATACCCCTGTGATCCGCAAAGAAGCCGCATGGACAATGGGAGTCAATACCCATTTGCCAGAGGATATTGCGGTACGTTGGTGTAAACCTGTCGATGAAGAGTTTCATGCGAGGTTTAGTGCAACAGCACGCCGTTACCGTTATGTCATCTTTAATCACCGTTATCGGCCAGCGATTTTGTCCAGTGGAGTGACACATTTTCACTATCCACTAGATGAAAAAAAGATGCATGAAGCGGCGCAAGCTCTGTTGGGGGAAAATGATTTTACCTCATTCAGAGCAGTCCAGTGTCAGTCGCGGACACCTTGGCGTAATGTGATGCATGTGCAAGTCACACGTCACGGTAATTATGTCGTGGTGGATATTAAAGCCAATGCTTTTGTTCACCATATGGTCAGAAATATAGTGGGAAGTTTGCTAGAAATTGGCTGCGGTAATCAGGATATTAATTGGATGGCACAATTGCTCGAACTAAAAGACAGAACGAAAGCTGCGGCAACTGCCAAAGCTGATGGCTTGTATTTAGTATCCGTTGATTATCCTGAAAAATTCGCTTTACCGTCGAATGTGATGGGGCCGTTGTTCTTAGCGGACGAACTGATGTGAATCTAATTTTATATACTCTAAATAATTTCAGAAGCAGCTAGGTGACTTGTGTGGATGTCCAGAGTCAACAGTGCCGTCATTGAAGGTATCATGAGTATAGCATGGATGCTATTGATAATGAGGTTTGTATGGAGTTTATCAGTTTTATTATCGACTTTATTTTGCATATCGATGTCCATCTAGCAGAGTTAGTTGCTGAGTATGGTGTATGGGTGTACGGTATTTTATTTCTGATCTTGTTTTGCGAAACTGGGCTGGTCGTTACCCCATTTTTGCCGGGAGATTCGCTGCTGTTTGTCGCAGGGGCTATTTCCGCGTTAGATAGCAATGATTTAAACGTACATTTAATGGTCGCATTGATGATTACAGCCGCTATTCTTGGTGATGCTGTTAATTATGCGATCGGGCGTATTTTCGGCGATAAACTGTTTAAAAACCCGGATTCAAAAATATTCCGTCGTGTTTATCTGGAAAAAACCCATGCTTTCTATGAGAAGCATGGTGGTAAAGCAATTATTTTGGCTCGTTTTGTGCCGATTGTTAGAACATTTGCGCCATTTGTTGCGGGAATGGGCAAAATGTCTTATCGTCATTTCGCCTTTTATAATGTGACAGGGGCGTTATTATGGGTACTGTCATTCACTTATGCAGGTTATCTGTTTGGTGATCTACCCGTTATACAACAGAATTTGAAATTATTGATAGTGGCAATTATCTTTATTTCAATTCTTCCGGGGGTGATCGAAGTGATTCGTCATCGTCGTGCAGCCGCGAAAGAAAAACGTGTTGCGGTTGAAAAAAGTGATAATCCATAACGGATTTAAAAGTTTTTATCCACAGTGGTGTACCATTGTGGTTTAATGGCACAAAATTACATACTGGCGTTTTACCTGAGTGAGTTGATGTGGCAATTATTTTTGTTGCTTGAATTCGCTAAGGAAAGTCAGAGATCAATCAGACGAAAAGGTCCATTAATGAGCTGGATTGAAAAAATATTAAAAAAAGGTAACTTGACCCAATCAAACAAAGTCAACATCCCAGAGGGTGTTTGGACAAAATGTGATAGCTGTGGGCAAGTCCTCTATGGGGCTGAATTAGAGCGTAACTTACAAGTATGCCCTAAATGTGATCATCACATGCGTATTCATGCACGCCAGCGTCTTGAAGCTTTCCTCGATGAAAACTCGACAACAGAATTAGGCAGTGAGCTTGAGCCAAAAGATGCGCTGAAGTTCCGTGATTCCAAAAAATATAAAGATAGACTCTCAGCGGCTCAAAAAGAGACCGGTGAAAAAGATGCTATCGTCGTAATGAAAGGAACGTTAAAAGGGATGCCAGTTGTCGTGGCGGCTTTTGAGTTCTCTTTCATGGGAGGCTCTATGGCTTCCGTGGTAGGTGCACGTTTTGTGCGTGCGGTTGAACAAGCTCTAGAAGATAACTGCCCATTGGTTTGTTTCTCTGCTAGTGGCGGTGCGCGTATGCAAGAAGCGCTGTTATCACTGATGCAAATGGCAAAAACCAGCGCGGCATTGGCCAAAATGCAAGAGCGTGGGTTACCTTACATTTCTGTGTTAACTGACCCAACCATGGGGGGGGTTTCTGCAAGTTTGGCGATGCTAGGTGATATCAACGTGGCTGAACCAAAAGCGCTGATCGGTTTTGCAGGTCCTCGCGTTATCGAGCAAACTGTGCGTGAAAAGCTACCTCAAGGCTTCCAGCGTAGTGAGTTCTTACTGGAAAAAGGGGCGATTGATATGATTGTTCGTCGCCCTGAAATGCGTGATACCTTGGCAGATGTATTGGCAATGTTGACTAACAAGCCAAGTTTTAATACCACTGAAGATACATTAGTCGTCGAAGAAGAGGATGTGAAAATCGATATCGCCAGTGACGATGCTGTCATCGATGCTCCTGAGCAAGTAAAGGACTCTGCTAAGCATAAAAAAGATGATGAATAATCAGTTTACAATCCCTAATGCCGAGTCTCCGCTGGAGGCTTGGCTCTCTTATCAGACAAACTTGCACAGCCAAAATATTGATATGGGGCTAGAGCGAGTTGGCTTAGTCGCCCGCAAAATGGGTTTAACACAACCCGCACCTCGCGTCATTACCGTCGGTGGTACTAATGGTAAAGGTACAACCTGCCATACGATTGAATCTATTTTGATGGCTGCCGGTCTGAAAGTCGGTGTTTACAGCTCACCACACCTTGTTCGTTATACGGAACGTGTTCGTATCCAAGGTTCGGAATTGGCCGAGTCCGACTTTTGCCGTGCCTTTGCCGAGATTGAACAAGAGCGAGGCGATATCTCTTTAACCTATTTTGAATATGGCACGCTGGCGGCATTAACGTTATTTAAGCAAGCCTCATTGGATGTCGTGATCCTTGAAGTGGGTTTAGGTGGTCGCTTGGATGCGACGAATATCGTCGATGCAGATGTCGCGGCGGTGACCAGTATTGCACTCGACCATACCGATTGGTTAGGGTCAGATAGGGAACATATCGGTTTTGAGAAAGCGGGTATATTCCGCGGTGGTCGCTATGCGGTTGTCGGTGAACCTGATATGCCTCAGTCAATTGGTCAACATGCCGAAAATATCGGTGCGTTGCTGTTTCGTCGGGATAAAGATTGGTCATTTGAACAACAGCAAGATTGTTGGGCATGGCAGAGTCGTCAATGCCAATGGCTGAATTTACCACTACCTAATGTGCCGTTAGCAAATGCAGCGACCGCATTGGGGGTGATATGTTGCCTTAAAGAGATTGATAGCCAACTTGCGACTAAAATCACTGATCAGGCAATTCATGACGGCTTGCGATCGGCTCAGTTACCGGGGCGCTTCCAAATTATTGGTGAAAAGCCATTAATGATTTTGGATGTCGCGCATAACCCGCACGCTGCTGGATATTTGATAAACCGCTTAGCACAACTGCCTGCTGTGGAAGGGCGTCGTGTCAGAGCCGTGGTGGGAATGCTTGGAGATAAAGATATTCAAGGTACACTCACCTGTTTATCAGAGCAAGTGACGGATTGGTATGTGGCTCCTCTTACTGAGTTTCGTGGGGCGCCTGCCTCGCAGTTGAGTCAATATCTTGATTCACCACAAGTATTTGATTCAGTCGATGACGCGTGGCAAAAAGCGTGCCTTGATGCAACAGATAACGACATCATTGTTGTTTGTGGCTCATTCCATACGGTCGCTCACGTAATGATGTTGTTAGAAAATTCAAAAGGATAAAATCGGTGGCGAGTAAATTTCAGAATCGTCTTGTCGGTGCCATTGTTTTAATCGCGGCGGGGGTCATTGTATTGCCTGCGCTACTTGATGGCGATAAGAAATATAATGAAAATGAATTTGCGGCCATTCCTATTATTCCTAAACCTGGTGATGAACAGGATATCGAAGCTATTGCACCGCTGGCACAAAATCCGGCGTCAGGCCAAGCTTCTGAGGCTATGCTGTCAGAAGCGATTTCCGAGCAGAAGCAGGAGGAGCAACAGCGACAGCGTGAGCAACAAGCCGCTGCAAATTCTGCCTCTCAACCTCAAGAGGTGCCGAATATCCCTGCTGAGGCACCTAAACAGGTGGAGCCAAAGCCTGAACCTAAACCAACGCCAAAACCTGAGGTTAAAGTAGAGCCGAAGCCAAAACCTGAGCCTAAGCCAGAAGTACAGGCCCCACAAGGTAAAGCTTTTGTGGTACAGCTTGGGGCGTTGAAAAATGCAGCAAAAGTTGAGGAAATTGTCGCAAAATTGAGGTTGTCAGGGTATCAGGTTTATACCGTACCTTCACGGCCAGTCAATGGGCAACTGACGCGAATTTTTGTCGGACCAGAAGCTTCAAGGCAATTGTTAGAAGGCGCACTGCCTGAGCTACGTTCAATCACGGGGCTACAGGGAGAGATTAGGGCTTTTAAGCCATGATATTAAAATAGGAATATCACAAAAAGCCTGAGCTTTTAATCAATTACAGCGGCGAAGATGAATTTTTCTTTTCGCCGCTGGTTTTTTTAAATTGTATGTAAATTGGTTACGCAAACGTTTTCGTTTTCTGTTAGAATGCACTCCAGCCACTGCCGTGGGTGCGAATTTTGGAATAAGATATGGTCTGGTTAGATTACGCAATTATTGCCATCATTGGCTTCTCGGCATTGGTAAGCCTGATCCGTGGGTTTGTTCGAGAGGCGTTGTCACTAATCACATGGGGTTGTGCTTTTTTTGTGGCTAGTACATTTTATCCTTACTTGGCGGAATACTTTACGCGCTTTGAGGATATACTGGTACGAAATGGTATCGCCATTGCAGCATTATTTATTGCGACATTAATTGTCGGTGCTGTTGTGAACTATGTCATTAGTTCTCTGGTTCAAAAGACTGGCTTATCGGGTACAGATCGTGTTCTGGGGATCTGCTTCGGAGCGTTGCGTGGGGTATTGATTGTATCGGCATTACTCTTTTTTCTCGATACTTTTACGCCTCTACCTCAAAGTGAGGATTGGCAACGTTCGGAACTTATTCCGCAGTTCAGTCATATAATCAGGTGGTTCTTTGACTACCTGCAAAATGCGTCAAGTTTCCTACCGGAGAATATTTCTCCGTCTGGCTGATGAGGAAAGACTAAATGTGCGGTATTGTCGGTATCGCCGGTGTTACGCCGGTTAACCAATCAATTTATGATGCTTTGACGGTGCTTCAGCACCGTGGGCAAGATGCAGCAGGGATTGCTACCATTGATGGCAAAAATAATATTCGCTTACGTAAAGCGAATGGCCTCGTCAAAGATGTCTTTGAAACGAGGCACATGCTCCGACTACAAGGTAATATGGGGATCGGTCATGTCCGTTACCCAACCGCAGGTAGTTCGAGTGCATCAGAAGCGCAGCCCTTCTATGTGAATTCACCTTTTGGTATCACCCTTGCTCATAATGGTAATCTGACAAATGCGCATGAATTAACGCGCCGTTTATTTGAAACCGCCCGCCGCCATGTCAACACAACCTCCGACTCTGAGATTTTGTTGAACATCTTGGCTTATGAATTAGACCGTTTTGACCACTTTCCGTTAGAGCCAGACAATGTGTTTACGGCGGTTGCGGCAATGCATAAAAGGTTGCGTGGCGCATACGCATGTGTTGCATTGATTATTGGGCACGGTATGTTGGCGTTTCGTGACCCTTATGGTATCCGGCCATTGGTCTTGGGGCGCCGCATATTAGAAAACGGCGCACAAGAGTACATGGTCGCTTCAGAAAGTGTTGCGTTGGATACGTTAGGCTTTGAATTCTTACGTGATGTCGCACCCGGTGAAGCGGTTTATGTGACAGAGCAGGGGCAGTTGTATACTCGCCAATGTGCAGAAAACCCACAATTAACGCCTTGTTTATTTGAATACGTCTATTTTGCTCGTCCAGACTCTTTTATTGATAAGATCTCGGTTTACAATGCGAGACTACGTATGGGGCAGAAATTAGGTGCTAAAATTGCCCGTGAATGGGAAGATCTGCAAATTGATGTGGTTATTCCAATTCCAGAAACCTCTTGCGATATCGCCCTAGAAATTGCCCACATATTAGATAAACCATATCGCCAAGGATTTGTCAAAAATCGCTATGTGGGGCGCACCTTTATCATGCCAGGCCAGCAGGAGCGTCGTAAGTCGGTGCGTCGTAAGCTCAATGCAAATCGTGCAGAGTTTCGTGATAAAAACGTATTGTTAGTGGATGACTCTATCGTGCGTGGCACGACCTCAGAGCAGATTGTCGAACTCGCTCGTGAAGCTGGCGCGAAAAACGTCTATTTTGCTTCCGCTGCACCAGAAGTGCGCTTCCCAAATGTGTATGGCATTGATATGCCGAACGCGAATGAATTGATCGCCCATGGGCGTGAAGTCGATGAAATTCGTAAACTGATTGGGGCAGATGGATTAATTTTCCAAGATCTGAATGACTTGGTTGATGCCGTTCGTGAAGAGAATCCAGAAATTAATGAGTTCGAGTGCTCTGTATTTGATGGTATCTATGTCACAAAAGATATTGATCAAACTTATTTAGATTATTTAGAAAATCTCCGTAAAGACGATGAATTAAAAATTAAAGATCAAAATGAAATTGAGAACCTAGAAATTTATAACGAAGGTTAATCATTTCTTTATACATATTAAGAATGCCAGCGAGATGATTGCTGGCGTTTTTCTATGCACAATAAAAGTCTCTCACATCATGTGAAAGACTTCTATATAAAAGGCAGCCCTCTATGCGGATGGTTATGATTTATTCTATTAATTGGATAATTCATCCCAAAATTCAATAGATTGAGATGAAACTAATTTTGCTATAGTCATTGGTGATTCTTTATTTATAAAAAGAGTACCAAGCCCCCTAAAAAATAATATAAAATCAGATGCAATTTGTTCAAAGTCATCCATTGATGACTCATTTGTCATAGAAAAAACCTCACCTGTATTAACATTTAAAATTATGGTATAAGGATCGGATATTGCTATAACAATAAATTCAGCAGGTCTATTTTTTCCAGTCCACCATTTATTAACATTATCTCTATCATTTATGCTAACTAACATATTAAGGTAATCAGAGCCATTACCGAATGAGATATTACATAGCGAAAAATTATCTAAATTGTAGCTATCTAAAAATGAAGAAAATTTATCAGGGAATGTAATATTAAGGAGTTCTTCTGATGACTTAAGATTCAATAATGGCTGATCACGTTTCAATAACCTTAAATCATCAAAATCACTACCTAATGGAGAAAATTTATTATCCAATTGCTCACGTATTTCTTCTAATGTTAGCAACACAATGAATCCTCTTTATTTTGTATGCCATACATCACCACTACTAATATGGGGAGTGCTTAGTACAGGAATTGCGTATTGAGCAAAATCAACATGGCGAATACATCAAGCTACACTATTAATAGTGAGATGGTTAAGTAGTTTTTAGCATCAAAAGATATGTGCTACTTACACATATCTTTTGATATAACGTATTCATTTGGTGCGAAAATAGATGATTTGTAGCATGTGTAGTAGCCTTTTGAGGTTAAATCAATACTGACATAGGTCGAAAAGAAAAAGCTAAACACTATGCCTATTATAAAGATAACAGCGAAAAATCCAGCTATCCTATTATTCATTTTTTGTAGTTCTTTTTTATATCCCAATATAAAACTATAATATGAAAAATATAGTATCAAAGGAGCTGAAAAACACAGGAACCCTGTTTGAAATGAGAATAGAATTCTAGGCTTCATTTGAAAGTAATCAATATAATATGTTGTTGATAGATAGATCCCGAAGATTGCTAAAAGTAAAAGCGCTATAGATGATAAGATTAACTTTGTGGGCTCTAATTTAACCACGACTGAATCTCCCCTACAGAGTAAAAAATTGGTCTGGATGGTAAGGTGTTTCTGGTTTTCTTGCTCTGTGAGTTTTTAAGCCTTTAATGATAGTTGTACTAATTTGGAATTTATTATCTAACCAGTACAATAGTATCCCTACAGATACACCTACAGCAAACACCTCTAAAGCTACAAGTATGACACTTGTTCCAGTCGTTAAAGCAGCAGTAGCTAAACCTCCAGTTATGGCTGTCGTTATTTGAGTGCTGATAGCTAGCTTTGCCATGTCCATGGGTATATTCACAAAAAAATCAACCAAGGTATATTCATTCTTGAATATTAATTCAATAGTTCTATAAGCTGCTGAGAAAACTATCGCAAAGCGAGCTGCGCCTACAGAGATATTATTCATGCCTTGAGTGCCTACTCCCATGTATAAAATACGAGGGTTGTTGACTAAATAACGAGTTCCATTTAAGTATGCTCTTATTCCAGCATGGCCTGATAGGCGAATATAAACATTATCGTTTGGCCCTGTATATTGAGTTGCTCTGATATTGAGATTCTCAAACTCGTTAACAATTCTGTTTATTCTGTAGGCTTCATAAATATTTTCTGAAAATGAAGATATTATATCTCCAATGCCAAATAGTGTTTCTTTCGGATCTTTGAAAGGGGTTGGAGTCGATAGATTTTTTAAAATATAATCAGTTTCTTCAATAGTGATAACTGCTGTGACATTATCATCATTAGGTGTTTCTTCGAAACTAAATTTTGCGTCCGCATCAATGAGTGTTTTTGATATAGGGTCGTATTTATACGCCATGTGGTTTTTTCTTTAATTTAGGTTATGGGAGAGAACTATAGCATTAATGACGCTGTATATTCGACAATAAAACAGCTAATGCCCCAATGTGGTACTCACCAAAACGGAGCGAAGCGACAACATCATTTTGTCTTTGCTTTTCTCCATGATGGGTTATTGGGGCATGGTTTCTTAGCGGGTTAATCTAACTAAGTTTGCTTAGGTTAGGCTTCTTTCGACGGTGTAATCCAAGAAATTCCAAGTAATTAGTACTATTCAACTTCATAAAAGGTCATGCAAAAACCTTCTTCACCATATAGGCCATCATCTGTAATAATAAATTCAAATGTTTTATTAGGATAAAGGCTTTTTAATCTAATTCCCCAAAAATATTTAAGAACATTACTAAATTCGGTCATTAAAACTTCGTTATCGCTGGCCGCATCGGTAATTGTCGATAAAAAAAAGTCGTTAAATGAAAAAACATTATTGACCATTTCTAATGTTCTTTTATCCTTACCATAACCATCATATGGCTCTATTTTTCCATTATTGTTCTCACATCTGTATATAACACCATCAATTTCAATAATTTCAGGGCAAAACAGGCCAGCACATGCGAGAATAGATTCTAACCCAACACAGTTTGAAACAAAATTAGGCAAACTATAATCAAGTGGAAAAGGTGTAGGAAATATAGCAATGAGATCATTAGATACTATGCTCGGATATTTTTTCATTTTTACTCCAATAATTTTTTTATTTCATCAGGTATTTTTTAATTCTTTCTTTAGATATATTAGCCATCCTTCGCCCATCAGGGTCAAAAACAATTACATGACCTCCCGTAGTTTTAGAGTAAGTACCTGGTTCTCCCATAGTTGGTAACTTATTACGACTAATTACCTGACCATCAAATTTTAAATTTCTAAAATAATCTAAATCTAAAATGTGACCTTTCGAGTCAACCAAGAATCGGGCTTTATTTTCCCCTGAAGCGTCATCAAGTTTTGAAGTGCCACTCAACCCAAACGGATCAATAAACCCTGTCGGATTATGCTCATACCTATACGGATTGAACCTACCCAGTCGCCCTATTGGGTCAGGGCAGCGATATTGCCCGGTACCCTTATCCTCTAGTACCGAAAGCGGTGATAATACAAGCTGGGCTCACTATCTTCGTACAGGCCTGCAAAACGAAAATGACACTGGGTATAATTGGGGTCATTATCTGCTGACTTGTCTTGTAACCGCCAAAACTGGATGTGCCCCACGTATTCAACCAGCCAGCGCAGCTCGCCTGACCCGCTTCGATAAATATCTCCCGTAGCATTCCTTGATGGTCGGCGGTGATATAGTGCGGTTTGCCACTCTGATAACGCGCGGTAGGCGTGATGTGTTCCGGCTGGTAGAGCCACTGAATATCCGAATCATAGGTTACCATCCTATCTGCATACACCGATGTTTCTTCCACTATTTGGTCTCCGGCCGTAAGTAGTGCCATGCCATCGCTTTCGGGCTATGTTGTGGAAATCGCGAGTTTACAGTTGCAATTTCGTTATCTACAGTCTTGGTTTTGCTTAACCGACGACCAAACGTATTATTATAGGTATAATGTCAATAATCCCCAGACGTTTACAATTGAAAGGGAATTATAAAACAATTATTAATAAGTCCGAAAGATGATAAAATTCTTTGCAGCCATATATTATAAATTATTTAATACTTTAATAGTGAAAAACAAGAATAGAATTCACCACAGTTAATTAAGCCTATAATGGTTTTGTTGATAACATCTTTTGTTAATACTTCCACAATAATTATATCAGAAGCTCAAAAATATAAACCATGGCAGCACTTTCCCGTTTCCTTATAATTTTTCAATATAGAAATTATATTGTTAACAGTGAAAAAAATTGATGAATATCTTCTCTCATCATTTAAAGTTACTTCTACATTATCATTTTTAGGAACAAGCTGCTTGTCACCACTAAAAATTTTAATATCTAGGTTCATGAATCATTTTTTCCTACCAAAAACTTTCAGAACCTCATAAATTACTGTTTGTTGATTTGCTTTATTAGATTTGCCTAATATTTCTATACCATCTGGAGTTCTCATGATTGACCTAACAGCCTTACCCGATAACTTAAAGCCTTTTGTTGATAAAATCACGGCCACAGCTAAACCAACCATAGAGATGCAACTCACGCCTGTTGAACAGCCGATTTTGTGGGAAAGTCGTATTGGTGGCATGCCTTATTTGCCTTTAGGCTCAGATTTTCCTGTCGATAGTGATGGCATTCCTTTAAAACTATTGGCACAAATTAATTTCGCACAAATGCCGCCACTTGAAAACTATCCAACAACTGGATTATTGCAGTTTTTTATCGGCGGTGATGATTTGTATGGTGCGGATTTTGATGATCTACAAACCCAAAACGGTTTTCGCGTCATCTATTGGGAGAGTGTTATTGAAGATAACGCAAAACTCCAACAAGACTTCTCCACCATTGAAGCCGCTTATGAAGATGAGTATTACTCACCAATAGAAGGGCAGTTTAGTCTCGAATTCACACCCGCGACACAATATATCAGCTCGAACGACTTTCAGTTTGGCCGCAAAATTTTAGATGTTGATGATCTGTATGATTACGAAGATCAGTTTGAAGGCGAGGATTTTTACGATGAATGGCTAGAACCCTACAATGAACACTTTGCGTCGAACGGTCATCGTATTGGCGGCTATCCTTTCTTTACTCAAACCGATCCTAGAGAGTATCGTAAAGAAATTCAGGACTATGTATTGTTACTGCAAATCGACAGTGATTATGAAACTGGCATTTTATGGGGCGATATTGGCGTCGGTAACTTTTTTATTCATCCTGAAGATTTAAAAAATAAAGATTTCAGCAAAGTGGTCTATAACTGGGATTGTGGTTGATAGATTTAAGGGCTTTTCATTGCGATAATTGCTACTATGGTTGTTGGTGATATCGAATCGTGCGGGGAGCAGAATGAAGAAGCTAATCATTGGGTTAACAGGAGCAAGTGGCGCAATCTATGGCGTTAGGTTATTAGAGGTGCTAAAACCTGTTAAGAATGTGGAAACCCATTTAGTGATGAGCGCAGCGGCCCGTCAAACCTTATCATTAGAAACACATTATAGTGTCAAAGAGGTTCAGCAATTAGCTGATCATCATTATGATAGCCGCGATATCGCCGCGGCTATTTCTTCCGGCTCCTTTCGTACAACGGGTATGGTGATTATGCCATGCACCATGAAAACACTTTCTGGCATTGTACACAGCTATACCGATACATTAGTCACTCGTGCTGCCGATGTGGTCTTGAAAGAAGGTAAAAAACTCGTTCTAGGGGTACGTGAAACACCGCTGCATTTAGGGCATTTAAAGTTACTGGTGCAAGCGGCTGAAATGGGAGCGGTCATTATGCCTCCAATGCCAGCCTTTTATCATCAGCCTAAATCCATTCAAGATATTGTTGACCAAACAGTGAACCGAATCCTCGATCAATTTGATATTGAATTAGACCAAGATTTATTTACCCGCTGGCAGGGAGGGAAGTAGTTTTATTCGATTGCCAGTTATAAATTGTCGCCGTTTAGCAAAATCCGCCGTAAACCCTCGCCCAATGCGGGCGGGGATATAAGGCGAAAAGTCCGCAGGGCTTTAAAGATCAATCAGGCGTTGACTGACTCTGAACGTAGGCTCTGAGCGTTTCAATTGTTGCCCCTCCGGTGCTACAGACAAAGTATGATCTCGACCACAAAAGCCCCGTTTTACTTTGCATCCGTAAATGTGTGTTTTGCTGGCGCAGCAGGCGCGACGATACTGATTTCAGATTGTTTACCATCACACTGACCGCCAGTTTTGGCGGGTAAGCAACCAGCAGATGCACATGGTCAGGCTCTCCGTCCATCTCAATAATTTCGCATTCAAGTTTTGCCGCAGCGGAGCCAAAAGCCTCACGCAGTTGAGCGATCATCAGTCCGTCAAATAGCTTACGTCGGTACTTCGTCGTAAAGATCAGATGCACGACCAGTTTACTGACACTGTGCCGCTTTCGGAGGAATCCCGCCAGTAAATCATCATGATTACTCAATTGATATATTCACCTAACATGTTAAAATAAAAACATTATATCAATGAGCACTGATTATGTTAAGAGCAACAAAAGTACGCATCTACCCGACACCAGAACAGGCTGAATACCTCAATGCTCAGTTTGGGGCGGTTCGTTTCGCGTACAACAAATCTCTTCACATTAAAAAACAGGCTTACCAGCGGCACGGCGTAAATTTAAACCCGCGTAAAGACCTCAAGCCACTGCTTGCAGTGGCGAAGAAATCCCGTAAATACGCATGGCTTAAAGAGTATGATTCCATAGCGTTACAGCAGGCGGTGATTAATCTCGACGTGGCTTTTTCCAACTTTTTCAATCCGAAACTGAAAGCTCGTTTCCCGACGTTTAAAAGTAAGCATGGTAAACAATCCAGCTATCATTGTGTTGGAATCAAAGTCCTTGATGGCGCGATAAAAATCCCTAAAATTGCACCAATTGAAGCGCGTTTACATCGTGAAATTACGGGAATGCTGAAAAGTATCACCCTGAGCCGCAGCACAACTGGGAAATACTACGCCTCGCTACTCTGTGACGACGGAATGGAAGCGCCAGAGAAGCCGGCACTGATATCAAACGTGACGGGGCTGGATATGGGGCTGACGCATTTTGCCATCAAATCCGACGGTAATAAAATTGCCAATCCACGCCACCTTATCAACGCCAGCCACAACCTGCGCCGGAAGCAGAAAGCCCTCTCCCGGAAGAAAAAAGGGAGCGCAAACAGACGCAAAGCCAGAATACAACTTGCATCCGTTCACGAACGGGTAGCCAATGCCCGTGCCGATTTTCAGCACAAGTTATCTCGTGCAATTGTTGACGAAAACCAAGCGGTAATTGTCGAGACGCTGAAAGCGGCAAATATGATGAAAAACCACCATCTGGCGCGTGCGATAGGCGATGCGGGATGGTCTGGATTCATCACAAAACTGGAATACAAAGCCGCAGAGAAAGGCGTGCATCTGGTGAAACTGGATCAATGGTTCGCCAGTTCGAAAACCTGCCATTGTTGCGGTCACAAGATGCCGGAAATGCCATTACATAAGCGCATATGGCAGTGTCCAGAGTGTGGAGTTGAACATGACCGTGATATCAATGCGGCGATCAACATCGAACGCAAGGGCATACTGGAATTACAAGCGGCGGGACTCGTCGTTTCTGCCCATGGAGGCCAGCGTAAATCCGTCACACAGACGGTTGCGGCCTAAGAAGTGGGAAGCCTCGCCCGACAGGGCGGGGAGCAGTCACTTAATCTACTGACCATGACGCATTGAATGGTCAGTAGCCTGCTCAAACTAGCTCGTTGAACTATCACGCGTTTTAAATAAATCTTCTAAGGCGATTTTTAACTCAATATATTCAAATTGAAAACCCGCCTCTTCCAAGCGTTTTGGGATAGCTTGCTGCCCACCAAGCACTAACGTCGCTGCTTCACCCAAAATGGCCTTAATCATAAAGGCGGGAGTTCGAACAAAAGCGGGGCGGTTAATGACCTCGCCTAAAATAGCGGCAAATTGGTCATTATGGACAGGATAAGGCGCTGTCATATTAAAGGGGCCTGATAAAGTTGGGTTATCAAGCAAAAAACAGATAGCATTGACCATATCGTTAATATGTATCCATGGCATAAATTGTTTGCCATGACCAATTGGGCCACCAGCCCCCATTTTAAAGATAGGAAGGACTTTTGCGAGCGCACCTCCGTTTAATGACATCACAATGCCTGTACGTAATAAACAAACGCGGGTCGATGGTGATTGCGCATTTTGAGCAAGGGCTTCCCAATGTTGGCAGAGTTGATGAGTAAATTCATCGTGTGGCTGCTCTGATTCTGTGACAACGGCTTGGCCTTGATCGCCATAATAACCAACCGCAGAGCCAGATAAAAAAGTATGCGGTGGTGTTTTACTTGCGGCGATTAATTCAGTTAAGCGTTGAGTAATTTTCCATCGGCTATCACACAACAATTTTTTCTGTTCATCACTCCAGCGCTTTTCAGCGATAGGCTCCCCAGCAAGGTTAATCACAGCATCAAAATCATTGAGATCTTGCTTATCCTGTAGTGAAGTCCAACATTCGATAGCCTTACAAAAGCGGCTGTAGACTTTCTGCGGGGAACGGCTTAGTACTGTTACCTTATCAGAGCGAGCAACAAGCCGTTGTACGAGAGGTGTACCAATTAAACCGGTACCACCGGTAATAAGTATCCGCATAATCGCCTCCTGTGAAAAATTGGACTAATCAGTGTAAAGCTTATCTGAGCTAACTATAGCAGCTACTCAGAAAATTTGCTGAGACTGCATTGTATTTCCTAAAAATTCGCTTGTTGTTGCTGTAAATAGCCTATTATTAAAGCTCCTGCAACATGAAATCAATACTCAAATTTGTGTGCTATCACTTGCAAGGGGAACGTGAAAAGCATACCTTGTTACAGACTGTTTGCTTGACCGATTTCGGCAATAGTTCTATGGCATAAAAACTGTGTTAACAGGTTAAAAAAAGGTTTTAAGGATGGAAGAACAAACCGAAGTGGTTGAATGGGTTGACATTGTTGATGAGAACAATGAGGTTATCGCTCAGGCCACACGTAGCCAGATGCGAGCAGAGAACTTGCGCCATCGTGCTACTTACATTGTTGTCCATGATGGAATGGGCAAAATATTGGTACAAAGGCGAACGGATAGTAAAGATTTCTATCCGGGCTACTTAGATGCGACTGCTGGCGGAGTGGTGACTCAAGGTGAAAATATTTTAGATTCTGCTAAGCGTGAAGCAGAAGAAGAATTAGGCATTGCAGGCGTGCCGTTTGCTGAACATGGCTTATTTTATTATGAAGGCGAAAACTGCCGTATATGGGGCGGTCTGTTTAGTTGTGTGAGCCATGGCCCTTTTGCATTGCAAGAGTCTGAGGTGGTTGAGGTGAATTGGTTAACGCCAGCCGAAATTAGTGCTCGTTGTGATGAATTTACCCCTGACTCCTTAAAAGCGCTCTCTTTATGGTTAACACGGAATAATGAGTTTGAGAAAGCTATTTCGTGTGCAAATAATTCGTAACTTAACGACTTAAATTGATAAGGGCTATGCTTTAGCCCTTTAATTCATACTGTCTTCTATTCTATAGTGTTACTGATACTATATTATAACTATTAGTTATAATTAATAAGTGGGCTATTTGATATATTTATATGCCCACTGAATTATGCCTTCCTGCTAATTAATTCTTGGTCACCATGTTGCACCATCCGAGAGAATAAATAATGACAATTCATAAAGATGTATCTTCTTTAAAACAACAACACCTACAAAATGTCACGAATAAAGCCCGTGCGATTATGGAGCGAGAGGGGATTGAAGCCCTCGTAGCTACCGTGGGAGATAATTTTTATCACTTAACCGGTTTTGCTAGTTTCTTCATGTATACCTTTAGGCAAACAGGCTCGGCGATCGCGGTAATTTTTCGTGACCCATCAGTGAAATCGCTGGTGATTATGAATGAATTTGAGGCTGCAAATTTGCAATTGGAAATGCCTAATGCACAAGTGCGTACATTCCCAATATGGGTTGATGTGGATGATCCTTATCACCCTGATAATGGCAAAGTTGTTAAGCAAAGGCCTATTCATAGCCCGATTGAGACTATCTTTACGCTATTAAAAGATGCGCTGGCCGAAGCCGATGTATATGGTAAACCTGTCGCCATTGAATTGGGTCAAATCAGCCATATGGGGAAAGTGTGGCTAGACAAGGTGATCCCAGAATTAAATCTAGTGGATTCCGCTCCGCTCTTCAATGAATTGCGCGTTATCAAGAGTGAATGGGAAATCGCTCACTTAAGAAAAAGTGCTCAAATTACAGAAGCGGGTATTCAAGCTGCTAGCGAATTAATCAAAGTGGGTTGTACTTCCGCTGAATTAACCGCAGCTTTTAAAGCTAAAGTGATGGAGTTTCCAGAAACTAACTACAGTCGTTTCAATTTAATTTCAGTCGGCAGTGATTTCTCCCCAAAAATGCTACCGGAAAATGTGCCTGCGAAAGAAGGGGATCTTATTAAATTCGATTGTGGTGTTGATGTTGCGGGATATGGGGCTGATATTGCAAGAACCTTTGTTGTTGGCAATGCTAACGATAAAGTTAAAGAGATTTATCAAACCATACATAAAGGCCATGAATACATGCTCAACCGTGTCGCTCCTGGGGTACGTTTAAGTGATGTGTTCAATGAAACTATGGCATTAATTCGCTGTTCTGGCTTACCACACTATAACCGTGGTCACTTAGGGCATGGAGATGGCGTATTTGTCGGGTTAGAAGAAGCCCCTTTTGTGAGTGCAGCGACGACTGATGTGTTTCAGCCGGGAATGGTGATGAGCCTAGAAACACCTTATTACGGTATCGGCATTGGCAGCATTATGATTGAAGACATGCTGCTAGTCACTGAAGAGGGAGTTGAAATGCTCAGCCATTTGCCACGTCATTTGGTTTCTGGTGGTTAAGTAAGAAGGAATTAATGTATGAAATGGTATCACTTTTTGGTGATCTTCCCGCTACTGGCTCTAACTGTGGGTATTTACTATGCCAATCGCGTAGAGCCTTTTGTTATGGGATTGCCTTTTTTAATGTTTTGGATTGTGGCTTGGGTGGTGATCAGCGCTTTAATTATGCTGCTAATTAATATTTTAGACTCTAAAAAGAATAAGGAAAAACAATGAGCTACGCTTTAGTTGTCATTACACTGTTTTTCCTATTGAGTATCTACCTTGCATTGAGGTCGAAAAAAGGTAAAACCATGGATCACGAAGGGTGGTCTGTTGGTGGACGTAGTTATGGCGCTTTATTAGTCTTTTTACTCAGTGCAGGTGAAATTTATACTACCTTTACTTTTTTAGGGGGGAGTGGCTGGGCATATGGGAAAGGGCCTGCCATATTATACACATTGGCGGTTAACGCTTTTATGGGGATATTTCTATATTGGGTGCATCCTCGTGTATGGCGATTTGCTAAGCAGAATGATATTAGAACCATCTCTGACTTTTTTGGGGCAAAATATCAAAGCCAAGGCTTAGCACTATTGATTAGCCTAATTTCCATTGTGGCGATGGTACCCCTTTTCGTATTGCAGCTTAAAGGGCTTGGTATTATTGTTTCTCAAGCCTCTTATGGTGCTATTCCCGCAGATATGGCGATTTGGATAGGCATCATTGCAGTGACCTTGTTTGTGATGATTTCAGGTATTCATGGTTCAGCATGGACATCGGCATTAAAAGATTTGATGATCTTAATTGTTGTTGTCTTTATCGGTGTTTATATTCCCTTGCATTACTACGGTAGTTTTGGCGATATGTTCCGTGCTATCGATACGGCTAGCCCAGGCTTTCTGACATTTTCTGAGCAGGGATTGAATATTCCGTGGTATATCTCAACTATCTTTTTATCTGTAGTGGCTTATTTTTGCTGGCCGCACTATATGGCCGCCGTATTTACAGCTAAAGATGAAAAGTCATTAAAGCGTAATAGTATTCTCATTCCTGCATACAGCTTGATTATGCTGTTTGCGTTCTTTGTTGGTTATGCTGCAATATTACAAATACCGCATCTTGATGGCTCAATGGTGGATTTATCGTTATTTGAGATCGCTAAAACCACATTTTCACCGCTTATTGTTGGTCTTATTGGTGCCGCGGGTATGCTGACGGCATTAGTACCTGGTTCAATGTTATTATTGACGACGTCTAATATGTTGGCGGGAGTGGTACAAAAAGCATTAAATGTGAGTGAAGAGAAACGTCAATCAGGAATTTATGCGCGTTTTATGGTGCCTTTGGTTGCGTTAGTGAGTTTGTACTTTATTTTTCACAGCAACGACACATTAGTGGCTATCATGTTATTAGGTGTTAATATTGTCGCACAATTTTTTCCCGCGTTATTGATGAGCTTTAGAAAACATAACCCTATGACGGCGACGGGGGCAATGGCTGGTATTATCGCAGGGGTCATTTTCCTTGCAGTGACTTATATTGAGCACATTTCGTTATCGCAACTGTTCCCTTGGTTAGGCAAAGGGCTTGAATTTATGAATATCGGTATCGCTGCATTTGTGTTAAATATTATTGTTGCAACGGTCGTATCGTTATTGATGTGTAGAAAGCAAAAAGCGATTTAGATGCTATTGTTGATAGGGCAGTGTTTTTGCCCTATCAATCAGTTAGTTATTTCTAATAGGTGGTGTAGTGGTTATTTGCTGGTATGGTTTTTAATATTTTAGTTTTATAACCCCATAAGTTAAATTGTTTTTCTGTGATGTTTTAATTTGCTACTTTTCATTCTTAATGCTTTTGCATCTTGGTTTACCAAGCGCTCATCTATTCTTGGTGCTTGGATATAATTGAATGTTTGATTTGCAGCCAGTGAGCTAGACAAACTGACAGTTTTTTCTTCAGTTTTGGCTCTCATTTCAAACTTATAGGACTTATCATTAAACAGAGCATCTAAGAAGTTAAAAAAATGACTTTTATCGGTTGTTTTAAATAGTCCTTTATTCGGTTCGAAAAATTCAAAAATAGGTTTACCATTTCTATATTTAACGACAATTCCCATTGAGTGCGTTTGACTGCACAGGTTACCAATAATATCCTTTTTCTTTATTAAGCAATCTTCAATGTGTGCTTTTAATTCTTTGGATGTAAAGGTGATATCGAAATCAATAGATGTAATTGAGTCATAATGTATATTTTGTATATTTTCAAGCTGTGTTAATCTTTCTTTTGTAAGCTCTAAATAATAATCTTTCACTAAAGAGAAAAATAGTGGAAAGCGCAGTGAGTCTATTTCGCTTTCATTCTGAAAACATTTTGAAGAGACATCACTAACTAAGTTATTATAACGGTTTTTTTCTAACTTAAGAGGAGGATTAAGTGCATCATGGTAAACTTTATTGATAAACTCGTGTAGCTCTAGATATAAATGTTTTTCATCCTCTTTAATTGATAACGTGTTTTTTTGAAATAACCTATTTATGTAATCACAGTCATCTTCATTATATTCTTTTTTTATTTTATTGAATTTATTCAGTATATCTCTTAAAAAATAAATCATGTGATGATGATTTTGAATGTTCCTAGCTTTATTGAAATTCTGATTTAACAAGGCTTCACTATGTTTTTTAAAGGCTTTATAATGATAGGTGTCTTTTAAAAAATCAACCAACTTTATTTTTTTATGTTTTTATAAGCGTTATATGTCTCAGTGACATAGATCTCTTCTTGGTTTGCATGAGCATAATATAAAAAAGAGTTAGTTAGCCCATAACAGATCCCATCTTGTAAACTTTTCATATTATCTACCCCAATTATTTTTTTAGAAAAATTATTTTTTGAGGTGTTTTTAAAATGGTTGATAATATCAACTTGCTCAAATTTTACTGAATATTTAAAAGCATCTAGCATGCTCATCTCCGCGCTTAATTATATTTTAAATGTTTCTTTATTATTACTATTAATGGTAATTAATCTTGCAATTTTCAGCAGTTAAGAGGAGATGAGGAAAAGCGTCTCGCGTATTTTTGTTAGATAAAACAAAGCCAACCGTTTTTGTTCAGTTGGCTTTTTAATTAAGACAAAATGCTAATAATTTATATTAGGCATTTTCATTTTGTACGGCTTGGATCGCTGTCAGAGCAACGGTGTAAACAATATCATCGACCAATGCACCACGTGATAGGTCGTTAACCGGTTTACGCATACCTTGCAGCATTGGACCAATAGAAACGAGGTCGGCTGAACGCTGAACCGCTTTATAAGTCGTGTTACCCGTGTTCAAGTCAGGGAAAATAAACACGGTAGCTTTACCTGCAACAGGTGAGTTTGGTGCTTTCGATTTCGCGACATCTGCCATCACAGCCGCATCATACTGCAATGGACCATCAATCATTAAGTCTGGACGTTTTTCTTGTGCTAAACGAGTCGCTTCACGCACTTTCTCAACGTCGCTTCCTGCACCTGAATTACCAGTAGAGTAGGAGATCATTGCAACACGAGGTTCGATACCAAAGGCTTTCGCGGAATCTGCTGATTGGATAGCAATCTCTGACAGTTGCTCTGCGGTTGGGTCTGGGTTGATCGCACAGTCACCATAAACGAAGACTTGCTCAGGGAGTAGCATAAAGAAGACAGAAGAGACTAATGAGCTACCCGGCGCTGTTTTGATCAATTGCAGAGGTGGGCGGATAGTATTTGCTGTGGTGTGGACGGCACCGGATACGAGACCATCAACTTCACCTTTTTCGAGCATTAATGTACCCAAAACAACATTGTCTTCAAGTTGCTCACGAGCAACAACTTCGGTCATGCCTTTGTTTTTGCGTAGCTCAACTAGGCGAGCAACATAATCTTCGCGTACCTTCACAGGATCAACGATTTCGATGCCTGTACCAAGCTCAATACCTTGCGCAGCAGCGACACGGCGAATATCTTCTGGATTACCTAACAGTACGCAAGTTGCAATACCACGCTCTGCACAGATAGAGGCAGCCTTAACCGTACGTGGCTCATCACCTTCTGGTAAAACAATACGCTTACCGGCTTTACGTGCTAGTTCAGTTAATTGATAACGGAAAGCAGGTGGTGATAGGCGGTTAGGACGCTCAGAATCAGCCACGAGTGATTCAATCCATTCACTGCTAATATGATGAGCAACGTAGTTTTGAATTTTTTCAATACGTTCATGGTCATCCGCAGGCACTTCTAAGCTGAAACTTTGTAGATTCAGTGAAGTTTGCCATGTATTGCTTTTCACCATAAATACAGGTAGACCTGTTTCAAAAGCTTGTTCACAAAGTTGGCGAATAGGCTCGTCGATTTGGTAGCCGCCAGTTAGCAGGATTGCACCAATTTCAACGCCATTCATTGCCGCAAGAGACGCAGAAACTAATACATCTGG
The DNA here is from genome assembly GCF_015832305.1 of Providencia sp. 2.29. Lineage (NCBI taxonomy): Bacteria > Pseudomonadati > Pseudomonadota > Gammaproteobacteria > Enterobacterales > Morganellaceae > Providencia > Providencia sp. 2.29. The sequence goes on from NZ_CP065420.1 coordinate 1,810,063, forward strand.
GCGGTCTGCCGAAGTCACTAAGAGTGAACCCGGGCGGAAATGCTCAAGCATATGAGGAATACTACGAGCACAAAAAGTCACTGATTTCACGCGGCGAGTATTGATTTCACCTTCATTAACAACGTCGGCATTCAAGTGTCTTGCCATGTCGATGGCACGCGTTGCAATCAGGTCAAAGTTCCAAGGGATTGATGCTAGAACCGGTAGACTTAGGCACTCTAAATCTTTTGCTGTGATATTCGCAATGGTTGCTTTGGTCGAATCATCAAAGATTTCAGAGAGGTCAGGGCGAGTACGACCTTGCTCATCAACAGGGGCATTCACTTTATTGACGATAACCCCGATAATATTTTTATTGCGTTGGCCGCCGAATTCGTTACGTACTAACTCAAGGCGCTCTTTCATTTGAGTTATATTGCTGTTACCCGGTGCGGTGACAAACACAATTTCTGCACCTAAGGTTTTTGCGATGTCATAGTTCAGAGACTGTGCAAAAGAGTGCTTACGCGTTGGCACTAAACCTTCGATTAATACCACTTCAGCATTTTTAGTTTGCTCATGATAACGGGCAACAATCTCTTCCATAAGCACGTCTTTTTTTGAAGAGGTCAGTAGTGACTCTACATATTCCATTTTTAATGGTTCGACGATAGTGGTGAGACTTGAATGAGAGCGTAAAACTTCAGTGGTTTGATCTTTACTACCGGAAATACGTGGCTGAGCGATAGGTTTAAATACGCTCAACTGGACACCTTTTTGTTCCATTGAACGAACGACACCTAAGCTGACGCTGGTCAAACCAACGCTAGTGCCGGTAGGAATTAACATAATTGTACGAGACACGGGAACCTCTTTAATCGGTTACTCTAATAAAACAGTATCATAAAGTAGTACCGCCAGCGGGTTAGGCTGGCGGTAGAGAATCTTAAGCGGTTAAGCGTGCTGAATCTTGAGCAATCACTAACTCTTCGTTAGTTGGGATAACCAGCGCTGGGCGGCTGTTATCTGTGGTGATTAAGCCTTCTTTACCGAAACGTGCAGCTAAGTTGCGCTCATGGTCGCACTCGAAGCCAAGTAGAGCCAGTTTCTTCAGCGTTAACTCACGTACTTGCGCAGAGTTTTCGCCGATACCGCCAGTAAAGATAATGGCATCAAGACGGCCTTCCATCAATGCACAGTATGCACCGACATATTTCGCTAAGCGATGGCAGAAAACGTCCATAGCGCGTTTAGCGTCGGCTTTGGTTGCATAGTTATCTTCAACATAACGGCAGTCACTAGTCACACCGGTTAAGCCGAGAAGGCCAGACTCTTTTGTTAGCAACTTGTTGATCTGCTCAACGCTCATGCCGAGTGAGTCATGTAGATGGAAAATGATCGCAGGGTCGATATCACCACTACGCGTTCCCATGACTAAGCCTTCTAATGGTGTCAGACCCATAGAGGTGTCAACACATTGACCGTTAACAACCGCCGTCACCGAGCCACCATTACCTAAATGGCAGGTAATAACGTTAAGCTCTTCAACCGGTTTATTCAATTTTTTCGCCGCTTCACGGGAGACATAGTAGTGGCTAGTTCCGTGAGCGCCATAACGACGGATACCATGCTCTTCATATAATTCATATGGTAGTGCATATAGGTAAGCTTCTTCAGGCATAGTTTGATGGAACGCAGTGTCGAAAACCGCTACGTTTTTGTGTACTAAATGAGGGAATGCCTTTCTCGCTTCCTCGATACCAATCAAGTGAGCTGGATTATGCAAAGGTGCAAATGGCACTGCTGCTTTAATGCCTTCAACGACGTCGTCATTGATCAAAACAGATGAGGTGAATTTCTCGCCACCATGAACAATACGGTGACCAATAGAAGAAATTTGAGCAGACAACTCAGGTTTTGCTGCAAGAATAGTGTTAACAATGAAATTCAGTGCTTCACTGTGTGCCGCGCCTGCACCTAATTCAGCTTCATGCTTAGCGCCGTCCATTTTCCACTTAATACGAGCTTCAGGCAGATTAAAGCATTCAGCTAATCCAGATAAATATTCATCGCCATTGGTTGGATCGATGATGGCGAATTTCAGTGAGGAGCTACCGCAGTTTAGTACCAGTACCAGCTTACTTGACATGGAAATACCTATCGTTAATTGTTGTTGTGAAGCCTTTAAGTTGCAAAAGCATAAAAAGACTTTGTAAAAAGTATGGTATCGCTAGAGACTAGCGCATTTGACACCTGATATTTCATGATTGATATCAATGATAATGTCAAAACTACATGTATCGGTGCCTAATAAAGGGTTAAAAAAGCCGTGTTTTTAATTGCATTAAGCGCATGATGAGTGAACTTAATGACTGGCGTTGAAATAACACGCAAAAACCCCAATATATATCAAAGCTGTAGAACAATTGAAACCAAGCATAAATTAACAGACTTCTACAGCGATGCTAAATGCGGCCAATTCTACTAAAATTATTTTATATTTTGTATGTTTTTTTTAGAAATGGCCGGTTTGATTGATTAAAATCATAAGCACCGTAAAAAATACGCATTTTATGCAAATTTACCTATCAATCAGGATAGCTGATTTCGCCAAAAATGATCAGATTAGTGCGGCAATAATTGAAAATTATCTATTTGTGCTTATTCATAGGCATTGCTGTTAAAATGGCGTAAGGTAAGTATTAAATGTGTTATTTCTTTATATAGGTTTGCGAGTCATAGGAAGGAATGTATGAGTACATTACAAAACTCACCATCGGGTTTTTTTAAACGATTTAGGTTGGGGAACCTGTACCTAAAAACGTTTCCTATGGAGAAAAAGTTAACCCCTATCTTCCCTGAATTGCGCATGATCAAGGCGACTCGGTTTGGTATTCGCTATATGCCGCCTATTGCTATCTTTACACTGACTTGGCAAATCGCACTAGGGGGAGACCTCGGTCCTGCGGTTGCAACAGCACTATTTGCTTGCAGTTTACCGATGCAGGGTTTGTGGTGGCTTGGTAAAAGAGCATCAACTCCACTTCCCGCCAGTTTGTTGAGTTGGTTCTACGAAATTCGAGAAAAATTTGTACAAGCAGGGATTGCGATGGCACCTGTAGAAGGGCAGCCTGATTACTTGGCATTAGCACAATTGTTACAACGAGCATTTAAGCAATTAGATAAGTCATTTATGGACGATATTTAAATTAAAAGTCCGATTTAACAACAAGTAACGCAAAAAGCCTGTCTAGATCAATAAAAGTGATGTTTTCACTGTCCATCATGAAATTTGAATGCGAAGATGAGCTAAAAATTTTCCGAGGAGAAGCATGATGGAAATGACCAACGCACAACGCCTAATTTTATCTAACCAATATAAAATGATGACTATGCTCGATCCTGAAAATGCGGATCGTTATCGCCGTCTACAAACGATTGTAGAGCGGGGTTTTGGTTTGCAAATGCGTGAGCTTGATAGAGATTTTGGTGAATTAAGTGAAAGCACTTGCCGTACCGTCATTGATATTATGGAAATGTATCATGCTTTACAGGTCTCATATGGCAATATGAGTGACCCACAAGGCATTGACGCGCGTCGAGTACAATTTTTAGGTTTTGATGCAGCAACAGAGGCGCGTTATTTGAGTTATGTTCGCTTTATGGTTAATACGGAAGGTCGCTATACGCATTTCGATAGCGGAACTCATGGTTTCAACTCACAAACACCAATGTGGGATAAATATGTGCGGATGCTGGGGATCTGGCGTGCATGTCCTCGCCAATACCACCTATCTGCGGTAGAGATTAGTCAAATTATTAACGCATAATGCGTTTGTAAGGGGTAAAAGTGGAGTTAAAAGCAAAAGGTTTACTATTTGATCTTGATGGTACACTTGTCGATTCATTAGCTGTTGTTGAGCGCTGCTGGTGCTTATTTGGTAAAGAGATAGGGGTAGCGCCAGAAGAAATCATTCGTTTTATCCATGGGAAACCTGCGCTAACCAGTTTACGCCACTTTATGCCTGATGCCAGTGAAGACGAAATTAATGCTCGTTTTCGCTGGTTAGAAGAAATGGAAGCTTCCGACACTGAAGGTGTTATTGCGTTATCAGGCGCCGTTGCACTGCTCACCCGTTTAGAGGAATTAGGGGTGCCTTGGGCTATCGTAACCTCAGGAACCGTACCGATAGCGCATGGTCGTCAACAAGCAGCAGGATTACCCGAACCCAAACATTGGGTCACATTTGAAAAAGTGACAAAAGGTAAGCCTGATCCTGAACCTTTCCTATTAGGGGCAAAATGCCTAAATTTAGATCCACAAGCGTGTATTGCATTTGAAGATGCACAAGCAGGCATTCACTCAGCCCTTGATGCAGGCTGCCAAGTGGTCGCTGTTCATGCCCCAGAGAGTATGCCAAGAAGAGAACAAATTCATGCAATAATCAGTTCATTAACGCAAATTTCGGTATCTGGCCCAGACAAAAATGGTGTTTTCACACTATCTGTATCAAAAAATGTTTAATACCGAATTAATCAAAGAAATTCTCCGCTAAACATGGTTAACTAAAGGAATTGATTAGCACTGTTTTTTTCGTCGAAAGGGGATGCTTTGAACGGAGAATTGCTGTGGGTGTTAACCCTGCTACTGATAGCTATCGTACTGTTTACCACAAACAAAATTCGGATGGATGTGGTCGCGTTATTGGTTATCGTTGCATTTGTTCTAAGTGATACTTTAACTTTAGAGCAAGCCACTGCGGGTTTCGCCGATCCTAACGTATTATTGATAGCGGCGTTATTTGTGATTGGTGATGGCTTGGTTCGAACAGGGATCGCCTATCAAATGGGCGATTGGCTGGTTCGTGTTGCAGGTAGTAGTGAAAGCAAGATGTTAGTATTTTTAATGCTAACGGTTGCTGGGCTAGGCGCTTTTATGAGTTCTACAGGGGTGGTTGCTATTTTCATCCCTGTTGTACTGAGTGTTGCCGCCCGCATGAAAATCTCTCCAGGTCGCATGATGATGCCATTAGGCTTTGCGGGCTTAATTAGTGGCATGATGACATTAGTTGCGACACCACCGAACATGGTGGTCAATAGTGAATTGGTCAGGGAAGGCATCAAAGGGTTTCAATTCTTCTCCATTACACCAATTGGTATTGTGATTTTATTGGCGGGTATCGCCTATATGTGGGTTGCCCGCCGCTGGTTAGGAAGTAGTGAACCCGATAAGCTCCCCGAACGTTATCAACGTACCTTTCGTGACCTCATTCGTGACTATAAATTAACCGGTAGAGCGCGCCGTCTTGCCATCCGTAAAGGCTCGCCATTAATTGGTCATTCCCTTGATGAATTGCATTTACGCTCTCGCTATGAAGCTAACGTGGTAGGCATTGAGCGCTGGCGGAAATTTCGCCGTGTTATGGTCAGTGCAACAGGGGGAACAGAACTTAGAGAGCAAGATGTATTGCTGGTAGATATTTCTGTCAGTGATGATGAGTTACGCCAATTCTGTTTTGAACAGAAACTGGAACCGATGATTTTACGCGGTGACTATTTTTCTGATCAATCTCGAGATGTTGGTATGGCGGAAGTGTCTATGAACCCAGATTCTGAATTATTGGGTAAAAGTCTTCGCGATATTAAGTTTCGTACTCGTTATGGCCTGAATGTTGTGGGGATCCGCAGAGATGGCAAGGCCATGGATGGTAAATTAGTTGATGAACCATTGAGGCTCGGTGATATTCTCTTGGTCATTGGGGATTGGAAACTGATCCGCATTTTGTCGACAAAACCGCGCAATTTTATTGTGTTAAACCTTGCTGCTGAAGTAGAGGCAGTCGCTCCAGCCGCCTCACAAGCTCCCCATGCGCTGTTTTGTCTGGCATTGATGGTCGCTATGATGGTAACAAATGAAATTCCTAACTTTGTTGCAGCGTTGATTGCGTGTTTATTAATGGGGAAATTCCGTTGCATTGATATGGAGAGCGCCTATAAGTCTATTCACTGGCCCAGTATCATTCTGATTGTTGGGATGATGCCGTTTGCATTGGCGCTTCAAAAAACGGGCGGGATCTCATTGGCGGTTGATGCCCTCATGGAAGTCGCGGGTAATTTGGGGCCACATGTCATGCTGCTATGTCTATTTATACTTTGTGCCACAATAGGTTTATTTATTTCTAATACCGCTACGGCCGTTTTAATGGCGCCTATCGCGATTGCTGCGGCACGTCAGATGGAGGTTTCACCATTACCGTTTGCGATGATTGTTGGGATTGCAGCTTCTGCGGCATTTATGACGCCAGTCTCGTCACCAGTGAACACATTAGTGCTAGGCCCTGGGGGCTATAAGTTTGGTGATTTTGTCAAAATTGGTGTGCCATTTACCATCATCGTGATGATTATAAGCGTATTATTAGTACCTATTCTTTTTCCTTTCTAATGAGAATGAAGCCCTTTATCAGAGGGCTTCTACTTCTTTTTGTATTCATTAAAAAACGTAACCGTTAATAGCTTAAATAACTTGAGATCGGCTTAAGCCGACTTCAGATTAACGCTTATGATAATTGGCCTGTAAAATACATGATTAAAAGTGGCAAAAAAATAGCAAACAAAAAACAATTTCTATTGTTCTCATAGAGAGTGATCATGGAAAAGTTATATTAGGTATTAATGGTGATTCAAGACGACTGAATATCGATTTCCCGACAGTATTAAAAGAATGAGAGTGAGTGTTATTGATTAAACTGGAATGAAAAGTACCATTCCAGTTTTGAAGATTAATGGCTAATTTCATCAAGAGATAGTTTAAAACCAGGTACAAAAATCTCGATAAAATAATCCATCTCGGGGCTTTGTCGCTCAGCAAGGATTTTTTCAAGGCGTTTTTTGGCTAATTTAAATTCACTATTTCCGGCAGATAACTCTTCTAAACATTTTAAATAAGCGCACAGCGAGTCAGCCTGTTTAACAATGCTGTGCTCTTCATCCGATTGCAACTCTTCAATGAGAAGTGGCTTGAAATCCTCTTGTAGCTCTTCTGGAAGCATATCTAGCAATTTTTGCTGGGCAAATTGTTCTATCTTTTTATATTCATGCGCAATCTGTGAATTGTGATACTTAATCGGGGTGGGAAGGTCACCCGTAATCACTTCACTGGCATCATGGTACATTGCTAATAAAGCAATGCGTTCAGCGTTAACGTGACCACCGAATTTGCGGTTTTTGATAATCGCCAGCGCGTGAGCGACCATGGCAACTTGTAAGCTATGCTCTGAGACATTCTCAGTACGGACATTACGCATTAGCGGCCAGCGATAGATGAGTTTCATTCGTGCAAGGTGGGCAAAAAAGTAGCTCATAAAACCTCATTAAATGGGCAAAGAAATGATTATATTATAGTCTATTTAAAATAGATATTGGTTTGTCAAAGGTTAAGGAAATTAAAATAGAAGTAAATTAATAATTTAAGCGGTTTTATATCGCTAATCATTCATTTATTTTATATCTACTGTAAAACAGCATTAATTAAATTTATTTCTATTGATAGCATGAGAAACTATATGGAGGGTTTATGCCTTGGAATTTGGGGTTTATTACATTTGAAAATTTTTGGCATGAAAAATTAAAATATGTCAGATTACATCATACGGCCGCTCATGGTAAGCCAACAGATATGACACTTTATAATATTGAGCATGGGAAGATTATAAAAAAAGCAGGTTCATTTGAGTATTCTGGCTATGAAGATTATTGGCGACTAGAAATAATAACAGAGCGAGGAGAAAGATTTATTACAAAAAATAATTTTTACTGTTCTATTACTGAAGATGATGACCCAACAGTTATTGTTGGTGTTAATGGTGATGCAAGAACCATGTATATTGCATTTTCTCACTCAAGTGGTTGCAAAACTAAACTACTAAGAGCCTAGTAAAGCTAATTTAAAAGAGACGTGATAATGCTATCATAATAAGATAGTAGCTTTAATTTTATTAGGCCAATATACTTTTATAGAACGTCTGTTTATGATGCTCTTTTATTGTTGTTTTATTTGTTTTTAATTATTGTTTGATCTGCGGTGATAAAAATCTATAATCAGGAATAACATTCTTAATAAATAATGGTAGGGGATAATATGAAATACTTTCCAATTATATTATTGCTATTCTTTTTAGCAGCAGTTTATTTTATTTCTATTATATGATTATTGATAAACGATAATAAATAAGTCTGAATCATCTTTTTAAGAGTATTAACAAAACGTTGTTCAATAAAGAGGTGATAGGCCGTCTATTGTGTTTGCTGAATGCTTAGCTCTATTGTCTCAATAAGACAGCAGGGCTTTTTTATTTTCTAGCTTAAATTGGAAAAGTAATAAATGTTAAGCCGTAACAGACGATTCATAAAAAACACTCCCTTTTTTGAGGGAGTGTTTCTGTCTTAACGATTAATGAAGCATTATTGGCGATAATTTTCGATAAAACGACCAAATTTATTAATTGCCATTTCAAGATCATCTGCATAAGGCAGGGTCACGATGCGGAAGTGATCCGGCTCTGGCCAGTTAAATGCAGTACCTTGTACAAGAAGCACTTTTTCTTGTAGTAATAAATCAAGGATCATTTTCTGGTCATCATGGATATTGAAACGCTTAATATCGATTTTAGGGAACATATACAGCGCGCCTTGTGGTTTTACACAAGAAACCCCTGGGATTTGGTTAATTAGTTGCCAAGCACGTTCACGTTGCTCATATAACCTACCACCGGGTTGAATAAATTCGCTGATGCTTTGATAGCCGCCGAGTGCTGTTTGGATAGCATGCTGCATAGGAACGTTAGCACACAGGCGCATTGATGCTAACATTTCGAGACCTTCAATATAGCTCTTAGCTTGTTGTTTCGGCCCGTTTAATACCATCCAACCTTGGCGGAAACCTGCCACACGATAGGTTTTTGACAATCCGTTAAAAGTGACGGTCAGTAAATCTGGCGCTAATGCCGCAATTGAGTGATGCACGGCACCGTCATACAGGATTTTATCGTAAATCTCATCGGCAAAAATAATAAGGTTGTGTTGGCGTGCAAGCTCAACGATTTCTAACAATAACTCTTTACTGTAAACCGCGCCGGTTGGGTTATTTGGGTTAATGATGACAATTCCGCGAGTGCGAGGCGTAACTTTTTTACGAATATCATCAATATCAGGCATCCAACCTTGCTGTTCATCACACATATAATGAACTGCATTACCACCGGATAAAGAAACTGCCGCAGTCCACAACGGGTAATCAGGGGCAGGTACTAGCATCTCATCACCATTATTGAGCAGCGCTTGCATTGCTTGCACAATCAGTTCAGAAACACCATTACCAATATAAACGTCTTCAACCGTCATTTCACGAATATTGCGAGCCTGATAGTGCTGAACAATGGCTTTACGTGCGGAATATAATCCTTTTGAATCACAATAACCTTGCGAGCTCGGTAGATTACGCAATACATCGACCAGAATTTCATCTGGGGCTTCGAAGCCAAACGGTGCCGGATTACCGATATTTAGCTTGAGGACTTTGTTACCTTCTTCTTCTAAGCGCTTTGCTTCTTTTAATACAGGCCCGCGAATGTCGTAACAGACATTATCAAGCTTGTTAGATTTTTTAATGTTATTCATTCGTTCTCTCATTACCCTATTTGGGAAGACTTAAGTAGGGGGATTCCGGCTTATCTGTTACTACTCTACTCTTACCACGGAAGCTTTTGAAGATAGGAGATAATTTTTGGTGAAAAAGGTTGGTTTATGCTGTGATGTGACTGTTGATAACTAAACATGCCACTTAAGTTGAATGTAGATGCCAATAATATTAATTAATTTGAAGTTATCTGTTGTCAATTCTGGCTGTTTTGGAGGAAAAAATAGAAATTATGGGCAAATAATGGCTAGAAACAAAAAGATTGTATCAAATTGTAAGATTGATGACGAAATTGGATGTATAGAAATAAAAATTCATAAATTTCCGTGGAATTTCAACAGAAATTAGCTCTTTTTGTTAGTAATATTGATTGTTCTAGTGAGAAAATAATGAATAAAAATGAATGATAAAACTATAACTAACTGAAAAATAAACGTTTGAGTTAGGGCGTGAGTACATGTTTAAAGGCATTTACATTAAAATAATTGCAATTACATTAAATATGTTAGTATTTAGAGGACGGCAAATAAGAAGGTTGTTTTTACGATTTAAATTAAATCGATTGGTTAACATGCTTCTTTGTCGTTCGGTGGAACGTTCATTTTAAGATTGTCCCACTCGGATAAAGTGTAATAAATGTGAGTCTAAGGATTAGATAAACATCAAGCAAGTTATTTCAGTAATTAAACAAGCTGATCTCAAGGAGGAGAGCAGGAACACCAGGTAACATAAAATTATATAAGAGAATTAAAGATGATAAATTCCAATCGTCCAATAATGAACCTTGATCTGGACCTACTGAGGACATTTGTCGCAGTTGCCGATCTAAATACATTTGCTGCCGCTGCTGCTGCAGTATGTCGAACCCAGTCTGCTGTCAGTCAGCAAATGCAACGCTTAGAACAATTAGTCGGTCGTGAGTTATTTGCTCGCCACGGGAGGAATAAATTACTCACCGCACATGGTTTACAATTACTCGGCTACGCAAGACAAATTTTGCGTGCAAATGATGACGCAACAGCATCATTGACGTATAACGACGCTGAAGGTGAATTGAGAATAGGTGCATCCGATGATACGGTTGATATCTTACTCCCATTTTTACTCAACCGTATTGCGTCTATTTTCCCGCGTCTTGCTGTTGAAGTCAGGATCAAACGCGCACAATTTATTGAGTCGATGCTAGATAATCATGAGATTGATTTAGCTTTGACGACGGCGCGTATTAGCCATCATCCAAAAACAGCATTAAGAACAGTACCGGTGTTATGGCACAGTGCCCCTGATTTCCAGTTGCGCGCTAATGAGCCGATTCCATTAGTAGTTATGGATGAAACAAACCCATACCGCAAACTGAGTACTGATGCTTTAGATAATGCGGGGCTTGCATGGCATATTGCGTATGAAGCAGCATCACTTCCTGCTGTCAGAGCGGCTGTAAATGCAGAAGTCGGCGTGACAGCGCGACCGATGGAAATGCAAAATGCGGATCTGCGCATTTTAAATGAAACGGATGGTCTGCCTCGTTTGCCTGATATCCAATATTGGCTGTATAAAAATGCTGATGAACAAAAGGATTCAGTGTTAACAGTATTTAGTGCAATTGAAAACAAAAAGATCCCTTATGCTGTTGCACCTACCAGTGACGATGTCATTGTTAACGAAAGTGAAGGGTCATTTTAAGCACCAATAATTATTTGATGATTATTAATTGATTAGTACAAACTCAATGGAAAAAACCGCGATAACTTCGCGGTTTTTTTTTGAGCAAAACGGGGCAAAAAAGGACAAAGTAACCACTTAATAAGTATGGTTTAAAATAATATTACGTGAAATAATTGTGATGTAGATGGCAGAACATGAATTTCATTTTTTAGTTACAAAATTGTTATCTTGTTAACAATCATATTTTGCTGAATTGATAAAATAGGACTGCTTAGTCAGACAGTTACTTGATTTAGTGAATAAAAAACAGTTAATGTGACTTAGACTAAATTTGAATATTCTGTAAACAGTATGAGCAAATTTTCAATAAAACTGTGCGCTAGATCAAATAAAAAGAGCAAGTTTTCATCTGGTAAGACAGGTTTTTCCTGAGATAATAGTGTAGTAAAAGCGAATAATCAGTTAGACTAGTCATTGCGTTTATTGTGTGTATTTACACACTGACACGTTTTAGCTGATTTTGAGTACTTTTTGTTGCAATCTTGTTTTTGGTAGGTCAACGAATTGTAGCAAGTACGGGTTATTTTGCTTAAGTTGAGCAAAATAAATAGTCGGAGAGAGGACAAACCAAACACGGTCTTCAGACTGCTTTTTTATGTTTGGTGATGATTTTTGGTCTTTCTTCTCGGTTAACTGGGCAATTATGGTGTAATACTGCCGTTAAGAGCAGATTCACGCACCATGTGTAATGAGTAAGCAACGAGTATGTCTGAATCTATCCTAGCGTTAGCCCATAACTGGGCCTTTGCGATATTCTTTGTCGGCGCCATCGCCCTTTGTTCGTTTATGTTGGTCGCTGGTCATTTCCTCGGCAGCCGTGCCAAAGCCAGAACAAAACACGTACCTTATGAATCAGGTATTGATTCAGTAGGGAGTGCCCGTCTTCGGATGTCGGCGAAATTCTACTTGGTTGCCATGTTCTTCGTTGTCTTCGATGTGGAAGCCATGTTCCTGTTTGCATGGGCTGTAGCCGTCCGTGAAGTCGGTTGGTTAGGCTTTATCGAAGCAGCAATTTTCATTTTGGTATTGTTGGCTGGACTGTTTTATCTGGTTCGCGTTGGTGCATTGGATTGGACTCCTGTCCGTTCACGTCGCGCAGTTAAAGGTCCTAGTGAAGTTATTAAAATCAGCAATCGTCATCCGCAGTAACAAGCGAGGCATTATACAATGGATTATACGCTCACCCGCATAGATCCGAACGGTGAGAACGACCGTTATCCCCTGCAAACTCAAGAAATCGTTACCGATCCACTTGAGCAGCAAGTTAAAAACAGTGTTTACATGGGTAAACTTTCTCATGCCTTACACGATGTCGTTAACTGGGGGCGCAAAAATTCTCTTTGGCCATATAACTTTGGTCTCTCATGTTGCTATGTTGAAATGGTGACGTCGTTCACAGCAGTTCATGACGTAGCCCGCTTTGGGGCAGAGGTTCTCCGTGCTTCACCTCGTCAAGCCGACTTTATGGTCGTTGCAGGAACCTGCTTTACGAAAATGGCTCCCGTCATTCAACGTCTCTATGACCAGATGCTTGAACCAAAATGGGTCATCTCCATGGGTTCATGTGCTAACTCTGGCGGTATGTATGACATTTATTCTGTCGTCCAAGGTGTAGATAAATTTATTCCTGTGGATGTTTATATTCCCGGTTGCCCACCACGTCCTGAAGCTTATATGCAAGCTCTGCTTCTGTTACAGGAATCCATCGGTAAAGAGCGTCGTCCGCTATCGTGGGTTGTTGGTGATCAGGGGGTTTATCGTGCCAATATGCAATCAGAAAGAGAAAGAAAGCACGGTGAACGTATCGCAGTGACTAACTTGCGAACCCCAGACGAAATTTAAGGCTTAAAGCCATACAGCGTAACAGAGCAATGTGTTGCGAAATGATAAACCTGATCAAGCGTTATGGTGAAGAATGATGACAGATCAGATAGCGCAAGAGAGTACCCTGCCAGGATGGCAGACACAGGAACATTTAAATGATCCTGTGCTTCTGGAACTGCGCAACCAATTTGGCCCGGATGCCTTTTCTGTTCAAGCTACCCGTACTGGAATGCCAGTTATTTGGGTAAGACGTGAGCAGTTACTGGAAGTCGTAGACTTTTTGAAAAAATTGCCAAAACCTTATGTCATGTTATTTGACTTGCATGGGGTGGATGAGCGTCAGAGAATACATAGACAAGGTTTGCCAGAGGCAGACTTTAGTGTTTTCTATCACCTCATCTCGATTGATCGCAACCGCGATATCATGTTGAAGGTCGCATTAAATGAGAAAGACCTGAATGTACCTTCTATCGTGTCACTGTTCCCAAATGCTAACTGGTACGAGCGAGAAGTGTGGGATATGTTTGGTATTACCTTCCAAGGTCACCCAAACTTACGCCGCCTGCTAATGTCACCAAGCTGGGAAGGTCACCCATTACGTAAAGACTACCCAGCGCGCGCTACAGAATTTGACCCATTTGAGCTAACTAAGCAAAAACAAGATCTGGAAATGGAAGCACTAACTTTCAAACCAGAAGAGTGGGGCATGGCGCGTGGTAATGAAAACGAAGACTTCATGTTCCTTAACTTAGGACCTAACCATCCCTCTTCACACGGTGCCTTCCGTATTGTGTTGCAGCTAGATGGTGAAGAAATCGTAAACTGCGTACCAGATATCGGTTACCACCATCGTGGTGCTGAAAAAATGGGTGAGCGTCAGTCTTGGCATAGCTACATTCCTTATACTGACCGTATTGAATACCTTGGCGGTTGTGTGAATGAAATGCCTTATGTGTTAGCCGTTGAAAAGCTGGCGGGCATTGAAGTTCCTGATCGCGTGAAAACGATCCGAGTGATGCTATCTGAGCTGTTCCGCATTAACAGCCATTTACTCTATATCAGTACCTATATTCAAGACTCCGGCGCAATGACCCCTGTGTTTTTTGCGTTTACAGACCGCCAAAAAGTTTACAACGTCGTTGAAGCCATTACCGGTTTCCGTATGCACCCAGCTTGGTTCCGTATCGGTGGTGTTGCGCATGACCTACCACGCGGTTGGGATAAATTACTACGTGAATTATTAGATTGGCTGCCAAAACGCCTCGACTCTTATGTCACGACAGCACTGAAAAACACCATTTTGAAAGGCCGTTCAATCGGGGTTGCTGCTTATACAAAAGAAGAAGCCTTGGCTTGGGGGGTTACTGGTGCTGGTTTACGTGCGACAGGTCTTGATTTTGACGTGCGTAAATGGCGTCCGTATTCAGGCTACGAAAACTTTGAGTTTGATATTCCTATTGCTCACAACGGTGACTGTTATGACCGTGTGATGATCAAAGTGGAAGAGATCCGCCAAAGTATGCGTATTCTTGAACAATGTTTGAAGAATATGCCAGAAGGGCCTTTCAAAGCCGATCACCCATTGACGACGCCGCCACCGAAAGAGCGGACGTTGCAGCATATTGAAACCCTGATCAACCACTTCTTACAAGTGTCTTGGGGTCCAGTTATGCCTGCGAATGAATCATTCCAGATGATCGAAGCAACTAAAGGGATTAACAGTTACTACCTAACGAGTGATGGCAGCACAATGAGCTACCGTACTCGTATTCGTACACCGAGCTATGCGCATTTGCAGCAAATTCCAGCGGTGATCAAAGGTAGTCTGGTTTCCGACTTGATTGTCTATCTGGGTAGTATCGATTTTGTAATGTCGGATGTGGATCGCTAACCATGCATAATGAACATAATAAGCAGACCAGTCTTGATGGCGTAAATGTTTTTGAACCGCAAGAAACACAGCACGGTTTCGTTTTAACGGAAGCCGAGCGTGCTGAAATCGAAGGTGAAAAACACCACTATGAAGACCCGCGTGCTGCCTCAATTGAAGCACTAAAAATTGTGCAAAAAAACCGTGGCTGGGTTGAAGACGGTGCTATTTACGCGATTGCCGAAGTACTAGGTATCCCCGCGAGTGATGTAGAAGGTGTGGCGACATTCTATAGCCAAATCTTCCGTCAACCTGTAGGACGCCACATTATTCGTTATTGCGATAGTGTGGTTTGCCATATTACGGGATACCAAGGATTAGAAGCTGAAATTATCAATCAGTTAAATATTCGTCCAGGGCAAACAACGGCAGATGGCCGCTTTACGCTGCTACCAACCTGTTGTTTGGGTAACTGTGATAAGGGTCCTACTATGATGATTGATGAGGACACTCACAGCTACGTACAGCCTGAAGATATTAAAAAGTTACTGGAGCAGTATCCATGACAAACTCCTTTAAACAAGTGATCCGTACTGCGGAAACACATCCGTTGACATGGCGTTTGCGTGATGACAAACAACCTGTTTGGCTGGATGAGTATCGTAGTAAGAATGGATATAAAGGTGTTGAACGTGCACTTAAAGGCATGGCACCCGACGAGGTGGTTAGCCTTGTCAAAGACGCTGGGCTAAAAGGCCGCGGCGGTGCAGGTTTCTCCACTGGTCTGAAATGGAGCCTGATGCCAAAAGACGAAAACATGAAACTGCGTTACTTTTTATGTAATGCGGATGAAATGGAGCCAGGCACCTATAAAGACCGTCTTTTGATGGAGCAACTGCCTCACCTTTTAGTTGAAGGCATGATCATCGGGGCTTATGCGCTAAAAGCTTATCGTGGTTATATCTTCCTACGCGGTGAATATGTTGAGGCGGCCAAACACCTACGTCGCGCCATCGAAGAAGCGAAAGCGGCTGGGTTACTCGGTAAAAATATTTTAGGTTCAGGCTTTGACTTTGAACTGTTCGTGCATACCGGTGCTGGTCGTTATATCTGTGGTGAAGAAACGGCATTAATTAACTCCCTTGAAGGGCGTCGCGCGAACCCACGTTCAAAACCACCATTCCCTGCAACGTCAGGTGCATGGGGTAAACCTACTTGCGTAAACAACGTTGAAACTATCTGTAACGTTCCTGCCATCTTAGAGCATGGTGAGCAATGGTATATCAACCTCAGTGCTGGCAAGAGTAAAGATGCGGGCACCAAGCTGATGGGCTTTTCAGGCAGAGTGAAAAATCCAGGCTTATGGGAATTGCCATTTGGCACAACAGCACGCGAAGTGTTGGAAGATTATGCAGGTGGGATGCGTGATGGACTGACATTAAAAGCATGGCAACCCGGCGGCGCGGGTACTGACTTTTTAACTGGCGATCATCTTGATTTACCAATGGATTTTGAATCTATCGGTAAAGCAGGGAGCCGTTTAGGTACTGCGTTAGCGATGGCCGTGGATAATGAAATCAACATGGTGTCTCTGGTTCGTAACCTTGAAACTTTCTTTGCTCGTGAATCCTGTGGCTGGTGTACGCCTTGCCGTGATGGTTTGCCATGGAGCGTGAAAATTTTGCAGGCGTTAGAAAAAGGGGAAGGGCAGCCGGGCGATATTGAAACATTAGAGCAACTTTGCCGTTTCTTAGGTCCGGGTAAAACTTTCTGCGCTCACGCACCGGGTGCGGTAGAGCCATTACAGAGCGCCATCAAATATTTCCGTGAAGAATTCGAAGCGGGTATCTCGCAAAAAGATCTGCGCAATATTGCTCAGATAGCCGGTATCCAGCCCAACCTATTAAAACAGCGTTGGTAATATTTTTGCGAATGAGCAACCGCAAAAATCGATTTTCACGAAGAACGTATTTTTGATTAACGCCTGCTGTTGAGCGGGCCTTTGGGAAGCATGCTGACTATGGCTACAATATATGTAGACGGCAAAGAATATGATGTAAACGGGTCTGAAAACCTGTTACAAGCCTGCCTTTCTCTGGGGCTAGATATTCCTTATTTTTGCTGGCATCCGGCGCTGGGAAGCGTTGGCGCTTGCCGCCAGTGTGCGGTTAAGCAATATCAAAACGCGGATGACACTCGTGGTCGTCTCGTGATGTCTTGTATGACACCGGCAACGGAAGGGACTTACATCTCTATCGATGATGAAGAGGCCAAACAATTCCGTGAAAGTGTTGTGGAATGGCTAATGACCAACCACCCACACGACTGTCCAGTCTGTGAGGAAGGGGGCAACTGTCATTTACAAGATATGACGGTAATGACCGGTCATAATATGCGTAAATACCGTTTTACCAAGCGTACTCACATCAATCAGGATCTGGGGCCTTTCATTAACCATGAAATGAACCGCTGTATTGCCTGCTATCGTTGTGTGCGTTATTACAAAGATTACGCAGATGGTACGGATTTAGGCGTGTATGGCGCACACAACTATGTCTACTTCGGTCGTACTGAAGATGGCACTCTGGAGAGTGAATTCTCCGGTAACTTAGTTGAAGTGTGTCCAACGGGGGTATTTACCGATAAAACACATTCAGAACGCTATAACCGTAAATGGGATATGCAGTTTGCACCGGGGATCTGCCAACAGTGCAGCATCGGTTGTAACACTAGCCCAGGTGAACGTTATGGTGAATTACGCCGTATTGAAAACCGCTACAACGGCTCAGTAAACCATTATTTCCTGTGTGACCGTGGGCGCTTTGGCTATGGTTATGTTAACCGTAAAGATAGACCTCGCCAGCCACTGTTAAATAAAGATGGCGTGAAACAAGTGATTTCAGCCATTGAAGCGATGCAAAGTGGTGCACAGATCATCAATCAAGCGAAAAAAGTGATTGGTATCGGCTCTCCACGTGCCAGTGTCGAAAGTAACTATGCACTCCGTGCATTAGTTGGCGCGGAAAACTTCTACTCAGGTGTTTCGGCAGATGAACAGCGTCGCCTTGAATTGATGCACAACATTCTGCAAAACGGGGGGATCTATACACCAAGCTTACGCGAAGTGGAAGATTACGATGCAGTATTGGTTCTGGGTGAAGATTTAACTCAGACGGGTGCTCGTATGGCACTCTCGGTTCGCCAAGCCGTTAAAGGTAAAGCTCGTGAAATGGCAGCGGCCCAAAAAGTGGCAGACTGGCAAATAGCGGCGATCATGAATATCGGCCAACACGCGAAATACCCTCTGTTTATCACTAACGTTGATGATACGCGTTTAGATGATATCGCGGCATTTAACTACCGTGCTCCTGTTGCAGACCAAGCGCGTTTTGGTTTCGCTATTGCGAACATGATTAATGGTGATGCACCGGCTGTAACAGATTTACCTGCTGATTTACGAGCTAAAGTTGAAACCATTGCTCAAGCGCTGGCCAGTGCGAAAAAACCATTGATTATCAGTGGTAGCCACTCAGCAAGCGATGCGATGATCCAAGCGGCTGCTAACGTTGCGTTTGCACTCAAAGCAAAAGGTGCTCAAGTGGGGCTATCTTACCTTGCTTCCCACGCGAATAGTTTTGGTCTCGCAATGATGAAAGCACAGCCGTTGGATAGTGCATTTGAGCGCATTAATGCAAATGAAGTCGATGTCGCTATTGTGATGGAAAATGACCTTTACCGTCATAGCAGTGTTAACGCTGTCGATAGTGCATTGGCGAAACTGAAGCACCTCATTGTGGCGGATCATCAACATACTGCCATTATGGATAAAGCCACCTTGGTATTACCTGCGGCAAGTTTTGCGGAAGCAGATGGAACCTTGATCAACCAAGAAGGTCGCGCTCAACGCTTCTTCCAAGTCTTTGACCCATCTTTCTACGATAAATCTATCGTCATGAACGAAAGCTGGCGCTGGTTGCATTCACTGCAAACAGAAGCGCAAGCACGTGATGCAGATTGGTCTCAGCTTGATCATGTTATTGCGGATTGTGTGGCTGCGTTACCTCAGTTTGAAGGTATTGTCGATGCGGCACCAAAAGCATCTTTCCGTATTCGTGGTCAGAAACTTGCTCGTGAGCCACACCGTTATAGTGGGCGTACGGCGATGCTAGCGAATCAATCGGTTCATGAACAGCGCCAACCGCAAGATAAAGACACGGCGTTTGCGTTCTCTATGGAAGGGAACAACAGCCCAACGGCACCACGTCAGCAAATTCCATTTGCATGGGCACCAGGTTGGAACTCACCACAAGCTTGGAACAAATTCCAAAGTGAAGTGGGTGGCCATCTGCGTTTTGGTGATCCGGGCGTTCGTTTGTTTAATTCAACAGAAGGTAAACTGGGTTATTTCACGGAGATCCCAGCGGCTTATCAGGCGACTGAAGCTCAATGGGTGGTTGCGCCTTACTATCACTTGTTCGGCAGTGATGAGATGTCACAACGCTCTGAGGTGATCCAGCAGCGCATGCCGGAACCTTATATCATGTTGAATGAAAAAGATGCCGCGGCGATTGGCCTTGCAGCAGGTACTCAAGCGGAGTTCAGTTATGAAGGACAAACCTTTAATCTGACGGTGCGTGTGAGTAAAAATCTGTCGAGTGGTCAAATCGGTCTGCCATTGGGTATGCCAGGTATTGCACCAGCCATGGCGGGTGTATCAGTCAATAATCTGCGGAGGGGGGCATGATGGATTGGATATCCCCAGAAGTGATGGAAATTTTGGTTTCCGTCCTTAAATCGATTGTCATCCTATTGGTTGTTGTGATCTGTGGGGCATACATGAGTTTGGGTGAACGCCGTATTCTCGGTTTATTCCAAAATCGTTATGGCCCTAACCGCGTTGGACCATTCGGCATGGGGCAGTTAATGGCCGACATGTTCAAAATGTTGTTCAAAGAAGACTGGATCCCACAGTTTGCAGACAAAAAAATCTTTACGTTAGCACCTGTGATTGCGTTTTGTTCGCTGTTCCTCGCTTTTGCTATCGTACCTGTCAGCCCAACATGGTATGTCGCTGACCTGAATATCGGGATCTTATTTTTCCTGATGATGGCAGGTCTTGCGGTTTATGCCGTTCTGTTTGCTGGTTGGTCAAGTAACAACAAATACTCACTGCTAGGTGCGATGCGTGCCTCCGCACAAACGGTGAGCTACGAAGTGTTCTTAGGTCTTTCATTGATGGGGGTTGTGGCTCAAGCAGGCTCTTTCAATTTGATTGATATTGTGGACGCTCAGAAAGGTATGTGGAACATCATTCCTCAATTCTTTGGCTTTGTGACGTTTGCGATTGCAGGTGTTGCGGTATGTCACCGTCACCCGTTTGACCAACCAGAAGCTGAACAAGAGATTGCGGATGGTTACCACGTTGAATATTCAGGTATGAAATTCGGCCTGTTCTTCGTTGGTGAGTATATCGGTATTGTTACAGTCTCTGCCTTGATTGTAACGCTGTTCTTTGGTGGCTGGCATGGACCTTTCTTGCCGTCATTCCTGTGGTTTGCGATTAAGACTGCCTTCTTCATGATGATGTTTATCCTGATCCGTGCATCTTTACCACGCCCACGTTATGACCAAGTGATGTCTTTCGGTTGGAAAATCTGCCTGCCGCTGACTCTGCTTAACCTGCTGGGTACCGCAGCAGTTATTTTATACAACGCTCAGTAAGGGGTGATTGAACCATGACATTGAAAGATTTATTGGTCGGTTTCGGCACTCAAGTACGCAGTATTTGGTTGGTCGGTTTGCATGCGTTCCAAAAACGTGAAACGCAAATGTATCCCGAAGAGCCAGTTTACCTGCCGCCCCGTTACCGTGGTCGTATCGTATTAACCCGTGACCCAGACGGTGAAGAGCGTTGTGTTGCCTGTAACTTATGTGCGGTTGCTTGCCCAGTGGGCTGTATCTCACTGCAAAAAGCGGAGCATGAGGATGGGCGTTGGTATCCTGAATTTTTCCGCATTAACTTCTCACGCTGCATTTTCTGTGGGTTGTGTGAAGAGGCTTGCCCAACAACGGCAATCCAATTAACACCTGACTTTGAAATGGGTGAATGGCGTCGTCAAGATCTTGTTTATGAAAAAGATCACTTATTAATTTCAGGTCCGGGTAAATATCCTGATTATAACTTTTACCGTAAATCGGGTATGGCGATTGCAGGTAAAGACAAAGGTGAAGCGGATAACGAAGCCAAACCAATTAACGTCAAAGACCTGTTGCCATAAGGAGCGATATTCATGGAATTTACATTTTATATCGCCGGTCTGGTTGCTGTTTTAGCGACTTTGAGGGTGATAACCAATACTAACCCGGTACATGCGTTGTTGTATCTGGTTGTTTCTCTGCTGGCACTGTCTATGGTGTTCTTCTCGCTCGGCGCATACTTTGCGGGGGCTTTGGAGATCATCGTATACGCGGGTGCCATCATGGTACTGTTCGTTTTCGTGGTGATGATGCTCAACCTTGGGCGCTCTGTTCAAGAGCAAGAGCGTGAATGGCTGGCACCGAAAAACTGGATTGGGCCGGCACTGTTATCTGCAGTATTGCTGGCACTTCTGGTTTACGGCATTACCAGCCTGTCATACCAAGACGGTATTACTGGCACGGTGATTAGTGCGAAAGAGGTGGCAATTAGCTTGTTTGGACCTTATGTCCTAGCGGTTGAATTGGCATCATTGTTACTGCTAGCAGGCTTAGTAGTTGCGTTCCACGTAGGTCGTGACCGTACTGAAAACAGTGCTGATCTTGTTAGCAATGCGAAAGCGAAAGCGGAGGAACAATAATGATACCTCTTCAACATGGTCTGATTTTAGCGGCTATTTTGTTTGTGATGGGGCTAAGCTGCCTTGTTATCCGCCGCAACTTGCTTTTCATGCTGATCGGACTGGAAATCATGATTAACTCAACAGCGCTCGCTTTTGTGGTCGCTGGGAGTTTTTGGGGGCAACCAGACGGCCAGATAATGTACATTCTGGCAATTGCACTGGCTGCAGCGGAGGCGAGTATTGGATTGGCGTTGTTACTGCAACTCCATCGTCATCGTCAGAACCTGAATATTGATAAAGTCAGTGAGATGCGCGGATGAATTTACTCTATTTAACAATTCTGTTTCCGCTTCTGGGGTCAGTGCTATTAGCATTTTCCCGCGGTCGTTGGTCAGAAAATGTTTCAGCTATTATTGGGGCTGGAGTCGTCGGCCTTGCAGCGGTTGTTGCATTGTATGCGGGTATTGAGTTTTTAGAACAACCTGTACTTGCAAATGGTGCATATCCTCCGTACACCGATCTGCTTTGGACTTGGATGTCAGTGGGAGATTTCAATATCCCGTTTACGATTCGCCTTGATGGCCTCTCACTGACGATGTTAGGTGTTGTAACGGGCGTTGGCTTCCTGATCCACGTTTATGCTTCTTGGTATATGCGTGGTGAGGAAGGGTATTCACGCTTCTTTACTTACACTAACTTGTTCATCGCGAGCATGGTGGTTTTAGTACTCGCCGATAACATGATGCTGATGTATCTCGGTTGGGAAGGGGTAGGGCTGTGCAGTTACCTGTTGATCGGTTTCTACTACACCAATCCAGATAACGGCAAAGCGGCAATGAAAGCCTTCTTCATTACGCGTGTTGGTGACGTGTTCTTAGCTATCGGTATGTTTATTCTGTGGAATGAACTCGGTACTTTGAACTTCAGCGAAATGGCTGTAATGGCACCACAAAAAATGGCAGAAGGTGGCAGTGCAATCACATGGGCAACCTTAATGATCTTAGGTGGTGCGGTAGGTAAATCTGCTCAATTACCACTCCAGACATGGCTAGCCGATGCGATGGCGGGTCCAACTCCGGTCTCTGCTCTGATCCACGCAGCAACCATGGTAACTGCGGGTGTTTATCTTGTTGCTCGTACCCATGCGTTGTTCTTGATGGCACCAGAAATCTTACATCTGGTCGGCATTGTGGGCGGTGTCACCCTGTTGTTAGCAGGCTGTGCAGCATTGGTTCAAACCGATATCAAACGTGTATTGGCCTACTCAACCATGAGCCAAATTGGTTATATGTTCTTGGCTCTAGGTGTTCAGGCGTGGGATGCAGCTATTTTCCACCTGATGACGCACGCCTTCTTTAAAGCGCTGTTGTTCTTGTCAGCAGGTTCGGTGATCATTGCTTGTCATCACGAACAAAATATTTTCAAAATGGGTGGATTGCGTAAGCAAATTCCATACGTCTATACGGTGATGTTAATCGGCGGAAGTGCACTGGCTGCACTACCTCTATTCACGGCCGGTTTCTACAGTAAAGACGCTATTTTGTGGGGTGCAGAAGTGGATGGCCAAACGGTTCTCTTATGGGCTGGCCTCATCGGTGCACTACTGACAGCAATGTATACTTTCCGTATGATTTTCATCGCCTTCCATGGCGAAGCGAAAATTAAAGCGCACAAGGTCAAAGGATTTACTCACTCCATACCATTGGGCATTTTGGCAATTTTAGCGACATTTATTGGTGCGCAGATTCACCAGCCGTTAGAAGGCGTATTCCCTGTTAATCCACTGGAGCATGAAGCTGGTAAGCTACAGTTGGAGATGCTTTCAGGTAGCCTTGCTGTTATCGGACTGTTGATTGTGGCATTCATTTATCTGTACAGACGCTCTATCGCCACAGTTATCGCGAAAAGTGCACCAGGCCGTTTCTTCTCAACATGGTGGTATCATGCGTGGGGATTCGACTGGCTGTATGACGTTGTCTTTGTAAAACCTTTCAAGGGTGTTGCATGGCTACTGGAAAGCGATCCTGTGAACTCATTGATGAACCTACCTGCCTGCTTGTCTCGTTGGGCAAACAAAGGGTTGGCAATTAGTGAGAACGGTCAGGTCCGTTGGTATGTTGCCTCATTGGGGCTGGGTGCAGTGCTGATTCTTGCTCTGCTGCTTTTGGTTTAATTAAGGGACACATTGCGCCATGCTATTACCCTGGCTAATACTCATTCCCTTCATCGGTGGCCTGCTAAGCTGGCAGGCTGACCGGTTTAGCCACCGCGCACCACGTTGGGTTGCGCTGGCTTCAATGGGAATAACATTAATATTATCAATCTTGTTATGGCTACAGGGAGATTACTCTCTGGTAAATCCACAAGGTGTTCCACAATGGCAAGTGGAATATTCAATGCCGTGGATCCCAATGCTGGGTATTAATTTCCATCTGGCGATTGATGGCTTATCACTGTTAATGGTGGTACTAACCGCGATCATGGGGGCTTTCTCAGTCCTCAGTTCGTGGAGTGAAAACCAAGCCAACCAAGGTGCTTATCACTTTAACCTGCTGTGGATTATTGCAGGTGTGATGGGGATTTTTACGGCGGTTGACCTGTTCTTGTTCTTCTTCTTCTGGGAAATGATGTTAATCCCAATGTACTTCCTGATTGCTAACTGGGGGCACAAAGGAGCAGAAAACAGACAGCATATTAACGCTGCCACTAAGTTCTTTATCTACACACAAGCGAGTGGCTTGATTATGTTGGTGTCGATTGTTGGATTAGCATTAGTCCACTTCGGCGACACCTCTGTGTGGACATTTAACTACAATGAGTTGCTTGGTACTCAGATGTCTAGCACCGTTGGCTTTATGCTAATGTTAGGCTTCTTTATTGCCTTTGCGGTTAAGATGCCATTAGTGCCATTCCACGGTTGGATGGCGGATACCCAAGAGCAATCGCCAACAGCAGGCTCTGTGGATATCTCAGGTATCATGTTGAAAACAGCGGCTTACGGCCTGTTGCGTTTTACACTACCTCTGTTCCCTGAAGCATCGATCGAGTTTACACCTATTGCGATGACACTTGGTGTGATCAGCATTTTCTACGGTGCATGGCTTGCATTTAAACAAACAGACATTAAGCGTCTTGCTGCATACAGTAGCTTGTCTCACATGGGATTTGTGACGGTGGCAATCTACGCTAGCTCTGTTCTTGCATACCAAGGTGCAGTGATCCAAATGATCACAAATGGCTTGTCAGGTGCAGCATTAATTATCATCAGCGGGCAGTTGTATGAGCGTACACAAACCCGTGATATGCGCATGATGGGTGGATTATGGAAACGTATTAAATGGTTACCGGGTTTATCACTGTTCTTTGCCGCTGCAACTTTAGGTATGCCGGGCACAGGTAACTTTATCGGTGAATTCATGATCCTGTTTGGTACATTCAGCCAATTTACGCTGGTGACTTGCATCATGGTCTTTGGTGTGGTGTTCGCATCTGTCTACTCATTGTGGATGATGCAACAAACCTACTACGGTACACCAAAATCCGAGAGCGAAATGAAAGGGTTAACAGCACGTGAATTTGGTGTGCTGCTGGCTCTGGCTGTTTTACTGGTTATTATTGGCTTCTATCCACAACCAATTTTGGATACTTCAGAGGGTGCGATGGAAACATTACATAACTTGTACACTGCTTCACTTACAACATTAAGGCCGTAATTCGCCATGACAATAACACTTCAACAATTGATCGCAATACTCCCGCTATTGATCGTCGGATTGACGGCGGTGGTTGTGATGCTGTCCATTGCGTGGCGACGCGATCACCTAACAAGTGCCACACTGACAGTATTCGGCTTCGCCGTTGCGCTGCTATCTCTGTTCTTTATTGCAGAGGGTCTGCCAATAGAAGTCACTCCGCTTATTCGTGTTGACGGCTATGCGATGTTCTACAGCGCATTGGTCCTGATTGCGGGTATGGCAACCAGCATTTTTGCTTTCCATTGGTTGGAAGGCTTTAATGATAATAAAGAAGAATTCCATCTGTTACTGGCGATTGCGGTAACAGGGGGCGTCTTACTTTCAATGGCTAACCACATGGCATCCATGTTCATTGGTATTGAATTGATCTCTTTACCCTTGTTCGGTCTTGTGGCTTACACCTTTGAACGTAAACGTTCGCTGGAAGCAGGTATCAAATACATGCTGTTATCTGCCGCTGCCTCTTCTTTCTTGCTCTTTGGTATCGCCTTACTGTATGCAGAATCAGGCAGCTTAAGCTTTGCGGCTGTGGGTCAGAGTCTTTCTGATAGCCAAATCCATGCGCCATTGGTGTTGATTGGCTTGGGGATGTTGATTGTAGGCTTCGGTTTTAAATTATCACTGTTCCCATTCCAATTATGGACTCCAGACGTTTACCAAGGTGCTCCAGCTCCGGTATCCGCGTTCTTAGCAACGGGAAGTAAAATTGGTATCTTTGCAGTATTAATGCGTATCTTTATGGAAGCGCCTGCTGCTCAAAGTAATACATTGGCGATTGTTGTTAGCGTCGTCGCTATTGCTTCGATTCTGTTTGGTAACCTGATGGCTATCACTCAGAAAAGTGCCAAACGCCTACTTGGTTATTCGTCCATTTCTCACATGGGATACCTGCTGGTTGCCTTAGTTGCATTACGCGCCGCCCCAACAGATTCCCAAGTCACTGTCGCTATCTATTTAGTCGGCTATCTGTTTGCAAGTTTGGGCGCCTTTGGTGTGATCAGCATTATTTCTAGCCCATATCGTGGCGATGACCAAGATGACTTGAGTGCATTTCGCGGGCTGTTCTGGCATAAGCCTGTACTTGCGACAGTGCTTACCGTGATGATGCTTTCTCTGGCTGGTATACCGATTACATTAGGGTTTATTGGTAAATTCTATGTGATTATTTCCGCAGTGAAGGCAGAGCTATGGTGGTTAACTGGTGCCGTGGTCTTAGGTAGTGCGATTGGTCTATTCTACTATCTACGCTTTATGGCAAGCTTGTATAGCCGTGATGCAGAACATGCAGATCGTTATACTGGGCCAGAAAAAGCCACTTTCGGGACAGTTGTTGCTGCTATCTGTGCAATTATCGTGATCCTGCTAGGGGTATGGCCGCAACCGCTTATCAATCTCTCCTATATGGTATTGGCTGTGAGCCCGCTTTAATCTTCACCGCCATCACAGTAAAATAAACGGCTACTTTTCAGTAGCCGTTTTTTTTAATCAGCTAATTGGCGCTGATATTGATATTCGGCTTCATTAATAAAGTCCATAAAGGCTTCACAAGATTTGATGGCATTATGGATATTAAACGTCTGCTCGTCTAAACATGTCTGCATATAGTCAATCCATTGCGTTAAATAAGATTGTAACTGCTGAAAATGGGCAGCCACATCTTGTCGTTGCTCATCTATTTTTGAAATATCTTTAGTGAGCATAAGTAGGTGTGTCAGCTTATCAATGCGCTTTTTAAACTGCTGGTTTTTCTCATTTAAAACAGCGATTTGATCGACCAAATAGAGTCGAACATTGACCAATTTTATAAAATCTAAGCCATTGTCAAGGATAGTGAGTAAGCGCTTGGCACAGGCAATCGCAATTTTTAGCAGATCTTTTTTAGAAGGAGGGATATTTAATGATTCAATGAGCGATATATCAGGAAAAACATGATCAAATAAATCCGCTAGCTTGTAATTTAAGATAACTTCTTCAGCTTTAACAATAGCAATTAACTCTTGGTTAAACTCATCCAATGTCTTTTGATTATTGTTAGCCAGTAATAAAAGGCGATTTTGTAGGTTACGATAGCTCTCACTTTTAAGGTGGTTTGCTTCTTCTAATTGTAATGCCAATAGATAATCGCTTGTGGTACGTAAAGGTGCTGTTAGCTTCTCTAGCTCATTTTTAAGCTCAGTAAAGTCATCGATAAATTCTGTTAACTCTAAATCCTGTTGACCTCCCTTTAAGTCATCAACATCCTGACTTGAAAATCGCTCACTAATCGTACTATCAATGATATAACGAGTTTTTAATTTCATTATTGGCAATGAGTTTCTGATTTGCTCATTGAGACTTTCTGCCTGAGTAGCAATCCGTTTTATTCGATTAAAAATGCTCGGATCGTAACTTAGAATGTTATGATTAAAATTATTAATTTTATTAATGAGCATTCTTACCTGATAAAACTCAATAGCAGGTAAAACTGGGAAATTTACGGTTTGGTGCATAGTATTACCTTTATTAAGCATGAGAGTAATGTGTCATTTTAATATCAAATAGTTCAATGAGTTGTTCTGAGTAAGTTTGCACAGACGCCCATGCGGTGATAATTTTTTTGAAACGAGCAATAAACTTTAAAAGGTTGGCAGCATTATCAATACGCGCAAAAGTTTCTATTGACTGCTTAATTTCGGTCAAAATAACAAGCCACATATAGTCTAAATGGTCAACTGCTAATCTTGCATCTTTAAAATAGCCTTCAATCTTCTGTAAATGTACTTGAATATCAAAAATAACTTTTTTAATAAAGCGATCTTTATTGAGTTTGTTATTGATTTCAACAATTTCTTTAAGTAATGCGTTTTTTCTATGGCGGACTTTTTCAGCTTTGCTGCCGAATATCCCTCCTGTAATCAGTAATCCAATTAAACCACCAGCAAGGCCTGTAAAGCTTAACTTAACAAAATGGTCATATTCTTTTTCGAGTGTTAATACCTCTTTTTTGAGTAAAGTGACTTTCTCAAAAAGATGTGATTCAGAATTAATATCATCAATAGAATCTAATTGCAAATAAATTGACTTAACTTTAAATAATAAAGAATCAACATGTTGATTATTAGATAAAGCACCTCCAATAATATGTGCTCGAAAGTCAGAAATAGTATTTTTAATCCTAGAAGTTTTATTGGCTTGCATTTTAATATCATCTTGGATGAGATTCAGTATGCTTAATAATTCTGTGGCAATTTGCTGGTCATCATTTTGGTAAGTAAGCCCATCTAGCGCCTCGGCTGACAAGTCGTCAATGCTATTGGCTATTTGCTGTATAATAGGCATATCATTAATGTATTCAATGATTTGATTTCCAGTCTGAACAATATTTCGACTAATCAGTGATAAATTAATAGATTGTTGTTTAACTTCTTGTTCGACACCATCCCAACCACTGGCATGGTTGTGAATTAATTGAATAACCTCAGTCAGTGCGCTAATTTTTATGGGTAAATCAGTTGATTCATTAATTTTTAGCCATGAATGGATTTCTAATGTTGATGTTGGTAATGAAAGGGCAAAATGGGTATATCGATGAATATTCACTAAATCTTGGTGAGTAAAAATGCCGGCGGGGCGAGCAGAGTGAGGGTCTTGGTTGGTTAATAATGCAAGAGTTGCCGCTCCTATATTCTCTTTTTCAATTATTTTGTCATAAGTTATTTCACTCATAATGGTTCATTTCCAATTAAGTATTGTGGTTGAAATAAAAGGTAGACAACAGAAAATCACAAATATGAGTGATGCGATAAAAATGATAGAGCTAAAAATAGTATTATCTCTAAGCAATTTATCACCCATGGTAAAACATTAGATTCGCATTTACCCCGTATAGTTAAGAATAAATTACTTTAAGGATCGCCTAAAAGTAGATACTAAAATATGAAAATATATATTATAAATTGACGACCTAATATAATCGATAATAAATTCATTATGATTAAATGTTGAAATGTCTAATCATAAAAGTGCAGGAAGTTATATTAAATGTTCTAAGATAAAAATATTATGTCACTCTTTGACGCGTTAAGAGAGTGATTAATAAATATTAACTCTGCGAGCATTGTTTTTGTCATATCATTTTTTTATTTTTTAATATCGTAATTATAATTAATGTTTTTTTAGTGTGATGTGACGTATTTGAATACTTACCGTATTGTTACCCGATGATGATTATTTTACTTTGTACAAATATGATTAACAAATAACCATCAAGTAAAAAAACAAAATGGTGTTTTTGTGTGATCTTGAAGATAAAGATTGATATAAGTCAAGTAAATAATTAAAGTTAAATTTTTTAATCTATACAATAAGATGCGTAGTGATTTATTGGTGATGTAATAAAAAATTACTAATACATATTTGATTTTACGAGGCGTAACACCTATTGTCAGAAATAATCAATGTATTAATAAATTATATTGCACTATATAATTATCGATAGTCTTTGTTGAGTGTGGCAGTAGGGATCTAAAGTGGTATATAAAAAAATAGATAATTTAATAACTGAAATTCTTCATCAACTGTCAACATTGGCATTGGGCAATCAAGAATTCATACGTCTACATTGGCAATTGGATGGTCACTCTACATTTCCTGGGTTAGCTTGGCTATCGGCTCAATCCTGTTATCCGCAGTTCTATTGGTATCAGCGCACGGGAACGGATGAGTGTAGCGCTCTGGGAACCGTATATGAATTTAACGCAATCACTGAGGCCGAACAGTTTTTGTCTTTACATGCCCAGTATCCCGATATGCGTTTATGGGGCTTAAATGGCTGGAACGCGGTTGGTGAAGGAATTTCATTGGCCGATAAACAACAGGCAACGTTTTACTTTTTACCGCGTTTAGAAATTTTTCGCGTTCGTTCATCAATATCAGTCTATCTTAATATCAAAGGTGAAAATGACCGTTTAGCCGCAATCGCATTTTTAAAGCAGCTCAAGCCAGCGGCAACATTGCCACCTTTAAATACACAAATTATCGGTCATGAACATTTCCCTGAAAAGGCGCAGTGGTGCCACCTATTAAATAAAGCTATCACGAAAATGAGAGCCGGGGAGATGGAAAAAGTTGTGATGGCGCGTGAAACGAAATTGACGTTGTCACAACCCGTTTCTGTGGCGGAATTTTTAGCGGCAAGCCAACGAGTTAATTTTCAATGCTACCATTTTATGATGGCATTAAGCCAAGAAACAGGTTTTCTGTCCTCAACACCGGAGCGTTTGTATCTACGACAAGGTACACAACTCAATTCGGAGGCACTTGCAGGTACAGTCGCGAATCATCCTGATGACGCGATTGCTGCTGAAAAAGCAAAATGGTTGATGGAAGACAGTAAGAACCAACACGAAAACTTAGTGGTCGTGGACGATATTTGCCAGCAGTTACAAGGTATTGTAACGGGTATTGATGTTTCACCCGCGAAAGTGATTCGCCTACGCAAGATCCAACACCTCTATCGTTCGATTGCCGCAACTTTAGTGTCACCTTCAGACAGTGAATGTTTACAGCGTTTACAACCTACTGCTGCGGTATGTGGGTTGCCGAGAACGGTTGCTCGTCAGTTTTTAACGGAACATGAGCCTTTCTCGCGCCGCTGGTACGCTGGAACGGGAGGTTTCGTTAGCTTAAATAAAAGTGAGTTCGCCGTGTCCTTACGCTGTGCTCAAATTGAACATCAACGGTTGTCATTGTTCTCGGGGGCTGGGATTGTCAGTGATTCTGATCCGGAACAAGAATGGATTGAAATTGAAAATAAAGCTGCGGGGCTTAAATCTCTACTTGAACCCCCTGAAAAACCATAAATATAATATGGTTATTTTTCTTTTGGTTTCAATTAGTTCACTAAAAATTGTTCTAAGATCAAGAAATTTATATCAAGCGCATTACACTTACTGATAATAAACAACTTATTGAGCTCATTATGTCGAATTCTGTTTTTAATATGCGTTGGGCTGAGATTATTATCGAAGCACTCACCCGCCACGGTATGAAACATATTTGTATTGCGCCTGGTTCTCGCTCTACACCTTTGACGTTAGCAGCAGCGAATAACAATAAGCTTCACTGCCATACTCATTTTGATGAAAGAGGCTTGGGGCATCTAGCTTTAGGTTTAGCAAAAGCAAGCCTTGAGCCTGTCGGCGTGATCGTCACTTCAGGAACCGCAGTGGCTAACCTCTATCCTGCCCTAATTGAAGCCGGACTGACTGGCGAAAAAGTCATTTTTTTGACGGCAGATAGACCGCCGGAGCTTATCGATTGTGGCGCGAATCAGGCTATTCGCCAAACATATATCTTTGCGTCACACCCATCACAAAGTTTGATGTTACCCCGACCAACTCGTGATATTTCGGCGAAATGGTTAGTCAGTGCCATTGATAATGGGATGAATCAACTACACCACGGCGCTTTCCATATTAACTGCCCATTTGCTGAGCCGCTGTATGGTGAAACGGAAGGAGATTATGAATGGCAGCAACAACTTGGCGATTGGTGGCATTCTAATTTACCTTGGTTAAGCGAGCCTTTAACCAACACCGTTGCCCATATTTCTGACTGGTATTTTTGGCGTCAGAAAAAAGGGGTTGTTATTGCGGGCCGTATGAATAGTCAAGATGGTGAGCGTGTTGCAAACTGGGCGAAGGAACTTGGCTGGCCGTTAATTAGCGATGTGTTGTCACAAACAGGGCAACCTTATCCTTGTGCAGATTTATGGTTAGCTCATCCACAGGCCAAAGCGCGACTTAATGAAGCTGAACTGGTGGTACAATTCGGCTCGAGCTTAACAGGAAAACGCCTACTTCAATGGCAAGCGCAGTGCCATCCACAAGAATACTGGATCATTGATACGATCCCAGAACGCCTTGATCCCGCTCATCACTACGGACGTAAATTAACATGCTCAATTAAAGGGTGGCTTGATGCTCATCCCGCTCAACCAAGAGGGGCTTGGTGTGAAGATCTTTACTCGTTGGCTGAGCAGACACAACGGCATGTGAGTACAAAGTTACGCAATCACTTTTCTGAAGCCGCGATTGCGCATCAATTACCAGCGCTACTGCCGCCAAAAGGGCAGTTATTTGTGGGTAATAGCTTAATTGTTCGGCTAATTGATGCTTTGGCGCAATTACCCGTGGGTTATCCGGTTTATAGTAATCGGGGGGCCAGTGGTATCGATGGTCTAATTTCAACAATGTCTGGTGTCCAGCGGGCAACCACCAAGCCGACCTTGGGGATTGTTGGTGACCTTTCGGCACTGTATGACCTCAATAGCCTCGCTTTATTGCGAGCGCCTTCAGCGCCAACAATTTTAATTGTGGTGAATAATAACGGTGGGCAGATATTTTCTATGCTACCTACGCCTGAAGCGGCAAGGCAGCAGTATTATTGTATGCCACAAAATATTCACTTTCAGCATGCGGCACTGATGTTTGGCTTGCAGTACGCAGCACCTAAAGATTGGCTCTCTCTAAAAAACACTGTTGAACAATTTTGGTATAACCAACAAGGGACATTGTTGATTGAATTAAACACCGAGAGTGACGAAGGTGCGCGAACTTTAAAACAGTTACTTGATGAGGTAGGCAGTTTCTGATGTTAGCGGCTTATCGACACAATGAACATCATTCGGGGCCTTGGTTAGTGTGGTTACACGGGCTGCTCGGTAGCGCCGATGAATGGCTGCCGATGGTGGAACTGTGCCCTAACTTCCCGTCATTGCGTGTTGATTTGCCCGGTCATGGATTATCTCAGTCTATAAGCTGCCAAAGTTTTGCTGATTTTGATGAGCAGTTGGTTCAACTTTTACAACATCATGGTATTCAACATTATTACCTTATTGGATATTCGTTGGGTGCACGCCTTGCTATGCATACGGCTTGTTATCGCCAACCAGCAGGTTTAAGTGGGTTGGTAATTGAAGGAGGAAATGTTGGGCTAAATAGCTCATCGGAGCGGGAGTCTCGTTACACCAACGACCACCATTGGGCGCAACGTTTTCGCCACGAGCCGATTTGCCAAGTGTTAAATGATTGGTATCAACAACCTGTATTTGCACATTTAACTGCGAGCCAACGCCAACAATTAATCTTGTTAAGACAGCACAATAACCCCTTAGCTGTCGCTGATATGTTAGAAAGTACCTCTTTGTCTAAACAGCCTTTTTTGGTGGACAAACTGTATCAGCTTACGATGCCATTTCGCTACTTTTGTGGTGAACAAGATCAAAAATTTCGAAGCGTTTCGCAACAATATGCTTTGCCGATTACGCTAATTAATAATGCAGGGCATAATGCTCATCGGGAAAATCCGTATGGCTATGCCACTGCACTTCATCATTTTTTATCACACTGTGGTTAAAGGAACTTGATAATGATTTATCCTAGCGAAGAAAAACTCTATGCCCCAATCGAATGGCAAGATTGCTCAGAAGGGTTTGACGACATTCTCTATCACAAGTCGTCAGAAGGGATTGCAAAGATTACGATTAACCGTCCACAGGTGCGTAACGCATTTCGCCCACAGACCGTAAAAGAGATGATCCAAGCGTTAGCTGATGCGCGTTATGACGATAAAATCGGTACTATTATCTTGACGGGTGAAGGCGAAAAAGCATTCTGTGCAGGGGGAGACCAAAAAATTCGTGGGGATTACGGCGGGTATCGTGATGAAAGTGGTACTCACCATCTCAACGTCCTAGATTTCCAACGCCAAATTCGTACTTGTCCAAAACCTGTTGTGGCGATGGTGGCTGGCTTTGCTATTGGGGGTGGGCACGTATTACATATGATGTGTGACCTAACGATTGCCGCGGATAACGCGATTTTTGGTCAAACAGGTCCTAAAGTAGGCTCTTTTGATGGTGGCTGGGGTGCATCCTATATGGCACGCATTGTTGGTCAGAAAAAAGCGCGTGAAATTTGGTTCCTGTGCCGCCAGTATAACGCTCAAGAAGCATTGGAAATGGGCTTAGTGAATACGGTTGTACCATATGCCTCTCTTGAAAAAGAGACCGTACGCTGGTGTCGTGAAATGCTTGAAAATAGCCCAATGGCACTACGTTGTTTGAAAGCGGCACTCAATGCAGATTGTGACGGTCAGGCAGGCCTACAAGAGTTGGCTGGCAATGCAACTATGCTGTTCTATATGACAGAAGAAGGTCAAGAAGGACGCAATGCGTTTAATGAAAAACGTGCGCCAGATTTCTCTAAATATAAGCGTAATCCATAATGCGTAAGGCAACACTTTACGCGTTTAGCCTGCCGATGGAGGCAGGCGTTATCCTGCGCTACCAACGCCTGAAAACTCGCGATGGGTTGTTGGTTCGCTTACAAGAAGGGGATAATGAAGGGTGGGGGGAAATATCACCGCTCCCCGAATTTAGCCAAGAAACGCTGGCGGAGGCAACAGAAGAAGCCAAACATCGGCTTGCCGAGTGGGTAAGTGGTAAGCCACTAGCGGAAAGCCTGTTACCGTCGGTAGCTTTTGGTTGTAGTTGTGCATTGGCCGAATTATCGGGGGAACTTCCTGAGCAAGCCGACTACCGCAAAGCACCATTGTGTAGTGGTGATCCTGATGACTTGATTTTGCGTCTAAGTGCAATGGAAGGCGAAAAAATCGCTAAGGTCAAAGTCGGCTTGTATGAGGCGGTACGTGATGGCATGGTGGCGAACCTATTACTGGAAGCGGTGCCTGACCTAAAATTACGTCTTGATGCTAATCGTAGCTGGACGCGTGCAAAAGCAGATGGCTTTGCGAAATATGTAAACCCTGCTTATCGCGATCGTATTGACTTCCTTGAAGAGCCTTGTAAAACACGGGAAGAATCACTGCAATATGCCGCAGATACTGGCATTGCCATTGCATGGGATGAAAGTGTGCGTGAGGCTGGTTTTAGGGTGGAGCCTCAACCGGGAGTTGCGGCGATTGTGATCAAGCCGATGTTAACCGGTAGCCTTGCTTATTGCCGCCAATTAGTCACAGAGGCTCATCATCACGGTCTGCAAGCGGTGATCAGCTCATCGATTGAAAGTAGTTTTGGTTTGACTCAGTTAGCGCGCATTGCTAATGCATTAACGCCTAATACGCTACCAGGGTTGGACACATTAGATTTGATCCAGTCTCAACTGATACGCACGTGGCCAAATAGTTCACTTCCAGTGAAGCAATTAGATGAATTGACTATCGAATGGCAGAGTTAGTATTTTTCCAAGACTGGCCTTGGCAACATTGGGCCAGTCATCGACCTGAAGCAGTGGCATTAATTACCGATATTGAGCCATTGACATGGGAACAACTGAATCAACGAGTGATGAGGCTCGCTTATCACTTTACTCAACAGGGTTTACGTGACGGACAAACCGTAGTGTTGCGCGGTAAAAATAGTGTAGAACTGTTATTGAGCCAACTTGCAACATTGTATTGTGGGGCGAAAGTTTTGCCTCTTAACCCTCGTTTACCTGAGTCTTTACTGGCAGAACTGTTACCACATCTGAATATTGATTTTGCTATCGATTTTGATGATGGTTTACTGGCTAAGTTTACTTACCCAATTTTAGCCGTGTCAGAGCGAGCGGTAACGGCGCATGAGTGGGAACACCATCTGCCTCACTTTTCTCATGCGAAGACCCAACCCGCCACTTTGATCTTAACATCTGGCTCTACGGGGTTACCAAAGGCGGCAGTGCATAATGTGCTTGCTCACCTCGATAGTGCAAATGGTGTGTTACAGGCGATGGATTACCAACAGCATGATTGCTGGCTGCTTTCTTTACCGTTATTTCATGTTTCAGGGCAAGGTATTTTATGGCGTTGGTTGCTGCGCGGAGCGCAACTAGCAATACGCTCAACACCGCTTATCGAAGCATTACAAACGGTTACCCATGCGTCTTTGGTTCCGACACAATTGTGGCGGTTACTCAATCAAACGGAAACATTATCACTATCTTTAAAACAGGTTTTACTTGGTGGCGCGACGATCCCGACTGCATTGACTGATCTTGCCTCACATAGAGGCATTGATTGCTGGAGTGGTTATGGTATGACAGAAATGGCTTCGACCGTCTGTGCAAAACGTGCAGATGGTAAGAAAGGGGTTGGCCTTCCACTTAAAGGGAAACAGTTGCGCTTAGTCGAGGGAGAAATTCAGGTTCGTTCACAGAGCCAAGCGATGGGATATTGGTTTGATGGAAAAATGATTCCATTAAAAACTATCGAAGGTTGGTTCAAAACCAATGATAGAGGCGCATATATCGACGATGAGTATCATGTGATCGGGCGGCTGGATAACTTATTTATTAGTGGTGGAGAGTGTGTTCAACCGGAAGATATTGAAGCGGTGATTAATAACCATCCAGCGGTGAGTCAAAGCTTTATTATTCCAATTGATGATGTGGAGTTTGGTCAAAGGCCTGTTGCCGTGATTGAGTTCAGCGATAAATGTGAATTAGACACCATTCAAGGTTGGCTAAAAGGCAAACTAGCGCCTTTTCAATATCCTGCTCATTTTTTTCTATTAGAGAATAGCTTAAAAGGAAGCGGTATTAAGGTATCGCGCCAGCAAGTGAAAAATTGGGTGTTACAGCAACCCGACCTTATTCAGTCAAAAGAGAATTCAGGACTGTAGTTTATCTATTTTTGATGAAAACAGGGGTGATAAAGCATCGTCAGAGTCAGATGGGCTTGTTTCGTCAATAGTGCAAACTAATCACTGATTTCCGGCATGGCTCATAATAAACATCAGGCTCAAGATAAGAGCCTGACGTTTAACTAAGCGTGATTATTTAAGGGCATTTAACGCTTTTTCTACGCCCGCACCATATTCAGGGTGAACTTTTTTGAACAGGTCAATTTGGCGTTTTTGTGTCTCTTCAGAAGCCTCAATCAACTCTCCTGCAAGACGTTTGAACATGCGTTGATGCTCTGCATCATCAAGCAGTTCATATAATGCACGCGGCTGGCTGAAATAGTCTTCATCTTCGCGATGGTTCCAATGATCAGCTGCACCTTCAAGCGTCAATGGTGGTTCACTGAAATTAGGCTGCTCTTGGAACATACCTGCACTGTTTGGTTCATAGGTCACACCATTACCACTGTTACCATCAACACGCATTGCACCATCACGATGATAGTTATGGAATGGGCAACGTGGTGCGTTAACAGGGATCTGGTAGTGGTTAACACCTAAACGATAACGCTGAGTGTCGCCATACGAGAACAAACGACCTTGCAACATTTTATCCGGAGAGAAACCGATACCTGGAACAATATTTGCTGGGTTAAAGGCAGCTTGCTCAACATCGGAGAAATAGTTAGCAGGGTTACGATTTAATTCAAAGTAACCGACATCAATTAATGGATAGTCTTTGTGAGGCCATACTTTAGTCAGATCAAAGGGATTATAAGGCACTTTTGACGCTTCGGCTTCTGGCATCACTTGAATTTGTAGCTTCCAGCGTGGGTAGTCACCTTTATTAATGGCATCAAACAGGTCACGCTGAGAACTTTCACGATCTTTACCGATGATCGCTTCTGCTTCATCATCCATCAAGTTCTCAATGCCTTGCTGACTACGGAAGTGGAATTTAACCCAGAAACGTTCATTTTTATCATTGATAAAGCTATAAGTATGGCTACCAAAACCGTGCATATGACGGTAGCTACGAGGTATACCTCGGTCACTCACGTCAATGGTCAATTGATGAAGTGATTCTGGTAAATGAGAGAAGAAATCCCATTTATAAGCCATTGAACGCATATTACTGTATGGGCAGCGTTTAACCACGTGGTTCAAATCCGGAAATTTCAGCGGGTCACGCAGATAGAACACAGGGGTGTTATTACCAACCAGATCCCAGTTACCTTCTTCTGTGTAAAATTTTAATGCAAAACCACGGATGTCACGCTCAGCGTCTGCCGCACCACGTTCACCAGCAACCGTTGAAAAGCGTGCGAACATATCCGTTTGTTTACCGACAGCAGAAAAGATATTTGCACGGGTATAACGGGTAATATCATGTGTAACAGTAAAAGTACCGAATGCACCTGAACCTTTAGCATGCATACGGCGCTCAGGAATAACTTCACGGTCAAAATGGGCTAATTTTTCTAAAAACCAAACATCCTGTAATAGCATAGGGCCGCGAGGGCCTGCCGTCATCACATTATTATTATCAACAACAGGTGCGCCAGATGCAGTCGTGAGACCTTTCTTTTTCATCACAATACTCCAGTAAGTTATAGACAATAAAACTAAAAAATGCATTTATTCCGTTCGAAATACAATGCTTTCCATGCATAATGCCTTATTATCATTGGATTATAGTTGATTAGTTAAAGTATAACTAATACATAGTACCAATTACTGTGATAACTGATTAAAAATCAATAGGAATACTCAGCGTCGTTGTGAATGGTGTTGTTTTAATGACTGAAAAGTAAAAAACAGTAATAACTACTGAGAATTGGATTTATATATTGTAGTATGACTAAATAACTTCTATTAATGGGGCAATGATATGCGTAAAGGATTATTTCTCGTTGCAGCGGCAGCATCATCAATGATGTTCGTCGGGGCTGCACAAGCTGTTTCTGTTAATGCAAATGTGGGTAAGCATTATACTGAACTCAATGCAGGCATTGGTACTAAAGGCGCAGGCCTTGCATTTGATGGCTCATGGGCGCGTAGTGATCATGATGGTCAAATGGGTAGCTTAGGCGCAACCTTTGGTTTGCCTCTAGGTCCATTTTCAGCCTATGTTGGTGGTAAAGCCTTATATTTATCACCTGAAGACAATAAAGATGGTATGGCGCTAGCAGGTGGAGCCGGTCTTGGATGGCAAGTGATGCCTTCTTTGAATATTTATGGTGAAGCTTATGGTGCTCCGGCATCATTAACATCGGGAAGTCAATCTTATACCGAAGCAAAAGTCGGCGCACGCTATACTGTGTTTAAACCGCTTTCAGTTGATGCAGGCTACCGTGTCATCGATATTAAAGGTACGCATGACAACCCAAGCAACAAAATTGCTGACGGTTGGTATGTGGGAGCAGGTCTAAGCTTCTAATTACTGGTTGTAATATAGCGGAACCCGTACAGTTTGGAGTGACGCTATAAAATCGGATATCAAAAGCCCCCCAATAGTTGGTTGCTATTGGGGGGCTTTTCCGTTTAGTGAACGGTACGAGCTTTGTTTTTGACGCTAAATTTAGCCTACATTAGGTAGGTAGCCCGCAACGATAGCAAATTGAATAATGATCACTGCAAAACCGCATAATAAAACCAGACGGAGCAGAGTAGAGCCGCCTTTAACTCGGTAATGAGCTTGCTTATCGATAGGTTTTTCAACGGCTCTAACTTGCATTGTCAATAATGCGGGGATGATCAGGGCTAATACAGACAATGCAACCGCCGCATAAGTTAACGCCTGTACGAAACTACTAAAAAATAACGCTGCTAATAACGGAGGTAAAAAAGTTAACAAGCCTGTCTGAATACGCCCAATGAGGCTATCATTCCGTTTAAATAAATCAGCAAGGTAATCGAATAAACCAAGAGCAACCCCTAAAAACGATGTGGCTAGCGCTAAATCCATAAACAGATTAACGGCAATATTAACGCGTGGAGCCGTAACGACATCACGAATGGCGGTGAGTAAGCCATCTAGGCCAGACTTTTGCGCCAAAATCCCTAAAAATGTGTTAGAAGGGATCGACCCTAAAGTGGCTATCTGCCACAAGATATAGGCAACTAAAGGGATCGCACTCCCTGTAATGAAAATGATACGAAGTTTACGCACATCGCCATTCATGTAATTCACAAGGCTAGGCACGCTACCATGGAAACCAAATGAGGTGAAGATGACTGGCACTGCCGCCAGCAGTAGCCCTTTTTCAGCAGGCATACTGCCTAAGTTGACGGTTTCAACGTGGGGTAACATAACAGCCAACATAATGACTAAAAAGATAATTTTAGCTGTAAATAGTAGGCGGTTAATAAAATCGACAGAGTGCGTACCGATACAAACAACAGCACCACCGATAAGCGTAAATAAGATAATTGATGTTTTGGTCGACAGATGAATATCCCACCACGAGAGTAGGCTGTTGGAGATCAGGACACCTGCGCCACCAATATAAGCGGTAGTCAGCGCGTACATCAGAAGTAACATACTTAAGCCTGTGACGATTTGTCCAATAGGCCCAAGGTATTTTTTCGCGATTGATCCCAAGCCCATATCTGGTGGATTGTATTGATAAACCTCAACGAGCAGTAATGAGGTATAACTCATTAACATCCATAGGCCGACAAGTAGGCATGCAATACCTGTGAAACCGACACCCGCAGCGGCAAGTGGCATAGCCAGCATCCCTGCACCTATTGTTGTTCCTGCAACGATTAAAACGCTACCTAGCGTGCGATTTTTCACAAATTCCTCTGATTAAAAGTCGTGGATTTATTAGTTGAGCAGATTATGCGATCACAGTTTTTCTGTCAAATCTAAATTACAATGAGTGTAAACATAAAATTACACACGCGCATTTTTCTTATAAAGCAACGGTGAAAATAGCAACGAATTATTCGTCCTAGTTAATGAATAATCGTTATTGATATGGTGATTAAAGGTAAATACATCGGATTTTAAATGTTAATGGATGTTAATTAATTGATTGATATATATGATGTTTTAGATTAACAGGACAGTATCTCAGGAACCTAAGATAAATTTTGTGACGGGGTGGGAAAATCGAATTGAAAAATAAGATTAAATTCTTTAACCAGTTAATATAAATCAAATTTGTGTCAATCTTTCATCCCGATAATGTAAGGAAACATTAATTGAAAGGATGAACTTATGGACTTTTTGATACAACTTGCCATTATCCTCGTCTGCTTGTTCTACGGAGCAAGAAAAGGGGGAATGGCTCTCGGGCTGCTAGGCGGCGTTGGCTTAGTGATACTCGTTTTTGGTTTTGGTTTACCTCCTGGAAAACCGCCTGTTGATGTTATGCTTGTGATCATCGCTGTTGTTGCAGCATCAGCGACTCTACAGGCATCAGGCGGTTTGGATGTCATGCTACAAATTGCAGAACGACTACTACGTAAAAATCCAAAATACATCTCTATTGTGGCACCTTTTGTTACCTGTATTTTAACCATTTTGTGTGGTACAGGGCATGTGGTGTATACCATCCTTCCTATTATCTATGACGCGGCGATAAAAAATAATATTCGTCCTGAAAGGCCGATGGCGGCCAGTAGTATTGGTGCACAAATGGGGATTATTGCCAGCCCTGTCTCTGTTGCAGTGGTGTCTTTAGTGGCGATGTTAAATGGCATCACCATTAATGGTAAATCGCTCGAATTTTTAGATCTCTTGGCGATTACCATTCCATCGACCCTAATCGGGATACTGGCAATCGGTATTTTCAGTTGGTTCAGAGGGAAAGATCTCGATAAAGATCCGGAATTCCAAAAGTTTATTTCGGTACATGAAAATTACGAATATGTGTATGGCGACAGCGCGACACTACTCGATAAAAAGTTACCGAAAATCAATTGGGTTGCTATGTGGATTTTCCTCGCTTCTATTGGGGTTGTTGCAATTTTGGGGGCGGTTTCTGAATTAAGGCCATTGGTTAATGGCAAACCACTGTCAATGGTACTTGTGATACAGATGTTTATGCTGCTCGCTGGTGCGCTGATCATCATTATTTGTAAAACAAATCCGGCACAGATTTCGAAAAATGAGGTTTTTCGTTCAGGAATGATTGCCATTGTTGCCGTATATGGTATCGCTTGGATGGCAGAAACAATGTTTGGCGCGCATATGGATCAAATCAAAGGCACGCTTGGGGCATTAGTCAAAGACTATCCATGGGCTTATGCCGTGATCCTCTTATTGGTCTCTAAATTTGTGAACTCACAAGCAGCCGCTTTAGCTGCGGTCGTTCCGATAGCGCTCGGCATTGGTGTTGATCCTGCCTATATCATCGCATCTGCGCCTGCTTGCTATGGTTATTATATTCTTCCGACTTATCCAAGTGATTTAGCCGCTATTCAATTTGACCGTTCCGGTACGACTCGGATAGGTAAATTTGTGATTAACCACAGCTTCATTCTACCCGGCCTCATTGGTGTTGGTGTCTCTTGTGTGTTTGGATGGGTATTTGCAGGATTATATGGTTATCTATAATCTGTAAGTGACGTGTTTAATTAACAGCGATGGCGTAAAGAGAGCGTCATCGCTGTGAGGTTTTAACCGATTTCGATGTCAGAAAGGGGATGGCAACAACAAGGTAAAATCTCACCGTCTTGTACAAAGGCAAGCGGTTTTTGTTTATAGCCCACTTTCCCTTTTAATAGCATGACTCGACATGAGCCACAATAGCCTTCTCGGCACTGATATTCAACAGGAATACGGCTGTCTTCAAGTGCTTCAAGCAGGCTTGTGTGGATCTCGGTGTGGTAAGGTACTTGCACACCCTGCGAGAGCCGCAGGGTGACTTTATGGCTAGCCATGATTAGAGTTCGAAATCACTCAGGTCATCAGTGTTGACTTCAGAGTCAATCTGACCAACCAGATAAGAGCTAACTTCGACTTCTTGCGGCGCAACTTGAACGTTGTCAGACACCAACCATGCGTTGATCCAAGGGATTGGGTTTGAGCGTGCCTCAAAAGGTAATTTTAACCCAACAGCTTGCATACGGATATTGGTGATATATTCCACGTATTGGCACAGAATATCTTTATTTAGGCCAATCATAGAACCTTCACTGAACAGATATTCAGCCCACTCTTTTTCTTGTTCAGCCGCATCCACGAACAGTTTATAGCACTCGTCTTCGCACTCAGCAGCAATCTCTGC
Source organism: Providencia sp. 2.29 (assembly GCF_015832305.1). NCBI lineage: Bacteria > Pseudomonadati > Pseudomonadota > Gammaproteobacteria > Enterobacterales > Morganellaceae > Providencia > Providencia sp. 2.29. The sequence continues at coordinate 1,853,632 of NZ_CP065420.1, forward strand.
CATTTCAGGATCATCCTGCCCAGAACGTAACAAGTTCAGCATATGCTGGGTTCCTGTTAAGTGAAGGGCTTCATCACGCGCAATCAGTTTAATAATTTTTGCGTTCCCTTCCATTAGCTCACGCTCTGCAAAGGCAAATGAGCAAGCAAAACTGACATAGAAACGGATAGCTTCTAAGGCATTTACGCTCATTAGGCACAGGTACAACTGTTTTTTCAGTGCACGTAGTGATACTGTGATTTGTTTACCATTGCAGGTGTGAGTACCTTCACCAAACATATGGTAATAGTTGGTCATCTCAATCAGCGTGTCATAGTAAGCAGAAATGTCACGAGCGCGTTTTAAGATCTCTTCGTTTTCAACGATATCATCAAAGATGATTGCCGGATCATTCACGATATTACGGATAATATGAGTGTAAGAGCGTGAATGGATCGTCTCTGAAAATGACCAAGTTTCAACCCAAGTTTCTAATTCAGGAATTGAAATCAGTGGCAATAACGCCACGTTCGGGCTGCGACCCTGAATAGAGTCCAGCAGCGTTTGGTATTTCAGGTTACTAATAAATATGTGTTTCTCATGATCAGGCAAGCCATTATAGTCAATGCGGTCACGGGAAACGTCAACTTCTTCTGGACGCCAGAAAAATGAAAGCTGTTTCTCGATTAACTTTTCGAAAATCGGATACTTTTGTTGGTCGTAACGAGCAACGTTAACAGGTTGACCGAAAAACATCGGCTCAAGTAATTGGTCATTTCTCTTTTGTGAGAAAATGGTGTAAGTATGTGACATGACAATTCCTATTAAATTTTACACGCGCCGCCTTCACAATCTGAATCCGCTGACTCAACAACTTCTTCCAGATCACCTTGAACATCTTCCGCACCATCGCGGGTGTTGTGGTAGTAAAGTGTTTTCACACCAAACTTATAGGCGAGCAATAAATCTTTTAGCAATTGATTCATTGGTACTTTGCCTGTTGCAAAGCGCGTTGGGTCATAGTTGGTGTTTGCAGAAATAGACTGATCAACAAACTTCTGCATAATACCGACTAATTGCAAATAGCCGCTGTTTGAAGGCATTTGCCATAACAACTCATAGGCGCCTTTAAGATTCTCATAATCAGGTACAACTTGGCGTAGAATACCATCTTTAGATGCTTTAATGCTGATATAACCACGAGGTGGCTCGATACCATTGGTTGCGTTAGAGATCTGTGATGATGTTTCCGATGGCATCAACGCTGATAAGGTTGAGTTACGCAGACCATATTGTTGGATATCTTTACGTAACGTTTCCCAATCATAATGCAGAGGCTCATCAGTCAATTTATCCAACTCTTTCTTATAGGTATCAATTGGTAGAATACCTTTTGAATAAGTGGTTTCATTGAACCAAGGGCAAGCGCCTTGCTCTTTAGCCAATTCGTTAGAGGCTTTCAATAGATAGTATTGAATTGCTTCAAAGGTTTTGTGAGTCAAATTGTTGGCGCTGCCATCGGAATAGCGAACACCATGCTTGGCTAAATAATAAGCATAGTTAATGACGCCAATACCTAAAGTACGGCGACCCATTGCCCCTTTCTTCGCGGCAATAATCGGGTAGTCTTGATAATCGAGAAGGGCATCCAATGCACGTACAGCAAGCACGGCCAACTCTTCTAATTCATCAAGGTTTTCAATCGCACCCAAGTTAAAGGCTGACAGCGTACAAAGCGCAATTTCACCTTCTTCATCATTGATGTTATTCAATGGTTTTGTCGGCAGTGCAATCTCTAAACACAGGTTTGATTGACGCACTGGTGCAACTAAAGGATCAAATGGGCTGTGAGTATTACAGTGGTCAACGTTCTGAATATAGATACGACCTGTTGATGCACGTTCTTGCATCATTAATGAAAAGAGGTCAACCGCTTTAACACTGGATTTACGGATGCTGTCGTCTTGTTCATAAGCCAGATACAGGCGCTCAAATTCATCCTGATCAGCAAAGAAAGCATCATATAAACCAGGCACATCAGAAGGGCTGAACAGCGTAATATCTTGGTTTTTGATCAAACGCTCATACATCAATTTGTTGACTTGGACACCATAATCCATATGGCGAACACGGTTACCTTCAACCCCACGGTTGTTTTTCAGCACTAATAGGCTTTCAACTTCTAAATGCCATAAAGGGTAGAAAAGTGTCGCTGCACCACCGCGCACACCGCCTTGTGAACAAGACTTAACGGCGGTTTGGAAGTGCTTATAAAAAGGGATACAACCAGTATGGAATGCTTCACCGCCACGAATCGGGCTACCTAAAGCACGGATACGGCCTGCGTTTACACCGATACCTGCACGTTGAGACACATACTTAACAATCGCACTGGATGTTGCGTTGATAGAATCTAAGCTATCGCCACACTCAATCAATACGCAAGAGCTGAATTGACGAGTTGGTGTACGAACACCAGCCATGATTGGTGTTGGTAGCGAAATCTTAAATGTGGAAGCCGCATCATAGAAACGACGGATGTAGTCTAAGCGAGTCTCTTTTGGATAATGAGAGAACAAGCATGCAGCAACGAGAATATAGAGGAACTGTGCACTCTCATAAATCTCGCCCGTAACACGGTTTTGTACTAAATACTTACCTTCAAGTTGTTTGACGGCAGCATAGGAGAAATTCATGTCACGCCAATGGTCAATGAAACTATCCATTTGCTCGAACTCTTCTTGTGAGTAGTCTTCCAGCAAATGCTTATCATATTTTCCCATTTCAACAAGGCGAGTGACGTGCTTGTACAGCGCGGGTGGCTCAAATTGACCATACGCTTTTTTACGTAGATGGAATATTGCAAGACGCGCCGCAAGATATTGATAGTCAGGCGTATCGCCAGTAATAAGGTCAGCAGCCGCTTTGATCATGGTTTCATGAATATCAGACGTTCTGATCCCATCATAAAACTGAATCTGTGAACGTAACTCCACCTGAGAAACAGATACATTATTCAGGCCTTCAGCAGCCCAAGTGATTACCTTGTGGATTTTATCGAGATCAATGCGTTCTTTATGTCCATCACGTTTTGTGACTAACAGACTCTGGTTCATGAGCAAGTACACCTTGGTTGACCTACAAAATAGCATATTGCTAACGCAAAAAAGCTCATAGATTAACTCTATGAGACTTGTAGTGTTAGATTCAAATTACATACTATATGTAGTGGTTTGTTGATTTTACTATAACAAGATAATGTTAATAAGCGGTTTTATCAAGTGCACAAATCTGAGTCTTCTGTGGATAACTGTAGGGATAAAAAACGTCACCTTGTCGGTAAGCTGCACTAGAAAAGGAATTCTATAAGTGGAAACTCGCAACAGGGTGACGAAAATAAATTTTGCAAAATGCGATCGTTTGCTGTTTTCTTGAACGTAACGCTTGCTATTTATTCGTTGACAGTATGGAGCATATAATTAACGTCCACATTCGGGCCTAAATAGAATTTATCTTTAAGTGGATTATAATGTAACCCCATGATATGCCTATCTTTTAGCTGAGCCTCGTTTGCCCACGAAATCAGTTCAGAAGGGCGAATAAATTTTTTCGCATCGTGGGTGCCTTTCGGAACCATTTTCATCACATATTCCGCCGCAACGACCGCCATTAACCACGCTTTTTTATTGCGGTTGATCGTCGAAAAAATAACATGCCCACCGGGCTTGACCAATTTAGCACACGCACGTACGACCGACTGTGGATCAGGCACATGCTCCAACATCTCCATGCAGGTCACGACATCATAAGCTTGTGGATATTTGTCTGCGTGCTGCTCTACTGTTTCTTGTACGTATTCAACAGGGATCCCTGACTCTAATGAGTGCAGGCGTGCGACCATCAGTGGGTCCGCCCCCATATCAAGTCCCGTCACATCGGCACCTTCACGTGCCATACTTTCAGATAAAATTCCGCCACCACAGCCCACATCAAGTACTTTCTTACCAAATAAACCATCAACCCGTTGCATAATATAGCCAAGGCGAAGCGGATTAATGCGATGAAGTGGGGCAAATTCACCTTCGAGATCCCACCAGCGAGAAGCAATAGCTTCAAACTTCTCAATTTCATGCTTATCGACGTTCTGATACGCGGGGGTTGAAGTATCATTCATGAGTGGAGCTCCTGTTCCTAGATAGGTGTCCAAACGTTAATACGCGAATTTATTGAGGCCATAAAACGTTTTTTTGTTGCTCTTACGCAATAAACTCAAAGTATACGGACACATAAAGACATTTTTCCGCTATTATACATAGCTTGAAAGACAAATACTCACTTCTCATTTTTTTTATTAAATTGGCGAATTGTGGTATAGTTCTAAACCTTTGAATCCGAAGTTATGAGGGACAGTGGTTCCATGAGCGACATTGCCAGAGAAATCACACCGGTCAATATCGAAGAAGAACTCAAAAGTTCGTATTTGGATTATGCGATGTCCGTTATTGTCGGGCGCGCGCTTCCAGATGTTCGAGATGGACTGAAGCCAGTACACCGCAGAGTACTGTTTGCGATGAATGTATTGGGAAATGATTGGAATAAACCCTATAAAAAATCTGCCCGTATAGTCGGGGACGTTATCGGTAAATACCATCCACATGGTGATATCGCTGTTTATGAGACAATCGTTCGTCTTGCTCAGCCTTTTTCTATGCGTTATATGCTGGTAGATGGTCAGGGGAACTTTGGTTCAGTTGACGGAGATTCCGCAGCTGCAATGCGTTATACGGAAATCCGTATGGCGAAAATTGCCCATGAAATGTTAGCGGATCTTGAAAAAGAGACCGTTGATTTCGTCCCAAACTATGATGGTACAGAGCAAATCCCTGAAGTTATGCCTACGAAAATCCCTAACCTATTGGTTAATGGTTCGTCAGGTATTGCTGTTGGGATGGCAACGAACATTCCTCCACACAACCTAGGGGAAGTGATCAGCGGTTGCCTTGCTTATATAGATGATGAAGATATTAGCATTGAAGGTCTGATGGAGCACATCCCAGGGCCTGATTTCCCGACTGCCGCTATCATTAATGGTCGCCGTGGAATTATCGATGCGTACCGTACTGGCCGTGGTAAGGTCTATATTCGTGCGCGTGCTGAGGTCGAAGTTGACGAAAAAAATGGCCGCGAAACGATTATTGTCAGCGAAATTCCTTATCAGGTAAACAAAGCTCGTCTTATTGAGAAAATAGCTGAACTCGTTAAAGAAAAACGTGTTGAAGGAATTAGTGCATTACGCGATGAGTCTGATAAAGACGGCATGCGTATCGTGATTGAAGTGAAACGTGATGCGGTAGGAGAGGTTGTCCTTAACAATCTTTACTCGCTGACTCAGCTTCAAGTCTCGTTCGGCATTAATATGGTAGCCTTGCATCAAGGCCAACCAAAAATCCTTAATTTAAAAGATATTATTGCTGCGTTCGTTCGCCACCGCCGTGAAGTGGTGACTCGCCGCACTATTTTTGAATTGCGTAAAGCACGTGAACGAGCACATATTCTTGAAGCATTAGCCGTTGCATTAGCTAACATTGATCCTATTATCGAGTTAATTCGTCGTGCACCGACGCCAGCAGAAGCGAAGGCAGGGTTGATCGCACGCCCTTGGGATCTTGGTAATGTGGCAGCGATGCTTGAGCGTGCCGGTGATGATGCAGCACGCCCAGAATGGCTTGAAGAACAATATGGCGTACACGACGGTCAATACTATCTGACTGAGCAACAAGCCCAAGCGATTTTGGATTTGCGTCTGCAAAAACTGACCGGGCTTGAGCATGAGAAACTGCTGGAAGAATACCGTGATCTTCTGAAGCAAATCGAAGAACTGTTGTATATCCTACGTAGCCCTGAGCGTTTAATGGAAGTTATTCGCGAAGAGTTAGAAGCTATCCGTGAACTGTATAATGATGCTCGTCGTACTGAGATCACCGAAAATACAGCGGATATCAACATTGAAGATTTGATTAGCCAAGAAGATGTGGTGGTAACACTGTCTCACCAAGGCTATGTGAAATATCAACCACTGTCTGATTACGAAGCGCAACGCCGTGGCGGTAAAGGTAAATCGGCAGCACGCATTAAAGAAGAAGACTTTATTGAGCGCTTGCTGGTGGCGAATACCCACGACACCATCCTATGCTTCTCTAGCCGTGGTCGCCTATATTGGATGAAAGTTTACCAATTACCAGAGGCCAGCCGTGGAGCACGGGGTCGTCCAATTGTGAACTTGTTGCCACTTGAACAAGATGAGCGTATTACCGCTATCTTGCCAGTTCGTGAATACGAAGAAGGCTACTATGTCTTTATGGCAACGGCGAGTGGTACGGTGAAGAAAACGGCATTGCAAGACTTTAGCCGCCCAAGAAGTGCCGGTATTATTGCCGTTAACCTCAATGAAGGCGATGAATTGATTGGTGTTGATTTAACCAATGGTTCAAATGAAGTCATGCTGTTCTCTGCTCAAGGTAAGGTTGTCCGTTTTGCCGAAGATGCGGTTCGCCCGATGGGACGTACTGCAACTGGGGTACGTGGTATTCGTCTAGCCGATGAAGACAAAGTGGTTTCACTGATTATCCCTCGCGGCGAAGGCCATATCTTAACTGTGACTGAAAACGGTTATGGTAAACGTACGGCTGAGCAAGAGTACCCAACGAAATCGCGGGCAACTCAAGGTGTGATCTCAATTAAAGTCAGTGAGCGTAATGGTAATGTGGTTGGGGCTATCCAAGTGGATGAAACCGATCAGATTATGATGATTACGAATGCTGGTACTTTAGTGCGTACACGCGTTTCGGAAGTTAGTGTTGTTGGCCGTAATACACAAGGTGTGACGCTGATTAGAACAGCGGAAGAAGAAAAAGTTGTTGGTTTACAACGTGTCGCTGAAACAGAGGAAGATGAAAACTCTGATGAAGCAGGTGCAGAGGATATACCTAGCACAGACATGGGAACCAATACGCCTGAATAAATGTATGGGTCATTGATTCGACGGGCGGTTTACCGCCCGTTTTGCTATCTAACCATCCAGTTTAACAACTATCGCTTTTTACAACTTTTATCGAGTATACTCAGTCACAGTAACATAGCCTGTGTAGGATAGATCTTGAGATATTTACCGTCATTTAGAACATCATTACGATTATCCCGTGATTTATTCCGTATCCTCGGCTTAATGCTATGGGGAATGGGGGTTTTTATTACCTTATTCTTCCTTTATACCCAATTTAATGAAAGCAAGTCAGATATACGCCAGCAGTTTTATTCAGGGTTTGAAAATATGCAGGCGTTCATTTTGCAAACCGGTACCACATTGCGCTCTATCCAGTTTATGACTGAACAACATGAAGAGCGACTGGAAAATGAACCAAATTACGTCACATTACCTGCCACTGGTTCCTATAGCCTGTACCCATTATCACCCGAGGCGGATTGTACCTATTTTAAAAATAGAACCAGTGATTACCTAAACGCATTCGAACAACTCATTTATTTTTGGAAAGACAGTATTGCTGCTCCGCAAGGGTTAAATCATGTCTTTGTAATAGGTTCTAAAAGTTACTGCATGATGGATTTTCCAATCCGTACGACCGTATCTGACATTGAGATCTTAAAAAAGGTTGGCTACGAAAATATACGTTCCTATCAAAGCCTAAGATTACAAGGGCAAGAGCGTAACTTATATACGATTGTTCATGGTGCTCAAACCGATTCAGGGCAGTTGTATCTGATCCAACCTATTTATGTGAGTAGCCTTCTGTATGGGTTTATTGGTTTAGAGAGAACAATCAGCTTAAATCAATTTATACAACGTTCGAATAAATCCTTTGAAGTGGTCGTCCTTAATTCGTATAACCAACCGGTTTTATATTACCCAACGGACTTGAATCCTAAAAATTCCAATTTACTCTCTATTTCTGAGCCTAGTTTTTTTGGCTTTAGCTCCGATTATTCAAAACTGATTTTTAAAAAGCGCTTATCGCCATCATTAATGACAGTGGTGTATGCTGTTCCCACCAGCGAGATATTTGCAGAGCATAGAGCGTCCATTTTTTATAGTATCGTTATTAATATCACCTCTGGCTGCCTGATCTTTTTCCTCATTTGGTTGTTAGAGCGCAAAATGCTAGTGCCAGCCGCGAATACCGCTATTCGCCTTGAAGAGCATGAACAGTTTAACCATAAAATTGTAGCATCGGCGCCTGTCGGCATCATCATTCTAAGGTTAAGTGATGGTGGCAACATTCTGAGTAATGAATTAGCTCACGATTATTTCCGCTTATTAAGTGAAGATGATAAACAGCGCATACTGACAATTATTCGCCAAAAATCGAGTAATTACATTGATGTTGTGACTAGTAGTAGTACGCATCTACAAATAAGCTTTGTTAATTCGCGTTATCAAAACGAAGATGTTGCTATATGCGTACTGATTGATATTAGTATCCGTGTTCAGATGGAGAAATCCTTACAAGATGTGGCTGATGCTGCGGAACAGGCTAACCATGCTAAATCCATGTTCTTGGCAACGGTGAGTCATGAATTACGTACGCCACTATATGGTATCATCGGTAATATTGAATTATTACAGCGGCTTGAGTTATCCGATAAAGCGAATCGTCTTGTAACCACGATGGATAATTCATCCTCACTGTTGCTGCAAATTATCAGTGATATATTGGATTTTTCAAAAATTGAATCTAATCAACTAAACATTGAATATAAACTATTTAATTGCCGCGATGTTTTTGCTTTTGTCTTAGCTAACTACTTGCCTTTAGTCGCGAAAAAACAGATAGCGCTTTATTCCTTTATTGAACCTAATGTGCCTGATTTGCTATTGAGTGATGCGGTAAGGCTACAGCAGGTGATATCGAATATCATCAATAATAGTATTAAATTCACAGATTCTGGTTTTGTCTTTTTCTATGTTTGGCGTGACGAAAACTATTTAAAGATTGAAATTAAAGACTCAGGGATAGGCATGCCGCAAGCGGTTGTGTTACAACTTTTTGATCCCTTCTTCCAAGTGCATGACCAAAATAATTTGGGGCATAAAGGTACAGGTTTAGGGTTAGCAATCTGTGAAAAGTTGATTAACTTGATGGATGGAGATATTGAAGTTAATTCGCAAATAGGCTTGGGTAGCTCCTTTATTATCCGTATCCCACTTTATGGCCAAAAGTATACCGAACATACTATTCCGGAATACCGCTTTCATTATCGGATAGCGATTATTTGCCGGAACCAATGTCTTTCTAGCTTTTTAACCAGACTACTTAGACATAACCATTTTGTTGTCTGTGTTGATAAAGAAATTGATAAGGCAGAAAGTTATGATTTATTGATCACCGATAACCAAGACTCTCATGAGTTAAAGAGTAAAAAAGTACTTCATCTGTGTAATCTATATGTTGGTGATTTGCGTGAAGAGTCGCCTAACAAATGGTTATATAACACTTATCAGAATGAAAAGTTACCATCAATCATCGATAAATTTATTTCGAAATCACGAGGTGAGCAGGCTGCAAAAGAAGAGAGCAATAAAGCAAACTCCCTTGAGATAGATGGTTCACTGAGTTCATACCAAGTATTAATTGTTGATGATCATCCAATCAATAGGGTGATGTTAAGCGATCAAATATCCAATATTGGTTTTAGCACTTGTACTGCCGTTGATGGTATTGATGCACTGAAATATCTAGAAAACCATACGGTTGATATCGTTTTAACCGATGTGAATATGCCAAATATGGATGGTTATGGGCTGTCTAAAGCGTTACGAAACTTAGGTTCAACAGTTCCAATTATTGCATTAACAGCAAATGCAATGGAGGAGGAGAAGCAACGTTGCCGGGATGCAGGTATGAATGGCTGTCTATCTAAGCCAACCAAAATCACAACCTTGAAAGAAACCTTATTGAAATTCGTGGGTAATAAATAAGCTACCCGGTAAAAGCGTTAAAGAGAAAAACCCGTTTGTATCGGGTTTTTCAGCAATAACATAAAGGTGATTTATCGATTAATCGGTAGATGAGTTATCGATGCTAACAGAAGACAGGTAGTTAAGTAATGCGATATCGTTGTCGACACCGAGTTTCAACATTGCTGATTTCTTTTGGCTACTAATCGTTTTAATACTACGATTCAATTTCTTAGCTATTTCTGTGACCAAAAAGCCTTCTGCAAAGAGGCGTAAAACTTCACTCTCTTTTGGCGATAAGCGCTTATCTCCATAACCACTTGCATTCACTTTCTCAAGTAGCTTACTCACACTCTCAGGGGTAAATTTTTTCCCTTTTTGTAATGCGGCTAAAGCTTTTGGTAGATCAGCAGGCGCGCCTTGTTTTAAAACAATACCTTCAATATCTAGCTCAAGGATTGCACTTAAAATCGCAGGGTTATTGTTCATGGTGAGAACAATGACAGAAAGATCAGGGTAGTGACGTTTAATATATTTGATTAACGTAATACCATCGCCGTATTTATCACCAGGCATTGATAAATCAGTGACTAAGACGTCGGCATTTAAACGCGCTAAGTTATTAATTAAAGACGTTGAATCTTCAAATTCACCAACGATATTGACCCATTCAATCTGTTCGAGTGACTTTCTGATACCGAAAAGAACAATAGGATGATCATCGGCAACAATGACATTTAGGTTATTCATATTATTGGTTACCTTTTGGCATTAGCTTTTCCACTGAAACATCCAGCTCTCTAATGCAATTACTTATTTTTAAGCTATTTCCTTCTGCTATGTAAAGTTCCAAATCTTCACAAAGCTTGTGAAGGAACCTAAAATCTAGCATAGCAAAAACTCCTTTTAAACGGTGTGCTGTGTTTTTCAATTCGGCCAAATCCTCAAGACTTTCACTAGTATACAGTTTATTAATATCTATCGGAACTGTTGTTATAAACAAATCCTTATAATCGCTATTTGATAAAATATTTTGATAAGTTTGAAGTATGCTTTCCATCGATTCATCAGTTGTTGGTGTCGTATCGTGCTGGGAAAGTGGAATTCCGACCACCGACGCCAACTCGTCATCATCGGCTTGTGCATTTTCAATAAGCAAAGATATAGCATCAATCAGCTCATCTGCAAAGTTATAGTTAACTTCTATGTGCTGTGGTGTGATTGAGTTGACACCTGACGTTGTTCCAGAAATTTTTATTATGTTTTTAAACTGATTATCATCATTATCTGTTATCAATAGATCCCAATCCGTATGCGGTGAACTTTCGTGTAAATCTAAAAAGTCTGCACCATAATTAGATAGGATATTTCTGACAATTCGTGATGTATCAATATTGTGAATTGCTAAACGAATATGAATATCTTCGAGTAATGTAGGATAGCTATCGGCAATGATTGCTGATTTTGTAGGTAAAGTTAATTGATAGTGAGAGCCTATTGCAGGGCTGCTTTTAACAGTAAAGCTGCCATTCATCTTTTTACAGATAGCCTTGCATAAATATAGGGTGATCCCTGAGCGGTTAAACCGTGATGCGTTTAATACTTGCCCTGAGAATGGATGCTGAATATTGGCTAACTCCTGGTTTGTCAGGCCCATACCGCTATCTTTAATATCAATAATGATGGTTTTTTTATCTTCCTGATAATTCAGGCTAACGGCAATTTTCCCAAATGCAGTGGTATCAACGGAATACTCTAGGATTAACTGCAATAGATGTTTTAAGTAGGTCGGCTCTAATGAAAATAGAGAATCTGGATTAATATTATTATAGAAGTAGAGCGATAACCCTTTATTTTTAAGGCGGAAAAGGTTTTGTTTTAAGAATTGAGTAAGCAGCAAACTCACTGAGATTTTTTCAGTTTGTAGTTTTCCAGAGGAAGATTCTAAGGAGTTTAATAAGTTAATATTATTAAACCAACGATTAATATGGGTCGTTTGGGCGACTATCGTATCAATAAATTCGTGCTTATCATCTTCAGAAGCTTCAATCAGCCCACCCACCGCTTTATTCAGCTCGGTTAATGAAGGTTGAACTTCATGTTGCATGTTCTCAAACACCACTTTTCTCAGTTGAATATTTTTCTTATATTCGCGATTAGCCATCTCTTGTCGGCGTTGAGTTAATGCCTCTTTATCTTTATCAATAATAATGAAGAGATAAGTATCTTCTAGCATACTGATATTGACGAGGATAACTTCATAAACGTTATTCTCAATCGAGATTTGGATCATATCATGGTTATGGGTCGCCAATTCTTTAATATGGTTGAGATCCATCGAAGGCAATAAGGCGTTTACCACATTATTACTCAGTAATTTTTTATTTGATGTAAAATCATACACTAGAATGCCATAACTAATATTATTGATAATATCGTTATTCAGTGTCTCTTGAAGCTCTAATTGGTGTTGCATGACTGAGTTCGGTGAAATGATCCGGTTACGGATAAAGACGCTTGTAAAGAAGACAAGCAATATCACGACAACCATACAAGTAAGCAGCCATATATTATAGCCAATAACACCGACAATCAGGTCTTTTAACGGTACTCGGTAATAAACTTGATAGTTGCTACCTTCAATATGCTGTGCGAAAACTAAGCTCGTTCCTCGCACCTCAACATTTGTTCCTTTAGCGGTATCATTATTACGTGGCGATAACGAGATATTATCGCCTTTCAGGTTTGTTGGGAGTATCGAGTTGATCGATATATCAAACGAAATCACGCTGGTTAATTGGCCAGGTGAATTAAACATCAGACGATAGGTATAATAATAGATATTCTCAGGTGCCAGCTTTTGTAGGTTAGAAATGATCTCTCTTCTATCTAAGAGTGTCGACTGAGTTAGCATATCTGTACGCTTTTCTTCAGCGGTCATTGTCAGATAGCTCTCTTTATAACGTAACTCGGGCTTTAATATAGAGTGCGTGGTGACCAAGATCAGCGTGTTATCAGTGCCATTGAGGTAATACATCGAGTTATATTCATTTCGCGCCCCCCAGACGATTTCCATGTAGTTAGCTAATTTTGTTGCTAATAAGTTATTTCGCTCACTATCACTCCCAAATAAAATTGCATCAATGGTTTGATTTGTACTGCCTAGCCAGTAAACGTCATGACGAATTTTCGTAATACGGGCAGGGGAGGCCGGTGTCGTATTTAAGTTTGTAGTGGCTGGTTTTTCGTTAACCTGTTTATACATCAAGTTAGCTTGGTAACGATAATCCTCTATTTGGTAGGCCAATTGTTTCGCTATGGTATTCAAGGAGGATTGGCGGCTAAGTAGCCACGAGTGATACGAATTATATAGCGACAGCGAGAGCATCACGACGAGTAGCAGAATAAAGACGTAAAATAGGCGTGAGAGTAAAATGGTTTTTATCAAAGATTGTCTGTACATATTGTGGTGAACTGTCCTGTCGGCAAAAATATATTAATTGACTAAAAATCATACGCCTATGAAAAATTGAGACACCGATTTTGCACAGATATTAGCACTTTTATTATGAAATAGAGAACAATTGAGTGAAGATTAGCCAAACAGAACGAAAAAATCAATTTTTTTACTTTCAGGGGTAGACAAGCTGCGCCGATTCCTCCATAATCGCGCCCCATGGAAGGATGGCCGAGCGGTCGAAGGCAGCGGTCTTGAAAACCGCCGATGGGAAACCATCCTAGAGTTCGAATCTCTATCCTTCCGCCAAATTCGCCGGCTTAGCTCAGTTGGTAGAGCAACTGACTTGTAATCAGTAGGTCACCAGTTCGACTCCGGTAGCCGGCACCAAATAAGAACCCGCTATCTCTCAACCAGATAGCGGGTTTTTTCTTTTTATTTGTGCGCATAATTACAATGCCCTAAGTAGCGGTTGTGCCATATTTGTGTCATCGTGTGACATTAGCTCGTCTATCTTCATTGCATGTTCAGTTAGATGATTCGGCGCTAAATGAGCATACCTTCTCACTGCTGGCGTTAATGTTCCATCCGCTCTATTTTTCGCCTCCTTATGCACAAACACATACCTATGATGGTTCCCAATCTAACTGCGAAGAACCTTGCACGCAGTATCGTTTAACGCGACGCCAATGGCTTTAGCAAATTAACAATGCCACTTCACATACCAATCTTACCCCTTCGGAAGATTGATATCTTATTTCCTCTTCTTACACACTTTCAGTGTTATTGTGCATGCTGTCATTCAAAGCTTCAATACAGTTTGCTCTAGCAAATGGCCAAGGTGGCTTTTTCTTTTTTGGGTCTTTGCGAGACCCGCTTATCCATCCAGTATTAATCCATTTTTTAGTGTGGAGTACTCACGTATTCAGAAAAAGTTATTGTACTTGAACACACTAATAAAGAACTGAACAACAAAGTTGAATGCATGTCAAACCTGTTCAAAGAAGGCATGACACCAACACAATTCTGTAAAATGCTTAATGGCGTAAATACTCAACAGGTTCAAATGTGGCTAGCAGAACGCAGCTGGTTATATCACGAGACCAAATCAGGTAAAAATGTTCTCTGGCGCGTTGCTTCATATGCTTGTGATAAATACATGACTGAAAATCAGAGTGAAATTAATCCTCACGGTCATGAGCCATTCATCAAATATCAGCCTGTATCATTGAAGAAAGGTGCTAAACGTCTTTATGAGCTTTATCTTGCAGGTGAGTTACCAATGAAAAAGAATTGGAATGGATTAGTTATTCACGATAAAGAATACAAAGCCGTAGCCTAACCACACATAGCCCAAGGATGGGCTTGCAATCCAGATCACATATTACGCTTCTTAACTGAGGTCTTTTGCTTTGTTTTGTTCTTTACGTTAGTTACCATGGCTTAAAACAAGTAGGGGGTAACGTGAATAAAATCTTATTAAGCACTTTTTTTGTATTGGGTTCATTGCTATCAGTTCCTGCAAATGCAACTGTACTAGCACCTGAAGGTACAGGTGTTGGTGGCGTTTATGAAATGGAAGAAATGAAAAAGCTGATATGTGACGATCAGAATGATAAACAAAAATGTGAAAGGTTTGTATACATAGCAATGACAGGGGCATATACCTATGGAAAAGTAGCTGCGTCATGCGAAGAATGGATGAGAAATGGAGGTATCCCTAATGGGTTTGAAAGTCGCTGTGAGCATGTGAGTAAATTAGATGATTATTTTGATAAAGACCTGGAGTAACTCCACTAAGAATAAATAACGATTTGCTCCCCATTGCACTATATAACATATAGGCTATGGTGAAAGGCTCCTCTAAGTTGATGTGGGGATAGGAATGAAGCGCATCTTATTAGGTTTGACAGTATCTAGATTATTGAGTGGCTGCGTCACTGTGCCATATTCAACTGGGCAAACTGCAATAAAATGGCTTTATCGAACGTTTTAATGGCTCGTTCCATCGTGAATTTTTAAATGCGTATTTATTTGAATCATTGAGTCAAGTTAGAGAATTAGCGTGGTATTGGCAGCAAGATTATAACCAAAACCGAACGCACGAAAGTTTAAATCACCTCCCTCCGGAGGCCTATCGTAAACAGTTAGAAAACTTTAATTTAGTGTGTCTCAATTAATGTGGAGTGGACATACCCGCACAAGAAAATGCAAAAGTTACCAATAGTACAATGTTAAATTTAGGGTTTGTTATACACGCATCTGAAATTCTTGGCTTTAGTGAGATAGTAAAGAAAATTACAATACCAAATTGGCAGCCACAAAATGGCGTTTTTGGTGAAAAGAAAAAACTCTCTCCACATAGAAACAGCCTTTGCGATTGTAATAATGGATATAAAATATAAACACTGTCATGGTAAAATCAAATGAACCCACTTCGGTGGGTTTTTTATTGCCTTAAATGAGGTGTTGCCCTAATATTCATTGGACTTAAGCTAAACTTATTGAGGCAATGGAATGAAAAAATTACTAGCGTGTTTTTTGAGCATATCGATTTTAAGCTCTACGGGATGTTTAACAAAAAACTTTTGGGAAGATAACCCAACAGTCGAAACCAAATCACAAAATGTTGTTAAGTTAACAGATAAAATAATTGCCAGTTTTGAATATAAAAATATTAAAATTGAAAGTAAAACAACAAAAAACGATATAAATGATATCAAATTTCCGGATTCTGGATTCGGTTTTATAGGAGAAAAGTACGCCTATTTATTAACCAGTGGCTCTTCTGAATTAATGGAGTTAAATGAATTAGTGAAAATAATCCCATTAACTGCATTTGATAATCCCAAGGGAATAATTCGAATTAAAATACTTCCCAATAGCAACAGTCAATCACCGATCGAATTTATGCAGAATTACTTTGTATACACTGATCCCAAATTTCAATTTACTGACGCACAAATAAAGGCCTTAGAGCAGGCAGGCTTTAAGAATAGGGCACAAGGAAATGATAAATCATCTTGGGTAAGAACTGTGCCAATTAAAGGGTATATTATTGATAGGAATGATATAAGCTTACCAGTAACTTCCAATGCAAAACTAAATGAATTATATACTGTTGAACTGTATGCTTCCGAAGAACAGAAATCATTTAATGCAGGTAATTTGATTGCAAAGATAATAGCTACACCATTTACCGTTGTAGCAGATGTAGTCATCACACCTCCTCTTGCTATTTTTGTTTTGATTGCATTTAGTAAGTAATTTTCTGAATAGCAAGTGAATTGGTAGCTCAAGCACTAGTGAATAACCTGCTCCGGCAGGTTTTTTGTACCTAATTGTTTGCTTTGTTTTACGCTGCTTTCGGTATAACATCAATTAAATTAATAAAAAACTGAGTGTGAGGATGGGATGATGAAAAAGTCAATAATTGCAATTGTTTTATCTTGTATTGGTTTTAGCGTTTATGCAGGAACATCTTATACAAAGGAGGAATTAAATAAACTTGTAGATTCAGGCAATCCGCCAAAAGAAAAATATGAGCAAATACTTGGAACTGACACTATGCCATTTTCGCCATGCAAATCAGATGTCAATAAGATGTATAATCAATTAATTGGTGAATATCCCGTTAAAGTAATTCAGAATAGCCCAGACTCATATGTGGTAAAAATGTGGGCAAATGATGGATTTGTGGTAGCTAAATGTGCCAATGGTCAAAAAATAGTTTCAGGGGCAGAGTACGAATAATGGAAAAATATTCGTGGCAGCTGCTCTGATTGCATTATTGGTAGGCTGCGGCAGAAAACCAGATGCTCCGTTCGGCTTGAAATGAAGAGTAGATAGCGTGAGTTTTGTTAAAGATGGTGACTGTGAGAAAAAAGCTGGAATGACAACTCTTGGTAATGGAAAGCTATTTAATGATCTGTCCTATTACAGCACATTAAGATTTGATAAAAATGGATTGTTTGAGGTGTAGTCGATATTTGTTGGCGACTAAGGCTCTATAAATAAATTTGTGTATTTAAATAATGAAAAAAATATTCTCTTTGATTGTTATGCTATGCGCTCTTTTCTGTATCACCAGTGTCAGTATGGCTGGTGAAAATGAAACAGCGGAAAAAAAGACAAAAATTGACGTGCTCCCGCAACCATACTCAACAAGTGATTTATATGGCTATTGGTTTGATACAAATAATACACCCGAAGTAAGAATTCTTAAACTGATGATCCTAGCTCCGAATGGTGTTGCGAGAGATGCATTGCTGATTGAACTAGGTGATAATGTAGAAGAAATCAAACAAGAATCTTTGTGGAAATTTGACCCGAATTCTAGCGTGTTAACGCAAAAAGTGACCAAAATGACTTATACAATCAATGGAAAAATAGAACCAATAGATTTTGGTGAGGTCGAGCCTGTAAAAGTATCTGTGACAATTAAAAAAAGAGGTGATGATATTTTTATGAATACTGTTTCTGATGATGGCACTGTAGAAACTTACCAAAAAATAACAAAAGAAATGAAAGATAAAATTCACCAGAAAGCGAAAGAAAATGCTAGAAAATAAATTACACATCAATACCTAGCTGAATATTCACCATTTTCCTCGAGATTATCTGGCGTGTGTAATTGACAACGTTATTCATGACCATTGTCTTTTGGTGGCATATCCTCTTGGTCGTAATTTTTAGGAACTGATGGACTTATTATGGTGTAATCAGATTTTTGCATTATGATAAGCTTAAATTAATGTTCTGATAATCTGATTTGGCTGTGTAAAAACGAAGAGCAGACAAATATCATCATGCCTGCTATTTAGTAAAGTAAGTCCTCATGCACCAAGGTGATGACTCACAATCACCAGCATTGATATATATTATGAGATCATAAAACGAGGCGATGTAAAAGGATAACGCTGGTGCGATAATAATTAAATAAATCATCCCTACTTTTGTTAATTGCTTCCTTTGTGTCGAAAAAATACCAACAAAAGCAATTAAAGATAATAAAGCTTGAAGAAATCTTGAAGTCGCAAAGAGATAAAGCATTGTATCTATTCGATATATGCCCTGAGCTGTTGGGTATTTTTCAAAAATAAATTGAATAGATGCAGTTCCAACATACCAAATTATAATGAATAAAAGATGAATTGAATATTCACCTTGAACAAGTTTTTTTAATGAACCCATAAAATTTTCTTTTACCATCAAACCTTAAGTTAAATTAAAACATATAGGGGGGTAAATGTCACTAAAGACTCATTAGCTGGGTAATAAAAGCCCAACAAGACACCATCAAAGCAATGCAAAGCCTATTTATAGACTCAAGCATAAAGATTTCAATGGGGTTAAACTATTTTTGTTCCCCTTTTAAATTGAGGGCACTGTATAAATTTGAGAATTTAGAGCCTATATAATCTTTATAGAAATAACATAGTCAAATAGGTGATACTCTATTCCTAGGGCATTGCCAGATTAATGCCGGCAGACAGTATTAAATTATAGCCTGTCATTGAAACAGGCTTTTAGTACTTTCTTCATATATCTGATAATTAATAATGTCAGGTAGGGCGACCATACACCAATTTATCATCGCGATTATTAAACAGATAATTTGAACACTTAACAACAGGATAACAACGACACGCCAAATCGTCACTTTGCTTTTTAACATGTGAAAAACGCCCGTTATAATGGCGATAGAATACGATGTTTTAAATATGAATAGAAAAAAGATAAGAAAAAGCTGTGTTTTGATTGGAATAGCATCACTACTTTTCATTAGTAAAAATACGGCGGAGCTGCATAGCTCTAAAAATAGCCAAAAACCCCAAACTGTAACAGCGAGAGAATACTTCCCTGTAACAACCCTTTTTAATACGCTCATTGATACTTCCTTTTAAGTAAACCCCCCTAGTAGCTTATTAGTTACCATATCTAATAGGCGGATGAAATATTATTTGGTTTTTGTCCAATCTCTTGCATAGGTTTTATTGAGTAAGCCGGTTAAAAGTGAAGAGGGTTGATGTTGCCGCCTACCTTTTCTTACACGATGAGTGTATGTGAGCGAATTTTTAGCGTCATTGTTAGGCTTTAATAAAAGATCAAAAGCATCATCGATAGTAATACCTTTATTTTGGGCTAGGTATTTTGCTTGTAATCTTAATAGATTTTTTCTTGTCTTTACTACTATCGGGTTCATATGATCACTCCATTTTATATCTATATAATTTACCCGATATTTTTTGCGAAGGAAATATATTCCACTTAAGGATAAGTGGGTTTATTGAAAAAGTCATGATAATAGGCTGTGAAAAGTATAAAAACATATAACAACAGAGATAATCTCCTGCATTATTGCAAAGATAAAAACATTATTTCACAGCTAGCATAAAAAGCTAACAATATTAACCCGCTATTAAAAATAGCGAGTTGTTTAAACGATTTTTATATGAAAGATACTGCTGATATGTGTCATATCAGAGAATTTTCTGTAGACTCATCGTCAGCCATGAGTTTATATTTTTCTCTTTGAATCTGCATATAACAAAAATCAGCACGGCGCTCACACCATATTTGGTTACGATAAACACGCGATAATCGATTAGCTTGTGACCATGCTTTGGACGCTTCAAAGTATTTACCTGATCTTTCGAGACGTATCGCGTCACGAGCGACTTTAAGGTAGAGCGGACTATCATTATTTTGATTCACCATAAAAACTCCTAAATATTAAAATAAATCTTTGCGACGAGATAAAATGCAGAGGGTTAATTTTTTAATATACCTTTTGCTATTTTGATGACCTCAGGTAAATGTTCTATGGCGACTTGATTTAATTTTTTTGCTTTAAATTGATTAAGAATTTCCACTGCTTCATTTCGATATCCATTTTTGGCTAATTGCAGTATAAGGCTCTCTGCTTGTGAAAATAGAATATTAGGGTCAACATGAATTGTTTTATCTTCAATTACGTGTTTAGAACTGATAAGGGATAGGACAAATTCACAACGTTCAGCAATGCCATGTAAGTTACCCCAATTTGCTAAAATTTCTATACATAAATTATGAATAGCAATATTCGGCAATTTTGTAACTTGTTCTAAATTTACCAGTGTCATATGTAAAGCTTCGATTTGCCTATGCTGCTCTGTAGTATTTAAATCTAATATTTGATTGATTTTCTTAATATGTGATCCTGTGAGTTGCTCAAAATTGCCTTTATATATTACACATAATGCAATAATTTGTTTTAATGTAAGGCTATTAATATCAATATCTTTTTCTATAGGTGAATCTGTTGCACCTGTGTGAGAGTAAACAAAAGATTGATGTGCATTATTTTCAATATTATCGCTGTTAAAACAGCCTCCCTTAGACTGTAGAATGGCAATTAATTGGCGCATTACCTGTGTGTTTTCTTTAATAATATGTTCTAAATCCATCATAAAACCTCAAATGATTAAGTGAACAAGATGTTTTCACTGAACTTTGATTTTGTCGGTATTACAAGACTAAACACTGGTATTACCGACCCAATACAGTTCACCTGCAAATTCATGTTAGTCGTCTATCCCTTTATTGATGCATCGTTCAATTTTTGTTCTCCTAGGTTGAAGAAGGCTGACTTTATTACAGTATAATTAGTATTACGATGGTTATATTACTATATAAATAGTAAATGTAAACTATGAATGTAGTAATTTATCGGTTGAGTAACCTATTTGCTTGTTTTTAATAGAAAGAAAATTACTATGTTTGATAACGCGTTTTCTTGTTTGCAGAGAAAACGCGTTAAGAGAGGGGTCTAGAGAATTATCTTTTGCGGCGGTAAATGCGGTGCTCAACCATGACACCAATGAGTGAAATTTGATAATCGTGACTGTTCAACGTTGGGTAATCAGGGTTAAGAGGCACTAATTCAAACTCACCAGTACCAATACCTGTAGGCCGATATTTTTTGAATGTTCCTTGGTTCCCGCCATTTTTCGCAAACACAAATTCACCTGGGTTAGGCCAGATCTCGGTATCAATCACTACGATGTCACCTTCTTTAAACTCAGGTGTCATGCTGTCGCCTTCAACCCGTAATGCAAATGCATTCGCGCTGATATCGTCATCAACTAAGATGTATTCGAAATTCCCTTCATAGTCAGTGATCGGGTTGGCATCCTTAAATAACCCAGCTTGGACATAACTTAATAGTGGAATTCGTCGGCTATTGACCTCGGATATTGGCATAATGCTTTTGCCGTTGAGTAGCCATTCAGGATGAGATTGAAGAGCTTTTGCTATCTCTATAATATTTCTTGGTTTTTTGGTTCTACCATTTTCAATGGATTCGATTGATTGCTGACTGATCCCCGCTTTTTCTGCTAACTCAGTCTGGGTTAAGTTTAGTTCTTGCCGGCGTTGCCGGATCCTGCTTGCTAGTGACATGAGGTTAACCTCTTATAAAGAATAAAAATTATTGTTATTAGATATAATACAATTTTTATTGTAATTGACAAACAAAAATATTGGTAGTTTAATACTACTTATATTGTTATTGGTGAGTTGAATATAAAAGCGTCTAAAGCTGAGCTTAAGGTGCAGTATGAGTTGGGTTATTAGTTAAAAACAGTGTAGGAAAGGTAGGTTGCAAATGATGAATAGAAACATACAACAAATTCTTACATATTGGGGTGGTTGGTCATATGGCGATCATTGTGGTGTGATAGGTTGGTCATCTGTCTCCGCTGGTTTTCGTGATTTGGTAACATCAACAAGCAAGAGTAGGCCAATGTGTAGTGATGAAGATGGTTTGGTTATCGATTTATGTGTTGCCAAACTTGGGGTTGTTGGTATGGAGCGTGAACGTAGTTATATTGAAGACTATTATGTTAAAGGTTATTCAAAGCGGGCTATTGGTCGGAAATATAAAGTACGGGAAGGGGAAATACGTGAGAGAATACAAGTTGCCGAAAGTTTTATTTTAGGCTGTTTAGAAACATTAAATATTCAGTTAGATATTGATATTTTATGCGCTCAGCCAGTAATAAAATCAGAACGACGAGTGCGCGCGCAAAACATATATTAACATATTATAATTGAACGTTTTTGACAAATGATAGGCCTCTCTTTAGAGGCTTTTTTTTATTTTAAATAAGCTATTTATCAACGTAAAAGGTTAGAAATAGGGTAGCTAGAAAGCCTTAGTAATAAAATTTGTGCGCGCGCAAAAAAGGAGTTAATCTGCTAATACTGAAAATTTCTAATAACAAACAGTCTCGCTTTAGAGGCTTTTTTTATTTCACATAAGCTGTTCATCAACGTAAAAGGTTAGAAAATAGAATAGCTAGAAAGCCTTAGTAATAAAATTTGTGCGCGCGCAAAAAAGGGGTTAATCTGCTAATACTGAAAATTTCCAATAACAAACAGTCTCGCTTTAGAGGCTTTTTTTTATTTTAAATAAGCTATTCATCAACGTAAAAGGTTAGAAAATAGAATAGCTAGAAAGCCTTAGTAATAAAATTTGTGCGCGCGCAAAAAAGGGGTTAATCTGCTAATACTGAAAATTTCCAATAACAAACAGTCTCGCTTTAGAGGCTTTTTTTATTTTAAATAAGCTGTTCATCAACGTAAAAGGTTAGAAAATAGGGTGGCTATAAAGTCTTAGTAATAAAATTTGTGCGCGCGCAAAAAAGGAATTAATCTGTTAATACTGAGCGTTTTCAATCAGGTCAATTATGAATGAATCCTTAATGAATAGGACTGATGTTTTTTACTGATTAATGAAACTATGTTTATGAAAAGAGTATTTTACTGAATGAAAACTTTATCTCTTTGTTATATGCCTTTTATTTAAAATAATGCCTATCAATTATTCAGTATGGTTCAATAAAGTTATCATGGTAAAAGAAGCTTTTATTAGAACACTTATATAAAGTGAATAGATTTATGCCTGACAAATATGAATGGTGGGAGCCAATTTTGCGTTGGCTACAATATTATCTTCCGCTTATTGGCGGATTTTCTATTGCAACAACGATTGCCTATATTCGTGAACGACGCGAAGGGATGCTTTGGAAACAATCTTTATTGGAAGCGTTGATGTGTGGTTTGCTGAGTGTGGGCACAATCCGGTTTATTGAATGGTGGTTAGCACAAAATGGCAATACCGAGTCTTGGAGCTTATTAGCCGAATTTTGTGGTGTTGTGATCGGTTTTTTAGGAACAAAAAAACTCTATGGCATCTTTGAGATGATCATCCAATTTATTAAAAATCGATTTGGAGTTTAATGATGAATCAATTTTTTCTTAGCCAGCGTAGTGAACAAAACTTACGGGGTGTGCATCCTGATTTAGTCAAAGTGGTGCGCCGAGCGATCAAATTGAGCCGTGTTGATTTCATGGTTATTGAAGGAAAACGCAATGAAGCTCGCCAACGGCAATTAGTGGCTAATGGACAAAGTCAAACGATGAATAGTCGGCACCTAACAGGGCATGCCGTCGACTGCGCTCCATTAATTCACCGTCAAATTCCATGGAATGATTGGTCTAAGTTCGAGCTGGTTGCTCGAGCAATGAAAAAGGCCGCGGCGGAATTAAACGTGGAAATTGAATGGGGAGGTGACTGGGTTAATTTTAAAGACGGGCCACATTTTCAATTGTCATACCGCGCTTACCCTCTATGACATCGCTAACCAAGGTATTTACGGCGACCAGCCTGATCCTAGCTTTTTGGTTGTGGTGGGTAATGCGTGATTATGACAAGTTAAATCGCCAATATATGTCACTGAATCATCAAATGGCAGCGCAACAGGCTTTATTTAATGGGTATTTAAAATTTTCAGCACAACTCAATAAAATTACCAAAAATCATCTTAACCAACGAAATGAGGTGGATCTTAGTTCTGAACAAACCAAAGAAGTTATTAAAAAGAGGCTTTCTGACACTATTTGTGCCACTCATCGTGTGCCTAGTGATGCTACTGTCCAGTTGCACAAACATTCAGAAAGAATACGTTCCACAGCCGCAAATGGCGATCCCAGCTTATTTACTCGATGATTGTTTACCCCCGATTATTCCTCTCGAATTAACTTGGGGTGATTCGCTTCTACTGAATGAAACATTATTAACTATTATCGAACAATGTAATTTAGATAAGCAAGCCATCAGAGTGATTGAACAACAACGCCATACCCTCTTTTTCAAGTAAGCGTTTATTACATCTTTAACTAATTGAATAGCAGATAAAACAACCGACTATCACCGATAGCGCGGAAGATTGTCTATGCCTAATTATTGGGAATTCACATGGAAACAACAACGCTTTCACGGCTCAACCTAGATAAATTGCGCCAAATTATCGTGCTGCTCACACGACTACCGGAAGAACGCGTTCTTGATGGCAGTGTTTATACCGATGTATCGAAATGGGATGACTTTATCACTGTCACGCCATTGGTATCTCATTCTATCGGTACGGAAGTTAAATTCGAAGCAGAAAACAGTAGAGAAGTGGTGACGACGACACGGGAAACCACGGTTTCGATTACCGCACAAGGTAAGCAGGCATTCTTATTGATTGAAGATTTAGCCGCGCAAATGCACACATACCTTGCTTTGCAACAACTTAAAGCTATGGGGGCGGGATTAGTTCACGGATCAGAAATTCAATATTTCCCCGAGGAGGAGCCTGAAGGAAAGCAACAAAGAGCACAGCTCAATTTAACACTATCACATATTCATCGTATCGAATCATCACTGACTTATGGTGAATCGGTCGTTATAACCACGCTAAAGGAACCATTATGAGTTTATCTATTAAAGAGATCATTAATGCACAAATTTTACCCCAAGCGGCAGCCGTACAACGTCGTGATCTAAGTATGATTGCGATTTTTACGTCTGAAATGGGCAATGCGTTTGTTGATGCATCTTCGCGTTATGTATTTGTTTCTAATGAACAAGATGTTGCTAATTTATTTGGTACAAAATCGGCAACCTATAAAGCAGCACAAGCACTGTTTTCTGCGCGCCCTAAATTGAAGCGTGCGATGATCGCGCGTTTTGCGAAAGAGAAACAGACAATTGCCGCAACCGCGAATGCGCTAAAAGGCTCAACGATTTCTGTTGGACTGAATGTATTAAAGGCGATTACTGATGGTGCAATGACTTTGAACCTTGCGGGCTCTGATATTTTACTGTCGGCCCTCGACTTTAGTAAAGCTATTGATTTTTCAGACATTGCAAAAGTTATTAATCAAAAGCTACCTAGTGATGCCAACGTACAAGCGGTGTGGGATGCCATCGGTAAGCGCATGATCATTCAATCGAAAACGGCAGGAGTAGATGCAAAAACGCGTTTCGGTTATGTGAAGCCATCCACTAGCGGTACTTATGTGGGTAATTTACTCAAATTGGAAGAAGGCCAAGCTACGCTAACGGTGGGAGCCGCCGCACAAACTGTTAATGCAGAACTACCTTCCGAAGCCTTGCATAAACTACAAAATGTCTATCAAAACTGGTATGGCGTCTATTTCGCAGACTCTCTCACCGATGAACAGCTTGATGATGCTCATGCATGGGTGACCGCGGCTGACTTAAAAGTTATGGCCTATACCGCGACGCGTGATGAGCAGATTGAGTGGAACAACAGTAACATACTGAAAAAGCTGTTTGATAAAAACAGTGGTCGGTTGATGGTGCAATTCAACAAAACGGGAGATAACCATGCCGGTGCTGAGTTGTTGGCGATTGCTGTTTCAACGGTTTGGCAAGGACAGAACA
The DNA here is from genome assembly GCF_015832305.1 of Providencia sp. 2.29. NCBI lineage: Bacteria > Pseudomonadati > Pseudomonadota > Gammaproteobacteria > Enterobacterales > Morganellaceae > Providencia > Providencia sp. 2.29. The sequence goes on from NZ_CP065420.1 coordinate 1,879,819, forward strand.
CCGCAAAAACTGTCAAATTTAAGCAACAAACGTCGGTACGCTCTGACGATCGCGTGACTCAAGATGCGGCACAAAAATGCCGTCGTTTGGGGATCAATTTTTATACCGATTATGACGGTATCAATATGTTAGCTGAAGGCACGATGCTCGGCGGCACATTTATTGATGAAGTGATGGGGCTGGATGCGTTTATCGATGCGTGCCAAAAACAAGCCTTCACGACCTTACAAGCAAGCCCTACAAAAATTCCTCAAACCGATAAAGGCCAAGCGATGCTAATTGGCTCCTTGATTGTCATTGGCAACGAATTTAAACGCAATGGCTTCTTAGCAGGGGGGATCTGGCGTGGCAGTGATATTGGCGAGGTGACTTTTGGTGACCGCTTAGATGAAGGTTTCTATTTTTATTCGGATAGCTTTGATGTTCAGTCACAAGCGGATCGAGAAGCACGCAAAATGATGCCGATTATGTGTGCAATTAAGCTCGCGGGTGCGGGTCATTCAGCAGATTTATTAATTCAATTCAACCGCTAAGAGGTCACTATGTCTGTTTATAATCACAAAAGTCTTATGGTTAGTATCAATGGTTATGAAATCACAGCCTTTGATGAATCTGCAGATGCGCTATCAATTGCTCCTGTAGGTGATGATGGTGCTTGGACGTTCGGCGCTAATGGGCGTGGGGTTTATGTTTTTAGTGGTAACCAGTCGGGAATATTAACACTGAAGTTACTGCAACACTCTGCAGATAATCATTTTTTATCGAATCTACGTAATCAAATGCTCAGCAGCCAATCTGCTCCCGCGCCGCTTGAATTGTATATCAAGGATACGTGGAACGGTGATGAGATTGTGGGGCATGTTGGCTTTTTCACAACACCGCCGACGCAAACACGTGGGGCTGGCCATAATGCGCAGTCATGGGTGATCCAATTTGAACGTGTGATCACTAAATTGGGTAAAGGAGCCTTTAACTGATGGAAAAAGATAACATCACTTATGAGCATCGTCATAGCAACTTTATCGAAGCGAAAACCCATGCCATGAAGCTATTGGGGATGCTAAAAGGTTGCATTGCAATGAATGGTGAACAGGTTGATATCGATGTGGGGGGCGTACTTGCCAATATTGGCTCCACAGAAATGCAAGGTATCGAAAAATTCATCTTAAAATGGGTGATAGCAAAAGATGCCGATGGCAATGTTATTCAGCTTGATAAAGTGGATGTGTTTAATACCCATTTTAATACTTATCGTTCCCATTATTATCCACTTATTGTTAATGGCCTAGTCTTTCATTTTGCTGATTTTTTGCCCGATGGAGTCGCATCCAAGGTAAATATGCCCAGTTTGGTCAATCTAACGGCATAACAGATGTAGATTGGTTAAAAATGCTGCCCATTATGGAAGGCAAATATACCGGTCATGATCTTAGAACGACAGCAACGCTCGGCGATGTGCTTGATTTTCATGAGGCCTATGTCGAGCGTTTGTTGTCTCAGCAGAGGGCAGAAGATGGGAATCGAACAACTTCTAACCATTATCGGTCTTAATGAAGAGCAAGTGGTTAAACTAAAAGGTGTCGTCACTGCCCTCGGCGCGGCGGCGACTTCAACGGCAACAGTTATTGGCCAATTAGGTGAGAAATTAAGTAATGCGGGTTTAACGATTGATAATTTGAAAGCAGTGGTTTCTGGTCTCGTGACGGCTATTGATTTTATGTCGAATAAATTCTTTAGCTTTATTGGTGGCGCGGTAGCAGGGGCGAGAGAGCTCTCTCAGGAAAAAAGTGTGTTATTTACCATTTCTGAGAAAGAATTACAGCAAGCTGATGAATATCAATCAGTCACGAAGAAAACTAGCTTATCAATAGAGTCAATAAAAACGAAACTCGTACTAGGGCTACTCCCTAACTTAACGGAGGTGATTAATCGCTTTAATGAATGGCTAGATGCGAATAAGACACTGATATCAGAGGGATTAACTCAGCTGGTCGTGTGGGGGAGTAAAGGCATACAAGCGATAGGGAATGCGGGTCGTGCCATTAATCTCTTAGTCGAAAAAACCATAGGGTGGAAAGCGGCAATCATTGGCGTTATAGCGGTGTTAGCGGCCTTTAAAAAAGCCGCTTTAATAGCCTTTGCCGCGAACCCTGTCATGTGGGTTGCGGCTGCGGTGGCTGGACTGATGGTGCTGCTCGGGGATCTCATGGCTTATCTAGACGGTGGTGAGTCACAATTTAGTGAGTTTTGGGCGCCAGCCATTGAATGGATACAGTCAGTATTAGCTTGGTGGAATACTTTTTATGCTGAAAATAAACTGATTTTCGATGGCATTGCTCAAGCATGGGCGCTCACTATCGATAGTGCTGTGATGATTTTCCGTGGCTTCTTTAAATATATAGGTAATGCCTTAAAGCTACTCTTTGGCTTATTCAGTGGTAATACGGCGATGATGGGGGAAGCATGGGAGGGCATGACCGAGGGATTGAAGGAGATTTGGGCAGGATTTGAACACTACTTTCATGGTTTTGCCACGGCATTTTTAGCATTATGGCAAGTGCTTATCCAAGGGGTTATTCAGGCTTGGGATGTCATTAAAAATGCAGCGAAAATGGCTTTTGAATGGGTATTGAGTGTTGCAAAAACCTTTATTGATGGTTTAAGTACAGTATTTTTTGCGATTATCGATTACCTATTGGCGCCATTTCAGTCAGCGTTTGATTTGATACAATCGTTATATGAAATATTCACCGACGATTCAACGTCATGGACGGAAAAACTTAATTTAGCATTTGCCGCAATTCAGGAATTCTTAACCGCACCATTTAAAGCGGGATGGGAATTTATTAGAAATCTTTTTGATCTCAGTGATACCGATATTGGCAAGTTTATTAATGATCTTGCGAATACGTTTAATGGGGTGACTGAATTAATTAAAAAGCCTTTCGAGTTGGCATTTAATTGGGTAAACCAAAAGCTTGATGAGTTGACATCGGGTATTATTTCAATATTAAAAGCACTGGGTATTATTGACGATAAATATCAAAGTGAAAAAAAATTAGTACAAATCTCAAATCTTGCTGGCGGCTTAATTAAGCAAAACCTAGCTGATCCCAATTTATCTAATGTCACAACTAGCAATCATAAGAGCATTGTTGTTAACCAAGGGGATGTTAATGTGAAACAAGATATTCATACCATGGATAGCCGACAAGCGGGTGTATTGGCGGTAGAGGGGATCAATCAATATGTTAATGAGATTGCATACCATTCCTTAAAGAGTGCGAATGCTGATTAACCCGCCGTTTTAAAGAATGAGTTGGGTTCAATTCAACTGATAAGGTCACTTAATGTGGCCTTTTTTATTTAGGCAATAGATTATGGATATTACAAGCGGAATATTTACTGGTCGAGCGTCTGTTATTACAAGAACGATTGGTCAGTTTGAACTTGATTGTACGATCCGCGAGACTCATACCTCTGCATTAAGGATCACAAAAAACCCCGTTGAATCGGGGGCTGATATTGCTGATCACGCATTTCTTGAGCCGAAATCACTGAGTATTACGGGAACGGTAGTGGGCTATGAACCTGCGAAATATTTTAATGATTTTTTAGGGTTCGATACCGAGGCTATGGGGGAATACCCTCTGCCGTTAGAAATATCGTCATCAATACGGCAAGCGGAAGCGATGCTGGGGCAATATATAACGATAGGACGGGTGTTAGCCAATAAAGTGCAGAAGGTGATTGCACCTTGGTATCCGGATGTATTGAAACCTTTTGCTGATAGTTCGCAGACATTAGATCGTGCTGGTCGTGCTTATGAATCATTATTGGCAATACAAAAAATGGGGGAGCCGATTGATGTACAAACAGGGCTTCGTTTGTACAAGAATATGATGTTAACCAGTATTGGCGCGACACAGGATAAGCCTGGGGCGGTTGAATTTAGTTTAAATTTAGAGGAAGTGTTTATTGTCGAGAGTCAGACGGTAAAAGGATTACACCCTGATTTAAAACAACAACCTCAAAAAAGTAATATGGGAAGAACTCAGCCTGAGGCCAAATCTGCCCATACTTTCCGTGAAACATTAGGGGGACGTTCATGATTTATGAAATACCCGTATCTAACGAGCCGATCCAAGAGCAATTATTTACCTTATTTGGTAAGGCCTTAAAGCTAACTTTGTACTACAACAAAATTTCAAAAAATTGGCAGTTTGATTTATTCGACATCAATGAGAATAAAGTTATTACACAAATGCAAGGATTAGCTGTTAATGCTCCTTCATTAATAGAGAAAAATCTCCCCTTTATTTTGACGTTAAGTGATAAATCACGTTTTGGTATTAATTCAATATCACAAAGTGAATTAGGTGAAAGGCTTTTGCTCTATATTGTTGATAAAGGATTTTGGTATGAAACAATTAGGCAGACAACTTAAGCTTGTTATTGGTAATGATGATGAATCTTTCGAAATAACACAATTACGCGTCACGTTTGATATCAAAAAAACATTAACACCAGAGCCTAACCCTGCTGTTATCCGTATTTACAACCTTAATGCGTCACATCGAAACTTATTAACCAGCAAGGTATTTAATCGGGCAGCACTTTCGGTTGGTTATGAAGAGCTGCAACTAATTTATGCAGGGGATATTATTGAGGTTAAGGTAACTGAAAGTGCGGAAGATATTATTTGTGAATTAATTTGTGGCGATGGATTTAAGGCTTATACCTGTACGTTAGTTAATAAAACATTATCTTCGGGTAATCGCGATCGTGATATTTTAACAGAAAATGCGCAGGCGATGGATATTGATATTGGTGTTATAGAGTTGCCAAATGATCGTCAACTTCCGCGTGCAAAAGTGATGTTTGGTGATGCAAGGGAATTACTGCATAAAATCGCGAAAAATAACCAGTCAGATTGGTCTATTCAGGATGGACAACTCATGTTATTGCCAAAACAAAAGGTGATAACGGATAACGAAAGTTTTGTTTTATCGCAAGAAACGGGGCTAATTGGTAAACCCGAAAAAAGTGAAGATGGCTTGACGATAACCTGTTTATGTCATCCTACATTAAAAATTGGTGCCCTCATTCGGCTTCAATCCATTACATCTGAATTTAATGGTGACTATAAAATTACGGAGCTAAGTCATACGGGCGATTTTATGGAGAGGGATTGGTATAGCAGGCTCGTTTGTGTTGATGGTACGTTTGATAAGGTGAAACAATGAAACAGCCAACACTTCTTGATGTGATGAATCAACACGCTCAGAACCAGCGCTACGATATTCATACTGCGTTGCCTGGTAAATTACTGTCTTGCAATGGGCATAGTGCGACGGTTGAATTAATGATCAGCCATGTCACTAAAGAGGGAAAAGTGATTGCGTTGCCGCCGTTAGTTGATGTTCCGGTTGGATTTTATCGGGGAGGTGGTTTCTGTGTCACAGTGCCTGTACGTGAGGGGGATGAGGGGCTGGTGATTTTTGCCGAGCGTTGCATTGACGGCTGGTATGTTTCCGGTAAACAGTCGCAACCGCTTGATCACCGTTTTCATGACCTATCCGATGCCTTCTTTTTACCTCAAGGCAGTAGTCAACCCAATAAAATTCCTAATTATTCGAGTGATTCACTATCGCTACAAACGGATGATGGCTCAACGTTTATTCGTATGCAGTCGGGAAAGATCATGATTAAAGGCGATATTGAACACCAAGGTAATTATCAGTTAACAGGTAATGCGTTGATTAAAGGTAACCATTCAGTGAATGGTAATAGTGAATCATCCGGCGGCACACTTAAACATAATGGCAAAAATATTGGCGATACCCACACGCACAGCGGAGTGCAAACGGGAGGAGGCAATACAGGAGGTCCTAACTAATGAAAGTACGTCGGCTTGATGATAACCATGATTGGTGTTTTGGGCGAGGGAGAGCAGATTACAACATTCGCTCGGAAGCTATCGCACAATCGGTGCTAACTCGCCTATTGTCATTGAAACAGGATTGGTTTCTTAATCGCGAACATGGCATTAAATGGTTCGATTATTTACGCAAAAACCCTAATTTGATAGCGATGGAGGCTGAAATAAAAGCGAGTGTATTAAATACGCAAGGGGTTGAGCAAATTACCGAATTTGATATTCAACTCAATCCTGATACAAGGTTGATGGCGATATCAGTCACTTATATTGATATTTACGGCCATAAAAAAGAGGTAATGACAGATGCTCCAAATTACTGAAACGGGCATAGTGATTGATAAGCTGACTGACGTTCACCAACGCTTAACGGAAGGGTTTAAACGTATCTATGGGGATGACATCAATCTGGATGCGGATAGCCCTGACGGCCAAATGATCGGCTTATTTTCTCAAGAGATAGATAATATTAATCAAGCAATTGCCCTGATAGCGCAGATGCTTGACCCCTATAAGGCCATTGGGTCATGGCTAGAACAACGCGCAATGTATGCCGGCATTGTTCGCCGAGGGGCCGATTACAGTTATCTCAATGAGGTGGTGATCACGGGTAAACAGGGCGTTACCGTACATAAAGGGAGCTTATTGTCTGATGATAATCGCACCAAGTGGGTCACATTGGCGGATGTCACGTTAGGGAGTAACGGCTCCGCAAGAGTGGATCTACGAAGTCAGGAGCTTGGCGCTTTTTCGTTGCCAGCAAATCGCCCCTTAACCATGGACACGGTGACCATTGGGGTTGATAGCATCACAACCACAAAAGCGGCAAAAGAGGGCGCTTTTGAGGAAACGGATGGCAATTTGTTATTACGTTTTATGCGTTCGCATGCCATCAATAATCATGATGATTATCAAGGACTAGAAGGCGCTCTGCTTGATTTACCGGATGTAAAACAAGCTAAGGTCTACGAAAACTACACCAATCAAACGGATGAAAAAGGCATTCCACCGCACACATTAAATGCCGTTGTTATTGGTGGCCATGATAATGATATTGGGCGAACGATTTTAAGTAAGAAAGTGGGCGGGTGTGGGGTATTTGGGCGTATCAGTAATACACAAACGTATGCTGGCGCACCGCGAACTGTCTATTTTGATCGCGCCGCTTTGGTGAATGTTAAAGTCAAATTACTACTTGAACGAGTGGGGGGCTTCCATGATATCGATACCGATGCCATTAAAGCCGCGTTAGCCGCCACTGAATTTGATATTGGTGAATCGGTTTATGCGATGCGTTTAACTTGCCAAGTAAATGCAGTACAAGGCTTTTATATTAAATCAATTACCGTAAATGGGCGCGATGCTGTTTCAATAGGGGTTCGCCAATGCGCACAAATCAGGCCAGAAGATGTGGAGGTGCTGATTGAGTAAACCACGCGAAGACTTTTTGATTTGGCAGTACCGAGGAAAACCTAAAGCCCGACAAACCGTCGGGCTTTTGCTTTCTGAAACAAAGCAACTCTTTGAATCGGTCATTACGTTATCGACCATTTTAAATATCGACACTGCTACGGGGTATGGACTCGATTTAATCGGCAAACATGTCGGTCTTCATCGGCTCATGAAATCATTGGTGCCGAAAGACTATTTTGGCTTTCGGGGGATTGAAGGCGCGCTAGGCTTCAATATTGGGGCCTTTTATCGTTATGGTGATTCACTCAAAGGATCATCGGTATTGGGGGATGATGATTACCGCTTTTTTATCAAAGCCAAGATCATTAAAAATTACCAAAAACCCGATATCGCCAATATTACCTATTCCTTACGTCACTTATTGGGGGAGCAAGCCTTTATTATCGACAATTATGATATGTCGATGAATGTGGTTATCCCTGCCAATTATTTAACACCGTTTCGGATCCATGCCATCAAAGATCTCGATATTTTATCGAGGCCTATAGGGGTTAATTATCAATATCTCGTTATTACCGATGCACACCCATTTGGTTGGGCGGGGGATCAATCGGCATTTGGTTTTAACGATGGAAAATTCACGAGGTTAATGAATGTCAGTCATTAAAAAGCCAGACTTAAAAATATTCGCGCAAGATGCGAAAACGGGGGAAATTGAAACATTCCCAGATGTATTGCGTGGGTGGGGGATTACTTTAGACAGAACTGCTGGCAAGCCGCCATTGGAATGGTTTAACGCCATAGGTAAGCGTGTTGATGAGTGGTTGATGTATTTGACGCAGCGTGGCGTCGCTGAGTGGGATGCGACGCTATCTTACCCAAAAACGGCCATCGTTCAGTGGAATGGGGTTATCTATGTTTCCAATAAAGAAACCAAAGGTGAGCAACCTGATAAATCGCAAGCTGCATGGTCTACGCTGGGTGTGTTTTTGGGGTTGGGTAATTATTACAACAAGACTGAATCTGACGTCAAGTTTCAACCGAAAGGCAACTATGCCCCTGCTGGTAATTATCAACCAGCGGGAGATTATGCGACAAATACGGCGCTCAATAACGGCCTTGGTAAGAAGTTTGATAAAGCGGGAGGGGTAATCACTGCTAGTGGTCAAGCTATAGCGCTTCGAAATACAGATGACACTCAGCCACATAGTATTGGTTTTCTTGACTCATCGGGTAATCGCCGTGGATTGATTGGTTATACAAACGCGACAAATGATTTTGTGTTGAGTAATACACGTTCCGGAATAACCTTAAAATTAACGGCATGTGGTAAAGCGTTAATTGGTGATAAGGAAATAGCAAGAGCTGGCGATTATGGAATCGGTGCAAATGTAATAACAAGTAATAATTGGGATTTAATTAATAAAACAGGTATCTATACAAATTCATCAAGTGAACAACCAGAATTACCTGTGCGAGCAGGGTATTTATGCTTAATTCACATGCAAACTTCAATTAACGCAACTCAAGTTTGCTTTAGAGCAAATGCTTTACTGCCGCTAACTTATAGGCGTTCTTTTGATAATGGTTCTTGGGGGGAGTGGAAAGTAGATTATAACGAAGCAAATACCGCAGTTGATCGTAATGGTTATTTAAAAGCTTCAGGAACAGCAGAACACCTTAGCGATTGTCGTGTCGGTGTGCCTTTACCGTGGCCTCAAGCAACAGCGCCAGCTGGTTATTTAATTTGTAATGGGCAGTGGTTTAATAAAACGTCATATCCCTTGCTAGCCGCTGCTTATCCATCTGGTCAGCTGCCTGATCTACGTGGTGAGTTTATCCGAGGTCTTGATGCTGGTCGGAATATTGATAATGGGCGAGTAGTTTTATCATTCCAGCGTTGTGCCACAGAACATCACAAACATATTTCAGGATGGGGGGAAGCAAGTAATGCGAATGCAATATTTGGTAAGACTGTTAAAAATGGATACGTAGGTTCAGCTAGTACCGATCGTGATAACTACTTATTTTATACAAATGATGGTTCAGAGTTCCAAGGCAGTAATCCAAATTCTACAGGAATTATGGCAAATGAAACTCGCCCCCGTAACATTGCATTTTTATATATCGTGAGAGCAGCATAATGAAAAACTACAATTTAGAAATTGAACAAGCAGAAATCGGTCAAAATGGTTTAGCAACAAAAGCCGGTTGGATTAAAACGTATATTGCAGACCCGACCACTCGTGAATATCTCAATGCAAATATGGAATATATTTACTTTGATGTCAGCGTGTCCGCGGGAGCTTATACCGATGCACCTGAACTACCAACCAAAACAGGTTTTGCCATTGTGCGTAGTGAAGATGGCTCAAAATGGGAAATTGTGGCTGATTATCGTGGCAAAACAGCGTACAACACAGAGACCCGTCAGCCTGTTGAAGTCGATTTTATGGGCGATTTACCTGAAACACTCACACTTTTAGAGCCAAAAACGGAATTCGATGCATGGAACGGTAAAAAATGGGTCACTGACACAGAAGCCCAAAAAGCCGCATTAATCGCGCAGGCTGAACAGGAGAAATCACAACGACTGGATGAAGCAAATAATATGCTGACTTATCTGCAAGACTCCATCGATACAGGACTGGCAACCGATGAAGAAGCCGCAGCGCTGCAAGCGTGGAAAAAATACCGCGTTTTACTAAATCGTGTTGATACTTCTTTAGCACCTAATATTGAGTGGCCGGAAAAACCGTAATTTTTACTTATCCATAGCCGCTTTATGAAAAGCGGCTATTTTAAAATGCATCGGCTATTCTATTTCATAAAAAGCCTTATTATGTCCTTTTAGTCACATTGAGAGAAGCAGCTTTATTCCTAATATAGGCATTCCGATAAATTATTTTTTATTTATGCGGAGTGTAATGACATGGTAGTGAAAGCCACTGATAAGCCCTTTAAACAAGAATAAACTGGACTTTTTATCAAATACACACTAAATATTTTTATATGTCCACCATACTAGTATTACGCGTATCATTTTCCAGTGATTACCAATTAACAGAGTATTGCTAGTTATTCAATTCATAAAATGGCTGATATATTAATTGATTAGCTGGCTTATTTTATAAATATAGCCTTTCTGCATCATTAGGCCAGTCATCATATAGATGGTCAGTATAAAGTAAAAAGCATTCTGTGATGGCCCTATTAAGTACCTTATGGTGCACAATATCCCCTTCCGTTGAACGAACTTCCCAAATATTGCTTTTATAAAGTTTTGTGACTGTCATTGAACAACCGCCCATCACACTCATCGCTTCTTGAGTATCGTTAATAAGATCAAATAGCTCCCCCATTGAGTCGTAAACCTTCATTGTATCGATATGATAATAGTATTCAGAACCGTTACGTCGAAATCCGCAAGTCACATTAATTTGAAAACTAGTGTAATGGCTATATTTATTGGTTAATTGCTCAAAATCATCCTGATAAAGGTCTTTATTGTTATTTATTTGGGCATTGTGTTGCGCTGCTCGGATATAAGGAGTCTCATCGAACTCAAGTAATGTTGCAGATATCTCTAGGGTTGAGTTCACAATAAAAGCGTATAAAACTGTACCGTAATATTTGCCTTGAGCTGTTTGTACCGTTGCATTTTCTTCTATTTGAAAAGCTTGTTTAGGGTCAAAAGATGCTTTATCGGGGAAAACAGCGCCTATACTTTCTGTTATTTTTATGAGCTGAGCGCCTGTAAGTTGTATCGATGCCCTTAAAGGATCCTTTAAAAAAATACGTATATTGATTATAAAGTTAAGAAGTGATCAGCGATACGTATCACCGTATTTATTCTCCACTGAAAAATAGTGTATTGCGGTAGGAAATAAGTAAATCATCAGATAATTCCTGAAAATATTTCTAATGATATTCAAAAATAATTATCGGCTAATAAAGTTAGGCCTAGTTATTGCTATATCACTTTGAGATTGCTAGAGTCATTTCGCTTAAGCATTTTTATATAAAAGGATATTTTATGGCAAACCGCTCTTACCTTTATAGTATATCTAATCAACCAAGCTCTTATTATGACCGACCAGATATTGCGAATGGACTTTCTGAATGGTCATATGCAATACCAATGACCTATCGTATATTGATGTCTGGAAACCCAAAATTATGTGAGTCACTGCTATATCATGGGTACGATCATGAAGAAGAAGGGGAAAAAACACCTTTTTATGCGTTGACAAGTGATTTTGATATCGGGTTTGCAAGATTAAAGAAATTTTTTACCTCAATTGAACCGTTATTTTTAGAAAATGGTTATGATGCGAGTAAAGAAATCAAAGAAGCCCTTGAATTTTTAGAGCAGCATAAACAGCCATTTTTGCTATTAGAAACGATTGAATTAGATATGATGCTGACGGAAGGAGCGGATAATTTACGTCAAGCAGTTGAAGATGAAATACAAAGATGTTTACTGGTGGGGCGGGGCATTGATGCAATACCAGATGATAAAGAAACGGCAATTGAGGTAATTAAATGGGCAGCATCTGACCCAGAAAATTTATTTTCTGCTATCAATTTTAATAGCGAATGTGACTATGTTGATGCAGGTTATCCGATGGGCTTATCTTATTGGGAATCTAGCCTATATTATAGGATCTTGAATAAAAAAGAGTTCGAAGAAGAGTCATAATACTATTGAAATATCATGCTATTGGGGGATTAATATAGATATTTTCGATACAATCCCCCTATTATCTGCGATTAACGCCGCGTAGCACAGCGTTTTTTATGCTTAACGAAAGATAATTGATAGTGAGTTAACTTTACGATAAAGAGAACAAATAGGCTAAGTCAAATAGCGTTATTGCCTTTGTTTCAATTTCCGATAGATGAATGGGCTATATAAAACGATAGCTAGAATGATATAGCCTAATACCCATTTGAGTTGAAACCCATGAAAATATAGGCCAATAAAAGCAATGAGTAATATTGTAATTCTAATACCGAAAAGTTGAAAAAGATTTAACAAGAGTTCAATACAAAAAGCAAAAAACCTAGCGACGGCCTCGAAAAGAGCATCCATATTTTATCCCTATTCTCCACTGTTTTTATTGGCACTCATGGTACAGCATTAAGTTAAATTATCGTAGTGATAAATTGACACAAAATAATTTATCGGAAAAATGCCAATACCCATAACCTATTATCGGCACTTCTCCTGCGCTGACTTTCTCGCCTTGGTCTTGTATCTATTATTCCCCTTTAATCAGGCGTATCGCTAAATCAGGGCTAAAAACCCCTGCTTTAGGGCCGCCATGGCAATTAGCTGTTGGAGAAAAGTCGCCATCTGATTCCCCCGGTGGCTTTATCCAAGCGATTTTAACGGTTGCTGAAATATCTTTTGGGCCTTCACCTATCTTACGGCCAAGTGGATTGCACCATTGATTTGGCAATGCTGGTGCACCATGACCATTGCGTGAGGTATCAATAATCATATTGGATTTTATCCCTATCAGCGCCATTAAAAATCGATTAATGTCTTCACCATATTTTATAGTGGGCTCGGTCGCATAGTAATTAGAAATATTGAGTGAAAAACCTGATGCATCTTTTATTCCCGCTGCAATGAGTTGTTCTGCCATTGTTTTTGCGGGTTGCCACTTCATATTGCCAGCATCAAGGTATACATGCGCATTAGGACTTTTTATTTTAAATTGAGTCACAGCATATTTGAGTAAATCTGTTCTATCTTTGCGCTGCAATGGCGTTAGGCAACTCATATCCGCTAAGGCGTCAGGCTCTAAAATAATGGTAAGCTCAGTGTTTGAAATTGCTTTTGTTAATTGATTAATCCATGTTCGATATTTTTGGCTATTAGTAGTGTTGCTGGCGGAGGCTTGGCCTGAGCAATCGCGGTTAGGTAGAGCGTATAACACAAACATAAGCTGAGTTTTTTGCTTATCAGCTTGTGAAATATAACTTGTTATTTGCTGGGCTAATTCAGTCTCATTTTCATGGATTTTAGAAAGCCAAATAGCCGTAGGCACAGACGCTATTTTAGCCCGAATAGCCAGTGCTCTGGGATCGCTCTTGTTTTTTTCTACCCACAATGCGGCAGACGAGGTGGGATCAACGAAATACTCAGTTGCCATTAGGTTTCCGGTATAGCAAGCTGTAATTAAGCTTAAGAAAAGTATTTTATACATAAAATCGACTCCGGATTTAATAAGAAAAAATGGCTATTAATTATTAATATTGGTAAATAGCTTAAATTAATTTCTGCCACAGTTAAAACGATATAAATAGATCGTTATTTAACGTGCCATACTAAACCGGATTGAATAATTCAAATTAACAGCGATATGTTAATAAAACAGTAAGTTAGAAAACAAATAATAGAATATATTTATATTATAATTTGAATAAGCTGATTTTTTAACATGCCTAGTCAGTAAAGTAAATATACTTACTCGCTGTTATTAAAAATTGTGTTGTTTATCACGGTTTTACATTAATAATCTAAGATGAAATTTAATCAATATATTAATAAGATCTCAATCGATGTTAGATTATAATTTTTAGGAAATAGATAAAAACACACCGAGTCGTTGCTCGGTGTGTGGAAAGGGATTGTGGATTATCAACCGTTAAAAGGTTTGCTCATACTCACGTGCTTTTTCTTCATCATAATTATGTTCCCACTTGGCAATTACCAAGGCTGCGAGGGCATTACCGACAACGTTTAGTGCAGTTCGAGCCATATCGAGAATACGGTCAACCCCAGCAATAAAGGCTAAGCCCTCCAGTGGAATACCGACACTGCCTAAAGTGGCTAAGAGAACGACGAAGGAGACACCAGGTACGCCTGCAATACCTTTAGAGGTGATCATTAAGGTAAATACAAGGATAAGCTCCTGACCAATAGACAGTTCAATTCCATAGAGCTGAGCAATAAAGATGGCGGCAATACTTTGGTAGAGTGTTGAGCCATCGAGGTTAAATGAGTAGCCAATTGGTATAACGAAACTGGTTACTGATTTAGGTGCACCGTATTTTTCCATTTTATCCATGATACGTGGAAGCACGGTTTCAGAGCTTGCGGTGGAGTAGGCTAAAAGTAGCTCGTCTTTTAAAATTTTCATTAAGGTGAAAATATTAATTTTGCAATAACGAGCGACAATGCCAAGTACCACAATGGCAAAGAACAAAATTGCACAGTGAACCAGAATCACTAATTTTAGTAGTGGTACTAAAGAGGTAAAACCAAAGTTGGCGACAGTCACGGAGATCAGTGCAAAAACCCCGATAGGGGCATACAACATGATCATATTAGTGACGCGGAACATGGTTTCAGAAAAGGTTTGCAAAACGTCTAATAATGGTTGCTTCTTCTCTTTAGGTAATGAGGAGAGGCCCAAACCAAACAGGACGGCAAAGAAAATGACGGGTAGCATTTCCCCACTGGCCATAGAGGCAAAAATATTGCTCGGCACCATGGTTAAAATGGTATTGATAATACCCGAAGGGTGGCTTTCAACTTCTTGGGTGGTTTTTTCATATTGGGAGATATCAACTTGTGTCAACTGTGACATGTCAATACCAACACCAGGTTGGAAGATATTGGCGAAGCTTATCCCGACAACGATTGCAATAGTGGTGATAATTTCAAAATAGAGGATGGTTTTAAACCCGAGTGACCCAAGTTGTTTCGTATTTCCTACCCCCGCGATACCGACAATTAATGTTGAAATTACAATCGGAACAACGATCATTTTAATTAATTGTATAAATATTTTACCCGCGGGTGATAGAACATTAACGATTAACCAATCTTTATATTCTACGCTTTCATGCAAAAAAGCGCCTACGATAACACCTAAAATCAGTGCGACTAAAATTTGCCATCCTAGGCCAAATTTAAATGGTTTTTTTGTCGAAATGTGGTTTGAAGTCATAATGAAATCTCAAATATATTAATAATTTTTATGTTTGTACTTTTTCTATCGCAATTTTTATAGCGAATATTCGTTAAAACTACAACTGTTAGATCGTAAATATTGAGTTGTTTAGTCGATTAATTGAGCATGGCAATCATTATTTATCGTTGATTTGTATTAAATTGTAATAATTCTTTTCATAATTGATTTGCCACGGTGGAGTAAGAATGGGCTTGGTAGTTAAATGCTTAACCATCAATATTAATTAATTGTTTTCGTGGTGTAACTAAAATGTTAAATGCTGAGTGAGGATCATTCTAAATAAAACGAATGAATAGATTGTTTCTATTTATCTATTTAATGGATAAGGAAAATAAGTTATAGGCAGAAAAAGGCAATTATAAAAAACTAATTTTTTAAAATAATGTAAAATCTAAGTCAAGGAATTGTGTGATAGAGGCACTTGATCAACAGGGGAGGATGGAGTACCTATTGTATGAGAAAGAAACATAATAGATTATTGATTGAGCTTTGATTAGCCCTGATATGGGTTGACAACTTTTCGGGTGCTGTTTAGAACTTCATTGGGCATTTAGCACCACTGAGATTATGTGTATTTTATTCATTGGGAAATTTTAAGATTAATTGGTGATGGTACTTGGTATGTTTAATCGAATTAACATTTTTATCTTCTCGATAGTATTACTTCCACTAATAGGCATAGCTAATGGGCATGTTAACGACAATTCTAGGACAAATAATGTTTCATCAACTGCAAGTTCAGGGTTATCTCCCGAAGAAGTTGTTGTGAATTTTTATGAAGGCTATTTCAAAAATATAAATGAAGAAAGTCTAGTGGAGAACTATGTAACCCCTGAATTAGCATTAAAATTATACTATTCGTCAATATGTCACTATGATTCGGATGTAGATGAAAAAGAGTTGGAAAAAATTTGTAAAAAAGAACAAGAGTGCAGAAAAAATAGAGGGAATATTGTTTGTAACTGGGATGGAACTTGGATTGAGACAGATGTTAATTATTTTATAAAATCTCAGGATAATTATCCCTCTTGGGAAAAAAGTATAAAGATATTGAAAATTAAGCAAACTGATGCTTACTCAAAAATAAGTTTAATTTTAGGTGACGGCACTGAGCCAAAATTAAATTTACAGATTATCTTAGTTAAGCAGGGAAGTAACTGGAAAATAAATCGAGTTACGAAAGTTTAAAGAAAAGAAAGGGGAAGTTATACATGGAAAAACAAAAGCAATCTAGAAATAAAAATAAATCATGATATGGAAGAAATAATATATACATTAAAGCCAAGTGAGGGTAGTATGGTACTCTTATCGGTATATGAGGCGGGCTATTAATAAAATGAATTATAAATTGTCAATTTTATTTTTATTCAGCAGCATGACATTTGCAATGGATAACAATATCTTAAGTGCTGGCTTCTTATCCTATTTTCCTAATGAAATCATACTGTATTCAACTGAAAGTAATTTAAACAACAAAACGGTCACGGTTTGTATAAATAATGAACGCAATAATAAAGTCAAGTGTTACCATATGAATGGGCGTGACTTTCAAAAGACTGAAAAAGGTAATGATGGATATAACTCGATAAATAGCGATTTATTACTTAAATATAGTTACAAAAAAGAATTGCATGATAACAATAATGGTCTGTTTTTTGCTTTTATTTATGACGAAAACAATAAGATGAATATTCATTTTACAGCCCAAGATGCATCAAATTTCACTGTAAGTTACAGTCATCACACTTTAAATCTTGCGACTTGTTTAAGTACTGAAGGGCTTTATTTTTATGATAAAATAAACTTTAAAGCTCTTAAACTATATTACTCTCTCGGTTATGGCGTTGAAAGTAACTGTCCTGAATACTTATATTCAGAACAATAAAATAAGACGCTGAATATCCAAATTTTACTTCGTCCTAGTAAGGTATCTATACGAGCAAAAAGTAAAAGCAGCAAGCGATATCTCATTAGCGTTATAGATAAAAATTAATTTATCTTCTTTTATGCTGCTTGATGTAGCTAAAATTATGTACAAGAGGAAATACAGATTAAAAGTCAATTTAACTCGTTATTTTAGGTGCATGAGATGGTGAGCCCTCTAATAACCTGTGATTCTATTTTTTAAGTACTATTCGATTGTTAATCATACAAAGTTTGTAGGGATAATATACTTTATTTAACGGATTATTAGATCAATTTAATAACTAAAAAGAACTTGAAATATAATAATATCATTGGATATGCATACAATTTATTTTGTGTGACTATATATTGAATGCTTAACTTAATTTCAAAATATGACATGTAAAAGATTGAGTTTAATATTATAGGTAAGCTCACCCATCTGATCTCATTCGTGCGAATGTAAGAATACATGAAATCAGGATCAGTATGATGCTTACACCATACTGATAAATCATGATTTGCAATCAAATGATGATTTTTTTCTTTATAAATCGTTAACCTCCGCTTGGCTCCTCGCCTTCAGTGTCTTGCCAATCTATTTGTTTTTTTTGCTGTATTGAAAGAGGAAGAGCTTCTCCAGCTGTTTTAGTCAGCTTTGCTCCTTGCATATTAGCTAAGGTAAATATGCAATTATTAAATTCAGCTAGCCTTAAGTCGGAACCGGATAAGTTACACTCTGTAAAATTTGTATTTTCATAAATAGACGCACGAAGATCCGCACCTGCTAGATTAGCGCGTGTAAAATTGACGCTTATAAAATCATTCCAACACATATTTGACTCAGCTAAGTCAGTGTCTGTGAAGTTACAGCCGACTATTTCTGAACGAGAAAAAAATGTCCTTCTCATGTCTAAGGCGCTTAGGTCTAGGTCTTCTATGCCCATTCGAAAAATACTGAATCCACATGGATCAGGATCATCAAACTTGGGCATAGCCTCAGGAAGTCGTGGAGATTGGTCATCATAAATTAAGCCTAATTCCCGCAAGGTATTTATAGTTTCATCGAATGTTTTCTTCATGTAATTTTTCCTTGAAAACAAAGTTAAACAAATAAGAATTAGAAAGAGCGTAGTCTCAAGCACAATTCGTTCAACTAACATCACTAGAACTATTCAGCGAATTGAAGATAATAAAGTCCCAAATATAGAGACAATTAGTGCATTGGCTTCTGTTTTTAATGTCAGTGTATCTGAACTTGCTTCTATGTCGCTAGTAGAAAATATAGAGTTAGATAACCAAATAGCAGAAACTAGAAAACGGGTAAAGATGAAACTAAGTTACTAAAAAATATAATAGTCGCCGTCATAGTATACTCAACAATATATCATTGTAATTACCCTATTTAGGTTATTACTATCTAGGGAAGTCTTCTGCTCGTAAAATCATTCAAGTTATTCCTTTTAGATAAGTTTTTCTTTAAATCGCAAAAAATAGATTAATGTCTCTTACCAGAAAGAATTAGCACTGAGTTATTGAAATCTTGCTCCTATTTACCAATATAGTTGATAACAGAAAAGCAGGGGATCCTATTTGTGTAAACAGGCTCTGAATTCCTCAGGATTGACCAGTACTAGATTGATGGCTTTCACACTTTATTAATAAAGAGAATTAATAGCCGGCTTGTTTTCGTTTAAAGGCGGCGAGCAAGGTTCGCTCTGATAAATCTAAATAACGGCTCAATGTGTCAGCCGCTTCAAGGTTACACCCGGCGTCTAATAACTCTAATATCGATTGGTTTTTATCGATATAAGGGGCATATAGAATCTTAGGATCATTAAGATGACCAAAAGCTAGACGTAGTTCAGCGGCGATATTACGGTAGAGCTTAATTAGTCTTTCGCTATCAGACAACTCTACAATGGCAGTGTGAAATTTCATATTGGCTGTTCCCACACCAATCCAATTTTCCATCTTTTCTTGTTCGCGAGCTTCGTTGACGGCTTGCTTCATTTTCTGTACGGCAGGATGCATGGCATAGGCTTGCTTCAATGCATCACATTCAATTAATCGGCGTACTTGGTAAATGTCGATGATAGCAGCCATATCGGGTACTGAAACAAATACGCCCTTATTTGGTGCATAAGTAAGTAACCCTTCTTGTGTCAAAACACGAAATACTTCGCGCAGAGTATTACGAGAAATATCTAACTCTTCACTAAGAGCGGCTTCTGACAAACGTTGGCCTGGCGTAAGTTCCCCAACCGTGATTTTGTAGCGGATCGTTTCGGCGATAGTAACAGCTAAGGTCTGAACAACAGGTTGTTTAGTCATATCAATAGGTTTTAGGTATGAGCCAATGAGGAACAGTGTAAGAGTTTATCTTCACATATTCCCTAGTCGGCTTCAAGGCTCCTTTTGGTGCATGCTCAGCACAAATCTATCGTTTTTTGCACTCATATGGTGCATTTCGCCGTAATTAGCATTCAAAAAATGTTAATTATTTATGTGTTTTGTTAAAAAAGTGATCGGTCTTTGATTTTTAAATCGCAAACCACGATTTTGATTGCTTGTTAATTCGCCATTCACTATTAATTGTTCAACAATATATTAAAGATAGATTAACAATAATGTGTATTGGTAGAACAATGGCATGATTATTGCCTTTATAACTAACACAACATCGATAACGACAAAAACAATCCGAAAGGAGTATGCACATGGCAGCTCAAGAAAGTACCAGCACAGCAGAGTTCATAAAAAATAGGCGTACCTCATTGATTGGGGCAATATTTTTAATGGCGACATCTGCAATAGGGCCAGGTTTTATTACTCAAACAGCAACCTTTACTGTTACCTTAGGAGCCGCGTTTGCTTTTGGGATCTTGGCATCCATTATTATTGACTTTGTGGTGCAGCAGAATATTTGGCGAGTGGTTACTCTAACCAAAATGCATTCATCGGATATCGCTAATGCCACCATCCCCGGAAGTGGCTATCTACTTGCAGTATTGGTGATTTTTGGTGGTTTGATTTTTAATATCGGTAATATCGCAGGGGCTGGATTAGGGTTAAATGCCCTTGTTGGGTTAGATCCCAAATGGGGCGGGCTGCTCAGTGCCCTGTTAGCGATATATATCTTCTCTTCCCGTAAAGCGAGTACCTTCATTGACCGCGTGATCATTTTGTTAGGCCTAGTCATGATCGGTTTAACGCTGTTTGTGGCCTTTGCTTCCAATCCACCCGTTGGTGAAGCATTACGCCAAAGCGTGCTACCAGATACCGTTGATTTTGCGATGATTACTACCATTGTTGGCGGTACGGTAGGGGGCTATATCTGCTATGCTGGTGCCCATCGTTTACTAGATAAAGGGGCTGTTGGAGTTGAAAACATCCATGTTGTTTCAAGCGCTGCAACTAAAGGGATCTTAGTTGTCGGATTAATGCGCTATATTTTATTTCTTGCCATTCTTGGTGTGGTGGCAAGTGGCGTGACAATTGATATATCAGGCCAAGCTGCTAACCCTGCCTCTCAAGCTTTCCAAGCGGCAGCTGGGAATTTTGGCTTACGCATTTTCGGGTTGATTTTATGGGCGGCTGCATTAACGAGTGTTATCGGTGCTGCTTATACCTCCATGAGTTTCATTACCGCGTTTAAAAAATCCATTACAGAAAGGCAACGTAATATTGCCACCATCTTATTTATCGCAATATCGCTGGCGGTCTACTTAATGATGGGAACCGCACCTGCCGCATTATTAGTTTTTGCTGGTGGGTTTAATGGTCTGATCTTACCGATTGGTTTAACCATCTTTGTTTATATCGGGTGGAAACGTGCCGATTTGATGTCCGGCTATCACTATCCACGTTGGTTGTTATGGTCCGGTATCATTGTCTGTGCATTAACATGGTATATGGGGGCTATGTCGGTTGAAGCAATTTTTAACTACTTGAAATAGAGGTCAAATAGAACAATGAAAAAAATCATCGATTTAAACAGTGATCTCGGGGAAAGCTTTGGTCAATGGAAAATGGGCAATGATACAGCCATGCTGAAAATTGTCAGTAGTGCAAATATCGCCTGTGGCTTTCATGCAGGCTCGCCAGAAGGTATTTTGCGAACATTAAAAGCGGCGAAATTGAACCATGTTACGGTAGGGGCACATGTAGGCTATCCAGACTTAGTGGGCTTTGGGCGGCGCAATATGGATATCGCCTCGGATGAACTGAGCGCTGATGTTATTTATCAAATAGGTGCACTTAAAGGGCTTGCAACTGCGGTTGGTTGCCAAGTCAGCTATGTTAAGCCTCATGGGGCACTGTATAACACCATCGCCCATGATAAGCGTCAAGCAATGGCTGTTATTGATGCAATATGCGCTATCGATTCACAGTTAGTTTTGGTTGCACTTGCAGGCTCGCCACTGATTGGATGGGCCAAAGAGCGAGGGCTAACCGTTATTGCAGAGGCATTTGCGGATAGGGCTTATCACTCTAATGGTGCTTTGGTTTCCCGTCGGGAAGCCGGTTCGGTATTACATGATCCTGAGCAAGTTGCACAGCGCATGCTGCAATTAGTGAATGAAGGGGGAGTAATATCAATTGAAGGGGATTTTACGCCGATCGAAGCGGGCTCTATTTGTGTTCATGGTGATAGCCCTGGGGCATTAGCGATGGCGCAAAATGTGCGTGAGTTATTACAACAGCATGGTGTTGAAATCAGAGCTTTTTCGGGAGGGGCCCTATGACAAGTTTATTTAAGGCGTCAGAAAAAGCGATTATGGCAGCAAGAGCCGCAAGAGAAGCTATTCGACAAGGTTTTGATAAACCGACGGCGGGCTTGGCTGCTGGATTGACTCAAGCCAATATGATTGCGTTGCCTCGTGATTGGGCCTTTGATTTTTTATTGTATGCACAACGCAATCCGAAAAGCTGCCCTGTACTGGATGTATGCGAAGCGGGGAGTTGGCAAACCATTTTGGCTGAAGGGGCCGATTTGCGAACGGATATTCCTCGTTATCGCGTTTGGCAACAGGGGAAACTGGTGGATGAGATCACGGATGCCAGCAAGATTTATCATCAACACACTGACTTAGTGACTTTTTTAATCGGTTGCAGCTTTACTTTTGAAACATCATTGATAGAAGCGGGTATTGATGTACGGCATATCACGGATAAAACCAATGTGCCAATGTATAAAACCAATCGGTTATGCCGTCCAGCGGGGCGATTACATGGAGAGCTCGTGGTTTCAATGCGGCCTATCGCTGCGGATCGTGTAGCGGATGCGGTCAGTATTACAGGGCGTTTTCCATCGGTTCATGGAACCCCTGTTCATATTGGCGCCCCTGAACAATTAGGGATTGTCGATATTATGCAACCTGATTTTGGCGATCCAGTTCGCATTGAAGAGGGAGAAATACCTGTGTTTTGGGCTTGCGGTGTAACGCCACAAGCAGCCGTGATGAAATCAGGCGTTCCATTTGCCTTAAGCCATGCGCCGGGGCATATGTTTATAACGGATATTCCTGATGCAGCCTATCATGTATAAGGGGGTTTAATGCGATTTTTACCTGTCAATTTAAGCACTTTTATGATTGAGCTACAAAGTCTTGAAGAGACAATGGCTCTGACGGATGTACTGCGTAACATGTCACGTCAGCTTGCGATTGAAGAAATTACACCAGCAGCAAGAACCGTTTTAGTTCGCTTTAATCCTGTTATTACGAATGCCAATATCATCATTGATGAAATTGAAAGGTTAGATATTTCGAAGGCGGATCTTAAATTAGGCCAGTTGGTGACTATCCCTGTTCATTATAACGGTGAAGATCTTGCTGATGTTGCTGAACACCTAGGGGTGTCAATTGATGAAGTAATAAGAAGACACACTAACAATGAATACCAAGTGGCTTTTTGTGGCTTTGCACCAGGGTTTGCTTATATGGTTGCAAAAAATGCCCAATTAAATGTACCACGTCGGCCATCACCACGGATCCGAATTCCGGCTGGCTCTGTTGCTTTAGCTGGCGAGTTCAGTAGCGTCTATCCTCAAGCAAGTCCAGGGGGATGGCAATTAATTGGCGTTACACCAACGGCTGTATGGGATTTACATCGCACAGAGCCTGCACTGTTAAAACCGGGGTATCGTGTCAATTTTGTTGATGCTGCGAAAACGGGGATCACCTATAGCCTACCTCAGCCAACAGTTGCGCATCATAAGGATAGCCAACGTAGTGATATCACTGTCCTTGCCACAGGATTACAAACGTTATTACAGGATATTGGGCGAATAGGGCAGGCTGCATTGGGAATTTCTGAATCCGGAGCTATGGATAAAGGCGCGCTACGAAGCGCAAATCGGTTGGTAGGAAATGCAATCCATGAAGCAGTGCTGGAAATTACCCAGGGGGGTTTTAAAGCACAGGCAAATAAACCGTTATTGGTAGCAGTCACAGGGGCATGTTGTGATATCGAAATTACGACAGCCGAAGGTGTTACCTATTGCGCACAGCAATATCAAGCGATTCATTTAGCCTCGGGGGATATTATTCGCTTAGGAACGGCAACAAAAGGCGTGCGTAGCTATTTTGCGATACGCGGTGGCATCCAAAGTACGCCTGTTCTTGGTAGCTGTTCTTTTGACACATTAGCACAGGTAGGGCCTGCACCATTAACGGTAGGGCAGACATTAGCGGTTAAATCACTTAAACAACCAACGGCTATTTCACTTGATGAACAACCTGCATTTAACTACCCAAGTACGAGTGATGTGGTGGTGCTAGATATCATTTTAGGGCCTCGAACTGATTGGTTTACTCCACAGGCGGTACAACAGTTAACGTCACAATTATGGCAGGTTACGGCAGCATCCAATCGTATCGGGTTACGCTTGGCGGGCGATGCGGCTATTGAGCGTGCAATACATCAAGAGTTACCCAGTGAGGGAACGTGTATTGGGGCAATTCAAATCCCTGCGAATGGACAACCGGTCTTATTTTTGAATGACCATCCGTTAACTGGAGGTTATCCGGTTATTGGTGCGGTATGTGAATATCACTTGGATTTAGCGGGGCAGCTACCCGTTAATGCCCAAATACAATTTAACCCAATCGGGGTATTTAAAGAATATGAAGGGAGTCGGGATACTTATGCCTACAATGAATAATCAAACTAAACATAAAGTATTGATCGCAAACCGTGGCGAAATAGCAGTTCGCATTATTCGTGCGTGTCGGGATATTGGCTTCGATTCAGTCGCGGTTTACGCGGATCCCGATATTAACGCATTGCATGTTCAGATGGCGGATGAAGCATATGGATTATCGGGAAGTACACCCGCCGAAAGCTATCTGGATATGGATAAATTACTTGAGGTAGCGAAAAAATCAGGGGCAACCATGGTTCACCCTGGTTATGGTTTTCTATCAGAACGTGCAGAGTTTGCTCGTGCGGTACAAGGGTTGGGCTTGATTTGGGTTGGCCCAGAACCTGAAACCATTGACATATTGGGTGATAAAGTCAAAGCTCGTCAAATTGCGATGCAGGTCGGCGCACCTTTAGTGGCAGGAACCAAAGAGCCTGTCAAAGAGGCCAAAGAAGTCGTTGAATTTGCCCATACCAATGGTTTGCCGATTGCGATTAAAGCGGCCTATGGCGGTGGCGGTCGAGGCTTAAAGGTAGCATGGCACATGGAAGAGGTAGAGGAGCTATATCACTCTGCGGTGCGAGAGGCGACAGCGGCTTTTGGGCGAGGCGAGTGTTTCCTAGAGCAGTTTTTACATAATCCTCGGCATATTGAAGCGCAAGTTATTGCGGATAAATTTGGCAACGTGGTTGTCGTGGGAACGCGTGATTGTTCTTTACAACGACGAAATCAAAAATTAGTGGAGGAGTCACCAGCGCCATTTTTATCAGAACAATTACAACAACAAGTGATTAAAGCGTCTGTCGATATTTGTAGTCACGCCAATTATGTGGGGGCGGGAACCGTCGAATTTTTGTTAAGCCAAGATGGCAAATTGTCATTTCTTGAGGTGAATACGCGTTTACAAGTTGAACACCCTATTACCGAAGAGACCGCAGGGATTGACTTAGTCATTGAGCAATTACGGATAGCACAAGGTTTACCATTAAGTATCCGCGAAACCCCTAAACCACGAGGGCATGCTTTTGAGTTTCGTATTAACGCAGAAGATGCAGGAAATGGTTTTTTACCCACACCGGGGGTTATCCTTAAATTTGATCCCCCATCCGGCCCGGGTATCCGTTTAGACAGTGGTGTTGTGGCAGGGGCGACTATCCCAAGTACGTTTGATTCTTTAATGGCAAAACTGATTGTCATTGGCAATACACGCGAACAAGCTATCCAGCGCGCTCGCCGTGCTTTAGGCGAATTTTCGATTGAAGGCGTGGCATCCGTACTGCCTTTCCATCGTGCGGTGATGGAGCATGCTGACTTTTGTGAAAGGTTTAATGTGCATACTCGCTGGATTGAAACTGAATTTTCTGTTGAGCTTGCACCAGCAAAACGGCAATTACCACAAAATAACCCACAAATAACGCGTACCTTTATTGAAATCGATGGGAAGCGCTGTGAGCTTGGTTTACCGACACAATGGTTAGCTGGGTTAGCGATGCCATCGACAAAGCAGGCTTCAATAACGAATCATCAAGCGGTCGCACAAGATCAGCAAGTGAATGCCCCTATTTCAGGCGTACTGTTTAGTTGGTTAGTTGAAGAAGGCGACACGGTTGCTCAAGGAGAGGTTATTGGTGTCATGGAAGCGATGAAAATGGAAGTACAGGTGATCGCTCACCGTGCCGGTACGCTGAAATATATTGTCAATAAGGGTGATTATATTGATGCAGATAGCGTAATTGCAGAAATAAATGACTAGTTCACTCTGGAGCAAGTGTTTACTTGCTCCCGTTTAAATAACCATTATCGCGAAATACGTTCAGGGAGTGCACGCAATGGTGGGTTAGGGGCGGGCACACTGTGCTTATCGTCTTTTTTGATTTCTTCGCTATCGCGATAGACTTCACCACACATAAAATAGAGGTTAGGGCGCTTTGATTCGAGATAAGATTTACGGGTGATACACTGATCTTGTGTAAAAATGGTCTCAGTCACAGGCAATGCATCACAGGCATCTGTGCCACAAGGACTTACCCATAATGCCCAGCCAATGAGTACCATATGTCCTGCCATTTCGAGCCGCTCCTCCAACGAGTATTGGGTTAATACCATGCCACAGTGTGGTGGCTGAATTGACTGTTGATGATCTAAATAATGCAATGACAATTGTTAACCCGATAAATGTTGATATAAACGAGCATTAATTGGGTTTACGCGGATCTTACCATTGCATTTATCAAATGTATGTAATTGCGTGAAAAATCATTTTAAATTGGCATTAAATAGCAAATCAATAAAATTATTGGAATGGCAACCGTAAAAAGGGTTAAATCGAACGTATTTTATTTTTAACAATTTGGTTCTACAGCGAACTAGCCAACGAGTATAGGTGTATCGGCCGCGACAGCATAGTGAATAAAATGCTTGATCAAACTACCATAATACATATCGCTTCTATTATAGAACAGTGGTGTACATTGAATAGACGTCAGCGAAGGGCGAATAGTGTAAAGGGCGGATTATTCCAAAATTACGCCACACAGTTGTATTTTTTGTGGGTGAACTCAGCGAAAATAATAGGTCCAAGCCAAAATCCGGTTAAGCTAAATTTTAATGTCACTAGGTGGTAATATATCACTTATGCTATTCCCCCTGAAATATATAATAATGTTATTTCAAGGGGGTATCTTGTTTTGCTTACTGTGGTATTGCTATTTTAATCATCATAAAAAGATGGGTTAAGCACCCGATAAACCATTGCCAGTCATATCGATTGGATTCACATATTTATTAAAGTCTTCTTCACTTATTTTTCCTGAAGCAATAGCGGATTCTTTTAAAGTGATATTTTTGGCTATGGCATTTTCTGCAATATGCGCCGCATTTTGATAACCAATAATAGGTGACAAAGCGGTAACTAACATCACACTGTTATCGACATACTCAGTGATTTTAGTGGTATTTAATTGCGTACCTTCAACAGAAAACTCTCTAAATTTATGGCAACCATCAGCTAAAATACGAATTGAATGTAGCAAGTTATTGATAATAACAGGGCGCATCGCATTTAATTCAAAGTTACCTTGGCTGCCTGACATGGCGATTGCAGTATCATTGCCCATCACTTGAATACCTATCATCACAATTGCTTCGCATTGAGTTGGGTTAACCTTACCTGGCATGATTGAAGAGCCTGGTTCATTAGAAGGTAAAATTAACTCACTAAAGCCACAGCGAGGACCCGAAGCTAACCAGCGCATGTCGTTGGCGATCTTAATGAGTGCGACAGCTAATCCACGAATAGATGCGTGTGTGCGAACTAACGCATCCAGAGAGCCTTGCGCAGTAAATTTATTGGGTGCAGTAATAAAGGGTTTTTGAGTCAACTCAGCTATTTTATCGGCAACATCTTTTGAAAAACCGGCTGGTGCATTGAGACCTGTACCAACCGCGGTGCCGCCAACCGCGAGCTTATAAAGATCTAATTTACTACGTTTAATATCTTCGAGAGCATCTCTGAGTTGACCTGCCCAACCATACCACTCTTGACCAACAGTTAAAGGCACGGCATCTTCCAGATGAGTACGGCCAATTTTCACTACATTCATCCAAGTGCTGGCTTTTTTCTCAATAACATCAATTAAACTTTCAATACTTGGGATTAATTGCTCATCAAGTGCAAAAATGGCAGCAATATGCATCGCGGTTGGGAAGGTATCATTAGATGACTGCCCCATATTGACATCATCATTTGGCCCTATGGGCGATTGACTTCCTAACGTTCCACCAAGCAATTGAATTGCACGATTGGAAATAACTTCATTCACATTCATATTCGATTGTGTGCCAGAGCCAGTCTGCCAAACATAAAGAGGATAATGCTCATCCAATTGACCATTAATAGTTTCATCCGCAGCGATAACAATCGCCTCTTTTTTCCACTCAGGAAGTCGGTTAGCAGCACAGTTAACTAACGCACAAGCTTTTTTGATATAACCATAAGCGTGATACACTTCTTTTGGCATTAAATCGTTGCCAATATTAAAATGCTGTAATGAACGCTGAGTTTGTGCTCCCCAATAACGGTCGGCAGGAACATTTATTTTCCCCATACTATCGAATTCTTCACGAAAACCTGTCTCATTAATACCGATTGGTAATGTCTTATTTAGACTGTATTTATTTTCCATTATAAATTCCTAAATGATGAGAGGATGTATATCTAGGGAATATTATTTAGGATATATATTTTTTGTTCAAATCATTTATAAAAAATAAATAAAAAATCAATTAATGATGATTTGATTTCGATTTCACTTGTAAATTAACAGAAATTAACTGTGAAAAAATTCTATGCAACAAAAATAAATATTAAAAAGAAAAATAAATAGAGGGAAAAGGAGAAATAAATTTATTTAATATTAAGTCAAATAGTTTAAATGGCAAAAGTAGACTTACTTATGTTCTTCTCAAAACATTGTCTAGATAACCCATATTGGTTGTATTAATAGTGAGAATCGTATCAGTGAAGTAAAAAATCATTGAGCATGTAACAATGCCGCGATGAATACGTTATTCATAAGGGGGATAAACGGTGTCTAGTAACATTCCTTTAGTCTCAAGATTATTGGATTATTAATAATACCTATCAGAACAAGTTAACACATGGGATCTGATTATTTTTTATCAGATTTTTAATGGACTATCTATCCTTGATGATTAATTTATATGCACTATTACTCGCTGATTTTGGAAGCGCTTCGCAAAAATACAAAATATTTATCTGAAGATTGCAGTTTTAAGAAGTAGCTCATAACAATACTATAAGGTTTTATTTACGATAAAAAATAACTTATCACTAACAAATTTAGGCTTATAACGATTATGAATACCATGGAAAACGTTTTAACATTTTGGTTTGAGGAGTCAACCTCAAAACAGTGGTTTGAAAAAAATGAAAAGTTTGATGCTCTTATTATGCAGCGTTTCGGCGGAACACTAGAGCGTGCAGCAAAAGGAGAGTTAGCTTATTGGCGTATTTCTATTCGTGGGCGCTTAGCTGAGATTATCGTTTTAGATCAGTTCTCTCGCAATGTGTGGCGTGATACACCGAAAGCTTTTGCCCAAGACCAAATGGCACTGGTATTGGCTCAAGAAGCGATAAAACAAGCAGATTATAATTTGCTGCCACTATCTCAACGCAAATTTATTTTAATGCCGTTTATGCACTCTGAATCAAGCTTTATTCATCAGCAAGCGGTTGAGCTATTTCGTGGCTTAGGGGATGACAATACGCTAAATTATGAAATGCAACATAAGGCGATTATTGATCGTTTTGGTCGTTATCCACATCGAAACCAGATATTGGGGCGTCCTTCTACTAAAGAGGAAATTGCCTTTTTACAGCAACCAAATTCCGCTTTTTAGGTAGTTTCTAAACGCTGGGGTGGCTAGGTTTGCCGTGAATGGAAACACTGCAAACCCCTGTTGACAAAATGAAGAAGATTTAGTGGTATCACTTATTGATTATTGTGAGAAAAAAGGCGAATGTATTGCTGCATTCTTTCGCTTTATTAAAAGATTTATTACTAAGGTTATTTTAAACAGGTGAAAAGGACCTCTCTAATGCCTTCTAATAACCATAATGCGTTGATATCATGTCTATCACTTTGTTTTGGTATAATTTGTTATTATCTTCAAGCTGTACAGCAGCTATTTTTTCCTTTTTATAGAGAAGGGGCAAATACTTATCTGCTATTGCTAGCGTACTACAAATCAATGAGTTTATATTTACTCGGTTATTGGCTCTTTCTAATACCTGTATTTTACTTTTATCTCAAAAAAAGTTTGAATCATTTTCACCGCTACTTATTGTACTTTTTGATCCCAGGCCTTTTTTCTATACTCCTTTGGTTCATAGAACTTCTACCACACAGCCATCAAGTAGAGGGTCTAATAATTGAAATTATAGTAGCGGATATCCTCTTCGCTTATATTATAGGGGGGACATTTATTATCGCGCTAGTTGCGGTAATGTGTGATTTTTTAATGCAGAAAATTGCCTTAAAATGGAATACTGTATTGAGAAGGTTGCAGTGATGCTGGTGGCTTTAATTATTACTTTTGTGTTTATACGCTAATTAAAAAAAGAGCCTACATTCGCAGGCTCTTAACGTGATTATTAAATTGATACTCGTGGAACTACATGGTGATTTGCCATAAGTTATAAAAGGCAATACGTCCTGCAAGTTCAGCCAGTAAAACAGCACCCGCACATGTCGCTAATGTCGCTTTTGGTGCACGTTGTTTTAATGCCATACCGATAAATCCTGCCAAAGCAATAACTAAGACAACGACTTGGAAACCCCAGAAGCCAGTTTGCTCAGCGCTCAATGCTGGACCGGTTTCGGATAAGAACGCTTGATACCCCGCACGGCTAGCGAAAATAACCAACGCACCGATAAGGAAAGAGGCGATCCCTAATCCACGAGCGCCAATAGCTATTGCTAAAGCACCACCGCCAACTAACATGGTCATCCACATTTGCAGCGTAGTATAGCCCGTATTCCAGTTTGCGATTGAAGCAATGTTATAAACCTGTGGAATTGACCAAACAAACGCCACACCTGAAATAACCGCGGCAATATTCGCTAATTCACGTAGTAATGCTTGTTTATAAAAGAGTGTAAAAAACAAGGTTGCAGCGGCAAAAGTGACGAAGACACCACTTAAAAAGGCTTCGTTACTCATCGGTGAGCGACCAACACCTAGCAACATATTGAAAAAGCGCAGTGGTTGGCCCACATGTAGGCCACCAATACCTAACCCAATAATCATCACAACAAAGGCGAGGATATTGGCATTTTTCAGTTGCTTTTCATCAATTGAACCTATTTTTTTACTTAAATAAGCTAATAAAAATAGCCCAGCAGCAGACTGCCCCAACACGGTGAAAAAGACTAGTGGTAATTCATGCATTTTACACCTCCGCAGGGTTTTTTAGTTCACCACTTTTATCGCCAGAAGGTTTGGCATCTTTATGTGGTTTAATAACGATGTTTGGATTGGTAAGGCTAGGGTCTGGCATAGGCGCAATACCACACTCTGTACCGTGAAGCTCACGTAGGACATTGATATCATCAAAGTCCAATGCACGTTGTGGGCATGACTCAACGCAAACGGGTTTCATACCTTTAGCAACGCGCTCGTAGCAGCCATCACATTTGCTCATCAGTTTTTTCTTCTCGTCATATTGCGGCGCACCGTATGGGCAGCGTAATTCGCAGTAACGACAACCGACACAAACGGTTTGGTCAACAACGACAAGACCATCTTCGGCACGTTTGTGCATCGCCCCTGTTGGGCAACCTTCCACACAGGTTGGATTAGAGCAATGGTTACAAGAGATAGATAAATAGTAGCTATAGACATTTTGCTGCCAAATACCATCTTGTTTTTGCCAACTACCACCACCAAATTCGTATACACGGCGGAATTTAGGGCCTAAATCGAGATCTTTTTCGTCCTTACAACTGACTTGACACGTTTTACAGCCAGTACATTTTGTGGAGTCAAAATAAAAGCCATACTGTTTCATCAATTAACTCCTTAAGCGCGTTTCACTTCAACAAGATTAGTATGTTGTGGTGTTCCTTTCGCTAGTGGTGAAGGAACTTGTGAGGTGAGGGTATTGATACAGCCTCCTGTATCTAATCCTGCTTGATCCAAAGTGCGCCATGCGCCTTGTGGAACGGCAATAACCCCCGGTAATACGCGCTCAGTCACTTTAACTCTAATCTGAATGCGACCACGGTCGTTGAAAATTTCTGCAATATCACCATTGCTTAAACCACGCTCTTGCGCGTCGATTGGGTTAAGCCAGAATTGATGAGGGATCGCTTCACGTAACATTTCAACATTAAAATAGCTTGAATGGACGTGACCTTTGTCGTGGAAACCGGTCATTAACAGAGGGTAAGTCTGTTGATTACGTTGCTGCTCAACACCTTCTTTGTTTGCACAGTACTCAGGGATGGCAGGAATACGTTGACCCTCAGGGAGCTCCCAGTTTTTAACGCGCTCTGCTAACTGCTCAGAATAGATTTCAATCTTACCTGATGGCGTTTTCAGTGGATTCGCAATCGGGTCATCACGGAAATCTTTTAGGGCAATGTGTTTTGACGTATCAGCAAATCGACGGTCAATAATGCCTGCACCATCTGTTTCACTAAATTCAGGTAGATGAGGCATAGTTTCACGGGTTTTATTGTAGCAATACTCAATCCACTCTTCATAAGTGCGACCTTCAGTAAACTGCTCTTTTACACCCATTTTTTCTGCAATTTCGGCCAATACATCATAGTTAGGGCGATTTTCCCACAATGGCTCGATAGCATTTTGTAAACGCACCAGATAATGATATGCGCCACTTGCGTAAGAGTTGTTGATCAGATCGTTGGTCTCAACAGGAGTAACATCTGGCAACAGTAAATCAGCGTATTTAGCCGATGGAGTATTATGATTATCCCAAACTAAGATAAATTCACATTTTGACTCGTCAGATAGAATTTCATGTGTTTTATTCAAGTCAGCGTGCTGGTTACCAATAACATTACTGGAGTAACACCACATGAACTTAATATCGTTGTTTAGCTTATCTGCGCCTTTGATACCGCCATTTTCTGCGGTTAACTCTTTGCCGCGCACGATCGCTTCTGTCCACATAAAGGATGGCAGCGTTGCTTTGACAGGGTTTGGTAAACTAAATCCGGCAACAGGATAAGCAATGCTATTACCCCATAGGCCAGTGTTAGTACCTGGACGACCGATGTTGCCTGACATAATAGGTAGCATCATAATGGAGCGGCAAGCCTGTTCGCCATTCTCAGTACGCTGTAGACCCCAACCTTGTGAAATCCAAGCATGATTTGCGTTACCAATTTCACGAGCCAGTTGAATGATCCGCGAAACAGAAATACCTGTTAGCTTACTTGCCCATTCAGGTGTTTTCGCAATGCCATCAGGGCCATTTCCTAAAATATAATCTTTGTAGGAGCCATTACGTGGCGCTGAAGCAGGGAGTGTGCTCTCATCCCAACCGACACAATAGTTTTTCAAAAACGCTTCATCAGTTAGGCCTTCTTGGATCATCACATAACCCAATGCAGCAACCAGCGCGGCATCCGTACCAGGATAGATTGGGATCCATTCTGCGCCTAGCGTCGTCACGCTGTCAGTGCGACGAGGGTCAATAATGATGACTTTAGCTTTACTTTTCTCAAGTGCGTTCAATGTTTCATAAAATTGACCGCCACCAGACATACGCGTTTCGGCAAGGTTATGACCAAACATCACGACTAAGTCAGAGTTTTGGATCTCAGATAGGAGCGATTCTTCAACGCTACCGTATACATACGGTGTGATTTCCATTAATTGAGCATAGGAATAGGTGCCGTAGTCACCGAGAAAACCACCGGTTAGGCTTAATAAACGTTTACAGGCCGCACGACCATGTAAATTCGCCCCTGTCGAACCCGTACCATACTGATAATAAATGGCATCACTACCATATTTATCAATAGTGTATTTTAGTTTTTCTGCAATGATAGTAGTCGCTTCATCCCAACTGATTTTCTTGAACTTACCTTCGCCACGTTTACCAACACGTACCATTGGGTATTTCAAACGATCTGGGTTATAGGTTTTCCAACGTACAGAGCGACCACGTAAACATGGACGAATTTGGTGTTCGCCCAAAGTTGAGTCGTCGTACATGGTTTCGTTAGAAATACGGCTGATAACACCATCTTTAACATGGACTTTGAGTGGACAACGGCTACCACAGTTAACTAAGCAAGCGCTGTAACTGATTTTCTCGTTGACTTCATCAGGCATGATCTCTGGTGTTTTTGCTTGAGCGGTAAAAGGAAGAGTGATTGAGCCTGCAACAGCAGCAGCGGTAGCAACCGTTGCAGAGGTTTGAATAAACTCCCTCCGACTCAGCTCTCCAAAATGAGTATTTTTATTTGTTTTATGCATTGACATTGCCTATATGTAAAGTTCGACATCACTTTCTTGTTTTATATGTTAAAAAAAGTCACTCATCAGCAACATGACCTACATCAACAATATCCCTGATAAATTAGAGGAAATTAATTATTATCACATTAATTTTTAAAGGATTTTTTCTATTATCTAGAGGGGATAGTCGCATTTAAATTATCTATCGTTATGTGACTATTTATATAGGGAGGTGAGAGAAATAGAGGAAAAGAGGGGTTTCCCCCTCTTAAAAACTACTACCTAAGTTGTAATACCATAAATTAACTTAATTAATCACTATTGGGTATTAGATCCAGTGACTGTTTGACCGATAGCTCGCATATCTGTGCCTGTTGGTGACTGGTGAACGCGCAGTTCAAACTGTGGCAGAATGGAGAAAATATGGTCAAAGATATCAGATTGGATCCCTTCATACTCAACCCAAACAGTGGTATTGGTAAAGGCATAAATTTCAATAGGTAACCCATTTGAGTCAGATTCAAGCTGCCTTACCATAATTGTCATATTTTTATGGATTTTAGGATGTGCCTTCAAATAAGCTTCAACATAGGCACGGAAAGTACCAATATTGGTTAGCCTACGCTGGTTAAGTGGTGTCACTCTATCTTCGGGAATAGACGAGTTAAAGACTTTAATTTCAGAAATTTTATCACCAATGTAGGGCTCTAAAAGATTCGCCTTAACTAAAGAGTCAATCTGCTCTTGGTCAAGAAAATGGATACTCGTGGTATCTAGGCGAATACTACGTTTAATACGACGCCCCCCTGATTCAGTCATCCCTTTCCAGTTTTTGAATGAGTCTGAAATCAAGGCATAAGTTGGAATAGTTGTAACAGTGTTATCCCAGTTACGCACTTTAACGGTTGTTAAACCAATGTCGGTGACAGCACCATCGGCGCCATATTTAGGCATTTCAAGCCAATCGCCAATGTTAACCATATTGTTTGCAGAGAGTTGGATCCCTGCGACTAACCCCATGATTGGGTCTTTAAAGACCAACATCATGACCGCCGTCATTGCACCTAATCCACTGAGTAGGATCAGAGGGGATTTTCCGATTAGCAGTGCAATGATCATAATTGCAATGAGTACGGATGCGATAAGTTTTACGCTTTGGAAGATCCCACGTAACGGCAGGTGAGCTGTTTTTGCGGCGCGCTGTAATACGCTAAGCAAAATATCGAGAATAGAGAAAAACGTAAGTAACCCAAACAGTAAGCACCAAGCCTGTGAAGCAACACTTAATATCTGTTGTGCGGTAGAGCCTGAATGAAGCCATAGAACGGCTTGGATGTTGACGACAACACCTTGGATAACAAACGCAATGCGATTAAATAGATTAAACTGGGTTAATTGACGTTGCCAGCCACTGCCTTTTTTCTGACCACTTTTCTCTATCCGAGGAAGGATAATTTTGTGCAGAATAAAATGCAAAATTAAGGCGACAACAAGAATTAAGCCTAATACGATTAACAGTGAAGCAATTTCGGCATAATCTTGGTTGAACTGGCGTACCCAGTCTAGCAGTTGCTGCTGCATGTGTTCTCCTTCTTTATTGGCATCCATTGTGCTGAAAGATGCTTTAGTTCAATTTTCCACTTTATAGACAACTTATAGATAGTAACATAAATTTAACCAAAACTCACCCATAATAGCGAAACAATCTAAGATAGCCAAAAATATAAGCCGAAAATATGCGTTTAAAGCGAAATGTGAGCCTTAAATAAACCTATAGAGGCTTAATTAGCAGGTAATAAAAACGGCTGACTGTATTGACAAGATATGGCTCGTCAATAGGCGGCATATCTCATTTAGTTATTTATGGTGACTAAGTAGAGGAATCGGTGATATGGGGGCAACTGTGATTAACGCTATTGTTGGATAAAAAAACAGCCTTAATGAGTTAAGGCTGTATTGCAAAAAAATATGCACAGAACGCTAAAGATGAGGTAATAAAATATGCGCTGTCTTACATAAAACGTTTAGCAAGTAATTCAATAACTTCTTGAACATCACTAATAAATTCTTTAAGGGTATGCATGGGAACTCCAAATGTTAAAGTGTGATCTAGATCACTTGATGGCATTTTAACTATTGGAAAAGGAAAGTCAAGCTTGGATTAAATATTATTTTATTTTTTAAAAAATATTTGATGGCGAGTTTGTTAGGTAGGTAACAGGGGGAAACTCGCCATCAATCATGGGCTATTTATTGGTGCTTTTTAAGGCCCCAGCCAGTAGGAACAGGGTGAAAGAGCTAAAGAGCAATTCAATACCAATAAACAGGGTTAATAGGGTGATGGAAGTTTGAGCATTTCCGCTTAGTAGCATATAGGCGATGATAAAATCTAAAATACCAATCAAAATATTCATCATTCCGGCTGCTGAACTAAACAGCTTAGTACCTGCGTAGATCCGAATGACCCCGCCGAAAATAAATAAAATAGCGACAAAAATGGCGAGAAATAACAAGCTTTGTAGTGGGTCTGAGAGGAACGCATAACCTAAAATAAGGTAGGCGATACCGACGATTAAACTGAATAAAATAGACATATTCGCGTAGAGTCGGTTGAAGAAAATATTCAAAATAACGGCTACGCCACTGACTAATAACACCACGCCAATGAAAGAACTGAATACGATCCCAGATACAAGCGGATTAGTAATACAGACAATCCCCCCAATGAGCAATAATAAGGCAACGAGATAAATAATCGTTCTATGACCTTTTAATTGTGACTCTGCAAGGTTTTTAAGTTGATCTGGATTGATATTAAGCATGATAAGGCTCTCCCTTATGTCAAATAAAGAGTAGTTGACGGGGTTGATTTGTATTAATTTTAAAAATATAGGGCATTAGCATTTAGTTCAATAGCTATTTCACAAAAATAACAACAATGACTATTGTTAATACTAGAGAATCAATCTAAAAGTGATGAATTTTGATCTCACATTAATATTCATCAATAAAAAACACTCAATTAATGAGCGTCTAAAATGGATTTTGTTGCAACAATGACGTTTTTATTGTGTGGCATGGCTGTCGATCTCTATTTCATCACATAACTTGGTGTGTGCAATTTGAAAAGGAAAAGTAACGCTATGATGACTTATATCAATGGGCGGTTTATCCCAGAGGAGCAGGCCTCGATATCAATTTTTGACCGTGGGTTTTTATTTGCCGATGCTGTATATGAGGTAACAGCTGTCATTAACGGGAAGTTAATTGATTTTAAAAACCATATAGCAAGGTTAAAACGGTCATGTCATGAATTGGAATTAGCACTACCTTATACAGAGGATGTATTATTTGATATTCATCGGCAACTTATTGAAAAAAATAACCTCACTGAAGGCCTCATCTATTTACAATTAACACGTGGAAATGCAGGGCAACGTAATTTCTTATTTCCTGATAAAACGATCCCCCCAACATTGGTTCTTTTTGCTCAGCAGGTATCTATTATTGAGAACCCTCGTGTAAAAACAGGGATTAGAGTTGTGACATTTGAGGATATTCGTTGGCAGCGTTGTGATATTAAAACAGTTGCATTACTTGCAGCATGTTTAGCAAAAGAATATGCCCGCTCTCAGGGAGTTGAAGATGCCCTTTTTGTCAAAGATGGTTTTATAACAGAGGGCAGTTCCAGCAATTTTTTTATTATCACCGCTGAAAATAAAATTAAAACACGTAGCTTAAGCCATGAAATATTGCCCGGCATTACAAGGCAAGCCATTTTAACCCTTGCGCAAGAACAAAACTTAGCGGTTGAAGAAAGTGCATTTACCATTGAAGAGGCAATAACTGCTAAGGAAGCGTTTATTACTTCATCAACAACACTTGTTTGGCCGGTGATTGAAATTGATGGGCAGAAAATTGCTGGGGGCAAGCCAGGGCAGTTAGCACTCCGGCTTCGCGATATTTATATCCAGAAAATGTTAGCACTATAAAAACAATAATCAGTAGGATGGTTTGACGTTTCCTTGCAAAAATTCTGAGAGTGAAGAAACGGTGGCCATTCCTTGTAATGCTTGCATACTTTGTTGATGCAACTCTAAGCTTGCTGCTGCACAAAGTTCATCAATGACGGTAACTTGATAACCAAGATCATGGGCTTGGCGAGCGCTGCTTTGAATTGCGAGTAGTGAACTCACTCCGCCAAAAATAACCTGTTTAATATGATTTTCTTGTAACCAATGTGCAAGTTGATTTCCAGTAAATGCACTAACGCCTTTTTTAATCATAATGAGGTCTCGGAGCTGTACATCAAGATCTTTAACCCAATGACAACCAGAACTACTTAATTTTAATGCGTTAAGCTGTTTTGCACGGTGAAACATCGGAGAGCCTGCTGGGATATCTTGATAATCATCAGCAAACCCAACCTTGACCCAAATAACAGGGATGTTGTGGCTACGTGCAAAAGCAGCCGCTTGATTAGCGTTCTCAACAACATGACGTTCTTGCGCTTGTAGGTAACTGGTATTTGATAATCCATTCTTACCTATAATATCTTCAATGAGATCGATAATAATTAATGCTTGAGACATGAGCCTTCCCTTTAACAAAATAAGTAAAAAGACTTATAGAATTAAATTATAGCCCAAAAAACGGTCTAAGCTCTATGATCTTAATGGCAAAATTATTATTAAGGTAAATCAATAATAAATCCAACACCTTTCTTATCTAACCCATCTGTCACTCGGATAGTCGCATCAATTTTTGTCGCAAGATTATGGACAATGGAAAGCCCAAGGCCACTTCCTGTTTCCATTGTTCCGGGTACACGATAAAAACGTGAAAAGATAAGTTGGCGACTTTCTTCAGGGATCCCTCGACCATTATCTTGCACGGTTATAGTGGCACCGAACGGACTTAAATCTCTAATGGTGATCTTAATTTTGCCTTTTTTGTCACTATATTTAATCGCGTTTTCCAGCAAGTTGGTAAAAATAGTGGTCAATGCAAGTTTATCGGTGGTAATAAAAACATTATCAGGACTTTGTAATTCAATATCGATATCTTGGCTAATCGCATGGGGAACATGTGATGAAGTGATATGGGAAATTAAAGTAGGTATATTAATTTGCTCTTTATTGACAGAAAAGTCTTCAGCTTCTAAGCGTGCTAAATCAATAAGTTGGTGAGACAATGAAGCTGCCCGATTTAAAGCGGCTTGCATATCTTTGACAATCTCCTCCCTCTCTTTGACATTGTCTATTTGCATCAATAAATGCAATTGTGCAATCACAGCAGCGATAGGGGTTCGGAGTTCATGGGCGGCATCTGCCATAAAACGTTTTTCGCGCTGGTTGGCGGCATCGACCCGCAACATGAGATTATTGATAGCAGTAATAATAGGGCGGATTTCTTTATATTGCTCTTTGACTTCAATTGGCGTCAAATTCCCCGGCTTACGGCTGGAGATTATAGTTGCAGCTTGTCTGAGTGGTCGCAAACTGAAATAAGCGGTGACAATAATAGCGATTAGCATGATACCTAATATAAATAATAAAGGTATTGCGGTGCCTTCTGCAGGGCTGCCAATTATTGATTTACGGTCAAAATAGGATTCACCAAGGATCACCTCAATGGTGTGCGCGTCATTCCATGACACAGTAAAGTGCCAATTTGGTTGCTGTGCTTGTAATTCATTGAACGTAATATTGTCAGTTATATTAATTTTATCGCTATTACGGTATAGCACTTCACCATGTTGATTACGGATCACAACAAAAGGCTTATAGGAGACTTCCAAGCCATTTTCCATCGCATCGGTATACATTTTTTGTAATGAGGTGGCGATACGATCAAAATATTCAGGATTATTGGTAACGGCGCCTAAAGTATCAGCAAAGCCTTTGGTAACAATTTGTTGTTGCCGGTTAAAATCATCATCAATGCTAGGTAAATAAAAAAATTGTAGCCAGCCAACGAGCAGCCCCCACAGTAAAACCACTGAGCTTATCTGTAAGAAAAAGGTGTAAATAAAAAAGGATTTAACTTTCACTTGGCTGAGCTTCTTTTTTAAGTAAATAACCAATGCCGCGGATAGTGATAATGCGATCTTTACCTATCTTGCGTCGTAAGTTGTGAATATGTACCTCAAGCGAATTACTTTCTATTTTATCATCGAAACCAAATAGGCGCTGTTCAAGATCGGCCTTGCGAACTACATTATCGGCATTTTTCACTAATTCATATAAAAGTTGATACTCTTTGCCTGATAGTAGCAAAAGCTGATCATTTAAGAGCACTTGGTGATTGATTGGATTTAATTGCAGATTATCCAATTGCCAAATTTCCGATGAAAAACCTGCCATACGGCGGCTGACCGCTTTTACACGAGAAATTAACTCTGGCATGGCAAATGGCTTGGTTAAAAAGTCATCGGCACCAGAATCTAGACTGGTTACTAAATTATCCATCTGATTACGTGCGGTCAAAATAATAATCGGTATTGATTGGCCTGAGCGGCGCCATGCGATTAATTCCTCATTACCATCACCATCAGGCAATCCTAAGTCTAGGAGCATGAGATCAAAATTACGGGAATTGAGTTGTTGTTTAGCATCCGAAAGTAACCGTACCCAAAGTGGATTAAAACCTGCAAGTTCTAAGCCACGGCAGAGTGCTTTGCCTAATTGGAGATCATCTTCGACTAATAGAATATTCATTTTATCACCTCTCTGGCGAGCAGTATAAGCAGGCAACATTTTTCCGACAATATAATCAAGGTCAATTCAACGTGAGATTTAATAAAGCCTTAAGGTTTGTTTAACCCATTTTTAAGGTATGAATGAGTAATAAGATTATTATTTTAACGTCTTTGCAGTTATAGGAATAACTAAAATGAAATTACAACTTATTGAGAGCACAGCTTTCGTTACGGTTATTTTTATCTCAATGATTTTAATAGGGAAAAATTTTAATTTGCCGAAGGAAAGGTTATTTCCAGCGGTTTCAATAAACGAAATTCATGCTTGTACAAAAATAAAAAGTTGCATTGCAAATGAGAAAATCACTAAAGAAGTAAAGAATGGTACTAATCCGATGAAGGAAATCAAAACGTTTATTAGGCAGAAAATTTATTAATAAATAAGATAGGAAACTTCTAATGAAACAATTGTGTTCAGCGGTAACCTTGGTTGCGGCATTATTACCCTATAGTGCTGTCATG
Source organism: Providencia sp. 2.29 (assembly GCF_015832305.1). NCBI lineage: Bacteria > Pseudomonadati > Pseudomonadota > Gammaproteobacteria > Enterobacterales > Morganellaceae > Providencia > Providencia sp. 2.29. The sequence goes on from NZ_CP065420.1 coordinate 1,921,449, forward strand.
GCAGGGGAAACTATGCTGATATTAGGAGCTGGTGGCTCAGTAATGCCCGCTTATGAGGGATCCAATAAATACCTATTTTCACCGACAGTTGATATTAACTATGGCTATATATCCGATGATTATGGTGTATTTAGTATTGGATTAGAAGGGGCGGAATGGGCAATTGGTTTAACAGATAACTTCACGTTTTCTAGCCGAATTGGCTATGATGCCGGACGAGATGAAAAAATAGGGATTTTGGGCAATAAAAATGAAGATCTCAAAGGGATGGGCGATTTAGATGGTTCAATGACCGTAGGAGCCACAGTCAACTACTCAATCAATAACTACCAGCTTTATGTTTCAGCAGACATGGCAACCAAAGATCGCCACTATGGGGGGCGAAATATTGGTAGAACAGTGAACGTTGAAATCGGTGGTATTGGTAATTACCAAATAAATAGCAAGTGGGATATTGAATATACGTTAGCGACGGTCTGGGGAAATAAAGCTTATAATCAAGCTTATTTTGGCGTATCAAAACAGCAGGCAAGTCGCTCACGCTTTAATGAATATGACGCGGGAAGTGGCTTTAAAGATATTCACGGTGGTGCCATATTAAATTATAACCTAAATGAAGACACCGCGCTTTATACTGGCGTTGGTGCTTATTACCTAGTTGGAGATGCTGCGAAAAGCACGCTTACTGAGCAGCGTTTAGGATGGGTTGGTTTAGCTGGAATAAAATACACTTTTTAAAACGTATTATTTTAGATAGTGGCAAAGGAATGCTGAGCTAATTTAGCCAGACATTCCTTTAATTGACCACATGCCTAATCCATTGAATTTTGTTCAGGGATCCAGCCATCGTCCAGCCAAATTTCCTCTAATATCTCTTCAATACGAGCCTTATCTTGCGCAAGTTTGGTGCCTGAAATATTAATTCGCTGGCTAGAGCTAAAAGCAACCCGCGTTATCATGTCTGGATATTGTGGGCTAAGTTTACGAGTAATTTCAGTTTCAAGTGCTTGCAAGATAATATCACTAGGTTTTTGTGGTGCATTTTTATCAAATAAAATCTCAATGCGTAACATAATCGCCTCTACCTAACACTGTATTCATATACAGTATTTTTAGATTGAGAGAGGGATAAAGTCAATATCAGAATGATAATATTTTTTAAAAGACCAAAGGATTGTTATCCTTAAGAGGTAATTATCTATTTTTATCTATGAAAAACAAATGATTATATTAGCTTCTTACCCCAAGAGAAAGTGAAAATCAGTTGCCGAGTAATAGATAATAGGTATGCTAACAGGGTTTGTTTGTAAAATAATGGATTTTAGTTTAATGCTGACCGTCACGAGATTAACAGAGAAAGATTCGATAGAAATAGAAAAGGTCAATGGCCTCTACGATTTGTCATTCCCAGCTTATGAAAAAAGAAGTTATCAAGGACGACAAAGTATACTTAAACATAAAGATTATTATTTGTACTCTTTTTCTGATGAAGGTGTTTTTATTGGTTTTGTAGGAAGTTGGAAAATTGGTGATTATTTTTATATTGAACACCTTGCTATATCGCCTAATTTACGGGGAAAGGGATACGGTCAAAAAGTGCTAAGCGGCTTCTGTGAACAAGTGAGTCGGGTTATTCTGGAAATCGACCCTGTTATCGATGAAATTAGTGAGAAAAGGCTGCGTTTTTACCACCATTGCGGCTTTAAGCAAAATGAATATCAACATGCCCATCCAAGTTATCATCCTGAATATGCACCGCATCAATTGGAAATTTTAAGTTATCCAACAAAGATAAACCCGCAAACCTATCAGCAATTTAATGAAAAATTGACAAATGTAGTGATGCACGCTTCTTTGTTATAAGGTTTTAAATTAAACATTATGTTTGCTCAGTGGTAGAAGGTGTTCATCGGTAAAAATAGATCAATTCAGGATCGCCTTCGTCAAGGTTCTCTATTATTCCACTCGAAATAAACTGAGCATTCGCGAGTAATCTTTGCATGGAAACATTTGATTGATTGGTTGAGGTGAATAGTTTTGGAGTCACACAAGTTAATTTAAGCTGTTCTATTAACTGTGAGCCTATGCCTTGTCGCCGAAATTCGCTATCAACCATCAACATTTCAATAAATCCACATCCAAAAAAGCGGTAATGTAAAACGCCATAGGCAATAATTTGGCTCTGGCGTTCGATGAGATAGCAATTCTTCTCATTAACCCATTGCTGAATATTTTGGGCTCGTTCAGCAGTCGCTACGCTATCAATGTGTTTCAGTGCTTCGATATCTTGTGGTGTGGCGAGTCGAAAATAATCCAATCATTGTTCCTTTTTAATAATTATCATGCCGCTGTCTTTGTGCTATTAGCGTGTAACTGATTCAGACGGCGTGAAAATAAGCCTCATTAACGTTAGAAAAAACTTGCCGAGATATTGATACATAACCCTAAGATTGCCATGTTAAAAATAAAAGAAATAACGGACTGTAGCAATACCGCACGACGCATAGGAGTTGAGGCAACTTCAACATCCGCTGTTTGTGACGCGACGGCAATAGTAAAAGAGAAATACATAAAATCGGAATAACTCGGCTCAAGCAATTTATCAGGAAACCGCAACCATGGCTGTTGTTTATCTGAATTACTGTAATACAAATGTGCATAGTGCATGGTAAAGCCGGTAGGAAGCAGTAACCACGAAGAAATCAGTGTTGAAGCCGTTAGTGCATAAGAAACAAATTTATCATCTTGCGAAAAATCGCCATGGCCCCCTAACGCAAAAAATAACACCAATAAACTGACACAACAGCCCGCGACGAGAAAAAATATAACCATACGCGCACTTTCATCCTCAACTCTGGTTATTTTGCGTATATCTTTGACTTTATGATTAATAATTCGAGCAAAGAGAAAAAGTAAATAGATCCAAGCAAAGGCGTTCCAACTTAGGATCAAACACATCATAGTGCCTTGATATGGCAACAGAGCGAAAAAGGTAGTCAATGCAACAAGCAAAGAGATAATAAAGCGAGGCCGTGAACGAAATGCATGACGGAGAATATGTGTAATATGAGCAGGGTAACGTAACATCGACTAAACCTTCAACAGAATAGAAAAATAATATTCACTATATCAAATAGTTGTATATTTGTTCTAAGTAAATTGCACTATGATGGAAACCTTTGCACGATAGGTGCGTTGTCGCGGCGCAGTTTTTGCGATATTTCGTTATTAAGTGAGGTATGATTAAGATACTATCGAACATAATAAATCAGTGTAATTACTATACCTGAGGCTCTAATTTTGCTATTTTTTGCCAGCGAAAAGGGGATTTGTTCTTTTTTTATTGAGAAACACCAGAGATAACTTTTACTGAGCCTGAGATAATATATGAAAACATCTCTGTTATCACAGAAAATGCCATTCGTTGCCATAATAGGCTGGCTGTTGCTTTATTATGTGACAGGTGAGATTTCAGAAATTCTCACGCCACCTAACGCTGAAATTTCCGTTGTCTGGTTTCCTGCCGGAGTAGCAACGACGGCATTTCTATGTATGCATAAACGCCAATGGCCAATATTGTTATTTGGCTTCATTGTGTTAAATCTTTTTTTAGATGGCTTTGATAGTGAAGCTATTCTAATTTCAGTTCTTTACTCTATTTTAGGGGTACTTTCCTGCATTATTATTGCTTGGATTGTACGCAAATATGCCCATCAAGATGATGATTTGCATATTATCTTATTATGGCTATTTACCATCATCATCGTCAGTTTGTTAGATGCGGTATTGTTTTCGGTCAGCATGTATTGGTTGGATCATACTTCGATTAAAAATATCTTTTGGGATGGATTTATTGCTGATATTACGGGGAATATATTTGCTACAACAGTGATGATGGGGTTAATAAATACCCGATTTAAAACGATAACTAATTTGCGGATGCATTTAATTTGGGGCGTCATCGTTCTTGGCTTACTGATTATGAGTACTATCTTGATATTTAATGATAGTGCAATACAACTGTATAACGCCTATTTCCACCATCAACGTAATCTTATTCGGCTATCTTTGCTGTGTATCCCTGTTTTATTTGCCGTTATTTTATCCTTGCTCTGGGGGAACCGTGGGGGGTCATTAGCATTATTAGTGCTTGCCACTATCACTATCTATTATACCAGTAATCGACAAGGGCCTTTTTATCTTCACGGCTTGTTTCGTCATGAGTCTCTTTGGCTTATTCAAGGTTATTTGACAGTAATATCGCTATTAATGGTATTTTTGCGCGTTGTGACGCGTAGCACTCAACGGATCGATGAAAATCAAGGCATCTATACTCGACAGCATCTTGTTTATCAATTGAATTTAAACGATGGAACGATTGAATGGGGAAACTCAAATAACGGTATTCCTGATACAGATATTACTGCATGTTCCAATATTAAGCAGCTTATCGAGGCCATTCATCCTGAGGATCAGGAAAAACTTAATCAGCATTGGTATTCACAGCAGCATCATGCTGTTCTTCCCACAATACTATTTCGTTTTGCGGATAGCGATGGCCACTGGTGGACGATAGAAGATCGTGGCAGTGTATTTTTTGGTAGCAGCGATCCCATGATGGTTGTTGGTAATTGGTTTATTTCAAGTGAAGTTTCTTGAAATTGAGGTCATAACAAGGGATAGGTGATGCTACAAATTGCATTATTACTCTTTGGTGCGGAGTTCATCAGAGGAAAAGCTCATTACCTTTGGGGTATAGGGAGCCTTTGGTGTTTGATGGGTATTTTTATTTTTATTGATGGCCTTGATGGGAATGCTTTCTTCCCGATACATCTCTTTGGTTTGTTATTATTACTAGAAAGTTTGGTGACATTAAGTGTCGCTTCGAGTGGGGTTGGTACCCAAAAAGCAATACTCTTTTTTAAAGGTTGCCTATTTCTGTTTTGCGCACTGGTTATATTAATCAATCAAAAATTTAGTAATGTACTGCTATCAGCAATGTTTGGCTTTGCTTACTTTTTTACTGGTTTATTTGTGGTCGTGTCTGCATGGGTTGTTCGTTTCCCCGGATGGCAATTGGTCATGATATGGGGAGGAATTGAAATATTTTTTGCATTCTTTCTGTTTACGCATCATCAAGCCACTATCTCCTTTTTTCTCGGATTTTTAATGATAGGAAGTGGTTTAGGTTGTTTGCGAATTGCATTGCGCGCACGTTATATTCGGCGGGGAACAGCAATATTTGAGCTTATGCGTCCGAGGCCTATGTCATTTAAAAAGACAGGCGCTACCGCAACGAATACGACGGCTTCAACGGCAGATACTTTGAAGCAAAAAATAGATCCTAACTCAGTTTTAACGGTCCATATATGGACACCGGAAGGCTCTGCTAATCAGCGTCCTGTGCCACGCCCAATTATTAATCGCTATATTGCCGCAGTTGATGCCGATGGCGTTATTTCAACAGGGCATGCCGCATTAGAACTTTATCCCTATATCTATATTAGTTTATATCCAGCGGAAGATATTGACCGTTCTCCTTCAGAGTTTTTTAGAATATTGAAGGCAACGGCTGCTAATAATGTGCCGGGGCGTTTTTTACCCGATTATCAAACAGAAGCTTCAGAATGGTGTGATTCAGATAGGAGGATCACTTTCGAGGTTTATAACCCAGCATCATTGATAACTTTTTGGGAAAAATATCGGCAGCACCCAGTTTATAATCTGACATATCAAAATTGCTCTAGCAGCGTTGCGTATGCGTTAGAGGCTGCATTGGATGGGGTTTTATCTATCCAGAAAAGAAGCAGTTTTTTGGGAGTATTAAGTGTACTTTGTATGCCTGAATTATGGATAGCCGCTCAGATACGGCGTCGCGCACGGATGATGGCCTGGACTCCAGGATTGATGATGGATTATGCACGAGCATTACGCGCTATCGTCCATCCAGCGCCTATACCGTGGTACAAGCGCATACCATGGCGGCGCACGTCATAGCATTATGATGAATCAATAATCTATTTTGTTTAACAAGGGAGCGATGAGCTTCCAAAATGAGTCAAAGAGGTCTTTATGCTGAAAGTATACGCAATCTTAATGGTGTCTATATTAGCTGAAACAGCAGCGACAACCATGATGAAAGCGTCTGATGGATTTACCCGCTTGGTGCCGAGTATTATTGTTATCGTAGGTTATGCCGTCTCTTTTTATGGCTTATCGCAGGTCGTAAAAAGTATGAATATTGGCATCGCATATGCGATATGGGCAGGAGTTGGGATATTCCTTGTTTCGGTATTATCGTTCTTTGTTTACAAACAGAAACTCGATCTCCCAGCATTAATTGGACTAGGGTTCATTGCATTGGGCATTATTATTATCCAACTGTTTTCAAAATCGGTTATTCATTAAGCCAGTCTGGTCAAGAGCAGTATGCGGAGGCACTGTATCTTTACGTTAAGAGACTACGATTAAACGACTGATAATAATAAAAAATAAATTTTTCTATAAAATTTGAGCTGGCAGGGTTGAAAAGTGATGAGTCGTCCCTATGTATATTTATGGGTGATAGGTACATCCACTTAATCTCATTAATACTGAAGGAGGAATTATGGCTAACATTAAACCTTTTTCATTATTTCCAACAATTTCTGATAGCTTACTATCTAATCGGTTTGATCAGATAGACCGTTTATTCAGCCAACTCACCGGAAGCAGGCCTATTGCATCACCGGTTCAGACCTATGATCTGAAACAGATTGATGATAGCCATTATGAGCTTACGGTTAGTGTTCCTGGATACCAAGAAAGCGATTTAACTGTTTCATTAAAAGGTGGTCGATTATTGGTAGAAGGGAAACGAGAAGAAAAATCTCAGGAAGATAACGAGAAGTGGCTTCACCGTGGAATATCCTACGGTCAGTTTACGTTGCAGTTTGACCTAGGTAAAAATGTAAGGATAGAAAAAGCGGATCTATCAAGAGGGCTTTTAACGGTGGCCATTGAGTATGAATTGCCGGAAGAAGAGAAACCGCAACTGATAGCAATAGAAAATAAAGATAAAAATTAAGTAATTGATATAGAGTTAGGTTATTAGGCTACACATAAGGTGTAGCCTCAATCTGCAACCCTACCAGCTGGTAGGGTTTTTTGCATTTTATTGTTGCAACTATTTACTCATATTCACTCATTGATAATTAAAAAGTATTGATGATGAAAAGAATATTTTTAGTTGCGTCTCTATTTCTATTGGCGGGAAAAGATACAGCCAGACTTTGAAGACTCCAAAAGCAAACTTTTACCCCTGTTTTACCCCGCTTAAAATTTAGATACAAAAAAACCAACCATAACAGGTTGGTTTTCTTAGGGAATTCTGGTCGGCATGAGAGGATTTGAACCTCCGACCCCCGACACCCCATGACCCCGATAGTAAGCTATAAACACCATTGATTTAAAAGGAAAATAACCTATTTGACTGGTTATGCAAACAGTGCATAAATTACAAAAATCGCATTATATGAATCAATGAGTTAGCTATAGTTTTACCACATATATAATGAGTCGCCTAATTATCCAAAAGAGTTTTTATTTGTAATTTGCTGTCAAAAATGACGGATTTCGCTTTTAAGAGATTCCAAAGTTGCTATAATGCTAGCAAATACTATAAGTAGAAAATTAGGGTCACATAAAATGCTAGTATCTTTTGGTGCTAAAAATTTTTCCTCTTTCAAAGAGGGCTTTGAAATATCCTTTAAACTAGGCAAAAACTGCCCTGCAGAGATATCTAGAGGAAAAAATATTAGTAATCTTGTTTGTGTCAAAGGAGCCAACGGTTCAGGTAAGACTAATATTTTAAGGGCGCTTTATTTTTTAAGTAGATTCATAACAGATTCTTTTTCATCTAAGCCTGATGAAGTAATTCCCTTTGACTCATATTTCAATAATCACGAGCCATCTGATTTTTATGTCTCGTTTTATTTAGATAATGTACTATATACATATGAACTTAAAGCCACAGATAAATGTATACTATCTGAACGTATATCTAAAAAATCAAAAAGAAAAACTCTTATTTTCGAAAGAATAGGAAATAAGTTAACAGACGTGCATTCAGAATACTTGGAATTACAGCAAATACCGAATTTAAGGAGTAATGTTTCTGTCATAAGTACAGCAAAGCAATTTGGGTTTAACGTTACAGAGGATATATGGTATATATTTAATAATATCTTATCCAATGTCTCATATACAGGTTTAATGGCTGAAAGCTTTGATATAGATTTTATCAATAAATTTTTATTTAAAAATTCTGAGTATATGGAATTTACAAAAAAAATTATAACTAAATTTGATCCTGCAATTAAAGATATTTTTATTAAAGAAATAGATACTAATATTTTGCTAACAGGCGAGTCTCAGAAAAAATACATACCATGGTTCGTATATAATGTTGATGGAAAAATGGAAATTTTATCATTCACTTCTCAATCTAGTGGTACAAAGGCGCTGTATAAACAACTAGTTGCATATAAAAGCGTTATTGATGCAGGCGGAATATTAATTTTAGATGAATTTGATATTAATTTACATCCACATATATTACCTTTTTTATTAAAAATATTTTTAGACGAAGAATTAAATACTGATAATGCGCAAATTATATTTACAACACATAATACTGACATATTAGATTTTTTAGGTCGTTATAGAACGTATTTAGTTAATAAAGAAGGAACTGAAAGCTACTGTTATCGGCTGGATGAAATACCAGGGGATATACTGAGAAACGATAGACTAATAACACCTGCATATAATCAAGGAAAGATTGGTGGGATACCAAACCTATGAGTAAACGATTTAAGAATTCGAGAAAAGAAATGTTTTTAAGTGGGTATAATTGTCTTGTCAGTTTGGATGATGACAATTGCAACCTATCTACTCGTTCAAAATTTAACTTTTCTTACTTCTGCTCAGAACAGGAGCATGCTTGCGATTTTATAGAATGGGGAGGCGAAAATGCTTGCATGCTTTTGGATAAACTCGTGGAATATAGTCGCCTTTCGATTACTGAACTGAGAACAATGCAACTCGGTAGTGCTAGAATTCCCTTGTTGTCTATTTACGGAGTTTTCCCTTCTCATAGTTTATTTGATAAACCGAAGAATATTCCCCATCAAGCTCAATGGGGGCGTTTTAGATTAGATAGCAATAAGAGGCTAATTGGATTTATTGTTCCAGATGAGTTTCATGATGTCAAACACCCTAAAACTGGTGTTATGTATGATAAAAACACATTTTATGTGGTATTTATAGATAATGATCATAAGTTTTATCCATTAAAAAAATCTTAGGATTATGCTATTTCGCAATGTGGTACCTCTACCCACTCAACATGATTTTCGGTATAAATCTTGGTTGATTCAGCATCACTATGAGCCATTCGCGCTTGTGGGTCATACCCACGGTCTTTAAACATAAATGCAGCTAGTGCTCTTATTTCATGAAAAGTAGGCCGTTCATCCATCGATAGATTCGCAGCAACACCAGTTTTATCTCTAAGTGCAGAGAACGCGCGACTAAGATAATCTGGTGCAATTTGCGTAGGATGATTAACCTCTTTACTTATATTATTCGGTAAGCGAGCCGGTAATCTATGGACGATATAAGGGCTAGCTACATTATCACGGCTGTTATCAATAATTTCTTTAAGTTTTTTACCAATAGGTATTGCTACATGAGCAGCTTCTTTATGCTGAACTTTTTGTCTATGAATATAGATCATTCCAAAGATGCCGTTCTTTTCCTCTTCATACCAAACACAGCCACATGTATTATTTTTAGGTGCTTTGATGCTGTATTTTATGCGTGAAACTTCAAGCCTTGCCTGTGTCGTTTGTAATGCTAGATCCATAGCAGTACGTAACCATGGCTCAGCTGCGTCACGTATTTTAAGAAAATCATCATAAGATAAACGTCGACGTTTTTTCGCATCAACGCGTTTCATTTTTTTGCGTTCTGCCGGATTATCAAACATTAATGATTCATCTACAGCATAACTAAATATTTTCTTTAAAAAACTGACCTTTCTATTTTGTACATTAGCGGAAGCGTCAGCATGATACTCATTGATAAAACCATTAACATGCTCGAGCGAAATTTCATTGGATGGGATATCTTTAAAGAATGCGGAGACTCTTTCCAGATCATTAGTCCAGTCACTTAAGGTGCTTTTTGATGGTTGTTCATCGCGAACTATACGTTCAAATAGTTTTTCTAAATGCTCAGATAATGGCAAAGCTTCTCCATTCTGGCCTCCTGACTCAATAACTAATGAATTTACAGAAATAGCATTTTCAGGGCGCATAATGTTGTTATATTCACGAGCGATCGCGATTGCTCTAGTTTTATCTGCACCAATATTTTTACGGACACCGTTTACTAATGTTAAGCGGTACTGTTTTTTAGATGAATCGTAATAAAGGAAGTCAGGTAAGTGCCTAAATTCCTTTTTTCTAGGTCTGCTGGCCATATCAAGACGCCTTTATTAATTCATCAACACATGAAGAAATAACGGATTCGATGCCCCAACGCTCAGTAGAAATAATCCAAACAGAACTATCGACAACTCTACCTTTTAATATTCCACTCTCAACCCATTTCTTTATTGTTCTATTATCCGGTATTGAGCCATGTTCAAATTCTCGCTTAGCCCAAGCGCTAGCTTTCATCAATTTTCCTTTCATCTTGGTCTTGCCTCATTATAGATAAAATAAGCTGGTCGGTTGTGTTGCAAGCTCGTTTAATATCAGCTTTAGTGCATGGTCTATTTCTTACACTGGCAGCTAACCGACCTAGTTTAATATCAAAATCAGTTAATAACTGTTCCCCTGGTACCCAAGGGATTAATTGTGGTTCTTTCATGGTGGTTACTCATTGGTTTTGAATAAACCACCATGCTAATAATAAATATAAAATAAAACTGATTATGCTTAATCAATTATTGGCCCGAATAATCGCTTCGATGGGATAGCATTCAGACAAAACACCTCGTTGAGTTAGGGCGTCTTTATCCATTAAACAATTCTGCTCATCTAGATATGTGTAGCCGTTAGATTTATATAAACAATCAGCACCGCTGCAAATTAGCAGGAATAAACCATAAATCATTGTTTACTCCTTTGTAGTTCTGCTTGTGTAGGTTGAATTTCAATTTTGATTGATGAGGGTAAGTCATAAGAGACTTTGCAACGTCTATCAGTTGAAATAAAACCGTACGATCCATCGGGCAGGGTGATTTTTACTTCCTGGTCTTTTTGATGTTCGTGTCTTAACATTGGTCTTGCCTCTTGGTTTCTATGCCTCTAATTGCAATCTTTATTCTGGCCAATTGTAAGACTGCATCTTTATATTCAGGGGAAGCGCCTGAGAAAAAACGATTAATAACTCCATGTTCTGATCTTGTAATAGCCATCAAATTATCAATGCTGCAATTTAGTGGATTGCAATCGATGAATTTAATGACATGTCCTTTTGGAACAGGGCCGTTATGTTCCTCCCATACTAGAATATGTTTGTGTTTCCATTTTCTAGGGTGTCCTATTTTGATTTTTATGTATCCATCAGTAGTAATAACCTCGGTACCAATAGGTTGGTAATTGTGAGGTATATGGTTCTTTTTGAATGATCCTGAGTTAGCCCCCTTTAACCCTTTTTTCCCTTTATTGGCAGGCACATTCCCTTTAGGAAAAGTACCTGATCTTCCCGTTTTTAATTTCAGGCGTTTGCGAAATCCATTCATTTCCTCTTTGGTTCGAGAGACATTAAATGCTTGATTAAAAGCATCTGTTAATTCAGGTAAAGGGAGTAAATAATGCTTACGCATCCATCCACGCATTTTATCTGTATGTACAAAGCGGCTCATGATTTAACTTCCAAGTATTTTGGTGGCTTTCTCACTTTGTCGTTATAAGCGAGACGTTGAACATTGATTGCTAGTTGGCCATTACTGATTATTTGTGAGGCAACGGCTGATAATGCCTTAGCACGATTTATCTCGGCTTTAAGTTCATTATCTTTCAGGTCTTCATCAGATAAACGTTCTAATTGAGCAAATAAATGATTGTGTAAATCTTCTAAATTATTTTTCATAATCAATACTCCGTGACATGTCACGCTAGTGCATGACTGTGTTAACAGGGCAGTCAAACTGGATCATTACTGCTTTTTGTATTTGAGCAAGGGTTTGTTTTTCTTGTTGAGTCACGTTCTCGGTTGCGGCCGTTGACCACTCAACGCTGCATTTATTGTTAGTTTCATCGTGAGTAATGATGACTTCCAATTTCATGGCCATAAAAATATCTCCTGATAATGCGCCCATTGCTGGGCGCTATATTGATTAACGAACCATTAATGAACGGTCACCGACTTCTAAGTGAGCACCAGGTATCTCAATACCGTTTTCAATCGCTTCTTTAATGCGTTTCTTATCAGGGGCGGTAATGGTTTGAACATCTACCAATTCATCGGGCAAGGCTGCTTCGTTATCGATGATGACACGCACAACACCAGCGCGAGCGGTAAATGTGTTTTTAGTGGTTTTTAACTTGTCTTTACCTGATGTTAATAAGCAATCTAATGCATATTTTTTTAGGTTCTTAACCTGATTTTCGAATGACTTTTTACGGTCAGCCAAACGTTTTGCTTCTTCATCCAGTGTTTTAGCTTGCCCCTCTAAATTACGGGCATGAAGCATAATTGCATCCAGTTTATCGCCTAGTTCACACTCGATGCCCTCTAAGGTATCGGCTACATCTTCTGCGGTGAATTCACCTGTTTCGACGAGTTGTTGTAATTTGCTGTAGTCAGCAGCCATTGCAATAGCAGTTGTCTTGGTCATTAGATTGCCTCTTCTTTATGATTAAGTTGGTCTAAACACTCTTTTTCAATTTCATTTAGCCGGCGCAAGCGGCCGTTTAAATATTTTTCATATTCACTGTCGCCACGTTGTTTAGCCAACTTGGCATGCGTTGAAATTTCACGGGTAAGGGTGGATGTGATACCCCGTAATTCGTTTGGCGTCACCGCACTGCGCATAGTTTCAGTGTGTCGCGTTAACTTCTCATCTAACTCTTTGCGAATGCGGGTAGCATCTTCAGCGTTATCGCTGGCGGCTTTGATTTCATACTCGAGCTTATTGCTTGCAACATATTCAGGGTTATCATGCATACCCATGAATACATCAGAACTAAAGCCAAGCATAGACAAGGCTTTTTTGATTGCATCGGTGAGAGATTTCTTAATGGCTTCACCATCAACTTTCATGCCGTATTGAGTTTGGTACCGGTAAGGGGTGGCGCCATAACTTTCAAATTCGCCACGGGTTTCACATTCGATGATGTACCAAAAACGGATTTTGATTGAATGGTTTTGTTCGCAGAATAAAGATCCGTCACCATCACGTAAGAATCTAGTCGCGACTTGTTTGTTTCTCTCATCAAGAACAGGTTCTACAAGTGGCTTTCCATCAATCAGTTTTTCTTCAATAACTTCATATCCCCAACCTTCGCCAATAGGGCCGAATATCTCGGTAGCACGCATGAACATGTAAGTACTGTTTATGCTAGTACCAACGAACCCCATACCTTCTAAAGGCTTGGTAAAACGTGCATCGGTACGTTGTACACGCTTCCAAATGCTGAGATTATCGCTATCGCCTTTATTAAGAACTTCATCTAATACAGAGGCGCGGTGTTGGAAATCATCTTGTTGAACATTGACGACCTCAACTGCAGGCTCAATATGCTGGTTAACTACCGGTGTTTGAGCTTGTTCGGTTTCTACGATAACTTCCTTCACAGACTCTTTTTCTGTTTTAGCCGGTGAATCTTTTTTCTTACTCGAGCGCTTTGGTTTTTCTGATTTAGCTGGCTCAATATCCTCTTTTGTTGTTTCATCGTTAGCAGGCTTAGTATCCAAATTATCAACCGCAAAACGGCCACTACCGAGTGAGGTTATCTTGGGGCTATTGGTACCAAGTTTTGAATCGATAAACGCTTTACGAGCATTCGCATCATCAAATAGTTCGGGTTTTTCGCGTGCCTCGGTCACTAGTGTAAAGATGTTCTCGCGAGGGATGTCTAGAACGCTAGGGAATGTACGCAAATCCATAGATAAGCGCTTCCAAGGTTTATCTTCAGTGCTGATGAGTTCTTTTGCTTTACGAATATCTGCACTTTTTGCATCGCTTGGTTTAATGTCCAAGAGTGCGAGGGCAATTTCGAGATCAAGTGCGGCATAATCACGTTTAAGGACAGGCTCGTCCTCAACGGGAGGAAGTTCAGGTTCCTCGGTTAACCAACTTTCACCAAGTGCCTTAGCATCTTCGATGGTGACATTATCGTCAGCATGCTCATAAACAGCCTGTGCAATTTCCATCGTGGCTTCAGCATCCATCAATGAAACTTTGGTGATTTCAGCAAGGCCAGTAGCAATATTACGAACTTTCGGGTCCTCTGTACTTTCATTGAGATACTTCAATGTGAAAGTGTATTGCTTATCAGTAATTTGAGTTTTACCAAACATCAGCAAAGCAGCTATGCGAGGTTTAGTAGCAAGCTTTTTAAATTCTTTATACTTAACTGGTTGCCATTTCTCACCGTCAAACTCATTTTCAACAGCAAATTTTTCATCGAACTGCTCGAGTGCAGGGCGGGGGGAACCTACAGCGTCTTCACAAATGATAGGCTCATCAACGTTGAAGTTATCCATCGAATCAGGGAAAACCTCAGATAGCTTAATCATTGCAGTTGCAGCAGCAATTTTAGCATTTGCAGCATTGAGAGCTATTGTTAACGGTACTGCACCGTTGTTAGTGCGAGCCTCGGTCGTAGGCTCAAATACACAGATAAATGTTGTCATTGGTCATGCCTCTTATTTTCCAGACTTGGCGAGCTTGATAGCTCGTTTTATTCCAGCTTGTTTAATGGTGGTTTGTTTATACTTTCCCTTTACTGGGTTTGAATAAGCAGTACCAGTTGATGGGTAATATTCAACTTGTCGCTTGCCACCGATAATAGAAATGTGTTGAGTACCAGAACTAAAATCACAGTTATTTTTATGTTCAATGACTGATAGTTCGGCATCTAGTACCGCATCAATAGCTAAGTTAACAGCATCCATCATATTCACCGTTAATAAGGAATTTGTTCATCAATTTTAGAAATAGGCTTACCCTCTAAGCAGAGAAGCATTTGGATCTTGTCTTCCAGTAAACTTGATTTCACCTGTGCATCAGCCAGTATCTTATTTTGCTCGGCTTTGAGTGCGTCAATTTCTAACTGGACAAGTTCTGCATTGGTTGGTTCTGTAAATGGAATCTCGGTAGTATGTTCAGCAATAGCGAAACCTAAATATGAATCACTTTCTGCTTTAAATGAGTGGGTATTGTACCGATATGAACCGTCAAATTGCTTTTGTGCGTGGATATAAAGCGTAACACTTAGGGTTTTAGGTTGTGCTTTCATAGCAGCTCCTTTAAAATAGTGGTGATCAGTGATTTATCATTGGTCTTGCCTCTTCTAGCGTTTGGTCGCGCTAGTAGAACTCTCGGTTAGCTTTGGTCGGCGACCCGAGGTAAAAGAACCCACTTCGGTGGGTTTTTTTACGTCTATAACTTGTTGCCCGTCTTTCCGAGCTGTCAGGTCTTGCCTTGTAGCTTTGGTCGGTAACTAATTAAATTCCCTGGTACTGATAAAAAAATCTGCCGTTATGTCGTGATAATCATGAAAGGTCGCGATGAGAGCTTTGGTTCTCCTACGACATAACAGCAAAACTAAATTTGGTTTGAACACCTGACTAAATACTTGCTGTGTTGTTTAAATAGTGGAACTTCTTTAACTGAGACTAAGTTTAATTAATCAAACAAAAGTGTCAAGAAAAAAGTTCGAAAAATTAAACTCATTTTCTTTGAGCATAAAAAAACCCACATGCAGTGGGCTTTTTTCTTTAAAGTTAGTCTATATCAAATCTTGCTCTATTCGAACGCACACACCTATAATTTCACAAGCATCATCAAAAGGGATAGGCTTGTAATTAGGATTGATAGGCATTAAATATTCATTAGGTCCATCAACAACGTATTGCTTCACTGTTGTTTCATTGCTGGATTTTAATCGGGCAACAACAATTCGTCCATTATAAACATCCTTTTCAGGGTCTACTATGACAATTGCCCCCTCAGGAATCGAGATGCGACTCCGACCAGTTGTGTCTACCATTGAGTTACCTACAACTCGCAAGGAAAATGAATGACCTGAGACTTTCGCAGTGGTTTCAATCCACTCTGTAAACTCATCAAAATGTTGTTCAACCATGTCTTTCCATCGCCCTGCTTGCACATAGGAAACTAGAGGGACTCGCCTAGTTATATCAGGTCCAAGAGTTACATTTCCTTTGGTTTCCTCTATTAATCCACCATCGATTAACCACTTCTCAGTTACCCCAAGTACAGTCGCTAATGATGATAGGAATTTTGCGGACGGCTCTGTGCCGCCGTTAACCCATTGGCTGACGGTTCCTTTTGATGCGCCTGTCGCATCCATGATGTGTTTACTTTTTAATTTTAGCTCTCGCATCCTCAGGTTAATACGGTCGCTCATTGTTTGTAGTGTCATGTTTATATAATTAAACAAAATGAGTTTAATTTCTTGACTTTCTCTGGTTTATTTATTTAAACTTTAGCTTGTTTAATAAATTGGAGAAAACGATGAAAAAGCAAGATGTCCTTAAATATTTTGGTGGTACAACAAAAACCGCGAACGCGTTAGGAGTCTCAAAATCAACAGTAAGCTTATGGAAGGAAACTATTCCTTGGAAATACGCGTTATTGATTGAAAAAATTACTAATGGTTCATTGTTAGCGAGTATACCGACAAATCCGGTTTTAAATTGATTTGTCTTAATCAATTTTGCGACAGGAGACGCGAGTAGATGAATTTTGATATCGATATTGTCCGATCCGAAATTGAGGACTGGGCAGCGGAGCAAGGTCAAGAGCATGTTGCTATTGAAGTTAGCCGTGCTTATTTACGTATTGTAAAAAACAGGTCACAAGGGCGTTTGCATGTGATTGAAGATGAATCGGGTAGGGCTGATTGGAAAGCGATTAATAATAACCGGCAACAGATATTTCGTTGGTTGCGTGGTGATTCTCCCGCATCTATCAGAAAAATAGCTGAGTTAATGCCGGCAATAGAAATTGCATTACCGGCGTCACGTCTGGCTCGGGTTCGAGGTGATACAAAAAATTACCTAGCTTCAATTGCAATACAGCGATTTGCCGAGGCAATTAGCGAAATTTTATTAGAGGGTCGTGACATGTCACACCATATTAATAATGCAGTCATTGCGTTAAATGCGATACCACGCCAGACTAGCGTGCATTAATTCAAGAGGCAAGACCAATGCTAAGAACAATTGAGAAAATCACCTATCGCAATGGTTTTTTGCTGAACGGAAAACCAGCTGATAGAGAGAAAGTCGAAGACGTTTTCGAAGGTAGAAGAGCAGCTGCGCTAAGTGTTTGGGAACAGTACGAACAACAGAAAAAAAAGCTGCTGTCGAAAAAGCTGACACCTGAGCAATACCAGAACGCTTGCCGTGATATTGCTAAAGCGTTGGGGGTGTGAAATGAGTATGACATTAATGGCTAAAGCCATGTCAATTAAAGTGGGCAACCCCCTACGTAAGTTGGTGTTAATAAAACTGGCAGACAATGCAAATGATAAGGGGGAATGCTGGCCTTCTTATCAACATATCGCTGAACACTGCGAGTGTAGTAAAAGTGCGGTTCGTACACACATTGAAGCATTAATCGATATGGGGCTATTGGTAAAAGAAAATAGACTAGGTATTAACAATGGGAAAGGAAATACCTCTAATATTTACTATTTAGATTTATCTAACCCTATGTCGTCAAAAAGCATAGCCCCTATGCCACCAAAAAGCATAGCTATATCAAATGGTGATAGCCCTGTGCCGTCAAAAAGCATAGCTATGCCGCCAGATGGCAGACCCCCTATGCCGTCAGATGGCACCAGAACCAGTCACTCTTTTGAACCAGTCAATGAACCTATCATTGAACCTAATAAATCCCCCCTTACCCCCAAAGGGGAGAAGGGAGAGAAAAAAGTAAAATTCGATCCATTGCCAGCTAAACCAGAAAATGTGAGCGAGGAAGTTTGGCAAGATTGGATTAATTTCCGAAAAGAAATCAGGAAACCGCTGACAGAAACCACCTGTAAACAACTGGCTAAAAAACTGGCGGGCTGTAGCGATGCTGATGCAGTGTTGTGTAATTCAATCGCTAACGGTTGGCAGGGGATATTTCCTGAACGTATTGGAACATTACAAAAAAAATCCAATTCGCATGTTGGATTTGCGGATAAACAATACGGCACTCAAGAAACACCTCACTGGCTAACAGGGGGTAAAAATGCCTGAACAAAATTTTTTATCTAGCGTGAATATACCCCCGCGTTTTGCTAATGAAACTTTCGAAACATTCAAAGCAACTACGCAGCCGGCTAAACATAATCTCACAGTCTGTCAGCAGTATGTTAATACGTGGGAAGACCGAAAGAATGCGGGTGAGGGGCTTATATTTTGTGGAATACCGGGAACAGGGAAAACACACCTTGCAGTATCAATTGCTCGTGAGATCGCTGAGGATTTACAAGAATCAGTATTTATCACAACTGCAGCACGCATCATCCGGGCATTTCGTAGAACGTGGTCAGGAAATTCAGAATTTAGTGAACTAGATGTACTAGCGAAATACTGTGATCCTGATTTGTTGATTATCGATGAAATTGGTGTGCAGTACGGTACCGACTCGGAACGCAATATTTTATTTGAAGTGATTAATGATCGTTACGAGTATTTATTACCCACTATTTTAGTTAGTAATTTACCTCTGAATGAACTGGAAGAAATGCTAGGTGAACGTGTTGTAGACCGATTATTACAGGGTGGTACAGTGTTAACGTTCAACTGGCCAACCTATCGCAGAGGTAATCATTCATGATGGATGAACGTGATTTAGAAGGTGCGGTAATCAGTGGTTTTCTTGCTGGAGGTGCTTCTCAAGATGCTTATGAGGTATTAGCCACATTACCTGAGGAGGCGTTTAGTTCAGGTTATTACCGCCGTGTTTATCAGGAAATCAAAAAACAGGCATTATCTAGCTCGCTGATAGATCCGTTTTTTATTGCTGATTCACTGGGGGATAAAGGCGATTTAGCTAACTTACTTGAGCTTGCAAATTCGCCAGTTTGGAAAGCAAACTTAAAGGGTTATGCATCAAAAGTACACAGTTACTTTCGTGTACGTGAAGCCGTGCAGTTGATAAGTAAGTATCAAACAGCAATCACAGAAGCGGGCAATCACGAACAAGCTGAAGAATTTATTAGTCAGTTTGCAAACAAAATTAACAAACTGACAACGGGCAATCAAAACCTGTTACCCGTTCATCTAAATACACTCATTGAGGGATATGTCGAAGTCCTCGAGCGCAGAAATTTAGGTGAAGATATCAGCGGTATGATCAAAACAGGCATAGAGGCTTTAGATGACAAAATAGGGGGCTTTAATCCGACTGACTTGGTGTTTATCGGTGGTAGACCAGGAATGGGTAAAACTGAACTAGCACTAACTATGATTGAGGGTATGACTCGTGATGGCGGTGGTGCCTTGTTGTTTTCTATGGAGATGGCGAATCAGCAAATCGCGGAGCGTATGATCGCCGGCTCATCTCAATTATCTGTATCAACCTTAAGAAAAGCGCAGTTACATGATGAAGATTGGGCGCGGTTAAGTTCTGGTCTGGCACATTTAATGGATCGGGATATTCACATTATCGATGCAAATAATTTAACGGTTGAGCAAATATGCGCGATTAGCGAAAACCATAAACGGCAATACCCGAATTTAAAAGGCGTCTTTGTCGATTATTTAGGTTTAATTAAAAAGCCAAAAGCAGAGCGTAACGATCTTGCTATAGCAGCAATTTCAGCAGGGCTAAAAGGGCTTGCTAAGCGGTTGCATACACCAACTATTGCTCTAAGCCAGCTATCACGAGATGTAGATAAGCGACCGTTAAACCAACGTCGACCGGTAGCAGCTGATTTGCGCGACTCTGGTAGTTTAGAACAAGATGCTGATTATATTTTATTCACCTATCGTGATGTGGTTTATAACCCGAATAGCCCAGCCAAAAACTATGCTGAGGTTATCGTAGATAAAAACCGTCACGGTGAAACGGGTACGATTTACCAAGAATTCAAGAACGGCCACTACATGCCAACCGACCAAATTACGGCAGCGGAAGTGTCCAGAATGCAACAGCAATCGCAGAGCGGTAAAACTCGTCGCTATGCAGAGAAAGCGTTTTAAAAGACCAAAAGAGGCAGACCATGATAATCAAAGACCCCATCACACACGAATCACTCGTGCGTGATAACAGACCTATTTTCCCTGATGATGGTTGCGACTATTCGCAATGTCATATCGATCGCCTTCACGCAGCTGCACGAGCAAGAACTAAGGCTCCATATCAACCTGAATTAAAACCACAAAAGAGGTAGTCATGTCAGGGCAATCAAGTTACTTGCCTGATGGACTTCCTCATAACCGTGCTTTGTGGCCAGAAAAGTATCGCGAACTGGAACAGCTTGATTTATTGGCTAGCCGGCTAATTCGGCAATTGAAAAATCGCAAAATCTACAGAGAGCGCGTACTGGTTGAAATTGAAAAAGCACCAGAGGTACATCGGGAATTTTTTAGAGATAGGTTAAATCATTGGCGTGAGGTGATGAAGGTATGAAACACAGACACTTGGAAAAAATAAAATCGTTCCCATCATATAACTACAAGCTTTACAGCGTATATAAGTCCGTTTAGTCATAAGGTTATTAGATGTAGTTAGTTGGAGTTAAAATGAAAAAATCGGTTTATAAAGCAAGTGGTTTATGGAACCAAACGTCTTTCATAACTCTTTTTGTCGCAACAAGCGAAAAAGATGTACTTTCAACAATAGCATTTTGGGCAAATCTAGGTGGCGCTAGAGTAGATGATTTATCTATTGAGCGTTATTGCTCAGTGCATTAACCGAGTTGATATGAAGAGGCAAGACCAATGGCAAAAACAGCAGCAGAACGTAAAGCCGAACAGCGTAAGCGTCAAAAGGAATCAGGCGTTACTAAAATAGAGTTATTTCTTGATGAGCAAGAATTAGAAATGCTTCAAAGAAATTGCGCATTACGTAGACCAGGAAGAGAGCCTTATGATATCGCTGAATATCTCTCAATGTTGATTAGAATTGATGACCGTTCAGTTATATCTTTGGTGGCAGAACTAAATAAACGGCGTTGTAAAAAATGTAATGAGCAACTACCAGTAGATAAATGTTGCCTCAGTGGTAGTTCTGAGTGCTGGAACACACAGGGCTGGCATGAATTGAAATTGAATACTATATAGCATTATTAAAAATGGTAAACTACAGCATAATTGTAATTTACCATCCAAATTTAATCACGAATAAATATAAAATCAAAGTTGTGAATACCGTTAGTGTTTACAGTATGAAATTGACTTTCAGATAATGGAAAAATTTTATATTCGCTTAACTTTTGTCTGATGAGATTAATATCAGAATTAGAAATTTCTTTTGAGGTTTCGTAGTGAAGAAGGTATTCATTTGGTGTTTTTTTTAATTCTAAAACCTTTAATCGAATTTCAGATACTATGCTGTCAACAATATTTTGAGCTGAAGCGAGCGCCTGTTCGATGATTACGTCTTTAAACACATCAGGAATAATAAACCATATAGGGTAGCCTCTAGATAATGGGGTACCTTTATTATTATCTTTTAATGAGCCATTCCAACGCATACCTATACATTCTTCAAACTCATCACCTATTGAATCCCTATAATTTAGTAGCGCAACTGAAGCTCCCCATCTACCACTGTCAAAAATGATATCTAAGATTTCAACTTGTCCCTTGGGAGATAAAACGTCTTTAGGGTTAATATAAAGGCTCATTTAGTTGTACTCCTTAACATGTAATATAATTTCTCTTTGTATTTAAAGCATGTAAATATTAGCAAGATAAATGTAACTAATCTAGTTAAAAGTTTTATTTCTAGCTAAAACTCTAGTTAGAAGTTAATTGCTATAGTGTGCTGTAATCAGAAGTTTGATGTATAATAGTTGCATTGGTCTGAACACCCAATCTTAACACTTGCTGTGTCTACTGAGAGAAACGTATGGCACAGCATAGCTTTATCAAAATGTCTAACGACACCCTTGTACCCGCTAATCCAGCTGCGAGAGATTTTCTGCATTCAAAAATCAAATGTGGTGATGTGCTTTATGCTGATTTTAAGAAAGCACGAAACCCACGATTCCACCGTAAATACTTCGCATTGCTTAACCTCGGATATGAATACTGGGAGCCAACTGGCGGTACAGTTTCGCCTGAAGAAAAAGAGCTAGTACGCGGTTACGTTAAATTCCTCGCTTACTACACTGATAACGACGATGCCCTCCAATCTGCTGCGGATGTTTACCTCGATGAGATAGCACAGAAACGCGCACATAATATTTCAGCGACCAAATCTTTTGATGCCTTTCGCTACTGGGTAGTTGAACAATCTGGCCATTATGAAACCTTTGAAATGCCAGACGGTAGCCTACGCCGTGTAGCCAAATCAATCAGCTTTGCCAAAATGGATGACCTAGCCTTTGGCGAACTCTACAAAGCCACGCTCGATGTGCTCTGGAATTTCATTTTATTCCGTAAGTTTCCCACCCAAGAAGCTGCTGAAAATGCGGCTGCTCAGTTATTAGATTTTACCTAGAGGCAAGACCAATGATCAAAAAATCAAAGACCAAAGAAGATAAACAATGGCTATCAGATGTAGCCGAACTTGGCTGTATTTGCTGTCGAAATATGGGGTATGGACCATCACCGGCAGAAATCCATCATGTAAGAACAGGGCAGGGAATGGCGCAGCGGGCTAGCCATAAAGATATTTTACCGTTATGCCCACCTCATCACCGGCCTAGTTACGATACTGGATTTCATGCAGCGCCAAAAACATGGCAAGAAATTCACGGTACCGAAATCGAGTTATTAGAACAAACCAAAAGAGAAGTCATGGAGCTGCGCGCATGTCGAGTATAAAAAGTATTTCTGATGGTCTGGTATTAGACAAAGAGCGTGAGGCATGGTTACAAAATTGGTTAACTCGATTTGGTACATGGGTTCACAGTGGTCGAATTGATAAACGTCAAACCAGTATGATCGCTCAATTCATGGAAAGGGTAGAAAGGCGTGATTATCCTGACAGGCCCACATGCAGTGATGATGATGGTTTGCTTATTCAGCGAGTGGTTGACAGTATTTACCGTATAGATGTTAAGGCATTTGATATGTTGCTTAGTCGGTATGCTTATTGTGCATCAGATAGGACAATAGCGCGTCTCTATCATGAAAATAGTGAACCAAGAATTATGGCGCGTAGAAATGGAATGCTAAGGGAGAGAAAACCTTCAATGTCTACTTGTCGACGAGAGGTGGAGGAAATATTAAAGGCAGCTGAATATTTATTGTACCAACCGCTGGTGGATGCATTTAAAAATAGAGAAAAAGAGGCAATATTGAAGCGAAATAGCAAAAACGTGTTGACTTCTTTGAACTAATGAGCCACTATTTCAAGGTAAGTTGCCATTTTAGTAACTTCACCAACTAACCCAGCCAATGCGCTGGGTTTTTTGCTTTCTAAATCAAGTAAAGCTTGCTGTCACCTTTGTTCAGAGTTACATGTGTATTCACGACCAATAAACGACCAAAGGTATGAAATATCATGTTAAAACATAATAGTATGACAGAAGAGGCAAAGCTTGTTTTAAATGCGGTTACAGGTGAACCTGCGACAGTCGGTGAAGTTTCTCAATTTACTGAACTAACAAATTCGTGTTGTCAGTTAATACTGACACAGCTTTCAATGGCTGGACTTATCAAAGAAAACGCCAAAGAAAAAACATATCAAAATATCTAAAACTGTGAAAATGGGCGACTGTAAAAGTGTTGGTAGCACTCTTACAGTCATTCGCCCGTTCCGCTAGATCACGGACAAACTAAAGCCCACCGCTTATGTGCACAAAGCATGGTGAAGCTTATCAAAAAAGGTTTCCTTGATCTATGAAAAGTACTGTGAATTTAAACAGTGTCAATTTAGTTAATGATGACTCACTCAGCTACATAAAAACACTTCCAGATAACTGTATCGATTTAATCGCAACTGACCCTCCATACTTTCAAGTAAAGTCGTGCAGTTGGGATAATCAGTGGGAAAATGTCACGTCTTATCTATTATGGCTTGATGAAATGCTTGCGGAGTTTTGGCGCGTTCTGAAGCCTAATGGCAGCTTATATATGTTCTGCGGTTCAAAACTTGCAGCAGATACTGAGTTGTTATTGAGAGAACGCTTTAACGTCCTGAATCATATCATCTGGGCAAAACCGTCAGGGCCATGGCGTAGAACATGTAAAGCTGACCTACGCAGTTTCTTTCCAAGTACTGAAAGAATTCTTTTCGCTGAACATTATCAAAGCCCATACAAAGGTAAAAGTAGTGATTATTTACAGCAATGTAAGCAGCTAAAAGAAAACGTGCTCAAGCCTTTGATTGAGTATTTCAAGCAGTCGCGTGAATCGTTAGGGATAACAGCAAAAGAAATAAAGCAAGCAACCGGTAAGCAAATGGCATCTCATTGGTTCAGCTACAGCCAATGGCAATTACCTAATGAGTCTGATTACCAAAAGCTACAAGAATTATTTCGCCGTGTAGCAAGTGAAAAACACAGTGAAAACCCGTTAAATCGAAGTCATTCAGATTTAGCAGAAACTCAAATAACACTTAACCGAGAATATAGAGAGCTTGCTGAACAGTATCAACTGTTGCGTCGTCCTTTCTCGGTTACTGTTGATGTTCCTTATACCGATGTGTGGACCTATCCGCCCGTGCAATATTACCCGGGTAAACATCCCTGCGAAAAACCCTCGGTGATGATGGAACACATTATCAATAGTAGTAGCCGTGAAGGTGATGTTGTAGCCGATTTCTTTATGGGCTCAGGTGCAACAATAAAAGCAGCATTAAAACTTAATCGTCGAGTTATAGGTGTTGAACTAGAAGCCGACAGATTTGAGCAAACCAAAGCGGAGATAAGTAAAACCTCCAATTTCTAATTTTCAATTAACTCGGGCACTCCGTAGGGGGTGAATTTATGCGTATGGATAAATATAGCAACGCAGCCTACGGTAGTGCTGGGCTTACAGCATTTTTCGCGAGCTTATCGCTTTATGAATGGGGCTTCATTATCGGGATGGCATTTAGCATTATCCTAGGTCTAGCGACTTTCTTCATGAACAGACGAGAGCAGCGAAAGCGAACTCGTTTATTTGAAGATCTGGTTAACAAGACTGACCCACAAAACCCCTCAGCTACTGCACGAAAAGCCGCCGAACTTATGGCGAAAGCACCTAAGGATATCTAATGTCACTCAAACAAAAATTAACTGCAGGGGCTTCGGCTATCGCTTTAACGGTGATTGCGTATTTTGAAGGTGTTAGGTATGAGCCGTATGAAGATGTGGGTGGGGTTTTAACAGTTTGCTATGGGCATACGGGAAAGGACATTGTTCCCAACAAAGTTTATTCAAAAGAAGAATGCAACGAGCTGTTAGAACTGGATTTTATGAGAACTAAACTGCAGGTCGATCGTCTGGTTAAAGTTCCTGTCAACGAACACACAAAAGCCGCGCTGTATTCATTTGCATTCAATGTTGGTACTGGCGCGTTCGCTAAGTCCACCATGCTTAAAAAACTCAACGCGGGTGACCAATACGGCGCTTGTGAAGAATTGAAAAAATGGGTTTACGCTGGTGGCAAGGTATGGCGTGGGCTTGTTAATCGCAGAGAAGCGGAGGCGGCCATATGTCATGGAAACCTATAGCGGCTGTAATTTTCTTTATGCTACTTGCGATATCAATAATTGCATTTGGTGCCTACAGACTCACTGACAATACATGCGGTATTGATAAAGCCAGTTTAGAAAAGCGTTGTCAAAAAGCTATCGACCATTATAAGGGTAGGCAAGTTAATTATGAAATTCGATAAATCATTCTGGCTATTCATTATGGTTGTAGGAATGGGCTGGTGGGTTGTTACTGTTCACGATAGCAACAAGCTACTGAAAAAAGAAAACTCAGAGCTTATTGATAGCATTCAAAACTACGAGCAGCGCATTGAGATCCTTCATGAACTCGACACTAAACATACCCAAGAGCTAACAAATGCAAAAGCCGAAATTGATAAGTTGCGTATTGCTGCTGAGCGTAATCCTGAGCGGGTGTACATCCGAGCCAGTTGTAAAAAAACCGAAGGCACTACCACCTCCAGCTTGGATGATGCAATCACCGCCAGACCTACTGACTCCGCTATCCGAAATTATTGGTTACTCAGAAATAGAATTGCAGAGTCAGAGCAAATGATCAAAGGGTTGCAGCATTTTATAGAGATGGAATGCTTGTTATAACGCTATCAAATATAGTATTACTTAAGTGGCATAATAGTTTCAACATAATATGTATCGACAACAGTGTTTAACACTATTTGAATAGTCGTAAGGATAAAATAATGAATATAAATGAAATAATAAAATTTAATAGCGTCATAGTTATTCAATCATTACCATCAGGGGAAAAAGAGACAGGAAAGATCCTAGTTGAAGAGTTAAAGAAACACCACTCACCAGAAACGATTGAATTAAAAAAAATCAAGAATAGCGGCGAATTAAATCTTATATTATCAAATATAAAAGAAAATATGTTATTAAATCCAGCGTTTACACCCATCATAAACATAGAGACGCATGGATGTGAACAGGGAATTGGATTTGCAGATAGAAGTTTTATGGAATGGGCTGAGCTAATGGATCAGTTACGAGAACTGAACAGACTTAGAAATAATCAGTTGATAGTCTGCTTATCTTGTTGTTTTGGAATTACATATTTAAGACAATTACAGATAAGTAAATATTCATCGTGTGGCCATCTTATCGCACCTAAAGTTAAGATATCTCCTTCAGAGATTCTATCGTCGCTACTTGATTTTTTTAACGGTATCTTAACAGAAGAATTAGCTAGTTTAGATATTGCATTAGAGCGTTTACCAAAAGATAAATTTGATTTTTTTAGGTCAGAAGAGTTTTTTCTAAATGCATTAACGTGGACGATTATTAACTATGAAAATAAAAAAAATGGTATAAAAGATGAGGTAAAAAAACAATTAGAAATGCTGATTAACAGTCCAAATTCTTTATATTTTCAGCTAAATGAGTCTGAGCGAGAAGACTTTCTAAATGCACAATACGAGCGTGTTGATAGCTATATGATTGATTGGGAAAAATTTATAGCAGGAATGAGCTATATATTCTTAGGCGAAGATAAGGAGGGATATGCGAATCATGTTGTTGAATGTGCGAGAGATTATATAAGCAAGAACTCAGAAGAGTGAAGTTTCATATCAAACATCTTTATGCAAAAGATAATGTTTAGCCTATCACAAAGCCTACTTTCGAGTGGGCTTTTTAATAGGTTAAGGAGATAAACACGATGGCTAAACCGGATTGGGGGACGCTACAGCAACAGTTCCTCACCGAACATGCTATATCAGGAATATCCCCTAAAGAGTGGTGTGAAGACCAGGGACTCAATTACGCAACAGCAAGGCGATATATAAAAAAGCCGGCTGCGCAATCTGCGCAAAAAACTGCGCAAAAGAAATTGCGCACTGCGCACGATAAAGAATGCGCAAAAGAGCCTATATGTAATAGCGTGATACCAACTGCGCAGAGTAGTGAACAAGATAATGCGCACAATGAAGAAAATACCTTTGATGTGCGCAACTACGGGCTTAACGATATGCAAGCACGTTTCGTAACTGAGTACTTAATTGACTTAAACCGAACTGCAGCATACAAAAGAGCCGGCTATAAATGTGAGGGGAATAATGCGTATATCGCAGCATCAATCCTTTATAGAAATTTTAAGGTTTCAAAAGCAATCGCGGATGCACTAGCAGAACGAGAACGCAGAACTGAGATAACCCAAGATGCCGTATTAAAAATGTGGTGGGATATTGCAACTGCAGATGTAAATGAGCTAACTGAATATCGTCGATTATGTTGTCGCCATTGTTGGGGATTTGGATTTAATTATCAGTGGCGCGATGCTATAGAGTTTGAAGACGCTGTTACTGAGGCTAGAGCTAAAAAGAAAAAGATACCAAATGACAATGGCGGTTACGGTTATGATAATTCTCTTGATCCTAATCCTGACTGCCCCCGCTGTAGTGGTTTTGGTATTGGCCGTGCGCATTTTCACGATACGCGTGACCTAACCGGCTCAGCTCGTCGCTTATTTGCGGGAGTGAAAGAGGGGAAGTTTGGTGTCGAGGTGATTACTCGTAATCAAGATGATGCGCTTAAGATGGTTGCGCAGCATTTAGGGATGGTGAAAACTCGAACTGAATTAACTGGTAAAGATGGCGAACCTATCAAAACCGAAGTTGCAAACATGACTTCTCAAGAAGCCGCAGACGCTTATAAAAAGTTAATGGGGTAATTGATAAAAATAACCGTTTCAGCCCAAAAACAGGCTATGCAAAATCACACCTATTTTATGCACGATTTATTCACTAAGAATTTAAGTCTTTTTGATGGATAACATAGATAAATGGTGCTTACCTGAAAAAACTGAATCGAACCTGTTTTCCGTAGGGCGTGTAAGCACCATTATGTTAAATACTGAGAGATTTGCAAAAATTAGTAGATATTAATTTCTAGGAACAGGCCTACAGATTCGGCCTAGTGCTTTGGCTGCTGCTGCACGGACAGCTGCGTGATTATCTACCGAAAGAGTTGTCAAACAAGCTATTACTTCTTCTGAGTAATATCTTGTTTCACCCAAACCGTAAGCAGCTCCAGCCCTCACATCAGAATGGTTATCTTGGGCTAAACGGAATAGAAGCCTAGCAATTTCTTCGGACATAACATCTCCTTAAATTAAAATTTAGTTTAAATATTTATATTATGTGCTTGGGAACAATATCACATTATGCCTATCCCATTCCCGTTTGATTTTAAAAATCCTGACTATGCACAGGTGTTTGAATGGCGAATGGAACGATTAATACGTATTCGCCAAAATCCTGAATCTATACCGGTACTCAATGCTTATTACAAAGACAACCCAGCTCAGTTTATTATCGATTGGGGAATGACTTATGACCCACGAAACCCTGAACGCGGCTTACCATCATACATCCCATTTCTGCTATTTCCACGACAGGAAGAGTGGGCCGAATGGTTTATGGAACGGTGGAAATCACAAGAACCAGGCATTACTGAAAAAACCCGTGATATGGGAATGAGTTGGTTAACGGTAGGCTTGGCTTGCACAGTATGTAATTTTAATCGCGGTATCAGCGTGGGTATTGGTAGCCGTAAAGAAGAGTACGTCGATAAAATTGGTGTGCCTAAATCGTTGTTAGAAAAAGCCCGTATTTTTATGTCTTATCTACCGGCTGAATTTCGATTCGGCTGGGATAGGGCTAAAGATGCACCCCACATGAGAATAAAATTCCCTCATACTGATTCAATTATATCAGGTGAGTGTGGTGATGGTATTGGGCGGGGGGATCGTGCGAGTTTTTATATTGTGGATGAAGCCGCTTTCCTTGAACGACCCACTTTAGTTGATGCCTCACTGTCAGCGACAACCAACTGCCGACAAGATATCTCAACGCCTAATGGGAACGCTAATAGTTTTGCTATTCGTAGGCACAGCGGAAAAATACCCGTATTTACGTTCCATTGGCGCGATGACCCGCGCAAAGATCAGCAGTGGTACGACAAACAAGTCGAACTGTTAGACCCTGTGACCGTCGCGCAAGAAATTGACATTGATTACAACGCATCGGTTGAAGGGGTGATTATTCCTTCGGCATGGGTTCAGGCCGCAATAGATGCGCATATTAAATTGGGTATTGAACCAACCGGTAAACGCACTGGCGCACTTGATGTTGCCGATGAAGGGATAGATAAAAATGCCTTTGCATCGAGAAAAGGCATTCTTGTAGATGTTTGTGAAGAGTGGAGCGGCAAAGGTTCCGATATCTATCAGACTGTCGTCAAGGCTATCAATATTGCTGATGATTACGGTTGTAATGACGTTCTTTATGATGCGGATGGTATTGGTGCCGGTTGTCGTGGTGACTCTAAGCAAATTAATGATGAGCGTAAAAAAGCAGGTAAGAATACGGTCGCATTCAATGCATACAAAGGTAGTGCTGGGGTATTAAACCCAGATAAAGCAATCATGAGGGATGCGAACGGGCGGGAAATCACAAATAAAGATTTCTTCCAAAACTTCAAATCTCAATCATGGTGGCATCTGCGTAATTTATTCCTAAATACGTATCGTGCAGTGAATGGCATGAAGTATGACCCTGATGAAATTATCTCGCTATCATCAAAAATGAAAGCGTTAGCACGACTAACATCAGAGTTGAGCCAGCCGACCTATTCTAAAAATCAAACAGGTAAGATTGTGGTGGATAAGAAACCGGATGGCGCATTGTCACCAAACTGTGCCGATAGTGTCGTCATTCTCATGTCACCATCAAGAAAACCTCTGTATATCGACCCATCAGTATTTTCGGAATTCTAAATGAAACTATTCAAATGGAGAAAACGCCTGTCTGAGCGAGAGACGGAGCTTGCTATTGAGCGGGAAAAAACAAAGCAACTTGAGCTGGAAGCCAGAAAAGCAGATGCACAAGAACGTTTAATGCAAATGCTGATGATGGAAGAGAAACAGGAAAAACAACCTGTTATCGTTTCCCCTCCCGTAATCCATCCTGGTGTTGTGCCAGAGGGGCAAATAGCCCCCGTTGCAATGGATAGTGATTGCGCAGGTTCTTATGCCTACGTGAATATGGACCCACAATTTTATTCCAGTTTTATTGGGTATCCGACGTTGGCGGTTATGTCACAGTCCAGTGACTATCGTAGCGTGCCTGAAACTACCGCAAAAGAAATGACGCGTGAATGGGGTAAAGTGAAATCACGCAATAATGGTAAAGATAACAAGGATAGAACAGACAAGGTTGCGCTCATTACCTCAGAATTAGAACGCCTTAAAATTTGTGATTTAATGCGTCAGCATATCGAAATTGAAATGATTTTCGGACGCTCTCAGCTGGCCATTAATATTCGAGGGCAAGAAGATAAGCGCGATTTGCCCTTATTGCTTAACAACAAAAGTATTAAACAGGGTGATTTAGAGGGATTCGCAATCATTGAGCCGATTTGGTCAACGCCTAGCACTTATAACTCTACAGACCCAAGCCGTGAAGATTTTTTTAAACCGTCAAAATGGTTTGTGTTAGGCAAAGAGGTTCATAGTGACCGATTGTTAACATTAATCATGCGGCCTGTGAGTGATATTTTAAAACCCGCTTATAACTTCTCAGGGATATCGATACTGCAATTGATGAAGCCTTATGTTGAACGTTGGCAAAGAACAGCTGATTCAATTAGTGATTTAATCGTCGCGTTCTCTTTGACCGGTTTAGCGACAAGTATGCAGGATGTACTTGAAGGCGGGAGCGCAGTTAATATCGCTTCACGAGCTAAATTATTTTCACAAATCCGTGACAACAGAGGGTTGATGTTAACGGACAAGGATAAGGAAGAGTTCTTCCAGTTCAATACTCCATTGTCAGGCTTAGACGCGTTACAGCGACAAGCCCAAGAACAAATGGCTGCACCCAGTCATACACCGCTTGTTAAATTACTCGGCATCACACCGGCGGGTTTAAATGCAAACAGTGACGGAGAAATTCGCGTTTATTACGACTACATAGCGTCATTGCAAAACGCCCACTTGTTACCCCAAATAAACACTATCATTAAGCTCATTCAGTTGAATCTATTTGGTGAAATTGATGAAGGTATTTATTTCGAATTCACGCCGCTGTATCAGCTGGATGAGAAAGAAATAGCCGAGGTTAATCGCACTAATGCGGAAACAACGGAAAAACTCTTTAACATAGGTGCGATTGACGGTGAGGAAGTTAGACAGTCTTTATCGACGGATGAATCAAGTAAGTTTAGTTTTATTGACCCTAAAAAAATAATCCCGCCGCCATTTGGAGTACCTGACTATGAAAGTGATCGCGAGGAAGAAACCGAGTGATGCGATCATGCCGGCAATTAGGGCTTCGGTTGTTATTGAGAGCGAATATTATAAAGCACTAATGCGCATTGTTGAGGACATTCGTAAAGAGCTCGATAACGCTTTGGTGAGTGAATACCACGATAAAGCCAAACGGGAGCTAGCCAATGACGGTATAGCGGATTGGATAGCTCATGTAGCTGATTATTTGTTGGATAAATGGAACAAGAACCTCAACGGCTTAAGTCAAGAAATCGCCAAACAGTTTGTTGATAAAACCGTTGGCAACTATGACACGCGATTAGCTGGATTACTTCGAAAACGCGGTTTTACGGTGAGAATGCAAAACAGCGAACAAACGCTGGATGCATTACGAGCCGTGATGGGTGAAAACATTGGTTTAATTAAATCCATCGGCACCGAGTATTTAAGTAAGGTTCAAATGCACGTTTGGCAATCCGTTGCTGGCGGTTATGACCTTAAAACGTTAACTGATAATCTTGAACATGATTTTCACATTGCCCGAAATCGAGCGGCATTGATAGCCAGTGACCAAACTAATAAGGCTCACGCGGTTATTGAACAGGCTAGGCGTAAAGAGCTTGGCATCAAAAAAGCTATTTGGCTTCACTCACACGCGGGTAAACAGCCTCGACAATCTCATTTAAAAGCTCACGGTAAAGAGTTTGATATCGAGAAGGGTATGTACCTTGATGGTAAGTGGGTATTACCAGGAGAGGAAATAAATTGTAAGTGCGGTAGTAAGGCCATTCTTCCATTCTAAATAGGGGCAGTCATGACCATGACAGAACGCCTAGCTTTTGATAGATCAATGCGTAGTAAAGACGGTAACGGTCACTTAATTGTGGAGAGGACTGTTTTGTCTAAAGCGTCAGTAAATCCGTATCGGGGTAAAGAAATCCCCAATTACGAGCACTTAGGGCTAGACCCTGAAAAAATTTACTACCTACTTCGTGACCCTGTCGAACTTGAGCGGGCAGCAAAGACATTTAGCAAAAAGCAGTTACTGATAAAGCATATTCCCGTTGATGCTGATGAGCCCGAAATGGAATACACCATCGGCACAACCGGTTCAGATATTGCTTTTGAGAGTGGGCGGCTATACGGCGATTTAAGTGTGTGGGATGGGAACGCGATAGCCATCATCGAAGCGAAAAAGATGGAGGAACTATCTGCGGGCTATGCCTACACCGCTGATATGACATCAGGCGAGTTTAATGGTGAGCACTATGACGGTGTCATGCGCAACATCCACGGAAACCACATTGCGTTAGTTTATCGCGGTCGCATTGGGCGTGACGCAATTATTTCAGACCATCAGACAGTCGATTTGGAGACAGAGATGAAACTAAAAAAAGGCGCGCTTCCAATAGTGGCTGCGCAAATTAAAAAAGCGTTGGGGATGGATGCAGATATTCCAGAAAACCAACTTCGTGACATTTTAACCGCAGTCAAGTTAGGGATGGACGTTTCACCTGAAGATCTCGACGGTGCAAAGGATGAGGAGCAGAAAGCTGCTGAGGTAGCAAAAGCGGCTCAGGATGAGGAGGAGGCTCAGAAAAAAGCCACTGACGAAGAAGAAGCTGAAAAGAAAGCCAAAGATGAGGAAGAGGCTAAAAAGCAAGCTGCTGATAATGAAGAAGCCAATAAAAAGGCGATGGATTCAGCCCTCACAGCAACAAAAGATGCCACCATTAAACAAATGACGGCAATGTTTGGCGCATTGCGTGACGTTGAACCGCTGGTGGGCGTCATTGCAATGGATGGCTTTACAAGTGCCGATGATGTTTATGCGTACGCGCTTAAACAAAAGGGCATTGCTTGTGATGGTGTTAATGGGGCTGGATTGGCTCATATGGTCAGAATGGCAAAAGACAATGCAAATGCAACCAAGCAACCTAAGTTTGCAATGGATGCGGATACTTTCGCTGAAGATGAACATACAGCACGTTTTAAATAAGGGGAAATCATGAGCGGTTTTCAAACAAAAATGAATAATGACTTGCCGGTGGGTGTGGCGGGTGACTTTGCTTCGGTGAATCCACACTTCACGATGCTGGCGGGTGAAAGCCAATTAAAAGTTGGTGAAAAGGGCGTTGAGGTCGGTTTATTCGCTTGGGCTGACGAAAAAGGCTTAGTATCGAATATAAAAATGGATGGCGGGCTAATCGGCTTTGTACATCGTAATAACCAAGCCATTATCGATGCCTATATGGCAGAAGCCACAATGAAAATCCCAAAAGGTCGTGAAGTGACTTTAATGACTAGCGGTGACTTTCGTGTCGTACTTAAAGAAGGTGGTAAGCGTGGCCAGTTTATTGTTGCTGATGTGGCAACAGGGGAAGCGAAAGCCGTTGATACTATCGATCCCAATGACACCGCCGTAGAAGCAACACCGTTTCGAGTTGCTAAAACTGTCACTGCGGGTTTAACCACTATGTCCGCGTCTCTGTAAGGAAAAACCATGCCACTGAATTTTAATGCGTTAGCAAATCGCGCTGGTGTCGTATTTGCAGCAGGTTATCAGCCACAGGAATTGACTGCACAAGTTCGAGCAGCGATTGCGATGGATAGTGAACTTGTTACCGCCCCAAATGCGGGTATCCTGTCCATTTTCACTACTTACGTTGATCCTAAAGTTATTGAAGCCGTTGTTACTCCGATGCGAATGGCCGAAATCTTTGGTGAAAAGAAACAAGGGGATTGGACCACACAAACAGCCGCTTTTCCTATGATGGAAGCAACAGGTGAAGTTTCTACCTATGGAGACTTCAATAACAACGGTCAAACGGGTGTCAATGTTAACTGGCCACAACGCCAACCCTACCATTATCAAACGTTTGTGCGTGTAGGGGAGCGTGAAATGGAGTTAGCCGGCGCGGCTAAACTCGATTGGGCTTCAATGAAACAGCGTGCTGCTGTATTAACGTTGAATAAGTACCAAAATAAATCTTATCTCTATGGGATTGAAGGGCTCGAAAACTACGGTTTATTAAACGACCCTGGTATGTTGCCAAACATGACGTCAGCGGCGTGGGATAATCTGGACGGTGAAGCAGTCTATGAATCCATTCGTAAACTGTTTTCTCAACTGGTTAAACAAACCGATGGCTTAGTTGATCGCCATGAAAAAATGGTGTTAGTGCTATCGCCAGAAATGGAGACAAATTTAACCAAAACCAACCAGTATAACGTTAACGTTTCTGACCAGTTGGCGAAGAACTTCCCTAACTTAACCGTGAAAAGCATTCCTGAGTTTTCAACGTCAGCGGGTGAAGTTGTTAAGTTAATTGTGGAAAGTTATGAAGGGCAGCCAACGTTAGACCTTGGTTTTACTGAAAAAATGCGCGTTCACGCCATGCTACAAAAAGCCTCATCATGGGAGCAAAAACGCTCTCAAGGTACGTTTGGTTGCGTGGTATATCGCCCCTTGTTCATTGCATCGATGTTAGTGTCTTAACGATATTTCGATTGCTCACATTAACCGCCTACGGGCGGTTTTCTCGTTTATAAAAGGTGATGATTTATGTCTACAGTCACAATCGCATGCAAATTGTCCAACGGTATTTATTTGGATGTTGGCGAACGACGCGAAGAAATTAAAGGTTTTGCAAATGGTATTAATGATGGGAATGGCTTTGGCTTGACCTATGGTGTCGATAAGTCGCTATGGGATGCTTGGTATGCGGAAAATAAAGAGCGTGTTTTAGTGAAAAACGGGCTTATCTTCGCACACGAAAAAGTGAAAGAAACTAAGGCAGAAGCCAAAGATAAAAAAGAGCTGCGATCTAAAACTGAGCCTTTACAGCAAAAAGCCGATGGTGTTGAAGCCGCTAAGTAAGGAGCCGTCATGA
This sequence comes from Providencia sp. 2.29, assembly GCF_015832305.1. Taxonomy (NCBI): domain Bacteria; kingdom Pseudomonadati; phylum Pseudomonadota; class Gammaproteobacteria; order Enterobacterales; family Morganellaceae; genus Providencia; species Providencia sp. 2.29. The sequence goes on from NZ_CP065420.1 coordinate 1,957,684, forward strand.
ACAGAATGGCAATGCTTCATTATCGCAGCCAACAGTCTCAGAGTGAACCGACCGGCACTGTGGAATTAGACCCTACTAGGTTTAAAGATGCTTACCCCCAATTTAGTGCGCTAAATGATACGCAGCTGCAGATGCTCTTTGTGAAAGCCTGCTCTTTACTGAATAACACAAAGTGCAGTTATGTGAAAGATTTGGCTGAACGTGAAATGTTGCTGTTTTTGTTGATGGCCCACATGGCATACATACAAAGCCAAATTGCGGAAGGTAACAACGCAGTCGGTCGTGCATCGAGCGCGAGTGAAGGGAGTGTATCGGTTTCTCTGGATTATGGTCAGACAACCAATGCTGAAAAGTGGTACACGCAAACGCCGTATGGTGCAGAGTATTGGCAGATGACCAGTAAGTACCGTTCGTTCCTTTATGTACTCGGTGTTATGCCGATGCCCGTTTGGCGAGGGGGGTATTATGGCAAGTAAGCTTGAAGCGGCACTGAGTAAATATCTGGGAAATAATTTAGAGTTACGAGCGGGAATTCTGGAGGGCTCGACATACGAAGATGGCACCTCGGTAGCGCAAATTGGCTATATCCAAGAGTACGGAGCAACAATCAATCAACCGGCTAGAATGGGTACCATTTATCGACGGATCCGCAAAGATGGTACACTTAGCAGCGGTGGACGGTTTGTTAAGGCCAAAAGCTCAAACTTTGCCACTGATCACAACATCCCAGCACACACCATCAATATTCCGCCTCGCCCCTTTTTCCGTACAGTCGTAGCCAATGGCAGGGCAACATGGCCAGCCATTCTTGCTCAGTCTATTGAACGACACGGAAGCGTTAGAAAAGGCATGGAATCGTTAGGCCGAGCGATAAAGAATGAACTGGAGGTTTCTGTTTTAACATGGGAAACACCACCTAACGCTAAATCGACAATAGCGAAGAAAAAATCCGCGAGTCCTTTAGTTGAAACTGGCAAGTTACATCATTCATTCGATTTCGAGGTGAACGATGATTAATGTTCGGTCTCTGGCCAATACTGCAATTCAAGTCGTTAACAAAAATATTCCTGCGGTCTTAATGGCCAATGAAGGCTATCAAACCGATGATGCGGGTGTGAATACAGCAAAATTTGTTAACTACGATATTTTGGTACAACTGCAAAGCCTGAGTACACAAGACCTCGAACACCTTGGCGTGATTAGCCAGCAAGGCCAATTTATTTATGGTTATGCAAGAGGACAGATATCTGCGCTTAGGCGACCTAAAGAAAAAGGCGCGGATAAGATGATGTTCAAAGCGTATGGCGAGGATGAAAAATCCGAATGGCTAGTAACGCAAGTTATCGAGTCTTATCCAACGTGGGTGAAGGTGCTGCTATGGCGACAATAAGCATTACTGAGCGCGATATTTTTGTTGAGCTCAGAAAGTACCTGATTGAGCTATTTGATTGTCCAGTTCAGCAAGGCTACCAAAACAACACACCGGTACCTGAAAACGGTATCATCATGCACATGTTGTTTGAGCATGATTTGGATTACACCGCTGAGTATTGGAATGCTGTACAAGAAGAAGTGACAGCACAGCGTTCAGTTAAGGCCACATTTCAATTGGATTTTTATGGTGTTGAAGCTAATAACCGTTCTCGCGTGATGGCCAACCTTTGGAAATCATCATACACCACTGAACGATTAGTAAAATGCCAACCACTGGACAGCGGGCAACCGAAGAAGGATGTGCTGGTGGATCAGGCCAATCAGTACGAAAACCGCATGATGTTAGAAATTACCCTGCAATATAACCCTGAAACCTCGTATCACGTCGATGGTGTCGACGAAATCTCAATTACTACCACAAATATCTAAGGTAAAAATATGAAATCTATTCCGGCAAGCGATATCGTCCAGATATTGCCTGGTGTTGTTGGCACCGGCGGCAACCCTCTGGCGTTAAACGCGTTGTTTATTACCAAAAGTCAGCCTGAATCCATGCTAGGGGTAAAAGCCTTTGGCTCAGCGGATCTGGTTGGTGAAGTGTTCGGTATCGATTCGAAAGAATATGAATCGGCTCAAGTCTATTTTAAGGGCTTTGAAAACTGTACGGTATTGCCTGATACGCTTTATATCGCTTCTATGTCATCCAATGCACAAGCGGCAAAGTTGGTTGGTTCAAAAGTACCGAATCGCACACAGGGAGAATTCACACCACTGCCAACTGGTTTTGTGATCACTATTGATGGCAAGCAAATTTCTGCAGAAGTGGATGCAAGCGCTGCACTGGGTTTTAGCGGTTCAGGTAGTCAGCCGTTTGATAGTGGCGCGTTCTACAATGTGTCAAGTTATTCCGCGTTGGCTGAGTTAGTGACCGCTGCTTTAAACGGCGCGGGAACCTGTAAGTATGATACGGGTGCTAAAACGTTCATCATCGAGGGTAAAACCAAAGGCGCGGTAGGCAATATCTCAACCGCTGAAGGTGGCCTCGCTGAATTTATGTGCTTAACTGAAAGTGCAGGGGCTCAAACCAACGATGGCATCAATGCCGATACAGTTGAAGATTTGCTCCCACGTATTACTAAAGAAACGACTAACTTTGTCTCAATCATGACCATTGGTTTTAACGCCGAGGAAATGATTAAAATCTCCCGTTGGGTATCGTTGCAGAAAGACCGCTATTTGCATGTTCTTTATCAACAAGACAATAGCAATAGTGAGCTAGAAACACTTGCAAGCGCAATTAAAGAATCGGATATGGGTGGCACGTTCTTGATGTACGGTGATCATACTCATGCCGCATTTATTTGTAGCTACCCTGCCTGTTTGAACTTTGATGAATTGAACGGCCGCACAAATTTAGCGTTTAGAAAGCAAGAGGGTCTGAAGCCTACGGTTACTGACAAAGCGCTGGCGGATGAATTGTTAGCATTAGGGTTTAATTTCTACGGTGCTTACGGTACCGCGAATGATCGCTTTATCTTTGTGAATCCTGGTTCAATCTCGGGCAAGTTCAAATGGATGGACAGCTACGTTATTCAAGTGTTTTTCAATAGCCAGTTGCAACTTGCGTTAATGACGATGTTAACCAGCTTTAACAGCATTCCTTATAACGATGCGGGTCGTGCTATGCATCGTGCAGCTATTCAAGACCCAGTTAATCAAATGCTGAATTTTGGCGGTATTCAAGCGGGTATTGAGCTCTCTGAGCAGCAAAAAACACAAATCAACACTGAAGCGGGCTTTGATGCGGCAACGCAACTTAACGTTACGGGCTGGTGCTTGAAGATAGAGAAAACCTCCGCACAAACACGCGGCTTGCGCAAATCAATGCCGTTGAAATTATGGTATGCCGATGGCGGTAGTGTTCAATCCGTTAATTTACCGTCTATCAATGTTCAGTAAGGAGTAACACGTTATGCCAATGGGCCATAATGAAAAAACGATTACTTCCGCCAACTCGGTCATGATGCTGCGTTGTGAGGGAGTTTACGATAACTGGGTGCGGATCCTTGGTTTTCAAGCGGATAACGCGTGGGAATTTGGTGACGCGAATATTGGTGAAACCCGTATGGGTGTGGATGGACGACAATCCATTGGTTACACACCGCACGAAACACCGTGGACGCTTTACCTTGAAGCGAACAGCCCTTCAATACAAATCATGGAAAATATCCGTAAAGACTTTAATGCCAATATGGAAACGCGCTTCATTGAAATCATTATTGAAATGCCTTCTATTGGCAAACGTTATACCGGCAAGGGCGGCATGACGACGATGAAAGGCGGTCCAAGCGGTAAAAAAATGCTTGATGGTACCGCGTATAACTTCAACATGGTCACTAACGGGGCGGATGAAATCTAATGTCATTAAAAACAAAAACAGTAGTTATTGAAAAAGGGCGCGATGCGGGTAAAACCTTTGTAGTGACTGAAATGCCTGTGACTAAAGCGGATAGTTGGGCCATGCGTGCCATTTTTGCCTTAGCTAATGCGGGTATCGATATCGGTGATGTAAAACCAGAAATGGGCATGATGGGGTTCGGTCAAGTGGCACTGAAAGCCCTGTCGAGCATTAAAGCCGAAGTTGGGATCCCGCTTCTGAATGAATTACTCGACTGTGTCCAAATTGTCCCTACAGGTGGTAATGCGCGTAATATGGAAATCGACTCAGATATTTTTGATGTCATGACTTTGTTTGTATTACGCAAAGAAGCGCTGGCGATTCACATTGATTTTTTAGCTCAAGGCGGTTTGTCCAGTTCAAGCAACTAAGGGCTGGCTTACCGCTTCGTGAAGGTGTTCTTGTCGAAACAAAAAATGTGTCTAGTGTGGTCAGAGAAATTACGTGCTCTGGCCTAGCAACATATACGGAGTTAACGACAACACTGGGACTAGAAGATGCAATGAACTTGCTCGAAATACACCATGTGAATGAATATAACAAGCAAGTGATGAAAGAATTGAGTCAACAACAATAAGCCGCTCTTGCGGTTTTTTTATTTGCCGCAGGAGTGCTTATGGCGACGATTATCGATGCGTTAATTGTTACGTTAAAATTGGACAATACAGGGTTTAAAGAAGAAACCCGAAAATCAACGGCCGAAAGTGATCGACTATCTGCTTCACTGGATAATGTGAATGAGTCCTCAGCGGACTTAACCATCACCATTAAAAATCAGGCTGATGAAACCAAAAAAGCCAAAGAGAAAACAGAAGACTTTACGCGCTCAATTTATAATGGTGTTAAAGCCTTAACCGCATTCTTTGGCACCATCATGGTTTCATCGGGGTTAGCTAAGTTAATAACTGATGTTAACCAGGCTAACGATAAACTTAACTTTCTGAGTAAAAATTTAGGCATGAATGCCACCGAGGTTAAAAAGTGGCAAAATATGGCCGAAATGGCGGGTGGTACCGCTGATGGTATGACGGCCAGCTTATCTAACTTGAGCAAGTCGTTGTGGGATTTAGTCACTATTGGTGATGCGTCAGTCTTACCGTATTTCAACGCGCTTAACGTGGGAGTGGTGGACTCTACAGGCAACATCCGAAACCTTGATGATATCTTGCTCGATGTGTCTGACAGCTTATCGAAAATGTCACGGCCACAAGCTTACAACATTGCAAAAAATATGGGATTTGATGAAGGAACCATTAACACGTTACTTCAAGGCCGTGATGCCATGGAACGGCAACTTGCTGCACAGAAAGATATTGTGATCTCTTCTAAAGAAGAACTCGAAATCAGCCGCAAGCTGAATGAACAAAATGCGTTAGTGAGTCAGCAATGGGAAGGCTTAAAAACACTTATCGCGAATTACTTAATCCCTTACTTTCTTAAATTCTCTGAACGACTTACCGCTTGGCTTGATTACCTTAATCGAAACCGTGATGGGGCTATTTTGATATTTAAAGGTATCGCGGCCGTTATTGGGTTAACACTTATTCCGTTAGCATTAAAAGCGGCGATAGCCTTTGCAGGGATGTTTGCACCACTGTTTACAGGTGTTGGTTTAATTCTTGCGCTAGGTGCTGCGATTGTTGGGCTATCCAATGATTATGAGGTTTGGAAGCGCGGTGGTAAATCGATGTTCGATTGGTCGGAATGGTCAGAGTCGATTGAGGCAGTCCTTGAGTGGTTAGATGATTTAGAAGAGTGGTTCAAAGGCACTACTGTTGGTAAATGGTTTACTGATCAGGATGGAAATCTTAATAAATGGCAACTTGCACTTGCTGCTTTCGGGACTTATTTTGGCGGTAAGTGGGTGGTGGGTATTTTGAGTGGCATCACTAGAATCGGTACCGCGTTTGGCGGACTGCTCGGATGGCCTGCGCTGTGGGCTGCTTCTTTTGCTGCCGGTATGGCTATTGTAAAGCCTTTCGTTGATGAAGGGATCAAAGGCCTTGAAGAGATTATGGATAAGGCTGCTGAGAAGTCATCTAAGATAATTGGGGCCGTTTATAAACTCAATGACCCTAACGCAACAACAGAGGATAAGGCAAAAGCAGGGCTTGATGCTGCAAGTGGTATTGTACCCGGTGCTGATATTGGATCATTTGGTTTAATGGTGAAAAATTCAGGATTATTTGATGGAACTATTGATGCTACAAAAAACGGAGGTATGACAGGGCTGATAGGTACCATTGCAAATAACTACGAAGCGATGAGAAGGCAATCATCAACAAATAACTCGTTAGCAATAGGAGATACGCGAGGGGAAAGAAATAATAACCCTTTAAACATGGATTACGTGGGACAAAAAGGGGCAATTAAAGAAACAGGAAAAGGAGCCCGATTTGCTGTGTTTAAAACGCCTTATGATGGATTAGAAAAAACCGCATGGCAACTAAGGCGTTATTATGACGGTAAAACAACAGGAGAAAAACTCCAGACAGTTCAAGATATTGTTAACACATGGTCTCCAAAAGGTGATGGAGCAAACAATCCCGCCATATATACCAAAAGAGTGTCCGAGCGGTTAGGTGTTAAACCAACTGACCAAATAAATCTAAATGATGATGACATAATGTTTTCATTGATGAATGCAATGAGCATGGAAGAAATTGGCAAAACCTTACCTTATGATAAGGCTCTGATAATGGCAGCTATAAAAGGTAAAGGTGACCCCTATGCTAATGCCGCCAGTAATCTAAAAGGGTTCAATGACTATATATCAAAACCTTTGATTCCCAATATAATGCCAGATATCAAACAAACACTCGGTCAATCTGATGCTCTGAGAGCTAATGAGCAGGCGGTAAATAACAATAAAATCGAGGCTACATTTGGTGATATTAATATTCACACTAGTGCATCTACTATCAAAGGGAATGTATCTGATGCGGTAGAGACAACAAATGAATTAATGTTTCAGCTAATTGGTCCGATGTCTTGATTTGCTTTAAATTGCAGCAGCCCGATGGCACAATACTTTAAACGTAATAAATATTGAGGTAACAATGTTTAGGATACTTACTATTGGGTTGGTATTATTTCCACTCATGGCTAGTGCTAATTTTGATAAGCTATCTGAATTGAGGGACGACAAAGGTTATTTGGATTTACGTAACGGAACATATCAATGCAACAGTCAATCAGGGAAAGATGATGGCTTGAAGAAAGAGCAAGTACCTGTGCTCATGTATGTAGAGAAAATGCAGGGAAATGAACTGTTTTTTACGGTGAATTTAGAAAACGGAATACACATGACGTCACCTATGCTAAATAAAGCTCCGAGCAAAGAACCTGATTTTGTAGTGTATTCAAAGGTCATAGATGAAAAAGAAAAAAGCGTGTGGGCTCTTCAATCGACAACAAAAAATGGTGTTGAAGGAATGATTATAAAAATGGGCGGAGATATCCAGATCACTATGGGAATATCGGACTGCAAGCTAATCCGTAACCTAGAGTAATAGTATCCATACCTGAAAGAGTCATACCAATAATGTTTAACCACAAAAATAGATTAAGTGATTTACTAAAAAACATACCTGAAAGCTCAACCCCGTCAGGATGGCAACTATGCGTTGAAATCGCTGTTGGTGGACTTACCGAGGTTGGGTTTTCTAGGCAACATCATAATCTATTACTGACAGTTTCATCTTCTGGTCGTGGTGTAATTGATTGTAACTCAGGGGAAAAGATAGCAAGAGATTATGAGGAGTACGGTGATTGGTACGATCCTTTTAACCTTAGCTGTTTGGGTATTGGTCCTATATCAGAGGAAATTATTACTATATCTGGTTTATGTGGAGGCGGCATGCCAACAGCAAATCATTTCGGTGAAACACTAACACGGGTCGCGCCAGAGTGGCCTTTAGAAGAGTTAATTTGGAGCCCTTTAGGTAAAGACCCTTTAATTAAACAATTCCAAGCAGGTTGTATTAAAATAGTTTCTGATTATTTTCGTTGCGTAGGTTTTTCATGGAATGGCGAGTTTATTGTAGCGGCAACAAGTAGTGATATTACAATATGGAAAAAGACAGCAATTAATCTTTAAATTTTCCTTGCTTTGTGACGTTCGACATAAAATGTAAGTTACCTTATTTAGCTTAAATTGTTATTCTTAGCATCTCTTAGTAATGGAGTTTATTTGATAGCGCTATTAATTAAAATATCAATTTAATAAGGTGTCAATTATGGATAACTTGCAGTATTTGCCTTTTAACAAAATTGATTTAAATGATGATTTTTTTTCGTCATTGAAAGACGATTATAAGCATGGGTTTATTGATTGGTTTAATAAAAAAGCATCATCACAAGATGAAAAAGCCTATGTTCTTTATGAAGATTCAGGTGATATTGATGGGTTTATGTACTTAAAAATAGAAAATGGTTCTATAGATGACGTATCACCACCAATATCTCATGGAAAGCATTTAAAAGTAGGGACGTTTAAATTCGAACCCAAGGGCACCCTAAGAGGACAACGTTTTTTAAAGAAAATTTTTGATAATGCACTTTCATTTAAAGTAGATGATATTTATGTAACAGTTTTTGAAAAACACGATTATCTAATTAGATTATTTAAAATGTACGGGTTTAATGAATGTGGGATAAAAGAGTCTAAAAATGGTAATGAGATAGTGTTGTTGAAAGATATGAAACCAGAGGAATCAACAGGTGATATTTTATCTGATTACCCACTATTTCCTATCGAACCGATACAGAATAAGTACTTGTTAGGGATTCGTCCTGAGTTTCATACAGATCTTTTCCCTGATTCTATACTGGTAACGGAATCGCCTGATATATTAAGAGATATTTCACATACGAACAGTATTAGGAAAGTGTATATTTGCAAAATGAAGCAAGCCTTATCCTTTAAGCCATACGATATACTCGTAATATATCGTATGGGTGACGGTAAGGGGCCAGCTCACTATCGCTCAGTTGCAACGTCGGTATGCATCGTTGAAAATATAAAGAAAATGAGTGATTTTGAATCAGAGGAATTATTTGTAGATTATTGCATTAAATACTCTGTGTTTACTAAGGAGCAGCTACAAGAGTTCTATCGGGATAAAGTGTATCCTTACATAATCACCTTTACATATAATTTAGCGTTCCCAAGAAGGCCAAATAGAGCATCGTTAATTGAAAACGTTGGTCTTGATCCTGATGAGCGCTGGGGTATACTCAAACTCACAGATGAACAATTCAACAGAATTTTAAGCTTAAGTGGCGCAGATGAAAGTATTATTATCAATTAAACCTGAATTTGTTAGTAAGATATTGGAAGGAACAAAAAAGTATGAATTCAGGAAAGGAATGTTTAAGAATTCATCAGTTACTTCGGTCGTTATTTACTCTACGTTACCCGTTGGCCAAGTTGTTGGCGAATTTAGCATAGAGCATGTTTTAGAGGACACGCCCCCATCAATTTGGAAAATTACAGAGGAATATTCAGGGATAAGTAAAAGCTTTTTTGATGAATATTTCCAAGAGAAAAGTAAAGCCTTTGCTATACAGATAGGTAACGTTCATGAATATGATGAACCCATATCTTTAGCTGAACTTAGCGAAAAGCTTGGGAGAAAAATTACAGCCCCTCAGTCCTACTGTTATTTACCAGCCTAAATAATAACCCTCTTCGGAGGGTTTTTTATTACCTAAAATTCGAGGTTCTTATGTTCGGAATGCCAGATATCCCTAACTGGAAGGGCATCCCCAATGCCGCGCTTGACGCTGGCATTAGCTTTGGTGGTGCAGCGTTAATCAATAAGTTGTTTGGTAACTATTGGGGGATCTTTAATCAATACGGAGTGCCATTGCTTTTGGCTGATAATGTTATTTCCCTGCAGTACCAAAACCAAAACCGTGTTGTCAGCGCACCTATTGAAAAAGGCTCATTTGCTAGTTACAACAAAGTTGCCGACCCGTGGAAAGCCACTATTCAATTAAGTAAAGGCAGTGGTGGAACTTTTGAGCGCGGGGCCTTTTTAGCACAACTGGAAGTGCTCTCTAAAAGTACACTTAAGTTCATCATTATCACGCCTGAATTTGTTTATAAGTTTGCCAACATCACAGGTTATGACTTAGCGCGCGAAGCTAAAGACGGTGCAACACTAATTAAGGTGAATGTGCACCTTGAAGAGATCCGCGAAGTTACCGTTAAGTATGATGAAGAAGAGGTCAAGCAGCCTGACGATGCGAAAATAAAAGACGGTGGTGATAAGACACAATCTGCGGAAAATGGCTCTTTTGATACAAGCCTAAAAGAATTGGCTGATATTTTTAATGCCCCTGATAAATCATATCTCGTAAAGGGGAGTGAAGCCGCTCAGTTGGTTATAAAGGTTATGGGCAATATGTATAAAGATATACAGCAAGTCAAGGACGCAGCGGGCATGATGGAAATGCAGGTTGGAGGTGGATTTTGATAACAGAAATACCACTTTCGGCAGTACCTAATCAAGTCCTTACCGTTACCATCGAACAAAATACCTACGAAATCACTTTAGAAACTCGGCTTAATAACCTATTCGCTACGGTAAAACGGAACGGTGAATACCTGGTCTGTAATCGAATTTGTCGAAACCTAACTTATATTTGCCGGTGGCTGTTATTTATGGACGTGACTGGCAATACCGACCCTGTTTATACAGGCCTTAACTCTCGATACAAATTGGTGTGGCTCAATGGCATTTAATCGGAAAGTTATCAAAATAACGTTGGTGCTGGGTGGCAAAGAAGAGTCTTTTACGTCTGACAATAAAAATAAGCTGTCTGCTACCGGATTAAGAATTAGTGCAGAGGTCACAAATGGTAATGGGGCTCCATCACCATCAGCAAGGGTGAGAGTTTACGGTTTACCCATTGAAACCATGTCAAAACTATTACGCATTAAATGGCGAGAAGTCACTGCGCTAAAAAATTCAGTTACGATAGAAGCGGGGGAGCAAGGCGAGGACTTAGTAACGGTATTTAAAGGCGGTATCACTTTTGCCTATCCAGATTTAGCCGAAGCGCCTAATGTTTCTCTCGTGATCACTGCGCAAACGGCCGTACTAGAAAATATGCAATCAACGGCGGCTGAAAGCTATGAGGGTTCTCAAGACGTTATCAATATCATGGGTAACATTTGCCAGAGAATGGGCTATACATTTGAAGATAATGGCGTTAATCAGAAGCTAGATAATGTTTATTTGTGCAATTCGGACATCAAAAAGATCCAATGGTTAGCTGAAAGTGCAAACCTCGATTTGTACGTTGAAAGCAATCACATAGCAGTAACAAACAAGGGACAACCTCGGAAAATAAAAATTCCTGTCATATCTCCTGAAACTGGCTTAATAGGCTATCCAACGCCCACGATACAAGGTATTCAATTTCAATGCCTCTATGACCCATTGGTACGCTTTGGTGGTTTAGTTCGCATCAATGATAGTTTGATTGATATCTGTAACGGTGATTGGTTGATATATGGAGTGAGGGCTATGCTAGAAACCGAGAGTGATTCTGCACGCTGGTTTATGGATGTTGCCGCATCATTAAAAGGGGATAACGTTACTTATGTCCAAAGATAACAGCGCACTTCCTTTTGATTTACGTGATTTAGCCGGTGGAGCCAGAACCCAAGAATACATTATCAATAGCTTAATCGGTCGTATCGGCACGACTACGATTTGTCGCATTGTCAAAGTAAAAAACGGTGGAGTAGGCCCAGTTGGTTTAGTCGATATAGTGCCAATGGTTTTACAAGTCGACGGTGCCGGTAATGTTTACGATAACGCAACTATTTTTAACGTACCTTATATGCGTTACCAAGGTGGTGCAAATGCGGTAATTATTGACCCAAAAGTCGGTGATATTGGCATTTGCTTAGTCGCTACTCGTGATATTTCGAAAGTGAAGCGCACTAAAAGAGACGCGCCACCCGATAGCAAACGTAAATTCGATTGGGCCGATAGTTTGTATATAGGTGGCATTTTGAATGGAACACCTGCGCAGTATATCCATTTCTTAGAAAGCGGAATTGATATTGTTGCTACGGGGGAAATTAAAGCCACGGGCACCAAGATCATACTCGATGCGCCAGTCGAAACCACAAGCACAGTTCAATCAGCTGGTGATATCACGGATAACACCGCAGCCGGCAACAACCAAACCATGGCAAGTATGCGCGTTACATATAACGGGCATAACCACAAAGCTAACGCAGAATACGCGAACACGAATAAACCAAATCAGCAGGTTTAATATGAAAACACTATTTCTTCACCCTAACACATGGGACTTAACCCTTGATGTGTCGGGGAACCTTGCTATTGCATCAGACCAATACGCTCGGGCGCAATCTGTTGCAAATAAGTGTCGGGTTTTTATGAAAGACATGTATTACGCACAGCAAGAAGGTATTCCTTATTTAGAGGAAATTCTTGGTAAGAACCGTTTCTCACTTTCGCTTTATCGTCAGTATTTGCAAGATGCCGCACTTTCCGTTGAAGGTGTCGTATCGGCAAAAGTGGAGCTTAGCACCGCAAATGATCGCGTTGTGCGAGGGCGAATTACATTCACAGACAAAGACGGCCGAGAGGGAGCGATAGAATTATGATCCCACCCATTGAAGTAACACCCGAGGGTATATTAGCGCCTACGTCACAGCAAGTTATCGATGGGTTGTGGCAACTTATGCGTAACTGCTTCGGCGATACTATTTCGACTGAAATGGATACACCACAGGGCCAACTGGTCACTACGTTGTCAGCGATTATTACTGATGAGCGTAATTTCATGATTAACCTGCTTAACAGTTTTGATCCTCGATATGCTTCGGGAATGATGCAGGACGCCATTGGCTATATCTATTTCTTACAGAGAAAGCCAGCGACTAGCTCAGTGGTTGAGTTAACCTTTACAGGGCTAGCGGGTGCTACCGTTCCGGATGGTTTTCAAGTCCAAGATGTAACAGGGCGGATTTGGCAAACTGAAAAGCAAATAGCGATTGGTAATACCGGTACAGTGGCCGTTAATGCTTTTTGTTCTGAAGTCGGCTCGATATCAGCGCAACCAGACTCAATCACTAAAATTATTCGTAGTGTTTCTGGTGTAGATTCGGTGACGAATTTAAAAGCCGCAATTATTGGTCAGAATGAAGAAAGCCGGCAAGAGTTCGAATTGCGTCGATACAATTCTGTGTCAGCGAATGCCAAAAATATGAACTCGTCGACCTATGGCGCGGTATCAAACATTAAAGATGTTATTGATTGTTATGTTATTGATAACCCTTCAGACACTACAATAACAGTCGGTAAAACGAATTATTCATTAATTCGAAATTCAATCGCCGTTTCTGTTGTCGGTGGCAATGACCAGGTGATAGCCAAAAAAATCCTGACCAAGGCCGGTACCGGATGTGCGTTTGTGGGTAATACCTCAGTAACTTATGAAGATGTTGAAAATTTCCCCTACATGCCGCCTAAATACGAAGTCAAATTTATCCGGCCAACCCATATTCCTGTTGAATTCACTGTCTTGTTTGAAGATAAAAACCTCTTAACGTTCCAAGAAAAAGATGCGGTTAAAAACGCGATTTCGGAAGAGTTTAAAACAGGAAGAGGCAAGGGCCGGATAGCAAAACGCTTGATTGCCAGTGATTATATTTGCACGGTGGCTCAGTCGACTGTTAACCGACTGTTGTCCGTTCAAGTCAGTAGAAAAGAGGGCGCTGCAGGAAATTATGTCGATTTTGGGATAGATGAGTTTCCGGTGTTGTCGGTCGATGACATAAGGATAACGTGATGATTGATATTAGAGAAACCCTACTCAGTCAATACGCTAACTCCCCTTGTATTACCTCAATCCTTAAATCAGTCAACGAAGCCATAGACCCCCGACAGAGTTCTGATGAATTCTATCATTTAGCTATTAACGTTCTAACCGCTCAAGGCTTCGGCTTAGATATTTGGGGGCGTATTGTTGGCATTAATCGGGGCTTAACAATACCGGACCCTGATGCTGATTACTTTGGTTTCGATGGAACTGAGAAGTATTTACCATTTAACCAAGAACCCTTTTTTGGGGATTTTAAAAACGAAAGCTCTTACTTGATGACAGACCCCACGTTCCGTGAAGTTATCATCATGAAAGCGTACGCCAATATTATTAATGCAACTGCACCTAATATTAACACCTTTTTAAAAACCTCTTTTACACGCGGAAAAGCGTATTTTTTGATTACTGGGCATATGAAAGGGCGATATGTTTTTGAATATCGGCTTTCTGAATTAGAAAAAAACCTCATCTTTAATCACAGCATATTGCCGAGGCCCAACGGCGTTGAAATAACAATCCGTGAACTACCTTACGCCGATTATTTCGGTTTCTTCGGTTCAGGATTCCAAACCTTCAATCAGGCACCTTTCATTAAATAGGTACGTAATGAAAAATCCAAAACTCATCACTAAGCCCTTCGCACAGAATGGGCAGAAGAACGCTATACCCGAAAACTTTTCATCGAGCATGGAAAGCAATCAAGCAACGTGGGATACCGGCTTCGGGCAAATCACCATGATCCCTGTGGCTGCTGGTGGCTTACCCCCAAAAGGTCAGGACTTTAACGGTATTTTTAACCAAATATCAGAAAATGTTGTTTATTTATCAATGGGAGGTCGATTTAAGTTTTCTGCTGATTATGCAGCGGCAATCAATGGCTATCCAAAAGGGGCTATTCTTCAGTCAGATGACGAAAAGAAAGAGTATCAAAGTATTATTGATAACAACAAAGTTAACTTTAACACCGCGACTCAGGCGCAGATTAATGCGGCGTGGAAGTTGATTAGTACTGATGACCTGTTGCAGCAAATAGCGAATAAACAACCATCTGGCAATTATGCACTGAAAGGTGATAGCTACACCAAAGATGAAGCAAATAAAAAATTTCAGCTTATAGGTTCTTACGCTGATGGTAATCGGTTTAAAACGATACCCAGTAATGTGTCAATGTCTCCGCCTGAAGGCTCTATTTCCCTTGTTTTGCAAAATGACGGAACGCTTTTCATGTGGGATGGTGCTAAATCTATTTTTAGAATTTCTAATGCTGGTGAGATAACAACAGGATCCATGGCTTATTCTCGTCTAACGGGTGTACCTATCGTGCAATCCACAGGCGGAAGTACAACGAGTTTTATGAGTCAAAAAGCCGTTACTAATATGGCTTCAGGCCTGCAAGCCAAAGGCGATTATGCAGACGGTAAAAAATTTAAAGTGTCTTTAACAAACTCATCTGTTTTATCACCAAATGGTGAGATATCACTTGTGCTGCAAGATGATGGTACTTTGTTTACTTGGGATGGTAATAAATCTGTATTTTCTGTATCGCCCGCTGGAAAACTATTAAAAGGGGAGATCCCTTATGAGCGTTTGACGGGGGTGCCATTGAATACATTGTTTAGTGAGGATAATGGCTATTGGCGATGTAAAGACACAGGATTCATGATCCAGTGGGGGAGAGCCAGTGCTAATGGTTTCGTCAATTTTCCGATCCCATTTCCAAAAGCGCTATTTTCATTTTCAGGAATACATGTGGGTGAAAATGCGGTCCCTGTTAGAATCAACGCAGAAAGAAGCACATTAAAGGGTATTGATATCGCGCAATCCACAACAGGACAGATAGGTATGCGCTGGATTGCTATTGGATTTTAATTAAACGTAATGGAGCTAAAAATGGATGAATCAATCGTATTAGATGCAGATAAACAAACTGAAAAATATTATTTTAATGCGTTAGATAATATTTTCTTGATCTCTGAAAAAAAATTAGAGGAATTAGACGGTTTTATTGAAATAGAAAAAGAAGTATATGATTCCATGATGACATTACCTAATGATTTCATGGTGGCTTCTGAGGGAGGCTATCCCATTAGTGTTCCTGTCGGTTCTTATCATTTTAGTGCATCACAGAATGCCTTTTACCCATATGCAATGCAAAGCGTCTACTTAAAGGCGGGCAGTTGGCCCCTAGACGGTCAATTAGTCGATGAATCAACTTATTATGAATTTGCTGTCAGTGAGGCACCTAAAGGAAAGCAGCGAACAGCAAATAAAAAAGGTTTACCCGCTTGGACTGATATCCCTAAACCATCACAAGAGCGGTTAATTGCAGAGGCTGAACAGCAAAAGCAATCACTTTTAGCTGAAGCGAATAGCGCGATTGCACCTTTACAAGACGCAGTCGATTTAGGCATGGCAACTGACGAAGAGAAAGCGCAATTAACAGCGTGGAAAACATACCGTGTCTTGTTAAACCGTGTTGACACCTCAACAACACCGGATATTGACTGGCCACAAAAGCCTTAATTCCCACCCAAAATAAAGCCGCTGTAAAAAGCGGCTTCTCGTCACATCAAGTATTTTTTAACGGGCTCAGGATAGTCATCATCCGTTTTTTCTAAATACTCTCCAATCTTAGAGTACATATACTCTGCAATATCACGAGATAAATAAGTGCGCTGAGCCGGTCTATCAATATCTTCCCACTCGCGAGTTTCTTTGTTAATGGATCCATCAGCAAAAGTGATTTCCAGTACAAGAACTTCATAAGGGCTATTAACAGCTACCTTCACTTCCGTAATTCGAGGAACAATATCGATATTACTTTCTCCACGATCATTTTTCATGCAGGCACCCATGAGTCATCCAGCCAAATGTCTTCGATAATTTGATTTATTTCTTTGGTCGCATCGTCACTTTTAGCTCCAGTAACCACTAATGATGTTGACGAACTTAGCGCCACCCTGACATTTAGAGTGCCGTACTTGTCGCCAATCTTGTGTATCACTTGTTCACGTAGGGCATTGCGTACTTTTTCAGATGGCTTGTTGCTATTTTCTTTATCAAAGAGAATTTCAATGCGTGGCATAATGTAACCTCTCATTTAACTGTTAATTTATACAGTGTATTTATATACAGTTAAAAGGGTTTGTGCAAGAGAAAAAGGCAACTATTGTGATAGGGTTTTACCCCAGTTTTACCCCCATTTTACCCCGCTTAAAATTTAGACATAAAAAAACCAACCTTAAGCGGTTGGTTTATCTATAAAAAGTTGGTCGGCATGATAGGATTTGAACCTACGACCCCCGACACCCCATGACGGTGCGCTACCAAGCTGCGCTACATGCCGAACTGCGATTAATACTACTCATTTTCCCCATGAAAGCAAGACATTGATTGCACGACTGATTGATTTTTAAACGTTAATTTTCATTAAAACGCTTAAGCTCTGTGAAAATCTTCAATAACTGTGCAAGATCAGGTTTTTGGTCTTTAACTTCTCGACCTTGCAGGTCATAGATACTAAATTGACCGTTATGATCCATATACAGGGTCGCACTATTGGTCGTGATCACTACATCATTGTCATCGCCGGTAATAACCCACGGGTATTTACGTTCTGGGCTAAATAAATCTTCCCCTTGGCTATAATCCTCAGGCGAGTTAGACACATGCAGTAACCGTTGCATAATCGTCGTCAATACGTCTTGGTGGCTTGTCAGCTTATCAATTTGTTGACTCGGTGTATTAGGCCAATAGATAAGCAGTGGAACCTGCATTTTTTCCCGCTCAAAACGTTTATTACTAAACCAGTTTGTTGTGTCAGATTGTTCAGCATTATTATAATTCGCTGTAATAATAACAATCGTATTTTTCAAGCGACCATCACGTATCAGTGACTCTATTACTTGATTGATTTGTTGATCCGTCTGGTTACTTCCCGGTTTACCTTTAATATTTAAGAAGGAGAACCAAGGCGATTCATTTTTTAAACCTTTTAACCAGGAATCCCACTGAGAAATTGTTTGTGCATCACTATCAGCCGCTTTTGCAGGCAATGAATAATCGGCCAAGATAGCTTGACGGAAAAGCGGGGAATTAAAGCCATCGGTAGAGAATAGGCCGAATTGATACCCTTGTTTCTGCAATGCTTGGATAAGCACAGAGGCATACCGCTCATTAAGAATATTATCAAAATAGCTGGATGAGATACCATAAAATAGGCCAAAGAGAGCAGTATCGTTACGTAAACCCGTCGTATAGTGGTTGGTGAATTCGGTACTCATCTCTTTAAATGATTTCAGCGATGACATGCTATTTTGCTGTGTTTTATTGCCTAAATCATCAACAACAACTAACAGCAAGTTATAACCCATACCTTGGTCATAGTAGCTGAGCGGTTTTAATGGATACTGGATTTTTAGTGCAGTAGGGCTACCTTGTTGGAAAACACGATTTTGATGTTCTGATAAGTCCAGCAGACCGTATTTATCAAGCAGTTTCCTTGCCGTCATAGGTTGTGACAGCGGGTAATTATAACGCTGCATGGTAATGGGGCGATAGAAATTAGCATCAGACCATGCATACATTAGGTGCGACATAATAAAGGTCGCAATAAATATCCCCGCAAGTGGCTTACCAAAAGTTTGCCTGTTCAAACTGCGTAACTTTTGCCAACTCCACGTTGCAAATAGCATTTGAACGAGAAAGATAATTGGGATGGTGATAAACATGAGTTGCCACTCGCGAGCCATTTCACCTTTGTCAGGGTTGATGACAAGATCCCAAACTTGTGGCGTTAGGTGTAGGCCAAATTGGCTAAATACCCGAATATCAAAGAGTAATAATGTGGTGCCAACGGTGGCAAGGGCAACACAAATCAGCCTCAGCAGCCGCTGAGACATCACAATAAAGGTCAGAGGAAAGACAATGAGCAAGTAGCAAGCAAAAACGACAAAGCTAAAATGGCCAATCCAACTGACGAAGGCAAAAATACGCCCAGCTAGCGTATCAGGCCAATCGAAAATAAACAGATAGCTACTGCTTAGCCCAAGGCTAAGCAGTATATTGAAAAGTGCAAACCAGTGCCCCCAACTTATCATTTGGGAGACTTTGTCACGGTAGCGCTGCTGGGTCACCATACTGTTTATTTCATTAGTCTATTTAGTGAGATTGATCTTCTTTAACAGAAGACAACAAAGCGTTGGCGAAAGAGTCTGCAATCATTTTACGTTGAGTTGGCGCAACAGACGTATTAAGCAGATTGGTCACCATATTGCCTAACACCATAAGTGAAAGATCTACAGGAGTATGGTTTTTTTCTAACACGCTGACAAGTTCAGCAAGCAAAGTTTCAACTTTTTCATCACTATAGCGAGATGACTGTGGCATAAATTTCGACATCCTAAATTAGTTAAAGCTCACCTATGATAGCGTATAGCGGGATGTTTTTCTTCATTCTTCGCAAGAAATTTATATTCAAGTGAGAATAATGCTTATTAAGATAATTTGAATGAGTATTAGTTCAATTTTGCTAAGTAAAAATAGGTAGAGATGACGGTTTCAGTTGCAGATAAATAGCATCGGTGTTTGAATACGCGCGACAATATTTCTGCTTGAACAAGGAGCCTACAATGAGTCTGGAAATTACCCAGATAGCTTTACATCAGTTGATCAAACGCGATGAACAAACACTCGAAGTGATGTTACGTGATTCTCTGTTGTCAACCGATAACGTTGTGCAAGACATGATGGCAGAATTACACCGAGTATACAGTGCGAAGAGCAAAGCGTTTGGCGAGTTTAACGAAGAGAGTGAGCTGGCGGACGCATTGAAATTATTGCGCAAAGGTGAAGAGGAGTTTCTCGGTTTTAGCCGTGCAATGACCGTGCGCTTAAAAGATGAATTGGCAAAATATCCCTTTGCTGAAGGGGGCGTGGTGCTCTTTTGTCAATATCGCTACCTCGCGGTTGAATATTTATTAATCGCGGTATTAAGCAGCTGTGACAGTATGTTTGTGACAGATAACCTCGATTTATCGACGACACATTATCTGGATATCCCTCATGCAGATATTGTAGCGCGTATTGATTTAACTGAGTGGGAAACGAACCCAGAGTCAACCCGTTACTTGACCTTTTTAAAAGGGAGAGTAGGGCGCAAAGTCTCTGACTTTTTTATGGACTTTTTAGCGGCGTCAGAAGGTCTAAATGCAAAAGCTCAAAATAAAGGCTTAGTACAAGCGCTAGATGATTTTTGTGATAATGCTCAGATGGATAAAAATACGCGTCAAGCGTATCGTCAGCAAGTCCATAATTATTGTACTGAGCAGTTGCAATCAGGGGAAGAAATTGAATTACAAGCGCTATCGAATGAGCTGCCGGTAGTTGAGGAACAAAGCTTCAGTGATTTTGCTCGCCAAAATGATTATCAATTAGAAGATAGCTTTCCCGCAGATAGAGGTACGTTAAAGCAACTGACCAAGTTTTCTGGTAGTGGTGGTGGAATAACGATCAGTTTTGATGCATTACTGATGGGAGAGCGTATTTTTTGGGATCCAGTCACAGATACATTAACGATTCGAGGCACTCCGCCAAATTTGCGGGATCAACTGCAACGTCGTAGTGGCAAATAAGGTAACCACTAAAAATAAATAACGCCGCAATTGCGGCGTTATTTACTCGGCGTCCCGATAAATTCTAAAGCTCGGCTTGTGGCTTTAATTAAACGCGCAGGAAGTCAATGTGCGTCACTTTTGGCTTGAATGGGTGACGTTGAATTGCCTGAACTTTGACTTTAGTTTCTTTACCATCGATAACCAGGCTCAGAACTTCATAAAATTCTGCTTTGCCTTCTTGGTTAATTACTTCATCATGGTTAAGAGTAACAGAGATAGCTTCTTGGTTGCCACCGTAAACGATAGCTGGAAGCTGGTTTGCTCTGCGCAGGCGGCGGCTCGCACCCTTACCCTGCTCTTTACGTGCAATTGCATTAATAGTTAACATTACTATTTCTCTATACAAGAAAAAAATAAAATCCTGCTACAGGCGACCCAGCAGCAGGTTCGAGATTTGGCTTGTTGATGTGTAATTCGCTGACGCGAAACATCCAAGCGGGCGGCATTTTAACGGAAAACCGTCTTTACAGCAATCATAATCTAATCAATATCAGGAGTAGAGTTGGTCGGCAACTCGAAAACGCCCTTGATAATCAAATATTTTTTGGCGGATCTCCCAATAACTTTCCTTCTTACGAGCCACTATAAATTGAGGATAACGTAATAAAGCCTGCTGAGAGATAATGTCATTAGCCGAAGACCAATGAAAAGGAACGCCTGGCGCACGGAAATGTTCCCGCAAGAAATGGTATTCAAAAGCACGGCGTTGCGCCTGCGTATGCAAACGAAAGCGCTCCGAAACGGAGGTGCCATCTTCATCATAGTACGTGATTTTTAGCCATTCACCTTTGTTATCAGCACCATTGGTTAGTGCCATGCCGCCGCAACGTAAGATCAACGCATCTTTTAATTTCAAAGCCGCTTTTAGCATATCGTCAGGATCAGATAATACCCCATCGCATTTTTGGCAGCGGCGAGCGGCAATATCGTTTTCTGCACCACAATGAGGACATTGTTTAAAACGAAAACGGTACTCACATTGCTGCTTTTGACCTAATTCATTCTCTTCCCAGCCTTGGCAGCGGCGACCATAATGCTCGATAATTTGCCCATCTTCGGTGCATTTTCCCCAAAAAGTATTAGCAAACTGACAAAGAGGGCAGAATACCTGAACGGGAACACTGTTGGTGTTAGGCTTAGTTGAACCTACCTCAGGGCGAAAGAGGTCGTGAGGATTCCCTGCATAGTCTAAGATCAGGCACTCGGTTTTTCCCGGTGAAAGGCGCAAGCCTCGGCCTACAATTTGCTGGTATAAGCTGACAGATTCTGTTGGGCGTAGAATGGCAATAACATCGACATGCGGGGCATCAAACCCTGTTGTCAGAACAGAAACGTTGACTAAAAAATGCAGCTTTTTCTGCTTAAACTGTTGAATAATAGCCTCTCGCTCTATCGCGGGCGTCTCGGCGGTAACTAAGGCGGCGGTCTGTTCAGGTAAATAGCCGAAAATTTCTTTTGCGTGTTCAACGGTAGCGGCAAAGATCATACAACCTTGCCGCGGTAAGGCGTATTCAACAATTTGAGCGACAATTTTAGGTGTAATACGTTTTTGTTTCTTAATAGAAAGGTTTAATTCTTGTTCATTAAAAATGCCGGCGGAACTGAGAGAAACTTGGCTAAAGTCATACTGTAATACTGGCATATCAAGGCGTTCGGGGGTGACTAAGAAATGATTTTTAATCATGTAATGCAAAGGTAACTCATAAATGCATTCATGAAAAAAACAGTTCTCATCGCCTCTTATCATGCCGTGATAATGATATTGATAGATCCATCCTGAACCGAGTCGATAGGGAGTGGCGGTTAAACCTAGGATCTTCAATGCAGGGTTGTACTGGCTAAGGTTATTGATAATTTGTTGATATTGGCTTTTCTCATTCGCGCTAATACGATGACATTCATCAATGATGATTAAGGAGAAATTATCATTAAAACTGTCTAAGTTTCGCGCAACGGATTGTACGCTGCCAAAGACGACTTTGCTTTGGGATTGTTTGCGATTTAAGCCAGCAGCGAAAATATCAGCCTCAAGGCCATAAGCGATATATTTTGCATGGTTTTGTTCTACTAATTCTTTGACGTGAGCAAGAACCAATACTCTTCCTCGAGCTAAGCGAGCAAGTTCGGCAATGACCAAGCTTTTTCCTGCTCCCGTTGGTAGCACAATCACGGCAGGTTGCGTGTGTTGGCGAAAATAACGAACGGTCGCATCGACAGCTTCTTGTTGATAGGGACGAAGGACAAAAGGCATATTATTCAGTATTAATTAAAAATAGTGAGTCGCTTAATGTAAAATTTAGGTTAACACAATGGGTTGAGCTAAAAACACGCGTTAATTTTGAGACGCTATCACTTGTAGTTAGTTATTGATATAATAAAAGATGTGAGCACAATCACAATAACCTTTCAATTTTATTTCTAACAACTTAGTTGTCTTTAGGCACTAAGTTACTATTCCATCAAATTAAGAGTGTTTATGCGACTGGATAAGTTTTTGTCCCAGCAATTAGGGATTAGCCGGAGCCTAGTGGCGCGAGAGCTGCGTGCCGGAAAAGTCACTGTAGATGATGAAATTGTCAAATCAGGTGCGGTACAAGTCAGCCCTGAACAAGTTGTCGCTTATGAAGGCAGTGTTTTAGTTCATGTTACAGGCCCGCGTTATTTTATGTTGCATAAGCCTCAAGGCTATGTTTGCTCAACAGACGATCCTGCACATCCCACCATTCTCTATTTTATTGATGAGCCGCTGGCAGACAAATTGCACTCAGCAGGGCGCCTTGATATTGATACCACAGGGTTAGTATTGCTAACCGATGATGGTCAGTGGTCACATCGCATAACCTCTCCCAAGCACCACTGTGAAAAAACGTATCGAGTTGAGTTAGAAAACGACATTGCTGACGATGTTGCAAAACGCTTTGCCGAAGGCGTCATGCTAAATGGCGAAAAATATCCAACCAAGCCAGCTCAGTTGGAGGTCATCTCTCCAAAAGAAGTGCTATTGACCATCAGCGAAGGGCGCTATCACCAAGTAAAAAGAATGTTTGCAGCAGTAGGAAATCATGTTTGTGGGCTACACCGCGAGCGTATTGGTGATATTTGGCTCGATGATGATCTTGCTCCCGGCGAGTATCGTGAGTTAACCGAAGACGAAATCAACAGCGTTATCGTTCCGCGCTAACGATAAATTATTAATAAAAATAAATAAAATCGTTTCTGGTGTGCGACATATCTTTAAGGTGTGTCGTATCAGGCGAGAGCGAGATAGGAGTTTAAAGAGTGCAACAGCAAAAATCATCCTACATAGGGTTGATATTAATATTAGGCTTATTATCAATGCTTATGCCTTTAGCCATTGATATGTATTTACCTAGCTTTTTAGTGATGGGTGAGTACTTCAATGTCGATGAAGGGCGTATCCAGATGACGCTTAATAGCTATATTTTTGGCTTTGCAATTGGGCAGCTATTTTATGGTCCAATGGCCGATAGTCTGGGTCGTAAGCCTGTGATTTTAGGCGGCGTCATCGTATTTGCCATCGCCTCAGCAGCATGTGCGCTTTCTGAATCAATCGAATCACTCATCTTGTTTCGCTTCCTACATGGTTTTGCTGCGGCGGCGGCTAGTGTTGTGATCAACGCATTAATGAGGGATATGTTTACGCGTGATGAGTTTTCACGCAGTATGTCATTTGTTGTTTTAGTGATGACAATAGCTCCACTATTGGCACCGATTTTAGGTGGCAAGGTGATGTTATGGTTCTCATGGCATGCCATTTTTTGGAGTATTTCGATAGCGGCCGTGATTGCGGTTATTTTAGTGAGTTTATTTATACGTGAAACGTTACCTGTTGAGAAACGGCAACCCTTTCATTTAGGTAATACATTAAGGCAGTTTGCAACCCTTTTTCGTGCCAAACAAGTGCTGTTTTATATTTTAGCGAGTTCATTTTCATTTGCGGGAATGTTTTCATTTTTGAATGCTAGCCCGTTTGTTTATATTGAACTGAATGGCGTGGCGCCAGAAAATTTTGGTTACTTTTTTGGTATTAATATTATTTTCTTATTCATTATGACCACATTTAATGGTCGTTATGTTAGGCGCTTTGGGGCAGAGCGCATGCTCTACCTAGGGATCATTGTCCAATTCACCATGGGAATTTGGTTACTGGCGACCACGGCAATGGATGTTGGCTTCTGGGCTTTGGTGCTTGGTGTGGCGATTTATGTCAGTGGGATTGCCATGATAACTTCAAATGCAATGGCGGTAATTTTAGATAATTATCCACATATTGCAGGTACGGTTTCTTCATTAGCGGGAACAATCCGTTTTTCCATTGGGGCTTTGATAGGAACTTTACTATCGATGATCCCTGCTAAGTCAGCATGGCCGATGGTTGGCTCTATGGTTGCGTGCGTGGCTTGCTCAATGCTATTTGTTTTATTGGCGAAACGCGCCAAAAAATAAATTAATCCAATAAGACTGGCTGTTTCATGGATGAAACAGTGGTTTCCTTCGTACTTATTTCATTTCGTGACCATCTCTTTTTATATAGTGTTAAGCAAAAATTAATTACTCGGTAAAACCGAATTTTTTGCCAGTAAAATTGGAAAGTATGAATAAAAATGATCTAAATCAATAATCATTTGATAGCGATTTGTTAAATTTGTGTATTAAACTCAGGTAATTGCAGTTAAGTCATAAGTTGGTGGAGTTAGTGAGTTTTCTTCAAAATTACTCAGCTTATTATTAATGCCCGTTTAATAATGTAAAAAAAATGACTAATAGTTAGTCTCTGTGTTGAGTTTTAAGATCAAAAAAAATTTAAAATTTAACATTCATAGTAAAAAAATGTGCATGCAAGGATTTATGTCACAAAAATTTAACGACACGAGTAATATTTAATGTTATATTTAGGTATGTATATTTAACAAACCCGTTACTTTTGGGCTTTGTCGCGAATTCGGTTTGAACGAAGTTTGATATCGTTTACTGACCTCTAAACATTTATTTAGAGGAGGGAGAGTCAAAGCTTAAGGCTCGTAGGTATCTCGCCATAAAGGCAGCCTCAGCGAAGCGTTGATTAAGTAAATAGCCTTCGTTCAACGAACACTATGATGGTTTAGGTAGCAATAGGAATTTGTTGTGGAAAAATCAGGTCTTTCGGTTGTGCACAGGCTGCCGCAAAGTTACCGCT
Organism: Providencia sp. 2.29; assembly: GCF_015832305.1. NCBI lineage: Bacteria > Pseudomonadati > Pseudomonadota > Gammaproteobacteria > Enterobacterales > Morganellaceae > Providencia > Providencia sp. 2.29. The sequence continues at coordinate 1,983,323 of NZ_CP065420.1, forward strand.
GGTTATCTGGGAAAATAGGCACGGACGTTGAAGTCGTACCTACAGATGACTTCGATAGCGATAAACTTGTGGGGCTGAAATTACTCAGCCATGACTGTGCTACAGATTGCATTGCAATGAAGCAGTTGTCAGAATCATTGTCTGAATTGCAAATTGAAAGTGCGATTTTAGAATGGCAAAAAGAAATTTGCCTCTTCATTCATGCTAGTGATGAACTTGCCGCCATGTGCCGCTTAAAGGCGGCTGGTGTTGCTATCGCGGAGCTTGAGTCAGGTTTTTATTCATCCTAACATCGCTATTGAACGCAATAAAAAAGCTTCCAGTTTTTAACTTGGAAGCTTTTTTATTGGCAAGGAATTTAAAAAGGTATTATCGGTTATGAACCATTAATGATGCGGCGACCAGCGTAGTACCGTTTGCTCCAATACTCATTAGTCATTTCTGATACGATAACACCACTGCTGGTAGAGGCGTGAACAAACTTATTGTCACCAATATAGATACCAACATGCTTCATGCGGCGACCGGTTTTAAAGAGAACCAAGTCACCTGCTTTTAAATTGTTACGGTTAACACTCTTACCGGAAGACTCTTGCTCTGAGGTCGTACGTGGTAAGGCAACACCAAATTGTTCAATAAAGGTACGTTGCACAAAGCTTGAACAATCAATACCACTTTTTGTTGTACCGCCAAGACGATATCTCACACCTTTCCAATTTGCATATTGATTCATGATCTTCGATTTGGTATCGACGCTTTGAACGAGTTGTTCGAACTCATCTTGAGAAGCCATTGCTAACGAATCGGAAGAACCATTTAACATACGTGGTTCAGAATGAGTGGTACGTTGAGCATTTCTTGAAGAATCAGGGGCAGTACAAGCTGACAGTGTCGCGGCAATTGCTATTGCTGGTATGATGCGCAAAATGTTGCGCTTAAATTTTTCAGATGTTGCCATTATTGTTAATATCCCTTGCCATTTCTTATTGTGTTTTTTTCCACACAACAAACGTAAACTTATCCCTGTGAAAAGCGCATTTTACAAAATGCGACACTGGCTTTTCACAGAAAGCGTTTAATACAGAACAACTAAAACTTGTATATGAGCAAAACGACGATTTGCTGCGTTGGCGACACGTTTGTTATGTCAACATAACAACAAACTGTTAAACACTCACCGTTAGAGTTTGGCAGTTGCATACTTATTTCGCCAAACATAGAGAGCATACATAAACGAAAGCAAAATGGCGAGTTAATAAGGTAATAATTTACAAAACATTATATTAAGCATGGATGTGTATCATCTTTTGTACATTTAGAGTTAAAAAAGTGTGTGTGTTATCGTTAGGTACTCAAATAATCGAGTAAAAATAACGATCTAGATCACGCTTTGAGTGAAACAACATTTGCTTAATAGCATAACAGCGTCTACAGGCTTTTTTGAATTGTAAAGAAGTTTAAATTTTTCTAAATTGAATAATCTAATACGATGGTGAAGCATACGATATTGCGCCGCAAGATCAAAGCAACGCAATATCGTTTTGCCACTAGTTTATTTGCATATTAGCCAGTTTGACGTGATATTCTCTTAGCATTCGCTGTTCAAAATCGGTAAATCGACGAGTGAGTGTGGCTCGAGCGATTGTAGATGAAAAGTAGTCGACGGGAATTAAGGTCGCACAACCTAGATTATCAATGATAAAAAATTGGCCGTGGGGTTTATAGCCTAATTGATAAACAATATTGTAAGGCTTTAATGCCATTGTCACTATTGCATCTTTAAAAACAGTCTTTTTAAAAATATCATAGGCAATTCTCATATTTTTTTGATGTTTTAAAAAAGCATTTTTATTTTTTAAATAATAATCCAGCGTATTGGATACATTTCCCGCTTTATCTTTTATTAACTGAAATACGTAGCCTGTACCTAACGTGGTTTTTTGAATGCCATAATAATGGGCAATCGCATCTGATGATGATTTATTTCGGTAAATTCGTTTGTAATACTTAATTTCACGTATTGTTTCTCGATCATCTCTATTTGAATGATGAACTTTGACACATAAATCATCACGCTCGGGATGCTGATAACATGCACGTTGCCGACCACTTGCAATCAAGAGGGATGGCGTCAATTCGATGGTTTTTGAAAGTAATGTTTTCATAGTGAATTAGGTTATAAGTCTATTAGTGATCATAACGATTATTGTTAAGGCTTCTATTTCTAAAAATATCCGTACTATTTTTAATAGATTAAACCTAATGGGAGTTGCAATATGTGTGATCGTCTCAAATTTGTGATCAACTTAACTAATTATGTGTTATTTCTTAGAGTTTGAGAAAAATAAAAAACTACGACTGTAAGTTAAATATTGTTTCATTCATTCAAATTAAGATTCGGTTATTCAGTAATAAAAAGTAAAAAATTATTACAGATATAAATAATTCATCGCAGATGACGATAACCTAATTTTAAGCGGATGACTTTTATGAAACTTACAGCAAATAAAATTTCTTTGACAGCGCTATTAGCAATAGCCATTTTTAGCTTTTTTCCTTTTGGTAGTGTTCAAGCAAAAGAAAAAAACTATGTTGGCGGTGGAACGATTACCTTTATCGGTGCAATTGTTATGCCTCCATGTCAAATTGGTGCAATTGATGGGCATATTGAAACCACATGTTGGTCTAGCAATAAAGGTAAACCAGAAATAACAAAAACGTCTTTAAAAAAATTGAGAGTAGGCATCCATGAATTGCCTAATAGTCAAGGCACTCAAAGCTTTAAATGGATAAATAAAGAACAGACGTTGGGTGTGTATACACTGACATATAACTGAATAAAAAAACTTAAGCGGTTTATTAGGTAGGAAGTTAGTTTAATTTGTTTAAGAAAAAGAAAGCCCTATGGGCTAATGCCCATAGGTGATATATCTAATTAATCGCAGCGGCCCATATAGCGGCGTTCAGGAATATGAATACGAATTTTTTCACCACTCGTGAGGTATTCAGGGACTTGAACCGTTAGGCCTGTTGCCATTGTTGCAGGTTTTGTTCGCGCACTGGCTGAAGCACCTTTAATTGCAGGTGTTGTTTCTACAATAACCATATCAACGGTTTGTGGAAGTTCGAGCGCCAATACTTGCCCATCCATCGTGAGCACCTGCATGCCAGGCAATCCCTCTTCAGGGATAAATAACAGCTCCTCTTCAATGTCTGCACGTTTAAAGAGATAAGGCGTATAGTCTTCATTATCCATGAAAACATATTCATCACCGTCGATATAAGAGAAGCTAACAGCGCGACGAGTTAAAGAGATGGTTTCTAAAATATCATCACCTTTAAAGCGTTCTTCGACTTTTTGACCAGTCTTAATATCAGTAAAGCGCATTTTATATAAAGTACTGGCGCCACGAGCGCTTGGTGCCTGAATATCGATATCTTTAACCAAGAGCAGCTTGCCGTTGTAACTCACCGCAAACCCGCGTTTGATCTCATTGGCTTTTGCCATAAATAACCTTCTTTATTATCGTCAGAAAAGAGTGCGACAAAATTACTCGCAGATAGGCGATTAGGCAAGATAGGAAACGTACTTTTCAATAAAAAAAATCTCCCCAACGGTGATGTTGGGGAGGGTATCATCAGTAAACAGGCAGTAAACCAGATAAGGAGAGTATGTGTGCTACGGCATTAATGACACCAAACAAGATAACAAATAGGATGATACCAATGCCGCCAGGCGCCCTATAACTGTTATTCGGGAAACGCTTACGACTTGCTCTTGCCATCAGCGCGGGCACAATCACTGCCCAAATAGTGGCAGCGAGGCCTGCAAAGCCAATGGCATAAATAAAGCCATTAGGAAAAGCTAGGGCAAATACAGCCGGTGGCAGGAAAGTGATTAAGGCAGATTTTAAACGGCCTTGTTTGCTATCGTTGAATCTAAAGAAGTCAGCAATAAAGTCAAACAGCCCCAAAGATACACCTAAGAATGAACTTGCCAGTGCCATATACGAGAACAAATTCAAAAACTTCGAAATAAAATCGCTGTTGGTAGACAAATTCATTTGCTTAAGCAGTGCACCAATATTATTGCCGTCCTCACGAATTTGGATAAAGGCAGAGCGTGGAATATTCCCTTGGACCGCATACTGCCACAAGATATAAATGGCAACGGTGATAATCGCACCATAGACAAGGCTACGAACCACAGAACGGCTATCTTTATTATAGTATTTTACAAGCCCAGGAACGTTACCGTGATAGCCGAACGATGTCAGCAAATAGGGCAGTGCAGCGAGGGCATAAGGTAAATAATGTGTATTGCCTTGATCGACTTGGTTAAACAGAATCGAAGGTGAGGCTGTGGTGACCATACCGCCAACTGACATAATAAAGGTGATAACCATACCACCAATTAAAATGGTACTTAAACGGTCGACGGCACGCGTAGATAACCAAACAACAAAGGCAACCAGAAGTGCGAAGAACAATCCAGAAACGGCTTGTGGAACGTCCATTTTTATATAGGAAGATAAATTTTCCGAGATAATCGAGCTACCCGCGGAAATATAAGCATACGTTAAAATATAAAGGACAAAAGTAATGGATAGCCCATTAATTGAGTTCCATACAGGCCCAAGTAAATCTTTAACCATGGTATGAAAACTTGCGCCAGCAGGGTAATTCATATTGGCTTCTAAAATCATTAATCCTGAAAGCAGCATACAAAAAAAGGTATACAGCAAAAGTAGGATAGAGCCTGTAAACCAGACACCGGAGGTCACCATGGGGATTGAAAACATACCAGCGCCAACGGCTGTACCCGCGATGATCATCGCCCCACCTAAGATGGAGGGCTGCTTATTTGTTTTTACTGCATCAACAGACATGGAAACTCCCGATTAATGTTTCTTTGTACTAGCTTAATGATACAGTTGAGACATGTTGATGTAAACAATAATTAAAGCACAAATAGGTAAAATTAAGAGTAGTAATAATAGGTTGGGTGATTATTGTACAAATAGCCTTGAGCTATTTGTACCTGAGTAAAGCGATTAAGCGGGGTGATGATAAAATTGTTGGTTTAGCCAGAGGTCAATGGCATTACGGCTAGCCTCAAAATGGGGTTCTGGGAGTTCATTCGGGGATACCCACATCAAGCTTTCGCACTTATCTTTTTCCATGATTTGCGGCTCGATATCGCCATTATATTCAACATGCATACAGATAGAGACAGTATGTTTACCTTCTTGGTGATAGGTGTTTATATTGTTACTAATACCAAAAACCGTTGGGGCGGTAATATCAATACCAATTTCTTCTTTTATTTCACGAATAGCACAGGTTTCGAATGATTCCCCAGCATCGACATGCCCCCCAAATATTGACCAGTATGGTGCGTGCTTGCTGCTGCGTTTGCCCATTAAAATTTGGCCTTGTGAATTCGTGATAATTACGCCAACACCAACGACAACGCCATCAACAGTAGACATCAACTTCTCCTTTCTTTTTTTATTCTATTCGGTGCGATTCTGCCAGTTTATAGCAGAAAAACAATCAGGAAAAACTACAAATATCACTGAAGCCATTGTGTTTTAATGGTATAACTATGGCTGCATACACATGACGATAATGATAAGGGAGATTCGAGGTTATGACTCGCCGGGTTGCTACAATTACATTAAATCCTGCCTATGATCTTGTTGGGCTATGTCCATCAATCGAAGTCGGTGAAGTCAACTTAGTGAAGACGGCTAGCCTCAATGCAGGAGGCAAAGGCGTTAATGTCGCGAAAGTTTTACGAGATCTTGGTATTGATATCACAGTTAGCGGCTTCATGGGGAAAGATAACCAAGAAGAATTCCAACACTTCTTTAGTGATAATGGTATGGCAAACCGCTTTTATATGGTGTCAGGACGCACAAGGATCAACGTAAAGCTGACAGAAGATAATGGTGAATCGACAGATTTCAACTTTTCTGGCTTTGAAGTCAGTAAAGAAGATTGGAACCGTTTCTCAACGGAGTCACTCAATTGGTTAGGCCATTTTGATATGGTGGTGGTGAGTGGTAGCCTACCAAATGGGATTGATCCCGAAGAATTCACTCGTTGGATGAGCCGCTTGCGTCAATTATGTCCATGTATCATTTTCGACAGTAGCCGTGAAGCATTAAAAGCAGGATTAAAAGCCTCGCCTTGGTTAGTAAAACCCAATCGCCATGAATTAGAAATGTGGGTGGGTCGCAAGTTACCTGAATTGAAAGATGTCATTGCGGCAGCACATGAATTACGCGATAAAGGCATTTCTCATGTGGTTATCTCGCTTGGTGAAGAAGGGGCATTATGGGTGAATGCTTCAGGCTCTTGGTTAGCTAAACCGCCTCGTTGTGAAGTGATCAGCACGGTGGGGGCTGGTGATTCAATGGTTGCAGGCCTCGCTTATGGCTTACTGAATGGTGAATCTAGCGCACACACATTGCGTATGGCCACGGCTATTTCAGCGTTATCCGTATCACAGCCTGATGTTGGCTTAAAAAATCGTAATAAGCTTGCCGATATGATGGCAAAAATTGAGATGGAATCACTGTAAAACGATAAAGGCGGCGGAGGTTAACTCGCCGCCTTTATGCTTTATAGATAGTGACTGGTTATTTTTGCTGTGACTTTAGCCAAGCAATTTCTTGGGGCCAAATATCTGGATTAATGGTTTCAAGGATCAGAGGGATACCATCGAAACGAGGGTCTTTCATTATGTAACTAAAAGGTGTGTAGCCTATATTACCTTCCCCTAAGCTATGGTGACGGTCGACTCGGCTGGCAAACTCACTTTTGGCATCATTTAAGTGCATACCTTTGAGGTACTCAAAACCAACAATGTCAGAAAACTGTTTGAAAGTCTCTTCACAAGCCTCCTCTGTTCGCAAATCATAGCCTGCTGCAAAGGCGTGGCAAGTATCAATACAAACACCTACTCGGCTTTTATCATCCACATCTTCAATGATTTTTGCTAAATGTTCAAAACGATAGCCTAAGTTTGAACCTTGCCCCGCCGTATTTTCGATGACGGCAATGACGCCTTGAGTTTCATTTAGGGCGATATTGATAGATTCGGCAATACGAGCTAAGCAATCATCTATATCGATTTTTTTCAGGTGGCTGCCAGGGTGAAAATTGAGTAGATCAATACCAAGCTGCTCACAGCGTTGCATTTCGTCAATAAATGCGATGCGTGATTTTTCTAACGCTTCTTGCTCTGGATGACCTAAATTAATTAAGTAACTGTCATGCGGTAAAATTTGGTGCTTACCATAACCGTATTTTGCACAGTTAGCCTTAAATTTTTCAATCACCTCCTCGCTAAGAGGTGGGGCTTTCCACTGGCGCTGATTTTTGGTAAACAGCGCGAATGCCGTAGCGTTAATTTCATGAGCGCGAATAACAGCTTGATCAACGCCTCCAGAAGCGCTGACGTGTGCTCCAACATATTTCATTCTTGACTCCTTCTTTTATGAAGAAGTATGCCATTAATAGGAGAATAAATGAAATCAACAAAAAGGCCGCATTAAATGCGGCCAAATTAAAAAATGAACAAAGAGTTTATAGGATAGTCTGGATAATGGCATTGATGGCGAAACCACCAATGATTAGCCATACAAATAAGATAAGCGCCATCAATAATGGTTTGATCCCCGCCTGACGTATTGCACTAACATGAGTTGTTAAACCGAGGGCAACCATGGCCATCGCCAACAATACGGTATCTAACGTGATAATGTGTTTTACTATTTCTGTCGGTATCAAATTGAACGAGTTGAATGCAGCGACCAGAATAAAGATAACGGCAAACCAAGGGATCGTGATTTTGCTTTTTTGGGCTGTTTGTCCTTTAGCGACCGCAGAGCGGCGGCTCAAATAAGCAGATAAAATAATTAAGAAGGGTGCAAGCATCATCACTCGGATCATTTTGGTGATCACGGAAGCATTCTCTGCGTCAGGGCCGATAGTGTGACCGATAGCGACGACTTGAGCGACTTCATGCACTGTTGAGCCAATATAAATACCAAAGGTGTCTTGGGTCTGTGTGAACCAACCAAAATGTGCATTAAGTTGATAAAGCCATGGATACACAAAAATGGCGATAGTACCAAAAATCACCACCGTTGAAACGGCGACGGCAACTTTACTGGCAGAGGCTTTGACAACAGGCTCTGTCGCCATAACCGCTGCGGCTCCGCAAATACTGCTACCTGCACCGATTAAAAAAGTGGTTTCATCATCGAGTCCAAACACCTTTTTACCTAACCAAAAGGCCAACAAGAAAGTGGATGCGAGGGTAAGTGCATCAATGAGCAACCCTGTGGCACCAACATCAGTAATTTGTTGGAATGTTAGGCGAAAGCCATAAAGTATGATCCCCGCACGTAAAAAATAGTGTTTGGCAAATTTGATCCCCTCATCACAACGATGACTAATAGCAGGGTAGATTGTATTCCCGACGATGATGCCTAATAAAATTGCCAATGTCAGGGCGCCTAAACCGACATCAATAAACCATTGCTGCTCTCCAAGATATATCGAAATTGCGGTTAAAACTCCCGCTAAAATAATACCTGAAATTAGTTTTAGAGCTGGGTGCTGTGCGCTCTGTACTAACGTTTTTGTATTGCTTTTATCCATAACCTTACCTTTAGTTACGACTAATACCCTTCATAAAAGCAGTTTATTCAGGGTATAGATAATTTTGGAATAAGCATATAACAAAAACTATAATAATTTAAATTGATTGTTTATATATAATCTATCTGAATTTCTGGTTATAAGTTTCTTCTGGTAAGTTGGTAATAAATCGTTAATATTAACAATATTATTACAAACTCTAGTGAACAATGTTGGGGCTACCTGTATGCGAATAACACTTAGGCAACTCGAGGTATTTACGGAAGTACTAAAAAGTGGCTCCACGACGCAAGCATCCCAATTACTCGCTTTATCGCAATCTGCTGTAAGTGCGTCGTTGACCGACCTTGAAGGGCAACTTGGAGTACAACTGTTTGACCGAGTAGGCAAACGGCTTGTGACTAATGAGCATGGTCGGCTGCTCTATCCCAAGGCATTGGCGTTGCTTGAACAAGCGTTGGAAGTAGAACAATTATTCAAAAAAGAGATGGGGGCGGTGCGTCTCGCTGCCAGTACCACAATTGGTAATTACATGCTGCCATCACTGCTGGCGGAGTATCGTCGTGACCACCCGACGATCCCATTAGAGTTAAATATCAGTAATACAGAGGAAGTTATTAAAGCGGTGATGGAATTTCGCGCTGATGTGGGTCTTATTGAAGGCGTGTGCCATAGCCCCGAGTTAATTACCGAACCATGGCTAAAAGATGAATTGGTGATATTTGCGGCTCCTAGTAATCCATTGGCGGGAAGAACACTCACCTTAAAAGAGTTACGTGATGCGCCTTGGGTGCTGCGTGAAAGAGGCTCAGGTACACGAGATGTGCTCGATCAGCTGTTATTTGCTCATTTACCGGGTTTTCATATTTTTATGGAGCTTGGTAATTCGGAGGCCATTAAGCATGCAGTTCGCTTTGGTATGGGGATCAGTTGCTTATCAAGACGCGTTATTGAGGAGCAATTGACGAACGGGTCGTTAGTAGAGCTAGAGGTTGAAGGGCTACAGTTACAGCGAACACTGTATTTGATTTATCACCGCCAAAAACATTTATCTAATGCAATTAAAAACTTATTAGATTATTGCAAGTAATGTGTTGCTGATTTAACAAAGTTTATGGATCGTATAAAGCCAAATGGTCAACAAGGTTGTTATTTGAACTATGATGCATAGGATATAAGTGTTTTACTAATAATTCCGTTGGGATTATGAAGGTATCTTATAACTGCCAAGAGTTACTTAGTTCTGACAGGATGTTTTGCTAGAATTCCTTCAATATTGATTAAATAAAGAAAAACAGGGAACAGATGTCAGAACAACAAACCACTACGGTACAAGGTAGCGGACAAAGCAAATTACGTCGTGAGTTGAAAGCTCGCCATCTTGCAATGATTGCCATTGGCGGCTCCATTGGCACCGGCCTCTTTGTTGCATCCGGTGCAACCGTTGCACAAGCAGGTCCCGGCGGGGCGCTTCTTTCTTATGCAATTATCGGCTTAATGGTCTATTTTTTGATGACCAGCTTAGGTGAACTTGCGGCTTATATGCCAGTGTCAGGTTCTTTCGCGACCTATGGCGCTAAATATGTTGATGAAGGTTTTGGTTTCGCATTAGGCTGGAACTATTGGTATAACTGGGCTGTAACTATTGCTGTCGACTTGGTTGCCGCGCAACTGGTCATGACTTACTGGTTCCCTGATACGCCGGGTTGGATTTGGAGCGCAATATTTTTAGCCGTCATTTTCTTACTGAACTATATTTCTGTTAAAGGGTTTGGTGAGGCAGAATATTGGTTCTCACTCATTAAAGTGACAACCGTTGTTATTTTCATCGTTGTCGGCGTATTGATGATTTTTGGTATCATGAGTGGTGCTGAAAATGCGGGATGGCATAACTGGACCATCGGGGATGCACCATTTGCTGGTGGTTTCTCTGCCATGATTGGTGTGGCGATGATTGTCGGCTTCTCTTTCCAAGGAACCGAACTGATTGGTATCGCCGCGGGTGAATCTCAAGACCCTGCGAAGAATATCCCTAAAGCAGTACGTAAAGTATTTTGGCGTATCCTTTTGTTCTATATCTTTGCAATCTTGATCATTAGTTTGATTATTCCATATACAGATCCTAATCTACTGCGCAATGATGTTAAAGATATTAGTGTTAGCCCATTTACCTTAGTATTTGAAAATGCTGGGTTGCTATCGGCAGCAGCAGTAATGAATGCGGTTATTTTAACGGCGGTACTATCGGCAGGTAACTCAGGGATGTACGCCTCAACACGTATGCTGTATACCTTAGCCCGTGAAGGTAAAGCACCACGCATTTTTGCTCGCCTCTCAAAAGGTGGGGTACCGCGTTATGCGCTATTTGCCACTACGGTAATTGCTGCTCTGTGCTTCCTAAGTTCAATGTTTGGTAACCAAACTGTCTACTTATGGCTACTGAATACTTCAGGTATGACAGGGTTTATTGCTTGGTTGGGGATTGCAATTAGCCATTATCGTTTCCGTAAAGGTTATATTGCGCAAGGTAAGGATATTAATGACTTACCTTATCGTTCGGGCTTCTTCCCAATTGGTCCTATCTTTGCTTTTGTTCTCTGTTTAGTGATTACATTAGGGCAAAACTATCAAGCGTTTTTAGAAGATAAAATTGATTGGGTAGGGGTTACAGCCACTTATATTGGTATTCCATTATTTTTAGCAATTTGGTTTGGCTATAAAATAGCCAAAAAAACGTCAATTATTCGTTATAAAGACATGGAATTCCCAAGCTACCGTGAAAATCTGAATAAATAATTGCTTAAATTATTTACACATATTCAATAACAGTAAGTTATAAATAAAAATGCCAATCAACAATGAACTGGGGTCAGTTCGAACGTTGATTGGCATTTTTTATAATGGGAAAAACCGAATAATCGGGTCGTTTCCTCATGATATGCTTTGCATGCTGAGTCTGGCGTTATCTTCTTTTTTAAAGACGAAATAGCCAATTTATCAATTGATTAACAAAAATTTTCGTCCACGATCACAATTCAATACATAGATGGAATTAAATCAGCAATCGTATTGATAAGTATTCTTATTTGCTTTATTGTTATGGGCACCAAAATAAAGGGGATAAGAGGTTTGATGTGAAGTTGATGGCAAAGTCGTTAGCAAAAGGGATAGGTTTAGCATTATTTGCAGGCTCTGTGATGAGTATCAGTATTAGCTCATTGGCTGCAACAGTTACTGATGTTGCTGGTAGAACGGTTGAAGTACCTGATAATGTTAATCGTATCTTACTTGGTGAAGGCCGTTTGTTGAGTGCAATTGCTTTACTTGAAGGCGATAAACCGCTTGATAGAATTGTTGGCTGGCAAGGCGACTTACGTAAACTTGATCCACAAACTTACGCGGCTTATAAAGCTAAGTTCCCTCAAATTGATAATATTCCATTAATTGGTAATACCAGCGCTGATAGTGTCAGTGCCGAAAAAGTATTAACACTGAATCCAGACATTGCGATTTTTGGCCTCTCTGGTCATGGCCCCGGTAAAAATAGTGAGTTAGTAGGGCAGTTAGAAAAGGCGGGTGTGCCTGTTGTGTTTGTTGATTTTAGAGACAATCCACTGCAAAACACGCTACCGAGTATCCGTATGCTTGGGAAAGCATTAAATCGCGAACAGACTGCAGAAAAATATGCTGATTTTTACGAAAAAAATCAAAAATTAGTGACGGATATCACCAGTAAGATCCCTGAAGATAAAAAGCCTACCGTGTTTATTGATTTACGTGCTGGTGCATTTGAAGATTGTTGTGGAACCGCAGGCAACGGGAACATGGGGAATTTTATCGACCTAGCGGGTGGGAAAAATATCGCCAAAGATGTGCTACCCGGTGCTTTGGGTAATATGAACCTAGAAAAGGTTATCGCTGTTGACCCACAAATTTATATCGCAACAGGTGCTAAAGCTCCCGGCAGTAAAGATGTCGGAGTGCAATTAGGGGCACAAGGCACTGTTGAAGATGCAAAAAGTAGCTTGAAAAAAATTACTGAACGCAAAGGAATTAGCTCTTTGTCAGCGGTGAAAGATGGCAAAGACTATGCAATTTGGCATAACTATTACAATTCTCCCTACAACGTATTAGCGACTCAAGTATTTGCTAAATGGTTCTATCCGGAGCAGTTTGCTGATCTGGATCCGCAAAAAACCTTGAATGAATTACATAGCCAATTTCTTGCAGTTGAGCCAACCGGCATCTATTGGGTAAGTGAGAAGTAAATTTTGTAGGTAATAATAATGAGTCTTACTACCGAGTCTATATCAACTGTTAAGCCGTCAGTGAGAGAAAATGATAATGGTGTGAAGCAGCATTATCAAAAAATGTTACGTCGTAGGGTAGCATGGATTGCCGTGATCATCGCTGCAATCTTATTATCATTGGTTATTGATTTCACATTAGGCCCATCCGGCTTATCGCTGGAAAAATTATGGCAAACCATCGTATCCCCTGAATCTGTAGAAGCGGGAACTCGTGTGATTGTTTGGGATATCCGTTTGCCTTATGCCCTTATGGCCGTTGTGATTGGCATGTCACTTGGCCTTGCTGGGGCCGAGATGCAAACTATCTTGAATAACCCGTTGGCAAGTCCATTTACCCTCGGTGTTTCCAATGCCGCTGCTTTTGGTGCGGCATTAGCGATTGTTTCCGGTATTGCTATTCCTGGTGTGCCTGATCAGTGGGTAATTTCAGCGAATGCCTTTATTTTTGCACTATTGGCTGCACTGATGTTAGATGCAGTGACCCGTTGGACGCGCGTTGCAACATCGGGTGTCGTATTGTTTGGGATCGCATTGGTATTTACCTTTAATGCTTTAGTTTCAATGATGCAATTTATTGCCACAGAGGACACTCTGCAAGGTCTAGTATTCTGGACAATGGGGAGCCTTTCAAAAGCAACATGGGTAAAACTCGGGGTGATGACACTCGTCTTTGCTCTAATTTTCCCATTGGCGATGATGAGTTCATGGAAACTGACTGCACTGAGGTTGGGCGAAGACCGAGCGATTAGTTTTGGTATTGATGTCCGTCGGTTACGTTTAACCACATTGTTGCGTATCAGTATCTTATCAGCGTTGGCAGTCGCATTTGTGGGGCCTATCGCCTTTATCGGCCTGGTTGCTCCTCATATCGCGCGCTTGATGTTTGGTGAAGATCACCGCTTTTATTTGCCAGCAAGCGCATTAATTGGTGCCTTAGTCTTATCCATGGCATCTATTGCATCTAAAAATATTATACCGGGTGTCATTATTCCTGTTGGTATTGTGACCTCACTCGTTGGTGTACCGTTCTTCTTAAGTATTATTTTACGTCATAGAGGTAGTGTGTCATGACAGATGGCCTGATTATTAATCGCTTTAATGCAGGTTATCCTAAAAACCCTGTGATTGAAGGGCTGACAACAGAAGCTTTACCAAGAGGTCAGATCACTGTGTTATTAGGGCCAAATGGAAGCGGCAAATCGACTCTGCTGCGCTCTTTGGCTGGTTTAAATAAAGCTACAGGGCAATTGCTGTTAGATGGAATGGATTTAACACAGCAAAACTTTGCTCAGCGTGCGCAAAATGTTGTCTATTTACCTCAAAGCTTACCAGCAGGTGTTCATCTTTATGTCTTGGAATCAGTGATCGTTGCTCAAAGAGCATCGGGTGGTCTGAGTAATGAAAATAGTAAAGATGAAGTGATGCATTTATTGCGTCAATTAGGTATTGAACATTTAGCATTAAGTTATTTAGACCAATTATCAGGTGGTCAAAAGCAATTGGTTGGTTTGGCACAATCATTAATTCGTCAACCAAACTTATTGTTATTAGATGAGCCATTAAGTGCATTAGATTTAAATTACCAATATCACGTTATGGATTTAGTGGCGAAAGAAACAAAGCGTCGCAATATTATTACGGTGGTTGTGGTTCATGATATCAATATTGCGTTAAGACATGCTGAACATGTTTTAATGCTAAAAAAAGGCAAACTGATTGCTCAAGGTGAACCAGAGGCCGTGATTACGCCAGATAGCTTGGCTGATGTGTACGGTGTTAGGGGGCGAATAGAGCGCTGTTCTCAAGGGGTACCACAAGTTTTAATTGATGGCTTAGTGGATAAGTTAGCGAGCTAGTTTTGATATAAATTAATAGTGTCAATGAAATTTAGATTGGCACTATTAATTGAATAAGAGAATAAAGGTTATATTTTTCTAGCGATAATTAGTTATAGAAAATTTCAATATATACAAATAGTATTTACCATAAATTTTCTATGGGTAATTTTTATTATCTAATAACCAAAAAAATAATAATAGTAATGATAGGGTTATAGACCCGAATATTGAGCTTATGTCATATCAAAATTCAAATCAAAATTATCTCTTGGAGAGTTGGGAATGGTAGTTTTCAATAAAAGAAAAATTGCAATAAGCGTTATTGCGGCAATCACAGCAGTCCCTGTATTTGCGGATGATAGTAAAGACACGATTATGGTTACCACCGCATCTGGCTTCCAACAAAAAATTGAAGATGCGCCGGCGTCTATTTCTGTGGTAACGCGTGAGCAACTAGAAAATAAAGCTTACCGTGATGTCACCGATGCATTGAAAGACGTTCCGGGCGTTCTAGTCACCGGCGGCGGTAGTAGTTCAGATATCAGTATTCGTGGTATGGATGCAAAATACACGATGATCTTGATTGATGGTAAGCGTGTTGATACGCGCAGTACGCGCCCAAATAGTGACGGTTCAGGTATCGAACAGGGATGGCTGCCACCACTACCTGCAATAGAACGTATTGAAGTTGTTCGTGGGCCTATGTCTTCCCTCTATGGTTCTGATGCTATGGGTGGGGTAATTAACATTATTACTCGCCGTGTGCAGCAAGAGTGGACGACAAGTTTACGTGCTGATACGACAATTACTGAGCGTAGAAATTCAGGAAACACTGGACAAGGCAGTTTCTATACTTCTGGTCCACTGATTGATGGCTTGTTAGGCGTGAAGCTTAGCGGTCAATATTCACACCGTGGTGAAGATAAAATCGTTGATGGTTTCGGTCGTCAAATCGTTGCAAGTGGTGGTGGAACACTGTCATTAACACCAGATGAAAAGAACACCTTTGATTTGGATTTCAAAAAAGATAGCCAGCATAGGGACTATCGTGAAGGCTATACGTATAAAGAAGGTGATAGTAGCAGCTTTAGTAAATATGAGATGACGCATACTGCATTAACTCATACAGGGGTTTATGACCTAGCTAACACTGATACTTATATTCAATACGATGAAACTAAGAACCCAACTCGTAAGATGAAATTTGATGATCTCATCATACGTAATCAAAGTGTCTTCTTAATTGGTGACCACAGTTTAAGTTTAGGTGGCCAATATCGTAAGGAAAAATTAGAAGCAGGTGATAATAAATTTGCACTAAACAAACTTGACCGTTATAGCTGGGCGCTGTTTGCGGAAGATGAATGGTTAATGACCAATGATTTCGCTTTAACCGGCGGTATCCGTATGGATAAAGACGAAAACTATGGTATTCACTGGACACCTCGTCTTTATGGTGTTTGGCATGCTGACGACCAATGGACCATCAAAGGTGGTGTGTCTACAGGTTATAAAGCACCTGACTTACGTCAATCTTCAGCAGACTGGGGGCAATCAACGGGTGGGCGCGCAGGTAACGCAGTGATTTACGGTAACCCGAATTTGAAACCGGAGAAAAGTGTTACAGAAGAAATTGGTGTAATTTGGAATAACCAAGACAATATTACCGCAGGGATCACGATCTATAATACCGATTTCAAAGATAAAATTACAGAAGTTAGACGCTGTGATAATAGCAATGCAAATATCAGAGACTGTACATTAGATGATGGTATTGGTGATAATGGTAAGCCATACCGTTTTGTTAGTGACCGTGAAAACGTTGATAAAGCAAGAATGCGTGGTGTTGAGTTAACGTTTAACTGGGGCATTCTGGATAATTTAGCGTTTTCGGCGAACTATACTTACACCGACACTGAACAAAGAAGTGGTGTCAATAAAGGTAAGCCGCTAAACAAGCAGCCAAAACATATGGGTAATACGACATTGACATGGGATACAACTGAAGAGTTGCAAACATGGGCACGCATGAATTTCCGCGGTAAAACGTCTGATTACCAAGGCCGTGGTGAGACAATGAATAATGGTACGGCGTCATATGCATTGTTTGATTTAGGGGCAAGCTACCAGTTGAACAAGAATGCAAATATTGTCGGTGGTGTCTATAACGTGCTAGATCGCCGCATTGACTCAACAAACTATGGTGCTGAATTAGAAGGTCGTCGATACAATATAGGTATCAACTATAACTTCTAATGAGTTTGATAACTGACTGAATTAAGGCTCTCTTATTGAGTTAAGAGGGCCTTGTTTTTTGGCGTGCGAAAAAGAGTAAAAAATGTCTTTTAATAGCAAAAATTTATAGAAGAAAACAAGTTATTAGCTACCAGCGCAAAATCGGCAAATTTATCAAAAATTCTCATCAAATATTGTCTGTTTTTTTAACAATACCTATTGCTATTTGATAACTTGAAGTGCAAAATGCGCGAACTAAAAAAATGACTGATACCTCAATTTCCGGTATCGGTTTTTTTTTGCTTTTTAAGTTCGTTTAATTTTATGGGGCCGGATAATAGGCCGGATAGATAAATTATATTTTTACGTGTAGCAAACATTTTATGCTACCGATTTGAGGAATGCTTGCATGGCTTACTTTTTCGCATTCGCAGCAGGGCCTGGTGGCCGTGGCTGCCGCATCGATGATTACGGAGCAATCGGCTGCTTCGCAACTTCACCATTTAACCTTTCATCTTTCTTCTCTGCCTATAGGCAGATGCAAAGTCTTCCCAGTAACTGTCGATTAAGTAGGTCAAATAGTACTCAATCGAAAGTTATGGGAGGGCTTTATCATGCCAAATAATTCAGTACCATTATCCATCGGTAGCAACCAAACTGGTGCAAACAACCGCGTAGAGCTGGCAAAAACGCTCACCCTGTTACAAGTGGTGATGATTGGTCTTGCTTATATTCAGCCAATGACGATTTTCGATACTTTTGGTATGGTATCGGATAAAACCGGTGGTCACGTCCCGACTTCCTATATTATTGCACTTGCTGCGATACTATTTACTGCTCTGAGCTACGGCAAATTGGTAAAACGTTTTCCATCTGCTGGCTCGGCGTATACCTACGCTCAAAAATCAATGAGCCCACATATTGGCTTCCTTGTAGGATGGACCTCGCTGCTGTCTTACATCTTTATGCCAATGATCAACATATTATTAGCGAAGATTTATTTACAAGATATCTTCCCAACGGTTGAGCCTGCTATTTTTGTTGTGGGGCTAGTTATTCTGATGACTGCCGCTAACTTACGCGGTATCAACGTCATCGCTAATCTAAGTACCGTGATTGCCATTATTCAAATAGGGGTCATGGTTGTATTTACCTTGATTGTGATTCATGGTGTATCGAATGGCGAAGGAACGGGTGAAGTTTGGACCTTCCGACCATTTGCTGATGAGCACACGGAATTGATCCCTCTGATAGCCGGAGCGACAATACTCTGCTTTTCATTCTTAGGTTTTGATGGGTTAAGCTCTCTGTCAGAAGAGACGCCAAATGCAGGTAAAGTGATCCCGCGTGCTATTTTCCTGACAGCACTTATCGGTGGGATTATTTTCATTACCGTGTCATTCTTCTTACAACAATTTTTCCCAGATGTTTCGCGCTTTAAAAACATCAATGAAACACAACCTGACATTATGAGATTTGTTGCTGGGGCATTCTTCCAGTCCATTATTTTGGTTTTCTCATGTGTTACCGTATTAGCTTCAGGTATGGCTGCACATGCAGGTAGTGCTCGCTTGATGTATGTGATGGGGCGTGATGGGGTGTTCCCAGAAAAAATCTTTGGCCACGTAAGTCCAAGATGGCGTACTCCGTCTTATAACGTATTAATGGTCGGTGTGTTAGCACTTGGCGCTATTTGGTTTGAGATGGACTTTGCAACAGCATTAATTAACTTTGGTGCACTGATTGCGTTTACGTTCGTTAACATTTCAGTTATCAGCCAGTTCTTCATTCGTGAACGCCGTATACATGGGATTAAGAATATCCTTAACTATTTGATTTTGCCTGTCATTGGTACGCTGACCGTTTGTGTACTATGGTTAAATATCGAAGAGGATTCAATGGTATATGGTTTAATTTGGACGGCTGTCGGTCTGGTCTATATGGCGATATTGACGCGTATGTTCCGTCGTCCAATGCCTCAAATGAGCGATTATTAATTTAGTCGATTGAATAAAAACAGCACCTCAGAGTGCTGTTTTTTTTTGCCTATTATTCAGGCTGTTAGTCTATTATTTGTTTTAACCTTCCAATCAGCTAATTGTGACACTGCACCGATATCTCAATCTAAAACGCTTTATAATGTGATATGGTTGTTAAATGATTATGACATTACAATTAATTGAACAGTTTATTGATAATTACCCTGACAGGAAGGCGCAGAAATGAATGCAGTAAACAGCCCTGAAAATCAACGATTATTACTGACACTCACCAATATTGTTGGTAAAAAAAATATCCTGACTAAGCCTCATAAAACCGAACGTTACCGCAAAGGGTTTCGCTCAGGTATCGGTAATGCTATAGCGGTCGTCTTCCCTACCACGTTGTTAGAGCAATGGTATGTTTTTAAAGCCTGTGTCGAGGCGGATAAAATAGTGATTATGCAAGCCGCGAACACAGGGCTGACAGAAGGTTCGACGCCAAGCGGTTATGATTATGATCGTGATATCGTTATTATTAGCACATTAAAATTAAATCAAATTCAAGTATTACCTGAATTTAATCAAGTTGTTGCTATGCCAGGCAGTACGCTGTATGACCTCGAGAAATTACTAAAACCATTAGGTCGTGAACCGCATTCTCTCATTGGCTCCTCTTGCATCGGGGCGTCAGTGGTTGGTGGGATCTGTAATAGTTCAGGTGGCTCCCTAGTGCGCCGAGGCCCGGCTTATACGGAGCTAGCCTTATATGGGCGAGTAAATGAAGATGGAAAAGTGGAGTTAGTAAACCACCTAGGGATTAACTTAGGGGATACACCTGAAGAAATTTTAACGAACTTGCAAAATCGACGTTATCGAACAGAAGATGTTGAACACAGTGAAAAGCTGGCGTCAGACCATGAATATGCTCAGCGAGTTCGTGATGTGAATGCGGATACACCATCACGCTTTAACGCAGATGAGCGCCGCTTGTTTGAAGCATCTGGTTGTGCGGGTAAATTAGCTGTATTTGCTGTCCGCCTTGATACTTTCCCTGCCGATACCTCAACACAAGTGTTTTATATTGGCACAAACAATCCGGATGTTCTGGAAGACATTCGCCGTCATATTCTTAGTGAATTTAAAAACTTACCAGTAGCAGGTGAGTATATGCACCGCGGTTGTTTTGATATCGCTGAAGTATACGGAAAAGATACCTTTTTAATGATAGATAAATTTGGCACTGACAAAATGCCACTATTTTTTACTATCAAAGGCCGAATTGATGCCGTATTAAATAAAGTACCGTTGTTACCGTCAAACCTTGTTGACCGCACTATGCAGCTACTCAGTAAATTATGGCCTGCACATTTACCTCCACGTATGAAGCAATTTCGTGATAAGTATGAGCATCATCTGATGTTAAAAATGGCGGGTGAAGGTATTGATGAGGCGAAAGTTTGGCTGAAATCCTTCTTTGCAACGGCGGATGGGGGGTATTTTGAGTGTACACCAGAGGAAGGGGCGAAAGCATTTTTACACCGCTTTGCCGCAGCGGGATCGGCGGTTCGTTATCATGCGGTACATAATAAAGATGTTGAGGATGTATTGCCGCTGGATATCGCTTTGCGTCGAAATGATCGTGATTGGTTTGAAAAATTGCCGCCAGAAATTGAAAAATTGTTAGTTCATAAACTGTATTGTGGGCATTTTATGTGTCATGTGATGCACCAAGATTATGTATTGAAAAAAGGCGTCGATCCAAAAGAATTGAAAGAGAAAATGTTAGCGCTGTTAGATGAACGAGGTGCACAATACCCCGCAGAGCATAACGTAGGCCACTTATATAAAGCTCAGCCACAGCTAAAATCTTTCTATAAAAAAGCCGATCCGACTAACACCATGAACCCCGGTTTAGGCAAAACAACGAAACGTAAAAATTGGGAGGGGGATTGTGGTTGCCACCACGATCACTAATCAGTGCAAGCGTTGTTTTTGGGCAGGAAACCCTGCCCAACCCATATTAGCTGGCTAATTCAGCCGCGTAATTGACCAGTGCTTTGAGCTGCTTACAGCGTTCAACATCGTTTTGATGTTCAATCATTAACGACTCAATAGATTGCATATATTCCATTAAACGGCTTTCAGTAAAGTAGTCACGGCGGTGCTGCAACCAGCGTTGCTGCTCATCATAGGATAAGGTTGAGGGGTAATTACGTGCTTTATAACGGAAAAATAGCTCTTTCATACGTGGGTCTTCAAAAGTGAGGTCTAACGCAGGCAGGTTTTTTTCCGGTGTTTCTCTAATAATATCCATCGTCGAGCGGTCAGAGCTACTGAAAAAGCCACTGTAAATTTGAGCATCAACATCATCCGGCTCTTCAAATGGTTGCGCTTGGGCAAAAATTTCAATCACTTTATGACGAATATCGGGGTGCTTACGTAAGATTTCCAAATTGCGTAGGCAGAGATCGCGGTCAACCCCCGTGCGTTCAGCATCTTCTGTACGCAATGTTTTCTCAGGCGCAAGAATAGGGCATTTATTAATGTGTACTAATTTAATCGGAACCGGTAATTCGCCATCTAATTCCGTTTTAGGGGTATATAAGCGCTCACGCAAAGTCTCAACGGGCAAATTAACCAGGGGTGAAATATCCGCCGCTAAATCACACATAATAACCGCATTACGGTTGTCTGGGTGCCATGCTAATGGTGCAACAAGGCTAATATAGGAGCGTAGAGCGCCAAACATGCCAGAAACATGCACCAACGGTGTCATATCGACAATGTCGATTAATTGGCTAACTTTATTTTTATTTCTTAGCTGGTAGAAGTAGTTGAACATTCTAGGTTGAGCGGCTTTGAGCAGCTTCGCCATATTTATGGTGGCGAGTACATCGGACATCGCATCATGAGCATTTTCATGGGCGATACCATTCGCTTTTGTTAGATGTTCAAGGCGCATACTAGGTAAGCCTTCATCATTTTCAGGCCAAATAATCCCTTCAGGGCGTAGCGCAAAACACGCTCTCACAGTATCTAATAAATCCCAACGCGAATTACCTTGCTGCCAGCTATAAGCGTAGGGGTCATAAAAATTACGATAAAAAATATTTCGAGTCACTTCATCATCAAAACGAATATTGTTGTAACCCATAATACAGGTATTCGGTTGGCTAAATTGCTGGTGGATCCGTTTAGCGAATTCAGCCTCATTGACGCCTTGGGCTAAGGCGAGCTGTGGTGTAATACCGGTGATCATCACCGCTTCTGGTTGGGGCAAATAGTCGTCTGTTGGTGCGCAATAAAAGACTTCTGGCTCATCAATAATATTAAAATCGAGATCGGTTCTAACACCTGCAAATTGTGCGGGGCGATCAAGTGCGGGGTGTTTACCAAAGGTTTCATAGTCATGAATAAAAAAGGTAGGCTGCTTTTTAGTCTCTTGCAACGTTATTCTCCGTAAGCCTTTGCTGCTATTTTTGTGATGATGAGGTTTTGTGATGGTTACTGATAAGGGGCAAATAATTTAGGCTAATAAACACAAAAATTGCTCCAGAGAATAGGCGGTAACTTCTCACAAATAGTAGCGACTATCATACCTGATAGATGTGAAAACCTGAACAGAGGCCCTTAAATGGTTGGCGTTGCAATTTAAATATGTAATAGGAACAAACTGCTATCTAATTGATATTTATATCAATCATTTGATATAAGATGCCCTTTTTTCTTGAAAAAACAGGTAAATCAGCGTAAAAATTTGCCTGATAAAGGATATTTTGATCTACTCTTTTAAATGCGACTAACAAAAAAGAGGATGTGAATATGAATACATATGATGAAAGAACACGTTTAATTTTATCTGAAATAGGTCATGTGACACTAGAGCTATTGGGTAATAGCGACGTGACTAAACAAAGTATTATTGATAAGTTGAAAAAGGATGCAAAAGAAGAAAACAACCCAGCGCGAAAAAGCATTCTTGATGATGCAGTGACCTTTCTAAATAGCCAAGTTTAGATAATACGAGCCCTCGTTTGAGGGCTAGTGACAGCAACATTTATCATTTCATTACGTGACCTTTCTTTCGTTGATCAGAAGATCAACCCGCAAGTTGATATTGCTAAAACAACGGCTCCATACCGACACTGAAGAGTGATTTGCTTCATAAATCAGTGATGTTAACGTTAACAAATGTGCTTAACATCACAATTTGAGTGCGATTTACTGGTTTAGAAAAAATGTTAACCTTAACATTTTTGGCATTTAGGGGAATTTGCAGGCGAATAACAATGAATAATGAATCGAGAAAGTACTACGTGTCATTGAGTGCGTTGCTGTTTTTTTTCTTTTTTACTTGGTCGTCAACATTTTCAATTGTTGCTATTTGGCTTAGAAAATATGTTGGTTTAGAAGGCACTGAAACGGGGATCATTTTTTCATGTATTTCCATAGTGGCGCTTTGCGCGCAACCTCTTTATGGCTTTTTACAAGATAAGCTAGGTCTACGAAAGAACTTATTACTGTTTATTGCGATACTTTTGATATCATCTGGCCCATTTTTTATGGTGTTTGGCTATTTATTGCAATGGAATGTGGTGGTAGGAAGCTTAATCGGTGGTCTTTTTATCGGTATGACTTTCCATGCCGGAATTGGGGTACTTGAGTCGTATACGGAACGTGTCAGTCGCTTGCGTGATTTCGAATATGGCAAAGCAAGGATGTGGGGCTCATTAGGTTGGGCGATTGCGACATTTTTTGCTGGTCGCAATATTAACGTTGACCCTAATTACAATTTTATCATGGCGAGCCTCTCCGGTGCGATTTTTCTCGTTATTTTATTAAAACTAAAAACGGCAAAACCAAACGCATTTAATAGCCTAGAGCATGGAAAACCTTCTGGCATAACCCTTGATGACGCCTTGCAATTGTTCACACTTCCTCGTTTTTGGGCGCTGATTTTATTCGTGTTGGGCACATGCATATACAGTGTTTATGATCAGCAATTTATGGTCTATTTCGCACACCAATTCCAAGATGAGAAAACAGGTAATGAAATGTATGGCTATCTGAATTCATTGCAGGTTTTCTTAGAAGCAGGAGGTATGTTTTTAGCTCCGTATATTGTTAACCGCATAGGAGCCAAAAAAGGGTTATTGTTTGCGAGTAGTGTGATGGCATTGCGGATTATTGGCTCAGGTTTAGTCGAAGGACCTCTCATGATCTCTATTATGAAATTACTTCATGCTGTAGAGCTGCCAATATTGCTGATTGCAATTTTTAAATATAACAGTCGCCATTTTGATAAGCGTTTATCATCGACACTGTACTTAGTGGGTTTTAGCTGTATTACCTCGATTGTGGGGAGTATTTTATCGCCGTTGGCGGGCTGGGGTTACGATAAAATCGGTTTTGCTGATACCTATCTGGTAATGGGGGGCTTTGTCGTGATCACCACAATTTTATCTGCTTTCTGTTTACGCAGCGATAAAATAGCGCTTGCCAAACAAACTTCCAGAGTTGCTCAGGAAATAGGCGTTAAGGACGAGGTACAAAAGGTATAACTGAAACAATTCAGCTCGTGAGTGGAGTCGATTGAGCAAAAATGCCTTTTTATTTGTTTTTATATCAATGAATAGATGAAATAGGGTTGTAACACGGTGCTGTTAGAAGGTATTGTGTAACGAGTGAATGCGTTTTGTTTTTCTAACAGAGGGTTTTTAAACATGGACAACGCTAACAAACAATCTTTCCATAATGTTTTGGAATTTGTGCGTATGTATCGTCGTAAAAATAAAATTCGTCGTGAAATTACCGACAATGAAAAGAAAATTCGTGATAACCAAAAACGTGTTTTATTGCTTGATAACTTAAGCGACTATATTAAACCGGGTATGACCATCGAGGAAATTCAAGCAATTATCGCGAATATGCGTAGCGATTATGACGACCGTGTTGATGATTACATCATTAAAAATGCGGAACTGTCCAAAGAGCGCCGTGAGATCTCGAATAAATTAAAAGAGATGGGCGAACTCAATAAAAAAGACGTGAAATAATTGAAGACTAGAGCCGAGGTTAGCTCGGCTCAATGTCATCGCATCAACCCCAGTGTGGTTTTAAATCTGGGTCAATAACAGCGTAAACCTGCCTATAGCTACTTTTATCTTCAGCGAGCTTCGCTAATATTCTCGCGACATCCTCTCGGCTAACGACACCATGGGCTTCCCCTGTTAATAAAGTTGCGTTACCCGTTGCCGCGCTATTCATTAAGCCCCCAGGTCTTAAAATGGTGTAATTTATTTCGCTAGTCTGTAAATAGGACTCTGCCATTGATTTTTGGCGTACAGATTGCCCAAAAAGGGCTTTTGCTCTTGGTGATAAGGTTGACCAACTGTCGCCACAACCAATTGAAGTGACAAATAATAAACGATGTATCTGATGCTGCTCTGCTTGGCGGATAATATGGTAATTACCAACAAAATCGGCTTGCCCGCCGCCAATAGTGGTGAATATGACGGTATCAGGTGTCATGTGTGCAAAAATCGCCTCTAAAGAAGATGGGTCGGTGGCATCGCCAATAAAGGTTTGTATGCCTTCAGCCGTTAGCCGCTCAGCATCCGTTTGTTGACGCACTAAGGCTGTGACTTGGTGGCCTTGTTGAATACCAATGTTGGCTAATGCGAGGCCTATTCCTTTTGTTGCACCAAAAATTACCCAATGAGCCATCATATTTTCCTTTCAATTAACAATCAGTAAATAGAAATAATGATGGTTTTAATTTTTATTATCAATAATAGGTTTTGATTTATTGTTCTGTCAAATAAGTGGGAGAGCTATTCAGTGCAGAGAGATAGATATAAAAAAGCCCTGCGAGTTGCAGGGCTGTTTGACGTATTTAAAGAATATTATTCAAAATGAGCCGGTTTTGCCATTTGTGATGTCGCATAATTGGTTGCTACATGCCCACCGGCACCTTTACTGACAAAGTTTGAGGCTTCACGCTGGTAAACCTTGATTTCGAATGTTGATTCGACCACTTCAGGCGCTGGTGCTTTGGTCATTGGTGAGTAAGCATGACGTGCTGCCTTACTTGCAACAATAACCGTTGATTTCGCTACATAAGGCACTTCAACAGCTTCAGCCTTAGGCTCTTCAACTGCATCTGTGCTGGTTTGCGGCTGATCATCTTGTGCGGCTGTCTCTGCTGTAGGCTCCACTTTAGGTTGCTCAATCACAACGTCTTCAATGACCGCGACCGGTGCTTTAGGTTCAACGGTTGGTGCCGTTTCAACAACAGGCTCTGGTTGAGTGTCTTCTAGAGCTTGCTCTGTATGAACGACAGCCGGTTCAGCTTGTGGGGCAATGGCAGGTTCAAGAGAAACTGCATACTCATCTGCGGATTCAGCCACAAGATTAACGTTGGTTTCAGTGACGGTTTCTACTGGTTCGATAGCGACAGTTTCAACCGTTTCATTAGCCTGCTCGATGACCTGAGAAGGTGTGATATCGGTGGTTTCAACGGCCTCTACACTAACAATACCTTGTTGCTCAAGCATCTCTTCATTGGTCATGATAGCGATGGTTTCTTGTTGTGGTTGAACAACAGGATAGCTGATAAACACCTTACCTGACGCTAACTCAGGTGAGGCTACGGCAGCGAACAGAGGCATTGGTGATTTTGTCAGATGACGCTCATCACGGTAACGACGACGACGCTGACCACTGACACGTAGGTGACGTGGTGAACGACGTGAGCGACGTGGAATGATGGTATCTTGCTTATCTTCTTGGTTAGCAACTTGAACATCTTGTTGTTCTGAGCTATTTACCTCAGCCACTTGCTCATCAACATGAGTCGGAGCAGGGAGTGCTGCGATAGGCATAGCATCATTTTCAACGGCAGTTGCAACTTTAACCACTTCATCTTCTTGCGCTACGGCTTCAACATTATCAGTGATACGAATTTTTTGTGTCAATTGACGACGTTGACGACGAGGCGTAACAGGGCGCGTTTGAGGCTCTTCTTTCTCTACAGGTGTATTATCAGCACCTTGAACTGCCTCTTGTTGTGCCTTAGCTGCTTGTTGTTGACGTTTTTCATCTTGACGACGACGGCGTTCAGCACGTTGTTCGCGGCGCTGCTGTTGCTGCGCTTCACGGCTATTGCTATCAACGTTTTGCTCATCTTGCTGATTAGCGTTCTTATTATTGCGGCCTTTACGATTGTTAGCTTCGTCAGATTGCGCATTACGGTTAGAACGATTATCGCGATTTTCGCGGTTGTCACTGTTTTCATCACGATCACGGCGATTATTACGACGATTATTGCGGCGTTCATTGTTACGGCGCTTGTCGTTACCGCTATTTTGGCGACTTTTCTCAGCAGGTTTTTCAGTAACTTTTTCTTCTTCACCAGCAAAGAGTTTTTTGAAGAATTCAGCTACCTTGCTAAAAAAGCTCGGCTGGGCATCCACTTTAACCCCTTGTTTTGGTGTTTCAGTGCGTGCTTTGTTCTCTTTAGACTTAACAGTAACAGGCTGTTCTACAGGCTCTTGTAACGCGAAAGCAGAGATAGCTGGTTGCTCAGGGGCTTTACGTTCAGCGGCTGGATCTTCCGTACTGTTTAAGGTTTCCGTTTCATGGTAGTGAGCTAAGTTATAGCTCAGCGTATTTACTTCTTCACCTTTACGAATACGGATCACGTGAAAATGAGGCGTTTGCATTTGGTCGTTTGGCACAATGACCACGCGAACATTGCGTTGACGCGTTTCGATTTCGCTGACTGCTTTACGCTTTTCGTTAAGTAGATAGGAAGCAATTTGTACCGGAACGATAGCATGAACTTCATGTGTATTCTCTTTTAATGCTTCTTCTTCAATAAGACGCAAAACAGAAAGAGACAATGATTCATTATCACGGATGGTTCCTGTACCCGAGCAACGAGGGCACACATGGTGGCTAGATTCACCTAATGATGGGCTTAAACGCTGGCGCGACATCTCTAATAAACCGAAACGCGAGATACGGGCGATTTGAATACGTGCACGGTCTTGACGCACGGCCTCACGTAGGCGGTTTTCAACTTCACGTTGATGCCTGACTGGCGTCATATCGATAAAGTCGATAACAATTAAGCCGCCAAGGTCACGCAGACGTAATTGACGTGCGATCTCATCGGCCGCTTCAAGGTTTGTATTAAATGCGGTCTCTTCAATGTCTCCGCCGCGTGTTGAGCGTGAAGAGTTGATATCGATAGCCGTTAACGCCTCGGTGGTATCAATCACTAATGCACCACCAGATGGAAGGCGTACTTCACGTTGGAAGGCAGATTCAATTTGTGATTCGATTTGATAATGGCTAAATAGCGGAACATCACCGCTATAATATTTGATTTTGCTGGCAAAATCACCACGGCCAATCGCTTCAATATGGTTACGTGCCATTTCGACCACTTTCGGGTTATCGATAAGGATTTCGCCGATATCTGGGCGTAAATAGTCACGGAACGCACGAACAATGACGTTACTTTCTTGGTGTATTAAGAACGGAGCAGGGCGGTTTTCAGCCGCTTTTTTGATAGCTTCCCAGTGGCGTAAGCGGTAGAGCAAATCTTGTTGTAAAGATTCTGCGGATTTACCCACGCCCGCGGTGCGAACAATCAACCCCATCCCATCCGGGATCTCAAGGGAGGAGAGCGCTTCTTTTAATTCTGTACGATCTTCACCTTCAATACGGCGAGAAATACCACCCGCACGCGGGTTATTTGGCATCAGTACTAAATAACTTCCCGCTAAGCTGATAAACGTGGTGAGTGCGGCACCTTTATTGCCACGCTCTTCTTTATCAACCTGAACGATAACTTCTTGGCCTTCCTTAAGGACATCTTTGATATTGGGGCGGCCTTGAGAGTGGTAATTGCTTGGGAAGTATTCGCGAGCGATCTCTTTGATAGGGAGGAAACCGTGTCTTTCAGCACCATAATCAACAAAAGCAGCTTCAAGACTTGGTTCGATGCGAGTTATTTTTCCTTTGTAAATATTCGCTTTTTTTTGTTCATGACCTGGACTTTCGATATCCAGATCATAGAGTCGTTGCCCGTCAACAAGGGCAACACGCAACTCTTCCTGTTGAGTCGCGTTTATTAGCATTCTTTTCATATTGTTACTTACTCATTATTTTTTACTTTCAATAAAGAGCAGCGAAAAAGGGAGCTATTGTAAACCGATGGCCTCGTGATTTTTACAAAGCCGCCTGCCTCCCGGCAGTCGTCCGTATAGAGACGCGCAGTATTCGGTGAACCTGATTTTTAGATTAAAAATTCAGCGTTCTTAATCAGGAAGCCGTCATAATTTTGTTAACGGAAGTTCCTAACCCAAAAAGCTAATATTCGTTGCTCGCTAATTATTTGATTTTGCGAAGCGTCTTACGCCATTGCCGCGCTTTTACTCAATCAAATAGCAAATCTGTATTTCATGCCAATTATCGTTTTATCAAACATTATGGCAGTTACATATTATCCCACTGCCAATGACATTATAGCAAGTCGATACATGCGTTATATGAAAATTTTATTTAGAAATATGACTAACGAGCTATTCTTTGACCAAATAAAAAAAAATGATAAAAAAATTTGTGGAGTCGGTATGATATATCCCGCATATAAGGTCGTAATTTAATCAATCAGAGTTAACACATTTTTGAATGAAAACACAAAATCAAGTTCAGTTTATCGATATTAGCGATGACGAAGCCGGACAACGTATTGATAATTTCCTGCTCGCAAAATTAAAAGGTGTTCCTAAGAGTATGATCTATCGCATCATTCGCAAGGGTGAGGTGAGGGTTAATAAGGGGCGTATTAAACCTGAGTATAAACTTATTGCAGGTGATCAAGTCCGTGTACCACCGGTAAGAGTCGCTGAGCGTGAAGAAGCCCCTGTTTCGGCAAAACTGGATAAAGTTTCTGCGTTAGCTGATTGCATTCTCTATGAAGACGACGCAATACTGGTCATTAATAAACCATCAGGCACCGCAGTTCATGGCGGCAGTGGCTTAAGTTTTGGGGTGATTGAAGGGTTAAGAGCGCTTCGCCCAGAAGCACGCTTTTTAGAGTTGGTGCACCGTTTGGATCGCGACACATCTGGGATTTTGCTGGTGGCTAAAAAACGTTCAGCATTAAGAGCGTTACACGAACAGTTGCGCCTTAAACAGATGCAAAAAGATTACCTCGCATTAGTGCGCGGGCATTGGCAATCACATACCAAAGTGATCCAAGCTCCGTTATTAAAAAATATCTTGCAAAGTGGTGAGCGTGTTGTTCGTGTTAGCCCTGAAGGTAAACCGTCAGAGACGCGCTTTAAGGTTGAGGAACGTTTTGATAATGCCACTTTGGTTAAAGCAAGCCCAGTAACGGGGCGTACTCACCAAATTCGTGTACATACATTACATGCAGGGCATCCGATTGCGTTTGATAACCGCTATGGCGATAAACAATTTGATAGCCAATTAGCGGATACAGGCCTAAAAAGATTGTTCTTGCATGCCAGCGCATTAAAGTTTACTCACCCTAAAACGGGGGAGGAAATGCGGTTACAAGCGCCGCTTGATAAAGAGCTTAATCAATGCTTAAAGGTTTTACGTTCACGTAAAAACTAAGCATATTAAGTTACCGGCAGACAAACTTGCCGGTAACTTATTGCGTTGTTAATTATCTAATGGATTGTAGCCATGATGGCGTAGCATCTCTAATAGCAGGATCAGAGGCAACCCAATCAATGTATTAGGATCACGCCCTTCAAGCCTATCAAATAAGGCAATCCCTAACCCTTCCGACTTAAAACTTCCGGCGCATTGGTAAGGCTCTTCTTTGCGCAAGTAAGTCTCGATTTCTTTATCACTTAAAGAACGAAAATAGACATTAAAGGGTTCACACTGCACATGGTAGTTTCCCGTCGTTGAATCTAATAAACATAGACCGGTATAAAATGTGACTTGTTTTCCTGAGGCTCTTTTCAGTTGTTTAAAGGCATTGTCATAATTGTATGGTTTGCCTGCAATTTCACCATCAATCACACAGACTTGGTCTGAGCCGATGATGAGATGTTGTTTATGCTGTTCACTGATGGCATGTGCTTTAGCATGCGCTAAGCGAGTGACCAATGCCTCAGCGGATTCATTTAACACTGGGGTTTCGTCTACATTCGGCGCTACGGCTAAAAAGGGTAATCCCAGCTTTTTTAACAATTGCTGCCGATAGGGAGAGGTTGATGCCAAAATAATCGATTTCATATTTTTTCTCGAAACTCATAGCCAAAAGGGTTAACTCATTTTAAACTATCTGACGCTTAACAGGCGATTTTTTGGTGAAAAGGCGAGTTTTGCCCGCCTTTTTCTTTGACTATAGCTCATTACAAAGTTAATATGCGCGCCTTATGCAAAAGGTAAAATTACCCCTGACTATCGATGCGCAGCGTGCAGCTCAAAAAAACCTCGACTATGTCGGGAGTTACACACCTGAGCAAGTAACACGTATTGCTGAATCAGTAGTCAGTGTAGACAGCGATGTTGAGAGCGAATTATCATTTAAAATTGATAATCAGCGTCTGACGGTCATAGAGGGGCATTCTGATGTGGATGTCACCCTACAATGCCAGCGTTGCAGAAAAGATTTCAAGCATCATGTTTACGTATCGTATTGTTTTAGTCCTGTCGTCAGTGACGAAAAGGCCGAAGCATTACCGGAAGGCTATGAGCCAATTCAAATTGATGAATTTGGTGAAATAGATTTGCTGGGAATGATAGAAGATGAAATAATTCTTTCCTTACCAGTGGTTCCGGTTCATGATTCTGAACACTGTGAAGTGTCCGAAGCGGATATGGTTTTTGGTGAACTACCGCCTGAGGCGGAAAAACCAAACCCATTTGCCGTATTAGCCAGTTTAAAGAAAAGTACTTAAGGAGTAAGGTCAATGGCCGTACAACAGAATAAACCAACTCGTTCAAAACGCGGTATGCGTCGTTCACATGATGCACTGACTGCTACCCTAGTTTCTGTAGACAAAACTACCGGTGAAACTCACCTGCGTCACCATGTGACTGCAGATGGTTACTACCGTGGCCGTAAGGTTATCAACAAGTAATTATAGATTTACAAGTTGATACTTTGGCTAATCTAACCATTGCGTTAGATGCTATGGGCGGGGATGTTGGTCCCCGCGTCACAGTGCCTGCTGCATTGCAGGCTCTGGCATCTAATCCAGCACTCAAATTACTGCTAGTCGGTCAACCTGACGCCATTCAACCACTGCTCGCACAACAAAGTGTTGAGCTGACTTCGCGTGTCGAAATTATTCCTGCTGAAAATGTTATCGCTAATGATGCCAAACCATCAACGGCAATACGTCAAAGCAAAGGAACATCCATGCGAGTGGCGCTTGAGTTAGTGAAGACTGGGCAGGCACAGGCGTGCGTGAGTGCAGGTAATACGGGTGCTTTGATGGGGCTAGCTAAGTTGATGCTTAAATCAATTGATGGCATCGAACGGCCTGCTTTGATGACCATTTTGCCTAATCAGCAAAAAGGTCAAACCGTGGTGCTAGACTTAGGCGCTAACGTCAATTGTAGTAGTGATATGCTAGTGCAATTTGCTGTGATGGGATCTGTCGTCGCTGAAGAGGTGGCCAAAATTGCTTCACCAAAAGTGGCACTACTAAATATTGGTGAAGAAGAGAGTAAAGGGCTTGATAATATCCGCGAAGCCGCCGCAATTCTCAAAGAAACCGCGGCAATAAATTACATCGGTTATGTCGAGGGCAATGAGTTGCTGACTGGCAAAACGGATGTATTAGTGTGTGACGGCTTCGCAGGTAACGTCACGCTAAAAACAATGGAAGGGGTGATCCGCGTCATACTTTCCTTGTTGAAATCAACAGATGAAAGCAAAAAGAATAAAAAACCTAGTTGGTTGATTCAATTGGCCAAAAAGTGGCTTAAAAAACGGCTGATGAAGCGTTTCGGGGAGTTGAACCCCGACCAGTATAATGGTGCAACTCTGTTAGGATTAAAGGGAATTGTCATAAAAAGTCATGGCGCTGCAAACGAAAGTGCATTTAAAGCTGCGATTGAACGGGCTGTTCAATCGGTAGATAGACAAGTTCCGGACAGAATAGCAGCTCGGTTGAATATCGTATTACCCAGGAGTGATCAATAACCTATGTATAGTAAAATATTAGGCACAGGCAGCTATTTACCCACACAAATTAGAACAAATGCTGATCTGGAAAAAATGGTTGATACTTCTGATGAGTGGATTGTAACTCGCACAGGTATTCATGAAAGAAGAATTGCTGGTGAAGATGAAAGTGTTGCCACAATGGGGTTTCATGCCGCACAAAAGGCCCTTGAAATGGCGCAAGTCGATAGCAGTGAGATTGGGCTAATTGTTGTCGCAACGACCTCTTCAACACACGCGTTTCCAAGCGCAGCGTGCCAAATTCAACAAATGTTAGGCATTAATGATTGCGCTGCATTTGATGTTGCCGCAGCGTGTGCAGGTTTTACGTATGCGATAAGCATCGTGGACCAGTTTATTAAAACGGGAATGGCAAAAAAAGCATTAGTGATTGGTGCAGATGCACTGTCAAAAACGTTAGACCCAAATGATCGCGGTACTATTATTCTGTTTGGTGATGCGGCAGGCGCGATGGTGCTCGGCGCATCGCAAGAGCCGGGTATTATATCAACACATCTGCATGCCGATGGGCGTTATGGCGAGTTGTTAGCGCTGCCGAATCGTGAGCGAGGCTCAGAAGATCAAGCCTACTTAACCATGACAGGCAATGAAGTCTTTAAAGTGGCTGTGCGTGAATTAGCGCACATTGTTGATGAAACATTGGCTGAAAGCGGTATCGCAAAAGAAGAACTCGATTGGTTAGTTCCTCATCAAGCAAATTTGCGTATCATCTCCGCAACAGCGAAAAAACTTGATATGGCCATGGATAAGGTGGTGGTTACGTTAGATAAACATGGTAACACCTCGGCTGCATCCGTGCCGACCGCCTTTGATGAAGCGGTACGTGATGGTCGAATCCAACGTGGTCAGTTAGTGCTCTTAGAAGCATTTGGCGGCGGCTTTACTTGGGGCTCTGCACTTGTTCGTTTTTAATTTACTGAGAAAATAGACATGACACAATTTGCTATGGTTTTTCCCGGTCAGGGATCTCAGTCTCTTGGTATGTTGTCTGCATTAGCG
This sequence comes from Providencia sp. 2.29, assembly GCF_015832305.1. NCBI lineage: Bacteria > Pseudomonadati > Pseudomonadota > Gammaproteobacteria > Enterobacterales > Morganellaceae > Providencia > Providencia sp. 2.29. The sequence continues at coordinate 2,017,614 of NZ_CP065420.1, forward strand.
GCGGAAAGTCCGTTAGTAGAACAAACATTCGCTGAGGCGTCTGAAGCATTAGGTTATGACCTTTGGGCTCTTGTTCAGAACGGGCCAGAAGAAGAATTGAACAAAACATGGCAAACCCAGCCAGCGCTGTTAGCTGCATCTGTCGCTATCTTCCGTGTTTGGCAAGAAAAAAAAGGCGCGATGCCTACGATGATGGCAGGGCATAGCCTAGGTGAATATTCAGCTTTAGTGTGCGCGGGTGTTCTTGATTTTAAAGCGGCAATTAAACTGGTTGAGTTGCGTGGTAAATTGATGCAAGAAGCCGTTCCAGAAGGAACAGGCGCGATGTATGCGATCATCGGTTTAGATAACGAATCAATCGAGAAAGCTTGTCAAGATGCCGCTCAAGGCCAAGTCGTCTCTCCTGTGAATTTTAACTCACCAGGTCAAGTGGTGATTGCAGGTGAAAAAGCGGCGGTTGAGCGCGCTGGTGCAGCATGTAAAGAGGCGGGCGCAAAACGTGCATTACCATTATCGGTTAGTGTACCGTCACACTGTGCGTTAATGAAACCAGCGGCTGAAAAATTAGCAGTTGCGTTACAAGAAATAACGTTTAATCAACCAAATTTCCCAGTTATTAACAACGTTGATGTGAAAATTGAGCAATCAGCGGAAAATATTCGTGATGCTTTGGTTCGTCAATTGTATAATCCAGTTCGTTGGACTGAGACGGTAGAATTCATGGCAAATCAAGGTATTGAGCATCTTGTTGAAGTGGGTCCGGGTAAAGTATTAACTGGTCTTACCAAGCGTATTGTCTCTAATTTAACTGCCGTTGCAGTCAATGATCCTGTATCATTAGGCACTGCATTAGAAAACCTCTGAGGACGATATGAGCTTTGAAGGAAAAATTGCACTTGTAACAGGCGCTAGCCGCGGTATCGGGAAAGCGATCGCTTTAACGCTTGCTGCGCGTGGTGCGACGGTTATTGGTACAGCAACCAGCGAAAAAGGAGCAGAAGCGATTTCTGCTTATTTAGATGGAAAAGGCAAAGGTTTTGCTCTTAATGTGACAGACCCTGCATCAATTGACGAAACCTTGAATAATATTCGTCAACAATTTGGCGAAATTGATATACTGGTCAACAATGCAGGTATCACACGTGATAACCTTTTGATGCGTATGAAAGATGATGAGTGGCAAGATATTATTGACACTAACCTCTCATCCGTTTACCGTTTATCAAAAGCCGTATTACGCGCCATGATGAAAAAACGTTGTGGACGTATTATTTCAATCGCATCTGTTGTAGGTGTGATGGGAAATGCGGGTCAAGCGAACTATGCAGCAGCGAAAGCTGGGCTAATTGGTTTTAGCAAATCATTAGCACGCGAAGTCGCTTCCCGTGGCATTACCGTTAATGTCGTTGCACCTGGTTTTATTGAAACTGATATGACCAAGGCATTGACAGATGAGCAGCGTGCAGGCATTTTATCTCAAGTTCCTGCCGACAGGCTTGGTGATGCACAAGAAATTGCCAGTGCTGTAGCGTTTTTAGCTTCTGATGAAGCTGGTTACATCACAGGTGAAACATTACATGTCAATGGCGGCATGTACATGATCTAAAGAAATGATGGAACCATTTGCATTATTAGTGTTAATTAGCGCAAAATAATGCAAAATTTAGGTTTCAACAGCCGGGATTGGGTTGTATCTTTTCCTGTATTTTATAAACTACGAAAACCATCGCGAAAGCGAGTTTTGATAGGAATTTTAATAGTATGAGCACTATCGAAGAACGCGTTAAGAAAATCATCGTTGAGCAACTAGGTGTTAAAGAGGAAGAAGTTGTAACAACAGCTTCGTTTGTTGATGACTTGGGCGCTGATTCTCTTGACACAGTTGAGCTGGTTATGGCTCTGGAAGAAGAGTTCGATATCGAAATCCCTGACGAAGAAGCTGAAAAGATCACAACAGTGCAGGCTGCGATTGATTACGTCGAGAACGCATCTAACTAATTGTTTTAAAACTTGTCTAGGCGGTCACTCGACCGCCTATGTTTCTTTGATAACTTTTTTTCCCTCCTTGGAGGATTTACGTGTCTAAGCGTCGTGTAGTCGTAACCGGACTGGGCATGTTATCTCCTGTCGGCAACACAGTTGAATCATCATGGAAAGCTGTTTGTGACGGACAGAGTGGTATCAGCCTTATCGAACATTTTGATACTACCAACCACGCAACTAAATTTGCTGGCGTAGTTAAAGATTTCAATTACGAAGATTATGGTATCTCCCGCAAAGATGCACGGAAGATGGACCCTTTCATTCAGTATGGAATTGCTGCTGGTAATCAAGCTATCAAAGATTCCGGGCTGGAAGTAACAGAAGCCAATGCTACTCGTATAGGGTTAGCGATTGGTTCTGGTATTGGTGGTCTAGGCCTAATTCAAGAGAACTGTGAAGCATTACAAAATGGCGGTCCTCGTAAAGTTAGCCCATTCTTCGTTCCTTCTACGATCATTAATATGGTCGCAGGTCATTTAAGCATTATTTACGGTTTCCGTGGCCCAAGTATTTCGATTGCCACAGCCTGTACTTCAGGTGTTCACAATATCGGTCATGCCGCACGTATGATTGCTTATGGTGATGCTGATGTAATGATTGCTGGTGGCGCTGAAAAAGCGACAACGCCATTGGGTGTTGCAGGTTTTGGCGCAGCACGGGCTCTTTCTACGCGTAATGATGATCCGCAAGCGGCTAGCCGCCCATGGGATAAAGACCGTGATGGCTTTGTACTGGGTGACGGTGCGGGTATTATCGTACTTGAAGAATATGAACATGCTAAAGCTCGCGGCGCAAAAATTTACGCTGAAGTTGCTGGTTTCGGCATGAGCAGTGATGCTTATCATATGACATCACCGCCTGAAAATGGTGAAGGTGCTGCTCTGGCGATGGCAAATGCTCTGCATGATGCAGGTATTGAAGCTAACGCAGTGGGCTATATCAATGCTCACGGTACTTCAACACCAGCAGGTGACTTAGCGGAAGCGCAAGCGGTTATTTCGGTCTTTGGTGAAGGAACCGACGTATTAGTTAGCTCAACAAAATCGATGACAGGTCATCTATTAGGTGCCGCTGGTGCCATTGAGTCTATCTTTACGATCCTTTCACTGACAGAGCAAATCGTTCCGCCTACGATCAATCTGGAAAACCCAGATGAAGCTTGCAAACTGGATTTTGTTCCAGGCAAAGCAAGAAAAGTAGAAAATATGGAATATGCTCTGTGCAACTCATTTGGTTTTGGTGGTACAAACGGTTCATTAATTTTCCGTCGCTATCACGAAGAGTAACCCAGACGTATTACTTTACGTTGTAAAGGGTAAAAGCCTCAGTGTTCACAATACTGGGGCTTTATTTTTAGTGTCGTTTTGCAGTCTATGTCAGTTTAGTTTATGATAGTTAATATCCTGTTACTGACTGATTTATCAGCCATTATTATAAGAATTATCAATGCTATACTGGGTTAATGGAGTTGAGTGCCGTCATATTGACGTGACTGATCGGGCTGTGCAATTTGGTGATGGCTGCTTCACCACGATCCATGTGTTTAATCATCAACCAAAAATGCTTGATATGCATATTAGGCGTCTCATGCAGGATAGTTCTCGCCTTAAATTACCCCAACCAGATTGGCAAATGTTAGAGAAGCAGATCCACGCGATTTGCCAACAGCATAATGATGATGAATTCGTTGTTAAAGTGATTATTAGCCGAGGCACGGGGGGCAGAGGCTATAGCACTTTAGGGTTTAATCAGCCAACGGTAATAATGTCTATCGCGCCTTTTCCACAACATTACCAAGCGTTGCAGAAATCAGGTATCCAACTGATATTAAGCCGTATTCCAACGAGTAAAAATCCCTATTTAGCAGGGATCAAACACCTTAATCGCCTTGAGCAGGTGTTAATACGCCAAGAAATTGATGAAGCTCAGGTTGATGAGGCTTTAGTTGTTGATTCTGATGGTATTTTAATTGAATGTTGCAGTGCCAATATTTTTTGGCGCAAAGGCGATACGGTATTTACGCCAAATTTAGCATTTTCTGGCGTAAATGGATTAATGAGACAAAAGATCATAGCGCTTTTAGCTGCTAGTCAGTACCATCTTCGGGAGGTTGAACGTTTTCCCGATGTATTGGGGAACTGTGATGAAGTGTTTATTTGTAATACGTTGATGCCAATACTGCCGGTTGCTACGATCACCTTGGGTAACAATAAACCTCAATGGCAATATTCATCAAGGGAACTGTTTGAATATTTGTTTTTACGTTGCCAACTTTAGTCACTGAATGGTTAATGAATGAAACTCGCTAAAAAAATCTCTATCGCAATTGTCGTTATTCTGTTGGTAATAGGCGTAAGTGCCTATGTGATGTATCAACAGGTTTTGAACTATGCAAAAGAGCCGCTAAATCTAACACAAGAGAAAGTTTTTACGGTTCCTGCTGGAACAGGCCGCGTTGCGCTTGAAGCATTGCTGGTAGACGAAAAAGTGATTAATCAAAGTAACAAATTTCAATGGTTACTAAAATTGCGCCCAGAGTTAGCTAAAATGAAGGCTGGGACTTACCGCCTCCAGCCAAATATGGATATCGCGCAGATGTTAGCATTAATTTCCAGTGGCAAAGAGGCACAGTTTTCCATTCGTTTTGTCGAAGGTAACCGACTCTCTGATTGGACAAATATCTTACGTGATGCGCCTTACTTAAAACATGAGGCGGAAGGGAAAACACAAGAAGAGTTATACGCGCTAATTGGTTTTGATGGAACGACCACCCTTGAAGGCTGGCTATATCCGGATACCTATCTGTATACGGCGGGAACGCGTGATATTGATATATTAAAACGCGCTCACCAACAAATGAAAAAAAATGTCGATGAAGTTTGGCAAGGGAGAGATAAAGATCTACCTTACAAAAACGCGTATGAGATGCTAATCATGGCTTCAATCATCGAAAAAGAGACGGGTATTGACAGTGAAAGAAACCAAGTGGCGTCGGTATTTGTGAATCGTTTGCAGAAAAATATGCGGTTACAAACAGATCCTACAGTTATCTATGGTTTAGGCGATAAGTATCGCGGGAAAATTTATCGTAGCGACTTAGACAACTATACACCATATAACACCTATCGCATTGATGGGTTACCGCCAACGCCGATAGCAATGCCAAGTCTTGCATCAATTAAAGCCGCGGCACACCCTGCGAAAACGAACTATTTATACTTTGTTGCAGATGGTACAGGTGGGCACACATTCAGTAGTAGCCTTAATGACCATAATCGAGCCGTCAAAGTGTATCGAAAAATTGAAAAACAGAATGATAAGTAAGATGAAAAACGCCTATATCGTTATTGAAGGGTTAGAAGGGGCAGGTAAAACCACTGCGATTAAAACCGTTGTTGAAACATTAAATCAGGCAGGGATCCAAGACATTGCCTTTACCCGAGAGCCAGGGGGAACCCCATTAGCAGAAAAGCTACGTGAACTCATTAAACAGGGGATCAGCGGGGAAAAAGTCACTGATAAAGCCGAGCTTTTGATGCTGTATGCCGCACGTGTCCAACTGGTTGAAAACGTCATTAAGCCAGCCTTAGCGGCGGGTAAATGGGTTGTTGGTGATAGGCATGATTTATCTTCACAGGCCTATCAAGGGGGCGGACGTGGTATTGATCGCCAACTTATGCAGTCATTGCGTGATCTGGTTTTGGGGGAATTTAAACCAGCGTTAACACTGTATTTGGACCTACCTCCAGCATTAGGGTTACAGCGTGCGCGCGCTCGTGGTGAGCTAGACCGAATTGAGCAAGAGTCTCTGGCATTTTTTGAACGCACTCGTGCACGTTATCGTGAGTTAGCGGCCTCCGATGAGACTATTTTAACGATTGATGCAAGCCAGAATATTGAACAAGTTCAACATGATATTCGCCAAGCTTTGCAGCAATGGTTGGCAAAATAAGGTGATACAATGAATTGGTACCCTTGGTTGAATGAAACGTATCGTCAACTAATTACCTCCTACCAGCAAGGTCGTGGGCACCACGCATTGTTATTGCATTCACTACCGGGTAACGGAGTGGAAGCATTATGCTATGGTATTAGTCGCTGGTTAATTTGCCAAAATACAGACGGGCTAAAAAGCTGTGGGCAATGCCATAGCTGCCAATTGATGTTGGCAGGAACGCACCCTGATTACCATGTTTTAGAGCCAGAGAAGGGCAAAACAACGGTTAGCGTGGAAGCGGTAAGGAAACTGACAGAGACCTTAAGTAGTCATGCACAGCAAAATGGGGCTAAAGTCGCCTATATTCCTCGAACAGAAGCATTGACCGATGCAGCGGCCAACGCGCTCTTAAAAACCTTGGAAGAGCCAACAAAGCAGACCTATTTTTTATTAGGTTGCGAGAAACGTGAAAATCTATTAGCGACGCTACGAAGCCGTTGCTTATATACCTTTTTATCACCACCTGAATCGCAAATTGCGTGGTATTGGTTACAAAAGCAAATCGTTGGCGTCAACTATAACGACGCATTGACCGCGTTAAAGTTGTGCCAAGGGGCTCCAGTCGCGGCGATGTCATTGTTGCAACCTGAGCATTGGCAACAGCGTAGTGTGCTATGCCAGAAACTCGCTCATGGGATACAACATAATGATATGTTGTCGTTATTACCTGCGATTCATCATGATAAGGCGATTGAGTCGATGGGGTGGCTGCTCGGACTATTAGCCGATAGCATGAAACTGCAACAACATGCAGCCCAATTTTGTTTAAATCAAGACCAATTGCCACTTGTGAGCGTACTTGCATCACGAATGACAAATACACAATTGTTTGAAGTTTATGAGGCTTGGCAAAATTGCCGCCACCAATTGATGACAGTGCCCGCACTGAATCAAGAGTTACTTTTGACAAATCAATTATTACAATGGGAAGCATTAATTGTTACCCCAACACCATAAAAAAGAGTGAAATATGTTTGTAGTTGATTCACACTGCCATCTCGATTGCCTTGATTATGAAAAATTACATACAAGCGTCGATGATGTGATCGCAAAGGCGTCGCAACGCGATGTCGGATTTATGTTAGCGGTTGCCACAACGTTACATGGTTTTGATAACATGAAAACCATGATTGGCAAGCGTGCTAATGTGGCATTTTCTTGCGGTATTCATCCACTTAATTTGGATGAAGGGTATGATTTTGAGCGCTTAGCGCAATTAGCTGCTGGTGAAGAAGTGGTCGCGTTAGGGGAAACAGGGCTAGACTATTATTATCAGAAAGAAAATGCAGCACTTCAGCAAGCGTCTTTCCGTCAACATATTCGTATTGGTCGTCAGGTTAATAAACCTGTGATAGTTCACACGCGGGATGCGCGAGAAGATACACTGACTATTTTACGTGAAGAACAAGTGATGGATTGTGGCGGTGTTTTGCACTGCTTTACGGAAGATAAACAGACAGCCATGGAATTGCTAGATCTTGGTATGTATATCTCTTTTTCAGGGATAGTTACCTTCCGCAATGCAGAGCAAATTCGTGAAGCCGCAAGGGTTGTTCCATTAGATAGGATCTTAGTAGAAACGGATTCACCTTATTTAGCCCCCGTGCCGCATCGTGGGAAGGAGAACCAACCTGCTTATGTGCGGGATGTGGCAGAGTATATGGCAGTATTAAAAGGGGTTAGCCCTGAAGAAATGGCACGTATTACCACTGAAAACTTTAACCGCCTATTTCATTTGAATGTCGGCGAGAATAAAGCGTAATAATTAGTCAATATTAAAGGAATTCGCAATGGCAGAAGAAACTATTTTCAGTAAGATCATTCGACGTGAAATCCCGGCAGATATCGTTTATCAGGATGAACTGGTTACCGCATTTCGTGATATTTCGCCACAAACTCCCTCACATATCCTGATTATTCCCAATAAACTCATCCCAACAGTGAATGATGTGACTGCGGAAGATGAACTGGCATTGGGGCGCTTATTTACCGTTGCAGCAAAAATTGCCAAACAAGAAGGGATTGCTGAAAGCGGTTACCGTTTGATCATGAACTGTAATGAACACTCCGGGCAGGAAGTGTTTCATATTCATATGCACCTTGTTGGCGGTCGTCCTCTTGGACCATTGCTGGCAAAATAAGGTAATGATGTGAAAAAGATTTGGGGAACATTGATACGTATATTAACACTCAGTGCTGTGGTATTTGCGCTGAGCGCTTGCTCATGGGGTAAGCGTGATGGGTTAGTATTCAATGATCAACAACGAGTGATTATGGAGCCTGCGGTTCTTGCGCAAGGTATCATTGTAGAGCAACCTGTAGTCAGCGTTGAGAACTATGCGACGGTGGCTAAGATCAATATGAGCAATAGCCAGCCAAATCCGATGACTGTCATGTACCGTCTCTATTGGTACGACGATAAAGGATTGAAAATCGCAACAACCCATGATTTGCAGCAGATGATACCTGCAAATTCAGTGATTAGTGTTAATGCTGAAAGTACATCATCACTCGCGCGTAATGTACGTGTTTATGTATTTTTACCGCAAATGCTTGGAGACAAATAATGAAACGGATCTTGTTCGTTGCAGCGGCAGCGATGATGCTGGCAGGATGTCCTTCTTTTCAGCAGGATAGGCCTAAAATGCCTCCGCCAGTTGTCCCTGTAGAGCCAACTGAACCCACTGAGCCTACAACTCCACCACCAATCGATAAGGTGCCTACACCACCTAAGCAAAAAACCACAGATTGGTCTGCTGCTGTCTCGCCTTTAGTCGGACAGATGACAGGGGCAAATGGTGTTGAGAGCGGCAAAGTTCTGTTGGTGGATTCAGTTAAAAACAATACGACAGGTTCATTTTCTGTACAAAATGTGACCTCAGCCATCGTAAAAGCGGTTGATGACAGTCATCGCTTTAAAGTCGTACCACAAGATGTGGTCAATGCCGCGCGTAGAACGTTAGGTTTATCGCAAGACGATAGCCTTGTTACACGCAGTAAAGCGATTGGCTTAGGGCGTTACGTACAAGCTGATTATGTATTGTATAGCGTGATTTCAGGCTCTAACGACCAACGCGATATCGAAATGCAGCTGATGGCAGTGCAAAGCGGTGAGATCCTTTGGTCAGGAAAAAACGATATTGAGCAATGACAGTGCATTATTGGCACTGCTGGCAGGTTGCTTCCCAAATATTAACGTTAAAACGTGGGAAGTAACCCCATTAGCAGGGCTTTCAGGGGGAACCTATCACTTACGGTCACATACTCTCAATCTGATTGCGCGTGCTCAAAGTCAGGCGCAAACGGCTCTATTCGTGAATAGACGCAAAGAGGCGCGGGTATTACATCAATTACAACACTTTGGCCAAGCGCCCAAAGTGTTAGCAAGAAATTCAGATTGGTTATTACTATCATGGTGTGATGGTCAGCAACCCAGTGATACTCAATTTTTAACACCAACATTTCAATCTTTATTAGCGGCAACAATTGCTAAATTACATACTCAACCCTTACTCACTTATCGTCTACAGCTTAGGCAAGAAATTGCCCATTACGGGTATTTAGTTGATCCAAAACGCCAAGGGCCTCGGTGGCATCGATGGCACCAACATTTTTTATCCGCACCTATGCCAAGGGTTCTAAAGTTAGCCCCCGCCCATATGGATATTCATAAAGGCAATATTGTCTGTACTGAGAGTGGTCAACTGGCTTTATTGGATTGGGAGTATTCGGCAAATACCGATATTGGATTGTCATTGGAAACCTATTTTCAAGCGAACCAATTGAATACCACACAACGTGATTTTTTCTTATCAGAGTATTGCAATAAATACCATGCTTATGGCGATGTTGAACGCTTGGCTCACCAATGCCGGCTATGGACGCCATGGGTCAAATATATGATGTTAATGTGGTATGAAGTGCAATGGAACCAAAGTCAAAATAATGATTTTTTGTTACACTCAAGGTCATTAAGGCAATACTTTAGTTTGCCTAGTTAATTAAATTCGTATAACGCAAGTGCGAGCAAAAATCGTAAAACCGTTTTAAATAGTGAGGCATGTATGGGTCCGATAATGCTAGACGTTCAGGGCTATGAGCTGGACAGTGAAGAGCGTGAAATACTGGCACATCCGCTGGTGGGCGGGTTAATTTTATTTACCCGTAATTTTCATGATGCAGCACAATTAAGGGAGTTAGTTCGCCAAATTCGTGATGCATCCCGTCATCGCTTATTGATAGCGGTTGATCAGGAAGGCGGGCGAGTGCAACGTTTTCGTGATGGCTTTACGGCATTACCTTCCGCTCAAGCATTTGCAGCACTTAATAGCCAATCTGAAGGGGCAAAATTAGCGGAGGAAGCTGGTTGGTTAATGGCATCTGAAATGATTGCTATGGATATCGATATTAGTTTCGCGCCGGTGCTAGATCTTGGGCATCAAAGTATTGCGATTGGCGAGCGCTCGTTCCATGAAGATCCTGAAATTGCCATGATCATGGCGGAACGGTTTATTAAAGGTATGCGTAGTGCGGGGATGAAAACGACAGGGAAGCATTTTCCTGGGCATGGGGCAGTGAAAGCGGATTCTCATAAAGAAACCCCTCGTGATGACCGCGACCTTGAAACTATTCGTAAAAAAGATATGTCAATCTTCAGAGACTTTATTCAGCGCGATTTGCTTGATGCCGTGATGCCTGCACATGTCATTTATACACAAGCAGACGACCGCCCTGCAAGTGGCTCACCATTCTGGCTCAAATCGATTTTACGTGAGCAGTTGGGCTTCAATGGTGTGATCTTCTCTGATGATTTGTCGATGGAAGGGGCGGCTATCATGGGAAGCTATCCAGAGCGTGCAGCCGCTTCGTTGTCAGCCGGTTGTGATATGGTGTTGGTTTGCAACAACCGTGATGGTGCGGTGAGTGTATTAGATAACCTACCAAAGCAGCAAGGGAGCCTAGCTTCATCACTGTTCCATAGTGGTCGACAATATAGCTTGAAAGACTTACAAGGCGCACAACGCTGGCAAGAGAGCCACAATAAACTGGTAGAACTGCATCGTAAATGGCAAGAACAGCGTTAATTATTACCGGCCGTTAGTAAAAAAGCCGTAAACTGAACAGCCCCCAAAAGTTGGATGCTTTTAGTCTCACTTGAAGGGGCTTTTTCTATGGTAAAACAGTCCTTAAAACGTCAGTTTTAAATTACTTAAGCTTGAAGGTTTTTGCGGCAAAAAGTTTAACTCGATTGTTAAACAGGGGAGTCGTGAATGAAGGTATCTATGATTATCACTATGAAAGATGCAAGGTTAAATGAAAAGGACTAAGCCCTGTTGAATACAGAACTCAGTGCTTGAAGACCGCTTAATTCACGGTCAATTTTATGGGAACGTTCAATTGGGGGAGGAGCCACAGGGGCAAGGCTATGCCGCTTTATCTCTATGTAATCGCCTTGTGGTGGCAATATCAAAAGCAAGACTGCGTAAATTCGGCGTATGATTAATCAATGCACGGTGAGTAGATGCTTGGCTGATAAAGACAAAACTTTCCCCCCAAGGCTGTTGATAATTATCACGGACAATAGGCCCACAACGATGTTTAAGTAAGCCTGCAAGTGGTAAATGGTCATCGCCTTTAGCTAACGTCTTATCAGCTAAATGGGCAAAATCTCGTTTTATCTCTTTGGCTTTCAGATACCAGCGATCACGCGCCCAGATTGCAGCGGTTAAAGCGGTATTGTTATCACTCAGATACCAAACCTGTGGAACAGACTGCTCATGAGGGCATACACCAGAAACTGCATGGTTAAATGTTTTCGCACTGTGTAAGTAACTTGCTAGATTATCGCGTACACGTTGGCATTGCTCTGAAACGATGGAGGTTTTGTATGGGCCGATACGTAACCGCTGCCAGCAGTCGGCATCATAGATATCAAACGGTTCAATGGCTTTGCCATGATGATCGATAACGGTTGGATTAGCAGGAAGTAACTGGTAAGCACTCGGGTATCCGGCAATATCATCGGGAGAAAAGCCATAAAAATAGCGACTACCGGCGTAATAGCCAGTTTCCATCATTGACCACGCATGAAACGTTCCTTCCCATGGCGGGCCGAAAGCATACCATTTGGCAATAAGCTGCCGATTCTCTTCACTGGTTTGACGCAACCAGTAGCGTACAGCCAAATTAGATGCCTATTGCGCAATGATAATACATTTTTGTTTGTCACCAAAAAGGGTCTTTATGCGGTTAATCTCGGCATCTAATATTGTAACAAGCTCTCGGTGATCCGCTCGCCAATCATGGGCTAAAAAGAAGAGGTCTTGGCCTTCTCGATAACCTAAACCAACGTGCAAAACATCTTTCAGCTCCTGTGTGACCAATGTTGTGATGAGCTTAGGAACAATCGTGAATTCATGCAGTTGCTCTGTGGCTAAGATATTACAAGGGGTATCGGGAGAAGGAGCCTGATACTCATAATCGCTTTTCGTGAAAACGCCACGATAATCCCCCCAGATAAATGCTTGTTTGGATCTATCAAACAGTTTACTGCCTAAAATACCCGGTAGATAAATAATGGGTAAATTAGGGCTTTTATCATTGAGTTTGGCACGACGTAGCTGCGTGGCGATGGATTGTGCGCGTAGATATGACCATCCACGATTTAACGGCATATTAGCGCCCCTTTAATGGTATAAAAGTCACCGGCACATTTTCACTACCAAGGTGGGTTTTCTCTGCTTCCGTGACAGGAAAATGGGCACGGTCATAAACTTCAAATAGTTGGCAAGGTTCATTTAAATGATGATAGAGGCGAATACCTTCCGCGTTAGGGTTACTTTTAGAAAGCATAAAACGACCGCAGTTATTCATATTGATATCGCTAACAGGAGTGCCGTCTTTTGAGACAAATTGGTAATAAATATCCGATTCATGCTGTTGCTCAATATGGCAGGCTTGAACTGGGCCGCGGAACATGTGGGTAATACAATGTAACCCATCTGGTATGCTCAAGACTGTTTTATCGGTGTTCGCATCTTCCCATGGTAAAATAATTGGAGGATGGAAATGACAACGAGGGCAATAGCCTTTATCCATATAAGGTTCTGCAATGAGTCCACTACGTTTTACTAACAGTGTTTGGCATTCAGGGCAGTAGGTATTGGCGCTTTGCGTATCGAATACATTACCGACATAAACATAACGCATTCCATCATTGAGCGCTTGCAAACGTGCTTGTTCAAGGAGTGGGATAGCGGTGCGCTCGACATGAGTATATTGGTAGTCGGGATGAAAACGTACATAGTGTAGCGGGATTTCAGCATCAAGATGGGTTAGCATCCAATCAGAGACTTTTTTAGCCTCTTCTAATGTGTCATTGCGGCCTGTTACACACAGATTGGAGATTTCTAAATGTGGGTAATTACCTGATTTTCGAGCATCATAAACTTGTTTGATCCCATCAAGGATAGGTTGAAGGCGACCACCTGTGTGTTTGCGATAAAAGCTATCCTGCATTGATTTTAATGAAATACTAAAAATATCCATGACGGTGAGTAATTCATCAATCCCTTTTTCACTGATATAAAATGCGCTTTTATAGAGATTTTTTAAGCCTTTTTCACGTGCCAGTTTCGCGGTATCCATGACAAACTCGTGCCAAACAACCGGATCGTTATAAGTCCAAGAAAGAACACGAATATTGTGTTTTAAGGCATAATTCACCACATCTTCTGGGCGATAATATGCCACATGGCTGTCTTGAACATAGCGGGCTTGACTCGTTGTCCAGTTTTGGCAAAAGTCACAACGCAGCATACAACCAATATTGCCTAAAGAAAGAATGCGTTCACCGGGAGCGTAATGATAAACGGCTTCGGTTTCAATGGACTCTTGTGTCATAGGAACGGATTTGCCGTAGTTAAGCGTCACTAGGCGACCATTTTCATTGCGACGGACTTTACAAGTCCCGACTCGACCTAGGTTAATTTTACAGGCTCGAGGGCATAATTCACATTGAATACGTGAATTAGAAATCGGGTGCCAAAGGCGAGCAGGATGACTAGTTTGCTGCCATTGCTTCAAGATTGCCATTGATCTAAATCCTCACTCATTATTATTTTGCTTATTTGCCAGTCTTGTCGTTTTTCTTTTACCTGCTTGCCAATCGTTAAGTGTTTTCCTTAGTTGCCAAAAAAATGGGGAGCCTTTTGCCGGTGTATTGATTAAATACACACATTCCCCTCGATTTGCTAAATTTGAGATTAGTTTGAATCCAGGACCAAAGGTATAGGGTTTAGTCTTAATAGACTTATTTTTACCCGCTTGGGATTGCGTCAGAAAATCGGCATTTTGTCGTGTGGCATGGACTGTTTCGCGATTACCGCCTTGATAAGGAAAACGACCTGTTAACAGTTTATTGAGCCATATTGGTTTTTTGATGCTGTGTTGAAACTCAACTTGGGGGTGGGCCATTTTTTGGCTAGCGACTAACGCAGTGGCATAACATTCACGGATCAGATCAGGCAAAGCATCGGCTTCATGCTGCCAATCCTCAATATGGTGTTGCAGGATATTGAGAATGCTCCAGCGGCAACTTGGCCAAAAATCGGTATATAGCGTTCTGGAACCTCGTTTGAGTACTTTGCCAAGTAATTTATCGGTTAAATGTTGGAACCATACATCAAGTAAGCGCGAAGCTTGGATATTCTCTGTGTTACCATCCCACTGCGATAACATCTTGTCTTCAGGGACGAAAGGTAATAAAAAATGTTTTGCCTGCTGGGCAAAATAATCTGTTTTATCATCCTGAATAGCGGTCAATGTTTCGGTGGTGTGTTGGTCGGTGTGTTGGATCAACGCCTCGATACGCCGTGAACGGCTAGGGGGATGCCAGCGATTAGATAAAGCCACTTTTCCCGTAAACAGTGACTCACTATATTGATTGGCATAAAGAGTATAGCCTCGTTCAGGATTATGTTCGCAAGGTAATTCATCAAAAGGCACATAACCCAACCACTGGTGCTGTGGCTCTGTTAGGTTTAGTACCAAGCTACCGATTTGTTGATGACGCTTTGGAATATATCCCATGGTTTGCAGACCAATATCCCCATGAATATCAGCATAGCCAACCATCATTGGTGAGTTTTTTACATGCTTAAGGGCATCTCTAAATGAAGGCCAATCTTGGCATTTGGCGAGCTGATAAAAGGTAATGTCACCACTTGGGTCATCTAGTGCAGGCCAACGTAAAAACATACCGTAGCCATTTTTTTCTGACACTAACCGCCCTTGAGCAAAGCTATAAGTTGTGAAACTGTGTGATTTACCATTTTTCAGTTTGATTTCATGGATATTTTTAGTTAAAGGCAGATTCCCTGATGCCGTTTCAACCTGCTCATTTTCAAGGTCGAGCTTACCCCAAAATAAGTCTTGGTTATCCGCCATGATACCAACCATTCCCCATGCAGCATGGTTATTACGACCGACGATAATGCCAGGAGAGCCTGGAAAATGAGAGCCGACGACATTGAGTCCTTCATCACTTTCAAGGCGGCAAAGTAGATTAAAATTAGGATTCACATGCCCCATATGAGGGTCGGTAGCCAATAGCGGTTTTCCTGATTGGGTTAATGACCCACTGATGGCAATGACATTCGAGCCCGTATCGGGTGAAGCTAGCCCTAAATACTGCAATCCTTTTAATCCATCTTTGAGTGCCTTAACCACTTCTTGGTGCCAATCCCCATTTTCATTTAGTGGTAGTGGGGGAATTTGATGGCCTTCATGGCTAAAGGTTGCCAATAACTGTTGATGCTGTTTTGGCGTCAATCGATTTGCTATGCGCGTGTGGAATAGTTCATATTGCCAAGCGGAATTAATAAAATATTTCAGTTGTCCTAATAAATAACTGTCTGAGATTGAAAAAATTTCAGGACGATAGTGCAGTAATAAGCACTCGATGGGTAAGACTTTCATTTCACTAAGTGCTTGGTTGATACCGGCAGTATAAGCTTGAATATGTTGATATTGCATAGCCTGCCAAGAGTGAGTTGGTGCGGCACAATCAATGTTTGTCGCACGCTCAGCCAGCTCCACTAATCCTAATCGTCGCTGAAAAACATCGGTACGTAAGGCCCCATTTCCCATAATTTCAGATAAGCGACCACTGGCGACACGGCGGGATAAATCGAGTTGCCATAAACGTAGTTTAGCGGTGCCATAACCTTGACCAAAAAAAACCGCATTATCGCTATTCCCTTTAACGGAAAGTAATTGTGCTGATTCGAGGGATAGAGTGACGTGCCCCCATTGGCATGAGAGATGTTTGGTTTTCATGCTACATCCTTTTTAGCAGATGACAATTGAGTCGCGAGGTGTGATACGTATTCGATAAACTCTTCTTTTGGATAGCCTGCACTCCAACCTAATTGTTGTTGGGCCTTATAGGAAGAATAAGTGTAGGAACTGCCATCCATTATATGAAGCGCTTCGCAAGATAACGGCATTGTCAGCCCAAGGCTGGCGAGTTTATCCATTAACCAAGCAGGTATTTTCAGTGAAGAAGCCTTTTTGGCAGGTAAAGAAGGTCTGTCACAAAAATGGCTTAGCATCTGAAAAAGTTCGGGCATAGAGAAAGTCTCGCCAGCCAAGATATAGTTTTGGCGAACAATTTCCGGTGATAGTAGTGTGATGAGTCCATCACAAACATGTGACACATGACAAAGTTGAAATGTGCTTGTCGTTGCGATTTGAAAAGGGATTTTTCCAAGTAAAAAGGCGTTTACGGTCTGGGCTAATACGCTGTTATCACCTAAACCAAATACCCCACCGCTGATGGCAATATTGATAGGAGCGCCTTGGCATTGCTGTTTTACAACCAATTCGTGTGCAATATGTTTTGTTTCTTCGTAATAACTACGAAAGATGCCATTGTGCCGGTGAGATTCATCAAGTAATGCGCCTTGGGTTTCGCCTAAAGCAGCGGTTGAGCTCATATAAACGATTTTTGAAATATCAGCATCTTGAGCCGCTGCTAACAGGTTTGAGGTGCCGATGACATTAGTTTGATACATATGCTGCCGTGCTTGGCGGGTTGGCGCTAAACCGACACGGTAATCCGCAGCAAGGTGGATCACGGCATCTTGCCCTGCCAATGCTTGTTTTAAGCTTTGAGGTTGCAAAATATCACCAGTCACCACGTTCACCTTTTCAGGTAATTTGGGGCGATAGGGAATCACACGATTTTGTGGATTTCGAGATAATACAGTTAAATTATGACCTTGTTCAGCAAGCTTATGCAGCAGATGAGAGCCAATAAACCCAGTTCCACCAGTAATTAATAGGTTGCGGTTATTTATCGCCATTTTCTTCCTTACTGATAAAGTTAACGAGGGCAGATAGCATGAAAAAGCCATCATGCGGCGCATGAATAGGGCGCTGGTGCATGCGACCAATTGGGCAATAACGGGTAAAACTGTATTGTTGTAATGACAAAGAATCTAAATCGCCAAAATAACCAAGGGTCTGTAGGCGCCCAGGCCAAAGTGTTTGCGCTTGTTTTAGGCTATCTTCGATAGAAGCAACGACGAGTTGAAAGCCCTGAGTTAACCATGCTTGAGGGGCAAACTCTGTTTGATAAGTGACTCCCCAGCCTGTTTTTTCACTGTAAACACTCGGCTTATCGGGAGCGGATAGCGAATAAGTGAACCGATGTTCGCGAAATTGCGATATGCCTTGTAAGCGTAGGTTGTCAGACAAAATGGGAAGGTGATCAAGTGTGGTTATCAGTTGATGATAAAGCGCTTCTGCCGCTAAGGGGTTATCCAACAAAATGAATCGAGGTGAGCTACAGACTTGTTGATGAAAAAGGGCGATATCGTACAAAATCAATTCAATTGCAGGAAGTTGCTTGCCAATGATTGCCATGGCACTGATTTTTGGCCCTAGTTCGACCAATTTGATATGTGGCGGTGTGATTTGACGATAGTGTTGGATTAATGCCTCGCCCCCTGCGAGTAAGACCGTATCGACGCCAGAGAGTATCTGCTGATCATTTTGTAAATGACTTTGCCAATCAATGATTTCACACTCCTCATCATCAAGTGACAGAATGCGTTTAACCTGTTGCAAATAATTGATTGATATGCGGGCTTTCAGGCGAATTTTACTGCCAATAAGGTAAGCGGCACATAGCGCTTCTAGTGTACCTAATGGATCTTTTTCAGAAACAATAATCAGCAAACGCTTCGGTGCATGCCAATATTTTCCACCTAATTCACGATGGATCTTTTGTTCCAATAACTGATTTTCAGTCAGACGCTCCAAACGCGATAAACAAAATTGTTGCGTATTTTCATCTTCCGAAAACGACCAATTAGCTTCACGCAAAGTTGTTAGGCACAGTTTGATTTTATTTACACGCGTTTGTAGTGAGTTTTTCATTTTACTTGTGCCGCACAGGTGCCCTCTGGGGTAGATGCTCGTCCTAGATAGCGCAGGAAGGGTAGCGGTTGACCACAGGCACAATTATTGCCCCAACAACCCAGATCTTGCGTTAATAAGCGATGTGAAGGTATTGAGGCAAACAGAGGGCTTTCAAGTACAATGAGTCCATTTTTATTTTCTGGTGCATGGTTCCCATCTTCAGCCATGATTGAAAAACGTGAATAAGCAGGGAGATGAAAATGACCTTCAGGACAACTAATGTAGTGAAGAGGATGTTCAGTCATACCATAAATATCGCGAATATCGACGCTAGGCGCTTGTAAAACTTGTTGCAAACCTTGAATAATCTCAGGGCGTTCAAGTTGTTTTGTCATCCCTTTCCAACCACCGCCGGTTAAGCCTTTTATCGGTGATTTCAAGGTAAATGGTTCAGGGCGTTTTAGGCATAAAAATTCAAAAAACAGTGTTAAGCCTAAAATATAGATAGGGGCAGGATCATTAGCCCAGCGTTTGAGTGTAGACCACGCTAACTCACTATCAAATTGACCTTGCTCTGACACAGTAAAAACAAGCTCTTGTATTGGGGCACATTGGGTGAACTTTAAAAAGGCAGTGGCATAACCTGCA
Organism: Providencia sp. 2.29; assembly: GCF_015832305.1. Lineage (NCBI taxonomy): Bacteria > Pseudomonadati > Pseudomonadota > Gammaproteobacteria > Enterobacterales > Morganellaceae > Providencia > Providencia sp. 2.29. The sequence continues at coordinate 2,036,728 of NZ_CP065420.1, forward strand.
TGCTCACCTGTGGCGGGATCAGGAGATAACATTAAAAAGCGAGAAGGTGTGGTTGAAATCAAATGATTATGCAAAAAAATTTGCACCATAGCCGTTTCAATACGTTTTAAACTGAGATTGTCAAAGAAAACGCGTGTTTTCCCATGTTGCCCAGTACCTGAACTATTTAACCATATACCATCAAGCTGGGTATTTGTCGCCAAATCCATGGTTTTAAACAAATTAATAGGGATCAGAGGGTTGGCTTCTGTTTCCCATAACTTTGCATAATTAACATTACGGTTTAAATGCCAGGTATCAGCTTGTTTCATTGCGGCTGAAAATAACGCATCATCAATACTTTCTGGCGCATAGGGTTGCGGGTTATTGATAAGTAAATCAATAGGATTGCTTGTGTTCTCAGACATTTTTTTCACTTATATCAGAATGCTTAGTTATTATTAAGTTTTATTATATGACCTAACTAAAGGTAAATATTCTGAATCAAGCGTTGCAGTTATCACTTTAGGAGAATTTTAAGTTTGAAAAGTTATCATGAAAGCCGTTTTGTTAGTGGTATTTATAGCGGATTGGGGAAATATTAATCGTTGGTAAATAGAAAGTGTCACTTAATTTAGTTGTGTTATTGATTTATTTAAGTGATCAAGCAGTATAAAAAGTTAATGGGGATGACATAGCGTGCTTTTAAGTGCGAAGAGGTAAAGTGATATCTCTTCGCTACAATGTCTCACTTATCGTTTTTTTGCTTTTTATAGGCGATAAATGCTTTATATAAAGGGATTAAACATAGCAATAAAGTTGCATATTTAATGACGGTGATCGTCATATGTAACATCCAAATATTGAGGTTTTCCAAGAAGGTTGGATTTAGGCGAATGAGTAAGATGAGTAGCAAACTAAACAGTAGAGTAACGATGTAGGTGATGACAAGTGAAAATGAAAAAAGAATAAATAAATCAATTCTTTGAATATTATTTTGTTTTTTATATTTAAATAAATTAACACAAAACTCCCAGCGTTTGTTCCGTCTCGCCACTTCATTAATAACGATCACGTATAATGAAAGAAATATTATCGTTATTTTAGTTATTAAAAAATAACCACTGGACAGCTCAAAAGGCAAAGAGGAAAAGACAAGATAGAGTGTAACAAGATGATAGATACAAATAATGCTCGATATAATGCTAGTAATGATTTGATATAAAATAAATTTCATTAATTATGCCTTTCAACAAGAACGATGCCGTTTACCGCCGAAATGATAAAAACCGAGAGATTTATCAGAGAAACTAGCCAAAAATAGGCAAATGATGATCTCTAATATGGGTTGTTTTCTCTACAAAATTTACACTATCCCGCTTTTTTTGTAAGCCCTTAGTGAACAATAAGCTGTCATGGCCCCCTTAAGTCCACATATATTGACTACCAATAATAACTGATTCTCATTATCAAATAGATTGGAAATTGGCTCAAATATTGATTAATATCAATCTATGCAAGCTGACTCGTTTCATTTTGCTAATGAATCACACTTTTTTGTGATCGCTGTCATATTAATCAATTAATTTGATATACATCAATATTTGGTATGACCAAATGACCAAGCGTGTTATCCTCAACAAACTTTTGGTCTTATAAGTGGTGATTAATGTTATTTAAGTTTTTTTATTTCGAATAAGACTTAAATAACATTAATTTATTTTGCAATGAGGGAAATATGGCCTTTTCTCAACCAAAAATTGTGATTGTCGGTGGTGGTGCTGGTGGCTTAGAGCTAGCAACACGACTAGGTCGTAAATTAGGGCGTAAAAAACGTGCAGAAATCACTTTAGTGGATCGTAATCCAAGTCATTTATGGAAACCTCTGTTACATGAAGTAGCAACAGGCTCTTTAGATGATGGTGTGGATGCCTTGAGCTATCTTGCCCATGCTCGTCACAACGCATTTAACTTCCAATTAGGCTCTTTGACACAAATCGATCGTGACAATAAAAAGATCATTTTGGGTGAATTACGGGATAAAAACGCGGAGTTATTGGTTCCTGAGCGTGAAATTGATTATGACATTTTAGTCATGGCACTAGGTAGTACTTCAAATGATTTTGGTACGCCGGGTGTTAAAGAGCATTGTATTTTCTTAGATAATCCGCAACAAGCCCATCGATTCCACGATGAAATGCTTAATCTATTTTTACGTTATTCTGTTCGCGACAATGCAGAAGAGAAAGTGAATATTGCGATTGTTGGAGCTGGAGCTACAGGTGTTGAGTTGTCGGCTGAGTTGTATAACGCGGTAGAGCAGCTAACCAGTTATGGATTTAAAGGATTAGATACTGACGCGTTAAATGTGACATTAGTCGAAGCCGGTGAACGTATTCTGCCTGCATTACCACCACGTATTTCTGCGGCAGCACATCAAGAGTTAAATAAGTTAGGCGTAAAAGTGCTAACTAAAACGATGGTGACCAGCGCTGATGACGATGGCTTGAATACAAAAGAGGGTGAGAAAATTCGTGCTGACTTAATGGTATGGGCAGCCGGTATCAAGGCACCTGATTTTATGAAAGAGATTGCGGGGTTAGAAACGAATCGTATCAATCAGTTGGTCGTTAAGTCGACATTACAGACAACCCGCGATGATACCATTTTTGCGATTGGTGACTGTGCCTCATGCGCTAAGCCTGACGGTGGTTTTGTGCCACCTAGAGCGCAATCTGCACACCAAATGGCGAGCCGCTGTTATGATAATATTTTGGCGATGATAAAAGATAAGCCACTAAAAGATTATATCTATAAAGACCATGGCTCTTTAGTCTCTTTATCGCGTTTTAGTACCGTGGGTAGCTTAATGGGTAACTTGATGCGTGGGGATATGATGGTGGAAGGGCGTATTGCACGTTTTGTGTATATCTCATTGTATCGAATGCACCAAATTGCGCTTCATGGCTATGTGAAAACAGGGTTAATGATGTTAGTCGGAAGTATTAACCGCATTATTCGTCCGAAATTAAAACTTCACTAACGTTTTAGTCAGTCGCAATAAATAGGAAAAATCCTCGTTTTTCATTAAACGGGGATTTTTTTATAAGTATTTTTAAATATAAACTTTAATCAATTGATTGATTATTTATGAATAAACTATTTTGAGCGACCCCAACGATTAAATACATTATAGGAGGTACACTATAAAGATGCCTGATATGAAGCGGCATTAATTTAAATATGCCATTTTAATTAAATTCTGGATTAGCTTATAAGCTAATATACTTATTATTGGCAGTTGCTACCTTCTATTATGTGGAATTTTTGTTTTATATAAAATTATAAAAGTATCCGTTGAGTCATGCGAGTATCAACCTCATAGTGTCACCTAAAACCGCTCTCAATGGGCGTTGCCGCTAGGTAAATAGAAATGGGGTGAAATCATGTTAAAGCTGTAGGCAAGAAAAGGTAATATAAAAAATGCTAGTCGTGTTCTCTGATGAAAATTAAAAAGGTCGTTTGCATTCATTGAATGAGAAATAAAAAAATAAAGGGGGAAATTGATAGAAATTAATAAAAAGATATCTTCGTGTTATTACTTAAAATAAGTGTAAAAAAGACTTTTTTATAATTATAATTACCAAAAATTGATCGTAATCAATATGTGAAAATAGATTAAAATTTAATTTATTGACTTAACAACCAACAGGAGTAAGTTAAATTTTTATTGACTTGTTCTTGATTAAGAAAACTCTAAATCTTTTGATTGTTTTGCCAGTAACTATCGAATTATTAAAGCGAAAAGTTACAATGGGACTATTCACTAACATTGTCATTAATAAGGGCAGCCTATGAAGCTAACATATAAGGTGTTATTAGCAGCAATAGTTATTTGCCTTATTATTATTGTATCAATAACTTCGCTGCGTTTCTCCAAGGATGAAAGTCGGTTGGCGACGGTAATTTCGATAGAGCCAATAAAATCGCATCGGCTGATTGAACAGGAGAATTGTTCAGTTATGGGGATATTTGATGGATTTAATCAGGAATATCTATCGCGCTATCACCCAGCTCAAAGTGAATGTAAGATGGTATTTATGATTGAGGCACTCCAAAAGGACTCCTTATCATCACTACTTGAACGTGACAATCGTAAATGCATAGTAACAGAAAAAGTAGAACAAATTATTGTGGGTTATGATGTGGTATACCGTATTGGTAACACCCTAGGCAAAGTACGCACCGTTTATGATCCAGGACTATTTATCCCCCTTGATGAAAATGGGCGATTAGATTTAAGTACCTCTAGTAGTCAACTTTGTAAAGCGGCACGTAACCAGACTGATGCATTAGTGCCGTTTTATTGCGTCAAACTTGATGAAGCTAGCCGAAACTCGCTGAATATGAATAATGCCGTAGAGATTTATGCGGGAAAAAACACCTACGCTTATTTTGAATAAAAATGAGCGGAAAAGCCCCAGTAACATTATTATGTGGCTGGGGCTTTTCATTTGTTCTAACGCATCATAGATTATGCTTCTAGTAAGTTATCCGCACAGTCACGCAACAACTGTTTGATAAACTCAATGCGTGTCACGCGCTCGCTGAGGTCATGCACAAATTTCAACCTTACAGGACCATCGAGGCGGAAGGTTTTCGGTTGATTTTGTAATAGACTGATTAAGAAGTTTGGCGAGACTTTATGTTTTTCACCAAATTCAATAAATCCACCTTGCTCATGAGCTTCAATTCGCTTGATACCTAATTTTTCCGCTTCTAGCCTGATAGCCGCGCTGGCAAGTAAGAAACGTCCAGCATCGGGTAATGTGCCAAAACGGTCAACCAGCTCAGTACGAAGATCATTTAACTCATCTTCATTATGAGCACTGGCGATACGCTTATAGAACGATAAACGAATATTAACATCATGAATGTAATCATCGGGAAGCAGCACGGGCATGCGCAGTTCAACTTCTGTTTGCTGATTAACTAAGTCCTCTAATGAAGGCTCACGCCCATCTTTTAATGCCTCTACCGCGCTTTCCAGTAACTCCATATACAGCGTAAACCCGATCGTCGTCATCTGCCCGCTTTGATCTTCACCGAGCAATTCACCCGCACCCCGAATTTCCAAATCATGAGTGGCAAGGGCAAATCCCGCACCAAGATCTTCAAGGGAAGAGATAGCTTCTAAACGTTTATGTGCGTCAGCAGTCATCGCTTTTGGATGTGGCGTTAATAAATAGGCATAGGCTTGATGATGAGAGCGGCCTACACGACCTCGTAGCTGGTGTAGCTGCGCTAAGCCAAAATGGTCTGCACGTTCAATAATGATGGTATTCGCTGTTGGAATATCGATACCCGTTTCAATGATGGTCGTACAAATCAGGACATTGAAGCGTTGATGGTGGAAATCGGTCATCACACGCTCCAGTTCGCGCTCACGCATTTGCCCATGACCGACCACAAAGCGCGCTTCTGGTACTAATTCTTCCAGACGTTTTTTGGCTTTTTCAATATTTTCAACATCGTTGTAGAGATAATACACTTGGCCTCCACGTAATGTTTCACGCAAAATGGCTTCACGAACCACAAGGTCATCATATTGGCGTACAAAGGTTTTCACGGCTAAACGGCGAGCAGGAGGCGTTGCGATAATCGACAGATCCCGCATGCCACTCATGGCCATATTGAGTGTACGAGGGATAGGGGTTGCGGTGAGCGTTAAAATATCCACATCCGCACGCATAGCCTTAATACGCTCTTTATGACGAACACCAAAACGGTGCTCTTCATCGACCACGAGCAACCCTAAGTCATGCCACACTAAGTCACTTTGCAGTAACTTGTGGGTACCAATCAAAATATCGACTTTCCCTTGAGCGGTTTCTTCGAGTATCTGTTGCTGCTCTTTGGCGGTTTTGAAACGAGAGAGCATTTCAATTCTTACCGGCCAATTTGCGAAACGGTCACGGAAATTATCGAAATGTTGTTGAGCCAGCAAAGTGGTAGGCACAAGCACCGCAACCTGTTTATTATTATTGATGGCTAAGAAAGCTGCTCTCATAGCGACTTCGGTTTTACCGAAACCGACATCACCGCACACAAGGCGATCCATTGCGATAGGTTGACACATATCGCTAAGCACGGCATTAATTGCCTGCTCTTGATCGGGGGTCGTTTCAAAAGGGAAGCCTTGACAAAACTCTTGGTACTGCTCTTTGTCATGTTTAAAGGCAAAGCCGGGTTTGGCGGCTCGCTGAGCATAGATATCAAGTAGTTCAGCCGCGACATCACGGACTTTTTCTGCGGCTTTATGCCGCGCTTTCCCCCAACTATCGCTACCAAGGCGGTGTAACGGGGCATTTTCATCTGCACCACCGGAGTAACGGCTGATAAGATGCAAGGATGAGACAGGAACATATAGCTTGTCGTTACCCGCATAGGTCAAAATCAAATATTCCGCTTTAATTCCACCTGCTTCAAGTGTTGTTAATCCTTGGTAACGACCCACTCCGTGCTCAATATGAACAACTGGCTGCCCAGGACGTAGTTCGGCTAAGTTACGGATCAGCGTATCAGTATTGATAGTTCGGCGGTTATCTGTGCGGCGACGAACAACACGTTCCCCTAATAAATCACTTTCACATATCAACGCACGGTGTTGTACTGATTGAATAAAACCGTGTTCAGCAGCCCCGATCATGATGGCAAAACGGTTGCTTACTGGGCTGGAGTAGTGACTAATAGTCTCAGGGCGAATTTTGATCCTTCCCAATAATTCAGTGACTGTCTCGCGCCGGCCTTCACTTTCAACAGAGAAAATGACGGTGCCATCAAAATGTTCAACAAATTGACGCAATTTTTCAAGCGGCTGTTTACTTTGCCCTTGTGTACCGATATCTGGCAACGGTAGGTAATCTAAATTAGTGTTAGCTGCCTTATCGGCTAATTTTTCAACAGACAGCTGTACTCGCGGCCATTTTTTTAATGCCTGATTGAGTTGCTCGACGGTCAGCCATAAATCTGTCGGTGGCAACAAGGGGCGCATCGGGTCAACACCGCGGCTTTCGAAACGTTGTTGGGTATCACTTTGGAAACGTTCGGCAGCTTCTTGGTAGTGCTGTGAGATAAACAGCGTATTTGTTGGTAGATAGTCAAATAGCGATGGCAAAGGTTGACTAAAAAAGAGCGGTTGCCAGTATTCAATCCCTGTGGGAAGTGTTTTTTTGCTGACTTGTTGATAGATATGTTCAGGGTCACGCCTGACTTCGAATCGTTCACGCCACTGGCTACGGAAGCGTTCGATGGCATCTTTGTCTGTTGGAAACTCGTGTGCAGGCAACAGGTTGATGCTCTCAACTTCTTCAAGCGTTCTTTGGCTATCGACATCAAAGGTACGCAGACTATCAATTTCGTCATCAAAGAAATCAATTCGGTAAGGGAGTGCGCTCCCCATTGGGTACAGGTCTAATAATGCGCCACGTGTAGCGTATTCCCCGTGTTCCAAAACTTGTTCAACATGGCGATAGCCTGCCTTATCTAGCTCGTCGCGCAAGTTATCGCGCGAAAGTTTGTCACCTTTAGCCATCACAAGTGCATGGCTAGCCAGAAATTCAGATGGGCAAACCTTCTGCATTAAGGTGTTGACCGGAAGGATCAAAACCCCTTTTTGCATAGTAGGTAAGCGATACAGTGTTGATAAACGGTGTGAGATAATTTCTTGATGTGGTGAAAAGTTATCGTAAGGCAAGGTTTCCCAGTCGGACAATGTTTCAATTGGCAGTTGCGTAAACTGTTGAATTTCATCGCGGAGACGTAAGGTGTTTTGCATGTCTCTTGTGATAATGACCACAGGCCCTTGATGACGCTCTATCATCTCTGCACATTCAAGTGCACCCGCGGCCCCAATCAAGCATCCAAGATGACGGACATCACCACCGCGTGTAGGAAGTTCATAACGAAATTTTGAAGACATAAAAATATTCGGTTTCTCAAAGCATAATGGCTAAACGACCTGTTTTACCCCGTACAATTGTCTGAAAGTAAGACAAACAGGCCGTGCCAATAAGAAAAAAATCCACAAAACCGGGGCCGGGTGGTTCCATTCATCATTCGTACCCTTTATTATCGCTGAACACTTCGCTTTGGCAACAGGGGCGTTACAGATTTCATGTCTCAATCTGTCTCAATATTTATAGGTCTGCGTTACATGCGCGGACGAGCTGTCGACAAATTCGGCCGTTTTGTATCCAGTTTATCAGCCATTGGTATCACGCTAGGGGTTGCGGCATTGATCACCGTGACCTCCGTCATGAATGGATTCGAACGATCGTTACAAGATAGCATACTCTCTTATATGCCGCAGGCCGTTTTAACGTCGGCAACGGGGCATATTGACCCACAAAAGTACCCCATTGCAGATCTACAGGGCCTGCAAGGTGTTTCTCATATTGCACCGCTTGTGCAGTCGGATGTTGTTTTGCAAAGCCGCTCGAATGTCGGGGTAGGCATGATGCTTGGCATCACTTCTGACGAACGATCACCACTATTAGATAACTTGATTGACGGGCAGCGCTCAGAATTAGTCGAGGGGCAATATCGTGTCTTCTTGGGGAATAAGCTGGCGGAAAATTTAGGTTTAAAGCGTGGCGATGAAGTTCGTTTGATTATCCCTGGAGTCAGTCAGCTTACGCCAATGGGGCGTATTCCGAGCCAACGTTTATTCACGGTGGCAGGGGTGTTCCAAACCAATGGTGAGGCCGATGCCAGCGAACTGATTGTTGCGCAAAATGATGCTGCTAGGATGATGCGCTATCCCGCAGGGCATATTACAGGCTGGCGGTTATTTCTGAATGAACCGTTAAAGGTCGATACGTTGAGCCAACAAAATTTACCTGACGGACTGATTTGGACCGATTGGCGTGAACGCAAAGGTGAGTTTTTTCAAGCGGTCAAAATGGAAAAAAATATGATGGGTCTGTTGCTCAGCCTCATCATTGCTGTCGCTGCTTTCAATATTATTACTTCACTCTCTTTATTAGTTATGGAAAAGCAAGCTGAGGTGGCCATTTTAAAAACGTTAGGTTTAAAGCGTGGGCGCATTTTGGCGATTTTTATGATCCAAGGGGCAGGTGCGGGGATCATTGGCGCATTAATAGGCTCACTGCTTGGTATGTTAATTTCCAGCCAATTGAATTTCTTGATGCCGCTATTTGGCATGTTGCCAAAAGGGGTTCACTTACCCATTGTGCTTGATTTTTATGGTATTTTAATTATTGCGGTATCCGCAATGCTCATTTCGCTGCTTGCGACGCTTTATCCTTCTTGGCGTGCGGCGGCTGTGCAACCTGCTGAGGCGTTACGTTATGAATAAACAACCACTTCTTATCTGTGAACATTTAAGCAAGGTCTATCAGGAAGGCGCATTGTCGACGCAAGTATTAAAAGATGTCTGTTTTTCGATTAATGAAAGCGAAATGATGGCAATTGTTGGTAGTTCAGGCTCCGGGAAAAGTACCTTACTGCACCTATTAGGTGGCCTTGACACCCCGTCTGAAGGCGAGGTGATTTTTCGGGGGCAACATATTAACCGCCTCTCATCGGATCAGCGTGCCGCCATCCGTAACAAAGATTTGGGGTTTATTTATCAGTTTCACCACTTATTACCTGATTTCACGGCATTAGAAAATGTGGCTATGCCATTACTGATTGGTGGTATGAATAAATCAGAAGCCTTTGATAGAGCGACTAAAATGCTGGATGCGGTTGGCTTAGCCCACCGTTCAGGGCATAGGCCATCCGAGCTTTCTGGTGGTGAGCGGCAGCGTGTGGCGATTGCTCGAGCATTAGTTAATCAGCCTGCATTGGTACTTGCGGATGAGCCAACAGGGAACCTTGATTTACGTAATGCAGATGCGATTTTTGAGTTACTCGGTGAGTTAAATAAAACCCAAGGCACCGCATTCTTGGTGGTGACTCATGATATGAAGCTAGCGCATCGTTTATCGCGCCAACTTGAGATGCGTGACGGGCACCTTCAACAAGATATCACACTGGGGGCAGTGTAATGTCTGGATTACCGCTGACTTTACTTACAGCGTTACGGTTTAGCCGTGGCCGCCGCCGTACAGGGATGGTATCACTGGTTTCTATCGTTTCAACACTTGGTATTGTTTTAGGTGTGGCCGTCTTGATTATAGGTTTGAGCGCCATGAATGGGTTTGAGCGCGAACTTGAAAATCGCGTTTTATCGGTGGTGCCACATGGGCAAATCTATGCGGTGAAAGCCCCATATCAAGATTGGCAATATGCTGAGAATGTGATCCGCAATACTCCCGGGGTTAAAGCAGTGAGTCCGTATGTTGGGTTTACTGGCTTGCTGGAGCGCGGAGCTAATCTCAAAGCAATACAGGTTATGGGGGTTTCGCCGAAAACCGAGTCAGAAGTCAGTGCATTGCCTAAATTTGTACTCGATGATGCGTGGAAAGATTTTAAAGCAGGGAAACAATCGATTATTTTAGGGCAAGGTGTTGCTGACTCACTGAATGTTAAAGTTGGGGATTGGGTAACCATCATGATCCCCAATACAGATGCGAGTTTAAAAATCCAACAACCTAAACGGATCCGTGTTCAAGTTTCAGGTGTTTTTCGTTTAAGTGGGCTATTAGATCACCAATTAGCGCTGATCCCTATTGCCGATGCGCAAGCGTATTTAGGCTATGGTGATGGCATTACAGGGTTTGAAATAAAAGCCGATAATCCATTTAATGCGGATAAAGTTGTTTATGATGCGGGCCTGAAAACCATGCATCATGTGGTTGTGAAAAGTTGGATTGGCGACTACGGCTATATGTATAACGATATTCAGATGGTACGTAGTATCATGTACTTGGCTATGATCCTCGTGATAGGGGTTGCTTGTTTTAATATCGTGTCTACGTTGGTCATGGCGGTCAAAGATAAGAGTAGTGATATTGCTGTATTGCGGACACTTGGTGCTAAAGACAGGCAAATTCGGGCGATTTTTTTGTGGTATGGTTTGCTAAGTGGACTCGTTGGCTCCTTAATAGGGGCAATACTTGGCGTGGTTGTTTCATTAAATTTAACCACCATAATCAAAGGACTTGAGTATGTTATCGGGCATCCTATCTTGTCTGGCGATGTCTATTTTATCGACTTCCTTCCTTCTCAATTGCACCTATTAGATGTGGTGTATGTGTTGCTGACAACGGTGGTATTAAGTTTGTTGGCAAGTTGGTATCCTGCACGCCGAGCAAGTAAACTTGACCCAGCTCGTATCCTGAGTGGTCAATGATAACTAACTGGGTAGCCTATCGTTACCCAGCTTGTTTTATTGCTCCCCATTGCGACGCGCAAGTTGTATCTGCTTATAACTGCGCGTTTCTATCAATGTGTCATTGAAATCATATTGCTGAGCGAGAGACATCAACTGCTGTGTGAGCTGAGGGAGCAGTGAAAGCGTGTCTGTCATTATGGCAAATTCAGCAAACCAGCCAATACCCTCTAAATAATCAATAGTGATATGTACATCGCCAAGAAAATAGATGCTACGTTGTTTGCTGGTGGCGAAATAGCATTGATAGCCAAGTGTTGTCAGCATATTTTTGACGTGAGCACAATCTTCAATATTAATCGCTTTACATTCTGAACTGCCAGGGCCTTTGACTATCCATAATTTAATGCCTGAAGGGAACATTTCACGGACTGACAGACTTATTCCTTGCTGCGCAAGCTGACCATCAGGCATATCAAAAAAGTCATCTTTTTCCGTATTATTTTCCGTAAAGACTTCAGCGCCATCAGCCATGATCCGTTGTAAAAAACGGTTTGGGTCAGGCAATCTAAATTTAATTTCGGCTTCATATTGACCAACAAAATGTTCACTCATGGTAATTCCTAGTTTTATTTATGGGGCAAGGTATTTTCTTCTAAGCTGTGGAACAATGCAGGTATTTAAATGCGAAAGAGTACAACTTATAAAAAGAGGGAAAAATAGTCTTTCCCTCCGATTTAGATGTGCTATTTGCTTTTTTTCATAATAGATTGATCAAGGTAACCCATCACAAATGCGGATAAAACAAATGTTAAATGGATAATGACATACCACATTAATTTGTTATCAGGGATATTCTGTGAGTTCATAAAAACTTTTAACAAATGGATTGATGAAATGGCTACGATAGAAGCTGCTACTTTATTTTTTAATGAGGTTGCATCCATCTTACCTAACCAACCCAATTTTTCGCTATTCTCAGGGATATTGAGCTGGGAAACAAAGTTCTCATAGCCTGAAAACATCACCATTACGAGTAAACCACCGACTAACGCCATATCAATTAATGATAATAGTATCAGAATTAAATCTGCCTCAGGGATTGAGAAAATATTGGGGATCACATGCCATAGTTCTTGAAAGAACTTAATCGTTAATGCAAATAGAGTCAGTGATAGGCCAAAGTAGATAGGGGCAAGTAACCAACGTGATGCATACAGCGTCTTTTCAAACAATTTTTCCATATAAACCTTTTACTGTGTGATGAATTAATCGTGTTAAAAGTAAACTCGTCTATTTTAGCGAGTCTAAATTCAGACTGCGATATTTAGTTTGGTTATGAAGATATAATCACTGAGAAAAACGTATTATTATGGTTTAGTGGCGTTTAAGATAAGTGATAGATAAACATTTAGCCTCACAATTCCTTTTGTTATTTGTTGCGTTATACTGACATTCGAATTAGGTTTGGGTAACGATTATGATCATTGCGAGTAAGGTATAAAACTCGCGGCGATAACAACATGGAAGAAAAAGGTATTTATTGATGTTGCGATTTCGTCATAGGCTAAAGAAACTTAAAAAAATTAAAATGTTACGTCGTCAACGAGCTCGCGATCGTTTTTTTTACAGTGAAAATAGAATAACCAATATGAAAAATGTGAAAGTCGTCGTACTAACTGGGGCGGGTATTTCTGCTGAATCAGGCATTCAAACTTTTCGTTCTTCGGATGGTTTATGGGAAGAACACCGCGTTGAAGATGTGGCAACACCGGAAGGGTTTGCTCGTGACCCACAATTAGTGCAGCGTTTTTATAATGAACGCCGCCGCCAACTCCAACAAGAGAATATTAAACCAAACCCTGCACATTATGCTTTAGCGCAATTAGAAGATTTGTTAGGGGATAATTTTCTGCTAGTGACTCAAAATATCGACAATTTACATGAGCGTGCGGGTAGTAAGCGTATTATTCATATGCACGGTGAGTTATTAAAAGTCCGGTGTAGTTGGTCAAATCAGGTATTAGAGTGGAAAGAGGATTTATCCACAGATGAACGCTGCCATTGTTGCCAATTTCCTCAACCGCTAAGGCCGCATATAGTTTGGTTTGGTGAGATGCCATTAGGTATGGATGAAATTTATCAGGCTATTGAGAATGCGACACTCTTTATCGCAATTGGCACGTCTGGTCACGTCTATCCTGCGGCAGGTTTTGTGCATGAGGCAAGGCTAAATGGTGCACATACTGTCGAGCTAAATTTAGAGCCAAGTCAGGTTGAGAGTGAATTTGAAGAAAAACATTATGGTTTGGCTAGTGAGGTCGTGGTTGATTATGTGAAGCATCTTATTGCCGAACTGACGATGGCGAGTGAAAGCAAGATTTAACACGCGATTTAATGAAGGGGGGTAAAACCCCTTCATCATATCACTTTCTTGCATGGCGTGATGTTAGACGTTTTCATCTAACATAGCAGGCATCGTAATCTCTTTTACACAAGTTGCGTTACTCGTACTTAAAATAAACTTGACGGCATTAAGGACGTCTTGCAAGGGGATTAATGCACCTTCAGTGCGTGAAATAACGTCATCGACAGGCACTGATAGAGGGTATTCCGTTGCTAAATAACCGAGATTAATCACAGAAATAGCTATTTTATCTTGGCGTAATGTCTCCCTTAGCGAGTGAACAATACCGCGTAGTGCATACTTTGAGGCAGAAAAAGCCACTTCATGACCGTTATGGTTATCTAATCCCCACGTTGAGCCAATTAAGATGATTTTGCTATTTTGGCCAAGTCGTAAATTAGGCAACATTGCCTTGAGGTGCAAGATACAGGCACTGATATTGGTTTGGATCATCGTGAGCAGTTCAACATCATCCGTTGATTCAAATCGATAATCGTCGGTGAACGCATATTTTTCCCAAATGCCGACATTATAAATTAGGCAGTCAATCGGGCTATCTTGCAGGGTGCTCTTTACGGTTTGTACAGAATTCGTTTCCGATAAATCAGCTTGGATCCAATGAAAATTGTTATTGGAGAAAGAAGGCATAGAGCGAGAAACGCCATAAATAGTATCTTGTGCGGTAGGAATACCTTCAATTAATGCTTTTCCCAACCCTTTACTGACACCATAAACTAAAAATTTTTTTGTCATCGATATTCTCTTTATTTTAAGCTGAATGAAATAGATACCGTCGCGATGGTTTGCTTTGCATAGATAATAATAGAGGAATAAAAATAATGCTATTGGGAAGTATAAGCTTTAATTCAGCGATGGCTAAAATAAATAATAGGCAAAGTTAAACAGTTGACTAAAAAATAATAATCCCTTGATAACTGGATAATAATAAGTATAAAAATAGTTTTATTTTGTTGAATGCTGCTATCAAAAATAGGGTTAGGCGATTTATTTTATGGAATTTATTATTTGTTATTAGATATAAATAAATATGCTTATGATAAATATGTTCTGACTAAGAACAAATAATTATTTCTGTTTATCAGAGTAACTCGATAAAGATTAAGGACGGTTAGTTCTTAATGCGAGATAAATATGAATGTCTTAATCATTTCAGGTAGCCCCGCGCTAAAGTCGCGTTCATCAGCATTGCTTGATTATGCTCAACAATGGCTGAGTCAGTTTAATTTGATAATTCAACGGATAAGTGTGAATGAATTTGATGCGAGTGTGCTGTTACAGGGTAAATATCAACATGCACAAATTCAAAAATTTATCCAACAAGTCAAAGAAGCTGACGGTATTATTATTGCGTCGCCGGTTTACCAATCCTCATACAGCGGCGTACTTAAAGCCGTGATAGACCTATTACCTCAACGCTCTTTATTACATAAAACAGTATTACCCATCATGACAGGGGGGAGTGAACATCATCAGCTAGCATTAGATTATGCCTTTAAACCATTACTTACCGCATTGAAAGCAGAAGAGATTATTAGTGGCATCTATACTAGTGACCAGCATTTTCAGTATTCAGAAAATACGCATCAATATCTTATTTCCCAAGAAATAATTGAGCGACTAAATAGTAATTTACAGGCTTTTTATCACACGTTAAATAAAAATTATTTTCAGCATATTAACTATCAGACTCAATTACCATTAATCAATGAAATGAGGCTTTAAGTATGGGCTACTCACGTATTGTTATTTTGAGTTGGTTAGTGCCACTGAGTTTATTAATCGTTTGGCAATTTTCAGTCAGTACAGGTTGGCTTTCGAGCCGAATATTACCTGAGCCTCTACAAGTTTTTAGTGCGGGGTGGAACCTTATAAAAAATGGTGAACTTTGGGAGAACTTAGGAATTAGTGCATTACGTGCGGGCATTGGATTTATTATTGGCAGCTCAATCGGATTAATATTGGGATTAATAACAGGACTTTCTCGATTAGGTGAACTCTTATTAGATAGTTCCATTCAAATGATCCGTAATGTGCCCCATTTAGCACTAATTCCCTTGGTGATCCTTTGGTTTGGTATTGATGAATCGGCAAAAATATTTCTTGTCGCACTAGGAACCTTTTTCCCAATTTATTTGAATACGTTGCATGGTATTAAACATCTCGACCATAAATTAATTGAAATGGCAAAAAGCTATGGTTTACACGGTTATAGCCTATTTCGCCATGTTATTTTTCCGGGAGCACTACCTGCAATATTTGTAGGGGTACGTTTTTCATTGGGCTTGATGTGGCTGACATTAATTGTTGCAGAGACGATTTCGGCTAATGCGGGGATCGGCTACTTAGCGATGAACGCTCGCGAGTTTTTAAGAACGGATATCGTGGTTTTCACCTTAATTATTTACGCCTTATTAGGAAAAACAGCCGATACACTCACTTATTTACTCGAAAGGGTTCTACTTCAATGGCATCCCAAATGGCATAAAAAAGAGGTCACAGCATGATAACGAAAACACAATGTTTTGCAGCCAATACGGGGATCCCAATTCAATTAGAGGGCGTGATAAAAGGCTTTAGGGGAAATAACGTCTTACGGTCACTCAATTTTGCTATCCCCGCTGGGCAATTCGTGACCATCGTGGGGCACAGTGGTTGCGGAAAAAGTACCTTATTACGTTTGTTGGCTAATTTAGATTCGCCAACATCAGGGGAGATCACCGTGGCAAAACAGCCTTTATCCAATTTTCATGGGGATATTCGCATCATGTTTCAGGAGCCTCGGCTCTTACCTTGGAAAACGGTGATTGAAAATGTGGCGCTCGGGTTAAACAGAACGTCGCACAATGAGGCACTTAAGGTGCTAGCCTCCGTGGGTCTGTCAGACAAGGCGGGTGAATGGCCAGAAGAACTTTCAGGAGGACAAAAACAACGAGTCGCTTTAGCGAGAGCATTAATCCATCAGCCTCGTTTGTTACTACTCGACGAGCCTTTTGGGGCATTGGACGCCTTAACACGTATGGAAATGCAACAACTGCTGATCAAATTATGGCACCAGTATCAATTTACGGTGGTTTTGGTCACGCATGATATTCATGAAGCAGTATGGACCTCGGAGCGAGTATTGATGCTAAAGGAAGGGATGCTGCATCTGGATATTAATATCAACGAAAACTACCCCAGAAACTTAACCAATGCCTTTTTAATTGATTTGGAATCACAAGTACTCAATGCGTTGACTGAGCGAAAGTTTGCTTGATCACTGAAAATAAGGAATCTCAAGATGACGATACAACAAAAACTGCAATTGTTTTGGTTTTTACCAACGCAAGGGGAAGGGCGTTATTTAGGAACTCAAAAAGGTGGTCGGGCAGTCACACTCCAATATTTACAGCAGATTGCGATTGCAGCCGATAGCCTTGGTTTTCATGGTGTCCTGATCCCGACAGGAAAAAGTTGTGAGGATCCGTGGATAACGGCGGCATCCTTACTCTCAGTCACACAAAAATTACGCTTTTTAGTCGCGGTGAGACCCGGCTTACAGTCACCGACATTGGCGGCTCGAATGACATCAACATTGGATAGGCTCTCTGATGGTCGTGTGTTAATCAATGTGGTGACAGGTGGTGATCCTGTTGAAAACAGAGGCGATGGTATTTTTTTAAATCACAGTGACAGATATAAAGTAACTAAAGAGTTCCTTGATATATACAGACGCCTTATGAGAGGGGAAGCGGTTGATTATCAGGGTGAACATATACAGGTCGAAGATGCCAGTTTGCTATTTCCTCCGGCACAACCATACGGGCCTCCTCTCTATTTTGGCGGGTCATCACCAGAAGCAATGGAGATTGCCGCTGAACAGATTGATACCTATTTAACATGGGGAGAGCCACTTGCGGAGGTTAGTGAGAAAATTAATGCGGTGAAAAGACATGCTCAAGCTAAAGGGAATCATGTGGAATTTGGTATTCGGTTGCATGTGATTGTGCGAGAGACGGAGCAAGAGGCCATTGATGCCGCCAACCGCCTTATTTCACACATTGATGATGAAACAATTGCCAAGGCGCAATCGGTCTTTTCTCGGATGGACTCCGCCGGCCAAAAACGCATGCAATCATTGCACAGCGGTTCAAAAGATAACCTTTTCATTGCCCCTAATTTATGGGCGGGGATTGGCTTGGTGCGTTCTGGGGCTGGTACAGCTTTAGTGGGCGATCCTCAGCAAGTTGTGGCACGTATCAGGGAGTACCAATCGCTTGGGATCAGCAAATTTATTTTTTCAGGGTATCCACACTTAGACGAAGCCCATCAATTTGCAGAATTAGTGATGCCGCTGTTAGTGGATAAAGAGGCCGCGCTATCACCGCAACACGTTAGGTCACTTGGTGAAACGATCGGTATCCACATGCGACCAAAGCAGGCAGTGTAGGGTAATAGCCTCACTATTTTATTCGATTCTTGCCAATAATTATTGTTGGCAATGCAACACTATTTAGCGTGTTAGGAGAGCCTTGGTGAAAAAGTTTATTTTATTGATGGTATTGTGGGTTATGTATACCTTTACCAGTTTTGCTTATTCAGAAACGAAAGTGATTAATATTGGGTATCAGAAAGCGAATATTTTAGCATTGCTTAAATATCGAGGAACGCTAGAGCCGGTATTTAAAGAATATAATGTGAATGTTCGCTGGATTGAGTTTCCAGCAGGCCCTCAAATGCTAGAAGGCTTAAATATTGGCAGTATTGACCTTGCGGCAACAGGGGATGCACCACCAATATTTGCTCAGGCGGCTCAAGCAGATTTTGTATATTTAGGCCATTCACCCAGTAACCCTCAATCAGAAGCGATTGTCGTACCTAAAAACTCGCCCATTCAATCCGTAAGTGATTTAAAAGGCAAGCGGGTTGCCTTAAATAAAGGCTCCGATGTTAACTATTTGCTAGTTGCTGCCTTACAGCGGGCCGGATTGAAATATAACGAAATAACGCCAGTTTATTTACCACCATCAGATGCCAGAGTGGCTTTTGAACAAGGTGCTGTCGATGCATGGGCGATTTGGGACCCTTTTTTAGCAGAAGTTGAAACAAGCTTGCCTGTACGTGAAATTGTGAATGGGGAAAATTTAGCTTCTCACTATACGTTTTTCCTTGCTAGTCGGCAGTTTGCTGAAAAACAACCACAATACGCTGAAGCGATTATTACGCAATTGAGCCAGCAAAGTGAGTGGGCAAATGCCAACCCGCAAGCAACGGCTGCAATTTTGTCTGCATCAACGGGTCTCGATAAAAAAATATGGTTAAAAGCGTTACAACGCACAAATTATGGTTTTATTCGTATGAGTGATAGTGCATTTTTAGAGCAACAAAATATTGCGAATATCTTCGCGAAGATACGTTTAATACCTGTTGCTATTGATGTCAAAAAGGCACAATGGAAAGTAGAAGCTAATGCAAATAAAACCTAACTTTATCAACAATAAGCCATAACAAGATAAATTTTATTAAATATTGATAAGGCGACAAAACTTATCAATAAGTGGTACTCGATTTATCTTATCAGTATTATTTTATCGGAAATAAGCCACCATTAGCCCCAAAGGTGATTTAAAACAAGAATTGTTCATACGTTCTTTCTCATAATAATCTTATTGATACTTGGGGGAATTACGTATGGACAAACTTTTAGAGCGGTTTTTTGAATATACTGCTTTTGATACACAATCAAAATTAAATGCTAAAACAATACCTAGTAGCACAGGCCAGCTAAAATTTGCTCGTGCACTGGTCAAGGAACTAAGAGAGCTCGGTTTTGAAGATGTCGCTCTTTCAGAACAGGGGTGTGTGACCGCTTGTTTATCTGCGAATGTTGATTGGGATGTTCCTACTATTGGTTTTATTTCACATTTAGACACTTCCCCGGATTGCTCTGGTAAACATGTTTCCCCCCAGATTTTAGAAAATTATCGAGGTGGTGATATTGCTTTAGGCATTGGTGATGAGGTGCTATCTCCAGTGATGTTTCCTGTATTGCATGAGATGATCGGCAAAACATTGATCATGACAGATGGTAAAACCTTACTTGGTGCGGATGATAAAGCAGGTATAGCAGAGATAATAACCGCATTTGTGCGTTTAAAGGCCAATAATGTGCCACATGGTAAAATTTGTCTTGCCTTTACTCCTGATGAAGAGATAGGGCGTGGTGCTCAATATATTGATTTAAATGTCTTTGACGCACGCTGGGCTTATACCGTTGATGGGGGGGCGGTCGGTGAACTCGAGTATGAAAACTTTAATGCCGCGAATGTAGCGATAAAAATCGTGGGTAATAATGTACACCCAGGTACGGCAAAAGGGGTGATGGTGAATGCGTTAACACTGGCAAACCGTATTCACGCTGAATTACCGAGAGAAGAAACACCGGAAAATACCGATGGTTACGAAGGTTTTTATCACCTGAACTCCATGAAGGGGACAGTTGAAAAAACAGAAATGAACTATATTATTCGTGACTTTGATAGCCAAAAATTTGAAGAGCGTAAGAAAAATATTATCCGTATTGCAGAAAAAGTAGGGCAGGGATTACACCCAAGCTGCTACATTGAACTGACTATCGATGATAGCTATTACAATATGCATAAAGAGGTAATGAAACATCCACATGTTATTGAAATAGCTCACCAAGCCATGAGAGATTGCGGTATTGAACCTATCGTGAAGCCGATTCGTGGTGGAACCGATGGCGCTCAACTGTCATACCGAGGCCTACCTTGCCCGAATATTTTTACGGGTGGCTATAACTTTCATAGTAAGCATGAATTTATTACCCAAGAGGGTATGGAGCAGGCTGTAAGCGTGATAATGCGTATTGTTGAGTTGACGGCTGAACGTGCGCGCAATTAAACCGTAGGCGTAGGCTAAGAGTCTGCACCTTATGAATTCACCATAAGGTGCAGAATGATATTATTGATTAGTCATCAAAGTACCAATAACCACTATTGATGAGCGCAGTCATTAACGCAATGAAATTCACGTCATCAATTGCATCACCAAGCTGCTGAGCATTCACCGCGTCATAACGGCATAGGCTATCTGCCGCAGCATAACAAGTCGTTTCTAAGCATTCACCATTAACAAAGAATTGATCGCCGACACGTAATGCCCTGAGGCCATTGAGTTTATACAAGGTCTCTTGCTGTGTTTTAAGCAGATCGTACACCTCATCTTGCTCATAAGGCGGCTCTGGCGGTGCAAGGTCTAGCTCATGGCGTGATTGTGAAATAAATTCACCGAGCCATTTACGGAAAAGCTCAGGGTCGTGGAGCATGGACTCCATCATTTCACGTAACTTGATTTGTTCGCCCTGCAAGATTTCAGCTGGGTTATCTCGGAATGAGAGGTCAGGGTCACTATAGCGGTAGCTCCCCAAATCATTGGAAATCAAATAATCCGCAAAGCTACTAATAAGCTCACGGGTATTCGGTGCACGGAAGCCAACAGAGTAGTTGAGAGAAGGCTCAATGGCGTAACCTTCATGTGGGAACCCAGGTGGAATATACAGAATATCCCCCGGCTCCATCTCTTCATCAATAATGGCATCGAATGGTTGCACTTGCAGAAGATCAGGGTGAGGGCAGTGTTGTTTCATCGGCACTTTTTCACCAACGCGCCAACGCCTACGACCTTCACCTTGAATGATAAAAACATCATATTGGTCTAAATGTGGGCCGACACCGCCGCCAGGAACAGAGTAGGAGATCATTAAGTCATCCATTCGCCAGTCAGACAAGACTCTAAAGGGTTTCATCAACGCCGCGCTGGGATGATGCCAATGGTCAACGGCTTGTACTAGGATAGACCAATTCTCTTCGCCTAAGTGGTCATAACTTTCAAAAGGACCATGAGCAACTTCCCATAACCCTTCTTTATGGCTGACTAAACGGCTGTCAACCTCATCTTCCATCGCCAGTCCCGCGAGTTCATCAGGCGAGATAGGATCAATAAAACGTGTAAAACCATTTTTAATGAGTAAAGGGCGTTTCTGCCAATGACTATCCAGAAAACTCTGCCAGTCAAGATTCAGTTTATAATCCATCTTATTGTCCTGCGTTAACATATCTATTGATAGTATACCTGAATTTGCCGCCATAGCAGGGGTTAAACAAGCGCGATGATCACAGATTAATTATCTTGATTCATTTCTTGCCGACGAAAAGTTACTTCCACTCGTGCACCACCGAGCGGGCTGTCACTGATCGTAATATCGCCATCATATTGGTCAATAATTTCAACGGCGATAGATAAGCCAAGGCCTTGACCGGGCCTTAAGGTATCAACACGTTGCCCCCGCGCAAAAATAAGGTTACGTTGGCTTTCGGGTACACCGGGGCCATCATCATCGACAGTGATCACCAAATGGTCATCCCCAACACGGGCGGTCACTTCGACGAACTCAAGGCAGTACTTACAGGCGTTTTCCATTATGTTGCCCATCACTTCCATAAAGTCATTCGGCTGGCCTAGCCAAGTCACTTCAGGCGAAATATCAACGGTAATCGAGACACCTTTATTTTGATAAACCTTATGTAAGGCGCTAGCAAGACTATCGAGCAAAGAGGGAACTGAGGATATCTCGCGCAACATAAGGTTATTGTCACCTTGAGCAGAAGCCCGATGCAAGTAATAACCCACTTGTTGAGAAATACGACCAATTTGCTCAAGCATCACAGGCTCTGCTTGCTCAATCGTCATCTGTTTACCTGTTCTTAGTGAGCGCAAAGTGGACTGTAAAACGGCAAGAGGGGTTTTTAGGCTATGGGTTAAATCAGAAAGCGTGGTGCGATATTTGCTATAACGCTTACGCTCGTTAGTCAGCAAATTATTTAAGTTTCGAACCAAGCCACGCAACTCATAAGGTGGATTTTCATCCAACATCTCGCGTTCACCTTTTTCTAGGCTACTAATTTGTGAAACGAGCGATTTAATGGGGCGCAAGCTCCAATAAGCGGCGAGCCAAAGTAGAGGGATCACTAAAATAAGATTAGCAAGCAGTACATAGCCAAACCATTCCCAGACTAACCCCGTTTTTTGTAAGTCCTGAGGCAATGTATCAACGACCACAATAGTCAGCGGTGGGAGATTTTCTGTCGCACCATATTGATTGACGGACACTGAGTGGGTTAGCGGCTCGTCATTATGGTTCATATCATCAAGTTTACTGTTAAATTCAGGGTTGTTTTGTAACAACAGGCGAGTTTCACCGATATCAGTGTCAATTTCATACAACCCTTCTTTTTTTAACCAATCACGGCGAATGAGGTTTTCGACGTTAGGCATTTCCCGTTGGCGCCATAGAACCTGCCCGTTTTCATTGTATATTATGATTAACGTTGGATTATTTAAGGTGAAATTAGGCGGTACGCGAATATCAATTTTGTTATTTTGCCACTGCACTAAACTATAAATAAGATTGCTTTGACTACGTAACAAGGTATAGGTCGTTTTATCAAAACTAATTAAATAGCCTAATATGGCGACAATACCATAGGAGAGCGTTAGGGCGAGGATCACCGCTGAGGTCGCACACAAAAAGCGTGCCCTCAGGGATAAAGGCTTAAATTTAAATTTCTTTAGCCGCATATTAGCCATTCACATCAAAACGATAGCCTTGCCCACGGACAGTCACTATCACGTCATTAGCATGAAACTGCTGTATTTTTTTACGTAAACGGCCCATTAACACATCAATTGTATGGCTTTCACGTAGCTCAGCATCAGGGTAGAGCTGGCGCATCAACGAATCTTTGCTAACCACTTTCCCATTGTTACGTAGCAAAGTTTCAATAATCGTGTATTCAAAAGCGGTTAATTTAACGGGTTCACCATTTACCGTGAACTCTTTTCTTGATAAATCAATGACGAAGCCATCTAATTCTAATACCTGAGAGGCGAGGCCACTATTTCTGCGCATCAGAGCTTGCATACGTGCAACCAGCTCTTCAAGATGAAAAGGCTTAGTAACATAATCATCTGCACCACTATTGAGCGCTTGGACCTTTTCTTGCCAACTTTCACGTGCAGTTAGTACCAGTACAGGAATGTTGATTTGTGTACTGCGCCAGCGCTTGATCATAGATAAACCATCTTCATCAGGTAACCCTAGGTCGACCATCGCAATATCGGGACAGCTTTCACGTAAAAAATAGTCAGCTTCTTTAGCGTCTTCGGCTGCATCGACTTGATGACCAAGCTCTTTGAGTTGAACCGTTAGGTGGTGACGAAGAAGAGCATTGTCTTCAACGATAAGAATACGCATCTAAAACCTCACATTAAAAAGAGAGAATTGCTCGATATTATTGCAACAAGAATAGCATTAGAAGCTCTATGGTAAAAAGATAAGCGCTTTACAACAAGTGATTAAGTAAACCAAAGGCAAACAAACCCAAGATATGGGCAGAAACAGTAAAAGTAGGCGGGATATTTCCTGCCTACTTTTGCTTAGAGAGAGGACTTAAAAAGGTGAAAATTATTTTAACTCATCAATAAAAGTGACAGCGTAACCAATGTAATTAGCTGGCGTCATCCCTTTCAAGCGCGTTTTTTCTTCTTCTGGAAGGGCAAGTCCGTCGATAAATTGCTGCATGCCTTCAGCCGTGACGCGTTTACCGCGAGTAAGCTCTTTAAGCTTCTCATAAGGTTTTTCAATGCCATAACGGCGCATAACGGTCTGAATAGGCTCAGCAAGTACTTCCCAGTTTTGGTCTAATTCATCGAGCAGGTGTTGCTCATTAACTTCTAATTTATTTAAACCTTTTAGGGTAGATTGATAAGCGATTAGCGAATAGCCAAGACCAACCCCCAGATTACGCAATACAGTCGAGTCAGTCAGGTCACGTTGCCAACGTGAAACCGGCAGTTTGCTCGCTAAATGGCCCAATACTGCATTCGCTAAACCTAAGTTACCCTCTGAGTTCTCAAAATCAATAGGGTTAACCTTATGTGGCATGGTTGAAGAACCAATTTCACCAGCAATGGTTTTTTGTTTGAAGTGATTCAGTGCAATGTAGCCCCAGATATCACGGTCAAAATCTAACACAATGGTATTAAAGCGTGCGACACAATCGAACAGCTCGGCAATATAATCATGCGGCTCGATTTGCGTGGTGAATGGGTTCCAAGTAATACCTAAAGAAGTGACAAATGTTTCGCTAAACTCGTGCCAGTTAACTTCTGGGTAAGCTGCGATATGCGCATTATAGTTACCAACCGCACCATTAATTTTACCTAAGATCTCAACTTGCTCTAACTGATGGTATTGGCGCTCCATACGGTAAGCAACGTTCGCAAACTCTTTACCGATTGTTGACGGTGTTGCCGGTTGACCATGGGTACGTGACAGCAAAGGTAGGTGACGATATTCCTGAGCCATTGCTTTAACTTTGTCAATAATTTGACGCCATTGTGGCAGTAGCACTTCTTCTCGCGCTGTTTTTAGCATCAGCGCATGAGATAAGTTGTTAATGTCTTCAGAAGTACAGGCAAAGTGAATAAATTCAGAAACAGCGTGTAATGCAGGTACCTGCGCCACTTTTTCTTTTAGAAAGTACTCGACGGCTTTCACATCATGGTTAGTTGTACGCTCGATCTCTTTAATGCGCATAGCATCTTTTTCGCTGAAGTTCGCAACAATTGCATCTAGGTAAGCGTTTGCGTCATCATCAAATGATGGAACTTCTTTGATTTGAGCGGTTGCCGCCAGTTTTTGTAGCCAGCGAACTTCAACTTGCACGCGAAATTTCAGTAAGCCAAACTCACTAAAAATAGTGCGTAGTGCGCTGACTTTATCACCGTAACGGCCGTCAATCGGGGATACAGCGGTCAGTGAGGATAATTCCATTGGTAGCAACTCCAAATTTTAAAAGTGAGACAGAATTTCTTTCGCCTGATTACTCAGACGGCTTCGGGAAAACATTAATTGCAGACGACTTCCCCCAACTTGCTGCCAGAGTACAGCACTACGGATACCACTGAGCAAAAGTGTTCTGACTTTCGCTTGAACCAGTGAATTTTTTAAAATATCAGGGGAGCCAGTCACTTGAATCCGAGGGCCTAGTGGACTAATTACATCCACGTAGATCCCCGCTAATGCGTTAAAAACACCGTCAGACATAGGGTCAAAATAGCTTGCTTGACGCTCAAACTGTTCGATTCGTTGCCCGAGCTTATCCATAGCTTGTTGATTCTTATTGAGGCGGCGTTCTAGTACGATAATACTGAGCATATAGCGGGTCACTTCAGCGGATAATGCGCTTGCGTTATTGCCGCCAGATAGCATGCCAAGCATCGCACCAAGACCTGTTTTTAGGTTGACAGGGTCATTCCCATAAACATCGATGGTGGAAGATGGATTCATGTTGGTTAAGCTATTGACCATGACTTCAAGATCATGGTCGTTACAACTACCTTCTTGTGCAAGTTTTTGAACCATGTAACTGGCTTGGCAGATGCCCGCGAGCGCAAGTGTAATATCGCGATAATTTTTAGCCACAACTACTCCTGAATACGAGATTCGATAATACCGCCACCTAGACACACTTCATCAAGGTAAAATACGGCTGATTGACCTGGAGTCACTGCTGCAACAGGGTAATCAAAAATAACTTCAACTTTCCCGTCATTAAGTGGCGTGACAGTACAGGGGATGTCAGCTTGACGATAGCGGGTTTTGACAGCACAACGTAATGTTTGTGTTAAAGGCTCTCTGTCGACCCAATCTAATTGTTGGGCGATCAAACCTGTTGACATCAGACGAGGATGTTCATGCCCTTGTGCAACAATTAGGCGATTATTTTCAACGTCTTTATCGACAACGTACCAAGGTTCATCCGAGCCTTCTTTCATACCACCAATACCCAGCCCTTTACGTTGGCCTAGCGTGTGGTACATCAAACCTTCGTGTTGACCAATGGTTTCACCATCAACGGTCACAATAGGGCCTGGTTGTGCAGGTAAATAGCGCCCAAGGAAATCACGGAATTTACGCTCACCAATAAAGCAAATCCCCGTAGAGTCTTTTTTCTTTGCGGTGACTAAACCGACTTCTTCTGCAATACGGCGGACTTCTGGTTTCTCTAATTCACCAACAGGGAATAGGCTTTTAGCAATTTGCGCATAGCTGAGGGTATAGAGAAAATAGCTTTGGTCTTTATTGTTATCTAAGCCTCGAAGCAATTGGCTTTTACCATTCACATCGCGGCGGCGCACATAATGGCCCGTTGCGATATAGTCGGCACCGAGATCTTCTGCGGCAAATTCAAGGAAGGCTTTGAATTTGATCTCTTTGTTACACAAAATATCAGGATTTGGCGTACGGCCTGCTTTGTACTCGGACAAAAAGTGTTCAAACACATTATCCCAATATTCTGCTGCAAAATTAATGGTATGAAGTTCAATGCCTAATTTATCGCAAACAGATTGTGCATCAGCAAGATCGGTCGCGGCGGAACAATACTCTTCGTCATCATCCTCTTCCCAGTTTTTCATGAACAGACCAACAACCTGATACCCTTGCTGTTGAAGCAAATAAGCTGAAACGGATGAGTCTACACCTCCGGACATACCGACGATGACTTTTTTTTGGCTGTTATCTGACATGGAATACTCTCACTGCGGAAAAATTAAGCCCCATACTTTACCATGTTGTACCCTTGTTACGCCAGCGTTAGCAGGGGGAATATTCTAATCATGATTTCTGCTCGAAATGGGTATTGGCATACCCGCAAACGATAAGTATCTGTTAGCGCTTAGAGCCAGCCTTGTTGTGACACAACATGAATCAGCCAAAGTGCTCCCCAAATGCGGATAACACATCAAGTGGATATTGAGTGCCTTCGAGAAAACAACGTATGCTTTCGGCGACAAGCGGTGAACGCAAGCAATCACTGTTCAAAATATCCTGCGCGCTCACCCAATGGCAGCAAGTGATATCGCTATCTTGTGGCTGGGTATCACAACGCTCAGGCAGTTCCAATGCAAAGAGAAAGCGAATAAAGGGGGTGTTATCGGGAGCTATCCATTGGTGAATTTTAAGCAGTTTTTGCGGTCGCCCTTTAATGCCCGTTTCTTCGAATAATTCACGTTCAGCAGCGGCTAATAGTGTTTCATCTGCTTCTAGGTGACCTGCGGGTTGGTTCCACGTCGGTTTGCCATTAACCCATTCTTCAACAACCAAAAACTTATCCTTCGCATGGACAATCGTTGCGACAGTAACATGAGGTTTAAACAAGAGTGATCTCCTTCCATTCACCAGGTGCTAAATTATTAAGAGTATACTCACCAATTTGATAGCGAATTAGCCGCAAAGTCGGATAACCAATATGCGCCGTCATGCGCCTAACTTGACGATTTCTTCCTTCACTAAGTGTGATTTTTAGCCAGCTAGTCGGGATGTTCTTACGTTCACGAATTGGTGGGGTTCTCGGCCATAACCAATCAGGTTCATTGACTCGTTCTATACCAGCAGGGCGTGTCGGACCATCTTTAAGAGTCAGACCTTGGCGAAATTTCACAAGAGCCGCGTCATCAGGGATACCTTCAACTTGCGCATAATAGACTTTATTAGTGTTTTTTTGCGGTTGTGTTAAACGCGCTTGTAATTTCCCATCATTAGTCAAAATGAGTAATCCTTCGCTGTCACGATCTAACCTGCCAGCCGCATAAACATCGGTTATTGGAATATATTTTTTTAGGGTATCTCGGCCTTGCTCATCGGTAAACTGCGGTAATACATCGAAAGGTTTATTAAATAAGATCACTTTACGCGACGTAAGGGGCTTAGATTGAGTCCGAGATGACAATGAAGAACGAAAATGCTCAGAGGTGGCTTTTGACCCAAACTTGCGCGGCGCTTTCTTACTGGCTGGTGGTCTAGCTTTATAATTCGATGTAGACATGAGAATCCATTTTAACAGATTAACTAAATATTGATAAAAACAGGCCAACAAAATGTTGGCTGAGCTTTCAGTGTAGTTGATTTTTAAGAAAAATGACACAAAAGAGCAAGGAGGGAGATGAGGTTTATTGTCAATCACAAAGAGAAGATAAAAAATGTCATTTAAAGAGGGCATTTAAAAAAGTTCAAAATGAAAGATATAAAAGTATAAGGAGACGGAGATAGTTTATTATTTATTAAGCTTGAGAATAATTTTTATATTTAAAGTTGTATCTCTATCTAGAGATGTTAATTTTATACATCTAAGGCGCATGAGCTTATCTTATTGATAAACTTAATAGAAGAATAATAGAGATTATTTTTATCAGTGGTTATTAATTAAAAAAAACAAATAATATAATAAAAAACTTTAAAATCATTAAATCTGTTAAAACCTATTAATTTACAATGATAAATTGCTTTAATAAACCTAGTTTATGTGAGCAAAACGAATTTTTCTTAATAGCATTTAAGATAAACTGCAAATAGTCTCTTTTTTCAACAACTATTCATTTATTCACTAAATCATCGAAGCAACATCTTGGTTACGTAATTTCTTTAAGATTAGGCTTTTATCGTACCTTGTTGATTTAATGGGAAATGTGTTAACTAAATCAACAAAAAATGTGAGTCAGTCAGTACGTTTAATGCGATCCGCATAAAACCTTGAACGACTAACCATTGGCGTTAGAGAAAGTTTGAAGTAGTATTGACAGGTCTCTTACAAAAAATTAACAAGCAAATGCGCAAGTGAAAGGAGAGGTTAATGGAAAGCAAAGTAGTAGTTCCGGCAGAAGGCGCTAAAATTACCATTGATGCTAAAGGCAAACTGAATGTTCCGAACAACCCGATCATTCCTTACATCGAAGGTGATGGTATTGGTGTTGATGTGACGCCAGCGATGTTGAAAGTGGTTGATGCAGCAGTTAAAAAAGCCTACAACGGCGAGCGCAAGATTTCTTGGATGGAAATCTATACCGGCGAAAAATCTACTCAAGTTTATGGTAAAGATGTTTGGTTACCGCAAGAAACTCTCGATTTAATCCGTGATTACCGTGTTTCAATTAAAGGCCCTCTGACAACCCCAGTTGGCGGTGGTATTCGTTCTTTGAACGTAGCGCTACGTCAACAACTCGACCTCTATATCTGTCTACGCCCTGTGCGTTACTATAAAGGTACGCCAAGTCCTGTTAAGCAACCTGAACTCACTGATATGGTTATCTTCCGCGAAAACTCAGAAGATATCTATGCGGGTATTGAATGGAAAGCAGGTAGCGCAGAAGCAGATAAAGTCATTAATTTCCTGAAAAATGAAATGGGTGTAACTAAGATCCGTTTCCCAGAAAATTGTGGTATTGGCGTTAAACCTTGCTCAGAAGAAGGAACAAAACGTCTAGTTCGTGCTGCGATTGAATATGCTATCGATAACGGTCGTGATTCAGTGACTTTGGTTCATAAAGGCAACATTATGAAGTTCACTGAAGGTGCCTTTAAAGATTGGGGTTACCAACTGGCATTAGAAGAGTTCGGTGGTGAGCTACTTGATGGCGGCCCATGGGTGAAAATTAAGAATCCAAAAAATGGCAAAGACATCATTATCAAAGATGTGATTGCTGATGCGTTCTTACAACAAATTCTTCTGCGCCCAGCGGAATATGATGTTATCGCATGTATGAACCTAAATGGTGACTATATTTCTGATGCATTGGCGGCACAAGTTGGTGGTATCGGTATCGCTCCAGGTGCAAACATTGGTTCAGAATGTGCACTGTTTGAAGCAACACATGGTACAGCACCTAAGTATGCAGGTCAGGATAAAGTGAACCCAGGTTCAATTATTCTTTCCGCAGAGATGATGTTACGTCACATGGGCTGGACAGAAGCCGCTGACCTAATCGTTAAAGGTATGGAAGGCGCAATCGAAGCTAAGACTGTAACCTATGACTTCGAACGTCTGATGGATGGCGCTAAATTACTGAAATGTAGCGAATTCGGCGACGCAATCATTAAACACATGTAATTTATTACGTGATGTGATTAATAACGGGAGCCTAAACACTCCCGTTTTATTTTGCCTAAAAAATTCTTCTGCAAAACTCCTGCAAAACTCTTCTGCAAAACAAGCTACAAAATAATCGTTATTTTATAGCTAAAACCTGCCAATTCTTTCCTCTGTCGTCATGATATTTATCGGTCATTGCTTGGCTCTTATGTCCCAATAATGTTTTAGTATCGATGCCTTGATCTCTATATAACCTTTCCGATAAAGAACGTTGTTCATGAAAACTTGGCGGGGTTCCATCTTCCCACTTCAAATCAGTCTGATCCCTAATTCTCTGAAATAATGTTGTGATTGCATTACTTGAAACTTGTCCGCCACGTTTAGCCTGTGAGGTCGTGTGGTGATAATGAAGTATATAAGGGCTAACGATTAGATCCCGGCATCGAGCAATAACATCTCTTAATGAGTATCCCAATTTTTCACAATGTAATGAGAGGGGAATTGCAATTTTAGAGCCTGTTTTTTCTTGAATAATATGTAAATGGTCATCCCAGACATCATCAAACCTCATTTTTGCAATATCACCCAAACGCTGGCCAGTTATGACCGCTAATAGCATTGCATTTTGCAAATAACGTTGCGTTTTTTCAGCCTCATTAAAGATCACCAGCCATTCATCAAAGTCTAATCGCTGGCGCTTAATTCTATTCATTGGCAACTTTGTTGCTTGTGCGGGGTTGTATCCTGGTGGAACTTCGCCGGCATGTTGCGCTTCTTTAAATACATCGACTAAAACCATTCTAACGACTTGGGCCATTCTTGTTTGCCCACGCTCTTTGTATTCATCAACGATGGATGCTATGTCTCTAACATCTATTTCTGAAATAATTTGGTTACCACATGCTTGGCGAAAAGCTTCAACTGGCGCTATTTTTTGTTTATATGTATTGAGCTTTATTTCGCCATATTCCATGCGTTCTTTTTGTATTTTTAAAAACTGATTTAGCCATGTATGGACCGTAATCCCTTTTTTTAGCTTTCGGCTAATTTCATCCTTGGCTTTAATTAACTGGTTCATTTTTGCTTCAGCTAACCGAGAGTTTGCTTCAATCGCAATTGCTTTTGCTGCGCTTTCATCTGTGCCTAGCCCGTGAAACTTGCCAGTGATAGGGTGCTTATAACGCCAGTACACTTTCTTTGTTCTGGCGTCAATGTAGCAAGATAAGCCCGGTATGTTGATATTGTATTTACGTGGACGAGCCATCCTCTAATATCCTCAGTAATCGCGGATCGTCATTTTGCTTGATTGTCGGTTTGCTATTCATTCCAATAAATCTTGCATTTGTGTCGACTCGCCAACAACGGCCAGCTTTAAATGGCTGGGGTGATATCATGCCGTTTTTTGCGTAACGTATTAATGTTTGATAACTAGGCACGGGCGCTTCAAATTCTTCCTGAGCCCAAGTTTTCAATGTTTTTGTACGTGTCACAGTAAATACCTCCACACATCTGCCGCATACAGATTTAAATATCGTCGTTAACTGGTTTAATTAAATGCTGGTGGATAATAGACACATACTTAGCTTGATGAATTGCATCAGCCAAAGCATTGTGTTGCTCACCCTCAAAGGCTAATGTCCGCTTAGGATCAATACCAGCACTACGACCAAGCTCTACAATCGTGCGAACATCTCGATTATTCCAGAATTTCCAGAACGGATTAAAATCACATGCAGCATAAGCACTAGCTAGGACAACATTGTCAAAATCGCTACCGTTACCCCATACACATACATTGTCAGTTAAATGTTCTTCAGCGAAAGCGGATAGGGCGAGTAATGCTGATTGAATGGTTCCAGCATCCTCATCAACAATAGCAGCTCTAGCTTCACTACTTTGCCTCATCCACCACAGCACTGTATCAGCACCAATATGCATGCCGAGCTTTTCGCAACTAACCAGATCAACAGTCAAATAGAACTCGGGACCTAATTCACCCGTTGACGGCTCAAAAGCTACTGCACCAATCGAGACAATAGCCGCATTACTTTTGTTGCTCATAGTTTCCAGATCTAACATTAAGTGTTTATATTTCATTAAATTTCACCTTAAAAGTTTAGCCACAGACATTCGGTACGTTTTACAGAACCTGCGTGTCCATTTGCTGCTGTTGTCTTTGCTTCTTTTCGCCAGCTCGAGAGTTGGCTGTTATATAGATCGTTGTCATAACCACAAATAATAACTTTTCCTGAAAGCTGGCCAGCGACGGTTATTAATTGCTGGTGTCCCCATTCATCCATTTCGTACCGATATGTTTCGCTTCTCATGCTCCTTGTTTCATGTAAATAGGGTGGATCGATAAAATGCAATGTGCTGGTGGTATCATGGTCTTTCATGCACTGAACAGCGTCACGATTTTCAATTAATACCCCTTGTAATCTGTCTACTACAGCGAGTAGGTTTTCTGGTGCCCGTGTCCATATTTTTTGTGCTGTTGCTGAATTACGTTTAGTGTCTAATCTAAAACCTGTTTTGCCTTTTGTTGCACCGGCACTACCAAAACCCATAGTGGCACGCACAATTGTTTTGCGTGCTCGTTCAATAGGACAATCTGAATCATCATAAGCACAATTAAACTCGGTGCGTGAATAGGGCGTTAATAAGCAAGCATCGATAAGTTTCTCA
The DNA here is from genome assembly GCF_015832305.1 of Providencia sp. 2.29. Classification (NCBI taxonomy): domain Bacteria; kingdom Pseudomonadati; phylum Pseudomonadota; class Gammaproteobacteria; order Enterobacterales; family Morganellaceae; genus Providencia; species Providencia sp. 2.29. Next base: position 2,070,110 of record NZ_CP065420.1, read on the forward strand.
GCTTGGTCTTTATCACGTAGAACGCGAAACAGATTTACTATTTCATCATCTAGATCGTTATAAACTTCAGCTTCCGAGCGAGGTTTACGTAAAAGAACCGATGCAGCACCACCGAAAGGCTCAACATAACAACGATGATCAGGAAAGTGGCCTATCACCCAAGAGGCAAGCCGAAACTTGCCGCCATGGTAGCGAATAACTGGGTGCTTTATATTATTCATAATCACACTCGCTTAAACTCAATAACCCATACCCACGGATTACTTTCAAAATTACAGTCAGGTTTACTAACTGAATCCCATAAGTGACGAAACCAACAAAACGCATCAGTACTACCGCCAGTTAACGCCCTTTCCAGCGGGTATCCCTCGGCTTTAAAATCATCGTCGCTAGCTGCTTGCAAGCGCTCTACTCGAACATCAGTAATTTCTAGTGTGATACGTGAAGCCCAGCGCGGCATGTGGATAGATGGGGTCCACTTAATTTCCTCAAGCCATCCTTCTTCTAAATCAGAGGGTTTATGCGTAGCTTTGTATGCAATTGTTGATTTAGTGCATAACCCTGCTTTAAATGTTTCACGAACCCAAAGGCGATCGCCAACTCCACCGTGTGGACAGGCTATTCCAGCAATGCCAGCCCATATCCCTTCGTTATCCTGCATCATATCTTCGATATTAATCATGGACTGACATATATTACTAGGCCACGATAAGCCACCGTTTTCATTTGTTTTTGGCTGCGGCTTCATGATTCTGCGTGTTTGAGTTTTACGGCCATCAAGGATGGCGCGTACCATTTCTGAGTTAAAAATAATTCCGCGCTCTTTCATGTTAATCCCTTAATGACTTGTAAGTTGATTTCATTTCTAGATAAAGCTTTTTACCTTCACCGGCGTCGTAAAGAACCTTCCATTTATCCCAATTATCAATAACAGCAGACCACTGAGGGGAACATGCTTTCATTTTATGTAATTGGCTTGCTAGTTCAGGTACGGCTTCTAGTAATCGAATGCAGCGACCTAAATCAGCACCATCCAAAGGGTAATGATGTGGAGCGCTAAATTGACCAGAAAGAACGGAAGCCATATATTTTGAGCTCGCCCCTACATCATCACTAGCAAGCCAAGCAGCAAGCCCCATACCTTCAGAAGCTTTAACAAACGGCTTTTTGAATTCGTCACAAACCAAATTCGCGGCCTTAATAATGGCATTCATATAACGAGGTTCAGCAGGTATGCCGGGTATTTGTTTTTCAATTTCGCTTGATATCGCAGCAATTAAATCAATTTGATTAATATGCATAATTAATACTCCACACAGATTTAGATAATAAAAGTCCGTCTCTTAATAAAGAGAATTAAATTCCTTGGTGTTGGCTAAATAGTTATTCTGTTTTTTCTTTGTATTTTAATAATTCAATTAATAGCTCAATGGTATTAACCATATGAAACATAAATACAGCATTAGTGTGTCTATAGCGAAAAACTCTATCTCCATCACAGTCGATTTCAATTAGAGGCTTGATATTTTTAAAGTCAAAATCATCCGTAAGCTTAAAGCTTATATCAAAGGTACTCAATTCAATTAAACAAACTGTAAAATGATTCTCAATAGAGTCTTTGACTTGCTCACGGATTAAATTAAGTTCCGCATCATATTTTAGGGTTTCTAGCTTTTTATCAAGCTTACGTTGTAGCAAAAGGAAATTGCCGGGATATAGGTCATGACCAAAGCACTCTGCTGGTGGTTGGTTATCAATGTGGTTAGATAACCGTGTTGTAATCCCATTCTTTGCATCATCAATGTGAAAAGTTTCAGTTTTTACAGTACCGCAAGCTTTCACTAAACTACCTAATAGTGCTTGGTGGTCTGGCTTTCGCGTTGTGGACACAAACAGGAAACCCTTTTTAACATGGTACAGAGCAGTGATGATTTTTGTTTTAGTTAAAGCAACCTTTAGCATTTCTTCTATTGCAACATGCTTTAGCTCCGCTTCAAGAAAGTCATCGATACCTTGTTCTTTCAATTTTTCAATGCGTCTATTAACCTCAAAGGCGATAGCCGCTTTAGGAAGTATCTTTTCATCAATACGAAAAGTAATAATATAACCACCTTCAATTGGGGTAACTAATTCACCAGTAATTTTATTTGGAATAAAACCATAGCTTGTAGAGTGAGATTCTAAAATATCAACAAAAGGCAATTCTTTTAAATGATTTTCTAAAACTTCGGCGCTAGGTAATTCCGCTTTGAAAATAACACAGTTAGTAATAGGGAATCGTTTCATTCATTGTTCCTCAACATAATTAACTCCACACAATATATAAGACCACTGACAATAATTAATTAACTTACCTAGTGTGAACTGACTATACGCCAGTGGCCTTATGTATTGAGTAAAAAAGTGGCGGCCTGTCACCGCCAAAGCGAGCAATGGCAATTAGTTAGTAATTTCGTTCTTTTTCTCTGCTTGTATTCTTAAATAAATTTCTTCTCGATGAACTTCAACTTCTTTTGGAGCATTGATCCCCATACGCACCTGATTACCTTTAACACCTAAAACAGTAACGGTAATATCATCACCAATATTAAGAACCTCACTGACCCTTCGAGTTAAAATAAGCATTTCATCCCTCTCTATTACTCCACACAGTTAAAAGGTTGCCTGATTATTTAGCCACATCAGGCGGCTATGGTTCCTGCTATTCCCCAGCAGAAAGAACTTTGTTATATTCGAACTCCCCCAACAATTTAGGATAAGTTAAATGTCTAATTACGCATCTTTATGGTTGTCTATAAGAAATTCGCTTTGTAACCACCATGACATCGCAACCAGCTCTTTTGACCAAAATGACATTAAAGCCCAGCCAATAAGAAAAAAGCATACCTAATATTTCTTATTGAAGTCGTAACATTTGAGTACAGAAAAAATGAAATAAATATATGGTTTAAGCAATCATTTGATGGAACATTAGGTTCGTTCATTTTCAACAAAATAGGTTTGCTTCCTGACCAATACGACAAATTATCTGATAGTGATAGAGTTGCCATTTTACAGAAGTACCTTACCGAATATCCTCTTCCCGAAGCGGCTCAAACTTACTTACAAAATCTTTTAAGACCATCAGCTTCTGATAATTTTGATGTAGATCTTGCTGGAGGATGGACCCTTGGTAGTGGTTGGCAATATCTATAGCTGCATTAGCTGATATCTCCGCTGTTTCTATTGCTCTTTTCAAGGATTCAACACAAGAATTAACCCAAGCAGCACCTTGATGAAAGCTCACAAATGGGTAAAAAATATTATTCACTGAATGGTACAAATCAGAGCCTGTAAGCTCACCAGGGTCAATTTTGCTTAAATCGAATTGACCTTTTTTCTCGACATTTTCGCCAATTACTCCACACATACCTAATACCCCACACATTTAAAATTTAGTTAAGCACTAACAGTAACCGCACACATATCCAAGCACTCTGCAATTTCTTCGTCGAGCTTTTCGAGTTTAGATTGCAGATTGTCACGTTCTTCGCGCAGTTTTTGCAGGTTGTTAATCTGCTTAGCTTTTGTGAGGATCCACTCGCGCACATCATCCTGCGACATTGGTACACTGAAAGTAACGATTGGTTCATTTGAATTGGTTTGCATAAACTTCTCTCCATTGCTTTGATGTATTTAATGTAGGATATCCGACATTAATGTGTCAAGATAAAACGTAGGAAAACTTACATTTATTTTTTGAGGGGGTAGTAATGAGGGGGAATGTAAGGAGCTACCAATGGGGGAGGTGGTAGCAATGAGAGTTAAAAATCAATTAAAACTTGCTTGACGACGCCTACAATTCTGCAGTTCTCATCGAAATCTATTGTCTTATAGAAAGGATTTAAAGGGATAAGGTATCTGTTTGGCCAGTCTTCTACGAATTTTTTTAATGTTGCTTCTGTTCCGCCATGAATATAAGCAACAACAATTTTCCCATTTATAGATGAAAACCGTGTTAAATCAGGTTCAACGATAACTATTGAGCCATCTGGGATGGAGGCGTCCTTAACAATTGTTGTCATTGAAGATCCATTTACACGCAAAGCGAAAGCACCACTAGAGAGGCTGAGGGTGGTTGTTATATATTCGTTAACATCATCAAGGCAAACCCCTGAATCAGTATCAGTCCAAGTTCCAGCTTGCACCCAAGACAACACGGGCAGCTCACGAACAGACACCGACAAGCCTCTTGTATATGGGGTATTGCAGCTTCCAGTCCCTTCAACTAACCAGATAGGATTGCACTTTAGAGCTTCCGCTAGCGCCTGAAGGTTGGCTCCGTTCGGTTGGTAATCATCTTTCTCCCATCCGGTAACGGTGACACGATTCACACCAGCGATTTTAGCCAGTGCTTCTTGAGTTAATTTTAGTTCTTTTCGCCTTTCGCGAATTCTATCTCCCATGCTCATGTAGGATAGCCTACCACTTATCATTGTAAGTTTCTTGACATTGTAATGTTGGATATCCTACATTATGGGTTGAACAGTACATTATGAGGCCTCAAAATGAAAAAAAGTGATGTTATCTCTTACTTCGGCGGTTCATGCAACACAGCTAAAGCTTTAGGAATCAAGCACCCATCTGTAAGTGGGTGGGGTGAAATAATTCCTCAAGGTCGAGCTTATCAAATTGAAAAAATCACAAAAGGAAAATTGAAATTCAATCCTCAGCTCTACCAAAACAGTAGCAAATCTAACTAACTGAGTTAACTACAAACAAAACAACGGAATTGTAGATATGTGCAAACAAACACTAAAAGAAGTTGTGAAAGAGATGTGCAGAGCATACCCCGGTGGACGTTCCGCAATGTCGGGCGCATTGGGTATTTCTGAAACAACTTTCAACAATAAGTTGTATGAAAAAAATGGCTGTCGCTTCTTTGAACACGATGAGCTTGAAGCCATAGAAGAGTTATCAGGCACTCAATTGCTGGTGGCCTATCACATGGAACGACACTCAATTGTACCAGCAACAAAAGTAGAGCCAGAAAACTTAGATGCAGTGGAACTCTTTGAAATACGTATGAATCTTGGTGCTATGCAGGGGGCGCTATCCGTGCTGATTCAAAACAGCATTTCTGATGGTGTTCTTACTGACGACGAGATTAAGGCAATAGATCGCAAATTAGCTAAGGTTTTTGGTTACGCGGCTGGTTTCATTGAATCACTGAAAACTGTGTACGGGATTAAAAAATGATGAATAGAGCTAGAAAGGGTAACGCTCAGGATATGCGGTCCCGAGCGTCGAGTGCTAACAACTTTTTGTGTGGAGTAATTAGCATGAGCAGTTTAAACCAATTTCAACCTAAAAAGCAATTCCGCTGCTTACCAGTATCGAAATGTGGTCCGTTTCAATATGTAGAGATCATAACCTCAGCCGACGAGTCGGGCAACTACCAGACAAGACAGCAATTGGTAGATAACAAAAACCTGAAAGATAGCTGGGCTAGTTTTTATTTCCGCAGTGGGAGAGGGGAGCATGTCCAATGAAGATGCTAATAATCTCAATCGCATTTATCTGGATAAGCGGGGTGTTCGCGTTCGCGTCATACGTTATGACCGAGTCAAGCAGTGGGTCATATTCTTGCGTGACGGTTATGAACATGAATGCTTCGCCCCTTTGTACAAATTTAAAGCCGAATTCACAAGGGTGATGGAATGAGCAGCTTGTTACTACTTAAAACGCGCCCACAAATTGTTATACCTGAATTGGCGGTACGCTTAGGCTTGAATGAGGCTTTATTGCTTCAACAAGTTCAATACTGGTTATCGGAAACCACCTCAGGTGTTGATCATGACGGTAGGCGCTGGGTTTATAACACCATTGAAGAATGGCGCGAACAATTCCCGTATTTTTCCGAATCCACAATTAAGCGTGCATTTAACAATTTAAAAAAATTGGGTGTATTAAATATTGAGCAAATCAATAAACGCACCCATGACCGCACAAATTATTACTCTATAAATTATGAGCATGCATTGTTATCCGATGAGGTCAAATTGACCCAATCGAACAGTTCAGCCGAAGCCTCTCGAACAGGTCAAAATGACCTTATCGATAAGCGCAAAATGAAACGTTCGAACGGTACCAAAATGACCTCATCGAACGGGTCAAATTGCCCTGATCTTACAGAGAGTACTACAGAGAATACACAAGAGATTACAACAGAGAGTAACTCTTTTTGTCAGGCTCATGCTGAGCCCGACCATGCGCAAATTGTTTTAAATCATTTTAACAAGGTCACTAATTCAAGTTATCGGGATGGGAAAACCACCATGGGCCATATCAGAGCCCGTCTAGCTGAAAATTACACCTCAGATGATTTGATTTTGGTGACTGATTACATCACAGCCAAGTGGCTGAATGATTCAAAAATGAGTGATTACCTACGCCCGAAAACGCTATTTAGCCCCGAAAACTGCATGGAATACTTTGAAAAAGCACAGAAATGGCATGAGGCAGGGCGTCCTGCATGTGTTAATGGGAAATGGCTTAAGCCTGGTGAAGTGGTTGTTCATGTAGATACAGTTGCGCGCGACGAAGCATTTACACGGATCATCGGGTCACGTTCAAAACCACAAGGGCGTATTGAGGAAATAGCCGCTGCACTGGCTGGAAAAACAGGCATTCGCACGATGAAAGAGTTTCAGGGTCGCCAAACATGGATCAGCATCTGGAAGCAAGCAACAGAACAAGCAGCACAGGAGGCAACAGCATGATGCACAGTGAATCTAAAGAAATTTACGGAGCTAATGTTTTTGGTCTAGTTGCCCTGTTTTGTCATGTTTTTCCACACCGCCAAACAACTCGCAAATTACAGCGAGAGTGGGTTGAAGAGCGCAAGACTTGTGCAGAGCTAAAACAATCTGGTTGGGGTTATGTAGACTTCGAATATCGTTACAAAAATATTCGTCAATTAGCCAAAAGCCACCAGCAGCGAGGTGCTATCTAATGGCTGTTTATTCAAGCAATACCGCACCTGAAGATAAAGATTGCTGGCAAACGCCTCAATGGTTATTTGAAGCTTTAACGCTTGAATTTGGCTTCTGGTTAGATGCTGCGGCAAATGAACAAAACGCCCTGTGTCCATACTTCCTAACCATAGAGCAGGATGCATTACAAAATGATTGGGTAAGTTGTGGCGCCATATGGTGCAACCCCCCTTACAGCAAGATTAAACCGTGGATTGCTAAAGCTGCGGAGCAATGCACAAAGCAAAACCAGCCAATAGTGATGTTATTGCCAGCGGATAAATCAACATCCTGGTATTCATTGGCACTAAAAAGTGTTGATGAAATCAGAACAATCATTGATGGCCGTATTAATTTTGTTGATCCCAACACAGGTGAAGAAAAAAAGGGTAACAGCAAAGGCTCAATTCTTCTTATCTGGCGTCCATTTGTAGAGCCAAGAGCTATTGGCACCCACGTTTCAAAAAATCGCCTGATGGAGATTGGTAAAGCGATTTTAGGAGCAGATGTATGAGCAAAATGAAAGATATTACTTATCAGCGTTGCATTGAAGTTATTGAAACGATGCGAAACAAAGATTTTTTCATGTTCGGTGATACGGCTATTAGCGGGCAGCTTTCACGAACATCTGCTCATTACATCATTCTTCGGTTGTTACGTGCTGGCTCGATAGAGTGCATTGGTCAGTGTGTATATAACAGTAGAATAACTAACTGCTACAAAGTGAAGCAAAATGCAGTTGAATTGCTAGACAAAATGAATGCTGAAATGGAGTTACCTACTTCCGAAAGATTCAAGACTGACAATTTCAGTGGCGGAATGAAAACAGTCAAAAAAGCCAATGTCGCTGGCATGGGATGTGTGCATTTAAAACACTTGGATCAATTACTAGCAGGGGTGAGAGCATGAGTTACATAAAAGATACTCAGTTAATATTTTGGCTAATAGTCTTTGTTGGATGGAGCCAAGTCTCTTTTGAATTAGTTTACTTCCCTGTTTGCGTCGTTATTGCTGCGTTCTTTGTTTATGTGTTTATACCTGCTGCAATTTATGGTCCTAAATTAATTAAAAAACGGATGGTAAAAAAAGAAGGGGGTAACGATGCCTAGATCTTTAAGTTTCACGTTACCTTTTCCTCCTAGTGTTAACGCTTGTTGGCGAACTGTTCGCGGCACTATGATCATTAGTGAAAAGGGGCGCAAGTTCCGCGCTAATGCAATAGCGGCAGTATATGAGCAGCTAAGAAAAAAGCCAATTGCTATTGTGGGCGATGTTTCAGTTATTGTGAAAATGTACCCGCCCACACGGCATAGAAGAGACATTGATAACTACCTGAAAGCTCCATTCGATGCTTTAACACATGCAAAGGTGTGGAAAGATGATGATCAGGTCAAACATGTTGATATGAGATGGTGTGAGGTCGTGAAGGGTGGGCGCTTTGAAATCACAATAAATCACTACAACGGGGAGGTTGCATGACAAACGGCTGGATCCTCCCTGCTACTATTGTGCCTGATATGGGAATTGTGATGTTTAAGCCTGGTGTAAATCAATTAGCTGACTTCAAAGGCTTAATGCAGATAACGCCCGCTCCGAGTGAATCGAACAAATCAGGCAAGGTCACACACAGACAAGCTTTACTTGATGATAAGCGATTACTCCCATTTTTTAGAAATAGAGATGTATTTGCTAAAGCTGGTGGAATTGAGGCATTAAAAGGCCGTCTTAAACAGAACGTTAATTACTGCCAAATTCATGACGATAGTGATGACTATCATCATCACGAGTTAACATTAACGAAGAACGGTCATCATTATATTCGCACTTGTTGGTCACATGACAATCAATTACGTGAAAATCCTGCGCTTTATAATGCGTCATCAATAGCGAAGGATAATTACTATCAAAATATGTTGTGGGCAGTCAGTGAGGGATTATGTTACCCGAAAGGCACCCCTCTATCGTTGGGTGACTTGTTCACATGGACTGTTCAGCATCAAATTTCGCATTTATTACCCGATGAAATATTAAAGCGGTTGCTGGGCGTTAGTGCTCCACCTCTTCACGATGGCCCAACATTCACGCCTCAAGGTGTGGCGATGGAAAAAGCTAAACTTGCGCTTAAAGTAGACCCCGATCCACCAGCGCTGTATTTAAAAAATCCTAAGCGGTATCGATGGGAAAATAAAAGCCTACTTCAAATTATTAAAAAGCTGCCTTGCTGCGTGTGTGGTAACCCTGCCGATGATGCGCATCATATTGTCGGATATGGACTGAGCGGAATGGGTACAAAAGCCCATGATTTTTATGTCATCCCTTTATGCCGTGGTCACCATGATGAATTGCACAGGGATCCGCATAAGTGGGAACAAAAATACGGTTATCAATTAGATTTTCATCGTCAGTGCTTTGACCGCCTTTTCGGTCTTGGCGTATTTGGTTAGTGCGTTGTGCGGAACGCAGGAGATTTTTTGCATGAGAGATATTCAGTTGGTTTTACAAAAATGGGCAGGGTGGACGAGCGATGATCCGAGTATCGATTATTCCCATATTGCTGCAGGCTTTAAAGGCTTAATTGCAAACAAAGAACCATCAAAAGAGTCATGCAGTGATGATGACGGGATAATTATTGATAGCGTTATTGCGAAGCTACGGCAGGTTAGAAAAGAGGAAGAGCTAGAATTAATTGTTTTGCATTACCTTTATGGGGTGTCAAAACGCAATATTGCCAAGAAATGGAAAATGAGCGAGGGGCGAATTCGGCAAATGATGCAAGTTGCTGAAGGCTTTGTTGACGGTTGCTTGGCTATGCTGGGTGTAACTCTGGAAATGGACCCTGAGGTTATTAACAAAGCAAAAGTGATAGATAGTAAAAAGTATTAGTGCGCTACGCAAGTTCAATGTTATTGTGATAAGAGTGAATACGTTGTCACCTAACTTATAGAATGAAACCTCGCCATTTGTGCGGGGTTTTTTGCTTTATAAGCAAATAGAACTTGCTGTTACGTTTGGTCAGAGTTACATGTGTAGTTATGCATAATAACTGAACAAGCAGAGACTTGAAAAAGCAAGTACCATCCCTATATAGGAGATACACCGCATTTCACTCACTTGTGGCGCCCATACTAGGTAAACTTGGATTGCGGTGTAGACCCGTCAGCAATGGCGGGTTTTTTGTTAAAAAAAGCCACCAACTTTTTAGGATGGTGGCAAAGGATCGTTGAGAGCAACGCCCGGTCAGCAAAAACTGGAAAAATAAGTACAGAGTTATTTTAACCATCTAATTTAAAAAAAGAAACAAACTTTATCTGACAGTCTATTTATAACTGGTTGATATTGCTCCGATGCCGGAATTCCGGTATCGCCAATTAAAGCTGTAATGGTTGCTTACAAATCCAACCCTCCGGAATTTCCGGATAGTTCCTTGATATGTGATCTAATGGTAAGAACAACTTAACTATTTAACATATTATCTCTTTGTGTACACAACAATAAGAGGTATTTATGTATCATCATTACTATGTTCATACATCTACTGATAATCATGGCGATTATGAGGTTCATCAAGATGGTTGCGACCATATGCCTAACGCGTCAAACCGGCAATATTTAGGTTATTTTACCAGTTGTGCTCAGGCTGTTTCTCAAGCAAAGGCTAATGGGTATAGAACTGCTGATGGTTGTTATTGGTGTTGTAGAGAATGTCATACATCATAAATAAAAATGTATGAATTAATTAAAGATCGCTTAGGCGGTCTTTTTTATTATCTAAAATAAGGAACGAAATTATGTACGCACTTAAATTAATTACTGAACGTGAAGGACGTAAAGTGGAAGAAGTCCACTGCTTAGGGGATATGTACCGCTTAGAGTTTTATCCTGAATCAGAAAATAAAGATGTCGTGGCGCGGGTTGAACACACAAAGAAAGATGCTATCCCATCATTTGATATTAAACGAACAGACCATGCTTACATTACAACGATAGTCGGCGACACGGTTCGGGTTATTTCCAGAGGAAGAAAAGCTTACCAGTAAGGTCACTTCGGTGGCCTTTTTTCGTATATGCACCAGTAGCTCAACGGTAGAGCAGGCAAGTCATAATTGCTCGGTTATGGGTTCGAATCCCGTCTAGGTGCACCAAATATGCCGCCACAGATTCGACTGCTAATCTTTACCCTCACTAATGAACTGTGCGCGGCTTTCTATTTAAGAGAGGTAGTTATGAGTAAGAAGTATGAATACAGTGCAAATGACTTCACCCATACTGATTCGGCTATCAGTGTTCAGGTATGTGTTGCACCAAGTAATTTTGATTTACTGCCGATTTTTACATTATCAGTACGGGTTGAAAAGAAAGACGGCGAAGATATTAATTATTACCGTGCTGAGGCAATTAAGAAGGCAAAAGAAGTCATCGCTGATATTGCAGAAGATGCCGCGCAAGGCGATTTACATCAAAATAAAGCTGAATTTTCAGGCGTTATTGTCACTAATGGTAATTTAAGCCTAGAAGAACGAGTAACAGCATTAGAGCTTGCATCACATCAACAAGGCGAGGTTATCTCCACCTTAAGCGATAGAATGGGTAAATCGCCAGAAGGTGGAGATGATGTTATTTTTGTAGATAAATTAACAGCACCTCCAATGAAGCTCCGTTCTTAGTAATTACAATTGAACAAACTTACCTTGTTCTTGAGCATTCCCTTTTAATTGCTCAGCAAGGAATTTTAGTTTTTCTTTTACGCTATCATCAAACCCTTGATGGTCAGCCATTGCCACAATTAAATCGGCGAGCGTAACTGCATTATCACGTGGAATTACACATCCGAGATATCCGAATGCAATTCGAAGTGCTGCAACTTCATCTTGTATTTCTCTAAGTGTTTTATCTTTTTCAGTAATCGTCATAAAAGTCCTCACACCGAAGTTAATCAGCCATCGCTTCGGTAAGTTACATAGGGATGAACATTTAACTTATCTCAAATGCTGATTAAATTCATTAATCTAAATCCGGCTACCTGCTGGTGGCTTTCTATTAACTAATTCCTCCAGTAAAGGGGGTGAGTATGGATCATATGAAAGAAAACCCCGAGTTCTGGGATAACGTATTTCAAATTATTGCTGCTCATAAGGAGCAAGGTATTAGCGCATCACTAGCAACAGGCATGGCGATTCTACGCGGCAAGTACAACGGCGGCGGTTGGAAGAAGACGCTATTTGATGGCGCTATGTGTGCACTATTTGCATGGTTTGTAAAAGACCTTCTAACACTGCTTGGTCTTAACCATGAGTTGGCTTACCTAGCGAGTGTCTTCATTGGGTATGTCGGCGTGGATGGTCTGAGTAAAATCATTAAAGGCCGGGCGGGGGTGAACAATGACTAAGCAAGCGCGAGGCATTCGCAATAACAACCCTGGTAACATTGATTACAACAAAGCCAATAATTGGAAAGGGCAATTGCCGCATGACCCAAGTATTGAACCTCGCTTCTGTCGATTCGAAAGCCCTGTTTATGGTATTCGTGCATTGATGGCACTACTTCGTACCTACCAGCGTAAATACGGGTTAAAAACCGTATCAGGCTTGATTAACCGATGGGCCCCGACAAATGAAAACGACACCCGAGCATATATTAACGGTGTAGCTAAAGAGTTGGGTGTATCGCCTACTGATGTTATCAGTCTTGATGATAAGGCAACCACAATTAAACTGGCCAAGGCAATCATTCGTCATGAAAATGGCTCACAGCCGTATGATGAGGCTACGTTCGAAAAAGCGTGGGGCTTGCTGTGAATGAGATAGCCAAAGAGTTGTTAAAAATGTTGGTGAAGTATTTTATTGCTTTTATTCCAATATTTGTCGCTCTCTTTTTCATTTATCAAAACTCAAAGCTAGAGCGTGAAGTTAAGTCACTGAATGGCGAATTAACAGCAAGTCAGCTACTAAACCAAGTAACCTTATCAGCTATCACTCTTCACTATCAAGCATCACTCGACAACATCAAAGCAAAGCAATTAGAGGACTCAGAACATGTCAAAGTTAAGACTGTTATCAAAACAGTACTCAAAGACAATGAGTGCGCTAATACTGCTGTGCCCGATGATGTTGTTAGTGAGTTGCACAAGTACAAAAGAGGTATTGATTCCCGTTCAGCCAGTTCCATTATCCCCACATCTAATCGCTGATTGTGAGCAGCCTGATATTCCAGAAAAAATGGATTGGGGCGATATGCCGCAACTGCTAGTTGATGCGATGAATTCAATAGCAAAGTGCAATTTAGATAAGAAAGCCATTCGAGAGATTGAGGCAGCTAGAAATAACTCAACATTACATTAGAGAGGAGTAACAAGAATGAACAAGTCATTAGGTCAAAAATTAGTAGGTATTAGCTTTAACCCATCATCCTTGTCAGCAGTAGATGAAGCCAAGCAGAAATCAGCTGAACTTATCGATTTAGTGCATGACAGTATGCAAGGCGTGACATCAGAAGAGGCATTGATGATCCACAATGAAGCCATGCGTCGCATTATGGATGCTCAAATGTGGGCGGTAAAAGCTATCACTTGGAAGGATTGAATATACCCTCAGATTGCCGCAAGAGAAAAAAATGCCTTAGTAGCGAGAACTAAGGCAATTATGAGCTTATAACTGTTTTTGTAATTAAATGAATCCTTCAAGGAAGAGTCACTTTCACTTGGAGTTAGCGAATAATATTTTATAAAGAATTATTAATCAATTGATAGTTTGTAACTAAATACGGAAAAGAGCATACAAATTTAATTTGTTATTCAAAGAAGGCGAACTATCACCAGAGACAGCAGAACGGTATTAATTTTATTTAATTCTGCAAATGCTATTCATTGAGTGGCATTGATAGAGTTTTATATATGTTTTTACCACAGGCGGTCTCGGAATTTACAAGATCCATATAAATAAACCTGGAATAATATTCCAAATGGCCATCAGTTAACCGCCGATGGCTTTTTCATTTATGGAGACAATCATGTCAGATAAAAAAGAAATAGCCACTATGCACATAAAGATATCAGTCGATAGCACTGATTTAGATAAGCTAGAAGGACAATTAAAACGTATTGAAGGTCTGATGGTTAGCACTGGATTAAAACAGCAAGCTAAGCAAGGCTTCACAGCGGACATTGGTGTATTCAACCCTAAAGGGCACTTAGAACCGGTGTTTACAGTTTCTCCTGGTGTAACTTACATAAATGAAGCGTGTATTGAGAAGGCCACACTAGAGAAGGCATTGATACAAGCAGCAAAAGAAGGTGCCAAAAAAGGCGCAGAGCAAGCACGGTTTGAAATAACCACAGGCATTAATGATAATTGCGAGCAAGTATCTGCTGAGACGCTTCTTAAGTCTTCCGCTGAAATTACTGAAACAAGTAAGACCATCTCCCGTGAGCAGTCAGCATTCGAAAAGTTTAAGCAACAAGTAGAGTTTCGATTTAATGAGATACAGTCACAACTAACCAATATTCAATGCTCATCAGTCACCAGTGAGCAATCGATAGCGCAACACATTTCAGGGTTGAAACGTCAGCTTATTCAGCTAAGCAAAGAGCTTGAAGAAATGCGACTGAAAGATAGCGCCAATACGGACTCTATCATCAGCTTAAGACAAGCTATGGAGCAGCAAGAAAAGTCGATGAGATCTATCAAGGAGGCTATTGCGGCAGAACTGTGTCGCAGTAGTACTTTGTCGCGTGCGCTATGAAAAAGCCAAATGTTTACGGTGGACGATGGGCAAAGGTTAGGCTTAACTATCTTGCTAAGCATCCCTTATGTGTGATGTGCCAAGAGCAAGGGCGCGTTACTGCCGCAACGGTTGTTGACCATATTACTCCCCACCGTTTGAGGGACGCGCTTGATTCAGGTAACCCTGAGCAGATAGCCAAAGCTCAAAAGTTATTCTGGGATACCAACAACTACCAAAGTCTATGTGCACCACATCATAACTCCACTAAGCAACGGATGGAGAAGAGCGGTATTGTTGTCGGCTGTAGTGAGGATGGCATACCGCTAGATCCTAATTCGCATTGGAATAAATAACATGACTGAATGGTCAGTGGAACAGGACAAAAGAATATGAAGAATGAAAAGCAAGCAAAGCTATCAAAACTCTATCGAGGCGATGCGTTTGTAGGATTTGGATTATCAGTGGATGGAGTTCTGCTGAGCAATCAAACCTTACTTCGTATAGAGCACTCAAATGGACGTCACCCACCACAAGTGACAGTTGTATTTAATTCACATAAAGATTTAACCGTAGACGCTCCTGATATTCACTTGAAATAGTTTCAATATGAAATCATAACGGTAGGGGAGGGTAAAAAGTTCAAAACCTTTACCCTGAATTACCGACCGCTAACCTTCGAAATAACGCTAACCCGATTTTTTTCTTTTTTTACGAGGCACTAATGGCAGGAAAACGAAAGCGCTCCGACAGTGTGAGCGCTGAAATTCAAGCCATGCAAAATGCTGCCGCTGATACCATCGAACCGCCACGCCATGCAGGTTTGGAGAAAAAAGCGGAGCCATTTTGGCATGACAATATCCGCTCGAAAGCCCTAGACAGTTGGACACCCTCTGACCTGTTGGCGGCGGTAGAATTAGCCAATAATCAGCTCTATATCACCGTTTTACGGCGTGATTTACGCAAAGAAGAGCGAATGCGAGGTGAGGAGCGCAACGAAGCGCTGATCAAAGATTTGCGCAAGCAGATCGTGGAGTTACAGCGTACGGTGCTTGCACAACGCCGTGATTTACAAATCCATTCTCACGCCACCAATGGTGAAAGTCGTGACCAACGCAATCGAAACAAAAACGATGCCAATGCCAGAAACACCCTGAATAATATGCAGGATGATGATCTACTGGCGGCTCCCATGCATTAAGGAGGAACCATGACACGAGGTGAACGTGTTATCGCGTTTATTGAGCGTTACTGTATTGTTCCCGAAGGGGAGCTATTAGGCCAACCTATGCGGTTGGATGATTTCCAAAAGCGGTTTATTTTGGCGATCTACGATAATCCACATCGCACGGATAAAGCCTATTTAAGTATTGCCCGTAAGAACGGGAAAACAGGGTTGATTGCCGGTATTTTGCTGGCGCATTTGATTGGCCCTGAAGCGGTGCAAAACTCACAAATTGTCAGTGGTGCCATGAGCCGAGAGCAAGCCGCAATCGTGTTCAATTTGGCAGTGAAGATGATTAATCTGAATCCGACGCTACAAGAGATTGTCCATATCATTCCCAGCGGTAAGCGATTAGTGGGTAAACCGTGCAATGTGGAGTATCGCGCCTTGTCCGCCGAAGGGAAAACCGCGCACGGCTTATCGCCTGTTTTGGCTATTCTTGATGAAGTCGGACAGATAGTGGGGCCGCGCAGTGAGTTTGTGGATGCCATTGTCACTTCGCAAGGGGCACATAAAAACCCCTTACTGATTGCGATCAGTACGCAAGCCGCGAGCGATGCTGACTTATTCAGTATTTGGCTCGACGATGCAAAAAACTCTAAAGATCCACACATTGTGTCTCATGTGTATGAGGCTGATAAAGATGCGGATGTGTTAGATCCCGAAGCATGGAAAGCCGCGAACCCTGCACTGGGTAATTTCCGCTCCTTGGATGATATGAAACGATTAGCGGAGATGGCTTCACGCATGCCGTCGAGTGAAAACACCTTTCGTAACCTGAATTTAAATCAGCGTGTTTCCACGGTATCGCCGTTTATTTCCCGTTCGGTGTGGGAGTCTTGTCAATCACCGGTTCAACCGATTGTCGGCAAATGTTATGCCGGCCTTGATTTGTCAGAATCGAAAGACTTAACCGCCTTAGTGGTGATTGGTCAGTCTGCCGATGGCAAATGGAGCCTGTATCCGTTCTTTTGGACTCCGAAACAGACACTATTAGACCGTGCAAAAACGGACCGTGTGCCGTATGACGTGTGGGCGAAACAAGGCCTACTTCGCACGACCCCCGGCTCTATGGTTGATTACGATTATGTCGTGAAAGATATCGCGGAAATTCTGGCTGATTTTGATATTGAAGTCATTGCGTTTGACCGCTGGCGCATCCAAATGTTTAAGAAGGCGGCTGAAAATATCGGTTTAAGCCTGCCGCTGGTTGAATTTGGGCAGGGGTACAAAGATATGGCCCCTGCGCTTGATAAGCTTGAGCAGATGTTACTCAATAAGCAGATCCGGCATGGCAATCACCCTGTGATGAATATGTGTGCGGCAAATGCCATTACCATTAAAGATGCTTCTTCAAACCGTAAACTGACCAAAGAGAAATCAACGGGGCGGATGGACGGTATGGTTGCTTTTGCGATGGCCGTTGGCGCTTCAAACGGCGTTGAGATTGAGCACGGGGATATCGACGGCTTTTTTGATGATCCAATCATGGTAGGGTGCTAATGGCCAGACGAAAATCACAACGCAAGACTCGGCAGCTACAGGCTAGCCAGCAAAAAACGCCGGTAGGGATTGATACTCAAGATTTATTAAAAGCGCTAGGCGGACTAAGCAGTAGTGGAAAGACCGTATCAACAGATAAGGCGCTACAGCTTTCTGCTGTCTGGTCATGCGTTCGGCTCCTGAGTGAGTCGATTTCAACACTGCCCTTGAAAATTTACCAGTATCAAGCTGACGGCTCTCGGGTGATAGCGAAAGACCATCCTGCTTATCGTGTACTGTGCCGGCGACCTAACGCGGAAATGACTCCATCACGCTTTATGTTGATGGTTGTTGCTAGCCTTTGTTTACAAGGTAATGCGTATATTGAAAAACGCTATATCGGTGGAAAGCTGGTTTCCTTGCAGCCATTATTGCCACAATTAGTGACGGTAAAGCGACTTGATAATGGCCTGTTGGATTATCAATGCGTGGATCAATGGGGGAAGAATCGGCCTATCCCCGTTAAAAACATGATGCACATTCGGGGGTTTGGGTTAGATGGCATTGTCGGACTCACGCCCATTCAGATGGGGCGTAATATTTTAGGTTCGGCGATAGCTACCGATGAAACGGCCGCCAAGATTTTTCGCAATGGGTTGCTCGCATCAGGCTTCTTATCCTCAAAAACGGCACTGACTAAAGAGCAGCGTGAAAAGTTGCGGGGTTACTTGAACGCATTTATCAGCTCTGAAAATGCAGGGAAGTTGATGATCTTGGAAAATGACCTGACTTATAACGGCATTTCCATGAACCCCGAAGATGCGCAGCTATTGCAGAGTCGCTCATGGAGCATTGAGGAAATTTGTCGCTGGTTCCGGGTGCCGCCTTTCATGGTGGGGCATGCCGATAAACAGAGCAGCTGGGCATCCAGTGTGGAAGGGATGAACATGCAGTTTCTGACCAACACCTTGCGGCCGTTACTGGTCAATATTGAGCAAGAAATCAACCGTTGCCTGCTTGATAGTGATGATGACTATTACGCTGAGTTTTCAGTTGAGGGATTGCTCCGTGCGGACAGTGCGGGTCGCGCTGCATACTACACGACGGCATTGCAAAACGGGTGGATGAGCCGAAATGACGTAAGACGGCTCGAAAACTTACCCCCCATTGAAGGGGGAGACATCTATACTGTTCAGCTCAACCTGACGCCCATTGAACAATTGGGAAAAGACACATTGCGTCATGATCCTGAACAGCTCAAGGCGCAAATCACAAATTGGTTGTTCCCTGAGGGTACTCCCACGGTTCAACACAACTCACCTCATATCGAGGAGTAAATTGAATGAAAAAAAGTCATTTGCCAGTTGCGCTGGAGGATCGCCCCTGCGCATCGGTTAGCTATGAACTCAAGCCTAAAGCACTGGATAAGTGGAATAGCGGTATTCGTGCTGCCAGTTCGGATAACACTATTTCGGTGTTGGATGTGATTGGTGAGGATTTTTGGGGGGAGGGCGTTACCGCTAAGCGGATTTCTGCCGCCCTCCGCGCTATCGGAAACCAAGACGTTGTTGTCAACATCAATAGCCCGGGTGGGGATATGTTTGAAGGGCTAGCGATCTATAACTTACTCCGTGCTCACTCGGGAAAAGTCACCGTCAATGTTTTAGGTATAGCCGCTTCCGCTGCGTCAATCATTGCGATGGCGGGCGATGAAATACAAATGGGCCGCGGTGCCTTTTTGATGATCCATAACTGCTGGGCTGTGGGGGTCGGCAATCGCCATGACTTTGCGAAGTTGGCGAATGATCTGGCTCCTTTCGATAAATCCATGTCGGATATCTACGTTGCGCGTAGCGGTCTACCAGAAGAGACCATCAGTCAGATGATGGATAACGAAACCTATATTGGTGCGAATGATGCGATTGAAAAAGGCTTTGCCGATAGCCTGCTCGCTGCCGATGCTATGGATGATGGCGATGAAAGCCCACAAGCGGCTATCCGTAAATTAGATGCCTTACTGGCTAAAGCTAAAACACCACGCTCTGAACGACGAAGGCTCATCAGTGCGTTAACACGAAGTATGCCGAGCGCTACTTCAGATCCTCACGGTATGCCAAGCGCTACCACTGACATTCATCCCGAAACGCTTTCTGAATTGGAAAAGGCAGTCAATGCTTTTGCCACTGTTAACTAATTGGAGACACTATGTCTGATACAAATGAATTACTGAAAAATCTGTCGGCTAAAATTGAAGAAGCCAACGGTAAATTTAATGCTAAAGCCGAAGAAGCGCTAAAAGAAGCGCAAAAAGTAGGCAGCCTTAGCGCGGAAACTAAGGTCGCGGTCGACAAGATGGCGACAGAGCTCAATGCGCTGCGTGAGTCTGAAAAAACACTGAAAGCTTCCTTAGGCGAGTTGGAGCAACATGTCGCTCAAATGCCGCTAGGTAACGCGGTTCAGGCTGCAAAAAGTATCGGTCAGCAAGTCATTTCAGCCGACGTGTTGAAAGATATTAATTCCAGCATTCAGGGCAACAAGCGAATTTCGGTTCCCGTTCAGGCTGCATTGACCTCGGTTGATGTTGCAGAAGGCGTGGTTGAGCCACAACGCTTACCGGGAATTGATGTTGCGCCGAAACAACGCTTATTCATTCGCGATTTAATTGCTTCTGGGAAGACAACCTCACCGGCCATTTTCTGGGTGCAACAAACGGGATTTACTAACGCGGCTACCGTGGTGCCGGAAAATACCACCAAGCCGTACAGCGACATTCAGTTTGCAACCAAAATTACGCCGGTCACGACGATTGCACATATGTTCAAGGCGTCTAAGCAGATCTTGGATGACTTTGCACAGTTGCAGTCATTGGTGGATGCTGAAATGCGTTACGGCTTGAAGTTTGTCGAAGAGCAAGAAATTTTGTTCGGTGACGGCTCTGGCGCGCATTTGCACGGTATCATCCCGCAGGCGTCTAAGTTCAAGGCGGAGTTTGAAGTCGATAAACAAAACGGCATTGATGATTTGCGTTTGGCTATGCTGCAAGCACAGTTAGCGCGTTTCCCAGCCACAGGGCACGTTCTGCACTTCATCGACTGGGCGAAGATTGAACTGCTGAAAGATTCACTGGGTCGCTACATTCTGGCGAATCCGTCGGCATTAACAGGGCCAACGTTATGGGGCTTGCCCGTCGTGGTCACGGAAACCGCCGCATTTAAAGGTAAGTTCTTAACCGGTGCCTTCAACGCGGGCGCTCAGCTTTTTGACCGCGAAGAAACCAACGTGGTGATTTCAACTGAAAACGCGGATGACTTTGAGAAAAACATGATCTCTATCCGTTGTGAAGAGCGTTTGGCATTAGCCGTGAAGCGTCCAGAGGCGTTTGTTTACGGCGATTTTACAGCGCCTGCGTCGGGTGAGTAATCCACTTAGGCGGCCTTTGCGGTCGCCTTTCTTTTGGGAGCATCGAAATGAAACTAAAGCTATTGCGCCCCATTTGCTTTGGCGGTGGCGTGGCCGTTGAAGGTGATGAAATTGAGACGACTGAGCAGCATGGGCGTGAATTGATCCAAAAAGGCTATGCCTCTGACAGTGTTGCCAATCACACCACTGGACAGTCGAGCACAAAGCAAACGAAGGCGAAAAAGGAGAAATAATGCTTTCTCTTGAACTCGTTAAAGCGCATTGCAATATCGAGGCTGATTTTACTGATGATGATAAGTTACTGGCTGTTTATACAGCGGCTGCCGTGAAGTATGTCGAAAACTACACGCGGCGGAAATTGTATGAAAGTGAATTATCTACCGGTTATCAGGACGATCCCGAACCATTACTGCTAAGTGATGATGTCAAAAACGCCATGCTATTACTGATTGGTCAATGGTATGCCAATCGGGAAAATGCGGTGATTGGGTCGTCTTTCTCATCCCAGCCTCTCGCGGTTAGCGCGCTACTTCAACCTTACCGTATTTATGGCTTATAAGGAGGCGGGATGCAAGCAGGGCGATTACGACACAAAGTCACCTTTCAGAAAAACAATCCTGTTGAATTACCGTCAGGCACTTATGATGATCATTGGGTCGATATTGCGACTGTTCGAGCCGAAGTTAAACCGATTAGTGGTCGTGAACTACTCGCGGCGGATGCGGAAATGTCCGAAGTCACGGTGCGTGTTTGGTTGCGTTATCGCTCTGATATCACGCCTGTTTGCCGCATGGTTTACCGCGGCTTAAATTACGACATCCAATCGGTGATCCCTGATGTTAAATTCACACGTCTTGAGTTGTTGTGCAAGCAAGGAGTTTCCGATGGTTGATGTGCGTATTGATTTTGGCGGACTCCATGACGTTTCTAGGGAGTTGGAATTACTTAGTCAGGCAGAAAGTAACAGAGTATTGCGACAGGCGGCTTATGCGGCAGCGAGTGTGCTGCGTGATGAAGCCAGAGCGAAAGCCCCAAAGCGTACAGGGAAACTGGCCAAAAACATTGTTGCAGGTAATCAACGCGGCCGTCAGCGTGGTGAGGTCTCGGCAGGGGTTTATGTTCGAGGCACCAATAAAGCGGGAACAAACAGTGATAGTAAGATGAAAGCGGATGATCCGCACAACGCTTACTATTGGCGTTTCCTTGAAGAAGGGACATCAAAAATGCCCCCGCACCCCTTCATTCGTCCTGCATTTGACAGTAAAGCGGATGAAGCAGCAGAGTTTGCGATCAGCAAGTTAAATCAGGCCATTGATGAGGTGCTGCGACGATGACCGAAGGCGATATCATCCCTCTGTTAAAACCGGTTTTGCCGAACAAGGTCTTTTCTTATGTTGTACCACAAAACAAACCCGTCACAGCGCCTTGGTGCGTTTTGTCTATTTACGACATCCCGAGTGATGTCTTTAGTGGGCAGGCGGAAACCATGACCAATATTCAAATTGATGTCTATGCAAATACAGTTGACGAAGCGCGGATCATTCGTGATGGGATGCGGCAAGCGATTAACGTATTGAACCCTACATCAATAACGGAGCGGCAATCTTATGAGTCGGACACAAAGCTTTTTCGCGCCACCCTAGAATGTCAAGTTTGGCAATAACTTCAAATTACCCTCACAAGCTGCTTCGGCAGCTTTTTTTATGTCTATAGGAAATTAAAGAATGGCTAAATATGAAAGAACGCAAGGCACCAAAATCAGTGTATCTAGACTGGCGGCGACGGATATTGCTGCAGTCGAAACAGATTCGGTGTCGATTGATTGCTCAACGAAAGAAATTAGCTATACGGGCGGTCAAAAGGCCGACATTGATGTTACAACACTATGCTCTACCGAGCAGGAGACCATAAACGGGCTGCCAGCTCAGGCAGAAGTGACTATCAGTGGTAACTGGATACCTGACGAGGGTCAGGAGGTGTTACGTCAGGCGTATGACGACGACACGGTTCATGCCTTTAAAGTGGTTTTTCCCTCGGGTAATGGTTACGTCTTTTTAGCGGAGGTGCGTCAAAATAGCTGGTCAGTTTCCACTGGTGGCGTTGTTAGCGCTTCATTTACGCTGCGCTTGAAAGGTAAGCCAACGCCCGTCGTAAAAGGCAAGTCAGCACCAGCAACGCAGTCTCAACCGACCGGAGGCAGTAAGTAATGGCTAAAGTTAAAAAGTCTAATTTGCGTGATCTAGCCCTCAGTGCAGAGCGTTCATTTCGCACAAAAGAAATCGTTATTCCCGAATGGGATGATGCAGAGGTTATTATTCGTGAGCCCTCTATCAAGGCTCGCATGGATCATCAAGCATTGCTAGATAGCGCTGGAGAAAAAGAGCTTTCAGCGATTGAGCAAACGGAGCTCAACATCAAGGCCGATGTTATTTTGCTCATTGATGTACTTCTTGATAAAGATAAAGAGCCAGTATTTAAACTCAGTGATAGTGACGAGGTATTTAAAACTTATGGTCCTGTCCACTCTCGCATATTAAATGCGGCTTTTGAGCTAACTATGACGGCAGAAATTGCGAAAAAAAAGTTAGAAACCCCTTAATTAACTTCATGATGACGTTAGCTCTCAGGCTTGGAAAAACACTTGATGAGCTAGCGTCAAGTATGAGTATGAGTGAGCTTCAGATGTGGCTTGAGTATGATGCAATCAGTCCGATAGGAGATCACCGCAGTGATATTCATGCCGCTCTAATTTCTTCGGTTGTTCTCAACTCACAGGGTGTAAAAGCCACTGTTGCCGATATGCTGCCCATTTGGAGTTCGGATGAGCAAGTAGAGGCTTCAAATGATGACGTAAGTAGTTTTGAGTCGTTTTTAAGCAATCTAGCACAACGATCTAAGTAGCAGTGAGGTCAGTGATTTTGTATAGTAGCCCTATATCTATTACAGGGCGTCATTATGAAAAAACTGATTGTTACTGCTGTCTTGGCATCTTCATTTTTACTTTTTGGGTGTGGAGATCCAAACCAAGAGATTATTGATAAAGTTACAAAGCACATTGAATCCCGCAAGGATATGTTTCCGTATAAGTTAGAATTCAAAGACTTAACTTTCATCCCTGATACCCCTAAAAACTCAGATAATGGAACGTTATGTGGTGAGATAAAACTGTCTCAAAAGTCCAGCATAAAACCAGATGAACGACCTTATATGTATTTTTCAAATATGAGTGACGAGATTAAGCAAGTTGTAGGTAGTAATGAATATTTTAAATTTGAATACACTTTTAAGCCAGATTCCGGTGATTCGAAGGAAATTGCATCGTTAAGACTCATTTATCCCTATGACCAACTGGGGCTTGATATGTGGCAACGGATTTGCAACAGGTAACATGACCGCTTCGGCGGTTTTTTTTGTTTATGGAGACCGCAAAGTGGCAAAGTTACGTGAATTAATTATAAAGATATCTGCAAATTCCAGCAGTTATCAATCCGAATTGGCGAGAATGTCTCGTCTCAGCAACGATTATTACAAAAACATGGGAGCCAGTGGGCGTCGGTATCAACAGAGCCTTCGCGCGCAACAGAATGCACTTGCTGACATTAATAAGCAACTAAGCACCGTCACCATGACCGCAAAAGGGATGGCAGGTGCTATGGCGGGTTTTTTCTCTGTCTCCGCCATAGTTTCCACGGTAGATGAATGGGGGCAAATGGCAGCCCGTATCAAGATGGCACTAAAGTCTGTGGAAGGTAGTACAAATCAATATGAAAACTTGCAAAATCGTTTTTTAGAGATTAGCAATCGAAACGGTAAGAACATTGAAGACACACAGTTAATGTATGTCACTGCAGCAAAGTCAATGCAGGAGTTAGGTTTTAGCACCGCACAAACCATTGACCTTGTCGAATCCATGTCATCCTCGTTCACCGCAAATGCGACCAGTGTCAATGCAACACAATCCGCGATATCCGCATTTGGTAAAGCTATGATTGCTGGAAAGGTGGCTGGGGATAACTGGAACGCCATTATGAACGCCACTCCGACCATTTTAGGGGATATTGCTGCTGAGCTTCAAAGAACCAATGGCGGAATAAAAGTTACGGAAACCGCAGTAAAAAAACTGGGGGCGGATGGTGCCATCTCATTTAAGCTATTAGCAGACTCCATTATTAATGCTAAAAATGCGAATAATGAGCTGGCTAACTCAATGGATAACACGGTCACCGATGGGTTCACGCGAGTGGCGAACTCAGCTAAAAAATATTTTGGTGAAGCCAATAGCGGGATCGGTGTCACTCGTTCTATGTCTGCTGCGTTAGCTACGGTCAGTGATAACTTTGATAAAGTGGCGGATGCTGGACTTTTATTGATTGGTGTTGGTGTTACTCGGTATTTATCTGGATTAACAACAAGCGCCTTTGCAGCAACAGGCGCACTGATTAACTCCGCTAAAGCAGAGGTGACGCTTGCAGCCGCTCAGGTCAACACTACAAAAACAACAGTGATGGAACAGAAGGCGAAGGTTGCGTCAGCGGCCGCAGCTTTGGCTCATGCTAGAAGTTCTGTTGTGCAAGGTGCCCAATTAGAAAAAGTGGCTTTAGCGGAAGCCAAAGTCACCACCGCCCAGAATAAACTCAACATTGCTATGGCAACAGGCTCAAATAGAGCTATTTTGAGCGCTAAAGCAAAATTAGATAAAGCAAAAGCGTCACTTGCAGCAGCCAAGGCGACAGATGCAGAAGCTGCGGCAGAAAAACGCCTAAATGCCGAAAAAGCCAAACTTGCAAATGATATCTCGAATAATCGAGATGCAAGACGAAATTTAAACCGCACAACATCGGTTATTGGCGCAGCGGGGCGTGGGTTAAAAGGCATAGTAGCGCTGGCGGGTGGCTTGCCCGGCATTCTCATGCTATCGGCTGGCGCGTGGTATATGTACAAGCAGAACCAAGAAGAAGCACATCGCGCCTCCCTTGAGTATGCAAAAACGTTAGATGATATTGCAGCCCGCACGAAAAAAATGTCTCTAAATGAGTCATTAGATGAGGGCAGGAAAACCAAAGATGCACTAAAAGCTCAAACAGAAGAGATAGAAGAACTTAACAGGCAGATCATACAGACAAAAAACAATATCCAGAAAATGCACGATGTGCTAGCAAGCCATGGAAGCACAATGGCTAGTGAAAATAAAGCAGATTACTATAAGCAGATCCAGAAGCTAACAATTGATGTTGCAGCCGCTGAGCAAACATTGATAGAAAAAGAACAAGAGCGCGGGAAAACTATCAGTGTTCTTAATGGGTTGACGGTTCAGACGGTCAAGGCATTCCATGAATTAAACACGGCAAAAAATCAAAAGCTAGCTGTGATGGGGAGAGAAATAGCTCAAGAATCTGAGTTTAATCGCATTTTGTCCATTGGTAATTCCATTCTCTCAAGTCGTCAGCTTCTCACTCAAGCCCCGATGTTAGCGGGTAATCGCCCTGAATTAAATGATCAGCAGAGGCAGATGCTATGGAGTGCTGAGCAGGAGCGTATTCTTGCTGGTATGAAGCAGCGAGATCAGGTTGAGCAGCGAGCCATTTGGGAGGCAGAAAGTACATTTTCTAATGACG
Source organism: Providencia sp. 2.29 (assembly GCF_015832305.1). Classification (NCBI taxonomy): domain Bacteria; kingdom Pseudomonadati; phylum Pseudomonadota; class Gammaproteobacteria; order Enterobacterales; family Morganellaceae; genus Providencia; species Providencia sp. 2.29. The sequence continues at coordinate 2,096,581 of NZ_CP065420.1, forward strand.
AGCACAAAAAACAGTATATTAGCGACAAACTAAAAGCCTTTGATGAACGTGAGCGAATGAGTAAATCGCTTAAATCTGGCACGTCTTTAATGAAAGAAGCGGAGCGAGTCACCGAGCGTTACAAAGATAAAATGGCTGATCTCAGCGTAGCTACAGAAGTTCAGCGTATTAGAGCCCTGCAAGGGGAAAAAGCGGCGGCACTCTATGCGGCAGGTCATGAAACCGGCGCTAAATGGACGGATGAGCAGCGAAAATCAATTCAATCAGCTTCTGTTCAGCTGGCGGAATGGACACAAAAAGCCGATGAAGCTGTGCGTAAACAGCGTGAAATGGCTGATGCTCTTAAAGATCTTCGTGATGCCACTCGCAAATTTCAAGACGATACTGATTTAGCAAAAGGCTCTCACGGCATGGGGGATCGCCAAAAAGACCAGTTTGAAGAACGCCAACAAATTGAGCGTGTTTTCGATAAAACCGATAAAGGCAAAGACGCCATTATCGCAAGACAGCGAGCTCTTGATGCACTAAATCGGAAGTACCGTGAGTCCAAACAAGCTGAAATGGATTGGAGTGCTGGACTGACAAGTGGATTCTCTAACTGGTTGGATGAAGCTTCAAATTATGCAAGTCAAGTCTCAAGCGTTACGCAGTCAACCATGAGCGGCATGGTGGATAATATCTCAGACCTATTGATTGGCAATAAAGCTGATTGGAAAAGCTGGTCTATTGATGTATTAAAAAGTGTTAATAAAGTGCTGCTTAATATGGCAATGGTTAACTCAATGAAAGCAGCGGGGAGTTATTTTGGCGGTGGCTTCGGTAGTTTTATCAGTTCGATTATACCGAATGCCAAAGGCGGTGTTTATGATTCACCTAGCTTAAGTTCTTACAGCGGACAAATTGTTAGCTCTCCGACTTTATTTGCCTTTGCTAAAGGTGCTGGTTTGATGGGGGAAGCGGGACCAGAAGCGATTATGCCACTGACTCGGGGTTCTGATGGTTCATTAGGTGTGCGTGTTCTTGGCTTAGAAAATATTCAAAATGGGTCTACATCTATCACTTCCAATAATGCTATCAATATCGATGTTGGTGATATTAACCTGATTAGTGATGGAACCAAGGAGCAGCAACAGCCAGTGGGTGACGTGAGTGGTGCTAGGCAGCAACTCAAAAATGAAATTGTGAACACTGTCAATGAACAGGCATCAAGAGAAGGCACGCCACTTTGGCTGTTAATTAACAGAAGAAGGTGATCTGTATGATTGAAACGTTCACATGGTGCCCTCGTGTTAACGCCCAAATTGATACGACATTCAGAACTAAAAAAGCACAGTTCGGTGATGGGTATACACAAACGGCAGGCGATGGGATTAATCCACGTTCCGATACGCCATCATTTGAGTTCGTAGGCGAAGAGGCAATGATCAAGCAGATTGTTGCCTTTTTTGATCGTCACGAAGGACACAAGGCATTTATCTTCACTCCGCCATTACGCGAAAAGGGTTTGTTCCGTTGTGAGGCATACAAAACATCGGCATTAGGTGCGGGTGTTTATTCTGTATCAGCAACATTTATTGAGGCTTTCAGCTCATGAATATTACATCTGACGTTCAAAAGCTCGAAGCGGGTAATAAAATTCAACTCATTGAAGTTGATGCTAGCGAGTTTGATGGGCCTGTATTGCGCTTTCATGGCTATAACCTACGACATACCCCGACTGAAATTGAATCGGCAGAGGATGAATTAAAACCCAAGTCGATTTGGTGGCAAGGCAATGAGTACGGTGCGTGGCCTTATGAAATTGAGGGCATGTCAAAAAATAGCGATGGTAGCCCGCCAAGGCCAACATTGAGGGTTGCTAACATCGATGGGCTGATATCGTCATTGTGTTTGCAATTTGACGACATGGCCTTAGCCAAGGTCACTATTTATGAAACTTTTGCTCACTATCTTGATGCTAAAAATTTCACGGATGGCAACCCAACCGCTAACCCTGACGAATGCTTTACTCAAGTGTATTACATTGACCGGAAAAAAAATGAAGTCGCTGGTGAAGCTGTTGAGTTCGAGCTTTCTACCCCGTTTGATTTACAGGGAATTATGATACCCGTTCGCCAGATACATAATCTGTGCTATTGGTGCATGAAAGGGGATTACCGCAGTGGTCGCGGGTGTAACTACACTGGCACAAAGTACTTCAATGAGCGGGGTGAGCCAGTTGATGATCCATCACTAGATAAATGTGGTGGGCTTATCAGTGATTGTAAAAAGCGCTTTGGTGAGAATGAACCTTTGGACTTCGGAGGTTTCCCAGCAGCGGGGTTAATACGATGATCACAAAGAAATTAACTGAACTGATATTTGAGCATGTGAAAGCTGAATATCCCAAAGAGGCCTGTGGTGTTATTTGCCAAAAAAGCCGAGCCAAAAAATATTTCCCCTGCCGTAACCTTTCTGATAGCCCCGATGAACATTTTGAATTGTCGCCAGAAGATTACGCTCTTGCTGAGGACTGGGGTGAGCCAATTGCGATAGTGCATAGCCATTGTGGTGATGGCGTGACAACACAACCGAGTGAAATAGATAAATTACAGTGTGATGCAACTGGATTGCCGTGGGTTATTGCATCATGGCCTGAGGGTGATATTCGAATTATTTACCCTCGAGGTGAGCGCGAATTAGAAGGGCGGCCTTTTGTGCTGGGTTATGCTGATTGTTGGTCGCTCATTATGGACTATTACCGGCAAAAATACGGTATTGAGCTGCATAACTATAGTGTCGATAGGCATTGGTGGGAAGAAGGTGAAAACTTATACATGGATAATTACCAGAAAGCAGGTTTTGTCGACGTTACTGGTGAGCCTAAAGAAGGTGACATGGTGATTATGCAAGTGCAAGCCGATGTACCTAATCACGCTGGTGTTATCTCTAATGGAATGCTGCTACATCATCTTTATGGCCAACTCAGCAGGTTAGTACCCTACAGCGATTACTGGCGAGATCGGACGGTAAAAATAGTGAGACGCAAGGAGTTGGTATGAGTTTAAAAACAATACGGCTTTACGGCGTGCTGGGCGCAAAATTTGGGCGTGAACATAAATTAGATATAGATTCCCCTCGTGAAGCCATAAAAGCATTATCAGTGCTTTATGACGGCTTTGAGCAATTCCTCGCGAATGCACACCTGAAAGGGCTAGAGTTTGCTGTATTTAAAGGTAAGCGCAATATTAGTGAAGATGAATTACATCTTGATACCACAGAAGATATCCGCATAGCACCAATCATTAAAGGAAGTAAACGAGGCGGATTTTTCCAGACTATTTTAGGTGTGGCCATGATTGGTGCGGCAGCATTTTTATCCGGCGGCTTATCTGTTGCATTTACTGCTGCTGGAACATGGGGCGGGGCATTGGCTATGGGCGGTGCTGCGATGGCGCTAGGTGGCGTAGTGCAAATGCTGTCACCTCAGCCGCGTGGCTTATCTGTGCGTCAAGACGCCGACAATAAACCGTCTTATGCCTTTGGTGGCACAGTCAACACCACTGCGCAAGGTAATCCTGTGCCGCTATTTTATGGGCTAGACCGACGCGAAATCGGCGGCGCTATTATCTCTGCAGGGATATATACCGAAGATCAGCAATAACAACAATGAATTTCAGAATAGCCACTTATGTGGCTTTTTTTATGGGTGAAATATGGAAACGATATACGGTGCAAAAGGGGGCGGAGGAGGCGGACATACGCCCGTCGAGTCACCCGATAGTTTATTGGCGGAATCAACCGCGAAAATTTTACTGGCGATTTCAGAAGGGGAAATTGCGGGCGGGTTAGATGAGACGCGTGTATTTCTTGATGATACCCCGATCGCCAACGCTGATGGCTCGAAGAACTTTGAAGACGTTACTTTAGAGTTTAGACCAGGCAGTGAGCATCAAGAATATATTCAAGGTATTCCTTCTGTTGATAATGAAATTGCGGTAGGGCTGGAACTTAAAGATGATCAACCATATGTAAGAAGCATCAACAACACCCAGTTGTCGGCGGTTCGCGTTCGCTTTTCTGTTCCTCAACTGTTGCAACAGCACGATAACGGCGACACTACAGGCTATCGCATTGATTACGTTATAGAACTATCGACAGATGGTTCAGGCTATAAAGAAATTATCAAATCGGCATTTGACGGTAAGACAACTAGTGAATACCAACGATCACACCGTGTCGATTTACCCAAAGCCACTACAGGCTGGCAATTGCGTGTTCGCCGGCTCACTAAGAATCAGAATACCGCCCGTATTGCCGATAAAGTGACAATTGCCGCCGTTGTGGAAGTGATTGACGCAAAACTGCGTTATCCAAATACCGCACTGCTATTTATCACCTTCAACGCCCGTCAATTTAATAACCGCATCCCAAAAATCAGTGTACGGCCTAAAGGTGGGTTACTGATTAAAGTGCCAACGAATTACGACCCGATTAATCGCACATACTCTGGTGTATGGGATGGAACATTTAAGCTTGCAGCAACCAATAATCCAGCGTGGGTGTTTTATGACTTGGTTTTAAATAACCGCTACGGTTGTGGTGATCGCATTAATGCTTCACAAATTGATAAGTGGGATCTGTATAAGATTGCACAATATTGCGATGAAATGGTGCCAGATGGGCGCGGTGGAGATGGAAAAGAGCCTCGCTTCTTGTGTGATGTGTATATTCAATCACAAGAGACTGCCTATACCGTTTTACGTGATATTGCTGCGATATTTAGAGGTATGACGTTTTGGGCAGATAACAAAGTCAATGCCGTTGCAGATATGCCTGAACCTATATTTCGCACGTTTACCAATGCAAATATTGTTGGTGGTAAACCAGCTTATTCAGGCGGCAGCATTCAAAACCGTTATACTCAAGCATTAGTTTCCTTTACCGATATTGATAACCACAGCAATGATGATGTTGAAGCCGTCGCGGACTTAAAGCTTCAGCGTCGATATGGTGTAAGAAAAACAGAGCTATCTGCAATTGGTTGTACCCGTCGCAGTGAAGCCAATCGTCGTGGTCGCTGGGCATTATTGACGAACGCGAATGACCGCATGGTCACTTTTGCGACAGGGCTTGAAGGCGCGATACCTTCTCCTGGTCATATTATCGGGTTAGCCGATTCAACATTGGCAGGTCGTAGCACTGGCGGACGTATTTCCTCTGTTGATGGTCGCAAGATTACGCTTGATAGAACGACCTCTATTAAAGTGGGTGATCGCTTAATTGTGAACTTGCCCGATGGTAAATCAGAAGGGCGCACTGTTACGTCAGTGAATCAAAAAGTTGTCACCGTTTCAGTTGAATATTCGCAAGTGCCGCAAAAAGAAGCGGTATGGGTGGTTGATTCGGATGATTTAGCTATCCAGTTGTACCGCGTTATTAACATCAGCGATAACGGTGATAATACTTACACCATCTCAGGTGCTATCCATAACCCTGACAATTATGAGCATATCGATGCTGGTGCACGTATTGACGAAAGACCCATTACCGTTATACCACCCAAAGTACAGCCAGCGCCTAAAAATGTGCGTATTTCTTCATACACACAAGTAGACCAAGGCATTGCATTTACAACTTTACGGGTTGATTGGGAAGCGGCTGAAAGTGCGATTGCGTATGAGGCGGAATGGCGTCGTGACAACGGTAACTGGATAAATGCCCCGCGTACATCAACGCTGGGTTTTGAAGTTAATGGCATTTATGCAGGCCGTTATCAAGTTCGCGTACGGGCGATTAATGCGTCTGAAATTTCCAGCGTGTGGGCTAATGCAGATGAAACTCAACTCAACGGAAAAGAAGGTAATCCACCAAAACCCTTAAATTTACGAGCCACTTCTGAGGTTTGGGGAATTACTCTCAATTGGGGATTTGATGCGAACACGAGCGACACGCTAAAAACAGAACTGCAATATTCATCTGAAAACACAGTTGAATCTATGCAGCTGCTGGCTGATGTACCTTATCCGCTAAAATCGTATCGTATGTCCGGCCTAAAGGCTGGCGTACGGTTCTATTTCCGTGCAAGGCTGGTAGATAAAAGCGGCAATCAATCCGAGTGGACAAATGTTGTTTTAGGTGAGTCATCAACGGATGTTGAGGGTATTCTGGACGCGGTTGGCGACACCTTCCTCACCAACGAAGCTGGCAAACAGATGCAAGAGCAGATTGACTTTAGCAAAGAAGCGATTGCAGAGCTTGAGTTGGACACGATTGATGTGAAGCAGAAAGTTGTCAGCATTGACAGAGATGTTGAAGCGGTCAGCGAAGCTGTGATGATGAACACTAAGCTCACGACGGAAGTACATTTCAGTTTGAAAGAAGAAGTTGCAGATAGAAAAGCTGAGATATTCCGCATTGAGCAAGTGCAAGTCACTGACAGAGAAGCTGCCGCGCGCTGGCAAGAGCAAATCACCGCAAAAGTCGATTATAACGCATCTGAAATCCTGAATATTAAGGATGCTCAGTCGAGCTATGAGAAAGCAACAGCGCAGCAAATCAGTCAAGTAAAAGCTGATGTCGATGGTGTTAAATCACGCGTCACAACAGTTGAGACAGCAACCGCCGATTTAAAGCAATCACAAGCGAAGTTTGAACAATCAACTACAGCTGAATTCGGCGAGATGCGCGGCTATATCACGCACTTTGAGACGTCATTGTCAAATGTGGAGCTTGCAGTTTCAGAAGCGATAATGCAGACGACAGCTCAAGTGAACCAACATAGCTCTGAGTTGCTACAGTCGAAAGCGGACGTCAAGCGTATTGCGAATGCAACAGCGACGAATGAAAAAGCAACAGCCGAGCTAGCGGAGAGCGTGAAAGCGCACTACGAAGATTCGCAAGCTGAATTCGTGGATGTGCGTAAATCAATCGCAGAGCAAGACAAAGCACACTCTGAGCGTACAGAGCAAGTACGTGCAGAACTCGGGAAAGATATTAACGCTAATAAAGAGGAAATAGACAAGACAAACAAAGAGTTATCAGATATCAGCGCCGCAGTGACAACTAACACAAAGGCCATCGCTGAGACGGATAAGACATTGACGGAGCTTGAGCAAGTGTCTTCTTCACGCTTTGATAGCAATGAAGCGACGATAGCGAACCTTCAAAACACGCAGTCTAACATCGAGTCATCGCAAGCTGAAACGACGCTACAACTCGCAGCGCAGCAAAATGAGCAAGGGTCTGAGCTTTTACGTGCAAAAGCCTCTATTCGTGAGACCAACAAAATTATTGTTGATAACGATAAAGCTTATGCGCAGAAGTTCACGCAAATTGATGCCCAGCTCGGTGAGAACAATGCTCGTTTTACGCGAGTAGAAGAAGCGCTGGCAGATACTCAGCAGTCAGTTGCAAAAAGCCATGAACAGCTCAACGCGAAGTTTGATAGCAGGATTGACACCGTTCAAGCCCAAATTGACACGCAGAAAGAAGCGATTGCGAAGCAAGACCAGGCGATTGCTAAAGTTAACACAGATTTATCTACTCGAATCGGTCAAGCAGAGTCGTCAATCAGTGATAACAAGCAGTCAATCAGCGACAACGAGCAAGCTTTGGCGGATTTCAGTCAGTTGACGAGAGCTGAGTTTGACAATCAGCAGGCAGCGATTGAGCAGCGAGGGCAAACCATTTTTGACCACAACGGCAATGGCTCTGCTATCTACACAATTAAGACCGGCATCAACTGGAACAATCAATATTACGATGCGAAATTCATGATGGGAGCGGAAGTAAGAAACGGCAAGGTGGTCACACAAATCGGCTTTAGCGCCGATACGTTCGGCATTTTCAATCCATCCAGCGGCAAGTTAGAGCCAGTTTTCTTTGTTGAAAATGGGCAGGTGTTTATCAATGAAGCGTTTATTAATCAAGCGACAATTGAAAAGCTGTTAATTGGTTCGACTATCAAATCCAAAAATTGGGATCCTTCAGCTAAAAAAGGTCTCATGCTGGATTTTGAAAACGGGAAGCTGATTGCAAATGACGCTGAAATAACCGGGAAGATTTATGCAACTGATGGTGAGTTTAATGGAACTGTTTATGTTGAAAAGTTAATTGGCGATAATGCGGTAGCAGCAACTTACAAGTATGCCACCAAAGAAGAAATCCATGGTAGTAAATATGACCAAGTCATTGAGTCAAAGATCATTTATACAGGGGGAATGCCGTATGATGTTGATTTATTAATGCCAACGATGCAGTTTGAGTCAGCAGGGTCTTATTCAGACGCAATTATCGATGCCTATGTTCAAATCATTATTGATGGGGTAACACATACACCGCAAACAACAAAGGTGATAAATGGAAGTTCATGGAAATTAGTTTGCTCATTCTACGCAACAATACCTGCTAGCAAAAAAGACGTTGTCGTTACAGTTAGATACACCACATATCATGCAGGGAAGTGTACGACTAAGATACTGCCAGCAATGGTTATTGCCTGCAAACATAACTCATCATCATTTAAAATCAGTTAAAAGTCTATCACATAAACAAGCCGCTTAATTGCGGTTTTTTTGTATCTAAATTTCGGAGAATATTATGTACAACGTAGGAACAGTCACAACGACAGCAAACAGCACAAAACTAATTGGAGTGGGCACTAAGTGGAAAGAGAATATTAATCTTGTACTTCCAATGCAGATGATACAGATTCAAATCGGCAACACTGTTCATAACAACAGCATTCACTCAATACAGTCGAACACAGAACTAACATTAAACTTTCCAATCCCGACAGCACAAACTGGTGCTAAATACGTTATTTTCACAACAACAATGGATTCAATTTCAGCAGCAGCAAACGCGATTGTTGCAATGAATTCATCTAACGTACAGTTCAGTGATATACAGAATCGCATAATGACGGAGTCGGGAGTTATTGATGTCAAACTCCCTGATGGCACTGTGAGAAAAACACGCACAGAAGCAGAGCGGGATAAGCTGCTAGATGGGAAGTTTGATAAAGCGGGTGGAACTATTACTGGTGATGTGACTTTCAGTAAGAACGCAATTAAGTCGACTAAAGGGACGCATACCTTGCCTGATAAATCCGGCACGCTAATGCAAGTTGGGGATTATGGAGTGGGAGGGGTGGGACTCATTTTTACAGATGCTAATGAATTGCGTTTAGAAAGTGGATTTTATTCGGGTGGAGGCGGAGCGACTACGGCAGGTAATAACTTTCATAGTTACTCTCCACTCATTCATGCGTGTCGAGCGGGTGGAGCCGACCAGTCAGGGATGATACTGCAACTTCAAGGAAATACCGCCAAATTACTCGCTTACCGACAAAAAAATAATGGCGTGTGGAATGGCTGGTTTGAAATTTACTCAACAGGCAATACAACAAAAGACTCCAACGGCAACTTAAAAGCAGCATCGCCGGTGGTAAAACTTTTCGCCGATCACATTGAGTTAAACGAAGAATCTGAAGGCGTTGAAATGGAGCACCTTGGTGTAGGGCACTATTTAATTAAAGGCGTTGTCGGTTTTAACTCGGATGGAGCATGGGGTATCAATAACGGCTTTGTTATTCCTCAAGACCACAATGGTAAAAACATGGTGCTTATTGATTACAAGGTGAGACCAGATGGTGATATTGAAGTTTTTGTTTTCCACCAACAGAACGCTGACCTACCGGAGCGTTTTCAGAACAAGCGCATTAAGTACATAGATAAAGACGGCAACCCTGTTTACTACGAAAACTATGAGCCGTGTGACGTTCCTGAATCACGCTGGATAGATATGCGTGTCGAAATGCCGAGTAACTCTATCTACAACCTCAAGCAAGCAGAAGCCGAGCGATTGGCGAAAGAGGAGGCGGAGAGGCAAGCGGAGGAGGAGGCTAAGAACGCCGAAATTGAAGCTGAGTAAGCATCTAGTCTTCTTTGCTGTACTCATACCCTCGCGGAAATCTCTTACTCACTTCACGATAATGAGCTAAACGTTCTCTGAAATACTCGCGCAAGTGCTCGGGTTGTTGTTGCTCGACTTCAATGTCGATGGCTTCTTTCCCGAGTCTTTCGCGATATGCGACTCCGGAGGCGGCTAAATCGACATTCACTTTGTCTTTATCTTCTTTCGATAGTTCTGCGAGATTGTGCATGATGTTTTCCGTTGGGGGTAATGAAATGAGTATAGCACGAAGGGGAAATCACTGTGACGAACTGTGCCGAAATTGTGACACAAAAATGAGAGGAGACTCGATAAGATAGAAGCAGAGCGATTAGCAAAAGAAGCAGCAGAGAAGCAAGCTGAAGAAGATGCTAAGAAGGCTGAATTGGAAGCTGAGGAAGGCGGTGATATATAGTGTAATTGTGTCGTCATTTTACCGTCATTTTACCGCCATTTTACCTTTTTAAAATTTCACCCACAAAAAAACCAACCATAACAGGTTGGTTTTCTTAGGGAATTCTGGTCGGCATGAGAGGATTTGAACCTCCGACCCCCGACACCCCATGACGGGTTTTAATGTATTTAACCAGTACATCCCCTTCGAAACTGGTCAGATTAATTCCACTAGCACTCAAAACGCCTACCAAATAAGCCCATAGAGACTCAGTAATACAGCCAATAATAAGTAAAAAGAATTGGGTTTTGTTCATGTTAACCCCCTTAGAAGAATCAATGCTGCGGAAAGAAAGATAAGCAATCAAACGTGACGCAATGATACAAGATACTAAGGCGATGAGTGTCCCTTCAGTGGTACTGGTTAAATACACTACTCTGATATGCTAACACATTAACTTTATAATTAAAAACCTTTCTGCAAAACTATTTGTTATATATTGATCTTTAAGGGGTTTATAAATTGATAATAATCAGCATTATAGGCCGTTTTATTTGATGTATATTGTTAATTATCAGTATGTTAATTAATTTATCTTATTGTGGTGTTACGTCACATGGGCTGGACTGAAGCGGCTGACCTAATCGTTAAAGGTATGGAAGGCGCAATCGAAGCTAAGACCGTAACTTATGACTTCGAACGTCTGATGGACGGCGCTAAACTACTGAAATGTAGCGAGTTCGGCGACGCAATTATTAGCCATATGTAATTTGTTGCGTAATATAATTAATAACGGGAGCGTAATGGCTCCCGTTTTTTGTTGCCTTAAATTAATTTGATTGTTTTTTTTGGGTTACCTGCCTTAAGGTAGGTATTATATTATTTCTACCATAATTAATTTACCAAAAGACAAAAGTGATAGACCTAGTATTGAAGAGCTTAGAAAAAATATATGGGGAAGATATAAAAATATTTGTTGGTTTGTATTGGTATAAAAGTAATACAATAACATATTAATAACAGGAGTTTTATGGATGGGCTAATTGTTATTACATTCTCAATCATTATCGGTTTTATTGCTCTGGTCCTTATCCTTCCGGTTATTATTTTGTCACTGTTTGATAAAAGCAGGGAAGCAAAGAAGCACTCAGTAACAAAGTATCAACGTGAAATGGAGAAAATAGAGAAGCCAGAGGTAATAGCAAAACAGATTGATAATGAAGAAAGGATGACCTTGATAATTTTTAGTATAGTTATTCTTATCGTATTGGTAGTAACAATTTATATTCTCTTTTGCTACAGATAACCCGCTTCTTAAGGCGAATTACTCGGGAAATGTAGCTGATTATCGTGAGCAACAGCGATAAAAATGACGGGATCATTTAGACATGCTAGAAATATGATGGATGTTTTTAGTTAGGGTTTAGTGTTTGTGCAGAATTTTGCTATTATTATTACCTATCGTATTTTGAGCTAAAAGTGTAGTGGCATAGTGAATTTGGTCACTTAGTTAGAGGTGATATCATCACCTCATAAGTTAACAGGTGACACTATGACAAAACGTACAAGACGACTATTTAGCGCAGAATTTAAGTTAGAAGCAGCGCAGTTAGTCCTAGACCAAAACTACTCAGTGACTGAAGCAGCCCAAGCCATGAATGTGGGCAAGTCCACTATGGATAAATGGGTTCGCCAGCTCAGAGAAGAGCGCCAAGGAAAAACACCTAAAGCTTCACCGATGACCCCTGAACAAATAGAAATTCGGGAATTAAAAAAGAAGTTGGCTCGCCTTGAAGAGCATAATGAAATATTAAAAAAAGCCACGGCTCTGTTGATGTCGGACTCACTGAACAATTCTTGATAATCAAGAAACTCAAGCAGAGCTACAGCGTAAAAACATTATGCGAAGTCTTCAATGTTCATCGAAGTAGTTATCACTATTGGCTTAAACGCCCAACGGTAATTAATGCTGAAACAGTAAAACTGCGCAGCTTGGTCAGTGAGGCTCATGCCGCAAGCAATGGCTCTGCGGGTGCGAGAACCATTGCAGATATAGTCACAAATCAGGGTGTAAATCTGAGCCGATACCGAGCGACAAAGCTTATGAGAACGCTTGGGTTAGTGAGTTGCCAAGTACCAAGACATCGTTACCGAAAAGCTTCACAAGAACATATTGAAGTTCCAAATCACTTAGGTCGTCAGTTTGCGGTTACTGCGCCAAATGAAGTCTGGGCTGGCGATGTTACGTATATTTGGACAGGTAATCGGTGGATGTATTTAGCGGTTGTTATCGATCTTTTTGCCCGCAAAGTGATTGGTTGGTCGATGTCGTTATCACCTGATTCTAGGCTAACAGGCAAAGCTCTTTCGATGGCTTATGAGTCTCGTGGTAAGCCTAAAGGTGTCATGTTCCACAGCGATCAAGGTAGTCACTATACCAGTCGTAAATACCGCCAATTATTGTGGCGTTTTCAAATAAAGCAGAGTTTATCGCGCCGAGGAAATTGCTGGGATAATGCGCCGATGGAGCGCTTCTTTAGAAGTCTGAAAACGGAATGGGTGCCAACGGTGGGTTATCGTAGCTTTGCTGAGGCTCAACAAGAGATCACTCGCTACATCATTGGATATTACTGTCAACTCAGGCCACATCAGTATAACGGTGGTCTAACTCCCAATGAGTCAGAACGATTATATTGGGAAAACTCTAAAACAGTGGCCAATTTTAGTTGACCACTACAAAGTGGAGGGAATATGTTATCCATCCAGACAGAGAGAATGCCCTTCTGATTAAAGTCATTTAGTAAATAAAAATTCAGAAGGGATATGTTATGAACTATACAAAATTTGATGTAAAAAATTGGGTTCGCCGTGAGCATTTTGAGTTTTATCGGCATCGTTTACCATGTGGTTTTAGCTTAACAAGCAAAATTGATATCACGACGTTAAAAAAGTCATTGGATGATTCAGCGTATAAGTTTTATCCGGTAATGATCTATCTGATTGCTCAGGCCGTGAATCAATTTGATGAGTTGAGAATGGCGATAAAAGATGATGAATTGATCGTATGGGATTCAGTCGACCCACAATTCACCGTATTCCATCAAGAAACAGAGACATTTTCAGCACTGAGTTGCCCATACTCATCCGATATTGATCAATTTATGGTGAATTATTTATCGGTAATGGAACGTTATAAAAGTGATACCAAGTTATTTCCTCAAGGGGTAACACCAGAAAATCATTTAAATATTTCAGCATTACCTTGGGTTAATTTTGATAGCTTTAATTTAAATGTTGCTAATTTTACCGATTATTTTGCACCCATTATAACAATGGCAAAATATCAGCAAGAAGGGGATAGACTGTTATTGCCGCTCTCAGTACAGGTTCATCATGCAGTTTGTGATGGCTTCCATGTTGCACGCTTTATTAATCGGCTACAAGAGTTGTGTAACAGTAAATTTAAATAAGCTCAGGTTAAATTAAAGGGTTTCATATCTAGTGAAGCCCTGTTTTATTATGTTTTGAGTTAACTTATCTGCAATGGCGGTCATAGAACCGACTGTTTACCCTCAAATAAATGTGTGAGACGAATTATTATATCATCCTTCCGCAAAAGGCTAAAAACCATAAACAATAAAATATTTTTTGTCGGCTTTTGTTCGCACTTTTTATCTGTTTCTAGGCATTTTATGATAATTTTTTAAAGGTAAGCTTGAAATAATACGTCGATGCCAAGATATCTATCAAATCATGATATATAAACTAAATGGGATGAAGAATGAATAAGATAAAATTTGTTGAACAAGCTCTAACGGATGTGCTTGGCAAAGAGATTGGTTCAGTGGAAGTGATTGAACAATATTTTTCGCCAAACTACATACAAATTGTCGACGGTAAAAAAATTAATTATGAAGAATTTGTTGCGCATCTTAAGGTATTAAAAGAGGCCACGAATAATATTAGTATTACCATAAAATCCATTGCCGAAGGGCAAGACTGTGTACATACCCAACATATTGCACATGCTGAGAAAAAGAGCGGCGATGTCAGTGAATTTGAAGTATTTGCCTGCTTCCATTTATCTGAAGGGAAAATCGTGCGTTGTGAAGAATTAACACGCATGATTGCTGGTGAAAAAGCAGATGGTGACCTTGGCTCTCGAGTTTAATTATAGCACTATCATTAATTTACTAAAAACATTGAAAATAAGTCAATCATGTTAACGCCATGTTGCAATGGTGACTTTTTTACTGTTATTTCGCTGAAAAACATAAAGAGTGACGAAAAAGATTTTTATCGTCACTCAATTTGATTTAATTATGAAGGGTAAGTTAACACTAATCCAACGCCAACTTCTTTAATGGCTGCAAACTTGGAAAGATGAATTTTAGCCGCTAAATCCGTACAATGGCAGGGATGTATTTGATCGACATTAAGTTGGCTAAAATAGTGCCCAGTTTGATTTAAAACCTCATCAGAGGCTTCTTGTAAATGGAAACCGCCGATGACTGTCACTATCTTATCTATTTTTGTCACTTGTTTTGCATATTCAACAATATTGCAAATACCTGAATGCGAACATCCGGTAACTATAATCAACCCTTCCGTGGTTTTTATTGCCAATGCACTATCGTCCCAAACATAGTCATCAATAGTTTGATGGTCTGCATTAATCGTCGTTCCAATAGGTTCTTTCCCTTCAAAAGTATTATTTCTCGGGATCTGCCCTAAGAATATAACATTGTCGGAAAGGTAAAACGGCTTATCTGTTTCATAGTTATCAAAATAAGCCTTTAATACATCTTTAGGTATATTGGCACCAATCACTTTGGTGTCAAATTGCTTTGGAAGAAGTGCATCTGGATGGTAAATCAAGCGGATCTTTTGTGGAAAATAGCAATTACGTCTATCGTAGTGCTGTATTAAATGATTTAGTCCCCATGTATGGTCGTTATGTCCGTGAGACAGGGCTAAATCAGTGATCGTAGCAAGGTCTATCCCTAATGTGTGTGCGTTATCGATAAAAATATCGGAGTAACCAGTGTCAAAAAGAATTTTATGGCCATCAGCTTCGATATGGTAGCAAACACCTGGCTCACCACAAAAGTAGCTATCGATAAGGGTATTGTTATCAACAAGTACAGATATTTTTATTGTCATTTTTACTCATTATTTAATTGGTGAATAGCTAATTAGTCTTACTGTTATATCAGACAAAAAGCAATGAATATCCAATTAAAAATGCTTTTCTAGACAGTCGTAAAGGCAGTTACTGAGTAACTACCTTGTTTGGACGAGTATGGCTTATTCTTGGTTATGCGATTTGGTTGGCGTAGAGGTAGGTTCAATGTGAAAGGTCGCAATGATCTCCTCAAGTAATTCAGACTGAGTTTTTAAGGATTGTAATGAACCTTGCAATTCTTTCGTCATTGCCGCATTCGCTTGGGTGGTGTTATCGAGTTCATTAATTGCAATATGGATTTGTCCAACACCATGAGTCTGCTCATTAGACGCATGCGAGATGTTCTGTATCATTTCATTAATATTAGCGGTACTTCTTGCGATAGCCACAATATTATCGTTAGCATCAGCGGCTAATTGGAAGCAGTGATGAATTTTTTCATTTGAATTATCAATCAGCACTTTGATTTCTTTAGATGCTTGATTACAGCTCATCGACAGCTCACGTACCTCATTTGCAACAACAGCAAAACCTTTGCCATGCTCGCCAACTCGGGCGGCCTCTACTGCGGCATTTAAAGCCAATAAATTAGTTTGAAAGGCAATATTATCAATGGTTGATGTGATTTTGCTGATCTCTTTAGAGAAATCGACGATATCATCCATGTTCTCAACGACGTCAGAAATAAGTTCACTACTCTTATCAATAGTAATGCCGTTCTGTGCCATTAGTTGGCAGGATTCATGAGTATGGGCGCTATTAAGTTTAAAGGATGAATCTAATTCCTCTATACTTGCAGCCGTTTCCACAATAGCAGCAGCTTGTTGATCTGCACGAATAGATAGGTCCTGATTCATTTGAGTGATATCACCGATCTCATCTTTGATAGTATGGGTATTAGAATAGATATTTTTGACGATATTAATTAACTTACTCTGCATATTCGAAACATGCTGTTTCAACAGTTTAATTTCTGCTAACCCTTTATTGTCAAAATGATGGTGAAGGACCCCTTGACTGACTTTTTCTATGCCATCAATGACTTGATTAAGAGGGCGAATAAATAAATGTTGTAGAACTAAACGTACGAGTAAGGTTACCAATGTTAGGCTAATGATCACCGCGATAATACCAATCAGACTTTTGCGATACAATTCTTCGCTTGCCGCGGTGATATCATGATAACCCTGATTTAACTGCTGATGATAATAATTGAAATTTTGTTCGAAAGTATCTTGAAAACCTTGTGTAGGTTGATTTAAGAATTCATAAGTTTTTCCTTGAACTAAAAATAGAGATAGTTCCATTAACGCTGAATGTAATTGAGTATAGCTTTGTTGTAACTCATTAAATGCTAATTCGTTTTTATTTTGTGTTAATTCTGTAAAAGTTGCCCATTGTGATTCGGTTTTATTCATCTTCTCCTGAAATTGTTGAACTAAACTATCAATATCAGTATTAGCAGTTTGCATTTTGTTTATCACTAACAAATGTCTTGAGCTGGCTCTATTTAAGGTATTTCGAGCCTGTAAAAGAGATTGCCATGTATCATTTAGTGCAGACTGCTCTTGATAAATATCATCTAGTCTTTCTAGTGCCGTTTGATAATTTTTAAGATAACTAAAAAATAACCAACATGAAGAGAGTAATAGTAGGATCAGTAATCCAGATAATATCCAAATGAGAGTTGTTGTTTTAAGACCTGAAAATGAGAACCGGGAAAAAGGGGAATCAGTTTTTTGTGAAGTCGCGAACATCATTATTATTTCCTTACATACTGTCGGTAACATGTTTCAACACGTACAAATAAACGACTTATTTGATATAAGGTGATGATCAAATCGCTAAGTGATTTGCTACACACCTTATGGTGGTCATACAGAAGTCAGGTGTAGGTATTCCCTAATGGTATCGGCAGGAAATGCGTATACTTTATATTCAAACTGAATGCTAACCGAAATATAACGAGGGATTAATCGAGGGAATTGAAATTAACTTATTGTTTCATAATGATTATTTTTTGGCGGCACAGCAATATACCTAAGCAAAAAAATAACTGATTACTTTTTTATATTTAGAGATAATATAACTGTTAATGTTATTAAATAATAAGATACCACTATGCTTTCATTGTTCTTAAAGTGTTCATTAGGGGCATTAGCCGTTTTAATTATTGCTTTACTATCAAAAAGTAAGACATTTTATATAGCAGGTTTAGTACCTTTGTTCCCAACATTTGCCTTGATCGCCCATGTGATCATTGTTCAAGAGCAGGGAGCATTAGCACTACGTAAGACCGCATTATTTGGTATATGGTCATTAATTCCATATCTATTGTATTTACTGACAGTCTATTGGCTCGCCACAAAATTTTCAGCGTGGTTTTGTTTAGGGTCTGCGACGGTTGTCTGGTGTCTCTCAGCGGCGATATTGATCTACCTCTGGAGAATGTATCAATAATTCACAAAAGACAGTGTTATATGTCTCCTTATCAGGAATAATTATATTTTAATGTAAATAATTCATTCTGCGCTCACTTATTTGTCGCATTTTGTTACAATTTCAATATAGTAATTAGGTACGTTTTATAAAAAATCGCTGTGGTAAAAATGTTATTAAGAAGCCTAGTTCTGTTGCTTATGGTTGGTGGTGCTTATATTGCGGGTATTATGACGAATATCGCTCAAGTATCAGAATTCGACACTAAAAAGAAAATTGAAAACTCAGTAGAAGATTTTCTCGCTTACCCAACGGCGGCTAAGTATCGAAATGTTAATTACCATGTGCTGAATAAAACCCAGGATGGTGAAGAAACGGGTTATTATTGTGGTGAAGTATTTGGGTTTAAAAATGAGTTACCCTATGGCTTTAAACGGTTTATCGTGCGCTCCCATAAAAATGCGTCAGGTAACACGATGGTATCCATTCCTTTTGTTGAAGAAATTGATGACATTATCCCAATAGAACAATTTGAATTTGTATGGGAAAAATATTGCCAGCCAAACAAGCAGGCTGATTTATCAAAAAATCAGCTTTCATCATTTCTAAATGACTAGGCGGTTTTAATCGCAAATGTCGCTAAAAAAGTCGGCAGGTAATGGTCAATAACAAATCGAGGGTTAGGTTGCCAATCTTCATAAAACCCAGCGAGCTGAAAACCGGCCTTTATTTGTCCACCAATTAAATCGGTTAATGAATGACCAAAAACAAAAGCTTCTTGATTTTGCTGTTTCAAGTGGATTTGTTCCTGGGTTAATGCCTCTATTTCAGAAAAAGGCATTTTATAAGTCGGCTTAATTATTTGTTGCTCCTTATATTGTGGGTCACGGTCACCGACAAAAACGATTGGGTTAAAAAAGCTGGATAGTAGTCTGCCATGTGTATTTAAAACACGATGACATTCACGCCAAACAGGATTTACATCCGGTATATAAAGATTAGAAATAGGGTGGAAAATGAGATCAAAGTGGTTATCTGGGAATACGTGTAGATCTCGCATATCACCTTGGATAGTTTCTAGTTTTAAATTCTCACGAATAGCAACTTGTCTATCTTGTTCTAATTGTTTATCTGATAGGTCAAAAACAGTGACATCAGCACCAGCAGCAGATAAAACAGGGGCTTGTTGCCCTCCTGCTGAGGCTAGACATAGAATTTTTTTCCCTTTTATATCGCCAAGCCACGCTTTAGGTAATGGCGAAGGCGTCAAATGAACTTGCCATTCACCTTGTTTTGCTTTTGCAATGGTCGGAGAGTCAACGGGAATTGACCAAGGCTGTTGCAGTAAAGCTTGCTTATCCCATGCTTTTTGATTAGCAGCTAAAAAATCAGTCATAAAAAGAACTCCTCAAAACATTATTTTACTAATGTAACGTAAGAAACGAGGAATGAAAACAAAAATGTACTAATTGGTACATTTGATGGGGGTATTGTGGAAAATGGAACTGTAGCGCTATGATGGTTTATGGTTTAACTAAATAGTAGAGAACATGCTCGAAGGTAAATTCAGCAATTTTCTGCATACCTAATTTCTGATGTGCTTTTAAAGAGCGTATGTTACTACTATTAATAAATGCGACGGGTTGACCGGTCTGTTTAGCACATATCGTGTCATACAGGGATTTAAGAATACTTTTCCCTCGATATGCAGTATCAATACATACGGGACCGTAAAACCAATTATTTTCTATAATGGGGGCAAAGTGTTGGGTGATATATTGCGCCAATGCAGGGAGGGCTTTAGCGAGAGGGCTAAAACTAAAAACGACGCCAACAATATGTTCATTTTCATAGGCTACAACGGTATGACTTGCGCTAGCAAACATCCCTTTAACTTTACCTAAAGGGTACTCACCTAATAACCCACCACCTTGTGATTGTGCGTTAATTTGCAACAATTGGGCAACTTTTTCACAATCCGTTATTTCCATTAATCGGTACTGGATCATAATACGATTCCTCAAAATCTCTTCATTTATTGATGAATATAGCAGGTGGTTTTACCAATAAGGATCCGCAGTGTCGATAGTGAGAGTGAAAAATAAATTCTAATGAATTTTATTTGTTTTGATCTCATAATGGTCAAAATTATCTGCTCAACGTTAACCAAAATGCTTGCTAAATCTTATCCTATTTTATTATTAGTGATTTCGAATGTTTTTATGATGTTTGCATGGTATGGACACTTAAAGTTTACAGATAAGCCACTGTATAGCATCATTTTTTTCAGTTGGTTAATTGCATTTGTAGAATATTGCTTTGCGGTTCCAGCCAATCGGCTAGGGCATCAATATTATAGTGCAGCTGAATTAAAAACGATGCAGGAAGTTATCACACTTTGTGTCTTTGTGGTGTTTTCTGTGCTTTATCTTGGGGAGAGTATTTCGATAAACCATATTATTGGCTTTATTTTGATCTTTGCGGGCGCCTTTTTTATCTTCAAAGGCCCATTTTAAGGGCTTAAATATGTCTCTCCCCTGTCTTAAATATAGGGGAGAGACGAGCGATTATACCCAACCTTTCTCGCGGAACTGTTTTAATACAATAACAAATTGCTCCATTTCTTCGGGGGTTCCTAGCGTTAAACGGCTCCAACCCATTGCTGGTGGAAATTCACGTCCAACCATAATGTGCGCATCGGCCATTCTTTTTTGGTATGTTTTGACATCACCTTTAACTTTATGAAAGATAAAATTCGCTTGTGAAGGGGCATAGGTAATACCGAGTTCATCTAATGCGGTTTCAACGATTTTTCTAGATAAGTTATTGGATTTCAGACTATATGCAATAAATGATTTATCCTGCAAAGAAGCAAGAGCGGCAACGGCGCCAGCCGTATTGGTATTATCTAAAGGTAAAAACGCATCAATGGCAGCAATAACTTCAGGGGTTGCGATACCGTAACCAACACGCAGTCCTGCTAACGCAAAAATCTTTGAAAAGGTGCGAGTGACAACAAGGTTATTTTTACCCTGTTTCACAAGCTCAATGGCACTGATAAATTTCGGGTCTTCAACGAATTCAGCGTAGGCTTCGTCTACGATGAAGAATTGTTTATCTGAAGATTTATGCATCCATTCGCTTAATTCGCTTGCTGGTGTGATCATCGCCGTTGGGTTATTTGGGTTACAAATATAAATGATTGATAACCCATCAAATTCATCAGCAAGTTGTTCCATTTTTTTTAGGTCGAATGACAAATCTTCTTTTAACGGAACTTTAGTGATTTTACCTGCAAATGATTGAGTATATAACTCGGCGTAATTGAATGTTGGGTCGGGCGTAATAAGTTGAAGTCCTTGATTTTGTTGGCGTGCTTTTGCTGCTAGCATCGCAACAGCAGCTTGGATGGTTTCTGAAGAGCCATTTCCCAATGTGACATGCTTGTCGGTCAAGGCATAGTGTTTACCTAGTGCTGCAATTAGGTCAGCTCTAGCATCATCAGGATAGCGGAATGAACCGGGTAGAGCGGCAATAACGGCATCTTTTGCTTTTGGCGACATGCCGAGTGAATTTTCATTAAAATTAAGCAGCAAAGGGTGTTGCGCATCAAGCAAAAATTGCGTTTTTGTTTCCGCAACAGCTTGATTGAAAAGAGAGTTTACAGCTAATCCGCCCATAATGGCTGAGCTTGTTTTTAGAAAAGAACGACGATCCATGGTGTTTCCTTGCAAAAAAATAGTAATCATTAGATTACTGAAAATAGATTTGTTGTAAATAATTATTTATCACAAGTGATTATTTATTCATTTTGTTAAGATCGGACTTTAAGCAAAATACAGGTTAATTATTACTTTAATATATTGATAAATATAAATAATCACTCAGAATTTATGGTTTGTTGTGATAAAAAATTTCTTTTCATACATCAATGGTTGTATAATGAATTACATATCGAGGGTTGTATAATAATTTGGATGATAAAATGAAGTTATTTATGTTTTATGTTGGTGGCAATGCAGGGAAGTCAAATATAGAAGTTCATGATATTCAATTCGTTGTAGCCGAAAAACCGACAGATGCTTGGCCTGCATTGCGGGAAGCTTGGTTTGGCGATAAGGATAAGATCCATATCGACGGCTATGCAACGATTAATTGGGTGGATGGATTTAAAATCGAACTACATCAGGAGCCTTCTTTAACGACACAGCGGCTATACTTTATTAATGTTGGAGGGTATCAGCCATCTACTCTGGCCGAACTGCATGAGTTTGATCTATTCGTTGCTGAATCGGCGGCGGAAGCAAAGCAAAAAGCGATTAATGCATTATTAGTTAATTGCCAACAGCAGCATAAAGACAATTTAAAGGATGTTGATGATTGTCTCTTATTGGATCAAATTGGCAATTATTATATTCACCTTATCCCTCAGCCAGACGGTGAGCATTTTAAGCCTGAATGGCAAGGCTATCAGCCTATCGGTATATGATTTTTATCTCGTAGGTCGTTTGATGATGTGAGTTGTAGGGCAGTGTTAACTGCCCTAATTCGTTTATCGCTGTTGAGGGGTATTATTGTTTGAAATTTCAATAACGGAGACTCGAACAACGTATTGTTTACCACTTTCTCCCTTTGGCGCATCAGCTGCAATTTTTTTCAGGGTCTCATCTGGCTGAGTTGTCTGAATTGACGTTGAATATTGCATTGCTCCATTATGGCGACCATAGTGACGGCCAGAACCGTTGTAGTGACGGTTATTATCACAAGGGCGGTCATTATATTGTTGCTGATTGTGATAACCATTTTTATGCCAAGCACCATCACAATAATTATTATCGTTATATGCGAAAGAAGAAAAGCTAATGGCAAATAAACTTGCTGAAATAAAAAGAGGCTTTAAATAATTCATATTTATACTCCTGTTGGGTACCGACTAATAATTATTTTGGCTCTTTTATTTATTATTTCAATGTTATTTACCTAAATAAAGAGATATATCATAGTTTCATCACTAACTACTCTTATTTCCTTCACAATGAAAAAAAGTTGTATTGATCTTTAAAATAAAGTAACTATTTTTATTTTTTATAGGCAGTAATACGTAATAAAAATATTGGTATTTTGAATACGCTTCTTCTTTCAATTGCAATTAATTGATTTATAAGTAATTTTTATGTTGATTGGTACGGGTTAAATTGGTTATGGCATGCTACCGTTATAGATCAGAGAAAAACTTCGCTAATTTACTCAATGAACTAATTGAAGCGACGGCAATCTCTTTATTATAATCGTCACATAAAACTAACAATCTATCAATAGCGTCTTCTTGCTCGATTGAACATTTATAATCACCTAAAGCATTAATTGCCGCTATTTTTACATCGTTGTTAGTACCATAAGTAAGCTCAACAAGATTTTTTACGATCCTCTCTTTCATTCTATTCCCATATTTAAATGATAATCATTTCTCAATTATAATATTATGAGTGAAATTAGAAAACGTTTTTTTTATTAATGAATAATGAAAAAATATAAAAATTAAATATCAAATTAATGTGATGGAATATCATATTGAATGAAAAATTAATTAAATTGACAATATTATAAGTTAATTAATAAAAGATAAGATATCCTTAATAACGGCTTATAGAACACGCTTGTTGTATTCACCAATAAATCAAATTTTAGCGAACTTGGCTCATTTTGTTCACATAAAACAAGTTAATATCGTTATAATTAGTCTGACTAGCTAAATGCCAAGAAGGATTATGTATTGAAACGTATAAAAACCAAACTGTTTATCGTCATTTTGATTATTATTGCTGGCTTTGTATATCAATATGTTACAGCAATTCATGACTCCGACATTCAAAAAATGGCTCAGCAATTGGTCGAAAATAAACTCGCCTCACAGCAACCAGTGAACTTCAATGACGTTAAGGTTGTTAAGCGGAATCAATACAAAGAAGGTGAAAGTGTAGGCGTATGCGGCACATATCAGGTCGGTAATGATGGTCGTGCACTACTTTTTGTTGCTAATATTGATATTCGTGACGGGCAATTTTCAGGAAAGAATCAGTTATTGTTGAGCGATAACGAGGACATTCAGGCCTCTATCAAGACGATATGCCAAAAAGAGCAACCATAACAGCTCATGAGATAATAGAATGTGCCCAGTTTCGATAGAGACTGGGTACATTTTTATAGATTGATGCTTATTTCGTTTTGTTCAACAGAAGCTCAGTTTGGATTTTGCAAGCGGAGATTGAGTCATTTAGCGATTTC
This sequence comes from Providencia sp. 2.29, assembly GCF_015832305.1. NCBI lineage: Bacteria > Pseudomonadati > Pseudomonadota > Gammaproteobacteria > Enterobacterales > Morganellaceae > Providencia > Providencia sp. 2.29. The sequence continues at coordinate 2,120,820 of NZ_CP065420.1, forward strand.
GCGAATTCGTCCTGGCTCTTAAAGCTACCTTTATTATCGCGGATGGTTTTAATGACAACAGCCAAGTTCTTTTGTAAATCAGCTTCGTTTGTCTCTAATTTAGCGAGATCAACATTTTTACTTTTTAGCTGAGTAAGTGCATCTGCTGCTAATTCGTTGCTGCTTTTATCTGAACGATAGGCATCATTGAGTGTTTGGCCTGTAATATCACAATAATCAATGGCAGTTTGGCTAATATTTAGTGGTTCATTAGCGCCTAGTGCGATAATCGGTGTAAAGCATACAGCAAGTAAAAGACGTTTCATGGCAGTACCTCTAGTTTTACACTAAATGAATTTTAACTTTATCGGATAATAGACAGAGACTATAGCAGAATAGGCCGAAAAGAGGGTGTCCTAAGTATTATTTCGCATTTTGAAACAAAAAAAGAGCCAGTAAAAACACTGGCTGCCATATTGAGCAAAAGCAATGTAAATGAAAATTACGTTATATAATTTATCATACAACGGTAATAAGAAAAGCGGTTTTGTGACTAAGATTAGCTTATTTGTAACAAATATGATCTTGATCAGCAATTGCCATTATGGAGAGATGGAGGAGGAGAGAGTAACCAGCCTTTAATTTAATGAATATAAGTAAAGGCTGGCTAAAACATAGGCGAATAATTATTTTGACCAATGCCCATGATGGAGAACGTCTTCAACTAATTCATGAAGAACGATATGAGCTTCTTTGTCATCATGAAAACCAGAAGTTTCAAATGTAGTTGCTCCAGTATCATGAATAATATAGAGATCGCTACCTGGATAAACTTCTAATACCCTTGCTCTTAGTTCTGAAGCAAATGCGTCATAAAGGCTTTGGGATACAGCATCATCAGAGATTTTAATGGTGATTTTCATTTTTTAACCTTAAATAGGGTTTCGATTTAATTGTAAATTTTATGGTGATGTATAAATAGAAGCAATAATCATTTTTCAATATTCTTTTTACGATGTTTTTTTTAAATGTTCTATTTGCTTATTTAATAAACAGTTTGAGGGTATTCACCCTTAATATAAGGCAATAAATTTATTGAATAATAAACTGAATATGTTGGTGAAATTAAATTATTCATTTTATTAGTAGAGCAGGAATTATTAATAATAAAGAAATATGTATTTATAAAAGGGAATAATATAAGATTTTGATTATTATATAACCAAGTTGGTGAATAAAGCGATAATATCATAAAATCAAATGATTAACTTTATGAGTTCACTCTTGTTGTGAGTGCAATTTGTTGATTTTAAATCAAAAATATTATCTAGCACACATCTTTATATTAGGTATTTATATAACAAATATCAATCTCAAAATTTAAACTTAAAAAATGTTTTACACGGAAGATAAAAAAATATAGTTTTATGACTCTTTGTTTTGTATTTCATTGTGCACGTTTAGGGATTGGTTTCTTATAATCGAAAGGGTGCTTGGTGAGATGAAACATTACAAAGATTATCATTAATTATACAGCGATCTTTATTTACATATAATAAAGTAAGGGGAATGGTTTGGTAGAAATCGTAAATTATCTAAACGACATTGTTTGGGGGTCGCTCCTCATCTATTTATTACTTGGCGTAGGTGTTTACTTTACACTTCGTACAGGATTTATTCAGTTTCGCCATTTTGGTCATATGTTTGGTGTTTTAAAAAATAGTAATCAAGCCGATAAAGCAGGGATATCGTCTTTTCAAGCATTGTGTACCAGCTTAGCGGCTCGGGTGGGAACAGGGAACTTAACCGGTGTTGCCATTGCGATAACGGCAGGAGGCCCTGGAGCCATTTTTTGGATGTGGGTGGTTGCGATGTTAGGGATGGCAACCTCATTTATTGAATCAACCCTCGCTCAATTGTACAAAACAAAAGATGACCAAGGAAATTATCGAGGCGGTCCTGCCTACTATATGCAAAAAGGATTAAACCGCCGTTGGATGGGCGTGTTATTTTCCATCTTTTTAATTATTGCATTTGGATTGGTATTCAATGCCGTTCAAGCAAACTCAATTGCACAAGCAACTGCTGTAGCATTTGATTTTAACCCTCTATATGTTGGCATTGCGCTTGTGGTGATGAGTGGTGTTGTTATTTTTGGCGGATTAAAATCAATTGCAAAGGTTGCTGAGCTAATCGTTCCTATTATGGCATTGGCTTATTTACTGCTAGCATTTTGGGTACTTGGACATCATATTGAACGCTTACCTGACGTCTTTATGATGATTATCCGCAACGCTTTTGGGTTACAGGAAGCGGCAGGGGGGGCAATTGGTTACGGTGTTGCTCAAGCGATGACTCAAGGTATCCAGCGCGGGTTATTTTCGAATGAAGCGGGGATGGGGTCTGCACCGAATGCAGCCGCTTCTGCCGCTCCATATCCCCCACATCCTGCTTCACAAGGTTATGTGCAAATGCTGGGTGTTTTTATGGATACGATTGTTATTTGCAGTGCGACGGCGATCATTATTCTCTCGTCTGGTGTACTTGAAAACCCAATGGATAAAATCAGCGGAATTGAATTAACGCAGCAGGCCTTGTCATCTGTTGTGGGAAGTTGGGGTTCAACCTTTATCGCAATCGCAATCTTTTTCTTTGCATTCACTTCAATTATTGCCAACTATGCTTACGCAGAGAGCAATATGATATTCTTAGAAAATAATCACACCGCAGGTTTGCTTATCTTGCGCCTAGCTGCATTAGGCATGGTGATGTTTGGTGCCTTAGCCGAGATGCCATTGATATGGAAAATGGCGGATTTATCGATGGGGCTGATGGCAATTACTAATTTAATTGCCATCTTGCTACTGTCTGGTATCGCGTTTAAATTAACCAAAGATTATAACTTGCAAAGGAAAGCAGGAAAAATTCCTACATTTGATATTGCTCAGCACCCTGAATTAAAAACGCAGGTAGAAGAGGGGATTTGGGATAAGGAAAATGTAGCCCAGTGGGATAAGCAAAAATCTATTTAATCATCATAAAAATAAGAGTCATGTCATTCTGGCTGGCTCTTATTTCCCTCTTATTGACGCCGATGTCAGCTAGCCCATTTTCACTCAATTTAATAAAGGTTATCAATAATACTTGCTTTCTAATAGGCTGAGCTTTAAGGTTTTTCTCATAAATTCAAAACTAATGGTTAAATTGAGTAAACAATGAAATTAGGGCAACATGCAGCAACATTTTATGGCGTAGTCTCTATTTTACTGTGGAGTACGATTGTTGGTTTAGTGCGAAGTGCGAGTGAAAACTTTGGTGCTGTTGGTGGAGCCGCATTAATTTATAGCCTTGGTACTGCCATTCTGGTTGTATTTATGGGGTTTCCCAAAATTCGTGCTTATCCTAAGCGCTACTTAATTTGGGGAACATTACTCTTTGTTAGTTATGAAATGTGTTTTGTATTAGCTCTGGGGTTGGCAAAAGACCGACAACAGGCTATTGAATTAGGGATGGTGAATTATTTATGGCCCAGCTTTACGATAGCATTAGCTGTTTTGTTTAATCGCCAGCGGTTTACTCTATTGCTTGGTATTGGGCTACTGTTAGCATTTGCTGGGTTAATATGGGTCATTTCGGGTGATCAACCTATTTCAGTTGCGGCAATTGCGGATAATATTTCAAGTAACCCATTAAGTTATTTACTCGTTTTTATTGGAGCTGTCCTCTGGGCGTTATATAGCAATGTGACTAAGCGTATTTCTGGGGGGCATAATGGAATGGTGCTATTTTTTCTACTCACTGCGATAGGGTTATGGATACTTTTTGTGTTTGAACCTAATAAGCAATTCAATATTTCATGGCACAGTATCACATTGCTGTTAGTGGCATCCTTAGCAACAGGCGGTGCGAATGCGTTATGGACGCTCGCTGTGATCCGAGGCAATGTCGCTTTATTAGGTACGTTATCTTACTTTACACCTGTCATATCAACGGCGTTTTCGTCAATTCTATTAAGCACTGCGCTGACATTAGGTTTTTGGCAAGGAGTGGTAATGGTAACTCTTGGGTCGATTATCTGCTTTCTTGCAACTCGGCGGCCATCTAAGGTAAAAAGCGCCCAATAAAGTAGGGCGCTATCGTTGGTAATTAATTATGCTTTTTCATCGGTTAATTGCACGGTTTTGTTGCAAAAGAGGTTGCCAACAAACAGTGAAATTATGAAAGCGATAACACCCGGTATCAACCAGCCCATACCTTGTTCAAATAGTGGTAAGTTTGAAACAAGGAAGCCCTTCACATTATCACTTAGCAACGTCATATTATTTAATGTATCTAATAGGCTCATAAAGACGATAACAGCGATAGTAATACCGTAAGTGACTCTTGGTGCAGCCATATAACGTCTTGCAAATTGCAGGAATACAATGGTGACCGAAGATGGGTAGATCATTAATAGCGCAGGAATAGTCACTCTTAATAATGTGTCTAGGCCGAAAGTAGAGACAATGGTGGTCAGCAATGTGAAAAAGACCACCCAAAAACGGTAACCTAAGCGATGGTGGAAAGTCGCAAAGTAGTCAGCACAAGCACTCGTTACGCCAACAAGGGTTGTCATGCTAGCTAATAAGACAATCCCACACATGATCCATGTGCCAATTGAGCCGAATAATGTATCCACGTAACGTGAGAATATTTGACCACCATTGGTTGCTGTATTGGCTACAAGTTCACTGGTTGCGCCAAGATAGAATAAGCAAATATAGAGTGCAGCGAGTAAGCTAACAGAGATTAAGCCTGCTTTGATGGTCATAAAAGCCACTTGGCGAGGCTGAGTGATATTTTTTGATGCTAAAGCACGAGCGACAATCCCACCAAAGGCCATGGCAGATAGCACGTCCATGGTTTGATAACCATCAATTACCCCACCAAAAAAGGCATAATCGGCATATTGTTTTACTGGTGCATTAATCGGAGATAATGGCTCTGCCACCACAGCGATCCCGACCACAACCAATAGAATAAGCAAGGCTGGGGTCATAAACTTGCCGATTGCGCTGATCATCGTGCCTTGTTTAAGCATAAAGAACAAAGAGCACACGTTAAAAATCAAGGCAAAGGTAAGGTGTGAGGTGGTGCTTTTTTCAATGAAACCTAATGGAATGAAGCCCATTTCAAAAGCCGTATTTGTCACCCTTGGCATCGCAAAGGTTGAACCTACAATTAAGTATAGCGCCACCCAAAAAATGACAGCAACCCACTTAGGTAAATCCACAGACAGGCGCTCACCACGGCCTTTAACGGCGACGGTAACCAGAGTCATAAAGGGCAGGATAACACCCGTAATAATAAAGCCAAGCGATGTGCTGAACCAATCTGTACCCGATTGGTAGCCTGCCATAGGAGGGAAAATAATGTTTCCTGCGCCTAAAAATAGCGCGAAGACCATCATCCCAAGAATTACCATATCTTTAGTCGAAAACATGTTACTACCTGTTTGTAATGTATATTTTGCAATGAATATTTTAGTATTACAGTATTTTTAAGGGGGCAGATAGTATCAAATTTAGAAAGCTAAGTAAGGTTTTAGTCATCCATTTGGCTTTTGGATGTAGGGAAATAGGGAAGGGAATGGGTAAACAAGTAGTCTGATTCTGTAAGATATGATTAATTGGCAGTGAATATCACTGCCAAAAAGATTATTGTTGGTTAATAAATTTATTTAGCGCAACGGCGACACCGTCTTCGTTATTGGTGGCAGTGACAAATTTTGCAATATCACGAACGTTATCGATAGCATTTCCCATAGCGACGGGAAATTTGGCGTATTGCAGCATTTGTATATCATTATTTTGATCGCCAATACTCATGACTTTATCAGGTGTAATGCCGAGTTTTTCACAAATTAGCTGTAGTGCTGCGCCTTTACTTGCCGTTTTACTGGAGATTTCTAAAAAGTAAGGACTGGTTTTTATGAGAGAATAACTTTCAAAAGTATCTTCAGGAATATAACTGATCCCAACGCTCAGCTTTTCAGGCTGGTCTATCATCATCACTTTAGTAAATTTGAGACTGGGATCCATTTCGTTTGCTGGACAATATACGAGTGGAGTATTTGTCAAATAAGCATCATGGACGGTGTAATGGCTAATGTGACGGTTGGCGGTGAACATGGTGTTTTGTGCAAGTGCATGCATATGCACACCAACATCGTTAGCGAGAGAAACAAAATATTGGTAATCCTCAAAATCGAGAAGGTTTTCAATTAAATGGGTACCATCATTGGCTTGATGTATCACACTACCATTATTGCTGATGCAATAATCTGATGCATTATCTAGCCCAAGTTCTTGAAGGTAGGGGAAGATCCCAGAAAATGGCCGCCCAGATGCAAGTACGACACGGACACCTTTATTTTTTGCCTGAATAACCGCCTCTTTAACAGCAGGGGTGATTTGGTGTTGAGAGTTGAGTAAAGTGCCATCTAAATCAATCGCTACCAGTTTGATAGACATCAACGCCTCCGGTTAATGATGTTTTATTGAAATACCTTACTCTATTTACACAAAATGTAAATTAGCTAAAAAAGAGCAATAACGAGAAACCGGTGCAACATGAGCCATTTTATCGTTCGCCACGATCTTAAAATGATTAAGTAAATGATTTTTGCCGCTTATTGATAACCTAACTGAGTTAGAAAATAAAACGGCATAAGTGACAATGGCTTATGGCATTGGGTGATGTAGGGGGAGGGGCCTCAACGCAAATAAGGCATCTTCACTCACCGTTATAGGTTAAATGCAGTGGCTCCTTTACATCTAAATCAATATCAACATTTTGTCTGAAATCAAACGGTGTAATGCCGTATTCCTTCCTAAACATATAGGTAAAATGTGATTGTGAGCCAAATCCAAAGTCTAAGGCGATATCAAAAATAGACTGATCGCTATTTCTTAATAGGTTGACTGCACCCGCCAGTCGACGTTGGCGAATATATTTACCTAATGAAATCCCTGTGACTTCCTTAAAGATTTTCTGCATATGCCAGAGGGAGTAGCCTGAGTAGGCGGCAAGCTCTTCCAAATGGATAACACGACCTAAATGTTCTTCGATCCATTTGCTTAGAGCATCAACAAGTGCTAAGTGGTTGTCTTGTGGCATCTCGATTCAATTACTGAGGTCGTTGACCTTTTGGTGTTAGATTTTTGTTCAAAATACATCTGTTTTGTCGAATTGAGTCAACGAAAGCATTATTCCTCAATCACGTAATAGAAAACAATAGTAAAACAGATTGCATCCGAACCCCATAGGGCGAGTTTATACCCCTTTTAGCATGGTACAGCGATCTCGCATAAACGTATCTACCCAGCTTCATTTATTTAGAGATTAGCTAAGTATTTATTGGTAAGGCTAAAAAATAAACACGAATAGCTAATGGGCTAAATAAGGTAGCTGAAGTATACACAACTTCATTTGATCATGACAAAGGCCGCTTGTGCGGTATTACGATTAAATTGATGAAAAAAAAGCCAATTAAACACAATTTTTGGCAATGAGTAGGAAAAATAAGCATAAAGACGAAAATTGACATGAACTGCTTATTTTCCTCAAATTTTATTCTGATGGCTGAGGTAACATTTGGCATCAAAACATAGTCTATTCGCCAATAGTATCATTCTGTTTATCTTAGCTTTACCGTAATTTATTGATAATTAATAATTATGATGCTGTTTTTTTAAGGGAGAGTATTGTTGAAATACAAATTGATCATCGGTGTATGCATCGTGATAACCTGTATTTTTTTATATCTTTTAGCCATGGATAGCCTTTGCGACCAAGGTGGTGAAAATTTTATATTTGGAATATGTCAAATAACTGACTTGTTACCGTTTTGATTTTATCCTTTAATACGCCATACTGTGCGTCTTGCGCATCTTTATCAGATAACATCAATATTTAATATGATAAAGGCTCAAGATAGGGCAGAGTATGTGTTTCAGTAGTGTTAATAATAAAATTCAAATAAACTTGTATGCTTAGCTCAATCAATAGAGATAACAAGCAAGTACATAGGATGATAAGGGTAAAGTTATGGCGCAAGAGCAGCAAACGCTAAAGCGTGGATTAAAGAATAGGCATATCCAATTGATTGCTTTGGGAGGTGCCGTTGGCACAGGGCTGTTTCTTGGAATAGCAACAACCATCAAAATGGCAGGCCCTTCGGTATTGTTAGGGTATGCATTATGTGGGGTTATTGCTTTTCTGATCATGCGCCAGTTAGGGGAAATGATCGTTCAAGAGCCTGTTGCAGGTTCATTTAGCCACTTCGCATTTAAGTATTGGGGAGGCTTTGCAGGCTTCCTCTCCGGATGGAATTATTGGTTTATGTTTATCCTCGTTGGGATGACGGAACTGACTGCCGCGGGGAAATATATGCAAGGGTGGTGGCCTGATTTACCGATTTGGGTTTCTGCCATCGTCTTTTTTATCGTTGTAAATGCGGTCAACTTTATTAATGTGCGCGCTTATGGTGAAACTGAGTTCTGGTTTGCCTTAATCAAGGTGGTTGCAATTGTTGCGATGATCCTCTTTGGTTGTTATTTACTGTTTAGTGGGCGAGGTGGTTCAGAATCTGGGCTGTCTAACCTATGGGAATATGGCGGCTTCTTTGCTAACGATTTTCTTGGTTTATTAATGGCTCTTGCTATTATTATGTTTTCATTTGGTGGCTTAGAGTTAGTCGGGATCACCGCCGCAGAAGCTGAAAAACCTGAACAAAGCATTCCTAAAGCGATTAACCAAGTTGTTTATCGTATCTTGATTTTCTATATAGGCTCGATATTAATTTTATTGCTGTTGTACCCATGGGTTAAATTAGATAACGATACAAGCCCATTCTATATCATCTTCCATAATTTAGGTGATGCTCTGGTCGCCAACGCATTAAATGTGGTTATGTTGATAGCGGCGCTGTCCGTTTATAACAGCGGCGTATACTGTACCAGCCGTATGCTATTTGGCCTTGCTCAACAAGATAATGCACCTAAGTTTCTGGCGAAAGTCAATAAAGGTGGTGTACCTATTATGGCATTAATTGTTTCAGGTATTGTGACTTCGGTAGGTATCTTGATCAATTTTGTGATGGAAGGGAAAGCCTTTGTATTTTTAATGTCATTAGTTGTGACAACGCTAGTCATTAACTGGATTATGATTTGTATTTCTAACTTAAAGTTTAGAGCGCAAATGAACAAGCAAGGTATTGAAACTAAGTTTAAAAGTATCTGGTATCCGTTCGGCAACTACTTGTGTCTCGCTTTCTTGGCATTGATCTTGATTGTGATTTTGATGATGGAGAGTTTGAGAATTTCTGTACTGATTATGCCATTATGGATAGGCGTCCTGTGGATTGGCTATCAATTCTCAGGTGCGAAAAAACAAGGAATGGCGAAAAAGAAGGCATCGACAGCTAATTAATTAGCACTCATATCAATTAGTGTAATTATTCAATACATTGATAGGAGACACTATGGATACACGGTTTGCTCAGTGCCACTGTGGCAGCGTTAAATTCAAAGTCACACTATCCGATGGATTGAATACCGCAAGAAGATGCAATTGCTCCTACTGTCGTATGAGGGGAGCAATTGCGGTCTCTGCTCCGTTATCAGGTATTGAAATTATCGAAGGCAAAGATAAATTGACGGAGTATCGTTTCAATACACGCCAAGCCGCCCACTTTTTCTGCTCAATGTGTGGCATTTATACCTTTCATCAACGACGTTCAAACCCTGAACAGTATGGGGTCAATGTGGCTTGCCTAGAGGGTGTTTCACCTTTTGATTTCGAGACAGTCAATGTGATGGATGGCGTAAATCACCCAAAAGATGGCGGTGGTGGCGTTATCGGGTATTTAACTTATCGGAAAGTTGCTGAATAACTTCATTTAAACAATAAAATAGCCAGTGACAGAGCGTTGTGACTGGCTATTTTTTTAGGTGCTTAATAAAAGGTTGGTATTACCATTGCCAACGTAACCAAGCAAAGAGCACGTTACCGTTGTTATATGTTCCAGGGATATAGGTTGCTTGCAGTGCTAATCTGTCATACTCCATAGAAACTAATGGAAGAGGAAGTGGCAGCGGGATGTAATAATAATCATCACGCGCGGTTACACTCAAGGTGAAGCCAGCACCCATTTTAAAACCGTCTAGTTCCCCAGGGATCCACATTTTTTGATAAGCATAGCCCGCGATTGGCTCTACTTTATTATGAGAGTCCATGAATGCCATAGCATATAGTGCATGCCAGTCATTGTCTTCATCATAGCGATATTTACCTAGCCCAAATCCCCATGGGGTTTCGTTATAACTATCGGTTTTCTCTTTATCGTAAGTAAAGCGGTTATGCCATGTTAAAACGGGAACATAGATATCGTATTGATTTGAATCCCAAGTGGTACTGACATTTCGGGTAAATTTATCCCATAGCCCCTCAGACTCCTTATCAGTAGAAGGGGATGAAGCAAAGCAGAAGGTGGTCATCATTAAGGCTGATGCCCCTACAACTTGCTGCAATTTTTTGTTAACTCTCATGGTAAATCCGACTCAGGTTAATGCATGTTTTGGATATTGTAGATTGAGGTAGTGAGCCAAAAATATCACTGCTCACGAAATGATTGTGCTCATTAATTATTTTAGATTACCTAGGTGCGATATAACAGCATTAATTGATATTTACTAATATTGGCAATAGTCTTAATTATTTAGATACTAATGCGAATATTATTCGGTTTTTCCTGAATAACAGGCGTCAGCAAGTGGTGGATAGGCTGGTTTGTAGCAAGGAAAAATGCGATACTCTATAAGTATTTTTGGCTCGGGGCGTCGATAAAGACTGAGAAGCACCCGTATTACCTGATCTGGATAATGCCAGCGTAGGGAAGTCGGAAGCGTCAATGATAAACCTTCCAATAAGACCGCTCCTTACGTTGTGCTTAGGAGTGAGATTTCATGAGAATCAATGCGTTAACCATCGCGGGAACAGACCCATCGGGTGGAGCGGGGATCCAAGCAGATTTAAAAACCTTTTCGGCTCTTGGTGCTTATGGCACGAGTGTCATGACGGCGTTGGTGGCGCAAAATACCCGTGGTGTTCAATCAGTTCATGAACTCCCTGAGACGTTCGTGGCAGCACAACTTGAATCCGTACTCAGTGACGTACGCATTGACAGTGCTAAAATTGGCATGCTGTTCAATCAGAAGGTGATTGCGGTCGTTGCTCAGGCTTTAGAGCAGTACAACATCCCTCATGTGATTTTAGATACGGTCATGATTGCCAAAAGTGGCGATCCTCTACTACAGCCTGATGCCGTTGATGCAATGAGACGAAAGCTGTTGCCATTGGTATCATTGATTACCCCGAATTTACCTGAAGCTGCCTCGCTATTAGGTGAACACACTGCCAAAACAGAATCTCAAATGTTAAGTCAAGGGCATCGATTACTGGATATGGGGTGCCAAGCTGTTTTGATGAAAGGGGGGCATCTTAGCGACAGTGAAAGCCCTGATTGGTTAATAACTTCAGAAGGTGAATGGCGTTTTACCTCACCAAGAGTGAATACTCGTCATACACACGGTACGGGATGTACATTGTCTGCTGCACTCGCTGCATTAAGGCCACGCTTTAAGGATTGGCAACAGACTGTTCCGGAAGCAAAAGCTTATTTACAAGCGGCGTTAGAGCAAGCTGATAGCTTAGAAGTGGGGTCGGGGATTGGGCCGGTTCACCATTTTCATGCATGGTGGTAATGAATAGATTGAAAATGCCCTCGTATGAGGGCATATGCGAGGCGAATTAAGCGATAGTCACGTCTTTACTGAGGTAAACATCCTGTACGGCATTGATCAATGCCACACCTTCTTGCATGGATTTCTTAAAGGCTTTACGGCCTAAGATGAGCCCCATGCCGCCTGCACGTTTATTGATAACCGCAGTGCGTACTGATTCGCTCAGATCATTTTGTCCAGAAGCGCCACCTGAGTTGATAAGACCTGCACGACCCATATAACAGTTCGCTAATTGATAACGAACAAGATCGATTGGGTTATCGGTTGTGAGTTTGGTATACACGCGCTCATCGGTGTGACCAAAGCCAATCGCTTTATAGCCGCCGTTATTTTCAGCCATTTTTTGTTTTACGATATCCGCACCAATAGTTGCCGCGATATGGTTTGCTTGCCCCGTTAAATCGGCACTTGCGTGGTAATCAACGCCATCTTTTTTAAATGCGGAATTGCGTAAATAAGCCCATAGAACGGTTACCATGCCGAGTTCATGTGCTCGTTCAAATGCCGCAGAAATCTCTTCAATTTGGCGACGAGACTCAGGAGAGCCGAAATAGATAGTCGCACCGACCGCAACGGCACCCATTTCAAACGCTTGTTCAACACTGGCATATAAGGTTTGGTCGTATTGAGTAGGGTAACTGAGGGTTTCGTTATGGTTCAGTTTGACTAAGAAAGGAATTTTATGCGCGTAGCGGCGCGAAACGGCAGCTAAGACACCATAGGTAGAGGCTACGCAGTTACAACCAGCCTCAATCGCTAATTCGACAATATTTTTAGGGTCAAAATAGAGCGGGTTGGCAGCAAATGAGGCAGCGGCTGAGTGTTCAACGCCTTGGTCAACGGGAAGAATAGACAGATAACCGGTGCCAGCTAAGCGACCATGGTTAAATAAAGTCTGCATTGAACGAAGTACACTATTGGGGCGGTTATTATCGATCATCACACGGTCAACAAAATCTGAGCCAGGCAGATAAAGGTTTTCACGAGGGATAGTTTGGCAACGATGGTCTAAAAGAGTTGAAGCTTCGGAACCTAACAGCTTAGCGATATCAGTCATGACTTCCTCCATTTAACAAAAGTCTAGGGGATGTTAATCATAAAATTTAAGATAACAAGCCACATTGAGGCGGTAACCGGCAGTGGATCGCTTCAGGTAGCAATTCAAAGGTGAAAGTTTCACCAGAAAGCGGCTCTCCGTCCAAATTAAATACCATTTCATGGGGCGATGAAATTTTTACCCAACGAGTTGTTTTTTCAATTAAATGCTGATTTTTATCATTGCTGAACAAATTGGTCAGTAGAGCGGGTATCACATCGCGAGCGGGTATGATGAGCAAATTCAATTTACCATCATCGATTAATGCATCGGGGGTTAATTGTTGTCCACCACCCGCCTGTATTCCATTACCGATAGCAACAACCAGAGTTTCGCCTTCCCAATGAAAATGTTCTGTTTCAATCCGACAGGTGTCGGTTTTCAGTGTGTCAGGGCGCAACAAGCCATTAATAACATAAGCTGCGCCACCCAGTGCTGACTTAAGAGCATCCGGCGTTTCTGTTGTGATCCGAGTGCCAAACCCCCCCGTGGCCATATTCATAAAAAAAGCATCATGATTGACTCTAGCAATATCTATCGCCACTGATTTGCCTTTTACTGCTAATGCTAAAGCAGCATGGATATCCATAGGGATGTTGGCGCCAGTAGCAAAATCATTAGCTGTACCTAGCGGTAAGATACCAATCGCGGGGCGTTGCTTTTCAGGTAAGCGCATTAACGCACTGGCTACAGCGTTAATTGTGCCATCGCCGCCACCGGCGATAATTGTTTCTGCACCTTCGCGGATTGCTTCATCAATAAAAGTAGGTAATTCACTGGTTTCCCATGGGATCCTCACCAAAATTGTATGACCTTCTTCACGTAGCTGGTAGATGGCTTTTCTTAGCTCAGGGTTGGCAGATTGTTTACCGTTGAGGATGATAAGTGCGCGATGAAGTTTATCGATAGCCATTTTGATCCTTGTAGTGATAACAACAGTGATCACAGTATAGACACAACGGAGGGATAAATGACAATAATTCAATAATCACATTGATAGATTAAATCATTCTATAGGGGAGATAAAAAAGAAATGGCTAGCTCAAGGGAGATTGAGCCAGCCAAGGAGGTGGTTCCTAGTCTTATTTTATGACTTTCTAGTTCTTCATTTTCGATTGTGACTATACGACATTGAATAGCTAATTGTTGTGATCTATTGCATAAAAATGGATATTAAATACATTTTTACGGTAAAACACTATTTATGAGAATGATTATCAATTGAAGTTGATGTTTTATACTGAGATAGTTTGAAACGGAAAAATAAAAAATGCTAGAAATTCAATCAATTAAATTAATGAATTCTAGCATTATAATCAATTAGCTTAATGCGTAACGAAATTAAGCCGTAGTTGATGATTCAGTTTGATGTGGTGAGCGAGTCGTTGTGCCTGATAGGTTACGTATTAGCAGGCCAAAATTTAGATCAACATCATCAGGAACAGGCAGATAAACAATATGACCGTTGCCCGGTGCCACGTCAATGGCTTCCCCTTTACGGTTATGGAGCGCATCAAGGGTAAACACAATGTTTCCAGCTGGAGTCATTAATTCTAAGCTATCACCTAGACTAAATTTATTTTTGACGTCAACTTCTGCGAGGCCGTTAACACGTTTACCCGTAAATTCACCCACAAATTGCTGAGTTTCAGAAACCGAATAGCCATATTCATAGGTTTGATAGGCATCATGGGTGTGACGGCGTAAAAAGCCTTCGGTATAGCCACGGTGAGCTAAGCCTTCTAAGGTCGAAAGGAGAGTTGGGTCGAATGGCTTACCGGCAACCGCATCATCAATTGCACGGCGATAGACTTGTGCTGTACGTGCACAGTAATAGAATGATTTTGTGCGTCCTTCAATTTTTAAGGAGTGCACACCCATTTTAGTCAAGTTTTCAACGTGTTCTATCGCGCGTAAATCTTTGGAGTTCATGATATAAGTGCCATGTTCGTCTTCAAAGGCGGTCATATACTCACCCGGACGTTTAGCCTCTTCGATCATAAACACTTTATCGGTCGGGGCACCTTCACCTAAAGTTGGCGCTATGTTTTTGACAGGGATAGGCTCATGCATATGCACGATATTTCCCACATCATCTTCTTTGCCTTCTTCAACTTTATATTCCCAGCGGCAGGCGTTGGTGCAAGTACCTTGGTTTGGGTCGCGTTTATTGATATAACCTGACAGTAGGCAACGGCCAGAGTAGGCCATACACAGTGCACCGTGAACGAATACCTCTAATTCAATATCAGGCACCTGTTTACGAATTTCAGCGATTTCTTCAAGTGAAAGCTCACGTGATAAAATGACGCGAGTCAGACCCATTTGCTTCCAAAATTTTACCGATGCCCAGTTAACTGCGTTTGCTTGTACGGATAAATGAATATCCATGTCAGGGAAGGCTTCGCGAACCATCATAATCAAACCAGGGTCTGACATGATCAACGCATCTGGCCCCATTTCAATGACAGGGGTTAGGTCGCGAATAAAGGTTTTTAGCTTGGCATTATGCGGTGCGATGTTAACAACGACATAGAACTTTTTGCCAAGTTCGTGGGCCTCTTGGATCCCTTTAGCAAGGTTTTCGTGGTTAAATTCGTTGTTACGCACGCGAAGGCTATAACGAGGTTGCCCTGCATAAACGGCATCTGCGCCATAAGCAAAAGCATAACGCATGTTCTTTAATGAACCTGCGGGCGATAATAATTCTGGTGTAAACATGTTGCTTCTCAGTCTGATATCAAGTCAGTACTTACCCTAGGGCGGATAAGCATTTTAAAGGGAGCTGATTTTAACTCTATTTTTCAGGAAATCAAAATATTCCCTACAAATAGTAAGTATAACTGACTTGCCTCAATGTCTAGGATTACACCTCATCCCAGCGATAACCTAAACCATAAATAGAGCGAATAAATGTTTTCTCGTTATCGAGTAATTCGAGTTTACGCCGTAAGTTTTTAACATGGCTATCAATTGTTCTATCGGTGACGATGCGGTGATCGTCATACAGAATATCTAATAGCTGGTCACGGGAAAAGACGGTGCCAGCGTTGTCCGACATAAACTTGAGTAAACGGAACTCGGCGGGAGTTAACTCAAGCAGTTGTTCGCCATAGCGGACTTGAAACGCATTTTCATCGATAATGAGCTGGGGTCTGCTTTTATCCGGAGAAGCCGCGCGTTGGCAACGCCGTAAAATAGTCTTTACCCTTGCGACTACTTCGCGAGGACTAAAGGGTTTACAGATATAGTCATCGGCACCAATTTCTAACCCTAACAGGCGGTCAATTTCTTCCGTTTTAGCCGTCACCATAATGATCGGTATCTCGCAAAATTTGCGCAGTTCACGGCAGATTGTTAGCCCGTCCATCCCCGGTAGCATTAAATCAAGGAGGATAATGTCGGGTTGTTGCTGACGCACATAGTCAATGACTTCATCACCACGCTGCAATATTGAAGGCTGATAACCTGCCGCCTGAAGGTAATCATAAAGCAGTTGCCCAAGTTTTGGCTCATCCTCAACAATTAATACGTTGGCACTTGAAGGCTCTAACACTGTCACTGTTCATTTTCCTTTTGATTGAGCGGTAAGTGGATAGCAATACACACGCCGCCTAAAGGGGAAGGGCTAGCGTGTATGCTTCCCTTATGCGCTTCAATGATATTATAGCAAATCGCTAACCCTAAGCCAGAGCCTCCGCTAGCGCGGTTACGAGACCCTTCGGCTCGGTAGAAACGCTCAAATAGGTGGCTACACTGCTGGATAGTTAACCCCGGTGCACTGTCTTCCCAATAAATAGAAAATTGATTCTCTTCAACCAAGGCTCGAATGACTATTTCACCTTGCGGGTCGGTATAACGTAGGCTATTTTCCATCAAATTGTAAAATAGCTGCGTGATTCGGTCTGGGTCAATATTGATGATCTGCTGCTCAGGTAAATTTAGCGTAACTGAAAGCTGTTTTTCTTCGAGCCGCCAGCGTGATTGCCCAACGGTCATATTAATTAAAGGCACAATATCAGCAGATTGGATGCGATACACCAACGAGCCTCTATCCGACAGGGAAAGTTGATGTAGGTCGTTGACTAATTTGATTAATGTGTGTGTCTCTGCCAGTAATGAATTGATGGTCTCAGGTGTCGCTTGGCGAACGCCATCCTGAACGGCTTCGAGTTCACCTTGCAAAACGGATAGAGGAGTGCGCAGTTCATGAGAAATATCTGCCATATAGTCTCGGCGCATATGCTCATTTTTTTCCAGCGTTGATGCGAGGTGATTAAAGTCTTTTGCTAGCTGACCGAGTTCATCGTGACCGACTTCAGGAACGCGGGTTGAAAAGTCGCCATTGGCAAGTTGGTTCGTCCCATCTAACAGCCGTTTGATGGGTCTTAAAAAACCACGTGCTAAGAAAAATGTAGCAATCAAGGCAACGATTAATGATAAGCCAGCAATAAACCAACTGGTGAGCATCTGTTGATCATCAAAACGGCGGTCAATTTCATTGCTAATCCCATCTCCACTACTTGCAATGACCCAACCTACCGTTTTGCCATTAGATGAGATGACGGGTTGTCGGATAACATCATCCGGTAAAGGAACATCGCGGCCTAATATTCGGCGGTCTTGGCTATCATAAACCCAAAAATATGAGCGCCACCCCTTTGGTTTAGTCGGCGGTAGGGTGCGCTGGTGGTGTTCAATGCTGCGTAAAATATGAAAGAAAGCACGTTCATTACGGATCAAGAAGCGCCAACTCCCCGTTTCATCGTATTGCTCAGCAAGAGCGTCAGCGATCAGCTCAGCACGCTGTTGGTCATTTTCTT
Organism: Providencia sp. 2.29; assembly: GCF_015832305.1. Taxonomy (NCBI): domain Bacteria; kingdom Pseudomonadati; phylum Pseudomonadota; class Gammaproteobacteria; order Enterobacterales; family Morganellaceae; genus Providencia; species Providencia sp. 2.29. The sequence goes on from NZ_CP065420.1 coordinate 2,138,561, forward strand.
TAATATAGTCGGTAAAACCATGCTGGAAGCTTAAACGTACTCCTTGGTGCATGATCACAACGAGGAGTATGCATGTCGCAAAGATAGCCAAAAATAATCGAGTACTGACGCTATTAAATCTGAGTTTCATTATATATAAGCCCTTATTCGTTTAGAGCTACCGCTTTTTTGGTATAGCGCTGTCTGAGTTGATCGAAACATAAATAGACGACCGGTGTTGTGAATAAGGTGAGTAGTTGACTCATCACTAAGCCACCAACAATAGTGATACCTAATGGTTGGCGTAACTCCGCGCCATCACCACTGCCTAAAGCAAGTGGTAGGGCACCAAAAATTGCTGCCAGCGTCGTCATTAAAATAGGCCTAAAGCGCAGTAAGCTCGCACGCAAAATCGCCTCACGTGCGGTTAAACCATGCTGACGTTGTGCTTGGATAGCAAAATCCACCATGATAATGGCATTTTTCTTCACAATACCAATCAGCAGCATAATGCCGATTAGAGCAATTAAACTAAATGGGGTATCAAATAACTCTAAGGCGAGGAGAGCGCCGACCCCCGCCGAAGGTAGTGTGGATAAAATGGTCAGTGGATGAATATAGCTTTCATACAAAATGCCTAAAACAAGGTAGACAGTGACAATGGCCGCTAAAATTAAAAACAATTGTGATTTTAAGGTATCTTGGAATATCTGAGCCGTACCCGCAAAAGTGCCTCGTATTGTTGATGGCACACCAAGTGTGGTCATGGTTTTTTCGATAGCTGAAATGGCGTCATTGAGGGTATAACCTTCAGCGATGTTAAATGCGATAGTGGATGATGCCGATAACCCTTGGTGGTTAACACTCAAAGGGGCATTGGCGGGCTGCCAACGGGCAAAATAAGATAATGGAATAGCGTCTCCACGACTATTGATAACAAACATTTTGTCGAGAGAACTGACATCCTGAGTATATTCAGGCGCCACTTCCATCACCACCTTGTATTGGTTCATGGGTTCATAGATGGTGGATATTTGACGTTGTCCGAAGGCATTATTCAACAGGTCATTGGCGGCTCGCACATCAATACCAAGTTGGGCCATTAAATCCCTATCATAGGTAATGGCCATCTCAGCACCTTTATCCTCTTTATCTGAGTTTACATCAGTCACTTGCGGGAGTTCGGCAATGGCTTTACGTACCGCAGGCTCCCATTCACGTAACGCATTGAGTTCATCGGCAAGTAATGAAAACTGATAACTGGAATGCGCTTGACGACCACCAACACGGATATCTTGCACGGGCATCATAAATAAATTAGCTCCCGGCTCTTTAGCTAACTTAGCTCGAAGTCGGTTGATTACCGCGTTGGCACTCTCTTTACGTTCATCAATCGGTTTCAATGAGATAAACATGGAGCCGCTGTTTACACGGCTTCCACCAGTAAAACCTGTCACGCTATCCACGGCAGGATCGGCATTCACTTGCTGCATAAAGCTCGTCATTTTCTCTTTCATTGCTTGGAATGAAATGCTTTGGTCGGCACGAACAAAGCCAAGTAAACGGCCTGTATCTTGTTCAGGGAAAAATGTTTTTGGGATAGCGATATACAAATAAATGTTCAATCCGATAGTGGCGAACAAGATAGCGAGTACACTGCGTTTATGAGACAGTACCCAATTTAATGTCGCACCGTAACCGTTTTGTATACGGTGTAAGTAGCCGCCGATAACACTGATTTTTTCAGCCTGTTTGCCTTTGTGTCGTTTAAGCAAATGGGCGCACATCATGGGGGTGAGGGTCAGCGAAACGACCAGCGAGATGCCAATTGCCGTGGCGAGGGTAATCGCAAACTCACGAAATAGCCGGCCAACTAACCCCTCCATTAATAATAAAGGAATAAAAACGGCTACGAGGGAGATGCTCATTGAAACAACCGTAAAACCGACTTCACTCACCCCTCTGACCGCAGCAATAAAGGGTTTACAGCCATTTTCGATATGACGTGAAATGTTTTCGAGTACCACAATCGCATCATCGACAACAAAGCCTGTTGCGACGGTCAATGCCATTAATGACAAGTTATTTAAACTGAAACCGCAAAGATACATGGCAGTAAAGGTGCCAATGAGAGATACAGGAACCGCAATTGCAGGGATCAGGGTGGCACGACCAGAGCGTAGAAATAACAACACAACTAATATGACTAACGCAATAGCGATCATCAATGCGCGCTCGACTTCAACGAGTGAAGCGCGGATCGTCGGCGTCCTGTCTTGCGCTACTTTTAGGTCAATCGCGGCAGGGATCATCTCTTGGAAGTCAGGAAGCTCTGCGCGAATGCGATTTACGGTTTCAATGATATTAGCTCCCGCTTCGCGACGGATGACAATCAAAATAGCGGGCTCACCACCTGACATCCCTGCTGCACGTACGTCTTGAACCGAATCTTTCACATTCGCCACATCACTGAGTTTGACGGCATTGCCCTCTTTGTAGTGGACGATGATAGGTTGATAGTCCACTGCTTTTTTTAGCTCATCATTGGTTTGTACCTGCCAGCGGCTGTCATCGTTGTTAATGTAGCCTTGAGGTTGGCGCACGTTGGCGCTACTGATTGCGGAGCGCACCTTATCTAAGGAGACGCCTTGATTAAATAGAGCCGTTGGATTGAGCTCAACACGTACCGCGGGCAGGGAGCCACCACCAACGGAGACTTCACTGACCCCTTCAATTTGCGCTATACGCTGTGATAAACGGGTTGATGCAATATCATAAATCTCACCTGTACTCATCGTCTTAGAGGTTAAGGTTAAGATCATAATAGGGGCGTCGGAAGGGTTCGATTTATAGTATCGAGGCTTGCTTGGCATTCCGCTCGGTAACAAGGTTTGTGCCGCATTTATCGCGGCTTGTACTTCACGGGCAGCGTTGTTAATGTCTTTATCAAGATTAAATTCGAGGGTAATGGTGGTACGACCAAGCGAACTGCTGGAGGTCATTTCACTGATACCCGCAATACTTCCCAATGAACGCTCTAACGGCGTTGTAATAGACGATGCCATGGTTTCTGGGGATGCCCCAGGAAGTGACGCTGTCACGTTTATTACGGGGTAGTCAACTTGTGGCAGTGGTGCAACGGGCAAAAAAATGAAGCTCAGCGCACCACATAGTGAGATTGCAACGCTAATCAGTGTGGTTGCAACAGGGCGACTAATGAATAAGGCAAAGAAACGCTTCATTATGACACCTGTTGTTTGCGACTTTGGCGGCGTGCTTTTAAGTTATTTGAAAGGCTATCAAATAACAGATAAATCACCGGTGTCGTAAATAGGGTTAAGATCTGACTCATAATCAGCCCTCCCACCATACAGATCCCAAGTGGTTGACGAAGCTCTGCACCTACGCCGCTACTGAGCATCAGCGGTAATGCGCCGAGCAGAGCCGCCATGGTGGTCATCAATATTGGGCGGAATCGTAATAAACAGGCTTGGTAAATAGCATCTTTAGGAGACATGCCTTGCTCACGTTCGGCGGCAAGTGCAAAGTCAATCATCATGATTGCGTTCTTTTTAACTATCCCGATTAACAAAATAATACCAATAACAGCAATTACATCTAATTCGCTGCCAGCCATCATCAGAGCTAATAATGCCCCTACGCCAGCAGTAGGGAGTGTTGAAAGGATGGTAATAGGATGAATAAAGCTTTCATATAAAATCCCAAGAACGATATACATGGCGATGATTGCGGCGGCAATTAACCAAACCGTACTACTCAGTGCGGCTTCAAACGCTAAAGTAGCGCCTTGGAACTGAGTCGTAATGGATTTTGGCATATTAATTTGCGCTTCTGCATTTTTCACCGCATTAACCGCAGACTCAAGAGACGCATCGTCAGCAAGATTAAACGAGAAGGTCGCTGCTGGGAACTGATCCAAATGGTTAATCGCAAGCGGCCCATAGCCTTCCTGAATATTGACTAACGTGCTTAATGGCACAATGGCGCCATCGGTGCCTTTGAGACGAATATCATTCAGGGCGTTAATACCATCGCGAGTTTGCGTATCATGCTCAATAATAACGCGGTACTGATTCGATTGGGTATAAATGGTCGAGATCATGCGTTGACCGAACGCATTGTATAGGGCGTTATCAATTGCAGCCATCGTGATACCAAAACGACTCGCCGTATCTCTATCAACATTAACGTAGGCGACAAGTCCTTTATCCTGCCAATCACTGCTGACATCCACTAACTCGGGCTGTTGTTTTAATTGGCTCAATAGCTTAGGCACCCAAAGAGAAAGTTCATCTAGCGAGCCTGCTTGCAGCGTAAATTGATATTGGGTGCGAGCCAATTGGGTATCAATCGTGAGGTCTTGCATCGGTTGCAAATACAAATTGACCCCAGAAACGCTATCAGCTAAACGTTGCAAGCGTGGAATAATCGTATTGACGCGATCTGGACGTTCATCTAAAGGCTTCAAGGTAATTTGAATGCGCCCATTATTGAGAGTCGGATTGGTTCCATCTATCCCAACATAAGTGGTGATATTTTCTACCGCAGGATCAGACAGTAATTTTTCAGCCACTTCCTGCTGTTTCTGTGACATAGCCACAAAGGAGATGGATTGGCGGCTTTCAATGGTGCCTTGAATGATCCCGTTATCTTGTAATGGAAAGAAACCTTTCGGGATCCACATATACAGTAATACGGTTAAAACCAGCGTGCCGATAGCAACGGAAAGTGTTAGCCAGCGGTGATTTAATATCCGCTTTAACCAAATGGCATATCCTGCGATCATGCGGTCAAAAAAGCGCTCGCAGGCGATTTCAAAGCGGTTATGTTTATGCTCTGATTCAGGTTTTAACAAGCGAGCACACATCATTGGTGTGAGTGTCAAGGACACTACCGCCGAGATCAGAATGGCAACGGCAAGGGTGATGGCAAATTCCCTAAACAACCGACCAACAATATCGCCCATAAACAGTAATGGGATCAGTACTGCCACCAAAGAAAATGTTAATGAAATAATGGTAAAACCAATTTCTCCCGCGCCTTTTAAAGCGGCGACGACAGGCTTGTCACCTTGTTCAAGGTAGCGCGAAATATTTTCAATAACCACGATGGCATCATCGACCACAAACCCTGTGGCGATAGTGAGAGCCATCAAAGTGAGGTTATTGACAGAGAAACCACAGAAATACATGACGGCAAAGGTGCCGACAAGGGAAAGAGGAACGGCAATACCGGGAATGAGTGTCGCGATACCGTTGCGTAGGAACAGGTAGATCACCATGACAACCAGTGCAATCGCAAGCATTAATTCAAACTGCACATCGCTAACGGAGGCACGGATTGTGCTGGTTCTATCCGTTAAAATTTTCACATCCACCGATTTAGGCAGTGTTTCAATTAGCTCAGGAAGCAGGTTGCGAATGGTATCAGTGGTTTCGATAACGTTAGCGCCAGGTTGGCGTTGTACATTAATAACAATAGCCTGTTGTGCATTTGCCCACGCGCCTAGATAGGCGTTTTCCGCCCCTTGCTCAATAGTGGCGATATCACCTAAACGGACGGGAGCACCGTTTTGAAAGGCCACAATTAAGCGGCGATAGTCCTCTAAGGATTTCATTTGATCATTTGCAGAGAGGGTTACCGCGCGTGTTGGGCCATCAAAACTGCCTTTTGCTGAGTTGACGTTAGCATTGTTTATCGCGGTTCGGATCGTCTCGCTGTCTAATCCTTTTGCTGCCATCGCTTGTGGGTTTAAGTTCACTCGCACCGCTGGGCGTTGCCCACCCGCAAGGGTGACAAGCCCCACGCCATTGACCTGTGATATTTTTTGCGCAATACGGTTCTCAATCATGTCTTGAACTTGTGTCAAAGGCATGGCGTCAGAAGTGACGGCGAGAGTGAGTACCGGTGGATCCGCTGGGTTGACCTTATTGTAAATAGGCGGATAAGGTAAATCTGAAGGCAGTAAACTTGAAGCTGAATTAATGGCGGCCTGAACTTCCTGTTCTGCAACCTCCAAGGGGAGTGTTAGCTGGAACATCAAGGTGATCACAGATGCGCCCCCTGAACTTTGGGAAGACATTTGTTTTAGCCCAGACATCTGCCCAAACTGGGTTTCTAGCGGTGCGGTTACCGCGGATGTCATGACTTCAGGACTCGCCCCCGGATAGAGGGTGACCACTTGGATCGTTGGATAATCGACTTCTGGTAAAGCCGATACAGGTAGGAAACGATAGCCAATGATCCCTGCAAGCAGAATGGCTACCATAAATAAGGTGGTAGCGACTGGACGTAAAATAAATAAGCGGGAAGGGCCGCCACCTTTTTGGATCCCGGGTTGCATCAGGCTTTCTCCGCTGTATTTTTATTTTTTTGTGGTTTTGCGGATTTAGAAGCCGTTTCGGTGTTAACTACTTCCACGCTGGTGCCATCTGTTAAACGGTCGACACCGTCAGTAATCACTTTTGTATTTGCAGTTAGCCCACTTTCAATCACCACCTGCTGGCTATCTTGCATACCTACCGTCACAACATGTTTACTCACACGATTATCATCGTTCAGTACCCAAACATAATGACCTTCGTTACCCATCTGCAATGCCGCAGTAGGGATAACGACGGCATTTTGCAAGGTTTCGATCTGCATTTTGATGTTCACAAATTGATTTGGAAATAAAGTTTGTAGCTCGTTCGTAAAACGTGCTTTCATTTTTAGTGTGCCAGTAGCAGGGTCTATCTGATTATCTATACTTAACAAATAGCCTTCGCTGATCATCGCGATATTATTTCTATCCCAAGCTTCCACTTTTACCGGTTGATTTGAGGACTGAGCTTTTTGTACGGCAGGAATGTCTCCCTCGGGAAGGGCAAAAAGCACATCAGCAGGTTGAGTCTGTGTGATAACCACGATTGGGGTTGCTGTGCCCGCAGAAATAAAATTACCGACGTCGACCTGTTTTAAACCAACACGGCCTGAAATAGGGGCTGTGATTTTACTGTAGGTTAATTGTAGCTTCGCATTATCAACGGCGGCTTGATCGACCTTAATACTGCCTTCTGCCTGTAAAACGAGCGCTTTTTGGTTATCTAGCTCTTGCTGTGAAATCACTTTTGTTCCCGCAAGCTTTTGATAACGATTTAAGTCTAATCGAGCATTTGCCAACGTCGCTTTATCTTTAGCCAGTTGGCCTTCTGCCTGAGCTAATTGGACTTCAAAAGGGCGAGGGTCGATTTCAGCAAGCAAATCGCCCGCTTTTACCTGTTGCCCTTCGGTAAAATGCAAAGACATCAATTGCCCTTCAACACGGCTCGTGACCGTGACAACATTGGCAGCTTGTACTGTGCCGAGACCAGTTAAGTAGCGAGGAACCACTTTTTCTTGCGCATTAGCGTATTGAACGGGGGCAAGCATACGGTGTGGCGCACTATTTGATCGTGTAGGACGAGCACTGTTTTGTGCTGTATCAGATGGCGTATTTTGAGAATAAAAATACCAACCGGCACCTGCAGCGACAATGATGGCAACGAAAATGGCTGAACGGGTTAGAGTGGTACGGCGTTTTTGTTTATTCATTTATATTTTCGCTTAATTCAAAGTCGAGTAAAAAAGCATCATATTATGATGATTAAATTAGCAGAGATGAACCTGCTATATAGTTAAAAATTAGTCAGTTGCGATATGTTAATAGTTTAGCGTGGGGGTTACACGTAAAAATGAAGGAAATATGAAAAAAACGTCAACTAGTGTGCAGAATCGGCAGATTAGTTGACTAACATTGTATAAAAAAACCTGTGGGAATTAATCACCACAGGTTTATACGTTAATGGATTAAAGAAATGAGGTCAATTAGCGAGTTGTACTGGTGTTTAATGCCCCTAATGTTTCTTTGTCTTGCTCAGCATTCACTGTCCATCCTTTCCATGCTAAAGGAATATAGGCGACAGCGACAGCCAGTAAAGAAACCGCGGCAACATAGTAGGCAGGTGCCATATGAGATTGTTGCAACCATGTTCCCGTTAACATTGGTGTCAGACCCCCAAAGACTGCATAGGCAATATTGTAGGCAAATGATAAGCCGGAATAACGGATTTCAGGTGGAAACGCGCGCGTACTGACAATTGGTGTCGTTGCAATCGCGCCAACAAAAAAGCCCATTAAGCCATAGTTAAAAATCAAAGTCGTTGCTGAAATCTCTGGCGACAAAGATGAATAAAAATACAATGCAGTCACCGCCAGACCACCCCATGACAAGGTCATTGAAGCGCGCGTTCCCATCTTATCGCCGAACCAACCCCAAAAAATACAGCCTAAAGTTAATGTCAATGTTGCTGCACAGTTAGCTTGTAAGGCGATATTTCGGTCAATTTGATAGATCCCTTGAAGCACGATATCAGGCGTCATCAAAATGGTTACAACGATGGCTGTTGATAATGACCATGTCAGTGCCGCGGTGATCAAGCAGGCTTGTTTATGAGACTTCACAACAGTCTTAACGGGTAACTCATCCGCTAAAGCTTTTTTAGCAGCCAACTCTTTAAAAATAGGTGTCTCTTCCAAAAAACGGCGTAAATAAACAGAAATAAAGCCAAAAATACCACCAAGAATAAATGGAATACGCCATGCAAAGTCATGGATCTCTTGTGAGGTATAACTGTTCTCAATGATGATAGCGACGATAGACCCTAATAAAATACCGCCTGTGATACCAGAGGTTAATGTTCCAACACCGAGGCCGTAGCGCTGTTTTGGGGTATGTTCAGCGATAAATACCCATGCCCCAGGCATTTCACCGCCAATCGCGGCGCCTTGCATAATACGCATCAATAACAGCAATATTGGTGCGGCAGCGCCAATAGATGCATAGGTTGGTAAGAAACCGATCACGAATGTCGGGAATGCCATCATGAAAATACTGAGGGTGAACATTTTCTTACGGCCGAGTTTATCACCAAAGTGTGCCATGATGATGCCACCGAGTGGGCGCGCGAGATAACCGGCCGCAAACAAACCGAGCGTTGCCAAGAGGGCGAGAACTGCGTTACCACTAGGGAAAAAGAGTTGTGAAATAATTTTCGCGTAAAAAACGAAAATAACAAAATCATAAAATTCAAGAGTTCCACCTAAAGATGACAACCCTAATGTTTTATAATCCTCTTTTTTCAATGGCCTTGCCGAGGGCTGGCTGGTTGTTTGCGATGTCATAATATTATCCTTTTAAAATACCGAATATATTTTTTTGTTTTAAATTCGGAATAACAGCTATATTTACCGACTACGCGTCAGTAAATAATATTAAGTATGTGCAGATAAATGGTATAAAACGTTGGATGGAATAACCTAGTTAATACTCTGTATCTTTATGCATACCCTCATTTATAGCAGGAAATTCCATATTTTGTAAACCGCAACTCTCAAAACAAGATGAATATTCTATCTGTATTATATTGATTGATTTTATCATCTATTGCTTAAAACAATAACATTATTTGATGTTAATAAATGATTTTTTGCAGCAGATCATATAGTTCTTTTTCAAAAAAGGCAGGGGAATTGGTTATTTCACATCTGTTTTCGCCGATTAATTCATCGATAAAGTAACAAATTATTAATTTGATTATTCGTAATTAATAATCTTAATAATAGTAATGAAAATTAAAAATAGCTGAAAAATGAAATAGCATTCATTGAGTCGTTATTTAGGAAATTTTCAGTCTAAATATGTCGGCAAAGGCGAGAAGGGCGGAATATTATCATTAGGCATACCCAGCGTATTATTTTCTGGGTATGCCAAGTAGGCGGTTAAACCAAGAACAGGGTGGCTAAGCCTAAGAAGATAAAGAAACCACCTGTGTCAGTGATAGCGGTGATCATCACACTGGAGCCGATGGCAGGGTCTTTACCAAGTTTAAGCATAATGAGAGGGATAAGTACCCCCATAATTGCCGCCATGAGTAAGTTTAAGATCATCGCGAGCGTCATTACGGCTCCCATTGCGAGGTCGCCATAGAGGAAATAGGTGATAACCCCCATGATCCCCCCCCAAACAACACCGTTAATAAAGGCAACGCCTAGCTCTCTGAGCATTAAGAATGAGAAGCTTCCGGTTTGGATTTGGTGTAACGCAATCGCACGTACGATCATGGTAATTGTTTGGTTACCCGTATTTCCCCCAATACCTGCAACAATAGGCATTAAGGTGGCTAAGGCAACCAATTGGGAAATGGTATCTTCGAATACCCCAATCACCCGTGATGCGACGAACGCAGTACACAGGTTGATGGCTAGCCATGTCCAACGCGTTTTGACGGCTTGACCGACAGGGGCGAACACGTCTTCTTCAGGGCTTAACCCCCCCATACGACGGATGCTGTTATCGTTTTCTTCATTTAAGTTATCAACGATATCTTCAACGGTTAAACGACCCATCAATAGACCACTGCTGTCAACCACCGCGGCGGAGATCAAGTCATAACGTTCGAACGCACTGGCTGCATCTTCGCCTTTTTCATCTGGCAAGAAAGTGACCGTGTCTGTTTTCATCACGTCAGCCACAATCCGCTCAGGGGATTGCGTTAATATGGTTGTTAGAGGTAATTCACCCTGCAAATAGTTATTATTGTCGACAACAAAGATTTTATCTGTTGCTTCTGGAATTTTACCGCGCTGGCGTAAATAGCGTTGAACGGTTTTTAGCGTGACATTTGGACGTACGGTGACAAATTCGAAATCCATCATTTGACCGACGCTGTCTTTTGCATATTGCAGAACTTCACGAATACGACTTCGTAAGCTTGGATCAAGGTAGGTCAATAACCTACGCATGGTATCTTGTGGTAAATGCTCTGCAATATACGCTTGTTCATCAACATGTAGGTTAGCAACAGCGCGTAGAAGTTCCCTGTCAGACATATCCTTAATCAGGCTATCCCAAACAGCGACAGAAGCTTCGACTAACACCTCACCGCGTTCGGTGTTATCGATCAGATGCCAAAGTGCGAGACGTTCATCATAAGGCAACATCTCTAAAATATCGGCGATATCCGCGGCATGTAAGTCAATCAATAATTCTTTTACAGCATTGATTTTTTCACTTAATGCTTTATCACTCAAACTAACATGTTGGTCGTGCTCAATCAGAGCTTGGACGAACTCCTCGTCATCCAAAAATAGTGTTAGGATTTGCTGGCGGATATAGGCCAGTTTTTGAGAGTGCGGATTGATTGTTTGTACCGCATCGGTTGAAAAAGCAGTTTGTGACATTTTAATCCTTAAAGCTTTATAGGCACTTTTGTACCTTTTATGGGTCCATTTACAAATAAATACCTTTATTTTGCCATTTATTGTCCATTAACCCAAATAAATATTAATAATTATAACAAATGGGCGAAAACCGATTCATTATGAGTAGTGCAAAAAAACGCCATGTAGTGCATTAATATTATAACTAATTTGGCTCTTCGCGGATGTCTAATTTCCAGCCAGGAACATCCTCCCAGTAAGCGCTTTCTTTCTCAAGATCGAGCTGCATCAACGCATTCTGAGTCAAATACTGGGCAGGTAGATACAGTGTCCAGTGGCCATCATCGGTTTCTAAGCGTAATGATGATGGGGTAGTTGTTGATTGTCTTTGATTATTCAGAAGTATTGATAAGCGTAAAATTTGTATCAAGGGTAAAAATTGTTTTCTTTTATATAAATTAAATTTAGGGATATCATCAAATTTAATAGCACGCCGATGGTTACGAACCAGTGTTGCAAGTAACAGCTGTTGCTCCTGATTAAACCCCGGTAACGTAGTATTTTGCAAAATATAGGCGGAGTGGCGATGTAACCCACTTTGGTTGATATGTAGACCGACCTCATGCAGCATAACCGCCCAAATAAGGATAGACTCAAGTTGCGGGTTGGCTAACTTTGGATTTTGCTGTCTCCATTGGTGATACAGCTCCTCCATGGTTTTTAATACACGTCTAGCTTGCTCTCTATCGATATTATAATGCTCGGCAAGGCTAAGTGCCGTACGTTGGCGAATGTCTTGATGACGGAAACGGCCTTCCATTTCATAAAGCACCCCTTCACGCAATGCGCCATCTGAGAGCCGTAACTCTTTAATCTCTAATGTATCAAAGACAGCACATAAAATGGCTAATCCGGGCACAAAAACATGTTTACGTTCAACGGATAAACCCGGTAGATCCACTGCCGAAAAGGTTTTATATTTCAGCGCCATTTGCTTAATTTTTTCTAGCCGATCACGCGTAATGATGCCGTCGCGCTCACCCATTTCAACAATCACGGCATGAGCCGCTTTAATCGTACCTGATGCCCCCATGGCAACATCCCAGTGCATACGCTTAAATTTTGTGGCGGTTTGCTCAAGTTTTAAGCAGGCCGTGAGGTAGGCTCGGTTGAAATTATTTGCCGTAATGGTTTCATTGGGGAAATAGTTACGCGCAAAGCTGACACACCCCATACGGCGGCTATCAATTAATAATGGTTCGAATTTCTCGCCAATGACTAATTCTGTTGAGCCACCACCAATATCTATTACCAGTTTACGGCCTTTTTCAGGCTGGGTGTGTTCCACCCCCATAAAAATCAAACGCGCTTCTTCTTGCCCAGAAATAATTTCAATGGGATAGGGAATTATTTTTTTTGCACGGTTCAAAAACTCTTCAACATTGGTTGCAACACGCAAAGAGTGAGTGCCTACGATACAGACGTTTTCTTCTGTAAAACCTTGTAGGCGTTCGGCAAAAAGCGCAAGGCAAGCCAAACCGCGTTCCATGGCTTCTTCACTAAGCTCATTGGTATCACTTAATCCGTCAGCAAGGTGTACCCGTTTTTTTAAACGCGTCAGGATTTGCAGTGCACCGTTGACAATACGTGCAATCACCATATGAAAGCTGTTAGAACCAAGGTCGATAGCCGCAATTTCTTGAGGCCTAGGCGTCGATATATTAGTTAATGGCATAGTATGTTAGGACCTTGTCTCAGGCGTTTCGAGTGATTTCAAATAGTCGTATATAGCAAGTTGCGCCTGAATTTTGCGCTTATTACCGCGGGGAACATAATGATTACTGAGATCTTTGTCAACATAACGTGCCTTGACGGTATCGTTAAATTGGAGCTCAAGGATATCTAAAACCCGTTGTTTGAGCCGGTCATCGACTAAGCGCACCGCCACTTCAATACGGTAATCAATATTTCGAGTCATCCAATCTGCCGAGGAGATAAAGACTTTTTCATCACCCGCATTAGTAAAGACATAAACGCGGTCATGCTCCAAAAAGCGGTCAACAATACTGGTGACTTGAATGTTTTCACTGTAGCCCGGTTGCCCTGCAACAAGTGAACACATCCCTCTTACTAGTAGACGAATTTTAACACCCGCATTGGAAGCATCATACAGTTTATCAGTCAGTTCTTTATCAACCAGATTATTAATTTTTAAGGTGATCCCACTGGGAAGCCCCGCTCGCGCATTAGCAATTTCTTGGTCAATTAGCGCATTGAGGCGGATCCGTGTATTTTGTGGTGAAACCATTAAATTATCAAAGGTGACAGGACGATATGGGTTTTCAATAAAGCTAAATACCCGACGAACCTCATTGGTGATCTGTTCATTTGCTGTTAACAACGAGTAATCAGTATAGAGGCGCGCGGTTTTTTCATTAAAGTTACCTGTACCGATATGGGCATAACGAATAATTTCGCCATCTTCCATTCGCGAAATAATAAAGAGTTTCGCATGGATTTTCAGACCCGGGGCCGAGAAAATGACGTGGACCCCAGCCTCTGTCAGCCGTTTCGCCCAATGAATATTCGCTTCTTCATCGAATCGAGCCTGTAATTCAACCACAACAGTGACTTTTTTGCCGTTATGGGCCGCATGGATCATCGAATCAATAATGCGTGAATCTTTTGCCACACGATAAATATTGATCTTGATAGATAATACGCTGGGATCAAATGAGGCTTGCCTGAGCAACTCGAGCGTGTGCTCAAAGGTGTAATAAGGGTAGTAGAGCAGCACATCGCGTTCGCGAATGGCATCAAAACCGTTACGGAAGTTATCAAACCAGCGGTGGCGTAATCGTGGCAATGGTTTGTTTAAAAGGGTTTTATTGCCTTCGTTGGGGAAGTTAATAAAATCTTTAAAATTGTGGTAACGCCCGCCCGCAATAACTGAGTCATCATTGGATAATCCCAGTTTTTCACGTAAGACGGCAACCATTTCATCAGGCATATCGCGCTGATAAACAAAACGGACAGGCTCTGCGGTTAAGCGCTGTTTTAATGTCGATGACATGATTTCCAGTAAGCTTGATTCCATTTCGGTGGCGATGTCATATTCCGCATCGCGGGTCATTTTCATGGAATAAGCGTTTAATTCATCATAATCAAAGAAGCCCTTGAAGATTTCATCCAAGGTATAGCGCAAAATGTTGTCGATAAGCACCATTGATTTGCGCCGTTTGGGCATTTCCGGTGGCAGATTGACAAACCGAGGCACCTTGTCAGAGGGGATCTCTAACAGAGCATATTGCACATTACCGCCGTTAATAATTTCAACAGCCAGATAGGTATAGTCATCTTTGAGAAACTCGACTAGGTTGGTATCTGGATTAATCAAAATAGGGGTAATGTGTTGGCGCAAATGTTGGCGAAAGTATTGACGTAACCAAATTTGTTGGCGGGGCGATATTTGCCGCTCGTTAATTAAGAAAATTTGGTTGCGCGCCATTTCAAGCAAAAGGTCGTTATAGAGAATGTCGAACTCTTGATCTTGCTTGGCTACTTTATTTTGAATGCGCTTAAGTAGGTGGCGTGCACCGCTGGCGGAGCCACGCTCCTCATTGATTAAGATACGCCGTTTCACGTCTGCAAAACGGACTTTGTAGAATTCATCTAGGTTATTGGAATAAATGCCCAAAAAGCGCATACGCTCGATAAGAGGATTTCGCTTATCTGCTGCTTCTTGTAAAACGCGTTCGTTAAAAGCAAGCCAGCTTAACTCTTTTTCGTGGTATAGGCGTTCTTGGGACATTGTTGCTCCATATTGTACTAAATACATAAACTTAAAGGTGTATAACCTAGCGACAGCACACCTTAAGTTTTCGCCATATTATGGCTATTTTTATTCGCATGAGTTACAGATTTCTGTATTTCTCTGGCGACACATTTATCTTGTGTTTAGTTGCACCTCAAATAACGTCGCGAGGATAGAGCACTAAACTTGCTGTTTGATGGTCGCATGCGGGCTGACAACACTTTCAGGATGCGTTGACTGTGCTTTACTCGCAAAATATTGGTGCTGGAAAATGCACATACGGATCGCGGTATGATAACGTCCGTTGACAAAAAACTCGTCAATTAGTTCGCCTTCTGTGTGGAAGCCCAGTTTATTATAAATGTGGATAGCTTTGATATTTTCTTTATCTACAATGAGGTAAAGCTTATATAGATTGAGCACAGAAAAAGCGTAATCCATAGCCAATTTCGCAGCGCGAGTTGCATAACCGTGGCCTTGATGGCTTGGTGCGATGATGATCTGAAACTCAGAACGACGGTGAACATAATCGATTTCCACCAATTCAACTAAGCCGACTTTTTCACTGTCATTTTCAACAATAAAACGCCGCTCTGATTGGTCATGAATATGTTTATCATAAAGGTCACTCAGCTCGACGAAAGCCTCATAAGGCTCTTCAAACCAGTAGCGCATAACACTGGCATTATTATCAAGTTGGTGGATAAACGCTAAATCTTCACGTTCAAGTGGGCGCAACCTAAACGGATGAACTTGCCCGGTCGTCATATAACACCTCAGTTTTGTTTAAAAAGTAGATAGTTAATTATCGATTTTGCAGATCATCACGATAAATAACAGAGCAAATTTATTTTCACTCTCAGTTGATAAGGATACCACTAATTTACGATAAAATAATGACACAAAGCAGTGACTCTTTCTAACTGGTGAAGATTAATGCACTTTATTTATACTGCGACTTTTCGTGAACAGCAAAAAGGGCAGAGATTTCTCTTTGCCCTCAACATAAATCAATGTGGAAATAACCAAGTGTTATTCATTTACATAGCCTTGGGGCGGTAAACACTGACCATCTAAGTAAGCATGGTTGCCGACCATGGCCAAACGACCACTGACGAACCATTGTACAACTTGGGGGTAAATATTGTGCTCTTGCGCCTTTACCCGCTCAATGACCTCTTTTTCGGTATCATCCGGGAAAATAGGAACTTTAGCCTGTAAGATCACTGGGCCGCCATCCAACTCCTCGGTAACAAAATGCACTGATGTTCCATGCTCGCTATCGCCGTTTTCTATCGCTTTACGATGGGTGTGTAGGCCCGGATATTTAGGCAATAGAGAAGGGTGGATATTGAGCATTCTTCCTGCATAGTGTTTAACGAAGCCCGCGGTCAAAATTCGCATAAATCCAGCTAACACAACCAAATCAGGCTGATATTCGTCAATCATCCCCATTAGTGCAGCATCATATGCTTCGCGGTTAGCAAAAGCGCTCGCGCTGAGTGATAAGGCTGGGATCCCAGCCTTCTGCGCACGAATAAGCCCGTAAGCCTCAGGTTGATTACTGATCACTGCCACAACTTGCGCTTGAAGATCATGCGAAGTGGCATCCATCAGCGACTGTAAATTACTGCCGCTGCCTGAGATAAGCACGACGATTTTTTTCATTAGCGGATAACAACCTGCTCTTCACCAGCAGGCAATTCAGCAATGGTACCTATCTGCCATGCGGTTTCACCTAAACCATTAAGTAAAGTGAGTGCCGCATCGACTTCAGCTTGTGGCAGCGCGATGATAATACCGACACCACAGTTAAATGTGCGATACATTTCGTGAGTGGTCACGCTGCCCGCCGTTTGTAGCCAATTGAATACCGCCGGCCACTGCCAGCTATTTTCATCGATTTGTGCTTGGGTGTTTTCAGGTAATACACGAGGAATATTTTCCCAGAAACCACCACCAGTAATGTGCGCGATGGCGTGAATATCGCATTTTTCAATCAGCGCTAATACATTTTTGACGTAAATACGTGTAGGCGCTAACAGGTGATCTGCCAGTGATTGGCCTTCCAGTTGCGTGACCTCTGGGTTAGTTTGACTGACTTCTAAAATTTTGCGGATCAAAGAGTAGCCGTTAGAGTGAGGACCGCTTGAGGCGAGGGCGATCAGTGCATCACCAGCACTGACTTTGCTACCATCAATGATCTCAGCGCGTTCGACCACACCAACGCAGAAACCCGCAACATCGTAATCGTCACCATGGTACATGCCAGGCATTTCAGCGGTTTCACCCCCCACGAGGGCACAACCTGATTGTTTACAACCTTCTGCGATACCTGTGATCACGCTGGTGGCAGTATCAACATCTAGCTTACCTGTTGCGTAGTAATCAAGGAAAAATAGAGGCTCAGCACCTTGGACAATTAAGTCATTAACACACATCGCCACTAAATCGATACCGATAGTGTCATGACGTTTTAGGTCCATCGCGAGGCGTAGTTTAGTGCCTACACCATCTGTACCTGAAACTAAAACAGGCTCACGGTATTTTTGTGGCAGGGAACATAATGCGCCAAATCCGCCTAATCCTCCCATAACTTCTGGTCGGCGAGTTTCTTTCACTACACCTTTAATTCGATCAACCAATGCGTTACCTGCATCAATGTCAACACCGGCATCTTTATAGCTGAGAGAGGTTTTATCAGTCACTACGGCCCCCAAGGCAATTGCGTTTCGGAAAATAAACTTCAATAAATACTATTCTAACAGGCAAAGCAAACGTTTGCGATAGCTTTGTGAATGAAAAAATGAGGGGATTTTGGCTGGTGGGAAATAAGGCATTGCCGTTATCTGGTTCCTGCTTTTTATGGCAAGAATTTATGTCTATCACATTAGGGTAAAATAATGGGATACATCTATAATCTTAAATTGAGATTGGTGTGCGTATTTATCATGGCATTGATATTGCTGCCATGTTCAATCAAACAGATAAAATAGTGGTGGATATACTTACAGTGTAATAATAAAAATAGGTTATTTCTGATTGTTTTGACATCAATCAAACGCTGCCTAGTGGCATCTTCTGTAAAAAGAGTTATAATCCCGCGATTTTTTTGTGCGCTGGCGACTAAAATAGTAGGAGAATCCCATGAAGATCGTTGAGGTAAAACACCCTCTCGTTAAACATAAACTCGGCCTGATGCGAGATCATGATATAAGCACTAAACGCTTTCGTGAACTGGCCTCAGAGGTTGGTAGCCTACTGACTTATGAAGCAACCGCTGACCTAGAAACTGAGAAAGTCACCATTGAAGGTTGGTGTGGTCCTGTAGAAATAGAGCAAATAAAAGGGAAAAAAATCACTGTCGTACCTATCCTTCGTGCCGGTATTGGTATGATGAACGGGGTTTTAGAAAGCATTCCAAGCGCACGTATCAGTGTGGTGGGTGTTTATCGTGATGAAGAAACCTTTAAACCTGTCTCTTACTTCCAGAAATTAGTTTCAAACATTGATGAGCGTATGGCGTTGGTTGTTGACCCAATGTTAGCAACGGGTGGTTCAATGATTGCAACTATCGATCTATTAAAAGGCGCAGGTTGTAAATCTATTAAAGTACTCGTACTTGTTGCTGCTCCTGAAGGAATTGCAGCATTAGAAGCTGCCCATCCAGATGTTGAGCTATATACCGCGTCTATTGATCAATATTTAAATGAACACGGGTATATTGTTCCTGGGCTAGGTGATGCTGGCGATAAGATATTTGGTACTAAATAATAATTAGCCGACTTTAGAAGTCGGCTTTTTTTTGATTATAAAAATACATTAAGGGGATGAAAAGAAATGACACGTCGTGCAATTAGTGTTGAAGAAAGGCCACCATTATTACAAACCATACCGCTTAGTTTTCAACATCTGTTTGCCATGTTTGGCGCGACTGTAATTGTACCGATCTTGTTTGGTGTTAACCCAGCAACTATTTTGCTGTTCAATGGGATTGGCACCTTACTTTATTTATTTATTTGTAAAGGGAAAATTCCTGCCTATTTAGGGTCGAGTTTTGCTTTTATTTCACCAGTCATGATTTTGCTACCACTCGGTTATGAACTTGCATTGGGTGGCTTTATTATTTGCGGAATACTGTTTTGCATTGTGGCCTTGATTGTTAAGGTGGCGGGTCGAGGTTGGATTAACGTCATGTTTCCTCCTGCTGCGATGGGAGCGATTGTCGCGGTTATTGGCCTCGAATTGGCTCAAACGGCCGCCGGTATGGCAGGGTTACTGCCAAAAGAAGGGGTCGCGGTAGATCCTAATACGTTAATTATTTCTATCACAACACTGTCAGTGACTATTTTGTGTGCTGTCGTGTTCCGCGGGTTCTTATCCATCATTCCTATTTTGATTGGTTTCTTAGTTGGCTACGCCTTATCCTACTTTATGGGCATTGTGGACTTTACGCCTGTTATTGAAGCACCATGGTTTGCAATTCCAACGTTTTATACGCCACGTTTTGAATGGTTCGCTATTTTGACTATTCTACCTGCCGCATTAGTCGTTATTGCTGAACATGTAGGCCACTTGGTGGTAACTGCAAATATTGTTGAGCGTGACTTATTGAAAAACCCTGGCTTACATCGTTCAATGTTTGCAAACGGTTTCTCTACGGTGTTGTCAGGGTTCTTTGGTTCAACACCTAATACCACCTACGGTGAAAATATTGGTGTAATGGCGATCACTAAGGTGTATAGCTCTTGGGTCATTGGTGGGGCAGCAATCATCGCAATTTTACTTTCTTGTGTGGGGAAATTAGCGGCGGCGATTCAGTTAGTGCCAGTACCTGTAATGGGAGGGGTGTCTTTGCTGCTTTATGGGGTGATCGGGGCTTCAGGTATTCGTGTGCTAATCGACTCTAAAGTTGACTACAATAAACCCCAAAACTTGATCTTGACCTCTGTGATCTTGATTATTGGTGTTAGTGGTGCGGTTATTCATATTGGTCAAGCCGAATTGAAAGGCATGGCATTGGCAACCATAGTGGGTATTGTCATGGCACTATTATTCCGTTTTATCACTTTTGTTCGTCCTGAAAAGCAGTTTGTAACCTCAGATATCGAAGAAGTTGATACGAAACATTCCACGAAATAAAACAGTTGTCTCATTGCCGATGTGATGAAAGCATCGGCAATTAAGTTTCTTCTTGTTCATTTATGCTTGAAATTTATGGTAAACTTGCAAGTGTTAATTGTTTTGCACAGTCAGAGGTGCTTCTGAACACACCATCGCAACTTTCACTACCACTGTATCTACCCGATGACGAAACGTTTGCCAGCTTTTATGCAGGCGAAAATGAGGCGTTGCTATCTGCTATTAAACTCGCCATTAACCAATCGCATGGTAGTTATATTTATTATTGGTCTCGTGAAGGGGGCGGTAAGAGTCACCTACTGCATGCCGCATGCGCTGAATTATCAGAACAAGATATGGCCGTGGGCTATGTTCCGCTTGATAAGCGTGCCTATTTTGTACCTGAAGTCCTTGATGGGATGGAACACCTTTCACTGGTTTGTATTGATAATATTCAATGTATCGCAGGCGATCCTGAATGGGAAATGGCCGTTTTCAATTTGTATAATCGCATTTTAGAAATTGGTCGAACTTGTTTGCTGATCACCGGTGATAGACCACCAAGACAAATCGATCTCTCACTGCCTGATTTAGCCTCTCGGTTGGATTGGGGGCAGATTTATAAACTCCATCCACTTAGCGATGAAGATAAAATTTGTGCGCTACAATTGCGGGCAAGAATGCGAGGGTTTGAATTACCCGAAGATGTATGCCGTTTTGTATTAAAACGGTTAGATAGAAAAATGGGAACATTGTTTGATATTTTGAACAAACTGGATCATGCCTCGATCGTTGCACAACGCAAACTGACTATCCCGTTTGTTAAAGATATCCTCCAATTATAAAGGCAGTGATCCACTGCCTTTTTTTGAGCCATTAGAGAACATCAAGAACCTGCTCTGGCGGGCGACCTAATTTTGCCGTTTTCCCTTTGACAACAATAGGGCGCTCAATTAATTTTGGGTTGTCATGCATGGCTTGAATTAATTGCTCTTGCGTTAAAGCGTCGTTTCCAAGACCCAATTCTTTGTAGATATCCTCTTTGCTACGCATTAATTGCCGTGCATCAGAGAAGCCTAATGCCTTTAATAACTGTTTGATTTCAGCAACGCTAGGGGGATTTTTTAAATACTCAACGATTGTTGGTGTGACCCCTTTAGATTCTAATAATGCAAGCGTTTCACGGCTTTTAGAGCAACGAGGGTTATGATAAATGGTAATTGTATCCGTCATGGTCATCATTCCTTACGGTTTAGCTTTACTGTCTCTTAATTGTAATTTTCTTAGCTCATCTATGCGAGCATCATAGCGTTGTTGCTCATAACTTCCCAGACGACTTTTTCGACTCGCTTCGCTGAGATAATTAATCGCGTTATCATAGTTACCTCGAAGCGCCATACCTTCTGCATAAGCGGCTAGCTCTTCATTACGCTTACCTGATTTCGCCGAGGCTTCAGCTAACAGATCCCAACCATTAGGATCTTCGGGATAATTGAAGGTATATTTGTTCAGTAATGAAATAGCAGTTTGATACTGCTTATTGTTAATTAAAGCGTTGGCAAGGTTGATTTGTAATACGGGGTTGCTTGGTGATTTTTTTAATGCATTTTGTAAACGAGTCACCGCTTGGGCTGCACGATTTTGCTCAATATCCAAATCTGTCATAACATCGATAAACCAAGGATTATCGGGTTGTTTTTCCAGTAGGTTGCTCATGATCTTGGTCGCTTCGGCATATTTCTTATCTTGCGATAACTTCAAAGCACGACCATAGTCAGCCGCTATCCTTTCTTGAGGAGTGCCTCGACTATAATTATCCAGAATTTGATCTAATGCATGCTGTTGTCCTGACGTATACATGGATAAAATACGAACACGGGCTAGCATAAAGTCTTCTGATGAAGGTATGGTAACCTTTGGATACTGATTAGAGCGGTTACGCGCATCCGCCAAACGGCTATCTGGTAGTGGGTGAGTCAGCAATATTTCAGGGGGTTTTGACATATAGCGGGTTTGATCTGACATCACTTGCATAAAGTCGGCCATAGAGTGAGGATCAAAACCTGCTCGCCTTAAGGTCTGTAAGCCAATACGGTCTGCTTCTTGCTCGTTGGCTTGAGTAAAACTGATCATTCCTTGTTGGACGCCTGCCATGGTTCCCGTTAAAGCGGCGAACCCTGCTTGTGGGTTTGCCATAACTAATAATAACGACCCAATCGTACCGGCAATCGCAAGGGGAGTGGTGCTTTTTTGGTCTTCCATCATGCGTGCTAAGTGACGCTGCGTTACGTGAGAAATTTCGTGTGCCATGACAGAAGCTAATTGGCTCTCATTTTGGCTATAGCGAAATAGTGCGGAGTGCAGCACCACATTACCCCCAAAATAGGCATAGGCGTTAATATTGGGGTTATTCACCAAATAGAATTTAAAGGGCGTTCTCACGGAGTCGGCACTTTTCACTAACCGCATCCCCAGCTTATTGATGTATTGATTAAGCAGTGGGTCGTAAATCAATGGTGTACTGGCACGGATCTGGCGAGTGATAGCATCACCCATAATAATTTCTTGATTGATGCTCAGTGTACCACCCGCTGTCGTACCGATATCAGGAAGTGTGTCCTCAACGGCACTGTAAGCAGGGAGCACAGCGCCGTTGACGCACGCGGCTATCAATAAAACTAGAAGTGGATTTTTCAGTTTTTTATTCATGAAACAATTGCATCCCGTACAACGATTAATTTTGAGATCAATCCATGATAGCAAAAGCTACCGAAATGTCTGTTAATTGGTATAATTTTCGATAATTTAGGAACTGTCTTTAAAGCATTAATTTCCAAGGAGCTAATAAATGCTGGAAATGTTATTACAATGGTATCGGCGACGTTTTGCTGATCCACAGGCTGTTGCACTGTTTACGTTGCTCATTGTCGGCTTCTGTATCATCTTTTTCTTCAGCAATATCTTAGCCCCTTTATTGGTCGCGATAGTATTGGCTTATCTCCTTGAATGGCCAACACACTTACTTGAGCGTATCGGTTGCTCGCGTGTTGTTGCAGTCAGTATTATTTTGACCTTGTTTGCTGGAATTAGTGCCATGGTTATTTTAATTATTGCACCAACGGCGTGGCAACAAGGGATCAATCTCGTTGGTGACTTACCTAAAATGGTAACGCGTTTTAACGAGTTCGCGCAAACATTACCAGAGCGTTACCCAGCGTTGGTTGATGCGGGTATTATCGATATGATGGCAGATAATCTCCGCAGCCGTTTATCTGGAGTGGCGGAATCGGTGGTTAAAATGTCGGTGGCCTCGCTCATTGGCGTATTTACCTTGGCAATTTATACCGTACTCGTGCCTTTAATGATGTTTTTCTTATTAA
Organism: Providencia sp. 2.29; assembly: GCF_015832305.1. Lineage (NCBI taxonomy): Bacteria > Pseudomonadati > Pseudomonadota > Gammaproteobacteria > Enterobacterales > Morganellaceae > Providencia > Providencia sp. 2.29. Next base: position 2,162,114 of record NZ_CP065420.1, read on the forward strand.
AAGATAAACAAAAAATTATCAGTAGCGTTCAAAAGGTATTGCCAAGAAACCGCTTGTTGGTGGGGAAAGTTTGGGTCGAGATGAATCAGCAAATCACCAACTATTTACGCGGCAAAGTGACCGAAATGGTGATTGTCGGGGTCTGTACCTACGCTGGATTTGCTTACTTTGATTTGCGCTATTCAGTATTGTTGTCAGTGCTGGTTGGGGTTTCAGTCTTGATCCCCTATATTGGTGCGGTGGCTGTGACGATCCCGGTAGTATTGGTGGCGCTATTCCAGTGGGGAATCGGCAGTGATTTTTGGTCATTAATTATTGTTTATCTTGTTATTCAAGGGTTAGATAGTAATTTATTTGTTCCATTACTCTTTTCTGAAGCGGTTAACCTTCATCCGTTAGTGATTATTTTATCGGTCGTGATTTTTGGTGGCTTATGGGGTTTTTGGGGCGTTTTCTTTGCTATTCCATTGGCAACGCTGATTAAGGCTGTTATCAATGTGTGGCCAGAGGATACGTCCGAGAGTCAGCAAAAATTGGAATGATGGAGAGGGAAATGCAAACTCAAATTGAACTACAGCAAGGTGATATCACGAAAACTGCCGTCGATGCGATTGTTAATACCGCGAATCGTGCTTTACTCGGTGGTAGTGGCGTTGATGGCGCGATTCATCGCGCGGGTGGTAGTGCAATCCTTGATGAATGCCGGCAAATTAGAGCAAAACAGGGAAGTTGTAAGCCTGGAAACGCGGTGATCACCACCGCAGGTAAGTTACCTGCTAAGTATGTTATCCATACGGTAGGGCCTGTTTGGCAAGATGGAACCCATGAAGAGGCGCAAATCTTAGCCAATGCGTATTTATCTAGTTTGAGGTTGGCGAGCAAATATCAAATCGAAACCATCGCTTTTCCCAATATCAGTACAGGCATTTATCGCTTTCCTAAGCCATTAGCGGCACAGATTGCCTGTGAAACTGTGGCTAACTATCTCGCCGCCAATAGCTTGCCAAAGAAAGTTATTTTTGTTTGCTTCGATGAGGAAAACTACCGTTTATACCAACAACAGCTTCAACAAGTCTAAGTTGAACCTGTATTTGGCTATCTTTTCTATCTTCCCTTTCATTACCATCAGTATGCCATTTAACTCAAATGATTCAGTCAATCAGATGACTAAAAATCTTTTAGCTTTTAGGTTAGTCAGTAATGAAAGATATAAAGGGAAGGGGGATGAGAAGGGTTGCATAAAGCTAAACAACCCTATCAAATTAAATGTTAAGCGTGAGTATTTATGTACTCGAGAACAATTTCATGGTGATTGCTTGTTTTGAAATTATCGAATACATGTTCAATAGTTCCATTTGCATCAATGAGAAAACTAATGCGGTGAATGCCGTCATAAGTTTTACCCATGAATTGTTTTTCACCCCATACACCAAATTGTTCACATACTTGATGATCTTCATCTGATAATAGTGCGAAGTTCAATAGCTCTTTTTCAGCGAAACGAGACAATTTTTCGGGTTTATCTGTGCTAATGCCTAAAACTTCAACACCCTTTTCTCTTAGTGTCTCCATTTCGTCGCGCAGGCCGCATGCCTGAACGGTACACCCTGGGGTCATAGCTTTAGGGTAGAAGTAAACTAATACGCGTTGACCCTGATAATCTGAAAGATTGATGATTTCACCATCTTGGTCAGGAAGGCTGAATTGAGGCGCCTTATCACCGGCTTTCAATGGGTTCATTACATATATCTCCGTTAACTCTGCATTTTGGGATTATTTACAATGCTTATGTTGCCTTTAGCGTTGAGCATTGTACATAGTTGTTGAAATTTATTCTTTATAATTATGCCATTATCATCCAATGGATGATGTGCCGTGATTTGTATTTCAAGTTGCGCCGGCATACCATTACTTGCAGGCTGTGTTTTTGACACAAGCTCCGCGATATTACATTGCTGGGTTGTAAATAAATTCGTAAATTGTTCTACGATGCGTGGTGCATCATCGACGACGACATTGACGGTTACCGTTGATGGGTAATCTGTCGTCTGTACGCTCTGCGTCCGTTTCATCACAATGAGTAACTCTAATTCAGCCCCTTTTAGTGGCAAAATAGCCTCAATTTGTGCAATCGCATTCCAACTACCCGAAAGCATCATAATAAAGGTAAATTCTTTACCAAACATCGCTAAACGGCTGTCTTCGATGTTGCAATCACATTCACTCACCAATCGAGTGATGGTATTCACAATGCCCGGACGATCGGTACCCAGCGCAGTAATTACAAGAAATTGCTGTTCAGTCTTAGGCAAAGTCTGTTCCTTATTTTTTAATTTGCAGATTCGCTTTTTTGCTCAATGTTTTCAAGCACAAAATCTGCTTGGTGATGATGGTAAGGAAACCACAAAAATAAGAATCTGCCAAGAGGGCAGATTCACTCTTGCGAGTCATGATCGAGAATTATTACTTCTATTTAAGTTAATCCTAGCGGTATTAACAAAATTCATTAAAAACCTGTGGTTGGGTGGTTTTCTTCTTTGAAATGAAAAAGTACCATGGAGACTAAACTATTTAGGGGGTATAGCTATGTCTCACTCAAACACAAACTATAAACAATTTTTAACTGGCAGTATTGTTGCGGTAATTACACCAATGGATTCAAATGGTCGTTTGGATAAACAAAGTTTGAAAAGATTAGTTGATTACCACGTTGAGAGCGGCACTTCTGCGATTGTGTCTGTTGGGACAACGGGTGAGTCTGCCACCTTAACTCATAAAGAACATGTTGAAGTGGTGCATACAACTCTAGAACTGGCAGACGGACGCATCCCCATCATTGCAGGAGCTGGCGCAAATGCCACTGCAGAAGCTATCTCTCTGACAAAAGAGTTTGAAAATTCAGGTGTTGTTGCTTGTCTGACAGTCACACCTTATTATAATAGGCCTTCACAAGAAGGGTTGTATCAGCATTTTAAAGCAATATCAGAAAACACGAGCTTGCCACAAATTCTCTATAATGTACCATCACGTACAGGTTGTGACTTATTGCCTGAAACGGTAGGTCGCTTGGCTAAATTGGCGAATATTGTTTCAATTAAAGAGGCGACAGGGAACTTAGCAAGGGTTCACCAAATCAAAGAACTGGTTGATGATAATTTTGTGTTGCTCACCGGTGATGATGCAACGGCACTCGACTTCATGCAGTTGGGTGGTCAGGGCGTTATTTCTGTTACAGCTAACGTTGCAGCCGCACAAATGGTAAAAATGTGTGACTTAGCGCTTGCGGGCAAATATACTGAGGCTCGTGAATTAAACAAACGTCTGATGGGTCTGCATCATCAGTTATTTGTTGAGCCTAATCCAATTCCAGCGAAATGGGGCTGCCACCGTCTTGGCTTGATTGCTGACGCTACATTACGGTTACCAATGACACCGTTAACAGAGTCAGGCCAACAAAAAGTGGAGCAGGCCCTGAGATTCGCTGGGCTACTGTAAAATTTAGGGAATTTTAATGGCAACATTATTGCAAAAATCGAAGGTTATGAAGGTTGCTGGCCTGTCACTCGTTGTGTTACTGGCAGCCTGTTCCAGCGATCAGCGCTATAAACGTCAGGTCAGCGGTAACGAAGATTATCTCGATGCCGCGCCATTGAAAGTGTTGAATATACCTCAGGGAATGACATTACCATTGCAAAATGGCGAATATGACGTCCCTAAAGTTGCCTCATCTGGCCCAGTAGGTAAAGCACTCGATATTCGCCCTCCTGTACTGTCTATTTCGCAATTAGCGGGTTCACGTACTGAAGATAGCGCGGAAGCAAGCCGCTTGTTGCTTGAAAATACACCTGAGAATAGTGCGCTATGGTCACAAGTCACTATGATTTTGGAACAGCGTAATATTCCAGTCACGACAAAAGACGATGGGTCGCGCTCGATTGAAACGGATTGGGTAAAATGGGAACGTGCGGATGAAGACGTTCCATTAGAAAGCCGTCATAAAGTCACTGTGCAACCTCAAGGGGGCATGATCGCGCTGACGGTAACGAATTTAGGCCTACGTCAAGGTACAGAAGCGGTGACGGATCAGGCTGAAATTCAGCGTTATAACAAATTATTGCTAAATGAGTTAACCGATAGTCTGTATGCTTTACGTGATACATCCAATAAAAATAGTATCCAAAGTGCATATGGCATTATTGATGTTCAATCTGGCAGTGATGCCACGGGCTTGCCTGTTGTCATCGTACGTGCACCATTTGATGCTGTTTGGGAGCGTTTACCACGTAAACTGGAAAGCATCGGTATGAAAGTGGGTGATCGCAGTCGTTCAAATGGCTCTGTGATGGTAACTTATAAAGGCCTGAGCAGTTCAGAATGGCAAAATTTAGGGATTGATGACCCATCAATTCCAGAAGCGGATTATAAAATTCAAGTCGGTGATTTGAATAACCGCAGTAGCTTGCAGTTTATTAATACTAAGGGTACACCACTGACTCAGAAACAAAATGATGAGATGGTGTCTGCACTGAAAGCGGCTTTCAGTAAAGTCGGCGACAAGTAATTATTACTTTGTTATGGAGCCGCAGCCTCTATTTGAGGTTGCGGCTTTTTTGCATTTAAGTCATACCTACAACCTTTCTTTATGCCAATCGATTAATAGCTTCATTTTTATGGTCAGCGAAATGGACAAAAAACCAGTGTTTAAGCTTAAGTAATCGTTTGCGTCTGTGCGTGGATTTTATTATTATAATTAGGTACAGTAGATAAAATATTGAATATCAGTTAGTTAGCTTGTCAGGTTCTTTTATTCAATAACTTATTGAAACAGAGCAGAAAAGTAACGGTAAAAGGGTAAATTTCAACCATTTTATTGTTACTTATCTGGATCTGCAGACACAATTTTGCAGGTTGATACCCTAATTGAATAATCCCATCTCTGGAGTGTGTAAGATGCAAAAGAAAGCTGAGTTGTATCGTGGTAAGGCGAAAACGGTCTATACCACTGAGGATCCTGACCTTTTAATTCTGGAATTCCGTAATGATACATCAGCACTCGATGGCGAGCGTATCGAGCAGTTCGAGCGTAAAGGGATGGTAAACAATAAGTTTAACCATTTTATTATGAGCAAATTAGAAGAGGCGGGTATTCCAACACAGATGGAAGCGTTGCTCTCTGACACAGAAGCATTGGTAAAAAAACTGGATATGGTGCCCGTAGAGTGCGTTATTCGTAATCGTGCAGCAGGCTCTTTGGTTAAACGTCTTGGCGTCGAAGAAGGGATGGAATTAAATCCACCATTGTTTGATTTGTTCTTAAAAGATGATGCAAAACATGACCCGATGGTGAATGAGTCGTATTGTGAAACTTTTGGGTGGGTGAACAAAGAAAACTTGGCGGAAATGAAGCGCTTAAGTTATAAAGCCAATGAAGTGTTATCAAAAATTTTTGCGGATGCAGGGCTGATCCTCGTTGATTTTAAATTGGAGTTTGGCCTGTTCAAAGGCAAGGTCGTACTTGGTGATGAGTTCTCTCCAGATGGTAGTCGCCTGTGGGATAAAGAGACCCTCAATAAAATGGATAAAGACCGTTTTCGTCAAAGCCTCGGTGGCTTAATTGAAGCTTACGAGGAAGTTGCGCGTCGTATCGGCGTAAAATTAGATTAATTTGTTATCTAATCGGTTTTAAAAAGTCGCTTAGAGTGCTGACAAAGCCCTCGCTGTTTAGTGAGGGCTTTGAACTAATCAGTATGAATAATGCACTAAGCGGCAACCTAAAAAACCTTCCCCTCAATGATGTCAGTTCGAAACCATGGCGTTAGGTCGAAAATCATCTCACTCGCAAAATCGATGCTGTGATGCTGTTGTACACCGACACAACCCGAAGAACGACCACCTATCAACTATCGTGTCGTAGGTGAGAAACATGGCATTACAATGGACACGCATGTTGCTCATTTTCCGTTTTCAAAGAATTTCTTTTTTTTTAAATGATGGTGTAAAGGGCGAGTTGATTACGTCAGCGATGAGTTGGTTTGGTGCCTTTAGCTGCTCATCTGTTATTCATGGGCGATAAGGAGAATGATGGCTGTCTTATCAACACTTTTAGCTTAGAAAATACGATGCGCAACTTTGCGAATACACTCGACATTCGATTTTTTGGACGAAATGCCCTTAAACGAGGGGGATGTCAGAAAGCTAAGCCGCTATTATTGGTGCTATTTTTTGTTGGTCGTAAGGTCATGGGCCGCCGCAGATGGATTAAGATCTTTGCCTTGCTCTGCTAACCATAACTGTAGTTGCTCAGTGGCAGGTATCAGGTTATAGGCTGAATGTGTGGGTTCAATATGCTTTTCACCATACTCTACCAATTTGTTATCAAGGAAAATAAAGTGTTGAACAGTATTTTGCATTTTAAGCATGGTGGGGCGCTTGGTATAGAGCAATAGGGTGGCATTTTCTATCGTTGCTGAATCAGAAGGTTCCCCCATAATAGAAACCACTTGTTGCGAAGTCATACCTGCAATAACTAAGGTTAACTTATTGTCAGCAGAGTATCCTATCACCGAAAATAGTAGGGAGAAGATACAAAATAGCGCTTGGATTGCCCGCATGATTAAACCTTAGTCATCTGTTCGAAGATCAGATCATAGAATACAAAGTGATATTTAAGGAATTCATATTTTAGTTGCATACATATAACACAGATAATTGTGACCACTTTTCATTATACAACTGTATTGACGCTTTAACTAACATCTTGGCGTTTAGGTTATCGGTTTTACTGAGCTGTTTTAGCGGGGAAGCTGCATAATGGATGTTTACAGCTTTTACTTAGGAAGATAATTAGTTTTCTGGTTTTAATTCGTCCATACAGCCAAAGTTCTCTTGCGGGTTATTTATATACATCGGGCCTATCATGCTACAAATAATAAAACAGAGCAGCATGACACACACTTGCCCAACCTTGACTCGGGATAGTTTACCATTAACATGGCATTTTTTACCTGTCTGATATCGATATCTAGATATAAGCTAAGACGTTATCACCGCAATAAATCAAACCTTAGTGTTGATATCAAGGGTCGACAACCATATAAAAACTGATAACGTTCAAGCTGAAAAGTCAGATTGGCTCGCGGCTAATACGGATAAATTTATCAGCCCAGCGTTTAGGGTCGCTTTCTAATGCGATATCCAATGCGTGACTCAATGAATACAGTGTTGGTGTTGGAAGCACGGATTCCGGTTGTAAATCAGGGTGGTTAAGTACGGTTTCAGGCGGACCATCAGCAATGATTTTACCTGCTGATAGATGAATAACCCGCTTGAAATGGCGAGCAACAAAATCAAGATCATGGCTAATGGCGAGTAGCGTCGTGCCCATTGTACGCTGTAATGCCAACCAACGCTCAAAGCAAGCGAGCCAACGTGCATCAAAGTCACGAGTAGGTTCATCTAATAGCAGCACTTTGGGGGAAATCGCACTCAGGCTGGCGACAGCCACCATACGCCGTTGACCTGCATCTAAATCAAGAGGGTGACTATTGGCAACATCTTGCAAATGGCAACATTCAAGGGCTTCCAACGTCCGTTTTTCTATCTCTGATTGAGATAGCGTTTGTCGTTTAAGGCCGAATGCGACTTCATCTTTTACTCGACTATGGAAAACTTGTTTTTCGACCTCTTGGAATAAAACACCAATTTGACTGGCACGTTGTATAGCGTTCAGTGAGGCAAGTTTTTGGTGATTAAAGTGGATCTCACCTTGTGTTGGGCGCAATAGACCCGCAGCAAGCCGCAGGAGTGTCGATTTTCCAGCACCATTGTCACCAACTAATGCAACCCATTCGCCCGCTTCGAGACGCAAACAAAGCTGTGAAATGGTCTCTTGGGTACTTTTAGGCCAACGATAATCAATATGTTCAAAAAGTAGCATAATACTCCTTAAATGCCTTAAGTAATGCGTTGTTATCATTGGGAATGTCAGTAGGCCAAGCATTTTGATTGATTAAATAACCAAGTGCACGCCAAGCATCGGGCATATTAATGGTGGTTTGTGCCGCCGAAAAAAGTTTTTTTCTATCAGTACCTGTGGCGATAACGTTACCCGCATCTAATAACATCAGTTGCTCACAAAAACTCATCGCAGGAAGTAGTTGGCGCTCAAACAGGATCACACTGCAATTGGTACGTTGAGAATAGTGTTTCAACGCAAGTAGCAGGGTATGGGCGGCTTTTGGTGTGAGGCGACTAAATGCCTCATCCAATAATAATAACTTAGGCTGCATGGCGAGTGCGCTTGCGATGACAACGCGTTGGGCTTCTCCACCTGATAAGGTCGCGGGGTGTCGATGGCGTAAAGCTTCGCAGTCCGTAAGCGCAATGGCTTCGTTAACCCGCTGCCTGATTTGTGCTTCAGGTAACCCAAGGTTTTCAGGGCCAAAGGCAATTTCTTGTTCCACATTGAATGTGCAACCGGATAATTGTAATTGTGGTGATTGTTGGATCAGTTGGCGTTGCGCACTGAGTATTGCTAAGTGGCCTTGTGATATGGGTTGTGATAAAACCTCAGCGACACCACTAAGTTCACCTGTAATCAATTCAGGTAACCAACCACAGAGCAGTTGAGCGAGTGTACTTTTACCGCTACCGTTGCCCCCTAAGATGGCAAGCCACTGTCCTGCTGCTAATTGTATATCAATAGGGCCTAAGGTGGTTGATCCCGCACCTTTGTGGGTAAAACATAGTCGTTGTAAATTTACCACCACCAGTCGATCCCTCCTTCAATGATGATAATGACTAAAATGGCATAACGACAAATGGCTTGAAAGAGGTTGTCTTTTGGGGCGCCCAACGTTGTTCGCTGACTCACGGCACGAAAACCACGCATATCCAAGGCAGCTCCACGGATAGCCAGTTCACTGAGCGCTTGGGTCGCGAGTGGCAGTATCAATGCCGGTAATGACATAAATCGTTGTAACAGATTGCCATCAAGGGGGACGCCTCGTGCCAACTGTGCCTCTTTGATACTGCTGATTTGTTGTCGTAGTTGTTCAACAAACAAGAGTGGCCCAGCTAATAAATATGAAAAGCTGGTTGGTAAACGGCTAGCAAATAGCGCTCTAATCAATTTTTCAGTCGACACATACTGTAGCCACAGTTGTGCACTACTGATAATGGCTAAAAGCCGAAACCATAAAGCCAAGGCTTTTTGCTGCTGTGTCGCAACAGAAAACTCGCCTGTCAGCCAGTAGGTTAGCCAACCACTATGGATCAGCCATAGCCCTAATGCCATTGGTAGCATCAAGCCAATAACATAGCGATAGCGGTAACGTGCTTGGCGCCATGCGAGTAGCATAGCAAAAGTCACCAGGCTGACGACAATTAACGGCCAGTCAAATGGTAATAGAACAACAGTAAAGCTGAGCCAGAACCATAATGTCAGCGAGGTAAAAGGATGCATATTTATCTTACTCGCGCCATATTTGGAAAGTTTTGTTGTGCACGCAGCGGTAAGCGACGCACTAATAACCACGCAATGAGTGCCGACACTATTTTATCTGCAATGTTGGCTCCTAGTACGGTAATGGCAACAGATTCAAGTAGGTTTTCTCCCACAGCATGGAAGTAAGCGACGAAAAAATCGGCTCCGCTACCTGTTGTACCTGCAAATAAATAAGTACGGATAGGCACAGCAACTAACATCAATGCTAATGTAATGACGATGCCGGAAAAGATAACTCTAGGTAACGTCCGAAAAAATCCAGCATGAGCGAGTAACCCTGCACTGAGGCCTATCATCATCGCAACAGGGGCAAAAGCGGCGGCAATTGGGCCACTGAGTAACCCCCATAATAGATTGGTTAATAATCCGGTTAATGCAGCGATCCAAGGGCCGGCTAATAAAGCACAAATGATTGTGCCAATTGAATCAAGAAAAATTGGCAACTTAATGCTTGAGCTTATTTGCCCAACTAACATGTTAATAGCGATTGAAAAAACAATTAACGCTAAAGTACGGCTCGAAAGAGTAGATGATTTTGGCATGAATACACCGCTCCTTAGCGATGAACAGAAGAATGGGAGTTGTGGGGCGTGCGTTCAGAAACTGCTAATTCGTCATATCCAGATAATTCGCAATATTGACGAGTGAAAGTGATATGCTCTAATTCCCCAATAACAAGCTCTAACGTTGTTCTAACGGTACAGTCAAGCATCATATGCCCCCCTTGCACATGACCATTTTCATCTGAAATGGCTAAATGCAAATGTTCGCCTTCGCTATCTAATGTGCCGATAAGTGAAACAATTTCGTATCGACCAACAAATTGATCGGTTGTCTCTTTTCCTGCAAAACGCAAATTAACGCGAGTTAAGCTACCAACACAGCCAGCAATGAAAGCGGCTTTTAAGTGGTTCTGCTGAATAAAATGACGCAGTGTTGGAATAACATCCTCGCCGGGCCGTAATCGCAGGGCAAAATAGCGCGCATTGGAGGTGGGAGGGAAAGCTACATTCATATGAGTGATCCTAATTATATGACGACTTGAATATAAGGTGATTTGTCAACTCGGCGAAATACAGTGATATCGTCAGTGATAATAATTTTATATTGACCTCATATTATTATAAGTAACAATCAAGGAGATATCAGTAACGAAGTGTTTTCTATCGCTTATTTAATTGGAATTGCGATTAATTTGCGTTAAGTGAAAAACAATCAGTTAAAAAACAATATATCCACTTAATTAATAAGGTTAAAATGTTGAACATCTGTGTTAGTTCAGAGTGCTAAGCAGGCGATGACGTGGTATGAATAAAAATAATTAAGTCAATTGTAACGATTTTGAGTTTAAACTGTGACTAAACCGTTTATTTGCTGATTATAGAGGTGATTATGCGTTGGCAAGACCGTCGTCGTAGCGACAATATTGAAGATAGAAGATCAGAAAATTCATCAGGGGGTTTTCAAGGCAATGGTCGGGGGATACGAATTCCATTACGAGGAAAAAGTGGCGTTGTTATTCTGATTGTTATTGTCGTAGCTGGCTATTATGGCGTTGATCTCACGGGGTTAATTACCGGAGAGCCTATCGGTAATCACTCTTCGCAACAAGCCCAAAATCGTACCATTAGCCCACAAGAGGCACAGTTAGCCGACTTTACGTCAGTGATGCTTGCTTCCACAGAAGATGTTTGGCAAACGGAATTTAAAAAGCTAGGCAAACAATACCAGCAGCCTAAATTAGTCATTTATCGCAATGGTACTTCGACAGCGTGTGGGCAAGGTAAAGCATTTATGGGGCCGTTTTATTGTCCAGCTGATAATAAAGTTTATATCGACCTGTCATTTTATAATGACATGAAAACCAAATTAGGGGCTGGTGGTGAATTTGCGCAAGGGTACGTCGTGGCTCATGAAATCGGCCATCATGTGCAGCACTTATTAGGCATTGAGCAGCAAGTAAGAAAATTACAGCAAGGTGTAAGTACAAAAGAAGCCAATAAACTGTCGGTGAAACTTGAATTACAGGCCGATTGTTTTGCGGGTGTTTGGGGGCACAATATGGATAAAGAGGGCATCTTAGACGATGGCGACTTACAATCCGCGTTGAATGCGGCTCAGGCAATTGGTGACGACAGACTACAGCAGCAGAGCCAAGGTCGCGTGATCCCAGATAGTTTTACGCATGGCACCTCACAACAGCGCTATTTTTGGTTTAAAAAAGGGTTTGAGACGGGAGATATCAATAGCTGCAACACCTTTTCAGCGCAAAATACATTTTAAGGAGGCTCAGATGAAGCTCAGCCATAGCGTTAGTGGGGCGATTAGAACTTTCAGCTATTTTATGGCAAGTGGTTCACATTACATGCTCGAGGGGATTGATTATTTGTCACTGTATGGCGAGGAGCCGAGTGCTATTGAACAAGCGTACGCAATATTTATCAATACACTGGAAATTGATGAGGCAGGGGAAGTATTGAATTTTACTCATGCGCAGAAAAGAGCAACGGATTATATTCGAAGTTACTGTGATGCTTCTTTTAACGTTGACCCTCCTTTTGAAGAGTGGGAAGTCGCTCTATATTAATGTATGACCTGCCCAAATATGAGGTTAAAGTGTTCCATTTGACGCGTACCATATTGATAACCACGCTTTTATTTTTCGGGTTGATAAATGCGTCAGCGAAAACCCATTATACCATTGATGATCTATCAACGGAGGGGATGTTAACGCTCTCCATGGATTTACCTAAATCCGAGCAGGAACAAAAATTGATCGTGAGAGGGGAAGCGTGGGGGTTAAAACCGCAAATTAACCATCCTCAGTGCCAAGGTACGTTGTTAAAGAAAAATACCGAAAATGAATGGATTGTGCCTATAGGTTGTGAACGAGTTTCGTGGCATGTCCTCCCTAATAAAGTTGCAAAAGGGCATGTTGACGCCTCGAAGCAAGCGACTATTTTCATTACCAGTGAATATCAAAACAAAAAACAGATATTGCTTTCTGAGCCTACGTCATTATTGCGCTTAGTCAATGATGAAGAGGGGATTATTCGTGCTGCCGATGGGATCGCTATCTATGGCGCGAAAGCTGAAAATACAAGCGCGTGGTCGGTTCCTGCCTATTATAAGGCGCCTGAATTTTATTTAGTGGGGGATATTCGATTGCAACAAGTGGACTTAACGAATATGAAAGTTCGCTATTTTAGTGACAACGTCACGTTAACCGATCAATATCAGCTAAATGGTTATCACCAACAAGCCTTAAAGTATTTAACCAAAGCGTTATCAATTTCACCTCAAGACAAGCGTGATAATACATTGTTGGTGATTTGGCTCGGCAGTAATGAAAAAAATGGCTTTATTGGTGGGGCGGCGGGTGGTCGCAGTTTCGTGGCTAACTATTTATACTCTGATAAAAAGGATGATAAAAACATTAACCTCAATAATGCAAAAACCCAACTTGTTATCGCCCATGAGCAATTTCATCAACTTATTGATATGGTAAGGGAAAATAAATCAACGCAGCCAGCTTGGGTTGAGGAAGGCCTTGCCCAATATTATGCTTTGAAAGCATTAAAACAGATGGAAAGCCAGCCACAAATTGTTTCGTCAATTGAATCTGCAATGATGCCATTAAATGCTCCAGTGACACATACTTTTATTGAACTAGATAAGCGATTTAAAGCAGGGGATCGCTCTGTTTATGCTGAGTTCTATTCTCAAGGCGCTACATTTTGGCGAAAATTAGATACTATTTTACAGAAGGTCGCCAATAATCCATCAGGATTAGACCCGTTCATTACTGAATTAATGACATTACCTTCCGAGTCGAATGGTGATTTACCCGCATCTTTCAAAAATAAAATGATCGCTATCGGAGGAGAGCCTGTAAATATCTTATTTCAACAATATATCGGGCAATAATATGCCGTGACGTTTGCTTCTTATTCGGTGAGCCAATAACATAAGCCGTACTTTTTATCTTTCGCTAATTTTATAAGCAAAAGCAGCACGTTTTACAGGGAATACAATATGAGTCAAGTCGATCCTACCTTGATAATTTTACTGGTTTTAGCGGGTCTTGGGATCATCAGTCATAATATGACGGTGACATTAGCTATGTTATTTTTGCTGGTGGTGCGGATCACACCTTTAAATAATTTCTTTCCTTGGGTAGAGAAATATGGGTTAACGATTGGGATATTAATATTAACTATTGGTGTGATGGCTCCTATTGCTAGTGGTAAAATTTCAGCACAAGATGTATTAGGTTCCTTTTTAAATTGGAAATCACTGCTTGCTATTGTGATCGGGGTGTTAGTTTCTTGGTTGGGAAGCCGTGGTGTCACGTTAATGTCACATCAACCTTCAACAGTAGCAGGCCTACTTGTTGGTACGGTTATCGGCGTAGCACTCTTCCGTGGTGTTCCTGTTGGTCCTCTTATCGCAGCAGGGATCTTGTCATTATTGATCGGTAAATCTTAGCGGGTATATGAATTATTCACTTCCTAAAATCTGTGCTCAACTTAATGATTGTGGTCATCGGCGCTTGTTGGTGCTCTCTGGTGAGAGCTTGTGGATAGATAAACGATTAAATGAAATTCAATCAATTATCGCGGGTGATTGGCAGGCCCTTTCATCAACAATAACGGGGGCATTGCCCGTTAAAAATGCACATTTATTATTAGGCAGAGAGTTTTTACATGGGGTCTTTGATGCAAGAGAAGGTTTGCATAGCGAGGCTCTCGCTATGCTTGCTGGGGCATTAAAGGCTGGGAGCTTGCTGGTTTTATGTACGCCACCACAAACTGAGTGGGCGTATTCATTGGATAACGATAGTATTCGATGGAATGAGCAAAATGGCATGATCGCCACGCCTAATTTTGTGCATCATTTACAGCAGTTGATACAGGCGCAATCTGACGTGCTGGTTTGGCAACAAGATAAGCCAGCGCATTTTTCTCTTTTACCCGAAAAAGAGCATTGGCAACCACCTTCGGGTGAGGCGACACCGGCTCAGCAATATGTACTGGAACAGTTGTTATCCGCAAATGACGGTGTTTGGGGGATCATCGCTCCCCGTGGGCGAGGGAAATCGACCCTTGCAGGAATGTTGATCCGCAACTGGCAAGGGGAGTGCTGGTGCTGTGCGCCTGCTAAAGTCGCGATACGAACACTAGAAAAATCAGCCGGTCAGCCGCTCAATTTTTGGGCGCCAGATGAATTATTACGTTACTGTAAGAAGAATGGTGACATAAAAGCTGACTGGTTGATTATTGATGAAGCGGCAGCGATTCCAAGTTATATTCTGCGCCAACTGGTCAATTATTTTCCACGTGTTTTATTAACGACAACGGTGGATGGCTATGAAGGAACAGGGCGAGGCTTTATCAATAAGTTTTGTGCGCAATTGGGCGGTTTTACAGCTCTCGATTTAGTCGAGCCTATCCGCTGGGCTAAGCATGATCCCCTTGAACATTGGCTCAATCAGGCATTATTACTAGAAGAGCCTGAAGGTGTAAACGATCACTCGCCATTACAGCTAATTGAGCCTATCAGCCAGCAACAATTAGTTGATGATCCTAAACAACTGAAAAGTTTTTATGGATTACTCACCAGTGCACATTATCGAACATCCCCTCTCGATCTTCGTCGGTTACTTGATGCAAGTCGCCAGCAATTTATGTTGGCCAAATCGGCGACGCAATTGATTGGAGCCTTATGGATGGTTGAAGAAGGTGGGTTAGATAGCCAACTAAGTTGGCAAATTTGGGCTGGTCTCCGCCGCCCTAGGGGGAGTTTAGTGGCCCAATCCCTTGCTGCTCATTATTACTTCCCTGAGGCGCCTCAGATGTCATCACTACGTGCAACGAGGATCGCGGTTGAGGCTGCTTATCGCCGACAAAAAATTGGCTCACAACTGCTTGACGCTCAAAAACAGCAGGCCGTTTACCAAGGCAAAGATTTTTTATCAGTGAGTTTTGGTCTGACACCGGAGTTATTACGTTTTTGGCAACAAGCGGGTTATCAATTAGTACGTGTTGGTGAACACCTTGAAGCAAGCAGTGGATGTTACACGGCGATGGCGATTTTACCACTGTCATCACAAGCACAACGCATGTGTGAGCAAGCCAAACACAACTTGCCAAGGGATCTCTTTTGGCGTCGTGACCTTGAGCTATTTCACTTGCCGACATGTGACAAACAGCATTTAACGCCCGAAGATTGGATTGAACTGGTTGGATTTGGCTTTTACCATCGTACGTTGGCAGCGAGTAGTGCGGCGATACAACGTTTATTAGCGCATCAAGAAGGTGGGTTGAAGCTACTGCGTTTCTATTTTCAACTACAGTTATCTTTGGAAGAGATTTGCCAACAGCTATCATTAACGGGGCAAAAAGCGTGGTTACAACAAGCAAGGGCAGAAGTTAAAGACGTTGTGCAACGTGACCACCCTGAGCTTGTTAAAACGATAGCGCAAAAAATTAGCCCTTCTTATCTTTAGGCCAATCATCGTTATCATCCCAAAGATGATTGTTATCTTTATGAGGGGGAAGCTCGGGTTTATTATCAAGAAATTTTTTATGATCTACTCGCATCATCTCTTTGATAGAATTCCAGATGACGCCAACTAAAATCAGTAGGATCACCCACCAATAATCTGCTAACCAATGCATATGTCGCCTTTGTGCTTGCTAATAAGAGGTGATTAAAAAGGTGGATGAAAAGTTGAAACTTTTACAGGCACACATTTGGCATCACATTACTATTTGAATTTCGATAGGGTATACCCTAGTCATTGGGTTTATTTAATCATGTTTTTGAAGCCGTTGGGAGAGCCATTTTGAATATAAAAAAAGGATTGTTGATCCTAATAGGTTGGCTCGCGGTAATATTAGCATGCTTAGGCGTTGTATTGCCGGTACTGCCAACAACCCCCTTTCTCTTATTGGCGGCATGGTGCTTTTCTCGCTCATCGCCGCGTTTTCATCACTGGTTACTTTATCGTTCATGGTTTGGTGGCTATATCCGACATTGGCAAACGTATAAAGGTTTGCCAAAAGGCGCTAAACCTAAAGCGATAGCCGTGATATTAGTTACGTTTACGATTTCAATTTGGGTTGTGAACTTTTGGTGGTTAAAGTTAGGTCTATTTGTCCTGTTATGCTGGCTAGTGATTTTTATGTATCGATTACCGGTGATAGATAAACCTGTACCGAATGATAATAAAGCATGATGGTGTTAAATGAAAAAGCGCCAAGGGATTTGGCGCTTTTTGAGGCTATTCTGGAATTTTAATGTAGCGATTAAAGACATATTCTAGATTCGCTAATAGCCAATCTTTACCCAAGATAACTTCTTCTTGTAAAACAGATTGAACCACTTGAGGGGTTAACAGTTGCTCAGCGTCATGGGATAAGGGCCAATAGCTAATATGCCAAGGTTCATAGGCAACACCTGCATTTTTAGCGGTGAAAGGGCGGTAGAAGTCATATGTGGCCATATTGTCACTTAGCCACTGATTCAGCTCAGCAAAATAGCCGCCTTGTTCGTATTCCCATGGCTCAAGTTGCAGTGATTGCCCTTCAGGGAGACGCAATGGGTCATAGACGTCAATTTCCGTGCCCCAATGGTGGCGGCTTGCGCCCGGCAGGGCGGACCAATGCAAAATAGCTTCACATAATTCGCCTTCGCTTAATACGCTAATATCTAGCGGATTACTTTGTTTATCAAGAACGGGGCGCTTTCCGGTAAACTTCTCATTCCAAATCAGTTGCTGACGTGAAAAATCACGGAATGCACTGGCGGATTGGAGCTTGAAGCCAGCCTTCGCCGCCGCTTGTTGCATGGACAAAAATGCTTTTGTCGCATTAAATTGTAGGCGGTGATTACCGCCTAATGTCACGAGATGGTCGGTTGAACGGCCGGTGAGCATGGCGATGGTCATCATAGTAACAGTAGCTCCATTATGCGTTCATAAATCCGTGCCAGTTGCTGTAGGTCATGTACACTGACACACTCGTCAACTTTATGAATAGTGGCATTGAGTGGCCCTAATTCAATGACCTGTGCCCCCATTTGAGCAATAAAACGCCCATCAGATGTCCCACCACTCGTTGAGAGCTCTGTAGTGCGCCCCGTGAATTCATGAATGGCTTGCACGGTGGCGTCGACTAATTTCCCTGTACGGGTTAAGAAAGGCTGGCCCGAAAGCTTCCATTCAATTTCATAGCGTAATTGGTGTCGTGCTAGCATCTCTTCAACACGCTCACGGATGATTTTGTCGGTTAATTCTGTGCTAAATCGGAAATTAAACTGAACGAAAAACTCACCCGGAATAACATTTGTCGCACCAGTACCCGCATGAAGATTGGCGATCTGCATACTGGTCGCGGGGAAAAATTCATTACCTTGATCCCACTGTGTTGATACAAGTTCTTGTAAAAAACTTGTCGCTCGATGTACTGGGTTATCGGCAAGGTGTGGGTATGCGACATGCCCTTGCGTGCCTAAAATCGTTAAATTCGCTGTGATAGAGCCTCGGCGGCCATTTTTAACGATATCACCGAGTTGAGTTTGGCTAGAAGGCTCGCCCACTAAACAGTAATCTAACCGCTCATTACGTTGCATCAACGTTTCAACGACCTTAACCGTACCATTTGTCGCCTTTGCCTCTTCATCGGACGTGATTAAAAAGGCTAACCGACCACGATGATCGGGATGTTTTTGTACAAAACGCTCGGCAGCGACGACCATAGCTGCAACGGAGCCTTTCATATCCGCTGCACCACGACCATAAAGGTGTTGGTTGATAATGGTTGGTATGAAAGGGGGCGTTTGCCATTTTGTCTCATCCCCAGCGGGAACGACATCCGTATGGCCTGCAAATGCTAAGGTCTCGCCGTCGGCACCTCGATAAGCCCAGAAATTAGCCGTATCATCAAATAACATTTTTTCAACGGTGAACCCTACTTTTTCGAGTCGTTCAATTAATAATGCCTGACACCCTTGGTCATCAGGGCTAATTGATGGGCGAGAGATGAGCTCTTGAGCGAGTTGTATAACAGGACAATCCATCACTGCGCTCCGGCTTATTGAGTAAATTGTTGATATTCATCAGCGGAAAAACCGACAAGATAGCGGTTGTCTGCTGAAACGAGAATTGGGCGCTTGATCATCGCAGGTTCAGCCAATAACACTTTTTTGGCGCTTTCAGCATCAACAACGGCATTTTTTTCAGCATCACTGAGTTTACGCCAAGTTGTGCCTCTTTTATTAACTAAAACTTCCCAACCGAGCTGAGCGATGAACATCGATAATAAGGCATCATCAATCCCCTCAACACGGTAATCATGAAATTGATAATTAATGCCATTATCTTCCAAGTAACGACGCGCCTTTTTGATCGTGTCACAATTTTTAATACCATACATAATGTAAGGGGAAGAAGTGCTGTTTGACATAAAATTTTCCTTTGATGATTTACTGTTAGCTCTACATAATGCGCGAAAATCTATTCAGGATCTAGCTTTCTGTGGGAAAGAAAAGTTAATCTAATGATTAAATTAATAGTTAATTAAATTATTTCATAATAAATTAATTATAGTAAATATATTATTTTGCTCTCATGTATATTAGACTTGCTTCTAATCGGGAGCGTACATTTAGTTTTTTAAGTAAATTACGGATGTGCACTTTTACTGTTTCTTCTGAAATAAAAAGTAATTGGGAAATTTCCCTATTTTTTAATCCAGCCGCCATTTCATGCAATATTTCGCATTCTCTGCGCGTTAATGATGATAATGGGTCATTAATTTTATGGCGATTAACGAGATATTGATAGACTTTTTCGCTAAATACATGGTGCCCAGCCGCTGCTTTTCGCATGCTATTCATCAGCATATCAAGTTCACTATTTTTAAGCAGATAGCCTTGTGCGCCTGCATCAATAGCATTGTAGATATCTGTTTTTAAAGCTGAAAATGATAAAACTAATAAATACGACTTAAGGCAGCGTTTACGTAATAAGCGAATTGTTTCGAATGTTTTAGTACCATAAATATTGATATCAGTTAGTATTATGTCAGGTTGTAGTTTGTCAGCAATATCAAGTGCTTCAGAGCAATTACAGCATTCAGCTGCGACAGTGAAATATGCATCTGAGTCGATAAGGTGCCGTAAACCATAGCGATAAATAGGATGTTCATCAATAATCATAACGGTTTGGGAAGACATAGTAGATTCCTTTTTATGCCTGACAATAATAAAAGAGGGCAGCTTAACAGCAAACACGCCATTACATTAAATATGTTATAGCCTTCAATTTTCGCCTTTATTACTATTTTTTAATGCTCATTGTATTTAATTATTAATTTATATAATTAATATTCAGAACCCCGAAATAGAAAACCAAAAAAATAATAACTCGATTTTTATATGATTAAAATTATCAAAAGTAATTATATCTATAATATATAATTAGCCTTCAAGTATATTGATTGAGTGAGAGTTTGAGGTGATATTTTAGGCTAACTCGTATTACTAACTGATGTAACCGAAAGAATTTTCTGGAAATTGTCATCAAGATCATGATTTGCTTGTCTGAACTGTTTATACTGTTTACTGCTTTTACCCTACCTACTTTGAAAGGACTTGATGATGGATGATAAATTAAAACAAAGTGCTCTTGATTTTCATGAGTTTCCTCATCCAGGAAAAATAACTGTAACACCGACTAAACCATTAACGACTCAACGCGATTTGGCTCTTGCATACTCACCAGGGGTTGCGGTTCCATGTCTTGAAATCGCCTCAGAGCCACTATCAGCGTATCGTTATACCGCGAAAGGGAACCTTGTCGGTGTGATCTCAAACGGTACAGCGGTTTTGGGATTAGGTAATATTGGGGCCTTGGCGGGTAAACCCGTTATGGAAGGGAAAGGGGTGCTATTTAAGAAGTTTTCTGGCATTGATGTGTTCGACATCGAAGTTGATGAAACCGATCCCGATAAACTTGTTGATATTATTGCTTCTCTTGAGCCAACTTTTGGGGGTATCAACCTAGAAGATATTAAAGCGCCTGAATGTTTTTATATTGAGCAGAAGCTGCGCGAAAGAATGAATATCCCTGTGTTCCATGATGATCAGCACGGAACCGCAATTATTTGTACGGCGGCGGTGATCAACGGCCTTCGTATTGTTAAAAAAGATATCGGTGATGTTCGCCTAGTCGTTTCAGGTGCAGGTGCAGCGTCAATTGCATGTATGAACCTGCTTGTTGCACTAGGTTTAAAACACGAAAATATCACAGTCTGCGACTCCAAAGGGGTGATTTATAAAGGCCGTGATGAAAAAATGGATGTCACAAAAGCCGCCTATGCCATTGAAGATAATGGCGCAAGAACCCTTGCGGATGTGATCCCAAATGCAGATATTTTCTTAGGTTGTTCTGGTCCTGGTGTGCTGACCCAAGACATGGTGAAAACCATGGCGAAAGACCCGCTTATTTTAGCGCTTGCTAACCCTGAACCTGAAATTTTACCGCCATTAGCAAAAGAAGTACGTCCAGATGCCATTATTTGTACAGGCCGCTCTGATTATCCTAACCAAGTGAACAACGTATTATGTTTCCCGTTCATCTTCCGTGGCGCGTTGGATGTTGGCGCAACGACCATCAACGAAGAGATGAAACTCGCTTGTGTTTATGCAATTGCTGATTTAGCGTTGGCAGAGCAGAGTGAGGAAGTTGCTTCTGCTTATGGCAACCAAGACTTATTCTTCGGCCCTGAATACATTATTCCGAAGCCTTTTGATCCACGTTTGATAGTTAAAATTGCGCCAGCAGTGGCAAAAGCGGCGATGGATTCAGGGGTTGCTACACGTCCAATTGCAGACTTTGATGCTTATATCGAAAAACTGAACCAGTTTGTCTATAAAACAAACTTGTTTATGAAGCCTATCTTTTCACAAGCCAAAAAAGAGAAAAAACGTATTGTTTTGGCAGAAGGGGAAGAAGAGCGCGTATTACATGCGACACAAGAGTTGGTTTCCCTTGGCTTAGCATTCCCAATTCTAGTTGGACGCCCAAGTGTGATTGAGAAACGTATTCAAAAACTTGGCCTGCATATTGAGCTAGGGAAAGATTTTGAAGTGGTTAACAATGAAAACGATCCACGTTTCAAAGAGTACTGGCAAGAATATTACCAAATCATGAAACGCCGTGGTGTTTCACAAGAGATGGCACGTCGTGCGGTGATTGGTAACCCGACTTTAATCGGCGGTATCATGGTACTTCGTGGTGAAGCGGATGGTATGATCTGTGGAACCGTTGGTAGTTACAGCGAACACTATAGCGTAGTAAAAAATCTGTTCGGTTTCCGTGAAGGCGCTCATGCAGCAGGGGCGATGAACGCACTATTATTACCAACGGGTAACACGTTTGTTGCCGATACCTATGTGAACGAAGATCCAACACCAGAAGAGCTAGCGGAAATTACCTTAATGGCAGCCGATACGGTGCGCCGTTTTGGTATTGAACCGAAAGTGGCACTGTTATCCCGTTCCAGTTTCGGCTCTTCTGATTGTGCATCCGCACAAAAAATGCGTGATACATTAGCGCTGGTCAAGGCTCAAGCGCCGCATCTTGAAATCGATGGCGAAATGCATGCCGATGCTGCATTGATTGAATCTATCCGTAAAGATGTCATGCCTGATAGCCCACTAAAAGGGTCAGCAAACTTGTTGATCATGCCAAATATGGAAGCGGCACGTATTAGCTATAACTTATTACGTGTAACAAGCTCTGATGGTGTGACGGTAGGTCCGGTGTTAATGGGGGTTTCAAAACCTGTACACATCCTCACCGCGATAGCTTCTGTACGTCGTATTGTTAATATGGTGGCATTGGCTGCTGTTGAAGCACAAACACATCCACTATAATTTAACTTAATATCTAAAGGCCTCTAAATTTTAATATTTAGAGGCCTTTTTAATTGAAAATCATTCTCATTATCTGTATTTTGGGTAATCCTGTACTCAATAGATGGAAAAGATAATGATATCAGTAACATTGAAGGCAAAGTCCTCCCTTATCGCAATGGCGCTATTGTTGGTTGCGGGTTGTGCACAGCAAATAGAACAAAAGCCGGTAGAGCTAGATAGTCAGCTTACCGGACAAGGGCAAATCATTGACTTACAATCAGGTCAATCCATTACACCTCAACAGCTTATTGAGCAGTTATCTCAATCATCTCGCGTTATTGTCGGTGAAAAACACGACAATATGTATCATCACCAAATAGAGCAGTGGCTGGCTCAAGAGATGCACAAAACGCGTCCACAAGGCTCAGTGTTACTTGAAATGCTCCAACCAGATCAGCAAAAAAGTATTAACTCAGTGAAAGCACAAATGCAGGGAGATCCGTATATTCGCGATGAAAAATTGCAGTCGTCAATTAAATGGAACAGTGGATGGCCGTGGGAGCAGTATGGCGAGTTGACTAAACAACTATTAAAAGCCCCGTACCCACTACTTTCAGCAAATTTGAATAAGGAAGAGGTCAAGGAAGCATACAAAAATCCACCAGTATTAAATGGCGTATATTCGACTCAACCTGTCGTGCAGGAGTTGATCAGTAAGACGATTGAAACCTCTCATGACGGCAAATTAACACCGGAGCAGGTTGAAAAGATGACGGTTATTCAGCAAATGCGTGATCGTCGTATGGCTAAATCACTGTTACAAGCACCAACCCCAGCCTTGTTGTTTGTGGGGGGGTATCATGCGACACGAGCTATTGGTGTACCGTTACATGTGCAAGATCTGGCTCCTGATGCTGAATTTACTGTGCTGATCATTTCAGAAAAAGGGAATGCTATCGATAATCTTCATGCGGATTATGTTTGGTATACGCCTAGTGTAAATCAAGCGGTTGAAAAATAATCATTTTATAATTATTTGTAATGTAATTGTGATAATGAAACAAATTTGAATAAAAATAGTTTTCATTTGCATATGTAATTGATTATCATTTGAGTTTTTAGCACAGCAAATAAGATTAAAATGAGTACGATTACATTTGAGCACTACCAGAACCAAAGTATGAAAATGGGTAGTGCGGTTATTGTTGCAATTGCATTACATTTTTTAGTTATTGGACTTTTTTTACGCAGCTCTGACGATCAACAGTGGGATAATCCCGTGCCACCACCATCCGTTGTGGTGGAAGTTTCCATGGAAGCGGAAGCTAAACAGGTTACAGAAGTGAATATCGGCCAAGTGCAGGAGGTCTCTGTGGCAAGTAAAGCCCAAGAAGCTGAACCTGAGCAGTCTGAGCTACCTACCGCACCCGTAAATGAAAATGCTGAACTGTTAGTAACCAAAACCGAAAAGAAAAAGCCGCAACCGACGCCTAAAAAAGAGAAGAAAGAACCGCCTAAAAAGCCTATTAAAAAGCTTGAAAGTGATAACTCAAAATCAAATTCAGCGCCTGTGACTAGTGATGCTGCTGCATTGAAACAGAGCAATAAGATTGCGGCTGATTTCAATAGTCAATCACAATCGCAACTGGATGCAGAAAAAGCGTGGCAGGCTCTCGTTCTCGGCCAATTGAACAAATTTAAACGCTACCCTGATGATGCTCGGCGACGTAACCGCACAGGAATTCCTGTGGTTGAATTTGACGTTGATGCGCAGGGCTATGTTATTAAAAGCTCACTGATTAAAGGGTCAGGAACTCGCTCTCTTGATAGGGAAGCCGAAAAAGTCCTTTCTCGAGCACAACCACTTCCCATCCCTCCAGCCGAAATGCTTAGGAATGGCAAAGTTACGGTAAGAATGCCAATAGACTTCACACTTGAAAACTAACGGTTAATCAGGGTAACAGAATGATTATAAGAGCAGATTTATTGTCAGTATCCACTCGAATCGCTAAATTCTGTCTAATAGCATTTATTGGACTACATGCAGGCCATGCCCTTGCGGAGGAACAGATGTCAGCACCAAAAGCGAAAAAGCAGCCATATACAATGACGACACACGGTGATGTGCGTGTCGATAACTATTATTGGATGAGAGACGACCATAGAAAATCACAAGAAGTTATTGATTATTTAGAAAAAGAAAATGCCTATAGTCAACAGCAACTGGCGTTGGGCCAGCCATTAAAAAAACAGATTTATGATGAATTACTTTCACGCATGAAACAAGATGATGAGTCTGTACCTTATGACTTTAATGGCTATACCTATCGTAGCCGATTTGAAGCAGGTAAAAACTATCCTATTTATGAACGCAGACCTGTGAATAGCGAAGGAGAGTGGCAAACACTGGTTGATGGTAATCAACGAGCGGAGGGGAGCGAGTACTACCGTTTAGGTGCGCTTACCGTTTCACCAGACAATAAAATCGTGGCGATTGCGGAAGATAGAGAGGGTCGTAATAACTATGCGGTATCTTTCCGTTCATTAGACAGCCAAGCGTGGAAAAATGATGAGTTAACGAATACATCGGGCAATATTGTTTGGGCCAATGATAGCAACACTTTATTTTATGTAAATAAAGACCTACAAACCTTGTTGCCATATCAAGTGTTCCGCCACCAAATCGGTGAACAACAGCATCAAGATGTCATGATGTATGAAGAAAAAGATGATACTTTTTATGTCAGCATCTCTAAATCAACTTCCAAAGATTATATTTTTATTGGAATCACAAGTACTGAGACGTCGGAATATCGCTTAATTGATGCAAACAAGCCACATAATGAGGCTAACGTTTTCCAACCTCGTAAAACGGGCGTTGAATATTATCCTGATCATTTTCGCGGTCAATTTTATATTCGTTCGAACCATCAACACCCATTGTTTGGTCTGTATATCACAAGTCATGATGGCAAAAGCGATTGGGAGACTTTAGTCGCTCCACGTGATGATGTGGATTTGGAAGATTTTGAGCTATTTAACCAATGGTTAGTACTGGAAGAGCGGCAAAACGGTTTGGTTAATCTCCGTCAAATTAATTGGCAAACCAAAGCTGAAAATTATGTCCGTTTTGATGATCCCGCTTATATGGCATGGATTGATAACAACCCAGAGTCTGATACCGATAAGTTGCGCTATGGCTATTCATCAATGACGACACCTTCTTCTGTGTATGAAATTAATATGCAGACACAAGAAAGGCAGTTATTAAAACAGCAAGAAGTGAAAGATTTTGATAAATCCAAATATCAAAGTGAACGTTTGTGGGTGACGGCACAAGATGGTGTGAAAGTTCCTGTTTCATTAGTTTACCGAAAAGATTTATTTAAAGAGGGGCAAAATCCATTATTAGTCTATGGCTACGGTGCGTATGGTTACAGCATTGATCCCTCATTCAGCTCTTCACGTCTGTCACTGCTAGATAGAGGCTTTGTGTACGCGATTGCCCATATTCGCGGTGGTGGTGAACTGGGTAAACGGTGGTATCTACAAGGGAAAACAGTGAATAAAATGAACTCATTCACTGACTTTGTTGACGTGACAAATGCACTGATAAATCAGGGTTATGGAAAACAAGGCCATGTCTATGCCATGGGAGGAAGTGCAGGTGGACTGTTAATGGGAGCCGTAGTGAATATGGCGCCTGAACTGTATGAAGGGGTTGTCGCTTCTGTTCCATTCGTTGATGTGGTGACGACAATGTTAGATCCATCAATTCCATTGACCACCGGTGAATATGACGAATGGGGTAATCCTGAAAATGAAGAGGCATATTGGCGTATTAAGGCTTATAGCCCTTATGATAATGTCAAAAAACAAAAATACCCTCATATGTTAGTGACAACGGGCTTACATGATTCTCAAGTGCAATATTGGGAGCCGGCAAAATGGGTGGCAAAATTGCGTGAATATAAACAAGGAGATTCATTATTATTGTTAGAGACAAATATGAATGCAGGGCATGGTGGTAAATCAGGCCGCTATAATGCATTGGATGATATTGCCCTAGATTACAGCTTTATTTTAATGCTGGAAGATAAAAAACATTATTTTCCACAATTGAAAAACGAATATACTAATAACTAATTATTGTAAAATGGTTCGGCTATTGTTTCTTAACGATAGCCGAACAGTTGCATGGCAAAATTAAAGCATTAAATTTTATTTGGATGCATGTGAGCGCATGTTTAATTATCGCGTTTACAGGAATGGTTTAATGAATAATAAATTAAAAATAGTAGGAGCCAGCTTATTATGTGCTGGGCTTCATAGTATTGCTTTTGCAGAAGATACACAGCAACAACAAAATAAAGGTATCGTACAATTTAGTAAATTAAAAATTTCAGGTGCTGAGAAACAAACGCCATTAGTTAAAGCCTTGGAAAAGCCAGGGGCATTTAGTGCAGTAGGTACGCAAAATAAACTGGAAGGATTAGATAAAATTATTCGTACTATGCCGGGAACCTACACCCAAATGGAC
This sequence comes from Providencia sp. 2.29, assembly GCF_015832305.1. NCBI lineage: Bacteria > Pseudomonadati > Pseudomonadota > Gammaproteobacteria > Enterobacterales > Morganellaceae > Providencia > Providencia sp. 2.29. The sequence continues at coordinate 2,189,083 of NZ_CP065420.1, forward strand.
GCGAGCCAAGGTACAGTCAATGTCAATATCCGCGGTTTGAGTGGATTTGGTCGTGTTAATATGATGGTGGATGGTATTAGCCAAACATATTATGGCATTTCACCGAGTAACTACACCCATGGTCAACAACCAAATAATGATTTTGGGGCATTAATTGATCCCAATTTTATTGTTAAAGTTGAAGTTGAAAAAGGGCAGTTAAATGGTGGAGAGAGTGTCAATGCACTTGTAGGTAGCGCTAATTTTAGAACTATCGGTATTGACGATGTGATTTTTGATGGCAACTTATATGGCTTAAGAAGCAAAGCCCGTTGGGGGGATAATGGATTAGGCTATAATGGCATGGTTGCCGTTGCAGGGAAAACGCCAGTTAATACCAATGATGGATATTTAGGTGGCTTAATTGCAGTCAGTGGTCATAATATCCCCGCGAATTATAAAAATGGTGCAGGTTATGATAGTGATGATTTTGCCACTGATCATACTTTTAAACAAAAACCCCAATCGCAACTCACCAAATTGAAATATAAACCTGATGATAGCCATGAATTAGAATTTAGTGGGCGTTTTTATCAAAATAAATTAACTCGCCGTAAAATAAATAGCGAGGATTATTATCTTAAATATAAATATACGCCACTTAATGAGTTAATTGATACTGAGCTTATTATTAGTCATGGAGAGAGTAAGCAGACATTTGAAGGGGATTCATTGGGTTGGGCATTACGTCAAGGTGAATCCAAAAATAATGCAGATGGGATCAATCTTGCCAATACGAGTCGTTTTTCTTATGGGGAGACGGACTATGAATGGAAAATAGGTTCTAAGCTGTTAAAAAATAAATATGAACGTAAAGTAAGTTCGGTATCTGACCAAAATACAATCATTTATAACCAGTTCTCACCCAGTGGCACATTAGACTTAATGAGTTTGTATACGCAATTCAATGCTAAATATGATATTTACTCAGCCACTTTTAATCTGAATTATGCACATTACAAGCTAAAAGGGTTTAAACCCGCTTGCGATGATGACGTTAAATGTTTTCCTCAAGGCGACGCATCAATAAACTTAAAAGAGGGAGGCTTCAACCCGGGGGTATTGCTTTCGGCAGAAATCATTCCTGAATTTCAACCTTTTGTAAGTTACGCACACTCAATGCGTGCACCAAATTCCCAAGAGGTATTTTTCTCTCAGAATGGCGGTAACTCAATGAACCCATTCTTAAAAGGAGAAAAAGCACAAACATGGCAAATTGGTTTCAATAGCATGAGACCTGATCTCATCGTGCAAGATGACCAATTCACGATGAAAGCGCTTTGGTTCCATACTAGAATTAAGGATTATATTACCAGTAAGCCTTATTTGTTGTGTCGACCAAGATCATACGCTGAATTTACATGGTGTTTGATGAATGAAAGTGTCTGGGATAAAGAGTTCCCGGATTTTATGCAGAAAAGTTATATCTATATGAACGATCCACGCGAGGTCAACTTACGGGGTTATGAATTACAAGCTAATTATGATGCAGGCGTTTTTTATTCAACATTATCTTATACCAAAGAGACGGGTGACCAGCCTAATTCGATAGCCAGCGTTGCTGATTTTAGTGCGGGGGATTTTACTGAGTTACCAGACTATTATTTGACGCTAGATACAGGTGTTCGGTTATTAGATGAAAAGTTGACATTAGGCTCAGTCATTACCGTTACAGGGCCAGCAAAGCGTATTGGCGTTGAATCATTAGTTGATAATAATGGTGATGCATTGAAAGATAAATATGAAAAGCAACCGACAGTTATTGACTTGTATGCTGATTATGAAATCAATAAAAATGTCACATTGATGTTTACAGTGAATAATGTGACCAATGAGGTTTATTCTGATGCCTTGAACCGTTCAAATTCGACGGCCATTATGGAAGTGCGTGGTAATAATAACGCAACGGCAAGAGGGCGTTCATATATGCTAGGTGGTGTCGTTCGCTTCTAACTCGTAATCAATATCAGGGTATCAACGTGTTGATACCCTTTACGCCTATTTTAAAACAGAACGAGGTGCACGTTTCATTTTCATTTTAGTGATATCAGTGACTTCACTTTCTACCCACCCATCATTTAGGCGTGTTTTAAGCTTTTGGCCTAATTTCACCTGAGAAGTTTTTTTCAATACTGCACCGTCAGAGGTTTCACTAATACTAAAGCCACGAGCCAATGTAGCCAGTGGGCTGACCGTTTCCATTTTTGAACAAGCGACCGCAAAACGCTGCTTATAGCTATTCAGTAACTCGGTCATCATATTCTGTAAATGGTATTGTGTCTGTTGTAGCGACCGATGTTGCCGTTGTAATTGAGGCCGCAAGTCTTGTTGTGACAGCCGGCGTTGCAATTGATCATGACGTAGCTGAGCGGTTTGCAACCGCCTTGTGATAGTTTGGGTCAGTTTCTGATTAAGCAGGCTCAATTGATGTTGTTGCCTTGCTAAACGGAGTTGTGGATGTTGTTGCTGTAAGCGATGCTGTAAACGACTAAAACGTTGCTGCTGCCCTGCAAGGTAATAATCCATCGCCATTTCAAGACGCTGTTGAGCAGAATGTAATTGGCGAATTAATTCCACTTGGTTACGGCTAACCAATTCAGCGGCAGCCGAAGGCGTCGGAGCGCGAACATCGGCCACAAAATCGGCGATCGTGATATCCGTTTCATGACCTACCGCACTAACAATAGGTAATTGGCTAGCAAAAATAGCTCTAGCGACAATTTCTTCATTAAACGCCCACAAATCTTCTAATGAGCCACCACCACGCCCCACAATCAGTACATCACACTCACCTCGTTTATTGGCTAACTCAATCGCTCGGGCAATTTGTGCAGGAGCTTGATCTCCTTGAACGGCTGTTGGGTAGATCACAACTGGGAGTGATGGGTCACGACGACGTAAAATATGCAGAATGTCGTGTAATGCAGCGCCTGTTGCTGAGGTAATAACACCAATGCGTTTTGCAGGGGAGGGTAAAGGCTGCTTATGTGTTACATCAAATAAGCCTTCTGCGCCTAACATTTGTTTGAGTAACTCAAAACGCTGCTGTAGCAGACCTTCGCCAGCCGGTTGCATGCTTTCAATGATAATTTGATAGTCACCACGAGGCTCATAAAGTGTGACACTTGCCCGTACTAAAACTTGTTGACCATTTTGTGGACGAAATGTGACGCGTGCATTTTGTCCGCGAAACATAGCCGCACGAACCTGAGCTTTGTCATCTTTTAATGTGAGATACCAATGACCAGAGCTAGGTTGCGAAAAGTTTGATATTTCGGCTGTCAGCCATATTTTACCCATTTGGCGGTCTAGAAGTTCACGGACAGCTTGATTGAGTTTGCTGACAGAATAAATTCCACTATTTTGTTGAGTCGACATGTGAGCTAGATCAAATTCTAAAACAATGACTTAATTGGTTGATACTAACCTAGTCAGAGGAGTTATCAAGTTTTTTTCAAAAAAGGACTGGAGGCAATCGGTTTCGGTGTGTATAATGCCGCGGCAATATTTTATACCTTTCCATAACGCTGCCTGGTGAGATATTGCCTATGTTACGCATAAAAAAAGAAGCTCTAACTTTCGACGACGTATTGCTCGTTCCTGCACACTCAACCGTATTACCAAACACGGCCGATCTATCAACCCAACTGACTGCAACTATCCGCCTGAATATTCCTATGCTTTCTGCAGCGATGGATACAGTGACTGAATCTGATCTTGCGATTGCACTGGCTCAAGAGGGTGGCCTTGGTTTTATCCACAAAAACATGTCTATTGAGCGCCAAGCGGAAGAAGTTCGTCGCGTGAAAAAACATGAAAGTGGGGTTGTAACTGATCCGGTTACCGTTACCCCTGAGACAACGATCCGCGAAGTTCAAGAAATGGCAGAACGTAATGGTTTTGCTGGTTATCCTGTTGTGGCTGCGGATAAATCGCTTGTGGGGATCATTACAGGTCGTGACGTTCGTTTTGTTACCGATCTGGATCAGCCTGTCACTGCGGTAATGACACCGAAAGAGCGTCTCGTTACGGTAAAAGAGGGCGAAGCTCGTGAAGTTGTACTGCAAAAAATGCACGAAAAACGCGTTGAAAAAGCCCTAGTGATCGATGATAACTTCCACCTGTTAGGGATGATCACAGTTAAAGATTTCCAAAAAGCAGAACGTAAACCAAATGCTTGTAAAGACGAACAAGGTCGTCTGCGTGTTGGTGCGGCAGTTGGTGCTGGCGCGGGCAACGAAGAACGTGTTGATGCGCTGGTGGCTGCGGGAATCGACGTATTATTGATCGACTCTTCACACGGTCACTCTGAAGGTGTATTGCAACGTATTCGTGAAACACGCAAAAAATACCCAGACTTACCGATTATCGGTGGTAACGTCGCAACGGCTGAAGGTGCAAAAGCACTAGCGGAAGCGGGTGTGAGTGCCGTTAAAGTGGGTATCGGCCCTGGTTCTATTTGTACTACGCGTATCGTGACGGGGGTCGGTGTACCGCAAATTACGGCAATTGCTGATGCTGTCGAGGCATTAGAAGGAACAGGTATCCCTGTCATTGCCGATGGCGGTATTCGTTTTTCTGGCGATATTTCTAAGGCGATTGCCGCAGGGGCAGCCTGTGTTATGGTTGGCTCCATGTTTGCAGGAACAGAAGAATCTCCGGGTGAAACTATCCTTTTCCAAGGACGTAGCTATAAAGCCTATCGAGGCATGGGCTCATTAGGCGCAATGTCTAAAGGCTCTTCAGACCGTTATTTCCAGTCTGATAATGCGGCTGACAAATTAGTTCCAGAAGGGATTGAAGGGCGTGTTGCTTATAAAGGCCGTCTAAAAGATATTATCCATCAACAAATGGGTGGATTACGTTCCTGTATGGGGCTGACAGGTTGTGGTACTATTGATGATCTTCGTACTAAAGCCGAGTTTGTCCGTATTAGTGGTGCGGGTATCCAAGAAAGCCACGTACATGATGTAACCATCACTAAAGAGTCCCCGAATTACCGTCTGGGACAATAACAGATAATGATTCAGGGTAGCTCCGTAGTTAATTACGGAGCTACCAATTTTTTATTTTTGACTTGAATTTTTGGAATTCTCCTCAAATGACAACAAATATCCATAAGCATCGCATTCTTATCCTTGATTTCGGCTCACAGTACTCACAACTGATTGCTCGCCGTGTTCGTGAAATTGGCGTTTATTGTGAACTCTGGGCGTGGGACGTTTCAGAAGAGCAAATCCGTGAATTCAATCCAAACGGTATCATCCTTTCTGGTGGCCCAGAAAGCACCACAGAAAATGATAGCCCACGTGCTCCTGAGTATGTATTTAATGCAGGTATACCCGTTTTAGGTATCTGCTATGGCATGCAAACCATGTCAATGCAACTTGGTGGTGCCGTCGAGGTTTCTGGTGAGCGTGAATTTGGTTACGCAAAAGTTGAAATCACTGAGCAATGCGATTTGTTCCGTGATATTCAAGACTCACTCAACGAAAATGGTACGCCAGTGCTGGATGTCTGGATGAGCCATGGCGATAAAGTGACTGCGATCCCCGCGGATTTTAAAACTATCGCAAGCACACCAAACTGCCCATTTGCAATCATGGCAAATGAAGAGAAAAAATTCTATGGTGTTCAATTCCACCCAGAAGTAACACACACTTACCAAGGCCTCAATATTCTGAAGCGCTTTGTGCAGGATATTTGCCAATGTGAAGCTCTGTGGACGCCAGCGGCGATTATTGATGATACTGTAGCACGCCTCAAAGAGCAGATTGGCGATGATCATGTGATTTTAGCACTGTCTGGCGGTGTCGATTCTTCTGTAACCGCTTTGTTGTTAAACCGTGCGATTGGTAAACGACTCACGTGTGTATTTGTTGATAACGGCTTGTTGCGTTTAAACGAAGCTGATCAAGTGATGGAGATGTTTGCAGGTAAATTTGACCTAAACATTATCCATGTGAAAGCAGAAGATCGTTTCCTGAGTGCATTAGCAGGTATTCACGACCCAGAAGCAAAACGTAAAGCGATTGGTCATGTATTTATCGATGTGTTTGATGAAGAAGCTTCAAAACAAACGCAAGTTAAATGGTTGGCACAAGGTACTATCTATCCAGATATTATTGAATCTGCGGCGTCAGCGACGGGTAAAGCGCATGTCATTAAATCTCACCATAACGTCGGTGGGTTACCAGAAGATATGAAGTTAGGCCTAGTTGAGCCATTGAAAGAGCTGTTCAAAGATGAAGTTCGTAAAATTGGTCTTGAACTTGGCTTGCCATACGACATGCTATATCGTCACCCATTCCCAGGTCCAGGCCTCGGCGTACGTGTTTTAGGTGAAGTGAAAAAAGAGTATTGTGATCTTCTGCGTCGTGCCGATGCTATCTTTATTGAAGAGCTACACAAAGCAGAGCTTTATCACAAGGTTAGCCAAGCATTTACGGTATTCCTGCCTGTGCGTTCTGTTGGTGTGATGGGTGATGGTCGTAAATACGATTGGGTTGTTTCTTTACGTGCAGTTGAGACAATCGACTTTATGACCGCACACTGGGCTCATTTACCATATGATTTCTTAGGCCGTGTTTCAAACCGCATTATCAATGAGGTCGATGGGATTTCAAGGGTCGTGTATGATATTAGCGGTAAGCCACCAGCAACGATCGAATGGGAATAATCCCGCAATAAGAATCAGCTGGCACTGACTAGCAAAATAACGACTTAAGCCCATGTAAAAATGGGCTTTTTTGTTTTTGTTGCTTGTTGTGTCTGAAGCTCAATTACGCTAGTTAATATTGATTATCTATTTGAACTACGAGCTTGTTTTTTCTTGATTATATCATTGGCAGATTTTTTTTCTGAGTTTATAACCATAGCTACTCTGCCACTAATTCTTTTTAGAGTTGATACTTTTGAACTAAATAGGGTTAACTCTTTTTTAAATTTTATTTTTCGATATTTTCTAGCGTATTATTACTGGAAGATGATTTTTTAGTCGGTAACATTCTGTTTTTAGAATCGCACGAAATTTCATGATAATTTGCTTTACATGAACTTTAATTGCAGTGAGCATCAAATATTTAATCATCATCGAGAATATGTGGCTATAAAATAGCCGCTTTCTATTTTTGAACCAAAAGTCTTTTTTTGGCTAAAATACAACCATAATCCACACGCATAAAAATCATCATATTCTTATGATAATTGTTGCGCAAATGTTAAACGCGAAGTCACCCTTCTGTCATTTTTATAGGTTAATATAATATATGCTATATTAATCCATAAAGTGCCATTGGGGTAATAATATACAAATAGTTAAAATGCTGTTAAAAATTTTAGCTTGAAAATACGATAGTTACAAAAATGCTTTTTTCCTTCTTTTTGCTAAAAAATTATTGACATTTAAACTATTGCCAATTTTATGCACGTTAATTTCATGTCGAAAATTCCACATAAATTCCTATGGAAGTTTTAACAAAAAAATGGCTTAATTCTTTAAATCAATTTAACTTAGGGATGAGTTATGTCAGACATTATCTATTTAACATTGCAAGGTCAAAAACAGGGTTTAATTTCAGCTGGTTGTTCAAGTTATGATTCTATCGGAAATCGATATCAGTCAGAACATGCTGACGAGATATTAGTTTATTCCACAAACTATGATATCAGTAGGCAGCAAAATGTTTCTCATGCCCCTTTTATCCTAACAAAAGCCGATGATAAATCATCACCTCTCTTGCTTACTGCAATATCACACAATGAAATACTCGACTGTGAATTTAAATTTTATCGTATTGATAAAAGCGGAGGATTACTACATTACAAAACAATAAAATTGAGTAAGGCATCGATTATTCGAATTGCTAACGAGCACCCTAATTCCTTGCTAAATAACGAGCTACAACCGTTTGAAATAGTATCTCTCCGATATGAAAGTATTACAATAAATCACATTGCAGCAAGTACATCAGGTTATAGCATCACACAAAAGGCTGTTAAATAATGATTAGGCCAATCGTTGATGTACACCAAAATCGCTATGATATTCCTGTGATTGTGGCATCTAATCCACTTTATACTGCAATAATTACAGATCCCGTCAATATATATGTCATGGTTGATAATGACTGGTTAGGTCATGTTGGATTAGTTATTGATGATGGTGATAAAGCTATTTTATATGATCCATCAGGCGGATATATGGGCTGTGGTGAGAAATGCCTTGCAAATCAAATGGCTCACAGGGGATCCGGTGAATTTATGCCATATCCCGATTTTGATTGGGATACTTATCTTTCGTACCATAAATGGAGTAGCGATGATCTCGTCGTCATTCAGTTCACTATACCAAGTGAACACGCAGAAAGATTAAAAAATATTATATTTAATAATAATTATGCAGATCATTTTCACTGTGCAACCAATGTCTCCAGAGTATTAAGGGAAAGCGGAGGGATATTTAAAAATTTAGAAGATGGATTTAGAACACCTTGGGGAGTGAAAAATGAACTTTTAGATATGAAACCACCAGAGGTATTATTTCCTCATGTCAAATAATAAATCAGTCATTTTCCCATTGGGGTTATCGATGGCTATAGGTGTTGTTGCGTATTATATACTAGTAATACGACAATCTTTTTTTCGTGTCTATGGTCATTATGGCGAAATCCATGACATATTAATTAACTACTATTATGGGATGGGAATTTTTTACTTCATTTATACCATATCTACTGTGTTTATTTTTTATTTTTACATAAAAAAAAACAGCATATTTAAACTAGTTTTAATATATTTAGCCATACCTACACTAGTTCCTATGATAAGTTGGTTTTTTTATTCTTGCATAAAAGAGTCCATATATAGAAAGTCTTGTTTTGATATGACTATGTATGATTTTTTTATAAAAATATTTATTTCATTTATTGGTTCCTACTCTTTTATTTTTGTTGTTTCCTCAGTGATAAGTGGCTTTCTGTTTTGGAGTACAAAAAAGATTTATTTACTTTGTTACAATAAAAAGAAAATTTAAGGAGTCACCCCAAATGGAGTTTTATTGAAAAACAAATCGGAAATGCGTTAAATATAGATAATCTCCATTTGATTTTAGTGATCTCCCCCTCAAACAGCTGATTTAACATTGAAAAAACACACTCTGTATTCCATTGAATACGGAAAAACTGAGTCTTGATGAAAAAAGAATTTGTTATCAATGAATTAGAGCCAAAATTAAATTTATCATATGACTTATTTAATTTATGGAATTTAAGACTAACATTGTCATGGTATTAATTTAACGGGAAATAAATTTTACTGATTGTTTTTAAGTATTTAGTTTTTTTCTCTCATAGGGTAAGAAACAAAAAACTCTATTTTGATATATTTAACTCTCCTCTTATGTTTAAAAATTGAACTAAAATATCGACAAGTAGCAAAAAATAAAAAAATTCTGCGTATGGTATGGATGATGGTACTGAGAAAATCCACCTTTCTAACTAGCTGTTATGTTAATGAATATTCTTATCATTGATAATTGAGTGGGAATAATTTAGCTATTGTTGATAACAGTTTTTAGTTGTCGATAAATTCAAAGGCATCAGTTACTTACTGTTGCTTTTTTTGTTTTTAACAGTCTTTAATCGTTGATAATTACCGATAATTTTGACGCTATCAGAAATAATAACGGCTAAAAAGGGCGATCAAGCTATTGGTAGTATTAAAATTAAGAATCCAATTGAGCTTAGTTACTCAGAAAATTTAGCGAATAATGCTTTAATTATCTACGTAGTCAAAAAATCTCTTAGCCTTAATATATCGCCTATATTCTTATAGTTCATTGTTTAGCCCATCAAAGTCGACTTCACCTGTTATTTTATCAATATCAAAATAAGCGACAACGGGAGTGGTTTCTGGATCAGCACCTCCCCCTCGACAGCGCGACGACTGGTGATCTTCACGTACTAATAAACGAAACCTATTATTATCATTTATACCTTCATAAAAGTGGCAGGAATATTCTACATTCATCCAGAGCGAAACAACTCTAATGGCTAAATCAAGGCTGGATGGATTAATATCATTGCGATAACTGTCACCATGATTTAACTGCCACAACCGCTCTTTTTTTATCCATCCTCTAACAATTTCACCCGTTGATGTATAATAATTAACAAGAATAAATGTACCTTCAGCATCTTCTTGCCCTGAAACTTGGTCTCCAGGGATAACAAATACGTCGTCAACGATGCATGAGTCATCAGGTGCTGAGTAAAAATTCGCTTTTTTATTACCGATAATTTGATAGTGATTATTCTTTACAGGAAAACTAATACCGATTTGTTGTTCTTTTATATTCGCACACTTTTTAGAGGTTGTGATTTTACTTTTCAGACTTTGAAAAAATTGTGCTTGTACCCATCCTGTGACAAATTGATTATTTATATCTCGATAACGAATATATAAATACTCTACACCCTTTATTTCACCAATTTCACGGAAGACTTCTACTTGATCACCTGAAATAATAAATGTTGCTAATCGGCAATTCTTATCCGGTGCAGAATAAAAATAAGCTCTACTTCCGTCTTTGACTACCATTGTTTGGTAATTAAATCCAGCTTCAGCACCATATATAGAAGCGATCAGATCGCATTGCTCATTGGCATGTAATGATATTGAAAATAATAACAAAAAATATAAATAGAACCGTTTCATTTTATTCTTTGAAATTCAGGATAGAGAGTTTCCTTTTTATCAAACATATAATGAATTTGCTTTAGGATTATGATTAGTTATTGCTAAAGTACGCTAAACTCCCATCTGGGCTAGTTTTTCCATCTGGTGAATAATGTTCCTTATTTTCTACAGAGAAGGCTCTAAAACAGACGTATAAACTTTTGTGATCCAAGAAGAATAGACAACACGTCAGGCTAGGGGAGGTCTATTTCAATAAATACACCTGCCGCTATTGTACATAGAACAAAACAAGCAATCGTAGCGTAGAGATAATCGTGCTCACGTAAAAATAGCACTAGCATGAGTATGACTCGAGCAACAGGAAGAAAAATAAATAAAATAATACCTATTTTTATGATGGGATAACCGCCGAATGATAATGGGAAATAGGCAGCAAGTGCATTGATAATAACGCCGATGGCTATCAGTACTGTCGCAAACCATGTACCATACCAGAGCAAATTCGCAATAAGTTGATCCCGTATTTCTATATTTCTTGTGAGCTTCTTCATTCTACACAGACTCAACCAAAAGTTGGATATCAAAAGCACTTAACAGCATTTGAACTGCCAATAGTGCGAGAATGATGACGAAAAAGATCCGCAATTTTTCCGCTGGTAACCACATCAGTAAGCGCGCGCCAATGAGCGCACCAATAACCGAGCCTAAAGTGATAGGCCCCGCAATATCAATATCGATATCACCACGAACAAAATAAGCGCAGGCACTGGCAGTCGCAGTAACACCGATCATAAAGTTTGATGTGGCAGAAGAAACTTTAAGAGGGAGTCGTAAAGCAGAATCCATCGCAGGAATTTTAAGAACACCAGAACCAATACCGAGTAGTGCGGAAAGTAAACCTGCACCGTACATAAGTAACATACCGAGTGGTAAATGCCCTATTTGATAACTGACTTCTTTTCCGACATGATCAGGGTAGCTGGCGTGTAATTGTAATCGACTTGCCCAGCTTGTAGGTGGAGAAGTGACATGATGTGTTTGATGCCTTCGAGTCAACATTTGTTTAGCAGAAAGCCCAAGAATAATAGCGAATAGCCCATATAACACTGGCGTTGAAATTATTCCGATAAGAAACACACCCGTTAATGCTCCAATCGTCGTAGCCGTTTCAAGAACGATGGCCAATCTTACATTTGCAAGGCGTCTTTTAAGAAAGGGAGCAGCACTCACACATGAGCAAGCAATCACAGAAATAAGACTTGCTCCGATCGCAATATGAATATCAATACCAAAGATGAATATCAGGATGGGTACAATAAAGATACCACTTGCCATACCTAATACACCGCCAAGGGCGCTTGCGCTAAACGCAGCTAAAACTAGCCATAAAGATCCCATGACTTAATTTCCCTATCATGAACGGTCACGTGGACGTCGAACCAAGCGAGTCACAAAACGAATTAGATCGCCACGGTAATAGAGTTTTTCGTAATCAATAGGGCGATGCCCATGAGTATAGGATGTACGTTCAATCATAAAGACAGCACCCCCCGGCTGAATATTGAGAGCCTGTGCGACTTCAGCAGAAGCGGTAACCGCTTCAAGTCGATATTCTGCTTCGGTCAGTGGTAAGTGATATTTATCTTCCAGTAGAGAAAAAATTGGCTCAACATCAAGGTTATGCGTAGTGATCTTTTCACCAATCTCCTGTGGTAGGTACGTCTCATCAAAAGACATTGCGACACCATCGGCTAGACGGACGCGTTTAATTTGCATCACCAAGCTGCCTGTGGAAACTGAAAGCTGCTTAGCGACATCGGCTTTAGCGGGCACGACCTGTGTTCCGAGCAAACGAGCCGTTGGTGTACGGCCTAGAGCCAACATATCTTCAACAAAGCCTGTCAATTCGGTCAACTCTTGTGTGATTTTAGGCTCTGTGACGAAAGTGCCTTTGCCTCTTCGGATTTCGACTTGCCCACGAGAAACTAGGTTTTCAATAGCCTTACGGATAGTCGTTCGGCTGACATTGAACCTTTCGACCAATTGTTCTTCGGATGGGAGCTGACTACCGGGGGGTAAAATACCGGTAGAGATGTCAGCTGCTAAAGCCGCTTGGACTTGAGCATAAAGTGGAGTGTGTTCTTGTTCAATTTTCATTCGCTAATCATGACATCATGATGTCGTAATGTCAATTTACTAAGCGTAAGATAATTGAAGATTGAATTTTTTATTAGGTGATTAAGAACAAGGCTAAGCATCATTAAAGAGGCGATAAAATACAAAGCCTTAGCTAAGAGAGGGAGTATGGATAGATGGTTTTTACGCGTGAAGAAGTATTAATCGAATGGTCGGAAAGTGATTGCCGCCTTATTAAATGTTCAACCTTAAATTCGCGTTTACCTCGTCGATTAATGACTTTGGCACATCCCATTCCTTCGCTAACGTTGGCCATTTCGAGACATGTTCAATCGTTTCATCGATGACTGCATTACCGAAGTCATCGGGTAGGGAGTCTGCGATTAAACTAGGAAGGCCTTTAAAGGTGTTAAAGTCTAATTCTGGGAAGCGAAATATTGTTGAAGACAAAGGCATTTTTAAAGGGGATAGTTCAATCCTTTTTTGAGAAAACTGGGTTCGTATTCAAAAGCACCAATCTTTCTCTCTGTATCAAAACTGAGTGCACCGATGGTTTGATTATGATAATTGACATTAATAACTTCCATTACCATTCAATGTGCTCCTCTTCATTCTCTTGTCGCTGACCAGATGCTCTTTGGCGCTTTTTTCCTTGTAATTTAGCTAGTTGTATAGGTGAAATAGGTTTTGAAGGTAAAAATAAATCAAGTTGCTCCGTTAAATTTAAAGCCTGCATGATAGCGATAAAAATTTCTAGTTGCGCTTTACCTTTCTCAGCATTGATAACTGTTTTACGTGCGACACCAGCAAATTCTGCGACCTCAGATTGCGTTAGGTTTTGATTCAAGCGAGCCTGTTTTAATCGTTCTCCAAGTTGCTCTGCAAGTGCAATAGCACTTATTTTATTATTCATATAAAGACCCTATTTGGTGACTTTAAATGCAAAAATAACCGATAATGTAACTATTATGGTACTTTATTTTTATTAAGTAAAGGTTGCTGGTAGTGTAACCAAAAAAGAACTTTAGCATAAAAATACTTATTTAAAGTAACTAAAATGGAACTTTATAAAAATTAGTTTATTTGTTTTGATAAACCGCGTAAAGGCAAACATGCCTGAAAGCCCCTTAATTGAAAAGGGGCGGATGGACTAGATAACTTTTACCGTGCAAAGGGGTAATTAAGTTATCGGCAGTGAACTATTCTGAGGAAATGCTTCACCAACCATTTGTTCGCTTTTTAGCCATAATGCTTTGGCGAGTTGTGGGTCGATAGCATAAGTGCGAAGACCGAAAAAACCCGGTCCATCATTAACTTGTGCAACTTGGCAATCTTCGCAATATTGACCACCAATTTCATCCGCATCAGCGACGGCAGCAGCCCATACGGTGGTTGCTGCACCTTGTGGGATTGTTTTAGTTTCTAAACTGGATAAACCGGCTTGCTGGTTAAGTGAATTGATCATGGTGCCAATTTCGGCTTGATCTTCGGCTGACATATTGCGGCTCAAGTTAGTAGCAATATTACCGGGGTGAATAGCGCAAGCGCGAATACCCAGATTGCGATAACGGCGGTCAAATTCAACAGCAAATAAAATGTTGGCAGTCTTTGAACGACTATAGGCAAGTTGTGGCTGATAGTCAGTATAGGAGAAATTAAGATCGTTAATATCAAAATCGAATAAACGGTGTCCTGCTGAGGAAACGCTAATAACACGAGAGCCTGAATTTAATAAAGGTATTAGGCGATTAACAAGTACAAAATGACCTAAGTGGTTAATACCAAACTGAGTTTCAAAACCATCGGCAGTATGACCAAATGGTGTCGCCATCACACCAGCGTTATTAATGATAATATCAATTGGTTTTCCGGCTGCGAGTAGGTTGTCAGAGCATGTGCGTACAGAGGCAAGCGATGAAAGATCTAATTCAACGAGCTCGAAACTGCCTTGTGGGTTAGCGCCACGAATAGCGTGAGCTTGCTTTTCACTTTTAGCAGTATGGCGAACGGTACCAATAACATGAGCGCCACGTGCGGTTAATGCTCTAGCAATTTCAACGCCAAGACCAGAAGAAGTTCCTGTAACGAGAATACGTTTATGACTTAAATCGATGTTATTTAAAACGTCATCAGCGGTGGAGGTGGCACCGAATAGGTTCTTTTTCATGTAATTCTCCTTAATATATGAGCACTAAAAAAGCCCCGCGCTCTTAATTTCAATATGGAAAACAATTTACTACATGATGGTGATTGACTGATTTTTTAACAAATCGAAACGGGAGCTGTAAAACAGTCAACGAGTATTTTTGTGCGTTGAAATAATTCGGTGGTGGTTGGGTTATCTGCAAGTTGGCCATTTAATGCCAATAAAAAGACCTTTGCTGCCATCTCATCTTGTAAAATGACTGCAACACATTGCAGGATAAATTGCTGGTGCTGCTGCACAATACCAGGGGCAAGCTGCTCACAGATATCATAAAATTCTGCACCCATCGGTGCGCCTATCCTGTCAGCCCAAGGTTCGAGGATCAGTAATTGGCTAACTTGCATTAAACGCTCTTGTGAGGAGCGTTGTGAGTGAGCCACTTTTTTGGCGCTAGGTTGCCTTGATACCAACCATTCAACAAATACGTTGATAAAAATTTGCTCTTTATCTTTAAAATGTTTGTATAACAGTGTACGAGAAAGATGGGCTCTGTTCGCAATATCCTCAAGTGAGGTTTTTTTAAATCCAAAATTTAAGAAGCACCAACGAGCAGATTGTAAAATATGCGTTTGTCGTTGATTAATTTCTTCTTGGTGCATCTTTATTGGCACATCCACGCTCCATATAGGCTAATGCGAATTTGACATTATTAGATAATCTTATTTGGATGTTGACAAAGTTAACTAATATTGTCAATTCGTCAAAATAACTAGATGTAAAGCTCGCTTTATGGAAGTGACTAAATACGTTACTTCCATGATGGGCTAAATAACGTTGATAAATAGCATGATTAATCGGGTTTGTATGCGCGTCATAGAAACGTACTTTTAGCTAATGCCGATAGGAAAACCTTTTTTAATGTAAATTTATCAAATGGTTATGTTTGTTTTGTTGAATGGCTTGGTTATTATTTGCCCTTAATCAAAATAATTAATTATTCACTTTTACTGCATTAATTGCTTGTTCAAAATATTCAACTTGATATTATTTCTATCCTATATGCATCAAATGTATATTTTCACTCTCCATAATTATAAAAATAATTTATTGGAGAATCTATTTCATTGATTACTAAGGATATAAAAGATGTCATTTCGGTTGAGATATCTTGCTTTACTTCCTCTATTGGTCGCAACAGCTTGCCAGCAACCTGCAAACACCAACACCAAAGCGATCCCTGACGCACAAGTCCAACCCATTATTGTGAATAATTCTTGGATAGAAATTTCTCGTAGTGCACTCGATTTCAATATTAAAAAAGTGCAGGCGTTGCTGGGGGATAAGTCATCGCTTTGTGCTGTATTGAAAGGGGATGCGTATGGTCATGATTTGACGCTGGTAACGCCTCTGATGATTGAAAATAATGTGCAATGTATTGGCTTAACAAATAATCAAGAATTTAAACAAGTCAGAGAGTTAGGTTTCAAAGGCCGTTTGATGAGAGTGCGTAATGCCACTGAACAAGAAATGGCACAAGCAACAGCCTATGACGTTGAAGAGCTTATCGGTAATCTCGATATGGCACAGCGTTTAAATGATATTGGTAAAAAGCAAAATAAAGTAATACCAATCCATTTAGCGTTGAATTCAGCGGGAATGTCACGTAATGGGCTAGAAGTGAGTCATGCGCAAGGCCTCAATGACGCAAAAATGATTGCTCAATTACCTCAGCTAAAAGTTGTTGGCATCATGTCGCATTATCCTGAAGAAGATGAGGCTCAAATCCGCAAAGATTTAGCGAAGTTTAAAAAGCAGTCACAACAAGTCCTTGATGTAACTGGATTGAAGCGTGAAGATGTCATTTTGCATGTGGCGAATACCTATGCAACCATCACTGTACCTGAGTCATGGCTTGATATGGTGCGTGTTGGCGGTATTTTCTATGGTGACACGGTAGCAACGAAAGACTATAAGCGTGTCATGACATTAAAATCGAATATTGCCTCGGTGAATCATTACCCTAAAGGAAACACGGTCGGTTATGACAGAACCTATACGCTAAAACGTGACTCTGTATTGGCTAATATTCCTGTCGGTTATGCTGACGGCTACCGCCGAGTATTCAGCAATGCGGGGCACGCATTAATTAATGGGCAGACGGTGCCTGTATTAGGAAAAACATCAATGAATACCGTGATGGTCGATGTGACTGACTTAAAGCAAGTCCAACCCGGAGATGAAGTTGTTTTCTTTGGTAAACAAGGTAATGGTGAAATCACTGCCGAAGAGGTTGAAGATATCAGTGGAGCATTATTTACTGAAATGTCAATTCTTTGGGGAGCGACCAACAAACGTATTCTTGTCGATTAAAGATAGCATTGCAGTAGGAAAAGAGAGCGAGTAGATATTCGCTCTTTTTATTTGTTATTTAGGCGTGTCACTGCTGATATTGGCGTATCCATTAAAATATGAGTTATGGCATCGCTATCGTAATAACATCTTGATATGTTAGCTTGAATGATCATTTGATTATTTGATAGTGTCGGAAGGCACACAATAGAATTAGAAGGGTAGCATATGTATCAAGTTGATTTGCATGCGCATACTATTGCCAGCACACATGCCTATAGCACGGTTAATGAGTATTTTTCCGAGGCAGCACGTAGAGGGATAAAACTGTTTGCCATTACAGATCATGGCCCTGAAATGGACGATGCTCCACATCAGTGGCATTTTGCCAATATGCCTATTTTGCCACGTATTGTGAATGGCGTTGGTTTGCTCTACGGTATTGAAGCGAATATTAAAAATAAGCAAGGTGAAATCGACTGTAATGAAAAAATGAACAGGCAATTAGATATTATCTTAGCGGGCTTTCATGAACCAGTTCTTGCACCACAAAGTCAGGCGGATAATACAGAAGCGATGATTGCCACAATTCAAAGCGGCAAAGTACACATTATTACGCATCCGGGGAACCCTAAATACCCGATTGATATTCGTGCGGTTGCTCAAGCAGCAAAAGAGTGTAATGTCGCATTGGAAATGAATAACTCATCATTTTTGCATTCTCGCGTTGGCAGTGAATCAAATTGTCTGGCAATAGCTAAAGCAGTGAAAGAAGTGGGTGGCTGGGTTTCATTGGGCTCTGATTCACATTATGCGGGATATTTAGGTAATTTTGATAAAGTGGTTGAGATGTTAACCGCGATTGATTTTCCCCAAGAGCAGATCTTAAATGTCACTCCCCGCAGGGTATTGGATTTTCTTGAATCACATGGAAGAAAAGCCATTCCTGAATTTGCTGATTTTTAAATTATAAAGCCGTTTAGTCATCATTAAACGGCTGAAATAGGTTGCTAAAGCGATAAGGTCATATTAATACAAGGAAGATAGCTTTGAGCTAATGCAGAATAATATTGGCCTTTGTTTTGAGAAATAAACCCTTGTTTTTGATAAAACCGTTCGGCATTAGGTGTCGATTCTAAAGTGAGTTGTTTGATATGACGGGATTTAGCTTCTTGTTTGATCCTGTCCATAATTAAACGGGCTGCGCCTAAACCTGAATATTCAGGTAAAGTAAAAATAGCATCAACACTGTGCTGTTTAAGGTTTAAGAAACCTGTGGCGATTGGAATATTAAGCTCATTAACAACCACAAAAAATGGATTTTCTTCCACCATAGTTCGATAGCTTTCTGGCATTTTGTCTGGCGTCCACGCCATAATCACACTATGGCTAAAGCTTTGTTTACAAGAGTGACGAATCGCGTTATTTCTGATAAACCAAAGTTGTTCGGCTTCAGATGGTACAGCGAGTCTAATTTCCATTAAGCCCCCAGTTACATAATAAATTTCTGTGTTATCAAATCAGAAATCAGATTAATAAACAACTTAATCACCAAAGTACTGCTGAAGATTAAAAGTAATCCCATAAAAGAGCCGTATCCCTTCGTCTTTTTGGTCGATAGCGATAATAAAATCCAACGCTAAGATATTAATGACAATAAAAAGAGCTAGTTGTTATTATTATAAAAGGTCACCCTATGAAAAAATACAAAGTAAATGTATGTTTATTCTCGGCTTTATTCTTTACATCGCTCTATGGTTATGCAAATCAAACTGACAACGAATGTCATGTGCCTGCTTTATCGCAATGCCCTCAGCCTGTTGATAGTCACTACCCAAATGTTAAAGACATGCTGACATGGGATCAAAATGAACGATTGCTTGGTTTTCGTAATGATTACCGCTCTTACCCCGGAGATGTATTCCATGCAATTAATCCCAAACCGCTAGAAAGAGAAATTCAAAACTTAGTTGATGTCACTTACCAATTGAAAGGGATGACATATAACCTTGATGACTATATTAAGCGTAATGATGTTACCGCGTTAATGGTGATAAAACAGGGAAAAGTCGTCTTTGAATATTATGGTAAAGGAAACACGCCAAAAACGTTATGGACCTCGCGCTCGGTCGGAAAATCAGTTGTTTCAACTCTAGTTGGGATAGCACTACAGGAAGGTAAAATAGCCTCATTAGACGATGCCATCGTTAAATACAATCCAAGTGTTAAAGGAACCGCTTGGGAAGATGTGACAATAAGGCAGTTGTTACAACACACCTCTGGGGTTGAGTGGGGGGAAGATTATGAAAACCTAAACTCAGATTTTGCCAAAATGACCGAGTGTGAAGCAAACCCGAAAATCTATGAGTGTGTGCAACAGTTAGTTATCAATCCTAAACGAAAATCCTATGCAAAAGCTGGGGAAGTGTGGCAATACAATTCAGGCGGTGCGTGGTTATTAGGGGATACACTTGAAAAAGCAACGGGTGTATCGATAGCACAATATCTCGAAAATAAGATATGGCAACCTTTTGGTATGACGAGCGACGGGGTATGGCAAAGCTATGAATTAAATAAACATAATACAGGGGCACATGGTTTTAATGCCACGTTAGAGGATTGGGGTAAGTTTGGGCTATTTTTTGCAGGGAATGGAGTCTTGCCAGATGGTCACAAATCATTACCGGATAATTGGGTGAATGAGTCTAAAAGCTGGGTACAAGCGAAAAACTCGGTGAATCCAAGTTACCCAGAAGGGATCTATGGCTTTGAATGGTGGAACAATAGCGTTCCGCAAAAAATGCAAAATGCACAACCTAAAGAGGGCCTAGATGGGAACAATACATTGTGGGCATTGGGAATTTTTGGGCAAATTATTGTGGTCAATCCAAAAGAGCAGCTAGTCATTGTTCAGTGGTCCACATGGCCAGTTGCTCATCCAGCAGAAGATGGGCAGCCGTTAGAAGCCTCATTAGTTTTTAATGCAATTAATAACTATCTAAGCAAATAATATACTTAATAAATATGAAACGATCGCTCAATTAAAACAAGCGATCGTTTTTATATGTAAAAAGAGCTAATTTGGAAAATAAAAATAGATTGACTCCTTGTTGAGCTTTCATTGATATTTCACAGCCAATAGATGACGATTTTTTTGATTTTTTGCCTATCGGATAATTTAAAATATTGCAATTTGAGTTATGTGGTTTTTTATATTTACTTTGAGGCGTTAAAATGGCTTCTTTATCATGATATTACTCAATAAATAAATTCAATTGGTTTTTGTGAGTGTCTCGCCTTTTGTTATCTTATTGTTTTTGTTGGATAAATAAATCAATGAGTAATTGGTGTTATTTTTTTAATAAAAATGAATAGGTAAAGAAAATAAAGTTATCACTAAAAGGAATTTTCTATCATTAGACTCATTGTTAATAAAGTAAATAGAACATCAACAAATCGCATAAATATTACCTCATAAATAACCTATAAAAAATTTATAAATCTTTAAGTTTTTCCTATTGTAGTGTATTTAAAAAATATGATTTATTGATATCGCAAGAACATCCTTGTATACATAAATTTGAAGGTATTTAGAATGAAAAAGTTATTAGCAATTGCGACGGTATTGTCATTAGCCATTTCGGGTTCGGCACTCGCTGCAGGTACAGCAAAAGAGGGGAAAACATCGCCTACGGTGAAAACACAGCAAAGTAGCCAATCGCATTCATCGAGCAACAGCAAAGCTCATAATCAACCAGTAAAGAAAAAGACTCCAGACTCTACTAAAGGTTAATGAGCCACCACTAATGTCAATCCAGTCTCAGTGCCATGGGAAATATACAGCCCGTGGCGCTGAATCTATATGGTATACTGCTTTTTATTTATCAAGATATACCTGTTATGAGCTATCAATGCCCCCTGTGTTTTAGTCCTTTAAAGTTGAATAATAATAGTTGGCAGTGTTCCAATAACCATCAATTTGATCGTGCAAAAGAAGGTTATGTGAACTTACTGCCAGTACAACATAAGCGTTCTAAGGATCCTGGTGACAGTGCCGAAATGATGCAGTCTCGGCGGCAATTTTTAAATGCAGGTCATTATGATCCAATGCGTCAATGTGTGACTGAGAAATTAGCGCAATACCTTTCTGAGCAGAGTGAAAATGTATTAGATATTGGTTGTGGAGAAGGGTATTACACTGACTATTTTATGCAAAGCTTAATAAAACAGCGGGCAATTAAAGCTGTTTTTGGGTTAGATGTATCAAAAGCCGCTATTCGTTATGCAGCAAAACGCTATACATCAGTCAATTTTTGTGTTGCCTCTAGTCACCGTTTGCCTTTCCCTGAACAAAGTATTGATGCAATTGTTCGTATTTATGCACCTTGCAAAGCGGAAGAATTAGCTAGAGTTCTGCAACGTTCGGGAATACTGATTACTGTAACACCGGCTCCTGAACACTTACAGGAATTGAAACAGTTGATTTATAGTGAGGTTAAATTACATCCAATTAAAGAAGAAGCCTTGCCGCAATTTAAATTAGTGGATGAAACCAATTTAAAGTACTCAATGCACTTAACAGGGGATGAAGCATTTGCATTATTACAAATGACCCCTTTTGCATGGCGAGCTTCTGTGGATGTTAAAAATACATTACAACAGTCAGAACCAAAAGATTATACGGCTGATTTTCTGATACGGGTGTATCAACTTATTGATTAACAAAATGAGATTACTCCCCCTACCAGTTCAGTAGGGGGGTATAAATTATGCGCTGTACATAAATACTTCGAGATGTTCGAAGAGGATATTAAAGCCAATAGCGATTAATACTATCCCACCGATAATTTCTGCTTTTTTTCCTAATAGTGGCCCCACATAACGACCAATCATCATACCTACCGTGGCCATGATCATGGTCATGAGGCCAATTGTCATTGCGGTATGCACAATATCAACTTGTAAAAATGCAAGACCAAGTCCGATAGCCATTGCATCAAGACTAGTGGCAATAGCAGAAAGTACTAAGCTAAGAGAGCTGTTGCGTGAAGGCGGTGTGCAGCAGTCATCATCGCTTTTGGCTTTAATACCTTGCCAAATCATACGAGAGCCAAGAATGAAGAGCAGGCCAAAAGCAATCCAATGATCCCAACGAATAACATATTGGCTTGCGAGAATACCAATTCCCCAGCCTATAATTGGGGTGAGTGCTTCAATAATACCGAAAATAAAACCAGTGCGGAGGATCTCTTTAAAGCGGGGTTTGTGCAGAACAGCACCTTTACAGATAGCGACAGCAAATGCGTCCATGGAAAGGGCGAGTGCTAAAATAAGCGTAGCGTAAAAGCTCATAATATAAACCTCGGTTGGGTGCATCCATATACACATGAATTACCCCCAACCAAAAGGCTTATTCATGTGTCTATGGTCTTGCCAACCAAGATGGCGTCCGCACCACGTTTAAAAAACAAACGAGTATGTTGATACGGACATTCTGGATATATTTCCAGAACAGGCTACTCCCCAATGACGTGGTTCGAAAGATATCATAAATTAATTGAAAGGCAACACTTAATTTTATGTGGATATTAAAATTTATTGAGAATAATTTTCATTTGCAGAAATAAAAAAATTGAGGTTAATTAAATTTGTTATTAACCTCAATCTTAATGTGAATATATATAACCATTATTTATGATTAATGAAAAACTCATATATTCTTTGTAAATCATCAAGTTGAGAAACTTGAATATGGATTTTCTTATGCTCTAATCCGATAATTAGAATTCCGTCTTCTGATAAATTCATTGTTTTTATTCTGTCGTACAATATAAATGTGTTTGCAAAATAAAAACCTGTTTGTTTAAAAAATAGCTTTGGTGCTCGAATAAAAGCCAAATAGACTGACATTAAAATTGTAACCATTAATAAATAAGTGGTTAACATACTACCGTGTCGTGAAATATTGGTATAAATAACGATACAGATTAAGACAATAAAGATAATTGCATCGACACGATGTTTACGTCTGAGGTTAATTTTGAGTAGGGTTTTTCCCTTAAGTAAATGTTGAATAAACTCATCGTAAATTGCATACAGCAGCATCAGTAAAATAATAATGGCTAGTATGAAATCATTTAAGGTCATTTTCAGTGCCCTTGGCTAAGTAAACGTGCTAGAGAGCTTAAAAGTAAAAATGGGAGGCTGCAACCTCCCATTTCAGTTTATTACAGCAAATTATGGTGCTAAGAACTTCAACCAAGCACCTAAGATACCAAGGCCAAAGAAGCCAATGATGATCCACAGTGGGTTAACTTTACGGCGAAGTAGCCACATACATGCAAAAGTTAGTAATAATGGAACTAAACCAGGCATCAAATCATTCAAAATATCTTGAATGGTTTTGATTTCCATAACTTTTGTTGTTGGGTTCTCAATATTGGAAACAACGACGGGAATGTTGACCTTCGTCCATTTATTCACCAAGGCACCCATAACAAATAGCCCCAGTATTGATGCACCTTCAGTCAGTTTTTGTAAGAATCCGCCACCGATATCTTGAACAATATCAACCCCTTTTTTATAGCCATACGCAACGCCATAGTAGAGCGTTAATAGGCGAACAAGGTTGAATAGAACAAAGAAGAGGATTGGGCCGAGTAGGTTACCAGTCATTGCAATACCGGCGCCTAGGGCTGCAAATACAGGACGAACAGTACCCCAGAAGATTGGGTCACCAACCCCGGCAAGAGGTCCCATTAAACCCACCTTAATACCGTTGATGGCACCATCATCAATATCTGCACCATTCGCACGTTGCTCTTCCATCGCCATGGTGACACCTAAAACAGGCGCAGCAACGTAAGGGTGGGTGTTAAAGAACTCAAGATGGCGTTTGATTGCTTGTTTACGCTCATCGTTATTTTCAGGATACAGGCGACGGATCACCGGAACCATTGAATAACAGAAGCCCAGCGCTTGCATACGTTCAAAGTTCCAAGAACCTTGTAACAAGTTAGAACGCAAGAAGACGCCGCGAATATCGCTTTGTGTAAGCTTTTTCGCTGTTGGATTTGTTGTATCTACCATGGTTGCGCTCCTCCTAGTCTAATTCATTATCAAGGTTGTTGTTGCTATTATTTTGTGCGACAACAACTTGAGATTTATTGTATTTCGGGCTGAGTTGGATATACAGGATAGCCATAACCGCACCGATCACACCCAGCGCAACAAGGTTAAATTCGGTAAATGCCGCAGTAACAAAGCCTAAGTAGAAGAATGGCATTAGATAGCCTGCACGCATCATATTGATAACCATTGCATAACCGACAACAACGATCATACCACCAGCAATGTTCAGACCATCAGTAACGACCTGTGGAATTGAATCCAGTAGTTCTCTTACCTCAGAGGTACCAACAGAAACTGCAACGATAAGCGCTGGGATCGCAATACGCATTGCTTGAAGTAATAATGCAGAAACATGGATCCAACTGATAGCAGTTAAATTACCACTGACGGCAGCACGGTCAGCAGCATGTTGGAATGCAACGGTAACGGTACGCACAATAATGGTAAGGACTTGTCCAGCCGCCGCCAGTGGAATTGCGATGGCGATACCAGCCCCGATATTTTGTCCACCAGCAATGACCAGAATGGTTGAAATAATTGATGCAAGTGCGGCATCAGGAGCGACAGCAGCCCCAATGTTCATCCAACCTAATGCGATCATTTCCAGCGTACCACCGATGATGATACCGGTTTTCATATCTCCCAAAACGATACCGACAAGCGTACAGGCAACGAGTGGGCGATGGAACTGGAATTCATCGAGAATAGAACCCATACCAGCGATACAGGCCACGATGAAAACCAGTACTATTTGAACAACGGTGAGTTCCATTGTTTAATCTCCTGTAACCAAACAAGTTTGGTAAATCTGTTTTCGAGTAATGGTTAAAATTAAATAATATTAACGGTTTAACTAAGACTAATTTTTAAATTTTTTAATCAAATCCATCATCTGAACTTTGCTGTCAGAAGCGACTTTTCGTACTTCTAATTCAATATTTTTATCATTCAGATAGTTGAACGCTTCAATATCTTTTTGGTTGATAGAAACCGCATTCGTAACTTGAGTTTTTCCTTCATGGAACGCCATACCACCGATATTGACAGAGGTGATATCAACACCAGCTTCAACCAAACGTTGTACATCCGTTGGGTTTGTGAACAATAACATGACGCGTTCGCCTGCGTATTTTGGGTTGTTATAAACACGAATACACTTAGCAATATCAACGACATGTGCTGTTACGCCAGGAGGAGCAACTTGTTTTAGTAATGTTGAACGTACCTGATCTTTTGCCACCTCATCGCTGACGACAATAATGCGTTTAACGCGAGTTTCTTTTGTCCAGCGTGTAGCTACTTGACCATGGATTAATCGGTCATCAATACGCGCAAGTGCAATCACCATATGTTCGCCAGGGCCAGCAGTGACTGTTTGTACTGGAGCAGGTTGTTGAACGGGTGCTGGGGATGGAGTAGCAGCGGCTTCTGGCTCTTTAAATTTCAGTGCCCGAATACCACCACGGCCTGTTTCTAAAGCAACGGAGATTAATTCGTCTATTGAAGGGTTATCGTCACGACACATAAAAGTTTCAACTAACATAGGCACATTAACGCCAGTGACTATTTCATAGTTTTCATGCTCGTTTACGATACGGCTAGCTGCGTTAAAGGGACTACCTCCCCATGTATCAACTAAAAATATTACCCCCTGGGAGGTATCTAAATCAGCTAGTTTTGCTGTGTACTTATCAAATAGGGTGTCTGCGTTTTCCCCTGGTACAAAGTCAATAAACGAGACATTTTCTTGCTCGCCTATCAACATTTCGGTGGTTCGTAGAAGTTGCTCTGCCGCCACACCGTGTGTACCAATCATAATAGCTATACTCACTTGATTTCCCTCTTAACAGATATAGAACGGAATTTGTAAATCAGGTCAAAATTGAATCAGCTTAATTAAACCTCCTAATAGAAAATGATATTGATAATTTTAGCTGAATAAATTCACTCTATTTTATTCAGTTAGAAAACTGTTAATTTGCTAACCATTAGAGTCAATATCCGTAGCATAACATTTCGCATTAGTGTAAAAACTTGTTTTGCGTCAGAAAATTAAAAACATGTATTTTATTTTAAATAAAATACATATATTGTCTGAGTATATTGGTTTTATTAAATAAATAAACTATATATATGGCAAAAACAGTGTATGTGACTGTTATCGGTAACAAAAAAGTAGCAAAAAGAGTAAGGGATTTAAAATGTTGAGCAAAAAATAGACGAAAAATGACACGTTTCAGCAGTAGGAAGTTCTGAAAAACGTTTGTTTTGTAAACAAGGGATTTAAGTAACGATCTAATTAAGTTTTTGTTACAAATTAAAAATAGAAAAGCCAAGTAGGCGAAAAATGACGTATTAAAGATCACCCTAAACAATTAAGTCAGATAATAATCAACAATACTTGATAAAAAATGCCGCGTGTTTAATCAAAGTAAAATACGCGGCATCGGTGAAGTGATTCAATTAATGACTAGTGAATAAAGACCCTAGTCACATTGGACTTTTATTGCTAAACCTCCGCGAGAAGTTTCGCGGTATTTGGCATTCATGTCTTTGCCCGTCTCGTACATCGTTTCAATCACTTTATCGAGAGAAACACGTGGCTCACTCGTACGGCGGAGTGCCATACGTGTTGCGTTGACGGCTTTGACGGATGCAATCGCATTACGCTCAATACAAGGTACTTGAACTTGTCCTGCAACAGGGTCACAGGTTAAACCAAGGTTGTGCTCCATACCGATTTCAGCGGCAACACAAACTTGTTCAGGGCTTCCACCAAACAATTCAGCAAGACCTGCCGCTGCCATTGAGCAAGCAACACCAACTTCGCCTTGGCAACCCACTTCCGCACCAGAGATAGACGCATTCATTTTATAAAGAATACCAATAGCCCCCGATGCAAGGAAATAACGTGTGTATAATTCCGGCGTAACAGGCTCAATGCAGTGGTCGTAATAAGCCAAAACCGCAGGAACGATGCCACAGGCACCGTTGGTTGGGGCAGTAACAACGCGACCACCTGCCGCATTTTCTTCGTTAACCGCTAATGCAAACATATTAATGAGATCAACGACATTCATCGGGTCATTGGACAGTTTGCTTGATGATGTGACAAGACGGTTCAATGCCGGCGCACGACGAGGTACGCGCAGTGGCCCCGGTAGAACTCCCTCGGTATTTAACCCGCGTTCAATACAAGCCTGCATGGTTTTCCACACATCGGCAAAATAGGCATCGATCTCTTCTTTCGTGTGAAGGTCAAGCTCATTCTTCATCATCAAGCTAGAGATGGATAACCCCGTTTTTTTGCAGTGAAGCAAAAGTTCTTCTGCTGAGTTAAATGGGTAGGAAACGGGTTTACTATCCAGAACAGATTGACCAAAATGTTCCTCATCAACAATAAAACCGCCACCAATTGAGTAGTAAGTTTTGGTATAAATTTCTTCTTCGCCTGCAAAGGCATGGATAGTCATACCATTTTCATGTAAAGGCAGATTATCTAGGCGGAAGTTCATTCCACCTTCCCGTGGGAAATCTACCGTGTGAGTGCCGTTAGCTAAGGGTAGCTTTTCAGTCTTTTCAACGTTTTCAATAAAGCCAGGAATAGATTCGATATCAACAGTAGCAGGTAAATTGCCAGCAAGGCCCATAATGATTGCAATATCAGTATGGTGGCCTTTTCCAGTGAGTGAAAGAGAGCCATAAACGTCGACCGCAATGCGTGTGACGCTTGGTAATAATTGTTTGCTTACCAAATCATCGACAAATTCTTTTCCCGCCTTCATTGGGCCGACGGTATGAGAGCTTGAAGGACCTATGCCCACTTTAAACATGTCGAATACGCTTATCACGCAGGACTCCTTAAAAAAAGTAGATATTTAGTGATTTATTTTAAAGGGCGCTACTTTACTGTTATTTAGTAGTGTTAACCAGTAAGTTTAAATTATTTTTTAAAATAAGGTAGTAACAAAAGGCCAATTGCTACAGAATAGCACAAAATGTATTCAATTACGGCACAAAATGACTACTTGAGTTGCAGAGCTAGCTGATGAAGGATGGCGGCAGTGAGACCCCAAACGAGATGTCCGTTATGCCAATAGAAGAAAATACGGTTACTTTGACCAGCACGTTTGATATCAACATATTTATGTTGATTCAGTGATAGCGCATCAAATAGCGGAACCTCGAATACAGAGGCCACTTCACTAGGATTAGGGCGATAATTAATGCCTTCGGGGAGCAGGCCGACGATTGGGGTGACTTCGTAACCGCCAATACTTTGTTGTGGCGAGAGTTGCCCAAGTACTTGGACTTTCTCTGGGGGAATAGCCACTTCTTCATAGGCTTCTCGCAGCGCGGTAGTCACTAGAGAGCCATCTTCAGGGTCACGTGCCCCTCCTGGGAAAGCCACTTGTCCGGCATGTGAACGCAAAAAAGGGGAACGCTGCGTTAATAATAATGTGGGCGTGGTTTTATTGATAATAGGCAGAAGAACGGCAGCAGATTTGCTCGCCGTCCGTTGAGTTCGGCGAGTCACTGGCAGGGTAAACTGAAAGCGGTTTATAAACTCATTCAGTTCAGTCATCGTGCTCTACTTCTCCTAACACGGGTAATATCAGCCGTAACTTATCAAAGGTTTCTTGATACTCTTTATCCGCTTGGCTATCTGCCACAATACCACCGCCAGCCCAGCAAAAAATCCGTTTTTTATCTGTTAACAGTGTACGGATGGTAATGTTGGTATCCATTTTGCCACAAAAACTAATATAGCCTATAGCGCCACAATAGCCATGACGACGATGAGGTTCAAGCTCTTCAATGATTTGCATCGCACGAATTTTAGGGGCACCAGTAATTGAGCCTCCCGGGAAACTTGCACGCAGAAGATCTGTTGCCGTATAGGGTTTATCAAGTGTTGCAGTAATTGTGCTAACTAAGTGATAAACCGCTGGGAAGGCTTCGACAGCGAATAATTCAGGGACCTTGACTGTTCCTGGTTGTGCAACTCGACCAATATCATTACGGAGTAAATCGACAATCATCAAGTTTTCAGCACGATCTTTAGGGGAATTCGCCAATTTTTCGACTTGCATGGCATCGGCGTGTTCATCCTCTAAACGAGGTAGTGTGCCTTTGATTGGACGTGTTTGTATCTCACCATCTTGTAACTGAATAAAGCGTTCAGGCGAGATGCTGATCACCGCATTATTAGGAAGACGAATGAAAGAAGAGAAAGGGGCGCGATTTGCTCGGGTTAATAATAAAAATGCATCCCATTCATTACCCTTATATTTTGCTTGAAAACGCTGCGCTAGATTTATTTGATAGCAATCACCGCTACGCAAGTATTCATGTATTTGGCCGATTTTCTCGTGATACTGCTCTTGTGACATATTTGAATGCCATGAACTGGTAAGGGCGAACTTGGTTTTACGTGAAGCTTTTTGTTTCTTCAACCAATCAAGGCGTTTATTGGTATCAGAATAACTGAATAAGGTGACCGTTTTTTCTTGATTATCGACAATCAACGCCCATTGATATATCCCAACGGCCATATCTGGAAACGATAAATCCGTAGTCGCTATGTGTGGCATTTTTTCGATACGACGACCTAAATCGTAGCTCCAAATACCGAGAGCACCGCCAGTGAAAGGAAGCGTATCATCACTAGCATGGTCAGGGGCGTAGTGTTCAATAGTTTGTTGAAGGAGGTTAAATGGGTCTGCGTCTGAACTCTCAACCGAGTGCGGGTGGGTGATCGTCGTTTTATCACCAATAGTGGTTAGCGTTGCAATAGGATCAGCCACAACAATATCGTATCTGTTATGCGAATGCTCGG
Organism: Providencia sp. 2.29; assembly: GCF_015832305.1. Taxonomy (NCBI): domain Bacteria; kingdom Pseudomonadati; phylum Pseudomonadota; class Gammaproteobacteria; order Enterobacterales; family Morganellaceae; genus Providencia; species Providencia sp. 2.29. Next base: position 2,219,421 of record NZ_CP065420.1, read on the forward strand.
CATTGCCTGAATGGAGCAGCATTGACCAAGGTTGATGGGCTAGTGGCGTAAAATAGTCAATAGCAACATCAGGATAATAGGGGAGTTGTATTTTATTGATAACCATTTGTATATACTAAACGCTAAGTCGATAAAAAAGAACTGATAACCAGATTAGCATATATCTTATCTTAAGAAGCCAAGAGCTGTTAAAATTAAGCTAAAATTTTTTATTTTCTCTCCGCACGATTTAAAACTAACCAGTTAAGAAGGGGTTTTGACATGTTTTCAGGTATGCCAGCGCTTAATCATCAACAACAGCAAGAAGCGGTTGAACGTATCCACCAATTAATGGCTGATGGGATGAGTAGCGGAGAAGCGATTGCGCTCGTTGCACAGGAAATCCGTGAAAGATACAAAGATAAAGAGCAGATCCAAGTACGTTTTGATGAAGAAAATGAACGTTAACAAAACAAACTATTAACATTTATGCTAAAATCTGATACATATTAGTTAAGTCATACCATTCTGGCAGTTTATAATTATTTCTACTATTTTAGTTATATTAGATAAATGTCGTATAAAATTAACTATGGTCACTGATATAATTTGTTACCCAACATTTTTATAGGGATCGGAGGAAGCATGAAGGCTGGTAAGAAAATTGGTTTTGCTTTAGGTGGCTGCGCACTGTTATTTAGTTCGATTGCATTCAGCGCCAACCAAGAAGAAGGTAAAGCGGCTCCGTTTATTAGTTGTGGAAAATTGGCAGAGCCTCAAATTGCTGCACAAGTTAAAAACGATTTTATGAATAATCGCTTGCCACGTTGGGCAGAAGAAAAGGCATTAGTTGGTAAAAAAGCCGTCGCATGGGTTAATAATCAAGATGTGACGAAAACAGAGACGGGTTACCAAGTGCCATTAACAGTCAGAGGCTCTAAGCAAGATCTGCAATATAATGTGACTGTTGATTGTGAAAAATCCACTATTACATATCACTCTGTAAAATAATCTATCTCGATTTGTAGCGATGTCCTAAAAAGGAGAAGTGATGCTTCTCCTTTTTAGTTATTCGTGCCTAAAAATCATATTTAGCGATTTTTGGGCTCGTAGGGTAGACGAGAAAAATGTTGTGAAAGCTGGCGGTAGTGGGCTAACCGTTCACGAAAATAGGCTCTAAGGTGCTCAGGTTGCTCCTGCTCGACAGCTTCTGCGATCACGGCAACATTATAGCGCTCTTTAAAGGCAACCCCCGAGGCTTGTAGGTCAACATTGACTTTATCCATTTCGTCTTTGGGTAACAATGCAAGGTTATGACTCATATCCACTCTCAATCACTTCAATGTAGAGGGGGTAGTGTAGCAATTTATCGGAAAAAATCACTAGCTGCCTCGTTACTTATGGCGTAAATATAGGGAAATAATATTTTGAATTGATTGAGAGAAATAATTATTTTCACGTAAGATTATATTTAATAACTCAACTATTGATTATAATGAGAATGTATTATTTTATTAAATAACAATGATAATTTTTTTCATTAAAACACAAGTAAATACCACTAAGGATAATGAGATTGATTATTATTAATTTTACAAAAAGTTATTAATTATCAGTAAATTGTATTTTTTTGTTTTATTATTGTTTTAGGGTTTTAATTATTTTTAGAATGTGCATAATAAAAGCATTAATCTTGATAACTAAGGAAAGAAAATATGTTAACGAATGACATGATCAATAAATTAAATGAGCAGTTAAACCTCGAGTTTTATTCTGCGAATTTATATTTACAGATGAGCGCATGGTGTAGCGATAAAGGTTTTGAAGGTGCTGCGGCATTTTTAAAAGCACATTCTCAAGAAGAAATGGAGCATATGCAGCGTTTATTTGACTATCTTAGCGATACTGGTGCACTGCCAAAATTAGGTCAAATCGCCGCGCCTCCTGTTGATTTCAAATCAATCGGTGATGTATTTACGCTGACTTATCAGCACGAGCAACAAATTACTGCGGAAATTAATAAACTGGCTCATTTAGCCATCACTACCCAAGATTATTCCACATTTAACTTCTTACAGTGGTATGTTGCTGAACAACATGAAGAAGAGAAATTGTTCAAATCAATCTTAGACAAATTGGATATGGTCGGTGAAAGTGGCAAAGCGCTATTCCTATTGGATAAAGATTTAAAAAATATGTCTACATCCGCCCACGTTTAATATAAAACATCAATAGGTTCATGATTTGTAGTGATTAATTTCAATGCTCATGAGCCTTTTTCTTTTCATTTTGTGTTGATAATCACATCTTCAACAGCCAAATTCATTTTTTGGCAGCGAAAGCTTGTTTCTTTCGTATAATGATTGCTAAATAATCCAAATTCACCTGCAAATTAAGGGGTTACTAATTATGGCAATCTATCAAATCAAATCATCTTGGCGTAAATTGAGTGCTGTTGCAGTCCTATTTTTAGGTATGTCATTTCAACAGGCATTCGCTCATGCGCACTTAAAAGATCAACTACCAGCAGAAGGTGCGGCGGTTGAAAAGGCTCCTGAATCAATCACCCTTAATTTCTCTGAAGGTATTGAGATTAATTTTGCAAAAGTGAAAGTGACGGGGCCTAATGACAGCGTCGTGAAAACAGGCAAGCCTGCGTTAGATTCAAACAATGACACCAAGGTTATCATTCCAATTGAAAGCAAATTAGAAGCAGGAAAGTATGATGTAAATTGGAGTGTGGTATCCGTTGATGGTCATAAAACGAAAGGCGAATATAGCTTTACTGTGAAATAATCATGTCTTTAGAGGCATTTTATACAGTTATACGCTTTTCCCATTTTATTGCTGCGATGTTGATGTGTGGAATGTCAATATTCGCAGCGATATTAAGTGTGGGTGCTTTTAGTCAAATCCTTCGTCGCTATCTTAATCGAACGATTATCTTTAGTGCAGTAGTCACCGTGGTTACAGCCTTTGGCTGGATGGCTGCCCAAGCTGGGCTGATGGGGGATGGCTGGGAAGAAGCACTAGACTTTGATATTTGGTCAAGTGTATTTGGCACAACGTTTGGGCTGGTTTGGCGTTGGGAATTGGTGTTTGCTGTCATCACATTAGGTGTGATTTTTATCCGTTCACAAAATATCCGGCTTTATCTGTTATTACTACTTTCTATTGTGCTCCTCGGTTTACATGCCTTGATTGGCCATGCCGCGATGTATGGTGGTGTCATTGGGGCGTTAAACCGTTTAAATCAATTTCTTCATCTTATAAGTTCAGCCTATTGGTTTGGCGGATTATGGCCGTTTTTGATTTGCATTCAGTTCTTGCGAGATAAAAAAGAATTAGCGCCAGGCTTAGATAAGCAAATTTTTGCTAGTTTGATCCGTTTTTCTCGTGTAGGGCACGTTGCTGTCATTATTGTTGTGGTGACAGGCATAATCAGCTCGATGACATTACTGCCAAATTGGCCGTTTAATTATACCGGTTCAGAATACCAATCGTGGCTTTGGTTAAAAATCAGCTTAGTTGCACTAATGGTCATTTTAGCCTTAGTGAACCGCTATATACTGGTCCCGAATATTAAAAGAAAAGGGCGGTTACAGTATTTGATTATTAATAGTTGGATTGAGCTACTGTTAGGTACTACGGCAATTTTAGCCGTTGCTATTTTTGCGACCTATCAACCTGTATAATCACCTGATAGTGAACTTGATGTTTTAACAAGGTAAGTTGTATGAAACTGAAATTAGCGCTGTGTTCTGTATTACTGGCAAGTACTAGCTTTACGGTGGCTGCGGCACCCATTGAGACAGTAAGTAAAAAGCAGTTTGGTGATGATTGGCCATTTACCCGAGAAGAAGTGATGCTGGAATGTAGAAGTAATGGTGCACTGATTGTTATCAACCCTGCCACACTCATGCAGTACCCACTCAATGATGTGGCACAGGCTCAAATGGAGAAAAAAGAGATCAAAGCACAGCCGATCGATATTTTATTAAAGCCAATTGAGACGGAAAAAAGTGCGGAAGAGCGCGTAGAACCACTCAAATTAGCGGCGAAGAAGCTGTGTAACAACTCGTAACCTCATCTTTATTAAAGAAGAACAATGCCATAGGTTATAGGCGATTATGCTTATAACTTGTGGCATTTTTTATTATCAACAAAAAGTTGAAAGGTTGTACTTATCATCGATATAGGGTGTACCTATCAATCAAATAGCTCGATATTGGAATATTAAGAAATAAATTGTGTTAATAATATGTAAAATAATTGATAATTAGTATGGTAAGAGTGCGTTTAGCAAGCTAGTATTAAATTGTACTTTGTTACGTCTCAATGGCAATTTTTAGCGCACGGCTCTGCCAGAGCCATTTCCCAAGGCCCGGTAATCGGAATCTACCAGGCCTCTTTTTTTGCCTGTTGTTTGTAGCCCACCTAATAGTGATTTCATCAATTAAGCCACTCTCATCACCCAATGATGATTATCTTTGTCATAACGATGACGGTATAACAGAACGGGTTTCTCATTGATGAGTGCAGGAATACTGGTATTTTCATCCCAACCATCTAATTGCATACAAAACTCAGTATCAGAGTCACAAGGTATACTGAGGGTATCACTTTTATGATCTGACATGATGGCGTCATTGATTTCATAGGAAGATATTTTCAAATTAACTATGCGCATAATGTTACCTCTCGATTAATGTGTAGCTGTGGCGTTACGACTCAACAAAATTAAGCATAGTACAAATGGAATCGATTTCCAAAATGTTTTTTAAGGGCGAGTTAAAAGAAAGGTGCAATATTGTTAAAATATGCACCTTTCTAGTGATTACTGTTTAGGGATAGATGTTCCCCATTCTAACCAGTCTTTAGGAGGTTCTAATTTTAGAATGAAATGCTGATCTGGCTTCGCTTTCGGCGCGAGAGGCACCGTTGGTGGGGTCGCCAAGGAGATACCTCCCCGAACAAACTGCTTGAAGGTGCCACTCTTGATCATGCCGCCTGTGAGGCCAAAGGAGAGGTTATAACCTGAAGAGATCCAAAATTGGGTATTGTCGCGGATCAGGTATTGGAACTCTTTACCAATTCGAGTCGCAACATATACGCGGTCGGAAAGCTCTCCCAAATATAAACCAGTAACTGTACCAATTTCCATTCCCCTAAAGAGAAGAGGGGTTCCAACCTGAATAGAGCCAACTTCGGTGGCATCTAATATAATTGTTAAGCCATCTAAGTAACGCGAGTCTGTAATATTGGCCGTTTGTAGTTCAAATTGGTAACGATTTCTATTTCCTCGTCCTGGCTCGGCACTGATATAAGGTTGGATCAAGGTATCGAGGTTATTGACGCCAGAAGGAGAAAGCTCTGGTGTGACAATAGCAAAGCGACTGCCACTCTTCGTGAAAGCTTGCACATACTCTGGATAAAGGATCGCGCGTGCATTCACTTCGCGGTTATTTGGCGATAATTTCAATGAATCGATTTGTCCAATATCGATACCTAAATAGCGAATCGGCATCCCTTCTGACAATTTAGACGCATCAAAAGTGGTTAAAGTCACGACACTCCCAATGGCTTTTGCCGCAGTTTCGTTTGGATAGAGGGTATGTTGCCTTGCACTATCAAGTTTGGCCGTTGGAATATTATCAAAACTAATGGCACCTCTAATTGCTCGTGTAAGAGGAGCGGCCTGAACGGTTAATCCACTGCTATTGAGTTTGACTTTAGCGCCGCCTTCTGCCCAAAAGACGCTTTTATCTGTTAGTAGATGACGGTATTGACTAGAAATATGAATATTAACCGCGAATCCGTCTTTGGTTGGGTTAATTGAGACTATTTCACCGACAGTAAATTGGCGGTAAAGTACTACTGAACCTGCCTGAATATCAGGAAGGGTGTTAGTGTTTAATGTAATTGTGGTGGTGGGTGATGAACCTGTTATACCCGCCTTAGCATTATCATCACTTCGATATAATGGGAACGTTTCAGGCAATGGCTCTTTACCTTTTCCAACCAATAAATGAACTCCACCATCTAACCACTCTTGCGGCGTTGCACCTTGAAACTGGATCCCCGTTAAGCCAAGTTGGACATCAACGCGGCTATTGGCAACAAACTTGGTATCGTTACGGATAAGATGGCGGTACTCATCCAAAATCGCGACTTGGAAGGTAACTTTATCATCAAGTAAGTTACGCTGTAACACTTCACCTATTTTTATTCCACGATAAACGATAGGTTGTCCGGCATCGACGCCATAGGTGTCAGGAGACCATAATGAAACCACTAAACTATTTTTATTTTGCTGTTCATCCTGTCCAATATCATGCCTGTTTGGATGCAAAACAAATTGTTGCCCTTCCTGTGCTGGGGCACTATTAGTCGGTGAATCAAATGCAACAGCACCATTGATTACAGCAGAAAGGCTTTCCATTTTGACATTCACACCAGATTTTAAATCAAAACCGCCTTGGAAGCCTGAAACATTCCAAAATTGACTGTTTTCTCTCACTAATCGGGTATACCGTTTTTCTATTATGGCGGCGATAGAAACCCCTTGGTCATTAGGCAAAATCGTGTAGTCAGAAATATAACCAACGGGCACTTTGCGATAATAAATCGGTGAGTTTTCATGCAATGAGCCTAAGTCTTTAGCCGTGAGATAGATGAGTAATTGCCCCTCTTCGGTTTGTAGTTGTGGCGGGGAGTCTTGAGCGATAAAGTTGTGTTGCTCTTCACCAGCCCCAGGTTGCATACCGATGTAGTTACCGCCAACAAGTGCATCTAAGCCAGAAACACCGGCTAATGAGGCTTTAGGTGTGACGAGCCAAAATTTGGTGCCAGAGGTGAGTGCGGGCTTCATATCTTTATTGATACTGGCCTTAACAATAATTTTCTTCATATCTTGGCTAACGGTGACAGATTGCACCAATCCAACTTCGACACCTTGGTAGCGGATCGGTGTTCTACCTGAAACTACACCGGGAGCAGAGGAAAATTCAATTGTCACCTCAGTACCTTGTTCCAACCAATGTTGGAAAAGTAACCAACCTGCGATAAACACAGCGACAAGAGGCAATAGCCAAAAGGGTGATATACGTGCTCGTTTACGTAAAATCGCCTCTTGTTCTTGCTCTACAGGTTCATTTTGTTGATTTTGATTTTCCATAAGAATCCCAAATTAAACGACTATCAAGCCACTCGACAGCGAGTATGGTTAAAATTACAGCGATACCGAAAAACAATGCGGCAGGGCCCATAGTAAAAGACATTAGCTGATCACGGTTAATCAGCGTCATCATGAGTGCGATAACAAATAAATCCAGCATTGACCAACGGCCAATCCATGTCACAAATTTTAATAACTTCATCCTCAATACCGGATCCGTCTGACTGCAACGTTGAATGGAGCATAACAGTAAAATCATGATCAGGATCTTAATAAAAGGCACTAAAATACTGGCGATAAAAACAATGATAGCAATGGGCCAATTACCTGATTCAATTAATGAAACGACACCAGAGTAAATGGTGTCTTCCATGCGTTGCCCGTTAAGATAGACAACGGAAATTGGCATTAAGTTAGCAGGAAAAAGCAAGATCATCGCTGCAATCAGTGCGGCCCATGTTTTTTGTAGGCTATATGGCTCGCGGTAGTGTAAGGGGCGATGGCAGCGTTGGCAGACTCCTCGTGAATTTGCAGGCCCGGTATAGTGGCAAGCTTGGCATGTTAAAGCATGAGGGTCATTAGCTTGCTCTTTTTTAGGGTAGAAGAGCTGCCAAAGTTGTTCGACATTTAGGTGGATTAATATTAACAGACTAATTACTGTCATGGTAATAAAAGCGATTAAACCATTTCCCAAAAATACGCTGGCGTAATCTTGCATTTTGATTGCAGCAATCCCCAATCCAATAAGATAGACATCCAACATAACCCATTCTTTTAAACGACTTAGTATCAGTAAGACGGGGCGTAGATTTAGACGAACACGCCTTCCTATATAGAGATAAACGATAGAAATCGGCAAAAGCAGAGGTGCGCCGATGGCACAGAAGGCGATAATGCTCGCAGTGAATGGGTCACCTTGAGAATTGATGAGCCTAATACCTTCGATCACGTTGGCATAGATTTGTGTCCCCAATAAATGGATTGAAATCAATGGTTGCCAAAATGCGATAGGTGCCAACATTAATAATGTAATAGAAAGAATAAATAAGCGGTTTAGTGACCAAGAACGGCCATCGTCAAGCTGACTGTGGCAACGCGGGCATATCACAACCTGTTGAGTATCATGTGAAGGAATAGATAATTTAAGATTGCAATAGCAGCAGTGTTGCGAAATTATGTCACTATGATTAATGTGATTCATTGTTTTACTCATGGAGTTGTTAGCCGCGCGTGTAATCTAGTGTAAAAAAATTTACGGCTTAGTGACAACTTGCTAACCTACAGGGTGCACAAATTGTTTACTCTATTGCATCATTTAATTATTACAAGAAAATTTTATGGATAAAAACAAGTATTATCACGAACTTTCAGATAGTTTGTCTGCACTATTGGCAGGAGAATATGATTTAATTGCAAGTTTGGCGAATACAAGCGCGTTGTTGTATGAGCGCCTAGAAGGTATTAACTGGGTGGGTTTTTACTTAAGAAGTGGACAAGAGTTAGTGCTTGGTCCTTTTCAAGGAAAGATAGCCTGTGTCAGAATACCGTTTGGCAAAGGTGTCTGCGGTACGGCATATAGCCAAAATAAAATTCAGCGTGTTGATGATGTGCATGCTTTCTCTGGTCATATAGCCTGTGATTCGGCAAGTAATGCCGAAATCGTGCTTCCATTGGAAGTTAATGGTCAGGTTTTAGGCGTGCTGGATATTGATAGTCCAAATTTCAATCACTTTGATCAAAATGATGAAATTGGTTTAAAACATCTTGTAAGCCAGTTGTGTCAACATCTGGCAATGTGTTCGATGCCAAATTATCATTAAATATTGGTATGTTAACTTAATAGGAACGTGGCAATTGTCTGCAACGCTATTATAATGTCGGCTTGTTCATGCCCGTGCTGGTTGGCAAAATCGTTGTTATCAGGAAATTTCATGGAAAATCAACCTAAGTTGAATAGTAGTAAAGAAGTTATCGCGTTTTTGGCTGAGCGTTTTCCACGCTGTTTTATCGCTGAAGGCGAAGCACGTCCGTTAAAAGTCGGAATTTTTCAAGATATCGTAGGGCGTTTGACCGAAGAAGATGGTATTAGCAAAACGCAATTGCGTTCGGCATTGCGTATGTATACCTCTAGCTGGCGTTATCTCTACGGTGTTAAAGAAGGCGCTAAGCGCGTTGACTTAGATGGTAATGATTGTGGTGAATTAGAGGCGGAGCATATTACGCATGCTCGTCAACAATTGACTGAGGCAAAAGCTCGAGTTCAAGCGCAACGTGCAGAGCAAAAAGCGCAGAAACGACCAGCAGCCAAAAAATCAGGTGATAAAAACACCCGCAATCCGGCAGCAGCAAAAGACAAAGCGCCGCGCCATCGCCAGTCAGAAAATAAAGAACGCCCACAAAACTCTTCGACTAAACCTCAGCGCCGTAGTGGTGCAGCATCTCCAGAGCAAAAATTGAAATCAGTGACTGATATTAACGCACTTCAGGTCGGCCAGACTCTGAAAGTGAAAGTTGGTACAAGTCTGATGGATGCGTCTGTACTGGAAATTGCTAAAGATGGTGTCAGAGTTCAGTTGCCAACAGGAATGGCAATGATTGTGCGCGCGGAACATTTAAAGTTCTGATACGGAGGTCAATCAGGGCATGAACAAACTTTTAAAGATTGCATTAGTCGTTAGTGTTGCCACTTTTAGTAGTGCAATTGCGAATCCTCAAGCAGTGACACAGTTCACTGCTGCTCAGTTACCTGTATTAAAACAGGATACTCAGCATGGCACAGTAAGTGAAAGGGTAACATCTAGGTTTACCCGCTCTCATTATCGCCAATTTGATTTGGATAAAGCGTTTTCCGGTAAAATTTTTGATCGTTATCTGAATATGTTGGATTACGGTCATAACGTTTTGCTTCAGTCAGATGTTGATGAGTATGCAAAAGATAAAGCTAAAGTCGGTGAATGGCTGGAAAATGGAAAACTAGATACGTTCTATGACCTGTACAACCTTTCTCAGAAAAGACGCTTTGAACGCTTCCAATATGCATTAGCTCGTCTTGAGCAACCAATGAATTTTGATGCGAATGACTTTATTGAAGTCGATCGTAGTAAAATGCCTTGGCCAAAGGATAAGCAAGAATTAGATAAGCTTTGGGATCAAAAGGTCAGGTATGATTGGCTGAACCTGAAGCTATCAGGCAAAGATGATAAAGAGATTAAGGAAAAACTCACTAAGCGTTATAACTTTGCTTTAAGACGTTTGACGCAAGGGCAAAGTGAAGATGTTTTCCAATTAATCATGAATGCTTTTGCTCGTGAAATCGACCCTCATACCAGCTACCTTTCTCCGCGCAATACTGAACAGTTTAATTCTGAAATGAGTTTGTCGTTAGAAGGGATTGGTGCAGTCTTGCAGCAAGACGATGAAAATACAGTGATTAATTCATTGGTTGCGGGTGGGCCGGCAGCAAAAAGTAAAGAATTAAAAGTAGGCGATAAAATTATCGGTGTAGGTCAAACTGGTAAGCCGATGGTTGATGTGGTTGGTTGGCGACTCGATGATGTGGTCGCACTGATCAAAGGGCCTAAAGGAAGTAAGGTCCGTTTGGAAGTGGTATCTGACACAAAAGGGGCTAAGCCCCATGTGGTCACTATCGTTCGTGAACAAATTCGTTTAGAAGATCGTGCCGTTAAACTGAACATTAAAAAAGTCGGGAATGAAAAAGTCGCCGTACTAGATATTCCGGGTTTCTATGTTGGTTTAACCAATGACGTTAAAACGCAACTACAGAAAATCGCGAAAGATAACGTTTCTGCCCTAGTTATTGACCTGCGAGGTAATGGCGGTGGTGCATTGACAGAGGCCGTTTCATTATCCGGTTTGTTTATTCCTAAAGGGCCAATTGTGCAAGTCCGTGACAATAATGGGCAAGTGCGTCAGGATGCAGATGATGACGATGTCATTTACTACAAAGGGCCATTAGTTGTTCTTGTTGACCGCTTTAGTGCTTCCGCCTCTGAAATTTTTGCGGCGGCAATGCAAGATTATGGTCGGGCGCTGATTGTCGGCGAACCAACTTTTGGTAAAGGGACTGTTCAACAACATAGAAGTTTGAGTCGTGTTTATGACCAAATGCTGAAGCCTGATTGGCCTGCATTAGGCTCAGTGCAATACACCATTCAAAAATTCTACCGTGTTAATGGTGGCAGTACTCAGCGTAAAGGGGTAACACCGGATATTGTTATGCCTACAGGGCAAGATCCTGCTGAAACGGGGGAAAGCTTTGAAGATAACGCATTGCCATGGGATAGTATTCCGCCTGCCAATTATAGCAAGGTCGGGGATGTGACTTCCGATTTATCAGACTTAAAAACTAAACACTTAGCACGTATTAGCCAAGATACAGAGTTTAAGTATATCGATGAGGACATTGCACATTATAAAGCGAATAAAGAGAGTAAAAATCTTATTTCGTTAAATTATGCACAACGTCTGAAGGAAGATAATGAAATTGAAGCAACGAAACTAAAACGTATCAATGAGCGTAATGCAAAAGAAGGTAAGCCTCTATTGAAGTCAATTGATGATTTACCTAAGGATTACGAAGGGCCTGACCCGTATTTGGACGAAACAGTTAAAATTGCTATTGATCTTGCTAATCCTGATACCCATTTATTGCCAAATAAAAAATAATTTGGTTAAACAGTAAATTAAATTAGGGCCAGCAATCGCTGGCCTTTTTCATAGCCTGTGTAAAGTTATGTTAATTTTTGGTTTTTTCGTGTTAAAACACTTGAAAAAGTATGAAAAAACCTTATTTATACCCTAAATTCTTCGTGATATTTATTTTTACCAAGGAATCAAAAAAAGATGATGCGAATTGCCTTATTCTTACTCACAAACTTAGCCGTTATGTTTGTGTTTGGGATAATTTTAAGCTTAACAGGTGTTAAAGGGAGCAGTGTTCAAGGCCTGATGATTATGGCTGGCCTATTTGGTTTTGGTGGCGCGTTTATTTCGCTGTTAATGTCAAAATGGATGGCACTTAAATCGGTTGGTGGGGAAGTGATTGAATCGCCCCGCAATGAAACTGAGCAATGGTTAATCAATACGGTAAGCCGCCAAGCTCAGCAAGTGGGTATTCAAATGCCACAGGTTGCGATTTATCATGCGCCGGATATTAACGCATTTGCTACAGGAGCACGTCGTGACGCATCATTAGTAGCGGTTAGCACGGGTTTACTAGAAAATATGAGCCGTGATGAAGCAGAAGCGGTTATTGCCCATGAGATCAGTCATATCGCAAATGGCGATATGGTGACAATGACGCTATTACAGGGTGTTGTGAACACGTTTGTGATCTTTATTTCCCGTATCATCGCTCAATTCGTTTCTGGCTTTATGTCGAGCAATGATGAAGAAAGCGAAAGCAGTAACGGTAACCCAATGGTTTACTTTGCCGTTTCAATGGTATTAGAAATTGTATTCGGTATCTTAGCGAGCATTATTACCATGTGGTTCTCTCGTTATCGTGAATTCCATGCAGATGCTGGTTCAGCGAAGTTGGTCGGTAAAGAAAAAATGATTGCTGCGTTGCAACGTTTGAAAACCAGTTATGAACCACAAGAAGAAGGCCGTTTAATGGCGTTTTGTATCAATGGTCGTGGCAAAGCATTTAGTGAACTTTTCTTGTCACACCCGCCATTAGATAAACGTATTGAAGCGCTACGTTCTGGCGAATATTTGAAATAGTTAAGTTGGCTAATTAGCCATAAAAATTGATGAAAACCCATGGTAGTGAAAAATCTATCATGGGTTTTTTATTATGGGCAAAAATTAATTTAATGCAGATCAAATTAGTGTATTCTTTAAGTGGAATTTCGTAGATTTTCTTTGGGGTCAGGTAGATGAAGGGTCTATGATGAACGAAGAAATGATGAAAATGAGCCTTAACAGAATTAGATAATATTAAGGATATAAAATGGACATACTTGTAAAAACGTTGGTTTTTGGCAATGAGTTTATGACGGTAGAAAATCCAGCGCGCTTAGTTCCCTTTAAATTTGAAATTTACCAATCTCCAACGGGTTTTTATCACCGCATGTATAAAGAAGTAGGAATGTCCGGTGCTAATTTAGGTCAGGCTTTTACTGTATGGGCTTTTGAAGAACAAAAAGCGCACCGTGACCCATCTGGCGAAATAACGTTGGAAAAATATATCCAACATTGCCAAGATATTTATAACGGAAAAGTCAAAGATTAATCTAGAATAAAAAAAGCCCCCTTCATAGAGATTTGAAGGGGGAGCTAAATGAATAAAGAATGGTTTAATTCGAGAGCAAAGATAAATTATTTCGATAAAGGATATTTAGTTATTTGTGCAGTTTTAAGTGTAATTGAACAACAAAGCCCCTTAAATAGCACTTATCGTTAAAATAATCTATTGGCGAAAACCTGCTTTGATCTGTTCAAGCGTATTACGATAAGTCTCAGCTTGTTTTTCATCTTCCATCGATGCAATTTCACGCTCCATTTTAATCAGAATTTTACCTGCATCAGCTTGACCAATTGCTTTGAGCATATGTGCAAGCAGGTTTTTTATACAGGTCACTTCTGCTGCTAATTCATTCACATCAGGTTGAGTTGGAAAATGTGCTTTCATTAATAAAGTATCCTTTAAAAATTCGTGAGTTTGCTAATATTATATCATAGAAAGGTTATAGATTGCGCCATAACATGATGAATTAAGATGAAGAATTCAGATAGGAATTAAAAGGTCGCAATGTAATATCAAAAGGATTAGTGATGTTAACTTCAATAGAAAAACAGTGGCTAGCAGAGCAATTCCCTTTATTTGTTAAGCCTCGACCAGAGCAGAGTCACAAAGGCACGTTTGGAACGCTAAATATTATTGGTGGTAGTGCAGGAATGACCGGCTCTTGCGTACTTGCTGGCGTTGCCGCGCTCAAAAGTGGCTGTGGCAAAGTGATTATTGGGTTTAATCAATCGCCACTCACATTGCAACTTATAGAGCATGCCCCCGAATTAATGTTGCGCCAAGCCAATGAAGTGATAAATGGTGAAACACCAACAGCATGGGTTATTGGTTGTGGTTTAGGTGTATCTTCAGATGCGCAATTATTGATAGATAGAGCATTATCATTTGTTGAACAGCAGCAAAGCGTGTTAATTGATGCTGATGGCCTGAATCTACTTGCTCAGATGCCCCTATCTCAAACCTTATCATCACAAACAGTACTCACGCCGCACCCTAAAGAAGCCGCAAGGTTGTTACAAACAACAGTCACGGCGATACAAGCGGATAGGTTGAGTGCCGCGCAACATCTCAGCCAGCGGTTTGGTTGCTGGGCAGTGTTAAAAGGTCACCATACAATAATTTCTGCCCCCAATGGCCAAACTTGGCGCAATGAAACGGGTAATAGTGGGTTAGCTACAGCGGGGAGTGGGGATGTGTTATCAGGGATTATCGGCAGTTTATTGGCGCAATCATTACCCATTGAAGAAGCGGTGAGAGCCGGCGTTTGGTTGCATGGTAAAGCGGCAGACTTACTAATAGAAAAAGGTATAGGCCCTATTGGGTTAACGGCTCATGAAATCATTGATGAGGCGCGAGCTATCAGAAATAGAGCAACTTTTTATTGATGTTCTCGCATTGACTCACTTTAAATACCTGAGAAAAATGTGATACCATTCACATAAATTAGATTGCTTTTCAATCCTTGAATCGAAGCAATATCAAACCTCAGCTTAAATCCAATAACGTGGCTTCTATACCGATCAGCTTTTGATTGGGGGATGGGTTTTTGCTGATATCAACAAAGGCGCAAGCAAAGACAATGACACAGGTTTCTAGAAAAACAGCTTGGATCCGAGTTGTGGCACTAGCGGTCGCCGCATTTGTTTTCAATACCACCGAATTCGTTCCCGTTGCATTACTGAGTGATATTGCGGCGAGTTTTAACATGACAGTAGCCCATACCGGGTTGATGATCACCATTTATGCGTGGGTAGTGGCCATTATGTCATTGCCGCTGATGCTACTTACGAGCAAAATTGAACGGCGTAAGTTATTAGCATTACTATTTATTGTCTTTGTTTTAAGTCATATCCTTTCTGGTTTTGCATGGAATTTTGAAGTTTTGATTGTGGCGAGAGTAGGGGTTGCATTGTCGCATGCGATATTTTGGTCGATCACCGCCTCGTTAGCTATCCGCGTTGCACCTGCGGGTAAAAAGGCTCAAGCGTTAGGTTTATTAGCGACAGGTACTGCGTTAGCAACGGTGTTAGGTTTACCAATAGGGCGTGTTATTGGTCAGTTATTAGGGTGGCGTGTCACTTTCTTATGTATTGGTGCTATCGCATTATTAACCATGATTGCATTGATTCGCTTTTTACCTAAATTGCCGAGTGAGCATTCAGGTTCATTAAAAAGCTTGCCAGTACTTTTTAAACGCCAAGCGTTAGTCGGATTGTTTGTTCTGACGGTCGTGGTCGTCACAGCGCATTTTGCCGCCTACAGCTATATCGAACCTTTTGTTCGCGATATCGCGCTACAGAGCCAAAATTTTGCAACCCTATTATTGCTGATTTTTGGTGTGGCGGGGATTGCGGGAAGTATGATCTTTAGCCGTTATAGTGGTAAATATACACTATCATTTCTACCTGTGGCGATTGCTGTTTTGACGATATGTTTATTATTGTTAATGCCAATCAGTGGTCATGTAAGCTGGCTGGTTATCTTAAGCATATTCTGGGGGATCGCCATCATGTGCGTGGGCTTGGGTATGCAGGTGAAGGTGATTGATCTTGCACCGGATGCCACTGACCTTGCAATGGCAATCTATTCGGGGATCTTCAATATTGGTATCGGTGGTGGTGCTTTGCTCGGTAACCAAGTGATTGTGCATATGGGGATGGCAAGTATCGGTTATGTGGGGGCGATATTTGGCTTGATCTCATTAATTTGGTGTACTTTTATATTTAGACGCTATAGCGCGTCATTTCGCGAACAAGTTAAAACAGCGCCAATGGCACACTAAATAAACTACTTAACATGTTTAATCCCCTGTAATAGTAATGATTCTATTGCAGGGTATTTTTTTATATTTGGTCATTACAGCAATTGATAACTATGCTAAATTTCTTATCATTTTGATAAAGTTAGATAATAAAAAGGTGACTTGATGAAGGGGTTAGGTTTTTTATTGATGTCTATAGTCGCAGAAGTGATTGCTACAACGACATTAAAGGCATCAGATGGTTTTAGTCGTTTTTGGCCATCGTTGATTGTCGTCATTGGGTATGCGGTCTCTTTTTGGGGATTATCCCAAGTGGTTAAATTGATCCCTTTAGGGATAGCTTATGCAATTTGGTCCGGTTTAGGCATTGTACTCGTTTCGGTCGCTGCAATATTTATTTATCAACAGAAACTCGATTTACCTGCAATTATTGGTATGCTATTAATCATAGTCGGTGTTTTGGTCATCAATCTGTTTTCTAAAAGCAGTGTTCACTGATTCAGGGAACAGAAACAGTTATGGATGGGGATTAGGATGAATCGAAAAAAAAGCAGTCTGCTTAAGTTTACTTTTTGGAATAGCCTATTCGTTGGTAGTCTGTTTGTTTTAGCAGGTTGTGGGAGTTCAGAAACCATAAATACGGCACATCATGTCGATCGCTCAGCTTCCCAATATGCGCAACAGGTGGTTAATTTAGGGCCTCAAGCGCAAGAAGCGTGTGTTTCTGCGGGTGGATTACCTTCATTAAACCTAGAATTGAATGGCGCCCAAACCGCCGTTTGTCAATTTGCTAATGGTAAACGTTGTGCTGCTGATGTCATACTTACAGGCAGTTGTATTTAGTTAAATTCCCTCAGATAAAAAGTCCATCACGCATCATGTTGGGCTTTTTTATATCAATTTTGCAGTTAACCCATTTGTTGAGTTTATTTCCACATTTCGCTCCCTTGTTTTTCATTTAAATGATAAAGCGCACGCAATTATCTAAATAATGCGGGTAATTTCGGCTGTTATTTATTTAAAAATCGTTGGCAGTAGGTCGGCTATTTTTAGCTAGGGGGATGAATGCAGCGCATGAGTGGATAAAACAGAATGAGTTTTTATTTTTTTAATCTAGATGCCATGATAAGAAGTGGCTCCCAATGGCATTCATCGGGAGCCATCGCATTACCGCCTGCCAATGCGCTTTATAGGACGCGAGTTGTACTATTTACGCTATGCTTTTTTTGTGTGATGGAAAAAATTGGCTGATAGCGACAATGATAGCCACTAAAAGATAAGCTGCATAAATACCAATTAGCCATTGTGGCATATCTAACCCTAAGAAATCCCATTGCCTAACCGTACAGTCACCCGTTGCTTCAAAGACAGCAGGCGCCCATTTATCTAATGGTAACCACTCGGGGAAATTGACGAAGAAATCACATGATGCAAATGGTGAAGGGTTGAGTTGCAGCATGGTATGCTCCCAAGCAAGATCTAAACCGCGCCATGCAGCGTAGCCCCAAATAATGATGGCAACCCAACGTAAAGCGATTTTGCGTGGCGCTATTGCGCCAATTAACCCTGCAATCATAATGCCAAACAGTGCAACACGTTCATAGATGCACATGACACAAGGCTGCAATTTCATAATGTGCTGAAAATAGAGCGCTGCACATTCAAGCATAAACGCAATAAAGGCCATTAACAGCCAAGCGCCTCGTCCTTGTGAGCAGTAGTTAAAGAATCTGAACATACTTTACTTCCCTAAATTAATGGTACGCACATTTTGCCCCTATTGGTAAGACAAAAAAAGGTGCCAGAGAATAATTATGCGATTTTAAATAAGCCTTTACCTAACATTACAAACTAAACCATTTTATTTGTAATTTCAAATAAGGAGTAATGCCGAATTAGGGGGATAGAGTAAACAAAAGCTACTCCATCTGACGATGTGAGTAGCTTTGAATATAGGTGAGTTGGTGGTGATTAAACTTAAGGTAGGCTAATCCAACCTAAGCTTTCTAACCAGTGTGTGACAGGTATTAACCAAAACTCAACACCGATTAACCCAACCACAGTCATGACGACGGTATAAGGTAAAGCCATCCATACCATGCGGCCATAGGAGAGGCGAATTAATGGCGATAATGCAGACGTCAGCAGGAATAGGAAAGCCGCTTGCCCATTTGGCGTGGCAACCGACGGAAGGTTGGTTCCCGTATTGATGGCAACGGCGAGTAACTCGTACTGATGGTGTGAAATTAGCCCTTCACTTGATGCCTTTAATGCCTCGGTAATATAGACAGTACCGACGAAGACGTTATCTGAAACAGCGGAAAGAAGACCGTTGAATAGATAGAACAAGGAGAGCTGTGATGATTCAGACGATTGCAATACAAATTGAATAAATGGTGTAAATAGCTGCTGGTCGATGATCACCGCTACGACGGAGAAAAAGACGGTCAGTAGTGCGGTAAAGGGCAATGCTTCCTCAAACGCTTTACCTAAGGCATGCTCTTCTGTAATGCCACAGAAGGCGGTGGTTAATACGATGACGGATAAACCGATAAGCCCGACCTCTGCGAGGTGGAAGGCAAGGGCGACGATTAACCAAATACCAATCAAGCCTTGCACAATAAGTTGTGCTTTCTCTTTTTGGGTACGTTTAGTGCTATTTTTTTGGTCATGATCAGTCAGGACTTGGCGAACGGTTGCAGGTAATTCCGCCCCATATCCAAATAATTTAAATTTTTCGACCAAAAAACACACAATTAAACCGCACGCAAAAACAGGTAATGTAATGGGGGCCATACGTATAAAGAAAGTCACGAAATCCCAATCGACATGCTTAGCAATAATCAGGTTTTGGGGTTCACCAACCATCGTCATGACTCCCCCTAATGCTGTACCGATACCGGCATGCATCATGAGGCTGCGCAAGAAAGCTCTAAATTGCTCAAGTGTTTGTTTCTTCTCAGCCGTATCGATATAACTGTCATTTTGTAGATCAGTATTGCTGTGTTGGCTAGAAGCGTATTGATGATAGATAGAATAGAAACCGATGGAGACGCTAATCACAACGGCGATAACAGTGAGCGCATCTAAAAAAGCAGATAAGAAGGCACTTGCTAAGCAGAAAGCTAATGACAACGTACGTTTAGAACGAACATTCAGTAACAGTTTGGTGAAGACGAACAACAACAGTTGTTTCATAAAATAGATACCGGCGACCATAAAGATCAGCAGCAGTATGACTTCCAAATTGTTACTGATCTCATGAGAGATCTGTTTTGGGGTTGTCATGCCAATGATGACGGCTTCAATGGCTAAAAGCCCACCGGGTTGCAGCGGATAGCATTTGAGTGCCATGGCGAGGGTAAAGATAAATTCTACTACAAGTAACCACCCGGCGATGAACGGGCTGACAAAATAAAATACCAGTGGATTGATAATTAGAAATATTATTATTGCGAGCTTATACCAATCTGGAGAATTCCCTAGAAAATTTTTTAAAAAAGCTCTTTTTACACTAAAATCCATTATGAATTGTTTTCCTCTTACTTGATGTATTGTACAGTAAATTCACATACTACTCTTATCTTTTACATAAATTAAGTCTGATCAGTAATAGATAATATATTCATTATATGGGAGTTTATGATTGGTTTTGTTGTTTATGTGGGGTCTAACTATCTCAATTTACGACAATCTGGTATGATTTCTATAATAATCCGTCTGAAAATGTTTGGAATAATAAAAATATGGTCATAAAAGCTCAAAGTCCTGCAGGGTTTGCGGAAGAGTATATTATTGAGAGCATCTGGAACAATCGCTTTCCACCAGGGTCGATTTTACCTGCTGAACGGGAACTCTCGGAGTTAATTGGTGTAACACGTACGACGCTTCGTGAAGTATTACAGCGTTTAGCGCGTGATGGTTGGTTGACGATACAACATGGCAAACCAACCAAAGTGAACAATTATTGGGAGACTTCAGGCCTGAATATTCTTGAAACCTTAGCAAGGTTAGATCATGACCGTGTGCCACAACTGATTGATAATTTGCTAGCGGTGAGAACCAATATCGCTGCTATTTTTATCCGTACTGCTTTTCGTCAAAACCCTGAAAAATCATTGGAAGTTTTGTCTGAGCGTGAGAAGGTCGAAGATAACGCAGATGCGTTTAGTGCCTTAGATTACAATATATTCCGCGGGTTGGCTTTCGCGTCGGGTAACCCTATTTATGGCTTGATTATTAATGGCTTAAAAGGGCTTTATACCCGTGTTGGTCGTTACTATTTCTCTAACCCGGAAGCACGACGCCTTGCGCTCAATTTCTATCAACAATTGTCAAACTTATGCCGCGAACAAGCGTACGATCGTATTATGGAATCCGTTAGAAATTACGGTAAAGAAAGTGGTACGATTTGGCATAGTATGCAAGGGAATATGCCTAACGACCTCGCAAATGCGCGCTAACCATTCCGCGCATCCTAATTTTAACTCACGTTACTGTATGATGTCTGAAGCCAGTTTGGTGCTATTAACCAACTGGCCTTTTGGCTTTCAGAAAACCAGAAATTGCAAGTGACTTGGTCAGCTACTGAATATTGCCTGACGCTTTTTTGGGTGCACATGATATGGGGTATTCAATATTGAGAGCAATATTTTCTGCTTGAGTGATCATTTCGGGTGATTGTGGCTTTATATCAGGATAATAACATTGAAATAGTACTTTGCTATGGATTGTTTCGACAGCTTCACATTCAGTATGGCAAGTGAGCAGAGGGCGAATGCTAAAACAAATTTTCCCCTCGTGCTCCACTTTAAAATGTTTAAATGATATGCAATCTGAATCTGCTACACTGCGA
This sequence comes from Providencia sp. 2.29, assembly GCF_015832305.1. NCBI lineage: Bacteria > Pseudomonadati > Pseudomonadota > Gammaproteobacteria > Enterobacterales > Morganellaceae > Providencia > Providencia sp. 2.29. The sequence goes on from NZ_CP065420.1 coordinate 2,240,464, forward strand.
TTGGTCATTAAACAGGACATTACGATTAAAATAAGAAATGGTCGTTTTTTTATCATGCTCCCTCCGTCAGATTTTATTAATTGACTGCTGACTTTAGCAGCTAATTTCACGTGGTAACATTTTGATTTATAGTAATAATTAACGTTTATTAACGTTCGTTTCTATATTGTTTTATACATTGTGGATTCAATAAGATAGAGAAAGAGGCGTTTTCAGCAGACTGAGACCCAGAAGGCTTATACTTTGTAAATCTGATTCATCCAATACGAGAAAAGAGCAAAAACCATTTTTGCGATAAAAATGGGTAATTGTTTTTGTGCTTGAAATCACTAAATTATCTACAATTCTGAAATAAAAAAATCAACAAGATTATAATTCATTTTAAGGTAAATTTGTGAATTTATTTTCTATGTTATTGCATGGAAATAACATATATTAAAAAATAGGTCATCAAAATAATATACCAACAAGATAGTATAAAACTCTAAATTAACGTATAAAAAAATAATTCAATCGAAATTAATTTTCTATTAATTGACTGTTTTTATTCTGTTTTTAACTATTCAATTAGAAATGGGCACTAGCATTTAAATCTGAGGTGTAAAGTAACTGTAACTGTTTTTGAATTAATTGTCTGAATTGTTAAAAGTGTTAATTAACCATATTGGAAAATGAATACTAGAATATTATTCTAATGAAAATATTCGTGCTAAGCAGCAGGGGGAGTGATGAAAGTTTTGGTCTTAGGTGCGGGGGTCATCGGTGTTACTACAGCTTGGTATTTAGCACAAGAAGGGCATGAAGTGACCGTATTAGATAGGCAAATGGATGTTGCTGAAGAGACGAGTGCGGGTAATGCTGGACAAATTTCCCCGGGCTATGCGACTCCATGGGGTGCCCCAGGGATCCCATTAAAAGCGGTTAAATGGATGTTCGAAAAGCACGCTCCATTAGCCATCAGGCCTGACGGCACATTATTCCAATTACGTTGGATGTGGCAAATGCTTAAAAATTGCGATATTCAACATTATGCGATGAATAAGAGCCGTATGGTGCGGATAGCGGAGTATAGCCGTGATTGTATTCGCCAATTACGTGCAGATACAGGGATTAGTTATGAAGGCCGTCAAGGTGGAACATTGCAACTGTTTAGGACCGAAAAGCAGTTTGATAATGCCGCCAATGATATCGCTGTCTTACAGAAAGAAGGCGTACCATACGAGCTGTTGACCGCCAATGAGTTAGCGAAAGCGGAGCCTGCACTTGAATATGTGAAGGATAAATTGACGGGGGGCTTACGTTTACCCAATGACGAAACGGGTGATTGCCAACAGTTTACTAAGAAACTGGCGAAAATGGCCCAAGATGCGGGGGTTAAATTCCAGTTTGGTCGTCATGTTGAACAGATCCTGACGGATGGCAATAAAGTGAGTGGTATTCGTTGTGATGGTGAAATATTACAAGCGGATCGCTATGTAGTTGCGATGGGCTCATATTCCACATCATTACTGCATAATTTAGTGAAAATACCCGTTTATCCATTAAAAGGGTATTCATTAACAATGCCAATTATTAATGCTGAGCGCGCACCGACATCAACAGTTTTGGATGAAACTTATAAGATCGCAGTAACGCGCTTTGATGACCGCATTCGTGTTGGGGGCATGGCAGAAGTGGTTGGCTTTAATTTGGATGTGCTGAAAAAACGCTGCGAAACATTGAAGATGGTAGTACAAGATCTCTATCAAGGTGGCGGTGATATTTCTCAAGCGACGTTTTGGACGGGGCTTAGGCCTATGACGCCAGATGGAACGCCGATAGTCGGCCCAACGGCTTATAGCAATTTATATTTAAATACGGGACATGGAACGCTAGGTTGGACGATGGCATGTGGTTCAGGTAAGTTATTAGCTGATCTGATTTCAGGGAATAAGCCTGACATTGCATCCGACGATTTATCGGTATTTAGATATATTGATGGCTTTAATACAAAATTAACCCATAGTGGTGATTTATCGCCTGCGCGTTGAGCAATTGGCTGAAAAATATTCGGATAGTATAAAAAGAAGGAAGAGATATGCCTCGCCCAATCAGTGCGGTAATTCATCTGCAAAATTTTACTCATAATTTGTCCGTAGTTCGTCAGCACGTTGGGCATGCAAAAATATGGTCTGTCATGAAGGCAGACGCTTATGGTCACAGTATTAAACATGTGTGGAAAGCACTGGCGGCATCGGATGGCTTCGCGATTTTAGATCTAAATGAAGCCATTTTATTGCGTGAACAAGGTTGGAAGGGGCCTATTTTGTTATTGGAGGGCTTTTTCCAGCCTGATGATTTAAAAGTCATAGATCAATACCAATTGACTACGGCGGTGCACAGTTATTGGCAATTGGATGCGATTGAAAATAGGCACTTTCAAAATCCCATCTCCGTGTATGTCAAACTAAATAGCGGAATGAATCGCTTAGGTTTTGAGCCGTCGGAATATGCTCAAGTGGTGCATAGATTGTCTGCAATGGAAAATGTAGAGACGGTCACCTTAATGACACATTTTGCGAATTCGGATTTATCGACAGGCACAGATAAACCTCATGCGATAATTAAACAGTTTATCGATGGTCAGTTTCCTGTCTGTATTGCCAATTCAGGGGCGACGTTATGGCACCCAAAGACCCATTATGATTGGGTTCGCTCTGGTGTGATCTTATATGGCGCATCGCCAAGTGGTCGTTGGCAAGACATTGCGGATAAAGATTTACGTGCGACAATGACATTGCAATCACAAATTATTGCAACACATGAGATTGCAGCTGGGGAATCTATTGGTTATGGCAGTAAATTTACAGCACCTTACCCAATGAAGATAGCCACGGTCGCCTGTGGTTATGCGGATGGCTATCCACGTCATGCGCCAACAGGCACCCCCATTTGGTTAAATGGAACGCGTTGTCCTCTATTAGGAACTGTTTCAATGGATATGCTAACAATAGATGTTAGCGAATGCCCAACTGCTAAGATTGGTGATCGCGTTGAGCTATGGGGTAAAAACTTACCGATAGACGACGTTGCTCAGGCGGCAGGCACTATTGGTTATGAACTGATGTGCGCGTTGGCGAAAAGAGTACCAGTCGTATATGAAAATTAGAATGATTGTGTAAACAGTATTAGACATAGTTATAAATTTAACTAAAAATGTGATCAGTCGTGGGAGTGTTTTGGCTAAAGAGCACATCAAGGTATGATGCGCACTATTGTTCAATCTTCTAATATTTCAGGTTAATATGCGTAAAACAATCAAATTAACATCACTTGCTGTCGCATTAGGTTTATTATCCTCCGCAGCTATGGCTGGAACTTGGTCTGTAGGGGGTTCGGTTTTGGCGCAATCAACACCTTATAAAGGTATAAAATCGAAAGACTATGTTACGCCAGTACCGATTGTTAACTATGAAGGTGAAAACTTCTATTTTCGTACGTTAGCAGTAGGTTACTACTTGTGGAATGACCAAGAGGATCAACTTTCGCTTGATGCTTATTATTACCCTCAATTCTTCAAACCGAAAGATAACGACGACCGTGATATGCGTGAGCTTGATCGTCGCCGCGATACGGTAATGGGGGGCTTGACGTACAAACACAAAGCCGATTGGGGAACAATCCGTACCGTTGCGTCGGGGGATATGTTAGGGATCAGTAATGGTTTGCGTGCAGAAGTTGCTTACCTTTATGGTTTCTATGGCGACAATTGGTCGTTAGTTCCAGGTGTAGGTATCAAGTGGGATAGCAAAAATCAAAACCGCTATGAGTATGGTGTCTCTTCAAAAGAGTCGCGTAATAGTGGTTTAGCTCGCTATCGTCCGGGTGATAGCTGGACTCCATATGTTGAATTATCAGGTAACTATAAGTTCAATGATAATTGGAGTGCCTTTGCAATGGGGCGTATTGACCGTCTGCCAAATGAAGTGAAAGATAGTCCAATGGTTAATAAATCAGTTTCTGCAATTGTTTGGAGTGGGGTAACTTATACCTTCTAATTGCTAACCACGACTTGACAAAAAATCCCAAAATGCGCTTTGTGCTTTTGGGATTTTTTATTGGTATTTGAACAGGGCACGAATAGTTGCTGACATGGTTGATTATGGCGAATTTGCTGGTGGTAGATGGCTATTTTAGTCAGGATCTTTATAAATATCGCAAGGATAATCGGGGAGGTAGGATAAGACGTGAGCGATCTTGGCTTTTGCAAAATACTCATAAGCTTTTGCATAATCTTTGGTAACCCCCATGCCATTTTCGTACATTCGGCCTAAATAGAGATAGGCATCTTCGTTATGTTGTGCAGCCGCTTTATGATACAGCTCTAGAGCTATTGTATAATTTTGACCAATTGCATGACCATGTTGATACATGAAACCAAGCATAGCCTGAGCATCGGGAATCCCATTATCAGCCGCTTTTTTAATCCAAGCAAACGCTTTAAGCCAATCTGTATCAACAACTTTTCCGTCATAATAGTGCAGTCCTAAAACATACTGTGATTTAGCACAACCTTGTTCTGCTGACATCTTTATCCAGCGATAAGTTTCTTCAGGTTGCCTTAGATACCGTGTGTTCCATGACGCGACGCTAAATTGTGCTTCGGCATCACCATTAACCGCATCTTCGCATACCTGTTTTGGCATATCTCTCATCCAACTATTACTATATTTTTTATATAAGTCGTCACAGTAGTTGGCAGAGACGGCAATAGGGGCAGACAATAATAATAACAAGGTGTACTTATTCATTGAGTTCATTTTTTAGTGGGATAGAAATCAATACTTATCTTAAATTTAATTATTGATGCTTTACAACGTGTAGACGGTTTTTTATATCACGTACTATTTCGTTGGAGAGAAAAGGTATATGAAGAAGTGCTGCTTGCGCCATCCTTAGTGACGTAACAGAATGATGAGGCGAGAAAAGAGCCCGCCTCATCGCGGAGGTCACTATCAGTCTTGTGGCTTATTATCGCGTGTCATCATAACGAGAGAAAGGCGAGCGGGGTGCTGATTTTCACTTTTCATCGGTTGATTAATGCGCGCCGTTTCAACACAAACCATCTGTTTGTAGCCATTGTTTGGCATATCTTGCATGCTACATGACAATTCAGCCCATGGGTTCCAACATACAACGTCAGAGTTATGGTAATGGTGTATTTCAATGGTTCGTGACCAGCTATCATCACGGATCAAACTATATTCCTCTGGCTCAGAGTAAATTCTGTCGGTATGGCTATTAATTTTTAGCGGCTTATCTTCATAAACTTCACGGTCACTGACTTTATCAAAGTAGTGGCCACCTAAACCGTATACCGTGGTTTTTTGGATATCACCAATATTGAGGTAAGTGTGCATTGCGGCTGTGGTTTCAAAATCACCATAGCTTTCTAATTCTAACTCACAGGTCTCACCGAGTTTCATTCGCAATATCAATGTAAACTCATGTGGCCATAGTTTGCGTGTATATTCGTTATCTGTCAGAGTGAAGGTGAGGATCACGCCATCTTCATGTTCATTATGTGCAGTAAATTGCCACGGTAAAATGCGGGCGAAACCATGACTTGGGCTACCCGCGGGGCCAAACCAAGGCCAGCAAATAGGGATACCCCCACGAATGGCTGTACCTGCTTTGAAAGCACTTTCACTGCTTAGCCAGATGCACGGTTTTTGACCACAAGGTTGCCAATCGATTAATTGTGCACCTTGAATACTAACGGCACCACGCACTTTAGGATGCGAAACAATAATTAAGGGTAATTCACCCAATTGGCGTTGGCTAATGTAGGCTGAAAGTTGCTTAATCACCGGTAAAGCAAAGAGTTTATCGTGCATAATTATTTGCCTGTGAATAGAGAAACAGTGAATACAAATAGGTTAGCAGAACTTAGGAAAACCGTCATTCACTCTAAGAGGTAAGTGAGGGGCTCCTGACAATTTAGGAGCGAATAAAAGCAAAAGAGCCGCCTAAAGGCGGCTCAAATTAACCATAAAACGCTAATAACTCTTATTTAGAGATGTGAGCGATCAGGTCTAGAACTTTGTTTGAATAACCTGTTTCGTTGTCATACCAAGAAACCAGTTTTACAAAGTTGTCGTTCAGTGCGATACCTGCTTTAGCATCGAATACTGAAGTCAGTTTTTCACCGTTGAAGTCAGTTGATACAACGTCATCTTCAGTGTAACCCAGAACACCTTTCAGCTCGCCCGCAGCCGCTTCTTTGATAGCGTCACAGATTTGAGCGTAAGTGGCTGGTTTTTCCATACGTACAGTTAAGTCAACAACTGAAACGTTTGGAGTAGGAACACGGAAAGACATACCAGTCAGTTTGCCATTCAACTCAGGAATAACTTTACCTACCGCTTTAGCAGCACCAGTTGAAGATGGGATGATGTTTTGAGAAGCACCACGACCACCACGCCAGTCTTTGTGAGAAGGACCATCAACAGTTTTTTGAGTTGCTGTTGTTGCGTGAACAGTCGTCATCAGACCTTCGATAATGCCGAATTTGTCATTGATAACTTTAGCCAGAGGTGCCAAGCAGTTAGTTGTACAAGAAGCGTTAGAAACGATTTCTTGACCTGCATAGCTCTTATGGTTAACACCCATAACGAACATTGGCGTGTCGTCTTTTGAAGGGCCAGTCAGAACAACTTTTTTCGCGCCTGCTTGGATGTGTTTACGTGCAGTTTCATCAGTTAAGAAGATACCTGTTGCTTCTGCAACAACGTCAACACCAACTTCGTTCCACTTCAGGTTTGCAGGATCTTTCTCTGCAGTGACGCGAATTTTTTTGCCATTTACAACTAGGTGACCATCTTTAACTTCAACAGTACCGTTGAAACGACCGTGAGTAGAGTCATATTTCAGCATGTATGCCATATAGTCTGCATCGAGCAGGTCGTTGATAGCAACGATTTCGATATCAGAACGCTCTTGTGCAGCACGGAAAACGATACGGCCAATACGACCAAAACCATTAATACCTACTTTGATAGTCATAGTATTTCCACCAGCTATTTATTCGTGAATTAAGTTGTAGTTAAAGTTACCAAAACCTTGCCAGCCGTCAAGCGGAATCGTGTCAATTATTGAAAAAAATCAAAACAACTCGCACTAATTGCTTACTTGTCAGCCACTTTAGAGGCAAATACATCCGCACGTATTATCGGGATTGTGCGGGATAATGAAACCTGCTATCAGTGATATATGTGAAACTCGTCACAAATCAAAACACAAAGCACTATGTTAATTAGTTTAGAATATCTTTATAAAACGTGTTGTTAATTTTTTGTTGCACCAAATGGGGGTATTCTTAGCTTAATACCACTCAGTTATTTCAATATTTGGGTTTGATATGACAGATAAAAGTAAGCAACCGATTGATATCTCGGAGCTAAATGATATTCAGCAATATGTCACTCAGCAGGCAGGGACCGAGCGTCCGTTCACTGGTGTGTTATTGCATAATCGTAAAGATGGGGTGTATGAATGCCTGTGTTGTGGTACACCACTTTTTCTATCAGACACTAAATTTGATGCAGGGTGCGGGTGGCCGAGTTTTTATCAACCAATGACTGAAGATGCGATTAAGTATATCGAAGATTTCTCCCATGGAATGCATCGGATTGAAGTGCGTTGTCAAAATTGTAATGCCCACTTAGGACATGTGTTTCCTGATGGTCCACAACCAACGGGGCAACGTTACTGCATTAATTCAGCATCATTAAGTTTTATCGATGAGAAAACTGGCGAAAAGACCCGTGGATAGGGTGCTGAAGCTAGCTGACGCTGAAAACTAAATTAAGCAATATCGATTCAGCTAAGTTGAAATAGATAATATGTCAAATGAACTACTAACTGGGTCTCTTTGAAGGAGTTGTGAAGTGAGTGTAAATTTAGAGCCAGAGCAATTAGAGCAACTGTTATCAGTGATGACCCCTGAAATTTATCAGCGTTTGGTGACAGCCGTTGAATTAGGAAAATGGCCTGATGGTGTCGCATTAACCCCTGAGCAAAAAGAGCATAGCTTACAGATGGTGATGTTATGGCAGTCTCGTCATAATCATGATCCTGAACATATGACCATTGGTACGGATGGGCAGATCACGATGAAAAGTAAGCAGGAACTTAAATCGATGTTTCAAGGGGAAATGTTGGCAACCTTGAAGCCACAAAATAAAGACGAATAATCGCAATTAGAGGCAGGCGACAGGCGAAATAACACGCTAGGCATACAGAAAAACGAAATGAACAGTGTGCCTTGTCGCCGTGGTTGAAAATGGCGCAATCAGCGTTGATAAAACATGGATATGGGGGAGAGGTACTCGCGTGTGCTTTTTATTCAATCTATGTCAAACAACCAATAGTGTTAGCGACTAGCCAATACCTTGCCTTAAAAGGGCAAGGTACGTCGTTGTTAATTATTGCAGAGAATCGGTGGTGAGTAGGGTCGCCCCTTTTTGTGACATCTCGGCTAATGCGAGTTCACTATCCATTGCGGATAAATTTACGCCTCGGCAACCATCGGTAAGTACATCAACGTTATATCCCAGCTTTAACGCATCAAGTACCGTGAATTTGACACAATAATCGGTCGCTATCCCCATAATGAATAATTGGGTAATTTGTTGCTCTTGTAACCAAGCGTGTAATCGCGTCTGGCTTACTTTATCATTGTCGAAAAAAGCACTGTAGCTGTCTACTTGCGGATTTTCACCCTTCGTAAAAACTTCACAAATGGCATCTCGGTTGAGTTCCGGATGAAACTCAGCGCCAACTTCCCCTTGAACGCAATGAACGGGCCACCACACTTGGGGAATGCCATTAAGCGTACCAATGTCACCAACTTGTGTTCCTGAATTAACAGCAAAGCTCAGGTGATTAGCGGGGTGCCAGTCTTGACTAGCGATAATCGGAATATTTTGTCGTTGGCATAGCTCTATCGCCTTATTCGCTGTTTTTATTACCGTTTCACTATCGGCGACAGCAAGGGCACCACCTGTACAAAAATCATTTTGTAGATCAACTAACAGTAAAGCGGATTTAACTAAATCCTCATTTGGCTTATTCATCGGCATAGCTGAGTTCACCTCTAAGATTATGTTGCATTAATTCCCGAACATGTGCCGGTGTATATTCTTGACTAAGTAAGTAATGTAACTTACTCAATGCAGCTTCAAATGTCATATCAAATCCACTGATAACGCCTGCCTCGGCAAGTGCATGTCCTGTCGCATAGCCTTCCATATTGACTCGACCTGAAATGCACTGTGTCAGATTTACCACAATAATGCCTCGGTTTGTAGCATCATGGAGAATTTTCAGTAATTCAGGGCGTTGTGGGGCATTTCCGACACCATAGGAGCGTAAAATCAGAGCTTTTACAGGTTGTTGGAGTATGTTACGTACAATTTCAATAGACAGTCCGGGATAGAGCATAACGACACCAATCGGTTGTGGTGTGATCCGGTGGCAGATTAATGGGCCAACACCGATTGGGGCTGGGCAGGTATTAAAAGTACGAATATGAATACCTGCTTCCATTAATGGTGGACAGTTGGGGGAAGTGAACGCATCGAAACCATCGGCATGCGATTTTACGGTGCGGTTTCCTCGATACAGTTTATTGTTAAAGAACAAACCGACCTCATTAATGGGGTAATTCGCAGCGAGATATAAGGCATTAAGTAGATTAGTTTGGCCGTCTGAACGCAATGCCTCTAAGGGGATTTGTGACCCTGTCACAATTACAGGCTTACGTAGGTTCTCTAGCATAAATGATAATGCTGATGCCGTATAAGCCATTGTGTCAGTGCCATGTAAGATAACAAAGCCATCATACAGCGCATAGTTTTCACTGATATCATCGGCAATGATTTGCCAATCTTCTGGCGTAATATCAGAGGAGTCGATTAAAGGCTGGTGTTCTTTGATGGTAAACTCAGGCATTTCAGGGCGATGGAACTCGGGCATTTTAGCTAATTGGGCCTGAAGGTGCCCTGAAACTGGAATATAACCTTGTGGGGAGTGGCGCATACCAATGGTTCCGCCAGTATACACAACATAAATCGATTTCTTCTGCATTGAGTTACCTAATGTTCGACGAATAGCATGAATAACAATATAAGCAGCTATTACTATCCTTTGTTTTATATGAAGATATAACAATTTTGACTCATTTAATTATTGTTATCTACTGTTTAAGTGGGATTTGCGAGAGGAGAGGCAAGATAAATAGAGGGATCCCCTTTAGGTGTGCTAAAGGGGATCAGGGAAGTTAGTTAATTTCGGCGCAATTTAAACAGAATGCGTAACGATTTTGAGGATCGTTCATTTTTAAGAAGAATTGTGCCTGTTGACGAATGTCGGTAGCAACAGCTTCTGGTAAGAAGACCTGTAGAACGTCAGGCATCACTGCTTGGGCAGTGCTACTGAGTTCTAAAATTAACTGATCCATAAATGACAACTCAGGTTGCATCCAATCTAATGAGACGTCATTGAGTTTGGCTAATTCAGCCGCTTTAGTCACGGCATCATCGAAATCCCCTAATTGGTCGACTAAGCCAATTTTTTTCGCGTCACTGCCAATCCAAACACGGCCTTGGGCGATTTTATCAATTTCTTCTGGCGTTTTATTACGTGACTTCGCGACTAAACCTATAAAGGTTTTATAACCATTTTCGATAGTAATTTGCATCATATCGGAAAATTCAGGGCTAATTCCTTTGGTTGCAGAGATATCGGCAAGTGGGGTGGTTGATACACCGTCAGTATACACTCCGACAGAATCTAAGGCATTTTCAAAGGTATTGATTACGCCAAAGATGCCTATCGAACCCGTAATCGTATTCGGGCTTGCCACAATATAGTTCGCAGGGGTTGAAACCCAATAGCCGCCAGATGCAGCCATGCCGCCCATTGAAACGACGACGGGTTTACCCGCAGCACGTGCAGACGCGAGTTCGTTGCGGATAAGATCAGAAGCCGTTACGCTACCACCAGGGCTATTAACGCGTAAGATGATTGCTTTAATATTTTCGTTCAAACGGGCTTCGCGAATTTGTGAGCTAATTAAATCACCACTTGCAATACCCGGAGATTGAGGGCCATCCATGATAGCGCCCTGAACGATGATAACGGCAATATTACCCGCTGTGGCTGATGTTTCAGAGCCAGTTGTGCTGGTCAGCTTACCTGAATAATCATAAATACTGATGTAATTGAAATGCTTCTCTTGTTTATTCCAGCCAAATTGATTTTTAAGCACATTTTCTGCTTGCTCACGCGTATAAATCTTATCAACTAATTTTTGATTTAATGCGTATTTTGCGTTATCACCACCGGAGGCACGTAACTTACTAAGTAACACATCTGCCCCAGGGAAGATACCTTTCGCAGTGGTTTGGCGGTTTTTGGCTAGTGTATCAAGATAGTTATTCCATAACGCATCTAGCCACTGTTTAGTCGCTTGGCGTGCTTCTGGTGACATATTGTCTCGCATTAGCGGTTCAACAGCAGATTTATAAGTCCCCACACGGAAAATATGGCTACTGACTTTTAATTTTTCTAACAAGGATTTGTAGTAAAGGGTGTTTGTTGAAAAGCCTTGGATCCCCACCATACCTTGAGGGGATAGAAAAATATGATCAGCGTAACTGGCTAAATAATATTGAGACTGACTAAAACTATCGCCAACAGCATAGATAGGTTTTCCAGACTCTTTGAATTCAGTAATCGCTTTCCCGATAAAGTTTAGGGAAGGCTGATCTGCACTAACGAGGTTATCTAAACGTAATACCATGCCAGTAATACGATCATCGGTTGCTGCACTACGAATGGTATCGACAATGTCAAATAGTGAGTTTTCTTGCATGCGGTTGTTAGGGGTTCCCAATAACTCACGACTCATGCGGCCAAAAGGATCGGGGGTTGAGACCTGATCAACGACAATACCCTGTAAGTCAACATAAAGTGCACCAAAATAGTTCTGGTCAGGTTTAGAATCGGATTGATATAGCGCTATCGAACCAATAACTAAAAAACACAATATAAGAAAAATAGTGTTGAAAACCAATTCCCGAATAAAATTTAGTATTCGCCAACTGAATTTAAATACAGTGGCGATGATTTTCCATGTTTGACGCATAATTTCTCCGACACACGAATTTGCACTTGTTATCTTAACGAAATAAAAACAGTTGTCTGCAAATGAATAATATTTTTATTCATAACAATACGCTTTGGAGCGTTGTACAATGTCGTGATGATATTTTTCAACATACACAAATGATATAATTCAATCAATTAATCAATATAACACCATGGTACTCGTTAGCGAATAAGATGAATGATAAGTTTTTAAGCTGAGTACCTAACCCTGGTTGGGGTATTTAATCATTAATCAGCGCAATAATGATTGCTTGTTTGAATGACTATTATATCAGTTTACTCTGAATCGGAGAGGAATATGGATGCTTTAACCCTTTTATTGAACCGCCGTTCAGCTTCACGGCTAACAACCCCAGCACCACAAGGCGATGAATTGCAAAATATTTTAGCGGCAGGTATGCGTGCTCCTGATCATGGTGCTTTACGGCCTTGGCATTTTATTGTGATGCAAGGCGAAGGGTTAAATCGCTTTAGCCAATTACTTGAAAAAGCAGCGAAAGAGGGCAACTTAGGGCCGGAAGTGGAAGAGAAAGCGCGTAATGCCCCGTTTAGAGCACCTTTGATTATTACAGTTATCGCGAAGACTCAAGCACACCCTAAAGTACCTGAGTGGGAACAAGTTGTTGCTGCTGGTTGTACGGTACAAGCGATGCAAATGGCGGCGGTTGCCCAAGGGTTTGGGGGAATTTGGCGTTCAGGTTCTTGGACGGAAGATGCGGTTGTGCGTGAAGGATTAGGTTGTGCACCGACAGATCGCATTGTGGGCTTTTTATATTTAGGTACGCCTGAACTGAAAGCACCTGCAAAAGTACAGATCCCTGATATGCAAGAATTTGTTTCTTACTTTTAATTGATAAGGCCGAGCGTAATGGAAAAAATTAGATTAACACAGTATAGCCATGGTGCAGGTTGTGGTTGCAAAATTGCCCCAAAAGTTTTGGAACAAATCCTTCATACAGAGCAGGCCAAATTTCATGATCCTCATCTGCTTGTAGGTAACGAAACAAAAGATGATGCGGCTGTTTATGATTTAGGCAATGGCATAGGGATTATCAGTACGACAGATTTTTTTATGCCCATTGTTGATTCACCATATGAATTTGGTCGTATCGCGGCGACTAATGCGATTAGTGATGTGTTTGCTATGGGCGGTAAACCCATTATGGCAATTGCTATTTTAGGGTGGCCTATTGCGAAACTATCTCCCGAAGTGGCAAGAGAAGTCATTGAAGGAGGGAGAGCGGCTTGTGCCGATGCAGGGATTACGCTTGCAGGTGGTCACTCTATTGACGCACCAGAACCGATTTTTGGTTTAGCGGTAACTGGGGTGGTAAATACAGAGCATGTGAAGAAAAATAGTGCAGCAACAGCAGGTTGTGAACTTTTTCTGACTAAGCCGCTGGGCATTGGCGTATTAACGACTGCAGAGAAAAAAGGGTTATTAGCCGAAGAGCACCAAAATCTTGCGGCACAAACAATGTGTCAGTTGAATAAACTGGGAGCTGTTGTTGCACCGTTACCGGGCGTGACTGCAATGACTGATGTGACGGGTTTTGGTCTACTTGGGCATTTGAGTGAAATTTGTCAAGGCTCAAAGGTACGAGCAGAAATATCCTTTAGCCGAGTACCGAAACTTGCAAATGTTGAACATTATATCGATGCCGGTTGTGTACCTGGGGGAACCCAACGCAACTTTGAAAGTTATGGGCATCTTATTGGGCCGATGACAGAGGCTCAACGCAAATTATTATGCGATCCACAAACATCGGGTGGTTTACTGATAGCAGTAGAACCTTCTGAGGTCGCTAAAATTAAAGACATTGCACAGCAGCAAGGTGTTTTGTTACAGTCTATCGGCAAATTATTACCCCATCGGGAAAATGTACCTTTAATTGAAGTGATAGATTAATTCATGCGTTTGTTTATTGCGGAAAAGCCCAGCCTCGCTAGGGCAATAGCGGATGTGTTGCCAAAACCTCATAAGAGAGGGGATGGTTTTATCCAGTGCGGTGATGACCAAATAGTGACATGGTGTATAGGCCACTTATTGGAACAAGCTGAGCCAGATGCGTATGAGCCTCGGTATGCGCGCTGGAATCTGCAAGATCTGCCGATCATTCCTGAAAAGTGGTTGTTAAAACCACGTTCCGCAGTGACAAAGCAGCTTAAAACGATTGATTCCCTTCTCAAACAGGCAACGGAAGTCGTTCATGCCGGAGACCCTGATAGAGAAGGGCAACTGCTGGTGGATGAGGTATTAGATTTTTTGAAGCTTTCTGATGAGAAAAGAAAGCAAGTCAAACGTTGTTTAATCAATGACCTTAACCCTCAAGCCGTTGAAAGAGCCATCGAACGGTTACGTGAAAACCGAGAGTTTATTCCTTTATGCGTTTCGGCATTAGCAAGAGCAAGAGCGGATTGGCTATACGGTATTAACATGACGCGTGCCTACACATTGTTGGGGCAACGTGGCGGGTATCAAGGCGTATTATCAGTAGGGAGAGTACAGACCCCTGTATTAGGCCTTGTTGTTCGCCGTGATGAAGATATTGAAAACTTTGTACCTAAAGATTATTTTGAGGTACGCGCCCATATTGTGACGCCAGAAAATGAACGTTTTGTGGCTACTTGGCAACCAAGTGAATCTTGTATTGATTATCAAGATGAAGAAGGGCGTTTATTTCATCGTCCTCTTGCTGAACATGTGGTGTCGCGTATTACAGGGAAGCCTGCTTTTGTTACGCAGTATCAGGACAAACGCGAATCTGAAATTGCGCCATTACCATTCTCCCTTTCTGCACTACAAATTGAAGCTGCTAAAAAGTTTGGGCTAAGCGCTCAAGAAGTTTTAGATATCTGCCAGCGTTTATACGAAACTCATAAATTGATCACGTATCCACGTTCAGATAGCCGTTATTTACCGGATGAGCATTTTGCTGGACGTCATTCTGTGTTGAATGCGATTTCAGTACATCAACCTGAATTAACTCAGTTTGAATTACCTGAATTAGATAAAAAAAATCGCTGCTGGGACGATAAAAAAGTGGATGCTCACCATGCTATTATTCCAACCGCAAAAGCCGTATCAGTAAAACTAACGGAGCATGAAGCCAATATTTATCAACTGATCGCCCGTCAATATATCATTCAATTTATGTCGGATGCCGTTTACCGTAAATGTACGATTGAGCTTGACATTGAAAAGGGCAAGTTTATTGCGAAAGCGCGTTTTTTAGCGGAAGCGGGTTGGCGAGTCGTATTAGGCAGTAAAGAGCGCGATGCTGAAAATGACGGTAGCCCATTACCGGTTGTTGCTAAGGGGGATGAGTTACTGTGTGAAAAAGGCGAAGTGCTTGAAAAACAAACGCAACCCCCAAGGCCTTTTACGGATGCGACACTATTATCCGCGATGACGGGGATTGCGCGTTTTGTTCAAGATAAAGCCTTAAAAAAGGTATTGCGTGAAACTGATGGGTTAGGCACTGAAGCGACGCGAGCAGGTATTATTGATCTGCTATTTAAGCGTCAGTTTTTATATAAAAAAGGTCGCTATATTCACTCAACCCCAGCGGGTAGAGCGTTAATTCATGTATTGCCTGATATGGCCACATTGCCAGATATGACGGCGCATTGGGAATCTATTTTGACGCAAATCAGTGAAAAACAAACGCGTTATATTGATTTTATGAATCCGCTTAGTGCGACATTAACGCAGCTTATTCATCACGCCCGTCAGTTTACTAACTTACGAGCATTTCGAGAGTTACCGCCTGTCACAAAGAATAAAACGACTAAAAAGCCCGCAAAATCGGCGAAAAAACCGAAAAAAAGTGAGCAAGAGTAGTCTACTAGTGAGTGTGAGTCATTTGATGGTTATCGGAGAGGTCGATAGGGAAAATCTTCCCTATCGAACAAAAAAGAGCAGTTAGCCTTTGGTTAAATCAAACTCGGCCCAAACGGGGGCATGATCTGAAGGTTTTTCCATTCCCCGTATTTCGTAGTCAATCCCTGTTGCCACACAACGTGTAGAAAGAGCCGTAGACGCTAAGAGTAAATCTATACGTAAGCCTCTGTTATCATCAAAACCTTTTGAACGGTAGTCAAACCACGAGTAACAATCATCCACGTCAGGGTTCATTGCGCGATAAGTATCGACAAGCCCCCAATTTAGCAGTCGTTCCATCCATGCGCGCTCTTCGGGTAAAAATGAGCATTTACCTGTTTTTAGCCAGCGTTTACGGTTCGCTTCGCCAATACCAATATCCAGATCAGTTGGACTAATATTCATATCACCCATGATCAATAGTTGTGATTGAGGGGTCTGGGTTGATGTAATATAGTCTTGTAAGTCTTGGTAAAATTTCTCTTTAGCAGGGAATTTTACTGGGTGTTCACGGCTTTCGCCTTGAGGAAAATAGCCATTTACGACAGTTAATAAACCATGATTGGTTTCAATATCTGCCATGATGATCCGGCGTTGTGCATCATCATCGTCGGTAGGAAAGCCTTTTCGAACTGCAACAGGCTTATTTTTAGTCAGGAGAGCGACGCCATAGTGTGCTTTTTGACCATGATAAAATACATGATAGCCTAACTTGCTAACGTCATCGTAAGGAAACATTTCGTCGTGAACTTTGGTTTCCTGTAGACCTATCACCTCTGGCTGATGCTTATCAATGATAGCTGCCAATTGGTGTGGGCGAGCGCGGAGGCCATTTATGTTGAAAGAGATAAATTTCATGGTCTTTTATCACCTATTAGATTTTTGTCTGTACATCGAGATTCTAACAGATGATGACTAGACTGTAACTATTAAATAACTATTTAAATATAAATTGAATTATGCTTAATGAATATTTATAGCTCTAATTATAATCGTAATGTTTTATCTTAAAATTTAAATAAGATTATTAGTTATACAATTAATGAAAAATATGTTCACTGATTTCAAATTGGTGATTTATATTTAATGTGATTTAATAGTCGAGTCATAAAAAATAATGAAATGAAACAGTATAATATATTGCTTTGCATTATTGGAAAATATAAAAATAGTTTTATGAAAAATTGTTACTCATTCAATGAAAAATTAAATTAAAATTTTCATCTGATATGTCAAGTGATGGGCTATTCAACATATTGTTTTTAATGATTAATAATGTTGAATTTTGCATGTTTAATAAACAGAATGGGGTCATAGATATGTTCTTTTCAAGAAAATTAGAGGCATTTATGGCAGTTGTTGAAAATGGCTCATTGAGTAAGGCTGCTAGGGTAATGAACCGAACGACGCCACCAATTGCTAAGTCAATTAAAGACTTTGAAACAAGCTTAGGAAAACGCCTATTTAAACGAGAAAAGTTTGGTATGACTTTAACTAAGGATGGTCAAGAGTTATATAATGACTTACGTGATCTTTACTTACAAGAGAAGGAAATAACTAAGAAACATTTTACAGGTTATATTGTCAATGAAGCCAATATTTATTATGACTGGGGGAAAGAAAATTTTCTTATTCACCTTTATCAGGCAGCAAATAAAAATAATGTTCAAATTAATATATTGAGGTTTAATTATGAGGAGGTTGATGAAATTGTTGATTACGATGGTAATACGGTTATTTTAAGTTCTCAACCTGTCGTCAGTGAGCGTTTTTCCTTACAAAGAAAAATAGAGAATGCATCATTAGGGATTTATTGTCGTAATGAATTATATGAAAAATATCATTACAATATTATGGCGCTATTAAGGCAATGCACATGGCTGTGTGATCCTGCATTTTATAAGAGCAGTTTAATGGGGGAGCTGCTTAATCAGGTTGAACTAGAAGGTAATAAGGCCAGTATTCGGCAAATGGATAATATTGGTAACTGCCAGAGTTTTCTTCAAGTTGGTGATTTTATTGCAATTATTGATTACTACCCTGAAAATGACGTGAATGATAAGTTGCTTAACTATATTCCGTTAAATTCAATTATTGAGGATTGCTGCTGCTATGTTTATAAGTCTAAGTCACACTCTAGTGTGTTAAATCGATTTATAGACACAATTGATACTTTAGGTGAAGGGAACGCTTGAATGGTGGTGGGAGAAGGATTCGAACCTTCGAAGTCTGTGACGGCAGATTTACAGTCTGCTCCCTTTGGCCGCTTGGGTATCCCACCAGATTTTGAGTTGCTGTATTCGTTGACAGCGGGCGGCATCATATCAAATGACGCGCCCCTGTAAAGTATTAATTTTTTAAAAGCTGTTCAAATGCTGTTTTTTTGCGCTTCATGCATATTTAAACAGCAAATATTCGTATTACAAGATAATAGTACGGTTTCCGTAAACAAAAACACGTTGAGCTAATACCCAATATAATGCGTGGCTAAGGACATTTTTTTCAACATCCCTACCTGCGCGCATCATATCATCGGCTGTGAAGGTGTGGTCTACATTAATAACGTTTTGCGTAATGATAGGGCCTTCATCAAGATTATCATTAACAAAATGAGCCGTCGCACCAATGATCTTAACGCCCCGTTCATATGCCTGATGATATGGACGGGCACCAATGAATGCAGGCAAGAATGAGTGGTGAATATTAATGATTTGGTTCGGATAATGCTGTACAAACGCTGGGGTTAATACACGCATGTATTTTGCTAAGACCACATAATCAGGTTGATATTGGTCAATTTGCGCAATCATTTTTTCATCATGCTGTTCACGCGTTAGACCTTCATGGCTAATATGGTGGAAAGGAATACCGAATTGTTCGACAAGGCCTTTCAATGTGTCATGGTTACCGATAACTGCCGCAATTTCTACATCTAAACCATCGTATGCACTCTTCATCAATAAGTCACCTAGACAGTGAGCTTCCTTGGTGACCATAACGACAATACGGCGACGGCCTGATGAATTTAATTCACGTTTTGAACCCGCCGGTAGAGCGTCATCGAGATCAGCGAGTAGGGTTTCATCATTAAAAATCCCCTCAAGCTCTGTACGCATAAAGAAGCGACCAGTGCGGTGATCAACAAATTCATTATTCTGTACGATATTGAGCTGGTGTTTGTAACAAATATTGGTGATTTTTGCGATCAAGCCTTTTGCATCAGGACAAATGGTGCGAAGGACTTTTTTTTGTACATTCTTTTGTTGCATGGAAGTGTCTGATCCTTAACTTACAAAGCTTACATACTCATCATACTTCAAGTGACTGTAAATAGCGCAAACAGGGCTTGCATCTATCCGATAAATAGATGTTTTCGCGCATCGTTTTAGCAGTAGCTTGAAGGGCTTAGAGCGCACATAAGCAAACGATACATTATGCATTTCCGTTACGATGGGTAAAACATGACCACTAATGATTGTTACAGCATTTTTTGAATTTTTTGCCGGAACCACATGGACATAGATCATTTCGACCTGTTTTAGGTGTAATACCATCTATGTAATACCAACGTTTTTCTATACGCAGAAAACGGGAACGTTCATGAATAAGCTGTTTATGATCAGCTTTTTCATCAATAAAGCAAGTTGAAAATTCCACATAACCTTCATCGCTATTTTTAGCATAAGAAGAACTAATGACACGAAGAGAAAGCCATTGTGTCTGTAAGAAGCTTTGTTCTATTTCTTCACGCCAGTTATTGGCATGACAATCAGGATGCCAAGTTGCGATAAGGTAATCGGCATTTTTTGTCACATAAGCACTATAGCGAGAGCGCATCAACTGCTCGGGTGTTTCCGGGATTGCCTGATTATCGAGATAAGGTTGGCAGCATTGGCTAAAAGGGAGTGAATTGCCACAAAAACAACAGTTGTTTAGGGATTGTTCCATCTTCTACTCTATAAAAATAAGTATAAGGTATAAAAATAACTATACTTTAAAAATGACAGTACAATGATTTTGTCATATGAATAATAGTATTGGTAGTAAATAACCGATGAAAGCTAGAAGTAGGTTAAATATGAAAAATAAAAAGATACTCATCGTTGAAGATGAAAAAGTTTTTCGTTCAATGTTAGAAGGGTACTTACATGCTCAGGGGATGCAAGTCTTTGTCGCGGATAATGGTCAGAGTGCATTAATACGTCTCACCGAAGAAAACCTTAACCCTGATGTGATTTTGTGTGACTTGAATATGCCTGTCATGAGTGGTGAAGATTTTATGGCAGAGTTGGTCACACGAAATATTCACATCCCTGTTATTGTCATCTCTGCAACAACAGATTTCACGCAGCTTGACCGTATGCTACGGTTAGGTGCAAAAGATGCTTTATTGAAACCAATAAAAAATTTAGAGGAGTTGAAAGTTACTATTCAGAGTAACCTGTATCCTGAGCAATACAACGATCAAGTTGTTAATAGGTTACAACCCACACTGATAAACTATGATAACCAAGATATCACGCCAGTGTTAAAGCAATTGCAGCCACCTATAAATCAAGTGATTAATGGCTATCGCGTTAATTACCGTCAATTAAATGAAATTAACCGGTTCGGGCTACTTCTTGATCTCGCACCAATATCAGATACTCAAATTGGTTTTTATTGCCTTGATATAGAACGCTCTCCACAGGAGGGAATTATGGCAGCGTTCTTGATCCGTGTTGTATTTAACGATTTATTAAAAAATGCGGTAAGTTTTCCAGATAAAAAACTACCTAATATCGATAAAATTATTAATCAAATAAATTATTTATTAGAGGATTCCGGATTTAGTGGGCAATTTCCGATATTACTGGGGTACTTCAATACGCGTAATAAAGCGATTATTCTGGCTAGTGGAGGGTTAGAAGCGGAAGTTGCAACAGAGAATGCTCAATATAGCTTATCTAGGAGTGTTCCATTGGGAACTTTAAAACATCAACCCTCCAATCATCTCGATGTACGAGGGACATTTTGGCAATGTCGAATTTGGAATAACCACCAAAATATTAAATTAATGTTTAATCCTGAATCTTAAGTTTTGTTTAAATTTACTCCAGTAAGTGTCATATTGGCTCTAATTAGGGCTTTGTACTATTTATCCAAAAATTATTCCTGTTATACTGCCTCGCACTAAAAACGCACCTTTATTACTGTTGATTATATAAAGAGTTTGGGTGCTTAGGAGAATTCTGGAGTTATGACTAAAATGACAAATAGAAAGGTACGCAAGGCAGTAATCCCTGTCGCAGGTCTTGGCACTCGTATGTTACCCGCGACTAAAGCAATTCCCAAAGAGATGTTACCACTCGTTGATAAACCTTTAATTCAGTATGTTGTTAATGAGTGTATCGCTGCTGGTATTAATGAAATTGTTTTAGTGACTCATTCATCAAAAAACTCGATTGAAAACCACTTCGATACGAGTTTCGAGCTTGAGGCAATTTTAGAAGCTCGTGTTAAGCGTCAATTACTCGATGAAGTGCAATCTATCTGCCCAAGTCACGTAACTATCATGCAAACGCGTCAAGGTATTGCTAAAGGCTTAGGCCATGCGATTTTATGTGCTAAGCCTCTTGTGGGGAATGAGCCTTTTGCGGTTATTCTGCCCGATGTTATTTTAGATCGTTATAGCACCGATTTAACCAAGTTTAATTTGAGCGAAATGCTGGCCCATTTTGAAGAAACGGGAGCAAGCCAAATTTTGGTTGAGCCCGTTCCTGAAGATGAAGTTTCTAATTATGGGATTGTAGATTGTAATGGTGCAACGTTGCTTCCTGGTGAAAGCAAACCGATTAGCCGCATGGTAGAAAAACCGAAGAAAGAAGAAGCACCATCAAATCTGTCGATTGTTGGCCGCTATGTATTATCGGAAAAAATTTGGGATGCACTAGCAAAAACAGCACCAGGGGCAGGGGATGAAATTCAATTAACCGATGCTATTGCGATTATGATGGAAAATAAGTCTCCTGTAGAGGCGTACCATCTATGTGGTAAAAGTCATGACTGTGGTAATAAGCTAGGTTATATGAAAGCATTCGTAGAATATGGTATGCAACATGATTCATTAGGGGAAGATTTTTCTGAGTGGATCCAAACCATATCGAATAAATTGAACAGTTCTAAAGCAGAAAAATAAACAGTTTCTTCTTATGATGATTTATAAAAGCTAACTCTAGATGTTAGCTTTTTTTGTTTGTGCGCCTTGTAGCTTTTCAATAGTTAAGTATCAATTAATGTAAATTATTGCTTAATTTAATTTACGTATTTAGAAGAAAAATACATCAATTTTTTTTGTATCGTATAAGTTTTATTATTCAATCGTATGCTTAAAAAGTTTGAGTAGGATTACATAACTTTACTTTTAGCGATGGCTTAAATTTAAATAATATTAATAAATGACTAGCAGATAAAAGGATGACTAAAACGAGCGAAAGAGGATTGCTTATCCTTGGAGCAGGAGGGGATTAACAATTTAATGGCTAATAGCGGCATAAGTGATAATAAAACTTAAACGTAGGATAAAAAAAACACCCTTATATAAGGGTGTTTTTGGGGAATAAGGTTATGGATCTTAGATTAGGAAATCGTCTAAAGATTTACCTTGTTCTTCAATGGCGGTTTTGATAACTGCTGGGGTACGACCCTGGCCAGTCCAAGTTTTAGTTTCGCCATTTTCATCAACGTATTTATATTTAGCTGGGCGAGCAGCACGTTTAGCACGAGTGCTTGAGCCTTTACCTGTATCTAAAATTTGAACCAGTTCGTTCAGATCAATACCTTGCTCTTCTGCCATTTGACGGAAGTTTTCTAGCTTACGGTTCTTTTCTTCTTGCTCTGCACGAACTTGATTTTCTTCTTCACGACGTTCTTCAACAACGACAGTTAATTTTTCCAGCATTTCTTCCAGTGATTCTAAAGCAATTTCTCTTGCTTGAGCACGAAGAGTACGGATGTTATTTAATGCTTTTAAAGATTCGCTCATTTTCCTGGTCTCAAATTTAATTGTTGGCCTGTGTACACTAATAATAGAATGCTATTTTATTTTCTGCAATAGCTAATTTGCACTATTAGTTTAAAAGTTATCTTTAGTAAAAGCAATTTTTTTACAAAAGAAATATTAACTTTTCACTGATATATATATACCACTATTATCAATATCCAAACTAATGAAAAACGGATTCAATTAGCTGGAAATTTTTTTGATTATAATTTGAAGGGCGCATCGAGAATACGTCAGGTTATTAGTGGCATGATAATGAAGCAAATAAGAGAGACTAAACGTAAATTTTCTTTT
This sequence comes from Providencia sp. 2.29, assembly GCF_015832305.1. Lineage (NCBI taxonomy): Bacteria > Pseudomonadati > Pseudomonadota > Gammaproteobacteria > Enterobacterales > Morganellaceae > Providencia > Providencia sp. 2.29. Next base: position 2,263,896 of record NZ_CP065420.1, read on the forward strand.
TTTGATACAGTAAATTAGTACTATGTTTTAGGGAGCACGCTATATTTTTACCAATGATAGTTCGATATTTTACCTGTTTTAAGAGGGAAAAGAGTGATTACTATTGGTAAGATTTAGCAAAATCAATGGCGATATCTCTATTTGATGCCTGTATTTTTAAGTGCTTCCAGATGATGACTGTTAATCTAATGACATGTTTTATGGTAAAATTATCTTGTTTATTAATTTAGAGGAACTAGGCTGATGGCTCAGCTATATTTTTACTATTCTGCGATGAATGCAGGGAAATCGACATCCTTGTTGCAATCTTCTTATAACTATAATGAGCGGGGGATGCGTACGCTGATTTTCACGGCAGAAATCGATAATCGCTTTGCGCAGGGTAAAGTTTCATCGCGTATTGGGTTGTCTGCGGATGCACTTTTATTTACGCCAACCACAAATATGGCGGAAGTCATTAAAAATGAAAATAGCACAAAAAAGGTACATTGTGTCTTAATTGATGAGTGTCAATTTTTAACAAAACAGCAAGTTGAAGAGTTATGCGATATTGTCGATAACAGTGATATACCTGTTTTATGCTATGGGCTGAGAACTGATTTTTCAGGTGAACTATTTGTCGGAAGCCAATATTTATTAGCTTGGGCTGATAAATTAGTTGAATTAAAAACCGTGTGTTATTGCGGCCGTAAGGCCAATAAAGTATTAAGGATAGGGAGTGATGGTATTCCTCTTTACGAAGGGGCACAGGTCGATATAGGCGGTAATGAGAAGTATATTTCTGTCTGCCGTAAGCATTATACAGAAGCCATCGAACAGGCTAAGTTAATGAACCAAGGCATTATTCCCAAAAAAGCGATTCACTTTAATTAATTGCGTATAACAATTAAAAGTAGATTTAAGTTAATCGTGTAATAGGGAAAGTCACTTTCCCATAAAAATTATAAGGATAATAATCATTTATTATCCTTATTAAAAAAGAGAGGCACTGAGTTTTAAATCAGTGCCTCTCTTATTAATTAGCTACCTAACTATTTTTTTGAACTTTTCTTTTCCACTTTTGCTGCTGTTGTTGTGGATGTTTGTTCAGTGAATTCGCGTCCATAATAGGAATCCAGTAATAGCTGTTTCAATTCAGAAATTAATGGATAGCGAGGGTTTGCACCGGTACATTGGTCGTCAAATGCATCCTCAGAGAGCTTATCAACGCGTGCTAAGAAGTCTGCTTCAGGCACACCTGCTTCACGTATGGATTTAGGGATACCTAAATCTGCTTTGATTTCCTCAAGCCATGCTAATAGTTTTTCAATTTTAGCATCGGTACGGTCGCTAGATTTTGTTAAACCTAAATGATCGGCTATTTCAGCATAACGGCGTCGTGCTTGTGGACGGTCATATTGGCTAAATGCCGTTTGTTTAGTTGGGTTATCGTTAGCATTATAACGAACGACGTTACTAATTAATAAGGCATTCGCTAATCCATGTGGTATGTGGAACTCAGAGCCTAATTTATGGGCCATTGAGTGACAAACCCCTAAGAATGCGTTTGCAAATGCAATCCCAGCGATGGTTGCAGCGTTATGGACACGCTCTCTTGCAACAGGATTGGTTGCCCCTTCATGATAACTCGTCGGTAGGTACTCTTTTAATAAGCTAAGCGCTTGTAATGCTTGACCATCAGAGTATTCATTCGCTAATACAGAAACATAGGCTTCCATCGCATGAGTCACAGCATCCAGACCACCAAATGCGGTCAGTGATTTCGGCATATTCATCACAAGGTTTGCATCGACGATAGCCATATTTGGAGTCAGTGCATAGTCCGCTAATGGGTATTTTTGACCTGTTTTATCATCCGTTACCACTGCAAATGGGGTAACTTCAGAGCCTGTTCCTGAGGTCGTTGTAATCGCAACTAATTTTGCTTTTACTCCCATTTTAGGGAAACGGTGAATACGTTTACGGATATCCATAAAGCGTAGTGCTAATTCTTCAAAATGCGTTTCTGGATGTTCGTACATAACCCACATAATTTTGGCCGCGTCCATTGGGGAGCCACCACCTAATGCAATAATGACATCAGGTTTAAAGGCGTTCATTTGAGCGGCACCTTTACGGACGACCGTTAATGTAGGATCAGCTTCAACCTCAAAGAAAACGTCGGTTTCAATATGGTGTTTTTTCAGTACATTTACCACTTCTTCAACATAGCCATTGTTAAATAAATAGCCATCAGTGACGATAAATGCACGTTTTGCGCCATCCGTTGCGATCTCTTCAAGTGCAATAGGGAGACAACCGCGACGGAAATAGATTGAGTTAGGAAGTTTATGCCACAACATATTTTCAGCTCTTTTCGCCACGGTTTTAGTATTGATCAAATGTTTTGGTCCAACGTTTTCAGAGATTGAGTTACCACCCCATGAACCGCAACCAAGTGTGAGAGAAGGCGCTAATTTAAAGTTATAGAGGTCACCGATACCCCCTTGTGAAGCGGGCGTATTAATGAGGATACGCGCGGTTTTCATTTTGACGCCGAAGTAATTAACACGTTCAGCTTGGTTATCTTGGTCTGTATATAGACAAGAGGTGTGACCGATACCCCCCATTTCGACTAATTGCTCGGCTTTGTCTACAGCCTCTTCAAAGTTTTTAGCGCGATACATGGCGAGGAGTGGCGATAATTTTTCGTGGGCAAATGGCTCTGAATCTGCAATCACCTTGACTTCACCAATAAGTATTTTCGTGGTTACAGGTACAGTAACACCGGCCATTTCAGCGATTTTATATGCAGTTTGACCAACAATTGCTGCGTTCAGACTACCATTTTTCAAAATAACATCTTGAACGGCTTTAAGCTCTTTACCTTGCAGTATATAGCCACCGTGGGTCGCGAAGCGTTCACGAACCTGATTATAAATTTCATCGACGACAACAACGGATTGCTCGGATGCACAGATGACGCCATTATCGAAGGTTTTTGACATCAAGATAGACGCCACAGCACGTTTGATATCGGCTGTTTCATCGATAACAACCGGTGTATTACCTGCGCCTACACCAATAGCAGGTTTACCGGAGCTGTATGCCGCTTTCACCATACCAGGACCACCTGTTGCTAAAATCAGGTTGATATCCTCGTGATGCATCAATGCATTAGATAATTCGACCGATGGTGCATCGATCCAACCGATAATATCTTTCGGTGCACCAGCTTCGATAGCTGCTTTAAGAACAATTTCTGCCGCTTTATTGGTTGCATTTTTAGCGCGAGGGTGCGGAGAAAAAATAATTGCATTACGCGTTTTTAAACTAATTAAAGATTTAAAAATGGCGGTTGAGGTTGGGTTAGTGGTTGGAACGATACCACAGATAATACCGATAGGTTCAGCGATAGTAATTGTTCCAAAAGTTGGGTCTTCAGAAAGCACGCCACAGGTTTTTTCGTCTTTATAGGCATTATAAATATATTCAGAGGCAAAGTGATTTTTGATCACCTTATCTTCAACAATACCCATACCTGATTCTTCTACAGCAAGTTTAGCGAGCGGGATCCGTGCGTCTGCTGCTGCAAGCGCTGCTGCGCGGAAAATGCGGTCAACTTGCTCTTGAGAGAAGTTAGCGAATTCACGCTGAGCTTTTTTGACACGAGCAACGAGGTCATTGAGTTCGGTAACATTAGTTACTGACATAGAGATTACTCCTGATAAATGTTAAACTTTTTAAGCCAATGAGCAGTGCTTCTTGAAACATTAAAACGCTAAAAACTGAGTAGATAAATTATAGTTTATATTTATTAACATATTTTATTTATCCGCTTATTGGCTTAAAAAGCTTTTAGTACAAGGTGAAAAGCGTACTTTTCTTAAATTAACTCCCTCTATCAGTTAAGAATAGATTAGCATTATTTGTGTTTATTGATGTGATTTAGATCACAAAAATCCAAAGCTGACTCCTTTCAGCAAGCCTATTTTGAGGGAATGCATGTTTTTTGTTGAAATTAGACACAATATTTTTTGATAACGAATAAAAAGAGCTAAAAAATCATATTATTTGCATGAAGTTTAAGCGAATAACTAACAGTAACCGCTAAAATAAAACTTAGCAGAATCTATTTTATTTATTTAGTGATAAACTTTAACTATCTGTGATTTTCTTAAATCTGATTATTTAAAGGTGCTGATGCGTGAGTGCAGGATTACTTGATTTATCAGGCTATATAAAATTTTTTATTGGTCTTTTTGCGTTAGTAAACCCAGTGGGAATTCTGCCTGTGTTTATTAGCATGACTAATTATCAAAGTAGCGCTGGGCGTAACAAAACAAATACGATAGCGAATACTTCTGTCGCTATCATTTTATGTACATCATTATTAATCGGTGATTCAATTCTGCAAGTATTTGGTATTTCTATCGATTCATTCCGCATTGCGGGTGGAATATTAATTGTAACGATTGCAATGTCGATGATCAGTGGGAAAATCGGTGAAGACAAACAAAATAAACAAGAGAAAACAGAAACAGCAGTGCGAGATAGTATCGGGGTAGTACCACTTGCATTACCGCTAATGGCAGGACCGGGGGCAATTAGCTCTTGTATCGTTTGGTCATCTCGGTGGCATGGTTGGCAAAACTTTATCGGTCTGGCGCTGACAAGTATTGTGTTTGCATTTTGCTGTTGGTTACTGTTCCGCTCGGCATCATTGCTTGTTCGCTACTTAGGGCAAACAGGGATTAACGTGGTGACGCGAATTATGGGACTGCTTCTGATGTCTCTGGGGATAGAGTTTATTGTTACAGGGGTTAAAGCATTATTTCCCGGTCTTCTATAATCATTTTTTGACATACTAATTCTCTTGCTCATAGATCACTATTATATGGTGATCTATAAGTGTCTATTACATTAGTAATAATATTCCGATTAAAAAAACGCCAAACAAATAAACACCATTATCGTTTTTTAACTTATAGGTATCACTAATAAAAAATGATGGTGTTATTCTATTAAATGATAGTCATAAATAGATTATCTTTTGCCTGCTAATCTGCTGTTATTTTGTGCTGATTTCAATTCCCTTTTCTTATAATAATATGTCGCATTTTTTGCTAAATAAGGCATAAAAAGTAAGGAAATGTGAGCCAAGTAAATTTTTGCGCTATTTAATTTATTCAATGTTAATGATATGTTTAAACAAGTCTCAATTGTGCGAATAGATGAATAACAGAATAATCATCTATTTATACAATAAAATCATAACGCTTTTAGTTTAATACAGGCTTGTCTAGCTTGCGGGTGATTACACAATTTTAACATTTTGTAACAAAAATGTGAGAGGCCAAAAGTGGATTATTAAAACTAATCCAAAGGGAAATACTCTAAGTTTCAGGGTATGACGCGAAACAAAATAACCAGATAGGATGCTGAAGTTTGTTGTAGCAACCAAATAACCGTTGAGGGTGATAATGAATTTTTTTACCAAGAGTTTGTATTCACTACCTATATTTTTAGTTGCATTACACACTAATGCAGATCCAGTGTCTGCGTCGATTAAGCAAGCGATTACCATTAATAACGGCACAGAGGTTTCGTCATTAGACCCCCATAAAGTCGAAGGGATCCCTGAGAGCAATATTATTCTTAATCTTCTTGAAGGGCTAGTTTATACGGATGTGGATGGTAAGGTGACACCCGGTGTTGCCGAAAGTTGGACTAATGATAATTATACTACATGGGTGTTTACTCTCAGAGATAATGCCAAGTGGAGCGATGGTACACCAGTGACTGCACAAGACTTTGTGTATAGCTGGCAGCGGTTAGCCGACCCTAAAACAGGCTCTCCTTATTCAAGTTACTTGCAAAATGCCTATATTGAGAATGCTTCTGAAATTTTAAAAGGTAAAAAGCCAATTGAGTCTCTTGGTGTGAAAGCGTTGGATGAGAAACATTTGCAAGTCACGTTGACCCATCCAGTACCTTATTTTATCGATATGCTTAATCACACGGCGATGAAGCCCGTAAACAGAAAAGCGATTGAAAAATATGGCGATAAATGGACTCAGCCCAAAAATTTTATCGGCAATGGAGCCTATGTATTAGATAAATGGGTTGTCAATGAACGGATTGTTTTGAAGCGTAATCCACAGTATTGGAATAATCAAAACAGTAAAATTGATGAAGCGACATTTTTAGCTATTTCTTCAGAAGTGAGTGATGTAAACCGTTATCGTAGCGGTGAAATTGATATCAGTAATTCAGCAATTCCGCCTGTTCTTTATAAAAAAATGCAAATAGAACGGCCGAACGAATTATATATTCGTCCTTACCTATGTACGTTCTACTACGAGATTAATAATAGCAAACCACCATTTACCGATCCGAGAGTGCGAGAGGCGATAAAGCTCGGGTTAGATAGGGAAACCATTACGAATAAAATAATGGCACAAGGGCAAATTGTTGCTTATGGTTTTACACCTACTTTCATTAATAATGGCGATTTTTCCCCACCAGAGTGGGCAAATTGGAGTAATGAAAAACGCTACCAGCGTGCAAAGGCTCTTTTGGAAGAAGCGGGTTACAATGCGCAAAATCCACTGAAATTCTCACTTCTGTATAACACATCCGATCAAAATAAACAGCAGGCTATCGTCGCAGCTTCAATGTGGAAAAAAAATATTGGAGCCGAGGTAAGTTTACAAAATCAAGAATGGAAGACGTCGTTACAGAGTCGCCATGATGGTAACTATGATGTTGTGCGTGTGACTTGGTGCGCTGATTATAATGAACCATCGGCATTTTTAAATATTATGTCGTCAGATAGCAGTAATAACACCGCATTTTATAAAAACTCAAAATTCGATGCTTTGTTAGAAAAGGCATTGAGCGCGCCAGATGACGCCAGTCGTAAACAAATCTATCAGCAGGCGGAAGCACTACTCGATCAAGATTCAGCGATTATTCCCGTCTATTATCGGGTCAGTGTGCGTTTAATTAAACCTTCGGTTGGTGGATTCAAAGGAAAAGACCCTCTTGATAATATGGATATTAAACGGTTATATATAAATCAAGATAATAAATAGTAATTAAATAATTAAAAAAACAGTTTACCGAATGGGTAAACATATTAATCCACAATGTCACCATAATATATGGTATGGGAGTAACGGATAAAATGAGTAAACACATTCATAAAACCATGATTGCTTTAGGTGTTGCCGCTGGATTGATGACAGGGGGGATAGCGAGCAGCTTTGCCGCTACAGTGCCTGCTGGTGTTGAACTTGCAGAAAAACAAACGTTAGTCCGTAATAATGGCTCTGAACCTCAATCCCTAGATCCACATAAAATTGAAGGTGTTCCTGAATCGGCTTTAGCGCGTGATCTCTTTGAAGGTTTAACGGTCGTAGGTCCTAATGGTGAAATCTTACCTGGTTCAGCTGTAAGTTGGGAAAATAAAGATTTTAAAGAGTGGACGTTTAAAATTCGTGAAGGGGCTAAATGGTCAAACGGTGACCCTGTAACAGCACAAGACTTCGTTTATAGTTTCCAACGTATCGTTGATCCTGATACTGCTTCTCCTTATGCGAGCTATCTACAATATGCACACATTAAGAATGTCGATGACATTATTACCGGAAAGAAAAAACCCGAAGAGCTGGGTGTTAAAGCATTGGATGATCATACTCTTGTGCTGGAGTTAAGTGAGGCGGTTCCTTATATCCCCAAATTGATGATCCACTCATCAATGTCACCGGTTAATAAAAAAGTGGTTGAGAAATATGGCGCTAAATGGACGCAACCACAAAACTTTGTAGGCAATGGTGCTTATAAACTAAAAGATTGGACCGTTAACGAACGTATCGTTCTTGAGCGTAGTCCAACATATTGGGATAACGCTAATACCATTATCGATCAAGTGACCTACCTGCCGATTTCTTCAGAGGTGACTGACGTTAACCGCTACCGCAGCGGTGAAATTGATATGACCTATAGCAATTTACCAATTGAGCAATTTAAGAGCCTACAAAAAAGCATGCCTAATGAGTTACGCGTGAACCCATATCTGTGCATTTATTACTACGAAATTAATAACGAAAAACCGCCATTTAATGACCCTCGAGTCAGAGAGGCATTGAAGCTATCAATGGATAGGGATGTGATCACCTATAAAGTGAAGGCTCAAGGGGATATTCCGGCATATGGTTTCACACCGCCATTTACCAGTGGCATGAAAACTGAAAAACCGGATTGGTATACCAACATGACGCAAGAGCAACGCAATGAAAAAGCGAAACAGCTACTTGAAGAGGCTGGTTATAATAAATCAAATCCGTTGAAATTTAACCTGCTGTATAACACCTCCGATTTACATAAACGTATTGCCATTGCTGCATCATCAATGTGGAAGAAAAATATCGGCGCAGAAGTGAAATTGGAAAACCAAGAGTGGAAAACCTTCTTAGATAGCCGACACCAAGGTGCTTATGATGTCGCACGTGCAGGATGGTGTGCTGACTATAATGAACCGTCTTCCTTCCTCAATATGTTACTGTCTAATAGTAGTAATAATACGGTTCACTATAAGAACAAAGAATTTGATGCGGTGATGAAGCAGACTTTGCAAGTGAAAACAGATGAAGAACGTTCTGATTTGTACAATAAAGCAGAAAAAATCCTAGATAAAGACTCCGCTGTTGTGCCTCTTTATTACTATGTTAATACTCGTTTAGTTAAGCCGTATGTAGGTGGGTATACAGGAAAAGACCCGCTAGACAACCTGCATACAAAAGACCTTTATATTATCAAGCACTAACAATAATAATCCGGCTCTTCGGAGCCGGATAACAATATGATTATTGGTCCGACTAAGCAACGGAAGTAGGAAAGGGCAATGTTAAAATTTATTTTACGGCGTTTACTTGAAGCGATCCCGACACTTTTTATTCTTATTACAATTTCATTTTTTATGATGCGTTTAGCACCAGGCAGCCCTTTTACGGGGGAACGTAAATTACCACCTGAAGTTATGGCAAATATTGAAGCGAAATACCATCTGAATGACCCTATGTATAAACAGTATTTCAGCTATTTAGTTCAATTATCTAAAGGTGACTTTGGTCCATCATTTAAATATAAAGACTACAGCGTTAACGACTTAGTGGCAAAAGCCTTCCCAGTGTCTGCGAAATTAGGTGCAACTGCTTTTATCGTCGCCGTCTTCTTTGGTGTGACAGCGGGGGTTATTGCCGCATTGAATCAAAATAGCAAATGGGATTTTACAGTCATGGGGTTCGCCATGACGGGGGTTGTCATCCCAAGCTTTGTTGTGGCACCGTTATTGGTGCTGATATTCGCCATTCATTTGAAATGGCTCCCCGGTGGTGGCTGGGATGGTGGTAACCTCAAACATATGATTTTGCCGATGGTGGCATTATCACTAGCTTATATTGCAAGCATTTCGCGTATTACGCGTGGCTCCATGATTGAAATCATGCACTCCAACTTTATTCGTACAGCACGCGCAAAAGGCTTACCACTGCGTACGATCATTTTACGACATGCCTTAAAACCAGCATTACTCCCTGTGCTTTCTTATATGGGGCCTGCTTTTGTGGGGATTATTACGGGTTCGATGGTTATTGAAACTATCTTTGGTTTACCAGGTATAGGGCAATTGTTTGTTAATGGCGCGTTGAACCGTGATTACTCTTTGGTGCTTAGCCTAACAATCTTAGTTGGCGTATTAACGATTACCTTTAACGCTATTGTCGATGTGCTGTATGCCGTTATCGACCCGAAAATTCGCTATTAGTCCGGAGAGAACGCTATGTTATTAAATCAAAAAAATAGTGAAGCTCTGGAAAAGCTTTCTGAGCAATTAGATATTGAAGGGCGCAGTTTATGGCAGGATGCACGACGTCGGTTTATGCATAACCGAGCGGCAATTTTTAGCCTCTTTATCCTATTTTTGATCACCTTATTTGTCATCTTTGCCCCCATGTTATCTCCCTTTTTATATGATGATACTGATTGGGAAATGATGTCGATGCCTCCTGATTTGGCAAGTGGTCACTATTTTGGCACCGACGCCTCTGGCCGTGATCTTTTGGTGAGGGTAGCGATTGGTGGACGAATTTCTCTGATGGTAGGGGTGGCTGCTGCATTGGTTGCTGTGGTTGTTGGTACCTTATATGGCTCTATTGCAGGTTATGTTGGCGGGAAAGTGGACTCCATCATGATGCGTTTGTTGGAGATCTTAAACTCATTTCCATTTATGTTTTTTGTGATCTTGTTGGTAACACTCTTCGGTACAAATATCTTATTGATATTTGTTGCGATAGGGATGGTTTCTTGGCTGGATATGGCGCGTATCGTTCGTGGGCAAACTTTAGGACTGAAACGCAAAGAGTTTATTGAGGCTGCTTTAGTTTGTGGGGTGAGTACTCGCCATATTATTTTGCGCCATATCGTTCCTAATGTATTAGGTGTGGTTGTGGTGTATGCGTCATTACTGGTGCCAAGTATGATCCTATTTGAATCATTTTTAAGCTTTCTAGGGTTAGGGACACAAGAGCCGCTTAGTAGCTGGGGAGCGTTATTGAGTGATGGGGCAAACTCAATGGAAGTGACGCCATGGCTATTACTGATCCCCGCGGGTTTTCTAGTAGTAACTCTGTTTTGTTTTAACTTTATCGGCGATGGTTTACGTGATGCCCTCGACCCGAAAGACCGTTAGAGGGAGCTATTATGTCTAATATTCAATCATCTAACCCTCTCTTGAGTGTAAAAGATCTCAATGTGACCTTTTCAACTCCTGATGGTGATGTCACCGCAGTCAACAAGTTGAATTTTGAACTACGTGCTGGCGAAACACTGGGTATTGTCGGTGAGTCAGGCTCAGGAAAATCACAAACAGCATTTGCATTAATGGGGCTGTTAGCGCGTAACGGCAAAATAGGTGGCTCAGCGATATTTAACGGACGTGAAATTTTAAATTTAAAAGAAAAAGCGTTAAATAAGATGCGTGCGGAAGAAATCTCTATCATCTTCCAAGACCCGATGACCTCTCTCAATCCATATTTAAAGATTGGCACACAATTATCTGAAGTGTTAATGCTACATAAAGGGATGAGTAAGCAAGAGGCATTTGAGGAGTCTGTTCGCATGTTGGATGCCGTTAAAATGCCAGAAGCACGTAAACGAATGAATATGTATCCCCATGAGTTTTCTGGGGGGATGCGTCAACGGGTTATGATTGCGATGGCGTTATTGTGTCAGCCTAAGTTATTGATTGCCGATGAGCCAACAACCGCGTTAGATGTCACGGTTCAAGCACAAATCATGACTCTGTTAAATGAACTGAAAAAAGAGTTTGATACCGCTATTATCTTGATCACCCATGACTTAGGGGTCGTCGCTGGCGTGTGTGACAAAGTGTTAGTGATGTATGCGGGGCGCACTATGGAGTATGGCTCAGCCCGAGATATTTTCTATCAACCCTCTCATCCTTATTCATTAGGGCTACTTGCCGCAGTGCCGCGTTTGGATGGCGATGATGAAAGCCTAGCGACCATAGCGGGTAACCCACCTAACTTATTGCGCTTACCAAAAGGCTGCCCATTCTCGCCACGTTGCCAATATGCGAATGCACAATGTATTGAACAAGAGCCTGAGCTGAATGCATTTTCAGCGGGTCGATTAAGAGCTTGCTTTAAGCCGGTGGAGGAGCTGGTATGACACAACATGAAAATAGGCCAGTTTTGCTCGAGGTCAATGATTTAAAAGTGCATTTCTCTATTCGAGATAAAAAACAGTGGTTCTGGCAGCCTGATAAAAGCTTAAAAGCTGTTGATGGCGTGACGTTACGTCTGTATGAAGGCGAAACATTAGGTGTTGTTGGGGAGTCAGGGTGCGGGAAATCAACTTTCGCACGTGCCATTATTGGCTTAGTAAAATCGACAGGCGGCTCTGTGAGCTGGCTGGGGAATAATTTATTAGGATTAAATGAAAAACAGTGGCGGGATATACGTAGCGATATTCAAATGATTTTCCAAGATCCTTTGGCATCGCTGAACCCTCGCATGACGATAGGCGACATTATTGCCGAGCCACTGAAAACGTATAATCCAAAAATGCCGCAATCTGAAGTGATCGAAAAGGTCAGAAAAATGATGATGCGGGTAGGGTTATTACCTAATCTGATTAACCGTTATCCCCATGAATTTTCAGGGGGGCAGTGCCAGCGTATTGGGATAGCAAGGGCATTGATCCTTGAGCCTAAACTGGTCATTTGTGATGAGCCTGTTTCTGCACTTGATGTCTCTATTCAAGCGCAAGTCGTTAACTTATTACAAGAGCTTCAAAGGGAAATGGGCCTATCCTTAATATTTATTGCCCATGACCTCGCGGTCGTCAAACATATCTCTGACCGTGTATTAGTGATGTATTTGGGAAATGCCGTTGAATTAGGCACCTATGATGAAGTGTATAACAATCCACTTCATCCTTATACCAAAGCACTAATGTCTGCGGTACCCGTTCCTGATCCTGACAAGGAAAAAAATAAAACCATTGAATTACTTGAAGGGGAACTGCCGTCACCCATTAATCCGCCTTCAGGTTGTGTATTTAGAACTCGCTGTCCACTTGCTGATGAAGGTTGCGCTAAAACAAAACCTTTATTAGAAGGGAGCTTTAAACATGCGGTATCTTGTTTAAAAGTCGATCCACTATAACGGATTTGTATGCCTAGTTAGAATGCCAGTTAGTGATGCTGACTGGCATTTTTCTTGGGACCATTTATTGATATTGACCATAAAAATCGCGCCCTAACTCAAAGGCTAGGGCGCGGTTAGCGAATTTAAATTCACGATTATTTTTAATAGCAGGTTGCTATATCTTCATCGCGGCATGTTTAACGAAACTAGCGCTTCCATAAAATATGGTGAAAAGGTTGGGCTGGATGGCGGCTAATTAAAATGCGGGCAAAAATGTCAGCAATTTCATCGTCATCGGATTGCGCCAACCCAATAATCACTTCACTCAATGTATCTAAATCAAAATCAGGCTGAATAACATCCTGCCAATGTTGGCTGAGAGGAGCAATTTCAGCCGCGCCACACTCTTCAAATTGCAATGCAAAAATAACCTGATCGGCTGGCTCTAAATTATCCATTGCTTGCTCAAGGAACAGGTCATAGGCTATCTCAATGATTTCATCTTCATCAATAAGTTTAATGGATTGTGGCTTAGTCATGACAGTTCCTAAAATAAAAAATTACAATAACGGGCTAAAGAAATAGCATAAACGTTCAACAACTCGGTTCCAGAAAGGCCGTTGCTCCCACTCTTCTATCTCAAGGCATGTGGAACGTGCGATATAATCATATTGAACAAGAGTAAGGTCACTACCAAAGTTTTTATCATCAATCACAACAGTTATTTCAAAATTCAGCCATAAGCTTCGCATATCTAAGTTAACGGAACCAACGAGGCTTAGTTCACCATCGACCAGAACGCTCTTAGTGTGTAGCAGGCCATCTTCAAATTGATAAATTTTCACGCCAGCTTCAAGTAGTTCAGTATAAAACGAACGGCTTGCCCAGCGCACGAGAAATGAATCATTTTGCCTTGGCATAACAATACTCACATCAACTCCGCGCATGGCAGCAGTACAAATCGCGTGCAATAGATCATCACTCGGCACGAAATAAGGGGTCGTCATGATAAGCTGTTTGCGGGCAGAGAAAATAGCCGTCATCAGTGATTGTTGGATCAACTCATCAGGGAACCCTGGCCCAGATGCAATCATTTGAGTGGTGTGACCGTTAGCTTGCTCAAATGGCATAATATTCGTGTCTGGGGGTGGTGGCAAAATACGTTGCCCCGTTTCCATTTCCCAGTCAAAGGCGTAGACAATACCTAATGTCGTGCTGACAGGGCCTTCCATACGCACAAGGATATCCACCCATTCACCGACCCCTGCATCCTGTTTAAAGTAGCGAGGGTCAACCATATTCATACTTCCAGTATATGAAATATAATTATCAATCACGATAATTTTGCGGTGCTGACGCAAGTCCATGCGGCGTAAGAAAAAACGCATTAAATTGACTTTTAAGGATTCGATAAACTCAATACCTGCCGCACGCATTTTATCGGGGTAATCGCTACGGAAGAAATGCCAGCTACCCGCCGAGTCAACCATAATACGGCATTTGACACCTCGCTTAGCGGCATTGAGTAGGGCTTCAGTGACACCATCTACCAATCCCCCGGGTTGCCAGATATAAAATACCATCTCGATTGAGTGCTGTGCATTATTGATATCATTGACAATCGATTTTAATGACTCTTCACAAGTGGTCATCAATTGAATTCGATTGCCTTTAACGCCAGCAATACCTTGCCGTTTCTCACACAATTGAAACAGTGGCTCGGCAACAGGACTATTTTCAGTGGCAAAAATGTGTTTAGAGTGACGTAAATTCTCGAGCCAAGTTGCCACAGAGGGCCACATCTGTTGCGCTTTATCAACCCGCCGTTTACCTAAATGCAACTCACCGAAGGCAATATAAGCAATGATACCGACCAATGGCAGAATGTAGATGATCAGTAACCAGGTCATCGCTGAAGTGACAGGGCGTCGTTTAACAAGGATTCGAACGGTAATTGCTGCAATGACTAGCCAATAGACGAAAAATAATAACCAGCTCAATAGCGTATACACAGTTGCCATAATCGATTACATGCCTCACAAATTGGAGAGTGTAAAAATAGTCAAAAAATGAAACAGATTTGATAAAAAATAAAAATTGATGCTAACACTGATAGAATTTAGCAAACATTCATCGTAAAAGCTTTGCTAAATCTTATAGATTAATGGTGAAAAAACAATTAATTCTATTTATAAGTTCCCCTTTAGCATCATGAACATCGTTATTCGAACGGTTTTTTTATCAAATGACAGGTATTTCTTGGCTAGCGTGACCAAAGGTCTATAATATTTTGCCAATTTCATATGTAGTTAAACTCAGTAATAAAAGGATAGAAAAATGAGACGTAGTAGGCATGAAGTTGGTCGCTGGCGGATGTTGAGACAATCATTACGTCGCCGTCGTCGCTGGCTTGAAGGGCACTCAAGGCGCAATATGACTATTTACGCGATAAGAAAATTTGATATCTACAAACGCCGTCGCTCCTTGCTATTTACCCAGTGGAGTGAGTGAAAAGATTGAGGTCCGGTTTCACAATTTTCGCTTTGAGTGACAAACCTTATTGAATATGATTGCTATTTGCATTTAAACTATCAGTCATATTCTTAAGGTTTAAAGTCGTAGGGTAGAAAATTCTTATGCGTTGGATCCGTTGGCCTCTTATTATTATCATTTCATTGTCTATTCACGCAGGGCTTGCTATGGCATGGATTTTCAATCAACCGAAAATGCCCCCTGTGGTGGAGCCAATAACGGTTGCCATGGTCTCGTTTGAATCAGATGAACCAGCGGAGGTGCCTGCCGCTGAACCTCAACCTGCACCCGAACCGGAACCCGAGCCAGAACCTGAACCCGAGCCGATTGTTGAGCCTGAGCCTGTTGTAAAACCTGCGATCGCGCTAGAAAAGAAACCTGAAGTTAAGAAAAAACCAAAACCTAAGAAAGAAGAAAAGCGTGAAATCAAAAAGGATGTTAAACCTGTTGAGAAACAGTTAGCGAAAAATGATCTGAAACCGTTATCTAATCTTAACGCAGGGGCACCTAAATCGAATACCAACGTCATGGCGAATAACAAAGGGGCAACGAACAGTGCTCAATCGTCAGAGCGTCGTGGCCCTAAAGCGCTACGCAAGCAGGCACCTGCATACCCAGACCGCGCTCGTCGCTTAGGTAAAGATGGCTATGTTAAAGTACGTTATGACATCACTGAAGATGGCCGCGTTACGAATATTGAATTTGTAGAATCTTCACCTAAAGGTTTATTTGAACGTGATGTAAAACGCGCGATGAACCGTTGGGTTTTTGAAAAACTTCCAGCAAAAGGTTATGTCACAGAAATCTACTTTAAAATTGATGGTACGGTGAGCCAAGTTTAAAGCAATAATCAAAATAGACTCTAAATAAAACCCCCATAACAGAGAGTGTTGTGGGGGTTTTATCGTTAAGGGCGATAGATATGCAGGCGCTATTCAGTGCTTTCTAACTGAAAATGCTGTTTCTCTTTTGGCAGTTCACGAGGTGTATTATCATCATTAACGGCAACATAGGTAAAAACGGCATCGGTTGCACGATAACGATGGCCTACAGGCTCCGTTGCCACTTTTTTAACCCATACTTCAATATTAATGGTAATGGAGCTTTTGCCCGTTTTTAAGCAACGAGCGTAACAACATACCACATCACCTACGGCGACGGGCTTTTGAAATTTAATACCATTCACCGCCACAGTAACCACACGACCCAGCGCGATCTCTTTGGCTAATATCGCGCCACCTATATCCATTTGAGACATTAGCCAGCCGCCAAAAATATCCCCATTTGCATTTGTATCGGCAGGCATAGCTAAAGTACGTAGAACTAATTCCCCGTTTGGTAATTGCATATCAAACTCTTTATCAAAATATAAAACGATTCAAATTCATTTTTTATCATAAACTAGATTCAGAGTATTCGTCACGATGAATCATGTTTCGATGACTTCATTGCTGCCAAAAACAGCAAAGGGGAGCTTTAATTGTTTATTATGCAGGGTAAACCATAAACATAATCAATGTAATAGACTAAAAAAATGCAAAGAAACTGCAAGAAGTGTTTTTTATATTTCATATTGAAAGTTGACTGTCTACAATGGCGATATCTTAGGTTTTTAAGTCTGTAGTGGAGAGGTGACATGAGATTAATATTGGCAATTTTGCTACCGTGGCTGCAATTTTTTACTATTGGTCGCCCATTTGCAGGTATTATTTGTCTGATCTTACAAATTACTTTAATCGGTTGGCTTCCAGCAGCGATTTGGTCAGTGTATGCATTATCGCAATACAATACAGATAAGAAAATCGAACAAGCATTAGGTAAAGGACGTTAAAGACAAAAAAACCTGCTTTTGCAGGTTTTTTTATTGAATACGTTTATTTTTCTTCTTTAGATTGTTCTGTTGGCTGCTCTCTAGGCTCTTTGGACATATTTTTATAAATATAAATCACACTGAGCACAGTAAAAATCAGAGTGCCAGCGGTTAAACCGAATACCTTAAAATTCATCCAAACATCTAAAGGCAACCAAAATGCGATATAAACATTCAGCGCAGCACATGCAATAAAGAAAATCACCCATGCACTATTTAACTTGACCCAAATGTTGTCTGGCAGCCTAATTTCTTGATTATTGCCTAACATACGTTGAATTAATGGTTTTTCAGTAAACCATTGGCTAATCAATAATGCCAGTGCAAACAGTGCATAGATAATGGTCACCTTCCACTTTATAAAAGAATCCGTGTGGAAAATAAGAGTGAGAGAAGCAAAAATCATCACAATCAGACAGGTGATTTTGGCCACTTTTTCGACGTGCTTATAAATTAAATAAGTTGCGAGTAACGCAAGAGGCGTCGCTACTAATAGAGCACCACTGGCATAATAGATACCATAAATTTTATAGACAATAAAAAATATCACCAGAGGGATAAAATCAATAAGTTGTTTCATAACCGTGGTTACCGAGGCCTTGCATAAAAAATAATGGGGTAGTTTAACTGATTTTTGCGCTAATTGTTAAAAATTTGCTTCTTTTTACCAATAAACATGCTTTGTTACCAATCATATTTGCACTATTTTACTTTTATTTGAGATAAGTGATAGATAATCTTTAATATATCGGATATATATAGTATTTATAATAATTTAACTCATTAATTTTTAGAGAGTTTTCCGACAATGATAAAGGCGAGACTGTTTGTCTGGATGCCCGGCTTAGAAACGTTATTTAATTATCGTTTTGCTGATTTTGGTCCTGATATAAAAGCGGGGTTATCGGTTGCTGCAGTCGCTTTGCCTGTTGCAATTGCGTACGCCGAACTCATGGGAATAAACGCGATTATAGGGTTATATGCCTGTGTTTTTCCAATGATTATCTACGCATTATTTGGCACATCTAAACAGTTAATTATTGGTCCCGATGCGGCGACTTGTGCGGTAATCGCTGCGGCGGTCAGTCCTTTAGCTATGGGGGATGATGCGACGCGATGGCAATTGATAATTGTCATGAGTTTGATGACAGGGATTTGGTGTTTAATTGCCGCACGATTTAGGTTAGGGACTTTTGCTGATTTTTTATCACGACCTATTTTGCAAGGGTTATTAAATGGAGTCGCATTAACTATTATTGTCAGCCAGATAGGGAAAGTATTTGGTATTACTCAGTTACCGAGCGGTTTTATTGAACGTTTGGTGGCGTTTCCTACCGCGCTATTAGATAGTCATATTCCTACGTTACTGATGTCAGTTGCGACGCTCGCGGTTATCATTGTGATCAAAAAAGTACGTAATCTGTGGCCATCACTATTAATTGCAATGGTTTTGGCAACCTTGGTCAGTTATGTGTTTAATATTGAAAAATATGGTATCAGTATTGTAGGGGATTTAGGTGAGGGGTTACCTTTTATTCCAATGCCGCAGTTTGATCCTGGTTTAATGCGTGACCTGATCACTCCGTCACTTAACTTAGCCGTTATTAGCTTTGTTAGTTTTATGATGACGGCAAGAAGTTTTGCAAGTAAAAATGGCTATTCTGTCGATGCCGATCAAGAGTTACGAGCATTGGGAATGGCAAATCTCGCCTCAGCGTTGTCACAAGGATTTGCTGTAAGTGCCGCCAGCAGCCGTACTGCCGTTAATGATATGATGGGGGGTAAAACCCAACTCGTCTCTATTGTTGCGGCGTTAGCTATTTTAATCGTACTTTTATTTTCGGTTGATCTATTAGAGTACATCCCAATGCCAGCGTTGGGAATGGTACTGGTTGTATCGACATGGTCACTACTTAGTTTTCGTAATATTTTATCGATGCGTAAACGTAATAAGCAAGCCTTTACACTGAGCATTTTTACGTTAGGTGCAGTGCTGGTGGCAGGGTTGATTAACGGCGTGGGATTGGCAGTTTTACTGGGGTTATTACAATTTATCAGAGTTATTTTTCGCCCAACAGACCAATTGTTAGGGGTCGATGACCAAGGAATGTTGCATTCGATTTCTAAAGATAATGGCGTTCAACCTGTTGAAGACGTGCTTATCTACCGGTTTAACTCTCCATTGACCTATTTTAACGTTAACTATTTTAAAGAGCGTTTAAATAAGCATTTGGATAACCAGCCTAAACGTCCTGCATGGGTGATTGTCGATGCTGCTGTTAGTTTCACTCATAATGATGTGAGTGTTTTTTCGGCCTTGAACGATATCGTGACTGGATTAAAGGCAAAAGGAGTGACGTTAGTACTCGCGGGGAGAAGAACATCAATCAACAGTTGGCTAGAGAAAAATAAAATTAGTCGCTCAGATGATGATCTGTTAGTCGTACCTGATATCTATTTTGCTATCCGTTTGATCCAAAGTAAGCAACAAAAACAGATAAAAGAGATGGAAGAACAAGTTACGCTCTAGTTTCGATTTAAAATGAAAAACTGCACCTAATAATAACTAGGTGCAGTTTTTTTATGGTGCCAGTGAACAACACTATTTGAGATTCACCAGCATATATAGGCGGAAAAAATAAAGCAGGACAAAGGCTGCAATCAGGTTATTGACAAAAAATGAAATCCCGTTAGATACGATATAATTCAGTTCAAACATATTAAAAAGTAAAGCGATCAGCATTTGTGATGCTAGCCAAATCATAATCATAGGTAAGATGATACGCCAATTTGCATAGGCTATTTTCCAGCTTTTACCTATTGCGCTAAATGGACTCACATTTTCGCTGATTAGCACGGCAGGGGCTAAGGAAAAGCCAATTGCAAGAAGAACCCCAGGAACGATAAACAAGTTAATCCCTATCTGCACAAGCAAAGAGCAAATGAGGACGAGTAAAAAAATAGAAGGGATTTTTGGCAATGATGAGGATAGGGCTTGCATAGCAGTAATATCTTCACCACGTGAAAGACGGTTGATATAGGATAAAACCCCACAAATTAATATGGTGCTACCTAAGATAGTGGGGAGGAGTGTACCAAAGAAAACATGGATGATCGCATTTTTTTCTTGATCTGTCATATTTTCCAACCAGTATTGGGCGCCCTGACTCCCTACTTCAGTGAGTTTTTTAAGAGATTCAAGATAAGTCACAAAGAGTTGTGGATCGGGTATCAATATAGCGTAAATAATAACGCTCACAACAGCTGCTAACAGCGCTATTGTGAATAGGCCACCTAACTGATTTTTGAAAAAATTCACACTATCATTGATGAGTGAGTTGGCCGAAATGGACATGTAACTGCTCCTATCTACAAACGGGATAAAATTTTAGCTGATTGTAACTGAGTATCTATCGCATAGGTAGAGAAAGATCAGAAAAGACTGGGGGTGAGCAAAAAAGGAGCAGTCAGCGTGAAGGCTGATTAGCAAAGGCGATTTCATTTATTTTTACTATCTTTATTAAGGGATATTTTAAATGCAACTTTAAGTGGTGTATTAAATTTAAAAGTGAGGTAATCAATTCTTATTTTAAAGTATATATAACAAAAATTGATTTACATCAAAATCAAAAAAATTATAAATGGAATAATAAATTCAACTTAGTCAGATTAGGTTATCTTTATTAAAAGATGTGATCTTGATTTGAACATTAAATAAAATTAAACGGTATATTTAAACCAAAATAATAAACACAGGAATGGGATTAATAATGAAAAAACTCACTGCGCTTGTCTTAGCTGCCGCAACGCTTGCACCAGCTGCTTCATTTGCTCATGAAGCTGGCGATTTTATTTTCCGTGCAGGTACTGCAACTGTCCGTCCGAATGCAGGCTCTGATGATGTATTAGGTGGCCTAGGTCATTTTAATGCAAATAATAATACTCAATTAGGGCTGACATTCAGCTACATGGTTACCGATAATATCGGTGTGGAATTATTAGCTGCAACGCCATTCGAGCATAAAGTTAGTTTAGGTGAATTAGGCAATATTGCGACAGTTCATCATTTACCACCTACTTTGATGGCACAATATTATTTTGGTAGTAAAGAAGATAAATTACGCCCTTACTTAGGTGCAGGTATTAACTATACTTTCTTCTTTGATGAGAAATTTAATTCAGGGGCAAAACAGCTGGGCTTGAGTGACCTTGACCTGTCTAGCTCTTGGGGCTTTGCAGCGCAAGCCGGTATGGACTACATGCTGACTGAAAATTGGATGTTAAACGCCTCTCTTTGGTGGATGGATATTGATACGGATGTTAAATTTAAATTTAACGGCGCTCAACAAAAAGTTGATACTCGCCTTGACCCATTCGTATTTATGTTTGGCGTAGGTTACCGCTTCTAATCGAATTTGCAGGATGCATAATAGGCAGATGCCTAACTTGAAATGGAATGTAGTAGTAAATCCGAGAATATTTATTCTCGGATTTTTTTTGGATACAAATTAGGAATATTTTTTTAACTAAAAATGTAATTTATCTATTATACGATTTCATAGAAAATAATAACCTCTATTTTTTATAACGATAAAATAACAAAATACCAACAATTGTTAATGTATTAAAGTAACGTAATTATTATTTTTAGGAAATATGTAAGACATATTTCTGATATAAATATCAGCCCAATTTGAGCTGATATTTATAATGGTTGATTGATGATGTATTAGCGGATTTTCATTGAGTCAATGACAGATTGGACGCCTTTTACTTTTTTAGTGACCTCTATGGCTTTATTTGCATCTGCTTTAGAATCGACAAAGCCACTTAATTGCACGCGTCCTTTAAAGGTTTCAACACTAATCTGAGTTGATTTTAGGTTTTTCTCAGCCAGTAGGGCAGATTTTACTTTAGTCGTAATGACAGTATCATCAATGTAGCCACCAGTGCCTTCAGATTTATCGGTTGGTGCACAAGCAGCTAGCGTGAAAGCCATAAAGAAAGCGACAAGTAATGCACTAACAGATTTGAATAGTTTCATCCTTTATCTCCTAAGGTGTCAAACGCCAAAATACGTGATGGTTAAGTCATCCAACAAGATCTTATCAGCATAATAAACAATGATTACAATTAGTTTCTCGCTGATAATTTTAGTATCAGTAGAAAGTGGAAAAAATTCAACTTATAGACGTCCGTAATGGCAAATTAAAATCGTAAATAAAAAACGCCATACAGGATATGGCGTTTATCGAGGGTGGGGGGATCGTTATTTTTGTGTTGCTGCCTTCATTTTTGCCACGAACTGGGTAAGTTCTGCCAGCATAATATCAGGGCGATGAAGATTATTTTCGATAATTTTAACTACGGCAGAGCCTGAAATGGCACCAGCTGCGCCATTAGCGATTGCCTCGCTAACTTGAGATGGTTCAGAAATACCAAATCCTTGTAGTGGTGGTGCTGCCTGATACTCATTTAACCGACTAATTAAGTTAGTCAATGGTGTCTCAGCACGTTTTTCTGTTCCTGTCACTCCTGCTCTTGATAATAAGTAAGTATAGCCCTGGCTATATTCACCAATTTGCTTGAGTAATGGCTCATCAGCATTTGGCGGGCAAATAAAAATAGGCGCAATACCATGTGCTAAGGCAGACTCGCGAAAGGGCTTTGACTCACGCATAGGAACATCTGCGACCAATACTGAATCGACACCAGCTTGTTGACAACGTGAATAAAAGTTATCGATGCCATTACTAAAGACCAAATTGGCATAGACAAGTAAGCCAATGGGCATATCAGGGTGTTTCTGCCTTATCCGAGCCAAAAGTTCAAAGCACAATGTTGGGGTAATATCACTTTTAAACGCCCTTAAATTCGCATTTTGGATAGTAGGACCATCAGCGAGAGGATCGGAGAAAGGAATACCAATTTCTAATGCATCAGCGCCACCAGCAATTAGGGCATCTACAATTTTTAAGGATAGCTCAGCGTCAGGATCGCCTAATGTTACGAACGGAACGAAAGCACCTTGGTTAACGCGGTTTAAACGTTCAAAAAGTTGAGTATAACGTTCCATTAGATTTCTCCCTTACTTTTTAAAATATCATGTACGGTAAAAATATCTTTATCGCCACGGCCAGAAAGGTTCACAATCAGTAATTGTTCTTTATTTGGCTCTTTTTCCGCGAGTTTTAGTGCATACGCTAATGCATGTGATGATTCTAATGCAGGGATGATACCTTCCTTACGTGATAGCAATTTAAAGGCCGCTAAGGCTTCATCATCGGTAATGGAAACATAATCCGCTCGCCCAATACTGTTTAAATGTGCATGCTGTGGTCCAACAGATGGGAAATCAAGCCCAGCGGAAATAGAGTAGGACTCTTCAATTTGCCCTTCATCCGTTTGCATCATCGGTGACTTCATACCAAAGTAGATGCCGACGCGACCATGCTTGAGTGGTGCACCGTGTTGGCCTGTTTCGATACCCAAACCCGCAGGTTCCACACCGATAAGGCGCACATTTTCTTCAGGAATAAATGATGCAAAGAGGCCAATTGCATTTGAGCCGCCACCAATACAAGCGATCACGGCGTCAGGCAGCCTTCCTTCTTTTTCGAGTACCTGTTGTTTTGCTTCATCGCCAATCATACGCTGAAAATCACGGACAATGGTTGGATATGGATGTGGGCCTGCCGCTGTTCCTAGCAAGTAATGCGCCTTATCATAACTGCCAGACCAATCTCTAAGCGCTTCATTACAAGCATCTTTTAAGGTGGCTGAGCCACTGTGTACAGGGATCACTTCCGCACCCATTAGCTTCATACGGAAAACATTAGGTGATTGGCGCTCAACATCTTTTGCCCCCATATAAATACGGCACTTCATATTAAGCAAAGCACACGCTAGAGCGGTTGCGACGCCATGTTGACCTGCACCCGTTTCAGCAATAATTTCTGTTTTACCCATTCGCTTAGCTAATAATGCTTGGCCTAATACTTGGTTAGTTTTATGTGCGCCACCATGAAGTAGATCTTCACGTTTTAGATATAGTTTCGTTTTAGTGCCTTCGGTTAAATTCCTACAGAGTGTTAATGCAGTAGGGCGACCGGCATAATTTTTAAGGAGATCATGAAATTCTTTAATAAATGTCGGATCGTTTTGAGCCTCAATAAAGGCATCTTCCAGTTGGTTAAGGGCTGGAATTAAAATCTCAGGAACATATTGTCCACCGAATTCACCAAAGTAGGGGTCTAATTTACTCATATTATTATTCGTCTCTTGATGTCATGCTATTCATATTCAATTTCAGTTCTTAGTCACTATTGCGCTACTTTTCTTGATGATTAGAGTGCTAATGAACTGAAAACTTGATTCAGTTTTTTCTCGCTTTTGATGCCCGGTTCAGTTTCAACGCCTGAGTTAAAATCCAATCCATTGCATAATAGTGTCGCAGCCTGACGGCAATTGTCGGCATTTAAGCCTCCTGCAACCATCACGCGAAATTGGCTGCTATTTGGGATCTTGCTCCAA
The DNA here is from genome assembly GCF_015832305.1 of Providencia sp. 2.29. Taxonomy (NCBI): domain Bacteria; kingdom Pseudomonadati; phylum Pseudomonadota; class Gammaproteobacteria; order Enterobacterales; family Morganellaceae; genus Providencia; species Providencia sp. 2.29. The sequence continues at coordinate 2,288,544 of NZ_CP065420.1, forward strand.
TCGAAAGTTTGACCACTGCCGCCACGACCATTATCAAGTAGCAGCAAATCAATCGGTTGCCCATCAAACTGGCTGAAATCAGGTTGTGACATATTGACGGCTTTCCAGATTTCACAATGCTCAGGTAAATGGCTACGTAGATTTTTCACATAATCGGCATCTTCATAACCATGGAGCTGCACTGCTGATAAAGCCAGCTGTTCGACCATATGGGCAACAAAATCAGCAGATTGGTCACGGAAAACACCAACATATTGTAGTGGAGCGGCATGTATTATCTGCCTTGCTTGTGACAGGGTCACTTTTCGCGGGGAGTTTTCAGCAAAAATTAAGCCGCCGTAAGTTGCTCCCGCAGCAAGGGCGGCTTGCGCATCTTGGCTTCGGGTTAGGCCACAAACTTTATGTTCCCCAATTAATAATTTTTGCAATCCTTTGTTAAGATCGGCTTGCTCCATTAAAGCACTACCAATCAGAAAACCGTTGGCAAACTGGCTCAAAGATTGAATGTGCTGGTGGCGGTGAATGCCGGATTCACTAATAATAATGGTGCCTTCTGGCAGACGCGGTGCCAATTCGCGGGTACGATTGAGGTCGATTGATAAATCGCGGAGGTCACGATTATTAATGCCAACAACACGCGCTTTTAGTTTTATGGCGCGCTCTAACTCTTCTTCGTTACTCACCTCAGTCAGTACACCCATATTCAGTTGGTGTGCGACTTCTGCAAGTGCAATGTACTGCTCATCACTCACGACAGAGAGCATCAGTAAAATAGCATCGCCTTGATAATATCTCGCAAGGTAGATTTGGTATGGGTCAACAATGAAGTCTTTACACAAAACGGGTTGCTTAACCGTACGACTGACAGTGGTCAAATACGCCATATTCCCTTGAAAATACTTTTCATCGGTTAAGACGGAAATAGCTGACGCATAGGGTGCATAAATGTTCGCTATGACGGCAGGATCAAAATCTTCCCTAATTAGCCCTTTTGATGGTGATGCTTTTTTGCATTCCAGTATAAATACAGGGCGTTTTGCGGACAGTGCTTCATAAAAACGACGGCTCGATGGGAGCACTTTATCAATAAAGCTGTCTAAAGGTTGTTGTTGTTTACGCTCTTCCAGATAGATTAGCTTATCATCAACAATTTTTTGCAGTACGGTTGCTTTCATCTTTATTGGTTCCTTGAAGCGAGCGCAGTGACGCGATCAAATGCAGCACCACTACGAATAATATTTAGAGCGTGTTCACTATTGGCTTTTAGGTCTTCATAACCATTGATCCGCATTAGCATGGCGACATTGGCTGCAACGGCAGCTTCATGTGCAGGCTTTCCGTGACCCTGTAACAAATTACTTAGCAAAATTCGATTTTCATCTGGCGTTCCGCCTTCTAAATCAGATAGCTGATAAGCTTGCAACCCAAAATCGTCGGCATTGAGCTGATAGAAAGACAGAGCGCCTTGGTTCAATTCTGCAACTTGCGTGGTTGCATGAAGAGAAACTTCATCCATTCCACCACTGTGTACCACAGCTGCACGAGTAAAACCAAGCATTTGTAACGTTTTTGCTACAGGTTCAATTAATGACGCTTGATACACACCGATTAATGCAATAGGCGGTCGTGCAGGGTTAATTAATGGGCCTAACACATTGAATAACGTGCGTGTCTTTAATTGAGAGCGTACAGGAGCCGCATGACGGAAACCGCTGTGGTATTGAGGTGCGAATAAAAAGCAAACGCCTAATTCATCCAATGCGTCACGCGCACTTTGTGCACTTAAATCTAATGAAATACCAAAAGCAGCGAGTAGATCAGATGAGCCGGAACGACTAGAAACGCTACGGTTACCGTGTTTTGCGACTTTGATCCCCGCTTGAGCGGCAACAAAAGCACTCGCCGTTGAGATATTGATGCTATTGGCACCATCACCGCCAGTACCGACGATATCACTAAATGGGTAGTCAGGGCGTGGAAAAGGTTGCGCGTTTTCTAAGCACGCTAAAGCGGCTCCTGCGATCTCTTCGGGTTGTTCACCTCGCATTTTCATACTGACGAGCACTCCAGCCAATTGGGCTTCCGTTAATTCACCGCGAATAATGCCATTAAAGAGCTGTTGGCTTTCTTGTTGTGTTAATGCTTGTGCACGGAATAGTTTATCGAAAATAGTTTGCATAATAGAGTCTCTTCCCTGGTTAAAATGATGGTGTTGTTGTGCCAATCGATGCTGAAAGCGCCCATGCAACGGTTTGTTCCAGTAAAATAGCCCCTTGAGTTGTTAGGATAGATTCGGGGTGGAACTGAAAACCGCAAACACGATCACTGTCATTGCGAACAGCCATAACCATGCCGTTAGATTGTGCACAAATTGTCAGTTTTTCAGGGATTTGGCTGCCGACCAAAGAGTGATAACGCGCAACGGGAATTGGGTTATCGAGACCATCAAACATCGCTTGTTGGTCATGGGTGGCCATGGATGATTTACCATGCAAAATTTCTCCAGCAGAGGAAACATGCCCGCCATAGGCTTCAATAATCGCTTGATGCCCTAAGCAAATACCTATCACTGGTAATTTACCGATCACTTGTTGAAGGACCGCTGGCATGCAGCCCGCGTCACTTGGCTTCCCAGGTCCCGGTGATAACACCAGCAAAGGGGAATCCATGTTATTGAGGACAGATAGAATACGTTCTGCGCTGACGGTATTGCGATAAATGACCACTTGATGGCCCCCTGAGCGCAATTGGTCAACGAGGTTGTAAGTAAAGGAGTCAACATTGTCGAGTAATAGTATGTTAGCCATTAAAATAACTCCTCTGCTTGGTGTGCTTGGGCAATTGCGCGGATCACTGCGCGAGCTTTGTTACGTGTTTCATCGGCTTCGCCTTGCGGGGAGGAGTCTAAAACGACACCTCCGCCCGCTTGTACCGTAGCAATACCATTTTCCACATAGGCTGAGCGGATCACGATGCAAGTATCAAAATCCCCTTTACCAGTAAAATAGCCTACAGCGCCACCGTAAGAGCCTCTGCGCTCCTGCTCATATTCAGCAATTAATTGCATAGCGCGAACTTTGGGCGCTCCGGTCAGCGTGCCCATATTCATACACGCTTGGTATGCATGAAAGATATCGAGATCTCTGCGTAGTGTGCCAACCACCTGTGATACTAGATGCATAACAAATGAATAGCGGTCGACTTTTGTGAGGTTTGCAACATAGCGACTACCAGGCTCACAAATACGCGCTAAGTCATTACGGGCTAAGTCGACTAACATGAGGTGTTCAGCTAACTCTTTTTGGTCAGTACGCATGGAAAGTTCGATGCGGCTATCAAGATCTAAGTCAATCGCTCCCGAGGCATCACGACCACGAGGGCGAGTTCCTGCGATAGGGTAGATCTCAACTTTGCGGTCACTTGCACTGTATTTCAATGCGCTTTCAGGTGATGCGCCAAACAGTGAAAAGTCCTGATCTTGCATAAAAAACATGTAAGGACTCGGGTTTTGTGCCTTTAACTTTTGATAAGCAATTAATGGGTAAGGACAAGGCATTGAAAATTTCCGTGATGGCACGACTTGGAAAATATCACCACGATAAATGGCTTGTTTCATTGCATTGACTACCGCACCGTATTGCTGATCATTTTTGTTGGTTTCAACGTGAAATTGTTCCGTTTTCCCTAATGGAAGAGGCGATAAGAACGGACGGCATGCCGCTATCAGCTCGTTGTGACGTTGTGTGACCGTTTCTACATGGCTATCCACAGTCGAAAAAATAGCGCTCTTTAGGCGTGCCGCTTGATTTTGATGGTCGATCACTAAATAGTGTTCTGCGACAAAAAAACAGTAATCAGGGCAATTATTTATCGTTTTCACTTCAGGAAGTGATTCAAAACTGGCAATTAAATCATAGGCAAATAACCCACCGACAAATAGGTTTTCAGATTTTTGTGAAGTCGCTTGAGCCAATGTTGGCAATAAACGCAATACATCTAAGCATGATGCGCTTTTTAAGCGGCTGTCTTCGTCAAGATCACCATTCGGTTGGCTAAATGTCATCGTCAAATGTTGTGCTGACAGTTCATAATGTTGAGCTTTATCAGCTAGTTGTGTTGCGATGACTGGGAGTAATTGAGCACCATTTTCAGTCAATGCTTCAACGTCTACCCGTTGACCAAATGCACGAATGCGTAGCGCACTTTCGACAATCAATAGGCTTTGTAAATTGGCTTTGCTGTTGATCTCTGCGGACTCCAGTAACATAGTTGCTGGAATGTCGTGGCACAGGTGATGAAACAGCAATGTTGGATCTTGCTGATAGTTAATTGGACTATCCAGAAAACTAAAATGTGCTAATGTTGTGTTTTGGTTATTCATTTTATTGCCTTTTAACAGTTTTTAGACATAAAAAAACCCGCGGGTGAAGGCGGGTTAGGCACTTAGGCATATTTAATCTATGCGTGTGCGGCATCCGCCCAATTTGGGAAGTTGCGCCACCAACGATTTGATAGATTAAGAATATTCATACAGTGCCTCTCTGGATAATCACATTAATACGGGTCAGTAACTTGTCTCGTGTACTAGTAAACTGGATCGCGTGAGTTGTGTCAAGCGGTTTGTTATTTATATTTAGGAAAAATATCCAGAAACGGGAAAAAGGAGTGAAATAGGCTATGTCACAATTTTCGAGCCCATTAATGACCCGATATGATTTACATTGCCATACTCAGGCTTCTGACGGTGATTTGTCGCCCATTGAGGTTGTTGAGCGAGCAATTGAGATGGGGGTTAACGTACTTTCTATTACTGACCATGATACCTGTGAAGGTGTTATTGAGGCTCGTGAATACCTTTCACACGCACAACGCCCTTTAACCTTGATTAATGGCGTTGAAATTTCCACCTTATGGGAAAATATTGAAATTCATATTGTGGGATTAAATTTTTCACCTACAGCATCCGCAATGGTTGAGCTATTAGAGCGGCAATCGGTATTACGGGTCGAGCGCGGAAAGGAGATTGGCCGTCGCCTACAAAAAGCAGGTATAGCGGATGCATGGGAAAATGCGTTAGAAATAGCCCAAGGTGGACAAGTCACCAGAGCGCATTTTGCTCAGTATTTGGTAAAAACGGGGAAAGAGAAAACTATCAGTAACGTTTTTAAGCGTTATCTATCAAAGGGGAAAACGGGCTATGTTCCGGCAAAATGGTGCACCATTGATGAGGCCGTTAAGGTGATCCAGCAAGCTGGGGGCGTGGCTGTACTCGCGCATCCCTCGAAATATCAACTTTCGAATAAATGGCTGAAACGCTTGATAGCTTATTTTAAACAGTGTCAGGGGGATGCAATGGAAGTGTCTCATTGTCAGCAACCTGCCAATGAAAAGCAGTATCTAGATGAACTTGCACAATCCGCGAATTTAAAAACGTCAATGGGCTCCGATTTCCATCGTCCATGTTCGTGGATTGAACTTGGGCGTAACCTGTGGCTGCCTGATGATCAACGGGCGGTTTGGACATTATGGGACGAAGTAAAAACGACATAATGCGTTGATGTATAATAAATGCGGTGTAAAATATAACAGTGATACTTCAATTTGGGTTGAGTGTGCAGTGGGAGTGATATACCGAGCACGATGCTAGCCACATAGTTATCCTCTCGATATTCTCATTTCCAGTGAAACAACCTGAGTGATTTGGAAAGTCATTAAAGTAGTGCGTCTTTTTAGAGATGTGTTTTCTTATTGTAAATAGATAGTGCCATTTTAAGGTTTTTACCGGATGATGCTGTCAATACTAAAGATCAGAGGTCTGTATGAGTCAGTTTTTTTATATCCATCCGGATAATCCCCAAGCTCGGTTAATTAACCAGAGTGTTGAAATTTTAAACAAGGGCGGCGTTATCGTTTACCCAACCGATTCTGGGTATGCAATAGGCTGCCGGTTGGAAGAGAAAGAGGCATTGCAGCGTATTTGTCGCATACGTCAACTTGATGCCAACCATAACTTTACTTTGATGTGCAGAGATCTCTCTGAGCTATCAAATTATGCACATGTTGATAATACGGCATTCCGGTTAATTAAAAATAATACGCCCGGCAACTACACGTTTATTCTGCGCGGAACTAAAGAAGTGCCTCGCCGCTTAATGAATGAAAAACGTAAAACCATTGGGTTAAGGGTTCCGTCTAATCCTATCGCTCGAGACCTCCTTGAAGCTGTTGGTGAGCCATTAATGTCAACCAGCCTCATTATGCCGGGGGATGACTTTACGCAGTCAGATCCTGAAGAGATCCGTGATTTACTCGGTAAACAGGTCGATTTAGTTATCCACGGTGGTTACATTGGTCAAAAACCCACAACAGTAATTGATTTCACGGATGATAGCCCAGTTGTCGTTCGTGTCGGTACAGGTGACCCATCTCCTTTCGAATAAGCGATAATCATCGCGGGTCGATTAATAATAGGGCATCCTCATAAACCTGTGTATAATACGCAGGTTTTCCAATTCGTTATTTTTCGTCACTGTGTACGAAAAACTATTTGACGCCTGTGAAGGCGACATTTGAGGGTTATATGAGCGCTAAACCGCAAAAAACTGAGAAGCTACAAAAAATTCTTGCCCGCTCTGGGCATGGTTCCCGTCGTGAAATTGAAACTTTTCTAAAAGAAGGGCGCATTAGTGTCGATGGTAAAATCGCGACGCTAGGTGATCGTATTGAAGTAAAACCGGCGACTAAAATTAGATTAGATGGTCGGATATTAGCGATAAAAGAACCTGAAAAAGAGATCTGTCGTGTCATGGCTTATTACAAGCCAGAAGGTGAACTGTGTACTCGCCATGATCCAGAAGGTCGCCCGACAGTATTTACGCGTTTACCAAAACTTGTGGGAGCTCGCTGGATTGCGGTTGGTCGCCTCGATGTGAACACAAGTGGGTTATTACTGTTTACTACCGATGGTGAACTGGCTAACCGTTTAATGCATCCAAGTCGCGAAGTTGAGCGTGAATATGCTGTTCGTGTATTTGGGGAAATCACTGATGCAAAAATACGTCAATTAACTCAAGGCGTTCAGCTTGAAGATGGCCCGGCCGCATTTAAAACGGTTTCTTTCCGTGGCGGTGAAGGGATGAACCAATGGTATAACGTGACCTTAACAGAAGGGCGTAACCGTGAAGTACGCCGTTTGTGGGAAGCCGTTGGGGTCCAAGTCAGCCGCTTGATCCGGGTGCGATACGGTGATATTGACCTGCCTAAAGGTCTGCCGCGTGGTGGCTGGACTGAGTTAGGCCTACAACAAACCAATTACCTAAGAGAGTTGGTTGGGCTTGAAGCTGAAACAGAAACTAAGGTGGCTGTTGAACGAGACCAACGACGCATCAAAGCAAACCAGATCCGTCGTGCGGTTAAACGCCATTCACAAGTAGCAGCAAGGCCTGCGTCTAAACGTCAATCATCTCGACCAACAGCAAAGCGTCGTACACGCATTTAATGACTTTGGCTTGTGTTGATTTATCGAAAAGGTTATAGAGTTATCTATAACCTTTTTTATTAGTTTTGGTTATGTATTTGTCACAAAATGATACAAACTCATTTGAGAATATTCTGTGTTTAAGTTACCGTTATGATGTAAAGGAATAAACAAAGGTAAATTATACTACATGTTTAGTTTTCGATTAATAAAGGCGTTGATGATACTTTGCTTAAGCGTAATGATTAGTGGATGTGATAATAATCAAAGCATAATATCAGAAAGCGGGCGTTTTTATTTTACGAATGATACATCAGATAGTTTCATTTTTTTTATGGATTACCATCCGATTGTTGTTCCTAATCAAAGTGTGGGAAGCCTTTTATTGAAGCCTGGTGTCCACGTTATGATAACGACGACGGGTGAACCTGTTCAGTTTATTGTTTACCCAGGCAATAAAGGTGGCATTCTCAACCCAACTCAGCAATTTTATTACGCGTACAATTATGTGTATGGGACAGAAGGGATCCCATCACTTCACCATCTGAACAAACAATCGCTGGTGGTGGGTCACTATCAACTCAGTGGTAGAATAAATAGCAGTAACGATTATATCATTGATAATAATGTGTTTAACTGTGATATTCCAGTTGGTGAACAAGCACCAGAAGCGCTATCAAGCTCGGCTGCCGTTAGCCAAGTAAAAACGAAGTGTTTAACACATAAGGAGCTGACTGACCTAATCCACCGTGGCGATGCCTTTATATCACAATTAATGGTGAAAAAAGTGCCTCATGGTGAAAAGCAATCGGTCACAGTGCATTTCGATTACCCACTCACGACACCTAATTTTACCGATGAAGTTCTGCAAATGTATGCACAAGAAGTGGTTGGGTTGGTTAATAGTTTTCGTCGCTCTTTAGACCCACAACGAAAACAGTTCTATTATAACGAATACCACAATAAAATTTCACACATGGCAGTGATTTATAGCCAAATGAGAAATGATGGCACGGCATTACTTGAAAAATGCAAATATGCAGAGTTTATGCAGCAAACCCGAGCGATCTTCGGTGCCGGCATTCTGATGATGTAATTAAATTGCCGATACACAGTTGCTATGTATCGGCAGATGAATACGATTACCAGTCAATCCCTTTTTGTGCTTTTATTCCAGCATCAAAAGCATGTTTCACAGGGCGCATTTCAGTAACGGTGTCAGCTAAAGTAAGCAGTTCGCGGTGACAGCCTCGCCCAGTAATAATCACTGATTGGTGTTCAGGGCGATCAGTTAATGCGTCTATAACCTCTTCCAATGGCAGATAGTCATAGCTAATCATATAGGTGATCTCATCAAGTACCACTAAATCGATGGATGGATCAGCCAGTAACCGCCGCGCATATTGCCATGTATCAAGGCAAGCGAGAGTATCAGCTTCTTTGTCCTGAGTCTCCCAGGTAAAACCGGTAGACATGACATAAAAAGGAACGCCGTGAGGCTCTAATAATTCTCGCTCACCATTATCCCAACTGCCTTTAATAAATTGCACGACAGCGGCTTTTTGTCCATGGCCGACAGCACGGCATACTGTACCGAACGCTGCTGTCGTTTTACCTTTGCCGTTTCCTGTAAAAACTAGCAAGATACCTCGTTCGATTTGCGCAGATTCAATTCGAGCATCAACCTTTTCTTTCAAACGTTGTTGACGCTCTTCATGCCGGCTTTGAGACATAAAAATTACTCCGTTGTTTTAACATTTTGAGCGGGTTGAGCGTCAAAACTAATGCCTGTTTTACGCAAGCTATCATTACTCATAAGATATAAGTAAATTGGCATAATGTCGGCTGGTGCTTTGATAGTCATTGGATCTTCATCTGGTGCTGCACTGGCACGCATACTGGTGCGAGTACGCCCTGGATTGATACAGTTAACACGCAAGCCACTGTTTTTATACTCTTCGGCAAGGATCTGCATTAAGCCTTCAGTGGCAAATTTAGAAACTGAGTAGGCTCCCCAGTCTGCACGGCCTTTTTTACCGACGCTGGAACTGGTGAAAACGAGCGATGCTGTTGGTGCTTTCAGTAATAAAGGCAACAGCACTTGAGTTAACATAAACGACGCATTGACATTAACTTGCATAACGTCATGCCATAAATCGACAGGTTGTTCGATAATTGGGGCAACAACCCCTAAAAGACCTGCATTATGCAATACGCCATCTAGATAAGGGTGTTTTTTAGCAATATCGTTGGCTAACTCAACATATTGTTCATGAGGTGCTGTCAACAAGTCAACGACATAGATATCTGCGGCCTTACCGGTTAATGTTTCGATTTCTTGGCTAACGGCGTCAAGTTTATGCTGTGTCCTACCGACTAAAATCAAAGAGGCGCCGAAGCGAGCATAGGTTAATGCGGCTTCACGGCCAATTCCATCACCGGCCCCAGTAACCAAAAGGGTTTTGCCACTTAAAAGGTCATGTTTAGGTTGATAGTGGAGCATGGTATTTTTCCTATCCTATTTGTTAACAGTTACGATATCATCTCATTGATTGATGCTATTGGCTAATGTAGCGTAGAAATTTAAGTAAGATTACGATAGAAACGACGTTATTTTACTGGTTGTTTAATAGCAATCATGAGACTATTTTTATCAAGATAAATATGAGAAGGATGATTTTGTGGAGTATTTCTCTCTGTATGGACTGTTTTTGGCAAAAGTCGTCACAATAGTCGTTGCAATTATTGCTTTGGCTGTTTTTGTTTTTGGTGTCGGAATGCGTCGCCAAGGTGGGCGAGGTGAATTGAAAATTACCGACTTAGGGGAACGTTATCGCGAACGCCAGCGCCAAATGCAGCAAGTAAAAATGAATGATTCTGAGCATAAAGCTTGGGTAAAAGCCTTTAAAAAGCAACAGAAAGCAAAGGCGAAAAGTGAAAAAGCAGGGGCAAAAGCAGGCCAATCAACGGTCAAAAAACCGTGTTTATATGTCTTAGATTTTAAAGGCAGTATGGATGCTCGTGAAGTCGGCTCTTTAAGAGAAGAAATCAGCGCTATTCTAGCCGTGGCGGAACAAGACGATGAAGTTTTGCTGCGTCTTGAAAGCCCTGGGGGCATGGTACATGGATACGGCTTAGCGGCATCACAGCTTTCCCGTTTAAAAGAAAAAAATATTCCGTTGACTATCGCGGTTGATAAAGTGGCCGCAAGTGGCGGTTATATGATGGCGTGTATTGCGTCGAAGATTGTTGCGGCTCCATTTGCCATCATTGGTTCTATTGGGGTAGTTGCACAAGTGCCAAATATTCACCGTTTATTAAAAAAACATGATGTAGATGTTGAATTGCATACGGCGGGTGAATACAAACGCACATTAACTATGCTTGGTGAAAATACCGAACAAGGACGTAAGAAATTCATCGAAGATCTGAATGAAACTCACGAGTTATTTAAACAGTTTGTGCATCATAATCGTCCATCATTAGATATTGACGCGGTGGCTACTGGAGAATATTGGTATGGTACTCAAGCACTTGATAAAGGCTTAATTGACCAAATTGGCGTGAGTGACGATATTATTATTTCAGCAATAGAGACTAAAGAAATCATCAGTATTCGCTATACACAAGGTAAAAAGATGTTAGAACGTTTTACGGGTAGCATGTCTGAAAATGTTGATAAATTGTTATTGCGTTGGTGGCAGCGCGGGCAAAAACCTTTTATGTAATTAAATTAAGATTCGGTTTTCTCGCAAAAAATAGATTTCGTAACTATCATTAATTACCGGCGCTTAGCCGGTAATTTTTTGGCTACGTCTCTTTACTTAAGACGGTATTGCTCAGAAAGAATATGAGACAAATGTTTATACATGTTGAATGCCGCCGTGCTTTTCGCTGTTGGAATACCATTGGCATCTAAAAAGCATTCACCTTTGAACACTAAGGTATCACGATGCTGCTCTACCGTATCAACGAACATGCCATGAATGAAGTCTTCGTGTTTCCTTATGATCTCATTAGCTTTTTCGAGAAGTTCATTTTGTGTTATAGATTGGATATTGTTGTCCATAAGTTAGCCCCCTTAAAAAAATAATTGGTTGCGTCTGGCGTTTTATCAGGTAGAGTGTGTGCTTTTCGTTGGCAATAATTAGCCATTATATGGCTAAAATCAGTCAGCTAGAATACTTTATGTTCTTTTTAGCATAGCGTGATTAGCTTGGTAGTTTTTGCGTAAACGCAAACTATTTGAAGAAATTATATTGATATATTGCAATTGTGCCGCAATATAAAAAAGAGATTTTCATTTTGTGCATTTTCATGTAGAAATGCGCCATTGTAGAAATTTAGGTAAAGGTAAATATGGGTAAAGCTCTTGTTATCGTGGAGTCCCCGGCAAAAGCCAAAACGATCAATAAGTATCTTGGCAGTGGCTACGTTGTAAAAAGCAGCGTTGGCCACATTCGCGATCTGCCGAAAAGCGGGTCCGGCTCACAAAAGAGTACAGGCTCATCTACCGACAAAACTAAAAAGGTTAAAAAAGATCCTCAAGCCGCGCTTGTGAAGCGTATGGGGGTCGATCCTTACCATGGTTGGAAAGCAAACTATCAGATCTTACCGGGTAAGGAAAAGGTGGTTTCTGAATTACAAGCTTTAGCGGCAGATGCAGACCATGTCTATCTTGCGACGGACCTTGACCGCGAAGGGGAAGCTATTGCATGGCACTTACGCGAAGTGATTGGTGGTGAAGACTCTCGCTTTAGCCGTGTTGTGTTTAACGAAATTACTAAAAATGCGATCACTCAGGCGTTTGATAGCCCTGGCGAACTCAATATCGATAGAGTTAATGCTCAACAAGCTCGCCGTTTCATGGATCGCGTAGTAGGTTATATGGTATCGCCGCTGTTATGGAAAAAAGTGGCGAGAGGGTTATCTGCAGGTCGCGTACAATCCGTTGCGGTACGTTTGATTGTCGAACGTGAACGTGAAATTAAAGCGTTTGTGCCGGAAGAATATTGGGAACTTCATGCGGATTTGGCGGATAAAAGTACGGCTGCATTACGTATGCAGGTTACGCATCAATTAGGCAAAGCGTTCAAGCCAGTCACTAAGGCGCAAACTGACGCTGCGGTGAGTTTGCTAGAAAAAGCACGCTTCCAAGTGATTGACCGTGAAGACCGACCCACATCCAGCAAGCCGAGTGCGCCTTTTATCACATCAACGCTGCAACAAGCCGCTAGCACCCGTCTTGGGTTTGGTGTGAAGAAGACCATGATGATGGCTCAGCGCCTTTATGAAGCGGGTTATATTACCTATATGCGTACTGACTCAACTAACTTGAGCCAAGATGCATTAAATATGGTACGTGGCTATATTAGCGATAATTTTGGCGAAAAATATCTGCCTAAAGACGCCAATATTTACACTAGCAAAGATAATTCGCAAGAAGCGCACGAAGCTATCCGTCCTTCCAGTGTTGATGTTCTACCCGATGCACTGAAAGATATGGAATCAGATGCGAAAAAGCTCTATCAGTTAATTTGGAATCAATTTGTGGCATGTCAAATGACGCCTGCAAAATATGATTCAACAACATTAACGGTGAAAGCAGGGGATTTTGAGCTAAAAGCGAAAGGCCGTACATTGCGTTTCGATGGTTGGACGCGAGTGATGCCTGCACTGCGCAAAAATGATGAAGACAAAACATTGCCACCAATCCAAGTAGGCTCTGAATTGTCGCTGGTTGAATTGTTGCCAAGTCAGCACTTTACGAAACCACCAGCACGTTTTAGCGAAGCCTCCTTAGTTAAGGAGCTTGAGAAGCGCGGTATTGGTCGTCCATCAACCTATGCGGCAATTATCTCTACGATCCAAGATAGAGGTTACGTTAAGGTTGAGAACCGTCGTTTTTATGCGGAGAAAATGGGTGAAATCGTGACAGATAGGTTGGAAGAAAACTTCAATGACCTAATGAACTATGATTTTACTGCACGCATGGAAGATCAGCTTGACCATATTGCTAATCACGAAGCAGAGTGGAAAGCGGTGCTTGATGAATTTTTCTCTGATTTTAGCAAACAGCTAGATATTGCAGAGAGAGATCCTGAAGAAGGTGGAATGCGCACGAACCCTATGGTGATCACTTCAATTACTTGTCCTGATTGTGAACGTCATATGGGGATCCGTACAGCTTCAACAGGGGTGTTCCTCGGTTGTGAAGGCTATGCGTTACCACCAAAAGAGCGTTGCAAAAAAACCATCAATTTGATCCCTGAACATGAAGTATTGAATATTCTTGAGGGGGATGATGCGGAAACCAACGCGCTGCGTGCTAAGCGTCGCTGTCCAAAATGCGGTACAGCAATGGATAGCTACCTGATTGATAATCAACGCAAACTGCATGTGTGTGGTAACAACCCAGCTTGTGAAGGTTATGAGATTGAAGAGGGTGAGTTCCGCATTAAGGGTTATGACGGCCCAGTAATTGAGTGTGATAAATGCGGTTCAGAAATGCACCTAAAAACAGGGCGCTTTGGGCCTTATATGGGGTGCACAAATGAAGAGTGTAAAAACACCCGTAAGATCTTAAAAAATGGTGAGATTGCTCCACCAAAAGAGGATCCGGTACCATTACCTGAATTACCTTGCGAAAAATCAGATGCGTATTTTGTGTTGCGCGATGGTGCGGCTGGCGTATTCCTAGCGGCAAACACCTTCCCGAAATCACGAGAAACGCGAGCGCCATTGGTTGAGGAGTTGCAACGCTTTAGAGATAGACTACCTGAAAAGCTGGTTTATTTAGCTGACGCGCCTGCAAAAGATCCTGATGGTAATCCAACCGTTGTGCGTTTTAGCCGTAAGACGAAACAGCAATATGTTTCTTCAGAGAAAAATGGCAAAGCCACAGGTTGGAGTGCATTTTTTGTAGACGGCAAATGGGAAGTGAAAGAGAAATAATCATTCACTGACGTTAGCGATTAAAAGGCGATAGGTTAATTTCTATCGCCTTTTTCATTTCTGTTGTTCATCATTTTCTGTGAGCCTACGAGGTTTTTATCATTAACCACAGACAGACTCTCCCTCCATCTTATTTTTATGATGATTTGATCTCCTTTCAGGAGCCGTCTTAAAAATGCACTTATTTGGCTTAAGTGTTGATTTATGTGGCTAACCGCAAAGCAATATGATGACGGTTTGCTATGCTGATAAATAGCAATTATCAATAAATAATAATTTATTGATGTGTATTTGCTTTTAAGCAATAAACATCACAAGCAGCGATTAGGTTAGAAAGCTCACAACTGGAGGTAGAATGAAATTCAAAATGTGTTTACTGGCCGGCTTATTAACGGCTTTTGCAGCAAATGCAGCAGAAACAACAGTAGTACTGAAAGAAGCTACACCACAAGGTGAAGGCAAGGCGATTGGTGAAGTTGTTATTTCTGAAACCGATTATGGATTATTGTTTACCCCAAAATTAGCAGGTTTAGAAGCGGGTATCCATGGTTTCCATCTCCATGAAAACCCAAGCTGTGAGCCTGCTGAAAAAGATGGCAAATCAGTACCAGCATTAAAAGCAGGTGGACATATGGATCCGGCAAAAACAGGTGTCCATAAAGGGCCTTATGACAATACAGGCCACTTAGGGGATCTTCCGGGCTTAGTGGTTGATGCCAAAGGTAATGCCGATTATGCCGTATTAGCACCGCGCTTAAAAACACTAAAAGAGATTGAAAACCGTGCACTGATGGTACACGCGGGTGGGGATAATTACTCCGACCATCCTGAAGCGTTAGGTGGTGGTGGTGCACGCATGGCTTGTGGTGTGATCAAATAGTTAATACTGTATATTTAAACAGTGATTGATGAAACCGTACTACTTTGAGACTTAATCTAAAAGCTCTGAAATACTCAGAGCTTTTAACTATTTGAAAACTAATAAAATAGGTGATTAAAGAAAATTTATTTGTTTTTAACAGGGGATGGTTAATACGATTGAACGTTACCTGTAGATATAACCGATATGAGAATTGAAGGTTGCGGCTTTCAAATGAAAGCCGCAGATATCAAGGGGGAAAGCGCATTTACCAAATACGAATGCGTTGTTCAGGTTCAAGGTATAATTTGCTGTCTTTATCGACACCGAAAGTTTGATACCATTCATCCATATTACGAACAACACCATTGGCACGGAACTGGTTAGGGCTATGTGGGTCGGTCAAAATTTTATTACGCTCGGACTCTTTGTTGGATAACTCTTGCCAAGTTCTTGCCCAAGAAATAAAGAATCGTTGCAGACCGGTTGTCCCATCAATAATTGGCGCTTCACCATTTGGATAATTCTCTTTAACGAATTGCTTATAAGCGCTCAGAGCAATGTTCAGCCCGCCTAAATCACCGATGTTTTCACCCAATGTGAGTTGACCATTAACCTTTTGGCCATCAACGGAGAAGCTATTATATTGTTCAACCAGTTTATCGGTTTTTTGTTTAAAGTGCTGTTTAGAGTCATCACTCCACCAGTTACGCAACTGACCAGTACCATCATACAAGCTGCCTTGGTCATCAAACCCATGGCCCATTTCATGGCCAATTACAGCGCCAATTGCGCCATAGTTATAGGCAGGGTCAACATTAGGATCAAAGAAAGGTGTCTGTAGTATTGCGGCTGGGAACACTATCTCATTTTGCACTGGGTTAAAGTATGCATTAATGGTTTGAGGCGTCATCCCCCATTCCCATTTACGGACAGGTTGTCCTATCTTACTCATATTGTCGTTATAGACCCAGTTTAAGACCTGTTTGTAGTTATCCAGTAGCGTATCGGGTTTTAGATTGATACTACTGAAATCATTCCATTTGTCAGGGTAACCCACTTTAACGGTAAATTGCTCAAGTTTTTTAAGCGCTTCTTGGCGTGTTGCATCATCCATCCAATCATTATCTTTTAAGCGAGAATTAAACGTTCCTCTGACATAGCTGACAAGATCGGTAATTTTCGCTTTTGATTCAGGGTTGAAATATTTCTCAACATAGATTTGCCCCATAGGCTCGCCCTGTAAGCGATTGACGGTTTCCAGAGCACGCTCTTTGCGTGTCCGCTGTTTTTCTACGCCGTTAAGTTTACGCGAATAAAAATCAAAGCGGGCGTCAGAAAAATCGCGATTCAAATAGGGGGCTTGATCACTTAAATAGTGAAAACGTAGGTAGTCTTGAAGTGTCGATACAGGGGTATTGGCATAAATTTTGGCTAATTGCTCTACTGCGGTATCCGTTTCAACTATCACCTTATTCAATTGTTTGTCTGAAAGTTGCCACTGTTGAATAAAGTTATCCCATGCAAAGCCTTGAGTGAACTTTTTCATATCGTTCAGTGTCATTGGGTGATAATTTTTGATTGTGTCACGGCGCGCTTCTGGGCTCCAATGAGCCTGTGCCATTGATTTTTCCAGTGCGAAAATTTGTTGGGCTTTTTTCTCAACATCATTTTCGCCCGCCAGTTTTAAGATAGTGGCAATATAGGCGATATAATTTTTGCGGATCTCCTCCATCTGCGGGGTATCGTCGAGGTAATAATTACGGTTCGGTAATCCTAAACCGCCTTGCCCAAGGTATAAAACATAAGTATCCGGCTGCTTAGCATCCAAGTCTACCCAATAAGAAATAAATGGCGTATAGGCCGGAAGTACCATTAATTTACTAATATCATTATGATTTTTTGCATTAGTAATTGCATCAAGGTCATCTTTGAGAGGGCTTATTCCTATTTTTTCTATCGCGTCTTCATTAAGATAACTTACATATAAATTACGAATATTGCGTTGATTATGATTGAGTTCCTTCTCTGGTGAGCTTTGCAACTGATCGATAATGCTTTGTAGTTGTTTCTCTGTCGTGAGGTATAACTCAACAAATGAGTTAATGCGCGGCATGCCTGTTGGGATCTTCGCTTTGCTTATCCAGTCCTGATTGACGTAGCGATAAAAATCATCCCCTGAAGCGATATTATCAGATAAAACAATCTTTTGGTCGCCATAAGAAACTTCTTTGGCATAAAGGCTAGGCGCTATAGCGATGGTTGACATACTGATAAGGAGCGCCAAAATTTTTTTCTGCATGTAATACCCTCTCTTCGTTGAGAATTATTGTTTCCATTACTTAAGATTAAAGCCGATTCATTTATCTTGCAAAACTGCCTATCAGCTATTCAAGCATAGATTGGGAAAATTTAAATGTAACTTTGCATTTTCTTACTAGTTAACAATGAAGATAATTTCAAATTTAAACTATTTTAGGTGAAATTTTATCATCTAGCTATTCACACTCAGCATAATGATGATATATTGGTTATATCAAATCATATACATATAGCTTTTAGTTATAAATAATAATTTTTAGCTATAGCGAATTCCTTACGGCTCTGTATAGGTGGACCTAAAAATGAAATTGCAGCAATTACGTTATATTGTTGAGGTGGTTAATCATGACTTGAATGTCTCTGCAACCGCTGAAGGGTTATTTACCTCACAGCCGGGTATTAGCAAACAAGTGCGTATGTTGGAAGACGAATTGGGGATCCAAATTTTTGCTCGCAGCGGAAAACATCTCACTCATGTTACGCCAGCAGGGGAAGAAGTTATCCGTATTTCACGGGAAGTGCTTTCAAAAATTGAGGCGATCCGTTCCGTTGCGGGGGAGCATACTTATCCAGATAAAGGCACTTTGCATATTGCAACAACACATACTCAGGCACGTTATGCGCTTCCGCCGGTAATCAAAGGTTTTATCGAGCGCTATCCGCATGTCTCCCTGCATATGCAACAAGGTTCCCCAACGCAAATCGCAGAGGAAGTTTGCAAAGGGAATAGTGATTTTGCGATCGCTACTGAAGCGTTACACCTATACAGTGACTTGATCATGCTACCTTGTTATCACTGGAACCGCTGTGTTGTGGTGCAAAAAGGGCATCCGTTAGCCGAAAAGAAAAATGTGACGATTGAAGATGTTGCACAATACCAAATCGTAACATATACCCATGGTTTTACGGGGCGTTCTGAATTAGATGTGGCATTCCAAAAAGCCAATTTAGAACCTAAAATTATTTTTACGGCGACAGATGCGGATGTTATCAAGACCTATGTAAGGCTTGGGTTGGGCATTGGGATTATTGCCAGTATGGCGGTTAACCCAGAGTTGGATAGTGATCTGGTTGTCATCGATATGCGCGATAAATTCAGTTATAGCACAACGAAAATTGGCTTCAAACGTACCAGTTTTTTACGTAGCTATATGTATGACTTTATTTGGCGATTTGCCCCTCATTTAACCCGTGATGTTGTAGATAGGGCGATTGCACTGCGCAACAATGAAGATATTGAGGAAATGTTTAAAGACATTAAATTGCCTATCATCTAACTTTAGGTTGCCTTTCAAACGAGAGCTAAGCTTTTAGTGACTGATGTGAATTCAACTAGAAGCTTAGTGACTCACTTTTTTGTTCTCTATTTAGCTATTCCAATGTCAGCGTTCAATTGACAAGTTCAAAATCCTAGCATTCTACTACTCTTTTTATGAGTCACTTGGCTAAATTTCCCCGCCATTTACTGTTTTTTTGATGATAAGCACAGCAAATTTATGGATTTGACACAAAATCCATAAAGTAAATATTTTCAGCAACTATAATTACAACTAATTAACAAATTCACTGTAATTTGTTAGGTAAATAAGATGACCGATAATCATCATAAAAAACCAAGGAGGAGTTATGTCGTTGAGTCTTAAAACACAGAGTGCAGCAACACTCAGTGTCGGAAGCAAGCTCTATAATTACTTCAGTCTACCGATTGCGACTCAGCAACTCGGTGATGCCACAAAGCTACCCAAATCCCTTAAAGTATTACTTGAAAACTTATTGCGAAATATTGATGGCAAATCGGTAGTAGAAGCCGATCTGCAAGCCATTATTGATTGGCAGAAAACAGGGCATGCAGATAGAGAAATTGCTTACCGACCAGCTCGGGTACTAATGCAAGACTTTACGGGTGTACCTGCGGTCGTGGATTTAGCTGCAATGCGTGAAGCGGTTAAATCATTAGGTGGTAATGTTGAGCAAGTCAATCCTCTCTCGCCAGTTGATCTGGTCATTGACCACTCGGTAATGGTTGATGAATTTGCCACGGATAAAGCATTTGATGACAACGTTGAAATTGAGATGAAGCGTAACCATGAACGCTACCTCTTTTTACGTTGGGGGCAAAAAGCCTTTAATCGCTTTAGGGTTGTGCCACCAGGAACCGGTATTTGCCACCAAGTCAACTTAGAGTATTTAGGTAAAGCGGTTTGGTATGAAGAGGTGGATGGGAAGTTATATGCTTATCCAGATACCCTTGTGGGCACCGACTCGCATACCACGATGATCAACGGTCTTGGCGTATTAGGCTGGGGGGTTGGTGGGATTGAAGCCGAAGCTGCAATGCTAGGTCAACCGGTATCCATGCTGATCCCAGACGTTGTCGGTTTTAAACTGACGGGTAAATTGCGTGAAGGTATTACAGCGACAGACTTGGTACTGACAGTCACACAAATGCTACGTAAGCATGGTGTTGTCGGTAAATTTGTGGAATTTTATGGTGATGGTTTAGCTGATCTTCCGCTGGCTGATAGGGCGACTATCGCCAATATGTCTCCTGAGTATGGTGCTACTTGCGGATTCTTCCCTGTCGATAACGTCACATTAGATTATATGAAGTTAACAGGGCGCAGCGATGATGAAATTGAGCTGGTGGAAGCCTATTGTAAAGAGCAAGGTTTATGGCGTCATGCGGGTGATGAACCTATCTTTACGAGCACATTAGAATTGGATATGTCGACGGTGGAATCTAGTTTAGCCGGTCCTAAACGTCCACAAGATCGTGTTGAACTGGGTCAAGTTCCGCAAGCATTCCAAGCCGCTATTGAGCTGGAGCTTAACAAAAAAGAGAAAGGTGCACATCCGACAGTCAATTATCAAGGACAAACCTTTGAAATGACCGATGGTGCTGTTGTGATTGCAGCGATTACTTCTTGTACGAACACATCAAACCCAAGTGTGTTGATGGCGGCAGGTTTACTCGCTAAAAAAGCGGTAGAAAAAGGTCTAACTCGTCAACCTTGGGTGAAATCCTCGTTGGCACCAGGCTCTAAGGTGGTAACGGATTATTTAGCTCTGGCAGGACTAACACCTTATCTTGATAAACTCGGCTTTAACTTAGTGGGGTATGGCTGTACAACCTGTATAGGTAACTCTGGGCCATTACCTGATCCGATTGAGCAAGCGATCAAAGAGGCGGATTTAACCGTTGGTGCGGTATTGTCGGGTAACCGTAACTTTGAAGGCCGTATCCATCCTTTAGTCAAAACGAACTGGTTAGCGTCACCTCCGTTGGTGGTTGCTTATGCGTTAGCGGGTAACATGAATATTAATGTTAAAACTGACTCATTAGGCAAAGACGCACAAGGTCATGATGTCTATCTAAAAGATATTTGGCCATCCAGTGCTGAAATTGCTCAAGCCGTTGAAAAAGTTAAAACAGAAATGTTCCGCAAAGAGTACAGTGCGGTTTTCGATGGTGATGAGGCATGGCAAGCATTACAAGTGGCAAGCTCTTCCACGTATGATTGGCAGCCAGATTCGACTTATATTCGCCATCCACCGTTCTTTGAAGGGATGAAAGCAGAGCCGGAAGTGGTTCAAGATATTCATGGCGCACATATCTTGGCAATATTGGGTGATTCGGTAACGACTGACCATATTTCACCTGCGGGTAATATCAAAGCGGATAGTCCAGCGGGGCGTTATTTGCAAGAGCATGGCGTAGCTGCCGCCGATTTTAACTCATATGGCTCTCGTCGTGGTAACCATGAAGTGATGATGCGTGGTACGTTCGCCAATATCCGTATTCGCAACGAAATGGTGCCGGGGGTTGAAGGTGGATATACGAAACATATCCCTACAGGTAAACAGATGGCGATCTATGATGCGGCGATGCTGTATCAAAAGGAAAAGCTGCCTCTCGCTATCATTGCAGGTAAAGAATACGGTTCTGGTTCAAGCCGTGACTGGGCGGCTAAAGGTACTAATTTACTTGGTGTCCGTGTCGTTATTGCGGAATCGTACGAACGTATTCACCGCTCTAACTTAATTGGTATGGGGGTTATCCCATTAGAGTTCCCACAAGGTACAACGCGTAAGACATTGGGCCTTAAAGGGGATGAACGTATCGATATAGAACACTTGCAATCCATTGAGCCGGGTCAACATATTATTGTGAAAATTACCTATGGTGATGGACAGGTCAAAGAAATTGCAACACGTTGCCGTATTGATACCTCAACAGAAATGGAATATTACCGTCATGGTGGCATCCTGCATTATGTGATCCGCCAAATGCTCCATTAATTTTTAATCTCTAAGTTAACAACGCCCATCTGTGTTTGTTTGCACGATGGGCGTTTTTTATTGTTATTTCGCAATATATGAGGATTGAGTCTAGGCTATGATGATTGCCTATCTATATTGAGTGATGCAGAGATATCATTTTAAAAATTTCGTTATTGGAAAGAGGTATGTTTTACTTTTTATCGTGAGGCAAAAACGAGTAGAGATTATGGCTCATATTTAAACTAGCCAAGATAAATGTGGGGTTGCTGACATTAAATCAGACGTCACAAAACCAATAAAATCACCAATGTGAGGTATTAATATATGGCAGATATTAACGCAACGGATTTTTACAAAGGGGCGCTTTGGGCGGCTGACATTTTAATTACCACCTCGCCAAATCATCATTATTTAGATGAAGTCCGAGATATTCTTGAACATATTCCGAATCTCTATTCCATTGTCATGCAAACCCCAGAAACTGAAGTCTGCGATCTTCGTTTATTGGTTGATAGGGAATTCCCATTAGGACGAAATGCCGATTATGCCTCGTTTGAAATCGTACCATTATCTTTCGCTAATGAGATAGTGACAATGCCAGAAAAATCGCCAGTTCCAGATGAAATCTATCAAACAAGAGAGGATATTGGATCATGGGGCGTTGTGGCTAATACATTGAATGGCGAACAGAAATTACTTATTACGGGTCTCTATGAACCTCGCATTGCGTTAAATTATGCTCAGCGCTTTACAGAGCAACTGGCAGCACAAAAAGCATAACAGGCGATTTTGTTTAAGTACCCTCAAACATTGCTGTTTATTAAAATAACATGCCCGCTAATCGACTCGACAGCGGGCATGTTGTTATTTCTCACGCGCTCATTATCGTGACAAAATTTTATCTTCAGCTAATTGCAGGGCAAAATAGGTGAAAATCATATCAGCGCCAGCCCGTTTGATAGAGCCTAATGTTTCCAGAGTGACGCGGGTTTCATCGATAGCCCCAGCCATTGCAGCAAATTTAATTTGTGCATATTCACCACTGACTTGATAAGCACCGATAGGCAATTCAGTACGTTCACGTAGGTCACGAATAATATCAAGGTAGGCACCTGCTGGTTTAACCATCAATGCATCCGCGCCTTCTTGTACGTCAATTAAGGATTCATGAATTGCCTCACGGCGGTTCATTGGATTCATTTGATAGGTTTTGCGATCCCCTTTTAAACAAGAGCCTGCCGCGTCTCTAAATGGGCCATAGAGTGCTGACGCAAATTTAGTCGAATAAGACATAATGGCGGTATCTTTAAAACCAGCTGCATCTAGAGCTTGGCGGATAGCGGCAACTTGCCCATCCATTGCAGCAGAAGGGGCGATAAAATCAGCACCTGCACGGGCGGCTGCAACAGCTTGTAAACCTAAATTATGGATAGTGGCATCGTTATCAACGATATCGCCATGCATTACCCCACAATGGCCGTGTGAAGTGTATTCACAAAAACAGGTATCCGACATCACAATCATTTCAGGTACTGTCTCTTTACAGATACGAGACATACGTGCGACAAGGCCATTTTCTTGCCAAGCATCACTCCCTGTTTCATCCAAATGATGAGAGACGCCAAAAGTCATAACAGATTTAATACCTGCTTTGGCAATACGCTCTATTTCATAAGCTAAACGTTTTTCTGGAATACGTACAACACCTGGCATGCTGTCAATTTGCTTATAATCATCAAGCCCTTCCTCAACAAAGATTGGAAGGCACAGGTCATTAAGAGAAAGATGCGTTTCTTGGAAGAGATCACGCATTTTTTCAGTCTTACGTAATCTTCTCATGCGTTGGATAGAATGCAGGTTATTCACCGTAGCTCCTTGTTATCAGAAAAATAAACTTAACGTATTAAATTTATTCATCGAGATCATTGTTGATAAACAGTATAAACCTTATGAAATGAAAGTGAATATATCAATCGGTAAAAGTGCTACAACCGATTGTTATCATTTTAATATTAGTCAAGGAAGAGCAGTGTCATACTCTTCCATTATGAGAAGGATTATTGATGTTTAAATAACATGTGGCCCATTTTCTCAGCTTTAATATCGAGATAATGAGCATTACTTGGATTGCGACCAACAATTAATGGCACACGTTCAACGACATTAATACCTGCTTCACGCATGATATTTATTTTCTTTGGATTATTAGTTAATAAGCGAACCTCATTAATACCTAATAACTTATACATGTCAGAGCAGAGCGTAAAGTCGCGTTCATCCGCTTTGAAGCCTAGTTTGAGATTGGCTTCTACGGTGTCTAGACCTTGATCTTGCAAGGCATAAGCACGAATTTTATTAAGTAGGCCGATATTACGACCCTCTTGGCGATGATAGAGCAGTACGCCTCGACCTTCTTTGCTGATCTGAGACAGTGCCGCTTCTAATTGGAAGCCACAATCACAGCGTAAACTGAATAATGCATCTCCGGTTAAGCATTCCGAGTGGATCCGACTGAGAACAGGCTCTGGACCTGAAATATCGCCAAAAATCAGTGCGACATGGTCACGACCTGTTGCGATTTCCTCAAACCCTACCATTAAAAATTCGCCGAAAGGAGTTGGTAATTTGGCTTCGGCAACGCGTTTTAGCTGCATATTTTCATTCATTAGTTGAGATAACTCTTGCTTAATTAATAACGTTAATCGATAAAAATATTGCTTATCGATACTATATGACATCTAGCATATAGCGCAGACATTTATTTGCACACAGTCCACTATGCATTACTATAACAGAGTTAATCATTTGTGAATCTAATTTTATTGATTCGAACAGTCAACTGACATGGATAGCATAAAATGAATAAATCAATTTACCCGATATTAGTCTTTGCTGTTTTATTAATCATACCTCCTACAGCGTTACTGATGGTAGGGTGGAGTTGGCTGCCGTCTCAGAATGTAGAATCGGTTAAATGGTTATTTTGGCTAACAGAAACGGCTGGTCTCCCTTATAGTCTGATAACCTCTATCGTATTATTAGCCTTGGCCCTTTATATCTGTAAACCAAAGTTGAAAAGTGTCCTTCAATGGGTTGTTATTGTTGTATGCTGTATTTTGGTAGGACAAGGGATCAAAAGCGTTGTTAAGAATAGTTTCCAAGAGCCACGCCCATATGTGGTTTGGCTAGAAAAAGAATATGGGCTTTCAGCGACAGAATTTTATGACTTAAAAAGAAAGCAGCGAGCAGACGTTATCAAACAAACCGTTAAACAAAGTGATCAGGTTCCTTCATGGTTACGCAAACATTGGCAAGCGGAAACTGGCTACTCATTTCCTTCTGGGCATGTGCTATTTGCGGCTGGCTGGGCACTTTTATTGATTGGATTATTTTGGCAGCGTCGTCAATATGCACTTGCCATCGTGCTGGCGGTATGGGCGGAAGCTATCGTATTTAGTCGGTTATTATTAGGGATGCATTGGCCTTCAGATGCAATCGCTTCTATTATCATTAGTGCAATTTTGGCGATGATTGCGTGTACGCTCTTAAGGGATAAAACACCCAATTTGAGTGAAAGTAAAAACAAGTAGGTTAAATAAGGTTCAATATACATTAACAAAGTGGGCGTATAAGATAAATTACTTTGTCTGAGTGCGCCAGAAATGCTACCTTATCAGGTAGATAATTTGTTTTCATAAGAACGGATAACGGGAAAGAATGTGAAATATTTTCTGATATTATTACTAGCTGTGGTTATTTTTATTATTTCAATCACGCTAGGCTCAAGCAATAATCAGGTTATTACATTTAACTACCTGATTGCACAAGGAGATTTTGCATTATCTTCACTTTTAGCCTCTTTGTTTGGTGTCGGCTTTGTACTGGGTTGGTTAGTTGCAGGGCTATTTTATCTGCGTGCTGTGGTGAGCTTGAAAAATGCACGCCGTAAAATTAGACGTCTTGAATCACAATTGAGTGTGGATGATAAAACCATCTCTGAATCTACAGAAGTTGTGGCTCAAAAGAGCAAGGAATAATCTTGTATGTTTGAGTTGCTGTTTCTGTTGTTACCTGTCGCCGCTGCATACGGCTGGTATATGGGGCGTCGAAGCGCTCAACAAGACAAGCAGCAACATGCTAACCGCCTGTCACGTGATTATGTTACGGGCGTTAACTTTCTTTTATCAAATCAGCAAGACAAAGCGGTTGATTTATTCCTTGATATGCTCAAGGAAGACAGTTCCGCCTTTGAAGCGCATTTAACCTTAGGTAATTTATTTCGTTCACGTGGTGAAGTTGAACGAGCCATCCGTATTCATCAGTCACTTGTTGAAAGTGCCGCATTATCCTTTGAACAACGCTTATTAGCCACGCAACAACTCGGTCGTGATTATATGGCCGCAGGGGTTTACGATCGTGCTGAAAATATGTTCCAGCAATTGACGGATGAGGTGGATTTTAAGCAAAGTGCACTACAGTCATTATTGGCGATTTTTCAATTAACCAGTGATTGGACGAAAGCAATCGAAACGGCGACTAAGTTGGTTAAATTGGGTAATGAAGAGTTACGCGAAAATATTGCGCATTTTTATTGTGAATTAGCCAATCAACACTTAGGCAGTGACGATCTTGATGGGGCTTTAAGCCTTCTGAATAAAGCCGAACAGGCGGATAAAAATTGTGCCCGTGTTTCAATTATGAAAGGGCGAATTTTTATCGAGCAGGAACATTACGACAAAGCTATCAATGTTCTTAAACAAGTCTACGAACAAGATAGAGAGCTGGTGGCTGAAACTTTACCTTTACTTTATGATTGCTATCAACAAATCGCAGATATGGATGCTTGGGAAGTGTATCTCCGTCAATGTGTTGCGGGTAATACGGGGGCAGTCGCTGAACTGTATCTCGCCGACATTATTGTTGAGAAGCAAAGTCATGAAGCCGCCGCAAGTTATATTAACGATCAGATTCAACGTCACCCAACAATGCGGTTATTTTATCGTTTGATGGATTACCATTTAAAAGAAGCAGAAGAAGGGCGAGCAAAAGAGAGCCTGATTTTGCTGCGGAAAATGGTCGGGGAACAAATTAGAACCAAACCTGACTATCGTTGCCACAAATGTGGTTTTACTTCGCATTCATTATATTGGCACTGCCCGTCTTGTCGTTCATGGGACACCATTAAGCCAATTCGTGGTTTAGATGGGCAGTGACAGCGTCACTTTATTACCAAATATGATTAAGGCTACTACTAAATGATTTCTTCAACTGAGAACCACGCTCGCGTATCTACTCACTCGCCAGTTATTGTTGCGCTCGATTATGAAGATGCAAACGCGGCATTGGCATTTGTTGACCTTATTGATCCGCGTGAATGTCGTTTGAAAGTCGGTAAAGAGATGTTTACCTTCAATGGCCCTCAATTTGTGAAATCACTACACCAACGTGGTTTTGATGTATTTCTCGATTTAAAATTTCACGATATTCCTAATACGGTTGCGCGTGCGGTTGGGGCAGCAGCAGAAATGGGCGTTTGGATGGTTAACGTTCATGCTGGTGGTGGCAGCCGTATGATGGAAGCGGCTCGTCAGGCATTAGAGCCTTATGGAAAAGAGGCGCCATTATTAACAGCGGTCACTGTTTTAACCAGTATGGATCAATCCGATCTGACTGGCATTGGTATTAATGCTACGCCAGCTGAGCATGCTGAACGTTTAGCTTTATTGACAAAAGCGTGTGGCTTAGATGGTGTGGTGTGTTCAGCACATGAAGCTGCAAGACTGAAATCATTGTGTGGTGATGATTTTAAATTAGTGACACCAGGTATTCGCCCAATTGGTAGTGATGTTGGGGATCAGCGCCGTATCATGACACCTCAAGAAGCATTAAAAGCCGGGGTTGATTATATGGTTATCGGCCGTCCTATTACACGTAGTGATAACCCCGCACTCACATTAAAGCAGATCAACCAATCTATTAAGGATTGTGCATGAAGGATACAAATAGCCGTTTAGTGTATAGCACGGATATCGGTCGCATCGAAGAGGAAAAACCGAAAGCACAACGCCCAAAAGGAGATGGTATTGTCAGGATCCGCCGTGAAACATCGGGTCGCAAAGGCAAGGGCGTTTGCGTGGTGACAGGACTCGATCTTGAAGATGATGCACTGGCTAAATTGGCCGCGGAATTAAAGAAAAAATGTGGTTGCGGTGGCTCAGTAAAAGACGGTGATATTGAAATTCAGGGTGATAAGAGAGAGCTGATTAAGCAACTTCTTGAAGCAAAAGGTTATCAAGTGAAGTTAGCGGGTGGATAACACAATATAGGATAAGGGGGCATCCCCCCTTATCCATAGATTTATTTTCCGACTTGGTTACCAATAATCCCACCAACTGCAGCGCCACCAACCGTTCCCAGTGCACTACCGCCCGTTAGGATAGCACCGCCTACAGCACCTACGCCAGCACCTACAGCCGTATTCTTATCTCGCTTTGACATATTAGAGCATGCGCTAACGCTTATTGCGATAAGGGTTGCAAGTGTGAATGTCATAATGCGTTTACTTGTCGTGTTCATTTTAGTGACTCCGAGTTTTAAGGACGCTACCAAATTATCACAATCAGTAATTATACGAATCAGAATTATCGGGAATTAATGTATATAAAAAGCGACAATATATCTGAGTGGAACTCATTAAGAAGGAAAAGTAAGAAACAATATGCTACTGCTAAAACCAGTAGCATATTTATTATAGCATCAAAAGTAATTATGCGGCAGGGCGAGCAACAATATTGCGAGTTTCCATACGTACTTCAGCGATATTAACATTAATAATATCGTTGAGTTTGTATGCGGGTTCGCCTTTGATTAACACGCTACCTGTTTCTTGGCTGCACTGGATCTCATCGCGTACAGCGTGTAAGAACGGCGCTGGAATAAAGGCTACGGCACCATTGTCGGTTAACCTCACTCGTACACCACCACGTGTGATATCGATAATTTCCGCAGGGAATGCCTTGTCTGTACCTTCGAAAGGTTTTAAAAAGCGCGCATATAACCAATCACCAACATCACGTTCAGCCATGCGATTGGCTCGGCGACGCTCCGCTAATTTAATCGATAACTCTTCTGTCGGTTTATCAGTTGAGGGTTTACCCGCAATAACCGATTTAAGTAGACGATGGTTAACAATATCCGTGTATTTACGGATTGGTGATGTCCACGTTGCGTAAGCCTCAAAACCTAATCCAAAGTGAGGGCCGGGTTCGCCTTTGACTTCTGCAAAGGTTTGGAATCGACGAATGCGGCTATCTAAGAATTGTGTCGGTTGTGCATCTAATTGGCGGCGTAGTTGGCGGAAACCTTCTAAGGTGAGCAGGGATTCGGCCGTTGTCTCAATGCCATGCTCTTTCAATGTTTGTACAACTTGCTCTATTTGTAATGGCTCAAAGCCCATATGAACGTTGAATACGCCAAAACCTAATGTGTTTTTGAGCTGTGTTGCGGCACACAAGTTAGCGGTGATCATCGCTTCTTCGACAATACGGTTTGCCGTACGGCGGCTTTCGACGACGATGTCAATAACATTCCCTTTGTCATCTAACAAGAAACGATAGTCAGGGCGATCTTTAAAGACTAACGCATTTTGTTGACGCCATTGATGACGCTTATCCGCCATTTCTTTCAGTAATTCAATCTGTTGCTGATCTGTATCATTAGTTGGTTGCCAGCTACCTGATTTTTCTAGCCAATCAGAAACTTCGTCATAAACCAGCTTTGATTTAGACTCAACCCATGCACTGAAAAACTGAATATCTTCAGCTAGGTTACCATCATCCAAAATGGTTGCGGCACACACTAATGCTGGACGGCGCTCATTTGGGCGTAAAGAGCAGAGGTTATCTGAAAGCTCACGAGGTAACATCGGAATATTAAAGCCAGGCAAGTAGTTCGTATAAGCGCGAGCTAAAGCGAGCTTATCTAATTCACTGCCTTCTTTGATATAACTGGTTGGATCCGCGATAGCGATATAAAGTTTTAAATGACCGTCTGCTGTTCTTTCAATATACAGAGCATCATCCATATCTTCTGTACTTGCACTGTCGATAGTCACGAAATGCAGGTCGGTAAGGTCAACACGCTCAATACCTTCATCATCGCGTTCACTGTGAACCATTTGCGGCTCAGCACGATCAAGTTGATGACGACGTAAAGTGACCCACCAAGGGGCGAAATGGTCATTAGCATCGGTGATGTACTCAGTGATATCAGCGTAAAAACCTTTATCACCTTTTAAAGGATGGCGACTCATCTGTGCAACAACCCAATCACCTTGAGCAAATTCATGGTCGATGTCTTTTACTGGGCGACAAGAAATAGCATCTTTTAGCAGTGGATGATCAGGGATCACAAATAAGCGGTTGTCATTATCTTTCTTCTGAATGCGCCCGACAAAGCGGCTGAGAAAGGGTTCAACAAGTTCTTCTGGTTCAGCGAATTCACGGTCTTTGTCTGTATGAATGGCCGCGATAACGCGATCGCCATGCATCACTTTTTTCATTTGTGGAGGTGGAACAAAGTAGCTTTTTTGGCCATCTACTTCGAGAAAACCGAAACCTTTATCGGTGCTTTTTACCAATCCTTCAACGCGAGGCGTTTGGGAGTGCAGTTGCTGTTTAAGTTGCGCGAGCAATGGGTTGTCTTGGAACATACTTACCGTTTTTATGGAGGTTGAGTTTGGCTCCCATTGTTACGTAAGACAAAGTCTTAGAGCAAGAAAAAATTTGCATTGTGAACAAATAACTGGGAGCAGTGTAATGTTAATTCTCAGGGTACACCTTATCTTTAAATTCGCAGAGATCTTCAATAATACAAGACCCACAGCGCGGTTTGCGTGCGATACAGGTATAGCGACCATGTAAAATGAACCAATGATGGCAGTCGACTTTAAACTCTGTGGGAACGACTTTGAGAAGTTTTTCTTCGACTTCAACGACATTTTTACCTGGAGCAAAATTGGTACGATTACAAACTCGAAAAATATGCGTATCAACAGCAATGGTTGGCCAGCCAAAAGCCGTGTTTAACACCACATTTGCTGTTTTACGACCAACGCCGGGTAAGGCCTCTAAAGCTGCGCGATCTTCAGGAACTTGGCTATTATGCTTTTCAATTAAGATTTTGCAGGTTTTGATGACACTTTCAGCTTTAGTGTTAAACAGACCAATTGTTTTTATATACTCTTTGATACCATCGACGCCCAAAGCGAGCATGGCTTCAGGAGTATTAGCGACAGGATATAATTTGGCTGTTGCTTTATTAACGCTGACATCAGTCGCCTGTGCAGATAACAAAACCGCTATCAACAGCTCAAAAGGGGAGTTAAATTGTAACTCAGTTGTTGGATTGGGATTGTTATCGCGCAGGCGAGTCAATATCTCAATACGTTTTGATTTATTCATAGCTCACAATTAATCTTATCTAGAAATATGGCTGCCGCATCCTTGTTCTTTTTGGTATTCACGTTCAGGTTGTTGGCCCGATTTTAGGGCGGCTCGTTTTTTCATTTTCTCATCAATTAAATATTTGCCCGCAAGCATCAGGGCGAGGCCGATAAAGGCGCCCGGTGGCAGCATAGCGAGTAAAAATGGTGAGTCAAGGTGTAAAACCTCTATTCGCAATGATTTGGCCCATGATCCTAGTAGTAAATCCGCACCGTCAAACAGTGTGCCATTACCTAAAATCTCGCGCATAGCCCCTAAAACGAACAAGGCTGCCGTTGCACCTAACCCCATCGCAAGGCCATCAATAGCAGAAAGTGGTACAGGATTCCGTGAGGCATAAGCCTCAGCGCGACCAATTACAATACAGTTGGTCACAATCAGCGGAATAAATATGCCCAGCGATTCATATAGGCCAAACGCATAGGCGTTAATAAGCATCTGTACTGCACTAACGACAGAGGCAATGATCATAACATAAATAGGAATACGAATTTCAGCTGGTACCCAACGACGAAATGCGGATACGGCAACATTGGTACAGACCAGCACTAATGTTGTAGCAAGTCCTAACCCTAATGCATTGGTCGCTGTTGATGAAACAGCCAGTAATGGGCATAGGCCTAAAAGCTGTACAAGTGCCGAGTTGTTTTTCCATAAGCCCTGTACAAAAAGTTCTTTAGATTGACTCATAATTATTCAGCTCCACAAATAGGATAGCTAGAGAGATTTTGTGGTATTTTTTGCATAAAAACGGCGGTACGTTTGGTCGCATTAACAACTGCTCTTGGGGTTATGGTTGCCCCAGTAAATTGGTCAAAATCACCGCCATCTTTTTTAACCGCCCATTTGGGGTCATGGTCGGATTCAACTTTCCCTGTGAGCAAAGTGATCCAGTTTGAAATTCGTGTTTCAATTTTATCGCCGAGACCTGGTGTTTCATGATGCTCTGTCACTCTAACACCTAGCACATTTCCATTAAAATCTGCACCGACTAAGAGATGTATTGCACCTGAATAGCCGTCGGGTGCTGTAGATTCAAGGGCGGCGGCAACAGGCTCACCATTCTTTCTCGCAATATATAACCGATGTGGTTGCTTGCTGCCTAGCTCAGCTTCTGCTCCGACTAAATAACACTCCTGCCCAAATGCATTATCATACAGGCTAGTTGGTACGACTTGGTCAAGTAGCTGTTTTTGTACGATCGCCGCTTGTTGTGCGATTGTCTCTTTCGTTAAGGTATAAACAGCCGCACTAAGTGCAGTTGTGCCGGCTGCAAAAATAGCCAAGATGGCTCCATGACGACGCATTGTGTTTAACATATAGGCTCCTTACTTATGTCCATGCCCGTATGCACGAGGTTGCGTATAATGGTCAATGAGAGGCACCGCAATATTAGTTAGTAGCACAGCGAAAGCGACAGCATCGGGATAACCACCGTAAACACGGATTAGCCACACTAATAAGCCAATCATTACACCGTAAATCAAGCGGCCTTTTGGTGTCGTCGATGCCGTAACTGGATCTGTTGCAATAAAAAATGCCCCTAGCATAGTTGCGCCGGAGAGTAACTGTACTAGTGGTGGCGAGTAGCGACCATCATCTAATAACCAACTGACTACCGAACAGAATGCTAAGGTAGCAAGGAATGAAACAGGGATCTGCCAACTAATAATCCGACGGTTTAACATTATGAGGCCGCCGATTAAATAGGCAATATTGACCCATTGCCAACCAATACCCGCCAGAGAGCCTTGTAAAATTGGTTGCTGTAAAACATCAGAAATCGAATGGGTTAATAGCCCTGTTTTAAAGCTGTCTAATGGTGTTGCTTGGCTCATTCCATCGACACCCATTCGCAAGGCATCCAGCGTGATCCCCGTTGGAGTATGTCCAGTGAAGATAATTGAAAGGCTCTCTAGTGCATTGATATTAAGAGTCTGTAATTCAGAGGGCGGGAGCCAACT
This sequence comes from Providencia sp. 2.29, assembly GCF_015832305.1. Taxonomy (NCBI): domain Bacteria; kingdom Pseudomonadati; phylum Pseudomonadota; class Gammaproteobacteria; order Enterobacterales; family Morganellaceae; genus Providencia; species Providencia sp. 2.29. The sequence continues at coordinate 2,321,904 of NZ_CP065420.1, forward strand.
GGTCATTTGTACAGGAAAAGAAATTAGTAATACGACATAACCCACCATTGCAGGGTTAAATGGATTTTGCCCCAAACCACCATAACATTGTTTAGCAATGATCACGGCAAAGGCAGTTCCAAGAACGATCATCCACCAAGGCGCTAATGGCGGTAGACTCACACCCAGTAATAGCGCGGTAACAATGGCTGAATTATCTTTAAGAACGTTAATAACAGGCTTTTTACGTAAACGGATAGCGATGCCTTCTGTGATCACAGCAGCCAGCATGGCTAAAACAATTTGATAGAGAGTGCCAATACCAAAGAAGTAAATTTGTGCTGCAATACCCGGTATCGCAGCCAATAAAACCCAAAGCATAACAAGACTAGTGCTTTGGTTATCATGGGTAAATGGCGCGCTAGCGATTTTTAAACGACGGTTATTTGGATCAATAGGCCTAAATTTCATGGTGTTTAATCACTTACTCTATCATTGTTTGTTCGTTTTGTTTTTGAGCTTGTTTGGCTTTTACGCGAGCTATCGCCGCAGCAACCGCAACTTTACGAGGATCTGTTTCTTCTTCAATGGGTTGTTCAGCAGCAGGTGACAGCATTTCCTCCTCACTCACTTGAGCCTCAAGTTGTGCTTTCTCTTGGGCTGCTTTTTTCGCTTTAGCACGGGCAATAGCGGCAGCGACCGCGGCTTTACGTGGGTCAACGTCGGCTGATTCAGTTTCTGCCGTTGCAGGTTCAGCTTCTGCTTGTTGCGCCGCTTTTTTCGCTTTGGCACGAGCAATAGCGGCAGCGACAGCGGCTTTACGTGGGTCAACGTCGGCTGGCTCAGTCTCTGCCGTTGCAGGTTCAGCTTCTGCTTGTTGCGCCGCTTTTTTCGCTTTGGCACGAGCAATAGCGGCAGCGACAGCGGCTTTACGCGGGTCAACGTCGGCTGATTCAGTTTCTGCCGTTGCAGGTTCAGCTTCTGCTTGTTGCGCCGCTTTTTTCGCTTTGGCACGAGCAATAGCGGCAGCGACAGCGGCTTTACGTGGGTCAACGTCGGTTGATTCAGTTTCTGCCGTTGCAGGTTCAGCTTCTGCTTGTTGCGCTGCCTTTTTCGCTTTGGCACGGGCAATAGCGGCAGCGACAGCGGCTTTACGCGGGTCAACGTCGGCTGATTCAGTTTCTGCCGTTGCAGGTTCAGCTTCTGCTTGTTGCGCTGCCTTTTTCGCTTTAGCACGGGCAATAGCGGCAGCGACAGCGGCTTTACGTGGGTCATCTCCATTAGCCGAAACAGCAGGGGCCTCGGTTGGCGTGACGCTGTCACCGTTATTTTCTTGAGATACTTTTCTTGCTTTAGCTCTTGCAAGTGCAGCAGCCACAGCAGCTTTACGAGGATCACTAGAAGTTTCATTAACCGCCGAGGCTGCAGCTTGTTTTTCTGCTTGTTTGGCTCTCGCTTGTTCTTTACGTGCGGCTCTTGCGGCAATAACAGCACTGTTATCCGGCGCCGCACCCGCTATCACATGAATATCTGAAGTTGCTGTTGCTTGTTTAGCTTTTACACGAGCGAGCGCAGCAGCAACAGCATCTTTGTCTGATGCTTCCACTTGTACAGCGGCTTTTTTATGACGCTCTTCACGGGCTAATTTTTCGCGTTCCATACGCTGCTGCTTCGCTTCAAATCGTAGTTTTGCTTCTGCAGCACGGCGCTCTTCTTGTTTGATTTCGCGAATTTCTGCTTTTTCTTGTCGATAATATTGCACTAACGGAATATTACTTGGACAAACATAGGCACAAGCACCGCACTCGATACAATCAAATAGGTTATGTTTTTGCGCTTTTTCGTGCTCTTTGCCTTTACTGAACCAATATAATTGTTGAGGCAGTAGGGCCGCAGGGCATGCTTCAACGCATAAACCACAGCGGATACAAGCTTCTTCAATCGGTTTTTGCCCAACTTCTTCAACACTAGGAACTAACAAGCAGTTGCATATTTTAACTACAGGTACCTTGAGATCTGGCAAAGTAAAGCCCATTAGTGGCCCCCCCATAATCACCATTTGCTCAGATGCAGGGGTAAAACCCGTTTGTTGTAATAGATGATGAACAGGAGTACCTAAGCGAGTCCAAAAGTTTCCAGGGGAGGTAATAGATTCACCTGTAACGGTGACAACACGTTCAATCAAAGGTTGCCCATCAATGACGGCACGTTTTATGGCAACAACCGTACCGACGTTTTGCATCAATACGCCAATCTGTGAGGAGCGGGCACCAGAAGGAACCTCTTTACCCGTCAGGATCTTAGTAAGCTGCTTAGCACCACCTGAAGGATATTTGGTGGGGATCACCCGCACAAAAATCTGCTTATCATGGGCAGTAATGGCTTTCTTCAGTGCGGCAATGGCTTCAGGTTTATTATCTTCAATGCCAATAAGTATTTGATCAGGGTTGAGTAAATGTTGCAAGACACGACAACCCTCGATAACCTCATCGGCATGCTCTTGCATTAAGCGATCATCTGCTGTGATATAAGGTTCACATTCGGCCGCATTAACGATCAATGTCTTGATAGCATCTTTCCCTCCCGCTAATTTAGACGCGGTAGGGAAACCTGCACCACCAAGCCCAGCGATGCCTGCTTGCTCAATTTTTTGTAATAATTGTTGAGGAGTGAGCTGTAAATAGTCAGGCTCAGGGAATAACTCACACCAAGAATCTAACCCATCGGCTTTGAGGCAAACTGATAGCTCTTTTAAGCCAGAAGGGTGTGCCGTGACCATCGGTTTTATTGCGGTGATAGTGCCTGAAGTTGAGGCATGAACAGGCACTGTACGACCGACACCATGGGTTAAAGGTTGCCCCTTGAGCACATGTTCACCCACTTTGACGATCAATTCCCCTTCAGGGCCTAAATGCTGCTGTAACGGGATAATCAGTTCATCGGGAATTGATGCCACACGCATTGGCGTTTGGCTTGACTGTAATTTCATTTCTGGCGGGTGTATCCCACCAGAGAAATCCCAGATATTGTCTTTTTTTGACCAATTAAACAACTTAAACATGCGCATCTCCTTTTACCGTGGTGAAAGGAGATTTCGGTTGTTGTTCATCAGGTGATACAGGAATATTTTTGACAGGAATACTGTTTAAATCCCATTTCCAGTTTGCAGTGGTCGTTTTCACAGGAACAAGTTCGATACAATCAGTCGGGCAAGGGGCTACGCACAGATCACAACCTGTGCAGAGATCTTCAATTACGGTATGCATAGCGCGCGTTGCGCCAACAATGGCATCAACAGGACATGCTTGAATACATTTGGTGCAGCCGATACAGTTTTCTTCATCAATAATAGCGACTTTTCGAACAGGATTCTGTGCGCTTTCATCACCATCAATTGGCTGAGGGTCTACGTTAAGAAGTTCAGCTATTTTCAACATGACTTGCTCGCCACCCGGCGCGCACTTGTTGATCATCTCTCCGTTATTGGCTACAGCTTCTGCGTAGGGGCGACACCCCGGATAGCTGCATTGACCACATTGACTTTGGGGCAAAATGGCATCAATTTTTTCAACAATGGGGTCTTCTTCAACTTTAAAGCGTAATGAGGCATAGCCAAGGATCAAACCAAAGATCAGCCCAAAAACGGCTAAAATGCCAATAGCAATCCATAACGATATCATTAGAACTTCACCAAACCACTAAAACCCATAAATGCTAAAGACATTAGTCCAGCAGTGATAAGGCCGATAGATGAGCCACGAAAAGGTGCAGGAACATCAGCGACCGCCAACCGTTCGCGAATAGCGGCAAACAGCACCATTACCAATGAGAAACCAACGGCGGCTGCAAAACCATAAACAGCAGACTGTAAGAAACCATGCGATTGATTGATATTTAATAAAGCAACCCCTAAAACTGCACAGTTAGTCGTAATAAGTGGGAGAAAGATCCCTAACAGGCGATAGAGCGTTGGACTGGTTTTTCTAACAACCATTTCAGTGAATTGCACAACCACGGCAATCACTAAGATAAAACTTAGGGTGCGCAGATAGAGCAGGTCGAGGGGCACTAAAATTAACGTATCCATCAACCAAGAGCTGATTGCGGCGAGTGTCATAACAAAAGTGGTAGCAAAGCCCATTCCGATGGCTGTTTCGAGTTTTTTTGATACACCCATAAAAGGGCACAGACCAAGGAATTTTACCAGTACAAAGTTATTAACCAGTACGGTTCCAATGAATAGCAAAAGATAATCAGTCATTTTATTGCCTGAAAACAAAATTAAAAGAACAAAAACTGACGAGCGTCAGTTAAACAGGCTGTATGATAACAAGCTATTTTTGTGATGCTTATCGATCTTGTGTGAAAGTCATCTTCACACGAGCAGAATTTTTGATGTAAGGAACAAAAATAGCAGCACCGATAAGTGGCCAGGCGAGTGTTTTTAGCGCCGTTAGGGAATCAATATTTGCAAAATAAAAGGTTTTTAGTCCAAGCAATAACAGGACTAACATCCAAATAATAAAACGGCGAGGAAAATGCCGAGAACGCATAAACATAAGTTTTAAGATATGAATAGTGAATACCATCATAACGATAGTGATCAGAAAAGATAAATACCAGTCGAATGGGATATAGTGAGTCCAATCATCAATTGTAGTGATAATTCGATATAACGTAATAAAATACATGACCACCATAGAGCATACAGCAAAACACGTTAATAAGATGAAAGCTGCGGGGGCAAGGAGCCAACCAGTAATACGATGGTGGTCATAAACAGGCGTCATATCAATTTAATCCATATTATAAGCTAAATCATACACTAAGCAGCAGTATCAAGAACTGTCTTTGCTTACACTCGTGGCTAGTGAACGCATCTCTTTTATCACGTTGCTGAATCATGAATGACTTTTTAAGTAGCATCAATTCGAGGCTATCCTACCATAGTTTTATTTGCTAATTAATTCGTTATGGTGATACTTTTTATGGATTCAGTGAAAATTAATAAAATGAGGTCATTATGTCCGCACCAATAAAAGTCGGTATTGTAGGTTATGGTTATGCAAGTAAAACATTTCATGCCCCTTTTATCGCTACATTGCCAGGGTATGAATTGACAGCTATCTCCAGTAGCAATTCAGATAAGGTAACCGCTGATTGGCCTGATGTTGAAGTCGTCTCTTCACCTGAGCAACTGTTTGCAAATCCTGAAATTGAATTAGTCATTATCCCGACCCCCAATGACACTCATTATCCACTGGCAAGCCAAGCGTTAGCGGCAGGCAAGCATGTCGTTGTCGATAAGCCTTTTACTGTCACTGTAGAAGAGGCTCAATCACTACAACAACAGGCACAACAAGCAGGAAAGCTTTTATCGGTTTATCATAATCGCCGTTGGGATGCAGGCTATTTAACACTGAAGAAACTGTTTGCTGATGGTTGCCTAGGCGACATTAAATATTATGAGTCACATTTTGACCGTTATCGCCCAGTCACACGACAAAGATGGCGAGAGGCAGCAGTCGCAGGCGGTGGAATTTGGTATGATCTTGGTCCTCATTTATTAGATCAAGCGTTACAATTTTTCGGAAAACCAGCAAGTATTACCGCAGATTTAGGGATGATCCGCCCAGGTGCTGAAGCCGTTGATTATTTCCATGTTCTTCTTCACTATCCAGATAAAAAAGTCGTTCTTCACGCAACAACAGTAGCTGCCGCTGAATCGCCTCTCTATGTTATTCATGGCATGAAGGGAAGTTATGTCAAATATGGTCTTGATTCACAAGAAGAAAATTTAAAAAATGGTCTGTTACCGACTCATGAAAATTGGGGAATAGATCAACGTAATGGCGTTGTGACGCTGTCACAAGGCGATGCGCTTATTTCCCAAGAATGGCAAAATGAAAAAGGAAATTATGGTGGTTACTATCTTGCCATTCATGAGGCAATCCGTCATGGTGCCGCAAATCCAGTACAGCCACAAGAAGCCATTGAAATTATGAAATTAATTGAGGCTGGTATACTTTCAGATAAACAAAAACGCACCGTTACTCTTGATTGTTAATGTTTAAATAGATGAGCCAGCATTTTTAGCTGGCTTTTTGTTAGGTAATAACATGAATTTGTTAGCAAAATTAAAAATTGACCCTTTTTTATTGATTATGATTGGCGTTGTTGTGATTGCAAGCCTATTTCCTTGTGAAGGGGAAATCAAAGTTGGCTTTCAGTATCTAACAACGGCAGCTATTGCGCTTTTGTTCTTTATGCATGGTGCAAAGCTTTCTCGTGAATCAATCATGGCAGGGATTGGGCACTGGCGACTACACTTATTAGTATTTTCAAGCACATTTATTCTGTTTCCTATTATTGGATTAGCTTTGCATTTTATGGTGCCGTCATGGATGTCACCGACGGTATACATGGGGTTTCTTTATCTTTGTGCATTGCCAGCAACGGTACAATCGGCCATTGCCTTTACCTCTGTTGCCGGAGGAAATGTGGCCGCAGCGATTTGCAGTGCGTCAGCATCCAGTATTCTCGGCGTCTTTTTATCGCCGATATTGGTGGGGTTACTAATGGATGAAGATGGCAGCCAAGCAATGGATACGTTGAATGCAATTGGCTCTATTTTATTGCAATTAATGCTGCCATTTGTAGTAGGGCACCTGTCTCGTCCACTATTAGCGAATTGGATTAACCGTAATCGTAAATTAATTAATATCACTGACCGTTCTTCTATATTATTAGTCGTATATGTCGCTTTCAGTGAAGCGGTTGTTGAAGGAATTTGGCAGCGTATTGATGGATACTCTCTATTTATGATTGCTGTGATCAGCTGCCTTATTTTATTTGTCGTTATGATCCTAAATACACTTGCGGCACGCTTATTTAAATTCAGTAAAGAAGATGAAATCACAATCGTATTCTGTGGTTCAAAAAAGAGCTTAGCGAACGGCGTTCCTATGGCTAATGTGCTATTTCCAGCCTCCGTTGTAGGGATAATCTTATTGCCACTAATGATATTTCATCAAATCCAATTAATGGTATGCGCGGTTTTAGCCCAGCGTTACGCAAAACGTTTAACTAAATAATTAATAGTAAAGTCGGGGGGATAATAACCCGACTTACTCAATCCATAATCACCATTTAGTTACAACATACTATGGTGTTATCAATAATAGGCAAACTTAACCTTCAGAGAAAAAAGCTAAACAGGGCAGAAAAGGAGATTAACTGCCCAAAACGTGAATGAATTTAGCTTTATAGCAGGTTAGCGAAGGGCTGCTTTTTGTTTGAGTTGCTGTTTTTCACTTTCGCTAAGAAAGGCGATACTCAATCCATTGATTTGAGCCTGCTCTATTTCAGATGGTGTCAACCCAGCTTTAGGGGCGGCAACTTCATATTCATAAGCTAATTCAATGCCTTCTACGGCAGGGTCATCAGTATTAATCGACGCTAACACACCATGGTTTAAAAACATTTTCAATGGATGTTTCGCTAATGACGGTACAGTGCTGGTCTGGATATTCGAGGTTAAGCAGCTTTCAATACCAATTTTATGTTTTGCTAAGTATTCGATCAGCTTAGGGTCTTCACAAGCTTTAACACCATGGCCAATTCGTTGTGCCCCTAATTCTTTAATTGCATGCCAAATACTTTCTGCACCCGCGGCTTCCCCTGCATGAACAGTTATTTGTAAACCGGCATCGCGCGCTTGGGTAAAGTGAGAGTGGAAAAGGGAGCCTGGAAAGCCAAGCTCATCTCCAGCCAAATCCAATGCGCAAAGTTTGTCGCGGTGAGCGAGTAGGCCTGCTAACTCTTTTGCACAAGCGTCTTGACCAAAGGTTCGACTAAGGATCCCTATTAAATTAATTTTAATATCATACTGTTTGCAACCAGCCGTAATACCATCAATGACAGCTTCAACAACACCTTCAATAGGGAGGCGATGGTTCATTGCCATGTAATAAGGAGAAAAACGCAATTCTGCATAGTCAATACCCGCCTTATAAGCATCTTCGACGTTTTCTTGAGCAACACGTTTACAGGCATCGAGATCGGCTAATACAGCAACTCCCCAATCTAGTTTTTGCAGGAAACCGACTAAGTCAGCCTCTTGTGTCATTACTTGCACATGAGGACGTAAAGCTTCAATCTCATTAGCAGGTAGCGTAATACCGTGTTGTTGGGCAAGGGAAAGGATTGTTTCGGGGCGGATATTACCATCTAGATGGCGATGTATGTCTGTAAGTGGCAGTTGTCTGTTTATCACTGAATTGAGTCCCTTTATGTGTATGGATTAGCCAATATATCCTAGTATAGATGTGAAAACGCCAGTCAAAAAATATTGACTGGCGTTTAAGATTAATATTAATGCAGATTAGTTAGCTGGTTGTGCTACTTCAGCACCGTCAGCCGGCGCATCTTCGGTTTGTGGTACAACTAACTCTTCTTCTTCATATTCCATAGAGCTTTCTGGGCCAGCCATCAACTTCATCTTAGTTAAGAAGTCTGCAAGGGTATAGCTATCCGCGTTAAACGTAATATCATTACCTGCATATTTGATAGTCATGGTCAGATCGTTACCTTTCTCTATCATCCATGGTGATTTTTTCTGTTTCGCTTTTTCTGCACGCTCTTCGTCAGTCATGAACATTTCTTCAAACGGTGAGCTGAACATATCTGAAGTTAGGAGCATTTGTGCTTGATCAAACTCATTTGTTGCTTGCTCAACATACATTTTCTTAGTTTCTGCATCAACAACTTGACCTTGGTCTAAAATAGCGATTTGAGACATTAACTCAATAGCCATTGGTTTGTTCAGCGTGAGGTTAAAGTCAAATGACTTAAATAAGCTCTTAACTGCTTCATCAACTTTGTTTGTCATTGCTAATTCAGTAAGCTCTTTTTGGTCCCACTTATTAAAGGTCATACTTAAGTCTGTCGTTGTTTGACCTGCAGAGTTTTTCCAGTAAAGAGGGCTGATAGAGAAGGTCGGTTGGTTTTTCAGCATTTCAGGCAATGTTTCCTTCATCATCTTCATTGCGATTTTTTCACCTGCTGCTGTTGGATTGCCTGACGCAACTCCTTCTGCTAATGCACTATTATATTGTTTAACAAATTTACCCAACGCTTTTGCATCTAGCTTATCAATCGAAATAACTACCTTACCGGAACCTAAGTTTTGATCTAATGCGACTAAATCATCAATGCTGTAAGTGAAGCTACCTTTAATATTTTCTTTTTCCAGTGCAGAGTCTGAAGTCATCACTAAGTTTTTGAAAGAAAATTTAACCTCAGGGATATTAACATTTGCATTTTCTATAACAAAATCTTGTTTACCGATATAGAAATCATGTTCGGACTTAGTCAGGTTAGAAGTTAGTTTTAGCCCTTTTAACATCATTTCTTCTGATTTATCTGCATTCTGAATCAATAAGTTGTCAGTATTCAGTGTGGCTTCAATCTCGTTAAAGTCAGAAGAGGCATTAAATAATAGTTTTAATCCATTAAAGGAAATGTTTGACTTTTCTTTGGTAAATTCAACGGGTAACAAATCTAGATTTGCATCAACACTTTGGCCATAACCAACAACAGCAGTACCTGAAATAAATGGTTTACCTTTTGTTATTTCGAATAGCTCTTTGGTTGCTTCATTATTTGCTAATTCAATATGTGCCGCGCCCAGTTTAGGCATTAAATTGAATTTAGAGAGTTGTGATAGAGGGAAAGGGCCGTGCTCAATATCAGTATTAAATACAAGACTTTCCTCTGGGCCAGTAGAATATACGGATGAGATAACGATATTAGCTTGCGAGGAGAATAGACCACGTTTAAAGTTTTCCACTTTGAACTGTAAACCTGAACTTGGAGCATTTACCTTAATAAATGAGTTGGTATCCTCAATCATATAATTTAATTCAGACTCAACTTTAGAGCCTGTGTACCATGATGCACCACACCATACAGCACCAATAGCAACTATTACACCAACTGCAACTAATGACTTTTTCATTATGAACATCCATCCTTTCAGCGCGTTGTCTTAACGCGCTATAAAAATTGTACAAGTTTTATCTAACCGTCTTTTGCGTGCAATCAAGACGAACAAAACACAAAAATACATTAAAGGTTATAGACACGAGCGAGCTTACCCACGCCTGTGGCGTAAACTTCTTTTTCAAAGGCCGCCAGAAAAACAGATTCTCCTGAACAGATTTTTAATTCATCATCGCCTGACTTCAAAACTAACTCGCCATCTATGCAGAAAAAGATAGAAGCCGTTTCATTAGTTATGTTTATCTCTGTGTCATCAATAGAATATATATTAAATGCAAAATCTTCTACTGGTATATGATATTTACAGATATTTCCTGTTTTTTCTGGTTCACTAAGTAAACTTTGGCTTGTTTTGGGGATAAAATCTACATTTGCTATCAATTCTGGAACATCAATATGCTTATTGGTCAGTCCAGCTCGTAGGACATTATCGGAATTAGCCATGATTTCTAGCCCAACGCCTTCAATATAAGCATGTGGCGTCCTTGCATATAAGAACATTGCCTCGCCAGGCTGCAACTCAACAACATTAAGCAACAGTGGGACAAATAAACCTGTATCTTCAGGATAGAGGCTAACCATTTGTTTTATGGTGTTCCATGGTTCGCCTTGGCGACTGTTTAATGCGGCTTTCAATACACCTAGTGCTAACTCTTTTTGTTCACCTGTGAGACTCAGAATTTGTGCAAATAATTTCGCTAATTTTTCTTCAGTTGGTGATTGAACAAAGAATTGAATTTCAGGGTGGGCCGCAGAGACAAAATCAAGCAGTTCAGCAATTTCATTGAGTGGGCGAAATGCGTTCATTGCTTTAAAAGGTGTTAAAGCATAAATCAGCTCAGGTTTATGATTATCATCTTTATAGTTGCGGATTGGCGAATCTAAAGGGATCCCCGCAGCATTCTCTTTTGCAAAACCAACTTCAGCATAAACCTTATTAGGATGGACTTGTACCGAAAGAGGGGTTGCGGCACATAACACTTTAAATAAAAAAGGTAAGCGGGAGGAAAAAGTGTCTGCTACTTTTTTACCTAGAATTTCTTCTGGGTTACTCGCAATATAATCAATCAGTGGGAGCGTTTGGCCTGTTTTGGTATTCACGACACAAGAGCTCGCTTTTGGGTGTGCTCCCATCCATAACTCAGCCATGGGTAGATGTTCTGGGTTAGGGATAGCGTACAACTGTGTGAGTGCAGTGGTACTCCCCCAGTCGTAATTTTGAATCTTATTAATCATTTTTAGCATAGCCAAAACTCTCTTTTTCTAAAAATCAACTTATTTCCTTTTTACTACAATACAATAAACACGGTTAAGTCGCATTATTGAAATTAAATATGTGGCATTATAGGGGGGTGTTATCGGCTTACCTGCAAGCTGATGATTCCAAAACCGATTATTCTGTGTATGTACTTAAGGAGATAGTAATGGCAGCCACTCGCATTGAAAAAGACTCAATGGGACCAATTGAAGTACCTGCTGACCAGTTGTGGGGCGCGCAAACTCAGCGTTCTTTAGAACATTTCCGTATATCTGTAGAAAAAATGCCTGTTGCGTTGATTCATGCATTAGCAGTGACTAAAAAAGCTGCTGCAAGCGTGAATATGGATTTAGGCTTACTGCCTAAAGATCGCGGTGATGCGATTATCGCTGCGGCTGACGAAGTATTAGCTGGCAAGCATCCTACTGAATTCCCTCTTGCTATCTGGCAAACGGGGTCTGGTACTCAAAGTAATATGAACATGAACGAAGTACTGGCGAACCGTGGTAGCGAGATCTTAGGTGGACAAAGAGGTAATGAGCGTCTTATTCACCCTAACGATGATGTTAACAAGAGCCAAAGTTCAAACGACGTATTCCCAACTGCAATGCACGTTGCGGCCGTTGTTGCTATTCGCGAGCACTTGCTACCTGAATTAAAAGCGTTACACAAAGTATTAGATGCTAAAGCAAAAGAATTTAAAGACATCGTAAAAATTGGTCGTACCCACCTACAAGATGCAACGCCATTGACTTTAGGCCAAGAAATTTCTGGCTGGGTAGCGATGTTAGCGCATAGCGAAAAACACATTGAAAACTCTGTACCACACGTATGTGAGTTAGCGCTGGGAGGTACGGCTGTTGGTACCGGTCTAAATACTCACCCTGAGTATGCGGTTCGTGTTGCTAAAAAAATTGCGGAACTGACTGGTCAACCATTTGTTACTGCACCTAACAAATTTGAAGCACTCGCAACATGTGATGCTTTAGTTCACGCTCATGGTGCACTAAAAGGCTTAGCGGCGTCCCTGATGAAAATTGCTAACGACGTTCGTTGGTTGGCGTCAGGTCCTCGTTGTGGTATTGGCGAAATCGCAATCCCTGAAAACGAGCCAGGTAGCTCAATCATGCCAGGTAAAGTTAACCCTACACAGTGTGAAGCTTTAACGATGCTATGTGCACAAGTGATGGGTAATGACGTTGCTATCAATATCGGTGGTGCTTCAGGTAACTTTGAACTGAACGTGTTCCGCCCAATGGTGATTGATAACTTCCTGCAATCTATCCGCCTACTGGCTGACGGTATGCGTAGTTTCAACGAACACTGTGCGATTGGTATTGAACCAAACCGTGAAAGAATTGAGAAGCTACTTCATGAGTCATTGATGCTGGTTACTGCTCTTAATACACATATTGGTTACGATAAAGCCGCTGAAATTGCTAAGAAAGCACATAAAGAAGGCTTAACGTTGAAAGAGTCAGCATTAAAACTAAATTATCTGACTGCTGAGCAGTTCGATGAGTGGGTTCGCCCAGAAGATATGGTTGGCAGCATGAAAAGCTAATCAGTTAATTTATTAACTGAATATTTAAACACCTGCTCATCAATGGCAGGTGTTTTTTTATATTTCCATATATAAATTTAAGCGGGGTATCAGTAGCTCAACAGGCTTAGACCTTGGTCGATTACGGATCGCAATGTTATCAACATGGTAATCGGGTAGGTTACCTATCACAATATCAGTCAGTGATTTTTCAACCGCAAAAATGAGCAAAGGGTTGGCACAAGCGAACTGAGTTTGTTTTTGTTGGGCGCTATCCCAAACACGAGCAATAGGTTGCACTTTAACGGGGCGTTGTGTTTTAAGTACTACGTCATTATTTAATTGGCTGATCAATAGAATTTCTTGCTCTAATTGTTTCAACCACTCTTCCTTTGCAACTCCCAATGGTTGGCGCCCACTTTCCAATGAGCCTTGCAGCTTGCTCAACACCTGTTCTTTTGTCATTTTATTTATGACTTTTTTATTTGCCCAACCAAACCTTATGGTATCGATATCAGTAAGGTAGGTTAGAGTTCGATAGGTATTTAATGTCAGTAAACCATGCAGTGTATCATGAATAAATTCAAAACGTTGCGATTCATCAACCCCTGATTTTTGAGTGACTATTTGTTTTATCTGTATTTTTAATTCATTGATCTCATCTAGCAAGACCCGAAAAGTTTGATAAGTAGAATAGGGGGTATCAATACAGATCGCGCCAGGTAACCTAACGGCTGATTTATTACTGGTGAGTTCTGATTTATCATGAATAAATAATAGGTTATAATGTTCGATAGCATGTTGGATGGCAAGTTTACCTGTTATTTTTTCAACGTCGATTTGTTTAATCTCATTATTTTCTTCTCCTTTCATGACATCCGGAAGACGAAAAATGGTCGCAGAGATAGAAGGTTGCTCAGCAATCAATTGGCTAAGTTCCGTTATTTTACTTTCTAACCGGTTAAAGCCTTCAATAAGGTCATATTTGGCATTATTCATTATGCAACACCCCTAATTAGTTACAACATACTGTATCTAAATTAATCATAACAAACATCAAGCATTGTGCAAATAAATAAGTTAACTAGGAAGAAAAGGGAGAGGCGACATCCCCCCTTTATTGCATATGTTTTATTTGATATCGAGATCAATCACCTGATAAAAAGCATTCTCAGTGTCAGCGATACTCCATACAGCAAGTACTATTTGGTATCCACGATTTTCTTTTGGCAATACGCATTGGTGCTCAACAATGGTTTCTGGTCGTGAAGGGGTAGCATATTGACAAAAGGGTATTAAGATTAATTGTTCACGCGTTATTGGTAAGTTGGGGTTCCAGTCAGGCTTAGTAATAAAGTATTGCCAATTAGCTGTCGCATGCCTTGCTGTTAAATACCATTTAAAGGTTTGCTGAGGCTCTGTGATAATATTTTTTACCCATCGAGCTGACGTCTGTTCATCCAAAGCAGCAAAACGGGGAATACCTGCACTTGCAATCTGTCCATCTTGTGGCCCTGAAAGGGGAAAACCTTTAGGACCTTCTAGCGATTGCGGCTCGTATTGTATTGCACCACAATTGCTATTTAGATTTTTTTTACACAAAAAGGCTCGGCTTTTAGGCTCTTCTACATAACCATGTCCCAATGTGATAGCAGAAAAGCAGAATAAGAAGGGAAGTAATAAAAGTCGTTTTTTCATTTGTTGTCCTCATAATTGTTGAGGACAACATTTTCACTTAAACAAAAGTGCAAAATAAATTCCATCATTTGGTAAGTATTACCAAACCCTAACAGCTAACTTTCAACTTGTAAGCGATTAACATACCAATAATGAGTAATCCTGCAATAAACCAAGCTACACCAGACCAACCAAACTGAAACCAAAAGATCCCGCCTACAGTCCCTGCTATACTTGAGCCTGCATAATAACTGAATAGGTAAAGTGAAGATGCTTGACCTCTTGCTCGTTTAGCACGATGACCAACCCAACTACTCGCGACCGAGTGGGCAGCAAAGAAGCCCGTTGTTAGCACCGTCATGCCAAACAGAATGATCCAAAAACTAGAAAAGAGTGTTAACAATATACCCGCTAACATTAAAACTAAAGCAGCGATTAAAACTTTACCTAACCCAAACTTGTTAGTTAAGCTTCCCGATTTAGATGCGCTATAAGTTCCTGTTAAATAAATTATTGATAGCATACCTACTGTTGCCTGACTGAAATGATAGGGGGCTTCCAGTAAACGATAACCAATATAGTTATACATAGTGACAAACCCGCCCATCAAAACAAAGCCTTCAATAAACAGCCATGGTAGACCTTTGTCTCGAAAATGAAGACGCAGATTGACCCATAAATTTTTTGGTTTTAAAGAGCTTGCTCGAAAATGTTGTGATGGTGGTAATAGGCGCCAAAAGCTGATCGCGGCAATTAAAGCGAGTGCCCCTAATAGTATTACAGCAACGCGCCATGAATAGAAATCAGCAATCACCCCTGTAACAAGACGGCCACTCATTCCACCGATAGAGTTACCACTAATATAGAGGCCCATTGATAATGCGACATAACTCGGGTGAATTTCTTCACTGAGATAGGTCATGGCAACCGCTGCGACGCCACTTAGAGATAAACCCACAAGTGCTCTTGCAATTAAAATACCTTGCCAACTTTGCATAAAAGCACTCAACAAAGTAAATAGTGCGGCGCTTGTTAACGCTACTACCATCACATTTTTTCGCCCAATTGCATCTGATATTGGCCCCGTAATAAGCAGCCCTAGCGCCATCAAGCCGGTACTTAATGATAAGGAAAGACTAGCCGTTGCGGGAGAAACATTAAAATCCTCTGACAACATTGGCAAAATAGGCTGTACAAAATAGAGCAACGCAAACGTTGCTAAACCGACAGTGAAAAAAGAAAGAGTGACGCGTAAATACAACGCATCATCACGTTGAATATAATGTTTCTTCGGTAAGTTATGGGGGCTTGAGTTATCTAGCGTTCCGTTAGCCGTATTTTCAGTCGTAAGACTATTTGATGAATTTTCCATAAAGAATTCCTTGCCATAACAACCCAATTGATTTCGATCAAAGAATAGAAATCTCAGACTATTTTGTCTAATATATTAATTATTACCAATAATACTTTAAACATATCAAAGAAAAAATGGCTATTGAATTAAGACACTTACGGTATTTTATTGCTGTTGCAGAAGAGTTACATTTTGGGCGAGCTGCGGATCGATTGCACATTTCTCAGCCACCATTGAGTCAGCAAATTCAATCACTTGAAGAACAGATAAACGCAAAATTACTTGAACGAAACAATAGAAATGTTTCATTAACCCCTGCTGGTAATATGTTTCTCAAAGAGGCTTATCAAATTTTAGCCCAGGTCGATGCAGCGGCTACAAAAGCAGCACGGATGGAAAAAGGGGAATTAGGGGAACTTTCTATTGGTTTTACATCAACGACGCCGTTTATGAATAAAGTGACCATGAGTTTACGTCAATATCGTGAATCATATCCCGAAGTGGCTATCCATATGCATCAGATGAATACAAAACAGCAACTTGCCCCCTTACTTACAGGGCGTATTGATATTGGGATCATGCGTAATACCGAACTCCCTGAGCAGCTAAACTACCAACTTCTATTTAAAGAGCCGTTTATGGTTGCTGTGTATGAAGGCCATCCCTTATTAAAATATGAAAAAACAGGTGTCGACATTCATCTATTGGCGGAGTATCCATTAGTATTTTTCGAACGAGAGGTAGGTACAGCTCTCTATGATGAGATCCATAATCTGCTTACTTCCGCTGGCGTGACGCCCAAAATATCTCAAGAGGCAGGGGAAGCAATGACAATATTAGGTTTAGTCTCTGCAGGTATGGGAATTTCGATTATCACAGAATCTTTTACCCGTATGAAAATTGACGGTGTAAAATACATCAGATTTTCAAATATTGAAGCCGCATCGGAAGTCTGGTTAGTCTACAATACGCGTAGAGCATTGCCTGCTGCTGCAAAAAAATTAACGGAATTACTGATTGAAAATATTGTTGGCTAAATAACGTGATTCAAATCACAAATAACATGTATATCGGAGTAATTGCATTCTATATTACGCATAATAACTGACTGCTTTATAACGGGATTTAACACTGAATTATGGAAAACCAAACGGGTCATATTGATCAAATCAAACAACTAAACACAGGTATTGTCTACCGTGTGATTGATCAATATGGGCCAATTTCTCGGATTGCATTATCTAAACAATCACAATTGGCACCCGCAAGTATCACAAAAATTACGCGCGAGCTCATTGATGCCCATTTAGTTAAAGAAATTGAGTTTCCCGTTCTCGGCTTGCGAGGTAGGCCCGCGATTGGATTAGTCATTGAAAGTGAAGGGTGGCAGTTTTTATCTATCCGCCTTGCCTGTAACTCTATTAGCCTTTCATTAAAAGAGATCAATACACAAACTATCGTAGAACAAGACTATCCATTTGACGTTAAAGGTAATGAGCAATTTTCCAATACGCTCTCATCATTAATTAGCCATTTTTTTGCGACATATTCACGCCATTTAGAGCGTGTTACGGCCATTAGTATTGTTTTAGATGGTTTGGTGGAGCCTTTCTCTGGTGTAATTTATGCTTTGCCTTATTACGACATTGATAATTTACCACTTGGTCATTTTTTAACGGAACAAACTGGGCTACCGACTTATATACAGCCTTATGTTAATGCGTTAGCACTAGCCGATTATTTTTCTTTGTACGAAAAAAGAACAGCAAAAAACATCATTTATTTACAAATTGATTGTGTTGTTAGCGCTGCAATTATCAATAACGGCATTGCATTAGATAGTCATACGCGACGAGCGATACATTTTGGGCATGTACAAACACAAAACACGGGGGAAACTTGTTATTGTGGTGGTATTGGTTGCTTAGAAGGGGCAATCGCTATTCCGGCTATCTTAAAACATGCCGTGGAATTACAACATTTATACCCATCATCCTCATTTTTCAATCATGACATGACTATCGATAGTTTTTGTTTAGCTGTGGAAGACCAAGATCCACTCTGTTTACATGTACTCAATGATATAGCGCAAATACTTGCCAAACAGCTCGGTCAACTCATTAATATCTTCGGCACCGAATTAATTTTAATCAATTCTCCGCTAAATCGGATTTCCTCTGTATTTTATTCACTTTTACATCAATATTGCCATTCGCAGTCTATTCCTCTATATCGTGGTGAATTACGCATTGAACAATCTGAAGTTACTAAAAAAGAGAGTGAAACTGCATTAGTTCAACAAGCATTATATGATGGTTCTTTATTACTTCAGTTACTGCAAGGTTAACAGTAGTTAATAAAATTTTTGCTATTAAACAGAAAATTGAGCTAACGCAAACTTAAGAGTTACCCATTCCCATAAACTGATTCCATATCATTTTTCACTGCAACATGTATGCAGTCGTCTGTCACTTCAGGATAGAAAATAACTATGATGAATCTATTTGTTACCGGGACAGATACGGATGTCGGGAAGACAGTCTCCACGTTAGCAATACTGCAGGCTCTTAATGGCCAAGGAATTAAAGCTGTAGGCTATAAGCCTATCGCTGATAAGTGTATTGATACACCGGAAGGTATGCGGAATAAAGATGCTTTGTTAATACATGGGGCGTCACAACAACTTGTATCCTACGATGATGTTAATCCAATTAAAATCAAAGATAATTACAGCCAAGAAAACTGTATTGATTTCAATAAGATTAAACAAGGACTAGAAAACTTAAATAGTCAATGCGACACCGTTGTTATCGAAGGTAATGGGGGATGGCGCTATTTATTGGATGACAACACATTTTATACTGATTGGCTAAAAGGACAAAAAGTCGGCGTTATACTTGTCGTTGGCATCCAGCATGGCTGTGTAAACCATACATTACTGACTGCAGATGCAATACGTGCCGATGGTTTGCCGCTTATCGGTTGGATAGCAAACCGTATCAATCCAGGGTTGGCACATTATGCCCAGATCATTAATCGCTTACAAAAACACTTAAAGGCACCGTTGTTAGGCGAAATTCCGTATTTATTACGACCGGAAGAAAAAACGCTATGTCACTATTTAGATCAAGATAAGATCAAAGCATTTATGTGCGAATATGCGTAGCTTATCGAGGATGATTGAAAAGGGCGCTGATAATAGCGCCCTGAGTTTTATTGATCAATGACGAGTATAAATGATCTTATATGTTTCATTTTGGCAATGGCCAACAACTTGCCCTTGCGCTTGTTCAGCCTCATCATTTGGAACAGCAACTAAGCTAAAATTATCGGCAGGAACGCCATTGTTAATAATTTTCTGCTTAATTTCTTCAATAACACTTTCACATGATGCTTGTGCTAACACTGGAGCAACGAGTAAGCATAGCGCTGGAAATATAAGTCTTTTCTTCATAATAACTCCTTAATGGGTTTAATGAGTTATGGGCGAGCTAATGGGCGTCCTGTATTTACATCTAGGCAGCGTTGTGTATTCGGCTCCCAATAAGCATTTAAATTAAGACTTTTCTCGCAGGCATCTTTTGCATCAAATGCAGCGTCAACCTTATCAAACTCTTTTTCAGTACGGGAATTTACTTTTGTACGTAAACTCCGTGTTTGATCCCACTGTTCCTTTTCTTGGCGTGCCTGCTCTTTTGTCAAAACACTATCAACATTTCCCGATGTAACACAAGTGCTTCCTGCTGAGCAGTTAACATTCCCTGCATGCGCTGCTGAAGAAAGCCCCAACAAAGGAAGGCAAAACACTACCGCCGCTAGACCTTGCTTAACAAACTTTAGTGATGAGCTCATTATAATTCCTTACAAAGTTAGTTCTATTCGACAATATAAACACAAATATAGCGCAAATTCCTTTAGAAAAGTACGAAAAATCACGCCTCTTTATAAACAGTTAAACCAGCAAAGGTTTGACAAACCGGCATCAATTCAAGTGTATTGACGTTCATACGAGCAGGCAATGTCGCTACCCAGTAAACCGTTTCAGCAATATCTTCAGGTGTAAGTGCATCCGCGCCTTTATAGATATTCGCTGCTTTATCATCATCACCTTTAAGACGAACATTAGAGAATTCTGTTCCGCCAACTAATCCAGGTTCGATATCAGTTACTCGGACTTTTTTGCCTTGGAGGTCAGCCCGTAGTCCTAATGAGAATTGCTTAACAAACGCCTTAGTGGCGCCATAAACATTACCACCTTTATATGGCCAGTTAGCCGCTGTTGAGCCGATATTAATAATATGGCCATGATTATTGGCAACCATAGTTTGCAATACTTCGTAGGTCATATTGACTAAACCTTTCGTATTCGTATCAATCATTGTTGCCCAATCGTCAGGGTTAGCCTCGAATGCGGGTTCTATACCTAGCGCTAAGCCCGCATTATTCACTAAAACATCAATATTTTTTAGTGCTGTTGGTAATCCTGCAATGGCATTTTGAATTGCTTTCCGGTCTCTTACATCAAGAGTAATAGGGTGAAAGTGCGAGCCTAATTCTTTTTGTAGTGCTGTTAGTCGCTCTGTACGACGACCCGTTCCAATAACGGTTGCTCCTTGCTGAATAAAGCGACGCGTAATTGCTTCGCCAAAACCTGAAGTTGCTCCTGTGACTAATATGATCATATTTTCCCCTGTCATTTTATTATTGCTTCATATTATGTGACTATTCTAGCGCTTGTAACTCTAACCTACAAAAATCTTCTTGTCATGATAGAGAAAATAGAGCGCATCCGCACAATGCTTGTGCTAACAACATAAAAATATTCATAAAGTGATGCATTAATGAATATTCTCAGTTATAACGAGTGATGAATAAAAAATCAGGCCAAGAAAGTAATTCGACATTAGGATGACATCAAATGAACTATCAAGTTGCACCATTTTGGCTGTACTCAAGTAAATTAACTTTGTTGATTATTATTGCGTTAGTCATTTCTTTTTATAACGTGACTGGCTTTATTTTATACCTAATATTCTTAGGGTTAATTTGGGCTGTATTGCTCTCTATTAAAATTCACGGATTAAAAGAAAAAGGCCTTATCCTTAGAAATAGTGAGACGTCAACATGGATGGTTTATATAAGAGGGATCCCAGTTCAAGAGCAACGTCAACACTTGAAAAATCCCTATTTTGCGATTAAAAATCAGGGAGTTAGTTTTATTTTCAAAGCATTATCTATTAAGCTATTTATTCAAATTTTCTTTATTGGGCTGATTTTTAAACAAACATTAGTTGTCGATAACATTTATATTCAGCTTGTATCGGTTCTCGCTAGCTTCGCAATTCTCTGGTCTCTACTACAAACTATATGGGCATTATGTGCCATAAAAACTGAAAAAATGGTCATTAATGAATTTACATCTCCCAGTAAATCCCAATGGTATGAGATTAGTTTCCGGACTAAAAAGAATACAGTCAAAACAGCTTTAGAGTGCATATTGGCACTGTAGCAATAAAAATAATAAATCTGATGCAGAAAAAGAGGTGACATTGCTACAAAAGCAAATAGTCGTTTACGGCAATTTGTTGAAGCTAAACTTAAACAAATAAACGCACAGTAATATAAATCAAGTTACCTTAAGTCAGCCAATTAACCATAAACACAACTCGTAACAACAAACAAGGATAGGCGCTACAGAGCTTCCAGATAAAGTAGATTTCATATGCTTCTTTAAAAAAGAGAACATTTTTAACTGATACGATGGTATTACATATCAATATATTGAAACCAACAATTTCGATAAAAAATTGGCAGGTTTGGCTTTTAATTTAAGCTAAACTCAGTTAATCAAGCAAACCATACTACATAATTTATAATATAATGAATTTTATAGCTCACTTTTTAAAATTTTCCTACATAAAGAAATATTCTTGATAGGGATGACCTTAGAAGATAACGCATTGTGTGAAGCTAAAAACTCATTTAAACGTTGATCATATTTTTTCGAAAAACGCAATAACTCAACTGTATTTAAGAGTGTTTCTTTAGGCTTTTTTCGCATAATTGTACTGATTAAAAATCGGTTGGCTAAACGAATAGCACGTAAGTAATAAGGCACATTCATCCTAAAAATAATGGAACATTCGAGAAGAAAAGGGTAAAGACGCTTATCATACGCTCCCTCAATAATCCATCTATCAGTACTTAAAATCATTTCAATCTGAGATTTAATGAATTCTTCTGAGTTTTTACGGTATTCATTTCCTGTCATATCCCAATAAATAGCATCAAATTCATACACTGGCAAAGAGAGTTCTTTTGCTAATTGAGTTGCTACCGTTGTTTTTCCTGCCCCTGAAGGGCCAATAATACAAATTTTCATTTTTTAAATATTCGGTTTTTTGATAAAAAATTGCCACTGGATGAGCTGAAAATAAAAGTCAGTCATTAAGCCTATTATTGGTGATAAATTGCCATGTTTATCAATCATGTAGATAACAATTCATATCAATAATATTTTAGAAAATCATAGCTAGAGCTCATTTTTCAACCCAATGAAGATTATATTCGATTAATTAATCATCATAACTAATAACGCAGTTATGAGATTTTTTGAGACGTTATCTCTCCCGTTCAACGGATAAAATCAATCATTAATTTTCGAAACGTCTCTTTGACTCCTTCTTTCTAACTTTGCTATAGCCTCCCAGGGGTTAAGTACCCGATCTACACTAGCGATTGTTGATTCCCGATGAGCAATTATGATTCTAGTTATTTTTAATGATGAGATAGATTGATTGATATAAGCTTCATTTTTTAAATCTAAATGACTTGTCGCCTCATCTAAAAATAATATGCTCGGTTGTTTATATAATGCTCTAGCTATCATTAGTCTTTGCTTTTGTCCTCCAGATAAACTACCACCTAATTCGCTTAACATCGTTTCATATCCCATCGGCATTTTCATGATTTCTTCATGTATATTAGATAAAATAGCGCATTCAACTATTCTTTTATCATCTTTAACACTCTCAAAACTGGATATGTTTTCTGCTATAGTGCCAGAAAATAGCTTATCATCTTGCAAAACACATGCTATTCTGTCTCTATAATTATTTAATCCTATCGTATCTACATTTATATCGTTTATATAAATATTTCCACTTGTAGGGCTTAGCAATCCAGACATAACCTTCATTAAAGTTGTTTTCCCCATACCGGAAGGGCCTACAATGGCCACACTCTCACCAGCCTTTACAGAAAAACTTAAATTAGAGAAAATTTCCATTGAGTGAACATCATACTTAAATGATATCTTATCAATGCGGATATCCATGCTTTTATTGGGTAAAATCAACGCGTTTTTGGGCTGGTAATTTTCAGTATCTGTAAAAATTACATCTGATACTCTATCACAGTGAAGAGTTAGCATCTTTATTTCCAATAGCATATTTATTAAGTTCGCAGCTCTCTCTGAAAACTGACTTCGATAAATATTAAAAGCAACAAACATCCCTAATGATATTAAGTTATCCATTACCATTAGTGAACCAATCCATAAGATAATGATATGATCTATAGATGATATTAGTGAGTTCGCCCCATAAAAAAACATGCTTAGTTTTGTATTTTTAATATTCGAATTAATGGCTTCAATATTTAAGTTTAACCAATTCTTTGATCTGGATAGACTTAGACCTAATGATTTTATAGAGGCAATACCATAAATTGTCTCTGTAAAATGGGAATTCGCTTCTGCACTCTTAACAATATATTCTTCAGCGTATCTAATATATTTATTATACATTAAAACTCTTAGTGCAATGTATAATAGGGTAAATCCCATAACAATTAAGACTAGCTTTGAGCCATACAAGGTCATCATTATAAAAAGCCCTATGACCATTACTCCATCAACTATTCCATTAATAATATTGTTTATTAGAGTATTACGTAGTGAATCTAATGATTCTAATCGTGACTGGATATCCCCAACTTTTCTTTTTTCGAAAAAGTCAAGGGGCAATTTCATTAAGTAATCAAAAAAGCTTATTTTCCATTGAACATTGACCAATGTATCTATAAATAAAGAAACCCATGCCCGAACAAATCTCAACGCAGCATTGAGTAATGTGAAAACAAACAAACCAAGTATCACTAGTGCCAGTAGGCTATAGTCACTAGATATTACAACATGGTCCATGATTAACTGGGTTCCTATAGGAAATGCAATATTTAGTCCCTCAATTAAAAATGATAAGCACAATACTTTTAATAGTGATGAAGGAAAGTTCGTTATGTTGTTTAACAATGTCCTTATATTTAACCTGGAAATCTTTTTTACTTTCTTAAAGTTACTGTCAGGCCACACTTCCATGGCTACACCGGAAAAACTATTTGAAAACTCATTAATATTGATTGTTCTTTTACCTATCGCTGGATCTTGAATAATGAATTTGTTATTCCTAATTGCGATTAATACAACAAAATAATTCATATTCCAATGCAGTATACAGGGTTTCTTCATTAAGTTTAATTCATCAATATCAATTGATAATGCTCTTGTTTTTAAATTTAAATTTATCAAAGCTTCAATTAAGCTTTGAAGTGTTGCTCCTTGAGATGAAATCCCAAATTCTCTTCTTAGATTAACCAAATCTATTTCCATTCCATAGTATCTGCAGATCATGGCTATACAGGCCAAGCCACACTCTGATGATTCAGATTGAATAATATTAGGTATTCTTCGTTTGAATTTAAGATCTAATCTATCTAAAACAAAATTAATATCTACCATGCTATTTACCTTCAGAAACGCTAGAGTCATAATACGATGATGTCACCCATTGATAAAGAGGCCGTTTTTCTAAAAATAATATAGCTTCAGCCTTTAAACCGTTGGATAAATACAATTTTTTATTTTTATATTTTATGCTTTGATTATCTAATTCAACTATTACTTTGTAAAAAGATGTATTAAAAGAGCTTTGTAAATTTACTGGTGAGCTGGAATATAATAACATTTCATTTTTTGAAATGGGTAATTTTGATATCATAGATATACTTCCTGAAAACTGTCCAAATTTTTGGTAAGGAAAAGAGTCATAGCGTATTTTTATTTTGTCCTTTACATTTAAATAGGGGACGCTACTACTTGGAACCCATAAAATCAATTGATACCCTGATTCATCGCTTCTAATTATTTTTATGATATTTTCTCCAGGGTCAATAAGCTGCCCCTCATTAACATTTAAAGTATCAATAAAACCATCAATTGGTGACAGAATAAATAAAGTATTATTTGCATTTGCTTCAGATAACTGCTTTTGAAGATCTATTTTTTGAGATTCATACTTATATATTTGAGTATCAAAATCAGCCATCTTTATCTTTAAGTCATTTTCTAAGTTTGATATCATTAAAGAGTCTTGATTTATTTGGTTTCTTATACCCTGATAAGCCACTTGCTGCTGATAAAATATGTTACTTTGATTTGTTAATTGTTCTTTATTAATCATTCCTTTTTTCAAATAAATCCTATAATTATCTAAACTCAATTTAGCTTCATTGAGACTTTTTAAAATAGCGAGTTCCATGTCTTTATTTTGAATATTAGACTTCTTATATAAATTTATTTGTGTTTCTATATTCTTTTTTGTCATTTCTTTGCTATCTATTGTCTTTTTAATTATATCATCAATTTTTTCCACTTGATAATTAATGGAGTTAACTGTGTTAACACCTAGATTCCCATTTTTTGTTACCTTGCTAATATCTAGTTGATATATTTTTTGTCCTTTTTTTACATAATCACCGACATTAACAAATTTTTTAATAACAATACTTTGTTGCGTTACGGATATATTTACAGGTTGTTTCTTTGATATTACCTCACCAATAACCGTTTCTTTCCTAGTAATATCTAGGAACAAAAACATAAATAATGCTATAGAAATAAAAAAAACTGATATTACAATATAAAATAACAATGGGATTTTTGAGATAATTAGAGCTTTACCTGTCCATCGACTTTTTTTATACTCTAATGCTTCTTCTCTAAATATACCATTCATAATCACCCTCTATTTAAAATAGAGCGACTGATATAGCCGCTCTATTAGTATTTAATACTTAATAACTAATACTTAGTAAGTAACGTTAAAAGTACTACCATTGTTACCAATAGCATTAAAATTATAGGAATCTTTAATGACAGTGGTGGTTACTGTTACCCCTTTTACCACTGGAGTTGGGGCTGGAGCTGGAACAGAGGGTTGAACACTAACTTTTGGTGTAGTTGTAACAGGTGGCTTGCAGAGATTAAAAGTGCCGCCAGATACTAATTTAACTTCTTTCAATGTTAATTCTTTCATGATATTTCTCTCATATTGATATAAAATTAAAATTTATGATTTGTTTAGCTAAATTTTAGTCCATTATTTAGCCACATCTCATTCTTTTTAAATAAAGCAAGTTGAATAGCTGCTTTATTTTCCTTTAGGTTTAAGACTTAATACTTAGTACGTAACGTTGAAGGTACTGTTATTATTACCAATAGCACTAAAGTTATAAGATCCATAAATGCCAGGTACTGTTGCGCCTTTTACTACTGGAGCAGGAGCAGGAGCTTGAGCATTAGAAGTGCCGCCAGATACTAATTTAACTTCTTTCAATGTTAATTCTTTCATGATATTTCTCTCATATTGATATAAAATTAAAATTTATGATTTGTTAGCTAAATTTTGTCCATTATTTAGCTACATCTCATTCTTTTTAAATAAAGCAAGTTGAATAGTTGCTTTATTTTACTTAGGTTTAAAACGTGATACTGATAGAGTTAACAGTGCTACCAGAAGCATCAATATTATAGGACCAACTAATTTTACTCGTTGATATTGAAGAGCCTGTTACTTTTGGCACTGAAACACTTACTGATGGCACTGTAGTAGCCGAAACAGTAGGTTGAGTTATAGGTTGAACATTACTAATAGATGGTTTGCAGATATTAAAAGTACCACCAGAAACTAACTTAACTTCTTTTAGTGTTAATACTTTCATAAAATCCTCTCATATTATTTGTAAAGTTAAAATGAAATATGAATCTTTAATACTTTAAAAACTCATTTTCTGCTTAGTTAAATTTTAATGCACAATTTAACCGCGTTAATAATTAAATAAGTGAATCATTGCTGGAATAAGAAAAATCTTAATAGGTATAAACACTTATTCTATCAATCGATTGTTTTTTATATGTTTTTATTCATTAAATTTAGTATACATATGAAAGATATAATTATTTTTATAATAAATAATCTTTCGATATTTATTATATTACTCGAATTTTCATTTTCATATTAATGATTAAATAAATGATTGATTGTTTATATATAGTTATATTATATCAAAATCAGCATATAGCTAGAAAATAAACGGATACATTAAGTGAATAATTACGATATGTAATTTTTGATATTTCGGATGGGGTTATAGTTTACTGCGCTTCAAAAAAACTGTCTTTCACATAGGTGTGTATTATGGAAAGCTATTATTTTTCTTGATGTTATTATTCTATCAAGAAAGTAGGGGGGTAATGACTCGCGTTGTAAAAAAGAATATTACTTAATGTGTTGCCTTTCCTATAATTCCAATTTAAAAATGTCACTTTCAATATAAAAAATTTTTTTATATATTAAATTGGAATAAAACAGTAACAAAGGATAGTTTGTACGACTAGTAATATTAAATAAAAAATGAAGCTACCCCTTGTTTCTTCGATTAGTTTTACAACTCGCTATTTTTAATACAGTGCTTGAAATTGCTTTTGTGATCATGCTGCCATTGCTCTAGTTCTTATGGTTCAGTTTATTTAGCGTGATTATCATGTGCTAAAGCGCTGTTGTTTCCGAGAAATAGAAAAGCCTCTGATGAGAGGCTTATTTTCGCCTTAAAAATTAGAAACTCTCGAGTTTTCAAGTGAAAGGTATGGCATTCAAAATTAATGATATGCACTTAAAATTAAGCGGGCACTCGCAGTTAAAAATAGCTATTTCCCGCTTTTCTGTCAGAGCTGAGTCTATGACTTTTGGCTCTTTTAAGGCATCAAGGGTAAATTTTGCGTCAAAAAGCACTGAGATATAACTCTCTAATGTTCTATGATATTTAATCACATCCTCAACAAACCAAGAAGTGGCGCATAACAGACATACAGACAAATTCACTGTTTTCATTTTTCATAAATGATGAGGACTTTGCCGTACACATCGAGTATTCGACAGAAAAATAAAGATAGTTCTAATTCGAATATGTAAAGCGACATTGACAAAATTATTTTCTCTGGCGGTGCCAAGTATTCTTAACCATATAGTCAAAATAACGCTCTGATTTAACATGAATAAACTGTAGCGGTTTTTTCATATTACCAAATAAAGGTATTCCATCACCTAACAGAATTGGGACAATAGTGATTATCATTTCATCAATTAAATCTTCTGCCAAACACTGTTTCGCAACAGAACCTCCGTCAATATAAAGCGTTTTAAACCCAGCGCAGTGTATTGAGCTTATTACATCTTTAATCTCGCCACGCACTAAATGAACAGCTTTCCCTATGAGTTTTACTGGTATTTCTCTGATTGAGTTCGACAAGACAAACACTGGTTTATCATATGGCCACTCTCCATCAAAACCACATACAGTTTCAAAAGTCGTTCGACCCATAACAACAGCATCAATTCTTTGCATAAAATCCGAAAAGCCCATATCGTTTTGACCTGGGTTAGGGATAGAGAATAACCAATCTAATTGGTTATTTGCATCTGCTATATAACCATCTAGGCTCGTTGCAATATAAATGATGTTACGATGCATATAGTAGCTTCCTGAAAAATAAAATAGTTAAATCAGTGAAAGTTTTTCTATTTGTCAGTATCTCATTTTTTAGCATTACATCAATGCGAATGGATCCATAATGTCACAATAGAGCACTTAAAGAACCACATAGAAGATGTATTATTGAAATCTCAGGCTTGTTTAGTAGTATTATGACTAATGTCGCTTTTCTTATGTCAAGCCCACTCGTTAATAAAGCTAAAATGATAGTTATTTTTTATAAACAAACCATTCCGTTATCTCGATTGATTTCGCTTTACATTCATAACTATTTGTTTAAGCTGTGATATCTTATTAACTCACTATGGTCATATCAGCTATGCGTGTTCGGTGTTCATCCCGATTACTGATTATTAATTCGTCTAGACAAGTATTACTATTTCGCTTTGTTCATACGAACGATGCTTTAGCTGGCAGATCATACTGGGCAACGCCAGGTGGTGGTGTTGAGCATGGTGAATCTTTTGAACAAGCGGCTATCAGAGAGCTGAAAGAAGAAACCGGCATTATCAGGGATAATATTGGAAAATGTGTTTCACAAAGAACTTTTGAAATGACACTTCCCAGTGGCGAAACGGTGCTAGCAAAAGAGCGCTTTTTTATCGTCTTTTCCAATGAAGAAGAGATCCACACTAATGGATGGTCTAATAACGAAAAATCTGTTATTAGTCGCTACTATTGGTGGGAGTTAGATGAACTAACCCGGAGCAACGAAATAATATATCCTAATGATATTACAACGTTAATCTCTAATAATTTTGATAATTGACAGCTAATATTTAATTTGTTCGCCCCTGTATGGCTTTCAGCATACCATCACCATACAGTGGTAGATTAGAGAGCGTGAAAGCTGTCATCTGTAGATCAATGTAATTTATTCATCTTTATCATATCAAAAAAGTAAAGCTCTTCGCTTTGTAAACATTTAATTCTGCATTTCTTAACATGGTTAAACTACGAGATAATTAAGAAGGAAAATAAGGAGATAATGATGCAGAAGTTGATCATCCAAGTAGGGGTGTTAGTGTCGTTAGCCGTAATAAGTAATGGGTATGCCTCAAATCATGAATTAAGCACTGAATCAAAAAATTTCTATGAATCCTGCCTAAATATGAGTGAAGATTTGGTCTTTAACGGAAGTTATCAATATCTCTGCGAGTTTAAAGGCCAAAAAATTGCACAGATTTATACAACGTACAAAGCTAATCTATATCGTCAAGAGCGACTTAAAAACCAGTTGCCTAAAAATAATGTTGAGTATCAGACTGAAAATGTCGAGGTAATTTACAAGTGGTTACCACCTAATAAACTCAGATTAACGATAACTTATGATAACGGTATTGAGCAGTACATATATTATTTTATCGAAAACAAAGACAGCACAATTGTTTTCCATGAAATAAATACCGGCTACTAGTACTAAAGTAGCCGCAAGTAAATCTTCAACAAGGCAGGTGGTGTCGAACTGCAGTCAAGCTAGTCTGGACATACAGACGAAGAACGTACACTTCACATGTAGACAAAATTTGGTCTAAAAAATCGATTAACAAACAGTGTGTGAATATTGTGTATATTTTTTGATTTAATTTCGTTACTTTTACCTCACATTTTTCTGCCCATAATAATTTGACTTATGAAGAAAAAGAGCTTAACTTGTGAACCCATTCCATTAAGCATCATCCCTTTTTTATTGCATCTAATTTAAGATAAATTGAACAACAAAGTCATAAGGATATCGGATAGGTCTTAGTATGCATATTATTATAGCAGCAATTTCAGCATTAGCTGCGCTTGTATGGGCGCTACATTCATTACAAAACTCAGGTGTAGACCTTAATTCCTTTAATCCATTTACTTGGGCCCGACGGAGAAAGTGGCAAAAACAATATGGGGTAAAACCAATCTATAATTTGTCGACGGCAACGGAAGCCGCTGCGGTCATTATTGTTGGTGCATTGAAGCAGGAAGGTGAAATATCCCGTGAACAAAAACAAACGGTTATTAACCTGTTTATAGAGAATTTTAATCTAGAAACTCAAGATGCGGTGGATTTGTTTTCTTCATCATCACACCTTGTACATAATGAAATAAACTTTGATCAAAGTATCCCTCATATACTGAAATTAAGTATTACTCAGTTTACGCCCGCAATGGTTGAGACATTCCTATCATTATTGGAGAAAGTCATCATGTTAGAGGGTGAGCCGACAAAAGGGCAAATAAATATAATTGAAAATGTGCGGAACGAATTTAAAAGAATGAAGAAAAAGAGTTTAGGCTGGAAAAATTAGTTCTTTCATTTAAAGAAGGGCGCTGAGCATTGAGTAACATGAGAAGTTTATAGTTATGCTGAATGGCATTACACCCTGTCAGTAAACATGAAAGAACAAGTAAAATGCTACAGTGCCTTCCTACTTTGCATCCCCCCGATAATGCAGGAAAGAGTATCGATGAGAAGACCTTATCGGTATTCAGACAAATTTATTTTGTGACGAATAATAAATAATCAAAACATTAGGGAAAGCAAAACATGTATTCATGAGGCTATCTAAACGGTTTCATTTGTTGAAGGATAAATAAACAGAATTATTTACAAACGCTTATTTTGTGATATTTATTGAAATAGGAATATTGACTGCAACTTCATACTCTAAGCGATTGACGGTAGTTGCTTTAAGTTGCAATAACTTAGAATGATATTTTCACAGGAGTAAAGTTACCATAAACCGTCCATAAAATTTTTGGGCTTCCCGTTTATACTCCCTTATCATGAAAAACCACACATTGAATACATAGCGAATTTTAGTTCCATTGAGCAATTAAACCTATATCGTTATGGAATGTTCATTATTAAATGGTTTAATTGGCTTTATTTCTTTCAAATTAAGATTGCTTTTAAAAAAGTAATCATCAATTAATAGCTAATATTCAACGAATAATTTTTTTTGACCTTTTAATTTGTAAAATAAGAAAAATACACAATAATAATAAGTAACCACCAAAAATATTTTTATATATGCTAATTGATGAGCGTATAGTGTATATGATATAAAATTTTATTTTCCAAAATCATTAACTCTATAGTTTTGGATTGATTAATGTTTTTTATTTAAAGAGGCTATATCGATAATTTTTAATTTAAACACATGGTAATGAAATATCTTACGCTAAAAATAATGTAACTAAATAAGAGGTGTTATATGGTTAATTTACCTATTGGTACAATTATACTTTTTTATGGAAGCTCTATACCGAATGGATGGTTGTTATGCGATGGGAATAATAACACACCTAATCTTATAGATAGATTTGTTTTAGGTGGTAAATTAGATGATTGTAATTTATCTAATTCACGTGAATTATCAGGAAATCAAACTACTAAACAAATTATGGTTGATACATCAACTTCTACTGTTAGCATTACTGGGAATACAGGTGATACATCTCTAACTGTGGAGCAGATCCCGTCACACACCCACGACCTTGGTTTAAGCCTGTCACAATCTGCAGTTTCAAAATATTCAATTAATAATGAAATTACCGCTAATGGATATTGGCAAATTTATTGTAGCAAAGATAATGGACGTGTTTGGTACACTGACTCCGGACATACCGGCTCTGGAAAATCACACTCTCATAAGCTCAGTTTAACTTCAGGAGAGCATGAGCATAATGTAAATGTCATTCCGCCTTACACTATTATGGCCTATATTATTTATGTTGGTGGTGCAAAATAATATTTATATGAAAAGTCACTTTAAATTTTTAATGTGATACGCCAGTAAGATAATGACGTCTTCAATCTAAAATAACAAAAAGGGGTTTTTATGGGTAGGGGAAAATATTTCTTATATACCATTTTTGTTTTTAATTCTTTATTCTCTTATACATCTCTTGCGTCTAATGGTGTGTGTGACATAAAGCAAATAAAAGAATTTAACTTTAACAAACCACTTGAAAATTTCAAATATGGATACCTAAGTGTCAATAACCAATCAGTAATAGGTTGTAGATTTATAGTTACTGATAAAATATCTAATACAGAAAATATCGTTTATTATACTGATAATGATTCAAATGTAGTATGTAGTTTTGTTAGTGATATTTTCTTTTCTTCAACACAATCAGGTATTATTACTGCCTGTAATGAGTCTTATAGTGCAAATGCTAAGTTAAGTCTGATGGCTATTGAAGTAAACACCAAGTAATAGTCAATAAAAATCAATTATTAATTTTTAGTTTTCTTAATATCCGTCTCTAAAATTACAAGGACGTATTTTATTATTGATTTGGTATATAAAACCGCTTCATAAATTTAAATTTAAAATTGCCTTATTGGGGGTGAGTGTGGATAAAAAAACACCAAGTATATTCTTAAAAAAATTTAACACTCTAGCATCTATAATATTTATGATTTTTGTTTATATCAATAGTGCTAGCGCAGATTGTCCATCCTGGGAGACTCAGTATTATCAATTAAGCGTCATTGCTAATAATAACTCCGTTATTACAGTGCGGCATCGAGGCGATTTTACAACAAATATTCCCGAAAATAGCCTTGGGGCTTTCGAAAGGTCTTATCAGAATTGCCGGGCAGCAATAGAAACGGATGTGAGATTGACAAAGGATAATGAACTTGTGGTTTTTCATGATATTAATATAGGTAAAATGTTAGAGAAAGACTACGACCCGTTACTGAATACAGGACCAAATCCAGAACTTAAAAGTTTAACATTAGATGAACTGCAACAAAAAAAACTACTCACGATTACACGTGAAAAAACAAATTATACAGTACCTACAGTTGATGAAATGCTGCATAATTATCTCGATAAAAATGGACAATCACTCATTTATCTAGAAGTTAAAGATGCGGCAGCAATAACTCCAACAGCAATGGCTATTTATAGAGTATCTTTACGAGAACCTTCTCTGGTAAAAA
Source organism: Providencia sp. 2.29 (assembly GCF_015832305.1). Classification (NCBI taxonomy): domain Bacteria; kingdom Pseudomonadati; phylum Pseudomonadota; class Gammaproteobacteria; order Enterobacterales; family Morganellaceae; genus Providencia; species Providencia sp. 2.29. Next base: position 2,355,607 of record NZ_CP065420.1, read on the forward strand.
GAGTCATTGTTAAATTTAATATGGCTGAATATCCAACACCGAATGATTGGTTCGCTATGTTAAATGAAAACAATATTAAAGAAGAAATAATGGCCAATCCTGTTATCAGTCCTATAGCCGCAAAACGAATCAATGAGGGACCGAAAATTGACCCAATCAATGGAGCGGATTATCGTGATAATGCAAGTAGAGCCGTAGCATTGTGGTCAAATGCAAAAGAAACTATAGTGCCTAATATCGAAGTTGTAATCAAAGACTCAACTGATTTTAAATCCGTAATTGAAAAAGATAGTATTTATCAAGGTAAATACATTGCTCCTGCAAATCTAGACATATCAAATACAAATGAAGCTACAATGGCTAGAATGGTTGCTATTATTAAGTTTTATAAGAAGCCATTAGGTGCTTTTGTCCCCGTTCCTGACTATATTCTCTGGCGTCCTGGCGTCATAACCGGCATTACGGTTCCCAATGTTATACCGGATACTGTTGGCAACATTAATATTATAAAAGCATATTTTCAAAATAACTCAGCCTGCTGTTATGATTTAGCAGACAGGTTAGGTGTTTTTGATGTTTTTCCCGGAGTTGTTATTCGTGAAAATTATGATTATAGACATATATTAGACTGGAATCGTTCTATTGGTGTCAATATGATCACTGCTGATGATACTGATACTATAGATGAATATTATGCTAAAAATCAGGTGCTAGATAGAGTTGCTATGCCAATTCTAATTCCACCCACAAAAAATATGCATTCAACGCTGTCTTGGGATTTTCACCCTGAATTTAATGTCAGTAAATCTACTGTTGTTAACATAAAAGCGTGGAATGGAGAGTCTTCAGTGTGGTGGGGAGGGCAAACTTGCCTATATACAGACTCTTCAACTCATGAAGAGAAATATGCATGGGTATATCAATGTGGTAATTTTAATGCGGAAAATGCAGGTTATAGTGATAGTTTGATCACAAAGGTAGTTGATTCGCCTCGCTATGGCAGCTTAATACAAATATATTCAGCTCAATATTCTCCTATTTCAGACACACCACATTGCTTACAAATAAGTGGTTTTTACAACGATGCAAGTTGGGGAACTGATTGCGACCCAGAAAATAAAGCCACATTATTTAAACAGGATATGAAAGGTCATTTACAAGCAATGTACTACGTTGATAATCCGCTATCACCAAATCAACCAAATGAATATTTGTATTTATTTAACCACTCAATTTACTATGATTTGTTTTATGGGAAAATACGTACAACTCAACAATTAGATGAAAATAATTGGAACAAATGGCTAATCGAACTTGCACCAAGTAATAATTAATTTGTGCTTAAGCTGCTCTGGTAGTTACCGGTTATTTATACTGGTACCTGCCAGATTATTCTGTCGTGCGTCAGTGATTCAAAAGGCACTGTGGTAATCAGCGATTTGTCGCTAAACTGATACCCCGTATAAAGTCTATAAAACCTTGCCTATATAGATTAGATGCTCGTTTTTACACATTGAGGCACTTCAATCATTGGTTAATTATTTGATATAGAGATAGCATGGCAGCACCAAGCGAGGCACTCTCTGAACCTATTGATGAATGAACTACTTTAACCATAGGTCTTTCCGGATCAAGACGATACTGCAACCAATCCGTGATATCTTCTGCAAAGCGAGAAGTTATCTCTTTCGGCATTGCTCCGCCAATTATGATAAGTTGTGGGTCTAACCATTGAAGGCATCCTAAAACAGTGTCTTCAAGTTGTTTTAATGACCGTTGATACCAAGTCTCTATAACTATATCTTTTTTCTTTATAAGACCAAGCAATTCCTTTTCATCGTAACCCGCAGCACTGAGAGTGCCGAGCAAATCTTTATAAGATGGCCGATGGGTTCCAGTAGGAAAGGCCATACCAACTTCGCCAGCATTTCTAAAGCCGCCCGTCAGTAATTTATGATCTGCAATAATCCCTGCACCTATACCATATCCTAGTTCTAATACGGTTAAGTCTCGGTATTGATTCCACTGACCTGAGTACAATTCTCCAATAGCAGCAGCATTAGCGTTATTCTCAACCCAAGTCGGCCAAGGGAGGTTAGCCTGAAATTCAGCTTGCAGATCGGCATCGCGCCAGCTTTTTAGCCAAGTAACGCATTGTCTTTTTTTTCCATCTGATTTCACGAAGCCGGGTACAGCATATCCTACGCCAAGGATCCTGGCATGTTGAAGCTTCAATTTTTTTAGCGTGCTATTAACCATTTTCTTAATTTGGTCAAGAGTGGCTATGAGAGGTTGGTTTTCTAGATGTACTTCTGATGTGCTGAAAATTTTTTTTCCACAAAAATCAACAAGCGCAAGATCAATAAAACCAGAACTAAAGGAGACGCCAATTGAGCAAGCTCCTCCGGGATTTAGTTTTAGAGGAAGAGAAGGTTGGCCTCTTTGTCCAATATTCTTCTCACCTTCAACAATTAACCCAGAAAAAATGAGCTCACGACATTGTTGTGTTATCGCGCCAGGTGTTAAGTTGGATAATTTAGCTAACTCGGCCCGGGAAATCGGTCCGTACCTGCGAATTAATTCCAGTAGTAACCGTTGAGTTGGCTTTAGGTCCAATACTTCTGGTTTATCTGTCATTGACAACTTCCGATACTATAAATTAATTCCATTGTAGCCCTGCATCCTCAATTAAAGATTGTAAATACGGAATATCATCATGACTGAGAATGTCAATAAGGCCTTCTTGAAGCCATTCAATGATTTCAGCACGACAGTCACAGCCAAATTTAAGTAGATATTGCTCTAAAGGGGCGATGCCGTTTTTATTTTCATGCAAGTACAGCCGTACACCCAACCCCGCCGCCTTATATGCTCTCAAATCGTCGATATGTGTATACTCATATTCCACACAAACACAACTTGCATTTGAGGCAGAAACGGCAGCTAATTGGTCATTGTATCGCTCAATAGTGACAACCTGCAATGCTAATTGCGGTATCTTTTCTTTTACTTTGTTGATTAATACGTGATTAAATCCAAGTAATTGAATGTGTGATATCGCATTCGGAACTGAACTTAAGACGTCGACTAGATGTTCAATAAATTCATCAACTCTACGCCGCTGCTTAACTTCAACAATCAATCCAACCTGATTGGCCACAGCCCATTTTATAACATCTTTCAGTAGCGGTATTTTTGTGCCTTCAAACTTGTTATTAAATTTTACGCCGAAATCATACCGAGACAGTTGTGTGTACGTCATCTCCTCAACAAAACCCGTTCCTGTTGAGACTCTATCTATACGATGGTCATGAGTAACCACGATTTGATTATCTACGGTTAAGTGAATATCTATCTCAATGCAATGTGTACCAGCTTCCAATGCACCAATGAATGCAGGCATGGTGTTTTCAGGGTATTTGCTGGCATACCCTCGGTGACTGTTTGCTAAAACAACACCTTCTTTTGCTCTATGAAATTCAAAATCCATGATAAAACCCTCAATTTATTTTCGATTAAGTTTATCATTTAAATTTAATATGTAAAATAACATTTAAGTCTTTAACTTTACATGCGCCATGTATATAGTTGATTTCAATAGGGTTAAAATTAAATTTCTACTTTTGTTTTATTTTGATGAGCTAAATCACATTAATATAACATTTAATATGTAAATTTAATAAGAAATTATTTCGATTAAGGAAGGCCGATAATGTCTACCCTGATATTAAAAGGTGTTACAAAGCAATTTGGCGATTTTTATGCCGCCCGCGATATCAGTCTTACCGCTGAAGAGGGGGAATTTGTCACTTTGCTCGGGCCGAGTGGTTGTGGAAAAACCACTTTGTTAAAAATGATAAGTGGCTTTCACCAACCAGATAGTGGAGAGATCATTTTAAATGGCAAGCCTATAACAAACCTTCCACCAGAAAAAAGAAACACGGCCATGTGTTTTCAATCTTATGCTTTGTTTCCGCATCTCAACGTTTCACACAATATCTGTTTTGGCTTGAAGCAAAAAAAAGTCTCCATTAGCAACCAACAAGAAAGATTAGAAGAATCCCTAAAACAAGTCGGTTTAGTAGAGCAGCGTTTGAAGATGCCATCACAACTATCAGGAGGACAGCAACAGCGTGTAGCTTTGGCTAGAGCGATGATCACTAGGCCGGATTTAGTTTTGTTTGACGAACCACTATCTAACTTAGATGCGAAATTACGCGAAAGTGTGAGGTTTGAAATTAAAGAGCTACAACGCCTCTACCAACTAACTTCGATTTATGTCACGCACGATCAGGCTGAGGCCTTGTCTATATCAGATAAAATCGTTGTGCTAAATGGAGGGAGTATTGCGCAAGTGGGCTCGCCAGAGGACGTTTATTACCGCCCAAACAGCCGCTTTGTTGCGGATTTTATTGGTGCAGCGAATATTGATGAGGCACATGTTGAACCCGCTGAGCAGCCAGAATACTACCGTATCGCCTGTAAGCTTGGTAACTTCTATGTTAAATCCGCAAATCCTCCCTCAGCAAAACATTGCTATATTTGTTGGCGTCCTGAGGATGTGAAATTTGTTCAAGCCCCATCTTCTATCCAAAATAGATTTTCTTTGGTCATAGAAAAAATGGCATTCATGGGCAATCTCACTGAAGCGTGGGGTTCCAACGATAATAAATCACTCTCAGTTCGTTTGCAGCTTGTGAAGAAACCGCCTATTGCTATCGGAGAGCGTGCCGAATTTTACTTGCCTGAGGATGCAATTCACTTTTTAGAGCCGGTTACGGAGGGGAAGAGATGAATTGGAAAAATGAGGTAAAGGCATGGCTATTAATGAGCACAGGGCTTGGAACGATCCTTCTTCTGATGGGATCAACTTTTTATGTCGTTATTACCCAAAGCTTCGGTTTATTTAACATGACGGGGGAAAGTGAATTTTCACTAGCGTTTTGGGCAAACATCATAGGTGACTCCGTCTTACTTAGTGCGTTGTATTACACCGTAAAAGTTTCGGTGCTTGGTGCGTTTGGTGCAGTTCTGCTTTCATATCCTATCGCACTCTGGCTAAGACAACCCATGTACGGAAAAGAGGTTGTGATCGGAGTGCTTCGAGCACCCATGTTCATTCCAGGTTTAGTGGCTGCATTTTTGTTTGTAAATATCATCGCCTATCATGGAGTGATAAACAGTTTACTTCAACTATTGGGAATAACAGACTCCCCATTGCGTATGCAAAATGATGATTTTGGATGGGGGGTTATCATTCTTCAAATATGGAAAAACCTTCCTTTTGCATTGATTTTAGTTGGCGGTGCTGTCAATTCGATTAGAGATGAGATACTTGATGCGGCAAGTAATTTCGGTGCTAATAGATGGCGGAGATTCGTAGATGTCGTCTTCCCTCTAACACTCCCCGCGGTACAAGTTTCTCTAATACTTATCTTTATTGGTGCGGTAGGGGATTTTGCATTCTTCTCTGTGGCCGGTCCCCGTAACACTTACTCCCTTGCGCGCCTGATGCAAGCTACCGCAATGGAATACGGTGAATGGAATAACTCAGCCGTTATTGCCGTCATAATAATGTTAATTTCCGCGATTGGAACGCTGCTCATTGCGACTGTGTTAACCCCGTTGGCTACCAAGAAGGGGGAGGTTAAATGAACACCATAAAGACCAATAATGGACGGAAAGTTGTAAAAATTTCATTGATTTTTTTCATCTTCATTAATGTTGTTTGGTTAGGTTTGCCTTTTACTATGGCAATCTTGTGGTCCTTGGTTGACCCACAACACCCATGGAGTTATCCAGACCTTTTTCCTCAAAAATTATCTTTAGCGCGGTGGAAAATTGTTTGGGAACAAACATCGCTAGCAACCGCGCTTTTCAATAGTTATACCATCGCTCCTGCTGTTGCTATTTTGAGCTTATTGCTTGCGACACCTACAGCCTATGCTTTCGGAAGAATGACATTTAAAGGCAAAGCAGTTGCGGAAATGCTAACGCTCATTCCACTGGTTATGCCGGGCATGATTATCGGTATCTTCTTCAGTTCAATGTTAATAAGTTTAAATATCAGCAATACTTTTATGAGCATTGTAATTGGCCATACCGTTCTTACGCTCCCTTACTCAATTCGCATAATGTCAGCGGGGTTCAAGTCGATACCACAAGACATAATCGACGCGTCGCGTGACATGGGAGCTAGTTTTTGGGGGACGTTCTGCAATGCTTTTTTACCCATGCTAAAGCCAAGTCTACTGGCTTCATTAATATTTTGTCTGGTTCGAAGTTTAGAAGAGTTTAGTATTTCATTTGTACTGGGCTCGCCAGATTTTATCACTGTTCCCACGATACTGTATTCATTCTTAGGGTATTCCTTTGTACGTCCAGATGCCGCTGTTGTTTCAATGATCTTGGTGATACCCAACGTTATATTGATGATAATTATTGAGCGCCTGTTAAAAGGCAATTATTTGTCTCAATCCACAGGAAAAGCATAACATTCACTAGAGGTAGTCAAATTATGAAAAAAATATCATTGGCGCTCTTACTGGGAGTCGCAGTTATATCAACCTCTTACGCTCAAGATGTAGATAAAAATTCCTTTCCTAACTGGGATGAGGTGATAAAGCAAGCAAAACAAGAAGGAGAGGTTACATTTAACATTTGGTACTTGCAGCCGCAGTGGCGTAATTTTGTGAAGGGATTCGAAGATGAATATGGAATAAAAGTACAAATCTCAGAAGGAACCATTGATGGAAATATGAATAAACTTTTAGCCGAATCAAAAAAACAGAGTGGTAAAATTGATGTAATGGCCTTATCCATTGCTCAACTGCCTATTACTTTAAAAGCTAATGCAATCAGTAAAGTTGACTGGCTCCCAGGCTATGAGAATGGAGTTCATACAATACAAAACATCGATACACAGGGGTATGCCGTCGCTTTTTGGGGAAATCAAACTGGATTCGCCTATGACCCCAAACAATTTGGCGATCAAGCTCTTCCTCAAACGCTCGATGACCTTCAGGCGTTTATCGATGCAAATCCCAATCGTTTTGGATATAACGATCCCAATAACGGAGGCGCTGGTGAAGCCTTCATTCAGCGTATTGTCACACTCAAAAGCGGTGAGTTTGATAGCAGTGCAACGAAGATTGATCCAAAGGTGATTAAAGGTTGGTCTTCTGGCTGGGCGTGGTTTACTAAAAACAAATCTAGTATTACGCAAACCGCGTCTGGCGCCGATAGTCTCACACGTTTAAATGATGGAGAGTTGATGTTGGTTCCAGCTTGGGAAGATCATATGCTAGGCTTGCAACACAATGGAGCAATAACTTCAAGATTAAAATTTTATGTCCCCAAATTTGGTATGCCAGGGGGAGGGAATGTTGTAACCATCGCTGCAAATAGTCAACACCCAAATGCCTCCGCTGTTTTTATTAACTGGTTGATTCAACCTAAAACTCAGCAAGCGCTGAAAGAGACCTTTGGCACTTCCCCCATGACTAAAATGGCTACTGCTAATCAGGTGTCAGACGTGAAATTCTATGGGAAAGACTATAGTATGCTATTCCGCAAGGAGTTCGTGCGAAATGTGACAATGAAGTAAAGTTATTTATGAGACCTACGTGGCTCCCGGTGCATTTTATATTAATGACATACAACAAGCAGGATTGTCGGGTGACTATGATGTGACTATCACCGAAGCGGATGGTAGCGAACGTCAATTTGTAGTGCCTTATTCCTCATTGCCAGTGATGCTACGGCCAGGGGGCTGGAAATATGAACTCGCCTCCGGCCGTTATGATGGGAATTTGACTACAGACTCTCGCCGTTCAGATTTTGTATTAGGCACCGCGGTATACGGTTTACACAATAATGTCACTTTGTACGGTGGAACGTTATTGGCGAAAGATTATCAATCCTTGAGTTTGGGAAGTGGATTCTCTTTAGGGAACTTCGGGGCGCTGTCAACGGATGTGACCCATTCATCAGCCAAATTTAGTGGTGCAGCGCAGCAAGGCAGTGATCGTCAAACTGGTCAATCTTACCGTATTCGTTATTCAAAAAGTTTGATGTCGACGGGCACATCGGTCGATCTTACCGCATTGCGTTACTCAACCGAGCATTTTTACAGCTTTAGTGAATTTAATAGTCAAGGTTATCGTGAAGCAGGGGGTGTTTATAGTGGTACAAACTCAGCTGAAATAGTGACCAAATACAATCAGCAACATTATATACGTTGGATGATGAATAGCGGAGATAACCTCATTGCACTCGAGTCTTTATCTATGAAGTCAGAACTGGAAGGTGAAGACCTTGTTGATGCAATGGCGAGAGCATTAAAAGGTTTCCATTCAGAGAGTATGGACCCAGCCAAGCAATTTGTTCTTGCTTGGGGGAATATGGTTGGAATTCCTTTAAATATTATAATGGAAAATAAACCATTAGATGCGAAAACAGCAGCAGAAATTGTAACGAGTGGAATTCCAACAAGTGAAACAAAACTCGTTCAATACCTTATCGCTAAGATATATATTTCTTATATGAAAAATGGGATTCGGACTATTAAAATACAAGAATCGCTTGATTTAGAAAGAATTAAAAGGTTAGCTTATGACCCACATAAAAAAAGGATAGCGAACTAATAGCCGTCGGCATTGGCGAGCAGATATGCCTAATCGTTGTGCTGCCATTTTGGTTGGCAGGCGCTGGTCAATCACATCCTGGATTACTTTTAGTCGTTTAACATCTTCCAAGGTAAAAAACTCCGCTCTATAAGCCGTCATGCGAACCCCTTAATGGTGAGCCTACGTGACGGACATCTTAACTTATCCCAGAGCGGACATTACAACTTTGCTATTACAATTTAGGTTCGCATAATGTGTATTATGTTAAATAGAGTATGGGGAGCTAATAACTTTATAAATAGCCTCATTATCACTATCATTACCTCCTGATTTACTATGCGAAATAGCTACTGGTAGTTTAACCAGTGCTCCTAGTATTAGTGTATGCTTATATATATTTTTACTACCCTACCACGTAAATACGTTTGCCGGTAATATTGTTATTGGTGGTGGCGGAATTCATTGCGTAACCATGCAACAACCCGATTTCACAGCATTTATTACGAATAAACAAAGATATGACACAATTTAATACAAAAAGAGCCTCATTAGATACGTTATCTCCCGAAGATATCTGTGCTGTAATGAAATTTGAAGATGGTGACCCGAATGAAAACCCATGGGTTTTAGGAAAACCACCTACACTTAAAATTGAGATCCGTGACTATGATCCTATTTGGGCAACACTTTTTATACAAGAAAAAGCACGTATCCAAGCCGCACTAGGCGAAGCAGCACTACATATTGACCATATTGGCTCAACTGCGGTTCCAAATCTAGCAGCTAAACCTATTATTGATATTGACCTAATCGTTGAGGATCCTACTGCTGAGAACCGTTATATCCCTCAACTAACTGCCTTGGGGTATGTTCATACAATTCGCGAACCATCTTGGTATGAACACCGAATGCTATACCTTGATAAACCACAGGTTAATTTACATGTATTTGCACCTGGCTGCCCTGAACATTTACGTCATCAGTTATTCCGTGATTGGCTAATGACCCACCCTGACGATCTTGCTACCTATGCCGTCAGCAAAATGAAAGCAAAAGAAGGTGTTAATACAATGATGGATTACAATCAAAAGAAAAATGATACTATTCAAAAGATTTATGCAAAGCTATTTGCCCATTTACAAAAAAATAGCTAAAAAGCGGAATGCATGCATAGAGTTATTCATCAATTTGATAAGCAAGATATAGGTCAATCGTCAGCTATTTTAGCGGATTTATCACATAAAGAATGGTTCCTATTATTAGACATTAGCATTACGCTTCTACAATAATCTGCAACTACTCAGTTGATGCATAAATCCTTTGTCAAAAGGATCACCTTCAGACACTGATGCAATACCATATTTCTTTGTGAAATCTTCCTGCACATTTCCGTCTTTATAACGAAGTTCGACTTCTGAATACAGTACACGGCCATCCGGTGTAACTGGCGGCTCAGTGATCGACATTTTATGAGAAACGTAATCACCTGATGTCATACCATGAATTGTCATAACACCATCTTTAACCGTAATGGTAGTTTTCACCATTACGGACGGAAAAATGTGTTTATTTTTCTGTTCAATTGCAATGTGATTAAATGACTGGCTTATTCTACATATGTAAACCCCATCAAACTGACGGATTTTTTGAGACTGTTCTGGCAAATTACCCGGTTTGCATCCTGCTATAGACAGACATGAAAATACAAAAATTACAATATCCCCTGTTCTGTTCAGGCTCATCTTTCCTGTTCTCTTAAAATCGGTTTAGTGGCTCAATACATCCATTATTTTGAAAACTCCATATCAAATAAATAAACGCCATTCTTCCACTAGACGCACTTCGCCTAAGGGCTGGCCATAGTAAAAATGCTCAGCCTGATCTTTACGAAGCGCTCGCATCACTTTAGTCCCTTTAAAGGATTACTCAGTAATATGCATATCTTCAAGAAAAGTGATTATTGGACTGAACATAAATATTCAGAGCCGTTGCTTTCAACTCCATAGCCGAGTGAGTAATATAATTTAAGGTTGTTAGGAATGTTTTATTGTAAAAATATAGCCCTTCTGTGCTTAAACAAGTCGCGAGCTTTAAAATTAGCTGAATGGGAGGTATTTTATAATTATCATCGCCCCACTCAGCTCATGCTGGTAAAACACGGTATGAAGTGTTAAAAAATAAGCTTGGTTTTTAAGGCTAAGTGTCAGCCGAGGTTCTGAGTGACACACAATCGGATGTTACGAAAATCCTGTACATCGGCTATACCGAGTAAATAAACTTTAGGGTTAGTCATAGTATTAACTTAACGTCCTGATTATTGATGAACTATAATTAATTTTAAAATCAACTTACGATAAGCTTAACGCATAATAACCGAAAGTTCTACGGAACCACGTGCTAAACCGGTTACCCCTGCCCCCTTTGAATATAACTCATATTCAAGAGTTTTCGTTATATTGACATTGTTTTCATTTGCTTTAATACGACCAAGCTCGACTATAGTCTGGTCTAAACGTATTGGTAATTTAGCCCCATTGTGGTGCACAAATAATTTTACATACGCAGCAGCTTGATTACTTGCGTTATTTAAATTGACATCAAAAGCATTACCAGAATAGAACTCTGGTTTAACGTTAGCTGAAATTCCGATATATGCGTCAACTTGATCCTTAAATTGGCTACAATTTATCGTCATAGGGCGTTGAACGGAAGCTAATAAAGTACCGTTGGCTGCACTAGAATCGTTAATACCAAAATTAATTTTATTCGGAGTCTGCAAGCTGCATGTTAGTCCAGAAACAGTGATATTTATCGCTTCTGTTTTGGATACTAGCATCTTCCAATTCCCTTCATAAAGGGTACGCCAGTCTTTAACAGAGGTACCTATATCGTGTTTTAAGTGATATGTGCCACCTTTTTGATTCCCAGTGCCATATATTAGCAAACGACCCGTTGTATATACATTATGTTGTATACTAATTTCAGGCGTTGTTTGATAAGGTTCAAAAATACAATTCCGGTACCATGGAAATTGATTTGTACCTGAACCCCAGCCATTGAAATGCCCTGTTACTATATCGAATGGGGCAGGCCGAGGATAAATTAATCCCTTTCTTCGCTCATCTGTAAAAGTAAACTCAGGCACTAGCATTAGATCATTACTAATTGGTATTCCGTAAATACCATCAATTTGCATTAGAGCGGCTTGATAGCAAAGGTTATATGAACCATTGAAAGAATTGGTTAATGTAACATAGAAATAAGAATCTCCAACGTTACCGTATGTTACCATTTTGTTTTTTGCAGTGTAATTCCCAAACACTCCAACTAAGCCACGCCCATTGAACACCTTAACGTTTGCGGCTAATGATGACATTGTTATACTTGTCAAAATGATTGCGAATAAAATTTTTTTCATCATATTACTCAAATTAGTTATTGGCATGTAACAGTTAAATTGCGCAGCGACGAGTAGGTGTTTTCAGTCGACTTACTCATATCAAATGGAACTTGACATTGCTCAGAGTTTGCTCTTCCCCATACTACTGATAATGTCCCTTTTTCAGGTAACCCGCTTATATATACACGACCATTTTCACCAACAATTCCTGATATTAAACTAGAACTATCTTGTTCTGATTGTTGTAGTGATGCTACAGCTCCCATTGGAATAGTTTTTGGACCCGTTAAGGTGAGCATCGCCTGATACCCTTTCAAGGTATTAAACTGAGTTTTAACTAAAGCGCCTTTTGTTGGATACACATTAACGGATGTTTCTTTACTTTCAACATCTGTTGGTAATGTATTAATATCTAGATTAATAATATTTTGGCTGTATTCCATCATATTAGGCACAATAGCGTAACCCCGAGAGTCAATAACGGCCATCCCATTATTGATACTTGCTCCCGCAGCATCTGGCGCATACACTACAGCAGCAGAATTACCAATGAACTGACCCAATGTAACCCCACCAGGGTGAATGACGGCAGCACCATTTCCATTCGCGTAAGTTAGCTGACTTTCGCGACTATAACTGTATCCGCCTCCCACATATCCTTTACTTCCTTGATAACCGACGTTAACCGAACTGGATAATTTTTGGTCTCGGTTATCACCACTTTCGCTTAATTGGTAAGTAAACTTATTATCTAGTAGCTGCCCATTAACACCAAGCTGTTGGTAAGTTCTTCCGCTATTGTCGTGGCTTATCTGGAAGCTGCTACTAATATTTTCAATATTTTTATTATTTGAAAACAGACTAAATGGCACGCTAACGTTGAAGCTAATTTGGCGGTTTTCAGGCCAGTTTCCGTCACCTTGTGTACGGCTAATACTGTAATCAATACCATAAGATAAACCTTTATAGAAACCGCTATAACCAATCCCTAAGGTCGTTATCGTATCTTTACGTCCCCAATAATCACTACGCATACCTCTAAAATAAATTGAACCCCATTTACCAAGAGATTGGTTTATATAAGATTGAAAGCTACTACGTTGACGTCCGTTTAACCACGGTGCAACATTATCTTTCAAACGATAACCTGCATGGTTAAAGTCTGAAAAGCTATAATAGTCTTTTGTTGAGTACCTCAACGCGGTCAAGTCAATAGATGTACCAAAATCAGATAAGTTCTTTGAGTAACGAAGTCTGAAGGATTGACCTTGCTTATCTTCATTTCTAATTGTGGCATAGGCATGGGTAGCATCGATTGACATGGCACCAAATGAACCTAATGAGAAACCTGTACCAACAATACCAGTCCAGTAATGATTAGCCCCTAAAAAACCGGTATACAATGTGACCGCTTTGGGTAATCCGTATATGAGTGTCCCCATCAAGAAATTACTTTTTTTATTACCATCGGTTATGCCACCATTGTATTGACCCGCCGCAACTTCATATTTAAATGTTCCAGCTCGTTGCATTACGGGCAATGATGAGAATGCTTGAGTGAATACTCGAACAGAGCCATCTTCCTCATGAATTGAAACCTCCAAGTCCCCAGCTGTACCTGTTGGATAAAGGTCATTAATCACAAATGGTCCTGGTGCAACGTATGTTTGGTATATGGTATTACCATTTTGGCTTATAGTTATGCGGGAATTAGATGATGCAACGCCTCTAATTTGTGGCGCAAATCCCCTATCACCTCGTGCTAACATCTGCTCATTGGATAATAAACGAACCCCTTTTACTGGGACACTGTCAAGTACATCATTGAGTGTGCTCGTTTCACCCATTACAATTTCAGAACTTAAGTGCTGAATATCCCTTGAAACGGTTGTGTTATTAAAATCACTTTGGTGATTACGTACCGTCTTACCGTCAAATTTATTTTCATTTTCAAGGTAAAAATATTGGGAACGTAAACGCCACGCACCAAGATTTAATCCGCCTGTAATGTTGGCAAAAATAGAGTTATTTTTTGTTTTACCGCCAATTCCACCCGTAAATTCTTGTCGGCTCCCACTGACTTGATAGTTTAATATCAAGCCAGGTAAACCTTGGTCAAGAAGCTCTATCGGTACAGCACCTCTAGCCTTCTGGTTCATAGAGATTTGCGGGATATTTAAATTTAGTGTTAATTTTGAAACATCGAATTGAACTTGTGCATTTTCTATTACCGATGATAGAGAGGTAATTTTGTGAGTCGCAGGCATTCCTTTCAATATAGAATTACCTTGAATATTTACGCCGAACTCCTCTAACATAGCGGGAGTAAATTCAGGAACAATGTTACCTTCACCATCTTGTGTGAAATATATTTCCTTCTGGCCTATCTCCTCTTTATTTATTTTCATAGTAACTATGTAACGGCCAGGAGCTACTGTATCAGAACGTGCAAATACAGATAAATCGATACTATCTTTATCTGTTCCTGCCGGCAGGTTTAAAAGAGCGGGATCAAAATAAGGCTCAGCACTAGTTACCCCCCCAAACAGACAAAACATAAGCGCTATTGAGATAGGTTTTAAGATAAATATTCTGTTGTTCATAATATACTCTCATCCAATACGCCAGTGCTCAGTTTTGTTATTAATCCATATTCATTTAAAGCTTGCCAAGTAACCTCACCAGAAACAGATTGAGGTAATTCAATTTGGTTTTCACTAAATGGAGGAATACTGTCATCTATTAATTTCATTGGCACTTTATATGAACCAATAGTTAATGAGGTCAATGTAATTGAAAGAGCTGACGGGTTTTTGATCGTCAGTTTATTTTTATTTATAGAAAAACGCATTTTTTCCACTTCCTTGTCAATCCGTAATTCTTCAATTGCTTTAGGTCGATAAAGCATTTTTAAATAGAGTGTTGGAGTAACAATAAACTCCGAGGTGTTCTTATCTGATACTTCTGGAATAATTCTTAATGAAACATAAAATACACTTTCTCTATCTTTTGCTAAATTGCCATCAGCAACCCGTTGTATTTTCCAACTATAGCGAACGCCACTATCTAAACGATGTAATGGCGGTGTGATTAAAAAAATATCTGATTCTTTATTAATCAGTGGCTTCAACGTTTTTTCATTTGCAGCAATGATTTGAGACTGGACGAGTATTGCCTCGCTATTCGCATTCTCTAACATGGTTGAAACACCATTTTTTTCCGATTCTTTATAAACTATACGTTCAGGTGAAAATAACAAACCATTCATGATATCGGTATTTGCGAAAGACGATCCCATATAATAAACAAAAGAAACAATTAAAATAATGATTTTTTTAACTATTGACATGTTTTCCTCTCGCCTAATATTAGTGAAGCCGTATTATCTTCACTATCACCACCATAATCATTAACTGCTTTCCATACTATTTTACTCGACTGATTTACTTCACCAGTATTGTTTATTAAGTATCTGCTTTTTGGTGGAATTATTACTCCAGATATTTTCGGATACTGTTTATTATTTATTTTTAGAGAGCTTAATGTTATATGATATGGAGATGGATTTTCTATACATACATTCTTTTTATGTAAATAAAACTGTAGCCCTTTAATTGCATCTTCACTTGATTGTGTTAATCCATTGGGGCGATAAAATAGTTTTATAACTAAACGTGTACCTATCGATAACTTTGCCACCTGTTCTTCATTATTGTTAGTTGTAACACCTGGTATACCAATAACACTAAAATAAAATAAGGATTCTTTATCTTTAGGCAGTTGAGTTATTTTTTCTTCAGGCAAAATTTTCATTGCCTGCTGACTATTTGGATTCAATCGATATAGTGGTGGTGTAACTAAAAATACGCCTGATTCTTTCTGCCCAATAGGCGTATCAAACACCCCTGATTGAACTAAATATACACTGTCACTATCGTTTTTTAAGGTAATGGATTCTTGCGTTGAATCACCATTCCAAATAATTCTTGTTTGTTCTAATAGTAGCCCTGCATAAGCATTAGAAGATAAGTCTGTTAATAAAATTAAAGTACCAACCAAACAAAATAATGAAAATATGATTCTACGCATATTATATATCCTAGATTAGCTAGTCAGTGAGTACGGTGAATATCATTGACGCTTTAAAACTACCTTTTGTTATTTGATTCGTATCGTTACATTCACCGCAAGATAATGCTGTTGTCACTGTAAAGGTATCACCGATAGCATTACTAGAGTTAAGCCGGAAAAGAACATCACCATCTGTTTTCGCAATGTTATTAACTAATAACTTAATACCGACACCTTTTGAGGTTCCACTTTCTTTGAATAAAGGTTTTCCATTGAAAATTTCTGTTTGTCCAGATACAAAAATTTTGCTTTTAGATAAATCGCTAACATTTGTACATTTTGCTAGCTTCAAAGTTATATCTCGATTTAACTTTGTGGTTTCACCCGAATCGTTTTTGACAATATCAACTGGTGAAACTTTTTTGTAATCAATCACAGCTTCTGAAACATCAACTTCACAAGTCTTTTTATAAAAAGTCGCTTCAAAATCGACAGCAACAGTATTCACTTGTGCTAATACTGATTGGCAGAATACAATCGATACAAAAGATAAAATTAACCGCAGCACATTGGTATCCTCTTTTTTGAATTATGGCATTACAACGGTTAATAAAATTGATGCTTTTGCAGAACCCGCTGTAACGGTGCTATTGTCTGCTTGACGTACAAATCCGATGGTCATTGGTAAAGAACCTTTTGTACTTCCAGCAGGTAAATAAAAGCTTTCATTATTTTTTAAGGTTTTTCCCTTAGAGTAGAACCCTACCAACTCTGACACTTCGCCATTTTTCAGCATAAAACCAACCCCTTTTGCTCCAGCAGGGTTCTCTGTTAAAAATAGATTAGGGTCATTTGATACATCACCTGTTACCATTACTTCGGGCATCACCGTTGTTTCATAATCTCGACATTGGTATGAAAGTTTTATTGGCGTAATATCTACAGCATCATTTAATCTAAAATCTCCGACAACAGGACGACGAGTCATTTCGATATTTGATGGCGTTACCTCAATGTCACATTCACCAATACTTTGTATATCTGCAAGTATTTCTAGTTTATTTCCTGCAAAAGATTGCATTGTAGAAGCCATTAATAAACATGCGACTAAGGTGGATAATTTATGGTTTCGTATGTTCAACATAGCCCCCTAAATCATTAATAGTTACCCAAGTGATTGGGCCTGTATTCACAGTTGTCGGATAAATTATATTGCTAAAAGGCGCCACCATCGTGTTGTTCTTTTTAGCTGAAATATCTATATGCTTATTACCAACTTTTAAAGATGCTAATGTAATATAATAAGGAGAGTTGTTTGTGACTTGCACACCGCCTTGAACTGCTGAAAACGTCAAACTTTCTTGTGCTTTATCAGAAGTCTGAACTAACCCAGTTGGGCGATAAAATACTTTAATCACATTTTCTATTGCAATTTTTACATCACCTTTCATATTTGAAACATCTAACTCTGAATTTTTTTCACTGCGTGCGATTGCTCTTGCATGTAAGTAATAAATTGATTCACGATCTTTCGGTAAATTCATTGAGCTAGAGGTTTCAGTAATACGAACATCTCGCTGTTGTCCCGGTTTCAAATAGAGCATAGGAGGAAGAATATCAAATACCTTCTCTTGGGTAGAATCACTAGGTGTTTTCGTTAAATATACCTGAACCAGATATTCTTCGTTCTCTGTACTATTGCGAACAGTTACCGGAATAGATTGGCTATTTTGTGGAAAAACAATTCGAGTAGTATTAAGGCCTACCCCAGCAGCTGATAGTCCTGTAATTTCAAGACCAAATATCATCATTCCAATTATTGAGTATCTGATAGTTGACATCAAATTCATAATTTATCTCCAATAGTCATTCTATTAAGTAACAAGTAATAAATGAGATGGCCATTTCTGCCATCTCATTTAAATAATTATTATTCGTAGCTTACAGAGAATGTAATTGGAGCATCAATGCGTTGTGAAGCAGGAGTTCCTACTGTTGAATATAAGCCAACGTTCATTGCGATTGAAGCAGAAGAACCTTGAGCTAATCCAGTCACAGAAGTTAAATCAACACTTGTGTTAGGTTTAACTGGTTTAGAATCAGCAGTTAATTTAACACCAACAGTTGCATTTGCAGTGTTGTTGAAGTAATCACCATTCGCGTCTAATGCAGTTCCTTTAGCAAATAATTGAACTGATGCACCGGTTTGATCTTTGCTACAATTAGTTAATTGTAGAGTGAAGTCTTTTGCACTTGAAGCAATATCACCAGCTGCTGTAATATCCGCAGAAATGTGAGTACCTAAGTCAATATTAGGATTGCTAACACTTAAATCACAGGTTGCAGCTGCGATTTGACCTGAAACATTTACTTGAGCGTTTTGACCTGCAGAAGCAGCACCAGCGAATCCTAAGCCAGCAGCAACACATAGAGCAATCATATTTTTTTGATTAAACATAATAAGACCTTAAATATTTATTAATAATTGGGTGTAAGTTAATATTTATCCTACGATTACAACACCCTTTTTAATCGCAGGACTTAAATAGAAATGAATTGATTTCAACTTAATGAATAGGCTGATCGATTCTTTTCCTGTTTTCTTTTAAAGAAATTTATTTTTAAACTCTAAATTCATGTTTTCCATATACACTCATATTTCCATATTGACATCCACGTTTAATTAATTGAAAAAAACTTAACTTTCTTAATTAACGGGATTGGCGAAGATTCTAATCCAAAAAAAATTTTTTTCTAGAGTGAATATTCATGCAGTGAGTAAGCAAATGTAATTGTCTTTTATTTTTAATAATTCAATTGTTAAATATTCTTCATTAAAAATGAGAGTTAAACGTTCAATTGTCCCTATAGTTGTTCTTAACTATAATTTAACACCCACTTAACTTGCTCATATTGTGCGCACCACCACCAATGAACAATAATCATATGAATAAAAAGACATTTTTAATCTTTTAACTTTAAAATGATTTGACTTAAAAAATTATCATCAACAAAAAAACAACACATAATGCATAATAAAAATTGAAACTCATAAACCCCGCTATTAAGGTTTAGTATTGAATTAAAAACAGATTTTTCTTAAAATTTTTTATTGTTTTATTGAAATATATGTTTACATTTATTTACTAACACATAAATATAATAACCTATTTTCTGAGTATTTTTTTAATTTAACTAGAATTTTTTTACTGCCAAATATCAGAATATATCCCTTAAGTATAAAATGATGTGTAAATACTCAATCCGTATCCTTAAATTTAAAAAAATCATATAGTGAAGCAATGTTACTATTATGTAGTGTATCGAAAGCATTTCTAGTTAGATAAGGTATTAGTAATCAGTTGCTAATACTCATGCTGTTGGACATTTCGCCTCAAATGAGTGTTTCGAGCTTTATGGGATATTTAAAAGGGAAAAGTAGCCTAATGCTTTATGAACAGTTCGGCGATTTAAAGTTTAAATATCGTAAAAGAGAATTTTGGTGCGGAGGATACTCTGTTGATACGGTGGGTAAGGATACGAAACGAATACAAGAATACATAAAACATCAATTAGAACAGGATAAATTGGGTAAACAATTGTCGACCCCTTATCTATGTACCGTGTTTTGAATCAAGTCATAAACCGGAGCTACGTGGCATTGCAAGATGGCGAGATGTTTTTGGCTGAGAAAAATCTAATACCGTATAAATATCACATACGAATAACTCTCCCGATACGTTTAGCCGCAGTACAATATCTCATCTCGCTTGGTCACTTAATAATTTGAATAATTGTAATGGTTCCACATCCACTTCTTTATCATGTTATCAATTTATACCAACCTAACATATACGTTAATTCATATATATGTGAGTGTTAAATATTAGCGGCGAGTTATCGCCGCTATCAACATTAATACTCAGAGAGATGGATAATCTGTATACCCTTCTGCGCCACCACCATAAAAGCTTTCAGGGCGCTGAGGATTGAGTGCAGCTTTATTTTTAAGGCGAGCGACGAGATCAGGGTTAGCAATAAAATCACGACCAAATGCAACAGCATCAATCAACCCTTTCTCGATTAAATTTTCTGCCTTTTCTGTAGTGTAAGCGCCAGCACCAATGATCACAGCGTGGAAGCGTTCACGCACTTTTTGACGGAAATCATCAGTATATGGTTGACCGCCCGCCCAATCAGGTTCAGACAGATGCAAATAGGCAATATGACGTTTGTCTAGCTCTTCAATGAGATACAGGGCATCGTCAACTTCATTCGGCCCATTATCGGTATTTTGAAATGTACCTATAGGTGAGATACGGATCCCAATATGTTCAGACCCCCATTCCGCACAAACGGCATCAACAACATCTAAAAGAAAACGAGCACGATTTTCCCTTGTTCCACCATATTGGTCAGTACGGTGATTCGCGGATGGAGAGAGAAATTGATGCAGTAAATAACCGTGAGCAGCATGCAATTCAGCCATATCAAAACCTGCTTCCCGTGCATTAGCAACCGCTTGACGGAAGTCATTAACGATCGCTGGAATTTCTTCTGTTTCTAATGCACGAGGCATGGATGTATCGACACGGATAGCGCGGCCATTTTCATCGCGTAATGATGTCCGTGTTCCTGCACTTATTGCTGAAGGTGCGACGGGAGCTAACCCATTAGGCTGAAGGCTAACATGAGAAATTCGCCCGGTATGCCACAATTGAACAGCAATACGCCCTCCTGCTTCATGAACCGTTGAAGTGATTTTTTTCCATGCAGCGATTTGCTCGGCGCTATGTAGCCCTGGAGCTCCGGCATAGCCTTTTGATTGTGCAGAAATTTGAGTCGCCTCTGAAATGATCAACCCAGCGGTGGCACGTTGGCGATAATATTCCCCCATTAATGGAGTCGGAATATCGCCGGGTTCAATGCTACGTAAACGGGTTAGTGGTGCCATAAAAATACGATTTGGTGCGGTTAGTGTACCCACTTTAAGAGGTGTAAATAGTTTTTTCTGTGACATAAAAGCTCCAGATTAGACCGGTCGACTAGTAATTGAGTAAATAAAAACGCCTATTAACTTTCAGGCGCTGCAATCATTTTTTCCACATAGGCCAGTGCGCTTTCCATCGGCTTATTACTACGCGATATTTTTGCCTGTAAATTTGCACCTAACCATAAAGAATAAAGAACCCGTGCGATAGATAGCGACTCCCCTGAAAAATTCAGTGATTTTTCATCACGCCCATTTTCCAGTGTTTGTGCCAGTAGCGCGATGACTTGGCTCACACCTTGATCCATCGCAATGTTCATATCTTCTGATAGATCACATACCTCTGCTGATAACTTCACCGTCAAACAGCCTGTTGTATGATCAAACTGGCAAGTGTTGTTTAACATTTTTCCATAATAGGCAAGTAAACGATCACGATAATTACCTGCTCCATGCTCGAAGTGCTTCACCAACTTTTGTAGATAGCCGGCGTAATAGTGCTCTAACATCGCAACACCAAAAGCTTCTTTAGAGCGGAAATAATGATAAAACGACCCTTTTGGTACTTCTGCCGTTTTTAGCAACTCACTTAGCCCCATTCCAGTAAAACCACGCTGAAGACAAAGGTGCTCACCAGTGACAAGAAGATGTTCCCGGGTATCATGTTCAGTCTTTCTGTTCATATCGACAATGTAATAGACCGATCGGTCTGATGCAAGATTTATTTTGTTTATTATACATGACAAAATTATTAACTCTGAAAATATCACAGGTTTTCAAAGGTAAAATTTTTTATTTGTACTACTCGTGGTAGCATGGGCGTGTATTAAACGCGCCAGTATTTTGAAAATGTAATACTGTAATTACCCAAATCCTCATTCTGCCATATTCTGATTTGTTGATGACTTATTAGTGTATGATCCTGTTGATAAAATTAATAACAAAGACACTAAAACTAATATGAATTTTGAACATATTGATACTAGCATACTGCAACAAGTTAAATCCGCCTGTCAGCTCATTGACAAACACCTTGGCGAGATACTAAATAGTATTTACCTTTATGGCTCCACATTACATGGTGGCCTAAAACCTCTTAGTGATATTGACTTACTCGTTACTGTCGATACCCCTCTTTCAGAGCAGCAACGTCAACAATTGATGAGCGAACTTTTAACGGTTTCGGCTTGGCCAGGTTCCGATCCAAAACAACGCGCGTTAGAGGTAACAGTCTTACTTAATGAATCAGTTAAGAAATGGCATTACCCTCCTCGCCGTGAATTACAATTTGGCGAGTGGCTTAGAGATGATATTGTTTCAGGGATATTTGAGCCGCCTCAAATCGACCCTGATATCGCTATTTTACTGACTAAAGTTCACCAGCACAGCATTGCAATACTAGGTAACGATGCTGCTCACTCTTTTCCGCCTATTCCGTTCAGTGATTTATCAAAAGCGCTAAAAGCGACACTAGAACAATGGAACGTTCAGGACGACTGGGAACATGATGAATGTAATATTATTCTCGCCTTAGCACGCATTTTGTATACCTTGTCGACACAAAAAATTGCCTCCAAATCAGAGGCTGCGGATTGGTTATTACATAGGATTAATACCCCCTCACACTATCAATTGTTGTCAGCGGCACAACGAACCTATTTAACCGGTGAGACCTTTGATGTTTCAAACTCAAAAGCAATCGAAGATTTTATTCTTACAATAAAATCTCAATGTGAAGAGCGGCTTGCAAAGTAAAAACTCAAAAAAATCATTTCTATGGCGTTTATATGATACAAAAACACAAGGGCTAGCAAAAATACGCCCTCATAGTTGCTGACGGTTATGATTATCCAACCGACTCGTCAGATATTGATGATTGGATTACTTGTGGTGGAAATTATGATGAATGGGATATTACACCATTCATCCACTGTATTGATGACAAAATTGCTTAAGGTAAATTTAATTACATCCTCTTAGGTTACCCTTTTGCAAAAGCACATCCTGCATTAGCTAATAAAATTTCATATGCCTTCTTTTAGAAACCCCATTAGATATCGTTTTATCTCGACGCATTTTACGGAACCGCCAAAACGCAATTCGCCATGAAATTTTTGCAAATATCAGCGAATAGTTTCGCGGCCTTCTTATGTTGCGATGCAGAAAAGAGAAAAAACGACAGTGATTACATTATTGACGGTATGTTACCCTTAGAAGAAATAGTGAAATTGATCTTAGAAAAGATCTCTTAAAATACAAAATAGCATAACAAATGTGACAGCGTCACTAATGTGGCTGGCTGATTGTCTAAGAGCCTACCTTATGATTGCGTGCCTTCATTCCAACATGGGAGTATAGTAGTCGCTTCGATTGGATTGATATCACCGTTTTTATTATGGAATTAACTCCTTTAGTGAAAAATATTCGACAGATCCTAGCCACAGATACACCAATAATTGATGTTCGCGCGCCTATTGAATTTAAACAAGGCTCAATGCCAGCAGCTCATAATTTGCCTTTAATGAATGATGCAGAGCGTGCAGCCGTTGGGACTTGTTACAAACAGCAAGGTTCGAAAAAAGCGGTCGAATTAGGCCACCAATTGGTTAATGGTGCCATTCGCTCAGAACGACTAGCTGCATGGCATAAAGCTTGCCAACAATTTCCCCAAGGCTATATCTGCTGTGCTCGAGGTGGCATGCGTTCACACATTGTTCAGCAATGGCTACGTGAAATCGGTATTGAATACCCATTAATTGTTGGTGGTTATAAAGCCTTACGACAGACAGTTATTGAGTTAACAAAAGAGTTAGTACAACGACCGATTGTCCTTATTGGTGGGTGTACTGGTAGTGGAAAAACAACAATGGTACGTAAACTGCCCGATGGTATTGATCTTGAGGGTATCGCTCATCATAGAGGCTCTTCTTTTGGTCGCACACTACAACAGCAATATTCGCAAGCTACATTTGAAAATCATCTTGCTGTTGAACTGCTGAAAAAATCACAACAATATTCCCGCTGGGTCATCGAAGATGAAGGCCGTGCAATTGGTGCAAATAGCCTCCCTCAACCTTTACGTACCCAAATGGCACAAGCATCATTAGTGGTCGTTGAAGATCCATTTGAATTACGCTTAGAGCGGCTTAAAGCTGAGTATTTTGATCGTATGACTCACGACTTTTTAAGTACTTATGGTGAAGAGCAAGGCTGGGAGGCTTACAGTGAATACTTGCATCATGGCATATCGGCAATTCGTCGTCGTTTAGGTACACAACGCGCGGCAGAACTCAGCACCTTGCTAGATAGCGCATTAATCGAACAACAAAAAAGCGGCTCAACAGAGGCCCATTTTGCTTGGTTATGCCCCCTACTTCATGAATATTACGACCCAATGTACCACTATCAACTCGAGAAAAAACAAGATCGAATTATATATCGTGGTTGCTATGAGGATGTTTTACAGTGGCTTACCGCTAATGCGTTTTAAAAGAAATGAGCCTACTTACAGAGCCAATCTCATCCCTCTGTAAGTAGTAATAAGTTCTATTGGTCAATTCAAGGTAGTACAGTTAACGGAAACCTCGCCGATGGTTATGTGTTGACCAACTGTATGTTTCATCACTAGCAGCTAACTTGTCTTTCCTTTTTTGTGCCCTCGCTTTTTTCGCTGCTAATTCAACTTCCCTTGATATTTCAGCAACAATTTCATTTTTTACCCTACTGTGCTCCGCATTAGTTAATTCACGCCCCAATTTCTTTCTCTCTTGACCGAGCCGCGTATTTACTCTAACCCGTTGAGCATCGGTCATTTCTTGCAGCGTTAACATTTTCATTGGTTCACCTCTGTCATCGCGTAGGAGTTAATAATATAGCACTCAAACTGCTAAAAAGGTGGTCATATAGATCAATTTTACGATATCAATCATTCTTTTTCTGATGGCCTTATTGACCCTAGCTTGATAAATACCCGTGATTTTTTAAAAGCAAACCAATGGGATTTTTATTAATGCCAAACCAAAAAATACTTAAGTGATATTTATTTTTCACCCTCTTTGAGAGTTAAATAAATTTATACTTTAGTAAATGAAAATAAATATACCGCCTAGTTGAGTAAAGGCTATTGATATCGAATTTTATCGGCGTTACGGTTAAGTGATTGATATCACTAGCACAGCATGAGGTTTAATTTAATGCGATATTTAGCAATTTTAATTATAGGTTCAATTACAACCTCTGCTTATGCTGATAATATCTATTTGAAAAATGGAGATTCGCTGTCAGGAATGATAAGTATTATTGATGATAATAAGGTGCTTATTAAAACCAGTTATGCTGGAGAATTAAGGGTCAAACTAAATGATATAAAGACATTTGATATTGATGAACCGGTCGTTATCAAACTGCGTTCTCCAGATAAATGGCAACAAATCGATGCTATTGAAGCGTCAAAAGAAGGCGAAATAATCCTAATTAGTGGTGATAAGCATCAAAAAATGAGAATTAACGATGATTTGGTTTTAAGTAAAAAACTAGAGGGTACTCCCCTAAAACAAACAAAAATCACGGGTGGAATAAATGCAGGCGCTACCTATAATAAAGGGGCCTCAAGCAGCGAGAAATATTCATTCGATGCCAATATGCAAATATCGGCGAAAGATTGGCGCCATGGATTAAATGGTGCAATGCTCCGGAATAAAGATGACCATAACGTCAGTAGTTATTACTACAATTTAGGTTATGAATTAGACTATTTTATTAATCCATCTTTCTTCTGGCGTGGCTCACTTAATTATCAACATGATTGGATCGAAGACATAAAATCCAAAGGTGGTGTTGGCACAGGCCCTGGTTGGCAAGTATGGAATACCGAGCTAAGTTCGCTTTCATTTACTGGCCTTCTCAGTTATCAACACATGACATATCGCAATGGGGTCAATGATAATTATATGCAAGGGTCATTGGCTTGGGATTTTAACCAATACCTATTTGCTAAAACAATAAGCATCTACACCAAAGGTCGTATTGGTCGAGGATTTAATAATGATGTGAGCCTCGATTTAAATGCTCGACTTGGCATGATGTATCACTTAACCGATGGACTAAATTTGAATGCCAGTATTATTAGAGAAAAAATCAATGCAGATAAAGGTGATTCTAACAATACCAACTATACCATCGGTGTTGGATATAAATGGTAACTGCTATCATTGTTTATCGTATACATACGATGTTTACACTGAGTGATATTTAGTTAATATCTGTTATGTTGGATCTTAGGCTAATCAACTGATAATTCATAGCTATTGCCATCAGCATCTTCAGCGATAAGTTCGCCATAACCATCCCATTCAACATCAACATCCACTTCTTCACCATCTGAATTAGTTATTATACCTGTTCCGTATTTCCCTTGAATATCAATATTCCCGCTGACACTTTCACCATAATCATCTGTTCCAGAAACATCATAATTATACCCATATGGTGAACCTGTACCATAACGATAATTGTAGAGGTAATCATCAGCATATACGATGCCAGAAAAAAAGAATGTTAATATAAAAAGAAAATAGCCCTTCATTAAATATCCTTACATGGCAACATTAGCCTTGATTAGTTTGATGCATATATTCCCAAGGAATTCAGTAGTTCTGCATCTATAAACACATTAAGCGGTAACCCGTATGTTTGTCGATAACGCGTTATCGAGTTTCTAGTTGCAGGCCCCATCACACCATCTATTACCCCATCAAAATAATTTCTCTCAAAAAGTGCATATTGAACCCGCATCACCAATCTTTTACGTTGTTCTGCTGTTAGTGTTGATTGCCTAATATTTGCTGCATAGTCATTTTTGTTAGCTGAATTTTGTGCATTTCCAGATAAATTACGCTGTTGATTATTTGTCGCTGGAGCCGAATAAGATGGTGTTACAGGAGCCGAACGATAATAACCACCACCCGAGGAAGAACGATGAGAACTGTGGCTACGATGGCTTCGATGTGAACTATGACTTCGATGACCTGCAATATATATTGGCGTTTCAGTATTTAAAGGAGCAAAAATAAGATCATCGGGTTGATAAGATTGTTCATTTTTAAACGTAATCGCAGAGTCTGCAAATACTTGATTATTTAGCACAAGAAACCCAGGTAATAATGCTGCTAAATTCCATTTTTTCATACTATAACTCTCGGTGGTTGGTGGTATTGACCATAAGATGAACTAAAATACCCTCCACATTCGCCCATCATTTTGCAGTGAAGGCAATCATCAGGATAGTAATTCTTCCAATCAGATATTGATTGAACACTATACTGCCATAGATCCTGTGAGATATGACAGAGGGGATAATTAAATAATACAATAGGTAATTGAGATCTTTCTGCGATATCAATCGCTTTTTGTAGTGATTCAAGATAGGTCTCAGGATTTACGTAAAGCGATTTCCAATTTTTACGAGCCCACCCTGTCGCTTCCAAATTCATTACTGAAATTTGATTGATGTTTGAAAAAACACGTCCTGCCATTTCAACAACAGCATATAGATCTGAATAATTATAGTTTGTAGGAATAAATCTTAATTCTATGTTTAATCCACTGTTACCAGCATTGATAATGCCTGATATTGTTTCTTCAAATGCACCATCACTTGATACTAGTTTATTGTGTATACTTGCTGAGGCTGAATATAGCGGGATCCCAAAAGTAATAGGAAGCTCTTTTGCAATATTTGCTACTTGTTTTGTAAACATTAAATCTTTAAATGCTCTGCCATTCGTCAGAATATGTAATGCTGTTTTTGGCGTATTATTTTTAATACGCTCCAAAAACTCAATAAATTCAATCCCATAAAGCAAAGGCTCACCGCCACTAATTCCAATAACTCCTTCTAATTTAAATGCAGCTAACGCTTGTGTAGCAACATCTAATAACCAACTATCGGATATATTCTTAGGTGGCTGAGAGCAGAATAAACATAAGTTATTACATCTTTCTGTCAGCAATAGCGTATTATGATTGGCTTTTCTAGAAAGAATAATTCTCATTTTGTTCATTGTTACAGAAGCAATATCACCACTTTCGATTGAATGATATAATGTTTCATCCGCTATAACATGTTTCACTCCAGCAGTATGGTATTCTGCACTCTTTTCCTTAACGACTAGGATATTATCAAAATAAAACTCAGGGCTAGATAGCTGGTCCTTATATAGCTGGTAATATCCAGCAGGAATTGGCTCAAGTAATATAAATTGATCATTTCTTACAACGTTAGGCATAAGACCATTCCTTTAGAATCTTTGCATCTTCATTGTTTTTTATTATTTTAGATAATAAGAGATTAAACATACCTTTATGATATAAACAGAAACGCGATAAGCTTTTATTACCGATAGGCTCACCGAATAGGCTAATATTTTGGCATGGGTCAACGCCACAAAAAGGTTGATACGCACAATTATCACATCCGACATGGAGCATATTCAGTGAGTCAGACAGCAATTGATGGTAGATAGGATTTTGTGAAAATATAAGCTGCTCTATATCTCCAATGGAGAAATCAATATCAGGATGGACTTTTTGTAACATTCTAGTCTCATCACTACCATATAGCTTTCCATCATAATTAAATAGTAAGCTATTGAAAATCAATCCACTAGGTGATTTCAAATCTGCGTATCCAGCAAAATTTGGATTATTTATTCTTTTAATGTGGATTGCAGCAGAATGTTCGACAAATGGAATTCCTTGCTTATTTTTTTCAAGAACAAGCTCTAATAGTTTGGAATAAAAAGCAAGATACTCATCAATAGTGTAATCCTCTTTGTTTTTAGCGAATCCATAAGGACTAATAGGCCGAATAAAAATATCGAATATTTCTAACGATTGATGTGCATCCAGTAACAAATGTGGGGAGTTAAGTAAAGCTTTTGTCACTGTGGTCACTGTTGCAACATGTGATTTACCAAGCGCTTTCTGTAATTTTTTAATATTGTTTTCAACGAGTTGAAATGAATTGCCATTGGGTAAAATTCTATTCTTATTATGGATAGATTCCGTTCCATCAAGAGAAACCGAATAATAGATAGGTTTATTGATAGACCAATCAATCATATCATCGTTAAGCAAAGATAGACTTGATGTAATAACAAATTCAATATTTTCTTCCCCAAGTACTATCACGGCTTCTTGATATATTTTTTTTATTAAATCAAAACGTAGTAGAGGCTCCCCTCCCTGAATTTCTATTTTGTATGGTTTAGATGAAAGCTTTTTTATTAATGATATTATTTTAGGGATTTTTTCTTCTTTAAGATCAAAATTTTTGGCTGATAATGAGGCGCGACTAACTTGGCAATATTTACACGTATGATCGCATCTGAGAGTCGGTACTATCATAAAAATAGGAGAAAATTTGATCTCATTTGTTATTTTTTTTCCAAGTGCTGAAGAAAGCATCTTCTCTGCTAACAAAACATTATTGCTAATAAATAGCTTTTCTATTAGTTCTTTGTTTAGTTGTTCATTCGATGTTGCATGTTCGTTAACTAGCTCAAAAAAATTTTCAGACTTTAGCGTGGTCGAATACCCCGCAAGATTACTTATGAAAAAATCTTCTTCACTTATTTTTTCAAAATTAAAAGGTAAAAGATTCATTGAGATAAACGCTCATCAATACTGGCCAATACTTTACTCATAATCGAGCTTCTGATATCTCTTGTCTTTATATCAATCTGTTCTCTTAAAGTATAATCATTCAATAGGCGATTAAATTGAAATAAAGTATCATCATTACAGTCTTTAAAGGACACCTCATACGTAGTGTCTTTTTCTGTCAATGTCCATTCTGTTATTGATGTCATCCAGTATAACGACTGTCTTATGACAGAGATCGAATACTGTTCTTTTTGTAGGGTTAGTCTATTCATTGTACATAACTAGTTATAAAATTAAAAAATATACCTTAAGTTTAAGGGGATTTAATTTGGAATTCTCTTAAAGACTAAGGCAAATAATACCAACCAATTTTTTACTTATAGTTAACAATAAAATCCAACATCTTAAATCTATTTAAATGTTGCTCATCTGCCATTCTCAATAGCGTAATAACATCGATGGGTAACTTATACCTTATTGATAGATATTAGAATAAAATTGACTCAAAACGCCCTCGATATTTTATTAATTTGCTTGTATTTTCAAAGTGGCTGGATCCCAAAAAGGAAATGATAGCAATGAAATTAACACAACTTTGGCGCAAGCACCCTTCAAGCGAGCATTTAACTACCCCACGTGTGATGGCTCGTGTTTTCGTGAAGCAAGGTGAATTAGAAAGTAGCATTGCGTTTTATGAACAACTGCAACAAGTCACTATAGACGGTTTTTTCCCTTTCCCTGAGCACCAACTGCGTCTTGCCATGGTAGGTGCTTTCTTGATCATTGAAGGGCCAGATGACAAATTGGCCCCCTTTACGAGTACTCATACGACATTCCTCGTTGATGATGTGCAACCTTATTACGATAAATTAGTCGAACAAGGCGCGAAAATTATTTTCCCACTACAAGATGTACCAACCGGAAGGGCTTTTAATGCAGTTCATCCCGATGGCACAGTTATTGAATATGTTCATCACCGCCCAAATCATGAGGGCCAATAACCACAGTACAGAACACATTGACAACCCAACATCTTAATAGCGTCAGCGCTTAATTTCTCTCGCGCTTATAACTGTTTTACAATAAGCGCTTTGAGACTTTATATCTCATATGCATAAGTTAAATAATGCCCCCTAATATGTACGCCATACACTGATATAAAATTAATCTATTCCTGCCATTAAGCCTACCTCATATTTTATCTTTCTTATTTCTTATAGAGATTTAACTATTAGCGTCAAATTTTGTTATTAAATAAATTTTCAGTGTAATTAATTGTAATTATGCATAAAAATTATTGAGCTTGGTGCTATATCCAAGGTTTATAGTATAAACCTGTTCAACGATGGAGGACTGTATCATGTCATTTCTCAGTTGGTTATTTGGCTTAGGCAAGCATTCTCGATATTCAAAACATGGGCGTTATTCAGG
Organism: Providencia sp. 2.29; assembly: GCF_015832305.1. Lineage (NCBI taxonomy): Bacteria > Pseudomonadati > Pseudomonadota > Gammaproteobacteria > Enterobacterales > Morganellaceae > Providencia > Providencia sp. 2.29. The sequence continues at coordinate 2,386,790 of NZ_CP065420.1, forward strand.
TCATGGCGGTTATTCTAAACATGGTCGCCAACATGACCAATATGAATATCAAAATCGCGATAGCTACTCTGATGTTAATCAGCAATATCAAAATATTATGCGATGTAAACAGTGCAACTCAATCTTAAATAAAGAAGCGAAATTCTGTAGTGAATGTGGTCTACCGGTATAAATAAGAGCCTAAAAAACCCTACTATAGGTACACAATATGAAAATATCTTTTTTTTACCAAATAAATCACTATCCACTTTATATGAAAAATTTTATCGCATCGCCAACTAAGATGGGAACTGTCTTGCCCTCTTCTCGTTGGTTATGTAATACCATGCTCAACAATATTGATTGGAGAAACAGTTATAAAATCGCAGAAATCGGTGCGGGTAACGGTGTTATAACGCAATATATTTTGCAACGAATGTCATCGTTAGCATATTTAGAACTCTATGAAATCAATAATGATTTCATTAAAATTTTGCAGAAGATAGACGATCATCGAACAACAATTCATCATTGCTCAGCAGAATATCTATCGGGTGATTATGATATTGTTATTTCAGGGATCCCTTTTCGTTCACTAAGAAAGAAGATGGGGATGAAAATTCTCAAAAAGGTACAAGAGAGGTTAATAAAAAACAACGGAAGCCTTATATTATTTCAATATACTCAAGGGTGTGAGTCCATGTTCTCACGTTACTTTTCTTTTACCAAAAAGAGGGTTTATCTAAATTTTCCACCAGCTTGGGTGTACACCTGTAAACCAAAATTAGACAGTGACGACTGATCTTCGGATAATAAGAGTACCGTAATGAATATATATGACATGTCACCTTAGAACGGTTTTAACGGCTTTAAGGTGACATCATAAACCCCAACCATTATTGAGTTAATGCTTTCCTACGTTGCAATAACCATTTATCTAGTTCATTTGCAAATTGTTGCCGGTCACGTTGACTTAGACTTGCAGGTCCCCCTGTTTGTACACCGCTTGCCCTCATCGTATCCATAAAGTCTCTAATTGTTAAACGCTCACGAATGGTCGCTTCACTATAGCGCTCTCCCCTTGGATTTAACGCAATAGCGCCTTTTTCCATCACTTCCGCCGCTAAAGGAATATCAGCAGTAATCACTAAATCACCCAATTGTGCACGACGTACTATTTCATTATCTGCCACATCAAACCCTGCTGGAACTTGCAAGGTACGCAAAAAGGCTGAAGGAGGAACGGTTAACCGTTGATTAGCGACGAACGTTATCTGAACTTTCTCGCGATCTGCCGCGCGGTACAGCACTTCTTTAATCACTTTCGGACAGGCGTCAGCATCTACCCAAATAAACATAAAGTTACCCCGTAACTACAATATTAAAGGCTATCTTACCAAGATATAACAGCAAGGTGAGTTTTATTTTACATAGCACTTTTACTTTTCGTTCACGGTGATGAGGGTATATTGTTTCCATAAGGCAAACACAGTTAATAAACCAAAGAAAAATGGAACCGCTAATGTTAATTCGAGGTAGACCAACCGGTTAATATGCAAATGTGGCTCTTTGGGCACTAAATAGTACGCGAGCGGTGCCGCTAAAAAGGCCGAAATAATAGCAATAACAAAAAGGTTTTTAAGTCTATGAATATTTTCCCATTGATTTTCTTGGCTTTGTCGATAATGGTACTGCCAGTATTTATAACACAGATACAGTGCACCGAATAAAGAGCCCGCATGCTGCAATAGCTTATAAATAGCAATCTCTTGGCTATCCGTCATAATATTTAAATTTGATTTAAGAAATGTAAAATGACGAACAACAGCGCCTGTATCATGAGTAAATGAATCCCAAATAATGTGTGTTAGCGCTCCGAGAAAACATGAAAATATCAGGATGGCGCCATTTTTTGCGCTCCACCGCCAATTTTGGGGAAACTGAAATGGTACCACCTTTGATAACGGAACTCGGATCCAATAAGTCACAACATAAATAATCAAGCAAATTGGCAGTCCCGTATAAAACCATCCAACGACATGATGGGCTTGTGCCGCTATTTGATACAGCCCAAAAGAATAAAGCAGATCTGGGCTTAAACTCCCCAAAATTAGTGCTGGTAAACTAAGCCATCGACCAAGCTTAGATTGTTTTAATGGAAACACCACTGCTGGGTGAGAAAAAGTCCATGGCATACAAACAATCCCTTACAACAGAAAAACGTTTATTTTGCACTCATGATCCGATTTGTATTATGAGATAAATCGTAAAGCCATTGATATATTAAGCTTATTTCCTATTACGCTATGAGTGCTAAGCTAACAAACTAACTCCATTCGCTCTTATAGCATTAAGCATATCAACCCCAAATTTAATTTCGGGGTTGATAAATTGCTATTAAATTAATGAGTTAAATGTTGAAATAAATCTATCAACATCTTCCTGAGTTGTTGACCAGGAAGTACAAAGGCGCAAACAGCTTTTCCCTGCCTCAGGCTCACAAATCTTACGCAATACGTAATGAGACATCAATTTAGTCGCAAGTTCGTTAGGTAAAACCACAAAAATTTGATTAGATTCTGGTGGTGCAAGGAAACCAAAACCTTTTTCCTCAAAAAGGTTCACTAGCTGTGTCGCTTTATCATTAACATATGCCCCCAATTGAAAAAATAGGTCATCGCTAAACAGTGCATCAAATTGTGCTGCCAACAACCAACCCTTTGCTTGCAAAGCGCCTTTTTGTTTTAGGGTATAGCGGAAATCAGACTGAAGTGCAGGATTTAAAAGCACCAATACTTCTGCTGAAAAAGCGCCTATTTTTGTTCCACCGATATAGAACATATCCGTCATTTGAGCGATTTCTTCGATTGTTAAATCACTCTTGTTCGACATTAATCCAGATGCTAAACGCGCCCCATCCATAAATAGCCACAAACCATATTGATCACAGGCCTCCCTTAGAGCCTGAAGTTCATATTTACGATATACAGTACCTATTTCTGTTGAGTTACTGATATAGACTAATTTGGGTTGTACTGCATGCTCATCACTATGCTCGGCAAGTACCGCCTGAATATGCTTTGGTTCAAGTTTACCGGAGTCTGAGCTAACGGTGATGACCTTATGGCCTGTTGCTTCAATAGCCCCTGTTTCATGGGTCGCAATATGCCCAGAATCGACGGCAATTACGGCTTGATGTGGACGCAAGACATGGGAAATGGCTGTTAAATTGGTGATCGTACCACCATTAAAAAAGTGAATATCTGCGTCTGTACGCCCTATTCTAGACTTAATTTTCTCCGCAATTTGTTGAGTATATTTATCTGTTCCATAACCATCAAAACGGCTTCCAACTAAATCATTTAGCGCTTTCATGACTGCGGGGTGTGCTATTTCATTATAATCATTTTGAAAACTGTACATCATTATTCCCAGTGCTGTTTTTGCTAATATTTTTCATAGCACTATTTATATTCGGATACACAGCAATCTTCAATAGCCTGAACGACATCAGTCGTTTTAATGCTGTTTAAACTTTCTCAAGTAGTTTTTAAAATTATTACAACAAAAATTTATGAGCAAAATAAGGGGTTATATTCTTTTTATCTGTATAGACATTATTAGCTTATCAGCGACGTCCTTTTTTACTGGCAACGCCGAAAAGTGATATTGATTCTAAATTCCCCTAAAACCGGATGGCATCCTGCTTTAATGCTACGTACGCCATGGTAATTTAGCCTAGATTTCCCCCCCCAAACCACCACATCACCATGCTCTAATAGTAGTGCTGTCTTGGGCGCTTCACGAGTTAAGCCACCAAAATCAAATGTTGCAGGTAGCCCTAGAGAAAAAGAGACGATCGGTTGAGAAAAATCCATTTCATCTTTGTCTTGATGTAGTGATAATTTTGCCCCAACAGAATAACGATTGATTAAGCATGCATCTGGTGAAAAATGATAAAAACCAGCCATTTCAGCGGCCTTCCTTGCTAATTCGATAAAAATTGTCGGCATTTCGGGCCAAGGCTTATTTGTGACAGGGTCACTCTTTTGGTACCGATAACCTTTATGATCAGTTACCCATCCCCAAGGGCCACAGTTGGTCATCGCCACTGACATACCATATCCACCCGGTGTCACCATATATCGAAAAGGTGATTGCTCTACCACCTCATCAAGTGCTGATATCAATGCCTGCCCATTCCCTAATAAAAAACCTTTTAATAAGAAAGCATCTTCGGCAATTAACAACCTATTGTCTTCATCCGAAAACAGCATATTCACCTCAATCCAAATTAACTAAATAACGTTCATAGTATAACCGGTGATGAGTGATCCGCTTCTCACAAAACTACATTATCATTGCTTTTTAATCTGATGGTTCAAAGCGATTAAGCACAGGTATACCAAGCTATTTTCTCGTTTCTTATAGTACTACATCCCGACTTTTCTCCCATTATTGGTAAACAAAAATTAATCATTTCAAACATTCCGGCCGATATTAACAGCAGACATCGACGATTAATGTCACAGTTATTGTTTAATAAGCAATAATTTGATTAGCCAATATATTCAACTTAACGCGATTAATTCGAGTTTTTATCTATACTTAAATCTGATTTTGATTTCTTTTCGCTCAAGTTAGAATTTCATTAATCACATTAAAATATTTTATAAAAGTAGAGTTTATAATTAAATGACCAAATACTCCTGCAAAATTACCGTAGCCCTACTATTTATTAGCTCAATCGCTCACGGCATAACGCTAGAAAATACTGATTTTTCTATCGCCATTGAACCCGAAACCTTAAAAATGACTTATCAAGATGAGATCATTAATGAAGGCACTCAGTATACCCCTGTTGAAAAGCTTAACTCGGGTGCAGATAGCGCCAAGTGGTATTGGCCAGATAAACAGATGGAAGTGACGGCTCATCTTGAAGGTAAACAACTTCATTTACGCTTTACCACAACACAAACTCAACAACTCTTTTGGTATCAATCTCCTATCACAGTTTCAGCGCTATATTTGCCGTTAGGTGAAGGCAGTCACATCCCCACTGACAATCCCATATGGCAACAGTATTTAATCAATGAACAAAATGGGATTGATACTAACTATGACCTTAAACTCCCATTATGGGGCCAACAGCAAAAACACGTTTATAGCTGGTTAATGGCAAATCCATTTGGTAATCAGATTGATTTTACGACCCAATCTAAACAGCTGAAAATGTCTGCTCGTCATGTCTTTGACCAATTTAATCTAAACCGTCCCTTTGATGTAATACTCTCAATTGGCGATACCCCATTGGATGGCGCTTTCGCTTACCGCCAATATTTAGAATCAAAGGGTGAAATTAAAACATTACGAGAAAAATTCGCGGATATCCCCGATGGACAAAAGCTAATTGGTGCGACTCACATTTATGTATGGGGTAAAGGGTTGCTTGATCAGCAAGATATTAAAGATTGGCAAGGGTTAAGCCAATATTTACAATCTCCGAATGGTCAGTCTATTTGGGATGCACTAGAACAAGAAGCGCAAGAAGCATTCAAAAAGATTAAGCTCTCACCGCCTGAAAAATGGCAGCAACCATACTTAGTTGGAGCTTTGAATGAAGCCTTCAAGCGTATCGTTCCTAATCAAAAAACACCTGACGATAGTGATTTTTTATACTCTCAGAAGCTACAAGCACAAAAAATAAAGCAAGTTGTTACACAGCAGTTAGGGCCATGGTTAATCGCAAGCGAAAACTGGGGGCAAGGTTTATCAATTCCACTGATTAACCAGCTCAACATTAGAGGACTAGATAAACTTTGGTTAGGAGTTGATAATTGGACCGTAACCTTTTATCAGCCTCAAGCAGTTGAACAAGCCATTGAGCTGGGTTATTTAATTGGCAGTTATGACTCCTATGATACCGGGATCCCTGTTGGTACAAATGACCAATGGCTTACCGCTCAAGTCACCAACGAATTACGCGAAAAATGCGCCATTGTGCAGGAAAAAGGCACCAAATTAGCTGGGTTTAGTGGCAAAGGTTACTACCTGAATCCAGGCTGCATGTTAAGTTATTCACAAGATAGGATCAGAAAATTACTTGAGCTTTCATCAACGAATAGTTTATTCCTTGATGTCGATGGTACAGCGATGGTAACAAATGACTATAATCCAGAAAATCGCACAAGTGCAGAGCAAATGACACACGCCCGTAATGCACGTATGCAGTGGATTGAAAAAAACCTTAGAATTCCTTTAGGATCTGAAGATGGCAATGCCTTAACAGCAAAGCATTTAATGTTTGCCCATGGGATGGAAACGTGGGGTTTTGGTTGGGGCGATCCTAGTATCCATAAAGATAAGCATTCTCCTTACTATTTAGGTGCCTGGTGGCCTGAAAGTGAACCAGCGACCTTTTTTAAACAAGCAAAATTAAAACAACCTTATTTAACCGTTGTATTTGATCCCCGTTGGCGTCTCCCAATGTACCAAGCTGTCTTCCATGATACTATTATTAGTACTCATCACTGGACCTTTGATAACCTCAAATTCCCCGAAGTACAGGTAACGAGAGAGTTACTCAGCCAGTTATATAATACCGCGCCTTTATACAATTTAAGCCGTAGCACCCTTCACCAGCGCCTCCCCGCCATGATGAAATCTAACAGTGTTTATCGGCCACTACACGAGGCTTTATGGGATCAAAAAATGGTCGGCTTTCAATGGCTTGATAATCAAGGCTGGGTACAAGAAACTCGCTTCAGTGATGGCTCAATAATCATGGCCAATTTTTCTAAGCAAGTATTTAAAGATTTACCTCCACAATCGTTAAAAGCCATTTTGTCTGACGGACGGGTCATTAAGCAGAACTACGCTCGTTAGCTTCATTATCTTCAAATAACATTAAAGGGTAAGTTTCATATGCAACTTACCCTTTATGCCACATAGATACTACGTCGTTTAGCTAGTTATGCTAGCTGCTGTAATCTACGCTGTGCTAATCGTTTTTCTGATTGTTGGCTTGTCCATACGCTGCCTAATATCACCACCATACCTAAAAGCTGTAATAAACTTAAGCTCTGATCTAATACTACCCAACCTAATACGACAGCACTAACTGGACTTAAAAACCCTAAAGAAGCGACTGCGCTTGGGCCAAGCAAGGCAAGTCCTCTAAACCATAAAGCATAAGTCAATGCGCCACCAATTAAAGTCAGATAGCTTATCCCTATCATATTAATAACCGTTAATGATGGTAATGAAGGCTCTAACCACAGAGCGAATGGCAATAAAACGATCCCGCCAGCAGTTAATTGCCATGCTGTAAATATCAATGGCGTTACCGGTGGCTGCCAACGACGACTCAGCACGGTACCTGCCGCCATTGAAAAAGCGCCGGCGATACCCGCGATCACTCCCGTTAAATCTAGTGCAGCATTAGGGGTCAATAATAATATTGCAACACCCGCAATCCCTGCAAAAGACGAGGCTATAGACAATGCGGAAAGTGGGCTTTTCAATAACCAATAACTTAAGAATAATACAATCAGTGGTTGTATCGCCCCTACTGTTGCCGCGACGCCTCCGGGTAAACGATAGGCAGCAACAAACAAGAGCCACCAAAACAGCGAGAAGTTTAAAATCCCTAATAGCGTTACTCGTAACCACCAAATCCCTTGAGGTAATTTACGCAGCCAAATCAATAATAGCAATCCCGCAGGTAATGCCCTTAATACTGCCAATGTTAGCGGGAAGCCCGATGGTAACATCTCAGTAGTAATCAAATAGGTACTTCCCCAAACAATCGGCGCTAATGCCGTTAATAACAAAGCCGTATATCGGTTCATCATAAAACCCTTCTCATTTATCTTGATATCAAGATAGTTTTAAACTAACTTGACGTCAAGATAAATAGTTGTCATGATTGGCCTATGGATCGTATAGATAAAATCATTCAACAATGGGCACGTGAACGCCCTGATTTAGATATCAGCGCGATGGGGCTGATCGGTCGACTAGGTAATATTGTTCTCCACCTCACCCGTGAAATGGAGAAGGTTTTCGCACAATTTGGCCTTAACCGCTCTAGTTTTGATGTATTAGCGACACTACGTCGCGCGGGTCACCCATACACTCTCTCACCAGGTGATATGTTGGCTACACTGATGGTGACATCTGGCACAATGACCAATCGTATTGATCAACTTGAAAAAGCTGGGTTAGTTAAACGCCATCCTAATCCAGAAGATGGACGCGGCTTTTTGGTGTCATTAACCGATGATGGCTTATCCTTAATTAACCAAGCGATTGAAGCACATGTCGCTAATCAATCAAGATTAGTGGCGGGGTTGAGCACTGACGAACAAAACGCATTAAATCAGCTTCTTAAAGTATTTCTAGTATCTTTAGAAAAATAAAAAAACAGCCAAATAACGACTGTTTTCCTTTATTACTCATCTCTGAAATATTTTCAACCTCACTAAAATGAGGCTCGACGGAAAATATCAAAATCAGGGCGTATTAAACTCAACTGTGTGTTCCCCCTATTTTCAGGGTACAACGTCACATAGCCACTCGCACGCTCCAATTGTACTTTCGCTGTTCCTCCCATTAACTTGTCATTACTAATTTTTTGCTGGCCAATATGGCTATTATTTGTATACATACTGCGCGATGTTGAGGGAACCGCACGCGAAGTTGATGCTTGAGCATACTGCTGGCTTGGCTGTAATGAGCCTAAACTTTCTGCACTTAAACGCCTATTAGCTGAAGGGGGGATCATTTCTACTTCTTGGGATGAAGAGGAAACGCCCGAGTGGCTAACTCTAGAAAGCCCGCTATCATGAGAGTGTGCACTATCAGATCCGAAAGAGCCTGCTTGAGCACGATTAGAAGATACAGAAGAGCGTCTTGATGACATTGATGAGATACCACTCTCTGCGCTTGTTCCCTCCCCTCCAGCGATAGCGCCGCGCCGCCCCATTCTACGTGCAAAAAAGTCGTGATGCTCTACTTCCGAGGCTCTTCTTAATTGAATTTGACCGTTTCCTACAGAATGTGCTCTATAACGCGGTGCTGGCATAGGCATTCTCTCTAGCCGCCATATAAACATGCCACTTGTCGCTATAACGGAAGTCACTCCAAGTGCAATAGAAGCCCATCCCAAATTTGCTGATGTCCGATTCGATGCTTCAGGTGAATCATCATGGGTCGCTATGCTAGCAATTCCGAGTGCCTCGCCTGCCACAGTTAAAAAAGTAGTACCGGCAAACCAAGCAAATGATGAGGTAATATAAGCAAATGCAATATTCGCCGAAGCAGATGCCAAGTTGGCTAGTATTCCAGTTATAGCAGCCGCCGGTGCTCGGCCCGTAGGATCAGTATAATTAATGGGGTCTCCATTACAGTAAACATAGGGATTGATCCCCCCTTCACCAAATGGGCTTAAACTATCAGGGCAGTTAAAACGCATAATCGTTGGATTATAAGCACGATAGCCATTACCTAAATGATAAACGCCAGTCAGCGGATCTTTTCTTTCACCATTAAAAGCCACATAGGTGTTTTCTTTAATTTCACTATCTCCATAGGGCAAAAATGTATGTGTATCCCCTTCTTCCATTTTCGAATGACGAGACCAACACACACTTTCATTATGACCCGCGGCCATAAAGACCAGTTGATTATCATCAACCACCGCACAGCACTCATGATCTGACTTAATCAGGCGAGTATTTTGCTTTTTGCTTGTATTAATTTCATGAACTAGTTCATCATCACGATAATAGAGATAATAGGTGCCATTATCGTGAGTTTCCTGTTTAACGAGTTGATTAGAGGCATTATAACCATACTTAGCACTCACTAAATCATTGACGCTGACATCCATGAGTCGGTTCAGCATATCGTATTTTAATGTTCTTCCTACTTCATCACATATCATTCTACCGCAAGCATCATATGTAAAAACAGTTGCAGGATAATGAGGGTTAGAGTGAGTGATACGTGTTAATTGAGTTGGATCTAACGTATTTTCATAATGGTAAGTACTGATATTTTCTTGTTGCCCCGAAAATACAGACACAACCTGACACAAGTTATTCAGTGCATCGTATTCAAAAAATTGTTCGATAACATTCGCTCCCGTGCTATCTTTTGGAAGCTCACTGCCTTGCACAAAATAATTTGTTAAACGATTCCTCACATCATATTGATACTGCTCACTGCGGATTAATCGTGTATTTCGAAATGTGTTTTGAGTTGCGAGTAACCCATTTGCTAACCAACTTTTATTGATAATAAAATGCGTACCATTACTATCAATAATTTCCCGTGTCACTTCCTTATTAAACTCATCATAAGCATATTTAATCTCTACATATTCATCTGCTTTAGTGCTTTTCGCTTTACGGATAGCGGTTCGCCCTAATTCATCATATTCAAAAGTGACGATGATATTTGCATCGATTATGGATTCTATTTGCCCGTCTTTTCGCCATATATACCGAGTTTCATTGTTATCAATATCTGTATATTTGGCGACGGTCCCTAAAACAGTGCGCTCATATTGTGTTTTTCGCACTTGGTCATCAATCAAAAAATACTCTTCTATTAAGTCACCTTGTTGATTTAATTTATTTATATTGAGTGTGCTCTCCGATTTTGCAAAGACTATTTTTTGTGTGGCTACATCGTAATCAAATTGCTGTGTCGTTTCACTCGTCATCACTTTTTTTGTCAGACAATCTAATTCAGGAATATATTCGAAGTGAATTTTTTCTCCCGAAGGCAATATGACTACACTGGGTTCCGGATAAACGTTTTCATATTGAAATTGCGTTGTTCTTCCTCCTACAGTTTGACTTACTAGGCGCTCTAAGCCATCAAATTGTTGTTCACCAAGTAACCACATTTGTTGGGAGCGATCAGTAACGATTATTGCCGTCACCAGTTCATTCTGGGAATGGGGAGCGTATTGTCGATGGATCACTGTGCCATCTTCATATTTTTGAGTCACGATGCGATTAAAACAGTCGTAAGTGTTCTCAATACTGTGCCCTAACTCATCGGTTATTTTTAACAGGCGCCCAAGGGAGTCACTTTTATAATATTTGGCGGCAGCGACCTTCCCATCGATACCTAATAAATATTCAGATTCAATTTGCTGATTTTGTTTATTCAGCGTAATTACCGTTTTCCCGTGGCGGGATGCTGAGGCTACTTCTGTATTGATAGGATATGTTGTTTTGGTTAAGGCGATAGGGTCTATCTTTATCATATCCGTAACGCCGATAGATTGTGTTAATGCGGTAACCTCTCCCCAGCCATCATAGTTTGCCGTCGTTTGATAGATAAATTCGGCTGTATTTAAGCCAGATAAATGGTGATCATATTGCAAATGTTTAACTATTTTACCAAATGCATCATATTGGCAAGATTCTATTTTATGCCACTTTTTACTATCATAAGCATCTAATACATCTGTACGAATTTTCCGCCCTAAACCATCAAAATAGTGCTTAAACTGACTCCCACATTTATCTTTTTCAATGGTGATAACCCCCTCCTCTATTTTTAAATATTTCCAAGAAACTGAGGTTTCATAAGGCGTATTTACTGCCGATTTTTTATAAGATGGGCGTCCTAATTTATCATAGGTATAAATTTGAACGACATTAAGCTGATTTATATCTTCAAGTACAACGCCTCGTAATACCGACATCGTTTGAGTGGTGGTGGTAATGATATTATCAAAGCTAATATCTGTATTCTTTTTTATAATAGTATCGCCATTTAATTGATAATCAAATTGCTGATAGGATGTGAAATGTTGTGAATTTTCACCCAAAGTATATTGAGTACTTCTAATTAATGATGGCGTACCATATCCTAGGCGTTTAGCATCTTGAAAATAACTGAAAGAGAGACACTTAAATAGTATTTCATCTGAATAAAATAGTTGTTTTGCGATTACTGCAATAGAGGTATTCGCCAAATTTTCATATCTATAATAGATTTTATTAATCGGCTCATTATGCTTTCTGCTTAATGGGTAAGTGATTTTTTCTTTCATATACCGAATAAACCCATTAACTTCGGCAGGACAATCCTCCTCCCCTTCGGCTTTATACCATGTTGTGACCACTCGAGTGCCATCGGGTGTTACTTGTAAAGTTTGATTGCCTTGTTCATCAAATTCATATTCGCTAATCTCTTTTCTTTGGTTACCCTCGTTATCAGTGATCGTGATAACCTGTGTTTTCATTAATTGGAACTGTTCAGGCTGAAAATGAATAGGCGTATATTTTTGAGCATAATATTCTATTTCATTTTTTGTTTTACAGCCATCTCGCTCTATTTCCTCACTAATTTGCAGATGATAATTATTAAATACACGAGTGGTTTTAATTTCACTGCTGCCATCAGAAATTGTTTCTGTAGAGCTATAAGTATAGTCTGTTAAAAGTTTATAAATATAATCACTATCACTCGTCCAATCACCAAAGTCGCCATTAAAACCTAAAAAATTATGCTCGCTATATTTGTAGCGTTTAACCGTTTTTTGCTGCCCAAAACCTGGATTAATGATATATGATGTAACAACCGGTAACCGCCCTGTTTTACCCGAGCTACTTGGGAAACGAAAACCAAACAGCTCACTGTACTCGACCTGATCAGTCAGTCCTGTAGGATAAATAATTTGCGTTAGATAATGCTTATTGCTTTCAGTTAATGCCTCATAGCCAAAACGCCAATAAATAAACGCATTATCTGCATATTCACAAGCAATATAGTTAAGTTGCTCATGATTAATTAATGAAAATTTTATTAAGTACTCATCATTGGTTTCTGGAAAAACACGAATGCTAACATAATGCGAGTAGTTTATTTCACAAAGTGTTTGAAATTCGTCTTTAACCCTTTTTAATAATGGGTATTCACCACTCCATGACCATGATAAGGATAATTCACGGCCTAATTCTGACATAATCTTTGTGGTAACATAATAATCCTCACCGATAAGAGTGAGGCTCTCAGATTTCCCATCCTTCCAAATAACAGTATAACCATCATGACTATTGATATTATTTGTATATTTTAATATAAAGTGTTTAAGCCTTTTATTTATAACATTTACTGTTCCTGGTGTTATTTTATAACTTTCGCCACTACTTAGCTCTAATGTATTATTACGCAAACAGAGCATCGTTATCCCTATTGAAAACCCTCTTCCAAAACCATAGTTAGCATCTTGCAGTGGCGAATAGGATACAGATAGAGCAAGATCTGGCCCAGAACGCTGATTAGCAATAATATTAACGAAAGGTATGCTGACAAGAAACTGTCCTGTTCTGACATCAACATTTGTCTTTAACTTCCCTAAGAAATTACCCGACTCGCTGCTGAATTGAGTACTCATAGTTCCCCTTTAATAAAAAATAGAAAAGTAGCACTAAATTTAGTTAGAATGATATTTAATGTTTAAAATCAAATAGCAAACATGATAATATCCATTTTCTCTTATCATGATAATCAGCGACTCAATTTAAAGTAAAAAATAAAAAACAACACAAAATATTAATTTTGTCTTGGTGCTATATTATCTATTTTAAATTCAGACTTAACGCCAGCAATTAATAGGGTTGAATACTTACTAGGGGGAATAGCAAACTTCCTTATTCATCACCTATCGAATAAAGAAGTTTTCATAATAGATCGCTAACCAAGAAAAAATAAAAAAGCACGTTTCGCTTTTTTATTATAACCATCCCTGCTTCTGATGCTGTGCGCAAATCGGGCATAAATGCGCGTTGGGCTGCCAAGACAAGAAAGCCAATCGACATTTTTCGCACTGAGCATCATAGTAGTGATATACCGTAGGCTGGTTATTTTTGGCGACTTGGGATTTGACTTCAATTGATTTTGGAAAACACACCACTTGGCAGCTCATGCAGCCAGTACAACGTTTTTCATCAAAGATAAATTGATTTTCTTCAATAAGGATCGCTTGTTCATCGCAAACTTTGGCACACGCACCACATAAAATACAGCTTGAGACATCAAGTTCAATATGGAACCAACTGTCTTGCGGATAGAGTTGTTTGCGGGCATTTAAACCCGTTCTCACTTGCCCTTTATTTAATGGATTCTCATCCAGTTTTTGACGAAAGAATAAGGAGCGACGGCCACTATCAATTTCTGGTGGTTGTGTTACTACCAACTGCCAAATAGGCTCTTGCAACGTTTTTAGCTGAATATTAAGCGCCGCCAGCACCGGCAACCATTTTTCTACCAGTGGCTCCGCAATTTCTACCCCATTTATCTGGTATTGCTTATGCCAAACTAATAACTCTTCCACACTTGCCAAAGGCTCATCGTGGCTAATAACCAGATGATTGTTATGATAAGTACGTTCATGCGGCGAGATATTTTCGATTGCATCGACAGGACATGAAAACAAACAGTTCCCACATTGGTAACAAAGCTGGTTATCGATAGTTGCATTCATCGTCTCAAAAGAGATAGCCCCTACAGGGCAAACTTGTGAACAACTATCACAGACACTATTTTTGAGGCGTTTCCTCACACATTTATCATTGATAATGGGTTCAGGAGGAAGATCCATCCTAATAAAATGCCTCATACAACCAAACTCCATGATGTAACGATAAAATATAAAACGACTGAATACCCTCAGTAACCGAGTTAAAAAATCGCTTTCTTCTCGTAATATGAGCGAATGCGACTTAAACTGAGGACTTTATTATACCTACTAATCAGAATTTAGGGGAATTATAGTAGGTAAATGATTGATCATGGACAGGTAACAATAACCTCGATTATTGCCTATAACCTAACGGTCACCATTTTGTAACCTAATACGATACAAGTAGACTATCAAACTATATACTCATCAATACTAACGTTTACTTATTGAACATATAAATGCTTAGGCTCTACCATTTTTGCACTATATAAGAACAGCCATTATATATCCTAAATTTATCCCTATCGCCCTGAATGACAGGTTAATCACTAAGTAGCGCTCGACTAGCCAATAAACCTATTTGCTGCAAAATATCATCAAGCAATGACTGAGTAATTTGGGATTGATTAAGTCTTTTTAATAACGGTTTTTTAGCGACGACAAAACCCAATACCTGCCCAATAAGTGCATGTGCACGAATAATTGCGGTTTGTTCATCAACTTGATTGATAAACTGAATCAAACTTGATAAACGCATATGGAAAGGTTCGATGAAATCACGATAAATAATTTCGTAATTTTCTGTCGGCTCAAGCTGTTCTCTTAAGATCAGTACAGAGTAATAATTGTGTTCTGGGAGCAGCAGAGCATGCCCAAGGCCCCCCATTAACATATGAAGTAATGTTTTAGCCCGTTCCGTCTGTATCGGATGTTGCGCTGTCAGCTCTGCAAAAGTACGGTCAAATTCATGAGTATTGCTAGCGGCCGCGAGGTCATTGGCAATTTTTTGAATAACAGCAGAATAGACACCCAGCTTTCCTCCCATATGATAAGGAATGGCTGATTGGTTGACCCCGGCATTATCTGCTAATTGTCGGGTTCTCACTCCAGCAATTCCATGAAGAGCAAATAATTTGATCCCTTCGTTTATCAATTTTTCTTTTGTTGACTCAGATGAAAGCGTGTTTTTATTGGTCTCTGTCATATCCCGCTGTGGCCCTATGGGTTAAATATCGGCTCGCATCAAATAGGTGGAATTTTTGTTCAATTCGATCCCTTTTTCTTTGCCAACGACAACTGTTCCGCCTAGATTACATAAATGATAACCAAACGCACAATTAGGTTCAAACGCAAACGTCATACCTGCTTTTAGCACTAACTCTCTGCCTGGGTTGGGTAATCTCTCCAATTGACGATATTTTTGTGCAATCGGCAATGATTCAATACCGGGTGCAGTACCAAAACCAATTGGCCCGTAAGGGTTAATACTGTGGATCAGAGGATGCACATGCCAACCTTTTGATCTTAATAATGGTTGCTCCATTTTATCGACAACTTCGCCGAAGGTGACCCCTTCTTTTAGATATTCGACGCCAATTTCATAACATTCCCGTGAAATTTCAGCCGCTTTTTCAATATTTGGATGTACCTTACCTACTGCGACAGCAGCTTGGTGCTGTGTCTCATACATACCATATAATGCAAATATCTCAGTTAATACAATATCACCTTCTTGAATTTCACGAGGCTTTTGCGAACGGTATTGCCACGCAGGTTGCCCCCAACCGATATATTCAGGACCTGAGCCCATTAATATTTCCGCGGTGAATCCTCCCATAGACAAACATGTAGAGGTTACTGCCGCAGCGATATCGGCTTCCGTATTACCTGGAATAGCGGTTGCTCGCATGGCCTCGCTCATGGCTTCACCGATCATGGCCGCATGCTTAATATGCTCAAGTTCTTCTTCACTTTTAACGGAAGCGAGCTGGAAAAACTGTTTATATACCGGAACAAAATTGACATTTGGCAATCTTTTTTTAATTCCTGTTAAGGTGTTAAACGGCATTGCACCATCAAAATAAAAAGGGGGATATGGTTCCAAACCGATTACGCCTATATTTGCACGAGAAGATACACCTAAATCAATTAATACTTGTGCAATGTTATGCCCTGTTTTGCCAACAACGATTTGTTCAGGCGCAATCCACTGCATATCACCACGCATGGCAGCTTGCATATGATCAGCAACCATCATAGGTGCAAACGTGACAACGACAGGCGCTTTATCAAGGTGGAATAAAACCACTGATCCTAATCGGTCATTGGTAAAGTAATGATCGATGCAAAATGGGGCTGGTGCAGCAGACTCTCTGTCACCATATACCATTAATACTTCTAGATCATTGGCTTGCATAATTTGGCGCGCAAGCCCCCACCTTCTATCACGCTCATTAATTGTAAATGCGTTTGGGATCACTCTATTTTTCATAACAACCTCATTTAATTCATTTGAATGAATTAAATATAGATCGAAATTTGCTCTCCTGTCAAAAATATTTTCACCATCCTATACAATGAACGAGATAAATGACTCTAACTTTCTGTTTAAACTAACTTAAATTAACATTTAAAAATGTGTTATTTTTGAGTTTAAACTGACTGTCGACAACCTCCGTTTCGCATATTCAAAACTTGGCCGCCTGATCGTGGGTAACTCTTTTTCCCATAACGGATTAGTTTTAATGTGATACCCCTCCGCTTTAGACGTTGTTATCAACTCAACTAATTCTTCTTTATTCGTTATGATGCATAACTCATCAAAACGCCCTATCTTTTTGGGTAAAGCAAATGTTGCTGGAAAATTAGCATCTAAATCCGTCACTGGACTTGTTGCATCAACACTGTGATGTACGACTTTCTCTGCCTCACCCACTAATGCGCGATTAATTAAAGAAATCATCTCTCTCACTCGTGGTGATGCATTACCAATTTCACTGTCTTCATTTTGATAAAAATGGTTTTCATCTCTATAAGCTTGGCTCAAATTTGCATCTGTTGGTAAGCGTTGATACTTTTCAACACGTTGGCGATATACCGAATGGGCAACATCGGGTACAGGGAGCATATCTTGATGACCAAAATCTCTCATGTGTGGGCCAATTAACAATAAATCATAATCAGCAGTGATAGGTAGGCAACTATCAATAGGTGCTAATACTTGAAGATATTTTTTCTCAAAATAAATTCGGTACTTTTGTTGCTGAGGCTCCCATTTGGCCTCAAATTGATAACTTTTCAAACTAGGCCCTTTCGCGGTAAATTGTTTGACCCCTTGTGAATTTTCTAAACTAAGGTTATCAATCGCTCCCATTTGCAGTAAGGTGTGTAATCGCTCCTCTGTTATTTCAAGAGGAATCGGCCGAGCATGACCTTTTTCAATACAACGACGAATAAAACCGTTATATTTATCAATAAGATCTTCAGATTTGTTTTCTAATTTACTAAAACGCTGATCAACACAAATCAACCCTGCCTGAGCCCCCCATGAAGCACTTTTACCTTTGATATGAAAGTTTTTTGTCGGGTAGCCCGCCGCAATTAAATCTGTCGCAAAGCGGTCTACAGGCCGAACGCCTATAATGCTATCTTGCTCCTTAGCAACTTGCTGCAATGGGAGCAAATGGCTTGATACCAATCCAGTATTTTGGCTAATACACTCGGTTAACTGCGCTATAGAATGCGTTGTTTTTTGCTCGGTAGGCTCATTTACAGCTTGAAGAGGCTCATAACCGATTTTGTTGTAGCTCTTATGTGTTTGTATCATTACTTTTCCTTACTTATTTATTCCTAATTCCCTCCCTTCTATCAAACTTTTCACCTCATTTCTTTAATAAAACAATGCTTGACATTTGATTTCAAAATCAATTATTTAATTGTTTAAAATGACATATAGAGATAATACAAAGCCAAATTATGCATGTATAATATAGTTATGTTAGTTAATGTATTCTCATTATCTCGTCGTCCTTTACCCCGCTTGTCAGCACGATATGACAAGCAAAGAACGTCTCTTTCAATTCTGAAATAAGGTCTATATATGAACAATTTCGAATTTTATAACCCAACACGTATTGTATTTGGTAAAGGGAAAATTGCTGAATTGAATAGATTGGTCCCCAAAGAGGCTAAAGTTCTAATTCTTTTTGGTGGTGAAAGTGCACGTAAAACAGGAACATTAGACGAAGTAGAACAAGCATTGGGTGAGCGTGAAGTTGGTCTATTCGGCGGTATTGAGGCGAACCCTCGCTATGAAACTTTAATCAAAGCGGTAGATAAAATTCACCAAGAAGGCTACAACTATCTGCTCGCAGTTGGTGGTGGCTCAGTCATTGATGGCACCAAATTTGTTGCTGCGGCAGTTAATTTTGAGGGTGACCTCTGGGAAATTTTGACCAGTGGTGGAACCAAAGTAACATCCGCCTTACCCTTTGGCACCGTATTGACGCTCCCTGCCACAGGCTCCGAAATGAATAAAGGCTCAGTGATCACCCGTGAAGCGACGCAATCTAAACGCGCTTTTATGCATGACAGCCTCTATCCACAATTTTCTATTTTAGATCCTGTAAAAACCTTTACGCTGCCACCACGTCAAATCAGCAATGGTGTTGTTGACGCGTTTGTTCATGTAATGGAACAATATTTAACTTATCCTACTCATGCTTATGTACAAGATGCATTTGCAGAAGGTTTATTAAAAACGCTAATTGATATTGGGCCAAAAGCGTTAGCTACTCCGCATGACTATGATTTACGTGCAAGCTTAATGTGGACAGCCACTTTGGCACTAAATGGCCTTATCGGCGCGGGTGTACCACAAGACTGGTCGACACATATGTTAGGCCATGAGATTACAGCGCTATACGGCTTAGATCATGCTCAAACGCTAGCGATAGTCTTACCTTCTATGTTGAAGGAAAAATTACCGCAGAAACAAGCTAAACTGGTTCAATATGCTCAGCAAGTATGGGGGATCAACGAAGGGTCTGAGGAGCAAAAAGCTCTGCAAGCTATTGAGCTAACAAGAGCATTTTTTGAGCGCATGGATGTCAAAACGCGTTTTAGCGATTATAACCTCAATGACGACGTGATTGATCCTCTTATTGAAAGTTTGACCCAAAATGGAATGACGGCACTGGGTGAGCATCATGATATTACGCCTGAAGTCAGTCGCCGAGTTTATGTAGCATCTCTATAATAAACCCCGCTCCCACCCTTGTGGTGGGATCACTAACTGGAGGTAAAAATGGATAATTCAACTTATACCCCACCGAAAGTCTGGCAATGGGAACAAGGTAATGGCGGACAGTTTGCAAATATCAATCGACCAGTATCAGGTGCGACGCATGAAAAAGAGCTACCGATTGGTAAACATCCCCTACAGCTTTACTCTTTAGGAACACCTAACGGGCAAAAAGTCACCATCATGTTAGAGGAATTACTCGAGCTGGGTATAAAAGAAGCCGAATATGATGCTTGGCTGATCAATATCAGAGAAGGTGATCAATTTAGCTCAGGTTTTGTCGAAATTAACCCTAACTCTAAAATTCCAGCATTAGTTGACCGAAGTGGCGAAAAACCTATCCGTGTTTTTGAGTCCGGTTCAATTTTGACTTATTTAGCTGAAAAATTTTCAGCATTCCTACCAACCACCCAACCGGAAAGAGCAGAAACCCTCTCTTGGCTCTTTTGGCAAATGGGTTCAGCGCCTTTTGTTGGCGGTGGATTTGGTCATTTTTACACCTATGCACCAGAAAAATTTGAATACCCCATCAATCGATTTGCGATGGAAACCAAGCGTCAACTTGATGTATTAGACCAGCGTTTAGCCAATAACCACTATATTGCAGGCGAACACTACTCTATTGCGGATATGGCAATCTGGCCATGGTATGGCGCGTTAGTCAAAGGCTGGTTATATGATGCTGATGAATTCCTCAGTACTCACGAATATCAACACCTAAACCGTTGGGCTGACGAAATTTATGCACGCCCAGCGGTACAACGAGGGCGTCGAGTTAACCGTTTACATGGCGACCCCGCACAACAAGTCCGCGAACGCCATGATGCAAGTGATCTTCGATAGCGCGTTTTAACCTGTATGACTTTATTAAGAGCCTTATGCGATTTGTATAAGGCTCTTTTATTTATACGCAGGATGAAATGGTCAGCGTGGGCGTTCGGCGAGTGATCATTAGCAATAAAATTGCAGAGCATATCGCCATGCAAAAGTTAAAACCTAACCCGAAGCTGACCGCATTTTTAAGTTGTTCAAAGGGAAATTGAGCCGAAAAGTGAGTTAATCCGTACTGCATCATCACAGAAACCATAGTGGCACCTATCGCGGCTCCGACTTGCTGCAATGTTGCAGTAAAGCCTGAAGCTTGTCCCGCTATCTGAACACTCACTTTAGCAAGAACTAAATTTAGCATCGGTGTCATGATCATACCTTGTGTAAACCCCACAAGGAATAAAACCGGCGTCAACCATAGTGCTGAGCTATTCGATGAAAACCAATATAGCATCACAAGTAACAGCATATAGCTTAAGCCATAAAATAGCGCGCCCCAAAATATTGTTCTTTCACCATAGCGATTAACCCAAAGAGGGGTGATTACCGATGAAATTACAAATCCAATGCTAGAAGGTACAAAAATCATACCTGACAAAAACGCGCTTAAGCCGATCCCTTTTTGCAGTAATAGAGATAACATTAAAGGGAAAGCGGAAGATGTTGCATAAACACTCATTACTACCAGTAATCCAATAACAAAGGGGCGATTACGCAGAATTTGCATACTGAATAATGGCGCTTTTCCTTGTTTCTCTAATCGGATTTCATAATAAGCAAAGATGGCCAACAGTAAGCCCCCACTGCTGAGTAATAGGCTACTTGTATTTAACCAACCCCATACGGGTAACATAAGCAATGGCAATAAAACACAGCAGATCCCTAAACCTGATAATATGACGCCACACCAATCAAGATTAATGCGGCATTTTTCTCCTTCGAGTAAAAAACGCGATAATGCGATAGCCAGTATGCCTATCGGTAAATTCACTAAAAAAATTGTCCGCCAACTCAAGTTAAATAGATCTAACGTGATCAGCCACCCTCCTAAAGCTTGCCCAGCAATAGCAGCGAGTCCTAAGCTCATTCCCAAATAGCCAAATGCTTTTTTCGCCTGTAACGGATTAAAATTGACACGGAGACTGGCATACACTTGGGGAAACAGTAATGCAGCAGATAGCCCTTGAAAAAATCTTGCGACCACCAGCAAGGTTGCTGTCGGTGCGAATGCACAAAATAAAGATGTGAGCGTAAAGCATGCCATACCCACGCGGTATAAGCATTTTTTACCGTAAATGTCTCCTAACCGACCTCCTGTAATGAGTAATAAACCAAAGGCTAATTCATAACCGACTATAATTAATGTTAGCTCAGTCAAATTGGCATTTAACGAATGCTGAATAGTCACAATGGCAACATTAACCACAAATAGATCAAAAATTGTTACGAACCCCGCCAATATTAATACAAAAAGAGCGATATGCTGATGTCGATTCATGATGTTCTCATTTATCTAGCCGAATAAAATGAGGACTATAAAGAATCCGTTATCATGGTACAATTTAACCATTTATACTATTACTAAAGGCAATAGGCTATGAAAGCGATGCAACGAATGCGCCCTGAGCTGGCTGAGTTTTTAAAGCAAAAACGGGAAAGTATTTCACCAGAAGAAGTCGGCCTACCGCGAACGACAAGGCGCAGGACTCCGGGGCTTCGTCGTGAAGAAGTTGCTGCTTTAGCTGGGGTTGGTTTGACTTGGTACACATGGCTTGAACAAGGTCGTGATATTGGCGTTTCGACGCAATTCCTTGATAATTTATCAGCCGCGTTACATTTAAATAGCGCTGAGCGTCAACACCTTTATTTGTTAACCCATAACCGCGAGCCGATAGCAACAGGTAATACCGAGCATCGTGTTCCTTCGGCTATTTCCCGCATGATCAGCGATTTTCCTGATCATTATCTCTGCTATGTGCTCAACTTGCACTGGGATGTGCTTGCTTATAATACTCGGGCCGATCACTATTTTCATTTTTCGGATGCGCAACCGTATTATTGCAATTTCCTCTATCTTCTATTTATGGATCCTCGCTACCAAGAACGCTTCGTTAATTGGCAACTTGTTGCCCAACAACTACTGGCCAGTTTTCGCCGTGATTATGCTCGCACCAAGAACAACCCCAATATTAAAAAAATGATTAACGCCCTGCTGGAACAATCAACTTTATTTAGCCAACTTTGGCATAAGCATGAAATTTACCAACCTTGTACAGGTATTCGTGAAATTGCTTATCAAGGTAAAGTGGAAAATTATGATTACTCTTCTTTGACATTTGATATTGAAAAAGGTAATCGGTTATTAGTCTACATTCCGAAATAACCTGATTGTTGTGAAATTATTGAAGCCGCTTTTCTGTATCATGTCAGTGATGACGCTGGGCGATACTGTAACATAGGCTTAAAGCCAAAAATAATAGCGTAATCCTCTATAAAGGTACTGCTATTCCTTCTATTGCCTATTTAAAAAACCCTAATCCTAGATAAGAGTTATCCAATATCTTGTTTTTATCTTTTTCAGCCTTTGTACTGACTCAGCCATTCCCTGTTATCACAAAATTCGGTAATTTATCTATTTAACAGAGAGTGCTACAACTCAATAACAATTATAACGTTAGGTCGTGGGTCATGTTGTCTAAATCAAATATTTCAAATAGCGCTTTACTCTGCTCTTCATTGCTATTAACCATTGGACGTGGAGCAACCTTGCCATTTATGGCGATTTACCTGACACGAGAATACCAAATGGCTATTGATATTGTGGGGATTGCAATGTCTCTTGCCTTAACTATCGGTGTCTTATTTAGTATGGGCTTTGGTATTTTGGCAGATAAAGTCGATAAGAAACGCTGTATGCTAATCGCTATTATTGCGTTTATTTTGGGCTTTATTGCAATTCCACTCTCAAGTCATGCCGTGCTTGTGGTTATTTTCTTCTCGTTAATAAATTGCTCTTATTCCGTCTTTTCAACCGTACTAAAAGGTTATTTTTCAGATACTCTTCCTCTTTCTATTAAAGCAAAGGTATTTTCCCTTAATTACACATTTTTGAATATCGGTTGGACCATCGGCCCGCCTCTTGGAACATGGTTATTGATGTATAACATCAATCTGCCATTTTGGTTAGCGGCAATTTCAGCGTCAATACCCGTTTTCTTTATTCAACACTTTGTACAAAGTGTGAAACCTGCTCCCCACCAAGAAGGCCAAAAGCGCTTATGGAACCCCGCTGCGATGCTACATGACAGAGCATTAGCATGGTTTATTTTGTCCACTTTTCTTGGCTCGCTGGTATTTGGCACCTTCACAACGTGGATATCTCAATATGTTATTACTGTATCCAACAGCGAGTTTGCACAAGCCGTCATCGGGGTCGTGCTTCCCATGAATGCAGTGGTTGTGGTTACTTTGCAATATATGGTAGGTAAACGCCTTACACCAGATAACCTTAAGCGTTATATGACGTTAGGTACTCTCTTTTTTGTCGGTGGCCTTGCCACATTTATGGAAGCTGACGAAAACTTATACTTATGGGCGCTAGGATCCTTTATTTTTACTCTCGGTGAGCTGATCTATGCGCCCGGTGAGTACATGTTGATTGATAATATTGCGCCGGAAGGCATGAAATCGAGCTATTTTTCGGCTCAAGCCCTTGGCTTGCTTGGCGGTGCATTCAACCCGATGCTTACAGGGGTCGTGCTCACAGAGCTTCCCCCTAAAGCCATTTTTATTATTTTAATGTTCTTCACGGTATTAGCTTGGATGAGCATGCTCAAAGGTATGAACGTCAGCAAACAACGACAAATCTTACAAACTCAGTAGGTACGAAGGGGGAAGCCAACTCGCGCTTCCTCATTATTGACTCGACCGAATATCTAATACACTCAGCACAATGGCAATGGTCAGCATTAGCATAATGATCATACTCATGGTAACCAGCCCATGGTAGCTCAATACCCATGATAAAAGTGGCAGCATAGAAAACAGTACAATGTTATTAAAACTTTCCGAAACGGCTAATACTTGACCTTTGTTTTCGCCACTGCGCATCGCAACCATGGTGGTACTCAATGGCGCAGCCATCCCCAAAAAACCGCCCCAAATAACTAAACATGCTGTGTGTACCACCAGTGGAACATACGCTAAAACAAATGTGAGTACCGCCACTGCCATCAGAGAGATGACTAATAACAATCGTTGGCTATCATTTGATAAAAAATGATAGAGCCGACCGACTAATAGATTTCCGATAAATAACCCCACTCCAAACGCAGCAACGACAACACCGATTAGCGCGCTATCAATTGAAAATTTCAGTCTGAGTACCTCTCCTGACAATAAGAAAACACTGACCGCAGTGCCGTTCCATATTGCTTTAGCACTAATAAAACGAACTATTTTTATATCCTGTAGCCACTGGAATCCCCCTTGTTTTCTCACGTCTTGATGAGGCTTTGAAGGTGGCAATATTTTACAGGCACAAAACCATACGATAAGACTTCCTACTGTTGTCATAATAAAGGGCGCGTACCATGTTAAATACTCTGTTAATACGCCTGCTAACACAGGCCCTGATACGATCCCTATCGTCATACCAACCATCACCATCCCCATCGCTGTGGATTGCTGACGCGCTGGGAAGATATCTGCAATTAAAGCAAAAATGGTGGGTACTATCGCCGCCGACGCTAAGCCACCACAAATACGGAAGAACATTGCGATAGTGAAGTTCGGAGAAACAATGATAGCTAGGCTATCTATCGCAAATAGAAACATGGCTACTAACAATAACTTTCGCCGATCGATGCGATCAGAAAAATAACCTATCACTGGTGCTGTAACCGCATAAGTCAGCGCATAAGCTGAAATTAGCCATGATGCTTGTGCGCTACTGACCGAAAAAACCTCAGCCAGCGGTGTTAATGTTGCAGATAACATAAATTCAGTAGTACCCACTAGGTAAACCGCCGTAGCAAGTACCCATAATAAGTAACGATATGGTTGCATAATAATTCTCTTGAATAATAGACAGCCCTTCCGTGAACACAAGGTCACAGATAGGTGTTAAGGGCGATGGGGAATAAAATTAAAATGGATTAAAACAAGAAGTTAAAAAGTGGTATCAGGAAATAAGATATGAATGTTTGAAGCTAACTAGATGTTTAGATCTTATAAAACATCGACGCGCTCGTCAAGAGGCATTATGGTGCCCTTTCATCAATAAAAACACCATAATACCTTTAATTATAAACGGGTTAATTTTAATGTTTCCCCCAATATCTTTATTCCATTAAGACGCCTTGGGATCAACGGCAATGCGTAGTTAATACGTAAATGATGTGTAAAGCATCCATCAGATGAAAAGTGCTCTCCTGTTAGCACAATCACTTTATTGCGCTGTAAAACATCCATTAATTTACGGTTATCCACCGGAGGATGCTCAACCCATAATGAAAAGCCCCCTTGTGGTCGAGAAATCCGTGTCATTGGCGGAAAGTGACTTTCCACTAGTTCTCGATACTGGCATTGCAGCTCACTATAATGTTGGCGCATAGCGCGTAGATGTGGGAAATAGTGCCCATCACGTAAAAAGTTAGCCATAACTTGCTGCATAAATATTTCTCCCGAACAGTGAGACAAATATTTTAAGTGCATGACTTTTTCTTTATATTTTCCGGGTATCACCCATCCTGTTCGCACCCCTGGGGCGATTGTTTTAGAAAATGAACTACAAAGGATCACCTGCCCATCACTATCCAATGATTGGATCGTCGATGGGCGCGGATATTCATACGCTAATCCCGCAAGAATGTCATTTTCAATGATCGTCACGCCATATTGAGTTGCCAGTTGCAATAGCTGCTGCTTATGTGTTTCAGGCATGGAGCAGCCCATAGGGTTATTGCAAGTCGGTGTTACCACAATAGCTTTTACTGACCAACGATGAAAAGCCTCTTGTACCCGTTCTAATTTGATCCCTGTCTGTGGATCTGTTGGGATTTCAATAATTCTTCTGCCTAATCCATACAGTGTCTGCAATAAACCAGGAAATGTCGGTGATTCTACCGCTATCACATCATCGCCTTGCGTCGATGCTTGAATAGACAGCGATAATGCTTGATGACCACTTGTCGTCGTCACGATATCGTCAGGCGTAAACAGGGTTTTATGATCAGAAATATGATGAATTTGCTCACGCAATGCTGGCAATCCTTGTAAGCAATCATACTCTAACATTAAGCGATTTTTACGACGGCTGAGCATATTCATTTCTTGCCACAGCGGCTCTAATGTTTTGTTATCGATATTCGGAACCGCGCAAGATAATGAAGTGATATTATCGCGCTCTTCTACGCGTAAAAAATCAATAGTTGGGTTCCATTGAGCGATATGTACTGGTTTTTGTATGTAATTTACCGCCTTAGGCAGTAGAGCCTCGGTTTTGTTTGGAATAACAAAATAGCCTGATTTAGGTACCGCATAGATCAGTTGCATTTTTTCTAGCTCACGATAAGCAAGCTGCGCTGTTGTTAAGCTGACCTCATGTTCACGCCCTATCTCCCTCACTGAAGGAAGTTTTTCACCACTTAAAAAGTCTCCTCGATGAATTTTTTCCTGTAATGTCTGCGCGATCTGTTTGTACAGTAACATCATTCAGCCCTTAACCGTTTGCATATCGCATTAATGTAATACAAAACTACCCATATTTGATCTGTATTATGCAAAAAACGCTATCTGTCACTTTTTTATGATTATTCTCTATGCAAACCTAATTGTAAATTTAAAGGTACAAGGGGGTTATATGGAATATGAACATAACAAAGGTGGTAAACCTTATTCTAAATTAATTTTAATAGAGCCTATCGTTTGGATATTGAAAAAATTAACCAATCCAATAAAAGCGATTTATTATCACTTTAAAACCAGAAAGAAATTTGAAAAATATAAAAACCAAAAAATATAAAAATCAATAATTATCAATAGGATAAACAAAAAAGCATTTTCATATTAATGTTATCTATAAAAGTTTATTGATTCTTAATTATAGTTAACCCTAAGTGTAAAAAGCTTAAATTATTTTTATTTTTCCTATACTCGATAAATAAAACGATCGATTACGCTATGTTATAAGAAGCTATCCTTTTAATTCATGATGTTATTTTCAGTCATGAAATAGTGATAGCTTTCCTTAATTAACGCGGAGCTAATAAAATGATGTGGCCTTCTTGCTGTATGATACCTTGTTCTTTCAACTTAAATAAAACTTTATCCAAATGGCGACGTGAAGTACCTAAAATTGCGGCTAACGTCTCTCTCGGTAAACGAATTTGGTGGCTCGATAGTTGCGTTAAAATGTACAGCAAGTTCTTTTCAATGGAATCAACGGCGGTCATCAATCGTTGTTCTCCATTAATTAATGAGCGTTTCGCCAATTGTCGATTTAAAAGAATGGATAAGCGGTGGTCTTGAGATAACCAAACTAAAAAACTATCAGATGGGATACGGATCACTCGTGCGTCCGTTAATGCAATCACATCATAGCGATAATGTTTTTGCTGGCACAATGCTTCCATCTCACCAAGAAATTCACCTTTATAACAGAATGTTAAAGCGAGCTCTTTACCACTATCAGCGAGTTTGTTCACCACAAACTCACCTTCAATGATAATATAGGTGTATTGGTTTTCTGTGCCTTGATGGATCAGTTTGTACCCTTCTTGTAAATGAATGGTACAAAAGGTATTTTTGACTGAGGGTGGCGCATGACGAAATAACCAATCAACATCGGGAAGTAGCTCTTGTTCACTGAACTTTAGCCACAACTCGCGAAAAGGAGTTTCATCCATCATACCTGCCACCCATCACTATGATTAACCTAAAATTAGCCCTGCTATAGCACCGTTCATTAAGTTCGCCAAAATAGCCGCACCAAATGCTTTGAATGCAATACTCGTCAATTCACCACGACGTTCAGGACACATCGCACCGATGCCACCTATCGCAATCCCTATTGTACCTATGTTAGTAAAACCACACAGAGCAAACGAGAGGATCACTTGTGTCTTAACGCTCAATGCTTCGCCTGTCGCTGGCAAAATAGAACCATCTAAATAAGGCTGTAGATTAGCATATGCAATAAATTCATTGAATAATACTTTCTGGCCTAATAACTGCCCTGCGAACTGAGCTTCATTCCAATCAACGCCTAACAGCCATGCTATCGGTGAAAATAGCCAACCAATCAACTGGGTGAGCGAAATTTCATAACCAGTAAAGCTAGTTGCCCACATCATTATGCCATCGAACATTGCAATAATAGCTAACAAAGCCAAGAGCATACCCGCAATATTCAACGCCATACTAACCCCGACGCTAGCCCCCTGAGTTACCGCATCAATGCTATTACGGTATTCAGATTTTTCGCCTTTCATGGAGCTGACCGTTGTATATTTATCACTGTTCTCTTTAGTTTCAGGGTAAAACAATTTCGCAAACAGTAATCCTGCTGGGGCCGACATAAAGGAAGCCGCCAGTAAATACTCAATTTTCACGCCATACTGGGCGTAACCAAGTAACACGGTTCCCGCAATTGAGGCTATTCCCCCAACCAAAATGGTGAAAAATTCTGAAGAGGATAAATATTTTAAATAAGGGCGGATCACTAACGGCGCTTCCGTCACCCCTAAAAAAATATTTGCAGCTGAAGACATTGATTCCGCTCGTGATGTTCCAAGCAAACGGTGTAATGCTCCACCAATCAAGATGATCAGTTTCTGCATAATACCTACATGAAACAGTAAGGCCGATAGTGCAGATAAAAACACCAGTACAGGTAGTACTTTAAATACAAAAATAAACCCATCGGCACCAAGCAGATCAAACATTTTGTCAGTGGCTAAGCCCCCTAACAAAAATTGTGTGCCTGTTTGTGTATAGTCTAATAATGCGGTGACTTTATCCGCCATCCACATCATAACGCGCTTGCCAGCTGGCAGATATAACATACAAAATGCAAAAGTAAATTGCATTAATAGTGCGATGGAAACGAGCCGTAGGCTTATCCTACGGCGGTTGTTAGAACAAAGGTATGCAACCAATAATATGACAGCAATACCTAAAAGGCTATTCAGTATCGACATCAGCGTCCTCCGCCTACTTTTAACTTTTATTTCAGTTCAAAGGCATTTAAATACTGGTACTGCCTATCACTGAGAGTATCGAAGGAAACACCCATATCTTGTAATTTTAATCGCGCCACTTCACTGTCGATTTCATCGGAAACAGCATACACTTTTTTATCCAGCGCATGTTTGAGTAGATATTCTGCGCCTAAGGCTTGTAAAGCAAAACTCATATCCATAATTTCTGCTGGATGACCATCGGCACAAGCGATATTGACCAGTGCTCCACGCCCCAACAAATAAACGGTACGACCATTTTTCAAGCAGTAGGCTTCAATATTTTGACGTGCTTCATAGGTACTCACACACAATTCTTGCAACGCATTAAGGTTAATTTCGTCTTCAAAATGTCCGGTATTACTAATGATCGCCCCTTCTTTCATTAAACTGAAATGCACCTCAGTCAGCACATCACAGCAACCCGTTGCGGTCACAAAAATATCACCTAGTGGTGCTGCGGCTTCCATCGTCATGACTTCAAAACCATCCATCTTCGCTTCAAGCGCTTTGATTGGGTCGATTTCAGTAATAATGACTTCAGCACCAAGGCCTTTTGCACGCATCGCACAGCCTTTACCACACCAGCCATAACCCGCAACAACCACTTTTTTACCCGCAATCACTAGGTTAGTTGTGCGCATAATGCCATCAAACGTAGATTGCCCTGTACCATAACGGTTATCAAAGAGATGCTTAGACTGCGCCCCATTAATGGAGATCACCGGGAAATTTAGCTCATGGCTTTTTTCACGAGCCATCGCCCTTAACACGCCAGTAGTTGTTTCTTCACAAGCGCCAATAACATGACCTGCATATTCAGGATAAACACTGTGTAATTCATGCACTAAATCGCCACCATCATCGATAACGATATGAGGCTCACATGCCAGTGTCTCTTTTACAAATTGTTGGTATTCTTCGGCGCTAGCACCATGAATTGCAAATGTATTGATACCACTTTTCACTAATGCCGCTACGATATCGTCCTTAGTCGACATAGGGTTACTACCAGTCACCGATACTTTCGCACCGCCAGCGGCAAAAACTTGAGCAAGATAAGCGGTTTTCGCTTCTAAATGGATAGATAATGCAATGCGTTTGCCCGCAAAAGGCTTCTCTTTACTAAAGCGAGCTTCTAAAGCACGCAATAGCGGCATATGAGCACGTACCCAAGCAATTTTTTGTTCGCCAGCCGGCGCTAGAGATAAATCTTTATAGATACTTGTGACCATCTTAAATTCCTTTCAATATGTTGCTTAGAATGAAGCAAAACATACAAAACGAACGATAGTCACAATAGGTCATTTGCCCATATTAGGTTGAAAAAGTGTTAACGAGATATAATTATGGCAAACAATTTTGCGTTGTGATTATTTGTTAAACGAATCATTTATTCACCGCTTCTTTATCCAACAACTGACGTTTACGTGCAATACCCCAGCGATAACCGGACAAAGCGCCATCATTTCGCACCACTCGATGGCAAGGAATTGCCACAGCCAGCATATTTGCCGCACAAGCGCCGGCAACCGCTCTTACCGCTTTTGGATGACCTATCTGTTTAGCTATATCACTGTAACTGACCGTTGTGCCAACAGGGATAGTGCGCAATGCTTGCCAAACACGTTGCTGAAATGCTGTACCGCGAATATCTAAGGGTAAATTTAATCCAATTTCGGGTGCTTCAACAAAACCGATTACTTGTGCAACCAACGTTTCAAACTCACTATCTCCCCCGATTAATTCAGCATGAGGAAACTTATCTTGTAAGTCTTTGAGCAGTTTTTCAGGATCGTCGCCCAACAAAATAGCACAGACCCCGACTGAACTTTGCGCCACTAAAATATCGCCTAATGAGCACATGGCTAATGCAAAGTAGATTTTTGCTCCCTCGCCACCAGTTTTCCATGCTGTTGGCGTCATGCCTAAGCGCTCTGCCGAGGTTTCATAAAAACGGCTATCTGAACTAAATCCAGCATCATAAATCGCATCAGTAATACGCGATTGCTGCTGTAATTGCTGACGCAGCTTCCCATGCCGGTAAGCATCAGCATAAGCTTTTGGGGTAAGCCCTGTTTGAGCTTTGAATAAGCGATGAAAGTGATAGCGACTGATCCCCACAAAAGCGGCAATATCATCGAGTTTCACTGACGTACCGCTTTGTTCTATATAGCGGCAGGCTTGTGCAATTTTTTCTTGGTAAAATTGTTCAAGTTGAGCAGCCTCTTTCGTGCTACGTTTACCGGGCCGGTAGCCTTTATCTAACGCCTGTTGTTCGTTATCAAAAAACTCGATATTCTCTCGTTTCGGTAAACGCCCCGCGGCTGACGGATGGCAGTAAATGCGTGAAGTACGGACACCATAAACAAAATGACCATCCGCGGCTTTATCGCGGGCAACAATCGCTTGCCAACGTGCTTCATCACTTAACCATTTGTTTACTGTTGCCATAGTCATACTCCATTTCTATCGTGTGTTGCCGCCATTATTCGTTAAATAAGGCAGCAACAAACTCCATCTCTTGCTTTTTAGTCGCATTAGTCACAGATGCAGACCGCTGGCTGAGTACTTTCTTTTCGTAAGTTTTGACGTACTTTCAACCATAAAACCACAATACCTAATAATGCGACTAACGTTCCCATATAACTCACCGTTGAGTAACTGTAGCCGAATGATAATACGCTAGCCCCAATCGCTGCACCAATCGCATTACCGAGGTTAAAAGCGCCTACATTCACCGAAGATGCTAACGCTTGCGCCCCAACCGCGGCTTTCATGACTAAAATTTGCAAAGGGGGAACAATGCCAAAACTAAAAATACTCCACAGGGCTAACCCTAGTCCGGCACCTATTGTTGTCGTACCTATCATTGGGAAAATAACCATACTTAAGGCCAACATGCCAAAGAACACAAACAATGTTCCATATAAAGTGCGATCCGCAAATCGCCCACCAAGATAGTTACCGATAGAAAAACCGACACCGATAATCACCAGCATTAGTGTGATCATTGAGTCAGAAGCATCAATAAATTGCATTAACATCGGTGCGACATAAGTATACAAGGTAAACATCGCACTAGCTCCTAACACCGTACTTAACATGCCTAACATCACTTGGGGTTTTCGTAAAATACGCAATTCAGCCCGAACGTTGACAACTTGACCCTTTAAATGGCGAGGTAACGCCAAGACTAAACTAATGAGTGTGATAACGCCTAACCCTGAAATGACCAAAAAAGCCTGTCGCCACCCTATGACTTGGGTCAGTTTTGTCATCAAAGGTACTCCACCTATATTGGCGATCGTTAACCCCATAAACATCGCAGCGATTGCACTAGCTTGCTTACCAGGAGGAACAACACTCGCGGCAACCATTGCCCCTAACCCGAAAAATGCACCATGATTTAAGCTAGTCACCAATCGAGAAAGTGACAGCGTCACTAAATCAGGTGACATCGCAGATAATAAATTACCTATGGTAAATATAGACATAAGTAAGATCAGTGCGTATTTAGGGCGATATTTAACTAATACCAATGTCATTATAGGAGCACCAATCATGACACCTAACGCGTAAATAATCACAATTGATCCGACAGAAGGAATAGCCACATCCAAATTGCTGGCAATATAAGGCAACATCCCCATCGGGGAAAATTCAGTTACGCCGATAGCGAATGCACCTATCGATAATGCAAAAAGTGCGACATTGATTCTCATAAATAGACCTTGCTAATAAATACTTATTTTTTATTGAGTACACTAAAGTGGCGTGATCTTTTCATATTGATGTGTCATGAAAAAGCCGTTAAGGTGAGAAAAACTTTTGCCGGAATTGCAAAAATGAAAATGACCTTTGAAGAGTTGCAAGTATTTATTAGCGTGGTTGACTGCGGCTCTATTACCGCAGCGGCAGAACAGTTGAATATGACAATATCAACAGTTAGTCGTACCCTTCTTAGGCTTGAAGAAAAAATACAAACAACCCTGATTTATCGCACAACACGTAAAATTAAACTCAGTGATGAAGGGGGAGCATTTTTGCAAAAGGCGCGAGAGATAGTCCAGCTTGCTCAAGAAGCCGAAGAGATGTTATCAGCACGTCAAACCATTCCATCTGGGAAGTTGCGTATTGATGCGTCGACGCCTTTTTTAACCCGTGTAATAGCACCTTTGCTCCCATTATTTAGTGAGCAGTACCCACAAATTGAGTTAGAAATTACTAATTTTGAAGGGTTTACTAACCTATTAGAGAAAAAAACAGATGTCGCCTTTCGGATCGGCTCTCTAAAAGATTCATCATTAAATGCAACATTAATTGGTTATAGTCAAAAACGGCTACTTGCTAGCCCTGCTTATCTCAAAAAATATGGTGTTCCCAGCTGCGTTGATGATTTAATTCACCATCGTTTGCTAGGTTTTACTGCTCCGGAAACATTAAATATTTGGCCGATAAAAATGGCAGATGGCACACCACTTAAAATAACGCCAGATATTGCCGCAGCCAGCGGTGAAGTGTTATTCCACTTAGCGGTTCAAGGCTGTGGGATCTTACTTTCTTCTGATTTCGTTAGCTATGAGGCACTCGCAAATGGCCAATTAGTGCAGGTTCTAACTGAACAGACCGATGAGGTAAAACAACCTATTCATGCTGTTTACTATCGCAACCAAGCGGTTTCACCTAGGTTACGCTGTTTTATTGATTTTGTGAAAAAGCATGGCACGCAGATTGAGACAAGCTGATTAGTCAGTAACATCACGACGATGACCTTTTTTAAAATTAGATAAGGTTAGCCCTGTATGCCGTTTAAAATATCGACAGAGATAAGAGGTGTCCTCAAAGTTGAGTTGCGCCGCCACTTCTTTGATTGATTTATCTCCACCACCTAACAACGCTTTGATTTCGAGCACAACTTGCCTATCAATCAACGCCTTTGGGGTATCATTAAAAAAATCGCTGGTGATTTGAGACAAATAAAATGGTGTGACGGCTAATTTCCGTGCATAAAATTGGACGTCTCGATGCTCTTTACAATACTGTGTGATCATATCCCAAAAACGCCAGCACAACTGTTCTTTACGGCTTTGTTGTGCTTTTTGTTTAAGGGGTGTTGGTGGCATTTTATTGGCTATCAATAGAAAGAAATTTTGCACATGATGGCATAACATGGTCGTTACGTATTCGCCCTGTTGTTGAATAATAAAATCGAATAACGCTTGCCATTGCTGTAACGCAGCCAAATCAGCTTGCTCCACAGATAGCACCGGTGACGCATTAAAAAATGCAAACAGTGGATTTGGTAACTGAAAAGCGACATCAACTGCAAAATCCTTTTCAAGTAAAAAATAATCAAACAGAGAAGCCCCTGAACACTGTTGCACCATGACAAACGTATCGTCATACAACACAATGATGTCATTTGCTTTTACGACATATTTTTTAAAATTAATATTAAAAACGGCTCTTCCTCTTTTACAAATCAATACGGCGACATAGGTTGGTACAAGTGGCGTTAACTGTGATCTTACCAACGTTGTCTCCCCCTTGCTTATAACATGAGGTACACAATATCGGTGATTAAATGAGTTCAGCATGCAGGCCCTCTGTGAGCGTCAATATGGATAATGTGTTGGCAAAAGTACCTAAAGTAACGAGGTTTTGCGCTTATTTCTATCACAAAAATACCTAAAATAGGCAGTATCTAGAAAACAATAAGGAAAATCTCGATGAAACTTTATACTGAAAGGCTAATTTTGCGCCCTTGGCAAGAAAGCGATGCTAACGACTTGTATGAATACGCGAAAGATGAACGTGTTGGACCTATCGCGGGTTGGCCCCCTCATAAAAGTGTTGAAGAAAGCCGCTCCATCATCAAAACGATGTTTATGCGTGACGAAGTTTATGCTGTCGCTTTAAAAGAAGATAACCGTGCTATTGGTTTAATTGGTCTATCCATGCAGGCTGATAGCCAATTACCTATCGGAAAAAACGATGCTGAAATCAGTTATTGGATAGGAGTGCCATTCTGGGGGCGAGGCTTAATCCCTGAAGCGGTTCGCGAGATCATTCGCCACGGATTTGCCGATTTAAAATTAGAGAACTTATGGAGTGGTTATTTTCAAGGCAATCTGCAATCTAAAGCCGTTCAAGAAAAATGCGGATTAACCCATTACGGCACCCTTGAACCCAAATACATGGAATTAATAGGTGAAACGAAAATTGAAGAAATAAGTCGGATCACTTATCAAGAATGGAAAAACCGCACATAATTTCTTTGTTCATAAACAACAGTAAAAGAGCTATTGCCTAATGGCTCTTTTGCCTATAACTATCATTTTTATACACTTCCGGTCGATTCATGCCGACTTTTTTGTTACAAAACGCTGCGAATAAACAGTTATCTATTCATTAATCTTACCTATCAGTGCTATGATTTTTCGATAATTATAATTTTAAAATAAAAAATTCATTGCAAATAGGTAACCACATGCAAGATTATGGTATTTGGACAGTTATTACTCCCATCGTCACTATTCTGTTGGCGATCCTCACCCGCCAAGTCATGCTTTCGCTCATGCTAGGGATCTTGGTCGGCTTTACCGTTATTCATGACCACAATATATTGCTTGGGATCAAAGGAACTGTCGATGGCGTTATTGATACCTTCGCATCACCGGGAAATACACGCACGATAGTCTTTATGGTGATGATTGGTGGAATTATGCGCTTAGTTGTAGTCACGGGAGGCGTTCGCGCATTAGTCCAACTACTTTCCAATCGGACACAGCTAGTCAAAAACCGAGTCACCACTCAACTTTTGGCTATTTTGATCACCTCATTAATTTTCATAGAAAGCTCCATTAATCAGCTAGTCGCAGGCGCTTCGACTAAAAACCTCGCACGCAAATACGCCGTCGCACCGGAAAAAATGTCTTATATCATCCAAACCGCTTGTGTTTCTGTTTGCTCTTCCGCGGTTATCAACGGTTGGGGGGCAGTGATTATGGGATTAATTGGCGTCCAGATCTCACAAGGGCTTATCACTGGTGAACCTTTTGATATTTTGATTAAATCAATCGGTTATAATTTGATGGCTTGGTTGTCGCTTGCCACTATTTTATTCTACGTATTCACGAATATATCTTGGGGCCCAATGAAAAAGGCTGAGATGCGATATCAGGCTAATCATACCGTGGAAGCCGATTCTCAGCAGCATGACGCAGATGACGAAACGGATATTATTGATCATCCCAATGCTCACTCCGTTTTGAACTTTTTCATTCCTATCCTTTCAACTGTATTAATGGTTCCCGTTGCCTTGTATATCACTGGTGATGGTGATTTTAGTAAAGGAAGTGGCTCAACGTCCGTTTATTGGGGAGTCATGTTTGGTACAGCTGTCTCTTTTTGCTGGTTTATTGGGCGTCGATTGCTCAATATTGAGCATTTCTTTCAAGAATTATTCATTGGCTATGCCAATATGCTAAAAATCAGCTCAATTATGATCTTAGCCTTTTTAATGGGGAATGTTTCAGCGGAGCTAAATACAGGGACTTATATTGCCAGCGTCACACAAGGGGTGATGGCTCCCGGCTTCTCTATTGGCTTTGTTTTTATCATTAGCGCCATTATGTCGTTGGCAACAGGAACTTCATGGGGCACCTTTGCCATTATGATCCCTATTGGCGTGCAGCTAGGGATATCCGTCGGTATGCCTATTGAATATATGATAGGTGCCGCCATTTCTGGATCAATCTTTGGTGATATGACCTCACCCATTTCCGCTGATGCGATCGTCGCGTCAATGGCGACAGATTGTGATCATATTGAGCATATTCGAACACAAATGCCCTATGCATTAGTCACTGCAAGTATGGTACTCGCTATTTATCTATACTTAGGTTTTTCACATTAGTTTCCGAGGAAGTTGACATGTCACTACAACAAAAACTAGCCCAATTTACCAAGTTGAGTTTGAACAAAAGCTCGACTCCCCTTGAACGACTTGAAAACTTATCTCGTGTATATGGTCGTGAGATCTTTATTAAACGTGATGACATTTCGCCTCTCGCGATGGGAGGAAACAAACTACGAAAATTAGAGTTTCTTATTGCTGACGCATTAGAGAAAAAGGCAAAAGTGATTGTTACCGCAGGTGCAATTCAATCTAATCATGTGCGCCAAACGGCGGCAGTTGCGGCTATGTATGGGCTAAGATGTATTGCTTTACTGGAGAACCCTATACAAAGTGACGACCCTAATTTTTTGCATAACGGCAATAAATTGCTGACCAATCTATTTGGGGCTGAATCTGTCATGTGTGAGGCTTTAACCGACCCTCAAGCTCAAATGGAAGAACTCATTCAAACATTAGCATTAGAAGATGCTTATATTGTTCCTGTCGGTGGCTCTAATGCCCTTGGCGCTCTTGGCTATGTTCAATGTGCCATCGAAATTGCTCAACAAAAGCCTTTAGAAGTGGAGTTTGATAAAGTCATTGTGGCTTCGGGCAGCGCGGGCACCCATGCAGGTCTGGCTATCGGCCTACAAGAGCTGTTACCTCACTCTCAAGTTATAGGCGTGACAGTGTCACGCTTTAAGCAAGATCAGGCACCAAAAGTTGAAAAAATACAGCGGGAATTAGCTGAACTACTCGCTATTTTAAAAACGCCAGAAATAGCGCTCTGGGATGGATTCTTTGAACCTATGTATGGCATGCCAAATCAAGCAGGCCTAAACGCTATCACCCTACTGGCTCGCAGTGAGGGAATTTTGTTAGATCCTGTTTATACAGGCAAAGCAATGGCTGGTTTAATCGATTATTTAGAAAACTCAAATGAAAAAACGCCGGTTCTGTTTGTGCATACAGGGGGCGCACCAGCCCTATTTGCTTATCCCGAAATCAACAAAATAGTTAATCAATAATTAAAAACGGCTCATGCTATTGTGAGCCGTCTTCTCATTTACCGCGATTGACTTAGGCTGATAATCCCCTTCATATCCCCTATGCAAAACAACGTTCCCAACATCAATTGATCTATAAATCAGCGGTATTCACCTAGATTTACGCTTCTTAAACAAATAAGAAGCGCCATGGTTAAACACCGTCAATCAGCCAACCTGTTCATCTCCTCACTCTTTTTTCGCGCCAAAAATGCGCTATACGGACGTTTCTGTAGGCATTGAATAATGAGTTGTATAGACTAATTATTCGATATGGGAGGCAAAGATGAATCTTCAATTACGTACAATAACCAAAGAAAATTACGAAGCAATATCATTACTTGAGGTGTTTGAAGAACAAGAAGATTTTGTTGCTTCAAATACATGGTCTCTGCTTGAAGCAGCATATAATAAGGAGTATGTCACTAGAGGCATTTATCTGGGTGATACCCCCGTAGGCTTTTTTATGTGGGTACCGAAATCAGATAACACCGTTGCTATTTGGCGCTTTATGATTGATAAGTCACATCAAAATCATGGTATTGGCCGTCAAGCAATGGCGTTAGCCCTAGCAGAAATTAAGCAAGATAATTCATTGCAAGCCATTGAAATTTGCTATAACCCTAAAAATAGCGTCGCAAAATCATTTTACTCATCATTTGGTTTTCAAGAGATTGGGTTAGATGAAGATGATGAAGAAATGCTTGCTATGATGTACTTATAATATTAACAATCTGAAAAATAATATATTTATGAAAATCATACTCCGAAAAGCGACAGAACAAGACGCACAATTACTCTATAAGATAGGCATGGAAAGCTACCTCTATCACTTTGCAAAGCGATGGAAAAATGCAGATGAGCTAGCCAGCTATGTTTATCATGAATACTCTCCCTTTAAAATTATAAGTGACATGCAGCAATCGAATATTGAGTGGTTTGTGATTGAGAATTCCCAACCTATCGGGTTAGTCAAATTAACTTACCATTCCACTATCCCTGATGAAACAATTCAGGGAACCCAACTCAATAAGCTCTACTTTTTACCTAGCCAAACGGGGCAAGGCAATGGCTCCCTCGTATTTAAGCAGATTGAAGCTCTGACTAAGCAGCATGGTGATACCCTATTATGGTTAGATGTTCTCGCTGATAACCACTCGGCGCTCAGTTTTTATCAAGCAAATGGCATGCATAAACTCAAAGAGGTTATATTTACCCGCCATACTCAACAAAGCCTTGAGTTTATTATGGGGAAAGTAATCTAGTTTGCTTAGTGGACGATAATGAAAACCACATTTTCACTCAAGTAAAAGGGAGCTTATTGCGACGATGGGTCATTCGGAACTTGCCTACATGATTTCTGTTTTTTATATAATAAAATTTGCGCGACAAATCATAGAGAAAGGAGTAGCTTGTCATGACGCCAGAACAATTTCATGAGCAAATTTGGAAGGCATTAAAGCCCATCAATAAAGAAGAATTTCACGCCGTTGCCTCAGTTCCACCAACGGCAGAAGCTGTCTCTTTTATTGAGACATCAACGGGGATTAAAATTCCTGAAGAATTCGCCACATTCTCAATGAAAACCAATGGGCTATGCATTATGGCCAAAGAGTCTGTATGGCCTGAAGCAAAATTATTTGATGTGGCTCCTGCATGGACATTCCATTGTGGTGTAGTGATCCTTGGTATAGATACCGATGATCTCCCTGAATGGGCAAGTATTTTAGAAGCTTATAAACAGCTTGTTGAGCGTTTTGAAATCACAGATGTTCTCCCTTTACTCACAATCTATGGTGACGGTAATCATGTATGGGGTGTTCGCAAAGATGGTGCCTTTGTCGAAGTCTATGATGATGAAATCACTGTACTCGATAAAGAGTTTACTGACGTTTATTCTGAAGAAATCGAAGCCTTGATGCAGCGACTCAATGATATGAAAAAACGCGTCGCCGCACGCCAAAAATAATTTTTAACCACGGTATGAGGGGCTTTTTCCTTAAATAGCCTCTCCTCAATACCATTTAATTGCCCTCCAAACATGTGCTTAAAAATAAAGCTATCTCAATCTTTTCGTTCAATTAATCCTATTCCACTAAACGGTAATGGATAACAAACAGTGATTGCTCTGTTGGATAAATTTCACGAATAAGGCTTTTTAAATTATCCAGCGTCATCGCCTCCTGTGTTGCGTGATACTCCGAAATATCATCGTAATCGATCGGTTCAACAGAGAGGATTTCTATATCCGTATAGTACTTCCCCGTTTCAAGAGCAAACACCTTAACAACTGAGTGCGGTACGTAATGGCTTTCATGTTGATCACGAATAGTAATGACTTTTTTACCTGAGATAACCAAAGGTAGCAGCCGCTCATAAAACGTGATTGTGTCTGGCACTGTATTCACATCAAATCCCTGTATAAAAAATAGGGGTTGGTGATGACAATTTCATCACCAACCGATAATTACGACTTAAGATAACGTGCATGAAATGCAATATGATCACCAATAAAGCTAGCAATAAAATAATAGCTGTGGTCATAGCCTTCACGTAAATTCAATGTGAAATTATGGCGTTTACGATTGCACACTTCATCAAATAATTCAGGTTGTAATTGTTCTTGGTAAAAAGGATCTGCCGTTCCCACATCAACCAACATCGGTGGTGTCGATTGCGCCTCATTCAATAAATTGATGGTATCATAGCGAGACCAAAGCGATTTATCCTCACCTAGATAAGCAGAAAATGCCTTTTGCCCCCATGGTACTTGTGTGGGAGCAACGATTGGCGCAAAAGCCGATAAACTACAGTAACGGTCTGAGTTACGTAGGCCAATCATCAATGCACCATGTCCCCCCATAGAATGCCCACAAATGGCACGTTTACCATTGGCGGGTAAGTTCGCTTCGACCAATGCGGGCAGTTCGGAGACAATATAGTCATACATTTTATAATGGCTAACCCAGGGTTCTCTTATTGCATTTAAATAGAACCCTGCACCTTGCCCTAAATCATATGCCTCATCATCAGCAACCTGTTCACCTCGAGGGCTGGTATCAGGTGCGATCAAAATAACACCATGCTCTGCTGCAAACTGCTGTGCGCCAGCTTTTGTAATAAAGTTTTGTTCATTACAAGTTAAACCCGATAACCAGTAAATAACCGGGTATTGTTTGTTCGCTGCCTCAGAAGGTAAAAAAGCCGCAAACCTCATATCGCAATTCAATACGGTAGAATGGTGCTGATAGACATCTTGCCAGCCGCCAAAACAGGCGTGACGTTCAATCCTTTCCATACAATCTCCTTATCAATTTGAATGTAAGATAAGCCCGACATCTCGGGCTTGCGGACAATTAATCGTAATGGATCACTGTACGAATGGATTTACCTTCATGCATTAAGTCAAAGGCTTCATTAATCTTTTCCAGAGGCAGTGTATGAGTCACGAAAGGCGCTAACTCAATATCCCCTTTCATGGCATCTTCGACCATTCCTGGAAGTTGGCTGCGACCTTTTACACCGCCAAATGCCGTTCCTCGCCATGAACGCCCTGTTACCAGTTGGAACGGACGCGTCGAGATTTCTTGTCCTGCACCTGCAACACCAATGATAATGGATTGACCCCAACCACGATGCGCACTCTCTAGCGCAGCTCTCATCACATTAACATTACCAATACATTCAAAGGTATGATCAACACCCCATTCTGTCATTTCAATAAGGACTTGCTGAATCGGCTTATCAAAATCGTTAGGGTTCAAACAATCTGTCGCACCAAATTGGCGCGCTAACTCAAATTTTGCAGGATTAGTATCAATTGCAATAATACGCCCTGCTTTTGCTTGCCTTGCTCCTTGGATAACGGCAAGGCCAATACCCCCTAGGCCAAACACTGCAACAGAATCGCCTTCTTGAACTTTAGCTGTATTATGTACCGCGCCGATCCCCGTTGTGACTCCGCAACCCAATAGACATACCTCTTGGTGATTGGCTTCTGGATTAATTTTCGCTAATGACACCTCTGCAACCACGGTATATTCACTGAAAGTAGAGCATCCCATATAATGGTAGAGCGGTTGGCCATTATAAGAAAAGCGGGTTGTACCATCTGGCATAACACCTTTACCTTGTGTTGCGCGAACGGATACACACAAGTTTGTTTTACCTGATTGACAAAATACACATTCGCCACACTCTGCCGTATATAAAGGGATCACGTGATCACCTGGTTTTACACTTGTGACACCTTCCCCGACCTCAACCACGACACCTGCCCCTTCATGGCCTAACACAACAGGAAATAAGCCTTCAGGATCATCCCCTGATAAGGTAAATGCGTCAGTATGACAAACACCGGTATGACTAATTTTTACTAATACTTCTCCCGCCTTAGGTGGCATCAC
Organism: Providencia sp. 2.29; assembly: GCF_015832305.1. Classification (NCBI taxonomy): domain Bacteria; kingdom Pseudomonadati; phylum Pseudomonadota; class Gammaproteobacteria; order Enterobacterales; family Morganellaceae; genus Providencia; species Providencia sp. 2.29. The sequence goes on from NZ_CP065420.1 coordinate 2,429,984, forward strand.
ATCAATTTCAACAATTTTCAGTGGTTCCCCAGGCCCAAATGCGACCGCTGCACGTGATTTCATATTGATTCCTTATTTTTAACGCAGGTATGTTCGAATAAGAGAAATAGCGTCATCAACTGACTCTTTTTGGCTCTGCGTAGTTGCAGACTCCTGTAATCCTTCTCGTAGATGGCTCTCTAAAACCCCCGCCATCAACCCATTGACCGCTCCTCTAATTGCCGCAATTTGCTGCAACACAGCACTGCACTCCACTTCATCTTCTAGAGCCGATTCCAGTGCCAGCAGTTGTCCTTTTAATTTCCTGACCCGAGTCAGAACCGCTTTTTTTTCTTTTGGTGAATGTGGCATCGTTAGTCATCCATCATATACATAGGGGGAGTATAGTATTTTTCAGATCCACTGTACAGAATAGCAAAATTATAGGTCTAAAAATGCGCTATTGGTGAGGCACGCTATTAAGGAAAATCCGCTTCTTGTAGACTGGCTTTTAGGATAATAAGACTGATAAATGAGATAATTGAATGAAAAATAATGAGCTGTGTTTTTATCAACAAGAGCGTCATTTCTGGTCAGGAATTTGCAAAAATACCGTAAGCATCAGTGATACAGCTATCGCATATTTCTCTGAACTTCCTATTCCCGCCTTTAGTTTTATCTACTTACACTCCGGCGCATCAATCGCTGATTTTAAAGCAGGCAGTGCACTGTTTTTTGAACAAAAAAAACCTTATGTCCTTGTCGTACATGAAAAAGTGTTGCCACAGCTCGCGCCAATTATGACTAAGAACCAGTATGAAAGTGATGGGGAAACAACGGCAATGGTACTAACCTCATCAAAGATGGTGGATCATACTGACTGTTTACTGCCTGAAGGCTATAGGATTGCCTTAAGTAATGAACAGCTGACTGAATGGGCACAGCCATTAATTACCGCGTTTGCAGCCCCTGACAGTGAGGATGATCCAACAGTCATCAACGAATATATCCGTTATCACCAAAGAGCCTTACAGCGAAAGGGGCAACTTCTACACTATGTATTATTTCATGGCAATACCCCTGTCAGTGCGTTAACTCTAACCTTAAACGGTAGCATGGCTCGCCTAGACGATATCGGTACAGATACACAATATCAGCGTCAAGGGTTGGCAACCTTATTGATTAAACATGCTTTAAAAACCTGCACGCAAAATGGGGTCGAACGTTGTTTTCTTGAGGCATCAAGCGATGGGTTATCTATCTACAAAAAATTAGGGTTTACCCCCCTTTTTCGTTACCACAGCTTTATTGTTGAATAGTGGATTGATGGCTACTCATTCCTACATCAACCATTTTTAATCATTATTTAAAACAAGGTTTCTATGTTTTTTATCTGTAAAAAGAGCAACTGCCATGGTTTCAATGCCACTAAAAAATAAAAATAGTGAAAACTGTATTAGATTGGCGGTGTTTATTTTGCAAACGCCTAACAGACTATCTTGATTAGCGTATTGATAATGAACCTCCTCCCCGGAAGGTTTTTTGGAGGAGGCGTTAAAACAGTAGTTAGTTTATGGTTTGATACCACTCGTTAATATCTTTCACAATCAATTCTGTTTGTGACTTTCCTTCTTGATCGAGGAAAAAGTGATCTAACCCCTGATATGTTTTAAACGATACCTGTGGATTATTAATTTTCCCCATCATTCGCACAACACTATGGGGATCTACATTGATATCATCCATTGTTTGAATCACTAAGTGAGGTGTTTTTATCGATTGAAGCAGTTTTTGGTTATTCACTGTTAGCATTTCACGCCACCACTTTTCCCCATGTTCACTCGGAAATTGGTTATCATCTAATTTATTTTGTATTACAGATTTAGCGAATTGTTTAAAACCTTCAATAGATTGCGCGACTTCTTCATTAGGCAATGTTTTTTCAATATTATAAATAACATCGTTAATAAAAAACTGACCGCCACCATTCAATGAGATGGAGGCTTGGATCATATCCGTGTTAGAAACAATTAAATTTGTCACTACCGCCCCTTCACTTCCTCCAAGCAAAATAATATGTTGATAATGGTTTTTTAAATGCCCAATTAAAAATAAATAATTCTCTGCTCTTTCTAATGGAGAATCATTTTTCATATAATCAACAGGACAATTTTCGACTAATGCTCCATCCTCATTTTTTCCAACTTGGCTATCTAATCCCGTTTTTTCAACCAGTAAAATATCATTATTAGGAAATGCCGCGCCAAAATTTTTTATCATCTTAGTGTTATTAATAACACTTTTGCAATCAGAGCCTTGGATCAACACTAATACGTTTTTTGCTGTTTTATCGCTTTGCTTTATTATGTAGTAATGTATCTCTTTCCCTTGTTTATCCTGAATTTTTTGTAACTCAGGACCCTTTTCTGCATGAGCCGTGAGTGTAAAAGCCACTAATAATAAAATAACAGAGCCTATTTTCATTTTTTACCGTATTTATAATCATAAAATATAACGACATGATTATAGACATCAGAGTGCGCTAAACATGGACTAAAAATGCTGTCTTCTGAATAAAGTTCAACTAAATAAAATTAGGTAAAAGCATAATGAAATTTAATATTTCATTATGCTGAGAAAACGCTAATGTATAAAGGTATGCTGAATATTGCATACTCGTTATCATATATTATTATTTTATTTTGTTGACTAAATTCTGTTGTCAGCACTTGGGACTTTTGCATTCTGATATTCTATTGTGAAACAATTTTCGTGGCACGGCTGCAAGTGGTCGTGACCTATTTTTTCTAAAAACACGCCTTAACGCTGAATGATCAACTTGTATTGTATCTAACAGTAATCGAACACATTAATTGATTAATCTTGTTTAACTAGGCGCTATTAATACCTAATATACTTCCCTAAGTCATAAATTTAATACATATAACCACAATGCCATACTGATTATCTCTATCTCATTCGAGATACCGTGCTATTTTTCAAAATCAATATAGCTAAGTATAGATAATATTTTTTTGGTTTCGCATGAGAACCCTATCATATTGATCCTTTAACCTTTATTATTATATAGACTGACAAATGGGCCATCGCACTGATAAGAAGAAATGGACAGAAAAGGGAAATACGCCACCCGATATTAGATGATCCACTTTTAGATACTCTTCATCATAGATAATTTAATAACTAAACTAAATATATTGATAAAATGACTCTATCTCCTGAATTATTAGAAACAACACCGACTACGCCACCAGCCAAAAAAGAGCAAGTGGCAACACGGATTATCTTTTTTATTGCAGGTTTTGCGACCGCTTCATGGGCAGCAATTGTCCCTTTTGTCAAAGCCAATACGGGCGCAAATGACGCCACACTTGGATTATTACTTCTCTGCTTTGGTGTCGGTGCGCTGGTCGCGATGCCTTTAACCGGGGCTATTGCTGCAAAATTTGGCTGTCGTAAACTAATGGTGGCCTCGACCATCGCCTTTTGCTTGCTACTCCCTTTACTCCCTGCAATATCACATATCGGTATATTGATTGTTGGCTTATTGCTTTTTGGTGTCGGTATTGGGCTAACAGATTGTGCCATGAACATACAAGCAGTGATTGTAGACAAAGCTTCTGAGAAGCCCATCATATCGGGTTTTCATGGTTACTATAGTGTAGGTGGAATTGTAGGGGCTGGTGCTATGAGTGCCATTTTATTAATGGGTACACCACCAATTGCTGCTGCAATTATTATTTCATTGGTTTCGTTACTGTTGCTGTCTATCAGCTTCAAAGGTTTTTTAAGTTATGCCAATGCACCAACCGGCCCTCTTATCGCGATACCCAAAGGTATTGTTCTGGTCATTGGTATTATTTGCTTTGCTATTTTCCTCGCGGAAGGTACGGTACTAGATTGGAGTGCCGTATTTTTAATCGAGCACCACGGTCTAGAAGAATCCCTTGGTGGATTGGGCTTTGCAGCCTTCGCCACAACAATGACAATTGGCCGTTTAACTGGAGATAAAATAGTAATGCGTGTCGGCTCTGCGCGGGTGGTGTTCTGGGGCGCTCTTTTAGCCTGTATAGGCTTTATGATCGCGGTATTATCACCTTACTTATCCATCGCAATTATAGGTTATGCGCTGGTTGGTGCTGGCTGTTCTAATATTGTACCTGTGATGTTTTCATCGATAGGTAAGCAAAATACGATGCCTGAAGCGTTAGCTGTTCCTGCTGTATCCACACTGGGTTATCTTGGTATTTTAGCAGGCCCCGCCGCCATTGGTTTTGTTGCCTTTCAGTTTACATTAGCGACCGCTCTACTCACGATCGCCGCATTATTAGTCATTATTGCGTTTGTCTCTAAATTGGTGAGAGTCTAAAGCTGACAATTAAATAAGATTTTCACCTTAAAACGCCCTGACTAACCCAATAATTAAACATGCACCTTAATCTCTATTAAGGTGCTTATACAAAATCATTCTATCCGATGATTTCAATCTAATTATGTTGTACCGAGGATTACATCGATGAGCGCCCCGAGCATAGTGCAGTGAATATCGCACAAAATGCGCTATCCGTTATTCAAAATTCATTTATAGGTACAAATAGATTACGCTTAGAAAATGCTTTCATAGGAATGCGACCTATGCCACAGGATGAGATGCCAATTGTCGGTAAAGTTGCTGATTTCAGTGGTTTATATATTATTAGTATGCACGCTGCTATCACACTTGCACCATTAATTTGCCATTTGGCACAAGATGAAATAATACATGGCATAGAGCAGACAGCACTTAGCCCCTATCGATTAACACGCTTTGCGTCAGGTAACTGAAACATGAATATTCCGCTCTACTACTTAAGGCATTATCAGTCCATCGAAAAAACATTTTGGACATCGATTTGTGAGCACAGTATCCAGATCGAACAACATACTATATGTTACCTTACCCCTCTAAACTCGCCTGTATTTAACTTTATTTATCTTCAACCTGAATCATCGATTCAAGCATTTAAGCAGGCTCATCACCTTTTTGTTGCACAAAAGAAAAATCATACACTGGTTGTTCCTGAAGAAATGCAGCAAGATATTGTCAATGAGGCACTCGCCTTAGGCTACAAACGTGACAGCGTCACAACAGCAATGGCATTATCACTTGATAAACAACTCCCTGTAGAACTGCCTGAAAATCAAGTGGATATTGTGTTTGCGAACCATGACCTTTCATTGTGGGCTAAGCCTTTAGTCTCTGCGTTTTATATTTCGGATGAACACGATAAGGTTGTCAATGAATATGTCCGCTATCATGAAGATGCTTTATTGCAAGGTGCGCCACAATTTCATCTTGTCCTCTTAGTCGCTGGAGAGCCAGCAACATCGATGACCGTCACTATTGAAGGTAGCCTTGCACGTTTTGATGATATTGGTACGGAGCCAACACACCAAGGGAAAGGCTACGCGACACAATTAATCGCTTATGCGTTAGCATTTTGTCATCAACAAGGTGTTGAACACTGCTTCCTTGATGCCTCAGAAGCCGGTTTCGACCTATACAAAAAGTTCGGATTTGAACCTTTATTCCGTTATATTAACTATGTCTGGTGCAAGTAATTTATTAGGCTGGCAATTAGCCCCTACGGCAGCAAAAGTACTAGTAACATCACGCATAGTTTGATCTCTTATCGCAATAAACAAGGTGTGGGTGTCGTTATCACCATGCACCTTGTGAGTCTCTTACGTTAAAACCAATGCCGCTTTTCTTGAACCATAAGTTGGTACTGCTTATGTTTTGCCTGAATAGTGACATCAAGACATTGAGCATTTTTTGTTTGATCAAATAGAATAATTCACTGATAAGCTTCGTTTTCCAGAACGCTTTTGTGCAACTTTACCCTTCAGTAAACCTGAACGGCATATCTACCATAAAATGATTTAACTCATGAAAATTAATGTTATTGGCTGTAGTGGCAGTGGTAAAAGCACCTTTGCCCGGCAATTAGCGTCACTTTACGCTGTTCCATATATAGAAATGGATGCTCTTCATTGGCAAAAAAATTGGCAACCCGCAACCGATGAGCAATTGTATAAGAAATTATCGCAAGCCCTGCAAAATGCACCAAACGGCTGGGTACTTGATGGTAACTATACCCGGACACAACCCATTAAATGGAAAGAGGTTGAGCTGGTGATTTGGCTTGATTACTCATTCTTACGGACGCTTTATCAATCGGTGCGTCGAGTGTTCTCACGGATCAGAAGCAAACAAGAGCTTTGGCCGGATACAGGGAATTATGAGTCGTGGAAAAATGTCTTTTTTAGTCGTGATTCCATCCTAATATGGATGATAACGACCTATCACAAAAGTAAATGGCCTAGGATAGCCAGTATGGCGGATAAACAGTATCAACATATACGTTTTATTCGATTAACGACGCCAAAAGAAACCCAGTTATTCTTAACGCACCTGCAAAAAAATGTTGCGCAGCATCACCGAGATTAAGGCATAAACTAACCGATGTTTTATTAGCGTGACATCGCACGCTAATAAAATACCGCGATATTAGTCAATTAATTAACATCACACGCTGTTTTTAAAGCAATGGTTTGTTGATATTTTTCAATGCCTAGTTCAATAAGGCGGCTGATCAACGCTTGATATGTCATTCCGCCCTGTTGCCACAATTTAGGGTACATACTGATATTCGTAAACCCTGGTAGTGTATTAATTTCATTGATAATAACGTGATTATCTTCGGTCAAGAAAACATCAACGCGAGACATACCACTGCAATTGAGTGCACGATAAGCCTGTAATGCAATTTCCCGTATTTTATCACTCACTTCAACATCTAAATCCGCTGGTGCTACCACAGACGCACCATTTTCATCGATATATTTGGTGTGATAAGCGTAGAAACTATCATGTAGAACAATTTCGCCACATGGACTTGCCAATGGCTGTTCGTTCCCTAATACCGCACATTCTATCTCACGGCCTTTCACTGCACTTTCGATCAAGACTTTCATATCGAACAAGAAAGCGAAATCCAATGCTGCCTTAAACTCAGACTCATTAGTCACTTTACTGATCCCAACAGAAGAGCCTTGGTTAGCCGGTTTAATAAATAATGGGAGGCCTAATTGTTTAACAACCGCTTCATAGTTGGCTTCAGTGCGATCCGACGCTGTCAGCGTAATAAAAGGTGCAACATGTAGCCCCGCATCGCGTAGTAATCGCTTAGTGATATCTTTATCCATACAGGCTGAAGAGCCTAAAACACCTGGGCCAACAAAAGGTAAATTAGCCATACGCAATAACCCTTGCAAAGAGCCGTCTTCACCCAAATTACCGTGCACAATGGGGAAAATAACATCAATTTGAGGGAGTGGCTGAGCATCTTCAAGGGAAATAAATTGCTGGGTTGTTTTACCAGGGATAATAGCGATACTGCGTTTTGGCGTACTTAGTGCAATACGAGCGGGATCATTTGCATGGATTAAAAAATCAGCTTCATCATATTCATGCCAATGCCCCTGTTTGTTAATGCCGATTAAGCATACATCAAATCTATCGCGATCAAGACCATTAATGATGTTCTTCGCTGACTGCAATGACACTTCATGCTCTGTTGATTTACCACCAAAAATGACACCTACCCGTAATTTACTCATTACTCACTCCACTTAATAAACCGACAAACCCAAGTCTGGAAATATAACACGCTATAAAATAGTTATGTGACAAAATCTTTATTTATTACATGGTTTTGCTGAAAGAATAAACAATTCGAGCGTAAAGTAAAATCTGTGCTACTCCTTTTGGGTTAGTGTATAGCTTTCTTGAAGGCAATCTTTTAGCCACTCAATAAATAGGTGCAAAGCACTTCCGACAACAGGTGGCTTGGGCGCCAACAAATAATAAGCTGAACCATCTTCGATAAAACCATAAGGCGCGGTTAATTGACCTGATTGCAACTCATCTTCAACCATTAAAAATGAAGCAATCGCAACCCCTTGACCAGAAATGGCCGCCTGAATGCAAAGGTAAAAATGTTCATATGAAACCTGTCGATTACCTTGCTGACTATTGCCCATCTGCTGTTGCCATTGCTCCCAAACAGAGGGACGAGAAGCTGGATACAGTAACGCAATGTCGCTGGAGCCATCGTGCCAATGTAAATCGGGCCGCTGCACTAACCCCATCCTTTCACGACACACTTCTTCAGCATAAATATGGCTATTCCACTTAAAATCATTACGCCTAAAAGCAAGATCAACACCTGCTTTAGTGAAATCAATAGGCCCTCCTGCCGCAATCAAATGCACCGTAATATGAGGAAATTGCTGATAAAATTGCGTTAATCGAGGAATAAGCCATTTCATAGCGATAGTGGGTTCACAAGAAATACTCACCACATTACTATCAACGACACTGCCAAGCTCTGCTAATGTCTTATCCAATTGAGCAAAGATTTCACTCGTTGTTTGATATAGCTTTTTGCCTGCCAACGTTAAAAAAACCGCTCGGTTACGCCGCTCAAATAATGCAATACCAATCTGTTCTTCAAGCAAACGTATTTGGCGACTGATAGCACTATGCGTGACATGGAGTTCATCCGCCGCTTTAACAAAGCTGCCATGACGCGCGGCGGCATCAAAGAAACGTAATGAGGATAATGGTGGTAATTTCATCATATAGGTAACAAAAACTGACAGATTTACGTCAGCATAAATCGCTTTTTAACTAAATACAATCTATTGATAATACAGTTAATTAATAAACAAGATGATTTATATCAGCAATTTTTAATATCAGTTTTTATTACCTATTAAGGACAGTTAACATGAATGAACTTATTGCTATGGCAGCCATGACTATTTTAGCGGTAATTAGTCCAGGTCCCGACTTTGCCATGGTGACACGTAGTAGTTATGCTTATGGCACAAAAATTGGGTTGCTTGCAGCATTAGGTATAGCCTTTGGGGTGCAGGTTCATGTTTTTTATACTGTATTCGGTGTAACACTGCTTATCATGAACTCACCGACGCTTTTTACTATTGTGAAATTATTTGGTGTGGGATATTTAATTTATATTGGATTTAGCTCATTTACCAATAAACAAAAAATCAATACAGAAACCGGTGAAACACCTAAACCTACAAGATTTGCTGCCTTTAAAATGGGCTTTTTAACTAATGCATTAAATCCCAAAACCATGCTATTTGTCGTTTCTGTATATACGCAAGTGCTCCAAAATTCTCACTCATTAATGCTTAATTTGAGTTATGGGTTTTTTATCTCTTTTGTTCATTGGCTATGGTTCAGTTTGATCGCGTTATTCTTCGCAGCGCCCGTCATACGCAACCAAGTTCTCAATTACCAATTCGTGGTGGATAAAATAATTGGTCTGTTATTAATGGTGCTCGGTGTTTCATTGTTGTTTTTAAATATAAAATAAATTTTATTTCAACAAGTTAGTTTCATTTACCATGCTTGCCAATTGCAGTAGATCATGTGGGATATTGAGATTGGCTAGCTCTTCAAAAGGCACCCAACAAAATGCAGGATCAGGCGTTTTATCTGGCGATACAAGCTCACATAAATACACCATATCAATATGCCAATGATCCCCTTTTTCTTTATCAGTTATAAACTCTTTTAAGATGGCTAAAGGCATGGGCAAAGCAGTGACTTTTTCACAACCCGTTACCTTGGTTGCTGTTGGATAGGCGCAATCAATCACGCGGCAATCTAACCCTGTTTCTTCCCGTACTTCACGCATTACCGCATCTTGAGGCTCTTCATTATCTTCTAAATGCCCTCCCGGTGGGAGCCAACACCCTAATTTGCGATGCTTATGTAATAAAAACTCCCCTTTTTGATTACGCAACAATGCCGTTGCCGTGAAATGTTTATCCTCTTGCGTCATCATTCTATTGTTCTCTATTTTGTGTGGCTTTCCAATCATAAGGCATCAATTGCTCTAAGGTGACTTGAGTTTCATTATCGACCCCAACGAGCGTCTGCTTATTTTTATTGGATAATTGACTAACTAATTCTCGACAACGCCCACAAGGCGGTACAACATTTCCAGCGGAATCAACGGCAACCATCGACTTAATGACCGACTTTCCTGCTTTGAGTAATTCAGCAACAGCGCCATGCTCTGCACAAAAACCCAGAGAGCACGCCGTATCAATGCTAATACCTGTATAAATTTCACCATCTTCCGCTTCTAGCGCGGCAGCAACATAACCACATTCAATATAATCATTGATAATAGATGGCTTTGCATAACGGCTGGCAATTTTGACTAAATGCTTCATCAGGTATACATCCTTTTCTCACAGAATAATTTTAATTTTATTATGTCGTTTATCTATGTTGGAAGCCAAACGTGCTCTTTCACCGTTCCATTAGCCAGACTATTTCTGAACACATTTGTACCGCAATAATTCCACTCCAAATCACATGATACTGAAATTCAGAGCACAATTTTGGACGACGGGTTGTATTAGAGACTTGAGAATTGTTTCGAGATTACAGTGATAAAAAAGCCGGCTCATGGCCGGCATCATCATATACCCCTAAAAACTAGGCGGCTAACGCTAATTTAGCCCCAAACATTAAGAAGATAGCACCAATGCAGCTATTAGATAATTTAGACAGTTTTTTGTTATGTTTTACCATGTTAGTAACAGCAACAGCACCAAAAATCAGCATTGATAGATAAATCATACTGCATGCTTCAAGAATGCTGCCTAAAATAAAAAACGGTATGCCTGCATTAGGATAAGCAGGATCAATAAACTGAATAAAAAATGACACATAAAAAATGATCATTTTAGGATTAAGCAAACTTAAAAACACCGCTTTTTGGTATGTTCCTTTCGCTGCTAATACTATTGCATCCACATCCCCAACCGGCTCTTTTTTATGAAAGACGCTATACAGCGTTTTTATTCCTAAATAAACTAAATAGGTAGCGCCAACATACTTAATTACACTAAAAAAGATAGGTGATGTTTTAACCAGTGAAGCAACCCCTAAAAACGATAAAAAAATCAGTATCGCGTCACCCGTAAATACGCCTAGCGCGGCTTTATAACCATTTTTAATGCCATACTTTGCACTACTCGTTAACACAAACAAAGAATTTGGGCCTGGCACCAATGTAATAAAAATTACACCGATTAAATACGTCCATAAATTTGTGATACCAAGATTTTCAAGCATAAGGAACCCGCTAACTTAATAAAAGTTATAACAAAAAATAAACATATTCAGTTAATATTGACTATGATACACGGGGTTATCTTACTATAAAAGATATCACTACGCGCAAATAAAAATATGGGCAAATATGCCATGCATAGACCAAAAACTAGGTTGAATAATCTAAAAATATTGAATTTCATGAACCAATAATTCACAAAATAAACTAAAAATAGAATCGTATTGACACTAACATTTGTCTTGGGTTTTTATTCCGTAATATTAAGAATCATTGAAATAATAACCCAAAATAGGTCATTGGGTAGTGATAGTGAAAATAATTAAGATTAAGGGTATAAATAGCATACGTTTAATGCAATATAACTGTGTGTTTATATTCCGTTTTTATCATGGGTAAAGAGTAGGTATTGGGATGGAAAGTGCCAATTATTTTCATTTGCGAGAACTGGGTGGCTTAGAAATGATAGAAGCCCAGTACCATCAACAAAAATTTTCCCGCCATAGCCATGAAGGCTTTTGTATTGGTGTGATTGAAGATGGTGCTCAGCAATTTTTTCGTACTGGTGAAAACCATTATGCACCTAAAGGCGACATTATTGTGGTGAATGCGGATGAAATCCATACAGGCTCTTCTGCTGTAGCTGGCGGCTGGGCCTATAAAGCTATTTATCCTACCCCTGAAATGTTTCAACGCTTAACCTTAGATTTAAAAACGGATAACTACGGAGTGATCCCTTGGTTCCCTAACGCAGTGATCCAAGATCCCGGTTTAGCAGCTCAGTTAAATTTACTATTTAATTTATTATTACAACCCAATAACACCTTATTCAAAGAGACCTTATTACTCTCATCAATGAGCTGGCTTATTTTGAAATACAACAAAAGCCGAGTACAACCCAATGATATTCCCCCTGCAAAACAACGTATGCAGGATATTTGTGACCTAATCATGAGCACCGCAGAGCAGGATCATTCCCTAAGTGAGTTAGCAGCAATTGCTGGGGTAAGTCAGTGGCATTTTCTACGTCAGTTTAAATTACATACAGGCACAACCCCCCATACATTTTTGATCCAAGCAAGATTATACAAAGCTAAAAAATTGCTATTACAAGGGGAGAAACCTGCTGATGTTTCAAACCAGTGTGGTTTTTCTGATCAGAGCCATTTCACACGGCATTTTAAGAAATCCATTGGGGTCACACCTAGCCAATATACGCGGCATATTACCAGTGGCGGCATTCATTTATGCTAGCCCTTATTTCCGTTATCGGCTGAATAACCGCTTTTATTATTGCTTAAAAGATAGCTGGGGATATTGCGTGCAAATTGTCCACATTGTGTAAATTAAAGGCTAGTTATTTACTTTTATGCCATGGCATTGGTGATAATACACTCATATCAAGAGCAATTTTATTCTATCAGCCATCTCAACTCGACAGTATGATAAAAATAACGAAGCAAAAAAGGTATTAAATCAATGTATTCACAACAACGTAGCCAATGGCAACGTGCTTTTACTCATGGGGCTCTGCACATGACTCCATTGAATTTAGCAGTGATCCCATGGGGTGTTTTAGCAGGTTCAATGGCTGTTGAAGCCGGACTTTCATTTTGGCAAAGTATTTCTATGTCAGCGATGATATTTGCTGGCGCAGCACAACTTGTTACTTTAGGTTTACTTAATTCTGGGGCGGGTTATATCACTATTATTATATCTGTCTTCTTTATTACTTCACAGCATTTGCTATACGGCCTAACAATGCGGCCTCATGTTAAGGATTTTACTGCCACTCAACGTTTAAGCATTGGCTTTTTATTAACAGACGAACTATTTGCTATTAGTGCTGCTAAACGGCAGCCACTCAGTTTTCCTTATTTATTTGGTGCTGGATTCAGTTTTTATATTGTTTGGTTAATCACCAGCCTTCTTGGCATTATGATGGCCAATTTCATTACTGACCTAAGCCGCTTACATTTAGACTTTTCTGTGGTTGCGACACTATTAGCGATTGTTGTTCCACTGACAAAGAAAATAAGCACAATTTGTGGCGTGATATTTTCATTAGTTGTGGCCGTTACCCTCTCACTATATTCAATAAGTAGTGCGATTGTCATCGCGGGTGTTGGGGGGATGTGTGTTTCAGTTATGGTTTCTCGATTACTTAAGGAAGAAAAATGATTTGGGTATTGATCCTGACACTGACGGTTATTGTTTTCTCTTTACGCTACGTTTTTCTGATCCCACAGCTTCCTGTTAGGTTGCCACTGTTTATTAAACAGGCTCTCGGTTATTCAGCGCCTTGCTTATTAACCGCAATTTGTGCTCCGGTGATCCTGTTAGATAATCATGCGTTGCGGGATTTCCCTGATAACCCCTATTTATGGGGAGCTTTATTTTGCGTCGTTGCCGCGGCGTTACTGAAAAATATGCTATTAACTGTTGGGTTAACCTTAGTCTTTTTTTATAGTCTCATCTATTTTATCGGCTAATTCAACGTCAGACACAATATGCGTAAGGTAGTCTAAAATCGTCTATTTTACGCATTCTTATATTGATAAAAACAAAATTACTCTCTAGTATGCCTTTCTTAAAACGCCTCAATATTTTTGAATCTCAACATTGATAACTATCATTAGTGATTGATTTAGAAAACTTAATTTATGGAAAATCAATAGCCATGCTTAATAATTATGTTTTACGTCGTATTCGCTACATACTAGACCTTAGTGATAACCAGATGGTGGAAATTATGCAGCTCTCTGGTTTAACGGTGACCAAAGCAGAAATAGTAAGTTGGCTAAAGAAAGATGATTCCCCCGAATATAGGGAGTGTAATGATAAAACCTTGGTTCACTTCCTTAACGGTTTAGTCTATTTTCGTCGAGGTAAAAGCGATAACCACCCTGCTCCGACAGTTGAAACACATATCAACAATAATATTATCCTTAAAAAACTCCGTATCGCTTTTGCATTAAAAGATACCGATATGATAGAAATCTACCAAAAAGCCGATTTTCGAGTATCTAAACCCGAAATTAACGCCCTATTTCGTCACCCCGAACATAAAAACTACCGTGAATGTGGTGACCAATTACTGCGCTATTTTCTAAAAGGACTCACCCTGAAATTACGCCATACTTCAGCATGATTGAGTCTGGCAATTACACCTTCTTATTGGCAAATAATGGGATTAAATATTGCAAAAAAGCATCAATCTTCGGTGATAATGAACGTCGACTCGCATAAACTGCACGTAATTCAATCGGAGCGGGTCGCTCATCAAACTCAATAACTTCAAGTAAACCTTGCTCAATATCTGGTTGGCAAGATTCCATCGCTAAAATGGCATAGCCAATCCCTTTTAATGCAGCAACTTTAGCTAAAATACCGCTATTAACTCGGTATCGACTATTAATATTGAGTTTTTGAGGGCGTTTTTGTTGATCGATAAATATCCATGGCTGACCGGCTATTGCACTTAAACTTGAAATACAAGGCATATTAGCTAGCTCCGTGAGGTTTTTCGGCTTGCCCGTTTGTTCAATAAGATGAGGAGCCGCCACAACAACGCTCGGCCAAGCTTTTATTAATTTCGAATGATAGCTGCTATCGCCTAACTCACCCCGATGGAACGTTAATAATAAATCGATATCATCATTAATCACATCTAAAGGCATAAGCTGAGTATCACAATGAAGCGTTAATTGTGGATGCAACAGAGCAAAATCGGTGATTATGTCGGCTAATAGTAGGCTTCCCGTCTCACTAGGAATAGTGAGCCGTAATGTTCCTGTTAATCTCTCACGATGGCTTATTTGGCTCAATATATCATCAAGCTCTGCATAGAGATTTTGACTATGCTTCCATAATATTTCACCTTGCTCTGTCAGCCTCATATTCCGCGTTGTTCTCTCAATTAACCGACAATTGAGCTGAGTTTCTAATTGCTTAATACTCCGGCTAACATTCGATGTTGGCATAGACAGTTGTTGTGCGGCACGAGCAAAATTGCCCTGAGACGCCACAGAAACAAAAACTCTTAATAAATTCAGATCAACCGACATTTATCGCCTATCCCTATTGAATACATCAAGCCACTACCTTAATTAGAGCCAAAACTGTTCGATGATATGATCATCAAACTGGACACTATTCCCCTTTAATTCAGCACTTAATTTCGCCATAAACTGTACTAAATAATTCGCATTTTGAGTGGCGAGCAATCTTCCCATTGAAGTTTGCATAGTACTCGGTAATTTAAGTAATTTTTGCTGAAAGTGATCTAAAGCCCATTGAGTATCATCCAGTGGCCTATTTTGTGCAAAAGGATCATTTGCATCAAATAATGCCCTATTCAATTGGCCACTAACGGCAAAAACACGCGCTAAGCCAATTGCGCCAAGTGCTTCTAACCTATCCGCATCTTGAACAATTTTCGCTTCAATCGTTTTTGGTTCGAGCTGAGCACTAAAACTATGGGTGATAATACAGTGAGCAATCGGTTCATAGTAATGTTCAGGTAGGCTTGGAAAATGAGACTGAAAAACACTCACCGCTTTATCAGCACTTAAAGAAGATGCTTGGTGTCTTTGGGGGTGATTTTTCGGCAATGAGACAAAATCGTGAAAATAACAGGCAGCCAATACAACCAAAGGATTAACTTGTTCTATTGGCTCCATAATTTTTTGTGCCGTACGCCAAACTCGCCTAAGATGAAAAATATCATGGGCATTATCATCATTAACCCAGTTTTTTAGCAGGTAATTATCAAACTCATTCGCCCATTGCTCTATATTCATTTCTATCACCAAACGACTTCAGATAAAAATGACTATATCATGCTTAACAGTAACCAAACGCCATAATTTTCTGATATCTTTCGGCCAATAATAGATCAACATCCCGTTTTTTGAGGGCCTCTAAATCAATAAGCAACTGCCGTTTTAAATTTTCACTCGCTAATACATAATCGCGATGTGCGCCACCGAGCGGTTCAGGGATAATAGTGTCAATAATACCTAGCTCCTTGAGCCTTTTGGCTGTCATTCCCATTGTTTCCGCAGCAACTTGCGCTTTTTGTGCATCTTTCCAAAGGATTGAAGCACAACCTTCCGGAGATATTGCCGCATATGTGCTGTACTCCAACATATTAATACGGTCGCCAACCCCTATTGCCAGTGCACCACCAGAGCAACCTTCCCCTGTTATCACGCAAATGATAGGTGTTTTTAGGCAAGACATCTCCATAATATTTCGTGCTATCGCTTCAGCTTGCCCTCTCTCTTCTGCACCAATACCGGGATATGCCCCCGCAGAATCAATGAATATCACTACAGGTAAATGAAAACGCTCAGCCATCTTCATTAACCTTAATGCCTTACGGTAACCTTCCGGGGAAGGCATACCGAAATTTCTCATCACTTTTTCTTTTGTGGTACGCCCTTTCTGTTGACCTATAACCATAACAGGTTGCCCGTCAAGGCGTGCTAGACCACCAACAAGCGCCTTATCATCCGCAAATGCCCTATCTCCAGCCAACTCCTGAAATTCCGTAAAAATCAGCGAAATATAATCTAGGGTATAGGGCCTCAATGGATGCCTTGCAAGTTGAACTATTTCCCAAGCACCAAGCTGAGAAAAAATTTTCTTTGTCAGTGTTAAACATTTTTTCTCCAGCAACTTGATCTCTTCATCGAAATCAATATCAGGCTGTTGGCTATTTTGTTTAAAAGCCACTAAGGCGTCGATTCTTTCATTAAGTTCGACGATAGGTTTTTCAAATGCTAAGAAGTGAGTAGACATAGGACCCTTTAAATCAGTGTAGCAATACCTAAAGTGTAGTTAAGATCTAAAAGGCTTTCTATGAAGGAAAATGGGATAAATTGTTATCAAAAGTGGGATAATCACGCGGTTATACCCACTAGATTATGCCTTATTGGCTGAATTTTCGGCTATTTCGTAGGCCTATCGACATTATTTTTTGAAATTTAGGGCAGGCTAAATGATTTTCTTCAGGGCAATTGACGATATGCAAAATACCTTTTTTTAACGCCGACAAATCATCAATGACTTTTTGAATTTCCTCTGCTTTTGTTATTAAATAGCCACGATCAATCGTTGGTCCATTTCTTTGATTCAACATGGTGCTTATTTCATCAAGTGAAAATTTTGCTTCTCTCCCTAAAGCAATAAGTGATAAGCGAGTCATCACATCTTTACCATGATAAACACGCTTCAAACCTTTACGACCAATCGGGGTAATTAACCCCTTTTCTTCGTAATAGCGCAACGTCGATGGCGGTAAGCCCGATAGCTCACTCACCTCAGAAATATCTAGTTCATCAACCATGGCGTTAATAACTCGCTTAATTCACCCATACCTCATTTTTTCATTTGCCACTGCAAATGTCATTGATTCGGTATCTATACTTTTTTATTACCTAAAAGGAGGCTCATCAAAGGTTCTTAATTTTCTTGAATGCAGTTTATCGCCTTCTTGTCGCAAAAGATCAATCGCTCGAATACCAATCTGCAAATGTTCTGAAATTGCCCCTTCATAAAAGCTATTTGCTTGCCCTGGTAATTTGATTTCACCATGTAATGGTTTATCAGAAACGCATAATAGCGTCCCATATGGCACCCTAAAACGATAACCTTGAGCCGCAATAGTCGCACTTTCCATATCTACAGCAACAGCACGGCTTAAGCTGAAACGGCGGGCCGTTGCAAAAAAGCGTAATTCCCAGTTACGATCATCCGTTGTTACCACCGTACCTGTTCTTAGCCGTTGCTTAACTAATTCACCTGGCATATTACTGACTTGTTTCGTTGCATCGTACAGTGCCCTTTGTACCTCTGCGATACTTGGGATGGGAATATCAGGGGGTAAAACATCATCTAAAATATGATCATCACGTAAGTAGGCATGAGCTAATACATAGTCACCAATTTTTTGACTTTCACGTAAGCCGCCGCAATGGCCTATCATTAACCATGCGTGTGGCCGTAATACCGCCAAGTGATCACAAATATTTTTTGCATTCGATGGACCAACACCAATATTAACTAATGTTATTCCTACACCCTCTTTCGCGATCAGATGATACGCTGGCATTTGGAATTTTTTCCATGTGAGATCAGACGTGGCAATTTGTGGGTCAGCGTTTTCAGCCGTTAAATAATTGTGCCCTACACAGGATAATGCAACATAACGACTATTCGGATCCCTAACTTGCTCGCAAGCCCAGCTTACAAACTCATCGACATAACGATTGTAATTTGTAAACAAAATATAAGGTTGCACATGTTCTGGCGGCGTTCCCGTATAATGTTTCAGTCTCGCTAAGGAAAAATCGACACGCAAAGCATCAAAGTGAGAAAGGGGCATCTCCTCTGCGGATTGAAATAAACCGTCGGTAATATCATCACTAATATCTGCAAGATCTGTAATAGGAAAATGAGCCGCTAGACTGCTACTCATACTTCTATCTAAAGCTAAATCAGAACCATCAATCACAAACGGGTATGGCACTTCAGTTTGTGAGGGGTAAACAGAAAAAGTGACATCATAATCTTGCTGTAAAATGCTCAGTTGCTCGGTTAAATATTGACGAAATAGATCCGGCTGGGTCACCGTAATACGATACTGTCCGGGCTTAACAAAACGTGCATATGCCCTCGTTTTTACGCAATGATCAATTTGACCATGCCACTCAACACATAGTTCAGGATAGGCAAATAATCCCTTTTTGCGGGCATCCGCATCAGGTAATTGCCCATCAGTCACATAAGCTGCAATGGCACTTCTTAAAGAATCAATGGCATTTGTGTACAGCAATGAAAGTTTATCTAATACCTCATCAATAGATAGATTTTCATTATTTTGACATTTTTCTAAAGACACACATGACCCCTTATCATCAAATGATGTTATTACCTTATCAAGCAGCAGTGTATGTCTTTAATATTATTCAAACAAGCCTTTATACATTTGCGTTGGGGATAAAAAATTCGTCTTTTCAGGTTGTAAACGCCTTACAACCTTGGTTTCAAAAAGCCATTGAAATTCAGCTTTGCTGAGGCTTAATGGCTGCCCAGTATTACTTTCAACGACAAATAGCGTATTATTTTTAATACCTTTAATTTTTATCCCCATCAACTCAGATTCTTTGGTTGTGAGCTTCTCGGGTGAACTAAAAATAGCCTCTATCGCGCGTGAACTGGGAATGGAGAGTGTTTGGTTTATTTGGGGTTGTTGATTAATACAAAATGGCATTAGCGTTCTCAATAAACAGAATTTTGAATGTAGATATAGCCATTAGACATATTTTATCTAAAACTGTCATAATGCGTTATTCCTACAACCATTTTATCCCCAAAATTAACCCCATATTTTAACAAAGCGATTCTCTTCAAACCCATTATCTCACTTAAGCTAAATAACGATAGCAGCAATGAGTTAATGTATTATCTGGGTAAGAATGAATGGTAATGTCACGACAGCAATTACGGTCTGCAAAGTGATGATGCCTGCCATAAGCTGACTATCACCATTTAGTTGACGAGTTAAAATATAAGCCGTCGGCGCCGTCGGTATTGCAAAGAAAATCACAAATAACGCGGTTTCAAACTCCGGTAATGAGAATAATTTTGCTGTTAAAAGCGCTAATACTGGCATCGCTAATAAACGTAACAGCGTAGAGGTCATTAGCGGCTTAAATTCTTTCCTGAGCGTCGATGTTTGCAATGCCGCGCCAATACAAATTAACCCTAATGGTAAACTCGCTGCCGCAAGTAGCTTTAATAGTTGTCCTGAACCAAAAGGTAATCCTATTTGAGATAAGTTCAGCAAAATACCAATAATACAAGAGAGGATTAACGGGTTTTTAATGATCGGTAAAAATAACTGTTTGATAGAAACTTTAGAGCCAGTGGTTAATGCTAAGACCGCAATAACATTACAACTTGGCACCAGTATCGCCATAATGACGGCAGCAATCGCTATGCCATCAGTACCAAATAAATCGGCTATAATTGCAAGCCCTAAATAAGTATTAAAGCGGGTAATACCTTGAATATGAGCACCAAACCGTGGTATTGGCATTTTAAAAAGTAATTTAAAAATTAGAACTAATACACTGCTAATAATAAGCACAAAAAATATCGCACCCGCGAGATAAGGCAGTTTAGGGCTATCAAGTGGGGCACTCGCTAAACTGTTAATCAATAAAGCAGGAAACAAAATAAAATAGTTCAGTTTTTCAGCGCTAGGCCAAAAATCAACCGAAAACAGCGATGAACGACGTAATATAAAACCCATTGCTATCAGTGCAAATAAAGGCCATAAAACTAACAATATTTGTTCCATATTTTTATACTTTACTTTCGTTAATAACCTTACCCAATAAGAGGGCTTACTGTATCGTTAACAAAATGTAATAGTTAGGTAAAAATGGCTCTATTCACGCGTGAAAATGCGACTTTTTATATCATTTATAAAAAATGTCTGATGCCTCACGTTTTATTTAATTTTCAACACTTGCCAGTTACTTTTTAATCAATCTATTTAAGCTATAACTACAGGTCTTTCTTATGGTATTTCGAAGAATTTATCGATACGCTACCCCAATAGAAATTTATTAGAACAATTTATTATGGATATCCAAACCCTTTGCAAACAATACCGAACAGGTAAAAAATTGAAATACCTCTTTTTCTGGGGTCATCAATCAAAACAAAAACAAGTTACCAAGAGTTGCCTGAGCCAATGGTATCCAGCTACTTTTATGGTTGAAGGCAATCGCTTTGCCAGTGCTGAACATTTTATGATGGCAGAAAAAGCACGATTATTTGATGACAATGAAAGTTTCGAGAAAATTATCCATGCCCCAAATCCTGGCGCTGCAAAAGCATTCGGTAGAGAGGTACGAGGCTTTCAACAGAGCATATGGGATGAGCATAGATTTAATATTGTTGTCGCAGCAAATCTTGCTAAGTTTTCACAAAATGAAGAGTTAAAAACATTTTTATTAAATACCAATGAAAGAATATTAGTGGAGGCAAGCCCTGTTGATAAAATATGGGGGATCGGCCTTGCTGAAGATAGTGAAAATATCGAGAACCCTCTCACTTGGAAAGGGCTCAATTTATTAGGTTTTGCGCTTATGGAAGTACGTAAACAACTAGCAACTTAAAACATTCCTTACTCACTCTAACATTGAACCAAGAAAATTGGCTTCCCTGCTACCACAAGCATTGAGTATTCGAGTTGTAGCTGGCGGCTTAGATATCATGAGCATTAAAGTTACCCCCTTATGTCAATAAGGGAGTATTTTAAGATTGGTTATTTAACATTCGTTTTATCGGCGTATGCTGCTCTTTTTTGCCTATTATCGACGATTTTTTTCGTTATCGCTTCAACTTCAAGCAAATCATCACATACACTTGATCGTAATGCCAAGTTCCATTTACTTAATGCCTTCGCATTCGTCACTAATTCAGGATGGTGATTTAACCTGCCATTAATTTGTAACCAATTAGCAACCTCAGCCCAATCCCATAAAGGGGATTGGCCTTTAATACGCTGTATTGGGTTTGGAAAATCCCCTGCACCCCGCTTACCATCTTTCAGCATTGCAACCGCTTGCCTTGATAGATGTGTTAAATCAGCAATATCACTCAAGCCGACGAGCACTGAATCAACCGATTCTACTCTTGCCCCTAACCCAGATGTTTCAACATGATGGATAGCTGACTCAATTGCATCATCTAATGATTTAGCCTCTCTATCAAATTCTAGATAGACCGATTTACCATAAAAACAGATTAGCGCATCACCGCAACCACTTTCATACAGCGCATCTTCGAGTCCTGGGGTATCAGCATTAACACCTGAAAGCACCAACGTGAAATTGTATAGTGACACTGTCTTCTCCTTGATACTCGCCATACATTAATGGATTCGTTAATAGATACCTTTAACTGAGACCATTTTATTATCTATACCGTTCTAGGTGACCTTTCTCATCCCCTAGATTATTCGCTTGAAACAGGCGGCAATGCCGCCTTAAATTAATTTCCAGACCGATAACAACTATCAACTTTCCGTTTGATCTGTTTAGCATGATCCTCAGGACGGCTTGGTGTGGACCACACGCTCATTTGATGGTTTTGATGTGCATCATTCGCGTCACCACAGCGTAAACGGCAAAAGGCATGCGAACTATGACCCGCTGATACCAAAACCCAGCCTTTAGAGACAGCATATTCAATCGCTGATTGAATGTGTTTGTTTGGATGTCTCTTCATTTCCCTCCTGTATCCGTACTGTAGTTACTTCGTTGACGGGTGTCAACAAGGTGTTTTCCTTTGAATATCACATGTAGTGATTGTTTACTGTTATTTTTCAATAACAGTCGGATATAACTTAACAAAAAGCTACTTTGAACTTTGTCTGAAATTAAAACAATGAGCATAGCAAAGGAGATAAAAGCCCCACCGCTCGCAAAAACAGTGGGGATGGCAGAAATCGCCAAGAGATCACAAGTAGGATAAAAAATCTTCGGATGATGAGTGGGTATGTAACCTATCTCATGAATAAATCACTAAAAGATTACAACGGCATTCTATATTCAATCACACCTGGTTTTTCAGCAACCCAATCATATAAGCGCTGCCCTCGTAAATTGGTTTCCTGCGTATGCCAATACAGACGTCCACAAGCTTGTTTTTTTGCTTGTTCATGCACGAATTCAATCAGATGTTTTCCTACCTGACGCCCCCTTACGTCTGGCGAAACAAATAAATCTTCCAAATAGCAGAAATTATTTTCCGCCCATGTGGAGCGATGGTAGAGGTAATTGACAAAACCAACCACTTTTTCACCTTCAAGTGCAACGGCGCAATACATAGGCTCATTTTCATCGAAAAAACGCTCCCATGTTTTTAATGTGATTTCTTCGCTTAAATCCACTTTATAAAATTCTTGATACTGCAACCAATAAACTAGCCATTGCGGATAATGCTCGGGTGACACAAACTCAACAGTAACAGGTAACATATTGTTATTCATGATATATCCTTTAACGATTCGACATATAAAACAATGGCGTTATATTACATATCAATCTGGTACTAAATAAGATACACTTTTGCTATTTATTTAGGATCCACTTCTAATGAAACGTAAACCGCAAGCTCTCTTCCCTCATTTACTCTTAGAAGCAGGTTGTATTAAAGAAAATGTTTATCACACCATCAGAAATGCCATTCTTGATGGGCGATTATCTGCGGGGATCAAACTGCCCTCGAGTCGTGCTTTTGCTGAAATGATGTCGATATCTCGCAATTCAGTCATTGCAGGTTTTGAACGATTAATCGACGAGGGTTATTTAGTTACTCGTCAAGGCTCTGGCACCTATGTTTCTACAACCATACCTGATGAGCTGGTTAAATTAACATCCAAGACAGATCCTCTCGATAAACAGCAATATTCTGCACCTAATCTCAATCCCGTGATGAGTCATTTAACGACATTATGGAAAACGTCTCGGCCTAATACGAATAAAAAACAGATGTTCAATATCGGCATTGGTTGCGTTGATCAGTTTCCCCATGATTTATGGGGAAGATTACTAGGAAGGATTTGGAGAAGATCAAAACAAGAAATTCCTCACTACAATCATCCGGCAGGTTATCCGCCACTAAAAAGAATATTAGTCGATTATGTGCACTCAACGCGTGGGGTTAATTGCAGCGAAGAGCAAATTATTATTGTAAATGGTACTCAGCAGGCAATTAATTTAACCGCAAGCGTATTATTACAACAAGGTAGCTCAGTCTGGTTAGATGATTCTGGATATGATAGTGCGCGAGCTATTTTAACTGCTCGTGGAGCCAATATTTGCCCAATTCCTTCTGAGAGTGATGGAATGAATATTACGATGGCCGCACAAACTTACCCTGACGCTTGCTTAGTTTACACCGCCCCTTCCCATCAATTTCCTCTTGGTACGACTTTGAGTTTAACAAAACGATTAGCGCTATTAGAGTGGGCAAACAAGAATCAAGCATGGATTTTTGAAGATGACTACAACAGTGAATTTCGCTATTTATCTAAACCTATTCAAGCACTTCAAGGGCTTGATGCGCATCAACGTGTTATTTATGCCGGCACCTTTTCTAAAATGATGTATCCGGGTTTTCGTTTAGGATTTTTAATTGTGCCAAAAATTCTGATCGAGCCTTTTACTATGATGAAATATTACAGTGATAGCCATTCAGGTTACTTAGAACAAGCCGCTTTAGCACAGTTTATTCAAGAGGGGCATTATGCACGCCATGTGCGTAAAGTTCGAAAAGTTTGCTATTCACGCCAAAATGCATTAATTAGTGCAATTAACACCTATTTGCCCCATGTATTTAACGTTGAGCAAACAGATTCAGGGATCCATGCTGTTTGTTGGTTAAAGCCGGGAATTAGTTTGCCGTTTATACTCTCTACCTGCCATCAGTTAGGTTTTGGTGTACAGCCACTGTCTCGTTATTGTATGAATAGTCATGAAAACAACGCTATTTTATTCGGTTATGCTGCACATACTGAAACTGAGATTACGCGTAGTATTATCGCATTGAGCCATGCCCTACAAACAATAAAATAAATTGAGTTGCATAACCTATAATCAATATAACCTAAACGAAAACGTATTATTTAATTTAATACGCGATTTTAATCCGTATTCTCATTGCTGTTACTCTTTATCAGGGATTACTATCAAACAGAGTTAAAATTATTGAGAGGTATGAATAATGACAAATAATACTCCCCCTAAAAACCTCGAGGTCGGCGATATTATCTTTACAAGTATTGGCACTACGTTATTTCGCCAAATAGCGTCAGCCTCTTTATGTTGGAGCAATCATGTTGGCTTGATAATTGGTCATAACGGGCAAGATTATTTAGTAGCAGAAAGCCGAGTACCGCTATCAACTGTCACGACTTTGACTCGCTTTATTCAACGTTCGGCTGGGCAAAGATATGGTGTTCGCCGACTTACTCACCACCTAACGGATGAACAAAAAGCAGCTTTAGTTGCAGAAGTTCCTTCAAGACTTAATAAATTTTATCATACTGGCTTTGATTATCACTCTTCCCGCCAGTTCTGCTCGAAATTTGTATTTGATATTTACCAGTCAGCACTTTCAATTAACGTAGGTGAAATTGAAACTTTTAAAGATTTATTAAGTAAAAACCCCGAAGCCAAACTTAACTTTTGGAAATTGTGGTTTATCGGTCATATTCCTTGGGAGCGTGCGACAGTGACCCCCGCCAGTTTATGGAGTCATCCGCAATTAGAGTTAATTTACCGCAGTCACGAGGATATTCATTAGTTCGGATTGCGATAATTCTTTGGCTTGTTGGGATGTTGCTTTGAGAATAAGCTATTTTGCATGATAATTTCGTACAAAAGACACTCGCAATCGAGTGTCTTTTGATACAAATTTGATAAAAGGCCCCATCTTTTCGAGTTAAGCTTTAAAATACTCAATTCCAATAATAATGAAAGTAACAGCGAAAAATCAAATTTAACAAATAAATCTAGATGTTTCCTTGCTAAATCAGAAGATATCATTTTCATTTAAAATTTGGATAGCTTAGTAAAATAAACTATCCAATTATTTCTATTCCTTTTAGCGATATTTCCAGTTCTAAATGGGCAATAAACCCGTTCCCATCAATGGTGTGTGTCACTCGGCTAATCACCCCACTGGTGACAATCAATGGTCGGTTTAAAGCCAGTTACCGTGACGGGTATTTCAGGGTAAAGGTTGGCTCGCCCCTCAGCCAACGTAATATTAAATTCTGCCGCACCCTCGATGTAATCGCCCTCTTTTTTGGGTTTTTGCTTGCGTTTAAGATTGGTTTTCTTTTGTTGAGCGTAGTTCAAATCTAACCAGTAAGCTTGTACGCAGGTGTACGCTTGCCGGTCAGCCAATCAAAAATAATGCCTATCCCCACTTTCCCACATGATTGTTATCACCTGTAAGAGCTTGCCGCTTTGCGTGCCCCCTAATTAGACAGGATAAATAACAGACTGCCGTTTTTAATGGTGGTTATCACGCCGAGCATTTCAGCCATGCACGTTAAAAAGCTAATATCGCTTTCGTTGGTTTGTATACATAAAGTAATTAAGATCACCGCACCGATCGCAATAACATAACCAAGGCCATCAAACATAATAATTCCATTTATCATTAACGAATATCAGTGCATAGTCTCAACCTTAAATTTACCTTAAGTACATGGAATGAATCTCACTCGCATACATTCCTTTATCTTTGCTGACTGATTTAGTTTAAATATCACTCACTAAGGCGGTTAAAATAATCTCGGCACGACTTAATCATATGCACAAAAAAAGGCACTCGCCCCCGAGTGCCTTTGGGTACAACCTACTGAATTAACAATTATTCAGTAGGTTGTACTGGTGCGGATTAGGTAGTCAAATGCGCTAAGTGCGGCTTTTGCACCTTCACCGGCTGAAATAATGATCTGTTTATAAGGTACAGTAGTACAGTCACCCGCAGCGAACACACCTTTCACATTTGTTTCGCCACGTGCATCCACCTCAATTTCGCCTATACGGTTACGTGCAACGGTATCACCTAACCAATTGGTATTTGGCAACAGGCCAATTTGTACAAATGCGCCTGCAACTTCTAATAAATGTACACTATCATCAGTACGGTCTTTATATTCAAGACCCGTCATCTTGCTACCATCGCCCTTCACTTCCAATGTTTGAGCATTAACGATAATGTCAACATTTTTCAGGCTACGTGCTTTATCTTGTAGTACTGAATCCGCCTTCAATTCAGGCGCGAATTCCAATACTGTCACATGTTCAACAATACCCGCTAAGTCAATAGCCGCTTCAATACCTGAGTTACCTCCACCAATCACAGCAACGCGTTTGCCTTTAAACAACGGACCATCACAGTGTGGGCAGAATGTAACGCCTTTCGTGCGATACTCTTGCTCCCCAGGTACTCCCATGTTACGCCAACGGGCACCTGTCGCAATAATGATACTCCGTGACTTCATTACTCCGCCGGAAGCTGTTTCGATTTGGTGGTAACCACCTTCTTCTGTTGCTGGAATTAACTTAGTCACTGACTGACCATCAATCACATCAACATTGTAGTCATCAACGTGGTTCTTCAGTGCTCCCGCAAATATCGCCCCTTCTGTTTTGAGTACAGAAATGTAGTTTTCGATATCAACGGTATCCATAACTTGGCCACCAAAACGCTCACCGATCACACCAGTGCGAATACCTTTACGTGCAGTATAAACCGCTGCGGATGCCCCAGCAGGTCCACTACCGATGATGAGTACTTCAAATGGTTCACGTTCCGTTAATGCTTTAGCGGCACGCGCGTCAGCATTCGTGTCAACCTTATTAATGATCTCACTTAATGTCATGCGCCCTTGGCCGAACTCTTTTCCATTTAAGAAAACAGCGGGAACCCCCATCACATTACGTTCTTCAATTTCATTTTGAAACAGCGCACCATCAATCGCTGTATGTGTGACATTTGGATTTAATACTGCCATTAAATTCAGTGCTTGCACAACATCTGGGCAGTTATGGCACGATAATGAATAATAGGTTTCAAAATGGAATTCCCCTTCAAGGGCCTTCACTTGATCTAATAACTCTTGTGCTTCTTTAGATGGGTGACCACCAATTTGCAACAATGCAAGCACAAGCGATGTAAATTCATGGCCTAGTGGTGAACCTGCAAAACGCAATCCACTATCAACACCAGGGTTAGTAATTAAAAATGATGGTACTCTTTGAGTATTATCTTGTACTTCACGAACAGTAATCTTGTCTGAAAGCGCAGCAATTTGGTTTAGAAGCTGTTTTATTTCATTTGATTTATTACTGCTATCTAAATTAGCGACTAACTCAACAGGTTTAGTCAATTTTTCTAAATACGCTTTCAATTGCGCTTGCATATTGTTATCGAGCATATGATCCCCTTGGTCATAAAATCGGGTGCATAGCACCCGATAACATCAGTATGTTTTTACTTTCTACTTTCGAAATAAAGTTTTCGATTAGATTTTGCCAACCAAATCTAAAGATGGAGACAGAGTTGCTTCACCTTCTTTCCATTTAGCAGGGCATACTTCGCCTGGGTGGCTAGCAACATACTGTGCAGCTTTAACTTTACGTAGCAGATCAGAAGCATCACGGCCAATGCCTTCTGCTGTGATTTCGATAGCTTGGATGATACCTTGTGGGTCAACAACGAAAGTACCACGGTCAGCCAAACCTTCTGCTTCACGCATATTTTCGAAATTACGAGTCAGTTCACCTGTTGGGTCACCGATCATGGTGTATTTGATTTTACCGATAGTTTCTGAACTTTCGTGCCATGCTTTGTGAGTAAAGTGGGTATCAGTTGAAACTGAATAGATTTCAACGCCCATTTTTTGGAATTCTTCGTAATGGTCAGCGACGTCACCAAGTTCAGTTGGGCAAACGAAAGTAAAGTCTGCTGGATAGAAGAAGAATACACTCCATTTTCCAGCCACATCTTTTTCGGTGACTTCGATAAACTTACCGTCTTTAAAAGCTTGATTTTTAAATGGTTTGATTTGAGTATTAATTAAAGACATTTTACGTTCTCCTGTTTGGTTGATTATTAAGTTACTGGTTTACAGCCTTTTTTTCCAATCAGTTAATACTATCGATTTGATAGGTACAGCCTTGCAATAATTTTTGAATTGATAGGCACTACATTACAACGCTTACTGAACAATTCAGCAAGCGTTTTTTGACATAATTGCAACAGCAAGGTGTTATGCCATGGTTGCAATGGTTTTACGAAACCGCATTAATGCGAATGAAAAGAAGACGATACCGATAATTAATAAGACAATAAACTGAGGCCAAACGATCTGGAATCCTGCTCCTCGATATAGAATCGCTTGTGCAAGGCTCACAAAATGTGTTGTCGGCATCGTCAGCATAATGTCTTGAACTAACTGAGGCATACTTTCACGTGCGGTCATACCTCCTGAAAGCATATTTAACGGTAATAGAACAAGGATCATCAATAGCCCAAACTGAGGCATTGAACGAGCTAGCGTACCCATAAAGATACCAATTGATGTGGTCGCAAATAAGCTTAATGCCACACCACACATAAATAGCAGTATAGACCCCTCGATCGGCACTTGTAGCAAGGTTTTAACCACCAGCAGAAGCGATACTGCCGAGGCAACCAAAACCACTAATCCCATTGACCAAATCTTAGATAGCATGATTTCAAATGGAGTTAGTGGCATCACCATTAAATGCTCAACCGTACCGTGTTCTCGTTCGCGAATTAGCGCAGCGCCCGTTAACACTATCGAAAGCATAGTAATGTTATTAATGATTGCCATTACCGACCCAAACCATGATTGCGTTAAGTTGGGGTTAAAACGCATACGAACTTCAAGATCTACAGGTAAACTCGCATCACTACGGTACTTAGCAAGAAACTCATTCACTTCACCTAAAGTGATATTTTGAATGTAGCTATTACCTAAAAACGCTTGGCTCATACGTGTTGCATCAATATTCACTTGGATTTCTGGATGGCGACCGGCCAGTACATCCTTCTGAAAATTAGGTGGAATATCTAAAGCAAAAGTATAAGTACCTCGGTCAAGAAGGCCATCAATCTGTTCGGGAGTTACATCCGCCGGCGTCTTAAAATAAGGTGCATAAAAACTATTGATAATACGGTTCGATAACTGTGATTTATCCTGATCAGCAACCGCAATCGGTGCGTGATGCAAAGAGCCTGGCGTCACTGTTGCCGATGAATAAATCGACACCGTAAAAGCAAAAACAATAAGCGCCATCATCGCCTTATCACGCCCTAAACTACGCAGCTCTTTGACACCTAAATGAAATATGTTTTGTAACTTACGTATCATCAGTTAGGACTCCTGTTTTTTCAGGAAAATAACACTGAGGCCTATCACGATAGGGATAGTAATCAATAGCGGAATAAATGACGCTTGCAAATCAAACAAGTTCAGTCCTTTAGAGAAAGTACCGCGTGTTATTGTCAAAAAGTGCGATGTTGGATAAACCATACCAACCCAACGACCAATCCCTTCAAGTGAAGAGACAGGGTCAATCATGCCTGAAAATTGAGTAGCCGGGATCAGTGTAATAATTGCGGTACCAAAAATAGCGGCGATTTGACTCTTCATAAAGCAAGAGATCAGCAAGCCCATTCCTGTTGCGATAGTAATATAGAGAAAAGCTGCAAGTGTTAAGGTCAGAAAACTCCCTTTAAAGCTAACGCCAAAAACAAATACACTCAACGCGCAGAGCATCACAAAGTTAAACATGCCTAATAAAATATAAGGAAGCTGTTTACCTAATAAAAACTCCAATTTGGTGATCGGGGTTACATAAAGGTTAATCATTGATCCTAGCTCTTTTTCGCGAACCACACTGAGTGCACTTAACATCGCTGGGATCATCATCAGCAACAGAGGAATCACTGCGGGAACAATCGCAGGTAAACTTTTTACATCGGGGTTATAGCGATAACGGGTTTGAATGTCGATGACAGGCATTCCCGCCACACCAACAGGTTGCTTAGCAGCCATGGTGCTTAACCAAGCGAGATGCATCGCTTGTACATAACCACGAACAGTTTCAGCACGATTAGGCATTGCGCCATCAACCCATACGCCAATTTTCACCGCATGCCCTTTTGCTACATCACGCGCAAAATTAGGGGGAATTTCAATGGCGACAGATACTTTACCGCTACGCAGCGCGGTTTCCAGTTCATCATAATCCTTAATGGGAGGCTGCTCGATAAAATAGCGAGAGCCTGCCAAATTTAGGGTATAACCTTGGCTTAAACCTGTCTGGTCACGGTCAAGTACTGCAAAACGTAAATTTTCCACATCCATACTGATCCCATAGCCCATGATAAACATGAGGATCACCGTACCCAGTAGTGCGAGTGTCGAACGTACTGGGTCGCGCCGTAACTCCATCCCTTCCCGAATACTATAACTAAATAATCGACGGAAACTGAAACGGCTTTTCAGCGCTTCATCCGTCTGTTTTTTAAGCTCAGGGTCAACATGAAATTCAGGGGCTGTATCCTTGGTCGCTCCGGCTTCTCCCACAGCATCTTGTAGATAGGCGATAAAAGTAGCTTCCAGCGTGTCTAATCCGCGCTTTTTGATCAGATTATCAGGAGTATCACAATCAAGTACCTTCCCTGCATGCATCAAGGAAATACGGTCACAGCGCTCCGCTTCATTCATAAAGTGGGTAGAAATAAAAATAGTGACACCGTCACGCCTTGAAAGGTCAACCATTAAATTCCAGAACATGTCTCGCGCCACAGGGTCTACCCCTGATGTAGGCTCATCAAGGATCAACATTTCGGGGCGATGAATAACGGCAACGGCTAGCGATAAGCGTTGACGAATACCTAACGGTAAATCATCGGGCATCGTATCTCGCACATCATCTAAATCAAAACGCTGGCACATCTCATCAATGCGCTGCTTAATTTGATCTTCCGCGATATGAAATAGCTTAGCGTGCAAAACTAAGTTTTGTTCGACACTCAATTCGCTATAGAGGGAAAATGCTTGTGACATATAACCAACGCGTTTGCGCGTTTCAATATCTTTTGGGTCAATTTCTTGCCCAAATAACCATGCTTGCCCTTCGCTCGCTTGCAATAGCCCAGTCAACATCTTCATCGTTGTGGACTTACCGCATCCGTTAGATCCCAAAAAGCCAAATATTTCACCTTTCGGTATTTTAAAATTAACATGGTCGACCGCCACAAATTGACCAAAACGCATGGTTAGATCTTGCGCTTCAATCGCTATCACATCATCGTCTGAGGTATCACGAGGCGGGATAACCACTTTTTTATGACCGCTACGCTTCTCTTCTGGCAGTAACGCAATAAATGCAGCTTCAAGATCATCGCACTGTGTTTGTGCTTTCAGTTCAGAGGCATGTCCTGTTGCCATGACCTTGCCATCATCCATCGCAACCAGCCAATCAAAACGCTCCGCTTCTTCCATATAAGCAGTGGCCACCAACACACTCATATTGGTTTGTCGTTCGCGAATACGTTCGATCAAATCCCAAAATTGTGCCCGTGACAATGGGTCAACCCCTGTGGTTGGTTCATCAAGGATCAGTAAATCAGGGTCATGAATTAGCGCACAACAAAGCCCCAGTTTCTGTTTCATCCCCCCTGAAAGCTTCCCTGCGGGCCTATCTTTGAATGGAGCCAACCCCGTGCTTTCGAGTAAATCGTCGATACGATACTGGCGCTCTTCTTTGGATTGCCCAAATAGACGCCCAAAGAAATCGACGTTTTCATAGACTGAAAGCGTGTGGTATAAGTTTTTCCCTAATCCTTGGGGCATATAAGCAATTTTAGGGCAGACTTCTCGGCGATGTTCTTTATCTGCCATATCACCGCCAAGAACGATAACTTTCCCTTGCTGGATCTCTCTTGCACCGGCAATCAATGAAATTAGGCTTGATTTCCCCACACCATCAGGGCCAATTAAACCAACCATTTTCCTTGCTGGAATTGATAAAGTAATGTCATCCAACGCACAATTATCACCGTAATGTTGGCTGACATGGCTTAAATCTACTATCACATCATCCATCAAATTATGGGTCATTGTGGTAATCTCACCTCAAGGTCAGTTGGCCATTGGGCATTAGGATCTAAACGAACATAAGCTTTGCCAGGTAAACCAGTTTTGACATATTCGAGGTTCTTTTCCAGTAGCTCTGGTGAAATTCGTGCGCGAACACGGAACATTAATTTCAAACGTTCGTTTTGCGTTTCAACGGTTTTTGGTGTGAATTGTGCAACACTGGCAACGAAAGTCGCTTTCGCAGGTATCACAATATTAGGGGCTGCATCTAAGACAATATGCACATCACTGCCTAATGCCACTTTTCCAGCATCTTCTGTAGGTAAAAAGAAGGTCATATAAACATCGCTGAGGTCAACCATATTTAATACTCGACCACCGGCCCCTAATACTTCACCAGGTTCAGCAACACGGTATTGAATACGACCGTTACGCGGCGCTTTAAGCACACTATCATCTAAATCAGCAATAATACGTCTTTCAGTTGCAGTCGCTGCATCAACGCGCGTTTTTGCTTGAACAACGCCCGCTTTTGCAGAATCAATTGCCGCAAGAGAGGCTGCAACCTGAGCTTTAGCCGCTTGCAGCGCGGCTTTTGCGCCTTGTACCTGTGCGGTGTCATCATCAACCTGTTGTTGAGAAACCGCTTTGGTTCTTACTAATGCACGAGAACGGTTAAGTCGTTTCTGTGCCGCATCAAGTTCTGCTTCACGTTGACGAACAACCGCTTGTGCGGCTAACTTTTCACTTTCACGTTGCACTAAACCTGATTCTGCTGTTGATACATTACTAATTGCTTGACGTAATTGAGCTTGTACTTCGTGAAGCTGTTCTTGCAGTGCTCTGGTATCCATTTTGGCAAGAACCTGACCTTCCTTGACAAAATCACCTTCTCTCACCGTAATAGTATCGATCCGCCCTGCCGTTTTGGTTGCAATATCAATTTCGGTTGCTTCTATACGACCATTACTTTGAGCGAAACCTGCGGGTAAACTGCTAGAATTCATACTCCAATAATAAAAACCACCTGCTGCAATAATTAAAATAATAGCGACATAAAAAATGATCTTTCGTTTATTTATTTTCATACCATCCCTTCTCTTTTCTTTATGTGAAAGAAAATAGCTAATTTTTAATTCAATTGTTTAGTATTGCCCATCTTATTTAGTCACACTAAAAAATAATAAAACCAAGAAAATAAAAACTGACTAACGCACATTTTCAACTTAACATCTCAATACAATATTCCTTTTTAGATTAAGTTACTTGCCTGTTCTCTATCCCTTTAATTTAATTCTATTTTATCCCTTTTAACCTTAAGTAAAATAGCACATATATCACAAAATACCATATTCAAAAGTTAAAAAGAGTTTATTGGCACTTATTGCTTAAGATTTATTAAAAAACAAAAAAATAATGCTAACAAAAAAGTTTGTTAGCATTATTTTGTTATAAAATTAACTTATTAGGTATTTAACTTATAAATTCAGCAATTGTTTGTTCATCCATACGGTAACGAACCCATTCATCTTGGGGTTTAGCACCAATACTTTTATAAAAATCAATTGCAGGTTGATTCCAGTCTAAAACACTCCATTCCAAACGCTGGCATTTCCTTTCACTGGCAATCATTGCAATATGCTTTAATAATTTTTTACCCGCACCCGCTCCTCGATAATCAGGGGAAACATATAAATCTTCCAAGTAGATCCCATTATTACCTAACCAAGTCGAGTAACTAGAAAAAAAGACCGCATAACCAGCAGGTTTACCGTCCACATAGCAAATTAAAGCCTCTGTATTTGAATTTTCACCAAATAATGAGTTTTCTATATCGGTGACAGATGCTTTAACTTCATGACGTGCTTTTTCATATTCCGCTAATTCGATGATCATATCTAAAATCAAAGCGGCATCTTTAATTGTGGCTGGTTTTATTTCTACATTCATTTTGGCGTTTCCTATATGTTTACATCTTGATTTTACTCCAAAATTATTACTCACCACAGCCACTAGCAGTTTTATTCATGACACTTTTAATGCCATTAGAATCATTTATAACAATACCTAAACACAATACATCATTGCGATTGATAGAAAGTTGCTAGGTTTGTTATGATAGCGATATTGTTCAACACTAGAAAAAAGGAGGCTTATTATGATGTTGTGTGATCTTATTGACTATTCACACTTCTTTGGTAATCGCCAAAGCTCAGGCTTTCACAGTTATATACTGCGATAACCCTGCCTGAGCGAAGCTCCCAAAAGATACCTTCCTCAGCTTACTGGGTTGTCGTCCTGACTATACCCTGGCATTGTCATGCCTAAAAATTGAGTAAGCTATGAGCACTTTATTATCTGTAAAATCATTAAATTATGATACTTCTACAACCTCTTTATTGAGTGATATTACCTTCACGCTACAAAGTGGCGGTCGTATTGGTCTGATTGGACATAACGGAAGTGGCAAAAGTACATTATTGAAGCTTTTGACTGGTCAGTTATCACCTAACAGTGGCAGTATTACTTATGCAAATCAGTGTGTAACCGCTTATATTGAACAGCACCTACCCGAAGAGGTAGCGCATTTGAGTTTAATTGATGCAGTTATGCAGCAACTCCCTGCTCAAGAGCGTCTTTCTGAGCGTTGGCGAGCGGAAGTTTTACTGACTGATTTAGGGTTCACTGAGAAACAATGGGCACAAAAAGCCAATCAAATTAGTGGCGGGCAGCATACCCGATTACTTTTAGGTAGAGCATTAATTCAACAACCCGATCTGATGCTATTGGATGAGCCAAGTAACCATCTTGACCTTCCCACATTGATTTGGTTAGGTAACTTTTTGCAAAACTGGAAAGGCAGCTTCGTTTTAGTTTCTCACGATCAAAATCTGCTTGATAAAGTGACTAACTGCACATGGATATTGCGAGATAAAACGCTACATTTCTTCCGGCTCCCATGCTCATCTGCACGTCATGCACTGAGCCAAAAAGATGTCGCTGATGAAAAACGCCATCAAGCGGAGCAAAAGGAGATTGATCGCATTGCGGTAAGTGCCAAACGTTTAGCTATATGGGGTCAAGTTTATGATAACGAAGACCTTTCTCGTAAAGCAAAACAGATGGAAAAACATATCGATAGACTCAAGGAGGCGCAAACTGAGCTGACTGAAGGCTATCAATGGAAATTAGCGCTAAATGGCAAATCGATCCCCGCAGATAGAGTCCTTGAATTAGATCATGCCAACATTAAGACTCCCGATGAGAAATTGCTTTTCACAACAGGTTTTCATCAAGTCAAAAGTGGTGATCGTATTGCCATTATTGGTGCCAATGGCTGCGGTAAATCCACTTTATTACGTTTATTGTGGCAACGTTTTAAAGCAGATGAACGATACAGTGAGCAATTAAAGTTTCATCCATCGATTAATGCGGGTTATTACGACCAGCAACTTGAGCAACTCAATGATAATGACAGTTTATCTGATGCTTTACGGCCTTTTGCTAATTTAGTCGATGAACAACGCAAAATGGCATTGATTGGTGCAGGTTTTCCTTATACTCGCCACCAACAAAAAGTGGCAACACTCAGTGGCGGCGAACGAGCACGGTTGTTATTTATTGGCTTGAGCTTGGCGCAATATGAGCTAGTGATGCTAGATGAACCCACCAACCACCTTGATCTTGAAGGTAAAGAAGCACTGAGTGAGCAAATATCACAATTTGCAGGCGCTTTGCTGGTGGTTAGCCATGATAAATGGTTAATTGAAACGAGTTGCCAGCGTTTTTGGTATATCAATAATAATCGATTAGAGGAGTATCTTGACGTCGAGGAGGTTTACCAACAAATCGAGCAACAATCGCATATTCAAAATAACAGCGTAATTAACGAAAAAGTAGCTTCACCCCATATAGACGAAGCCGCTTCTCAATCGACTGTTTATGAAGATGAATTGTTGGAAAAGTTATTGTTACTTGAAGATAAATTACACGCAGATAGGCAACGTAAATTAGCTCATCAAAAACCACTGCTTCAACAACAGTGGATCGATGAAATAGAAAAAATACAGGCGCTACTCAACCTGTAATTAAATCAATCCCCTAATAGCCAAGGTTATTAGGGGATTACATGATAATTATGTAATCCATAAACAGCGTTTTACTATGACCGTTCATTAAGAACAGAAAAATGTTTTGGTAAAATAGGTCTATTTTTTATTTTCATGGCCTTTTTCCACTAAAATAGCGAATTAAAGTGCAAAAAGTTTTACCATGAATAATAAATCAGCAAAATAACCTATTTTATTATTTAGTACGCTGGCGTTTAGCTCGTTTAAAATAAGATGTCGGTACTTTTGGGCAAACAACCTCTTTAAATTTTTTATCTAATGCAGCCTCTGGTTTTACCTCGGCCGATTCCGTACTTTCGTTAGATGGTATATTAGGTGATGTCTTTACGTTATCTTTCATATATGAAGACTCTTTTGCCTGAATAATATCATTGGTTTTAGCCATGTTCGTGCCCTTCTACTGTCAATACCGAGTTGACTTGTTCAATACGTTCAACAGCACTGTTGATAATTTCAACAACTCGCATTGATTGTTCCTTAGTCAATTCCTGCAAAACAATGTTGTGTCGCAGCAATGATTTAAATCTATCAACAGCAAGCTCTATTTCTTTGGCAAATTGGTTGCCAGCCGTAAGCTCTTGTGCATAACTGAGTTTTAGCTGAACTTCCGCTAAAATATCAGCTTTCAATAATAGAAAACATTTTCCTTCAGGTGTCAGCGAATAACACTTACGCCCTTTTCCTTGTTCCTTATACGCGGTGATCAGCCCCAACTCTTCTAGTAATGTTAATGTTGGATAAATCACACCAGGGCTTGGGCAGTAAAAACCCGCCGTTTCCTGCCCTATCTTTTTTATCAATTCATAACCATAGTTTGACCCATCAGCCAAGAGATGCAGAATGTAGACACGCAACTGTTTTGGGTTAAACATACGGCTTAAGCTTTTACCATCACAAAGGCACGGTTCCGCTTGTTGTTCATTATTCATTAATACTCTCAGAACCCCTTTAGGTCTTAAAAACCGATATATCTAATATAATAGTGGATTTTTTGAAGATTACCAGTTTAGATATATCTGTTTTTTGCATAAAATGCTAATGATAATTATTCTTATTGAGGTACTAATAAAATGCCATCGATAAAAAAGCATTAGCAATGATCGACGTGAAATAAAAAAAGCCAATCCGTTGAGTCCGTGATTGGCTTTATTGATTTGAATGAAAAGGTCAATTACCCTACGTTTGGCAGTATTTTGAAGGCAATTGCCAATTGAACACCGATCACCACAATACCACACAAGAACACGATAAATAGTGCAGGTGTGCCACCGGTAACTTGATATTTACGCTTATTACACAATCTTGATTTAAATGCCATCGCGCTAGGTAACAATAGTGCAAGAATAGATAATGCAATCGCCGCAAAACCTAATGCCATGACAAATCCTTTCGGATAAAACAGCGCAAAGACTAATGGTGGCAAGAAAGTTAATAATCCTGTTTGCAGGCGGCCCTCCATATTATCTTGGCGCTTAAATAAATCCGCTAAGAAATCAAATAGCCCTAAAGCAACACCGAGAAACGAGGTGGCGAGCGCTAAACTCATAAACATCTGAGCAATAAACTGGGTTCTTTCCGACATCACAACATTGCGGATAGCATCCAGTAAGCCATTTAATCCTGAATTTTCTGCAAGAATGCCGACAAAGGTTGTAGGGTTAATGCTACCTAACGTAGCAATCTGCCATAAAATATAGGCAACTAATGGGATAGCACTACCGATAATAAATATTATCCGTAATTTTTTCACATCACCGCCCATATATTTCACAACACTTGGCACACTGCCATGGAAACCAAATGAGGTAAAAAACACAGGAATAGCCGAGAGGATCAAGACTTTCTCTGTTGGTGCAGACAATAAATTTTGCTGCTCAACATGTGGCATCATTAATACTAAGATAATGACTAGAAAAACAATTTTTGCTGCGAATAAAATACGGTTAATAAAATCAACGGATGATGTTCCAAAGCACACAACACCACCACCAATCACCGTAAAAATAACAATCCCCATCCAATCAGCCATCTCAATAGCAAAACTGCTTTTTAAGTTGGAGGTAATAATTTCCCCTGCACCACTAACATAAGCCGCCGTTAGTGCGTACATCAGGAACATCATACTAAAACCGGTAATAAATTTACCGCCTGAGCCTAAGTAGCGCTGAGCAACAGAGCCGATACCCGTTTCTGAGGACTCATGTTGATAGACTTCGACAAGTAATAATGCGGTGTAACACATCAATGCCCAAAGCACGAACAACATTGCTAAACTTATCGTGGAGCCATTACCTGCTGCCGCTATCGGCATTGCAAGCATACCAGCACCAATCGTAGTGCCAGCAACAATAAAAATACTGCCAAGTGTGCGATTTTTCATATTGAGATCCTAGCCAAGAAGTTTATAGCGTTATTTTTTGTTTTGAATGATTTAATTTATTTTCTTCATCTATAAGCTGTTGCAACTTGCCTTCAAAGATATTTTTCAACTCTTGCCAAAAATCGGTGAAATGCTGCTTATCCCGTAAGCAATGTGTCATGATCGCGGCTCTTAATACATATAATGACTGAGTCTTATCCCACTCTTGATCACTAAAGCCAGCCTCACGACAGAAATTTCGTGGATTATCACCGTACTCTTCCGAGGTTAAGGATGTTGAGGAAGTTAAAAAGTCATTCGTATAAGAGCGGCCTGCGGCATATGAGCACAACTCATAAAGGCGCTTATTCAGTTGATTCTGCTTTTCTAATGATTGATTACCGACTTCCTTAAACATGAAGTTGACCATGTGGAAATCAGGCGATGGCAGCGCAATAATTTCGAATTTTCTATCTTCGATTTCAAATGCCTCACAGGTATTGATACTTTCAATGATCCAATTCGCTGTGGTTATTCCTGCTGCTATCACTTTTCCGTAACCGAGAATATTTAGCGGAACTAACCGATGGGCCGCCCAGACCGCCGCCGCCGTGGCTCCAGCTTTTGACCCTTCCATGATTGAAGAGCCTAATAATACGTTTTGTTGCTTTTCTGCTTTACGCCCTTTTTCTGCAACTTCTTCAAACACATAAGCGGCATGATAAGAAATGAGATCAACAATACGTTTATCCTTCATGCAGATTGCTCCTGCCGCATAAGGAATAAAGCCCACTTTATGAGGATCAACCGTAATAGAGTCCGCTTCTTGTAATGCCTTGAAGCTTTGATAAACCTCTGGCTTTGGCCAAACAACATCGGAGGGGAAAATACCTTCCTGATGGTAACGTTTAATCAAAACATCATAATCAAGGAATTGATTATTCTCATCACGGAACATGGCACAGGCATAGCCTGCATAAGCGGCATCGATATGAATATAAAACGAGACACCAAAACGCGCTTCGCACTCTCTGCGCAATTCAATCAGTTTTGCGACATTATCAATCGCGCCCGTTTCCGTTGTTCCTACAACAGCTACTACGGCTAAAATAGGCTCACCTTGTTCAATCAATGAAAACACAATTTGTCTCATTTGCTCAGTATCAGTGCGATAACTGGCATCGACGGGGAGCTGTACGATATTTTGTTGTCCTAACCCCAAAATATCCATCGCTTTCATCCAAGAGTAATGTTTAGATTGCGGGACTAATAGCTTACCTAATTTCCCTTGTTCTACCCCTTCACCACGACAAGTCATTTCTCTGACTTCTTCAAATAATCCTTGTTTCTTTAAATCATCGATAAGATCTAAAACAGCAGAGGTCGGCATATTCAGCAACGCTTTCTCACTATCCTCTTTTAGTAATTGTCGAGCCTGAGGATGCTTAGCTATTGCCAAAGGTAACGTTTTAATATTTCGAGCAACCCACAACCCCTCATAATTAGCGACAGTGCCGCCTGAAGTAATATGCCCCCATGACTGATTAGTGTCATAACCAAACATTGCACACAGGTCTAACCCTGCTTCTAGCTCGAGTACTGTTGTGGTGGGGGAAGACTCTTGGGCACAGTTATTTGGGTTGTACATCATTGCCATAACGTACGCGAGATTCGATATCATTAAGGTATCCGCGTTCATGTGGCCCATATAACGAGGAGAAAACCATGGGATTGATGTTGTTTTTAACTTAGAAGAGAGTTGATTTAAAATACCTTCTGTTCGATATAAAGTATCCCTATATTCCGGTGCATAACGATCGACCGTTGTCACATATTCAGGGTCTTCTGGGTGGTAGCCTGAAC
The DNA here is from genome assembly GCF_015832305.1 of Providencia sp. 2.29. Classification (NCBI taxonomy): domain Bacteria; kingdom Pseudomonadati; phylum Pseudomonadota; class Gammaproteobacteria; order Enterobacterales; family Morganellaceae; genus Providencia; species Providencia sp. 2.29. The sequence goes on from NZ_CP065420.1 coordinate 2,471,303, forward strand.
GCCAATGCATATGTTCCGTTACCGCATATTCCATCATCTCTCTGAAAAATACTGCATTTTCAGATTTCGGTCCTAGAAATAAAGCATCTACATTCATTTTTGAGTTATTAAAATTTGTCATTATCACTACACCTTTAAATCATGCCCATGCTTTTAATGGCATATTTGATTTAAGTAACTACTATCATTGGAAAGTGATATAACGGATGCATATCTTTAAAAGACAACAATATATTAATGATCTTGTTATCTTTATTATCTTTGGGTTATTTATTGATAGGCAAGCCGTTAATGTGCCAACTTAGCTATAGGTATAATCCATAATTGTTAAAATATTAATAAACTCGTATTTATTTCAATCGGATTTGTGCGCAGGAACAAAATTTCGAAAATTAGTCTGCTGTAAAGAGATATTTACGCTAAAACCACTTGAAAATGTAAACAATTTGTTATAAATGAGCAAGCCAATGGGTCATGAAAAAATTAAATCTTCATGACTCAATAAATCTCAATAGGAAAATAATTATTTGTTAATTAACACTATTTTTCCGTAAAGATCGCCAGATTCCATATGGCGATGAGCATCAGCCACTTGGTCTAACGGATAGGTTTTGTTAATAAAAGGTTTTAATTCACCTTTTTGCAACATCCCCCAAACGTGCTGCTTTAACTCTGCGGCGATGCTGGATTTTTCGGCAACGGTACGTGAACGCATGGTTGACCCTGTGTGAATCAAACGTTTAATCATTAAAGGCATTAAATTGAGGCTCTTAGGGTTACCTTTCATCATTCCTATTTGAATGATCCGCCCGAATTTTGCAGCGACTTGATAATTTTTATCCACATAATCACCACCAACAATATCAACAACCATATCAACCCCTTGAGAACGCGTGTAATAAAGAGTGTGTTGAACAAAATCATCGTTTCGGTAATTAATTATACAGTCCGCCCCTAATGATTTTGCGACTTCTACCTTTTCTGCTGAGCCGACTGTTGTGATCACCGTGGCACCAAATGCTTTTGCTAACATGATAGCAACGGATCCAATACCGGATGTTCCACCATGAATGAGCACTGTTTCACCCTTTTTCAATTTACCAATCTGAAAAACATTCGCCCAAACAGTAAAAAAGTTTTCAGGTATAGCCGCTCCCTCAACAAATGATAAGTGACCTAATGGTAATGCAATATCTTGATGTACCAGACAATATTCGGCGTAACCACCTCCAGCAACTAACGCACAAATATTATCTCCAATCTGCCATTGTTGAACATCGTCTGCTTTTGCAACAATGGTTCCTGCGACTTCAAGCCCTAAAATAGGTGAGGCATCTGGAGGTGGCGGATAAGCCCCCATACGTTGAAGAACATCAGGGCGATTAACACCAGCAGCCTCAACTTTAACCAATAAATAACCCTCTGATAGTACGGGCAATGGTTGTTCAATTATTTGCAGTTTTTCTGCTCCACCGTGCTCCGCGATATTTATTACTTTCATCGTATTGGGAATATTTAATGGATTATTTACCATTTGATGCTCCTCTGAAGTTTTCATTTTTAAGTCGAATATTGCATTATTGTTTAAATATTATAACTAATGTTAATTTTTAAATTTATCAAAATATATCTTTTAAATAGATATTTAATAGATAACCCCTTTTATCTATTAAAGAATTTTTTACTTAACTTAATGGTTATTTAAGTTAAATAAGGAATATCATGATGTTATAATGAACTATGTAATTTGATTAACTACTTTGTTTTTATACGCTTTTCTATTTGAGATACTTCTGTTTTATATTTCTACTTATCAGTTGCATTATCTTATGTTAAAATTGACTCATATCAATAATTTTAACTTGTATTGAGCATTTAATATGATCCCAGAAAAAAGAGTTGTTCGTCGCATCCAGTCTGGTGGTTGTGCTATTCATTGTCAGGACTGCAGTATTAGCCAACTGTGCATTCCCTTCACACTGAATGAACATGAACTGGATCAACTTGATAATATCATTGAACGTAAAAAACCGATTCAAAAGGGTCAGGCGCTGTTTAAAGCCGGCGATGAATTACGTTCTTTGTATGCCATTCGCTCAGGAACAATCAAAAGTTACACCATCACTGAAGAAGGTGACGAGCAAATTACAGGCTTCCATCTTGCTGGTGACCTGGTTGGTTTTGATGCAATTATACATACACAGCACCCAAGTTTTGCACAAGCTCTTGAAACATCAATGGTTTGTGAAATCCCATTCGAAACTCTCGATGATTTGTCAGGTAAGATGCCTAATCTACGCCAACAAATCATGCGTTTGATGAGCGGCGAAATAAAAGGCGATCAAGAAATGATCCTTTTATTGTCTAAGAAAAATGCGGAAGAACGTTTAGCTGCATTTATTCTTAACCTGTCTCATCGCTTTGCAGAGCGCGGCTTCTCTCCAAGAGAATTCCGCTTAACGATGACTCGTGGTGATATTGGTAACTATTTAGGCCTTACCGTTGAAACGATTAGTCGACTTTTAGGACGTTTCCAAAAAAGCGGCATGTTAAGTGTTAAAGGCAAATATATCACTATTGAAGATATGGAAAAACTGACTGATATTGCAGGTAAAGTCTCCACTGTCTCTTGTTCATAATTCTCGGTGGGTCACTATTTTGTGACCCATCATTATTATTTTTCATCAAATCTTGCCTATTTTTCCTCAATACCTTAGTTTATCTTTAGTAGGGAATGTCCAGCCGTTATGAGGATTTTAATATGGCAAACTATAGAAATCTCCTAGTTGCAATTGACCCAAATCAGGATGATCAACCAGCATTACGACGTGCTGTCTACATAGTGCAACGTAATGGTGGACGGATTAAAGCATTCTTACCTATCTATGATCTCTCTTATGATATGACCACGTTGCTATCACCTGAAGAGCGTGATGCAATGCGTAAGGGTGTCATTAATCAAAAGGCTGCTTGGATTAAACAACAAGCGCATTTCTATCTGGAAGCAGGTATTGAGATAGAAATTAAAGTGATTTGGCATAATAAACCTTACGAAGCCATCATTCAGGAAGTGATTAGTGGTGAACACGACCTGCTTCTGAAAATGGCTCATCAAACAGATAACTTTGAGTCGATTATTTTTACGCCGCTGGACTGGCACCTTTTAAGAAAATGCCCTTCTCCTGTATGGATGGTTAAAGATAAAGTCTGGCCAGATCATGGTTCGGTTGTTGTGGCCGTCAATTTATCAAATGAAGAATCCTATCATGATGACCTCAATATTAAGTTGGTTGAGAAAACGAAGGATTTAGCAACACGTATTGTGAAAGATCAGGAAATTCATTTGGTCAGCGCATACCCTATTGCGCCAATGAATATTGCAATAGAACTACCTGATTTCGACCCAAGCCTTTATAACAATGCACTACGTGGGCAACATCTCATTGCCATGAAGGAATTACGCCAGAAATTTTCGATTGATGAAAAATACACTCACGTCCGTGAAGGGTTACCTGAGAAAATCATCCCTGAAATCTGTGAGGAGTTACATGCCGGCGTCGTTGTCCTAGGTATATTAGGCAGAACTGGGATTTCCGCAGCTTTTCTTGGGAATACAGCAGAACATGTTATCGACAAATTGAAATGTGACCTATTAGCGATTAAGCCTGATGGTTTCGTTTGCCCAATCACAGTTGATGATGATTAATTTTATCGCTCAACCTTAAGTAGATTTATTTTAAAGTGGCAAAAGCGCTGTAGGTAACTCAGCGCTTTTGCGATAAATGAATACACATTCAGTGCTTCAATGCGCAAAAATTAGTATCCCCACTATTTTTGCCAGCAGTATTACTCATAAAATTTGTATATTGGGTAATATAAAAACTATCTAATTGAAAATATCTCTAATTTACCTTCAGCAGAGATATTAACGGCTCCCCCCTCGTCGACTCACTGTAATACGTTATTTAATTCCCAATGCTAACCCATTATCAATGTCCAATCCTGAAACAAATCCATTGGTAATCGTGAGGAAGCCTTATTTACACAGTTGAGAGCCATAATATTGGCCTCCTCGTTATGATTAAAGTGAATAAAATAGCATCATGTGGACGATAAAATGACGGCTATTTTCTATTCTCCGGTTTTAAAATTAAAATGAAACTAATGCACAACATAATGAGATAGACTGAATTTTTAATAAGATAGTTTCTTATACAACCCATTTTTACCCATAAAAAAGCCCTGTAGTTGCCTACAGAGCTTTTGAGGTTAGTATATTAAAGTGCTTTTAAAATCGCATCAACGCTGGCTTTTGCATCACCAAATAACATCTGCGTGTTTTCTTTGAAAAACAATGGATTTTGTACACCTGCATAGCCGGTATTCATTGAACGCTTAAATACAATCACATTGTTTGCTTTCCAAACCTCCAACACTGGCATGCCGGCAATTGGACTATTTGGATCCTCTTGTGCCGCAGGGTTAACAGTATCGTTCGCACCAATAACCAATACTGTATCGGTATCAGAGAAATCATCATTAATTTCATCCATTTCCAGTACTATGTCATAAGGTACTTTTGCTTCAGCTAATAAGACGTTCATGTGCCCAGGTAAGCGCCCTGCTACAGGGTGGATACCGAAACGCACATTGATGCCTCTCTCACGCAACTTAGCCGTAATATCGTGAACAGGATATTGTGCTTGAGCAACCGCCAATCCATAACCTGGAGTAATAATGACAGAGGTTGAATTTTTCAATAATTCTGCCACTTCTTCCGCCGTTGTTTCACGGTATTCGCCCATCTCCTCTTCATTACCCGTTGAGGAGCCATCTGTACCAAAGCCTCCAGCAATAACACTGATAAAGGAGCGGTTCATAGCTTTACACATAATATAAGAGAGGATAGCACCCGACGAACCGACCAGTGCTCCTGTCACGATGAGCAAGTCATTACTCAACATAAAACCTGCCGCAGCGGCTGCCCAACCTGAATATGAGTTCAGCATTGACACAACAACTGGCATATCTGCACCACCAATCGAAGCAACTAAGTGCCAGCCAAATGCCAAAGCAATAACCGTCATGATCAGCATGGCAAAGACTTGTAAACCAACACTATTTGTTTTAACAAAGATCAGCAATAACACAAATGAGACAACAAGCGCCGCTAAGTTTAGTTTGTGGCGATTAGGTAGCATCATCGGTTTCGATGAGATCTTACCGGACAATTTCCCATAAGCCACCACAGATCCTGTGAAGGTGACCGCACCAATAAATATGCCTAAGAACACTTCCGTCAGATGGATATTTTCCATCACCGCGTCTGCATGACCTTCACTGGCAATAAAACTATTAAAACCAACCAAAACAGCCGCTAGACCAACAAAGCTATGTAAAATAGCGACCAATTCTGGCATTTCGGTCATTTCAACTTTTTTGGCCAGACGAATACCAATCACTGCACCAATGACCATCGCAACAATCATCCAGCCAATATTGGCACTATCTGGGCCAAAGATGGTAGCCAGTAAAGCAATCGCCATACCTGCAATACCATAAGTATTACCACGCTGAGAGCTTTCATGGCGTGATAACCCTGCTAGGCTGAATATAAATAGGATAGCAGCAACAATATAAGCTGCCGTTACAATTCCACTCGACAACATACGTTACCCCTTATCCTTTACGAAACATTTTTAACATACGCTGGGTAACAGTAAACCCACCGAATATATTGATACTTGCAATCAATATGGCAATGAAAGATAAGAAACTAACCCATCCTCCCGAGCCTATTTGCAATACTGCACCGACAACAATAATGCCTGAAATTGCATTGGTGACAGACATCAATGGTGTATGCAACGCATGTGTTACGTTCCACACAACGTAATAACCGACAACGCAAGCGAGAGCAAATACCGTAAAGTGTGATAAGAACTCTTTTGGCGCTGAGTTTGCAAACCAACCGAATAGAATGATCGCTAATGCCATTAAGCCATACTTAACTACAGGCGACATTTTCTTCTTCTCAGGCGCTTTTTCTTTTTCCGCCACTTGAGGCTTCGCCTGCGGCTGAGCAGATACTTGAATGGGGGGAGCAGGCCACGTGATTTCACCTTGTTTAATAACGGTAACACCGCGGATCACAACGTCATCAAAATCAATATTGATTTCGCCATTCTTCTCTTTGCACAGTAACTTCATCAAGTTAACAAGGTTTGTGCCATACAATTGCGATGATTGAGTCGGTAGACGGCTTGGTAAATCGGTATAACCAATAATTTTGACACCATTATCAGTCACAACCAATTTATCCGCTTGGGTTAACTCACAGTTCCCCCCTGTTTGCGCCGCTAAGTCAACAATCACACTACCGGGTTTCATTGACTCAACCATCTCTTTGGTAATTAATTTAGGTGCTGGACGCCCAGGAATAAGTGCGGTAGTGACGATAATGTCGACTTCTTTAGCTTGTGCAGCAAATAAAGCCATTTCCGCCTTAATAAACGCTTCGGACATGACTTTCGCATAGCCATCGCCGCTGCCTGCTTCCTCTTTGAAATCTAACTCAAGGAATTCGGCCCCCATACTTTGCACTTGCTCTTTAACTTCTGGACGCGTATCAAATGCACGTACAACCGCTCCCAAGCTACCAGCAGCACCGATTGCCGCCAGCCCAGCAACCCCAGCACCAATGACCATCACTTTCGCTGGCGGTACCTTACCGGCTGCTGTAATTTGACCAGTAAAAAAACGACCAAATTCATGAGCAGCTTCGACAATTGCACGATAACCTGCGATATTTGCCATTGAACTTAAGGCATCTAATGATTGCGCACGGGAAATCCGCGGCACTGCATCCATAGCGAATACATTGATGTTTCTTGCTTTTAAGGCATCCATCAATTCAGCATTTTGCGCTGGCCAGATAAAACTCACCAGCGTTGCACCTTCTTTCAGTAATCCAATTTCATCGTCTAGTGGTGCATTGACTTTAAAAACAATATCGGCTGAATAAGCGGTGTCACGATCAACAATCTCAGCCCCCGACTGCTCATAAGCCGCATCCTCAAAACTCGCTAAATGTCCTGCTTCACTTTCGATACAGACACTGAAACCTAACTTAATCAGTTGAGTCACCGTCGAGGGTGTAGCAGCAACACGAGCTTCATTGGCAAGTCGTTCTCTAGGTATACCAATACGCATAATGTTCCCTTTTCAAAGCCAAAGTAATTTTGTATTTGTTAAATTTGCTAAAAATTAACCATCTTAGATAGAAAAGTCCTATTTTTAGCCGAAAACAGTTCTATGGAGTTCTAATAACCTACTGAAAATAACCTTCTTGATCCATAATTGATCTCGATTCTTAAACAGTAAATGGAATTCGCAGTGAAAATCTTAGTTTTAGGTCAATAAAATACTGGATAGCTAAAAAAATCTGGTAATTATGACTAGTCAATGAATATTTATTTCTTATAAAAAATAAAATTATGAGACAACTTGATTGGTTACGTGTAATAATCATAGCCATGTGATACAACTAAAGTTCAGCACTTTTAAAATAAATTGCGCAAGTCGGAAGGATTTTGTATGAAGCTGAAAACTACGGCCATCGCAGCCGCGGTGTTATCATTAACCAGTATTACTGCTGTACAGGCAGCTGTTGAACTGACGCCCAAACAGGCTGAAGAGTTAAAACCTTATGAGCGCATAACAGTGACTGGGCGCTTTAATGCTATTTATGAAGCATCCGATGCCGTCTCACGCCGGGCTGATAAATTAGGCGCTTACGCTTTCTATATCCAGAGCCTTGATGATGTGGGTGATAGCGGTAACATGCGCGTTGTTGCAGATCTTTACCAAAAAGATGCAAAATCTGTGGAAGAAAGCAAACGTCGCGTATTTGGTGGCGTTGAAGAGATGTCAAAAGCAGACGCAACACAGTATGAACCATTTGATGCTGTTACCGTCAGTGGTTTCTACCCTTCTCAGCCTGATCTTTATGAAGCTATTGCGAAGAAAGCAAAAGAAAAAGGCGCAGCATCATTCTATGTTGTTCGTAACATCGCTGTAAATGATGGTGGAAATACCCTAGCTACCGCTTATGTCTATAAAAAAGATGCGCCTAAGCGCCAAGTTCAGCTAGAGGAAGCTGTCGTACCAGCAGATTCAGAAGCGGGTCAAGCATTATTAGCGGAAGGTGGTGAAGCCGCCAAAAAAGTACGTATTCCTGGCGTTGCTTCATCTGAAGAACCAACTACTGCCGTTGGTCGTTTCTTTGAAACATCAAGCAGTGCACCAGGCAAAACCAGCGTAACATTGCCAAGTGGCTATGTTATCGAAGAAGTTAATAAAACCGCTGCTGCACAAATGGTTCCATTTGATTCGATCACTTTCTCGGGTTATTACACCAATACACCAGAAGTGCGTTATCAAATTGCCAAACGTGCTGAAGCTAAAGGTGCCAAATACTTCCATATCACACGTGAGTGGCAGTCAAATGGCGGTAGCGTAACCATCAGCGCTGACCTCTTTAAGTAATAAGTATACTAACTAACCAAGCCAGCTCCATTTTCGAGCTGGCTTTTTTATTTCTGAAAAAAACGTTTGACTGCTGATTTTCCCACTGAATAAAAATCTTATCAAACTGAATAGTTTTCCATTGCATAACCGTCGTTTCATTCGTAGAATCCCCCTCACTTTATCAGTACGACAGATAAACAATCTATAATTTAAAATTGTTCCAGCTTAAATACATTATAAAATTGTAGATTTAACGTTATTTTAACTTTTGATTGTAGAATAACCAGGACATACATTGAAACATACACTCAGTCTTACAGCACTCACCGCATTAGTTCTCAGCTCAATGGTGGGTGCAGGTGTCTTTAGCCTTCCACAAAATATGGCTGAAGTTGCCAGCCCTTTGGCACTTATCATTGGCTGGTCAATTACAGGCATTGGCATTTTATTTTTAGCTTTCTCTCTACTGCTACTTTCTCGTATACGCCCAGATCTTGATGGGGGCATTTTTACTTATGCAAAAGAAGGTTTCGGTGAACTGATTGGTTTTTGTTCCGCATGGGGTTATTGGCTATGTGCGGTTATCGCTAATGTCTCTTACTTAGTTATCGTTTTTGCGGCCATCAGCTTTTTTACTGATACACCCGATAGGATTATTTTTGGCGATGGTAACACTTGGCAAGCCTTAGTTGGTGAATCCATCTTATTATGGATTGTGCACTATTTAGTGTTGCGTGGTGTTCAAACGGCGGCGGGAATTAATAAGCTAGCCACTATGGCAAAATTAATCCCATTAGGGCTATTTATTATCCTAGCATTTGTCGCTTTCAAACTTGGTGTGTTCGATGCAGATTTTAGTGGGATTTCCCTCGGAGTGCCTGTTTGGCAGCAAGTTAAAGACACTATGTTGATCACGTTGTGGGTGTTTATTGGTATCGAAGGAGCTGTCGTTGTCTCTGCTCGCGCCAAAAACCGCCGTGATGTTGGCTTAGCCACTGTTTTCGCCGTTAGTTCTGCATTAATCATCTATATCCTAGTGACACTTCTCTCGTTAGGCCTTATGCCAAGGGCTGAGCTTGCTGAAATAAAAAATCCATCAATGGCCAATTTAATGGTAGGTTTAATTGGTTCAAGTGGTGAGATCATTATCGCAGCGGGGCTTATTATCTCTGTGTGTGGAGCATACCTGAGTTGGACAATTATGGCTGCCGAAGTGCCTTATATCGCAGCGCAATATCAATCATTCCCTAAAATATTCAATAAACTGAATAAGAATGATGCTCCATCCTCCTCCCTGTGGTTAACAAATGGTGCCGTACAGCTTTCTCTAGTCTTAATTTGGCTAAGTGGGAGTAATTACAATACGCTCCTAACAATCGCTTCTGAGATGATTTTGGTTCCTTACTTTTTAGTGGGTGCTTTTCTCATAAAAGTCGCTTTTGAACGCCATAATAAGCTGCTACTGATGGTTGGAATGGTGGCCAGCCTCTATGGTCTTTGGCTGCTTTATGCTTCTGGACTGATCAACCTTATGCTGTCTGTCGTTTTATATGCGCCTGGTATACTTGTTTTTTGGTATGCGCGAACTCAGCAATCCCAACAAGCTCCACTTAATATGGCTGAAAAGATTATCGCTCTGGCTATTATCGCGGGGGCAGTGCCCGCAACCTACTATCTATTCTAGCTTCAACTACAATCACTACACTGAAAAGGCTCTAGTATTCAGTGTAGTGATCTCATCGATACTTCTTCCTTCATTAGTTCTAGCAGCGCTTTTTTAAATCATTTGTAAGTGAATCATATATTATCTAATGATTGCATTCAGGAGGTAACATGCACTTAATATTACGTAATGAACATTCATATACCATAACCAAAAATGAGAGAATTCAATCATCACAAGACATTGGTTTTAGCGCTAAAGTTAAAAAAATCAATAAGCTTCATTTTTCGAATAGTGCCTGTGCCAGAAAAATTAGATGTCGCCAGAAGTTAAATGAGAAAGGCTCAAAGGAGTTACACCCATTCTCTTTAAACGCCGTAAAAACCAATGGCTCGCCCTATTTGCATAGCGTAACAAGTAAAACACTGTAGTGTTTTGCTCATTTCCCATACAGACAGTTTGTGTTTTTACTCTCTCTGCTAAAACTAGCAAAGGGAGTAAATAGAGACTCTGATTTACCATTTCCCCCCTATTCACCCTACCTTGGATTGATTTCCCATTTAATTCTTAGTTAGCCTAGTCACGTTATTTTTTGTATTGGCACTGTTGTTTCATTAGGTACTCTTCAAACAACTAGCATGTTGTAACTAAAGTAGTATGTTTTGATGCTATAATCGTTAAAAATTTAACGGTTATACCCTACTCTTAATTTTTAAGAACAATAAACGGAGTATCATGCTGAAAATCATTTTCATAATGCAAATGTTAAAAACAAAATTTTAGGATGAAAAAGAAAGTCGATATCAAATCATTTGGTTTTGTGCACGCCAATTTACCCCTTTTTAACATAAAAAATAGACTTATTATATTGCGCTCAATCAGCAACATATACTGATAGAAATCACACAGCAAATAATTTACAAGGTCATACAATGAACAGTTTATTAAAATATATATTACTTATTTTATTTTTTAATCATTCTATTTCTTTTTCAGCAGATGGTGAAATAAAGTTCGTTGGCAGTATAATTCCAACGGCGTGCTCTGTTGATACTAATTCTGTACATAAAGTGGTAAATATGGGGAAGGTTTCTGTAGCCGCTTTTACTAATAAAAATAGTGCTGCCGCAGCAACACCATTTAGAATAACATTATCTAATTGCCCTACCGATTATAAGAAAATTCAATTTAAGTTTGATGGTAAAAGTGATAGTGCTAACCCTTCTTTATTAGGATTATCACCAAATGCAACCTCACCTGCTGCAACAGGTATTGCAATAGGCCTTTATGAAGAAAATAGTGTTCGCCGTATACCACTAAATGGGGGAAGCCAGTTTAAAGAAATAACCCCAAGTAAAACGGTAGAAATGAATTTTGTGGCTAAATATATTGCAACCAGTGATCAAATCATTCCCGGCTCAGCAGATGCATTAGCGCATTTCAGCATTATTTATCAATAAAAGAGGAGATGAGAGAGAGGTTTTCTTCTCTCTCATTAATTATCATGAAAATAACAGTCACCTTTTTATTATTGCTTCCTTTTCTCTCTTATGCCGGAATTATTATTAATGGCACACGGTTTGTTTATCCTGAAAACGATAGGGAAATATCATTATCTATTGAGAACCCTGAGGAGCAAACGACTTACCTTATTCAATCATGGGTTGAAAAAGATAATCAACGGTCTAATGATTTTATTATTACACCACCACTATTTAAGCTAAAACCTGCCTCATTAAATAAATTAAGAGTGATAAAAGTGGCGCCATTAAACCAAACTGATCAAGAAACTCTCTACTGGTTACATATCAAGTCTCTTCCTGCCATTCATGAAAATACAGAAAATAATTTACATATTGTTGTGAAATCCAGTTTCAAGCTATTTTATCGGCCTGAATCTTTAAATAGCAGTGCCGAATCTGCATTTAAAGAGGTCACATTTAGCTATAATAACCAAAAAGTAACGGCAACAAATCCTACTGGGCACTATATTACGCTGCGAGAACTATACCTTAATGGTAAAGAGATTGCAGAGCCTGGCATGATAGCCCCCTTTGGGCAATTATCTTGGAAAATAGTATTGCCTCAATTGAATTCTGTTTCTTGGAGCGCATTAAATGATTATGGCGGTAAAACACAATTAATTTCTCAACAACTCTTTAATGATGATGAAAAAAAATAATATCACTTTATTAATGCTGTTTTTAATCACGACTCCACTTTTGGCATATGCTGAATATTTTAATCTTGAGGCACTTGATAACATTGAAAATATTAATGACATTGAAAATATTATATTAAATCTAGATAATCAACCCGAAGGGATTTATGCCGTTGATGTTATTGTCAACAATGTTAGACTATTTACTGAAAATGTAAGTTTTCAATATATAGATCAACAGTTAGTACCAATATTCAGTCGAAATCAATTATTAAAAATTGGCCTGCATGAAAAAACATTAAATACAATGGCGTTTGATAAAAATGACAACCTAGCTAGCCACCTTTCAACAATTATCGAGGGTTATTCTCATCATTTTGACTTTAATCACTTAACGTTGGATATCAATATCCCTCATCATTACTTAAATAGTGACACTAATGAGAATAACCTTCAATCACAATGGGATGATGGCGTAACGTCAGCTTATATTGATTATAACCTATCCGGAAGTTATAACTCGAATAAGTACATTAATGACAATAATAGCTTTAACCTGGCATTGCAAAATGGTATTAACTATCTAGGATGGCGCCTAAGAAATAATTTAGTCTATTCAAACTCACACCAACAATGGGAGAGTTATAATACAACTTTATCCTACCCGATTAGGTCCTTAAAAAGTCAATTTATCTTAGGCGAGTATTACCTTGCCTCCTCATTTTTTATACCATACTCTTTTAAAGGGATCTCACTCTCTAATGATGAATTAATGTTTCCGGATTATGATGCATATTATTCCCCCATATTACAAGGCATTAATCATAGTCCGGCTCAGGTGACTGTAAGGCAAAATAATATTATCATTTATAATGATTATTTACCTGCAGGGCCATTTACACTAAATCAATTAAAACCATTAGCCCATAAAGGCGTCTTAGAAATGACGATCACTGAGTCTAGTGGTCGAGTTCGTCAATACCAATACCCTTTTTCTTCTTCGCCACTGATGATCAAAAAAGGCCAATTTCGCTATGCCTTAAACAGTGGAATGGTCTCTAACCGCTCACGCTCTGCACCACCTTATTTTTTTCATAGCGAAATAAAATATGGTATTAACAATAATATCACTGCGTATACTGGTTCTATTTTCTCATCACCTTTTAAATCACTGATATTAGGCAGTTCATTTTCAGCCAATGAAATTGGCGATTTGACTATTGATTGGACACAATCCTACAGTCAGAAAAATAAATCAAATAGTTATCAGTTTGAATATTCAAAGTTAATCACGCCCACCGCAACTGAGTTTACATTTAATGTTCAATGGACCGATAACCCTAAGTTACGGCAGTTCACTGATGTATTGGATAAAATAAACTTATCTAACACCGCCTACCCTCAACAGATCATTAAGCTACATTTATCACAAGGGTTAGGTTATTTTGGAAATATATCATTATCAGCATCGCAACAGAGGTTTAGAGAGCAAAGAGGATATCAGTGGGCCTATAATCTCAATTATTCAGGCAATATAAACGAATACCATTTTAGCCTTAACTGCCAGTCAAATTATTCTATCATTGAGCAAAAACCAGAGTATATCTTTTCTGCTTCCATAATTATTCCGGTGAACGCTTGGTTGCCTAATACGCATTTTAGTTACCAATCACAATATGCGCCAAATAACTATCAAAGCCAGCAAGCAACATTAACGGGAGCCATCCTAGAAGATAATTTTATTTCTTATACTCTACAGCATAACTCTCTAAATAACCGCTGTTGTATGAGGCCGAAAAATGAATCAGACACACGATTTTATACTCAGTATCATCATAATAAATTTATTTTAAATGCGGGTTATGGCTACAAACAAGAGCATCAATTGCACTATGGATTTCGAAGTTCAGTGGTGGCTCATCCGTATGGCATCACGCTAACACCGAGTCGTGGGGAAACTTCCGCTTTATTGGTTGTACCTGATACACAAGACGTCCGTTTGGATGCTCAACTCAATACCAATACCGATAGCAAAGGCCATGCGATTATCAATCAGCTACAACCTTATCGGCGTAATAACTTTGTTATTGATACACAGACCTTACCTGTAGATACTGAAATTGAAACGAGTTTTCAATCTATTTTACCAACGAAAGGGGCATTGGTACTGGTTCACTTCCCCGTCAAACGGGGCAAACGCTCTTTCTTTACTATTCAGCTTGCGGATGGGAAATTGGCCCCTTTTGGTGCGCTTGCCAGCCTCGTAACAGAAAAAGGAGAACTAACAAGCAATGATATTAATGTAGGGATTATTAACGATATGGGCCAAGTCTATTTAAGTGGGCTTGAGCCATCAGGCACAATAAAATTGAAATGGGGAGCAAAACAATCGCAGCAATGTGAATTTCAATACCAACTATTAGAAACAGATCTGAATCAAGGGTTTTACCATGTTCCGGTGATTTGTCAGCGCAAGGAAGCTTTATGATGACTTTAATTTCTCGTTTATGGCCTTGCTGTATATTCGTTACACATAACGCTTATGCTTCTCAATGCCAATATGTGCCAAATTTCACGCCACATCATACTGTGTTATCCCTCGGTACGGTAACTGTACCTCATCGATTAGCGGTAGGGTCGGTGATCCAAGAGGTGACCTTAAACGGTCTTAGTGACAATCCAATCATGGTAGATTGTCGCTCACCCGTTCAAGCAAAATGGGAAAATGGCCAGTTCCCATTACTATCAAATGGTTATAACTCAATTTATCAAACAAATATTGACGGCATTGGCCTTCGCTTTATCCCACAGGGAGCGGCATTTAGCCGAGATAAGTTACCTTTTGTTAATGACTCACCCAATGCTTGCCACATTACCTCTCATCGTTATAGCTATTGTGGTAATGCATTAAATGGGATCCGAGTACAATTGGTGAAAACAAAAAACATCACAGGTTCAGGGATACTTAGCTCTCATCGGCTGATTGAAGCATCAATTGGCCATTTACCTGTTCAAAGTTATCGTTTCCTAAATACAAAGATTGTTACGCCTAGCTGTGAACTGCTCGAAAAACATAAACGAGTAAAAATGAAGAAAGTCAAACAGAGCCAGTTTAGGGGGATTGGTAGCCATTCCGCCCCCGTCTCTTTTTATCTTACGCTAAATTGTAGTGGAGAAACCCCTGTGGGCATTATCCTTAGTGGGCGAGCCAGTCACAGTGCAGATCATTCTGTGATTGCACTAGATAAAAGACCTGATAGCGCCCAAGGGATTGGTTTACAACTGCGTTTTCAAGGTGAGCCAATCCCTCTAAATAAAGTCTTTAATTTGGGAACTAGCTTTGACCGCTCCCCCTATGCCATTTATTTCGAAGCTCAATATGTGCAAATCCACCCCTCTGTTAGTGCGGGGAAAGCCAATGCAACTGCGACATTACAAATTGTTTATCCATAACCGATAACGATAAAAAAACCCCATCTTTAGCATCATGATGGGGTTTTGAAGGTTATCATCTAACTCTGTGTTTTATACAAGTGACTGACTTAAATTTTCCATTGATTGAATAATCCGTTTATCCGAAATCGGATACGGCGTACCAAGCTGCTGTGCAAATAGGCTTATACGCAACTCTTCGATCATCCAACGGATCTCTTGTACTTCCGGTAATTGTTGTTGTACTGGTGTCAGTTTCGCCTTCCATTGCTGCCACATTTGTGTCACATGCTCCACTTTACTCATTTGGGCACGGTCTCTATTAGGATCAATCGCCAGTTTTTCTAATCGGCGCTCAATACCATTCAAATAACGGAACACGTCAGGAAGCCGTTTCCAACCATGTTCAGTGACAAAGCCTTTAAAGACTAAGTTAGACATCTGCCCTTTTATATCCGAAAGTGCCATTGCCATCGCAAAGTCAACGCGTCCTTTTAAGCGTTTATTGATTGCAAATACCGCAGTGAGTATTTGCTCAACTTGTTTCGCGATTTGTACAACTGCATCATTGAGTTCAGCCCGCACAAACTCTTGTAACTTGCCAAACCCATCTTCCGTCCACACAGGGCCACCATAAGTCGCAATGAGTTGATCAACACCACAGGCGATACAATCATCGATTAACTCTAAAACTTTTCCATACGGATTAAAATATAATCCCAGTTTAGATTTGTTCGGGAGTTTTTCATGTAAGTATTTAATTGGCGATGGAATATTCAGTAACAGTAACCTACGTACACCACCCCACATCGCTTGTTGTTGTTCAAATTCGGTTTCGAAAACGCGGATCCCAACACTGTTTCTTTCATCCACTAAGGCCGGATAAGCCTTAACAGAATACCCTCCTCGTTTCTGTTCGTAACGTTGAGGTAACTCACCAAAGCTCCAGATATGTAAGCCGCTTTGTTCAATGCCATCATCAACCACTTCGGAAAGGGTTTCTTGTACCTTTTCTTTGAGCCGATTTTTCAATTCATCCAGATCTTGACCTTCAGCGATGGTTTTATTTTTTTCACCCACTACGCGGAATGTCATTTTCAAATGGCTAGGTAGTTGGTCTAATTGCCAAGCATCACGTTCAACAGTCACCCCTGTCATGCGACGTAATTCACGCTCAAGCTTATCAAGTAGGCTACCATCTGGTGTCGGTACTCTTTCAAGAAATGCCGCGGCATAATTAGGTGCAGGCACAAAATTCCGACGTACAGGCTTAGGTAATGATTTAATCAACGCAATAATCAGTTCTTGACGTAACCCCGGAACTTGCCAATCAAAACCAACATTGTGTACTTGGTTTAAAATGGCTAATGGGATATGCACTGTCACCCCATCTGCCTCCGTTCCTGGCTCAAATTGATAACTTAAGCGGAATTTCAGCTCACCTTGATGCCAAAAGTTTGGATAATCTAGCAATGAAACGTGCGCCGCATCCTCTTTGATCAACATATTTTTTTCAAAGTTCAGGAGATCGGGCTGCTGTTTTGAAGCAACCTTCCACCACTTATCAAAATGGCGAGTAGAGATCACATCATTAGGGATACGCTGGTCATAAAACGCAAACAAGGTTTCATCATCAACCAAAATATCACGACGACGAGACTTGTGTTCTAAATCTTCAACTTCCGCCAATAGCTTACGATTTTCCCTGAAAAATGCGTGACGAGTAACCCAATCCCCTTCGACCAGTGCATGACGAATGAAAAGCTCGCGACACAATAAGGGGTCGATTTTCCCGTAATTCACTTGGCGCGCGGCGACGATCGGTAATCCATACAAAGTGACCTTTTCAGAGGCCATCACAGCACCTTGCGATTTAGACCAATGAGGTTCGCTGTAATGATGCTTAACAAGGTGCTCCGCTAACGGCTCTATCCATTCAGGCTCAATAGTTGCAGCCACCCGCCCCCATAATTTTGACGTTTCTACTAACTCGGCGACCATTGCCCATTTTGGGGGCTTTTTAAATAAACCTGAGCCGGGGAAGATAGTGAATCTTGCATTCCTAGCGCCTGTAAATTCTGGTTTTTCCACATCTTTTTGACCGATATGAGATAGCAGCCCAGCAAGTAATGATGTATGAATACACCGGTAATCTGCCGCTGCACTATTAATTGGAAAACCTTGCTCTTTAACAACTTGCCTCAATTGAGTATAGAGATCTTGCCACTCTCGAATGCGTAAATAGTTCAAAAAATCTTGGCGGCACATTTTTCTAAATTGCGCATTTGATAAAGCGGTTTGCTGCTCTTTTAAGTAATCCCACAGATTAAGGAATGCTAAGAAATCAGATTGTTTATCGTGGAAGCGGCGATGCTTTTCATCTGCCGCTTGTTGTTTATCTAATGGGCGCTCCCTTGGGTCTTGAATCGATAATGCCGCCACAATCACCATGGTTTCCCTGACTGCCCCTAGCTTTCTCGCTTCTATCACCATTCGAGCGAGACGTGGGTCAACCGGTAGTTGCGCCAATTGACGACCAATATCCGTCAATATATAACCGCGTTCACTCTGTTGATGCGCCTGAATAGCCCCAAGCTCTTCTAATAACTTCACGCCATCTTGAATATTACGTTTATCCGGAGCTTCGACAAATGGAAATGCGCTAATATCTCCTAAGCCAATTGAGGTCATTTGTAAAATAACAGACGCCAAATTGGTTCTTAGTATTTCAGGATCGGTAAACTCTGGGCGACTTAAAAAGTCCTCTTCAGAATATAAACGAATACAAATACCATCAGAAACACGACCACAGCGACCTTTACGCTGATTTGCTGAAGCTTGGGAGATCGGTTCAACAGGTAAGCGCTGCACTTTGGTTCTAACACTGTAACGGCTTATTCGCGCATAACCAGTATCAATGACATATTTGATGCCAGGCACGGTCAAAGACGTTTCAGCAACGTTAGTGGCTAAAATAATTCGCCGCCCACCATGTGGGTGGAATATGCGATTTTGTTCACTATTCGATAGCCTAGCAAATAGCGGTAAGATTTCGGTATGGCGCAATTGTAATTTTGACAAGGCATCTGCGGTATCGCGGATTTCTCGTTCACCGCTCATAAAGATCAAAATATCCCCTGAGCTTTCCTGCCCAAGCTCATTTACAGCATCAATGATGCCATCGATTTGATCGCGGTCGCTGTCATTATCATCCCCCATAATCGGGCTATAACGCACTTCAACGGGATAAGTTCTCCCCGACACTTCAATAATGGGTGCCTGATTAAAATGGCGAGAGAAACGTTCAGGATCGATAGTTGCTGACGTAATAATGACTTTTAGATCAGGACGTTTAGGTAATAATTGGCGCAGGTAACCTAAGATAAAATCGATATTTAGGCTACGTTCGTGAGCCTCATCGATAATGATCGTATCATATTGCAGCAGTAACCTATCATTTTGCAGTTCTGCTAACAAAATGCCATCTGTCATTAATTTGACTTGTGTACTATCACTCACTTGATCACTAAAGCGAACTTTATAACCAACAATAGTTCCGACTTCGCTTTCAAGCTCTTGAGCTAGACGGGTTGCTACCGCACGAGCGGCTAGTCGCCTTGGTTGTGTATGACCGATTAACCCTTTAACACCTCGCCCTAATTCCAGACATATTTTGGGGATCTGAGTCGTTTTACCGGACCCTGTTTCACCCGCGATGATCACCACTTGATGCTGTTTTATCGCATCATAAATAGCTTGTTTTTTCTGACTAACAGGAAGATTTTCTGGATAGACGATTTTAGGTGGATTAAGCAGCTTGTTCGAAATTTTTTGTTTCGCTGTTTCAACATCCGCTTTTATCGCATTCAGTACTGCAACTCGTGATTTTTCATCACGAATTTTAACTATTCCTTGAAGACGCTTTTTCAGTAACCGTTGGTCACGTAATGAAGTTTGTCCAATATCAGCTTCTAAGGCTGTAAGCATGGATTCCACTTTTTAAATCCTTATTATTTAACTATTTTATGCCATTTTGTTGAATATAGGCTGTCATTACCATCATGATAAAAACGCCATCAATATCACAGAATAAATGGCAACATCAATTTTTTTGATATAACTCTTCTAAAATTCTTTCTTTCATTGATGATTAAAATCTGTATTATTAATTACGATATAAATCAATGAGTTTTAAGGTAAAACGATGAAAAAAGTATTGTTGTTGAAATCAAGTATTCTGGCAGACTATTCACACAGTAACAAAATGGCAGATTACTTTATTGAACAATGGCAAGAAAAAAACCCGAGCGATAGCATAACCATCCGTGATCTTGTCAGCAACCCAATTCCAGCGATTGATGCGGAAATTTTAGCAGCTTTCGCACCAGGTGACAGTAAAACTGAACAGCAGAAAGCGCATTTAGCATTATCTAACCAATTGATCGATGAAATCAAACAACATGATGTGATTGTCATTACTGCGCCAATGTACAATTTGAATATCCCTTCCCATCTTAAAAATTACTTTGATTTTATTGCAAGAGCGGGAGAGACCTTTAAATATACTGAACAAGGCTCAGTCGGTTTATTAGAAAATAAACGTGCATTTGTGTTAACCAGCCGAGGTGGCATCTATAAAGATACGGCTTCTGACATTATTGTTCCATTTTTAAAACTGTTCTTAAACTTTATCGGTATCACCGATATCGAATTTATTTTTGCTGAGGGTACTGCATTAGGTACTGAATCGGCTGAAAAAGCACAGCAAGATGCTCGTCAATGCATCGATACGGTTATCGCTTAACCGCAATTGACCTCACAATGATGTGCGTATGAACAAATCATGCGCATATTATTTTTTCTTCAACCATTGACCATTAATACCGCGTACATACTCCCCACTCGCGGCTCTTTCAACGAGTTTCTGCCCCGCTATTTTACCCACATCCCTAGTTTTTAGATTGTTTTTCTTCGCAATTTCACTGTATTTGATTTCACGCTCACGGTTAATTTCAGTGACAAGCTCATCAACTTCCGCATTACCGTGGGTAACTACCGCTAAATAACCTGATAATGTTTCACCAACTAACCCTTGATTTTTTGCCTCATCAACGGTTAGTGCAGCAGCCGAAAAAACAAATAAACCGGATATCATCAACGCTTGGAAAATGGTCTTCATTGTGCTTCCACCTTACCAAAAAGATCACTATTTTCTTTAAGTAAGTCTTCAACTTGCTTATCAGCTTTAATGAGTATTTCGTGCTCAATTTTAACATTCATGTTGATATTAATGGGTTTATCAGGTGTCGCTACCTCAACCCGCAAACAACCTGTCAGCATCATTGCCATCAATGTAAATACACTCGTCGCAATTATTTTCACTGTTAATCCTTATTCCTTTAGATATTTTTTTCCAGCCACTCTTCTAAGTTACTGCCAAAACGTAGGCTACGCCATAATTGGAAGATATTCTCTTCATGTGTGTAATTTAAGTGGACTTCTCTTTTTTTAGATTCTTGAGGATTAAAACCTTGGATAATGGTTTTCATTGTCAACAAGCCTAAATTGGTGATATTCACATCGGTACGGCTGCGAGAAATTTCCAAGTATTGCAACCAACCTATCGCTGCTCCTGCAGACATATTATCAGCCTTAATTGACTCAACAAACTGAGTATCAAGACGCAAGGCCAACGGGCCACTATTTTCTAACCAACCATTTTTAACGATCCACTCTGGATTATTAAGGTAAAAAGGTAATTCCCCATCAACGCGACCAGAGGCCGCAAACTGAGTTACTTTGAGTATGGTAAATAATCGGCTTAATTCAATTTGATGTAGTCTGATTGTGGCTGGCTGTTTTTGTGGCCAACGGAGTAAATCAAGCTCTACCTTCCCCCCTAATAAATTAAAACCAACTTGGCTCAATTTTAATGGCATTGCATCTGTTGGCGGGTAAGTACCTGATAAATCGGCTCGAATATCGGTTAGTTCAAACAAATTATTTAATTGCTTGATACGTAATTGTACAGCCGATTTTTCACCTAACGTCCATGTGCTATTTTGTAATTTCCAAGGTAAAACGAAATCTAAGCCACTCACTTCACCATCTTTAAGCCACATTCCCGTATTTTCTACACGCCAGTGCCCTCCCGCGATAAAACCGGTTTCTGGATCAATCGAAAAAGCGGCTTGTGAAAAAAGTTTTCCTTCACGCAAGGTGATCCCTAAATCATTTGGGATCAATGTTTGGAATGCGCTCACTGATTGTTCTGGCCAACGCGCTTGCCCCCGAAAACGTTCGCCATCCCATCGACTAAAAATAACAATTGGCCCTACGTCTTTAGTACTTAAATCAGCTTTTAACTGAAAATCAGCCGGTGATTTACCTTTTAGAGCCGCATTAACAGTCGTTTTAGGCAAATAGCTTGCAGCTCCAAATTGCATTCGGTTACTGGTAAGTTGGAGTTCACCTTGGAAGTTCTCTTTAGCCGGATCACGTTGCCAAAATAAAGGTTTTGTTAAAATAAGGCGTGTTGCCGTCATCGAAAGCAAACCATATTTTATTTGGTCAAACCCAGTGTTTAACGTATTTAGGGTAATTAACGAATCTTGCCAACTACCTTGCCCTTTGATATCCCAATGCGCCGCTAAAGCCGGTAATTGTGCATTTCCCCAATAATTCCAAAACCACTTACCTTTATCAAATATAAACTTATTCGCCTGACCATCTAAATGAATGGCGAAATCCCCCCAATACTGCTCTTTCACTTTTAAAATAGCTTGGAGGCGCCCGGTGATCCCTTCCGCACTCAATGAAGTACCTGCTAAAGGTAAGCGCGCTTCTTGTAATAGTAGCGTCGGTGAAACACGCCCATAAGCTCGTAAGAGTGAGCCGGGAAGAAATGAAATTGCGGGCGAAATTAATTGACCCGATATTTTTAACGGCAAGTTGATATCTAAAACCATATCATCATATTTCAATTGCCCATTTAGCTGAAAATGAATATCTGCATCGAGTAAATTAATTTTATTAGCTGGTAAATTTAATACTAAATTCGCTTTACCTTTTTGAGCCTCGGTCATCATATTAGTACGCCCACTAATCACCATGTCACTCAGGCCCGACTGCCAATTCTCTATTTGTAACGAAATACCGCCATGTAATGGAACCTCACTCTCTTCCCACTGCCAACGCCCATCCTCAATACGGATCATGTTGGCTGACACTTGCCAAGGCAAATGAAAAATTTCTTGACCACTTTGCTTATCAAATAAAGACAATGTGCCTTGATCATCCAGCCACCGCAATTTCGCATACAGGGATTTGCTTGGCTGAGTTAATAAAAATTCAGCAAAGAGTATGCCTGATGTCGGAAGTGATTCTGTCGTCAGTGGTAAGCTTAACTCGCCATCGAGTTCAAGGCGCTGCTCTTGTTCTGGTAATTGAACGGAAAAATGTTCAATATTGAGTTGATGGTTAGCAGTGATATTGGTTGAAAAAGATAATTTATCACCACGATAATCTAAAGCTAATGGCGTCCCTTCATTTCGATACAGCCAAATACTGCCTTGATACTCTTCCCAAGGCGATACCTTGGCATTTTCAATGACCAATGAAAATGAAGGTAAGTTATCAATCAATTCAATCACCGATAGTGGTGTACTTTCGCTATCTTTTTCATCTGAAGACAACTGACTTAAACATTGATTATCTTCAGTTAACTCATTAATTGCTAAATGTAATGGAAAAAGCGAAAAACGGCTCTTTTTAGCATCAAACCACAAGCAGTCGCCTGCCTTCAATTGTATGCTATCAACAATTAATTGATCATGACGATATACAGGCTGGCTAAATGACAGCGTCACGTTTTCGGGTAAATAAGATTTTGCAACAATAGGAAGCCAACGGGTTACTGTGGCCCATAAAATAGATAAGAGCACAACGCATCCTACAACGCTTAAGAGTAATATTTTAAGTGCCCTTTTCATCAAACAGCTTCCTTGTTTTATCTATATCGATTGTGAATATTGGTGCTAATCAAGATCGTTATATCTTTAAACGACTACAATCACCAATTAAAGCGCAATAAAGGCGCGCTTTCAGTATTTTTTTGATGATTTACTGTAATAATTATCTTATTCTGACCTTAATGCTTGGTAGCCACTTTTTTAGCTACCCCTTATTTTGGGTTCCTAACGAATAGTACACGGAGTTTCTTAGATGAAAATCGTTTCTTACAGTACTAAACAGTATGATCGTAAACATATGGATCAAGTCAATCAAGGATCCGAGTTTGATTTTAATATCGAATACTTTGATTTTCCATTAACAGTACAAACAGCAAAAAATGCTGTCGGCGCTGATGCCGTATGTATCTTTGTTAATGATGATGCTAGCCGTGAAGTATTAGAAGAGCTTGCGGCGCTTAATATCCGCATTTTAGCATTACGTTGCGCAGGTTTTAATAATGTTGATTTAGTCGCAGCACAAGAGCTTGGGATCCAAGTTGTGCGTGTGCCCGCCTATTCACCTGAAGCAGTTGCCGAACATGCCGTGGGGATGATGTTATGCCTTAATCGTCGTATCCACCGAGCCTATCAACGTACCCGAGATGCTAATTTTTCTTTAGAAGGGTTAACGGGCTTTAATATGCATAACCGCACTGTCGGTATTATCGGCACGGGTAAAATTGGCCAAGCCGCGCTGAGGATCTTAAAAGGGTTTGGTATGCGTTTACTCGCCCATGACCCTTACCCAAATCAAGTGGTCCTCGATTTAGGTGCAGAATATGTGGATTTAGATACTTTATACAAAAATTCTGACATTATCTCTTTACACTGCCCTCTCACGCCCGAAAATCACCATTTATTAGATGAAAACGCATTTAATAAAATGAAAAATGGCGTAATGATCATCAATACAAGCCGTGGCGCTCTCATCGATTCTGTTGCAGCCATTAGTGCACTTAAAGCACAGAAAATTGGCTCTCTTGGTATGGATGTTTATGAAAATGAACGCGAATTGTTCTTTGAAGACAAATCGAATGACGTTATCCAAGATGATATTTTCCGTCGCCTTTCATCATGCCATAATGTGCTATTTACGGGTCACCAGGCTTTCTTAACGGAAGAAGCATTAACCAGTATCAGCGAAACAACTTTAGGGAACATCCGCCAACTTAATAATGGCGAAGATTGTCCTAACATTGTCAAAGCCTAATAGAGGCAAAATGATAATGAAACGGATAATCCCTTTAACACTATTGGGTTTTTTATTAGCAGCCTGCCAAACCCAAAATGTGAGTGCTGATAACAGCGATAATGTGACTGAGCAACAGTTAATCCATCATAATTTTGTACTAACAGAGGTTGATGGGCACCCCATCGTTGGTAAAGTCGGCGTTCCTAGTTTGTCCTTTGGCGAAAAAATGTTTGTCTCTGCCACTATGTGCAATGATTTTCATGGAATGGGTCGGATCAATAATGCAACGCTTGTTGTTAAGCATCTATCCAAAACAGAATTAGAGTGCGTTGATGAAGACTTATCAAAATGGGATCCATTAATTAAACGTATGCTAACCGAAGGTGCTGATATATCCTATAATGATAAAAAGCTTACTTTGTCACAAGGTAGATATAAACTGGTTTATGTTTTGAAAGATTACGTTAATTAATTTTTCTTTATTTTCAAGTGACGACTAATTAAAAATCCCATTATTTGTCATGAATAATGGGATTTTTGCTTGATAATAACACGGTTTCAAAATAGCTAGCTTTACCTTGCTTGTGAAAACAGCAGGGTTACCCCCGTTATTTGAGCGATATTTTTCATATAATTCAGTATAGTGGTGCTAAACGGTAAGTCATTCACTATTGATAAACTGCGCAATAAAGGGAAGATAATAATATCATCCATAATATTGTTGCTATTACGCGTTTCTAACCATGCATCTAAAGCATCCATATGTGGTTCAAGCTCCACAATTAATGTATGCGTTTCTTTTAATAACGTATTCAGATCACCAAAAGCACGCTCTTCCCTTTCAATATAAGCGGCTCTCGCCTCTGGGGTCCTTAGCTCAGGAAAATCGGCTTGTGTAAAACGTGGAACAACCAATTTATATACTGTAGTTGAAACGGTGTTATACCATTTATCAATCTCTGGAGAAACAGCATGTTGAGCGATTGCTGGCTCTACTAGCTGATCGACATAATGAACTATATCTAGACTCTCTGGTAAATAGTCACCATCATCTTTTTGCAAAATAGGCAACATTTTGCGGCCAATCATTTTGGTTGGCGTCGCTTTATCATCTTCCATCAAAAATATCTGCTCTACAGCGATTTTTTTAAATCCGAATATCATTCTTGCTCTAACACAAAACGGACAATGATCATAAAGATAGAGTTTCATTATAAGATCCTCTTCATTTAAGTGGTGACAATCATATTGATTATTATGTTAGTATAGCGAAAGGCATGAATGTAACAAAATTGTAAAATTCATTAACTTTAAGTAACCCACCACTAAATCTGTTCTAACCGATGAGTTATGCAAGATATTTATCAGCGAACCTCTTCATTTCGCCCTTTTGTGAACATTCAATTTTGTTACAATTTGCAGTAATTCAGGCCAATATCACCGACTTCTACCACTGTATTATACCATATATACAGCATAAAAAACTGGTCTAATCAGATCAATTAGTCTATAACTTCAAAAAACACCTGAACAATGGCGTTAGTTGTTAGTATGCGCTACCAGAAATGTATGTTTACACATTACATCATTTTTAATATTTAAGTTCAGTTATACTAAAACTATAAACACATATTTACCAATAGAGTTTTATCAATTAATTATGGCGAAACTGCTTTCTGTTAGCTTTTTTACATTAATAGTTATTTTTACTATGTCATTAGGGATCTATGATGAGCTTATCTATATCTTGCATTTTTTTGTTATTAAAATGTAATTTATATTACTCTCCTTCTGATTAGAATAAAGAAATAAGTAATTGATTATAAATAGATTTAATAATTACAATCCTTTCTAGCACTCCCCTCTCAAGACCGTAATTACAGTTAATTGATTAATTTCATTATATACTTATTGACTTTTTTCATTCTACTTTATTATTATTTTAATAATGTATTATAAGCATACGTATATTTACCACGTGAATTTTTATTCAATAATCCTCCGTAAAACAGCAATAAACATTAAATTTCCTTAATATTAATTAATGTTAATATTTTTATATACCAATGAAACCCTCAATAAAAATACTTACCGTGAAAATTAATAGCTTTTTAGATACATATCACTAACATCTAAGGTTATATATTAGAGAACGACATATCCATAATCGAGTATCGATAAAAGAAAAAATGAATAAGGTTTATTTAAATATAATCAAGCCTTAAAATAATCAAATACAAAAACTAAAAAACAAAAAGTAAAACAATTAATTTATATCAAATGTTTATATAGTAATATTTCTGTTATAATTATTATTCTCATTTTAATTAACACATGAGAACACTTACTAATATAAATTGTAAGGTCTTTTCAATATATGGCTTAGCTAAATTAAATAACCGATATATTGAAATTAATTGTTTTTTTAAGATTTTATATATTGTATAATTTTATAATGCATTAGCATTATACTCTACAATCCCTTTATCAATCGAGGGTGTCACATGGACATTCATTATTTTATTGGAATTAAGATAAAAACACGGCGAAAAGAATTAGGCCTTTCGGGGGCTGATTTAGCCAAAAAATTAAATATCAGCCAACAGCAAGTCTCTCGCTATGAGAATGGAATCAATAAAATACCTCTAAATCACTTAGTTAGCATAGCGATTGCGTTGAAATGCCCTATAGACTGGTTCTTTCAAGGATGTATTACTGAAGAGGATTACTCTATGCAAGATGAAACAATTAATATTAAGAGTCAAGAGCTAAAATATACAGCAGAGAGTGTTATTATTCACTCTAAAAACTCGCTCTAATATTTCAATCTATATTATTACATTTATGATACATCTGTAATTAGACAATTATATTTCAAACCTAATCACCTAAACAAAAAAAATAACATAGCGATTAAATCGCTATGTTATTTTTATTTAACCTATATGTTTTTATATGTTAATTATACTGGATTTCATATGTCGCATAACTTGCCATCAACCCAGTTGTCACATCACTCGCCTTCTCTGCTGTGTAACCAATATAATATTGGAAAATTGCATCCTTATTATCCGATATTTTCGGCGTGACTTTAAGTTGCTGAGGATCTGCTGGAATAATTTTATTATCAGCATCTAGAATCGTGTTATTATTGATGGATAATGCAAAGTTAATATTTTTTGCACCATCAACTAACATATTTTTCAGAAGCCCCGCAGTTTCAAAGTTTGTTTTCGGCACCAAGTAACCATCCGCCCAAGTTACACTGATTTTATTGAGATCGGCATCAACAACTTCACCATTATGCTCAACAGATTGACATTGTGATAACTTGATAGTAAACATTTTTGATTTTAAATAGGCACCACCTTCACTATTATGAATTTCCATAAGTGAAATTGGAGCAAGATAGATATTCGCATCACTTCCTTGGTCATTCACGGAAACTACACACGAAACATCAACAACTTTACCCGCAAAAGATACCTTGCCTTCATCATAGTTAGTTTCAAAAGTTGGTAATGCATTTGCATAACCTACCGCTGAAAAAAGCATCAGTATTATCCAGTTTTTCATTGGGCTCCCCTATTAATCATAGGTTATGTTGAATTGCATCACAGCCTGCACATCACCAGCAGTCACTTTGTCTCCATACTGGTAATAGCGAGCAATATAGTTCGTATTAATATATTTATCGAGTGCAGTTGTTAACTCCCCAACCTTATAACTCTTACCCCAAGTTAATTTTACTCCCTTGTCGGTAAGAACTTGCACACCAATACCTTGTGCCGGGGACGATTTTGCAGTGTTATCCAGAACCCCATCTTGAGGGTTGGTATTCGGTGCATTTCTTCCATAGAAACTCATGTTTACAGAAACCGAATCGGGAGAAATACTCACTCCACCATTACACATTAAATTAATAGGGAACTTTTTCTCACCCGCAGTAGTTCCTCGACCTTTAAAATCGGTGCGCTTAACCGTATCTAGATGAACATCTTGGTTTTTACCTGTCATAATTTTACAAGATGGCGATACAATGGTAATGGCATCAGCCGATAAATAAGTAATAATCGCTGGTTCAACTGAATTAGGTTTGTAACCATAACGAGTATACTCACCTTGGGTAATTCGCCCTGAGCCTGTATTTTCTGCTGTCTTAATGATTTGTAACTTAAATGTTGAGCCAGCTAAATACACATTGATCTTTTGTCTATTACTCCCACTAACTTTAAACGTATCTGGGTAGGTCATTGCTACAGCCCCCATACGTTGGAAACGCAATCCTATCCCTGGGATATTCGTGTTATAGACTTTATTTGGCCCCTCAGTCAGCCCCTTTGCTGTTATAATGGCATCTAAAACAGTGCCACCATAACACTGTGCCCAATAACTGCCAGTTTCCTTCATCGGCCATGTTTTTTCTTGTATCACACTACCTACAGGAAGATCTGGGGAGACAACCACTCGGCCAAATTGCATGTCGATATTCTCGGCTGG
Source organism: Providencia sp. 2.29 (assembly GCF_015832305.1). Classification (NCBI taxonomy): domain Bacteria; kingdom Pseudomonadati; phylum Pseudomonadota; class Gammaproteobacteria; order Enterobacterales; family Morganellaceae; genus Providencia; species Providencia sp. 2.29. The sequence continues at coordinate 2,500,792 of NZ_CP065420.1, forward strand.
AACCCAACTATTTCGGGTGCATGTAGCATACGCGGGGATACTCGATAGCACTGCTGCCAGTGCTATTCCATTACGTAAAATTGTGTTTATCGACATACACTATCCTTACTGGTTCCTGCTTCCAGAGAAAATACACATTGCCCATTATCCCATTTCACAATAGCTTCTTTGGCATCTTCGTTACTAATAAATACCGTGCCACCTTGTCCGACAACACCAATTGACTCACCTTCAGCGTTAGTCACTTCCGCGCCAAATGGCATTGGCTTTTTATCGAGACGCACAACGTTAAAAGTCCGATTACGTTCAACTTTAGTGCCAAATTTCACCTTAACAATACTGCCTTCATAAGGAACGACTTGGCTTGATGTGTTTTCGAACACGATATCTTCAGCACTGCCTTTAGGGTCAATTTCAATATTATTAATACGATAAGGTCGTACATATGGTGCTAGTGCATAACCACCTCGATTGACGCGTACACCTGGAGCACTGATAATTGAAGCGCCTTCTGCACCTTCGGCTTCAATCAACGCCATTGTCGTTGCAGTATTTGGTGTGAGTACAACGCCCCCTGAATGCACAACAACAGAGCCATTCGCACCAACGCCAAATTGGCGATAACCTTGCCCTTGACTATAATTAGCATTGGTATTGACATAAGGAGTACGATAACCCGTATTTACTGCAACACTGTGTTCACCACCTCTAGCCGTTGAGGTATTTAGCCCATAAGTCCAGTTATTCTCATCATCTAGTGCCCCATTAACACCGAGCTGAGTTGAGCCAAATTTCTCATTATTAAATACGGTGTTTGAGGTTAATGTGGTACTTCTGCTGTCACCAAAATAGAGTGGAATATTTAGGTTTAGGCTAATACGGTCGTCTTTCTTTCCATGTGAGTTATTATTATCCGAGTAGACTCGCATAAAATTAATGGAATAAGAGAGGCGCTGATATTGGTTGTTATAACTAAACTGATACTGTTTCTCAGTGCCAGAACGTTCCCAATAACTTGATATACGACCTGTAAAATACAGCCCACCAAATCCATCCGGTAAGTTTTGGTTTACTGTATAGCTAAAACCATTTTTTTCACGCCAACGGTTATTTGAAAGACCACGTTTATCATAATCGATCGCATACAGCGCATCGTTAACATTAAAATAGTCTTTCGTTGAATAACGATACGCAGCCAATGAAATATTGGTATCAGTTTGCGATATCAGTCGGTTAAAAGTGATACGATAACTTTGGCCATTATCGGTTCGATGTTTTAACGCAGTTCGAGATTGCGTCACGTCCAGTGCTAACGCACCAATCCCCGTATTAATACCAGTACCAACTAAATAAGCTTGGTAGTCATCAAATGCCGTAACACCACCATAAAGTGAAAACGTATTATTTAAGCCGTGTTGGATCGTACCTTGCATAATATAAGGGCGATGATGCAAACCATCGGTATCAGACTTACCAGCAGCGACTTGATAACGTGTAAAGCCCGGACGTAACAGTTGTGCTAACGATGAATATGGCACACTGAAAGTACTTTCACTGCCATCTGCTTCCTTAACGGTGACGTTTAGGTCATTACCGTAACCGGATGGATAGACATCATTTAAAATAAACGGCCCTGGTGGTACTGAAGTTTGATATATGATCGAGCCATTTTGGCGTACAGTGACTAATGCGTTACTTTGGGCAACACCACGAATTTCAGGTGCATATGATGTCATTCCATCAGGATACATGCTGTCATCTGTCGCAATTTTTGCACCACGCAAGCTAATACTGTCAAACAGATCGCCATCAGTATAAAACTGACCTGCGGTCATTTTTGACTTCATACTTGCAATAGGTCGTTGTAAATAAGTTTGGTTGCTGTTCCAACTGGTGCTTCCTGAACGTTGCCAACTTAAGTTACCGATATGTTTTAACAACCAGCCATCGAATGATAACCCTGCATTTAATCCTAAATACGCACTGGCATCATTCTGCCCCTGAGCTCCGCTCGTATGATTATCATAATAGTTAGCCATATAGGCTACATTAAGTGCTGGTATTCCTTTTTCCCAGAATTGTGGCGCAACATACCCGCGTGATAAACGTTGTTCATAAATTTGGGGTACTGAAATATCTAGACGTAAATTAGATGAGTGAAATTTATCATTCACTTCACTCAAATTATTCCACTCTTTAAGAGGTAAGCAGGTGGATTCTTGTGAATTTAGTTGTGGGTTTAATTTTTCTGCATCAACACCAAAATTGCTCAACATAGCTGGCGTATAGCACACACCTAAATTCCCATCTTTTTGTTGAACAATATTTAAATCATAGCGTCCTTTCCAATTATCATTGGTATACACATCAACAGAATATTTACCTTCACTAATTGGAGCAGTATTGAAGCGTTCTAAATCAACATTATCTTTGCTGCCTACTATGAATCCACTGTTAAACTCGTAGGTTGTGCCTTCCGCCCCCCACGCGTAAAATGTTGGCATCATACATACAGTGACAAAGCAGGTCACAGAGAGTGTATTACTATATTTATTTATTAACTCTCGCTGTTTCATTTTTCTGTCCTATTTAACAGTTGTTTTAACTGCTATGTCCGCCCCATAATCATTGATATTGTTCAAAACAATGTTTTCACCTGCTTTAATTGTTTTTTTCAATACCACTGAGCTCTGGCTTTTTGGTGCCACCATAACCGCTTTATCAGTTAACCCATTTTTTCCATCTGTAGAAATTTTTGTAATGGTAATAAAAAATGGTGTTGGGTTATTTATAGTCAGATTATTTCCATTAGCACTCACAATTAGTTTTTCAGGTGCTAATTCACGGCTACCTAAACCTACAGGACGATAAATAAATTTAAAACGAGAACGAATTGCCAGTTGTAAAAAGTTTTGATCTTCTTTTCCTGCAGTTCGGACTGTCGGTGGAATATCTAAAATATTCAGCCACCATAAACTTTCCTTATCTTGTGGTAGTCCATTTTTATCCATTAATTTAATACGGAGAGTTTGACCACCCTTAGCATCAATACGAGATATTGGAGGCGTAATTTGAAATGGTGTTTTTATTGTATCTGGTGTTTCAGATGCATCACCGGTATCTAACCATGCTTGTGCGACAGCTGGTCTATCCGCGGTATTATTTAACTGCACTGTAATTTCTTTTTCATTTCCAGGATAAATAAATCGTGTGCCGTTAACAATAATGTTGTTCGCTAATGAAGATGCACTGAAAACGAAGCAGAAGAATAAAACAATTGCTTTCATTTGAACCTCTAAATAAAAGCGGCAGTTAACCTACCGCTTAGATAAATATTACTTTTAAATTAATTTAATATTATTCGTAAGTAATTTCGTAAGTTGCATAGCTTTCTACGATACCGCTGCTAACAGTATCTGGCGTAGAAGTTGCGTAACCTACGTAATAAGTGAAACGTGAACCGTCAGCAATATCAACTGTTTTTGCTTTAGGTTGAGTAGCACTAGTTGGGTTGATTTTGGTTTTTAAATCAGGATCAGCATTAGTTGCTAATACTAATTGAATATTTTCAGCACCCGTTGAATCAGTGTTAGCTAAATAACCTTCGTTTGCACCAGAAGCACCTACTAATACGTTACCACCAGTCCAGTTAACATTTAATGTAGTGTCATCAGCTGTACCTTGACAATTAGTCACGTCAATAACAAATGATTTTGGTTTCAGGTAAGTATTTGCACCTGCATCTTTAACTTCTTTTACTGAAACAGGAGCCAAATAAACTTTAGCGTCACTACCTTGGCCGTCAACAGAAATAGTACAAGAAACATCTGTCACTTTACCGTAAAAATTAACTTGGCCACCACCAGCGTTTTCAGTTGCAGCGTAAGCAGAAGATGCACCAATAATTGCAGTAGCAATTGCAGTCAGTAATACTTTTTTCATTGTCATTTCCTAATATGAGGGTTTTTATTATTACACTAAACAGAACTTATTAAGCACCTAGTCTTTTAATAAATAATTAGCGTAGGGTGTTGACCATATGTTTAATATGGTTACACATTTATTTCCGTGTATTTAAGCTACTGCTAATAATTTAATTAAAAATATAGTTCTATCTTAATCAGTCCATTTTTAGAATTAATAATCATAACGTGGTCTATATGATTTCGGAGAGAGGATACATAAAAACTTAAATTACATTAAATCGTTTTTATCATGAGATACAATAAAATTTAATAGTCTTAGCCTATCAAACAACTGCTATTGATCGAAAAACCTTATTGAATATACACGATGTATTACTCGTTTTACGCTAATTTATCAAATTGATTGTTTGTTTTTTATTTTTATGTTTTTAACAAATTCTAAAAAATGATCTTATAGTGATATTTTATAAAAGAGATAAATGCAAAAACTATTCTAAATAAGATTATCCTTATTGTGACTACTTATTCTAAATTTATATACTCAAAATAAATATTAGTCTAAATATGATATTTGGGTTTTAAATAATATAAATTAATTTTATGTTTATTCATTGATGGAATTAATTCTCATTTGAGAATATATTTATGATATAACGGTAATGCATCATAATTGGATTATTTACTCATGTAAGGAGTAAAACAATATGATTATATGGATAAAGGTGTATTTTTAGATTAAAAGCAAAACTTAAGCGATAAATCAGAAAGTAATAGGCTTTATTTTGATCTAGTAAGTAGAATAATTACTTGTGATTTGACTATATTTCAAAAGTTCTTTTTATTTCGCTATTTTATTCCTTGCCTAGCACCCAAAATGCGCTAATGAAGAAATAACAAAGGTTACTTATTGTTAGTAAATGTTATCAATTAATTTGATGTATGCACATTTTTTCTTCATATTTTTTGATCTATTCAAATTTTTTTAAATGTGTAACCATTTGATAACTAATGTTAAAAAATAATTTACCCTCCCCTCTATTGAGACTTAACTCAGATATCAAAACCATCCTTAAGAATAGTCCTAAAACTCACCTGAAGAGTATAAATAGCTTTTTATTTCACCAGCGCTGAACAAAAAAGATGCTCAGTTAAGGTTAGTTAGATCACTTTGCGCAATAATCTATCTAAAGATAACAAGATTAATGGAACGAATAAGCCTGTTTAATGCAACTTATTTAGACCATAACATAAAGCACACATCGTATATTGAATATCTGTTATCGTAAGAAGTGAGAGTTAGATCTCTTTCAACTACACACACCGATCAAACTTTAATCGACATTGTTGTTAAGTTACTACTTTCATATTGTTAGCGACCAATCAATTAAAACTACCGTTAACCTCTTTAACAGCACCTTACAAAATTGCTGACTTAAACTGCTACATTCCATTAATGTGAATGCAATTAACCTACTATTAGCCATAAAGTTAATTGCATTCAACGGCTTTATTGACTGAGATATACCATGCAAGCCCATTTTGTAGAGAATAAAATCATTACTCCGCTAGGCGGGTTTACCTTCAATATTCTTATTGTCTGGGTTATCGGGGGCTGCAAATGCGAGCTCTTTTAACCAGTCTGAGAGAATGGGCTTAGTTTTCTTAGCGTCAAGCTCTGCTCTTTCTTGCTTAGTGAGTCTAATAACCACAACTTCTGTTTTCATTTGATGCATTTTGGTCTCCTCCCTTTAGAGGCTTTACCATGCCATACTCAAGAAAAAGATAGGTCTTAATTACTTAATTTTACAAAAATAGAAGATAGCAATACAAACGACTACCAGAGTGGCATATTGATGTTGCTATACGCTGGTTATGTCATTTTCCGAGTGATAGGTTGGCGGGGCAATCAATGATGCTCAAATAGAGATGATGGAAAATTATAATAATTCTCAGTAAGTTATTCGTTGAGTTATCAACTTATACACTGTATGAATATGATTAATTTATAAGGTGAGATCGTCTAATGCCAATTTCTTTGCCCCAAACCCGAAGTGCCTTTTTACTTTCTCTATGGGTTATCGCTCCATGGTTTATTGCTATCCTCTATAAGCAACCCATGTTAGGGACTTTGATCTCTTTTGGTGCATATTTATTAGTTGTATCATTTCCTAAACTCCCCACGAAAAAACCTATTTATGTTTTACTGCAAGGAGCCTGCATTTTATCTGCTCTTGCGGTAATCGGTGTTAATGTCACCCTTGGTAGCCTTTTATTCTTTATTTGCTCTGGACTTGGCGCTTTTTTTCAAGGCTATGCCGAATTGCGGTCAACCTATCTACGTTTACCAATCGCCCTTGGCGTTTTAGCTTATTTCCTATCAATTGGTCAGGTCCCCGCTCAGGGTAGCTTATTTTATGGCATCGCATTTACACTCGGTACATTTTGGGGCGTCATTATTGCTTATATTCTGTTGCCCCGTCATGACCTTCCCGCACCAACAACTCAAATTGATATGCGCACTCCCGCAGTACAGCGCTTCTCTGTGGCAATAGTTCTCGTTGCGCTCATCGGGAGTGCTCTTGCAACCCTGCTCCCTAGCTCTCATCCCTGTTGGTTACCTGCTGCTGGTTTAAGAGTGATGAAATCTGAACGGACAGCAACTTGGCAAAGGCTAAAACAACGTGGTGCAGGCACTCTGCTCGGTGCTGCTGTAGGGGGGCTTTTACTTGGTTTATCAAATAACCCACTCTTACACGTTTCCTTAGTGGGCCTATTGTTATTCGCCATGTTAATGATCGGTGCGAAACGTTATGGCTATTGGACATTTTGTTTAACCGCTATCGCATTAACATTTAACTTAACGGCCACTGCTGGGCCTATTGTATTAGCGATTGACCGAGTGTTACTGACGGTTTGCGCTTTGGTCATTGCCATCATGATGTTATTGCTACTGCCCAAATCGACAAAATAAGTTCTTACGCGGTGATATATTGGGTACAGTTTTGACATCTATCAGGAGACACTATGATCCCATCATATGAATTACTCGATGGATTCCAAATCCCTCAAATTGGTTTTGGAACATATTCATTAAAAGGTTTACATGGGGTTCGGGTTATTGAAAGTGCGCTATCACATGGCTATCGTTTATTAGATACTGCATTTAATTATGAGAATGAAGGTATTGTCGGCAAAGCCATTAAAAATAGCTCGGTTCCTAGAGATCAAATAACCGTCACATCGAAATTACCTGGCCGACACCAACAATACAATAATGCCATGCACACTATCCAAGAATCAGTGGCTCGATTAGGTTTAGATTATGTTGACCTTTATTTGATCCACTGGCCAAATCCGAAAAGAGGAACATTTGTTGAGGCTTGGCAAGCATTAATCGATTCACAACGTTCAGGTTTAATCAGAAGTATTGGGGTGTGTAATTTTCTCCCTGAACACCTAGAAACATTAGAAAAAGAGACGGGCATACTTCCCGTGGTCAATCAAATTGAACTGCATCCTAATTTTAATCAAGCCAAACAGCGTCAATATGACCAATCTAAAGGGATCATTACGCAATCATGGAGCCCATTAGGTCGTGCCGGTGATGTGTTATCTAATCCAACCTTACTCAATTTAGCGAGTCGCTATAATAAATCGGTATCGCAAATTATCATACGTTGGCATTTACAGTTAGGTGCATTACCAATACCGAAATCGGTGCATTCGTCACGCCAAATTGAAAATATTGATGTTTATGATTTCGAATTATCGCCGGAAGATATGCAAGCAATAAATAACTTATCTTCTGCTAATGGTCGATTACGCAATCAAGATCCTGCTGTTTATGAAGAATTTTAATACGTCACTGTTTTAAAATACGACAGCCCTATAAAATAGGGCTGTCGCGTTATTCAAACATATTGGCTAAATCAAGCTTATCTGATTAAGATGATGTTCTATCTACTGGCCGATTCATGATATGGTCTTCCCAATCCACCACATCTTTTTCTCTAACCGCGATATGGCGAACAGAGATCCGCTCACTGTGCATTGCCGCTTTTGACCCCGTTTTAAGAGGATGCCATGCAGGTAAGGTTTTACCTTCTAGCAATAAACGATAAGCACAAGTGTGTGGCAACCATTCAAACGTTTCTAAATTGTAGCGATTGAGCTTGATACAATCTGCCTCATAACTGAAACGATCTTCATAATGCTTACACTGGCAGGTCTTGATATTTAATTGATTACAAGCCACGTTAGTAAAATAAATTTCATCCGTGTCTTCATCCATCAGCTTATGTAAACAACACTGACCACAACCGTCACACAGTGATTCCCATTCATCGTCAGTCATTTCATCTAACGTTTTTACCTGCCAGAAAGGCTGAGACATAATACTTATCAATCCTATATCATTAGATCACTCGAGTCGTTAACGAGTGGTCATTAATTGAGAGCTTTAACATATCACCCGATGTCAACGGCCCGACACCCTCTGGTGTTCCCGTTAAAATAATATCCCCCGCACGCAAAGTAAAAAAGCGAGACATATAGCTAATCAGAGATAATATTGGCGTGATCATATCACGAGTAGAGCCTGACTGGCGAATTTCCCCATTGATCTCCAGTGAAAGCTGGGCACTTTGCGGATCACCAAAGTTATTAACCGGAATAAAGCCTGAAATAGGACATGAGCCATCAAACGCTTTACTTTTTTCCCATGGCTGCCCTGCTTTTTTAAATTTTGCCTGCAAATCACGCAATGTTAAATCTAATGCCACAGCAAAACCCGCGATTGAGCGAGAAACTCTATCTTCATCAGCATTTTTTAAGGGCATACCAATCAAAACCGCTAATTCTATCTCATGGTGTACAGAGCCAAGATCTTTTGGAATAACAATCGGTTGGTTAGCGTCACATAATGCCGTTTCAGGTTTGATAAAAATCACAGGCTCTTCGGGGTGTGCTGAGCCCATTTCTTTTATATGTTTCGCATAGTTACTGCCAACACAAACCACTTTGTTTGCAGGGAAATCCAGTAAGGCACCTTGCCAGTCACGATGTTGGTACATAGTTGTAACTCCTATTATCGTTATTGTATTTTTTGAGCAACGCCATCAGCCATGAGGCAAACGCTCAAAGCAAAGTAATATGAACGATTCCAATGCATGATCGTGCGGAAGTTTTCAGTTACTAAGTATGCACGCCCTAACGGATCATCAGGGATAACAACCCACCTTTTTAAATTGGGTGATAACTGCGCAGATGCAGGGAGTTTAACGCCAAGTTGCTCCCACTGTGCAACCGTTTTGCCCTGCTCTGCTTTCACGCCTTCCAGTTGCTTATCAAAGTCGGTAGGTAGGCTCACTTGATAGCCCCAAGGTAGTGCAGACTGCCAGCCTTCCGTAGACAGGTAATTGGCAATTGAGGCAAACACATCCGCCTTATTGTTCCAAATATCCATTTTGCCATCGCCATCACCATCCGCCGCATAAGATAAATAAGACGTCGGCATAAATTGGCTTTGGCCCATGGCGCCTGCCCAAGAGCCTTTTAACTGCTGCTCTTCCGGTATATAGCCTTTATCCATAATTTCCAGTGCAGCCAGCAACTGTTTACTGAATAATGCTTCACGGCGGCCTTCAAATGAAAGCGTAGCTAATGCTGAGATAACATCTTCTTTACCTTGGGAGCGACCAAAGCCACTTTCTAGCCCCCACAATGCAACAATATATTGGGGCGGTACGCCATAACGATGGCTAATCGCATTTAAGAGTGACTCATTTTCCCAATATTTTTCCGCGCCTGCATTAATGCGTGATGCAGGTAGCACATTCTTGAGATAACTTTCTAAAGTCACTGTTGCTCTTTTTTCCGGTTGCCCTTTATCGGCCTTAACAACGCGTTCAATAAAATGAATATGGGCGAAACCACGTTCAATAGTGGCAGGTTGAATACCTTGAGCTAATGCATGCTCTTTTAACAACTCCACATAAGCAGGGAATTGCGATGGTTCACGCTCTTCGAGTGGAAAAGCTTTATTTAGCGCGATCACCTCTTTTGCAATCATGGCATCTTGCTCAGCCTGTGGTGTAACCAAAATAGGTTGTTTTGCTGAGCAGCTAGCTAAAAATAGGCCGCTAATTAAAGTAAATAATAACGTTGGTTTTATCACATCACCTCCCCAAGTAAATTAACATCTAAGTATTATCCTAATTTTATTCGCTGTAAGACTCTCGATATTCAGCGAGTAGGTTTTCAACTGGAGGTGGAAATTGCAGATAATACCCAACTTCAATTAAATCAGCTTTGACTTTCTCAATGTCTGCATTTGCCAGCTTGTCGCGGTTTGCAAGGGAAAGGGTCATCGCAAATTGAGGAGTACCAAATTGTTTCATGAGTTCTTCAGGTACACGAGAAAAATCATCCTTCTTCTCAATATAAAGATATGTTTGTTCACGGTTAGGACTACGATATATTGCACAAATCATTATATTTAACTCTTTTTCTTAGTTCATTGGCTTGCTTGAAGAATGTAGTAACTATAACATGCTATTGTTTTACAGAATATCGTCACCCGAAGTTTGTTTCGGATATTTTAATTTGCTGAGCCCGGATAGATGTCACAGTCGCCAATAGAACTCAAAGGCAGTAGTTTTACTCTTTCTGTTCTTCACTTACACAGTGAAGAACCCAAACTCATCAAAAAAGCGCTACAAGATAAGGTTAGTCAAGCTCCTGACTTCCTTAAAAATGCGCCAGTGGTTATCAACATTGCTGATTTAACCACAAATGCTGATTTATACAGTATTCACAAAGCAATTATATCGGTTGGCTTAAGGGTTGTCGGAATAAGCGGATGTACCGATCCTTTGCTACGTAAGAAAGTCAATGATGCAGGCTTACCGGTTCTCAATGAGGGGAAAAGCCAAAAAGCCGTTGATACTCAACCTAAGGCTGTTCATACACCGGTTGAGGTAGCCACTCCCGCCGAACCTGAGTTTAATTACCGGAAAACACGAATTATTAATGCCCCTGTTCGTTCAGGCCAACGAATTTATGCACCAAATAGTGATCTCATCGTAACAAGTAATGTGAGTGCAGGTGCAGAATTGTTGGCAGATGGTAATATTCATATATATGGCATAATGAGAGGCCGAGCACTTGCAGGTGCTTCTGGCGATACGGAAAGCCAAATTTTTTGTGTCCACTTGCAAGCAGAGTTAGTGTCTATTGCAGGTGAATATTGGCTGAGTGATCAGATCCCGTCTGAATTTCTCGGCAAAGCAGCGAAACTTTGTCTCGTTGACAACAGATTAAATATTGAAAACTTAATTTAGACCTTATTTACAAGGAATTATTCATGGCACGCATAATTGTTGTTACATCTGGTAAAGGTGGCGTCGGTAAAACCACTTCAAGCGCGGCCATAGCTACAGGCCTAGCTCAAAGAGGGAAAAAAACGGTTGTGATCGATTTTGATATCGGTCTACGTAACCTCGACCTGATCATGGGATGTGAACGCCGAGTAGTGTATGACTTCGTTAACGTCATTCAAGGTGATGCCACATTAAATCAGGCACTGATTAAAGATAAACGCACCGAGAATCTTTATATTCTGCCAGCATCACAAACTCGTGACAAAGACGCACTGACACGTGAAGGCGTTGAAAAAATACTCGACGAATTAAGTAATGACTTGTCTTTTGATTTTATCGTATGTGACTCCCCAGCCGGTATTGAAAGTGGTGCATTAATGGCACTTTACTTTGCAGATGAAGCGATCATCACCACGAACCCTGAGGTTTCTTCTGTTCGTGACTCTGACCGCATCTTGGGTATTCTCGCCTCTAAATCACGCCGCGCCGAAAAAGGGCTCGATCCTATCAAAGAGCACTTATTATTAACCCGCTATAACCCGGGTCGTGTGACGCGTGGTGATATGTTAAGCATGGAAGATGTGCTGGAAATACTTTGTATTCCATTAATTGGTGTGATCCCTGAAGACCAATCTGTTCTACGTTCATCAAACCAAGGTGAACCGGTCATCTTAGACGCAGAATCTGATGCAGGTCAGGCATACAGTGACTGTGTTGACCGTATTTTAGGTGAAGAGCGCCCTATCCGATTCATTGAAGAAGAGAAAAAAGGTTTCTTGAAACGCCTATTTGGGGGGTAAATAATGGCTTTATTGGATTTCTTTCTGTCGAGAAAAAAGTCGACAGCAAATATCGCAAAAGAGCGATTGCAAATCATCGTTGCAGAACGTCGCCGCGGTGATAGTGAACCTCCTTATCTTGCTGATATGAAAAGAGATATTTTGCAGGTTATTTGTAAATACGTGCAAGTTGACCCTGAGATGCTTTCTGTACAATTCGAACAAAAAGGTGATGATATCTCAGTACTTGAACTCAACGTTACGTTACCGGAAGGTGATGAAATCAAGGCTCCTGAAAAATAATCATAGCAAATAGCCGTTGTTTTTAAGTTGTAAATAGCGGCTTGCTTTTTTATTTGTTCAACCAATTGAATTTAAATAATCATCAATGGAATGAATATTTGTTCTATGTGGTTTGGGTGTCTATTGCCAAAAGAAATACAAAATCCCCCAACTCTCCGATACGCCTCTGCCGATAGTTAACTTTCTGTCGAAACCGTAGCAGTGCAGTAAATAAATCGATTGATTAATGAGTGGGTGAGCTATTCAACGCTTAAGTGCCGTCACTATTCACTAGGCAAAAGGTTAACATTTCACTCCTAGCAAACCTAGGAGTGAAAATAGGCCATTAACGCGCTTGTTGAAGGAGCTTTGTAATTGGCTCAGCAAGCATTCTTCCTCGCCAACCATCAAGTAATTCAGGCTGATTAGGGATAGATTTGATCCCCCAATGTACCGAGAGCAACTGGTTTATTTGTCGCCTTGAAGCAAGCAATTCCGCATTGAATTTCTCATGCTCTGCAATTTCTTTAACAACACTCTTTATCTCTTTAAATAACGTTTTATATTGAGGTTGCTCATTCAAATTCGCCACTGTGGGGGGATATTCACTCTCATCCATTTGTTTGGCTTTTTCAACAATACTGAGTAACCGCCTTCCATGACAGCGGATCTCTTGCCCCGTCAGCCCTAATGCGTCTAATTCACCTAATGAACCGGGTAAATAACGCGCCACTTTCCAAAGATGCTCCTCTTTAACCACAAAGTTAATCGCCATATCACGCGCTTTTGCTTGATTTAGCCGCCATTCCGCCAGCATTTGCAAGCAAGCCAATTGCTCATTCTTTAACTGACAAACATTGGTGATATTACGGTAAGCTAATGCAGGATCAGTCACATTTTGTCTGCGTTCAACCGTTCTTTGGCACTCTTCTAGCGCAGCAGAAAGGTAGCCTGACTCTTCCACTTTCTGCATCAGGATCTTGGCTAACGGCAGCAAATAAAGCACGTCTGCCGTCGCATATTGGCACTGTTTTTCACTTAATGGGCGCGCTAGCCAGTCGGTTCGAGATTCACTCTTATCAAGCTCTATGCCTAAGTATTCAGAAACTAAAGAAGCGAAACCACAGGAGATTGGATAACCCAAAAAGGCTGCAATAACCTGTGTGTCGACCATCGGTTCAGGCACACACTCAAAATCATGCAAAAACACTTCAAGATCCTCACTACCGGCATGTAAAAACTTAGTGAGGCTCTTATTTGTCAGTAAGGCTTTAAACGGTGAAAAGTCGCTAATAGATAACGGGTCAATCAGTGAAACTTGTTTTCCATCATAAAGCTGTAGCAAACCTAATTGTGGATAGTAAGTTCGAGTACGGACAAATTCGGTATCCAATGCCAACCAATCGGCTTCACTCGCCTGCTGGCATACCTGTGCAAGTTCGCTATCAGTTGTAACTAAACGATAATTCAAAACAAATTTCTCTTTTTATATTCTCATCACAGTAACGCCGGTAAAAACCGGCGTTACTCATAGGGGTGCAAACCGATATGACAACGTTACGCTGTTGATTTATCTTTTTGCTGTTTCTCTTCATCACGTAGTTCCCTACGCAATATTTTACCAACGTTCGATTTTGGTAGCTCGGTTCGGAACTCAAATAACTTAGGTACTTTATAGGCGGTTAATGAGCGGCGACAAAATGTTTTCAGATCATTTGACGTTAGATTAGGATTACTACTAACAACAAAGACTTTAACTGCCTCCCCTGTACTCGTACTCGGCACACCAATCGCGGCACACTCTACGACATCAGGATGAGATGAAATCACATCTTCCACTTCGTTTGGATAGACATTGAAGCCCGAAACGATGATCATGTCTTTTTTACGATCGACAATGCGGATATAACCTTCACTGTCTATTTCAGCAATATCCCCCGTCGCTAACCAGCCATCATGTAAAATTTCCGCGGTTGAATCAGGGCGGTTCCAATACCCTTTCATCACCTGTGGACCTTTCACCCACATTTCCCCTGGTTCCCCAAGTGCAACCTCATTTCCATCATCATCAACCAGCTTGATTTCTGTTGATGGAACCGGTAACCCGATACTACCACTATAAGCCGTCAGATTATACGGGTTTCCAGTGACAAGTGGCGAACATTCCGTCAATCCATACCCTTCTAATAAATGCTTCCCAGTCAGTTTTTGCCATTTTTCAGCAACCACTTTTTGAACAGGCATCCCGCCACCAACCGTCAACCTGAGTTTGGAGAAATCCAGTTGTTGAAACTCTGCGTTATGTAGCCATGCATTGAATAAGGTATTAACACCCGTAATCGAGGTGATCGGATAACGTGCTAACTCTTTAACGGTACCTGCCACATCACGAGGGTTAGTAATCAATAAGTTCACCCCCCCGACATTAATAAACAGGAAGCAATTTACCATGAGAGCAAAGACGTGATAGAGCGGTAGTGCCGTAACAACAAATTCTGAACCTATTTTTAATACCGGACCATAAGCCGCTCGAGCTTGCTCGATATTCGCTAACATATTACGGTGCGTTAGCATTGCCCCTTTCGCTACCCCTGTCGTCCCTCCGGTATACTGAAGGAACGCAAGGTCATCGCCATTGATCTTTGGCTTGATATATTGCATGCGATAACCGTAATGCATCGCACGTCGGAAAGAGATAGCATCTGGTAAATGGTATTTAGGCACCAGCCGTTTAACATACTTGACGACAAAATCCACTAATGTCGCTTTCGGACGAGAGAGTTGATCCCCCATCCGAGTTAAAATAACGTGCTTAACCTTGGTATTAAACACCACTTTTTCAAGGGTATGAGCAAAGTTAGACACAATGACAATGGCCGTTGCACCACTATCATTTAACTGGTGCTCTAGCTCCCTTGGGGTATAAAGTGGGTTAACATTGACGACAACCATCCCCGCGCGCAAAACGCCAAATAGAGCTATCGGGTATTGCAGCAAGTTAGGCATCATCAACGCGACGCGGTCGCCTTTTTTTAACCCTAACCCATTTTGTAGGTAAGCGGCAAAAGCACGACTTCTCTCTTCTAACTTGCGATAAGTCATCACCGCACCCATGTTGATGAATGCAGGTTGGTCAGCATATTGCGAAACCGAATTTTCAAGTAACTCTGCTAAAGAAGCAAAGCGATCAGGATCGATCTCTTCCGGCACATCGCTTGGGTAATTTTTCAGCCAGATTTTTTCCAAAGTATGACTCCTGAATTTTAGTATAGTAATATAACTCAAACACTCTTTTAACAAATTATTAACTCAGCGTACCAGTTTGAAAAATACCCTGTGCTAAGGTTGAGAGGTCTATCACTAAATAAATTTCATTCCTTCGAAACAAAAATAGGCGGACTATTCCGCCTATTTCGTTTTAGTATGTTATTCCAGAACGATATCTGGTGTAGATATCATAATAATACACTTTTTTGAATCATTTTTGGAAAAATTAACATATTTCCCACGTATAAACCTAATAAATAAACTGACTAAGCTCATTGCCGAATAAATAGCCTTTCACTTCTCATTTTATTCGGTTAAATAGGTTTGTACTGGAGCAACACCCCCCGGATAGCCATAACCATAGCCATATCCGTAACCCCAAGGATGGTTATAGTAATAAGGGTTTCCGTAATACCCATAACCCCACGGGCCTGGTGGCGGCAAAATTACACTTTGCGCTAAATTCCAACGCTGGTAACCCGTTACGTCTAACGTGACATACTTATAGGGGATATCACCAATTTTACCAGGCTGCTCTCCGGTAATTTTACCCACCACTGTGATGTAACGACCATTATAGTCAGCAGGGTCAAGGAACCCATTAACAAAGGCATAAATACGACCAGTTGATGCCGTATTTAATTCTGGTGCTGCATCATATTTATTCAGTGGGATCACGGCAATTTCTAATCGCGTTTTATTAGGCTGATTAAAAACAGAGATTACTTTCCCACCAAAACGCCCTTCCTGCCCAATATACATTTCAGGCGCATTTTGTACTGACGATAAGTTAACCGCTGGATTAGGTGACGAGCCTTGAATTGAGGCTGGGATCGACACACACCCCGTTAACGTTAATATGCCGACAAATAAAACCACTTTAAATGTCGAACGGCTGTTAATTTTTATACCCATATACCACCTCCATTTAGCTTTAATTATAAATTCAGACGGCAAGGATTAACATTAATATCAACTAACATAACACGATATGTTCAATACTTTGAGAGATAAATACACGAATAATTCAATTATAGACTGATAAAATAAGGCTTGATGTGTCTCGATGCTAATTTCAATCATCGAATTAAAAAAAACATCCATTTAAGACAGTAAATATTGGTAGGAAAAAAGCGTAAAACAGAACTTGGCTATGCCTAACTTAACAATAAAATAAGCATAGCCAATCTAAAAAATATACCTATTCACGACCCGGCAGTTTTTTCCACGTCACTTCGTTACGTAAATATGTTGGTTCAACGTTTTCGACGGCTTGTACCTGACCCGCACGCCATAAACGTTCAGCAATCGGTAACATATCTTGTGCCGCTGGCAATGTGATCCCACTTTCAATCAACGAAAGCGCACTGTCTTTTAATTGCGGATAAGCTTGCCAACCTGTTCCTGCTAGGCTCCATTGCCCTGCCAACTGAGCGATTGAATCTCTAAATAGCTCCGGCGCCATAACAGCTTCGGTATCCTCACCGAGCCATATGCCCTCTGCCGTACGATGATATTGAGCGCAATATACCTCTGTCATGCGCGCATCAATCGCCGTCAAAACCTGCTCATGTCCTTGCGTTCGATATGCCCCTTCTGCCAGTGTCATCAATGATGAAACACCGATCATCGGTAAATTGGCGCCGAGTGCTAACCCTTGGGCGATACCGACCCCGATGCGAACGCCCGTAAAACTCCCCGGTCCACGACCAAACGCTAACGCATCCAATTGGTTTAAAGTGACCCCCGCTTGAGATAATACCTCGTCCACCATTGGCAACACTTTTTGTGTATGCTCTCGAGGCGAAACGGCAAAACGCGAAATAATTTCTCCATCGCATAACAATGCGACTGAACATGCTTCTGTTGCTGTATCAACAGCAAGAATACGGCTCGACATGCCACAACTCCGGCAAATGATTAGATTTGATGCCACTGTACCTGTACAGTGACCTGAAAATGACGTTTATAGTAGCATAAACTCAAAATGAAATAGCAGAAAAAACCGCTTATGACCTTGGTTTAATTGCTATTATTATGTTCTATTCGTTTTTTCTCAAGAAACTCAATTGCTTTAGATAAACTGCGAGTTCTTGGTGACGGCGGTAAACTATTCAAAAAAACCTTACCATATGGACGTGTTACTAAACGGTTATCGCAAATCACAATAACGCCGTAATCACTGGTATCACGGATCAAACGCCCAACACCTTGCTTTAAGGTGATCACCGCATCAGGAATTTGAACATCCGCAAATGGGTCACCGCCTCTTAATTGGCAATCCTCAATACGCGCCCGTAATAATGGGTCATCAGGGGCTGTAAACGGTAATTTGTCGATAATCACACATGTCAGTTCATCCCCTCTGACATCTACCCCTTCCCAAAAGCTACTCGTTGCAACAAGCACTGCATTTCCCGCCGCAATAAATTGGGCAAGTAACTTATTTTTACTGCTTTCGCCTTGCATAAGCACAGGTAACACGAGTGTTGTTCTCAGCTCTTCGGCTAATTCACGCATCATCATATGTGATGTACACAAGAAAAAGCAGCGCCCTTGGTTTTTTATAATCAGTGGTCGCAACATATTCGCAAGTTTTTGTGCCACCCCTTTTTGGTTTGTTTCCGGTAAAAAACGTGGCACACAGAGTAAAGTTTGGCTTTGATAATCAAAAGGGCTCGCCAATAGCAAGGTTTTCGCTGACGTTAAACCCAATCTATCGGTAAAGTAATTGAGTTGTTCATTAACGGATAACGTTGCCGATGTGAATACCCAACTTGCTGGCGTACTGGAGATCATTTCACTGAATTTTTCCGCAACCGTCAGTGGTGTTATCGCTAATAAAAAATGCCGGCCATAGCTTTCAAACCAATAGCTATAACCTGGAATTGTGACATCTTTTAGCCGATTCAAACGATTACGGTAGAGAGTCACCCGTTCAAAAACGGAATCTAATGTTTGCGAACGCCCTAATGATGTCTTGATCACTTCATAACATAACTCGAGAGAATCATCGAGTAATGTCAACGCGCGCTGCACCACAGGGCTTTTCAATAGATCACGCAAGTTACCACGAAAGCTGCTCTCACCTAAATTTAAGCGAAAATCCAATGTGCTTTGGGTTAGCCTATCTGCACTTTTTTGTAGCTGAACCAGATCTTTTAGCTCTGTGCGATAGGCCATAACCATATCACGTGCGAGATCAAGAAGCTGGCGGCTACTGAGTTGTTGACCGAAATATTGGCTAGCAATATCGGGGATTTGATGTGCTTCATCAAAAATCATCACATCAGCTTGTGGCATTAACTCCCCAAACCCCGTATCTTTAACAACACGATCAGCCATAAAGAGATGATGGTTAACAACGATAATGTCAGCATCTAATGCTTTGCGGCGCGCTTTTAATACAAAGCATTCTTGATAACGAGGGCAATCACTGCCGAGACAGTTGTCATTAGTGCTGGTGACTAATGGCCAAACTGCATGATCTTCCGCGATATCGTGACAAGTGCTGATATCCCCAGACTCCGATTCAATGGACCAGTTGCGTAAGCGGACAACGGCAGACAATATTTCTGGCTCAAGGCTCCCCCCGCCTAATGACTGCTGATCTAAACGCTCTAAGCAAAGATAATTTGAGCGGCCTTTTAATAACGCTGTCCGCCCATTAAATTTCATCGCGTCTATAATCGTGGGTAAGTCACGGTGATAAAGCTGATCTTGTAACGCTTTCGATCCAGTCGAAACAATCACTTTTTTACCCGAACGTAAGGCGGGCACCAAATAAGCGTATGTTTTGCCTGTTCCTGTTCCCGCTTCAGCCACTAGCACATGCTGTTTTTCAATTGCCTCCGTGACAGCATGTGACATTTTGACTTGGGCTGCTCGTGGTTGAAAACCTGGGATTGTTCTCGCCAAAAAGCCATTAGAAGAAAAATCGTCGTGCACCGCAAACCTATTTATTGTTCTCTTTGAAGGCGTCTACTTTATCATGTCTTGATGTTGCCTGCTGAGCTAAATCATCCAATCGTCATAGAAAGGATTTTTCATCAATAAAGCAAGCTGTTATCCTTAAAAAGACTCACTAATGAAATGAACTAAGGAATAATGATGACGATTGAAAGAATTGACCCTGACAAACGTTGGTCTGAAGCGGTTATTCACAACAATGTTGTCTACTACACCAGTGTACCGGATAACTTAGATGCTGATATTATTGCTCAAACAGCGAATACCCTTTCAGCGATTGATATTCTTTTACAACGCGTGGGTTCTGACAAAAGTAAAATCCTTGATGCAACGATTTTCCTTGCTGACAAAGCCGATTTTGCGGGAATGAATCAAGCATGGGATGCTTGGGTTGTTGAAGGCAGCGCACCGGTTCGTTGTACTGTACAAGCGGCGCTGATGAAACCGGAATATAAAGTCGAAATCAAAATTGTTGCCGCTATTGAATAACGACACCTAGCAAACGATTTATCATAAAAAAATAGAGCGCCAATCATCAATTGGCGCTCTATTTTTTAAGACATTTTAATAAGCACCATCCCCAACAATAACAGGACGATACCTCCCCAACCTTTATAATTTAGCCGCTGATTGAAAAGGATCCACCCCGCGGCTACCGTCGCAATAATACCAAAAGCGCCCCACAACGCATAAGCAATCGACAATTCGATACCTTTGACTGCTTGAGCCAACGAGCTAAATGCGCCTAATACTGCCACTAAAGATAAAATGCCTAACCAGTAACGTTTAAAGCCGTTCGACATTTTTAAGAGGATGTTTGCAAGAATTTCCAGTACCACAGCAAGAACTAAAAATGCGCCGTGCCACCATTCAAATTGGACGTCCATAATCAGGCCTCCGTTTTAGCACGTTCTTGTGCCAAACCACCTGATTTAACCGCAGAGACCGCACGCCCCGCCGCTTCTTTCACTTTTTGAGCAGACTGAGTGACGGTCGATTTTTTAGTACCCGATTTAATTAACCCAATTCCTGCGATTAACAATACTAAGCCACCAATTTTCATAGGGGAAAGCGACTCGCCAAACCACAACACACTAAACGTCGTGATAAATAGAATACCGATCCCTTCCCATAAGGCGTATGCAACCCCAAGAGCAACTTTTTTCACAGCAACAGCTAGCAAAATGTAAGAAGATGCAATCATGACATACATTACTGCCATCCCAGTAAAATCACCACTCACGCTGGCGTGTTTCATCGATAATGTACCGATCACTTCGGCAATGATAGCTAATGCTAAAAATATCCAATATATCATTATATAATCTCTCTATGGATAATCGCACGACTGCTTATTTTTCATACAGAAATAGCAAACTTTTCGGCTAAGAAAAATTTTGTGCAATTATAAAAAACAAATAAATATCAAAGTGATGCTGATTTTATTCAGCAAAATGAATAATAGAGAGAGACGCTATAATGCACCGCACCAGTGGTGTTCACTGGAAAGGATCGCTGAAAGGAAAAGCCGATGGGTAGTTCTTCTTTGGGACTTACTGATTTTAATGCTATTCACGCTAAGCATGATATCTCATTCATTTCATCGGATGGACATCCATCCAAGTTACTCCGAACCCTCATATAATTGTTGATTACAGGTTATTTTTATCATGCCAAAAATATTAAGTCAATGAATATAAAAAGCTTTTTTAAATGAATATTTATTGCATAATTATGCAGGAAATAATCAACTAACCTTGACCTATTCTCAAGTTAAACGAATAATCAACCACAAACTTCTCACTAGATAACCATACTTTTTATTGAAAAAAATAAATTTTTCATTGTTTTCTTTTATTACGTAGTCCTATCCATTGTTTATGATTGACTTCAACGGCAAACAGGCATCTTATATTAGCTAACTGCTTAATTTTGGCCGAAAGAGAGATAAATGGACACCTTTAACCTCACCTCTAACAGTTTTCAAAACGATGCAAATGCCACGCCGCTGCCTTATGATGTCATCTCCATCCAGTCGCAAGTTATTTACGGCAGTGTCGGTAACAGTATTGCGGTTCCGGCACTGATGAAGCAAGGGCTAAGGGTCGCTGCTGTACCGACAGTGATTTTAAGCAATACCCCCCATTATGTGACATGTCACGGCGGCGAATTACCGGGTGAATGGTTTCGAGGCTATCTGTCTGGATTAGTTGAGCGCGATTGCCTTGGCAGTGTACGTGCGATCCTAACGGGATATTTAGGCTCTAGAGATAAAGCCCATGATCTTGCACAATGGTTATCAAGTGTACGTCAGTCATACCCTTCTATACCTGTCATTGTCGATCCTGTTATGGGGGATGAAGATAGCGGTTTTTATATTCCCCCAGAAATTGCCGATGTGTATCGCGATGAAGTATTGCCGCTTGCAACAGGTATCATCCCCAATAAATTTGAACTCGCGACACTAAGTGGTCAACAGATAAAGACCCTTGATGATGCAACTCAAGCTGCTCGTTCATTACTAAAAGGCCATACACAATGGGTGATCATTACCAGTGCATTCCAACCCGATGATGAAAGTATTGAGGTCGTGTGTGTCACCAAACAGGATGTCGCGGTTATTCGCCATAAACGTTACCCTGTCACGCCAAAAGGCACCGGCGATCTATTTGGTGCAGAGTTAACAGCTCAATTACTCGCGGGGCTGTCTGTTCCCGATGCGGCTAAAATGGCTTGTTTACGGATAGAGCAAGGTATTATTCATATGGCGGCGACAGGAAGAAGTGAGTTAGTGCTGTAAGATGCTCTCGCACCATGGATAAAAATAAGGCCAGCTTCCTTCTAGAGCAAGCTGGCCTACGAGATAAATCAACTATAGCTTATTCAAATTCGTTCCAAGAACGCCCATCACGAGTGATCATCGCAACCGATGCGATAGGCCCCCAAGTACCCGCTTGGTATGGTTTAGGGGCTTCATTATCCATAGCCCACGCATCCATAATGGAATCAACAAACTTCCAAGCCTCTTCAACCTCATCACGGCGTACGAACAGCGCTTGAATACCGCGCATTGCTTCAAGCAATAAGCGCTCATAAGCATCCGCAAGGTGTGTTTGATTAAAGGTTTCTGAAAAACTCAAGTCCAGCTTAGTGGTTTGCAAGCGATGTTTGTGATCAAGGCCCGGTGCCTTATTCATGATCTCAATATCAATCCCTTCATCCGGTTGCAGACGAATAGTGAGCTTGTTTTGCGGTAATTCCTGATAACTTTCAGAGAAAATATTCAGTGCTGGCTTTTTAAAATAAACAACAACTTCAGAGCACTTAGCAGGTAAACGCTTACCTGTGCGTAAATAAAAAGGTACTCCCGCCCAGCGCCAATCATCGATGTCAACGCGTAGCGCAACAAAGGTTTCTGTCATACTTTGTTTATTAGCGCCTTCTTCTTCAAGATAACCGGGGACCTTATTACCTTGAACAAAGCCCGCAGTATACTGCCCGCGAACCGCTTTTTCTCTGACATTAGTGTGGTCAATTCGACGTAATGAACGTAACACTTTCACTTTTTCATCACGGATCCGGTCAGTGGTGAGATCAGCAGGTGGCGACATCGCGATCATGGTGAGAATTTGTAATAGGTGGTTTTGCACCATATCGCGCATTTGACCTGCCTGATCAAAATACCCCCAGCGCCCTTCTATACCCACTTCTTCTGCAACGGTGATCTGCACATGGTCAATGGTGCGATTATCCCAGTTGTTGATAAATAATGAGTTAGCAAAACGTAGAGCCAGCAGGTTAAGTACCGTTTCTTTACCGAGGTAATGGTCGATACGATAGACCTGACTTTCATCAAAATATTTCGCTACTTCATTGTTGATTTCTTGAGAAGACGCTAAATCTGTACCTAACGGTTTTTCCATCACAACACGGTTAGGCTGTTTATTTAAACCTGCATGTCCAAGTCCATGGCAAACTGCCCCAAAAGTGCTCGGCGGCATAGCAAAATAGTGGATAGCGGGATGGCAGTCTTGCTTCAACATTTGTGCCAAGCTATCGAAATTTTCGGTTTGATTAACATCCAAATTGCAGAAATCTAAACGCGCACTGAGCCTCTCCCAAAGTACTGGGTCGAGATCTTCTTTTAAAAATTCGCTGAACGCCTTTTCAACAAACTCAACATAATCGCTCTGGCTCCACTGCGCACGCCCTACACCGATGATACGGGTGTCTGGGTGAATGTAGCCTGCTTTCTCCAACTGATAAAGG
The DNA here is from genome assembly GCF_015832305.1 of Providencia sp. 2.29. NCBI lineage: Bacteria > Pseudomonadati > Pseudomonadota > Gammaproteobacteria > Enterobacterales > Morganellaceae > Providencia > Providencia sp. 2.29. Next base: position 2,524,663 of record NZ_CP065420.1, read on the forward strand.
GATGGAAGCAACTTACGACGAGCGAGGTCTCCTTTGGTGCCGAAAATAATCAAGTCACAGGCTTGAGCAGCATTATTTACCGCCATATTGGTTCTCCTCAATTTGCGGAATTTATTGTAATTTTGTTACAAAATTAGCCAGATGTTCCGCTAATGTACCCTTTTGAGGGTATTCAGTAAATATTGATGATACAGATCACAGTTTTTATGCTGAAAAAAGCAGCAAACCTAAACCATGTCATGTTAACTGAATGGTGACAGCATTTGTAATAAAATGACAAAACAGCTAACGAACTTACTGATATGAAAATTAGATACAGCTCATAGTTTTGTAAAAAATTACATCACAAACGCCTCTCATTCAGATAGGTTAGCCATTACCCATAGTATATTCCTTTTATATACACACTGCCTTCAAAACGATATTAATAAAATACAGCGTATCTTTATGGCAGAAAAATTTCTCCTTTTGATGAAATAGGCACTTTCGTTATATGAATATTTTAGAACAAATGAAGAACAGCCTCGATTTTTTAAGTAAATCAGAAAAGAAAGTTGCCGAAGTGATTTTAGGTATGCCACAGCGAGCTATTCATCTTAGCATTGCGAGCCTTGCTCAACTTGCTGATGTGAGTGAACCCACCGTTAACCGGTTTTGCCGTAAAATGGATACCAAAGGGTTTCCTGACTTTAAACTTCGATTGGCGCAAAACCTCGCTAACGGCACCCCTTACGTGAACCGAAATGTTGAAGAGAATGACACGGTTAACACCTATACCCATAAAATTTTCGAATCAGCAATGGCGGGTTTAGATAATGTCAAACATACTTTAGACATTGCGGCCGTTAATCGTGCGGTTGACCTTCTCACTCAAGCAAGAAAAATCAGCTTTTTTGGCTTTGGCGCATCGGCGGCTGTAGCACATGATGCGATGAATAAATTTTTCCGTTTTAATATTCCCGTCATTTATTTCGATGATATTGTCATGCAACGAATGAGTTGTATAAATAGTACTGAGGGGGATGTTATCGTTTTAATCTCGCATACAGGAAGAACGAAAGCCTTAGTTGATATGGCTCGCCTAGCCCGTGATAACGATGCCACTGTGATTGCCATCACCTCAGAAAACTCTCCATTGTCTCAAGTCGCTACCCTTTCAATTATTATTGATGTACCAGAGGATACCGACGTCTATATGCCAATGGTCTCAAGACTTGCTCAACTCACAGTGATCGATGTCCTCACAACGGGTTTTACCTTAAGAAGAGGTGAAAAATTTAGAGATAACTTGAAACGGGTCAAAGAAGCATTACGTGATTCGCGGTTTGATAGTGTGTAAACGTTAAAAAGTATTCTTTTCTTGCTGTGGGCTTTAATAGTTTTACAGACCTGATAGCATAAACGAATTAGCAGTATATAATAGCTGTGCTCGTGTCAGCATGACGACTTGTCGTAAAAAGGTCTCGAAAATACGCTAAATGATTCAAGTTGTATGTCGACATAATATGATAGGGGCTTACGCCACGAGCACTACATACCGCTTGAAGTATGAAAAGATTTCACTCAATAAATCAACACCATTACAGGTCAACGGAGTAATACATGACTAGACGGCTTAGAAGAACTAAAATTGTTACTACCCTAGGTCCAGCTACCGATCGTGATAATAACCTTGAAAAGATTATTAACGCCGGCGCCAACGTTGTACGCCTAAACTTCTCTCACGGAACTCCAGAAGACCATATTCTTCGTGCTAACAAAGTGCGTGAAATCGCAGCTCGTTTAGGTCGCCATGTTGCGATCCTTGGCGATTTACAAGGCCCTAAAATACGTGTTTCTACGTTTAAAGATGGCAAAGTATTCTTGAATGTTGGTGATAAATTTATCCTTGATGCCACTCTCGGCAAAGGTGAAGGTGACCAACAAAAAGTGGGTATTGATTATAAAGGTTTACCTGCTGATGTTGTACCTGGTGACATTTTATTGCTTGATGATGGTCGTGTACAACTGAAAGTCCGTGAAGTCCAAGGCTTACAAGTTTTCACTGAAGTAACCGTTGGCGGTCAACTCTCCAATAATAAAGGCATCAACAAACTTGGTGGTGGTTTATCGGCTGAAGCACTAACCGATAAAGACAAAGAAGATATCATCACCGCCGCTAAAATCGGTGTCGATTACCTTGCCGTTTCCTTCCCTCGTTCAGGCGAAGATTTAAATTATGCGCGCCGTTTGGCTCGTGATGCAGGCTGTGAATGCCAAATCGTCGCGAAAGTAGAGCGCGCTGAAGCTGTGGCAACCGATGAAATTATGGATGAAGTTATCCTTGCATCGGATGTTGTCATGGTTGCTCGCGGTGATTTAGGCGTTGAAATCGGTGACCCAGAATTAGTTGCGGTACAAAAGAAACTGATCCGCCGTTCACGTCAGCTCAACCGAGTAGTGATCACCGCAACTCAAATGATGGAGTCAATGATCACAAATCCAATGCCGACTCGTGCTGAAGTGATGGATGTCGCTAACGCCGTTCTAGATGGTACAGACGCCGTTATGCTATCAGCAGAAACCGCTGCGGGGCAATACCCAGCTGAAACTGTTGCTGCCATGGCACAAGTCTGTTTAGGGGCTGAAAAAATGCCTGGACTGAATGTCTCCAAGCACCGCTTAGATGCCGAGTTTGATTCACCTGAAGAAGCTATCGCGATGTCAACGATGTACGCTGCTAACCACCTGAAAGGGGTCAAAGCCATTATCGCGATGACTGAATCAGGCCGTACTGCTCGTATGATGTCACGTATCAGTTCTGGCTTACCTATTTTCGCTATGTCGCGCCATGAAAAAACACTCAATCAGTCTTCACTGTACCGTGGTGTTACACCTGTTTTCTGTAGCACTCACACCGATGGTATTGCGGCTGCGAATGAAGCTATCACACGCCTACGTGATAATGGTTATTTAATGACTGGAGATCTCGTTCTCGTTACTCAAGGTGACTTGATGGGCACAATTGGTAGTACGAATACTTGCCGTATTTTGGAAGTCGAATAAATCAATATTGGTGTAAAGGGAGCATTTGCTCCCTTTTTCAATCGATATAGATAATGCTGTATGCTTATTTAGAGTGAGTCATTTTCCAATTATTAAATACAGCAGCAATCACCGAAGCTATTTTGTCATAGTTTTCCCAAGAATTTTCAACATGGTATACTGATGGCAATGCTTGTGCTAAAACACGATGATAGTCATCAAAATAGCTCCCATTCTCTGTTGAATAATAAAATTCAGTAAATGCCAATCCATTCGGTCCAATGCCACCAAGTTCTCCTACGTTCGTCTTTGGCATCACTAAAATAAAAATAAGCACAACATTGTAATAAATATTGTGCTCATCATAATTTATATTGAATAGTTACCGTTTAATCTGTCCGATTTTTCTGGGAATCAATGATATTGCAAATTAAACTGTAACGTTCCATTAGCTTGGCCAGCTTGTGTATCATTCGAAGTTTGAATATACGCTGCTTGTAATGGAATACTATAATTTTCCGACGATACATTTTTTTCTTCGATCGTCATCATTTGATTTATTTTAATGGGGTCATTTTTATACTTAACTTGTATACCATACCCTTTCGCAGTATTGACGTCTGTTGGATTATTTAATGCGATTGTTCCGGGTGTCATACTATTATTGACAGGTGTTCCAGTAAAGGTGATTTTTATGGGTGACACGGGGTCACAACTAAGGTTGATTTGAAAATCTTTCACGCTATTTGGGCTAACACTCCCTACCCCTGAAAAACTCGATTTATCAATCTTATTAAAAGGCACAAGAATATTTTTATTCAGCACTTCACAACCTGTCGAAATAATATTAACCGGCCCTATACTAACCTTAGGCTCCATATTACCGTAGCTATCCGATGTTTGAAATCCATTATTATAAATAATTAACATCGCCGCTCGGCTAGCAGGTAGTACTTGCGTTTTTACGTTATCTTTGAGCTTATAAAAAACAAGTTTTAAAGAAACGGTATACACACCTGAACTCTGGGTAGTGCTACAGATCATCCTATTCGCATTATTTCCATCAATGGTATTAATTCCATCAACATAAGCACTACCTGTGCAAGGTGTTGACACTGTCCCATGTAGCGCATAGCCCACACCAGAATTATTAATTTCTTTAATGTATCTGTTATTATAATATTGTTTACTGCCATACGTTTCAGGTAAATAAATTCCCACTTGAACTTCGTCTGTTATGTTACTCCAACTCCAAGCGGTATAGCTTCCTAAATCAATAGTTCCGACTTCTGATCCAATTGGTGCTGTTCTTGAAACATAAATAGGTTCATTCACTGTATGAGATAATTCATTAAATAATGCTCTAAATTCGGCTAAAGCGGATTGTGAAAATAGAAGCGTCGAAATACCCCCAATTAAAAATAATTTATTCATGTCTGCTCCTATTGGCAAATTCGCTCAATAAATTGAATTTTGTCGTTACTTAAATCAAGCTGAAGTGGCAGTTCACACTGCTGATCCGCATGACTTCCCCATTTGACAACAATACGACTCTGTTCAGGTACACCACTTAAATAGACTTCACCATCATTAGCGACAATACCTGTTGTAACTTCTTCTTTATCAACTAAAACAGACACTTGTGCTCCAAATGGAATGAGTTGATCATGGTGAGTTAATTTAAGCATGACTCTCGCACCACGTTTACCTTTAAAGTCGGCTAATACGATAGCACCACGAGTTGGTACAACTGTTGTCGTGCTTAACCCAACATCGTTATTTCCTGTTAATGTTGAAGGGTCAACGCTGATCTTATTCCTTTCATAACGTGTAGCACTCGGTACAACAGCATATCCCCAAGAGTTAGTATAAAGCGACTGCGCATTATTGACTTTCAGGTCATTAATATCATTGGCTTTGACTAAAACCGCAGAGTCATAAATCGCTCGAGCTGGGGTGATACCACCAGAGTGTAATAGTAACGCGCCAGTTGCCCCGATATTAGCGGACTGATAACGTGGGTCATAACTATAGCCCCCGTTATACTCTCCTGATGAAACAATATAATTACCACTCACCGAACCGCTATTTTCATGTCGGCTATGGTTATAGTTTTGCGTGATATCAAATTGCAAATTGTTATCTTCTAAACGTGTACCACTCACACTGACCGAACTAATCGAATCACCATTCTGGCTAGTATTGTAACGATAATTGACCCAGTTATTTTTTTGTCCAAGCGTAAATGGAACACTAAAATTGATAGATAACATTTCGTTTTTACTATTAGTATGTTCCTGCTTAGTATAAGAGTAAGAAATACCATAGTTTATTTGTCGATAATTAGAGTTAAAGCCTACGGTTAAATTTTTATCGACGCCGCTTCTATCCCAATAATATTGTTGATAACCATTAATGGATAAATAACCAATATCTTTTAATGATTGAGAAATAGAAGCTTGGAACTGCTGTTTCTTTCTTCCGCTCTCATAAGGGTCATTATTTGATGCAGAAAAATCGTAATATTCTTTTGTCGAATAGCGATAAGATGCAAGAGAAAATGACGTACCTGTTCCTGGCATATATTTCGAATATTGCACTCGATAGGACTGACCTTGCGCATTCGTTTTATCAAGTAGTTCTGTTTTAGATTGAGTCACATCGGCTGAAATTGCCCCAATACTCCCCAAGTTGATCCCTGTCCCTGCGGTATAAGCTTGGTAGTCCTTTGATAAAATAAAACCACCATAAACCGACAAGTTATAAGGCAAACCATAAATAGCAGAGGCTTGCGCAAAATTAGGTTTCCGAAGCGCGTTATCAACATTGTATTTACCAATATCAATGCTGTATTTTAATGATCCCGCTCGCTGCATCATAGGAACGGCAGAAAAAGGTTGAATAAACGAACGGATCGTTCCATTTGCTTCTTCTATTTGTACATCCAAATCACCACTATATGACGTAGGATAAAGGTCATTTATTTCAAACTCGCCGGGTGGTACTGTCGTTTGATAAATCACGCTACCATTTTGGCGGATCGTCACAACAGCATTCGTTTGAGCAATGCCTTTAACTACCGGCGCAAACCCACGTTGACTTTGCGGTAACATACTTTCATCGGAGGCTAGCTTTACGCCTCGATAAGGGTTACTTTCCATAACTCCGTTATCCGATGCTGTTTCACCAATCGTTAAGTGACTTTTTAATGGACGAATATCCCTTTCCACATAAGTTTGTAGATTATTCCAATCCGTTTTCCCTGAAGTCCGGCTATAAGTACTGTGGTTTCTCAATCGCCACACATCAAAATTAATACCGCTGCGTAAGCCAATAAATGTGTTATTGGTATCGTCACGATCTTTATACCAATTTTGGCTGTGTCGGATATTATAATTTACGAAGGCGGCATTAATACCATCATCCCACTCTTTAGGATCAACGTAACCGCGGCTATAATTATCTAACCCTATTTGAGGAATACTGATATTAAGGCGACCATTCCCAAAATCATATTTATAGAACGCTCCGGGTATAGTCGCGGCGATATCAGTGATTGCTTGATCATCTTTTGCATCGCTAAAGGCTTGGCTCGCGGTATTTTTAACCCCCCAGCTTAATAGCATCTTCTTTGCTATTTCAGGAACAAGCTTTTTATTTTGCTTATCAAAGATAAAGCGTAAATTTTGTTCATCAACAAATTTGTTATTAATATAAATAGCGACATGATAAGTTCCGGGTAGCTGCCCTCCCGAATATGACAGATAATCTAAATTATTTACATCCGCAACGTGGCTTTCAATCCCTGTATTGATTGCATTAATGTCAAAAACATCATCTGCTTTAGTATTGTTAGAATATAATATAATACTGACTGCAATAAAAACTTTTGAGTGGTATAAACTTTTATTTTTAAAACATGAGGCAGACATTTTTTATACTCTTATTTAGATGTTTTATCAATAATCGCGCCATAGTCATTAATAAATTTAACAACAACTTTTTGATTATTATTTATGCTGTGTTTAACAATGTATTCTTTTGTATGAGGGTAAACGAGATCACCACCTTGGATGTTTTTCCCGTCCACCAATATATCCCTAACTGATAAATGATAGGGAGTATCGTTATTAATAATAATACCGTCAGGTTTTTTGATAATTTCAACTTTATTAAAGTCAAATGGAACAATATCTTTTGATCTTAAAAATAGTTTAAACTGAGAATTAATAACAATCTGTAATTGATTTTCAATTTTAACGTCTTTAGGTGGTATTGATTTTACATTAAGCAAATATAATTTTTCTTGGTTTGAACCAATAGGTTCACCTACATAAGAAATACGTGCAGCAGCATTACTATCTGGCTCGATGCGAAATAATGGTGGCGTTGCAATAAATGGTGTTTTTCCTTCACCTTCAAATGGACTTACCCAAGTTTGAATAAGGAATGGCTTTTCTTTATCACTATTAAAAATAGGGATATCAATTTCACGTTTATTTTCTTGATAGATAAAACGAGTTCCTCCCACACTGACACCCGCCGCAGAAGCAAAATGAGAAATAGAAAATAAAAGAAAAACTGCTGAAAAAATTATTTTTTTCATAATTCGGCCATTTTATTTATTAAAAATGAGAGGGTAACAGCGTTACCCTCTATACACACTATATTCAAATTGCCTCATGATTGACGTGCACCATCCCCTCCAAGAGGCATTAAATAACGATGCTTCTCAGAATATGTAGGTCTGTCTTTTAGATGCAACTCAAATTATTTAGGGTATATATTTATTATTGATATTGAATGCTATAAACAGCCGTACCATCTGCCTTACCAGCAGTTGCAGCACCTGTTGCTTTATAGCGAGCTACGTAATTCAATTCTACTGAATCACCTGCTGCATTTTTAAATTCAACTAATTTTGAATCTTCAAATAGTTTAATTTGTGTTGTCGCATCCTTTTCAAATAAAGCAATACCTACTTTGGTTGCGTGACCCCCAGCTTGTGCTATTTGTAAAATATCGCGGTCATCGTTATCACGAGAGCCACCAAATCTTACTGCCACTTTAGCATTTTCAGGGCAATCGATGAGTTTAATAGTAAAATCTTTTAAACCAGCAATTTGCCCTGCTGCTGCTAAACTTTTCACTGACACTTTACCAAGGTCAACCGTTAAGTTTTGAGAGCTACTATCTACTGCACAAGCTGAATCAGTTATTTCACCAGTAAAGTCAATTGTTCCTGAAGCAAAAACAGCTGGAGCGGTTGTTACAGCTAAAGCCACCCCTAAAGCAGTTAGGGATTTTTTTAGAATACTCATATCGATTCCTATAATTAGATATTCTGATGTTAATTGCCACAGCACTAATAAATATTTACTCAGTGCATGAGTGCAAGCGAAATATAGCATCACAATTTAATTTAGTTAATATCTTGTTACATTGAATTTTTTGTTATTATATCGAAACACTTAATGTTTATTTTTGATTACTCATTTAATGATTAACGTTTATTTAATCTCAGTTAACTCTAAATGGTTTATAAATTCACCTAAAACATCTTGCACCAATGAATTTTTATTCACATACATATAAAAATCATAGTAAATATTTTTATTGGCAATTTTTAGCTGTTTTAGTGAATGATTATTCAACTGGTTTTTTATTAGATTTTTAGGCAACCATGTATAGCCCGTTCCATTTTCGACAAGTTTAATAACTGTTTCTAGTGATGCAGCGCTGATAGTTTGTGCACTTTTAACGGTATCTTCCAATGAAGGATCAAGAACAACTTTTGTATATTTAGATAGATAATCCAATAAGTTAGATTCTTCAATACTCTGTAATATATGGTCAGGTGAAGTCACAATAACAGATTCAACCGTTTCTAAAAAAATAGGATTTAAAGTCTCAACATGCTGATCTGTAATCAAAATATCATAATCTTTTAAAGCAAACACATCTGATTTAGATATGTTTTGTTTGATTATATCAATGTCATAATCTTTATGCCTTTTAATAAAATTAGCCACTTTATCTAAAAGATTATCTGTGTGATAAAGCGTGTCTATCACGAGTTTAATCTTTATATTGCATTTACTATTCAGTAATTTAGCTTTTGTTTCCAATAATATCGCTTTATTCGTTAACTCCCGAGATAACGCTAATAACATTTCACCTTTCGGTGTTAAAACAGCGCGTCTTTTTTCTAATGAAAAGATTTCAATTTCTAGTGTTTGTTCAAGTTTGCTGATTGTATAACTAATAGCGGATTGAGTCCGATGTAATACTTCAGCGGCTTGTGCAAATCCCCCGCAATCTACAACAGCTTGCAAGGTAATCCATTGGTCCAATGTCGTTCTAGTTTTTTCCATAGCGTCTCCAAATAGAGTTTTGGACTCAATTTTTATTATTTAATAAAAATATAGCAACATATTTCATCACCGTTAATAGGTATATGCACTTACAGATCATTTTGTCATCATTAGTTAAATATTATTTAAGTCTGTATGTTTTTTAGTACAAATTTCATCTTAGTTAAAAAGAATCTCTTTTTTGAGCTTTATTAATTTAAACTTACTCTTATTTCTTCCATCATTTAATCATCAGTAAAAATAAAATATACAATAAATTTATTGCCATTTATTGTATATTTAAAACATAAAAACTATTCGTTAATATAGCGTTTTGCCTTAGCGTTAAATCATTAAAAAAATCCCAGCGTAATTTAAATTAATTAATTATTTTATTAATAAATATTTGGTACGATGTTTAACTTTAAATTAAATTATGATTTAACATTTAATGTTCTCGTCAAATGCTTGCAAATTTATGGCTTATTAAACACCTATTGAGAGTAAAGAAAATCAGGATATTAATCTAATAATTTTTTGTTATTGATTAGCAAATGTGGGGTTCTAGGGGGGAATGGCAGACAATATGACCTTTTTAATTAATACTTATTTCATCAAAATTTTATCAAACTAGTGCTCTATTAGATTAATCTTATTACTGTTCCAATAAGTTAACGGTTAACTATAGTGAGCTTATGAAAAAGAGAAAAAACTTATATCTCCATTATCATTCATCAATACACACGACTCTTTAGTTACAAAGAAAAATAACGCAAATGTATGAGCATCTCAATGCAACCTTCCACCTCTGATTGCCTATTTTTACTCTGACAAATACGCTCTATCAACTAAACTCACATTATCTGCATTACAACAATTTATATCATTTCATAAAAATAACCTTTTACGTGTATTTCATTTACCATATAATTGATATTAACTATTGATAAGGATTTTTGACCTTTCCGCTCGATAAAAGGCTTCGTTTTATGCAGTTAAGCAGTTATAACCTTACAAAAAATAAGTTATAAATAAACCCCAGAAATATATAATTCACTTATTTATCATGGTGTTATAAAACATTTGATATAAGGCAAATCGATAAAATAGCGATCATAAATAAAGTATAAAAGAGAAAAATAAATATCTTTTTTTCTATTCACTTCTCAATTAACTAAATTATTATCATAATTAGCCAATCAATAAAAGATTGGTAATTCTTAGGTAAGGCATTCCCCAAATATAAAAAAAGCACCTCTAACATAACAATTCAGTCGAGGTGCTATTCATAGAAAATATAATTATTTAAGTGAATTGAACGTAAAACTATCGATATAGATCATCACGTTGATAGGGTTCAATTTCATCCCCCTTCCGTGTTTTCAATAACTTAAGTATCCAAGTATATTGTTCAGGATTTGGACCGACGAGATATTCCAGCTCTTCATTCATCCTTCTTGCAATATATTCATCATCCTGCCCATCAATATCATCCATAGGCTCACGGATATAAATATGCAGTTGATGAGTACGATGATCATACACCGGAAACAGAGGCACAATTTTCGCTTTACATACCTTCATTAGGCGGCCCACAGCAGGCAATGTTGCTTTATAAGTCGCAAAAAAATCGACAAATTCACTATGCTCTTCGCCGTGATCTTGGTCGGGAAGATAAAACCCCCAATATCCCTGCCGTACAGAAGCAATGAAAGGTTTAATTCCTGCTTCTCGAGAGTGTAAGCGACCACCAAAGTGGTAACGTGCTTTATTCCATAAATAATCTGCTACTGGGTTTTTTTGGTGGTGAAACATCGCCGCCATTTTATAGCCTTTTGCAGCAAGTAACATGGCTGGAGCATCTACAGCCCACCCATGTGGCACCATAAAAATAACATTACTGCCTTGTTGCTTTAAGTTATCAATAATCTCTTGGTTATGCCAATGTGTTCTTGCTAACGTTTTATCAGCGCCACGAATACATAACTCTGCAAGCATCACAAACGATTGAGGTGCAGTTTCAAACATTCTATCCACTAATTGATCCCTTTCCTGCTCGGTAAGCTCAGGGAAGCAATATAATAGATTTATCTTTGCGCGGCGCCTTGCGCTTTTTGCCAATTTTCCTACCCATTTCCCCACTTTTGCCAGCATGGGGTCACGAATTTTAACAGGAATATAGGCTAAAGCGGCAAAAACGCCAGCCCCAGCCCAAACTCCCCAGTATTTAGGATGTAAATAGGATTTATGAAAGGTTGGCACATAGCCTAATTTACTGTCGGTATCTTTATCTTTATTCATAATGTACCTAAAAGAACTGTTCGCGCTCTTTTATAGCTTAAAATGATAATAAGTGAAAGCGTTACAAAGAAAGCTGGCAGATACACTGTACCTGCCAGTAATGAAGAGTTAATTGAGTTTTAACTGTGGTTTAGTTTCTTTAACCATGGCTAAGTACTCTTTACGTTCTTTACCAGTTAAACCACCTGAACTCGGTAATTTCGCTGTCAATGGGTTAACCGCTTGTTGGTTGACCCACATTTCAAAATGCAGATGTGGTCCTGTTGAGCGCCCTGTATTACCAGAAAGTGCAATACGATCACCCCGTTTAACTTTTTGCCCTGGCTTCACCAGTAATTGGCGTAAATGCATGTAGCGCGTGGTGTACTGACGCCCATGACGAATCGCGATAAAGTTCCCCGCGGCTCCGCTATATTTCGACACAATCACTTCACCATCACCTACTGCAAGCACTGGGGTACCCACTGGCATTGCAAAATCCACCCCTTTATGCGGTGCTACACGCCCTGTTACTGGGTTAACTCGACGTGGGTTAAACTGTGATGATACTCGGAACTGCTTGGCTGTTGGGAAACGCAGGAAACCTCTTTCTAAACCATTACCTTCGCTATCGTAATATTTACCATCTTCAGCACGGAAAGCATAATAGTCCTTCCCACCACTACGTAGACGAACACCGATCAACTGGCTTTGTTCACTACGTCCATTAAGCATTTCACGGCTCATTAACACGGTGAACTTATCGCCTTTTTTCAGTTTACGGAAATCAATTTGCCATTGAAGTGCTTTTATCACTTCACGGCCTTCACTGCGTGTTAAACCTGCTTGGCTGGCACTTTGCGCAAAACTGCCGTTTACCACCCCCGCCAGGACGCTATTTGTCCATTCACCTGAACGGATCTCTTTCTTTTCTTCAAATTTATTTGTGCTACCAACACGGGTGTACACACGGGTCTCACGACGAGAAACTTCCCATGTTAAAGTGTCGAGCTCCCCCTGATCGGTCAGGCTCCAGTTTAGCGTTTGACCAATTTTTAGATTACGTAACGCTTTATGTTGATTAGCTAACGTCGCCACATCACCTGATTCAATACCGAATTGAGTCAGTATGCTAGTGAGGTTGTCGCCGCTTGCAACAACATATTCATGGGGGATTGGCGCACCATCCGTTTCACCGTCAGTGCTATCAGCGACGCCTTCATCAGGAAGTTGTTCGCTACTATCTTGAATAATATCATCAGTTGCATCAGTCAAAGGTACAAATGCAAGAGGAATAACGGTATCGACTGAACCTTCAGTATCTGTGTTAGTTGATGGTAAATGCGCTGGCCGCCAAATCGCGACGGCCAATGTTGCTACTGTTAATGTTCCTAACATTATTTTGTGAGACTTGGACAGGCTACCGTAAACCTGCGCAAGCCCTTTAGCCATTTGCTGCACTAAACAATTCCTTCTTGTTTAATTCAGGCAGCTCGCGTATTGCTTAGACAGTTGCGTTAAAAACTGCATATAGCTATCTGGTCCTATTTCCAGCCCGCTACCTAGCGGGTCGAGAGTTCCCATTTTGACTCCCGTATTTTTTGCTACGCTCTCTATGACGGCTGGCCTGAATTGGGGTTCAGCAAAAACACATTGTGCTTTATGCTCAACCAATTGAGTTCGTATTTTATGTAATTTCTGTGCACCAGGCTGAATTTCCGGGTTTATCGTAAAATGCCCCAAAGGAGCCAACCGATAGTGTTTTTCAAAGTAGCCGTAGGCATCGTGAAAAACAAAATAGCCCTTGTTTTTGGCTGGTTCTAAAATATTAACAATTTTCTTATCGTTTTGCGTCATTTTTTCATTGAATTTACGAAGGTTTACGTCCAGCTTATCTTTTTGGTCAGGATAAAGCACTACTAAACGATCGTGAATGTCTAACGCAGCCTGTTTTGCAATCTCGGGCGACAGCCAAATATGCATATTATACTCACCGTGGTGGTGATGTTCGTGATCCTCATCATGATTAGCTTCATCACCCTGTTCATGGTCATGCGCCTCTTCCTCATCCCCTTTCATCAGCAAGGGAATAATATTTGCTTGTTCTGCCAGCGCCAGACGTTTATCCTGTGGTAACGTCTTGAGTGGCTTATCTAAAAACATCTCCATATCGGGGCCTACCCAAACAAAAAGATCTGCCTGTTTAATTTTCCTCAAATCAGAAGGTTTAAGCGCATAATCATGGGGTGATGCACCATCTGGCAGCAAGACCTGAGTATCAGTCACACCATCAGCGATACCCGCGGCAATAAAGGCAAGTGGGCGAATAGAGGTCACAACATCCGCCTTTGCCGCAGTGACCAACGTTGTGCTAAGGACAGATGCCGCAACGGCGCCTAAAATAAATTGTCGGGCATTGAATTGAGATTTATGTATCATAGACGTCTTTTTCCGTGATTTTAATTTTGAAATGTTATAATATAACACAACATGAATTCTGCAAGATGTTTTTCACATGCAACCATTACTGAATTTAAATAAAATTTCCGTTTCTTTTGGCGAGAAACAGGTGCTCAAAGACGTCAGCTTTACCTTAAATAAAGGCGATATTGTCACTTTGTTAGGCCCTAATGGCGCGGGCAAATCGACAATTGTTCGGGTCGTGCTAGGACTGTTAGCGCCGACTACAGGTATCATTGAGCGAGCCGCTTCACTGTCTATTGGCTATGTTCCACAAAAATTACATTTAGACGCCACCTTACCATTAACCGTAAAGCGTTTTTTAATGCTAAAACCTGCTGTTCGTTCAGACCAACTGTTACCTGCTCTTGAACGTGTTAAAGCCGCCCATTTATTGACACAGCCAATGCAGAAACTATCTGGTGGCGAAACACAGCGTGTGTTATTAGCACGTGCTTTATTGAATAAGCCCGACCTTTTGGTTCTGGATGAACCCGCTCAAGGGGTTGATGTGAATGGGCAAGTCGCACTTTATGACTTAATTAACCAATTACGCACAGAGCTTGGTTGTGCCGTACTTATGGTGTCTCACGACCTGCATTTAGTCATGGCGAAAACGGATAAAGTATTATGTATTAATGGGCATATTTGCTGTTCAGGGACACCCGATGTTGTATCGAACCACCCTGAGTTTGTTGCGATGTTTGGCTATCGTGGCGCATCACAACTCGGCGTTTATCGCCACCATCATAACCATCAACATGATTTAGAAGGTAACGTTGTGGCTCCTCATATTCATAATAAGGAGTGCCGTCATGATTGAGTTACTGTTACCCGGTTGGATTGCGGGGATGTTATTGGCGATTGCTGCCGGCCCGTTAGGATCCTTTGTGGTATGGCGCCGCATGTCTTATTTTGGAGATACCCTTGCACACGCTTCTTTATTAGGTGTGGCATTTGGCCTATTGCTGAATATCAACCCATTCTATGCCGTAATTGCTGTCACTTTGCTGCTGTCTTTGATTTTAGTGTGGTTAGAACGACGCCCTCAGCTGGCTGTTGACACCTTATTAGGCATTATGGCTCACAGCGCCTTATCCCTCGGCCTCGTCGTTGTCAGCTTAATGGCCAATGTGCGTGTTGACCTAATGGCATACTTATTCGGGGATCTCCTTTCGGTTAATTACGAGGATATTATCACTATCTTTATTGGTGTGATTGTAGTCTGCGGCTTACTTTGCTGGCGCTGGCGGGCGCTGCTTTCCATGACGGTTAACCAAGAGCTCGCTTTTGTTGATGGTGTCAATATTCAACGCCTACGTCTGCTACTGATGTTAGTCACTGCATTGACCATTGGGATCGCAATGAAATTTGTCGGTGCGCTAATTATTACATCTTTATTAATTATCCCTGCCGCCACAGCACGCCGTTTCGCTAAAACACCAGAGCAAATGGCACTGATCGCGATTTTAATTGGTATGTTATCGGTGACAGGAGGTCTCACATTCTCCGCGTTTTACGATACGCCAGCCGGCCCTTCAGTGGTCTTAACCGCTGCAATCTTGTTTGCCTTTAGCTTATTAGTCAAAACGAAAAATTAATACCGACTGAGGCTTTTCTCTTACCGCTCAATAGGTGATACCCCATTGAGCGGTTTTATTTTATATCAACTTCACACTTTTGCTATTTTCAGTCTTAACCATCTCGTTAATTAAAATAAAAAATAAATACTTAATACTCTAATAATATTAAGTATCAAGGTATCGAAATGAATAAAACATTACTTGGGATGGTTATAATTGGGGTATCTGCAACACCAGTGATGGCCGCAGAATTTACCTGCCAACTGGAGAATAAAAAGTATGTTAGCGTGATAGTCGACCCGGGGAAAACACCACAATATCGATACGGAACTTTGGCTAAGCCAGAGATAACCTTACCGCTTAATGAAAAAGGAGCGAGAAATATTTTTGTTGGGCAAGGACATTTTATTGCTGGTGAATCTCTATATATTCGTTTTCAAAATGGCCCATACAGCTATTTGTTGTATCAAGGCGAGGGGCGCGGCTGGGCATTTAAGGGATTAGCTGTTTATAAAAATAACAAGTTAATCAATAAGAAAGAGTGCCAAAATTGGAATTCATTTGATTTATACGACATTTTAAATTATCAGATTCGTACAGATCCAGCATTAGAATTATATGATTCCCCTTACTCATTTGATCCTAATTCAAATGAGTAAATGATCGTGTAGCATCATATTCCCCCTTTATTTTTCCTATCCGTAAAGGGGGAAATTTCTGACATTAAGCACTTAAACTTCTTTCGGAGTTAAACCAAAGTGTAGATAAGCGTGAGCTGTTGCCATCCGACCACGAGGAGTGCGCTGGATAAAACCTTGTTGGATCAAAAATGGCTCTAAAACATCTTCGATGGTTTCCCGCTCTTCACCAATAGCCGCTGCAAGGTTATCAACCCCCACAGGTCCACCCATAAATTTATCAATAATGGCGACTAACAGTTTCCGGTCAAGGTAATCAAAACCCGCGGCATCGACGTTCAACATATCGAGTGCTTGGCTAGCAATTAGCTCATTGATGCTGCCATCACCTTTGACTTGTGCGAAATCACGTACACGGCGTAATAAACGGTTAGTAATACGCGGTGTACCTCGCGAGCGCATGGCGACTTGTCTAGCCCCTTCTTCACTAATTTCTACACCCATAAACTGAGCGCTACGTTTCACAATGTATTGCAAATCATCGACATTATAGAATTCAAGGCGCTGCACAATACCAAAACGATCACGTAATGGTGAAGTTAAAGAGCCAGCCCGTGTTGTTGCCCCAATTAAAGTAAAAGGCGGTAAATCAATTTTGATCGAGCGCGCTGCTGGCCCTTCCCCTATCATAATATCAAGTTGATAATCTTCCATTGCGGGATACAAGATCTCCTCAACAACGGGAGATAAGCGGTGGATTTCATCAATAAATAACACATCATGCGGCTCTAAGTTGGTGAGCATCGCCGCTAAATCTCCCGCTTTCTCGAGTACTGGGCCGGAGGTCGTCCGTAAATTTACCCCCATTTCATTCGCGACTATCCCTGCAAGCGTGGTTTTACCTAAACCTGGAGGGCCAAAAATTAATAGATGATCAAGTGCATCACCTCGTAACTTAGCCGCCTGAATAAAGATTTCCATCTGCTCTTTAACTTGTGGCTGCCCGATATACTCATTGAGTAATTTAGGGCGGATCGCGCGATCAATCGCTTCTTCCTCATCATGGATCACTTCAGCAGAAATTAGGCGATCAGCTTCAATCATCGTTATTTTCTCTCAATCAAAGTGCTGCACGTAATGCATCACGGATCAATGACTCACAATCACTGTCTGGCTTAGCCACTTTGCTGACCATACGACTGGCTTCTTGTGGTTTATAACCTAAAGCGACCAGTGCGGTTGCCGCCTCCGCTTCAATATCAGCGCGGCTTGATACTTTGACATTGACATCCGGCAGCTTAATATCACTGTGTTGGTTAAACAGATCACCATTGAGGCCTTTAAAGCGGTCTTTCATTTCAACGACCAAACGTTCAGCCGTTTTTTTACCAATTCCCGGTAGTTTAACCAATGATGAAATCGCTTCTTGTTCGATAGCAGAAACAAACTGTTGAGCCGACATCCCTGATAATATCGCTAAAGCCAGTTTAGGCCCAACACCATTCACTTTAATCAGCTCTTTGAATAGTGCACGCTCTTGTTTGTCATTAAAACCATACAATAATTGCGCATCTTCACGCACCACAAAATGGGTAAATACAATGGCTTCTTGACCGATTTCGGGTAATTCATAAAAGCAGGTCATTGGCATATGGACTTCATAGCCAACACCTTGCAATTCTAACAAAACAATGGGGGGTTGTTTTTCTAATACAATACCGCGTAAACGACCTATCACCTTGAAGCCCTCAGTTTATTTTATTGATAGCGCTGTTTATACCATAAAAAAGGCTGGACGTATATCCAGTCACTATCTTAATCGCCCACGCGTTAACACTAAGCGAGGATCGCCAACACGAAGCAAATTCTGATTAAAATGACAATGCGTTATGGCAATCGCTAAGGCATCCGCTGCATCTGATTGAGGATTAGCAGAAAGTTTAAGTATCGATTTAACCATATGCTGTACTTGGCTTTTTTCCGCGGCCCCTGTACCGACAACGGTTTGCTTCACTTGCCGCGCAGCATATTCAAACACAGGAATATTTTGATTAACACCTGCTACAATCGCTACACCACGAGCTTGGCCCAATTTCAAGGCTGAGTCGGCGTTTTTTGCCATAAACACTTGTTCAATTGCTAATACATCGGGTTGGTATTGAGTGATAATTTCCGAGACTCCCGCATAAATACGTTGCAGACGGCTTGGTAAATCATCAACCTGAGTACGAATACAACCACTTCCTAAATAAAAAAGTTGCCTGCCTTGTTGGCGGATAACACCATAGCCCGTTACACGTGAACCGGGGTCTATACCTAAAATAATCGCCATATCAAAGCCTATTAATATCCATTATTACTTTTAATATCATCTTATCTGTATCTTTCCGCGGCGACAATACTCATGCCGTGCCTTAATAATCGTATTGATAAGCGACTATGACTAGCGAGTCTCTCTAAGCTGAGATAAAAAAGCACAGAAATAGCCTATTTCCCAATATCATTAGGCCCAAAAAAACAGACAGGAAAGACAAAATGCACAAAAGCGCTAGATGGCAAACCAGTAAGCCACGCAGAGTAGATAAAGGAGCAGCTATTATTAGAGATGCGTTAGAGAAAACAGGCTGAATTCAGCCCGCTTTCTCTACGCGAGTGATAGCTGATTACAGTTGTGCTGCTACTTCGTCAGAGATATCACCGTTATGATAAACTTCCTGCACGTCGTCAGAATCTTCCAACATATCGATTAGGCGCAGTAATTTAGGTGCTGTTTCAACATCCAGCTCTGCTTTAGTTGATGGGATCATCGAAACTTCGGCCGCTTCGCTAGTAAAGCCAGCTGCATCCAGAGCATCTTTCACTTCACCAAAAGTTTCTGGTGTGGTGTAAACGTCGATAGCGCCATCGTCATAAGTTTCAACATCTTCAGCGCCCGCTTCTAATGCAGCTTCCATCAAGGCATCTTCATCAACGCCCGGTGCATAAGTGATAACGCCACGCTTAGTAAATAAGTAGGAAACTGAACCATCTGTTCCGAGGTTACCGCCAGTTTTGGTGAAAGCATGACGCACTTCAGAAACGGTACGATTACGGTTATCACTCAAACATTCAACCATCACCGCTGTGCCGCCTGGGCCATAGCCTTCATAAATGATAGTTTCCATATTATCGTTTTCATCATTCCCAACACCACGCGCAATTGCGCGGTTTAAAGTATCACGGGTCATGTTGTTCGATAATGCTTTATCCACAGCAGCACGCAAACGCGGGTTAGTAGCAGGATCACCGCCCCCTAAACGCGCCGCTGTCACCAGCTCACGGATAATTTTAGTAAAAATCTTACCGCGCTTAGCATCTTGTGCCGCTTTACGGTGTTTGGTGTTGGCCCATTTACTATGACCTGCCATGAAATATCTCCAAAAACGTCAATAAAATAATTAAATAGCAAATTCTAAAATAGCTTGACGGTTACTCCAAGATTTCGTTAATTCCGCCGCTTTCTGCGGTGGAACCCAACAAAACTCAGTATGCTCCGTCAAAAGTGGTACTTGTTCAACACGCAGTACCATTTTAAACCAGTGCTCTTTGCAATGTGTTACACCGGGAGCATAACGATGCCTGAAATGCGCAAAAATTTCAAAAGTGACTTCACGCGCCAAGTCATACAGTTGCCCCTCTTGGGGGAGGAAGCCCGTTTCTTCACGGACTTCCCGCATTGCGGTTTCAAACGCACCTTCATGATCTTCTAAGCTACCCGTTACGGATTGCCAAAAATCGGGATCATCTTTGCGCCGTAGCATAAGCACATTACCGCTGCTTTCAGCGGTAATGATCACTAACACCGACTCTGGGCGTTTAAAACTATTCATGTCGAATAAATTAGTCTTCAGCGTTTTTTGCATCAACTGAAATAGCTAATTCTGTTAGTGCATCTGGATTCGCTTGGCTTGGTGCACTAGTTAGTAAACACGCCGCAGCCGTTGTTTTAGGGAATGCAATAACATCACGAATATTATCAGTTCCCGTTAATAGCATGACTAAACGGTCGAGACCAAACGCCAAACCGGCATGTGGCGGTGTACCGTATTTTAATGCATCTAGCAAGAAGCCAAATTTCTCACGTTGTTCGTGTTCATTAATACCTAGAATATTAAACACGGTTTGTTGCATTTCGCTACGATGGATACGCACAGAGCCACCACCGACTTCATAGCCATTGATGACCATATCATAGGCATTAGCAACAGCTTCTTCTGGGTTTTTGGCCAGATCTTCCGGTGAATAGTCACGTGGTGAAGTGAATGGGTGGTGCATTGCACTTAGGCCACCTTCGCCATCCTCTTCAAACATTGGGAAATCAATCACCCAAAGTGGCTTCCAGCTATTTAAGTCTGTCAGTTCAAAATCACGACCTACTTTCAGTCGCAATGCCCCCATTGAATCGGTCACAACATTTTTTGCTCCTGCACCAAACAGCAGAATGTCACCGTCAGCGGCCTCTGTTCTTTCAAGAAGTTGGTTAATAACGTCTTCATTTAAGAACTTAGCGACAGGGCTTTGAATACCTTCTAAACCTTTTGCACGTTCGTTTACTTTCATCCATGCTAGCCCTTTAGCACCATAGATGCTAACAAATTGACCATACTCATCAATCTGTTTACGAGTCATGACAGCACCGTTAGGCACTTTCAATGCCACAACACGGCCTTTTGGATCGTTCGCTGGCCCTGAAAAAACGGCAAACTCGACATTTTTAACGATATCAGCTACATCCACTAATTCCATTGGGTTACGTAGGTCAGGTTTATCTGAACCGTAGCGACGCATTGCCTCTGCGAAGGTCATTATTGGGAAGTCACCGAGATCAACACCTTTAACGTCCAACCATAATTGGCGGATCATGCGTTCCATGATTTCACGTACTTGTTCTGCCGTCATAAATGACGTTTCGACGTCGATCTGGGTAAATTCAGGCTGACGGTCTGCACGCAAGTCTTCATCACGGAAACATTTAACGATTTGATAATAGCGGTCAAAGCCAGACATCATCAGCAATTGTTTAAACAATTGTGGTGACTGTGGCAACGCATAAAATTTACCTTTATGCACACGGCTTGGCACTAAGTAGTCACGAGCACCTTCTGGTGTTGCCTTGGTCAGCATTGGCGTTTCGACATCGATAAAGCCTTCTTTGTCCATAAAGTTACGGACGAAACTGGTAATTTTTGCACGAGTGCGTAAGCGCTCTGACATTTCAGGGCGACGTAGGTCAAGATAGCGGTATTTTAAGCGGCGCTCTTCCGTATTAGATTGGTTGCTATCTAACGGCAGTGGCTCTGATTTATTAAAAACGTTGAGATCTTCAGCAAAGATTTCAATTTCCCCCGTCGCCATGTCTTTATTTTTTTGGTTATCTGGGCGAGCGCGGACAGTTCCTGTAATTTGTATACAGAATTCATTACGCAATTCCGAAGCTTTTTCAAAGAGGTCTTTGCGCTCAGGGTCGAAAAATACTTGCACGACACCTTCTCGGTCACGCATATCGATAAAAATCAAACCACCCAAATCACGACGGCGGTTTACCCATCCACAAAGAGTGACCTTTTGGCCTTCATGAGCAATGTTTAACTGCCCACAATAGTTAGTACGCATACAATATCCTTTTTTACTCAGCTTGTTGTGCATTTTACTTGCTGCGGAAATTTGGCATTTTGCTGAACATTCAGAATGTCAAAAAGGCAGACATTATACAGGAAATTCTGTTGCACAAACAGTTACGTATTAGCGGACACAGCTAATATTTTTGTTTTTAATCATCTTTTAATCGATTAAAAGTTAATCGAAACACGTAACGATGACTGTACATGGCTATAAACAGAATTTATGACTGTTGGTGATTTTAAGTGACTCCGCGAGTTATGTACATATTGCAAGGCGGGTTTATTTAATTGCGTTATTCTGTTTCATGACCGCAACATAGACAATGGTGTTTGCGTTATCCATTATCCTTACGCGCTCGAAACAAAATGATGCTTAATTTTCAAACAAAATAGATAATAAGGTTATTCTAGCTCATCACTGCACGACGATGAATGTGATAACAAACAAAAACCTATTTAACTGCATACGAGCAAAATAATTGTTCAATTTGAATTGATTTAAGAATAATTACCTGCTGTTATTTATTATAATCATACTTATTTGAACTGCATATAAGGCCATCCGATGAAAAAAAGTCTCTTCGTTTCTTCTCTATTTCTACTGCTTGTAGGCTGCCAAACCGTGAAACCTGCTGATAACACAAAAACTTTTTATATTGATTCAACATTGGCTGATTGCGTTGGTGTTGCCCCCATGAAATGTATGAAAGTCAAACAAGACCCAAATGCCGAGTGGGAATTTTTTTATGGCAATATCCAAGGGTTTGAATATGAACCTGGCTACCAATACACTTTGAAAGTCAAACAATTTGACGTTGCTAATCCGCCTGCTGATGCCCCAAATGTCAGATATGAGTTAGTTGAAATTATTAATAAAGCCAAATAATTCATATAAAATTTTATATTACCCATTAGTGGACCATGATTCTGTCTACTAATGGGGAACCATACAAAACCCATTGTTTTCATTATATTTGAGTAATATTATTAACATCACATCATAGTGGCCCCAACACTTAAAACAAAGAGTTAAAGGCAATGGACAATAAAATTATCGATAAGTTAGGCTTAATTACACTTGTTGACCGCAAAGTAGCAATGGTTCGTTCTCATAATAAGACACTCTTCTATATTCCGGGCGGAAAGCGCGAACCTAACGAAAGTGATGAACAAGCCTTATGTCGAGAAATTGAAGAAGAGTTAACCTTAACCTTACATAAAGATTCTCTTCAATTTTATGATGAATTTATTGGCGCTGCTGATGGTAAACAAGATGGAACTCAGGTACGTATTCGTTGCTATTTTGCGCATTATAATGGTACCCCTCGCCCTGCCGCAGAAATTGCGGAGCTTGCTTGGTTTGATAGCCATGACCTAGCAAAATGTTCAGCCACTGCCGCGATCATTATGGCGAAATTACAACAAGATGGCCTAATTAATTAAGTTAATCACCAACAGATTACGTTGTTGTGGAGCCTTAATTTAAAGGTAGACTAATTAGACATTATACTATTAGTAAATTTTACTAATATCTATTAATATAGTGAATAGTTTTAATCAATCAGTGAATCAATTTGGTTAAGCAATGGAGTGAATAAATGGTCAGCTCTCTGTATGCTGTACTGGGCGCTTTGTTACTACTTAAACTATCGTTGAATGTTGTGAAGCTCAGAAATCAATATCGAGTATCTTATGGTGATGGGGGTTTCTATGAGCTACAAACAGCGATTCGCGCTCATGGTAACGCTATAGAGTACATCCCCATTGCTTTGATATTATTGCTTTTTATGGAGATGAACGGCGCGCAGGTTTGGATGATCCACTTATGTGGCTTAGTTTTAATCGCAGGGCGTATACTCCACTCTTATGGCCTGAAAAATCATGATATCTCTTATCGTCGCTCAGGCATGGCGGCAACCTATATTGCCATGACATTGATGGTTATCGCCAATATCTATTACCTACCTTGGATCCAAATTTTTTCCTTCAATCTTTAATTTTTATTATCAGCGCGGCACTTTATTTAAGTGTCGTAAAACTTTTATTGCTGTTTTGACTGATTGATTTTCAGGTTACGCGCCTTTTCTGCTACAATCCGCAACTACTTTTGTTTTACATACACAGATCTTATGTCAAGTCAGGAATCCAACAATAAAGACAGCCTCTTTAGCGCTCCGATTGCCAACTTAGGTGATTGGCAATTCGATGAAAAAGTTGCCGAAGTCTTTCCCGATATGATCCAGCGCTCGGTGCCGGGTTATTCAAACATTATCACGATGATTGGGATGCTAGCTGGGCGCTTTGTCACCGAAAACAGCCGTGTCTATGATCTTGGTTGCTCATTGGGAGCAGCAACGCTGTCAATTCGCCGCAATATTACCGCGCAACATTGCCAAATCATTGCTGTCGATAATTCACCTGCAATGGTTGAACGTTGCCGTCGTCATATTGACGCTTACAAAGCCGCAACGCCCGTCGAGGTTATCGAAGGTGATATTCGCGATATCCCTATTGAAAATGCATCGATGGTGGTACTCAATTTTACGTTGCAGTTCCTTAATCCTAATGACCGCCAACAGCTATTAACTAAAATTTATCAAGGCCTCAAACCCGGCGGTATCCTTGTGCTGTCAGAAAAATTCAATTTTGAAGACAAAGAGATTGGTGAGTTGTTATTCAATATGCATCATGATTTTAAACGTGCAAATGGTTATAGCGAATTAGAAATCAGCCAGAAACGCAGCATGTTAGAAAATGTTATGCTGACCGACTCTGTTGAAACACATAAGTTACGGTTAAAACAAGCCGGCTTTACGCATTGTGAAGTATGGTTCCAATGCTTTAACTTTGGCTCCTTATTAGCACTTAAAGAGGCACAGTTATGATTGATTTCGGGCGCTTTTATCAGCAAATTGCAACAGGCCCTTTAAGTCATTGGCTTGAAACATTACCCGCTCAACTTAGCGAGTGGAAAAACTCGCAATTACACGGTGGATTCAAATCATGGGAAAAAATGTTAGAAAATTTACCCATCATGACCCCCACCCAACTCGATTTAAAAAATAGCGTAACTGCGATACGTGACCCTGAATTATCCGCAGGGGAAACTCGCCGTCTTAATAGTATTCTTGAGCAATTAAAACCCTGGCGTAAAGGCCCTTTCTCTCTATACGGTATCAATATCGATACGGAATGGCGCTCTGATTGGAAATGGGATCGGGTTTTACCTCACATCTCCCCTTTAAAGGATAAAATGATCCTTGATGTGGGTTGTGGTAGTGGTTACCACATGTGGCGCATGTTAGGCGAAGGCGCCTCATTTGTCGTCGGGATTGATCCTACACAACTGTTTCTTTGCCAATTTGAAGCGGTTAGGAAATTACTGGGCGATGACCAACGCGCTCATTTATTACCATTAGGCATCGAACAGCTCCCCGCACTTAATGCCTTTGATAGCGTATTTTCAATGGGAGTGCTCTATCATCGTCGTTCTCCTCTTGACCACTTATGGCAGCTAAAAAATCAATTAGTCAGTGAAGGCGAGCTAATTTTAGAAAGCTTGGTTGTTGAAGGGGATGAGTTCCAGTGCTTAGTACCCGGTGACCGTTATGCACAAATGCGTAACGTTTACTTTATTCCATCGGCTAAAATGCTTAAAGTTTGGTTAGAAAAATGTGGCTTTGTTGATGTGCGGATCGTTGACCAAGCCGTCACCACAGTTGAAGAGCAGCGCCGTACTGAGTGGATGAAAACGGATTCATTAGCAGAATTTCTAGACCCTAATGACTCAACAAAAACCATCGAAGGTTACCCTGCTCCATTACGCGCTATCCTCGTTGCACGTAAACCCTAAAATCATCGAATAAGGGTGACTTGTTTCACTCTTATTCTTTTCTCAATTTATTCTCCGTATTTTTAAATCTGTAGTTGCCCAAATAGTAATAATACATTTATCAAACCCTGCAAACATTTTATCTCTCAATATTTATTGATATAATATACTTATACAAAAATTAAATAGCGGTTAGCCTTTATTAATGACAGACTCATTTGGATACGATCATGAAACTGCCCCATTTTTTTATTTTTCCTCTCTCTTTTCTCTTATTCGCTTGCTCCCCCCCAGAAAATAAAATTCATACTGCAATAAAAAAAGAGATTGCCACACATTATCCTGATCCTGACTCAATACAATATAAAGATATTGTTGTTCATAGGAATGCCGATGAAGCCATCGTTTGTGGTGAGTTTAATGCAAAGAATAATCAAAATGAATTTATGGGGTTTAGGCCATTTATTAGTGAAGTCTATATCGGTGACGATATCGTAATTAACTCTGTTCGTGTTGGCAATCGCATTCGTAAAGACAGCTTTCCTGCCTTAGTTTGTGAGCACGGCAGTTATGAGGGTGGTATTAAAGCGCAGAACCTTCAAAATAAAGCGTTTATAGATAATATGAATGGGTTAGCTCAAATCGAAAACTATATTAACGATTCATCAGTCGGTAATCGAGTGAGAGCTCATCTCATTAATAGAGCAAAAGAGATTTACGACAATGAATTAAGCCCTGAAACACTCAAGGTCGTTGACTCAACAGAAGGACGTTTGGTTACTGTTGTTGCCTATAAAAAAGGTGATGATGTCTATTTTGCTTCCATACTGAATCAAAAGATCTATGAGTTAGAGCCTATAAAAAATTCCGTCGTAAAATATATCCATGGGGCTGAAAAAGATAAGAACCTCGTTGTATTAGGAAATTATACGACTGAGGATAACGGTGGAAAACCCTCAAAGCTGCTACCATTGGCAATTGAGATCCTAGAAAATGGTGTTTCTTATGCAAACGCTGTTTTTCCAGCCAAATCCTAGTTTAAGGTAATTTTATTGGGCACGTTATTATCTTATTTTCTATAACGGCCCAATCAATTTACGTGTATTTATGGATAAAGAAGATTATCTTATACGCGGTTTCTTATGCCTTATTACCTCGAGAAAAACAGCATATAACTGTTCTCTTTAAAGCGCGAAACTATTCCCCTTTTTAATATCTTATCGATATTGCCTTATCATTTAATTCTTATTTAGCATGATCTCTAAAATGACTTTGAATACTGTTTTATGGGTAAAAGGCTATATTGAACGATTTATTACTTACTATCTCTTTTCTGTATTGATTACATGACCTAAAATAAAAAGAGAGATAAAACTCTCCCTTTTTATTAATTATTATTGAATAGTTTCGTTTTTATGCCGAAATCTTTTCAGTGATCGAAATAAAATCTTTCATCGCTTCAACGGTTGGCCCATCAACGCAGTAATGAGTAAATTCATCATTTTCACTGTTTGATGCCATCGTCACCCCTGCTTTACGATAACTCATACTTGACGGAACTGATTTCCCCGCCGAACTGTGCAATTCTACCAGCCCTATTTCCATAAACTTACTTAAATTAGCCAGCCTAACCCCTGCACCAGCCATAATCACTGGGCCGTTAATTTCAATACTTTTTTCGTTTAACTCTTTAAGTAACGGTAATCCCAACTCTGCATTCTGCTGCTGCCCCGATGTAAGAATACGAGCAACCCCTAAACTTTTTAGTTGTTCAAAGGCTAATAAGGGATTCACGCACATATCAAATGCGCGGTGAAACGTGATATTCATTCCCGTTGCTATTTCCATCAATATCGCCATGCGGTCGATATCGATACGCCCTTCGGTATCGAGGATTCCGATAACTGCCCCTGGGAAGCCCATCTCTTTCACCATCCGCAGATCTTCACAGATTACTTCAAATTCATTCGTGTTATAGCAAAAATCGCCTCCGCGCGGACGAATAATAGGATGAACGGGGATATGAAGTTTTTCGCTTGCTAATTTTAGATAGCCATAACTTGGTGTCAGGCCGCCATCTGCTGCACCGGAGCATAATTCAATACGATCAGCGCCGTATTCTTGTGCAACTTGTGCACATTCGATACCGAAACAGCAAATTTCCAATTTTGCCATGACCACCTCCAAAACGTAGGATTAAAGTGTTGCTTTAACATCTAATTAATAACTTAAAGGAACTTGTTAATCGTTAACATTCGATTAATGATGCCACTAATTTTTGAACGTTACCGGATTAACATCACACCATTAACAGTTTTTTACGAATTGTTCGTAATAACGTTAATTACATCACTTATTTTTCGCTTTCAATAATCTGTTTCAGCGCGTAAGGGTGATATTTCAAAGTAATTATCCCATTTGTCACTGCTAATGTCGGATTAGGCAATCTTTCTAACTGCCCTTTCGGTTGACTCATTTTCAAGCTGTAGCCTTCTGGAAGCGGATGTGGCAGTAATGCCAATGCACTCTGCTCTAGCTGTTCTGGGGCGACATTAATGACCATCTCAACGTGCTCCCATGTCTCTTGTGGGTACATTTTTCCTTTTGGAAAAGGCAATTCGACCACATAAACCTGTTGAGATGCGATTATTAATGGTTTGTTCAACTCGAATAAACAGATCGGACGCCCGTTAATTTCATTTTCAGACAGTAACTGACCGCATTGGTGAAGGCCTTTCCGCCAGCGCTCTGCTGTTTCATTATGATGACAACGGACAGAAACATGGTCTATCAGGTGATCGTTTAAGGATAAAGCTAATACTTTAGCCATTTGCGTTAATTTTTGCTCAAACTCAGGCAACGTGTTCCATAGATCTTGCAGTTCAGGCACATTGGCAAATTCAGTCATTCAACACACTCTTTTCTAAACACCGTTTATCTCTTCGCATTCGCGATATACTCTCAATTTTTCGTCTGTTGTGTTATCAACGCTATTGAAATATGACAGCTATACCGTGAATAAAACTGCCAGACTGTAGCACGACTCCCTTAAAATATGGTATAAAACCTGCCGAATTTTCTCTTCTTTCTTTTAGTTCTACGCATGTGATGGCACAATGCGATAACTATGGTTCGTTATTTAAGGTAATCCGGTGAATATTCAGGCTATTCTTTCAGATAAAATCAGTGCTGCAATGCAGGCAGCGGGAGCTCCAGAAGGCAGTGATGCCCTTGTGCGTCAATCAGCGAAAGCGCAGTTTGGTGACTATCAAGCCAACGGTGTAATGGGCGCTGCTAAAAAAATGGGCATCAATCCCCGACAACTGGCCGAGCAGATTGTCAGCCATTTAGATCTTGAAGGTATTGCAAGCAAGGTAGAAATCGCAGGGCCGGGTTTTATCAATATTTTCCTTGAGCCAAGCTGGCTCACCACACAAGTGGAACAAGCATTAACCTGTGATCGCCTTGGCCTATCCCCTGTTAAATCAGAAACTATCGTCATCGACTATTCCGCGCCAAACGTGGCCAAGCAGATGCACGTAGGCCATTTGCGTTCGACAATTATCGGTGATGCTGCCGCACGTACTTTAGAGTTTTTAGGGCATAAAGTGATCCGTGCTAACCATGTTGGTGACTGGGGTACGCAATTTGGTATGCTGATCGCTTACCTCGAAAAAATGCAAAATGAAAATGCAAGTGACATGGCATTGGCAGATCTCGAGGAGTTTTACCGCGAAGCAAAACAACACTATGACAGTGATGAAGTATTCGCTGAGCGTGCAAGAGGTTACGTGGTTAAATTGCAATCAGGTGATGAGTACTGCCGTAAAATGTGGCGTAAACTGGTTGATATCACCATGCAGCAAAACCAAGAAACCTATCGTCGCTTGAACGTGACGTTAACTGAAGATGACGTCATGGGCGAAAGTTTATATAACGATATGCTGCCTGGGATTGTCGCTGACTTGAAAGCCAAAGGGCTCGCGGTAGAAAGCGAAGGTGCTACTGTCGTTTATCTTGACGAATTTAAAACTAAAGAAGGCGAGCCTATGGGCGTTATTGTCCAGAAAAAAGATGGCGGCTTCTTATATACGACAACAGATATCGCTTGTGCAAAATATCGTCATGAAGTACTGCATGCTGACCGTGCACTTTACTATATTGATTCACGTCAGCACCAACACTTGATGCAGGCATGGACAATCGTACGTAAAGCCGGTTATATCCCAGAATCAATGTCTCTCGAACATCACATGTTTGGCATGATGCTCGGTAAAGATGGCAAGCCTTTTAAAACTCGCTCAGGCGGTACTGTTCGCCTCTCTGACTTATTAGATGAAGCGATTGAACGTGCGCAAGTACTCATCCGCAGCAAAAACCCCGATATGCCAGAAGATGAGTTAAACAACGTTGCAAATGTTGTCGGTATTGGTTCAGTAAAATATGCAGACTTATCAAAAAGCCGTACAACGGATTATATTTTTGATTGGGATAACATGTTAGCTTTCGAAGGTAATACCGCACCGTATATGCAATATGCTTATACGCGTGTCGCCTCAATCTTCAAAAAAGCAAACGTGACACAAGCGGATCTCACACTGCCTATCGTGTTACAAGACCCACGTGAAATTGCACTTGCTACGCGTTTGATGCAATTTGAAGAAACCATCTTGATGGTCGCACGTGATGGTACGCCACATGTTATGTGCGCTTACCTTTATGATTTAGCCGGCCTGTTCTCAAGCTTCTATGAACACTGTCCTATTTTAAGTGCCGAAGATGAAGCTCAGCGCCAAAGCCGCTTAAAATTAGCGCTATTGACCCAGAAGACATTAAAAGCTGGGTTGGATACTTTAGGGATCGATACCGTCGAACGTATGTAAGCTGATATCTAAGTGTCATATTGATAATAAACCCTATGCTGTGCATAGGGTTTATTGTTTCTGTCGACTCAATTTCAGGAAATTTTTTTCGTGCTCTTTAGACCGCTTTATTTCAATATGAGCGTTAGAGCTGAGAGACGAAATAGCATGCCCCTCCAATACCGTAATAAAAAGCGGCCTCATTATATGAATCAGCGATATTATTTATTAGACGAAAGCCCCTCTCTTTAAAATTTTCACGAAGCTTCTTACCAGCTGTTATGACGTTTTTTACAGCAAATGTTAGTAATTATTTTTCTCTGGTTAAATGTATCATTATAGTCAGGCAAAGATGCCGATACTGTTTTGACACATTTAACCTTAAATTCATCTCTTGAAAATGAAATTATCATATAGAAGTATTAAACCAATCAATACCAGCGCTATCCCCGATATATAGTTAAGTGCAATGGTCATTTTTTTATTACGTTGAGACATACGAGCCAATAATCCCCCTGTTAATCCTGCTGTTATATCGATCGGCAAAGCCGTGGCAAGGTGGCATGTATCGCTACCCCACGGGGAAAAGCCAAGACTCGACGTACATGATCTTCCAATGAATGGATTATTACAGGACTATTTGACTAATAATCCAGCTCAAATGGCCCTGTCATTACTGACAAAATTTTAACAACCTGTTAAATACTGCGGGTGGCATAAGGCGCTACTTAAGCGCTTTGTGTATGCCTAATACTATTGCCAAGCAAATGGGTAGTGAGAAAATTGCTACAATAAGAATTTCTGAACGCCCCAATGGGGCGTTTCAGTTATTTATTGTGGCTTAAATACTCTGCTTTTTAAAATCTCTTGGGCGGAAACCTAAAGCGAATAGCGCGGCGAAATAGCTCCCAGCACCAATAATCACCACAAAAATTAAGCGCAATAAACGCATGGCCATATTGCCTTCTTGCCATTCTGGCATAAAGTGCAATACACCAAACAGAACCGCTGACATCACGATAAGGGCAATGACGAGTTTAAAAATAAAACCTCGCCAACCGGCAAGTGGTTTGAAAATTTCTTGCTTGCGTAATTGCCAATAAAGGACACCTGCGTTAAAACACGCTGCTAAACCAATCGACAGTGCTAATCCGGCATGCTTCATTGGCCCAATAAATGCTAAGTTCATTAACTGAGTTAGAATTAATGTGACAATAGCGATTTTAACTGGTGTTTTAATGTCCTGACGTGAATAGAACCCTGGCGCCAAAATTTTCACTAGGATCATCCCTGTCAGCCCTACACAATAGGCCATTAATGCGTATTGCGTCATCAATGAGTCATGAGCTGTAAACTTATCATACTGGAACAGCGATACGGTAAGCGCTTCCGAAAGGATCGCTAAACCAATCGCGCAAGGCAAGGCGAGCAATAAACAGAGGCGTAAGCCCCAATCCATTAAATGACGATATTCTTGATGGTTACCACTAGTAAAACTTTTCGATAGCGAAGGTAACAAAATGGTTCCTAATGCAACACCCAGCACCCCTGATGGCAACTCCATCAACCTATCCGCATAATACATCCAAGACACTGAGCCAGATTGCAGAAATGATGCGAAAATAGTATTGATAATCAACGAAATTTGGCTAACAGATACCCCAATAATGGCAGGTCCCATCATTTTCATTACTCGCCAAACACCACTATCGCGAAAAGAGATCCGTGGCAGAACTAACATGCCAATCTTTTTCAAATGCGGGAGTTGATACACCAGTTGCAAAATTCCCCCCACAATCACGGCCCAAGCTAATGACATTACGGGAGGATCAAAGTAAGGCGCCGCAAATGCTGCAAAGAAAATCATACTCACATTCAACAACGTTGGCGCAAACGCAGGAACCGAAAAACGATTCCATGTATTTAAAATTGCACCAGCTAACGACGCGAGTGAGATTAAAAAGATATAAGGAAAGGTGACCCGCAGTAGGTCTGTGGTTAATGCAAACTTATCGGCATCGGCAGCAAAGCCCGGCGCCGTCACATAGATAATCCAAGGGGCGGCAATCATACCGATCACGGTGACAATCGCTAGTGCGAGGGTAAGCATCCCCGAAATATACGCCACAAAAGTACGAGTTGCTTCATCGCCTTGTTGGTTTTTATATTCCGCCAGTATTGGCACGAATGCTTGTGAGAACGCCCCTTCTGCAAAAATACGGCGTAATAAATTAGGTAATTTGAAGGCGACAAAAAAGGCGTCCGCGGCTGCCCCTGCACCAAATACCCGAGCGATAATTGCGTCACGGATAAATCCAAGTACCCGAGACATCATGGTCATTGAGCTTATCGCTGCTAATGATTTTAATAAATTCATGATAGGTAGACTAAAAGAAAACAATTATGCCAGTTTATCAGCGTGGAGCATGACTGACTATGATTGGATGATAAAATCAGAGGTTACTTGCCCGAGTCCGAGAGCAGCAAGCTGATAATTTTGATACGCTGCACTCGAATTATTAGGCGTATACCGTTAATTAGGGTTTCACCGGTTTCCAATTTGCATCGGTTAACGCCGTAAGTACATGGTCACGCCACTGGCCGTCAATCTGCAAATATTGTTTGGCATACCCTTCTCGCTCAAAACCGAGACGAGCCAAAAGGTTACCGCTACGCAAATTGTGTGGCATGTAATTAGCCATAATGCGGTGCATCCCTTGATGTTTTTGCATATAACGGATAGCTTGTGAAAGGGCTTCATACATCAACCCTTGCCCCTGCCACTTTTCACCTAATGAGTAGCCTAGATAGCACGCATGAAAAGCACCACGCAATACATTACTGAAATTCGCCACACCCATCACTTCATTTTCTTGACTGTCTAAGAGTAAAAAATGATAGGCGTTTCCCTGACGATGCAGCTCGGTCATTAAATGTAAGCGACTATTCCAGCTTGATGGATTGAAATGTGAACTGTCTCGGGTTGGCTCCCAAGGTTTCAAAAATTCTCTGTTTTCGCTGTAGTAATCTGCTAATCGATAGCCGTCACGCTCATATGCTAACCGTACAACCATCCTTTCTGTCACAAGACGCACTTTTGGTTCATTTGTCCGATAACCAAACATCGTTAACCCTTTTAAAAATTAAATCGCCAGAGATGGCATAAGGATAAAAACACATTATCAATAACCATTAGGTATAACGATAAAAAAATATCATCTTCCCCTTTCTATTCTACTGATATTATTGATGAGAAACATTAAGAATCCTTCCCTCTTTATTATTTTTTACGATGGTGTGTCATGGCGCAGGTGTCACAGGCAAGAAGTCTAGGTAAATATTTTTTACTCCTAGACAACATGCTGGTTGTTCTCGGTTTTTTTGTCGTGTTTCCATTGATCTCTATTCGCTTTGTTGACCAGCTAGGTTGGGCCGCCGTCATTGTTGGCTTTGCTTTAGGTCTGAGACAATTTGTTCAGCAAGGACTTGGGATCTTTGGTGGTGCTATTGCAGACCGCTTTGGCGCTAAGCCAATGATAGTCATAGGGATGCTATTGCGAGCCTGTGGCTTTGTGCTCATGGCAATTGCCAATGACCCTTGGGTGTTGTGGCTCTCCTGTGTCTTGTCAGCATTAGGTGGAACACTATTTGATCCTCCAAGAACCGCATTAGTTATTAAGCTAACAAGGCCTTATGAGCGTGGACGCTTTTATTCTCTGCTGCTCATGCAAGACAGCGCGGGCGCCGTTATTGGTGCACTGATTGGTAGTTGGTTACTGCAATACGATTTCCATTATGTCTGTTGGGCTGGCGCGGCCGTCTTTGTACTTGCCGCTATTTGTAATGCTTGGCTACTCCCGGCCTACCGTATTTCAACGGTAAGAACACCAATCAAAGAAGGTATGAGCCGAGTACTCAAAGATACCCGTTTTGTGACCTATGTGGTCACGTTAGCTGGTTATTTTATGCTCTCTGTACAGGTTATGCTGATGTTCCCTATTGTTGTGAATGAAATCGCAGGCACGCCAACCGCAGTGAAATGGATGTATGCCATTGAAGCCGTTATTTCATTAACGTTACTTTATCCCATCGCCCGTTGGAGTGAAAAATATTTTCGCCTTGAGCAGCGTTTAATGGCTGGATTGTTTTTAATGAGTTTAAGCATGTTTCCTATCGGTATGACGAGCTCTTTACCTGTTTTATTTGGATTAATATGCTTATTTTATTTAGGCACTGTAACCGCCGATCCTGCACGAGAAACATTAAGTGCTTCACTGGCAGATCCACGTGCACGCGGTAGTTATATGGGGTTTAGCCGCTTAGGATTAGCTTTAGGAGGTGCTGTTGGCTACACTGGTGGAGGTTGGATGTACGATATTGGTCACCAATGGGATCTGCCACAATTACCGTGGTTTTTATTAGGTGTAATTGGTTTCATCACTCTTTGGGCACTGCATAAACAATTTAACCGTAAGAAAATTGAATCTGCCATGTTAAGTGGTTAATAACGGAGATATTTAGACTCTACACGCCCATAAATTTAAACTTTAACTAACAAAAATGTGGGTAAAAGGCCAATTAACCATAATTATAGGATAAGATAGTCAAGTTACTGTAAAAGGAGTGTTTATGAAACAATTTATATTGGCGGCTCTGATTGGCTGTTTGACTTTACTCACTGGCTGTAGCCAACTTACTGAATTTTCGATTAGCGAAAATACAGTTAATCAGTATCTTGCAAATAAAGTTAAATATAACAATAAAGTTGGTATTTCTGGCGTCGCGGATGCAGACATCCAATTAACCAACTTGAAATCAGAAATTGGTCGCAGTGAGCCGGGGAAAATCGCCTTAACGGGGGATGCCGCAGTCAACTTAGATACTTTATTAGGTAAAGCCGAGGCCAAAATAGCGCTTACCCTAACGGCTCGCCCTTATTTTGACGCTCAAGCAGGCGCCATTTACTTAAAAGAGCTGAACATCAGCCAATACACTGTCACTCCTGAGAGTATGGATACCGCTATTGCTGCCGTGATCCCATACCTCAACAGTTCATTAGAAACCTTTTTTGAGACACAACCGGTTTATGTGTTGAATCCAGAAAATAGTGCAGCTGAGGCAACGGCTAAAAAATTAGCAAAAGGGCTTGAAATCAAACCAGGCAAGCTCGTTATTCCTTTAGTTGACTAACATCCATAAAAATTTTCGATTGAAAACAGCACAAAAGGCAACGTTTTTAGACGTTGCCTTTTCTTTATCTACCTATATACCCGTTTATCAAAATGCTACGCGTTATACTTAATACCAATACAAAAACCTCTTAAGTGGCTTACCTCGTTTTTCTGATAGCCAATTTACATTGACAAGGTTCGCTTAGAGGCGGATTTTATTACACCAAAAGTGACGCTGTCACTCTGACTCTAATTCATCACGTAATGCAATCACTGCATCACGCGCAATTTGCGCCAGCGTACGATAAAATGCCGTTGTCGCATGAGCTTCCATTTTGCCTAGAAATGCACCATACCAACTCAATATAAAGCTATCAAATAGCTCAATTTGCGCCGCTGTTTCATCTTCTGCCGCTTGATCCTCAAGCCAAGATGCCGCCAATAAGAGCGCACCAAAGGCATCGGTTCTCGCGTTTGTCAGAGTCATCCCCCTCTCAACAAGAAATTCACGGATTTCCGCTTCCGCGATTTCATCATCATAATCATGGGCAAACACCGAAACCGCAGGTGTTTCTCCACCAAATAACGTTTGATAGTCGGCGGTAATCGCTGCCATATCAACCGATTTTGCCATGCGCGCCCAATACTCATCTTGCTCCAATGGCCAAGATGCCTTTAATTTATCTTGGGCTATCATATCCAGTAATGGCTTTACCACACTATCATCGGGGGAGCGCTGAAAGAGTGTTCCCAAAATACGGCAGACGATCGAAAATTCGTTCATGTCAGGTTCCTGTTTTCGCATTATACGGTGGCTTATCACCAGCATACTCTAAGTCATTTGAGGCGCAGCAAGGATAAGAAATGATGGCATGAAGAATATAAAGCAGTGCCATCAACCAAGCTGCAACCTGAAATAAAATAAGTATACCTTAATAACCGCGTTGCATATCAACAATCCCGACAGGTGTTTGCCCATTTTCAATGCGTTGAATATTGCTGCTGATCATGTCCATCGCTTCTTGCGGTAGTGTAATCGCGGCAATATGGGGTGTAATCGCAACGCGCGGGTGTGTCCAAAAAGGATGCATTTGTGGTAAAGGTTCACTGGCAAATACGTCCAAAGAGGCACCTGCAACTTGCCCCGACTCTAATGCTGCCAATAAGTCTTGTTCAATAAGATGCGAGCCACGAGCAAGGTTAATAATAAAGGCATTTTTTTGTAACTGACTAAATAAGCTTTGATTCAAAATTCCGACTGTTTGGGGGGTACTTGGCAATAAATTAATAATCACCCGTGTACCTTGCAGAAACGCCCCTAACTGTTCTTGTCCATAATAGCTCTTTACGTTGTTGAGCTGTTTTGCGCTTCGGCTCCACGTTCTCACATGAAAACCAAATTCCACGAGCCTTTTAGCCACCGCTTGCCCCAATGCGCCAGCCCCCATTACCCCGACGACAAACTCATCATGGCGATAGGCTGGCAACGGTTTCCATTGACGTTGCGATTGAAATTGGCGGTATTCATCCATTCGACGAAAGTAATAGAGGACTTTCGCCATCGCATACTCTTCCATTTGTAATGCCATGCCCGTGTCTTCTAAGCGCATTAAAGGCACGCCAGCAGGTAATGTTCCTGGGTTCTCATGCTCTTGCTTCAAAATGGCGTCAACACCCGCCCCCAACGCAAATATACCTTTCAGATCTTTTCGCCCTGCTAGACATTCATAAGGAGGGAGCCAAACCATAGCATAATCGGCACTTTGTTTATCGCCCCTAACCCATTGACGAATATTGGCTTGTGGAAGTCTAGCTTTCATGCCGTCGATCCACTCATTAGCATCAAAAAATGGATGATAAAATAGAATATTCATGACAACTCCTCTTATGTTTACAACAGAGTGTGCCGAAAATGTCTCATTTTCAAGCGAATACAACGGTTGATGAATGTTATGATGAGCATTTTGTTAAGCCGCTAACGAATTTTATAATTAATACTTGAAGTTTAAGTCGATCACAGATTCACCATTCAAGATTAGATAATAACCAAATTGTTTTATATTTAACTAAACAAGCAGTAAAACTGTAAAAAGCGCAAATAGGGAGTTGACGCAAGCCCGGCTTTTCCCTATAGTAGCGCCCCGTTGCAACACAAGTTATATCGTTTGTTAGCAACCTACATTTAAAAATACGGTGAGGTGTCCGAGAGGCTGAAGGAGCACGCCTGGAAAGTGTGTATACGGCAACGTATCGAGGGTTCGAATCCCTCCCTCACCGCCATTTTTAATCAAATCAATGCCCTCTTATGTTATTCCTGCTCTTCGGTTAATTTTCCAATCTGTTTATGTTGTGGTGATTGTGTTTGCGATTGATATTCACGACTGATCTCTTCCCATAATTGTGCATTTTCAACGCCCGCGACTTTCGGGTCGAAAACCGGATCGATTCCCAATTTTTCTTGGCGTTCATAGTCACGTAGTGCGCGAAGTGCTGGTTTAGATAAAAAGACTATCGCGATTAAGTTAAGATAACTCATACTACCAAACCCAATATCACCAAGGCTCCACATCATGCTAACGGACTGCACACTCCCCATAAACAGAATAAGCAAAAAGACCATTTTTAGGACCAACTTGAGAATGGGGTATTTGAGTTGGCGGTCTAGATAAACAATGGTTGTCTCTGCGATATAGTAATATGCCATCAAGGTGGTAAATGCGAATAAAAACACGGCAATTGAGACAAAACCAGAGCCCGTTGATTCAAATACTGTTGAGACGGCCATTTGTGTCCACGCAGTTCCTGCAGCCACTCCCGGGACATGTTCAATCAGCGCCGTTGCTCCTCCATCGGGGAAAACATTGTACATATTGGTAACTAGGATCATGAGCCCTGAAGCCGTGCACACCACAAGAGTATCAATATAGATTGAGAACGCTTGAATCAACCCCTGCTTCGCCGGATGACTCACTTCAGCCGCCGCCGAACTAAACGTGGCCTCCCCCGCACCCGCGACATTAGAAAATACAGCGCGTCGAACACCCCACGAAACCGCGGTACCGACGATGCCACCAAAAACGGCATCCATCCCTAAAGCGCTCCGAAAGATTAGGCTAAACATGGCAGGTACTTTGTCATAATGGCTACCTAAAATTATCACCATCATGACAATATAAGCGACCGCCATCAGAGGAACGATTTTATCGGCAGCACTGGCAATACGCTTAACACCGCCGAAAATCAACCACGCCATCAATAAGGTAATAATCACACCTGTAACGATAGGCGGAATGTTGAAAGACGTTTGGAAAGAGTCAGCAATGGTATTCGCTTGGATCCCCGGCACTAACACACCGTAAGATAGACAGATCACAGCAGCGACAATAATCGCAAATGGCTTTAGTTTTAACCCTTTTTCGATATAGTAAGGCGAGCCACCTCGGTATTGCCCATCGGAGCGTTGCTTATAGATCTGAGCGAGTGTCGATTCAATAAATGCACTAGCACCACCTAAAAGCCCCATCACTACCATCCAAAATATCGCCCCTGGCCCGCCCGCCGCAATGGCAGTAGCCACACCAGCAATATTACCTACACCTACCCGCCCTGATAGCGCAAGACAAAAAGCTTGGAATGAAGATATGCCCTCTTTTGATGATTTATTTTCTTTGAGCAAACAGACCATTTTAATCAAATAGCGAAACTGAACACCGCGTGTAGCTAATGTAAAATAGAGCCCGACACCGAGCGATAAAATCACTAATGCGTTGCCCCAAATGTATCCAACGAGTGTGTTAACGATGGCTTCCATATGAGTACTCCTTCGTTATTGTCATTATGTATTTGTAGGGATAAAAAAACCTGAACTTAACGCTGTTCAGGTTGTGAATAAATTAATGATTAATCATCCAAATGACTTTTGTTTGAGTATATTGTTCGAAAGCTTCTAATCCGTTATCTTTGCCGCCAAAGCCTGACTGCTTAAAGCCACCAAAAGGCGTCGTGATATTACCTTCACTAAATCCATTCACCGACACTGTGCCTGCATTAATTTGCCGAGCAACTTTCATCACTCGATGGATATTTTGACTATAGAATGAGGCCGCTAACCCATAGTGAGTATTATTAGCGAGGGCAATCGCTTCTTCTTCTGTTGCAAACGTTGACACGGCAAGTAAGGGTCCAAAAACCTCATTTTGGAATAATGACATCTCTGGAGTGACGTTATCGAATATTGTCGGCTCAATGTACCAACCACTGCCCATTTCACTGTGGATTTTTCCACCTGCAACAATATTTGCGCCCTGTTTCACAGAAAGATCAATAAATGACTTCACTTTCTCAAAGTGAGCTTTTTCAACCATTGGCCCAATGGAGACAGTTTCATCCATGGGATCACCAACTTTCCACTCAGCTAATGCTGCAACGAGTTTATCTAATAGCTTTTGACGGATACTTTCATGAACAATTAGGCGAGAGCCGCAACTGCAATTTTCACTCATATTCCAGAAAGCGGCTGATAGAATATGAGGCACAGCAGCATCAAGATCGGCATCTTCAAAGACCACTTGCGGGCTTTTCCCACCACACTCCAACACGATCTCTTTTAAGTTACTTTCAGCAGAGTATTTAAGGAATAACCGCCCCACCTCAGTCGAACCGGTAAAAGAGACAATATCGATATCCCTATGTCGACCTATCGCCTCACCCACTTTTTCCCCTAATCCGCAAATTAAGCTCAGAGCACCTTTTGGCACCCCAGCTTCATAAGCCAATTCAACCATTCGGTAAGCACTCAATGAGGTCAGCTCCGCGGGCTTTACAATCACTGAGTTCCCCGCAGCTAACGCTGGAGCAACTTTCCATGCAAACATTTGTGCGGGGA
Organism: Providencia sp. 2.29; assembly: GCF_015832305.1. Lineage (NCBI taxonomy): Bacteria > Pseudomonadati > Pseudomonadota > Gammaproteobacteria > Enterobacterales > Morganellaceae > Providencia > Providencia sp. 2.29. The sequence continues at coordinate 2,565,411 of NZ_CP065420.1, forward strand.
AATTCCACGGTAAAACAGCCCCCACAACACCAATGGGTTCATGAACAATCAACCCCAACGCCTGATGACCTGTCGGCGCAACTTTTCCAAACATTTTGTCCAGTGCTTCGGCATACCAATAAAAAGTTTCAATGGTCGCTGGCATATCTGTATTTAAGCATTCTGTGATTGGCTTACCCGCATCAACACAATCTAATGCAGCAAGCTCTTCCTGATGTAACTCAATCAACTGTGCCCAACGCAGCATGACTTGTTTGCGCTCTTGCGGCGACAAACCTTGCCAACAGCCATCACTAAAGGTTTTTCTTGCCACTGAAACTGCGGCATCGACATCTTGAGCATCACCATCGGCAATAAATCCAATAATGCTGTCATCAATAGGCGTTCTGGTTTCTAATTTTTCATTGCTCCCTTGGTAGTTTTCTATCAAGTTACCCGCCCACAATAAACCTGAACGAGCTCGCTCAAATACTGCTTCTTTGGTCATTTTCATGGCGTTTTTCCTTATTTTATCAAGGCGAGAAATTCACGTTGTTGTTGCGGTGAAATATTGGAAAGTGGCATTCTAACTGGCCCAACATCGACAGTACCCTTGATACAACCCGCTTTGGCTTTTTGGTTATAATCCCCAGATTCCATCGAATAAATTGCAGGATAAATTTCTGACATGATCCGTTTCGCCGTAGACCAATCCCCTTGCTGTGCGGCCTGATAAATTGCCACTTGCTCTGCTGGGAATACATTTCCAGCCCCCGCAATCCAACTTTTCGCGCCCCAAAAAAAGAAATCGACAGGCTGATCATCACAACCACAAATCACCTCAAAATTGTCGAATTGAGTTTGTAATAAACGTAGCGCTCGGCTGAAATCACCACTACTTTCTTTAATCGCAACAATATTTTTCACCTTAGATAGGTGTATGACAGTGTCGTATTCGATTTCGATCCCAATACGCGCAGGGAAGTTATACATAATGATGGGTAATGGTGTTGCTGAAGCAACCTGCTCATAATGCGCAATTACCCCTTGCTGATCCGGTAAACTGTATGGTGGCGGTGCTAACATCAAGCCTTCATAACCTAATGAAACCGCTTGCTCTGCACGCTTAATCGCCCCTTCTGTCGATAGGTCATTAATCCCTGCAATCAAGGTAACTCGCCCTTTGGCGACTTTACTCACGGTAGTCAGCACCACTTCACGCTCTTTCTCGTTTAATGCGTAATACTCCCCAGTCGTGCCACACACAACAAGTCCTGATACACCTTGTTCAATTAAGGTTTCAGTTAATTGTGCTAGCCCACTAACATTTAATGAAAAATCACTGTGAAATGGCGTCACAATTGGAACAATAATGCCGTGAAAATTCATGTGAAATCTCCTTAACTTTTATATAAATCGTTCAATGGAATAAGGTGAACAATCGATCGGTGTCGGCTGTTCTTTGAATAAGCTATGTACAATTTTTGCCGTGATGGCCGCTTGAGTTAGACCTAAGTGTTGATGGCCAAAGGCAAAAATATAAGGTCCTTTTTTATCAATCACTGGCAACGAATCTGAGAGAGTCGGTCTAAATCCCATCCATTCAGTTGCTTGCTCGCTATTTAGCGGTGTGTTAAGCATGGGATCAGCTAGAGGAATAAAGTGTCGAGCACGTTGCATATTGGCTGGACGTTTCAATCCCGCATATTCAACCGTACCCGCAAGGCGCAATCCACCTTTCATGGGCGTCATGATAAAGCGCCTATCGATACTTGAAACAGGAACGCTTAACCTACTTGCCTCTTTAGGCAACATAAGGTGATAGCCACGCTCTGTTTCAAGTGGAACACGTATGCGGCAAACCATCTTGACCAATGATTTAGAAAATGCGCCTCCTGAAATCACTACTCGCTGCGCCGCCAATTGTCCTTGTGAGGTTGTCAGGCGCACTGTATTACCTGAAGTGGTATGAATGCCCGTAACTTCACACTGAGAAAGTAACTCCCCCCCCAATCTCAAAAAGTGATTTGTTAATTGAGTATGTAGTGCATTGAGATCTACGACATGCCCCGTATCTGGGTAATAAAGCCCACCTAATTGATTACCAGCCAAAGCAGGCTCTCGTGCCAATAGTTGTGCCTGAGTTAATAGTTGATTTTTCACTCCTATGGAGTTGAGGTACTCACCTTGCTTTTGCAGTTTTTCATAGGAAGCTTCCCTCTCTGCCACCAGCAGTGAACCTTGAATTTTTACAAGATCAGCCAGTTGCCAGTCATCGCTGAACGCTTGCCACGCAGCCAGTGATGCACCATTAATTGTGGATAACGCATGATGAATACGTTGAAAGGGTTTATGTCGCATATTTCCCAACAAACGTAGTAACCAAGGCGTCAATGGCAATAAATAACGCCAATCGAGACGCAGTGCCCCTAGAGGATCAAACAACATCGCAGGAATCGATTTTAAAATTGATGGGTCAGCTACAGGGAAAACTTGCTCCGTCGCGATATGTCCAGCATTCCCCATTGATGCTCCAGCGCCGACCTGCTCTTTCTCGACCAGCAAAACATCTGTTCCATCCGCTTGTAATGTCAGCGCGATACTTAAGCCAATAATGCCGCCACCGATAACAATCACTGAACGTTTCTTATCCATATCAACCTCTCACGACACCGTGATCCCCCAACGAAATGGATCGGTTTCATCGATAAGCAAGGTATTACGCCCACTGATATAGGCCGTACCTCGAATGGTTGGGATAATGCCATTCCCATCAGCCCAGAGATAACTGGCTTCAAATTGGCTACCGATGACACTCGCTTGACGCCAAATTGCCCCTTCGTTTAACTTGCCATCAGCGGCTAAACACGCGAGTTTGGCACTCGTGCCTGTTCCACAAGGTGAACGGTCATAAGCCCCTCCGGGGCATAACACAAAACTTTGGCTATCGGCCTGTGAAGACGCAGCAAAAAGTTCAATGTGGTCAATTTCTTGGTCATCTTTGCCATAAATATGTTGTTCAACTAAGGCCGCTTTTATTTTTAAGCACGTTTCAGTCAACGCCTTAGTATTGCGGTGATGGATCTCTACCGGTGATTGCTCAACCAGAAAGAACCAATTTCCTCCCCAAGCAATATCCCCCGTCACCATTCCCACGTCAGGAACCTTCACCGCGACCGATTTGCGGTAGCGATAAGAGTAAACATTTTGGATACTGACACTGCCGTCTGGGTGCAATGTCGCCTGAACATCACCCACTGGCGTTTCAATGGTATGTTCGCCAACCGTAATTTTTCCTAGGTAAGCTAACGAAGCAATAAGGCCAATCGTGCCATGCCCACACATGCCTAAATATCCTTCGTTATTAAAAAAGATGACGCCCGCAGTGGCTTGTGGATTTTGAGGTTTGCAAAGTAGCGCACCGACTAAAATGTCACTGCCTCGTGGCTCTAATATGGTGGTGGTACGCCATAGGTCATGCTCGTGCCTTAAACGCTGTAAACGAGATGCCATAGAGCCATTACCAAGATCAGGAAAACCATCAATAACTAATCGAGTTGGTTCACCCGCCGTATGTGAATCAATTACCTCAATTTGTGTATAGCGCTTGTGCATATTGCATCCTCTGCTCACTTTAATTGTTAACAGAATGCTTGATTTTTGTTAAAGGATCTTGATATCTTTCGTGCTCACTGATGCGCAATTCGGCACAATATAAAAATATTTCAGAGAACTAATCATATTTGTTGAACTTGTTGGAGGCCGCATGATTAATTTAAATAAGCTGCTATTAATTAGTCAGGAAAATATGCTGTTTCCCGTTGATAATATTGAAATACTTTTAAATCACCTCGGGCTGGTCATGCCATTAATTAACACATTACCGAATGTCACTTTTTTTGTTAAAGATCGTAATGCCAAATATCTTCTTGCTAATGAGAACCTAGCCAAACGCTGTAAAATGGCTACGACTAACGATGTCATTGGGAAGCGAGCCGAAGATATTTTTCATCATGAGTTAGGTCGCAGTTATAGCTCTCAGGATTATCTGGTGATGCAAAAAAAGATCAGCGTCATTAACAAATTAGAATTGCATTTATATAAAGCAGGCATATTAGGTTGGTGCGTCACAACCAAAGTTCCTATCTTCAATACGCATAACCAAGTGATTGGTGTGGCTGGGATTTCGGTAGATTTGCAAGATGTAAAGTCGGTCAGTCAAAAATTAAACAAGCAGTTGGGTCAGGTGGAACAATTTATTAGCGAACACTTTGATATGCCAATAAAAATAACCACTCTTGCAGATATATCGGGCTTGTCTTTATCCCAACTAAATCGCCAATTTAAAGCCATATTCCACATAACTCCCCAACAATATATTCAAAAAAAACGTCTTGAACATGCGATTGAATTACTCGAAGAAGATTATTCGATTACTGAAATATCCATAAAATGTGCTTATGCTGATCACAGTGCATTTTGTCGGAAATTTAAAGAAATGACGACAATGACCCCAAGCCAATTTAAACGGATGAGGTTGAATATTGCCAATAGATATCACGTTGAAGAACAACTTGTTTAAATAATCTCATCCCAATAGAAGCTGTGTTATTACAGAAAACATCTTATTTTAAGATGTTTTTTTACTTTCGATATTCAACACTCATGATATCCAGCTCGGCGATACTATTATTTCTGCAATGGATGATTTTTATACGCCACTTGAGCATTTTTTTTACGCCGAATGACGTTATTGATTCACTTTTTGATTAAAATTTTCTATTACTTTATAAAATCGACTTAATTAATTTATTACAATTACGAAACATAAAAGTAAATGAACAATAAATAAACACTTAATTTTACGATAATGAATTATTCATTTACAATCAATATATTATAGAAAGGTAATATCCACGAACACAGGTTATCATCACAAGAGAGAAATCTAACTTAGGATAGCTCTTATTGCAGCTAAAAAATAATCGCGTATTCATATACGCTATATTTGCACCATTATGGTTGTAATTTGCAAGGATGAATAAATGACAATTTATGATCTGAAACCTAAATTTCAGAACCTGCTACGGCCTATCGTACAAAAGCTTTATGACACAGGCGTGACAGCAAATCAGGTAACATTGGCTGCAATGCTATTATCTATTTTGATCGGAGTACTGCTATTTATTTTTCCTAACCCACACCTGTTTATTTTATTACCCTTTGTTTTATTTACTCGCATGGCGCTGAACGCCATTGACGGTATGCTCGCACGTGAACATCACCAAAAAAGTCATCTCGGTGCAATATTAAATGAAACGGGGGATGTTATCTCCGATATGGCCTTGTATATCCCTTTTGTTTTGTTGTTCCCTCATGATTTTGGATGGATTTTACTGATCCTTTTCTTGTCATTATTAACAGAGTTTATTGGGGTTATCGCACAAGCTATTGGCGCTTCACGTCGCTATGATGGCCCTATCGGTAAGAGTGACCGTGCATTTATTTTCGGTACTTTTGGGCTATTAGTCGCACTCTTTCCCCAAATCACTTCTTCTAACTGGTTTACTGCTATTTTTATTGTCCTTTCATTGTTGCTGTTTTACACCTGCTACAACCGTATCCGTAAGGCCTTAAGTGAGCTTAATACACAAACGGATCATCATAAGGAACCATTATGAACGCTCAGACAGACTATTTAACTCAACGTCCTGTCATTGAATCTCAGTTTATCACCAGTGACCGTACCCCGCTGTTTTATCGTTACTGGCCAACAGAACAATCAACAGATAAAGCCATTATTCTATTTCACCGCGGCCACGAACACTCAGGACGCGTTGCTCATCTTGTCGATGAGTTAGACTTGCCTGACTACGCCATGTTCGCATGGGATGCCCGAGGCCATGGCAGAAATGATGGCCCTCGTGGTTATAGCCCATCCCTTGGCACCTCTATTCATGATGTGGATGAATTTGTACGTTATGTGTCATCCCAGTACCAAATACCATTAGCAAATATTATCGTCATTGGTCAAAGCGTTGGTGCCGTGTTAGTCTCTGCTTGGGTACATGACTATGCCCCTCCTATTAGAGGGATGGTATTAGCATCCCCAGCTTTTAAAGTTAAGTTGTATGTACCATTTGCGCGCACAGGACTTGCTTTGATGCAAAAAATGCGGGGGCTGTTTTATGTTAACTCATATGTGAAAGCTAAATTCCTAACTCACGACCAAAGCCGCATAGCCTCATTCAACCGTGACCCATTAATTACGCGCCCTATTGCAGTTAATATCCTGCTCGAACTGTACAAAACTGCTGATAGAATAGTGGCTGATGCAGGTGCGATTACCCTCCCAACACAACTGTTTATTTCTGGTAGTGATCATGTGGTACACCATAAACCACAGCATCAATTTTATGAGCGCCTTAATACTCCCATTAAAGAGAAACATATTTTACCTGGCTTCTATCACGATACACTGGGTGAAAAAGAGCGCCATATCCCTATTGCCAAAATCCGTGAATTCATTGGCAAACTATTCTCAGTTCCTCGCTATCAACATGATTACCAATATGAAGATACTTGGAGCGTGAGTGCAGACGCTTATCGCGAGCTAACGCAACCTCTGCCTGCATGGTGCCCTAAAAACCTTGGTTATAAGCTACTTAGCCGTTCTATGAGTACACTAGGCAAGGCTTCAGAAGGTGTTCGCATTGGTTATGACAAAGGTTTTGACTCTGGGTCGACCCTTGACTACATTTACCGTGATAAAGCACAAGGTAAAGGGTTATTTGGCCGAATCATTGATAGGCAATACCTCAATAGCATCGGCTGGCAAGGGATCCGCCAACGTAAAACCAACATCGAAAATATCATTCGACAAGCTATTCGTGAGCTAACTGAACAACACCAGCCAGTGCGTATTGTCGATATAGCCGCCGGACAAGGTCGTTACGTCTTCGACGCTATTAATGACTATGGCAAAGTGGAGTCCGTCTTACTGCGAGACTATAGCCCTGTCAATGTTGAGCAAGGTCGTTCACATATTAAAGAGCGCTATCTTGAAGATAAAGTGCGTTTTGAAGAAGGCAATGCCTTTGATACGAATGACTTAGCTTCCATAACGCCAGCCCCTACACTTGGTATCGTAAGTGGTTTATACGAACTTTTCCCAAGTAATGACCTGATTCGAGCTTCACTGAGTGGTTTATCTCAGGCGATCCCTTCTGGTGGCCTACTTATCTACACCTGCCAACCTTGGCACCCTCAGGTTGAAATGATCGCTCGCGTCTTACCAAGTCACCAAGGTGGACAAGCATGGGTGATGCGTTGCCGGAGCCAAGGTGAAATGGACGCACTTGTCGACGAAGCTGGATTCGAAAAACTTAATCAGTTAATTGATAACTGGGGCATATTCAGTGTTTCTATTGCTCGACGCCGTTAAGCGTATTTGAGCATAAACGAACCTGATATTTTGCTTGATAAGGTGGTGACAACCATCACTACCTTATCCCCTTTAATATTCAATAAAGCTGATATACTAATAGCTTGCAACAACTCACTGAGTGAACGCGATACTCTTTTTAATTCCCATCTCAATATCAATTAAACTAGCTAAACGGATAGATGAATGACAACCACACATAAGCCCTTGCCTTCCTCGCCGCGGCGAAAAATTTGGTTATACGGTTTCTTTTGGTTAGTCTTTTTAGCCCCTTTTTTCTTTCTTACCTATGGGCAAGTTAACACTTATACGTCTACGCTAGCCAATGTTCCCTCTTATGTTTATTCATGGGAAACACATATTCCTTTTTTACCTTGGACGATTATCCCTTATTGGAGTATTGACCTGTTTTATGGCCTATCCCTTTTTATTTGCACCTCTTTAAGAGAGCAAACAATCCAAGGGCTACGCTTAATCGCTGCCTCATTAGCCGCCTGTGTTGGCTTTTTATTATTCCCCTTAAAATTTAGCTTCCCTCGGCCTGACACAAGCGGTATCACCGGTTGGATGTTCGATAGCCTTGAATTATTTGACCTCCCTTATAACCAAGCCCCCTCATTACATATTATTTTACTGTGGCTATTGTGGTTACGTTTCCGAGCTCATATGCCGACTAAATGGCATTGGTTGCTACATAGCTGGTCGCTACTGATCCTCATTTCTGTCCTCACGACGTGGCAACACCATTTTATTGATGTTATCAGTGGCTTTGCCGTTGGTGTCCTTATTAGTTATCTATTGCCTATTGAAAGCCAATGGCACTGGCACTACACCGGCAGCCGTCGTAGCTTTAAAATGAGCACGAATTATGGCTTAGGGGCGTTTGCCTGTTTGTTACTCGCAATAACGCTTCAAGGTATCGCATGGCTACTCCTATGGCCTGCTATTGCGTTATTTATCGTCGCGATTGGCTACTTAGGTCTAGGCGCTTCTGTATTCCAAAAAACTCCGATGGGTAGCATGTCACCTTCGGCGCTCCTCTTGCTACTCCCGTATCGATTAATTGCCGTAGGAACTTATCATTACTATGCCAAGGCGTGTCGACAACCTAGCAAAATTAACGATAAACTTATTTTGGGTGGACGCCCGCTTTATCCTTTGCAAGCTCAAGCCGTTTTCGATATGACTTGCGAGTGGCCTCGCAATTCCTATAGCCACGATTTAAATTATCGTAGCCAACCTCAAATCGATTTGTTACCACTAAGTGCAAAGGATATTGAAAGCGCCGTGCACACAATGGATGAGCTTGCAGAAAGCGGCACAATTTATGTTCACTGCAAATTAGGCTATTCGCGCAGTGCGACCGTCGCCGCTGCATGGTTAGTTCATAGTCAACAATCTAAAACGATTGATGATGCGATTGCGCTAATCACTCAAGCCAGACCAAAAGTGATCCTAAACTCAGCAACTCTTGAACAATTACATTATTGGTATCAACACTATTATTTAAAGCGAGCATCATCATGAATCATTTATCTGATAAACAATGTGGCGATGTCATGGTTATTTTTACAACAAGTTGGCGTTATTTTTGTTGTGCATCACTACTCGCTTTTATTTGTCAATTTATCTTATTTATTTACTCATTAATTGATAATCTCACCTTCTTTATTAGCACACTCCTTTTTATTGTGAGCCACTATTTTATTTTCCGGTTATGGTTTGACAGCCATCTTTTTAAAATATTATACCAGCGACAAGAGCCCTATCATTTTGACCTTGCTCTACATTACCTTTTCCCTAAAAAACAACCCGTTGCTACTATGGAGCAGCGCTGGGCTGGCACAAAGAGATTATTCAATTACACACTATTATTGACTATTTTACTCTGGTTGTGGGTTTTAATTTCATTATTAACGGGAAATTAATAATGAAATTTAATTTATTATACACACTATCTTAAATATAACTTGCGCTATAACAAAAACTTCAACAATTCATTTTTAGATATATTCATACAGAATATTCGCAGGTTTTTTTACTTTTGTACCCGTAAACGTTATGATAATTGCGAGTTCATTGACACATAGCAGATTTTTTTGTGTAAGTTCCGCGTATCCTTTGGTTCTGTTTTCCGTTATTTAACCCTGTTATTTTGGTGGGGTACAATGAGTACAAAAAAAATTAATAGCTTGCGCCTATTTAGCGCATTAATAGATTCGTGTTGGAAAGAGAAATATACATTTGCTCGCTTTATTAAAGATTTAATTGCCGGGGTTACCGTTGGGATTATCGCCATTCCATTAGCAATGGCACTGGCAATAGCAAGTGGAGTTCCACCACAATATGGCCTTTATACTGCTGCTATCGCGGGTATTGTTATCGCAATCACTGGCGGCTCACGTTACAGTGTTTCAGGGCCAACGGCCGCTTTCGTCGTCATTCTCTATCCCGTCTCACAGCAATTCGGGTTAAGTGGGCTACTCGTTGCAACCTTAATGTCTGGTATTATTTTGCTTGCAATGGGGTTCGCTCGTTTTGGTAAGTTTATTGAATACATTCCTGTCTCTGTCACGCTAGGCTTTACTTCTGGTATCGCAATTACCATTGCGACCATGCAAATTAAAGATTTTTTTGGCTTACAAATGGCATATGTTCCTGAAAACTATGTCGATAAAGTTATCGCCTTAGTCAACGCTTTGCCGACACTCCAATTCAGCGATACTTTGATTGGTTTAGTGACACTCTTCGTTTTAATTTTATGGCCTAAGCTAGGACTAAAGTTACCGGGTCACTTACCTGCTCTCGTTGCAGGTACACTGGTCATGTGGGTGCTCTCTCTGTTTGATAAAAATGTTGCTACCATCGGCTCACAATTTAGCTATTTATTGCCCGATGGCTCAGAAGGTAACGGTATCCCCCCTATCTTGCCTCAGTTTATTTTACCATGGCAGCTTCCCGGCAGCCCCCCTATTAGCTGGTCGATGATCACCGCATTGATGCCCGCGGCTTTCTCAATGGCTGTCCTTGGCGCGATCGAGTCGCTGCTATGTGCGGTTGTTCTTGATAATATGACAGGCAAGAAACACCACTCTAACAGTGAACTTATCGGGCAAGGCTTTGGTAATATCGCAGCGCCATTCTTTGGTGGTATTACAGCTACCGCCGCCATTGCACGTTCGGCAGCTAACGTTCGTGCAGGTGCAACCTCGCCGATTTCCTCAGTGATCCACTCATTGTTAGTCTTGCTGACGTTATTGGTCCTCGCCCCAATGCTTTCCTATCTGCCCTTAGCGGCGATGTCATCATTGCTGTTGATGGTTGCATGGAATATGAGCGCCGCACGTAAAGTGATAGACCTGATCCGCCGCGCGCCTAAAGATGACATCATTGTTTTGCTTTTGTGTATGTCTCTTACTGTGCTTTTCGATATGGTCATTGCCATCACTGTAGGGATTGTTCTCGCCTCACTGCTGTTTATGCGCCGTATTGCTAATATGACTCGGATCAGTGAATTAGCAGAAACCGATGAAGCCAAAAGCCGTTTAGTGGTTCGTATCAACGGCCCACTGTTTTTTGCCGCAGCAGAGCGTATCTTTGATGAATTAAGGGTCAAAAGTGAAGGTTATAAAACCATCATCATGCAGTGGGATGCGGTGCCTGTACTTGATGCTGGCGGGTTAGAAGCATTCCAGAAATTTATCGACATAGTCAAAAAAGACACGCATATCGTTATTTGTGACATTCCATTCCAGCCGCTTAAAACCTTGGCGCGCGCTGGTGTAACGCCTATTGAGGGAGTGTTAAGTTTCCATAATTCGATTGATAAAGCTCTCGAGGAACTTGATTCCAAATAACCATAAATGAGCCACAACCAAAAAGCGCGGGAGTGGCTAATTTATAATGCTAATCTAGGAACAAACGCTAAATAATCTCTGACGGGGTATGCTGAGTTACGTTGTTTGTGACTGCTACCCTGTCACATGCCTAACCATCTCTCCTCTACCACCAACAGATCTCTATTTTCAATGGTTAGTATTAACAATATAAGAAACCATACTCGGCTTATTAATAACCATTAAAGTGCGGAGCCTTGTCCACCATGTGTGAGTAGATATTGGTATAGACTATTCATGCCTAACCAGCGGTTTTCACACCACTCTGGGGCTAATAATGTTGGTCGGCGCGCACTGGCACAAATACGGTGATAAACCACATCGGTAGGTGTATAGCGGATCAGTTCTCCAGCCACTTGGGTATAGTCAGTTAAGGTCATCGGCGCTAATCGCCCTGCTCGCCAACTTTTCGCCATAATACTCCCCTCAACAATATGCAAAGGGTGTAATTTGATCCCATCCGTACCACACTCCAGCACTTTTTCTAATGTCTGCATATTCATTAAAGTGCTTTCACCCGGTAAGCCACAAATAAGATGCGTGCAAACCTTAAGTCCGAGTTGCCTTGCTTTCGTTACGGTTTTTTGATATTCGGCAAAACCATGCCCTCGGTTAATGCGATGAAGTGTTTTATCATGTGCGCTTTGTAAGCCCAATTCCAACCATATTTCATACCCATGCTCTCGATAGCCACTTAATAAAGAGAGCACGTCTTGTGGCACACAATCCGGACGCGTGCCAACACATAATCCAATAATATTCGCCTGCTTAAGAGCTTCCTCATACAACTGCTGTAGTAAACACACTTCAGCATAAGTGCTAGTATAGGCTTGGAAATAGGCTAGATAGCGGCTGGCTCGCGTGATTTTGGCTTTTTGATGACGAATTTGCTCACTAATCGATTGAGTCGATTGCGTTTCATCAGAGAAAGAGGAGACATTACAAAAGGTGCAACCACCTCGCCCAAGAGTACCATCGCGGTTCGGACAGCTAAAACCACCATGTAATGTTATTTTGTGAATTTTCTCGCCATAACGGCGCTGAAGATCAGCGCCGAACATGGAGACAACTTGGTTCAGTTGCATTGCAAACCGAGATTAACGACTCGTATCTAACTCAGGGAAGCTTTTTACTAACTCATCAATCGCTTTGATTTGCTGTAAGAAAGGCTCTAATTTAGCAAGTGGTAGTGCTGACGGGCCATCACAACGAGCACTGTCAGGATCTGGATGCGCTTCAAGGAATAGCCCTGCTAACCCAACTGCCATGCCTGCTCTGGCCAATTCAGCCACTTGAGCACGACGACCACCAGAAGCAGCGCCAAATGGGTCACGACATTGCAGCGAATGGGTAACATCAAAAATAACTGGACAACCATTTGAAGCTTGCATCATGACATTAAAACCAAGCATATCAACAACTAGGTTATCATAACCAAAATTAGCGCCACGATCACATAAGATGACTTTATCATTACCACCTTCAATGAACTTTTCTACGATATTGCCAATTTGGCCCGGGCTAATAAACTGTGGTTTTTTAATATTGATCACGGCATCAGTTTTCGCCATTGCTGCAACCAGATCAGTCTGACGAGCTAAAAATGCAGGTAATTGGATAACATCCACCACTTCAGCAACAGGTTGAGCTTGAGATGGCTCATGCACATCAGTAATGATTTTCACGCCAAAGGTTTCTTTCAACTCTTGAAAGATTTTCATCCCTTCATCAAGGCCTGGGCCACGATATGAATGAATTGATGAACGGTTAGCTTTATCAAAAGACGCTTTAAATACGTAAGGAATGCCTAGCTTTTGCGTCACTGTGACATAGTGCTCACACACCTGCATTGCCATATCACGAGATTCAAGGACATTCATTCCACCAAAAAGAACAAAAGGGAGATTGTTTGCGACTTTGATATCACCAATGCTGACCATTTTCTGTTGCATGCTCTTACCTTTCATATCGAGACAGTTTGCTGTCTGTGCATAAATTAATGTAACACTACTGGATGATTATCTAATGAATATATCTGAATTTTAATCATTTCAGAAATAGGATCTTCTGGGCAGTGTTCAATAAAATAGTTTAAATCATTCAACGCCACATGGTTACAATCTAAATGTGCAAGAATTAATCCACGGTCGCGAATTTCATAAGGGTCTTCAGGATCTAACGTTAATAGCGTCTCACAGACCTTTAACGCTAACTCCATTTTTTTCTCTTCCATTAAAGAGGCTTTCAGCGTGTCAAATAACTTACGAATGATCACACTGTTTTCCGCAACATCAAGTTGATCCTCACCCAACTCAGAGTAGGGATCCACGGTTCCTTTAAGCCACAAATTGAGCGTATGCCATGTCAAGGTTTCCCCATTGACTGGGTTAATAAACCATTGTGAACCATCCTCTTTCTGAGCCAGTAATAACAGCTGAGTTGGAAACACGGCAGGTTCGATATCAATCTCTAATTTCTCAGCAATATAAAGGAAAATGGAACCTAAAGAGACCGGTGTTCCACGCTTCGTTGCTAAGACTTTATCTAGCCAAAGCATGTCGGATAATGCATAGATGCCGTCAGCACCACCAAATTGCCATTGATGATAAAAAAGCGTTATTAGTTGATTAATTTTACTTTCATTATCCGCTTGTAAATCAATAACCGCTTTGGCTGCTTCAACCAAGCTATCCAATCGAGCCTGTACTTGCATAAGAGGAAAATCGATACGAATACTTTGGGAAACTATCATAATACCTTCACTCAAAGGTATTTTGTTAAATTCAATATTTGCTATGGTTTTCATCACATTTCCACTGATTTATTCCACTGCCCAAGCGAAATTCTATCTCGGCCACCATAATCTAGACAGGTTTCAATATTGCTATATCCATACTGTTTGAATAACTCACGAACTGCGGCACCTTGTTGCCATCCATGCTCAACAAGTAACCAACCTTGTGGGTTAAGGTATGATCTCGATGTAGACACAATATGGTCTAAATCTGACAGTCCGTGATTATCTGCCACTAAAGCGGTTAAAGGTTCGAATCTAACATCGCCTTGCTGCAAATGGTCATCATTTCCATCAATATAAGGTGGATTACTCACAATCATATCAAAATGTTGGCAAGACAGTGAGGTAAACCAATCACTTTGTAGAAACTGTACATTGTTAAGCGCCAGACGTTGCTGATTACGCTGTGCTAAAGAAACAGCATCCAGATTAAAATCAACACCGATAATCACGCTGTCTGGACGTTCAGAGGCGATCGCCAAAGCAATAGCGCCTGTCCCTGTGCCAAGATCAAGTATTTGGCAGCGCTGAGCCGGAAGCCGTGCTAGGGCCTGTTCAACTAGACATTCAGTATCAGGACGGGGAATCAAAGTGGCTGGCGAGACAAATAAAGGCAATGACCAAAATTCACGCTCACCAATAATATAGGCGATGGGTTCACCTTGCTCACGACGACATAATAGTGATTCAAGTGCTTCATACTCAGGCTGTGTTAACTCTGTTTCTGCAAATGCAAAAATAAAGGTACGACTCCGCCCTGTAATGTGTTGAAGCAGGATTTCCGCATCTCGTTTAGCACTATCACTCATCGGCAGCCTTGCGACTGCTTGGTCAACCCACTCGCCGTATTGCATTAATCTTGCTCAGACAATGCAGACAGTTGATCTGCTTGATATTCGTTGATAATCGGCTGAATTAACGCATCCAGCTTCCCTTCCATCACTTCATCTAAACGATACAACGTCAAATTGATACGGTGATCGGTCACCCTACCTTGAGGGAAGTTATAGGTACGAATACGGTCAGAACGGTCACCAGAACCTAATAAGTTACGTCGTTCCGAGGCTTCAGCGGCTTGACGCTTATCCATTTCTGCTTGACGGATACGAGCACCTAATACAGACATCGCTTTTGCTTTGTTCTTATGCTGTGAACGTTCATCCTGACATTCAACCACAATACCCGTTGGAATATGGGTAATACGGATTGCGGAGTCAGTTGTGTTAACGTGCTGTCCACCCGCTCCCGAAGAGCGGAATGTATCAATACGTAAATCTGCTGGGTTGATTTCAGGTAATTCCGCTTCCGGTAATTCAGGAAGGATAGCGACGGTACAAGCCGATGTATGAATACGTCCTTGTGATTCCGTTTCTGGCACACGTTGTACACGATGACCACCAGATTCGAATTTCAAGCGACCATAAACGCTTTCACCGGAAATTTTTGCAATCACTTCTTTGAAGCCACCATGCTCACCATCACTAGTGCTCATTAACTCAACACGCCAACGGTTAGCCTCGGCATAACGGCTATACATACGGAATAGATCACCCGCAAAAATAGCCGCTTCGTCTCCACCAGCCCCTGCACGAATTTCAAGGAAACAGTTGTATTCATCATCAGGATCTTTTGGCAGCAACAACAGTTGTAATTGCTGTTCAAGCTCTTCATTGCGCGCTTTCGCTTCTTTTAGCTCTTCTTGAGCCATCTCTTTCATTTCAGGATCATCTAACATCATCTCTGCTGTTTCGATATCTTCCTGAACAGTCCGCCATGCCGTAAAGCATTTGGCGACATCTGTCAGTTGAGCATACTCTTTTGATAAGGCACGAAAGCGTCCCTGATCAGCAATCACACCTGCATCGGCGAGGTGTGCTTGAATTTCTTCATAGCGTTCCTGTAATGCTTCCAGTTTTGCGACAATAGAAGGCTTCATTCGTTATATCAGACCCATGATTAAAATGTGGTTATTGATGGTTCAGCCCTAAGCTGTCCCTAAGTAGATTCAGGCGTTCCAAGTCACCATCTCCAGCGGCTTGCTGTAAAGATTTTGTTGGTGCATGGATCAGGCGGTTGGTCAATTGTTGGGTAAGTTGTGTAATAACTTGTTCAGGGTCTGCACCCTGACTAATTGCCGCGAGTGCTTTTTCTGTCATCCCCGCGCGGATTGCCTCAGCCTGCGCTCTGTAATCGCGAATTGTAGACACTGCGGCTTGCGAGCGCAACCAATCCATGAAATGGCTGCTTTCTTGTTCCACGATAAATTCTGCTTCAACCGCTGCGGCTTTGCGCTGAGCAAGGTTTTGCTGAATTATCGACTCAAGATCATCCACCGTATACAGGTAAACATCTCTGAGTTTTTCAATATCAGGCTCGATATCACGAGGAACCGCAATATCAATTAACAACATGGGTTTGCTGCGACGCACTTTCATCGCACGCTCTACCATGCCTTTGCCTATAATCGGTAACGGACTTGCTGTTGAACTGATCACAATATCGGCTTGAGCCAAACGTGTATCAATATCAGACAGCGTGATCACTTCCGCATTAACCTCATTAGCTAATAACTCCGCTCTTTCACGAGAACGGTTAGCGATCATCATCTTCTGCACACCATGCTCGCGTAAATGGCGTGCCACCAATTCAATTGTTTCCCCTGCTCCCACTAACAAAATATTCAAATGTTTGAGTGACTCAAAAATTTGCCTTGCTAATGTACAAGCGGCGAATGCAACGGAAACCGCATTCGCTCCGATCTCTGTTTCGGTACGAATGCGTTTAGCGACAGAAAATGATTTTTGAAATAAACGCTCTAATTCGCTCGACAAAGAATGGTTGTCTTGAGAAAGGGCGAACGCTTTTTTAACCTGCCCAAGGATTTGCGGTTCACCTAAAACTAAAGAATCCAACCCACTTGCAACCCGCATAAGGTGACTGACTGCTCGGTCACCTTCATGCCAGTACAGACTCGGTTTTAAATCTTTATCTGTAATATTGTGAAACTTGCATAACCACTGGATAAGCTGTTCTTGAGCTTGTTCTTGTGATTCAAGGCTCAAATACAACTCAGTTCTATTACAGGTCGACAGCACAACGCCACCGCTCACCTGAGGTTGCTTAAGCAACTCCTCAAGAGCATGGTCGATTTTTTCTGGTCCAAAAGCCACCCGTTCACGAAGGGCTACTGGCGCCGTTTTATGATTAATGCCTAGGGCTAATAGGGTCATTGTGCTTAACTACATTGCTCACATTGCTAATTATTTATCCAGTAGTATAACCACACTACTGTTATTTGTTTATCGACTATTGTAGATGATCTCCGCCCCGCTTTCTATGCCCCGCTAATAATGAAAACCATAAAGATGATCACTACCAAACTTTTTCCATAGAAAACTGCTGACGATTTAGCCGAATTCAACACTATTAGTATTGCTATTCTACACCGCTTTATATCGGAGATGTACCCTTTTTTATTATACTTATTAAGAAATTATCAATATCAATGAGATATGCTGCGATTGTCATCTGTCAACTGATGAATCAAACTATCGATACTCATTGACCAATTGTATAAATAGGCAAAACTTCTTCAATCCGATTGATCATTTAGCTGTTTTAACGCAATATTTTGCCCACTGTCGCACCATATTATCCAGTGAGTCATTTTTCTAAATTGCAATAACACGTTACACTTCAGTGGGTATCAGCTTTGATAAAACCTATTTACTTTTTACTCGATGATTTTTGAGAGTCGCTATGCAACTGTTCACTACTTGGTCTTGTTTCGCTCCTTCCACCGCAAAGCGTTTTTGGCGTTTATTGCCGCTTTCTTGCTTATTGCTGACGGCTTGTGTGACCACTCAACAAACAACAACGTCTGGTACAGGTTCCGCGTCTGATCCACAATGGAAAACCCATTTACAAGAAGTCAACGCACTTCGCAATTATCAAACTCGCGGTTCTTTTGCCTATGAATTTGATGGTAGTAAAACCTATGCTAAATTCTTCTGGCAGCAGTATACACCTGAAAAATATCGTTTATTGTTGACAAACCCACTCGGCAGCCGCGAGTTAGAGCTCACCGTTGAACCTGATTTAGCGCGTTTAACCACAAAAGATGGGCAAACGCATATGAGTGATGTTCCTTCCGAGCTGATTTATCAACTTACTGGCATGGAGATCCCGCTTGAGGACCTGACCGCTTGGTTAACTGGCTCACCTGGGCGCGCAACACAATTTACGCTGGATAAAAACCACCTCCTAAAATCTGTAACATTACAGCAAACCAATGGTGAAAAGTGGCAGCTTAACTATCTTTCTTACAATATGAATACCACTCCAATGTTACCAAGCAACCTTGAATTACGTCAGGGTTCGCGCCTAATTAAGCTAAAAATGGATAGCTGGACTTTACAAAAATGACGTTAACATGGCCTTCCCCTGCTAAATTGAACCTTTTTCTCTATATCACAGGCCGTCGAGCAGACGGCTATCACGAATTACAAACACTGTTTCAATTTCTTGATTACGGTGACGACATTACCATCACCACGCGGGCAGACGATCACATCAATCTACTCACGCCAATGGAGGGAGTAGAACCAGAACAAAACTTAATCGTCAAAGCCGCAAAATTATTACAACACTACTGCCGTGATACTTTAGGCTATTCAGAACCTCTCGGGGCAGATATCAAAATCAATAAAATATTGCCAATGGGCGGCGGTATCGGTGGAGGCTCTTCCAATGCGGCCACCACACTTATTGCATTAAATACTCACTGGGGAACAGCAGTGAGTGATGACGTGTTAGCGGAGCTAGGTAAAAGCCTTGGAGCAGACGTTCCCGTTTTTGTGCGAGGCCATGCCGCTTTTGCGGAAGGAATAGGTGAAATTTTGACTCCAGCCTCGCCTAAAGAGAAATGGTATCTGGTTGCACATCCAGGAATTGAAATCTCAACTCCGATGATCTTCACAGATCCGCAATTAAATCGAAATTCTCCAAAACGCTCACTAGCCGCATTATTACTGGCTCCGTACGCAAATGATTGCGAACCAATTGCAAGAAAACGTTTTCGTGAGGTTGAACAGCTCGTTTCTTGGCTGTTAGAATATGCCCCGTCTCGCCTTACAGGGACAGGTGCTTGTGTTTTTTCTGAATTTGAAACACAAGCTGATGCCCTTAAGGTGTTAAATAAAGCCCCATCGTGGGTGCATGGTTTCGTCGCTCAAGGGGTGAACGAATCGCCGTTGCACAAATTCCGCGCTGGGATAACCCGTGTATTGCACCAATAATAACGATTTAGCATCGGTTATTGGTCAACAATATCTCTCTGGACGCAAGCCTGAGGTTTTTCTCGTGCCCGATATGAAGCTTTTTGCTGGTAACGCTACACCGGAACTAGCACAACGTGTTGCTAACCGCCTTTACACTAATCTTGGAGACGCGGCTGTTGGTCGTTTTAGCGACGGCGAAGTCAGTGTTCAAATTAATGAAAATGTTCGCGGTGGTGATATCTTTATCATCCAGTCAACCTGTGCACCAACCAATGATAACCTGATGGAACTGGTTGTTATGGTCGATGCGCTGCGCCGTGCATCTGCTGGTCGTATTACCGCTGTTATCCCTTACTTCGGTTATGCTAGACAGGATCGTCGCGTACGTTCTGCCCGTGTACCAATCACCGCTAAAGTTGTTGCCGATTTTCTGTCCAGTGTAGGTGTTGACCGTGTTCTCACCGTTGACCTACACGCTGAGCAGATCCAGGGCTTCTTTGATGTTCCTGTTGATAACGTATTCGGTAGCCCTATTCTTCTGGAAGATATGTTGCAGAAAGATTTGGAAAACCCAATCGTTGTATCTCCAGACATCGGCGGCGTCGTCCGTGCTAGAGCAATTGCGAAACTGTTAAATGACACTGATATGGCAATCATCGATAAACGTCGTCCTCGTGCGAACGTTTCCCAAGTGATGCACATCATTGGTGATGTTTCTGGTCGTGACTGCATTTTAGTCGACGATATGATAGATACTGGTGGCACGCTGTGTAAAGCGGCTGAAGCTCTGAAAGAGCGTGGTGCAAAACGCGTATTTGCATACGCAACTCACCCGATTTTCTCAGGTAATGCCGTAGACAACATCAAAAATTCAGTCATTGATGAAGTCATTGTTTGTGACACAATCCCTCTTTCACCTGAAATTAAAGCATTGAACAAAGTTCGCACGCTGACACTTTCAGGCATGCTGGCCGAAGCAATTCGCCGTATTAGCAATGAAGAGTCAATTTCTGCGATGTTCGAGCACTAAGAATTAATTAACGAGGTAGCAATACCTCGTTTTTCTATATTGCTTTGAAAATCAAAGAAATGTCATAATTTAAGTAGCGCCCCTACGGTTGAATATCAACCGTAGGGGCTTTATTTATCCATTCATTTTTACTCACCATAGCCTATAGGCAACCTCGTTGGCTTAATTTTTCATATTGCCATGGTGATAAAATACGCACGAAAGAAGAGAGAGTTAGAGGTGAATAAAAAAACAAAAGAGTGATTATCTAAAATATGAAATCACCCTTCGTTGCTAAATAAGATCAACTAATATTGTTAGTACCACATAAATTAAAAACAAATATTATGGATAACGATGGTTATCTTTATTTGAATGTGGATAATGTTTTATTAGCCAGTAACGGTCAGCAATTTTTTCTCTACCGCCAATTCTCGCTCCAGTTAACCAGATCATCGCACCAACAAAGATGCCAAACAAGGAGCCCATTGTGATCATGTCCGGTAAATTGAGACTAAATATATGGGAAGATAGGTTCAGTGCAATACTTCCTATCATAACGATTAGCCCTAACGCCATCAAAATATTACCAACCAAAACTGCTGTTTTACGTTTCATATCTACCTCCTATCTCAGTAGACTGATAAGCAAAGCATAATTGAAATATTCGAAAAAATTATATTGTTATATGATTATTATAGTGTAATAAGTAAAATTGTTTGCGATGGCTATCACATGGTGAGACTTTTCCCATAATTTCTGTACAAAAGATGCTTTTTTTAAAAATATTTTTCCCGAATAGTTTCATACGAAACTAAATAACCCCCTCATTGCCCTATTTCAATTTTGTACATCCCCCTATCACAAGGTAAACTAGATATAATTTTTTGACTTAACTGACAGTGAATAATTAGCCGTGAGCAAAATAAAACTAATTGTTGGCCTCGCCAACCCAGGTGCTGAATACGCCCAAACTCGTCATAATGCTGGAGCATGGTATGTTGACTTACTTGCCGAACGCCATAACCAATCTTTAAAAGAAGAAGCAAAATTTTTCGGTTATACCGCCCGTATCAACCTTAATGGCAACGATGTTCGGTTACTTGTTCCAACCACCTTTATGAATTTGAGTGGTAAATCGGTTCTGGCTGTTGCTAACTTCTATCGCATTAACCCTGATGAAATTTTAGTCGCGCATGATGAATTAGATTTACCCCCCGGTGTTGCAAAAATGAAATTAGGCGGTAGTAATGGTGGGCATAACGGTCTTAAGGATATTCAAAACAAGTTTAGTAATAACCCAAACTTTTATCGTTTACGCATAGGTATTGGTCATCCAGGCGATAAAAACAAAGTTGTTGGTTTTGTTTTAGGCAAACCACCTGCATCTGAGCAAAAACTTATCGATGAAGCGATTGATGAGTCCTTAAGGTGCACAGATATCTTACTTAGTGATGGGATGGATAAAGCGATAAATCGCCTACATAGTTTTAAAGCAACAGCGTAAAATCAGTGTACGTAAAGAGTTCATTTCATCAAAAACAACTTTTTGTGTATAATCAGCGCCAATTTTCTAACATTCAGGAGCAGCGCTCGCCTGCCCCTTGCTATTTTTAAGGTGAGAAACATATGGGTTTTAAATGCGGTATCGTTGGTCTGCCTAACGTGGGTAAATCTACACTGTTTAATGCGTTGACCAAAGCCGGCATCGAAGCAGCCAACTTCCCTTTTTGTACAATTGAGCCGAATACGGGCGTTGTGCCAATGCCAGACCCACGTCTTGACCAATTGGCTGAGATTGTAAAGCCACAACGTATTCTACCAACTACGATGGAATTCGTTGATATCGCGGGTTTAGTCAAAGGCGCCTCAAAAGGAGAAGGTTTAGGTAACCAGTTCCTGACTAATATCCGTGAAACGGAAGCTATCGGCCACGTAGTGCGTTGCTTTGAAAACGACAATATCATCCATGTGGCAGGTCAAGTTAACCCTGCTGAGGACATTGAGGTTATCAATACCGAATTAGCGCTCGCTGACCTTGATACCTGTGAACGCGCAATACATCGCATACAAAAGCGTGCAAAAGGTGGCGATAAAGATGCTAAAGCAGAATTAGAAGTATTAGAGAAGTGCTTACCCCATCTTGAAAACGCAGGCATGCTGCGTACTTTAGATCTTAGCGCAGAAGAAAAAGCACTGATCCGTTATTTAAGTTTCTTAACACTCAAACCAACAATGTATATTGCGAATGTTAATGAAGATGGCTTTGAAAATAATCCTTATTTAGATACGGTAAATAAAATTGCTGAATCAGAAGGTTCTGTCGTCGTTCCTGTTTGTGCCGCTATCGAATCAGATATCGCTGAATTGGAAGATGAGGAGCGTGATGAGTTTATGGCAGATCTTGGTATTGAAGAGCCTGGTTTAAACCGCGTGATCCGTGCAGGTTATCAGTTATTGAACCTACAAACTTATTTTACTGCTGGCGTGAAAGAAGTTCGCGCATGGACGATCCCTGTCGGTGCAACAGCCCCACAAGCCGCCGGTAAGATCCATACTGACTTTGAGAAAGGCTTTATTCGAGCTCAAACTATCGCATTTGATGATTTTATTAAATACCGCGGTGAGCAAGGCGCTAAAGAAGCCGGTAGAATGCGTGCAGAAGGTAAAGATTACATTGTTCAAGATGGCGATGTGCTGAACTTCTTGTTTAATGTGTAAGCCTGCGCTTTAGCCTTATATTATTTCACAAAGTATCAAATCATAATAAAACAGCATAAAATTCATGACATTAACTGGGTTTTATGCTGTTAATCCAAAAAGTCAGTGTTAATTCCTTTTTTATTCGCCAATTCCGCGTTAAAGCAACCGGTTATACATAATTTTCTAGCAAAACACATTTTAAACAACGCATCCGTAGCGTTTAATAAAACACTTTAAAATTTAGAATAAGATAAAACAGAAGCATCCTATTTTTATTTAGAGGACATAGATTCGGATATCTCGATCAGTTTTTTGTATTCAGGAAAAAGCCAATTGGTTTTTTCTTGTTCCCCATTAGGATAAATAAAGGTAGCCATTGAATCTTTATTTTTCTTTTTTGGTCCAATACTGTAAGTTTTTATGGCTGATTTGTAATCAAAATTAATATTGATATTCTTAGCGCTCTTCACTTTATAGGTCATCGTTTCATATTTTGCAATTAACCAAAATGACTTCTCATGACCACCAATAAAATCTTCTGTAATCAACGGAAATAAGGTTAATATCTCATAAAAATCCCCTGACTTTTTTTCATAGCCACCATCAAATGTGGCTGGCGTATTATTATCAAGCACAAAAGTGGCTTCCATACCAAAGTTTTTTGATATTAACGGATCAATTTTTGATGGGTCCTTGAGTTTGACTTCAAATTTAATATTACTGAGTTTCCAATCACATTTTCCTCCCCCAGATTTCGGAATATTCGCCTCTACTTGATTCGAGGCATTCGTCGCTAATGGATATTTTTCTCGATGAAACCCGGGGATAGTATACGTCTCCCTATTGGAGTTTCGGCGCTCTTTACGGCAAACCTCAGAACGATATACCGCATATATCGGGGATGACTCTAATTCTTGAGGGAGCGTTGCTATAAAATGAAGGCTTTCCCCATTGATTGGGGGCGAAAATGACTGATTTTGCGCACACCCATGCAAAAAGAATACACTTAATAACGCAGTGAAAGCGGCTTTATGACACAGAAATTTCATAAGTATCTTCCTTAAAACGTTCAAGTGACTGCTTTAATAAATCATCTTGAGCAAATTTTTGTAATTTATCTTCAAATGCCATAAAAGTGGTATTACGTTTTGCATTCAGTAAATAAACATTTTTATGGTGTATTAACTGGCTAAAATCGGTGAGCACATTCCGCAAACTTGCTGTACCCCGCCAGACCACAATGATGTGAAAATTATTTTCCACAAAAAAATTTTCGTATCATAGTCACCTTTTTCATAATGCTAAACTTGAATCACACCTAAGAAAATAGTAGGTCGATCCCCCTAAACGGTACATCCGTGACAATCGCGGGATATACGAATGCCTCATTAATCACAGGTGCTTTCGATAAATCAAAGCACTGTTGATAAAAAAATGAATTCACTCATATCCGTCGACGGTAGAAGATCCTGTAAATAATTCTGTGTATTTGCCTTTCATTAAAGGTGACCGTCTAGGCGTTAGCCAAACGTAATAATAAAACGGCTCATTGCCTGTTTCCAGTTTTGAATTGGCATGCTCCATTTTTTAGAAGCTGATTTAATCGCTAAGTAAATGACTTTACGCACTGAATCATCGCTGAGGAATACCTTACGTTTCTTAATCGCATGACGAATAACGTTATTTAGTGACTCGATGGCATTCGTGGTGTAAATGGCTTTGCGGATATCATCAGGGTAAACAAAAAATGTATTTACGTTTTCCCAACGCACATACCCACTTTTTCTAATTTGCAGGTATTTTTCGTCCCATATTAAAGCGAATTTTTCCAATGCTATCAATGTTGAAGCCTCTGTTGCGGCACGATAGATGGTTTTCAGCCCCGCAGTCACAGCCTTGTAGTTTTTCCAAGAAACGTAGCGCACCATATGAATGATGCACAGCTGGATTTGCGTTTGAGAATAAACGCTATTTATCGCATTAGGAAAGCCTTTTAAACCGTCAACGCTGGCAATCAAAATGTTTTGAACACCGTGATTTTTAAGCTCAGTGAGCACCGACAACCAAAATTTAGCGCCTTCATTTCCAGCCTTCCACATTCCCAAAAGTTCTTTATGTCCTTCAGTATTGATGGCTCATGCAATAAAAACAGACTTATTGATAGCACCGCTATCGTGACGCTCTTTGACAACAATATAATCAAGATAGACAATGGGATACAGCGATTCGAGTGGCCAACTTTGCGACTCTTGCACTTGCTCTTTAACAGCATCGGTGACTTTTGAAATCAGAGTCGGTGAGACATCAGCATCGTACATTTCCTTGAATGTAGCGACGATTTCACGGGGGTCATTCCTTTTGCATAGAGGGATAAAACTTGGCTGTCCATCTGAGTGATGCGAGTTTGATTTTTCGTAATCAACTGAGGCTCAAAACTGCCTTTTAGTTTTTTCTCGTCCATGCAATCAATAATAAAATTTGGGCACCCATTTTAAGCGTGAAGCAAACATGGTTATATATTTATATCTACTTAGCTAAATATTTTAATGCAAACTGACCTCGTTCTGCTACTGCTACTGTTGTATCGGATGCCAGCAATTCTGCTAACTTAAGCGCATCATCCCCAATATTTTCTAACTGCTTAATTAGCATTTCTCCAGCAATACGACGAACCATGGGAGAACGATCAATTGCCGCCATTTTTAAATACTCAATAAATGAGATTGTTGTGTTTACTATCCTTTCATTTAAAACAGGAATACGTTTCCGTATACCATACCTTTTGTCTATCCATTTAAGTTTACTTCCTTCAGCCCAAACAAATTTGCTTTCTAATAAGCAACGATATGCTTTAGCTCGCAAGGCAGGCTGTATTGATAGCTCAGCAATTTCAGTCAGAAAGTTGTCTAATACATCAACACGACCAGCCTGTGCAAATATAGTCGCAACAGGTCCAGAAGCAGATAGGATAAGTCGCTTTTTAAGGGACTCTGCGACTCTATTCATTGCAATAATATTCAATAGAATTTGTTTTTCTTCATCCCCTATTCTTTCCCATGAATTCCAATAGGGAAGCATTATAAATAAGACATCAACGATAATCTCTGGGTCTGATTGTTCTGCGATTAATGGTAATACATCACGTGCAGCAATTCTGACTTCAGGCACCCAGTCATTCAGTTTTCGAAATACCAACGCAAGTAGAAAACTGTTTGGCGCACCACCAGTAAGCACCTTTAGTGCTCGCTCACGCTTGAAGCCATCAGCATTACATAAATCTAGCCATCTAAGAGAACCCATTAATTGGCTATTAACTTTAGTAATTTGGGCATTATTTTGTTGGAGCGATGAGTCGATCTCCCAGCGAATTAGACGTTCCCACTCATCAAGTTTTTTTAGTGATAACTTCGAGGTTGCACTAATGAATGGCGAAATATCAGGTCTAATTCTGTGGTAAAAATGCTCAACATTTAATGATTTTTTTACAGATGCAATAACATCTTGTTGAAGGCTATCTTGCTGTAACATAAACCCTCTCTTTGATAATATTCACTTCCATGCTAGGTAAATACACGCTAAAAGCATCTAGTCACTACTAGTCAAAACTGCATTTAGCATAAATGTAAGTCAAAATTAAAGGTTAAAAGAAGAGAACTGATAATCAACAATGTATGCGCCAATAGGCCCAGTTTCTATTGTAACCCATACCATTCCTGTATTTGTCTGAGTTTTCGATTTAGGGTTACCAATACAAAGTAATTTCCACTGCTCTGTATAAGTTTCTTTGATCCATATACCATATTTACATTGGCTAAATCGGCTAATGCTAGGGCCTGGCGATGTGATTTCATATTCAGTTTGGTAGCGAATTGTTTTGTTTGTTAATAAATAGGCCAACACATCAAACACAGGAACGATTAATACAAGGGCCATAAATCCAGACTGAAGAAAGTTTTTAAATGCATGCTTTAGTGGGCGACGTAGAATGCTCCAAACTCCACTAATTACACTTACAATAACAGTAAATGTAATAGAAATAATCCATTTTGGAAACCATTCAAATAACACCATTCTCGAGCCTAATATTAGCGACCAATACATGAGCGCTATCCATATGACACAAGGAACAACAATCCAGTAAACAGACATTGTTTTGTTCTTATTGCCCTTACTGTATGATTTGAATTGGTATTCCATATAAATCTTAATTATTTCCCTAAATTAATTACAATCCGGCTGATTATAATTATTTATTTTCTTGTATGGCAACAAGATTATAACCAAAATCGCACGTACGAAAGCTTAAATCACCTCCCTTCGGAGACCTATCGTAAATAGTTAGAAAACTCTAAATTGAAGTGTCTTAATTAATGGGGAGTGGACAAGTATGAATGTTAGTGAATATGAAAGCTTGATGAACACTGTCGCTTGGACTTCATCACCGAATGCATTAGAAGGAAAATGGTTTGCCACGACATATGACAATGCTGTTATTTGAGGTAGCAAAATGGAGCATGGTGGTGATACATTTAAAGTTGTACAAATAAATGTACCAGATGAGATTGCTAAAAAATGGCATTTTGCCCCTCATTTAGATAGCATTGATCCAGCTAGATTTGCCACATTAGATGGTCTTAATAATTCTAATGTAAAAATAACTTGGAGTAAAAATGTCACAGTGAAAGGAAACCAAAGATGCATTTAGTAAAAATAAAATGGGTACAAAAAAAAGATGGGGGTCGGTCAATGCCACCAAGCGTAGGTCGATATTATGCTGTATCAAGATTCCCCGAAGATATTAATTGGCAAAACAATGCTTGGAGTGTAATTTTTGATATACATTCCACAAAATTAGAAAATGATGAATTTATAAGTGAAGGTGGCGTTGATTTCTTAATGGACAACGCCCCGAAAGAACGCATGGAAAAACATAGCACCTTTGATATATATGAAGGCCCCAAAAAAGTAGCCACTGTTTTTTTAAAATAATATATGCTTACGTTACCTGACTTACAGTTATCATACTTTAGCTAACCTGAGCTCGGGATAAGAAAAAAGTAATGAACTAAAAGCGGATTCCGTGCTCAGATCTTTCGACCAAAAAATCACTGTTCACTAAGGAACCCGACAACAACTTATAGTGGAAATAGCAAAAAATGATAAAAAATCTAAATGATTTTATTTTCAGTACACTTTGTTCTGTAAAAAATAAATACGAATTTGAAGGAATACATTCAGTATCAGTTGAGGCTAAAATAATTGGTTCTGATTCTATTTTTTAGCTTAGTTTATTAATTCTACCAAAATACATATTAGATGATAAATATGATGAAATAGTATTAGAAGTGAGATCTAGAGATCACTCTAACTATAATTTAGATATATCTAATTCAAAAGACATTATTTATCAAAAAATTGAAAATGTTAGTGACGCCTCAGAAATAAGCAACTTTATTGGTAATAGTTATAATCTAATTCTTTTTATCTTAAGTAAAATTTCAAGAGTTAATTTACCTTTGCCTTTACTTAAAAAATAATAATCATATATATAAGCAGAGGCAATTCTGCTTCACCAATCTAATATATAAAATGTGAATGTTAATATCACAGCGACATTAACAGAGCCCCACTCTATGTGACCAATGCGCAAGGCAATCCTATTTGGCCAGGCAAATAGAACGCTTTGGTTTTGTTAGCAATAGCCCATTGAGTTTCTACCCCGACCCTGAGCGTGAGGTGAGGTGTCCACTCCCCATTAATTAAGACACCCTAAACTAGAGTTTTCTAACTGTTTACGATAAGCCTCCGGTGGAAGGTTATTTAAACTTTCATGGGTTCGGCTCAAGTTATAATATTACTGCCAATACCACACTAATTCTCTAACTTAGCTCAACGATTCAAATAAATAAGCGTTCAAAGAGTCCGCTACGTTGGTGAAAACTGTGCTACTGGAAATCAACTACTTTTAGGGGAGATTACCGGACAACTGGATAGATTATTATACATAGTCAGAACAAAGCGGTTTAAGGAAGATATTTTGTATGTTCAGTAATAGCGAATACCGAGGGGTCATTATCATTGATAAAAAGCACGACAAGTAGCGCACTTACAAAAACTTGAAGTGAAGTGCCCTACCATATAATGTATTCTAAATTATACATTGGAATAGTTAGCAATTATTTCATTTTTTATATACAAGTCACAGGAACCCAATCTTGAAGCTTTTCAAAATCGCTACGTAGTTGTTCTCTATTATCATTCGTGAACATCAGGATACCTGCGGTATCAATAAGCGAACGCGAATTAACAACATCACCAACTTTAACATGCCAGTCTATATGCCAATGACTCATTAACTGAGGCTCATTTAGCGCGATAACAGTACCATGCCCTACGGGCAATAATGCTGAAACAACATTATTTTTCATATTAGGGCTAATTTTATTTAATTCATCAGACTCAGCTGCTTGTAAAAGCGTAGCGTCAATAAGGTTAATATTACTATTTTTGGTATGGAATGGGACCCCTATTCCACCAGGGACTCGAGCAGCAATTTCGAGAAAAACTATATCTTGAGAGTTATCTTTGATAAATAACTCATGGTGAGTAGAACCGTTTTTAAGGTCTAATTCGGTGATCAATGTTTGATTAAATTCAAATAGTCGTTGGTATTGTTCTATGCTTGTAACAGGATAAACCGACAGTGGTTTTCCCATGACAAAATCAAAATTGCTGCATCCTAATTCTAATATTCCACAAAATACAACTTTGCCATTTCGTATAAAGGAATCACATTGGTACATTTTTCCACTAATAAACTCATCAATCTCATAAGAGAATGTATGCTCATCAGTGCTTATCATTTCTTTAACGTCCTGTAAATCAACTTCCGAATTGATTATTTTTATATTAAAGCTACCAGCTCCAGTGGTTGGTTTGACGATCATTTTTTCACCAAGAAATTCTTTTAGCTCATGATAATAATCGCGAAGATTGTTATTTAATAATTCTATATCCAGCTTTTTATGTTTAGGTATTGCGTTGGGTAAAACTGCACTAATACATTGTTTCATAATTAACTTATCACGAAATTTTAATACGATATCTGTTTGTTCACCATCGATATCAAATGCTAAGCGGAGTTTTGCTGCTGTTAATACATTATCTTCTTGCTGACAATAAATAGCGATATCTTTAGATGAGTCAACTAGAGCAATCTCTTGTTTTACGATTTCAGAGACTTGGTCAAAATTTAATTCAGGCCGTAAGCTTTCTGTCGTATTTCCATTGACATGATAAACCTTTGCCAATTTTGTGGACAAAAAAGGATAAACTTCTTCATTGTGTGTAATAACTAAAACCAAACGGGTTTGCTGAGATAAATTAAGTAGTACAGCCTCTGAAGCAAATTGTAGGTAAGATTGAGAAAGGAGTATGACTGTTTTTTTCATAACAAGGCCCTCTATTAGAGTAATTGACGTTAATACGGTATAACAGACGACTATTTTTAATATTATGGCTAGGCTTAATGGCATATCCACGATGAAGCGTCAGTAAATTATCCCAAATAATGATATCGTTAGAAAAATAACGGTGTTGATAGAATTGAGAATTTTCAATAATGAAATCTTCCAGCTCATTCAATAGTGGTAGCGATACTTCTTGGGATACTCCGTCAAAACAAATGGCAGTACCAGAAACAGCAAAAAGAGATTGCTGTCCAGTATATGGATGAACTTGAACTAAATTGTGTACTACTGGAGAAAGAGTAATCTGTTGAGCATTAGTTAATCGTTGAGTTGGCTGTGATGGGTCAAACATAGCTCTTCGATTACCAAAAGTATGATGTACCTGAATCGCCTCTAAAGATGTTCCACAGATATTCTCAAGCTTTGTAAGGAGAGCTGAGTTCTTACGAAGAATACTAAGTGCATCAACCATATCTATAAATTGAGTATAACCACCATAATCAGGCTCTCTTAAGGACATCAGTGCTGTTGCAATACCAATTTGGGGTTTATACGACATATCCGTATGCCAGTATGCTCCGCCATCTAAAATTCCTTCATTTTCACCTGTCGGCGTAATATAATTTGATATACGAATGATATCTTTATATCCACTGACGGAGAAATTCTGTAAAATATGTTGTTCAGGAGTTCCTATCGACAACATTAGCTGATAATAATCTTCTAGAGATAACTTTTTATTGCGTAATATAATCACCTTTCCAGAATGAAGTAGAGAATTTAAATTATACTTTTTTATATCATCAATTGTTTTGTCAAACCCATTGACTTCATAGATGAAATTATCCAATAGCATTTTGACTTTCATATTCATACTCGACCTTATTCATGGTATTAACCGATTTTGCTCCGGCTAAAGTACCTGCAACATATAACCCAGCAACAGCTGTGCGCCCTAACTCATTTGAGATATAGCCTTGATCATTCAATTGTAGTTGACTAAAATTATGAGAAGGTAAAGTACATGTAACTCCAATTGCTGAAATACACAAAGTATCTTCCGAAGGAATGGAAAGAATTTTTGTATTTTCGCCATTTATATCAGAAGAAAGAGCGGAGTATGAAATATTAGCAATATGTATTTGATTTTTCGATTTTTCAATTTTCACATTTAAATATTTCCCATCAGAATATAATGAAGAGTAAATAAAGAATGACAGGTAATCTGTATTTTCAAAGTCATGACTTTTCCAAATTTTTTCAATCGTAATTTGGCTTGGCGCACGAAGAGCAAATCTATTTTTGGTTTCTTGAGGAAATATACCTAGATATTCTCGTGCCAAAATTGTCGTATTTAACCCATGAGAAACCGCAATATTTGCAAGTTGAAAAGCCGTATTCCCACTACCTAAAATCACAGCACGTTTATAATTATTAATAAATGAACCATTTTGGTTAAATAATTTATAGGCTGAAAAACAGTTTATATGTGGTAATAAGGAAAAAATATCTGGAGTTGCTTTCGATTTAAGACCCGTTGCTAGAACCAATCCATCTGAATAATAAATTTTTTTACCAAACTGAGAATCCACATGACAACTAAATTTAGTTTTTATTTTAGTAAACCAATTCACTTTTCCTATAATAATTTTAATTGGAAGGCCATCAAAAATGCGCTTAATATACTGAATATATTCATTTGCAGTTGGCGGCAGATCGTTGAGAGCCATACTGTCTGCTAGAGACAATGTAGTTTCATGTAAAGTTAATTCATTGCAATAAGACTGAAGCCTTTTATCTCCCATCATTTCCATACAACCACCAATTTGTTCAGTGATGATTGTGACATTTTTACCTAAAGAACAAAGGCGTGATGCTTCTATTGCAGCGGAAGGACCGCCACCAATAACAATAAATGAGCTCATATGCGAATCCTTACAAATGAGAAAACATTAAACGCTGACATGCCGAATCGATAGTTGAGTCACTTAAGGCAAATGAGAATCTCAACCAATGAGTGTCTTTATTATGAAAAAAATCATTAAGTGGTAATGGTGTAATCCCAAAATTTAAGGTAAAAAAAATAGCTTGTTCGATAAGTGGCTGATAAGCAAGTTTAGGATGTGATGCCATAATAAAATGTCCACCATTAGCGGTAATCAAATTAAATCCTGCTTGAGATAGCGCTTCGCCCAATCTTGTTGCTCGTTTGTGATATGTTTGAGATACGCTATCTAGTTTAGAAAAGGGAACCATTTGAATCAAAGCTAAAGACGCCTTTTGCAATAATTCGGGTTGGCAATTAGACATATGTTGATGAGCTATAAGAGCTCGTTTTAATAGTCTTTTTTCTCCAACAAGCCATCCCACTCTAGCTCCTGTAGCTGCAAAACTTTTTGATACAGAACCTGCAATTAATATATTACGTTGAGACATGCTTGCGTAAGGGGTTAATTCATTGGTAAAATTGAAATGGCGGTAAACATCATCAATTAATATCGCGCAACCAGTTACTTCTTGAATTAACCATAATTGCTGCCAATCATCAGCAGTAAAAACTGTTCCTGAAGGATTATGTGGTGTATTAATTAAAACAATACTTTTTGCATTAATAACCCGCTTCAATGTACTCCAATCTATAATTAGTTGTTCCGCATATTTTTGCATTAAGATAGGAACAAAGTTGAGATGAGCTAGTTTAGCTAATCCTGGGTAATAAGAATAAAACGGCTCCATCACCACGAGGTCACGGTAACCGTTTTCACTCCATGCATATAATGCACATAATAATGCTTCAGTACAACCGGAGGTAATAATTGCATCGTCAAATGCATTTGAAAAAAAGGAGCTAAGTAATTTTTGAATGAGTGGAGAATATCCTGCTGAAGGTTGATATTGCCACGTATTCATAGATAAGTCACTTATAGTTTTATTCCATAAATCATCATAAATATTATCAGGAATTCCTTGTGAAAGGTTTAAAGCATTATTTTTCTTAGCGATTAAAGACATGTGCTCAAAAATACCTACCAATGAATCATTGTTCTTAATCATTAGCTCACCTATTCATTATTAATGAATAACATACGGATGAATTTAAAGTTCAGCATCCCACATGTTTATTATTATAAAAAGGTTATAATTTCTATTAGGTTAGGCTGTTTTTTGTGAGATTAAATTAACATGACTAACCGCCAATCTATTGAGACCTTTCCAAAAATTATTAAGCAATTCTAATATTTGTCGTGCACCTTCAATTATTTCAAATTTAGAAGCATCATCTTTTGCAGCGGCCAGCGTGGCTTCTTGAATCCAATCAACGTGATTACATTCAATTAAAATATGCAAATAGAAATAATTATAATCTTCATGTTTCCAACCTTTATATAAGCGAAATCCCTCATAAAGATTAACTATCATAGGAAAACCAAACTCTTCAATAACATAGTGCGCACCTAATGCATAATTCGGTGATTCAACCAAAAAAAGACGATTTAAATTTTCAATTAACTCTTTAGTTTCTTGATTGTAATTTGCAGTTTTATATTCATCTAGAGTGATACCAATTCCAGCTAATACATTTTCAAACATGATATAATGAGCATCTCCCTTACCATCACCTAGTTCAGAAACTACTGTACGACAAATTTTCAATCGAATGAGTTCATCGCTTACTCGAGGAGCTAATCCTGAAAGAATTTGTGGAAAAGTACGAATATAATAATAGTATTGCTGAAATATAGTTTTAGCTGTATCAAGAGGTAGCGCCTCTTTTTGAAATGTTTTATAGAATTCATTTTCATTTATCCCTGAGTTATTTATCATCTCTCGGATTTCTTCTATTAAATTTTTGTCATTTATGTTTTCTTGTAATGTGGTCATGTTAATTCCTCATTTTAGATTAGTGTTTTCAGGATCTAGGCATTACTTAATTACTTGTGATTTTTCATTCATTAATATGTTACTAATAATTAATGATAAGCTTACTAACCCTATTAAAATAGGTACCCAAAAATTATTCCAAGGAGACACAAAATATTCAGCAGTAAGTGCAACCACTGGTACTAACGGTGTTAAAATAGATACGCGTTCAGCTCCCAACTTAAGAATCGCATGTTGTAAACAAAATATAGGAATGACAACAAATATGATTGAAAGAAATACTAGTTTTAATAAGGAGTATAAATCAGTTGTGACTATAATGAATAGTTGCTCATGTGCTAAAGAACTTGTTACTATTAGTAAAATAATAAAGCGTGTTGTTAGTATATTTAAGGTGGTTGCACCAGCAATTTTTCTAAATTTAGCTGAAAGGAAAACATAAATGCCACCAGTACTTCCTGCTATAGAGGCTAGAATAATTCCCTCTAATAAAATCGAGGAGTTAATATAATGGTTATTACTGTTAAAATATAATCTGGCAAAAATCAACATGAAAATAGAAATGGCAATTAGTAATGGCCCTAATATCTTGAACCAATTATTGCCCCCCTTACATAAGCTCAATAGCATAACGATAATGGGAATCCATCCTTGATAAATAGCAGATTCAACAGATGCTTCGATACGCTGTAATGCCATAAACATCAATAACCAACTTGTCAAAGTCAGAATATTAAACCAAAATACAATAAGTTTATTTTTTATAATGAAATTAAATGTTTGTTGTTTTGTTATAATGGCAAGTAAAAGGAATATAATTTGTGCTACCAATAATGTGAAAAAGGTTAGCGACACTCCACTAATTTGTGTAAAACTCATTGATACCCACACAGCAGAAATAAAAGTAAATAAACAGTAAATTATAATACACAGCCAACCTGAACTTTTTACAATAAAAGATATCAAGTTAATATGTAGAGTTTTATTCATTCAGTATTCCAACATTGTGATTTTAGTTAATAATCATATTATTTAATAAATAACTAGAATGAGTGAAAGAGTCTAGCTATAACAGACAGAGTGCATAGATACACTATGCGATTCGTCTATTTAGTATGGCTAAAATTCATTTATCTCAAGCTATCTTTTTATATTAAAAGTTTTTTCACATTCAGATTTAAATTCACAAATTTACCCTAAATAACTTATTGAACTAGTTATATCTAATTTTATCAATACTATGTTGGTAATAACATATCACTAACTTGAGATTAAGTTTTTTTGTAGTGATTGTTCATCTTTGCGGCATTCTGTAATCTCCCAGCTAGATCTGAGCTAAAACCTGCATTGATGCATACCTAAGTTTATTTTTGTTATAACACTCATCTACATTATCCTTTAATTTACACTAGTAAATATTTACCATAACGTTTTTAATCAGATTAAAACCTTATGATGTTATAAATAGCACACTTAAAATAGAATTACATGTATTTAATTATCATAAAAAGACAGTCCAAATGATATTTTGGTTATGAACTATAATAGTGCAATTTCCTTAAAGGTTGTATTAGACTCTAATTATTAAAGCTGTATATTAATTAATAATATATATTTTTAATTATTGAATGTGCTTTTTTATGCGAAATCAAGAACATTATTTTTATTATTAGGATATTAATTGTGTTAGAAAAAAAACAAAGCTAAAACGCTTTCACGACGCAATTTGTGACGGACAAGGTCGAGATAAAATAAAAGCCGTTCTTCTTGCTTCCGAAGGATGGAGTACTGACCTGATCGCTCAGGTATTAAGATTTCACCAGACTACCATTTATCAGCATATCAGCGAGTACCTTAATCAAGGCAAATTCAACTCTGAGAATGGTGGCTCCAACAGCTTATTTGTCTGTGAAAAAATAAATATTTTAATCGACTAATTAGTTCAAATTTTATTTCTTCATACACTCAAAATAGTGGCTTATATTTTTACTAGTTGGTCTTTTCATTTTAGCATTCCAGATATAAATATATGGCTATACCGCCAGTATTTTTCTTGTTAAAAACTGCGGGTGCATCGCTAAGCCGCTGGCGGACCTGAATTATAGAATTAACCACGATGCACTCACTCTCCTGCGAACCCCAGAACGAGATCAAGCCTTGATGAAGCTATAATTTAAATTATGTATTTACCTGCTTTTGATATG
This sequence comes from Providencia sp. 2.29, assembly GCF_015832305.1. Classification (NCBI taxonomy): domain Bacteria; kingdom Pseudomonadati; phylum Pseudomonadota; class Gammaproteobacteria; order Enterobacterales; family Morganellaceae; genus Providencia; species Providencia sp. 2.29. Next base: position 2,602,073 of record NZ_CP065420.1, read on the forward strand.
TTAATCCCAACAACAAACTAGGCAAATCACAGAGTCTTACCCCACAATAAACTCACGCCCCCTAAGACTAAACTCATATACCAATAAAATCTTGCATAATTATATGTAATAGTATGTTGCTTTTTAAATCAGATAAAAAATTGGTGGATAAACTCTATCCAACATCTAAAAAATAAGTCTTCTTGTTCCTTATCCTTAAGAGAAAGTGGCTATACAATCATTTTTCTTTCTATAAAAAACATTTTTGCCATCAATGCCTCATTATTGGATGTTTAACATTTCTTTTGCCAGCGCATTCCAAGCTTTTGCCCTGCGGCTTTGATGACTATTTTTCAATGTTGCTAAAGCGACTTCATAAGAGAGTACAGGCTCTATTACAGGAATAATTGACAAACCATCTGCACGTGTTTTATTCCACATACTATCTGGTAATAATGTTACACCAACCCCTGCCCTTACCATCGCTGTTACAAGATCTAAATGGCTACTGCGCCCAGCAATAACCGGTTTTTTTCCATAGATCCCACAAGCGCTCATGACTAACTCATTTATGCGAAAGTCCTCAGAGAAGAAAATAAACGGCTCATCAATAAGCTCTGCAAACTTCACCGAGTTACGCATAGCTAGCGGATGCTGTTCACTCACTAACAGCATCAATCGATCTGACGAAAAAACGTGTAAGTCAAACAATTCATTGTCGAAAGGCAGCATCACTGCCGCGGTCTCCACCTCGCCGTTTAACATCGCCTCCATCATCTTATGCGTGCCTAGCTCCAAAATTTTTAATTCCACCTGTGGGTAACGTCGACTAAATGCCATGATGATATCCGCAAAATAAGTTGACGCGATGACAGGTGGTAATCCTACATTCAAAATACCGGACAGAGGCCCTTCTTTCTCTTTTAACGCCTTATTCATGCTATTAAATTGTTTGAGTATTTGTTTTGCATGACTCAATAAAATTTCGCCTTCATCCGTCAGTCTCACTCCATCGTTTTCTCTCACTAATAATGTATAACCAAGCTCTTGCTCTAACTTTTGAATGCTACGGCTAATCGCAGGTTGGGTCACAAATAAACGTTCTGCTGCTCGGCTAAACCCATTTAGCTGTACCACTTCAACAAAATAACGCAATGAACGTATATCCATGTCTGCTCCTATGAGTTTTTGTTATAGATGGAATAATTATAAATAATTTCCACTAAAGAAAGATCTACGTTAGAACTAATAAAAAGCAGAATTATCGGCTAACGTGATCATTAGGAGATAATATAATGAATAAAACCGTCATCGAACATGTTTTAGCACGCTTAAATGAGATCGGCATCAATGATATTTTTGGCGTCGCAGGTGATTACGCATTCCCCATAGAAGATGCGGTCTGTGAAAGTAACAATATGCGTTGGATTGGTAATTGTAATGAACTCAATGCCTCATATGCAGCTGATGGATATGCTCGTATTAAAGGTGCCGCTGCACTTTCAACCACATTTGGTGTAGGAGAATTAAGCGCACTCAACGGCATTGCAGACTCCTATGCAGAACATCTTCCTATCTTTCATTTAGTTGGTATGCCTGCCAGTGGTGTACAAAAAAACCATAAACTCGTTCACCATACGCTCGGCAATGGTGATTTCGATGTTTTTTATCAAATGAGTCAACACCTAAGCTGCGCTCACGCAATTTTAACCCCTGAAAACTGTATTGCCGAAACCGAACGCTTAATTATAACGGCCCTACGTGAACGCCGTCCTGTTTATATTGGTTTACCCGCAGATTATGCGGTCATGCCAGTCGTTACAGATAAAAATACTGATACCCCTGTTATTCATAAAAGTAATAATGAGTCATTATCAGCCGCCGTTACGGCTATTTTAGAAAAGCTAAATTCAAGCCAAAAAGCCTGCATAATTCCTGGTATTTTAAGTGCTCGATTAGGCTATGCTAATGAAGTGCAAGCAATTATTGATAAGACTGGGTTACCTTACGCCACCATGTTTATGGATAAAAGCATTGTCAGTGAATCCAATCCAACTTATATGGGGATCTATAACGGCAAATTAATGAATACACAAGTAGGTGAATTTGTCGAAAGTTGTGATTGCGTGCTGGGAATTGGAGCTGTCCTTACCGATTTTAACTCTGGTAGCTTTACCGCTACTATTCTCCCTGAGCATCGAATTAATATCCTTGCCGACCATGTGAAAGTGGGCTCTGCTATCTATCCTCAAGTCTATATGCAAGATGTACTGGTTAAGCTCAAAGAGCTTGCTCCTTCATTGCATCACCAAGGGATAAAAGCTCAAGGTCTCGGTACGCCAGTTCAGGGGGAAAATGGGCAAATTACTGCAAACTATCTTTATCCGCGACTTGAGCAGATGTTCAAAAAAGACGATATTATTATCGCGGAAACAGGTACAGCATCGATGGGATTAGGTTTTGCTCTGCTTCCACAAAATGCACAATTCCATAACCAAACACTCTGGGGCTCTATTGGTTGGGCAACACCTGCGGCTTTTGGTGCTGCAATAGCTGAACCTAATCGCCGTATTATCTTAATTACTGGTGAAGGTTCTCATCAGTTAACCGCCCAAGAGATTAGCCAATTCGCTCGCTTTGGCTTAAAACCCATTATTTTTGTCCTTAATAATGATGGTTATCTTATTGAACGCTTACTCTGTAAAGATCCTGAAGCCTACTATAATGACTTACCGCAATGGCACTATGCCCAATTACCTGCTGCACTTGGTTGCCAAGATTGGTATTGCCAAAAGGTCACCCGTTGCGATGAGTTAGATGCCGCAATTAATATGGCTGAATCGCAAAATCGTGCGGCATATATTGAGGTTGTGATGGATAGATATGCATCTTCTGAGCTGGCAGAAAAACTCGGTCAATCCATTGAATCTCTGTATTCATTTTAAGTAATGATTACCTACCATTAGCCATGTCATACAAACCACACGGCTAATGGTTGCCTATATTGCTAGTTTTATTTTAACAATCTTACTTTAACGGATTTACCTTTAATTTTTCCTTGCTGCAATTGTTTCCAAGCATGGCGTGCAGCAGACTGTTTGATTGCGACATATGCATGCATTGGATGAATAGTAATTTTACCAATATCATCCCCTGCCAAGCCAATATCTCCTGTTAACGCCCCAAGAATATCGCCAGGTCGCATCTTCGCTTTTTTACCACCATCAATACACAGTGTTACCATTGAAGCTTCAAGTGGTGTGATAGTTAAGCCGGTTGGTACTGACTTCCAGTTAAGCTTTATATTTAACATTTCTTCTAACACATTAGCGCGTTGAGCTTCTTCAGGAGCACAAAGGCTAATCGCTAACCCACTTTCACCTGCACGCGCTGTACGACCAATGCGATGAACATGCACCTCTGGATCCCATGACAATTCATAGTTAATTACCATTTCCAATGATTTGATATCCAACCCACGAGCCGCCACATCGGTTGCAACTAATACACGACTACTGCCATTAGCAAAACGAACAAGCGTTTGATCTCGCTCACGTTGTTCCATATCACCATGCAATACTAAAACACTTTGATGGCACTCATTTAGTGCATCATACACCGCTTGGCAATCTTTTTTTGTGTTACAAAATACCACACAAGATGCGGGTTGCTGTTGGCTTAACAGTTTTTGTAATAAATCTATTTTTTCATGACGAGCGACTTCATAAAACCGTTGTTCAATAGCAGGTAATTCATCAACTGAATTGATTTCAATCGTTATTGCATTACGTTGGATACGCTGGCTCATTGCTGTAATTGTTTCTGGCCACGTAGCTGAAAATAATAGTGTTTGACGGCTAATGGGCGCATAGCTGATCACTTCATCAATATCATCAGCAAATCCCATATCCAGCATGCGATCTGCTTCATCTAATACCAATGTTTGTAATGTATCCAGTTTTACGGTTTCTTTGTTCAAGTGGTCAAGAAGTCGCCCCGGCGTGGCAACAATGATATGAGCCGCGTGGATTAAGGAATCTCGTTGCACACTAAATGGCACACCACCACAAAGTGTTAAGATCTTAATATTTGCCATATAACGTGCTAAGCGGCGCAGTTCGCTCGCGACTTGATCTGCTAATTCTCGAGTCGGGCACAATACCAGTGATTGTGTACTGAACTGTTTCGCATCGATGTGTTGTAACAGACCCAGTCCAAAAGCAGCGGTTTTACCACTTCCCGTTTTTGCCTGAGCACGGACGTCTTTGCCTGCAAGGATCGCTGGTAACGCAGCCTCCTGAATTGGCGTCATTGTTACGTAACCTAGCTCAGTAAGGTTAGCAAGTTGTTCTTCAGGTAGCGTGTTAAGTTCAGCAAATGAGGTCACAATGAAAATTCCGAATAAAATGTAAAAAAGCTAATGGCTGGTCATGATACTATCCCTTCTCTGACGTGTCGTGAGGAATTTACATCAATCACTGCCAGCCAAGTTCGCAACATGGACATAATCTATCCATCAAGAAGAAGGTCGCACTGGTTTCATTCGTAGTTCTATTTTGCGACTAAGCGCCTATCTTAAGTTTTACGGAGAGTAAGCCGAATCGTCGACTATCATTTTTATGTTTGCTGTTAAATGATACGCTATGATTTTAGTCATTGTTAACACTAAAATGACCTAGTATAAATTTCAGGAAATATTCATTGAAGCATATTATGAGTAATATTGTGGCTATCTACCTTTATCGCTATAAATCGAAGTAGTCATTTCGATATTAAAATAATGGTGCTTTATGTTTGAGATTATTAATGGTACATGGCGATATTTTTATATCATACAATTGATTTGATTTGTTCTCTTTGACGTAATCAAAAAGCACCTATTGGTAAGCAAGCTTTCAATTGAAAAACCCACAATAATGACTAAGCATGATAAATACAGCAATTCCCCTAAGGTTTGAGGCTCCCCAAATACTCAATACGGTATCTGAATCTTGTTCAGGAGAAACAAGTCTCTCATTTGCTAGCATTAATAGTGATAAAAATTATTACCCTCTATTTATAAAATAATGATAAAACACACCTTCCCATTAATCTTCAATTAAAAGAAGGATCACCAAAATTAATACCAAATAATTATAATTTTTTAAAAAAACTATATAGTGACGTTAGCAAAGTCATTCGCCATGGTTTTGACACCATCTGCCATCATTCCCATATTTAAAAGCATAATATCTCGAAATCGCACGCTACCTCGCTCTATAAACATCAAGCTAAGAAACGATACAGCCATATTTTATCAGATAAAACAACAAGTAGAACACTCAACTAAATTAGTTATTTTTCAAAAAATTACAAGACTATCCGCAAATATCGCTGACAGTGAAAATAAATCCTTCAAGTAAAAATACTTAGCTATAAGTATTTTGATCTAAATACTCAAAAAAAACAATAATTTGAATATTTATCTCAACTAGAAACAATATAACAACACAAAAATCCGTTATCGATCACATTATCAATACAATATATCAAATAGTATTATTGCCATTAGATAGTGTGTGGTTTTATAGCATAAACCACTAATCTATTTAATAGCACCACAACATCACTTTATTTAAAACTAAGGGTATTAAAATGACTACAACATTCTCCGAAATAAACGATATTGCAATTGGAGCAGTAAAGACAAACAATAGTAATGTGAGTTCTTGGCAGGTTTCAAAAAAGAAAGGAATGATGAGAGGTATTTCTGCGACTGTCTCAGGCCAAGGCGCTGTTGTTCGATTACAAGGTGACATGGATTTTAGTATTATTAGCCTTGAATCGTCGGCTAAGTATCAACAGCTGCTTAATGAATATAAATTTGGCGCAGGTCTTACTGCTTTCTTTGCGTGGGTTTCAGCTAACTTTAGTGTCGAAACTCATAGACAAGAAATACACGCAACCTTAGATGAGCTATCAACTACTCAACAAATTAACGGAAAGGTTCATATTGATATGAATGTAACTGGCATATATCCTAATGTGGAAGTTACTGCAATGGCCTATGTTAATATTCTTAAGGTAACCAATAGTGAAGGAAATGAATTTAGCCTTGCTAGCGCAGCAACCCCTAATATTGACACAGGTGCAGCTGATCATGATGGTAATTCACTGCCAACATCAGATAATAATTCGGTAATTTATTTATAGTAATAAAAATCAATTTTACTTATTTGATTTAATCGTAAATATGATTTTATCTATAATTTAATTTATCTCATTTTCTCTTTGTATTACTCAATGAGCAGTATTCTTCTGCTCATTGAGTCTTATGACTTAATTTTAATAATCTGCGCCAACACTTTTTTAATATAATTAAAATCATTACATAAATATAAATCCTATTACTTAGGACTGATAGATTAATTAAAAATGTTCGTATCATTTTTATTTAAACATTAGAATTGGAGAATTTATCCATGATTAAAATCTCTCGAGGCATCAGAAACAATAACCCCGGTAACATTGAATACAATGAAGCCAATCATTGGAAGGGGCAACTACCACACGATAAATCTATTGAAAAACGATTTTGTCGATTTGAATCTTCAGAATATGGTATCAGAGCACTATTCGCGTTACTGCGTACCTATCAACGTAGATACTCATTGCAAACCGTATCTCAATTAATTAGTCGATGGGCACCTAGCAATGAAAATCAAACAAGCGATTATATTAATGATATTGCTAAAGCGCTAAATGTATCCCCCAATACATTTATTAATCTTGAAAACAAATCAATTTTAATAAAACTCGCTAAATCGATTATTAAGCATGAAAATGGAACACAACCTTATGATGATGAAACATTTGAAAGAGCGTGGAACTTGCTATGATGGTATCGGCACTGTTGGTTAACTTATCAATAAGCTGACGAAATAAGACTATATGGCATATTTAAAGCCACTTTCTCATCAGTATGTTTTATGAAAATTTCACCATTCTGTATAATTTAGGAGGCCATAGACAAAAACAATACATATATTGACTGAGCAAACTGTATGTGAGAGTTATTTGCCCTCATAATGCATTTTAATACTTTTATTTATCTTTGATAAATATTAACTACTCTTTTCCTAAAAAGAGGGGATGGTAATAGAGAAAAAACAATAGCCAACATTTTAGTATCTACTAGTGATAATTTATGTTTTTAGTTGGGCTATTTTCAATATTTTTCATTAGCTTTTGATAAACACATAATAAAAAGTATACGCATCTAGATAACCGAATTAGTTTAATAAAATAACAACAGAGAGTTCATTCTTTATAGGTTATACATCATTTAAATATGGTTGTTAATTTTTACATGAGGATACTTCTATGAGAACAACATTTATTGCTATATCAATGCTTTTCCTTTCAATGTCAGCATTAGCTGATAATAACGTACTTCGCCATGGTTATATCGATAATCCACCAAGCCGCGCTTTTCTTTGTTCATCCATGGGTGGCAATTTAAATAAAATGTGTGGTGCCGTTCAATATGAGCCTCAATCGGTTGAAGGCCCTAAAGGTTTCCCAGAAAGGGGGCCAAAGGATGGTCAAATCGCAAGTGGAGGTAATGCCAATTTTTCTCAGTTAAATGAACAGTCGAACAGTCGTTGGCATAAAGTGAATGTATCTAGTGGTAAAAATGTATTTTCTTGGACATTAACTGCATCACACAGAACGACATCATGGCAATTTTTTATCACTAAACAAAATTGGGATCCAAATAAACCATTAACACGTAATGATTTTGATTTAAAACCGTTTTGTGAACAACAAGATAGAGGAAATGTACCCAAAAATAACGTAAGAATAGAGTGTAATATTCCAAAACGTACAGGATACCAAATTATTCTTGGTGTCTGGACGATTGCGGATACAGCCAACGCTTTTTATCAAGTAATCGATGCTAATATGAAATAGTTTGGCTAAAAATAGCTTACCCTAATTGATGAAATAACCTATTAATAAAAAATAAGTACTTTTTATATTTTAACCTATCATACATTTAATAGTTAATGACTTAGTTCATTGAATATTAAGTGTATTTTTTTGCCTTGTGATTTAGCCAGTAATTTAACCCTCTTGCATCTTCCTTAATAAAGTTTGAGCAAGCCAACTTACCCGTATCTATTTGATTGGCATTATTTTCCTATGGTTTAACGATTTTTGATATTCAATGCTAAATTTAAAATCCATTATTACCCATAAAATGACCAAATATTACAATGAAATCATTATAATTTCCCTCAAGCTAACTTGCTAAACTCAACAACAATAATCAAATGATATCTATGAGGCATACAGATGGAGCTACAATCAATTATTCTGTTTAGTGCGACGGTGATCCCTCTTATTTGTACACCGGGTCCTGATATTCTTTTTATCTCTTCGCAAGGGCTATCGGGAGGCGTATCTGCCGTATGGAAAGCTAATATTGGCATTATCTCGGGCTATATTATGCATGCTATCCTAGCCGCTTTAGGTCTCGCTGCGATAGTGGCTGCGTCACCACGCTTATTTAATACTATTAAATGGGTCGGTGTCGCTTATGTCGCATATTTAGCCATAAAAATGATCTTATCTGCCATGAAACCAAGCCAGATAACGCTAAAATCAGCGCCATCTAAAGGTGTCATTCTGAAAGGTTTTCTAACTAGCTTTCTTAACCCCAAAGGACTCTTAGTCTACTTTGCCATTTTACCTAATTTTATTCACTCTTCGGACAGTGTTGCTATTCAGTCTATTATTTTATCAACGTCCTTTATTGCCTCATGTATCGTGATTTATGGCATGATTGGTATGGTATTTGCCACCGTACATAAAAAAGGAAATTACAGCGATAAGCGTCGCCGTCTAACGGAAGGCGTTGCTGGAGGCATGTTGTCACTCGCGGCGATTGGCTTAGCCAATAGCTAACAGGCCGTAATATCAACCCAAATTAATTTGCTACCTGCCACACGAGGCGTAATATGCCCTTCCCCAATGTCAGGTAGCCACCAGCCCCCTTGATTAACGGCCATAATTTTACAATTCGCCCCAGAGACATCCCATTCCCCAGCTAAGACATACACTATCCCTGCCTGCCCTATTGGCAAACGTTGTTCTTGTGCAATCACATGGCTTTTAACTCGCCAACGCTCAGGGTTAACCGATACGTTAAGTAAACGGACTGGGGAGCCTCTTAATTCAAGTTCAATCAATTGTTCCCCCTCAGAATGAAAAGCGTCACCAATTTTTGCCATAGAATGCTTAGTCTTTTGTTGATCTCGAATAGACAGCTGACCATTATCCAAAGAAATACAAAATTGTTCACTTTCAGCGTGCTGTTTTAAAACACTCGATTGATTGATTTGTGTAATGCTTACTCGAAGCGAAAAGTCAGATGCGACAGGCCAACAAAAAACTTCAGCGCTGTTCCCACACTTATCTTGCCATTCTTCAATGGGTAACTCTGCCGCATCAAAACATTTAATTTTCATACATTCCCCCGAGCAATCAATTATCCGTTATGATAATTAAGAGTGGCAAACTTAGTGACTTAGGGCAATGTTTCGACACTTAAAATGTGACTAACCACGTTTCTCGGTAATCAATGAATAACATAAACGCCCTAATGTTTTCATCGCCTGTTCTAACTGTTCATTCCAAGTAAATGAAGTATTAAGTCTAAACGCATGGTTAAACTGATCGCTGGTTGAAAACATACTGCCAGGCGCAATGCTTATCCCTTCCTTAAGGGCTAATTGGTAGAGACGTACCGCATTAAAAGGTGGTTCGAATTCTAACCATAAAAAATAGCCCCCTTTTGGCGTATTCACTTTAACGGAAGGCGGCATATATTGTGCGATTGCGCCTAACATTTGGTGTTGCCGCTGCTCCATTGTCTGACGTAGTTTCCGCAAGTGATTGTCATATCCCCCCTGAGTAAGGTACTCCGCGATCGCCAGCTGTGTTGGAACGCTGGCAGAAACAGTACTCATCATCTGTAAATGCTGAATTTTTGTCGCGTGTTGCCCTGCCGCCACCCAACCGACCCGATACCCCGGTGCTAAACATTTCGAAAATGACGAACAATGGAAAAAGTTACCCTTAGTATCTAAAGCTTTGGCAGGGATCGGCTGTTGATTACCAAAGTACAATTCGCCATACACATCATCTTCAATCAAAACAATTTGATTTTTATTCAAGATCTCCACCAGCCGTTTTTTATTTGCTGGCGGCATCGTCCCCCCAAGTGGGTTCTGGTAATGCGTCATTAACCAACAGGCTTTTATGGGGTATTTTGCGGCAATATCTTCCAATGCGTCCAAATCAATCCCAAATAACGGATCTGTTTTAATGGCGATCGCTTTTAATTTTAGGCGTTCAATAGCCTGTAATGAACCATAAAAGGCAGGTGATTCGATAACCACCCAATCTCCCGGTTGGGTTACCGATTGTAGGCTTAATACTAGTGATTCCATCGCACCAGCCGTGATCACAATTTCATCGGGGGCAACATGGATCCCTTGGCTGGCATAGCGCTGAGCGATATTACGGCGTAATTGCTCGTTACCCGGCGGTAAATTCGCTGTCGTATTAAACCTCGCTAAACGCCGAGCCACTGACGCGAGAGTTTTCCCTAATTTCGGTTCATCAAGCAGTGCCGGTTCAGGGAATGCTGAGCCAAATGGAATAATGTCAGGATCTTTACAAGCTTGCAAAACACCAAAAATAGAGGCGTTGATCTCAACATTTTCATTAAGATGCAGGCCTTTTCCTCCCTTTGCTGCCGCAAAATTCGTATTTCGACGAGCAACATAGTACCCTGATTGTGGCCTTGCAGCGATCCAACCTTGGCTTTCGAGCAATTGGTAAGCCTGTACAACTGTCATTAAACTCAAACCTGATTGTTTTACACTTTCCCTAAGTGACGGTAATCTATCGCCAACTTGCCAGATATTATCTTCAATCTGTTGGCGTATTTGTGCAGCCAGTTGTTCGTATCGCGTCATATCCGCCTCAACTGTTATAGTTAATAACTCAAAAATTGTTACTATTATAGTTTATCGTCTCATGTTCTACTTATCCATACATTCACCTGACTTTTTTTTAACTATAAGCACAAAACTTTTTCGTTAGGTTTGTGGTTTTTTTCACAAGCCTGTCGTTTCAATGATTATTTTTGCTACGGAACAGCACCAACATTGCTAACGGAAAAAACGAAACTGTGATGTGCGCATTATCAATTCCAATCAGGGGTCAATATGTTTGGACTAACTGCGCTGGAACTGGCTCGTATACAATTTGCGTTTACAGTCTCGTTCCATATTATTTTCCCAGCGATCACCATCGGGCTGGCGAGTTTCCTCGCGGTACTCGAAGGCTTGTGGCTGAAAACTCGGGATAGTGATTATATAAAATTGTTCCATTTTTGGTCGAAAGTCTTTGCGGTCAATTTCGGTATGGGGGTTGTTTCTGGCTTGGTGATGGCTTACCAGTTCGGAACTAACTGGAGCTTTTTTTCCGACTTTGCCGGTGGTATCACAGGGCCATTGCTAACTTATGAAGTCCTCACTGCTTTTTTCCTAGAGGCGGGCTTCCTTGGTGTCATGCTATTCGGTATGAACCGTGTTGGTGAAAAATTGCACTTCTTTGCAACCTGCATGGTTGCTCTCGGTACTATCATCTCAACGTTTTGGATCCTTGCATCAAACAGCTTTATGCAAACACCGCAAGGGTTTGAAATTATCGATAACCGCATCGTTCCCGTTGATTGGTTAGCCGTTATTTTCAATCCTTCATTCCCTTATCGGTTATTGCATATGACCACAGCGGCATTCCTTGCAGCCGCATTTTTCATTGGTGCTTCAGCAGCTTGGCACTTGCTTAAAGGCAATAAATCTTCTGCCATGAAGAAAATGTTTTCCATGTCATTATGGCTGATTTTAATTTTAGCGCCTCTGCAAGCCCTTATTGGCGATGCTCATGGGTTAAATACCCTAAAACATCAACCCGTCAAAGTCGCGGCTATGGAAGGTCATTGGGAGAATAAACCAGGTGAAGCCACCCCATTGATCCTTTTCGGTATTCCTAATATGGAAAAAGAGAAAACCGAATACGCACTCGAAATTCCCTATCTTGCGAGCATCATTTTGACCCATAGTCTTGATAAGCAAGTTCCTGCGTTGAAAGATTATCCACCCGAAGATAGACCAAATGTCTTCATGGTGTTCTGGTCATTCCGTGTCATGGTAGGGCTAGGTTTGTTAATGATTGCGGCTGGTGTTTGGGGGTTATGGCTGCGTTATCGCAAAAACCTTTATGAATCGAAAGTTTTCTTGCGTTTTATGTTCGTCATGGCGCCATCAGGGCTAATCGCTATCTTAGCTGGTTGGTTTACCACTGAAATAGGTCGTCAGCCTTGGGTCGTCTATGGGCTACAAAGAACTGCGGACGCTGTCAGTGCGCATGGTGAAATGCATATGAGTATTAGTCTACTGGCTTTCTTTGCTGTTTACGGCAGTGTGTTCGGTATCGGCTATATGTACATGATGAAATTAATTCGTAAAGGGATTCAGGAGGATACAGCTCATGGGCATTGATTTACCACTCATTTGGTTTGTCATCATTGTCTTTAGTATTTTGATGTATATCGTGATGGATGGCTTCGATTTAGGAATCGGTATCTTGTACCCAGCCCTTAAAGATAGCCAAGATCGCGACTTGATGATGAACAGTGTCGCCCCGGTTTGGGATGGCAACGAAACTTGGCTAGTATTAGGCGGTGCGGGGCTATTTGGCGCTTTCCCGCTCGCTTATGCCATTGTGCTTGATGCCTTATCGATTCCTCTAACTTTTATGTTATTAGCCTTGATTTTCCGAGGCGTGGCATTTGAGTTCCGCTTTAGAGCGGATGAGTCGCATCGTAAACATTGGGATCACGCCTTTATTTGGGGTTCGATTTTCGCCACTTTTGTTCAAGGCGTCGTTGTGGGTGCCTTTATTCAAGGCTTCCATGTTGAAAACCGTGTGTATATGGGCGGCTATTTCGATTGGTTCTCACCGTTCCCACTATTTTGTGGTTTTGGTTTAGTGGTTGCTTATGCACTACTGGCCTGCGGTTGGCTGATCATGAAAACTGAAGGTCATTTGCGCCAAACCATGTACCGTTTATTGCGACCATTAACACTCGTGATGTTGGCTGTGATTGTTATCATCAGTGCATGGACACCTGTTCTCAATGAGGCGATTTATAGCCGTTGGTTTAGCTTACCAAATCTCTTTTTCTTCCTGCCAGTTCCATTATTAGTCGTGTGGTGTGTTTGGGTCATGCTAAAAAGCGCCAAACGACAAAAATGGGATAGCATTCCTTTCTTAGCTGCGTTGCTATTAATTTTCCTTGGTTTTACGGGGTTAGGGATCAGTATTTGGCCAAATCTCATTCCACCCGCCATCAGTTTCCGTGATGCGGCTGGGCCAATGGAAAGTTTAGGTTTTATGCTTGTTGGCGCTCTATTTATTATCCCTATTATTTTGGTTTATACCTATTGGAGTTACTATGTCTTCAGAGGAAAAATTACCCCAGACCAAGGTTACCACTGATCAGGCTATTTCATCACCTTGGTGGAAAAAGATAGGTTGGATGGCGATTATTTGGTTAGGAAGTGTACTGGCGCTATTTGCATTCTCTTCCGTATTTAAGTTGTTAATGACTGCCGCGGGGATGAAAGTCAAGTAATCCCCCTCACACAAATGCCACACTCGTTTCTGACGAATGTGGCATTTTTTTGGATATAAAAATGTTTGGTTTCCGGTTATTTATATTCAATAAAACCATGATATGATAATGATAACAATTACCAAATAATAATTTTATCATTATCATAACTAAAAGGAGACCGCCTGTGGCTAGTGACAAACCCGTCGAAAAGAATATTTACCGCCCGGCGCCACCGCAACTTGTTCAGGTCAAATCCATTACAGATATCAGCCCTTCTATTCGCAGCATTACCTTTACGGGAGAAAGACTGGGTGACTATCCAACACAATGTGAAGGTGGTCATATCAAAATTTTTCTCGCCCCTGATTTAAAAAGCGAGCCTGCATTACCAATACTCAGTGAACAAGGGCGCCGCTGGCCAGAAGATAAGCCACGCCCCTTTGTGCGTACATATACCGTTCGAGCAATCCGCCCAGAGGTTAAAGAAATAGACGTTGAATTTGCCATGCATGATGGCGCTTCAGGACCAGCATATTTATTCGCTCGCGATGCGGAACAAGGTCACTGGATGGGGATCACCAATCCAGGAGGGCCTGATCCATTATTACCTCATACGCAACACTATTTCATGGCAGGAGACTCAAGCTCATTACCAGCGATTGCAGCATTACTCGAAAAAATGCCTGCAAATGCGACAGGTAAAGTCGTTTTACGTTTAGATCACCAAGGCGATATTCGCGAATTAACTAAACCTGCTGGTATCGAGGTAATATGGATTTGTGGTGATATTAGTAAAAATAATGAGCTAATTAATACGTTCAAATCTTGGGATATCCCGACCGAAGATACGTCATTTTGGATTGCCGGAGAAGACCAAATTATTCGCGATTTACGCCGTTTTATTCGCCGCGAAAAAGGGGTTAGTCGTGAAAGTATTTATGCGATACCTTATTGGCGTTATGGTTACGATGAAGAAGGTTATCATCAAGAAAGACATCATGTGATGGATAATCCTGATGATTAATATTTAATCTCTACTGATGAAAAGTGATGGCACTCACCATCACTTTATTATTGTGTAAATATTCCACATAAACAATCCATTGAATAAAAACTTCAAAGTATGCTATCTGGCTATTTATCCATAAATTAAATATATTAATTAGCCAGCTGGTTTTTAAAAATTGATATTTTGAATTATGTTAGTCCTTTTCATTTTAGGAGGTTTGTATGCGTTTAGGGTTATTAGTTATTATTGCTGTCCTCGTGTCTGGATGCGCCACTTCCCCCAATTCTGCTCACAAGGATAGTCAACCGAAAAATGATCCATATGAAGACAGCGTATTAAATACAATCAAGAAAAACCAAGAGATTTATAAAGAGCAGCAGATTAGAAAACCCAACTATTAAAGCCCTCTCTTCGAGTACTTTTCCCTAAAAACAGCCATTAACGTGGCCTGTTTTTAGTTTCCAATAGCTCAATCTTACCCACATCCCCCTATTCTCCCCAAAAATATTTTTGCATTCATTAAATGTTATGTTATAACATAACCTTAATTTATTATGGACTATAGGAACCTTCAATGAATAAGCAACCCCTTATTGCCGCTGCATTAAGTCTCAGTGCACTTTTTGTTAGCTTTAATACACAAGCTCATAGTCATGCTCACCCGCAATCCGAAAAAGCGATACAAGCAAGTAAAGGTATTTTTAATGATGTTGATGTAAAAGATAGAAAGCTCAGTGATTGGGATGGCATCTGGGAGTCAATTTACCCATTATTAATAACTGGCAAACTCGATCCCGTATTGGAGCATAAAGCAAAAAACAATAAAGACAAAACCGTCGATGAGTATCGCGCTTATTATAAAAAAGGTTATCAAACGGACGTTGAGAATATCAGTATTGAGAATAACATTATTGAATTTACCCAGAATGGTCAAATCAGCCGTTGTGAATACCACTATTCCGGTTTTAAAATCCTCCATTATACTTCTGGTAAAAAAGGGGTTCGTTATTTATTCGAATGCCAAGACAAACACTCAAAAGCACCGAAATATATCCAATTTAGTGACCATATTATTGAACCGCAGGCCTCAGGGCATTTTCACCTCTATATGGGGAATGAATCCCACGAAAAACTATTACAACAAATGGATAATTGGCCAACTTATTACCCCTATTCGCTTAATGATGAACAAATTGTCCATGAAATGCTGCATCATTAATCATCATTAGATTTGCAAATAGCCCCAGTTTTATTGGCTAACAACTGGGGCTATCACATCACTTAATGGCTATAAGCTAATAATGCTCGATGACAAAGCGTTGAACGCACACAATCATCTACCGTGAAATTAACCATTGAGACCATTTCATCACTGCTAAAACGTTGTAAGGCATCTGCCAAACCAGATATAACGCCATCAGGTAAATCACATTGCGTCACATCACCATTCACTATAACAGTGACATTTTCCCCTAACCGCGTTAAAAACATTTTCATCTGACTAACAGTAACGTTTTGAGCTTCATCCAGAATGACAATCGCATTTTCAAATGTGCGACCACGCATGTAAGCAAAAGGTGAAATTTCAACTTTGGCAATTTCAGGCCGTAAACAGTATTGCAAAAAGGAGTTACCAAGCCTTTTCACTAACACGTCATAAACGGGTCGGAAATATGGCGCAAATTTTTCAGCCATATCACCCGGAAGAAAACCGAGATCTTCTTCTGCCTGCAAAACAGGCCTTGTCACGATGATTTTGTTGATATCTTTATTGATTAACGCATCTGCTGCCAGTGCAGTACTAATATAGGTTTTGCCACAACCCGCCTCACCGTTCGCAAAAATTAATTGCTTGTGTTTAATCGAATTAATATAGAGCTTTTGCGCATCATTGCGTGGAGTAATCGGCGATGTATCACGCCGCTCTTTCGCCATACCAATAGGTTCAATCCCCGTAAAATCAGCAAAAGAGGCCACACTTGCCATTTCGTAACGACCTGAGCGCTCTTTACGTAATGACCGTTTCATTTCACGACGCGTCTTTGTTGCAGCTTTCTGTCTACTCATAGTATTAACCCTTCCAGGTATCGTTAAAGTCAATTCAAATGACGGACTATTCAGAACAGAGAGGAGCTCCCTTCAAGCTCATGTTGGTTGAACATGCAATAAAAAAACCGGTTACTAATCTCACCATGACAATTTCATGATGGAGTAGTAACCGGCCTTGTAAAAGCATTAACAAAGACTTAGTTCCCATTAGTTCCTCCCTGCTGGATCACACCCGTAAACTAATGAATTTATATGACACTATTATGACGAACCGTAAAAATATTACACACCCGACTTTTTATCATGTTGCATTTATTCCTTATAAACAGACTATACCCCCGTCTATATTTTGTTTGCAACAATAAATTAACATTTATTCTCTGCAATTATTCCGTATTTATCATAGCTTAAGAAGATTCTGACTGATATTTAACTAAATATGACTATATTTTATTGATAGGTATAGGAAAAATATTATTTTCCAGTGCCTAACTGAAATTTTCATATTTACCTCAATAGGGACATCATGATAAAAAAACACTTATTAAAACCAACTTTACTTTTCTCCTTTGCTCTACTTATCTCTGGTTGTCAACTACTCACACCAACATCTTCAAAATCTGATCTAGATGCACTTCGTGAACTAAAAGGTATTGAATTTCCTTCAACTAAAACGCCAGAAGGCACACCTGAAGGCGCTTATGAATTTCATTACGATAATGGCCAATTGGAAACCAGAAGTTGGGTTAAAAAGGGGTGTTTAGATCGTTACATTGAGTCATTCTATGAGAATGGTAACGTTAAAATGTATACGCCAGTTAAAAACTGTAAAGTGAATGGATTAGTACGGATTTACCATGAAAATGGTCGTAAGGATATCGAAATGACCGCTACTGACGGAAAACTTACAGGTCCATTTAAAGTTTATCACGACACCCCAAGCAACAACGTTTATGCTTCCGGTGTTTTCAAAGATGGTGAACCACAAGGTTTTATCTCTGAATTTGATGAAAATGGGCAGTTCGTTCAAAAATCCGCCGTTATTAATGGCAAAATTGTCAGCGAAAAATAATATAAAAAAACCCAAAAGTGATGAACAGCACCCCAAACGTTGTAGTACAACTTTGGGGTGTTTTTTTACTTTACCTTAAAAACACCTTTTAAGGCTTACAGTTACCTGCCAATTCATAGCCTGCGGCTTGTGCGGCTAACTCATCGCTGAACATCACTGCATTTTTATCGGATGTTGTTTTAAAACCAGAGTAATGTGCTAAATGGTATTTATGTGAGTTACGATTACCTTTTACTTGAGTACTGGTTTCAGATGCTTGAGGTTTTGGTGTCTCTTTTGTAGGTGCAGGCGATAACTTATCAACTTGCTTAATCCCTTGAGCACTATTTTTATGCCCAAGCTCCCATTTCATTTCCCCCGTGACAAAGGGGTTATGGTGCCCCATGATTGCAGCAATGCGTTCGTCACGTTGTTTTTCCCACTGACTCGGCGGATATTGTCTATCCCATGCCATCAATAGTTGTTGCTGTTGACGTGACATCGACAAGTTATAACGGTCATGCATGTAAAAATAGACACGAGCCACTTGCCCCTTCACTTCATCTCTAGGTTCAAAAACGCGTTGCTTAAAATCAACTCGGCTACGACATTGACCATAAGGATATTGCGCATTAGAGGGAAGTTGAGCATAGCTAAAATTACTACGGTCACCATTTACTTCACCAATTGATGGTGCAAGGTTATGCATATCGGCTTCCATCTTACGAAAGATAGGATCTGTTGAAACACAGTTTTTACGTCCACCGTTCTGCCAACATTGTCTCTGATGACCAAATACCCATGCCGGAACAATATGTTCCCACTCAATACGCGTTGCCCTATTTTGCTGTTTACGGACTTGGTAACCACACGAGTTTAAATCGACTACCCCACCACTTTTACCGGCCCACTCCCATTTACAACCACAGTAAAGTGTTCCCTCACCTTGATTGTTTTGATCCAGATATACTTTAGTTTTACTTAATAATTTCGCTTCATCAAACTGTCCTGGCGCAGCGATAAGCGGGAAAGTAAATATTAATAAAAAGAATGACAGTACCCATTTTGGGTACAATGAAGCGAATATTTTATTCAAAATAACACCACTGATGTTTTGATAATAAACAATTAACTTAAATGCGTTAGTGCATCCTGTAATATACTGCATATTTTCTTATGCCAGTACCACACAACCGAATATAAGCTTTTTTGCAGCTAATGAATATTAGAAACAACCGACTTACCACGATAAAATTGCACAACTACTCCATATTAGAGCAATTCAGTTATGTTAATAATTCTAATTAATAACAGGAATTGTTTATTAATCAATCTAACAACTTATAGTAAAAGCTATTGAAAGAGATATCAGATTAATTTTGAATAAAGGCTAGGTTGCCATAGTAAATAAAGTCAATCAAACGCCTTCTTGAATATCACATTTACCGAAGGAGCTTCTTGTTTTTTTATACACTTGGGCGTTTACGATATAACCACAAACCAGGAAGGGATAGACCAATTGATAAGGCCCCAACAATAAATGACGCTCGTAAAAAGTTGGTCACAAGGGTTTCAAATAACTCAGGGGTATAACCTAAATGAGAAATTTTGACGACGGAGATCATTGCGGTATAAGCACTGATCCCCGGAAACATCGGTATTACTGCTGCAACCGTAAAAACTTTAGGATGTGCTAACCATGTTCGAGACCATTGAATACCAATCGCGCCAATAAGAATAGCGGCAATAAAACTTGCCCATTCAATATTTAAGCCAAGTGTCATCATAGTCATACGTGAGCCATGACCAATAGCCCCTAACAACGCACAATATTTCAATGCTTTGATCGGCACATTAAATACCATCGCAAAGCCAACAGCAGGAATAGCCGCTAGTAACATATCCTCTAAAAGTGCCAGTAAAAAACTCATGCCCACTCCCTTAGTCCCCAAATTGCCATTGCAATCACAACACCAATACATGTCGCCAGCGTCAGTAAGCTCGCCATCATCCACCGCGCTAACCCTGTATTAACATGGCCTTTAAACATATCGGCCACCGCATTAATTAATGGAAAACCCGGCACGAGTAGCAATACACTTGCTGCCATCGAAATACTTGCTGTCGGAGCAAAAAATGGCAATTTTAATAATAATCCGGAAACAGACGTTGCCACAAAAGCAGTAATACAAAAGTTAATCAAAGGATTCATTTGCCGAGAAGTCAGCACCTGACGAATATACATTGCACAACCACTCGCAATCAATGTCACTAAGGAGCCATCCCATCCTCCCCCATTTAATTTACTAAAACAGGCACAAGATAGAGCAACCATCAGCACCATTATCCAACGTGGATAACGTAATGGTTTTATTGAGGACAATTTCTTCTCAAGTTGTTTGCGATCCAAAAGGTGATGCTCAACTAAAATGACAGCATGCTGTACCTCTGTCACCACATGCATATTAATACCACGGTCAATAATACGACGCGTCGACGTTAAGCAGTGACCTTCAATTATGGTTGTCAGTACTAATGAATTCGAGGAAATAGCACTATCAACTTGATCTGCCCCGAGTGCAATCCCTAAGCGGCAGGTAAGCTGCTCCACCAGCATACTCTCCGCACCATGTTGTAATAATAAGAGGCCACACTGTATACATAATCGAGTGATCTCCCTTTGTGCTTCGGTAATCGCATGAATACCTTGCAACTCATCGATAGCCTCCCCTTTCATTTTTCCTCCAATCCACTGCGATGATTTAGATAACGATTTAAACGTGAT
The DNA here is from genome assembly GCF_015832305.1 of Providencia sp. 2.29. Taxonomy (NCBI): domain Bacteria; kingdom Pseudomonadati; phylum Pseudomonadota; class Gammaproteobacteria; order Enterobacterales; family Morganellaceae; genus Providencia; species Providencia sp. 2.29. The sequence continues at coordinate 2,622,681 of NZ_CP065420.1, forward strand.
AACCTTTAGCAACATCATAAAGTGAAATAATAGCCTGAATTATGATCTCTTTCAGGTTAAAGCATGATTAGTCATCACGAACTTTGCCTTTTCATGATAAGAATAGTTAGATAAATCATAATGCTAGGATGAGTATTGCATGAGTAGCCCATTTTTCGCTAAAACCCCTAAGGGGCAGCGTCGTAATAAAGCATTAATTAGTGCGGCTTCTGAAATTTTTATTCAATATGGATTTGAAGGAACAACACTTGATATGATCATTGAGCGTGCAGGAGGCTCTCGTTCCACGCTGTATAAAAACTTCGGTGATAAAGAAGGATTATTCGCTGCGGTCGTTGCATCAATGATTGACGATATTTTCGCCGATGATGAAAGTCATAATCCCCCTTCTCTCCATAGCATTGAATCTGTATTGTCTTTTTACGGCGCACGGTTTTTACTGAATGTGATTAAACCACAGTCTATTGGTTTATATCGTTTGATCCTTGGTGAATATAACCGCTTTCCTGAAATTAGCCATGCTTTCTTTGAACAAGGGCCAGTACGTAGTTATCGGCTATTAACTGAGAAACTCCTTGAATTACCTGAAGTGAAAGTTAACGAACAAACGCTATTAAGTATTTCATCTCGATTTTTAGAAATGTTAAAAGCAGATGTTTTTATTAAAACCTTCTGTGTCACTGATTTTAAACCTAGCGATGAATTTATCACGCAACAAATTGCGCTCTCAGTGGACATCATCGCCAGTTATATTCGTAAAATTAGCCAATAGCGGTCATCGTCATTAAGAAATCAATGCCGTAGCATATTTTTTCGCTGCGGCGATGTTATGTTCAATAAACACTTCAGGCCCATAAAATGCAGAAAGTAACGGCGCCATTTGTTCCATATCTTCTTTATCACTCCCATCTGGTTGTAACGTCACCACCATTGCACGGCAGTGTTCAACCATCGGCTCTTTAGCATGTTTTAACCAACGGCGAACATATTTCATGGCATTCATATGTTCCTCAGACGGTTTTTCTTTGCTCTGTTTGACCGGCGGATAAACTAATACAAATTGCGCCCTTCTTGCCAATAACATATCCATTTCTTCTAACCATAAACGCGTTTCATCTAAGGTTTTTGGAAATGAATGGATGACACAAACTGGCCACTCAGCCGTATCAATAATCGTCTTATTTTGCATACCTAGCTCCCCCACAAAAAAGTGTACTTAACTGTACACTTTAAATTGCAACAGAGTCAAGAATGATTCTCATTTATCTTTTTGCAAATTATGCTATTCACGCGGTGCTGTTATTACAGATAATTCCTAATATGCAGCAAAATTACCTACAGTAGAAAATATTGATTAAGAGAGGTGATGTCTTTTTGAATATGGAATGCTATTCTCGTTTTATTGTTACATCAAAAAAGCGAATAAATTATGAAAAAAAGATTTTCAGTTGCTTTCGGGGTTGCTGCACTATTAGCTGCATTTGGTGCGAATGCAGGAAAAAATTGCGATACTTATTTCCAAGAAATGAATGTGCTGGTTAAACAAGCTGAAGAGCAGTACAAAAATGACCCTAATGTTAAAGAAAGGATCACTGAGATGAAACATCAATTGGATGAAGCGAAAAAAGCACTCGCTGATTATCCAGAAGATGCTCAAGAACAAGCATGTGAACAAGGCATTCAAGCTATTAAAGCAGCTAAAGAGGCAGTGGAAGGTAAATAATTTTTATCTCTATTATATTGATTTAATAGGGATGAATAAGCACCATCTGCTTTTTCGATGCGAATTTTAGCCTTGCTTTGGGCTAAGATGGTAATAGATTTGCGTTAAAGATTAGAGCGTTAATAAGGCCAGTATAATACTGGCCTTATTGTATTGGCGGGTTATCTGACTACCAGTACAGATATTTTCGCATAAGAAACAATGCCTGATGCGTTTGACCCTAGTAAGTGCGTTGTGATACTCGGGTTACGTGAACCAATCACAATCAGATCCGCACCTATTTCTTCTGCCTCAGCTAACACTTTATCTCTCGGTGAACCAAAAGCGACTTTGTAAGAAATATCTTCTTGTGGGTAATCGATCTTAGCAATAATCTCTTTTAACTGCTCTTCTGAACGTTCAACGGCTTTTTTAGCAAATGAAGATAAAAGATCATAATGATAGCTATAGCTCATTGAGAACCTTGAAACATCAGGAACTGAGTGGAAAAGATGTATTTTTGCCCCCGACATTTTTGCTAAATAAATTGCGTGTTTTAATGCTTTATCCGTCAGAATATCTTCAGAAATGTCTACGGGAACCAAAATTTTATTGTACATGCGATACCCCTATTAATTAGTCATCATTCTATTATCCACCTGTGATCCCTTAGTGCGATGTGATAACTAGGATACACTTTGTGAATGTTTATCTTTTTTGTTCACCAAAAGTATAGTCTTAATAAAAACAAACTGCCGTGAGCTACCAGACGATTTGTTAAAGCAAGTTCACAATTTTATCAATATGCTAACTATCTTCTAAGTGCCATTTATGTAAGATGCGGTGCAAAAAAGGTGTGACAATTAAGCCAATACTAATAATGAATACGCTCTGTAAAAACAGCCCATATATTGCGATAAAAAAACGCCCACCTTGCGTGATTGGTGCAGGCTCTATTGCTTGCCCACTTAGCATGGATAATGCATTAAGCATTGACTCCATCAAAGAATGACCTTCAATAAAATAAAAGCCAATAATACCGGGTAACAGCCCAAGGAAAAAAACCAATAGCGACAAAAAATAAAAACGTAATACCCTGAATAAGAAATGTTCAATGCGGATAACTTCTTGCGAAAACTTTTCCATAAATAAGCTCACCATTCCCAATAAAAATAGGGCCTATTCGGCTGAACTGTTACACTCAATACCTGATACCCAACAAGATAAAAGAAAAAGGTTTAATCACTCATCGCTTTATGACGATCATGTAAAATAAAAAATAATGGGTTCAATAAAACCTATGCTAAATATCAGCATAGGTTTATTTAAAAAATTAACGAACTACCAATACAGAGGTTTCTGCGTAACGAACAATGCCCGCTGCGGTAGAGCCTAGGAGGTGTGTAGAAATATTCGGACGGCGTGAACCGATAACAATAATATCGGCGTTAATGTCTTTTGCAGTATTAATCACTTCATCACGAGGTGAGCCAAACGTTATGGTATAATTGACATCAGATAGTGGTAAATCAATCGTATCCATCAACATTTTCATGTCTTCTTCTGCTTTAACGGTTGCACGGTCTTTTATTTCCATATAACCAAGTGCATACGCATTAATAATAGCAGAAGAGATTGGTAGCACATGGATCAAATGAATTTTCGCACCAGACTGTTTAGCTAAATTAACTGCATGGCGAACAGCTTTACTTGTCAGTTCATCCTCAGTTAAATCTATAGGAACCAGAATCGTTTTATACATAACCCCTCCTGATAGAAAAAAGAATTTAAGTTAACAACAAAATTATAATCAAATACGCAAGAATGTCTCTTAAACAACAAGATAAATGAGATCTCTCGCTACAAATTATTAACTATTATTCTCTTAACCATGGTGTAACGGTTAAACCAACCAACATTCCTTCGGGGCTAAGTAAGCGTGTAACCATTTGTCCCCAAGGTTCCATTCGCTCATTAACTAAAATGGAATAACCTTCATTAATAAAACATTGAGTGGCTTTTGATAAATTAGCGACTTCAAATTCTATCCAGCTTTGAGGAACAAGGTGCGTTTCCGGCCAATGATCGACACCAAAACAAGATTGTGCAGCTTGAGATAATGGCCATAACGCAAAATGTTTAACGCCACTAAGCTGTTCTTCTTCGCTGGTGAAATAATCCTGATTACCTTCCATTGCCTTTAAAGGTAAACCTAAAGTTTTAACATAGAAAGCATAACTTACATTAGGCTCACGTGTTATCGGACCAAAACCTGCAACAAATAAAATTTCTGAAGCTTGATGCGAACTTAACATATTAATCCTATATAAGACTGGTATGGAATGGTTTATGAGCTGAGAAACAATGAACAGTATTTACGCAATGCTTAACATTTTCTCTACCATTTGTTGAGCATAAATCGCCTGCTCACCACTGACGTCAGGCTCGCTACCATGGCTCACCGCATCAATAAAATGGCGAATAGCCCCATCGAATCCACGTTGAACCAATATCGACTCCCAACTAGAAGGTTGTTTTTGTTTTATCCCCTCGTGACTTTCACTCATCCAATGATTCATGTTTGTCACTTGGTAGACCCCACCATCACAAATTGCTGCAACTTGCTCGCGTTGACTACCCGCTCGGCGATGCATTGATGTCGTCACTAAACATTCATTCACTTTCAGATGATGCTCTGCATAGCATAACGCTTGCTCCTCAGTTGCAATAATATTGCCTCCCAATAATTTTGCTTCACTTCCCACGAGCCAGATAGCGGTATCTACAACGTGTAAATAATCATCTAGCATAGTAAAACGGACATTTTGAGGGCCTAGACTGTCACTACGATGTTTTTCCATACGTAATGAAGCAACTTGACTGAGGTGTTGTTTGAGTTCTTGATAAAAAGGTGAAAAGCGCCGATTAAACCCAACCATAAGCGAACGTTTCTGTTTATGTGCAAAGTCCACTAATTGCTCTGATTGGGAAAGTGTCTCAGCAAGCGGTTTATCAACATACACATGTACGCCGTATGATAACAAACTGTAAATAACTGAAAAATGGCTGGCGGTACTACTGTGTACAAAAACCGCATCACACTGCTGGGCCAGCTGTTTTATATCTGAATACAGTGGAATACGATAGTTATCACAGACGATTTTTGCTTTCCTTTGATTTGGTGAAAATGCCCCTATCAGTTGCCAATTATCTGTTTTACTCAGTATCGGTAAATAGGCTTTTTGCGCAATAGAGCCTAACCCTACGATACCAATGCGTAATGTTCTCATCAAAGATTGACCTTTGTGCTGACGGTGTAGGAAGGATACTGACAAGTATAACGAACAACTTATTTCGAGTACTAACTTGTTTTATAAAAATTTATTCAAATTATCCTTAAAAGAGCCAAAAATAACGCATTGAATTTTAATTATTTTTTATAAAAACGAATTTATAGGGGGTAAAATTCGCATAATAAGACATAAAAAAGGGTTGATTTATCAAATGAGAATGGTTATCTTTTACCTAACGAATACTTGAGTAAATTACTCAAGCTTTCGTAAACGACATTGCTCACATTGCTTCCAGTTTTAGCAGGCCAACTTCTCTGAGTTGGCCTTTTTTTTCATTAACACGTCGCCACAAACCCACTTTATTGACGATATTTATCTCAGGTGAAGCGCACTCGATAAACTCCAAGATTTCAAGTGCCCTACATAGCTTAAACGATGGGTCGGAACAAAGGTCGGCACATCCCCTGTTCGCATATGAAGGATATCCGCTGGCGTTATCCACGCTGAATTCCCTTCAAATAACGGAAGTCCTGCATATTTATAGGCATCAAGGACAAACTGCGAACAAAAGAAGCCGTTAGCTTGGTCTACATCGCTACCTAACTGTACCGTCGCTAACGTTCTCAAACAAAAATTACGGATCGTTTGACCAATAAAAGGTAATTCACAAACGCGCTTTGTCACCATCCAAGGCGCTATCATCACTATCCCTTTAAAGTTATATTTGCCCCCTTCATTTTGCATAGAAAATTCACGTAATTTATGGGCGTGAATAGAGGTTAACCCCTCTTGCCGCAACACCACCATATTATTTGAGTCCGAGATAGCTTGATCGAGCGTAATGATCCTCACGCCACTGCCGACAGATTCCGCTACTTCACCAGCCCCCAAATATATTGAGGCATGGCTCACCCCGCTAATACTAAAAAGACGGATACCCCATGAATTAATTCCCGTTGCGGAAGACAATAAAATATCGCCAGGTAACATATCAGCAGCGGAGAGCGCCTCTACAGATTCTTTAATCGGTATCGTATTGGCTTGTTGAATGCTAAATTTTAATCGGTTACTTTCTTCATCCGTTCTAAAGCCTGTCGAACATCCTGCCACTGAAATAACACAAAAACAAAAAATTAAATATTTAAAATAAGCCAACGGGAATACCTACCCTATTTCTATTTATACGCCAATTCAATGTAACCAAGTTCCATGACTTTTTCATCGGAAACGTCTCAATATTTTGTTTATTTGTAATTTTAGATAGTGACAATAATCACATATTGACCATTCTAATATGAAGATGAGGTAGCGGTCGTACTGGTTGCAAGAAAAAGAGTAAGAAATGAGGTAGGAATATCATTTGGTGTTTTTAACCCTCTAGCAATGCCAGAGGGTCAACATTCACTCAATTAATTAGCTAATAACATATTCAGGATAGAATACCGTTGTTGAGTGGTAGGTTTTTTTCTCTGTCGCTTTATTATTTAATGCCGCAACTACAGGTTGATTTTGTAATTCAGCGGGCAGCTGTTCCGTCACATTTTCTTTTGCTACGACAGAAACTCGAATATTTTTCTTAGAACGACTTAACTTATAAGGCATTCCTAATAAGCGACGTGCTGCATTATTACTTACCATTATATCGACTCCTTAACTACAACATTTAAATTCAGCAATAAGCTGAATATCAAAAACATAGCCAGTGTTGACTGCATGGGTTATTTTAAATTTTACTCAAAATTCAAAAATAACCCTAATAGTATAGCATCGATAAAATATAAGTGAATGAAATTAAACTAATTAGTTTCACAAGGGAACTATCTGAGGTGGAATTTTTATAAGATATCAATATTATTAGCACTAAAATTTAAAAAGTATCAACCTGTATTTTCTTAGCGTTAAATCCTTATTTTCTTATGATAAACGCCTTCTTATTAAAATAAAAAGGCGTTTATCTTTTATAAATAGTGAAAATATTTAACTGGCACCACGTCTATTTTTGGCGTAAGTATCAAAAGCAACAGCTAAAATAATGATCAGTCCAGTAATAATTTGCTGATAATACGCTGAAACATTCATTAAAACTAAACCATTAATTAATATTCCCATAATGATTGAGCCAATAATGGTTCCTCCGATACGACCATATCCCCCCATTAATGATGTACCACCAATCACAACAGAGGCGATCACGCGCAGTTCAAATGTCATCCCCGCTACCGCTTCAGCACTCCCTAAACGTGCACTCAGCACAAACCCAGCCAGCCCAGCTAAACAGCCAATCACCACATACACACTGACAAGAACACGTTTAACGTTCACCCCTGCTAACCGAGCTGCTTCTTGATTACTGCCAACTGCGTAAACAAAACGCCCCCAGCGGCTTTTATGCAGCGCTAAATAGCCTATCAATGCCACAATCGCAAAGATCCAAATAGGCACCGAGATCCCCAGTAGCTCCCCACGCCCCCACCAACGATAGCCAGCATCAAAACCTGAGATTGGTGCACCATCATTAATCACTAATGTCAGCCCACGCCAAATTGTCATGCCACCTAATGTGACGATAAATGGTGGAATATTCAGCCGCGTGATCCCAAGACCATGTAAAAACCCAATCCCTGTGCCTACCGCTAAGCAGATAGCTAATCCAACTAACCAGCTCATCCCTCCCCAAGCATTAGGATCTAAGCCGACTAAATTATCACCTTTAATCACAAACGCCGCTGTCATCGCGCAAACCGCCAGTATTGAGCCAACAGACAAATCAATACCAGCGGTTAAAATCACCAACGTCATCCCCACGGCCATAATTCCATAGATAGACACTTCGGTTAAAATATTAGTGATATTGCGTTCAGTCAGAAAATTACTGTTTTGGGTTTGAAAAAATAGCACCAACAGCACCATAAAAATCAAGACACCAAAGCGCTCAAAAAAAGCGATGAAATCTATTTTTTTACGGCCGACCGCCGTAGAAGATTGTTGTTGTAACATGTAAACCTCTCATACGACCATTTCTGCTGGTGAGTTTTGATGGCAAATAGCCATCATCATCATTAACTTCTCTTCTGTTGCATCATCACCTTTAATCTCCCCCGTTAAGCGGCCCTCGCTCAACGTGATGATCCGGTCTGAAATCGCCATGACTTCAGGTAAATCAGAAGAAATAACAATAACCGCAACGCCTTTTTTCGCCATCTCAAAAATAACCTGATGAACTTCCGATTTGGTTCCAACATCAATACCCCGAGTTGGCTCATCAACAATTAATACTTTTGGCGACATGGCCATACACCGTGCAAGAATGACTTTTTGTTGGTTACCACCAGACAATTTACGCACTTCTTGCTCACTGCTGGCCATTTTGATTTGTAGTGCTTGTTTGTAGCTTTCTATCAAGGCGTTTTCTTTATTGCTATCCACCATCCACCCCATTTTAAGTAGATGTGATAACGCTGAAAGTGATAGGTTGTAGCGAATGGATAATCCCAACGCGGCGCCTTCTTTTTTACGATCTTCTGGAACGAGTGCAATCCCCTTATCCAGTGCATTCATTGGGGTCGTTGGCTGATAAGGCTCACCATCAAGGATAAACTCACCCGTGGTATATTTATCTGCGCCGAATAAACAGCGTGCCACCTCAGTCCTTCCCGCCCCCATAAGGCCCGCAATACCCAGTATTTCGCCTTCATGAACATCAAAACTAATATCGTGAAGCGCGATACCATGAGGATCTAAAGGTGGCTTAGCTTTCGATAAATGTTTCACCGATAGGCGAATCGGTTTGTCTCGATGATATGTTTCGCTGGCCGGCCTACGTTCAAAAATCACATTCCGCCCAACCATCATACGTATGATCTCTTGTACTGAGGTCTCAGCCACATTCCCCGATCCGGTGTATCTGCCGTCTTGAAATACCGTGAATTTGTCACATATCTGAAAAACTTCATGTAAGCGATGTGTCACGTAAATGACGCTCACCCCACGGTTTTTCAATTCCCTAACAACACGATGCAGACTTTCTACTTCAGTATCGCTTAGAGCCGCTGAAGGCTCATCCATCACAATTAATTTAGCATTGAGCGTCAGTGCACGTGCAATTTCAATCATTTGCTGCTGGGCAACACTTAACCGTGCCACTTGGGTCGTTGGCAAAATTGCCAATTGAAGATAATCAAGGATCGCTTTGGCTTCCTGATTAAGGACTTTTTCATTAACCATCCAACGCATTTTTAGCGCTTCACGCCCTAAAAACATGTTTTCCGCTACCGTCATATTCGGTAGCAAATTAAATTCTTGATAGATAGTAATAATCCCTTTTTGTTGGCGAACAATCGGGGTATCTGTTATGGAAAGCAATTCACCGTTAAACCAAATATCACCACTGGTTTGCGGTTGAGCGCCTGCAAGTGCCTTTAAGAACGTGGATTTACCCGCACCATTTTCCCCCAATAACGCATGCACTTCTCCTGGCATCACTGTCATTTGGGCTTGACTTAGCGCCCAGATCCCTGAAAAGCTTTTGGCAAGATTTGTAATTTTAAGTAGTGGCTCTGACATAAAAACTCCTTTTCAGGAAAACAGGGCTCACCGAGCCCTGAATAGCACTGTAAATGACTATTTCAATTCACCAATACGTTCCGCTTGATCAAGGTTATCTTTGCTAATAATTGTGGGAGGGTAATCCGCGCCTGTGATCGCTTTTTTGTCACGAATATTATCGACCAATTGCCCCATCGCCATTTTTACTGCGTAGCCTGCGCGCTGATCAGCCGTTACAGCCATCCAACCTTCCTTAATACGACTAAGTGCTTCAGGACTTGCATCAAAACCTGTCACTAAAATGTCGCCCGGTTTATAACCTTGTGCGCTCAGCGCCTCAATCGCACCAAGGGCCATATCATCGTTAGCAGATAAGATCACATCCGGTTTTTTCGCGAGTGAAGGCAATAAACTTTCGGTGATGCGCATCCCTTCCGCTCGCATCCAGTTACCATTTTGGTCAGCGACTAAGCGGTATTTACTCCCCCCTTCTTTTAAGCTATCGCGGATCCCTTTCGTACGTTCAATATTTGATGAGGAGCCAGGTTGTCCTGTAATTAAGATCAGATCGGCGCCATTTGGAAACTGCTTTTTGACATATTCCGCAATGGCGTAACCGCCTTTGTAATTATTAGCCCCAAAATGCGGCACCGGTTGTTGTGCATTAATGGTTCTATCAAGAGTCACCACCGGTAAGCCAGCGCTTTGAATTTCAACCACCGCATCGGCAATGGCATTGACATCATTAGGTGACACAATAAAGCCCTGTGCACCTCGTGTGATCGCATTTTCAATATCAGCAACCTGCTTAGGTGAGCTACCTTGCCCATCTAAGACTTGAATATTGACTCCTAACTCTTTAGCGGTTTTCACCGCCGATTTCTGCATATGCACTTCAAACGGGCTAGCCAATGTTGGCGGACTAAAGACAATTTGCTCATTTTCAGCCATCACACTCGGTGTTAAACCCAATACAGCAACCAGCGCGGTTAATTTCATGATATTTTTCATTTTGCCCTTCCCACTGATTATGAATACATGTTGTGTTTTGATGTCACCAATATTTAACATGGCGATAACATAGATATACATTAATGAAACATATATTCCAATTTTTATTATATGAAAATTTTGTTTTTGTTGTGTTGATAACGAAATTAAGTGGAAAGTCAGAAAATTATGTTACAAAGATCACAGATTTCTCTCATTCTATCCCCTGATTAAGGGGACTTCGGCGCCTTTTTTACCCCTTGAGATCTTGGTGATTTCTTTCGTAAAGAAATGAAATATTCATTCTATTTTATTAACCGATGGGATTATCTCTAAGCGAATTGCTATTAATGAATAAATCAAGAAATTCAAGTGTTCAGAATGAAAAATTGACTGATTATTTGGCTAAATTAAGATTAACTATAAAATAATTTGCTTATCATTTTTATTTTTTTCTTTATTATCTAATACTGCTAATAAAATGAAGATATTAGCAATAAACTAATCAATTAAAAGGATTTATATGCTAGCTTTGACAATTTGCATTTGCCAAAATCGTCATGAAGTGATGATACCGACAACACAATTAAATAAAGAAAATGATACTCATTCATCTCATTTATTAGGTCTTAATGACCTTAATAATAACCCAAATACACTGTTTGATTTTTGGCAATCGTTGATAGATAACCTTGTTATCTCACGGTTATTTGATACACAGATTAATAATCATGCGCTGATTAAAAAATGACCGATGAACAAGGGGTGTATAATAAGTTATTGTCTGAATACAAAGAAAAACTAGGGAAAGTTTTTTACTATAATACAAATAATTATCCAAGTGATATCCAAGGGGATCTTAAGGGGAATGTATTTTATGCTCAACATAGCATTATCCCAGCCATTAATCGAATTGATGATGATATACAACCTCATCTCGTTTCAGGCCGTAAAACATTGGTGATATTTAAGCCTCATGAAAAAATCAAAGAAAATGAGCAATTAAATATTAAGGTCTATAATGAGGATAATGAAAAGATATATTCAACCTACCTACTTCCACCATCAAAACTGCCTAAAATTGCAGGCACTGAGCAACGGTTTACCCGCTTAACACCTGACGATTTTACTATTCCTAAATCGTTTGATTTTACTATCAATGCATCAAAAAAGATTAAAGAATTGACTGAGAGCACAAACTACCTCAATCAACTTATGACCGAAAATGACATTATTAGAGTCGATATTGATGCTGAAAATTTATCTATTAACTTAGATAGTTTAAAAAAACGCCCGAATAAAAAACTCATATTGAATTTAGCGGATAATATCGATGCAAATATTAAATATAGAAATAATTCAATACCTCTCTCTGCACAGCAATCTTTTGTTATGATAAGCGATGAAACAGGTCGTTGGTTTACTCGTGACGAATCTAGATTGTCTTTTCACTATCAACAAGCGTTAAATATTGATAAATACAAAACCCCCGAAACCTTTGATGTGGAATTTACGACAAATGATGATATTAATCATATCTCTAAGAACCCCAAATTATTCCAAGATATTATTAAAAAAAATGACACTATTAAAATAGCAACCAGAGATTACCATTGGGCGAAAGATTTTATTATCCCCAATAGTAAACAATATGCCAATAAAAAAATACTTTTCACTTCTCAAGCTTATTTTAATAGTGATATTACCTATGGCGATAATGAAGTTAGAATTACTACGGGTGAAACTAAGCTTTTTATTAGTGATGATGAAGGTGTATGGTCAATTTACTCTTCGGATACCCAAAGTACGGTTAACTATGCCTTGCCTCAATCATTTGATATCAAGATAAATAAAAACAAGGAATTGCAAAAAATATCAAAAGATATTTGCTATTTTAACGAAGTTATCAATAACAATGATAACATCCATATCGCAACGCGTAATGCTAATTGGGCCCGTCATTTTACATTAGAAACTCATCCCAATTTTAAAAATAAAAAAATTTATTTTTCATCAGAGGCTGACTATGACAGTCATGTTTTCTATGGTGACCAAAAAATAACGATAAAAAAAGGTGATAGCCAATTATTTGTTTGTGATGAATTTGGTTTTTGGCGTACATATGAAGGTGAGCCTTTAATTAATGATGACAGTGATGAAATCAGGTATATCGAAAATGGCTGGTCTGTTGCTATTCCTGCTGAATACATTAAGCCCAAAATAAGGTTGGAATTCGATTATCATGGAAAACAAGGTACGCTATCTGATATTTATGTCGGAGCCCCAACAGAACTTCTGCTCCATACTATCGATATCGGCATGTTGACTCCCTATAGAGGAGAATTAGCATTTCAAAAAAATGCTGAATTACAACGCCAATATTTCCAACAAATCCCTATTAATCGTTTAATCGTCTCTCACTACGCTCCGATCCACTTAAAAGAGATTGTTCTTCCTTCAGGAAAACATTTAACTCATCGTTCAGATGATGATGGAGATGGGCATAATGGGGATATGCGAGAGCAAATTTCTAAAGATCTTATTTCAGATGGCATTAATTTAGCCAATTACGGCGTTCATTCATCGGCGACAAAAGAAAATAACTACTTACCTACCGCACAAATTACGATACATAATTCCCGTGGTATATATAAAAATGGTTTACAAGAGCACGGTTGGTCAGGAGGAGCGGGAAAAGCCACATTATACAATACCGTAGATAATGAATTTAGTCATGAACTGGGTCATAATTATAAGATTGGTCATTACTTTAAGGGATTTAAAGGCGGTGTTCATGCAACCCCCGATAAACCTAATTCAACATGGGGATGGGATGCCGACAACAACTTTTTTATTCCTAACTTTGAAAAAAAGAAAACAAATAAGTACACGGTTTTAGATGCGCGTGATCCTAATGCAGAAAAAGCAGAACCCTATATGCAACATGCAATGCTAAAAGATGCTATGTCTGGTGGTGAGCTATACGATAAAGCGTACAATGCGTACACATTACATACCCCAACAACGGCTCAAGCTATTCAACATTTTTTCGAGAACTCTGCAATATTTAGCAAAACATCGTCAACAGGTTATCAAAAGTGGGATCCCAATACACAAACAATGCAAGAGTACCTGCCTCCTCATACAAAAAATATTTCTTTTGTAGATGTACCAATAGTAGATAATCAAGATGTTACGGAGACAACTTTATCAGCGCTACTTAATAAAAATGACCATATAAAGATAGAGAGTTATAATTCTCACTACCCACCCAATATTTATCTACCTCAAGCGGATCACAGCAATAAAAATAAAGTGATTGAGATAGATTGCACTTCTCAATGGAGTATTAAACTACATGTTAATGGTAATAAGCAGATAATCAGCCACAATACAAAAGTGTATTATGTTTCAAATGGAGATTCATGGGAGCCGTCCTCTGAATTAACCTTCATTCAAAAACCCGTAAAGCAAGGCGTTCCGGTTGTCACTTTAGTCGGTTTTTATGACCCACAAAATCAATTAAAAAGCTATATCTACCCTGCGTTAGAAGGCTCTTATGGGATGGTATACAACAACGATACTATCGATACGACTAAACCATATCTTGCAGTGACGCTACGTAATGGTGAGGTAAAACAATATCAACTTGATCAACACCGATTTATTAGCCAGTTAATGAATAAGTTCCACATTAATATTGAACGTCGCTTAGAGCCAGTAAAAGCAGAGTTATATGTTAAAGGGCAACGAGTCTCATCACAGCATATTGAACTAACTGATCAACCTCTTCCTACCACCATCAATGGTATTATTCAAAGTTAACTCTTGTGTACGCCTACTACAATACGTATAGGCGTCGTTTCATCGTCGCCATTAGCAATAATGGCGCTTTTAGCTGATATCACCACATTTAAATTGCGCTTCCTATAGAGCTATGTTATTCCCATTATTTCTTATTGATGCTTTTCGAGGCCGTTATGCTAAAGATCCTAGGTCGTACCACATCAATCAATGTTCGCAAAGTCCTGTGGGCTGCACAAGAAGCTCAACTTCCCTTCATTCATGAGCCACAATGGGGAGATGAGTTAAGCCTAAAATCTGCTGATTATCTTAAGCTTAATCCTAATGGGCTCGTCCCCGTATTAACCCACGAAAATGGTATTTTGTGGGAAAGTAATACAATTTGCCGCTATATTGCCACCAAGGCACAACGCTTTGATCTGCTGCCTGAAAGCCCAGAAGAAAAAGCAGACGTTGAAAAATGGATGGATTGGCAAGCAACTGAACTAAACAGCGCATGGCGTGCTGCTTTTATGGCACTTGTTCGGAAAAGTGATAGTTTTATCCAGTACCCTGAATTGATAGCTAAAAGTACTGATGAGTGGAACAGTAAAATGCTGCTGCTTGAAGCAGAGCTTGAAAAAAATGGTAATTTTATTAATGGAAAACAATTTACGGTAGCCGATATTACTCTAGCACTCTCTATACATCGCTGGTTGCTTACACCGATTATTAGGCCAAACACCCCTGCTATTTCACAATATTATCAGCAAGTATTAACGCGTCCTGCCGCTAAATTATATTTAGACCCCAATATCCCTTAATTTCAATAACCGATAATTAGTAAAGTAGAGTGTGCTAAATAAATTAGCACACTCCATTAATTATTTGACTAATTTACAAGTACGGCCTTTATCATCAGTAATGCGATTGTTAACAACATCATCTTCAGAAATTGTGGCTAAATTAAACTCATTCTTCCCATGAGACCACAACTGCATGTTTTCGCCAACATAACGAGCACCATTTGCTGCTGGAGCGCTTTTTAACACGATAAGTTCATCGCTATAAAGCATCACAGCGGTATTTTCATCAGGGAATGAAACCCTAATTTTCTGATCTTCACACTTATAAGTGTCCGTTTTTGCCGCAAAAGCAGATGACGCTGTTAATGCAGAAACAAGTGCTATAGCCGAAACTGAAATAACTTTACGCATTTTTTCTCCTTAAATCGCTTTGAGAGGTTCTTACCTCTCGGCGATATCATGACAAATCTCATTTTTTGATACATAAGATTCATCCGTAATTATTCTTTTTTCGTCATTTCATTTTATTTTTTTAATTTATCTAAGAGTTTCTACTTGTTATTTTAATAGCTTAAATAATCTATTGCCCTAAAAAAATAGTTGTTATAGAAGTATTCTTAGTTATAAAAAATATAATGGAGAAACGGATATGAAAACAATTGGTTTAATCGGGGGAATGAGTTGGGAATCAACTTTGCTTTACTACCAGCAGATTAATGAAGGCATCAAGCAACAGCTTGGCGGTCTTCATTCAGCAAAAATCGCTTTATATAGTGTCGATTTCGCTGAAATAGAACATATGCAATCGGCAGGGCAATGGGAGCTTGCGGGTCAATACCTTGCGCAGGCAGGAAAAAACGTAGAGCAAGCAGGTGCTGACTTTGTTGTACTTTGTACTAATACAATGCACAAAGTTGCCGAGCAAATTGAGAATAACATTAATATTCCTTTACTGCATATTGCTGATGCGACTGGCGAACGCATTATCAATTCAGGCATTAGAAAAATCGGTTTATTAGGTACGGCTTTTACGATGGAGCAACCTTTTTATAAAGATCGTCTTCATGAAAAATACAATTTATCTGTGCTCACACCTAACGACCAAGATAGAAAAATTGTTCATGACATCATTTATCAAGAGCTGTGCCTAGGAAAAATCACTAACGGATCTAAAAAGCAATATCAACGAATTATGGCATCACTGGTTGAAAATGGCGCGGAAGGGATCATTTTGGGTTGCACAGAGATCACGCTATTGGTAGATCAAAATGATACATCGGTACCTATTTTTGATACAACGGCTTTACATGCTCAAAAAGCTGTTGATTTTGCTTTAAGCGAATAATAAATATTTATTTCCTTGAAAATAGCACCTTACTATTATTAGCTCAAAATAGAGTAAGGTGATCTTATGAGGTTAAATACTTTATTGATAATAGACCTTCTATTTTTGAAACAGATAAAGTGGGATAGATTTATCGTTTTTACTTTTAATTGTATTTACCTCATTTTTCGTCATTTCTTACCATGAACTAAGTGGATTTACTTAACTTTTCTTATGTTAAGAAAAATTATTTATCCAGTGATATTAGTTTTAATATCTATAACTGTACAAATCTGACATTTTTTAGATTCATTTATCGCCAAATTCACTATTAGATAAATATAAAATTTCCATATGATTATTTTGACTTTATGAAATACACTTTTTTAGCAGAATAATACTATTGAATTAATCATATTATTTCTGATAATAGCCTTACATTTTACGCTATGGATAATTGACTCATGAAGCAACCAAACTTTAGAGGAATCGCTTTAGGCAACTATATTAGAAAACTACGTACATCCCGAGGTATCTCTACAGAAGCCATGGCTGCTGCATTAAAAATATCAGAACGAAACTATATTCAATATGAAGAAGGAAGCGTCTCTATTTATGTGGAACACCTAATGATTGTTTCTAGTATACTGGATGTGGATATTAAACATTTGCTTGAAGTTTTTGAAAAACCAGGAAAACCAACTTGGATATAGATATTGACTGTCCTTCCTTCCCCCCTGAATATACAGCAGGGCTAAACGCCCTACTGTTTCCAATGTTATTTAATTTTTTGTTATTCTTAGTATTATTCTAATGATCATTTTATGATAAAGACTAGCTAGTAAATTTAATAATTAATAGTTTTAAATGAATAATAAAATTTAACAATATGAGTTAAATAAGTTAACAAGCATGCGCTTTACAAAAAAAACAGTAATAATCGCTCAATATTAATGTGTTATTGCTACTTTTATTAGCAACTATGCCACCGTATTTTTTAATATCTAATTGATAAAGCAATGCATTATCAAAATATCAACGAGATATACTGTGAATTTCTAGCTGTTTTTTAATGCGTTAATAATTTTCACTGCCCTAAAATTTATTCTAATCCAATCGCAACATCAAAGCTAAACCACTTTATGGTGGCAGCCAATATTTTTGATTTCTTACCGACACACGATGTCAAAAACCCTATGCTTGACTGATAAACGCCATAACAGCACCAGCCAATGAAAAATCTACTTTTTATTCACTAATCACCATTGAATACACTTTTGATGACATTTAATCTTTATTTATTTAATATATAACTTAAGTTGATTTTTTATCTGGGGTATTGGGTGAGTAAATTACATAAATACTGCACAAGTCGGTATTCATTAGCCATTGTATTTTTCCTGATTTGGATGTTGATCCTTCCTAGTATGACGCTTGCCTCGATACTTGTGTTTAAATATCGAGTGCTAGATGTAAATCATGCCTATTCACTTATGTTAGTCGTTTTATTTGTCAGGATTTTTTTATCCATTATTGTGATTCTATTTCTATCTTGCATGACATGGATAAAACCATCGATATGGCGGGTTATCGCTTTATCTGTTGTGTTAATGCAATTTGTTTTATGGCTAGATTCATACATACCTTGGCTAACTAATCTCCGGCACTAATGCCGCCATTATCGCATGCCAACCGATATAATTTATTGATATATAAGTACCTCTATCACTATGGAACCCACGCTTTTTAGAGGTTGTAATGCGCGTTGCTACGATACCTAAAGATTCTAGGATTTAACAGATTTGAGTTTGAGCTTTTGACTATAACTTCCTATTTTTCATTGTGTTATGAACACCACAATAATTGAGTTATCTTCCATTACTAAAGCTCCTCATTTATTAAAATGGATCAATTTTGACTTACCTGTATCGAAAGACCTCGTCCATCTGCTATTATGGCTGGCTTAGCAATTTCCTTACCGAGGATTGCCTTAAGTTTTTTGTTAGTGAGTTTATTGCCCGCATCCATAAAGCGCCTTATTTCTTATACAAAAGATACAGCAAGATGATAGGCCATGAGGACAATTAAAAACAAAAAACTTAAAAATCATTGAATTAAACAATAATCAGCAACGATACAGAACAGTAGAAAATGAACGCACAGAAAGAACAATATAACTTTAACAAGCTACAAAAAAAATTGCGCCGTGATGTAGGGCAAGCCATTGCCGACTTCAACATGATTGAAGATGGCGATCGGATTATGGTCTGCCTATCTGGTGGTAAAGACAGTTATACCCTACTTTCTATTTTGCAAAGCCTGCAAAAAAGTGCACCGATCTCTTTCTCGTTGGTTGCTGTTAACTTAGATCAAAAACAACCCGGTTTCCCCGAGCATATTCTCCCCGAATACCTTGAAAACCTCGGAATCGAGTACAAGATTGTTGAAGAGAATACCTATGGGATTGTAAAAGAGAAAATCCCAGAAGGGAAAACAACATGCTCACTATGCTCCCGTTTACGTAGAGGCATTTTATATCGTACCGCAACAGAATTAGGCGCAACTAAAATCGCACTAGGCCACCATCGCGACGATATCTTACAAACTCTTTTTCTAAATATGTTTTACGGTGGAAAACTAAAAGGTATGCCACCTAAATTAATGAGCGATGACGGTAAACATATTGTGATCCGCCCTTTAGCTTATTGCCGAGAAAAAGATATTGAGCGTTACGCCCAAGCAAAAGAATTTCCAATTATTCCGTGTAATCTTTGTGGCTCACAACCTAATTTACAGCGTCAAGTAATTAAAGATCTGCTACGTGATTGGGATAAACGCTACCCAGGTCGTATTGAAACGATGTTCAGAGCCACTCAAAATGTCGTTCCCTCTCACTTATGTGATACTGAGTTGTTTGATTTTAAAAATGTCGCTCATGGCGATACCGTCATCAATGGTGGCGATTTAGCATTTGATCGAGAAGAAATCCCCACACAACACCAAGTTGATGATGACGATAGACCTGAATTTACTGCGGAACGCCTGAATGTTATTGAGGTGAAATAACGCCATTGCCACCATCACTTTGTATGAAGGTGGCAAGATACTTATTTGTATCATGTTGCGCACCTGAATGTCGCTACCCCAACAAATATCCGTTTTGCATTCTCTACAATGTGAATGGATTGAAGGTAAATTTAGAATAAAAAAAAAGCCGATGCAATATACATCGGCATTACAGTGGTCAATTATTCTGTACAAGAACTCAATATGAGAAAAACTACAATTATGGAGCACAACGTTCATCGCTCAACGTTGCATTCACCTGCGGAATTAATAGTGCCCCAAATCAACGTACCTTTTATTGATTTATCTCAAACAAGGGTGGGTTAACACAGATAACTTTCTTTTTAAAGCCAACGGCTTTTTCTCAACCACCAAAAAACAGTACCAATTAATACCGCCAATAAGAGACAAAATACGCTGAATGCAAACCTAAATTCACTGCCAGGAATACCTGCTAAATTGACCCCAAATAACCCTGTTAAAAAAGTTGTTGGTAAAAAAATCATCGCAAGTAGTGACATCGTATAAATACGACGGTTCATCATTTCGGTCATCATATTGGTGATTTCATCAGACATAATTGCTGTACGCGAAACAAAACCATCCAAATCCTCAATACAACGCCCTAAACGATCGGAAATTTCCTGCAACCGCCGCCTATCGGTATCATCAATCCATAATAGCTTTTCTGTCGCCAAACGCGCCAACATATCCCGCTGTGGTGCCATATAGCGACGTATCACAATAATTTGTTTGCGTAATAACGCGAGTTCACCGCGCTCAGGGATTTCACCATTCAAAATGGTATCTTCCATCCCAATTAAACGTTCATGTAAAGTATCGGTAAAGTCGCTGATTTCATCAGTAATCGCATCCGCAACTTCCACCAGCCAATCTCCGGTACTTTGCGCACCAACCCCTTCTTGTAAGTCAATAATAACTGAATCGAGCGAATTTACTTTTCTATGGCGACTTGAAATAATCAATCGACTGTTAATAAAAACACGGAAAGCGACTAGCTGTTCAGGGCGCTGGCCTGCATTAGTGTTCAACGTTTGCAATGTTAATAAAATGCCATCGCCAACTCTCAAAATTCGCCAACGACCTGCATGGCCACAAAGCGCGGCTTTAACTTGTTCGCTAAACAGCTCTGAGTTTTGGATCCATTGCTCACTTTCACGATTTTTATAATCATAATGTAGCCAAAAAGGAGATTGTTGAGTGGCACTCGCGTTAACATCAAGGGGAATAAATCCACCCTCTCCATTTAATTGGAATGCATGTACAGGGTTTGAACTCTGAAATAATGAGCCATAAATCAACGCCATGCCGTTATCTCCTTCCTTTTAAGCCAGTTATCGTTATAGCATAGAGGGAATGTGCCGGAAATATCAAGGTGAAAAATAGCGTTGACCCAATTCACGGTTTTATCGTATCGATAATATAAGAAATATCTTAGATTAGATTGAATATATAGGTAACATAAAATATAGGTTGAATAACGCCTATTTTTGCTTATTAGCTTATCTCAAATAAGCCCTACCAAAGCTTGAAATATCAGTATGGTACTGTTAAATCACATTTAGAATATTTATTATTCTCCATATTTTCACCATACCTGCTTATTATCTATTCATCATGGTAGTCATAACAAAATTCGCAAGTCCCCACTATCCAGCCTAACGCCTATATTAATATGACACATCAAAGCGAGTATATTCTCTTCGCTTATTCGACGTAACATATAAAATTTTGTTTAATTAACAGACAGCTATCAGATAATACGTAAGAATAATGCGTTAAAATGAAAGTATAGTCAGTAGAAAAGAACGATTTGTTTTGCAACCGCCATTTTTGCTAAATACCAACATTACTTTGCCACAAAAGAACAATAAATTAACATCGGACTACATTAGTATTCACTTTGTAGTGTTTATTCCTTTTTTGGTCCTCCTTCTGTCTCTCCAGCGGAAGGAGCTTTTTCTTTTTTACACCCAAAAAAACAGCCCATATAAAAATATATAGGCTGCGTATGGCGTTAGTGTTCAATAATATAAAAACTATGGCTGTATGCCACATCTTCAGGGTTTTCTATTGGATACCCTTTTAACCATGGCTTAATCAAACGCCCATTCGTATACTGATATATTGGGGCAATCGGTGCTTCTTGAGCGATTATTTCTTCCGCTTGATTATAATAACGGTTACGCAACTCTTCGTTTGTCTCAATACTCGCCGAAGCCATCACCTCATCATATCTTTTGCTATTAAATTTGGGGATATTGCCACTGTGTTGAGCGGTTAATAACGATAAGAAGGTAGAGGGTTCATTAAAATCACCTATCCAAGATGCCCTAATGACGTCAAAGTTCCCCGTATTGCGGCTATCAATATAGGTTTTCCATTCTTGGTTGACTAGCTTAACTTCAGCCCCCAATTTTTTCTTCCACATTGAAGCCACAGCAATGGCAATTTTTTGGTGATTTTCCGAACTATTATACAGAAGAACCAATCTTAACGGGTTATTAGGCCCATAGCCTGCTGAATGCAATAGCGCTTTTGCCTTTTCATCTAACTCTTTTTGGGAAGCATTATCATACATCCCTTTTTGCGGTTTGAATCCGGCTGTCACGTCTGGCGTAAAACGATTTGCTGGCTTTTCCCCTGTACCTAATACTTTTTTAGCAATCAAATTACGATCAATCGTCATTGATAAGGCTTTACGCACACGAGCATCGTTAGTTGGCGCTCTTTGTGTATTAAATGCATAGTAATAAGTGCCTAATTGGTCAGGTGTGAAAACCTCATTAGGAATATCTGCCAGTAATTTTTGATAACGTTGTTTAGGGAAAGATTCTGTAATATCCAAATCCCCCGCTAAATAGCGATTTGTTGCATTTGACTCTTGGTTGATAGGAACAAAAGTCACTTTTGTGATCACAGTATTTGCATGATCCCAGTAGAATGGATTTGGTGTTAACACAATTTTTTCATTAACCATTCTATCCGATAATATAAATGCACCATTACCCACTAAATTACCAACTTTAATCCAATCCGCCCCATATTTTTCGACCGTCTTAGCATGAACAGGGAATAAGCTAAAGTTAGCCGTTAAGGATGGGAAATAAGGAATTGGCTTATCAAGCGTAATTTTAAGGGTTCGTTTGTCAATGGCTTCTACCCCCAGTTGGTCGGCAGGTAATTTCCCATCAATAATTTGTTGTGCATTATTAATACCAGCAAGGGCACCAAACCACGCAAACGGTGAGGTATTTTCAGGCATAACTAACCGACGCCAGCTATATACAAAATCGTCGGCTGTCACAGGGTCACCATTTGACCAACGCGCATCAGGACGTAGCTTAAACATCCACGTTTTATTATCCGTCGTGCTCCAACTTTGCGCAACGCCGGGGATAGGTTTCCCATGACTATCTTGATTAACCAACCCTTCGAATAAATCACGCATAACCTGAGCTTCAGTCAGCCCAACAGACTTTATCGGATCTAAGGATGCCGGTTCATCTTTTAGATGACGGGTCACCTCTTGCTTTTCTGCCAGTACTGTACCAGCAGGAATAACAGCCGAAACAGCAGGAGCAGCGGTAAACATCGCTGTAAAAATAATAGCTAAAGATGAAAGTGAGCGTTTATGCATTTTGGGATTCTGTCGTATTAGCAAATAAGGTTAACTGACAATTTCGTGCTACGAGACCGAAAAATCAGCTAAGCAAATATAAAAGATATTCTACATATTATGACTAATAAAATATCTTAGCTAGAGGTTGATGGCTTCACAAAACGACCAAGAACCCTTTAGGCATCATATTCTTTCATTGTTTAAAAATCTATATACTCTACTCTAATCTGTTTCCGATGACAGACTCTTTTCTCACCACTTTAACCCTTTCTAGGTATTGTGCTTTCCCCATGGAAAATCACTTGATTTAAAATAATGAGATAAGCACTTAATTAGCAATCAAAGCAAATTGGTTGTGTTATGTTGCTATTGAATTCATCTAGTGCTAGCTTGGTCGCTAGCAAGCTCATCAATAATAATATTCGTAGTTTCACAAACTTGCTCATATATGGGAGAAAATAATATGTCACAGTCCGTCAAGTTAAAAGGTAATGAAGTCACCGTTGATGGTGTATTTTTACAACCTGGCCATCAAGCAAAAGCATTTACCTTAGTGACTAAAGACCTTTCTGAAGCAACATTGGAAAGTTACAAAGGTAAACGTAAAGTTCTGAACATTTTCCCAAGTGTTGATACTGGTGTTTGCGCTGCATCTGTACGCAAATTTAACCAACTCGCCAATGACCTCAACAATACTGTTGTCCTGTGTATTTCTGCTGACTTGCCTTTTGCACAAGCACGTTTTTGTGGCGCAGAAGGTTTAGACAACGTTGTCACTCTTTCTACTTTCCGTCACCCTGAGTTTGCCAAAAACTATGGCGTTGCGATGACGAGTGGCCCACTAAAAGGGTTAACAGCACGTTCTGTTGTCGTATTAGACGAGAATGATAAAGTGATTTATAGCCAGTTAGTTCCAGAGATCACTGAAGAACCTGATTACGACAAAGCACTTGCTGCATTGAAGTAATCCTCAATAGCAGCCAGCCTAAAAACTGGCTGCTTATTCCCATCAACTATTCCACATAGAGCCAATTCAGTGGCTTGCCCTGTTTAGCATTCACTAAACTCGCAAACAGTTTATTTTCGCTCATCATATTGACTAACGAGTGAGAACAACAACTGAGGATTTTCATTGCCTGCTCTTTATTTGCGGGGCATGAGGATGTGAGGATATCAATAATAAGATCACGGGGTTTATTGCCATTTTTAACAAGGGCTTCCCATGTGAAACGATGGCGTTTTTCTAAATAGCGGGCTGCCGCTCTATTCATCAAATATAACTCAGCAGCCGAGGCCGCTGACTCAAACATATCATTTTTATAATGACGTTGATTGAGATACTCACGTAGTTTTGTATTCACAATAAAGTTAAGAGCGAATTGATCCATAGCAACTCCTTGCAGGCACACGGGCGGCCTTGCGATATCGGTTATCATCAATCAAAATACAGCTTTAACGTTTTTCAAATGAATATCCAGTTATTCTCAGTATAGTTTGCTTTTTGTGCTAAAAAATACCCGCAGTGATGAAATCATCGCCAACGATCACATTTTCATCAAAAAAAGTTATTCTTGCTCTTTTTTCTGGCTCAATCCATATTCGCGTAACTTATTCGCAATCGCGGTATGGGAAACGTCAAGGCGTTTTGCCAACTTCCGTGTACTTGGATAATCACGATATAAACGTGCGAGTACCGATGCCTCATAACGTTTTGTTATTTCATCTAACGAACCATTTAAAGAGTCAACAGCCACCGTTGGTAAATTATCTATTTCTGGCAAATCAATATCATGTGAATTGAGGACATCCCCTTCTAATTGAGTTAAGCCTTGATAAATGGCATTTCGTAACTGCCTTACATTACCAGGCCAATAATAGCGGCTTAGATAATCAACTAAGGAAGGTGCTAATCGAGGTTTAGGGATATTTAACTCTTTAGAAAAATTCGCGACAAAAACTTCGGTTAGCGGCAAGATATCTTCTTGTCTTTCACGTAAAGGAGGAATAGTTAAGCTCAAAACATTTAAGCGATAATATAAATCTTCCCTAAATTTTTTCTGTGCAACGAGCTCTGGCAGGTTCTTTTGTGTGGCACAAATGACCCGCACATCCACTTTCACTTCTCGCTCTTCACCGACGCGCCTAAATGTTCCATCATTCAGAAAACGCAATAGTTTTATCTGCATTTGCGGTGACATTTCCGCAATTTCATCCAATAATACCGTGCCACCGTTTGCCTGTTCAAAGAACCCTTTTTTCCCATCTAAGGCATTCGGATATGCCCCTGCTGCATAACCAAACAATTCACTTTCGACCACATCATCAGGCATTGAAGCACAATTCAGCCCTAAAAATGGCGCACTACCGCGTGCACTATGCAAATGACACGCTTTGGCTAGCATATCTTTACCTGTTCCCGTTTCCCCAACTAACAATAAAGGCTCATCTAACATTGCGATACGTTTAGCACGTTCGACAACATGTGACATGGCGGGGCTACTGGCAACGATAAGGTCAAAACCATCCACATCTGCACCCACAATTTGCTTGCGCTGTTTTTCTAATATCGCTATTGATTTTAGTAATAAAACAGCACCAGTACAGTGTGACTTGCCATTTTCATCCGCTAAGATGATTGGCGTGACTTGCATTAAATAGTCATTTCCTTTTACGGTTACTCTTTCCGTATAAGGCTCAGGCTCTTCTCGCTCAAACCAACGTTGTAAACCATGGTTACTAACCAGTTGCGAGAAAGTCTTTTGTTTTATCTTGGTTTCATCCACGCCAAAAATTTGTAATGACATTGGGTTAACCAATTCAATGTTTAGTTTATTATCGATGGATAAAACTGGTTCAGGGAATGAGTTTAATAGCGCCCACACCGCCTTATGCTCCCGCTCAGACGGCATGAAAAAGATACGACGTACATCAATTACGCCATTAATACGACGAATTTCTGCCATTAACGTGCTAAACACCTGAAAATCAACAGGCGTAAAATTGAGGTATATCCGTCTCTGCGCCGATATTTCAATGCCTTTAAGATCAATATTCTGTAGGACCAATAAATCAAGCAATTCACGAGTTAGACCGATACGGTCTTGGCAAGTCACTTCGAGGCGCATGGATAAAAACCTTTAGCAGAAACAATATAGATCTAATATTTTAGCTTGATTTACGGTAAGAATACAGCACATGTGTCACATATTGTTGACACTAATAATTTACAACGTGGGAAAATGGCAAAATTGCTATTACGACAATAAGTAATAATCAGGGATGGTTGTAGAGATAACCACTTTCTGTTTTTAGGCTGGCAAGTGTACTTTACTGTCAATCACACCTGCCAGCGATGAGACTTTTATTTAGCGTCTTTTTTGCTCGGAACCGCATTTTTTATTTGGCTCAGCAGTTGCCCTCGGAAATCAGCTAAACGCGGTTTATCATCAATCCACGGTAATGGGCGACACAACTCCATCGCTTTAATCCCTAATCTGGCGGTTAATAGCCCTGCACCAATGCCTTGTGCGGCACGAGTAGATAAACGAGCCGTAATATCTTGCGATAACCAGTCCATACCCACTTCACGGATCAGCTCTGACGCTCCGGCAAAAGCAATGTTAATTAATACCATTCGAAAGAGTCGAATGCGGCTGTAATACCCTAATTCAATGCCGTAAATTGCAGCAATTCTATTAATTAAGCGAATATTTCTCCATGCAATAAATGCCATATCAACAATGGCAAGTGGGCTGACCGCAATCATCAGAGCAGACTCGGCCGACGAGCGGCTGATCTCTTTACGTGCTTGTTCATCAAGAATCGGCTGAACTAATTTGCTATACAACTCAACCACTTCACGGTCATTGTGTGTTTCCTGTATCGTAGCCTGCCAACGTTGCACTGCGGGATGCTGCTCCGAAAGTGCCGACTGTTTTGCCAGTTTTTCACAAAAAACTTTCCCTTGCCCCATGCCATGGCTGTGTAGCAATTCCCTTGCAATATCACGCTCTTGAGCCCGCTCTTTTAAGCGATATAGACGCCGCCATTCTGTGGCAATTGATCCGACACCTGCAACGACAATTAGTCCTCCTGCGGCTGCTGTACCCAATGCAGTCCAATCTTGCGTGACCCATGACGTGTGGATCCAGATACCTAACTGAGCCATCACACTCACAGCAAAAATCCCAACTGCCGTTCCGACTAGCCTACGCCAGAAACTCCTTTTAGGCTTAAGCGCTTCGTTAATTAAACTTTCAACCTCACCTTCTTGCTCATCTTGCTCGGCCTCAATTTCTACGGGCGTAAATTTATGTTGCTCTTGCGGATCAAAGTGGCGTGCTTTTCTGAGTTTTTCAGCCTCTGCTGCTATATCTTCTTCGGAAAAATCAACTCGTTGTTTGATTGGTTCATTCATTTCAATTTATCTCCCAACAAGAACTCTAGTGCACTGTCCATCCGAATATGAGGTAACGGCTGATCTAACGGTGTTTGCCGAGGACGGAAGTTTTCAAACTCAAACCGCTGCTTTTGCCAAAAGACTTCACTCGGAAGCCTTTTTGGAACCTCCCCTGGATAGAATGTCATCGATTGACCATCGCTCAAACGTTCCCCTTTTAATGCTGGCAGCTTTTCACCTTGATAATCAACAATACCACTCTCTGTGGCTTGGATAGACGCAAGACCAATACAATCCATGCTAATTCCTTCGAATGCTGCGTTTTGCCAAGCCTCTTGGACCAACTGCTGTAATAACGACACTAGGTTAGCATGTTGATCTGGCGTGACATGGTCAGACTTACTTGCAGCAAATAGCAGCTTATCTATGCAGGGGGAAAACATACGTCTTAGTAGCGTTCGTTTACCATAATGGAAGCTACGCATTAGCTGTGTCAGAGCCATGCGCATATCGTTAAATGCGTCCGGACCACTGTTTAAAGGTTGTAAACAGTCCACCAGAACAATTTGCCGATCAAACCGTTGAAAATGGTCTTTATAAAAGCCTTTTACAACATTCTCACAGTAATATTGATAGCGACGCTGTAGCATACCAATGTTGGTATGCTTATCGGCTTGCGCCAGTTTTTTCTCACCATATTTTTCGATATTCGGCCATGGAAAAAACTGTAATGCTGGCGCTCCAGCAAGCTCCCCTGGAAGTACAAAACGTCCGGGTTGAATAAAATGTTGGCCTTGCGCTTTACACTCTTCTAAATACGTGGTGTAGGCCGTGGAAATTGCCGCGAGTAAATTTTCATCGGCGGGTGCGAGTGGGTCACATGACTCACATAATGTTAACCATGCTTGCGCAAGCTTACCTCGCTCCCCTTTTTGTAAGGTCTTCATTTGAGAAGACCATTCTAAGTAGCTTTGATCAAGCATAGGAAGGTCGAGTAACCATTCCCCTGGATAATCGATAATTTCCAGATATAAAGAAGAGTTATCAACAAAATGACGAAAAAATGAGTCTTCTGAGCGATAATGTAATTTCAAGCGTATTTCACTGACACCGCGTGTCGGCGTTGGCCATTGAGGGGGATGACCATATAATTGTGCGATCCCTTCATCATACGTAAAGCGCTGGATCGAAAAATCACGTTGCGGTATCCGTTTTACACCCAGTAAACGGTTATCTCGTGCGGCTGAAAATAGCGGTAAACGCGCACCACTATTTACATTTAATAGCTGATTTACAAGAGAAGTAATAAATGCTGTCTTTCCACTACGACTCAGCCCAGTTACGGCGAGCCTAACATGGCGATCGACACTACGATTCACCAAATCCGTCAATTCATTTTGCAGCCGTTTCATATTTCTCCCACTCGCTCAAATATTATTGATGCCTAATTTAGCATAAATTCAGCATCACTAATTTGTTGAGTGCAATTTGTTTTTATACGGTTCAATCAATAACCACTGTATTTTATACGATTATTTTACTATCCGTTTTGTTAAATAACCGATGACCCACTTACTGCCTACTATTTTGAGTATTTTGCCAAGAATACCTCCTGGCCCATAAGTTATGGCAAGTGTTGCAACTATCTTCAACCCTTTACTGAGTGCTTGTTTTTTGGCTTGTTGTTTGAGTTTACGTTTAATATTCGTTTGCATAGTGCCACCGCATGAATTTAAGCGTTGGATAGACATTTTAGGGAATAAAACAAAAGTCTTATTCCCCGAAATGTGAGGGCGCACATTAATTATAAATGACGAAACTTACTATTAACGGTATAGGTATCTGAGGTGACATAGCGCTCTATTTGGCGTAAGCGTAGTTCACCTGATTTTAACTGTGCATCAATTTCATTAAATAGTTTTGAAACTTCAACACTAACATCTTGACCTTGATAACCACTTGGAGCTTTAGGTAACACAAAACACATGACGATATATAAGACCAGTGTTAACCCGAAGCTCATAAAGAGTGCCAATATGGCAATCACCCTGACTAAGGCAACCGGTAAATCAAAAAATTGTGCGATACCGGCACACACTCCGCCAAAAACACGACGGTCAGTTAATCGATATAATTGGCGATTGCGAAAATCGGTCATTATTTTTGCCTCCAATTAGGATGTTCCGCATCCAGAATATCTTCCAACGTTTTAATGCGCTGTTGCATACGTTGTGTCTGCTCTGCAAGCTGAGTTAAACGTTGGATTTCATTTTCTGTTAGCTGGCTCCCCTGCCTGTTATTCTGTTTGTTGTAGTGTAACCACAACCAAAACGGCAGAATAAAAATGAGAAAAACAATCAGTACGAGAGACAGAAAAACATAGCCCATCACATTTCCTTATATCAAATGGTGGTATCCGCCTTCCCTAGCGCAGCCATTCGCTACGCTAAGGTTTAGGGATTACAAAATTACTGTTCTTTATTAGTGTTGATTTTAGCCTTTAATGCCGCTAATTGTTCACTAATTTCATCATCTGCTTTCAATTCAGCAAATTGTTGTTCCAATGATTTTTGTTTACCAATACCGTAGCTCTGAGCTTCACCTTCCATATGGTCAATACGGCGTTCGAACTGCTCAAAACGTGCCATTGCTTCGTCTAACTTACCACTATCGAGTTGACGACGAACATTACGGCTAGATTGTGCCGCTTCTAAACGCACCATCATGGATTGCTGTTTAGCGCGCGTTTCTTGCAATTTATTTTCAAGCTCAGTGATTTCACCTTTCAAGCGCGTTAGCGTCTCTTCAACAATAATAAGCTCATGTTTTAAGGTATCAACCATTGAGTTGACTTTTTGCTTTTCAATCAATGCGGCACGCGCAAGATCTTCTTTATCTTTCACAAGAGCCAATTCCGCTTTTTCTTGCCAATCAGCGACTTGCTTTTCGCCCATTTCGATACGACGCTCTAAACCTTTTTTCTCCGCTAAAGTACGAGCCGATGTCGAACGGATTTCAACTAGCATGTCTTCCATTTCCTGAATCATCAGGCGGATCATTTTTTGCGGATCCTCTGCTTTGTCCAGCAAAGATGCGATATTTGCATTAATGATATCGGCAAAACGTGAAAAAATACCCATTATTTATTTCCTCTTGATGGATTTTATCATTCAGTAGAGCCTCAACCCGATTTTGGCTTCCAACCAATACGTGATGCTCCGTTTAACTGTTTTCATCCGCCACATAACGTTGTGACAAGGACATTCCTTCTATTACGATTAATTTAGTGCAATCAGCGTGCCAACTTTCATAAAAATACATAACAATTTGAATTATAACCAATAAATTATTTTTGTATTCATTAGCGTCAATCTAGACTATATTTTAAATAGGCCAACAAAACCAACTATTGGTAAAAATAACCATGAAAAACACTAATGATACAATTATTGGTAACTCATCTAACTTTTTAGATGTACTTGAACGGACGTCTGAACTGGCTCAACTAAATAAACCCATATTAGTCATTGGTGAGCGCGGTACAGGTAAAGAGCTAATTGCCGATCGCCTACACTACCTTTCTCCTCGTTGGCAAGAACCCTTTATCTCCCTAAATTGCAGTGGACTCAATGAGAATTTGCTAGATTCTGAATTATTTGGCCACGAAGCAGGCTCATTTACGGGCGCTCAAAAACGCCATCAAGGTCGTTTCGAACGGGCAGATAAAGGCACGCTGTTCCTCGATGAACTTGCTACTGCGCCTATGTCCGTACAAGAAAAGCTTCTTCGTGTTATTGAATATGGCGAACTTGAACGTGTTGGTGGCAGTCAATCTCTGAAAGTCAACGTGCGTTTAGTGTGTGCGACAAATGCAAATTTACCTGAATTGGCAAAAGAGGGCCGCTTTCGGGCAGATCTACTCGATAGGTTAGCCTTTGAAGTGATCCGTATTCCACCTTTACGTGAGCGAGTGTCCGATATCATGCTCTTAGCCGAACATTTTGCCATCGCAATGTGTGGTGAACTCAAACGCCCATATTTCAGCGGCTTTAGTCCAAAAGCACAGCAAGCGTTAGAGCAATATCCGTGGCCGGGTAATATTCGTGAATTAAAAAATGTGGTTGAGCGTTCCGTTTATCGGCATAAAGATAATGATGCGCCTGTTGAAACAATTATTTTTGACCCTTTTGGTGAGAAACTCGCCGCCCTCTCAAACCCTGAAAAGATACCAGAGCAAAAAATATCATTACCCTCTTTGCCATGTGATTTACGCCTTTGGCAGCAGCAAAGTGAAAAACAATTACTTGAGCAAGCTTTACAACAGAGCCAATTTAATCAGCGTAAAGCCGCTCAGCGGTTATCTCTAAGTTATGATCAGCTACGTGGGTTAATTAAAAAACATCAAATTAATCTTGATAATTTATCAACTAATAATTAAATCGATATGATACTAAAATAAATTGAAAGCTCTGTTATTTATCTCTTATGGTGTTAAATATCCATTTCAGTCAACGTCAAAACGAAGCTGACTGAACATGGCATGATTGTCTTTAACAGTACTTAAATGCTATTTCTCGGCAATAGTAGCTACATTTGCAATTAATGAGTGATTAATCCATAAACTATCTTTTCTCCCTATTAATAGTATTATTCGTAGGGGGAGTAAGAACGTATATTTTTATTTGTTGTGTACAACATAATTGAGTAGATAAATAATGACCGAACTAAAATAGCCGATGTGATTTTTTAAATATTGTTAATCTTCATATATCACTCTACTATTACATTAAAGGATAAATGGCTAATATCTCGATTAGTAAATATACGTACATCTAATAAGTGTGAAATAAACTGCAAGTAGAGCTATCAAGTTAACTGAGTTTAATTTAATTAACATTACGAAAGCTAATCACTTAATTTTTATTTTATACGTTACTTGTCATTGACCGTTTTGTCACTGTTTATGGCTATATTTTTGAGGGTATAAAATGGCTATCATAAAAAAAATGATTTTATTCTCTTTATTGATAAGTTGCACTTACTCTGCACATGCAATCGGTATTATAAAAGCACTTTCTGCATGCGATAGTCGTTTTTTTGAAGAGATAAAACATAACCAAGAATTCGCAATGATCCCCCAAAATATCACTATCGCTGAATTATTTAGTCAATCAGGCATCAATATTCCTTTGCAATACACCACTAAAGATGGTTTAGAACTTACCCACTTTATTGCCATTGCTATTGATCTTGAGCGTTATAAAGAAATTTCTAATAACCGGATTGGGGGAAGGTTTTATTACTGGGGGTTTGAAACATCCATGCCAGAACAAGATGTCATTCAACATTTATCTCAGCACATCCCCCTGATTGAAGGGGCTGGCTATTTTGTCGCCAATTCAAAAATGCGAAATGCGATTTCTGAACCTTGGCAAAAAAACCTCACGCCAGTTAGCGGCCTGATCCCTGTTGGTGATTCCGCTGAAAAACTGTTTTTTATCGAAGCCAACAAGGAAAATAACACGGTTAAAATTATGTGTACTTTACAAGGCAATGTTGAAGAAAAGGATTTACAAGCCGTTGGGTTAATACACTAGCCGACCCTTATCCGTTTTGATATGTATAATCTATCTATTTTGAGATAAAAAAAAGCCAGCACCCATGCTGGCTATAAAAAAACACTGGAAGCAATGTGAGCAATGTCATGCCTGACCACAAGCTTTTTGCTTAGGAGGCAAAGCGAATGATAATAGTTATCAGTACCATTTGTAAAGCGGTTTAATGAGATTTTTTCTCATTTAATTATAATTAGATGAATTTTAATAATATTATTTTCCTTTTTCAGACTGTTTTCTATTCATGACGGCCCTGCTTGTCCTAAAAATAAACACTATTTTTGCTTATATCCTGTCAGCCCCTTTTTACGCTACAATAGGATATTTAAGGTTAACGATATCAGTGCTATGCGCTTAATAATTCTTTGGCTTCTATTTACTTTTTCACTGGTCGCTCAGGCTAACGATGTGTCATATCAGGATACTGCGGCGAATGATGTTCCCAAAAACATCCGTCAAAACGGTTTTATCTATTGTGTTAATGGCATTGTTACCACTTTCAATCCCCAGTTAGTCAGTAGTGGCCTAATTGTCGACCCCTTGGCAGCGCAAATTTATGATCGCCTGCTAGATGTTGACCCTTTTACCTATCGGTTAATTCCGGAAGTGGCGTCACGCTGGGAGGTACTGGATAATGGCGCAACTTATCGATTAACACTGCGTAAAGATGTCAAATTTCAACAAACACCGTGGTTTACTCCAACACGTAATATGAATGCCGATGATGTTGTTTTTAGCTTCGCTCGCATGTTTGAAGTTAATCATCCTTATCACTACATTAATGGCGGTCACTACCCCTATTTTGATAGTTTGCAATTTGCCAATAGCGTACAAAGTATTCGTAAATTAAATGATTATACGGTTGAATTCCGTCTGAATGCCCCTGATGCTTCTTTTCTATGGCACTTAGCGACCCACTATGCGCCTATTTTATCGGCTGAATATGCCGATCACCTCGCTCAAATTAATCGCCAAGAGATGATTGATTGGCGCCCTGTCGGCACCGGACCATTTCGCCTTGATGACTATCAAGCAGGCCAATTTGTCCGTCTGTTTCGTAATGATAACTACTGGAAGGGTGAACCTCGCATGAAAGAGGTGGTTATTGATATGGGCGCTGGCGGTACGGGGAGAATCTCAAAATTGCTTACTGGCGAATGCGATGTGTTGGCTTACCCTGCCGCCAGCCAATTGTCAGTGTTACGTGATGACCCACGTCTACGCCTATCAATGCGTTCAGGCATGAATATCGCATATTTGGCTTTCAATACCAGCAAGCCCCCTTTGGACCAACTCAAAGTGCGCCAAGCCATCGCTTATGCCATTAATAATGATCGCTTGATGCAATCTATCTACTACGGCACAGCAGAAACTGCCGCTTCGATTTTGCCTCGAGCTTCTTGGGCCTATGATAATCAAGCCAAAGTGACTGATTATAACCCCGAGTTAGCCAAAAAAATGTTACAAGAGCTAGGACTTGAAAACTTGCAACTTGACCTTTGGGTGCCTGTTTCATCACAATCGTATAACCCTAGCCCATTAAAAATGGCTGAACTTATCCAAGCTGATTTGGCGCAAGTAGGCATTATCATGAATATTCGCTCTGTCGAAGGCCGTTTTCAAGAGAACCAATTAATGGATCGCTCCCATGATATGACTTTAGCGGGTTGGGCGACCGACAGTAACGACCCAGACAGTTTCTTCCGTCCTTTGCTGAGTTGTGCCGCGATAGCTTCTCAAACCAACCTAAGTCATTGGTGCAGCCCTGCTTTTGACGAAATACTGCATAAAGCACTGTTAACGGAGCAACTTGCCGCCCGTATTGATTACTATCATCAAGCCCAACAGCTACTGAGCGATAATTTGCCTGTTTTACCTCTCGCTTACTCTTTACGTTTGCAAGCCTATCGCTTTGATATGAAGGGCCTCGTGATCAGTGCATTTGGTAATACTTCATTTGCAGGCGTGTACAGAGATATGAATGAAAATAGCCAAAAAACAGGTCATAAACAGGAACAGTAACCATGATCATCTATTCGCTGCGTCGTTTACTTTTGCTGTTAGTCACCGTTTTTTTTCTCTCTTTGGTGAGCTTTAGCCTCAGCTATTTCACGCCTAATGCGCCTTTAAGCGGCGCATCGCTTATTGATGCTTATCTATTTTATTTCGATGGTCTACTCCACTTTGATTTTGGCGTTTCCAGTATTAATGGTGAACCCATTACAGAGCAATTAAAAGACACGTTCCCTGCAACAATGGAATTGTGTATTTTAGCCTTTATGTTTGCCCTGATCGTCGGTATTCCTTTAGGGATGATTGCCGCCTTTTGGCGAAATAAACCCGCGGATATTGCAATCAGCACCTTTGCATTACTTGGCTTTTCTGTACCCGTCTTTGTGTTAGCGTTAGTCTTGACACTGTTTTTCTCACTACGATTAGGCTGGCTGCCAGTGTCTGGGCGTATTGATCTTCTCTATAATCTAAAATCTGTTACAGGTTTTGCATTAATTGATGCTTGGCTTTCCGACTCACCTTATCGCCAACAAATGATCATAAACGTACTCGAACATATGATTTTACCTGTATTAACACTGGCTCTGGCTCCGACTACCGAGGTCATTCGTTTAGTTCGAAATAGTACTGAAGAGATAGCCAGTGAAAATTACATTAAAGCGGCTGCAACGCGTGGGTTATCACGACTTACCATTATCCGTCGTCATATTTTCCACAATGCGATCCCGCCAATTATCCCTAAATTAGGCCTACAATTCTCTACCATGTTAACACTGACCATGGTGACCGAATTGGTATTTAACTGGCCAGGACTGGGGCGTTGGTTAGTCACCGCCATCCGCCAACAAGACTACTCTGCTATTTCTGCTGGCGTCATGTTGATTGGGGCCTTAGTGATTACCGTTAACGTACTGTCTGATATTTTAGGGGCAATGATGGATCCGTTAAAACATAAGGATTGGTATGTCCTCAGATAATTTTTATCGTGAACAGAAGATGCCTTCCCCTACGCGGGTTGTCTGGAATATTTTTTCATCTGATATTCTCTCGATGATCGGTTTCTATGGCGTGCTATTTTTATTGGCGCTCTCTTTTATTGGCCCTTATATCGCGCCCTATACCATCGATCAGCAATTCTTAGGTTACCAATT
The DNA here is from genome assembly GCF_015832305.1 of Providencia sp. 2.29. Lineage (NCBI taxonomy): Bacteria > Pseudomonadati > Pseudomonadota > Gammaproteobacteria > Enterobacterales > Morganellaceae > Providencia > Providencia sp. 2.29. The sequence goes on from NZ_CP065420.1 coordinate 2,659,011, forward strand.
ATTACCGCCTTCTTGGTCTCACTATGGTAATGTTGCCTTTTTCCTAGGTACTGACGACCTCGGCAGGGATATCCTAAGCCGCCTCATTTTGGGCACAAAATCGACGTTCGGCGCGGCATTATTAATCACTTTTATTGCCACCCTAATAGGCCTGATATTAGGCTGTCTAGCAGGGATGACACGGGGCTTAAAATCAGCGGTTTTCAACCATATACTTGATACATTGTTATCCATCCCGTCTTTGTTACTTGCCATTATCGTGGTTGCATTCATGGGCGCGAGTTTACAAAATGCTATGCTCGCAATCTGCTTAGCCCTGATCCCTCGCATGGTGAGAACAATTTATGTTGCTGTTCACGATGAGCTAGATAAAGAGTATATTGTTGCTGCTAGGCTTGACGGCGCATCAAATATTTTTATTTTGTGGTATACCGTATTACCTAACATTACCCCAATCTTAGTAACAGAGCTGACGAGAGCACTTTCTATCGCTATTTTGGATATTGCCGCGCTGGGCTTTCTTGATCTGGGTGCACAGTTGCCCTCTTCTGAGTGGGGAGCCATGTTAGGGGATAGTTTAGAGCTTATCTATGTCGCCCCTTGGTCAGTCATTTTGCCCGGTGCAGCAATTATGATAAGTGTCTTATTCGTCAATTTACTCGGTGATGGCTTACACCGAGCAATCAATGCGGGGGTTGAATAATGCCATTGTTAGACATCCGCAATTTGACCATTGAATTTATGACAGCCAACGGCCCAGTCAAAGCCGTTGACCGTATTTCGATGACCCTTACTGAGGGGGAAGTCCGTGGCTTAGTTGGTGAGTCTGGCTCAGGTAAAAGCCTCATTGCCAAAGCCATTTGTGGCGTCACCAAAGATAATATCCGTGTTACCGCCGACCGCTTTCGCTTCCAAGATATTGACTTACTTAAACTTAGCCCTCGTAAGCGTCGTCGGTTGATCGGTCATAATATTTCGATGATTTTCCAAGAGCCGCAATCTTGTCTCGACCCCGCCGAAAATATTGGCAAGCAATTGATACAGGCTATCCCAGGCTGGACTTATAAAGGTCGTTGGTGGCAACGTTTTAATTGGCGTAAGCGCCGAGCCATCGAATTATTACACCGCGTGGGGATCAAAGATCATAAAGACATTATGCGTAGCTACCCTTATGAACTTACTGATGGTGAATGCCAAAAAGTCATGATAGCCATTGCAATTGCGAATCAGCCACGTTTATTGATAGCCGATGAGCCAACCAATGCGATGGAGTCCACTACCCAAGCACAAATTTTCCGACTGCTCGATAAGCTTAATCAAAACAATAATATGACTATCTTGTTGATCAGCCATGATATGGAAATGATGTCAAAACTCGTGGATAGAATTAACGTGCTTTATTGTGGTCAAACTGTTGAAAGCGCAACACCAGAGGATATTTTGCAACGCCCTCGCCACCCCTATACACAAGCACTGATTCGTTCAATACCTGATTTTGAAAGCCCGATTCCCCATAAAGGCCGATTAAATACCCTTCCGGGCGCCATCCCATCGCTGGAACATCTTCCAATTGGCTGTCGCCTTGGCCCCCGCTGCCCTTATGCACAACGGACATGTATCGTGGCTCCACCTCTACGTAATATCAAAAACCATCTGTTTGCCTGTCATTATCCGCTAAATACGGAGGAACCATCCTGATGGAAACGTTACTTGAGGTTCGCAATCTCACCAAAACTTTTCGTTTTCGCGAGGGGCTATTCCGCCGTTATGAATTAGAAGCGGTGAAACCATTGAGCTTTAACTTACAGGCAGGCCAGACATTAGCCATTATTGGTGCCAACGGTTCGGGGAAATCAACCCTTGCTCGTATGTTATCCGGCGTCACGGAGCCGACCGCAGGCGAGATTATGATCCGCGGTCACCGCCTCAGTTATGGTGACTACAGTTACCGTAGCCAGCGTATCCGTATGATATTCCAAGATCCCAGCACCTCGCTAAACCCTCGCCAACGTATTGGTCAAACCCTTGAGTTACCACTAAAGCTGAACACGGAACTGACCGGTATTGAGCGAGAGCGCCGTATTATTCAAACGCTTCGCCAAGTGGGTCTATTGGCCGATCATGCAGAATATTACCCTCATATGCTTGCGTCAGGCCAAAAGCAGCGTGTCGCATTGGCAAGAGCGCTAATTTTACAGCCTGAAATTATTATTGCGGATGAAGCATTGGCCTCCTTAGATATGTCAATGCGTTCACAAATTATCAATCTGATGTTGGAGTTGCAGGCAAAGCAGGATATTGCTTACATTTATGTCACGCAGCATTTAGGAATGATGAAGCATATTAGCGATAAAATGTTAGTCATGGATAAAGGGGTTGTCGTCGAGCGCGGAAATACTGCTGAAGTGCTAGCGTCACCACTTCATGATGTCACCCGTCGATTGATTGAGAGCCATTTCGGCGAACCTTTATCCATTGACGCATGGCGACAGGATATTTGACTGCTCCGAGGAGAACAGCAAAATACCCTTCTTTATGCAATACATGGTAAGATATCGACGATTCGTCAATAAAAAATGCGAAAACTACCCAAGACACGGTGTCTTCTGTTATATTCGCGTTTTCAATAGAAAATAAACAAGGATAATGCTATGGGTTTTTTAACCGGCAAACGCATTCTAATCACTGGCGTTGCCAGTAAATTATCAATTGCATACGGTATTGCTAAAGCAATGCATGAACAAGGCGCTGAACTGGCGTTCACTTATCAAAACGAAAAATTAAAACCTCGTGTCGAAGAGTTTGCTGCATCTTTAAACTCTAACATCGTTCTTGAGTGTGATGTTGCTGTTGATGCAAGTATTGACGCTATGTTTGCTGAATTAGGAAAATCCTGGCCTAAATTTGATGGCTTTGTCCACTCAATCGGCTTTGCACCAGCAGATCAGCTTGACGGCGATTATGTTGACGCGGTAACACGTGATGGTTTCCGTATCGCTCACGATATCAGTGCATACAGTTTTGTTGCGATGGCAAAAGCATGCCGTAACATGCTAAACCCAGATGCTTCTTTACTGACGCTTACCTATTTAGGTGCTGAGCGCGCTATTCCTAACTATAACGTAATGGGTCTTGCTAAAGCCTCTTTAGAAGCTAACGTTCGTTATATGGCAAATGCAATGGGTCCTCAAGGTATCCGTGTCAACGCGGTTTCAGCAGGCCCAATCCGTACACTCGCGGCATCAGGTATCAAAGACTTCCGTAAAATGCTGGCACACTGCGAAGCTGTAACGCCAATTCGTCGTACAGTCACTATCGAAGACGTGGGTAATACAGCGGCATTCCTAAGCTCAAATCTTGCAGCAGGTATTACTGGTGAAGTCGTACATGTTGATGGTGGTTTCAGCATTGCCGCAATGAATGAACTGGAACTTAAATAAGTTTTAGTTGATTGATGACAAACGCCATCTCCGGATGGCGTTTTGCTTTTAAAAACAACCGCATTTAACGAGCGATTGTGACATTCGCCTTAATATGTTTAAGATGAACGACAATCGTAAAAGTCACAATGACTAATAAAGACCAAGCTCCCCACTTCCCTGCATGCACAACCGACCACGCACCAATTTGGTTCGGGTATTGCCAAACCCCAAAAAAGGTTCCGAAATTTTCCGCTAACCAAATAAAAAAGCCGATCAGCATAAACGCAAGTAATAATGGCATTCGCCGCTCTTTATCTAAGGGAGTATAAAAAACGGTACTACGTGCATATAGGCCAAAAATAAAAGCCGTTAAATACCAACGGTAATCATCAATATAATGATGGCTAAAAAAATTAATGTATATCGCTAAAGCCACCAATGTTGCCATCCAATAAGGTGGGTAATGCTCAATACGCACTTTAAAAAAACGCCACGACTGAATAATATAGCTACCAACAGCCGCATACATAAATCCTGTAAATAGAGGAACTCCCCACAGTTTACTATAGGCTTCATCGGGGTATTGCCACGAGGCTATTGTCGCTGAAGTTTTAAACAACTCCATGATAAACCCCACTAAATGGAAAACACAAATCGCTTTTAGCTCATCCCAAGTCTCTAACTTTGACCAAACAAGAAAAGCCTGAAATAGTACTGCAAACACCAGTAAAATATCATAGCGAGGTAAACCAAATAGCCCTTTAACAGGAACAAGAAACAATGCTAAAAAAAAGAAGCCCGCAAATAAGCATGAGCGTGCATTGATTAAGCCAAAAAACCAAAATTCTAAAATAAAACGCTTAAATCCAGTACTCTGATTAGGCGTATGCGCCATTAATACGTTATCAAGTTTATTTAATATTTTTAATTTGTTACACATACTTTCCATGTTACAAGCCTAACGTTATAAAGTGGCGACTCTGTGATAGCTGATTTTGAACGCGGATCCTAACAAGTTCCACACAATAAAAGATAAGGCATTAGTCTTAATTATTTACTAAAGTTACATCTAATCATCTGCCTATTCTAAAACGAATAAATACTGACATCTTAAAGCAAATGCTTTCTCATGCGTCATGATATACTATGGATGATATTAGTCTGCTGATTGCCAATATAACTATTTAGGAGTTTTATGATGAAATTGTATTATGCTCCCGGTGCTTGTTCCCTTTCCCCTCACATTATCTTGCGCGAAACAGGGCTGGATTTCAGCATTGTGCGTGTCAATTTAAAAGAGAAGAAAACCGAAAATGGCGAAGATTTCTTAGCTATCAACCCGAAAGGGCAAGTTCCTACTTTAATCTTAGATGATGGCGAACAGCTAACTGAAGGAGCCGTGATCGTCCAGTATCTCGCTGATCAAAAACAAGATAGAAATCTAATCGCGCCAGCAGGTACGATGAAACGCTACCATCAATTGGAGGCTCTGAATTTTATTTCTACTGAGCTACATAAGAATTTTGCACCTTTATTCACGCCAGGCACTCCTGATGAGTATAAAGAGATGGCTAAAGCGACACTCATCAAAAAATTCCAATATGTTGATGATGTACTGGCTAAAAAAGCCTTCTTTGCCGATGACAGCTTTACTGTTGCTGATGCTTATTTATTTACTGTGAGTAACTGGGCAAAAATCGTCGGTGTTGATATTACTCATCTGAAACATTTAACAGAGTACCGAGATAAAGTCGCTAAGCGCCCTAAAGTCCAAGAAGCATTAGCTGCTGAAGGTTTGATCTGATTTTACTGTAGCGCTCCATAATGGAGCGCTACCTGTTCTATTTGTTTGCACACTTTAATCAAGTGCGGTTGCACAGAATTTATGTTCTGGTGTAACCATCTTATCCTGCGCCGCAACTAATTGAAGCTCATACTCACCCATTACTTTGGTTTGTAACATCACCTCATAAACAGCGGCAGCTACATGCTCTAAAGCTTTAGGCAAACTTTCACCTTTTAATAAATTCACCAGCATCAAACCACTCGTCAAATCCCCCACTCCTACCGGCTGCTTTTCACCAAAATCAACCAAAGGTCGGCTCACATGCCAGCTATGCTCTGCGGTGACTAAAATCATTTCAAAACGATCGGCTCTGTAGCCCGCTCGACTTAGATGTTTGACTAGAACAATTTTAGGCCCTTTGCGACATAATTGACGTGCTGCTTCCACAGCTTGCTCTACCGTTGCAATGGTTTTTCCTGACAGTGTTTCTAACTCAAGTAGGTTAGGTGCGATGATGTCACTAGCTTGTAAGGCTTGTTGACATAAAAACTCAGCGACTCCTGGAGCAACGATACATCCTTTCTCTGGATGCCCCATTACCGGGTCACAAAAATAGAGCGCCTGTGGATTTGCTGCTTTGACTTGTTTGACAATCGCAAGAATATCATTGCCTTGCTCAGCAGAGCCGATATAACCGCTTAAGACGGCATCACAAATGTCTAATTTATGAATTTTAGCTAAGCCGCTAACAATCTCTGTTAAATGTTGAGCGGGAAAAACTGTGCCCGTCCATTGCGGGTACTGCGTATGATTGGAAAATTGTACGGTGTTGAGTGGCCATACATCGACGCCCATACGGCACATAGGAAAGACAGCCGCACTGTTTCCTGCATGACCGAAAACAACATGGGATTGAATTGAGAGAACACTTTTCATGGAAGACCCAAGGAATTGTTAAATCGAATGAAGCGAAATCAGTGATTCACCATTGCGTATATAGATTCAAAATAATTCCAAATAGATGTGACCAACCAATGAGGCAATACTAACGTTCATAAAAACAGGTATGTTCACAGTAACTCAATATATTTAGTCAATCATGCCATCTGAAAAATATGATGAATACAAATAGCCCGAGAACTTCTCGGGCTAGTAGGACAAAGGTTCGTCAGCGTTATTTCCAGTTGATTAAGCAGTCGTTTTTCTTACCACGACGGATCAGTGTGAAACGCCCAAACAGGCGATCAGAATCACTGAACACATACATTGGATCGGTCTGTTTTTGACCGTTAACTGCCACCGCATTTGAACTAATTGCTGTTCTTGCCTGTCCTCGTGAAGGCGTTAACTCTGAATCAACAAGCGCTTGCTGTAAGTCAGCACCATTTTCAAGTGTAATGCATGGCATACCATCTTGAGCCAGTTGTTCAAAATCTGCTTCGGTCAAATCAGACACTGCACCAGAGAAAAGGCTTTCAGTAATACGACGCGCCGCGGCTAAACCTTCTTCACCATGTACCAGTCGAGTTACATTTTCAGCTAAAACATATTGTGCACGTGGCGCTTTACCGCTGTTTTTATCTTCTTCTTCAAGTGCATCAATTTCGCTTAACTCCATGAAGGTAAAGAATTTTAAGAAGCGATAGACGTCAGCATCAGCCGTATTGATCCAGAATTGGTAGAATTTGTATGGACTGGTTTTCTTAGGATCAAGCCAGACTGCACCACCTTCAGTTTTACCGAATTTAGTACCATCTGATTTGGTGATTAACGGTACAGTCATACCGAATACTTGGTTTTGATTTAAACGGCGAGTCAAATCAATACCCGAAGTAATGTTACCCCACTGGTCAGAACCACCAATTTGTAACTCAACACCATGCTCTTTATTGAGGTTTGCGAAGTCATAACCTTGCAGCAGGTTATAAGCAAACTCAGTGAAAGAGATCCCCACATCATCACGATTTAGGCGTTGTTTTACCGCTTCTTTGTTGATCATTTGGTTAACAGAAAAGTGTTTACCAATATCACGTAAGAAAGTCAGCACATCCATTTTACCAAACCAATCGTAGTTGTTGGCTAATTTAGCGCTATTATCGCCACAATCAAAACTTAGGAAAGGCGATACTTGATTACGGATTTTTTCTACCCATTCTTGGACGGTCTCTGCGGTATTTAATTTACGCTCAGAGGCTTTAAAACTCGGATCGCCAATCAGACCCGTCGCGCCACCGACCAACGCCACAGGCTTGTGCCCGGCTAGTTGGAATCGTTTTAAACACAGCAAGGGAACCAGATGTCCCAAGTGCAAGCTGTCGGCGGTAGGGTCGAAGCCGCAATAGAGAGAGATAGGGCCTTGCGCCAGTCTCTCTGCTAACGCATCCTCATCCGTTACCTGGGCAACGAGGCCCCGCTCTTGCAATTGTTTAATCAGGTTATTGCTAGACATCAATGACTCCATCAGTTGAATTTTGTCTATCTATTTTTAGTAAAATGACCTCGAGCTGGGAGTGATTACCCAATCTCGTAGGTGTCGCTTGTCAGTTTTCGTAAACGAACCTATAGCATAAAGCGCCTAGCTGTGAAGTGCCAGCTAAAAAACATTTAATTACGGCGCTAATCTATCAATTTTCCAGCCATCCCCGTCTCGCTGATAAATAAAACGGTCATGTAACCGGTTGGCTCCCCCTTGCCAGAACTCAACACTATTGAATACCACACGGAAACCACCCCAAAAACTCGGTAGTGGCACTTCGCCATTTTGGAACTTTTGTTTTAGTTCTAAAAATTTACCTTCCAAAATGCTACGCGCTGAAATTCTGGATGATTGCTGAGATGCCCAAGCCGCAATCTGGCTATCTTTTGGACGACTATGGAAATACTTGACGACCTCAATAGGGTTTAAACGCTCTGCCACCCCTAAAAAACTCACTTGGCGCTCAAGTGGGTACCATGGGAAATGTAAGCTGACTTTATTGTTTTTTCCTAAATGCTGCGCTTTTCGGCTCCCCATGTTGGTATAAAAGACCAACCCTTTTTCATCGAAGTGCTTTAACAAAACAATACGTTGATACGGCTGACCTGTTTCATCAACAGTCGCAACACACATTGCAGTAGGATCACTTAAATTCGCTTCACAGGCCTGTTTTAACCACTTCTCAAACAGATCTAGTGGGTCTGCCGTTAAGTCAGATCGCCTTAAACCACCTTTCGTGTATTCACGGCGTAATGCTGCTAACTCTAAATTTTGTGCGTCATTCATCGTTTACTTATTTCCTTAACGCAATTATTTTTCATCGATATTCGCGGGATAAATCGCACCTAACACCGTTTCACGTTCAGCGCCTGTCACGGATGCAAGATTCCCCGGCAAATTAGCCATAGTTCGAGCAGCCAGCCATGCGAAAGCTAATGCTTCCATATCATCACCGCTTAAACCATATTTATCACTTGGCCCCACCTCTGTCCCCGGAAGCAAAGCCGCTAGGCGCTGCATCAAAAAGCTATTTTTTGCACCACCCCCACAAACAATTAAACGTTCACAGCCGCCACACAGTAAAATCTGCTCGGCAATTGACGCGGCGGTTAATTCACATAAAGTCGCTTGCACATCTTGAGGCAAAATATCAGGGAAGTCAGATAAGTGCTTATCTAACCATTGCATATTAAAATATTCACGCCCAGTGCTTTTTGGTGCCGACCGCCGGAAGTACGGATCACGTAACATCGCCTTGAGCAAAGGTTGATGTACCGTACCTGTACTCGCCCAATGACCATTTTCATCGTATGCACACTGTTTATGACGCCATATCCAGGTATCCATCAACATATTACCAGGCCCGGTATCGTAACCTTTGACATAAGCCCCCGGCAGTAAAGCGGTAATGTTCGATATGCCACCAATATTTAATATAATTCTTTTTTCTATTGCATGGCCTAATACTGCCAAGTGGAATGCAGGTACTAATGGAGCCCCCTGTCCACCATAGGCCATATCGCGACGCCTAAAATCCCCCACCGTCGTAATGCCTGTTAATGCAGCAACTCTATTGTTATCGCCCAGTTGTGTGGTAAAAGGTTGCGGGCCATCGGGTTCATGCCAGACGGTTTGCCCATGGCAACCAATTGCAATGATATCTTTTGCGGGAATGCCGGCTTTCGCCAATAATTGATTCACAGCATCGGCATAAAGTGACCCTAATTCACGGTCAATTTTTCCTATTTCAGATAATGTGGTTTCTTGGCCTTGGCAAATATTAAGAATTCTTTTTTTTAGCTCCACAGGAAACGCAACACTAATGCTTAATTGCTCAGCAACAAATTTATCGCTAATCGCTGCAAGAACAACATCAACCCCATCTAAGCTGGTTCCTGACATAATCCCTATATAACGACCTGACTTTATCATTATTGTTCCTTTAGGTTGCATAACGCTTTGTGAATTTAAGCTTCAAAAGATTGTGCTTTGATGGGGGAGTTTGTCAACCACACATTGTAATTTCTCGGGCTGACTCGCAGAAAAAAAGTCAGTACACGGATCCTGACGATTTTACGTTTAAAATATCGACAATAAGGTTATTTGGGCGCTCGAATATCTACCTAGCCAATTATAAGTTATAGTATAATTAACAAGCTAAGGTATTTATCAATGCAAACAAGGGTCGTCATTGGGTAATTAGAACAATTTTTGTGCAATTAACACACAATGATATTTGTATCGTCAATTTATTTAATGGAAACATTTAACAAAGTGTGCCTTACTTTATGAAATATTTCCTACTTTGAGATATTTTACCTAGTGTTTACACTTTGTTTAAAACAAAATCAGTAGTCTGATACCCGTTTTAGCCCTACATCATAATGGTCATCTTCATATTGTGATTATGGTTAAAACAACAATCCAATGCTATGTTAGTGCCACAGACAGCAAGTCTCATAGGAGTAATTATGCTTAAGAAAGTTTTCGTCGGTGTTGTAGCAGTCACTGTATTATCTGGCTGTGTCAATACCAGTACACTTTCTGGTGATACTATTTCAGCTAAAGACGCGAAACAAGTACAGACTGTGACTTACGGCACTGTGCTTAATGCTCGCCCTGTTACTATCCAAGCAGGTGATGATGGAAACGTTATCGGTGCAATTGGTGGTGCGGTACTAGGCGGCCTATTGGGTAACACCATTGGTGGCGGCTCTGGTAAAACGCTTGCAACCGCTGCGGGGGCTATTGCGGGTGGTTTAGCAGGCCAAGAAGCCCAAGGTGCGCTGAATAGAAGCCAAGGTGTACAGTTAGAGATCCGTCTTGATAGCGGCAAAAACATTGTCGTCGTTCAAAAACAAGATCCAAGTGTTTTCCGTTCTGGCCAACGTGTCATGATTGCAAATAGTGGCGGCACGGTCACTGTTTCTCCACGTTAATCTTAGTATATGTTCACCGGCAAAATTCTGACCGGTGAACATATCTTCTTAATTTTAAGGTTACCTAAACCATTGTTGTGTAGTCATCATACATCTACAGTTTCACTTCCTTATTGGACTTTGGATTTGACATCTTATGCAGTACCAACAGACCGTTGAACATCTGTAAATAACTGACAAATATTAATGTTTGCTTAAATTCCAATGATTATTTTTACGCTGTTTGATTTGTTCCTCAAAACACAATTAATCTAAAAAGTATCACTTGCTACTCAAGTTAACAGCAGTAAACTTTAAACACCCTTCTATCTTATAAATCAGTTAAAATAAAAATGATTTATCATCAAACAATAAATAAAGCCAATAATTTAGTTTCATACTAATTTATTAGGCGAAAAAATCAGAAGAAAAGTTCTATCAATAAAATAGATAATTAATCTTGTCATAATGATTTAAAGTTTAATAATGTACTTAGCTCATTAATAATTTCACTAATTATAAATCTCCTTGTAATCGTAAAATATTTTTCTCTAATTTCAGTAACAATAATGATAACTGACCCAGTTCATCCTGTGTAATATTTCCTAAAATCTCTTTGCGTGTATTATCAATTACCTCATCAACTGTTTTGATAAATGGCTCAGACTCAGGTGTCAGTTTTATTCTTTTTGCACGACGGTCATTCGCACAAGTGTGACGAGAAATCAGTTTTTTTTCCTCTAACTGATCTAACGTTCTCACTAATGAAGGTTGCTCAATACCAATCGCTTTTGCAAGTTGAATTTGCGACTGCTCCGGCGGTAGCTGGCTAATATTATGTAACGTAATCCAATGCGTTTGCGTTAGCTTAAGTGGTTTCAAACGATGATCAATCAGTGATCTCCACATGCGTACAACACGTGATAAATCAGCTCCTATTTGTGACTCCAATGTTCCCTCCTTATATAACACTATTCTGCCCAACAAATATACAACCCATAAATTATTCTTTAAATTATATATTCACTCCTTCTTGCTATGACAACTAATTATTAGAAAAAACCATGATAAATACCTATTTATAGTCATAGTCAATCATTTGATTTGTGATTTTAATCACCCATTAAATCCACTCATTTTATATATTAAACATCGTTTTATTTACTCACATAGACTATCAATGATCTTGTTAATAAGAATAGCCTTACTCCTCTTTCGAATCTATCTATTTTAACCCTTATAGTAATTACAATTAACAATAAAAAAGACAATTGCCGATTACTCCTTTAAAAACAATTAAATATAGTTAATCTTAAAATCATGCCATTTTCGGTAGCTTTGTCCTTATTTTATTATTATTTTGAATAACTAAAATTTAATTGAAGGATATATGAAGTAATTAACTATGTTTTATTAATTTCATTTCAATTTAATTACGCTTCAACGAATAGTCGTTAAAAAACTTTAATTAAAAAGATTGATGGGGAATGAGTGCGTTGATAACAATTAAAAAAGCTCTTGTTGAGGTGAAGGTGAGTCATCTTGCTGAGTTTTGACGGCTATTGAACGAATATAGCGCTGACGACATAAACGTAAGATATTACGCTTTTGGCTATCGGTAAATTTTAACCATCCGAAACGTTCTTCCCTAGAGCGAAAGCAACCACGGCAATAACCTTGCTCATTGGCTTGGCAAATCCCACGACAAGGGCTTTGAATTTCAAAAAACTCGAGTTGCTCTGCCATACTGATATCACCTAACTAAAAACACCAATTAATGATATACTCCACTAATACGATTATATCTATTATTTGTTCAATAAATAAACCTATTTCATTGTGTTAAAGATAATAGGTACGTTATATTAGTCGTTAAAACGATTCAGTTTCATTTAGTTAATTCAAGGGAGTTCTCTTATGCGCTTACTACATACCATGTTACGTGTGACGGATATGCAGCGTTCAATTGATTTTTACACGAAGGTTCTCGGTATGCGTCTACTGCGTACCAGTGAAAACCCTGAGTATAAATATTCATTGGCATTCGTGGGTTACAGTGACGAAAGTGAAGGTGCCGTAATTGAGCTCACCTATAACTGGGGGGTTGATAGTTACGAATTAGGCACAGCTTATGGCCATATTGCCCTCGGTGTCGATAACGTCGCTCAGACCTGTGAAGATATCCGCCGTGCAGGTGGAAATGTGACACGTGAAGCAGGCCCAGTCAAAGGTGGTAGTACAATTATTGCTTTTGTAGAAGACCCTGATGGGTACAAAATCGAGCTAATTGAGAACAAAAGTGCTAGCAAAGGCCTCGGTAATTAATTCATTTCGATTCTTAAGTCACTAGGCAGTTCATATGCTGCCTAGTGTGAGTTTATCTGCAAAACTTTTCGGTTTTTGGCATAATAACCAACAACCGGAAACCTAAAATGAAAGCCTAATGTCTGATAAAAATAATCCTAACGCACTGGTTAGCCGCTTCAGGGGCTATTACCCTGTTGTCATTGATGTAGAAACTGGTGGGTTTAATGCCAAAACGGATGGTCTACTTGAAATTGCCGCCATCACGCTCAAAATGGATAAAGATGGCTGGTTATCGCCTGATGAAACACTTCATTTTCATGTTGAACCCTTTGAAGGGGCTAATTTAGAACCCGCTGCGTTAGCTTTTACGGGGATTGACCCAACTAACCCTTTACGTGGTGCTGTTAGTGAGTATGAAGCACTGCATGCCATTTTTAAAATGGTACGAAAAGGGATGAAAGCGACCGATTGTAATCGAGCTATCATTGTGGCTCACAACGCCACATTCGACCACAGCTTTGTCATGAATGCCGCTGAACGTGCGGGTTTAAAACGTAACCCTTTCCACCCTTTTGCGACTTTTGATACCGCTGCATTAAGTGGCCTTGTTTTTGGGCAAACGATTTTAGCTAAGGCCTGTGTCGCAGCAGGGATCCCTTTCGACGGTAAACAGGCTCACGGCGCTTTGTATGATACAAACCGCACTGCTCTTCTTTTTTGTGAGTTAGTTAATAAGTGGAAAAAGCTCGGTGGATGGCCACCAGCGGAGCAAGAGTAAAAAATAGCCGTATCCGAAATAGAAAGACCGTATTAGTCTAAACGCTTAATACGGTCTTTTTAGATACATTAATGACGAGATTACTCAGCTTTCGTCTCATCAGCAGGACGGTACTTGTCTGCTGTTTCTTTAATCAGTGACTGTAATTCACCACGCTGATACATTTCCATGATGATATCACAACCACCTACTAATTCACCGTCAACCCATAATTGGGGAAATGTTGGCCAATTTGCGTATTTTGGTAGCTCTGCACGGATATCTGGATTTTGCAGGATATCGACATAAGCGAAACGTTCACCACAAGCAGATAACGCTTGAACTGCCTGAGCAGAAAAACCGCAGCTAGGAAGCTTAGGAGAGCCTTTCATATACAGCAGGATTGGGTTTTCTTTAATCTGGCGTTCGATTCTTTCAATTGTCGTCATTTTTACTTCCTTAACATTAATATAATTAGTATATTTCTTGTTTTTCAATCAGATAAAAAATACAGAACAAAAAACATACTACATAATACTACATTTCACTCTTAATACATCAATGAGTTAAGCTGCGATTACGAATGAAAAAGAGGGGTGTTAAGCCCCTCCTTTGGTTTGCTTGTATTGTGACTTATTTATGATTCAAGTCAAATAAATCTACTACCTAGCACGCTCCCTGCTCTGCATCACTCTTTTCCTACCATACTCTCCCGCAATGATAAAAAACCAACGAATAACAGTCTCACTGAACTATCAGCTTATCTCACAAATTTATTTGGTATTAGGGAACAATCAGGAGAGCGACGGTAGTTATGAGCTAACTACACGTTAGTCATCCACCCGCTATTGAAAAGCCATACGTTCATCTCCCCGTTTACAGTTACGGTGAAACTCTGCTGATAAAATAATATCCCTATGATTTTACGGTGTATTTATCAGTAAGATTTGTTAAGATAACCCTATAATGACTAAGCCTACAATCAGGCAGCCATATCGTGCTATTATTAATATATTAAATAATAGTTCATGCCGCATAAATGTTCAGTTTATGCACATTAACAGCATGATCATGGCTATAAAAATATTCGCTCAACTTTATGAGCACTACACCCATATGTGTTGTTTTACACCTAAACAAGGAGTACGCAATGTCTTTTGAACTACCCGCTCTACCTTATGCTAAGAATGCTCTAGAACCTTATATCTCGGAAGAAACACTCGAGTACCATTATGGTAAACACCATAATACCTATGTTGTTAACCTGAATAACTTAGTCAAAGGTACTGCTTTCGAAGGTAAATCACTGGAAGAGATCATTAAAACCTCAGATGCTGGTATTTTTAACAATGCGGCACAAGTTTGGAATCACACTTTCTACTGGAACTGCTTAGCGCCAAACGCTGGCGGGGAACCAACAGGTAAAGTCGCAGAAGCGATTAACAAAGCATTTGGTTCTTTCGCTGAATTTAAACAGCAGTTCACTGATGCAGCAACCAAAAACTTTGGTGCTGGTTGGACTTGGTTAGTTAAAAAAACTGATGGCAGCTTAGCGATTGTAAATACCTCTAACGCTGGCACCCCTATCTCTGGTGATGACAAACCTCTTCTTACTGTCGATATTTGGGAGCACGCCTACTATATTGACTACCGCAATGCACGTCCTAAGTATTTAGAGAACTTCTGGGCGCTGGTTAATTGGAAATTTGTTGAAGAAAATCTAGCTTAATTGATTTTTATCACTAACAATAAGGGCGAGTATTCACTCGCCCTTATTCATTCTACCTTTATTTAAAAGGCAAAATTAGAAAATATGTACTGCAAAAGCAATGATCACAGCCAAAGAACCTAACGCTGCTAATAATCCAAATTTAAAATCTGTATCCATGAGTTCCTCTCATCAAACGAACAGTTAACCAGCAACATAACCATAACTTTAACATGGTTAAATAAGTATGACATGACGATTTATAAAAACCAGTGTCTATATCACAGGTTATAACATCAATTATTTCTTTTGTTTTTGCGCTAGATCAGACAAAATCGATAACAAATCGCTAAATTATTGCCAGTTAAGGTACTATGCCTCAATATGCTGGTAATTTTTAATAAGAATTCATGACAAGACCGCTTATTGGTCAGGAGTTTTTTTTCCCCATGGCAACGATTAAAGATGTGGCGAAGCGCGCTGGCGTCTCCACCACAACCGTATCCCATGTAATTAACAAAACACGCTTTGTAGCCGATGATACTAAGGCTGCTGTTTGGGCTGCAATAAAAGAACTCAATTATTCGCCGAGTGCCGTTGCTCGTAGTTTGAAAGTTAATCATACAAAATCCATCGGCTTGCTCGCGACATCGAGTGAGGCACCTTATTTTGCTGAGGTCATTGAGTCTGTTGAAAACAGTTGTTATGAGAAAGGCTATACTCTAATTTTATGTAATTCGCATAATAACTTAGGTAAACAACAAGCTTATTTACAGATGCTGGCACAAAAACGTGTCGATGGCCTACTCGTCATGTGTTCTGAATATCCTGATAAACTAATCAATATGTTAGAAGATTACCGTAACATCCCAATGGTCGTTATGGATTGGGGAACATCACGCGGTGACTTTACTGACAGTATCATTGATAATTCATTCCATGGCGGCTATCTCGCGGGTCGTTACTTAATTGACCGAGGCCATCGCGATATTGCGGTGATCCCCGGCTCTTTGGAAAGAAATACAGGGATTGGGCGGCTCACTGGCTTTAAAAAGGCCATGGAAGAGGCGAAGGTCACTTTACGTGACGAATGGATTGTTCAAGGCGACTTTGAACCTGAGTCAGGCTATAAAGCCATGATGCAAATTTTGAGTAATAAGCAAAAACCCACTGCCGTATTCTGTGGTGGTGACATCATGGCGATGGGCGCCATTTGTGCCGCTGACGAAATGGGGCTACGGGTTCCTCAAGATATTTCCATTATAGGTTATGATAATGTGCGCAATGCACGTTATTTCACCCCTGCATTAACCACAATACATCAACCTAAAGAACGCTTAGGCCAAATGGCATTCGCTATGTTACTAGATCGCATAGTGAATAAACGTGAAGATGCACAAACAATCGAAGTGCATCCACGTTTAGTTGAACGGCGCTCAGTGGCTGATGGTCCGTTCATCGATTACCGCCGCTAATTAAGGAGCTAGCCATTCGGCGTTGAGTGTTTCACTGTCTCCTAAGTATTCAAGTAACCAACTCAACGCCGGTGAGGTATTTTTTTCAACCCAAGTTAAACAGCATGGGCTTGGCGGAAACGGCTGTGTTAATTGTAATGGCACAAGCTTTCCAGCGTCACAAAATGGCGCTCCGCGGTGTTCAGGTACCATCCCAACACATAACCCATTCACTAAACACGCCATTCCATTTTCCCAAAATGGCACGACTAAACGCCGCTGGTTATCTAGTGCCCATGTATCGCGTTTGGGTAGGTTCCTTGATGTATCTTCAAGGCACAGACTTGGGTATTCACGCATTTGGTCATCCGTTAATCCTCCCTTTAACTGCGCTAATGGGTGGTTAGGACTGGCAACACATAACCATGACATAAACCCCATATCACGAAAACTATAGCGTTCGCCGATCGGTGAGGCGCGTGTTGCACCAATAGCCACATCGACACGCCCATCCGCAAGCGCATCCCAAACACCGTTAAAAACTTCAGGATGGATATACAACTCAATGTCTGGGAAGTGGCGATAGAAATCGAGGATCAATTGCTCCGTTCGTTGAGGTTTCACTATGCAGTCAACCGCAATACTAAACTGCCCTCGCCAGCCATTTGCGGCTTGCTGACACTGGTGGCGTGTCTGTGTCATTTTTTTGATAACAGATCGACTTTGCTTGATAAATATTTCCCCAGCCTCTGTTAAAACAACATCGCGGTGACGGCGCTCAAATATCGGTACTGCAAGCCATTCCTCGACTTGCTTGACCGTATAGCTAATCGCAGAAGGCACTCGGTGAAGCTCCTCTGCTGCACCACTAAAACTCCCAGTTCTTGCAACTGCATCAATCACTTCTAAGGAATGAGCTGACCACATAACGATACCTTTCAAAAATTTTGATAGCACATTCCAAATATTACCGTTTCACAATGTAAAAATACAACCTATACAATAGGGTATCTATTAACAATTTTGTAAATTTTAGATAAGTAATCTGCCATGACAAATACAGCGACAAAAAACTCCCCAGGCTTTATGTTCTACCTTGCTGGGTTGAGTATGCTAGGGTTCTTAGCTATTGATATGTATCTTCCCGCATTTGGGTCAATGCAAACTGCATTAAATACTTCTGAAGGCGCAATTAGTGCTTCTCTAAGTATCTTCTTAGGGGGATTTGCCCTTGCTCAACTGCTATGGGGGCCTTTATCGGATAAGCTAGGTCGTAAACCGATCCTCATTGCCGGTTTGTCACTCTTTATTTTAAGTTGTTTAGGGATGTTATGGGTCACCAGTGCAACACAACTGCTTATCTTACGTTTTTTACAGGCAATTGGCGTCTGTAGTGCAGCCGTTCTTTGGCAAGCACTAGTTATCGACCGTTATGACTCCTCTAGTACGCAAAAAGTGTTTGCGACCATTATGCCCCTAGTTGCTCTTTCTCCTGCTTTGGCGCCTTTATTGGGTGCATGGGTGCTTGAGCATTATGATTGGGAAATTATCTTTGTTGTTTTAATGGCCGTTGGGGTTTTATTATTACTTCCGACATTTTTATTAAAAAATGTTGCCCCAAAAGAGATCATTAGTAGTACATCAGGAAAAGAGTCCGTTTCATTTTTAAAATTACTCAGCTCACGTATATACAGTGGTAACGTTTTGGTTTACGCATCCTGTAGTGCCGGTTTCTTTGCTTGGTTAACGGGGTCACCTTTTATTTTAAGAAATATGGGTTTTGACCCAGCAGATATTGGTCTGAGTTATATTCCTCAAACTCTTGCCTTTATTATTGGTGGTTATGGATGTCGTTTTTTATTAATCAAAGTCCGTGCTGAAATCTTATTTCCATTATTATTGATCGGCTATGCTGTGAGTATGTCAATTCTGTTTGTAATGGCAATTTATACCACACCAAGCCTAACCATGATCTTAATCCCCTTTTGTTTTATGGCAGCAATGAACGGTGCTTCTTACCCAATTGCAGTTTCAAAAGCGCTGAATGCCTACCCTCAGGCAAGTGGTAAAGCTGCCGCATTGCAAAATACCTTACAACTGGGATTGTGTTTTGTCGCCAGTATATTAGTTTCCGCATTACCTTTTGATCCGCTACTATCCACAACAGGTGTCATGGCAATAACAATATTACCAATGATTATTGGTTATTTTGTTCAAAATACAAAAGATTGCACTGAATCATCACGGAAAAATGCAGAATATCAGCCTCAATAACTAATTTTGCTATCAGCCACTACTCTGTAGTGGCTGATTTGGAATAAAAAACCTAATTAAGTCGTCTTTTTAAAATCATCCACTCTTTATTTGACATTCCAATTCTGTATATTTACTTTCAAATTCTACTTTTCTGGCTAAAGTGACATTTTTCGCCATTGTTAAATAAAACTATCGCTTCTATACTCGGATAATACTTAGTCCGAAGTGATTTTTGAGTTAATAAATATTGATGGTTTAAACTCAGGGCGCGACGGTATAAATGCGCTCCTGTCTTTGTGAAGCTATTCTTCGCAACCCTACACTTTCAGCAAACTGAAATTCTATCTCAAAAACCTTCATCTCAAGTTGGAGAGCATATGAGCACTTGTGTAGATGAAACTAAAGCGAAAGTTTCGAATTGGCAAAGGATCGCAGAGTCTTTATTAAACCAAGCAGGCATAGAAATAAACGGCTCTCGCCCTTTCGATATTCAAATACATAATACCGATTTTTATAAAAGGGTTTTACAAAAAGGGTCTCTCGGTCTTGGCGAGAGTTATATGGACGGCTGGTGGGACTGTGAGCGCTTAGATATATTTTTCTATAAAGTATTGCAAGCGAAACTCGACACTAAGCTGCCGAATAACCTTACCGATATCATGAAAGTCGCTATGGCGCGCCTAAGAAACCTGCAAACCCAAAAACGGTCTTGGATTGTAGGAGAAGAGCACTATGATTTGGGTAATGATCTTTTTACCCTAATGCTTGACCCTTATATGCAATATTCTTGCGGTTATTGGCATGATGCGACATCACTTGAACAGGCACAAATTAATAAATTGGATCTAATTTGTCGCAAACTGCAAATAGAGCCGGGTATGCGCCTTTTAGATATTGGTTGTGGCTGGGGAGGCTTAAGCGCCTATGCCGCTCGCCATTATGGCGCCTCTGTTACAGGGGTCACTATCTCTAAAGAGCAACAAAAACTCGCACAAGAGCGCTGTAAAGGCTTAGACGTTAATATCATTTTGCAAGATTACCGTGAGTTAAATGATAAATTTGATCGCATCGTCTCTGTCGGCATGTTTGAACACGTTGGCCCTAAAAACTACGCAACCTATTTCGATGTGGCACGTAGGAATATTAAAGACGATGGCTTATTTTTGTTACACACAATTGGCTCTAACAAAAATAAAGTCAATGTGGACTCGTGGATTGGTAAATATATTTTCCCAAATGGCGTATTACCCTCTATTCAAAATATTGGGAACTCAAGTGAAGGTAAATTTATCATGGAAGATTGGCACAATTTTGGGGCTGATTACGATAAAACGTTAATGGCTTGGTATGAACGCTTCTTAAATAGTTGGTCAGAACTAAGTAATAATTATACTCCTCGCTTTAAACGTATGTTTACCTATTACTTAAACTCTTGTGCTGGCGCTTTCCGAGCAAGAGATATTCAGTTGTGGCAAATCCTCTGGAGTCCGAACGGCGTTAGCGGAGGCATTAGAGTTCCTCGGTAACACAATTACGGAATATTCCTTCTTATAAAGGCTCTATTATTGAGATGAATCTCTTTATAGAGCCTTTAATAATGCATAAATATTATTTTAATTAGTCTTTCGACTAAAAAACGTTATTATAAGTGATTCGAACAACTCGCTATGTAGGAATTATGCTCAAACAGTATTATCCGCCAACGGAATTGAATGGTTTTATCAGTTCGATTCTAATTATCAAGAAATTTACAACACCGATTAAAATTTTTCCTGGTACTGGCGCAGAAATTTGGGTTTCTACCAAAGCGTTACGTCTGTCTACTGATCACCATCAACAAGTCAACAAATATCAGCTTGTTATTCCGCGTATCGACACTTTTACCGCAGAGCCTAATCATGGGAAGCTCATGGTATTGCGTGTACGCCATGATGCCGTGCGTTTTTTATTACCTAAACGCATCTTAACTTATACCGATATACCGACCGCGTTAGCCGATATATGGCAGGATCCTTGGTATAAAGAGTTATCGAAATCATCCTTTAAAGGACTACTTGATTGTTTTAATGCGACGAAAGTCTCAAAACAGCATCAATTAGTGGATGATATATTGGCGATCCTCTACCGAAATCCAACCAAAAAGATTAATGATATTGCTGATGAAATGGGATACAGCGCACGTTTTATACAAAAAGAATTTTTAAAAGAATATGGCATTACCCCTAAAAGATATCAGATAAATTGCCGTCTAGAACAACTACTTAAGGCAATGCTTGCCGAGCAAGATACCTATCGCTGGTTAGAAACAGGCTATTATGATCAGTCCCATTTCTATCGTGATTTTAAGCGTTATTTCACGATGACGCCGTCTGCTTTTTTGAAGTCTCATTATTCGTTTTTTTACAATACAAAAGCCAAGTTCCCTTTAAGATAGTTCTCGATACACATAAGGAGAACGGAATGAGTATTGTTGTATATGCACAAATCACAACAGAAAATAAGAATGGATTTTTAACCAAAGACATAATCAAAAATTTAGCTAAGCTAAGTCGTCGTGAGCAAGGATGCATTAAATATGACCTTATCACTAAAGAGGATGGTTACATCGTTTTTGAAGAATGGGAAAGTACCGATGCGCTTGAAATGCATAAAAAGTCAGCGCATTTTAAACGGCTCGTTGAAGCAATTGAACGTGATAATGCTAGCATTTCTATTAATTTTAGCGAAAAAGCATAGTGGCGCAAATTAATACTTGGTACTAAAAAACCCAACAAAAGTGCAAATACAAGGGATTTCCCCTTAAGATAGTAAAACTTATCAGACTTTTAATGCTATAACACCAGCTAACTCCTCGGTGCTATAGCATTTTCAGTTTCCCTCATACAAAGGGTTACATTTAGTTATCGCTTGCCTGTGTAATCGCTTCTTGAGCTTTTTTTTCCTGCTCTTTCTGCAATAAAACTCGTTCGACTGTATCAACTATCGCTTGAGTTTGTGGGTCTATTTCAATGTTCACTTTATCCCCCAGCCGTTTCAAACCTAATGTGGTTCTTGCTAAGGTTTCAGGGATCAGATGTACACAAAAACGGTTATTGATTACGTCACCGACAGTGAGACTGATCCCATCAATCGCAACAAACCCCTTGTGTAAAATATATTTCATCAATGCTTTGTCATAGATAGACAACCAAATTTGATGATTATCTTCTGATGTGAAGATTTTACTGATCTCTGCGGTCGTCACAATGTGGCCTGATACCACATGGCCGCCTATCTCATCACCATACTTTGCAGCTCTTTCAATGTTAACAACATCACCAACCTTCAATTCACCTAGGTTGGTTAGCCTGAGTGTTTCCTTGATTAAATCAAAGCTAACATATTCGCCATCTATTTTTGTTACTGTTAGGCAACAACCATTATGCGCTACGGAAGCGCCGGTCTCTAAGCCGACAAGCAGTTCTGGTGTAAATTTCATCACATGGGTACGAAAGTTAGCTCTCTCTGTAACCTCAACAATTGGGGCAGTCCCCTGAACGATACCTGTAAACATAATGATTCTCAGTGCTATGAATTGATAGTCTCAGTTTACCTAAACATTCTTAGAGATCTATCTAATTTGAGTGGTTTGGCTCAACCTATGTGTGAATTTGTGTAACATTATCATGCCGCTCCATACACAACTTTCTTTCATATTAAGAACAACAGATCATTGGCTTAAGTTATCAAAAGAGTTAAAATATAAAGTTGCTATTAACTATTTGATTTATCAAAAATCATTAGCATTTCTTTCTCTATATTCTATTAATCAGTATTTATTACTCTAAAGGTGTATGCGTGCAGAAATATTTTACAGAAGCGCGTAGCTTGCTCGCTCTCGGCATTCCGATCATTCTTGCTCAATTTTCACAAACGGCGATGGGTTTTGTGGATACCGTGATGGCAGGTAGTGTCAGTGAAACCGAGATGTCAGCAGTTGCAGTTGGATTTTCTATCTGGCTGCCAGCTATTCTTTTTGGTCAGGGGTTATTAATGGCACTGACACCTATCGTCGCACAGATGAATGGTTCTGGTCGCCGTCAGTTAATTGGTAATCAAATTCAGCAAGGGCTATGGCTAGCGTTCTTCCTTTCACTGGGTGTGATCTTTTTACTTTATAATAGTAAGTTAATTATTGGTAACATGCCGCATATTAATGAAGAGCTAGCAGATAAGTCTGTCCGTTTCTTACATGCGATTATGTGGGGTGCGCCCGGCTATCTATTTTATCAGGTCTTTCGTAGCCAATGTGAAGGTCTATCCAAAACCAAACCAGGCATGGTGATTGGTTTTCTCGGCTTGATGGTCAACATTCCCATTAACTATATCTTTATTTATGGGCATTTTGGTGCGCCTGCATTAGGTGGTGTGGGTTGTGGTGTCGCAACTGCATCAGTCTACTGGGTAATGTGCATTATGATGCGTTGGTACGTAAAAAGAGCGGGCTCACAACGCGATATTAAGGCGACACAACCCTTTGCTTCCCCTAACCCACTTATTATGAAACGTATTTTTGTTTTAGGTGCACCTATTGGGTTAGCGTTATTTTTTGAAGTGACACTATTTGCCATCGTCGCATTGCTGGTTGCGCCGCTGGGTGTCGTGGCAGTTGCAGGACACCAAGTTGCATTAAACTTCAGCTCGGTCATGTTTATGTTCCCATTGTCATTGGGTATCGCTGCCACTATCCGTGTGGGTTATAACCTTGGACAACAATCGACTGAAGCAGCGAAAGTCTCTTCTTATACCAGTTTGGCAGTTGGCTTATTAGTCGCATGCTGTACCGCGATCCTGACGGCAACCTTACGTGAACCTATTGCGTTAATGTATAACAAAAGCCCTGAAGTAGTTGTTCTCGCTTCAAGCCTCATGCTATTTGCAGCGATTTACCAGCTTTCAGATTCGGTGCAGGTCATCGGTGCAGGTATTTTACGCGGCTATAAAGATACGCGTTCTATCTTCTTTATTACCTTTACCGCTTACTGGATTTTAGGGTTACCTGTGGGTTATGTACTCGCATTAACTGACTTTATCTTCCCTGCGATGGGGCCTAAAGGCTTTTGGATCGGATTTATTGTGGGTCTAAGTGCGGCTGCCGTGGGTATGGCCACCCGTATTTGGTGGATCCATAGGCAACCTGATAGCGTTGTTTTACTTCGTTCAACGCGCTAATTGATGGAATAACAAGCAAATTATTCGATTGGGGAATGTATTTTTGCTTTAGTCGCTGTAAATACGAGCAAACTATCACGAAAATACATTTTCCCCTTGCCAGAACGGCGGTAGGACGTTAATATTCGTTCCCGTTGTCACCCTGACAGTTTTGAAACGCGTCCGTAGCTCAGTTGGTTAGAGCACCACCTTGACATGGTGGGGGTCGGTAGTTCGAGTCTACTCGGACGCACCATTTCAAAAACGTCAATGAAATTGCAATGCGTCCGTAGCTCAGTTGGTTAGAGCACCACCTTGACATGGTGGGGGTCGGTAGTTCGAGTCTACTCGGACGCACCATTTCACAACGTCAATGATATTACAATGCGTCCGTAGCTCAGTTGGTTAGAGCACCACCTTGACATGGTGGGGGTCGGTAGTTCGAGTCTACTCGGACGCACCATTCAACGATGTTATTCACTGTTTCTCCCTTGTTTTCTTATCTGCTCCACCGTTTTTGTGACCACCTTCTCGTGTTGCGCAACAGCACCGATAAAATCTTCAATTATTTTGATCTGAAATATCTCTTCACTCAATTTTGCAAAATTTGATTTGTCTCACAGTTTTTTGTTGTCTATAATAATCGCACAAGCTGAAAGGTTTCATCAAAAATAAATCAGTAAGTTAGCTTTAGTGCATTAGGTTACAATCATAATAATTAGCATAAAAAATGTGATCTAATCCACAACATAATTGCATTGAACACCAGACTGTCGCCTATTCTTAATACAATGCGTTGCGCAACAAAACGTATTCATGAATCGACGACAATACCGATTTCCTTTATAACCTTTAGATAGACTGCCATGAAAAAAACGAAAATTGTTTGTACCATCGGTCCAAAAACCGAATCAGAAGAAAAATTGAACCAACTTCTTGATGCAGGCATGAATGTCATGCGTCTCAACTTCTCTCACGGCGACTATGAAGAGCATGGTCAACGTATCAAAAATCTACGTGCAGTCTGTGCGAGAACTGGCAAACAAGCCGCTATCCTGCTTGATACTAAAGGGCCTGAAATCCGCACTATGAAACTTGAGGGCGGTAACGATGTTTCTCTCGTTGCTGGTCAAACTTTTACATTCACTACAGATACTTCAGTTATCGGTAATAAAGACAGAGTTGCTGTAACTTATGCCGGTTTGACCGCAGATCTTAACGCGGGTGATACCGTTTTAGTCGACGACGGTTTAATTGGCATGAAAGTGAAAGATGTCACCGCGACAGAAGTGATCTGTGAAGTCTTGAATAATGGTGATTTAGGTGAGAAAAAAGGCGTTAACCTACCCGGCGTCTCTATTGGTTTACCTGCTCTCGCTGAAAAAGATAAAGAAGACCTGATTTTTGGTTGTGAGCAAGGCGTCGATTTTGTCGCCGCGTCGTTTATCCGTAAACGTTCTGATGTGGAAGAAATCCGTGCTCACCTGAAAAAACACGGTGGCGAAAATATTCAGATCATCTCCAAAATTGAAAACCAAGAAGGTTTGAATAACTTTGATGATATCCTAGAAGCGTCTGATGGTATCATGGTTGCCCGTGGTGACTTGGGTGTTGAGATCCCTGTAGAAGAAGTTATTTTCGCCCAAAAAATGATGATTGAGAAATGTGTTGCTGCACGTAAAGTCGTGATCACCGCAACGCAAATGTTAGATTCAATGATCAAAAACCCACGCCCTACTCGCGCTGAAGCAGGCGACGTGGCAAACGCCATCCTTGATGGTACGGATGCTGTGATGCTTTCAGGTGAAAGTGCTAAAGGCAAATACCCTGTTGAAGCCGTTACTATCATGGCAACGATTTGTGAGCGCACAGATCGCATCATGCCAACCCGTATTGATAACCAAAAACCAGGCCAACGCCTACGTGTCACCGAAGCGGTTTGCCGTGGCGCCGTTGAGATGTCTGAGAAGTTAGACGTTCCACTGATTGTCGTTGCTACTTTCGGCGGTAAATCAGCCAAATCAGTCCGTAAATACTTCCCTACCGCGCCTATTTTAGCGCTAACCACTAACGAAGAAACCGCTCGTCAGTTGTTATTGGTAAAAGGTGTAGTACCAATGAGGGTTGGTGGTTTCACATCAACAGATGATTTTTACCGCGAAGGTAAACGTGCAGCTTTAAATAGCGGCTTGGCGAAAGAAGGTGATGCTATTGTGATGGTATCTGGTGCATTAGTTCCAAGCGGAACAACCAATACATCTTCCGTACACGTGCTGTAATTAGCAATAGCTTAAAATCCATAACGTCTTAAGACATCGTTTAGGGCGTAATTAAAACGGGGAGAACTTTGTTTTTCCCGTTTTTGTTTTTTTAAGTCATGTTTCAATAAATGAATGTTTGTCATTCTGCCTGAGCACAATAAATGGTTGCCATTTTCGCTCATCCAACACTTATACTATTAGTCGAATAAGGTAGGATGTTTTGTTTTAACATAAAATGCTTCCGGTAGAGAATATTTTGATTTATGGCGTTATTGCAATCTATTATTCATTTGCTATATTAGACTAATATCTCAAAGAGAGTTTGATTTGATTGAATAATAGCCTTGAGAGTTGAGAATACATTTTTTCTTATTTTTCCTACTGTCTGGCTAAAAGTATTTCTAGCAAAACTGGAAATTAAGTACTAGCATAAGAAAAAGTAAGTACCATTCCTGAACACATTGCGTTGTTCATATGGAATAAGTAGATGTAGAAACAATCTGATATCTATTTTACTGGGCGCTTACTTTGGTATTTTCAAGATAAATCTATCTAGAGGGTAAAATAATGATTCGTACTAAAATTGTTCTGGGCTCTATCGTTCTAGCTTCAGCATTACTGGCGGGTTGTTCTAACAGCACTGAAGTGCAAAAACTCTCTTCAGACGTGCAAACTCTGAATGGTAAAGTTGATCAACTGAGCAACGATGTCCAGACTATTCGCGCTGAAGTTCAAGCTGCACAACAAGAAGCAGCTCGTGCTAACCAACGTCTTGATAACCAAGTTCGTTCTTACAAAAAGTAAGTTTGAATTAGCAACGGTATAACAGTCTACTGTTTTATACCGCATAATCTTATATGTAGAGGGCCTAGATATTAGGCCCTTATTTTTTACCTGTTATTCGTTTTCAGATCCCTGATAGACAGGTTGAGGCTGTGAAATAGTAAATTCATCAATCGGATTCAACGCTGGATATTTACCCTGTTCATTGATGACTTCATCCGTTTGACTGCCACTCACGCTGTACTCCGGTTCATATTGCCTTTCAACCCCCTGCTCCTTGTTAACCCTCACAGGCAACCCTGAACGCCTTGCCAGCTCTTTTTCCACTAATGCTTTATCAATCTCTTCATTTTCAAGGAAACGTTTAAAATCATCAGAGAGCGGTATCGGCATTGTTTGTGGATCATCTGAGGCTTTCTTGGAAAGAGGTTGGTGTACTTCGATGTAATAGCTACCATCGGCTTCTTTTGAATATTTAACCGGTTGATTGATCACTTGCACTCGCGTTCCTTTAGGAACCGTTTTAAACAGAGCTTCAATATCATCTGGGCGTAGACGAATACAGCCTGAGCTAACACGCATACCAATACCAAAATCAGCATTCGTGCCGTGAATTAAATATTCACCTCTGCCATATGCTAAACGTAACGCGTAAAGCCCCATTGGGTTGTCTGGCCCTGCGGGTACCACCGCAGGCAAAGTGATCCCTTCTTTGGCATAATTTTTACGAATATTCGCCGTTGGCGTCCATGTGGGATCTTTAATGGATTGGCTCACAGATGTCACCATTTCCGGTGTATCACGCCCTAATTGACCAATTCCGATAGGATAGACCACCACTTCTTTACTACCTTCAGGATAGTAATACAGTCTTAATTCGGCGAGGTTAATAATAATCCCCGTCCGAGGTGTTGCTGGCAATAACATTTGCGTCGGAATAATCAACTCTTTGCCAGCTTCGGGTAAATAAGGATCCGTACCGGGGTTCGCTTCTAGCATCGCCAGTAAACCAATTTGATATTCGCTGGCAATCATTTCTAATGAACGACCATCATTGGGAACAACATAGTGTGTATTTTCCCCGATAAGGCGCGTATTGCTATCTGGTAATGGATAATCCTTCGCTTGTACTGGCGATAGCAATACACTTGCCACAAACAAACTTGCCACAGTTAACGCTTTCTTCATACCGACTCCAGGGAATACCAAACTATGCTCTAATAACTTGAGGGGTAGCTAGGCAGCAAAAAAGCAGCCACGAGAAATTCAAATGGAGCTTAGCCACAACTCGACGATTCGAAGCGGATAGACATCGCTTCTCATTCAAGATGTACATAATAGCAACTATATTGCTCATCTTTAATACCCGTTGAATATTTTGTAAGTAGTAATCGTTATATCATTGATGAAACAATGAGTTAAGCTAAATCGAAGAGTTAATCATGAATACAAGGGATGGCTGCTCAGAACAGTTCAAAAAAACAAGCAGGGAAATAGTATTCCCCGCGAGATAATTATTGTAGCTGTGTTGCTCGGGAAAGGATTGTCCGGATCATCGCATTAAGGCCCTGAGTACGCGACGGCGTCAAATGCTGCTCCAAAGCAAGTTGAGCGAAAAATGATTTGACATCTACTGACAAGATCTGCTCAGCCGTTTTCCCCTGAAAAAGAATAATGACTATTGCAACTAACCCTTTCACGATCGCCGCGTCACTATCACCAGCAAAACAAATGCTACCATCTGGCTGTTTTTGCATATCTATCCAGACTTGGCTTTGACAACCTGCAATCAAGTTACTATCGCTACGTTGTTGCTCTGTTAATGGCGTTAAGCGCCCACCAAGCTCTATCATGTATAGATAACGCTCTTCCCAGTCTTGGCAACGTGCAAAATTCCGTAGCAATTTATGTTCATCGGGTAAAGCTGGCATACTTCTTTCCTTAATTAATCACAAATGTCTCTAAGGTTAGTCAACCTGATTCGTTTTCTCTGCTGATTAGCAAATCGTTCAGTTAATAGGAGCAGGGTTAATAAATGAAAAAGCCAATAACATATTGGCTTTTTCAGTCAATGATAACAAAAACAATCAGGCTTTAACGCCTAGCCTAACAATTTTTTAATGCGCTGTAATGCATTGAATAAGGAATCTATCTCTTCTTTGGTCGTATAGATACCTACCGAAGCGCGACACATTGCAGGAACATTATAGCGGTCCATCAATGGTAATGCACAATGGTGCCCAGTACGGATAGCAATACCATATTGATCTAAAAAAGAGCCAACATCGTAAGCATGATGTGTGCCGAGGTTAAATGCAATCACCCCTTCACGTTGATCGTTACCGTATAGGGTTAATGAGGGAATTTCTTTTAATTTTTTAGAAGCATAGGACATCACTTCCTTTTCATAAGCAAAGGCTTCTGCTCTCCCTAACGCATTGAGATAATCAAAGGCCGCCCCTAAGCCAATAATGGCGCTAACATTGGGGGTTCCTGCTTCAAAACGCCATGGCGCATCCGCATAAGTGATCCCGTTTTTAAGACTGACATGGCGGATCATTGCTCCGCCCCCTTCCCACGGAGGCATCTTATCTAAAAGTGATTTTTTGCCATACAGAATGCCAATCCCTGTCGGCCCATACAGTTTATGCCCTGAGAAAGTATAAAAATCACAGTCTAACTCTTGCACATCAACAACACTGTGCATCGCACCTTGAGCGCCATCGACTAGCACATACAACTCAGCCCCACAATTAGCCGCTAAAGCCCTCGCTTGCTGAATAATCTCTTTAACGGGGTTAACGGTGCCTAGCACATTAGAGATGTGAGTAAAGCTCAATAACCGTGTTTTGGCATCAATGAGTTCACCAAGTTGCGTTAACAGTAACCGCCCATCATCACTAACAGGAATGACCCGAATTTCAAAGCCTATAGATTCGGCTAATATGTACCAAGGTACGATGTTGGCGTGGTGTTCCATCTCAGTAATGACAATATTATCGCCTTTACCGATAAATGTTCGCCCGAAGGTATTGGCAACAAGGTTGATTGCTTCGGTTGTGCCTTTAACAAAAACCATTTCTTCTGCTGAAGAGGCATGAATAAAATCAGCCGCTTTTTGGCGTACCTCTTCCATCATGCTTGTCGCTTGCGCGCTGAGGGTATGTATCCCACGATGTACCGCAGCATATTGATGCAACGTAAACTCGCTCTCTTTTTCAATCACTTGCAGAGGCTTCTGTGCACTTGCTGCACTATCAAGATAGACCAAAGGATGATTATTCACACTTTGGGATAAGGCAGGAAAATCCTGCCTAACTGCTGTTACGTTGTATGTCATACGCGTATTAGACCTCTGCTAAGCGTTGGCGAATATTCGCCATGACGGCTTGTTTGAGTTCTTCATTTTCAATCGACTCAGTCAACTCCGCTGCAAAAGCAATGATAATCATATGTTTTGCGGCTTTACCGTCAATCCCTCTGGAGCGCAGGTAAAATAACTGCTCATCATCAATACGGCCTACCGTTGCACCATGCCCACACTTCACATCGTCAGCATAAATTTCTAGCTGAGGCTTAGTGTCAACTTCTGCTTTATCACCCAATAATAACGTGTGATTGCTCATTTGACCGTCTGTTTTTAAGGCATTTGGCGCCACTTTGATCATGCCATTGAACACGGCTTTACTTCCGTCCATGGCAATGACTTTATGTAATTGTCGGCTTTCACACTGACCTACATTGTGTTCAAGGTAAGTCCGAGTATCGACAATTTCACTGTCTTTTGGCAATAACAAGCTATTGAGTGAAAAATGCCCATTTTCACCCATCAGTTGTGCGCTCGTATGATGGCGCGTTAGTGCTCCACCCAGCAAAAAGCTGCTGCTTAATACTTGGCTATCGCGACCAACCACGATGTCATTATGAGCAAAATGCTGAGCCACATTGTTTTCGTTATTCAGTTTGAAGTGCTGATATTGCGCATTATCCCCCACTTCAACTGTTAAACGGCCCCCAGTAAAATGGGCTTTATCGTTAAAACTGACAAAATGCTCGATCACTTGCGCTTTGCTGTTTGCATCTAACGTGATGTGATAGCGATATTGGCTAGTATTCACCGTATCGCCATCACTACCGCTGGATATATTCAGTAGATAAAGGGGCTTTTGTGCAATTTGATTTGCACCTAGGTGAATAACAATTGGCTGTTGAGCAAGACTTTCCGTTAAATGCAAAAAGATCTCACTATTAACCGCATCGGGCAGCATATCTTGGCTATCTAATAGCGCAACTTGAAATGGCCCCATATCGATAGAGCTAAGTGTTGAGCTATAGCGGCCATCAACAAGTACGATTCGATAGGCATCAATCGGAAGCGCTAAAGCTTCACACGCTTTTTCGTCAAGATCTTGTTCTGCAAAACGATAATGTGTATTCAATACCGAATGCAACGGCGTATAGTGCCAATCTTCATGACGAAAAACCGGTAAACCGACTTGTTTAGCTTTTTCCCAATGTGCCGCCGCATGATGCGATTTCGCCCCAGAGCGTTGCTCAAAAAGTGTTGCAAAACGCGCCATCGCTTGCTCATTTAATGCAGCTACCTGAGCACGTTTTCCTGCTCTTTCACTGTTGGTCAATAAGCCAGCCATAACCTTGCTCCTCCAGTTTTTTCGCCAAGCTGAAATCACCTGATTTGATGATTTTCCCCTGATACAGCACATGCACAAAATCAGGTTTGACGTAATCCAGAATGCGCTGGTAATGCGTCACAATGATAAATGAACGGTCTGGAGAGCGCAGTGAATTGACACCATTGGCAACGGTTTTCAATGCATCAATATCTAACCCTGAGTCAGTTTCATCTAAGATGCAGAGTTCTGGCTCAAGAGCAGCCATTTGCAGAATATCATTACGTTTTTTTTCACCGCCGGAGAAGCCCACGTTAACAGAGCGTGTCAATAAATCTTGAGGCATCTCCAGTAAGTTAATTTTATCTTCAATAAAATCTTGGAAATCAAAACGATCTAAAGGTTCTTGCTGACGATATTCACGAACCGCATTGACGGCCGTTTGGAGGAAGAATTGGTTACTCACCCCTGGAATTTCTACTGGGTATTGGAAGGCTAAGAAGATACCCTCACCAGCTCGCTCTTCTGGGTCCAACTCTAGCAAATCTTTACCTTTGAAAATGACTTCGCCACTGTCGATGTCATACTCTTCACGACCAGCGAGTGTTGCAGATAACGTACTTTTACCTGAACCATTCGGACCCATAATGGCGTGAACCTCACCCGGTTTCACTTCCAATGATAAGCCCTTTAATATTTCATTGCCTTCTACACTTACATGTAAATTTTTAACACTTAACATATCAACATGCCTTTAGCGCTTTTGCGCATATAAACCTGATTGTGATCAGCCCACACTGTGCTCTAGGCTGATTGCCAGCAATTTCTGTGCTTCTACCGCAAACTCTAACGGAAGTTCCGAGAAAACGTCTTTACAGAAACCATTTACGATCATTGAAATCGCATCATCTTCACTAATTCCACGCTGTAAGCAGTAAAAAAGCTGATCTTCGCCAATGCGAGAAGTGGTCGCCTCATGTTCTAGCTGAGCGGTGTTATTTTTGACTTCAACGTAAGGGAATGTGTGTGCTCCACACTGAGTACCAATAAGCATCGAGTCACATTGAGTGAAATTGCGTGCATTATGTGCACTTGGTAAGATTTTCACTAAGCCGCGATAGCTATTTTGGCTTTTACCCGCTGAGATACCTTTAGAGATGATCGTCGAACGCGTATTTTTACCAATATGGATCATTTTAGTGCCGGTATCGGCTTGCTGGTTACCGTTTGTCAGTGCCACAGAGAAAAACTCACCAACCGAGTTATCCCCTTTTAAGATAACACTTGGATATTTCCAGGTGATCGCAGAACCCGTTTCAGATTGAGTCCATGACATTTTCGAATTCTCACCTTCGCACAGCGCACGCTTAGTCACAAAGTTAAGAATACCACCTGCTTCACTGTCGCCACCGGAGAACCAGTTTTGAACCGTTGAGTATTTCACTTCTGCATCTTTATGGATGATGACTTCGACGACCGCAGCGTGTAACTGATAGCTATCACGGACAGGTGCTGAACAGCCCTCAATGTAGCTGACATAGCTTCCTTCGTCGGCGATCAAAATCGTCCGTTCAAATTGCCCTGTTTTTGCAGCATTAATACGGAAGTAAGTGGAAAGCTCCATCGGACAACGTACCCCTTTCGGGATATACACAAAAGTGCCATCCGATGCCACCGCCGCATTGAGCGCAGCAAAGAAGTTATCGTGACTAGAAACGACAGTACCAAGGTATTTTTGCACCAACTCAGGGTACTCTTGGATAGCTTCACTGAATGAACAGAAAATAATGCCGTGTTTAGCAAGATCATCACGATATGTTGTAGAAACAGATACTGAGTCAAAAATAGCATCGACCGCCACGGCCTTCCCTTCACGAACAGGAACACCGAGTTGGTTGAAGGCCTCTTCAACTTCAGCCGTTAGATAATTATTGGTTTCTGTAACACCAGTTCCTTGCTTCGCACCGGATTGTGACCCGCAACTGTCATCACAAGAACCACAAGATGGCGCTGAGTAATAGCTGTAGTCTTGATAATCTAAATTTGGATAATGGGCTTTTAACCAGTGTGGCTCTTCCATTCCTTTCCAGTGATGATAGGCATCAAGGCGGAATTTTAGCATCCACTCTGGCTCATTACGTTTTGCAGAAATCGCTCGGACAACATCTTCGTTGATCCCTTTAGCCATTTCATCTGTGGCGACATTCGTAAAAAAGCCTTCTTTATAACGCTGGTCATTTAGCCAGCTTTGAACTTCATCGCCAATTTCTACATTGCTCTGAGACATAATCTGACTTCACATATTAAACACCGAAGCTTTCACCACACCCACAGGCATGTTGCGCTTTCGGATTATTGAATTTAAATATCCGATTAAGCCCTTCTTGGACATAATCGACAACTGTACCATCGATAAATGGCATGGCTTCTTTAGGTACATACAGACGTGCACCATCATGTTCAAAGAGTAAATGATCCTCTGTTGGGTTCTCGATCATCTCGAAAACATAGCCAAAGCCAGCGCATCCAGACTGTTTAACACCCAGCGAAAGCCCTTTAGTTTCAGGATTTTGCTCCATCAATTTTTTGATTTGTTTCGCCGCGCTATCAGTTAGGCTGACACCTTGCCAATTCGTTTCGTCTATAGAAAAAGTTTCTACGCTGTCATTCACATTTGCAGTCATATTGACCCCACAATTCTCATGGCTTTTCAGCCAGTTATCAGGAGATTAACTCCGTTTATCCTATGGTAACGATAACCTTTGTCACTTCAACCATTTGTTTTGAAAGGTTATACCTATTCTAGCTCATTTTTTACGCATTTTGCGCTTATTTATACGCCATCGTGTGTAAAAATGTACACTAACTCATTAAAATATAACGATTAAAAAAAGTTACATTTTTTTTAATATTATGTACTCATCAATACACTTAAATGGCACAAATTAATAAAGATACATTTATTATACAACTTAATCGGCAAGACAAAAATTGAAATTCTGATGAAATTGTTGAAGGAACCTCAACCCTATTCGAGTTGAGGTTAATGGGTATCAATCGGAGAGTACCGCGGTCGTTAAACGAGAAGTACAACACAGTTGCCCTTTCTCATTGAAAATATCAATATTCCATACCTGCTGGCGGCGCCCTAGGTGAACAGGCTTACAAACGCCTTTCACTACACCTTGGGTTGCCGAACGAATGTGATTAGCATTAATTTCAAGGCCAACAACACGTTGTTCCCCTTCACTGCATAGGTAACCTGCTATTGAGCCTAATGATTCCGCCAGCACAACAGAAGCGCCCCCATGTAATAAACCAAATGGCTGTTTTGTTCGTTGGTCGACTGGCATAGTGCCTTCAAGGTAATCATCACCATACCCCGTGATCTCAATACCTAGATGGCCTAACATACAGCCTTTGGCCATTTCTGCCATGTGGTCAAGCGTAAATTTACGTCTCCAAATCATTCAACTATCTCCAATAACGCCTGTATAGGGTGTTTTATTTGTGTATTTTCCATACGTTTTACTTGGCTGCGACATGAATACCCTGTGCTTAAACAACGCTCTTTGGGTAATTTCTCTATCGCGGGTTTCCACGATAAATTATAGATACCTTTCGAGTTTTTGATATTCGCCACTTCATGACCATAAGTCCCAGCCATACCACAACACCCTACACTGATGTTTTTAAGCTCTTGACCATAACGTTTAAACAAATTTGCCCACTGAGTCGCACTATTTGGCAATGCGGTTGTTTCCGTGCAATGACCAAAGAAATACCATGGGGCAGACGACACCTGACGATGCTCGGTAGGCTCAGGCAATGTCACTAGCCACTCATGAGCAAGTTGTACGGTAAAACGGCACTGCTGCGCCCCTAAAATCTCACGGTATTCATCGCGATAACACAACACTAATGCAGGATCGACGCCAACCATAGGTAACTCTAATTTGGCGACCCGATTTAGAAAATCAGCGGTTTTCTGCGCTGTTTTGGCAAAGCGAGCAAGGAACCCTTTGACATGTTGCGCCTTACCATTCGGTGAAAATGGTAATAAAACAGGTTTAAAGCCCAATTTTTCGATTAATTTGACAAAGTCCGCCACGACTTTTGCATCGTAATAACTGGTGAATGGGTCCTGTACTACCAACACATGGTTTTCACGTTGTGCAGGAGACATCGACTCTAACTGCTCCAGCGTCACTGTCATCGCCGCATGCCCTGATAGCTCTTGCTTTAAGGTAGGTTGAGAAAACAGCGGGAGATCGACCATTCCGATCGTCTGCTCACTTAATTTCTGTACCCATGGCTGACGTAAGAAAAAGTTAAATACACCCGGCGCTTTCGACATCAAGGGGGCGCTATTTTCCACTCCCGCCACAATATGATCCCGCACAGGCCTTAAATATCGGCTGTGATATAGCGCTAAAAATTTGGCTCTAAATGAAGGCACATCGATTTTGATCGGGCATTGTGTTGAGCAAGCTTTACAAGCTAAGCACCCAGACATCGCGGCTTTAACTTCATGAGAAAAATCATAATCCCCTTTTTTCGCCTGCCATGTATTGCGTGTTTTCTCAATCAAGCCGCGTAGTGATGGACGGTTTTCTTGTATTCCTTTTTCTAAGCTTTCTGGCGTGACGCCTTGGTTAGAAAGAAGCCGTAACCATTCACGAACGAGGGTCGCACGCCCTTTTGGCGAATGGATCCGCTGTCCACTTATTTTCATTGATGGACACATAGGGCTTTTCACATCAAAGTTAAAACATAGCCCATTACCGTTACACTCCATCGCCCCACGGAACGTTTGGCGTACCTGTACAGGTATTTGGCGATCATAGGTGCCTCGCTTAACTGCATCCACCTGTTTCATTGGCGCATCAATACCGGCTGGCGGACAGATTTTACCTGGATTCAGACGGTTATCTGGGTCAAAAGCGGCTTTGATATTCCGTAACTCGTTATACAGCACTTCACCGAAAAACGCCGGGCTATATTGAGCGCGGAACCCTTTACCGTGCTCCCCCCATAATAACCCGCCATATTTGGCAGTCAGCGCGACAATGTCATCTGAAATTTGCTTCATCAACACTTCTTGTTGCGGGTCACACATATCTAAAGCAGGACGTACGTGTAAAACCCCCGCATCCACATGCCCAAACATCCCGTAATTCAGATTGTGGCTATCCAGCAGTGCTCTAAACTCTACTATGTAATCCGCTAGGTGTTCAGGTGGTACGCAGGTATCTTCAACAAATGGGATCGGTTTAGCAGCCCCTTTACTATTTCCTAATAAACCAACCGCTTTTTTACGCATATTGTAAATACGGTTGATGTCATCCAAATCATGACAGACTTGATAGCCAATCACACCCGCTTGGTGATTGGCCATTAACTCATCTAAACGCTGGCACAGGCTCGTGGTTAAGTGATTGATTTCGTCCTCATCATCCCCACTAAATTCAACAATATTAAGGCCCAGCATCTCTTTGTTTGGTACATCGGTGATTAATGCTTTCACGGAATGCCAAACGATATCTTCCCGTGCTAAATTCAGTACTTTTGAATCGACGGTTTCGACAGACAGAGCTTTTGCCTGCACCATAAACGGCGCATTACGTAGTGCAGATTCAAAAGAGTCATATTTAACGTTCACCAAACGGCGTACTTTTGGTAAAGGGGTAATATCCAACGTGGCTTCGGTAATAAAAGCCAGTGAACCTTCCGACCCCGTTAAAATACGCGTCAGGTCGAATTCACTAAGGTCATCATTAAACACATGACGTAAATCATAGCCCGTTAAAAAACGGTTCAATTTTGGAAACTTTTCTTCAATCAAAGGGCGCTGCTCTAAACAGCGTTCAAGTACGGTTTTGTAGATACGCCCTGTGACAGAATCCTCTGACGCAATCGTTTGGGCGAGTGCGATAGGCATAGCGCGTGTTTCAAGGCATTCCCCTCCCAGCAAAACCGCTTTAACACCCAGCACGTGATCTGAGGTTTTACCGTACACCAAAGAGCCTTGCCCCGATGCATCGGTATTGATCATCCCCCCTAATGTGGCTCGGTTACTGGTGGACAACTCAGGTGAGAAAAAATAGCCATAGGGTTTGAGAAATTGGTTTAGTTGATCTTTCACCACACCCGCTTCTACTTTAACCCAGCCCTGTTCAGGGTTAATTTCTAGAATGCGGTTCATATAACGTGACATATCAACCACAATCCCTTCGGTCAATGATTGACCATTCGTTCCTGTGCCACCACCTCGTGGGGTGAAGGTTAATTCTCTGAATTTTTCTAACCCGGCAACACGGGTTATAATTTGGACATCCGCACTCGAACGAGGAAATACCACCGCCTGAGGTAATAATTGATAAATGCTATTATCGGTCGCCATTGATAAGCGTTCCGCATAGCTAGTGCCATTATCGCCTGTAAAGCCATGTGCCTGTAGTTGGTGCAGAAATTCAATAACTAGTTTACTTAAATGAGGTGCTTCAGTTATACGCGGGATCATTATTAACGATGACTCTTGTTGTTTAGTGTTCGCATTACTCGTTATGTACTATCTTTATTTTAAGTAGCACAATAGTGCCTGATTGGTTTACGGAGCTTCCCCCTGCAAAACCCGTTTTCCTTAAAGAAGGTACAACCGCTGATGACATTGTCAGTGATGGAACCATATCACAATATTGTTTTTTTTGATCGTGAAAAAGAAATTACGTTATTTTCACCTGAAAAAATGGCTCACTTGCAGTGTTTTTATTTGTTAAGGATTAGGCATTAATGGAAAAATCGCAAAAACGTCTCGACTTACCCAAACTTATTTTTGGCTTCGCATTTATCATTTTAATGATAGCGGCCTGTTTTTGGGTACTGAACCCGTTTATTCTTGGTTTTGTATGGGCTGGTATGATGGTGATAGCAACATGGCCACTACTCCTACGCATTGAAGCAAGGTTGTGGAACAAGCGTTGGTTGGCGGCTTTAGTCATGGTCTCCTTAATACTTTTACTATTCGTTATACCGCTGGGTATTCTTATTGGCAGTATTATTCAAAATAGCACTCCGCTAATTGAAC
Source organism: Providencia sp. 2.29 (assembly GCF_015832305.1). Classification (NCBI taxonomy): domain Bacteria; kingdom Pseudomonadati; phylum Pseudomonadota; class Gammaproteobacteria; order Enterobacterales; family Morganellaceae; genus Providencia; species Providencia sp. 2.29. The sequence goes on from NZ_CP065420.1 coordinate 2,698,047, forward strand.
TCGCTAAGTCACCTAACAGTTTGCGCTTGCCTGATCTAGAATGGCTTAACAGCGTCCCTTTCGTTGGTGAAAAAATTTATTACGCTTGGCATAGTTTGGTTGCTAGTGGCGGTAATGCACTGTTAGCCAAAGTCCAACCCTATTTAGGACAAGCTGCTGGTTGGTTCCTCGCACAAGCCATCAATGCCGGCCGTTTTATGTTCCATCTCGCCTTAATGTTGCTATTTAGCGGTTTACTCTACCTCAAAGGCGAATCCGTGATGTTAGGTATCCGCCATTTTGCCGTTCGATTAGCAGGGATACGTGGCGATGCAGCGGTAGTCTTAGCCGCACAGTCAATCCGCGCCGTTGCATTAGGTGTCGTCGTCACCGCCCTTATTCAAGCTATTGTTGGCGGTGTAGGGCTTGCTTTATCGGGTATCAGCTATGCGGCTATCTTAACCGTTCTCCTCTTTATCTGCTGCGTTGCTCAGCTTGGCCCGCTACTGATTATGGTACCATCCGTCATTTGGCTATTCTGGACAGGGGATACAACATGGGCAATCATCCTCGCTGTTTGGGCTGCTGTTGTCGCAACTATGGATGGCGTTTTACGTCCATGGCTGATCAAAATGGGGGCTGACTTGCCGATGGTGCTCATACTTGTTGGGGTTATCGGTGGTATCCTCTCCTTTGGTATGATTGGTTTGTTTATAGGTCCGGTCGTACTTGCGGTGTCATACAGTCTATTAAAAGCCTGGATGAATGAGGTCGCCATACCAAATGAAAACCTTGAAGAAACAGAAAAGTTTCTCGAAGAAGAGTTTATGAGTAAAAAATAAATTTACTTTAAACTAACCAACAGTATGCTCTCTATTAAGCATACTGTTGGATTATCGATTATGTTCATTAATATTTAGAAACAATATTTAACAGACTAATGTTAGTATTCAAGCTCATTTGTGATATTATCTTTTTCGTTGAAACGAATTCTCTTTATGATACAGCGACTAATAAATATATTAAGAGTGTTCTTAGTGATTATAATTTTTAATTAATTTATTATCTTCACATCGAATTACGTTTTGATTAATACGAATCTCAATATCATGCTTATTTAATTTAATGCGTGATTATCCCAATAGAATTGCTGTGTGTAGTCTTTGCCTGTCAGCCCATGATAGGCTTTTTTTTTATTTTTTTCCCAACATGAATTTTATTCATCATCCTAGGCCTCGCCGGCTGGCCTGCAACTAAGGCAATGACTTCATCTTTTATTACTCCCATTTTGAGTAAGTAATATCACCTTATAATTCTTTATATAGTTATTTATATAGCATCACTTATTGATTTAACTCAAAATGATTAACACTAATGGATCGGTTTATTAACTTTCTAATATTACTTAATCCGTGTAAACACCTATTAATTCTCATCCAGTATTTAAATTTACTTATATTAGATATTAATTAATAACTGATAGCTTCTATTGAAGTTGACAATCGGTATATTCAATTTGATTTATAAAAAAAGCCGACAATTATAATTGTCGGCTTGAGACTCTCGTCTTAAATAATAGATTAATTCATTATGAATCAGCTAATTTTAACCAAGTTTGTACAACGGTATCTGGGTTAAGAGAAAGACTATCTATTCCCTCTTCAACTAACCATTGCGCAAAATCTTGATGATCCGATGGGCCTTGACCACAAATACCGACATATTTGTTTTGACGTTTAGCCGCTTGAATCGCCATCGATAACATGGCTTTTACGGCATCATTGCGTTCATCAAATAGCTCAGAAACGACTCCAGAATCCCTATCTAAACCTAAGGTCAATTGGGTCATATCGTTAGAGCCAATAGAGAAGCCATCAAAATGTTCAAGGAATTGGTCTGCCAGTAATGCGTTTGATGGGATTTCACACATCATAATGACTTTCAAGCCGTTTTCACCACGTTTGAGGTCATGCTTCGCTAATTCAGCCACTACGGCTTCCGCCTGAGCGACAGTCCGCACAAATGGGATCATCACTTCAACGTTTGTTAGCCCCATCTCATTACGTACCCGCTTAACGGCTTCACACTCAAGAGCGAAACAATCTCGGAAGCTATCTGAGACATAGCGCCCTGCTCCACGGAAACCTAACATTGGGTTCTCTTCTTCCGGCTCATAAATATCCCCACCGACAAGGTTGGCATACTCATTAGATTTAAAGTCAGAAAGACGCACGATAACCCGTTTTGGCCAGAATGCTGCCGCTAACGTCGAAATCCCTTCAGTCAACTTACCAACATAGAATTCAATGGGATCATCATAACCTGCCATCATGGTGCGAATTTCATTTTGTAGCTCAGGAGTTTGTGAATCGAACTCCAGTAAAGCTCTTGGGTGAACACCAATCATTCGGTTAATAATGAATTCTAACCTCGCTAAGCCAACCCCTTCGTTTGGTAAACAGGCAAAATCAAATGCACGATCTGGGTTACCCACGTTCATCATGATCTTGACATCAAGCGCTGGCATTTCGTCAACGGCGGAGCTATGAATTTCAAATCCTAGCTCACCTTCATAGACAAACCCTGTATCCCCTTCAGCACAGGAAACAGTCACCTGACTATTTTCCAGCAGGCGCTCTGTCGCATCACCGCAACCGACCACAGCGGGGATACCCAATTCGCGGGCAATAATCGCCGCATGACAGGTACGACCGCCACGATTGGTCACAATCGCAGCCGCTTTTTTCATGATAGGCTCCCAATCTGGGTCTGTCATATCAGTAACGAGTACGTCGCCAGCTTGGATCCTATCCATTTCATTTAAGTTATGGATCACTTTAACATGGCCTGAACCGATACGATGCCCGATAGCACGCCCTTCAACCAACACATTCCCTTGTTGTTTTAATTGGTAACGTTCCATCACTTGTTGATTCGAGCGAACGGTTTCTGGGCGAGCCTGAACAATGTACAGACGCCCATTATGACCATCTTTAGCCCATTCGATATCCATTGGGCGACCATAATGTTTTTCAATCTGTAATGCTTGGCGCGCCAGCTCTTCAACTTCGTGATCAGTCAAAGAGAAACGATTGCGTAGTGCTTCTGGCACATCTTCAATCTGTACTTGCTTACCGTGCTCTTGACTGTTCGCATAAACCATTTGTAATTTTTTCGAGCCAAGAGTACGACGCACAATAGCTGGACGATTATTCAGCAAGGTGGGTTTATGCACATAAAACTCATCTGGGTTTACTGCCCCTTGCACAACCATCTCGCCTAAGCCATAAGCTGAGGTGATGAAGACGACTTGGTCGAACCCTGATTCAGTATCAATGGTGAACATCACGCCAGAAGATGCTAAATCTGAGCGCACCATTCTTTGAACACCCGCGGAGAGTGCCACTCCACGGTGGTCATAGCCTTGGTGGACACGATATGAAATCGCGCGGTCATTAAATAAGGAAGCGAATACGTGTTTAATAGCAACCAATACAGCATCGATGCCTTGAACGTTCAAGAAAGTCTCTTGCTGCCCTGCGAATGAAGCATCAGGCATGTCCTCTGCTGTTGCAGATGAACGTACAGCAAACGAGGCATCTTTTTCACCTTCAGACAGTGTTTGGTATGCCGCACGAATATCACTTTCTAACTGTGGTGTAAAAGGGGTGTCGATAACCCATTGACGGATCTTTTCCCCCGCCGCAGCGAGTTGATTAACATCATCAATATCCGTTTCATCTAGCAGCTGATAAATGCGCTGATTCACGCCGCTCTGCTCAAGAAAATCATTAAACGCCTGTGCGGTTGTCGCAAATCCGTTAGGTACGGATACACCAAGATCGGACAGGTTGGTAATCATTTCACCGAGCGAGGCATTTTTGCCGCCAACACGGTCAACATCATTCATCCCTAATTGGTTATACCAAAGTACATTACACGGAGTGAGGCCATTTGTGGACATTGAAAGCGATCCTTTATCTTTATCTAGCAATTTAGTGACAAGGTACAAATCGTAAAAAATCTCATTGGCGATAATTCGCCTCACGAAATAGACTAGCACAGACAATATCTGAATATAGACTGGTGAATCGTTCCAACTAGCAAGAAAAAATTTTTGTTCTAAAAATTGTTCAAATATTGGCTATACTTTCCCCTATAAACTATTTTTTAAACTTTAATCAAATATAATATCTCTCTAAAACCAACGAAAAATACAACAAAAGACACTATATATGAGCGAAATAACCGCAACTAATCATAAAACAAACCTCACAGAACGAACTGTTTTTTTTATTTCAGATGGAACCGCAATAACCGCAGAAACGCTAGGACATGCTGTTTTGTCGCAATTTCCCTTAGTTTTCAATTCCTATACGCTACCTTTTGTCACCACAGAAGCACGTGCGCAGGAAATAAAACAGAAAATTGATACGATTTATCAAGAGACTCAAAACCGTCCACTGGTGTTCTATTCCATCATTTCCCCCTCCGTAAAAAAAATTATTACCGACAGCGCCGGTTTTTGTCAGGATATTGTGCAAACCTTGGTTGCCCCTATTCAGCAAGAAGTGGGGTTAGAGCCTGAGCCTAAACTCAACCGTACCCATGGCTTATCGCTACAGAATATCAATCAATATGATGCTCGCATTGCTGCTATCGAATACACATTAGCCCATGATGACGGTATTTCCTTGCGCAACCTAGACCAAGCACAAGTGATTTTGTTAGGCGTCTCCCGTTGTGGTAAAACCCCTACCAGCCTCTATTTAGCCATGCAATTTGGTATTCAAGCCGCTAACTATCCATTTACGGCAGACGATATGGATAACTTGCAGTTACCCGCTGCACTACGCCCTTATACGCATAAATTATTTGGTTTGACGATAAGCCCGGAAAGACTAGCCGCTATTCGTGAAGAGCGACGTGAAAACAGCCGCTATGCATCATTACGTCAATGCCGCATTGAAATTGCTGAGGTCGAGGCACTATTTAGACAAAACAAGATCAACTATCTCAATACAACCAATTACTCAGTAGAGGAAATTTCTGCCAAAGTCATTGACACGATGGGGCTAAAACGGCGTATCTTTTAGTCGAAATGTATTTTTTAAAAAATCTTTCATTCAATCTCACGTTGTAGGTTGAATTCGAGCCATTTTCGTTTATTGTGATCCTAATCACTGATACGGCTCTGCCTATTAAAGCTTTTGAGAAGAAAGAATGCAAAAAACTGATGAACTACGTACTCAGCGTGTGGATAGCTTAATTACCCCACAGACACTCGCTGACGAATTTCCTATTTCTGAGAAAGTGGCTGAAAACGTGACAGCGTCACGTAAGCGGATAGAGAAAATTTTATCGGGGGAAGATCCCCGTTTATTGGTTATTGTTGGCCCATGCTCTATTCATGATATTGATGCGGCTCTGGAATATGCTAATCGGCTGAATGTCTTACGTGAACGCTATCAAGACCGTCTTGAAATCGTTATGCGTACCTACTTTGAAAAACCCCGTACCGTTGTAGGTTGGAAAGGCCTGATCTCCGATCCTAATTTAGATAACTCTTGCCAAGTCAATACGGGGATACGGCTCGCCCGCAAATTACTTATTGATGTCAATCAGCTTGGGCTACCTACCGCAACAGAATTTCTCGATATGGTCACAGGGCAATATATTGCTGATTTGATCAGTTGGGGAGCGATTGGCGCAAGAACAACAGAAAGCCAAATCCATCGAGAAATGGCATCGGCACTCTCTTGCCCTGTTGGTTTTAAAAATGGTACTGATGGCAATATCCGCATTGCTATCGATGCCATCCGCGCAGCCAGCGCTCAACATATGTTTTTATCGCCCGATAAAAGTGGCCAAATGACCATCTACCAAACCAGTGGTAACCCACATGGTCATATTATTATGCGTGGTGGAAAGCAGCCTAACTACTCTGCCGGAGATATTGCAGCGGCTTGTGATAAGCTACGTGAATTTGAATTAGCTGAACATTTAGTCGTTGATTTTAGCCATGGTAACTGCCAAAAAATCCACCGTCGCCAACTTGAAGTCGCCCGCGATATTGCCGAGCAAATCAAAGGCGGTTCGACCGCAATTAGTGGTGTAATGGCTGAAAGCTTCTTACTTGAAGGCACTCAAAAAATTATTGCAGGTCAACCTCTAACTTACGGGCAATCCATCACAGACCCCTGTTTAGGCTGGGATGATACCGAGCAACTCATTGATATCTTGGTCCAAGCAGTAGAAAGCCGCTTTAAATAAGCTGACATTTTATTCCCCCACCGACTCTTTCACTCTCTCTGATAGGAAAGAGTCGAGTTCCTTTCCGCATAAATATTCACCAAATATTGACCTAAATCGATAAGCAACTCATGCATTGTAGTGATTTTGTCATCTAAATGTAAAAACCCCTTGATGTTACTTAGCAACTTAAAGATAATGATTCTCACTCTTAGTTTTATTATCAATTGGGCCAAATATGACTGATAACATCACTAAACCACCTATTGAAAATATCGCCAACTCAACCCTTCCGCCCGTAAAAGTTGACGTTATAGATAGTCATCAATTATTAGGCTCTGAAGGTAAATTAGCGATCCAACATCGCGGCGAGATATACCAGTTAAGGCAGACTCGTGCTGGTAAACTGATTTTAACCAAATAGTTTTTATTCAAAATTTATTCACAGCAAGCCACCCAGATCTTGTATCAAGGCAGCCAGCGATATTCACCACATAAGGAAAGGATTTCCTATGGAGTTTAAACTGATGTCTGTTACACCCACCATATCGTTAAATGGATCAAAAATAACCGTTTCCGCACTTGCGACAACACTCGCTATTTCAGGATTTAGCGCGGTTGCAACAGCAAAAAAGACGATAGGTGATACTGTTCATGTTACGACCCACCCTTTTCATCACGAAAATATTGCGGTGGCCGAGCAAGTCGATGTCATTGATGCTCAAGCCCCTGAATATCAATCAGCAAGCTCTGCCTTAGATTTATTAAAAGGCCAACCCGGTATTTTTGTTTCTGGTACTGGTGGAACCTACGGTCAAGAGGTTCATCTACGTGGCTATGATTCTCGTGGTGTAAAAATCACGGTGGATAACGTCACTCAAGATTTTAATTCTGGGTTATACAATGCGACATTTATTGACCCGTCACTGGTAAAAAAAGTCTTTGTCCATAAAGGTGCTTCATCCGTTGCTCATGGAAGTGGCGCGCTAGCGGGTGTCGTAGCGATGAAAACCGTGAATGCAAAGGATTTATTAAAGCAAGGGCAGGCATTAGGAGGCCGCGTTTTCAGTGGGGTCAACCGCAATGACCACAGCTACCTTGCCGGGGCATCGGTATATGGACATACTGGCCCTCTGGATATACTATTAAGTTATAGCCAACGTAAAAAATATTCACTCGCATCTGCGGATTTTCCAACTCAAGATAATCATGAGAAAGTGCATAATTGGTTATTAAAAACCACTTGGTATGCACACCCTAATTATCATTTAGCCTTACAGCTACGTGATTATCGTAATGATGGGTTAGGTCTCAAACAACCTACAGTAAACAACTCCGCTGATACGCGTTTTAAAAACACGCCCCACGAGCGCGATAGCCACCAGCGGGATGTTTCAATTAGTCAATATATTACCTCAAACCGTTTCCCTAACTGGCAAGCAAATTGGGATCTGTACTATACCGACCTCTCTTTGAGTCAGTTAGATAGAGAAAAAGCTAAGGCTGATAATCAATATCAACGCGAAAAGCGTACGCAATATACCTATGGTACCAAATTGACTAATCACTTTATTGTTCCTATTGAGGGCTGGGTGAATAACCAAATAGAAAGTGGTATCGAGTATTATCAACAACAGCAAAAACCCAATAAACACGCGATCAGCTACCCCCCTGCTCGACTAGCTAATATTTCGGGCTGGGTTAACAATGATATGACGTTACACCACCTGCCTATTACACTCTCAGCAGGAACCCGTTTCACAAGCTATGAAGCTTCACGTCAAGGGTTTGCAAAAAATAGAGACACGAATTGGTCGTCACGTTTTGCGGTCAGTATCACGCCGGCACATTGGTTAAACCTATACTCCTCTTACTCCGAAGGTTATCGGACGCCTCGTATGGCAGAGCTGTATAACAATTCTAATCACTTTTCGGTGATGGGCGGCTGGCTAACTTCCGATTTTAGACCTACGCCTGACTTACAACCTGAGACAAATAAAACAGTAGAAGTTGGTTTAAAAGCAAGTTTTGATGATCTGTTATCAAATGGCGATGAACTGCAATTTGGGTCAACGTATTTTGATACTAAAGCAAAAAACCATATTGCCGTTGAAGGTCGTTACACTAAAAAATACCATTTCATGAAAGGGCAATATCAATGGTTCCCTAATGAAATTTATTTTAGCAATGTTCCTTCCGCCACCATTCGAGGTATTGATAGCTTTATTCGCTACAAAACCCTCTGGTTTGATTTAAATATCAGTCATAACAAAACAACAGGTAAAGAGGACGGCACAGGCTATTCTCTCTCTTCCATTCGCCCTGAAACGCTACTCATTCGCTTCAATGCCCCTATTGCAACAACTGGCCTTAGTCTTGGCTGGGTAGGTGAATTTGCGGCTAAAACACAGTTCCAAGGCAATGCTAAGTACCAATTAAAACAACACAAATCTCAGCATGGACTCGATCGTTACCATAAAGAAGTCATCCAGTATGCAGGCTATAGCCTTCATGACTTTTATGTGAACTATCAAGCTGACCAATTTATAAAAGGGTTGAATACGACATTAACGATGAAAAACGCCTTTGATCGTCAATATGTCTCTTCGATGGGAGTTCCCCAAGAAGGCCGTAATTTCTATTTCAATGTGAGTTATCAATGGTAACCATTTAATAATTATAAAATAAATAATACTCGCCGGTTTGTTTCCCTGCATACAGATTTAGGCAAAATCGAAACTTAGGGAGCAAACCGGTAACACTTTATGGAGTATAACAATATGTCTCATGTTTTACGTTTATCCGTTCTGACAAGCGCAATACTTTCCGTTATGGCAAGCGCTCATGCAGAAACAACACCATCAAATCGCAATGATGTGATGACCGTCTATGCAACAGGTACTGAAAGAGATAGCTTCGATGCCCCAATGATGGTCACTGTGATCAAAAATGACTCACCTGAAACAAAAACGGCAAGTACGGTCAACGATATCTTGCGTAAAATTCCGGGGATCGGTGTTACTGGTACTAGTCGCACTAATGGTCAAGATATCTACATGCGTGGTTTTGACCGTCGCGGTATTTTAACCCTCGTCGATAATGTACGCCAAGGTACTGATACTGGTCACGTTAACGGCACATTTATTGATCCTGCACTGATAAAACAAGTCGAAATTGTTCGTGGCCCTTCAGCTCTACTGTATGGTAGCGGCGCGATGGGAGGTGTGATCGCTTGGGAAACCGTAGATGCTAAAGATCTATTACGTGAGGGTCAAAACAGTGGCTTTCGTGTCTTTAGCCAAGCTGCTACAGGGGATCATAGCTTTGGTTTTGGCGGTACATCTTTTGGGCGTACTGAGCAATTTGATGGTTTGTTTAGTTTTGTTACCAAACAAGTCGGAGATGTTCGCTTAAGCAATAGCGATGATATGGAAAACAAAGAAACCATCTCAAACCTACTCGCCAAAGGGACATGGCAGTTTGATGATAAGCAAAAGCTATCAGGGCAACTGCGCTATTACAATAACAATGCATATGAACCCAAAGATCCACAACAAATCGATATTACTAAGGATAATCTAAAGGTTAACCGCACTACACGTCAACGTGATGCCCAAGCGACTTACCAGTTAAACCCAGAATCAAACGATTGGTTAAATCTTAAAGCAACCACTTACTATTCTGACGTTAATATTACCGCTAAAGGTAAAAATACTCACTATGAAGGCCGTACCCAAAAAACTTATGGTCTGAAAGTTGATAATAAAACACACTTGTATGATTTACCTATCGCAGCCCATAACTTTACTTATGGCGGCGAAACATACAAACAAAATCAAACACCTTACGCTTCAACAACGCAATTCCCTGATGCTGATATCACCTTTGCTTCAGGTTTCTTGCAAGATGAAATCGCCTTAAAAGATTTACCTGTATCGTTTATTGTTGGCACTCGCTATGACCATTATAAAGCAACCGCTAAAGATAATGAGGACGTGAAAGAAGGCAAATGGTCTTCTAAAGGCGCCGTTAGCATTACACCAACAGACTGGTCAATGCTATTTGCCTCTTATTCAGAAGCTTTCCGAGCACCTTCTATGATGGAAATGTATAACGATGAAATTCATTTCCAAATGGGCCCAATAGTAAATAAATGGCGACCAAATCCGAATCTCAAACCAGAGTCTACACGTACTGCTGAATATGGGGTTGGGCTACGGTTTGATGATCTATTCACTGAACGTGACAATCTACAATTTAAAGCAAGTTATTTTGACACTAAAGCAAAAGACTATATCAATACCTATGTGAACGTTGACTTTAGAAATCCTCAGAATAACTACACAACCTCCATCAATACAAAACGAGCTAAAATTTGGGGTTGGGATGCTTCAATGGACTATAAAAACGACTATTTGGGTTGGAATTTAGCTTATAACCACACCGAAGGTAAAGATGAATCAAATGGTAAATCAATTACCTCCATTAAACCTGACTCGCTAACCAGCAACCTTAACGTACCAATTTCAGACAGTGGTTTTTCTGTGGGTTGGTTAGGTGAATTTACTCGTCATACCGATTTCAACGATGCATCCAAAGCACCGCGCCAAGCAGGCTACGCTGTTCATGATTTTTACGTTAGCTACCAAGGTGAAGGCCAATTAAAAGGCCTAGGAACCAGTGTCGTTTTAGGCAATGCCTTCGATAAAGAATACTACTCGTCACAAGGCGTCCCTCAGGATGGGCGTAATGCCAAGCTGCTCGTCAGCTTCCAATGGTAATTTATAGTTAATTAAGGAGATACACTGTGAGTTCAACACTTTTCGAGCGTTACCAACAAGCAAAAGCAGAAAACAAAGCAAAATACGCTCGTGATCTGGCTGCCTACCTTAATGTTTCAGAAGGTGAACTATTGCATTGTCGTGTAGGTCATGACAAAGCACAAAGACTGAATGTTGATGCCCCAACACTGCTGAAAGCGCTAGCATCTGTCGGTAAAGTTAAGGCCATCACCCGCAATGAGTATGTTGTTCATGAGCAAGTTGGTCGCTATGACAATGCAAAATTTAGCGACCATGCAGGGTTAATTTTAAATCCACGCGCCTTAGACTTACGCATGTTCTTCTCTCATTGGGATGCCATTTTCACGCTGACTGAAGATTCAAAAAATGGTGAACGCCATAGTATTCAATTTTTCGATAAACAAGGCGATGCGCTGCATAAAGTCTATACTACAGATGAGACTGATATGGCGGCATGGAACTCTCTCATTGCACAATATGCAACGTCAGACAATCCACCTCTTGCTATTGAAGCTGCTGTGCCATTCTCTGAGCAGCCAATCAGTGATGAATTGAAACAGCAGCTAGAACAAGAGTGGCGCAACATGACCGATGTCCACCAGTTCTTTATTTTATTGAAAAAAAATAATCTTAGTCGCCAACAAGTCTTCCGTGCCGTTAGTGATGATTTAGCATGGCAAGTTCCTGTTGATTCATTCAATCAATTAGTCAATACCGCGTTTAATGACCAAAATGAAATCATGATTTTTGTTGGTAATCGTGGCTGCGTGCAGATTTTTACTGGTCAATTAAAACGCCTTATGCCATACCAAGCAGAAGGTTCGGACATTAAATGGCTCAACATTTTTAATCCAGACTTTACGTTGCATATGATTGAAAACGGCGTTTCAGAGTGTTGGGTAACACGTAAACCTACTCAAGATGGTTTCGTAACAAGCCTTGAAGTCTTCGATAAAGACGGTAATCAAATCGTACAAATGTACGGGCAACGTACTGAAGGTACTCCAGAGCAAGAACAATGGCGTAATCAGGTTATGGCGCTACCGCACATTTAATCGTTAGGTAAATAAAAATGAAACAATGGCTTCTAATTGCAGTGACATTAATCATGAGCTTTTCCGCTCAATCAGCCGAACGGATCATCACGTTAGGTGGTGATGTTACGGAGATTGTTTTTGAACTTGATGCAGGCGCTCAAGTGGTTGCTCGAGATAGCACCAGCCTTCATCCTGCTCAAGCTGTTAAGCTACCCGATGTCGGTTATATGCGAATGCTCAACGCTGAAGGTGTGCTTTCTATGCGCCCAACGCTTGTGCTTGCCAGTGAACTAGCAAAACCCTCAATGGCACTTTCCCAGATAGAAAAAAGTGGTGTAAAAGTCATCAAGGTGACTGGTAAGCCTGCATTAGAAGCCATTCCAGAAAAAATTACAACGGTGGCTAATGCTGTCGGTAAAACAGAACAAGGTAAACGGTTAGTTGAGCAATTTAATCAACAGATTGCCAAAGTAAATACCTCACCCATAGATAAAAAAATTCTGTTTATCATGAGTCATGGTGGCGTAATGCCGCTTGCTGCGGGGCAGCAAACCGCTGCGGATAGTCTTATCAAAGCGGCGGGAGCTAAAAACGCCATGAACGGGTTTAATAGTTACCGCCCATTATCACAAGAAGGTGTGATTGCAAGTCAACCTGATTTGATTATCGTCACCCATGAAGGCATCAAATCATTAGGTGGTGAAGATAAAGTCTGGAAATTGCCAGGCCTGGCAATGACACCTGCCGCAAAAAATAAGGCACTAATCGTTGTTGATGATATGGGAATGCTTGGATTTAGCCTTGGTACCCCTAAAGTCATGCAACAGATACGCGAGGCATTAGAGAAGTTTCAATGAGTCGAATTAAATACCCTCTGTTCGCTATCATTGCGTTATTGTTCGTTTTGATGGCGATTGCCTTACTTGCCTCCAACGCTGGCGCAATGAATGTATCGTTTAAAACTCTGTGGCAGACGCCTGCCACAGACCCTCTTTGGCAGATCTGGCTCAATATCCGGCTACCACGTATTTTGCTAGCGATTTTAGTCGGTCTTGCTCTTGCTGTTTCAGGTGCCATCATGCAGGGGTTATTTCGTAACCCGCTTGCTGATCCCAGCTTATTAGGGATCAGCAGTGGCGCTGCCTTATGTGTCGCTGCATTTATTGTATTCTCTTTTTCATTACCTACCGCCCTACTTAACTATGGGCATATTGGCGCCGCTTTCGTCGGCAGCCTTATTGTTTCAATTATTATTTTTAGCTTAAATCGCTACTCAAATGGGAATTTAGCACGCTTACTTCTCGCTGGGATTGCGATCAATGCCTTGTGTATGTCATTCATCGGCGTACTAAGCTATATCAGCGATGACCAACAGCTGCGTACTTTTAGCTTATGGATGATGGGAACACTTGCGAATGTCGACTGGACTTCCTTAACGATTGCCGCCAGTGTTATCTTACCGACCTGCTTTGTCTGCCTTTGGCAAGGTAATAAGCTTAATCTACTGCAACTAGGTGATGAAGACGCTCACTATCTCGGATTAAATGTGGAGCGAACAAAATTTATTTTACTATTCCTTAGCGCCTTACTGGTAGGTTGTGCTGTTGCAATGAGTGGCGTGATTGGTTTCGTCGGCCTCGTGGTGCCCCATTTAATCCGTATGACGCTAGGCCCTGATCACCGCTGGCTAATACCTGGCTCTGCGATTGTTGGAGCGACCTTACTTTTAATTGCCGATACCATTGCTCGAACTGCGGTTTCTCCTGCTGAAATTCCTGTTGGATTACTAACAGGACTCATTGGCGGGCCTTACTTTTTATGGCTAATTTTACGTCAACCAGCAGGGAGAGTTTAAACATCATGAATACACAAACTCTACTTGAAGCACGTAACCTCAGTTTTCACGTTGCCGATAAGGTATTAATAAAAGATATCAGTTTATCCATACAGCAACATGAAATGGTCGTCATTATTGGTCCAAACGGTGCAGGAAAATCCAGTTTATTAAAACTACTGACTGGTTTTCACTCTCCCACTCACGGGGAGTGTCTGTTAGAAGGTTTAGATTTACGCAAATGGCAACATAATGCATTGGCAAAAAAACGTGCGGTGATGAAGCAACAAAGTAGCTTATCATTTGCCTTTACTGTTGAAGATGTCGTGGCGATGGGGCGTAGCCCGTATGGCGCTGAGCATAAGCAACAAGCCATTGAAGAGGCGTTAGCACAAACAGATTGTTTGGAATTACGCCAACGCGATTTCCGTCAGCTTTCTGGTGGTGAACAACAACGCGTTCAGTTAGCACGAGTACTTGCTCAAGTCTGGCAACCCAACCATAGCCCTGCTTGTCTTTTTCTTGATGAACCAACTTCAGCTCTTGATCTTTACCACCAACAACATAGCCTACGGTTATTACACCAATTAACACGTGAGCGGCCTTTTGGCGTGTGTTGCGTCTTACACGATCTTAACCTTACCTCCCTGTATGCTGATCGCGTGTACTTAATTCACCAAGGCCAACTTGCGGCGGCAGGTACGCCTGAAGAAGTTCTGACGACAGAAAATCTAACTCGTTGGTATAAAGCAGATTTAGATGTGATCTCACATCCTGAAACAGCCACCCCACACATCTACTTGCGTCGTTAGTCACCTATTAGGTTTCTTGGGTCTTCTCAAGAAACCTAATAGTCTTCCCTTTGCATAATTTCATCTCCAGCTAACCTCTTTGCCAAAACAGGACATGAATGCCACGCCATGTATTTCTTGCTTATACCATGTTGAGTCAAGTGATTTTTTTAAATTGTTAAAGATACGTTAAGTAAATTGACTTATTTGATAGTTCAACTAAAGTTAAACAGTCAACCATTAGCATCAAAAATCACAGATTATTGAGCATTAACCCCCGTCACTATTACCTCGGTATTTCCTAAGTATTGATGGTAAAAATCAGCACACCTGTCACAACTTAAGTTAAATTAATTTTTCAATATTTTACTTGGTTAATAATTTCGAATACATCCAACAAAAAAATTGAACTTGATATATCCGACTGCTTTTTTGATATATCAACCCCTACCATTTACACTCAGCTATTTGATTTTAATAGACAAATAACATACACTCTTGTATGTATAAATTTGAATTATTAATAAAATCTATCGTATCAATAACTATTCTCATTAAAAAAAAGCACGTTATGCCTATCGATATATCGGAAAAATGGGAAGAATAGACAGTAATTTCTTTAGTTATTATTAGTTATTAATGAACAATAACCCATAGAAGTGGGAGGTAAATATGTCTGAGAGTGTAGTCAACGATATTGTTAAATGGCTGGAAAGTCAGTTACAGCGCAATGAAGGCATCAAAATCGACACAATTGCCGATAAAAGTGGTTATTCAAAGTGGCATTTACAGCGTGTTTTCAAAGAAATGAAAGGTTGCACGCTTGGCGAATACGTTCGTAAACGCCGTTTATTAGAAGCTGCTAAATCATTACGCAATGGTAACCTGCCAATTTTAGATATCGCTCTGCAATATGGTTTTAGCTCACAAGCTACTTTTACACGTATCTTTAAAAAACACTTTGACATTACCCCAGCAAAATTTCGTCAAAGTGGTCAGTTGCCTGAATGTAAAACATTTATGTCTTGCAACTGCAACAACTAAATAAATTTCAGTTGTATAGTTGAGTATTAATAGTCCCCTTAATTATTTTTTCATTCCCTAAACATTGAAGTCTATGTCCGAGCCGGTAAATACCGGCTCTTTTTTTGAAATTTGCCCATATCGCTAACAAGTTTATCCTCAATACCGCCTTATATAGCAACAAAAGAAAGCTATCTTCTCTTAAAAGATCATTTCAGAACGGATAATAGAGTGATGTCATGCCTTTAAAGCACACACGTCCAATGTGTATTTTTTTGACATTTATTGAAAAAAAACATAATCTGCGGCAACTCATTTATGAGTGTTATAGTTAAATTATTATTAATATTATTTTCTTATTGTTATAAAGGCTGTTTTTGTGGGACATTCCAGATTATTTGCATGGTATAAAAATAGAATGCAAAATAAAATCTTAAAAATAAAACACTATTTTGTATACATTATACCACTCATCATTCTTATCGTTTCATCAAAATTAATGTTGAAAGGTTCTGGGTATGCTCATCCAACTCCGAGAGACATTACGCTCGTCTGTGCTCTTTATATTATCCTTTACGCTTCAAAAAAAGCTTATTATTGGATAGGTGTACCAATAGCAATATTGTATGCTATTTATACGCCTATTGGACTGACCTTTGATAAACCAACCTACCAATATTTTGCTTCGGTTATTGCAACTGATGCTATTGAGGGCATTGAGTTTTTCACACAAATTCCATTTACTCATTATCTTTATGCCGTCCTCATTATTGTTGGAATATTCGCCTTCCAAAAATTATGTACAAAATTAAATATTAATTATTATCGAAACAAAACACTGATGATCATTCTGGTGATAATTGCCTTGATTAATCAATCGCCATTTGATTATTTCTACAATATTTATGAATCCATATCTAAGGTTAAGGGTGAGGTTAGCGCACTACATGATTTTACCAAATCCAGCGAATGGGGAAAATCAACGTTAAATAACAACAGCCGTTATGATGACTATGTATTAGTGATCGGAGAGAGTGTTCGCCGTGATTATATGGGTGTCTATGGATACCCTATAAATAACACCCCCTTCTTAAGCCGCGTGAACAGTACCATTATTGATGGGTTAAACAGTGCTGGAAATAACACTATTGGCTCATTAAGATTAATGTTAACACAGTCAGATAAAGAAAAATTAGAACCTAATTATGGCTTAAATCTAGTTGGACTCGCCAAATCAGCCGGTTTCAAAACATACTGGATATCGAATCAAGGTTATATCGGTAAACACGACACTCCAATTACCTTTATAGCAAAGCATGCTGATGTGAAAAAATTCAATAAACTCGGCGCCTTCAATTCTAATGATGAAAGTGATTTTTCCCTTATTCCTATCTTTCAAAAAGAATTAAATGCCCCTATCCAAAAGAAACAGAAAAGATTATTTATTATACATCTTTATGGTTCACACCCGAACCCATGCGGTAGAATTCAGGATTATGAAAATCATTTTATTACCCAAGATAGGCAATATCATAATATCTCCTGCTATGTTGCAAGCATTAATAAAACAGATGAGATCCTTGAGTCAATTTATTCATTGTTAGAGACGCAATACCAACAAAAAGAACGTAAATTCTCAATGATTTACTTTGCTGATCATGGTCTTTCCCATCAAGAAGAGGGAGACCAAATAAAGCTCCTACACGGAAAAACAAAATATGCGTATCGTGTTCCATTAATCCAGCTCTCTTCCGATCACCAATCAACTCAATATATTGTTGCTAACAAATCTGGGATGATGTTTATTGATGGTATTGCTAATTGGTTAGGCGTTTCTAATCCGCTTCTAAATGAAAATTATCATTTATTTAATTCAGAAAATTATATAGAAGATTTTGGTTTGAGTGAAAAAATAGAGGACAAACCGGATGACGCTATTAATATTCATGGTAAATAACGCTTAATGTTACCTACCCCTTACCTATTTTTATTTCGGGTTAGGTAACATTTAAGCAGCATAGAAACAAAGCGTATTTAGCTTAACTCATGCACTAGCCAGCTTTCAAGATCAGATAACTGTTCGGTTAATTCAGGCCATATTTGATGCATTTCTAATATTAATTTACGAATGGTTTCTGTTTGGTAAACTTGATCGGTAAGTTTCTGGCTTAACCATTCTAATGGGGATGGGTCAAGACTGTCCGTAAAAAATTGGCAACGTTTAATAACCCCTTTTTCGATATCAAAATGAAATTCGATACCTCCCCATGGGAAACGTGTATCACTGTAATGGGTAAAAGCAGGTGCTTGACCGAAATTCCATTCCCAACTACTTTGCTTCGCAAAAGTTTCACGAAAATGCGGTAAGTCCGGTAATTTCTCAGGTGAGATAAATTCAGCCTCAACGGTTTCACCATAATAATCGAAAAAGCTTTTTACGATACCCTCGCACACTTTTTCATGACTGATATCTGATACCAGTTCACATAAATTCGTGACTCTTGAGCGAACTGAAGTGATCCCTTTAGCCTGTAATTTTTTAGGGTCAGGGTTTAGATAATCTGCAAGCCGATTTAAATCAGAATTGATAAGTAAAGTACCATGATGGAATCCTCTGTCACGGGTTTCTCGGTAAGCAGATCCTGATATTTTCCTTGGCCCATCATCGGTGTGTAATACCAAATCATTGCGACCAGAAACCTCAGCATTGATCCCCACCCTTGCTAAGCCATCCACAATAATTTTTGTCGAAATACTTTTATCATATTCTGGTTTGCCCGCCATGAAGGTAAAACACGTATTGCCGAGATCTTGAAAAACGGCACCGCCCCCGCTACTACGGCGAGCTAAGCGTACATTATCCTCTTCCATACGACGCGTATTACACTCTTTCCATGGGTTCTGTGCTCGCCCAATAACGACCGTGTCAGCGTTACGCCATAAAAACATAACACGTTGATCGGCGGGCATTTGACGAAAAATCGTCTCTTCAACCGCAAGGTTAAACCAAGGGTCGAAAGATTCTGAAATCAGTAAACGTAAGCGAGACATTAAGCTATCCTAGAAACAAAAGTTGCAACTAAGATAGCATAATTGAAGACAAAAATGAGGGGATCACACGGGAAATCAGATACGCCGCGCTTGCCAAAACACTTTTCGCCAATACACATTATCCATTGACGAACGGATCACACCCTTACTGGTCGATGCATGAATAAAGGTATTATCTGTATCATAAATTCCGACATGTAAACCATTTTCACCGGACCCCGTTTTAAAGAAGACGAGATCACCCGGCATCAGATCGGATTTATCAATACGCGTTCCCAATCGTGTTTGATCTATCGTTGTACGCGGCAATTGGATAGCAAAACGGTCGCTAAATGTACGGTAAACAAACCCAGAGCAATCAATACCGCTTTGACTCATCCCACCATAATTATATGGCGTACCATACCATTGCTCTAACTGTTCTTTAAGTTGTGCAATGGTCATTATAGGGTCAGATAATTGCGTTTTTAGTGGCGGTGGTGGCGTTCTTTTTACCGACGTGGAAGAGCAGCCAATCAACACTAATGAAAGCAATAATGGTAGGTGTTGCCATTTTATTATCATGTTGCACCCTTAAATAAACAATCGACACGCTTAATTTATTATCATAGTTGCTCAAATATGAAAAATAAATTATCACGCAACCAAATTATTCTACTTTTGAGATTGTCCTTTTGTTGGACGGCTAATTAACCAAACACCAAGGATAATAAATGCAACGCCCCCTGCTTTTAGCCAAGTCGCGGGTTCATGATACCAAGGTAAAATAACCGCTAATAGATAAACAAATACATAGCTTAAACTAATCAGCGGATAGGCTTTATTAAGCGGGATGGATTTTAGTGCAAACAACCAACATAACATTGATAAGGCATAGCAGACTAACCCCACAAACACTATGCTAAGATTTGCCAGATTTGCGAGTAGCCATTCAGATTGTAACCAATGCCATCCTAATGTAAACGAAGGCAACCCCACTACACCTGCTTTTAAGCTTAATTGTGCAATGGTGACTAATAGCGCACTTCCTATTACCCAAAAATAGCCTTTGTTCATCCGCTTATACTCATCAAGAAAATACCAAACATAATTGCCGCCACACCTAGCCAATGATTAAGCCCTGTCTGCTCATGGTAGACAAACTGACCAATCAAAGTAACCAACACAAAATTAATACTAAGCATTGGATACGCAATGCTAAGCGGCATGCTTTCGAGCAATTTAAGCCAAAACAGCATGCCTAACCCAAGCATTAGCAATGCCAGCACCAGCCAACGAATGGCTGATGCCGTTTTATTATGTTTATCACCCTGCCAGCATACCACCGCTTGCTTTTGCGCTATTTGCCCAAGGCAAGTGAGTACACTAACTAAAAGCAGTAATAATAATTGAGCAATCATTGTTTGTGATACACCACTATCGCAATTCGCGAATTACTGATCACCTCATCTGGCTTAGGAATATCCGGTAATCCTTCTTTACGTCCAAGTAAGAAAACCACTGTCACTTGGCCTTCTTGGCGAGCTTTTGCCAACCAAGCCGCAAATTGATCAGGCTTCACTAAACGGTGTTGGCTATCCGGGTATTCCAAACCATAAGTCAGCTCACCGCTGCTATTATACAGGTAGATATTAGCGTTTTTCGTTTCCCACGCTAACCCGGCTGCAATGCCCACATTACTCGCCATAAGATATTTGCTATCCATCAACAAGTCATGGTTTTGGTGGATAAAGCTCTGTGGCAATTTGGAATTTATCGTGTTATTTGGCAATGCACTACCGATACACAGGCTCACCGCCAACGAGCAAGAGGCGGCCCATAGCCAATATTTGGCATTTAACACGGTACATAGGTAACCGATGATACCCCAAATCGAAAAAGCAACGATACCAAGCACCATTTTTGACCATTCGTCGGCTTCGTATAACGGGCGCTTAATCACCGTACTGACAACAATGACAGCGATTACGGCGAGCACCCCAATCGCAACGTTGATCATGCCATTGGCCTTTAATGCTTTCATCTTCCCACTGCGTACACAATCCACCCCATATTTAGCCATGAGCAGTGCTAGTGGAGCCATAAATGGCAGCATATATGTTGGCAATTTGCCGCGTGAAATGCTGAAGAAGATCACAGGCACAATAAACCAACAGAGCAAGAAAAACATATCTGGACTTGATTTGCGCTCTCTCCAACCTTTCAGCAAAGAGCCAGGTAATAACCCAACCCAAGGTATACTGCCTAATAAAATAATCGGAATGTAATACCAAAAAGGAGCAATGTGTTGCGCATCATCGGCGGTAAAACGTTTAATGTGCTCTATCCAGAAGAAATAATTCCAATAGTCAGGCTCCTGTTTAGCGATGGCTAGCGCCCAAGGTAAACTAATGATAACCGCTGATATAATCGCCAATGGCCCATACTTCACCATCTCAAGAAAGCGCTTTTGGTAGATTGTGATAGGCAACATTACAATCACAGGAATGGCAAGCGCAAGGAACCCTTTAGTCATAAAGGCCATCCCACACGCTAAACCAAGACATATCCATGCAGCAAGTTTTTCTTTTATGCCACGCGCCTTCATCGCCCATAGGCAACAATACATACTGGCTGCTATCCAGAGTGATAGCATAGGGTCAAGTACACTATAGGTGCCGACAGCAAATACCAAGAACATCGACACATAAATAAAACTTGCGACATAAGCGACATGGTTGTTACGCCACATCATTTTTGCCATTCGGTAAACAAGTAATGCACTGAGCAAAATACAAAATACCGAACCAAAACGAACTGCAAAGTTAGTATCGCCAAAAATCATTTGGCTAATATTGTTGATCCAATAGCCTGCTACTGGCTTTTCAAAATAGCGTATATCCAGCATATATGGCACGATCCAATCACCGCGTTGTAACATTTCACGGCTGATTTCTGCATATCGTGTTTCGTCAGGTTGCCAGAGTAAACGGCTATTTAACGGTAGCAGATAAGTTAAGATAAAAAAAAGAGCCAGCAGAGAGGCTCCTACTTTGCTCGCTCGATTATTCAACATGCTTATACTATCCCTCTTCTTGGCAGCCAAGCCAACCCTCACGCCCTGGGAATGGCGCTCTCACGACTTTCCCTTTAGGTAAAGTGCTAATGTCTTCTGGCAGCAAATCACTCAATGTACAGAATTGGATTTCTTCTTGGGCAATTCGTTCCAATAATTGTGAAAATTGTTCTGATTTAGACATACCTTCAACTTCAGTATGAATGGTGTAAACGGGGACACCTTGATCCTCTTTTATCGCTTGAAGGATAAAATCATTAAAATTTTCATCACTGACAACGGTGCCAACGACTTCATCATAAGTCGGTAATGTGACAGGAATTTGTACCGTGCCTATTGAACCATCACGTAAAATGGGTCTAAATGGATACTTACCGCGACAATCGCTGTTGTAATTAAAACCAAACTTTTGTTTAACCTCAAGCACACGTTCATCGCCTCGCCAGCCAGCAACCGCCGAACACGTAACAGGCTGACCGATGGCTTGCTGCAAAGCATCAACCCCCAATTTAACCTGCTCCGTTAATTGGGCTTCGCTCCATTTAGCCACTTTGGCTTGCCAACCTTGGTGATCCCAAGCATGCAACCCTACTTCATGACCTGCATCTAGCGTTTGTTTCATCAAATAGCCTAAATCTTTGGCTATTTTTTTACCTGGCCACGCTGTACCCGCCAATAAAATATCTAGCCCATATAGGGAGGCGGCATTTGACCTCAGCATTTTCCACAGGAATTTAGGACGCAAAAGGCGCCATAAATGGCGCCCCATGTTATCGGGTCCTACACTGAAGAAAAAGCTGGCCTGAATGTCATGCTGTTTCAGCACGTTGAGTAGTTGTGGTACACCTTCTAATGTGCCTCGATAGGTATCCACATCAATTCTCAAGCCAACTTTTTTCATTAGTTCTTACCTAATTCTTCTACCGCACCTTGCAAGAAGAAATCCAGTGTCTCTTCAATAGTATCTTTCATATCGATTGTTGGAACCCAATCAAGCAGACGACGTGCATTTTCCACGCTTGGTTTACGGTGTTCAACATCTTGATAACCTTTACCATAGTAGCTGCTACTTTCGATTTCACGGAAACCTGCAAACGGAGGGAAATGGCCGCGTAGAGGGTGTTTTTCGAAACTTTCAAGTAACATTTCAGCTAATTGGCGAATGCTTGCTTCGTTTGTTGGGTTACCGATATTGATGATCTGACCGTCGCATTTGCCGTCTTTGTTTTCAATAATACGGAACAGTGCTTCGATACCATCTTTAATATCAGTGAAACAGCGTTTTTGCTCACCACCATCAACCAATTTAATTGGCGAACCTTCAACTAAATTCAAGATTAACTGAGTGATCGCACGAGAGCTACCAATACGTGCTGAGTTCAAGCTATCCAAACGTGGCCCCATCCAGTTAAACGGACGGAATAACGTAAATTTCAAGCCTTCTTTCGCGCCATATGCCCAAATTACTCGGTCTAACAGCTGTTTAGACACAGAGTAGATCCAGCGCTGTTTATTGATAGGACCAACAATCAAACGTGACTCATCTTCATCAAACTCTTTATCATCACACATACCATAAACTTCAGAAGTCGATGGGAAGATAATACGTTTGTTATATTTCACGCAGTAACGCACGATTTTCAGGTTTTCTTCAAAGTCTAATTCAAAGACACGCAGTGGGTTACGGGTATATTCGATTGGTGTTGCAATCGCCACCAATGGCAGAATAACGTCACATTTCTTAATGTGGTATTCGATCCATTCGGTATGAATACTGACGTCACCTTCGATAAAGTGGAAACGTGGGTTACCAATAAAGCGGTCAATCGCCGATGAGCTGATATCCATACCATAGATATCATAATTATCATCTTGCAATAAACGCTCTGTTAAATGGTTACCGATAAAACCGTTAACACCTAAGATCAGAACACGCTTACGACGTTTAATTTGTGCAGTCGGTTTTGGCCCTACACGAACATCAGTCACGATACCCATTTCATTTGCTAGACGGTTGCCTTGCATATATAAACCGGAGTCACCCTGACCACTAACAACTTCAATAGCCCCTTCGCCACAAGCAATACGCAGAGGGTCACTTGATAATACTGTACCCGCGCGTTTACCTTGATTATCATCGAGCACACGTGCACGCCAAATTACCATTTTACGCTCACCTAAATAGGTAAATGCGCCTGGGTATGGCTCAGTAACAGCACGAATTAAGCAATCAATTTCTTTTGCAGAACGGTTCCAGTCGATCAAGCCATCTTGAGCGGTACGACGACCGAAATAGCTTGCTTGGCTCTCATCTTGCGCCACTGTTTTATAGCTACCCGCTTCAATCAATGGCAGTGTTTTATCTAACAGTACTTCAGCCGCTTCACGAACTTTTGCGTGTAACGTTAATGCAGTATCAGTATCGGTGATTGTGACTTTTTCTTGTGCAACAATGTCACCAGCGTCGGCTTTAGTGACCATTTTGTGCAACGTCACGCCTGTTTCTTTCTCGCCGTTCAGCAATGCCCAGTTAATTGGCGCACGACCGCGGTATTTAGGCAGTAAAGAGCCATGCAGGTTAAATGCACCTTTAGGGGCCAATGCCAGCAATTCTTCACTGAGCATATCGCGGTAATAGAATGAGAAAATTACATCAGGTTTTAATTCGCGAATACGTTCAATCCATAGCGGATGGTTTACGTTTTCTGGCGCGTAAACAGGAAGTTCCATGTCCGCGCTGACACGCGCTACTGAAGAGAAAAAGTGGTTTTCGTTAGGATCATCAGTATGAGTAAATACTGCTTGAATATCGAAACCTGCTTTTTTTAGCGCTTTCAGCCCTACACAGCCAATATCATGATAGGCAAAAACAATAGCTTTCATTAGTTTTCTTCCTGGTTTTTGTCAGTCTTAGCCTTAGCACCGACGACTTTTTGAATAAAATAACGGGGTCTCGCGCGCACATCATTATAAATCCTGCCGATATATTCACCAAGCAAGCCCATAGCAACAAATTGTGCACCGATAAACATAAAGAGTATTGCAAACAGTGTGAATACGCCGTCAGCGGCCCATGTTGCACCAAAGAGCAAACGTAATACGATTAACAACACTGCGAGCAAGAAACCGCCTGCTGCAATAATACTCCCAACAACACTTAACAAACGCAAAGGTGCTGTTGTTAAACACGTCAACAGGTCATACATTAAATTAATCAGCTTCATAAAGCTGTATTTAGAATCGCCAAACTCACGTTCAGCATGCGCTACATCAATTTCAATGGTTCTACGTGCAAACGTGTTGGCTAAAATTGGAATAAATGTACTTCTTTCATGGCATTGTAACATCGCATCAATAATATGACGGCGATAAGCACGCAACATACAACCATAATCGCCCATAGAGCGACCGGTCGCTTTTGTGATCATCGCATTAATCATTTTAGATGCCGTTTTACGGAACCAAGAATCTTGACGGTTAGCACGACGCGTGCCAACAACATCATAGCCTTGTGCCGCCGTTTGCACTAAGCGAGGGATCTCTTCTGGAGGGTTTTGTAAATCAGCATCCAGTGTAATCACCAAATCACCATCCGCTTGATTGAAACCAGCCATAATTGCAGAATGCTGCCCATAATTACGATTCAAAATAATCGCGATAACATGGTTATCAGGATTTTCTGCTGCCTCAGTCAACATTTTAGCGGAACGGTCACTACTCCCATCATCCACTAAAATCAACTCATACTCTTGCGTAAGTTGTTTACACGCTTTAATTGTACGCTCAAGTAACTGAGGTAGGCTTTGCTCTTCATTATAAACAGGGATTACAACAGAGACTTTTTTTATCTCTTCAAATTCATCTACAAATGACACTATTTTGACTCCAAAAGGATTTCATTTATCGCTTTAACAACCCGATCAACATCTGCATCAGACATATCAGGGAAGAGAGGCAGGGAACAAAGGGTCGCGGTGTTCCATTCTGACTCTACGAGTGAGAGCTCTGGGTATTTCTCACGGTAATATTTCTGTGTATGTGCGGCACGGAAATGTAAACCTGTACCGATATCATACGCTTTTAGTTTTTCCATAAAGCTATCACGATCAATACCGCATACACTTTTATCGACACGCACCATAAATAAGTGGTTAGCATGCAAATGTGAATATTCAGGAACTGAAAGCATTTGTAATGGGGAGTCTTTCAGTGCGGCACGATAACGCGCTACCAATTGTGCACGACGTTGATTCATTTCTTCAACACGAGACAACTGAACAACAGCAATCGCTGCATGAATATCAGATAAATTATATTTTAAACCAGGTTCAACCACTTCTGCTTGTGGTTTTCGACCTTGCATTTGTCTATCAAAGGCGTCAACCCCGAGACCATGGAATTTTAAGGTACGAACGCGCTGTGCTAATTCATCATTATCAGTGACGACTAATCCACCTTCCGCACACGTCACATTTTTAATTGCATGAAAAGAGAAAATAGCGGTTCCCTGCTGACCAATCCATTCTTCTTTATAGCGCGTTCCCACCGCATGAGCCGCATCTTCAATCAACGCCACTCCCGCTTTTTGCGCGATAGCACGCAAAGCGTCAAGATCACAAGGAGCACCTGCGTAATGTACAGGAATTATCGCTTTCGTTTTCGCAGTAAGCGCTTTTTCTACCGCATCGGGTTGTACCATTAATGTATCACGGTCGACATCAATCATAACGGGTGTCGCGCCTAATAACTCAATCATATTAATGGTGGATACCCATGTCTGCGACGGGGTGATCACCTCATCGCCTGGGCCGATACCCAATGCCATTAAAACAACATGCATACCCGCAGTGGCTGAACTTAGCGCTATTGCATGCTTACAACCATAACGTTCACAAAAATCTTGTTCCAACTGATGGTTCTGAGGCCCTGTCGTAATCCAGCCTGAACGTAGAACTTTCTCTACTGCCTTAACCTCTTCGTCACCGATTGCCGGTTTTGAAAACGGAAGGAAATTGCTCATATAATCTGTAGCCTAATTTTTTATTAAGAAGAGAGTATTCTAGTTAAAGTTACTTTAACCGAACATCAACACCTGAAAACATTTCTTATATCGTAAAGCATAATGAAACCGACGATTAAAACAATTTTTCTGCTACTCGTCAAAACTAATTACTTGCCAAGTTTTCGTTTCGCTATCTGTACTTGAAATAATTTTACTTGCAAATATCTCAGATAAATTAAAGTCAGTCATCACTTGCTCAGGTTTACCTGAAAAAATAATTTCACCTTTTTTTAACATCCATATACGACTTGCATGTCGATATGAATGACTCAAGTTATGCCCACTCATTATAACCGTTCCTTGGCAATCACAAAAATATTTCACCCATTTATCAAGCTTGGATTGTTGAATAATATCTAAATTGTTTGTTGGTTCATCAAATAGAATAAATTTTCCACTTAAATCTTGACGATCCCAAACTTGCAAAAAAGTTGCAATAATACGGACTCGCTGCCATTCACCACCCGAAAGTTGTGTAATAGGTTTCATTAACAAGCACGCTAATTGGAAATCTTCAGTTAATTGGTTAAATAACGCTATTTGATACTCATTTGATGAATAAAACAGCGCCAGATATTGAAAGACTTTTAAAATAGGTTGCGTTGATACTTGCTGAGGAAAATAGGCTCTTTGCTGACGCAAAGCTTGCACCCGATACTCGTTGAGCGCCCGACCATTAATATTTAATTGTCCTTGAAAAGCTAAAAAACCACTCATTCCACTGAACAAAGTACTTTTCCCCGCCCCATTTGCACCAAGTAAATGAATTTGCTCTCCCGCAAACACAGTTTCATTAATATTGATAAGCCGGCTATCAATGGAAAACTGAATTAGCTCAATGATAGGTTGTCTATTCATCATTCTATTTTATCGCCATTGATTGTTACGCGCTAATAGCCAAATAAAGATAGGTGCCCCTAACGTCGCGGTTATCACACCAATAGGTACCTCAGCATTGGCAATCAGTGTGCGTGAAAGCATATCGGCTAATAATAACCCTCCCGCTCCTGTGATAGCACACCCCGGCAATAATGTTCGGTGGTCGGTCAATCCTGCCAACCGTAAAATATGGGGAATGACTAACCCAACGAAACTAATAGCACCCGCAATAGCAACGCTCAAACCAATTAGCACCCCCGTCACGATAATCAGAGCAAGACGCCAGCGATGGTGAGAAAAACCGAGTTGATAAGCTTGCAATGATCCAAGTGATAAGTAATTGAGTGTATTACCTTGGCAAATTGCCCACAATAAAAAAGGAATACAAGCAATGACTAGAGCAAATTGACGCCAATCAATACCGCTAAAGCTTCCCATCATCCAATAGAGGAGTTGACGTAGGTCTAGGCTGCTACTCATATAGACCATCCAAGTCATTATCGCACCACAAATCACACCAAGCGCCACGCCAACTAGCAGTAAGCTCGTGTTATTAAAATGCTTTCGTTTGGCAAAAAACAGCAGTATCGCGGTTAACAATAATGCACCAACAATTGCACCTGAACTTATTAGCCAATACTGAGTTACCCCATGAGAGAGCAAAACAATCAGAACGACGGCGACACCAGCACCATTGCTGATCCCCAATAACCCAGGTTCAGCCAGTGGATTTTCGAATAAGGCTTGCATGATAGCCCCTGTTACCGCAAGGGCTGCACCAATGGTAATGACTGCCAATAATCGAGGAAAACGAATTTGCCAAATAAATAATTGTGCCGATTCGCTCGCCCATTGGTTAGGCCATAACCCTACTTCGCCGACACTCAAAGCCAAGACACTGACAACGATTAAAAAACAGACCAATACACGCAGTAACCGTATATCGGCGTGCCTCTGACGTTTTTGAAGGGTAAGCAATTGATTATTCATTAAGTAGAAAATGTCTTAAATATTAACAGTATTGCCCAATTATAGCTTTTTGTGCAAGCGATACCAATGCAGCAAATTTATACTGCACATCCATTTTTATTTGAGCATTTGAAGGGACAATATGAAATCGACTTTATCAACATCAACGCCCGACTTCACTTCCACAACTAAAATAGCCGATACACCCCTTAAGCCTATCAATCAACCCAAAACAAGCCTCTTTGCTGCATCAATCCAACGAGTGACTAATGTTTTAAAAAAATTTTTAGGGTTACCTTCGCAACACCAACATGAATCTATTGAAATAAAAAACAAAAATATTGATGTATTAAATTACAAAAAATTAAGCGATAGCGATCAAGAAAATGCGCTCCCCCCTTCTCAATACAAAACCCCGGCTGAATTAAACGCAATGCAAATGCGGATAGCGCAACAACAAACAGCAAAACTCATTGAAAAACAGAATATAGATGCTATCAATGAGTATATTGGTATCGCTTATGAAGATCGCCTTAAATACCAGCAAATTAATGAGATTGGTACTGCTATCTTATCTCATCCAAATTACTTACATGAAACAGGACCATTTCGAATATCAGGCAACAAACAGAGAGTTGAAATAATATTAGAGCATCTCGCTAGCAATAAATCTATTGATATCTTTTTTATTCAAAAAAATAACATTGACGTATCTGATCTAACATCAGCATATAAAAAATTAGTTGGCAACGTTTTAGATAGTTCATCGAGTGAACAAAAAACATTATCGACTCTCTTCACTAAATATCATGATGCAATCGGAAACAAAGCTACAGTGAAACGTGCTATTGAAACAAACCCAACATTGGCAACGAGCGAAAATAATATTTTAGCCGTTTCTGATACAAAAATTTTAGACTCACTGCCACCGCTAAAAAAACTGCCATTGATATTGCAAATAGCGGTGCCCCTACTTACCGAAATCAGCCGTCATGCAGAAAAACACCAGATGACCCCAGAAAATTTATCGATCGCCTTTGCCCCGACTCTCGATAGAACCGATTATTCTAAAACGGCGGGAAATCCTCTTGATCAACTTAAACAAATAGGACTTGCACAATTACCTATTAATTATTTTACCGCATTGTTGCAAAGATAGGCGACCGAATATAAATTTTTCCACCTTAAAAGTTATAGCTACCGATACCATAGGTAGCTATTTAAAATATCGATAAATACATCAGTGTGATCAATCCTCAATATCCTCTAAATATTTTCTAGCTGATAGTGTGGAAACCCTATTCTGCATCCAGATAGATAGCATAAAATATATTGAAATAATGCTGTGCCATGAAAAACAAAAGACCGCCTAAACGGCGGTCTTTTACTCGCAATGCAAGTCTACTATCACTCTTTTGGTGTCGCTTTTTCGACGCGGCTCTTCAATTTTTGGCCAGGACGGAAAGTGACAACACGGCGTGCAGTAATTGGAATATCTTCCCCAGTTTTTGGGTTACGACCGGGACGTTGATTTTTATCACGTAAATCAAAGTTACCGAATCCAGATAATTTCACTTGCTCACCATTTTCTAAGGAGAGGCGAACCTCCTCAAAGAAAGATTCCACAAGGTCTTTAGCATCACGTTTGCTAACACCCAGTTTTTCAAACAAATTTTCTGACATTTCAGCTTTAGTAAGCGCCATAGTTTTAGTCCCTCAAGGAGGCTTGGAATCGCTGTTTTAATGCAGCAATACACAGATCAACGGTCGCGGTTATCTCTTCTTCTTCCATGGTACGCGTTGTATCTTGGAAGACGAGACTGATAGCGAGACTCTTATAACCGTCTGCTATCCCTTCACCACAATACACATCAAACAAGTTTATGCCAACTATATGATTTATGCCAACTTTTTTACATTCTGCCAAAACATCTGCGGCGGCAACGTTTTCTGGCACAACAATCGCAATGTCGCGACGGTTCGATGGATAGCGTGAAATCGCCTTCGCATCAGGGATTGCACGGTGTGCTATCGCATCACAACGAACCTCAAATACCACAGTTCGACCATTTAAATCGAGTTTACGTTCTAGTTCTGGATGAACAACACCAATAATACCAATATGTTCATTTTCCAGATAAATCCCAGCACTTTGACCAGGGTGCAATGCCGGATGTACTTCAGGTTTAAATGTAATTTGATTCAGTTTGCCAGTCAATTCCAAAACAGCTTCAAGATCACCTTTTAAATCAAAGAAGTCCACAACTTGTTTATCTAATGACCAATGTTCATCGAATCGGTTACCCGCAATCACGCCAGCCAGCATGGTTTCCTGACGGATTTGATATTCTGCTTGATTATCAGGGATAAAGCGCAAACCTGTCTCAAATAATCGAATTCTATTTTGTTGACGATTTTGATTATAGACTACCGTAGTCAAAAGACCTGTTAAAAGTGACAAACGCATCGCCGACATATCAGCAGAAATTGGGTTTGGTAACACTAATGCTTCCTGCTCTGGGTGAAGCAAAGCTTGCACTTTCGGGTCGACAAAGCTGTAAGTAATTGCTTCTTGGTAGCCTTTATCAACTAACATCGCCTTAATACGCTTAAGCGGCAGATTAGCTTCTTTGTGCTTAGTCATGACTAAATCTGCACGCAGCGGTACATCTGGAATGTTGTTATAACCATAAACCCGTGCAACTTCTTCAACCAGATCTTCTTCGATCTGCATATCGAAACGCCAGCTTGGTGCAACCACATCCCAACGCCCTTCAGAAGCTTTCACTTGGCAACCTAAACGGGTCAAAATATCTGTCACAACATCATCCGCAATCGCATAACCAATCAATCGATCGAGTTTATTGCGAGTCAGAGTAATATGAGCGACTTTCGGTAAATGAGCTGAGCTTGTGACATCAATAATGTCACCAACTTCACCACCACAAATATCCAGAATCAATTGTGTCGCACGTTCAATGGCTTTGAACTGTAATTCAGGATCAACACCACGCTCAAAACGGTGAGAAGCATCAGTGTGCAAACCATAATTACGTGCACGACCTGTAATCGCTAGTGGATTAAAAAACGCACATTCTAGAAGGATGTTTTTGGTTTCGCTGTTAACACCTGAATGCTCACCACCAAAAATACCCGCAATACCGAGTGGATTTTTCTCATCAGCAATCACTAGCGTATCAGCGTTCAGCGTCGCTTCGCTACCATCTAACAGAACCAGCTTTTCATCTTGTTTTGCCATACGCACCACGATAGCGCCATTTAGGCGATCGAGGTCATAGGCATGCTGAGGTTGACCCAGTTCAAGCAATACATAGTTTGTGATATCAACAACAGCATCGATTGAACGCACGCCACCACGGCGCAATTTCTCTTTCATCCACATTGGGGTTGGTGCAGAGACATCAATATTTTTGATAACTCGACCAAGAAAACGCGGACATGCTTCAGGTGCTTCAACGCGGATTGGGAAGGTATCGGTTGTAGTGGCTTTCACCGCCTCAATCTTAGGCGCTGTCAGTGCTTGTTTATTGATTACAGCCACATCACGTGCTACACCAAGAATGCTTAAACAGTCCGCACGGTTTGGCGTAATGCTAATTTCGATGATGCTGTCATCAAATTTCAAATAATCACGTAAATCAGTACCAATTGGCGCGTCTAATGGCAGCTCAATAATACCGCTATGATCATCAGAAATACCTAACTCAGAGAATGAACAAAGCATCCCTTCTGACGGCTCGCCACGGAGTTTTGCTGCTTTGATTTTAAAATCGCCGGGTAGAACTGCACCAACCGTTGCGACAGCTACTTTCAAACCTTGACGGCAGTTAGGTGCCCCACACACGATATCAAGCAGGCGATCGCCGCCAACATTGACTTTTGTGACTCGTAGTTTATCTGCATTTGGATGCTGACCACATTCGACCACTTCACCAACAACAACACCTGTAAATTGCCCCGCCACCGGTTCAACACCATCAACTTCCAAACCGGCCATCGTGATTTGTTCGGATAATGCTTCACTGCTAATGGCTGGGTTCACCCATTCACGTAACCAAAGTTCACTGAATTTCATGAGAAAGTCCCGCCTTATTTAAACTGTTTGAGGAAACGAAGATCATTTTCGAAGAATGCGCGCAAATCAGAAACACCGTAGCGCAACATTGTAAGGCGCTCCATTCCCATGCCAAATGCAAAGCCTGAGTAGATTTCTGGATCAATACCCACATTGCGTAGTACATTTGGATGAACCATGCCGCAGCCTAACACTTCTAACCACTTACCATTTTTCCCCATAACATCCACTTCAGCAGAAGGCTCTGTGAATGGGAAATAAGATGGACGGAAGCGGACTTGGACTTCTTCTTCAAAGAAATTATTTAGGAAATCATGCAATGTGCCTTTTAGGTTAGTAAAGCTGATATCTTTATCAACAATCAACCCTTCTGTTTGATGGAACATTGGCGTGTGTGTTTGGTCGTAATCGTTACGGTAAACACGACCAGGTGCGATAATACGGATTGGCGGTTGTTGCCCATTCATGGTACGAATTTGCACACCGGAAGTTTGGGTACGCAGCAAACGCTTCGCATCAAACCAGAAAGTATCATGATCGGCACGAGCTGGGTGGTGGGCAGGAATATTTAATGCATCAAAGTTATGGTAGTCATCTTCGATTTCAGGCCCCGTCTCAACACTAAAGCCTAACTCACCAAAAAACTCTTCAATTCGCTGAATGGTACGGGTAACTGGGTGTAATCCCCCATTTTCCATACGACGCCCAGGTAATGAGACATCAATTCTCTCCGATGCTAAACGTGCATTCAGTATTTCAGCCTGCATGGCTGCTTTACGCATATTCAGTGCATCTTGAACCTGTACTTTGGCTTCATTAATCACAGCCCCTGCTGCTGGACGTTCATCAGCAGGCAGATCACGCAACGTTTTCATCTGTAGTGTGAAGTGGCCACTTTTGCCTAAATATTCAACACGAACTGACTCTAACGTAGCAACATCTTGGGCCTGTTCAATGGCTGCTTTTGCCTGTGCAACCAACTCAGCGAGATGTGGCATTATTTCCCCTTTATGACCTTACGGTCGTTTTGCTAGTTATTCACCGATTTATTAAGTTCTCACTTGCCATTTATTGAATGGATAAGCACTTAACTGATTTTACTGTATTTTTCTTCAATCAAAAACAAAAAAGCCTCCTGACGGAGGCTTTAGCGTAACTTTTCGTTTCTTTTCTTACGCGCGCAAGCCCCCGAAACTCAGGTGCTAAAGTAAAAGAAGAAACGAAAAGCGACGATTTGCATATAATTAATTCACTAAACGGACTGTATTACTTAAGTATTAACATAAAACCACATAAATGAAAAGAGGAAGTCTCCTTCCTCTTTTCAAGCAAACATTAAGCTAAAGCGCCTTTCGCTTTTTCAACTAAAGCAGTGAATGCTGCTTTGTCGAATACGGCGATGTCTGCCAGGATCTTACGGTCGATTTCAATTGAAGCTTTTTTCAAGCCATTGATGAAACGGCTGTAAGACAGACCGTTTTGGCGAGCCGCTGCGTTGATACGCGCGATCCACAGTTGACGGAACTGACGTTTACGTTGACGGCGGTCACGGTAAGCGTATTGACCAGCTTTGATTACCGCCTGAAACGCTACGCGGTAAACACGAGAACGTGCACCATAGTAACCTTTCGCCTGCTTCAGAATTTTTTTGTGACGTGCACGGGCGATTACACCACGTTTTGCGCGAGCCATAGCTATCTCCTATCGTCTTTAATCTTATTAACCAATGTTTACTTATGCGTAAGGCAGGCAGGCAACTACCAGACCCAGATCGCCCTTAGATACCATTCCTTTCGGACGTAAATGGCGTTTACGCTTAGTAGACTTTTTAGTCAGAATGTGACGAAGGTTTGCATGCTTGCGCTTAAAGCCACCGCCTGCAGTTTTTTTAAAGCGCTTTGCTGCGCCACGTACAGTTTTAATCTTTGGCATTTCTTTAATTTCCAACTTCGCATTGTGATAAACTACGAATTAATTAGGCGAATAGCATCTACATTGCTGTAAACACAATTACTTGATGGCCTAATTATTTCTTCTTAGGTGCCAGCACCATGATCATCTGACGCCCTTCAATTTTTGAAGGGAATGACTCCACAGACGCCAGCTCATCCAAATCGGACTTAATACGGTTAAGTACATCCATACCGATTTGTTGGTGAGCCATTTCACGACCACGAAAACGCAGTGTAACTTTGGCTTTGTCACCATCTTCGAGAAAGCGAATCAGGTTGCGTAGTTTGACCTGATAATCACCTTCATCTGTACCAGGGCGGAATTTAATTTCCTTCACCTGAACAACTTTTTGCTTCTTCTTCTGTTCTTTTTGAGACTTGCTCTTCTCATAAAGGAATTTGCCGTAATCCATGATACGACAAACTGGCGGTTCGGCATTTGGGCTGATTTCAACAAGGTCTACCCCTGCTTCTTCGGCTTTTTCTAGTGCATCACGCAGGCTCATAATGCCGAGCTGTTCGCCGTCTAAACCGGTTAAACGGACTTCATTCACACGAATTTCATCGTTAATACGATTTGGACGTGCTGTTGGGATTCTTTTTCCGCCTTTAATACTTTATTCCTCCAACTGGATAAAGAGATTTGCTTATATTCTCTAAAGCATACACCCTAGTTACCGTTTAATCTAATAGATTCAATATGTTGATAACTAAAGTGCCATATTCTTTGCCTACGTCACCTCGGGTAATTACCGAATGATAAGGCGATTCGACCGCGGATTTTAATGCTTATTGCCCGATTACTCAAGTAGATAATCAATTTTTTCGCACAAACCCATGTCTTTTCATATTATCAAGCCTATATTCAGAGCATCCAATATAGGTTGTTAGATATTTTCCATGATTGGTTCAACAAGATATAGCACCCGCTTTTATGCGGGTGCTGTTCATGATGATAAACTTACTTTTTCTTTGGTGCTAAGACCATGATCATCTGGCGACCTTCAATTCTTGAAGGGAATGACTCCACAGACGCCAGTTCATCCAGATCGGCTTTAATGCGGTTAAGCACTTCCATACCGATCTGTTGGTGAGCCATTTCACGACCGCGAAAACGCAAGGTAACTTTGGCTTTATCACCATCTTCCAAAAAGCGAATCAGACTACGTAGTTTAACTTGATAGTCGCCTTCATCTGTTCCTGGACGGAATTTAATTTCCTTCACTTGAACAACTTTTTGTTTTTTCTTTTGCTCTTTCTGAGACTTACTCTTCTCATAAAGATATTTGCCGTAATCCATGATCCGGCAAACAGGTGGCTCAGCATTAGGGCTAATTTCAACTAGGTCAACACCAGCCTCTTCCGCTTTCGCAAGTGCTTCACGCACACTCATGACACCGAGTTGCTCACCGTCAAAACCGGTAACTCGAATTTCAGTTGCACGGATTTCTTCGTTAATACGATTTGGACGTGCTGTTGGGAGTTTTTTTCCGCCTTTAATACCTTATTCCTCCATCTGATTAAGCTGACGACTGCGAATTTCTTCTAGCAGTTTGTTTGTAAATTCATTGACATCTAGGCTGCCTAAATCTTTACCGCGACGGGTACGTACAGAGACTTTACCTGATTCAACTTCTTTATCGCCGCAAACTAACATGTAAGGAACACGACGCAAGGTGTGTTCGCGGATCTTAAAGCCGATTTTCTCGTTACGTAAGTCCGCTTTCGCACGAATGCCAACACTTTGTAGCTTGCTGACTAATTCTTGAACATAATCCGCCTGAGTATCAGTGATGTTCATCACAACCACTTGTTGTGGCGCCAACCATGTTGGGAAGAAGCCTGCATATTCTTCTGTCAAAATACCGATAAAGCGCTCAAGTGAACCTAATACCGCACGGTGGATCATCACAGGCACAATACGTTCGTTGTTTTCACCAACATAAGATGCATTGAGGCGGCCTGGCAAGAAGAAGTCTAACTGTACAGTACCACACTGCCATGCGCGGTCTAGGCAGTCATACAGTGTAAATTCAATTTTAGGACCATAGAATGCCCCTTCGCCTGGCTGGTATTCAAACTCAATACCTTGATCTTTTAACGCCTGAGCCAGATCCGCTTCTGCGGTATCCCACATATCGTCAGTACCGATACGTTTTTCAGGACGTGTAGACAATTTAACAACAATTTTTTCAAAGCCAAATGTTGCATAAACGTCATAAATCATTTTAATACAGTCGGTGACTTCACTTAAGATTTGATCTTCAGTACAGAAGATATGAGCATCATCTTGTGTAAAGCCACGTACACGCATTAAACCATGTAACGCGCCGGATGGTTCATTACGATGGCAGCTACCAAACTCAGCCATTCTTAATGGCAGATCACGGTATGATTTCAAACCTTGGTTGAAAATTTGTACGTGACCTGGGCAGTTCATTGGTTTCACGCAATACTCACGGTTCTCAGAAGACGTTGTGAACATCGCGTCTTTGTAGTTTTCCCAGTGCCCAGTTCTTTCCCAAAGTACCCGATCCATCATAAATGGACCTTTTACTTCTTGATAGTTATAGGCTTTTAGTTTAGTACGTACAAAGGTTTCTAATTCACGGAAGATTGTCCAGCCATCATTGTGCCAGAACGCCATACCCGGCGCTTCTTCCTGCATATGGTATAAATCTAATTGCTTACCAATTTTACGGTGGTCACGCTTAGCCGCCTCTTCAAGGCGTAATAGATAGGCATTCAGCTGCTTTTTATCTGCCCAAGCGGTACCGTAAATACGTTGCAGCATTTTATTATCGCTGTTACCACGCCAGTATGCACCCGCCACTTTCTGTAATTTAAAGTGGTGACAGAAACGCATATTAGGTACGTGTGGACCGCGACACATATCAATATATTCTTGATGATGATATAAGCCTGGGCGGTCGTCTTGACTAATATTTTGATCAAGAATTTCAACTTTATAATCTTCGCCACGGGCAACAAAGGTTTCGCGAGCTTCGGCCCAAGAAACACGTTTTTTAATTACATCATAATCTGTTTTGGCAAGCTCAAGCATACGCTTTTCAAGCTTTTCCAAGTCTTCCTGCGTCAGCGCATAATCTAGGTCAATATCATAATAAAAACCATTATCGATAACTGGACCAATTGCCATTTTGGTGTTTGGCCACAATTGTTTGATTGCATGACCTAGCAAGTGAGCACAAGAGTGACGAATGATTTCTAACCCTTCATCATCTTTGCTGGTAATGATAGCCAAATTGGCATCATGCTCGATCAGTTCACAGGCATCAACCAATTCACCATTTACACGGCCCGCAATACACGCTTTTGCGAGACCTGCTCCAATATCACGCGCAACATCCATCACAGAAACGGCATGGTCGAACTGACGCTGACTTCCATCAGGAAGAGTAATAACAGGCATTAATAAATCCTTATCAGCAGTGGTGACCCACACGAAAGATCACTTGCTTGATTATTCCAAGTTTATAAAACAATACGTTACGATTAATTCCTCACTTCACTATGCGAGATATGTACACAAATGACTAACTGACTATGCACATTAAAAGTAACTCATTGACAATGATAACACAGACTGATTTATTCGCGATAGATGAGTGGTTATTATCGCCGAATAGTTCAAACCTGCTCAAATAGAGCGATGGACACAACTTGAATAGTGCAACATAGAAAATGGTGAGTTTATATGAAGTACCAATCAATACGAAAATGAGCGCAATAAAAATACTGAGTCTATTTTCTACAATTAAAACAAGATATGCCGCATTGCCACAACAATATAAATAGGTATAAATACTAAAATAATCAACCCTTGGCTTTGCTCAACTGGAAAAATATTTGGATTGTCACCACAGGTGCTAATAGCTGCTTCCCATTAAAGGCCGCCTATTTTTCAAAATGACGAGTGAAAAACTGAGCCTATATATCAGCGCAATGATAATCACAATTCAGTCAGCCCCTTTTTCACTAATGCTGACTTTCTATCCGATTTATTTAATCGTAGGTTTGCTCAATATTCATTCCCGTTTCGATTGGTTTAATTAACTCAATTGTGCGCGTGGAGGTATATAGCGGAATGTATAGCTGGTATGCTTCTTTCCACCAGCCTGCCTACACTCCCCATATACACCATAATGCTGTATATCCACTATCACTTATCCGATAACCCAATATTTCCCTTTTTGCCTTACTGTTGAGGCGATAAGATATTATTGGAATATCACTGATATCGCACTTGCCGCAAGCAATAGCCCCATAATTAA
Source organism: Providencia sp. 2.29 (assembly GCF_015832305.1). Lineage (NCBI taxonomy): Bacteria > Pseudomonadati > Pseudomonadota > Gammaproteobacteria > Enterobacterales > Morganellaceae > Providencia > Providencia sp. 2.29. Next base: position 2,737,124 of record NZ_CP065420.1, read on the forward strand.
ATTAAACTTTTTCAAAACATTAGGGTTCTTCAATCGTTCGCGCAACTCACTACCAAACATAGCCCAAATCGTGACAGATGGAAAATTAATTAGGCTAAAAATAACCGCCACAAGCAACATTGAGCTATAAGGGTTCGTTGAGTCTGTGTAGAGGGCCATACCCGATATCGCCATCATCCATGCTTTTGGGTTTACCCATTGAAACAGCGCTGCTTCTAACAACGTTAGCGGTTTTTCATTACTGTTTTTTGCTGATCCAACTGAACGGCTGATTGTCGTCTTCCAAGCTAGCCATAATAAATAGGCTATCCCTAGATACTTCAAAATATTATAAACGATCTCTGACGACTTAATTAAAGCCCCCACTCCCATTCCCACTGCAATTAGCATCACCAAAAAGCCTATTGAGACCCCTAATGCGTGTGGCATAGTTCGCTTTAGTCCAAAATTCATCCCCGATGCAAGTAACATGATGTTATTGGGGCCTGGGGTAATGGACGTGACAAAAGAAAACATCGATAACGAAATGAAAGTTTCAATATTCATAGTGTGTGCATCTATTGAGCAAATGGTTAATAAAAAATAGCAATGGATTGTTTACTCAATGCATTGGCCTTCAAGCCGCTGAATACTGAGTGAAGAGCAGTGTAAAGTGATCTGAATTCACTTTTTTTATCTCTGCGTGCGCATGCCTCGTTTTACGTCATCAACCAGTAAATAGATACCTCTAGTCGTGATACGCTCCGCTGATAAATAAACAAGACAATATGATAAACAACGATATTTTGCGCTAGTTGTTAAGAACAAAATGCATATTTAACGGTTATTTTAAAATACACACCGTATTCTTAAGTTACAGCCAGCGTCGTGTTTGTTGGCTATAACGTTGCCACTCCTCTTGAAAACGTGCTGATAGGAACTTTTCTTCTTGAGGGATAGTATACAGATCGGTCACCAGCCAAAATACAAGGCCTGATACAAGAAAATACGGTGATTGGGTAAACAGTGCCAAACTGACACACAAGGATGTAAACGCCAAATAGAGTGGATTACGAGAGAATTTAAATGGCCCCTCCGTGATCAACGCTGTTGCCTGAACGATGGGATTAGGGGATGTCTTGTAACGATAAAAATAATATAAACTGGCGGCTATCCACCCAAAGCTTTCCAACGCAACCAGTATCGCCAATATTCCCATCCAACCAGAGAAACTCCAAGACAGGCTATTTTTCGTATCAAGATAATAGAAGGCGATGGCGTTGAAAATTAGCCAATTTAAGAAAGGAAGTCTAAATATGCGCATGATACGCTCCCTAAATCAACACGGCATACTTAGACTAACACAGATCATGTAAGATGTTTTAAATAACAAATTTTGCTTTCTATCCCTGCGATATTTTCTGCACTATTTTGATTAAGTTAACGCTAATTATTTCCCAAAAAGAACACACTTTTTAACCCTTCTAAGCGTGCATATTCTTGTTGGCAAACTAATTTCCGTACTTGTACTGGCATACTCTCAACCCGTGAGCGTATGGCATTCAATTGGTCGTCCAGTCCATTCATACCTTTAACGTTGACAACATCTTCATTTGTCTTTAAATATTCGGCAAAGGTTTGCAAATTACTTTCTAAACTGTCACATGCATTATAATCCGCACCCCAGCTTGGCATTAGCGCATTAATAGATTCAGGCAAAATACTTGCTACACTAGGATAGATGTCCTGCTTCCATTGCTGCGGAAAAACAATAAGCAGTGCAGCTATTGCGACTCCCATTAGCATGACGAATGCCGTCAGAGCCGTCATTACATTTTTCATTTACAACCCCAAAACTTACCTGTTTGACTTTAGTTAGCATAGTGCATAGGGCGTAAAGCAATATTTATAATAAAAAATAGTTTGTAAAGAAAACTCTAGCAATATTAATAGGCTAATAAAAGTAAGCAAATTAAGATGATACGTTTACACTTAAGTGCTTATAGAAGATAGTTGTACTTTCAAACTCCTGTTGAGCATTCGATACAAAATGAGGAATTTCGCCCACCTCAATATAATCTAGTTGGCGATACAGATGTGCAGCAACATCACCTGTACGAGTATCTAATACAAGTAATGTTCGTTGATGGCTTAGCGCTACCTGCTCCACAGCGAGAAGCAACTGTTTAGCTATGCCTTGCTGACGAAAAGCTGTGTGTACCATGAGTTTTTCAACTTCTGCCCGATGGCGACCATTTGCCTTTGCGCAAAATGAAAGTTGAATTGCCCCAGCTAACTGTTTGTCGACTAATTTTACGAGTAATAAACGTTCACCGGTTTGCAAGCCTTGATCAACTGTTTGCCAATAATTGCGCGCTTCAACCTGTGTTATTGGAGCAATAAATCCAATCGAAGCCCCGCTGTTTACACAGTCGATTAATAACCAATCTAATTGTTGTTCCAACCCACCAACAGTCGCTACACTTTGAATAGACATAATGTTTCCCTATAACTTTCACCTGTGTTATCACCTATTCGCCGCGGTGTATTGACTATGAATAAAATACCATTCCGTCGTACGGCTTTTTGCGGCAACTCTTTAATCTATCTATTAATGAACCAACATGAATTTCTAATTGATGACCATCTGGATCTAAAAAATAGAAGGAGTCACCTTCACTGCGGTTATCTTTCCAGACAGTCACGCCGGCTTGATGCAATTTTTCAACGATATCCGAAAAATCCTCAGCTGACACCGTAAAAGCATAATGGGTGTAATCACGACGCTTTGCAGCAGCAACCTCTTGTCTCATCGGGTCATAAGAAAGGCATACCCATAGTGCACCACAGGTTAAATAAGCCCCTCGCTCCCAACTTGCATGTAACTGCATTCCTAATACCGTCTGATAAAAAGAAATACTTTTTTGTATGTCACTAACGGCTAGAGTTAAATGATTGATTCCAATTAGCATTTTTTCTCCCTCGCTCACTAATAAATAATTGTACACGTATTCTTTTAATGAATTTACATAACCAGTAAGTAAATAACAAAATTAACGGTATAACTTAACCATATCGAAATTTTGACAACCTACTAATAGATGCCCTTTCCCTTTTTATGTCCCCCATAAAAAGGGTTTTTTTTATCTTAAAAATTGAACATTTTTTAGCTCACTGTTATATCTCACTGTTATAAAAAGAGTAAATCAACTTATTCACAATAGAATGCGAATGTTATCCACAGTTAATGTGTACAACTACTTCTTTTTAAATCTTAAAAAAATCATCACAATAAGATTGGTAACTTTATCGCGTGATATATCAGAGATTGTGTAGCGAGATAAGCGGTTTTACAGGGCATCTGTGCATAATTTTTGCTATAGTGCCAATTCGCACTGAATTTTAACCTCCATTAAGAGCTTAATTTGCCTATTATGAATGATTTTCTTCAGCTATTTCAGGCCATCGGTATTGGATTGGTTTTAATACTTCCTCTTGCCAACCCATTGACAACAATTGCAGTGATGCTGAGTTTGTCTGGCAACATGACCAAAGAGCAGCGAAACCATCAATCACTTTTGGCTTCTATTTATATTTTCGCGATCATGACTATTGCCTTCTACGCAGGGCAATTAGTGATGAATACATTTGGTATTTCGATTCCCGGATTACGCATTGCTGGTGGGTTAATTGTGGCATTTATTGGTTTTGGTATGCTATTCCCTAGCGGTGAGAATAACGATGATACCAGTGCCTTAACACCTGATGACACAACCGTCTCTAAAAAACGTCAGAAATCACCTAATATTGCGTTTGTTCCCCTTGCCATGCCGAGTACTGCCGGGCCAGGTACCATCGCTATTATCATTAGCTCAGCGGCCTCTTTACAAGGTGATGTTGGCTTTGCCCCTTGGGTATTAAAAGTCGCTCCGGTAATCACCTTTTTCATTGTTAGCTTAATTGTTTGGTTAGCATTACGAGGTGCCACTTCTATCATGAAATGGTTAGGTAATGGTGGAATTGATGCGATATCAAGGGTAATGGGGTTCTTATTAATTTGTATGGGAGTGCAGTTTGTTATCAACGGTATCGTTGAGATTGTCGCGCAACTCCCACATTTAGTGGCGGCACATCATTAATTCATGGCTAATGAATTATAGGCATTTTTGACTTTCCATAAATAACGCGGAGCTTGAGGCGCTGGGTGTTTCGTTTGAACGTGTTGATAAAACTCTTCAGGTGTCAATCGATTAATCATCGCGATAGCTCTGCCTTTATCATTATCAAATGTCCTTAACAAGGCGCCAGCACCATTGACGTAAGCCACGACAGTCGCATAGTACATCGTTTGGGGATTGTTAATCCCAGCAAGGTGTTGCTCTTTTAATATCCGAATATAAGCTGTGCCAATATCAATATTTTTTCTCGGATCTTTTAAATCTCGCGTTGAAGGCTCCCCTGATTTCCCTTGGTAACGATATGCATCACGCCCCGCAGTTGAAGCTTTGATTTGCATTAAACCAATCGCATTCGACTTACTGACGACATCCGGCCGGAAATTTGATTCAACCTCAATGATGGCCCGAATTAAGGTTTCATCAACATTATAACGACTCGCAGACTCTCGAATGAACTCATCAAATGGCGTACGAGGAAAGGAAATATTTTGCTGCACTGTTGATAAATTGCTACTTTTATTTAACATCCGTTGTGTTGATACTTGTTTTTCTGGTTCACTAGAGCAACCCGCTAGCAACAGAAATACCAATGCGCCACTGATATTTTTTTTCACCGAGATATCCTCTGCTAATAAAACTGACGGAAGAATAACTAATAGTAAGAAAAATAAAATAATTTTTACTTAACTTTTACTTCAAGACATGTTTTAGTCATTGAAAAAAGTAATCACAATAATAGAAAAATCACACACTTTTTGTCTTGACTTTATCCAGTTGATATTGATAATCATTATCAATTGACTTTTACTCCTGCTATTCTTTTTATGCGTAACAGGGTAATTAAAAAATCCACTAAGCCAATGATGTCAGGGTCTGAATAATGAAGAAAACACTATCTCTACTGTCTAAACCACTACTTTCTGCTGTCTTTGCTTTATCTACTATTTTACTAATCAGTCAACCTGCATTAGCTAAAAAGTTTAAGGTCGTCACAACTTTTACCATTATTCAAGATATCGCACAAAACGTCGCAGGGGATGCCGCCGTTGTGGAATCGATTACCAAGCCTGGCGCTGAAATCCACGGTTACCAACCAACACCAAAAGATATCATGAAGGCCTATGATGCCGACCTGATCTTATGGAATGGCTTAAACCTTGAAGTCTGGTTCCAACGCTTCTTTGAAAATTTCCAAAATGTTCCTGCTGTTGTCGTCACTGAGGGGATTGACCCTATGCCAATTCGTGAAGGCGAATATAAGGGGAATCCGAACCCACACGCATGGATGTCACCTGCAAACGCCCAAATTTATATCGAAAATATTCGCAAAGCATTGGTTAAGTATGATCCAGAAAACGCAGAAATCTACAACCAAAATGCGAAAAAATATGCTGAACAGATCGCACAACTTGATGCTCCACTGCGTGAGCGACTCAACCGTATCCCTGAAGAGAAACGTTGGTTAGTCTCAAGTGAAGGCGCTTTCAGCTACTTAACAAAAGATTATGGCTTTAAAGAAGCTTATCTCTGGCCAATTAATGCGGAAGAACAAGGAACGCCACAACAAGTTAAAAATGTGATTGATACTGTACGTAAATATAATATCCCTGTGGTATTTAGCGAAAGTACAATTTCAGACAAACCAGCACGCCAAGTTAGTAAAGAAACTGGGGCAAAATACGGTGGAGTCCTTTATGTAGATTCACTATCAACCGCAGATGGCCCAGTACCAACCTATATCGAACTGTTAAATACAACCGTTGACACTATAGCGAAAGGATTTGATCAGTAATATGAGTAACTCGAAACGCTTTGAACACCCTAATTTGGTTGTGGATGATGCCACTGTCACTTACAACAACGGTCACACTGCAATTTATGATGCAAGTTTTGATATTACAGGCGGATCAATATGTGCATTGGTTGGCGTCAACGGCAGTGGTAAATCCACCTTATTTAAAACGATCATGGGGCTAGTCACCCCATCATCTGGCAGTGTCACGCTCAATGGTGAGCCAATCAAAGAGGCTCTCAAAGAAAACATTATTGCCTACGTTCCTCAAACAGAGGAAGTGGATTGGAACTTTCCTGTGCTTGTCTCCGATGTGGTGATGATGGGGCGTTACGGCAAAATGGGCTTTTTTCGTATTCCTAAAAGTGAAGACAAAGAAGCGGTAAAAAAAGCACTTGAACGTGTAGATTTGGCAGGGTTAGAGCATCGCCAGATTGGCGAGCTTTCTGGCGGGCAGAAAAAACGCGTCTTTTTAGCTCGTGCGCTAGCCCAACAAGGTAAAGTGCTCCTACTTGATGAACCCTTTACAGGGGTCGATGTTAAAACAGAAAACGCCATTATTGACCTGTTACGTAGCCTACGTGATGAAGGCCACCTGATTTTGGTGTCTACTCACAACTTAGGGAGTGTGCCTGAGTTTTGTGACCAAGTCATTTTGATTAATCGCACCGTACTCGCAAGTGGTCCGACTGAAACCACATTTACCCAAAAGAATTTGCAAGTGGCTTTTGGTGGTGTGCTACGCCATATCAATCTTTCAGGTCAAGAGCTGCATGACGACGACGATCCACGCTCTGTCACGGTGATTACCGATGATGAACGCGCCGCCGTTTTCTATGGTCATGACCACAATGCCCCCGTTAGAACAAACCAGCCTAAGGATCCAGTATGATCGAGTTGTTACTGCAACCTTTCGAGTACAACTATATGGTTAAAGCCATTTGGGTAAGCGCTATTGTGGGTGCCGTTTGTGCATTTCTTTCAGCTTACCTAATGCTCAAAGGTTGGTCATTAATGGGCGATGCCCTCTCTCATTCCGTTGTACCGGGTGTTGCCGGAGCTTATGCGTTAGGCTTACCCTATGCCGCCGGCGCCTTTTTTACGGGGATCCTCGCGGCCCTAGCCATGACCTTTATTAAGCATATTACTCGGTTACGTGAAGATGCCGTTATCGGCTTTATCTTTTCAACTTTCTTTGCCGCGGGGCTATTAATCGTCTCTTTAAACCCAACCTCAGTGAATGTGCAAACCATCATTTTCGGTAATATTTTAGGTATCGCCGACGCCGATGTATTGCAGGTTGAAATTATTATCGCCATCTCCTTTATCGTGCTACTGGCTTTATGGAAGGATTTACTTGCCGTGTTCTTTGATGAAAGCCACGCTCGTTCAATTGGCTTGAATCCATTGCGCTTAAAAATTATCTTTTTTACTCTACTAAGTGCTTGTACGGTAGCTGCATTACAAACGGTTGGCGCAATCTTAGTTATTGCTATGGTGGTAACTCCCGGGGCAACAGCTTATCTACTCACTGACCAATTTAAGCGTTTATTAATCATTGCAGTCGCTATTGGTACTGCCACCAGCGCGATTGGTGCTTATGCCAGCTATTTCCTCAATGGGGCAACTGGCGGCTTAATTGTGACGCTTCAAACGGTTATTTTCTTGTTGGCATTCTTCTTTGCGCCAAAACACGGCATTTTTGCTTCTCGTCGTAAGGCAAAACAGGAAGTCGAGAACCTGCATAAAATAAAACAACAAGGAGCCTCTAATGAGTGATTTTATTGACTTACTAACGGCACCGTTTATTTTCCCGTTTATGCAGAAAGCGATTATTACGGCTATCGTGACAGGTGCAGTCTGTGCGATTTTATCTTGCTTTTTAGTGCTTAAAGGCTGGTCATTAATGGGGGATGCCATCTCCCATGCTGTATTACCGGGGATTGTTATTGCTTCTGTTGCGGGTATACCACTCGCTATTGGGGCATTTGTTTCGGGCCTGTTTTGTGCATTTGCCACCGGATACCTCAAAGAGAATAGTCGTATCAAAGAAGATACTGTGATGGGAATTGTCTTTTCAGGCATGTTCGCCGTCGGCTTAGTGATGTTTGCCAAAATCGATACCGAGCAGCATCTTACTCATATCCTATTTGGGGATATTCTTGGTATTACCGATGCCGAATTTAAGCAAAACCTATGGTTTGCAGGCATTACCATCGCTATTATCTTACTAAAACGTAAAGATTTTATGCTGTATTGCTTTGATCCTAATCAAGCGCGTGTGATTGGCCTGCCTGTGAAGTTGATCCATTATGGTCTGCTCTCATTGCTCGCCCTTACCATTGTCGCCTCGCTTCAAGCGGTTGGGATCATCTTAGTCATTGCGATGCTTATCTCCCCGGGCATCATCGCTTTTGTCCTATGTCGAAGCTTTGGGTGGATGCTCTTTGTGGCCGTGATTGCCTCCGTCACCTCTAGTGTGATTGGAACCATTGTCAGTTTCCACATTGACGGTGCTACAGGCCCTTGTATTGTTATTACTCAAGCCATCTATTTCATCATTGCCCTGCTCTATAGCAAAATGGTCTTAGCGCGCAAAAAAGCGAAATTACCGCAAGAAAAGTTACAGTCGGCCTAATGCGCTGTTAGCGATAATAAGCAAAATAAAAAGCCACCCAATCATCTTAAGGGTGGCTTTTGTCTCTATGTCATCAAGAGATGGTGTTAAGACGCTACATCCACTTTTTCTAGTACCACTGGAATGTTTTTGTAAGCCGGAATACCACTTTGCGGGTCAAAATTATCCAACGCAATTAAGTTATTCGCTTCTGGGAAATAGGTCGCCACGCAGCGATCAGCCATATCATGGATAACCACTTTTAAGTTATCTAAGCGGCGATGAGTGCGCTTTTGTTCACTATCCAGTGCAATAATATTGACTCTATCGCCTGCGGCTAAGTTCTGTTTCTTAGCCTGTGCTTCGCTAATAAACATCACATCACGTTGGCCAAAAACACCGCGATAGCGGTCATTGAGTCCATAGATAGTGGTGTTATATTGGTCATGGCTACGTACTGTCGCCAAGACTAATTCGCTATTCACCGCTGATTTAGGGTCTTCAATAACGCCTTGCGTCGTAATGAAGTTTGCTTTTCCTGATGACGTCAACCAGCGTCGCTCTGCAGCCGCATTGGTTAAGTGAAAACCACCGGGCACACGGATCCGCGCGTTATAATCTTCAAAACCCGGTAACACCGCCTCCATCGCGTCACGAATTTTATCGTAGTCATCGATAAACTCATCCCATTCTACTTTAGTATTTGGCAATGTAGCCTTAGCCATACCGGCTACGATGGCACACTCTGATTTCAAGTGAGGGCTAGCCGGTTTTAGCTTACCGTGCGAGGCATGTACCATCGACATAGAATCCTCAACGGTAATACTTTGTGGTCCGGTTTTTTGTTCATCCCGTTCAGTACGCCCTAATACGGGGAATAGGAATGTGTTTTTGGCTGTCAACAAATGGGAGCGATTAAGTTTAGTCGCTGCATGCACTGCTAAGTCTAATTTTTTCATACCGCTATAGCAGGCATCCTGATCCGGCATCGCAACCGCTAAATTACCTCCCATACAGATCAATGCACGCGCACTTCCTTGAGAAATAGCTTGCATACTCGCGACAGCGGCATGGCCAAATTTAGCTGGGGGTTTAAAACCAAACCGTTGTTCGATTTTATCGAGAAAAGCTTGGCTTGGTTTTTCGGTGATCCCAACAGTACGGTCTCCTTGTACATTGGAGTGCCCACGTAAAGGACAGATGCCGGCCCCTTCACGTCCAATGTTCCCTTTGAGCAGCAGCAGATTCACTAATTGCTGAATATTTTGTGTACCGTGCTGGTGCTGAGTGATCCCCATTCCATAACAAATAATCGTGCTATCCGCCTCAATATATAATTGGGCTATTTGTTCGATTTCATCACGAGTTAGACCGCTAACACGTAATATATCTTCCCAACGCGTCGACATCACATCATGTTTGAGTGCCTCAAAACCGGCAGTGTGAGACTGAATAAACTCATTATCTAATATAGGCGATTTACCTTGTGCGACCGCAGCCTCATGCTGCTCAATAACAACACGCATCACGCCTTTTATTAATGCGGTATCGCCACCGATGCGTACTTTATAATAGTGTTGGGCTAATTGAGTTGACTCTAAAGTCAGCATCTCAACAGGATCTTGTGGGTACTCAAACCGTTCCAACCCACGTTCTTTTAACGGATTGATCGCGATAATTTTTGCACCACGTTTTGACACTTCACGCAATGAGCTCAGCATTCTTGGGTGGTTAGTGCCGGGGTTATGACCAATACAGATCACTAAATCGGCTTTATCAAAGTCTTCCAATAACACAGTGCCCTTACCCACCCCAATAGATGCAGCAAGTCCAACACTCGTTGGTTCATGGCACATATTGGAACAATCAGGGAAATTATTCGTTCCGTACTCTCTTGCAAACAGTTGATATAAAAACGCAGCTTCGTTTGAGGTGCGCCCAGAGGTATAAAACTCGACCACATTAGGGTCGGCATAGCCAGATAAATGTTTACCTATTTGTGCAAAGGCTTCTTCCCATTCAATCACTTCATAATGGTCAGTTTGCGGATTATATTTCATTGGATGCGTTAAACGACCTTCATTTTCTAAATCGTAATCATCCCACTTTAATAATTCAGTTACTGAATGTTTTGCAAAAAATTCAGGTGTGGTTCTTTTCGATGTTGCTTCCCATGACATGGCTTTTGCGCCATTTTCACATATATCGAAGGAGGCATAATGTTTAGGATCAGGCCATGCACAACCAGGGCAATCAAACCCCTGAGGCTTATTCATTTCAAACATAGCAATCACATCATGACCAATTTCCATTTGGCCTCGAATAGCTTCAGCCACGGCTTTTACCGCGCCCCAGCCAGCGGCAGGACCAGTGTAATTTTCAATTTTCTCTTTCATTTTCATTACTCTTTTTAATTTAAATATTGCAAAAAATAAACATCGAATAATTACAATCTAATTATGTATAAAATTAATTTTATTATATTCATTAGAAAATATAGCAAATAATAGTCATTACAATAAGGCTTTATTTTTTAAAAAAGAAAAATAACATTTGAAATATATTCATAGTCTTATTTCAATATTTATTTATGACTAGTTATTAATTTAAAAACAATATATCGATAATAATGAATATCTAAAATAATCCATTCAACATAATGTTATAGTTGAGCCATTTCGTGATAGGCTCTTCTTTTTAAATAATTATTGCTGTTAATTCCTAAACTGTCGCTATAGAATCGTGTTAGTGAAGACCAAAGCAAAGCGAGGTGTATCATGTGGCAAGCAATGTACCGTTTATTAAGCGAACACTTAGGTGAAGCAGAACTTCATAACAAAGAAATACTTTCTGGGGGTGATATTCATCACACGATGAAAATCGATTACGGTGACCATACCATTTTCGTCAAACAGAATCTGCGTGAATTTCTGCCTTTATTTAAACAAGAAGCCGAACAGCTTGAAATGCTTGCCAAAAGCAAAACCATCACCGTGCCTAAAGTGTATGGTGTAGGGAGTAATAAACACCACAGCTTTCTGCTATTAGAATATTTTCCTTTAAAAAGTTTTGATGCAACTAACGCATGGCGTTTCGGCCAGCAATTAGCCCACCTACATCAATGGGAAGAGCAACCGAGCTATGGTTTTGACTTTGATACAATGTTAGGCACCATCACTCAGCCAAATGGTTGGGAAAAACGGTGGAACTCTTTCTTCGCCGAAAAACGTATTGGTTTGCAATTACAAATTGCCGCTGAGAAAGGAATGGTCTTTGGCGATATTCAGCAGATCGTTGATATTGTCAAAGAGCGCCTGACAGGACATCAACCGCAACCTTCCTTACTTCATGGGGATTTGTGGCCTGCCAACTGCGCTATGACACAAGAGCAGAATGGTATTTTATATGATCCCGCCTGCTATTGGGGGGATAGAGAATGTGATATGGCAATGTTGCCTTTATACCCAGAGTTACCCATCCAAATTATTGACGGATACCAAAGTGTGTGGCCTTTACCTTCGGGCTTCCTCGAAAGGCAACCTATTTATCAACTTTATTATCTACTTTGCCAATCCAATATTTTTGGCCTTGAAAAAAGCTATTTGCACGCACGTACCATTATCGATGAGTTAATTGGCGAGAAATAATGACGGTGTTGGCCCAGCGATGCCTGACTGGGCCAGATAATTACCAATTCAGCAACTTTAATGCCAAATAGATAACTATACCGAATGCGATTGGCGAAAAATAAAGAATAAAGAATTGGGTAAATATGGTGTGTCGAGGGATCGTCACTTTAGCCTCAAGCTCTTCTTTCGAGACTTCATTTCCTTTGGCTTTTTCCAATATCACGTGATCTTCGAGGCTTTCACGAATAAATTTAATTTGTCGATACATGCGTAAGCCAGAAGCGCTTAGTGCTAAGCCAACAAAGATAAAAAGAAAGATAATGATAAAGCCGATATTCGCGCCTGAAAAACCATTGGCAACTTGAGGTACTGGGGAGTTGTTCCAGAAGACATTAAGAAACGGTGTACTTTGGCGCGTCATTTCAGCCATTAATTTAATAAAATCATTGGCTACTGCATTAATACCCTCTCCTTCTAACCCTTTCATACCCGCCAATTTGACTAATGACGCTAAAGTGGAAATCAATGCTACAAGAAAAACAATCCAACCGATAATACGCTTGCCGATTGCGACATAACTTGCAGTCTGGTAATTCATTATTGACCCTCTAAAAATTTTTTTATAACTAATCATAACTGAATTTTTATAAAGCCACCAAATTTACCACAAGGAATAATACGGATACTCGCAATTTCAGATTATTTAACTTGCGCTTTCGTGACTGCCCATTGTCGTCAGTGGCAAAGCTGCCCACTTCTTAGACCGCAACCGCGATATGACGGATTTAGGGGAGCTTGTCATTCCCATATTCCCTTGTGTCGGATATGGATTGCTGTGTTGATATCTCAGCCATGTTATCGAGCATTTTCAATCCATAACTGAATAGTTTCATAAAGATCCAACTTTTGGGGAACGTTCACACTCAAGATAAAGATGACCGTTTCGATATATATAATCAGTCAGTGACTTGCTACAATACTCATCGCAATAAAGGGCTATCAGTTTCAGATGATATGCAATACCTTGAATTGATACGGTGACAAATTAATTGGGTCAATCCTGTTACTGCATACAACACCTTGAAACATGGCAAGGTCACACATACATGAATGGAGTTTTGACATGTACCACAACTTATCCATCCAGTCTGTTATCTTTGATATGGATGGCTTGCTGATTGACTCTGAGCCTTTTTGGGCGCAAGGGGAGCGTGAAATTTTTACTCAATTAGGCATCGACCTATCCATCGCTGATAAACTACCCGATACACTAGGCTTACGAATCGACCATGTCGTAGAGCTTTGGTATCACGCTTCTCCGTGGCAAGGACATAGCCTAAAAGAAGTCGAACAGATGATTATTGATCGTGTTATTGGCTTAGTTGAAGAGCAGCGTCCCCTCCTTCCCGGTGTGCATCACGCATTAGAACTATGCCGTTCAATGGGATTGAATATCGCCCTCGCCTCTGCCTCGCCGCAATACATGTTAGAGAAAGTACTGAACTTATTTGAGATCCGTGATTATTTTTCGGCGGTTGTTTCGGCGGCTGATTTACCTCACAGTAAACCGCACCCTGAAGTTTATCTCAATGCAGCTGCTTTACTGGAGACAAAACCCATCCACTGCGTATCACTAGAAGACTCCTTTAACGGTATGATTGCTGCAAAAGCGGCAAGAATGCACTCAATCGTTGTTCCTGACCAACAGCATTTTCATGATCCGCGTTGGGGATTAGCGGATGTTAAACTCGCATCACTTAATGAACTCACCGAAAAATATTTGCGTTAATTATTTATTGCCGCTTTTTTCGCCCGTCCCTATCACGTTTTGATAGGGATATTACATAAAAGTATAAAACTCTGATGTTATTTGCTAATAACTAAGAGTTTTTTGCATTTCTAGCCCTATCATATTCTTTTTAAACGCTTTATACTGCCCTCCTAACTGTATAGATAAACAGATGGTAATTTATCCACCATGACCGCTGAAGGGCACCTGCTATTTTCTGTCGCCTCATTAATAATGGCACATAAGCTAGAGATCACACCTGAGCTTGCTCAAGGTGATTGGCTGCATATGGTGCCAGGTGCGCTATTGGGGGCATTACTCCCCGATATCGACCACCCTTCATCGATACCCGGCCGGATGTTAAGGATCCTTTCCCTGCCGATTTCCAAATTATGTGGCCATCGAGGTTTTACACACAGTTTAATCGCATGGCTACTATTAGTGCTCGCCTGTTACCAATGGCTACCGGCCAACTGGCCTATTCCTAATGATTTGATCCAAGCATTTTTACTGGGTTATATGAGCCATTTAGTGGCTGATATACTCACCCCTTCCGGAGTTCCCTTCTTATGGCCTCTGCCTTTTCGTTTTTGTTTTCCGTTACTGCGTAGCAAGTCAAATAAACGTGCAGAACGTTTTATCGCGATCGTTTTGGCTGTTTGTGCTTGCTTTATACCCGTTAGTTATAGCTTTGATTTTCATAGCCAATTTGAAAGCATAATAAAATATATTCATAATCAAATAGATATACGCATGTCTACATAGTCATCTATTTTGTAATATACTGTAAGCATCATTCATCATAAGTTATTACTTTTCAGTATAAGAATTGTCTTTTATCTGCTGATAACATATAACCAGTTGTTAGGATGAGCTAATTCCTTATAACCTTTAAGGTTTACAGCGCTAATAACATAATTCAAAAAACTGCGATTGGAGTTCGGAATGAATATTCCTTTAATTATTAATGTGCTTGTCTTTGTAGCACTGCTCATACTACTGGCAAAACTAGGGGCAAAAGGCTGGAGCCTGTCGAAAAAAGTTCTATTAGGTCTGGTTTTTGGTGTGGCATATGGCGTCGCTCTCCATTTGGTGTACGGTACTAATCACCAAACACTGAAAGACTCTATTCTCTGGTTTAATATCGTGGGTAATGGCTATGTACAGCTATTGCAAATGGTGATTATGCCATTAGTTTTCGCATCGATACTGAGCGCGGTCGCACGTCTGCACAAGGCATCATCGTTAGGTAAAATCAGTTTCTTAACTATCGGAACACTGTTATTAACCACTGCAATAGCCGCACTTATTGGTATTTTGATTGCAAATCTTTTTGGCTTAACTGCCGAAGGTTTGGTTCAAGGTCAACAAGAAACTGCTCGCCTTGATGCAATTCAAAATAATTATGCGGGCAAAGTGTCTGATCTAACTGTTCCACAACTTATTTTATCATTTATTCCTAAAAACCCATTTGCTGATCTGACGGGCGCTAGCCCAACATCTATTATCAGCGTGGTTATCTTTGCTGCCTTCTTGGGGGTTGCTGCTCTGCAATTACTCAAAGATGACCAACAACGTGGTGAAAAAGCGCTCGCGGCTATCGATGTGCTGCAAGCTTGGGCAATGAAACTCGTCCGTCTAGTTATGCGCTTAACACCTTATGGTGTCATGGCGTTGATGATCAAGGTTGTTGCAAGCTCTAACCTATCAGACATCATTAATCTAGGCACATTCGTGATAGCGTCGTACGTCGCACTAGCACTGATGTTTATCGTTCACGGTATTTTCATTGCGGTAACAGGCCTCAGTCCTATTAAGTTTTTCAAAAAAGCAGGCCCTGTATTAACATTCGCGTTCACAAGCCGTTCGAGTGCCGCCAGTATTCCTCTGAATATTGAAACTCAAACTCGTCGCTTTGGTGTTCCTGAATCTATCGCCAGCTTCTCGGCTTCATTTGGCGCGACAATCGGTCAAAACGGTTGTGCTGGTATCTATCCCGCTATGTTAGCTGTTATGGTTGCCCCCACCATGGGCATTAACCCATTTGATCCACTGTGGATTGCGACATTAGTTGGGATTGTTACTGTTAGCTCAGCAGGGGTTGCTGGTGTTGGTGGTGGTGCAACATTTGCCGCGCTGATTGTACTCCCTGCTATGGGGTTACCTGTCACACTGGTTGCCTTACTGATCTCCGTCGAACCTCTGATTGATATGGGTCGTACCGCCCTCAACGTCAGCGGCTCTATGACAGCGGGCACGGTCACTAGCCAATTAATGGGTGAAACTGACAAAACCATCTACAACCAAGAGGATGATGGTGAGCTAAAACACGTCTAATTTACATTAGCATAATTTAAGATAAAATTATCCACTGACTGCACCCCAAAAGTTGCAACACGACTGATTAAGGTGCAGTTTTTGTTTTTTAAAATTCTAATCGAATTTATTTATCGTATAGATAATGAGAAATATCAGAATGAAACACTGAAAAATCTTGCCAATCGGAAATAATACGTAAGATAATAGCGTTTGAGCAACGATTCTAGGCCTCCTGCCTATGTTGCGTCAGCCCGTTTTCTGCGGGTCATTATTTCCAAAATTTTTTAGTGATTTTATATATGACCAATATTACTCATATAATAAAAACTGATCCTGAAAATAATCCCTGTGTAAGTTGTGGTGCTTGTTGCGCTTATTTTCGCGTCTCATTTTATTGGGCAGAAAGCGAAAGTGGTGGTGGCACGGTTCCTCAAGATCTCACTGAGCAAATAACACCATTTATGAGTGCAATGAAGGGCACCAATCAAAAACACAATACACGCTGCACAGCATTAACCGGTACGGTTGGTGAATGTGTCTCTTGTGCTATCTATAGTCAAAGGCCTACCCCTTGCCGCGAATTCGAGCAATCTTGGGTTGATGGCGTTCATAATGAAGCTTGTGACCGAGCTAGAGCGGCTCATGGTCTGCCCCCTCTTGAACCCCATCTGCCACAAATCGCTTGTTAGCCGTCTATGACCCAGATTATTCTGGGTTATCTCACTTATCCTCTAAAATAATAGCTAAATGCTACCACGTTGAACGTACTCTGCCATTTTGAGTCGCCCTCTAGCATTGGGAAAATAAGTCGATTCATTGTGCTCAATTGACAGAGCATCGTTTAAAAGCCAGCGTCTTGAATGCAATCTAGCCGAACAGAAGAAGCTTGGGCCACAGGTCAATACCTCTCGTTATCGCCTGTAGCCCATAAAAATGCGGTTAACTCGTGATGCTAAACGGATTTTATATTAATGGGATAAATAGTGTCGCTACCGCTATTCATAAGCGTTACTGCTCTCTCAGCGCCTGCATTGCTTGCATCGCTAATTCAAATGAATATAAGCGGGATTGATGATCAAAAATTTGCCCATTAACCATGATTTCATCCGCTTGAGTTTGACGTAATACGGATTCTAGCCCATGGCGAATTTTGGCTTTATCCCCCACTAATGACATCCCGAGTGCTTGTTGCACGCCAAATTGTTCAGCAGGCGACCAAATTTTCCCCATATCTTCCACTGGAGGTGGTAATTGTGCAGGCTGACCTCTACGTAACATCACAAAAGCTTGCTGCATAGATGTAAATAAAAACTCCGCATCACGAACAGTATCAGCAGCAATAATATTAATACAAACTATTGCATATGGCTTAGCGAGCCTAGATGAGGGCGTAAAGTTTTCCCGATACGTCTGTAATGCCTGTAATAACAAATCAGGGGCAAAATGAGAGGCAAAGGCGAAAGGTAACCCCATTTGAGCTGCAAGTTGCGCACTGTATAAACTTGATCCTAGCAGCCACACAGGTATCTTTTCACCATAACCGGGAACTGGCCTGACAGGAGGATTAGGATCTGTTGCATCAAACCAATTCACCAACTCAGCCACATCGCGAGGGAAATTATCAATATCATGACTCATATGGCGACGTAACGCTCTCATGGTTTGTTGGTCACTCCCAGGCGCTCGACCGATCCCTAAATCAATTCGATTAGGATATAACGTATTCAATGTGCCAAACTGCTCAGCGATTACTAGCGGTGAATGATTGGGTAACATCACGCCCCCAGAGCCAAGATGCAGTGTTGTGGTATTGGCGGCAAGGTAACCAATCAACACCGAGGTGGCGGCACTGGCAATTCCCGTCATATTATGATGCTCTGCAAGCCAATAACGGTGGAAGCCAAGTTTCTCGGCCAATTGGGCTAAATCTAAAGAGTGAGAGAAAGCCTCCTTCGCAGAAGCGCCTTGTGGAATAGGTGCGAGATCTAATATTGAAAATGGAATTTGTATCTCAGACATAACGGCTCACTTTGTTGCTATTTTGTTATTTAACTACCATGCTAATCGATTATCATGCCGCCTTCCAGCCACTCAAGTAGACACCGCACAAGTGATGCTTTTTTATAGTCCTTGTCGATACGAGCGGGGCTAATTAAGTAGAAAATATGGAAAAAGTGCAGTAATTGTGAAGCTTCGGTCAAAGGAGGTAAAAGCGATTGCGGCAAAAAATGAATTAATTGATTATCTGAATCAATACAAATAAGAGGATATATCAATGAACAAACTAAATTCTGGTTTACTTGCTCTCATGTTAATGTCTGTTGGATTTGCCGCAGCAGCCAACGGCCCTGATAACCGCTCTTCACGCCCACATATGGGGAACCACCACAATGTGTTGTTTAGTGTTGCTCAACAAACAACGACACCGAATGAGACATTGAAAAAATTAGCGAATGACGCACCAAAAGCGGCTGATGGTAAACGTTACCTTGTTAAAATGAGTATTGTTGAAGTGCCTGAATATGTGCCAGCAAAACAGAAACCCACATCACAACCAACAAAGAGTGCACCAGCACCAGAGCCTGCTGCACAATAAACGCTAAAATAAAATATCTATAGATGCGACCTTTTAGATTAATATGCAGAATCAAATAGCATCTATTCTTCATATTCGTTATCTTAAACTAACAATAATTAGTTCTATTAATCCTACGATTGCCTCTATGTTATAGAGGCTTTTTTTTCAAATTAAATAGGCTCTGAAACTAGTAAATTTGCCTATTTATTTCTAATCTTAAGAGGCAATAGCGAGTATTGCGACATTCTGAGTGTCCACTTTATACCATTTTTGGAGTCAATCATGGGTTATTTTGAACTGAAAAAATCAACAAAAGACACCGCTCAGCCTTATTATTTTGTTCTTAAAGCGGCCAATCATGAGATTATCGCCAGTAGCGAGATGTATTCAACTAAACAAGCGGCATTAAAAGGGATTGCTTCTGTCCAAAAAAATGCAGCAACGGACGAAATCAAAGATCTTACCGTTTAATTTCCATCCACTCGTTTTATCAAATTATTGTGAATTAAACGCCCTTGTCCGTTTGAACGGGGCGTTTTAAGCTAATATCAAAAAATTAAGCGCAGTAATGCGGTCACCACAGAAGCAGATAACACAATGACAATAAAAGGTTTTTGATACCAAGTAAGCAATCCGGCTACACATACACCAATTATTTTAGGTATATCCGAAAAATGGTCACCTTCAAATACTGTCGAAGTCATCGCAACTGAAAACAAGATCACAATAGCTGCTGCTGAAAACAGAGCCTTGCTATTATCTGATAAAATAATTTTTCCTTTGAGCAAGGCACCCGATGAGCGCATTAGATAAGTGCCCACTGCCAGCAATAAAATTCCACTCAAAATCAGCCATGGGTTATCCATCATTATTAACCTCTCACATATATAACTAAGCTTAATAAGGCCAGTAATACGGGGATCCCTGCTGGTAAAAAGGGAGTAGCGATCACGGCAATCACAGCACCAACGATTGCCGCTAACCGCAATCGCTTATCTTTCAATGCGGGTAATGAAAGCGCCAATATAATTGCGGGGAACATCGCATCCATACCAAGTGTATGAGTATCTTGAATAAAGCTTCCTACACCTTCACCAATCAATACGCCTATTGGCCAACAAATTAATATCCCTAATCCGCATAACCAAAATGCCGCTCTTTTTTCTTTTTCAGTTTCCTGAGATAACCCAAATACCACACTTTCATCATTCATAATATGATAACCCAATAGCGCTTTTGGGCCTTTCCCCGCTAATTCACTGACGGCAAAGCTAAATGGAATATGCCGTGAATTCACGAGTAACCCCGCCAAGGCAGCAGAAATAGGGCTTCCGCCTGAAAAAATGACCCCAATAAAAAGAAATTCTGACGCCCCTGCTAACACTAAAATAGAAAGAGTCAAAGGAACCCAAAAATCAAATCCTTGAGAATGCGCTAGTGCCCCATATGAGATGCCGACAATTAAATCCGCAAGACAAACCAGTGCAATGTTTTTTACCGTGCTATGATTAAGCGTTGAGGTTAGCATAATGAGTCGTTCGATATATAATGCGTTCGTTCATTATGTCGGTAGTTATCTAAAAGTGCAATCAAAATAGGAAACTAAAACTTGAGCTCCTTCACTCCACCTATTGAGTTAATCGCCAAAGCATTAGTCAGAGAACGGCAAAAAAGTGGTCTGTCACTCTCCGAACTCTCTCGTCAGGCGGGCATTGCTAAATCGACACTCTCGCAACTAGAGGCCGGAAATGGCAATCCAAGTATTGAAACTCTATGGGCTATCTGTGTCGCTTTAGATGTGCCGTTTTCTCGATTAATTGAAGATAGACATGAGCCAGTCACCGTCATTCGCCATGGTGATGGTATTCAAGTCAGTGCTGAACATGCTAATTATCTCGCTTTTTTACTTTCAGCAGCACCCGCAAACTCACAACGTGATATCTATACTGTGGTTGCTGAGCCTGGGCGAGATCGTATTTCAGAACCTCATATGCGTGGTGTGAGTGAACATATTATTTTGATGAGCGGTCGTGCCATGGTTGGCCCTTTAGATAACCCAACAGAGTTGTTTCCCGGTGACTATATCCACTACCCCGGTGATGAGCCGCATATTATGCGAGCACTTGAGCCAAATACCATGGCTGTCATGATCATTGATAAACAAAATTAGATGTCTACCATTTGACGCATGCTCAATAGATAGAGCCTCAGTTATCACATAAGGCTCTATCTGAGTTTTTATCTAATTAAACGCTAGCAAGCGCCTATTCCCAAAAGTAGATATTTTTCTCTTGCCACCCTTTTCTTTTCATACAACTCATATATTCGCGATGGCGGCTATCTTTATTCACATCCAAAACATAACTTTCCGTCTTGGGAACTTTTTCCTCATAAGTTTTCTCTTTACCGCATTCATCGTTTTTCTTGCATTTTTTCGTAATTGTTTCATACACCGTTCTTTGGGCGACTTCGTTACGAACTGGAAATCGCTTAAAAGAATCAAATTCACATTGTGAATCTGCCTCTTGGTAAGTCCATTCCACAGGGCCTATTGGTTCCCATTTTGATGTACAAGCACACAGTAGAAAACACAGCAGTATAACGGTTAATTTCAATATCTTATTCCTATGCTAGATGTAATAAAAAATAAATCATCGACAGCCACAATAAATAATACTACCCACATTCCATGTGTTATAATTTTTAATCATGTCTATTGGAGATAGTTATGCAACACTACGACAATATTGTTAAACACGTTGACGCACTATTAGCAGAAAACTCAATCTCAAATATGAATATATTGCTGGCACAGCTTTCTCACGACGCTCAATTAACACAAGAGCAACGTTTCGAGCAGCAACAACGTTTAAGAAAAGCGATATTTAAACATCATGAGTCTTAGCTTAATTGTGATGAGTTTCAATTATTGTTACTCATCACAATATAAGTAAAACTTCACCGAATTATATTAATGAAAACAAGCATGTCAATAAAATAGGCCACTTAAGTGAAATATACAATCATTTGTTTATATTTGACTATGCGTATTTTGGTAAAATATTTTAAACACTATATTAATAATTTATTTATTCGTCGCAAAATCACCATTTTTAATAGAATAAAAATAAAAACGTTCTCTCTCTTTATATTTATAGCTAAATTTTAATCTTAATACTTCACGTATTCTAAAAATTTTAAATTGCGTCTCTTTTAGGGGAGATGATATTTATGGCTAGATTTATTTTTGATGTTCACAATATCCATCAAGGTATCTTGTGATTTAACGATGAGATAAAACGATTCTATCGGCAGGTAATAATACAAATAAAACCTTGCCGCGATTATCGCGACAAGGTGAACCATCAACTAGAAATTATCCTGTTGTAAATAGGACCATGCATATTGTGCATACAGTTCAGCTCCCGTTGCCATTGCGTCTTCATCAATATTAAAACGCCCATGATGGTGCGCCCACTGTGTATCTTTATCAGGGTTTCCTGAACCTAATAAAGCAAAACAACCTGGAATATTTTCGATATAAAAACTAAAGTCTTCGCCACCTGTCGTTGGTTTTTCAAACATCAACGCATCTTCACCAAATGCTTGTGTAATGACAGATTGCGCCAATAGCGCACTACGCTCTTCATTGATCACAGGCAGTGTTCCATACGTATAAATAACTTCTGCTGTAGCCCCATACATCGCTGCGGTATGTTCTGCATAACGTCTGATAGCCGCTTCAATACGATCCCGAGTTTCGATATTAAAACAACGTACCGTTCCGTCTAATACTGCATTCTCCGCAATAACATTAAAACGCGTTCCCACGTCCATTTTACCGATACTGACCACTGCAGACTCAAGTGCCGATGTTTCCCGTGAAATGACAGCTTGTAAGTTCATCACAAAAGAAGAAGCCACAACAGCCGCATCGACCGTTGCTTCAGGCATCGAACCATGGCCGCCACGTCCTTTAAACTTCACGACAAGTAAATCCGCCGACGCAAAGGTTCCCCCCACATTACAAGAGACTTTCCCAGAGGGGGTTGTAGACCAAATATGCATCCCAAAAACGTTATCAACATTGTCAATTGCACCTTGCTTGACCATTTCACGTGCACCTTGAGCAATCTCTTCCGCCGGTTGGAAAATCAACCTTACATTGCCTTTCAAATCTTCACGAATTTCATACAACGCTTTTGCCGCCGTCAGTAACATAGAGGTATGCGCATCATGACCACAAGCGTGCATTTTTCCTTGATTTTGAGACTTATAGTCTAATGCATCATTCAGCTCAAGTACGGGTAGCGCATCGATATCAGCTCGTAATGCAACGGTTTTTCCCGGTTTACCGCCCTTAATTTCCGCGATAATGCCTGTTGGCTCTGTTAAACGATATTCGATACCGATTTTACTTAACTCTTCCGCAATCCGTTTAGTGGTTCGTACTTCTTCCCATGGCAATTCAGGGTGTGAATGCAGGTCTCGACGAAATGCAATCATATCTGCGGTATGTTTTTTGATCGCTGCTGTAATTGTTGTGTTTACCATTTTTCTACCTTTACCTTCTTATGCACAGACGCCTTCATCTGCTTAATCACATAATACTTCTCTTCACTTTAACACTCTGTTAGCGAACGAACCGTCGCGAACATTACATCGGCTCCTAGCGCAATTTGTGCATAATCCGTCCATTCATCAGGGTGATGACTTAACCCATTACGGCTAGGCACAAAAATTAGCCCCGTGCGCGTAATACCGGCAAAAATCATCGTGTCATGTCCCGCACCACTGACCATAGTGCGATAACGCAAACCTTGCTTTTGTGCATGTTGTACCATCAATTGATGGATTTCAGGGGCTAATTCGGTAGGAGACACATAAAGAGGCTGAACGATATCACTTTGAATATTGCCTTTAGCACTCTCTTGTTTCACCAATGCAATGATCTGCTCGATGGTGTTACGCAAAGCGGATTCATTTCTTGAGCGAATGTCGACGCTAAAAGTCACTTCACTTGGGATCACATTTGCGCCATTTGGTAAGACGTTTAATCGCCCTACTGTTGCAACCGTATTATCCCCAGCGGCAGTAGCAATATCAGGAATTTGGCTAATGATACGGCTAGCGTTGACTAATGCGTCAGCGCGCATATCCATTGGTGTCGTTCCTGCATGTCCCGCCTTACCGCTTAGCTTCACTTCCAGTTGTGCAATACCAACAATAATATCTACAATTCCAATATCTTCATTGGCCTGCTCTAGCACTGGACCTTGTTCAATATGCAATTCTAAAAAAGCTTTGACTGATGAAGGTGCCAGCACCGCCTCTGCCGCCTTATCTGCATTAAAGCCCGCATCTGCCATGCGTTGCGCTGCCGAAACACCCTGCCTATCTTTCAGTTGATATAGCGTTTGAGTTCCGATAAGCCCAGTAATGACACTTGATGCCATCAAGCCACGACCAAAACTCGTTCCTTCCTCTTCGACTAATGCGATCACTTCAAGAGGGTAACGGGGTTGCAATTGTTGTTCACGAATGCGCGCAACCACATCTAACCCTGTCACAATTCCTGCCGGGCCATCAAAAGCGCCGCCATGGGGAACAGAGTCAAAGTGTGAACCAATAATCACAGCAGGCAATCCCTCCTCTGAGCCTTCTAAACGACCATAAATATTACCGATGGCATCTTCTCGAACTTGCAAGCCAAGTGCTCGCATTTGCTGTTTTATATAATCACGTGCTTGCTTATCTTGCTCGCTATAGCTCATTCGTGTCGTTCCTTGACCCGGCGTTGCTGTAAATTCAGCCAATTGTTCTAAATGGCGTTGTATTCTTAATGTACTTGTTTCCATCATCATTTACCCTGCAAGCGGTGTAATAAAACCAACCATAATCCCAGCCAATACCACAGAAACCATGGTTACTGAGATAAATCCACCAACTAACATCGGCCCTAACATATGTCCGGTCAAAATTTGACGCTCTTTCTCATCTTTGGTCAGCGCATTGATGGCTTCATTCGTAATGATATAGTCGGCAGGGAAGCCATACAGTGCGGTTAACGACACGGCAAAGGCCATCTCTTTAGAGACACCCAGTATTTTTCCCACAATCCACGAAGCTAAATACATCCCAATGACGGCTGCAATGATCAGCACCAACATAGGGTAGACAAGCCTTAATAACATGTCTGGGGTTGCATGATTCAGGGTGTCAAAAATAAATAGCATTAACGCCATAATGGCAAAACCAAAACCATTCGCTTTTTGTAGCGGTTGTCTTTCCAAAAAGCCCAGTGACGATGCAATAACGCCAAATAGTAAACATAATACAAACGGGCTAATACTCACGATAGGTGCTGCCCATGTAGAAACTAAATAAGCAAGGTACCCCACCGCTGCTAAGCGCAAAAACTTGAAGTAACTGGTATTGTAGTGAGAAGGAATTTTTTTAAATAATCTCGGCATCTCATCTTCTGAAACGACTGTTTTCACTTCAACATTATCGGCCCCTTCAACCGATAATGACGCCTTCCACTGACCATGACGATATTGCTCAAGCACTCGACGCCCTTCACGTTTTAACATTACCGCTGTCAATGGATAACCCGCAAACCCCTGCATAACGTAAATAAGGATGGCAAAAACCGATAGGTCAATAAGACCCGCATCAGCAGCACCTTTAGACATGATCAAGGATGACACGATACCACCGACTAATGGAGGGATCGCCACTAATACTGTATTCAGGTCAAATAACACCATTCCGACAGCATAAATAAAAACAATGATGCCCAAGATCCCTGATAACGAAATTAAAATGGTTTTCCACTGCCGCAACAGCTCTTTGAGTGATAGCAGCGTTCCCATATTAGTAATTAACAGATACATCAACATCACCGCCACGACTTGCGGTATTCCGGCAATGCTGACGATATCTTTAGGGAAGAATGTCCAATAACCGAATAGGAATAAAACAGCACATACAAATACGGAAGGGATCCACGCTTTGGTTCTTACTGCAATAGCATCCCCAATGTATAAAATCAAAACGATAATAAACAGTGCTAACATCTGTGACATAACTTTTCCCCGTCAATATCTGTTTCTAATTCAATTTTCTTTAGATGATAAATTTTATTATTTATTTTTATACAAAATATATTTTTAGTGATGGTGTGATATATAGCCAAAATTAAGATTATTTCGCTGCTATTAATAAAAAACAGCAGTAAAAATCATAATATCATCGAAAATCAATATGTATAGATAACGTTCTAGAAGAATGGGCGAATAGCAAAATAGAAAACTCATCCCCTTAGTAGTGATAAATGACACCATAGCGTCATATAACATTAGAATTAGTCTGTTTTTTAGCTAAAGAGTAGCGTTATCGTTCTAATTAAAGCTCATTAACAATGAATAACACTTTAGTTTATTTATTAATCAACGGGATTATATTCTGTTGTCAGATGGAGAGTTTGCAAAAAATATACTTATTATTTTTAGAAAAGAATAATTTTGTAGGCAAGTAAAAGCAGTTATTCCAAACAATCTACTTTATTACTAATTTGTTAAATTTAACCCTCGAAACGTGTTTTTTTACTCACAATAACCATAAAATGACGACTAACCATCACTAAGATCACATACTATCTGGTGATATTTTAGCCAAAAATAATGGGGGATTTATTGTCGAGATAGTCTTTAATAATATCATAGCTAAAGTGCGTTAGATTTCTTAAGTCATCCTTTTAGCCATAATGGAAAAATAACCACCTCAAAATACACCATCGTGGAATAACAGACTATTTATTGCTGTTGATCTCGATTTTACAGATCAATTGGGGAAATATTTTACGATTGCCGCTCTCAACACAGCAATATCAGAAGATGATTATCGAATGCCTAACAACCACATTTTTCACCTACATCTATCTACCCTACTCGTTGATTACGACTGAGTGAGCCAGTGGTGACTCATCATGCCTAAAAAAGTAAAAATGAGTGCGCCTATGACATGAATGGCGATTGTGCTCAATGCAACCATTAACTTCCCTTCTTGGATCAACGTTAATACTTCCAAAGAGAAAGTGGAAAATGTAGTAAACGCGCCACAAAAGCCGGTGACAATAAATAGTTTATAATTGGGGCTAATATTGGCATTGGCAAAATAAGAAATGGCAAAACCGATAACAAATCCCCCGACAAGATTGACAAAAACAGTTCCCATCGGAATATTTGGGTATAAGTTATTCAGCTTCAGCCCCACAAACCATCTTAGCCAGCCACCTAAAATTGAGCCTAATGCGATAGAAAAAAGTGATGCATACATACGAAGCCCCTTATCGCGCTTAAGGGGATAAATGAACGGGATCTCTCTCATTTATACCCCAAATATTCAGGGCACATAATACCTGTACCCTATCATTTAAAAAGGTGAACGTAGGCATCATCAGCCCTTTATTTGGACGGTTTTTTAAACAGGAGGAATGCCATCTCCTTTTGTTAGAATATCTGCAATTAACAACAAGGTAAATAGCCCCAGCTTTAAGAATTTCTCTTGTTAAACACAATGTAACGTTAATTTCTTTGCACTACCATTAATGACATTCCTATTGCTACATATCGTTATTTGATTAAGCCATGTAATATGGTTTAAAAACCATCAATAGATGTATTTTCTTAATCCTAATCATCTTCTTTATTTGATCCCTGCTCCGCTTAATATGTCAATCTTAGCGTGAATGGCGCATAATATTTTGGATTACTATACAAGGTAAATTCCTTGTTCCGTTTCATGTCGCGAGCAAATCAATGATCAATTATAAAATTGCCTGCATGACGTCACATTAACTCTATGGGCTAAGCGTAAAAATGGATAAAAACCGCGGTTTATTGCAATTAGAAAATATTGGATATGTTATTGATAACAAAACAATACTAGATAAAGTTCAGTTTGATTTATCGGCTGGTGAATTTAAACTCATTACGGGGCCTTCGGGATGCGGTAAAAGCACGCTACTTAAGATCATCTCTTCATTACTTTCCCCTACCTCAGGGCAAATTATCTTCAATGGCAATAACTATTCAACCATCCCCCCTGAAGAATATCGCCAACAGGTTTCTTATTGCACTCAAACCCCCTCTTTATTTGGAGCCACCGTTTACGATAATTTATTTTTCCCTTATCAGATACGTAAGCTACCGTTTAATAAAGATAAAATTTATAAAGACCTTGGTTACTTTTCTTTACCCGATTCAATATTAGAAAAAGGCATTAATGAATTATCTGGTGGAGAAAAACAACGTATCTCGTTGATTCGCAACCTTCAGTTTCTACCAAAAATATTACTGTTAGATGAAATAACCAGCGCATTAGACGAAGCAAATAAAGTAAAAGTTAATGAGCTAATCCACCAGTTAGCGACACAACAAAATATCGCTATTCTTTGGGTGACTCATGATCAGGATGAAATTGCACATGCTGATGACATTATTACCCTTCCCGTCCATAATGCAGATAAATAGGAATGAGTCATGCACCAACCCACTATTACCAATGAATCTCTGGGCTTTTCTATTATGCTTGTTTTGGTCGCTATCTTTATCAGCCATAAAGAAAAACTGGCATTAGAAAAAGATATTATTTGGAGCACTCTACGCGCTATCATCCAGCTATTGATTGTTGGCTATATTCTAAAATACATTTTTAATGTTGATCATGAAGTTCTGACTATCGCGATGGTGATGTTTATCTGTTTTAATGCGGCTTGGAATGCCAAAAAGCGCAGTAAATATATTGATAAAATCTTTTTGACCGCTTTTATCGCCATTACCTCTGGAACACTCTTAACCCTATTAATACTGATCATCACAAAAGCAATAGCTTTTACCCCGATGCAAGTTATTCCAATCACAGGCATGATCGCAGGGAACGCCATGATTGCTGTCGGTCTGTGTTTCAATAATCTAGGCCAACGATTTAGTAGCCAACAACAACAAATACAAGAGATGCTAAGTTTAGGTGCAACACCTAAGGTGGCCTCTATCGCCATTATTCGAGACAGTATTCGCGCATCCTTGATCCCGACTGTAGATTCCGCAAAAACCGTCGGTATTGTCAGTTTACCCGGTATGATGTCTGGATTAATTTTTGCTGGGGTTGATCCATTAGAAGCAGTGAAATATCAAATCATGGTCACTTTTATGTTACTAGCAACAGCCAGCTTATCGACCATTTTGGCAGGTTATATGACCTATCTTAAGTTTTACAATAGCCGCCATCAGTTATTAATCAATACATTAAATAAATAACAATAAAGAAAACGCTTGATAGTAGCGACGTTATCAAGCGTTAATCTTTATAGACAGTTAATTTACAGCTTTGCTAATATTCAAGCCTTTCCTGTAGATACCTAATAATATTAAACAGTTATTACTTTACGTTTTAAATGTTAATAAAAAGTAAAATAAAATATCTATTTACTGACAATATCTTGTCCATAAAGATTCCATGACCGATAAAGGTAACAAATCATAATCACCTTCTACGAGCGGAATCGATAGTGCAATCCTGCCATCTTGATTTTTATACGTTTTTACGGCAAATCGCTTATAACCCTCGATTTTTGCATTTTTAACACGCAGTACTTCACCACAAACATAGCCGACCTCCCCTTTATCAGCCGTTGAGCGAATAAAATTATACTTAATATTCCTAAATGATGCGGATTCAGTATAAGACAAGTAATCTGCCACATTGTATTTGGCCAATTTAATCAGATCTGGGTTTGGCTTATAATTAACCATTACCCCTAATAAAAATGAACAACCAATAAGTAATACAGTAATGAGCAATTTAACCATATTCATACTTTTCGCTCTTGTATAACACAACGAGTAATTTGATAATAAAGACAGATCACTTGAACAGTAGGTATCTTAATCAAGTATTTCTAAATAATATGGATTGAGGTGCTATTTCTAATAGAGATATACATCCTATTAATTACTTAAAGTTACCTTACTATATAAATTAAAATGAACTCTCATCGATTAAAAAATCCTTACAATATAATAGATAGTAACAATTAAATGCTCGCCATTTCAGTCTTTACGCATTCCTTCACACAAACCGAGAGTAATCCTAACAGTAATAATGTTTAAAAATAAGAGTCAGCAATACAGCAAACTGTTACAATTTGTGTCTTCCTTCCAAAAAGAACTCTTGGGTATAACACTCAAAATAGTTATTTAATTTAAGTATTAATCATATTTCATTTTCAAGCATGAATAAACATAAATAAATTATTCAATTAGATAATATGTATTACAGAGTATTAACCAACCCTAAATAGGAGTAAATTGATCATAAAAAAATAAAAACTGTCCTCTCAATTGCAATATATTCTGCAACCTATTCTGTTTTTTAGTGTTTATCACATGATGCTTTTGCTGATATTTGCTTGTATGTATCTTGTTTTCAAGATAACCGACATGAAGAAAATCCTCATCTAAATGATCAGTTACCCTCTTTAGTTGTAGTGTGTTTCTTTATGTCTTTTTATACAAAGTACTCACCTGCATTCTGTCATTAACGTTCTCTATCAATTTTGAACGGGTACGATGATGCAACTTTCCTCTCTCGCGTGGAAACATGCTGTAGTACTACATGCCCATATCCATAAGCTAAATGTTACAACAGACACTAAACATAAAAATAATTTACATATAAACTCAAAAACCACTACTCTTATTGCGAGTATTCGTATTTCTTAATGCCATATTCATTATGAAAATTAATGATTTTGAGGGAGGTTAGCGACTAGTAAGAAAGGGGCGATTAAATAAAGGCCATACCAGAAAACAACAGCAAATACAGAATATTCCTATAAATAGCCCTTTGATTGAAAAACTAAAATTTTACGGCTAATTTTGACAATAGATTTTATTTTAGTCCGGTAGCATCTACGTGTCTCTCTGATAGGGTGTACCATGACAAACATTCAATTGCTATTACTTGCAACCAACAATTTTAACGCAAGTGCTCCTCTCTCCCATACACATGCATCGTATGTATATCAATTTTATTACGCGCAGATTGCTCACAAGCAGTTAAAGCTTAATGATTTTATGAAGGGATTTATCGAACAAGTTGAACCTATATTGAAAAATAATAGCGATTTATACGATCGACGCGACGAAATCTACCAATTAATTCAAAGCTACTTGCAGCAAGCAGAAACGCGTTTTATTCAAAGAAAAATGCAAATTAATAAAGAATAATATTAAAAAGCGCCTCCTTAGTTTTCACTTAAGAGGCGCTCATCGAAAAAATGTGAGTTTCATTAAATAGACACAAATTCAAGTGCCGTGACTTCTTTTAACGATCCCCTCCGCTTTTGCATGGCACACAAGCTAACTGTTATTTAATCAATAAGTTAATCTTGTGCTTATTGTCACTCCTCAAACTGTGTGTCAATCACGACAGATTGCCGTTGAGTTTGCATCTCTCCATCAACATCATATTTGGTCAAAATTTGACAATTTGTTGGTGCACCAAAATGATTATATTGGCATTTTCTCTCAGAAATATAGCCCAAATCACCTAACATTTTCTGCTCTATTTGAATATCCGCATAACGGTTTATATCAGCTAATGGCTTGAAGAGAGTTTGCATATATAACTGATTTTTATCATAGTAATTCATTTCCTGTAACTCACCTAAATTACTATATACTACCTTATCAACGGTGCCGTTATCCTCTTTAGAATGGATACTCTTAATGTAGTTACGTTCATCATATTCAAAATACGTCGTACCATAAGAGTCTTTTTGGGATATAAAACGGCACTGTTCGTCTAAATCGATGATAATTTCCCCTTCATTGCTGCTGCCCTTCAGTTGGTTATTATCTCTTTTGAGTTGAATATGCTGTTGTATGCCATGAGAAATTGATTCAAAGCTTTCAATGCAACTCTTTTGATCCAATTTTAATTGGATATCCTGTGTCACCGTCTTATCTTCGGTATAAAAAGTCGCTTTTATCTCTTTCACTGGGCCTTTTACTAATACCCCACTAAACAATACATATATATTCTGTACTGCTGGTAAATATCCTTTCGCTATCGATGCCGCTGATACCGTTGATGTTGATAAACCCAATAATGTTAACAAAAAAACAACAAACTTCATCATTATGCGCTTTGCCTTGCTTCGAATTTATAGGGAAAAATAATTTCTTCTTGTTGATGCGGAGAACCACTATCAGGATCAGCTAACCATTTTTGTAATTTTTTCGCCGTTTCTTTCGCCATTTTATTGTAATCAATACGCACCGATGTTAACGACGGGTGAATATAATCACAATTAGACGACCCTTCAACACAAGCCACTGCCAACATAGAAGGCACTTTAATTAACCTTCTTTGGCATTCAAACAAAACACCTAGCGCAATCATTTCATGACTGCATATTACTGCATCTAATTCCGGCTGCCGAGTTAACATTTCACTAATCGCTTGACGACCAAAATCCATTGTCGCCACATACGGTGTCGTAATACTTTGCTCTGCGCTATGATAATGATTTAGCATCGCTTTAGTCCAACCACTCAATTGTTGGCTCTGTATTTTGCTATCCATCTGAGCACCAATATAGCCTATTTTCCGATATCCCTTTTGCAACATGTAGTTGGTTAGAAAAAATACGGCTTCACCAATATTACTTCTTATATTTAATGAGAATAGATGACTCGACTCCCCCGCCACACCAATAACAGGAATATCAAGGTTTTTGAGATAACTAAATACGCTCTCTGAATTAATCCCACCAAAAATAACCACAGCAGCAGGGTTACTTTGCAGTAACGTAAAGAGGACTTCAGACTCTTTTTTCTGCTGATAGTTATGACTACCAATAACAACCTGATAGCTATTTTTATTGAGGACCTCTTGTAATGGTTGCAGAAATGCAGAGCTTGCGTAATCCCTTAATGAAGGCACCAATACAGCAACTGTACGACTTTGACCTGATGCCAATATACCTGCGGCTGAATTTGGTATATATCCTAGCTCAGTGATTGCTTCATTGATTTTTTCTCGCAGTTTATCTGAGACCAAATCAGGTGTACGCAACGCTCTAGATACAGTCATTGAACCAACGCCTGCATATTTAGCCACATCCTGTAGCGTAACTCGTCCTGTATTCTTTCTCTTGCGTATTTTTTCCATAAAAAATATTTTTTGCTCTATTCACTCTTATCTCACTATAACTTACCACAGGTTAGTTTTGTTCATGAGTGGACTTTCGTGTTCTTGAGTTTTTATTGGCTTTATTTATGCGAAATGATAGCGCTATCACGAAAATGAATAATTCGACTAGATAGCGCTACCATTGATCACTACTATGCCCTTAGTTAGAAAAAAAGCTAAAAATAGTTTTACACCACCAGGAGCAAACTTAATGTTAACCACATTATTGACCCCCAACGTCATTCAGGTTGTTGAAAGTGCCACCGATTGGCGCGATGCGATTCAAATCGCTTGCGAACCACTCCTCAAAAACCACCGTATTCAACAATCTTATGTTGATGCCATCATTCATTCACATGAAAAGATTGGTCCTTACTATGTACTAGGCCCAGGCATTGCAATGCCACATGCTCGCCCTGAAGACGGCGTCAATCAGCTATCTCTTGGTCTTACCGTTATTAAGCGCGGTGTTGAGTTTGGTGCCGATGGCAACGATCCCGTTAAGTTATTAATTGTTCTTGCCGCAACCGATAGCAACAGCCATATCGGCGCTATCGCTAAACTCGCTGAACTTTTTGATAACCAAGAAGATATTGACAACATCATGCAATCAGAAAACGTCGATGACATCCTCAACATCATCGCGCGTTATTAATTATTAAAAGGAAACAATATGAAAATTACAGTCGTATGCGGAAATGGTTTAGGCACTAGCCTAATGATGGAAATGAGCATCAAAAATATTTTAAAAGATCTTCAAGTCAGTGCCGAGGTTGACCACGTTGATCTTGGCTCAGCTAAAGGTACCGCCAGTGATATTTTTGTTGGCACCAAAGATATTGCCGAACAATTGGTTGCTCAACAAGTTGCTGGAGAAATTGTTGCTTTGGAAAATATGATAGACAAAGTGGCAATGAAAGAGCACTTAAGTGTGGCTTTACGTAATCTCGGCGCACTATAAGCGGAGGCTGTATGTCATTTTTTCGTTTTCTGATGCAAGATGTGTTATCTGAACCCGCTATTTTAGTGGGTTTGATAGCGCTTATCGGCCTTATCGCTCAAAAGAAACCCGCCACCGAATGTATTAAAGGCACCATCAAAACCATTATGGGTTTTGTGATCTTAGGAGCGGGTGCTGGCTTAGTTGTTAGTTCATTAGGCGATTTCTCCGCTATTTTCCAACACGCATTTGGTATTAATGGCGTCGTTCCAAATAACGAAGCGATTGTTTCTATCGCCCAGAAGAGTTTTGGCCGTGAAATGGCAATGATCATGTTCTTTGCCATGTTAATTAATATCTTAATTGCACGCCTCACCCCTTGGAAATTTATCTTTCTCACAGGGCATCACACACTCTTCATGTCGATGATGGTTGCCGTAATTTTAGCAACAGCGGGTATGGAAGGCACTCTATTAGTGGTTGTTGGTTCATTAATCGTTGGCTTTTGTATGGTGTTCTTCCCAGCCATTGCGCATCCATACATGAAAAAAATCACTGGCTCTGATGACGTTGCAATTGGTCACTTTTCAACGATATCGTATGTCCTTGCAGGTTTTATTGGTAGCAAATTTGGCAACAAAGAACATTCTACTGAAGATATGAATGTGCCAAAAAGTTTGCTTTTCCTACGAGACACACCAGTTGCCATCTCATTCACTATGTTCATTATTTTCATTATTACCTGCTTATTTGCGGGAGGAGATTATGTTCGTGAAGTCAGCGGTGGCAAAAACTGGTTTATGTTCTCATTAATGCAATCCATTACATTTGCTGCGGGTGTTTACATTATTCTGCAAGGTGTACGTATGGTAATTGCGGAGATCGTACCCGCATTTAAAGGGATTTCGGATAAATTGGTTCCAAATGCTAAACCAGCGCTAGACTGCCCTGTTGTTTTCCCTTATGCACCAAATGCCGTGTTAGTCGGCTTTTTAAGCAGTTTTGCTGCGGGTATTATCGGTATGTTCATACTGTATGCGTTGAATATGACCGTCATTATCCCAGGTGTCGTGCCACACTTCTTTGTTGGTGCAGCGGCGGGAGTCTTTGGTAACGCAACAGGAGGTCGCCGAGGCGCTATTTTAGGTGCCTTTGCACAAGGTTTACTCATTACCTTCTTACCTGTCTTTTTATTACCTGTCCTTGGTGACATTGGTATCGCTAATACCACATTTAGTGATGCAGACTTTGGTGCTATTGGTATTCTTTTAGGCATTATTGTCCGCTAACCATAGTGCCCCGTAATACTTCCGTTACGGGGCATATTTATTTAATCAAGTTTCCCGACTAACGCCCCTTCTTTAAATAAGAATTCCTGTAATGATATTAAATCATCCGGCGTCACATGAATGACCCCCTCACCGGGAATATCAATTTCTGCGATCATAAATAGTGCCAGTGTTGTTAATGATGGCAATATGAGGATCAGCCAGTTTTTACCTTTAGTTCCTCGAATGTTATAACCAATTAAAACGTTAGAACAAATCGCAAAGAAAATTAATAAGAACCATGCTGCATTCGGTATTTGATGCCGCCAACTCGCCATCGTTTTTTGTTGTGAAAGATAAAGATCACTAAATGCAGTTAATACCGAGGCGATCACTGGATTTGGTGATTGATTTGCCTCTTTAACCGCAATTTCCCACAAGGTAGCTTGTTTTTCTAATGAGACTCTCCGCCATTGATTATTTTCATCGCTGACACCTGATTTAAAAAATTCAATTCTCGCGTCTAGGTACTGCTGCAATAAATGGATTGCTTTACGTCTGTCACTGCTGTTTAATAATTGCGCTCGTTGGTAAGCATTCCCTATCGCAATCGCTTCATTCTCTTCTGTTTGCTGACGATTGTTGTAGCCACTGATCGAGATTGAGAGAACAAAACCAATCAATAAGCCTAATAACGATAAGATAGCCCCTAATATAATTTTCGCTTCGTCATCAGCAATATCATCATTCAGCTTCTTACGCTTAAAGATAAATTTACCGATATAAGCTGAAATAATGAGCAAGGAAAATGTAATTATAAACAATAAGATAGAGTCAATTGGTGTATCATTAATAAACTCGGAAAAATTAAACATAAAACATGTCCAGACAAGTAATTTTCCGATGATATAACACATCCAGAATAAATTTTTCTAGCTTTTTCACTGGCAAAAATCAGTTTAGATTTTAACGCTAAAATGTCATCATCAAACGATAAAAACATGATAGTATTAACGATGCAATCATAAAAAACAGTCGCTTAACCTACTGTTTTTTAGTCACTTTTAGATATGTAATTTAACTTCAGTACAAGACAGATTTAAATGACAGCATCCTTCTATTTCTAGAAGGATAGAAGAGTGATTAGATACGGTGTTATTGGACTAAACCGAGTAACTTTTGATAAAGTATTGCGCCTAATGTGTTCTCATCATATTCAAGGCTCGATGCAAGCTCATCGACGGCAGCGTGCATACTGTGATACAGCATAGAGCTAACCAGCCCAATTGGCTCTGCTGACCAAACACCTTGCGCCTTTCCATGTAACAAGATTTTTTTCACTTGTGAAATTGCCCGCTGTTCATGTACGTTGCTACACGTATGAAAACTTTCATGAAATAGCATGTCATGAATACGTCTTTTTTCAACATAGTATTGTACGCTGCTTTCACACCACTGGCTTAGCATCGCTTGACTGCCCACCTTCTCTTTCAGTGCATCATCAATTTTTCCCAAATACCATGTCATATAACGCTCACGCAAAGCCTCTAAAATCTCATCCTTCGATTTAAAGTAGTGGTAAAAAGTACCTTTCGCCACATCGGCTTGGCTAACTATTTCACTCACTGTTGTCTCTAAAAAACCTTTCGTGAGAAATAAATGCTCAGCAGCATTCATTAAATCATCCAATCTCTCTTTTGCGGGTTTTGTTCTCGGCTTTTTCATTGGCTCCGTCATCAGCTTAAACCTTTTAAGTTAATTAGAGATAATGCAAAGAGTAATAGATTTTATGGTTTCACACAAACTTCCTACCGCTTTAAGCTAGCCAGAGAAATAACATGTTTAATAAACAAACAAAACACGAGATCTTACCCATCATTGCGGAACACCACAAGATTGTTCTCTTTTAGAGCATAAAATTATCCATTATGGAGTTCATTAGCATTTGATTAATGATATCAATATACTTCTTCTTATATTGATACCGATGCAGTAAAAAATAAATAATTCTCTTATTGAAGGGATCAGAGATGATAGTTAGGTAATCATTAAATGGTAATTAAGATAGCAGTAGAATTATAATCGTTTTAAATAACAGTACCTTCTTAAGGTAGGTATCTCGATAAGCCTCATTTTGGGCTTATCGTACAACTTATTTTTGATAAGAATGATTTTTCTATACTTCAAAATATTATTCTTTATTTCTATAGCGTTTTTGAATTGCAATCAACATCGAATCAATAACCCAACTGAGCTTCTTTGTACCCAGGAAACCTATCATCGCACCACAAAACTCGGCAAGTGATGACCAAGCATCAGAATAATTTAAATAGACAAGTAACCATTGAAGCGCTCGAATAGCACTGACTGTAATAGCACCACATATTACAGCTTCTGCTAATGATTGCCATGTACTTTTACTCTCTCGCCACTCTCTAACAAATGCAATCAACGTTGCTAACATAACACCACTTAATAAAGGTAAATTGAGTTGAACCCAGCGGAAAACTTGCGCCCAAAAATCGATATTTTTTTCATGCATAATGGTACCTCCTAAATGGAGTGCTAGTTTATTGTCAATAAATGAAGCCCCCTTATTGTTTATATAAAACTATCGAAATAATGGGCATCACAATCATATGATATTAAATATTAATTATTTCAATAGTCATTAAAATTAATTTCACATTCTACTTATGTATCGTAATAACAAAAGAATAGTATTACAAACATTGTGAAAACCAAGCCAAATAAGATTAAAATAAAATCACAATCATTAATTGTTTACATATCTTAATTTATATTATCTAATATAAACTAGCATACAGAATGGATCCTTACACAAACTCTTCTCGACCTAAATATGCTATTTCTTTAGTCATTAATAATTATTACTCTTCAAATGACAACACAAAAAATATAACCCTACTGACAACAAAATATTACCTTTATGATTATCACTTTAATTATCTTTTTTTATGTATTGATAAAACACGCCTAAAATAATCAATAGCAACCCTATCGATTGTAAGAGTAAATGATTTCCAGCCTGCCCGTTGATGATATCTAAGATAAAGCTTGATACGACTTGACCAATAATAGCGAAGCGACTGTTCAAGGAGTGGGAATTTCGCTGCTACCCTGCTTTATCGCCGCCCCTTATATTGAAAAAGGTATGCTAACCCCTTTACTGACGGATTACTCATTGCCAGAACACTCTATTTATGCGGTTTATCCTAATAGACACTATTTACCCCATAAAACAAGAATGGCTATCGATTTTCTGTTTGAAAGACTGAATCCCAAGAGCGAATATGGCCAGCGTTATGAAATTAATTATTATGCTTCGCGATAACAGTCTGAAAGCCGCACTCGCGGCTTTGCAGAGCCATCGTCAAATTTTAAAGATGATGTTTTGCGACAAATGCTTTTTCTTCATCGCGTAAAGTTAAGACTTCATAACCGGTTGCGGTCACTAAAACAGTATGTTCTGATTGGGCCGATAATTTTTTATCTCGCGTCACAACTGTCCAACCATCTTTTTTGGTCTTAATTTTCATACCACCTTGGTTGATCATCGGCTCTATTGTGAATGTCATCCCTTCTTTTAAGGTAACCCCTTGCCCACGTACACCATAATGTAGCACTTGTGGAGCTTCGTGCATTTCACGGCCTATACCATGACCACAATATTCACGAACCACGCTATAACCATTTTTTTCTGCATGGTGTTGGATTGCAGAACCAATATCCCCTAGTGTTGCCCCTGGTTTGACTTGTTTGATCCCTTCCCACATAGCCTCATAAGTATCCTTAACAAGTTTACGTGCTAATGGTGAGGCTTCGGGCATCACATACATCTTACTTGAGTCTGCAATAAAGCCATTTTTCTCTAATGTGATATCAACATTGATAATATCTCTGGCTTTCAAATGTTCATCAGCTTTCGGTACGCCATGGCACACCACTTCATTAAGGGAGGTATTTAATACATATTGATAACCATACTGGCCTTTGCTGGCTGGTCTCGCCTGCAATTCATTAACAATATAATCTTCAACCTTGTCATTAATTTCCATGGTCGTAATACCCGGCACAATAAAAGTATCTAACATCGCAAATACTTTGGCTAATAAACGGCCGGATTCACGCATCAATTCAATTTCTTCAGCTGTTTTGATTGTGATATTACTCATGGTACTTCCCTTTATGGTTAACAGTTTCTTTTTCTAGCATTTCGCTGATAAGCGTTGTGAAGGTTTTATCGGGATTTAATTCGGCTTGGATACCTATTTTTATCCAAAATTCAGCCTGAGAATTGATCGAGCGTGACATCACTTGGCTAGCAC
This sequence comes from Providencia sp. 2.29, assembly GCF_015832305.1. Taxonomy (NCBI): domain Bacteria; kingdom Pseudomonadati; phylum Pseudomonadota; class Gammaproteobacteria; order Enterobacterales; family Morganellaceae; genus Providencia; species Providencia sp. 2.29. The sequence goes on from NZ_CP065420.1 coordinate 2,776,824, forward strand.
GGCGCAAATAGTCATGCAGATCATCTGAAATTTTCACGATTCCCAAGACAGCACCTCATTAACATATAAAATATTACGATTTATATATAAACCATATAATAACTAAGATGAGAAAGATAGTCATTCAATGGGGAACCGCACAAATGAACTGTTTTTTCATCAAACCGTTTTAATTTTCTAACTTCAAGCCGCCGTCAAAGTATTGTTCGTTACAACGTTGTATTGTTATTGTTATTGTTAGCTAACTCCATTTTTGTATTGGCTATAAGATGTTAAATTGATTAAATATTAAACTTATCTTTATTTTTACTGATTGTTTTTAGCGGATAGATTTTAAATAGGCTTGGATAATTGTTCGGAGAACAATATGTATAAAAAAATTTTAGTTCCTATTGATATTACAGAGAAAAATTTAGCAAACCTTGTACTTCCTCATATTCAATACCTTTCGGAGGAAGAAGGCGCTCATATTCATTTTTTAGCAGTTATTCCTACTATCCCTTTTTATACCTCTATGGGCTTTGGTTTTGCCGAAAATGCAGATAGCGAACAAGATAAAGTAACAAATCAATTAGTTGATATTATTAAATATTTTAATCTTCCTAAAGAAAAGTTTACCGCTCAGGTCGTCATGGGAACGCCTAGGGATGAAATTTTGCGTATTGCCGATGATATTCAAGCAGATTTGATTGTTATTGGTTCTAGACGCCCTGGAATGTCAACATATTTCTTAGGATCAACAGCTTCGATGATCATCCAAAACTCTAAGATTTCTGTCTTAACAGTACGATAATTCACTAACCCACTTCGGTGGGTTTTAATTTAATTCTTAGTAACAAACTAAAAAATATAAACTTTTAAATCTCATTCCTTTCAATTTTCCTATTCCTTCTCTCTGAAGAAAATAAAAAAACGCCTTAATGGATAAAGGCTTTCTCATATCAGAAATAATTCTCACTCTTTGCTGTTATTTATTTTTTACCACTATAATGGGTAATTTACCGTGAAATAATGATAATCCCTTATTTTATGATTTTATCCATCAAACGATAGTCACACTATTTTCAGCCCATTTTGTTTCTCATATGAAACTAAAAATGACCATAATCTCGACACACTGCACATTTCAAAACAAATATTTTACATATGAGTAACATTCGATTGACTGTTTATCGCTCAGCCTATTAGGCTAGTTTTAAATAATAAACAATGTTTTATATATGAAACAACACTATTTTGCTGTGGAGGAAACAATATGAGTTGGGTCGCGATTTGTGATGTCTCGCAAGTACAAGAAGAATTTCCTTATTCAGCCCGAGTCAATGATACCGAGATCGGTGTTTTCTTAGTGGATGATCAATATTACGCCATGGAAGATGTTTGCCCTCATGCCTATGCCCTACTCAGTCAAGGGTTTGTTGAGGATGGCAAAGTGGAGTGCCCACTTCATGAGGCTGTATTTGATATCAAAACAGGAAAATGCCTACGTGAGCCAGGTGGTCGCGATCTCAAAACCTACCAGACTCGCATTAATAACAACCAAATCGAAATTAGCTTTATTGAGGAGTAGAAATGGAACCGATACAGAATTTCAACCCTTACTTACCTGCTAATCACCAAATTATACCGGCTCGTGAAGGCGGTAAAGGGCAAATCCAAGCACCGGGAACGGCGCCAAATATCGTTTGGCAAACTCGCTCACGTCTCCCTGATGACTACGAAACCGCTCTCATTGCCACATTGGAAATCTTATTTGATTCAGGTATTGAAACTCTCGAGCAAATTATTAGTGCACTCAATCAAAGACAACTCTTTGATAGACAAGGACAACCATGGAATGAAGCCAGTTTTCGCGAATTTCTCCAAGTAAACGGGTATTAATCTCCTGCCAGTGACGCAGAAATAATAATAACCAACGATACCCCACGACAACAGGAAGCAGATTATGACAACTCATGCACAACTTCAGAACTATCAAGATTATTTAGACGTTGGACTTAGAGGCCAGTGGTATCCCGTTTTATCCAGTTGGGAAGTCACTAGCAACCCAATCGGTATCACCCGCTTAGAAGAACAAATTGTGTTATGGCGTGATCAGCAAGGTCAAATTCATGCACTTGAAGACCGCTGCCCTCACCGTGGTGCACGCTTATCAATGGGGTGGAACCTAGGTGAACGTATTGCCTGCTGGTATCACGGCGTTGAAGTTGGAGGCGATGGTATTGTCAAAGATGTTCCTGCTGTTAGCCAATGTCCATTAGAAGGTCAAAAGTGCCTAAAAACCTACCCAGTTCAAGAATATCATGGCGCAATCTTTCTTTATTTTGCCATTACTGATGAAGAGCCACCGACGCTAGCGTTCCCTGAAGAGCTGGCGGATAGTGAAAATCATAGCCACTTTTTATGTACAGCCACTTGGCATTGTAATTATCAATATGCACTCGAAAATGTCATGGATCCCATGCATGGCACTTATCTCCACTCTTCTTCGCATTCAATGGCGGACGGTGATAAGCAATCAGAGATGATTTTAGAACCGACTCAAAATGGGTTTATCTTCCGCAAAAATGACCAAATGGGGGTGAATTTTGATTGGGTTGAATTTGCCAGTACAGGCGCGAACTGGCTACGCCTATCCATCCCTTATCAAAAACGTTTCGGACCGGGTGGCCACTTCTGGATCATCGGAATGGTTGTGCCAGAAGATCGCTTCAATACCCGCGTCTTCTTTTGGCGTATCCGTAAAGTAAAAGATTGGCAACGTGATCTCTGGCGCTTTATGTACCGTAATCGCTTAGAGGGATTACATTGGGATGTTTTAGAGCAAGACCGTATTATCCTTGAAAATATGGCGCCTAATGCTCGCCAACATGAGTTCCTTTATCAGCATGATGTTGGGCTATCTCGCCTACGCCGTATTATGCAACGTGAAGCCAAAAAGCAATTTGACCAAATTTATAATAAGGAAACGTCAAATGCATAATTTACTGGCAGGCAAACGCATCGTCATTACGGGTGCAGCAAGAGGCTTAGGCTTTGAATTTGCGAAAGCGATCGCACAACAAGGTGCTCACGTCATCCTGTGCGACATATTAAGTGATCGCCTACAGCAAAGCATTACCCAGCTACGCCAAGCCGGTTTGACTGCCGATGGTTTTAACTTAGATATTGCCGACCCCGAGGCCATAGCGCATGTTTTTCAGCAGATTGGTCAACAAGGCAATATTGATGGCCTCGTTAATAATGCCGCCCTTGCCACTGGCGTTGGCGGCAAAACATTGGATGAGTATGACTTAAATCTATGGGATCGCGTCATGACCGTTAATGTAAGAGGCACATGGTTAGTGACAAAGGCGGCACTCCCATTTTTGCGCCAAAGTAGAAATGCCAAGATAGTGAATATTGCTTCTGATACAGCTCTATGGGGCGCCCCTAAGCTGATGGCTTACGTCGCGAGCAAAGGGGCAATTATTAGCATGACACGCTCAATGGCAAGGGAGCTTGGCACACACCGGATCTGTGTCAATGCTATCGCGCCTGGCCTAACTAAAGTTGAAGCCACCGAATATGTACCAGTTGAGCGCCACCAGCTTTATGAAAATGGGCGTGCTATTCAAGGGGAGCAAAAGCCCGAAGATGTGACCGGTACTGTCTTATATTTGCTTTCGCCAATGGCCGATTTTGTGACGGGCCAACTGATCCCCGTCAATGGTGGGTTTGTATTTAACTAAAGACGCCGCTTAATGCGGGGAGGTTAACGCTTTGAGTTCAACATGCAAATATTTGATCCCCGGTTTGGAAAAAGGATTGCAGCTTTTGTTACTCCTAGCACAGCAGCACCGAGAGCTAACCTTTGCTGAAATTTTACGTCTAATCGATATGCCGAAAGCGACGGCCTATCGTGCAATACAAACTTTGGTGCATTTAGACTTTATCGAACAACACCCAAGGACAGGAGCTTTTTCACTCGGTCGCAAAGTGCTTAGCTTAGGTTTAGGGTACATTGCCTCACTCGATCTAACACAGTTAGGCCAACCGATCATTGAACAATTACGCGACCGTAGTCAGTGCAATAGTCACCTCGTCATACGCGATGGGCGAGACATTATTTATATTGCTCGGGTTAGTGCTGCCGAATCAAAAATTAACCACGTGAGTGTTGGTACTCGGTTATTAGCTCACCGCACCTCAATTGGTCGGATGTTACTTAGTGGCTTAAGTCGAGAGGAGTTCGATACCCTCTATCCTGATGATGAGTTACCTGATGATGCGGGAAGTAAACAGGCATTTTGGACAATGATCCAAGCAGACCGGCTACGGGGTTATGTTATCGGAGAGTCTTTTTACCGTCGGGGTATCTCTTCCATTGTTTACCCTGTTTACAACCGAGACCACGGTGTCGAGGCGGCGATCAGTATTATGGTGCCAATGGATAGCATTCCCGCGCAAGAACGCCAACGATTACAAAATGAAGTGAGCGATGCAGCCCAAAAACTTACTGAGTTTATTGGCGGAATAACCTCCGCTAAAGCGGTATAGCGTTACCCATAAATAAAACTAAATATTAGGTTTATTGCCATAAGCCTCAGGCCTCTGCTTGCCCAAAAACAAGGTCGGCAATAAAAAACGATTATATAGAGGGTCAAATTATGTCAGTCATTGGTATTGAAAAATTAGAGTTTGGTGTTGATAACCTTGCCGCTTGTCAGCAATTCTTGCAGGATTTTGGACTGCAAACATCACCCAATAACCCTTCTTATTTTACAACACTGTCCGGTGCAAGCGTTACCCTTTCATCGATTGATGATCCCCGCTTGCCTACACCTTTTGAACCAGGCTCCACCTTACGACGGATCACTTGGGGCGTAAAAGACCACGTTACACTCGAACAGGTCATCAAACAGATTGAAGATTGCGCAGGCTTTCAACTCACCTCTGATGGGGCACAGTGCCTTGACCCGAACGGTATGACGGTGGCTTTTACGATTAGCCAACAACAAGATGTTACCGTCGATATTTCCCCTATCAACCAGTGGGGAGATATTCGTCGTATTGATGCGCCAAGCCCTGTTTATGACAAAGCAACCCCCATTAATATTGGTCATGTGGTCTTTTTTGTTGATGACCTACAGGCCACAGAAGCATTCTATTGCCAAAAACTGGGCTTCCAAGTGTCTGACCGTTATATCGACCGTGCGGTTTTTTTACGTACACAAATTAATGGTTGCCACCATAATTTATTCCTACTCAAGCTGCCTCATCGCGGGCGGGGTCTGAATCATGTGGCATTTACGGTTCGCGATATTCATGAGGTGATTGGCGGTGGCCTCGCCATGAACCGCCAAAAATGGAGTACTTTTATTGGCCCGGGTCGTCACCCTATTTCGTCTGCCTACTTCTGGTATGTCAATAGCCCAACGGGCGGTGCGTTTGAGTACTACACCAACGACGACTATCTAACCGAAAAATGGCAACCCCGTGAACTAGAGCACTCTCTCGTTTCCTTTACCGAATGGGCGGTTGAAGGTGGTATCGACCACGAAACACGCCGACAAGTGAAAAAAGACAAGGAGTGATGCCATGACACAACTTATTGATGGCGGTATTGTCATTATCGGCGGCGGGCAAGCCGGTGGCTGGGCCGCAAAAACATTACGAGATGAAGGCTACCAAGGCATTTTATCTGTTATTAGTGATGAACCACATGATTTCTATGAACGACCGCCTTTATCAAAGGCAGCTTTGAAACAGGAGGGCACCCCTCTATCACGCCTATTTAGTGAAGATGAAACGGACTCTCTGAATTTGACTTGGTATCGCCCTGTTCGTGCGACCCATATTGATGCCAACAAAAAGCAGGTGCAGCTCAGTGATGGTCGCCATTTAGCTTTTGATAAATTATTAATTGCAACGGGAGGCCGGCCTCGTTTTCTCTCTTCTGCTTGGCAATCGCATCCTCGCGTATTTGCCCTGCGTACTTGGGATGATGGGCAACGTTTACGTGAAGCGCTGTTGTCCGCTAAAAAAATGGCCATTATTGGCGGTGGATGGATTGGCTTAGAAGTTGCGGCCTCTGCACGCCAAATGGGCATTGACGTTACCGTTTTTGAACGCCAAGAGCGCTTATGTCAGCGTAGTGTACCTGCATCTGTTTCAAACGCACTCGCGCAACGCCACCAGCAAGCGGGGGTAGAAATCATAACCGATTGTGGCGAAATTTTGCTCGATGAAAGTCACGATGATTTACGGATCAGTTGTGCTAAGCAGCCTAGCCAATCCTTTGATCTTGCTGTTATGGGGATCGGTGTTGAATTAAATCTTGAGCTAGCGGCAACAGCAGGCCTTGAAGTCACACACGGTATTGTGATCAATGGACAAGGGCAAACATCTCACCCTGATATTTATGCTGCTGGCGATGTTGCTTGTCATCCCACATTATCCCTGTGTTTACAATCTTGGGCTTATGCACAAAACCAAGCCATTACCACCGCCAAAGCCATGCTTAATGCCCACAGTGAGGATTTTAATGACCCTGCATGGCTATGGTCAGATCAATATCAAGACAATATCCAGATTTTAGGGATCCCAACCCCACTAGCAACCCAACATATTCAACGCATCACACCAAATGCTGAAGTGCATTTTTCACTGAATGATGACAACGAATTAGTTCAGATGGTCGCATTTAATGACCCTCGTTCCATCAAGCTAGGCAAAAGGTGGATGCAAAACAGCCGCAAGTTATCCCCATCGGAACTTGCAGATCCTAATTTTTCACTGATGTCACTGAAGTAAATGTGCAGGTAGGAGAAATAATATGGCAAACCAACCGATACCCGTGCCCTCAGTGACACAAGAAAATGAAATGGCATCACCGCAAGAAAGCGTGAACTGGTTGATCCCAATCGCACTATTTTCCTGCGTACTGTTAGCCTTTTTCGACAAAATTAGTATTGCCGCCCTATTTTCTGATGAACAGTTCCAAAAAGCTCTAGGAATTGATTTTGATCCCACACGTCTTGGGCTATTGATGAGTGCATTCCTGTTTGCCTATGGCGTGTCATCCATGCTGCTCAGTGGGATTGGCGATAAATTTCACCCCACCAAAATGCTGCTATTTATGATCAGTAGCTGGTGTATTTTAATGATTTTTATGGGTTTTACTCACCATTACGCCACAATGGTTTTTCTTCGAGTATTACTAGGTATTGCTGAAGGGCCATTACTTGCCATTTCCTATGCCATCGTGCGCCGTACTTTTCCACAAAAAATGCAAGCAAGAGCGACAATGCTTTGGTTATTAGGCACGCCTATTGGTGCGGCTCTTGGTTTTCCAATTTCCTTGTACTTACTGAATAATTTTGGCTGGCAAAGCACCTTTTTCGTTATGGCGGCTTTCACTGTACCCGTATGGTGGCTAGTCGTTATCGGCATTCGCCACCCCAATTTAGTCAATAAGCAAACACAAAACGTGGATGGCAAAGTCTCTACCAAAGACATGGCAGAAGCTAAAATTCAACGTAATACCCTGTTACGCAATAGCCATTTTTGGATTATCTGCTTATTTAATATTGCCTTCTTAGTTTACCTCTGGGGCATGAACGGCTGGTTACCAAGCTATTTAATCAAAGGCAAATCAATCAATTTAGAGCACGCGGGGATCTTATCCTCACTCCCCTTTATCGCCATGTTATTTGGTGAAGCGATAGGAGCATGGATTTCTGACCGTTATGATCGTCGTGCCTTAATCTGTTTTATCTCATTACTTGGCGCCGTAATCGGCCTTTCAGGTGTGCTATTTCTCACCAGTACCTACAGCATTATTTTAATGATGGCCTTTAGCATGTTTATGTGGGGGGCTGGTGCTCCAAATATATTTGCTCTTCTGGCCAAAGCGACACAAAAGCAAGTCAGTGCACTCGCTGGCGGTATTTTCAATGGATTAGGCAACCTTGCGGGTGCCGCCGCACCGTTGTTAATGGGGGTATTAATCACCCTCACCCACAATATGGATAGTGGCCTGTTATTTATTGTCATTATCGGTTTGATCGGCAGCGTATTACTTATCCCCCTTATAAAAAGATACTGATTTAACTACTCAATATCAGGAGATATCACTATGTCACAACAACTGAATCAAATAAAACCACAAGGCATCTCGATGGCGGATTGGGTTGAATCACGCATCGCCCGTTTTGAAGGCCGCAAATATGACTGGAATGCATTGAAATTTCAGGCGGATTTTGACCCTAAATACCGTCGGGCGCAGATGCGTTACATCGGTACGGGGGCGACAGGGGTTGCCAACGATGCCAATACCGTTCCCGCGGAAAACTTTACCTTCTCAACCATGGTACTGCCCTCAAAGTGTGAAGGACCGCTGCACCTGCACCCTGATGTTGAAGAAGTCTTTTTCATGCTCAAAGGAACCATCACCTTATTTATTAAAGATGGGGATGAAGAGTATGAAACCGTGCTCAAGGAGCGTGACCTAATTTCGGTTCCAGCTGGGATTTACCGTGGTTTATTTAATCATGGTGAAGAAGAAGCGTTGATGTGCGTGATGATCGGTACGCCTAAGCCTGCCATTCCGACTTACCCAGACGATCATCCATTATCAAAAGTCAAACGTAGTTAACAGGAGAATTCAGTGATGAAACTGCCTATTGAACATTTACCCACTATCCAAACCGCTGAATTCGGCTCATATCATTTGAATTGGCGTGAAGCCGGGAACGGTGAAACGGTGATCTTACTTCATGGTATTAGCTCAGGCTCTGCATCGTGGATTTATCAACTGACAGATTCATCACTGACCCAGCAATACCGCTTGCTGGCATGGGATGCACCAGGCTACCTCAATAGCCGAGCACTGACTACCGACACCCCAACCGCCAATGACTATGCGGAAGCATTAGCGGCCTTTATCGATGGCTTAGATCTTCCTCAAGTTGTATTGGTTGGTCATTCACTTGGTGCCATCATGGCCTGTGCGTTCGCTGCAAAATATCCACAAAAAATAAAAGGTTTATTTTTAGCCAATCCGGCGCAAGGCTACGCAACTAAACATAAAACTGAACAGAGACAGGTTTATGAACAACGACGAGAAATCGTCTTCAATTCAGGTATTGAATATTATGCACAGCATCGTGCCGCCGCCCTACTAAGCCCATCTGCCAGTGAACCACAGATTGATTGGGTAAGGCAAACCATGCGTAAACTTAACCCTCGCGGTTTCTTAGCCGCAGCATGGATGTTGGCTCACGATGATATTAGCCGTTACCTCAATCTTTATTCAGGCCCCGTCCAAATGATTGTTGGTCTTGATGACACCATTACGCCGCCTGAAAAAGTGCACATGCTCGCTCAGCAACACAGTTGCCCCCTTACCTATATTGAACGAGCAGGACATGCAAGTTATCTCGATGCATCTCAGCCATTTAACCATTACCTGAAGCAATTTTTGGCGACCTATGCCGTAGTAGAAGTTTGATTAAGGAAAGCGCTATGAATTTACAATTAGAAAATCGTGTCGCCGTCGTCACTGGAGGAAGTTCAGGAATTGGCCTAGCCACAGTCCGACTCCTGTTAGCCGAAGGATGTCATGTCGCCTTTTGTGGTCGAAACCAAGATAAACTGACCGAGGCACATCACGCATTACAGGCGGCCTATCCACACGCTAAGTTGCTCGCTGTCTGTTGCGATGTGCTGGATAAAACGCAAACTGAGGCATTTGCACAGCAAGTACAAACACATTTTGGGCAAGTCGATTTACTGATTAATAATGCAGGTCAAGGATATGTGGCTCACTACGCTGATACGCCTGAAGAAGCTTGGTTACAAGAAGCGCAACTTAAATTGTTTGGCGTTATCAATCCCGTTAATGCATTTATGCCCTTGTTAGAACAGTCAGATATCGCGTCAATTACCTGTGTCAACTCGCTATTAGCAAGACAACCAGAGCCTCATATGGTAGCGACCTCTGCCGCTCGCGCGGCTTTACTCAATCTCACGCTTAATCTATCGAAAACCCTTCTGCCGAAAGGCATTCGTGTCAATTCTATCTTGCTCGGCATGGTGGAGTCAGAGCAATGGCGTCGCCGCTTTGAGGCGCGTAGCGACAAAAGTCTTGATTGGCACAGTTGGATTGGTGAGATCGCCAAAAAACGCGGCATTCCAATGCAACGCTTAGGGAAACCAGAAGAGCCTGCTAGAGCATTGGTGTTTTTAGCTTCACCAATGGCTTCATTTACCTCTGGTGCGGCGTTAGATGTCTCCGGCGGTTTTTGCCACCACATTTAAGGGAACGATGATGAAAACACTGATGCTTATCGGATATGGTGCTATGGCGAATGAAGTGATCCAACGGCTTCCTGCTGGGATTGAGCTAGGCTGGATAGTGGCCCGCGAACATCACCACAATGATATCAAACAACGCTTTCAAAACCGTGTGATACCACTAAGCTGCCCGACGCACGCCTCACAAAAACCAGACTTAATCTTGGAGTGTGCTAGTCAACATGCTGTCAAACAGTATGCCCCCATGGTTTTAGAAAAAGGCTGGACGCTAGCCGTGATTTCAACTGGCGCATTGGCGGATGCGCAATTAGCACAAACGCTAAGCCAAAAAGCTCAACAACACCACGCTATCTTTATCCCATTATCAGGTGCTGTTGCTGGTCTCGATGGACTACGTTGTGCAAAAGAAGCCGCAATCCGCCAAGTAACCTACCAATCACGTAAAAGTCCTGCCAGCTGGCGCAATGGTCCGGCTGAAAATTACATCGACCTAGATACGGTTACAGAGCCAACGGTTTTTTTCCACGGAACAGCACGCGAGGCGGCACTGAAATTCCCCGCAAATGCCAATGTGGCGGCGACGGTTGCCCTCTACGGTATCGGTATGGATAAAACAAAAGTCGAACTTATGGTCGACCCGACGACCAAGCAAAATAGTCATCGCATTGAGGTTACTGGTGATTTTGGCCATTTTTGTATCGAATTAAATGGTAACCCATTACCTTCAAATCCTAAAACATCCCTGCTATCTGCATTAAGTGCCGTCGAAATTTGCCGTCGCATTGCAGATCAAGATGCCATTATCTGACTGGAGAATTCCCATGAAAAAACTCGATATATTTGTCGGTGGACGATGGCAACAAGGGCGCGGTAATGAAATGTGCTCTCGCTTTCCGGGTGACCAACACATTATCGCCACGCTCAACAGCGCCAGTGTAAGTGATGTTGAAGAAGCGGTTCAGGCGGCAGAGCGTGCATGGCGAGCGCCAAGTTGGCGCAATATGCCCCCACATCAACGCGCGACTATTTTACACAACGTCAGTATGCTAATCGAAGAGCAAGCAGACGAGCTAACCCGCTTACAAACTCTCGACAATGGTAAACCTTGGGCAGAAGCTCGTGGGCTAGTCATGAGTGCCGCGGCAACAGCCCGTTATTTTGCCGCCGTATGCGAAGTCAGTGGCGGAGAGCTGCCTCCTCGCCGCCAGCCCGATATGATGACATTAAGTACATATCAACCCCTAGGTGTTATTGCCGCTATTACACCATGGAATTCACCGATTGCTAGCGATATGCAAAAAATTGCACCTGCACTAGCCGCGGGCAATGCTGTGATATTAAAACCCGCCGAGGCGACCCCGCTTATCTCATTGAAACTCGCGGAATTATTTGAGCAAGCGGGTCTACCGAGTGGCTTACTCAGCGTACTCCCCGGTAAAGGCTCTATCGTTGGTGATGCACTTGTCCGCCATCCTTTAGTGAAAAAAATATCCTTTACTGGCGGCACCAATACAGGCCGACAACTCGCACATATTGCGGCAGAAAAACTGATCACAACGTCACTAGAGCTTGGTGGTAAGTCTCCTACTATTGTCTTAGAAGATGCGGATCTCAACCTTGCTGCACATGGCGTTTGTTATGGTATTTTCAGTTCAATGGGGCAAGCTTGTATTGCAGGCTCTAGGCTGTTCGTCTCACGTGCTGTTTATGAACCTTTTATGGAAAAGCTCACTGCACTGACTCAACAACTCATTATCGGAGACCCTCGCCAAGAACGGGTTCATGTCGGCCCTTTGATATCCCCCGAACACCGAGAAAGTGTTATTCGCTACGTCAACCAAGCAATCGCTGAAGGTGGCACAATTCGCCTTGGCGGAGCTATCCCCCAAGACCCTAACTTACAAGCAGGGAATTATTATTTACCAACCATTATTGAAGGGCTGAATAACCAAGCTTCTGTCTGCCAAGAAGAGATCTTCGGGCCTGTACTGGTCGTTATCCCTTTTGATAATGAAACGCAACTCATAGAAGAAGCCAATGATTCTATTTATGGCCTTGCTGCGGGGATCTGGACGCAAGATTACACTCGCGCCTTTAAATTAGCAGATGCTTTAGACGTTGGTACTGTTTGGATCAATACCTACAAAGTTTTCTCCATTTCAACACCTTTTGGTGGGTTTAAAGAGAGTGGACTCGGTAGAGAAAAAGGCCTTGAAAGCCTCAAAGCTTATATGCAGCAAAAAAGTATTTTTCTGGCACTAAACCCACAACCAAACCGTTGGTGTGAATAAATGACCATGCATCCGTAAATATCTTCACGTTGCAAATTATTGGTTATCGAATTCTAAAGGAGAACACTATGTATGAGACAATCACGGTTGGCGAGGCGATCGCCAGAACATTAGAACAATACCAAGTCAGTACCGTCTATGGCGTTATCTCAATCCACAACCTGCCGATTGCAGATGCAATTGGTCGCCGTGGCGTGATTGACTTCACCCCTAGTCGTGGGGAAGCGGGTGCCGTTACCATGGCTGATGCACATGGTCGCTTCACCGGACTTGGCGTCGCCTTAACCAGCACAGGAGCCGGCGCGGGTAATGCCGTGGGCTCAATGATTGAAGCCATGAATGCTTGCTCGCCAATTATCCATATTACAGGGCAAGTAGAAAAAGCGTATCTGGATATGGATGCCGGTTTTATTCACGAAACGCGCGATCAACTTGGCTTTTTAAAAGCCAGCTCTAAGCAAGCATTTCGCGTCCATAGCGCCGAACAAGCGGTTGCCGTCTTACATAAAGCCATTCAAGTTGCACAAACCGTTCCTTGTGGCCCCGTCTCTATCGAAATACCGATTGATATACAAAGCGCACAAGTTCCCTTATCGCTACTCAGCGCACCACTGACAGTTCAACCTTTACCAGAAGCAACGGCGGATCAAGTCGATGCGATTTGGCAAAAATTACAGCATGCACAACGCCCTTTATTATGGATTGGTGGTGGTGCGCTACACGCCTCTGATGCGATTAAAAAATTGGCAGATCAGGGGGTAGCGGTGATCAGTAGTACGCATGGGCGAGGTATTTTATCTGACGAACATCCATTTAGTTTACGCGCTTTCCATAACGCAGATGCTATTGATAAATTGATGCGTTCTTGCGATATCACACTCGTCGCTGGCTCTCGTTTACGCAGTAATGAAACCAAAACGTGGTCATTACCCTTGCCACAACCTTTAATTCAAATTGATATCGATCCGCTAGCGGCTAATCGAAACTATCGTGCAGATTTGGTGGTTACTGCCGATTGCCATAGTATTCTGAACGCATTGGCCAGCAAACTCGAGCAATCTAAGCGAACAATTTCACCACAATGGCAACAACAAGTCCAAGAAGCCACTCAGCAAGCCGAGGCACAACTCAGAGCGCAATGTGGACCATACAGCCAATTAAGCGATGCGGTTGAGCAGGCACTGCCAGATCACGGTATATTTGTGCGAGATATCACCGTTTCAGGTAGCTTATGGGGAAGCCGCTTACTAAAAGCGACTCAGCCATTACACAATATTCACTCTTTGGCTGGTGCGATTGGATTAGGCTTAGCAATGGCTATCGGTAGCGCTAAAGCGAATCCTCAGACTCCCGTTATTGGCTTAGTTGGCGATGGTGGTTTAATGCTAGGTATTGGGGAGCTTGCTACCATGGCACAAGAGCAACTACCGATTGTGCTTCTTATTATGAATGACCATGGATATGGTGTTATGCGCGGGATCCAAGAGAAATATTTCGCTGATCGGCAATATTATAATGAGTTACTCACTCCTTCATTTACGCGATTAGCAGAATCAATGGGAATTAAAGCACTAACCGTTGATAAGGCAGAAGATTTCAAATCTACGTTACAACGTGCCGTCGAATTAAAACAGCCTGTCGTTGTAGAAGTCCTTATGGAAAATATTGGTAAAATGAATTTCTCAGGGCCTCCCCAGAAAAAACTATTTTAATTCACATTGCTAAATGCTTAATAGCGCATAGAGTGTCTATGCGCTATTTCATTAAGCTTATTTAGTTTGGTTTCTTGCCATATGTTGATTAATCACACGTTGTACAGCATACGATCGGCTATTTTCTGTGAAACTTAATGCCGTCGCGGCTTTTTCATGGGCATCCATATTTAAAAACGTTTTCGATAGACCATTAATCGTTGGCTTTTCAATATTGGCTTTTTCAGCATGCCTAGCCATCGCAATTTGGTTAGCTTGAGAGGTAGTGTTTTCTGTAAAACTTAAAGCAATCAGCGCATTTTCATGCGTACGTACCTTATCGTGAGCCTGTGATTGTGCTACCGCTGAAGAACAAAAAAAATGTTGCTATAATAGAAAATAATACTTTATTCATAAAATAACCTTAGACTGATTAATATAAAATGATTGATAAAAACCCAGCAGTCGATAGGTTTTTATCCATAAATTAAAATGCTAATTAATAAAAATAAAATAAAACATATAGCGAGTTCAGATTTTAAAAACGCAATCATAAAATTATTAATAAGCATTAACTAAATTCAAACTGAATGGGGAATTAAGCGAATAATATTCGTTTGAAATTTTAGACTCTCACCATCGTGATTAATATGGCGAATAACAAACTCAAAAGAATATCAGCCTGAATAATTCTTCACCAACAGAAATAATTTACTGGCTACTGCATTTTTCCTTTATATCCTAAGGAATCAAACCTAATATACTTCGCTAGCGGATCACTGAACATTGATTCTTTATGCAAATAAACAATGCGTTTTATGCAATCTCCTTTGTACCC
Organism: Providencia sp. 2.29; assembly: GCF_015832305.1. Classification (NCBI taxonomy): domain Bacteria; kingdom Pseudomonadati; phylum Pseudomonadota; class Gammaproteobacteria; order Enterobacterales; family Morganellaceae; genus Providencia; species Providencia sp. 2.29. The sequence continues at coordinate 2,791,943 of NZ_CP065420.1, forward strand.
TATAAACAGGTAGTTTATTTATCCTATGCTGTAGCACCATACTGTTTGCCTTAAAAATTACTTTTGTTCTAGAGACACTTAATCACCGTTTTAATATTAGAGGTTACTTGCATATTTTATTTTACTGTAATTCAAGTTAAGTGCTATATTAGGCTCGATGGAAAAATACATATATCAACAACAAACCTGATATCTAAGGGATTACTATGAAAAAGTATTTGTTGCCAATTAGCCTTTTTGTAAATGTGGTATTGCTGATCACCATTATTGTCGTGGGAGCTCTGTTTTTTAACTTAAAAAGCAAAATTGACTCAACTGTCGAACAAATTAAAAATGGGCAATATGCTGAATTAGTTAAAGATAATACAGCAAACTTAATTCCCGAAGGGCTAAAAAATTTCAAGAAAATTGAACCCAATCAAAGTCAATGCGACTATTTCTATCAACAAATAGATTCACTGATAGGTTATTTAGAAGAGAACCCGACAATTGCAGGTTCAGAAAAATATGTTAAGCAGCTAAACAACCTTAAAAAATCAGCAGAAAAAACCCCTTCTACACTGAAAGAAACAGCCTGTGAAAAAGGGATTTCAACGATTAACTTTATTGGCGAAAAAATATCTACGGCAACTGAATGATGTGTGCCACCCACAATCGCTATTTAAATTCAATTTTAAAGGTGACTATGTGAGCAAAGCCGGAAGGTGGCTTCCCTACTGACTGGCTTTTTTCAACAGCAGCGAGCGCAGCGTTATCCAATAGTTCACTACCTGAACTACTCACAATACGCGCTGACGTTATTTCTCCCGTCTCCGTTAACCTAAATTGGACTTGAGCAACACCTTGTTTCTTCATACTTTTGGCGCGCCGAGGATAGCGTTTATGCCTTTCAACTTCTTGGCGTAATTTTTCCCTGTATGCATTGATTTGCTGAGTATCTGCTAGGTTTGACATCCCATTTTTAGGTTGCCCCACCTTCCCCATCGAAGGGGAAGATGCCGCCGTTTCCCCTTGTTGTGACTGCTGTGGTGTTATTGCCGACTTGGTTATTTTATTGGTAGATACTTTTTGCTGTTCAACCTCTTTTTTCTCGCTTAAACGCTTATTTGGCTCTTTGACCTTTTTTTTAGGTCGCTCAATTTTCTTCTCTTTTTTTGGTAGCACTACCTGTGCCGTCTCCACGACAACAGGCGGAACAATCTCCGCTTCAGGCTCAACCATGGGTGTCATATCTGAGTCTGTTGGCGCAGTTTCTTCAATAGCGTGTGTTAACGCAATCGACATCACTGGCGCATCCATTACCGCTTGATGCTGTTGATTTTTTTCTTCTTGAGCCAGATGAATAAAGCCCATAATAATGACAGCGTGCAGCAAAACAGACAGAGTAACAGTTAAAAAACGCGTCTTTTTCATGAGAATCTTAAGATGCCCTTCTTAGTACCACAAGAAGGGCATTTTGCTTTAAAAATGGCTTGTAAAATTCAATCGTAACGTTCTACCTGGAGCAGGCATCATGGTTCGAGTGAGTGGATCCACATAATATTCATCAAGAATATTTGTCGCTAACAATTCCATTTTGACGTTGTCTGAAATGCCATAACTGACGTAAGCATCGGCAACAAATACAGGCTCCCAGCGCATTGGGCTATTATTTAAAGGTGCGTAGTTGGCCGGATATTTATCCATCATTTTCTTTTCGTCATTATTTTCAGCACGGCTGTGATAACGCATGCGGCTACCAATTTCTAAACGCTCATCCAAAAAACGCATCCCTAAATTGGCATTAATACTGTATTTAGGTTGTAATTGTGTGCGTAAGAACCCACCAGGAAAGCCCGCATCAACACATTCAGACATATTAAACTTGTTAGTTGGATCTAAAGCAGCAATGGAGGCACTATCACACACCTCATTTTGCAAACGGTAATCAAGCCCAATATCCCCAAAATAATTACCATTGTCATAACGAGCTTGTAGCTCAATACCTGATGTTTTGTGCTTATCTACTTGTGTAAACTTGAGATAGATATCCCGTTCAAACGCGTTTTCAATGACCGTGTGATAATAATTAATACGCACGTCAGCAAAACGTTCTGCACCCAGTAGACTTTGTAAATTACGCACATAACCCACTTCCACTGTTTTACCGCGTTCAGGCTCAAACTTCTCGGTGAGTGACGCATAACCCCTTGAGCCAGAAAAACCTACCGTATCCTCAAAGATACTAGGCATACGTACCGTTTCCGTATAGCTCGCATAAACTCGGTCATTATCAGTTAAATAGGCAGAAGCGGAAAAGGAAGGCGCCCAAGCATGTGCTTTCTTTTTCCCCTGATGGCGGAATCGTTCTTCTTCGGATAAATAGCGAATATCTTCCTGTTCATCGCTAGAGCGAGATTGATTGGGAATATATTGATTAACCACTTTTCCTGTAAATGGATCGACAGTCTGTGCTTTTGTATCAATCGTACCATTATAAAAAGGGTTGGTTTCTCGGGTCAGTTTATTTTTTCCATCGGGTCGCCATTTAGCCTTATTTTTTTCATCTATGCGGAACTCCCCTTGCCCATTTGCAGATCTGAATCCCGCATAATCGAGAGAATGTTTTTGTAAATTTAGCGCTTCCTCAACAAACCTTTCTAAATAATAAGGCGAATCCATGACGTCATCTAATTTTTGCCCTTCAGCATTGGTAAAACGAGTCAATGTGTCATATTCATTTTGTGTAATTGTGCGTGAAATATCATAGTTTTTGGAGAGTAGTTGATGAGGTCTCGCAAAGTTAACATCTTTCGCATCGCGTCGTTTATCTAATAAATGATCTTTCGACCAATAACTCGTTCGTTGAGCACCAGCCGTCACATTCAACCAATCTGTTGGCCGCCATTCAAAATTAAATGCGAATGTATTCTCTTGCCTTTCCCCTTCTCTCGGTACAGCTCGGAAAATCGTCGATGTAGAACTCCCTGAATATTCAAAAATATCATCCTCTGTATCAACCGTTTCTTTGCTAAAACTCCCCATTAAAGTTAAATCAAGGCTATCTGTTAATGCCATTTGGTTAGATAAATTTAATCCTTGTCGTTTGTTCGTTGAATTCAAGGATGCACCCGGTACTAACGTACCATCAATATTAGGGTTGCGAGGCATCCACCCATATTCAAACCCCATATCACGCTCTTTAGGCTCTCGAGGAAAACCGCCTGAAGTATTCGTATCACTCGTTGTTTTGGTCATCCAGTAACCAAGTTTCATATTTACGTATGGATTATCTTCAGGATTTAAATAATAGTCGGCATGAAAAGCTTGAATATTAAATTTCGCAAGTGTCCATTGCGGCACTTTTCCATCTAACTCCATGAAACTGATCCTTGATGGCATGATTTCCCCATAGTGGTTCGTCGTATGGGTATATCCTAATGACACCTTTTGTGAGTCAGATAAAAATAGATTCGTTTTCACTAAATAACTCTCCATTTCACTGGAGGTATTAGTTACCTCTTTACCTGGTGCAAACACGTTCGCAGCAAAAGGCAAATAGGGGTCAACCGGTTTAGATGGGTTCTTCGGGTCATAACTAAACACATCATCTTTATAGCGATTAGCTCCACGTTTACCCGCAAAGTAGTTTCCTTGGTCTCGATAACTATAAGCCGCCATGATATCGAAACGTGATTGCCGAGTTCCCACCGCGACCCTAACTGCATTATCTTTAAAATTAAAAAAGTTTGCGTCTCCACGAGATTTAGGCGTAACTAGCAGCCCTGGATCATTAAACAACATTCTTGCTTTGTTGCCATTTTTTATATTATCCATAATCGCAGGGTCATCTCGATAGTCATGCCCATAACCTAAATTAGGTACTCTTGGTTTTGTTGAATTACTGCTGGTTTCCAATTTTAAATCAAAACCAAACGTTTCATCTGGAGCAACGACATCATCAATATTAAGTGTCTTTATCGCAATGCCCCCACCAACCGATGTTTTCACATTAGGGTTTAAGGATGCACTTTTTTGAATCGTTATACTGCTGATCATATTTGGGTCAACATAATTACGATTATTGGCTCCGTTATATCCTCGCCACACTGTTTGGGCTTGCTCTGTGCCATCGACAGTGACTGGTACTCGCCCTTGACCTTGTATCCCCCGAATATTGGGATCTAATGCACCACTATTACGTGCATCTCCACTATACACCCCTACCGCACTATTGAGCACATCTGCTGGGTTAGTTCCTTTATAACGTTCAACAAGATCTTTTCCGAGGTAAATATTGGATTCATTTTTATCATACTGATCGTCATAACCTTTTTGATCGCGTTCCTTAATTGTTTCTGCGTTATCTTTAACAATAATAGTACCGAGGTCTTCTTGTTCTTTTGCTAACACTAAACCGGAAATTAAGGTAAGCGAAATCCCTGTCACAATATTCATTGTGATGATTTTTTTTATTTTCATTGTTAACACCTAAAATATTAAAAGCGTTTTTCTAATCTAATTTCAATTTCACTTTGTTGATATGAATACAGTGCATCAATATTACTTTTATTGACTCTATACCTATAAGAAATGGATGGTGTCATTGTGGCAATACTGTATTTAGGTAAACTTAACTTAGCCAAATACAGTTGTTCATCATCCATTCGATTTTGACTTCCCAACGCATATTGCGGAGCATTAAATCGAGTTTGCTTATAACTGGCGATCCCCAATAGATGATAATACTGACTAACGTCCTTAAATATTCCTCCTCTTATGCCATATTGTTTATAACTGTCACTATCATAAACCTTATTCACATACCCACTATCTACACCACCAAATATCACCGCATCTGAGCTAAGAGCATAAATCCCTGTGATATAAGCCTGACTCTTATTACCATCTTGGCTTTGATAAGGTGAACGATAGTTTATTTTTTGGTGATCAATCACTGTACTCAGCGAAAATTGGGGTAAAAAACGATACTCCGCTTCCATTCCCACTCCAACACCATAATAGTGTCGCCGCTCTCCTACCCATTTAAATTCACTAATTGGGCCAATAGCGAATGATTTTTTTGCATCCTGATATTGATAATAAACCCGTATGTGGCTGGTATTTTCATTATACTCGGCAGCACCATCATACTTATAGCCATAGGTATATGCTTTAAACAGTAAACTGTGATGCTGGTAAAGTGAAAAGGTACGTTTAATATCACCATCATAGATAAATTTGGTGCCTTTATCCGCCAAGCCAGCACCATAACAAAACTGCTGCACTGCATTTCTGTAGCAACGCTGTCTTTTATCCCCCGGTACTTGATTAATATTAGAGTTGTAACCGTAACCTACCGAAAAACTTCCTGACCAACTATTTCGTTTACTTAATTCCGTAATAAATTGTGAAATTGTAGCTAATACACTTTGTGGTAACTGCTGCTGATACTTTTCCAATACCCGTTTAAACTGTGAAGATGCCTCATTATTTTGTTGATCTTCAAAATAAGTTCGAGCTAATTCAAGCTCGACACGCAAAAAATCAGGTTTTAGCGCTAAAATAGTTTGGTAGTGAAAAATAGCCTGAGCATAATCATGATTTGCACGTGCCATTTGTGCTTTAGCAAACTCAACAAGTAAAACGTCATATCCACTTAATTGTTGGTAATATGATAATAGACGTTCTACGTCATCGTATTGCCCACGATTTAAGGCAATATAAATAGCCATTCCCATCTCATTAAGCGTATTACTAACCTGATATTCTTTACCATCGAAATTAATTTTGATGTCATCTTTAATAAACGGTTTATTATTTTCAATAACGGGAGATTTTCGACTAAATTCCGCTTTATCTTTTAATAAAAAGCGATAATTATCAATATCACTTATCTCTCCGATGGCGACACTACTATAAAGTAACAACCATAGGATACCCGCTCGAAATAACCCCATAAATCTCAACCAATGTTCTATTAAAGTAATCGTAATAGGTGGAAATCCTTTCCACCCGCAATATAAGTTATTGCACTTTTGAACCGCCAAACGAAGTGTCTTTTGTATGGTCACTATCAAAGGTGGTTATACCCGCGACAACATCCGCATTTTTGCCAAAAAACTGCCCTGAGCTTTTACCCTGAATTGAACCATTTGCTATTGCACTACCAGAAAATTGCCCTTTGTCTTGAATGTTACCATTCATAGTAATATTAAGAGATTGACCATTTAGAGCGCCTGTATATTTTTTCGAACCAAAATCAGCATTAAATACACCGCTTAATTTACCTTGACCATCAAATTGATTGATACCAGCAATGGTATATTCCGCCTGCCCCGCGGTTGGTACCGACTCCGTGGCTTCTTTACCTGAGAAGAAAGCAGTATGACTTTGGTCACCTACACTCCCCGTTTTAGACCAGTCGCCAAAATAGACTTCTGCATTAGCAACTTGTGTAAAATGAAACTCCCCCATCGCCCCTCCATGGCCACCACTTGATGCAGGTAATACATTGACACCTTGCTCATTCTCTGGTGCTAATGATTTAAAACCAGAAAAACCAATTCTTGTACCGTTAGCGATGGTTTTCAAACCGACACCAGGATCACCAATAACCCCACTATGGGTGCCTTGTGCAAACTGTGTTTTTCCAACATTCACCTCAACTCCATTGGAATCATACGCTTGGCTCTGTCCTGAAACCGTCTCTCCACTAGTACTAAACGCAACACTCGATAAAACAATTGTTAATGCTGTTAATGATAGGTTTTTCATAATATTCCTTGCCATATAAATGATAAATGCATATTAAATATAACTATCTACTCACAACAGATTCATTAAAATAAATGATCGATTCGGAGTATATATCAACCCCACTCAATTGCAAATAGTTATTATTATCATTACCATTTGTAGGTATTTTACTTCTTTTTACGCTATAACCATGGCCAAATCGAATAAAAAAATAACAAATATCATTAAAAAACAGACGATTAAACAATTATCCTAACTTAGGATAAATTTAGGCCTATAGAATGGAAAAATAGCAAAATTAAGACTATTATATTGCCTATATAAATTTCAATTACCTTTCATATAATAACCACAATGAAAACATAAGAATTTATTATGTGATCTGCATCATAAAGCCTCATACATTGATTCTTTCCCCCACTCCATTTCCTTTTTTTAAGCACAATGACTGCATAAAAATTCAACAAATAAACATACAACATTGCAGATGCGCTCCCCTATCAGTAACTGTTATTTGCAATAACTTTCAATATTATTTTTGATGGCATAGCAACACTTTGAACATCAGTAAATAACAGTAAAAATAATGAGTTGATTATCACTCAAATAAGGATTCAAATTTACAGAATAAAATATCTATGTTAATTTTCATTTTTATAAAAATTTTCCTGCCTGCTATTTATTGTGAAGACCATTATTTAATAATATAAATAATTTTAAAAACGTAATAAATATAACAGCTTCACTCCATTAGCTATAAAAAGGATTTTTAATATTTATAGAATTAACCCAACCTAATTATTCTTAATCTCCCCCGTATTAAGAGACTATTTCTGCATAGCCATTAATAACCCCTGAATCATCACCACACCTGTTTAAATCAGAGTATATAACAACCTAGAATAGACTCTCAAATAGAAATCATTATCATTAACATTGATAATTTATTTTATGAAATTTAAATAAAAAGATATACTTTAACAATAAAGCCTAAAAAAACTTCAACCTTAAAATCAATTAATTACCACATAAGCCCCATATTTAAAAATAATTAAAGAGTATATTTACATGGCGAAAAATACATAAAACCAATAACACCACGCATCTAATTATCCATTCGATTTATATAAACCAGTAAAAAACAGATAAGCGCTTATTCGAAATTTTTGATATAGATCACTATTATAAAGAATCGTTATTTCATTTTATCATACCACTATTTTTAGACTCACTGCGTCTCTCTCAATTAAATGAGTTAAGTATAAAAATCAATTTATATGTAAAATAAGTTAAATCTGTTATTACCCCATTGACCTTAACCTTAGGGGAAGCTTTATCGTCAACCTAACTTAATCCCCTTTTAATAAGGTATTTATCATGAAAAAAATGCTTCCTATCGCTGCAATTTTAACCATTAGCATCGCCTCCTTTAGTTCTTTTGCTAATTCAAATCATTCTATGCATGCTCAAGCTCCTGCCAGCAACGAAATGCAAAAAGAGTTAAACCAATCTATGGATAAAATGCATGCAGATATGGCCAAAAGTATGAATGAAGAGAATGCAGATATTGCATTTGCGCAAGGTATGATCGCTCATCACCTAGGGGCAATTGATATGGCAAAAATTGAATTAAAATATGGCACCGACCCTGAAATGAGAAAGCTTGCAGAAGAGATTATTAACGCCCAAGGTCCAGAAATAGAGCAAATGCAAAAATGGTTAGAAAAGAATAAAACGAAATAATAATCCCTTTGATTGCATAGCCCTCAAAAAATTGAGGGCTAATGGGATAACGTTTATCAAATGAACGGTCTTTTTCAATTTAACAGGTATATATTACTTAATGGCTTCAATACACATTACTAAGATCAGTCAAATACATTATTAATAATCGAAGTGACTACCGCTGTACTTAATGCAATAAGTACTAAGTCATTACCAACAATACTCCATTCATAGCCTGGATAATGAGGTAATTGTACAAGCATAGAAGGTGGAACAACCTTTTTAGCTATCCCTGGCGGCAATGGTTTCCCCCTAGCTAAGTTTTTGGCAATACCGGGTGGTAACGCGTGATAGCCTGTAATACCACTGTCTAAAGCGAGTGCTCTTGCTTCATTGTAAGTTAATGATACTGATATTGAATTACTCTTATTTAAGGATAAATGATCTGCTTTTTCTTTTCCGTTACCATTATGACCTTTGTTAGGCTTATTTTTTTGATGCTCTTTTCCTTGCCCATGACCATGACCGCCATTGGGATCTGCATAGGAAGATAAAGAGACCATTGAGAAGCTTGCAGTTAATAGCAATAGGTTGCACATTCGAAAAAGCTTATTCATATAAATACCTCCACCGAGCTGGTATTTTCAAAATACACATCAACACCCCTCCTCACCATAGGTAATATTCCTATAATAACCTCCATGTACAAAATATCATAAGCCTTATTCTGACTTCGCATCAAGGCTAACAGTCTTTTATTCTGCATGATAAGTGAAAATCACTAAATCTTATTGAGGGTGTGCTAGAAAGGATAAGGTAGAAATTTTAAGTTATATTAAAACGTATTTTTAAGCTGCCTATACGGCAGTGAACGTCATCAAGCACCAGTAAATCAACCTCACACATTTCTAAGCTGCCTATACGGCAGTGAACAACTTGCTATCGAAGTCAGAGAGGGTAATGGCTTTCTAAGCTGCCTATACGGCAGTGAACTAATTGCGGTGCGCAATCAGCTCAAATGATTGTTTCTAAGCTGCCTATACGGCAGTGAACTATAAATTATCAGTAAAAAAACTTTATGCAACAGTAAATTATAACAATTTCCCCTTAAATACCTTCTTTTTTATCAGGTAACATAACCTATTGTTTTAAAAGGATATAAAAACTTTAAAAATTTAAAGGGTAAAAACAAGGAAAATCACTTGCTGATTAGACGAAAAAATTAACCCAACCTTTTATACATTAAATACTATTAAAATAAATATTTCACACACACCTAACAGATAGTTTGATGGCCCTATAAAATCATTAGTTAAGCTGAAAGTCGCTTTTTACCTTTTAGAGAAAATAAAATCCCGGTTAACCAAATAAGTAAAGTTAAACATACCTATTGACCAATTATCCCCTAGTCCTTTCTGCATCACCATTAAAAATAAAATAACCATCAGCTATACACTAATGGCATTAAAATAGAGTTACCCTAATGATTTTTATCGAAAAGAAATTCTATAGTGTTTATATTTTAGCTAGAGCGTCATCCATAAATATAAAAGAAGGCTCTTTTCGCTGATATTGATTAATCATGGGAACAAGGCGTTGAAAATGTTCGCTCTTACAATGTGCATCTAAGGCTGCTTGATCAGGCCACTCTTCGATAAAAATAAAATGCCCCCTATCTTTTTGGTCAACATATAAATCATAAGCAATACAGAGAGGCTCACGCTTAGTCGCTTCAACTAATTCACGGTAAAGTGGGAGTACGATATTTATAGCCTCAAGCTGGATAAAATCTTCTGCAATTACTTTTAACATATTATTACCCCTAAGTTACGTCAAAAATGACACCATAATCATAACTCAGTACATAATAAATCTATACTGGTGTATCTACTTCCCTTATTAGCAACATCATGGTTAATTTTGCAAATGTGCGACTGCTCACACTAAAAGTAAATATAGAAACAGCTTTGTATACCCACTAACAGAAGATGGCCCTATTATTCCCAAGTTTATTGAGTCCATCGACAATCCTGCAAAGAAAAAACTGATTGTTGTTCATTTAATTGGTAGCCACTCTCCATTTTGTAAAAGGATCTCAAATAAGTATGATAAATTTTATAAAAGCAAAGACTTATCTTGCTATGTTCAAAGTATAAAAAATACTGATTTACAGTTATCTCTATTACATGGCATATTATCAAAGTCTAAAAACTCATGGTCTATGTTATATTTTTCAGATCATGGGCTTTCTTTTATTGATAATCAACAAGATCTAATCCATGGTGATAAACATCGTCAAAATTTTGAAACGCCTCTTTTTATTACTTCTTCAGATTCAAATACGAGAGAGATAATATCAGCGCAAAGGAGTGAACTGAATTTATTTCATTTATTAGCTGAATGGTTAGGCATCCATGAAAAAAACATACAATCTTCCTGTAAAATGATATCTAATAATGAGTGTAAAGATCAAAATATAGCTATTGATTTTGACCAAAAAATCATTTATTTCAATGAATTATTAGATGACAGTATTAAATAATGATTGAATGGCGAACCTTTTAGTAGGTTCGCCTAATTTATTGTTAATTATTTGAATCATTTAAATACCTTTATCTCTCCATACTAACACATCACGTTATACACAATATCAGTTACACCATAATCAATAAAATATTTTAATGATTACGCCATAACAACCTTAACCTATAAATTACCCATATAGTAAAATATCACCTCTTATTTTTAGGAACATTAAATCAATCACTTAAATAAAAGATGATTTAAGAGACACCTATCACATTAAGTAATGGAATATGAACTTCTCCTACATAATTAAAATAAAGTAGTCATGATTATCAAATAGAAGGAAATAATCATGAAAAAACTATTGTTTATTATTTCAATTCTTTGTTCATCGGCTTACGCGACTAACACTGTTACTTGGTGCTCACCTGAACCAAATCCTGTTACAGGCAAACCAGATTGCATAACTTATACACCAGGAATGGGAGGGATTGATTCAGGCGGCGAAGGCCCCTAATGCTGATTGAATAATGCTATTGGTTCTAACCCTCTTTTCCTTTGGAGGGTTAGGATAATACCACTCTACCCTATTTCAACTTCTCATACCCTTAAATCTCATTAAATAATACTTAGATTTAACTAATTAGATGATTAATCAGCAAAGATGACGCAAAATTTAATAAATAAAGAACTAAATTATTCAATTTTGCTGCAAGTCAGTATGATAAAAATATTATTACTGAAACGATGAATGAGTTCTCTGACACATCATTCAATAATCGTTCAGTAAATATTCTTTATCTTTATGTCCGAGGTGATTATGAAAAATCTAATCATACCATTAATATATCCAAGTATATTAGGCACTGTATTAACGTTATTTTCATTCTACGCGAGCGCCCATGGCTATATAAGGATGCCAGAAAGTCGCGCTTATCTATGTAGCTTTAACGACTATCTTAAGGAGCCAAAAACACCATTAAACAATGATTGTGGATTAGGGCCTGAATATGAACCTCAGAGCATTGAAACTCAAAAAGGCTTTCCAGAATCTGGGCCTCCTGATGGATTAATAGCTAGCGGAGGTGGTATAGAACGTTTCAGTCCTCTTGATGTGCAAACACCTACCCGTTGGCATAAAATTGATATTGTCCACTCCCCATTAATTAAGACACTTCAAATTAGAGATTTCTAACTGTTTACGGTATGTCTCCGGTGGGAGGTTATTTAAACTTTCGTGGGTTCGATTTAGATTGTAATCTTGCTGCCAAAACCACACCATCTCTCGTACTTGGCTTAATGATTCAAATAAATAGGCATTTAAAAATTCACGGCGAAATGAACCATTAAATCGTTCGATAAAACCGTTTTGTTGAGGTTTACCGGGTTGAATATGGCATAAATCAATTCGATTATTTTTACAATAATTCAATAGATTAGCTGAAATAAGTTCAGGCCCATTATCCACTCGAATTTGTTTCGGCAATCCTCTATCGATTTTCAAACGTTCTAGTACTCTAATGACTCGTTCAGCAGGCAATGACGTATCAACTTCAATTGCCAGGCACTCACGTGTCCCCTCATCAATAATATTCAAGGTTCTGAAGCGTTTACCACAGTACAAACTGTCGTGTACAAAATCCAAAGCCCATTGAATATTCGGGACTTTTTCTATCACTAATGGTCTTTTTTCACGCTTCGGAAGCACCTTTTTAACCCGTCGTTTCAAGTTCAATCCTAATCGACAATAAACGCGATAAACTCGTTTATGATTAAAAGAATAGCCTTGAAATCGCAGCCGAAAATAGCATTTCCAAAATCCTGATTGTGGTGATTTCGCTAACACAGATTGTATGGCATCGATCACCACTTGGTCTTTTTTACGCCAATCTAACGGTTGACGGTAAAAAGTAGCTCGGGGCAATGAAGTTAGTTTGCAAGCCTTAATGACTGATAAACCTGCCTCTTTTAATGATTGTGCACAGGACTTCTTTTCAGTCACTACCAACCCTTTTTTGCAAAAAGCGCCTTCATCGCCTGATTTTCAAGGCTGACTTCCGCAAAGAGCTTTTTCAGTTTCGCATTTTCATCCTCAAGCTCTTTTAATCGTTTAACATCATTAGCTTCCATGCCACCATATTTTGATTTCCAATTATAATAAGTGGCGTTACTGATCCCATTTTGGCGACAAATGTCTTCCACTTTCATCCCTGAATCAGCGAGCTTTAAAATATTAACGATTTGAGTTTCAGTAAAACGGGCTTTTTTCATCATGACCTCTGCAATTTTTAGGGCAGAAACTCTAATTATAGCTGTCTTATTTTAGGGGGAGTGGACAATATGAAAACGGGTCTCAATACCTTCACTTGGTATCTAACTATGGCTCATGCAACCGATAATTGGCGGTTTTTTATTACAAAAAATGGCTGGGACCAATCAGCACCATTAACTCGTTCAGCTTTTGAGTTAACGCCATTTTGTCAAAGAGATGATCATGGAGCAATGCCATTGATCGAAGTGGATATCAACTTTATATGTGATGTGCCCGCTGATCATGAAGGTTACCATGTTATTCTTGCAACATGGGATGTTGATAATACCCAAAATGCTTTTTATCAAGTTATCGATGTGAATTTAAGTAATTAACATTCAATTTGTTGAGAATAACACATGAATGACGTTTATAGATGAGAGCCCATATTTTGGGCTCTTATTAGCACTCTATACTCAAATAGTGAAAATACCTCTTAGCTCAGTTAATTTAACTATCTATTAAGTTTTCCTATCATGTATTTTACTAATAGGATGTATAAAAAACCTACTTCGCCCTGATTTTAACATTAGATGGTGATTATACCGATGCCTATCCGTAGTAAATTTAGTTGCTATTGTTTATAAAATGCAAATTTCTCATATACTTTTTATTAAAGTTGTCATCTAGGAACAATGCAATAAGGAGAAATAACAATATGATGTCTATTTTGGCTGATTATAATCAGATTTTTCTTAACATATCCTAGCTAGGTATGAATAAATGAATCATTCACGACAAAAAATCATATTAAATACACTAATCCAGCTCACACAAGGAACTAATAATGAAGTTAAACTCACTGCGATATCCATCCTTGGTGATTACAAATACGCAATTCAAAATGAAGAAACCTTAAACCGATTAATAGAGCTTTGCTTTGATCCTAATAAAGAGGTCGCAATTACCGCGCTTAAATCACTCGGAAAATTGTCAATTCATTTTCAATAGTTATATTTTTTGTAACTATCTGATTTTAATGTGATTCTGAAAATATCATGTTTGCTAATTTTTATCAGCGATCATTTATCTAAAGCATCAATAACTTTTTCAATTGCCGCAAACCAAATGAAATGATGCCCCATTGCTAATACCTTCGGATAGTTTCTAGCTGAGGCACCTGAGATTGATATGCACTCTATATAAAACAGAATAAACATACTGTTCTGTAAAGGATTTAAATAGGGTTTAAAGCTTCTTCGCTAAAAGAATTTTTCCGTTAAATTGTATAAGTGGCGTTTATTTCAATCAATATACTCTATTTAGCATTAATATATTGATAAATTTAAATAGTTAAATTGATAATGATACCGTTATATTTATCATAAAATTCAATAGATGATATGATACAGATAACGCTCTAAATATTTCATAACATACAGCCTGACAAATTGAATACAATTATATATTCAGGAGTTTAGTGCGTATTCGTTAATAGCTCCATTCATCATTCAAACATCTGTCTATAAACAGGTATTTAAAACAAAATGAGATAGTGGATACCTTAAAACTATCATGATATTTCATTATTTCTCATTCTCTAATACAGTAATAAAAGCCATAGCTAACGTGTTATTTAATGTACCTAAGCATCGTGCATGTAAAGGGATCAATGTTGGCTTTTCTAACTCCAATACTATGTGAGAATAATTCCCACCTCTCTTTATGGGATCTTGGCTTCGAACAGTCGCATTACCAATGACATCCTGACAAGCAAATGCCAATACCGTTCCATCAGTGATGATAGTATTATCACTTGCTTCTTCCTTTGTAAACACATAGGCATAACTATGTATTTCAGTCATTAACGTGTTAGGCTCTGGACTAAATTTAGCCATAATATTTTTTTGTAACTGAAATTTTTCTGGAAAATCTCTTTCCCAATCATAATAAGCCCCTGTTATTTGGATTTCATACAGATCCAATAATTCGTTAACTTCCTTAACAACAAGTGTCATTAGCTTTTTAAAGTCATCATCATTAAGCATCTCTTTTGGTAAATGCTTACCATGATAATAAACTTGGACAGAATTATGACCTGATTGCCTTGCTATTAAGATGGATTCTCTAAGATTTTGAGTTGGTCCATCCGCCATGTTAATAACCAAAATAATACTGTCTTGATTAAATGCTTGTTTAACCTGCTGAATGAGTGAGTCATTCTTTCCATGAGTTACAAATGTTGCCCCTTCTAGCTCCTTAACTAAGGTATGCCTATAATCATCGCCAAGGATCATCACTGAGTTTTCAGCTGAGAATGCAAAAGATGAAAACAGCAACCCCAGTAATAAATATATTGCCTTCATTGACACGCATTTCCTCTTACTCTAATACATTAATGGTAATCTTTTCATACTAGTGTATTTTAATCAAAGATTATCTCACTTGACTAAGCAATAAATACAATGAGTCGTACCCAATATCATGGGTTAAGCGCCTCAAAAATTAGCCATCCCCAGTGTGGAAAAAATAATGACCATTTACTAAAGAGATTAATTGATAAGATATCCATGAGCAAGTTTGATTTGTAAGCCTATAAGCCCGTGTTTACGTCAATTCAGTGTGTTTTTATTTAGCATACTGTTATATTTATCACTCTAGGTAATTTTAAGATATTTATGATGTTTTTATCTAACATTATGTATTATTAATATTGGCGATAATCTTATTCTAAATCCAGAATTATGAGGTCAATATTAAATGTCTAAGTTTCAATGTAGCTGCGGTCATATAATTAGGGATAATACAGATTATCTTAGTTATAAGGCTTATTACATCTCTGATCAAGACTTCTATGATTTTCTTGATGAACTAGAAGGGGAGTCTAGAGATAATTTTGCTTCTGTAGCATACAAGTATGTAAGAGATATCTATCAATGTACTAAATGCAATAATATTTTTATCTTTAGAGGTGATTTTTTTCATGAATTTCAAGCAACACAGCCTGATAGCCACTCTCTGTTGATATCTAACATGCGTGATAAATGGCCTGGATTTTTAAGAGGATACTTCATAAAAGGAAAAGGTGAGATTTATTGGGAAACAAATCAACAAAGTGATTACCTCACAGGCCTTACCCGTGAACAGGTAGAGTCGACGTATTATCATAAGTTAAATGAGTTTCAATCATTGGGAATACTAAGAGATGCCTTTTTGCATGTTGATGGTGTAATGCTTCACGAATATAATCGATAAACTTTGCTGTTTTAGGTTATGTCAAATATATGGTTCCCGCATAATTTGTTTTACTTTCACTATTTGTTTTGGTTTTACAATTTCCTCTGGTGTTGCCAGCGATAGCGGGAGTTGCATCCGGAGTACACCAAAAAATCATCCATGAGTGCGATATCGCCAATTTCTAAGCTGCCTATGCGGCAGTACACGCAGGTAAGCGCGGAGAACTACAAATGTTTATTTTCTAAGCTGCCTATGCGGCAGTACACGTTTATTTGCCGGTGTGAAAGAGGGTAAGTTTTTTCTAAGCTGCCTATGCGGCAGTACACGTACACATTCCCTCCGTCTGCTAGGGTTGTCATTTCTAAGCTGCCTATGCGGCAGTACACAAAACAACGATTGCCCCTGCAAAAAATGCGCCTTTCTAAGCTGCCTATGCGGCAGTACACTATAAATTATCAGGAAAAAATCTTAGCGCAACAATAAATTACAACGATTTTATGCAAAATACCTTCATTTCTACGACATAATATAACTTATTATTTTTAAAGGAAAATTTTTTGAGCAAAAAATAAAGGGTAAAAAAAGATAAAAATATCGTACCTTCAGTCACTCATCACAAACGAATAGCAGGTTGCCCTATTTCATTTTTCTACGATACTTTATGTTTTCAGTTTTATGCCATACTGCCAATTACTTAACCAAAACATAATGTTCAACACTGCAAAGAACCGGAGTTTTGTGATGAATATTGGTTGCATGGTATAGGTCACAAGTGATATCTACCTTTTTACCTTGGATCTCTTTTAGCTGATTAAATTGATCTGAATTTCTTGGTGCTAAATGCAAAGCACCTATCCCCCATTCAGTGGGCTCTCCCTCACTATCTTCCGGTTCTTTTGATGAGACAGAAATTATATTATCTGTTCTTAATGTTAAGAACCCATCTGGTTTTTCTAATCTAATAACGCCTCTTAACTTTACTGGCGAATTATAATAATAATTAAATTCAGATATATCTTGCTCATCTACTGGTTGGCTAGCAGCAATATTTCTATAAATAATCGTTGAGCGATGATACCAATCTAGCAAGCACGACTTTGTATCGCAATTTTTAACCCGCAATTCCCAATTCTTTTTAACTAACCTCTTAAATTCATCGCTATTTCCAGTTACTAACTTTGCTTGCAGATAATCAACATATAATTCATCATCTGCTTTAGATAGCTCAGGAGTATTGCATATTAGTTTTTCCACATTACTCTGAGCCTTAGCACAATCAAAACTTGCAGCGTATGTGATTGAAGGGAACACAAATATTAAAAATAGAAATAATCTAATCATCTAAATTCTCTATCGCATTTTCATCGGTAGAATGATTCTAGCATTTTAACTAAAAGCGAAATACTCTATTTTTCTATTACGACTCACCACTGCAATCTCTAATTTTAGAATTTTGTTGTAATATCTTTGGCATCCTCCATAAAATAGACAATAAAGACCAAAGCAGATAATATTCCACTTATAAACAATCATTATCATTTATAAAATAAACACTAGCTATTCCGCTGCAACCAATAATACTAGCAGAATTACCTATTTTATTTTCTTGCACGGCTCACTTGATACGTCGCTTCTAGCTTCTTGCGAACCCCTGCTAATTTGTCAACATTATCAGATTATGGTTCATTTATTTATTTCACAAAGCTAATCGTCACTCGCTTCATAAGTGAAAACCGCGGCATGATACTGACAATAAATATCATCAATATAAATTGGAATAATAGCTATAAATAATATGTAACAATTACTGTCATAATTTATTTACTCTTTAGTGAGTCATTTGAAGATAGCCATTGCTATAAATACGCCTCCACTAATCTGAAAAATTATACATCTAAGAGCAAAACATTCTTTTTTGAAAGCATCCTATATTTTCCAGTCAGCTTGAATTTAATTTATTATTGGCAGGAAAAGGTTTCACCTTACCCTCGTTAAAAAAACGCATTATATCTTTACGCCCACCAATATTGGCGCGTGTGGAATTAATCTTACCTAAAATAACGAGGTTACTATGAGCTCAGATAACATTATCAATACACAAGTCGTAGATGACGCAGCCGCCATGCCGGATATCTCTAATAAAAAAATTATGATGGGTTTTTGGCACAATTGGGCCGCGGGTGCCAGTGATGGCTATCAGCAGGGGCAATGTGCCAATATGAATCTGACAGACATTCCTGAAGAATATAACGTGGTGGCCGTGGCCTTTATGAAAGGCGAAGGTATTCCAACCTTCAAGCCATACAATCTGTCGGATGCCGAGTTCCGCCGTCAAGTCGGAGTATTAAACAGCCAAGGCCGCGCAGTACTCATTTCCCTAGGTGGTGCCGATGCGCATATCCAATTGAAAACTGGCGACGAAGACAAGCTAACTAATGAAATTATCCGTTTGGTGGAAACCTACGGCTTTGATGGCTTAGATATCGATTTAGAGCAAACAGCCATTAGTTCAGCTAATAATAAAACAGTTTTACCTGCCGCATTGAAAAAAGTAAAAGAACATTACGCCGCCGAAGGGAAAAACTTTATTATCAGTATGGCGCCAGAATTCCCATATTTACGCATCAACGGTGCTTATCTAGATTATATCAATGCCCTCGAAGGATATTATGATTTTATTGCTCCGCAATATTATAATCAGGGTGGCGATGGTATTTGGGTTGATGAAACCACGAGCGGTAAAGGTGCTTGGCTCTCCCAAAATAGTGACGCAATGAAAGAAGACTTTTTGTATTACCTGACTGAAAGTCTAGTTACTGGTACCCGCGGTTATACAAAAATTCCACCCTCTAAATTTGTTATCGGTTTGCCTGCCAACAATGATGCTGCTGGCTCTGGTTATGTGATTGATAAACAAGCTGTCTATAATGCTTTTGCGCGTCTTGATGCCAAAAACTTGTCGATTAAAGGCCTAATGACTTGGTCGGTGAATTGGGATAATGGCAAGAGCAAGACTGGTGTGGCCTATAACTGGGAATTTAAAACTCGTTATGCCGCACTGCTCTAAAGGAAGCTACCTTGCAGCCGCTGTCACTACAATGTCATTGGCACTGACGGCCTTACTAGCTGGCAGATATAAATGACCATTTGTGTACGTGAAATGACAATATAAAGAGCCAATTTAAATAGGGTTAGTTATGTTTAAATATTTGGATAAGTATCTAACTTATGTATCTATATTAGGAATTATCATCCCATTTTTATTAATATTTTTCCTGAAAAATCCAAAATCTGTAAGCTTTTTTAGACATTCAATCCTTTTATTGCTAACCCTGATATTGGTACTTTCTGCAATATTCTTTATTCATTTACCGTGTATAGGATCTTTAGTGTTTCTTTAGCAAAGCGCATATACATAAGCCTCACTTCGGTGAGGCTTTATTTTGATGTTTTTGGTTAGTTGAGGGATCACTCAAATACTAATAATCACTGTAGCACATTGTTATATTAATCATCAGCTATGCGCAGTGATAAAAGGGGGTTGATAATAATGCTATCAAAACAGTAATACACCCGATAATATTAAAATAAGCCTTATCAAGGTCATTCATTGAGCAATATGTATAATTAAACACTCACCACGCGGCACCATTTTTTTCTATCAGCCCTGACGTTGTTCATCTATAACTGAACAATTCTGTTTTTGATTTTTCATCAATATTCAAGGTAAAAAATGACATATTTAATAAGAATAGCGATGCTATAGCACAAAACATAACCACCCGCTGAGCAGATGGTTCAGACTATTGCGCAATCCATTTCGCATTTAAAAACCAATAAAACTTATTGTAATTTAGTGTTGGGCTTCTGTAATTGCATTAACAATAATTTGTTCATATAACTCGTGTTGGTTTGCAGGTAATATCTGACGATGCATTTGTCGACGTTTGTCACTATCAAAAAGTTTTTCAGCTATCCACCCCGTTAAATATAAGGCGGATAAACACCCCCCTGCTGTACCGATATTACCACGAATAACCAGAGGCTTATCTTCAACGTCTGCTCCCATATTAATAAACGCATTTCTTGCATCGGGATGTGTCGTTGCTTGAATGTCATTCAATAATCCAAGCTTATGTAAGATAAAGGAGCCTGCGCAAATAGAACCAATGATTTGTTGCTGACTGTTAAGTTTAAAGGATTGCATAAAACTTTCATCGGCAAGTGCATTTGGCACACCTTGCTGACCGCTGCTGAATAAAACGACATCAGCTTGATTTGCAAGTGAGACGTGACCATCGGTTTCGACCTTTTGCCCAAGAGTAGATGTGTGAAAGGGTTTAGTGCCCAACACGCTAACATTCCAATCCTCACGGCAGCGACCAAAAATATCACGCATCAAAAAGTAATCGATATCAGTAAATTCATCAAAAATAATAATAGCAACATTAAACATTTTTATTCCTTATTAAATAAACCGCTATTTCCATGATAAATATTTATGTTGTTAAAGGAAGCGATTGCTGAGAGGGAAGCATTTACGGATAAATTTATATCCGCACCTAAAATACCTTTGTGTATTTGCCTTGCATTTAAGATAGTCATCTATGCTGTCACTAAGCTCAATAATAAAGCGATGCATCGCCTGCCTTCGGCTTCAAATTGACATACGCCACTGTTTAGAGGCTGACTTGGTAGCGTGATAAATTACTTTACAGACAGAATCATTGGCAGGAAATTTCACTAAATACAGTGTACAGATAGGCAATTATCTTACTGAATATTTTGAATCCATCAAAAAACGATTTGTCATGAAGTGACCGCATTTTGAACGACTATCCAAACACAGTCATGAGTCAATATCGTTCTTTTCTTCAGAAATAATTCAAGAGCTAAACGAACCATAGATCATTATGAACGCCTACTGCTGGCAGAGACCTGATCTTCTGTTTTGTCCTCAAAAATTGGAGAGCCAGTTGCTAGGGATCATTCACTATGACGGGTTATAAATATATAGTTATTTAAACCCTGAATTGCTAAAAGGCTTATAAATGAAGAATAAACACACCACTCAAGACTATATGCAGAAATTTATGATAAAACAAAATGAGGTGATAGTCCCTTACTTAAGGCAAGTGATTCATCCTACCGAATTAAAATCAGTATTTTGTATTTATGAGATGATTGAACAAGGTGAAAATATTTATACCTACTTAGTTAATGGAGAGATGGTTGTTATATTTGAAATTTCTCGAATCGACCACTCTATCACTCATGACCTAACCCTCCCTATTCGTGAATACGCTCAAGAAATAAAGGGAAGGCAATGGCATAGATATATCAGGGAATTACAAGCATTCGCTGAGCAAGAAGACTCTCAAGTCAATTAAAATATCACACAATGTATTTATTTGGTGAACATTGTTAGTTAGCGTCATTAAAGAAAGAGGGGCATGCAGTATCGGTTGCACCCTCCTTTGCTCAAGATGATGGCATCCCCCTTTTCTTTATATCTGCATATGTGTAGCGATGTTGCTTTTTGTTGACTTGTTATTTTAACTATTGCTGTTCCCGTATGGCTAGTTAATATAAATCCTATTCAGACTTAAATAAGATTTATATTGTTATATTTGAACGCAATCAGCACACGGGAAAGATTTTTGATATAATCGTATATATTTTAGTGATATATCTCTTGTTAACATTATTCTTTATATCTTTTCAATACTGGATACCTTCCCTTTCTAATCAGTATCACTTATTTGCTATTCAAATAAACACTTCTGTCTTACATAATTCTGCGACCTTAAAATCATGTGCTATCTGAATAACCAATAATTTTGTTAGCGAAATGAGCAGGTTGGTCGATGATGGTATTATCTATAGCTGAGGTGATAACACCTTCGACTTTTTTATACATAGGAAAATCGCCACAGTGAACTAGTCTATCTTTATCTTGATGATTGAGATGGCTGCTGTCTCCGTTTACTCACACAATTGTCTTAAGTCAAAAGGCCTAAATCAGAAACTTAACCAACCATCTCACTCAATAAGCGAATATTCTTTGGTCGCCATTCCATTAGCCATCTCTATGACCTCATTCTTTGGGGTAGTTAACTCATAACCGTTAAGCAGTAGATAAACACAACTCGCCATCATAGCGGTTCATTTATTCGCATTAGCAACCGGGTGGTTTCTTATCCAGCTTTTAATTAAAGATGAAACAAGAACAAACATATCATCTGTTTGCTGGTAATAGTTCACATGACTTGAACTTGATTGGGATAAACTAAGATCATTGAAGTTCAATACTTCTACTTCTATTGGCTCATTAAGAGTTTGCAGCACTATCAATACGCTGTTGATACTTTTTAAGTCATCAACTGGCAGATAAGTAATTCCTGCAACAAATTTCCCTGTGATATTCAGCACTCACTTTACCTTAGCTAATTTTCCATGGTTTTTTCGTGGCAAGCAAAACCAAGGTCAAATGCATTTTTAATTTACTCATCCTGAGTGTGATTTTTTGCTCGTGGCTGGCTTTGGTATTGCGATTTTACTTTTATTACGAGCAGGTATATTTACTTTTGCAGTGCGTGCCCCACATCAGCATCATTGTAAGCCTACGAGCTATACACCATATCTAGATATATGATAGCTATTACTCCAGATAAGAGTTAAAATTAAGTTTCATTAAGCTAATAGCATTGTTTTACATTATCATACGTATCATTCTCGCTCTGGGAGATTAGCGCCGCCTCATTACAGACGACGATATTTTGTTAGTGCGTTACTGATAAACCGTTTAGTCCATTCTTCCTGCCAAGGAAAGAGCAGTAAATGGAATATACGAGGGTAAGCCACACTCAGGATTACGTGGGTCGTTAATCATCCCCTAATCAATGATAAATTGGGCTGGATTGTCTTTGTCACATGCTCTTAATGCAGGAAATAGCTCAGTATTTTTAAATCAAATGGGAAGGAGTTGGCTTAGTCAATTCCTTACATTTAGGGGCTATTTAATATAATCCACTTAAGCGCTTCGACAATGGCAAATGAAACAAAACCAATATTTTTTGGTTTTTTATTGGTAATACATTAAAATCAATGTTTATAAACAACAAAACAATGTGGATAATAATGATATCTATGGACAGAGTTCTACACAGCTTGGTCTGCGTCAGTTTTTTTGTAGGTTGGTACTTAATTCAGTATGCCTTACTGGCATTTCCTGGAATAACCACCTATAACGATGCCTTAGCCGCTTGGCCCCTATTTACGATTCTATTTATCTTACCTTATTCCCTGTTCTCTCGAGCATATTACCAGAAACAAACCGGGCTAATGCCTTTCGGCACAGTACGATTTTCAGATCTCAGGCTTCCAATAATAGCAATGGTCATATTATCTGTTGCAACTATGTTTTACGGAGAAGATGAAACATCGATACTTGAGATGCTCGCCCTATCACCATTGCATCAGTTTATTCTGGTCGTGTCAGTCGTTTTCGCAGCGCCAATTATTGAAGAAATTATTTTCAGAGGCTTTTTACTGAATGCCGGAATGGGCTACGGCCCAAATGGCAAGCATGTGATGATTATTATCACCTCTGTACTATTTGCAATGATACACCATCAATATAATTCACCTGCCACATTTATTATGATTTTTGTGATGTCCGTTATTTTTTGCCATGTCAGAATTCAGACTAATTCGCTTATGGCACCAATTATTTTGCATATGATTAATAACGCCGTGGCAATGCTTTTATTGTTTCTTTTAAACGACACCCCCTAAGGGGCATCCTGCCCCCCACTTAAATGTGACTAACACATTTTTATTTAAAATAATGGTGCTTACCCCTACGGAAAACAGGTTCAATTTAGTTTCTGCAGATAAGCACCATTTATCTAAATTACTCCTTAAAAATGCATAAATTCTCAATGAATAAAACGTACGTAAAATAGGTGTAATTTTGCATAACCTATTTTTTCGCTCAAACGGCTATTTCCAGTAATTAACCCATTAGTTTTTTATAAGCGTCGGCAACTTCTTGTGAAATCATGTTTGCAACTTCGGTTTTGATAGGTTCGCCGCCTTTGCTGGTTAATTCAGTTCGGGTTTTCACCATCCCTAAATGTTGTGTGGCCATTTTAAGCGCATCACCTTAATAGCGAGTGATTGCCTCAACGCCAAACTTCCCCTCCTTCCCCCCACAAATAACTGGCAAGATGCACCGGCTAAAGTCCCCCAATCTGGTTTAGCCATCGTGTTTATCTTCTTCGCTGATTAAAAAGCCCACTCATAAAAATAGATTTTTGATTGTCCCGCTGTCACGTCATTAGATGCTCGCAAAGTTATTGCCGCCGTTCAGCGCCTAACCAATACAGATTATTGGTATCGCAAATTAAAAGCCCATCGTACCCAATGGCTTGAAGCCTTGATGATCGCAAATATGGATGTTTGCCAGAATCGCAACCCCTACGCCAGTAAACAAGCCATTCGAGCTGTGCAAGCGCAACGTTTATCTAATATGCAGTATTTACAAGGCATGGATATTGAAGACGTTGAAACGGGTGAGCGGTTTGATCTGTTCGATAAAGTGATGGCAAGTGTTTCAAACCCTGAAATTCGTCGCATGGAATTAATGGCGCAAATGGCCGGCATTGAACGTGTAGCGAAAGAACGTGGCGATATCGGTATGTTTATTACCAGGACCTGCCCTTCTAAATATCATCCAACAAAACTGCGTAAGCGTAAGAAAGACGTGATCGCTGCGCTTAATGGTAAATGGAAAAATGAGGCCTACACACCAAAAGACGGACAACAGTACTTAGTCAAAGTCTGGTCGCGTATTCGTTCTGCATTTAATGACAATAACATTAATGTTTATGGTGTTCGGGTTGTTGAGCCGCATCATGACGGCACGCCTCACTGGCATATGCTGTTATTTGTTGATAAAGCCAGCCGTGCAAAAGCCATTGAGATTATGCGTAAACGCGCTTTAAAAGAAGATGGTGACGAGGCCGGCGCACATAAGTACCGTTTCGAATGTAAGCACATGAATCGCGGCGGTGCTGTGGGTTACATTGCAAAGTATATCGCTAAAAATATTGATGGTTATGCGCTTGATGGCGAGATAGACAACGAAACAGGCAAAGATTTAAAAAGCATGGCGGCAGCGGTTACTGCTTGGGCTTCTACTTGGCGCATTCCTCAATTTCATTTTTACAAACTTCCCTCAAAAGGTGCTTATCGTGAATGCCGTCGGCTTCCGCGAGGCGTTTCGATTGCTGATCAACTCGGTGATGTTGCGGAGCGTGTTCGCGCCGCTGCCGATGGTGGCGATTTCTTTGAATATGTGATGTCGCAAGGTGGGCCATGTATTCGTCGTAAAGAAGAAACGATACGAGTTGCACGTGAAGTCAGTGATGTAAACACATACGGCGAAGAGGTGCAGAAAGTGGTAGGTATTTATAACCAGCTCGCAACCGGCAAACCAACACTCAAAACGCGTGAAAGGCAATACAAGATTGTGAAGAAAAACACCGATGCTGCGAACGATGGTCTTTTAAAAAGCGCCATCGGCGCGCCTCGGAGTCCTGTCAATAACTGTAGATCGCGGATCACATCAAATCTATCAGATGTGCAATTTTACGAGCCAGAGCACTGCTCTGGTGAAGTATGCAACATAGAGGAATACGGTTTTGCGTTTATTGAAACAGACGCTCAGAACGCGGCAGGAAGCGAAATTTCACAGGGTAGACAGCAGCGGCAAGTATCACGAATTGAATTAAATGAAGAGGAAAGCGAATTAAGGCCAGAAATTTGCAGTTTTATGCAGAAAACAGGCTTTGATCTGCCAACTGAAACCATGGCCAACATGTTTATTAAAGGTATGGCCATCAAAGATGATGACCGTATTTTCAGGTTTGACGGTAGACAAGTGCGGGTTATTGAGTCTGAATTAGTCATAAAAAAACGAATTCAAGCGGTAAAAATGAAAAAAGAAGCTGATTTACAGCGGAATAGGGAGCGTTGCATCGAAGCACTGGTGCGCATTAAAGAAAAATATAATAATGAACCATAAGGCAATAATCTAATTTAGAATATTTATTTTTACGATTGACAAATTATCTCAATATATTAATTTTATTCTCAATAAACGGCGATTTTAATTTTTCTTTTTGAAAAATAAAATCAGTACTAAATATATTCTCAGTATGACTTAATGGAATTTTTATGGCCTTTGTAACAGAATTAACACAAGAAGATAATGCAACTCCGGCTATGGCAACTGCCAACTTAACAGCAATCAGACTTGGTGTTACTTTACGTGAGCGGTTTGAAGAACATATTCATAAACGTGAATGTTCTATTGGGCAATCTGACTATGAAATAAAAATGGCAAGTAGAGCTATTGCTGCTTTTGTAATACACCATTTAAGCCAAGTTGATGATTATATTTCAGGGGCATCGGTATGTGATAGCTCTCACGATGGCGGAATTGATGCTATTCATGTAAATCACACTGAAAAAACTGTTGTTGTCGTACAATCAAAATTTTCCCAATCAGGTAGTTCAACATGGACAAACGCAGACTTTCTTGTATTTAAACAGGCGTGTGATCATCTAATCGAAGAAGAATATGAACGTTTTGATACTATATTACAAAGTAAGAGAGAAGATATTAGCAAAGCACTTAGTTCAATTGATTATAAATTCCTATTTGTTATGGCTCATACAGGAAAGCGTGGAGCGGCAAATATAATTCTGTCGGACATGCAACAATGGCAGAATGAACTAAATGAATCTGCATCTTTAACTAGCGAATTACCAAATAACGAATTACCTTTTCAAGTTCACTTAGTTTCCTCTGAAGATATTACTCAATGGAGACATGCACAATCATCAGCAGCCGTTGATTTAGACGATGTTGAATTAGAGCAATATGGGAAAATAGAAACACCATATACTGCATTCTTTGGTATAATTAGTGGTGATCAGCTATCCGAATGGTGGAAGCTACACTCCTCAAAATTGTTTACAAAAAATATTCGTAACTTACTTGGCAAAACAGAAGTTAATGAAGCGATAAAAGAAACCGCGCAAAATGACCCTGATAATTTTTGGTTTTATAATAATGGCATTACAGTTTTAGTTCGCTCCATTGAGCCACATAGGCGGAATAAAACAAATCAGCGAGATGTCGGACGTTTTAATTTTAGAGACGTGAGCGTCATTAATGGTGCTCAAACAGTGAGTAGTATAGGTTCACTAGATACTGTCGATGAGGATACATTAACAAAAATAAAAGTTCAGGCTAGATTCATACAAATTCCACAAGGCGCTTCAGAAGATATTATAAACTTAATAACTAGAGCTAATAATCATCAAAACCGAGTTCTAGGAAGAGATTTTGCATCTCAGCATCCTCAGCAACTGCGTCTACGTGATGAATTAATTATCGAAGGATACATATACCAATTACTCAGAAGCGATGTGTCTACCGATGAATTAGGGGAAAAACACATTGATATTGATGAAGCGCTAGATGCTTTAGCGTGCTTAAGTTGCAGGTCATCCACCTTATCACTATTAAAAGTCCAACGAGGTAAGTTTTTCGATAATCTTGAAGGACCTGCATACAAAGCATTATTTAACTCTTCAGTTAGTGGGGTCTCTCTCATTAATGCGGTTTTACACCACCGAGTTATTGATAACAAAATCAAAGAAATGCTAGTCTCAACTAACCGACAAGAAGATAAAAAACGCTATGGGATTCTTACTCATGCCAATCGCGTATTTGCTGGGTATATCCTTGATAATACACCAAGACTTAAAACTGCAAGGGAAATTATGACTGTCAATGTAAATCGAATTCATGATGAACTAGAGCGTATTTTATCAGTAACAGAACATTTCATTGAAGCAGAATACCCTACTGCATATCCAGCTCGTTTTTTTAGTAACGTAGATAAAATATCACTCACACTAGAAAAACTACGCGAAGAATCATAATTAGCTATAAGTTTAAAATATTGAACCGTCGAAAGACGGTTTTACATTTCCACGAACAACTTCCGCAATTCTCCGCCACAATCCGCAATATTAAACAAGGATCGTTACCTGCACGAAGCACCACCACTGGCGCGGCTCAGGCGATCTCTTGCAACTGCATGAAAAGCGCCCTATTTAGTGGGCAGGCGAGGCGGGGCTACGATTGCGCGGCGACATGTTTGTTGTTAATTATCCGTCCGCAAAATCTCAGCGTCACAGAGGCGTTAAAATCAATTATTCACCGCGATAGCAATTATTTTTGCGTTGCTTACAATGGTGCACAGAGCGCTTAAATCGCTGTTTGATGAGGTTTAATTTCTGCGGATTAGTCTTGGTGGTGCGGTAATCCCCCGTTTTTAACCGAGGTTATAAGTAGAATCAGGTCATTCGTTGTAGATGTTGCATTGGGGTATAGCCATTCAACGCCATGTTCGGTCGTTCGTGATTATAAAACCATTGCCACCGTGTAGCATAGTCTTGTAATTCATCCAGTGATGAAAACAAGTATTGCCCTAACCATTCATAGCGGACTGTCCGATTATAACGCTCAATGTAAGCATTTTGCTGCGGATTACCTGGCTGGATAAAGTTTATTTTGATATCTTGCAGATTAGCCGATGATATCAATATATTACTGGTGTATTCTGGCCCATTATCACAGCGTATGGAAACCGGTTTTCCTTTCCACTCAATAAGTTGCTCTAGTACTCTTACAACCCGACTCGCCGGCAGGGAAAAATCCACTTCAATAGCTAATGCTTCACGATTAAAATCATCGATGATATTCAATAAACGGACTGAGCGCCCATCCGACAGTTGATCATGCATAAAGTCCATTGACCAACATTCATTGCTCGTTTCGGGTACCGTCAGTGGCTCGGGCTTATCCCGTTTTAGGCGTTTCTTCGGCTTTATTCGCATGTTCAGTGACAACGCACAATAAATTCAGTAAACCCTTTTGTGGTTAAATCTTAAGTTTTTTACGTTTCGAAGGTATAAAAAGCACAAGCCAAATCCCCAGTTGCGCTGGCTATCAGTGATGCGTATCAGCCAGTCAGCTATTGCTTCATTTTCTTTACTCAGTTTAGCTTGATAACGATAGCAACTTTCGCTCACTACAAATAACTGGCAGGCAAAACGTACGCTGATATTCCGTATTTTGACAGCTTCTTGCGCCATCCGCTTTCGATGCGATGGCTTCACCACTTTTTTGCCATAGCTTCCTGAATGATCTCAGCTTTCAACCTTTCTTCTGCATACATTTTTTTGAGGCGGCGATTTTCCTCTTCCAGTTCTTTCAAGCGGGTCATCATGGAAGCATCCATCCCACCAAAGCGTGAGCGCCACTTATAAAAACTGGCGTTGCTCATACCATGTTCGCGGCACAGTTCAGAAACAGGCGTTCCCGCCTCAGCTTGCTTAAGGATGGTGATAATTTGGCTATCGGTAAAACGTGCTTTTTTCATAGAGATCTCCTCAGTTCAGATTACGAGAAAATTCTACTTATTAATACACCGATTTTTCGGGGGGATTACCGGGGCGCTTTATTGGCTAACATGTTTTTTTCACAGCATCTTAATATTCGACCGCATCACGCCACTGATAATTAAATCCAAATCCCCAACAATGGCGACAACATAATCGACGATATTCGGTTAGCTCATTTACGTCTGCAGTTGCAATATCCCACCACATTTTTAATACGGCATCTTGGGTTATCTCGGTTCTACGTTCTCGTTCTGCTAGCGCGTCCGCGATTGCTCTTGAAACCTTAGCATTTCTTAGCATTCGAGTAGCATTTACATAAGCTGTATTGCCTTCGCCTTTATAACCGGCTCGCTTATATGCAGCAGCTCGATTTAAGTCGATAAGATACTCGTTAACGAATTTGACTTGTGAGTCATTAAGCCCGTAGTTGCGCACATCAAAGGTATTTTCATCATCGTGCGCACTATCATGTTCTCTACTCTGCGCAGTTGGTATTGCGCTATTACATATAGACTCTTTTGCGCATTCTTTTTCGTGCGCAGTGCGCAATTTCTTTTGCGCAGATTGCGCAGCTGGCCTTTTAATATATCGCCTTGCTGTTGCGTAATTAAGTCCCTGGTCTTCACTCCACTCTTTAGGGGATATTCCTGATTTAGCATGCTCGGTGAGGAACTGTTGCTGTAGCGTCCCCCCAATCCGGTTTAGCCATCGTGTTTATCTCCTTAGCTCATTAAAAAGCCAATCAGTGTGAATAGGCTTTGTGATGAGATACAATCATAAAAATGAAACTACTTTGTCGGGACAGTTAAATTATAATGTTGGACTTTATATCTCAATATCACATCATATCCATAACTCTAGGGGTATTATCTGCAATTTTTTGGGTGGCTGCCGCATTCGTAAAATCTAAAGTAAGCCCAAATCGAGTTCAATTAACATTTGGAGACGGGAGAGATCCTGTTGATTTACATAATTTTCTATTAACTACTAGCAAGCAAGCTCGCTTTAATGGAATAGCCGCTATTTTTGCTGCTAGCTGTGCTATTTCACAAATATTTGGTATTTAGATTCTCAATTACCAGCATTCCTTTTTTACATATTCTTGCAGTCCCTTAATCATCTGTTCTGACTCTGCAATTCGCTCTCTGAGTAACCAATAATTTCGGATAGCGGAGTCAGTAGGTCTGGCGGTGATTGCATCATCCAAGCCGGTGGCGGTGGTGCCTTCGGCTTTTTTACAGCTGGCTTTGATGTACACCCGCTCAGGATTGCGCTCAGCAGCAACACGCAGCTTGTCAATTTCAGTTTTTGCATTTGTTAGCTCTTGGGTATGTTTAGTATCGAGTTCGTGAAGGGAATCAATACGCCGTTCGTAGTTTTGAATGCTATCAATGAGCTCTGAGTTTTCTTTTTTCAGTAGATTATTACTATCGTGAACAGTAACAACCCACCACCCCAGCCCCACTACCATGATAAATAGCCAAAATGACTTATCGAATTTCATTACAAACCCCAATAAGCATTAAGCCGGATATGATTTATGTGTTAATTGGAAATGAGGACCATCTTTAAAGCTCTTCCAGTTTCCGCCCCACTCTAGATCGACATTAAGCTCTTTGGCAGCTTGCAACATTGCATCAGCAACTAACTTGAACTTAGACCAATCGTTCCACGGAATTTCACGATTAACCAACGGTGCGCAGTCAACAGCGTGTCCAGTTAAGTGGCGACTATTCATAGTCTGGCTAGCGCCATTTTTCACTAATTGTCGTTGGCGAGCTTCAGTTCGCTTACCTTCGATAACCATAAAATCAATATTGGTTAACTCGATCGCTCGACGGGTCACTTTAACTAAGTCCGGATGAACACCACGTAAATTCTCTTCACTGCGTTTACTGAATTTAAATTTACTCACCTGATACCTTCCTTAAAAAACGCTTTTCAATTGTTTTAATGAGTTCAGCACCAGACCAGCCAGCAAAGCCAGCTGCTCCTCCAGCTATTTCAGGAACCCATTGATAGTAACTAGATGCAAGAAATACAATTGCGCCAGCAAATACCGCAACAATTGCTTGTAAGATAAAAGTCCGCCAGCTGAACCTCTCTCCGTTTAAAACCTTATATGCATAGCTGGCAGCCACGCCGAGCATGGTCATCAATAAGATAAGCACCTCGCGGAACCAGCTATAGTTATTTGGATCTCTATGTGGCATACGCATATCCACCCCCGATGGAGTGTTCCATGATTTAGTTAATAGGTAGCCAACCGCAACGTCATTGCAGTAATTAAACGTGTTAATAGTGATTTGCGGTGGCTGTATACGAAAAAGGCCGCACTAGGCGACCTCTTGGTTAGATGTTTTGCACTATAATAATGAAAGGGTTAGTCTATGCCCCATTGCAATAATAGCTTGATTAATAGTGTCAATTTTAGTTGAGTGTTGAAGATTAAAAAGCCGGGTGATTTCCTGCTTTTTAACTCCCATCTCTCTCGCTAGATCTGACTGTGTTAATTTTGAATCAACCAATCAATCAAAGATACTCACTTAAATACAAAAAACACATTCCATTAAATATTTTAATATTAATTAGCTTTTGTTGCTTTAATTAACTACAGTTAAATTGAATTTCAAAAACTTAGTCTATTAATAAAATTTAAGCGAGGTTTTTATGGAAAGGCGCCGTTATATAGTTTTCAATGTTAAAGGGTTTTCTAGTATATATAATGACTTTGCGGGGGAGGATATTCCTTTTAGGTTAATGCTAGAAAGAGCTAGCGGAGGGACAGAGGTGGTTAATTTAAATCTACACTCAAAACTTGACATGATGTTCTACCAAACACTGCTCTCATATTGCTATGGATCGCCATCTTTTTCAAACCCTAATAATTTATTAGGCCCTAAGTATCTAAGGGCTGGAATTTCGTTAGATGATAGCGGCCTGATTGGCTTTGATATGTCAAACAACATTATACCAGACAATGATGTATATGACGATAATTAATAATTAACAATAAATAATCAACTTTCGATATTTAAGCCATTTGATACTGAATGGCTTTTTTCTTTAATTCATCTAATTACTAACTTTAATCATATAGATATGCTTAATTCAGCAATAAGCCACTTAACAATATCAATAAATTAAACCCACTCGAACTCATCAAACCCCTCAAAATCATCAAACATATATAAACCTCTATAGTGCGAAAAACCCCGCGATTGCGAGGCCTTTAATTGGTTTAATGCGACTAGGTATAGAATGCCCATTATTAGAAGATAATAAGCCAATTTTATGCAAAATGCAAAGACTCTTACTTTAAGTGTTGATGTGCTTTACTTAAACGGAGTTGGTTCAAAATCAAGACTTAGCCCTCTCGTATGGCTTGGTTCTCCGCTTTTGTTTAGATTTAAATAAAATAACTTTTCTAAAAATAGCTTTTTAACAACCTCTGATCTTCCATTCAATTGCCCAAGATCGCCCCACATGGCTACAATCATATCGACTTTGTCAGCGTTATCCTTCAAATATATATCATTCTCAACCCCAATTGGGTCTGAGCTATTCAGCAGTTCTTTCGGGTCTGTTGATACTAATCCAAAAAGGTTGCACATAATGATACCACCGAATCCCCACGCTTTGGCCCTATTGATACATGTTGAAATAGTTCTGTCGGTGACTTTGTCAGTTGCTTTGGACGGATTTAGTCCAATAAACATAACCGTTTTTAGATCCTGGTCCCATATGCGTAACAGCTCATATCTATAAATATTGCGTTCTGAAAATTTAGCCGATTGTTCAGTAAAAACCATAAGCCTCACCACATTTAATTCATAGCACCATTAAACTTACTTAATCACTGAGCTAAATTTACGCTCAGCGATGCTTTCCTCAATATAGCATTTAGCTGTTAATTTCTCATAAAATGGTTTCCAATTTCGTGACCATGACGATTGGGTTAAATCGGGTACTAGGTGCTTTATTGCATTGTAGGCTACTGAAGATGGCACACGGTTGAAACCTTTACCCGCGCAACGAGGGCAATCTTTAAATACAGGCACGCCCTGCAGCTTAGTTTGAATGTCATCTAATACCTTACCTCGCCCTTTGCAGCGGCAACGGTGCGCTATTTGCCCTTTTCCATTGCAAGAAACACATAACTCATCCACCTTTTCATTTTCAATCCATGGCTCAATAACCACTGCTCCGTCTAGTCTCGTTATACCAGGATGTTTGACTACGTCCTTACGCTTATAAATAAGGCCCTTACCGCTACATGCTGAACATGGAAAAACTGAACCTGCTGAACGGGCATAATCTTCAAATGCCATCTTGGCCAGAATAATTAAGCAACAACCCAATTCCTTACCCGCGGCTTTACGAACTAGTTTAGGTGCTACTTTAAGTGCATATTGGGTCAGCGCCTCTACTGTAGAAAATTTATCTTCTTCGCTGATATCATTCTTCGCTAGAAAGGCTGTCATACCGAACTTAGCTTGTGATTCAGTCATCCCCATAGCTGCCATGATATCTGTTCCCGTTATTCGGTCAGGAGATGTACAACCTGCTACATTACCGAATGTAGGTGACTTAGGGTGAAAGTTTTTAAGTGTATTTTCGAGTTTCATTGGTTCACCACCTATTACACATCAACAATATTTTTTAATGGCTATCAGATACGACATGCGCGCAGCTCCATGACTTCTCTTTTGGTTTGCTCAAGCAATTCCGCTTCGGTACCGTGAATTTGCTGCCATGTTTTTGGGGCCGCATGAAAGCCGGTGTCATAGCTAGCGCGGTGATGAGGCGGGCATAACGGCAATACATCTTTATGACTAGCACGCTGCGCTATTCCCTGCCCTGTTCGTGTATGATGGATTTCCGCAGGAATTGCCCCATACCCCATGTTTCTACAACAAACACAGCCAAGTTCGGCTACATCTGATAACCACTGCTTCTCTTCTTTGGTCTTTGTTTTTGGGTCATTGGTCTTGCCTCTAGGTAAAATCCAATAGCTGGCCAGCTGCATTTTCAGCAGCTTGTTGGGTGGGAAATTTACGGAATAGAATGAAGCTCCAAAGCACATCGAGTGTGGCTTTGTAGAGTTCGCCAAAAGCTAGGTCATCCATTCTTGCAAAGCTGATTGATTTAGCGACACGGCGTAGGCTACCGTCTGGCATTTCGAACGTTTCATAACGGCCAGATTGCTCTACTACCCAATAGCGGAAAGCATCAAAGGATTTGGTTGCTGGGATATTGTGAGCACGTTTTTGTGCTACATCGTCTAAATAAACATCTGTAGCTGACTGGAGGGCATCATCATTATCGGTGTAGTAAGCAAGGAATTTAACGTAACCACACACTGCTATCTGTTTCTAAGCTGCCTATACGGCAGTGAACAAGATAATTGCTATCCAAAACGTGTTTATAGATTTCTAAGCTGCCTATACGGCAGTGAACCAGTTGAGGCAGGTTGTGAGCCTTGTTTGTATTTTCTAAGCTGCCTATACGGCAGTGAACGTCTTGGTGGTGCGTCAGCTGGCATGGCAATATTTCTAAGCTGCCTATACGGCAGTGAACTGACATAAATACTACTAATTCCTGAGCTAAGTTTTCTAAGCTGCCTATACGGCAGTGAACAGCGCGAAAATAGAAGCGCGCACCTGCTTTAATTTCTAAGCTGCCTATACGGCAGTGAACACTCGCACCATGATCACATCGCCCCGAAGTCATTTCTAAGCTGCCTATACGGCAGTGAACATGAGCAAATGGCTATTGATGCCTTGTTTAATTTTCTAAGCTGCCTATACGGCAGTGAACTATAAATTATCATGAAAAAAACCATGTTCAACAATAAATTACATCTGATTTTATGAAAAATACCTTCTATATTTCAGTGATTCTTAACACATTGATTTTTAATCAATAAATTTCAAGTAAAAAAATAAAGGGTAAAAAAGAGGAAAACAGTGCATCTTCTATACCCATCAAAATTAATAGTGACACGTTAAATTTGAACTATCTGTGAGATTTTGTGACATCAATTTTAGCCCGTGTCACCCATGAGTTACCCAGCATTTATGAGCCTCACTTAAATAACTATCAGTAGCTGATCATTACCTCCCTTACACACTTTTTATTCAGCACTACCGAGCGGACACAATGAACAGCCATCAATGCTCACATAAAAAGATAGTTGGCTACGTTATACAGCGCCCTGCCTGACCTACATATTACGCAATTTCTTGGGAGAATCTCTAATCCCTGTTCACCAAGAAATAGCTCTATCTTAGTCACACCTAATTCCTTTTGTCGTTTGCGTTTTTCTATTTTACGTTATGCGGCTTTTGCCATTAGTCCCGTTTCTTCATTTTAACTACACTAATGCACGGAACAAAAACGTTCAATAGATAGCTCATCGACCCTAGCGCCACCTAAATTTGCCAAAAATGCTATTGTTGAAAGCACATCTTTTTCGCTTGTTGCGACAAAAAGAGTTATGAAAGATTGTTGGTTCCATAAACCACTTGCTTTATAAACCGATTTTTTCATTTTCACTCCAACTAACTACATTCAATAACCTGATGACAAAACGGCTTTATATCCTCTACAAGGTACGTAGTTATATGATGGGAGCGATTTTATTTTTTCCAAGTATGTAAGTTTCATACTTTCATTACTCACAAATATTTTAGTCTGCCTCTGAAAAACGCCCAATGTACCTCAGGTGCCTTTTTAATCTTCACCAGCACTCGCTCTCTGTCTATTTTGATGCAGTCCTCGTCAGCAAGACGTCTTGTCGCTGAAAAAGATCAACTCATGAAAGCAGGTATTTATATTAAGCAAGCTAAAAACAGGTAAAAGCTAAAGAGGAAGCTGTAAAAAAATTTCCTTATTTAGATTTTAATTTTACGTTTCATGATTTGAAGGCCAAAGGAATATCTGATCTGGAAGGAACGCTGAGTGAGAAACAAAATATTTCTGGCCATAAAACACCATCACAGACTGCACGATATGATCGAAAAGTAGTAATCGTTCCAACGGTCGGAGGGCAAAAGCGTTAGTGAATGGGGGAGTTAGTAGCGAAAGTTAATAGCGAAATAATAGCGAAAGGTGATTTCAGTCACAAAAAAAGCCACCTAAAAGGTGGCTTCTTTCTTTCCCTAACTCGTTGATATTCAACTGAGTTTTTATTTGGTGCCCAGGGCGGGACTTGAACCCGCACAGCCTAAAGGCCGAGGGATTTTAAATTCATATGCATTATATTATAAAACAATAACATATGATTTTTTTCATAATATAGTGAAAATGTAACAGTTAGATAAAACAACATATTACAGTAAAAGACATGATGTAATTATGAAGGTCTAACCGAAAAATTTTGCATGCAAGATACTTGAAATATCCTAATTTACTGTATACAAATACACTGTGTATTTAAACAGTTCAAATAGGGGGTATCTACCATGCCGCGTATAGAAATACTCTTTGATAAAGAGTCAAAACAAAAGCCTTCTGATAAAACACGTAACGCCCTGCAGGAGCAAATCATTAAAAAAATTGGCGATAGATTTGGCCCATTAAGCCTTCGTGTTGCTATGAGTTCTTCACAGTCAGTTACGATCAGTGGCACAAAAACAGATGATGAAAAAGAAGAAATAGGCCAACTTTTGGAAGAAATCTGGCAAGATGACTCATGGGTACCAGCATGAAAAATAATGAAACTAAAAACTCTGAATTTTTCGAAGCAGAATATATTCCTAAGTTAGAAAAAACTCAAATCGCTATTGATAATCCTCCTGGTTTCGTATTTATAAAAATGACGTTATCAGATCCTAGTTTTAATAAGGATTCTTTAAAAATGGAAAATGTTAAAAGAGAACCTATACAATCTTTTATGCATGAACAAGTAGCTAAAGATTTATTGAAACAACTAGAAAAGCATTTTTATGGTGATCCAGCCTCGCGTGAATTAGGCCATAAAAAATACTTGATGTAATTTGAATATGCGCCAACTACTCGAGCTGGCGCATTAGTTTTTATTGCTACTCTACCTGTTCCGCAGCTTCCTGCTCTACCCTTTCAGCTTCCAATTCAGCCTTCTTAGCATCCTCCTCCGCTTGCCTCTCCGCCTCCTCTTTCGCCAATCGCTCGGCTTCTGCTTGTTTGAGGTTGTAGATGGAATTCACTGGCATTTCGACACGCATATCTATCCAGCGAGACTCAGGTACGTCACACGGCTCATAGTTTTCGTAGTAAACAGGGTTGCCGTCTTTATCTATGTGCTTGATGCGCTTGTTCTGAAAACGCTCCGGTAGGTCAGCGTTCTGTTGGTGGAAAACAAAAACTTCAATATCACCATCTGGTCTCACCTTGTAATCAATAAGCACCATGTTTTTACCGTTATGGTCTTGAGGGATGACAAAGCCGTTATCGATCCCCCATGCACCATCTGCATTAAAGCCTACAACACCTTTAATGAGGTAATGGCCTATACCAAGGTGCTCCATTTCAACGCCTTCTGACTCTTCGTTAAGCTCAATGTGATCAGCAAATAATTTCACAATTGGCGATGCTGCTTTTAAGTTGCCGTTGGAGTCTTTGGTTGTGTTTTTATCACTATAAAAGATACATCGTTCTACTCTAGCATCGCTTCCGCCCTTTCTTACAAGTTGCAACCAATCTTTGCCGAAGTTCCCCAACAATAATACCTGATTGTTTATTGAATTATTGTATTTAGTAACAATACATGAACCGTAAAAATCCGTTATGCCAAGCTCTGTCATTCCTTCGACGTTGTGTGATGCATTAAAAATACCAACTTTATTTTTTTCAAAATTTTCGACACTCCCTAGGTAGCTACCATTCATAGAGCCTCCTATCCCATAATCACCAACTTGCATTAGCGTGCCGTATTTGTCAGGCAAGACATGCGTCCCTTTAGTCGATTTGATTGCGTTCTTACTGAAAGTCACATCACCAGAGATAGTTCCACCCGCTTTATCAAACTTCCCATCAAGCTGCTTATCCATTTCTTTCGCCGTTCTCAGTTGCTGTGTCGTACCATCGGGTAACGTCACTGTAATTGTACCGCTTTCTGTAGCCCATCGATTTAAGATATCGCTGAACTGCACATTCGCAATGTTCATTGAGACAATTTTGTTTGTAGCATCTGAAACTGAGTTCACCATCGTTGTCAGTATTTGATACGGTGCGTTGCTCACCGATGCAGGCACAGGAAAACTCAGTGTTATCTCTGTGTTGCTCTGAATAGACGCAATGCTGTTAATGTAAATTGTTGAGCCGTTTTGAATTAAAATAACCTGCTCTGCGGATACTCGCGAGTTGTTCTCTTTCCACTTAGTGCCTGTTCCCACTAATTTTGTGCTGTTCGCTGTCGTTGTGACTGTACCGATGTTGTACATAATATTCTCCGAAATTTAGATACAAAAAAACCGCTTAATAGCGGTCTCGTTGTTGATTTACTTTTTAATGACAATGAGCGTTGTGCTGTTGAGCATTAAATTGTCATTATTGCTAGCGACGTATTTAATGCTTGCTCTTTCATTGGCTTTTATAATTACACTCCCACACGATATGCTTGGATTTGCAGTAAAAATAGTGTGTTCAGAACTAGTCAAGCCAACCTTAAAATCCACACCAAGATTTGCCCTAACAAATTCAACTCCGTTTTTTTGCAATGCAACAAACATATTGTAAAGTCGACTTGTTGATGTTTTACGTGCAATGCTTATTGATGGACAAATTATAATCCGGTCATATTTTTCTGGTTCAATAATGACCGTTGACCATGGGCTAATAATGTATGTGTTGCTTACATCCCCAATTAATTTTTCAATATAAACCGTCCCGTTAAACTCGCCATCGGTTGCATAAATCTTACCGGTTATTTCAGCGTCATTTGCAATCAGCTTCCCGTTTTCAAAGTCCAGCATGAGACCTTTTTTAGCTAAAGGATCCCAATTTTTGGATTTGATAGTCGAACCGATTAACAGCTTTTCAATTGTCGCTTGATTAATAAACGCTTCATTGATAAACACCTGCCCATTTTCAACAAAGAAAACCGGCTCTAACTTACCGCTGGATGGATTGAAGATACCAAAAGTGTCGGCACTGAAGCCGATTTTAGTTGAGACAGTGCCGTTTTTTACCTCCGCCCCCATCATGAATTTTGCATCGTAATATTGATTATTCCAATTCACCCCCGTTTTAATTGTGTAAATTGCCGAGCCATTGCCGTTGTGGTCAAAAATGGTTTGCCCACGTTGCTCAATAGCTGCCTGCTGATTGTCAAACTCAGCTCTCGTCAACTGACTGAAATCTGCCAAAGCTTGCTCGTTGTCGCTGATTGACTGCTTGTTATCACTGATTGAC
Source organism: Providencia sp. 2.29 (assembly GCF_015832305.1). Classification (NCBI taxonomy): domain Bacteria; kingdom Pseudomonadati; phylum Pseudomonadota; class Gammaproteobacteria; order Enterobacterales; family Morganellaceae; genus Providencia; species Providencia sp. 2.29. Next base: position 2,832,363 of record NZ_CP065420.1, read on the forward strand.
GACTCTGCTTGACCGATTCGAGTAGATAAATCTGTGTTAACTTTAGCAATCGCCTGGTCTTGCTTCGCAATCGCTTCTTTCTGCGTGTCAATTTGGGCTTGAACGGTGTCAATCCTGCTATCAAACTTCGCGTTGAGCTGTTCATGGCTTTTTGCAACTGACTGCTGAGTATCTGCCAGCGCTTCTTCTACTCGCGTAAAACGAGCGCCGTTCTCACCGAGTTGAGCATCAATTTGCGTGAACTTCTGCGCATAAGCTTTATCGTTATCAACAATGATTTTGTTGGTCTCACGAATAGAGGCTTTAGCACGTAAAAGCTCAGACCCTTGCTCATTTTGCTGCGCGGCAAGTTGCAATGTGCTTTCAGCGTGGGTGCTATCGGCATTCGCTTGCGTGTGTTGCACATTCGCAATGGATGAACTGTTGTCATTAAACTGGGATGTTTGAAGTTGCTGAAGCTCCGTGACAGTCTCATCCGTTTTCGCTATCGCTTTTGTGTTCGTCGTGACAGCGGCACTAACTTTCGATAACTCCTCTTTGTTCGAGTTGATGTCTTTCCCGAGTTCTGCGCGCACTTGCTCTGTGCGTTCTGAGTGTGCTTTGTCTTTCTCTGCGATTGATTTACGCACATCCACGAATTCAGCTTGCGAATCTTCGTAGTGCGCTTTCACGCTCTCTGCAAGCTCAGCCGTTGCTTTTTCATTCGTCGCAGTTGCATTCGCGATACGCTTAACTTCCGCTTTCGACTGTAGCAACTCAGAGCTGTGTTGGTTAACTTGAGCTGTCGTCTGCATTATCGCTTCTGAAACTGCAAGCTCCACATTTGACAATGACGTCTCAAAGTGCGTGATATAGCCGCGCATCTCGCCGAATTCAGCTGTCGTTGATTGTTCAAACTTCGCTTGTGATTGCTTTAAATCGGCGGTTGCTGTCTCAACTGTTGTGACACGTGATTTAACACCATCGACATCAGCTTTTACTTGACTAATTTGCTGCGCCGTTGCTTTCTCATAGCTCGACTGAGCATCCTTAATATTCAGGATTTCAGCGGCGTTATAGCTTACTTCAGCACTGATTTTCTCTTGCCAGCGCGCAGCGGCTTCTCTGTCAGTGACTTGCACTTGCTCAATGCGGAATATCTCAGCTTTTCTATCAGCAACTTCTTCTTTCAAACTAAAATGAACTTCCGTCGTGAACTTAGTGTTCATCATTACTGCTTCGCTGACCGCTTCAACATCTCTGTCAATGCTGACAACTTTCTGCTTCACATCAATCGTGTCCAACTCAAGCTCTGCAATCGCTTCTTTGCTAAAGTCAATCTGCTCTTGCATCTGCTTGCCTGCTTCGGTGGTTAGGAAGGTGTCGCCAACCGCGTCCAGAATACCCTCAACATCCGTTGATGACTCACCTAAAACAACGCTCGTCCACTCTGACTGATTCCCGCTTTTATCAACTAAACGAGCACGGAAATAGAAGCGCGCACCTGCTTTAAGGCCAGACATGCGATACGATTTTAGCGGATAAGGTACATCAGCCAGCAGTTGCATAGATTCAACTGTGTTTTCAGATGAATATTGCAGTTCTGTTTTTAGCGTGTCGCTCGTGTTCGCATCAAAACCCCAATTGAGAGTAATGCCCCAAACCTCAGAAGTAGCGCGTAAATTTAAGGGTTTTGGTGGATTACCTTCTTTTCCGTTGAGTTGAGCTTCTTCCGCATTAGCCCACACGCTGGAAATTTCAGACGCATTAATCGCCCGTACGCGAACTTGATAACGGCCTGCATAAATACCATTAACTTCAAACCCCAGCGTTGATGTACGCGGGGCATTTATCCAGTTACCGTTGTCACGACGCCATTCCGCCTCATACGCAATCGCACTTTCAGCCGCTTCCCAATCAACCCGTAAAGTTGTAAATGCAATGCCTTGGTCTACTTGTGTGTATGAAGAAATACGCACATTTTTAGGCGCTGGCTGTACTTTGGGTGGTATAACGGTAATGGGTCTTTCGTCAATACGTGCACCAGCATCGATATGCTCATAATTGTCAGGGTTATGGATAGCACCTGAGATGGTGTAAGTATTATCACCGTTATCGCTGATGTTAATAACGCGGTACAACTGGATAGCTAAATCATCAGAATCAACCGCCCATACTGCTTCTTTTTGCGGCACTTGCGAATACTCAACCGAAACAGTAACGACTTTTTGATTCACGGCCGTAACGGTTCGCCCTTCTGATCTACCATCAGGCAAATTCACAATCAGTCGGTCACCAGCTTTAATTGAGGTGGCTCTATCGAGCGTGATCTTACGCCCATCAACCGCGGAAATGCGTCCACCCGTATCGCGACCCGCCAAGGTTGAATCGGCCAATCCGATAATATGACCAGGAGAAGGTATCGCGCCTTCAAGCCCTGTCGCAAAAGTGACCATGCGGTCATTCGCGTTCGTCAATAATGCCCAGCGACCACGACGATTGGCTTCACTGCGACGGGTACAACCAATTGCAGATAGCTCTGTTTTTCTTACACCATATCGACGCTGAAGCTTTAAGTCCGCTACAGCTTCAACATCATCATTGCTGTGATTATCAATGTCGGTAAAGGAAACTAATGCTTGAGTATAACGGTTTTGAATGCTGCCGCCTGAATATGTTGGCTTACCACCGACAATATTTGCATTTGTGAACACTCTAAAAACTGGCTCAGGCATATCAGCGACAACATTTATTTTGTTATCAGACCAGTACGTCATCCCTCTAAATATCGCGGCAATATCACGTAAAACGGTATAGGCAGTCTCTTGTGATTGAATATAAACATCACACAAGAAGCGAGGCTCTTTTCCATCTCCACCGCGCCCATCTGGCACCATTTCATCGCAATATTGTGCAATCTTATACAGATCCCACTTATCAATTTGTGAAGCATTAATGCGATCACCACAACCGTAGCGGTTATTTAAAACCAAGTCATAAAACACCCACGCTGGATTATTGGTTGCTGCAAGCTTAAATGTCCCATCCCATACACCAGAATAGGTTCGATTAATAGGGTCATAGTTAGTGGGCACTTTAATCAGTAATCCCCCTTTAGGGCGAACACTAATTTTAGGGATCCTGTTGTTAAATTGACGAGCATTAAAGGTAATAAATAACAGGGCTGTATTTGGATAACGCAGTTTTGCATCAATGACTTCCACAACGGCGGCAATTGTCACTTTATCGGCAATACGGGCGGTATTCTGATTCTTAGTGAGCCGGCGAACACGCAATTGCCAGCCTGCATTCGCTTTAGGTAATTCAATGCGATGTGTTCGTTGGTATTCACTGGTCGTTTTACCGTCAAATGCCGATTTGATGACCTCCTTATACCCCGAACCATCCGTCGAAAGCTCAATGATATAATCCACACGATAGCCAGTCGTATCACCATTATCATGCTGTTGCATAAATTGCGGCACAGAAAAACGAATGCGGACAGCGGACAATTGCGTATTATTGATGCTTCTGACATACGGCTGATCATCTTTCAGCTCCATCCCCACCTCGATTTCGTTATCAACGGAGGGGATACCTTGGATGTATTCTTGATGCTCACTACCCGCACGGAACTCCCACGTCACACCTTCAAAGTTTTTAGAACCATCCGCATTACCAATGGGGGTATCATCAAGAAAGATCCGCGTATCATCCAACCCACCTGCTATTTCACCTTCTGAAATCGCCAGTAAAATTTTCGCGGTTGATTCCGCCAATAAACTATCGGGTGACTCGACGGGCGTATGTCCGCCTCCTCCGCCCCCTTTTGCACCTTGAATTTTCACCATATTTCACCCATAAAAAAAGCGGCTATTAGCCGCTATGAAAGTTTAAAGTTATTTACTGCTGGTCTTCGGTATATATCCCCGCCGATATGACAGCCCCGCCAATTTCTCGCCGATCTAGCCCATAAAATAGCGGCACAGGATTACCTTGCGCAGTGGTGTTGACTGTGCCACCAAAGGCATAAGACGGTTTATTGTCGGCGTCTTGACGCACAGATAAGCCACGCGGCTGAGGTGACAGCATTTGCACTACGCCACCTAGCGCCATCGCAGCACCACCCATAGCCAATGCCCCGCCCCATGTTCCAGCAGCAGTGAATGCAACAGATAAGCCACCGGATAAAAATGCTGCCGCACCAATCATTGCTACGCCTAATATTGTTTGAAAAAATCCGCCTCGTTTACTACCTTTAATCACTGGCGCTATGCGAATATCTTCGCAGGTATCAAGGTGCAACTCATCTTCACTAATATTGCGCTTACCTTTAAATACGGCAAACTCTAGCCCTTTCAGGTGTGCATTCGCGAGGAATTGCTCAAAGCCGTCATAAAGCACTGATAATGCTTTTATGGCTTCACGAGGGGAATCTATATCTAATTTATGTTCACGCCCAAATTTTGCGCCCAGCACGCCGTAAAGCCGTATTGTTTTTAAACTCATACCAACTCCTTGCGTCTCACTATTTTTACCGTCCGATCTCGCCAGTAATCGCTGTAGGGTACTAACCTGCTGAGTTGGCCATAAAGATGATGTAGCAGCATTCCATTAGAGATAACACCAGCGTGATTAGGCACATCGGCTTGCACTTGCATAATCACCATGTCACCTTCTTTAGGCTCACCAGTAACGTCGACAAAACCTGCTTTCTGGTAATTATCCATGTATAAGTTTTCACCTTCTTCCCACCAATGCCTATCGACACTATAGTTATGCAGCTCAATACCGTATTTTTGCCGGTAATAGTCCATAATGAGCGACCAACAATCAGCATAACCCAGCACAAAAGGCCGCCCTTCTAATTCGCGCTCACCTCGAGGGTAAATAATTCGAATATCACCCTCAGGCCATGATGCAATAACCCACGGCAATCCAGTTGCATCACACTGTAATTTATCGATTTCACTCGGTTGTGTTGTCACGCCATCACCACAATGGCTATGCACTATCGCAATTGGCTCACCCCAGTCCTCAGCAAGAGCGTAATCTTCTGGCGACAATTCAAAATGTTCATCGGGGCTATCAGAAAGGTTACGGCAGGGGAAATATTTTTTGGCTCGGCTTTTTTGGCAAATAACACCACAGGCCTCTTTGGGATATTCAGCTTTCACATGCTCAAATATCAGTTCAGTTAATTTCTTTGTGATCATCGTATTAACCCCGCTGCTGGGAATCCTCCAAAATCCAAAGGCTCATTTTCACCAAAGCGTTTTTTGCAGTCACTGATAAGCCCACCGCATTTGTCTAATGCAGGATCATCAACCGGCTCTCCACGCTCATTGAAATATTTATTGCCGGTATAGTTACACCCGCGACCACTGCGGTAATCACCCTTCATGCACCAATAGCACAGATTATGTATCTGGCGAACGGGTATCATAATTCCCTGTAAATCAAACGGGCTAGACAGCTCGAACTCAACAGCTTCACCAGCCACCTCATTAGTTTTACGATCGATGTAATAAACTTGTTTAAAGCATTCGTCTGGGTTAGCGGTTGGATTACCATCAGGAAAATTTTTGGCATCAAGATAGTGAGCAAAAGTTTCATAAATAGTGACCTTGGCTAAGGCCATGTCGTCAAATTGCAAACACAATGACGATATCAGCCCATCGATGTTAGCAACCCTCAATATTGGCCTTGGCGGGCTACCATCGCTATTTTTTGACATGCCCTCAATTTCATAAGGCCACGCACCGTACTCATTGCCTTGCCACCAGATGGATTTTGGCTTGATGTCACCATCCGCGGCGTCAATCTCTTCTGGTGTATGAGATAAGTTGTAAGCGTGAAACCTAAGCACCGGCCCATCAAATTCAGATCCATCAACTTCGATAAGTTGAACCTTGTTGCCCGATTCTAGTTTTTGAATGTCAGATGTAATATTCATGCGCTAAAGGCCTGCTCAAATGTTGCTGTGATAGTGACTGCAAGACCACCAATGGGGGTCATCGTGATTGAATCTGACTTAACGCGATACAACCCCTTTTCTCCAAATGGTGGCGTCCATATAAATGACTTTGCGGTGTGCTCACGGATAAACTTAAATATCGGCATCACCTCATCTTTCATTCCTGTATAGGTAAAAGGCCATGACTGTGATTCCGTGTTAATTCCATCGCCCGCAACTTGTTTGTAACCATCACCAAAAGCGACTTCTTTTATTCGATGAGTGAACTCACCCGTTGGCGTTTCTTGCGTTTGCATTCGCCACTTAAATTCTTCAATCATGGTTTACCTCGAAAAAAGACGGCACAAAGCCGCCTAATGATCAAATATCAGGATTTTCAATAGTTAAATTTGGTTTATGGTTAAGGATCAGCCCTGTGAATTTTACCGAAGTGATGGCTGATTAACTTCGGTGTGAGGACTTTTATGACGATTACTGAAAAAGATAAAACACTTAGAGAAATACAAGATGAAGTTGCAGCACTTCGAATTGCATTCGGATATCTCGGATGTGTAATTCCACGTGATAATGCAGTTATGCTCGCCGATTTAATTGTGGCAATGGCTGACCATCAAGGGTTTGATGATAGCGTAAAAGAAAAACTAAAATTCCTTGCTGAGCAATTAAAAGGGAATGCTCAAGAACAAGGTAAGTTTGTTCAATTGTAATTACTAAGAACGAAGCTTCATTGGAGGTGCTGTTAATTTATCTACAAAAATAACATCATCTCCACCTTCTGGCGATTTACCCATTCTATCGCTTAAAGTGGAGATAGCCTCGCCTTGTTGAAGTGACGCAAGCTCTAATGTTGCCACCCGTTCTTCTAGGCTTGGACCACTACTAACAAAAATAACGCCTGAAAATTCAGCTTTATTTTGATTACTCATAACTACCTCTCTTAATTGCCTTTGATTGTTCTTGATAATGCAGATGCTGGGTTTTTAAGTAAATTATTAACCCCAACTTCTATCATTTGCTGGAGTTCACGCTTCAATGATGAAGCATTGGTTTGATTACTTGAAGGTTGTTGCTGCTGCCCGCTTTCAATGTTAATGCCTCCTAAATTAATCTGCACATTTCCACCACCAGCAATTTGAGGGTTGCGGGCGATAAATGCGGTTGGTTGCGTAACCGACATTGGCGCTGAACCACCGACATAGCCGCCAGAAGCGTACCCTTTTTGACCGTAATCCATTAGCCGGTAAAGGTTGGCAATACCTAATCGTTGCGTGGCTTCTTTTGTGAATACAAACTCTCCACCATGAACGATGCCCATCGGTTGATACTTGCCACCATCGCCAGTGTAGCCGCCTTCCGAGTGACCTTTTAACCCTAAGAAATTACCTACTGCCCCACGCCAACCATCAGCTTGACCACCAAATGCCGCTTTCATAGCATTTAGCATAGCCATCTGCATTAACATCTTGGTGGTCATCTCTAAGAATGAGCGAGTGAAATCAGCAAAATTAGCTTTGCCTGTCAATACAAAATCAGAGAGACTGTTACTCATGCCTTGGAATGCTGATTGACTAATTTGAGCTACGTTACCGTAAACATCAGTGGCCCGCTCTTGGAATTCAGCAAAGCCTTTCTTAACGCCTAACTCCCAGTCAGCACGAATGGAGTCTTCCTTAGCATAATACTCCTCTAAGGCTTTTCTCTCGTCTGGTGATTTAGCTTTCTCTAGTGCGATGTCTCGTTGATACATGCGGTCAGACTTACCTGCTCCCATATCCAACGCACGACTTCTGGCATTGATTTCCTCAACTCGTTTGAGCTGTCTGTCTAGCTCTCGGTTATGTTGCTTTTGAAGCTCTACAGCATCCCCAGCAACCGCTAATGCCTTTTGTGATTCAAGGATAATTTCTTTCTTCGCTAATAATGCCTGCTCATCTTTGGTAAGTTTGCGGGTTGCCTTTGCTTCTTCTAGCACTGATATTTTAGCTTCCATATCCCAAAGTTTTTTACGCTCAGAGCTAATAACATCACTAACTGTTTTATGCTCTTTTAACACCTTCAATTGTGCTTGTAGGGATGTAAGAGCCTTCTGATTCTCCTCATCTAAACGCGTTCCTGCGTCAACTTTATAAGCGCTACTCCGACCAGAGCCGGGCATTTTCCGGTCTCTGTATATATATTTAATCCTTTCTTCATATTCTTTATATTCTTCATCGGTCAGATGCGCTCTATTAGATTTTAATTTTGCTAATTCCTCATTTCTTTTTGTTTCCGGACTCGCATATTTATCATGATAGTATTGCCTTATTCTAAACTTCTCAACTTGTTGTTGTTGAAAGATTTTTTCTGCTTGTTCTTGCGCCTCTTTAAGTTCAACGTCTGCCAATTGTTTTCTGAGCTCAGCCACCTTGGCTTTTAACTCATCTGGTAGCATATTGGTTTTAGCAAAGAAAATGCCTTTTGATGCAGGATTTATTTGGAACTCTACTAACATTCGCTCATATTCGTTAACTTGTTGCCTTAAGTCTTTTTTTCGGCCAATATTAAGCATCTCATCCCAAGCGTTTTTGGCCGCCTCCTGAACCCCCTTCCATGCGGACTCTAAGAACCCAAGATTTTCAACAATATCATTAGCACCATCATTAATTGACTGAGCGTACGCATCAATAGCTAATCGAGCGGCTTCGGTTTTATTCCCCTGTAATTCCAAAGTTCGTATTTGCTCTAACTGAGCTGCTGTGAGGTGGTGATTCGCTTTTTCTAATTCCAATGACATTTTAAGAGGCTCATCTTGTAACCGCTTAAACTGATCAATAGTGGTATCAATCGCCTGCCCTGTGATGTAATTCATTTGAGCAGCGGCTTTTGACACTCGGGCTATTTCATTGTTTGAAAAAACACCAGTTCCAACAACGCTACTTATAACGTTAGCCATTTCAGAGCGTGTAATTCCCGCACCAGACATAGCTCTAGCCATCTCATTAAGCTGTGATGCAGATTTATTAGCGTAATTCCCCGTCAAAATAAGTTGTTTGTTGAACTTGGTGAACTCTGACTCCGCATCAAACAAAACCTTCATTAAACCAACAACAGACGCACTCACAACGCCGATTATTCCGCCTCTAGCAATGCCGCCTAAACGGGTTGTGGAAAGTAGGTCGTTTAGCGTTCCTTTTAGCCCGCCACTGGTTTTTGCAAGCTCATGCGTTTGCTTGTTGCTTTCTTTGATTTTGTCAATATATTGTTTAGCCGATTCACTGACGCCTAGCTGCGCGGCCTTCATCTCAAGAATTTCAGTCTTCGTCTTACCGATGGATTCAGCTTGCGACTTTAAAGAGGATAAGAATTGCTCTGCTGCCCTTTTGGCTTTATTTGTTGCCGCCTCCTGAGCTAGAAGTGCTTGCCCTTCAGAGGTAAGAGACATTTGAACTCTTGTTAGCTTATCTCTAGTTTGGTCAAGTATCTTGTTGTAATCTAAAAACACATCCCTTGGCAAAAGTCCTTTTTTGCTTGCATCAGACAACTTTCGCTGCCACTCATCTAACTTTTGAAATGCTTTGTTTGTTGGATTTATTGAATTGAGTAAGTCATCAAGTTCTTTCTTTTGTCTTTTTAACGCATCCGCTGCTTTTTTTTGATGATCGATACCCCTGTTGAATTGGTCATTTAACCCCTGAGATGCACTGCTTGCCTTCTCTGCTGTATCGCCGAACTCCTTTAACTTTTGAGTTCCACGTTCTAGATCTGACGTATCAGCTTTTAATGAGATTGTTGCTATATCTGCCATTTAGTTTCCTCCAGATATAAAAAAACCACCCGAAGGTGGTCTATTTTTTAATAAAAACATGATTAGCTTAAAATCAACTTCTCAACCTTATCTTTAAATTCTTTTTTAATTTCTTTCGGTAAAAACGATTCGATAGTTGATATGTTGAATTTCTGCATTTTTAATAAGGCATCTCCTGTTACTTCAGGATTCTCATCCTTAATCCTATTAATAAGTTTAAGTAATTTATCATCACATATTGATGCCTTACCATTACATATTACAAATAATTCTCTTTGATCGTAGTTAATAGCACTAAACTTATTTTTTGCATTTGCATCTCTAACAGCTTTATTGGCTTTATATTCCAACAAGTCACTTCCGCAATGTTTACACTTGATGGCTTCATTGCTAATAAATTCAGCACAGTATGGGCATTTTACAGAATTAGAATTACTAGACTTTCTGCCCCCGAAGATTACCATTAGCAAACCGCAAAGCATGATAAAGCAGCTTATCAATACAAAATTTTGTCTTTGCGCCATTAGCCCGATATTGTTAACGCGATTTCCATAGCTAGTTGCCACGCTGACATCCATGTTAAAAGCGGCAAATGCAGCCAAAATACCTATAACAAGCAATACCCATCCAAAACCTTTCATGTAGCCCTCACCTCAGTTTTTAATCAGTCTAGTTTCCTTGGTTATAACTTCCAATTGCAGGCTGATGATATTTCCTTTGCCACCACATCGATATTATCTAAGTTAAATTCCGCTATTACCTGTGACTTCCCATATGGACTATAGCCTGTTATCAAGTTACTTTTCCCTGTAAGGCTTTTTATGAAAGAAACTGCATTTGGGGCAAATAGTGACGTTCCACCCTCCCCCATACCCCAAGATTGATATACCGTCTTCCCTTTATCTAGCCGCAATGCAACCTTTGAACTGTAACCTCCACCCATATAATCTTCCATGGACAAATAAGCTTCAGTTTTATTATTCTGACAACGCAAGAATAGCGCTACATCATGATCGTCAGCAGAAAGCATGGCGTAGTAGTCAGTTTTATCTGTTAACTTGTTCTCTTCTTTATTAATTAGCCAATCACCAAGCTTTTCATAATTAGCAGCTAAAGTAGAGCCTGATAACAACAATAACGGGATGAACAAATAGTTTTTCACTTAGCATTCCTCGGATACAAATAAATTTATCTTATGATATCCCGAGGGTGACGCAAAACAAAGCAAAACACCTCAGTTAAGAGGCGTGGTGTGTGATCTGGATTACAAGCCCAAGGACGGGCTAGGCAACTGAAAAATCCTAATGCTTTTATCTAAAAGGCACCTTTGATTTGACAACTTCAACATGGTCTTGCTCTATTGTTTTTAAATACTCATTCATTTCTTCAATTGATGTTTTATTTCTTGGACCTAGTATTATTTTTTTTATTGGCATATACCCATCCATGCTCATCTCCATTGCATGATAATCAGCTTCTCCATATGGGGTATTTCTTTTCCCCAAAGCATATGGGTCATTACCATTATGTATTTCTATAAAACCTCTAACCTCTTTTTCATCGTAATAAGATTCATCTTTGAATAACGAGGCTAGCCTTTTTGTTGCCAGTTTTAGTTTACCCATAGCAATTCTTTTATGCACTGGATCATCTTTCTTAAATTGTTCATTTATTCCATATAGATAATATTCCAAGTATTCAAGAAATGCTTTCTTGTCATAGAACACATGCTGAAACTGAATTTTACCGATAACTGGAGCACCTTTATTCAGGTATCGATTCCCCAAATTAAACATTTGCAATTCTAGTGGATCAAAACCAAGCGAAAAACCCTCACCAAACTCTCCATATCCTCTCCACATACTCAGCGAGTCACTAGAAGACGAAAATGATGATATTAAAACAAGAAATTCATCTCCCATATTTTCAGGAGACAACTTATCAACCTCTTCGAGCAATGCTGGATAATGCTCTTCAACGTAGCTTCTTATAACTGAAAACCCTACAGTATATTCTGTTTCATCATTCATTTTTCTTAAATCAGTAAGCCATATGCTTTTTGATTTCATCATATTGAAAAATGTGTCTTTAGTCGTATAGTGATAAACTAAACCTTCTTGCTCGCCTTCTCTCATTTTTAAACCTCATAGATAACTTAACTAAAATTATCATATTCTACAGATGGGATTCAGGCAACAAAAAAACCACCGGAGTGGGCGGGTCTTATTCTTCAGATTTCTTATTCGGGATTTTTTCAGCTTTAATAATAATTGCTGACTTAATTTCATCACCCAGAACTTTGGCGTTTATGGTTAGCTTGATTGGCTCCCTATCCCACTCACCTTGCTGAATAATCTCTTTATTTTCTTTTTCATCTAAAAACACATCTTGAACTACGCAACTAACTAGCTCGCCAGTGGTTACATTTTTTACTGTAACCTTGAATGGTGCAGGATCGCCTGGTTCAACTTTAACAACCTTATATATGCCATCAATTCTTCTTTCGGCGTAAGTTTTACGTTTTGTTGAGGTTAGTTCTTTAGTTAACTCAGCATCCAAGACAACACCATCAAACTCGATAGTGTCAGCTTTATTCAAGTTCTTTAATAAGTTACCTTTTGACTCAGTGGCTATTTCATTTTGCTGCTTAAGTTGAGGTATGGACTCGATAACACCTGTAACAAGTTCCATTCGTTTAGTCTCTTGCTCAGACATAAACCTAATCGACTCTAGCGTTTGCTTTTCGCCTTCTTTGCTTATTTCAGCAAGTTTTATTTCTCGCATGGTATCTAGGTAATACTTATAAGAAGAAGACGCTCCCCAGATAAATGCAGCACTTATCACTGTTATTGCTATCTGTTTTCCTGTCATTTTCTTAAGTACCGATTTTTTAAGTGATTCTAAAAAACCACCAATGTTTATCTCAATTATGGATGAGCCTTCATCAATAGTTATAACCAACTCTATCGATTCTAACTCTTCTTTCGATAAACGCTTGTTCTGATCACCATATTTAAAAGCGGCGTATGCTTTATTGATATGCGCCTGCATGTCAATAAAACCTTTCATTACGGATGGTGTAATGCTTTTATTAAACTTATTACCCGTAAGTCTAAAGGTTAAGTTTGGCCAGCCTTCAAATGTTACGTTTTCTGGAATCTCATGACCTTCAGCATACTGCGCAACCAATCTGAAAACATCATCTTCCGAATTGATGGTTATAGTATCTTCTTTCAAACCCATCCCCTAAGCATTTTGTGTTGTTTTATTTGTACGCAAATAGGTTAATCGATATAAAATAATCACCACCTACTGCGTTCTCTGCTTCGACACCGATACTACTCATTGATTTTATGACCATAATATCAATATTACTTAAGGATGGTTATCTGGTAATTTGATCAGTGATAAACACCAAACCACTGTATACACACAATGACATCTACTCGTTTTATGATCAATAATCACCAATGCTTCTAAGCGCGCGAGAATATGATTTAAGTCCCTCTTCCGCATACTCATTCGAATGTTTTATACAATCTGTTATCTTATGAGTAAGTTGATGTATTTTCTCAAGAAACTGCATATCTTCGTCCGTTCTCGATTTATGTGCTTTTTGTTCTAATGGAGCAAGTAATTTTAATGCCAGTGTCGAAACTTCATATAAATCATAATACAAAGCATCCGCCGATTTCCTATACTCAATTAAGTCATATAGAATTTCCCTCTTGCTAGCCATAAATCCTCCTATTTCAACTTCCCACAGCACCACTTATAGCGAATTCCGCTACCACATGGGCAATGCTGGTTACGAGTTGGTTTGATTTTGATTATGTTCATGTATCCTCCTAGGGCATTGCTGCCCTACTTCTTATGCATTACCTCTAACGCCTTAGCTTCCATAATGCGCAGATCGCTAAATACGGTCGCCCTATCTTTGATGTTGAGCAAGTCCATCACTTGGTTTAACGGGTTGTAATCCAAGCCAGTGATGCCACTCATGCCTACGCGCCATTGTGTCTTCATGGCTGAAAATACTTGATACGATTCCCAAACGTCAGGCCACACCTCAACATCATCAATGTCAGGCGGAAAGCCAAAAGCACGCTCGAACTCAGCTGATTCTTTTGAACTCATTCCGCCATACATCGCCTCGGCGACCGTTAAGAGTTTTTTTCGCGATTACCCAAAAGCTCATGATAATAAGCTGTCGTTATAGCGCCTGCCGCTGCTGGGTAATTATCGAACAATAAATTGAGATTATCTTCGTTATATGGCTCTTCGATAGCCCAATCAGCTATAATTTTCTTGAAAAAGTCATCAACCTTTTCGTCTTTCAACTCTTCCAACTTGCTCATTGGCATGTGATTAAATGTAAACGTCACTATCTCTGGCTTTTCTTTACCAGCGACAGGAATTTTTACATCTGCTTTAAATCTTGGTTCAGGAATCAAAGTAAACTTAGGCATTGTTACCCCTTAAAAAAAACCCCTCATAAGAGGGGATGTTATTATGCTGTCGCGTAGATTTGCATATCTGACTTAAGAGAAAAGCGAGCTGATACATTCTCAACCTCATTGATGGCTGTGTTCGGCACGCGCTGAAATGAAACACTTGCAGAGTAATAGCGATCTTCACCTGCTCGTTTGTTATAAAATCGTATGGCTGTTAACTGTTTTGTGTCATCCAGTTTCATCAGTAACTTACGAATTGGTAATTGAGCGTCATGAGCAAAAGTATAGACCTGAACGATACCCGATTTATATGTATCAATAGTTTCCGCTTGCTCATCTTCAAGAAATTGAATTTCTTGTGTTTGCTGCTCACCGCCTTCGGTGGATAGCGTCATTACCTGCGGCATGACCTCCCACTCTTGGATGGTTTTTAATGTTCCCTTCCCTCCGCCTACTGGGAATCTTTCTGTGTCCGTGGTATCGACCCCCTCGAGAGTGACACTGGTTTCTGCCGCAGCCTTCACTCGATACACGCCAGACATTCTTTTCCATCCAGATATTACTTGAACAATATCGCCAGCTTTCACGCCGCTAGATGCAGCCACGGTAAGAACCGCCTCTGCGGCGTTGCTTGCTGTAGTAAATTCTACTTCTTTACCATATTTACTTGCCACGTAGACTCGTGAGCCATTAGGAATGTTATAGGCCATTGTTAACCTCTATTTTTAGGTATAAAAAAACCGCAATTAAGCGGCGTTATCGGATTGCGTTACATCGATATGATGCACGAATAGGAATGGTGTAATTTGTTTCGTCTGAAATTGGAGTAAACTGGCTAGGCTCTCCGTTAATGTAGACTCCCTCCCCTAATGTTAATCCATTTTCTAATCTGTTTTTAACGTCATCAGCAATAGTTGATATCTTATCGTCCCCACTCCCTACTTTCCCAACTACGTTAATTTGGATAACACCACGACAAACAGGCATATCCAGAGATAACCCGATGTTATCCGTTTCTGCTGGCATGATATGAAGCTGGAGATAGGGATCGTTGATATCATCAAAATAAAGATTAGGCCATGCGATTTTTAGGTTTAAATCCTTACCAATACTCGCAACCAGCTTTCGTATTTCAGCATTAATTGTCGACTGATTCATGATTTAGTTTCCGATACGGCAGAGTTGAAAAACTGACTAAATTCCTCAGCAGTCACAGCAACCATGCCGTTAGGTGCTTGTTTCGAATGCCCCATTTCAAGGCGGTAAGCATAATGTACATTGTTTGTGAAATAGATAGCTTTCATTCCTACCTTAAATTGTTCAATAACAACGTTGCCTAACGCCTTTGTCATATTGCCTGACTTATCTATGCGCCCCGTCTCGCCTTCCGCTGGGGCATCAAATGACACCTGCCAATTACCTCTAAACCGCCCCCCTGTATAACCAGGAGGAACATAAATATCCATAGAGTCATTAACACGAACACGCTTTTTTAATTGACGTCGCTTTGGTGTTAAATTATTAGGATCTTGTTTTAGATATTCATTATGTTCAAAAACTGCTTTATTGTAGTTTGAGGCAACCCTATTAACTTCCCATAATTCAGGATTTCCAACAGGTGACATATCAACAAGCTTCGCTAATATTTTAAACCCTGTATTTTTGACAACCGTTTCAATATTTGCGTTAGATTTGTCGATAAATAAGTTAATCGACTTCATAAACTGATCTGACATATCACGCCCTCAATTGAGACTGATAGCAAATAACAATATCAGCAGGTTTTACGGGATTGGGTTCATGAACGCGCAACCAAACGCCATCGACAAGCACCCAATCCCCTTTCTGAATATCAATATCTGGAGGAAGTATCATTTTAATATCCGTAGAGAGAATAAGCGTGCCGTCGATTTCGTAAGGTTTATATTGCGTTTTTACCCCGACAACAGAAAATAACGTTTCTGGCTCAAAGTGTTCCTGCCCCTCATCATCAACCCAATGCTTACCATCACGCTTAGCCTGATAGGAAACGCCATATTTTTTCAACATCCTTAATGTCGTGCTCTGCCCACGTTGATAAATGTTCATGGCTACCTCATTGCAAATGTATTAATGGCAAATCCATCCGAGACATCAATCAAGCCAGATAACAAACCTTTTAACCAAGGAAAGTTTGGCGCACCTGTGTTAGTCCCTTCGGCATATTGCACAGTAATAGCCCCCTCAATTCGCTCAGAGGTGATTTCAGCACCTAACGTGGGCTGTAGGTCATTTTCTACTGATTCAATCGCTAAACGGCATTGAGCTTGAATTAATTGCTTTGGTATCTGATCGCTTGGGATAGTAACGCCGTCACGAGATAACCCTGAGCGTGGGAAAGATAAAGGCTGGTTTGGATTGGTTCGTTTACCTAACCATTTCTGCGACTCAAGATAATCCATTGCCGTGATTAGCAATGCTTCTAACCCACTATCTAGTAAAGTGATATTTCTATCCTCAGCGTATTTCTTTAAATCATCCACGCTGGCGTAGCTATTAAATGTTAGAGAGTTCTTATCAGGATCAATCATGCTCACCTCAAAAAAAAAGAGGGGCACAAAGCCCCTTAAATTACTCATCTGGAGAAGTTTTTTCTGTGAATGTAATTGCATCAGTATGTTGCGCAATGCCATCAACAGTGGCGGTGACAATAAATTCACCTTGAGCGTCAGAAGTTAATTTCACTGTCGCACCACCAGCTTTGCCCGTCTTAGATGAAGTAACGCTTAATTTACCACCTGTTGTAGACCAATTAACGGTAGCTCCTTCGACTGGAGAGCTACCCTTGGTGTAATTAAGAGTGATCGTTACTGTATCTGTACTGTCAGCGATAGCGGACGTTTTATCCGCTGACAGGGTTACTTTCCCTCTTCTGCTGTCAGTTTAATCATGACGCCAGCAGTTAATTTGTCGCTAGTGAAATGCTTCTTCCAGTTACCTGCGGTGCATAACTGAGTTAAATCAGGGTTTTTGCCTTTTGATTCATCCCAGCTATAGCCCAGAACACCAACGTTAACCACACCTTCACCACGATAACCAATTTCCAAGTTCTCCTTATCATTGATTTCATAAGATCGGAAAGTTGGCTCTTGGGATTCAGTGATGGTCACGGCTCCCGGCACTAAACCAAAGATAGCATCTACTGGCGCCGTATCTGTTACCAGCACAGGCTTGCCTAGCGTGCCAGGCTGACCACCGTAGATAACTACACCTGCCTCTTCATACACTTTGTTGTCAATTGCCTGATCAACAATATCGAAGTAGGTTGTGGAGTGCATAACAAACAGATTTACGCGGTTGAATTTATCGCCGTATTTGCGTAAACCTTTGGTCAGTGTTTTCTTGCCATCTGTCGCAATATCCGCAGTCACCACCATTTCTTTGTTATTACCAATCGCAGCACCTAAAGCAGCTAAGGAGTATTTGATATAACCCTCTAATGAAGCATCTGCCGCATCGGTACCCACCAGCTCAGAGAACTCCGATACATCACGGCCACGGCGTTTAAATGCTTCTTCTGTCGTTGCATAAGGACCATATTTCCAAGGTGCTTTTACATCAACAGATTCGCCCGCGCCGATTTTTTTGTTCTCTACGGTGTCCGTAGAATTTACATCACGGTGTTCAATAGAACCGCCAATTTGGTAGAAAGCACGTTTACGGAAGTCACCTTCAATAAACAGATTATCTAGCACGATAGCGCCATTTGATGCCTGATTAAAGACGGCTAAATTATCTTGGCGACGCTCTAAGAACGCCGTTTGTGCCAAATCGTTATAAATCACTAAATCGCTATTAGTTGTCGTAGCCATTACTTATATTTCCTTACTCTTTTGGAAGTTTTAAATATGCGTCACGCCCGTATCGGCGAATATAATCAGCCTTGTCACTGGCGGACATTTGAGAACGTTTAAAATGTGCACCACCTTGTTTATGTTTCCCTGCATCTGTACCAGAGGCTGCGGGGAATAAGTGAGGAGCACTTTCTTTTAGGGATTCAATCCATTCAATAGGTGATAATGGCGTGCGACCATCTTTGCCCATGATTGGATTGCCATCTTCATCAACGGCTACGGCCTGACCTTCATCGTTGATCTGAAAAATGCCTTTGGCACGTAAAATTAAATCTTCTTGAGCGCTGGTTAATGCACCCGCTTTCCCTGCTGCGGAACGAATTTCATCGCCTAATACACGAGCACGGAATTTATTTGCAAACGCCTCAGCCCTTTCCACTCGGCTATTGGCTTCTTTCAGTTGTTTATCAACGTCATTGCGTAAGCGCTCAGTACGTTTATTAATGACTTCATCAATTTTGCCGTCAGCGATTAACTTGGCTTCTTCATCATTTTCAAAACGTTTGAGAATTCCACGTACAGCATCGGGATCAATACCATCAAAACGCTTGAGATTATCGTTTTGCTCTTTGAGCTTGCCTAGCAACTCACTGTTTTTAGCCTTTAGCCCTGAAACCTGCTGGTCGATAATAGCTTGAATTTCTGGAGTGATTTCCGGTGTTCCACCACCTCCACCTTGCGAACCATCATCAGTATGTGAATAATATTTGCGTTCGATATTCATAAATAACATGTGATTCCCCTTGGGATTGAATGCGCCTAGCGCGTTGTGATAAATCAGCCCTGAGCTGAATTCGGTTAATAAAAAAGGCCACCGAGGTGACCTTGTTAAATGGTTTATTGATTAGCTATATCCAGCCTCTCTAAATGCCTGCTTGTCTATCTCCCTGAGTTGTTCGAGAGAAATAAACTCACCTTTGTCAGTATAAAACTCAGAAGGATTCATACCGCCTTCTTTCATCAACCTAAATCGCGTTTCCCCAAACACCTGTCGCTGTCGCCACTCAGGTTGTCGCTGTATCCAATCAAGAAAATTAGTATCCGCTGGCACTTGCCCGTCCATTGATGCTCTCGTTCCTGCATCCATCTCATCTAAATCAATGCCTAATTCACGCCATGATTTAGTAACCAATGTTTCTGTTGAACGGCAATTGAAGTGGATTTTTCCGGGGCCTTGTAGATAAGGAACTTTATGACCAATAGGCTTACCTTCCAGCGTGTATCTCAACCTATCCCGAATAATGCAATCGTGAGATGTTTTATTATCGAGGGTAGATAACCATTGCTTACAATCAAGAATGTCTTTATTGGCATCAGCAAATTGATCTCTTGCTGTCGCTTGTAAGTGATTAATTGCCGTCTTTGCTATTGTTGTTGCGTTAGCCCTACTGAGCTGTAGAGCACCATCTTTATAACCTTGGTTTGCATGTCCTCTGATTTTACGTCCGATTTCTACCGCACTATCACCATTTAAATAACCATTACGAACAGCGTTATTTATGCGTGTCATGCGATCTGACTCTAATCCATCAGCCCATTCAGAAAGTAATTTCCCTTGAAATGGGCGAGACATGACTGAGGAAAATAGCATTTCCTCTGTAATGCTCATTAGTGGATATTTGCGTAGAACAACATCAGGTAGTAGAGAATCAAAAAGAGATGGGTAATAACCAGCCTCATATAATGCATGTGCTCTCATTTCTTCCGTCAGTAGCGAAAAAGCGCTATCAACAGCTCGCTTATTAATACTTCTAACGCTGGATAGCAACGACTCCAATCGCCTTGCAGTGAAGCTATTAACATCGATAGAGGCATCATCTAAGGCAACAATAAGTGAAGCCGTTAATTCAGCATCAAACTCATTAAGAGCTTTTATCATGCGTCTCGCCACCCCTGTAGAATAGCGACCAGAAAACAGGGAGTGAGCAATCAATTCATCCATTAACCGCTCATTCACTGATCTCATGTTTCACCTACCATTGTCGGCTCTTGATTATTAAGCTCATCCACCACCACATCCACATCATCAGCGGGGTCGATAACATCATATTTTTGCAAACTACGAACCAAATCAGATTTACGCGTTGCGCCAGATTGCCATGCTGCGACGATTTCACGGATCATCGAACTATCGGCAATATGATTAACGAGGTCTTTGTTAATTTCAAAAGAAATATCTTTCGTGTCTAAACCTAAGTATTCAGCACACCATATTAGCGATTTACTGCATGCATCGGAAACGTTAGAGCAACAGATACTCAGGATAGAGGTTTGGGCGTTCTGTTCACCGACAGACTGAATAACCGTTTTAACCTTACTGTCAGCAGAAACCAATTGAGCGCCCAGCGCAACCATGTAATCGCGCTTACTGTCCATCGCCTCTTTAGCCAGCATGTTGGGCTGTGCCTGTATATAACCACAGGTACTGTTTTTAGGTAGCAAAAAAGGTGAGCGGGAGCCCACCAGCATGCCGTTCTTTTCCAAATAATCACGCCACTCTACATCTAGCCCTGCAATATAGGGTTGAACTTGACCGCAGAAGAAAACAGAGTCCTCATAATCTGCCGAGTTTCGATAGTGGCCTAGGTTAATCTTCGCAAGCCCCAGTAATGGCGCTTCATCTATCGTGTGATCATTATTCTGAGCACCAATAAACGTAAACGGGATTTCATCCCACACGCCATTACCAGCACGCTCAGGCATGTATTCAGAATCGATTTGAAATACACTTTGCCCTGCTGCCTTGCGATAAACACGGCAAATGAAATGACCGTCTTCCATGGCTAATACGCGGTATTGAACCGCATCCTTAAAACCAAATCCGTCCTCTTCTTCAACGGTTTCACGCAATACCACCAGCGTTAACATTGTTCGACCATTAATCCGCGCTGTACGCCAATTAATGATGTCTTCAGCTTGGTATTGGAAAATGTACGGCAATTTAGAATCACTGTTGTAATCCACATACAGGCCGTGACGCCCCACTTCCAACACCGATTCAAGTGAGGATTGCGCCAATTGGTAAATGCTTGAGCCCGCGCCATCTGCATCGTCTTTTAAGCAAGCGAGCTTGTCGGTGACTGCAACGAGCGGATCCTTTTTAAACGCCATCCCTATCATACCGTTACGGGTGTTACCTGTTATTGGGTAAAACACCGCGCGGTCTTGATAGTCCTTATTGCGTTTCTTTTTGCGAGCATCATCTTGTTCAATAAGCTCAGGCAAATAGGTGTTTATATCCTCACCACCTCGACACACATCACGGACTAGCTTCCATTGAGGTGCCGCTGCTTTGTATTCAGGGCGAGTAAAATCAACAGTGTTTATACTCATCAGAAAGTGGTTCCTAAATTAATGCCAAAGGCTGGTCGAACTGGCTTATGAAGAACGCGATAACGTGTACTATCCCAATCATGATCTTCTTGCTCGGTATCCACATCATCAGGGTTTTTAGAGTCTCGAACTAAAACAGGGACTCGACTGATCCACCCGCGACAATAGTCAAACACATAAAAGGCGGGCTTTTCCGGCATACCCGTTTCTGTTTTTTTACCTTCAATCACCGCCTCAAGCATGTCGGCAAAAAGTGATGCTCCATTGATACGGGAGCCTGGGTTTTTATTCGCTTTCATCCATTCGACACCTTGAGCTTCCATTTTTTGTGCAATGGAGTCCTCATCATCGTTTGGCGTGTAAATCGAATTATCCGCAGGGCCTTTAATCACTTTTTTACAGATATTGGGCATGATGTTCATTTGCCCCTGAGTTAGGCCATCTTTGACTATTTCTTGCGGAATAGCAGAGTCCAGCCCTGCCAAGCGCTGATCAATCCACTTAATACCTTTAGCCACGTTGGTGGATGACATGTTCAGACCTTTGTTAAGCTCATCAGGGGGGCAACCGTACCATTCACCGATTAAGATTAAGGAGCCAGCAGGAGGGCAAAATTTACGACCATCCGATAATGTCGCCTCTGAACCATCCGATTGTGCCCACCACAAATTGGAAAACGGTTTCGACTCTCCCCAGTCATGGGAACGATCAACAATCCAGCTGTCAGGTATTCGAAACGGCTTAATCACATGGTGTGTCGCATTCCAAAGATGGTCAAACCGTCCGCCACTCGTCACATCCCAAGAGCCTTCCACCCACGCCTTTTTACGGTTTGGATCTTTAATGCTCATGAGTGTCGCGATGTATTGAGGGTCTAAGTACGGATTTTCTTTAAATGAACCATGGATAGCGACGCGAGTTAATGTGATTTCTTCTTCACGCTCAGTTTGTGGGTTAAACACTTTTTGTGTTTCCCGAATCACGGTTCCTCGTGGCTTTGGTTCGATAAAGCGCTTTTTCACCCACGTATGACCAATACCAAACGGGTTTGTAGTACTAAATGTTTCTAAGGGGATCGGCTTTAACAGCAAGCCGTTCTCAAGCGGATAATCTTCAGGCCTAAATGATGAACGGCGACAAGAAAACATTGCCTCATAAAAATCGGCTGATTTTTGTTTGGTTAATTCGTTAAAACCAATAAAGGGGAACTCTTGCCCGTGGTAATCCCAATAATCATCCGCTTCTTTACCAAAACGAAATAGCAACTCTTCACCTGTAGGCCATACCCAACGTAATTCCGAGGCTGATGCTAAAAAGCGAGCGCCGTCTTTAAACAGTCGATACATACGTTTTGATTGCGTGATGATGTCACCAAGGTTTTTGTATTCCGTATCGAATATAACACCGCGCCAAAATGAGCCATAACCCACGCCAACGTTGCGCCTAAAACGGGCAAGTTGTGCCGCTGTTTTGCCGGGGCCTCGCGTACCTTCATACAGTATTTCGTTGCATGGACAACTTAGTGATAAAGACTGAGAACCAGGCAAAGGCTTCCAAACTACGTTGTATTTCATCCACCGAGTACCTCGCCTTGTTGCTGCTGTGCCGATTTCTCCCAGTCATCCACATTGTCACAAGATGAAACCAGCATGATGTTGTGATTGAGTTCCGTTTTCTGCTCTACCTTGTGCCTATTGGTATAAACATCCCCGCACTCTTTTGCAGCTTGCTCCGCTAATTGAGCCGTTAATGCAAAATTACGCATCCCTTCAGCCTTAGAGGCCATTCGGTCTAGCATCCTTAAACGATAAGCTTTATTGGCAATAGGAATGTCAGATATTTCATTCTGAAACCGTTCACGCGTTTCATTAAATAAATCAACCCAGCGCTGTGCTAATTTTCGTCCACTTGATTTGGTCGGGTCATGAGATTCCACTTGCTGGCGGCTCACTTTTAACCCAAATTCATTTTTGACGGACTCCACCACCTGAGAGGGGGAATCATAGCAAGCAAGGGATTGAATAATATAAATTTTAACCTCTGATTTTAATGCTGCCATAATCAATACCTGTCAAAACTAGTCAAAAATTTATGCCAGTTTCATTAAACAGGTTCCGCATACTCTGGATATATTCAACCTTGCCACCTCCGGCTTTTCGCTTGCGGCATCAATGATTGCTTGAACCTCTTCACTAGCGCCATATCGACGAACAACGCCGACAAACTCTTCTACGTCATGCCCTCTTAATTTCAATTTAGGCATTCCTTCTTGCGTAAACTTAGGTGCACCGAATTCATCAATATCTTGTGCAATGTGGTAAAGCTCATGATCGACTAGCGCACAAAACTCAACATCAGAGCATTGAGCGCAATAGTCCGCCGCTAATGTGATAACAAATGTAGGGATGCGATCAAACCACTGATACATTTGCTGCTCCATTCTGGCTTTCTGCCAGCCACCAGCACGCATCATGACCTCTTCACATTGACCTAACACATACCGGCCTTTCTTACTAAATGAGTTTGAGGCCCACATAAAACAAATATCCGCATCAATTAAATGCGTATGATCAGGGTTATGAATATCGCCGTTATCATCGAGTAAATGTTGCTGTACCCATGCATTAATTTCAGGGGCGGGCATTATTTTTATGTACGGAGAAAGATCTTCGAGAAACTCATGTGGTGGATATGGCCTAGCTAATATTTCGTTATTCATAGCATGCGTGACAAAGTACCACCACGACACAGATCCCCTGCAATCATCCGCTTGATAGTTTCCGCTAGCGATTTCTCTTGTTGCTCTATGGTTTGCTTTAAGCTGATGATAGACATGTTATTAATGCTTTCTTTGCATCGCGCATCTTCAAGCTGCTTATTTAGCTGGGTAATTTGACGCTGTAGACCAGATAGGTGTTGTGCTGTTGATTGTTCGCTTGCGACTAATGCATGCTGGAAACCTATCAATTGAGATTGCATCTCATCAAGGGTAGCTCCGACATACTGCTTATACTTTTCAAATTCAGCCTCTTCCTTTGTAGTAGCTTCTATCGTCGCTGAGGTGGTGATGCCGCTATCGATAAATATTTGATCAGTACTGACATTAAATGCTTGAGCGGAAAATCCAACGGACACTTTAATATTAAGGTTATCACCACCATTAACAACATAATGGTCATAGCCTGCCTTATCGGCCCATAGATTATAGACCTCAGCGCCATTAATTATATTTTGGTTGATATCGTTAATTTGCTTAAGTAATTCTGCGGATCTATCAATATTGACTAAATTGATATCTTTGTAATCACGAGGATTTTTATAGACATTTCTCCCCAAAAGGGAAATCCCTTTGAGTTCTTCATAGAGTGCGGATCTATCCTCAATTAATTGAGATATTTTTTCTTTAAGACACACGCAGCGACCTATTGCTTCAAAATGAATTTGTGTATCTGACATGACTGCCCCCATAAATGAAAAGCCACCAGCGGTTAACTGATGGCTATTTGGAATATTATTCTAGGTTTATTTATATGGGTCTCGTAAACTCCGAGACTAGTAGTAACCAATACCTATATAAAACTCTATCAATGCTACTCAATGAATAGCATTTGTAGAATTAAATAAAATTAATGCTGTAGTGCTACTGGGGAAAGCTCACCCTCTTCAAACCATGGATACTGAGCGCGACCTTTGATATGGCCTTCTTCACCACTGATGGTTACTTGTACAACCTGACCTAGTTCATGTTCAAACATTGAAATACACCATTGTTTGATATTGAAATGTGAAAGCTTCATCCCCATGTATATACAGTCACAATGAAGTGACCAATAATAAAAAAGGAGAATTCCAAATGAAAAAATTATTTATCCCATACGGGAGTGATACATCTTCAGGTGAGTACATGTGCGTAGATTGTGGGTATGTATTTACAAAACAATCGAATAAATCGCTTCCTGTTTGCCCAATGAGTAACCTTAGTAGTGACGTTATTCCTCACGTCAGAAACGGATGGATTTCATTGAGCGGACAAGGTGATGCCCCCGAAGATCCATATCCAGATGAAAAATAATAATCACTTGTAACCAATAGCACCCTTCGTGGTGCTATTTTTCCCCTTTAGTTATTCTAGTTGCAGAACGCCATGTTCGGTTGAGCCCGAATAGGCCACTAGCCCTTCATAAACAACGTCATCACCATCAAAGACTTTGCCCTCTTCAATGGTGTAAGACGGTTGCCCTTCTTCCTGTGCAAACTCATGAAGAGATTTGATTTGTTCTGACGTTAACACTACTTTTGCTGTCATATTTATGCCTCATCAAAATTAAACATTATTAAGCATCCTGAACTATGCTATTGTTAATACTCACCCAGCAGGTGAATTGATTTGTTTTTCATGTTAGTTAAATGACGACCTCTTGATTTCTAGGAGGTCTTTTTTTGTATTGAAAAATGTAACCTACGTGATGACTCACCAAATGACTATTTAGATTGCAATCCATTGCTCTTGCTACTTATTACAAACTTTGAATAAAAGTAACTTTCTTTTAACTTTACTTTCGTAACATCACGTTAATAGGGGTATGGTTATTACATCGCTAAGTTATTACCCTCGAATATATTCCTATGAACCATCCCTTTTAAGCCCCAGCATCGGGGCTATTTTTTTGTCATTAAAAAGCCCCGCTATTGCGAGGCTCGTTGTTTTCGTTTGGCGATCCAGCCAATGCGGAATATCACAAAGGGGATTGTTAAGTTGAGAACTGATAACCTTAATCCAACTGTCGGGCTAAAATCAGGACAGTACGCAAGGTGAAATAATGCATAAAACCTAGAATCATTTTTCCTAGTCGTGTACCAAAGCTCTTTATCTATTCCAATGCTCAAATAAAGTCGCTTGACGAAAATGCATTTATCCATTTCCAACCTTCCGTTGTTATACGATTCTTGAGGTGTACAAAAAAACAACGTACCACGTTAAATCAATAAGTTAAAATAGGCACTCATATAGATGCTCATATAGGGGAAGCAGTCCCATCGATAACCTTAACTTAGGAGATTTACATGGTACGAATTACTGAATTATTAATTAAGCTCGTTGCTGCAACTGGCATGTATTTATTCTTGCGAGAATCAACCCCAGAACACGCCATCGCTCTAGCCGTTGCCATTCTTAAAGCCTAACCTATCCGCTTCAATTTCCCGTATTGCTTTCTTGGCTATCTCTAAATGAGCACCTTTAATCAGTTCAGAGTAGGTCATTGTAAACACTCCGTTCTAATGTAATCTTGCAAGCCAAGTATCATTTGCTTGGACTCTGCAATGCGCTCTCTGAGTAACCAATAATTTCCGATAGCGGAGTCAGTAGGTCTGGCGGTTGCTCCATCATCCAAGCCGGAGGTTGAATTGGTTTCGCCCTTCGGACAATTGGCTCTGATGTACACCCGCTCAGGATTACGCTCAGCAGCAATACGCAACCGGTCAATTTCAGCTTTTGCATTTGTGAGTTCCGTTGTGTGTTTGGTGTCGAGTTCGTGAAGGGAGTTAATGCGCTTTTCATAGTCTGCTGTAATAGCTATTTGAGCCGACAACTCACTCTTTAATGACTTATT
Organism: Providencia sp. 2.29; assembly: GCF_015832305.1. NCBI lineage: Bacteria > Pseudomonadati > Pseudomonadota > Gammaproteobacteria > Enterobacterales > Morganellaceae > Providencia > Providencia sp. 2.29. Next base: position 2,859,395 of record NZ_CP065420.1, read on the forward strand.
TTCACTTGTTAGTTTCTGATTTTCAGTCATTGTCCAATTAAGTAAACCAACCAAAATCATTACACCAACCAATGTAAATACTTGCATTTTCCAGTTCACAACAAGCTCCACGCTTTTTCGAACGTAGCCTCATCATATGGTTGATAACCTAGCTCAACACTGACAATTGCCGTTGCTAATGCAATGCCTGTTTTCTTATCGCTAGTATTGATGTGATCATTGATTCCGACACCGATAGAAGTAGCCGCACGATTAATGTAACCAGCAGTGTTATTTTCAATGGGTGGGGCATATTTGTTAATAATTGCTGCTACAGAATTCAGTCCATATTTACGCTGGTAGGTTTGCAGTAACTTATAGATAGCTCGAATACCGTACTCAGCAGATTGAAAACGACAGAAACGAGATTCAATATTTGGGTCGTGCGGCAATTGCCCCTGCCATTTATTCGCTGGATTATAGTCAATATTGCCTGGGTTATTGTTACGTTCGCCACGTGCTGGTCTAGTCATTTTTTACTCCAAAACGATTTTTAATAATCTGAACAATGCCTTCGCATAATGCATACAGTTTTTTAGTGCCGAGAAAACCAATCATGACACCGCAAAATTCAGCCAAGACTGACCACGCTTCGGCATCACCGCTTCGAGAAAGCCACCAGTCAATTAGCCTAATTGTTCCCACGCTGAGTAAGCCGCACATAATGGCCTCACCTAGTGACTGCTTCCAATGAGAGCCCTCTCGACGTTCGCGAATGTAAGCAATGGCGGTTGCAAATGAAAAACCACCGAGGAGTGGGAGAATGTTTTGCAGCCAGCGCAGTAGTTGCTCCCACCATTCAATTTTATCTGGCATACGTTTCATACCCACCCCCTTACCGGAGGAATTTAGTTAATAGAAAGCCACCAGCAGGTAGCCGGATTTAGATTAATGAATTCAGTTGGAATTTAGACAATAAAAAAGGCCACCGAAGTGGCCTTAAATTAAATGGTAACAAAACATCAATAGGTCAAATATTTTTTAAAACCAACCAAAAACGCCAACCAATATCACCAAGCATCAATATAGAACTTAAAAATACAAATAGTGATAGATAAGCACTAATAAATAAAGAACTAAGAGGAGAAATAACAGTCCAACACCCTATCGCAAGAGATAACGCATACCAAATTGATACTATAAAAATTTTCTTTAGTAAAACTTGATAGTGCCCCGATATTTGCATGTTCTTTAGTAGTCTGTTTCCAGATACAGAAGCCAATATAGATAGACCAGCGATCAGAAATCCTAATAATGTTGCTGATACCTGAGCAGCTACACTAGCAGCGGCTCTGATTGCGGCGGAATCAAGCTCATTAAACCAGCCAAAATACCATGCTGATATAGTTAAGATACATGAACAAATTAAGCAGATTTTAATAAAATGTTTCATGTATCTATCCCTAATTATGTTTATTCATCACTATAGTTCGCATCAATATGATGCTGTTTTTGATCTTTTACATCTCGGATTGCACTATAAATATCTTCAGGTTTTATAATTCCACCTAACTGTACAGGAACATGAATTTTTCCTGCTATTCTTTCTGCTAATAAATCAATGGGTTCCGACTCACCAGAAACTTTTACTTTTAGTTTTTTAGTATACTCTGAACTAATCAATTTTTTTATCTTAGTTTTGGTTTTATTCAAAAGCCCTTTATCTTTAGCTGTTACAGCTATTTTAGCAGTAAACTTATTGCCACCAACACCATTTAATATTTCAAATGAATCTTGCGTCCATGTATCATTAGGATTCGGTTTATATTTCTTTCCTAAAGGTCTCATTACTGAGAATTCAACACTTTTTATAAGCCCTTTATTAAAAATTACATCTAAAGATTCCCTCGTTAAAATATCATCAAAACTTATAGTTTCAGATTCACCGTTCAAAAAGGTTAAATACCGCCCAAGAACAGATATCACAGCACCTTCACGACAACATTGAAATCCCATCAATTCTGATGTTCTTTCTTTAAATAAAATAAAATGATTTTTTTCTATAAATTCTTTATCACCATCTAATTCTAAATATTCTTCATCAAGATTAGACTTACTTCCCACAGCAGGTTTATCCAATCTAAATCTGACTAGATATCCACTTATCGAATCACCATTTAATGACGTGATTAACCCTCTTATTTGATAAGCGGTATCTCCTGCCGCCATAATAGGCATTGTGTTCTTTTTAGAAGTCTTTTTTTTAGTCGCCGCCTTAGGGCAGTATTTTAATAAATCATTAAAAATACTGCCTGCCGCTCCGTCAGCCCCATACCGAGGAGTATAAAATCGAACAGTAAATGTTTTCGTCCTTAATGTCATAAGCATCTCACTGATTAATTAATTTAATAGAAACTAATTTCAGTTAAATTGAATGCAGCAGGAAATACAACTTATGGATGAATAAATAGTGATCAACATCAACTTATTATATATAACGACAAAATATAACTATCTGAATACGTTATAAACATTAAGTTAATGCTAATATATCTCGATAAAAAAATCAACAAAAATACTGTACATAAACACAGCCCAGACTGGATAAGGGAAAGATAAGAAACAAAAAACAAGCATACTATTAGCTTCAAAAAATAAAAACCTCACGAATAGTATTTTATTTAAACAGTAATTCTATCTCTGATTTAGTTTGCTCAAACCGTTCCGTTTCTAACTCAACACCTATCACGCGACGATTGAGTTTTAAGGCTGCTTTTACTGTTGCCCCCGATCCCATAAAGAAATCAGCAACTACATCACCTTCACGGCTACTGCTATTGATAATGTGTTCCATCATCGCTGAGGGCTTCTCACACGGGTGCTTGCCGGGGTAATACTGAACAGGTGGGTATACCCAAACATCGGTATAAGGAACATCTACTGTCACAGTAAACGGACGCCTTAATAGTTGGTATTGCTGAGATAACTCATGATATTCACGATTTAGTAGCTTTTGTTCACTAACTAAATCAGCGTGCTGGCGGCTTAATGGATTGTCGCTGAACTGTTTTACCGCTACTTGGTTAAATAGCTCTTGTAGCTTCAAGTAGTCTGATTCGTTTGGTAATTGCCATTGACTATAGCCAAACCAATGAGAAGCCATTTGCTTTCCAGTGGCCTGATGTATTTCCTTTGCCGTTATGCCTAATGAATCTCTTGCTTGCTTAAAATATTCAATCAATGGCCTCAGCGTGTTTTCTTTCAACTCTCTGCGTCGCTGAAGATAACCACTGCTTTTACCCTTGTAAGGGCTTTGATAGTGCTCAGCAAAAATAATACGTTCTGTCGCAGGAAAATAACTTCTTAGGCTTTCTTTGTTTTGTCGCCGCCATGGTCCCGATGGTTTAGCCCAGATAATATGGTTAAGCACATCGAGCCGCTCCCGCACTAATAATTCCGTATCAGCAGCCAGCTTTGAACCACAAAACATATATAAGCTACCGTTTGGCTTCAGAACGCGCCAAAATTCCGCAAGCATTTCATCAAGCCACGATAAATATGCAGTGACGTTTTCCCACTGATTATCCCAATTACATGACTTAACCTGAAAATAAGGTGGGTCAGTTGCAATTAAATCAATACAGTTGTCTGGAAGTGTTTTTATGTAGCTGAGTGAGTCATCATTGACCAAACTGACACTGTTTAAATTTACAGTATTTTTCATAGATCAGGGAAACCTTTTTTGATAAGCTTCACCATGCTTTGTGCACATAAGCGGTGGGCTTTAGTTTGTCCGTGATCTAGCGGAACGGGCGAATGACTGTAAGAGTGCTACCAACACTTTTACAGTCGCCCATTTTCACAGTTTTAGATATTTTGATATGTTCTTTCTTTGACGTTTTCTTTGATAAGTCCAGCCATTGAAAGCTGTGTCAGTATTAACTGACAACAAGAATTTGTTAGTTCAGTAAATTGAGAAACTTCACCGACTGTCGCAGGTTCACCTGTAACCGCATTTAAAACAAGCTTTGCCTCTTCTGTCATACCATTATGTTTTAACATGATATTTTATACCTTTGGTCGTTTATTGGTCGTGAATACACATGTAACTCTGAACAAAGGTGACAGCAAGCTTTACTTGCTTTTAAAAGTAAAAAACCCAGCGTATTGGCTGGGTTAGTTGGTGAAGTTACTAAAATGGCAACTTACCTTAAAATAGTGGCTCATTAGTTCAAAGAAGTCAACACGTTTTTGCTATTTCGCTTCAATATTGCCTCTTTCTCTCTATTTTTAAATGCATCCACCAGCGGTTGGTACAATAAATACTCAGCGGCTTTTAATATTTCATCCACCTCGCGCCGGCATGTAGACATTGATGGTATCCTTTCTCTAGGTAATCCATTCCTACGTGTCATAACTCGACGCTCATAGTTTTGATGGCGACATCTAGCTATCGACCTATCTGAGGCGCAGTACACATACCGGCTAATTAGCATCTTAAAAGCTTCTGTATCGAGATCATAAATTAGATTGACCACACTATTAATTAACAGCCCATCATCATCGTTGCACATTGGCCTATCTGGATAATCCCTACGTTCTACAGTAGCCATAAATTGAGCAATCATACTACTTTGCCGCTTTTCTAAGCGCCCGCTATAAACCCAGGCTCCGAATAACGATAACCAATTTTGTAGCCAAACCTCACGGTCTTTGTCTAATGCCAGACCATCAGAAATACTTTTTATACTCGACATGAGCGCAGCTCCATAACTTCTCTTTTTGTTTGCTCGAGTAACTCGACCTCGGTACCATGAATTTTTTGCCACGTTTTAGGCGCCGCATGAAAACCAGTATCATAGCTAGCGCGGTGGTGAGGTGGGCATAATGGCAATACATCTTTATGGCTAGCTCGTTGAGCCATACCCTGCCCCGTTCTTACATGATGGATTTCCGCGGGGCTTGCTCCATACCCCATATTTCGACAGCAAATACAGCCAAGTTCTGCTACATCTGATAGCCACTGTTTATCTTCTTTGGTCTTTGATTTTTTAGTCATTGGTCTTGCCTCTAGGTAAAATCTAATAACTGAGCCGCCGCATTTTCAGCAGCTTCTTGGGTGGGAAATTTACGGAATAAAATGAAGTTCCAAAGCACATCGAGTGTGGCTTTGTATAGTTCGCCAAAAGCTAAATCGTCCATTTTGGCGAAGCTAATTGATTTGGCTACACGGCGTAGGCTGCCGTCTGGCATTTCGAACGTTTCATAATGGCCAGATTGTTCGACCACCCAATAGCGAAAAGCATCAAAGGATTTGGTTGCTGAAATATTGTGAGCGCGTTTCTGTGCTATCTCATCGAGATAAACATCAGCAGCAGATTGGAGGGCATCGTCGTTATCGGTGTAGTAAGCGAGGAATTTGACGTACCCACGAACGAGTTCTTTTTCTTCAGGCGAAACTGTACCGCCGGTTGGTTCCCAGTATTCATATCCGAGGTTAAGTAATGCGAAGTATTTGCGATGGAAGCGAGGGTTACGTGCCTTCTTAAACTCAGCATAAAGCACATCGCCGCACTTGATTTTTGAATGTAGAAAATCTCTCGCAGCGGGATTAGCCGGTACAAGAGTGTCGTTAGACATTTTGATAAAGCTATGCTGTGCCATACTTTTTCTCTCAGTAGACACAGCAAGTGTTTTAGGATTGGGTGTTCAGACCAATAAAGATTATAGCATATTTATCCTGAATGAAAAACAATGTATCATAAGCTAAATTTATATTTTTACTCTACTTAAGGAATAAATAGAGATGAGCGAGAGAAAAACAATAAAAGTAAATAAATTACTTTTAGATATTAATAATCCTAGATTTCCTGATTCCGCAGATAACCAGAGAGATGCGATCTCTAAAATGTTAGAGATTCAATCCGAAAAAATCATTAATCTTGCGAAAGATATTGCAAGTAAAGGTCTAGACCCTACTGAAAACATTCTTGTCCTAAAAAATGATGAGACACCTAATTTTTATACAGTAATGGAAGGAAATCGCAGAATTACCGCATTAAAACTATTATTGGAACCTGAACTATCGCCAAATGATAGGTTCAAGAAAATTTTTGAAAAAATAAGACTCACAGTAAAAACAGATATAGTTAATATTGAGAATTGTGTAGTTTTTGATGATGACTCTTATAATCATTGGGTAAATATAAAGCATACAGGACAAAATAACGGTGTTGGACGAGTTGAGTGGACTGCTCCAGAGAAAGCAAGATATCTTAATAGAAATGGGAAGTTATCTTTTGGTTATCAAATACTTGAAAGTATACAAATTAACTTTGATGAAAAAACGAAAGATAAGTGTAAAAAACATCTAAAAATAACTAATATAAGTCGTTTATTTGATGATCCTCAGGTACGTAATATTATGAATATAGAGGTTATTGATGGATATTTGTATTGTAAACAACCTCACTCTCGGTTTATAGAACAATTACGTAGGATTATTGACTCCATGATAGAGGAGGATGATAGCGGAAAAGCACTGTTTACAGTAAATCGAATTAGGAGTAAAGCTGATAGATCAGATTTTATTATTGATGTGGGTATTTCCAATAGCTCATATTTGCAGCCTAAGCCATGGAGAATAATGGATGAAGCAAATAAAGATAACGCTCACGAAAAAACAGAGAATAATACCGATAATCCAAAATCAGGAAAAGAGTCTTCAGCACTTACACCGTCCTCATTTGAACCTATAGTGACACAGTCTGATAATTCAAATAGTAATCCAACAGATAATCCCAACGAAGCTGACTCAAATCTAGATGATAAAGATTTTAAAATTACCCGCCCTCCTAAATCGAATAGAAATAATCTAATACCTTCTAATGTTAAATTTAATTTTGGCAGCCATAAGAAATGCTCAAGAATTTTTAATGAGCTAAAACGAAATCTTTCATTCGATGAAGCTCCTATATCAATTTCAATAATGCTCAGAATTTTCATAGATTTATCTGTTACTATTTTTTGTGAAGAAAATAAACTTTCTAGTGAATTTAAGAAAGATAATAAAGGAACAAGAGAGCCTGGTTTACATGATAAAGTAGTACTTTGTGCTAGTTATCTACAAAAAAATAAACAGTTAACTGGTTATGAAGCAACTGCTGTTAAGGCCGCGTCAAGTCAAATAACTAAAGCTAGCGGTTCATTACAGCAGTATGTCCACAACCCTAGTTTTTTACCAACAAAAGAAGTTGTAAATACTGAATGGGATAATTTTCAACGCCTTTTAGAGGAAATTTGGAAGTAACCACCACAAGATCAATAAGATGCTAAGCTAGACATCTTATTGATCTTGCAATACAATTAGGCTGTTAATAAATTTCACGAAATGGATGGTTTAAATGTTCTACACTCCGCTACGTTATCCTGGGGGAAAGGGTAAACTATCTTATTATATTAAATCATTAATTGATGAAAACTCACTCAATGACGGTTCTTATATTGAGCCTTATGCAGGTGGAGCCGGGGTCGCTTTAGAACTTCTCCTGCAAGAATATGTTAGACATATTCACATAAATGATATTGATATTGCTATTTATAGCTTTTGGGACTCTATCCTTAATAATACTGAAAATTTCAGTAAACTCGTCCATGATGCAAAAATTAATATTGAAAATTGGGAAAAACAGAAAGACGTTTTATTAAACACCGATAAATATTCCACATTGGAAATTGGTTTTGCAACATTTTTTTTGAACAGAACTAATCGTTCAGGAATATTAAAAGCTGGTGTTATCGGAGGGAAATCACAGTCAGGAAAATGGAAATTAGATGTTAGATTTAATAAAAATGAACTACTAAAAAGAATAGAAAAAATCGCTAATTATTCATCTAGAATTCATATATATAATCTAGATACCATAGATTTGTTAAAATCTTTACCTGTACAATCACCTGAAAAAACACTACTTTATCTTGACCCTCCATACTATATTAAAGGCCAAGGCTTATACCGTAATTTTTATGACCATGATGATCATGTAGCAGTCATGAATGCACTGGCCAGTACTAATTATCCATACTGGATTGTATCTTATGATAATCATGAGGAAATAAAAAATATCTATAATAAATTCAGAGTTAAAGAGTATGATTTACAATATACAGCACATGAAAAAAAGACTGGGGGAGAAGTGATGATATTCTCTAATAATATAAAGATCCCCGAAATCCGTCTCGGGAAATAAAATATATAATAAGCAGAATGCAACTCATTACCTGCTTATTATATTATTAAATAATATTTTTATTAAATAATTAACTTCAGATCATGCCAGCCCTTTGTGATCCAACACTCTGCACTACCACTAAGACAACATTTATCCACCGGTAGTTGTTCATTACATTTTTTACAACGCCGTTTATTTAGTTCTGCAACCAAAGATATAACTGAACGGTCATCAATTCTAATCAACATAGAAAGATATTCACCTATATCGTAGGGATCTCTTCCTGGTCTACGTAATGCGCAATTTCTTTGAAGCATTTCTAACTCTTGCTCATCAAGAAATAACTCTATTTTAGTAACACCTGATTCCTTTTGACGCTTACGCTGTTCGGCTTTGCGTTCTGCTGCAGTTTTTGCCATTGGTCTTGCCTCTTCATATCAACTCGGTTAATGCACTGAGCAATAACGCTCAATAGATAACTCATCTACTCTAGCGCCACCTAGATTTGCCCAAAATGCTATTGTTGAAAGTACATCTTTTTCGCTTGTTGCGACAAAAAGAGTTATGAAAGACGTTTGGTTCCATAAACCACTTGCTTTATAAACCGACTTTTTCATTTTTACCCCAACTAACTACATTTAATAACCTTATGACTAAACGGCCTTATATCCGCTGTAAAGCTTGTAGTTATATGATGGGAACGATTTTATTTTTTCCAAGTGTGTGCGCTTTATACCTTCATCACCTCACGCCAATAATTTAACCTATCTCTAAAAAATTCCCGATGTACCTCATGTGCTTTCTCAATTTCCACCAGCACGCGCTCCCTGTAGATTTTGCGATTTTTCAATTGCCGAATTAGCCGGCTAGCCAATAAATCAAGCTGTTCCAGTTCGCGATACTTTTCTGGCCACAAAGCACGGTTATGAGGAAGTCCATCAGGCAAGTAACTTGATTGCGCTGACATGACTACCTCTTTTGTGGTTTTAACTCAGGTTGATATGGAGCCTTAGTTCTCGCTCGTGCAGCTGCGTGAAGGCGATCGATATGACATTGCGAATAGTCGCAACCATCATCAGGAAAAATAGGTTTGTTATCACGCACGAGTGATTCGTGTGTGATGGGGTCTTTGATTATCATGGTCTGCCTCTTTTGGTCTTTTAAAACGCTTTCTCTGCATAGCGGCGAGTTTTACCGCCCTGCGATTGCTGTTGCATTCTGGACACTTCCGCTGCAGTAATTTGGTCGGTTGGCAGGTAGTGGCCGTTCTTGAATTCTTGGTAAATCGTACCCGTTTCACCGTGGCGGTTTTTATCTACGATAACCTCAGCATAATTTTTCGCGGGGCTATTCGGGTTATAAACCACATCACGATAGGTGAATAAAATATAATCGGCATCTTGTTCTAAGCTACCAGAGTCGCGCAAATCAGCAGCTACCGGTCGACGTTGGTTTAACGGTCGCTTATCTACATCTCGTGATAGCTGGCTCAAAGCAATAGTCGGAGTATGCAATCTCTTAGCAAGCCCTTTTAGCCCAGCTGAAATTGCTGCTATAGCGAGGTCGTTACGCTCTGCTTTTGGCTTTTTAATTAAACCTAAATAATCGACAAAAACGCCTTTTAAATTCGGGTGTTTCCGTTTATGGTTTTCGCTAATCGCGCATATTTGCTCAACCGTTAAATTGTTTGCATCGATGATGTGAATATCTCGACCTACTAAATGTCTTAGCCCTGACTCTAATCTCGCCCAATCCTCATCATATAATTTCCCTTTTCTCAGAGTTGATACAGATAATTGAGATGAGCCGGCGATCATACGCTCTGCAATTTGCTGATTCGCCATTTCCATAGAAAACAACAACGCTCCGCCACCATCACGAGTCATACCCTCAATCATGGTTAGCGCTAATTCAGTCTTACCCATTCCTGGTCTACCGCCGATCAACACCAAGTCAGTCGGGTTGAAGCCCCCTATTTTTTCATCTAAGGCCTCTATACCTGTATTGATCATACCGCTAACATCTTCACCTAAATTTCTGTGCTCGAGGACTTCAACACATCCCTCAATGAGGGTATCTAGATGAACGGGTAACAAATTTTGATTACCTGTGGTCAGTTGGCTCATTTGATTGGCAAATTGACTAATGAATTCTTCGGCTTGTTCGTGATTACTCGCTTCTGTGATTGCAGTTTGATACTTGCTTATCAGCTGCACGGCTTGGCGCACACGAAAGTAACTGTGTACTTTTGAAGCGTAACCTTTTAAATTTGCTTTCCAAACTGGCGAATTTGCAAGCTCAAGTAGGTTAGCTAAATCACCTTTATCCCCGAGTGAGTCAGCAATAAAAAACGGATCTATTAGCGAGCTAGTTAATGCCTGTTTTTTGATTTCCTGATAAACACGGCGGTAATAACATGAACTAAACGCCTCCTCAGGTAATGTGGCTAATACTTCATAAGCATCTTGAGAGGCTCCACCGGCTAAAAAACCACTGATCACCGCACCTTCAAGGTCTCGTTCATTCATCATGAGTGATTACCTCTACGATAAGTGGGCCAATTGAACGTTAGCACCGTACCACCTTGTAATAATCGATCTACTGCACGTTCACCAAGCATTTCAGAAAGCTCATCCATCGGTAAATTACTCACCAGAATCGTCGGTAATAAATCCTCATAGCGATTATTAATGACTTCAAACAAAATATTACGCTCAGAGTCAGTACCGTACTGAACGCCAATCTCATCGATGATCAATAAATCCTGTTCACAATATTTTGCTAAGACATCCAATTCGCTAAATTCAGAATGGCTATCCCACGCTCTGCGAAATGCACGGATGATCCTTGCCGCTGTGGTGATAAATACGGATTGCTGATATTCCTCAACCACTGCTCGCGCTATCGATACCGCTAAATGCGTTTTGCCTGTGCCTGGTGTTCCACATAGCAACAAACCCTCGCCTGCATTTTTACGATCTTCCCATGTCGCAACGTATTGCTTGCACACAGTGAGGTTATGTTTAACCGGCTGTGTAGCTGTCTTGAATGTCTCAAAAGATGCGTTAGCAAAGCGTGGGGGAATGTTTACGCTAACCAATAAATCTTGCTCAGACATTTTCACCTCCAACAAGCCAGTGTGGATCATGAGATTCATAGTGTTTGTCTGCAAATCCAGTGTGTGAATTTGGCTTGCTAGAATTTGCCAAAGCTTTCTCAGGAAATAGTCCCTGCCAACCATTTGCAATTGAATTGCAAATCACAGCGTCGGCATCAGAACACTTCGCTAATTTTTTTGCTTGCTGCTTGCACATGGTTTCGGTCAGCGGTTTTTTAATCTCCTTGCGGAAATTAATCCAATCTAACCAAACTTCGTCACTCACATTTTCTGGTTTAGCTGACAATGGATCGAATTTTACTTTTTTCTCTCCCTTTTCCCCTTTTGGGGTAAGGGGGAATTTATTAGGTTCTATGATAGGTTCATTGACTGGTTCAAAAGAGTGACTGGTTCTGGTGCCATCTGACGGCATAGGGGGTCTGTCATCTGACGGCATAGCTATGCTTTTTGGTGGCATAGGGCTATCACCACCTGATATAGCTATGTTTTTTGGCGGCACAGGGGCTATGCTTTCTGATGACACAGGGGTAGTTAAATCTAAATAGTAAATATTTGATGTATTACCTTTACCATTATTAACCCCTAATCGATTTTCTTTTACCAAGAAACCCATGTCGATTAAAGCCTCAATATGACTACGTACTGCACTTTTACTGCATTCGCAATGATCAGCGATATGTTGATATGAAGGCCAACATTCCCCTTTATCATTCGCATTATCAGCTAGTTTGATAAGTACCAGTTTTCGCAACGGATTCCCCACCCGAATTGACATGGCTTTAGCCATTAAGGTCATGCTCACTTCACACCCCCAGCGCTTTGGCAATGTCACGACACGCGTTTTGGTACTGCTCAGGTGTGAGCTTTTCTAAAAGCAGCTTCCGCTTTTGTTGTTCGTACTGCTCCCAAACGCTCAGAGCAGCTGCTCGTCTACCTTCGAAAACATCTTCGACTTTCTCTCTATCAGCCGGTTTTCCGTTCAACAAAAAACCATTGCGATATGTGATTTTCTCAATTGTTCTTAGCATTGGTCTTGCCTCTTGAATTAGTGCATGCTTGTCGGGCGTGATATTGCATTAAGTGCGTTAATGGCATTATTTATTCGATGTGACATGTCACGCCCCTCTAATAAAATTTCACTGATCGCATCAGCAAAAAGTTGTATCGCCACTGACGTTAAATAATTTTTCGTGTCGCCACGTACTCGAGCTAACCTCGAAGCCGGTAACGCGATTTGTATCGCCGGCATTAACTCAGCTATCTTTCGCATCGATGCCGCAGAATCTCCTCGTAACCACCGAAAAATTTGCTGTCGGTTGTTATTTATTGCTTTCCAATCTGCCCTGCCCTGTTCGTCTTCAATCACATGTAACCTGCTTTGTGATTTGTCTCTGATGATCTGTAAGTACGCACGACTGATTTCAATCGCTACGTGTTCTTGTCCTTGTTCTGAGGCCCAGCTCTCAACCTCGGAACGAACAATATCGATATCAAAATTCATCTACTCGCGTCTCCTGTCGCAAAATTGATTAAGCGTAATCAGTTTTTTAATTTGAAACTTGTAATACTAGATGCTCACTTGGGAGGCCATCGTGAGGGTTCGGGTAGTCGATTGGATTTAAATCATGCGGGGTCACTAACCAGTTAGTTTTTGACGCCCATTCAATTGCCTTGCGTCCTTTAGGAACATAATTACCAGCAATAACTTGACTAATATAACCTTGGGTAACACCTACCAATTGAGCAAAGTCCGACTGGCTAATTTTTTGTTGTTTCAAATACAAATGTAATTTCATTCTTCACCTCCTATGTTCTGGTGAATAAATATTAGCAATGCTAATTCAATAGATCAATAGCAGTGCTATTAGAAAAATATTAGTAATACAAATAAACTAACATCTATGAACAGAAAAATTTCAGATTCAGATAAGATTGCCGCCCAGAACCTTCGTCGTATCTGGGAAGCAAAAAGAGAGTCTCTCGGCTTAACCCAAGAAAAAGCTGCGGAGTCGTTAGGCTTTACTACTCAAGGAGCTGTCAGTCAATATCTGAATGGTCGAACAGCGTTAAACACTGATACAACTTTAAAATTTGCATCGCTCCTACAAGTAGATCCTGAAGATATAAAGCCTGAATTAAAAATTTTATTAGATTTTGTTCGTTCAACGAAAAAAGAAAATACCGCTGAGCAATCGCAGTTATCCACTCGCAGTGAGCACAATACTTTGAAGCTAATGGATATATACGCCAAAGCTGGTCCTAGTGGCTTTATAAACAATGATTTTCCCGACACAATCAAATCTATTGAATTCTCACCTGAAAAAGTTTTTGAGCTATTTGGTAGAAAAAGTTTAAAAGGTATTGAGATGATTAATATCAGTGGTGATAGTATGTCACCTGCTATTAATCCTAGAGATGTCGTGTTTGTAGATACGCACAATGAGTTTTTTGATGGTGATGGCGTTTACGTTTTTAGCTTTGAAAATTCATTGTTTATTAAAAGATTACAGAGAGTCAAAGGCAGAAAATTAGCCGTAAAATCCGATAATTCGGCCTATGAAACTTTCTATATCGAAGAATCAGAAATGCATGACCTACGAATAATTGGCAAAGTAATAAAATCCCTTCCTATCAAAATGATTGATTTTGCTTAGAAAAAACAACTAGTTAAGAAAGCTGCTAATTATAGTGGCTTTTTTTGTATTTAAAATATTAGCAATGCTATTGACACAAAAAATAGCATTGCTAATATACATAACACCAAGACACAACACAGCAAGTGTTCAGGTAAGTGTTCAAACCAGATTTATTTTTGCCGTTATGTCGGAGGAGAACCAAAGCTCTCACCGCGACCTTTCATGGTTACCACGGCGTAACGGCAATTTTTTAGCAGTACCAGGGAAAACTTTTAGACCAAAGCTAGGCAAGACCATCGACCACGATCGAGGCAAGAACTGACCTGACTGCTCGGAAAGACGGGCAACATCATAAATGACAGGAGACAATTATGTGTGTAGCTAAGAATGAAATGAAGAATATTAAATTAGACAGAATTATTGCGTTATTTGAAGCATTTCCAGAAACAGTATTCAACTGTTGTGCCGACAATAAAATTGCAACTCTTGAGTTTGATGAAGACGTAAAAAAACCCACCGAAGTGGGCTATTTTACCCAGAATCGCTGACCAAAGCTATCTGGAGTTCTACTAGCGCGACCAAACGCTAGAAGAGGCAAGACCAATGATAAATCACTGATCACCGTTATTTTAAAGGAGCTGCTATGAAAGCACAACCTAAAACCTTAAGTGTTACGTTATATATCCACGCACAAAAGCAATTTGACGGTTCATATCGATACCGCCCTTCTACATTCAAATATGATATTGATTCTGGCTTAGGCTTTGTTGTATCTGAATGCAACGTTGAGATCCAATTCCAAGAGCTTACAACTAAGCAATTGGTCACTGCCGAGATTGAATCATTACGTTCAGAGCAAAACAAAATACTTGCTGATGCGCAGGTAAAATCCAGTTTACTGGAAGACCAGATCCAAATGCTGCTCTGTGTAGAAGGCAAACCAATTTCAAAAATCGACGAAGAAATTCCTTACTAAGAGGCAAGACCAATGAAAACTTTTATCTGTGTATTCGAGCCGACTATCGACGCTCGGACGAACGGTGCTGTACCTTTAACAATCGCTTTCAATGCAGCTAATGCCAAAATTGCTGCTGCAACGGCGATGATCAAACTATCTGAAGAATATCCTGATTCAATGGATAACTTTAATATCGATGAGCCGATTATTTGTGAAGATGCACTCGGATCTCCTCGCCCTGCTCTCGATAAGTTCGACGAGAAGTTTGCGCTTGAAAATGAATTCGATGGTGAAAAATGGGTACCTGTTCAATATGAAGATTTTAACAAAATAAATGTCGTTATTCGTATCGCTGCTATTTTGTTATTCAATAAAACGCAATTCACCCGTTCTGATGTCAGTAAAGCGGTAAGCTTTGTTAACGAAAGCAAAGAGCAACCTAAAATTCGCAATATCGCAGAAGGTTTAGGAAAAATAAAACAGCTAGATTCGATGGATGCAGAGCAAACATATGAAATTGCTAATGCTGTTTTTGAGTTTGCTGATGATGATATTTCCGTTATTGATGCGATCGGGTTAGGTAACAATTGGTTAATTGAAGAGCCCAAATCAGAAGTTGAAACGGCACATGAAGAACAGGTGATAAAACGCGATTACGCGATGCTTGATACTGAAATCGCGCTCGCACTGTTAAGTAATGTTGATATCGATGACGTGAAAGGTTCTGATGTTCGCAGAGCTAAAGAACTGATCAGCAACGATGACAACGCATGGAAACGCTGGTCAATGAGTTTGCGTATCTATCCCGACATTCTCGACATTCCTCGTGAGAAAATTTTTTCACTCATCACAGAAGCTCGCGAACGAACTGAATTACTAAGTGATGCAAATGCACGTAAAGCGTTTATTGATTCGAAACTCGGTACCAATCAACCCAAAGTAACAGCACTCGGTAACGGCCGTTTTTCAGTTGATAACTTAGTTAATAAACCTGCTAACGATGAACAATCATCAACAGTAATCGAAGAAAAACCACCTGTTATTGAAGAAAAGCCAAAACGCACGCGCAAGAAAAAAGAGCCTGTTAATGTTGAAGAAAGTACGGCTACCGAAGCCGTTGTTGAACCAACTAAAGAGCCTACATCGGTTGTAATACCAATAATTGAAATGACGGCACCACAAGATGATTTCGAACAACGCGCGGCAGTCATTGATGATGTGCTAAAGGATAATAACGATCATCTTAATATCTGGAAACGGGTACAGCGTACTGATCCACGTTTTACCAAACCTTTAGAAGGTATGGGATTCATAGGTACTAGTATCAACGGAACCTATATGATCATGCGTGCAACGGAGATATTTGGTCCTATTGGTTCTGGCTGGAACTATGAAGTTATTGAAGAGAAATTAATAGACGGTAAACCCCTTACCGAACCAGTTCTTGATGAACGCAATAAACAGGTTGCAACACGATTCCTACGAAACGGAGATGGCTCATTATTTTGTGAGAAAAACCATTCCGTAAAAATCAAATTCTGGTACATAACGCCAAATGGCACACGTGCAGAATTCGAAAGCTATGGCGCCACACCATACCTATATCAAACACAGTATGGTCTTAAAACTGATAGCGAAGTGATTAAAAAATCACTCACTGATGCAATCAAAAAAGCACTATCAATGCTCGGCTTTAGCTCTGATGTGTTTATGGGTATGCACGATAACCCTGAATATGTTGCAAGCAATAAGCTCGAGTACGAAATCAAAGCGGCGACGGATAACGCTGAAGATGTGACTCGCGTTCGTAAAGAGCTAGACGATAAATTTACTAAGCATACAGAAACCATGCGCAGCGCTGTTACACAAAATGAATTACGCGGTATTGCATCTACCCTTACTCGTGAAATATCAACACACATTAAGTTAGCACAAGATCGCGGTGACAAAGAGTACGCAAAATATTTATCAGGCAGGTTACGTCGATTAAATGAAATTGAAAAAGAGTGTATAGATCTACTTAAACAGAAAGAAGAGGCAATCTAATGACCAAGACTACTGCTATTGCACTTGCTGCAAGCTATGAAAAGCTACAGCAGCTTGTTGAAGTTGGTAATTTTTCCCCTGAAGAAATCGCTGACACATTAGAAGGTATTGAGGGCGAGCTAGGCGATAAGTTAGATGCAATCATGGTTCATGTTCGCAATATTGAAGGGCAAGCAAAAACACTAGAGGAAGAATCTAAGCGCTTATCTGAACGTAAAAAATCATTCGAAAATCAGGCTAAAAACTTAAAAAAATATGCTTTAACCTGCTTGTTGGCAGCGGGGTTAGACAATCTAAAAACCCTTAAAAATACGTTTACTGCACGTAAAGGATCAACCTCTGTTGTCATTGATAACGAGGATTTACTTCCTAATGACTTGGTTCAAGTTCAAGTGGTAACTACACCGGACAAAAAAGCCATTAAAGAAGCAATTGAAAAAGGCAAAAAAGTGGCTGGCGCACATCTCGAAATCGGTGAGCGTACTTTGCAAGTTCGTTAATAGCTTTTAGCGCTCAGAAATGGGCGCATTATAGGAAATAATATTATGGCCATGAAATTAGAAATCATCATCAACCACGACAAAGACAGTAATAAATCAAGCATCGAATGGTCCACAGCGTCAACGGAAGATGTCACAAAACAAGAGCGTCAAATGCTGTCACAGGTACAAAAAGCATTATTACTACAGCTAAACGCGCCAACCAGTTCAACAGTTTTACACTAGTGTGACATGTCACGGAGTATTGATTATGAAGAATAATTTAGAAGATTTGCACAACCATTTATTCGCTCAGCTTGAAAGGCTCTCTGATGAAGACCTTAAAGGAGACGAATTGAAGCATGAAATCAATAGAGCTAAGGCTGTTACTGAGGTTGCTGCTTCAATTGTTGAAAATGGCAAGTTGGCCATCGCAGTAAAACGTATGACTGATGAAGGTCGAATTCGGGATACACCTAAATATCTGGAAGTAAAAAAATGACCCGCTTTATTCATACTGATGCTATGTGTGATTGGATGCGTCAAAACTATTTACTGCCATTAGATAAATTAACATTGGCTTTCAATAAAGAATTTAATTGCTCACGATCTAAGGATGCAATGAATAGTTTTAGAAAGCGACTAAAGCTTAAAACAGGCAGATCTGGCGCGTTTCCAAAAGGTCACATTCCAGTAAACAAAGGTAAAAAAGGTTTAACCACTGCAAATTCAAGATCATTTAAAAAGAACAATATACCTCATAATTACCAACCTATTGGTACCGAGGTTATTACTACTGATGGATACATCAAAGTCAAAATAGCGCATCCTAGAACATGGAAACATAAACATATTCTAGTATGGGAAAAACATAATGGTCCTGTCCCTAAAGGACATGTTATTAAGTTTATCGATTGCAATCCTCTGAATTGTGATATTGAAAACTTAATGAGCATTACAAAATCTGAACACGGCGTTATTAATCGTTTCTATGCCAACGCCCCAGAAGAATATAAAGATGCAGTTTTGCAGTTGGCAAGACTGAAGATTGCAATTAGAAGCAAAGAAACCAAGAGGCAAGACCAATGCTAAGACACCAACATCAAAAAGACCAAGAAGTAAAAATCACCCTACCCGATGGATCGTACGGTTTTATTTCAACGGACAGACGCTGCACAGTTTCTTATGACTTCCCTGCGTATATCAAAATTGAAATTCAACCTACGGCCGTGCAGCAACAGAGGGGTAAACAATAATGTTTGGTTTATTCCTGATGATTTGCAGCGCTATTAATTGTGAATTTGAACCCTATGGCTATATCTACCCTGATGAGATCAACTGTTTAGTAGATAGAGAATTGTTAGTTAGTGAAGGTAAGGTTGCTGAATGCTATCCCGTCGAGGCTATTATCCGAGCCAATAATTGATTAAGCGTAATCAGTTTTATTTTTTATTTCTAACTAGCATGGTGTTTTCTCAACGACCAAACGAGTTAACACCATGCAATTACAACCTTGGAAACCCGAAGAGCAGTTATTAACGGATTTCGATATTAAATTAGGCAGATTGGCAGCAAGCGTTAAAAACAAGCAATTAACCGAAGCGGATATAAAACGCGCTTGTGATACCGCTGATTTACTAATTTTATTGATGATGAGGCAAGACCAAAATGAAAAGCGATCATGACATTATCACTCATGAGGAAATGATTGAATTAACAGGTTATCAGCGACCATCCCAACAATGCAAAGCTTTAGAACATGCGGGTATTTTCTTTATTAAGCGCCCTGATGGTCACCCTAGAACAACATGGGGACACTTTCAAAACCCGTTATCTAAGCGGTCGCAAGCACAAACTCAAGAAGAACCAAATTTCGGGGCTATGTAATGTCAAGAACAAGAAAGAACCCCGAAGATAATTGCTATCCAAAACGTGTTTATAGAGGGCGTTCAGCCTTTGAATTCAAGCCTATAAATGGTGGTACTGTAAGATTATGTTCACTTGAAAGTAGTGTCGCCGAAGTTTGGGCACACTATGAAAAGTATATTAACGATGAAAAAAATACAGATAACTTTAATTCTCTTGTTGAGCAATTTTTAAAATCTGCTGATTTCATCGAATTATCACAAGAAACACAAAAGGACTATCACAAATATTCAAATAAAGTATTACCTGTATTTGGGAAAATGAATCCAAACAACATTAAGCCGGAACATATCCGTAAATATATGGATAGGCGGGGTTTAAAAAGCCGAATTCAGGCCAATAGAGAAAAAACGTTTATGTCTCGTGTATTCCGTTGGGGTTATGAACGAGGAATGGTAAAGCTAAATCCATGCCAAGGTGTTAAGCAATTCAAAGAAAAAGCGAGAGAACGTTACATCACAGATAGAGAATATGACGCGTTATACCAATCTGCGCCATTATTAGTACAAGTTGCTATGGAACTCGCTTATTTGTGTTGCGCTCGGCAGCAAGACGTTTTATCACTAAAAAAAGATCAGCTCATGGAAGCGGGTATTTATATTAAGCAAGGAAAAACTGGTAAGAGTCAAATTAAAGGCTGGTCTGATAGGTTGAGAGCGGTTATCACAATGGCAACTGGCCTTCCCCTTGATGATGGTGTATCCAGTTTATTTATTGTTCATCAACAAAATGGCCGCGCCTATACACGTGATGGATTTAATAGTCGATGGAGAAAAGCAAAAGAACAAGCAGCCATTAATAATCCTGAACTATCTTTTGACTTTACCTTTCATGATTTGAAAGCTAAAGGGATCTCTGACCTCGATGGCACATTGCAAGAGAAGCAAAAAATATCAGGACATAAGAATATAGGGCAAACGGCTCGATATGATAGAAAAGTAGAAATTGTACCCGTGGTAGGTAATCAGAAATAATGCATAAAAATTCTGAGTGTGAAATTTATATTCTGAAAGGATATTCTGAAAGTATTATGAAGTGTGATTTAGAGCACAAAAAAAGCGACCTTAAAGGTCGCTCTTTTCTTTCCCTAACCCGTTGTTATTCAACGGGGTTTTTATTTGGTGCCCAGGGCGGGACTTGAACCCGCACAGCCTAAAGGCCGAGGGATTTTAAATCCCTTGTGTCTACCGATTTCACCACCTGGGCTGAATTTTGGAGGCGCGTCCCGGAGTCGAACCGAGCTACACGGATTTGCAATCCGGTGCATAACCGCTTTGCTAACGCGCCTTCTTCTCAATCTCTTACTGAGATTTGGAGCGGGAAACGAGACTCGAACTCGCGACCCCGACCTTGGCAAGGTCGTGCTCTACCAACTGAGCTATTCCCGCCTTTCAGCTTTCGCTTTTCAAACTGGCTGATTTACTTATTTTTTTTCGTAAACCTCGTTGCCGTTCGATGCGTTGCATTCTACTGATTTCACATTTTGAGTCAACACAAATATTTAAAAAAATCACTCAAAACCGTTCGTTCGCTGTTTTTTCAATCATTTCGATCAAGCTTCGCTCAAATCTGACCATGCTGCCTTCAAATATTGATACATTGACCAGAACGTTAAGATAGCTGCAACATACAATAATGCGATAGCAAGATTCTCAATAAGCAAATTTGGACGCCACAATAACCCAACTAAAGAGATCATTTGGGCTGTTGTCTTAAATTTACCAATCCATGACACGGCAACACTACTTCTTTTGCCTATCTCAGCCATCCATTCTCTTAACGAAGAAATAATAATTTCACGAGCGATCATCGTCGCGGCGGGTAAAGTGACATACCAAACATCAAAACTTTCCGTAACAAGCACTAATGCTGTTGCCACCATCACCTTATCGGCAACAGGATCTAGGAATGCCCCAAACTTGGTTGTTTGCTTCCATAACCTTGCTAAATAGCCATCAAACCAATCTGTTACTGCCGCAATAACGAAAATTAATGCGCAAACAAAAGGCCCCCAACTGACTGGTAAATAAAAAGCCAGCACAAAAAACGGTATCAGAATGACTCGGAACAGGGTCAACCACGTAGGAATATTTAATTTCATCATGCTCAGTAACTTTTTGACCAAATTGGATTTAATAAGTATGGTGCCTTAAGACACCTACTGTTTCAATGCATTATAAATCTTTTCTGCCAACGCGTATGAGATCGAGGGCACTTTTGCTATCTCTTCTATACTTGCATTTTTCAGCGGCTGTAAGCCCCCCATATATTTTAGTAGCATTTGACGACGTTTGGGTCCTACACCTTCAATAGATTCGAGCGCGCTGGTATTTTTAACCTTTGCTCTACGCTGGCGGTGGCCTGTAATCGCATGATTATGTGATTCGTCTCGTATATGTTGGATCACATGCAGTGCAGGTGAATCAGGCGGCAACGCAACCCCTTCCCCTTCTGGCTTAAAGAATAGCGTCTCTAACCCTGCTTTACGGTCACTCCCTTTTGCAACCCCAATTAACAATGGTCGATTTTTATCCCAATCCACATCCAGAGAATTAAACACATCTTTTGCTTGGCCTAATTGCCCTTTCCCCCCATCAATAAAAATAATGTCAGGCACTTTACTCTCATCAATATGCTTGCCATAGCGGCGAGTAAGAACCTGATGCATCGCAGCATAATCGTCACCTGGGGTGATCCCCGTAATGTTATAGCGCCGATATTCCGACTTCACTGGACCATTTTTATCGAAAACAACACAAGATGCGACGGTTTGTTCCCCCATCGTATGGGAAATATCAAAGCACTCCATTCGAGCGATTGAATCCAACCCAACTGTTTTCGCTAGTGATGACATCCGTTGATGGATTGTGGACTGCTGTGCAAGCTTGGTTAATAACGCGGTTGATGCATTCGTCCGTGCCAGTTTCAGATAACGCGCCCTTGCACCACGAGGTTGAGTTTGAATTTGAATTTTACGCCCAGCGATATGCGATAGTGAGTCAGCCAGCAATGTTTTCTCAGGTAACGCAAAATCTAACAGGATCTCTCCGGGCAATGTTCGATTTTCACTTCCTTGTAAATAGAACTGCCCAAGAAAAGTTTGCACCACTTCTTCAAGTAATGTGTCAGCCGGTATTTTAGGATAATAACTCCGGCTTCCTAACACTTTCCCCTGCCGTATAAACAACACATGAATACAAGCAAGCCCTGCCTCGAATGCTACACCAATCACATCAAGGTCATCGCTATCACCAGAAACAAATTGTTGCTCTGTTACCGCCCTCACCGCTTGAATTTGATCGCGAAACCGTGCCGCTTCTTCAAAACGTAACGCTTGACTGGCCTTTTCCATCCGTTCAATCAAGCCAGTTAATACTTGCTGGTCTTTACCTGTTAAAAATAAACGAACGTAATTAACTTGTTGTTCATACTCTTCATCGCTCACTAATCCCTTAACACAAGGGCCTAAACAACGCCCGATTTGGTATTGTAGGCACGGCCTTGAACGATTTTTGTAGACGCTATCTTCACATTGTCGGATAGGAAATAGCTTTTGCATCAAAGCCAATGTTTCCCTTACTGCATAAGAGTTAGGAAATGGCCCAAAATATTCACCTTTCGCATGCTTAGCACCACGGTGCATCGATAATCTTGGATGCGTTTCTTTACTCAGAAAGATATAAGGATAGGATTTGTCATCACGCAGTAAGACGTTATAGCGAGGCTGATAAAGCTTGATATAGTTGTGTTCGAGTAATAGCGCCTCTGTTTCTGTGTGTGTAACCGTGACGTCAATGGAGGCGATATTTTTCACTAACTGTTCAGTTTTTCGGCTGCTGACGTTAGTACGGAAATAACTGGAAAGTCGTTTTTTTAAATCTTTTGCTTTACCGACATAAATAACCGTTCCCCCAGCATCATACATTCGATAGACGCCGGGTTGGTTGGTCACTGTCTTTAAGAAAGCTTTTGGTTCAAACTGTTCTGACACCCTAATAAACCCTGTTTGGCTACAATTAACCCATAGCTAATGGCAATATGGGTTAATTCTACATCACTACGGATATTAAGTTTACCAAACATTCGATATCGATAGGTATTTACTGTTTTAGGGCTTAAATTTAGCACCTGTGCTATCTGTTTTGTGGGGATCCCTTGGGTGATAAGCAACATGATTTCTAACTCACGCGTTGACAATAACTCATAGAGATCGGTCTGTTCATGCTGATTAATACGTTTTAAAGCAATAGATTGCGCAATGTCTGGTGAGATAATTTTGCTGCGCGCATTGACCACCTGTATAGCTTCTAAGAATTCATTTACTTCAATTTTGGCACTTAGTATACCTTGGATCCCAAGATCGAGCGCTTTGAGTAAGAATGAATAATGAGCGTGGATATTATAAATAATAATACCAACATCAGGCTGTGTTCGTCTTAGCGTTTGTAGCGCCTTTAATGATTCAAATTGGCAGTTATCGTTATTAATTAAGATAATGCTGGCTTTTTGTTGCCGATTCCAGGAGATGGCTTGTTCGATTAAAGGAAATGAAGCCACAATATGACATCGTTTGTGTCGGCTAAAAATAGCATCAAGCCCACGAATTAATATATTATTATTATCAATAATTATAATATTAATCATCTTTCTCTCTATATTTTATGACGACTCACCCATATAAACCTCCATAAATAGCAATTTTACAAAATAAAATATAGTCTTTTCGTTTCGTGATTAACTGATTGCTTTATTATTCTACGAATCAATACATGCTAAAAATAACGTCAAAAAAGCGATATCCTTTTAAAATAAAATAGCCATGCAAATACATGGCTATGACATTATTATAAATAGAAACTAATTGGTTATTTCTGACCGACTAAACGGCAGATACTCTCTGATACCAAATAGCTTTTCTCAAACGAGCTGAGAGGCAAGAATTCAAATCGCGAGTGGAAATTTAATGCACCTGTAAAGTAATTCGGCGTTAAAACCCCTCGAGCAGAGAGTGCAGAACCATCTGTGCCCCCTCGCATAGGGATCACTTTAGGCTCAACATTTTGAATTTTTAATGCTTCAAAAATTAAATCGATAGCCGTACGGTCATCACCGAGCGAATCACTGATATTGCTGTACACATCTTCGATTTTAAAATCAATTTTTGCTCTCGGATGGCGCGCTCGGATCAATTCAATCGCTTCACCGATATAACGTTTACGAGCTTCATAGCTGTTTCGGTCAAAATCGCGGATCGCCATTTTGATTTTTGCATTATCGGGATTTGCGACTAAATCAGTCACATAGAAATAACCTTCGCGCTGCTCGGTATGTTCAGGAGTATCAAAACGGTCAAAACAGCCGATAAAATCATGTGCGACACGAATAGGATTCAATAGTACATTTTTTGCCGACATAGGATGAGCCGTCACCCCTTTAATTGTCACCTCAATTGACGCTGCATTAAAGGTTTCATACACCACTTCCCCGAGGTCACAACAGTCAATGGTGTAGGCAAAATCTACTTTGAAGCGAGATAGGTCCATGATTTTTGAGCCACGTAACCCTATTTCTTCATCAGGAACAAAGGCAATATAGATATCACCGCAATCAAAATCTGCCTGTTGCAGCTTATCCATTAACTCCATAACCACGGTAACCGCGGCCTTGTTGTCCGCACCGAGTACGCTCGTTCCGTCACTAAAGATAATCTCTTCACCGATATAAGGGGCCGCTTCTGGGTGCTCTGACGCTTTAAACCAAATATCTTCTTGGGCATTCAAACACAGATCTTTGCCTTCATATTTAAGTGTTTGAGGCTTAATAACTGGCGATAGACCAACATCGACTGTATCTAAATGGGTGACAAAACCGATTTTAGGTGCTGAAGGTTTATTGCCCGGACGTACAGCATAAAGAATTGCATGTTCATCGATATAAATCTCTTTTAGGCCATAACTTTCTAGCTCTTTTGCCAGCAATTTCGCTAAATCACGTTGCCCTTCTGTACTCGGCACAACCGTTGCCGCTGCATCACTTTGACTTTCGATTGCAAGATAGCGAAAAAAACGTTGTTCGAGCTGTTTACCTAATTTATTCATTTTTCTTGTTCCTTTTACTCAATCCAACAACTGACTTATGGTGTTGGCTGCCATGTATAACCACTGTCAAATCCAATTGGAATATCGAATGCCCAGAAGAGGTATAGCGTTGCGGTCAATGTGATCAACAGACCCACCGTAAACGGTATCATCATGGAGCAAAGAGTACCAATTCCTGCATTTTTGTAATATTTCTGACAATACATCAGGATCAACGGATAGAATGGGAACATGGGGGTACTGACGTTCATTGCCGAATCACTGACTCGGAAGGCCGCTTGGGTAAGTTCCGGAGAGATGCCGACCGCCATCAACATTGGCACAAGTACAGGAGCCATGATCGCCCACTTAGACGTGGCTGAGGTGATCATAATATTTAATATTGCAGTCAGTAGAATGACACCAAAAACAGTCAATCCTGAAGGCATATCAAGGGTACGCAGTAATTCCGCACCAGATAACGCTAATAATGTACCTAGATTCGAATGTTGGAACGAATATAAGAATTGCGCGGCAAAGAAAGCGAAGACAATAAAGGGGATCAGTGACTTAGTAATATTTTCCATCGCTTTCACCACATCTTTCGTAGAGGTGAAAGATTTAGTCATATAGCCGTACACGATGCCGGGCAACGCAAAGAAAATAAACAGCAGTGGCACAACGATTTGCATGATAGGCGCTTTCGGGCTAGTTAAGCTGCCATCTGGACCACGTAATAATGAGTTTTCCGGCCATAATAAGGCAAACAGACCCGCTGCCAAAGCCAGCACGACAAGACCCGATACGCGAAACGCTCTATTTTCTAATGGCGTGATCTTACCGAGGTCCTGATCGGCATCGGTATCCACATCTTTGGTGGTAATTGGGCAGTTTTTATTTAACCATGGCTCAACAATTTTTTCGGTAATAAACCAGCAAGTAAAAATAACACCAAATGTGCCACCAAGGCTAAAGAAGTAATTACACAGTACGTTAACGCTATAGCCAGGAGCTATCATTTGCGCAGCATCTTGTGTGAAGCTTTGCATAATAGGATCGATGATAGAAGGCGTATAACTTGCAGTAAATCCGCCCGCTAATCCTGCGAATGCAGCCGCAATACCCGCTAATGGATGGCGACCACTCGCGTAAAACATCATTGCAGCGACAGGCATCAAAATAACGTAAGCAGAGTCAGAAGCAATATGGGAAACAATCCCCACGAACACTACCGTTGGCGTCAACATTTTCGGAGTGATAAACGAGAGCATTTTTTTCAGCGCAGTATTGATAAAACCGCTGCTTTCAGCAATCCCTATCCCCAATGTTGCAACTATTGTTATTCCAAGAGGAGGGAAATTAATAAAATTTTTCACTGCCGCTGTGATGAATAATATGATTTCCTCATAGTTAAACATATTAATGACAGTGATTTTTTCTTTCGACACTGGATGGTAATAATTAAAATCTACAAATGAAAGTAAATAAGATAAAAACCAACAGATTATCAAGGCATAAATAAACAGCATTGTAACGTCAGGCATCACGTTACCGATACGTTCAACACGGTTTAAGAAGCCCTTTTTTTTAGGGAGTGTATTTGTTGTCATATTTGCAAGTACTTAAGTTATTAGAGTAATAAACTTTTACACACTAAATAACGATTTATGAAAAGTAAAATACTTTCTTTCGATTATTTAACAGGATAAACCAGTTGTGATGACTTGCATTAAGATAATTTATCATTATAAATTATCTTAATTATTTAAACTCAGCAGGAATATGCTTTTGTTAGGGATAACTTCTCAGATTTCGCAAATTAACGATTATTTTTTATTAATCAAAAGATAAGAAAAAGGAATGAATAACATTCCTTTTTTGCCATTAATTTTTTTTGAAATATTCTACTCTCTTTTTAGTTTTTCGGTATTCGCGATATAAAGGGCAACCACTAAGACTAAAATTGCAGCAGAATGAAGTAGTGTTGTCAGTGGATCGCTGTGATCAACAATAATTAAACGTATTACAGCCGTAATGCCGATATAGATAAAATACCTTAATGGAAAATGGTAACCAGACAAAAAATACTTAGTAATCAGTGCAATAAACTCGAAATAGAGGAAGTAAATCACAATTCCTTCTAATAGTTCATATGCTGTTGCTTCCTTTTGCCCACTAAACATTAAGGAGGCCATGGTGTACGTTTCTTTTGCTAAAAAGAAAACCAGTACAATCGCTAATGCGATCAAGCCAATATTTAATACCCATTGCAAAACCCACGCAATATTACTGGCGTGCCGCATATTTCTCATACTATTCATTCGTTATATTCCCTAGATAGTGATGCATATTGATATGGTAAGCTTGCGTGCACTTCCCCGCATCAAATGCACAGAATTAAATCGCCTTCTATAAAAGGTTATAAGTCTTTTAGGTTATTGTAATTCATATTTAGGGTATTAACATTATGGAAGCAAAATAAAATAGATTAAATTTAACTAAGCCAGCAACGGCTGGCTCTCAAACCTTTTATTTAGCCATTAGCTTCATAATATCTTGTTCTGTCAGCATGGGTGTTTTTTCAATAAAGTTGTAGTACTTAGGTTTACTCTCAACAAATATTTGCATGGCCATCTCTGCATGCTGACTTTCTTCAAATAAAGCCGCAGAAACATAGTAAGAAGACGGTGAATGCAGATGATAAAATAGATGCGTTCCGCACCGTTGGCAAAATGCGCGTTCACCCCATTGTGATGAGGCAAAACGCGTCACCGCCTCTTCCCCTTCAATAACGACATCATCATGGCAATCAACACTAAAGCCTGGACCACCATTCCAACGTTGACACATACCGCAATGACAAACACTTATTTTATCGATAGGCTGATGGGTACTAATTTTTACAGCGCCGCAGAGGCATTGCCCTTGATACATGGTATTTCCTTTTGATGATTCACGTTAGTTTAGTGCTCACTATAAGATGAGACACGATAAAAATACAAGGTGATCATTGCTTGTCACCAATTCGGAATTGGCGACCATTAAAGCGGCGATCTGTTGTTGTTTCAGTCAGCTCTACACGCCTTACCTCGGCTTGCTCACGCATTGATTCTATATCACCAAGATCTTGCATCTTATTTTGTTTCAATGGATGTTCTATTTTCACATTAACCTGCTCGTATGAAGTGACCGTTTCTGCCGCCTCAGCAAATAATGACGCGCTGGTTAGCAATGCGATAGCAATAAATAACTTTGAAAAAAAACGTGTTCTCATTGAAATTCCCTCCTGCTCAACCTTCGTTTTAGCGCAATACCATGTCAAAAAATAGTACCGACAAGTAATCATTTGGGGAATTTTGTAAATTTTTTAATAGCAAAATATGCCTTTTCTATAAAGGCGCTGTACGGTCGCTTATCACAATAGGGAGAACGTTTTCCCCCTATTAGCGATAAGGATTTTCGAAAGGAAGTTAATTTATTCTGATGACTTTGCATTCACTTCTTTTAATAGATACCAGCAGAAATACAGCAATACGATGATCCCTACCCCAAGTAGCACCCATAACGTGATAGTCATCCAGTCAAACTCATTTATCACAAAGTCATTTGATGTTAATTGCTCTTCACCACCCAGCTCAATAATCTCTTCTGGCACATACAATTTAGGATAACGATGCATTAATTCATCGATTGTTAGTGGTTGACCAAGTAACTCTTGGTAGCTGATATTATCAATACCGGCAAGCTGGCTCCCCCAAACTAATAGATAAGGCGATGCTCCTTGTACGTTGAACATTAAATTAACGGCATCGCGTTTCCCTTCAATATATGGTGGTTTATCATCCCAGCTGCCTTTTAATGCAGTAATTCTGAGTTTTTTAACCATTAAATCATTTAATACCAACTCCGGATTGCGGATTTCTTGACCATTTTGTATTTGGTTATAGGCCACTATATTTGTTAGTGGTAGCCATTCTTCTCCAGAAGTAGAGGTATATTCAATGTGTAAAGGCAACACGCGGTTTGCTTGCCGCAATTGGATCACAATCGCACTTAAAGGCTGTGGCGAGGGTAAACGATATATTAATTGGTTTAGTGACACCCCTTCATTATTGGTAATAAAGTGGCAGGTCTCTTGCCGCCTTGTTGAATGAACAACCATAGAGGTCCCTTGCGCCATTGTTAAATCAGGGATCTTCGTCTCTTTAGCTGCCACAATAATGACCATCAAATAAGGGGCTCTTAGCGCAACGTAATGCCCTTCTAATAACTTAATTGTATTGCTATAAATCCCCCCAGAGTTTGAATTCAAACTCATGACAGGCTGATAAGCAGAAATATTCACCCAATCCTGTTTATTATCGCTAGCATAAATAAACACTTTCCCTTGCCAATCTTGTTGATTATTCATCCACTGCAAAGAAAGTGTCTGAATCGGAAAATCTTCTTGATTATTATTTTGTCGCGTTAATAGATAAGATTGATATACCGCATCTTTGGCTTGCTGCATTGCGGGCAATTCTATGCGTGTTAGCTTACTTGGTTGCGTTTCAATCAAAAGATATTGTTGATCGTCGTGAGTTTCTTCTTTCGAATTGACTTGGTCTGCACGAATAATTAGTCGCTGCAAAGCAAAGCTAACTTGTGAGATTTTACGCCTCTCTTCTGTATCATAAAATAAAGCCGATGGAACCTCCTGACCTGTTCCATTAAACACTCTGACATCTTGTAATGTTTGAGGATATGCAGAGTTGATATAGGCTTCAGAAGGAAGCTCAAGCCAAGCAAACGAACTATTATCACTAGAATATTTCAATTCTATGCCCTGATAAAAGTCATAGGGCGTTAATGCTTTTTGCTCTTGTGCATGCACGAAGCTAGACAATAAAAATGAAAAAGAAAGATAAACGAAAGTCAGCCACTTCCCTTTGCTTTTAGTTAGCTTCATCTTCAACCTCATTAGTTCCTTTATGTTGGGCTGTTTTTGGTGGCAGTGGTGAAAAATACCCCACCACTAAAATCAACACCGCGACAACAATAAAGCTTATTGCACGAGATAAGCCATCCTGCCCATAAATATCGACTAAGAATAATTTAGCAATAACACAAGCAAATATTCCTGCCCCCAAGAACCAGCTCATACGGTTTTGTTTAATGCTGGCAAAAATCATAAAGCCTAAAGCGACTAGTGACCAACTAATAGAGAGGACAGTTTGGACTAATCGAGAATTAAAGAGCGCATCGACATTCCAATTAATTTCAGCAAAATCGGAGATGATCCTGATGATTATGCCATTAAACCATACCCCACTCAGAACGATAGCCGAAAAGCCTAGTCCCCTAATGATCCAAAGGTCAAATTCCCTAATTTTCTTTAATTTTTGTATTAGCCCACGACGCATTAATAATAATGAAGCAATGCTAAATAAACCGGCTTCATCCAATGGGTTGATCAGTGGAACATAATTCCAGAATGTCAGTTTCCCATCTTCAAAATTGGCAATAAATGAGAGGCCGATTAAAACAACAATAACAGGTAAAAAACTATACCAATAAATTATACCGTTGCGTTTCATTGGCGGCATTTTTTGGCTTTGCAACCAATACATCACTAAAATTGTTAGGGTTATCGCCATCACATAGATAAAGTAACCAAGCTCATTCATTCCCCAAGGTAAAATGGCAACAAACCAATTCACTTGTGTCGCAATAAACGCCAAGATCAGCCAAAACGTTGCACCGTGTAATATACGTTGCAGCCAAATATTACGCGCTTTCTGAGCATGTATCACAAATAAAATCGAACTACCTAACATCACTGGCCAAATCAGAGAGCCATCTCCTCTCCCCATTGGGTTTTGGTCATTAATAAAATCCAAGGCCAGATAGTAATAGCCAATTAGCCAAATAAACGATTGGCATAACAATAAAGGCACCCAATCAGTCTTAATGGCTAACATGCGCCATAGCCAAGCGGAAATAATGACTAATGCCATGATGATGAAGCTTTCAGACTCACCGCTCCAAGATAATATGTCGGTGATAACAGGGAGCCATACAATCCAAATCATCAAGCCAAGAATCAAGAAAGCATAGCTAAGCACTTTGTAATTTTCTGATGTGCCACGTTTTACGTGAAATATCGCACCGGCACTGAAACAAGCCGCCAATAAGACAGGCACCAAATAAGTACTTGTACGGCTCCATATATTGAAGGAAAAACCAGCTAATAAGATCAAGGCACTCACTGAAATAAGCCATGGCCCAATTACGATTAGTTTTTTATTTTGCTGAGAGAAACCATAGTACAGTAATAATAACCCTTCGACAGACCAAAGAATTGATGTCCATTCATAGGTGAGCGCCAGTGGTATTGCCAACGTAACGAACCCAATACCAATGATAATATTGCCTAATGCTAAATTTTTCCCCACCACAGCATAGCGTTTATGGATCCTTAACCCAGCGAGTAAATAAAGTAAACCGAGTAATAGTGCCGAAAATGCTGGCGCAAAGCTGATTTGCCAAGAAATTGCACACTGCATTGCCATACTAATAAAAGGTGGAACAAGCAGTAATGTATAGTCGACAACTAATTGCTTCTCGTGTGGGTAACGTAATGCAAATAATTGTGTTAACACATTAAACACAATTAAATTAGCAATCAGAAACAGTTGGCTAGAAACATAATAGTCAATTTGATAATACTGTACTCCCCATAATAGTGCGACTGCATAGGTCATGAACATGCCAACTAAATTAAGTGGGCGCCATGCTTGCCATACACTAATCACTAAAATGGCGATTGATAACATTAAATAGTAGGAAAAGAGCAGAATATGATTTCCGCCACCAGTAGATAGCAAAATAGGCGCTAAATACCCGCCTAACGAGGCTAAAACAGCCAAACTGATCGCTCGTTGTAATAATGCAAGCAAAATACTGGCTGCACAAATCAAGATCATTGCAACGAATGCCATACTATAAGGTAGCATTGTATACAGTTTAAAAGCGGCAAAAACGGTAATGTAAAAACAGCCTATTGAGCCACCTTGTAAGATCAAGGCAAATAAAGACTTTTTATGGCGTAAATACCACCCCACACCAAGTAAAGCTAAACAAGCTACTGCACTCGCTATCAGGCGTACTTGTGGTGATAGCATGTTGTTTTGAATACTGAATTTCAGTAAATAAGCGATACCAAAAAACAGCAAAAGAATACCAATTTTTGCTAGTGGGTTCCCTTTCCAAATCCAACTAAAAAAGTGACTAAATAGAGGTACTACCTCATTATTTTGGCCACTCACTTTATTGTTTGAAGGATGACCAACGTTGTTTGAAGATTGAGCAACGCGATTAACATCCACTGTTGGTTGGAATTGCCGTTGAGGTACTTCTTCTGTTACTTGGGAGTTTAAGACGGGTGGAGCCGTAGGCAAAGGCTCCAACTCATTAGAATAATGAGAGAGCTCTTCCGAGGCGCTTTGATATTGTTGTGGTTTTTCAGAGGCAACAATCGTTTCTGGAGGGCTCAGCTCCGTTTGCTGATTAATCTCCCTATCTTGATAGCGCTTTAGCGTTTGCTCTAATGATAGAATACGTTGATTTTGCTGGAATAATTGGTATTTCACTCGCTGGACAAAAACTATTGCGATAATCGCAAGTATAGGTGAAACAGCTGCTAAAATAGCAATTATTAACCCTATCAGTATCAAGCCATCCACAAATAGCTTTCCCTCATCTTTAAACCTACGATTAAAAAATTTGCAAAAAAAGCGTATTCCTCTCTTCGCCTAGTGTAGATAGCATTCTAGCTATTGCCAAGCTGCTGTAATAAATTATTACAAATTAAAGTGCTCGCTAGGTTATGCCTAAAAACGGTAACTCAAAAAGAGTTTGTCCTACAAGCCAACACGCTATTACTCTTATTAAGAGGAACCATAAAATAGCCTTTTTTGCTAATGTAATATGCTTATTGACTATTTTTTATCTCTCTTGATTCTCTGTAACTCTTTTTTTTGTTTTCATTGATGTTATTTAATAAAAACTCATCTTTTTTTCGCCTTTCTTTATAAATTTATGTTATTTATATGTTTACATTATTAAAAAATAAATACGCATTAATAATGTAAGAAAGAGTATCAATAAAAGAAGTATATACAAAATAATTTAGATTGCATATAAATAGTTTTATTTCGATACTCAAATTAGGATTAATCGATTCCATCAATCGCAGCTTAAATATGCTGGAAATATTTTTATTTCATATTATGAGGACATTATGCTGTTACATATAATAATGGCTGCACTTGGACCAATCATCCTCGGTTTAGCGGTCGGGTGGCTATCCGGGAAATATGGTTTTATAAAACGTGAGTATTCACAAGCGTTTGCAGACTTTGTGGTTAAAATTGCGCTACCTTTTGCTTTATTTCTTGCCGCTGCACAAGCGCCACCTTCCGTACTGCTAAATATTGATTATCTATTAGCGTTGGCGGTTGGTTTAATCGCTTCTTATATTATTGGCTTCGTGGTTGGTAAGTTATTCTTTCGTCATAATAAGAAAGATGCAGCAATGCAAGCCTTATCGGTTTCCTTCCCTGATATGGCTTACTGTGGGCCACCTGTTTTATTAGCAACGGTCGGGTCGTCCGGTCTTATTGCGATGGTGTTGGGAAATTTAATTTATACCATTATTATTATTCCTTTTACCCTGTTGCTTATTAGTGGCAGACAACAGAATAATGGTATTTTAAAATCGATCGGCAAAGCGATTGCACAGCCATTAGTTTTCTTACCTATATTAGGGGCGCTATTAGCCATATTTGGCGTTAAATTACCTGAAATTTTGCAAAATTCGGTCAACGAATTAGGTAAAACCGCTGGTGGTGTCGCGCTGTTTTTCCTTGGCTTATTACTTTCAGGTATTAAGCTGAAAATCAGTGTTGAGATTGTGTTCAACGTCTTTGTGAAAAACTTTTTGCAAGCCGCATTAATACTAGGAACGGGTATTGCATTGGGGCTACAGGGCGATATGTTAAAATCAGCCTTTATTATCGGTATTTTACCAACAGCAACGGCGGTACCGGCACTGGCTATCAGTAATAAGGCTTACACGGACACCTCCGCTGGCACAGTTTTACTCAGTACATTAGCCTCCCTCATCTCAATTATTGGCGGTATTACTATCGTCGAAATGCTCTAACCTATTCAGCAGGCTAGCATTAGCCTGCTTTTCCTTCCTGATTTTGTTCACCGATTATTTGCCATAGAGATCACAAAAAAAGTATCATATCTATATATGATTTCTTTTCGCATTCAGGGAATAAATAATGAAAATTAGCGATGAATTAGCTTATGCAATCGCTTCCGTTACAGAGGTTGCGGCATTAGCCGCGCATAATTGGGTAGGTAAACAAGATAAAAACGTAGCAGATAAAGCCGCCGTTGAAGCCATGCGTAACCGCCTAAATGAATTAGATTTTCACGGTCAAGTCGTGATCGGTGAAGGTGAAATTGACGATGCGCCCATGCTATATATCGGGGAGCAAGTGGGTAATCCCTCAGCGAAACAGAAATTAGATATCGCTGTTGATCCTATTGATGGTACTCGTATGGTCGCCTGTAATGAGCGCAATGCCATTGCGGTTTTAGCGGCAGCGCCAACAGGTACCCTGTTACAGGCTCCAGATATGTATATGGAAAAATTGGTTGTCGGTTACGAAGCCAAAGGTACAGTACATCTCAATAATCCATTAGAAAAAAATCTTGAAAACCTCTCCTCAGCACTGAATAAACCGATAGCTCATTTATCAATTGCTATGCTTGATAAGCCACGCCATCAACATATCATGCAAACAATTCGCAATTTTGGTGCGAATGTCATTGCAATCCCTGATGGCGATGTTTTAGCTTCCTTATTAGCTATCTTACCTGAGCATCCTATTGATATGATGTATGGTATTGGCGGTGCACCTGAAGGAATTATTAGTGCCGCCATTGCACGTGCTTTAGGTGGTGATATGCAAGCTCGTTTAGTCTCTCGTACTCAAGCTAAAGGAGATAATGCACAAAATAGACTCTTAGCTGAGCAAGAGGCAGCGCGCTGCCGCCAAATGGGCGTGAATATTGGGGAAATTCTCACATTAGACTCAATGGTGAGTAGTAATGATGTCATGTTTGCAGCAACAGCCATTACCCCCACAGTGTTAATGGATGGCATCGCGCATCATTCCCACAGTTATACCTCGAATACGCTGCTAATTAATGGTCATAACCGTTCGTTAAAGATTATTAATAACCGACATTTCCATTAATCTCATCTGATCGAACTGGTATTAAACCTACCAGTTCTTTTTCAAAGCGCCTTTGTAAATCTACTTAGTTCGACGACATAATTGGCAATAATTTTCACCTTCACATTTTGACATTATTCTTCTAGGTTATAGAAGGATATTTTTTAATCATCTGTATCATGATCTAATAATGGAGTATTTATGAAATTGAAACTTTTTATCGCCACAGCCGTCGCTCTGTCAACCCTGTCTGCTTTTACAGCTCAAGCTAACTCAAATGCTAACGCTAGCACTACGTTTTCAGCGTCTGTCGCGAAAAAACTCAATAGCTATGAGGATATCATGGTAGGTAAAGTCTGGGTAACCACAGAAGCGCTTGATCAAGATAACAAGCAAGTTGACCCCGCCAATGAACAAGTTGCCAATTTCTTTGGACTTGCCGAATACTTTCCAGATGGCACATTTAAAATGATGACGCCAGAAGGTAAGCCAAAAATGCAGGGTGACTGGTCATTTAGTGACGATGGTAAAAGCCGCTCAATTACCGCGAAAAATGATAAAGGTGAAGTGCTATTTACCCGCGTAGTTGAAAACATCACCGTGACGCCGGAAGAATATACTTATCGTATTTATCCAACACCGGATGATAAATCAAAATACGTTGATATTGTGCATAAAGTGAAAAACTAATTGCCCCAATATGCGGTTGTTCCCTTGCATGGTATTACAACAACATATTCCTGACCCCATCATAGTAAAAAGGATGGTGACATAGTAAAAAGGCCATAGACAGCTCACCGTCTATGGCCTTTTATATAGGTTAAACTGCGTTATTTATCTTGTGCCAATGTCATACGATTCAACATTGGAGCAGTAATCACCATCAAAATCGCAATCACACCCGTTACAATACCAATTTTCAAGAAGACATCACTGTAAACGGATAGTGATTCAAGTGAACTTGTCACCTTCCCTTCTGGTACAGCGGCCAAGGATGCTACGTAACCGGCAATAAATGCAGCAGCAGAGTTAGTTAAGAACCATGCTCCCATGATAAAGCCCATCAAACGCTGAGGAACCAATTGCGCTACCATCGCGAGGCCGAGACCTGAGATCATCAGTTCACCAATACTCTGGAAACCGTAACAAATTATGAGCCAGCCAGCAGACACTATCCCCGCCTCGTTGGCAAATTTCGCACCTAATGGCAACACCAAGAAGGCTGCCGAGCATAGCAACATACCGATAGCAAACTTGTGTGGCATCGGTAAGTGATCGCCCATTTTATTGTAGATTGCCGCCAGAATTGGGCTACCAATAATAATCCAGAATGGGTTTAATGCTTGATATTGTGCTGGTTCAACAGAGAATATTCCAAATATTTCATGCTCAACGTTGTGTAACGCAAAGAAGTTAAGCGAGGTTGGCATCTGACTGTACAGAACAAAGAAGACGATAGCTTCTAACATCAGAATAAGTGCAACAATCATGCGACGACGTGCAGAGCCATTTAGCGCTAAGGTTTCTTTAATAAAGATAACAATAATCCCTAGCGAAATGATACCCAATGCTGCACGAGCGATCTCCAAATTGTGCAGTAACCATGTAGAAATCACGATCAGAGCCACAACCCCTACAATAGTCACTAGCAATTTAGAAATCACTATTGGAGCAAAGTCAGGTTTAGAACCATGATCGGCAACCCATTTCTTACACATAAAGAAGTTAATCAATGTGATAACGAGGCCGACAACACTGAGGGAAAAGGCAATATCCCAACCATAATGTTTTGCCAACCAAGGCGTTGCTAACATCGAGAAAAGAGAGCCGATGTTAACGGACATATAGTACATGGTGAATGCACCATCCAAACGCGGGTCATCTTTTTCATAACAAGTGGATAGTAACGATGATGGGTTAGCCTTAAATAAACCATTACCAACAGCAATCGTTGCTAGCCCGATATACACCATGGAGACATCGTGCCCTGAATATGCGACGAAAGCATAACCAGCAATTAACACTAACGTACCGAGAACGATAACGCGTTTTGTGCCGAGAATTTTATCGCCTAACCATCCCCCAATAGCAACAAAGCCATAAACTAATGCAGCAAAAGCAGAAAACAAAGTAATTGACTCTGTTTCTGACATGCCCAGCACTTGGCTTAGGTAGAGAGGGAGGATCCCTTGGAGACCGTAATAACCAAAACGTTCCCAAAGTTCAATAGAAAAGATGAGATAGAACGAGCGAGGTTGCTTAAACGCGTTAAGACTGACTTCCTCTTTGTTGTTAGTTGTGGACACTAGTTACCTCTATGACAACCTGTACATAAGCAAAAAAAGCTAAATGGGGTACTGTTTATACCCTCAGCATTGTTATTGTCTCAAGAATTCCAGTTTAAAAATCCAAAGTTGTCCGGTTAAACGCGTTAAATTCACTAACTTCCCGCCGATACATTAACCTTCAAATTCGACATCACTGTGTGTAATAGGATGCTTATGAATCACAAACATAAAATTCAATGAGTTAAAGCAGATTTGATTATTTATTCAACATTGATAGTGATAAATACCGCTAGAAATGCGAAAATCAATTAAGCAATATACGCTATTTATGCACCAAAAATAAAGATTTAGCTAGTACTAATTACCCCATAAATAGTTCGATATCGTGAATAAGGTCACTTTTATAGCTAATTTACACAGTTAATACTGGATATTAATTAACCAATTGATACGTGAATGTTAAGCATTTTGTGCTAATTTTAAAACTAAGATAATTAAATTTACCTTAAGCTCATTTCAATTAATAACCTTATATCTTTCCCTCGGTGGATTGTTATATGACAGTGCCGTCCGACTAAAAAATCCATTATTGGATACTCTATTTGGGATGAGTTGTTTGATATTTAATCACGCCGATGGGAGTCGTATGGAACCACACTCCATCTATCTATTCACAGAACTAATCAGGTGGGATTTGAAGGAAGTTAGATAAAAAAAAGCCCAGCAAATCGGCTGGGCATAATGCATTCTACTTAAGGATCTTAGTTACTTCGAGTAAAACTACCATTTCATAGCTGCATTATTGCATTACTTCATGTAAAGAAATGAATGTTGAGGGTAAATATATGAATGTTTACGCAAGCAAACAGAATATACTTATTACTAAGACCACCAGCTCATACAAAAGGTTCATAATTTTTTATTTTTTTATCACCAGAAATTCCTTTTGCAGCACAAATAGCTATTTTGCGATAACCACCTGAAAGAGATTGTTTATTGCGCTAGGGAAAACAGCGAGTTAACCTTATGGTAGATACGTTAATAAAAGGATCTTCAGTGAAAAAATTTTTGTTGTCACTGTTCGTTATTTGCAGTGCCTTTGCGCTTAACAGTTATGCAGCACCTTTGTCTCCCCCTCAAGACAAACAACTGTTGCTCAAAAGTGCGCAGGACGGACAAGCCGAAGCTCAGTTTAACCTTGCTATGCTGCTTCAATCCGAAAAACAGTTAACGGAGGCCGCTAAGTGGTATCGTTTGTCGGCTCAGCAAGGGTTTACAAAAGCGCAAATTAACCTTGCGTTGCTGTATCAACAAGGCAATGGTGTCGATAAGAGCCCAGAACAAATGCTGTTTTGGATGAAAAAAGCGGCTGAAGCAGGCGACCCTCTAGGCCAATTAAATATGGCTGAATATACTCTGAGCGGCGTTGATAAATTATTGCCTAAAAATAAACAACAAGCCGAAGCTTGGTTGGTTAAGGCGGCAGCACAACATTTTCAACCCGCAGAATTAATGCTAGCTTACTGGTATGAAAAAGGCATTGCCGTTACTGAAGACCCCCAAAAAGCACAACAAATCTACCAATCGCTGGCAAAGCAAAATAATCCCCAAGCTCTTTATTTATTGGGTTATCAAGCCGCCACTGGCATGTATGATAAAGCCGATTATCAGCAAGCCTATCAATACTTTTCACGCTCAGCTCAACTGGGCTTTTCACCCGCACAAAATAGCTTAGGTATGCTCTATTTGCATGGTCAGGGGGTGAAAAAAGAGGTGAAATCTGCGATTAAATGGCTAACACTGGCCTCCGAACAAGGTGAAATTTCTGCTCAATTTAATTTAGCATTAATTTATGCGAGGGGTGATGGTGTGCCTGCTGACCAAGCAAAAGCCTGTCACTGGTTTATTCGCGCAGCCCAACACGGTAATAATGACGCACAATATGCCACGGGAGCATGCTACCAATACGGTATGGGCGTCAAACAGGATGATAGAAAAGCACTTTACTGGTATAAGCTCGCCGCCTCTCAGGGAAATGAAAGAGCAGAAAAGAAAGTGTTGATCCTCGAAAATAACCTTAAAAAATAATCCTGCTTGTCTGCATAAAAACGGTTTGCTGTTTGTTTATGCAGACTTCATGATGTTATTACCCGCTATTTTTGAACGGCACGGTAGATTCGTTGAGGCCGCCCTACTTTGCCGTACTCAATTTCCGCTTCGATTTTATGTTGAGCTAAGCAGTACTCTAAATAACGGCGTGCCGTTGTACGGCTCAGTTTAATTGTTTCTGCAATTGTCTCGGCGGTATATTCCGCATCGGGTTGTGCAAAAAGTGAGAGCACTTTTTCGAGTGTCAACGCATCAATCCCTGTTGGTAGTTCCTCTTTGGCCTCCCCCCGTGCATAAGTATTAAACATATCGTCGATTTGGCTTTGATTTGTTTTGCTCCCTGCCTGTAACACTGATTTACGTTGAATATAGCGATCGAGTGTTTGCCCTAAGCGCTCATAAGCAATAGGCTTCACCAAATAATCGAACACACCTAAGCGGATAGCTTCTGAGACAGTTTCCATATCGCTCGCCGCCGTGGTAAATACGATATCGGCGTTGTTTCTTTCTTGGATCAATTCATGAACCAGATCAATGCCTTTACCGTCAGGCAAATAGTTATCGAGTAAGATGAGATCAGGCTTCATATATTCAATCATTTTTCTGGCCTGAGCCAAATCACCTGCAACCCAAACTTTATCGCAAGCGGGATAGGATTTTATATACTCACCGTGCATTTCTGCTAATAAGAGTTCATCTTCCACAATGAGGATTTTTATCTTAATCATTTTGCATCTTCACTTTCGGAATAAAAATTGAGAATAGAGTACCATGTGGTTGATTATCTTCAATTATAACCACACCATCACACCTTTTGACATACGAAGCCACAAGATACAAGCCAATGCCGTGCCCATCGACTGACTCCGTTTTTGTTGTCATACCTCTTTCAAACCACCTCTCTTTCATTTCAGCAGGGAAACCACAGCCCTGATCCGCGACTTCGATCACAAACTCGCTCCCTTCATCAGAAAGGTACAACTCAACCTGCTTATTACCCTCATTATTTTTCAAGCTTGCTTCAAACGCATTGTCCAGAAGATTCCCCAAAATGGCACAAAATTCTGTACTGCTAAGTAACGGCGGTAACGAACTCAATTGGCACCCTTCTATAAATACCAATTGCACCCCAAGCTCTCTGGCACGGTGATATTTACCAAACAGTAACCCAGCGACTTGCTTATCGGCAAATTGCTTGCGTAATGAATCAATCAACTGCTGTTGTGACTCAGATTCCCCTTTGATCATCGCTAGTGCTTGATCATATTCCTTCATTTGTAGAAGGCCGCTCAGCGTTGACATCCAATTAAGGTGTTCATGACGCAAAGAGCGCAAATTCTCAACGTATTGACGTACTTGTGTCAATTGGGAATTGAGAGATTCAATATCATTTTGGCTACGAAAGCTAATGACCGCGCCAATTAAGTGATTTTCATCGTGTAATGCAATGCGGTTTGCAATCACATTTAACCCATTGAAGGAACAAATGACATCATGTTGTGTGGTAGAGATATCATTAATAAAAAATGTTGCCGGCGTCACTAACTCACTGATAGCGCGCCCAACCAAATGGTTAGATGGTTCACTTAGGGAGAGCATTTTGCGTGCGTTGTGATTGATATTAATGATGCGCCCTTCACAATCAACGGCAATCACCCCTTCGAAAACGGCTTCAAAGATCCCTTTTTGCATAACCACCATTTGCGCGATCTGCTCAGGCTCCATCCCCAGCATTTGCCGTTGGATCAACCGAGTAAAGGCCCATGACAAAAAAAGCAAGATGACCAAAACCCCAAAAAAGGTGGCTCCCGTTTGTACAAATAATTCACTACGGGAAGTTTCAATTTTATTGGTGAGGTACCCGATAGACACCACCCCAATCACCTTATTATTTTCATCAAATATCGGCGTTTTTGCGCGTACAGCATTCCCTATAGACCCTTCTCCGTCAATAAAATAGCTTTCACCTCGTTCCAACGCACCGGGTTTATTCCACTGCATTTTAAAGCCAACCTTTTCTTGGTTTGGGTGATATAAGCGCATCGAATTTTCATCCCCTATCACCACATAATCATAATCTGAATCTTGATTTAGTTGATCTGCAATCACTTTGAGGCTTTGAATGTCTTTGGTTTTGACGGATTGGACGATACCTTCCATTGATGCAATTAGCTTCGCCTGGCTCATGGCAAGAGAGCGAATATTGGCCATTAAACGGTTTTCTGCCGTGTCGGTGAAATACTTGCCTAGGCTAAAAGTCAATACGACAGAAACGAGTAATAGCAAAAAGAACACCCGCACTGAAAAGGATATCGATTTATTTTTTCTAAATAGAGAACGTTGATGCTCTTTTGCCATGAGATACCCTATGTTACCTACTGAAAAGTAAAAATATTGTTACACGAAAAGCAAGCCAATAACACACACTAGACTCGATTTAGCGAGCAAATAAACACCATATTAATAATTAAATCCATTAAAACCAAGCAATAAAAAACATATCCCATAATAAAGTGCATAAAAACCATTAAACAAATACAAACTCCTTTTAGAAACATGAAACAGGTCAAATATAATAATGCTATAAGCATTAATATTAATATCGAAAAGGATAATTAAATAAAAAGCTAATGAGTTATTTATTAAATTAATATTAAGAGTTTTATTTAATTAACTTTAACATTAGTAACAACTTAAAAACATCTCTATATGAGATGCAGGATACTAATATGTTCGAAAACATAACGTTTCACCAAGTAAAACGTCATGAGAACAGGAAACTAGCTGAAATTGCTCAGTTTTTAAAAGAGAACGACCTCGATATTGATTCAAGCATTGACGTTTTTATTACAATTACGCGCAATGATAAATTAATTGCATGTGGTGGCCTCGCTAAAAATGTTATTAAATGTGTGGCTATCAGTGATCATGTTCGTGGTGAAGGTCTTGCATTAAAATTAGCCACTGAATTAGTTAACCTTGCCTACGAAAATAATACAACCCATCTCTTCATTTATACTAAAACTCAAAACGAAAGTTTATTTCAACAATGTGGATTCCATACTTTGGCTACTGTGCCAAATATCATGGTATTAATGGAAAATAGTTGTTGTTACTTAAAACGCTATATTAAAAACTTAAAAAACTACCGTAAAGAAGGCAAAAAAATAGGTGCTATCGTGATGAATGCCAATCCATTCACTCTGGGTCACCGCTATTTAATCGAAAAAGCCGCTCAGTCTTGTGATTGGCTACATTTATTTGTCGTCAAAGAAGATACCTCACGGTTCCCTTATAGCGTTCGCTTAGCACTGATTGAAGCTGGCACCAAAGGAATTGAAAATCTCACTATCCACAAAGGCTCTGAATACATCATCTCAAGAGCGACTTTTCCCTGCTATTTCATCAAGGACAAAGCCGTTGTTGATAATTGTTATA
The DNA here is from genome assembly GCF_015832305.1 of Providencia sp. 2.29. Lineage (NCBI taxonomy): Bacteria > Pseudomonadati > Pseudomonadota > Gammaproteobacteria > Enterobacterales > Morganellaceae > Providencia > Providencia sp. 2.29. Next base: position 2,902,975 of record NZ_CP065420.1, read on the forward strand.
CCGAAATCGATATCAAAATTTTCCGTCAATATATTGCACCAGCACTGGGGATCACACACCGTTTTGTGGGCACTGAGCCTTTTTGCAAAGTCACTAATCAATATAACGAAGACATGCGCTATTGGCTCGAAACTCGCACGCTTAGTTATCCACCTATTGAGCTGGTTGAATTTCCGCGAATGGTCTATGACGGCACGGCGGTATCCGCCTCACAAGTTCGTAGACTGCTTGCTAAAAAAGATCTTGCGGCGATCAAGCCGATTGTTCCCGAGGCAACCTATCGCTATTTAGAGGATATGTTAGCTTCCCGTTCAACATCGGCCCCTCACCGTATCGAAAATTCTGAATTAGTCACAGGTGAACTATGAAAATACTCCACGCAGCGGTTGCAGGCACGCTTGAATCAAGCGATGTCATGGTACGAATAGAACCCTTAGAAGACACGCAGGAAGTTTCAATACAAATCAGCAGTAGTGTTGAGAAACAGTTTGGTGATGCGATTGAAAAAATTGTCCTTGAATTGATTGAACAACATGAAATTGAAGGCGCTCAAATCATTATTGATGATAAGGGTGCCCTTGAATGTGTTCTTAGAGCGCGCCTAGAAGCCTTGCTTGCAAGAGCATGTGATATCACTGCATTGCCTTGGGAGGACAAATAATGACACCGGAAAGAAAAACTCGGACGCGTAGAAGCATGCTGTTTGTCCCCGGCTCTAATGCCGCAATGCTGAGTAACTCATTTATTTACAAAGCCGATGCGTTGATGTTCGACCTTGAAGACTCCGTCGCCTTGCGCGAAAAAGATACGGCTCGTCGTTTGGTCTATCATGCGCTACAACACCCTTTATATCAGGATGTTGAAACCATTGTTCGTGTCAATGCACTGGATTCCGCTTTCGGCGTCGCAGACTTAGAAGCCGTTGTTCGCGGTGGTGCTGATATTGTGCGTTTACCCAAAACAGATACAGCACAAGATGTTATTGATATCGAAAATGAAATTTTACGTATTGAGAAAAGCTGTGGTCGCGAACCTGGTAGCACCGGTTTACTTGCTGCTATTGAATCACCGATGGGGATCACACAGGCAGTCAACATTGCTCACTCATCACCCCGACTTATTGGCATCGCATTAGGTGCCGAGGACTATGTCCGCAATTTGCGTACCGAGCGGTCTCCAGACGGTATTGAACTCCTCTATGCTCGGTGCGCCATTTTACAAGCTGCACGCTCAGCCGGTATTCAAGCATTTGATACCGTGTACTCTGACGCCAATAATGAAGAAGGTTTCTTAAAAGAAGCCGCACACATTAAGCAACTTGGTTTTGATGGCAAATCCTTAATTAATCCTCGTCAAATCGAACTCCTTCATAACCTTTATGCGCCGACACAAAAAGAAGTGGATCACGCCCAACGCGTTGTTGATGCCGCCAATGCCGCGGAACAAGAAGGCCGTGGTGTGGTTTCACTGAACGGAAAAATGGTTGATGGCCCTGTCATTGACCGAGCACGCTTAGTGCTTTCACGAGCGGCATTATCAGGTATTCGAGAAGAGTGAGGCATTGAAAATGACAACGATAACACAGCGCCAGGCACGCGTATCAGCCTATTTTGACCATATAACTGACGATGCCCCTCGTCAATTTAAAGATATTGGCAAAGTACAACAACAAGTTCAAAAACCCCGCAATCGCAAACTGTGTGATGATTTGCAAGTCGCCATCCGCCGTTCAGGTTTAAAAGATGGCATGACCATTTCATTCCACCATGCTTTTCGTGGCGGTGATTTGACCATCAACCTTGTCATGCAAGTGATTGCAGAGATGGGATTCCGTAATCTCACTCTGGCTTCTAGCTCGTTGAGTGCTTGCCATTCCCCATTAGTAGAACATATTCGCCATGGTGTTATCCGCAAAATTTACACATCTGGTATTCGTGGGCCATTAGCAGAAGCCATTTCCCGTGGTGAATTAGCTGAACCAGTACAAATTCACTCGCATGGTGGGCGAGCTAACCTGATCCATAGCGGCGAACTGAATATCGATGTGGCTTTTATTGGTGTTCCATCTTGTGATGAATACGGTAATGCCAATGGCTATACCGGTGAAGCTTGTTGCGGTTCATTAGGTTATGCAAAAATTGATGCCGAAACGGCAAATAAAGTCGTGATGCTAACCGAAGAGTTACTCCCTTATCCACATAACCCTGCTAGCATCAAACAAGATGAAGTCGATTATATCGTCAAAGTAGCGCGTGTGGGGGATGCCGACAAAATCGGTGCCGATGCAACTCGTATGACCTCTAATCCGCGTGAATTACTGATTGCGCGAACAGCCGCAGACGTCATCGAAAAATCAGGCTACTTTAAAGAAGGTTTTTCACTACAAACGGGGACTGGCGGTGCTTCACTTGCCGTCACTCGTTTCCTTGAAGACAAAATGCGTCGCCATAACATCTGTGCAGGTTTTGCATTAGGGGGTATCACATCCACGATTGTTGATCTGCATGAAAAAGGCTTTATTCGCAAGTTAATTGATGTGCAGAGTTTTGACCGTGCTGCGGCAATGTCACTCGCCCGCAACCCGAATCACATCGAAATCAGCGCCAATCAATACGCTTGCTTTGACTCGAAAGGGGCCTCTGTTGATATGCTTGACGTTGTTGTACTCAGCGCCCTCGAAATTGATACACGCTTTAATGTCAACGTGTTAACTGGCTCAGATGGCGTGATCCGCGGTGCATCTGGCGGTCACAGTGATACCGCGGTTGCATCAAAACTGTCAATCATTGTTGCACCTTTAGTACGTGGTCGCATTCCAACTTTAGTCGATGAAGTGATCACTTGTGTTACCCCCGGCTCTAGCGTCGATATTCTCGTCACTGACCATGGTATTGCCGTCAACCCTGCCCGTCCTGAGCTAAAACAGCAATTGGAAAGTCAGGGCATAAAAACGGTCTCCATTGATTGGTTACGCGAACGAGCTGAACTGTTAACGGGTAAACCTAATCCGATTGAATTTACAGACAAAGTCGTGGCAGTAGTTCGTTATCGCGATGGCTCTGTAATTGATGTCGTGCATCAGGTTAAGGAGTAACACCATGTTTTACCCACTGCCTGATACGATAGAGCAACCTGAAATTTCTTTATCTGAATTGTTGGCAAGCCGTGATGTTCGTCAGGCTCGGCAACAACAATGGATTGGTCTCCATCAGGTAACCCTGATTTCATTTACTGTCGTTTTTCCTGGACCTGTTAAAGATAATCATCTTGTCAGGCAAATCTTTAATCAGGGATTAAATGCGCTTAAACAGGTGGCTCAATGCAGGCAGTGGGTACTTTTAGCACAACAATCTTTCGCTTTACCAACAGGCCCTGAATGTTTCGTGGCAGTCGATGCCGATGCCATTGAGGTTAAAACTGCCTTAATTGAAGCAGAAGAGTTATCAGCGGTCGGTCGCCTGTGGGATTTTGATGTCTTTGATGCACAAGGACGGCAATATTCGCGCTCTGAGCTGCAACTTCCTCCTAGACGCTGCTTAATCTGCGAAAAAGAAGCTAAGATCTGTGCGCGAGAGCGTGCTCATTCATTAAGTGAAATTATTCATCAGATAGAGGTGCTAGCCAATGCGTCCAATCACGATTGAGCAAACAGAGCAACTCACACAAGAGATCGTGCACTACTACAGCCAACTCGGCTGGCAAGCCATGATGGCAGAAGTCAATTTAACCCCCAAACCAGGGTTAGTTGATAAATTCAATACTGGCGCTCATAAAGACATGGCGCTGACCGATTTTCATCTTAGTGCTCATGCTATTGCACAACATTTTCCTGACTTTTTACTGGCAGGCGCCAAATATAAGCAGTACCCCATCGAGCAAGTTTTGACGCTTATTCGCCCTATTGGTATAGCTTGTGAAAAGTCGATGTTCCAATCCACCAAAGGGGTTAATACCCATAAAGGATCAATATTTTCTCTTGGATTACTACTAACCGTTATTGGTCGCCAATTAGCACTGCATGAACCCGTTTCAGCCATGAGTATCAGTAATGGGGTATCACAAATGTGCCGAGGCATTACCGCGGAACTAAAACATAAAACGAGCCGTCCTACAGCAGGCCAGCGGTTATATCAATCTTTCGGTTTGACAGGCGCGCGCGGTGAAGCTGAAAGTGGTTATCAATTAGTCGTCAATTTATCGCTCCCCTACTATTTAAAACAACTTGTTGAAGGTAAACCACAAGAACTCGCATTACTTGAAACGTTAATCCTATTAATGGCGAACAATGATGATACCAATGTTGCCAATCGTGGTGGATTGGAAGGGTTAGCATGGTTAAAAACACAAGCGCAAACTTTACTCGACCAAGGTGGATTAACAACCTCTGCTGATTTAGAAAAAATTAAATCATTCGATAATCAATGTATCGCAAAAAATTTAAGTCCTGGAGGAAGTGCTGATTTACTTATTTTAACGTGGTTTTTATCTCGGTTACCTTATTCAAAAGACAGGATCCATTTTACTCATTAATAAAAAATAAATTTAAATCAACATAGGAAAATTAAAAATCATTTTAATAAAGATATGTTAATTAAATATTGATTATTAGTTTAACGAATTTATAACTTATTTGGTATTGAAGAAGAGATTGACACTCTTCAACGAATCTCTGCATGCCAAATTTGTCATTAAACAAATTCATAATATTAAAGTTCATAAAATTTAATATTAATTAAGTTTAGTATTAATATTAAGGAAACTGGCCTATGCAAAAAGATAAAATATGGAAGCTATTTATTCTAATAGCGATTCCCATAATCATATCGCTTATTCCCACGCCGGAGGGGCTACCCCATATTGCTTGGTTACTATTTGGTCTCTACTTAGCCGCTATCGTCGGGCTGGTACTAAAACCTTATTCTGAACCTGTAATATTGTTAGCCACCATTGCTGCAAGTGCGACGATCATCGGTGTGACTGGCACTAAAGATGTCAAAGTGAGCGAGGTCTTAAGTGGTTATGCTTCGGGTACAACATGGTTAGTCTTTGCAGCGTTTACACTCAGTGCTGCTTTCGTGATCACTGGGTTAGGTAAACGACTTTCCTATGTTTTAATTGGTAAATTAGGTAGTACGACATTAGGTCTTGGCTATGTGACTGCCATCCTTGACTTAATTATCGCGCCTGCAACCCCCTCCAATACCGCGCGTGCTGGTGGGATTGTTTTCCCTATCATTAACAGTGTGGCTGTGGCTCTGGGTTCAGATCCCGAAAAAAGCCCTCGAAAAGCAGGTCACTACCTTTTAGTGAACGTTTATATGGTGACAAAAACCACCAGCTATATGTTCCTAACAGCTATGGCTCCGAATGCGTTAGCACTGGCGATGATGAGCGATATTATGGGCATTAGTTTGAGTTGGGGAGGCTGGGCGCTTGCAGCCGCAGTTCCGGGTCTTATCATGCTCATTTTAACGCCATTCATTATCTATAAGCTTTATCCACCTGAGTTAAAAAAGGTCAACAACAAAGAGATCGCCGCAAAAGGTTTAGAAGAGCTTGGCCCCATGACGGTAAGAGAAAAGCTGTTGAGTATTGTGTTCCTATTAGCTTTAGCGGGTTGGATCTTTGCCGATAAAATTGGTGTCAGTGCTTCCACTGTTGCGATTTGTGTTATGGCTTTGACATTAATTCTGGGCGTTGTGACTTGGGATGATGTGCTAAAAAATAAAGGTGGCTGGAATACCTTGATTTGGTACGGCGGTATCATCGGGATGTCTGGTGTACTGACAAAAGCTGGCTTTTTCGAATGGTTAGCCAATGTTATGGGTCAACACCTCTCATTCGGTGATCAAACCATGCTCGCCTTCTTTGTGATTATGTTTATCAGTGTTGCGATACGTTACCTCTTCGCGTCTGGCGGTGCTTATGTCGCTGCAATGGTGCCTGTGTTTGCAACTGTCGGTATGGTTGCGGGTGCACCACCAATGCTGCTAGCCCTCGGTCTACTCTTCTCGAATGCTTACGGTGGCAGCTTAACCCACTACGGAGGCGCGGCAGCACCAATCGTCTTCGGTGCTGGCTACAACGATATTCGTTCTTGGTGGATTATAGGTGGTATCGTTGCATTCTTAAGTTTACTGGTACATATGACAATTGGTTTAGGCTGGTGGGAAATATTAATCAGCTCCGGTTTAATTTAGAAAATAATAATCTGAATACAAATTAAATTAACAATGGGATCTGAGCTTATGAGATCCCATTTAAATATTAAATGTCCTCTTCCTATTATTTTGCTGTGCTACCGGCAGCGATTGTTTTTATTTCATGCCATCAACAGCATAAATAATAAATGAGCAATACTCTAAATAGGAAAATACATGAAAAAAATACCTTGTATGTTGATGCGTGGCGGCACATCTAAAGGCGTATTTTTATTAGCAGATGACCTACCAAAGAATATCCAAGAGCGCGATGAACTCATATTAGCTATTATGGGATCGGGCCACGCACTGCAAATTGATGGTATTGGTGGTGGTAGCCCTCAAACCAGTAAAGTGGCAATCATTAGCCGCTCCCCCCACCCTGATGCCGACATTGATTATTTATTTGCTCAAGTTTCAGTGACGGAACGTATTGTTGATACCGCGCCTAATTGTGGCAATATTCTCTGTGCCGTTGGCGCTTACGCCATCGAAAAAGGGTTAATGCCTATAACAGGTGATGAAACAACAATCCGAATTCGTAATATCAATACGAATACCTTCGTCAACGCCACAGTACAAACACCAAATGGTCATATTGTTTATGAAGGTGATACCACCATTGCAAGCGTTCCTGGTCATGCTGCCCCTATCGCCCTCACATTTTTAAATGCGTGTGGTACAAAAACTGGAAAACTACTCCCCACGGGCCATGCCATTGATACTTTCGATGGCGTCGAAGTCAGTTGTATCGATATGGCGATGCCAGTTGTGCTCATTGACGCCCCTCAATTAAACAAAACGGGTTATGAGAGCGCGGCTCAACTTGAAGCGGATAAGGCGTTTATGCAGCGCCTAGAGAGCATTCGCCGCCAAGCTGGCCTTGCGATGGGATTAGGTGATGTCAGCCAAAAAGTGATCCCCAAGCCTGTTCTGGTTTCCCCTGCAATTCATGGTGGAACGGTTAACGTTCGCTATTTTATGCCTCATAAGTGTCACGGTGCATTAGCTGTTACAGGCGCTATTGCAATAGCGACAGGCACCATCTTAGAAAATAGCGTCATCAAGCGTTATTTAACAAAAAATGTCGATATGCAACATATCTCGATTGAACACCTCAGTGGTCATTTTGATGTTTCGCTCAATCAGCAAGGCGACTTCCCAGAAGGGTTACAAGCTTCCATTATTCGAACGGCGCGAAAGCTATTTTCCGGGGATGTGTATGTTCCTTAATCGGTTATCTCTCTGACACATGACGCCTATCTATTATAGGCGTCACCTTTCTCTAACTAGTGTGACTGAAATTCCCCTTGGATCACATAAGAAACTTGATGAGCCTCATCAGGTGTTGGCAATTCTAATTTACTTGCCATACGCTCCATTACCTTTTCTGGCACGGCGTAGTCACGTTGACGATTTTGTTGTTGCCACTGCTTGTAGGGAACTTCCAAATAAATAAGGTGGATTTTCGCCTGATAGCGGGCAAACAAACCGATCATACTGGCTCTTAATGACGCACTCAGTGAAGTTGCATTCCAAATAAAGTCCTTTTTTGCACGTAACAAGACTTTCGCCTGCTCCTTCGCTTGTTGAGCGACCCAACCTTGCGCATTTTTATCGGCAGGATCGATTTTATGCGCGCGACGAATTTCATCAAGGCAGACCACTTCCCATTGCGGATAATGCTGAGCAATAAAGTGATCTTTTCCCATTCCCGGCAAGCCACACAGCATAACCACTTCACTTCCTTGCTCCTCAAAAGGCTCGTAATCCGTAGTGCCACGCTGGTGATGAAAATAATGGAAACGCCCAACCGCCGAAGCAAAAGCTTTTGGTTGCGTCCAACACCCCTGTTCGCGACAAAATAGCTCAAATATTTCAATGCGAGACAAGAGTTCCGACTGATCTTGGCATATGCGCCCCAATACGTCCGCCTTTGCTAATAAACACAGCAGTGACATATCAACACGTAAAGAAGCAGCAAATAGCGCCCGCTCAGGGTCGACTTTTTCCATCAACCATAAAGGTAAGCCATGATAGCGAACTAAAGCGGCGATTTGTTCACGTATCGCAAACGGGGTTTCAACCTCTCGATAAAGAATGCGTCGAGCAGATAATTCACCTTTTTTCGCATGACCAGGGGAGATAATACGCCCGTTTTCATCTTCTCGTGTTGTCGTACGCTTTTCAACATCATGCAGCAGTGCTGCTGCCCAAACGATATTTTGCTGTAAAACAGGGAGTTGTTGGTATTCAGGTAATGCTTCGAGTGCTGCTAAAACCATTTGTGTATGTGTTGCCACATCACCTTCGGCATGATGCAGCGCATCTTGCGGTACGCCTCGCATATCACGCACAAAATCAAATTGCGCCTCTAGCTGTGACCATGCGCGTTGTTCAGTCAATTGCCAACTCATACTTCCCCCTTTTGGCGTTCGAACGCTAACTTCGCTCGCTGCCAATGTCTTTTCCAATGAATATCGGTTTTAACATGGTTTTTTCGCACATATTTAAAGACATGCTGCATAAAATCAGCGACCAAAAAACGGCGGCTATCGCGAGTCACAATGCCTTCCATACTACAAGGTTGCTGAGTAAACGTATCACAAGCCCCAAAAAGGCTATCTTGTGAAGCGGCCTCACTAAGCTGAGCCGCATAAGCCTGTGGCCCAAGTTGCCTATCAATCTTGAGGGTTAGCTCCGGCACTGTTGGAAAATCAAATAGAGCGGCATAAAACTTCACCTCTTCCCAGCTAAGCCAATAGTCACCTTGTCGCGCGGCAAAAACATAGAAGTAATCTTCAATATGTTGATATTCAATAGAGTGTATCGCATAGAGGTTTTCGCCAAACAGTTCGATATCCCCTAAATCGTTTTTAATTAACTGCCAGCGCTGGCGGATCTGTTGGCTCCATGCTGACTGTGTTGGCGCAGCATGCGAGCGAGCAAAAACCCCATATTGGCTTAAGCAATTATTTTCACCATCGAGTTTTTCGGTATGTACCAGTTGTTCAATATTCTGAATGTGCGACCACCAATCGCTATTGATACGATCATCACTGGTGGTGCCAGGTGAGAACGGATAGTGATACGTTCTACCATACTTTCTTGATTACATATTCATCATGCTTTCTCTACAGAAATAGGAAAAACAACAAATCCTTTAGCAAGATTTGCCTCTGTGTTGTGTGAGAAATCAAGAGTTGGTATTACATATCTCTTCCGCGGAACGGCCTCGTTATGGGGTGTTACTTATTCAAAAGTAACAAATTCATTTAAAAACAGGCCGATTCTAGCCTAACTGTCAAGTAAAAGGCTATCAATTTAATCTGAATCTATGACGGTAATGGAGTGGCTTTCATCGCGTATCAGCCCACTTTCACTTTTACTGTGTCGCGCTGTTCAGCTCCTTTCCCTCAATTTTAAACGTTAAAAATGACAATGTGCCCCTTATCTTAAGGGGCACACCGATGCATTAAAGGGCTAACCTGTGGCTTAATATAAGCCGAGTACAGCACCTACCGCTAAGGTGAAGAAGCTAAACAGCCAAATCCAACCGAATGAATAGCGCAGATGGCGCCCCATATCAATTCCAGCAAGCCCCATTGCCAACCATGCAGCTGGTGAGAATGGGCTAACAAATGTTCCGGCGTTATTACCAATTGCCATTGCATATACGACCGAAGAGGGGTCTACACCAGCCGTTTCAGCGATTTGCTGAATAATAGGTAGCAGAGCAAAGTAATACGCATCGGTACTGGTGAAAATATCCATCGGTACGCCGAGGATGCCAACAAAGATATGGATTTTAGAGACCCATTCTGTTGGTAATATTGCCGTTAAATCTTCAGCGATCGATTTTAGCATTCCCCCATCCGACAAAATACCGAGGAAAGCACCCGCAGCAAGAATAATCGCGACCATGCCTAACGCTTGTGGGGCATGTTCAGAGAGAACCTGCATTTGATCTTTCGGATTAGGAAAATTAACCAGCAAGGCGATTGATAACGCAATCATAAACACATAAGGCGCCGATAACAGTCCAAATGCCAGACAAATAATAGAAGCGACAATTAACCCACCGTTAATCCATGGCTTTTGTGGCTTGTTTATTTGTTCATTCACATCCGCTATTTGCTCATTAGCAGGCAATAAAGAGTCCATCAGATACGGACTTGTGCCTTTAAGTGCAGCAGCGGCAATACGGCGTTTCTCACGTAAACCCATAATTACTGCGAATACCACAGCACCAGCCATACCGATGATCTGCACAGGGATCAAGCTTTGCCATAACGTTGCGGCATCAATGCCTGTCACCGCAGAAGCACGGCCTAATGGGCCACCCCATGGCACCATGTTCATAATCCCCATACTGGCGCACATCAATAACAACATTAAATAAGGGCTCATGCCGAGCTGGCGATATAAAGGCAGCAGTGCTGGAATAATAATCAGGAATGTCGCGGCACCAGAGCCATCTAAATGCACGACACCCGCAATTAGTGTGGTCATCACACACACAATGATCACATTGCCTCGCGTCATTTTGACCATCAAACGGATAAGAGGATCAAAAATATGCAAATCTTTCATCAAACTAAAGAATAAAATAGCGAACAGGAACATCGCCGCCACTTTAGAGACTTTATTAATACCGCTTTCAAAAAAAGCTGAAATTTCAGGGATTGAATACCCTGCAATCAGGGCGCCAATAAAAGGAATACAAGACATTGCAATGATAGGGCTAACTTTTCCCATCATAAGCAAGGTGACGATGGAAAGAATGATCAATATACCGATAATTGTTAACACATTGAGTTCCTTATTAGAATTATATTTTTAAGGTGAAAATTAAATACACTTAAACGAGTATTAATTTATTCCATTGTATATTTTCAATGTTGCGATATGCATTTTGAATATACGGTAAATACACATCTATCTCCCTGACCTTATATAAATCAAAATTAATTTTCGCAAGAGCTAGATCATTTTTTTGCTGAATAACAACCTAAAAATTAGCTATAAAAATCAGCGTTTAAGATAAAAATTTAGAGCAAAACGCTATTAGCACCATTAAAACCATTAATTAAAATTAATACCAATATTAATTGTTTTTTATTTACTTAATTGCTAAGCTGGCGATTATAAGAGGGTAATTATTTTTAATTATCAAACTAGTTTATGTTTTCTATTTTTTTTTAGTGTTTTATTTTCACAATGAGGAGAAACAGACAGAAAATTATACTTTTTCACATAGTTCTCAAATTTATACTTATCTACTTGCATTATTCTGTGACTAATAGAATTGAGCTTTAACTGTAAAAAACCACATGAACAGCACAAAATGATACTGAACTTACTTGTATCATGGATAAATTAATCATGATCACTAAGGAACAAGACAGATGAGCTTCCTATTTTCCCCCGCAGCTTTGGGGCAAATTTCCCTAAAAAACAGGATCATTGTTCCACCGATGTGCCAATATTCCGCCATCGACGGCATGCCAACCGCTTGGCATCATTCACACTATATGAATCTCGCGCTTTCAGGGGCATCGTTAGTTATTGTCGAAGCTAGCGCAGTCACCCCCGCTGGGCGTATCACCTATAAAGATCTCGGTATCTGGAATGATGAACAGGCAACCGCCCTAAAAAACATGTTAGCAGATATCAGGCAATTTGCTGATGCACGCTTAGGTATTCAAATCGCTCATGCAGGTAGAAAAGCCTCAACAGATCTCCCTTGGCTGGGTGGTCAGAGCCTCTCTAAACAAGAACAAAATGGCTGGGAAACGGTCTCTGCGTCAAACTTGCCTTTTGGTCATTCACACCCGCCAAGAGAACTGAGCAAACAAGAGATCCACGACATCCAACAACAATTTGTCGATGCGGCTAAACGTGCAGAATATGCGGGATTTGATGTTATTGAAATCCATGCAGCCCACGGTTATTTATTGCATCAATTTTTATCGCCAATCGCGAACCAGCGCCAAGATGAATATGGGGGCAATTTTAAAAACCGCAGTCGTCTATTAATCGATGTATTTCGTGCGGTTAGAGATGCAGTTAATCCCAATATTGCTGTTGGCGTTCGAATTTCTGCAACCGACTGGGTTAGTGGTGGATGGGGGGTTCCTGAATCCATTGAACTTACTGAACAACTCGAAGAACTAGGCTGTGATTATATACACGTCTCGTCAGGGGGGTTATCGTCTGAGCAGCAGATCCCTATTAGCCCCAATTACCAAGTGCCACTCGCTCAAGCTATTCATGAGCATACAATGATGCCGGTGATTGCCGTCGGCCTTATTACTGAGCCTAATCAAGCCGAAGCGATAATCGCTACTGGGCAAGCGGATTTTGTATCAATCGGTCGAGGGATACTTTTTAACCCTCGTTGGCCTTGGCATGCGGCAGCACAACTAGGGCAAAATATCAGTGTTGCACCACAATATTTACGCAGTGCGCCTTATCAATATAAAAAGTTATTTAGCGCATAATAATAGTCACAGCGGTAACAAGACACTTACCGCTGTGATATATCTTAATTAACGCTCAGCTTTTGTACACTGATTAACAAATTCAACCATTGATTTTTGAAAATCAGCTTCTGCTGTTGCTGATTTCGCTAATTCACCTTCAATACGTTTATATTCTTTCAAACCGTATTTTTCGATTGTTTTGTCATATGCACAGGCACAAATTGCGCTAATAGCATCTGCGGTTTCACCGGCTGGACTCCCAGACGCTTTCACACAATCACTCACAAAAACTTTTTTAGATTCAGCGATTTCGGCTTTATCGTCCGAGCATGCTGCTAATAATGTCATAATGCCTGCCATACCCAAAATTAATGCGATCTTTTTCATCTTTAGCCTATTATAAATTTAGTTTGCATTACTATTAATCTAAAAAATTTAAATAAGAGAGTCATATTTAGATTAATTACCCATACCTTTCTCATGTAAATAATAATAGCTGCTTTAATTTAAAAAATCTCTATTATAAGGACTATTTTTAGTAAAAGTCTTATTTTGATAATGCACGAAAAGAGCGCCATCGATAATAAAAGAGAGCACTTAAAATAAGAATACAACCTATTATTTGGATCATTGGCATCCGTTCATGATACCAAATGGCAGCAACAAACACGGTCATCACCGGTTCTAAAATCATAATAATGGCAGCGTTCGCGGCAGTGGTATTTTTTTGCCCAATCAACTGCAAAATAAAACGTAAGCTAGTTGCTATCACCACACTGGCAATAAACCACATCAATATCGATGGCGCTAACGTGGTTGGCCACTCCTCTAATAAAAGAGATAACGTCAAACCAACCACGCCCGTACAAGCCAACTGAATAGCCGTTAAAGGTAAAACAGGAACACTACGCGCATAGACGCTGGTATAGCAGAAATAAATGGCTTGAACGATTGCGGCAGCTAAAAACCAAAGTTGACTACTCTTAAACTGAACTTGCCCCTTAAACAGGGTTAAACACGCTAAGCCTAATACTGCAACAGGTAACGCTTGCCAAAAATAACGTGTCGGCCGTATTTTTAAAAGCACCCAACCCACTAATGGCACAAACAGCATGGCTAGGCTCATGATAAACGCGCCCTCACCTAGCGAGTCTGTTGTAGCAACGGCATAAATCCATAAAACGAGGTTGAGGGCCATCCATCCCCCCGTCATCAAAATACTCGGTAGTTGTTGCAAGCGAATATGATGGCGTTTCCCCCAACAAAAAGGGGCTAGAATGATCGCCGCCAATAAGAAACGACTACCTAAAAAAGCAAATATTGGCATGCCTTGTACAGCTTCACGAGAAAAAATCCATCCCCATGCGGCAATAAAAGTGGTCAGCACTAAAAATAGTTCGGCTTTCCTTTGCGACTGCATATTTTATTTTACCTATCAATCACGACATTATTGTCATCATCATACTGTCTATACTATTTATGCCAATCTCTATTTTGCCTCCTTGATTAAATAGGGCTTTGAAAACCTCTTCATTTCCTCTTAACACGCCAATGACATTAATAAAATACAGTTATCAATCACTATTCCTTCCTATTGACTGTTTTCTCATCGAATAAATGGGGAAATATGCCATTAAACTAGTCAATTTTTCTGAAATTTTGGGGTGACATAATGCAAATAGATAATTAATCAATGGCTTGATGCAGTGAGCACATTACGCATCAGCTCAAAAAGGTAGGTCGATATGTCAATCACACATAAACATCCATATAACGATTCAGAGAAAATTAGTCAGATAAAAAGCGCTATTAATACACGCAAATATGCTCATCCTGCTGAAATTAGCTTGTTATGGAAAAATGCCATGAACTCATCGTTCAATCTCAGTTGGTCTAAAGTGATGTTAGCGGCGTGTATCTCTACCGCTATTGTATTACTGTTGACATCCTACTAAACAAAAAAATGGCCGGGATCTTCTCCGGCCATTGCGGTTTTTGTTTGAGTAATGAATTACCAGAAACCTAAGACTTTCCACCAAATACTGCCTAAACCAATCCAGATAATAAGGTTGACGACACTCATCACAAATCCGGCTTTCCACCATTCGCCGAGTGTTACGTAGCCTGAACCGAAAATAATGGGGGCAGTTCCTGTGCCGTAATGGGTCAGAGACATCATCAAAGAAGAGGAGAATGCTAAGGTTAAGCCGAGTAACATCGGTGGAGCGCCAAGCGCTAAACCAGCCGCAAAGAAAGCAGCAAACATCGCGGTAATGTGGGCGGTTGTACTCGCAAAGAAGTAGTGTGAATAGACATAGATAAGCACAAGGATTAATGCTCCCCAAACCCAACTCAATCCCATATTATCGATTGAAGTCCCTACTGAGATGGACATCCATTTAATTAAACCTAGCTTACCTAAGAAACTTGCCATCATCACCAAAGCAGCAAACCAAACAACGGTATCCCAAGCCCCTTTGTTTTTTAATACATCATCCCAATTGATGACGCCCGTGGCTAATAAAATACCCAGTCCAATAAATGCGGCCGTTGTTGCGTTAATCTTATAAGCAGGTCCAAATACGTGTTCGGGTACTCCTGCCCACATCACCAGTAATAGCACAAACACGCCAAGCGTAATAACTTCTGGTAATGAAATTGGGCCCAATTGTTGTAAACGCTGTTTTGCAAAATTAGGCGCATCAGGGGTTGACGTAATTTCAGGTTTATACATGAAATAGATAACTAACGGCATCAAAATTAACGACACCAAAGCAGGTGCAAATGCTGCTAGCGCCCACATTGACCAAGTTAATTCATTTGCTCCTCCAGCTTCGCTGACAATCAAACTGACAATTAAAGGGTTTGGCGCCGTCGCGGTAATAAACATCGCTGAAGTAATCGGGTTAATATTATAGTTAACCAAAGAGAGATAACGCCCTATTTTACCGGCAGTACCATCATCGGCCTTAGAGCCAAAACTATCCGCAATGGAGCGCATAATAGGGTGAATGATCCCCCCGCCACGCGCAGTATTACTTGGGGTCACTGGCGCAAGTACTGTTTCTGCAATCGCCAGTGAATAAGCAATACCTAATGTTTTTTTACCAAATAAGGAAATAACATAATAGCCAATCCTCGCGCCTAATCCGGTTTTATTTAGGCTCATTGAAACCATAATAGAAATACCGATTAACCAAATCAGGTCATTTGAGAAACCACTTAACGCATCCGCTATCGCATCCTTTGTGGAGTTTGGATTAGTCACTCCCGTTGCAGCCACTAAAGCAATGGCAATAATGGAAACACCGCCAATAGGAAGGGCTTTACCAATAATTGCGGCGATCGTTCCAACAAAGAGTGCTAATAGATGCCAAGCATCGGGATTAACACCTTCGGGAACAGGGATTAAGAACCAAATAATAAGTGTGATTGCAACTGCTATCAATGTAGGTATAGGTTTTAATGGGGTCAGTTTATTCATATCGGGCATCCATACATGTTTTTAAGATGGAAATAAAAAATTCTTAGCAATATATTTTTTATCATTACAAATATGTTAACTAAATATCTTTGGCAGACATTGATCGTTATCATTGACATAGCTATTTTTACATATAAAAAACGATTTAAATTTAGTAACAAAGAGTAATTAGTAATTACAACAATTTACTAATAGTATTTAACAAGGAACCATCATAATATTAACTTTTATTTTATAAACGACAACGACAATGTATAACATTCATATAAAAAGCACGTTTATTGCCTTAAATAATTAACCATACAAAAAACATTGTTTATTTAATTTAAAATAGACGTTGAAACATCAACAATATACAAAACCCAATGATTTATTTATATTACAATAGGTAAAAATGCAGGCTGAATCGAATTATTCATACAAATAATCTTAATTTTGCTAAATAGCATTAAA
This sequence comes from Providencia sp. 2.29, assembly GCF_015832305.1. Taxonomy (NCBI): domain Bacteria; kingdom Pseudomonadati; phylum Pseudomonadota; class Gammaproteobacteria; order Enterobacterales; family Morganellaceae; genus Providencia; species Providencia sp. 2.29. Next base: position 2,919,597 of record NZ_CP065420.1, read on the forward strand.
TAACAAATTCAAAAATTTAGAGTTAAATGTACAAATAACACGCTATTCATCAATGAGTACTTAGATGTTTTAATAACCTTATATCTTATTAGATAGTCTAGTAGGAAACTATTTACCACTACATTACAATTATCACTTGATTAAACTTCATACATATTGTGGTTATTTAATCTAATCTTAATCATGGACACTCTGAATTAGATAACTATTCTAAGGAAATATAGATGATAAAGCATGATGTAAATTGTTATAAAGAGCACCAACCTTGCATTATTTTATGTACAACAAACAGCCAAAATAATGCGGTCAAGATTGCTCAACAGTTATTAGATAGACGCTTGGCGGCCTGTGTTTCATTGCTGCCTGAGATAACCTCCATTTATCAATGGAAGAACGAGATCGCACAAGATAAAGAGGTACTGTTACTCATTAAATCTACTAATAAAAACCAAGCTGAATTGTTTTCTGCTATCAAGGAAATCCACCCATACGAAACTCCTGAATTGATTAGCCTCGATTTGGATCAGGTCGACAGTGGATATTTGGCGTGGTTAGTTAAATCAGTCAAATAAGCGTCATCATGGTGTTAAATAGTGAGGTTGTTCTCAATATTCCACTCTCCATGGCGTTACCGATAGATTCGCTAACTGGTCTGCTATGGTAAGTAAAAAATAAATGCTATACAGAAGTTCTCGTTTTCGCTTTATTTGCCCTCTTTATTGAGGGCTTTTTTCGATGATTTTTTTTGGTCAGTCGAAAAAATGACCCCTTCGCTGGCTGGGGCCATTGATAGATTAATGCAACTATAGCTGGCGAACAGGGGCATCCCCTGCAACATAATAATCAGCCTGACTTGCCGGTAAGGGTTCACGCCCACGGATTTTATCCGCCATCTTTTCGGCGATCATAATTGTCGTTGCATTCAAGTTACCTGTAATAATCAAAGGCATGATTGAAGCGTCAATCACTCTTAGATTTTCAAGGCCATGTACACGACCTGCACCATCAACGACCGCCATTTCATCGTATCCCATCTTACAAGAGCCACAAGGATGGAATGCCGTTTCAGCGCGCTCGCGGACAAAAGCATCAAGCTCGTCGTCTGATTGGACATGCTTACCGGGGCTAATTTCCTCACCTCGGTACGGATCTAATGCTGGTTGAGCCATAATTTCGCGGGTAATGCGAATGGCGGCACGGAACTCTTCCCAATCCTGCTCACTCGACATGTAATTAAACAAAATACTCGGGTGTTGGTAAGGATCCGTTGACTTTATCCTCACACGCCCTCGACTCGGCGAACGCATAGAGCCTACGTGAGCTTGGAAACCATGTACATTTACTGCATTACTGCCGTTGTAATTAATTGCAACAGGCAAAAAGTGGAACTGGATATTTGGCCATGCAAACTTATCACTTGTCCTGATAAATCCGCCCGCCTCAAATTGGTTACTAGCACCGATACCCGTTCCTTTAAACAACCACTCCGCACCGATAGCGGGTTGGTTATACCATTTTAATGCTGGATAGAGCGAAACGGGCTGCTTACACTCATATTGCAAATACATCTCAAGGTGATCTTGCAAATTTTGCCCTACCCCAGGCAACACATGCACCGCGGGGATATTAAACTCTTTGAGCACATCTTCTGGCCCTACACCTGAACGCTGCAATATTTGAGGTGAAGCAATGGCGCCAGCACACAAAAGCACCTCTTTACGGGCTTTGGCATGCACGGCAGTTTTACTGCTCCCTTGGTAGAATTTCACGCCAACCGCTTTTTTCGATTCAAATTCAATAACATCTGTAGTGGCGTGGGTAATAATGGTCAGATTTTTACGTTTTCTAGCCTGATCGAGATAACCTCGAGCCGTACTCGCACGACGCCCTTTTGGTGTTACCGTTCTATCCATTGGACCAAAGCCCTCTTGTTGATAACCATTTAGGTCATCTGTTCTTGGATAGCCAGCCTGAACCCCCGCTTCAACCATGGCATGAAACAAGACGTTATTACCATTTTTAGGCGTAGTCACACTGACAGGACCATCGCCACCATGATAATCATTTGCACCGATATCCCGCGTTTCCGCTTTGCGAAAATAAGGTAAACAATTGAGGTAACTCCAGTCTTCTAAACCTGGAGTTTGCGCCCACCCGTCAAAATCCAATGCGTTACCTCGGATATAACACATACCATTGATCAGCGATGACCCCCCAAGCCCTTTTCCGCGCCCACACTCCATACGGCGGTTGTTCATGTAAGGTTCAGGATCAGTTTCATAGGCCCAATTATAGCGTCGACCTTGTAATGGATATGCTAATGCCGCTGGCATTTGTGTACGAAAATCGAACCTGTAGTCCGGTCCTCCAGCTTCAAGGAGCAGCACAGTAACATCAGAATCTTCTGTCAGGCGGGTAGCAAGAACGTTACCGGCTGAACCAGCACCGATAATAATGTAGTCATAGACCATTGTTATCTCCTCTGTTTCAGTCAAATTAAAAATAAGAAATTAAAATACGGATGCAAACTCCCCAAGTTCGACTTGTATTGATTTGATTTGAGTATAATTTTGTAGTGTGACTAAGCCATTTTCACGGCCAACCCCTGAGTGCTTATAGCCCCCGACAGGCATTTGCGCGGGTGATTCACCCCATGTATTAATCCAACAAATTCCGGCTTCTAATTGATGAATGACACGATGCGCGCGGGATAAATCACAAGTCACGATCCCCGCTGCCAAGCCATATAGCGAGTTATTCGCGCGTTCAATCACCTCATCTTCAGATTGGTAACTGAGAATGCTCATCACAGGGCCAAAAATCTCTTCTTGAGTGATTTGCATATCATCAGAACAGTCGGTAAATACCGTAGGTAATACATACGCGCCTTGAGCAAACTCACCTTCTGTGAGGCGTTCACCTCCACAAAGCAGTTTCGCCCCTTGTTGTTTACCAATTTCGATATAACGCAACACATTTTCCATATGAGCAAAACTCACTAGCGGGCCAAAATTGGTTTCATCATCAATAGGCGAGCCTATTTTGATACGTGCAACACGTTGTTGGATCTTCTCTTCGAATTGCGTTTTTAAATGTTCTGGAACAAAGACCCGCGTACCATTAGTACAAACTTGCCCCGAACTGTAAAAATTAGCCATCATGGCAATATCAGCAGCCTTATCCAGATCTGCATCATCAAAAATAATCAGTGGTGATTTCCCCCCTAACTCCATCGTGACATCTTTTAGAGTTGACCCAGAGGCATTTGCCATCACTTTTTTACCTGTAGGCACGCCACCTGTGAAGGAAATTTTGGCAATGCCCGGATGCTCCGTCAGCCATAGGCCCACATCAGCGCCTCCTCCTGTCACCACATTAAACACACCGGCAGGTAGCCCAGCTTCTGTGTAAATTTCCGCTAATTTGAGTGCGGTCAATGAGGTCACTTCACTTGGCTTAAAGATCATGGCATTACCTGCGGCTAAAGCAGGAGCAGATTTCCAAAGTGCGATTTGGATAGGGTAATTCCAAGCACCGATACCAGCGACAACACCTAACGGCTCACGGCGCGTATAGGCAAATGAACTGTCGCGTAATGGGATCTGTTCGCCTTCTAAAGCGGGGATCAAACCGGCGTAGTATTCGAGAACATCCGCCCCCGTCACAATATCCACATAACGCGTTTCTGAAAGTGGCTTGCCAGTATCTAATGTTTCTAACTGAGCCAACTCGTCATTACGTTCACGTAAAATATCAACTGCTCGACGTAAGATGCGTGAACGCTCTATTGCCGTCATTGATGCCCATATCTTTTGCCCTTGTTTGGCACTTTCCACCGCCCAATCGATGTCTTCATGTGTCGCCGATTGTAAACGAGCGATCACTTCACCGTTCGCTGGGTTAATTGCATCAAACTGCCCACATTCCGGTTGTGAGCTATCTACATAACCACCATGAATATAAAGTTTATGTAATTGTGGTTCGTGCATAATATCTCCCTCCTATTAAAACGTTTCTTTTGGTTTAGCTATCCCGCGACCGACTGAGCTGCATATCGATATACTCATTCGTGATGGTCAACGCATCCTGTAATGGAAAAGCTTCATTACTCAATGCACTACGTAACCATAACCCATCAATTAACGCCGCCAGCCCTTTTGCGGCCATACGCGCGGCGTACTTATCGAGTACTCGAGCAAACTCATACGTTAGGTTGGAATACAATCGCCTATCATTCACTTGCTGCAACCGATTTAAATTCGGTTGATGCATGCTACTTGCCCAAAAGGCTAACCATGTTTTCATCGCCGCCTCACTGATTTGCGAAGAATCAAAGTTACCTTCAACGATGGCTTGAATGCGCTGTTTAGGTTGGGCATGACTCAGCATTCTTAAACGCATTGCCACGGCGATCCCAAGTTGGTACTGAATATGACGCATGGTGGCTTCTAACAGACCATTTTTATCGCGGAAGTAATGGCTGATGATCCCTGTTGATACACCCGCCTTTCGAGCAATTAACGCGATACTGGCCTCTTGCATGCCCACTTCATTAATCACTTCAAGTGTGGCTTGAATTAACTGCTGCTTACGTATCGATTGCATTCCTATTTTCGGCATAACCTCTAGACCCAAAAAAATACAGTGAACCCTGTTATTAAACTTTTTTTTAATTGAACATTCAATCAATATTAACTATATTTTATCACAATTGTTTTACAAAATCAGGAGAAAGATAGATGTAAAAAAACAACTCTTTGCAATTAATTCAATTAATTAGCAAAGAATGTAACTTTTAACTTTTGAATAAATAAAATTGTGGAAACTGCCGATGACAACTCAAAATAGTCCAAAAAATCAGCAGAAAGACAAATTAAACTCTGTGGTTTTTTTCACTTCTGCTGGTCTAATACTAGCATTTTCATTTTTCACCATACTCATGACAGAAACCGCCAACCAATGGATCGTCGCAACACTCGGATGGGTATCAAAAACGTTTGGTTGGTACTACTTGTTAGCCGCAACGCTGTATATTGTCTTTGTGATATTTGTGGCGACATCACGCTTTGGTAATATCAAATTAGGGCCGGAGCAATCAAAACCTGAATTTAGCGTATTAAGTTGGTCTGCCATGCTGTTTGCGGCAGGGATCGGTATCGACCTAATGTTTTTCTCTGTTGCCGAGCCTGTCACGCAATATATGCTGCCACCCACTGGCGAAGGGGAAACATTAGAAGCAGCTCGTCAGTCGATGGTGTGGACTCTCTTCCACTATGGCCTGACGGGCTGGTCTATGTATGCGCTGATGGGGATTGCGCTCGGTTACTTTAGTTACCGATATAATTTGCCTTTAACCATTCGCTCTGCCCTTTACCCTATTTTTGGTAAACGTATCTATGGGCCAATCGGCCATACTGTCGATGTTGCCGCCGTTATTGGTACAATTTTTGGTATTGCGACCACATTAGGTATCGGTGTGGTACAGCTTAACTATGGTTTAAAAGTCCTGTTTGATCTCCCCCAAGGGCTTGGCGTACAAGGTGGCCTGATTTTACTTTCGGTCATTATGGCCGTTATTTCCGCCACATCTGGGGTTAATAAAGGGATCCGTATCTTATCCGAACTGAATGTTTTGCTCGCATTAGGGCTGATTTTATTCATTTTGTTTGTTGGTGATACGGAATTTTTACTCAATGCGTTAGTGCTTAACGTTGGTGATTACATTAATCGCTTTATGGGAATGACGCTTAACAGCTTTGCTTTTGATAGACCAACAGATTGGATGAATAGCTGGACGCTATTTTTCTGGGCTTGGTGGGTTGCATGGTCGCCGTTTGTGGGCTTATTCCTCGCACGAATTTCCCGTGGACGGACAATTCGCCAGTTTGTCATTGGCACGCTGATTATCCCTTTCGTGTTCACCCTACTTTGGTTATCTATTTTTGGTAACAGCGCCTTATACGAAATCATTCATGGCAACAAAGAATTGGCAGAAACGGTGCTTGCCGCCCCTGAAAAAGGCTTTTACTCCTTACTAGAGCTCTATCCCGGGTTTGGTTTGACCGCATCGGTGGCAACGATCACTGGCCTACTATTTTATGTGACCTCTGCGGATTCTGGGTCACTCGTACTCGGGAATTTCACCTCAAACCTAAGCGATATCAATAATGATGCGCCTAACTGGTTACGTATTTTCTGGTCAGTGGCGATTGGTTTATTAACCCTAGGTATGTTGATGACCGATGGGGTTACCGCACTACAAAATACGACCGTGATCATGGGGTTACCTTTTAGTTTTGTGATCTTTTTTATTATGGCGGGGCTGTATAAATCGCTAAAAGTCGAAGATTTCAGGCGCGTCAGTTCACTCACCACCAATGCACCAGCGCCTTTATATGGCAATGGTAAGTTAAATTGGAAACAGCGGTTGGGCCGTGTGATGAACTTCCCCGGTACCACTTACACTCAACGTATGTTGGATCTAGTGTGTACGCCTGCCATGCAAGAAGTGGCAAAAGAGCTATCACTACGCGGCGCTAATGTGGAATTTAATATTCTGCCCCCTGCCGAAGATGAGCGTTTAAATCACCTAGAGCTCGTGGTTGATTTAGGGGAAGAACAGAACTTTATCTATCAAATTTGGCCGCAACGTTACTCTGTTCCCGCCTTTACCTACCGCGCACGTTCAGGTAAATCCCATTACTATCGCCTAGAAACTTTCCTTTGGGAGGGAACACAAAGCAATGATTTAATGGATTACACCAAAGAACAGGTGATCAGTGATATTTTAGATCAATATGAAAAACATCTTAATTTCATTCACTTAAGCAGAGAAGCGCCAGGGGCAACATTAACCTTTCCTGAAACTAATTAATCGTTTTACTGCAAAGGGGCCATTAGGCCCCTTTTTAAGCTGCAACAATACACGTGTTTTTGAAATAAATTTCATGACAAGTGATTAATCTGTTCATAATTTGACCAATAAATATGGCGTATTTTGTTCATTAATGGCGCGATGCCAGATGGCTAAAATTCCCCCTATTCAAGGAGAAATGATGATGAACAAGACACTATTTGCCCCTTATTTGGATGTGACCGTTGATGCGATTTGGAATGACCCGCTTTCTCCTAACGGCAAACCAAACCCTAAATATAGCCAAGCTGCAATTAGTCACAGCGTTGATGGTGTTTACTTGGCTTTTTTAACCGCTGATCCTAATAATAATGCCGCATGGGGAGCATATTCGAGTATGCCTATCGCTTGGGCTAAGCCATTTTGTGATGCGTTAATTGAAGCCAATATCAAAGTGATTGTGTCATTCGGAGGTGCAGCTAACTATGATGTCTCTGCAAGGCAGACTGTTGACCAATTGATTGCAACTTACCAAGAAGTCATTGATATACTTGGTGCCTCACAACTGGATTTTGATTTTGAAAATGATTTATACGATGCCGATAAAACCTTTACCGCACTATCAACCATCGTGAAAAATAACCCTGATATCACCTTGAGCCTAACGTTACCTGTTATGCCGTATGGCCTTGTCGAAAAAGGGTTAGCGCTAGTACAAAAATCGGTTAACGCAGGTTTAAAAATGAAAGTGAATGGTATGGCGATGGATTATGGTCAAGGAACGGATAAAAATATGGGGCAGGCCGCCGTAGATGTGGCAACCAGTCTAAAAAACCAATTAAAAACCTACTACCCTACACTGACAGATGCTGAGCTGTATGATTTAGTACAAGTCACACCGATGATCGGCCTTAATGATGATAGGTCTATGTTTAATTTTAACGATATCAATACATTAAGTAATTTTGCAAAAACTAATGGTGTGAACTTAATTTCAATGTGGAGCTTAACCCGCGATAGGGTCGGCGTCGGCGAGTCCGCATCAGCCTCTTATTCAGGTAACCCCGAGCAAACCAAAGATTTTGAATACACGGAACGCTTCACTAACGCACTGAAATAACGGCCCAAGGTGAGGCGATACATTGCCTCACCTTATTTTCCTGCTTGTTCAATCATGTGCTTCAATTGTTGCGGATCATGCAACCATGCTGGCTCACTAGTGCATCCCATCGTGGTGAAAGAGCGATGACAGACATCATTACCCCAACTATCCCACGCATCATTTTGTTGTTTTTGAGCAAGTAAATCTTCATAGCTGCGCTCCTCTTCAGCGACTTTCTTGTTTGGATCAAACATGAAGCGTTGCTGCTGCTTGATAGCATCAATACCTTGATAATCTTCATCATACACACGGTCAGCAGGCGCTTTTTCTGTGAAGGTATAATCCGTTGCTATGGCTTGGGGAGACATAATAAATAGGCTAAATATCAATAAATTTTTAAGCATCATCATATTTTCATTACAAGATAATGCCAAAATTATAAATATGACAAATGAGATGGCGAGTTTTATCAGTAAAAACTCGCGTGATTGGTCTTTTTATCCGCAAATAAGTGATAGTTTAACCAAGCATCAAACGATTGATTTAATTAAACTTTAATATCAAATAGTCAATCATATAAAGCTCAATGAAAAATAACTGGTTTAAACCCTGACTATGACGGATAAGCGTGGTATCCCATTTTTTCTGAAATCTGACGTCCGGCAGCCTTTAGCAAACGGATATAATATTCCAACTGCTGTTCATCAAAACGAATTGTAGGAAAGGAGATTGATAGTCCTGCTATCACATGCCCTAAGCGGTCATAAATAGGTACGGCAATGCAACGTAACCCTAACTCTTGCTCTTCCCTATCCTCTGCATAATGTTGCTCTCGCACCACCGCTAATTCAGCCATTAACGCCTCAATACTCAATAGTGTTGTATCGGTTTTTTTGACGAATTCAATCTGCGCTAAAATACCTGTTACTGTTGCTTCATCCTGCCATGCTAAAAGCACCTTACCGATCGCGGTACAATACAATGGATTACGCCGTCCAACCCGTGAGTACATGCGCAAGTTGTAGCTAGAATCAATTTTATGAATATAAATAATCGCATTATCATCAAAAGCACCAAGGTGCAGCGCTTCATGGGTTAACTGTCCAATATGGCGCATCTCCTTATCAGCAATTTCAATTAAATCAACATACTCTAGAGATTTAGCCCCCAACTCGAATAGTTTAAGCGTCAATGAATATTTATCCGCTTCCCCTTCCTGTGCCACATAACCTAATTGTTTCATGGTTTGCAAGAAACGATAGGTAGTCGCTTTTGACATCAGCAGTCGTTGTGAAAGCTCAGACACACCAATCTCTTTTTGTTCTCCTAATGCATTGAGAATACTGAATACTTTTACTACTGACGAAACGGCATCCGTTTGCGTGACCTTATCCACCATTCACCTTCCTATTTATTCAAATCAATATGATAGCCATATCAGATGGTTTGATGTGCTGACTTTATGTTTACTCAACAGCATAAAGATCACTTTCATGAAAAACAAGAACGGTGATTTGATATTTTTAAAACAGCGTTTCATTTTTATTTGAACTTGTCTAAAAAATAGGTTTTAATGCTGTTAGCTAATGAGGTTTGACTCAATTCGGTTATAAAAAATAAAAACGATAGGTGGTAAAAATGGCTACAGCTTTGCAAGTTGCCGTGATTGGCGAATGTATGGTTGAGTTACAAAAATCAGGGGAATTATTTAAGCAGACTTTTGGCGGAGACACCCTAAATAGTGCACTCTACCTTGCACGTTTAACCCACAAACAAGGTGTTGTCACTCGCTATTTAACGGGGCTTGGTCAAGACCCCTTTAGCCAACAAATGCGAGAAAGTTGGCAAGCCGAAGGGATCTATACCGACCATGTCGTGATCGCCGAAAAACACCTTCCCGGTATGTATTTAATTGAAACATCAGAGGATGGCGAGCGCCGTTTTTTTTATTGGCGTGATAACTCAGCGGCCAAATTTTGGTTGAATGAGCAAACCGCCGAGCGAACTCAACAATTACTCAATCAACAGCAATATATCTATCTAAGTGGGATTAGCTTAGCCATTTTACCTGAACCCGCTCGCCAATTACTGTTTACACTGTTAGCAACGGCTCGCCAATCAGGTGCTAAGGTCATTTTTGACAATAATTATCGCCCTGCATTATGGCCTTCTGTCGAGGCGGCACAGCAAGCCTACCAACAAATGTTATCACTGACTGATATTGCATTTTTAACTTTTGATGATGAGCAACTGCTGTATGGTGATCAGCAAGAAAGCCAATCCATTGCACGTGCACAGCAGCAGGGTGTTGAAGAGATCGTTATTAAACGCGGAGCAAAACCCTGCTATATCATCATTCACGATCAACAATTCGAAGTGGCTGCGAATAAAGTGACTCACGTCATTGATACCACCGCCGCTGGCGATTCTTTCAGTGCAGGCTATCTTGCCTGTCGAATTCTAGGTGGCTCTCCTGAAGAAGCGGCTCGCACAGGCCATTTACTTGCAGGAACCGTGATCCAACACCGAGGCGCCATTATTCCGCGTGAAGCGATGCCTATCATAGAGCTAAACAATATCAAAGGGATCTAAACATGAATCAATTAATCGAAAAACTAAAAAAAATCAGTGTGGTGCCAGTGATCACAATCAACAAGGCGGAACATGGCGCGCCTCTCGCACAAGCGCTAATGGAAAATGGTCTACCTTGTGCTGAGGTCACCTTTCGCACTCCCGCCGCAGTACAAGCGATTAAAAATATGCGAGCAGCATACCCCGAAATCCTTATTGGGGCGGGCACGGTATTGACCACGCAACAGGTTGATCAAGCCATTGACGCTGGCGTGGATTTTATCGTAAGTCCAGGTTTTAACCCTAAAATCGTCGCTTATTGCCAACAAAAAAATGTCATTATTATCCCTGGGCTCAATAACCCAAGCTTAGTTGAGCAGGCATTAGAATTTAATTTAACCACAGTGAAGTTTTTCCCAGCAGAAGCTTCTGGTGGCGTAGCGATGCTAAAAGCAATGAGCGCGGTTTATCCTGTTAACTTTATGCCAACGGGTGGGATCAACCCCAAAAATATCAAAGAATATAAAGCACTACCATCTGTATTAGTTTGTGGTGGCTCGTGGATGGTGCCTAATGAGCTGATCGATAATGAAAATTGGCAAGCTTTAGGCCAATTAATTGCTGACGCTGCGAGCCTTTAACCAACGCCTCTGGCGCTCTTTACACTATCTTAAGTCAAGAGCGCCAACTTATAGAAGCGTAGCGATAATACGCAATAAATTACAGTCACATTATTGATACTCTCATCCTTTAGCTAGCCACTTCCCTGTCTGCTCTTTTAATCGTAAATAGCCTACGACTCCGTTAATGATTTTAAGCGACCGCGTAAACGTTTTATGGCTTGGCTATGGAGCTGACTGACTCGCGACTCTCCGACCTCCAAAACCGCACCAATTTCTTTTAAGTTCAATTCTTCTTGATAATAGAGGGTAAGTACCAGTTTCTCCCGCTCTGGTAACTGCTCAATTGCCTCAATGATTTGTGCGCGTAGATTAGACTCCATCAGTAAACTTAATGGATTGCCTCCATCACTTTCATCAATAGCAGGCTCACAGCTTTCGCCATGAATTTCATGCCATTCATCATAGGAATAAAGTTGACTGTTGTTGGTATCAAGTAAGGCTTGACGGTATTCTGTAACGTCAATATTGAGTGCTTGGGCAATTTCACTTTCCGTCGCACTGCGACTCAATGATTGCTCTAATTCTCCAATGACTTTAGCCATTTCACGAGCTTGTCGGCGCACACTACGCGGTGCCCAATCTCGACTGCGCAATTCATCTAGCATGGAGCCGCGAATACGCTGCACTGCATAAGTGGCAAATGATGCTCCTTGAGAAGCATCGAAGCGCTCTAACGCATGCAATAACCCGATACCGCCAGCTTGAATAAGATCATCAATATCGACGCTCGCAGGCAATCTCACTTGTAATTTTAGGGCCTCATGTCGTATTAAGGGATAATAACGCTCCCATAGGCTATTTTTATTAATTACACCTTCGGCAGTATACAAATCACTCACAACCGGAATCACCCTTTAAAACTTATATAAAGGTATTCATTATGCTAGCTGCACAATAATTCAATCCGTAGAGTAATGAGGTAAATTAGTGCTATTTATCCTAACCTAAATAAATTTAGCGAAGACAATTACACTGTGAATATATAATGTGATGCCTGAATGATAAACAAAAAGGCCAGAACAACGTCTGGCCTTCAATCACTGATATTAATCCGTGACGAATTAACGTAACAGGCTCAGAACACCTTGTGGAACTTGGTTTGCTTGTGCCAGAACTGAAGTACCTGCTTGTTGCAGGATTTGACCACGGCTCATGTTAGACACTTCTGTTGCAAAGTCAGCGTCTTGGATACGGCTACGTGCCGCACTCAAGTTGTTGACTGAGTTGTTCAGGTTATTGATAGTAGATTGCATACGGTTTTGGAATGCACCCAGTTTAGAACGGTATGAATCCACATTTTTCAGTGCAGTATCTAAAGTATCTAATGCGTCAGATTTTGCAGCAGTACCACCACCTAGACCAGTGATCTCAGCACCTTTCACATATTCAGTTTTACTTGGAGTAGTTGTTGTGTCTTTAGTCGCTGCGTACCATTTATTATCTGTTGTATCTTTGATATAGAATTTAGCAGGATCTGTTTTATCTGCATAAATTTCAGCAGTGCCAATTTTTGCGCCGCCAGCGGTTCCAACAGCATAGCTATCAGCATCTACGGTGATTGCAGTGCCTTTACCTGCTGGCTCTTTTGGACCAGCTGCAGCCGCAGAAACCTTCTCAACTTTGTCTTTGAAATCTTTGATACCTAGTGTATCAAGATCCATTTTTTGCATTTCCATGCTGATAGTTTGACCATCTTTCGCACCCACTTGGTAAGAAACAGTGTCACCATTTAGAATTTGTGTTCCGTTAAATTCAGTGTGTTGATAGATACGGTCGATTTCATCCAGACGTTGTTGTACTTCATCACGAATTGAAGTGATATCGCTGTCAGAGTTACTGCCGTTAGCTGCTTGAACAGTCAGTTCACGGATACGTTGCAAGTTTTCGTTGATTTCGTTAACTGCGCCTTCAGCAACTTGCGCCATTGAAATACCGTCGCTCGCATTACGAGAAGCTTGGGTCAACCCTTTGATGTTAGCAGTGAAACGGTTAGCAATCGCTTGACCTGCTGCGTCGTCTTTTGCGCTATTGATACGTGAACCTGAAGATAGACGCTCAATTGCAGTACCCAGTACGCTTTGTGAACGGTTTAGGTTGTTCTGAGTTGTCAGAGACAGGATGTTAGTGTTGATAACCTGTGCCATAATATATGTCCTTGTTATTCCGTAATAATAAAGTTAGCCAATCTGTTAGGCTTTACAGTTTGTTGCCAGCAATACCATTATCGGCGGCATAAAAAAGGGCTTTAGGGATTTCGACAAAAATTTTTTATCTCAAAGCGAGAAACCCAGCTACCGCCCCGCTCCAAGCGGTAAATTATTTTGTCAAAATAAATTTATAAACCGCAAATTTTAAATTATTGATTATCAATAGAGATAAATACCCTGTTTTGTAGGGTCAACTCCTGCCATCATTATTTATCGACTTAGTCTAAGATTTCCGTTCTTCTCGCCGATAACCCTGTAAATGAGAATAATTTTTTAGGAGAGAACAATGGCTGGTATATCGACACTCGGTATCGGGGCAAACTTAGACTTAAATAACCAAATGGACCAACTTGAAGCGATGGAAAAACGTCGCCTTGAGCCATTAACGGCACAAAAAGCCAGCTATGATGCACAGATTAGCGCTTTTGGTAAGATGCAGTCATCTCTAGAAAAATTAAAAAAAGCGGCGGAAGATCTTAAAAAATACAATGATATCAGCACCACCAAAGTGAACGGTGAATATAAAAGCTTCGACGTTAAAACAGATGGCAAGGCCGTAGCTGGGGTTCATGATGTCCTAGTCACTCAACTTGCGAAAGCACAAACTATTGCGACTAAAGGCCATGATGATAATAAAAAATTATTAGGTAACGGTAACGCAGAGCGAACTATCACTATCACTCAGCCTGCTGAAGAAGATCCCATTATTATCAAACTTGATAATGAACACACCTCTTTGGTTGAAATCGCTGATGCTATCAATAAAACAGATAAAACGGTCACCGCCGCGGTGATCAAAGATAAAAGTAATCGTTATCATCTTGTCGTTACCTCCAAAAAAGAAGGTACTGAACACCGTATTAATATCAAAGTTGAAGGTGATGACGAGCTCGCTAAAATACTGAATGTTGAGTCTGAACTAGACAGTGGTGGAAATGTCGTTTTAAAAGATAAAGAAAACATCGGCATGGAGCAAAAAGTTCCCCCGCAAAATGCCTTGCTAAATATTGATGGTTTTGAACTTGAATCACAAAGCAATGAAGCAAAAGATCTCTTTCCTGGGCTCACTTTGACATTGAAAAAAGAGAGTGAAGACAAAAAACCTGACCATTTGATCATTTCTGAAGATATTGAGCCCGCTAAAGCAAAAATTAAAGCGTGGGTAGACGCCTATAACGAATTCCAGAATTTAGCCAAAGAATTGACCAAATATACGCCAACAACGAAAGGAACCGCCCCAGATAAAACCAATGGCCCACTCATCGGTGATTCGACATTACGCACAATTCAAAGCCAATTACGTACTCAAATACGTTCAGCACAAGATAGTGGTGAAATTAATTTATTAAATAAAATGGGGATCACACAAAAAGTTGATGGCACATTAGAGATAGAAGATAAAAAGTTCGAAAAAGCGTTAAAAGAGAATCCTGGTAGCGTCAAAAGTTTCTTTATGGGGGATGGTAAAGAGACGGGCTTTGCAACCGAGAACTTTAATTTCTTAAAAGATACCCTCGATGCCCGCGAAGGCACACTGCATAACGCGACTGATGGCGTACAAAAGAAAAAGAAAAGCCTTGATAAGCGTATTGAACAAACTAATAAGCAGATTGAAAACACCATGGATTTATACCGCCGCCAATTCCAAAATTTAGATAAAATGATGAATTCACTCAATAGCACCAGTAACTCATTAGGCAGACTGTTAGGTTAATAATTATGTATCAGCAAAAAGCAAAACAAGCCTACCAACAAGTCGATTTGGAAAGTGAAATTGCCAATGCGACCCCATACCAACTGATTAGCATTCTCTATCGAGGGGCGTTAAGCGCCCTCAAACGTGCTGAAATTTTTATGCAACAAAATAATATCGCTGCAAAAGGCAAAGAACTTTCTAAAGCAATCGATATTATTGACACAGGTCTAAAACAGGCGCTCAACCATGAGGCCGGAGGTGAAATCGCCGATAATCTTGCAAGTCTTTATGACTATATGATCATGCGCCTATTAAATGCTAATCTTGAAAATAATGTGGCTTATATCCAAGAAGTTTACCAATTACTCTCCGATATCGCGTCAGCTTGGCAACAGATCGGGGCAAATGTGGATGAAAGATAACCAGGTGAATAATAAAAAACCTACCGATTTATATGAAATCTATCGTGATGTCTTAGCATTAAGTGAAAATTTAGTCGCACTCGCAGAAGCACAACAGTGGGAACAGTTAGTTGCCCACGAAACAGAATATGTTTATGCCGTCGAAAATTTAACGCAGCTAACTCATGAGTTTGAAGCACACCAACCCATCACCGATGAGTTGGTTAGGTTATTACATCAAATTATTGAGAACGAGCAGATCACGAAAACGCATTTACAACAGCACTTAGATTTTTTAAGTAAAGAAATGAAGCAACTGGACCAAAAACGAGCACTCAATAATAGCTACGGCCAATTTAATGAGCCAGATACGCCAATAACAATAAAACCCATTGAATAGCCATGTGTGTCAGGCGGCCTACCTGACACTTATGGATCGATTACTGTCTTAAACGCTGCTGTTTCTTTAGTTTTTTCAACAGCATATTGCGTTTTAAGGTCGATAAATGATCAAGAAAAACCTTTCCATGCAAATGGTCAATTTCATGCTGCATTACAATCGCCAAAAATTCATCAGAATCGGTGATAAACGCCTTCCCGTCTCTATCTAGCGCCTTAACTTTTACGCGCTTAAAACGTGCCACATCAGCATAAATTTCAGGCACGGATAAACAACCTTCTTGGTAGCTCGTTTCCCCTTCACTTTCAATAATTTCAGGGTTAACAAATACCATAGGCTGATCACGGTTTTCAGAAATATCAATCACCATCACCGATAATGTTGCGCCAATTTGCGTCGCTGCTAAGCCAATACCATTATCGGTGCTGTACATGGTATCCAATAAATCATCAATTAATGGCTGTGCTGCCGCAATGTCGGTGACTGGGTCACATTTAACGCGTAACCGCTCATCGGGTATCTCAATAATAGCTCTTACTGCCATATCTCAAAAATCCTATCTGTCATACTCTTTATTCAAACTATTACGCATTATCGTCTTTTTAAATTGACGATAAGATGCAAAAAATGGCATTACCCACTAGCTAAAAAAATCACATCAAGATCAACTAGGTTAACCTAAAAATAAAACACCCTATAATTTCACAGAAAAATAACATGTTATCTAGAAAAAAACACTAAAAATAATAGCCGCTTATTTTTATTGCTACATCGTTTATCGTCGCCCCATCGCAGCTTAGCAACCCTAACTATGCTAAGGTTTTAACCATATGATTAATTAATAATATAAATTAATAAAAATCGTTATCTCAGAAAATACATTCAAAATGCTAATATTTTAATCTCCGTTATTTATGATAATAGTAAAATTAAAATATCATGGCATATTGCTTTTATTTTATCATTTATAAAGTGTATAAAACCGCGCTTAATTCATACCAAATCACTTTTTACGATATCATTGAGAGTAATATTAGAATATTCAAAAGTGGCCATTAACTCTAATATAAATTAATGCCTCTTTTTGAATGTAATAAAAGCAAAAATTAGAGGCGTTTATTTCATTAATAAGGATATCAACATGAAAAAAACGTTATTGGCGAGTTCAATGGCGGTATTAGCACTTTCACATTCAGCACAGGCGGCCCCCCTATTTCCGAGCGCAACAGAGGTTGCCTTCGATGTCGCTGAGTCACTAGCTGAGTTCCAAAAAGCCGCTGAATTATTCAAACATTACAGGGCAGAACAAGCAAAAAATATCGAAATACCTACCCTAGAAGAGTTAGTGTATCAACAACTCATCAAACAAGATAAAAAAGTGACGCCGACGATCACGGAGATTGATGAAAAGATCCAACAGTCGATTAATATTAACAATGATTATATTGATAACCGATTGATTGAGCATCACCGTGATTTAGACAATAAGCTTGAGTTACTCGATTCACAACACAGTACAATCCAAGCTGAAAATCAAAATAGGTTTGCCCATTTCCAGCAAAATTTCGATAACACACAAGCCTTCAATAAAGTACGTTTTACCCAGCTAGATAAAAAAATCACTAAAATGGAAAAACAGGCCAACTCAGGTATCGCTTCTGTGGCAGCTATGTCTAATATCCCTTATTCGTTAAATACACGTTTTAGTGCTGGCATTGGCTTGGGTCATTACCGTAATGGCAATGCTATTGCTGCTGGAGCACAATACCAATTAAAAAAGGATCTGAATCTGCGTAGCTCTATCGCATGGAATAATGCCGATAGTGCGGTTGTTGGTGCAGGTATCGCCATTGGTTGGTAACTCATCATTTTTGATGATATTTATGCTTAAGTAAAAAATATCCTCCGGCGTAGCCGGAGGTTTTTAATATGCGCCGATAAGGCTTTGTTACCTACCGCGCCCTAACAGGCGCACAACGGCTCTGACATTCTTCTACTCACATAACTTTCTTAAAATACTGCCTACCGCTCTACGTTTTTCACCGTGAAAAACTTGTCTTCTATATTTGGGTGCAAATTCCATCGTGTATGCGCTAAGCTCTTTTCGTCTCCCATTGGAACCCCCCTTTTGATTTCTTATTTGACTCTTCCCGTTGCCAGGCCGCAAGATGTTTTAACAAATCAAAAGGGGTTTTTATATCTTATTCAAAACTGAAAGCTTTACGGCCCCCCAGCCTAGCTGGGGTTTTCTATATACAATGAACTGTTTCCATTTACTGAGCGCCTTCTCAACTTTCTGCTTCAATTGAAAGTAAAAAGAAACAGTTAAAATATTTATTTATCCACCCCCAAAATGTTCAAAACAATTTAATCAACAGAGTAGTTGTCTAAAAAAACACGTAAATTAATCCCTCAACCCAATATATGATGACATAGCTTATCTTTAATTTATTAATGTAGCGTTTCATTTAAGTTTTTCACTCGCGGAGCCAATACCTCTGTGCCTTCTTTTGCAAGGTATAATTGACCCAATATCTAGCTCTATGACTTTTGTGCTCCAACAAAGTAATAAAAGAAAGAGACTCTAGAGCATACACAAGTATGTAACGAGGGCGAGCGAGCGTCGCCAACACACGAGGGTGCAAACAGTGGCAAGCTAGCGCTATAACATTAGTGTTCCGACAAAATAGCAAAGGCAAGAAACCCTAGGAGCATACATAAGCATGTCACTAGGGCGAACGAGTGTGGACAACATCGTTAGGTGAAAAAGGTGACGAGCGAGGGCGACTGCTAAACAGGAATCGACATCACCTCTTGGTACGCCGCAACCAACTTATTACGCACTTGGATCCCCATTTGTAGGCTCAAGCTGGCTTTTTGCATATCCACCATAACATCATTTAACGAGACATTACTTTTACCTAATGTAAAGTCTTCTATCTGTTTTGCCGATTGGTTTCTCACGGTATTGATTTGATTAACCGCTGAAACCAGATGATCGGCAAATCCAACGGGTTCAACCACCGGTTTTTGATGGTTTGCGGCCTGTAATGCCGTTGTCTGTAGCTGCGACAACACCCCTTCAATTGCTTGGATTGTCATTTTCTTCTCTTCAATGTCTGTGCGAACAACCATCGCTGTTTTATATAGCTGCATACCCTAACACAGCCTTTTTAACTTGAAGCCGATAAATAACACCAAAATGATAGGCTGATTCCGTCATTAGATTTATCAGAGTCATCAATAATAGCAGCGTAAAAAAGTGACGTTACGAAGAGGGAATAACATTGTTTCGCCAAAAGTGTTTTCATCTGTTGATTCTGCAAGGCAGGGAATATCTATGAGTGCCGCATCGAAAGAGACGGGAGAAGCTTCAAAAGGGTTTGCATCTATTGCAGCACGCTTCAAAGCATCCCCAAAAATCCCATTAATGATTGCTGGCGCCGCAGCGATTGCCGTCGTTGTCGCCCTACTTCTTTGGCTACGCAGTCCGGATTATCGTGTATTGTTAAGCAATCTCAGCGCAAAAGATGGCGGTGATATTGTCAGCCAATTAACCCAAATGAACGTACCGTATCAAATTGCGGATAACGGCAGTGCAATTTTAGTACCCGCCGAAAAAGTTCATGAACTTCGTCTGAAATTGGCACAATCAGGATTACCTAAAGGTGGCAATACAGGCTTTGAACTATTAGATAAAGAGCAGTTTGGGATTAGCCAATTTAGTGAGCAAGTTAACTATCAACGTGCATTAGAAGGTGAATTATCGCGCACGATTGAATCACTCAGTCCTGTTCAAAATGCACGAGTGCATTTAGCTATCCCCAAACCGACATTATTTGTCCGTGAACAGAAACTCCCCACCGCTTCGGTGACCGTCGGCTTATTGCCCGGACGCATGCTAGACGAAGGACAAATCACGGCAATTGTCCATATGGTATCAAGCAGTGTCTCTGGCCTAACGGCGGCTAACGTGACCATCGTTGATCAAACGGGTCGCTTGCTCACAAATAATGATAATAGCCAACAATCTGCCAACAATGCGCAAATTAAAATGACCAAAGAGATGGAATCCCATCTAAAACAGCGCATTGAAGACATCATTTCGCCTTTAGTGGGGCGCGCTAATGTGCATGCCCAAGTCACGGCACAAATGGATTTTTCGAAGGTTGAACAAACCTCCGAAGAGTATAAGCCTAATCAAACGCCAAATAGCGCAGCCGTACGCTCTCGCCAAAATAGCCAAAGCTCGCAAAACAATACCAGTGGTGTAGGTGGTGTGCCAGGTGCGCTATCTAATCAGCCACCAAGTGCGCCAAGTGCCCCTATTTCTACCGATAATAAAGGTGCAAATTCGGCACAAAATAGCCCTTCTAATAATGGCTCTAGCCTTTCACAAAGTGATGAAACCACAAACTACGAAGTCGATCGCAAAATTAGCCATACCCAACGTCAAATTGGCGTTATCGACAGACTATCCGTAGCTGTGATCATCAACTATTTACCGCAAGATGGTGAAGATGGCACACAACAGATGAAACCATTATCACCAGAAATGATGCAGCAAATTGAGTCGTTAACCCGTGAAGCGATGGGCTATTCCAGCACACGCGGCGATTCACTGAGTATCACTAACTCATTGTTTACCAACGATACTGTCGTTGAAGAACAACCATCCATGCTTGAAAACCCTCAATTTATCGCTCAAGTGTTGGATTACGGCAAAATCATCTTGATAGCCATCATTGCTTGGTTGATGTGGCGTTTCGGCGTCAAACCACAATGGGTGAAATATCGTCAAACTCAACAAGCCCAATCGGCGGCAGAAGTGTTTGTGGCGGCTCAGCCTAAAACCCCTCTCGTGGTTGATGAAGAAATTAATGAAGATATGGACGAGCAAACCCGTCGTCGCTTAACTCGCCAACGTGTGAGTGCAGAGATCCAAAGTCAGCGTATTCGTGAAATGGCTGAAAAAGATCCACAAGTCGTGGCAATGGTTATCCGTCAGTGGTTAGGAAAAGCACAATAATGTTAAGTGGAACCGAAAAAAGTGCCGTGATGCTAATGACTCTCGGCGAAGATCAGGCCGCTGAGGTCTTTAAGCATTTGAACCCAAAAGAAGTGCAGCAACTAAGTATGGCTGTTTCAAACATGCGCCAAATCTCTAACAATGAGTTAGCAGAAGTGCTCACTGAGTTTGAAGAATCGGCGATTCAATTTGCGGCATTAAATATCAATACCAATGATTATCTCCGTTCGGTACTGGTTAAAGCGCTGGGTGAAGAGCGCGCAGCTAGCCTACTTGAAGATATTTTCGATAAGCAAGAGAGCACATCAGGTATTGAAAGTCTTAACTATATGGAGCCACAAACTGTGGCCGATATTATTCGTGATGAGCATCCACAAATTATCGCAACCATATTAGTTCACCTTAAGCGTAACCTTGCTGCCGATGTTTTAGAGCTGTTCGAAGAGCGTCAACGCAATGACATTATGTTGCGTATCGCAACCTTTGGTGGTGTGCAACCTGCTGCTTTAGCAGAACTGACGGAAGTCCTCAATAATCTGCTTGATGGACAAAATCTCAAACGCAGCAAAATGGGTGGCGTAAGAACAGCGGCTGAAATTATTAACTTAATGAAAAATCAGCAAGAAGAAAGCGTTATCAACGCAATGCGCGATTACGATGGTGAATTGGCACAACGCATTATTGATGAAATGTTCCTATTTGAAAACCTTATCGAAGTCGACAATCGCAGTATTCAACGCATCCTACAAGAGATCTCCAACGACTCTCTGGTTATTGCGCTCAAAGGCTGCAATCAAGCTCTACGCGACCACTTCCTCAACAATATGGCTGTTCGTGCGGCTGAAATTGTGCGCGATGATTTGGAATCCCGTTCACCAGTACGCATGTCTCAAGTGGAAAACGAGCAGAAAGCTATTCTTATGGTTGTCCGTCGCCTAGCAGAAAAAGGCGAGATCACCATCGGTGGTGGAGACGATGTCTATGTCTAAATCCCCGATTAATCCAGAAGCATGGCAACCTTGGCAGTTGCGCGAACTGAATCAATGGGATCTCAACGCCTCCGGTGTCTCTTCACCGGAGGAACTCCCTGAGCCAACCAAACCAGCAGTACCGTGTCTTGAACCCCAAGAGGTACTCGAACAAATTAATATTCTTGATAACTTAAAAGAAGAAGCTCAACGAACAGGTTTCCAACAAGGTTATGAGCTAGGTAAAAAAGAAGGCTATCAAGCTGGTTTTGAGCAAGGCCAACGCGAAGGTACAGAGCAAGGCCGCCAGCAAGCACTGGCTCAAGAGCAACCAATTATTGATACATGGCAAAAGCTGCTATCTGAATTTCATTATTCATTAGATAGTTTCGATACCGTGATCACCACTAAGCTTTTACAAATTGCTTTAACTGCCGCAAAACAAGTGCTCGGTCAATCCACCATTTGTGATGGCACGGCCTTGCTGGAAGAGATCAGCCATTTGTTACAGCAAAAACCGCTGTTTTCTGGGCAACCTGAACTACACGTTAACCCAGCTCACACAGCATTGATCGAGCAACATTTAGGCTCGCTGCTGAATTTGAATGGCTGGCGCTTAGTTGGCGATCCGAAGCTGCATCTTGGTGGTTGTCGTGTCGTCGCTGAAGATGGCGAAATCGATATGACAGTGGCAACGCGCTGGCAAGAGCTATGCCGCCTCTACGCGCCGGAGACACTCTCATGACCGTACGAATGAGTCGCTGGATTGCTGCACTTGAAGGCTTTGAATCCCGAATGAAAGGGATCCCAATGATACGTCGCTATGGACGACTGACAAAAATAACCGGGTTAGTCATGGAGGCAGAAGGGATCAAGATGCCATTAGGCGCCACCTGCTTTGTCGAACGAGCCATTAACGATCGCCATGACGAAGTGGTTTGTGAAGTTGTCGGTTTTAATGGCCCACGCATGCTACTGATGCCACTTGCTGACCTAGAAGGGATTGCGCCGGGCGCGCGCGTCTATGCACAAACTAACGGTGATGATGGACAAACCAGTCGTTTGTTGCCATTAGGGGATGAACTATTAGGACGTATTCTTGATGCGCAAGGTACACCGCTCGATGGAAAAGGCCCATTGGACGCCAAGCAACGGGCGCCATTGATCACGCCTCCTATTAACCCATTAGAACGCACGCCTATCCATAGTGTTTTGGATGTGGGCGTACGCGCCATTAACGCCTTACTGACCGTTGGGCGAGGCCAACGCATGGGGCTATTTGCAGGTTCAGGGGTCGGAAAAAGTGTTTTACTCGGCATGATGGCGCGTTTCACTCAGGCTGACATTATTGTGGTTGGCTTGATTGGTGAGCGTGGTCGTGAGGTCAAAGATTTTATCGAAAATATTTTAGGGGCCGAGGGCTTAAAACGTGCCGTTGTGGTTGCGGCACCTGCTGATGTCTCGCCACTATTACGTATGCAAGGGGCTTCTTATGCGACACGGATTGCCGAGTACTTCCGTGACCTAGGAAAAAACGTATTGCTGATCATGGATTCCCTCACCCGTTACAGTATGGCTCAACGAGAAATTGCCTTAGCCATCGGTGAACCTCCTGCAACAAAAGGCTATCCACCTTCTGTTTTTGCCAAATTACCTGCATTAGTCGAACGGGCAGGTAACGGCAAAAATGGTGGCTCTATTACCGCTTTTTATACCGTATTAACCGAAGGGGATGACCAACAGGATCCTATCGCAGATTCTGCCCGCGCCATTCTCGATGGGCATATCGTGCTATCAAGATCACTGGCGGAATCAGGCCACTATCCGGCTATCGATATTGAGGCATCAATCAGCCGAGCGATGACAGAGTTAATTGATAAACAACATTATCGCCAAATCCAACGCTTCAAGCAGCTCACCTCCAGTTATCAACGCAACCGCGATCTGATTAATGTGGGTGCGTATGCAACAGGCAGTGATCCGCTGTTAGATATGGCAATCCAATATTACCCCCGTATGTCGAAGTTTTTACAACAAGACATTGATGAGCGCTGCGATTATCAAAGTGCTTGCGAACAATTGGTGCATGCTGTTCCAAATGAGTAATGAGGGTTAAATGAGTAAAAACAATGCGTTAGATACATTATTGAGTTTAGCCGTTGAGGCCTCTGAAGAAGCCGCAAAGGTGTTGGCCCAAGTTCGACAAACGCAGGTACAAATGACTCAACAACTCAATATGTTAGAGAACTATCAGGCTGAATATCGGCAAAAATTAAACCAAACACTGCACAGTGGGATAGATGCTGATAAATGGCAAAACTACCAGCAGTTTTTAGTCACATTAGAACTCACCATTGAGCAACAGCAGCAACAGCTTTCATTATGGGAGCAACGTGTTAGCGAAGCTAACCGCCATTGGCAAGAAAAACAGCAACGCGTCAATGCATTCGACACTTTAATTCAACGTGCTGAGCAAACTAAAAACCAACGTTTAAACCGCCTAGAGCAAAAGCAGATGGATGAATATGCTCAGCGCGCAATGTTACGGAGAAATCAATAAATGGACGTCAATAATACAGGCTCTCCAGCCATTACGGCAGCAAATGGCGCTAAAAACGGCCATACGCAGCCAAATCAATCACGTGCTGATGATAACCAAGAGGTGGTGGTGCCTTTTCAAGCCGCGTTGGAAAGCCAGCAACCCACGCCACAAAAAGCGTCTACGTCTGAACCAACGATGGACAAGCAGGCTAATCAAAAGCCTACAAGTGCTGATGAGCGTTTAACAACCAAAGCCCATGAGCCATCCACGGGAAAAGAAAAGGAACAAGCAGAGCAGGCAATTGAGCAACTAAATTATAGCCGCCACTTACGCAACGGTAGCGAGCAACCTGCTTTACAATCGCAATTATTGGCGCAATCAGACGCTGTTGAGCAAGTGTGGTTAGCTAACCTGAAAAATGCCGTTGATCAGCAAACCCTGTCGTCAGCAACAACAAAATTTGCTGATGGTCAGCGAGCGGCTTTAGTGCCATTTGCCCAAAAAACTCAACCTTTAAATGACTCGTTGGTGGCGATGGCAACAATGGATGAGCCAATTGACCTAAGTGCTCAAATGCAATTAGCCGGCGAAGAAGAATCGCCATCATTAGGGGCTTTCATTAAAAATGAGCGAGAGCCGCGTAAAGATCAACCACTTTTCTCACTCAATGAAGGCCGCGAGAGCTTAACCAAAAACTTATCCTCAGACTTTATGCCATTAAATAAAAAACTGGCGGATAAAGAGGCACCAAGCTCCATCGTACCTACCTTTGCGACGGCAGATAACGGCGCCCTAATTAAAGGGGCATTTACCCCGACAACGGGCAGTGATGCCATTCAAATGGCACCTTCATCACCCACTCAAACGGTCAGCTTAACGCCGCTGCCTAACAGTTCTCAAATAGTTTCGACGAATGTGCCCGTTATCCCCATGCAGCCGGGAGTACCATTAGGCAGTGAAGCCTGGCAACAGCAATTGAACCAACATATGCTGTTTTTCTCACGCCAAGGGGTCTCACATGCACAAATTCGCTTACATCCGGAAGAGCTTGGCTCGTTAAATGTTCACCTACGCATTGAAGATAACCAAGCCGTTATGCATTTTGTGTCGCCTCACAGTCAAGTACGTGCCGCGATGGAAACCATGATGCCAATCTTACGTAATGCGTTACAAGAAAGTGGCATCCATTTGGCTCAAGGCTCGGTTGGGCAAGATAACTTTAGTGATCAATCGAATGCGGATACGCACTCAGAGCAAGGTCACGAAAAAAATCTGTATGGCGGACAAACGCTTAGCAGCGTGACAAGTACTGAGATGGCGGCAGTGTCACCGACGACTTCCACCATTCGCACACGAGGTGGGATCGATACATTCGCTTAATTTTTAAACGAGAGGTGGTGATTTCGTAATTAAAGCGCCGAGTTACCCCCTTTTTGTTTCGTTTTTCCCCCCTTTAGTCTGGCTCAATCAAGCCATAATGCTAAAGATAACAAAGTAAAAAACCCCGAGGTGGGTTTGGTCTTCATAAATAGGAATTTTGCTAACATGTCGTCTTCAAGCAATACATCTAAGAATTCAAACAAAGGGTTGCTCGTGCTGTTCGCCCTTCTCGCCATTGCCGGTGCGGGTTTTGGTGGTTATACATGGTGGACAACGCAACAGACGGCAAATTCAGTTAATGAGGAAGAGAAATCACCTAAGCTATCCCAACCTATTTTTATGGATTTAGAACCTTTTACCGTCAACCTTCCGGGACTGAACGAATCCCCCGATCGGGTTCTGTATATCAATATCACGTTACGATTAGCAAATGAGAAATCACGCAAGCAACTGCATGATTTTCTACCTGAAGTCCGTAGCCGTTTGTTGTTATTGCTATCAGAGCAGAAGCCGAAAGCACTCAGTACTCATGACGGTAAATTGCAATTAATGCAAGCCATTAAAAAAACTTTGTCTCCAACTGTGATCCCCGGCGAAAACGATCAGGAGATCACCGACGTGTTATTTACGACATTTATTTTGCGGTAATTCAGATGAGCGATAATATTTTATCTCAGGCTGAAATCGATGCGTTGCTCAATGATGACGCACCATCGTCAAATGAATCAGCGACACAACCTAAAGACAAAGAGCAGGTTCGCCCTTACGACCCGAATACCCAACGTCGTGTTATTCGGGAGCGGATGCAATCACTCGAAATTATTAACGAGCGGTTTGCACGCCAATTCCGTATGGGGTTGTTTAATATGTTACGCCGTAGCCCTGACATTACTGTTGGTGGCATAAAAATCGAGCCTTATCATGAATTTGCTCGTAACTTACCTGTTCCTACAAACTTGAACCTTATTCATATGCCACCGTTACGCGGTACGGCATTATTCACATTCGAACCTGCGCTGGTGTATATCGCGGTCGATAACTTATTTGGTGGCGATGGACGTTTTCCTGTTCGCTCAGAAGGCAAGGAATTTACCAATACCGAGCAGCGCATTATTCATCGTATGCTGAAATTGGCATTAAGCGCTTACCGTGATGCTTGGAGGCCTATCGCTGATATTGATGTGGAATATGTTCGTTCCGAAATGCAGGTGAAGTTTACCAATATTACGACATCGCCTAATGACATCGTGGTCACGACACCTTTCTTAGTCGAGATAGGAAATACCATTGGTGAATTCAGTATCTGTATCCCTATTGCCATGATTGAACCGTTACGTGAACGGTTGATTAACCCACCTGTGGAGCAAGGACATCAAGAAAATGAAGCTTGGGTGAGTAATTTAGTCACCCAAGTCAAGCGCTCAGAGTTAGAGCTAGTCGCAAATTTTGTCGATATTCCACTGCGGATATCTCGCTTACTGCAATTGCAAAAAGGGGATGTTATCCCTATTGAGAAGCCAGATCGCCTCATCGTTAGTGTTGATGGCGTGCCTGTGTTGACCAGTCAATACGGAACCCAAAATGGCCAATATGCATTGCGTGTAGAACATTTGATTAACCCTGTTTTAAACACTCTAGATGAGGAAAGTACCAATGAGTGAGGCGAAGAATTCTCCTGATGCATCAACCAATCACGACAGTGAGGACTTATGGGCTGAGGCACTGGAGCAACAAAAGAAAGCGGAATCCGCCTCTGCCGGTGCACAGGCGTTTGCAAATCTTGATGGGCAAAATGCACTCAATCAGCTTTCTGATATCAATCTTATTATGGATATCCCCGTTCGCCTCTCTGTCGAACTGGGGCGCACAAAAATGACGATTAAAAAGCTATTAAGTTTGTCACAAGGCTCTGTCGTTTCTCTCGATGGATTAGCCGGTGAGCCATTGGATATTCTCATTAATGGTTACTTAATTGCACAAGGTGAAGTTGTAGTCGTTTCTGATAATTACGGTATCCGTATCACGGACATCATTACACCTTCAGAGCGTATGCGCCGTTTAAGTCGTTAATAAGACAGCGGAGACTAGACTGAAATGAAAACAACACCTTTTATCAGCCAGACCGAACAACCTAGCAGCCAAATATCCCCTGCGATTAGCAATAGCGATAGTTTAGTGCAAGTTTCAGGGGCGTTAGGTGGCATCATTTTGTTGATATTGGCCGGTGCTTGGCTAGTGAAAAAACTTGGTTTTGCGCCTAGAAATTTAGGTAAACCCTCATTAATAAAAGTCAAATCGAGTTGCTCACTAGGCAATAAAGAGCGTGTTGTTGTGGTTGAAATGAATAACGAATGGCTGGTGCTTGGTGTCACGGCACAATCTGTTAATTTACTCCATCAATGCCCAGCTAAAAATGAAACTGCACTCACTTCAGTGACTGAGCCACTCACATTTCAGTCTATCCTAAAGAAAAAACAAGATGCCGCCAACCATGCGGCTTCAAATCTCTCTAATTATAACTAACTGGAAGCGCTCATGTTTTCTGTGAAATCCCCAGCAATGATCGCTTCGTTATTATTGATGCTGCCTATGCAAGCTCTAGCATCATTACCACCTGTAATCAGTCGAACATTACCCGATGGTGGGCAAAGTTGGTCGTTACCTGTCCAAACCTTACTTTTTCTAACATTGCTGGGTTTTATCCCTGCACTGTTATTGATGATGACAAGTTTTACGCGCATTATCATTGTGCTAGGTTTGCTGCGTAATGCGCTTGGAACCCCTTCTGCACCACCAAACCAAGTACTATTAGGCCTTGCGTTATTTCTCACATTTTTTGTGATGTCGCCTGTTGCCGACCAAGCCTATCGTGAAGCTTATCAGCCATTTAGTGAAGATAAAATCAGTTTAGAAACCGCTTTAGAACGCGGCACAGCCCCCTTTCGTACTTTTATGTTAGGGCAAACTCGAGAAAGTGATTTGGCTCTTTTTGCACGCATTGCCAAAGTCGGTGAGATCCAAGAGGCAAAAGATGTTCCAATGCGGATTTTAGTACCTGCATTTATCACTAGCGAACTAAAAACCGCATTCCAAATTGGTTTCACTATTTTCATTCCATTTCTGATCATTGACTTAGTGGTTGCCAGTGTCTTGATGGCGCTTGGGATGATGATGGTACCACCCGCCACTGTCTCTTTACCGTTCAAATTAATGCTTTTTGTTCTGGTTGATGGATGGCAATTATTACTTGGCTCTTTATCACAAAGCTTTTTTAATTAAGGGATCACAATGACACCCGAATCGGTTATGGCACTGGGCACTGAAGCAATGAAAATTGCCTTAATGTTAGCGGCCCCACTATTATTGGCGGCACTCGTTGCAGGGTTGACGATCAGTTTGTTGCAGGCTGCAACCCAAGTGAATGAGATGACGCTGTCATTTATCCCTAAAATTTTGTCGGTCATCGCGGTAATTATTATTGCAGGGCCTTGGATGCTCAACCTATTACTGGATTATATGCGTACGCTATTCAGTAATCTGCCCTTTATTATTGGCTAATCATGTTAACGATTACCAGTGAGACACTCACACTCTGGTTAAGCCAAGGTTTCTATCCTTTTATACGCCTTTTA
This sequence comes from Providencia sp. 2.29, assembly GCF_015832305.1. Lineage (NCBI taxonomy): Bacteria > Pseudomonadati > Pseudomonadota > Gammaproteobacteria > Enterobacterales > Morganellaceae > Providencia > Providencia sp. 2.29. Next base: position 2,949,061 of record NZ_CP065420.1, read on the forward strand.
GCGCTGTTTGGTACAGCGCCCTTTTTTAATGAAAAGCAATCCATTACTAAGGTACGAGTTATCTTAGCGTTTTTTATAATCTTAATAGTTTCTCCGCAACTTCCTGTCGTTAACATTCCCTTATTTTCAGCGATGGGGTTATGGGTCATTGTACAACAGATCGTGATTGGCGTGGCTATTGGACTGACCATGCAGATGGCATTTGCGGCTGTGCGCCATGCCGGTGAAGTGATTGGTTTACAGATGGGGTTATCTTTTGCAACGTTCTTCGACCCAACCGGTGGGCCAAATATGCCTATTTTGGGGCGTATTCTAAATTTAATTATGTTGCTGCTTTTTCTCTCATTTGATGGGCATTTATGGTTAATTTATATTCTTATTCACTCATTTGAATTGATCCCAATTCAAGTTTCCCCTCTTAGTCGAGATGGCTTTTGGTCATTGGCTCAATTTGCGAGTAGCATTTTTATTAATGGATTAATGTTGGCATTACCATTTATCACGCTGTTTCTGATACTTAACCTTGCTCTCGGTATTCTTAACCGAATGACTCCGCAGTTATCGGTGTTTGTGGTCGGTTTTCCACTGACTCTAACTATCGGTATCAGTATGCTTGGGTTAATTATTTCGATTCTTCCTCGTTACAGTGAACGACTGATTCATCAAGCTTTTGAGCAGCTATCCTTGATGTTTGGGTTACTTGGGGGGTGATTCAGAAGATGCGAATTATTGAAATATTCATGGTCATAAATAATTAAGTAGGATAGAAACATCCTACTTATGTTCTTTTATTGAGTTATCAAAAAATACATTTTCAAAAGAATGATAACATTATCCGCAATAACATCTCTTTTAAATAAAATATTATAAAAATTTCAATCATCATAATTATCCCTCGTTTTATACACTGCACCAGACAAGGGAAAATAGTAACAGTAAAATTACCGAGGTATTATTCACAAAAAATAACACACAGAGATAAAAATCATAATTGAATTTTAACTAGTCTTAAATACTATTAAGACAATAAAAATCTAATAATGGTTATTCTAAAAGCTGCTCATATAGCAGTGAACATATATAAATAACAGTAAAATCACCGATTTCTAAGCTGACCTACGTCAGTAACTATGTTATTCCCCAATAATTCAACCTAAGCATCAAAATGTATATTTATGGCTATCTCAGTCTATTCTCTAATTTAGTATTAAAAACAAAAAAGTAAAATCTTTATTTAAAAAAAACTCATCAGAGAATTATCATAATTTGTTAATCTATATTTAGGATATATTTAATTTTCAAACCACCTATACAACAATATAGGTAGCCTACTGACTTGTAATCAAAAAAAGTGAAGCGACAGCGTCTGCTTTTCTCCGAGGTCAGTTATCGATGATGGCTTTTTAGCCCATTAACTTAGCTAAGCCTGGTTAGGTTGGGCTTCTTTTGACGGTGCAATCCAAAATATCCCTAGTCCATTGATTGGTGCTCTTATCAGGTACACGTTGTAATCTTTCGATACTACAGCGTGATTCAGAGGCTGAGTCGAAAAACGCTAATGGCGATATTGAGGTGTTTCGAGTTAATTCGAAAAAAGAGCTCCGCTTAAAAGGCGGAATTTTGCCCTATTCTATTTATGATCAGCTGTCCGAGGTTGACCAAGGGCTATCGTTGATAATACACGCTTAGGCCGCACATTAGAATTGATAAAATTGGTTCAGGATAAATGGTAATACGCGTTCTCAAGGCGCTCCTCCGGATAATGGGCCATCTAACTGACGGAAAAGAAGCCGCAACGCACACTCAATCATGATGATATACTTGAAGCCTTAACTCAACTTCAAACTCGCACTAAGGAAATATTTGTTTTATTTCAGTAGGATGCTTATCTCAGAGCTCAATTGATAATCGTTATCAAATTGGTCATAAAGATGAAGTCTAAGTGATTGGGGCTAACTAATATGGTTCTTTTCGTGAGCAAAGTGTCTCATATAAACCAGTTGTATTTACAAAGCCGATTGATAAATCCTCGCCTCTATTAGCGGTGACTTTGGACGAAAATAAAGAATTAGAAGCTACCTTTGTATTTTATAGAACAAGCCAAAATGGTCACCTTGAAAAATATTATAAAATCAAGTAGATGTTTCATTTTTCTAAGCTGCCTATACGGCAGTGAACTCGGTTTCGCCTTGTTCAACACGAACAACAACTTTCTAAGCTGCCTATACGGCAGTGAACGGCGAGACTCAGTGCATGAAGAGGTCCAGCAATTTCTAAGCTGCCTATGCGGCAGTGAACTTCTTGATGACACTCCAATAGCAAATGCGGACTTTCTAAGCTGCCTATGCGGCAGTGAACATGTTAGACGGATATCACTATATGTAAATCGTTTTCTAAGCTGCCTATGCGGCAGTGAACGTAGCGTAACTTTGCGTCAATCACTTCCGTGATTTTCTAAGCTGCCTATGCGGCAGTGAACCAAATGAAGGCTTGAAAAAATAATCTTTGTCATTTCTAAGCTGCCTATGCGGCAGTGAACTATAGCGTATCAAATAAAAAATAAGTCACAACAAACAGTTAAAGCTATTTTTATCAAAATACCTTCTTTTTTACAGCCTGCTGCAACTTATTGTTTTTATGTTTAATTTTTAAAGAGCAAAAAAACAAGGGTAAAAAAGGTCAAAAATGTGGAACGGTGGCAACCTCTTCGCCTTTCCCCATAGACTGACTTAACCCATAACAATTAAACGTGCCTGCCTTTGCTTCCTTCGCAGCAACACACCGAATAAAGAGTGGAAATGGACGATGCCCATCGCCTTCTGTTTTAGACTTTGTTTGCTGACTTTCCATCCAAATAAAAGGTAAACGACTACGCGTTTGAGGCTCTTTTATTGCGCTTAAACAGACCTCAATAGGCTGCCCTGATTTTACTGAATACAGTTGAGCTTTCTTATACCTATCCAGTTCAAGACGCTTTGCACCTTTTACATGTTGACGCACATAACTAATTGGCGTGGCATGCTCTGGCACCGCTTGAATCGACTTAATATGCACATAATCCGCTAGCCTCATTAGCCAGTGACTGATATTTAACTGAGTCAGCGTTTTTTCAGTCTTTGCGAGCAAACGCAATTTTTTTCCTAACCGGAAGCCAACACTTCCATATTCAGGAAATGCAACCGCAACTTCGCTATCACCGGCCTCAGACTTATTTTCTACCAACGCAATATGTATTTGCTGATAGACCTTTTGCCATAAAAAGTCCAACGGTATCGTCGAATCAGGCAGTAATGTGATCTCCTGATAATAGTCCATAGTTCACCTTATTTGTCACTTTCCCCAAAGACACCACCACGCACCAAGACCGCCATAACATAGTGTTCATCTTCGAGTCGTGCCAATTTTTCACCACGAGCCCATTTATCAAAATGCGTATAAAAGTCCTGTTTATCGCTAGGAGTTCGATATGCACGACCAAGGTTAGTCACGGCACCATAAGGTTCAATAGCAATTGCCCCCGCACTATTAACTTCATCGTTATAATCAGGATACCAAGTATCGATAGAGCGTAGAGCATTGCCTATTTTTTGTGAATGCATCGCCGCATGACCGTTCACATGATAAAGGATCTTACTTTTATCACCTTTACCTTTATCCAATACCAACTCTTCACTAGGATAAACTTCCTGAGACTGCCCGAGTTGGGCATAGGTGGTAATTTCAAGAAGTAGTGCCCCTTCACTGTTTGCCAGTGCAGCAGCAATTTTAGCGCCTAACTCATTCACTTTATCATCTTGCTTTTCAAAACTACGAATGCTGTATTGTGTCGCATCAAATGTCCATTGCTGCTCTTGCCCTTTATTTAATACTCTCACTTCAACTTCAATTTTTTCAGCGCCCACGCGGTTGCGCCATAAGAAGCGTGCATTAGCAATATTATGCGCATAACGGCGACCAAGCTCACGGAAACCTTCCCTAGCAATATATTCTTTTGCCGCTTTAGTATAACTTTCTTTAAAAGAGGCATTATTACAAGCAGATGGCGTCTCTACACCCCCCAAAATTTTGAGTGTAAATTGATGCTTTAACGTATCTTGTTGAGTGCCTAATGCACAAGCATCAACTGTTTGTAAGTTGGCTTTTTCTACTTCAGCGTTCAATTTTAATGGGTCGTTTTTAACCGGACCTTTTAAACGATTTGAAATGGTACCTCGGACTGACTTTTCTTGTAGCACGAGCGGTGTACATTGTGATTTATGATCCCAACTCGTACCATAAAAATAACCATCTGAAGGAACTAATTTTTTTTCAAATGCCAGTACTGATGCTACATCATTATTCTTCGCCATTGTTACTCTCCGCTCGTAAAATATTTTGATTCAACTTGTTGGCATAAATAGAGACTATTTTCTAAGTTATTACTGTATTTCCATAATATTTCATTGGGATGGCCTATCTTATTGACCATGACAAATTGACCAAGCGTCACAAGACTTTCCGCAAACCGATGGGGAACGTTTGGGTCTCGTTGATTTTTAGCCTGACCTAATGGGGAAATACCTTGGTAACCTGTCGCTATTGGTACAATCCAGCCCGCTGTTTTACGCTGAACTTTCCACTCATAGTGTTTGTTTTTTGATTCATTTTGAATGTCTACTTCAACGCATTGATTATGGACAGTCACATAGTCTAAAAGCGCATCCATGGCATCTTGACCATCTTCCATTGCAGATACCATTAAGTCTCTACGCTCAATCAAAGCGTAGCCGGGCATTAAACTATTGAATAAGCTACGTCTATATTTCCCCATATCATCATTGGCAGGCAAATAATGCATCTGAGGCAGATCCACAGACAAAATATCGCCACCAGCCAGTTTCATCATTGGGATTAGCTCATAAATCCGGTCAACGATTGATTTATCCGTTAACACATTACCGTACTCATCATTTCTATCTGAAAATTCAATCAGTAATGAAACGTCTAAATGACACCGGGCTTCTTCAATAAACGCTGAACGGTTACCCTCTTTATCGAGTGGGTTACCCGTACCGACGATTGAACTTACAAAATCACTAGGACCTTTATACGTTTGTAAATTACATTCGTGGCTGATAACCGCGATTGACTCGAGTTGTAATTCTAAAAAGCCTATCTTTCTTAATTTAAGCTCTAGCGCATGCATAAACCCTAGCCATGCTGTCATGGCAGGAAAACCGATAGTGAATGGACTTGATAGTGCATTAGCATTATGTACTTTCAGATGTGAGAGCTTTATTAGATTCATTGAATTGTTCATCTCAATAATTCCTTATATCTCGCAACAACATCAACAATGGCATTAAACTCATCGTTACCTAAAAATAATGCTTTTTTGCCATTAACTACCTTGTAGCCTGCAATAAATTGACGAGCAATTTCTGGAATTAATATTTCGAGCCAGTCATCCGTATTATCTCGTTGTTCTTGATTATCTGGAAATAACCATGTTTTTTGATAGTTGGAAATCTTATTTGGTAATGTGATATTTTCCTGTTCCAAAGCACGGCGAACTTTCCACATCATGACGATAATATAATCCACATATTCTTGAATTCGGTTATCTCGGTATTCAATAAAGCGGTTACCTCGTTTATCTTTCGGTAAATTAATTAATCCATGGAAAGCTTGAAATGTTTCCTTGGCGTGCCATGGATTTATCGCATCAGTAAAAAAATTCGTTTTTGGTAAACGTGTTTCTCGAATATTCAACACTGGGGGCAAAGAAAGCAATAAATGGGCTTTCCCTGCATTTTGATTATTTAAAACTGAAATATTTTGTGGTTTAGTGCCACCAAAACCAATGGTTGTGAGCCCATAAATCTCTTTAAAACCTACCTCGCTATATTCCCCTTTACGTTTTAGATCACGTAATGTCTTAGTCTGTTCAGAAAAACGAATATCATCAATGCGGCGGCGCATTTCAAACAACAATCCTGAAGGGGTTAAAATAGACAATAAGTGATAGTCTTCGTCATCAAGCCACACCGGAAAATAGACTTGTTTGATTTTTGAACTCGTCACCACCGAATCATCCGTTGCGCTCATTGCCAAAAAACCATTTCTTATCTCTTGATAAGACTCGTTATTCAGAGTTAATAACGTTTTTGCAAGTTGCGTTTCCGCTTCAATATGCGCTAATAACGTTGCCCCATCTTGCATCTGTAATGTAAGAAATTTATAGACATCTAATGCCGCTGCATTACCTAATGCATCAGGCTCTACAGCAACATTACTTGAGCGTAAAAAGCCATCATTCGCTTGCTTTGCATTAGCGATAATTGCACTAACATAGCCATTTTTATTTTTACGTGCGCTAGGATGGCTAAAGGTACACGGGTGAGTCGAAAGCGATATTTGCCCTGCTCGTTTTGCCGCATTCGGTAACCATTGCGATAAAGCAAAAGTATCTTCACACTGTTGCTCTATTTGATGCACTTCTGCTTCACTCATAGAAGCTTTTAGATTCTTTTTAAGCCAGCCTTCTTTGCGCTCAGCAAAAAAGGCTTCTATTGCTGGATCTAACATATTTTGGCCCTTGTGACTTAACTTATCTATTAATCTAGCTTATACACAGATAGCTCCCCACTTATCTCAAGCTATATCCTATTTCCCCATCTGATAAACATCACGTTCAAAAATAAGTAGAAATACTCCTTTTTTGCTAAGTGATGCAAACTACCTTTTTATTGGGTATACCCCCATCTGGTCATCATAACGATATCCATCATGTACATTTAAACATTTTAAAAACGTTATCTCGCCATAAAACCGTGAAAGTGAAGTGATTTGCTCTGCTTCCTCTGTCTGGGATTCAAGAGATTTCGCATAATCCCGAACTAACCAAAGCCTCTTTTTCATTGACTCAGGGAACTCTATGAAATGAATTCCATTCTGAGCCCCCACATTAACCCAACCATTTTCGCGATGATATTCACTAAATTGCATTTCCCCTCTTGGTAAGATTTCCAACACCAATCGAAAAGAAGGGGCGCCGCTACGAAAAGATGCTATCTGTTGAGATATTGCTGTCATCCACCAATTACCATGGGTATAACCCCAAATATGAGATGCTGCATTACTGGGTATTGTTTGATGATTTGAACGTCGAGTGGTTCTTCTTGATGATGTTGCTGAATTTTCTGCCCGTTTAGGCGGGAAAATATGCTCAATTTTAAATGTATACTTTATCGCTGCATGCTCTAAACAGGCCAAATTAGTGTGTTTTTTACTTTCATAATTTGCTTGCTTTTGTATTCGAGGGATCGCATCAACTGATTTGTTCAATTGTTGTTCATCAACCAGTTCGTAAAGATCATGAGTCGATAACCCTAAATTAATATATCTATTTTCATAGCCGGGTCGAGAAAATGGATTATCATTGCCTTCTTCAAACCCTTTTAAGTTGTATTGCAATAACGCCATATTAGGTTGTGCCACTTCCCCTTCTCGATGACGACGAACACGCCCAGCGATTTGAATAATAGAACGCCAGGATGAAGGCTCTACCACCGCCCAATCAAAATCATGATCGCGCCCTACTTCTTCTACTGGTGTAGCAACTAGAATAAATATCAGATGCTTAGCTTTCCCCTCTGCACTGACTTGTGCGAGATGTTGGCGAATGATCGCATCATTTAGCGCATCAGGTTCTTCTCCTGATTTTTCCTTACGTTTTAAAACACTATCTAAATGTTGTTCCTGTTCATGCCGTAGCAATAGAACTTGCTGGCTATGGTAAGCCATAGTGCGGATCTCAACCTCATCAGGGCACTCACACTCAAGTAAGAAACGCGTTAGATCAATACAAGGTAAAATATTGGCAACACGGATTACGCCAAATGAAACTTGGATACCCGTGCGTTTATCAAGAAAAGCATGGTAATGATGTTGGGTTAATACAGCATTGAGGATGTGATTAAAATAACATTGCTGACTCTCTTGCGTATTATCCTTTGGTGTAGGAACTATTAATGCCTTACGGCGTGCAGGTTGCTGCCCTAACACTTTGGCTCTTTTATCAATAAACTTGCCATGGTACTGCTGATAAAAGTAAGGGGTATTTTCATCATTAGCCACAAGCGTAGCAGCTAGCGTTGAAGATTTACATTTCTCTTTTACGGGGTCATATTCCCCCTCATCAATCCACATACAACCAATCTCTAAAGACTGTTGACGGCTTTTTGCATGAGCATGCCACCCAGATTGATAAGCGTGAAAGTAAGCTAAAGCAGTATCTGGGGTTATTGTAGCGGAAGAGATCATCACTTTACGCCCAAGTAACCCAACCATATGGATCAGACGCGCGATGGCTGCCGAGTCAGCCTCAATAAAGTCATCGACCTCATCAATCACAAGATCTGAAGACATTAAACGTAAACAAGGCAGAATATAACGGCCGCCACGAATGGTTTCAGTAGCCCCTATAATATGGTCGATAGTACAAGCTAATACAGGAGCATAGAGTAAAGCCCTATCTTTCTCCCTTGTCAGTACGGTGGATAATACTTCTTCTGGCAGAATACCTGACCATTTATTCTCATCCCATCTGAGCATTTCTTCATTTTCATCAAATAACATTTCTTGTGATTCAGAGCCAGTTTGGTGAGGCTTCAAATCATTTGATTCGCTATTAGTCTGATGTGAAGAGGTGTCATTCGAGGCTTCTGATGCATTTTCATTCTCTTTTGCATTCTGATGCAGTTGAGCCACCGCTTTAGAGCCAATTAAAACCGCAAGATCCCTTTCGCCTAGCCCAATCTTGTTTTGATCTTTATACTCATCCCCTGTTTGTAACGTTAATGTGCGTAACCCTAACGCTAAAATATAACGTAGACTCTGCTTATCTTCAGATAATGCTTGCATGATTTTGGCATTAGCCCGCGTTTTACCGCAGCCAGTACTCGCCATATTGACAATAAAATAACCTTTAATGTCATCATTACGCTCTTTGCGGTATTGATAAATTGAATTAACCGCATCTTCTTGCCAACTAAATTTCCCTGTGCTGTTTTTATCATATGCAAGCTTTGGAACATCACTAGCAAACGGCGGTTCACTTTCAAAATAAGGTAATGTTTCTGCAATATCTCGAGCAGTTTCAGCGACCTTGACGAGATGTTCATCAAGTTTCTGTTTAAATGTAACTTGCGGAATATTGTTAATATTGCGGATTTTGTGTGTGTTGGCATAAAGTGCAATATCACTGTGCCATTGTGGGTCATTCCCTTGAGATGAGTAATTATGATCTCCTAGCATTAAGCAAAGGCGAGCATAGTGAGCGATAACTCGCCAACTCCCATCTGCCATTGCTTGTTGGAACAAAGGGAGTTGATTTTTTAAATCAGTTGCCGCTTGTTGAACCGCTTGGACCCACGCTTTGGAGTTACTCAATAAGCCATTAGGGAATTCAAAACACATCTTGATGCGTTGTTGAAATTGAGCATCGTCATTCCCGTTTCTATAGCCCCAACTTTGTTTTATCTTAGCCAATAATTGAGTATGCAAATTAATGGCTTTGTCCTGCCAATTACAAAGCTCTTGCTCATCTAAGAAAGGTAACTTATGGTGAGTTAAAATTAGCCAAGTCAACAACGCTGCCGCATCGGGTAATTCAGCGAGTGGATTTGATGCTAAACAATTATCGTTTACGCATTGCTGTAGCTGTGATTCATCCCATTCTTGGTGAATGAGCGCATCAAGCCATTTTTCCTCACTCCCTTCCGCTGAATGGATTTTAACCAATGAACTAAACAATATTGAGGACACCCACTCATGCCGAACAGGGTCACCTTTAAAAGGCATTTTAACGGCTGGATTCAGTTTATCTTGAAATAAGCGGGATGCTTTCCCCCAGTCATGGAATAAGGCTGCTAACCTAGCAACAGCGGCAATTAAAGAGAGATATTTCCAATCATTTTCAAACTCGCTGCCTAAAAATGATTTTTCAGTACGGTTCACCGGAACATGCCCCTGTGAATTAAATTTATTGCGATTCCCGACGACCCATAAGAGTTGAGAGCGTGATCGAGAGCGTATCCAATGACAGCTTACAGCAGTATTGCGACTGGCGCTTTGCCTCAGCATTTTTTTGACTGTTTGTAAGCCGTCTTCAGTGATGAGGGTTTGCCATGTGTTATCACCAATACGGTTAGCAAATGCATCCAATACACGTCGTGTTCTTTTTAGTGCATGTTTTTCACATTGCGAAACAAAAGTGACCATCATAATTTAGGCTCCTGAATTTGTTGCTCTGAGCCGGTATGTAACGCAATCGTTTTAACGGTATCAAAAAGAAAGTCTAAGGCGTGATTATCGATGAAAGATTGTAAGATTTGCTGGCGGAACTCTTGCTCTGAGGCTCCCTCTTTAGCGCAAATAAAGGACCAAGGGAGAACGATGGCATCTTTAATTAAATCTGCGACATCAAATACCAGCGCGCCGCGTCGGGTTTTGCCATGCATAACCGCAAAACCGTGAGGGATCCCGAGTACCCATAAGCAACTCGCTGCCAAACCATATGCCAAATAATTACCGTGGTTTAAAAAGGCATTCGCTTTATCCATGGCTTGATGTTGACGTGTGAAATTTTTTTGCCCCGTGTTATTTGCTGCATATTTATAAAGTGCCTTCGTTAATTGGGCTTCTGTGAGTAATAGCGTCTGAGGGTCATCCGCCGCCTCAGTTCGTGTATGAAAGGTTTCTAAGGCATTTTGGATCAACGTATCATTATAAATAAACCCTTCATTCTGCAATTCTCGGGAGCTTTGCCAAGTCTTCTGTAAATAGCTGATGCGAGATCGTTGTAACGTTTTAGCGGCAGCTAAACGCTTTTTATCATCGAACCAAAAACGCATCCAACCTTGCAAATATTCGGTTGGCCGATATTCACTTTGTGGTGTTAACCATTCTACTTCCGTTGACATATATAAAGGTGTGCCACCGCCACCACAAAAACCAACCAGTACCCCAGCCTGTGAAAGCATTCTCATCGCAGCTTGAGTAATAGAGGTGCCAGTGCCTAATAGCAAAACTGTTGTATTCGCAATGGGAATATTGAAATAGAGGTTTTCATTTTTCGCTTCGGTGAAGTAGAGAACTCGACCATCTTTTTGCATAACGCGGCAATGCTCTAAATAGTACATATTAGCGCGCTTGGAATGAAGGATAGTTTTTAAATCAGCGGGAGAAAAGTCATCCATGTTGAATTAGCCTTCCATTGACTTGGTTAAATCATATGACTATTTAAATACAGTTTAACTTAAGTGTTGTCTATAGCTGTTCATTGTTTGTAAAGAGTACATGGTGATTTTGGGAAGCTGATCGCAAAGCGTTTTATCAAAAATAACTTATTAATTGTATTTAAACGTACATGTTAATACTTGTTTATTTAATCTATATTAATAAATGGATAACTGCCTATACGTTTATGTATGTGACCTACGGCCTTCTAAGCCGTTGGCCTTATGTCTAATCTTCCTATACCAATGTGAGTTTTATTTTCCCTTTATTACTGCGCTGGCGGGAGTTGAACCCGCGTCTTATTTCTAAGCTGCCCATACGGCAGTGAACGTCATAAACTTCTTTAGCTTTCGCTTGCTCTGTTTCTAAGCTGCCTATACGGCAGTGAACCCTTACTCGATAGCCTGGTGTATTCGTGATGATTTTCTAAGCTGCCTATACGGCAGTGAACGCACTAGCAGTCTTACCAGTACGCATCGTAGATTTCTAAGCTGCCTATACGGCAGTGAACAAAAGATGACAATGATAAATGCCATGTTTGCATTTCTAAGCTGCCTATACGGCAGTGAACTTGATGCAGATGGAATTCGGGTGCTGTTTAATTTTCTAAGCTGCCTATACGGCAGTGAACAATTAGCTTACCAAACAAAATCCCTAAATAACAATTCGTTAGCCTATTTTTTAGAAAAATACCTTCTTTTTTATGACGCTTAGTAACTTATTGTTTTATTGGCTAATTTTTTAAAGAGCAAAAACAAAGGGTAAAATAAAGAGTAAATCATCTTAAGAGAAATGCAATATAGGATAAGAGAAAAGAAAATAATTGTAGGGAAAAATAACGATACGGTAATTGCGCCAGCCTCAAATGAGTTGAGACTGGCACACGTCTTAACGACCACCAAATAATGACATGCTATTTAAATCTTTAAAAATATCTTGCGATGCTTGGAACATAGCCATTTCTTTATAATAGTCTGTTGTGACTCCAGTCCAATTTGTATCCAACAACTCACTTATGCGCTGACTATTTTGAATACTTCTTGTATCTGCTAGAAAGTTTAACTGATCAATTTCTTGTAGTTGCAACCCCTGCTTCGACTCAATATTTGAGATTTTATCTAACGCTGATTTAACCGCTGTATTGGCGCTATCTAATGCTTTTTGAGCTGCCTCTTTTTCGCTTTGTGTTGCTTGGTCTTGAGGCGTTTTCAGCGCAGCAATGCCTTCATTTAACGCTTTGAAAACATTCACGACATTATTGCTATCCGTTGCAAACACTTGTGCGCCAGTAAAGTAAGTGGTCATTTCGCGATCGCTGGATACATTCTGCATAATCGCTTTATCGCCGCCTTTGTAAATCACATCGCCCGCAGCATTCACCTCAAATGGTGGCTTGTCAGATTTATAACCTGCAAAAATATAGCGACCATTACCATCTGTCGTATTGCCTAACGCTACCAGCTGATCTTTCAAACCGCTTAATTGCTCCGCAAGTGACATTCTGTCACTATCACTCAAACTACCTTGGTTTGAAGCTTGAATAATTGTTGTATCAATCTGAGTGGTAACCTCTGTCATCTGGGTCAACACGCTCATCTGTAGCAGCATGCCTGTTTTGGCAAAACCTCGACTTGCCACATATTGCTGGTTACGGTTTTCAGATTGATTAACACGCACCGCCTGCGATGAAGCTTGGGGGTCATCCGACGGCTTGCTGACACGCTTACCGGATGCCAGTTGGCTACCCGCATCCATCCAACGCGCTTGAGCATTATTCATATCTTGCAAGCGCTGGTGATAAATCATATTCGTACTTAAACGCATAATATAATCCTTTTAAATGACTAGAATTTAGAACGCTCTCATTAGGGCATTAAAGAGGTCATCTACAGTTTTTAGCACTTGCGCATTCGCATTAAAAAACTGTTGGATTTTTTGCATTTGAATGCTTTCTTCGTTCATATTGACGCCCGAAACCGCTTGCTCTTGCTGATAGAAACTTTCTGTCATTTTGTTTTGTGTTTCAGAGTCAATCTGTGCTTGCTTGGTTTGGTTACCCACATCATTGACGATAGTGGCGTAATAATCGGAAAACGTTGATGTGCCCCCAATTAATTTTTGGTCTTGAAGCTTAACCAGCTCTTTTAGGTTATCATTATCACCAGGTCCGCTCCCTTTCTCACCCGCCGCCGCAAAATTTGCCGCATCGCTTATCAAAGATTGCATGCCATTGATGACGCCATTAACTGGTTTGACTAAAAACGAATCACCACTTTGGGCATTGTTTTGGGTAATTTTCAGCTCGATACCATCAAACTTCAATGTATCTGGGGTTGAGCGATCAACGGTAACGGCAAAGCCTTCAGGTAGTCGAGTGACATTCCACTCTTTACCATCAAAACGCATCTCATAATTATTGCCAGTGACTTGAGAGACATCGCTATAGTTAAAATCAAATTCTGCTTTACCGCGGTTAAAGGTATTACTGACTACATTACCTTTGCCGATTTCGAAAAAGTCCTTACCCGGATTACCATTAGCATCAAAGCCTTTCTTATGTACTTCGTTGAATTTACTTGCGAAGACCAAGGCCAATTTATTGAGTTTTTGGTATGCAGGATCAATGACCTCTTTGCGAGAGCGTAATACACCGCTGAGCTCACCACCACGAAACGCATCGTCTGCAATTTCGCGCACTTGACCATTAGCACCAACAAAACCAATACTAAAGCGGCTGTCATCCTGTGAGGAAGGAACGGCCTCAAGGCGGTTCGCATTTTCTCCAGTCACCAACGGTAAACCATTTGCAAAAGTGACGTTGTAGTTTCCATTTTGCTCAATCACTTTTACGCCAATCAATGAGTTGATCTCACTGACTAGGCGATCACGTACGTCCAGCAAATCATTAGGCTCTGAGCCGCTCACAGAGCGCACCCGCGCTATCTGTTGGTTCAAACCAGCGATTTTCTCTGCGTAGGTATTGATGTCTTTCACCTTAGTTTCAATTTGGCGATTAACATCACGCTCCATTTCTTGTAATCGTCTATCTGCTTCCTTGAACTGCCCTACCAGTGCATTTGATTTACCTAAAAAAACATCGATTAATGTTTTATCACTCGCATCACTGCTTGCGGCATCAAGCGCAGTAAAAAAACTCCCAATATTGCTCGAAATATCTTCAATATCATTAGTGAGTAAGTCATCGACTTGGCTGCTGTTTTTCGCATAAGCTTCATACTCACCACTACGAGCGCGTGATTGACCATATTGCTGGTTAATAAACTCATCAAACTCACGGCGAACATGGCTAAAATAGGTGCCGTTACCAAAATAACCGTTAGGTGTCATTGTGCCGGGATTCTCCCCGAAAACAGCACTTTGGCGATGATAGTAACCCACACCTGCGTTAGCTAAGTTATTTGAAATCACACTTAACCCACCCTGTGCGGCATTCACACCACTAAGTGCATTATTCATTACATTGTTCAGCATAAGCTTTTCCTTTATCTGCTGCTTATCGCCATGGTTCATCGATAATAACCGTCGCAATATCAACCCGAACTTTTTATTTATATTTCAAATAATTCGAGGTGCAGTTAGGTAACAAATCACTGTATCCTTGCAGCACCAATAAGCATCATCAATCGTGCTGTCACTTGAAATATGACGAATATAGTTAGTTATCGGAAAGATGCCGCAAATGTTTAGTGTTTACGGCACCTTTCAAGATGAAAATTTAAAAAATATCACTCAGATCGACGGTATAGGCTTGAACCGCTCGTGACGCCGCTTTGTCTGCCGTCTGATAGCCACGAATTTGATTGATCAGCGTAATTAATTTATCGGCATAATTAGGGTCTGTCGCATAACCTGCTTGGTGTAAGCGACGCGCCGCTACCTCAGGGGATTGCGCGTGTTTAACATCACGATAGCGTGGGTTCTCAGTCAATAAATTAATGTAATCGGCTATCGCTTCTTCATATGAGCCATACACACGGAAATCGTCTCGCATTTTGATGCTTTTGCCATTAATCACTTCCGTTGTCATAATATTGGTTACTGGCCCTTGCCAACTTTTACCCGCTTTAATACCAAACAGGTTATGGCTGGTTTTGCCTTCCGCCGTTAAAATTTCTCGACGCCCCCAACCACTTTCTAATGCCGCCTGAGCAAGGACCAAAAGGTGCGATATACCACTTTTCTGGCTGGCAACTTTTGCAGGCTCTATTAGTCGACTAATAAAGTTTTGACTATTTAAAGAGAGGGATTTGACCTTCTGCATGGATGACGATAGAGCATCTCCTAACGGAGCAAAACGACGGACAATCTGTGCCATTGCTTGATTAGGTAGAGAGTCTATCAATCGATCATCCATGTTAAAGGGCTTCACTGGTACGTCTTCTGAAGATGTATCACCTTGCATTTGAGTTAGCTGCTGATACATCATTTCACCAAAGCCTAACCCTTTTTGTGACAGGTCTTGCGCAATTTGCTGATCATACATACTGGTTAGCATACGCGTCTGATCGGAGGAAAAAAGACCATCTTGCGGTAGTGCATCACGCATGCTTTTTAACATCATTTGTACAAACGTCGCTTCTAATTGCTGGGTGACTTGACGCAACCCTTTATCTGGCGAATCAGTTAATTCACGCTTTAAATGGCTGAGCGACTGCAAATCAAATGCGGCACCTTGCATTAATTGCATATCATTCATCAGATGATCTCCAGCTTAGCGCGCAAGCATCCAGCGCTTTCCATGGCCTGTAAAATCGACATTAAGTCGGTTGGCGTCGCCCCTAAAGTATTAAGTGCTTGTATCACTTGATTAAGTTGTACGCTGGCATTGACTTTTTGTAATGCACCGCCTTGCTCCCTCACCCCAATATTCGTATTACGGGTAACAACGGTTTGCCCGCCTGCAAAAGGCGTGTTCGGCTGACTGACCTGAGTTTGCCTCTCTACCATCACCGATAAACTGCCGTGTGCTACCGCACAGCTTTCTAATGTTACACTGCGATTGATCACAACTGAGCCTGTTCGCGAATTTAAGATCACTTTGGCTTCGGCAATTGGCGTACGTACATTCAATTCTTGAATTTGTGCAAGAAAACGCACCTGATCACTATTGTTCATTGGCACACGTAGCTGAACTGTGCGTGAATCTAATGGTGTTGCGGTGCCTGCGCCACGTAATCGGTTAATTGCATCACTAATATCTTGCGCTAATGTGAAGCTATCATCGTTCAGTTGTAAGTTAATGATGCCATTTTGACCAAAGCTAGTAGGTAGCTCACGCTCAATGGTCGCCCCTCCAGTGATCCGCCCACCAGCTAATTGATTGACTTTAATACTGCTTCCCCCTGCACTCGCGCCAGCTCCACCAACTAAAATGTTGCCTTGTGCCATGGCATAAACCTGCCCATCAACGCCTTTAAGTGGGGTCATTAGCAAAGTACCACCTCGTAAGCTTTTCGCATTCCCCATCGAGGAGACCACCACATCCACGGCTTGTCCTGAGCGAGCAAAAGGCGGCAATTTCGCGGTAACCATCACGGCTGCCACGTTTTTCAACTGCATGTTAGTGCCAGGTGGCACGGTGATCCCCATTTGAGATAACATATTGCTCAAGCTTTGAGTGGTAAAGGGTGTTTGCATGGTTTGGTCACCGGTGCCATCCAGCCCTACTACCAATCCATAACCAATTAACGCGTTGTCACGTACACCCTGCACTGTTGTCAAATCCTTGATACGTTCGCTATATGCTGATGTAGCAAATAGACAAAGCAGCGTTAGCAGAAGAGTCACTAATTTATTCATTCGATTATCTCTATGGGTTTACAGCTCAATTTCTACCTAAATTAATAAGGCGAAACGTTTAAGAAAAAGCGTTGCAACCAGCCCATGGTTTGCGATTCATTAATATAACCATCACCAACATATTCAATACGCGCATCCGCCACTTGTGTGGAGCTGACATTGTTATCTGCGCCTATTGTGCGAGGGTTTACCACGCCCGAAAAACGAATCGACTCCGTTCCTTGATTAATCGCTATCCGTTTTTCGCCCACTACATGCAAGTTACCGTTAGCTAAGAGTTGATCGACCGTGACGGTTATGGTGCCTCTAAAGGTATTGTTGGCATTGGCCCCGCCTTTCCCTGAAAAATCACTACTGCCTTTCACATCCAGCTCTGTATTACTGCCGCCCAGCCAACCTTGCATAAAACCAGGCAAGATTGCGGCTAAGAACCCCGTTTTACCGCTGCGATTTGCATTCGCGGATGAGTTCTTACTGGCGCTCACATTCTCTTGCAAATTAATGGTTAAAATATCGCCTACATTGCGAGGTCGCCTATCTTCAAACAGTGGTTGGTAGCCGTAATAGGCGGGCTGAGCACTTTGAAAAATAGCGCCATTGGGTGCGGGGGCTGTGGGTGCTGTCGGTAACGCACTTGTTTGAGTATCCACCAGAGGACGAGGTTTGACATAAGCACAACCACTTGTGGCTAATACCAAAGCAATCACCAAAACCTTACTCGGTGAAAAGAATGAATCGCCCTTAATTTCAGGGGTAAAACCGTTTTTCGTCATCATGGTACTCTTTTGCTGCTGTGTCTGTTTTATCATCACATCAAATGCCTAGTTATCACCAAATGACAACTTACCTTCTCGGGCAAATTGTCATTTGGGATCAGGCCGCGCGTTATGCCATCAAATTACAGTTGCGTTAAGCGTTGTAGCATCTGGTCGGAAGCTGAAACCGCTTTACTGTTAATTTCATAGGCGCGTTGGGTTTGGATCATATTCACCAATTCCTCAGCCACATTGACGTTCGAGGTTTCAAGCATATGCTGATACAGCAAACCAGCACCATTCGTGCCCGGCGCGCTTTCATTTGACGCTCCTGAGCTAGCGGTTTCCATGTACAGGTTCTCACCCATACTTTCCAAGCCCGCATCATTAATAAATGTTGTTAGCGTAATTTGCCCAATTTGCTGTGGTTGGTTATCCCCATAGACCGTGATTGAGACCGTACCATCACGTGCGATGGTGAGGCTATTGGCATTATCAGGGATGGTGATGGCAGGTACGATTTGGTAACCACTCGAAGTGACTAGCTGACCATCTTGGTTTGGCTGCAAAGCACCGTCGCGTGTATATGCATCCGTACCATCGGGCAACTGCACATGTAGGAAACCTTGTCCTTTGATAGCAATGTCGGTGGTGTTTCCGGTTTTATTCAACGCACCTTGGCTATGAATACGCATTGTCGCCACAGGGCGTGACCCTGTACCCAGTTGTAAACCTGATGGTAAAGAGGTCTGCTCAGAGCTCATTGCCCCCGGTTGACGAATATTTTGATACAGTAAATCTTCAAATACTGCACGTTGACGTTTGAAACCATTTGTACTGACGTTTGCCAAGTTGTTGGAAATAACATCAAGGTTGGTTTGTTGGGTATCAAGCCCAGTTTTAGCAATCCATAATGAACGGATCATCGTTATTCCTTACTGAAAATTAGCTAACGGCAAGCAGTTGGTTGGCTTTTTGTGCATTTTCATCGGCACTACGAACCACTTTCATCTGCATTTCAAAATACCTAGCGTTGGCAATCATCGACACCATTGCTTCTGCGGCATTGACATTACTGCCTTCAATCACCCCAGATGTCACGGAAGCTCGCTCACTTTGTGCAAGCCCATTACCATTCGCCGCCGCGGCTTGTGGTGATAGATGAAATAAGCCATCTTCACCGCGAATTAAATCTTGCGGCTGAGCTTCAACCACTTTTAAGCGCCCTATCTGCCCTAACATTGTTGGCGGGTCGGTCGCCAATAAGGCCGTCACTGTGCCATCTTCACCGATGGTCAGTTCCGCATTCGGCGGCACATTGATCGGGCCACCATCTCCTTGTAGACGGCGCTCACCAATCACCAATTCACCGTCAGGTGAAATTTGAATGTTACCGTTACGGGTATAAGCTTCACTACCATCTGCAAGTTCAACGGCTAGAAAGTGTTTGTCGTTTAATGCCACATCCATTGGCCTGCCCGTATAGTTGAGCGGCCCTTGGCTCATATCCGCTCCGGGCGTTGAAGCAACCACCAACGTTCGTGTTTGCTCGCTATCTCCATGAATAGGAACAGCCCGCATCGCCGCTAATTGCGCTTTAAAACCCGATGTGGAAACATTCGCAATGTTATTAGAAACAATCGCTTGGTTTTCAAGCGCATGTCGTGCGCCTCCCATTGCGGTATAAATGACATGATCCATAGCCACCCTCTACACTTAGCGTAAGTTAACCATCGTTTGCAGCATCTGATCTTGGGTTTTGATCGTCTGTGCGTTCGATTGGTAGTTACGTTGCATCACAATCATGTTGATCAGCTCTTGGCTCATATCTACGTTGGAAGATTCCAGCGCACCGCTCGTTAGCTTACCGAATTGACCGACGCCCGGTACGCCATCCATCGGGTTACCAGAGGCATTAGACGGTGCCCAAACGTTACCACCTTGTGATACTAAGCCATTCGGGTTAGCGAATGCTGAAAGTGCCACTTGCCCAACAACACGTTTTTGTTGGTTTGAGTAATTCGCCACGATTAAGCCGTTATCTTCGACTTTGAAATTGGTGTACTCACCTGCCGGATAACCGTTAACATCAATCGCACTCACCGATGATTCGCTGACTTTTTGCTGGCGTGTTTTATTTAGGTCAATCTGCAACGTACCGTTATTGGCACCATTTAGACCTTGATAATCAAACGCAAAAACGGCATTAGTTGGGCTATTTAGGCGGCCATTTCCATCAAACTCCATATCTCCCAATTTCTTAGCCACTTTATCGCCAGCATCTTTTGCATAAGCCGTCCATTTGTTATCGTCTGTTTTGACAAAGTAAACAGAGATTTCATGGGTATTACCTTGGCTATCAAATGCGGTCATGGTGGTACTGAAGTTATAGCTGCCAGTATCATCTGGGTTATTGATATCAAAAGGTTTGGATTTAACTTTGTCTTCAGAATTCAGGTTGATAGTCAGTTTTGCCAAATCAGAGGCTTGAGCATCCATCATATCTGTTGGGATATTTAGCCCTTGAGGAACACCACCACTTTGAACGACCACATTACCATTCTCATCCAAACCAGCCGGATAACCTGTCACTGTCATTCCTTGGTTGTTGACGAGGTTGCCGCTTTTATCGCGAATAAATTGCCCATCACGGCTATAAAAAATATCACCGTTTTGGTCTTGCACACGGAAAAAACCATTTCCTGAAATGGCCACATCCGTCGGTCTGTCAGTACGAGTGATTGGGCCATCTTTAAAGTTTTGGGTTACCGCGGCAACGTTAACCCCCAGACCTACACCTGAACCGGCAAACATATCGGCAAAAGAGGTGGTTGCACCTTTAAAACCATTAGTTGCGGAGTTGGCAATATTATTACCAATCGAATCAAGCCCCGCTGAGGCAGCATTTAAGCCACTAACTGCTTGTGAAAAAGACATGTTTTCTCCATGACGGTTGGGGAAATAAAATTAAGATGATGGATAGACTTTAAAAATGCTGCTAAGCGGCACACTTTGTCCTATACCAACATCCAATAAAGGAGCATCTGTACCCGGCGTGACACCATTAACTCGGGTATATCCCAATTTGGTGACTTCAATTTCTGCGCCGTTACTGACAGCCCTTACATCAAAGAAGTATTTGCTGTTCGTATCAGCAACGAGTTTTCCATTGTCATCGCGCCCATCCCACGACATGTCATAAATGTCAGGTTTCACTTCTGTGTCGTAAGAGATGGTACGAATAATGGCTCTATTTTTATCGCGTATCGTGATCTCAACGCTGTCAGCCATTTTGGGAAGGAAGAAACCAAACGGCGATGAGATATAATCCCCTTGGGACGCATCATCATCTCCGCCATTGTCATTGGCTGCGGACAACGCACGGCTAGTTTCATCATCAGGTAATGGATTTGTTGGTTTAGAAATAGCCGTATTATCACTGTCATTTTGCGTTTTTAATGGCGCAAGAACGATTTCATTACGCGGTATCAAAACCCCTTTTCCGACCAATTGAGTCGCTTGCAATGATTGACCAGAGCCAATTTGGCTTGAAATTCCGCTGACTTTATCACTCAGCTTATTCATACTTTCAAGGGTCGCGATTTGTGCAAGTTGGCTGGTCAACTCTGCGTTTTCCATCGGCTTAGTGGGGTCTTGATTTTGCATCTGCGTCACAATCATTTTTAAAAACGTGTCACGCATATCATCCGTTTGACTCTTATTTTTATTTGGAATATTACTTTTCAGCGGCTCTGGGCCTGCTGTGGTGTTATCCAAAGAGTCATACATGGTGGCTGCTATGCCCATTTAGCTTCCTCGTTACTGGCCTATGGTTAAGGTTTTCTGAAGCAGCGTTTTAGCTGTATTCATCACTTCTAAGTTTGCTTGGTAGCTACGCGATGCCGAAATGGTATTGATCATTTCACCGACCATATCGACGTTAGGCATACGCACGTACCCCTTCTCATCCGCCAATGGGTGACCGGGTTTGTATTCCATACGTGGTGGCGTGGGATCTTCAATCAACTGGCTCACACGAACACCGCCAACGCCATTACGGCCTTGAGGCGTCATTTGGAAAACTACCTGTTTAGCACGAAACGGTTCGCCATCAGGGCCTACAACACTTTCCGCGTTCGCCATATTGCTAGCGCTCACGTTAAGACGCTGTGATTGCGCGGTCAGTGCAGATGCTGAAATATCAAAAATACTGAGTAACGCCATTTTTATTACCCCTGCTGTAACACGGCCAACATACTTTTGACGCGGCTATTAATAAAAGTGAGATCTGCTTGGTACTTCAATGTGTTATCTGCGAATTGACTGCGCTCTATATCCATATCGACGGTATTACCGTCCATTGAGGTTTGATATGGAACACGATATTTAAGATCCAATTCGGGCTGTTTCATGTTTCGACCTTCGATATGGCCTTTTGATGTCACCGCCAAAGCAACGCCTTTACCTTTTACAACGCCATTTTTCATGGCTTGCTGTAACTGGCGGCTAAAATCAATATCACGCGCCTGATACCCCGGTGTATCCGCATTAGCAATATTTGCAGCCAAAATAGTTTGCCTTGCCTCGCGTATTGATAACGCCTGTTGCTGAAAAGCAAATGTGGCATTTAATTTATCAATCATGTTCAACCCCAATAAATTTTGCTTATCTCTCTCTTATCGTTATCACGATAAAATAAGCACCAATGCGTCACGCCATTCGCTAACTGTAATTTTCAAAGAATAGCAATGCAGAAAACGCTGAAATTTAAAATTCGACGCGCTTATATTAGCCGTATAACAAAAAATCTAATGGCAAGATAAAGGCAAAATTATTGACCTATTTGGCCCATTCATTATTGATGAGATGCGTAAACTGCGAGCAATTAGAAAAGTATGTTTTGATGAGGAGGCAACTCAATGAATGGTTTTCATACAACGCTATTTGGCTCGTTAATTTTACTAACGACAACAGCGCAAGCCTCTTTACCGCAAGACATTAATAACTATTTTCGTAAAATACACACCAAGCCGAATCAAGTCTCTATTGAGATAAAAACACCTATAGAACGTTGGCCTAGTTGTGAAAAGCCCCAAATTCTTCCTCCTGTCGGTAGTCGTAATATGGGAAATGTTTCATTACCAGTGCAATGCGGTAAGAAAAAACAGTTTATTCAGTTAACCGTTAATGTCACCGGACAGTATTATGTGGCAACACGTAATATCGCTCGTGGGGAAAAAATTGAATTTGTCGATATTGGCACCCAAAAGGGGTTACTCCATAAGCTACCTACAGGGGCTGCCACCGATAAAGTGACAATACGCGGCAGCATCGCATTGCGTGATATCAATGCAGGTCAAACATTGACACAATCTATGATGCGTCGACCTTGGGCCGTTAAAGCAGGACAAAACGTTTATGTCTTTGCAAATGGCCATAATTTTTCGGTTAAATATGAAGGACGAGCCATCAACAATGCCGCCACCGGGGAAAACACGCGTGTTCGATTAATCAACGGTCAGGTTGTTAATGGAGAAGCCTTAGAAAATGGCAGTGTGCGGGTAGCGCTAAAGTAGCGAATTTTGATTGAGACTCAATAAGATAATCGATATTATGCGCCTACTCATATCAAAGGGTATCATTATCATTCTCAAGCATTAGAATAGTCTTAAAGATAAGCATTAGATTAAAGAATTGGTAATTAACGCCGATATTCCATTTATAAAAATACTGGAACAGGAAAAACACTATGGCTATCGAGCAAACATCTGCAATTTCAGCGCTAACGCAAGTGACAAACCGTGACCCACAGGATCCCACGGCACCCCTTCGTGAGAAAAAAGTATCAGCGGCTGAATCCGTTAAAGAAAGTACTTTTTCACCAAGTGAACTAAAAAAGAAGTTATTGCAACCTCAAGCCAGTGATATCAACAGTGAAAAAGTTGAACGAATTAAACAGGCCATTAAAGATGGTACATTGCAAATGAATACCGAGAAAGTTGCCGACGGTATTTTACGTGATGCCCATGAATTCATGCTATCAATGAAGTAAGACAATGAATATGAATGATGATTTGTTGACGTTGCTAGAACAACAGCTCACTCATTTACAATCACTGCAAATAGTGATGAAAAATGAGGAGTTACTGTTAGGCTACCATCGTGTTCCCCCATCACCGTTTCAAGAAGCCACCGAGCAAAAGCGTTATTTGGTTGCCGCTATTGGACATGGTGAAACACATCGTCTACGCCTTGAGCAAGAAATGGGAATTGTGGCGCCCTACGATGAAAACCCTGCGCTTCATAGCCTGTGGGGTGAAATCAAAGCGCTGACAACAACATTAAAAGAGTTAAATTACCGTAACCACCAAATGTTGCAGTTACATATTGAACTGAATAACCAGCGTCTTGCTTTTGTCAAAAAACATAATAACCAATCCACTTATGGTGCAGACGGTTTAGAAGAAAAGCGTCCAGTATTAGGTAAGAAAATTTCTATTTAGGCGACGGTGATAAACAAGATCACCGTTCTGTTCGGTAACGTGCAGTCATGTGCTTGTAAGCCATATTGAATATACTCTTTATCTTCTCTTGTTTTTCGACTAAATAAATCACGCCATTTTTATGTCTATAAAAGAAAAGTGGTCACCTATATCCACTATCGCATTAAGTGAACATAGGTGACCGTTATACGAAATGATTAGCTAGCGCTATCCAATATCAGCCTGCCTTTTGTAACCTTAATGAAGTGCTAGCGTAGTTTTATTACCAAGGCAATTTAGCACTCAAACAAGATGAGGCTCTGATTTTTATTCCTGTCATTTTAAGACAAAAAGCGCAATAACCACAGAAAAGTGTGAATTAAGCGTTTCATGCCTCCACTACGCTATTAAAGCGCTCAAAACAGTAAGTTAAAAAAGATAACCCGCTCTCTTATGCATCAAAGCAGTTGTATAACAACTGCTTTGATATCCGTATCAGGAATGCGTTAACGCTTTGCTTGTGCATGATAAAAAGCGCTTCTTACGGCATCGCCCATAAGGCGAGACTTTAACTGTTACTTCTGCAATTTTAAGCAAAATAACGTAATAACCACAGAAAAGTGTGAATTAAGCGTTTCATGCTTCCACTACGCTATTAAATCGCCCAAAACGTTAAGTTAAAAAAGATAACCCGCTCTCTTATGCATCAAAGCAGTTGTATAACAACTGCTTTGATATCCGTATCAGGAATGCGTTGACGCTTTGCTTATGCATGATAAAAAGCGCTTCTTACGACAAAAGCGATAAAACCTCATTCCTATACTCAGCAACTTAGTTACCACTGATCATCGATGTCATGCGAATTTTCCGGCGATCGTTTAGCTCAAGATTCGACATTACCACCAGTTCAGGCAAGCTTCTGCGTAAAAAGCGAGATAAGATCAAACGTAGTCCATGATTGACCAATAATACCGTCGGTGCGCCCATCGCCTCTTGGTGCTTCACGGCCTCTTCGGCTTGCGTCTGAATAAATTGCGCAAGGTTTGGCTCTAAGCCACCACCATTTTTGGCCGCTTGTAATAAAATCTGCTCAAGCCCCGCATCTAGACCAATGACTTGTATTTCATCCGCATTGCCGAACCATTGCTGAGTGATTGCCCGCCCTAATGCGATACGTACCTGTGATGTTAGATAATCCGTATCTTTTTGCTCACCATTTTCACCCGCCATTTCTGCAAGTGTTTCGATGATTGTGCGCATATCACGGATCACAACATCTTCCATTAATAGATTCTGTAATACCCGATGCAATGTGGTCAAAGAAATGGTATCCGGTATTAAATCATCAGCCAGCTTCGGCATCTCTTTCTTCACTCGGTCATAAAGCATTTGTGCTTCTTGGCGACCAAACAATGTGCTCGAGTTTTGTAGCAAGATCTGATTAAAGTGCGTAGCAACGGCAGTGCTTGCTGAAACCACGGTATACCCTTGGATTTGCGCTTGTTCACGCAAATCATCATCAATCCAAACGGCAGGTAGGCCAAAGGCAGGCTCTTTGGTTGCATCTCCGGGTAGCGTACCTGCGGCATTACCTGGGTCAATCGCCAAGCTTCTTCCTGGTTGCGCCTCACCATGTCCGACAACCGCACCTTTAATAAGGATACGATATTCACAAGGCGCTAACTCTAAGTTGTCACAAATATGCACTACAGGTGGCAAGTAACCTACCTCTTGCGCAAATTTCTTGCGTAAGCCACGAATTCGTCCAAGTAATTCACCTTGTTGGTCATTATCTACCAGTGGAATTAAGCGATAGCCCACCTCCATGGCAAGTAAATCTTCAAGCTGAACATCATCCCAAGTGGCTTCAACGACCTTATTTGCCTCTTGGAACTGTTTCATTTGCCCATCATCTGTCTGACTTTCTGGCTGTTTAGCTTTGCGAACCAAATACCAGCCTAGCCCTGCTAATGCGGCAGTAAACAGTAAAAATACAAAGTTTGGCATACCTGGGATTAAACCGATTAACCCCAACACACCGGCACTTAGCCACATCACCCGTGGGTTATTAAATAGCTGAGTGACCATCTGCTCACCGACATCTTCATCGGTTGCGACTCTGGTCACAATCACCCCTGCCGCCGTTGAGATAATCAAAGCTGGGATCTGAGCGACTAAGCCATCACCAATCGTTAGCAAAGTATATGCACTCGTGGCATCGCCCAATGTCATATTATGTTGACCAACACCAATAATTAGCCCACCGACAACGTTGATCACCATAATCATGATCCCCGCGATGGCATCCCCACGCACAAATTTACTTGCACCATCCATTGAGCCATAAAAATCAGCTTCTTGGGTCACTTCAGCACGGCGCTTTTTGGCTTCATCATCATTGATAATGCCAGCATTTAAGTCCGCATCAATTGCCATCTGTTTACCTGGCATACCATCAAGGACAAAGCGTGCGCCTACTTCGGCAATACGCCCCGCACCTTTGGTGATCACCATAAAGTTAATTAACACTAAAATGATGAAAACCACTATCCCTATGGCAAAGTTTCCCCCCACCAAAAAGTGACCAAAGGCTTCAACAACACGCCCAGCCGCATCAGGCCCAGTATGCCCCTCCAGCAGAATAATGCGCGTTGACGCAATATTTAGTGATAGACGTAATAGTGTGGCAAACAGCAAAATGGTTGGGAAGGCTGCAAAATCAAGGGTACGCTTAGTGAACATTGCCACTAATAGCACCATGATCGATAAAGCGATATTAAAGGTAAACAGTAAATCTAAGATAAAAGCCGGTAATGGCAGTACCATCATCGACAAGATCAGCAAGATGAGAACAGGCCCAGCAAGAATTTGCCATTGCGTTCCCTGTAAGTTTTTAGGCAATTTTAATAATGCAGCCAAATTAGCCATCGCGATTGTTTTCTCCAGCAAAATCCAGCGCCGGTGGCACTGGTAAATTTTTCGGTTTTCTTGGTTTTAATCCACCCTCACGCCGCCAGCGACGTAGCTGGTAAACCCATGCTAAAACTTCTGCCACCGCAGCATATAGCGCTACAGGAATGCTTTGCCCGATTTCGGCATGGCGATACAGTGCACGCGCTAATGGGGGAGCTTCTAATTGTAAAATTCGATGTTCTTGGCCAATTTCTTTAATGCGTTGAGCTATCACGCCTGCGCCTTTAGCGAGCACTTTCGGTGCTCCCATACGTTTATCATCATATTTCAGTGCAACCGCATAATGAGTTGGGTTCGTCACTATCACATCCGCTTGAGGTACATCAGCCATCATACGATTCCGCGCAATTGCACGCTGCTGTTGGCGGATTTTGGCTTTTATCTGAGGGTCACCTTCTTGTTGTTTAAACTCATCTTTAATTTCTTGGCGACTCATGCGTAATTTCTTCAAATGTGAACGAAATTGATAAAAAACATCAAATGCCACCATTGGGATCAGCAAAAATACGATTAGGTATCCAGCAAAAATCACTTTATGCATTGCATTCCCTAAAGCGGTTACGGGAGATTCAGTCACAAGATGCAAAAGTGATGACCAGTTTTGCCAGAGAAAAATAGCTGCCCCTAGCCCAACAAAGAGCGATTTCAAAATGGCTTTAAATAATTCAGAAAGCGCATTCATCGAAAAAATTCGTTTTAATCCACTGATAGGATTAAGTTTTTTCAAATCAAATTTAATTAATTTGCTATTAAATAATAACCCTCCAACCAGCGACGATGCAGAGATCCCAACTAACGCCAATCCACCAATAACAGGTAATAAAGCAAATAATGCTTCGCCCACCATGCGCCCAAAGTAGCTCACCATTAACAAGGTGTTTTGTATGTAATGCCCATCGAAAATAAAACCTTGACGAAAAATTTGCCGTAGTTCATCAGCAAGATGCCCACCACTGAGCCACAGGAGACTGACCCCTGCTAACATCATCATGAGTGAACTGAGTTCTTTTGAGCGAACTATCTGCCCATCATCTTTCGCCTTCTGTTTTTTATGGGGCGTGGGTTCTTCTGTTTTTTCTACATCACTTTCGTCGGACACGCCGTTTCCTTGCTCGTCAGCAGATTAGAAGTTTGTGCTATAGCATGACAGAGTGTAAAAAAATCAATGCAAGAAAATAGACGAAGTTCACAAGGGTTATTTGCCAATTGAGTAAGATGACATCCGTTTTGCGAACCGTTACGTAACGCCTAGTAATAACACCACGCCGAGGTGGCGGTAGGGGAAAAGATAGGTTATTTTTCCCTGAGAATGAGTCAGAAATAAATACACTAAATCCTATTTTGTTAGGTAATTTCAAAGGGTAAGCTACCTACCCACTCTTTAGCTTAAAGGTCATAAATATATGGATAGTTGTCATCTCGTCGCCCCAGATGTTTCAGCAGAGAATGCAGAAAAAGAAGCGGAACGCATGCTTAACTGGCTCAAGCAACAAGGGATTATCGACCCTGATTACCAACTCATAGAAGATGATGAGGTGATATATCGCCCCACCCCTGAGTATAAGCAGCCTATCCTCTATATTATTGATGACAAAATTGTGCCCACTCAGTTACCGGAACATATATTAAAAAACTATCTCACCATTACCACTCAACGTACCGTATTTCATGCAGGTGGAAATGGTCTTGGTATCTACTGCCCTGTTTGTAAAAATGAACAAAGCAAACAAAGTGAAGATTGGAGCGATGCTGTAACTGCATGGTATGAAGGTAATCCGCATGATTTGTCATGTGTTAATTGTGATTATCGTGCACCAATTGGCGACTGGCATTATGACCCAACCTGGGCATTTGGCGAGCTTGGTTTTAGCTTTCATAGCTGGGATATGAGTGATGCGTTTATTCAACAATTTACCAAAGCATTTGGGGGGAGAATCATTGATGTCTATCAGCATGACTGAGCATCATCGCCTGATTACACCGATTAATTTGCAATTCGCTCTTGACCCCCTGCTTTTTGGCAAGGGGGGAACTTCAACAAAGATTTAAAAACCTAGCTCGTCTAATAAATCATCAACTTGTGATTGTGATGCCATCACATTGACACCTTCCTTGTTAATTTGCGGGCCATTTAGCAAACTGTCATTTTGTTGCTTCACTCGCATCTCTGGTGGCGTATTTTCCATAAGCAGTGCCAACAGCTGTTTTTCTGCCTCTTCAACCACTTCCATCATTTTTTTAATCACTTGCCCAGTTAAATCTTGAAAATCCTGAGCCATCATAATTTCAAGCAACTCGGCTTTCGTCGTACAGCTGTCATTAATCACACGCCCCAAAAAAGCATGGGTTGATTGATGGAGTTCAGGTGTGATTTGATTCGTATTCACCCCTTCCCATTGCTGTTGTAGTTTGATTGCCTCATCATGCATTTCTACTTGAAGTGGCTTGATTATATCAATACCGTTTAGGGTTTTTTCTGCCGCTTGAGCCGTCATTTGGGCGATATAACGTAAACGATCTTTACCATCAGGAATGCTAGCCACCGCCTGCTGAACACTTTTTTCTAAACCGAGTTCACGCATGCTTTCGCGTAGCGTTCTCATCAAGGTGCCAATCCGCGTAATGACCTGTTTTAAATCTTCATTACCTGTAGGATTGCTCGTCGTTACTATTTGCTCTGTCATCACACTCT
Source organism: Providencia sp. 2.29 (assembly GCF_015832305.1). Taxonomy (NCBI): domain Bacteria; kingdom Pseudomonadati; phylum Pseudomonadota; class Gammaproteobacteria; order Enterobacterales; family Morganellaceae; genus Providencia; species Providencia sp. 2.29. The sequence continues at coordinate 2,979,063 of NZ_CP065420.1, forward strand.
CCTTTTACAGGTTCGTTTATTGCAATCCCATTTTTTCAAAGACTTTATTCAGTTTCTCTTCCAATATAGCCGCGGTAAATGGCTTCACGACATAACCACTCGCGCCCGCTTGTGCCGCCGCAATGATATTTTCTTTTTTCGCTTCTGCCGTTACCATCAAAACAGGAATGTGCTTCAACGCTTCGTCGCCACGGATCGTTTTCAGTAGTTCTAAACCATCCATGTTTGGCATGTTCCAATCTGCTACGACGAAATCGATATGGCCCGCACGAATTTTTTCTAATGCATCAACGCCATCTTCTGCTTCTTCTATTTTATTAAAACCAAGTTCTTTTAATAAGTTACGGACAATACGTCTCATTGTGGAAAAATCATCAACAACCAAAAAACTGAGATCTTTAGCGGCCATAACCACTCCTTCAAAAATACAATAGTAAATTCTGTAACCGCTAAGCGGAAACAGATGAAAGTCGAGCCAAAACGCTTGGGGCAATTTTGGCGATATCCTGAATTTCGTCCACGGCATCCAGCTCAATAGCGGCACGTGGCATGCCAAATACCACGCAACTACTTTCATTTTGTGCGTAAGTCACCGCACCTTGTTGGCGCAAGTTGAGCATACCTTTGGCCCCATCCATCCCCATTCCGGTCAATAGAATGCCAACACATTTACGCCCCACACATTTCGCAACAGAATCAAATAACACATCGACAGAAGGACGATGGCGATTAACCGGCTCGGTTTGTTGCAAACGAATCTGATACCCTCGCCCGTTATCAACCACCAGCATGTGAGAGTCACCCGGCGCAATATAGGCATAGCCCTTTTGCAAAGGCTCATTGTGCTCCGCTTCTTTTACCGTCAATGAGCATAACTTGTTTAGCCTTTCTGCAAACGAACGCGTAAAACCCGCAGGCATGTGCTGAGTGATCACGACTGGCGGACATTCGCGAGGCAACATTTCTAAAAATTGACGGATGGCTTCTGTTCCTCCCGTCGAAGCGCCCACGGCAATCACTCTGCTATGGCAAACATAAGCAGATAATGGCTTAGCGATATTGGCTGGCTCTGGAGTTGCTTTTTCTGTGCGCGCAAAACGGTTTCGATGTGTTATTTTCGACATGGCGGCAGCACGAATTTTTTCACCAATCACATCTCGATAGCTCATCATCGTTTCACGAATACCAATCTGTGGTTTGGTAACAAAATCAACCGCGCCCAGCTCTAACGCTTTTAATGTGACCTCTGAGCCTTTAGAAGTTAATGTTGATACCATCACGACAGGTAATGGGTGTAAACGCATCAATTTCTCTAAAAAATCAATTCCATCCATACGTGGCATTTCAACATCGAGCGTTAACACATCGGGTTCATGTTGTTTAATTAAGTCACGAGCTACATAAGGATCAGGCGCTGTGTCAACTACCATCATATCGGAGTGACTGTTAATGATTTCACGCATGATTTGACGCATTAGTGCTGAGTCATCGACACAAAGCACTTTAATTTTTTTCATCACCCCCTCCTCGCCGGTTGTAGGCTGTAGACGGTTTGTCCTTTAATTACAAATCGTTGTGATAATTGAGATAGATTTTCTGAATGGCCGATAAATAACAGTCCATCCGGTTTGAGTAACGGTGCAAATCGTTCTAATAATTTGATCTGCGTGTCTTTATCGAAATAGATCATGACATTACGACAAAAGATTGCATCGAAACGGTGTTGAAGCTGCCAATCGCTATCACTGAGATTTAAATAACGAAATTCAATCATCTGCCTAAGCGTTTGTTTCACTCGCGCATAGCCTTCAAAGTCGCCAACGCCTTTCATAAAATAGCGTTGACGTTGCAACGCGCTGAGGGCTTTTAACTCCTCGATACGATAAACACCTTGTTTTGCTTTACTTAACACTTCCGTATCAATATCACTCGCAATAACTTTGGCATTCACCGCTTGTGAACCGAGCACATCACTTAATGTCATCGCAATGGAGTAAGGCTCTTCACCGGTAGAAGAGGCCGCACACCAAATATTGATATTGCTACCTTTACGAGAGCGTACAAAGTCAGCCAATGTCACGAAATGATGAGGCTCTCGGAAGAAGGCGGTTAAATTTGTCGTCAACGCATTAACAAATGCTTGCCACTCTGGGTGTAAAGGCTCGCGCTCCAGCATACGTAGGTATTCAGAAAAATTATTGACGTTACAATCACGTAGTCGTTTTAGCAGCCTGTTATACACCATGCTTTTTTTATTCATGGTAAGAACGATGCCTGATTTTTTATGAATAAACCGGCAAACCCGACCAAACTCTTCATCGGTCAATGGTTCTATTTGTGGTGCAAAAAGCATCGTACTTTGTCCTATTTGATAAAAACCCAGAAGCAGCCGGTTATCGGCTGCTTAGTCTTAACAATAATAACTAGCTAACCTGTGCGGCTTTTGTTTCTGACACTTCAAAAAAGGCAACTGTATCGACTAAGTTATTTGCCTGATCTTCCAAGGCAGCCGTTGCACTTGTAGATTGCTCCACTAATGCAGCGTTTTGTTGCGTCACTAAATCCATTTGGCTCACTGCGGTTGCGACCTGTTCGATACCACGACTTTGCTCATTAGAGGCAGAGGCGATATTGCCCATCAATTCGGTGACCTGATTAACTGCCGCCACTAATTCATTCATGGTTTGTCCGGCCTCATTAACTAATTGAGATCCTTGATTAACACGACCCACAGATTCATCAATTAGTGTTTTGATCTCTTTTGCCGCTTCTGCGCTACGCTGAGCTAAAGCGCGTACTTCCCCTGCCACCACGGAGAAGCCTCGACCTTGCTCTCCGGCTCTTGCCGCTTCTACTGCCGCGTTTAAAGCCAAAATATTTGTTTGGAAAGCAATGCCATCGATTACGCTAATAATGGCGCTAATTTTTTGCGAGCTATGTGAAATTTCCGTCATGGTATCAATAACATCAACGGTAATATCACCACCTTTTGTTGCTGTTTTTGATGCTGATATTGCTAGCTCACTGGCTTGACGTGCGTTATCTGCGTTTTGTTTCACCGTCGCTGTGAGTTGCTCCATGCTAGCCGCTGTTTCTTCTAGCGACGCTGCTTGCTGTTCGGTGCGAGATGATAAATTATTATTACCCAACGCAATTTCACGAATACCGGTATACATTTGGTCGGTATTGGTACGTAAATTAATGACGGAGGTCGCCAGTGATTCTTGCATTAATTTTAGTTGCTCAAAGACCTCACCAATTTCGTCACGTGTCGTCACTCGAATATCTTGGTTCAACTTACCTTTCGCCAATTTCATAAAGTGATCGCTCATGCTCATCAATGGATAAATGAGTTTTCGTTTCATCCAAAAATGGGCTAAGCCAGAAACCGCTAAAATAATAAAAGTCACCGCAAAGAACATGAACCATGCCACTTTGTTATAAAAATTGGCGGAATCTAATGAGTTTTGGCTATCGGTATTCAATAAATTCAGGTATTGGTCGATAACTGCGGCCATCTGTTCTTGATGTTGTTGTGCAGGTAATGCGACATAACCAGGAATATCATTTTTATCAATTAACGCTCTTAACTCTTTTAAAATAGCTAGAAACGCTTGATATTTTTCGTCAATAACCGCGAGGTTTTCGTGTTCACTCAATAATGGCTGAGCTTTAAATTTTTCGTAGTCGTCAGCAGCTTGTTGTAAAAATTGCTCAAAAACCGCTTTTGCGTTATTAATACTCGCGGTATCCGAGTCCACTTTCATATGCACGACAATTTGAGTCAATGTGCTACGAGCCTGCATCAAATCTTCATAAGTTGTTTCGAGTAAATCACGTTTTTTCGAACCAAGATCGATACGCTCTAAAGAGGAGAGCTCACTTGACACTATCCCTAATGAGAGTGCGCTCGACACAATTTGCATCCCACAAAACATCACGAGAAGCAGATATAAACTGACTGAAATCCGTATACTCTTACCAAACATATTTTATCCCCACATACGCCAGCCAAGATTTCCATGCGTTACAGTCACTATCGCAGTGATGCACAGAAACGCTGCCAAGTGTAAAACTTGGCAGCGCTAAGCTGAGCTGAGTCTTTAGAAAGTTTCCCAATTGTCATCATCTTGATGATTTTTCGATGATATTTTATTTAGATCCGGTGTCTTCACGACATTTGAAATGGTTCTTGCCGCAGGCTCAGTTGTTTGTAACTCTTTTTGTTTCATTGCAGGCAAACGGAAAATAGAGATTAACTGAGCAAGTTTTGCGACTTGTTCTTCCAAGACATTTGCCGCAACCGCTGACTGTTCAACCAATGACGCGTTTTGCTGTGTGACTTTATCCATCTCTTCAACAGCAATGCTGACTTGTGAAATGCCTTTGCTTTGTTCATCTGAGGCCAACGCAATATGCGACATGATGTCGGTAACACGGGTCACTGACTCGACAATTTTAGTCATTGTCTCACCTGCATCTTCTGCTTGGCGCGCGCCTGTATCCGTTCTTGATACAGAATCTTCGATGAGTGCTTTGATCTCTTTGGCGGCATTTGCACTACGTTGTGCCAGATTACGCACTTCATCGGCAACAACTGCAAACCCACGACCATGCTCCCCAGCGCGAGCAGCTTCAACCGCCGCATTTAGGGCTAATATGTTGGTTTGGAAAGCAATACTATCAATGACAGCCGTGATATCTGAGATTTTTTGCGAGCTTTCTGCAATATTCAGCATGGTATTTACCACGTTGGATACCACTTTCCCGCCCTCTTTCGCAATCGCTGAAGCTTGGCTTGCATATTCGCTTGCTTGGTGAGCGTATTCTGTATTTTGCTTAACCGTCGCCGTCAACTCACTCATACTTGCCGCGGTTTCTTCTAAACAAGCCACCTGTTGTTGAGTGCGTGCAGAGAGATCATTATTACCCGCAGCAATTTCGCTGGTGCCTTGATAAATAGTCTCACTACCATCTCGAACGCCGCGTACGGTGTTGATCAGCTCTTTTTGCATATGCTCTACGCCACGCGCTAATTCACCAATTTCATTTGTTGCTTTAGTATCAACACTTGGGGTTAAATCACCCGCAGCAAAAGTGGTAATTCGTTGAATTAAAGCTCTTAATGGTTCAATGATGCCTTTGCGTACATAGCGATAACTAAAGAAGCCAATCAGTGCTAATACGATTGATAAAACAATAATCATATAAAGTGATTCGCGATAATTTGCTTCTGCACGTTTCACTTCACTTTGGAAATCTTCCGAAATATCCGCAAAGTAAGCATTAAACTGTTCTTCAAATTTAATTTGATACCCAGATGTACGGTGAGCATAGAATTCATCTAACTGCCCTTTTTGAGCATATTTTCCTAGCTGGATCAGAGCGTCCCGATAAGTTTCATAGGTGGAAAAAAGCTGTTCAAATTTCGTTTTATCATGGCTCGTTTCTGCCATCAGGTTGATATATCGCTGATAAGCAGCATCTGCGGCTTTGAAATTACGCTCTGCCGCTTTAATTAAATCTTCGGCAGAAGCATCATCTTGGTAGGTACGCCCTTCCAATAAAAAAGCATTGACCGAGCGATTTAAATTAGAGCGAGCTTGTAATAAATTAACCCAACTTTCGGTTAATACTTGTCTTTGGCGTTGGAGCGAATTCAAATATTTAATACTGTCACTATTATCCCCAAGTTTATTGAACATCAAACCGCTGGATATTAATTGCAACAGAATAAAGATAACAATGACGGACAAAAGTCCTGATACGATTTTAATTCGGCTATGCATGATGTTTTACTAACATAATGTTATTGTAATTTGGATATCGGTCATAAGGCTAAAAACTTTAGCCATAGTAGATAGAATATTTGAGGCCAAGTTATTACTCGGCCATGTTGTCAATCAGTGCCATCTCATCACTGGTTAAAAGCTTTTCTATATCCACTAAAATCAGCATTCTTTCACCGACTGTACCTAGCCCTGTCAGGTACTTAGTAGATAATGTCACCGCAAAATCAGGCGGAGCTGCAATTTGTTCTTCGTTTAAAACCAATACATCGGAAACACCATCAACAACAATTCCAACAACACGATCTTTTAAATTCACCACAATAACGACGGTATTATCGTTATAAGTGACATTTTGATGAGAGAATTTCACACGCAGGTCAATAATAGGGATAATCACACCTCTTAAATTGGTCACCCCTTTAATAAAGTCTGGTGTATTGGCAATACGAGTCACTTGTTCGTAACCTCGGATTTCCTGTACTTTTAATATTTCAATGCCATATTCTTCTTCACCTAAAGTAAAAATGAGATAACCTTCCCCATTTTTTTCTTCATCAAGTTTATTTAAATCATCATCCAACATTGACATGGTGTTTAGCCTCTATTTAGTGCATAACGGGTTGTGCAATTTGCTGCTTCTTTTTGAGCAGAATGCTGTTATTCATTTGTTGTAGCTCGGCAACATCTAAAATCAGAGCGACCGAGCCATCCCCCATAATGGTGGCGGCGGAAATACCGGGGATTTTTCGGTAATTACTTTCAATATTTTTAACAACGACCTGCTGTTGCCCAATTAACTTATCAACCAACAGTGCAAAACGGTGTCCGGCATGTTGAATAATCAGCACAATACTGTTGGTTAAATCGCGCTCTGCGCCTGTGATGCTAAACACTTGATGCAACTCAACTAATGGCAAATATTCACCACGAACCAATAACATTTTTTCCTCACCAGCAAGGCGATAAATATCTTCTTGGCGTGGTTGCAACGTACTGATAATGGCACTTAAAGGAACAATAAAAACATCCTCTGCAACTTTAACCGACATACCATCGAGGATAGCCAATGTGAGAGGCAGCAAAATGCGAATAATGGTTCCTTTTCCTTCGGTAAAACCAATCTGAATACGGCCCCCCATATCTTGAATATTGCGTTTCACCACATCCATGCCAACGCCGCGTCCAGAAACATCGGTGACCACTTCGGCTGTAGAAAAACCAGGCGCCATAATTAACATGGCTATCTCTTCATTACTCATGCCATCATGAACATTCATGCCTTGGGAGCGTGCTTTCGCCAAAATGCGTTCACGGTTAAGCCCCGCCCCATCGTCACGGACTTCAATACAGATGTTGCCACTTTGATGTGATGCAGATAAGGTCAAAGTCCCTGTTTCCGGTTTACCATTTGCCACACGAACTTCTGGTTTCTCGATACCATGATCGAGGCTATTACGTACAAGATGGTTAAGTGGATCTACAATCCGTTCAATCAAGCTCTTATCAAGCTCTGTTGCACTTCCTTCCACCTTCAGCTCTATTTTTTTGTTAAGCTTAGTGGCGATATCTCGCACCATTCGAGGGAAACGGCTAAATACATAATCCATTGGCATCATGCGGATCGACATAACAGACTCTTGCAACGCTCGCGAGTTGCGCTCTAGCTGCACAATCGAACTCAATAAGTCACCGTATTCGTTATGGTCAAGCTGCTGGCTATGTTGTGTCAGCATGGATTGAATGATCACCAGCTCGCCGACTAAATTAATCAGTTGGTCCACTTTTTCCACGGCAACACGAATACTACTGGAGTCCGCTTTCGCTTTTGCCGGAGGCGCCTTACGTGCTGTTGCCGTTGGTTTCGATTTCGTCGTCTCTTCAGCGTCTGTTTGTGGAGCCTTAGGTTTCATCGCCGCTTCAGCTACTGCCGTGGTAGCAACATCTTCGGCAGGTGACTTGGCAGCTGGCGGTAAATGGGCTAAACAAGTTTGAGCATCAACCACTTGATGTGTAATTTGTGATTCATCGACCACAAAACAGAGCACCCCACAAATATCGTCAATCACGGTATTTGTTCCAAGCCAAGCTTTTAAGCTATCTGCCGTTTTTTCGGTGTCATAAAGTGTGCCAAATAAAGCCAATTCTTCTGCTAATAAATCGACTTCATTGGCTTTTAGCTGACTTAGCGTGATAACAAAGTAATGGGTATATTCATCACTTGCCGCTATTTCAGTTACCGTCGGCTGTTCAATCGGAGTCGGTGCTTGGATCGGAAGTGCCTCAGTGACCACTTCTTCTGCTTTTTGTTCAACGCGGCCAAGCACCTCACAAATATGTTTAAATGCTTCTTCATCAGGTAACGAGTCATTTTTATAAGCTTCAAGTTGTGATGCCATCACATCTTTAGCATCTAAAAAAACATCAATAATATCTGGCGTTAAAGTCAGTTCATCGTGACGTGCTTTATCGAGCAGGTTTTCCAATGTATGCGTGGTGTTTTGCAACTGTGTGAAACCAAAGGTCGCAGCGCCCCCTTTTATTGAATGGGCACTACGGAAAATGGCATTTAACTGTTCGCTATCTGGGTCGAAAGGATCGAGCTCAAGTAAATGTTGTTCCATATCCCTAAGTAGCTCATCAGCTTCATCGAAAAACGTTTGATAAAACTCGGTAATATCCATGGTTCTTATCCAATTTAGCTTAGGTTTCACTTAACGTTGTAAGTCTGTTTTTAAGTGTCACAACGAAAATTAATTTGAAGGCGTTAATACTGCTGCTGAATGAGTTGCCCCATCCGCCTTTTTTTCTGCATTCTCTATTGATGATGCCTCAGCGTCTTGCTGCGGTTTGTTCAATAGTTCATTCAGTGGCGTTGCACCATCGTATTCATGCAATATCTGTTCAGTCTCAGTTTCATTTAATACAATGATACTAATACGGCGATTGACTGGCGCTAATCCATTGTTTTTATCCAGATGAATACTGGAAGCCATCCCTACAACACGTAAAATTTTGTCTTGGTTTAATCCCCCAGCGATAAGTTCACGACGCGAAGCATTTGCCCTATCAGCTGATAATTCCCAGTTGTTATAGTTGGCTCCATTCGCATACGGCAGATCATCGGTATGACCTGATATGCTAATTTTGTTTGGAACATCATTGAGTAAAGGTGCTATGGCACGCAAAATGTCGCGCATATGTGGCTCAACATAGGCAGAGCCCACCATAAACATTGGGCGATTTTCACTATCAACAATTTGGATGCGTAAGCCATCATCAATCATGTCGATCAGTAGATGAGGCTTCAGTTCATTTAACCGTGGGTCTTTTAGAATCGCTTGCTCAAGCGATTGCTTTAGTTTTTCAAACCGATAATTGGATTGATCTTCTATTTTGTTATTCGGCTCAGGTAAGATATCCCCATCACGAAACACGATATCTTTCCCCCCGCCCGGAATTGGATTGGTGGCATCACCACTTTTAGTGCCTGAATTAATGGCTGTTTTTAATGGGGTACGAAAATATTCGGCAATCTGTGTCAATTCTTGTGGGCTAGATATGGAAATTAGCCACATCACTAAAAAGAACGCCATCATCGCCGTCATAAAGTCTGCATAGGCAATTTTCCAAGAGCCACCATGTCCATTTTGATGGCTTGCAACGCGCTTTTTGACTCGAATAATATGGGCGTTATTTCCTCTCATTGGCTCATTACTCCTCGCTCTGTGCTTGTGAACGATGACTAATTTTGACTTCGCGAACCTTATCTTCTAGTTCCATGAATGAAGGGCGATCAGCGCTGTACAAGACTTTACGACCAAATTCGACAGCAATTTGAGGGGCATACCCTTGTAACGCGGAAAGGAATGTCACTTTTATACATTCCAACATTTTTAATTGTTCATTGGTGCGTAAACGAATCAATGCAGCCAGCGGTAAAATAAACCCATAAGCCACTAAAATACCAAGGAAAGTACCGACCATCGCATGCGCAATTAATGCGCCTAGTTCACCCGCAGGGCGATCGGCTGATCCCAATGCGTTAACCACACCCAGTACGGCGGCAACGATACCAAAAGCCGGCATTGAATCCCCAACCATATTTAAACCAGAGGCAGGCACCTCACTTTCTTGGCGAAAAGTCTCAAGCTCTTCATCCATCAAGGCTTCAATTTCATGACTTTGTAGATTGCTTGTTACCATTAGGCGTAAATAATCCACAACAAACATCAGCGTTGTTTTATCTTTTAATACACGGGGATATTGCGAGAAAATTTCACTCTCTTGAGGGTTTTCAATGTCTTTTTCAAGCGCCAGTAAACCTTCTTGACGTGATTTATTTAATAACTGAAATAGCAATGCCATCAAATCCATGGACATCGCTTTGTTGTATGAAGAACGGCGGAACACGCGGGGTAACACTTTGCATAAGGCGATAATCGACTTACCACTGTTACCAACAACGAATGCACCGAAACCGGCACCTAGAATAATGACAAATTCAGCAGGTTGGTAAAGTGCCCCTAAGTGGCCACCAAGCATCAGATAGCCGCCGATGACTGTACCTGTAACAATGATATATCCGATGAGTATTAACACAATATTCCCTTCAACTCAGTTATGTAACAGATGGCAGTTAAAGGGAATATTAGGAAGGACAGATAATTTATTATCTGTTTACCACATCAATCCAATTACATTACCGCTTTAGTAATGCCATCCTGTCGATATACCGTAATATCGGCGAGATGTTCGGAAAGTTTACGTTTTTTTATTGCCCGTGATGGCGGCTGGCATAAACTGCAAGTAAAACTATTTTCTGGTATATGAGCATAAGTAATAAATGAGCCATGACAGCAGCTACACACCGAGCTTTGCAACATGCCACTCTCAACGAATCGAACTAGTGTCCATGCGCGTGTTAAAGCTAATAATGGTTCTTCTGATTGCGGTGCGCATTGTTCCAAATATAGACGATAAGCTTTCACAATGGCATCAACACCCTTGCAGTGCCCTGTGTTAATTAAAAACTGATAAGCGTTATAAAACATGGAAGAGTGAATATTTTGTTCCCAAGTCATAAACCAATCAGTTGAAAACGGAAGCATACCCTTTGGTGGTGGGCATCCTCTTAACTCTTTATATAAACGGATTAATCTACCTCGGCTAATTTGGGTCTCACTTTCTAACATTTGGAGACGAGCGCCTAAAGAAATCAGTTCCATCGCAAGGCGAATATCGCTAGCTTCTTTAACAATACTTTTTTCAGTAGTGCTACTCATCATTTTCTCGCTGTTTCATTGTCATGTGCCTTGTGCGTTTGCAACAAGTGAGTTGAAAGTAATATACCTGTATGAATTTGTTGTAATTCATCCACCCTTGAGTCACGTGTTAACTTCTCTATCGTGTCACTATTTTCAAATCTAAATTGGCAGATAAGCTGGTTTGTTTCTGCTAATTTAACTAATTGAGGCAAGGAAAGATCTGCTAATGTAGTCGCCATTGATTCAGAAATACCAAGACGAAACATCGCGGAGGCCTTTTCTTGAGAGATAAGTTTTTGAGCAAGCAGCAGATAGGAAAGATTAATATCGTATATATGCTTCAGAAAATCAGTCGTTGAGGTCATTTTTTTTCCTTTTAAATATTATCTACATCTGTGTGCAAATAGGACAAACATGAAGTTTAAACGTACCGCTATAACCTAATTTTTAATAATAAGAAAAATATACTAGGCGACAGTCTCCATTACCGATTCATGCCACTCATTAAGCGAATACCTATTAAGGAGTATAAAATACGTGAAAGTTAAAACTTAAATTAAATCTATTTCCTAAATACTTACAAAAAATAATGAACCAACTAAAATCTTTATCAAATGTAGGAATTTGCCGATATCAATTTTAGTCGTTATTTATTATGCACCACAAAATTAACTATTCAAGATGCTGATGTTTCTTTTTACCCTATTAGAACGATAATCCGTCGATTCATAAACAATTCTTCATTATAACTATATCTTCTACTTCCATATCTCAAATAACCACGACATATAAGTTTGACATAACCCAAATTGCAACACCTTAGATAACCTTTCTACTCATATTTGTTTAAAAGTCAACTAAAAAGACCAAGCATAATAGACAAAACAGGATATTGATCTATATCAAAGAAAGTTATTGGGAAACTCTTATCTATTTTAGGTAAACGTTCAAATTGAATGAGAAACAGATTTAATTTTATCCATTAAATTTCAATTAATTCAATAAAGTAAATATTATTCATTCAAAATTCCTCAACCTCAATTGTTTGTTTTTTATACTGCAATTCAAATGATGCATTATAAATCCCACTTAATATTTAATAAGTTTCATTAATCAATTAAATGATATTGATTATTATTTACTCTTTCGCTTTACTGGTAATTTTTTCTTAACAAAATACAATTTATTTTTTCAAAAACCGCTATTTTTTTATCTGAGAAATAGCAATATCAATTAATGTTTAAAGAGAAATTCATTATTTACCTCATTTATTCTTTATTGGTTGGGCAATAATTTTACTTTTGGCAATTTGTCATTGGCGTCTATTTTTTTTAATAAAATGATCAACCTACATTTCCAACGTCGCAAATAGTGAGATCAAGAAAATAAATTATTCGGGTTATAAACATTATTTTTCTATTAATTTATTGTTTCAATATTTAGAGATTTAGTTGCATAAAAACATAAAAATTCAAGCATTATCTGATTACTAATTTTCTTTCAGAAAGGTAAAATTTTACTCCCTTCTAGGTAACAATTAGTAACATTAGGTTATAGTTTATAACTGATACTATCTATTTTTATTTTAACAAATTGACTATTTTCAATAATCGACATAAGTAAAATTTCTTAGCAACTGCAAAATGGATCCAGCTATCTCCTCTTTTCATTTCAAAATTTCATTTCAAAAATAAAATAGGATCTAATAGCCAATTTGTTGAATTTATGAGCAAAAATAGAATCTCAAAAATGAGATAAACATCACAATTAGTTTCATACTTTCTGAAAGTTTTCCAATTAATGGGATAGTTTCAAATAATGCCGCTGAATAGAGCTTCATCAAGTTATATAAACTGTTTTAAAAGTAATCACTTAGCTCTTTTCTATCTCACTAGCTTAAAAATTTTTTTTCATTGCCTACCCACCTTGATAAAAAGGCGATAAAGCGCCGAAAAAACCGCCTTAAAACGATAAAAAAGTCCTTGCTTTGACTTTGTTTACAACATTAAACAATTGATTAACTTTATGATAACAAAAATAACAATCGCGACTATTCGAAGATAGTGAGCTATTTTCCATCCCAAAAAATACCAATATTATCAATTAATTAAATTATTCCTCATACATTAACCATCTCAATAACAAAAAATAACAGATAATAATATTGCTTTTATTCTTTTTATGATGAATTAATTTATACGTTTGCGCTGTCAGAAGGTAAAAATTCAAGATTAATATAACGATAATCCCTACACGAGGTTCCTATGATACCGACAGTGAAGAACGTATTTCTTCTAACTATTGGCTCCTATTCAATGTCATCCAGTCTTAATGCAGCAAACTTAGCAACAACCACTTTTCAAGTTTTAATGACAGTAACCAGCTCCTGCCAAGTGAGTGTTAATTCTGATATCAACTTAGGCTCCGTCAGTTTAAACACTAGCAATCCATCGTCGAAAACCACATTGAGTGTGACCTGCTCGAAAAACATTCCTTTTAGCATTGGGTTGTCACCTTCGGCGCTGAATAGTGGTACGGATGATGGCACAGGCACTTTATCTTCAGTGACTAATTCAATAAGCAACACCGATAAAATTCCTTATCAGCTCAAACAATCATCTGCAACAGGAAGTCATTGGGGAAATACCGCAACATCGTTAACGCAAGGAAATGGAATTTCCGGAACGGGCAATGGAGAGGTGCAAAATTTTACAGTTTATGCGGTAGTGACAAACACTAATTTCACGCCAGATACCTATTCTGACGTTGTCACTGTTAACGTCAATTATTAAGGCTTCGTCATTTCAAAATCACTATAAGGAAGATCAAACGAATGGCATGCAGACTTTCACCATTATTTATCTGTTCATTCATCTGGTTATTCTACTCAAGCCAGCTTTATGGAGGTGGGTTACAAGTCACACCTGTCACACTGACATTTAATCCCCAACAGAATTCCGCAGGAATTTGGCTAAGTAATAATGGAAAAGAGCCGATACAAGCGCAAGTGAGGACATTTCTCTGGTATCAAAAAAATTCAAGCAATGAGCTAGTGGCTACCAGAGACATTATTATCAGTCCTCCTATGATCAAACTGAACCCCAATGAACAACAATTAGTCAGAGTGATCCGGAACAACAATATAATGGGGAGTGAAGAACTAGCCTATCGCCTTTCAATAAATGAGTTGCCTACCGGGCAGAATAGCAGCAATAAATTACAATTTGTTTTGCATTATTCACTGCCTATTTTTGTACAACCCTTAAATATGCCAAGTGCTACCGTTTTCTTAGAATGGCAGCTCATAAAACATCCATCTAAAAACACCCTGATTGTACATAACAATGGCAATAGCCATGCCCAACTATCCAATATTCACTTCATTGACTGCAAAGGGAAACATACGATCATCAATTCCGGCTTGTTAGGATACGTATTGCCGCGCTCAACGATGCAATGGGAAGTAACACTGCCCGAAGTTTGCTCCAAACCAAACAATACAATAAAAGCTTTGATCAATGGTGAACAGCAAACCTACTCTATTTAATATTTGTTACCTGCATTTATTAGCAGAAATTTTCCTGCTATTTGCTGCTTTTTATCCTATTTTGGTTACCGCCCAGCTAAATGCTTACCCAACTTCCTTTGAACATTTGATTGATGATACTTCATCGCTACCCGGCACTGAGCTTTATCTTGAGGTCATCATTAATCAAACGCATTTTGGTATTGCTCGCTTTGGTTATCAAGATGACACACTGTGGGTAAGTGCTGAAACATTAAAACAATTACATTTCAATCTCCCCACACAACATAAAAGCCTTATCGGCTTGCATGAACTAACCGAGATTAGTTATCGCTATCATGCCGATCAGCAGAGATTGATTATTGACGCCCCACTTTCATTATTAACTCTTAACGCTACCACTATTGACTTAATAGCGTCAGAACAAGTGCAAGCTCACGCCTCAAAAGGCGCTTTATTAAATTATGATTTGCATCTAGCGAAAAATATCACCAATTCATTAAGCAGTTTCTCTGAATTACGATTATTTAATCCATTTGGCCTATTGAGTACGACACAGCAAAGCCACAATACACTGGGACACCCTGAATTATCCTCCTCATTGACGCGCATAGATACTGCTTGGCGCTCCTCATTTGAAGACAAACACCTATTTTTGAATTTAGGGGATACCGTCACTCGTACTTTAACATGGTCACGCGCCACACGGATTGCAGGGTTACAAATAGCTACTGATTTTTCCTTACAGCCATATATGCCAACTGCACCATTGACGACTTTTTATGGTTCGGCAACGGTGCCATCAAACGTGGAATTATATATTGATGGTATTAAACGCTATAGCGGTGAAGTGCCAATCGGTCATTTTGCATTAAATAGCTTACCGACGGTCAGTGGTGAAGGAAAAGCGCAAATTGTGTTAACTGATTCATTAGGTAGAGCCACGACTCAGAATATTTCATTTTATAATGACCAAACATTATTACGTGAGGGGCTTGTTGATTGGTCAGCTGAAATTGGCTTTATACGTGAAAATTATGCTATTCGCTCATTTGATTATGCTAGCAAGCCCGTTATAAGCACAACGGTTCGTTATGGGGAAAAAAATTACTTAACAACCGGCACTCATGCCGAATTGGCAACCGATTTGTTCAATTTGGGGATTGAAAGTCATTGGATACCACAAATAGGAGGAGGAACACTTTCAACCGCTATCGCGATAAGCACTGACTCTCGCACTTCAGGTTGGCTCTATTATGCGGGTTATCATTGGGCTAATAATCTCATTAATTTCAGTGCCTCAACCACTATAACCACAACTCAGTATCATGATATTGCAACAAATTATTCTGCGCCACCATTGGCGTTTAAGGGTAATGCTGTTTTTGGCTATAATTCGGAATATCTTGGTAGTTTTAGCCTGTCCTATTTTGGCTTTCGCCCCCATAATGACCCGACAATAGGTTATTTGGGTGCTCATTGGTACAAACCCATTAACGATACGCTATCTATTAGCGCCAGTATTAATAAAAAACTTACCGATGATAAAGAAAGCATTATATACCTAGCAGCCACCATGCTACTCGGGAATAAGCAAAGCATTCGCATCACGAGCCAAAAAAACCAGAATGCTCAAACGTACCAGATAAATGCAAACCAATCGGCCCCTTCAGAGGGAGGGTTAGGCTGGAATATTACGGCAAGCAAGCAGGATAGTGAAAATAATCACCAAATCGATATTAATTATTTTACCGATAAAATACATCTTAGCTCAGGGTTTAATAACCTAAACCAAACCCACTCACAGTATATTGGTGCAAGTGGTGCTATCGTCGCAGCTAATAATCAATTTTTTATTTCAAAGCCAATTATGAATAGCTTCGCCATTGTATCAACAAATGGTATCGGCAACCTTCCTATTCGGTTAGAAAATAGCGTTATCGGTACAACAAATCATGATGGGTTACTTTTAATTCCTTCACTTAATAGTTACCAGCGAAATGTGCTAACGTTAGATCCAACTCATTTACCTGCCAATATTCAAGTTAAACAGACCCAAATAGACGTTATCCCCAAATATCATTCAGGTGTTCTCGCTAAATTTGATTTAATTAAAACGCACCCTGCATTAGTGATCCTCGCTGACCCAAATGGTGTGCTATTACCTGAGGGAAGCCAAGTTGCATTAAATGGCCAAAAAGAGAATTTAGTGACAGTGGGATACGATGGCATAGCCTATTTCGATACCTTAAAAACTGACAACCATCTGCTGATCCATTACCCCAAAGGAGAATGTACTGTCACATTTACCTATCCAAAAACCGATGAGCTTATTCCTCAGATTGGCCCATTACACTGCCATCCTGAGTCATCCCCTTATTTAGATTAAAATCCGTCAACCAAGGATCAAATAATGTCTATTCACATTACCAACAAATACAAAACGCTGAGCTTATTATTCACTTTCTTTGCAATATTTCTCAATCAACCTCGCCCCGCTTATGGCTTAACTTGCTCCATTTTAAATATCGACACACTTAATTTCGGCAACATCATGCCCTTAACTAATAATACTGCAACTACCTCACTCACTATTCATTATAGTTGTACGAAGGAGTTACTCGATACGTTTCTTGGCGCCACACTATGTTTAAATATAGGTAACTCCAGTACCTCTAGCCAAATCGTTTCTCGGCAAATGTCCCCCATTGGAATAAATGCCCCCATAAGCTATCAGTTATATCAAAATGCAAATTATAGTCTTATTTGGGGGAGCCAATATATTTCTGACACTAGCCCTGTCATGATCAAACTGAATATCGGTCAAGGGTCAACGCCAACAACAGGTTCGGTGACCGTTTATGCCCAATTATCGCTCAATCCATCAACCGTGATCCCTGCCACTTATATTGATACCTATACCTCATTGACTGCTAGCTCAACTTTAAATATCGGTCTGCTCAGTACGCCAAATAGTTGCGGTTCCATTATTGGCCCCACTTTTCCTTTTACTGTGACAACCACAGTTAATAAGCAATGCATTGTTTCCGCCAGCGGCGATATTCATCTCGGTAATGTCAAAAGCCAGACAACCAACACCACAGCTAATGGTAATATTTCTGTTACCTGTACAAATACAACCCCTTTTAGTATTGGTTTACTACCTTCAAATAATAATTTGCAAGGTGCAGGTTTCTTGCAAAGTCCAACAACAACCGATCAAATACCTTATCAACTTAGCTCAACACCAGGAGCCAATGGGATAATATGGGGTAACAACCTCGTTAATTTGGTTTCCGATATAGGCTCTGGTATCGCTAAGCTTTACCCCGTGTATGTCACTGTTCCTTCTGCTAACTACCAACCCGGAAATTACAGCGATACCGTGACAGTTAATGTCAGCTATTAGTTTTATGGCAAAACAGAGTTAGTTAGACATCATCAAGATATTCCTATTTTGATAAGAGCTTAGAGCTTGTTCTAATTCATTTTCCCATATCATATGCTTTAAAATTCATTAAGTAATAAATAAGGTGTGAAAATAAAATATAAAATTCATCAATATCTTTTAATTAAGACAATCGCCCTATGAGTACAAAATTCCACGCTGGGAATGATCTTTGAAGATTTGCTTATTAAACAATGCATGTAACTATTTGTTATTATGGATAAAAATTAAAACAATCAGAATAATTATTTTATAGGATATACTTTTTTAGCATTAAAATTTACAACTAACAGACTTTATCCTCTACTTAACAAGCATTCTAAGTGTAAGATTTTTTATCATTGTAAAACAATGAGTTAAAGAAATTAAACGTTAGGAATTTTCTGGAACGTTTTTTCGCTCAATGTACATAGATTTTTTCTAATATTTTCGATAGTTAAGCGTTTTTCATCAAAATAACGAACAAAAGCGAAAACATTTTATACTGCTTAAATACTAAAAATGGCAAAACGAAAGCAATAAATATCGATATGACAATTATTTTACGCTGAGTCACTTATCCTAGGCTGTTCGGATTATTCCGATACATTTACATCCCCACCCTCGGCATATATTATTTTTCCTAACCGAAATCACCATGCGCATTGGCTGATATTAATGATATTGAGCAAGGAATATATTGCTCTTATTGCAATAAACCATCGTTATTAATCACCTGACTTATTATGATAACTCAGGATAATAAAAGGACATATTATGCCAACTCCATGTTATATCTCTATCGAAGGAAAAACGCAGGGCAACATCACTGCGGGAGCATTTACCCCTGAATCGGTCGGTAACATCTACGTAGAAGGTCATGAAGACCAAATGCTGGTACAAGAGTTTTCCCATATTGTGACCGTACCAACTGACCCCCAATCCGGTCAACCTTCAGGCCAACGTGCTCACAAGCCATTCCGTTTTACTGTGGCATTAAACAAAGCGGTACCACTGCTGTATAACGCACTGGCGTCCGGTGAAATGCTGCCAAAAGTGGAACTGAAATGGTACCGCACGTCTGTTGAAGGGAAGCAAGAGCACTTCTTCACCACCACACTGACCGATGCGACTATCGTCAACATCGATTGCCAAATGCCACACTGCCAAGATCCGGCCAAAGCGGATTATACGCAGCTGCTCGAAGTGTCACTCTCTTACCGTAAGGTGGACTGGGAGCACACCGTAGCAGGCACTTCTGGTGCTGATGACTGGCGCGCACCGCTGGAAGCGTAATCGCTTCACTCGACGAGCCTACATAGGCTCGTCTTTCTCTATTTAATGTCATGACGCCTACCCGTTAATTCGGAGCCTATTTATGTTCTCAAAAGACCCCAAAAAACCATCTATAGATCCGATAGCCTCGATTCAAGACGAAGTCATCAATCAAGCTAAAGATGCCTTAATTTCTCAAGCGTCCGCCAAAACTCAACAAGCCATTAATGCGGCGCAAACAGCGTTATCTGTAGCCTCTAATATGACCTCACGCCTTAATGGTGTTTCTGCTGCACTCACACCCGGCGGTGGGTTTACTGGTGGACTACAAGGAGCAATATCTTCAGAAACAGGCGCTTATAGTGAGATGGCTGATAAAGCACAATCCACACTTCTCAGTGCTCTAGGACTCAACCCTGATCCAAGTGGATTAGTATTTACCTGTGAAATCGGATTATTACCTCCGGGAACATTACAAGTTACCGATTTTTCATTAACGGAAGGGCTTTCTTCACTCTTTAGCTTGAGCATTAATGCCGTCAGCCTACTCCCAGTGATAGATTTCCAAGAACATCTTGGTCAAGTTTCATCACTTACCGTCAAACGTGACGGTAAAGTTGTGCGTACCGTAAAAGGTATTCTTGCAGGGGCTGCTCAAGGTAATACCGATGGAGTGAAAACGTGGTATCATTTTGATATTCGTCCTGAAATGTGGATCATGACCCTCAACCAAGACAGTCGTATTTTCCAAGACCAAAACGCCCCCACCATTTTAAAAACCTTATTAGACGAAGCGCACGTCAAATCAGACTGTCTTTTTTACCGTGAAGCTTTACATCCGGTACGGACCTACACCACACAAAAACGGGAATCCGCTTATGACTTTTGGTGTCGCTTAGCCTTTGAAGAAGGGATTAACTTCTGGTTTGAAGATGAAGAGATGTTCTATAGCGATGAACATATGGGAATGACCGCGGGGATCCACCTCACCTACAACCCACAAGCCGATACCGATATAACGGATAGCACCGTTTCAACATGGCAATACGGTGAATATCTATGCTCAGATGAGACGATCCAAAAAGATAATAATTATGTTCGACCTTCCTACCCTCTGATGCATAAAGGGAAATTAGAAAAAGGTGGGCAACATAGTGTGTTTGAAAGTTATGGTCGTTTCCAATTAGATGCGGAAGGCGAACCTTTAACAAAGGTCCGATTTGAGCAATTACGTAGCGGTAGTCGCATGGGGAATGCCACGACTAACTGTTTTGCCTTACGTCCGGGAAAAATTTTCACCTTACAAAATCACCCAAATGCGCTGATGAATGACAGTTGGCAAGTCATCACTGTCACTCACCATGGCGTACAACCACTCGCCGATAACGGGGGTGGTGACGGAACTCAACTAAGTAATAGCGTTACATTTATACCTGGCCGTGAAGAATGGCGCCCGCCTCATCATTACAAACCAACTGCCGATGGTGATGAATTAGCCACCGTAGTTGGTCCTCCAGGAGAAGAAATTTACGTCAACGAATATGGTGCCGTTAAAGTCCATTTCCATTGGGATCGCTATGGTAAGCCTGATCATGGCGCCTCCTGTTGGGTGCGTGTTGCTATGGGATGGAGTGGCAATGGCTACGGTTTTTCTGCCGTACCTCGTATTGGCACTATTGTGCAGATAAGCTACTTAAACGGGGATATTGACCGCCCCATTATCACGGGATGTACCTACGATGGGCGTAATGCACCACCAATAAAATTTCCTGAAAATAAAACGCGTACGACCTTCCGTACGAAAACCCATAAAGGAAAAGGTTTTAACGAGCTACGTTTTGAAGATGAGGATGGCAAGCAGGAAGTGTTTATTCATGCCCAAAAGGACATGAATACGAAAGTGCTCAATGACCGTACTACCCATGTATTACATGACCATATGGAAGTGGTTGATAACGACCAAGCGATGCTGGTGAAAGGCAATCGCACTGAAAGCATTAATAAAGACAATACAGAGACTGTTGGGCAAAGTAAAACTATCAATGTTACCAATCAGTTATCCATTAATGTCGGTGATGTCATTGAACTCCGCTGTGGAGCCAGCGTGTTGCGGATGGATAGTGCAGGCCATGTCACAATTAATGGACATAAGTTTAATTTTGAAGCATCCGGACCTGTACAAATTACCGGTAAAGATGTGGACTTAAACTAGAGGATAAGAAATGGAATTTCGTAATCTTACGCCTTTTTCAGTTCTTAATTATAAAATGCTCAATGTGGAAGATATTGAGCACCATGTAATTGCTATGAAGGTTGGGTACGCTCTGGTCCCAACAGAAAATAAAGGGGAATATGTTCCTTCTTTACTGACTGATTTAAATTTTGAGTTTGAAGATCAATTTATTAGTAAACCAAACAGTTCATCTGTTCTCGTAGAAAGTGACTTAGCCCCCTTCAAACCTCATTGTGATGTACTAATCAATGGCATAGCGTATGCACCAGACAACACGCCCGCTGAATCCATTACTGTCTCTTTTACCATGACAAGCCGAGATAATAAGGTACTAATTGAAAAATCCCTACGCTGTTTTGGGGCTCGTCAGTTTGTACTCGATGAAAAGTCAGGTGAATGGAAGTTAACTTCTCCTTCTCCCATACGGCAATTGCCGATTGATTATCGTTATGCATTTGGTGGTGAATGTAAGGTCTATGAAAATGAAAAACTGGCTAAGCCTATTCCCGATGAAGCGTTATTTCCTGAGGCGCTACGTGCTGAGCATCCTGAAAAGGATTTCGCACCGATAGCACACAGTACCTATGAATACAATCCGCTAGGACAAGGATTTATCACACCATGGTATCAACAATCTAAAGAAATCACTGTACTTCCTGCCCCACAAATCGAATCATTAGAATATCCAATCACCACTGAATGGTTGACGTCACAATTAAATAATGAGTTGCAACAAAATCCTGTCGCTGGATTTGGGGCGATTGGTCGAGCATGGTTGCCTCGGCGCTTGCTTGCTGGAACCTATGATGAAACTTGGTTAAACCAACGTCATCCTTATCTCCCCAGTGATTTTGATTTTGGTTATTGGAACTGTGCACCAATCGACCAACAAATTACTTACCCAAAAACTGATTTTTCACTAATACTCAAAAATTTAACACCAAGTGGTGAACTCAACACAACATTACCGGGACATCGGCCTTTTGTTTTATTGCGCATGTTAAATGGCCTTTTTATCCCTCTACATCTCAATTTAGATACGCTGTTAATTGATACTGAGAAATTACAACTGTCCTTAACCTATCGCTTAATGTTTGAAGCTGATTTACCTATACGTGTATGTGAAGCTCGATTTGAAATGGATCCAAATGCCCCATTAGTTCGTCTTGCTGAAACTCAAGAGGAGTTGAACCATGGCTGATAATTATTTAGCTCGCCAACAAGGTGAATGGTTGGTGATTAGCTTAACCCCTGATGTCTGTAAAACGCCTATGGGTTCATCAACACCGCCAATTCCATACCCTGTTATTGCAAAATTAGAAACTGCAGTCTCTGTGGTGCCATCCGTCAAAGCCAATGGTCATCCTGTTGTTGTTTACGATCAAAGCTATATTCCAACCACTTTAGGTGATGCGCCAGGAGTAGCTAATGGTGTGAAAAGTGGTACTGTCGGCGGCAAATGCTATCCCATCGAGCATTCAAAGAGTGTTCGAGTAGGAAAAAAACCTATATTGCGTCATGACGATAAATTTTGGATGAATGGGAAATAGGGATATAAAAAATGAAAGTTTATCTGACAGACGAAGTCCCCGAATTAGGGAAAGATAATCGTTATACAAGCATTGAGACCATAGATAAACAATGGGGAGATAGTATATTATCCACTGCCCCGCAAGGTTCTGCTGAAAGTAATGGACAACGCATTAGTTATGTTGGGTTAGAGTCTGGTCTAAATTTACAATTCCACTCGTCTTCCTCAAATGACTATGTCACAGTTTCATTAAAAGATAATGAATACAATGAGATACCAGGTTCACCTGTTCATTATATCAGCAATCAGACTTACGATGAATTTATCCAGAAACATCAACTTGATAACATACCGTTATCATCCCATTTTTTTCCTCCCTCAAATGGAATAGAAGCAAATGGAAATACGATAGGTATAATCACGCATATTGCCCTAACCGATAATCAAGAAGTGGGAAACGCGAATCCTATTGTAACTAGTGAAGGTCAAGAAGAAACAGAGGTTATTTCTCAAATCCTGAATCAAGCCATAAATCAAATCCCTTCGACGCAATCCGAAAGCACTAAGTGGATATTAGAAACACAAAAAAAGGTTAGAAAAACCGTTAATGATTTAGCAGACGACCCTATCGGGGGGGCAATAGGCGCAGGCAAGCAATTCTATAATGATATTGTGGATATTGGTGAATTGCTAGTGACAGGCCTACATTATTATTCTGCTTTTGAATCCATAAAACTGGCGATAATAGGGAAAATTTTTGGGATTGATTCGTTAGCTGACTATGCAATAAAAAATGCTAAAAATTCACTTGAATCGGCTAAAAATACGGATTTAGATCACTTGAAAGCAGAATTAACGACTCCAGCAGAAAATGCAGGAGCTTCAATCTATGAGGTTGCTAGTTATGCAACAGGCGCGGGTGGACTAGCAAAAGCCACCGTAAAAACGACAGCTAAAACGGTAAAAAAAGCGAATAAGGCGCGCAAAGATCTCGATGTTCCGATGGGGGATATAAGCACACCGCCCTCAGCAGGGGGAACAATTAAGGGAAAAGGCAAGGATAACCTGAATACGCCAGAAAAAACACCGGAACCACCGCAAACCAAAATCAATGAAGATAGCCAGAAAACCAAATCATCAGATGGCGGTAAAAATAATAAAAATGATGATGTACACACATGTGGTGATCCCGTTGATATGGTACGTGGGGATCTTATCCAAGTATGGCAGGCGATTAATATCCCAGGGGTACTCCCCATTGAATTAGTGCGAAGTTACTACTCGACTCAAACACACCGCGGTATTTTTGGTAATAAATGGGCAGATAATTGGTCCATGCAGCTTGAAGTTAATTCAAAAACGGTTGAGTTTCAAGATAGTGAAGGGCATTCCTACTTATTTGACACTCCCGAAGAGGAGGTTTATGCCCGTAATATGCGTGTACCTCACTATTTATTACAAGGAAATAAGCGTACAGGTTTATGGATACAAGATAATCGTCGCCAACAAAAATATCATTTTAAACATCAGTTTGCGGCTGTTCATAAGTTAGCATCAATACCAACTTGCAAGGATTATCATTGCAATTTGAGTATGACGACAAACATCAGCTTAAGCACCTTACCCGTTACGATGGTTTAGAATTACATTTACATTATGCTCATGACCAATTAATTCACATTGATTTACACCATCAAAAGCAAATTAAGCGATTGGTGACTTGTGCTTACGATAAATATGGTTTTTTGAGTGAATGTGATGCTTTCCAACAAAACCACTTATGGCACACTTATACACCTGAAGGTTGGATGACCTCATGGCGAGATACAGATCAAACAGAACTCACTATTCGTTATGATAAACAAGGACGGGTCATTCAAACTCATTCAGATAGTGGGTATTGGTGCGATCGTTTCTTATATGATGACACATTACAGATTAACACTTATATAGACGGTGAAGGAGGTCATTACCGCTATTATTACAATGAAGATCAATTGGTCGTGCGCACACTTGATCCCCTTGGACGAGAAACACGTACAGAATGGCAAGATTTCAAAAAAATCAGTGAAACCAATGATATTGGTGAAATAACTCGCTATGTTTATCATGCCGATGGCTCATTGGCACAAGTTTACCTCCCAAATAAACGCCATATAGGTTATGAATATAATGATGATGGGCAGCTCACTCGCTATGTTTCTCCCTTAGGAGATATATGGCAACTTACCTATGATGATATGCATAATTTATCAGCCATCATCGATCCACAAGGTCAAATACAAACTTACGAATATAGCCAACACGGCGAACTGCTCAAAGCCATTTCTCCCGATGGTGCACAGTGGCAATATGAATACAACGCCGCACATCAACTGATTAAGAGCACTAACCCATACCAAAATAGCACTGAATATCAGTTTGATGAACTCGGTCGCTTACAAGCTTATACCGATGCACTCAAGCACACTACCCGCTACCGTTATAGTCAAGAGCATGACGGCGTTAACGGCAGTGTCAGCGATGTATTATTACCTGATGGCACCCATCAACACATTGAATATGACAGCGAGCGCCGCATTGTTGCGGTCACCGACGGTGAAGGTCGCACTACCCGCTATCGGTATGGCCCGTTTGATTTGCTCATGGCAATGGTACGCCCCGATGGCAGCGAAATTCATTTTGAATATGACGCATTAACTCGTCTGAAAAAAGTGATAAGCTCACTCGGTGAAACATATACCTATGAGCGTGATGCGGCTGGGCAAATCATTCGAGAAACCGATTTTACTGGACGCGTACTTGAATATCGTTACGACCGCTTAGGCCGACGCATTGCCACCCGTTACCCCGATAACCACGAGCTTCGCTGGCGCTATGCCTCCTCGGGGGTCATCATTGAACAAAGTGAATGGGTCGACGATGGCATTAACACGCAATGCCTCTCCACCACCACCTATGAATACGATACCCATTTACGCCTCGTGAAAGCCACTAACCCCGATTCCGTGGTCGAGTTCGAATACAATGCCCACGGCCAGTTAACCTGCGAACGCATTAATGGCCGTGAGGTACACCATCAATGGGATGAAGCTACACATACCCTCACCCAAACGCGCTTTGGTGAACGTGAACTCCATTACGCTTTCGGTCAATTGGGGGAATTAACTTCCCTACAAGTGGGTCAGCATGCCCCCTTACGCTTTAGCTACAATGCCGTGGGACAAGAATATTTACGCCGCAGTGACGCCGGCTTTGTGAACTCCAGTCACTACAATGCAGCCGGTTTATTAGCACACCAACGGGCTGGACGCGGCTCCGAGAACTTCTTACGTGCCATGCAAGAAGCGCCGCATTTGCCTCCGGTCTGCACCGATGTGCACCGGTCATTCCACTATGACCGCGCCCATAATGTCGTGGGTATTGAAGATACGCGTTGGCAGCGAACCCAATACCGTTATAACGCCAATGACCAAATCACAGAAACCCAATACAGTAATCAGCACCGTAGCCAATACGAGCGTTTTCAGTACGACGCTAACTTAAACCTGATTGAACACACTGTCGTGCCTGAAGGCGCTCAAGTGGCTCTCCATCAGTTATCCCAACAGCAACAAGCCGGACGCGTTATTCGCCGTGGGTTACCTCGTGGTTATCAAGACTACCATTACGATGTGAATGGGCGATTGGCTAAGAAAGTGGTACATCAACACGGCTATCGCCCTCAAGAGTGGCGCTATCTGTGGAACACCCAAAACCAACTTATCACTTGCTTTACCCCCAGTGGCGATGTCTGGCGTTACACCTACGATGCCTTTGGGCGGCGGCTCAGTAAAACTAAAACGGTGGATAGCGAAAAACTCAATGCGCATCCCGCCTTCCCCGTGTTAAAACCTCGTGTGACCGCGTGGCACTACTTGTGGTCCGGTGACCAAATGGTGGAAGAGGCCCCCGTCTATGCCGACGGAACTGTGGCATATGATGCGGGTATTCAATGGCTCTATCAGCCGGGGGCCATCACTCCTACTGCTCGCTATCAAAAGGGGCAATTACACTATGTGGTCACTGACCATCAAGGTACACCCCGAGAGATTTTTACTGAAAAAGGGATAGCCAGTTGGGCAGGACGCCTCAATACATGGGGTCAAATGGCGTTTTGGCAGTCTCAAGACGGTCGAGCCGACAATGACCCAAATTATACCGAATGCCATTTTCGTTTTGCTGGGCAATATGAAGACCGCGAAACGGGCTTGTATTATAACCGCTTTCGGTACTATGATAAGGACAGTGGGCAGTATATTTCACCAGACCCGATAGGGCTACTGGGCGGGTTGAATCCGTATGGGTATGTGCACTGTCCGACAGGGTTTATAGACCCGTTGGGGTTGGCTGGTTATTGCTGTAATGAGTTACTAAAAGAAGATAGATTTAGAAGACATCATTCAAGTTCAGCTATATATCTTAAACACACCAAAGCTAAAACTCAGGAAGAAGCAATGATGTTTTCTAGTGGAGGAAAACCTGCTCAATATTGGGATATAGACGCCCCCAATGGCAAAGTAACCGGTAGTTCAATGACCAGTTTTAGAAATAAAACAGAGAAAGAAGCCTTACGATATGGAGTATATTCTCCTCAAAAAGGTGGCTCCGATTATTATATATATGATGCAGGTAGAACAATTGGCTTTAATAATGGTCAACCTACACAATACATGAGAGTTGAAGTTACAAAATCTACTAATGAGTTTCATGGACATCCAATCAGTAACCAAACTTACAATGACTACATGAGAAAGGTTGAGTAATGGATAACTTATATAAAAAATATTCACCTTTACTTGGATTATATGTTCCGAGTGACTGGTTAGTTGTTAAAAATAATATGTATGATGTTGCACCTGAGATATTAAACTTACCTCATACTGAAGATGAATTATTTTTAATAAAAGATACTTTCTTTGAAAATGATATTTTTATATCAAGATCAAACCTACCAATATCAACAAAAAAAAGAGCAATATCAATAGTATCCATATTTGCTAGATTGCAAGAAAATTTTAATGATAAGAATCATATTTATTGTATTTATGATATAGAGTTATCATTGATCTTAGATGATAAGGAGTTTTCATTCACTAATGAAAATGGTGCAACAAATCGATTTGATGCAGCCAAAATAGCTTCTGAATATATGATTATCTTTACACAATATATTATGCCAAATTTAATTTTAGGTAAAAAACTCACCCAAAATCTATTTGAATCATATATTAGAAAAGCTTATGAAGAAAGAAATTAAGTTTTAGGTTAATTTTAATAACCAGAAGATCTTCAAATCTTCTGGCTTCTTTGTTTTTAAGAGCTGCTCAGTTTACCCTTTAGCCGCTCACATACTCAGCCATCAACTTGCGCATGGTGTGTTTGATGGCACTGAGTTGCGCTTGCTGTTGTTGGTTTTGCTGCTTCATCGCTCGAATGTCTTCGCTGTTCGGTATCAATACCAAACAGCCGTTTAAAATTTTTACCGTAAAGGTGAAACCTATCTCAAATCCTGCGTCTTTTAACCAATGCCCTTTTAGGTGTATTGCGGGCGGTGGTGTGGCTTTACTGCCGTTTGGGGCATAACCAACGATGTAATAACGTTCTATTTTTTGAGATTTAAGGGCTACATCAGCCCCAGTTTTGGTGCATCAACACGGCTATCGCCCTAAAGGGTGGCGCTATCTGTGAAACACCCAAAACCAACTTATCCGTTGCTTTACCCCCAGTGGCGATGTCTGGCGTTACACCTACGATGCCTTTAGGCCGCGGCTCAGTAAAACTAAAACGCTGGGTAGCGAAAAACACAATGCGCATCCCGCCTTCCCCGTGTTAAAACCTCGTGTGACCGCGTGGCACTACTTGTGGTCCGGTGACCAAATGGTGGAAGAGGCCCCCCGCCTATGCCGACGGTACCGTGGCATATGATGCGGGTATTCAATGGCTCTATCAGCCGGGGGCCATCACTCCTACTGCTCGCTATCAAAAGGGGCAATTGCACTCTATGGTGACAGACTATCAAGACACACCCCGAGAGATTTTTACTGAAAAAGGAATAGCCAGTTGGGCAGGACGCTTCAATACGTGGGGTCAAATGGCGTTTTGGCAGTCTCAAGACGGTCGAGCCGACAATGACCCAAATTATACCGAATGCCATTTTCGTTTTGCCGGGCAATATGAAGACCGCGAAACGGGCTTGTATTATAACCGCTTTCGGTACTATGATAAGGACAGTGGGCTGTATATTTCACCAGACCCGATAGGGCTACGGGGTAGGTTAAATCCGTATGGGTATGTGCACTGTCCGACAGGGTTTATAGATCCGTTGGGGTTGGCGGGGAGTTGCCCTCTAATTACAAAAGGTGCAGATGTTACCTCTGACATTATTCAAGGTGCACTGAAAGGGGATACAATGCAAACCGTCCAAGGTTCTGTATCCTTACCAGCTATTCAACGTTATGTTGACCGATTATTAAAAGGTGATGTGGCTCCACCAATAAAAGTTGATGGTAATGTTATCGTTGAAGGTAACCATCGCTATGTGGCTGGCAAAATTGTAGGAAAAATCCCTGAAACAGTACCAGGAACATTATCTCCTAGCCAAGCGGCACGTATCAAACCAATGTCTGAAATAAAGGTAGATACTTTTGACTGGGGGAACTATTAAATGATAAACATCCATTTTGAATCTACCAACGAAATTAAAAAAATAGATAGTGATACCTTAGATGGCTATGATTTCTCTGGGGAATTATTACATACGGCAATTTTTGAAGGATTATCCTTACAACACGCATCTTTCGAGCAAGCTAATTTACGTAGTGCCAATTTTGCATATTGCATATTAAATAATACCAATTTTACTAGCTCATTATTGATGAATACTAACTTCTTAGGCTCATCATTAATTAACTGTAAGTTAGTAAACTCTAAACTCAGTGGCGCATTTTTTCAGGACGCTAATTTAGAGGGAGCTAATTTAAAAAATGCAGATTTATTTGCTGTAAATATGAATAATGCAAATCTAAAAGGGACTAATATGAATGCTAGTAGAATTATGGATGCAACTTTTATCAACGCAATCTTTGATAAAAATACAATCTGGCCTGAGGGATTTTCACCTTTAAAAGCCGGAGCTAAATATGTTGATTAAATAATGTCTAACTAGAAGAATTATCCTCTAGTTAGACATTATTAAGAGCCATTCAGTTTAGCCTTTAGTCTCTAACATACTCCACCATCAACTCACGCATGGTGTGTTTGATGGCACTGAGTTGCGCCTGCTGTTGTTGGTTTTGCTGCTTAATCGCTCGGATGTCTTCGCTGTCGGGGATTAACACCAAACAGCCGTTTAAAATCTTCACCGTAAAAGTGAATCCTGCCTCAAAACCTGCGGCTTTTAGCCACTGGCCTTTTAGGTGTATCGCCGGCGGTGGGCGGGTTTTACTGCCACTCAGGGTATACCCCACCGTGTAATAACGTTCTATTTTTTGAGATTTAAGGGCTACATCAGCCCCAGTTTTGGTGCATCAACACAGCTATCGCCCTCAAGAGTGGCGCTATCTGTGAAACACCCAAAACCAACTTATCCGTTGCTTTACCCCCAGTGGCGATGTCTGGCGTTACACCTACGATGCCTTTGGGCGGCGGCTCAGTAAAACTAAAACGCTGGATAGCGAAAAACACAATGCGCATCCCGCCTTCCCCGTGTTAAAACCTCGTGTGACCGCATGGCACTACTTGTGGTCCGGTGACCAAATGGTGGAAGAGGCCCCCGTCTATGCCGACGGTACCGTGGCATATGATGCGGGTATTCAATGGCTCTATCAGCCGGGGGCCATCACTCCTACTGCTCGCTATCAAAAGGGGCAATTGCACTATGTGGTCACTGACCATCAAAGTACACCCCGAGAGATTTTTACTGAAAAAGGGATAGCCAGTTGGGCAGGACGCCTCAATACGTGGGGGTAAATGACGTTTTGGCAGTCTCACGACGGTCGAGCCGACAATGACCCAAATTATACCGAATGCCATTTTCGTTTTGCCGGGCAATATGAAGACCGCGAAACGGGCTTGTATTATAACCGATTTCTATACTAGGATAAGAATACCGGACAATATCTATGTCCTGACCCAATAGGGCTACTGGGTGGTGTGAATCCGTATGGGTATGTGCACTGTCCGACAGTTTGGGTGGACCCGTTTGGGTTGGCGGGGTGTTGCCTTGGGCTCACAGCATCCATTAACTGGAAGGGGTTCAATCCTCAGAAGAGAGATTACCAAATTGATGGTGTGACACATAATAACTTATCTGGTTTACAATATCATTATCTTAAGCATGGTAAGAATTCGGTGATATCACTCAGCCTCAATATTTAAATAAAGCCAAAGAGTTTTCTAAAAAACCGCTTACGGAAAGCATGCAGGAAGCTAAGGTTAATAACATTATTATTAAACATGATAAGAGTACTGATGAGATCTTTGTCAGTCATGCTGGTAAAAGAGAAATGCGGACTTATTATATAGATGATGGTCGGGATAGCGATGCATTCCAAACTGCAATTGAATTAGCGAAGAGTTTATAATGAAGATTGAATTTTTATATTCAGAAGTGATTGATTTCTTGAAACTTCATGCATTATTTAAAGAGACTGTTGATGGGCGGGTTCAATTTCTTTTTGAGCTGAGTGAAATAGAAGATAAGCAACCACTAGAGGCAATAAAACAAAAGTATAATGATATAATACTTGATAATTTTAATTATTCAAAATTACTAAAAAATAGTTTTTTTGAAGAAATCATCAAAGATATTACAGGAAATGAAATAATAATTATAGACCGTGATGACAATTTAATTCGTGGTGTTCCTTGTTCCGCCTGTAACTATATTGTTTTTGAAGACAAAGAAGATGCATTTTATGAAATTTGTCCGGTGTGCAGATGGCAAAATGATGGTAGCTCTGGAGATGACTATAGTAGCTGTAACCATAGTTCCATGAATGAATACAAAAATACTGAATTTTTTAAACATCAATTAAATATAGAGAGTAAAAATTACGTGAAGTTTAATAACCAATAGCATATAAACAAGTAAAAACGATTATATTGAGTAATAGTCCGGAAAGATCCCCCCATGATTTTCCGGCTTTATTTGAGAGCTGCTCAGTTTACCCTTTAGCCGCTCACATACTCAGCCATCAAGTTGCGCTTGCTGTTGTTGGTTTTGCTGCTTCATCGCTCGAATGTCTTCGCTGTTCGGTATCAATACCAAACAGCTGTTTAAGATTTTGACGATAAAAGTGAAGCCTATCTCAAATCCTGCGTCTTTTAACCAATGCCCTTTTAGGTGTATTGCCGGTGATGGATTGGCTTTACTGCCGTTTGGGGCATAACCGACGGTGTAATAACGTTCTATTTTTTTGAGATTTAAGGGCTATATCAGCCCCAGTTTTGGTGCATCAACACGGCTATCGCCCTAAAGAGTGGCGATATCACTGGAATACCTAACACCAATTGATGGCCTGTTTCTCTCCCCCTTCCCCGCTGTATAGAAGGAGTTTACTAACGTTTAGGTATTAATAATGACTGAAAACTTACCATTTAACACCGATTTTATATGAAAATTAAATGAGTATGCATGAATGTTGATATCAGTTTTACTACAGAGATAAAAGCAGATTTAGAGAATATAAAAATACTGAATAGAAGTAATAATCACTAGCTTAATTTTTACTAAAAGAGAAAAAGATGAGTTTAGAATGGCTCTTGGGGACACTATTTAGTTACAGATATACCAATAAATTATCATAATAGGTTATTATTTTTATCGCTCAAATAAAACTCACACTCTAAATAAAAATGGAGGTCTGAGATCTGAGTGCTTAGTGAAATTGAAGTATATTTAATATATTACTACTATTTATATGCTCTTTATGTACAAAATCACTTATCTGGTATCCCCCATATAAGTACCACGAATACCTCCCCATCATGATCACTTAACATGATGGGGAAATTTAAGAAATAACAATTAAACTCTACTTTATAACTTAAAGTAAAAATATAAAATACTTAAACATGCTAATAAGACTAAAAAATCATTAGATGAGTTTTATTTCAGGAGCACTTATGATTATTCAATGAGAAATAAAAACATTATAGTATTTATCTTGAACCATATTCATATCTATATCAAAAGCATTTAGATAAACCCCTTTAAAAAACTCAAACAGTGTAATTTTAAAAAAACCTAAAATTATAATCAAAACATCAGTAGGGATCGCACAAACACCACACTCATATCTAGATATTTGCTGCTGAGATACATTCATAATTCCAGCTAATTCCCTACCACTTAAAGAATAACTTTTCCTCAATTTTCTTAATTCTATTCCTACAGCTTTAATAAACACTTCCCTATGGCTCAAATCTAATTCAATTTGTTCAAATTCTAAATTACTAATTTTCATTTTTATTTAACCCCGAGTACAGAACGAAACATAAAGTCTGAATCATTCAATATTTCTTCGGTAATTTAATCAATTATCCTGATTAAATCAAATTATCCTAAAACAATATCCATTGATTATAGAAACCCAAAAAACAACAAATAAGTGTAAAAACTAATGAATTCTCTTGAACTTATAAGCCTTAATAGCTCTTAATCCAAAAAAGACCATCATTATTGAATAGTAATAAAAACCAAAAGAAAACTCAGGAGGGAATATATTCAGATTAAATATTCGATTTTTACAAAAAAAAGCATTTAAATTTAATTGATAAAGTATATATTACAAAAAAAGGTAAAAATCATTAAGATTTATTCAATATCTTATAAATTAGGTTAAAAAACAGTCTACGGTGTAATACTTATATTAAAAAACGAAATATTACGAAACACTCAGCATCAAACTGACATAATACAGGCAGTTTACTCCCCTCTACGGCTTATTCAAAAATCTGATTTAGACATTCTCATTTATATTACTTTACTCATTTTATTAGATACATTTTTCTCTTGAAAAGAGTATTTCATCTCTTCATCAAATAAAATTTCAGCAACTCAGTTAGAGCAGAGCTTACTTCAAAATCAATATATATAAATTGGATTTTTTTACCTCATAATAAAAAATGAAGGCACTTAAATTCAATTAGAAGATATATAATAAAATAAAAACCAAGTAAACTCGAAAACAATAAAATAGATATTGAACATCGAAAAAATTAAATCATGCTATATCTCAATGCTAACTGAGCGCATCATGATGATAGCTGAAAATTAATAATCATCTAAAATAATACTATAAATCTGAAATTATTCACTTACTACTTATCCTAAAATAAGACAGCGACAACTAGATTCACCCTATCCTTTTAAGTGATCATATGAACAGCAATTTTACGGAAACATATAGCCGTAATAAATACGCCTATTATTCCCTAATAACCACATTTTAATTCACAGCCTGCTTGGCGATACCGTTGCTGAGTTTCACTCGATAGCCCACTATCGCTAATAATTGTTTTAATACAAGATAGGGTTGCAACAGCATGAGGTTCGAACATATCAAACTTTGTGTGATCCGCTAGCAAAATAACCTCTGGTGAACGCGCTATTAGTTTGCGTTTAACTCCCACCTCAAACATAGTAGCATTCGTTATTCCCATCTCAATCGATAATGCATCACAAGACATAAAGACACAATCAACGGCAAAAGCATTTAACGTCTCTAATGCTAGGCTTTCACCTACCGTAAAATAACCAGGCCTGATTAACCCCCCAATGATATAACTTTCTACATTTGGAAACATTCCAAGTTGGTTAGCTATTTTGATGTCATTACAAATGACTTTAACGCTAATATCCCCCAGACACTTCGCTAATTCTAAACAAGTAGAGCCTGAGTCAAGAAAAAAACAGTCGCCTTCATGAATTAATTTGCGAGCAATGAGTGCGATTTCACGTTTAGATGCACAATTTAAAGAGCGTCTGACATCAAATTGAGACTCTTTATCTGTCGTACTGTCGTCGAAATTTAAGTGCCCATGAGTTCGCGTCATACCAGGATAATGTTCAGCGATATATTGAAAATCGCGACGAATTGTCGCTTCTGCACAACCAAACAACTCCACCGCTTGTTGTGTTGAAAGCTCTCGACATTTCCAAAGATAGTGCAGCATCTGTTGGATCCGATCAGATTTATACAGACTCATAAGCGACTTCTCTCCGAATTTAATTGCTAAGTTGTTTTATCGTATTTTCATAATCGTCAGTCGAAAACAGTGCTCTTCCTATGACAAGATTATTAATACCAACCTTTTTTAATGACTGAATTTTATCTGCACTGATCCCACCATCAGCCCAATACTCCAGTTGGCTAAAGAGTGGTGGTATTTGCTGAATTTTATCCACTATTGATGGTATAAATTGCTGATTTTCACCATCCGGCTCGCTAGTCATCAACATCAAAGCATCTAATTTATTAATGAGGTATTGATAAGGAGCAACTGGTGTACTTGGATTTAATGCTATGCCTGCTTTTGCCTTTATCTTTTTTATTTCAGCAATAATTTCTGAAGGGTTTTGCACCGCCTCAGGATAAAAGAAGATCCATTTGGGGCTAAAAGGAGCAAGCTCCCTTATCCAAAATAACGGTTGAGACACCATTAAATGAATAGATAATGCATGTTCTGTAGCTTGTGCAACTGCTTTTACCAACTTAATACCAAAAGTAATATTGTTGATAAAATTGCCATCTTCAATGTCCAGATGTAATGACCCAATATTCTGATTAGCCAGTTTATTAATAATTGAACCCAGCCAAAGTGGGTCAGCAGAAGCCAAAGACGGGTGTAATATCATCATCACTCCTTCATGGATAAATCAATATGAATTTAGCAACCGCAAAACATCATCATGGGTTTTAGCACAACGAATTTCATCAAGTAATAATGGATTATCAATAAGTTCAGCGATGTACTGTATGAGTCGAATATGATCATCACTTTGAGTTGCGCAAACAGTCATTAATAACCATACAGGGTCACAATCTTCATGACCGAATACAACGGGCTGTTTTAAGGTTGTGAGAGTAATTTGGTTATAGATAGCCCCTTGTTCCGGACGTGCATGTGGCATAGCAATGCCCGGAGCAATTAAATAATAAGGCCCCCAACTTTGGGTGTTTTTAATGATGCCTTGTAAATAGTTAGGCTCAGCAGCACCATGAATAATTAAAGGCGTACAAGCTATGCTAAGCGCTTCTTTCCAATCGGCTGCAACTTGATTTATTTGGATCCATTTAGCATCATCAATCATTGTATATTGACTCCTTTAAGGTTCGGTATATGCTTGATTATTGAGTCCTCGCCTAACTTTTGGCGAAGCTTGCGAGGACTCTTAGTATCACGAGGGAGATAAGTATTTTGCTTATCTCCTTTCTTATTGCCTTATGCTATGCACTTTCTCCATAAATCTTTCCACTCGAGTTTGATCAACAAAGTTGGCAAAAATGCCATCTTTTTTAAAAGTCGTCGCGGTGACACAGCCATCAGCAATACTCAGCTGCTCTTCAACGTTTTCGAGGCAAACCCCAGTGTTGGCAAAGACCACAGTATTCGGCACCGTATCTTTCACTTGTTTCAAAATTGCACTATCTGTTTTTGCTCCAGCAGTTAATCCCGAAACACATAGTGCATCTGGTTTATTATTAAAAACGGTAGACTTTGCTATTGAGCAGATATCTCGTCCACCTAGATATACCGCGGCTTCAGGTACAATATTAAAAAGCGTTTTTACATCCCCTGCCCCAATACGATGTTGATGGCGAATAGTTTCACCAACATTGGTATTCCATACGCCAAAATCACTTGCATAGGCACCCGTAAATATTTCTCGGATAAATTTCGCTCCTGTCGCCATCGCTAAATCGAACGAAGCGATCGGATCCCAAAGAACATTTACACCAAATGGTATACGGATCTCACTCATTAATTGACCAATGATCCGTGCCATTGCCGCAGTTGTCTCCGGCTTCACTTTAGTGAGATAAGGCAGGCTAAATTCATTTGAAAACATAACTGCATCAACACCGCCATTTTGTAATGCCATTAAATCCTCATATGCCCTATCAATTACCCATTGCATACTATGCTGCGCATTAAAATCAGGATCACCAGGTAATGCACGTAAATGGCACATAGCAATGACTGCTTTTTCTGTTCCAATAACATCCTTCAACCAACTCATTTCTATACTCCTTATTCAGGTAATTCACGATTACGTAAGAAAATAACGACACAGGCAACAATGCCAACAGTTAACACGACACCGATAAGACCAAATGACATTAATTCGTAAATAGACCAACCAAACATATTGCCAACTGACAGTGCGCTAATCTGCGCGCCATTTTCGGCAAAGTTAAATCCGCCATTACGTGCCATTTCGGTAAAGAAAGGGGCAAACTGCGTTACGATGAGCAAAACGGTGCTCATAACAATCACACCACTCAGTAATGTGCGTAATAAGTCACCGCGGTGGATCACCGTGGCCATACAGATAAAGAAAGGAGCAACTGGCAAGTCAGCGAGTGGTAATACATTGTTCAATGGCAGGATACTTGCCAAAATCAACATGATAGGGATAAGAAGCAAACCCACTGCAATTGTGGTTGGATGACCCAGCGTTACGGCGGTATCTAGGCCAATAAACACTTCTCGATCATTAAAATGTTTCTGAAAAAATTTACGAGCGCCTTCAGAGATAGGAAGTAAGCCTTCAACAATTAAGCGGATCATGCGAGGGAATAACACCATGATCGCGGCAACCGTAATCATTAAAGTCGCACAACCTTTAAAGTCTTCTCCTGCTGCAAGCCCAAATAATAATCCCAGTACAACACCGATAATAACCGGATCACCCACCATGCCATAGCGTTTTTGAATAGCTTGTGCATCGATATTCTTTCCTTTTAGGAAAGGGATCTTTTCATAGATAGCATCAAGAAGTACAAATAGAGGAACTGAGCTAGAGCCATACCCTTGAGGAATTGAAATACCCTCCAAACCAACAATCGTCTGTACGCGTTTTGCCGTCCAATCTGCCATTTTTAGCGATAAGATGGCATGACACATAGCACCAGCGATACCATAAACTAAACTCCCCGTCGCAATTTGAACAACTGTTCCGGTAATTGCATAGTGCCAATAATTATAAATATCAACGTTCATTGTTTTCGTTAGGCGAGTAAACAATAACGTGATATTAAGTAAGAAAATAACGGGAATAATGACTGCACCAATCGCCGTTGCATAGCCAACACCGGATGCTGGCCCTGCCCCTACATCAAGTACATGTAGCGATAAGCCAAAACGTTCAATCATAATTTTGATGGGGGGGCTTAGGCTATCAATAGCCATCACGATCACTAGCCCCATTCCGACAAAACCAATACCGACGGTAACCCCAGCTTTAATGGCCTGTAGCCATGGAATGCGAAAGATTAAGCCAATAATTATCATGACGATTGGGACAAATACTGTACCGCCTAGAGAAAGTATATAGTCAAACATAACGTCACCTATGAGGTTTATTGTGATAACAACGTTTTAATTTTTTGTTTTAATGCATCGTCATTAACTCCTGTTAGTAAAGCGGCTCCATTCAAAGTCGGTACGCCATAATCTGTATCCGTTTTCATTGCGGTGATGATCAAATCAACACCGTGGCTGTTTAGTGGGATTTCGTTTAAACAACATTGTGAAGTCGCCACTAAGATGCCTTCACTAGCTAAGTAATCTTGGAGTTTTTGAGCAATCATTGTGGACGTAGACATACCCGTTCCACATGCAACGAGGACTTTTTTCATTTTAATGTAACCTCTTGGTTATTGTCTGAGTCAGACTCGATAGGAAACTGATTAGCGGGAAGTGTCGCTAATGCAGCCAATAACCGGATGCAGTCACTGAGATCTCGTAAGCTAGCAACTTCAGCCGGTGAATGTGTGTAGCGGCAAGGAATAGATAGGCTTGCGCAAGGAATGCCATCTTGTTCAACCTGAATATATCCCGTTTCTGTTATGACACCTGGTGCAACTTCTCTTTGTACCGGAATATGATTTTTGGAAGCTGTTTTTTCTAACATATTGATTAAGCGAACAGGAGTTACTAATCCCGCAAGCGTGCCTCTACCGTGATAGTTTAAGCAAGTAATGCCGACACCTTTGTTAATCACTAAATCCGAATAGTCTTGAAGGTCGGGCGTATCACAAGAAGGCGTAATATCGATCCCAATAGCAAGGTCGG
The DNA here is from genome assembly GCF_015832305.1 of Providencia sp. 2.29. Classification (NCBI taxonomy): domain Bacteria; kingdom Pseudomonadati; phylum Pseudomonadota; class Gammaproteobacteria; order Enterobacterales; family Morganellaceae; genus Providencia; species Providencia sp. 2.29. The sequence continues at coordinate 3,018,455 of NZ_CP065420.1, forward strand.
GTTTTACACGGCGTAATACTGGTAAAATCCCACGAATATTAAATTCCTCTTGCACTGACGCGACAATAAATAGTGCGATTTCTAGCTTTTTATCTTTAATCGCATCAGCTAAACCAAGTAAAGCAGTGCATCCAAGTCGATCATCTAATGCTTTACTACACACCATGTCATTGCCTAATTCTTGAGGCGGGTTATACAGTGTGATTGGCGTACCGACTTTTATGCCCATTCTTTCAGCGTCAGCCTTATCTTTCGCTCCGACATCAATCCACAATTGATCAATCGAGGGTGATTGCGTACGTTCATCACCTTTAGCAAAGTGATAGGATTTAATACCGATACATCCAGGTATTGAGCCGTGCTCTCCCGCAAGACGGACAACAGATCCTGACATCGTCACCTGTGCAGGCCCTCCGACTCGTTCAAAACGAATAAACCCCGACGGTTCAATTTTTCGCACCATAAATCCCACTTCATCCATATGCGCAAATACCATTAAACGCAGCGCTTTTGCGTCGTCACTTCCATAACGAGCAACTATATTACCGAGGCGATCCTGCCAAACTTCCTTAGCGCTCTCTGTAAAATGTTTTTGCATAACATTGGCAATAGGGGCTTCATGACCTGAAATACCGTCCAAGGTCAGTAAGGAAAAAAGTGTATCTCGAATGGAAAATACCATAATGATGATCCTTCATTGACTAAAACGACATAAAGATGAGCGATTTATATGTAAAAAAAGATGGGATTATTGTGATTAAAATCACAACAAACCATTAAAAATAACAAATAGAAACAATTTTGTGACAAATATATAACAATTTCGCTCATGCTGATTGCACTAAATTTTTAGGCATTGATGGCTTTTAAATACTTAACAATGGTGATAGTGAATAGATCTTAGAAGCGTAAATGTCGATTTATCATGGATATAAAGCGCGTATATTGCCTTAATGGACTATGTTAGTTTACACGTCATTCCACACTGAAAGCTGATAACATTTAACTATTGAGCTAAGTGAGCGTTTAAGCAGTGATATTTAATGAAAGGCAAATCGGCAGATTTATAGGGGATTGCATATCACTTTGTAGTAAATTTGCCTATCTTCATATTCATAAGTTGCGATGAAAATGTAATTACAAAACAGGGGTTTTTTAGTTAATTCATACTAAACCGCCTTTTAATATTTGTGTTAGTCATTTACCTGTAGTATTTTCTGTAAACCCATCCAATACTGATGATTATTTATGAACCCATTTAAAAAATTGATCACTGGACAATACCCTCTTATATCTGTTGCTATATTTTGGTTTATTTCTCAATTTTTAATTGGGGCGTTATTGAAAACGATCCCGTTGTGGTTGATTAAACACCCTGATGAATCCCTTTTATATTCAATAATTGCGTCATACGGCTTAAAAGTTGTTCTCTCCGTTTGTGTTCTATCTGGGCTCATATCCTTTTTAAGAAGAAAATTCTCAATTATTTACTTGTTGACTACTATTTTTATCATTCTCCATATTATTTTTAATGGATATTTATTTTTTACATTCGCACATTCTATTTTGTCATCCCTCTAACATTGGGGTTCGTTATGGTTATCACAATAAATTAAGGCATTGAACACCCTTGGTGGTGGCTCGATACTTTTTCATAAAATTAATATTTAACGCTGACCATATATTGCAGCCGTAAACTAGCAGGCAAGCAAGCACGATTTCTATTGCTTCGTCGCCACCTAGCATTGAAGCTATCGAGAGCATTCAAACCGCAATAGAACCTGCAAAATCTAAATAATGAGTTAGAATGTACCATACTTCGATTAATGTCCTCTGCCTCGATTTCGATACCACCGTGGAAATTGTGAAAAAGATACTCATCCACAAGATATATACGATAGAAGAAAATAAGGAAGATCACCTAATCTAAAAGCATGTTGGATTAATATTAATTCACACACCTTATCAAATCATCTACTAATTTAAAATTAGGGCGTACTGTAATTGGAATTCGAATCGAAGTGTCCATTCGTGCAGTAATAACAGCTCGATGATACTTTACGCCACTAATGTAAATATCTATTGTTTTTCCAGTGTTTTTAACAGAAAAATCACTCAGCCCAGTACCGCTTTTTAGCATAATAGCTAATGAGTCGTTTGTATCTATATATGTATTGAGTTTCGCTGATTCTATATTTTTACAAGCTATAGAGATTTCACTCTCACTGGTTTTAAAAGACAAGCACTCATTATCAGGTTTGCATTGATTAGCCGCTATTGTCGATGTAGAGAATAATAAAGCAGCAACAGCTAGTAACTTCATAATCATAAACTCATTTTTTTAAGTTACATGGATTATATCAGTTAATCATAGAGAGAGTATGATTAGAATCATTTGTAAATGGCATAGTGAGGAGTATTAGGAAAAGAAAATAACCGCAGAAAATGAGGAAGTTTACGCAGCGCATATATATTTATGGGCTATCATTCGAGCTAAGCGCTAGATATCCAAGAAATACATCAGCAGTAGCCTACCGCACCAACACACTTTCAACGAAGACTTACATCACACTTGGGCAATCTGGGGAGGCTCTATCCGCGCTTCAAGAAATGGGCGACTGGGAAAACATTGATGATATTTTAAATGCGAATGGCACGAATATGACACGCAAGATAATTTAAAAATACTCACTCACACATAACGCACTGATTTAATTAGTGGGTCGTGGGGGGTTCGAACCCCCGACCAATTGATTAAGAGTCAACTGCTCTGCCAACTGAGCTAACAACCCGATGCACTTATTTAACGCCTCTCATTTAGCACAGTCAACATTATTCTGCTAATTTTACTTAACCAATTAAATTTTGGTTGCTAATGTTAACTTGGTGTTATATTCAGATTAAGATATCACCACTCTGATTACAGTCAGTTAAGTTTTTCTTACACTGACTGAGATTTGTGTCACAATATTTTATGCAAACACTGTCACACAATTAAAAATACACTGTGACTGCACATAACCACTTCTTTGGATAGATACTATGGAAGAAAATCAACCCTCAACATCAACAAATCCTCCCACAGAGAGGAATCAGCTAAAACGTAGCCTCAGCAACCGACATATCCAACTTATCGCTATCGGTGGCGCGATCGGAACGGGCCTATTTATGGGCTCAGGTAAAACTATTTCGCTAGCTGGCCCTTCTATCATCTTCGTTTATATGATTATTGGGTTCATCTTGTTCTTTGTTATGCGAGCGATGGGTGAATTATTACTCTCCGATCTTAATTACAAATCATTCAGCGACTTTTCTGCCGACCTGATTGGCCCATGGGCTGGCTTCTTTGTTGGTTGGACCTATTGGTTTTGTTGGGTCATTACTGGTATTGCTGATATTGTGGCTATCACATCCTATGTCAGCTTTTGGGTGCCTGATTTCCCTGAATGGGTGACCTCTTTCATCTGTGTTGTGACGCTGTTAACACTCAATTTAGTCTCAGTCAGATTATTTGGTGAACTGGAGTTTTGGTTTGCCATGATCAAAATTGTCGCCATTATCGCGTTAATTATCGTTGGCGGCACTTTAATCGCAATGAACTTCCAATCACCGGCTGGTCATACGGCATCACTAAGCAATATCTGGAATGACGGCGGAATGTTTCCTATGGGGATTAGTGGCTTCTTTGCTGGTTTCCAGATAGCTATTTTCGCTTTTGTTGGTATTGAATTAGTGGGAACTGCTGCTGCGGAAACCCGCGATCCCGAAAAATCATTACCAAAAGCAATTAACGCCATCCCTTTTAGAATTATTGCTTTCTATGTGCTATCGCTGATAGTTATTATGGCGGTAACACCTTGGCGCACCATCTTGGCGGATAAAAGCCCATTTGTAGAGATGTTTGTCCTGATCAGCCTTCCTGCCGCAGCAAGTATTGTCAACTTTGTCGTACTTACCTCTGCGGCATCCTCTGCCAATAGTGGCGTTTTTTCTACGAGCCGCATGCTATTTGGCCTATCAAAAGAAGGCGATGCACCAAAACAGTTTAGTCGCTTATCGAAAAAAGCCGTGCCTGCAACGGGGTTAATATTTACCTGCATTTGCCTAAGTTTCGGTATTATTTTGATCTACTTTATCCCAGATATCATGCACGCTTTCACGTTGGTTACTACCGTGTCAGCAATCCTATTTATGTTTATCTGGAGCATGATCTTATATAGCTATCTCAAGTTCAGAAAAAACCGCCCACAACTTCATCAGGCCTCGCATTATAAAATGCCAGCAGGTATTGTGATGTCGTGGATTTGCTTGGCTTTCTTTGTCTTTATGGTGATCCTGCTCGCCTTCCAGCACGATACAAGGCAAGCTCTTATCGCAACGCCTGTCTGGTTTATTATTCTATTCATTGGTTACCAAGTAGTTAAACGTCGTAAGCAGACCCATTAAAGACCAGATAGCAAAGTGTTCCCATAAAATTAGATACTTTGTTCAAATAACTTATCAGGCCTGATTTCAATACACTTCTGAACTCAGGCCTTTTAACGTTTATCTGTGTCGTAATGGCTTATCCATTCATATCCATAGCCTACCGATATGGCATATTTCTGCGCCAAATATGCTCAGCTCAAACTTCTTCATTTGTGCGAGTACATTTTCAATGCACTTTTTCCTAGCCATGCAGGCACCTTCTGTTAATGACGCCATTGACTTAAATTAGCATAGAGAATTTATATCTACGGACTATTAAGAATTTGAGCTGTTATTTATTAATTTATTTTGATATTACTTTGAAAGAGGTAAGTCACGAACTTGCCAGTAAAGTTCACTTTATCTCTAATGGGCAACGTTAAATTAAAGGTAAAAAAATGGCAGATTTATCCACATTAACTCTTTTTCATGATCCTACTTCAGAGCCAAGCAGAGCCGTTCACTGGCTTTGTATTGAAGCTAATATTCCCATCAATATCAAATACACATGGTTGACGCGGGGAGAACATCTTTCTAATGAATTTTTAGCCGTCAATCCGTTGCATCAGATACCCGCAATGCAGCACGACGATTTTTGCCTTTCCGAAGCAACGGCAATCATGAACTATCTTACAGATATTCACGGTTGCAGTGATAAATGGTTTGGAGCAACCCATCGAGCTAAGGCTGTCATCAATAAACATTTGTCTTGGTATCATACGAATCTTCGTAAAATATCAACATTGGAATATTTTCTTCCCGTACTGTTAATGCCTGCATATCTTGGGGTGGCAAAACCATCGGTCAATGAGATTGAAGCCAAATTAAATGCACTTCATGATATGTTTGCAAATTTAGATTTTCTGCTTGAAGGCAAAAATTTCTTAGCAGGAAGTGATATTTCCGCCGCAGATTTACTCTACGCTTGCGATATTTTTGCTTTAAGGATTGACCCCAATTTTAAGCAAATGATAGAAAAATACCCCAATATCCGTGGCTGGTTAACAAAACTTGAATCAAGGCCAAGTTATGAGCTTTCACATAAAGCATGGGATCATATTGTTCCGCAAATATTGGCACTAAACGGTGGGTCTAAGGGGTCTCCAGAGTGGATTGCGGATACTTGTGAGAAAGTCATCGGGTAACAAAAGCAAATAAGCGATTTAGACAAGCCTAGAGGAAGCAAGCTGAGCGCCTTACTCAAAGAAAATACTCAATTGGCTTATTTGTTCCGATTATTTTTACTGTCATTTACCGTGAAAAAACAACCAAAAAACTCAAATTTGAATGCTCATAAAATGAGACTATTTAAAAATAAAATCAATGAAAAAGATCCATTAGTCATTTTATATTTGCTCATAACCCCCAATAGTTGGTTACCCAACTATTGGGGGTTACTTTATTTTATCAATTATTTCATTTTATATTCCGCTTCAGCCTCATCAAAGCGGGCTTGAGCAGCGGCACTTGGCGCTTTAGTTATCATACTGACCACAATAATTGCAATTGTTGCAAGGATAAAACCAGGGATGATTTCATACAGATCAAACCATTTATATTTCATCCAGACTAATACGGTAACGGCACCAACAACCATCCCCGCAAGTGCACCTGTACGAGTCATTCGTTTCCATAACACAGAAATCAAGACGACTGGCCCAAATGCGGCACCAAAGCCAGCCCATGCGTTACTCACTAATGCTAACACCTTGTTATTCGGGTCACGTGCAATATAGATAGCAATCGCAGCCACTACCAGAACCATGATCCGCCCTACCCAAACCAGCTCTTTTTGGCTCGCATTTTTACGCAGGAACGGCTTGTATAAGTCCTCGGTTAACGCACTTGCGCACACAAGTAATTGACAGCTTAATGTACTCATAACCGCCGCTAAAATAGCAGAGAGTAAGATACCTGCAACCCATGGGTTAAACAGTATTCCTGCAAGCTCCATAAAAATACGTTCGTTATTTCCCATCACCGATGAGGCTAACGCAGGGTTAATTTCGAAGTAAGCAATACCAAAGAAACCAACCGCAGTTGTTCCTCCAAGGCAAAGGATCATCCATGTCATACTAATACGACGCGCAGAGCGAATCGTGCGATGTGAATCAGCAGCCATAAAACGCGCTAAGATATGAGGCTGACCAAAGTAACCTAGCCCCCACCCTAATAATGAAATAATCGCAACAAAATTCAACCCCTTAAACATATCTAAGTATTCAGGGTTTTTCGTTTGAATAACATCGATTGCAGTATCTAGTCCACCTAATGAGAAAATGATCACAATAGGCGTTAAAATAAGTGCAAATATCATCAATGAGGCTTGCACTGTATCAGTCCAACTGACAGCTAAGAAGCCACCAAGGAAGGTATAAGCGATAGTTGCTAACGCACCAAGCCACATAGCTTTTTCATAGCTAATATTAAAAGTACTTTCAAACAGTAATCCCCCAGCAACAACACCAGAGGCACAATAGATAGTAAAGAAAACAAGAATTACAACAGCAGAGATAATGCGTAAAATTTTACTATTATCCTCAAAGCGACTGGTAAAGTAGTCAGGTAGCGTCAATGCATTATTATTTTTTTCCGTTTGAACCCGCAAACGCCCAGCAACAAATAACCAGTTAAGATATGCCCCCAAGCTCAGCCCGATAGCAATCCAACTTTCTGAAATCCCAGCGAGGAAAATAGCACCAGGTAGCCCCATCAACAACCAACCACTCATATCAGAGGCCCCTGCTGAAAGTGCTGTGACTACACTACCTAAACTTCGTCCACCAAGAATGTAATCATCGAAATTCTTCGTTGAACGATAAGCTAAATAACCAATAAGTAACATGCCAGTAATATATACGATGAACATAATGATCATCGGAGTGCTTACAGTCATCCGTCTTCTCCATAGAATAGTTATCTTCTTTGGTTGTTGCACTAAATTGCACGCAAGCAAATTAAATAATAAATATAGTGTGTGTTGTGTTTGTATTTAGTTGCACTTGATTAAAAATGCTACCTTAGCATGCTAGACAATCTCATTTCCGATTAACAAGAAATTAACGTTATTTTGTTCAATAAACGATATCCGTATCACAAATGTTAAATTTTTGATGCGAGAATTAATCAATTCACTCACAACTCATCTAGCAAAGCGAATTAATAACATATTGATTTTTAATAAAAATCAGCAAAATCCATTTCTAACCATCTCATTTTACAAATAAAAATACGATATATTTCACAATTCCTTTAGAATAGTCTTTAACAACGTTGCACAAAGTTGCAACATCGTGCTATTGATGTGTAACTTTTTTGTTTCTAGTAGCTAATTATTTAGAGGAAATGGGATGAGTAGTACGACAACTATGGGTGTGAGACTTGATGAAGCGACTCGTGAACGCATTAAAACTGCTGCTCAACGTCTTGACCGCACGCCGCATTGGCTAATTAAACAAGCCATATTTAATTATCTTGAACAGCTTGATAATCAACAGTTCATCCCTGAGATTTCCTCGGGACAAGATAACAAAGATGGCCAAATATCAGAAGAAGAATCCGTTACTGAATCGAATTATCAGCCTTTTTTGGATTTCGCTGAACATATTTTACCTCAATCGGTTAAACGCTCAGCGATTACATCTGCTTATCGTATTCCTGAAACACAAGCACTGCCGATGTTGCTACAACAAGCACAACTCCCCGCAGAGCAAGCAGATGCCGCCCATAAGTTGGCTTATTCCATCGCAGAAAAATTACGTAATCAAAAAAATGGGATTGGCCGCTCTGGTTTAGTTCAAGGCTTATTGCAAGAGTTTTCACTCTCTTCACAAGAAGGTGTTGCACTCATGTGTTTGGCTGAAGCTTTATTACGTATTCCTGATAAAGCAACACGAGATGCACTCATCCGCGATAAAATCAGTACAGGTAATTGGCAATCTCATTTGGGCCAAAGTAGCTCCATGTTTGTTAATGCAGCAACTTGGGGATTACTATTTACAGGCAAACTGGTTTCGACTCACAATGAAGCCAAGCTATCTAGCTCATTGAACCGTATTATTAGTAAAAGTGGCGAACCATTAATTCGCAAAGGCGTTGACATGGCAATGCGCTTAATGGGAGAGCAATTTGTTACTGGCGAAACAATTGCACAAGCATTAGCGAATGCAAGGAAGCTGGAAGAAAAAGGTTTCCGCTACTCTTATGATATGTTGGGCGAAGCGGCGTTAACAGAAAAAGATGCTCAAGATTATATGGTATCCTACCAACAGGCGATCCATGCTATCGGTAAAGCATCGAATGGCCGCGGTATCTATGAAGGACCGGGGATCTCTATCAAGTTATCAGCCTTACACCCTCGTTACAGCAGAGCGCAATACTCTCGCGTAATGGAAGAGCTATACCCTCGTTTGCTATCACTCGTATTACAAGCCCATCAATATGATATTGGAATTAATATTGATGCTGAAGAGGCAGACCGTTTAGAAATCTCCCTCGACCTACTCGAAAAACTTTGCTTTGAGCCGCAACTTGCAGGTTGGAACGGTATTGGTTTTGTTATTCAGGCGTACCAAAAACGTTGCCCATTCGTGATTGATGCAATTATTGATCTTGCTGAACGAAGCAAACGCCGCTTGATGATCCGCCTAGTTAAAGGGGCTTATTGGGACAGTGAAATTAAGCGCGCTCAAATTGATGGTTTAGAAGGCTACCCTGTTTATACACGTAAAGTGTATACCGATGTTTCATACCTCGCATGCGCTCGCAAATTGTTGTCAGTACCAAATCTGATTTACCCACAATTTGCAACTCATAACGCCCATACGCTGGCTGCAATTTACCAAATTGCAGGTAAAAACTACTATCCAGGTCAATATGAATTCCAATGCCTACATGGAATGGGTGAGCCATTATATGAACAAGTTGTCGGGAAAGTTGCTGATGGTAAACTCAACCGCCCTTGTCGTATCTATGCACCTGTCGGAACACACGAAACCTTATTGGCTTATTTAGTCCGTCGCTTACTCGAAAATGGGGCGAATACCTCATTTGTGAACCGCATTGCTGATGCGACCATTCCACTTGATGAACTAGTATCTGATCCTGTCAAAGACGTATTAGAGTTATCGAAAGCAGAAGGACAAATTGGGTTACCTCACCCTAAAATAGCCCTTCCTCGTGACTTGTATGGAAAGAATCGTGTCAACTCAATGGGGCTAGACCTCTCCAATGAACATCGCTTAGCATCGCTTTCTAGCGCACTTTTAACCTCAGCGATGCAAGAAAAATTAGCTCAACCACTACTTGGTGGGGAATATCAACTGGCTAAATCAGCCGAAAATGCGCTTCCAGTGATTAACCCAGCATGCCATTCTGACATTGTCGGTCATGTTCGTGAAGCAACGTTGGAAGAAGCAGAGCATGCATTAAACATCGCCAATGATGCAGGAGCTATTTGGTTTGCGACTCCACCGTCAGAGCGTGCAGCTATCCTCTTACGTGCCGCAGACATCATGGAGCAACAATTACAGCCTCTACTTGATGTACTGGTTCGTGAAGCGGGGAAAACCTACGCTAACGCGATTGCAGAGGTTCGTGAAGCCGTTGATTTCTTGAATTATTATGCAACTCAAGTCCGCGATGACTTTGATAACAATACCCATCGACCGTTAGGCCCTGTGGTTTGCATTAGTCCATGGAACTTCCCTCTAGCAATTTTCACCGGACAGATTGCGGCAGCTCTCGCAGCAGGTAACACGGTATTAGCGAAACCCGCAGAGCAAACACCACTGATCGGCTCAATTGCAGTATCAATGCTCCATCAAGCCGGTATTCCACGTGAAGTATTGCAATTTTTACCGGGTAAAGGGGAAACAATTGGAGCGAAATTAGTGGGTGATACAAGAGTTCGTGGTGTAATGTTTACAGGCTCTACGGAAGTTGCTGGATTGCTGCAACGTAATATTGCGGGAAGGCTGGATGCTCAAGGACGTCCAACCCCACTCATCGCAGAAACTGGCGGATTAAATGCGATGATCGTCGATTCGTCGGCCTTAACAGAGCAAGTCGTGACAGATGTTGTCGCTTCTGCTTTTGATAGTGCAGGTCAACGCTGCTCCGCCCTACGTATTTTATGTATCCAAGAAGATGTCGCTGATCGCACAATTCGTATGTTAAAAGGTGCGATGGAAGAGTGCCGTATGGGCAATCCAGAGCACCTTTCTACGGATATCGGGCCGGTTATCGATAATGAAGCTAAAGAGAATATTGAACAGCATATCCAGCAAATGCGTAGCAAAGGTAAAGAGGTCTTCCAAGCTGTATTTGACAATATTGATGACCTACGTGAGCAGTCCGAAGGTACTTATGTTAAACCAACACTGATTGAGTTAGACAACGTTGGCGAATTGAAAAAGGAAATTTTTGGTCCTGTATTACATGTGGTGCGCTACAAGCGCGAACAACTCACCGATCTTATTGAACAAATTAATGCGGCAGGATATGGGTTAACACTTGGTGTTCATACCCGTATTGATGAGACTATCAATCAAGTCGTTATGAAAGCAAAAGTCGGTAACTTATATGTCAACCGCAATATGGTAGGTGCTGTAGTTGGCGTTCAACCATTTGGTGGTGAAGGCCTCTCTGGTACCGGACCTAAAGCCGGCGGCCCACTTTATCTCTATCGGTTGTTAAGTGAACGCCCTGATAATGCGGTATCACGTACACTCGAAAGACAAGACAATGAGTTAGCAATGGATGCCAGCGCAAGACCACAACTCCTCGAACCTTTTGATGCCTTCTCGTCATGGTTGGAGAAGCAAGAAAATCGCATCGAACCGGCTATCTTTGAGCAGTTTGCACGTCATGCACAGGCGGGGACTTCGCGTTTATTACCTGGGCCTACAGGGGAAAGAAACACTTATACTTTAACGCCTCGAGGCACTATTTTATGTCTCAGTGATAACGAGAAAGACTGCTTAGTGCAATTGGCGGGAGTTCTTGCGAGTGGCTGCCAAGCATTATGGCCAGAAAGCGAAATACACCAAAAACTGTATAAGTCGCTACCTGAAAAAGTGCGTAACGCAGTTTCAATCACCAAAGATTGGCAAGAGTATAACGGACATATTGAAGCGGTTATTTACCATGGTGACAGCGATCAACTCAAAATCGTCTGTGAAACGGTTGCCAAACGTAAAGGCCCGATTATCTCTGTTCAAGGCTTTGAACGAGGTGAAACTAACTTACTGCTAGAAAGATTAGTTCATGAGCGCTCACTAAGCATCAATACCGCTGCTGCTGGCGGCAATGCAAGCTTAATGACAATTGGCTAATTAACCACAGCCTGAGCCTAAAAATATTGGGGTCAGGCTGTTTTTTTGGTTTTCAGAATACCTCAATTGATCAGACTCCCTACCCTCAATAACACGCTCCTATTCACGCTTTAATCACTTACCATTATTACTGGCGCTTTATGATATTGGTTAATTAAGAGCGAATTATGCTCAATAAACAATAGTCATTATTGCTTATTCTTTATATGACTTAATTGGTCAAAATAATATCTATATTCTGATTCAGGAGTATTAAACTAATAAATATTTGGCAGTGTAATTGGTAATTGAATAATAAAAGTGGGCTTATTTAAAGGGAAAAGCAAAAAGGTGCCCAAAATGGACACCTGACATATTTTAACTATAACATTTTAAGCAAGCACTTGACTTGCTCTGATGCTATTGATTAATTTTTCTCTGATTCCCAGTATAAATATTGCTCATATTTACGGAGCGCAATATTATAATTACTGAAAGCCGATTCAGTCATTTTATCGCTTAATTGCTCTTGGATTTTGCTTGTAGTGAACTCTTTCATTGAGAAGTTTGATGATGAGAGTAGTTCATCTAGGCGGCGCAAACGAACAACATATTCACGAACGGTACTATGGCTCATTTCAGTCTGTAAAAACAAATACTGCTTAAATGACATAATATCAAAGAAGTCAGTATTACTATTGCAATAAATTTCGCTGCAGAAACGACAAAGTGCAGTAAATTTATCCTGTAACTCAAGCCAAGTATTTTCATCGACCAACTCAGTCATCTCAGCAATAGCTTCTTTATTCAAGATACTATCGTTAAAAACGAGAGAGATACGATCCAATGTTTTATGACAATGTGCACAATGTGTTTGGCTGTGTTTAAAGTCTTTAATATAACGACTCAGAGGCCGTTTCTTAACAATAGAAGCAGACATGATGATAAAGCCCTGTGTGTAAGTCTAAAATTAAAATTGTAGCGTGACATGTCACGTTACATTCTGATTATGCCCATAGCATTATTATTATCCGCTATGTTGCATAGTGATACAGATATACCTATATCAAGCTATTTACTTTCACTTAAGGTAAGCATTCATACTAAAAAAACACCGTATGCACTACTTCCCTCTGTGAAATGCATTCTATCGCGTCTATCGCTCTTTGGCGAATTTCTGCGAAGACTAGAGTTTGGTACGAATTTGATTTAGCGTCAACCTATTAAACCAGTCTTTTATTGTCTTTGCATAAAATCAAAGCACGATGAAATTTTATAAGACGCTCACCATACCAACCACTAGGACAGAAACTTTACTGATATTCACCAGTGCATTCAATGGAAATTTAATTTAAAAATCAGTTCTATAGATAAATTGACGCTAAAATAGCAAAAGTGTGACGCAAATCACTTAGCATAACTAAAATTTAACTATTTATGCCGTAGTTGTTTATTTTTTAAATAGTCCATAAGCTACTATAAACACTAAGATGTAAATTATTTTTTACATTTATATGACAATTACACATATGAATTTATTTTCTGATTATATGCAAAATAGTTATAGTTTATAGCAAAAAAGTCTATTAGGTTTATAGAACTTACTTAATGTTCTTCCAGAAAACCAGTAACTTAATGATATACAGCAAGTATATTCCTCTACGTACTTACTCATAGAAAAGGATAGTGAGTTCATCGAACGATGAAAAAAGCATCATAGAAAATGTCACGCCATCCACATTTTCTGTGGGTAAAACCCCCTTCAATCTGTGGATAACTTTCTTGGTAAGTGATGAAATGGCACTTTGCATTATCTGAATGAAAAACAAGCGACTCGCGGCAACTGTTCTAACGGCTCTCAATATCCAACAAGTGGAGCAGGTACACATATCGTACTTTCAATAACACATTTTCATTGTTCTTATTCCAAGCCTTATTTAATGAATAACTCGTATTGTTTAGACTAAAAAACCAAATAGTAAATTTATAACGATAAAAATATTTATTTTTGATTAACTTATAAACGATTTGTCGAGTTATTTTTTAGGATTTGTCACGTTTGATATTGCAGCAATCTCTTATATACTCGATTTTGCTACTTCAATAACAAATAATTTTAAGGTTGATTATGAAAAAGTTAATTTTAGCTTGCGGTATGGGTTTAATGGCATTGACTATCACTGCTTGCTCTGAAGAAGAGAAAAAAGCAGAAGTAGTTGCAGGTGCAACTGAGACTTGTAACGCATATTTTGCTGAAGTGGATGGTTTAATCGCTAAAGCTTCTGAAGATCCACAAGCAAAAACTCAACTGGACTCAATGAAAGGCCAGCTGGAAGAAGGTAAAAAGCAAATTGCAGCATTACCTAAAGATCAGCAAGATAAAGCTTGCCAACAAGGTATTGATGCACTGAAACAAATGAAATCTGTATTAGGTCTGCAATAATCAGATATCTTTGAAAACATGGAGCCATTAATCCTTGGCTCCATCACTCATAGCGAATCTCTTCATATCTTCCAATCGATGACATCCACGAAACGTATTATTGTTTTTTGAAAGTAATTTCATCTCTATTTACCTACTATAAATTATACGGAAAAAACAGTCATTGTGTGGCTATTAGACGCTATTTTAGATAATACGAAACTAACCTATTAAGATTCATTTTAATCGTAATCTAAATAACCACGTAATGATTAGATTTAAGGTTCTTTTAAATAGAGATTATTCAAAAGGGGAAAATATGAAATTTTATCTAACATCCACACCCACTAAAGCCTACGAAAGTGATACCTTTTTAAGAAAAATTAACAGTAAAGATAAGTTTATTGTCACTGTAGAGTCCGATAATAATGAATTAAAAGTTACCCCTCAAATAGCACCTAAAATAAACTATATTAAAAACACCCCTTTTGAATTAAAGAAAACATTAGAATTTGATATTAATCATATTCATGATAGCGTGAATCATTCCATCTCAGCATCTTTCCAAGATACCCTATCGAGTTTGACACGAGGGAAGCTTCCGTTTTTTAATCAAAAAGAAAAATCGAAGATCTATGAAAAGATTGTTGATGAATTTATCTTGCAAGAACAAAAAACCTATGTTTGCTCAATTATTAACAAAGAAATAGATAAAATAAACAGTCAAATTTTAACAAAAAACCAAGCTAACGATAAAAAAGAAAATATTATTACTAAAGCGGATAAAGCCAAAATATTTTCACAGATAGAGCAGTCTCATGGCATATACCTTGGTGTCGACTTTGATACGCTAGCTCAACCCTCAATTAAGGGAGCCGTTATCTCTGTCAAAGAGCTAGAAAGCAAGCTACACACTCTCGCAAAAGAGTTCTCGGACGGAAATAGCCTAGTGAGAGGCCAAATTAAAGAACTATGTTTAAACACAATTAGTGATTATATTTTCTCACACTATTACCCGAATATCTCATTAAGCAAGATCAGAGAAGATACGGCAACCCTCATCAATAATATTGTTATCGAGAAGTCCAAGCAACAACCATTAATTTTTGTTTGATAAATAAAAAGCAGTAAAGTAATCTTATATCACTTTACTGCTTTATTATGCCCCTTATATTACAGCCAATTACCAAACCGTTTAATATAAAACTGTTTCATTAACTGAGCGACAATACAATAACTGACTAGAGTTAACACCAGCCAAGGGAAATATTCAATTGGTAATGGCTGTAATCCAATCATTTCACCAAATGGTGAGAATGGAATATATAACCCTAGTACCATAATAAACCCTGTGGTTAATAATACAGGTAATGCTGCTGTACTTTGGATAAATGGGATCTTTTGAGTCCGTAACATATGAACGACTAATGTTTGTGATAATAATCCCTCGACAAACCAGCCTGATTGGAATAATGCTTCATGAGCAACCGTATTGGCCTGAAATACATACCACATCAGTGCAAATGTAGTGATATCAAATATGGATGATGTTGGCCCAATCCAAACCATAAAACGGCCAATGTTTTTTGCATCCCATTTACGGGGACGTTTTAAAAACTCTTTATCCATTTTGTCCCAAGGTAAAGCCAACTGGGAAATATCATACAATAAATTTTGCACTAACAGGTGGATGGCTAGCATCGGCAAAAAAGGAATAAATGCACTTGCAATCAATACCGAGAAGACATTTCCAAAATTGGAACTCGCAGTCATATTCAAATATTTAATGATATTGCCGAACGTTTCCCTTCCTTTAATTACGCCCTGCTCAAGAACCATTAAATCCTTTTCTAGCAGAATAATATCAGCGGATTCTTTCGCAATATCGCTGCCTGTATCAACAGAAATTCCGACATCCGCATCACGAAGTGCGGGCGCATCGTTAATGCCATCACCTAAAAAACCTACTGTATGGCCATTCGCCTGTAGTAATTTTAAAATTTTGGATTTTTGTAAAGGTGTTAATTTACAGAATACCGATACCTGCTCTACTTTTTGTTTTAACGCCTCATCGGTCATTGCCTCGACTTCAAGGCCAGTCATAATTTCACTAATACTTATCCCAACGTCACGGCAAATTTTTTCCGTAATGATGGCATTGTCACCTGTTAATACTTTTACGGTTACCCCATTGTCTCGCAATGCGGCAATTGCTGAAATTGCACTTTCTTTTGCAGGGTCGAGGAATGTCAAAATACCACGTAATTCAAGCTGCTGCTCAGCTTGGGCTGAAAGAGGTAAACAAGCCTCACCTTCATTTAAGTGACGAGTTGCAAGTAATAAAACGCGAAAACCTTGACGATTATAGTCACTCACTAACTCACTGATTTGCTTCCTAGCTTGTGAATCTAATAAGAGCGATTGACCATTTTGCTGATAGCTTGTGCATACCGCTAGCATCTCTTCCGCCGCACCTTTGCATATCAACAGAGCCTCACCTTCCGCTGTTTTTACCGTGACAGAAAGTTTACGACGAATAAAATCAAACGGTAACTCATCAATTTTTTGATAAGCACGTAACTGTTCAATCTCCTGTTTCCCTCTTCCTCGGCGAATAATTGCCTGATCCATCATATTTTTCGTGCCGCTTTGATTAAAACTATTTAACCACGCGAGCTGAAGGATTTGGTTATCTTTCTGCCCTGCACTATCTAAATAATGCTCTAATATGATCTTATCTTGCGTTAACGTGCCTGTTTTATCTGTACAAAGGACATCCATTGCCCCAAAATTTTGAATCGCATTAAGCCTTTTAACAATCACCTTGTGTTTAGACATGGCGATCGCCCCTTTGGCTAAATTAGAGCTAACAATCATAGGCAGCATTTCAGGTGTGAGGCCGACTGCAACAGCAAGAGAGAATAGTGTCGCTTCAAACCAATCGCCTTTTGTAAAACCGTTAATCAACAAAACAATCGGAACCATCACCAACATAAAGCGAATAAGTAACCAACTCACACTACTGACTCCACGATCAAATGCAGTTTGTGCACGGGTTCCTACGATTGATTTTGCTAATGAGCCAAGGTAAGTTTTTGCCCCTGTGGCAACCACAATACCTCTTGCTGCCCCACTGGTAACATTGGTTCCCATTAAACAAATATTGGAAATCTCCAATAATTCATTTTCCGTTGGTGAAACCGTTTCAAGACTTTTAGCACTAACATCCCCCAAAGTGTCATATTTCTCCACAGGAATTGATTCCCCTGTTAATATGGCCTGACTGATAAAGAGGTCGCGAGACTCAACGAGTTTGAGATCTGCTGGAACCATATCCCCTGCCGATAACAGTACAATATCTCCCGGCACTAAACACTTTATTGGAATTTCTTTACGGACTGAGCGCCCTGTTTGGTTATCACGACGAAATACGGTTGCTGTCGTACGAACAAGTGACTTTAACGCCTCCGCGGCCTTATTAGTTCGATACTCCTGCCAAAATCGCAATAATCCGCTTAGCAAAACCATCGTGACAATAATAATCACGCCCGTTAAATCAGTCTCTTCACCGTGTCGCTCTGGGATCAGGTAATCGGTGAAAAAACTCACTACAGCCAACGTCATTAAAACAAAAATAAAGGGGTTCTTAAATGAAGAGAGTAGCTGTTTCCATGCTGGAGGGGCCTTTTCATGAGCGACTTCATTTTCCCCCACAGAGACTAATCGGTCGAGTGCTTCATTCTCGGATAAACCAAGTAAATGAGTTTGATACGCATTCAGCACTTGCTCTACTGTTTTGTTTGCTTGTTCGCCAACAATAAATTTTTGGCGTCCAGTCACTTTGGCATTTTTGCCAGTTCTGTGTTGATGCCTGATTTCAGTCATAACGTTTATCTCTACTAGGCACTTTGCGTGCGGCTTAAAACGCTATCTAACTGAAAATAAATTATTTATTCATAGTTAGATAGCTCCTGTATTGGCTCCATGACGGAGGGTGATCGTCCATTGCGGCTCCTTTTGTTAATGATGATCTGGCATTCAGGCTGGCAGCTCTGATGCGACTTTCCAATTGATTGCGCTAACACTCTGTTCAAGACTGATCCGACACACTAGCGCTTCAATTTCTTTCTGTTCCGCTGGCGTCGCTAAAAACTCCGCGAGCACCTCTAACTGTTCAGGTTTCAATGTATCGGCACTGCTTAATGACTGTAGACGAATATTTAACCCATTGATGGCCTGTAAAATTAAAGTTCTCACTAAGATTTCGTCTTCTTGATGGCACATCACGCGGATCTTATAGCGCTGCGCTATATCAATCGCCTGCTGCTGTGGCTGTTTGTTAATACGTTGTGCTGCCTCTCGCAGTAAGATATTGGCGCACAAGATAAGCATGGTTGCCATGGTCGCTAAAGAATATTGGCCAAGTCCACATAACACACCAATCCCCGCTGAGCACCAAAGGGTTGCCGCCGTATTCAAACCACGGATATTCATTCCTTCACGCATAATGACACCAGCGCCAAGAAAACCGATCCCTGACACGACTTGTGCCGCAATTCGTCCGGGGCTATCAGGTGAAGTTGTCACTGAGCTTAAAATAAATACAGCCGCCCCAGTTGCAACTAAGGCATTAGTGCGTAGCCCTGCCATACGTTGACGCCATTGACGCTCAGCGCCGATTAATGCTCCTAGGCACATTGCAGAAACTAAATTGAAAATATCAGGAGTAAATAACATGATTGTTCCTCCAAAAATAATTTGGATATATCAGTCATATTTCAAGCCGCAGTGTTTTTAACAATATTTATTCACCGCAGAGGCATCATTAGCTATACCTCTGGCAATGTATTCTCTTGCTGCTCCACTGCATCTCAAATTATTTTGGGTAGATGAAAATATGGAAAATAAATTCCATATAGCCTTAAAATGAATAATAAAAATAATTATTCAGACGTTATAGGCATATACCCGGAGGAAATAATGAATAGAAATAGAGCTTCATGATTTTTACTCACAAAATAACAATAAGCTATTGATAGCTCATCACTTTATATTAAGGAGTATCGCGTGCATTTACGCTCGATACTGCCCGCCATGGTGGCAAGCAGTTAAATAGAAAGGTAATTAATTACTTGCCAATAAATTTAGTGTTTGTGTTACAACTCTGACTGTCCAAGTAATTATCTCCTAAGAAAATTTGCAAGAAGTATAGATTGCGTCATTTATGAAGTAAAGCTTTAAAAAAATATTTAACAAATTTAACTTTCAATAGGGCTGACAAATACGCCTTCACCACCCTCTTTTTCGTTAAAAAACCAAATACCGCCCGGGTACTCTGGCAAGGAAACTAAATACATTGTACCTTCATTAAAAGGCTCAATTAACAATATCTTCCCTTCACGACGACTCTGTCCGTCTGTTTTAACATAAACACGATCATGAATTTTCATTGATGGCGGTCTCCAGTAAAAAAAATCCTCTGAAGCCTAGTTTAGCGGGTATGAAAAAGCCCGTCATTAAAAATGACGGGCTTTAGAAAATCAGTTAAGCAATTAAGCTTAGATTGCAGTTACGTTAGCAGCTGCTGGGCCTTTCGCACCATTTTCAATGGTGAATTCAACTTGCTGGCCTTCTGCCAGAGTTTTGAAACCAGCGCCCTGAATGGCAGAGAAGTGAACGAAAACGTCTTTGCTACCATCAGCAGGAGTGATGAAACCGAAGCCTTTAGACTCGTTGAACCACTTAACTTGACCTTTCATTTTGTCGGACATTTGACTTTTCCTATATAACATCAAAAAAACTTGCCTTTTCGGCATATATGGGCCAGAGTCAACTATTTAATCAGGAAAAAACCAAGATGAAGCGTCACGGTCAAAGGCTATCTGGGATAACTTTCTTCTTTAGAACACAAACTCAGTAATCGTACATCAAATAGGACTGCTAAACAGGCCGAGACTCATTAACTCATGAGTTAAGGATAATAGCAACTATTTTATATAGATTACCCCTAAAAAAATGCTGTTTTTTAAGTTACGTCACTTTTCACGCGGTTAACCGAACAAATTTTTTCGCATTTTGTTGATAGATTAAAAGATTTATTGAACAAATATCCCATTTGTCAGTGAGATTATTCTTATACAGTGACAATTACACTCAAAATTTTTTACAACTGATATATAACAATTCAACTTACGCATGATACTCTTCAAGGTATAGATGCCTTTACAGAGAGCTATCACATTATGGATATCATCAAAAAAATACTTATTGAAGATTTAGACACCATCAATAAAAAAGAAAAACGCGATGGCAAACCTTACTTCAACAGTCAATTCATCGCAAATCATCCTTACCTGTGTATCGGTATGGTCGCGGCCTATATTCCATTAGCAATTTTGGTTTTATATGCCCCTTATTTTGGTCTGTATTGGATGCTAGGTTTTACCGCACTATTTGTTATTTTAGCGGCTGTCTTATTATTTGATATTAAACCTGTTTACCGTTTTGAAGATATTGGCGTGCTCGACCTGCGTGTTTGTTATAATGGCGAGTGGTTTGTTACCGAGCAAGTTTCTGATGCATCAATTCAAAAGATACTTGATTCAAATGAAGTCAATCATGCAATTAAGCAAGAAATAACCCGTTTGCTAGAACTTAAAGGGATGCTTTCATTTTATGATATTTATCATATTGCCTATCCTGAGATCCCATCACAGGCAAAGGCCCCTTTAATGACTCAGAATAAAGCGCAATATCAATAAGCTAGTATGAAAATCAACCATAATGCACAGTCAGTAATCAAACAGATTATTTTTGTGTTTTTATCGTTGACAGTCTGAGGCGATACCGTTAATATTCGCCTCGTTCTCAGGAACACAACAATTCCTCCATAGTTCAGTCGGTAGAACGGCGGACTGTTAATCCGTATGTCGCTGGTTCAAGTCCAGCTGGAGGAGCCAAATTTTGAAAGCCCGCTTTATAGCGGGCTTTTGCTATTTAAGCAACCGCATTTTTTAAGAATGCATTACGCCAATGCTGAACCCCCTGCGCATTTCGCTGATATTGCCTTATCGGCGCTAGCACCAAACTAAAAAAGGCAAAGTAGCCTTCGCACAATTGGTTACGTCCAAATTGATTCAAATGAGCCGGGCAACCGCCTTGGCAAACCATTTTAACCGAGCATTGTTGGCACTCTTTGCGTCGACTCTTATTTTGCCCAAAAGGCAACGAGATAGATGCCTCGACAAAATCACTAAATCCTTGCTGCCCATTAAATTGACCAAGATAGTGACTTTGATTTGCTTGATGATCGCAAGCGTAAATCTCGCCTTGAGTTTCCATCATCATATTCGTGCCACAGCGTTCTGAATGAACACAAGTACTGCTCACCTGAGTAAAGTATTGGCTATATACCTGTTCAATGTTCATCACAAAAACACGCCCGATATGCCCTGACGCTTGCCACTGTTGATACACTGAGCTTAAAAATAGCCCCCAATTATTCGCACTGAGCGTGAATCCTTGATGGATAGCATCCCCCTCCAGCATAAGGGGTTGAAATTGAATATAGCGAATACCGAGTTGTACAAAATGAAGGTAAATCTCTTTGCCTAAATGAGCGACACCATCGTGTACCACCGTTAATATATTGAATTCAATGTCAAACTGTTGCAGTAGTGCGATCCCTTTTATTACGGAGGCATAGCTGCCACTATTTCCCCTTCTATCATGACGGTATTGATCATGGATAGATTCGGGGCCATCAAGGCTCACGCCAATAACAAAATCATGTTGTTTCAAAAAACGGCACCAAGAAGGCGTTAATAACGTCGCATTCGTTTGCAACGTGTTAATAATACGCACTCCGTGAGGCGCATATTTTTGCTGTAACGCAATCGCGCGCTTATAAAAATCTAACCCCGCTAATAACGGCTCTCCACCTTGCCAGACAAAATTGATCTCTTTGGTGTAAGCCGGCTGGGCAGCTATATAATTTTTAATAAATGGTTCCAACATGGCTTTGAGCATTGGCGCCGCTTTCTGCTCATTATGCTGGGGGTAATAACAATAATCACACTTTAAATTACATCCCGAACCAACAGGCTTTAATAAAATATGAAAAGGAATTGCTGATTTTAATGATTTCCCCTGCAATCTGGGAGGGTCATAAAAAGAAATTTTCATATTAACCTCCCATCATTTCACCTTTGCAGGCTCAATACGCTTATTTGTCTTCGGATCTATGCCGATATAGTTCCCTGTAGACTCATCGACACCGATGTAATCGATAGCCTCTCCTTTCGCTTCAATAATCATGCCGGTCTTGGCAAATTGTTCGTATTTCTTTTGCAGCTTTTGCACAATTTCAGGGTGTTTTGCCGCTAAATCACGGGTTTCAAGTGGATCTTCTTTTAAATTGAAAAGTTGCCAAGGAGCCATTTCTGCTTTTGGAGAGGCTTTCACTAAACGCCTTAATTTCCAATCGCCTTCGACTAACGCCGCTTGATTATGTAATTCGACACCAAATAGCTGCCGTGGATTAACAGTCGATTTGCCAAGGAAATGGGATTTAAAGCTCGTACCTAACATCGGTAATGGATGGATATTTTTGATCTGCTTATTAGCATCAATACCAGCAAATTCATATAGCGTTGGGGCAATATCGTAAACCGCCATCAGTGTTTTATCTATACTCCCCGCCTTACCAATACCCGGCCCAGTGATAATTAAATCGGTATTGATCCCCCCTTGAGCACTGGTCGTTTTATGGTAATTGGCATAAGGTGCATTACTGACATTCGCCCATTGAGGCCCCACAGAGACAAACGAATTCTTACGCCCAAGATTTTCATAGCTATTATCAAACTGTTTCCAATATTCAGGGTCTGACTCATAATAAAAACCGGATGCAGGGTTTGCACCATTATCTGTCGCAAAAATAATAATCGTATTTTTATCTCTCCCCGTCTCTTTTAGCGTATTAATAACGCCACCAATCTGATCGTCCATATAGGCAATCATTGCAGCATATACTTGCATCGTTTTAGCTGCATAGCGCTTTTCTTCAGGGGTTAATTGTTCCCATTCCTTATCCAAATTTAATTTCGGCATCGGTGTTTTATCGTTAATAATCCCTAATTCTTTCAAGCGATTTATTCTTTGCCGATAAATTTTGCCAAATCCTTCGTCATATTTTCCGTCAAATTTACGGATCCAGTCATCAGGCGCTTGGATAGGATCATGAGGTGCGGTGAAAGCGAGGTAAGCAAATATTGGTTGATCACTCGGAGTCTGTTTAATCCACTGTTCCAATTGCTGCGCATAGTTTTTACTTGAATAAAAATCGCTCGGCAACGAAACTTTCTCGCCATTTAACGTATAATACGTATGGAAACTTTCAACCGTTCCAAGCGGTTTAGCATCATCAAAATGACTGGTTCCTCCTCCCATAAAAGCAAATGCTTGATTAAAACCTCGGTCTGTTGGCCTCGCACCTTTGGTATAACCTAAATGCCATTTGCCTGACATCAACGTGTTATAACCCGCATCTTGGAAGCGTTCAGCCATGGTTACCACTCTATCCGTTAAGCGTAATTCATAACCTGGCTTGCCGACCGTATTTTCATACCACCACATCCCTCCCATTCCCGCTTGTTGGTTTGTGGCTCCAGTCATTAACATTGAGCGTGCAGGAGCAGACATCGGCGAAGTGTAATACTGGCTCATCCTGACACCTTGCTCAGCCATTTTTTGCAAATTTGGTGTTGGGATTTCCCCTCCAAAAGGGCTAATGTCCGAATACCCCATATCGTCGGCAATGATGATCAGAACATTAGGCCTATCATCGACTTCCCCCAATGCCACACCCGACATCACGGAACTTAATGCAATTGCTAGCAGTGTTTTTTTCATCACATCACCATATTGTTAATTTATTGTATCATTAACGTTAAATATAGTTTTGCTTTATGACTATCGTTCTTAGGTATGATATCTACAGGTAATGTTTTTCGCCGACATAACCACCGCATTGCTCACTTAGCAATCACTTGGCATTTTTTTTCATATTTATACTTTACAAGCATGAACAGGATGGGTAATATGCGCCTCGTTCTCAGGAACACAGCAATTCCTCCATAGTTCAGTCGGTAGAACGGCGGACTGTTAATCCGTATGTCGCTGGTTCAAGTCCAGCTGGAGGAGCCAAATTTTGAAAGCCCGCTTTTTAGCGGGCTTTTTCGTTATGCAGACTTATTCTAACATTATTTGAATAAATCGCGTTCGTTAGCTAATAACTCTTTATTTCCCTTCTCTATGGTTTGCCTAAAACGTTATGAGAGATCTAAGAAATCAATAATGGTCAAGTGCTTTTTATTCATTTCTAACACTCGATTTTGTAAATATTGCTGAGTGATTTCATAACGGTCATTGTTAGCATATTTCACATAAACCATTCTTAGTAAAAAATAGAGCACAAAAAGTACCAAGTTGAGCCCTAAGAATAACAACAGAATATGTAGATTAGCTCTAAGTTCAGGAGCAAGGGAAAAAGAAAAAGGCATTAGTGAGAATGTCATAGTGAAACCAAAGAGAATGGCGAATTTTAATGAAAACATTACGCTATATCTTTTGAAGAAAAAAAATATATTGAAGTAAATAGGTAAGCTGATTGACTCGTATTATTAATGAGACCAATCACCGCTTTTTTCTCATCATGGATAATCTCAACATCATCCCCTTTTGCAACAATAAATGGCGCTTGGCTCCTCATAAAGATACTATTTTCCTTTCTTCGTTCATGAGTACCACAATAGTAAATATTGCCCTTACTGTGAATATAATGGTAATTATTGGATGCATCAATTTCTACCCTTTTATCAGCAACATAGTTACTTATATGTACATTCTTATTAATAGTTTCCTTTTCCTCAACTTCAAAATGACTAACATGCAAACCTAATTTTTTTATACGATTAATATTTATATCAGGATTACTTTCTATATAATAATGTTCAGTGAAACTCAATTTATTAATTATCTTTCTTAACAGAAAAAACATATAGAAATAGGCTTTTTTATTGAATATTCCAGTTTCACTTTGTCCCTTTTCTTTTTGTAAATTTAGAATCGCCGAATTAAAAGGAGAACATAACATTATCCACAATCCTTTTACCCCATAAATCAAACCTATGTAAACAATTGCCATCAGAATAAATGCTATTCCTGATAGGAATATATCTGCTTTTATAATCATTATCAGGATCGCCATGATAATTAGCACAAAAAAATTAAAGAGAAATGCAAAATCTCCCTCTCCTCGCTCGTAATCAGTCGTCAATTCACATCCATTTTCAGCGATTAACCAATATAACCAATAATCACCACTATCGAGTTGACTAACACAAACCTTTAATTTTTCATTTTTTTGATACTGTCTAATTTGGGAAGTATTTGGGGAAATTGAGAGCTATAACAATATAAAACCTTATTTGATGCTATGATCCTTATAATGTCATCACCACAAATTTGTTGAATATCATATCGGTCAAACTGTACCTCAATGACCGTAGTATCCTTTGGCACATGCTCCTCCTTGTTCTATTCCATTTTTAGTTTTATCGTACGTTAAGATAACGTGCCTACTATTATTAAATCAGTTATCCATACTAAAATATGCAAACCAAGCCACAAAAATAGCAATGACCATTCATCGCAAATACCACAATTATAGCGATCAGTTTATTTTTAGCACCTGTCAGATCCCTTATTCGATGAAAGTTACAGCAATTCGATCACATAACAAGCAATCGAACTTTTATTGCTGTTTCTTCTTTGACTTTTAGAATCAGTAACGCTAATATTCCTCTCGCTTTAAGGCGTTCCTCCATAGTTCAGTCGGTAGAACGGCGGACTGTTAATCCGTATGTCGCTGGTTCGAGTCCAGCTGGAGGAGCCAATCTCTTCTTATTTAATTCATCTTAATTCACCCAACCTTATCTTAAATTCACATTTTTTCTGTCCTATCATAAAACCATTCTTTTTCAAGATAATTGTGAATTAACATAGCTATTTTATCGTTTTCGTTTTATCATTCTGCTCCGGCTTGAGCATTTCGCTCATTACTCTATTTACCCTTTACGGAGCCGGTTTCATGACAACTGCAACAACTTTAACGATCCGCCGCCCAGATGATTGGCATGTTCATTTTCGCGATGGTGATATGCTAAAAACTGTTGTGCCTTATACCAGTCAATTCTTCGGTCGCGCCATTGTCATGCCAAATCTCGTTCCCCCTGTCACGACAATAGAGATGGCTAAAGCATATCGTGAACGTATTATTCAAGCAGTTCCTGAAGGTGATCGCTTTACGCCATTAATGACGTGTTATTTAACTGACACCACGAATGCTGATGAACTAATACGCGGCTTTCATGAAGGGATATTTACTGCTTGTAAACTGTACCCTGCCAATGCAACAACCAATTCAAGCCACGGAGTCTCTGATATAAAAAATATCTACTCTGTACTTGAGGCAATGGAGCAAGCAGGAATGCCATTATTGATCCATGGAGAAGTCACATCCAGTCAGATTGATATCTTTGATCGCGAAGCTCGTTTTATTGAGCAAGTCATGGAACCTCTTAGAAAAACATTCCCTAAATTAAAGGTGGTTTTTGAGCACATCACCACTAAAGAAGCTGCCCAATATGTACTAGGGGGCGATGACTATCTAGCAGCTACATTAACACCACAACATTTAATGTTTAATCGCAATCACATGTTAGTTGGCGGTGTGCGCCCACATTTGTACTGCCTGCCTATTCTAAAACGCAATGTTCACCAAGAAGCATTGCGTGCAGCCGTTGCTTCAGGCAGTGATCGTTTCTTCTTAGGAACGGATACAGCACCTCATGTTCAACATCGTAAAGAGTCCTCCTGTGGCTGCGCTGGGGTTTTTAATGCTCCAACAGCACTTGCAGCTTATGCAACAGTTTTTGAAGAACTCGGCGCACTTGCTCATTTTGAAGCCTTCTGCTCATTAAATGGCCCTAAGTTCTATAATTTACCTGTTAATGATGGCTTTATTCAGTTAACTAAAGAAGAAAATATAACCACCTCATCCATTGAGTGCGGCCATGATGCACTGATCCCTTTCCTTGCAGGTGAGGATGCTCGCTGGTCTGTACGCGTTGTTGACTAGTCATATCGACGGGAAGCTCATCACTTCCCGTTAGTCCTTTTCCCTTTTTTGTCACTTTTTTGCATAATCTGTCATTTGGATGCAAAAAAAAGCGTATTTTTCTTTTCAATTGGCAAAATCCCCTTATACTGATTGATACTCGTTATGAGTTTTTCGCTCTTAGTCAGTTATCGATATATATTTATCACGCAGTATGATTAGGAGGTGTTTATGAATAGAAAAAATGAAGTGATTCAGACTCACCCTGTTGTTGGCTGGGACATCAGTACTGTTGATGCCTATGATGCAATGATGTTGCGTTTGCATTATCTCCCAGAAAAAAGTGAAAACAGTGAGAACGCCATTGTTGATAAAACAATGTGGTTAACAACCGATGTAGCCAGACAACTTATTGATATTCTACAAGCCGGTATTGATAAAATAGAGTCCGGTGATTATGTAGAGCCTGACTTTAAAACGCACTAGTGAAAATAATGGATATTTGGTAATAACCAAATATCCATTAACACCATCAATAATTCATATCTTTTTAGTATATTAAATTTTTATACTTCTAATAATTAATATTCATAATATAAAAATAATAATAGTTATTTTTATATTAATTGCAAAAACAAACTAAATTAATTATTTTTTATCACTAGTTTATTGACTTTAATATCCATTCCAATTTATTGTAATCCTCTTTCGAACAAGGATGTTCCTTATGAGAATACTCATTATTGATGAATGTTATTATACTCGAATTGGTATTACTGAATACTTATCTTCAAATAAAAAACTTGAGTTTATTAGTGTAGGATGTATTGATGAAGCTATTCATTGTATTAACAATAGTAAACCCAATATCATACTCGTGAATTTAACTTATTATTGTCACCATTCCAATTACTGTTTAACTTTAAAAAAGCTATTAAGCACATCAAATGAGATTAGATTCTATATCTACATTAATGCCCCTTATCCAATATCTGATAAGCCACTATTACTTAAAGATAATTATTTTATTATGTCTAAGAAAATCATTATCCCTACGTTAGATAAAGTGATCAATGATGCGGAACAAATAGAAAAAACAATAAGGCTAACTAATAATTCAAACTCATCAATATTTACACTAAAAGAACAATGCATTATTAATAGTTGGATGAATGAAACACCGAATCATATTATTTCAAAAAAACTGGGGATCAGTAATAGCACCGTTTATTCACAAAAAAGACATATTGTCACCAAAGTCTATGTTAAAAATCGTATTGAGCTATTTTTTATTTATAATATTTTTAAATATCTCTATTAAAAAAAGCCCTTAATCGGGCTTTTTTATGAGTGACTAATTATCGTTATTTAATAGGCCATCACTTAAGCGATGACGTGATTTATTAAATATTTTATTGCTGACTTCACGCCCTGCTCGACGTGCACGTTGCACTTCTTCTGGCAGTTTCATCTCCTCAGTACAGGCAACACTACAGCAGCCTTCATATTTTTCTGCGCATGAAGGGCACTGAATAAATAATAAATGACAGCCATCATTACGGCAGTTCGTATGCGTGTCACAAGGTTCACCACATTGATGGCAGTGAGCCAATACTTCATCAGTAATGCGCTCCCCCATGCGGTTATCAAACACAAAGTTTTTCCCTTTAAAACGTAACGGTAAACCTTGCTCTTTGGCTTTACGCGCATATTCAATAATACCGCCTTCAACGTGGTATACGTTCTTAAAGCCATTATGCAGCATGTAAGCACTCGCTTTTTCGCAGCGGATCCCACCTGTACAATACATGACTATATTTTTATCTTTTTGTTCCTGTAGCATATCTACAGCCATTGGCAGCTGATCTCTGAAAGTATCAGAAGGCACTTCAATCGCGTTTTCAAAATGACCAACCTCGTATTCATAGTGGTTACGCATATCTACAAATACGGTATTCGGGTCATCAATCATCTCATTCACTTCATGTGCTTTAAGATATTGCCCTGTCTTTGAGGCATCAAATGAATCGTCAGTAATCCCATCCGCAACCACACGATCACGGACTTTCATGCGTAAGACCCAGAAAGATTTACCATCATCATCAATAGCGATGTTAAGACGTAAATTATTCAGTTCAGGGCTAGTGCTATAAATCAGTTCGCGCAACGCTTCGACATTTGATGAAGGCACGCTGATTTGAGCGTTGATACCCTCTTTAGCGATATACACACGGCCAAACACATTAAGTGCTTTGAACTTCACATACCACTCGTTGCGAAATTCTACTGGGTCGTGGATGTTGAAATATTTATAAAACGAAATTGTGGTACGTGGCTCAGTCTCCGCCAACATACGCTCTTTAAGAATTTTATTTGAAATTTGATTATGTAACACTGGCATGGTGTTCTTTAAACCCTTATAACTCATTGAGATTAATTTAATAAAATGTACCAGTGTCCACATAGTGTCCACACTAGCCATTATGACTATTATCGCTGTTATTTTGTGAATAAAAAACCCTGAATGTTAAAAGGTTTTATATTGAATATTACAATGCCCTCTCGATAGTAAGTTGCACCATAAATTTATTTCACATTGAAATTAAGTTATGTTATAACATTTTTCGCCTATTTGACTTACTCGTTGAAATGTACCGCTTATGAAATTCAATGTGTTATTCCTCAGTTTGTGTTTAGTCTTTTCTTTCAAGAGTTTTGCTCACCCCCATAGCTTTATCGATATGCAGGTCATACCCGAAATCAAGCAACAGCAAGTTATCGGCCTGACATTCACGTGGAAGATGGATCCAATGACCTCTGCGGATATTGCTTATGAGTTAAAAAATAGCCAAGAAGATGACATTCAATGGAAAACGCAAGCGGCAACATTAATGGCAAATATTCTTGCCCAGGACTATTTCACCGACTTTTATTCACAAGGTAAAAAAATAGCTTTTCAAGCGATACCAAGCCATTACCGCTTACAACGTGAAGGGCTACAGCTTATTTTTTCATTTACTGCGCGATTAAAACAACCCGTGCCGATAAAAGGATTGGATATCGAGTTTATGACTTATGACCCGACATTTTTTGTCAGCATGACCTATCCCAATCAACAGGCGGTTATTCTATCTAACACGCTAGACTCCCAATGTAAAATGACGCTCAACGAGCCTAATGTCACTGATGAGTTACGCTTTTATGCCTACTCGCTCGATATCAATCAAACACCTGAAGATGACACCACATTAGGGCTGCAATTTGCTCAAAAGGTGAAGATTGCATGCCAATAATTCAACGTAATAAACCCAAGCACCTAAACTTAATCATCGTTGGCGTAGTTTTCATCGCTCTCTACGCCGCCGCTTATCTCTACCAAAATTGGTCAGTTTGGTTACAAACCAGTGTTGCTTGGCAGCGCCAGCTCAATCTTTTACTCTCGGAACTACTGCAATCGACTCAGCGCGACCCATTACAAGCAGGTAGCTTGCTAGTCGCTGTCAGCTTTTTATATGGGCTCCTTCATGCACTAGGCCCAGGTCATGGTAAGCTGATCATTAGCACCTATATCGCCACCCACCCAACACGTTTAAAACAAAGTGTTATCCTTAGTCTACTCGCTTCTTTATTACAAGGTGCCGTGGCGATTGTGTTAGTTTCAGCTGTATTAGTGGTTTTCCAGCTCTCTACTCGCCACTTGAATATGGTTAGCTTATACAGCGAAAAACTCAGTTATGGTTTCGTTGTTTTGCTGGGTGCCTTATGTTGCTACAAAGCATTTCATCAATGGCTAAAAGCCAGAAATAAACGGACAGCATCAGTCTTACATATCCAGCGCCTTTTGCCGTTAAATTCAACCTCAATATCCGCTATCAAGACACCGCCTAAAATGGCTCCTCTTTGCCAGTGTGGTCACCAACATGTTGTCTCAAGTCAGCAGTTACAAGCCTCTTTACGCACCCAAGCCATTTTGGTTCTATCTATGGGGCTGCGACCTTGCTCCGGTGCATTATTGGTATTGCTTTTTTCTTATGTGATTGGGGTGTATACGTGGGGGATCTTCGCTGCACTAGCCATGGCAATGGGAACCGCATTCACCATCAGCCTTATTGCTTTGTTTGTCTATTTTATGCGTCATCACGCAATGCGGCTGACCAAAACTCAGGGGATCTCTTTTTCGCCTTACTGGCGCGCGCTCCTTTATTTGTGTACAGGGTTAATTTTTATTCTGTTAGGTGTCTTGATGTATCAAAGTTTGATGCTCACTGAAACAGCGTCACCTTTGCTATCGCCACGAATACGCTGATCAAAAGACGAAAAAAAGGAGGGCTCCCCCTCCTAGGCATCTGCCGAAGTTACGATGAGGTAGCCACATCGTAAAGCGCAATGTCAACTGTCTAAACTTATGGTGACCAGCGCAAAGTGCGCTGGTCTGTTATTACTTTTAACCGATTAATTCAATTCGAGCCGGTAAGCCTTGTCTCACTGAGGCACCGGATACCCAATCTAACCAAGTATTCGCCACTTCACGCGTCGGGTCGGCAAAACCTAAATCATTTAGGTTAATGCCTGAACCATTCGCAGCGTTCATTGGCATTGGCTCACCATCAAGGTAATGCTGTTTAGCCCCCATTTCTTTATGACCATAACCATGTTCGATGGCTAAAACCCCTGGCATAACACCGTCTAACACACTGATTTGTGCTTCAACATGACCACCTGGCGTAGTTATCTTGACCCAATCTCCATGCTTAACCCCCATTTTTTGGGCATCATCAGGGTGAATAGCCACAAGATTGGTAGGTTTCACATGGCGTAAACGTTCAATCATTGTCGTTGAGCTACTCATGACATGGGATTTAAATGACATAAGCTTTAACGGCCATTCTGTTGGTGGGAAAATCTTATTCACATCTTCCCCATTCGCTAAACGAGGCGGATAGTAAGTTGGACAACCACTATAGCGCTCCCCCGTAATCGCATGACGGTTCACCGCCACCGTTGGGTTCCAAATCTGCAACCCTTTCTTCCACTGAGGCCCTGTTGCATCACCATCCCACGCTTTTTCATAAGGCGCAAAACGACCACCGCGAGTATAGATATAGGCAACACGACGGATCTCTTCCGGTTTGAGTGTTTTTTCCATTGCAGGCAAAATCCGTTCCACACCACTGATTTGGATGTCTTCATTTGCTGCTTCTGGCACTGGTTTTTCACCTAACCATGCCATATTTGCAGCGACACGTAGGTAATAATCTTCAGCACAATTAAGTGGATATTTATTTCCATCCATATCTTCAATCACGTTGTCACCAAACCCAGGAAGGTCGAGCGCTTTCGCCACTGCGATACAAAATGCTTCCATTGAAATAGGCTGACCGTCGGCCGTTTTCGCGGTACGTGCTCCAACAATTGGCCAGCGAGCAGTACTGGCTTTCACTTGAACCCCCGACCAAGCCCCACTAAAGCCCCAACTTTCAAAGTTATGGGTATCCGGCACAATATAATCCGCCAGCGCTGTTGTCTCATTCATAAAGGCGTCAATACCAATGATAAGTGGAAGATGTTTTGGGTCTTTCAGCTTTTCTTCCATCACCTGACGAATGCCTGCAATACCGTAAACAGGGTTAGTCATGTTGGTGATCCATGCCTTAAGTGGATACGGATATCCCATCAACGCTGACGCTAATTGTTCAGTTAACTGACCTTTGGCAAACGGATACCATGGTGCTTTTGCAGGATAAGGATTTTCACCAGCAGCAACGCGAGCCTTGAATTCATCTGATTTTTCATAGGATTCGTTACTACGGGATAACACAACACCTTTTGGTTTCACTTTGCCAGCGTAGCTCGTTATCTTGTAACGAGGACCATCGCTTTCACCGTTGAATTTACCACCACCTACTGATACCCCACCTTTCAAATTCAGGTTACCAATAAGCGCATTCAGCATAATGACCGACCACGCGGTATAGAATCCATTCCCCCCCATCATACCGCCATGCGAGATCACCGCAGCTTTACGATCATAAGAGGTTAATGCACGCCCCAGTGACTCAATGGTTTTAACTGGGACTTGGCAGCGTTCACTATACTCTTCCAACGTCATGCGCTCAGCTGCTTCTTTCAAACATTGGAAACTAGATTTAACCGTGACTTCGCTACCATCGTGCAATGTCACCTGACGCGTGACAAACAGCTCTGCCTGCGTCACATCATCTGCGAGTTTTAGCTCACCTGACGCATCCTGAACCAAATATGCTTTTTTGCTGTCATCATCTTCCGCCATCTGACCATTAAGATGTGAAGCGATCAATAATTGCCCTGCTAATGGATGCTCGTCATCAGTGATCACTAAATGAGTAGAGTTGGTCCAGCTCTTTTCGCCAACTGCTTTCATCGATTTTTCGCTTGGTACGCGCAAATATGCGGCATTGTAACGCTCATTTTCGATGATCCAACGGATCATTCCCATGACTAATGCCGCATCCGTTCCCGGCTGCACAGGAACCCAATGCCCATGATCATTCGCCAGAGTCGTTGTAAGTGGCAATGCAGGGGCAACCACAACATAGTTAAAATTGTCACGTAAACGTGCAGATGCCAGTTGGCGACCTTGGCGTTTAAATGGGTTACCCGACTGTGCTGGCGATGTTCCAATAAATAGCGCAAAACGAACATTATCCCAATCCGGTTTGACGTGCGCATTTTTATCCAGATCATCCATTAGTGCCCCAGAGCCAGCACGGTATGCCAGACCACAATAGGAGCCATGGGCACCAAAGTTTTTACTACCAAAAGCATTTTGGGCAAAGCGGCGTATAAAACCATCACGACCATCATCCCCCGCGTTAGTCACCAGCAGTTGGTTGGCTTTGGGGCCTAATTTAGGTTGTGATGGATCGAGAGGCGTTTCAAGGTCACGGATCGCCCGTAAGCCATCAACATGCCCTTCACCAAATAAATCGCCCCCTTCAACCACTTCTTTGATTAATTGTTCAAAACTGATACGTTCCCATTTACCTTCACCACGTTTACCAACACGTTTCATCGGCTCTAGGATACGCAATGGGCTAGTTAACCCTTCCATTAAGGTTGCACCGCGAGCACACGCCGTGGAGCGATGTTCTAACCCACTTTCGCCGCCCATTTTATTAAACGCCGTTTTCAGTGGCATACCATACGGGAAATGTTTTTCGTGAGACAGAGGGTGATATGGATTCCCCGCAATACGTAGCACTTCGTTTTTTGCCGTATCGACACGAGCACGGATCCCACATTGAGTCCAGCATCCAAAACATTGGGTCATCGCAATAACTTGGCTAGGATCCTCTTTCCAACCACCGTTAGCTTGCCCCTCTGGGCGCAATGAGTTGCCATGAATACGATCTAATGTGACTTTACCGGAAGTGCCATTGGCGAGGCCATCAACTGCACGCTTAGCCACATCACGGTAACCTGCACCAAATAGTGCTAAACCACCGACAACTAAACCACCTTTGAGCCACTGACGTCTTGAGAATTTAGCCATGTTGCACTCTCCTAGCAAACCAACGAACACCTTCACGAATAATAATAATCAGAGCGATCCACAAACCAAACGTACCAAGTAGAGCTAACAGTCCGTCCGTTCCCATCGGGAAGTGATATGGATTAACTAACACGTTATATTTTGGCACCGCTTGAACTTCCATTAGGAAAACCCAGCGCAAGCTCCACGTTAGCCCCATCGCCACTAATGCCGCTACTGTGATATAAACCATTGAGCGTGTAGCCTTTAATGTCATGATTGACATTGCCAATGCCACAACCCACAGTGCGCATATCCCCATGAGCATCCACCAGCCAGGGCTTGCGACCTCTAGTTGATGACGAACAGCAATACCCGAAACAGTGTCACCCGATAACCACAATGCAAAGCAGACAGCTAACAGAAGCAAGCTAATTGCCTGAAGACGTGCTAAGCGCTGCTGATATTGAGGTTCACGACGAGCCCCCAAGCTAATTAACGCAGGAACCGCTTGCATTGCACTAAAGAACAGCAGTACAGGGATCCACCAGCTAAACCAAATAGGTCGTGCGATCAGCACCGAGGCTTCACGACCGGTATATAACAATAAACCTACCGCAGACAGCGCTGACAGTAAGGCCACCCAACGTGTTGCTTTAAATTCTTTTTTCCAAATTAATTTCACCAACAATGCAACAAAGTAGAGGCCGCTAAAAGTGGTAAACAATGGCAGTAAAACTGAGCCCCACCACATCCATGACCAAATAGTTGGATGAGCATAGAAGTGCCAAACACGCGCCGTTTGGTGTAAGTCGGCGGTCAGCGCTAATGGAGCCGTGATCCCCATCGTTATCGTGATAAAGACGGCAATCATCTCTAATCGGCTATTTTCACTCTTACCTTGCCAGTGCAAGTAACAAGCATAAAGTGTCGCGCAAGCCGCGATACCGATAAAAAAGAAGTATTGAACGGCCCAAGGCAACCAGAAAAACTCTTGTGGCTGTGCCATAATTTCCGAAATATAGGTCACTTGTTCGCTCATCAGAATACCTCCTGCCATAATGCGGGTTGCCCTTTACCGGCTAGCGGTTCAACAAAAGCATCATCCAAGCCTAAATAAAACACTTGAGGTAATGTGCCACTTTCCGGTTTCAGCACTTTAATTTCGGCTTTATGTTCTTCGAGCATTTTCCGGATCGTACTGTTTGGATCTCTTAAATCACCAATAATTCGCGCGCCACCAACACAGGACTCAACGCAGGCTGGTAGTAAGCCGACTTCAAGACGATGCGCACAAAATGTACATTTATCTGCGGTTTGGGTCGTATGGTTGATAAAACGCGCATCATATGGGCAAGCTTGTACACAATAAGCACAACCAACACAGCGCTCATTATCAATAACCACAATTCCGTCTTCCCGTTGAAACGTGGCTTGTACTGGGCAAACGGGCACACAAGGCGGGTTATCACAGTGGTTACACAAACGTGGTAATAGGACGTTTGCCACGCCCTCCTGCCCTTTTAAAGAAACTTGATATTGGTTAACCGTCGTACGAAACTGACCTTGCGGTGTCTGATTTTCAACAGAACAACTAACGGTACAGGATTGACAGCCGATACAACGGCGTAAGTCAATCAGCATACCATAACGTTTTTCAGGGTTACCTTCGCGGCGAGTTGGGGAGAAATTGAGTCCAGCTTCGGCAATCGGTATTAACGATGCCCCCGCGGTGACTGCCCCTAATTGTTGTAGAAATTTTCGTTTACTCAGATCCATAATTGGCTCCAGTAGGACATTGCTAATGCAAAAACAGATGGTAAATATTAGTATGCTTTTGGTTTTACAGGCTTTATTTACCGTTACCTCAACCTATTTTTGATAACCACGGTAATTCTTATTTCTCTTTAAAAACGGTGTGTTATCTTTAATTAGCTTTATTGTATGAGGGGCTGCGTAACGACCCTATTGTGGTTTACCACATACCCGTAACTAAATTGATCTAACGCAACGAATAACCCAAATATGTTAAAGAAATCATCTATGTCTTTGTATCGCCTACTGTTCATCTTGCTTCTTGCTGGCAGTTTTCCTGCTATGGCGGCTGAATGGAAAATCGGGGTGCTTGCACTACGCGGTGCAAACTCAACACAATCCCACTGGCAAATATTAGCCGACACATTAAATGAGTCTCTACCGGGTGAACATTTCACGTTACAGCCACTTAACTTGGATGAGATGCGTGACGCAATTGCAGAGCGTAAGATAGACTTTCTGCTGACAAACCCTGCTCAATTTATCCAACTCGATAGTCGCTATCATTTACGCTGGTTACTTTCATTGCGTTCATCCGTAGAGCCTGATAGCGCCACTCGTAACGTTATCGGAAGCCTTATTTTAGTGCGGGCAGACAGTGATATTAACGAGGTAAAAAACCTAATTGGTAAAAAAGTGGGGGCAATTTCTCCAGACGCTTTCGGCGGCTACCTTTTAGGTTATAAGGTACTCAGAGATATGGGGTATGACGCAGAAAAAGATTTTCGTATGCAGTTTCTCGGTTTCCCCGCCGATGCGCTCTTATATGCCTTACGCGATAGCTCACTTTCGGCTGCTATCATCCCTGTTTGCTTATTGGAAAATATGGACAGTGAAGGATTAATTGATAAAAACCAGTTTCGGCCTTTAATTGAGCATGCGAGCACTCTACCTTGTAAGACCAGCACTGAGCTTTACCCTAACTGGTCATTTGCTGCCTTGAATGATGTCCCCGATAATTTAGTTGATAAGGTGACCAAAACATTACTTTCATCCGATAAATCTGGAATGCGTTGGGGAGCCCCAGCATCAGTGAACCAAGTCGAAACCTTGTTACGTGATGTAAACCAACATCCACAGCAACGGCAAATTTGGCAAGACATTATAAGTTGGTTGATCCAGCATCAACTATCGCTAGGCCTCGTCTTACTCTTTTTTATCTTACTTGGGGTCAATCATGTTTGGATAGCCTTCTTAGTTCGCCGCCGTAGCCGCCAATTAGAAGAGGCTCACAATCGCTTACGCCAACAGGAAGCGAATTTAGAAAAAGCTCAGCGATTAAATATATTAGGTGAAATGGCCTCAGGGTTTGCCCATGAGCTTAACCAGCCACTTTCCGCGATCCGCCACTACGCACAAGGTTGTATTTTACGTCTCAAAAAAGAGTCAGATGATCATCCCCTGATTAATGCCTTAACAAAAATTGATAATCAAGCGCAACGCGGGGCCGATATTATTCGTAATCTTCGCCTATGGGCTGGGAAACCTCACCAAGAGGTCGCACTGCAACTGAGTGAGCAGCATGTTATACCGACGATACAACATATTTGGCAATTACTACGGGTATCGCAACATTATCCACAGGTCAAACTCATGTTACCGGACAGCCGTGACGTTTCATTGAAGCTACCTGAAACACTGCTGGATCAACTGCTATCAAACCTCATTAGTAATAGCTTGCAAGCCGGCGCGACAACATTATGTTTTAGCTTTCACTTTGCCCCAGAACGGTTTTTACTCGTACTACAAGATGATGCAGGCGGCATGCAGCCTGAACAACTGACTCAAGGGATCACGCCTTTTGCAACCACTAAAAAAGAGGGATTAGGGCTAGGTTTAGTGATCTGCCAGCGATTGATCCAAAGCCAAGGGGGCGACATTCGCATTGAAAATAATGTGAGTGAGGCTGGCTTAAATGGGCTAAGAGTAACCCTCATTTTCCCGTACCATCATGGAAAATCGAGCGAAACATAGCCTTATTCAGTAACGATAAATAGGACTTTCGCATACTATTGATAACATTAACTATGTTAATATGTAAAAATACATTCATCATGAATTTAAACATTGATATCCCAATTTGATGAAGTGAGGTTCTATTCATGCCTGTTATCCATCTGGTGGACGACGATCCGGCAGTTACCGATGCTTGCCAATTTCTCCTTGAAACGCTCGGTTATACCGTCGTTGTTTGGAATGACAGTGAACAATTTGTTCAGCAAGCCGACCTTCACCAAGAGGGCGTGGTACTCCTCGACATGCGTATGCCAAAACTGGATGGTCGCCAAGTTCACCAACTGCTCAAAGCCCAACAAAGCACATTAGCGGTGATCTTTCTCTCTGGTCATGGCGATATTCCTATGGCCGTCGAACAAGTCAAACTAGGCGCTGTCGATTTTCTACAAAAACCAATTGATAGCCAGCTATTAGCAAAAACACTTGAGCAAGCACAAGAAAAAACCCAACAAGCCACGGCAAGTTATCTTATTCAGCAGCGTTACCAAACACTGACACCAAGAGAAAAAGAGATTTGCAAATACGTTTTGCAAGGCTTAATTAACCGGGAAATCGCCGATGTGGCCTGTGTTTCTGTTCGAACCGTCGAAGTGCATCGTTCTCGCATGATGGAAAAAATGGCAGTACGGAATTTGGCCGAACTGATGAGTACCCTACAGACGGCCAATTTATTAAATGAATAATTTGTTATACTCACCATACTTTAGGTGGCAACGCTGTTAATTAAGTGAATTTACTCAAATTACAGCCTTAGGTCTCTACTGACCTGCCCCTCAAATTATTTAGAGTATATAATAGATACTATTGATAATTTGATTGCTTTTAGCACTGGCTTGCTTGCTCATCTCATGGCCTTCTAGTCGCTAAAATCAATCTGTTAATCGCTGTTGTCATAAAAATTTAAACAACTCACAACAGCCTTCAGTCACTAACCTAATTTTTTGGAAACCAATGATACAAGCTCCAAAGTTTGATAAAAGTTTATTACACCCACGTTACTGGCTCACTTGGTTTGGTATCGGTCTGCTTTACGTACTGGTTCTTTTGCCCTATCCCATGATTTATTGGATGGGAACCCGTTTAGGCTTATTGTCCAAACATTTGCTAAAAAAACGCGCCCAAATTGCCGATCGCAACCTAGCGCTCTGTTTTCCTGAAATGAGCTTAGAAAAACGCCAACACTACATTGATAAAAATTTTGAGTCCGTGGGTATGGGGGTTTTTGAAACAGGCATGGCATGGTTTTGGCCTGAATGGCGCATACGCCGCTGGTTCAAAATCGAAGGGCGTGAACATATGATTGCGGCTCAATCGACAGGTCGTGGCATTATTGTATTAGGGATCCATTTTCTGACATTAGAGCTTGGTGCAAGAGCTTTCGGTATGCTTAACCCCGGCATTGGCGTTTACCGCCCAAATGATAATAAATTAATGGACTGGCTTCAGACCCGAGGACGCCTACGCTCTAACAAATATATGTTGGACCGCAAAGACGTCAAAGGGATGGTACGCAGTCTCAAACAAGGGGAAATATTGTGGTATGCCCCCGACCATGATTATGGTCCTCGAAATAGCTCGTTTGCCCCACTATTTGCAGTAAAAAATGCAGCAACCACCAATGGCTCAGCGATCTTATTGCGCTTAGCGAATCCGCTTATTGTTCCTTTTATTCCGCGTCGCTTACCCGCAGGAAAAGGTTATGAGTTGGTTATTCAACCTGCTGTCGATGATTTCCCTATCGATGATGAAGTCGCGGTTGCAACCAAAATGAATCAACTTATTGAGCAAGCGATATTATTAGCCCCCGAACAATATATGTGGCTACACCGACGTTTTAAAACGCGCCCCAAAGGAGAAACTTCTTTGTACGGTGATTTAGACAAAATCCATCATTAGATAAAACACAACGGCTGTCAGTTATCTGGCAGCCGTTGTGTTTTAAGCATAAACAGTTGAGCAAGGAGTCTATGTTAAACAGAAACAGTTATTGGAAACGTAATCTTTATGTCGTTTGGTTCGGTTGTTTTTTAACCGGTGCGGCATTTAGCCTGATCATGCCTTTTCTTCCGCTTTATATTGAGGAGTTAGGGGTTACCGATCACAGCTCATTAAACCTATGGACAGGGGCCGTTTTCAGTATTACGTTTTTGTTTTCCGCTATTGCCGCTCCATTTTGGGGGCGTTTATCTGACCGCAAAGGCAGAAAGTTGATGCTACTACGCTCAGCACTCGGTATGGCAATAGTGATGGTGCTCATTGGTTTCGCTCAAAACATTTGGCAATTATTGATACTAAGGGCCTTATTAGGATTACTCGGTGGATTTGTGCCCAATGCAAATGCCCTCATCGCCACACAAGTTCCCG
Source organism: Providencia sp. 2.29 (assembly GCF_015832305.1). Classification (NCBI taxonomy): domain Bacteria; kingdom Pseudomonadati; phylum Pseudomonadota; class Gammaproteobacteria; order Enterobacterales; family Morganellaceae; genus Providencia; species Providencia sp. 2.29. The sequence goes on from NZ_CP065420.1 coordinate 3,059,542, forward strand.
TGAAAAAAAGTGGTTGGGCAATGGGCGTATTAGCGACGGGTGCCGTTAGTGGTGCCCTGATCGGTCCATTGATTGGCGGGTTACTTGCTGACCAATATGGCTTACGCCCCGTTTTCTTTATTACTGCAACGGTCCTCTTTATTTGTTTTATTGTGACCTTATTCTATGTTCGTGAACGTTTTACCCCTGTTTCACGTAAAGACGCGCTGAATAACAAACAAGTATTTGCCTCCCTCAAAAATAAGAATTTGGTGATTAGCTTATTTTTTACCACCATGATTATTCAAGCTGCGATTGGTTCCATCAACCCTGTCATTACACTCTATGTTCGTGATCTTGCAGGCACGACTGAGAATTTAGCCTTTATTAGCGGGGTAATTGCCTCAATTCCAGGGGTTGCAGCGCTACTCAGTGCGCCTAGATTGGGGAAACTAAGTGATCGTATCGGGCCAGAAAAAGTGCTACTTGCAGTATTAGCGGCCTCTATTTTCGTTTTATTCCCTATGGGATTGGTGAGTAATTACTGGGAGTTGGGGGCGCTGCGTTTCTTGCTCGGTGCATTAAACGCCGCTTTATTGCCCGCAGTACAAACATTAATTATCTATAACATCTCACATCAAGTGACAGGGCGCATTTTCAGCTACAACCAAGCCTTGCGGGATGTTGGGAACGTGACTGGCCCGCTAATGGGCTCGTTTGTGGCCGCAAGCTATGGCTTTAGAGCCGTCTTTTTCTTTACCGCTGCCTTAGTTCTATTTAACTTACTTTATTCATGGTACATCATTAAACGTCAATCTCAGGATTGTAAATCACCATCGGCCTAATAGAAAAGAGAGGGCTAAGCCTTCTCTCGCTGCTGAACAAAACATCCCATCACGTTCACTGTGAATAATCGGTAGAGTTATTTATTCATTTCCCTCATTTATTGTAGGTATAACAGCATTTTATGCAAAAAACACAGAAAACATAACATAAATTTATGTTTTATAAGGCTATGTTTCTTTTATAATCACCTCTTTTCTTGTCAACAAAATTCCTGTATTGTCGCCTACCTTATCGTGAAAAATGCGAGTGATATCGACTTTTCACCTTAAAAAAACACTTTTCACAATAAATATATTCTGTTTTTCAGTGTTTTTATAATAATGTATGTTAAAAATATGTTTACAAAATGAAGTTAACATATCTCTAAATTTTGGCACCTACCACTTTGTCAGGTGTTTTTTCAAGCACAACTAATCAAAATATAATTTATCGGAGTTCACAGATGAGTCATTCTGCGACTAAAACAAAAACCTTTTTTGGGCATCCATACCCACTGAGTTCACTCTTCCTCACCGAAATGTGGGAAAGGTTCTCTTTCTATGGCGTGCGCCCACTGCTCATCTTGTTTATGAGTGCCGCACTGCTACAAGGGGGAATGGAGTTACCTATTGAGCAAGCTTCCGCTATCGTCGGGATCTTTGCTGGTGGGGTTTATATCACATCACTTCCTGGTGGCTGGCTAGCAGATAACTGGCTAGGGCAGCGCAGAGCGGTTTGGTACGGCTCGTTAATCATTGCATTCGGCCACTTATCGATCGCAATGTCAGCGTTTTTAAGCAATACCTTCTTCTTTGTTGGTCTCCTATTAATCGTGTTAGGAACTGGTTTGTTTAAAACCTGTATCACGGTTATGGTGGGAACACTCTATAAAAAAGAAGATACTCGTCGTGACGGTGGTTTCTCCTTGTTCTATATGGGGATTAACATGGGGTCGTTTATCGCTCCACTGATCATCGGCCCTTTGCATGAAAAATACGGCTGGCATCTTGGCTTTGGTCTTGGCGGTATCGGTATGCTGATTGCACTCTTGATTTTCCGTTTCTATGCCATCCCACAAATGCGCCGCTACGACAAAGAAGTCGGGTTAGATTCAACGTGGAACCGCCCAACTGTCGAGCGTAAAAATGTCGGTAAATGGGTAACGCTCGCTATGGCAATCCTCGCGGTGTTAGTGATCCTTATCGACAATGGCGTTATCCCCTTTAATGCGGCGACAATCGCAAAAAGCTCAGCCTACATCATCTCCACGTGTGTGGGTATCTACTTCTTTTTCATGTTCTTCTTTGCCGGCCTTAATAGCAGTGAGCGTTCACGTCTCCTCGCTTGTTTGATACTGCTCATTGCAGCAGCTTTCTTCTGGTCAGCGTTTGAACAAAAACCAACCTCATTTAATATCTTTGCGCGTGACTATACCGATCGCCAAATGGGCTCATTTGAGATCCCAACCATTTGGTTCCAGTCTATCAACGCATTGTTTATTATCCTGTTGGCACCTGTCTTTAGCTGGTTCTGGCCTTCTCTTGCCAAACGCAATATCAACCCAAGCAGCATGACTAAATTTGTCATCGGTATCTTATTTGCTGCGGCAGGCTTTGCGGTCATGATGATGGCAGCCAACCAAGTTCTTGCCACACAAACAGGGGTTTCGCCGTTCTGGTTAGTTTCGAGTATTCTTTTACTCACTCTCGGTGAGCTATGCCTAAGCCCTATTGGCTTAGCAACCATGACTCTGCTGGCACCACAAAAGATGCGTGGCCAAGTGATGGGGCTCTGGTTCTGTGCAAGCGCATTAGGTAACCTTGCTGCTGGTATCATGGGCGGGAATATCAATAAAGAGCAACTAAATTCAATGCCTGAGTTGTTCTCACATGTTTCAATCGCATTAGTTATCTGTGCAATCGTGCTAGCTGCATTAATCATTCCAGTCAGAAAAATGTTAAAAAATGCAGATGATAACGAAGTAAACGCAAAATAATTTTCCGTTAGTTATCAATCATCCCCTCGCCCGATATGCAGAATTGCCTATCGGGCGTTTTTATTTCATCCTTAAAACTATTATGTTAGTGATTAATTAACGCTATACTTTTCCCCTATTTAACCTGCTTTTGGAAACCGTTATGAGTCTTTCAACACTGCCTGTTTTCTATGTTGATGCTTTTACCAATACCCAGTTTCAAGGCAACCCTGCCGCGGTCGTATTACTTGATGAATGGTTACCAGATAACCAATTGATTGCGATTGCGGCTGAAATTAATTTATCAGAAACCGCATTTTTAGTTGGGGATCATATTCGCTGGTTCACACCGGCGGTAGAGGTCAATCTCTGTGGGCATGCCACATTAGCGGCTGCATTTGTCCTTAATCAGTTTAGGCAACACCCCATTAACCCTTTTATTTTTAAATCCCTCTCAGGGGAGCTGACGCTTTATAAAAATGGCAGTGGGTTTACTCTCGATTTCCCTATTCTCAACACACAACCCGCTTCAATTGCAGATTACCCACAGCTAGCCGATATTTTGGGGGTTGAAATTGAAGCATTGTGGCTAGCTAAAGATCGCTATGTCTGTTTCTTAAGTAGCCCTGACCAAGTGGCACACTGCTCTCCAAATATGTCTGCTTTAGCTGCACTGCCTCTACCTGGCCTAACAATTACAGCAGCAAGTCATGAACCACATATCGACTTTGTTTCACGCTATTTTGCCCCAGCTAAAGGCGTGGATGAAGATCCCGTCACAGGTACCTCGCATTGTGCCATTGCCCCATTATGGGCGGCTCGCTTAAATAAAAATCAGTTAGTCGGCCATCAAATATCGGCTCGTGGTGGTGTCGTACTATGTGCGGTTGAAGATCAGCGGGTAAAATTAACGGGTGAGGCAACACTGTTTTTAACGGGTCATATACATCTATGATCACTAATATATTTACCCTTAAAATATCATCGGTGTAATTTATTTTAAAAGCATATTACACTGAGTTGATAGATGAAAGGCAGCTAGGCGACGACGCATATGCCACTAAATACATACAAATGTATGCCATTATTGCATCAATGCCGTCAGCAATGCTGCCATTTGAAGTATGACGAATATCGTCTCCACAGCAATTATTGTAAGGCCATATTATGCGTTCTGACGTTGATGAGATAATCACGCAAAAAATTGAAGGTTCTATCACAAGTGTTTCAAAGGTTATTTTTCCAACCACCACTAACCACCACGACACCTTATTTGGTGGTACCGCTCTCGCTTGGATGGATGAGGTCTCTTTTATTACCGCAACACGTTTTTGCCGTAAACGCTTAGTGACAGTCTCAACCGAAAAAATCAATTTCACTCACCCGATTCCTTCTGGCACCATCGTCGAATTAGTCGGTAAAGTTAGCCGCGTTGGTCGAACAAGTTTGACTGTCAATGTGTCGATATTCTTAGAAGATATGTATCGTGAAGGACGCGAAGAAGTGATCCATGGTCAATTTAATTTTGTTGCCGTTGATGATAACGGAAAACCAACACCAATCATTGATTAATATAAAGTTTTAATTAGTTAAAATAGCAATAAATATACCAATGGACACACTCATGGACACAAAACCAATCCCTATAAACAAGGGCTTATTCACTATAAACTGCATTCTACATATATCAGTTGCCTAACATAAAAGATATTAAAAGCCCAACTCAATCGTGTGTTCTATTTTTCTGCTCCTATTGAAATTACATTGCATTTTACTGTATAAAACAACAGTGTTTTGTACGCAAGATGTTTATCACCTTACACCTATGAAGGAGCATTTATGGTTAATATCAAAATAAGACTTGACCTCAACATGAAAGGGAAGCTCCCTATCGGCACCTTTCAAGCACTTCAAGCTCAAGTTGAGAAGAGATTAAAAAACAAATACCCTGAATTAAATGTGGATATTGGCTGGGGAGCTCATACTAGCCTAAATATTGATGGGCTAAAAAAGAATGAAAAAAAAGACTACATCGAAGAAGTGCTGCAAGAGATTTGGGAAGATGATAGCTGGCTCCCCGAAGGAAAACAAACGGAAGATATAGAATATTTTGACAAATAAATTAAACGAGCCAACTCAAGCTGTTGGCTCATTCCAATTTGAGTAGATTAATTAGCATGGGAGGAAGAGGTAATTATTATCTGGGTATCCAAATACTGTTTTTCCTTATCAATATCTGTTAATTCATTTTCAACTAAACTTTCTTTAGTTATTAGTTCAAAAAATTCCCCAATATCAATATCTAACACTTGTAATGAAGAAATTAATTCATCAATACCAATCCTATTAATCCCCCTCTCGTAACGATATAATTGCTGTTCACTTTTAATTCCAGCTTGTTTAGCTAGCTGAAATGCTGTTAGCCCACTCTGTATTCTTAGCTTCTTAAGGTGAAATCCCACTAATTTAGAAATTGAGTTAGTGCTCTTCATATTGTGCCCCTTTAGTGTAATTAACATCTCGAAATGAAGCTCTTGATATAACCTTTACCTTTAACTGAAACAATTTTCAATACATTGAAGAAACTTTCTTATAAGTTATCGCACTATATTATTCTCTTTTTATATTAATTTCACTTTTCTGCTCCTCCTCCGCTTGCCTCTCCGCCTCCTCTTTCGCCAATCGCTCAGCTTCTGCTTGCTTGAGGTTGTAGATAGAATTCACCGGCATTTCGACACGCATATCTATCCAGCGCGATTCAGGAACGTCACACGGTTCGTAGTTTTCGTAGTAAACAGGGTTGCCGTCTTCATCAAAGTGCTTAATGCGCTTGTTCTGAAAACGCTCCGGTAGGTCAGCGTTCTGTTGGTGGAAAACAAAAACTTCAATATCACCATCAGGTCTCACCTTGTAATCAATAAGCACCATGTTTTTACCGTTATGGTCTTGAGGAATGACAAAGCCGTTATTGATACCCCATGCGCCGTCTGCATTGAAACCCACAACGCCTTTGATTAAATAGTGCCCTACACCAAGGTGCTCCATTTCAACGCCTTCTGACTCTTCGTTAGTCTCGATGTGGTCAGCAAAAACTTTGACAATCGGGGATGCGGCTTTTAAGTTGCCGTTGGAGTCTTTGGTTGTATTGCCTGTTGAGTAAATTTCAAACCAGCCATTCCACACGCCATTATTTTTTTGTCGGTAAGCGAGTAATTTGGCGGTATTTCCTTGAAGTTGCAGTGTCATCCCTGACTGGTCGGCTCCACCCGCTCGACACGCATGAATGAGTGGAGAGTAACTATGAAAGTTATTACCTGCCGTAGTCGCTCCACCTCCACCCGAATAAAATCCACTTTCTAAACGCAATTCATTAGCATCTGTAAAAATGGGTCCCACCCCTCCCACTCCATAATCACCAACTTGCATTAGTGTGCCAGAGTTAGCAGGCAAGGTGTGCGTCCCTTTTGTCGACTTAATTGCGTCCTTACTGAAAGTCACATCACCAGAGATAGTTCCGCCCGTTTTATCAAACTTCCCATCGAGCAACTTATCCCGCTCTGCTTCTGTGCGTGTTTTGCGCACAGTGCCATCAGGAAGTTTGATATCAATAACTCCAGACTCTGTCATGATGCGATTCTGTATATCACTGAACTGTACATTAGATACGTTCATTGCAACAATCGCGTTTGCTGCTGCTGAAATTGAATCCATTGTTGTTGTGAAAATAACGTATTTAGCACCAGTTTGTGCTGTCGGGATTGGAAAGTTTAATGTTAGTTCTGTGTTCGACTGTATTGAGTGAATGCTGTTGTTATGAACAGTGTTGCCGATTTGAATCTGTATCATCTGCATTGGAAGTACAAGATTAATATTCTCTTTCCACTTAGTGCCCACTCCAATTAGTTTTGTGCTGTTTGCTGTCGTTGTGACTGTTCCTACGTTGTACATAATATTCTCCGAAATTTAGATACAAAAAAACCGCAATTAAGCGGCTTGTTTATGTGATAGACTTTTAACTGATTTTAAATGATGATGAGTTATGTTTGCAGGCAATAACCATTGCTGGCAGTATCTTAGTCGTACACTTCCCTGCATGATATGTGGTGTATCTAACTGTAACGACAACGTCTTTTTTGCTAGCTGGTATTGTTGCGTAGAATGAGCAAACTAATTTCCATGAACTTCCATTTATCACCTTTGTTGTTTGCGGTGTATGTGTTACCCCATCAATAATGATTTGAACATAGGCATCGATAATTGCGTCTGAATAAGACCCTGCTGACTCAAACTGCATCGTTGGCATTAATAAATCAACATCATACGGCATCCCCCCTGTATAAATGATCTTTGACTCAATGACTTGGTCATATTTACTACCATGGATTTCTTCTTTGGTGGCATACTTGTAAGTTGCTGCTACCGCATTATCGCCAATTAACTTTTCAACATAAACAGTTCCATTAAACTCGCCATCAGTTGCATAAATCTTACCGGTTATTTCAGCGTCATTTGCAATCAGCTTCCCGTTTTCAAAGTCCAGCATGAGACCTTTTTTAGCTAAAGGATCCCAATTTTTGGATTTGATAGTCGAACCGATTAACAGCTTTTCAATTGTCGCTTGATTAATAAACGCTTCATTGATAAAAACTTGTCCGTCTTCAACGAAAAACACGGGTTCTAGCTTGCCACTTACAGGGTTAAAGATACCAAACGTATCAGCACTGAAACCAATTTGCGTGACGACTTGGCCGTTTTTTACCTCCACTCCCATCATGAACTTAGCGTCGTAATATTGACCATTCCAATTAATGCCGGTCTTAATTGTGTAGATAGCAGAGCCATTGCCGTTGTGGTCAAAAATGGTTTGCCCACGTTGCTCAATCGCTGCCTGCTGATTGTCAAACTCAGCTCTCGTCAACTGACTGAAATCCGCCAAAGCTTGCTCGTTGTCGCTGATTGACTGCTTGTTATCACTGATTGACGACTCTGCTTGACCGATTCGAGTAGATAAATCTGTGTTAACTTTAGCAATCGCTTGGTCTTGCTTCGCAATCGCTTCTTTCTGCGTGTCAATTTGAGCTTGAACGGTGTTAATCCTGCTATCAAACTTCGCGTTGAGCTGCTCATGGCTTTTTGCAACTGATTGCTGAGTATCTGCCAGCGCTTCTTCTACTCGCGTAAAACGAGCGCCGTTCTCACCGAGTTGAGCATCAATTTGCGTGAACTTCTGCGCATAAGCTTTATCGTTATCAGCAACAATTTTGTTAGTTTCACGGATAGAAGCTTTAGCACGCAAAATCTCAGTGCCTTGCTGATTCTGCTGAACTGCAAGTTGCAATGTGCTTTCAGCGTGGGTGCTATCGGCATTCGCTTGCGTGTGTTGCACATTCGCAATGGATGAACTGTTGTCATTAAACTGGGATGTTTGAAGTTGCTGAAGCTCCGTGACAGTCTCATCCGTTTTCGCTATCGCTTTTGTGTTCGTCGTGACAGCGGCACTAACTTTCGATAACTCCTCTTTGTTCGAGTTGATGTCTTTCCCGAGTTCTGCGCGTACTTGCTCTGTGCGCTCAGAGTGTGCTTTGTCTTGCTCTGCGATTGATTTACGCACATCCACGAATTCAGCTTGCGAATCTTCGTAGTGCGCTTTCACGCTCTCTGCAAGCTCGGCTGTTGCTTTTTCATTCGTCGCTGTTGCATTCGCGATACGCTTAACTTCCGCTTTCGACTGTAGCAACTCAGAGCTATGTTGGTTCACTTGAGCTGTCGTCTGCATAATCGCTTCTGAAACTGCAAGCTCCACATTTGACAATGACGTCTCAAAGTGCGTGATATAGCCGCGCATCTCGCCGAATTCAGCTGTAGTTGATTGTTCAAACTTCGCTTGTGATTGCTTTAAATCGGCGGTTGCTGTTTCGACTGTTGTGACGCGTGATTTAACACCATCGACATCAGCTTTTACTTGACTAATTTGCTGCGCCGTTGCTTTCTCATAGCTCGTTTGAGTATCTTTGATATTGAGAATTTCAGCGGCGTTATAGCTTACTTCAGCACTGATTTTCTCTTGCCAGCGCGCCGCCGCTTCTCTGTCAGTGACTTGCACTTGCTCAATGCGGAATATCTCAGCTTTTCTATCAGCAACCTCTTCTTTCAAGCTGAAATGAACTTCCGTCGTGAACTGAGTGTTCATCATCACCGCTTCGTTGACCGCTTCAACATCTCTATCAATGCTGACAACTTTCTGCTTCACATCAATCGTGTCCAGCTCAAGCTCTGCAATCGCTTCTTTGCTAAAGTCAATCTGCTCTTGCATCTGCTTTCCAGCTTCATTGGTGAGGAAGGTGTCGCCCAGCTCGTCAACCATATCCTTTGGCGTTCCACTAGCTTGACCCACAGCTTCGACAAATTGCGATTTTCCATAGCTGTTAACAGTACGAACATAAAACCAATAATCTGTACCCGCCTTTAAGTTATCCTTAGTCCAAAATTGCCCCTGACCTTGTCGGTTGGCTTTTGTGGTGACTTCGACGTCATTCGTACTGGCCAGTTTTTTGTCGCTGAACCAGAATTCAAATGTATAGCCATGCTGCGCGGTTTCACCACCATGAGGGATGCAAGTCAACGAGAATATACCGCCAACCATTTCAACACTGATCGGTTTAGGTGGAGCTTGAATATCAAAGTCAACAATAGCAGGGGCAGACATCGCACCAGCCGCATTAATTGACCGAACTTCGGCACGATATGAGCCACGCACAAGCCCCGATAACTCAACGCGGTCACTCGGTACTTGAATCGATTGGATAACCTTGCCATTTTCAAGAATATTCACTGTGTTATAGCGAACATCGGCAGCGGCTGACTGCCAACTCAGATAGCCTTGAACCACTTCACCAATATTTGTGGCCACAAAAGCAAGGTTAAGCGGAGGAGCCACCCCGCCAGTCGGCAAAACAGTAAATGGCGGTCTAACAAACGGCTTGCCGATGATGTCTTCATAGATATGTGGCCCATCCTCTTCGAGCAGTAACTCGACACCCTCTTGTGGATGAAACTTCCACTCAGCCACGCGGCACTCAAAGTCCTGTATACCGATATGGGGCAAGTTAAGTAAGCAAACATCCCCTGGTCTATATGCGTAACCATCCATATTCATTTTTGACTGAATGCGACGACCCGCGCGTTTTTTACGTAGATACAAGTTTGTGACTCTTGCAGCTTGGTACGGACTAACAATAAAACGATAGTCAATGTTCTCTTTAATCTCTAATCCGTCTTCTTCAACCCACTCTTCAACAATAACAGGCTCAAAATCTGTTTGGATATATTGCTGTTCGGCATCAATAAATGTACCGTAAATGGCGTTAGTTGCATCACGTAGCCCTAGTTCTGGCGTGATATTGACCGTATCAATGATTTGATTTGGCTCGATACGCAATACAGCAGGTCCATTGTACGCTTGCATCAAGATACCGTGCTTTCCAGCCACATAGGTTGGCTCAGCAGCTATGCATTTGTGCATGTGGTCAAGCACTGATGCTGGCGATTCGGAAAGCTCATAAGCGCCATTAATTGTATAGCGAGGCTCCGTATTACCCTCTGGGGTCATTACAGGCTCATCACATAAATCAGCAGCGACTTTGAACGCATCAAAATCAATGTCGGAATCAGGAACGTTTAAATAACTACGATAATAATCAAGAATGACTAATGCGCCGTTATTACTCCACACGGTTTTACCAGTGCGCGGGTCATAGATTTGCTTCCCCCACACTTCGACTTTGACATTCGGCACGCCGTAGGGAAATTTCTCAGCATCGTACTTTAACGTTAAGCGTAACCACGCTAAACCATCCCCTATCATATCCTCTTTCCATGAAGGGGCATTTTTCAGCATATACGGATCACAATCAGTGCGGCCGTTATGAAATTCATACTCAGCTTTATCGCCAAACTCACCGATTAAATCATCGTTCAACCAAATCTGGCCAATGTGATCGAGTTTATGTGCTGCAATTGCTAACGCTAAAAATAAACGCTCATTTTCTGTTTGTTCGCCTTTTTCTTCTTCTGCAAAGAATAACAGGCCAGAGCATACTGTTTTACCGACAATGATTGTTTCTGGTGCAACGGCTGAACGCAACATCTGCTTACGTTCGGATTGGTCGCGGTAACCAGAGGGCATTTTGTCTTTGAAGATCATTGAGCCGGCAGCTTGAACAGCAATACCCGCTGCAATTAAAGCCGTTCCGAGTCCGCCAGTAACAATGACACCTGCAACCATCAGTCCAGCAGAAACGATATTGGTGACTGTCTTACCCATTTACTCTACTCTCCATGCCTTCGTTGGTTGATGCCTTACAGGTCTAGCCCCTTCTTCAGTAACTGCCCAAATTTTATTCGCCCACAACACGCCAAGAGTTTTACCTTCGTCACCCTCAAACAAAACAATGTCACCGCGACTTGCTGCACTCACGGGAATTTCAGCAAAAAAGCATGATAATGCTGACTCGATATCACCAAACTCGGATTTCAGGACACGCGCTGCTCCTGTTTTTGTTTTGTATCGACCTCGCACATTTGCGCACGGATCAAAGTCACAAATCGCCATCACGCAATCCGCTGCAAACAAGCAGCAATCATGCTCACCCCATGCAAAGGGTTTTTGCATTGCATTTTGTAGTGTTTGAGGGAGTCGAGTTGTCCAGTTGATGTGTCGCATTTACCGTTCTCCGGGCATAAAAAAACCCGCCGAAGCGGGTATGTTTGTTGTATTACTTAAAGTGGGTTTCTTTGTTTCTGGCACTCTAATTTTATTTTATCCATTATTTGGCTCATTTCTTTTTTATCTTCCTTTGGCAGAAATGCATGTATCATCCAAATAGAATAAAACCCATCAGAGCCTGATCCTGATAGCATCACATGTCTATTGCCATTTTCAAAGACGTATAGACTGCTTTTCTCGCTATCTACCTTTGTCTCTATTGGGTTGCCATATTTAAGCTCAAGATTTTTTAATATGTCATTAAAGTCTATTTTATAGATTTCTTTATTTGTAGTTGTATAGTCGTACTCCACTACCATAAGCCCGCTAAAATTTATCTCGTCATTCTCAGGAAGAAACTTTAGCTTGTAGATTTCATCTTTATTGTTTAAGCCGTAAGGTAATTTTTGCGTTTTAACTTTAATGAATGGGCATTCACTCTGGCTACTTAATACCTCGGCATTATTACCAATTTCTGCCATTACCCCCTCAAGCGAAGATCCCCATTGTAAACCAAACGGCCCAATATACCGGTCATCGATAACGCTTTTAGCTGAGCTACTGGAGACTTTGTTGGCGTCACCATCGCGTTTATCGCATGCGGTCAAATGCAATGCGGCTACCATAATGTATAAAATGGCTATTTTTTTCATTAATCACCACCAGAAATATGAAGTAATTATTTATAATGCCAGCATTTATTTATAGATGAAAGCTGGAGCATCTTTTTTACTTCCCCAATAAATGGCACGTTCAGCCATTTGGGCTACATATCGAAATATGCGGTCTCCAATATGTCGTTTTTGCCACGATTCGTCAGTAAACCTATCAGGCAAGCCTTGCGACCAACGCTCAAAGCGATTCGAAACAGTAACAGCCACCTCACACTTATCCCCCGCACTTACACCAATATTGCTAATCTGCCCTGCAAATAGCACCTCTGCAAGTACGGGTTGCCCATCTTCGTTAAGCGCAACCATCATTAGCCTAACATCACGCCCCCGACTACGCTCATTCATAACATCACCTAAGAGCGAGGAGTCAAAGCCACTAAGCGATAAAATAAGTTGCTGAGGACTGGTTGTATTTTCTTCTGATACTGTTTCAATGGCACCAAATTGCCCCACGCCTTGATAGACCTCTCCAGCGATAATTAAATTACCTGTTGAGGTGTGAACACGCGTTACACCAGATTTAAGATCTAGCTTAGCCGCAATCACAATGTAACATCCCTCATTAATTGCCTTAGTCATCTCATTTGAAAAAGGATGATAGATCATCAGTAAAGCGCCTCCTCAAAAGAAAGGGTTGTTGATGTGAATACACCCGGCACTCGACGCAATCGGCCTTGATTATTATCAGTAAGCTTAAAAATGCCATAGGGTTCACGTACTTCTATTTTATCGCCCATTGCTGGGGAGTTACGAAGCATCGGAGAAAACATAATAGTTGCATTTCCCTCTGTATCACTCATAACGTCAGAAGTCACTTTTTTAAGTTCATGATTAATTGTGATGTTATCAGCGGCTCTTAGCACTAACGAGTTGGGCTTCCACCCGCGAGTTAATAAAGATCGCCCCGTTTGGTTTGGCTGGTTAACAATCGGATCCCCTACATTACTAACGCCAGTTCTGAGCCAATCAAACAACTTAATGCGGCCTGACTCTCCGTCCAGTTGCGCCAAAATAACTTCAAGCAATCGTGATTTTTCGTCCGTTAAATTGTTGAGCGTTAAATCACAGCGCCAACGGCTACCGGGGTAACGCACGGTTTGTGCGCTCCCCGTAAACGTCGAAATGAAGGTTTTGGAGTTACTCAGCAATTGCCAATCTAGCGCCGAGGGTTCTAGCTCTTTAGGCCATGTTAAAATATCCATGGATTATTTTCCTAGTGTTTTTCGTAACTTACCATTTGTTTGAAAATCTCGCATGATATCCGCTTTAGCCTTTGCCGCGCCCTCTTCCGCCCCTTGGCGCGCCGCCTCTCTTAATGCCGCTTCAAGCGCAGCATCACCATTACCATGAACATGAATTTCCTGCTGAATAGTTGTGCCGCCAGCCGGTTTTTCATTAACAGGCATGTCAATTTTAGGGAGTTGAGCACGAACACCCAGCGAGCCATCTTTAGCGCGAGTCAGTGGCATAATGGCTTCGGGACCAGCCTCACCCATCAAGCCAAGCGATGGAACACCGCCCTTTGCAAACGGGAAAAATGTCGGAGCGTCAATAACTTGACCACTATAAGCGCTAAGCCCCGGTGTGTTGTACATTCCACCTTTAGCGTTCGGCACATAGCTTTGCCAACTCGTAGACATCCCCATGGCACCTGTATTTGCACTAGAAGCTCCCGCGCTCGCCCCCGCTGATGAACCGCCAAGACCGCCAAACAACCCCGTCAGTGAATTTGTTATCATGGCTTGCATGGCGATTCGAACAAGGTCTTGAATAATAGCTTGAGCCAGTGACGCTGATAGCTCTTGCAACGCTTCAGAAAATGACTTAGAACCTGTCAATATTCCCGTCAACGCATTGCTAGTGCGTTGCTCAACAGTTTCCAACAAGTTCATCTGCATTTTCTGCCATTTGCCCTGTGCACCATAAAGCTCTTTTGCAGCTTCTAATTGAGCCTCTTTCGAGCGATTAGTTGCTGCAATCATGAGTTCCTGGTACCGCTCCTGACTAATCAAGTCATTGTTGCGGTAGGCCTCATATAATGCTCGTTGTTCATTAAGCTGGTTTTGCAGTTTAACAACAGGGTCAATTTCCCCCGAAAGCTCATAACTTGGTAAGGCCTTTTGGTTGGCTTCTTCGGTTAACTTTTGCTTGATGTAATCATTACGCAGTTGCAAGCTGGCGGTATAATACTGCTGCTCACTTAACAGATTGGCTTGACGAAGTTCGTTCAACTCCTTGGCGGCTTCTTTTTCTTTGCGAACAATGGCTTCATAAGGACTGTATTTTTCTGCGAGCTCTAAGCGCTTGCGCTGATGATTTTCTTCATTCAGTAGCGCTAGACGCTTCATCTCAGACTGACTGACGTAGCCTTTTTTATTCAACTCAATTAATTTGTCGTTGTTCTCCTTTTCATCAGCAAGTATCTTTTGCAGACTTGAAAAATGTTCAGACTCAATCGATTTCCGCAACTGCCGATAATCGTTAAGTGCTTTATTTTTACCTTTGTCTGTGTTGCTGGTGAGTGATGGCACGGGCAACTCACTACTATTTTCAGGTTTTATATCAAATTTACCACTAGCTAAAATATTTTGAGTGTTCTCACGGCTCTTTATTTTGGCATCAAGATCTTGATTTATATCTTCTAATGCCCCTAAAACCTTTTTCCTTTCTTTCAAAAACTCATCAGGACTAGTACCAAATGTATCGGCCAGAAACTTACCTACGCCGCCCCCATCTTTTATTGCCTGCATTTCAGCAGCTCTAGTTTCAGAATATTTTTGAGCTTCACCATAAAGACGCTTGCGTTCTTTCTCTAGAATCTGAATATCGTCGTTTAGCTCATCAAGCTTTATTTCAAGTTTGATTTTTGATAACTGCTGTAGTTGCTCGATTGTTTCCACAACAGAGCCGCGCATGCTATCAAGTTTTTCCTTGGCTTCATCTGATTTTTGAGAGAAGTAAAATAAAGCCCCGCCCGCTAACATCGCCGCGCCGACTGGTCCGCCTAATAACGCTAAGGTTCCTCTGGCTGCTCTAGCTGCAAAATTCAAGCGATTTTGTGCGGCCGTAAGCTCGTCAACAGTTGCTCTTTCAGCACGATTAAGAGAAATGATTGTGGCTGAGTTTTTCGCCATTTGTTGACGTATTGCATTACGCTGAGTTTCAGTCTGAGCCGCACGTAGCTGTGCTGCTAATGACTCTTGAGTGGTAATAGCAAATGCCTTGTCAGCTCGAATTTTCTCAAGCGTGGTCTCTAACCCTTTCGCCTGTGCCGCATTCAAAACATAATTGTTTTTCGCTGTAACAAGCATGTTTTTACCAGCTTCATACGCACTCAGCGACAAATTGCCCATATAGCGCGATAAACCAATTCCCCCTATCGCAATCGCCGCTGTCGCAAAGCTGCTAAAGTTTTCACTGATTGTAGCTAACCCTGCCGCCATGGAACGAGTGATCCCAAAACTGGCGTTAATTTCACCAAAATAAGATTTGGCTGCATTGGTCGCCTTGGTGAAACTATCCGAAACCGTGTTATCCATGCTGTCCGCAAGGGCATTATTCGCCTCTTTGGCATTAATCAACGCGTTGGCAAATAATGTCATTGCAATGCCGCTTTTAGCTGCCATTTGCTTTACATCATTTTCAGTGACTTTAACGCCACCGCGCATGCGTGAGAGTTCTTTGGCTATATCCCCCACGACAGAAGGCATGGCATTTAACACAGAATGCCAGTCATTACCCTTTAAAACGCCGGTGACCATCGCGCGGTTTAATGCGTTATAGGCGGATTCAGTTTGTTGTGCACTGGTCGCATTGGCCGTAAAAACCGACGACAACGATTCAATATAATCCAACGTGTTTGCCGTGGAATATCCCAGCTCTTTCATGGCTGAGGCTGAACCGACATACAGTTCTTGGGTCGTTTCAATCGCCTTCCCGTTGCGGTTGCTCACCGTTAAAAAGCGCTGCTGAAGCTCCTCATAACGACTGATATCGCCTTCAACTGAATTTAATGCCATTTTTATCCGTGCGGACATCTGCCCCCAGTCATCAACAACGGTGATCAGCGTTGATACCGAAAAGAAGCCCGCTAACGCCCCTGACATCATCTTAGCGGTGTTAGTGACAGTGGCTAGTTGCCTATTGATGTCACTTAATGCCTGACGCTGAGCACGTAATTCACGCTCAAGGCGACGACTGTTTGCCCCCATCGAACGATAATAATCCGTTCCCATTCGGCTGGCGCGTGCGATTTCAGCCTGATAACTGGTTGAGTTAGCCGAAATTTTAATAATAAGTTCACGAAGTTTTGACATAAAAACCCCTCAGCAAAATCGCTACCCTGATAATGATGCAAAAAAATCTTCTAATCCCGACCCTGCTTGCTCCTCCGCCTGCACACTCTCGACATCCCACCGGAGCAGCGTATCGTTCAAGGTTGTCTTGACCCCTTGAGCATTAAAAATAGCGGCTGTAATTTGGGCTGCATGCACATCTTGACGCGCATCACCAATGGGGTTTATCGAATCAAATGCCCACCAGAGCTGTAATTCACTGGCAGGCATCTGACTGATTTCAGAGAGGGTTTTCCCTAGCCGTAAGGCCAAGGTGAGCAAGAACTTTAGTGCAGGCTCACGGACTTTTTTTCTGCCTCATTCGTGCTGGTAATGAGTTGAAAAGCCTGATTAACCAACCGTGCATGAACGGGGCCGTAAATTTTCAGTACCTCGCCCTTATCTTCGGGGGTAAAAACCGGGGTTAAATCTTCGTCAAGCAGGACGTTGATCAGGAACTCAACATCCGTTTCAAGGTTACGCTTCACCACCTCTTCCGTACTCATTTCGGTCGCCTCCCCCAAATCGCGGTGCTCTTTTAGCCATTTCAGCCAGATAGAGACCGACGGCTCGCGCAATACAACATCAGAACCCCACTCAGGGACGTGTACTTTTTTAGTGCGAAATGAATTTGCAGCATTCAGGGCGACATCACGCAAGTTTAAGGTTTTCTTTGCCATTACTTAGTGCCTCCGGTCGGTTGAGACTGCGTTGCTGGTGCTGACTTGCCTTTTACGACGGGCGTTGGCTTACCTTTCAAGCGCAGCGTAAATGAAGCGCTAACAACGCCACCAGTGGAAACTGACCAGCTATTTTGACGCACCTCCGCTAAAAAGACGTAACCATTACCCGAGGGAAAAACCACTTTAAAGGCATGAATCGTGTCGTCGTCATACGCCTGACGTAACACCTCCTGACCCTCGTCAGGTGTCCAGTTACCACTGATAGTCACTTCCGCCTGAGCTGGCAGCCCGTTTATGGTCTCCTGCTCGGTAGAGCATAGTGTTGTAACATCAATGTCGGCCTTTTGACCGCCCGTATAGCTAATTTCTTTCGTTGAGCAATCAATCGACACCGAATCTGTTTCGACTGCAGTAATATCCGTTGCTGCCAGTCTAGATACACTGATTTTGGTGCCTTGCGTTTTTTCATATTTAGCCATTCTTTAATTTCCTATAGACATAAAAAAAGCTGCCGAAGCAGCTTGTGAGGGTAATTTGAAGTTATTGCCAAACTTGACATTCTAGGGTGGCGCGAAAAAGCTTTGTGTCCGACTCATAAGATTGCCGCTCCGTTATTGATGTAGGGTTCAATACGTTAATCGCTTGCCGCATCCCATCACGAATGATCCGCGCTTCGTCAACTGTATTGGCATAAACATCAATTTGAATATTGGTCATGGTTTCCGCCTGCCCACTAAAGACATCACTCGGGATATCGTAAATAGACAAAACGCACCAAGGCGCTGTGACGGGTTTGTTTTGTGGTACAACATAAGAAAAGACCTTGTTCGGCAAAACCGGTTTTAACAGGGGGATGATATCGCCTTCGGTCATCGTCGCAGTACCTCATCAATGGCCTGATTTAACTTGCTGATCGCAAACTCTGCCGCTTCATCCGCTTTACTGTCAAATGCAGGGCGAATGAAGGGGTGCGGGGGCATTTTTGACGTTCCCTCCTCAAGAAAGCGCCAATAGTAAGCGTTATGCGGATCATCCGCTTTCATCTTACTATCACTGTTTGTTCCCGCTTTATTGGTGCCTCGAACATAAACCCCTGCCGAGACCTCACCACGCTGACGGCCGCGTTGATTGCCTGCAACAATGTTTTTGGCCAGTTTCCCTGTACGCTTTGGGGCTTTCGCTCTGGCTTCATCACGTAGCACACTCGCTGCCGCATAAGCCGCCTGTCGCAATACTCTGTTACTTTCTGCCTGACTAAGTAATTCCAACTCCCTAGAAACGTCATGGAGTCCGCCAAAATCAATACTCACATCAACCATCGGAAACTCCTTGCTTGCACAACAACTCAAGACGTGTGAATTTAACATCAGGGATCACGGATTGGATATCGTAATTCAGCCCACGGTAGACCATGCGGCATGCTGGGGTAATATCCGCCCGATAACGCAACCAAACACGCACAGTCACTTCGGCCATCTCTGCATCCGCTGCCAGTAACTCGCGACCGCTAATCATTCTCACTTCTGCCCGAACCGAGGCAATATCTTGCCAATTATCCACATAAGTGCCTGACGGTAATTCAACAGGATTGTTTTTCTGAAAGGTGACTTTGTGTCGTAATCGCCCTGCTTGCATCCCACCTCCTTATAAACCATAAATACGGTAAGGTTGAAGTAGCGCGCTAACCGCGAGAGGCTGGGATGAGAAAGACGACCCAATCACCGCATTTTCCCGATTGGCATACCATTGACCAATCAGTAATAGCATGGCGTTTTTGACATCATCACTTAGCAGTAATGGTTCGGGATCGTCCTGATAACCGGTAGATGATTCGCTTTCATACAATTTCCGCCGCGTGTAGTTTTCGACATACTTCACGGCAGCCGCTGTATAAACAGCCAGTAACTTATCATCATCAGTAAAATCAGCCTCGATATTGCAATGCGCTTTAACGAGTTCAAGAGAAAGCATTATTTCTCCTTTTTCGCCTTCGTTTGCTTTGTGCTCGACTGTCCAGTAGTGTGATTGACAACACTGTCAGAGGCATAGCCTTTTTGGATCAATTCACGCCCATGCTGCTCAGTTGTCTCAATTTCATCACCTTCAACGGCCACGCCACCGCCAAAGCAAATGGGGCGCAATAGCTTTAGTTTCATTTCGATGCTCCCAAAAGAAAGGCGACCGCAAAGGCCGCCTAAGTGGATTACTCACCCGACGCAGGCGCTGTAAAATCGCCGTAAACAAACGCCTCTGGACGCTTCACGGCTAATGCCAAACGCTCTTCACAACGGATAGAGATCATGTTTTTCTCAAAGTCATCCGCGTTTTCAGTTGAAATCACCACGTTGGTTTCTTCTCGGTCAAAAAGCTGAGCGCCCGCGTTGAAGGCACCGGTTAAGAACTTACCTTTAAATGCGGCAGTTTCCGTGACCACGACGGGCAAGCCCCATAACGTTGGCCCTGTTAATGCCGACGGATTCGCCAGAATGTAGCGACCCAGTGAATCTTTCAGCAGTTCAATCTTCGCCCAGTCGATGAAGTGCAGAACGTGCCCTGTTGCTGGGAAACGCGCTAACTGTGCTTGCAGCATAGCCAAACGCAAATCATCAATGCCGTTTTGTTTATCGACTTCAAACTCCGCCTTGAACTTAGACGCCTGCGGGATGATACCGTGCAAATGCGCGCCAGAGCCGTCACCGAACAAAATTTCTTGCTCTTCGACAAACTTCAAGCCGTAACGCATTTCAGCATCCACCAATGACTGCAACTGTGCAAAGTCATCCAAGATCTGCTTAGACGCCTTGAACATATGTGCAATCGTCGTGACCGGCGTAATTTTGGTTGCAAACTGAATGTCGCTGTACGGCTTGGTGGTATTTTCCGGCACCACGGTAGCCGCGTTAGTAAATCCCGTTTGTTGCACCCAGAAAATGGCCGGTGAGGTTGTCTTCCCAGAAGCAATTAAATCGCGAATGAATAAGCGTTGTTTCGGCGCAACATCAATTCCCGGTAAGCGTTGTGGCTCAACCACGCCTTCTGCAACATCAACCGAGGTCAATGCAGCCTGAACGGGAACCGAAATTCGCTTGTTGCCCTGAATGCTGGAATTAATATCTTTCAACACGTCGGCTGAAATGACTTGCTGACCGATACTTTTTGCAGCCTGAACCGCGTTACCTAGCGGCATTTGAGCGACATGTTGCTCCAACTCGCCTAAGGAAGCTTTCAGTGTTTTTTCAGACTCACGCAGCGCATTGAGCTCTGTCGCCATCTTGTCGACCGCGGCCTTAGTTTCCGCGCTAAGGCTGCCTACTTTTTGCGCTTCTTTTAGCGCTTCTTCGGCTTTAGCATTAAATTTACCGTTGGCTTCTTCAATTTTAGCCGACAGGTTTTTCAGTAATTCATTTGTATCAGACATAGTGTCTCCAATTAGTTAACAGTGGCAAAAGCATTGACTGCCTTTTCCAATTCAGAAAGCGTTTCGGGATTAATGTCAGTGGTAGCGCTTGGCATACCGTGAGGATCTGAAGTAGCGCTCGGCATACTTCGTGTTAACGCACTGATGAGCCTTCGCCGTTCAGAGCGTGGTGTTTTAGCTTTAGCCAGTAAGGCATCTAATTTACGGATAGCCGCTTGTGGGCTTTCATCGCCATCATCCATAGCATCGGCAGCGAGCAGGCTATCGGCAAAGCCTTTCTCAATCGCATCATTCGCACCAATATAGGTTTCGTTATCCATCATCTGGCTGATGGTCTCTTCTGGCAGACCGCTACGCGCAACGTAGATATCCGACATGGATTTATCGAAAGGAGCCAGATCATTCGCCAACTTCGCAAAGTCATGGCGATTGCCGACCCCCACAGCCCAGCAGTTATGGATCATCAAAAAAGCACCACGCCCCATTCTGATTTCATCGCCCGCCATGGCAATAACAGAAGCGGCTGAGGCTGCAATACCGAGAATGTTAACGGTGACTTTACCATTGTGTGCACGAAGCAGGTTATAGATGGCCAATCCTTCAAACATATCCCCACCCGGGCTATTGATGTTGACAACAACATCTTGGTTTCCGATAGCGCGGAGGGCGGCAGAAATCCGCTTAGCGGTAACGCCTTCCCCCCAAAAATCCTCACCAATCACATCCAACACCGAAATAGTGTTATCCGAACTGGCGGCACGAATACCGCTATTCCATTTATCCAGCGCCTTGGGTTTAAGCTCATAGCTAATCGATGTGCAGGGGCGATCCTCCAGTGCAACTGGCAGATGACTTTTTTTCATTTAAATTACTCCTCGATATGAGGTGAGTTGTGTTGAACTGTGGGAGCACCCTCAGGGAACAACCAATTTGTGATTTGCGCCTTGAGCTGTTCAGGATCATGACGCAATGTGTCTTTTCCCAATTGTTCAATGGGCGTCAGGTTGAGCTGAACAGTATAGATGTCTCCCCCTTCAATGGGGGGTAAGTTTTCGAGCCGTCTTACGTCATTTCGGCTCATCCACCCGTTTTGCAATGCCGTCGTGTAGTATGCAGCGCGACCCGCACTGTCCGCACGGAGCAATCCCTCAACTGAAAACTCAGCGTAATAATCATCATCACTATCAAGCAGGCAACGGTTGATTTCTTGCTCAATATTGACCAGTAACGGCCGCAAGGTGTTGGTCAGAAACTGCATGTTCATCCCTTCCACACTGGATGCCCAGCTGCTCTGTTTATCGGCATGCCCCACCATGAAAGGCGGCACCCGGAACCAGCGACAAATTTCCTCAATGCTCCATGAGCGACTCTGCAATAGCTGCGCATCTTCGGGATTCATGGAAATGCCGTTATAGGACAGGTCATTTTCCAAAATCATCAACTTGCCTGCATTTTCAGAGCTGATAAATGCGTTCAAGTAACCCCGCAACTTTTCGCGCTGCTCTTTAGTTAGTGCTGTTTTTGAGGATAAGAAGCCTGATGCGAGCAAGCCATTGCGAAAAATCTTAGCGGCCGTTTCATCGGTAGCTATCGCCGAACCTAAGATATTGCGCCCCACCTGGATCGGCGTGAGACCAACAACCCCGTCTAACCCAAACCCACGAATATGCATCATGTTTTTAACGGGGATAGGCCGATTCTTCCCCCCTTGCTCCACGCATTGATAATCCAACAGGCCATTATCAAGTCGCTTTACCGTCACTAATTGTGGCAATAATGGCTGCAAGGAAACCAGCTTTCCACCGATATAGCGTTTTTCAATATACGCATTACCTTGTAAACAAAGGCTGGCAACAACCATCAACATAAAGCGTGATGGAGTCATCTCTGCATTGGGTCGTCGGCACAATACCCGATAAGCCGGATGATCTTTCGCTATCACCCGTGAGCCATCTTCTTGGTGCAAATAGATTTTTAAAGGCAGTGTTGAAATCGACTCACTCAGGAGCCGAACGCAAGACCAGACAGCAGAAAGCTGTAGCGCCTTATCTGTTGATACGGTCTTCCCACTACTGCTTATCCCGCCTAGCGCTTTTAATAAATCTTGAGTATCAATCCCTGCCGGCGTTTTTTGCTGGCTAGCCTGTAGCTGCCGAGCTTTGCGTTGTGATTTTCGTCTGGCCATTAGAACCCTACCATGATTGGATCATCAAAAAAGCCATCGACGTCCCCACGCTCAACCTCAACACCATTTGAAGCCCCGACCGCCATGGCAAAGGCCACCATGCCATCCATGCGCCCTGTGGATTTTTCTTTGGTTAATTTACGGTTAGACGCCGCATCTTTGACAGTAATGGCATTCGCAGCGCACATGTTCATCACGGGGTGATTACCGTGCCGGATTTGTTTGTTCAGTAACATTTGCTCAAGCTTATCCAGTGCAGGTGCCATGTCTTTGTAGCCCTGCCCAAATTCAACCAGCGGCAGACTTAAACCGATATTTTCAGCCGCCTTCTTAAACATTTGGATACGCCAGCGGTCAAACGCAATGACTTCAATATCAAAATCAGCCAGAATTTCCGCGATATCTTTCACGACATAATCGTAATCAACCATAGAGCCGGGGGTCGTGCGAAGTAGGCCTTGTTTCGCCCACACGTCATACGGCACACGATCCGTTTTTGCACGGTCTAATAGTGTCTGTTTCGGAGTCCAAAAGAACGGATACAGGTTCCATTTGCCATCGGCAGACTGACCAATCACCACTAAGGCGGTTAAGTCTTTCGATTCTGACAAATCAAGGCCGGCATAACATTTGCCGACAATCGGTTGAACCGGTGATTGACAAGACTCCCACACCGAACGGGAAATAAACGGCGATACCGTGGAAACACGCTGATTTAAATTCAGGTTACGAAAGGTGTTTTCACTCGACGGCATGCGTGAAGCCATCTCCGCTAATCGTTTCATATCATCCAAGGAGCGGAAATTACCCAGCGCAGGGTTCGCGGCTTTCCATGCTTCGGGATCTAACACATCCGCATCTTTATCAGCTTCATACACATGAGACACAATGTGTGGATCTTTAGAGTTTTTTGCATCGTCGAGCCAAATACTGAATAAGTCAGCATCGCTCGCGGCTTGCGTACTGATCGCAATCAGTAAGGGGTTTTTATGTGCCCCTTGCGAAGTGACAATGGCATCCACAAACTCACTGTGCGGCCCCACTATCTGCCCGACTTCATCAAGAATAGCCAAAACAGGCGATAAGCCGTGCGCGGTTTTCCCTTCGGCGGACAAGGCGCGATACTCCACATTACACGGTTTACCCACTAATCGCTTACCACTGGGGATAATGTGGACAATCTCTTGCAGCTTCGGATTCAGGTTGATCATCTTCACTGCCAAATTGAACACGATTGCGGCTTGCTCTCGGCTCATGGCGCCGCTGACAATTTGTGAGTTTTGCACCGCTTCAGGGCCAATCAAATGCGCCAGTAAAATACCGGCGATCAACCCTGTTTTCCCGTTCTTACGGGCAATACTTAAATAGGCTTTATCCGTGCGATGTGGATTATCGTAGATCGCCAAAATAAACCGCTTTTGGAAATCATCCAACCGCATAGGTTGGCCTAATAGCTCCCCCTCGGGAACAATACAGTAACGCTCAATAAACGCGATAACACGTTCACCTCGTGTCATGGTTCCTCCTTAATGCATGGGAGCCGCCAGTAGATCATCATCCTGCATATTATTCAGGGTGTTTCTGGCATTGGCATCGTTTTTGTTTCGATTGCGTTGGTCACGACTTTCGCCGTTAGTGGCGTGAGAATGGATTTGTAAATCACGGCGTTGTGCAAGCACCGTACGCTGTAACTCCACGATCTGCTTGCGCAAATCTTTGATCAGCGCTTCGTTGCGCTCCTCACCTCGCATTCGCTCTTCTTTGCGTAAATCACGCCGTAAAACGGTGATATAGAGCTGATTATTGGCTAATTCTACCGCCGCCAACAGGTCAGAGGGTGTCCAACTGTCTAGGGCTTTCGAGCGGATATTGTCATGCCAAAATGGCTCCGCTTTTTTCTCCAAACCTGCATGGCGTGGCGGTTCGATGGTATCAGCGGCAGCATTTTGCATGGCTTGAATTTCAGCGCTCACACTGTCGGAGCGCTTTCGTTTTCCTGCCATTAGTGCCTCGTAAAAAAAGGAAAAAAATCGGGTTAGCGTTATTTCGAAGGTTAGCGGTCGGTAATTCAGGGTAAAGGTTTTGAACTTTTTACCCTCCCCTACCGTTATGATTTCATATTGAAACTATTTCAAGTGAATATCAGGAGCGTCTACGGTTAAATCTTTATGTGAATTAAATACAACTGTCACTTGTGGTGGGTGACGTCCATTTGAGTGCTCTATACGAAGTAAGGTTTGATTGCTCAGCAGAACTCCATCCACTGATAATCCAAATCCTACAAACGCATCGTCTCGATAAAGCTTTGATAACTTCACTTGCTTCCTTTCGTTTTGGCTTCTTAGTGGTTTTCTTTCGCTGTCCATATCTAGCCACTCATCTACCAAGCTACTATCTATTAATGCTAAGCACTCTGGGTTCAAAAACGCTAACATCCTATCTCGTACGCCATAGATACGAATAACTATTTCACTTGCTCGATCAGATGAATCCACAGGATGTTTCCATTCAAAAAGAGCTCGCAAGCTAAATAAGATGCGACTCAATTCTCGATCAACGATTTTAATAAACCAAGAAGGGGCGTTTTCTTTTTCTAGCTTAATTCGCATTTCTTTAAGTTCACTCAACAAGCCGCTTTCATTGATACTTGTTGCATAGATTTTAGCGTTCGTAATTGCATCAGTCTTGCTTTTGGGTTCAGGCAGCTCAGGTAATATCATATTATTTATTCCAATGCGAATTAGGGTCAAGCGGCATGCCATCCTCACTACAGCCGACAACAATACCGCTCTTCTCCATCCGTTGCTTAGTGGAGTTATGATGTGGTGCACATAGACTTTGGTAGTTGTTGGTATCCCAGAATAACTTTTGAGCTTTGGCTATCTGTTCAGGGTTACCTGAATCAAGCGCATCCTTCAATCTGTGAGGGATGATATGGTCGACGACGGTTGCGGCAGTAACGCGCCCTTGCTCTTGGCACATCACACATAAGGGATGCTTGGCTAAATAGCTAAGCCTGACCTTCGCCCATCGACCGCCATAAACATTTGGCTTCTTCATAACATGCGCGACAAAGTACCACCGCGGCACAGATCAGTAGCAACCGTTTTGATTATAGCTTCAGCCATCGACTTTTCTTGCTGCTCCATAGCTTGTCTTAAGCTGATGATAGAGTCTGTATTGGCGCTATCTTTCAGTCGCATTTCTTCAAGCCCTTTGTTTAGCTGAATAAGCTGACGTTTCAACCCTGAAATGTGTTGTGCCATCGATTGCTCACTGGCGGCTGATGAGCATTGAATATTGTTTATTTGTGATTGCATCTCACAGAATTGCTGGTCAATCCGCTTCACGGTTTCTTCGTACTCGCTTTGGGATTTATTAATCAATTCTGCAGTTTCTTGAATACTAGCGACCACATTAGGCAAAGTAACGGAGCATTCAGGTTCAACCTTAATATCACCACGAAAAACATTTTCTTCTCGCTGCTTATCTTCTCGTGTAACTTTTACACCATTAATTTTTGCGCTTGTGACTGTTCCTTTTGCAATACATGCTTCATTAAGAAACACTTGCCCGTTTGTAATAAGGAATACATCAGCATCAAACCCAACGCTTGCTGGCTGCTTCAATCCTGCACTACCCATCAACTCTTTAATGCGCTTTAGTTGTGCTTCCAGCTTATCTAAGTCGGTTGTGTCTACCGATACTTTTAGATGAATCGTCTTTCTATCTGACATGATTGTCTCCATAAATGAAAAAGCCACCAGCGGTTAACTGATGGCTATTTGGAATATTATTCTAGGTTTATTTATATGGGTCTCGTAAATTCCGAGACCGCCAGTAACAAAAACCTATATAAATCTCTATTAACGCCACTCTTAGAATGACGTTTGTAGAATTTTATAAAATAAAAAAGGCCGCTAGGGCCTATTGTAATGTTGCAGAGTGTGATGACTGTTGATGACTTGGAAAAACTAGAAGCCCTTGCATTCCTGACTTACCAAAAGCCTGAACACATCTAGCTTCAAAGTCTTTATAGTCAATGCAACCGTTAGCTAAAGTAGTGACAGCAACTAATTGATCCTGCACCAGTTGTAAAGCTTCTGGTTTTAGGTATTGGTGTATTTTATCTTTACTGTCCTTTGCCATCTGCTTAGCTTCTTCATAAACAGAATCAGGCAACACGGCTTGGTATACCCACTTAGCTGTTATCATCCCGAATCGCGATGGACAACCACCAACATGACCAGAATAAGGCAAACCAGACATTCGGCTTAATGCTTGATAGAAAGATTGTTGAAAGCGCTTCTCCCATGATGTTGGCTTATCAAGTAAGAATATCGCATTGATTCTCTCATCATTATAAACTGGCATATTACCACGGATAAGAGCATCAATTTGTTCATCACACCATATTTCAAAATCAACGGACAGCCAGCGAGCGAAACGCACTGCTAGTTTTGGGTGCAGCCATGTTCCGCCACCCCTATCTTTCCTAGCTTTGCTAGTTTTTACATACGGGATTTTCCCGTATCTACCTTCAAGTGCTTGAATATAGGCTATTGTTTCAGGAAGCCTGACCCACTCATTGGGCACTTTCCCAAATTTAGCTGCTATATCGGTAGCATTGATCCATCCGTCGTTATTAAAACGCACAGGGTGCCCATCATATTCGAGAGGAATAATATTATTCATACGTATTACCTTCATTTGAAATGAACCCTCGTTCACATAGGAAATCAGCCCGTCGAAGCTCGCCAGCTATAACTGACTTCCTCGAAGGCTCATATCAAAGTGATTGGATTCGACGTTTTAGAATTGCTCTGTGAATGAGCGGTGAAATGCGTAGAGTTCGCAGCTTAGCGATACTCTGCTAAGCAACTTCTAGTCTGTTCCTAGCAGTCAAGATAGCGATCACCCCCTTAAATGGTGGGATAATTACACCTATTAAAAAGCCTCTGATTCATTGGAAGATAAATAAATTTACATAATTAAACTTATTTTTAACTACCATGTAACTAATTGAATAAACTCTGTATAGAATTAGTGCCGTCCTTAAGATGTACACAGCAAAGATTATTTCCTTTTCAAGCCTCAACACCAGGGGCTTTTTTTGCCATTAAAAACCCCTGATTTCTCAGAGGCTCATTATTCGCTTGCATATTTTGAATGCGTCAACTACATTTAGCGCGGATATTCATTTTATTTTATATATGTATTTTAGCCCGCGGTGTGTGGGCTTTTTTTATTCTTTCGGAATGCTTTTATCCAGTTCTTCCCGGAATTGATCTGGCTTATCAAAACCCTGCGTTGCCATGATATTTCTCCATTAAAAAGCCCCGCTATTTTGCGAGGCTCAGATTTGTAATATCTACTTGAGATTACTACCTTTTTAATGTTGTGGTTATTCACGATTAACGTATAGTGACGTTACATTCATGAACTATTATTCTCTACTTTGCCTCGATATCTGGGGCATTTCTTTGTTGTTCAATTTCCCGTATTGCTTTCTTGTCGAGAGTTAATCTTTCCAAGTGATAGCTTTTACAGCCCACATTTGAGCATCCACAATACGGCGCATGGCTTCATTGTGAATCATCAATGCTTCTTCTGATGTAGCGCTTTCCATACTGTCACGCACTAAATCGATAAGTTCAGCTGATTTCTGCTTGACTTCATCTACTGTTGATAATGATGATGGGTTAAAGCCAATACCAACTAATTTTTGACCTAATGATTTGTTCATTTTAAACACTCCGTTCTAATGTGATATTGAATTATTTCTAGCCGATTCAATCTCTCGAATGGCTTTCTTATCTAAATTGCACTTTGCTATTGAATTCATCGCATCAACTAGCAGTTGTGGCATGTCGCCCCAGTCCACTTTTTCAGGAATATCAGGCTGAGGACAATCAGCGGTTAACTGTGCTGGTATTGGTGGAGACTGAACGGGAATCAATACCTCTTTTGTACTTGTGCAACTCACTAACAACATCGTCAGGCACAGCAGTATTAGCGCACTCATTGTCTTTGAGTACTGTTTTGATAACAGTCTTAACTTTGACATGTTCTGAGTCCTCTAATTGCTTTGCTTTGATGTTGTCGAGTGATGCTTGATAGTGAAGAGTTATTGCTGATTGGGTTACTTGGTTTAGTAGCTGGCTTGTTGATAGCTGGCTAGTGAGAAGCTTATTCTCATGCTCCAGAGAAGTATTTTTTATGCTCTCAACAAGAAACATTCCAACAAAAATAACCATTCCAACAGCAGTCATATTTTCCATCACCCAAGAGAAGCCCTTCCAGATGATCGACTTCATATTACTTCACGCCATTGTGTTCTAACGAGTAGTGATTACCGTCATTGAATCGACCGCCCCACGTACCGCCGATAGATTCCCAGTATTCGCCAAGCAATTTATGATCACTTGATGCTGTTAGATATTTACCGTCTTTAAATAGGTTGAAATCCACAGCTAAGCGTTGTGTGTGTAAGCTGTTTTTAATGCCCGCACCTGATTTGGCATTTAACTGTGCCTGCTCAGGCGTTCGGTATGCTTCTGAAAACGTCAGCTCATATCCGTTGTCGTAGGCAAAGATAATTAAGTCCGCAATCATGCGGGTGAATTTTCGTTGTTTCTCACCGAGTGTCATTTTTACTAACCCCTCTAAATATTTGCATCACGTTCCCACGACTAAGAATTATTAGTGCGCATAGCGTGATATTGATTCCGACTTCAAATGGATCTGCATGCGCGTAGTCATTCGTTAATATGCGTAGTGGGATAGAACCAAGCATAACAATGAGAACCCATGCTATAAGTGACGGAAAGAATTTGTATTTAGCGCCATTACGCTCATAGTTAACAAGACGAATAACAGCGAATAAGCATGAGAAAAAATTGACGTAAATCCAAAACATTGAGATGGTCATCTTCCACCTCCTCTGAATTTATCTATCAGGTTGTTAATAACGTTGTTGATACTGTCAGTTAGCGCACCGGGTTTAGATATTGTTACCAAAACACCAACCAAACCAGCCGATGAGAACATTGCACCAACAGAGCGATCGACTTCTCTATCTCCGACAATGCCACTCAGTAGTGACGACATGAAATCAGCGCCTAATATCCCAATCGCAAATGCAACCGTGAAATACGCCCATCGCTTTAACAGCCGGATATCATGAGCAGACAATACAAATATCACCGCCCCTGCGAACGCACCGATTACAACGCCTGCGTCCATACCTGAATAGAGACCTACAATAGAGACACCCGCTAACGAGGCGGTTGCTGTGCCTGTTAACGGCTCTTGCATATATGTAGTCCTGATTAGTTAATAGAAAGCCACCATTAGATGACCGGATTTGGATTAATGAATTTAATCAGCATTTGAGATAAGTTAAATGTTAAGCCCTATGTAACTTACCGAAGCGATGGCTGATTAACTTCGGTGTGAGGACTTTTATGACGATTACTGAAAAAGATAAAACACTTAGAGAAATACAAGATGAAGTTGCAGCACTTCGAATTGCATTCGGATATCTCGGATGTGTAATTCCACGTGATAATGCAGTTACGCTCGCCGATTTAATTGTGGCAATGGCTGATCATCAAGGGTTTGATGATAGCGTAAAAGAAAAACTAAAATTCCTTGCTGAGCAATTAAAAGGGAATGCTCAAGAACAAGGTAAGTTTGTTCAATTGTAATTACTAAGAACGGAGCTTCATTGGAGGTGCTGTTAATTTATCTACAAAAATAACATCATCTCCACCTTCTGGCGATTTACCCATTCTATCGATTAAGGTGGAGATAACCTCGCCTTGTTGATGTGATGCAAGCTCTAATGCTGCCACCCGTTCTTCTAGGCTTAAATTACCATTAGTAACAATAACGCCTAAAAATTCACCTTCATTTTGATTGCTCATAACTACCTCTCTTAAATAGAAAGCCGCGCACAGTTCATTAGCGAGGGTAAAGGTTAGCAGTCGAGTCTGTGGCGGCTGTATACGAAAAAGGCCGCACTAGGCGACCTCTTGAATGTGAAACTTGCAAGCAATCCTTACAGCTTTAATTGGCGATATGGGAATTCCCATAACGGAACAATATCAACCAGTTATAAATAGAACATCAGATAAAACCTGTTTCTTTTTTTAAATTGGTTGGTTAAAATAACTGCGACTAAGTATTTTGGCTGTTCTTGCTCATCGGGCGTTGCTCTCAACGATCCTTTGCCACCATCCTAAAAAGTTGGTGGCTTTTTTTATAATCCCGTTTTCTTAACACTCTTCATCTGACAGCTTATCGCGCTCGGTGTAAGGGCTGGCTTTTTGTCCAGTACGGCAAACGACCAGCAAGTACGCGAAAAAGGTTGCAGTAGCTGGTCAATGGCTTTACGTCTACGCCTATCATTTCAGGCAACAAAAAACCCCGCCGAAGCGAGGTCTTGAATTTGTTTAATGCGACTAGGTATAGAATGTCCATTATTAGAAGATGATAAGCCAATTTTATGCAAAAAACAATTCCTAAATAGAAAAATTTGGCTTTATTCTAACTCCCTGTATATCTCCTCGTATTTTGGCCAAATATCCAATATGTTGATTGAACAATTTCTAAACTGATTTAAATTGTAAGTAAAACCCATGAATTCCGCGCATTGAACGTTAGTGTTTTATAGAAATATTATGGATGATAAACTTAACAATCTACATGTTGAATACATGACCGTATTTTTTACATATATCTTCTTTTAGTTTAATCGCATCCCCTTTTATTTCCCCATACAATTTTTTTGCGTAGTCAAAGAGTTCCTCGGTCTCATAAAGAGAATAATTATCCTGCGCATCAGATAGTTCTCTTTTTATTTCAATCAACTTGACTGAAATAGTTTTAAGCCTGACGGCAAAGTTAATACCCATCAAACTAAAATCCGTATCTTTATTTAAACTAAATGCAGGATAATCTTTTACATTGATATAATAACGATCATCGCCTTGTTTCTGGTATATATCAGAGCTCATATATCTATCACAAGAACGAATAAACGACGATAACTCCACTATTATATCAATGACTAAGTTATGTTCAGCTGCTTTTCTTTTTTGTCGCTCTATTCTTCCTGAGATCCAAAGCATAATAAACTGGCCAATAATTGTTATGAATGCACCTAACGCTGTATTTGCCAAACCAACCCAAATATCCATACCTGTCCCTCGCAATAAATTTAAGATTTATATTAATCATTAACAGGAATAATATCTACACCTTAAAAATATGCTTGACAGATTGCTAATTTAGTTCGATTTTTACACAAAAACATAACTAATTATTACATTAAATGTTAATAGTTCAAGAGCACCACCTCTTGTTATGTTTATTTGGTTACTTTGTTAAATGCCTGTTCAGCGATGCTCTCTTCAATAATGCATTTACTTATAAGTTTTTCATAAAATGGTTTCCAATTGCGTGA
The DNA here is from genome assembly GCF_015832305.1 of Providencia sp. 2.29. Taxonomy (NCBI): domain Bacteria; kingdom Pseudomonadati; phylum Pseudomonadota; class Gammaproteobacteria; order Enterobacterales; family Morganellaceae; genus Providencia; species Providencia sp. 2.29. Next base: position 3,091,848 of record NZ_CP065420.1, read on the forward strand.
CCACGATGATTGAGTCAAATCAGGTACTAAGTGCTTTATCGCATTAAATGCCACCGACGACGGTACACGCTTAAAGCCCCGGCCAGCACACCGAGGGCAATCTTTAAACACTGGCACACCTTGTAACTCGGTTTGTGCTTCATCTAATACCTTTCCCCGCCCTTTGCAGCGACAACGGTTAGTTAGCTGACCTTTTCCGTTACAGTCCTGACATAGCTCACCAACTAGCTCCTCTCTGATATTTGGATCAACAATCGTTTCGCCTTCAAGAGTAGTGATGCCGGGATGTTTGACAACATCTTTCATTTTGTAGATCAACCCTTTCCCGTTACATACTGAACACTGACAAACTGAACCAGCTGAACGGGCATAATCTTCAAATGCCATCTTGGCCAGAACTATTAAACAGTGACCTAATTTCTTTCCAGCTGCTTTGCGAACTAATTTAGGCGCTACTTTAAGTGCATATTGGGTCAAGGCTTCCACAGTCGAAAATTTATCCTCTTCGCTGATGTCATTTTTAGCCAGAAAGGCTGTCATGCCGAACTTAGCTTGTGATTCAGTCATCCCCATAGCAGCCATGATATCCGTTCCCGTTATTCGGTCAGGGGAGGTGCAACCTGCTACATTGCCAAATGTCGGTGACTTAGGGTGAAAGTTTTTCAGTGCATTTTCGAGTTTCATTAAGCCACCTCTCAGCGCTCAGTTACATACATCGCTCGCCAATCCTCATCATAGTGAGAGGCAGGCATGTTGCTAATGTAGTTATAAGGGTCAGCATCCTCTTGAGTTAAAAATTGGTGTGAACGTTTGTTTAAATACAACCCAATTGCCCCCTCCCATCCCTCGCCATTTCGTTGTTTTTCAATAAATAGCGTTGAGGCTGACATCTCTAGTTTTTCAAGATCTTTGTCTGTGAGCATGACGCCAGACTCTTTTTTTTGAACTACTCGCTCACGAGCCTTGTTGCGCCAAATAATCATCAAATTATCCGTGAGGTCAGTAATTGCCCCTGTGCCTTTGACGTCCATCTTTCCTGTGGGCTTTTCTTCGCTATCAGATTTACGGCTATGAGTGACTAAAATGACATGGCTGTTAGTTTTGTTTTTAAAATCACACAGCGCATCAACAAAGGCTTTTTGCCCGTTGTAGTCTTCTTCCCCAATACCGCACTTCATCAAACTGTCAATGACAAACAGTTTTACACCGTATCGACGATGAGCATATTCGAATATCTCAAGTAAGCGCTCCGCTTTGGCTGTACCAGTTAAACCAAACACCCAAAGACGATCATCATAAAACCCAAACGAGGAATCTATTTCCATTATCGGCGGCTTTTCAGAGCACGTGGTTTGTCTTATTAACCGCTTTAATAACTGACCTGGCTTAAGCTCTAAAGATGCTACGCAGACACGAGTTTGCTGGCGCATAGCCTCAAGCATAATATGCCCAACAACTTCCGTTTTGCCATGACCATTTACCCCGTTGATAACAGTTAACTCAGCCTCTCGGAAGCTAAAGTTATAATTGAGCGGCTCCCACGGCGTTCTGAACAAGTATTGTTCTTTTCCGTAAAACGCATCAACAGCATCTTGATAAAACTCCCGAGCGCTATAGAGTTCCTCGGGATCGAAATATGCCGCTGTTTCAATGTAGCGAAATAACTCATCTTCGGTCATGCCTGCCTGTAGGCATTCATTGATGTCCTTTTTCGGCAATTTAAGCATGCGACAACGATGCTCACCCAATCGACTGGCGATTTCTTTTGCGGCGATCTGCCCGACTTCGTCATTATCGAGTGATAACCAAATTTCGGTAAAGCGATCTAGGTTGTGGTATTCAAATTCAATCCACTGCTGTTTTGCGCCCTTTCCGCCTCCGAATGGCACCGACAGGGCTGGTAGTCCGTACTGGTGATAGCTCATGCAATCAATTTCACCTTCGCACAAAATCAAAACTCTGGCATTATTTGGCATTGCCTGCCAACCAAATAGGCAAGGCTCACAGTTAGCCTCAGCCATGATGACTTTTTTCCCATTCGGACGCTCAATACCGATGCGCTTTACTTGCAATAACTCACCGTCTCGCTTGTACGGGAATGCAATTGCAGGAAGCTCGCGATTTTCATCATGCGACCAGACGACAGCATCACAGACGCCAAAAGCTTCTGCGGTTGCCTTGCTAATGCCTCGCCCTTCTAGATATTCGAAACAGTTCGTTGTCTTACGAACATGCTTTGCGAGCACCTTGCGATCAGGTTTTGAAAATGCCTTTTTTTGCTTGGCTGCAAAGTGGTGATTTGTATCGTGAATACCGAGAAATTGTTTAGCTTCCGCCATCGCTTGATGCAAACTGCAATTACGAACAAGCACCCACAAATCGAGCAGGTCACCACCCTCCCCTGTAGCAAAATCAGACCAAACTCTTTTGCCTGCTAAGTTGATCTTTAAACTTTTCCCTGCTTCACCGTGGACATTTCCAGCAACCCACTCCTGCCCATCTAAACGCGCATTAGGTGGTGGCAGCAAATACTTAGCCACCCGTTCAACATTGTCCCATAATTTCTCTGATAACTCATTCAATGTCATATCAAAATCCTTAAAACCAAGCCTGCAACCCCGTACCAACCCCTGCTATTCGTCGCGGATATAGATCCCATCCCCAAGATGAATTAATCCACCTGCAGGGCGTCGAGGCTGTGTTTTCGTGCTTTGCTGACCTCGCTGGAAAGTTTTGGCATTACGAAGCCATGTATTTAACGCTAAACTCCAATTAGCGTAGGTGGATCCCTTACTGCCGTGATGGTCGCGGAATTTCAAAAATTCTTCCTGCAAGTCAACACCTAACTCACGAGCCAGCTCCTGATGCTTTTCCGTTGGGGCAAAGTCCTCTGGCATGGTGTGTTTTTTGGTTTTGTTTTTTTTGGGTGACGGCTGAGATTTTTTGTTAGCCGCGTTTTCGCGGTTATAAATATTCTCTGTAGTAATCTCTGTAGTAATCTCTGTAGTAATCTCTGTATATGTATCACTTTTCAACGTAGGTGCACTTACGTCAGAACGTAATAGGGGTTCCGTTTCAACGTAAGAGGTGTTACGTTCAGATGTAACAGGTATTCCATTTTTTGCATCTTCATCCACCAGCTTTGAAGCATCATTCGTGATGGCATAAATAGCTTCGGGAACAACTTCAACGTACAGAACATTATTCAGCGTCGTTCCTTCTGGAGTGGTAACTGTTCGCAATTCCAGTGTGATTAATCCTGCTGCTCGCAGTCTCTTCAGAGCATCCGTAGCTTCTCGTTTTGAAAACCCAAATTGATTAGCAAATGCCTGATAACTACGCTGCAACTTGTCGCCATGGAAACGCTTGCGCCATCCCATAAGCTCACCAGTTACCTCGTCTCTAACTTCCGATGGACGATACCAATAAACAATATCAGATAGTAAAATAATGGCTGTAGAATCAGGCTTGCCGCTAGGTAATTTAATGTGTTGCCACCAACTTGAAGGAATGACATTCCCAGACAAATTTAGTTTACCGATCTGGTTAACCGCATCAGTTGGTGTGAGCTTATTCATTGATAATCTCCCCGAAAAACATTATTCCACCTCGGTATGTTGTGTATCTGACTCATTGACACCACCTACCGAATAAATGTCAGGTCGTAAATCACTCCTGCTAATTTGGCCATTTGAATTTTGTTCAATTAGCTTGCACATTTTGTATCCGGGTTTTTTATGACCAGAAAAAACTAATCTCAAATAACCAACCGACGATTCACACATTACGGCGAACTTTGTTTTTTCTTCATTTGATAATTTTTTCCAAAAGTCGTACATTTATCTGTACCTCCTAGGTACATTATGCACAATAAAAATGTACCTGCAAGAAACTTGTAACTTGAAGGTACATAAGATTAAATTATGAGCATGAAAACTATCGATCAGATCAGGGCAGAAAATGCCCGAAAGCTAAGAGACTCAGTAGGCGGAAACGCAGCATTTGCAACGCACATTGATCGTGAACCTACACAGGTAAGTCGCTTAATTGGTATAAATCCAACTAAAAAAATTGGCGATATAATGGCTCGCCATATTGAAAAATGCTTTGGTTTACCTATTGCTTGGCTAGACCAGGAGCACGGGGACAATAAAACCAACCCACCAGAGATTAAATCCCCTTCAAAGGAATTTAAAATAAGACAAGTCCCTTTGCTCACATGGGTACAGGCAGGGGCTTGGACTGAATGTGAGCCTATTGATATTGACGAAGATTTTATAAAAAGATATCCATGCCCTGTACCATGCAGTGAGCGAACATTCGCATTAAGTGTTGTTGGCGAATCGATGTACCCTGAGTATATGCCCGGAGAAATTATTTTTGTTGATCCCGAAGTTCCGGCACTTACTGGTGATGACGTTGTTGCAATGCTTGTAGATACTGGGCAAACAACATTCAAACGCCTGATTGATGACGGCTTTTCAAAGATGCTAAAAGCAGTTAACCCGAACTGGCCAAATCAATATATTCCCATTAATGGAAATTGTAATCTGATGGGTACTGTTATTTTCTCTGGTCGAGCAAGAAAAAAATAAACGCTTAAATATCATTGAATTAACCCTTTTTTAATCAAAAAGGGTTTTTTTGTGCTTGACTATGTACCTCAAAGGTACATAATAAAATCAAAGTTAACCAAAAAGGTACATGCAGATGGATTTTGAAAACATATTATTTAAATCTAAGCAGCTGACATCTCAAATAACTGGAGTTTATGAGTTATCTCTTTCGGGGTTCTCCGGTTCAGATCTGACTGAAATGGTTGGTGTGGCACTAAACCTTTGTTCTTCATTGAATAGCGAAATTCAAGGCATTATTGCCACTGCTGAAAACGCACAACCCAAATCAAAAGTAACAATGGACGAAAGACACCAAACCTCATTCGCCGCACGCTTGCGCCTAGCTCTTACGCACTCTGGAATGACACAGGCGGATTTAGCAAAACAGATTGGTGTATCCCAAAGCACAATTAGCCAGATGGTAAACGGGAAGGTATCAGGTGTGTGCCGCACTAGCGTGATGGCTAAAGCATTGGGTATTGAGCGTAATTGGTTGGCTTTCGGCGAAGGCGAAATGCTACCAGCTAAAAATTTAACTCAAAATGATAAGGTGTAAAAAATGGCGACTATACATTATGCGTCAAATACCAACGTACTTAAACCTGATATCCGTACAGGTCTGTTTAAGTTCTGCTTCTTTGCTGTAAAGCGTAGTGACCCGCAGGCTAAAGCCGAACGCAAAGAAGTTTATGCAACGGATTTGAAATCAGCGAAGTTACAACTTGTTCGTGATTATGTTTTATCACTGGGATCACAAATACCAGCAGGAGTCGTGACATGTCACACGAAATTAAATTAGAAAACGATGCAAAAAAAACATGTGAATATGATTGTGATAATACCAGCATTGAAACTCACAATGATATTTGCGAACAGGCAAATTTAATAATTCAGAATGTAGATATCAGTTTAGCTAAAAATAAATCACAGCGCCGACTTTTAGAGCACGATGCATTATTGATCCACTTGATGGAAACTGTTTTCCCTGAGCTAATAAATGACCATGATATTTTATTTAAAGTTCAATCTTGGATGTCTCATTTACATCGTCCATCTTGGTTTGAAAGAAGTGAATTAAAAAAGGAGAATAATCATGAGTGATTTAGCCATATATTCACCTTCTACCGATAGTAAGTATTCTAATTTACATAAAACCGCATCATGCGCTCAAAGGTATACCAGAGAATTAAAATTAGAAATGCAGCCGTTGTTAAATAAGCTATTCACAACCTATCCTAAAGAGGCAGGTAGATTTATTGGGTTGCTTAATGAAATTGATTTAATGACTAGCGCGACCTTGGCAGGAATAGAGCACACAATGAAAACGGATTAATTATGAATAATACAGCTTATAACGCAATGACTATTTGTAAAATGAACAATGTCCCCCCCCTAAATACATTGATGAATTTTGGCAACATCACGGTGAATGGGAGTGCAAGATATATAAACTGGTAGATGGTGATTATCAATTAGTAAATTCATTTTTCGAATATGAAAACGCATCAAGTGAAGCTAAAGAAATAATGAATCAATTACCAAAAATGAAAGAGCGAATTATCGCATTTTTAAACTTAAGGAAATAAAGTCATGGTTAAAGCAATTGAATTAGCAACAGGATTTGAAATTCAGGTCGTTGAGCGCCCCGTGTATATTATTAATGGCGCCAAACGTGCATATCTCAGTGAGCGTGCAGCTCTCAATAAATTATCTAGCATCCTAACAGAACGTGAGTTCCGTGAAAAAGGTATTGAAACAAACTATGAAGATGAACATATTACCCTTGAAAACGGTACTATCGCTCACAAACGAGGTGAGCCAACTGAGCATTTCATGGAGCGTAAAGAAGCTAAATATGCTGAGCTAAGCGAAAAGCTGAAAAAAGAACGCGAAATTAAACGCCTTGAAATGGAATACAAAAAAGCAAAAGATAAATGCAAAGATGCAGATATCGTAGCTAATGAAGTATATAAAAAATTAATGGCTGCTCAAAACTTATAATTAAATAACCAAATTAAATTTAAATCAGCGCCAATGCTGAGGGAATCCCCTTATCTAAATTCAGGAATAATTAAATGGAATATAAACTATTAATAGGCAAAAGGAGAATGACTTACATCAACTGTCTATTAGATTACTTTAAACATGAAGGTAAAAAGCCCCAATTTAAAGCAGTCGTTAACAATGAAGAAGTCATAATCACATTAACTAACGAAAACCTTAATAATTTCTTTCGTGATGTATATGAGGAGTTGGATTGCAAGCAGCGCTGTAAGTATTCAGACAAGGATATATACGATACTTACGCATTACTTTATACGAAATACGGAAACATAACCGAACTGGGAAAATTATTAATCGATGTAATTACAAAATATATGCCTGCTTATTTAAATGGGGAGCCGTATGTATATGACGAGATTTGACCAATTAATGAATGAAGGGAAAGAGCTAGAAGCAAAGAAATTATATCGCCGTGCTGCAGATAAATACAACCAAGCCTTTTCTATTTCAATCCCCGGCAGTTCTGATGGTTTGAGTTATCAGGAAAAGGAAAGCAAGGCAGCAGCTGACCGTTGTTTATCTAAAGCAAGAATTAAAGTGACGGAGAGTTATTTATGAAAAGTGAAAATATGGCCGTAACTCAACTAATAGAAATTTTAAAAGAAAAAGTACCAGACTGCCCTGCTTGGATGCTCGATGAGTCTCGTGCACATGATCAAGCACTAACGCACCAGGAGCTAACAGAGTTCGCTGAATGCGCAGTTAAGCGCAAACGCTACATTCAGGCCGCAAAGTACCTTATTTACTGCAAGGAGCGATTTGGACTCAGCGCCAATGGAGACTATCAGTTTTCTTATAAAAACTTTGACGTCTACCTAGATATTGAAGTGATTGAAACCTTATTGATCCATCAAATTGAGCAACCACTATTAGCTGAAAATCCAGAGGAAAAATATATTGCCTTGTGGCGTTTTTATATAAATAACGAAACTAAAGAAACTGAAACAGGTATTACATGGCTGTTTGATTTCATAGATGACGTTTTTATTAAGGGCTTTCAGCTTTTGAATTCACCTTTATCAAATAGCTCAGTTCACTAGGGAAAATATATGAACAACTTAATTACTATTAATAAAACTCAAATGCCCGTAGTTGAGTATCAAGGTCAGCGTGTTGTTACTTTTTCAATGATTGATTTGGTACATGCCCGACCAGAGGGAACAGCTCGTGCCGCTTTTAATCGTAACCGTGAACACTTTATTGAAGGCGTGGATTTTCATGAACTGACTGCGGACGTAATACGTACGGAGTCACTTTCATCGGTTTTCGCCCCTCGCACACCAAAAGGGCTCGTATTGACTGAAACGGGTTATTTAATGTTAACCAAGCCATTCAATGATCCTATTGCATGGCAAGTACAGCGTGAGTTGGTCGGTAGTTACTTTCGCCCACAACAAACCGCTATTAGTGAATTAGAAATGATCGCCCGAATCGCCAGTCATAATGCCCAGCAACAACGTCAAATTAATCGCATTGATGAGAAAGTTGAACAGATGCATGAGACTGTCGAGCAAATTAAGCAAGGTTTCATCCCTATAGGCTATGTCTCCTACCCTGTTATATCAAACAAAGCAGGAATAACAAAAGGTAAGTGTCGAACTCTTGTTAACCAGTTTGATGTACCAGAAAAGATTATCAGCGCCCTCTCGCCTGATGGCGTTCCTTTCAAGATGAAGGTCGTTCTAGAAGATGACTTTATGGTTGTATTTCATTCGATGATGTGTGAGGCAGAGAAGCGAGGTACCCGTTGGTATCACCCGAAAATGGGATTGTTTCAGGTAATTGGTTGGGAGGAAAAATAATGGCTTATTTTACTGACACAGGTAATGGCGTTATTGCCGACGATGGCACTTTGATTACCTATTCTGATGCAGTTAATGCGCTTGAGTGTGGCCACTACGACGAAGAACTCCTGAAAGGCTTGCATTTGGCGGCTGCCGTGATGGGCAAATTAGCCGATGAACCCGACACACTGACACCAGAACAAAGAGTTTCAGTTTGGCGTTGGGTAGTCGTGGCTTGCTTTATCCGAGAACAACAGGAAAAAAACGGCACTATTAAGGTGCCAAATGGTAACGGTGGCTTTGATTTGGCAACCATCTATAGCAATGGCAAATCGTCACTGAGTATTTACCCTGCTCCTTTGCGCCTTGCACTAAGTGAAAACTTAGAACGGATCATGGTTGAAACAGTCGGGAAAGCATTATGGGCTGACTTTACTGTCAGAGTGTATATCGATTTTCTTGATATCTCACTAGAGCACGGACCTCGCCTATCAGCCAAAGGACGTGAAGGTCTTTGCATTCTTCACGATGATTATATCCGTGCACTGCAATCAGAGGGGATTTTCCCTGCAATGCCAACGATGCACTAAGGGTGGTGAACAATGATTATCCAAACACATTTATTACGAGCAGCTTTGGTTTGTGTTGCTAAAAATGACCCTCGTTATTACTTGCAAGGTGTTCACATTAACAGTAAGCACATTGAGGCTACTAACGGCCATGTTGCCTTGCGTATGGAGCATGGAATTAAAACTCGCAAAAATGTAATCCTTGAGTTTAGAGGGAAGATCCCCGCCAAAGCGGAAACAACTGAAATTGTTTTTGCAAAAGAGCCTTACGCTGTACATCGTGACTCCAAAGGAGTACGAGTCGGATTTACAGCAATTGTTTCGCACAGCGATGCAAGATTTCCAGATTTAAATAGAGTGATTCCCACTAAATTTGAAATGTGCACGCCTTATTTTCAGGCTGCTTACTTGGCTTACCCAGAAAAGATGTTTGGTACAGGTGGGCGGCACTGGCTTAATACGTTGTCATTTCATCCTTCAAGTATGACTGGAGGGTGCTTGATTAGGTTTAGTGACTGGGTTGACGAAAAGTATGGCAAACCACAGTTCGTTGTTATGCCGTGTCGGGAATGAGGTGAGTTATGAAAATTGAATATGTCACCAGCAAAACAGGCAACACAGCCAAAGTAGTAATTCTGTCTTTCATTACCGAGCGCCGAAAACTGAATCGCATTGTCGACACAGTAAAACTATGGACGCCAGTTCAAGAATCATCAACAGGCTTCTTTTTTCGAGTGACGACGATTTACGGCAAAGCAAGCCACGTTTTAAGGGCATACAAAATCATTTGTTCGGAGGAAAGCAAGTGATTGAACAAGATAACAATGACTATGAAATGGTTGATTACGACGATGTGATAGTTCGGGTTACTCACTATGTGGATGATGGTAGGGATCACACAGCTCGAATTATTCACTGGTTCAGACAACGCTGTTATATCAGGATGGGTGTATGCCCTCCTCTACCACCAGCACCACAAATCGTTGCACCTAAATTAATCCCGATCACCAAAAAGAAAAAACGCGCAAGGAAGGTGAAAGATGAGCAATAACCCTTTAATTATCGATGCTCTTGAAGAAGTGGGCCCATGTGATATCGATACGCTTGCTTTGCATATGGATCAAAGCGCCCAAGTTGTTAATGCAATGATTACCAATCAAATGCGAAAAGGTACGGTAAAACTGGTCAATGGATTGTATCAGCTTACTAATCAGCCAGAACCAAAAACAATTAAGAGCCCTATTGCTTCAAAATTTTCATGTCAGGCTAGCGATGAGCGTCCTAAGATTGAAATTTTAAGAGAAGTTTTGCAGCAAAGTACCCGCGCTATGACGGCTGCTGAATTAGCCAAAGCAACTGGAGATTCGGCAAATAACATTGGTGGGCGTTTAAAAACTGATATCAAAAATGGAAATGTGGTTAGTCAGGTAAAAAACGGCTCAAGAGTTTACCAGTGGGTTGAAGCCAAAGAGGAGAAATCGCCTCTTTTATCAAATACTACTGCTGAAATTAACACTGAAAATAAAGTGGCAGAAATCTGCCCTTTGGCGCCCGAGCCTAAAGGTGAGAAAAATCACCTTACACCAGAGCAGCACGCCTCCGTTTCAAACGGAACCCTGAACGTACCAAACAGCAAGCAATTACGTGCCGAACTGGTGAAAATTGATGATGAGCTGATTCAGATAAACAGCCGCATGAGCGAATTAACAAAAGTGCGTCAATACAAAAGTGAAATGTATGAGTTAGTCGTGAGGCTTGAGGGGTTAATGGAGGTGGGTAATGATGGGTAAATTTAGGCTTTTCTTCATCTACTTAATCGCTTTTGTATGCACTGTCGTCATCGGCATGGAAACTGGTATGCCTAAGCCAGCGGTTTATGCGCTGGGTCTTTGGACTGGCTTCATAGCAAGCCTTCTAATTGAAGAGGCCTGATATGAGTGAAATTAAAGATACCCGAAACTGGAAGTGTTTCTTTGGTATGCATCAGTGGGTAGCTATTAGCAAAAATCCTTTTAAGGAAAACTATGGTGGTGGTGACTTCAGTGAAGGAACGCTCTATCACCTTCAATGTGTTCATTGCGGAAAAATTCAAGGTAAGAAGGTGATGCTATGACAACGCTTGATTTTAACCTCGTCAGTATCATTAAAAATGCAGGTGGGGATCCGAGTGATGTAACTGAGGCTGTTTGGAATGCTGGCTATCAGAAAATGGATTTTACTACAGAGGAAATCATTCAAATGACCACCAGCCAGATAGCTGAATGCCTTTATTATGACGTCCCGCAAAATGTATGGCCAAAAACAGTTGAAAGTCTCAGTAAGGGAAATTTAAACGCCATTATCGATGATGCAATGTGGGAAGGAACTCCAGAAGAAGTTGCTGCAGAAATATTAATGAACGGGTATAGAAAAGGAGGTGCGGAGTGATTTGTGATAATGCCTATATGACAACAAAAGATGTATGCAATCATCTTCGTATTTCATCTAGAACGTTAAACCGCCTAAGAAATAGAGCTGCACTACCATTCCCAGCCCCTGACTGTAGCTCCAAGGGCTCAAAAAACCGATGGTTCAAGTATAAAGTATTGGAATGGCAAACGAAAGATTCGGAACTAAGTAAAGCGAGTCGAAAATGAAAATAACGCCCCTACCTTGGGGCGAATTTCGTTATTAACTCCAATTTATCCCACCACTTTTTATAAGCCTCTCTCATTTCATTCATATAGCTGTATTTATCATAAACACCCCATACCCCGGGTAATTTATGACCTAGCATTGTTTCTGCGACATGGGGCGCGGTTAATTCTGAGAAATTCGTTCTAGCGGTACGTCTTAGGTCATGCATAGAAAAATGAGGGATTATTACATCATAACTTCTTTTGCAGTATCGAATAAGATTTTTAGGAAATGATAGGTGGAAGTTAAAAGATATAACACCCGTTCCTGAGTTAAAAATTACTTCACTATCAGCTAACTCGATAAGCCTTTGTATAGTAGGAACGGAGTCTTCTATTATTGGTCTTATTAATGGCATTCCTGTTGAGCCTCCTGTCTTATGGTTCTCTGCTGGAACTACCCATATCATTTTATTGAAGTCAAAATCGCTTTTTTTGGCTAATCGAAGCTCACCAACACGACAACCATAGTAAAGGCATAAAAACACAAACAAAGCGTTTTTCTCTTCCATTCTTGATTCTTTGCTAGCTTTTAAAATGTAGTAAATCTCTGAGTCGTCTAACGTGCGTGAACCTTGCCCCTTTTTAACACCGAAATCTTTAGGGCTAAGATTTAATAGCGGGTTTAGAGCTATCATGTTCCGCTTTCTAGCCCACTCATAACATTCAGCGGAGTAATTTAAAATGCGCTTTGTGATTTCTGAGTACTTTTTAGACATCCCATCTAAATAAGAAACCCATATTTTTGTAGTTAACTGTTCTGGTGAATACTTACCTAACTTAGGGAATACGTGTATTTCAAAAGTTCTCAATACGTTCACTGAACTTACCTTCCCTTTAAAATGCATCTCATGCCACTGTCGATATAAGTCTTCAAATGAGCTATTCTGATTGATAGTTTCAATTTCCAAGGACTGAACCAGTTTTGGGTTTTGCCCCTCGCTTAGAACTTTTGACCAGTACAAAACTTTAGATCTGGCTTCTTTGAGTGACATTACAGGGTATCTCCCAATAGTCATCTTATCCTGCTTACCTAAGAATCGGTATCGATAGAAAAAAGACACCACGCCATTTTTAGAAATGCGCACCCATAAACCGTCACGGTCTGACTTTTCGATAACCGATGATTGTTTTTTGCCATGGTTTGTTCGCAAAAATGTATCTGTTATTGCCATTGTTGCCCCATTTTTACAATTGTCACCAAGTTTTGATGGACACACTGGTGGACACACTAAGTATGTCTTATGGTGGCTTAACCTGTCTTAGCTTGTCAATGGGGATTTTATTAAATCATTAAATAACAATTGATTATATAAATAGTTTGACTGGGGTTGTCTTTTGTTGTCATGGGTGTAAATGTTGCCGTTGATGATAACGGAAAACCAACACCGTTATTTGATATGGAATAGTGTATATCTAGGTAGCAAGCTGTCAATCGAACCCGTTCAACAAGCACTCACCTGCTACCTAGCCGTCTAAAAACAACACGTTCAATCTAGATAGGAAAATTTCCGCGTATATCTTGATCAAATGCTTTTTTTTACCTGATTAGCTAATGATAGAATCCCCTCCCTTCGATAACCTCTCCCGATAGATGGCTCGATAAACATGTCAAGAGAATGACGGGTTCATTTTCTATTCTGGTTTAACTTTAATCATTATTTAAGAATCACTGTGAAAATACTTTTTTCTATTTCTTTAACAACCGCGATTTTGTCAGCCGTTTGGGCGTGGTTAGCGAATTCGTTAGGGTTGATTGGGTGGGCTGGTTTTTTAGGCTGTACCGCTTATTTTGCTTATCCAAAAGAAGGCATTAAAGGGTTGTTCATTACCTTCTTCACTACCGCCAGCGGAGTCGCATGGGGTCTCATTATGCTCCACAGCGATACCTTGTTTAATGGTATTCCTAATTTATTGGAATATTTGATCACGGGTATTGTGGCTTTTATGATGTGCATTCAAGCAAGGCAGCAATGGCTATCATATATTCCCGGCACATTTATTGGCGCATGTGCTCTTTTTGCCTCTCAAGGCGAATGGACAGCCGCCCTTCCTTCATTATTGGTGGGGGTCTTATTCGGTTATTTAATGAAAAAAAGTGGCTTATGGTTATCTGAAAAATTAAAGTGACATTTCAATTTTACGGGGTTGCCGTTTATCATGACATTGATCAGTTAGTTGTGCTGATTTTTTACAAATAAGAACGACAACCCTCTACTAAAGATTAAACTTTGAAAAACAGCTAAGCGCGCCCATCACCAACATTTATCATTAATTTAAATCAAAATCACAATATAAAAATAAATTTATTACACAAATTTTCGTTATTATCCCCCATTACCTCTTCTGTGATTGACCAAGTAAAACCCCATATAAACGATAAAACACACTCTCTAAGAAAAAATTAGCTAATAAAATCAAACAATTAAATAACTCCACAAAATTCATTATAAAAATGCGACGTAAATCACATTTCGGCGCCATTTACTCCCCCCACTTGTAACTTAATAACTATATTTACTTAGTCGTAAAACGAACATCAAAATGACACAAAGGGGAAACTTATGAGACATGGTGATATTTCAAGTAGTCCAACATCAGTGGGTGTTGCGGTTGTGAACTATAAAATACCTCGTTTGCATAATCGAAAAGAAGTTATTGAAAATGCAAATAAAATCTCAGATGTTATTGCAGGAATGAAAACCGGTTTTCCAGGACTTGATCTGATTATTTTTCCTGAGTACAGCACTCAAGGCATTATGTATGATCATGAAGAGATGATGGAAACGGCAGCAACTGTACCGGGTGATGAAACACAAATTTTTTCAGCTGCATGTAAAGCAAATGGTGTGTGGGGCGTATTTTCAATCACAGGTGAACAGCACGAAGAACATCCCTTAAAAGCCCCTTATAACACACTTATCTTAATTGATGACAAAGGGAATATTGTACAAAAATACCGCAAAATTATCCCGTGGTGCCCTGTCGAAGGTTGGTATCCCGGCGATAAAACTTATGTTTCAGAAGGACCTAAAGGGTTAAAAATAAGTCTGATCATCTGTGATGATGGTAATTACCCTGAAATATGGCGTGATTGTGCAATGAAAGGCGCTGAGTTAATTATTCGCTGCCAAGGCTATATGTATCCTGCCAAAGAGCAGCAAATTATGATGGCAAAAACCATGGCGTGGGCAAATAACTGTTATGTCGCCGTGGCGAATGGAACAGGTTTTGACGGTGTTTATACCTACTTTGGTCATTCCGCTATTATTGGTTTTGATGGTCACACATTGGGCGAATGTGGTGAAGAAGAGATGGGCGTCCAATACGCGCAACTTTCCGTCACGGAAATTCGCGATGCGCGTCGATATGATCAATCACAAAACCATCTCTTTAAAATATTACATCGTGGTTACACCGGTATTTATCAATCAGGTGATGGTGATAAAGGTCTCGCAGAGTGCCCGTTTGAGTTTTATCGTAGTTGGGTTCTAGATGCAGAAAAAACTCAACAGCAAGTTGAAAGCATAACCAGAGAGACTATTGGTGTTTCAGAGTGCCAAGTTTACAATTTACCAACCGATGGCAATAAAATAAAAATTGTAGGCTAATGAATAAACTATAAATTTACTAAATATAAATTGTTATTTTTAAACGTTGTCGTATGCGTCAACAACGGGGAATATTATCGTATTTTATATAAATAGTTTTTCTTGATTTACTACTTAATAAATTATCACTATTTAGGAATAATCCATGCCCTTTATTAATGATATGCTAGCTGAAAGTCATAAAGAAAAACACATTTCAGAGCCCCAAAAAAAGATGGGCCATTTCCGGTTTATTTTTGATCCTGATAAAGTCATTCAATATATTGAAAATACTATTATTGGCCAAGAGGAGGCTTTAAAACAGTTAAAGGATATTCTTTATTGTATTAAAACCAATATTTTTGATCCCGAAAGGCCACTAAGTACCATGCTATTTCTTGGGCCAACTGGTGTTGGTAAAACAGAAACAGTGATCGCTTTAGCAAAAGCGCTTAATAATGGTAAAGCGCATTATTGTCGCATAAATATGAATACGTTGTCTCAAGATCATTATGCCGCATCTTTATCTGGTGCACCTCCCGGTTACGCCGGGAGTAAAGAATCATATTCCTTGTTTGATATAGATAAAATCGAAGGAAGCTATAGTACACCAGGTATTGTCTTATTTGATGAAATAGAAAAAGCAAGCAAAGAAGTGATTAGAACACTGCTCAATATTCTTGATACTGGTGAATTGAGCCTTGCAAATGGTCAGAAAGTTATTAACTTCAAAAATGCCATTATTATTATGACTTCCAATTTAGGCTCTAGAGATATTTTAAATGAAAAACAGGGGTTAGTACATTTATTCACTAAAAAATATTATCAGCAAAAAATACTAAAATTGTTAGAAAATAAATTTGAACCTGAATTTATTAACCGTATCGATAGAAAGATTAGCTTTAATAAAATAGATTCAGAACAAGCGAGTAAAATTATTGATATTGAACTTTCAAAACTCAATAAAAGAATCGCTAAAAACGCCGTCACAGTAGTACTGGATACTGCAACAAAAATGAAAATAAATTCAATGTGCGATCGTCGCTACGGGGTAAGAGATATCAAGCGAATATTTAAAATTCATATTGAATCATTAGTTGCCGATGTAATATTACATGAAAAAAGCAGAGAGCACATAGAATTTACTGTCGAAAAAAATCAATTCTCCCTCAAGAGGTGATAAATGAATGGCCTATTACTCATTTTTATTGGTAGCGTTTTAATCATTAACGGTATTTCTATCATTAAAGGATATGACAATAAAGAAACAGGAATATTCAATGGCATTATTGGTTTTTTCTGCTTAATTGGCAATATTGTTTTAATGGTAAATGCTAAAGAAAATACTGCATACCTTGCCATTGCCCAATCAATGTTATTTACATTCACTTATATTTTTCTCAGTTTTATAAAGATATATTCACTAACAGGGAAACTATTTGGTTGGTACTGCCTTTTTGTCTTTTTTAATGCTTTATTCTACGCCTACTACACAAGTGCTGATGCTCGAATGATTGCACTATGGTTGCTTTGGGCTATTCTATGGTTTCTATTTTTCTGCGTATTTTCACTTAATAAAACCATTAAATATCTCGGTGAGTTAACTTTGGTAATCGGTATTGTGACTTGCACCTTACCTGGGCTAATGATGGTAACTAACGCCTGGTAAAATAACGTCTAAATAACAACATCCCCTAAATTGCTAGGGGGTGTTAACGATTTTTAACTTATATTTAAATAATTATACGTTTAAGAAAATGCCTAAAAATAACCGGCTTTAAATGCCGTTTTTAAGGGGTTGTTAATTGATTTTTATTTATCCTTTACCATGCTTGATATTTCAAAAAAACTATCCCAATCCAGCATTAGCAAAAAAAACCAGCATATCGAAAAATACTATATAATATGCTAATTACAATATAATAAACTTATAAAATACTCCCACTCCGTCACCATCTGAATTTAACTCACCCCATGCCTTGTTTTATATTAAAAATACACATAATCTGCGTGATATCGATTCATCACATTGAAATATCTTCCATCATATAAAAAACGTTAAAACACAT
Organism: Providencia sp. 2.29; assembly: GCF_015832305.1. Classification (NCBI taxonomy): domain Bacteria; kingdom Pseudomonadati; phylum Pseudomonadota; class Gammaproteobacteria; order Enterobacterales; family Morganellaceae; genus Providencia; species Providencia sp. 2.29. The sequence goes on from NZ_CP065420.1 coordinate 3,109,215, forward strand.
TGATATTCTATGTTTGGCGACGTAGAGTATTTAACGTAAAATTTATTGGTTAACCCTAACAACGATTGTTGATAATGTTATTATTCGCTTGATCTATGTCTTCATATAAAAACGAATCACTATCTTTATCTTGCTCACTGACACAATAAGATATTAATAGCACTATGTATAAAATCTACTCATTACTGTTACTTTTCATTCTTTCTATTCACTCAAGTTTCGCGGAAGTTCCAAAAGAGACGTTAAGAATTGTGGAGAATGAAGCCAAAAAAGGTGATATCAAAGCGCAAGTTATGCTAGGTATTGGCTATTACCTAGGCAAAGAGATAAAACAAGATTATCCTAAAGCTAAAAAATGGTTAACTATGGCGTCCAATAAGGGTAACGCAGATGCACAGCTTTTTTTAGCCGATATGTACTTAAATGGTAATGGCGTTGAACCTAACATTGAAACTGCAATCAACTGGCTTGAAAAATCCGCCAATCAAGGCAATGCAGAAGCCCAGAATTACCTTGGGCAGATATACTATCAAGGCGTTGGAGTGAAACAAAACTACATTATTGCTTTTGATTGGTTTAAAAAATCAGCCGATAAAAAGTTCCCACCAGCACAATACCAAGTCGGTAAAATGTATGAAAATGGTGAGGGTACAGAAATGGATGATAAAGCAGCGAGCGAATATTTAAATAAAGCCTGTAAAGGTGGTTTAAAAGAAGCTTGTAAAAAGTAATCTATTCGTTTGATTCACTGCTACAAGCCGTAGCAGTGATACTTTCCTCCCCTACTTTCAACACAGAACAGTTATCCCCTTTCATTTTTAACCAAAATAGCTAATTACATTTAAAATATTAATGATTAATTTCAATATGCTTTGAAATGTTCTAAACTTATAAAATAAAAGATAAAAAGGAGGATTTATGTACAAAACTATTTTAGTTCCGATCGACGTTAGCGAAGATGCACTGACTGATCTCGTCATACCCCATGTTAATGCAATTCAGAAATTAAATGACGCTGAAGTTCATTTCCTTGCTGTCACAGCACCTATTTCTAACTATTTGCGCTATGGTGGAACCATTCTTCCTAGTGATTTCCCTGACGAAGAAAAGCAAGCCGAAGTGATTCTCGATGAATTAAAAGAGAAAGTTAAACGCTTCTCTATCCCAGAAAATAAGATCCACGTCACCTCTTCTGTCGGCTCCGTGAAAGATGAAATCTTGGCTATCGCTGAGGAAATCAATGCAGATCTCATTTTAATCGGCTCTCGCCATCCAAGTATGTCAACATACCTGTTAGGGTCTAATGCAGCATCTGTCGTACGCTATGCAAAAACTTCAGTTTTAGTCGTTCGATAATAAAAATGCGATAGCAAAAAATAGATTTTTTAATAAAATATTCAGCCTTTAAACTCATCAAGATCATCTTTTTACGATGATATCAAGAGATAATAAATACACACAATTTATAAGACTATTACACAAGATTATCAGTTAAATTGAAGGCTCATAAACATTTTCGTGGCTTTCACGCCCTGCTTTTTAGCAGGGTTTTTTCTTCATTAACGATGATAGTTTCAATCGAAAACGCTTAAAAGCCACCCCATCAAAATCCACCTCTCCCTCTTCGATAAAACCATAGCGCCTAATTGCGCCCAGTTTTTTTCGACTTAATGGGAGGTGGATAGTTATCGACGTTAATGACAGTTGAGCCGCCGCTTGCTCAACTATTTTTTTAGCAATATTTTTACCGTATCCCCAGTAATCTGGATGAAGCACTAACGCTAAATCTGCGTCTCCATTTTCATCTTGAAAACCACCCCAGCCGCCAAATACGCCATCAAAAATTAATGCCCACACACCAAAGCCATGTGTTTGCCAGTGTTGCTCTTTCTGTTTGACCCATTCCTTGCAAAAAGTCTCATCAAATTGATTATCACCTAGCGGCATATGCGCTAATACAAGCGGGTGAGTATTTAATGCGATGATGTCATGACAGTTAATTTGACTTAAACGTTGTAATTGGATATTCATTTTGTCCAGTTTTATCGATTTATCTTGTGTAAAAAACAAATGCTAACACACACACTGGGGTCCATTCCGTGAGTTTTAACATGCGAAATATAAAGTATATATACAGATGATATTTATTGCCCGCAAGGCCACGGGCAATAAATAGAGGCTATTTTAGTTTGATTGATCTAATGCTGATTTCATCACTTTTTGGAAATCTTCCCAAGAGCAGTATCCATTTTTATCTATTGGGCAATTTTTCATTTCTAGCGTGACATGTTTTGGTGGCGTATCTAAAGACAGGTAACTATTATTTCTAAGTTGCTCTGCTGTTTGATATACATACTCCACTTTAACATAGTCTTTCTTATCGCTCTTATCATGCCAACGTTGGAAGACCAATTTTCCACCAATAGGCGTATATTCATATTGATCAGGTAGTTTATAAGGTTTGAAATCCATTGCTGACATTAAGGAAGCAATATTTGAGTCATGCCCAACCAACATAATAAATTTAGCAGTCTCACCTTTATCAGCGGAAACAAAGCCCTTATTGATATAATTTAATAATGGGTGAGCCACATTCTTCGCAATCAATTTGGGGGAAAATAGCGTTTCCTGATAACCATTTTTAAGGGTATTTAATTTAGTCCATTTATCATCCGTGTTGACCATACCCCAAGCCACTTGTGATTCAGGAAAACCCTCATAGTATTGCAAATAGATAGCATCTACTGCCGAGTTCGCTATTTTAAGTGAGCCAACAACCCCCGGTTCTTTATTCGCTTCAATAATAAAACTGTTTGTTTGCGATGAAAGCTCGCAGAGTTTATCGGTCTTACATTTCTCCGAATTTTTAATGTCGAGCACGGTATCCAATTCATCATAACCAGGTTTAAGGTTGAGGCCCTTTAAATGCTCCTCCATGGCTAATAATGCTTTTTGTTTAAACTCAGGGCTATCGTTAGTAATGATTGGATTAAAAACAGGATCCATCTTACCTATTTCAGGTTGGTGGTGGATCTTCACTGTGCACCCAGGAAATGCGCCCGCAGTGAAAAATTGAGCCGTTGCAATGGTTCTTTGTAAGCTATTCGTGTAAACGAAAAGATCTTCATTACCCGTTGGGCATAATTCATCGGGAACTAATTTATTTTGCTCAATCCATTCTCTAAAGTAGTGCCCCATATACACTTCTAGTGCACCACCTTTTGTTGTTAAATAGCCACTTTGCGCATCCCAAGCTGGCCATTTTTTATCGGTAACTTCGGTTAAGATCCCCGTATTCACAATCGGTGTGCGCAAATTATGACGACTTAATAATAAAACTTGGTCAAGTTGCATATTTTCGACATTATCGGTATTTGCAAGTACTGGAGTCATTGGGGTAAGCAATGCGGCTGATAAACAAACTGTTAAAACTTTATATTTCATCGAAAGCTCCCTACCATTTTGTTGTTGTATATTATCGTTATGATTCCTGCCGTTAATATTCTATAAAAACAATCCCATTATGATTATTTTTCTATAAAATTAACATTCCGTTATAATGAAGTAACTGACTTTTTTTTCTGCGATTAATATCTCAAAAATAGACTTGGCCTGCTGTTTTTCCCTCAATTAAGGATAAATACGCTATTTCTATGAAAGCTATTTTAAAATTGCGCTACGGCATATTAATCAATACACTCAAAGAAACGACATTGGGCTAAAGGCATCATTCATGGGTATTCAACCTGCTACTCCTGCACAATACCAGCAAATTATGGCTGTTTGGGAGTCATCCGTCAGAGCAACGCACGATTTTTTACCTGAAAATATATTACAGACGTTAAAAGTGGCAATCCGTGAACAATATCTTCCCCAATTGGCAACTTATGTCTCAATAGATGAAAATAACCAAATAAGTGGGTTTATTGGCGTTGATCAACATAAACTTGAAATGTTATTTATTTCAGCGGCTCATCGGGGTAAAGGAATAGGTAAACAACTCCTCAATTTTGCCATAAAAGAGTTGGGCATTAATGAAGTTGATGTCAATGAGCAGAATCCACAGGCTGTTGGTTTCTACCAACATATGGGGTTTACACAATTTGCTCGTTCTGAAACGGATAGTGAAGGCAACCCCTTCCCCATTCTCCACATGCAATTAACCACAAAATAATACAAGGTTTCACATGTCAATCATAGAACTTGAAACGCCTCGCTTACGTTTAAGACGCTGGGCCGAACAAGATAAAGAGCGTTTTTTTGATATGAATAGTTCACCGGAGGTAATGCGCTACTTCCCTTCGGTATTAAATAAATCACAAAGTGATCAAATGATGGACACGATTATGGAACGATTTGCCACCCAAGGAGGATGGGGCATATGGGCCGTTGAATTAAAATCGAACCATTCACTGATTGGGTTTGTTGGATTAAATATTCCAGAATATCCGCTTCCTTGCTCCCCTTGCACAGAAATCGCATGGCGATTACTTCCGCAATATTGGCGGCAAGGCTATACAACAGAGGCGGCCAAGACTGTTATCCAATTCGCTTTTAATCAACTTAAACTAAAAGAAATTGTCGCATTCACTGCGGTCGCCAATACCCCTTCTGAAGGCGTGATGAAAAAATTAGGGATGACCAAGGAGGCTGAAAACTTCGCTCATCCAGCACTCCCTGAAGGCCATTGGCTACAAGAACATGTGTTATATCGCCTACAAAACCCTTATTTGTAAATCGATACAACTATTGGCAAATATCTATCCAAGCACCTTTGGTCAGCTCGAGCATCCGTTGAGGCGATATTCTCAGCGCACTGTTTACAGAGCCAGCAGCAGGCAGTACCTCACTGTATTGTTGCAATGAAATATCGCAATATACAGGGAGTTCGGAAGGCAAACCAAATGGACAAACACCCCCAACAGGGTGACTGGTTAGCTCTACCACCTCATCGGCTCTGAGCATTCTCGCTTTCGAGCCTAAAGCCTGTTTAACCTTTTGGTTATCTAATCGAGCTTCTCCAGCACAAACCACAAGCACAACCTCATTTTTCACTTTCAATGATAAGGTTTTCGCTATTTGGTTAGGCTCAACATTATGAACGATGGCAGCTTGCTCAACGGTAGCCGTCACGCCATCGGTTTCAATAATGTCGATATCCGGCGCATGTTGAGCCATAAAGCGTCTAACAGATTCAATACTCATAGTCGTACTCTTTTATTGTTGTTTGCAAGTGATTGTTAATGTATGTCGCTGACTTCGCTCCGATAATTGAAGTCGCTGTTCTAAGCTATGCTGCTTTTTATGTTTGTTTTTCAGAAAAAGTGCTGTTTCAGTTCAATGGGTCACACGCACATTGATTTGCTGAATAACGAAGCGCAAGGTTTATATGGTGATACAGTTCATTGGTTAACCTATCATATTCTGCTTCTAACCCTTTTTCATAAGCTAAAAATGGGGATGAATCATTCCATGACCCCATACCACCGAATACCCAAGCGCCACATGCCACATCAAATAATCGTTCACAAAGCATCTCATTATCTTCAACTGGCTTTTGGAGTTTTTCTGCTTGCGATTTAAAAATAGCAGCAAATCCTGTTTCACCGATTTGTTCAGCTAATTGTTCAATTTTTTGCAGCGTCAGCAAAAATGCCTGCAAGTTATTCCCTTCATTTTGCAATGATGACAGAGATTGCTCTGATACTGATTCAACAAATATGGCACTTTCATCTGCCCATTCTAAAGTTAAAACTATTGAAGTAGGCTTATCGCAAGTGATGACGATTTGTTGCTGTTGATTAAAATAGTATTGGCTGTTTCTTGTTATATTTAAATAACGGCGTAACTGTTCGATAAAATCATCCACCTGAATTTCTCGGATAACTTCTGCGCCTTGTTGGTTACATAAAACCCAATATTTCACATAAGACATTTTACGTAATAATGAACGGTCTTTTTCTCGTTTTAATGCTCGAACGGAACAGTAAGCAATATATTGGTCAGCCCGCATGTTTTTTTCCTCTGCATATGCACGAACCATTAACACTAACAAAAAAATCGCCAAAAAAAAGCCACCGCATTATTGCAGTGGCTTTGAATTAAAAATGGAAAGCGTTACGATTTGTTTTTTTCCGTTTCCGCCTCTTTTGCTTCAATTTCTCGATACCAACGAGGGTGATGTTTTTTCGCCCAACGACGACTGACTTTCCCTTCAATCATCCCCTTAATCGAGCCTTTAACCCAAAATGCCATATACATATGGATCAGAATAGCGTGAATTAAGATGATTGCCGCCGCCGCATGGATAAATAAACTCCAGCGTACTAACCACATTGGGAATAAATGCGCAAAATATGGACGCCAGATAATGATCCCTGTTGCTAAGAGTACAAAAATCATACTCATGATGCTCCAGAACATCATTTTTTGTCCTGCGTTATATTTGCCTACATCTGCAACATGGTGTTCGTTACCTTTAAGAACCTCCACAATGTTCTTGATCCAAGGTAAATCTTGTTTATCTGGAATGTTATGTTTTACAAAACGGAAAAACATAAACATCAACACCACAAAGATTAATACGCCAAAGAATGGATGTAGGATCCGCCCCATTTGTGGTGTACCAAAGGTTTCAGTCAACCATTGCAATGTTGGGAAAAAGAGCGCTATCCCAGACAAAGCAACTAAAAAGAAGCAGATAACCACGGTCCAGTGGCATGCTCGGTCAATAAACTTTGTCCGAACAATCATTTTGCTCTTTTTACTCATGACCATCTTCCTCCTCTTCATCATCCACTTCTTTATTAGGGCCAACTCCAACATAGTGGAAAATCAACCCTGCAAAAGTGGCAATAAAGCCGACTACTGAAAGTGGTTTCAAGACTGCCTTCCACAAGTTAATCGGTGTATCAATTTGTGGATCCTTTGGTAACCCATGATATAACTCTGGATTATCCGCATGTTGGAGTACATACATCACATGTGTACCGCCCACGCCTTTAGGGTCGTAGATCCCTGCGTTTTTAAAACCACGTTTTTGTAGTTTATCGACACGCTCAGAGGCATATTCCAACATCTCTTTTTTAGTACCGAAATGAATAGCCCCTGTTGGGCAGGTTTTCACACAGGCTGGCTCTTGGCCTACCGCGACTCTATCCACACACAAAGTACATTTATAAACTCGATTATCTTTCGGGTTTAAACGAGGAATATTAAATGGGCATCCCGCAATACAATAACCACAACCGATACAGTGCTCAGATTGGAAATCCACAATACCATTTGCATATTGGATAATAGCGCCTGCTGAAGGGCAAGATTTTAAACAACCAGGATCCGTACAGTGCATACAGCCATCTTTACGGATAAGCCATTCTAACTTGCCATTTTCAGTCGTTTCGCTAAAACGCATCACTGTCCATGACTTAGCGCTCAAATCCAGAGGGTTGTCATAAACCCCCACACAATGGCCGACCTCATCACGAATGTCGTTCCATTCCGAACACGCCACCTGACAGGCTTTACAACCAATACAGGACGTTACATCAATGAGTTTCGCAACTTCAAACTTGTCATCACGCGCTTGTGGTGGAGGCGTAATACTGTTGGTCGCGGAACGTTTAATAATGTCTTGAGATTGCATTCGTTCCCTCCCTTACGCCTTCTCTATATTAACCAAAAACGCTTTATACTCAGGTGTCTGAGAGTTTGCGTCACCAACGGATGGTGTTAACGTATTCGTAATGAAGCCTTTTTGCGTTGCACCTTCAAAGCCCCAGTGGATCGGTACCCCAACCGTTTCTATCGGTTTACCATCGACCATCAACGTTTGTAAGCGCTGTGTCACAACGGCTACTGCTTTAATGAAGCCACGTTGACTGCTCACTTTGACTCTATCGCCATTTGCGATACCTTTTGCCTTCGCCAAGGTTTCACTGATCTCAACGAATTGTTCAGGCTGCACAATCGCATTTAAACGCGCATGCTTCGTCCACGTATGGAAATGCTCCGTTAAGCGGTAAGTCGTTCCGACATAAGGGAACTGCTCATGGTTTCCAAGGCGCTTTTTATCGTCCTCAAAAATACGTGCCGCTGGGTTAGAAACGACATTTGGATGTAGCGGGTTCGTACCTAATGGGGTTTCAAACGGCTCATAATGTTCAGGGAATGGCCCTTCCGCCATTTTATCAATTGCAAATAGACGGCCTAAACCTTCAGGTTGCATGATAAATGGCCCAGTACCGACTTCAGGTGCCGAAGCATTAAAGTCAGGAATATCATTACCGACCCATTTTTTCCCATTCCACTCGATCAACATCCGTTTTTTATCCCATGGCTTACCTTGTGTATCACAAGATGCACGGTTATAAATCACGCGGCGATTCAGTGGCCATGCCCACGCCCAACCTAATGTATTTCCGAGTCCTGATGGGTCACTGTTATCACGGTTTGCCATCTGGTTCCCTTTTTCGGTCCAGCAACCAGTATAAATCCAGCAAGACGAGGCCGTAGAGCCGTCATCGCGTAACAGCGCGAACGAGCTAAGCAGTTCACCTTTTTTGGCTTGCAAATTACCGTCAGCGTCATACAAATCGACCAATGCAACGCCATTGTTCTCTTTCGCAACTTCTTCTGATTCAGGATGGAATTGGCGTTTGTAATCCCAACGCATCTGCATTAATTGATCACGACCTTTCCCGCCTTCTTGCTCATAAAGCTCGCGGATTTTATATAAAATACCGGTTAAGATCTGGCCGTCATTACGTGCTTCACCCGGTGCGTCTGCTGCCTTCCAGTGCCATTGCAACCAACGGCCTGAGTTAGCAATCGAACCATCTTCTTCGGCGAAACAGGTTGATGGCAAACGGAACACTTCAGTTTGGATAGATGCCGTATCAACGTCATTCATCTCACCATGGTTTTGCCAGAAATTAGCCGTTTCCGTCACCAAAGGGTCAACAATAACTAAGTACTTCAATTTACTTAAGCAGCTAACTACTTTGTTCTTGTCCGGGAACGATGCAACAGGGTTAAAACCTTGGCAAATATAGCCATTAACTTGATCTTTACTCATCATGTCAAAATACTTCATGACATCATAAGCCTGATCCCATTTTGGCAACCAATCATAGCCCCATTGATTATCTTTTTGCGCAGCATCACCATAGAAAGACTTCATCAAACTGACAAAGAATTTTGGATAGTTACTCCAATAGTTAACCTGATTTGGCAACGTTGCTTTTGGTGTATTAGCAGCTAAATAGCTGTCTACTGTCACCATTTTTTCAGAAGGCAAAGTGAGATATCCCGGTAGACTTGTTGATAACAAACCGAGATCCGTCAGCCCTTGAATATTTGAGTGACCACGCAGCGCATTCACCCCACCACCAGCCATACCCATATTGCCGAGCAGCAATTGGATCATCGCCATAGTACGAATATTTTGTGCACCAACAGTATGTTGAGTCCAACCTAACGCATATAAGAACGTTGTTGTTCTATCGGCAGCGCTGGTTGAAGCCAAAATTTCGCAGACTTTTAAAAAGTCATCTTTTGGTGTACCACAAATTTGTTCGACGATTTCGGGTGTATAACGAGAAACGTGCTGTTTGAGCAAATTCCATACACAACGAGGATGTTGTAAAGAGTCATCACGCAACGCATGACCATTTTCATCAAATTGATAGTTCCACGTGGTCTTATCATAAGCGCGTTTTTCCGCGTTATAACCACTAAATAGACCATCTTCAAAGCTGAAATCATCCCTTACCAAGAGTGCCGCATTGGTATAGTGTTGTACGTACTCTTTATTAATTTTGTTATTTTCTATCAGATACAGTAGTACCCCAGACAAGAAGGTAATGTCAGTACCTGAGCGAATAGGCACATAGTGATCAGCCACTGATGCCGTACGCGTAAAACGTGGATCAATGACAATCAGTGTGGCATCGTTGTTATTTTTCGCTTCAATTGCCCAGCGGAATCCAACAGGATGTGCTTCCGCAGCATTTCCGCCCATCACAACGACGACATTAGCATTTTTGATATCAACCCAGTGGTTGGTCATCGCACCGCGACCAAATGTTGGAGCAAGACTTGCTACCGTTGGTCCGTGTCAGACACGCGCTTGGTTATCAACCGCTAACATCCCGAGGGAGCGTGCAAATTTCTGAGTTAACATACCGGTTTCGTTGCTCGCCGCGGATGCACAAAGCATCCCTGTCGATAACCAACGATTTACCGTTGTTCCTTGTTCATTTTTTTCGATGAAATTTGCGTCTCGGTCATCTTTCATTAACCGAGCAATACGGGTGAAAGCTTCATCCCAACTTATACGCTGCCATTTATCAGAGCCTGGTGCGCGATATTCAGGATAACGTAGTCGATTTTCACTATGGATGTAATCAAGTAGGCCCGCCCCTTTAGGACATAAAGCTCCACGGTTAACAGGATGATCCGGATCTCCTTCAACATGGAAAATAGCGGATTTAGCATTCATGGCACCATCGCCCATGCTATAGATTAATAATCCACACCCTACAGAACAGTAAGTACAAGTATTACGAGTCTCTTTAGACCGTAGTAATTTATATTCACGTACATTGGCCATTGCCGTTGCTGGCATAAAACCTAACGCTGCTACAGTAGTACCTGCCATCCCGCCGGCACAGATTTTAAAAAACTTTCTGCGACTGACGTTCATTGCTTCCCTCTTTATATTTATTGTCATTACCCTAAATAATCCAAGCATGCGATAGGTGGCTAACAACGCTATTTCGAGACAAAGATAAATTCTATAACTCGAATTAATCGGTGCAGTCCAACACTAAGCAACTTGAAACAAAATGGGTATAAGTCGGTCGCAGAATATCAGCGTATGATAATTATATATTGCCTAAAATCAATGAATGTGAAAATAAAAGGTAAATTAATATTAACTGAGTAGTTAATCTCCAATTAAATATACTACCAATAGAGTAGCTATTTTAAATATTGATACAGATCAATTAACGATAAATTTATAAATTGCAAAAATACAATTCAGATCAAAATATAAAAACCACAAGACCAAACAAAAATAAAACTTAAACCAAATAACGCGCTATTTATCATTATTATTAAATTTAACTTTAGGAATACGTAATTTTACTTTAATTCAAATAATCATCCAACTAAAAACAAAAATCCCTTTTCATTAATAAGCGTTAACTAATTATATTAATTTAAAATTAAACGCTATTTCCAACCACTAATAATAATACCAGCACCAATAAATACTACTACAGCCCCCACCCAGTCCGTTGTGTTTAATGATACACCATCGACTATACGCAACCATATCAATGCAGTTGCAATATAGATCCCCCCATATGTTGCATAAATTCGCCCACTTGCTTCAGGATGGAGTGTCAGCAACCAAACAAACAACATTAAACATAGTGCAGCAGGCAAAAGTAACCATGCACCACCTTGCTTTTTCATCCATAAATACGGGAAATAGCAACCTGCAATCTCAGCTAACGCCGTTAAAAAGAATAAACCAATAATGTTTAGTGACATAAAAGTATTCTCTACATTAGAACCGTTTTCAAACACGGGAAGATTGCATTAATTGATTATTTGCCTTTAATAATTCAATACATTCCTGTGCACCACGCTTTAACACCTGACCTTTCAAGCAAACAATATGTATCGGTAGCTCTAAACCATTCGGCGTATTTTTAAACTCTAATCGTTTCAGTGAACCCTGCTGTAATTTATCTTTAATTAAAGAGAGGGGTAAATTTCCCCATCCCATTCCAGCTTCAACTAATCCCAATGCCATTGAAAAATTATCTGTTCGCCAATAATTAGTCGCAACTACAGCACGAATATCGCTGAGCTGATGCTGAAAACTAGTAATAATTATTTGACGAGTTTGCACGAGATCTTCCATATATAAGGAAGCTGAATGCCCAATTGATGGATGTTTTGATGAGATGGTTGCGACTAAAGACTCATAGCCAATACAGTGAAACTGCTCTTGTGAATTGACCGATATACCACCAAATGCAATGGCTAATTGAATATGATTTTGATGCAATAAAGGTAAAATATCATCTTGAGGCGCGGTCATTAATTCCACATGCATTAATGGGTAGCGCTGACTCAATATTTTTAGCGCATCAAATAATAAATCAGGGTTAATTCCTTCCGCAATTCCAATCGTTAACGTACTTTCTACCCCTTGAGTCAACTCGCGAGAAAATACATTCAACTGCCATAGATTATCCACAATATTACGTGCATAAGGTGCTAAGGCCAGCGCTTTTTCGGTTGGTTTAGGCTCCCTTGTATGCCTTTCAAACAGCAAAAAGCCCAACTCCGCCTCTAAATTGGCGATAGCCATACTCACCGCGGACGGCACACGGTGTAATGCCCTTGCCGCTGCTGAAAAAGATCCTTTTTCTAATACCGTTAAAAAGATCATTAAATTATCACTGTTAAATGGCATCTCTAACCTTTCAATAATATTGATAGTAGCTGACTTTTATTATCATCAATCTTGATTTAATTTACCAGACCTGACGACACAGTAAATGAGATAAAACATGCAAGGTATTAAGCGTAAAATTGTTTTTATCACCGCCTATGAAGTGATTGGCTGGGTGATTTCATCATTAGCACTCGCATTTCTTTCGGGGAATTCAGCGGGTACAACTGGGCCATTGGCTTTGGTAATAACCACCATCGCCGTTAGTTGGAACTTTATTTTCAATGTCGCTTTTGAATATTGGGAATCCAAACAGAAATCCCGAATTCGCACATTTCGCCGCCGGTTTGCCCATGCGGTTTTATTTCAATTAACCTTGGTGATCTTTCTAATTCCATTGATTGCTTGGTGGCTATCAATTAGCTTGTTACAAGCTCTGATATTGGATTTTGCTTTAATTATTTTTATCCCTATCTACACATTCTTTTTTAATTGGGCCTTTGACAAGATATTTGGGCTTCCGGCATCTGCCTTGCCGCAACAGGAGCACAGTCATTAATGAGCTAACTCAAATAGCCATCCTAAATAAGGATGGCTATTTGGTTGTTGACGAAATAGTTAGAATAACCCGCAAACACTAGCCAATCATATTATCATTCACTGACCATCCCATCATTACTCCACCCACTTCTTCAATAGAGTGACTGTTGTCGTTCAAACAATGCCGCTTTCTACCTTCCAGCCAACTGAATGAGAGAGCGTTTTCCCTTCCTTTGAAGCGGATAACATTCCTCGCTGGTAACATGCCTCCATGATTTCATGGGTATACAGAATCAAACTCGCGCAATTCCTTGGCGACGATAACTTTGATCAACAACCATCGCTTCAAGGTAATTCACCGAAATGAGGCCATCATGAATTGCCCTATTTCTCTGTAACGGTCATAAATGACTTTTTTGGCTACACTAGAACGTTTTCACCGTTTTAATAGCCCCTAGTTAAACACTGAACTAGGGGATTCTGTTATTCCAGATCCTCCCCATGACTCGCGATGACTTTTTGATACCAGTAGAAGGATTTTTTTTTCTTTCGTTCACGTGTTCCCCTACCTTGATCGTCAAGATCAACATAAATAAAGCCATAGCGTTTACTTAATTCCCCAGTGGACGCAGCAACCAAATCAATACAAGACCATGCTGTGTAGCCGATTACCGGAATACCATCCCCAATAGCCTCAGCCATAGCACGAATATGGCTACGTAAGTAGCTAATCCGATAATCATCATTAATTTCCCCGTCTTCCGTCACTTCATCTTTTGCACCGAACCCATTTTCGACTAAAAAAAGTGGTTTTTGATAACGGTCATACATCATATTCATCGTGATACGTAAGCCCAAGGGATCGATACCCCATCCCCAATCACTAACCTTGATATAGGGGTTTTTCAAGGACTTAACGACGTTGGCTTCGCTGCTATTCTGCTCGTTCATTTCTGCGGAAGTGCAACGGGAAGTGTAGTAACTAAAAGAGACAAAATCGACGGTATTGGTGAGAATCGCTTCATCTTCTGGCTCTACAACAAGCGAAATGTTCTTCTCTTTAAATAAGCGAGTCGCATAAGCTGGATAATATCCACGTACCTGTATATCCGTGAAAAAGAGGTTCTCGCGATCTTTATTCAGTGCCGCCCATACATCATCAGGACGACATGACCAAGGATAAAATCCCCCTCCAGCTAACATACAGCCAACTTGGTTTTCAGGATTAACTTCATGCGCAATACATGTCGCTAAAGCGCTGGCCACTAACACATGATGAGCTGCTTGATATTTAACCTGTTCAGGATCTTCATCAGCCTTGAAAACAAGCCCTGCGGCAGAAAAAGGGCTGTGCAGCATAATGTTGATTTCATTGAAAGTAAGCCAGTACTTTACTAAGCCATTAAACTCTTCGAAACAGGTTCGCGCGTAGCGGCTAAAAAAATCCACCATTTTTCGGTTACGCCATGAACCATACTCAGTCACCAAGTGCATGGGAACATCGAAATGGCATAAAGTAACGAGTGGCTCAATATTGTATTTCTTACACTCATTAAACAGATCACGATAGAAAGCAATGCCTTCAGCATTAGGCGCCAACTCATCACCATTAGGATAAAGCCGACTCCATGCGATGGACGTTCTAAACACACTAAAGCCCATTTCCGCGAACAGTGCGATGTCTTCTTTATAGTGATGATAAAAATCAATAGATTGGTGACTGGGGTAATATTCATCCTTACGTAAGCTATAGCGTTGTTCCAACCCCAGTTTAACCGGCATCCGATGACTACCATAAGGGATCATGTCCACCGTGGTCAGCCCTTTTCCACTTTCACGGTATGCTCCCTCAGCTTGATTGGCTGAGATAGCTCCCCCCCAAAGGAAATTCTTGGGGAATTTTGCTGTGGACATACGTGTTTCTCCTGATTTATTCATTCACTCAGATAATTATTTGTTACGAACGAGATAAAGCCTGTGCTACCTGTTTTGGTTTATCATCCTGTTTTTCAACAGGAATATCTTCAAACCCAAGTAGCAGTGTCACAATAAATGACATTACCACCGACAAGATCATGACTCCAAATACCCAAACGATACTCGTCGGATTTTGTGGATCAAAAAACTGTACGCTGGTGAATAGACCCGGAGCGGCCATAGAGTGACTTGCTAAACCACCGATTCCAGCAATTGCACCACAGAAAAATCCAGTGATTAAACAAGCGATTAAAGGTTTCTTAAGACGTATTACTACGCCATACAGTGCAGGCTCTGTGATCCCGGCGACAATCGCTGAGGCCGCAGCGGCAAGTGCCGTCTGACGTAATTCAGGGTTTTTCGTCCTCCAAGCAACCGCCAGCGATGAGCCACCCAATGAGAGGTTGGCACCAATTTCAGATGGCATCACCATGCCTTCTTTTCCTGTCTCAGCAATTGTCTGAATAATGGTTGGAGTAAATACTCGATGCATACCCGTCATGACAAGCAGTGGCCAAATAGCTCCCATAATGGCGACAGATAACCAACCAAGATAGTCATGAATAGTGTAAACCAGCGCTGAAATGCCACTCCCAATCCAGACCCCCATCGGCCCAATCAGGATAATGGCAATCGGCGAAGCTATCAGCACAATGAGCATCGGTTTAAGGAAATTCTTTGTAACCGCAGGGGTGATTTTATCAATCCACTTTTCAATATAAGAGAGGATCCAAGTCATGCATAATGCAGGGATCACAGTATAGGTGTATTTTACTGGAGTAATTGAAATTCCAATAAAATCGACAGGTTGACCTTGCGCTGCTTTAGCCATTAATTCAATAAATGCTGGATGCACCAACACCCCTGAAATAGCAATGGCGAGCGACATATTGGTTTTGAATTTCAGTGCAGCAGAGGCGGCAACCATAATCGGTAAGAAGAAAAATGCCCCATCACCAATGACATTGAGCAAAATAAATGTGGAGGAACTTTTTGTCAGAATACCAGACATCTCGAGGATCATGGCCAGTAATTTTACCATTGACGCGCCAATAATCGCAGGGATCAGCGGTGACATCGTGCTGATTAAAGCATCGAGAATACCGCTTCCTACACGGCGAAAGGACCAGCTTTTTTTAGCGATAAGTTGAGTTTCCTGCACAGCTCCTTCTGGTAGCAACTTGATCACTTGCTCATAAACCTTTGAAACTGTATTACCAATGATGATCTGATACTGTAAGTCCATCTTCACTACACCCAGCACACCATCGATACTTTTTAAGCGTGCAAGGTCAACAGGCTTATCGCTTTTCAATACAAGCCGCAGACGGGTCATACAGTGAGTAATAGCAGTGATATTTTCACTCCCGCCAATAGCATCAACAATTGCACGGGAAACAGCCACATAGTTCTTTGACATAATTAAATGCTCTCTTGTAATCACACTTTTCATTCAGCGGTATGCAGCTATACCCGTAACGAATACATATTCTGGTTTTTTGTAAACGCACCTAAACCTATGTATTAATAGATATTTAATATCATTGCTTAAGTGTTTATATTACTGGGCAACAAATAGGTAACCGGTTACATATAATATTTAATATATTTGAAAGTAGTTCAAGACGTTTATTATTTTAATTGTTTTTATGTGACAGTTTTCACGTAATAGGATTGGGTTTTGGCTGGGATCCGCTTTGGTAGTGACATAGACCTCTGCATCTCCCTATATAAAAGTGTAAAATGATTTTGATATCAATTTGTCAGGATAAAGATATGTCTACAATGCAGGAAGTAGCGAAACGGGCAAACGTATCAAAAGCGACAGTTTCGCGAGTACTATCTGGAAAAGGCTACACCAGCGAGGAGACCAAAGTACGGGTCTATCAAGCCATTGAAGAAACCGGCTATCGTCCTAATTTACTAGCGCGTCACCTTTCAACCAGCAAATCCGCCTGCATTGGTTTGGTGGTGACCAATAATCTTTATCAGGGCAGTTATTTTAATGAAATCCTGTCACAAGCAGCAAAAAAACTAGAGGACAACGGCCGGCAACTGCTCCTTGTTGATGGAAAGCACAGTGCAGAGGAAGAGCATGCTGCGATTCAATTTTTGCTCGGATTGCGTTGTGATGCGATTATTGTTTATTCACGCTTTCTGAGTATTAGCCAGATAGATGAAATAATTGATCAACATACCCAACCGATTATGGTTGTGAACCGTAAACTGAGAAAAAATCACAGTCACTGTGTTGTCTGCGATCATAGGGGCGCCAGTTTTAATGCGACACAGTATCTCATTTCCCGAGGGCATAAAGAAATTGCCTTTATCACTGGTTCAATGGACTCGCCAACCGCGATTGAACGCCTGTCTGGTTATAAATATGCCTTATCTGCCAATGGTATTGATATTAATGAGTCACTAATTATTTCTGGTCACTGGACACCATCTTGTGGTACTCAGGCCGTAATAAAATTACAGCAGCAAGCGACGCCTTTCACCGCTATTCTAGCCAGTAATGACGATATGGCCATTGGTGCAATCAAAGCGTTGGATGATACAGGTATAACCGTTCCACACCACGTTTCCGTTATCGGTTTCGATGATATTCCATTAGCCCCCTTCCTAAAACCTGCTTTATCCAGCATTAAAGATCCCATAAGTGCAATGATTAATGAGGCGATCCATCGCACTATTTCGATGCTTGATGGTGGCTATTTTTCAAAAGAAAACATCTTTACGTCTGAATTGAAAATAAGGGATTCAGTCGCTGATGGCCCTTATTTGTAGCGACCCACTATTGATCTCGTATGAATTTGGTGGCTATCAATGAGTTTGTTACAAGCCCTGATATTGGATTTGGCTTTAATTATGTGTATATCTATCTACACATTCTTTATTAATTGAGCCTTTGACAAGATATTTGGCTTACCCAAAACCAGCATTACCACAAGAAGCGCAGATAACTTAATAATACCAATACGCCATCCATCATAAGGATGGCGATTACTTAACTCTTAACAAAAAATAGAGAGAATCTTTTCGCTAGTGGCAGAACGACCAGTACGGTAGGAAAAGCAATTATCCATGATAACATCCAAGAACTTAACCAAGGTGCTAGCATTTCACTATTCAACCCTAACGCTTTAACTGTACTGATTAAAGAAACAATACCACTCATCACTAATGACAAGAAAAAAGGGATCAAAAAGATCAGTGCTCTGGTGGGAAGTTTAGGTATTCCAAAGAGGGTATTTTTATTTTGTGAAGACATCGTGCAGACTCCAAATAAGACGAACACAACAGCATATAACTGTTGCATGACAAGTTATATGCGTTGATTAACGTAAACGCTTACGAGTCCTTAGACTAAAAATCAGCCTGTATTCTATATATAACAATTTCGTTGTCAAACTGAATTACCATTTAATGGTTTTATTTTTATCAATAAAATGAAAACTAACCTAAATATTATTAACAGTAATCCAGAATAATAACGCTATATTATCAATATTGATTACCACTGATCACCGCCACGAAAATCACAGTAAAGCGAAGCGGTAAAATCAACCTCACCATCCGCTTTCCAGCCCATGACTCCGCCTTCTTCTTCAATAGAACGGATATAGCTCCCTTGTTTCAATTCAAACAACTTACCTTTCCAGATTTGCCATCCAACCGAATGATACAATTTTTGTCCATCATCCGAAGCCGACAGCAGCCCTAATTGATAACACGAAGCTATAATTTTATTGGTTTGCAGCATCAATTGCCGCCCAATACCTTGGCGACGATAACTTTGTTCAACCACCATCGCTTCAACATACCCTACAGAGATAGGCGTATTATCTAGGGCCATATGGCGTTGAATAATTGCAACATGACCAACCAATTTTTGTTGATCAAAAGCCATGACGTGCATTCCACCTAAAGTGTGCGCGAAATCGTCATGCGAAAAATCGCCTTCAAAACCTTCAATTAATAAATCGTAAAGCGCTTCTTTTTCACTCAGTGTCAATTGGCTGGTATGCAGACTGCGGTATTCTATGCCTATAAAAACCTATATTAAAGTCGATTAAAGATACCGATACATTATAACGCCATTGAACCACCAAAAAGCGAAACAATCGTGCACTTTTCTTCACTTAACAGCTTATTATGGCACCGTATGTCGCTCGATTTGCTTTTTAATAAACGAATAAAGTTGCTGAAACTCTTCTTGTGAAGAAAACACTCGTGTAGGGAAAATAATAAAACCATTATCTCCAACATGGACAAATATCAAATCTTCTTGCACATCAACCTTGTTAACTCGAGGCCATAACACCTTATACATACTGTTATCTTGAATGGACTCAATAAAATAACGGTTAATTTTAATATGTCTAATATATGTCTCATCATTTTGCTCTTTGTGTTCATATTTTTTCATAAAATATTTTTCTAACACACTAGAAAGAAGGAGCGCCATCACTGCTATGACAATAAATGCTAGGGCTGTGCCACTCATTCTTTGTAAGCGAGCCATACTCGGGTCTATCTCTGTCGATAACAACAGCAATAATGCAATAGCAAAAAAGAATAATAAACCGATGACAAGACTATACAAGCTTAGATTGGCTATATTAAGGACCCAATGATAGGGTTTAGCCACGCTTATCACTTTGTTTGCTTTTATATACTTTTGTATTTTTCGTATTTCAGAAATAGAAAGTGAAAACTTGATGTCATAACGGTCTTTCATCTCACTAATGCCCCCAAACATTGGCTTTTAGTCTATCTTGGCAAGTATCACTATAGAGATATAAAAATGATATTTCCTCATGAAATATCACCCATAATAGTCTTATTCAGACACGTTAAGTTATGATAACAACAATATTTCCACCATTCTATGAAAGGAAAATTGACTAAACCGTATTGGTGAGTTTACCTCTAACAATAACCTTTGCTGGCTTCGCTGTTTCATCCGATGCCCTTCTCACCGCCATGTTAATCACTTGCCAAGAGATTTCTTGCAAATCGTGCGAGATACAAGGGAAGTTAAAACCATAAATTGATGAATAAGAGACCTCATCAATACTAAACAGTGAAACATCATCACGTAATGAAATTTGATGCTTAATACAAGCCTTGATGATCCCCAAAGAAATCTGGTTATTACAGCCGACAAAGAAATCAGGGGCACTGTTTTTTTGTAGATAGCTATCCGTTACTTTATAAGCTTCATCCATCAGAAAATCTGCATATAAAATTTCAACCTTATCGACACTTCCTTGTAATGCAGCTTTAAGCCCTGTCACCCTATCCCGTGCGACATTAGAATCTTCGGGTCCTGAAACAATGACAACACTTTTTGCCTCTTGTGACTGTATAAAACGCCCGGCTTGCAAACCACAGTCTAAATTATCAATATAAACACCACTACAGTGCTTAATATCAACTTCTCGGTCGACTAAAATAACGGGGATATTTAGCAGCTCAAGCTGCCGAAAATAATCGGGCTTATAAAAACGATCAGACGAAACCACAGAAAGAATGATGGCGTCAACATTATAACCTATCAACTTTTCAATGATACGCGCCTCATTTTCCTTTGACTCATAAGAATCAAAAACCAATGTGTCGTACCCTACTTGATAGGCTTCTTGTGTCATCAACTTCGCTAAACCACCAAAAAATGGGTTCCCCATATCGGGGCTAACAATACCAATCGTTTTTGATGACTTAGCACGTAAATTGCGCGCTACGGCATTAACGACATAACCGATTTTGTCTGCCGCCTCTAAAATCCTTTTCAGCGTCTCGGGATGAACTTTATCTGGCTGAGAAAAAGCGCGTGATGCGGTGATTTTGCTGACATTAGCAAGCGCTGCGACATTTTCTAATGTCACTTTCTGTGACTTATGATCGGCCAATTTCATCTCCTTATTAAATTAAGTATCATTTCGTACCATTATAGTATCATTTAATCGTTTCAGTCATGCAAAACCGTAATATTATTCGACCCCTTCTAAACGTCGTACTCTTGGGTCGGTAAAAATATCAAATTCATCACGACTTTCACTTGAGAACTCAGAAACAACCGCTCCCATACTGCCAGCTTTAAACCAATGTAATGTATTAGGTTTTATCGTATACTGCTCTCCCGGTTTGAGTAAAATAAAGCGGTCACACTGATACCACTGCTCATCACCTTCTGGTTTAGGGCAAATCGGTTCCCCCGATTCATTTTTATTCAATGTTAACGAATCATCATCAACAAATAGGTATACTTCCCCCCACCGACAACGAAAAGTTTCTTGCTTACCCATTGAAGAGCCAAACGGTGGATGCCGATGCTCAGGGCAAACCTGATGGGGAAACAGCACCAACTCTTTAGCACAATAACGTTCGCTATTACAATAAGTTAACAGTTGTAAGCCTGAACGTGGATAGTCTGGTAATCCAAAACTGGCGATCTCAATTCGTGCTTTTTCTTCTTCTGTGAGACGGATATGTGCTTTTTCTAGAAAATTAACGACTTGCTGCCGATAGTGTGCTTTATTCATGCTCTGCTCTCCTTAATGATACCGATAACATTATAACGGCATCCCCCCCTCAAAAAATGTGATCAGGTAGCCTATTCTTCCGCTTTTGTTTACAAAAATGCCACTCATTTAATGAAACTATAACCTGCGTCACATAAAAATAATAAAATTCGATCTAATATCCGCATCATAAAAATGATATCGATACCATAAAAATGAGCCAGAGGTAATCATGAAAGCATTAGTACTCGAAAAAGCAGGGAAAATTTCTATTCAAGATTGGCAAAGTCCTGAAGTCCTTGGAGAGGATGATGTCGAAATTAAAATTCATACCGTAGGCATTTGCGGTAGTGATGTTCACTACTACCAACATGGTCGTATCGGCCCCTTCGTCGTTGAAAAGCCAATGATTTTGGGCCATGAAGCATCCGGCGTAATTACCGCTGTTGGTAAAAATGTCACTCATCTAAAAGTTGGCGATCGCGTATGTATGGAACCCGGTATTCCTAATTTACAATCCACGCAATCGCGCGCTGGCCTGTACAACCTCGATCCCGCTGTACGCTTTTGGGCGACTCCTCCTGTTGATGGTTGCCTACGCGAGAGCGTTATTCATCCCGCTGCGTTCACTTTTAAATTACCTGAAAATGTCTCTTTTGCTGAAGGCGCAATGGTTGAACCACTCGCTATCGGTATGCAAGCCGCGACCAAAGCTGAAATCAAGCCCGGTGATATCGCACTCGTTATTGGTGCGGGAACTATCGGTATTATCACCGCGTTGTCTGCACTCGCTGGCGGCTGTTCAGATGTCATCATCTGTGACCTCTTCAATAAAAAACTGGAAGTCGCTAAACAATATCCAGGCCTACACCCTATCAATAGCAAAGATACTCAAGCTATCGCCGATAAAGTTAATGAACTCACTGAAGGTAATGGGGTGAATGTCTTATTCGAATGCAGCGGAGCGAAAGCGGTGATCGCTAATATCACTGAGCATATGGCACCGGGTGGAACTGCCGTATTAGTTGGTATGCCAATTGATCCTGCACCTTTAGATATTGTTTCAGCGCAAGCGAAAGAAATTACGTTTAAAACCATTTTCCGTTACGCAAACATGTACCCACGTACTATCCGCCTACTCAGTTCCGGTAAGCTCAACGTAAAACCTTTGTTGTCAGCCACTTATAAGTTTAAAGACAGTGTTGAGGCTTATGAGCGTGCAGCTGAAGGCCGTCCAACCGATATTAAGATTGTGCTGGAAATGGAGTAATACATGACATTGTATGCTGGGATCGATTGCGGTACACAAAGTACCAAAGTCGTTATCGTGGATAGCGAAAGCGCACAAATTTTGGGTGAAGGCTCTGCGCCTCACCCACTCATTAGCGAAGCATCTGGGCGCCGTGAACAGCATGCTTCTTGGTGGACAGACGCACTTGTCAGTGCGTTTCACCAAGCGCTCAATAATGCCAGTATTGATGGTAAAGAGATAGCCGCAATCGCCGTTTCAGGCCAACAACATGGTTTTGTGCCTTTGGATGCCCAAGGCAAAGTGATCGCACCGGTTAAACTGTGGTGTGATACGGAAACAACGGCAGAAAACCAAAAGATCATTGATGCTTTAGGTGGCACTGACGGTGCGTTATCTCAACTCGGACTCATGCCTCAAACAGGTTATACCATTTCTAAAATTTTATGGTTGAAAACTCACCACCCTGAACTTTGGGAACAGTTAGAGACGGTATTACTGCCACATGATTACCTCAATTTTTGGCTAACGGGCGTTCGTGTGGCTGAATTTGGTGATGCATCTGGTACTGGCCTGTTAAATATTCGTACCCGTGAATGGGATGTTCATACCATCAATCTAATTGATGATTCAGGCCGTCTACAACGAGCTTTACCTCCACTTGTCACTGCTGAAACCTGCATTGGCACCGTACTTCCTGAAATCGCCCATAAACTTGGCATTTCGAGCCAAACGAAAGTGGCATCAGGCGGGGGTGACAACATGATGGCTGCAATTGGTACTGGTAATATTATACCGGGTATCATCACCATGAGCTTAGGTACCTCTGGCACACTATTTACCTATTCGAATACACCTGTTGTCGCCGATTCAGAAATGATTGCCGGTTTCTGCTCTTCAACCAATGGTTGGCTGCCTTTGATTTGCACAATGAATGTCACATCAGCCACCACGACGATACAAAAATTTTTGAATCTTGATCTTAATGGTTTTAATCAGGCCTTAGAGCAAACAGAGCCGGGTGCTAATGGGTTACAAATACTGCCATTTTTCAATGGCGAACGTGTTCCTCAACTGCCTCTCGCTAAGGCGAGCATCCATAATATTGATAGTAATAATTTAAATGCACAAAATTTGAGCCTTGCTGTCGTAGAAAGCGCCACTTATGGTTTGCGCTTTGGCATTGATTTATTCCGTAAACAAGGGATACAAACCAACGAAATCCGCCTAACTGGTGGCGGGGCTAAAAGTGCCAAATGGCGTCAAATTGTCGCGAACATTATGAATTCCCCTGTTATTTGTGTGACTAACAGCGAAGCTGCCGCACTGGGAGCGGCTATTCAAGCTGTTTGGTGCGACACCTTAACAGAGCAAGATAATAAAACAGAATTATTAGCAAAAATTTGCCAGCGTTTCGTTCACCTTGATGAGAGCACGCTGGTCAATCCTGATAGTGAAAAAGTTTCTCGCTATGAAGCTTTATATCAAGACTATCTTTCGTTACTCCAAACTGAATATCCAGAGGTGGCTGTATGACAAACTCAGCGGGCATTCAGGCGGATGAACTTTTACATATTACTGGGGTTAAAAAATCGTTTGGGCCAGTCGTTGCGCTGAAAAATGCGCAATTTAGCCTGAAAAAAGGATCTATTCATGCTTTATGTGGCGGCAATGGCGCGGGTAAATCGACCTTTTTAAGTATCCTAATGGGGTTCATTCAGCCTGATTCAGGCGACATTTTTGTGAAAGGAAAACGGTGTCACTTTCATCAACCAAAGGATGCACTCAATGCCGGTATAGCGATTGTTCAACAAGAACTGAGTTCGATTCCTGATCTGACAATTGCAGAGAATATTTGGTTAGGTCGCGAGCCTAAAAAACTCGGTTTCGTTGATTTCAAAAAAATGAATCAACTGACGGCAGATTTAATGGCTGACCTACATTTTGATCTTTCGCCAACAGAAAAAGTGCGCAATCTCAGCGTTGCTGAACAACAATTGGTGGAAATTGCTAAAGCACTTTCTCACTCAAATGCTGACATCATCATTATGGATGAACCAACATCCGCAATAGGTGAAGAGGATGCGCAAAAAATCTTTGATGTGATTACGCGTTTAGCTCAAAAAGGCAAAGGGATTATTTATGTTTCCCACCGCCTATCCGAGATATTCCAAATCGCAGACACTTTTTCGATTTTCCGTGATGGCACATTTATCACTGAAGGGGCGATTGCCGATATTACTCGCGAACAATTAATTGAGCATATTATCGGTGGCGAATTTAAAGATGAATTCGCCAAATTCAACCAACCAACTAATGAAACTATTTTAACTGTCGAACAATTAAGTTGGCTCAATAAAATAAAAAATATCAGCCTCACCCTGAAAAAAGGCGAGATCCTTGGAATATATGGGCTGGTTGGGTCCGGCCGTAGTGAGTTTCTTGATCTTATTTTTGGTATTGAACACGCCTCATCGGGAACCATTAAAATTAATGACATCCAATTAGGGAAACACTCACCTCAAGATGCCATTAAAGCGGGCATTGCTTATGTCACTGAAGACAGGAAAGAAACAGGGTTAATGCTGGGTCGTTCAATTAACGAAAACATTAATATCGCTTCATTCTCTGATATTAGCCGAGCGAGTTTTATCAATGAAAAGAAAGAGCAAGCTCGTGCAGATGACATGATCAAACTCTTCAACATTAAAACACCAGATGCCGATCAACTTGCAGGAAATCTTAGTGGTGGTAACCAACAAAAGGTTGTCTTAGGCCGTTGGGCGCTTCTCGACCCTGAAGTGATGCTACTCGATGAACCAACCCGTGGAATCGATGTGGGAGCCAAAAAAGAAATCTATCGTTATATGTCGGAGTTCGCTTTAAAAGGCAAAGGGATCATCATGGTTTCTTCTGAACTGTCAGAAATTATCGGTATGAGCGACCGCATTATTGTATTCCGTGATGGTGAATTAGCTGGTGAGTTATCGGCAACTGAAGCAACTCAAACAGAATTAATGAAACTTGCTGTTTAATTCAGCACATTGGTTTTTATTCAAAAAATAAAGAGAAAAACTATGAATAGTACTTACTCTACGCCAACAATGGGGATGTCCTTTTTAGCCCGCAATAAGAAAAACATGCACAAGTACGGCATTATCATGGCTTTCTTTGTACTTTGCCTAATTGTTGCTGTGATAGGTGAAGTGCAAGTTGCGCGCGGCGAATGGACTAACAACTATTTTCTTAGTCAAGACAATATGTTGATTGTCTTACGCCAAATATCAATTAACGGTATCTTAGCGATTGGCATGACCTTCGTCATTATCACCGCGGGGGTTGACTTATCGGTTGGCTCAGTCCTCGCTCTGAGCGGTATTGTAGCAGCGCGTTTTGCAACCACAAATGCAGGCCTATCCATTGGCGACACCGCAAATGCCGTTATGATGCCAATGATCATCGCATTAGGCATTGGTATCATCTGTGGTCTCATTAACGGAACTATTTTAGCAAAATTCAACCTACAACCGTTTATCGTGACCATGGGGATGCTCTCCGCTGCCCGTGGCTTAACCCTATTAACTACCGACGGCAACCCCGTATCACAACTCAATAATGACTTTAGATGGTTAGGTAATGGCTATATCTTTGATATCCCCGTGCCCGTCGTCATATTAATCGTGATCTTTGCACTCGCTTGGGTATTGCTAAATAAAACAACATTTGGCCGTTATGTCTATGCGGTTGGTGGCAATCCTAAAAGTGCAAGAACATCCGGTATTAGTGTCATCAAAGTCAAAGTGCTGGTTTATACCCTGTGTGGTGCATTAGCGGGTATTGCTGGACTGATCCTTACCGCAAGAACTGGCTCTGCACAAACCAGTGCCGGAGGAGCCTATGAACTAGATGCTATCGCTGCCGTCGTTATTGGCGGAACCAGTATGTCTGGTGGCGTTGGTACACTGGTTGGCACCTTCTTTGGTGTGCTAATTATCGGCGTTATGAACAATGGATTAGATTTGTTGGGTGTCCCCTCTTATTACCAACAAATCATTAAAGGTGCGTTGATCGTCATCGCAGTTCTGCTCGACCCTTCACGTAAACAAAGACGTGACTAATTAAAACAACACTGACCCTCACTGTGAAAGGTATCATAATGAAAAAAATGACTAAAATTGCAGCTCTTACCACTGCACTATTCATGAGTAATATGGCGCTTGCAGCCAAAGAGGAGCCTGTCAAAATTGCTATTTTGATGTATGGCATGAAAGCTGAATTTGTTCAATTAATGGAAAAAGCCGCCAAAGAGCACCCTGCGGTTAAAGAGGGTGAAGCGGTGATCACCGTTTACGATGGTCGCTATGATCCGATGGTGCAAAACAACCAAGCGGAAACAGCAATTCAGACTAAAGCAGATGCTATCATCATCAACCCAATGGATTATGAAGCGAACATTGATGTCGTCACTATGGCAAATGATGCCAAAATCCCTGTGATCGTGACTAACGCACGCCTCAACACGGATAAAATGACCGCTGAAGTTGTTTCTGATGACGTTTTAGGTGGTTATATGGAAGCAAAAACCGTCCTCGATAAAATGAACTGTGAAGGTAATGTTGTGATTATCGAAGGCCCTAAAGGGGGTAGCGGTGAGATCCAACGCGGTGAAGGTAACGATAAAGCTATCGCTGAATGTGGCCCCGGAAAAATTAAAGTATTAGAACGCAAAACAGCTAACTGGTCACGTGCAGAAGCAATGCCACTCATGGAAAACTGGTTACAAAAACACCGTGGCAAAATCAACGGCGTCATCGCTCAAAACGATGAAATGGCTTTAGGTGCTATCGAAGCCATTAAAGGTGCTGGCCTTGATGTAAATAGCTTTGCTATTGCTGGTGTGGATGGTGTTTCTGATGCGATCCTAGCAGTGCAGAACGGAGAAATGGTTTCTATCCTACAAGATGCCAATGCTCAAATGCAGGGCTCGATTGATATCGCAATGAAGTCAGTCAAAGGCGACAGCTACCAACCCAAATCAGCCATTTGGAAACAATATGCTGATCAACTGCAATGGAATGACGGTAAAGATAAACGTTACCAAATCCCTTGGACTGTAGTCACAAAAGACAATGCGCAACAACTGTTAGACGCACGTAAGTAAGTTATTTTTATCGCCACTCATACTTTGGGTGGCGATATTCAGCTCACATTATGAACAATCGGTAATTTCGTTATTTCCAATTCCGCTTCCCCTATTTTCGTGCATTCGACCTTTTCCCCATCCTTATAAATAAAATAGTAACGTTTATGATCCCCTGCCTTTTTCACTAATGAATCACCATTTAAGAAATTATAAATTTTATAGTTTACATTGTGTTCGTTATAACTAATGGCCGGGTGAGAGACAATAAAGCGGCTTCCCCACTTCAATGTGCTAATTAAATAATTTGTATGTAGTACGGTCATCACTCCCCTTTCAGGGCATTTAAGATCATATTCTTTCATCGCTTGCACGGGTAAGCAAATCGCACACAACATCGCAATCGAAATCCCCTTTTTTAGCATTTTCCCTCCGTATTATTAGCTTATTAATATATTACTCGCATCACCACTCGGGTTTTTATGAAAACATTGCCTCTACACAATTGCAATATTTTTCCTGTGAAATCATAGTGCTATTCTATTTATAAATAGAAAAAATCGATATTACATATAAGAAATATAGGTCTAACAGGGAAAGGCGTTGGAAAAGAATTAGGGGCGAATAAGAGCAAAATAAAAAACGAAAATACCCTACCACCTAAATGTTGAGATGGCCTCACAGAGCGTGAGGCCATCAGTGATATTATTTATTTTTCCATATCAATGCTGTCGGCATTGACATCTTTAATATGATCCCGCGTTAAACGGTAAACAACCGGACTTAACAATAATAGAGCAATCAAGTTCGGTATCGCCATCATCGCGTTTAAGGTATCTGCAAGTAGCCAAACAAAATCAAGAGATTGGGTTGCACCAATCGGTAATGCAATAAGCCATAACACCCTAAAGACCTTAATTGCCCTCACCCCAAATAAATATTGCACACATTTTTCACCGTAAAAACTCCATCCTAGGATAGTGGTAAAAGCAAATATGGCTAACGCAACGGCAACAATATAATTCCCACCGGGGATCGCTGATTGGAAAGAAGATGCGGTTAGTGTCGCCCCTGTTTCACTTGTTAACCATCCACCAGTAATAATGATAGTAAGACCTGTTACCGAACACACGATAATGGTATCGATAAAAGTACCTAACATTGCGATCAACCCTTGGCGGATCGGGTTTTGTGTTTTTGCCGCAGCGTGAGCAATAGGTGCACTTCCCAAACCAGCCTCATTGGAAAATACGCCACGCGCAACACCAAAGCGAATTGCCGCCCATACAGCAGCACCGGCAAACCCACCCTGAGCCGCAACTGGTGTAAATGCTGAGGTAATCACTAAAGAAAATGCAGCTGGGATCTCCGTAAAATTGAGCCCTAATACCAATAAACCTGCACCAAAATAAGCCACTGTCATGAATGGTACGAGTTTCCCTGCAACATCAGAGATACGACGCAATCCACCAATTAACACAGCACCAACTAAGATTACAAGTGCCCCAGCAGTCAACCATTTATGCACGCCGAAGTTACTTTCCAGCACATCGGCAACAGAGTTCGCTTGTACAGTATTCCCAATTCCAAAACTGGCGCAAGCACCAAAAAGAGCAAATAATGTACCTAACCAAATCCATTTAGGCCCTAAACCATTTTTGATGTAATACATTGGGCCACCAACATATTGTCCATACTTATCGACTTCTCGAAAACGTACCGCAAGCACAGCTTCTGAGTACTTTGTGGCCATACCAACCAATGCCGTGATCCACATCCAAAACAGCGCGCCTGGCCCTCCCATCACCACAGCGGTGGCAACCCCTGCGATATTACCAGTACCGATTGTCGCCGATAATGCTGTCATTAACGCATTAAAAGGCGATATTTGCCCTTCACCCCTATCCTCATTTTTCTGAAACAGTAACTTAAACCCTGTACCCAATTTACGGATTGGCAAAAATGCCAATCGGAGCTGCATATAGATCCCAACACCGAGGATCCCAATCAACATGGGAACTCCCCACACAATACCGTTAAGTTCTCCTAACCAAGCTGTTATCAGTTCCATTCTGCCCTCACATAAGCTGTATTCACTTTATTCTTTATCCGTCTGTCACAATTCAATAACATTTCTGTATAAAATTTAATAAAGACGATAAATCTATTAAGTGCGAGAAAAAAATGTCTTAAATAGCAAGATAAGTTAAAGAATGTGAGTAATGTCACCTCGTTGCGATTAGAAATTAAGCTTTTGTTAGACAATATGTGAGCTTTGCTACTCAAGAGTTCAAGAGTAGCCTATTAACATTTAATGATATGAATGACAGGTTTTAACGAATATTCTTATTTTATCGGAACAATATTCAATGATTAAATTAATTTTAATTTAATCATTATTTCTCAAAACGCTATTCCATCCTATGAAAACGATTACAAATTAAATAAGATTATGTATTATTCAGTCAGTATATGCTGACGTTATATGACTATCGAATATAATGAAATTCACCCTTTCAGAAAGGATTCCACGATGATTGGCAAAATTCAGCAAACAAAACAATGGCTATGGGGATTGTTTTTCTTATTGTTCTCTATTCCCACTTTTGCGAATACACTTTCTATTCCCACGATGACCAGTCACGTCGTGGATGAAGCACATTTATTAACAACAGAACAGCGCGATAGTTTAGCTCGACGGTTAGCGCTATTTCAGCAACAAACTGGGTCGCAAATTGCCATTTTAATCGTAAAGAGTACTTCCCCATTAGATATTGAAAGCTATGCAGAAAAAGTATTCAATCAATGGAGGATTGGTCGTATAAATATTGATGACGGTGTTCTTTTACTCGTCTCTGTCAATGACCGTACAATGCGTATCGAGGTGGGTTATGGGTTAGAAGGGGCAATCAGCGATAGCCTTGCAAAGCGTATTTTAGAATATGATTTTATACCTGAATTTAAGCGCGGTAATTATGCAGGAGGTCTCAACCGTACTATTGATTCCCTAATCGCCTTAATAAAAAATGAGCCACTCCCTGACGCCAAAACTCCTAGCTTTTTTATTTCTAAACAACCTGCTCCCTTTGGTTTATTAGATGCTTCACTTGCTATCGTACTAGCGGCAAGCGCTTATATCTGGCTTTTTATCATATATCATCTTATTAAATTACATAAACTTAAGGCTGCAATTCCAATCGCTATCATTCTCTTGTTAACTGCTTACACTGGCGGCTTTAATAACCCCGCAGGTAATGGCATGAAGTTTGGAGAAGATTTTTTATATACAGAATTACCACGTTGGAGCCAATTCCTTTTTCTCAAAATACTACCCACCTGGATGGTGTTCATCCTCGCTTTCACTATGTTTGTTGCGATATTTCTACTTTTATTTTTGGCTGTTGCTATTATTTATAAAATACTTGGCCTCATTATTAAGTCAGAAAAAAAGCGTCTTTCGATTACTATTGCCTTCTTATTTACTGGTTTTATTTTTCTATTTGCACTCGTCATATCAGAAGGTGATTTTGTTATTTCATCCGTTATTTCAAGTAGTGTTGGTTGCATCATTGGCATTGGTCATTATTTTGGTTTTATCAATGTGTACATTGGTGGGAGCAATAATAATGGCCGAGGCGGCAGTAGTGGAAGCCGAGGCGGTGGCGGATTTAGCGGAGGTGGTGGCGGGAGCTCCGGTGGAGGCGGCTCTTCAGGGTCGTGGTAAATTTCCTTAAGACTACGCCATAGTAGCCATTCACGGGATACGCCTAACACGAGATTTCAAGTTAGGTTGCTAAAATAACAATTTATACCCTCTTATAACTGGCTTTTAAAAATTAAAAGCCTGTTATACTCTGAGAGGGCGATTCTTGGACACAGACTAAAGCTCCTTTATAAAAATTTCGCTATCAATAGAATGACACTTCCGTCGTACTATCTTTGATTAACTTAATGTCCTGACCATTTTCATTTATTGTTAGTTCAAAATGACACTTATGTGCAATATTTTGGCTATTGTAATCACATTTAGAGTCTACTTGTAAAATAGTCTGACCTAACACACGAATTTTCATTAACAGATCAAATGGCTTAGTGATATCTTTCCCATATGTAATAATGGTTTCAGATATTACTTTATTATCTTTGTAATATTTTATCGTTGTTGGTAGTTTAAACTCATTATAATTATTTTCGCTAAACTTTGTTTTATTATCTGCCAATACAGAGCCGATAATAATCCCTTCTTTGTTATATCGATATATCAGTTTTCCATTATTATCCTTTCTTGATAATATCGTACAGTTATTACCGATTTCCATTTCTACAGGGCCATTATTATCCCTACCAACTAATTTATTTTTAACTCTCTCAACAAAGAGATAATTATGTACACCACTGAGGTATTCATCCTTTTTTTGGTTTAAAGCAAAACTATCTATGCAGCCATCACGACCAATTTTTAACAATGACTCATAGTTAATAGACTTGTCTTTATTGTAAACGACGGACCTAATTTCTTTAACATTTCCTTTAACTGGATTAAAATCATAGAGTTGTGCCATGTTGAACACAACAGGATTATATTGTTGCTTTTGAAATGCCAAAGATTCAGAAGCGATAAAAAAAGTAATTAGCGGTGTAATTGCCAATAGGTATTTATTACTCATTTTTAATTTTATACCTCTAAACGACTTGTATGCTGTGGTTTATTTTCAATAATCATTAATTTAATTTATTATCAATATAATATTTTACATAAAAATCAGCTAGTTAATAAAAAACATTACACGTAATAATAGCATGTATGCTCCTAAATATGCTAATGGTAACCACCTAAATAAATAAGATTTATCTCATCTTTTCGAGCCATCCGATGAGCAAGCCTGAGCAAAAATTAAGCAAAAAGACACTTGAATTAGGAAAAATAACTTTTAATTATATTATACTTACGAAATATTCCAAGCACTGTAAAAATATCTTTACTCTTATAAATCCGAAGTCATAGTATGCATAGAAACAGGTACTGTTGTTAAGGTTAAATGGCTTTAATTTTCACGCCCCAGAATATTGATATAAGTAAAAATAACTATATTTTCATTTACTCACCATCAAGCGTAATAAAATAGCTTATCGCTCATCATTTAATTTGATAAAAAAATTACTACTCATTAACATAAATATTCAATGCACAATCATTATAAATCGATAACATCAGAACATGTGCAAAGTGAGATGAGTGATGATGGCATAGCGACAAAATCATCCTTTCCGTAATTCCCCGTCTTATCACACACCAATCTATATCATACGGTACTTTTTATGGTCGAAGTGATTTGCGCAGTTCAGAAGATTAGGTACCTAAATGTGAAGAAATTGCCATCACACTATTCACCTCTTTATATGGCAATATGGCGCCACCCGACGTTCATAGATGAAGAGCACACCGAGGACACGTCTTGATCGCTTATGTATCCCCTCTTTAGCTATAGAGGTGATGTTTTACAAGCAAAGGTCAAAAACAGTTATTTCAATCCATCAGTAGGATTGAAACTAGCATAAATTTATATCAATGATCCTAGTCAGTGTGGTATGTTTATATATTACGATATTGATAATTCAACAATGGAAAAGAAAAAAATATACTTTATCTATATGCCTAGCCCTATACTTGGCAGAAACCCTATACAAGGGGTAACAGGTTCCGGTATTTTCGGCGCTTTGTTTAATTTATATACCGAAGATAACTATATATTAGCCCTACAAAAAGCGATAGCACAGAAAAATTTAGACTGGCATGTTTACCGAGATGACACCGAATCAGATATAAAAAAACTTATTGAACAAGGTGCTAGACTTCTGGTCTGCGCCCCAGGTTTGAAATACATGTTTTATAGAAAAGGATTCGACAGAAAAAACATTATTTATCTCGACACTTTAGAATATGCTAATAATGTCACAACACCTGTTATAGATAGAATTGTCGAATTAGAAAATTTGCAGTGAATATACATTTATTCATCTTTATTTACGCATGTGGAAGTACCATACGCCATCTCTAAATCAACATATAAATGTACTGTTTTTTCAACAACATAAAACACCAACTCTATCAACACATTTATCATTAAGACCTTAAATTAAGGTAGTTTCTTAAGAAAATAAGAAGGAACTAGTTAAATTGAAAATACTGTTTCATTTTTTTTGAAAAACACAAAAATGCAGTTAACAGCAAACATAATGCAGTTTCCTCATACTTCCCCCAAAGTGCCCCCAACCTTTCAAGATCACTATCATAACGAATAGGACCTTCTGGGATGCTGGCCCACCCACCACTAAAATTAGAATATAAGAATGAAATAAGAAAACAAAACCATCCTAATAAGGTAAATATTCTGGCTAACCGATTTCTTTTAAATGATAAATACAAAGCAGCAACTTGAATGACTAATACTAATAACATGATTGCGTTAAAGAAGTAAGTTTCAATTTTCAAGTAAAGAGGAATGTTCATCTTGTAAACAACAAATAAAAAAGATGTGTTTTTTAACAAATAAAACAAAAATGAAGATATATTAATTATAATAATTATCTGAATTATCCATAATGAAATAGGTTTTTTCACTTAATATCCTTATCAGCTTACGAAAAATTTTAGACAAGAATACAGGATATTTAACTTACTGTCACCATTTCGTATTTCATAACTTTCTTTCATTAGTGGGCTGTAATTTTTTCATAATCTAGCTTCAATAAATGATAACTTTCATATTGAGCCAGTACATTCCTATAACATTTTAATTATCGTTATTTGACCAAAGGAGTATAAAATCAATTAGATAACCTACTGACTGGCATTCATTTAATATGTTTAAAAAAGTCGCTAGGA
This sequence comes from Providencia sp. 2.29, assembly GCF_015832305.1. Classification (NCBI taxonomy): domain Bacteria; kingdom Pseudomonadati; phylum Pseudomonadota; class Gammaproteobacteria; order Enterobacterales; family Morganellaceae; genus Providencia; species Providencia sp. 2.29. The sequence continues at coordinate 3,144,012 of NZ_CP065420.1, forward strand.
AAGATTTTATTCCTCTGCCCCATAGGTCATTATCAGATTACGTTTAAAAACACCAAACTTACATCATCTATAAGATAACACGAAGATATAAGTATACTCTACAAGTGACGGCTATTTGTTGTTGTAAACTTCAAGTCATGACCTATAACAGAAGCCCATGTGGTAGATTTATAAGGCCACTTCACTATAGTGACCTTTTGTTAAACTCTCTGAAAATTATTTTTGCTCGCTTTTTTCAGTAGGATCAAACGGTAGACCGTTAGCAAAAATAAAGGATAAAGCAACAATCAAAAATGTAGCGACCACGAATAATTTGTCTATCACTTTTTTCATATCGATCCCCCTAGTTTTAATCTATCAAAAATTATGACAAGTTCTATGATTTAGCAAGTAGCCTTTCATTGAGACAGCATTAAAGAAGATATATGCCAATAAGCCCGTTGTACGGGCTGTTTGACGAAAATAACTTGACGCTAAAAATGACTTAATACTTCATATGTTATTGATTGTTCTGAGCTATCAAGCACTTTAATTTTTGCGCCTTTGTATGAAATAATATTACTTTTCTTTAAATCATACTGGATATCATTATTAAAGCCTTGGTTTTCAATATTAGAACCTATTTGCCTATAGCCTATATTTACAGAGTCACCATTTTTCCCATTGAAAATTAATGCTTCTTCAAAGGAATTTCCTGCAGGATTACTTAATTTCACCTTATCAAATTTAGCCTTATCGCTACAGATAAAGACATTAAATTCGGTGACAACACATAGCTCATGACTCTCTTTTTTTACTAATAATGAAGTCCATGGTTGCCCAATAACTTCAACGACCACACTACCAGAATCATTCGTATTCGTAGGCATATAAAAATCACCTTTATCGCTTTCCCCTACCTTTTTAAAGGTTCCTGGCGTCACTTTATAGGCTAAATCTATCTGAGTTGAATCGAGCACTTTGATCCCATCAATCTCACTAATTACTCCATCCCTTACTAAGGGTTGCCCAATACTTATCGTGTTTACAGTTCCTATTTTTGGCTCGCTCACCTTATGTGAAGAAGGGGTATAGTTATATTCCGTAACTGCGCATCCCGATAAGGCAACCATACAAACACATAAGACTGATAATTTTCTCATTTAACTAAATACCTATATGGACAGAATAATAAAATATTTTACATACCGAATGTTACATTTATTAATAATGACCAACAAGTTATTGTCGAGTAACAGTAAAATGCGATTATCTTTTACCACCTGGTTATTCTTAATATTGCAGTTAATCGATGATTTTACCCCACTCTTTCATAGCAAAATTCCATTTATGTTAATTAATATACCGACAAACAATATGATGAAAGAGGTGAGTGACGCTGATATTGAGTTAAACGTTCGTTGTGCTAGCTAATATTGCACCTCTCCCATAAATCGAGATGCTTTATATGTTACTTTAGCTGCACAAGTCCGAGCATTTTAGTTTTTACAAGCTTTCTTCCTAAAAAGATGATAGAAAGGGTTTCTGTCACAAGAATAAAAGGCTTGATGGTCAGAGAAAGCATTTAGCTGTCTGTGGCATTGAAAAATATCTGGGTATATTGGGGCTGATGGTTGCTTTGAAAATATTGGTACTTTTCCGAGCTACCGCAACGTCTATGTAATCTATTTTATATTTTAGGCACGACACAAAAGCGACCATGCCCAACCTCACATTGAAGATATCCAACCTATTAACGATACACAAAACGTATAGAACCTATTTATTACACAGGAGCAGTTAATGCAAAACGAGGCAACATACTCGGTTGAGCACGGCGTCAAGGTATACCTTGTGAACTCATTTACCCAGAATAATTCTGGCGGTAATCCTGCTGGGGTGGTTCTCAATCCCCCAAACCTAAGCATTGCACAAAAAATAGCTATCGCACGTCAAGTTGGTTTTTCCGAGACTGCATTTGTCTATACTGGCAAGGAGACGGATTTTGAAGTGGATTTTTTCACATCGGAAGGGGAAGTCGATTTTTGCGGGCATGCAACACTAGCCGTTTTTTTCACTCTAGCCTCACTTAATTTGCTTACACCAGGCTCTTATACACAAAAAACCAAAGCTGGTATTCTAAACGTAACCGTCAGTCCTGACAGTATCGTCATGGATCAAGCTTTACCTATCACGCGGCATGGGCCTGATGTTGAAGATATCGCCGCTGCCATCGGTATACGGCCCGAGGCTATTACAGGAACTGGCTTTCCCATTGAAATCATTTCAACAGGTTTGCCTGATATCATCATTCCCGTGCAGGCTGGCCAATTAGATATTCTGCACCCCGATCATGACGCTATCGCAAACTTAAGTCGTGAATTCGGTACTATTGGTTTCCATGTCTTTGAGCTGAGCCACCATGCCCCCATCACAGCCCACTGCCGAAATTTTGCCCCTCTATATGGCATAGATGAAGAATCGGCAACTGGCAGTGCCAGCGGCGCGCTAGGGTGCTATTTGGTCAATCATGTCTTACCTAATGAAACTCACTTTCTGTTAGAGCAAGGGCGAGCAATGGGCTGTTCTTCGATGATCCAAGTGACGATTGATAGACAAGCACAGGCGATTCGTCGTGTTAGAGTTGGAGGGCAAGCCACGATGATTGGTACAAGAGTAATTAGTATTTAATCAAGCACATCACAATTATCGTCCAAGTAAACCGTCGATAACGTTTTGCACTAATGGAGAAACAGCCATAGGCATTTCCACTCATTACCAATTAAATTCAGGTATTAATAGATTTGAGCGATTATAATAAAATGAATCCCTAACAAAAACTGCCACCACTAAGACTAGGGTATTTATACATATGTAGGATTGTAAGATAAATATTTTTACATATGACGAGCTTTTTCTATACTGAGTTTTGACAGTTTTTTTACTTTACAGGTGCATAAATTAAGGAACCACATATGACAATACTAGTTACAGCTCAAGAGCAAATTATCGTGGGGCAGGAAAAAGTAATCGAAAGCTTGGCCCCTGAAGGTACATTTGCAGCTGTATTTGAAGATGATGGAGAAACAGGATACTTCTATGCGCTAGATGAATCTGCTGACGGCAACCCAATTCAGGACGCCCTCCATATTTACAATGTAGAGGATATTTCAGATAGAAACATTCCATCTGATGTCAAAATTGGCTGGTCAGAAGATAGTCTTAAGTGCGTTCTGTTAATTAATAATTACCCACATGGTATATTTAATTTTGAGACTAAAAATGGGTATTGTCGTAGTGGTTTTCCGCCACCAACAAATCATAAATGGTCTATTTTAGGACACGAATGGAATGATACTGTTCATGATTTTTTTAAGTAACGCGTCTGGCATTTTTTAGTTATTACTTTTTAAAAAACGATATCTCAACTGTCCACTTCCCCTAAAATAAGATAGCTATAATTAGAGTTTCTGCCCAAAAATTACAGAAGCCGTTATGAAAACGTTCGTTTTACTGAAACGCAAATTGTCAGCAACTAGAAAACTCTAAATGGGTGTGTCTCAATTAGTAGGGAGTGGACACATAGTCTTTACGCATGGATTAAAAAATCTAGCCAGACTCTTCGCAATATCAAATTATATCTATTGAAAGTGATGACATTCTGCGACTTAAAAAAGAGTTACAAAGAGTCACTAAAAAGCAGGATACATTAAAAAAGCCGCGTTGTACTTTGCAAGTCAATCCGACTTAAATATGCCTTTATTAAAGCCAACCAACATACTTTAATGAGTACGGACTACGCTTGTCACTCTCAGCCTGAATAGTCATTGTGGCCATAACTTTACCTGTAGCTGTTTTAACTCTCTCAGGGGATTTTATTACCGTTCCTGATGTGGTGATTCTGGTTGATTTCGCATTTCTCATTTTTGATTTACTCACCTTCATACCATCATAGTAAATGCTGTATAACTTGCTTTAATTTGAAACCGAAGATGTACCTACTGCATACTCATAAAACACTAGTGATAACAAAGATATTAATCAATCCAATCTAATTTTGGTCAATGGCAAGCATTAGGTTTTATATAGCCCAATCAATAGTACCACCGTGGTTTATTCCAGTACCATTTCGGTACGTTATTACTATGAGTCTTTTTGATATCAAAATAACCACACCGTGTTTGCTTATGGTTATTAAAAATTATTTTCCTATTAAAAGCCTTTTCTCAATTAATAGTATTTAGTAGGCTAAAATGAAAAACATGCTAGCTAGGGTAATATCTATGTCTCAAGATTTTAACGTTTACCTCTCTTCTAAGTCACTCCCATCACCTTTCGAGTGGCAGGCGGAAATAGCCAAGGTTAATAAATCACTGATTATGGATACTGATTTTGACTTACTCACCTTTTCTGGTTTTCTTCCTTATCAATTAGATAACGAGATTACCGGCTTTGAATACGGCTCATGGTTTATGGATGATGATCATAAAAAAGAAATTAATATACCTACAGCTGATTTCTGTATTTTATTCTCAGTTGGTAACCGACCGCTTGAATTGATAGCAGCTGTAATATCCGCATACTGCCTTGTAAAGCTAACTGATGGAGTCCTGTCAGATCCCCAAGCAGGTATTCATATACCGCCATCTCAGATTGACTCTTGGATGAAGGCGATGTTGGCAAAGTAGCCCTAGCACTCTACGCCCATCAATATACTGAGCATGTTTATACGTTCCACGAATAGAGTTTATTAACGTGTGCTAGCTGTGTCTCAATCCATGCAGTGTTATAACCTTGTTCATGTAGGATGGTGCTCATTGTGTGCCTGAAGCCGTGGCCTGTGGCTCTACCACTATAGCCCATGCGCCTAATCATCGTATTCAGTGCCATATCTGGTATGTGCTTTCTATAATCAGTGCGACTAGGGAATATATATTGATAACTGCCACTGATGGGATGTGTCTGTTTCAGCAAATCAATCACCTGCTTTGATAGCGGTACAATATGAGGTCGGCGTGTAAGCACACTTGATTAGCATATTTGTTAGCTTCATAAGTCACTAATATTGTAGAGGGAATTCTATATAAAAAACTATGCAACAAATTATTGTAGAGATTTAGAAAGACGTTAGTAGACTTCGGTAGAGTGAGATTTAGCTAGAATGCTTGATTTACTTGGGATTGGAAGACTTTAGTAGACTTGATTAGAAGTGAAGATGGCGGAGGAGGAGAGATTCGAACTCTCGGATGGTTTCCCATCGGCGGTTTTCAAGACCGCTGCCTTCAGCCGCTCGGCCACCCCTCCGCAATGACGTGCACTATAAACATCTGCGCTTTCGATGTAAACCCCCTATTTTATCAATTGCTATAAAAATAAGCACTTAATGTGTTAATGGGCTAAATTATCAACATTTCCAACAGGTCGCTTGGGTTATCGCCTATTTTTTGCTAAATTTGCACTCTGTTTTTGTTTAGGTTGAAATCTGTATGTTGCTTTTTAACGGCCAAGAAATTGAGACTGACCCTCAGGGCTACCTTATCGATAGCCAACAATGGAGCGAAGATCTTATTCCTCTTCTCGCAGAGCAAGAAAATATCACTTTGACAGAAGAGCACCTTGAAATCATTCGCTTTGTTCGCGCATTCTACTTGGAATTTAATACATCTCCTGCCATCCGTATGCTCGTGAAAGCCGTTTCACAGCAATTTGGGGAAGATAAAGGAAATAGCCGCTACTTATATCGACTATTCCCTAAAGGCCCAGCAAAGCAAGCAACAAAACTTGCCGGCCTGCCAAAGCCCGTGAAATGTATTTAAATGGCTAGCCAATTAATAGCGGACCGAAAAATCCGCTATTTTTTCAGTGTGCCAATTTTCACTAAAATAGTGATCAATCTTTGCTCCTGGAGGGCCACCTGCATTGAGCCATTCTTCGACAAAACGGATATCTTGGTCTGAACCATAGATACCCAGTGCGACACTGCCATCTTCGCGATTATAGACATACCCTTTTATGCCATTTTGATTCGCCCAATGATACGTTTGGTAACGAAAACCAACTCCTTGTACACGACCATAGATATAAAACAAACGTCCGGTTGATGTTGTCATTTTGGCCCCCATTATCAGTGCATTATTTACTAAAATACGATTTATTACAGTTGTCTTTTATTCATCGAACATATAATCTGGAATTGAGGCACTGCTTTTCAATGTTGCATATAAGACAGTGTATTGCGTTATGAGTAATTGTCCATACATTGGCTTGAAAACGCGGAACACTGCCCCAATATAAAGTTATAGCATAAGCAAGGCTTTTAGGAGGTGGCTATGATGATCACCAGTAAATATGGGATCGGGCAACAAGTTAGACATAAACTACTCGGCTACCTAGGCGTTGTGGTCGACGTCGATGCCGAATATTCGCTCGAACAACCACACGATGATGATATTGCTTCAAACAGCACATTACGTGATCTGCCTTGGTACCATGTTGTTATGGAAGATGACAACGGCGAAGCTATTCATACTTATTTGGCTGAAGCGCAAATTACTTATGAAACCGCTGATGACCATCCAGAGCAACCTTCCATGGACGAATTGGCAGAGTCTATTCGCTCACAATTACAGGCACCGCGCCTACGTAACTAGTTGTTTATAAAATTATTAACTTGTATCCAACAGTAAAGCAGCCCAACGCTGCTTTACTGTATTGTCATGCTTACTTTTCTAAACCTAATAAAGGGATTTCTTGTTTTGGGCATCTATCCATAACAAATTTCATGCCCGCAGCAAGTGCGATGTTTTTCGCATCTTCACTAATAACCCCCTTTTGTAGCCACAGTACTTTGGCTTTAATCGCAACGGCTTCCTGTGCGATCCCCACCGCGGCTTCAGCATTACGAAATACATCCACCATATCTATTGGTTGAGGAATATCCGCTAATTTTGCGTAGACTTTTTGCCCTAATAGCATTTGCCCTGCTAATTTAGGGCTGACAGGGATTACGGTATATCCTTGCTCTAATAAGTACTCCATCACTTCATAACTTGGACGATCTTTTTTATCACTTGCGCCAACTAAGGCGATCGTATTGACACTACGTAATATTTCAGCAATTTCTTGGTTAGTCATCAAAATAACTCCCTAAATCAGTAAACTATTAATCTACAATATGATATATGTTGTAGTGTGTGCTAACTCAATTTTTCTACTATGAGTACCACGTTGATGTTGCTGGCAAGATGAGAGAAAACATGGATTATGTTTTCAATTACCCCAGAAAGTTATGAGATAGTCTTTCTCTCATTATTGCGATAAAAACCAGCAGATCGCGACAAACACGTCATTATTAATATGCTTAGCGTGATACCACGCCACCTTTAAGGGAACATCATGGAATCAACTACTCGTACAATAAAAAACACTAAAAATATAGCACTCGTTGCCCATGACCACTGTAAATCTTCATTATTAGCTTGGGCAACAAAGAATAGCGAACAACTTAAATCCCACCAACTGTTTGGAACGGGTACCACAGCGAAACTGATTAGTCACCATACAGGGCTTCATGTTACTGGTATGCTTAGCGGCCCTATGGGCGGTGACCAACAAATAGGAGCGATGATCTCCGAACAAAAAATCGATGTTTTGATCTTTTTCTGGGACCCTCTGAATGCCGTTCCTCATGATCCAGACGTGAAAGCCTTATTACGTTTAGCGGCTGTTTGGAATATCCCTGTAGCCACTAATCCAGCAACAGCAGACTTTATTATTACGTCACCCTATTTTAATGGTGCAATTGATATAGTGATCCCTGATTACCAGCAGTACTTACAAGAACGCACAAAATAAGCCTTCAAGAGCCGGATAGTTTATCCGGCTCTTTGCTATTTAAGGTTTTTTCTGTCTAGGCACACCTAACTGTTTTAATTCACTAACGAACTCTGATGGTTCATCGGGGTTATACAGTAGCCATACTTGCTGTTTTGCACGCGTCATTGCCACATATAACAGCCGCCTCTCTTCTGCGTGCTCAAACTCCTCATGTTTAGGGAGTAACACTTGTTCCATAATGGATTCGCGTGCCGCCGCTGGGAATCCATCCTTCCCACTGTTCAGCCCACAAATAATGACATGATCGGCTTGCTTCCCTTTAGAGGCATGAATGGTCATAAACTCAATCTTAAGCTTTGGCCAGCGTGTTTGCGCTTTACTTAAGATTTCTGGTCGCAGATAGTGATAACGTGCTAAACATAAAATAGTTTCATTTTCCGTGACATAACCACTCATCTTATCGAATAAACGCTCCAGTGCATTTTCATAAAGCAAAACGACTGACTTTTTATTGCCTTTAACGAGGCTATTAAGTGGTTTATCGAGCTGCGTCGGATTTTGCAATATAAAGCGATTCGCAATTTCACCAATGCGCTGATTAAACCGATAAGTGGTGTCTAATGCGCACAGCGCTCCTTCGCCAAAATTGTGTTCAAAAGAGGTTGTCAGATCAAGCTCTGCCCCGCTAAAACGATATATAGCCTGCCAATCATCACCAACAGCAAAAAGTGACGTTTGTTTATTCTGTTGACGCAATGCCTGTAGCAGTTTTGCTCTTAACGGCGAAATATCTTGAAATTCATCGACCAATATGTGTTTCCAAGGGCTAATAAAACGCCCTTTCTCTAATAAATTAACAGCTTGATGGATCAACCCAGAGAAATCGATAGCCCCTTCATCTTTTAGAGCACTTTTCCAAGCCTTTAATAAAGGTGACATGAGACGAAGGCGTTTTTGAAACAGATCTCTAAACTGCTCGTCGGCAGATTCGATCATCTCTTTCTGGCTACCGCCATGCATACGCATTAAACTTAACCAGCGCTCTAAGCGACTTACTATCTTTTTACTGATTTTTTCATCTTTCCAGAATTCACCTTCCGGCACATCCCACTGTAGCTCCTCAGTTAGCCACTCCCGCCAGCCTTTCGCTTGCGCTTTTTTCGTACTGCACTGTGTACGCCATTCATTCAATAACAATTCACCGCGTTTTTGAGAGTCAGTTTCGAATTCACTGATAGCAGGTGATTTATTGCTTCCTTCACGAATGATATAGAGCGCTAGCGCATGAAATGTTTTGGCTTCAATATCCTCCTGCTGCAAACGCTCTTGGATACGTTCATTCATTTCTTGCGCCGCTTTACGACCAAACGCTAATAATAAGATTTGCTCAGCCTTAGCGAGCTTTCTTAAAAGAAGCCAGCCGGCTCTCGCGACTAATACTGACGTTTTCCCACTCCCCGCCCCAGCAAGTACTAAAACGTTATCTTCTCCATTAATGACGGAGAGTGCTTGGCTTGAGTTTAACGGGGAGGTTTCAACATGTTGGAAAAAATCACTATAGCGTGACAGGATTGATTCACTCCATTGTTGGTTAACCTGTTGCCGACAACGTTCTCCATCATTGAGCCATTGCAAACAGTAGTGATAAGGGGCAGCACAGTTTTCAAATTGACTGACTCGCGCTAACGGCAGAGGAAGGGAGGAAAATTGCTCGCTGATCTTTTTACGAAAGGTGTTTAATTCACGCAAGCTAAACCAATTATCCTGCTGAGTTTGCTGCTGTATTCCTTTTGCGAGGGCGACAAGCACTTGAGCACTGACCTCACTCATTTCAATGCTCCATTGTTGCCATTTATCATTTAAATAGTGATAAAAGCGTTGCGTTTGCTTCCATTCGGTTCCATGCAAACGAACAACTTGCTCATCAGCTAGTTCAAACTCTAACTCCCCCCAAACAATTCCCCTTTTGCAATGAATATCAATTAATTGGTTAAAAGGGATAAGATATTGATGTTTTTCACCACTCACCTCAATGCCAGCATTTAATAAGCGAACCCGATTATAGGGATGCTGAGCCAGGCGCTGCCCAATCTGTGTTGATTTCAGTTCCATACATCCTGCACCTGAGTAGTTCAATCATGAAAATAACGGCTGCTTGATTCCAGACAGTTTTTTATTACTTACAAACACGCTATCCTATATAGACTCTAAATATTCGAGTTGTATCTAGGCGGCAGGTTAAACTGCTTGTTTATTCGTCGAAAAGACGCCCAAGGAGCCTATAAACCTTGAGCACTTCAACACGTAACAGCTAGGCAACTTAAAATATAACGAGTATAGACTACGAAATGTTCGCCTCTGAGGTACTTTGTGTTAACGCTGCTTACCAGTTATCGTCGTGTTTTATATAACAGTCATGCTCTATATTATATCCGAATCTTAATCGCCCTGACAGGGACGACACTGATCCCTTGGTTATTGGGGCAAGAGCCTAAAGTCACAATCCCTCTGACATTAGGTATGGTAGCGGCCGCCTTGACCGACCTAGATGATAGGTTGACTGGCCGATTAAAAAACCTAGCTATCACCCTACTTTGTTTTTTTATTGCCTCAGTTTCGATTGAGTTACTGTTCCCGCATCCCGTTCTGTTCTTTTTTGGGTTGGCACTCTCGACCTGTGGGTTTATTCTCTTAGGGGCGCTAGGTCAACGCTACGCCACTATTGCATTTGGTGCGTTATTGATAGCCATCTATACCATGCTTGGGGTGCCAATATTTGATACTTGGTACCAACAACCCGCCCTATTACTTATTGGGGCTATTTGGTATAACCTTCTTACGTTGATCGGCCACATTCTTTTCCCTGTTCGGCCTTTACAAGATGCGATCACTCAATGTTATCAACAATTAGCCGCCTACCTCGATGCAAAGGCCAACTTATTCGACCCTGATCTTGAAGATGACTACCAACAGTCAGTCTATGATTTAGCCTTAGTCAATAGCACCTTAGTCAGTACGATGAATCAGGCTAAAATTGCGCTGCTCAGTCGGCTCAAAGGCGATAGAGGCCAGAAAGGAACACGTAATACCCTACAATATTATTTCGTTGCACAAGATATCCATGAACGGGCTAGCTCATCACACATACAATATCAGCAACTGAGTCGTACGCTACGCCATAGCGATATTCTCTTTCGTTTCCAACGACTACTTAGCATGCAAGCGCGGGCTTGCCAACAGGTAGCACAATCTGTTTTGTGGCGTAAGCAGTACCAACATAACCCGCGCTTTGAAGGTACTTTTGCTTACCTTGAAAACTCACTGCAACTGCTAAAACAACAGTCACCTGCAATTCATGAAATTAAGGCGCTGTATAATCTACTCAAAAATCTAAAAGGGATTGATGTCCAACTGAGAGGGCTTGGCCTCGAACAAGGTTCACGCCAACAGAATAATAAACAATTTGAACAACTCTCAGATGAGTCACCTTCAGGCATCAGTGATATCATCGCGCGCTTCAAGCACCATTTAACGCCGCAATCCGCCCTGTTCCGCCATGCAGTTAGGATGTCTCTCTTATTATGTACAGGCTATCTCATCATCCAATTATTTGATTTAGAAAGAGGATATTGGATTTTATTGACTAGCTTGTTCGTTTGTCAGCCTAACTATAGCGCAACAAAACGGCGGCTCGCACTCCGTATTATTGGCACACTGATTGGGATCCTCGTTGGCTTGCCGCTATTAAAATTTGTTCCTTCTATGGAAGGGCAGCTCACCTTAATTGTTATCTCTGGGTTACTGTTTTTTGTTTTCCGCAGTAGCCAATATGCGCAAGCGACACTATTTATTACTCTGCTCGTTCTATTTTGTTTCAACCTGCTAGGGGAAGGATTTGAAGTTGCTCTCCCTCGGGTCATTGATACGCTAGTTGGTTGTTTTATAGCCTTCCTTGCTGTTAGCTTTATATGGCCTGATTGGAAATTCCGCCAGTTACCGCAGGTTGTGCAAAAAACCATGAACAGTAACTGCCGCTATTTAGATGCGATTTTACAGCAATATTACCAAGGTAAAGATAACAGTCTGGAATACCGTGTTGCACGCCGCGATGCCCACAATAATGATGCTGAGTTTGCTTCTATCGTTTCCAATATGGCATCCGATCCTAAATCGTATAAAGTCACTCAAGAGCAAGCCTTTAGGCTCCTCTGCCTCAACCACACCTTACTGAGTTATATTTCAGCATTGGGTGCGCACCGAGAGCAAATGCAAAATGAGGAAAACCTGATTATTTTGAGTGATGCTATCTGTTATGTAGAAACATCATTACAAGTCATGAGCCTAGATACCTTAATGGATGAGAAATCAGAACGTCTACGAGAGAGTATCACTCATCGCATAGATAGCATATCGACCAGCGATGATGAAAAGACGGTTCTTATTATGGAACAAACAAGGCTGCTGCTTGAACTGATCCCTGAAATAAAATCCATGATCAAACAAATTAATATTCCCGTTACTTCGCCTCTTGCAAATGGCCATCATTCAGCCATATAGCGGATAAATCAAACTGATGAGCGGGTGTCAAAATACAGCGTTAATTGTTACACCCGCTTGTGCGACCTTTAGCCTAATACGGTTCAACCAACGCTGTTGTACCAATTAATCAACTCTTGTTTAATTTGTGTCGGCAGCACAGCACTGTGATAACCTTCGATTGCACCAGCCAACCCAATTAATAATTTGATACTAGGGGAAAAACGACCAAGCTGTTTTAACTTCAAAAAACACGCTTTCGCGCCTATTTCACGTAAATCGTCGGCTTTATGAATACCTATTTTCCCTAATGCCCTTTCAACCGACATATTCATATTAGGTAAATCTTTTATCCGAGTGACGGCAGACTGCTTTTGCTGCCGCTCTTCAATAGCTGAACGATAGGCTAAATCAATGCAGTGCAATAAAAGCGCTTCATTCTCCCAAATCTGCTGAGGTAACTGATAATAGCGCAGCTCTAGTGGGATCCCTTTTTTACTGAAAACTAACCGTTCAAGTTCAATTGATTCAAAGTAGCTCCTTGCAAAAAGGCAGCCACGTAAATATAAGAGCCCATCAAGCGCTAAGCCAACAATAACGTTATCAACAATCAAACAATAGCCGCCAAAATAGTTTTTCTTTTTAAATTCACCAAAACCTTTTAACAGCTGATCTAATCGAGAATCATTTTTTTCCGTTAAAGACATACCCCCAAACTCCTTATGAGCATTCATCTACTTCCATCCTTGTGTGTGAAACTATAAATACCTTAATTTTACAAACAATTAGCAGAAGTACATTCTGAGAGGATCCGCTAAAAACTCCAAGAATATTGCAGATAAAAACAACAAAGTTGCGAAGCGCTTTGAAAAAATAGTCTTGATATTGGATAAATATACAGTTACTGTATATACATACAGTTTGATTGTGAGGTGAACTATGGCTATTTATTCTTGGAACAAGGCAACTGAACATTCTGTTAACCACAGCACACAAGCAATGCCTTCAACACCGCCTATTGATGGCTCGATGCAACAAGGCATGGTGAGTGAGCTGGTTTACGATGAAAAACATCCTATTATGGATTACATTCTACTGCCGATGTTGCGTCAGTTCGGGGCGCAATCTCGTTGGCTGCTTTGGCTAAGCCCCAATAAAAAGTTAAGTCGTCACTGGTTAATGCAATCAGGCTTGCCTATTAACAAAATTATGCAACTCAGCAATATGGCGTCGATAACGACGATAGATGCGATGGAAAAGGCATTAAGAAGTGGTAATTATAGTGTTGTTTTAGGTTGGCTACCGGAATTAAATAAACAGGACTTTGCTCGCTTACAAACGGCAGCACAAGAAGGACATTCTATCGGCTTTATTATGCGCCCTCAAAAAACACATAATATCGCAAGTATCCATTCTGGACAGCAAAATAACCTAAAAATTCACTCTAACTATTATCACTAGCCAAGATTAAGAATATTCTTAGTAAATTTGACATTCGGATATCTCAGACTCAGAAAATACCGAAAAAATAATTGAGATCAATGTGATAGATAATAATCAACTCAAAATAGGATTACGTTTATCTCTCTGATTTATCCGCTAAAAAATGTTTTTTTACCATGATTTTTGCTTGCTCTACTTGTATCTTTTTTAGTTCGTTGTAGACTTTAGCTTGTTAAGGTTATGGCATTATTTTTTACTTTTTATAAATTTTTGTAGATAATGTCAGCGAAACCTAGCAAGTATTTTAAACCAATGGCGAATAATAAGGCTCTTTGAAGCCATGCCTATATTGGATGATAACGAGGCGTAAAAAATGAAAAAGACAGCTATCGCAGTAGCAGTGGCAGTAGCAGCTTTCGCAACTGTTGCGCAGGCAGCTCCAAAAGACAACACTTGGTATACCGGTGCTAAACTGGGTTGGTCTCACTATGAAGATACCAGCTTCACTCCAGTTGATCGTGAAAACACTGTAGGTAAAAGTACTGACCGTGATACTTTCGGTGCTGGTGCATACGCAGGTTACCAATACAACCAGTACATGGGCTTCGAGCTTGGTTATGACTGGTTTGGTAAAATGAAATACAAAGGTGCTGGTAACAACGGCGACCTGAAATCAATGGGTGTTTCTCTGACTACCAAACTGAGCTATCCAGTAATGGACGACTTAGACGTTTACACTCGTTTAGGTGGTATGGTATGGCGTACTGATGTTAAAGCACACCAAACAGGTGAAGAGCGTTACAAAGAAAACGATACTGGTGTTTCTCCTGTATACGCACTGGGTGTTGAATATGCAATCACTCCAAACTGGGCAACTCGTTTAGATTACCAATGGGTTAGCAACATCGGTGATAACGACAACCTGGGCGTACGTCCTGACAACGGCATGCTGAGCGTTGGTCTGGCATACCGCTTCAACCAAGAAGCAGCACCAGTTGTTGAGCCAGCTCCAGTTGTTAAGCCAGCGCCAGTTGTTGAGAACAAGCGTTTCACTCTGCGTTCAGACGTTCTGTTCAACTTCAACAAAGCAACTCTGAAACCAGAAGGTCAGCAAGCACTGAACGAACTGTATAACGAACTGAGCAGCATCGACCCAACTCAAGGTCGCGTACTGGTAGTTGGTTTCACAGACCGTATCGGTTCACAAAACTACAACCTGCCACTGTCACAAAAACGTGCTCAGTCAGTTGTTGATTACTTAGTTGCTAAAGGCGTTCCAGCAAGCGCAATCGCTGCTGAAGGTCGTGGTAAAGAAGATCCAGTAACTGGTAACAAATGTGACAACGTTAAAGGCCGTGCAGCTCTGATCGAGTGTCTGGCTCCAGACCGTCGCGTTGAAATCGAAATTCAAGGTACAACTGAAGTTGTCACTCAACCAGGTGCTTAATTCTTAGCCCCTCGTTCGAATTTCGAACTGAATACAAAAAACCCCATTTCGATGGGGTTTTTTTTTATGCTAAAAATCATCAGCTCACTAAACACAATCTGTCATTGTTACGATTAAATCGATCGTGGTCGAAAAAATAATGGCGGGTTACAAAGCATTTCGTTGGGAATAAAACGATCGTGGTTGATCAACGGGCAACTTGAGATAATCGTCCCCCCCTATTTTTTGGTACTTGAATTCCCTAGAATCGCCTGTAGGTCTTGCTTTAACGAACTCATTTGGCTCTCATACTTATCTTTATGCTCAGCATCTTCGATCAACTGAATGATCGTCTCTGATAATGTTTTATTGCGTTTCACTGCAAGGTTAGATAAACGCTGCCAAACAGAAAAGTTAAGGTCGATAGATTTTTTTCTGGTATGGGGATGCTCAGCATTGAAATGACGTTTACGTCTTGCTCGAATGCTTTGCTTCATACGGTTATCCAATTGTGGATTCATATGCAAAGCGATCCATTTTAAAACCTCTGTGGGCTGGTTTTCCATTTTGAGCAATAGCGCGATAGCCTCACTTTCGGCACTTCTTTCGATATACCGAGTAATTGGCTCACCACTTCGGGACTTCTTCACCAGATATTCCCATTTCCAGCCACATTCTAAATTTTCAAGCTGCTGATATTTCATATTTTTTCCTGACGAAGATCGAACCTGACCTATATTAGCAATTTTAGATGAAGATACGCAATTTAAGCACCACCGTCGACCTATTATTGACAAAGAAGATAACAACTAGGCACAAAATAGTGTACAATCAACGTTCATCTATTAACAATTTAATGAACAAGCATGTCAACATTTGAATGCATACTTCTCGTATATGGGATAGGCGGGGTGTGCTCAGCGCTTATAACACTACTCCTGACTAAAGACCCTAATATCTTTATGAGATTGCTCAGTGCGCTCTTAATTGGCTTAACATGGCCAATGTCTTTGCCTGTTGTGCTATTATTTTCTTTATTCTAACTGATTATACGACAATTATTGCTGCAAGATTGGCGCTCAAACGCTAATATAGCAACCTTGCCCTATGGGTAATAAATTGGCCTGAAAACAACATATACTCTAAATAGTTTGCAGTACAGCGAATTGCTCAAAAAATGAGCCGCCGCTAATGTACTAAAGTCTGTGAGTCGTACATATGTATGTCGTCAATAACGGGGCAGCCTACAATAAAAAGAGTATAAAATATCCAAACCAAATTCAGGCATACGCGCCCTGCTCACCGACAGGCATTTTACTTATAATCATATTAATAGCAGAAAAATTATAGTGATCAGTCAAGAACTAACATGGCAAGGCCTAATACCTGACCTAACGCCTTACCAGGCAAACTTTGTTTCTTCAGATACCCTGACTCCTGCTTCTTTGTCAGAAATCCAGCCAAGGCTATTTGATAGCATTGAGCGCTTTATCAAAGAGAATTCACGGACTCGATTTATGTTTATCAAGTCCGACGACAGTGAGCATTATCTAGCAACATTTGCTGAGGCGATCCGCCCTTTACTGACCCCATTTTCGCCCATTAATGGTGATTATCAACTCACTGAAAATAAACTTGCTTTCAAATGGTGTCCTGAAATTGAGGGGCGCTTCTCAAGCCGAGCAAATATTGCCTGTCGCCATTGGATTGAGCCGGAACAACTGTTTGGGTATATCACACCATCATTACATCCAGTGCCGGGTTTATTACATCACGTTAATGGTGGAGTATTGATATTATCGGCATCATCATTGGTCTCTCAACCCCTGATGTGGCAGCGGCTACAAAATATGATAGCTCGCCGCCAATTCGAATGGTTGCCTTTCTCCGATAATCAACCATTACCGATTGAAATTGAACCTCAGCCACTCGATATCAAGTTAATCATTGTTGGTGACCGGCTTGAGCTTGAAGAGTTTGAGTACACTCACGCAGATCTCTTTGAACATGCTATTTATGGGGAATATGAACCCATAATGTTCTTTGATAATGAAGAACAACTCGCCTTGTGGATGCGCTATATAAAATCAATTATTAATGCTAACCATCTCCCCGAAATCGCACCTGATGGTTGGCCTACGTTTATCACTCAGGCAACACGGTTTTGTGAAGATAAATTTAATCTGCCTCTTGATACACAGTGGCTAGCCCGCCGATTGACGGATGCCTCTCACTATCAGTCAGGCAACTTAATGGACGCCAATGCCTTTAATCAGGCTGTGGAAAACCGCCTATGGCGCCATAGTTTCCTGACAGAACGTTCACAAGACGATATTCTGCAAGAACAGGTTTTTATCAAAACCGAAGGCGAAGTGATAGGACAAATCAATGGATTGTCCGTCTTGCACTATCCTGGGCACCCAGAAGCGCTGGGAGAGCCTTCGCGCATTACCTGTGTCGCCCATTTAGGTGATGGGGAATTTGTCGATGTTGAACGGAAAGCCGAGCTTGGCGGCAACATTCATGCTAAAGGCATGATGATCATGCAAGCTTATTTAAATTATGAGCTAAAATTGGAGCAGCCTCAGCCATTCTCAGCCTCGATTGTTTTTGAGCAATCCTATGGTGAAGTTGATGGCGATAGCGCCTCTCTTGCCGAACTTTGTGCGTTAATTAGTGCATTAGCGCTCCAGCCTATCGATCAGCAAATCGCCGTCACCGGTGCTGTCGACCAGTTTGGTTATGTGCAGCCTATAGGTGGTGTAAACGAAAAAATCGAAGGCTTCTATGATATTTGTGCTCAGCGTGGTTTAACAGGGCAACAAGGGGTAATTATCCCAATGGCTAATGTGCGCCATCTCTGTGTCAAAGAGGCTGTTGTCAATGCCGTACAAGAGGGGCAATTCCATATTTGGCCTGTGGAGCATGTTGCTCAAGCGATCACATTACTCACTAAGCAGCCCTATTTTGAGCAGCAAGCTGAAGGTGATAACGTACACCTGTTAGCTTTAATTCAAGAACGCATCAATCAAGCAAATTCACCCGAAAAACCAAAACTTCCATGGTTCCTAAAATGGCTTGGTTGAATAAAAAAATATCAGATCGGAGTTGTTCAGCGTACAAGTGTAAGCTATCCTGTATTCTTAAACTTAATTAAGGCTATCAGAAGAACATGGTTGATAAACGCAGTTCCTATACAAAAAGTGATTTAGAAGCTTCTGGAAGAGGCGAATTATTTGGCGAAAATGGGCCTCCATTACCTTCAGGTAATATGTTGATGATGGATCGTATCATCACCATGACTGAAGATGGTGGTACCTTCAATAAAGGCTATGTCGAAGCTGAATTGGATATCAATCCAGACTTATGGTTCTTCGGCTGCCATTTTGTTAATGACCCTGTTATGCCTGGCTGTTTAGGCCTAGATGCCATGTGGCAACTCGTTGGTTTCTACCTCGGGTGGCTCGGCGGGGAAGGCAAAGGTCGTGCTCTTGGTGTTGGTGAAGTAAAATTCACGGGCCAAGTACTTCCAACGGCTAAAAAAGTGACTTACCGTATCAATTTTAAACGTGTTATTAACCGTAAATTGATTATGGGTCTTGCCGATGGTGAAGTACTGGTTGATGGTAAAGTCATTTACGTGGCTAATGACCTAAAAGTGGGTCTATTTAAAGACACTAGTGCTTTCTGATCCCGCACCTAAGCGCTAAAAACTAAAACCTCCGCAATGGCGGAGGTTTAAAATTTGTTTGAAGTGAATTAAAAAACCGTTTATTTAGGTTCTCTAACGAATAAGTTAGGCTTTGTTCTGCCTGATTATGCAGAGAGAATCGCCCTGTCCTCCATGGCTTTACGCCAGCCTCCTAACCAGTGCGATCGTGCATCTACAGATTGGTAGGGGCACAATTCTTTAGAACGACCTGCTATACCTGCTTGATAACCTCTTGATAAAGCTCTTTCTAAACGGTCTCGCTTCTGTCTTTTCATGCCTTACTTCCCTCATTGTCTAAAATGGAAAAGAAAACAGCACCTAAGCCCTTCATAGCGTTAAGTTAAGTCACTAGTGGGATTCCGCTCACCGACCCTTTCTTGATACTTAGGGATAGCTTGCCTTGCCACTCACAGACAATTCAAACTATGTAGGGGATCATCTCATTTAGGTACACTATAGAAATACAGCCGACAGATTAGAAAATCAAGTAAAGAATTTCATATAAATGTCATAAATGCTATAAATGTGATTTATATTTTCAAATTATGACAACTCGTTGATTTTAAATAAATTAATATCAATTTTATTATATGTATTTATATTGAAATATTTTATAATTGAATGATATGCAACCAATTTTATAAAAAAATGCACCTTAGCCAATGACGGCGTAAGATGCACTTTATTGATGAAAATAGTGAATATTACTTAAGATTTATTGGCCTCTTTAGCAATCTCACTCGCAACTTGCTGCCATCCATCAGCCAGCGTACGGACTAATTCTGGATAGCCATCTTCTTTTTGTTCAAGCTGTATATCGAAGTTACGACGGATGATCTCTTTGCCACGCGACAAAGTCCAGAACCCTTGAACTAATACCTTGCCATCGTAGCGGCCATTAAAACTTGTTAGCGTAATATCCAATGTGTCCGGCGAATTCTGCAAAGGTTGTAATGAGACTAAACGCCCCGGCAACGCAGAAGACAATTCACTCACCATGGATTGTCCTAACTGTTGTTCTAATGGGCTAGCCCATAAATGGGAGCTAGCATTATTGTAACTGACATCTGACGTTTGGTAAGTAATACCATTTGATGTCAGAACATCCGCCAGCATGATGCGCTGTAACCAAATTTGATTTTGTTGCCCCATCACAACCGCACTTTGTGTTGCCGGCGATTTCACCGGCAATTGGTAATACACTTTTTCAGGGGTGCTGCTACAAGCCGCCAGCATTAAAACAAATATCGATATCAGATATCTCATTATTTTTTCACTCCTTTCGGTACAGGATCCTTAGACGGCTCAGCTTCGAATACCAAGGCATTACTCTTATTATTCAAAGTACGTAACAGTGGCTGAACTTCCCTAAGCACCTGATCTAAACGTTGCATATTATCGACCATCTTATTATATGCAGGAGACCCCGGCTGGAACCCTTGCATCGCACGGTTCATTTCATTCAACGTTTTTTGCAAGTCTTGAGGGAGTTTCTGGAACTCTTTACTTCCCATCACTTTATTTAGCTCAGCGAGCATAACTTGCGCTTCTTTGATCGTTTTTTGCCCTTCAGCCAACGTTTGAGTCGTTTGATTCAGCATAGGCTCAATCGGCATCGCATTGATTTTATCCAGCACAGAAATCACTTTTTGCTGAATTTGCGCTAAGCCACCGCTCGTCGTTGGGATGACTTTATAACCAGCCACCACAGTTGGCCCTTTATATTCAGGCACATTAGGCACAAAGTCGAGATCAACAAACAGTGCCCCTGTTAGCAAGTTCCCAGATTTTAACGATGCACGAAGCCCATCCTTCATCGCTAATTTCAACTCATTTTTCAAGTTAAAATCAGCACCAACATCTTTTGCAAAACGCTCAGGCTCAATATGAATTAATACAGGAATACGGAAATCGTTATCCAGTTTTTGGTCGAGGCCTTTGGTATAGAATGGCACTTGAGCGACCGTTCCTAGGCGAATACCACGGAACTCCACCGGTGCACCAGGCTGTAGCCCACGTACTGAGTCAGAGAAGAACAGAACGAAATCTTGGTATTCAGTATACAGAGAGTTTTGAATACTACTTTGGTTATCAAAGAGTTTAAATTCTGTATTTTCTTTTACACCTTCCCCCGGCGCCCAGCCAGCAGGTACATCAAAGCTTACGCCTCCTGTCAGCAAGGTGGCAATAGAGCCAAGCTCAACATGGATCCCTTGCGATGACATATCAAATGCAATACCACTGTCCTTCCAAAAGCGCACATTCGTACTAATTAACTTATCATAAGGTGCGTTGATGAACAGTTGATAGCGCATATCACGCTTACTCATGTCGAAATTACTGGTTTCAACTGAGCCAACACGGTAGCCTCTAAACAGTACAGGGTCGCCTGGATTGAGTTGTCCAGCGCGGTCACTCACCAAGATAACGCGGATCCCTTTCGCATCCGGTGAGGCTAAAGGCGGCGAATCAAGCAGTGTAAACTCGTTATGCTCCTTTTTAGAGTTACCGGGTTGTAATTCGATGAAAACTCCCGAAAGCAATGTGCCTAATCCTGTCACACCTTCACGGCCAATTGTCGGTTTTACGATCCAAAATGCAGAATCCGCACGTAGGAGATCTTTCATATCGCTATTTAAGCGTGCTTTGATAACAACTCGACTGAAGTTGTCATCCAGCGTCACGCTTTCAACAATACCAATATCCACACTACGGCTCTTGATTTTGGTTTTACCCGCTTCAATGCCTTCTGCATTGTAAGTAATTAATGTCACTTCAGGGCCTTGATGGCTGAAGTGATAAAATAGTATCCAAGCACCAATGAGAACAGTAACGATAGGGATCACCCAAACAGGTGACCAACTTTTCAATTTACTGATTTTGGCATTGGCCTGTGGTGTTTCTTGTTCACTCACCCGATGGCTCCTTCTTGTTCAACAACTTTTACCGCACTTTTCTTTTCACAACGATCCCATGTTAATCGAGGGTCGAAAGTCATCGCAGCAAACATCGTTAAAATCACAACGACACCAAAGAAAATAACGCCCTGTGCAGGGACGATACTCATTAATTGCCCCATTTGTACCAATGCGGCCAAAATAGTAATGACAAACACATCGATCATTGACCAACGCCCCACATACTCCACCAATTCATAAATAAAGTGCATTCGATGTGGGTCTCGGTTGCCATAACCTTGAGAGTCAAGACATAACCACGCGATACCTATCATTTTTAACGAGGGCACCATAATACTGGCGATAAAAATAATTAATGCGACAGGATAAGAGCCATCCCCCCACAATAATATCACGCCGTCCATAATCGTTGAGTCCATATCGCTACCCAACATATTGGTCGTCATCACCGGTAAGACATTCGCTGGAATATATAGGAAAAACGAGGTCAATAGCAGCGCAACTGTCCACTGTATACTTTGATGCTTACGTACGCTACCACGAGCGTAACAGCGCGGGCATTGGGATTGTTCCGCCGGTAAGATAGCCGTGCACACTAGGCACAGCCTTACGTTTTGGCTGATCCCAGTTCGCCCTACTTCTAATTTATGAGCTAACTTAGGGGCTGCTTCAATTTTGTTCCACATCCAATGCCGGTCAAGGCATTGAAATGCCCTAACTTGCAAGAGGCAAAATAGACAATACGGCAAAAAGCTTAACCCAACACCAATGTCACCATAAGCAATCAGTTTTACAAAGCTAACCAGAACCCCTGCGAGGAAAATTTCCGCCATACACCAAGATTTCATTTGAAATAGGATACGGCTGATCCACACTTTGATTCTTTTTGGAACATACACTTGTAATCCCAATAGTATGATTGTCACCATACAAAAGGCAGGGATGACTAATGAAAATAACAGAAAAAAGAGGGCTAAGCTGCTGTAACGCGTTGTCGAAATAATCTCGATAATTTGAAATATAGAAATTTCATTTTCAATCCCAGCCGCACTCATTTTGACAAATGGAAACATACAAGCGACGAGCAGCATAATTAATGCGCTAAACGCATACGCTGCCGGCTGCTTGTATGGATAGCGCCACTTTGACACCAACACTGTATGACAGCGTGGGCAGGTTGCTTTAGTCCCCTGTTCTAATTCAGGTACCGCAACCAGCATGTCGCATTGTGTGCACAGCACATGTTCATGAGACTCATGAGAGCACAAGGTGATTCGCCCCTTCTTATTTCCTGAACGATAAACTAGCCATTTTTCAGTAGCTCAAGCTCTTGCCAGCGGTCAAACGCCTGCTCTAGCGCTTGTTCCTTTTCAGCTAATGTATTTAATGTTTTTTCGGTTATATCGTGAGGCTGGTTGAAGAAATCAGCATCACCAATCGCCGCTTGAAGTGCTTCAATTTCACCTTCTAGCTGTTCGAGCTTCGATGGTAATTGTTCTAATTCACGTAGTAAATGGTAGCTTATCTTATTATTTCGCTTTGTAGGTTCTTTTACCTTAGGCGATTTATCTTGCTCCGCTATTTTACTTTGTTGTGAATTTTTCAAGCTCACGGTTTGTGCTTTTTGCTGTTGGGCATCAAAATAGCCTCCAGCGTAACGGTTAATCACCCCGTTACCTTCAAAAATCCAACACTCTGTTACGCTATTATCAACAAATTCACGATCATGACTAACCAATAAAACAGTGCCTTGATAGCTATCGACCAACTCTTCAAGCAGTTCTAGTGTTTCGACATCAAGGTCATTGGTCGGTTCATCGAGGATCAATAAGTTGCTTGGCTTTAAAAATAAGCGTGCAAGTAACAAACGATTACGCTCACCACCAGATAATGCTCGTACCGGTGTCATGGCGCGTTTGGGCGGGAACATAAAGTCTTGTAGATAACCGAGTACGTGGCGTGGTTTACCATTGACCATCACCTCTTGCTTCCCTTCTGCAAGGTTATCCATGACCGTCTTATCAGGATCGAGTGCGGCGCGGTGCTGATCAAAATAAGCGACTTCTAATTTAGTTCCACAGTGCACTCTGCCACTATCTGCTTTGAGATCACCCAACATCAATTTGAGCAGGGTTGTTTTACCGCAGCCGTTTGGCCCAACTAAAGCGATTTTGTCTCCACGTAACACTTGCGCACTAAAGTCTTTAACCAGTACTTTATCATTGATTTGGTAATTCACATTTTCCAGTTCAAAGACAATTTTCCCTGAGCGAGACGCTTCCTCAACCTGCATTTTCGCACTTCCCAGCACTTCACGGCGCTGAGAGCGTTCTACGCGCAAGGCCTTGAGTGCACGAACACGCCCTTCATTACGGGTACGTCTCGCTTTAATACCTTGTCTGATCCACGCTTCTTCTTGGGCCAACTTGCGGTCAAATTCTGCATTTTGCATCTCTTCCACACGCAACGCTTCTTCTTTTGCCACCAAGTAATCATCATAATTGCCCGGCCATGACGATAACTTGCCTCTATCCAGATCAACAATACGTGTTGCCATATTGCGAATAAATGAGCGGTCATGGGAAATAAATACGATACTACCTTGGAAATCTTTCAAAAAGTTTTCTAACCATAAAATGGTTTCGATATCCAAGTGGTTAGTCGGCTCATCAAGAAAGAGGACTTGTGGATTACTCACTAATGCACGACCAAGAGCCGCTTTACGTAGCCAACCCCCAGACAGTGATGACAGTTGAGTATCCGCTGGCAAATCCAATTTTTTCAAGACATCACTGATACGGGCATCCAATAGCCATAAGTTACGGCTATCTAGTACTTCTTGTAATTCAGCTAATTTATTTAAATTCTTTTCACTCGGATCGGTTTCCACCAATTTAGAAACATGGTGATACTCTTTGAGGTATTCTGCCTGCTCTGCTACGCCTTCGGCAACAAAGTCAAAAATCGTCCCTTCAATATTACGGGGTGGGTCTTGCTGTAAACGAGCAACCACGAGATCTTGTTGGTAAAGCAGTTGCCCATCATCAAGAGGCTGCTCTTTAGTTAGGACGCGCATGAGTGTCGATTTACCCGCACCGTTGCGTCCAACTAAACAGACACGCTCATTTTCTTCGATATGAAGTTCCGTGTTATCCAATAAAGGGGCATCACTAAACGAAAGGTATGCACCCGATAAATTAATTAAAGCCATTGATGTTATCCTTTATGCTGCATGGCGGATCAGCCAGCAGTTATGAATCTGACGATTACGAGCAAAATCTTCTGAACGCGTTTTGGCGGTAATTTCTTCTGCTTGTAGTCCTAACGCATTCAGAGCTTCGATATCCATTTTAAAGCCACGCTTATTGTTAGAGAACATGATGGTACCACCACGACGTAACATGCGTTTTAGGTGAGTGATCAACTGAACATGGTCGCGCTGTACATCAAAAGTACCATCCATTCGCTTTGAGTTTGAGAATGTTGGCGGATCAATAAAGATCAAATCAAATTGTTCTGGGCTATTCGCCAACCAGTTTAAGCAGTCAGCTTGGATCAAGCGATGTTGGCGCCCCGTTAAGCCGTTAGCCTGTAAGTTTTTCTCTGCCCACTCAAGATAGGTACGCGACATATCAACTGACGTGGTGCTTTTCGCGCCTCCAAGCCCTGCATGAACTGTTGCGGAGCCGGTGTAGCAGAAGAGATTAAGAAAATCTGCACCACGACTCATTTGTCCTAACATGCGCCGAGCAATGCGGTGGTCTAAAAACAGCCCCGTATCAAGATAGTCGGTTAAGTTCACCAGCATCTTAGCGTTGTATTCTTGCACTAAAAAGAAATCCTCTTTTTGTGCTAGTTTTTCATATTGCTGTTTACCTTTCTGACGTTGGCGTGTTTTTAATACCAACTGGTTAGATGACAGCTGCAATACATTCATCGTCGCCGTGATCACATCAAATAAACGTTGGCGCGCTTTGCGTTCATCCACCGTTTTCGGTGGTGCATACTCCTGTACGACCACTTTGTCACGATAAACATCGATAGCCACATTATATTCTGGCAAATCTGCATCATAGATGCGGTAGCAATCAATCCCTTGCTGTTTAGCCCACTTGCTGAGTTTTTTATGGTTCTTACGTAAGCGATTAGCAAAATCAGGAGAGATTTCACCGACCGTTTCCGACGGTGTTTCTGCCAATAAATAATTTTTCTGTACGCAATCCAATGGGCCATTTTTGGCCTTAAATTCACGTTCAGAGCGTAGTTGTAAGCAACTTAACAGTTCAGGAGAGGCACTAAAAATAGATAAACGCCAACCAGGGAAACGCGCCTTCACAATACGGCCTAATTGGCTATGTAAAGCAATCAATGCAGGCTCACTTTCAAGACGTTCGCCATAAGGCGGGTTACTTAAAATGGTTCCCTTAATGCCTGTTTCAACAGGGTTTTCAAGCATAGCAGCATCGCCATGATTGAAACTCACTAATGTTTGAACGCCCGCCCTACGTGCATTAGAGCGCGCCATATCAAGCACTCGTTTATCGATATCAAAACCATAAAAACGCGATGTTGTCTCTTTTAGGCCTTGACGAAAACGCACTTGCGCTTCCGTGATCAGCTCTCGCCATAATGCAGGGTTATATTTTGACCAAGCATAGAACCCCCAGTGTTCACGGTACAAGCCAGGCGCTCTGTCTGCTGCAATCATAGCCGCTTCAATCAATAGTGTGCCGGAGCCACACATAGGATCGACCAGGGGGGTGCCCTGCTGCCAGCCTGAGCGATTGATAATTGCAGCGGCTAACGTCTCTTTTAATGGCGCTTGCCCTGCCAAATCACGATAACCACGGATATGAAGTGCATCACCACTTAAATCAAGCGCTACACTAGCTTTCTCTTTATTCAAGTAAACATTGATACGAATATCAGGCTGCTGGCGTGCAACATCAGGCCGCTGATCTAATTTACGTACGAAGCAATCGACAATGGCATCTTTAACTTTTAAAGCACCATATTGGCTATTGCGGATCTCTTCGTTTGTACCACTAAAGTGAACTGAAAATGTGTCCTCAACTGAGAATACCTCAGTCCAATCGATAGCTTGTACACCAAGGTATAAATCTAAGTCGCTATAAACATCAAATTCATTCAATGGTAATAAGATACGGGATGCCAGCCTACTCCAGAGTAGACTCTGATACATCACCCGTTCATCAGCCTGAAAATAGACGCCCCCTTGTGCAACTCGGCACTGACTAGCGCCCAGAGCTTCCAATTCCGATTTCAATAGTTCTTCTAGGCCACGAGCTGTGCTGGCAAACAGAGAATTCATAGTATTTTTTACCAATTTGGATGAAAAATTGTTGCGCATTATAGCTAATCTTATGGACTTGTCATAAAGTTGCTCAGCAACAATTATAAGGATTAAATAATGATTACGCTTTCACGCCTTTATACGCACCCAGTCAAATCAATGAGAGGGATACGCCTGTCTCATGCATACGCCGATACCAGTGGGCTAATATTTGATCGCAATTTTATGGTAACAACGCTGGAAGGTAAATTTATCACGGCAAGAAAATACCCTCAGATGTTACTATTTACACCAGCAATGTTAAATAATGGGCTTTATCTCAAAGCACCCGATGGTGAAAGTGTGACGGTATTGTATCAGGACTTTGATGAGAATCAGAGTCCAACTGAAGTCTGGGGCAATCATTTTCATGCACTCATTGCGCCTGAATCAGTCAATACTTGGCTAAGTCGTTATTTTGATGAGCCTGTTCAACTACGCTGGTTAAGTCCTCACTTGTCACGTCGCGTCAAAACCATGCCCGATGTGCCTATGTCGTTTGCCGATGGCTACCCCTTCTTATTAATTAATGAAGCTTCGGTACAAGAGCTACAAAGGCGTTGCCCCGCCAGCATTAAGCTCGAGCAATTTCGCGGTAATTTGATTATCACCGGTGCCCAACCTTTCGAAGAAGATACATGGAAAACGATTCAGATTGGCGATGTCGTTTTTAGCTTAGACAGACCATGTAGCCGCTGTATTCTAACGACTGTTAGCCCTGAAAAAGGCATTAAACATCCACACAGAGAACCATTAGCAACACTACAAACCTTCCGTACCACGGAAAGTGGTGATGTGGATTTCGGGCAAAATGTCGTTATCCATAATACTGGAATTATACGAGTGGGTGATACCGTGACGGTTCTTGAAAAGAAACAACCTAATCAGTATATCCCAAAAGAGCGAGAAACGGATAATAAAGCGAAAACTCCTTCTACGCCATTAAGTACGGTCACAGTCACTTTTGAAAATCATGATTATGAAGGAAATAACCAAGAAGTGATCCTTGAACAATTGGAATCAAAAGGGATCACTTTACCTTATTCCTGCCGTGCTGGTATTTGTGGTCAATGCAAAATAAAGTTGATTGAAGGGGAAGTCACACCATTAAAACAAAGTGCAATTAAAGCGGATGGTTATATCTTAGCCTGTAGTTGCATTCCCAAAAGTACCATTAAATTAGCTTTAAGCTAATTTTCTAACACCATCATCTCAATAATAACGATTATTTTATTGATGGTGTTATTGGCGAATATTAAAGAATATCCATATTAATAGATCATGGACGATCAATTAAATGACATTCTCATACAGTAAGCGATTAGACTTGCGTTTATATTGCCTCATGCGATCATTCATGATCTTAATTGGATCACAAAAGCGTAATTTACGATCAGGCAATTCTAATTGTGCCTCCGCTAATAAACACAAACTTGCCGACGTACCAGCCTCAGCAATAATAAATGTCGCTATATGATGGCTATTTTCTAAACACACTTGAATAAGCTGACCTTGCGCAGGTACTTGAATATCGTGAAAAGGAGAAAAATACCAACTTTTCGGCATTTGCGGTTTTAAAAAGCGAAATGCCACTAAACTGTTCAGTACTAATTCAGCCCGTTCTTCATGAGATAGATTTAATTTTTTAGCCTGCTCATCAAATATATAAAACTCCGCAGCATCTTCAATGCTAAAAGGCATTTCATCACGTGCGAATGCTGTCAGCATTTTTGCGGGAAAACATGAGCGAAATATCATGCCGTTGGCGAGATCTAGCATCACCCTATCATGGTCATGATCAAAATACCAACGCCAATGATCATCGGGTTTTATTATCATAAACGATCCCTTAGCGATTTACCGGTATACTCACCATACTTTAAGTTGCCAATTGAGTCGTGCTCAATTACCCTAGCTGTTGCATTATTTTGCTCTAAGGATTTTTTAAACGAATAATTCGCTTACTGCCTAAAAGCAACTCAAATGAGTTAGAGTATAAATATATTTTTAAGATACTAGCTCAAAATAATTCGATCTTAAAAATGCAAAACAAAATGATTTAAAAATAGACAGCCAACTCAATATAGATTAAAAGGGAGCATAAATAAAGCCCCCTTTAGGTAAATTTACAGTTAACTATATATGGTTCACAATATCTTTTATTAATTTTGGCCCATTATATATAAAACCAGAATAAATTTGGATTAATGATGCACCCGCGTCCATTTTTTCTCTCGCAGCAGTTAATGAGTCTATACCACCCACTCCAATAATAGGTAACTGCCCTTTTAATTCACGAGAAATGATCCGAATAACCTCTGTGCTTTTTAGTTGCACTGGGCGTCCACTTAAACCGCCAGCTTCATTACAATGATTTAAACCTTGAACTAAAGAACGATCTAACGTGGTATTGGTTGCAATCACACCATCAATATTATGTCGAACTAAGCTATCGGTAACTTGGATTATTTCTGCTTCGGTCAGATCCGGTGCAACTTTAACCGCAACAGGAACATATTTTTGATATTTCGATTGTAACTCCAGTTGCTTGGCTTTTATGCCACTTAATAAATCATCCAACGCTTCGCCATATTGCAAAGTGCGTAAACCTGGCGTATTTGGTGATGAAATATTAATAGCAATATAACCGGCATGTGCATAAACTTTATCCATGCAAATTAAATAGTCATCCTTGCCTTGTTCCACTGGGGTGTCTTTATTTTTACCGATATTAATGCCAATAACCCCACCGTAAGTTGATTTTTTGACATTTTCAACAAGGTTATCAACGCCTTTATTGTTGAACCCCATACGATTAATCAGTGCTTCCGCTTCCACTAATCTAAACAATCTAGGCTTATCATTACCTGATTGCGGCCGTGGCGTCACCGTTCCAATCTCAACAAAACCAAAACCCATTGCTCCAAAAGCATCAATACATTCACCGTCTTTATCTAAACCCGCAGCTAGGCCAAGTGGATTTTTAAAAGACAGTCCCATACATTGAACAGGTTTAGTAGCAACAGATTGGCGGAGAAGGAATTTAAGCGGGGAATTATTTAAACATTGAAGCTGCCGAAACGTCAGTTCATGGGCTTTTTCTGGGTCGAACTGGAATAGAGCCTTGCGGGCAAGGTGATATAACATATCCAATAACCTATTTCTGTCTATACCCACCATATTTTAAGTTGTAAGCACAGCGATAACACTTGCTGCCGACACCTCAAACTATTTTGTGTATAAAGCGATTAAAAGACACAATGTTCCGCGCGTCAAAACACTCAACAAATGAAATTTGCTGAGGCCATTTTTAACAGGGATACATTTTCATCCGATAAAACGCGACATAGATTACCCTATTTTACGCCTTTTTTTCTATAAAAAATTCATTTATTCGCTACTTGCAAACCAAAGTTGCCTTAATCGGCAATTGAACCGTTGCTGTCAATGGAATAGCACCGCATACAACCTAATATGATTGCCTGATTTAAAAGAAAAAGCCCTTGAAACGACGTTCAAGGGCTAACAACACAGCTAATATCAGTAAAGAACTTAGCTTTCGAGCGCTTTCGTCACTTTTTCGAACAGATCACCTGAAAGGTTATCCAACGCTTTGAGTTGCTCTAACGTATTGCGCATCAGGCCTTGGCGTTTATCGTCAAAACGTTTCAAACGGATCAACGGTTCAATCAATCGCGATGCGACCTGTGGGTTACGTGTATTTAAATCCACGAGGATCTCATACAGGAATTGATAGCCGCTACCATCTTTCGCATGGAAAGCTGACGGGTTACCGGAGGTAAACGCCCCAACCAAAGAACGCACACGATTTGGGTTGCTCATACTAAATGAACGGTGATTCAGCAAGCTACGTACTTTCTGCAAGACATCCGGAGCAGGGCTAGTACCTTGCAATGTAAACCATTTATCCATCACTAGGCCATCGTGGTGCCAACGCTCATCAAAGGCCGTCATTAATGACTCTAGGCACGGTAACTGAGACTCACTCGCCGCCGTTAATGCGGCTAAAGAGTCGGTCATATTATCGGCCGATTTGAATTGTTCTGACACTAATTTGTCTGCGAGTGCTTGATCATCGCCTGCTGCAATATACTGTAAACACACGTTACGTAATGAACGTTTCGCAATATCGCTGTGGTCAACACGGTAGCCATCAATTTTAATCGATTGATAAACCGCGAGGAATTCATCAGCCATTGCTGTCGCCAGTTGATGAGCGATAAAGTTAGCAACATGATGGATGGCATCAGGGTCGATAGTTTGGAAAAATTCTGCCATCTCATTTTCAGAAGGCAGAGTCAAAATCAGTGCCGCGAGTGCTGGATCGATGGTGTCATTAAGTAACACTGCTCGGAATGCATCAATCACATGCTCAGGGAGAACGAGCGCGTTGCCCGCCTGATAGTTCGCAACGTTGATCTTCACATAGTTACCGATCAGTTGCTGAGCTGCATCCCAACGTGAGAACTCATTACTTGCATACTGCATCAGAAAAGCGAGTTGCTCATCACTGTATGGATAGTCCAATTTAACTGGCGCAGAAAATTCACGTAGTAATGATGGCACAGGGCGGCTTGGCACATTATCAAAAGTGAATGTTTGTGATGCTTGCGTAACATTCAATACAGCGTTTACGCTACTGCCAAGATATTGCAGAGGAATAACGGCCCCATCTTCACCATACAACTCAATATCGAGTGGAATGTGTAACGGCTGCTTTTCTGACTGATCCGCGGTCGGAGGTGTCATTTGGCTCACATGCAGCACATACTGTTGCTTTTCAGGGAAGTACTCATCACGAACCGTTAATACAGGTGTCCCTGATTGACTGTACCAACGACGGAATAACGAAAGATCCACATTCGAAGCATCTTCCATCGCTTGCACAAAGTCGTCACAGGTTGCGGCGCTGCCATCATGACGATGAATATACAGTTGCATACCCGCTTGAAACATTTCTTCCCCTAGCAGAGTATGGATCATACGAATAACTTCAGCCCCTTTTTCATAGACCGTTAGCGTATAGAAGTTATTCATCTCGATCACTTTTTCAGGGCGAATTGGATGAGCCATTGGGCTTGCATCTTCAGCAAACTGAGCCGCACGCATCACTTTGACATTATTAATGCGATTGACAGAGCGAGAGCCAAGATCTGAACTGAACTCCTGATCACGGAAAACGGTCAAACCTTCTTTTAGGCTCAGTTGGAACCAATCGCGACAAGTGATACGGTTACCTGTCCAGTTATGGAAATATTCATGACCGATAACAGATTCTATATTTAAGTAGTCTTTATCGGTTGCGGTTTCATTTTTAGCGAGCACATATTTTGAGTTAAAGACATTCAGCCCTTTATTCTCCATCGCGCCCATATTAAAGAAATCAACCGCCACTATCATGTAGATATCAAGGTCATATTCAAGACCAAAGCGATCTTCATCCCATTTCATGGCATTTTTTAGGGATTGCATCGCCCATGGTGCACGATCAAGGTTGCCTTTATCAACAAACAACTCTAATGCGACCTCGCGGCCTGTGCGCGTCACGAAAGTGTCGCGAAGAACATCAAAATCCCCCGCAACTAACGCAAATAGGTAACTTGGTTTAGGGAACGGATCTTGCCATTTCACCCAATGGCGCCCATCATCGAGTGTCCCTTCGGCAATACGGTTACCATTCGATAGCAAGTAAGGATAGCGCTGTTTATCGGCGGTAATTGTCGTCGTATAACGCGCTAACACATCCGGCCTATCCTGATAATAAGTAATATGGCGGAAACCTTCTGCTTCACATTGAGTGCATAATGCATCCCCTGAAACATATAAGCCTTCTAATGCTGTGTTTTTTTCAGGGCTGATTTCATTCACTATGCGTAATGTGAAAGCCTCAGGCAATGATGCCAATATCAGCTTACCATCTTGCTCTTTATAATCAGTCCAAGGCTGACCATCCACTTCAATAGAGACCAATTTAAGGTCTTCACCATGCAGTTCCAGTGTAGATGAGGCTGGGTTAAGGCGTTTGACTTGGCTAATTGCCGTCACGACGGTTTTTGCGGGATCGAGGATAAAATCAAGATCAATTTCAGAGATAGTATAATCAGGTGCTTGGTAGTCCTGACGATATTTCGCTTGTCGCAATTGGGTCATATGAAACCTTTTTTATTCGTTAATTCGATATAGTCGTTTACCAATTCTTCTTTATATTACTATACGCTGCTGCAACATAAATGCTATATGAGAAACACTCTCATCATACTATGTTAACGATTTATGACTATCAGCATCGATAAATGTTAACAATTGGTTTGTTCGTTGATGCTATAACGCTGTTAAATAGAAAATTACGTGTTAGTATCGTTTCATGCTCAATGACTGGCAATGAGTATATTAACGCTTGTTAATCAACTCTAATCGCTAATGTGCCATTCTGGTCAATGACGTATACTCTAAATCATTCGAGAGCCATGGCAAATAGGCCATAACCGTCACCGATAAGCCGACAACTCGAAATGTGATGAGTATAAATAAATATTGGAAATGCTCACAGACACAAGAGTGATGCAATAAGGCTTCTATCTTCTG
The DNA here is from genome assembly GCF_015832305.1 of Providencia sp. 2.29. Lineage (NCBI taxonomy): Bacteria > Pseudomonadati > Pseudomonadota > Gammaproteobacteria > Enterobacterales > Morganellaceae > Providencia > Providencia sp. 2.29. The sequence continues at coordinate 3,177,821 of NZ_CP065420.1, forward strand.
TCAAAGTGAGTATACTTTTCCAACTTTAACGATTTAGCTAATAAGTAGATAGCTCCGCGAGGACGCCTGCGCGCCATGAATTTAGACGCTACCCCTATTATTACATCACTGCTTGACACTGATGCTTATAAGCTTCATATGCAGCAGGCCGTATTTCACCATTACAGCCAAGTACCGGTTGTCGCCGAGTTCCGCTGTCGTAGTCGTGAAATTCTAGGTGCCTATGCCGATGAAATCCGCCAGCAAGTCCAATTGATGGCTCACCTTTCACTCACCGATGATGAGGCCAACTATTTAAAAGAGCTTCCTTTTTTCAAAGACGATTATCTTGCATGGCTAAAAACGTTTCGCTTTAAACCTGAACAGGTCAATATCACCACTGCGGATGATGGGCAGCTCGCGATTCGTATTAGTGGCCCATGGTGCGAAGTGATTATGTGGGAAGTTCCCCTCCTCGCCTTGATCAGTGAAATAGTTCAACGCGATAGGCATCCACAGGTGACCCAAGAAGATGCCGTTACTCAATTGAAAAAATTACTGACGGTATTTTATGATCAAGCGGCCGAAAACCATATCGACCTTAGCCGCTTTAAACTCATGGATTTCGGCACGCGCCGCCGTTTTTCCTATGATGTCCAATCTGCTATCGTCTCCTTGCTTAAAGAGGAGTTCCCTTACCTTGTGGGCACAAGTAATTACAAACTGGCACATAAATTAGGGCTAGCCCCCGTCGGCACCCAAGCCCATGAATGGTTCCAAGCGCACCAACAAATTAGCCCTGAGTTAGCCAATAGCCAACGTGCTGCACTCCAAAGTTGGCTTGACGAATACCCCGACCAACTTGGCATTGCATTAACGGACTGTATCACGATGGATGCATTTTTGCGTGATTTCGATGATAACTTTGCGAAGCGCTACCAAGGATTACGCCACGATTCAGGGGATCCTATTGAATGGGGAGAGAAGGCCATTGCGCACTATGAGAAATTAGGCATTGACCCAATGACTAAGACGCTCGTGTTCTCAGATAGTCTCGACTTACAAAAATCATTAGAGCTGTATCGCTATTTCCATAAACGCATTAACCTTGTGTTTGGGATTGGCACAAGGCTCACTTGCAATATTCCCGGTGTCGTACCTCTGAATATTGTGATCAAATTGGTTGAATGCAACGGCAAACCCGTCGCGAAATTATCCGATAGTCCGGGTAAAACCATTTGTGAAGACGATGAGTTCGTTAATCAGCTTCGCAAAGCGTTTGATCTTCCTAAAATGGAAAAGGCTTGCTAATTTGGCGATGCACTGTGTGATACCTTAATGGGAATAGGTATCACACCAATTCCCCTTTCAGCGTACGCAATAACACGATAACTTGTCGCTTAATAATATATTTGCTTGCTATTCTAACCCCAACTAGGTTATAGCTAGAGGCTATTGCACTTTTTGGTACAAAAGTATCGATTTTTTACTTGTTTCCTGCCTCACGGCAAGTAACATAGAACTTTAACCTTGAAATAGAGAATTTCGGGAAAACAAATACTTTCATTGGTCTATAAGATGAAAAATGACTTATTTAGCCCAGTGAAAATGTCATCGTTAATTTCGTTTATATAAAAGAGAGTAATTTTTATGATCGTAGCGCCTGTAGTCGATGTACTGCAAGGCCGTGTGGCGGTTGGCTCTGAAGTCACCGTTCAAGGCTGGGTACGTACAAGGAGAGATTCAAATGCTGGTTTTTCTTTCCTCGCCGTTTATGACGGTTCCTGCTTTAACCCATTACAGGCTGTCATCAATAATAATTTACCTAATTATAACGACGAAGTCCTGCATTTGACGACAGGCTGTTCTGTTGAAGTCACGGGGATCGTGAAAGAGTCACCGGGCCAAGGCCAATCTTTCGAATTAGAAGCAACAGCCGTTAACGTTGTTGGTTGGGTTGAAGATCCGGATACTTACCCTATGGCTGCAAAACGTCATAGCGTTGAGTACTTACGTGAAGTCGCACACTTGCGTCCTCGTACCAACTTAATTGGTGCGGTAGCTCGTGTTCGCCATACCCTCGCCCAAGCGCTGCATCGTTTCTTTGATGAGCAAGGCTATTTTTGGGTTTCTACCCCAATTATTACAGCTTCTGATACCGAGGGTGCAGGTGAAATGTTCCGTGTTTCTACACTGGATTACAACAACCTGCCACGTAACGACAAAGGCGAAGTGGATTTCAGTGAAGACTTCTTTGGTCGTGAATCCTTCTTAACCGTATCCGGTCAATTAAACGGCGAAGCTTATGCCACCGCATTAAGCAAAGTCTATACCTTTGGCCCAACATTCCGTGCAGAGAACTCAAACACCAGCCGCCACTTAGCGGAGTTCTGGATGGTAGAGCCAGAAGTGGCCTTTGCTAGCCTAGACGATGTTGCGGGCCTTGCTGAGCAAATGTTGAAGTTTGTCTTTAAAGCTGCGCTGGATGAGCGCCGCGATGACCTTGAGTTCTTCGCTCAACGTGTCGACAAAGAGGTTATCAACCGCCTTGAAAGCTTCGTTAATTCAGATTTCGCTCAAGTTGATTACACTGACGCAATCAAGATCCTTGAAACCTGCGGTAAGAAATTTGAAAACCCCGTTTACTGGGGGGTTGATATGTCTTCTGAGCATGAGCGCTATTTGGCTGAGCAACATTTCAAAGCACCTGTGGTTGTTAAAAACTATCCTAAGGACATTAAAGCTTTCTATATGCGCCTTAACGAAGATGGCAAGACAGTGGCAGCAATGGATGTACTCGCCCCCGGTATTGGTGAAATCATCGGTGGTTCACAACGTGAAGAGCGCCTTGATATGTTAGACGCGCGTCTTGAAGAGCTTGGAATGAACAAAGAAGATTACTGGTGGTATCGTGACCTACGTCGTTACGGCACCGTGCCTCACTCAGGCTTTGGCCTCGGGTTCGAGCGCTTAGTGGCTTATGTAACAGGTGTCGGTAACGTCCGTGAAGTGATCCCATTCCCACGTACACCACGCAATGCGGCATTCTAATCACTACAGCTTTTCCAAATAAGCTTCCAATATCGAGCCTATCATGGCTCGATATTTTTTATCACCGTCATTCTTTTTAGTCGATTTGCGAAATACATCACAGCGTTACCAACTGAGCACAATTTCTGCACCCTTTTTAAATTGATTTAGCTTAGATCGGAAAATTCCGCTTTTTTCATCGTTTTTTGTTTTCTCTATAAGCAAATCTATCACTTATATTTATCTAAGCTGTTCAAAAAAAGTTCAATTTGACCTTTAAAAAAGTTCCCTAAATTTTGTAATTATTTTTAAACTGGTCATACCTGTGGTTATTTTTCACTCTATTTTTTACATTTTGAAACACCTTGTTACCATTTGTTTCAGAATCTTTATTTTTGTAGCACTTTGAGGGTAGATAAATTTATTTACCAATGGAACACTGGACGCCGACATAGACGACACTAATCTCTCATAAATAGTTCCAAATTTTTTTGAGAATTATTTTTGGCAGTGGCAGGTGTCCGAATAACACCAATGAGGGTAATAATAATGATGAAACGCAATATTCTTGCAATGGTTATCCCAGCTCTGTTGGCTGCAGGCGCAGCAAACGCAGCTGAAGTATACAACAAAGACGGCAACAAACTAGACGTTTACGGTAAAGTTGACGTTCGTCACTATTTTGCTTCTGCTGATAAAGGTAAGAAAAGTGAAGATGGCGACGACTCACGCGTTCGTTTAGGTGTTAAAGGTGATACTCAAATCACTGACCAACTGACTGGTTTTGGTCGTTTTGAGTGGGAAACTAAGACTAACAAAGCTGAAAATGAAGGTGAAAACAAAAACCGTCTGGCTTACGCGGGTCTGAAATTTGCTGACTTCGGTTCAATCGACTACGGCCGTAACTACGGTGTAGTATACGACACGAACGCATGGACCGACGTGTTCCCACTGTGGGGCGCGGACACTATGGCTCAAACTGATAACTTCATGACTAGCCGTAACCGTAACCTGTTAACTTACCGTAACAACAACGCATTCGGTTATGTTGATGGCCTGAGCTTCGCTCTGCAATATCAAGGTAAAAACGGCGACAACAACAAGTCAAGCGCTGATATGGCTAAAGACAACGGTGACGGCTACGGTTTCTCAACTGCGTATGAGTTAGGCTGGGGCGTAACTCTGGGTGGTGGTTATTCTAGCTCTTCTCGTACTCCAAACCAAAAAGCTGGTGTAGTTACATCTGAAGGTGATTCTTACTACAGCGCAACTGGTAAACGTGCTCAAGCATGGAACGTTGGTGGTAAATTCGACGCTAACAACGTTTACTTAGCAGCTATGTACGGTCAAACTCAAAATACATCTCGCTACGGTGACCTTGATCTGATCGCTAACAAAACTGAAAACGTTGAATTAGTTGCTCAATACCTGTTCGACTTCGGTCTGAAACCATCTATTGGTTATAACCAATCTAAAGGTAAAAACTTAGGTAATGGTTACGACAACCAAGATCTGGTTAAATACATCTCTGTAGGTTCATACTACTACTTCAACAAAAACATGTCTGCAGTTGTTGATTACAAAATCAACCTGCTGAAAGACAACGACTTCACTAAAGAATACGGTATCAACACTGATAACGTTCTGGGTCTGGGTCTGGTTTACCAGTTCTAATTATTGTTTAAACAATAATTCAGACAACAGTGAAATCTGTTTTGAAAAGCAACGCTTCGGCGTTGCTTTTTTCGTCTGTATAGCGAGCTTGCACAACCTATTGTCTTTCCACCTTTTAGTTACCGCTAAGCCATTAAATCTCGCATAAAAATCAATTCTTAAGTTAATCTGTGGGGAAGTAAGTGAAAACCGCTGTATTTTGTGCGATTAATGGTCATATCCCATGCAATTTATACCTGCATCACAAGATCTTGCCAATTTTTAGTAAAACGGTTGGCAAATTGTTTTCTGCGCGTTAACCTGAGCACTCAACATTTTCGGCTTAACAACTGAGCTTTGGAATCGACAACATGTTTGAAAAAATTACTGCTGCCCCTGCTGACCCTATTTTAGGCCTTGCTGATAGTTTCCGTGCTGATCCTCGTGAAAACAAAATTAACCTCGGTATCGGCGTCTACAAAGACGAGTCGGGTAAAACCCCTGTTTTAGACACTGTAAAAAAAGCAGAGAAATTCCTGCTTGAAAACGAAAATACCAAAAACTATCTTGCCATCAGTGGGATGCCAGAATTTGGTCGTGTCACCCAAGAGCTGTTATTTGGTAAAGAGCATGAAATTGTCACCTCTAAACGCGCTCGTACTGCACAAGCGCCTGGAGGTACGGGTGCCCTACGTATTGCCGCTGACTTTATCGCTAGTCAAACCAATGCTAAACGTGTTTGGATAAGCAATCCAACATGGCCAAACCACAAAAATATTTTTGAAGCCGCTGGCTTAGAAGTGTTGACTTACAACTACTATGATGCCGCAAGTCATGGTATGGACTTTGATGGTATGCTCAACAGCTTATCTTCTGCGGTAGCCGGTGATGTTATCGTTCTGCATGGCTGCTGCCATAACCCAACAGGTATCGACCCAACAGCTGAGCAATGGGCTAAACTCTCTGCCCTATGCGCGGAGAAAGGTTTACTGCCAGTATTTGACTTCGCTTATCAAGGCTTTGCTAAAGGGTTAGATGAAGATGCTGAAGGGCTGCGTATCTTTACCCAACAAAATCCAGAAATGATCGTCGCCAGCTCTTACTCTAAGAACTTCGGCTTATATAATGAGCGTGTCGGTGCCTGCACCATTATTGCGAAAGATAGCGATAATGCAGAGCGTGCGTTTAGCCAAGCAAAAGCGGTTATCCGTGCTAACTACTCAAACCCACCAGCACACGGTGCAGCCGTGGTTACGACCATTCTTTCTGATGACGCACTAAAAGCAGAGTGGATCCAAGAGCTGACCTCAATGCGTGAGCGTATTAAACGTATGCGTCAGTTGCTGGTGAATACACTGGAAGAAAAAGGCGCTAAACAGGACTTCAGCTTCATTATCAACCAAAATGGTATGTTCTCCTTCAGTGGCCTCAATAAAGAGCAGGTAGAGCGCTTACGTAGCGAATTTGGTATCTATGCAGTTAGCTCTGGGCGTATCAACGTCGCAGGTTTAACGCTGGAAAACATGGTGCCACTGTGTGAAGCCATCGTAAAAGTACTGTAATGGCTTAACACGATAAAGTTTTTACAATAATAGAACGCCTCTCAATAAATTATGAGAGGCGTTTTTTCTTTTAAATAACAGAAAACTAGCTCGATAAAATCACAGAAATAGCCATGTCCCAACAGGTTGGGGCATGGCTTCATAGGGTGAAAGCAAGCTTAGATGGTGATTAAGTCGTCATCACCAAACAGGAAGATCATCCTGCAAAAATGGATTGGTTTTGCGCTCATGACCAAGATCTGACATTGGCCCGTGGCCTGGGATAAACTGATAGTCATCCCCTAAAGGTAGAACCTTGTTTTTGATTGAAGCAATCAACGCCTGATGGTCTCCACGAGGGAAATCACTGCGCCCTACCCCCCCTTTAAACAGCACATCCCCCATTGAGATAAGTTTATCTGCATGGTTAACAAAAATAATGTGGCCAGGGGTATGACCGGGGCAATGCAATACATCAAAGGCCATCGATCCACAATGAACAGTCTGCCCCTCTTCTAACCAATAGTCAGGGGTGAAGCTAGGACCACCTTCAATATTAAACATCGCATGTTGCTCTGCTAACGCTTCAATCCAAAAAGCATCTTCTTTTTGTGGGCCATAAATAGGGGCTGAAAAGTGCTTAGAAATGATAGCCGTTGCACCGATATGATCAGCATGCCCATGTGTGAGCAGAATTTTAGTGAGTTTTAAACCACGCTCTTCGATAGCGGCAATGAGTTTTTCAGCTTCACCACCGGGATCGACTATCACTGCTTCCATCGTATTTTCATCCCAAATCACCTGACAATTTTGCTGAAAAGGGGTGACTGGGATAATCATATAGTTCATTAAGCAATCGCTCCGTAATCTGTTTTATTTATACCCTAAATACTTCAAGAAACAGCGCAAGGCAAAGTAATCCCTGCGAGTGCGGTGACTTGAAGTACGCTGAGCATAGGTACAGATTACCATGTTCTTGCCGGACCTGTATCAATATGGATGAAATTACTTTTTGGATAATAACCAACGCCGCCAGCTCTCATTTTCAGTGCCGCTTTACGGATATGGCTCAATTGTATCCCTTCGATATGGAAGTCCATTGCTTGTCCACGAGTATGGTAACTCTTTTTCGCCACCCCCGAGCTGCTACGGCGCAAGGCATTATTTGTTTCAAGTGAACGGTAACCTGAAATCAATTGAATAGGCTTATTCGACCCTAACATAACCTGTAACATATAAATTTGGTCGAATAACTTAGGATCAATGGTTTTGACTTTATCGCAACGGTAATCACGGAATAAGTGATTTAATCGAGCTAACTCAGATTTGTTATAATGGCGTCCATCAAAAAACTCTGTTTTTAAAAATTCCCCAGTATTGAGGTTTTGAAAACGCAAAATTTTTGGTTTAGGCGTCGTCATAGCAGCAAAAACATGGCTAGGCAATAAACTCAGCCCAAAAGCGGCTGCACCAGCACCTAACCACTTGCGGCGATTTTGGTCGATAATATCCATAGATGGTAACTCAAATTTCAATGGGTTAAACATACCCAGCCGTTCGAGCTACAACTTAGCGGCTAACTTCTTTCGAATCACTTCATTGCGCGCCTAGCTGCATCTCGAATGAGAGAGTATAGGAACAAAATTTATACTATTGTTCAGTCTAACAAATGATATTTAACTTTAATGTATAAAAATGTAAAGAAATAAGTAAATAAGCGCAAATTTGGCATATTTACGCCAAAAGAGTGAACTTGGTCACTCATAATAAACAGAATATCTTCTTGTTATTGAGTAATCATTGAAAATATAGGTTTTGATACTTAAGTGTAACCCACTATCAACTAATTATTAGTGATAATAGAAATATCAGGGAGGAAACCTCCCTGATATCACATTTAATGTAAGATGTTTTTTATTACGGGTAAATATTTTTCAGCATTATTGATACTATTATCATATTGGTAAATATCAGCGCGGTACTGAGGCTGTTGCTCTTTGTCTACCCACGCCGTTTGATAATAAAGATAAACGGGGATCCTATCCGGAATATTCACATAACGCGTACTTCCTGCTTTTACTGCACCATCAATACGCTTTTGCTCCCACCCTGCATCACCTAACAAGATACTGGCTAATTCGCTAGCTTTATTTACCCGTACGCACCCTGAACTGATAGCACGTGCACTCCGATTAAATAAGCTGTGGTTCGGTGTATCATGCAGGTAGATTGCATCCGAACTTGGCATATTAAATTTATAGCGGCCTAATGAGTTGGTTGGCCCCGGTGCTTGGCGGATCCGATAAGGGAAATTCGCTGGAGTGATCACATCCCAATTGATGGAGTAGGGATCAATCTCAAAGGAGTCTTCCCCCCATCCGGAATAGACCGTGTAACCTTTGCGGCTAAAATAGCTAGGATCCTGCTTCCCTCTTGGTGCAATGTCTTTACGAGCCATGCTGGTAGGCACGCTCCAAGGTGGATTGATCACCACATTATTTAATGCACTGCTCATTATTGGCGTTTTACGATCAGGCCGGCCAACAATCACTTTCGAATCTAAAATCACTTCATCATTTAGGAAGAAATTTAATGAAAATGCAGGGATATTCACCAAGATCCCAGTGCCATTATTTTCAGGAATAATACGTAAGCGTTGAATATTCAACGCCATTAGCCCTGCTTTTTGCTGAGGTTTCATATTCAGCCAAACTTTGGTGCCTTTCCCCACCATACCGTCAGCTTCCAAGCCGTAGCGCTGTTGAAATTTTTTGACAGCTTCAACTAGCTCATCACTATACAAACGCGCTTGTGCGGTCGCTTTGGCGATTTCTGCATCTGGCGCTGCGGCATCTAACTCTGTATTAATCGCCGTTTCATCAAGTAGCCCTTGGCGATACAAGATCTCACGTAAAGCGATAACATCATCACTCGATTGACCCGGTTTTAGGGTTTTGGTATCCACTAAAGCCAACCCATCGTCATCCATTTTTAGTTGCCTCAACATTTCTTCGCGCATAGGCTGATACAGGGAATGTTGAGGCGCTTGTAATTTGACCCATTCATTAAGGCGATTTTCAGCGGCGGCATCCAACCATGGCTTCATTTGCTCTGCCGTAGGTGCCGCTATTTTGTAAGGCTGTTTCCGGTATAGCCAAAATTGTCCATTAGCTGAAACACCAGAAAGATATTGTAGATAACCCAACATGGCATCAGACAAAATCACATCACGGCCTAATTCGCTCAACTGAACATGTTCAAGGGCGGCTAACCACTCATTAAATTGAGGTTGTACCCCTGAAAGTGCCAGCTCCGCCAGTTGTTGCTGAAACTGTTCGATAGCCGTTTCATCTTGCCATAACAGTTTCATCTGCCGATCTGCATAAATCTTCGCGAGTTGTGAAGAAAAAACAGGTTTTATATCGGCAGGTAATGCTCCCGTAATTTGCGCTAAACTTTCAGTTGGTGTGATAGTCGCCACAGGGGCTGCCACCACCTCTTGCTGCAATGGCGCTTCTTCTGTCAAAATTAGCCCATTGTCTTGCGCTGAAAATACAGGAAGTTGTATCGACAACAGCCCACAAATTACCGAAAGTTGCAGAGCTTTCACTCTTTTCTTTGCCATAAATCCACCTTAAGTAACCACATGGATAACAATCATTTTTTATTATATTGAATATTAATTGTATTTAATTTCGAAAAGAATGTTATAGGAATTGGCTAATTTTGTCTTTAAATAACGCGAAACGATTTTACGCTTAGCCATTAAAACAGAATAAATACAACCAATGAAAAATAGACGTATTTACTGCTAAAATACCTAAAAACAAATCATAAAAATGAAATAATAACTAGATTGTTAAATTAAATATGACTTAAGTGTGATAGTTTCCTCTTTACACCTCTTTTGACTATTTCATGGCGAATGATACATTTACCTCTTATGAGTTAATCTTTGTGAGATACTAAAAAAGGCGCCAGGCGCCTTTATATTATTCATATTATGTCGATTAACCTAATTAATATTCAGAGTTAATCACAACTTCTTCACCAAATTGCCCTGCTTTAGGTAATGGTTGGTAGGAGGAGTTTGCGGCACGTAAAATACGAATACCACGGATATTTAATTCACGAGCTGCGGCAATATCGGCATCAGCATCACCATAATAAATTTTTAATTTATGGTCACGCATCCAACTGACTTTATTATTTTGTCCCGGTTCATCCCCCGCAAAAATGACTGGGTTCATTTTATCTGCCGGGATACCAAGCCCTTCTTGTACATATTGGCTAACGGTTTCTGTTTTTGTCTTCGTGCGGCCAGTAATAAAGTAAACAGTATCACCACGTTTTAGATGCATTTGGACTAACTCGATGCCGACTTTTTTAGGCATGCTGAATTTATCCCATTCATTATTCATCTTTTCCCAAAATTCCCTATTTTTGAGATAACTAAAATCATTTGGAGAATATTCTAGTTTACCGCGATAAAAACCAGGACTGGAAAAAAGTACGGTATCATCAATATCAAAACCAACAGCCATAGGAGCTTGGCCTTCAAGGCTATTTTTAATTTGCTCAACAGAAACCCAATGAATTGGTTTCTGTTCAGCTAACTCTGCCACAGTTACCCCTGGGCTAACAACGTCTGGCATTAATACTTTTGCCTGTGACGTTGCCGTAAAGCTGAATACTAACGCGATGGCACTTAGGGTCAATGTCGTTTTTTTCATGTTGGATCCTTACTGATTTATTGACGATGCAGGCATCATGAAAGCAAGCCATAATTATACGAAATATAATTTATTTGGAATGCATCACAAGAATTCAGATAATAATGTCTTTTCTCTCATAAAAATGAGATTAATGTCTCATAGTGACTTTCTTATTCCGATCCAATTAACCACTATTCAGTAAATTTAACTTATGCGGATTTTTATTAAAAAAAAACGGCATTATTTCTAACGCCGTTTTTAGTGACTTAAATAGGTTAATTACCCTTGAGGCAATTGTGCTTGTGAACTTGGGTTATCTTGACCAAACCCTTTTAATCCAACAACGTGTACATGCTCTCGATTATCAAACACTTTACGAACCAATTTATAGGTCGTTCCTTTTTCAGGACTGATATTCTCAGGTGCTGCAATAATCAGCTGCATTTCTAACCGTTCACACAGCTCAAACAAGGTGGCGATAGATTTTGCATCCAGTCGAGCGGCCTCATCAAGGAACAGTAAACGGCAAGGAATGATATCTTTTGCACGTAAGCGACGTGACTCCTCTTCCCAGCTTTGCACCACCATAACCAATATCGACATCCCTGTACCAATCGCTTCACCTGTCGATAATGCACCACTTTCCGCCTTCAACCACCCATCAGATCCGCGGTTAACTTCAACTTCAAGTTCAAGGTAATTACGATAATCAAGTAACTCCTCACCGATAGTTTGCGGTAAGCGTTGCCCCATATCGATTTGTGGGTTCAAGCGTTGATAGAGCTTAGCCATCGCCTCAGAGAAGGTTAAACGCTGGCTGGTGAACAGGTCTTGATGCAATTCGCTCTCTTCTGAGAGCACCGTCAATAACAGAGAATGGCTTTCTCGAATATTGACATTCAAACGTACCCCTTTCACCTGACCAAACGCAACGGCCTGCAAGCCTTGGTTCAACATGCGAATACGGTTCTGTTCACGCTGAATGGTCTTACGAATAATGTTAGCCACACTCTTCGAACTGATCGCCAGTTTTTGCTCACGAGCCGTTAGCTCTTCTGTTAATCGAGCCAACTCAATTTCCATTTGCTCAATCGCATCGATGGGGTCATCAGTACGAATGATATCTTGACGAATACGCTCGCGAAGATGCTGATAAACAGCAATAAAGAATTGGATCTTACGCTCTGGGCGTTTCGGATCTTCAGATAAACGCAGTACATCACGTAAATGTTCATTATCTGCTACCGCTAAACGTAACGCCCCCAAAGCCTTATCCGACATTGAGCGTAAACTATCACCGTCGGTATAAGCCAATTCTCGACGGTGTAAACGCCGCTCAACACCATTGTCTTTCACCAAGCGCATGACAGCACACCAGCCAGCCTTAGCCGATACCACTTGTTCGCGCAATAGATAATAATCTTTCTCTAACTTGCGAATACGTTTTTGCAAGTTTTCCATTTCCGCTTCACATAAGGTCTGCTGTTTTTCTAGCTGGTTAATTCGGCTACGATTCGCCATGACAGATTGATGTAGCTCATCACGACGAATACGTGCACGCTCTTGCGCATCAGGATCCGCTTTAACACCAATATCCTGCATTTCTGCTTCTAGCTCTTTTAACATCTCTTGTTTGGTATCAAACGAGCTGCGAAGCGACGCTAAAACTTGATTGAATTGTGCTGATTGTGATTGCTGCTGACGTAACTGCTCACGAGCGCGGCTTCTTTCATTTTCAGCTTGCTCTAAGCGTTGGCGGAGTTTTTCGTTAAGGTCGGCATTCTCATTCACCATCCCCGTCGAATCACTGTAGCTAAAGTGGGCGCGACGCTGCACCACTTCCACCAAGGCAAAGGCCTGTTGTTTCGCGATTTGCTGACTATGTTTCGCATTCTCATAGTCTTGACGTAGCTGATCATGTTGCTCAGGGTCACTCAATAACGCGGTAACGATAGGCTCTAGTTTTGCTAACGCCTGACCATGTTTATTTAAGAAATGGGCAGCTTCTTCTGCTTCTGAAAGCTCATCTCGAATTTCGTCAGCGCGATCCGCTAGCGTTTCATCCATCAATAACCCAACTAAAGGTAATAGTCGGTTTAATGCAGATAGAGACTCTTTACCCATTGCAAACTGTTGGCGCTGTTGCTGAGTTTGCTCTTCAAACTGAGCCAAATTACGCTCTATCTCAGTACGTTTTTGGTTTAAGGTGCGGATTTCGGCTTCGGGGTCGGCTTCAAAAGCTACCGAAATATGTTGACCAATAAAACGACTAAAAGCTTGATGTGCACGTTGAATTTTTTGTACGTCAAACGAGAGCGTTGCGTAGCGCTCAGCTAAGTTATCACGCTCTAGTGTCAATGCTTCTAAGCGTGTTTCACGGGCTGCTCGGCCAAATAAGGGCACTTCCGGATAACGAGAAAAACGCCATTGCCTATCTGACGAGCGTACTAATACCGCATTTTCAAACTCTTCTGCATCGAAAACACTGTCATCGAAGGATTGGGGATCCCCTTCAATAAAGTAAACATCTTCTGGGCAATCTTGCAACGTTTCTAATTGGCTGCGCACCACCGAAAGGTCTTGAACAACAATCCCATTTCGAGCAGGACCATACAGCGCCGAGAAATAAGGGGCATCTTCAATGGTGATATCGTCGTAGATTTCCGATAACAACACCCCACCAAAACGCTCTGCAAGGGCAAGTAAACGGCCATCTTCCGCACCACTAGGTTGACTGAGGCGCTCAATTTGCTTCTCTAATTCGCGACGTTGGCTCGCCACCTCGTCACGCTCAACGGTGATTTCCCTTTCCTGTTCAAGCAGTTGCTGCATGTACTCTGTAACAGCACCACTTGATTCAAATGATTGTTTGGCTTGTTCGTTAAGCTGAGTCAACGCTTCTTGTGCCATTAACCATGCAGGCGCTTTAGCCGTTAATACTTGAATGCGTTGACGAATTTGCTCAAGCTCTTGGCGCATCTGCATACGACGTTCGCCGCTTTCGTTGACACCAACACTTAATTCTTCTTGCTGCGCTTCCAACTCGGCCATTAGACCATCTAATTCATCTGGCTCATAGCTTTTGTTATGTCGCTTACAAAATTCGTTTAATAAGCGCTCTGCATTTTGCTGACTGTCTAAGCGTTGTTGTAATTCAGCGAGTTGCATGCGCAATGGTTGCACTCGCTCTGCCAAATGTTGCTGTGAAGACCAATCGCGTAATAGCGCCCTTGCTTGCTGGTAAGCCTCGCTACGACTGACTTCACCTACCATACTTTTAACAAGTTGGTACGCTTGCTCAAACTGACTGTGTGCCGCATCCGCAACACTGATTTTTTGTTCTAATGTCAGTAACGCTTCTGTGGCCTGCTGCTCGCGAGCTTCAAAGGTTTCTAACCACTCGTCTGCATTTTCTATTGATAAGTCAGGTAATTGGCACAATTCACGCGCCCGAGTCAGTGCCTGCAATGCTTGCTGATATTGAATAGCTCGGGTTTGCTGGACATCAAGCGCCTGCTGATAATCAGCCAACTGGCTTTTTAATTCATCAACTTCAATTTCAGCCGCTTCAGCACGTGCTTCAAACTCTTCTTGGCGCTCTGTCGCCTCAGCAACCACTTCCGACTGCTCTTCAAGACGGAAAGTCAGCTCTTCAATATCGGCTTGGTAGCGATCGATTTTCTCTTGCTGACGCAATGCCGTCTGAACAAGGTTTAAATGGTCATTTGCAGCCTGATAATCAGCCTCTAAATCAGACGATGCATTATTTTGTTCGTTCAATTCGCGGGCAATTTCAACGCTACGAACTTGCTCTTGCCTCAACTGCTTACGGCTCGCCAATAGTTCACTACGCGCTGCCATTGCTGAATCAAGGTGAATACGTCGTTCATTGGAGTGACGCATATAATCGGCTGACACATAATCTGTAGCTTGGCTGATCAGATGTTTGAATAAATCACGATCCGATTGGGTTACGCGGATGGCTTCTAGTGTCAGGCGGTTTTCACGTAGCGCAGCTTCCATGTCTTGGAAAGCCTTACGTACTCCACTGTTTTCTGGCAATAAATAATCACGTAGCGAGCGAGTGATGGCACTAGAGATCCCGCCATACAATGACGCTTCAATCAGACGATAATATTTGCTACGGTCACTGGCTGAACGTAAACGCTTCGGTAAAACACCGAGTTCAAACAGGACTGAATGGTAATCCGTGATTGAGTTGAATTGCTTAAAGTGGAGGCCTTCTTGCTGTTCTAAACGCTCTTTTAATTCGTTGAGAGCGATAACTTTTGCTTGGCGCCCATCCACTATTTCGGTCAAAACTTCGGTCGGTACTGTCGCGATTGGCACACCTTGGATCATGAAAGGTTTAATATCGACTTTCTTATCACGACCCGCAACCTGTTGCAGCCTCACCCCAACAATGACGCGCTGATGTTTAGAGTTCAGAACATCCAAAACAGCATAACAGACACCCGGGCGTAGCTTACCGTGTAAGCCTTTATCACGTGAACCTGTTGTTGCCCCTGCTTCGGTGGTATTACGGAAGTGCAGCAAGGTGAGATCGGGGATCATTGCGGTAATAAATGCCGCCATCGTTGTTGATTTACCTGCACCATTTCCCCCTGACAGCGTGGTCACCAGCTCATCAAGGTCAAAAGTACGCGCAAAAAAACCGTTCCAGTTAATCAGCGTCAGTGAGCGAAACTTCCCGCGTTCAATCATACTTGTTCATCCTCATCACTCTCAGCCGCATCTTGGTCTTCGTCTGTCTCTTCATCTTCACTATCCTGTAAGGATAACCCTTCTTCGAGGGAGATGGCCTCACCGTCACGGATCATACGTAATTGGGCTTCTTGAACGTTATCACCACTACGAACGTCAGCACCGAAACGGAATACCGATTCAGAAATAATAAATCTGTTCGAGTCGTTTTGAATAAAATGTACCATGCCTAAACGACGTAAGCGGTTCAGGGAGGTTCTCAGCTTTTCTTGTAGCTTTTGCTTATCCAAATCAGAACCGGTTGAGCGTTGATTAACAAATTTCAATAATTTGCTTTCATCCGCCAACGATAGTAGCTCTTCAAATAGCTCTTGGGCGGTAAAAATGCCTTGGTTAGTCAATCGTTCAGGACTTAAGTAGAGATAGCAAAGAATTTTCCCTACCATCATATCCAGCTCAGATAATACCGAGCGTGGGATCAAAGTTGTTGAACGGGGACGTAAATAGAAAAAGCCTTCCGGTGCCCGAATCAGTTCCACATTGTAGCGTGCATAAAATTGCTCTAACACCTCTTGAAAATCCATCAAGAAGGCATGGTTATCAAGGTCATCAATACTAATATGACGCCCTGAACGCAATTGACTATCTAGCTCTGGGAAAATGGGGTTGGCCAATGCCTGAGCCAGTTTAACTGGCATAAATTGTTCAATATTTGTCGATGACATGTGCCTGCACCTTGGCTCCGTAATCATTAATTGCTAGCCACTCTGACGGCAATCCCGCCAAATCAGCCTCTGCGATACCTAATTTAACAGCCTGATCAATAATAATGCGTGTCACATCAAAGTGACGTTTCTGTGGATACTGCGTTAAGTACTCTTGTACGACTCGGGCAACATCCAGTGGCTGTTTTTCGCGTTTATAGAATGCCAGTTCCGCTTCCATAAGCTCGGCTAACCGATCGTTCACCTCGCTAAACTCTTCAAATTCAAGGTCTGGAGGCAATTCCCCCATCACCTCTTCATCGTTCAAGGCCAACTCTTCGTCACGCATATCAAATAGACGGTCCGCATTCGCGTAAGTCAGCGCCCATGGGCTATCGAGATATTGTTGAACGGATTGGCGTAAACGCTGCGAGAAAATACGGTTTTTATCCATATCAATTGCAGTACGGATAAATTTATGGACATGGCGGTCGTAACCAATCCAGAGATCGATAGATTGTTGACCCCAACTAACAATGCGGTCTAATTTGTTTTGCAAATCGTAAACTAGCCTATCCACCATATCGGAAAAGACTGGCGCATTCATATTCGCTTCTTGAATACGTAATAAATTCGCCTGTAATTTATCTCCGGCGGCTTCTAACGTATCCTGAAGCTCTCGCAATGTACCGGATGTCTCTGATAACAGCTGTTCACAGTTTGCGATAGCGGCCTGCCAATCTTGGTTGAGTAATGCCGCAATATCTTCTTTGATACTATTTTGCTGCTCATCCATCACGCGCTGAGATAAATCAATGCTGTCGAATATTTCAGCCACTGAATATTTCAGGGGGGCGAATACAAAACGGTGCCAATAAAATTCATCGCCGCCTTCTTCGGCTGCCTCTGCTGCCCTTTGTAGCTCACCTGCCACAATGGATAGCTGCATAGACAACCTTAATGTAGAAAACTCACGCTGACGAATGTAGTAGTCGCTTATTCCAATACCAAGTGATGTCAAACGGTAAATGGCGTTACCTTCTGTAATATCACTGGTAAAACGGTTAAATATTTTCTGGCGAACCATATCATTGATGGCGTTGTTCGCCCTGACAGATAATGATTCCGTGGTCTGTTCAAAACCTTTACACACTTCACGGAATGCATCAATCAACTCCCCTTCATTCATTTCACCGTTAACGCGTTCGCTGTTTAATACCGCAACCGCCAGCAAGAAAGCTAAGCGCTCTGGAGGCAGTGAAATCGAAAAATCATTTTTTCGTGCCCAGGACACGAGTTCAGGGACGGTCTGGGAAAAATCACTCATAAATCGTCCTTTATTATTGGTTTTCGTGCCATGACATGAATATAACGCCCCATGCTGATGTAGGGTTCCTGACGACAATATTGTTGTTCTAAAGCCAAAAGCGCCGGAAAATCTTTTTGCTGTAACTGCCGACTTTGCAGGTAGTCATGAAAGACTCTGACGCCACTTTTGCCAATAATCTCCATTTTGCAATCAGACAACCATTCATCGACTTGTTGTGGTAGTAATGGATTTTGTGGCGATAATGAACGTTTACGTCGACGTTGGATATGCGGTGTAGCAAGATGAAAATTACCTAAAATCGCGTTTCGCATTACTAAACCATTTGCATTATAGAACATGACAGAAAATACGCCTTCTGGCCTAATTATATCTACCAACTGTTCAATTGCATATTTCTGTTCACTAATCCATTCAAGTACCGCATGAAATAGCACTAAATCAACCGTACCTTCAATATGTTGGCGAATATCTTGAACGGCACAATGAATAAAACGCATATTTTCGCTAATCCCTTGTTCTTCGGCAAGTTCATTAGCGCGTTCAAGCATTTCTTCGGATAAATCGCAAAGTATGACCTGATGTCCCATTGCCGCCAGTTTGCGCGAAAAGTGACCTTCGCCACCGCCTGCATCTAAGATACGCAATGTTTGCCCATTAAACTGAGATAAAATCAATTGGGTTAGATCTTGCCAAACAACCGCTTCGCGTATTTTACCTTTTGTCGTGCCATAGATATTTTTTGCAAATTTATCAGCAATATCATCAAAGTTGCGGTCTACCATGTATTATCCGGTACTCTTTAAATTAGCCATTCATGCCTGTTAACACAACGCCACCTTCCCAGCAAATGTTAAAATCAGCCAGTTCTTATTTCGCCGTTAATGAAATAAGATCAAATCCAGAATATGATTCAATATTAATTCGGCTAAAATAACGCTGTACATCTGCTTGATGTTTAAGGCTGCTGAAACCTAAATGATATACGCTCAATAACTCGATGTGCAGGGTTTGAACCGCTAGGAGCATCGATAGCTCTGTGACTCGTGCGAATGAGTGTAGTCAAAAATACAGCAACTTGAAGTATGACGATTATAACAGATAACGGCCTTATTTTGGCATAGTGCGGTCCTGAATTCAGCAATCAGAACAATTAATTGACGATAAACTCCAAAAAATAGGTTCACTTATGCTATTTCTTTTAAAAAAATACTTGGGCGCCTTACTTATGCCGCTCCCTCTACTGCTGCTGATCGGGTTTATCGGCCTTATATTGCTGTGGTTTACACGCTGGCAAAAGAGTGGCAAAGCCTGTGTGTCCATGAGCCTTATTGTTATTGCCCTTTTAGGGTTGCAGCCTATTTCCGACAGTTTACTTGCCCCTGTTGAAGGGAATTTCGATAAACGCTATGAACTGATCACAGAAAATCCCCCCGAGAATGTTCACTATATTGTCGTGCTCGGTGGTGGGTTTACCTATAACCCAGATTGGAGCCCGAGTTCTAACTTGCTCAACAATAGCCTGCCTCGCGTCACTGAAGGTGTCCGTTTATACCTAAAATACCCAGGAAGTAAGCTTATTTTTACAGGAAGCAAAGCGAATAGCACTATCAGTAGTGCAGAAGTTGCGGCCATGGTTGCTCAGTCACTTGGTGTACCTGCTAGCGATACGATTGCATTAACAGAGCCAAAGGATACGCAAGAAGAAGCATTTGAAGTGGAAAAAATAATTGGGAAAGAGCCGTTTTTGCTGGTGACCTCGGCGAACCACTTACCAAGAGCCATTTCCATGTTTACAGCACGCGGCATGCAGCCTATTCCTGCCCCTGCAAACCAATTGGCCATCAAAAGTGCACTCAATCCGTGGGAAAAATATTTCCCTTCCGCATTCTATTTTAGCCATAGCGAACGGGCTTGGTATGAATTAATCGGCTCTATTTGGTTTTATTTAAAGCCAGATAACACCGAAGCACTAGAAACCCCCATTTTAACGCCTGAGGCCATAGAAGCAGAATAAATAGAACAATAAAAAAGGTGTGGCTCAGAAATGAGTACACACCTTATATGGCTACCGATATTTATCGTTGCTTATTTAAATTGCTTTCTTACTAGCTCGAGATCTTCTGGAGTATCCACACCAGCACCCGGTGCTTTTTCAGCCACTGCCACATGTATTTTTTCGCCATACCAAAGCACTCTTAACTGCTCTAGCATTTCGATTTTCTCTAATGGGCTGGCTTCCCATTTAATATAACGACGAATAAACCCTGCGCGATAAGCGTAGATCCCAATATGACGTAAGAAATGATCACCGATAGCATTTTGGCTAACGGCGAATTTATCTCTATCCCATGGAATGGTCGCTCGAGAAAAGTAGAGCGCATAACCTTCATGATCTGTCACTACTTTTACTGCATTTGGATTAAAGGCTTCTTGAGCATCATGAATAGGCACTGCCAATGTTCCCATCTGCGCTTGGCTACCTTGAAGGTTCCTTGCAACTTGGCTAATGATTTCAGGTGGGATCAAAGGCTCATCACCTTGTACATTCACAATGATTTCGTCGTCCGCAAAGCCATAGGTGTCAATGACCTCTGCTAAACGCTCTGTTCCTGATTGGTGGTTAGGATCAGTCATACAAGCTTCACCACCTGCTTGGATAACTGCATTCGCAACGTCAGGGTGATCGGTCGCCACAACGACACGTGACGCCCCTGACTTAATGGCTTGCTCCATGACTCTGACAACCATCGGTTTGCCATGGATATCAGCAAGGGGTTTCCCCGGCAGTCGAGTAGAAGCATAACGAGCAGGAATAATAACAGTAAACATAATGATTACTGCCCTTCGTCTAATGCAACTTTGCGAGCTTCACTTTCCAACAAAACAGGGATGCCATCACGGATAGGATAGGCAAGGTGATCGAATTTGCAAATCAGTTCAAGGTTTTCTTTGTTGTAACTTAATTTGCCATGACAGATAGGGCATGCAATGATTTCAAGTAAACGGTGATCCATGTTTTCTCCCAAATGGATTTAACTCACTTCGGGTCAGGATAACACAAGCCGATATCACCGTTAACTTTAATCTTTTTGAATACGCTCTCCTGCGAGAAATTGAGAGGATAGAGGTGCAGGAGAAACGGTACTGTTAATGATTTAATTAATAAGCAATAACGTCAGCAGCCGTTATGCCATCTGAATTGCGAGTAACAGAAAACTCGACATTTTGACCTTCAAATAATGATTTGATTTTTTTATTTGCAATTGATTTACGTGTAACAAAGATATCATCACCGCCATTTATTGGTGAAATGAATCCATAACCCTTATTTGCATCAAACCATTTAACTCGACCCATATGTAATTGAAAATTCATATTAAAACTCCTTTTGTTCTGAGAACAATAATTCTATTTATTGTTGTACTATTACTCTTTACACGTTATACCCCATGATAAATTGCCGATTTATTAAAACGCTTTAAGAGCAAGTAAACGATTACTACCGGATGTACTGTTGTTATTAATCTGTACACACTATTAAATTAACGGTCTTTCGCATACCAATCATCCACTGTAACTTAACAGCCTATTTTGACATTGAGATGACAAAACTGATGAATAAACGTGGAAACTGCGAGGAAATAGAGACGAACTCAGTTGACCGTGAATAAATCAAATATAGATACTCATTATTAATGAATTACATTTATATACATAATAAAGAGATCTACATCACGTTGGAGATATTATTATCACAGTAAATGTTTAAAGACAAGTTTTTTTATAGCGCTCTACCGTGTTTTTGATCTCACTGAGGATCTTTGCTTCCCCTGACGCATCGAAAGAAGCGTCCACAGGCAGATACCACCAATTGGCTTGGGCGAAGGATTGGCATTTTACTGCGTCTTTTTCGGTCATTAGCAGGGGTTCATTATTAGGTGTTAATGCTAACAGAGAGTGTTGTTGATACGGCTGATGATCTGCAAAAGCATGCGTTTGCACCAATTCTAACCCTTTTTTTTCTAAGGAGGCGAAAAAGCGAGGAGGATGACCTATGCCAGCCATAGCAACCACCGTTTTAAGTTCACTCACTGCACACTTTTCACCACTGAGTAAATTAACGGCAATATCCCCTTCTAATGCCATAGCGACTTCATTAGCGTTTGCTTGCCCACCATTAACGATGACGGCATTCACACTCGTTAAACGCCCCGCTCTTTCACGCATTGGCCCAGCGGGTAACCACCAGCCATTGCCAAAACGGCGTTGACCATCAATCACAACGATTTCGTAGTCTCTCGCTAACGCATAATGTTGCAAACCATCATCGGTGATGATCACGTCCAACTCATGGTTTTCCAATAATGCTCTCACCGCCTCACTGCGTTTGGGGGCCACCGCGACAGGCGCTTTGGTTCGGTAGTGAATTAAAATAGGTTCATCACCGGCTTCAGCCGTTGTCGTCGTTGATGAAATCACTAGTGGATAGTGATCTGCTTTTCCACCATATCCCCGAGAAACCACACCAACGCGGTAACCTTCCCGAGTTAATGCTTCTACTAGCCAAATAACGACAGGCGTTTTACCATTCCCCCCTGCCGTTAAATTGCCAACAACGATTACTGGAACTGGTGCCTTCCAAGAACGGAATAACCCAGCTTGATAACTTATACGCCTAACTAACGCGATCGCCCCATACAGCAGCGAGAACGGCAGTAGTAAGATATAAAGCCATGACTGACCAGCCCAGATTTTTTCTATCATTGGCTAAACTGTATTTTATGTAGTTGAGCATAGGCCCCCTCTAGCGCTAATAACGCTTTATGGTTGCCACGTTCGATAATGCGACCATCTTGAACAACTAAAATTTCATCCGCATTTTCAATAGTTGATAAACGGTGAGCAATCACAAGAGACGTTCTATTTTTTTGCAGTTCGTCCAGTGCTGCTTGAATAGCTCTTTCTGATTCAGTATCCAATGCAGACGTTGCTTCATCTAGGATCAAGATAGGGGCGTCACGCAACAGTGCGCGAGCAATGGCAATACGTTGGCGTTGCCCCCCCGAGAGCATCACACCATTTTCCCCAATCACCGTATCTAAACCTTTATCCAGTTTCGCGATAAAGTCCATCGCATAAGCCATTTCTGCGGCTTTCTCAATTTGCTCGCGGCTAAAACGCCCATCCGTTGCATAAGCAATATTGTTTGCAATGGTATCATTAAACAAATACACATGCTGTGAAACCAGAGCCACTTGGTTACGCAATGACTCAAGGGTATATTCCCTAATATCATGCCCATCAATACGGATAGAGCCTTTATCGATGTCATAGAAACGTGTAATCAAATTGGCAATGGTTGATTTCCCTGAGCCTGAACGCCCAACCAAGGCCACCGATTTGCCTGCTGGTAAAGTAAATGAAATATCATCTAATGCAGGATGTTCTTTAGTTGCATAAGTAAACGTGACATTTTCAAATTCAATATCACCTTTCACATTAGATAATACTTTGGTTCCCTCGTCTTTTTCTTGTTCAGTATCGAGAATAGAGAATAGTGTTTGGCATGCTGCCATCCCACGTTGGAACTGAGAGTTAACGTTAGTGAGCGATTTCAATGGGCGCATTAAAGCAAACATAGAAGAGAAAACAACGGCGATTGTCCCTGGTGATAACTGTTCACGAATTTCAGGGAAACTTGCCGCATACAGAACGAACGCTAATGCAAAAGAAGCAATCAATTGAATAATCGGGTCTGAAATTGCCGAAGCAGTGACCATTTTCATTGATTGGCTACGCATATTATTGCTGACTTTATTAAAGCGCTCAGTTTCAACTTTTTGTCCGCCAAAAATTAAAACTTCTTTGTGCCCTTTTAACATTTGTTCAGCACTAGCCGTAACATGCCCCATCCCCGTTTGCATATTTTTACTGATCTTGCGAAAACGCTTAGAGACGATGCGGATTGTAATAGAGACGATTGGCGCGATAACAATCAAAATAAGGGAGAGTTGCCAGCTATAGTAGAACATCATCGCAAACAAACCGATGATATAGGCACCTTCACGAATAATGGTAATTAATGCACCTGACGATGATGCCGCCACTTGCTCTGAGTCATAAGTGATACGTGATAAGAGGGTCCCTGTAGATTGCTGATCAAAAAAGCTGACAGGCATTCCCATCATATGGCCAAATAGCTTACGGCGCATACTCATTACAACTTGCCCAGAAACCCACGAAACACAGTAGGTTGAAACAAAGCTAGATGCACCACGAACAATAATTAGACCTAACATAGCGAGAGGAAGCCATTTTAAAACGTCATTATCCGCTTTCTCAAACCCTTCATCGAGTAAAGGCTTTAATAAAGAAATCATAAACGCATCCCCTGCTGCGTTGATGACTAGAGCGATAGCTGCAACAAATAAGCCTGCTTTAAACGGCGAAATAGTAGGCCATAACCGGCGAAACGTTTGTCGTGTCGAAAGGTCTTTATCAATCATGTTTTTATTACCAAACTTAATGTAAGCGCACTATTCTACTCGGGAAATGGCGGATCACCAAACCAGAGATGATACCATCTAGGGTACATTTCGATTCGATAGCGCAAAATATTTAACTTTTCTTTTTTAAACCAGATAGTTACCTGACCTGACTCCGCTGTATTAATCCATTTAATATTATTATTTTTGTACCGTAAGTACACTTTATCTGACGGTATTTTCCAAGGACTGTATCTTGCTGAAGAGACTAATACCGCTGTTGGTGAAATTGTTCTAATGAATAGTGACGTTGATGACGTATTGCTGCCATGATGTGGCGCAAAAACAATGTCCGCATTTAATCGATGTTTATATAGTGCGGTAATTGCTTGCTCACCCTGCTTTTCGATATCACCTGTTAGTAAGATTTTATGGTAGCCATCGGTTAACATGATCACACAAGAATCATCATTATGAGACTTTTCAGCAAGCTTTTCAGGCCAAAGCACTTCAAAGTGCAGCTCTCCCCATTGCCAACGTTGACCTTTAGAGCAAGGAAGATGTTGCCCCCCTCCAAAACTGCTTCGCACATTTAACCAAGGGTATTGTTTTTTTAGAAATGGCACTCCGCCTATATGGTCAAGGTGCTTATGGCTTAGAATAAGGCCTATCGGGATAATCCCTTTTCGTTTTAAGTATGGAATGATCTGTTTTTGGGCGTTACTTCCTCCTTGCCAACGATTACCTGTATCATATAAATAGGAGACGCCTTTTTGCTGTATTACAACGGCTAAACCATGACCAACATCCAGAGTGGTTAAGCTCCATCCTTGCTCTACTGATTTATCAACCGCACTTTCAGTGCCGATGCACAATGCACTAAAACAGCCTAATAACCCAATATAGGTTCGATGCCAGCCAAATGAAATAAATACACCAATCAACCAGCAGAATATAGAAACCCACAATGAAACGGACTGTAGCTCCATCCAAAAATCACTGAGATACACTAATGGCTTTATTCCTATTGAAATAATGCTATCAATTAACTGCAAAATAAAATGATGGATTGCAGCACTTGGAAACAGATATAGCAGAAATGAGAGTAAGATAAGCGGTACAACCAACCAAGAAACAATAGGAACCAACCAGAGGTTTGCCCAAAAGCTCATAAAATTGATCCCTTGAAATAATCCCATTTGTATTGGTGCTAATAAGATCAATAAACCCGTTTGTAAATGCACGAAAGGAATTAACCAACCAAGGACTTTTGTATGCTGTGTAGAAGATGATACAGAAAATAACTTGAACCAATACAGTATCGCCAATACCGCAAAACTGGATAACCAAAAGCTGTCAGATAGCATAGCTAAAGGGTCTGCAAGCACAATCAAACCAATGCTCCATACCGCCCATTGCCATGAAAAATAGAGGCTCTTTTGCTGTTTGATATAGATCCACAACCCCAATGCAATTAAAGCACGTGTTGCTGGAATAGCGAAACCAGAGACCCATCCATACAGAAAAGCAAAAATGCCTCCAAATATAATAGGTATTTTGGGGCTAATAACGTAGCTGGGAAGCAAATACAGTAAGCACCGAGCAAGCCAATAGCCTAGTAAATAAGATAGCCCGATGTGCAAACCGGATATGGCGATAAGGTGGCTCACACCTGTACTTTGTAATAGTGCGGATAACTCAGGCGTTAATAATGTGCGCTCACCAAACATTAAAGCATAAGTAATCGCAGCATTTTTTAATGAAAGAATTTCTTCCTTATAAAAATCTATTACCCTCTGCCGCACAGAGCAGCGAGAGTCGATCATTGTTGTTTGGGTGTTTTTTAATTTACCAATAATACGTTGTGATAGGCTATAACGTTGTTGGTCAAAGCCCCCTTCATTTAAGGATGCATGTAACGGTTTTAATAGGCTATTAAGTTGCCAAGTTTGCCCCGCACAAATAGTAACACCTGACCGATGTTTCACTTGCCATACCGCATATAATGGCGGAAACACGGTGACCCCAGCAACTTTATTAATTCTGACTTTAATGTTTTCTTTTTCTTTATTAAATAGTGGTACGCTGATAATAGTAACGTCTAATAATTGGTACTTTTTTGACAGTAGGTTTATTTTCTCAATAACATCATTAGCGTGCCAACATGCCCACAAAAATGCGATAGCTATTAATAGAAAAAACTTCAGATAACGATGTGCTTTTATAAATAACAAAAATAGAAACAAGATACCTGAAATAATGAATGAATTATTTATTGTGGGGATATGATGAATAAATAAAATCGGTAATGTGCCAATAAATATCGCGATCGCCGCTAAAGTATAGGAAAGTGATCCTCCCCGAAATAGTGTCAGTATACTGCCATACATTTCCTCACCTCTTAGTGCGCCACATGAATGAGCACCATAACGAGGCTTACCCTTTTTTGGAAAACATGAATATCAGCGATACGAGCTGCTTCCTAATACTTGATGATATCAATCAATCATATTTTTTTATTTAGGAGGGGCTTCGCAAAACTATTTTGTTTTTATTGTTAATTTAAATAATTATTGAGAGAGAGTATCGCCGCTTGGATTAAATTAAAAGTGAGTGATATCGTTGTCTATATAGCTTCGTCTATCTCGATTTTAGCTAAGCTAAATATCAACAGCCTATATAATCTAACTACCTAAGTGGGTCATTCATGTTCGGGTAACTTGTGTCTGTATTCCGAGCCGTTGCTATACCATAACCAGTTTTATTACGCTCCTAACCTATGGTGCTCTATTTTTTAGCCATTAGCAGATTGCTCCAGCCCTACGACAATACTTAAACGGTTTCCTGCGAGTCAGATAAGCAATTAAGCAGCTCACGGTCCCCTTTACTGAGCGTGTCGTTTTAGCCAGAAACGCTATCAATACGTTAAAGACCCCCAATAAAAAAACGGTGCTGTGAAACACAAGCACCGTTTTGAACTAATAATTAAGATTTACAATCAATTATTGACCATAAATATTTACACGGTCACGTAATTCCTTACCTGGTTTAAAGTGAGGAACGTATTTACCTTCCAACTCCACTTTGTCTCCAGTTTTTGGGTTACGCCCAACACGCGGAGCACGGTAGTGAAGAGAAAAACTGCCGAATCCGCGGACTTCTATACGTTCACCACCAGCCAGAGTATCTGCCATATGTTCGAGAATTTCTTTAACAGCATCCTCGACCGTTTTTGCTGACAGATGAGATTGCTGGCTAGCCAGTCTTTCGATTAACTCAGACTTGGTCATAGTACCTCCCTAAACTACCGTTACGAAGGGGTAACGCCTGTTACCCCTACCTTAATTATTCGCCTTTAGCTGCTTTGAAAGCTTCAGCCATTGCGTTGTTACCGAAGCTAGTATCTTCTTGCTTGTTCACAGTAGCGATAGCGTCTTTTTCATCAGCTTCGTCTTTTGCACGAACAGACAGGTTGATTACACGGTTTTTACGGTCAACACCAGTGTATTTAGCTTCAACATCATCACCAACTTTCAGAACCTGTGTTGCATCTTCAACACGGTCACGAGAAGCTTCTGATGCACGTAGGTAACCTTCAACGCCCAGAGTCAGCTCAACAGTTGCACCTTTAGCATCAACTGCGATAACTTTACCAGTTACGATTGCGCCTTTCTTGGTTGCTGCTAAGTAGTTATTGAATGGATCTTCAGCTAACTGCTTAACGCCCAGAGAGATACGCTCACGCTCTGCGTCGACTTGCAGAACAACGGCTGCGATTTCGTCACCTTTTTTGTATTCACGAACTGCTTCTTCGCCTGCAACGTTCCAGGAGATGTCAGACAGGTGAACCAGGCCATCGATGCCGCCTTCCAGACCGATGAAGATACCGAAGTCAGTGATTGACTTGATTTTACCTTCAACACGGTCACCTTTGTTGTGAGTTTCTGCAAATTGCTGCCATGGGTTCGCTTTGCATTGTTTCAGGCCTAGAGAGATACGACGACGTTCTTCATCGATATCCAGAACCATAACTTCAACAACGTCACCAACGTTAACAACTTTAGATGGGTGGATGTTTTTGTTAGTCCAATCCATTTCTGAAACGTGAACCAGACCTTCAACGCCTTCTTCGATTTCGACGAAGCAACCATAGTCAGTCAGGTTAGTTACGCGACCAGTCAGTTTAGTACCTTCTGGATAACGTTTAGCGATTGCAACCCAAGGATCTTCGCCCAGTTGTTTCAGACCCAGAGAAACACGGGTACGCTCACGGTCGAATTTCAGAACTTTAACTGTGATTTCATCACCAACATTGACGATTTCGCTTGGGTGTTTAACACGTTTCCAAGCCATATCAGTGATGTGCAGCAGGCCATCAACACCGCCCAGATCAACGAATGCACCGTAGTCAGTAAGGTTCTTAACGATACCTTTAACTTCCATGCCTTCTTGCAGATTTTCGAGCAGTTGATCGCGTTCTGCGCTGCTTTCAGATTCAATTACAGCACGGCGAGAAACAACAACGTTGTTGCGTTTCTGATCCAGCTTAATAACTTTGAACTCTAGCTCTTTGCCTTCCAAGTGGGTTGTGTCACGAACTGGACGAACGTCAACCAGTGAACCTGGTAAGAACGCACGGATACCGTTCAGTTCTACAGTGAAACCACCTTTTACTTTACCGTTGATAACACCGGTTACAGTCTCAGCTTCTTCGTAAGCTTTTTCCAGCATCAGCCATGCTTCGTGGCGTTTCGCTTTCTCACGAGAAAGGATAGTTTCACCGAAACCATCTTCAACTGCATCCAGAGCTACGTCGATTTCGTCGCCAACTTGGATTTCTAGCTCACCCTGAGCATTTTTGAATTGTTCTACTGGGATAGCAGATTCAGATTTCAGACCTGCGTCAACCAGAACAACGTCTTTATCGATGGCAACAACAGTACCACGGACGATAGAACCAGGACGGGTTTCAATATTCTGCAGGGATTCTTCAAAGAGTTGAGCAAAAGATTCTGTCATATTAATGATCTTCAAGAGTTTTAAATTAACGTCCATTCAGCTTCCGGCCAAATGGGGTTGTTTTACATACCCCACAACTTTCCTTGTCATAAGGTGATTACCATGTTAAGCGAAAAAATCAACATAGTATTAGATGCGTATACTATCTACATTATAAGCTAAAATACAGCCAATTATTAAGATAATTGCAGAATTTTTTTCGCGTAGGCTTGTGCTTTTTCAATGACTTCCTCAATTGACATACTTGTGGAGTCCAAAATCAAAGCATCCTTCGCGGCAACTAAAGGTGCAACCGAACGGTTACGATCACGATAGTCGCGTTCTTGTATTTCGGTTAAAAGTCGTTCAAAGTTAACATCAAACCCTTTTTCCTGCAACTGCTTCATGCGCCGATGAGCGCGCTCTTCGGCGGAAGCGTCAAGAAAAATTTTGACGGGAGCGTCAGGAAAAACAACGGTTCCCATATCACGGCCATCTGCAATCAAACCTGGCATCGCTCTAAATGCGCGTTGCCGGCGTAATAGCGCTTCCCTTACACGCGGAAAAGCCGCTATTTGCGAGGCGGTTTTACCCACATCTTCCGTGCGAATTTGATTTGAAACATCTTCGCCTTCTAAAATCACTTTTAACTGGTTTTCTTCTGGCACAAAGCGTACATCTAGGTTTGCCGCTAAAGGTACTAACGCATCTTCAGACTGAATGTCTACATGATGATGTAAAGCCGCTAATGCGAGAACACGATAAATCGCACCAGAATCTAAGAGTTGCCATCCAAACTGGTTTGCCAGCGCTTGGCATAATGTACCTTTACCAGCACCACTTGGTCCATCAACGGTTATTACAGGGGCAATTGCCACCATAAAAGGTCTCCTTCTCTGCACGTGGTTTCACCACCTGCAATTAAAATCTGTAGTGGTATTATACCTACTCGACGATTTTGTGAAATAAGCAGGTTCTGATGAGTCGCAGAAAAATGGTTATGCAGATATATAAATGGCGGCTAATTATGGATACTGACTGACATTGCCTCAATGCAAAGTCAGTCAGTCGAATGATTAAAATTTAGCTCAGACGGGCTAATTGTTGGAAGTAATCTGGGAATGTTTTTGCCGTGCACCCTGGATCTAAAATCGTAACAGGGGTATCAGACAAGGCAACGAGCGAAAAACACATAGCAATTCGGTGATCGTTATAGGTTTCAATTTCAGCATGCTGTAATTGCGCTGGCGGAACAATACGGATGAAATCGTGCCCCTCTTCGACTTCAGCACCGACCTTACGCAGTTCAGTCGCCATAGCATACAGTCTATCCGTCTCTTTCACGCGCCAATTATAGATATTACGGATCACCGTTTCCCCTTGCGCAAACAGTGCCACAGTACCAATGGTCATCGCCGCATCTGGGATAGCGTTCATGTCCATATCGATTCCGTTTAACGTACCTCGTTGGCATTCAATAAAGTCATCCCCCCAACGAATTGTTGCCCCCATTTTCTCCAGTACATTGGCAAACTTGGTATCGCCTTGGAGACTATTACGACCAATACCTGTCACTCTGACAGTACCACCTTTAATAGCTGCCGCGGCAAGAAAATAGGATGCTGATGACGCATCACCTTCGACTAAGTATTCACCGGGTGATTGATACTGCTGTTGCCCTTTAATAACAAAGCGTTGATATTGGTGATTATCCACTTCAACGCCAAACGTGGCCATCAAGGCTAAGGTGATATCGATATAAGGTTTTGAAACCAATTCACCTGAGATAGTAATGATTGTCTCTTTCTCAGCCAACGGCGCGGCCATCAAAAGTGCGGTCAAAAATTGGCTAGAGACAGAGCCATCAACCGATATTTCACCACCAGAAAAACCACCACGTAAGCGAAGGGGCGGATAATTTTCTTGTTCTAGGTAATCAATCGTAGCGCCACCTTCACGTAAAGCATCAACTAAATGCCCTATTGGGCGCTCTTTCATGCGAGGCTCGCCTGTTAACACAATATTGTTATTCGCTAACGACAATGCTGCGGTCAATGGGCGCATTGCCGTACCCGCATTACCCAGAAAAATTTCCAGTTCGTCAGTATGGCATAACCGCCCACCGACTCCTTGAACACGGCAACGTGTTTTATCTTCAGACAATTGGTAATTAACACCAAGCTGGCTTAATGCATTCAGCATATGGCGAATATCATCACTATCCAGTAAGTTTGTCAGTAACGTTGTGCCATTAGCCATAGCCGCTAATAACAGCGCTCGGTTCGATACACTTTTAGACCCTGGCAGGTTGATCGTTCCGTTAATTGAAGAGATAGGTTGTAATGTCAGGGATTGCATAAAGCGCAGGTTCTCCAGTACTGTTTGCCTAATTATTTATTATCGTTTTCAAAAATGAAGATAGTTAAACCCGACCCAATGCGCGGATTAGGTCGGGAAGATGATTATGCGTGGCGACGTTCAAAGTCTGCCATGAAATCAACAAGTGCTTGGACACCGGCTAATGGCATCGCATTGTATATTGATGCACGCATCCCACCTGAAACGCGGTGACCTTTTAGTGACAATAGCCCTTGTGCTTTCGCTTCTTCAAGGAATTTGTCATCCAACGCAGGATTTTGCATTTGGAAAGGTACGTTCATCCAAGAACGGTTTTCGACCGCAACGCGGTTAATATAAAATTCACTATCATCGATTGCGTTATACAACAATTGTGATTTTTCATAGTTGCGTTTTGCCATTTCCTGCAAGCCGCCCTGCTCTTTCAACCACTTAAAGACCATGCCTGATAAATACCAAGCAAAAGTCGGCGGTGTATTAAACATCGAGTCATATTTTGCTAAGGTTGTATAATCAAATATTGAGGGTGTCTGCTTTGAAGCTTTGCCCAAGAGATCTTCACGGATAATAACAATGGTAAGACCCGCTGGACCAATATTCTTTTGTGCTCCTGCATAAATCACGCCATAACGGCTAATATCAATAGGTTTAGACAGAATCGAAGATGAATAGTCCGCAATGATCACTTTGTCTTTCGGGAAATCAGGTTCTTCATGGATAGCTAGGCCATCAATAGTTTCATTAGGGCAATAGTGAACATAAGCCGCATCTGAGCTTAATTGCCATTCGCTCATCGGTTTCACACCCACAACACCGTCTTTTTCTTGTTTGACTTGGATAATGTTAGGAGTGCAATATTTTTGTGCTTCTTCTGCCGCAGATTCCGCCCAATAGCCACCAACAATATAGTCTGCCGTGGTTTTATCGCCCAACAGATTCAGCGGTAATGCAGCGAAATGACCGCGAGCACCACCATGGCAAAATAGTACTTTATAATTTTGCGGAATATTTAATAAATCACGTAAATTTTGCTCTGCTTCCTCCGCTATCGCAATAAAATCCTTGCCGCGATGGCTAACTTCCATAACAGAAACGCCTAAGCCTTTCCAGTTACAAAATTCCTGTTCAGCACGACGCATGACTTCAACAGGTAGCATGGCAGGACCCGCACTGAAATTATAAACCTGACTCATTGATTTCACCCTATCTTCAATTTCAACAATGTTTGTTAAATTAACTCAGTAACTATGGTTGTATCATCACCTGTCACTTGCTGCAACGGTTATTGTCGAGTTGATGGGAAATACGATAAGTTGAATTTATTGATAAAAAAGAGAGGAATTTTGTTAATCCCGTCACAACAAATACCACCACAATATTATGAAGCGATAGTGGACGAATAAAAAATATAATCCCGATTATGGCCTGTTTTGCATAATCGGGATTTGAAAATATTTTGCTCTAGCCAGTTAGGCATTAATGATACGGCTGATTAAGCAATAACCTTATTCACAATCTCTATTGCTTCTTGTTCAATTTGGCGTAAATGCTCTTCGCCACGGAAACTTTCACAATAGATTTTGTACGCTTCTTCCGTGCCGGATGGACGAGCGGCAAACCAACCATAATCGGTCATGATTTTTAGCCCGCCAATAGAAGCGCCATTACCCGGTGCCGTCGTTAAACGTTGAGTGATCTTATCGCCCGCTAAAGAGTCCGCAGTGACCATCTCTGGCGACAACTTACTGAGTTTCGCTTTTTGCTCATGGGTGGCTTTGGCTTGAATACGACTATAAATAGGCGCACCAAATTTTTCGGCGAGTTTGTTATAACGTTGCTGAGGGTTTTCCCCTGTCACCGCAGTAATTTCCGCCGCTAGCAAACATAAAATGATACCGTCTTTATCTGTCGACCAAGGTGTGCCATCAAATTTAAGGAAAGACGCTCCGGCACTCTCTTCGCCGCCGAAACCCAATTTTCCGTTAAACAAGCCATCGACGAACCATTTAAAACCAACGGGTACTTCGACAAGTTCACGTCCAATATCGGCAACAACACGGTCAATCATGGCACTTGAAACGAGTGTTTTCCCGACAGCGACCTCTTTCCCCCATTGTGGGCGATGCTGGAATAGGTAATCGATCGCGACCGCAAGGTAGTGGTTTGGATTCATTAACCCTGCTGGGGTGACAATACCATGACGGTCATAATCAGGGTCGTTGGCGAATGCTAAGTCAAACTTTTCTTTCATCCCTAATAGGCCAGCCATCGCCCAACGCGATGAGCAATCCATGCGGATCACGCCATCATGATCAAGCGGCATAAAACGGAATGTTTGATCTAATTGATCATTCACCAGTTCAAGATCTAATTGATAATATTCAGCAATCTTGCGCCAATATTCGATGCCAGAACCACCGAGTGGGTCGACACCTAATTTTAAACCTGCTTTTTGAATCGCCTTCATATCCACCACTTCACCCAGTGCGGCGACATAAGGCATGACTAAATCTTGTTCGGTGACATAACCACTGACCAGCGCATCTTCAAAAGAAATACGCTTAACACCCGTAAGGCCGTTTGCGAGTAATTGATTTGCTTGCTTTTCGATAACCGATGTTAAATCGGTATCAGCAGGGCCACCATTTGAGGGATTATATTTTATACCGCCATCTTCTGGTGGGTTATGAGAAGGTGTAATGACAATTCCATCCGCAACATCTTGATGGGATTGATTATAACTGATAATCGCATGGGATATGGCAGGCGTCGGAGTAAACCCGTTATCGGCTTGGATAACCACATTGACTTGGTTTGCAGCTAACACCTCAATAACCGTAATAAATGCCGCTTCAGACAACGCGTGGGTGTCTTTGCCGACAAAGCATGGCCCTGTTAGCCCTTGCTTTTTACGTAAATCAGCAACCGCTTGAGCAATAGCAAGAATATGATTTTCGTTGAAATTTTTCCTACTTGCACTGCCTCGATGCCCCGATGTTCCAAACTTCACTGCATGTTCAGGGTTACCGACTTGTGGTTTTAGTTGATAATATTGAGCGGTTAGTTGTGCAACATTAATCAAATCTTTCTGAAACGGAAGCTGCCCTGCGCGTTCATGTATTGTCACTTGTTATCTCCCAATGCACTGGTGCCCTATTTGTGACACCAGCGATGCCTCAATTTTTCGATTAGATAGTATTACAAACTTTCTCAATCACATTGGCAGGGAACTGCATTTCCTGCATGATTGCTTCAACCATGCTGCGTTTGCGATTGGTATTTGTGTTGGTGATCACCCAAAATGGCGTTCCCGGAATATGCCGTGGTTTTGACTGCTTACC
The DNA here is from genome assembly GCF_015832305.1 of Providencia sp. 2.29. NCBI lineage: Bacteria > Pseudomonadati > Pseudomonadota > Gammaproteobacteria > Enterobacterales > Morganellaceae > Providencia > Providencia sp. 2.29. The sequence goes on from NZ_CP065420.1 coordinate 3,212,680, forward strand.
TGCGGCTAACAGTGTTTGCTCATCGCCAGCAAAATAGACACGCGTACGACCATGCATTGACTCTGTCGCATTAGCAAAAACAGTGGCGTCTAAGCTATAGAGTGTCGATAAAATTAGCATAAAGCGGTCGATGGCTTTGCTTTTTTCTGCATAAGCATCAGAGAGTAAAAGCTCCCTCATCACCCTAACTGGATTTTGCGGCGTAATGGCTGTTTTTTTTGTCTCGACCGCCTGCTGCGGCGGCTGTTCGTTGCCGAGTTCTTTAACGACTTGTACTGGCTGACCGGACTTTAAATTTAACATACGGCGCAAAATATCCGATGCACTTTCACCGATATGCAGTGTGTGGCTGGCAATATAGCGGTAAAGCTCTTCATCAACTTCTATCGTTTTCATTTTTTCCCAGTACTTTTTTAACTAAAATTTGCGTTGGGATTATAAGATAGATTTCAAGAAAACAAAACAATTAAAATTTCAATAACTTAAAGTAAACAGCACACTAAGTTCAACGATATTTCAGTAAGTTATCATCTGATTGGTGGTTTTATGTTTAATCAGAAAAAAATACAATAATGAGAAGAATGAGACCTTAATATTCCATTTATTCTTTTATTGATAGCATTGAATAATTAATCGACCCGTTTGGATTTTGCTAATGTACATGCCATCATATCGTTAAAGAAGATAAATAAGCTGAAAATGAACTATGACAAACCTGCTAAACCATACTATTCATAAACCTGAAACTCCGGTATCGTCTACCCCTGTCGTGCTGATCCACGGATTATTTGGTGATCTCAATAATCTCGGTGTATTAGCCCGCGATTTACAAAAATATTTTGTCACCATCCAAATTGATGTCAGAAACCATGGCGACTCATTCCGTGCCACGACAATGGAATATCGCCAAATGGCACAAGATGTCATGACACTCTTACAATCCCTTGGATATGAAAACGCCATTTTGATTGGTCACTCCATGGGCGGGAAAATTGCGATGGCAGCAACCGAAATTGCCCCTCATTTCGTAGAAAAAGTTGTGGCTATTGATATGGCGCCTGTCGCTTATCAAGTTCGCCGCCACGATACCATTATTGCGGCTCTCGAAGCGGTGACCCACGCTGGCGTCAAAAGCCGCCAAGACGCGACGGTCGTCATGCGCGAATACCTTGATGAAGAGAGTGTCATTCAGTTTTTACTCAAATCATTCCGCCAAGGCGAGTGGAAATTTAACCTGCCTGCCATCAAAGAAAACTATGAGTCTATTATTGGCTGGGAAACCGTTCCGGCTTGGGATAAACCTGTTCTATTAATCCCCGGCGGTAACTCCCCTTATGTGCAAGCCGAATATAGAGAAGAGATTGCCGCACAGTTCCCAAATGCGAAAGCATGGGTCGTCGCGGATGCAGGGCATTGGGTTCATGCAGAGAAACCAGATCATGTACTTAGAGCCATACACCGTTTCTTAGATTTGCCCGAATACCAATAAATTCAAGCTTTATTTATAATGAAGGGAATATATAACCCTTCATTATAAACCAAATAAGAACCAATAATATATAAGACAAACTTCAATACACTGATAACTATTATTTCTGTATTATCTCTGTGAAAACTATCCATGCTATTTCATCTATTATTGCTAACATTATTTTATCAGCAATAAATATCAACCATCCTATATGACAAGCAATAACCCAAAGGAATATTCACAGAAAAAATGGAAAGTGAAAATACTCAGTCAACACTCTACTTTATTGGCATCATCATTAAGTTAACAAGTGATATTAGTCAAGACGAGTTTAATACCATCACCGCAGAGAAAGAAAGTTTCCGTGATACATTAAAAGCGCTTCAAAACAAGCTTAATATAAAGTGTAAATATAAAAATCAAACCAATAAAAACATTAGTAAGATAGATTCTCCTTCTATTATTTATGATAATGATAACGTAGCTTATCTATTAGCTAACTTTAATCATGAGCAAGTTCTTATTCAGCGATTTGGTAACCATCCTCCAGAATTATGGAGTATGGATAAGTTTATCCAAATGTGGAGTGGTAAATGGCTACAGGTTAAAACCAAACAAAGCCAATTTGATATTACTTGGTTTAAAACAGAATTTTTGAAATATAAATATATTATCGCTAGCGTTTTATTATTTTCATTTATTTTGCAAATACTCGCTTTAGTGACACCAATTATTATCCAAGTCATTATGGATAAAGTGTTAGTGCATAATAGTATGGTGACATTAGATCTGCTGATCTTTGGTCTTATTATTGCCGCCATCCTTGAAGTGACGCTTAAAGGGCTGCGTGAGTATGTTTATAACCATACTGTTAACCGTATCGATATGACTTTAGGGTTAAAGCTGGTCAATCATTTACTGCATCTGCCTCTTTCGTTTTTTAAAACTCGGCAAATTGGTGCAATCGTTACACGCGTTAAAGAGCTAGAGACTATTCGCGAATTTTTGACAGGAAGTTTTTTTACACTCTGTGTTGATGTGCTCTTTTTATTTGTTTTTCTTTATGTCATGAGCCTATTATCCTCAACCTTAATGTTGGTTTTTTTATGCTCAATTCCTTTCTATTTATTAGTTGCTTGGTGGCTGACGCCTAAAATTGAGGCCGCGGCCCATAAGCAATTTGCAAATATTGCCATCAACACCTCATTTTTAACCGAAAGTATTAATGGTATTGAAACAGCCAAAAGCCTCTCAATAGAGCCCAATTTTACTCGCCGCTGGGATCAGCAAACTTCTGATATGAGTCATACGACATTTGCGGCAGGCCAAATCAACTCCCGCTCTGAACATATTGTGATGGTGATTGAGAAATTAACCAGCGCCGTTATTTTGTGGATTGGTGCCTCTGAAGTCTTAGCCTTACAGCTTACTATTGGTCAATTTATTGCATTTCATATGATGGTCAATCATGCAAGCCAGCCTCTTGTTAAGTTGGTTAAGCTCTGGGGGGATTATATTAGAACCAAAGTTGCCATCGAAAAATTAGCGCAAATTATCAATTTGCCGACAGAGCAAACAAAACAAGCGGATAATAATACCTTAAAAGACCATATCCATTTGCGTAATATCTCTTTTCGCTATCAACCTGACATGCCTTATATTCTCGATAATTTTAATTTATCGATTCAGGCTGGTGAAACATTAGGCATTGTTGGTACATCTGGCTCAGGGAAAAGTACTCTTGCACGTTTATTACTCCGATTATATACCCCTGAGAAAGGAACGATCCTATTAGATGGCACTCCTCTTTCATCGATGAATATTCATTCGCTCAGAAGGCAAATTGGTATCGTATTACAAGAGAACTTTCTTTTTAACCAAACCGTTTTCGATAATATTGCGCAAACTTATCCCAATGCGTCAATGGATGAAGTCATACATGCCGCCAAAATGGCGGGGGCCCATGATTTTATTTTAAAATTACCGATGGGTTATGACACCATATTATCCGAAGGAGGCGCATCACTGTCTGGGGGACAACGCCAAAGAATTGCTATTGCACGTACACTGCTCGCCGACCCTAAAATTATTATTTTTGACGAAGCCACCAGCGCATTAGATGATGAGTCTCAAGCTATCATTCAAAAAAATATGCAGCTTATTGCTCAGGGCAGAACGGTAATTACGATTGCTCATCGCCTTTCTACTATTCGTCATCACCAACGTATTATCGTGATGCAACAAGGCAAAATTGTTGAACAAGGAAGCCATCAACAATTACTTGAGCAAGGCCAGTTTTATCAACATTTATGGGCGTTACAGCAATCTTTTAAATAATGACACGGATGTTAGTTATGAAACAAACAGCAGCAACGACACGGTATAACCATTTTTTACCGTCACATTTAGCACTATTAAAAAGCCCGCCATCTTACCTAGCCTTAACAACGGCCATCATTATCAGTATTGGCATTTTATTTGCGATTATTTGGTCATATATCGGTAAATTAGATATTCAAGCGACGACACAAGGCCGATTGGTCGTTTCCGGGCGAACACAAGTTATTCAAGCCTTTGAGCTTAGCCGCTTACAACATATTTATGTGGCTGATGGACAACACGTCAAACAAGGCGACCCATTATTAAGTGTTAATGTCTTAGGGATCAATCAAGATATTCATAATCTTAATTATCAAATTCATTTTCAACAAATTGAAAAATGGGTACATCATGCGTTATTAAATCAAATCTCCCCTGAGCTCACTCCGGAGTTTGCTAAATTATTACCTACAGAGCAGCAACGCCTTTTAGAAAGCTATCAAAGCTTAAAAAATGAATATGATGCGTTACTCAATGAGATTGATAATGAAATAACATTGAATAGAACTCATTATTCGGCAAGAGAGCGTGAATTAAAAGACGTTAATACTTTGATCATCAATATACAAAAACGCCTTGATGCCCATCGGGTATTAAATAATCAGCAACTGATTAGCCAAAAAGAGTTTTTGGAGCAAGAGCGTGAACTGTTAATGGCGAAAAAAGAGAAAACCTCAAAATTATCCGAGCTAGCGATCCTCAATAGTCAACATTCCGCACTACATGAAAAACGTCACCGACTACAGACACAGAAAGCCCAAGAGTGGTATGAAAAATATCGCCAAGCTGAATTTAAATTAGTTTCAGCGGAGCAGGAATTACTAAAAAACCAAGAAAGAGAGCAGTTAAAAATTATTCGTTCCCCTGTAGATGGTACAGTACAACAACTCGCGACCTATACTTTAGGTGCCGTATTACAGCCAGCTCAACAATTGATGGTGGTTGTGCCCAATAATGACGTGCAATTAGCCGAAGTCAAAATTCTCAATAAAGACATTGGATTTATTCGTGAAGGCCAATTAGCAACGGTCAAAATAGATGCTTTCCCCTACACACGCTATGGCACTATCGATGGTGAAGTCATTTCGATTTCTAGAGATAGCACCCAAGACGAGCAATTAGGTTTGGTTTTTTTAGGACAAATAGGTTTAAAGAAAAAGAGCCTATTGGTTGAAGGCAATCACATCGAATTAACCCCTGGTTTATCGGTCACTGCCGAAATTAAAACCGAAAAACGTCGCGTCATCGATTATTTACTTAGCCCTATTCAAGAATATACCACCACCGCCATGAGGGAAAAATAATCCATGACTGCGACTGAAACAAATTATGGTTTAGAGGCTTTAGTGTGGGTGGCAAACCATTATCAAAAAAATGTCACTAAAGACCAATTAATGCATGCTATTGGCATGAGCTCTGATTCACCGACCGACTGGGAGCTTAGAGAATGTGCCCACATTATAGGCTATGAAAGTGAGCTTGATGATTTAGACAAACAGCAAATTGCTAACCTTCCCCTTCCCGCACTAATTCGTATTCACGATGTTTGGTGGGTGCTGGCAAACAATCATGAGGGGGCGTTAGTGTTAATTCACCCCACACAAGGTGAGCTTTGTCTGTGGCATGAACATAATACAGAGGTAAATAGCCGCTTTGCCGTGTTATTAATCAAAGAACAATTTGAAGCCGAGCAAAAAAGAAAGTTTGGTATTGGCTGGTTTATCCCTTCAATATTACGTCAGCGCGCCCAATTAAAGAATGTTTTTATCCTTGCAGCTGTCGTGCAACTTTTTGCCTTAGTTAGCCCATTATTATTTCAAAATGTCATTGATAAGGTACTTGTTGGACGTAGTTTAAATAGCCTTCATGTCTTGGCAATAGGCATTATTAGTATTGCCTTTGCAGAGCCGCTTTATAGTTTTCTTCGGAATAAAATTTTTAGCCATACCAGTACACAAATTGGCGCTGAATTATCAGGAAAACTCTATCGGCACCTAATGGCACTACCATTGGGCTATTTTAAGCGGCGCCCTACAGGGAAAATTATCGCTCGAATTCGTGAAATGGCCCATATCCGCCAGTTTTTAACTGGCTCTACCTTGATGCTATTTATCGATTTACTCTTTGTTAGCCTTTTTATTGCCATTTTGTTTACCTATAGCGCCATTATGTCATGGCTTCTCATTGGCTCTTTGGTCATCTTTTTTATTTTATGGATGATACTCGGCCCCATTATTCGGCAACAAACAGAGAAGTCCTATCAAGCCGATGAAAATGGGCTAACCTTCTTAACAGAGGCTGTCACAGGGATTGAAACGATTAAAACGACAGCAACTGAAACCTATTTTTATCGTCGCTGGCAAAAGTTACTCAGTAAACAACTTATTCAAGGTTTTAAAGTCACCTTGCGTAGTGAGGTCGCCTCACAGCTAATGGCTCTCGTCAGTAAAATTACCACAGCGCTGTTGCTTTGGGTGGGTGTCAAAGAGGTGATGAATGGGGGGATCACCCCCGGTGAATTGGTTGCCTACAATATGTTAAGCGCTCATGTCACTCAACCTGTACTTCGATTAGCGCAAATATGGCAAGATTTTCAGCATACCATTATCTCTCTTCGCCGTGTGGGGGATATTTTGGATGAGCCTATTGAAAATGAACGAAAAGGCATTGTCAGTTCGGCATCTATTCAAGGCCGTATTGAGTTCCAAAATATTCGTTTTCGTTATCAACCCGAAGCCCCAGAAGTGCTGAGCCATCTTTCATTATCCGTTAAAGCGGGAGAGTTTATCGGTATTACTGGGCCTTCTGGCTCTGGAAAAAGTACCTTAACGAAACTACTGCAACGGTTATATATTCCACAACATGGTCAAGTGATTGTCGATGGGATGGATCTTGCGGTTAGCGATACGGTTGCTCTGCGTCGCCGCATGAGTGTCGTACTTCAAGAAAGTATGTTGTTTGTCGGTACTATTGAAGAAAACATTCGTTTGAGTAAACCACAAGCCAATCATGATGACGTTGTGGAAGCGGCTAAACTTGCAGGCGCCTATGACTTTATTATGTCACTTCCTGAGCAGTTTAACTCCCCTCTGTCAGAGCGTGGACTGAATCTTTCGGGAGGGCAGCGCCAGCGCATCGCACTCGCTAGAGCGTTACTGACAAAACCGGATATTTTGATTTTGGATGAAGCTACCTCGGCATTAGACTATGAATCACAGGATGTGCAAATATTGCTTAATGATTTTTAGCTAGCAAAGCCGCACTACAAGCCAGCCAGCATTTTTGCGATTTGCTTATTTTTGCCTATTTTTATCGATTCCTCTCATTTTTGTGTCACAATTTCGGCACAGTTCGTCACAGTGATATCTGATAACATTACGACCAATATTGATATCGCGCCATTGTCTGACTGCTTATAATTAACTCCAGACTTTATTGGAGGGTTTATGACCAGTACGCAACTTATCTTACTCGCACTTACTTGCATCAATGAAAATAGAGAGCCGTCTCACACTGAACAATCACGTATCTATGTTTTCTATAAAACAGAGATAGATGACAAGGCTATTTCGATCAATGAGTTTATACTCTTACTTTCTAATTCATCTTTGTACTGCCAGATAGAGCAACCAAAAAGGGCTCCAGTAATTGAGTTCATAGAAAGTTATCTAAGCAGTTCTGCTGATAAATCACACGCAAGAAAGTAGAATAATCATGCACAATCTCGCAAATCTAACTCAGTGAGTAAGAGATTTCCGCGGGGGTATACAGCAAAGAAGATTAGATGTCTTCCTCGGCTTCAATTTCGGCGTTCTTAGCCTCCTCCTCCGCTTGCCTCTCCGCCTCCTCTTTCGCCAATCGCTCGGCTTCTGCTTGCTTGAGGTTGTAGATAGAGTTACTCGGCATTTCGACACGCATATCTATCCAGCGTGATTCAGGAACGTCACACGGCTCATAGTTTTCGTAGTAAACAGGGTTGCCGTCTTTATCTATGTACTTAATGCGCTTGTTCTGAAAACGCTCCGGTAGGTCAGCGTTCTGTTGGTGGAAAACAAAAACTTCAATATCACCATCTGGTCTCACCTTGTAATCAATAAGCACCATGTTTTTACCATTGTGGTCTTGAGGAATAACAAAGCCGTTATTGATACCCCATGCTCCATCCGAGTTAAAACCGACAACGCCTTTAATTAAATAGTGCCCTACACCAAGGTGCTCCATTTCAACGCCTTCAGATTCTTCGTTTAACTCAATGTGATCGGCGAAAAGTTTTACCACCGGCGATGCTGCTTTTAAGTTGCCGTTGGAGTCTTTTGTTGTATTGCCTGTTGAGTAAATTTCAAACCAGCCATTCCACACGCCATTATTTTTTTGTCGGTAAGCGAGTAATTTGGCGGTATTTCCTTGAAGTTGCAGTATCATCCCTGACTGGTCGGCTCCACCCGCTCGACACGCATGAATGAGTGGAGAGTAACTATGAAAGTTATTACCTGCCGTAGTCGCTCCGCCTCCACCCGAATAAAATCCACTTTCTAAACGCAATTCATTAGCATCTGTAAAAATGAGTCCCACCCCTCCCACTCCATAATCCCCAACTTGCATTAGCGTGCCGGATTTATCAGGCAAGGTATGCGTCCCTTTAGTCGACTTAATTGCGTTCTTACTGAAAGTCACATCACCAGTAATAGTTCCACCCGCTTTATCAAACTTCCCATCTAGCAGCTTATCCCGCTCTGCTTCTGTGCGTGTTTTTCTCACAGTGCCATCAGGGAGTTTGACATCAATAACTCCCGACTCCGTCATTATGCGATTCTGTATATCACTGAACTGTACGTTAGATGAATTCATTGCAACAATCGCGTTTGCTGCTGCTGAAATTGAATCCATTGTTGTTGTGAAAATAACGTATTTAGCACCAGTTTGTGCTGTCGGGATTGGAAAGTTTAATGTTAGTTCTGTGTTCGACTGTATTGAGTGAATGCTGTTGTTATGAACAGTGTTGCCGATTTGAATCTGTATCATCTGCATTGGAAGTACAAGATTAATATTCTCTTTCCACTTAGTGCCCACTCCAATTAGTTTTGTGCTGTTTGCTGTCGTTGTGACTGTTCCTACGTTGTACATAATATTCTCCGAAATTTAGATACAAAAAAACCGCAATTAAGCGGCTTGTTTATGTGATAGACTTTTAACTGATTTTAAATGATGATGAGTTATGTTTGCAGGCAATAACCATTGCTGGCAGTATCTTAGTCGTACACTTCCCTGCATGATATGTGGTGTATCTAACTGTAACGACAACGTCTTTTTTGCTAGCAGGTATTGTTGCGTAGAATGAGCAAACTAATTTCCATGAACTTCCATTTATCACCTTTGTTGTTTGCGGTGTATGTGTTACCCCATCAATAATGATTTGAACATAGGCATCGATAATTGCGTCTGAATAAGACCCTGCTGACTCAAACTGCATCGTTGGCATTAATAAATCAACATCATACGGCATTCCCCCTGTATAAATGATCTTTGACTCAATGACTTGGTCATATTTACTACCATGGATTTCTTCTTTGGTGGCATACTTGTAAGTTGCTGCTACCGCATTATCGCCAATTAACTTTTCAACATAAACAGTTCCATTAAACTCACCATCAGTTGCATAAATCTTCCCGGTTATTTCAGCGTCATTTGCAATCAGCTTCCCGTTTTCAAAATCCAGCATGAGACCTTTTTTAGCTGAAGGATCCCAATTTTTGGATTTGATAGTCGAACCAATTAACAGCTTTTCAATTGTCGCTTGATTAATAAACGCTTCATTGATAAACACCTGCCCATTTTCAACAAAGAAAACTGGCTCTAACTTGCCGCTGGATGGATTGAAAATGCCGAACGTATCGGCGCTAAAGCCGATTTGTGTGACCACCTTGCCGTTTCTTACTTCCGCTCCCATCATGAATTTCGCATCGTAATATTGATTGTTCCAGTTGATGCCGGTCTTAATTGTGTAGATAGCAGAGCCATTGCCGTTGTGGTCAAAAATGGTTTGCCCACGTTGCTCAATCGCTGCCTGCTGATTGTCAAACTCAGCTCTCGTCAACTGACTGAAATCCGCCAAAGCTTGCTCGTTGTCGCTGATTGACTGCTTGTTATCACTGATTGACGACTCTGCTTGACCGATTCGAGTAGATAAATCTGTGTTAACTTTAGCAATCGCTTGGTCTTGCTTCGCAATCGCTTCTTTCTGCGTGTCAATTTGAGCTTGAACGGTGTTAATCCTGCTATCAAACTTCGCGTTGAGCTGCTCATGGCTTTTTGCAACTGATTGCTGAGTATCTGCCAGCGCTTCTTCTACTCGCGTAAAACGAGCGCCGTTCTCACCGAGTTGAGCATCAATTTGCGTGAACTTCTGCGCATAAGCTTTATCGTTATCAGCAACAATTTTGTTAGTTTCACGGATAGAAGCTTTAGCACGCAAAATCTCAGTGCCTTGCTGATTCTGCTGAACTGCAAGTTGCAATGTGCTTTCAGCGTGGGTGCTATCGGCATTCGCTTGCGTGTGTTGCACATTCGCAATGGATGAACTGTTGTCATTAAACTGGGATGTTTGAAGTTGCTGAAGCTCCGTGACAGTCTCATCCGTTTTCGCTATCGCTTTTGTGTTCGTCGTGACAGCGGCACTAACTTTCGATAACTCCTCTTTGTTCGAGTTGATGTCTTTCCCGAGTTCTGCGCGTACTTGCTCTGTGCGCTCAGAGTGTGCTTTGTCTTGCTCTGCGATTGATTTACGCACATCCACGAATTCAGCTTGCGAATCTTCGTAGTGCGCTTTCACGCTCTCTGCAAGCTCGGCTGTTGCTTTTTCATTCGTCGCTGTTGCATTCGCGATACGCTTAACTTCCGCTTTCGACTGTAGCAACTCAGAGCTATGTTGGTTCACTTGAGCTGTCGTCTGCATAATCGCTTCTGAAACTGCAAGCTCCACATTTGACAATGACGTCTCAAAGTGCGTGATATAGCCGCGCATCTCGCCGAATTCAGCTGTAGTTGATTGTTCAAACTTCGCTTGTGATTGCTTTAAATCGGCGGTTGCTGTTTCGACTGTTGTGACGCGTGATTTAACACCATCGACATCAGCTTTTACTTGACTAATTTGCTGCGCCGTTGCTTTCTCATAGCTCGTTTGAGTATCTTTGATATTGAGAATTTCAGCGGCGTTATAGCTTACTTCAGCACTGATTTTCTCTTGCCAGCGCGCCGCCGCTTCTCTGTCAGTGACTTGCACTTGCTCAATGCGGAATATCTCAGCTTTTCTATCAGCAACCTCTTCTTTCAAGCTGAAATGAACTTCCGTCGTGAACTGAGTGTTCATCATCACCGCTTCGTTGACCGCTTCAACATCTCTATCAATGCTGACAACTTTCTGCTTCACATCAATCGTGTCCAGCTCAAGCTCTGCAATCGCTTCTTTGCTAAAGTCGATTTGCTCTTGCATCTGCTTGCCTGCTTCGTTGGTGAGGAATTTATCACCAACCACTTCTAGAATACCGTCAACATCCGTTGATGATTCACCAAGAACAGCGCTCGTCCACTCTGACTGATTCCCGCTTTTATCTACCAGCCTTGCACGGAAATAGAACCGTACGCCAGCCTTTAGGCCGGACATACGATACGATTTTAGCGGATAAGGTACATCAGCCAGCAGTTGCATAGATTCAACTGTGTTTTCAGATGAATATTGCAACTCTGTTTTTAGCGTGTCGCTCGTGTTCGCATCAAATCCCCAATTGAGAGTAATTCCCCAAACCTCAGAAGTGGCTCGTAAATTTAAGGGTTTTGGTGGATTACCTTCTTTTCCGTTGAGTTGAGTTTCTTCCGCATTAGCCCACACGCTGGAAATTTCAGACGCATTAATCGCCCGTACGCGAACTTGATAACGGCCTGCATAAATACCATTAACTTCAAACCCCAGCGTTGATGTACGCGGGGCATTTATCCAGTTACCGTTGTCACGACGCCATTCCGCCTCATACGCAATCGCACTTTCAGCCGCTTCCCAATCAACCCGTAAAGTTGTAAATGCAATGCCTTGGTCTACTTGTGTGTATGAAGAAATACGCACATTTTTAGGCGCTGGCTGTACTTTGGGTGGTATAACGGTAATGGGTCTTTCGTCAATACGTGCACCAGCATCGATATGCTCATAATTGTCAGGGTTATGGATAGCACCTGAGATGGTGTAAGTATTATCACCGTTATCGCTGATGTTAATAACGCGGTACAACTGGATAGCTAAATCATCCGAATCAACAACCCATACCGCTTCTTTTTGCGGCACTTGCGAATATTCAACTGAAACGGTGACAACTTTTTGATTCACTGACGTAACAGTGCGCCCTTCTGATTTACCATCGGGCAAGTTCACAATTAAGCGATCCCCCACTTTAATAGAGGTCGTTCTATCAAGCGTAATCTTGCGACCATCAACAGAGGAAATACGTCCGCCAGTGCTACGACCTGCCAATGTTGAATCGGCTAACCCGATAATATGACCAGGAGAAGGTATTGCGCCTTCAAGCCCTGTCGCAAACGTGACCATACGATCATTCGCGTTCGTCAATAATGCCCAGCGACCACGACGATTGGCTTCACTGCGACGGGTACAACCAATTGCAGATAGCTCTGTTTTTCTTACACCATATCGATGCTGAAGCTTTAAATCTGCAACGGCTTCAACATCATCATTGCTGTGATTATCAATGTCGGTAAAGGAAACTAATGCTTGAGTATAACGGTTTTGAATGCTGCCGCCTGAATATGTTGGCTTACCACCGACAATATTTGCATTTGTGAACACTCTAAAAACTGGCTCAGGCATATCAGCGACAACATTTATTTTGTTATCAGACCAGTACGTCATCCCTCTAAATATCGCGGCAATATCACGCAAAACGGTATAGGCAGCCTCTTGTGATTGAATATAAACATCACACAAGAAGCGAGGCTCTTTTCCATCTCCACCGCGCCCATCTGGCACCATTTCATCGCAATATTGTGCAATCTTATACAGATCCCACTTATCAATTTGTGAAGCATTAATGCGATCACCACAACCGTAGCGGTTATTTAAAACCAAGTCATAAAACACCCACGCTGGATTATTGGTTGCTGCAAGCTTAAATGTTCCATCCCATACACCAGAGTATGTGCGATTAATCGGGTCGTAATTCGTTGGCACTTTAATCAGTAACCCACCTTTAGGCCGTACACTGATTTTTGGGATACGGTTATTAAATTGACGGGCGTTGAAGGTGATAAATAGTAGTGCGGTATTTGGATAACGCAGTTTTGCATCAATGACTTCCACAACGGCGGCAATTGTCACTTTATCGGCAATACGGGCGGTATTCTGATTCTTAGTGAGCCGGCGAACACGCAATTGCCAGCCTGTATTCGCTTTAGGTAATTCAATGCGATGTGTTCGTTGGTATTCACTGGTCGTTTTACCGTCAAATGCCGATTTGATGACCTCCTTATACCCCGAACCATCCGTCGAAAGCTCAATGATATAATCCACACGATAGCCAGTCGTATCACCATTATCATGCTGTTGCATAAATTGCGGCGCAGAAAAACGAATGCGGACAGCGGACAATTGCGTATTATTGATGCTTCTGACATACGGCTGATCATCTTTCAGCTCCATCCCCACCGCGATTTCGTTATCAACGGAGGGGATACCTTGGATGTATTCTTGATGCTCACTACCCGCACGGAACTCCCACGTCACTCCTTCAAAGTTTTTAGAGCCATCCGCATTACCAATGGGGGTATCATCAAGAAAGATCCGCGTATCATCCAACCCACCTGCTATTTCACCTTCTGAAATCGCTAACAGAATTTTTGCGGTAGATTCGGATAGCAAACTGTCTTTTGATTCGACGGGCGTATGTCCGCCACCGCCGCCCCCTTTTGCACCGTATATCGTTTCCATATTTCACCCATAAAAAAAGCCACATAAGTGGCTATTCTGAAATTCATTGTTGTTATTGCTGATCTTCGGTATATATCCCTGCAGAGATAATAGCGCCGCCGATTTCGCGTCGGTCTAGCCCATAAAATAGCGGCACAGGATTACCTTGCGCAGTGGTGTTGACTGTGCCACCAAAGGCATAAGACGGTTTATTGTCGGCGTCTTGACGCACAGATAAGCCACGCGGCTGAGGTGACAGCATTTGCACTACGCCACCTAGCGCCATCGCAGCACCGCCCATAGCCAATGCCCCGCCCCATGTTCCAGCAGCAGTAAATGCAACAGATAAGCCGCCGGATAAAAATGCTGCCGCACCAATCATGGCCACACCTAAAATAGTCTGGAAAAATCCGCCTCGTTTACTTCCTTTAATGATTGGTGCTATGCGGATATCTTCTGTGGTATCAAGATGTAATTCATCTTCACTAATATTGCGCTTACCTTTAAATACAGCAAACTCTAGCCCTTTCAGGTGTGCATTCGCGAGGAATTGCTCAAAGCCGTCATAAAGCACTGATAATGCTTTTATGGCTTCACGAGGGGAATCTATATCTAATTTATGTTCACGCCCAAACTTTGCGCCCAGCACGCCGTAAAGCCGTATTGTTTTTAAACTCATACCAACTCCTTGCGTCTCACTATTTTTACCGTCCGATCGCGCCAGTAATCGCTGTAGGGTACTAACCTGCTGAGTTGACCATAAAGATGATGTAGCAGCATTCCATTAGAGATAACACCAGCGTGATTAGGCACATCGGCTTGCACTTGCATAATCACCATGTCACCTTCTTTAGGTTCACCAGTAACGTCGACAAAACCTGCTTTCTGGTAATTATCCATATACAGGTTTTCGCCTTCTTCCCACCAATGCCTATCGACACTATAGTTATGCAGCTCAATACCGTATTTTTGCCGGTAATAGTCCATAATGAGCGACCAACAATCAGCATAACCCAGCACAAAAGGCCGCCCTTCTAATTCGCGTTCACCTCGAGGGTAAATAATTCGAATATCACCCTCAGGCCATGATGCGATCACCCAAGGCAATCCAGTTGCATCACACTGTAATTTATCGATTTCACTCGGTTGTGTCGTCACGCCATCACCACAATGGCTATGCACAATTGCTATTGGCTCACCCCAGTCCTCAGCAAGAGCGTAATCTTCTGGAGAAAGCTCAAAATGCTCTGCCGGGTTATCTGAAAGATTGCGACAAGGAAAGTATTTTTTAACTCGACTTTTCTGACAGATAACTCCGCAAGCTTCTTTGGGATATTCGGCTTTCACATGCTCAAATATCAGTTCAGTTAATTTCTTTGTGATCATCGTATTAACCCCGCTGCTGGGAAACCTCCGAAGTCCAAAGGTTCATTCTCACCAAAGCGCTTTTTACAATCACTGATAAGCCCACCACATTTATCTAGTGATGGATCATCAACTGGCTCACCCCGCTCATTGAAGTACTTTGTGCCAGTATAGTTACACCCGCGACCACTGCGGTAATCCCCTTTCATGCACCAATAGCACAGATTATGTATCTGGCGAACGGGTATCATAATTCCCTGTAAATCAAACGGGGTAGAAAGCTCGAACTCAACAGCTTCACCAGCCACCTCGCTAGTCTTACGGTCAATGTAATAAACTTGGGTAAAGCACTCGTCGGGGTTAGCGGTTGGGTTGCCATCCGTGAAATTTTTAGCATCAAGATAGTGAGCAAAAGTTTCATAAATAGTGACCTTGGCTAAGGCCATGTCGTCAAATTGCAAACACAATGACGATATCAGCCCATCGATGTTAGCAACCCTCAATGTTGGCCTTGGTGGGCTGCCATCGCTATTTTTTGACATGCCCTCAATTTCATAAGGCCATGCTCCGTACTCATTGCCTTGCCACCAGATAGATTTTGGCTTGATGTCACCATTCGATTGCTCTATCTCTTCTGGTGTATGAGGCAAGTTGTAAGCGTGAAACCTAAGCACCGGCCCATCAAATTCAGATCCATCAACTTCGATAAGTTGAACCTTGTTGCCCGATTCTAGTTTTTGAATGTCAGATGTAATATTCATGCGCTAAAAGCCTGCTCGAATGTTGCTGAGATAGTGACTGCAAGGCCGCCAATGGGGGTCATCGTGATTGAATCAGCCTTAACGCGATACAACCCCTTCTCTCCAAATGGTGGCGTCCATATAAATGACTTTGCGGTGTGCTCACGGATAAACTTAAATATCGGCATCACCTCCTCTTTCATTCCTGTATAGGTAAAAGGCCATGACTGTGATTCCGTGTTGATGCCATCGCCCGCAACTTGTTTGTAACCATCACCAAAAGTGACTTCTTTTATTCGATGAGTGAATTCGCCCGTTGGCGTTTCTTGCGTTTGCATTCGCCACTTAAATTCTTCAATCATGGTTCACCTCGAAAAAAGACGGCACAAAGCCGCCTAATGATCAAATATCAGGATTTTCAATAGTTAAATTTAGTTTATGGTAAAAGTTCAGCCCTATGTAATTTTGCCGAAGGAATGGCTGATTTACTTCGGTGTGAGGATTTAAAATGGACGAACAGATGATGAATAAACTCACCTCTGATGTAAGAAAACTTAACGAAACCGTTATTTCGCTTGGAAACTCAAATAAATCTCTAGCTGTACGCATTGAAATTTTAGCATCTATCTTTTCCGCATTAGTGGCAGCAGGGCTAATAAAAAGAGAAGGCGTTGAAACGATAGTTAATATGTATAGTTCAAATGATAAGAGACTAACTGATGATTTTCTTGCCAACGAAAAGAAAGCGGTTATGAAGTTAATTGACTCAATAAAGGTTCGCTAATAGCCTTTTTCTCTATAAATATTTCCCCTTCTTTTATAGAGAACGCATCACAGCTCACTTTCGCTTGCATGTCAGTGAGCTGTTTTTGTAACTCTGCGATCTGAATGCCTTGGCTTGTTACTCGTGCTGATAATTCACTGATCACTGCTTCTAAATGTTGATTGCTCATAACTACCTCTCTTAATTACCTTTGATTGTTCTTGATAATGCAGATGCTGGGTTTTTAAGTAAATTATTAACCCCAACTTCTATCATTTGCTGGAATTCGCGTTTTACTGCGTTTGTGTTCATTTGATTTGACTGCGATTGCTGAGTTTGCCCGCCATTATCTAGCTTTATATCACCCATATTAATGTTGATGTTGGTTCCACCACCAGCAACCTGAGGGTTGCGAGCGATAAATGCGGTTGGTTGCGTAACTGACATTGGCGCTGAACCACCAACATAGCCGCCAGAAGCGTACCCTTTTTGACCGTAATCCATTAGCCGATAAAGGTTGGCAATGCCTAATCGTTGCGTGGCTTCTTTTGTGAATACAAACTCTCCACCATGAACGATGCCCATCGGTTGATACTTGCCGCCATCCCCAGTGTAGCCGCCTTCCGAGTGACCTTTTAGCCCCAAGAAATTACCTACCGCATTACCACCAAATGCCGCTTTCATAGCATTTAGCATAGCCATCTGCATTAACATCTTGGTGGTCATTTCTAAGAATGAGCGAGTGAAATCAGCAAAATTAGCTTTGCCCGTCAATACAAAATCAGAGAGACTGTTACTCATACCCTGAAATGCAGATTGGCTGATTTGTGATACGTTACCGTAAACATCAGTGGCTTGGTCTTGGAATTCTGCAAAGCCTTTTTGAAGGCCCAACTTCCAGTTCTCTCTCTGTCCATTTTGCTTAGTGTGGAACTTGTCGAGAATCGCCAACCTCTTTTGTAGTTGCTCAGATAAGAATTGCGCTTCCTCCTCGTACATCTCCTTTGTCATACCTGTGGACTTGTCTTGATATTGCTTAAGTAACTCCGCTTGTTTTTTCTGAAACTCATTCTGTAACTGAAACTTCTCTTGCAGCCTTCCTTGCTCTAGAGAGCCTTTCCCTGTCATTTCAAGCGTTTGTTCGTATTGCATTTGCGCCTGAGCCGTTTCCTCCATGAGTTGCTTGTTATAAGCGGCAATTTTGACTTCGGCTTCCTTGCGCTGGATGATTTTTTCGTATTCAGCGGCACGTTCTAACTCAGCCGTAATCAGTGCTTTATTGGCTAATAGTGATTTTTGGTCATCCGTTAGTCGTTTTCCTTTTGCTTTATTTTTCTCAATTTCTGCGATTTCTTGGTTCCACTTAACCAACGCTAGTTGCTGTGCGCCAAGTTTATCGCCAATTTCACTTTGAAGCTTAAGTGCTGCGTTTTGTTCCAGAAGACTAGATAGCCTTTTTTGTGCTGCGGATTCTGTATAAGTCTTGTTTTGAGAGTTAAGCAGCTTGCGTTGACGCTCTTCCTCTCTATATTTTTCCGCCGCTAAGTCTTGGAGTTTTAGGATATTCTTGGGGTCAGTTTCTCCAGCATCCCTTGCCATATACTCAGCTTGCTTTCTTGCTTTGGCTTCACCTGTTAATGATGCAAGTTCTATATCGCGCTCAAGCTGCTGCTTTAATTTTGCACCACCTTCGGTAAAACTTAACGTCAAGTAGGCAGAGTTAAATTTGCCCAGCGCATTAGCTGCCGCATTCACATTAAGACCAAAGCTTTTAAATGCTTCAGCACCATTTGGTAGCACTGAACGAGTGTGCGCGGTTAGCAAATCCGCGCCTTGCAATAGCTTGCCGTTTAGGTCTGCTTGGATTAAAGATATGGTGTTCAACGCTCTGTTTTTATCATACAAAGCAACTTTTTCATGAGCTAGCGCAACCTCCAAGCTTTCCTCAGCTTTTGCTAGTTTCTTTGTTATTTGCTCATACTTTTGAGTGCCATACTCAGCCTCTTTGAGGGCTCCTTTTAATTTTTCAACCTCTCTAATTGCTTTTGAGGTGTTAATACTTGCATCTAAATTAACGCTGCTTAATTTGGGAAGGGCTTTTTGAAGTTCTTCAACTTTTAAAATCTTCTGCTCTCGTGTCATCTCCTTGAGCTTATCAACTAAACCATCTACCCCTCTGGATAACTCTATTGCATCCCGTTTTGCTTGCTCCATACTTTGAGCAAACATATACATACCACCAGCAACAAGCATCGTTAAGCCCACGGGGCCGCCAAGCAACGCAAGACCGCCTTGTAGCATTCCCGTTACTCTAGCTCCAATCGATGTAACAGTATTGAGTCGCTCTTGTGATGCTGCAACAGCATTGTTAGCCTGTACTAACGCAAGTTTTGCGGCTCTTTCTCGCGAGAGTGCTGCTGTATACTCGGCAGATAGCAACGCGCTTTGGCGAGTTCTGGCATTCCTGTTGATGTCATTCTGTAGTCTCGCTCTGTCTAACTGAGCATTCCTCACTGCCGCGGCAGCCCTCCTCTGTTCTTGAGTTGCCACATCCAGTTGAGCTTTTGCGTTTTCTTTTGCAGTCCGAGTCTGATTTATCGTTTCTTTGGCAGCATTCTTCATTGAAGTTGCCATGTTGCCAAAATAGCGGGCAACGCCTATCCCTACAATGCTAGTGATTACTGTTGAAACGGCACTAAAATTATCACTCAATACAGCCAACCCAGCAGACATCGAGCGAGTGATTCCGAGACTTTGGTTTAGCTCACCATAATAAGCTTTAGCTGAGTTTATTACCCTGTTAAAGCCATCTGCAACGGTGTTATCCATTGAATCAGCTAGCGCGTTATTGGCGTCTTTTGCTGCCATCACTGCATCGGCAAATAGCTTAAATGAGATCTTACCCTCTGCCGCCATTTTTTTAACTTGAGCTTCGGTTACTTTAATCCCACCATTTTGCTTTTCTAGCTGTCTAGCGATGTCGCCCAGCAGGGTTGGCGTGGCATTCATAATTGAATTCCAGTTTTCACCAGCGACTTTCCCTGCGACCATCGCTTTATTTAGCGCGTTTTGCATCGACATGACTTCATTAGCACTTGATGCGTTGGCAGTCATTGCAGATGATAAAGATTCAATGTAATCAATAGTCTGTGTAGTGTTATAACCAAGCTCTTGCATTGATGTTGCAGCGCCAATATAGAGCAACTGAACATCTTCAATATTCTTACCGTTACGGTTACTTATCTCCAAAAAACGCTCTTGGATATCTGCGTAATTCTTGATATCGCCTTCTACTGACTTGAGCGCCATTTTAATTCGTGCTGCAACTTGCCCCCAATCGTCGGCTATTTTTATAACTGCACCGATAGATAGCGCACCTGCTGCCGATGCTGCAAGGCGCTTGAATGAAAAGCCTAGGTTGTCTGTTGCCCCTGTCGCGCGTTCGCCTTGAGCTGTCAAGCGATTTAGGGCATCAGCTAAGCTTTCTGAGTTTCTTTGAGCACCCGAGCTATCTAAGATAATGACAAGTCTTGAAGATTGTTCAGACATTTTCCTTTCCTTTAAAAAAAGAAAGCCCCGTCAAATGCGACGAGGCCTTTAGCTAAAAAATAACATTCTGATTACTGGTCAAATATCAGCATTTCTAATTCAATTCGGTAGACTTATAGTTAACTATCCTTAACCAAGACGAGCTACACAATGACTGATAAATTTGATAGAGCATTGCAACGAGAGTTTTTACAACACTTATATGATTTGTCGCCTGACACCCCTAGTAACCAAAGCTTACATGAGTTCGCTGAAAAGTTTGGATCAATGAATAACCTAGTTGCGAATCTTCAATATCTCCTTGGTCATAATCTTATTGAAACAGGATTTCATTCATATATTGGCGGAGATGTCGAAATAAACTCTTACAAAACAAGAATCACTAGTAAGGGAATCGATTTTCTCAGGGATGATGGAGGATTAAGCGCCATCCTAAACATTCAAACCATCAAAATTCACGCTGACACACTGTCTCAGCTAGAAGCAATCATCTCTGCCTCAAATATTCCAGAAGATGAGAAGAAGGGACTGATTGCAAAACTTCGAGAGCTTCCGGCAAGTGCCATAACACATTTGACGAATGAATTAACGGTGAAGGCGGTTCTAGCTCTGCCGAGCGCACTTCCACTAATTCAAAAGTATTTGGCTGAAATGTTCCGCTAGTTGCCTTAGTGAACCTCCCCCAACCTAGTGAGCGACTGAGCAACACCCAAAAATCACTTTCTCTATTAGCACAGACAAATAACCCGTTAGGGTGTGCATATGCTGAATGAATGATCATAGTTCCTATCTCCTAGAACAAAAAAACCCCGCCGATTGGCAGGGTTTGTTAGATGTGTTGACGCTTCTACTTTGTGTATGTTGTTACTTCAATTGGTGTTTGCGTTGAAGATGTTGTAATCCAAATGCTAGCAACCCCAATAGAGGCGTTAGACCTTTCGCTTGTTTTGTCACACTGAATACTGCTTTCGCATTTTTGTTTTACTTGATTTAATATCTCTTTATCAAAGCCCTTGATTAACAAAAACTCAAACTCTTTATCCAGTTTTTCTTTGAAGTTTTGAAAGCTAGGGTTATGCTCTTCTTCCCCTACAGACACCGTTTCTATTTCAACAAGACCTTCTTTGTTAAACTTTAGCTCATTTGAGTAAGTCCATTCATTGAATGGCTTCCGGTTGTCAAATTTACAGATTGTGACCTCGCTCTCTTTTTCACAATCACCATCTTTAATAAAGCTGACACTTTCCATGCTCTGCCCCCACTTTAAACCGAACGGGGCATCTTGCTTGCTGTCGCAGCCAACCAACAAAGCGATCACCGCAGCCACTGCTAATATTCTTTTCATCCCATCACCTATTTGTATTATTAATTTGCCTTATGATAGCCCTAGGTGTGTGCAAAACAAAGCAAAAGACCTCAATCAAGAGGCGCAATATGTGATCTGGATTACAAGCCCATGGACGGGCTATCAATTCTCACGATTCGTTATAATCAAACTATATCAATAAGTTGAGAAATTCAGGCAACAAAAAACCCACCGGAGTGGGTTAATGGTTTATTATTCAGGTGCTTTTTGTGTGACTCTAAATAAAGGAACCTCAAATAACGGAAGTAGTAGTCCAGGTATCCCAGCTCTAGTTGTAAGCCCCATAACATGCTCTCTCAAGTATGGATAAATAATAAATGGCGCATTGTGCTCAGCCCAGTGATCAATCTTATCCATCGGAAAATTATCGACATCAACCTCGAAAGTTCCGTGAAGCTCGACTGATAAGTTAATTGGGCTCTCATGATCAGCGGTCTGATCTTCATTTATTCCAATGGTCGCCCTCATCTTGACTTGAATGATATCTTCATCCTCATCAAAATCAGTTGTTCCAACTTCAAGGCCGAACTTTCCACGATACTCATCATGCTCATCAAAAGCAGAACTATTGTTTACCTTGATGTACAACTCTGAAACATGTAAAGCTGCTATCTGAATAGGATGCTTTTTAAACTTTGCCATACCTTATACTCTTATGCTGCCATTGCATATTGTTCGTCATTTGCCGGCTCACCTTGGTAAGACCAACGTGACATATGAAGATATGCAAGAGCTACTGCATCAAAGTCAACCATATATTTAGCTGAGTTATCTCTCAGGAATGTGGAGATTATAATTTCATTTTCTTTTGGTGTCTCAATCTTACAAAAATGATTGATAAGATTGTAAACATCACCACCTTTATGTGTTTTAAGCTCTTTAACAAATTCAATTGAATCCATGGCGAATAGTTCTTCGAAAACAGAATCAATTGCTTGTTCCATGGTCAGTTTCATTTTATATCCTCCGTCAATGCGGGAAACATAGTTATGCAGCTCATATTCTTAACTATGTGGGCGAACGGCTCTCCCAAAAATGGAAGTAGCTCATCTTTCATTTTTTTTGGCGCAGCTACTGTCGCCAATACAACATCAATTGGATGCTTAGAAGAAAGTCGACTTATGAACATATCATGAGCAAGAGACATAGCTTCGTCATTTGATATGGTTTCTCCTTTTTTTTGAGCATCCTCAATGTGCGATTCTACTAACTTTCTGATGGTGGCTCGATATTTTGGCTCTGTGAGCTTTAAGAGATTTTCTTGTTCGCACCCTATTCTTGCCCAAATAATTTGACCTTGTTTATTTTCATCGGAATTATACTCTCCACGTCTTTCTGCATATTTGTACCAAGATCTAGCTAAATTTCTAGCATATTCACATCCACACTCATCGGCATACCAAAAATATACACCTTTACCTCGACGACCAGATGCACTTTCTCGGAAGCCATTTCTTGATATTGAATCCACTCTACTTTTACTTGTCCCGTGGCTTCCTATGCTTCTATACATTATGTAACCCTAAGCTTTCAAAAATCAACAAAGTCTTAACATTTCAATACATTACAAGGAACAATGGAACATTTATAGACTCATTCCTCATCAAATGTAAGCTCTATTATTAATTAGTATAAGCATAATATATTCTATAAGTAAGAAATTAGCAAAAACTGTTTAATTCATATCAATGTCACTGCAATGTAGAGTATCTTTCTGATTTATCGATGGCCACCTCTCCATAGACTATCACCACTTCAATGCAATGGAAAACCTATAATGGCACACCATAATATCGACTTATATATATGATAACAATAAGTTTCATGTAAAGTAAGATGCTATCTGCGATGATTGATAAAATCAACATGCCATTTTGGGTGAGTTATTTATTAATATAATTAACCTCTAACCACAGGCAACTCATCAAAATTAGTCGTGTAAGCGGGTGGCAACATTTCGCGTTTCATCTAGTATCCGCTATCTCCATCACCAAACCACTGTATACACACAATGATACCCACTTGGTACGCATTGATACTAGGGCATTGCTGCCCTACTTTTTATCTTTCCGCTCCTGCTCTTTCATCCACTCGGCTCGGAAATTATCATCAAGCGCAAAAATGGCAGCATCGAACTCTCTGCGACTAAGTGCTGTTGGCCTTGACGCTAGATATTGATCTATATCAGCAAGTGATATCGGCAGAGGATAAGCGTCCATTCCCGCATATCGCCTGCTGCGACAAATGATGCTGTAAGCCATCAAGAGCTCGTTAGTGACGCCGTCGAAATCTGGCGCAGGAACATCAGGAAGCCCTAATTGCTTTCTCTTCCACTTTGCTTTTTCGCTCCTCTCTCCGCCGAATTCAGTTAGCCACTTTTGAGCTTCTATGACTTTTTTATTGTTTCATCGATTTGCTCAGACTCTTCTTTACTGAGTTCCACTGCCGCATCGATAACTTTCCAGTATATGTCTGGGCACTGCTTTAACAATCTAGTTCCTCGCTCAGGCGTGTACTCAATCGCAACCTGCTCGCCTTTTGCGTTCAACTCGCCAACACCCTGCCAATCTTTCAGTAAATATTGCGCCACTGTGAACATCAGTAGTTCATCAAGTGGTTGAGATGTGTCTACTTTTGATATATCAAAATCAGATGTCCCCACTTTCATCTTGCTGTCTAATCGCTCGATGTGTCTGTATGCGGTTGCACTTACGCTTTGATATCTACTGTCATTAGCGGAACCGACAAGCAACTTCAAGCCTTCTGCAGGCTCAATCCATTTTGTTCTTTCAATTTTCTGTTCTTTGTTCAAAATAAGCATTGATTTACCTTGGTGTAATAAAAAGCCCGAATTAACGGGCTAGATAGTAGATAGTTACTCTTCATCGCCATTGGTCACAGGCGGAATGCGCGTAATTGTAGGCGGGGTATCTGCTGCTGTGATATTAAGTTGAACCTGAATAATGTCCGTATTGCCACCATCCGGCCAATCACCGTCAACCTGTACAGCTGGGAATAAAAACGTATAACCCCCTTCCGCATTTTGCAAAGTGAACTCAAACGGGATGGTTTCACCAGTTAAAGTTTTCTTCCAAATCTCCCAAGCAGCTTTAGACCAAGAGAGCGTGATGCTTCCGGATGGAGTAAATGTGGTTGGGATATTAGCCCCCGCAAATGGTGTTCCAGTGCCAATACAGCGCTGAACTTGCATATTGTTGTCAAAGTTCAAACTAAATGAATCAACACAGAATCCATTACCGCCTTGAATACCATTCAGTTTAAGGTTAGTGACTTCTTTGAAGCTGTACCGCAATTTGCCAGCATTATCAATAGGGTCAGTGTGGTATTGGGTATAATCTCCTTTTGACTCAAACCCCAAACCAGCAAAGGTAATTGTGACTGTCACATCACCATCAGCGGGGGTCTCAATTTGCATTGCACCAACCTGACATCCACGAGCGATTGATGCGACACCAATATCAGAGGCGTAAGTTGCCAATGAAAAAGTGATGCGGGAATTACCCATAGTCAGTGTATCGTTAACCCACTCTGCACCGAAACAAGACGCTAGAAAATCGTCATGTTGGCCATAGCGGAACTTGGCACCAACATCGCCACCCACATCTACTGTTGTGAGAGACTTACCCTGAGCCATACGTGACCCGCCTATCTCGTCATTATCAGACGTATTTTGTGTGGGTTTTACGCCATAACTTGTGCGCGTTAATAAATCCCACTTGCCACTTGTTGGAGTGACACCCGTTGTTGTCTCACGAATAAAGGCCGTGATGACCTTGGCTCCTGAACTCACAGAGGCCTCCTTTAAATTGCTCGAAATGGAATTGATAGATTGAACTGATACCAGCCATGACCCTCATCACCAATCTCGTCAGCAGACACTGAAAAGTAATCCAAGCGACCATCTGTTTGATTTTCAAACAACTCTCTGAGCTTATCTGCTGTTTGTGTAATGAGAAGGGTGCCAGTGCCAAGAGGTACAAATATCTGAATAAACGCTACGCCAGTTCGATGAACGATAGGCCCGCTTCCGATTTCTTGTGCGCTTGATAGACCATGCTTGATAGTAAGCCTTGCCCATACCGACTTTCCGGCTGCGTCAAATGGCTTATCGTTTTGATATGTTACATCTTTTTTGGCAATAGCAGTCTGCGCTGTCATTCGTGAAATGATAGCATTTCTGATTTCTGTTAATGTCATCGTCTATTTAACAACGCTGTCTCAAAAGCGACTGAATACACACCTTTTGGGGCTTGCCCTGAGTGCCCCTGCTCAAGAGCCACGGAATATGGCAGATTGTTTTGAATGTAAAGAACAGTGAACGGCCTTGATTTCCTTATTGTTGCCAACCCAACACTAAGCGTTTCATTGCCCGATTTGTCTTGTTTTTTCTCGTCAAACTGATAATCGGGTATCATTTCACTGACTCGATGGTTGCCGCGAAATGCACCTTTATCTACCGGAGATCCCAGCACGACTGCTTGTAATATTGCTCCGGCTGTCTGTTTCATTTCCTGACCAACATCAGAAGTGACAATTTGAGAAAATAGATTAGGCGGTGTTCGCCAACCAGATCTCGCCATTAAGACCTCCTTAATTGAATGTCATAGTGAGCGCCCACTGGATCGACTTGAACAGAAATAACCTTGTAGCTAACGCCATCAATCGTGATTTTATGGTCAATATCAGGCTTATCTGTGACCTCATTTGCTAAAGCAATTAACAGTGTGTCACTATTTAAGATATTCACCCCATCAATACAATTGAGATTGTAATTATCCAGAATGCCACGGCCTGTATATTCGACAGTGATATCATTACCCGTTTCAGTAACCGGATCCCAATCATCACCCTCGATAACATACGAGCCAGTAAACGTTTTTACCGCATCAGCTAAATCGCTATCAAATGCCTCTGCTAGCTCTTTTTGTATTTCTGACCTCATATTACACCCTCTTCAAAAAAACAACGCTGCGGCGCTTTGAGTAGGGCTTTATTAAGTCTTGGATGTATTGCTCTGTCGCATTCAGTTCATAACTGCCATCTTGATAAGTCTTACTCACCTCGACTGAGCCACCTTTGACCGTTTTGGCCTTTAATTCCTGAGCTTGGCCTTGGTAAAGTTGTTTATTGATGACCCCTTTAATGATTTCATATGACGCAAGCTTTAATGGCGCTGGCACATCATCAGCGTCATCATAAGGCCTGACGTTTCTTGCAATTAAA
Source organism: Providencia sp. 2.29 (assembly GCF_015832305.1). Classification (NCBI taxonomy): domain Bacteria; kingdom Pseudomonadati; phylum Pseudomonadota; class Gammaproteobacteria; order Enterobacterales; family Morganellaceae; genus Providencia; species Providencia sp. 2.29. Next base: position 3,239,524 of record NZ_CP065420.1, read on the forward strand.
TACGCCTCACTCTGCGACAACAAACGGGCTTTATCGCTTTCCGATTGATTGCTCCAAATGTCGCCTAGCGCTTGCGCCACTTCCTGTTCAGTAATAAAGCCCATGATTACTACCCCTGAAGAAGTGCGAGTAAATCAGCCTTTTTTGCCTTAGCATTGAACTCAATGCCTTTTTCAGCAAGAAGATCTTTGAGTTCATCAGCAGTCTTACTTGAGAGGTCATCTTGCTTTACAAATGAAACCTTAACACCAGCGTTAGTGTAGGCTTTCACAGCATCATCAAAATCACCGTCGATGACGACTTCTGTAGCACTATGGATAACGCCCAAAAACTGACTGCGATAACAGATACCGTCTTCCCGCCCGACCTCTTTAGTATAAATTACTTTCATATCCACCTCTAAAAGCAGGACCTAAGCCCTGCGTAATATTACTCCCCCTCAGTTCCGCCTGTTTCTGAGCCACTGATAACCGCGGCAAAGGGCACTAATTTACGGTCAAATACGCGAACCCAATTTGCAGGATTAGCGTAGTCGGTGTAAGTTGGGGATTCATTGATGCTTTTACCGCCAACCCAAGAGTGACCGGCTGGATGAAGGATGTATGTTTTACGCTCCCATAGCACCTCCGCACCTGCACCATTGCCGCCATCCGGCAAGCGCTGTAATTCAACCGGTGTTGATGGCGCACCTTCGCCATACCCAAAAGCTCCTGCTCCAAAGATGAGTGACAGATACTGCCCCTTGCCATAAGTCAAGCCGTCATCCATAAAAATAGGACGCCCCAGATATGTAGGTAAAATAATGCGCCCCTCAGAGTCCTTGAGATACTCAATGAGGTTTTGCTTCACCATCTGATTCATTACTGCGGAGTGCACCCCCATCGCTGAAAACTGATCGGCCATATCACCTGCTGTATAGGCCGCATCTTGGAAAGCAGACGCTGAGATTGTCGCTCCAGCATCAATCACCATGTCACCGTTATCATTAGCAATATTTGATGCAATGACCCCTCGCGCTGCACTCAGTAAATAGCGCTGCCACTGACGCTCCCAATACTTACCAAATCGATTTCGGATATGTTGCATAGGTTCGCTATTTGCCAGTTCTGCTGTTAAATCAGCAACCCCATACCCCTTGTTAAGATACATCGTGCGAGCTTGCATTGTGCTTTGTGTCGCCTTCCCAACTTTACCTTTCTGGTCTGGGTTATCTGTTGATACATTAGGCGCCTCATCGGCATCAAGATCATTCCAGTAGTTAATTTCTGCTGTTCCTTGACCATTACTCGCGATTGCATCAAGTGCGGCATTTCGCGTCACTATCCCCGACTGATAAACAGCCGTCTTTTCCGGTGAGTTAACTGGCTCAATAGCCTGATAATATTCACCAATAAAAACATCACTTAATTGCGTTGTTGCCATATATTATTTCCCTTGTGTTTTCTGTAATTGTTTAAAAGCATCGGGGTTTGTACGCGCCAAACTTGCCCGCTCAGCTTCTGTGTAGTCATCCCATTTTTTACCGCCTGAATAGCCAGAGCCTTGAGCACCAGAGCCTTGAGCCACAGGCCAGAAGTACGGCTTGGTTTCGCGAATAGTCTCTACCCACTCTTTAGGTGTTAATGGTGTTTTACCATCCTTGCCGATGATCACTTCTCCATGTTCGTCAAGTGCCACGGCATTACCATTATCATCGAGGGTAAACTGAGATTGAGCCAAGAATGCAATGTCGCCTGTCGCTTCTTTCAGAACACCGCTTTCGACTGCCGCTTGCATAATGTGACTGCGAACCACGGATTGACGAAACTTATTCGCGTAATTCTCAGCCCTATCAGCTCGTTCCTTTTCAGCAGCCAACTTGCTGTCATAGTCATCACGTAAGCGCTCAGTACGCTTTTGAATGACTTCATCTAATTTGCCTTCGGCAATTAATCTAGACTCCTCATCCATAGTGGCCTTCGCTAACAACTCTTTAACTGCTTTCAGATCTACCCCGTCCAGCTGCCCCTTGAGCATTTCTAGCTCGGATTTCAGATCTTTATTTGCACCTAGCAACTCATCGCGCTTAGCTTTGAGTCCTTCTACTTGCTCATCAACAGCGGCTTTAATAGCCGCTTGAATTTCTGGATGACTTAAATCAATTTCCATGTGATTCCCCTTGGGATTGAATGCGCCTAGCGCGTTGAATTAACTCAGCCCTAAGCCGAATTTAGACATAAAAAAAAGACCCCGTTAGGAGTCTTTGTGTTAATGGTAGCTGTCTAGCAACGCTGAGGTTAGTGCTAGATGACTTCCTGATTAGATATTTAAAATAAAAAAAAGCGACTTAAACATACAATCACCCAATTAGGATTTATATGTAAAAAGTCGCAATCAGCATTAAATCAGATTTATTAATATTTTTTACTCAAAAGGGATGCATGAAACCCTATTTTCTAACCTTTGGTTATCTCAATAGTGCCTTTAAGCATATTCATAGCCTCGCTATAATAACGTCCCTCACACTAAAGTCAACCTACAAACCGAGTTCCTCGAACGTCTGCTTATCCAATAGTTTTAATTGATTGAGTGTGTACATCTTGCCTTGTGGGTCAACGAATCGGTCAATGTCATAGCCGCCTTTTTTGTAAAGCTCATAGCGACTTTTCCCTAACCACTCTCTTTGAAAGCTAGGTGATTGGCCGCTGAACCACGATGAATAATTAGTATTAGAGTTCACTTGACCAATAATACCCTCTCGCTCACTCTTTGGTATATTTCGAACAGGCCTTGTGTCTGCGACAAATGGGCGCCTACCGATTAAATTCCCATCCTTATCACAGCCAACCAAGATTGTGCGGCAGTTAGGGTGATACGGTGGGCGAGAGAATGAATCACTCTTGTGATAAACCTCTCCATCTTTCGAGGCGCACAATTTACTCGTTCTGCCATCCAGCGTTGCAACTACTTTTAGATAGTCGTAACCGAGTTGTGAAAAAGTATCTTCAACCACCTGGTTACTTACATGACTTCGTATTGTTCGCACATCACGCTCTATAGCGCTCCTTGTCACGTTTAATATTCCATCTTGATAGTTGAGCCGCTTAGTGCCTTTAATGCGCTGTACAATCTGCTGAGTCGTATCTCCGTTGGTTATTCCGCTACGTATTGCATATTCAACACGCTGTTTTGTGTCATCTGCGATTTTCGAAAAAAGCTCATCGACTAGAGCGCCGCCAGACATGGGGATATTTTTAGCTTTGGAATAAAGCCTTTCGCCTGATATCGATTTAGTTAGTTGCTCACCTGCCAGTGATGCTGTATAGGCCGCTTCATAAGCTGACAATGTGACCGCGCCTGTTGACACACCCTGCCGAACCTCTTCATGCACTGAGTCTCGCCAGCTCTTAATCAAATCGCGAATTTTCCGCAACTCCGGCGTCGTATACTTGCCGCCACTCAAAGCAACAAGCTCATACTCGCTTAAATTTTCGAGGTAATTTCGCAACTGATTGAGCATATCGCCAGAAACGACATTAAACCCTCTAAGTATTTCATTAATATTATAGGATGATGCGCGATATAGGTAAGCCTGATGCCGAGTGATTGCGTTAAGAAACGCTAAATTAAGCCCCTGTCCGCTCATAAATTACCTCAGTCACAGTGCCATCATTTTCAGCTTCAACCCTTAATAACTCCTCTTTATAGTCAATGTCTGGCAACTTGCCTGTACCAATGTACTCCCAGTAAGTTTGGAATGATATTTTACCTGCAAGAGCACCTTCATAAAGCTGTCTTGTCAAATCGATATCATAAGTAGCATTATTGAAATCTGGTTTTACAGTAAATGCATAGTCATCGGGATTAAAATTGAGCCATATTGCCATGCACTTCAAGCCTTGCTCGACTGCTTCCGCTGCGCACATCACCATGCTATGCAAGCTAGCATGTTGGTCATTTTGTCTTGCGCGCCTAGCTTCCCCTGACTCCTGAGCTTTAGTGTCAATAACCTTGGCACCGGCCTCTAATGCCGCATTTTTTTGCGCGTCCATCTCAGCCTTGGTCTTATCGATGCCAACACCAGTAATTTCCAAATACCCACATTGCGCGTCCTTCGGTAAATCCCATGCTGCCATCACGCCTGTAATAGTTATATGATCGCCATCACCTAAACCCGAGACCCAAGGCTGAGGGTGTGCAGTATGATGAAGCGATTGATAATAATCCGCACTTAGCTGATATGACTTTAAAGCCGCCTTTGCCATAGTAAGTAATGGAACTGAGCCAACCTCGGAGGTGTTATCTGTTGTCCCACAGAAGATGAACGGGATAAAGTTAAGCAAGTCTTTGCCTAATCTGGGCGTCCTGTCATCTATAGAGTCACCATCGTGAAGGCTTATAGCCAGCTTGCCATTCACCAGCTCTAACACGCGATAAACCGTTTTTGTATCATGCCCGAACTTATCTTCACTGTTGTTAAATTGCTCTTCTAACACAACAAGGTTTAGGTCTTTTCGCCCGCCAACACTATTTTCTTTCCAATTTGTAATTGAAAGTGCGTCATACAATGCGAAATAAGGAACCCCATCCTTATCAACGTCGATGAGCAAACCACAGCGCCCATACACAAGAAGATTACGCACCACACGAATGAAAAGCTGCTTTAACCCAAATCCATCGCTAGTTGCGTTCTCCTCCACCCCCTGCAACTGTTTGTTTGGTATTCTGATTTCAGGATTCAGCTTAGAAACCAACCCTATCATCGTCCTGAGAGAATCTTGCACCCACAATGGATATTGCGCTCTGTTTACATAGCCAGCGTATATTTTCTTCCCGCTATCTCCTAGCCTTTCAGCCTCAACCATGCCAGCCGATTTGGGCAAATAAGTTTCCCCCGACTCCTTTATTTTTTCTTCGCCAGCAATTGCGTCTTGCATAATCTGCCAGCTTTTTTTAGCCGCCAAGTATTGCGGATGTTTGTCTGTAACAGCCATTTTCTGCCCTCAAATCATGCCAGCGATTCTACGCCGCTTAAACCCTTGCGTCTGCGTGATATACCCATCCAGACCATACCTAACCGCATCCCAACAGTGGTTATACGCATCCTCAATGACGGGAAGCACTTCACCAGTGATGCGGTCTGTTTTGTATGAGTAGAGGCGGGCTTCTTTTGCTGTTTCTTTACAGCGAGGATGAATGATAATTTGCTTGAAACCACGCAAGTATGTGATGCCATCTTCTACGCTGCCCTGCCACTTTTTAGCGGCTGAAATATTAAATCCCTGTCGCTTTAAATAGCTGATTGTTTCCGGTCTTGCGGAGTCAGCTTTGATGGGCCACTTACGAGCTTCGGGTATTTCATCGTAAAAAGCTGGCATGTGGTCAAGTTCAACGCCTACACCGTAAGCCTCGCGCTCGATGTACAGGCAGTCATCCAAGATAAACATGCGAATAAGCGTGTTAGGGTCTTTCGCAAAACCAAAGTCGGCACCGAACAGTAATCTATCTGCTTGCTTCCACAGGTCATCAGGGAATGATTGAACAACGTATTTATTGGCTAATACTTGCTTATCGGAGTTTTCAAGGTAAGCTCCTTCCCATATCCACGCATAAGTAGCGGCATCTAGTCTAGCTTGGTCATTCAGGCGCTCTTCTTCTAACACGGAAGGAAACCACGGGTTATCATCGTAGTTCATCTCAACCACGATAGCGTTATCGGGTTGCTCCTTTCTAAATCGCTTGTCTGTTGCACTGCCATCTTTCTCAGGGTTCCATGTCACCCATATTTCAGAACCAGCTTCACGAACAGTGGGGGTCAGTTTCGTCCATGCCGTCTCTGACACGGATTCAGCCTCATCCACCCAAGCGATTAATATTCTCGCCTTGGATTTGATGCTATCTAAGTTATGTCGCAACCCTGCAAAAACATAGCTAACTGAGCGGCACTTAGTGCGAATGTATTTCTCACCAAGCTCGTAGAAATCATTTAGCCAAGGCACAGACCTGATAGCCTGTTTAACTTCTTCCATCGAGGATTCTTCAAGTGAGTTCATGTACTCACGAGCGCAAAGTATCACCCCAGACTGCCCATTCTTTGCAGCCATGTAGCCACGGATAGCCGTCATTAGTGCAAAAGTTCTCGTCTTTGCAGAACCTCGCCCACCATATGCGCCACGGTATCGAACACCTTCGTTCTCGAAAACTGGAACCAGTTTAGGTGGAATTTCAATCCTCGCTACCGTCATTGCTACCCCCAGCAACTAAAACTATTTTTGTTGGTGACATTGAGCTATCAGATGACTTGTGATCCACTTCCTGCTTCTCACTGTAACCATGATTGGCCAGCATTAGCTTAGTTATCGTTGGATTAAACTCACCAATCAGGCCTTTATTTATCAGTCTATTTTCCTGTAACGTTTTTATAGATTCTAACGTGCCCGAAAAGTCTTCATTTTCTTTGGCATATTGCTGAACCGTTGACCGGCTAACGCCTAAATAACAGGCTAGACCAGCCACACTTGGTACAACATCACCAACCGTTTCATATCCGCCCATTAAGTATTCTTTTGCTTTAACTAAACTCTCTGCAAATTTACTTGGACGACCCATTTTTGTTTTAGTCGCCATTAATTAACCTCAATTAGAACAATCCACTGGCTGTTTTCATATATGCCTCGTAAATCCCGAGACCGCCAGTAACAAAAACCTATATAAATCTCTATAAACGCCACTCTATGAATGACGTTTGTAGAATTTTCTAAAATAAAAAAGGCCGCTGAGCGACCTACTTATAATCCAATGCGATTTGTAGTTTGTTTTCTGCTTCTTGCTTTTTGTGTAGCAAGTGAGCTTTTCTGCCACCGCGCCCCCAATAATTCATTGTTCTACCACAATCACTAACTATCGCAGCCTCTTGATTGTAGACATACGCAGCCATGTTCGCTTCTGCCATAAAGCTAGCAACCGAAATTAACTCACCAGAGAAGTATTTATCCAGAACCGTGTAAACGCCAACCTTGAACGCAGGGTCTATATATCCAGCATATTCATAAGCTAGGAACTTAGTTGCGAACGTTCCACCGTTTCGACCTTTGGAGATTATAAAAGGTGTAGAATTTCCACCTTTTACTAACTCATTGATAAATGACTGAGTTACTGAGCTTCTAAGGAAATCAACAGGTCGTAAGTTATCCACTTTCATTCCTGCTGCTTTTGCTGCCTTCCAAATATCGGTGATTGAGATATAACCATCATCGCCAACTCTTACTGGTGTGTTAAAAACTGATAATTCTTTCATGGTGCTATCCTTACTTAGTAATGAACCCTTGCCACATAGGAAATCAGCCCATCGAAGCAGCACCAGCTATAACTGATCTCCTCAAAGGCTCATTCCTAAATAACGGTTCGATGTTTTTAGATGTGTGTGCATGTGGTGCACAGGGTGAAATGCGAATAAAAACCCCTGACTTCTCAGAGGCTCATTATTCGCTTGCATATTTTGAATGCGTCAACTACATTTAATGTGATATTCATTAGTTCAACAAATGAGCTTAGCCCAACGCTGTGTGGGCTTTTTTTTATTTCATCACCTGTCGTTGTTGTTCAAGCCCCCACATTGCTTTAACTAAATCCCAGCACTGTGACATCCATTACCCGTTTAAGTTAGATTCCAAGCATATTCCGAGTTAAAATAACAATTAATTTCATTTAGCGCTCAATAAATAAATGAAAATATTCTTTAATTCCATTTAATATATCAAAATGAGAAATCAAATATGGATTTGAAGGTAAGTTATATGGAAAATAATATAATTCATACACTCGTTGAATTAACAAATAGAGGTAATGACGATGTTAAAATAGCCGCAATCACCGCTCTCGGAGATTACAAGGCAACGATTGAACAGCAAACTGCTATTTCTAGGCTTATTGAGTTGTGCAAGGACCCCAATAAGGATGTGGCAATTTCAGCCATAAAAGCCTTAAGTAAGCTTGCAGAATTCTTTTAACTTATTGTAAACACTCCGTTCTGATGTAGTCTTGCAACCCCTTAATCATCTGCTCTGACTCTGCAATTCTGTTTCTGAGTAACCAATAATTTCTGACAGCGGAGTCAGTAGGTCTGGCGGTGGTTGCATCATCCATGCCGGAGGTTGAATTGGTTTCGCCTTTCGGACAACTGGCTCGGATGTACACCCGCTTACGACCAGAGCGAACAGCATCACGAAGCTTATCAATTTCAGCTTTTGCATTTGTGAGTTCCGTTGTGTGTTTGGTGTCGAGTTCATGAAGGGAGTTGATGCGCTTTTCGTAGTCTGCCATTCCAGCAATGAGGGAGCTATTTTCTTTCTTTAGGCCTTCATTCTCTTTACCAAGCTCAATCATTTCTTTAGTCGAAAAGAACAAAGCAATACACAACCCTCCCCACAACAGAACGGGGAGCCATGATTTTAAGCTGTTCACAATAACCCCCACGCCTTTTCGAACGTAGCCTCATCATACGGTTGTGAGCCGTTTTCATGACGAATGATTGCCTTGGCCAGTTTAATTGCGGTTGACTTATCATCAAGACTGATAACATCAGCAGTCGATACACCCAACTCTTTAGCTACACCGTTAATATATGCGCTAGTGTTGTTTTCATTTGTCGGCGCCCATCGGTTAATCAAGCCTGATACGGTTTTTAACCCGTACTTACGCTGGTAGGTACGAAGTAGTGCCATCAATGCACGAATACCATAAACAGGGCTTTCGAATCGACAGAAGCGAGGTTCAATACTTGGGTCATGCGGCAATTGCCCTTTCCAATTATTGGCTTTGTTGTAATCAATGTTACCAGGGTTGTTATTGCGAATGCCTCGCGCTTGCTTAGTCATTGTCCACCCCCGCCCTGCCTTTAATAATTTTACTCAGACCATCCACGCCGACATACCCAATGAAGACGCTCGCTAGGTAAGCCAACTCATGGTTAAGACCAAGTAGCGTTAAGAGGTCTTTTACAAACCATGCAAATAGTGCACACATAGCGCCATCAAATAGCGTCTTCTTCCAACCGCCGCCGTTGTACTTGCCGCGTAGAATCGCCATGCCTGTTGCTAGTGATGCGCTAATACCTTGCTCCTTATGAGCAGCAATAATTTGAAATACGTTATCCCAGAACTCGGGGTTTTCTTTCATATGATCCATACTCACCCCCTTTACTGGAGGAATTAGTTAATAGAAAGCCACCAGCAGGTAGCCGGATTTAGATTAATGAAGTTAATTGGAATTTAGGTAATAAAAACGCCCCCTAATAGAGACCTTGAGTTAATTTATGCTAGATAACTTGAAATCCATGGTTCTCTCGGTCATACAGTCGTGATTTTATACATAACCGAATTTTTTTAGGGGATAATTAAAATGAAAAAATACAAGTGGCACATTAATGTAATGCTTTTTGAAACGATTAAATTAAATGCTATTTTTTATCTTTATTATTTGAATTAAATACTGTTATGTATTCATCAAACCAGTCAGCAACCCTAAATACGGCAAAAACAGCTGCCAGTGTGCAAAAAACAGAATAAATGAATATGAAATAGCCAAAGTAACTTAACATCAAGAGCACTGGTTTGTACCATAATCCGGGGAGAATGGTTCCGTAAGTTTTAGCTAATAGCGCTATAAGAATCGCAATTATTTGCAAAAATATAAAATGGACAAAAGCAGTGCACGCCTCCATGTACGGAGATGGATTGCTATTATTCCCACTTCCCGCTATAAGCTTTTTAAAGCCATCATCACCTACCGCAAGCAAAATAGCCAATCCACCAAGAGAAAAACCGAGTAAGTTAGGTAGTAGTGATAGAATGTCACCCCACCACCCCGACTTTGACCAGGCTGGATATAATATAGCAGTAAAGATAAGAGCCAGATAAAAGTAACTACTTTTAAATAGCGCTGAAAAACCACCATAGATTGACCAGTATCTCTTTATTACATCTATCATTTAGTAAGCCATTGTCTAAAATCATCATAAATTGATTTTGCTTTATCTAGAAGAACATTAATTGGCAGTGTATCATTCGGGTCGTAAATCTCATACCCTTTCAATGGTTTGTCAGAGCTCGATAGCTCCTCTGAAAAGCCCTCATGATCTTGCCTTTTAATCGTTACCTTACCATTACGGGATGCAATCAGAGCTTCTACTTTCAATTCTTGATCTGGAGTAATGTCGCCATCTCTATCTGCTTTAAAAGTTTTTTCTTCTTCGATTGCATTGATCCGTTTAAGTCTTTCTTTAAACTCCTGCTCTGCATTATGAATATCATCCGGATTTGGCCTTCGAGTGACCATGGTTATTTTTTTTATTCCTTGCAAAGATAGCATTCGTTCAACCTCATCGGGGGCAGTAAGGCTTGTAACGTTAACAACTCCATATTTATCTACTATTTTATCTTCTGAAAATAACGAATTAAAAAATTTTTCTATCTGTATATGAGAAAGGTTCTTATTATTATAGCGAGCTTCATACACCAGTAAATGAGCTTCCGGAAGAAAAACAAACGAAAACCTTGAGGCGTTAGGCTTAAGGTGCTCAGGTATGACTATTTTTTCTTTTTCTTCATCTGTTGCTAACTCATTTGTAGCAATACTATACCAGTCACTATCTTTACTAATATCCATATATTTTAAAATCTCACCCTCATATGGATCAGTGTCAGATGTACTACCTGCGGTTTTTGAAAAAAACTTTAATATCGCATAAACATCGCCGCCTAAGTTAACTGTTTTGGCTAACCTGAAGGTATCTTTAAATAATTCAACGTATTTTTGAGGGGAGTGAGGGTGAATAGTTATATTTAATGCTCCATATACAAGCTTTTTGTTTCTAGCCATAAGGCTCTGTTCCTTCGGGGGTGAATTGGTTATATATCATTAATACTAAAGTAACTATAAGGTTATAAGGAACCTAATGTACTCTGTATTGATAAGTTGATCACAAGATTAAGGTAAATTATCTTGATAAACCAAAGCAATGCATGGAAAAGGCCTTGCAATACCCCTTGGAATAATTAGGGAATGCTCAAGAACAAGGTAAGTTTGTTCAATTGTAATTACTAAGAACGGAGCTTCATTGGAGGTGCTGTTAATTTATCTACAAAAATAACATCATCTCCACCTTCTGGCGATTTACCCATTCTATCGCTTAAGGTGGAGATAACCTCGCCTTGTTGATGTGATGCAAGCTCTAATGCTGTTACTCGTTCTTCTAGGCTTAAATTACCATTAGTGACAATAACGCCTAAAAATTCACCTTCATTTTGATTGCTCATAACTACCTCTCTTAAATAGATAGCCCGTCGCAAAATTGCAGTAATTAAACATGTTGATAGTGATTTGCGGTGGCTGTATACGAAAAAGGCCGCACTAGGCGACCTATTAAATGTGACTTACTTCAAATTAAACATATAAATATAAAGTAAAACGCTTTATTTATAAAGTAAAACGCTTTATTATATATTCATACCAACAAGGCAGAGGAAGGCAAAATGATCATCACTCACGCAAGCGCAGAAAGAATCACTGAAGTAAAAGCGAGAAGCCCATACGCTTTATTCTTAAAAGGCTGTCTGTTCTTCGCTGCTGAAGGAAATGAGTATAACTTAGCTGGTGAGTGTAACTATCAGTACAATTTAGAAGTAAATAACATAATCGACGTTGAATCTTTTTTCTCTCATCATGACATTGCGGAGCAAGCTGTTCAGCAAGTTATTGAGCTAGTTCGCGACGATTTAGAAATCGAAGCATCTGACGAAGAAATTGCTGAGTTACTGAGCAACGAATCAAGCATTCGTAATTTTGAGTTTAACGGCTATGACGATGAAGGTGAAGCTGACTGGGCTATCCAGCAATATCAAGGTATCTTAGCTCACAAATTAGGTTATGACTGCGCTAAATCATCTGATGAGCAAGGTGTTATCTATATCGCTTACTGTGTTGACCGCGAAATGCAAGAGGTTGAATGCTAATGACACTTATCGAATACATAAACACTTACTACAACGGCAGCCAGAAAGACTTTGCATCTAAATTAGATATAAAACCCCAGCAAGTCACGCAGTGGATCAATAAAGATTTTATTGTTATTAATCACGTTTTGTACAGTCCTCGCCGAGACTTATCAAATGAAAAACGATAGAACAGGCCAAAAGTTCGGCAAGCTTACAATAATAAAAGATTCCTCTAATTCTCAGATTCTATGCCGCTGTGATTGCGGCGTAGAAGAACTGTTCCCGCGCACAATAACAAAACCAACATACAGGGGTCGATTGATGTGCAGTTATTGTAAGGGTGGCATCTGTGAAGTATGCGGATCTAGAATAAAATATAAATCAGGACGAATCCCTGCTACTTGCAGCGAAAAATGTGCAAAAATCAGGAATAGTGAAAAAGAGAAAAAGCGCTATCATTCAATAAAACATACTGAAGAATTTAAAAACACTCGCGCATCATATTTAACTAAACTAAGAGATAGACTAAATAGCGACCCAGCTTTGCTTTCAGCTTTCAGAGAAAGAGCTAGATTGACTCTGAAAAAATGCAGGTCATCTGAGTCTCAAATCAAAAAAGAGCACTATAATGCAAAGAAACGCTGGCAGCAGATTAAAAGTAACAGCGCTATACATGAGCAATCAATCCTATACGCTAGAAAACAATACGACACATACACTGATGATGACTACAAACGCATTTTCAAAAGAGAGAGAACTCACACAAGAAGGCGTAAATCACGCAGTTGTTCGGAATAACCGAGCATGTGAAATAGCGTTATGTGAATTCCCATAACGGAATAATATCAACCAGTTATAAATAGAACATCAGATAAAGCCTGTTTCTTTTTTTAAATTGGTTGGTTAAAATAAAAGACGACCAAGAGTTTTTTTGGTTTAGCTATAAACATGATTTGCAATCTTTTGCCACCATCCCAAAAAGTTGGTGGCTTTTTTTATGCCCACTCGAATTCATCAAACATATAAACCCTTGCAATGCAAAAAGCCCCACCGAAGTGAGGCTCTATTAATCTGGTTAAGCCAACCTAAGAACAGTTAAGGCAGCTTACCTGATAAGTATTGTCCATTTGTCCATTAATGTCAATAGCAAAGTTCAGTTATTTTTCTAACTTTAGCTACACGTTTGCGATTATTCATTGCATTTCGAAGAGGTTCATACAATAACCACTGAGCAGCTTTGAGTTTTTCGTCAACTTCTCTTCGGCATGTTCGCAATGATGGAACCTTTACTTTTCCTCCTGACCTTGTGTTCATTTTGCGAGGTTTTGCATTGTTATGGTAGTAAGATGCTATCGAAAGCTTTGACGCACCGTACACGTAGTAACTTATCAGTATCTTATAAGCCTGCTTGTCAATGGCGATGACAGAATCTATGACCTGAGAAATCAACATTCCGTCATCGTCATTGCACATCGGTCGTGTTAGATTTTTGCTTGGGTCAACTGATTGCATGAATTTGTATATGATGTTAATTTTCCTCATGTCTACTCGACCTGAGTGAACCCAAGCCCCCCACAATTCAAGCCATCCGTTAAGCCAGTCGAATTGCTCCTTTGTAAGTTCTTTCTCTCCGATGTAGCTCATCTCGCCCCCGCCAATACTTTACTCTTTCTTTTTATCGCCCCGCCAATTCCACCACGATGTATAACCATTAACTGGTTGTTTACAATGATGTGCTTTTCTGCCTTTACGTCGAATGCATATTTCTTTACTGTATTTCGCGATGCGCTTATCCAGCCAGCCACTCGAGTTTGATTTCCTCTGGCTTTGATGAGTAATTCTGGAATGGTTGTTATCTCAGCCTGCATCCTCTATCTCCCATATTGTGATATCCAAGGATCCACCCTTAACTCTCTCGCCTCGCTTAATGCGTAAATCATCTATCTGCTCGTCGTCATCCCAAAAATTAGCGTGAGTAAGCGAATCGAAAACAGCTTTAGGCAAGTTATCGAGGTCTCTTTTGCGTTTGTCTGGAGGGTTTGCAGTGATGATTATCTTGATGCGAGATGTGGTTTTGATATCTAGGTTATGTTGCTTGATGTAATCTGTTACTTGCTTTCGGTAGCCTGTACCCTTTGATGATATATAGTGCCTGCCTTTGCAGTGTCGCCAGTACGTATTTACTGAAGGCGGCCACGGCAACTTGAGGTGATATTGCTTCATGATGGTTCTATCAATCCCCCTCTGGTTAGCTCCCTAAGTGTTAAAACAATCGCCCTATCCATCAGTTGACGTCTTTCAATTCGACTCAACTTGCTGCCGTTATCAATCTCATGATGGCAGTGCTGACATAATGCTGCTGTGAGGCTATCGTCAACCTTAAGCCCCATCCCCTTATCTTCGTTTCTATGTGCTACCTGAGTGCCATAGCGACCACACAAAACACAGCATTCGATTTGAGAAACGGCTTTAAGCCATTTTTTAGAGCGGTAGATACTAGCCATACATAAACACCATCACTAAAGTAACACTCGAAAAGAATAGAATGACGTGTCGGGTTCTAATCATTTTATCTGCCTCATAGTCAGCCCATAACCGAACACTGCCCCAGTATCGATGTACTCTTGGTTAGCTCGTCTAACAGCGCCTTTAATCATTGGTGTGTGACCAAATAGAAATAGGTCAGCGCCTTTAATCTCACGCACACTCTCGTCGCCAATACGCTCACGACTCCAAATTACATACTGCTCATCTACTGGCTTGCCGAACTCGTATTCATCGGATGGATAATCAGCATGTGCAATGACCGTCTTTTTGCCATCGGCGTTTACTTCGATAATGAGAGGCAATGACTCGCACTTTTTAATGAGTTGCTTAGCCAATATCTCCTGCTCTGGATCAGACCACAAATACCAAGCGCCGCCATTAGCCATCCATACCCTGTCATTAACACCATGAAATAAAGCATCAATAGCCATTTGCTCATGATTGCCACGCACAGCCCTGAACCATTTTTCATTAATCAAGTCTAGGCATTCGACGTTTTGATCCCCCCTATCGATTAAGTCACCAACTGAAATCAATAAATCTTTTTCTTTATCAAATTCAATCTGTTGCAACTTATCATTTAGTAAATCAAAACACCCATGAATGTCACCTACCACCCAAATATGCCGATATTGATCACCATCGATTCTTAGGTAAATTCCGTTTCTTTCTTCTGTCATTTCTCTAACTCCCACTCTGCAAGTGTGATGACCAACATCGGGCTGCTGCTGCCTTCAATCTTCCGCATTGCTTCATACGCTAAATGCTCTTTAAATTTGCGCTTTAATAGCCCTGCACACTTCCTGACGGCTTCATTAGACTTATGGATAGCCCAACATAGCTTTAACGTTGTTAATGCGCTCATAAACGCTTCTGCTTCGTTTTTCATTTCCACATCCTATTAATCATTGTTCGCGGTGTTGGCTTGAGCCATTTTTGGGTTGGTAGATTGACTGATACGTCGAAATATTTCGGGTTAATATTGAGCACTTTGACTGGGGAATAACCTTGTCGCTTGTAATGCTCACAAAGTCTTTCTGCTTCTTCGTAAGTGAGAAGCCTGTATATGTGGGGTTCTTTCATTTCTCTTGCTGCTCCTTGAGTTTCATGTATTCGCTGTCGTTTGGGATGATGATTGGAATGCCTTTTTCAATACACCATGCTTCGTGTTTCTCCATCATGTAGAGCATCCGTGCTTTATCCATCTTGCGGGTTTTCTCACGCTCTCCGTTTTCATCACGACCTAGCCAGTGACCAACAAAATACTCATGCGTTTCTTCGTTAGTGATTGGCTTTGATAGAACAACCTCACCAGCGCCATTTTTAATATCAATGACAACGCCACGCGCACGCAGCCAATCGCCTGTGGTTTCTATCCACATACGCCATGTTTTGTTCATTGGTATTGTTCTGAGTTCACGCCATTCGGTGATTTTGATTCGGTAACGCTTACCAGTTTCTGTTACTTCTGAGAGAGTTTTGAAAATGCCTTTTAGATTGGATTTATGGAGACAGATATCATCCGTCAATTAAACCTCCATATCACTCACTGTTAGCTCTCCTGTTCCATGCTGCTATGGCTTCCTGTTTGCTATCCTTAAACCCCGTCTCCGCTTCGCATGAATTACACTCTGCCTTGTAGTATGTTTTATCGTCAAATTCTTCATAATCATACGTGCCGACAAAAATCCGGTCACACCCACAAAACGGGCATTTCTTGAGTTCGTTCATGCTACAACTCCCACCATTGGTATTTTCGCTTAGCTTGTAAAATTAGCTCTTGCCAAATTTTCACAGCCTCAAGTCTTAATTTGCGCTCGTTCATCATTCCCCCTCTGGCATTGGTGGGAGTGGCATCCAGTGTGTTACCGTTAGAATTCCTTTCCACCCCATCATGCCTTCGTTGTCGCTTGACTCTGCATCCTGAAACTTATTTAGCCGTGATTGCCAATGCCCTGTAGTAATACCGCGTGACCCGTAGATTAAATATTTCCCATCTTCATCAGGTGTACGCTCATTTCTCTTAACCCACTCAGTTCCCTGCATTAGATGCCTCCTGTTAAGCGCTGAAAATCAAGACGTAGCAACTTTTTCAAAACTTTTTCACTGCGATAATTACTGCTAAATTTGCGATTGTAATCTTTGCATTGTCTAAGATATTTTCGCTTTCTGTTTCTAGACTCATTTACATAAGCCCACATCAAAGTTTTATAGTCAGTTCCTTTCATCACTCAACACCTCGCTTAATTGATGGCTTTAAACTGGTAAAAATCATCGGCTGTTATTGCTGGCACTATGCAATTACCGAAAAGCACTTCGCCCTCTGGTGATTTAATAAATCTAAACCCCTTAAACTCTGCTTTGAGTTGAATGTTAACGTCCATATCGGCAGGGAAATCATCATAATTATCTAACAGATAGCTCATTGCTTCTGTCCATCGATGTTTTGCTTTATCGTCAAAATGATACCGCTGCAATAATTCGTATCCACTCATCTAGAAGTCCTTATGATTTGGTGTGTTACGGCCACAAAAAAGCCCGCATATTGCAGGCTGAGTTTTTAGAATTCACGCTGGTGTTCCGTTATTACATCCGTTGCGTTTACGGATGTTCGAACAGCTTTGTCAATTCTCTCCTGCGCATCAGGGTACTCAGTTTTTACAATAGCCAATTCATTTGTAATTAATAGCAACTTATCTTTTAAGTATTCAATAAGCTGTGCGTCCGTCATTTTTTCAGTTTTAACAATCATAATTTCCTCTCTTATTAGCTAGCATTCGATTTCATCTTGATGAGACTCTAATCTTAATCTAGTTAAGTCAGCCTGATCTAACCCTCCGCTTGTATTAGTGAAATAATACGTCTTTTCAGCTCCGGGTGCATGCCTGGATTTGGTACATATAACCTCAGTAATTCCTTTTAGTTCGGTATTAGGGTTATATTTCTCATCCCGGTAAATCATGAAAATAACATCAGCTTCCTGCTCAATAACTCCCGACTCTCTTAAGTCAGCATTCCCAGGGCGTTTATTAGTTCGCTGCTCTAGGTTGCGGTTTAATTGCGCCAGGGCGATTACCGGGCATTTAAGCTCTTTAGCCAGGTTCTTAAGCCCGGTAGCGATTTCACCTACCGACTGATTCATGTTCTCCGGGTTAGTCATTTTCATCTTTTGAAGGTAGTCAACGATGATCACCCCTAACCCGCCAGTTTGTTTATTCATTCTCCTGGCATCAGCCCGGATTTCATGAATACTCATTGATGGCTTGTCGTTGATGTAAATTGGTGAGTCTTTGATTTCAGCCAATGAACTAGATAACCGAGCCCAGGCTTCATCCATGTTCATTTTAGATTTCTCTTTGCCGAGAATTGATTCCTTATCCACCCTGGCATGATGAAATGCGACACGTTCAGATATTTGCCAGGATGGCATTTCCAAGCTGTAGAACAAAACAGGTTTAGATTTTGCTAAGCCAACCGACTTTGTGATCGTGGTGCTTAGCATTGTTTTACCCATACCAGGGCGCCCCCCGATAACAATAAAATCAGTGTTGTTGAAACCACCGAAAGCCTGGTCAATGTCTGGCAAGCCGAACTCGGTTTTATACTTCCAAATATCACCGCTGATCATCGACTCAATAATCGATAGCGACTCTTCAACGCCTGACATGATGTGTTGAGTCTCAGTAACCTGGTTATTGCTAACGTTGGATATTTCTTCCTGAATTTGCCCAGCAATATCGTGAACATGATTTACCCCTGACTCATTTATCCTGGATATCCCATCTTGAAGAATTGATATTGTTCTCCTAGCTAAAGATAGCTGTTTAACTTTCTCAACATACCCTGGCAGCATATGGATACTAGGCAAGTCTTTGGCGCATTCAGCAAGATATGGGAAACCGCCGCTATTTTTGCTATCACCGCATTGCTCAAGCTCACTGTTAACCATAATCAGGTCAATCTTCGCACCTGCCTGGTTCATTCGTTTCAAAGCCCGGAGAATTAATTTATTGCTAACAGCAGTAAAATCATCCTCGGATAAAGTCTCTATGGCACTTGATGCCAGGTCTGTATATTCTCCAGTGGCATTTAAAATCCCGCCAATTACTGACTTCTCAGCGTATAAATCACAAAACTTGCTGTTCATGTTAAATTCCTTTTTTACGCTCTGAGTATTCGCGTTTTGCTTGTTCGTAGGTTTGCGACCATCTAGCAGGAGTTAAGATCCAATCCAGGGTTAACCAACCTTTTTCGCTCAAACCAGAAAATAAACTTGATTGAGATATCAGCTTGAAGCAGGTGTCCATATGTTTTACTTCACGCCATTGCCCTTTGTTAGTCTTCCCATTCCAGACAGCTTCCAAATCTTTGTAAGCAGGTCTGCGAGGCGTCCATTCCTGGATATCAATAGCTCTCTCAGGGATGTATCTATTCCAAATTTTAATCAGCTCTTCGTGTGGGCAATCGACAGGATTGATACCGTCACGGTTTTTCCACTTGAGCGCATCTGAAAGGTAGCCATCGAAGCGAGTCATTCGACACAAGTTCTGAGGTTTCAAGTCCTTCCCTTTAGTCCAAGTCTTAACAGCCCACTCCATCACAAGTTTAATTTCATCAGCTGTGTAGCATTCGCCTTTAGCTTTGATGGTATTAAGCGCTTTTAGGATGGGTTCCGTAGATTGAAATTTAGAATTGGTTAGCTGATTAAAATAATCGAGAATTTCTAGAGCGATATCTTCCCCAACGGGGGTAAGGGGGATCTTGTCTTTATTGTCTTTTGTATTATTGTCTTTTGTGTTTGACTGTTTCGGTAAAGTGGTTTTTACCGTTTTAGTAAAGCTATTCTTTACCGTTTCGGTAAAACTTTTACTGTTTCGGTCAATGTCGGTTTCCCATTCAGAAATATTCTTATTCATTCCAATTTTTCGACCTTCCTGAATAAAGATTTTCATCCGAACTAATTGATTTTTAGCGGTGGAGCATTTAGTGCTATCAATCTTTGTCATGCTTTCAAGTTGTTCATTGCCAACCCAATCCATTTTTTTATTAAAGCCGTATGTTTTTCTCCACACAGCTATAACCATTAATAATTGGTGCTTGGTCAACCCAGCAAGCATAATCGCATCTAAGAGCTCGTTTGCTATCCTGGTGTACCCATTATCAAGATCTGCCACGTTAGGCCTCTCTTGCCGTCGTTGATTACCAAAATCTGCATATGCAACGTTACTCATGCGGCTCCCCTCCCAATAGTTCTTTCCTGTGAGCATTCCTTAGTTTTGCATCTTCAAAAGCTTCCCTAAGACGCTTTATGCCTAGAGGGGTTACTTTCCTGAGTTCCCTATCTCGCATGATGTTTTTATGCACTGCATGATAATTAAAGTCATGATTTCGTTTATTTTTCATGGTATAATTCCCTTATTCGGTTGTTGTATCAAAAAAGGGAAGCTAAGCTCCCCACCTTGCCACTAACACTGGTTGTTGATACAATTTCATAGACACTTAAATATCTAGATTGATTTGTGCCTCACTCCCTGCCGTGGTTGAGGCCTTTTTTTTAAGTCCTCCCTTCCCTTCGATTGCCCGAATGAGCCTTTCTGCATAATCACCTTCGATAACAACTTTCGTTGGCTTATCGCTGATATTTACAGAGTCAGGCGGCAATCCGAACTTACTCACCAACTGGCAAGCTAAATCGAATATTCTGGCTTTATCTCGACTGGATTTTGATGGGTGTATTCCTAGCGCCTTAGCGAGTCCGTTATTACCGACTGAATACATTTGTTGGATGTAAAACGTCATCAATTCGTTTGATGAGCACTCTACTTTGATATTTTTTGCATTTTCCATAGTCTATAGTCCTTTTAGATACAGTTAGTCCGTGACTCACGATCCTGTGAGTGTGTATTGCTCCTGATGCAGGAGCTTTGGGCGATATTGTTAAAGAGCGATTTAGTA
Source organism: Providencia sp. 2.29 (assembly GCF_015832305.1). Taxonomy (NCBI): domain Bacteria; kingdom Pseudomonadati; phylum Pseudomonadota; class Gammaproteobacteria; order Enterobacterales; family Morganellaceae; genus Providencia; species Providencia sp. 2.29. The sequence goes on from NZ_CP065420.1 coordinate 3,259,998, forward strand.
CTTATGCTGCCTTTGGCGGGAAAACGTCATCGATAGTGACGTTAATCCCATTTTCGTTAAAAAAACTAACTAACTGCCTGCATACATCTAGGTCTACTTTTCTTCGTCCAGTTTCGTAATGACCTAAGCTACTTTTTGAGCAACCTAGGTTTTTAGCTAAATCCGACTGGGTAAGTCCTAGTTTTTTCCTGTATTGGCTTATTTTATTCATCCGAACCTCCTTATTGCTCTGGATGAAGTATACATATAGTAGATTTAATTTCAATTAAAAATATACAATTTGTCGATCTACATATAGGTCTACATATCGTATTATTAGGGCATGAAAATGAAATGGTACGAACTAGCAAAGTCCTTAATGAAAGAAAAGGGCATTACATATGACCAATTAGCTGAGCGGTTCTCCGTGTCGAAGGCCGCAGTTGGTCATTGGATGACAGGAAAGAGAGAGCCAGCCTTTAATGATATTGCTGGGATACTGGCATATGTCGGTGTTCGTAATGCAACAATAAATCATGATGGAACTATTAGTATTGATGAAGGTTCAATTGAAAAACTCGAGCCAACTTATGAGTACCCTCTATTTTCCAAGGTACAAGCGGGCGCATTTACAGGTAATAGCAACACTTACACCGAAAAAGATGCGATTGCATGGATACCAACAGCTAGAAAAGCAAGTGATAACGCATTCTGGCTTGAAGTTGAGGGGCATTCAATGACCGCACCTCAAGGTGGGCGTCCTAGTTTCCCAGAAGGGATGCTAATACTTGTAGACCCAGAAGAACCTGTAGATATAGGTGATTTCTGCATAGCTAGGCTGCATGGTGATGAATTTACGTTTAAACGATTAATTCGTGAGTCTGGTCAGTGTTATCTTGAGCCATTAAATCCACGATTCGAGATGATACCGATTAATGGCAACTGCACAATCATAGGCAAGGTAATCAAGTCACAATGGCCTGACGACACGTTTTAAATGAAAAGACTGCTAGAGCTGATATCCAACGCTAACATAATGATACTGCTAGTTATTATAGCGGTGCTGGATATCATTCTATTGTTGCTGATTACATTTGATAATTAGTGAGGGTTCGATATGAAAAGATTATTAGAACTCATCAGTAAAAATAAGCTGCTGATTGTTATGTTAATAATAGCGCTAGCAGTTGGAGCAGTATTACAGTTTGCAGAAGAATCTTTTGCTTGGATTTCGGTTTTCAATGCAGAGTGACAACACGTTTTAGGAGAATGCATGGCATTTAACGACATTGAGATAGCTAACATTAAGCGGTGTATGGAGTTTTTCATGGAAAAGCGCCGACCTGCTGAACACCTAAGGGATGAGCTGGATTTAAGCTATAGCATTGAAGATGACTCCGTTGTCATATTTGAAGTAAGACGCCTTACTTGGAGTGACGGGCAAGCTCAAGAGCCGATAGCAAAAATTACACATGACAAATCTAACAGCTCTTGGTCTCTGTTTTGGATGGATAAAGACAGCAACTGGCACAACTACGATGAAATAATGCTAGGCAGTTTTTCTGACGCCATTAGGCTCGTTGAAGATGATGCCCGTGGCTGCTTCTTTGGATGACGACACGTTTTAGGGTGTGGGTGGTATTAACCTAAAAATTCTAATGATTAATTGGAATCGATTTAATATGGATAAATTTGCAATTATTAAAATAAATACATCTCCAGACTCATTAGAACAATTAGGTACAAAAGAGAAATTTTGGTTTACTTATAAAAATAACAAATACTTATTTAAGTACACAAAAAGCGTCACTGGTGAGCATTGGTCTGAAAAGTGCGCGGAAGAGATCTGTAAAGTACTTGGAATTCCGCATGCTACATACGATATAGGGTTGTGTGGAGATAGATGGGGGGTGATATCACCAAATTTTATTCCTCATAATTTCAGGATGGTTATGGGTAACGAAGTTCTTCATAATCATACCCCCGGATACCCAAAACCAGTATCTGATGTTGAAAAGCAAGTTAGGGTAAGAGAACATACAGTTGCTAGAGTATTATCTTGTTTGGAAAACAAGATATTACCACCTATATTTCATAATTATGACATTTCAGGGTTAACTTCTGGTGATGTTTTCTGTGGTTATTTGATGCTTGATGTGTTAATTAGTAATCAAGATAGGCACCATGAAAACTGGGCAATTATGCAAGATGACCAGTCGGGTAAAAGATACCTTTGCCCAACATACGATCATGCAGCTAGCCTAGGAAGAGAAATGACAGATAGAGAAAAAAATGAACGACTTAATACTAAAGATATAAACCGTTCTATATCTAAATTTGTAACCAAGGCGAGGTCTGAGTTATTTAGAACACAAAAAGATACTAAAAGATTACTTACCATTGAAGCATTCGAAGAGGCAGTAAAAACACGAAAAGAGGTAATGAACTTTTGGATATCAAAGCTACATGACCTAAATGATGAATGCCTAAAAGATATTTTTGCTAGATTAGATGAAAAATGCATTTCTGAAGTTTCTAGAAAATTTGCATTTGAGATGGTAAAAGAAAATAGAAAAAGGCTGTTGAAGCAGTTTTTCTTAGGAGATGAACATGAGTAACTCTGTATATGTTGCGTGGCAATGCCCTGAATCTAGAGGGTGGCATGTTGTAGGAAGACTACAAGAGCATCAATCAGGGTATGCTTTTAATTATACTAAGGGAGTCTATGAAGCTAAAAACTTCAACCCCTTTAGTGGAATGCTAGAGCTAGATAAGATTTATATTTCAGAAGAGCTTTTCCCTTTATTTAAGAATAGATTGCTATCCAGCAGAAGGCCAGAATATCCATTTTTCATTAAGTGGTTAGGATTGAATAATGACAATGCCTCACCAATGGAGGTTTTGGCAAGAAGTGGCGGGATTAGGGCGACAGACCAACTGCAAGTGTTTAAGAAAATCGATCCAAATGAAAATGGGAAGGTAGAGGTTTATTTTTTTGCTCATGGACTCAAACATTTTAGTGAGTCAGCAGAAAACCGAGTTAATTCCTTAAGGAAAGGTGATGAATTAAGGCTATTGCCAGATCCACAAAATGAACATGATAACTACGCAATCGCGGTGTCAGCTATGAATCCAATGGAGCTAATTGGTTACTGCCCTAGATTTCTGAATAAAGATATCTCACTGATGCTAAACGATCCGTTAGGGACAATTAAAGTAACTGTAGAACAATTGAGTGAGGACGCTCCTACAAACTACAAATTACTATGCAAGCTAACTGGAGAGGCAAACGATAGCACTTTAAACGCAATTAAAAGCAACGTAGCATATATGCCAATTGTTGAGTAATGCAATAATCAGAACACCCCATAAGCCCTCCCCGCGAGGGCTTTTTTGTGTCCTATCCCCTCCAAAGAAGTGATCTGCATTCCAATCTGAGATTTTTTTGAAAATAAATTGCCTGAAAATACATATAGTTGACTTAACCTACACCAAAAAGTCTACATTTAGTATTTACATTAGTCTACTTAACGTATACATTTAACCCCATCAAAGGCAAGCAACATGAACTACAGCCTAATGTTCTTTAACAATTTGGAAAGTCGAAACAGCATACCTACCCTGTTTAGACCCTTACGCAAAAATGCGACGTATCACTAGGCACGATCTGGTTAGTGAGAATGTTACTACTGCACGAGAGTGATTACAGATAGGAATAGGCAACACTGGCAGGTGTTAGGTATGCAAGCGCAAGAATACTAATTATAGGTCATTCAATGAGTGACCTATGGTGAGTAAACAGGAGGGGAACATGAAATCTAACATGAACTCTAAACAACGATGGAATTTAAAACGACGTGAAGCATGGATCGCCGAGCGTAGAAATAAGCCATATAAGGCATATAACGGCACGGACTGCCCGATAGCTAACTTGGTACTAATACTCAAGTCAGCACCAGACACACGCAAGCAACCACGGCTACGCAAGACGAGCAGTGAGTTCGGGGTGACGGCGAGATAAAGCAAGAACAAATATAAAAATTAAACTTATCTATTATTTTTATATTCCTTTTCATGCTCTTCAACCAAAAGACTAATAATAGCTTTTCGGTAGTAATGGTCTAGCTTGTATTTAGTCATGTAGATGTCATGATGCTCATGAATGATGCCTTTATATATAAGACTGTGCATATAAATATCATCTTCATCATTTGCAAAGTCGTCTATATCATCACCATTAATTAAGCACAAGATAATTTCTTTTTCTCTCTCTGAAAGTGATTGAATTTCTATTTTGGTTCGCCTGAATTTTAGCGACTCTTTTATATTTCTGTGCATACCTATTAATGAAGACCACAGCCACTTTAAAAAATCGCTAATGAAAAATGAAACAGGAATTAGCGTCAAAATCACGCCAATATAGGGAATGTTAAAAAAGTTTATTTTCCCATTAATAAAATTCACTACCGAATCAGGAATAAGGAAAAGTAAAAGCAACCACGTAAACAGCCAAACCATATTAAACCTCAATGATGTGTTTTGTTTTAAATAGGCAATCACTGCCTCAATCCAATTCGGCATGGTTGATAATCTCTTATTCTGTAGGGGTAAGTGGATTATAGCCGATTTCTCGCTGTAGGGGTACACGAGAACCACCTCGCCTGACGTGGTTAAAAGCAGGCACAGTTAACTAATTTACACGAGGCTTATATGAACGACATTGAACGCATAGACCGCATGATTAGCATCTTGCGAGACATGAAAAAAGACATTATTCGCCAGCAAAAATTAAGTGCTGTTAACAGCTTGGAATTGACACCAAAGAAAGCACAGAAACACAACTCAGATCTGAACTGGATAAGTATGGAGCAAGTAAAACGTCGTCACACGTTGCATTCATACGCTGTAGAACTTGGAATAGCAGACCATAAAGGCAATGACGGATACGAGGAAATAGAATTAACCGATGGTTGGCATAGATTCAACTTTCAGCCAAGAAAACCATTTAGTTAACTAATTACAGTCCATCAAGGTGGGCTGTGGTGAGTTGATTAATAGGAGGCAAATGTGACCGAATATCAAATTGAACGCATGAAAAATGAAATAGCCGAGAGAATGGAAGCTCTTGAATTTCTCAGGGATAACATTGGTTGTTTTCCTGAATACATGGATAAGGTGGCAACTGGTCGGTTATTTAGAGGCTGGCGATTTGTTAAGGCTCTAGATAACAATGAGATTATTTTTGCTAATTGCCTTCAACCTGCAATTACTAAACGTGAGTTCGATTTGGTAGTTGGTGGCATTTACTAGTTGATTAATAGATAGGAGATAGAGATGGAAATATGGTTTAAGGAATTTGAGTCACATGGGCGTCAGATTCTAGTTAAAAAAGCGCATAACTCAGAAGAGTCAAAGGTCGGAGTTCAGTATTGTTGGCCAGAGAAACTTTTCGAGGTCGATTTTGGATTATGGATAGATTACGACGACGATGATGATGAAAGTTGCGAGAAAGCGGAAAAATCTCGCGATAAGCTGTTTGATTCCATTAATCAGGAATCAGTAGATAGCGCGGTTAGCGATTTAATTCAAAAACTCAATCTTGATGACTAGCATCGTTTAGTTAATAACGGAGGGAGTATGACAGATAAAACAGGTGGAGCGGCTTTTCCTGCAAGTGGACATCCAGATATGCAGTTTGTAGCGCAGGAAGGCATGAGTTTACGTGATTATCTAGCTGCTAAGGCTATGAATGGAATTATAGCCAACAATGCAATGATTGATACGTCGACAGACCAAACGCTTGAATGGGTAGCGAAAAACGCATATCAAATGGCAGATGCAATGTTAAAGGCTAGGGGGTGATATGGAATTTAAGCATAGTCCAGCGCCTTGGATGGCGACAAAAAGAGAATATTTTATCGAGTTATATGATGACAGCGGAAGCTATGTTGGATTGACTAACTCTACAGCCAACGCCCATCTAATCGCAGCAGCACCAGAGTTATTAAGTGAGCTCATTCGACTACGAAACATAGTTGCAAGCTACAAACAGGACAGTGGCGACAATTTAGATATCACTGACGCCGTCATCGCAAAAGCCCTCGGTCAGCAGTAACCCACCACTTAATCATTCATATCGCTATTAATAGTGAGGAATACGCACATAAGGAACATAGGAATGGCAAATGATAATAACGGTTGGATTCGCTGTGATGAACAGTTGCCGTTAGCTAATAGGCGAGTTCTTATCACAACAATATATGGACATGTTGTTGAAGCGAGCAGATTAAAAGGAAATAGATTTAATCGATATGGTCAGGAGGTGACAGCAACTCACTGGCAAGACTTACCAGCACCAGCAAGGCAGTAACCCACCGCACCAACACCAGAACACTTTAAATAACTATGTGAGGTAATCACATGGGCGATAACTATTACTACGCAGCATTAATCATTATGACTGCAATTCTATTACCTCTATTGACGAGATAAATCATGCAAATCGATAAACATTTTCTACGTCTGGCTCAGGCACAGGCGCGAATCGCTATAAGCCAACGTTGTGATGATGTTTGGTGGTTAGCAATGGAATTTCTCAAAGCGAGTTACGGGAGGTCTAAGTGAATAAATGCATACAGCTTTTATTGTCAACTTTTGGATGCGACCACTCCTCATCAGGAACAATTATTACTTGTGTCAACGGAAATGACATCAAGCGCATAGACGGTGATTACGGAACAATCATCAGCAAACTACAGTTCACGGAAAAAGAACGCTACGAAAACATTAAGGAAAATGGGCAGCTTGCTGGGTTTATTGATGAAGCCATAGCAGCAGGAGACGGGCAATGGATTGTCGATTACATCAGGAGCAAAGGTAAGGTGGCAGCATGAGAATTTCAGAGCGTGAAAACTTCGTCACTATTCCAGACCGTGAGCACTTAGCAAATCAGGATGATGAGCTAACTAATGAAATAGCTCAACGGTTTTATGATGCGGTCATGGATGAAACTCCGCATCTAATACAAAAACTTAATGAATCTGAACTTGATGGCATTTGGAATGGATTATTTAAAGCCGCCAAGTCTGAAAACTTACTGAGATAATCAAAGGGAAAAATATGAGTAACTCACTAGTTTCAATGGCTGGCTCACTTGCCAAAAAGTTAGAGCTGGCTATTGATGAAAAAGACCTAATTCAAACATTGAAATCCACGGCATTTAAAGCCGAAGCAACAGACCAACAGTTTCTATCACTTCTCATCGTCGCCAATCAATACAACTTAAACCCTTGGACTAAAGAAATTTACGCATTCCCAGACAGAACAGGAATTGTTCCGGTGGTTGGTGTTGATGGTTGGGCGCGCATTATTAATGAAAACAAAAACTTTGATGGCATGGAGTTCATCATGGACGCTGACTCCTGCACATGCAAAATTTACCGCAAAGACAGGAGTCATCCTACCTCGGTTACTGAGTATATGGATGAATGCAATCGAAACACCCAGCCTTGGAAATCACACCCAAAACGGATGTTACGGCACAAAGCAATGATCCAATGTGCTCGACTAGCTTTTGGTTTTGCCGGTATTTATGACCAAGACGAGGCCGAGAGAATTACAGAAAACACACCAACGGGCGTTATTAACGGGCAAGAAAGCCACGAAAAAAGAGCTGAATTAATCGCTAAGTGTGAAGCGGCAGCAGCCAAAGGAATGGACGCATTTAAACAATTATGGACGGAGTTATCAGGGGATGAGCGAGCCATTATCGGATCCGCTGAAAAGGAACGAATTAAAAACTCTATAGCCATTGATGCTGAATTTACCGAGGTGCCAAGTGGAGCAGAGGACTAACGAATGGTATGCGGCAAGACTAGGATGTGTTACCGCCAGTAACCTATCAAAAGTAATGGCAAAAGGAAGCGGAGCAACTCGTAGAAATTATATGGCTCAACTAATTTGCGAAACACTAACAGGACAAAAGGAAGAGTCCTTCAAATCAGCCAGTATGGAGCGTGGAAACGAGCTTGAGGCAGTTGCAAGGGAAATGTATTGCCTCAATGAGTTCGACGCCACAGTGACAGAAACAGGGTTTATCCTTCACCCATCTATCGAAGGATTCGGAGCTAGCCCTGATGGGTTGGTAGATGAAGATGGACTTATTGAAATCAAATGCCCAAACACCGCAACTCACTTAGAAACGCTTAGGACAGGAAAGCCTAAAACAGAATATCTATTACAGATGCATGGGCAAATGATGTGCACTGGACGCAAATGGTGTGACTTTGTCAGCTACGACAATCGCCTTCCAGTAAACCTCGCTTATTTCAAAACACGGATTGTTTTTAATGACGAGCTAGCACAAGAAATTGAGCAAGAAGTTCGTAAATTCTTAAATGAACTCAAGGAAGAAATAGAAAAGTTAACTAAATATGCGGAGGCTTCTTAATGGCTAGTAAATTAAAAGTTTCTGATATCAAAAAATGTGCTCACTGTGGCGCAGAGTTTTATAAAAAAGCAAAACACAGCATTACCCAATGGAAAAATAGTCGATTTTGCTCGGTTGGATGCAACTCTCGTTATCATGGGGCGCTAAAGAGAAGATGCATATTCGACAGGGTTAGAGAGAAGCAAATAATCAGTCTTGATGGGTCTTGTTGGGGTTGGTCTGGAGCTATGGATAACCACGGACACCCAATAATATCCAACAGAGTCAGAGCAAATAAATCTCCAGAAAAGGCTCATCGAGTTAGTTATGAAATGTACAAAGGGGCGATACCTGATGGTGCGGTTATCATGCACAAATGTGACAACCCTGCCTGCACAAATCCTGACCACTTAGAAGCAGGAACCCAAAAGCAAAATATGATGGATTGCTCAAGAAAGGGAAGGTTAAACCCCAATTCATTAAAAAATTTAGTTAGCGGGTCAAGGGGGTATCTTGGCGCTGCTGTTGATAAAAATAAGGTGAGCCATGTCAAGTAAGGGCGTTAATAAAGTTATATTAATTGGTCGGTGCGGTGATGACCCATCTATACGTTACATGCCTAACGGCGGCGCTGTGGCAAACCTAACTCTGGCAACTTCTGAAAGCTGGCGCGATAAGCAAACCGGTGAAATGCGCGAGAAAACAGAGTGGCATAAAGTGGTGATTTTCGGCAATTTAGCTGAAATTGCAGGCGAATATCTGAAAAAAGGAAGTCAGGTATACATCGAAGGTTCTTTGCAAACCAGAAAATGGCAAGACCAGAGCGGTCAAGACCGATACACGACAGAAGTCGTTGTGAATATCGGCGGCTCTATGCAAATGTTAGGCGGCAATAGCAATCAGGCAGGAATCCAGCAACCAGCGCGACAATCTCAACAGTCACAGCAACAATCGCCGCAGAATGAGCCACCGATGGATTGGGATGACAATATTCCCTTTGCCCCTATCGGGCTGCAATACTCACGCCACGCTATTTATGTGATTTAACCAAAGGATATATTTGCAAGGATGCAAACAGGAGATAGATATGACTATTGAACAGTTACAAGAAGAAAATGCGAAGTTGAAACAGGCGATTATCAGCATTTACAAAAACACGGAAGAAATCACACTCAATGGCGAAGATGGCTATTACGCAGTAAAGCAAAGTGTTATTGATGATGTTATTGACTTAACGGAAGATTAATTTAACTCGCAGGGATGCAATGAATAAAAAATGCCGCCACGGCGCGGACGGCAAGGGGACGTGCAGGAATGAAGCTTATAATTTATCTGTGTATGCAGTTTAAGAATAGTTAACGAGCAGGATTTGGCAAGATATTTAGACAAAAAAAGCCGACACAGGGAGCATCGGCGAAAGTTGCACAGCTTGTCATTAACCTTTCTGGCTTAAGTGTAGGTGATGATTAAATATTTGCCATGAAACGTTTTAATCCTAGCGATTAAATATATGCAATAAGAGGGATGAATATGAAAGACAGAATCAAGTTTAACGATGCAATGTTAGCGGCTGTCATGGATGGCAGAAAAACACAGACACGTAGACTGATTGAACCACAGCCAAAAGTAACCGAGGATGAATTACGCAATTTAGGTGCATGGCAAGATGGTTACACACTATCAGAGCAAGTATGTGCAGCATGGAGGCATGGTTTTGTTGATGTTGATTGTCCGTATGGTGAAATTGGCGACATCATCAAAGTTGCAGATAAAGACGGTAATATCAAAGGGAAAATTGAAATTACTGATGTTTGGGTTCAGCAAGTACAGGAGATATCGCAGCAAGACGCAATGAAAGAAGGCGCACCACCAAGCCACCCTTCTATTGATATTGTGTCGCGTGAATATGGTTTCCCTGACTTTTCTCGTTCGTGGTTCGCTCAAACATGGATAGATATATACGGCGAAGATAGCTGGAATAATAAAGAATGGGCGTGGGTTATTGAGTTTCGCAGAATTTATTGATTATCACTACTTAACTAAATTTTAGATGGTATAGTCAGCTCTCAACTATAAGGAGAGTGACATGGAATATTTACTAATTAAAGATAATAATGAAACAGAAGTTATAACCTGTCTTTATAAAAAGCAAAAAACGAAAGGCCATAGATTTGGAGATGCAGTAGAACCCACTGTAAGTGATAAATACAGAACCACTTCATTTAAAATAAGTGGTTATTATTATAATGTTGCATATGAAACTAAAGTGCCAACAGAAGAAGAATTTATAGAAAAGTCATCTGGATTATTAGATGGCAAAGGTGGCTACATAAAATAATTAATTAACAAATATATCCAACACCCTGCACTAGCAGGGTTTTTTATACCTAAAATTCAGGAGTAAGCATGGATAAATCAAGGCAGCAATTTGAAGAGTGGTTTGCACCACAGAAAGAAGAAATGAAGCGGAATGGGTTAGGTATGATTTCGATAACGAGAATGCACCAGCGCCAATGGATGGCATGGCAAGCATCACGCGAGAGTTTAGAAAAAGAACGCGACGAAGCCATTAAGCATTTAATTCTAGTTTTCCAACAATACGCAAATAGCGACCATTTATTTATGTCGGCTGGTGAAGATGCTTGCGAATTTTTAGAGGATTTAGGCTACGGAATTGATACTGGTCGAACTCTTGAATTAACCGATAAAGGTAGGCAATTAATTAAAGAAGATTGGGAGTGAAAATAAAATGAAGCTACTTGCCTTAAATGACGAAGAGTATTCTTTATTGCAGAATATATTAAACAACTTTGTATTACACGGCGTAGAAAGCATCCCAAATGACGATAGTTGCAATGTACTTAAAATGAACGACCGGATTAATGAGCTAAAAGATGTAGAGCCTGTTGGTTATATAACTCCTGTTTCTGGACTTCTTCTTCGTAGAAAACAAAAAGCATTTATTTACCCAGAAAAAACAGAAACTAATATCCCACTATATCGATTGGATTAAATAATAATGAAGCTATTTGTACTGTTATTAATTTGGCAGGGATATGTTACGCCTGTAACCGATACATTATACACACAGCAAGAATGCGAGAGCCGTGCTATGCAGATAATGATGGTGCGGGATGTTGAGATAGTTTGCGGTGAGGTGATTAGATAATGAAAATAACAATCGAATGTAAAGATAATGAGTATTTATTTGCTCTAGAAGCGGCAAAAACAATTATCAGTAATAAACCAGATGTTAATGCGCTAGCTGTGGCTACTGGTGATGGAAAAACAGCGTACGGTAAGAAATCACACGCAGGTAATTACAAGATAACTGTGAAGGATTAATCAATGAATAAATACACTGAACTATCTGACTTCGAGATTAATAAAGCTGTATTTCACAAAGCAAAAATAAAGCATAAATATTTTAGATTCTTACCTAATGGCGTTATTACTTATAATATCAAAGGTAAATATCAAGTATTCGACCCATGCAACAACCCATCCGATGCAATGCCGATTATTATTGAGAATAAATTAACTTTGTCACCAAGATACGATAGCGACGAGTGGATTTCTGAATCTCTTTTTTATCATGATATTTACTCAGTAAATAAAAACCTATATCGCGCCGCTATGGAAGTGTTCTTAATGATGAAGGATGCGGAGAATGAAAAAGTATGACTTAATTCTCGCTGACCCGCCTTGGCAATATAATAATAAAGCATCAAACGGAGCGGCAACCAATCATTACAATACTACCGACTTATATTCCCTATCCAGATTACCCATAGAAACTATAGCCTCTGAAAACTCCGTACTGTGCATGTGGTACACGGGTAATTTTGCACTTGAAGCAATTAAGCTATCCGAAGCATGGGGATTTAAAGTTAAAACTATGCTTGGTTTCGTGTGGGTTAAATTAAATAAATTGGCAATGGAAAGAATAACAAAGCAAATACAAAACGGTGAGCTATTCGATGCCTACGATTATATGGATATTTTAAATAACGAAACGAAAATTAATGGTGGTAATTACACTCGTGCAAATGCAGAAATATGCCTGATAGCTGTTCGTGGTAATGGTCTACCACGTCAGTCCGCCAGTGTTCGACAAGTTGTTTACTCATGCCTTGGTGATCATAGTGAAAAGCCAAAGGAAGTACATCACAGGTTAGAGGAACTATATGGAGACGTGCCACGCATCGAATTATTCGCTCGTGAAAAATTTGGCGATTGGGATGTATTCGGGGATCAGGTGGAAAGCAATATTCAATTTAATAACGTATTGAAAATAGCATAGGTGAATTATGGACATTATCGACTCAGCAAACGAACTCAACGAATTAAGAATTCAAGCAGCATTATCAAATCGCCAGCCGATAGTTAAATCAATAAACGGAATGTGCATCTGGTGTGAAGAAATGCCAGCAAAACCAAATAGCGCATATTGCAGTAAAGATTGCGGGGATGATTATGAGAAATATAGAAGGAAGAATGGATGATGTAACGCTTGAAAACGGACGCCGAAAGATAGCAAGGGAATGCAGAGACAAATTAAAGCAACTCAAAAAACTCAGCGATAAACAAAGCGCGGCAATACTTAAAGATTACCTTCCGAAGTTTCAATTAACACTCAGCGAAAAACACAAGAAATTCCCACCGATTATGTGGTTGACTTATTACGTCAACTCTATCGATAAGGAGATTAATAGTGGATGACTCTCTTTATACAATAAAAGAATACGCATCGATGATCCGGCTGTCATCTTCAACGGTATACCGCAACCCTGCTAAATATTACATGTTCAGGGTCGGTAGCTCATGGAGAGCAAACAAGGAAAGCCTGAAAAAGTTTGAACAGGCGCAGTTTAACGACAATAATGTCTATCGGCTGGCTGTAGTCGGTAGCGGGAGGAAAACATGCCGATCTACAAAAGAGGTAAGAAATACTGGGTTGACGTTACAGCACCAAGCGGAGAAAGAATTAGAAAATCTGCTGGCACGGAGGATAAAGTCAAAGCCCAAGAGTATCATGACAAGTTAAAACATGACCTATGGCAAATGGAAAAACTGAACAGGATTCCTGATAGGTCGTTTGAGGAAATGATGTTGTTGGCTTTAAAAGATGCCGAAGGACAAGCATCATTTCCTACAAAACTTGCCTACGCTGAATATTTCCAGTGTGTATTTAAAGGAAGGAAAATATCTACAATAACCAGTGATGAAATAGCTAACTCTTTGCCCGTTTATAATCCAAAAACAAAGAGAAAGCTATCCAACGCAACACAGAATAGATATCGTTCTTTTATTATGCGTGCATTTTCACTAGCTCACAAGATGGGATGGCTGGCTCGGTCAACATACATCCCACGAATGAAAGAGCCCACCGTAAGGGTTCGATGGCTGGAGAAATGGGAGGCTGAGCTGCTCCTATCAAACCTTAAAGTTAAGTGGATGAGGGATTTCGTAGCAATCGCATTGCTTACAGGAATGCGTAAAAATGAAATATTATCATTAAAATGGAAGAGTGTTGATTTAGCTAGAAGGGTTGCTCACGTTACTGCTGATAACGCGAAATCAGGGAGAGCCAGACCAGTTCCGCTAAATGACGTGGCCATTGAGATTCTAAATGGAATTGAAAAGGATGGTGAATATGTGTTTTCCAACAAAGGAAAGCGAAGGAATAACTATTATCGTGAATGCTATTATCAAGCGTTGATTGATTCCGGTATAACTGATTTCACTTTTCACGACTTGAGACACACTTGGGCAAGTTGGCACGCACAAAGTGGAACTCCGTTAATGGTGTTAAAAGAAATGGGAGGATGGGAGACATTAGAAATGGTTCAGAAATATGCTCACTTTAGCGGTCAACATTTAACCAAATATAGTGAGCACGTCACAATTTCGACACAGCCGAAGAATGAAGCCAGCCAAAAGCCACACTTAACTCTTTTAACTGGCTGATGTATAACGATTAATTTCACACATCCAGAATTCAAAATCACTTCAACTTTAGACTATGAATCCGAAGCCGCCATCATGGCGAATATGCCTTTAATCACACAAGGACGGACAGTGATCAGTATTGCGCACCGTTTGAATACTATCATGCATGCGGATCGCATTTGTGTAATTTGCGACGGTAAGGTGGCTGAAATGGATAACCATCAAAATTTGCTTCAGCAAAATGGGTTATATGCACATTTATGGCGGCAGCAAACTCAATAATAGTACCGTCAAAGCACCAGCATGCGCTCGGCTGGTGCTTTTTCCAACAAACAGCTCTTTTTTTTACTATCAATAACTTTCGCTCGACATACGCTATGGTACAAGGGAGTCAGCTAGGGTATTATTGCGCGCTGGATTATTGGTATACGCCCTTTAGCAGTAAAAATATATGGCAAAAGAACAAACTGATCGCACCACCCTTGATTTGTTCGCTGAGGAACGCAGGCCTGGGCGACCTAAAACAAGTCCGCTGTCGCGGGATGAACAATTAAGAATCAACAAACGTAATCAACTTAAGCGTGATAAGGTCAAAGGACTACGCCGCGTTGAATTAAAACTTAATGAAGATGCTGTCACGATATTGAATCAATTGGCGAATGAAAAAAACATGAGCCGTAGTGAGTTGATAGAAGAGATGTTAATGTCACAGCTAGCGCTAGTCTATGAGCCTTCTGGTCAATAGTTTCGTCTTCATAAACCACACAAATTCGACAGATTTATTCACGCTTTTTCGCCAAAATAGGGTCAAAATTCTAGGTACTTTAGTTCAAATTTAGCCCTATCTGGCTTTAGTAAACCAGATTGGAAAAACAAGAGGTTATTCACTTTATGGCAGTCATAGGCATTTTCTTCGGTAGTGACACTGGTAATACAGAAAATATTGCCAAGATGATCCAAAAGAGATTAGGCAACGAGAACGCGGAAGTTCATGATATTGCAAAGTGCAGTAAAGAAGATATTGAAGCATTCGATATTCTGCTTCTCGGTATCCCAACTTGGTACTATGGTGAAGCCCAATGTGATTGGGATGACTTCTTCCCAACACTCGAAGAAATTGACTTTGAAGGTAAACTTGTTGCTTTATTCGGCTGTGGCGACCAAGAAGACTATGCGGAGTACTTCTGTGATGCGATGGGAACCATTCGCGATATTATCGAGCCACGCGGTGCAGTGATCGTCGGTCATTGGCCAACTGATGGCTACCATTTTGAAGCATCTAAAGGAATGGCGGATGATAACCACTTTATCGGCCTTGCTATTGATGAAGATCGCCAGCCGGAACTCACCGAAGAACGTGTTGATGCATGGGTACAGCAAATTTCAGAAGAGATGTCTTTGTCTGAAATTTTAGGCTAATCGACTAATTAGAAATAGGCTTATTAATACTATTATAATAATGCGACAAAGCATGGTTTCTATTTTTTATTTCCATGCCTATAATTGTAAATCAGTTTAGAAGACAACTGAATTTATGTTAAAAACGTCTCATTATTGTTAAATTTATGATTTAAGATACAGGACAAACCCGCATGACAGACAACAATAAAGCATTGAAGAATGCTGGACTCAAAGTCACTCTTCCAAGATTAAAAATATTGGAAGTACTTCAGGAGCCTGAGTGCCATCACGTCAGTGCGGAAGATCTCTACAAAAAGCTGATTGATATGGGCGAAGAGATCGGTCTGGCTACAGTTTACCGCGTATTAAACCAGTTTGATGATGCAGGTATCGTGACACGTCATAACTTTGAAGGCGGTAAATCCGTTTTTGAGCTGACTCAACAGCACCATCATGACCACTTAATCTGCCTAGACTGTGGAAAAGTCATCGAGTTCTCTGACAAATCCATCGAAGAGCGCCAGACCAATATCGCTGCACGCCACGGTATTAAACTATCTAACCACAGTTTGTATCTTTATGGTCACTGTGCTGATGGCGATTGCCGTGAAAATGCGGATGCACACGATCCAAAAGAGTAATTACCGTAAATCTTTGCCTTTAACTGACTATAGATAGTTTTTAAAAAGGCTGTGGGATTTGAGTCCAGTACTCACTGGGCTCTAGCCTTCCCCACTTCATATTAATGCCTTACTTATCCTGTTTTGAGATCTTTCAAGAACCTAACGAGTCCCCTTCAATCCTTTGTCAGCTGAGTAAAGATTAAGTCGTATGGTTGATAGGGTTCTGATACCCAAGCTCGGCGGGTAATAGAATGTGATTATTGTATGGTGACGATAAAACCGTGAGGGAGCCTCTTCATTCGCTCCCTCACCACATACCCGTTATTTTTGAGTCACGATTTCTACACGACTCGCCCTCGCCCCGTCTGGACTTTTCGCTCTTATTTTGACGTTCCCATTGACTTTGGGTGGGTTATCCGCCGAATAAACCTGCCAGTTATCGCTATCTGCCAATGCATACTCGATAATTAAGCTAGGGTAACTGATATTCGCCAGTAGCACACCGTTTTCAATTTTTGCACCAGGAACAGGGATACGGTAGGCAACTCCGGCTCTATCTAAGCGGCGAAGCTCTTTTTGCCCTACGATAGTCGCAAAACGGTTCCAATCATCTGCTAATTTTTGCTGTGAAACATATTGGGTTTTACCACCAATATATTCACGCCCTGATTGATAATCATTTTCCCATTGCGCCTTATGCCACGCTCTTTCTGCCAGCGGCAAAATGCGAGGGAATAACATGTATTCGACCTTATCATCCGTTCTGACGGCTTCACTCCACAATTGCCCTGAAAGACCATATACGCCCGGCCAAGGCTTGTCGCTTTTCGCACTGAAAGGATTCCCATCTCTATCCACTGAGGTTTCAGCATTTTGAGGGAGGTTATTCGGAGCAAAAGCAAAGACTTTTTGTTCATCACTCGCGCGTGTTGCCCAGTAGTAACCACTTTCACTTGGGTTAACTTCATAAGGCATATCAAAATAGACATAGTCTGGGTTGGAGATAACCACTTGGTAGCCTTTGTTTGCCCAATCATTTGCCGAGTCAAAGCCTCCCCAATAGAGAGTATCCCAGAAATTAACGCGAACATTGTCAGTGGCGAAATCTTTCGCACTCGAAGCGTCTTTTAAACCATCCTGCCATGCTTGCATTGTTGTAACGCCTTTTTGTTGCAAACTTTTACTCACCTGTTTAGCAAAATGGCTGGAAAGATGGTCAAAATCGCTGACATCCCCTTGCTGAATTAAAGCCTGACATGCTTTCGATTTTGCCCATGGCTTATCTTCGCGCTGTTTATCAATAATACCTTTGCCCGGCTCAATAGGGCCGCGTTTATCTTGGAAGCCTGCACCTAAGCGAATATTTTTCGCCTCATCACCACCAAAATGCCATGTTTTCAGTGGAACACCTGCTTCATCGTGCATCTGCATCACTTCACTGACGACTTTATTGACAAAGTTCTGTGATGAATCTAAGCAAGGGTTTAAATAACTGCGCTTATCATAAAACTGTACCGATGTGGTTATTGAAGTATCTGATGGGTCAACTAAGCGGTACTCATTTGCCCCTTGTTCATCGCCCGCCGCGCTTAACTTATTATAACGCGCCTCCATAGCAACAACGGCTGCACGTGCATGGGCTGGCATATCAATTTCAGGGATCACCTCAATGTTGCGATCTTTGGCATAACGTAAAATTTCAATATAGTCATCACGTGTGAAATAGCCGCTCCCCATATTATTATTGTCAGCCCCCGACCCGAGTTGCGGCAATAAACATTTTTGCTCAGTTAAATCATGGCAACGCTGACTTCCCACTTCCGTTAATTCAGGTAAACCGGGGATCTCTATCCGCCAACCTTCATCATCGGTTAAATGAAAATGGAATTTATTTAATTTATAGCGTGACATCTGGTCAATTAATCGCATCACCACCTGTTTACTGTGGAAATTTCGTCCAACGTCTAAAAAGACCCCACGATATTCCATACGTGGTTTATCATTCACGACCATTGCTGCCACTTTCGGTGTGTCACCTTCAGTTACTGCTGACAATAATGAACCTACACCATAAAATAACCCTATACGGTCATAACCAATAATTTCGGCTCGTTGCGGTGTGATCACTAATTTGTAAGCACCACTCACTTGATCTTCAGTAGAAAATTGCTTAGGTGCGATTTTTCCTTCAATGGGGAACCCGTGACTATTTTGTTTTAGCTTGCTCAGTTGTAAGTGTTGTTCAATAACAGCTAACTCACCTTTCGTTAGCCCATTTAGTTGTAATTTAACGCCTTTACTCAGATCAACATCCTCTGACTGCAAACTGATATCAAATGGCGTAGGTAAGATTTGCCCTCGCAATTGCTGCTCAGATAACGGTTTCATCGCTAAGTTTTTTTGATAGCGGTTTTCTGGCGTCATTAATAGATTGTTATCGGCGTCGGTTCGTTTCCAATTTTTCAGTTCAAAGGGGGTAACAAAGGTTGTTGGATCTTGAGTATCAGTGCTCTTAAGGTTGCGTGGGGATGCATCTCCCGATGTCGCGTACCACCTAGGCATAAAGTCTGAATAACTAACCTGCCAATATTCTCCCGTTAGCGGTAATACCACTTTTTCGTGGGCTTTAATCCCTTTAAATTGCTCTGTTGGTGTAATTTTATGAAGGTCGCCTGTAATATGTGTGATCTTAAATTGCGGGTTATCTTGTTTTAGAATCTGTCTAATACTATGAAAATAAAGCGCCCAATCGTTGGATTCAATCGCAGTATCGCCATTTGTTAAGGTAATATCGACACGGTTACATGCAGCCCAATCGGCACCCAGTGCAGCACAGTGAGTACCATGCTCACCAGCTTGGTTATCAAGCACATTTATTTTCACATCTATATCACTTAATGCATCGACGACTTGAGCCGATGATTGTTCAGCATTTACTGCGGTAGAAAAAAGTGTTGCTGATATGAATAATGCTAAAGGACTTAAATAATTCTTTTTCATTGTGACCTCAATATTAAATTCAAAATCAACCACTGCTATTTTATTTTTTAATAGCAGTGACCGCGCTATTAAAAAATAGTAAATGGCATCATGACCATAAACTTAATATCTTTTTCATCTTGAAATATATTGCCGAACCCACCACCATAGCTTGGAATATCTGTATGGTTGTCATATTTAGTAAAATGTAATTTAAATAAGGTATCTTTCGCCTTACCTGTCTGAACGGTATATAAAATATCAACGTTCCAAGCCGTTTCTTTTAATTTTACATCTTGAGCATATTGTGTATTCGTGCTGGGTTTAGCATCCCATCCATAAATATATGATGTTCCTACTTTCCAACCAGCAAGATCCCATTTAGCTAAATCGTACATCACCCCCGCAAAGAGCGCTTTTTCATTATTCGCGTTATAATCGGAGCGCCCATCCCACCAAATATCTAATCGCCCATTTGATGTCGCATACCCCGGGGTCATACGCTGTAAAAAATAGCCCTGATTCCCCTTTGCCTTCACATAAGTGCCTTCTAATCGAAAATCAAACTGATCATAGGTATAGCCAAACGTCACGGCTTGCAAGAACGCCAATCCATCGTAAACATCATTAATGCCACCATTGGTTACCTTATCTTTTGCTCCATAAAATTGATAAGACATCCGCAGGTCACGTGTAGCCACAGGAACAGCATAAGAGGCCTTAGCAAAGTACTGGTCCATATAGCCTTTTGCTTGCCCATAAGCCGCCTCTAAAACAAGGTTATTTTTAAAATCATATTTAAAACCAAGGGATTGCAAATAACTGATCCCTGTTTGGCCATCCGCTTCACGGAAGTTATACATATCGCGATACCAAGGCGCTTTATAACGGTCTGTCCACATATATGACAGGCTCAAGGCCCCTTGTTGTGCGAAATCAAATACCCCACCGATTTCGAAACCCCGATAAGTTCCGGGCATATAGCTCCAGTGAGAAGCTAATAGTGTTTGTCCTGTTGGTTGGATATAACCGCCTCTGCCCCAAAACGGACCATATTGCATTTTAGCCGCTGCTTTATAGACGCTGACACCACTTCGATCACCGGTCCATTTTTCATCCCAACGCGTTTTTGCATCACTAAAACCAATTTCATTAGGCGCCGCTGGGCCACTATTGGATAATTCTATGGCTGTAAATGCGGCTAAATCTAAACCGATGACATCCTGAAAATAACCTGAAGAATAATCAAGGCTGGCATTCACGGTTGAATGTTTAAGGTTGTCGACATATTTCTTATATTTATCGCTTTCTGGATTTAACTCTTTCCTCGAACGGTCACGTTGCCAATAATACAAACCGCCTTTAAGGGTTGAATCATCTAAAAATTGCTCAGAAAAACTTATTGGTTGATAACTAATAGGAAGGAGTGCTATTCCTATTTTAAGCACGAGTATTCCCCTGCCACGATTGACATTTTTATTAACCATTCGATGTTTCCTCAGTTTTTTATATTATTTTTCAGTGATAAATTTCAGTAGCCGCCCGTTAAGTAATGATTAGTTTTGATAAACAAAATACGAGTACCTACTTAGCCTATTTTTCGCAACGCGAATTATCAAGACTAAAAATATATTTATTCCTAAAATATGAGCCAAGACACATTAATTTTTCTATTCATTTACAGTACTAATTATTCGAATTTATGGTATTTATCGAATTAATATCCTGATTTTAGGATAAAATGCAGGCAAAACACTATGGACAGAATGGGCATTTTGGACTTATTTCAACATAAAAAATAACTACATTTGAATGTAATCGTTTCATTCAAACTTGCTAAGTTGATTCATAACTGCTTTAGTTGATGAATAGTTTTTCACTCATAAACAGATCAAGTGAATGATTTTAGTGAGGGAAAATAAGGCGATTCAATAAGAGAAATAAGAGGGATCCGTCACACGTGAATATAGAGAAAAGTCAGCAGGAAGGTTGGCGTACACTACTCACCGGTAAGAATCTCTGTTTAACACTTGCCTTATCGGGGGGGATTTGCCTCCATGCGATTAATGTTTATATCACCATTACCACATTACCTTCCGTTGTACGGGATATTGGCGGCATTAATTTCTATGCTTGGAATACCACACTGTTTATTCTGTCTTCGATTATTTTGTCCGCCCTTACCTCACGGATCCTCAATTATTTTGGCCCCAAAAAAAGTTATGGGCTGGCGACGTTGATTTTTCTTGTAGGATCCGTTATCTGCGCTATCACCCCCTCAATGCCAGTGATGCTCCTTGGCAGAGTGATCCAAGGGGCTGGTGGCGGGATTTTACTCACCTTATCTTACTCAATGGTACACATTGTATTTCCTCAACATTTATGGTCGAGAGTGTTAGCGATGATGTCGAGTATGTGGGGAATGGCAACATTACTAGGGCCAGCACTGGGTGGCGTATTTGCAGAGTACGATATATGGCGAGGAGCATTTTGGTGTCTGGTCGTAGTCGGTATCCCTTATTTATGGCTGACTTGGCGGATTTTGCCGGCAAAAAATCCCCATGAAAACTGCCCTCAACAGCCGATTCCATTACAGGCCCTTTTACTGCTTTCTTGCGCCGTGCTCGCCATCTCTCTAGGCAGTTTAAGTCAAGACAAATTTATCCCTATTGGAGGGATGTTTATTGCCGTTTTACTGTGTGCTCGATTAATGGTTATTGAGCGTCGTGGTCATAATACGCTTTTCCCTTCGGGAACATTTCGCTTTTCTGCACAATTAGCGCCTATTTACCTCACGATGGCATTGTTGGGTCTAAGTGTACAAACAGAGGTTTTTGTTCCCTATTTTTTACAGATATTGCATGGTGTGGCTCCCTTGTTATCAGGCTATTTAGCGGCCCTAGTCGGTGCGGGTTGGTCAAGTGCCGCCATTGCTTCCTCATCACTAAAGCCGACGGTTGCCGTGCGAATTATTCGTTTTGCTCCACTATTCACACTGGTAGGCCTAACCACTCTTGCATTGTTCATAACAAAAATTATTGCTATTGAAGCATTTCAGGTATGGATTATTTGTATTGGTCTATTTATCACTGGCGCAAGTATTGGTGCAGCATGGCCACATTTGCTCACGCGAGTATTGCAAGTCTCGGCTGGAAGTGAATCTCAAAAAGCGTCGTCGGCAATTACGACCTTACAGCTATTTTCCACTGCTTTTGGTGCCTCTTTGGCAGGTATGATCGCTAACCTTGCAGGGCTTTCTTCACCTGGAGGGATTGAAGGTGCGCAATCGGCATCAATATGGCTCTTTATACTCTTTTCCTTAGTACCTTGCTTTGCGCTAATTACCGCTAATATTGTCGCCAATAGGGTGGATTTATCTGCGAAAAGCTGCGAATAGAGGGTCATTCCCCCTATTCGCTAATTTTAGTGTGGGTTAGTATTTTTCAAAAAGTGCCTGAATACGTTTAGGATCTTTGGTTTCAGTCAAGGCTAATTGAAGTAAAACACGTGCTTTTTGCGGGTTTAAGCGCTCTGAAGCTACAAAGCCATATAAGTTATCATCCACTTCAGCGTTACGAGTGGTGTAGCCTGTTGGTACACGGCTGGCACGAACGACAACCACATCCTCTTTAGCAGCAGTGGCTAATGCATCAAAAACCGTTTTATACATGTTGCCATTCCCAACCCCCGCACTCACTATTCCCTCAACTCCCTCATCACGTAACGCTTTCACAGGGGCAGCAGAGGCATTAGCATAGTTATAGACAATGCCAACTTGAGGTAATTTATCTAATTTACTGACATCAAAGGCTGCTTTATTATCTCTAGGCTCTGCTGGTTTATAAAAAGTCACTTTGCCATCATGGATAAAACCTTGTGGGCCTGCATTTACTGCCTCAAACGCTTGCACTTCGGTTGTGTTCATCTTAACGACATCACGCCCTTGGATCACTTTATCATTCATTGCCATTAAGACACCGCGATCCCCCGCTGATTTATCCGTCGCTACCACCACCGCATTATATAGGTTGAGAGGGCCATCAGCCCCCAGTGCAGTCGATGGTCTCATTGCGCCAACCAATACAATAGGTTTTTGACATGATGTTGTTAAATCGAGGAAAAAGGCAGTTTCTTCTAACGTGTCTGTACCATGAGTGATCACAAATCCATCTGTTTTATCACACTCTTGATTGATTTTTTTCGCTAACGTTAACCAGACTTGGTCATTCATATCTTGGGAGCCAATATTGACCACTTGCTCGCCATTAAGATTCGCTATTTTTTTGATTTCAGGCACTGCATTGATGAGAGCATCAATACCGACCTTTCCGGCTTGGTAGCTTGAAGATGTTGCTGATTCACCACCTCCTGCTATCGTTCCTCCGGTGGCTAATACGGTAATATTTGGTAGTGCAAAAACGGATGTACTTGCCAATGAGAGCGCTGTCGCCAGTAATATTTTATGACTCTGTTTCATCCTATAACCTCTCTTTAAATAAACTACCGTTATTATGTGGATTTGAAACTGCATTTCCGTGATACCGATAATTATTTTAGGCAAAATAGTGGGGATTAGGATAATTTTGCGTGAGGTGTGTAACAAAAATCCGTATCATAGCCCCCTATAATTCTCCCTATTGATAAGTAACAAAATCATGAGCCAAACATTTATTCCTGGCAAAGATGCCGCCCTTGAAGTTTCCATCGATGCATTTCAAACAAAATTGAAAAAGCTCGGTTTTGATATTGAAGAAGCCTCATGGCTGAATCCTGTTCCTAATGTTTGGTCAGTCCATATTCGAGACAAAGCATGCCCTCTGTGCTTTACGAACGGCAAAGGCGCGAGCAAAAAGGCCGCTTTAGCTTCTGCACTCGGTGAATATTTCGAGCGTTTATCAACTAACTATTTCTTTGCCGATTTCTATTTAGGAAAATCGATCGCTGAAGGTGATTTTGTTCATTATCCCAATGAAAAATGGTTTCCTCTTACCGAAGACGATAGCTTACCGGAAGGTATTTTAGACACTCGCTTACGTGAATTTTACGATCCTGATAATGCTTTGGCAGGCAGTCAGTTGATCGATTTACAATCGGGTAATGAAGAGCGTGGTATCTGTGCACTGCCTTTTACTCGCCAATCCGATAACCAAACGGTTTATATTCCTATGAATATTGTCGGCAACTTATATGTCTCTAATGGTATGTCGGCAGGCAACACGGCAAATGAAGCGCGTGTTCAAGGCTTATCTGAAGTCTTTGAACGTTTTGTGAAAAACCGCATTATTGCTGAACGAATCAGCTTGCCTACCATCCCAAATGAGATCATGGCTCGCTATCCTAATGTGGTTGAAGCCGTTGCCACACTTGAAAAAGAAGGCTTCCCTATTTTCTGTTATGACGCCTCTCTTGGTGGTCAATTCCCAGTCATTTGCGTGGTGCTATTTAACCCACAAAATGGAACCTGTTTTGCCTCTTTTGGTGCCCACCCTGATTTTGGTGTTGCTTTAGAGCGTACCGTAACAGAACTCTTACAAGGCCGTAGCCTTAAAGATCTTGATGTGTTTAATGCGCCGACATTCGATGATGAGGAAGTGGCTGAGCAGACTAACCTAGAGACCCATTTTATCGACTCTAGTGGTCTTATTAGCTGGGATCTCTTTAAAGACGATGCCGATTACCCTTTCGTCGATTGGAATTTTAAAGGCACAACACAAGAAGAATTTGCAACACTTATGGGTATTTTTAATCAGCTCGGCGCCGAGGTTTATATTGCTGATTATCACCACTTAGGGGTTTATGCCTGCCGTATTTTAGTGCCGGGTATGTCTGATATTTATCCTGTCGAAGACTTGCATATTGCCAACAATGCGATGGGGGCACATTTACGTCATACCATTATCACGCTGCCTGATAGCCAATGGGAAAAGCAAGATTATCTGGCATTAATAGCGCAATTGGACGATGAAGGCCTCGATGATTTCACGCGTGTACGAGAGCTACTTGGCCTTGCCGTAGGTAAAGATAATGGCTGGAGTAACTTGCGTATTGGTGAGTTAAAATCCATGCTGGCGCTAGCAGGTGGTGACCTAGATCAGGCATTAGCCTGGGTAGAATGGACACAAGACTTTAATAGCTCCGTTTTTACCGCTGAACGAGCTAACTATTATCGTTGTTTGCATACCCTGCTACTACTGAGCCAAGAAGAACAACGTGATGCGTCACAATATTATAGCGCTTTTGTCCGTATGTATGGGCAAGAGACCGTCGATGCGGCATCCGCTGCTATTGCTGGCGAATCTTGTTTCTATGGTTTGTGGTCCATCGATGATGAATTAACTGCGCTTCCAGCTCACCAAGCGCTACTTGCAGCCTATGAAAAACTGCAAAAAGCAAAACGTGAACATGCCTAATTGTTTTCTAACTCATCATTTTTAGATAGTGGCCTTCGGGCCATTATCTTTATATAAGTTAAATTAATTAAAATCACCGCTCATTTTGCAATATTTAAATAACAAATCACCGGTTTTATTTACCTATATTCTCTGAGCAAAGTCAGAATATAAAAATTTTTAATAAAATTTAAAAAATATTTAATTTATAAAAATCAATTAGATAAATCGAAATTTAACCATTTTTCAACAATTTACGTCGATTTCTTACGATGGTTCATGATCCATATCAAATTTCTTAGTTATGCCGTTTGTTACTATGATTGCGTGCTATAATTAATCAACTTAGTAAGAGAGTGTTAGTATGAAAGCTGACAACCCTTTTAATCTTTTGCCTCCCGCTGTAATGGCTCAAGTTGCAGATGACTCTGGTGTTTACAAAGCCAATAAACATCCTGCAATAACATACTTGTCAGCATTCACTGCCGGTATCTTTATCTCAATCGCATTCGTTTTTTATATTACTGCGACCACTGGCGCACAAGCCGCTCCTTTTGGTTTTACGAAACTTATCGGTGGTGTCTGTTTCTCTCTTGGGTTGATGCTCGTGGTTATTTGCGGTGCAGATCTATTTACATCCACGGTGTTGACCATTGTGTCAAAAGCTACAGGGCGGATCACTTGGGGGCAAATGTTCCTAAATTGGTTTAACGTCTATGTTGGCAACCTTATCGGCGCGCTCTTCTTTGTTGCTTTGATTTGGTTTGCTGGTCAATATACCGCGGCAAATGGTCAATGGGGGCTTAATGTCCTACAAACCGCAGACCATAAACTGCACCATACATTTATTGAGGCTGTTTGTTTAGGTATTTTAGCTAACTTAATGGTTTGTCTCGCTGTTTGGATGAGCTATTCAGGTCGTAGCCTAGCCGATAAGCTTTTGGTGCTTGTGCTCCCTGTCGCCATGTTCGTTGCGAGTGGCTTTGAACATAGCATTGCAAACATGTTTATGATCCCATTAGGTATCATGATCAAAGAGTTTGCTCCAGCTGAATTCTGGACTCAAATTGGCGTTTCACCAGAACACTTTTCTCAACTCAGTGTTAGCAACTTTGTTACAGACAACCTAATACCCGTTACTATCGGCAATATCATTGGCGGCGCACTTTTAGTCGGCCTAATTTACTGGTTCATGCATTTACGTGGTGGTCAAAAACATTAATAGCCACTACTTTCACGAAAAGATTTATTAAGATCCTTAAAAGATCCATTGTTAAAAGGTAAAAGTATCATGTCAGAATTAAATGAAAAATTCGCTTTAGCATGGCAAGGTTTTAACCAAGGTAACTGGAAAGAAAACGTCGATGTGCGTGACTTCATCCAGAAAAACTACACTCCATATGAAGGTGATGAATCTTTCTTAGCAGGCTCTACCCCAGCAACAGATGCGCTGTGGGAAAAAGTCATGGAAGGAATCAAAATCGAAAACCGTACTCATGCCCCCGTTGATTTTGACACTGATGTTGCATCAACGATCACTTCCCATGATGCGGGTTACATCGCCAAAGATTTAGAACAAATCGTTGGTCTGCAAACTGATGCACCTCTAAAACGTGGACTTATCCCATTCGGTGGGATCAAAATGGTGGAAAATTCATGTAAAGCCTATGATCGCACTTTAGATCCTAGCCTGAAAAAAATCTTTACTGAATACCGCAAAACCCATAACCAAGGCGTTTTCGATGTTTACACTCCAGACATTCTAAAATGCCGTAAATCAGGTATCTTAACCGGTCTGCCTGACGCATATGGTCGTGGTCGTATCATCGGTGACTACCGTCGTGTTGCTCTGTACGGTATTGATTTCCTGATGAAAGACAAATTTAATCAGTTCACTTCACTGCAAGAAAGATTAGAGAACGGTGAAGACCTGCAAATGACCATTCAATTGCGCGAAGAAATTGCTGAACAGCACCGTGCATTAGGCCAAATCAAAGAAATGGCTGCAAAATATGGTTATGACATTTCAGGTCCTGCGACTAACGCTAAAGAAGCGGTTCAGTGGACTTACTTCGCTTACCTAGCGGCAGTGAAATCACAAAACGGCGCGGCAATGTCATTTGGTCGTGTTTCAACCTTCTTAGACATTTATATCCAACGTGACCTTGAAGCTGGTAAACTGACAGAGCAAGAAGCACAAGAGCTGATTGACCACTTAGTCATGAAGCTACGTATGGTTCGTTTCCTACGTACTCCTGAATACGATGAGCTGTTCTCTGGTGACCCAATTTGGGCAACAGAATCTCTAGCAGGTATGGGTCTTGATGGCCGTACACTGGTGACTAAAAACACCTTCCGTTTCTTGAATACACTGTATACCATGGGCCCTTCTCCAGAGCCTAACATGACTATCCTGTGGTCAGAGAAACTGCCAATTAGCTTCAAAAAATTCGCTGCAAAAGTCTCTATCGATACTTCATCAGTTCAGTATGAAAACGATGACTTAATGCGCCCAGATTTCAACAACGATGACTATGCTATCGCATGTTGCGTCAGCCCAATGGTAGTTGGTAAACAAATGCAGTTCTTTGGTGCTCGCGCTAACTTAGCGAAAACCATGCTGTATACCATCAATGGTGGTATTGATGAAAAACTGAAAATGCAAGTAGGTCCTAAACACGCTCCTATCATGGACGAAGTACTTGACTTCGATACTGTGATGGATCGTATGGATCACTTTATGGATTGGTTAGCAACTCAGTATGTCACTGCATTGAATATCATTCACTATATGCATGACAAATACAGCTATGAAGCGGCTCTGATGGCACTGCATGACCGTGACGTTTACCGCACAATGGCTTGTGGTATCGCAGGTCTATCTGTCGCTGCTGACTCACTGTCCGCAATTAAATATGCGAAAGTAAAACCAATTCGTGACGAAGACGGCATTGCAATTGACTTTGAAATCGAAGGTGAATACCCACAATTTGGTAACAACGACCCTCGCGTCGATGATATTGCTTGTGACTTAGTTGAACGTTTCATGAAGAAAATTCAGAAACTGCCGACTTACCGCAATGCAGTACCAACTCAATCTATCCTGACAATCACTTCTAACGTGGTTTATGGTAAGAAAACAGGTAACACACCAGATGGTCGTCGTGCTGGCGCACCATTCGGACCAGGTGCAAACCCAATGCACGGACGTGACCAAAAAGGTGCTGTGGCTTCACTGACTTCTGTCGCTAAACTGCCATTTGCTTACGCGAAAGATGGTATCTCTTATACCTTCTCTATCGTACCAAATGCATTAGGTAAAGATGATGAGGTTCGTAAAGCGAACTTAGCCGGTCTAATGGATGGTTACTTCCACCATGAAGCTTCTATCGAAGGCGGTCAGCACCTGAACGTCAACGTAATGAACCGTGAAATGCTGTTGGATGCGATGGAAAACCCAGAGAAGTATCCTCAGTTAACTATCCGTGTTTCTGGTTATGCAGTGCGCTTTAACTCACTGACTAAAGAACAACAGCAAGACGTTATTACTCGTACTTTCACAAGTTCAATGTAATAATTAGGTTAATAAGTCAATTAAAATAACTAAAAAGCCCCAGCCTTATGGGGCTTTTTTAGAACTAAACCTGAATACTTTAAGTCAATTACCCACTAATAACGATATATTTAAGTATAACAGGTATTTTTGGAGTTCCTGCTATGTCGACAACAACCAATATTATTCCAACCGCTGATTTAAGCACCACTGCGCCTCCTGCGACGCTGGGACGTATCCATTCCTTTGAATCTTGTGGTACTGTTGATGGCCCTGGTATTCGCTTTATTGTCTTTTTTCAAGGCTGCTTAATGCGCTGCTTATATTGTCATAACCGTGATACTTGGGACACCCATACCGGTAAGATGGTTACCGTCGAAGAGTTAATGAAAGAAGCTGTTACTTATCGCCACTTTATGAATGCCACAGGTGGTGGCGTAACGGCATCGGGCGGCGAAGCGATTTTACAAGCTGAATTTGTTCGTGATTGGTTCCGTGCATGTAAAGCGCAAAATATCCATACTTGCCTTGATACAAACGGCTTTGTACGTCGCTATGATCCCGTGATTGATGAGCTAATGGAGGTGACCGATCTTGTTATGCTCGATTTAAAA
Source organism: Providencia sp. 2.29 (assembly GCF_015832305.1). Lineage (NCBI taxonomy): Bacteria > Pseudomonadati > Pseudomonadota > Gammaproteobacteria > Enterobacterales > Morganellaceae > Providencia > Providencia sp. 2.29. The sequence continues at coordinate 3,289,916 of NZ_CP065420.1, forward strand.
CAGCTCAACGATGATATTCACCAAACATTGGTCGGCGTTTCTAATCACCGGACACTCGAGTTCGCTCGTTATCTTGCCAAACGTAACCAAAAAACTTGGGTGCGTTATGTCGTTGTTCCCGGCTGGAGTGATGATGACCACTCTGTTCATCTGCTCGGCGAATTTACCAAGGATATGAAAAACATCGAGAAAATCGAATTGCTCCCCTACCATGAGTTAGGCAAACATAAATGGGAAACCATGGGCGAGGAGTATAAACTCGATGGCGTTAAGCCCCCTTCAAAAGAGATCATGGAACGTGTCAAAAGCATCCTTGAAAGCTACGGCCACAAGGTCATGTATTAAACACCCTAATGGCTCTACACTCATGTAGAGCCATTATCCTTTATTGTGTTTTAAACAGCATACCAATAGCTGCGGCAAACATGATCAAAGCGGTTCCTCGAAAAATCACTCTCTGCGATTTCGTACTCGATAAAAATTTACTTGCCTTCTTTGCACCAAAGATAAATATCATACCAACTAAAAGTAATATTAATAACGTAGTTGGAACTAATACTGTGCTCCAAATCGTTATAGTAATTTCATTTAAAGAAATGACTAACGGTAATATTGCCATATAAAAAGCGATTGTTTTTGGATTACTTAATGTAATGGCAAGACCGGAAACACTCACAATAGCTAACTGCTTTTTTGATATAGCACCTACAGTATTTAATGGTTGGGCATCGTGGCGCCAAAAGACATAAGCTAACCAAAATAAATACAGTGCAGCAAACCAATAAATTAAATTAAAGATCGCGGCTAAGTGGTCAGCAACGAATACTAGGCCGAATATCGCAAAAGAGAGATAAATAATATCCCCTAAAATTAATCCACTCAGTAGTGCAAACCCCATTGTTACGCCACCCTTCAAGGTACGTGCGACGACTGCGGTCATTCCGGGCCCTGGAATAACGGCAGCAATCGCCAATGCACTCGCATAAGAGAGCAATTGTGTTATGCTTATCATATGATTAACCTACAGTAGAATGGCGAGATATAACGCTTATTTAAATAATGATAAATTACCGGTTAATTTATTGATGCTATTTTTATTCCCTACCAAACCAATAGCTGCTAATTGAATTTCTTGATCTAGAGTGTTAGTTAATTTTTGAGTGTAGTCATCATAACTTTTACAAGACTGAGCAATTAAACTAAAAGGTAATATATAAATATCTTCATGCTCTGCTATTTCTTTTTGAATTTGCTTTATTCGCTCAGGCGAGCTTTTTAATATAGGTAATGATGCACTGATGACCCCAGGATAATAAATATTATCTGCACTCATTAAATCATTCCCTATTAATTGGGTAATTTTGTTGCCTATCCCTACACCAATGATACTTGCAGCATTCATAGCAAACCCTAATGCTAGATCTTGATTGACGATGATGGCACAACGATGAATAGATGCATCAAATTGCATAAAATCCCCTTTTCATAATTTTTGATAACATAAGGTTCTTCTGGTCGTGAACTGTAACAATTATGTCATCAATAAATAGAAATTTGCTGCCTATCTTATCTGTAGTAAAGTAGCCAAAAGAAAAAAATTACCTATGTATAAATATATTCCGAAAGGAAATACCCGCTATGGCAATAGATAAGACAGAAATCAAGATTCTTAAGCTCCTTCAAGACGATGCACGTATTACAAATCAAGTACTCGCTGATAAAGTCGGTATGTCAGCATCCCCTTGCTGGCGACGCGTCCGTAAATTAGAAGACGATGATGTGATCCAAGGCTATCGAGCTATTCTTAACCGCAAAAAAATTGGTTTAGGTGTTATGGTTTTTGTGCGTGTCACTATCGACAGCCATAGTGAAACGGAAGCAAAGAAATTTGAACAAGAAGTCAGTGAGTTAGAAAATGTTGTTTCATGCTACAGCATCGGGGGAGATGCCGACTTTTTATTGCAAGTGGTTTCCCATGATTTAGATTCCTATGCCGATTTCGCGATGTCTGTGATCCGACGGCTTCCTGGTATTAAAGAAATGCAAAGTATGTTCGTGCTTAAAGAGATCAAACCCTTAGTTTCTTATCCTGTAACAACCGTTAATAGTGAAGCATAATAACCAGCAACGTATCAGTGGGTTGTAAAAAAAACGCCACTAATAAGTGGCGTTTTCTGTTTTAGTTAATTTAACTTGATTAACCGATGTACTCTAGGCCTTTCATATATGGGCGCAATACTTCTGGTACTTCAATACGACCATCTGCTAATTGGTAATTCTCCAATACAGCAACCAACGTACGACCAACAGCAAGACCAGAACCATTCAGTGTATGCACCAACTGTGTTTTCTTGTCACCTTTACTGCGGAAACGTGCTTGCATACGGCGAGCTTGGAAATCCCACATATTTGAGCACGAAGAAATCTCACGGTAGGTATTCTGAGCTGGTAACCAAACTTCCAAGTCATAGGTTTTACGTGAACCAAAACCAATATCACCAGTGCAAAGGATCACTTTACGATAGGGTAATTTCAGTAATTGCAGCACTTTCTCCGCGTGACCGGTTAGCTCTTCCAATGCTTCCATCGATTTCTCAGGATGCACTATTTGTACCAATTCGACTTTATCAAATTGGTGCATACGGATAAGCCCACGCGTGTCACGGCCATAAGAACCCGCTTCTGAACGGAAGCATGGTGTATGCGCAGTCATTTTTAGTGGTAATGCATCTTCATCAAGGATTTCATCACGTACTAAGTTGGTGACCGGCACTTCTGCTGTTGGGATCAATGCATAAGTACTTTCCGCTTCTTCTTCAAGCGGCTTAGTATGGAACAGATCTTCACCAAATTTAGGTAATTGACCAGTGCCATAAAGCGTATCATGGTTAACCAAATACGGTACATACAGCTCTTGATAGCCATGCTGTTCAGTATGCAAATCCAGCATAAACTGAGCCAGTGCACGGTGTAAACGAGCAATTTGCCCTTTCATCACCACAAAACGCGCGCCTGTCAGTTTAACGGCCGCAGGGAAATCTAGACCACCAGCGAGTTCGCCAAGGCTAACATGATCTTTAATTTCAAAGTCATATTGGCGTGGTTCACCCCAACGGGCAACCTCAACGTTATCTGAATCATCTTTCCCATCAGGAACAGCATCATCAGGCATATTCGGGATACTTAATGCAATATCACGGATCTCTTGTTGCAGCTTATCTAATGCTAACTTAGCAGCATCTAATTTTTCGCCTAACTGGTTCACTTCCTGACGTAAAGGCTCGATATCTTCACCACGCGCCTTAGCTGCACCAATGGATTTCGATCGCGAATTACGCTCTGCCTGCAGGGATTCAGTTTCAACTTGCAAAACTTTGCGGCGTTCTTCTAATTCACGCAGCTTTTCCACATCAAGGGTAAAACCCCTGCGAGCCAGTTTTTCAGCAACCGCGTCTAGCTCCGTACGCAGTAAATTGGGATCGAGCATGCTTATCCTGTGATTATTGTTAGTCAATATTGAAAGGGAGTATAACACATTCCGGCATTATACTCGTTACACCATCAAGCCGCCTATTGTGAAGGCGACCTAAATAATTTTATAAAAAATATTTCTTATAACCTTACCGCATTGCCCACATTAGCGATAGCGTTTTGTTGGGCTATTTTGATCCTGTTGCGCTAACCAGTTTAATTTTTCTGCTATTTTCGCTTCTAAACCACGATTCGTTGGGTGGTAATATTGGGTATGTTGCATTTCAGGTGGGAAATAAACCTCACCGGCTGCATAAGCATTTTCTTCGTCATGAGCATAGCGATACTCTTTCCCCGCCCCTAATTCTTTCAACAGTTTTGTCGGTGCATTACGTAAATGGGCAGGTACATCATAATCAGGCTGCATTTGCGCATCCGCTAACGCGGCTTTATAAGCCGTGTAAACTGCATTACTTTTTGGTGCACATGCCAAGTAAACAATAGCTTGAGCAATCGCACGCTCACCTTCCGCAGGACCAACCCGAGTGAAGCAATCCCATGCGGAAATAGCGACCTGCATCGCTCGCGGGTCGGCATTCCCTACATCTTCAGATGCGATAGCCAGCAAGCGCCGAGCCACATAAAGTGGATCACCACCTGCGGTAATAATCCGCGCATACCAATATAAAGCGGCATCGGGAGCCGAGCCTCGTACTGATTTATGCAAGGCAGAGATTAAATCGTAATAACGATCACCTTTATTATCAAAGCGCGCTGTACGTTCACCGCTGACTTCTTTTAGTAATTCAGCCGTTAAAATACGCTGACCATGGCTATCGGTTTCCGCCATATCCGCCATCATCTCTAAAAGATTGAGGGAGCGACGGGCATCACCATTAACCAACTCGGCAATTAATTGACGAGTGGTATCGGGTAAAATCACATTTTGCCCGCCTAAGCCTCGCTTGGGATCCTCCATGGCTTGCTGCAACACATCTTCAATATCGCTTACCGTTAAAGATTTCAGTAGATAGACCCGTGCACGCGACAATAATGCGGAATTGAGTTCAAACGAAGGATTTTCTGTGGTTGCGCCGATAAAAGTAATGGTGCCATCTTCAATGTGTGGTAAAAACGCATCTTGCTGACTTTTATTAAAACGATGCACTTCATCAACAAATAAAATAGTCCTACGACCCGCATCTCGATTTTGGCGAGCTTTCTCTATCGCTTCACGGATCTCTTTAATACCGGACGTAACGGCAGAAATACGTTCAATATCTGCCTGTGCATAGTGACCAATAATTTCGGCTAATGTGGTTTTGCCTGTTCCTGGTGGCCCCCACAAAATCATTGAATGTAAATGACCTGCTTTTATTGCCCTGGGTAATGGTTTACCTTCAGCAAGCAAATGTTTTTGGCCTATATACTGTTCAAGAACCTCTGGGCGCATACGCGCTGCCAGAGGTTGAAATTCATTTTGTGAAAAATCGAGTGATAGGTTGCCCACTATTTCCTCTTATTTACCACCTGAGCGTTGGTCATCCAATGTGACCCCTTCCGGCACAGTGAATGTAAACTTACGCTTATCGACATTACCATTTTTTTGTTCTTTCAATTGGTAAGCACTTGTTTGCCCATCTTGCTCAACGGCTGAAAACTTCTCAATGGTGCCTTCTGGAGAAACCGTAATTGAAAAACGTTTTAATGTGCCATTACTCAACTTGGGTTTTAAGTCGAATGTATTACCTTGCTGAATAATAGAGTACTGTTTCCAATCTCTTGGGTTATTACGTGTAATCAATAAAAATGGGGTATCTTGAGTCGCATCCGCTAAGTTAGTGACAGTGACTTGCTCAACAAACGGGTTATAAAACCATAAATTTTTGCCATCAGACACTAAAACACTTTCATCAGGTGACGTCATATTCCAATTGAATAAATTAGGGCGCTGAAGCCATAATTCCCCCACACCTTCTTGTACGAGGTCACCTTCTGGGCTGGTGACTTTTTGAGAGAAGCTAGCGTGGAAGCTATTGACCTTATTCAGGCGATCCTGAAGGTCTTGGCTGGCATCTGCCAGTACTGAGCCGATATGTAAACTTAGAGCCAACGCCCCCAATAACATCATTTTTTTCATCGAACAAAGACCTTTTATTGATACCTTAATAGGCGCTATGCCTTTATTATTGCTCTCGCAACTCATCGACAACAAGGTTAGTAATCAGCTTGCCGTGGGGAAAGCACTTCGCGATTTCCATTATGTCCCGGCTCACTGACAATCCCTTGCGTTTCCATTTGCTCAACAATTCGCGCAGCGCGGTTATAACCAATGCGGAACTGACGTTGAACACCTGAAATAGAAACGCGTTGTTTCTCTACAACAAACTCGACGGCTTGATCAAACAGAGGATCCAACTCTTCCTCTGCGCTATCATAACCGCCCCCTTCATTTTCATCGCTGCATTTGGTAATGCTATCAATATATTCTGGGCGACCGCGGGCTTTCCAATCATTCACCACCGCGTGCACTTCTTGGTCACGGACAAATGCCCCATGGACACGAACAGGAATCGATGAGTTAGGTGGTAAATACAGCATATCCCCCATTCCCAATAATGACTCTGCGCCACCTTGATCGAGGATAGTCCGAGAGTCAATTTTACTTGATACTGTAAAGGCAATACGCGTAGGTATGTTTGCTTTAATTAAACCTGTAATGATATCCACTGACGGGCGCTGAGTTGCCAATACTAGGTGGATACCTGCTGCACGTGCTTTTTGCGCTAGGCGAGCAATCAACTCTTCAACTTTTTTCCCTGCCGTCATCATCAAGTCAGCAAATTCATCAACCATGACGACAATATAGGGTTCTTTTTTCAGCATTGGATGCTCAGTTTCCATGCTGTCACTCGGTTTCCAGTGTGGGTCAGGAATAGGTCGCCCCATCTCTTCGGCAGCTTTAATTTTATCGTTGTAGCCAGCAAGATTACGTACGCCAAGCGCCGACATTAAGCGATAGCGACGTTCCATTTCATTGACGCACCAACGCAATGCGTTAGCAGCATCTTTCATGTCAGTCACGACTTCTGTCAGCAAATGTGGAATGCCTTCATAAATAGACAGTTCCAACATTTTCGGGTCGATCATGATAAAACGGACATCGTCAGGTTTCGATTTATACAAAATACTGAGGATCATCGCGTTGACCCCTACCGATTTACCTGAGCCTGTTGTCCCCGCAACGAGTAAGTGTGGCATTTTCGCCAAATCCGCAATAACCGGATCGCCTTCGATATCTTTACCCAACACCATTGTTAACGGTGATGCACTATGCCTAAATTCGTCACAGTCCAGTACTTCTCTTAAATAGACTGTTTGGCGTTTTTCGTTCGGTAATTCAAGCCCCACATATGGCTTGCCGGGGATCACTTCAACAACCCTCACCGCTGTGGTAGAAAGTGAACGGGCAAGGTCTCTCGATAAAGTGGAGATCCGCGCCGCTTTTACCCCCGGTGCCAAATCTAGCTCGAATCGAGTGATCACTGGCCCCGGAGAGAAGCCGACCACTTCCGCTTTCACCCGATAGTCATTTAAGCGAGCTTCAATCAACCGTGCTGTCTGCTCTAATTTAAACATGTCAACAGGCTCTTCTTGTGTTGGTGGCGTAGTTAACAAATCCAAAGAAGGCATAGGCGTCGTTGGTTTTGGCAATGGTTGATCATTGCGTACCAAGAACGGATGGAACAAGCTGTCTTGCTGCGGCTCCGGTTGTTGTGGTTGTTGCAGCGGAGCAAAAGTGTGCGACTGATTAGCAGAGATATCCGGTGTTGGAGCGACATGTTTTGTCACCTCATTCACTTGAGGTGTATTGTTTGTATTCTCCACGCTCGTTGCACTAAATGACGGCATAAATAAAGGATCTGCAGGCTCTTCATTAACCAAATCATTAACTGGCGAAAATTCATCTAATACCGAAATATGTTCACTTAGATCGAATTTAGGTTCAACTTTATAACCCGCATTCTCATCATCATCTTGCGCTGAGAAGGTATTTTTAGACTGGCTAAAGTGATGAGTATTTTGCTCAGTTTGTTCAACAGAAGCGGGCGCAGAAGACCAACGATGCTCTATTTCAGGTTGAGTATAATGAACCACTTTTTCTGGCGTTGGCGTCACTTCAGCCTGATGAGATATTGGTGACTCAGTCTCATCATGATGCTCAATATCACTGCCGTACCGTTCGCGCTGTTGCTGCAAAAATTGCTCACGGAGCCTATTTTCTTGTTCTTCATCTTGTTGTGGTTCATTCTCTGACGCAGCAGACCATTGTTGATATATCTGCTCACGTTGCAAAGCTTCTTCTTTACGGCGCTGAAGTTCAGCATCACGTTGAGAAGGAATGCGAATGCCATATAGCTCCCGACGGGTTGGTAACCGAACAGGATTTGGGCGAGGCAATTCAGGCTCCATATTTTGTTTAACCTGGGCGTGGCGCTCAAGAGCCGCAACGGAAATACCAGCGGCTGCCAATGCAGCGGGATCGGCTAGCCTATCTGTTACTGATCGCCCACTTGCCTGTGAAACCGCCTCACTGATAGAAGAAGCTGGCATCGATACATTTTGCTGCCCTGTTGGGTTTGCTAATGATGGATTATCAGTATGTTCTGTCGGTGTCGTTGCAGCAGGTTGTGCCTCTGCCCCCCAACGCTCATGTGTATAATGATTGGCAGGTTGGTTAACCACACCATTCTCTGGAGATACATTATGGCTTTCAGGTTGGTAGCCTGTTGGCTCCGCGACTTGTGCCTGAGGCTCACTGGTTTTGAATTGGAAATCCCTATCATACACAACAGGTTGATAATCATCCGGCACTTCAAAATGATAAGCTTCTTGCGGCTCAGAAGCTGAAAACGCAAGGGGTTCTTCAACTTCATCAATAGGTTGATTGGCAGCCAAAGGAGCCGCTTCTTCTGTGGGTTGAACCTCTTCGGTTTCTACTGCGGCTAATTCACTAATTGAGGGAGCGGAGAACAAAACATCGTCACTGTCTACATTATCAATCGCTTGGCGCTCTGCCTCCTGCGCCCGCTGTAACGCATCTTCTGTTTCTTCAACATCATACGCATCATAATCATCGCCGCGCGCACGATTAGTCATTAATGTGATAGGAATTAATACCGCCGCACCAATTTTTTCGGCAATCGTCAACCATGACCAGCCCGTAAACAGTGTAAAGCTAATTGCCCATAAAAAGAGCAATGCCAGTGTTGCACCTAAAGAATTAAACCATGGCATGATCGCATTACTAAACACACTGCCAATCACCCCACCGGACGCGAAATTCGGTAAGTCGTCAAAGTTAAGCGCAGCAAGACCGCATGATGAGAGGATCAGCGCTAACCCACCAATTAAGCGCAATGACAACGAAAAGAAGTCAATATAACGACGTTGGCTTTCATAATGGTAAATCGCCCAACAACCGAGTAGCAGTAGAGGTGGAATTGCAAATGCTAAAATCCCAAAAGCCGAAAAGAGAATATCCGCACTCCAAGAGCCAACACTTCCCCCCAAATTTTTAACCGGTGCATTCCATGTGGTTTGCGACCAGCTTGGATCTGAAGGATTGAAACTCATTAATGCCACCATTAAGAAAATGGCACTTAAACAAATGGCAAGCAAAATGACTTCGAGTAGCCGTCTTCCACTACTGAGTTTTTTTAATCGAACGTGTTTGTCTTCTGTATATTCTTGGCTCATTACTGTTTCTTTACTGACTGATGATGTCACCCATGCCGAAACGAACTCACTTGAATTCGCAATGATGATAAGCACATATTGAAAGCCATTCTAACACCAATCACCTTCTTGTGCGTGACTTGTTGCCTCTCAGGCAAACTAAACGACTGTAGACACAGCAAGATGCAGTATTTCATCTTACAGTTGAGGATTCAATTTCTATTTTACGTTAAAAATCTTAATTATTTATGGCTTTAATATCAATAGATTAAAACGAAGAGTTACAGCTATTTAGCCTATTTTCAGAAAAAATCATATCGACGCTGTGCCTTTAATCGGAAACAGAGTCAAAAAAGCGCTAAGAGAGATAAAATATTGGCCTCTAAAACGGAACAACGCTGAGTAAACTCAGCGTTGAAACTGCAGTGCGACAACCATAAATGATGTTGTGCAGAAATGAGACTATACAAGCCTATTAGCGTGTTTTAATAACCAAGCGGTTACTTTGCTTCACTTCTTCCATAACGACGTACGTACGAGTATCGTTCACACCCGGTAGACGTAGAAGAGTCTCACCAAGCAGTTTACGGTAAGCGGACATATCTGGCACACGCGTTTTCAACAGATAATCGAAATCACCAGAAACTAAGTGACATTCTTGGATCTCTTCAAGCTTTTGAACCGCTGTGTTGAATTGCTCAAACACATCTGGTGCGCCACGGTTTAGTGTAATTTCAACGAACACCAAGAGTGAAGCATCTAAGTAGTGAGGATTCAAAAGTGCTGTATAGCCAGAAATAAACCCTTGTCTTTCCAGACGACGCACACGCTCCAAACATGGCGTTGGTGACAAACCAACACGCTTAGACAGTTCTACGTTTGAGATACGCCCATCTTTCTGTAATTCGTTAAGTATATTCCTATCAATACGGTCAAGGTCTTTTCCTGGACGCTTTTTATTATCAATCATCTCTTTATCTCTCTTTCTCTAATTGTTATTTTCCACACCTATAAAACAGCACCATCCTCGCTCATACTTTATTTATTTAGGTATTCGTGTTCAGGAGCAAATTTTATGCGCAATGCTGAAATCGACGTGAACAGAACCCCTGTTCACAATGATCACCTGTTTGTTAAGTTATAAGTGCTGTAAAGTTAACTTTCCGGCAAGAACAAAAACACACCATTTGCATTGGTCTACTAGATAATTAACTCTTACATAGATGTTTTCGCAAATGCACAGCCGATTGTCAAAGCAAATGAATAAAAATCAGTACAAGATTTCGATTTTTTTTCTATTTAAACGTTTCGCTGTCCGGATTCAGGAATATTCCTAAAAATCCTACCACGTGACATAAGCATACTTGCCATACTAAATTTTCACTTTAATCACTATTATCTATCGCAAAAATAGCTCAGCTATAATTTACTTAGTATTTAAATCACTTTTTTTAGCTTGCCAATTCTCCTACAATCCCATTATCGCTATTTTTATACTGAAAATGAGGTATTCATGAGCACAGCCATACATCGCAAGCTAATCATTTTGGGTTCTGGCCCAGCAGGATACACAGCGGCAGTTTATGCTGCACGCGCAAACTTAAGTCCAGCTCTGATTACTGGCGTGGAAAAAGGCGGTCAGTTAACCACTACGACTGAGGTTGAGAACTGGCCGGGTGACCCTGAAGGCTTGACTGGTCCAGGTTTGATGGATCGCATGTATGAACACGCGACCAAATTCCAAACAGAAATTATCTCAGATCATATTAATAAGGTTGATCTTAAGCAGCGCCCTTTCCGTCTTTTTGGCGATGAAAACGAATATACCTGTGATGCCCTGATTATTGCGACAGGTGCATCGGCGCGTTATATCGGCTTACCTTCTGAAGAAGCCTTTAAAGGCCGTGGCGTTTCTGCTTGTGCAACTTGTGACGGCTTCTTCTATCGTAATCAAAAAGTGGTTGTTGTCGGCGGAGGTAATACTGCGGTTGAAGAAGCCCTTTATCTATCCAACATTGCCTCAGAAGTCCATTTGGTTCACCGTCGTGATAGCTTCCGCGCAGAAAAAATCCTAGTTGATCGCCTAATGGATAAAGTGAAGAACGGCAATATTACGCTGCATACCGACCGTACACTTGATGAAGTACTCGGTGACGATATGGGCGTGACAGGCGTCCGTTTGCGTAATACCAAAACCGATGAAACTGAAGAATTAGAGGTGATGGGGGCATTTATCGCGATTGGTCACAGCCCAAATACCGCTATCTTTGATGGCCAGCTAGATTTAGAAAATGGCTATATCAAAGTGCAATCCGGTACACATGGTAATGCAACGCAAACCTCTATCCCAGGAGTCTTTGCCGCAGGTGATGTAATGGATCATATTTATCGTCAAGCAATTACATCAGCAGGTACAGGCTGTATGGCTGCCCTAGACGCAGAACGCTACTTAGATGGTTTAGCGGATAAAAAATAGTATAACCACATCCATCCTGATCATTTTAGGCACCTCAAATAGGTGCCTTTTTTGCCCCCTCTTTATAGGATAAGTTCCTTTTTTTTCAGAGTAAGTTCATAGGGGAGTTTCCTCCATCAATCTACAATAATCAAATTATTGATACATTATTTTTGACAATTCGCGCTAGGAAATATTATGGGTCAACAAATACAACGAGAAGCTATCAGCCGCTATGCCTACCTTTTTGTCGCTCTACTTGCTATTATCCAATCGACCTTGATTGTATTGTCAACGGACTCTTCATTCTCGTTCATCTATAATTTAAGCGCCCCATATACCTATCTTCCTTTTATGGTCGCAATTTTTGTACCTTCTGCTGTCAGTTACTTAATTACGAATGCCAAATCAGCTATTTTCTATACTAATATCTTGATCATTGCTGTATTAACAGTCTGGATCACGCTATGGGATGCAAAGAACTTAGAATTAAGTTACAGTCAACCTCAATTTACTGCCTTTGCTACCTTAATTGTTCTTTTTTTCTTTTTGCTACCTTGGTTGCAGACACGTCAGTTAGTGGGTAGATGGCATATTGATTATAGCCACTTACTCGATTTTTATATTAAAAATACGCTATTAATGATTATTGCCACCGTCATTGGTGGGCTTCTGGTTATTTTACTTTATCTCGCCAGTTTTTTATTTACGATTGTCAATCTCTCTACTCTTAGTCAGCTTATTGATAACAATTTTACTTTATATTCAGGTTTCACTTTAGGATTTAATATTGGGCTGGTTTTTTTACGCTCAATATTTGAGTTTCGCTTTAGCCAATTTATCCATTATATCGCCCGCTTTTTCCTGATAATACTCCATCTTATTGCTGCCATATTTGTCGGTGGTTTTTTATTTTCATTTGTGATGAAACTATCGATATTAGAGGTGGGGGCTAGCGCAATACTGTGGTTCTTGGCTTTAAATATCATTTTAATTAATTTGACCTATGGGAATGGACACCACCAATACCAACGTTTTACATGGCTAAACACCTTAACGCTGTCTAGTATCATTTTATTGAATTTTTTCTCACTTTTTTCACTTTACGGCATTTTAGTGCGTGTCAACCAATACAGTTGGAGTGTCTCTCGCCTCTATGCCTTTAGCATCGCACTCTTTTTCACCGTCATTATTTTCGCCTACAGCTTTGCTATTATTCGCCGAAGAACGCTTTGGGCAAAATCTTTAGGTACCATAAACAAAGTAGGGATTGTAGGGCTAATGGCTGCCATCCTTATGATTAGTAGTCCGATTGCTGATTTTAACCGTATTACCGCAAACAGCATATTAGCCAGTATCGAAAATGGTAAAATTGACGTTAACCCTCGGCTCGCTTTTGCCTTAAAAGAACTCGGGCCCAAAGGCCAACAAGCTATCGAAAAGCTCAAATTAAATCCCAATTACACCGCTCTACTCTATACAGATATCGATATTGGTAATGAAAAAATGAGTAAATCCCCCAAAGAGGCCATAATTATCGCAAAAAATAGTGCCGAATTGCCGGAAAGTTGGTGGTCCCAAACACGCGAATCGAGCTGCATCAATAATTATCATCCACCTCATTGCCTAGGTTTTATGGCAGATATCAATCAAGATGGGCAAAATGAGGTTATCATATGCCGTGCTTCCCCTAAGAGTGATTCTTTAGCCTGTACTATTTGGCAATATCAAATAACTGATTGGAAGTTTATTGATCACCAAATCAGTCATTATGATTCGGTGGCACAGCGAGATAACGCATGGGATAAATTATTAAATGGTCAATTTAAATTAGTGCCTAAAGAATGGCTACAAGTGGTACCAGAGCAATAATATTTATGCGTGATAAATGGCTTTACTCATTTATGTAAAGCCATTCGTTGTTATGAACCTACAGCTTATCCCTTGTATGCTAAATGCCACACATCTTGTAAACTCACCGACATCGCTCTAACAGGTTTAACTACCTTATTGATTTTAGTTTTGCATGGATGACAATTATCATTTACCTTTATAAAACATATTGATAACAATCATCTGTGCTATTTTAATAACACACTTTTATTATGCAACATATCGCGAATAAGCTGCTATGATAGGTAAAAACTCCGTTAAGCTTTAATCCATTGGCTTATTTTAGCTAGCGGCACACTCTCAATATAAAACTATACCTGCACACTGATCATTATGGATAAAACAAGACAGACTGAATTGGTACGTTGGTTGAAACAGCATAGTACATCCGCAAAACGTTGGCTGCGTATATCTATGCTATTAGGCGTTGTTAGTGGTCTGCTGATTATCGCACAAGCGTGGTTCTTGGCGGTAATATTGCAAGCTCTGATTATGGAACACACTCCACGAGAGCAACTTCTGACCCCTTTTATCCTACTCCTTGCCGTATTTGTGCTACGCGCACTCCTAACGGTTATTAGAGAGCGAGTGGGCTTTCGTTGTGGTCAAGTTGTACGCCAAGAAGTACGCAACATGGTCTTAAATAAGCTACAAGCGCTAGGCCCTGTATGGGTAAAAGGTAAACCAGCCGGTAGCTGGGCGACTATCGTTCTAGAGCAGATAGAAGATATGCAAGAGTACTATTCGCGCTATCTACCACAAATGTATCTTGCTGGCATCATCCCTATTATGATCTTGATTGCCATCTTCCCATTTAACTGGGCCGCCGCCTTAATCTTGTTTGCAACCGCCCCGTTGATCCCCATTTTTATGGCCTTAGTGGGACTCGGTGCCGCAGATGCTAACCGACGTAACTTTGTTGCTTTAGGTCGCCTCAGCGGTAGTTTTCTCGACCGGTTACGCGGCTTAGATACATTACGACTGTTTTTCCGTGAAAAAGCAGAAGTGCAACAAATTCGTGAATCTACCGAAGACTTTCGCTCAAGAACCATGGAAGTCCTTAGAATGGCTTTCCTCTCCTCTGGTGTGCTTGAGTTTTTCGCCTCAATTTCAATCGCTATCGTAGCCGTCTATTTCGGTTTTTCCTATCTTGGCGAATTAAATTTTGGAAGCTATGGGTTACCAGTCACCATGTTTGCCGGTTTTCTGGCATTAATTTTATCGCCTGAGTTTTTCCAACCTCTACGTGATTTAGGCACCTATTATCATGCCAAAGCTCAAGCGGTAGGCGCAGCAGAAAGTTTGGTGACATTGTTAGAAAGCGATGGCGAACAAAAAACAGAAACTGGGGATAAGACACCGCAAGATAAACCCATTCAAATTGAAGCAAATAAGTTAGAAATCTATTCCCACGACGGTCAACGTCTTGTCGGTCCTCTCGATTTTACTATCGAGCCACAACAGCGTATCGCTGTTGTCGGGCAAAGTGGTGCTGGGAAAAGCTCTTTACTCAATCTTTTGTTAGGTTTTCTTCCCTATAAAGGCTCGATTAAAATTAATGGGGATGAGCTAAAAGAGCTTTGCCCAGATAAATGGCGTGCATTAATTGGCTGGGTGGGTCAAAACCCTCATTTACCAGAACAAACGCTTATCGAGAATATCTGCTTAGGTAAACCGACTGCTTCAGAGGCTGAAATACAACAAGCCATTGATGATGCCTATGTTTCCGAGTTTCTCCCTATGCTACCTGATGGCTTAAATACACGCCTTGGCGACTATGCTGCCAGGCTATCCGTTGGGCAAGCTCAACGTGTTGCTGTCGCGCGTACACTCTTAAAGCCATCGCGTATTTTATTACTGGATGAACCAGCTGCTAGCCTTGATGCGCACAGTGAAAAACGGGTCATGCATACTCTTAATCAACTAGCTCAACAGCAAACGACAATTATGGTCACCCACTTACTCGAAGAAACGGTTAATTACGACCAAATTTGGGTGATGGCAAATGGTCAAATCATTCAGCGTGGTCATTATGCACAATTGAGCCAATCGGAAGGGCCGTTTGCCCGCTTGTTGGCTCACCGTAGTGAGGAGCTTTGATAATGCGAGTTCTATTACCTTTTTTGGCTCTCTATCGCCGACACTGGTTTTTGATCCTGCTCGGCATGATCTTAGCCATCGTGACTTTACTTGCCAGTATTGGGCTACTTACTCTATCAGGGTGGTTCCTCGCTGGGGCGGCAATTGCAGGTTTTCCGGGGCTTTATTATTTTAATTATATGCTGCCTGCTGCTGGTGTCCGCGGTGCCGCTATTTTCCGGACCGCAGGTCGCTACGCCGAACGACTGGTTAGCCATGATGCCACATTCCGAGTTTTGGCCCATTTACGTGTGTTCGCCTTTAGTAAAATATTACCGCTCTCACCGGGGGGGATCAGCCGCTTCCGCCAAGGGGAAATTCTTAACCGCCTTGTGGCGGATGTCGAAACCCTCGATCACCTATATTTACGTGTTTTATCGCCGATTTTTGCTGCTTTTGTCGTGATCTTTGTCCTGATTTTTGGGTTGAGCTTCCTTGACCCTCGCCTAGCGTGGACACTCGGTTGTATTATGCTGTTTTTATTATTTACCTTACCGTTTGTCTTTTATCGTGCAGGTAAGCCCATCGGACAAGAGCTGACTTACTTACGTGCCCATTACCGCACTGTCCTGACATCCGCTTTACAAGGGCAAGCGGAACTGACTTTGTTTGGAGCGCTTCCCCGTTTTCGCCAAACATTGGCAAATATTGAAAGCCAATGGCAAGTGCGCCAACAACAGCAAGCCAATCTAACAGGGGTATCTCAAGCCATTATTCTATTTGCCTCTGGTTTTACTGCTACTTTGTTGTTGTGGATGGCGGCAGATCATGTGGGGGGGAATACTAACCCAGGAGCACTCATTGCTTTATTTGTCTTCTGTGCACTGGCCGCTTTTGAAGCCTTAGGCCCTGTCGCCGTTGCTTTTCAGCATATGGGGCAAGTGATTGCTTCTGCTGAACGTGTTTCTCAGCTAATTGATGCCAAACCAGAGGTAACATTCCCTGACAACGGTTTATCCCTTCCCCAATTGGAAAGCCTTGTTGTCGACAATATTTCATTTACTTACCCCGAGCAACCTTTCGCAGTTTTAAAACAGGTTTCGCTTTCACTGCTACCGGGGCAACACATCGCCTTATTAGGTAAAACAGGTTGTGGGAAATCAACACTTTTGCAATTACTCACTCGAGCATGGGATGTTGATAGTGGTATGATCAAAATTAATGGTCAAAATATTAGTGACTATAGTGAACAAGCACTGCGTTCGCTCATGTCAGTCGTTCCACAACGGGTACACATTTTTAGTGATACCTTGCGTAATAACCTACTGCTCGCTAACGATAAGGCAACCGACAAACAGCTCATTGAGGTGTTAGACCAAGTTGGTCTTGGTAATTTGCTGGAAAATGAGCAAAAACTTAACGCTTGGATGGGTGAAGGTGGTCGACAATTATCGGGTGGAGAGCAGCGCCGCTTAGGGATCGCTCGAGCGCTATTACATAATACGCCATTAATTTTAATGGATGAGCCAACCGAAGGGCTTGATGCACAAACAGAGCAGCAGATCCTTGCCCTGTTAAAAGAGAAATGTGCCGATAAGGCACTAATTGTGATCACCCATCGCATGCAAGGTATCGAGCAAATGGATACTATTTGCGTGATGGATAACGGTGAAATTGTTGAGCAAGGCTCACATCAGGCGCTTTTAGATTTAAAAGGCCGCTATTTTCAGTTTCGCCAGCGCCATTTACAACAGCAGGCCCTGTGAGGCACATCATGTACCAGCTCGATGATGACTCCTATCTGTTCCCGCCCGTCCATGAAGCGATGCGGGAACCTAATGGCCTGTTAGCTATTGGTGGCGATTTAGCGCCAGATCGGCTGAAGGCTGCCTACTATGATGGCATTTTCCCTTGGTTTAACCCGGGCGAAATGCCATTATGGTGGTCACCCGATCCTAGAGCGGTTTTAATGGTTGGCGAATTGCACATTAGCCGTTCGATGAAAAAGTTATTGAGAAAGCAAAAGTATCGCGTCACTGTCAACCATGCCTTCAAAGATGTCATCGCAGCTTGTGCGATACGTGACGAAGGAACATGGATTTTACCTGAGGTGCGTGAGGGGTATCAGGCACTTCATGAGCAGGGGATCGCTCATTCTATTGAGGCGTGGTATGGTGAAGAACTGGTTGGCGGCCTGTATGGCGTGAACATGGGGCACCTATTTTGTGGGGAATCTATGTTCAGTCGGATGAATGATGCCTCCAAATTTGCTTTTATTACATTTTATTTTCATTTTTTGCGCTATAATGGGCAGCTTTTTGATTGTCAGGTACTTAACCACCATACCGCCTCATTAGGCGCAAAAGAAATATCCCGTCGGGATTTTTTACATATTCTTTATCGGTGGCGTAACAAAGCGATTGAGCCCGCCTGCTGGTTACCGCAATCGATTGAAATACCGCCATTATTCGAATAGCGAATTTTGGCTTTACGTTATTTTATGCCCATACTGTTCAAGAAAAATCGCTTTAAAATGCAACATTTCTTTACTTAGTGAGGGTTTTTGGGCATTATCTTGCCCGTTAAAAATCATGGTTATTAGACTTAGAGGATTAGATGGCCAAAGAAGACAATATTGAAATGCAGGGCACAGTACTGGATACCCTGCCAAACACAATGTTTCGTGTTGAACTGGAAAATGGTCACGTTGTGACTGCCCATATTTCTGGAAAAATGCGTAAAAACTATATCCGCATCCTGACAGGCGACAAGGTAACTGTAGAGTTAACTCCGTACGACCTGAGCAAAGGCCGTATCATTTTCCGTAGCCGCTGATTCTATCTCTTCAGGCAAGGCCTGATACAGCCACAGGTGCACAAGACACCTGTGGTCTATTTGTTGTCAGAATACCGCATCCTCCGGAGAGGCCTTGTGCACGCTACTGAAGCTATATGTCAGTGTGTTACTTTTATTATCAAGCCCGATACGTACTGAGCCGCCATTAGTTAACGAACCAAACAGTAGCTCATTTGCTAATGGTTTTTTCAGGTTATCCTGGATCACACGTGCCATAGGTCGGGCTCCCATCGCCTTATCATAGCCTTTTTCACACAACCAGCGGCGAGCCTCTTGGCTAACTTCAATCGAAACACCTTTCTCATCAAGTTGCGCTTGTAGCTCGACAATGAATTTATCCACCACCTGTATGATGATATCCATGGATAATGAATTAAACCAAATAATGCCATCAAGACGGTTACGGAACTCAGGCGAGAAGACTTTCTTAATTTCAGACATCGCATCCGTACTGTTGTCTTGCTCTGCAAAGCCAATTGAGCGGCGCTGTGTTTCTTGAACCCCTGCATTGGTTGTCATGACAACAATCACATTACGGAAATCGGCTTTGCGCCCATTATTGTCTGTCAGTGTGCCGTGATCCATAACTTGTAGAAGGATATTAAACACATCGGGATGCGCCTTTTCAATTTCATCAAGCAGCACAACAGAATGTGGATGTTTAATCACCGCATCCGTCAAAAGCCCGCCTTGATCAAACCCTACATACCCAGGAGGTGCACCAATTAAGCGGCTCACGGTATGCCGTTCCATATATTCAGACATATCAAAGCGCAATAATTTTATATCCAATGCCTTAGCGAGTTGGACTGTGACTTCCGTTTTACCTACCCCAGTAGGGCCTGCAAATAAGAAGGAGCCTACCGGTTTATGATCTTGGCCTAACCCCGCTCGACTCATTTTAATAGCTTCTGTTAATGCGGTGATCGCATCATCTTGCCCAAACACTAGCATTTTCAGGCGCGAATCTAACGTTTTTAAGCGCTCTTTATCGCTCGAAGAGACGGTTTTTTCTGGGATACGTGCGATACGCGCAACTACAGATTCAATCTCAGGCACACCAATGGTTTTCCGACGTTTGCTAGGTGCAACCAAACGTGTCCGAGCGCCTGCTTCATCGATAACATCAATCGCTTTGTCTGGCAGATGCCTATCCGTGATGTATTTAACCGACAAATCAACCGCGGCTTGAATGGCTTTTGCCGTATAACGAACATCATGGTGTGATTCGTATTTCGGTTTTAATCCATTAATGATACGTACCGTTTCTTCGGTTGTTGGCTCTACAATATCAATTTTCTGGAAGCGGCGTGCCAACGCCCTATCTTTTTCGAAAATATTACTAAACTCTTGATAAGTCGTTGAACCAATAACACGGATACGGCCACCTGATAACAATGGCTTAATTAAATTTGCCGCATCAACTTGACCACCAGACGCTGCACCAGCCCCAATAATCGTGTGAATTTCATCGATAAATAGAATGCTTTTACTGTCTTTTTCCAGCATTTTTAGCAGTGATTTAAACCGTTTTTCGAAATCACCTCGGTATTTAGTGCCTGCTAATAAAGAACCAATATCTAATGAATAGATAGTGCAGCCGTTCATGACCTCGGGGACATCCCCTTGCTCAATGCGCCATGCTAGCCCTTCCGCTATCGCTGTTTTACCAACGCCAGATTCTCCCACCAGCAATGGGTTGTTTTTGCGACGGCGGCAAAGAACTTGGATCGTTCTCTCTAGCTCTGCCTGACGCCCTACCAGCGGGTCAATTTTGCCTTGTTTAGCCAGTTGATTCAGATTGGTTGTGAAATTATCCATATGATCATCAGAAACAGGCTGTTCTTCATGATTGACGTTGCTGTTTGGCGTATCTTGCTCGGATGATGCCGAAGCTTCCCCTTTAATCGTGCCGTGGGAGATAAAATTGACAACATCTAAACGGCTTACATCATGTTTACGCAATAAATAAGCTGCCTGTGACTCCTGCTCACTGAATATTGCGACCAGTACATTAGCGCCACTTACTTCATTGCGACCCGATGATTGAACATGGAAGACCGCACGTTGCAGAACGCGTTGAAAACTTAATGTTGGCTGAGTATCGCGATTATCATTTTCAGGCAACAGTGGCGTCGTTTGCGCAATAAAGTGCTCAAGCTCTTGTCGCAGAACAACAAGGTCAACTTTACAGGCATCCAATGCTTCACGTGCTGACGCATTACTCAATAATGCCAGCAACAGGTGCTCCACTGTCATAAATTCATGTCGATTATCTTTCGCTTTTGCAAATGCGACGTTTAGACTCAGCTCCAGTTCTTGATTGAGCATAAGCACCTCCCAAAATTGATATTAGCGAGTTCACACTTTTTCTATTGTGCACAACAAAGGGTACTCATGTTCGCGCGCATAGCTGTTAACTTGTGCCGCTTTTGTTTCCGCAACCTCTGCCGTAAAGATACCGCAAACCCCTTTCCCCTGAAAATGGACATCTAACATTATCTGTGTAGCGCGTTCTTCATCAAAAGAAAAGTATTTTTGCAACACTTCAACAACAAAATCCATTGGAGTGTAATCATCGTTATTTAATATAACCTTATACATCGAAGGGGGCTGTAAAACTTGCTCCACTTCATCTTTAAAAACAACATCTGTTTTAAATGTACCAAGAAAATCGCTCATTACTTGTCGTGCTCGGAGTTAAGATTTATTAAGCATAGCCTTTATTATCAATGATTTCTATTAATCAAGATAACAATAAAACATAAATAAAATCATTTGTTTTATCAATTGCTGTTTCCGCTTAATAACAGTGTAACACGCAACCTAACGCAACTCATATGGCCTAAATTTTGTGATCTGCTTCAAAATTAATAAACTGGAGAGCGTTAGCCATATCAAATTTTTATCACTTCGCCAAAAATCAGCAAATTGATCGCTTGACGTCCGAAGGCAATTCACTACAGTATGATTTGCAGACAGTCAATATGTGTAATTATACTTAGTCGATGCATAGTGGTTATGCATTTATGTCAAACACAACTTGTAAATACGAAGGACGATGTATGGAGACAGGTACAGTTAAATGGTTCAACAACGCCAAAGGCTTTGGTTTCATCTGCCCAGAAAATGGGGGCGAAGATATTTTCGCTCATTATTCTTGTATACAAATGGAAGGTTACAGGACATTAAAAGCTGGTCAGAAAGTCAATTTTAGTATTAATACTGGCCCAAAAGGGAACCATGCCAACCTCATCATTCCGATTGAAAGCAGTACGTTGAATCATACAAGTGCAGAGGCAACGCCTCAAGAATAACCCCCGTGTAATAGAGCACAGTTAATTACTTTTCATTTAGCAATAACTGGTTTGCATGATTGGTCGTTAACTGTGTCTATTTTTTAATATCAATCTTTTGATATCAATGGGGACGGCCGTGGGTTTGTAAAAAAGAGACATCACCATAAAGTGATTTAAGCAGTGCGAATTGCTCTTCATCATAGAATTGGCAATTACCGCTACCAAATGCCTTCGCAACTTCAATCATAAACTTCACCGATGCGGCAATATCCACTTCATGACTAGCGCCTGTTGAACAACCCGGCACAATTGTCTGCGTACAAATAGCCACACCAACAACAGGGGCTGTTGTTGAGACTGCTGGCTGCATAATACTATTGATGTGATGTAATCCGTTGCCGTAAGGCGTGATATCTTGTACCGCGAGCGGGAACGTCACCGCATTCTGCCCACTGCTCCACTCCATCAAATGAAGTAAGTCCTCAGAAACAGGCAAGATATAGCCATCTTTTACCGTTGGTGACAAGGCATAACCTTTATGGTTGATCAGCCTATTTCCCTTTGTCGTGTCCACAGATAAAATAGCATCCGCTTCTGGGATGGCCTCATTTTCATTCATCGTCTCATCGTTGAGTGGTGAGTCCATAAAATCAACGGGGCTATGAGGACGTGTTGGCGCTGTTGGGCAAATATGCGTCGTAATGATCACATCCCCCATGAGGACATCACCCTTTTCTCTCATCTCGGCAAGTTTTAATGCCGTCGCAATGGCAGCAATAGCGCCATCAGCATCAGAAACCAGCCCAATACGAGATGGGCGCGCTCCGATACCCCCTAAACGCCCAATAATCCCCAATGTTGGGGCATGGTTACCTTGGCGTTTACCATGAGTACCTGGGATCACGATACGCACAAAATCACTTTGCCCTTTTCCATCTCGCACTGTTTTTGATGATGCTTCAATGGTAGTAAAGTTTTTAAACAAAGCGACAATATCATCCCCATTAACAACGGCGCTATCGATTAACTCGTAAGCACACAGGGTCTGCTTTAAACTCATATATTTCCCTTGTTATGTACTACTTTTCAGCTTATTTCTCTCGATCTCACCACTCTCCTTTAATGGTTGGTGTATAACCGTCAAAAATTAGCCTATTTCCTGGTGAAGGCGCATACACGCACAATAAATATAATATTTTTATTTTATGATTCACTACTACGTTTTAACCAATAAGGATCACCTACCATACTGCCAAGATAGGATGCCTTATGACATATTTTTGTCGCTAATTGCGCCAATAATTCAGAGGTAATTTGCGATGCAGGTAAACTCAAACATAAGGCATAGAGTGTACCTTGCGCAGGGTCATACACGGTACTTGAGACAGAGGCGACCCCCGGAACGGACTCATTAATTGAAAATGCCCAGCCTCGTTCCTCAATTTGATTTAACTCTTGGCGTAGCTTGTCTTGCTTTTCTTGCGGCTCTTGGCAAATGATCACTTCACGTTCACTCAAAGAGTAACGAGCTAATAACGCTTTACCTGTAGAAGTTCCCGCTATAGGCAATTTTGTTCCCGGCTGAGTGATCACTTGAAGCATGCTATTACCAATACGTGCATGCACGACTCTTACCTTATCTTTGTCTCTTAAAGAGACATAAGTGGTGAACCCCGTTTCTTTGGTCAGTTCATCGAGTGATTCAAGAGCCATATCAATCAACGGGTTCATACCCCGAGCGCGATGCGCTAACTCCATAATGATCAGCCCCGGACGATAAATGGGCGCATCATTTTTCTTTTCGAGCAAACCATGCTCTGCCATCTGTTTTAATAAACGTGATGCTGAGCTTTTTGGCATTCCCAATTCATTCACTAACGTTGTCACCGTCAGTTCATCGCCGGAGCGAAGAAACAACCGATATACATCGACAACACTTGAGAGAATACTCATAACTCACCTGTAACCTGAGAATTCTGCACCAACGCCTCATAGCTTTGTGGTTTTCTATCTCTTAAATAAGGAATGTTCAAACGCGTATGAGCCTGAACTCGAAAATCAACCTCACCAATGAGCAACGTTTCACCATCACAACTGGCTTCACTTAACACTTGCCCACGAGGCCCTACAATCTTACTACCGCCAAATAAATGAAGATCTTCCTCATTCCCCCAACGGTTAACTGCTAATAAGTGGCTACCATTCTCCAAAGCGCGGCACGCGGTATTGATATCCCACATATCCTTATCTTGAATACGCCATGCAGAAGGCACGAGCAGCAATTCAGCGCCATTTAAGGTTAAGATACGAGCCACCTCAGGAAACCCCATGTCGTAACAGATCATCACACCAATCTTACCGAATGGAGTATCAAATACCGGATAGCTATTACCACTGCTAAACCATTGTTTTTCAATGCCAAATGCGTGGACCTTACGGTAGACCCCGCTGACACCTTCACAACCTGGATTCCACACCCCAACAGCGTTATAAACCTCGCCTAAGTAGCTTCCTCGCTCAGCAAAGCCACTAACAATAGTGAGATCCAATTGCGTCGCTAGTGCGCTAAACAAGCGATAAGTTTCGCTGCCTTCATCATCGCTGAGATCCCATAGTTGGGTCGCAAGCAAATCGCCTCGATAGCCTGTTGTAGCCAGTTCAGGAAAACAGATTAATTTGGCACCTTGCTCCGCAGCTTGATGGCAGAATGCGGCCATCCGCTCTAAATTATGCTGCTTTTGACCAAGTAAAGAGTTAAATTGCGCAAGAGCAACTTTAACGCTGCTATGATCCATTGCTCTCATCCTTAATCTAAATGGTTAACTTTACGAAATTGCAGCGTATCGACACCTTTTATTCGAGCTTGCAGCAGCATCATCATCATCCAATAAAGGACTCCGCTAACTAGCAAAGAGTTAAGCGCTGGCACACCAAAATCAGTATCCCAAGGGCCTAATGCCGAGCTTAGCCAACCGACAACAACAGCAATAGCCCAAACAACCAACGTAATGGGATTAACTGCCTCACACAGAGTTGGAAGTTCACCCGCTGCTCTGGTTGTATCTAACTCACGCCGATCACGCTTTAATAAATAATAATCAACCACCATGATCCCCGCCACAGGTGGGATTGCTATACCTAAATAAATCAGAAAACCCACAAAATTATCTAAAATACCGAGCATCGAGGCGATCGTAC
Source organism: Providencia sp. 2.29 (assembly GCF_015832305.1). Lineage (NCBI taxonomy): Bacteria > Pseudomonadati > Pseudomonadota > Gammaproteobacteria > Enterobacterales > Morganellaceae > Providencia > Providencia sp. 2.29. Next base: position 3,314,906 of record NZ_CP065420.1, read on the forward strand.
CCAAAATGCCGATAACCCACGTTAGATAACGACGGTCAAACCGTTTTTTGAAGATGGCATTCAATAAAGTCGATAAACCTAGTGATGAAGAGTAGAGGTTAATATCATTCATTTTGATAGTGGAGAAGATAACGATCGATGCTCCAACCAACCCAGTTAACGTCAACATTAGGTCAAAGACTTCATTGGTACGCAGGGCAAGTGCCATCAACACTGAAATCATATTGACTAACAGCTCACCAAAAAAAGTCCCGATAAGGGTCATCCAAAAAACCTCTTTCGGGCTTTTCATGAAACGACTAATATCGGGCGTTGTGATAGCTGAAATAATAAACCCACCAGCAACCATCGTAATGGCTGCTGGTAGAGTCATAAAAGCCCCCGCAGGTTCAGTGCGATTAATAAGCGCTCCGATATCTTGCCCAGAAAGCAAGCTATAGGTTGCCCAAGCTAATGCGAGTAAAAATAGCGGCGTTGATATATTTGCGGTAATAGATAAAAAGCGATACCCATATACCGTAATAATCGTCACCGCGATACCTGTAATAAGCGACCAAGTCCCTGGTGTTAGCACATTCGTCGCTTTATACATTCCATCCGCAAAGAAGCCATTTTGTACGCCAAACCAGCCCATCAGTGAAATCGCAATTGCGCCACCGATTAAAGCAGAGCCTAACTTACCAAATCCAGACCACCTTGATAGTAGACTGATTGACATTCCTTCACGGCACGCAGCTGCACCTAAAGCCCAGCTAACAACTTGTAAAATCACTGAACCTAACATTGTGGCCCAAAACGCTTGCCAAAACGTCAGTCCATAACCCAATGCTGCACCTAACATCACCTGAGATACACAGGCTAGTGAGCCAATTCGGATTATAAGAACTTCGTAGAATGGCCTGCGAGCACTGAAGGGCACCCGAGCCAGAGAATAATCTTCACCTGTTTTATTCGCCATTTAGTATTCCTGCTGTGTGGATCTTTGCTATTAAGTTTATTGGCTTTATTTTATTTGTTCCATTTTATGGAACTAGGTTTCATTTATTCTACGAGACAAATGATATCCATGTTCGATACCAAATCGCAAGTAGAATTTAACTTTTTACATAGCTTTTTGTGTATGTAGATATAACTATAACGGGAAAACTAAAGGCTGGGGAGATAAATTGATATAAAAATAAGGATGTTGAAGTACCTCTGACCATTACAGAGGTACTTGAAAAAATACAGATAGATCTCTTACTACTCTCTTGCTAATGCATCAATAGGGTTTAATCTTGCTGCACTTCGCGCGGGTAAGAATCCAAAAATGATACCAATTGCTGTCGAACAGATAAATGCACTGATCAGCGCCATAGGTTGAAAAACGAAAGTCCAGCCGGGCAACGCCATTTGTGCCATGACACTAATGCCATAGGAAAGCCCAATCCCCATTAACCCACCAATCAAGCAGACCAGTACCGCTTCAATCAAAAATTGCTGCATCACATCACTTGTGCGCGCACCAACCGCCATACGGATACCAATTTCTCGGGTCCTCTCAGTAACGGAAACTAACATGATGTTCATCACGCCTATACCACCAACCACCAGCGAAATAACAGCGACCAAGGTTAGAAACAGTTGCATGGTACGAGTGGTTTTCTCCGCTGTTTTCACAAGTGTATCAATATTGTAAGTAAAAACGTCCTTCTTACCGTGTCGCAATGTCAATAAGCGGGTGATCTGTTGCTCCGCTGTTTTGGCATCAACCCCCTCTTTAACCCTTACGACAATACTATCCAAGTAAGGTCGATTTAAGATTTTGCTATTTACCGTCGTATCCGGCAGCCACACTGACAGCGAATTACTTGAACCAAAAATTGATTTTTGCTCCGCGAGAACACCAATCACGGTAGCTGGCATATTCCCAATCAAGATGGTTTCCCCTACCACTTGCTTTTGGTTAGGAAAAAAGCGACGTTTTGTGTTCGCATCAATCACAACCACTTGCGCCCTACGCTCTACCATGTCTGCAGTAAAGTTCATCCCTTCGGAAAACTTTTCAGCGTAGACCTGAAAATAATCACGCCCAACCCCTAATAACTGGGCTGAAGCATCTAAATTCCCCTTACGCAATCGAGTTGATTTAGATAACTCCCCCGATACGGCTTGCACATAAGGTTGCTTGGCAATGGCGTCAACATCGGATGGCTTTAAAGATTGCCGATTCTCTGCATCATCACTACCAAAATCCTCCCCAGGGTAAACCGAAATGGTATTCGTGCCGATTGATTTTATATCATTGAGAACCATGCTTTGAGCGGCATCACCGATCACCATAATAGAGACGACTGACGCAATACCGATGATAATGCCTAACATGGTGAGTAGTGTACGCATTTTATTAACCACCATGGCGCGCCAAGCCATTAACAGTGCTTCGCTAAACCGTCCATAGATTTGCCCTAACGACATTTTCCTAGGTGATGTTTTCTCCAATGAAGGTACGTTTGGAGCTTTAGCAGAGCCTGAGTCACTAATAATTTCGCCATCTTTAATTTCAATAATGCGTTCAGCCTGCTGAGCGACTTTGGGGTCATGGGTAACAATAATAACGGTGTGCCCCTGCGCACATAATTCTTTGAGGATTTTCATTACCTCTTCACCAGAGTGGCTATCAAGGGCACCAGTTGGCTCATCAGCAAGGATAACTTGACCACCATTCATCAACGCACGCGCGATACTTACCCGCTGTTGTTGCCCTCCCGATAACTGACTTGGTCGGTATTCTGTTCGTTCGCCAAGCCCGAGTTTCGCTAATAATTCAATGGCTTTTTTACGGCGTTGAGTCTTACCTGCCCCCGCGTAAATGGCGGGAACTTCAACATTTTGTTCAGCCGTTAAATGGCTAAGTAGATGGTAGCGCTGGAAAATAAAGCCAAAGTGTTCACGGCGTAACTCAGCTAGCTGATCGTTATCAAGCTGGGAAATATTTTGCTGAGCAACAAAGTATTCCCCTGAGCTAGGTTTATCCAAACAGCCGATGATATTCATTAAAGTTGATTTCCCCGAGCCAGATGCACCAATAATGGCCACCATTTCCCCAGCATCAACAGTTAATGAAATATTTTTCAATACCGTAATTTCTGTTTCACCAGCAGGATAACGTCGCGTGATCCCTCTAAGTTCTAATAAGGCTGACATATTAACTCTCCGCGTTACGGCCGGTGATCACCTGTTCGCCTTCTTTTAGTCCATCAGTGACTTCAACATATACATCATTACGGCTACCGATTTTTATTTGCCGTTTTTCTGCCTGTTCTCCCTGCAACACTTCTACCTCATAAATTTGCGGGGAAACTTCATCCCCTAAAGCAGAGAGCGGTAAAAGTAATACATTTTTATGCGATTCAAGATCAATTTTGACCTGTGCCGTCATTTGTAATTTCAGTAAATGCTGGGGGTTGGGCACTTCAAAACGTGCATAATAAAAAATAGCATCGTTGATTTTTTCAGGAGTCGGTAAAATATCTTTCAATACCCCTGAGAAGCGTTTATCTGGCGCGCCCAATACAGTAAATGACGCTGCCTGACCCGGTTTAAGATGAATAACATCCGCCTCTGACACTTCAGCTTTAACTAACATTGTATTCAAATCAGCTAATGTCAGAATGGTTGGCGCTTCCTGAGCCGCTATCACTGTTTGACCTTGTAATGTTTTGATAAACGTGACAATACCATCCATTGGCGCGGTAATTTGCGTATATTTCAAGTTTGTTTTTGCCGTATCTAAGGTCGCTTGGTTGCGCTTAATTTGCGCCTGATATGTTGCCACCTGCGCCTTTTTCACAGCGACATCCGTTTGCGCTTTATCTAAATCTTGTTTTGAGACGGCTTGGAGCTTAGATAAACTCAATTGGCGTTGATAAGTCACTTCAGCTAAGCGTAACTCTGCTTTCGCTAACGCCAAATGTGATTCCAGCTCATGGATCGTTTCTTGAGATTCTGTCACGTCGTTTTGTGCTTTTTGTGGATCAATGACCGCCAGCAAATCACCTTTTTTGACTTTATCTCCCTCTTGAACATACAGAGTTTGTAGCTGCCCACTGACCTGCGCACCGACATCAACTTTGCGCACAGCATCCAGTTTACCTGTTGCTTGAACTTGTTTATTGAGATCACCTCGGGCCACTGCGACTGTTTGAAAAGCCTCTTTTTTATCTTCCGTGAAAAAAAAGAATGCGATACCAATCGCAATTAAAATAACCAGTAAAGAAACCAGCCACTTCTTACGTGAATTTGCTCTCATTCAATCTATACCTATACCAATAAAGAGAGGGCTACGCCCCCTCATAAAATTTACCTATTTAGCCGAGCATTCGTGAATAATTTAGTAAGCTTTACCTCTTGCTAACCACGCTACCCGAGAAAACATATTTTTGAGTTGTGATGGGATAGAATCTGGCCCTAATTCTGCTGCTCGATTGACAATAGCGATAGCAAGATCAGGTTTGGATGTTTTGGAAATTGCTTTAATAATCACACGTCGAGTCGAAACTTTCGCGTTATCCGGTATCCCTGATATCTCATGATAAAGATGTTTAAATCCTTCGCGATATAAAAAATGCTCCATATCCGGTGCCGGCAATCGAGTTAATCGGTCTCGTTCCGTGTCATGCATTTTTTCAGCGTAACTCAGCGCGGTGGCGGCATACTTCTTACCAGCCTCATCGCCATCAACAAGTGTATGCCATTCTATACCCATTTTGCTGGCAAACTTTAACAAAGGCTTAAGACCGCTTTGTGCAAACTCAATCACTTTGATGCCTTCTGTTTCAAAGTAATAGTTACACTGCCGCGCTAACTCATTCATTAACCAAATTTCAGTCTCGCCTTCAACCAATAACCAACAACGCGCAAACATCGCTGATGGCCGGTTAAAGCGGATGTGAAAGGAGATTTTCCGAATTTCCTCCGCAGATAGCTCATTCTCACCTAAGCGATAAGCCGAAACTTTGCCGGAATCGCGCACCAAGCGGCAAAGATTTTCAATCGGCACTTGCGACAGAAGCTCCCCAGAGTTCGTTGTGGTCAAGCGTTGTAAAGAAAAGAGATTGAGTAGGCCCCAAGCAATCGACAACATAATTGGATGCAGGCGTGTTTCGGGGTCTTCTACAATAACCAAAGGGCGTGCATATTTATCGAGTTGGATATTGCCTTTTGACTGCAATAAAGAAGAAAACATGCCTAAGATAATTAAACGGATATTACGCTGATTTGGTTTTGCAATAATACGGCTAATATTATCTAAAGCATGCCAGCCTCTTTTGCGTGGTTCAAACTTAATTGCTGCTTTATGCTCTTGAAACAGATGGTTACTTTGCCCCGCAAAATAATGACTGAGCAGTTGCTGCATCGCATCCACCCCTTCAACCAACTCCTCGTCGCTCAAGCGTTGCGGATTATTGATTAATGCACGAGTCAGCTCTTCCATTCGCGAGTTAAAAATATCGCGTACCTCTTTTTCACCCGCAACAATCGTCTCAGTATTTAATGTGCGCAAAAAACGAGCATCACGCAAACGGATCACTGGATATAAGCGAATAATTTCTTTGATATATTTACCGACATTATCCAATGACAACTTATTTCCCCCTGCATTGAGGAAACTGCGGTCAACGCTAATGCTGCCGTCTTCTTTTAATTCAGCACTAACGCGGTAAAAGATATGCTTAAGATCATCACCGTTATCGACCCAAACGGAGGTAAGATTACGAAAGCGAAATGAACGATGTCGGCCTGGGCGGTTTTCACAAAATTTCAACACTATCTGCAATGAGCGAAATCGAGAGGCATCATCCCCTGTTGGATGATGAAAATCATGCTTATTAAATTGGTAATTTTCTTGTTCAGGCGAAAGTAAAATCGTCAGTGCATCCAAAAGGCTCGACTTTCCCCATGAGTTTTCACCAATTAACACCGTATTATTATTTAAAGCTAATGAGAGCCGGTTAATCCCTCTAAAACCGTAGATTTCCACTCGTTCCAGATACATACACCCTCTCCTTGCTATTAATCTATTTTTAGAGCTTACCTCTTAACTGCTGGTATGACTATAAGACAGCTCGAAAATTAAATATATTTTTACACTCAATAACTAAAGTTGTATTTCGGCAACAGACGCGGCTGGCTCGTCCGTAAAGCCACTTGACGACGTATCAACGGCAGATAACAATAGAGCTGACTAAGTTGAGCCTCCATTTATAGTGTTATAAAATAGTTAAACTTTATTTTTTAGTCTTTTTATCCTATTTTTTAGCCATAACTGGAGAAAAAGACGCTATCTTAGAACCATCTGCCAGACTGATAAAACAGCAAATAAATGAAATTAATATCAAATATAATAATTAATATATAACCCCTTGTTAATGGGATAATTATAAGGATGCAAAATGTATTCAGGACTACTCATTATTTTACTACCGTTAACGCTAGGTTATCTTATCCCTATAAAAAATAAAAAGATTTTAGATATTATACATCGAGCGTTAAATTCAATGGTTTATATCATTCTCTTTTTAATGGGGATTACACTCGCTTTACTTGAAAACTTAAGTGTTCACCTATTTTCAATTTTAATCTACGCACTCACATTCTTTGGTTGTATATTTTCACTTAACCTTATCTCACTACTGCTATTAGATAAGTTAGATCCTTGGAAAATCCCTAAGCATAAACAAGAAAAGCCTCCATCACGTTTAAAAATGGTATTTGAATCATTGCAACTGTGTGGTGTGCTATTGATTGGTTTCTTAGTTGGCTTAACTGGATTTGATTTCCTGCACTATGCCGATAAAGGCAGCCAAATTGCGTTAATGATGTTACTGCTTCTTGTCGGCCTGCAACTTCGCAATAGTGGCATGAGTATTAAACAAATCTTAGTTAACCGCCGAGGAACCACAATCGCCTTTGTGATGGCAATCAGCGCGCTAGCTGGTGGCGCAATTGCCGCATTATTATTAGGTTTACCCGTAAAAATGGGGCTAGCATTGGCCTCTGGGTTTGGCTGGTACTCATTAACAGGGATTGTATTAACCGATGCCTATGGCCCTGTCATGGGGAGCGCCGCGTTCTTTAATGACCTCGCTCGTGAACTCGCTGCGATTATGTTGATCCCTTTAATTATTAACCGCTACCGCTCAACCGCATTAGGTATTTGCGGCTCAACATCAATGGATTTTACCCTCCCAGTCCTCCAGCGAAGTGGTGGCGTCTCTATCGTACCGGCCGCTATTGTGCATGGTTTCGTGCTCAGCCTCGTTACCCCGATCTTAATGGCATTTTTCACTTAGCTATATTTCACTCACAGATTGCCACTTATTTATAACATGATAGATAAGTGGCAAGTCCTAAAATGACTATAATTAACAGCACTTTACATAAGTAGAATTTCAGTCACAATAGCGACAGATGAGAGTGAAACAGGAAACCAAGATGAACGAAAAGCAACGTGTTTTAGTATTGGGCGCCAGTGGCTATATTGGGCAAAATTTAATCCCCGAATTAATTAAGCAAGGCTATCAAGTGACAGCCGCTGCTAGGCGGGTGGATTGGATGCTCTCACAAGGCTGGCAAGATACACAATGTGTTTATGTTGATCTGCAAGACCCTGAAACACTCAAAGACGTGATGAAGGAGATCGATATTGTCTATTTCCTCGTTCATAGCATGGCTGATCATGCCAACCTGATTGAACGTGAGCGCACGGCGGCCCGCCATGTTCAGCAAGCACTTGATCAATCGAATGTTAAGCATGTTATTTATCTCAGTTCACTACAACATGGTCACAGCTATTCTCAACATTTGATCTCTCGTCGATTAACAGGGGAGATCTTACGTGAGAGTCAGGTGCCAGTCACAGAGATCCGCTCAGCAATCATCGTTGGCTCAGGATCGGCGGCTTTTGAGATCATGCGTGATATGGTTTACAACCTCGCTATCTTAACCCCACCGCGTTGGGTACGTTCAAAGTCTTCACCTATTGCGCTGAGTAACATACTGCATTACTTAACTGAATTAGCAAAACGCCCCGTGACTGAAAGTAAAATTTACGATGCGGGTGGCCCTGAGTACATGAGCTACCAAGAGCTATTCAAGCGCTTTATAAAAATCAGCGGTAAGCGTAGATTGCTGATCCCTATCCCTATTCCTATTAGCATGATCTCCGTCCACTTCATCAGTTTGATCACCTCAGTTCCTCCGGCAATTGCTAAAGAGTTGATCCAAGGATTGCAGCATGACCTGCCTGCCGACGATAAAGCCTTACGCGAACTGATCCCACAAACGTTGGTTTCATTTGATGAGGCGGTCAAAACCACCTTAGCTCAAGAAGCCGATGCTATCGACAATGCAGATTGGGGTTATGATCCTGAAGTCAAAAAACGCTGGCGACCGGGTTATGGTTTTTACCCTAAACAGGCCGGTGCCACACTCGGCACTTCGGCAAGTACAGAGTCGCTATGGCATGTTGTGCAGCAAATCGGGGGTAAAAACGGCTATTTTTATGCCAACGCACTTTGGAAAACCCGTGCCATTATGGATGACATGATGTTAAACAAAGTGAAATATGGTCGCCCCGCTCGTGAAGAGCTGCAATTAGGTGATGAAATTGATGGTTGGCGCGTCATTAATCTGGAGCCTAATAAACAGCTTAGCCTGCTCTTTGGGATGAAAGCGCCTGGGCTAGGCCGCCTGACTTTCACCATTCACGATAGCGGTAGCCGCCGTTCAATTGATGTACGTGCATGGTGGCACCCCGCAGGATTTAGTGGGTTGCTCTATTGGTTTGCCATGATGCCTGCCCATCTATTTATTTTTAAAGGCATGGCTAAACGTATTAGTGAATTGGCGTTTGAGCGGGATAAACAACTTGCAGGCAAGTCATCAACTGGGCAACAGCCGCCAAAATGATGATTGCTCAATAACAAAAAAACAAATTTTTATGCATATATTATTGCATAAATATGCTTACAGGATTAATATCTGTGTCAGTTAAACAAGGTATTATTGGTAAGCATGAGCATTCAATTAAAAAATATAAACTGTTTTTACGGCTCTCATCAGGCGCTCTTTGATATCAACTTAGAGTGCCCTGCCGGAGAAACCATGGTATTACTCGGGCCTAGCGGTGCAGGCAAAAGCTCTTTGCTACGTGTACTGAATTTGTTGGAGATGCCACGTTCAGGTGTACTTAACATTGCAGGTCAAAATTTTGATTTTGCCTCAACCCCTGATGCCAAAGCTATCCGTGCATTACGTCAAAATGTCGGAATGGTTTTTCAACAATACAATCTATGGCCTCATCTCACCGTCATGGATAATTTAATTGAAGCGCCGTGCCGAGTTTTAAAGCTGTCACGTCAAGAAGCAAAAGCAAAAGCGGAAAAATTATTAGAACGTTTGCGATTAACACAATTTGCAACGCGTTTCCCTTTGCATTTATCTGGCGGCCAACAGCAACGTGTTGCCATTGCTCGTGCATTGATGATGGAACCACAAGTTCTGCTATTTGATGAACCAACGGCAGCCCTTGACCCCGAGATTACAGCACAAGTCGTCGATATCATTCGCGAGTTGTCTGCAACAGGAATTACACAGGTAATCGTGACTCATGAAGTTGAGATTGCCCGTAAAGCCGCTAGCCGTGTGGTGTATATGGAAAACGGTCATATTGTTGAACAAGGGGATGCCAGCCATTTCACAGCACCTCAAACTGAAGCATTTGCAAATTATCTGTCACACTAATAGATATAGGATTAAGCAATGAAAAAAATTATATTAGCTGCACTACTTGGCGCTGTAACCCTATCTGCAACTGCGGCGGAAAAAGAGACCATCCGTTTTGCAACAGAAGCGACTTATGCCCCATTTGAAATGTTTGACAAAAACAACCAAATCGTGGGTTTTGACGTCGACCTTGCCAATGCGATGTGTGAAAAAATGAATGCAACTTGCACATTCACCCATCAATCTTTCGATAGCTTGATCCCAAGTTTGAAATTCCGTCGTTTTGAAGCATTGATGGCAGGTATTGATATTACGCCTGATCGCCAAAAACAAGTGGACTTCACTGACACTTATTACCCTAATTCGGCTGAGTTTATTGCCATTAAAGAGAAAGTCTCTTCTGTTGATCAGTTAAAAGGGAAAAAAATTGGCGTTCAAAATGGCACAACTCACCAAAAATATATCATGGAACAGCATAAGGATATGACGACCGTTCCTTATGATAACTACCAATCAGCTATCCTTGATCTGCAAAATGGTCGTATTGATGCTGTGTTCGGTGATACTGCTGTTGCTGACGAATGGCTAAAAGCCAAAGGCAACGAAAACTTAGCGCCTGTTGGTGAAAAAGTCACTGATCCACAGTACTTTGGTATCGGCTTAGGTATCGCGGTTCGTAAAGGTAATAAAGAGTTGTTAGATAAAATGAATAAGGCATTGGCAGAAGTAAAAGCTGATGGAACTTATGACGTTATCTATAAAAAATGGTTTGAACAATAATCGATACTGTTAATGAACAATTTTCTTTTTCTAACAAGTGCCGCCGGTATCACCGTCGGCCTTGCTGTTTCTGCTCTCATATTGGGCCTGATCCTCGCCATGTTATTTACGGCATGGGAGTCCGTGCGTTTTAAACCTATCGCTTTTTTAGGAACGTGCTGGGTCACCTTGATCCGCGGTCTACCTGAACTGCTGGTTGTGTTATTTGTCTATTTCGGCACACTGCAACTGATTAATATTTTAGGTGATGGGATAGAGATCAATCTGGGTTTCTGGCAAACCACCTTACAGATTGATCCGAGCATTTTCTTTGCAGACAGCGGTGAGTTTGACTTTACCCCCTTCGCTTGCGGTGTGGTTGCATTAGCCCTTCTCTATGCGTCCTACGCATCACAAACCCTACGCGGTGCCTTAAAAGCGGTGCCTTATGGGCAGTGGGAAGCAGGTTTAGCGCTTGGATTAACCAAACGAACCATATTCTTTCGTTTTATCATGCCACAAATGTGGCGTCATGCGCTGCCCGGCTTGGGCAACCAATGGCTGGTATTACTCAAAGATACCGCACTGGTTTCTTTAATCAGTGTTAATGATCTTATGTTACAGACTAAGACCATTGTTAACCGTACCCATGAACCTTTTACATGGTACGCTATTGTAGGGCTTATCTATCTTGCGATTACTTTATTAAGCCAAGTTATTTTGAAACGAATTGAATTGCGTACAACTCGCTTTGAAAGAGGTGAATCGCAATGATTGATTTAATTCTCGATATTTTACCTGGCTTACCAACGAGCTTATCGTTAACCTTCAGCGCATTATTTGTGGCATTTATATTGGCCGTATTATTTACGCTCATTTTGTCATTAAAAACGCCAATTATTTCGCAAGCCGTCAAAGTCTATATTACCCTATTTACCGGCACACCATTATTGGTGCAGTTCTTCCTGATTTATAATGGCCCTAGTCAATTTAAATCATTACAAAACTATCCTGTACTGTGGGAGTTTATTTCAACGCCTTGGGTATGTGCGATGATTGCATTAGCCCTCAATAGTGCTGCTTACTCAACATTACTCTTTCATGGTGCCGTAAAAGCAATTCCATCTGGGCAATGGCAATCATGCCAAGCATTAGGTATGTCTAAAGCCCAGACCATGCGGATTATTCTTCCCTATGCGTTTAAGCGCTCTTTATCATCTTATTCGAACGAAGTGGTATTAATCTTTAAAAGTACCTCACTCGCCAGTACGATCACGATGATGGATATTATGGGTTACAGTAGCCAAGTATTTGGTCAAAGTTGGGATGTAATGGCATTTGTGGCTGCGGGGATCATCTACCTCGTTGTTAACGCAATTTTGACGATCATCATGCGATTTATTGAACGTCACGCTCTTGCATTTGAGCAAAGGAACTAACCCGTTTTATCTTTGAATTTAACCTATCACAGTCATAAAAGGGCTTATGAAAATAAGCCCTTGAGGCTTGCTGATAAACAGGGATAAAACCCTAGTTTTTCCCTCTTCGTGTTATCAGCAGTCTGTTTGATTCACCATCAGGGCTAGCGTTTTACCGCTTTTAATACTAAAAATGGTGCATAACGGGTATAGCGTTCAAGATCAGGGCGCTCTTTTAGCGCACTAGCAAGCGGTTTAGGCTCTTTCAACCCTTCAAGGGTAAAACCACAATCAAGTAAGATTGAGACATAATTTTCCACCATACGATGGTACTTGATGACGTTCTCCACAAACCACGTTGTGTTCCTGCTTGATTGTTGTTGATAGCAATCAACAGGTAAATAGCGAAAATTACCCCGTATATTCGTGCAGGTATCGGCTTGACCAACCTTAAATATAATTCCAGCTATCAATATAGAGAATGGGATCCCGAAGGGAGATTAACGGATGATGTTCATTGTCTAAATCTAAAACGAAAAACAATTTTGCTTGGCGCTTAGGTTTAGAGGTTCAATATGCCGTTAATGACAATCTGTCAATGGATTTGAGTTACCGCTATCGAAGATGGCTGCACCTTTAAATCCAAAATTAAAGCTCAGTCTAATGATATTTTATTGGGTGTCACCTATCATTTCTAATTAACATTATCCGGCAGCTTATCTTTTAATAAGCTGCTTTAATTATCACACTATTCGATTAATAAAAATGTTCTAAATAATTCGCTAGGTAAGTTGTTTAGTTTTTGACTAATAATGCAATCACTTCGTAGTGCGCAGTATGTGGGAACATATCAAACAACTGCACCTTACTCACAGCATAGCCTTCCAATTGCTCAATATCTTTTGCCATGGTCTGAGCATTACAGCTTGAATATAAAATATAGTTAGGCCGCATAGTCGAAAGATATTCACATAACTCTTTACCTATGCCTCTCCTAGGTGGATTGACTAATACCAATTGAGGAATATTTCCTTTAGCCGTTGCAAACTTCGTTGAATCTAATGCTTGAAACTCAACATGTTGTAGTCCAAGCTCTTGCGCTGATTGCTTGGCACAAGCGATCGCAGGAGCACTAATTTCAATTCCCGTTAACTGAGTTTGCTTTTCCGCACAATGTAAGCCAAATCCGCCAACACCGCAGAAAAGATCCCATAAGCTAGTGATATTAAGCTTTTTAACCCACTCACGCGCTGTTTGATATAACCGAGCAGCCACAACAGGGTTCGTTTGAAAAAAACTGTGCGGCCGTATAAACAGTGGCACTTGATTTAGCTGTTCCCGTAAAACCTGCTGCTCAGTGAGATAAATTTCTTGTTCGCCTTCTAATATCGCCATATGGACAGGCTGCAAATTAACCGTGATCACCGCCAATTGGGGTAATTGCTGCTGCAACCACGGTAACGCATTTTTTAGCTGCTCAACTTTTTTTTCTGAACGCAAGACAAATCGCAACAGAAACTCACCCGTATGCTGGCTTTGCGTTAATAATAGGTATTTTAATTCGCCACGTTTACGTTCAATGTTATAAGGCGTTAAACCTGCTCGCGCAATAAAAGGTTTAATGACATCAAAAACGGCTGAAAATGGCTCAGGATAAAGCGGACAATCCGTTAAACTAATTGCCTGCCCTTGTGAATTCACAATGCCCAATATTGGTTTTTCGACACTTCCACTCACCACCATTTTGGCTTTATTACGAAACCCTGATAAAGGGCTGGCAACTGGCGATTGAAATGCGTCGGCAGTCACCATTGGTAATAAAGAAACTAGGTTTTCCTGTTTTAGTTTGAGTTGTTGATCAGCTGGTAGTTCAAGCCATTGACAGGAACGACATTCGCCTGCCTCATATTTCTCACAATGCATAATATAAAAATTTAATGGAGCGTTACGGAAGGGTTATCATCAATATCAAGGTCAACAGTTTCTTCATCAAACTCATCTTGGTTCGAATACAACAAATTATTGCTATAAATTTCAAAAATGATCGATGATATTTGATCTTCTGCTTGCTGTAAGAAATGGCAAAATTGGCGATAAGTCATCCCAGCTTCAAGCGAGAAGGATTGGCTGACGATTAACTTAGGTAAGTTTTCATTATTAATTTCAAGAAAGACTTTCGCTGTCAGTGAGCTAGCGTTGATTTGGCTGATATTGGCCACTAAAGTCACGATCGCCGTTGGCTTAAGCTCCGCCAGAGCGGAAAGGACAAGAACATTATTAATAATGTCGAGTTTGGCATCAAAAATGCCCTCTATATTTTGCATATGCGGCAAATGTAGAGCAGCACAAGAATCACACTCGAAATAAGAGGTTTTGAGTTGATCAAGCCATTCACGAAGCTGTGATATGTCAGGGTAACAAATAGAATCCATGGGTAATAACCTTCTTCAACTCAAATAAAAACTAATAGAATAACACTTACCTAACCAAACCGAATTTTTTTGGCTAGAAAAGCGGATAATTTTCACACATTGGTGGTGAAAACACCAGTAAAACCATGCTCACTCCCCCTTTTTCTCCTCTTTATCATCATCGTCATCTTGCTTTTTCTTTCTTCCCGGCCTAGATGAGTTTTGATTATCAATACCAAGAAAGCTTAATCCATGTATCGCTCGCCAAACAATATTGATAGTGGCTGGTATCAAACAACCAATCCCAACCATAACAATCGCGACTAAAACATTTTTCTGCATCAATGGCTCAGGTAAGGTCAGATAGCCATTCATCGCAAGTAAGACAACAATAAGCAGTAAAATCCCTACTGCTTCTAAGATGAGAATCGGCTTAGGAAGATCGGATAGCGAACGCATTTCTCGCTGTGGTTTCTTATTCATCAAGTCCCCTTCTAGAACAATAACTATATACCCCCTACCGAATAAACAGCACTACAACGGGGTATTGTTTAGCGATGCAGTATACCCCATATACTAGCGGATTCTGCATCAGAGCTATACTAGCAAAAGGTAAAATCACCATTTATTTCTAGCTTATTGTCTGGCAAATCATTCACCTTATTATTCCCCTCAATAAGTGCACGGTGACAAAGACAAATCAACAAAGCTGCATCTTGAAGTATGACGAGTATGGAGGCATAGTATTGGGCATTGTGGATAAAAAAACTGTGTTAGTCTTATAGGAGATACTATGTACACTGTGATTTTTGGTCGCCCTGGCTGCCCATACTGTGTTCGTGCTAAAGAGTTAGCTGAAAAACTGAAAAATGACCGCGATGACTTTGACTACCGCTACGTCGATATTCAAGCAGAAGGCCTCACCAAAGAAGATCTATCTAAAACAGTCGGTAAAGAAGTGCTGACTGTGCCACAAATTTTTATCGATGAGAAACACATCGGCGGCTGCACTGATTTCGAAGCTTACGCAAAAGAGCACCTCGATCTCTATAAATAAGCAATAATCCCCATGGGCGGCTCAGTCTCTAATCCGAGTCGCTTCCTTTCTCAATTTGTGCTATTTCCTTCCTATTGCTAAAAAATAAAGCAAATTTTTTTTCTCTATGCGAACTTTCTTATTTAGGGGGGGTCTTAATTTATGCCACTGCTTTTCTTTGATGTCCCCATATTGAGGAGCCCGATAGCCAACTTACGTTTTATCGCTATCGGGTTTTTTATTGCTTAACCGTTCTATTCCCCTTGCAATGTCAGAACTATTTTGCGTTCCCCACCATAATTTCGATGTTCACATAGGTAAATTCCTTGCCATGTCCCCATGTTCAGACGTCCTCGACTCACAGGAATAACCAAACTCGCGCCTAAAATACTCGCTTTAAGATGGGCAGGCATATCATCACTTCCTTCATAGTTATGCTGATAATAAGGCTCATCTTCAGGAACAGCATGGTTAAAGAAGCTTTCAAAATCCTGTCTTACCGTATAGTCTGCATTTTCATTGATTGTCAGTGAAGCCGATGTATGTTGAATAAAGATATTCAGCAGCCCAACTTGGATCTGTTTCAACTCAGGAAGCTGTTGTAACAACTCATCGGTCACTAGATGAAACCCTCTGCTTTTTGCTGTTAATCTTATCTCTTTTTGAAACCACATAAGCTATTCCTTTATCGCGCCTTAAATTTGTCTTATCGCTATTGAGTAAATCATCAACAAAACGTCAACTTATCGCTCTATTTAAGTAATATTAAGATAAAGGCACTTTACCTGCCATGTAAGAGACTTTACTCTCTCGCTTTATCGTCTTATTTATCACCCATTTTCTGAGGTATACACCCGTGCTGGAACAACTTAATCAAGATCTCTTTAATCTCATTAATGCGGCCCCAGCGTCTGCAAGTGGTACTATCGCACTTGCAACCGTTATCGCTAAACGCTTAATTCTCCTTTTCCCTCTGTTTACTGCGGCATGCTGGTTATGGGGTGCCAAACAGGATATGACCCGCCAAAGAGCATTCGTCTGCAAAACAGCATACGCCTTAGTGATCGGTCTGTTTATTTCATGGTTGATTGGCTTAGTTGCACCTCATGAACGCCCTTTTGTTATGGGAATAGGCACCAATTTCCTTGAGCACGAGCCAACCGCTTCTTTCCCTAGCAATCACGGTACTATCGTCTTTACCTTTGTTTTCGCATTTTTGTTCTGGCTAAGAACATGGGTTGGTTTATTGATGCTCGTTCCCGCTATTGCAATTGCATGGTCACGTATCTATTTAGGCGTCCACTGGCCTTTAGATATGATAGGGGCATTTATCTTGGGTCTTATCGCGTGTGGTTTAGCCCAAATTCTTTGGGGACTTATCGGCCATAAAATCCAAGCCCCGCTCACACATCTTTACCAAATCATATTTTCAGTTCTTATTCGCAAAGGCTGGGTACAACCCTAATTTTTTCATTAATCAGTACTGGCGTTATTTACGCCAGTACTTAAACAATTTAAATTTTGCGTTGAATCAATATTTAGTTTTATTTTTCCATTCTAAAAATGAATAAAAAAGCCTTTTCACCACCAGAATAAACAACATTTAATTAACAAATATTTTGTTACGCTTTTTAATTATTTTTTCCTTCGAAAAATAAGTATTCAACTGCTCTTTAAACCATCTTATTATTCATTAATGTCTTTAGAATAAAAAAACTAAAAAAACAATAATTAATCACTAAGTAAACAACTATAACAAAACAAAATAAACACACTGAAAACAACAAGTTAAATAACTCAAAAACAGTGTATAATTGGTTTTGATTCAATATTAATTTCTGGATTTAATTCATTTTCCTACTACTTCAATAAATCCATTCTATTCATTAATATAATAATATTCCTCCACACAAATATAAATTGACACATAACTACTCCCCATTGGTTATTCTCCGATATTAAAAGCCTCCCTCCCCTTATTAATCTTAAGGTAAATTTCTTAACAATTTTATAAAAATCGAAAAATAATCACGTTAAAGACATTTTTCTCTTTTGAGAGTATGATCACGGTGATTTATACTAAAAATAGGTACATTTGCACCATCAAAAGTGGTTTATCAAATCTACCTACAAAACTAACAAAACTGATTGAAAATAAATTTACTATCAGTTTTATATTTATTTCCAATCAGATTGTTAGGTAGAAACAAAACTGCACATTATATTTGGCGATAATTTGTTCGTACCAAAAGATTAAAACATCAGTGATGGCTTATGCCTTCACCGAGATGCCTATTTTTTGACTTTTATTTCGGAGACTATTATGGATACAACTCGAGTTGGTTCCATCGATAAAACAGCCTCGCAAATTGGAAATGCCCTTGCTTGGCGTAAAACAGATACTGTATGGATGCTTGGTTTATATGGTACAGCTATCGGTGCTGGAGTCTTGTTCCTACCTATTAATGCAGGAATGAGCGGCCTACTTCCCGTCCTGTTGATGTTAGTACTCGCTTTTCCAATGACCTTCTTCGCTCACCGTGGTTTAACACGCTTTGTTCTTTCAGGTTCAAAGCCTGAAGGTGATATCACTGAAGTGGTTGAAGAACATTTTGGACGTACTGCGGGTAACTGGATCACCCTGCTCTATTTCTTTGCAATTTATCCAATCCTCTTGGTGTATGGTGTTTCTATCACCAATAATGTGCACAAATTCCTGACAGAACTCATGGGCTTTACCGCACCACCACGTTGGTTGCTAGCGTTGGTTTTGGTGGGTGGCATCATGGCCATTGTGGCATTCGGTGAAAAATATATTGTTAAAGTGATGAGTATGCTGGTGTTCCCATTTATCGCCGTGCTACTCGCTTTCTCTTTATATATGATCCCCCATTGGAATGGTGCGGTACTTGATACCTTAACCATAGAGGGCATCACAGAAGCGGCAAAACACAGTGGCGGTCAGAGTATCTGGGTGACTATCTGGTTAACCATTCCTGTTATGGTGTTCGCATTCAACCATTCACCTATCATTTCAGCGTTCTCTGTAGCGAAGCGTGAAGAATATGGTGCACAGGCTGAACAAAAATGCTCACGTATCCTCGCATCTGCACACATCTTAATGGTATTCACTGTTATGTTCTTTGTGTTTAGCTGCGTGTTCACCCTGTCTTCGGCAGATTTGGCTCAAGCAAAAAAACTGAACATTAGTATCCTTGACTACTTATCTGGTTACTTTGATCAACCTTTCATCAAATTTGCTGCCGCAATTATCGCTTTCGTTGCTATAATTAAATCATTCCTCGGACACTATTTAGGTGCACGAGAAGGCTTTAATGGCCTCGTTGAGCGCGCTTATCGTGCGAAAGGCAAAACAATTGACGTTCGTAAATTGAATCGTGGTACAGCTATCTTCATGTTAGTCACCACTTGGTTAGTGGCAACATTAAACCCTGGCGTACTGGATATCATCGAAAGTCTAGGTGGCCCAATCATTGCTATCTTACTGTTCTTAATGCCTATGTATGCTATCAGTAAAGTTCCAGCAATGCGTAAGTACTCAGGTAAGTTAAGCAATGCATTTATCGTTATCATGGGTTTGATTGCTATCTCAGCCGCAACTTATAAGTTGTTCTTCTAAGTCAGCCTTTATCGGGAGGCGGGATCCACTCCGGCGGGTATGCCTCCCCTTCTCAAATAAGATGCCGGAAGATACGGCATCACATGCCTAAGAAATTAAGACTTTATATAGGAAGCGCTGAATATGATTAGCGTATTTGATATCTTCAAGATTGGTATTGGTCCATCTAGCTCCCACACCGTCGGCCCGATGAAAGCGGGTAAACAATTTGTTGAGGATTTAATCCAACAAAACCTTCTGACAGCCACCTCACGAATTGCGGTTGATGTCTATGGTTCTTTATCATTGACAGGGAAAGGACACGCAACTGATATCGCGATTATTATGGGTCTCGCTGGTAACTTACCTGATACTGTTGATATTGATGCCATACCCAACTTTATCCGTCACGTTGAGCAAAGTGGTAAATTGCTGTTGGCTCAAGGGCAGCATGAGGTTGACTTCCCCATTGAAGGCGGGATGAATTTCCATTCAACCAATTTACCTTTACATGAAAATGGCATGACCATTAGTGCATTTAATGCCGATAATAACGTGATCTACAAAAAGACCTACTACTCTATCGGTGGGGGTTTTATTGTCGATGAGGAGCATTTTGGTCAATCGACTGAACAATCAGTACAAGTTCCCTATCCCTATAAATATGCAGCAGATTTACAAAAGCATTGTAAAGAGACAGGCTTATCCCTTTCTGCTCTCGTGATGCAAAATGAGTTAGCCATACACAGTAAAGAAGAAATCCATCAATATTTAGCGGCTGTCTGGGATGTCATGAAGGCGGGTATTGAGCGTGGCGTCACCACCGAAGGGTTATTACCGGGGCCACTACGAGTACCTCGTCGTGCCGCAGCATTACGCCGTCAACTTGTGACTAGCGATAATACCAATATTGACCCAATGGCAGTAATTGACTGGATCAATATGTTCGCCTTAGCCGTCAACGAAGAGAATGCTGCGGGAGGCCGTGTTGTCACCGCGCCAACTAATGGCGCATGTGGCATTATCCCTGCCGTTTTAGCTTACTATGACAAATTTATTCGTCCTGTAAATGAGAACTCCTATACTCGCTATTTCTTAGTATCAGGTGTTATCGGCTCATTATACAAAATGAATGCCTCTATCTCTGGTGCAGAAGTTGGTTGCCAAGGTGAGGTCGGTGTCGCTTGTTCAATGGCAGCAGCAGGCCTTGCCGAGTTGATGGGAGGAAGTCCAGAACAAGTTTGTGTAGCAGCAGAAATCGCGATGGAGCATAACCTTGGCTTGACTTGTGACCCTGTTGGCGGACAAGTTCAAGTGCCTTGTATCGAACGTAATGCAATAGCCGCAGTAAAAGCGGTCAACGCGGCACGCATGGCATTACGCCGTGTGAGTGACCCGCGAGTTTGCTTAGATAAGGTTATCGAAACCATGTATGAAACGGGTAAAGATATTAATGCCAAATATCGTGAAACGTCACAAGGTGGTCTAGCAATTAAATTGGCGCATTGTGAATAATTACCCTGTTTTTAATCGACAGTAATGTCACTTTATATGCCTGCTTTTAATATGAGAAATCTTATCATAAAGCAGGCATAGTATGGATGAACAAAAACGTAACTATTTCCCCTTTAAATCCCCAATCGTTTTGACTTAACATACCCGTTCAACTTTGTCGTGTTGTGAGAGAAAAAAGTATAATTGTATCCTCATTACAATATTGAGGATATTCTTTAAAAAAAGAATAAAAATGCATAGTTCTAGGTATCATACATTATTTTCCCTTTTCACAAGAATTTCACCATATTCTTCCGCTTTTATCAAACAGCTAATACATATTTTCTCAGGAATAAAAGGAATATCAGGTAATGAACTTTGTGGGATTGAAGTCCCTAATATTTTCACAACATCAGGTAATTGTCCTTCCCCCCCACCACTTGAAGGTGCCCCAGTACCAAAATTAATCATTTTACTAGATGTAATTCCGCCAGCATCAATCTTAACAAAGTTCCCTGCTGCCTGTAAGGTTAATTCGCCCCCTGCATCAATAACCACTTTTACTCCCGCTTTTAGTTCCTTTCTTTTCTGTTTTTCTTATCCCGAGTTCAGGTTATTTACTTTTACATCCTGTTAAAACTTGACCGCTTCCGTCAGGAAGTCTGAATGAAAGTATCCCTAACCTTTTCATATAACCAATATGAACATCATCTTTATCATAGAACAGTTCATCACCCTCTTTCCCTTTTTTCTCTTCAAGCCTTGGAGTTACATAATCTCCAAGATTCATTCCCTTTACTGTAACTACTCTATTGTCAATCACAATGACGGCTTCTGACAAATTACTAGGGAATTCATATTCATTACCCGTTAGATCCGCAGCACGGTTTATATCCTGATCTATAATACAGACGTATTCTCCATCATACGTTACATCTTTCCCACCGCAGCCAGCCAATGAGACAGCAAAAATTCCTAACACCAACCCCTTTTTCATACATCACCATATTTTAGTTAAGTACGTAAATACTAGGATAGATGCAGGTTTCAGGCAATCATAACCACCCGCAAAGCGGGTGGTTTTATGTTTAAGACGTTAACGCGACTTAAACTGGCTAAAGTCATAAAAAAACAGGAGTCAGCAATATACTGACTCCTGTGTTTCGTTAATTTTATTATGATTACGCGATATCTGATTTAACCGGCATCGATACCGATTGTGCTCTTTGCTTCACCTCATTTACAATGCCGTTTGCAACGCCTTCGATTCTACTCCCCATTGAACTGATTGACTCTCTCAATGTACTTACAACCATGTCCGCCTTACCATCTACATTAATATTTATCTCATTCTTCATCACCATAGATTGGCTATTGCTATCGCCTGCTTTAATAGTACCTGAGTTTATACCTAGGTTTTCAGCATTACCGCCCGTCACAGCAGGAGCCATTTGCTCTTTAATATCCCCCAATGGATCGGCAGTATTTGAAATTGTCACTGTGGTAGTTTTGCTGCTCGTCGTCACTATAGAATCCGATAGCTCTTCTTTACCTTCATTAGCCAGTGAAGCTATTTGCTCTAAAAGAACTTCCAGTTTTTTACCAAACTCCTGCTGTTTTTGGCTGTATTCTGTTTCCATTTTGGTGATTTTAATATTCAAACGAGAAATGGTTTCTTCTCTTTTTGAAATTAAGGATTGGTTATTTTCTAATTTGTCTTGTGTATCATTAAGTTCTTTTTTCAATGATGCAATCGCTTTATTGAGCTCTTCTTTATTAGCACAATCGTCATTTAATTGCTGCTCTAACTCAGCAATTTTAGATTCCTTATTATGGATATCCGACTGTAATGCTTCAATACGGTCATTTGCTTTAATTATTTTTTTATTGATATCAACAAGTCTCTCTTCAAGTTTATTTTTATCTTCGATAGCTTGTTTTATTTTTATTGCCATCGATTTTATCTCTTGATCTTTATCAGACAATTGAGATACCAAATTATCAATTTTCTCAAGGTCACTACTTATAACTTCATTTAATTTTTTAATTTCCTCATTTTTTTCTTTTAGTAATGTCTCATATCTATCTTTTTCCGATTGAGATAGCGCGCTACCATCAGCTTGCATATCACTGAAACTTTCTTTTATTTTGGCAAAATCGTCTTTCATCGCTTTAAGCTGCTTTTGATTTCCATCATAAGTTTCTACACAGTGCTGTAGTTCCCTGACGGCATCCCCCCCTTTTAAATAAGAGTATTTTGTATTAACCGAACCAAATTCGTTATTCGCTAAACCGCCTTTTAACGTATTTTTGTTTATACCATAATTACTGCTATGACCCCCACCGATATCACCATTGTTTTTACCATGATTAATGGCGGCTCCAGCTTCAATAATATCTTCATTATGGTTATTATTAATTGAGCTACCACCTTTAATTCTACCATTACCTAACCCACCATCGTGAGCTAAGCCACCTTCAATAATGCCTTTATTACGGCCATGATTAGTAGCATCTCCGCCTATTGTCGTGTTCTCACCCAATCCTTGTGTTGTTTGTTTTCTTTCTAGCTGTGCTTTTCTTTCTTCAATTGTCATAGCCATAAATATCATTCTCCGTATTAAATACACTAATTAAATCCATTTATAAATAAAATACTTCATATCGGTTTGGCAATTCCATTGAATAAATTACATTCATAAAAATAATTAAACACCAAACGATTAATATAATTATTGAATTAAAAATAAAATATTGCAATTGAAGTTTATCTGTAAAAAATAATTATAAATTAAGACTAACTCTATTTAAATATTCAAAATTACGATAAGTTAATAATCTTTCATTTGTAAAATAGCGTTTTTCAATCCAAGATTATACCTAAGTGCCTTAAGGCCCTCACATCCTCGTATTATATCGTTCACCCGCCATGCAATTCAGAAGCGCAACCCCTTCCTGAACGATGATTCTGTACGTAGAATGATTTATTTAGTGATTGAGTCGGCCTCTAAAAAATGGAACATGCTGATCCAATACGGGAAACAAGCATTAAGTCATTTTATTATTGCGTTCGGTAACGGCCCAAACGGCCACATTTAATGAAAGGCGAATACATAGAATGAGTTACAGGGGAGTTGCTGGTGCTGTACTTACAACACCAGCACACCATTCAAAAATAATATGGTGACCGTTGCACACATCTAACAAAAAAGCCTCAGCAACCCAATCGTTAATTGTTCACCATCGGCTAATTGAGCTTTGCAACAGCGCCACCTCAAGCGTGCTTTTAATCAGAATTTAACCAAAAATAGCATTCCACCAGCCACTGACCGTTTTTACGATATAGTCCCAAATACGCCCAAAGAAGCCCGCTTCTTCAACTGATTCTTTGACCACGAGTGGACGCTGTTCAACAATTTGATCGTTTAAGATAAAATTGACTGTTCCAACCGCTTGATTTTTAGCCAGTGGTGCTTCAATTGATGGATTCGTCAGCGTATAACTCACTTTCAAATTCTGTAACTGGCCTTTTGGTATCGTGATAGCAGTGTCTTTTTCAACGCCAAGTGCTACCTCTGATTTATCACCAAACCAAACGCGCTGTGTTTGCAATGTTTGATCGGCTTTGATTGGAGTCACCGTTTCAAAGAAACGGAACCCCCATGTCAGTAATTTTTCACTTTCCGAAAAACGTACTCGGTCACTCGGAGCACCAAGCACCACAGAAATCAGACGCATTGGGCCATCCGTCGCGGAAGCAACTAAATTATGCCCTGCGCCACTGGTGTGACCCGTTTTCACACCATCAACATTGAGATTTTGGCTCCATAACAGACGGTTACGGTTAGGTTGACGGATTTTGTTAAAAGTAAACTCTTTTTCTTTATGTAAAGCGTACTCATCAGGCACATCACGGATCATCGCTTGGGCTAAAATTGCCATATCACGAGCAGTGCTGTATTGCCCTTCAGAATCTAGGCCATGCACTGTTTTAAAATGGGTATTTTTTAACCCTAACTGCTTCACATATTCATTCATCAAGCTGACGAACGAGTCTTGGCTACCAGCGACATAATCCGCGAGCGCGATACTGGCATCATTCCCTGACTGAATAACGACCCCTTTATTTAGATCCAATACCGAGACACGATCTTTAGGCTTTAAAAACATCAGTGATGAGCCTTTTAGGACGGGATTGCCCGTTGCCCACGCATCTACACCTACCGTGACCATATCCTGTGGCGTGATTTTACCCGCTTTAATTGCTTGACCGACCACATAGCTGGTCATCATTTTCGTCAAACTAGCAGGATCTAAACGCTCATCTGGATTACCTGACGCCAAAATTTTACCGCTGTCGTAGTCCATCAATACAAAAGCTTTTGCATCAACCTGTGGAGCAACCGGTGTTCCTGCCGCGTAAGCAAAATGACTTACCGCAACTAAAAGGCCTAATCCAGTTCCTAGGTATCGCGCCTTTAAGGTGAAAAATTTTTTGTTCATCGGTTACTCCTTTACAAATACTAAAACGGTTAATTCATTATTAATGTAGGGCTTTTTA
This sequence comes from Providencia sp. 2.29, assembly GCF_015832305.1. NCBI lineage: Bacteria > Pseudomonadati > Pseudomonadota > Gammaproteobacteria > Enterobacterales > Morganellaceae > Providencia > Providencia sp. 2.29. Next base: position 3,339,972 of record NZ_CP065420.1, read on the forward strand.
CACAATTAAGCTACACACAACAAATAAAGATTGTTCCCATAATACGATTTCATCTATCTTAATTAGGGTAAACAACGAAACATCAAATCATGGGGAAAACTATGTTAACTGTATGGGGTCGTAAAAACTCATCAAACGTCAAAAAAGTACTTTGGTGCCTTGAAGAATTGAACGTTGCTTATCATCAAAAAGATGTTGGCGGCCCTTTTGGGGGGCTTGATACACCTGAATATAAAAAAATGAATCCAAACAGCACCATTCCAACTTTACAGGATGATGACTTTACCCTGTGGGAATCAAATACCATTTTACGATACCTTACGGAAAAGTTTGATCATTCTCACTTATTGGTCCCACAAAACCTTCAAGAAAAGGCTGCTGCCGACAAATGGTTAGATTGGGGATGTGGAAGTTTGTTCGATAATATCAAACAGATGATGAATAAAATTGTCCGCGTTTCCCCTGACGAACGAGATCCAGAAACAGTACGTACCATTTATCACAATATTGAAAAGTTGCTCAAAATTGCCGATGAAGCCCTAGCGACTCAGCCCTATTTTAGCGGTCAACAATTTGGGATCGCTGATATCGCTATTGCTCCACTGTTTTACCCATGGCACGAAATCGTCACAGAACGCCCTGAATTCCCTCACTTAGAACGTTGGTACTCTCAGTTAACAACCCGTCCTGCTTTCCAAAAAATTGTGATGATCCCGCTTAAATAGTCATCGGCATCTGCATTGGGTTTGGGTATTGATACTCAAACCCAAGTTCTTGACAGATACGTTCACCTTTAACGATTTTCCCTGCGTTTTCTGCCGGTTCAGTGCAAAATTCAGGTGCCTCCAAATTTAATGATTGAGACGCTTGGCGGTAGAAATCCGCGCGTTGAGGATGTTGAGGAGCACATAAATTATAGATATGTCCTCCTTTGGGCTGCCTGAGTAATAATAGGATGGCAGCAATCACATCATCCTGATGAACAAGATTAACAGGCTGTGTTGCTCCTTTTAGGGATTTTTTGCCCGCAAGGAAACGCCCTGCGTGACGATTTTCTCCTACCAACCCCGCTAGCCGTAAAATATCCACTGAAATGTTCGGCAGTGCATGAAGCCAGTTTTCAACCTCAATCAAGGCTTGCCCTGACGCGGTTTCTGCATGTCGCTGGCTATTTTCATCAATTTCACCAATCGCATTACCATAAACAGAAGTCGATGAGGTAAAAATCACACGAGGAATTTGAAAGGTTATTGCCGTATCAACAAGCTGTTCGATGGCGTTGACATAAGCTGGTACATTCACTTTTGAAGGCGGTAGTAAAATAATTAACGCCTGAGCCTCTTCCATTAATTGCTGTAAGTCATCACCATCACACACTAATTCGGGAGTGAGCTGCAAATGATAACAATCAATTCCTACAGCACGAGCGGCAGCGATACCATCCGTGGTCGTTTTTGTGCCAGAGACTTCAATCCCCTCAGCTAACAACGCTCTCGCAAGGGGTAACCCTAACCACCCTAATCCAACAATTGCGACCTTTTTCATCATTCCCCCCTACATACCGACAATAACTTAATTCTGCTTAGCTTATCGAAAAACCTTTTAACTTCCGAATATATTATTCAGGCGATTATTCACTATAAAACGGCACTATCCAATTATTATCGATTATTTTTAAAAAAAGAGTTGCATTCTAGTGATGAAATCGGATAGGTTGATGAGTAGTGAATGTTTAAGCAACTAACAATATTATTATCGGAAGCTATTATGACTCGTATTTCTCGCAACCATCATCATCACCATCATCCTGATTAGTCTTTCGGGCGATGTGTGCTGGAAGACGTTCAATAACTCTTCCGGTGGCTGAAATGCGAAATAGAGAAAACCCTCGGAAGAATATCTTCCGAGGGTTTTTTTATTATTAATCAAAAATATATTACAGAATAAGCAGGGTAAAATTATGTTGGATAAATCACGGTTAAGAATTGCTATTCAAAAATCAGGTCGTTTAAGTGAAGACTCACGAGAACTGCTTGCCCGCTGCGGAATTAAAATCAATTTACAACAACAGCGATTGATTGCTTATGCAGAAAATATGCCTATTGATTTACTTCGTGTACGCGATGACGATATCCCAGGGCTAGTTATGGATGGTGTCGTTGACCTTGGTATCATTGGTGAAAACGTCCTTGAAGAGGAGCTATTAAGCCGCCGTGCTCAAGGCGATAATCCCGCTTATAAGACACTGCGTCGCCTTGATTTTGGTGCTTGTCGCTTATCATTAGCCGCGCCTCTTGACTTTAACTACACAGGTGCAGAGTGCTTAAATGGCTCTCGTATTGCCACCTCTTACCCGAACTTATTAAAACGTTACTTCGATGAAAAAGGCATTCAATTTAAATCTTGTTTATTAAACGGCTCTGTCGAAGTCGCCCCTCGGGCAGGTCTTGCCGATGCTATCTGTGACCTTGTTTCAACAGGGGCAACATTAGAGGCCAACGGCCTAAAAGAAGTCGAAGTGATTTATCGTTCTAAAGCTTGTTTGATCCAACGAGACGGGGAAATTTCAGCAGACAAGCAGCAACTGATTGATCGCATGATGACACGCATTCAAGGTGTTATCCAAGCCCGCGAATCCAAATACATTATGCTACACGCTCCAAGTGAGCGCTTAGAAGAGATTATCGCATTACTGCCGGGTGCAGAGCGCCCTACTTTGTTGCCTTTAGCGGGAGATAAAAACCGTGTTGCAATGCACATGGTCAGCAGTGAAACCCTGTTCTGGGAAACCATGGAAAAACTCAAGGCATTAGGCGCAAGCTCCATTTTGGTTCTACCGATTGAAAAAATGATGGAGTAATACCGATGGAAATGGGATTTAATCAACCGATTCGCTGGTCATCATGTCATGCTAATGAACAAAAAGCGCTACTGACACGCCCTGCCATCGCTGCGTCTACAAACATTAGCGCTGCTGTCACCCAGATCATTGAACAGGTCAAAGCCCGCGGTGATAGTGCATTAATCGAATTTAGCCAACGTTTTGATAAAACAGCTATTTCAACTATTCGTGTTTCACAAGATGCTGTTGAACAAGCCGCAACACGCCTTGATGACAACATCAAAATTGCGATGCAAACGGCCATCGGCAATATCCGTCGTTTTCATGAGGCTCAGAAACCGGCGGCTATTCAAGTTGAAACTCAACCTGGGGTTGTGTGCCAACAAATTACACGTCCGATCGATTCCGTGGGCCTCTATATTCCTGGAGGCTCAGCCCCCCTTCTTTCAACGGTAATGATGTTAGGCACACCCGCAAATATTGCAGGCTGCCGGCAAGTGATCCTTTGCTCACCGCCACCTATTGCAGATGAAATACTCTATGCCGCTAAATTGTGTGGTATTACCGATATTTTCCAAGTTGGGGGAGCGCAAGCAATTGCCGCTATGGCATTTGGAACCGAAAGTATTCCCGCCGTTGATAAAATTTTTGGCCCGGGCAATGCCTACGTGACAGAGGCCAAACGCCAAGTCAGCCAAGATCACGAAGGGGCCGCAATTGATATGCCAGCGGGGCCATCAGAAGTGTTAGTCATTGCTGACAGCCAAGCCAACCCTGCTTTTACAGCGGCGGATCTATTATCGCAAGCAGAGCATGGCCCTGATTCACAAGTCATATTGTTAACCGACAGCCAAACATTTGCTCAACGTGTTATTGATGAAACGGAAAAACAGCTTGCAGAGCTATCGCGTGCTGATATTGCAAGAGCAGCATTGAGTGCCAGTCGTGTCATTATTGCTGACTCCATTGCACAGTGCGTTGAAATAAGTAACCGCTACGGTCCAGAACATTTAATTCTACAAACACGCAATGCCGACGAATTAGTCGAAAACATCACCAGTGCGGGATCGATTTTTGTTGGTGACTGGTCACCTGAATCCGCGGGAGATTATGCATCTGGAACTAACCACGTGTTGCCGACTTACGGTTATACATCAACCTATTCAAGTCTTGGCCTTGCTGATTTTATGAAACGTATGACAGTGCAAAAACTCTCGCCTCAAGGGCTTTTAGGGTTAGCGACTACCATTGAAACGTTAGCGCAAGCAGAAAGCCTAACGGCTCACAAAAATGCCGTGACCTTACGTGTCACTGAACTGAACAAACAAAAATAGGAGTGAGTGATGAGCGAAACCTTTAAAGCCGCTAGTCTTGCACGTAACAATGTCAAAGAGATGACACCCTATATGTCTGCTCGCCGTTTAGGCGGTCGTGGTGATGTTTGGTTAAATGCGAATGAATACCCAATTGCGCCAGAGTTTCAGTTTAATGAACGTAATTTAAACCGCTATCCTGAATGCCAGCCTACCGATTTGATCCTCAATTACGCGGCGTATGCAGGGGTTTCTCCTGAGCAAGTGTTAGTTTGCCGCGGCGCTGACGAGTCAATCGAGCTGCTGATCCGGGCCTTCTGTGAACCCGGTAAAGATGCGGTGATGTTTTGTCCACCTACCTATGGCATGTACAGTGTCAGCGCTGAAACTTTTGGTATCGAACAGAAGAAGATCCCTGCTCTGCCAGACTGGTCACTCAATGTTGATGCTATTCGTGAAAACTTGAGCAACACTAAGCTGATCTATATTTGCAGCCCTAATAATCCAACCGGCAATATTATTGATAACAAGGCACTGGTTGAAGTCCTTGAAATGGCGGCAGGTCGAGCGTTAGTGGTTGTTGATGAAGCTTATATTGAATTTTGCCCTCAATATAGCGTAGCCAGTTGGCTCAACAACTACCCTAACCTAGTCGTATTGAGAACTTTATCAAAAGCATTTGCACTAGCAGGCCTGCGTTGTGGCTTCACATTAGCCGCCCCCGATGTTATTGAAGTTTTGCTAAAAGTGATCGCTCCTTATCCGCTTTCTACCCCTGTGGCGATGATAGCGGCTCAAGCGCTGAATATGGAGGGGATAGCGACCATGAAACACCGTGTTACGACAATCACCAATAACCGCATTGCGCTTTCAGAAGCTTTACAGGCATTGCCTATCGTAGAAAAGGTTTACCCAAGCGAAACTAACTATATTTTAGTGCGCTTTACTGACGGCAATAAGGTGTTTAAAGCCCTGTGGGATCAAGGCATTATTTTACGTGATCAAAGTAAACAGCCAGGACTTGCCAACTGTTTACGTATCACTATCGGCACAGAAACCGAAAATGTACGTGTTATTGACGCTATTGAAGCCCTTTGCTAAACCTGAAAATAGGAAACATTCATGAGCCAAAAAATACTTTTTATTGACCGTGACGGAACATTAATCACTGAGCCACCTACTGATTTTCAGGTCGATAGCCTAAGCAAATTAGCATTTGAAAAAGCGGTGATCCCGAGCTTACTCGCGCTCCAAAAAGCCAACTACCGTTTAGTCATGGTCACTAACCAAGATGGCTTGGGAACGGATAGCTTTCCAACGGCTGACTTTGAGCCACCTCATAATTTAATGATGCAGGTTTTTGAATCTCAGGGTATCCAATTTGATGAAGTGCTGATCTGCCCTCACAAACCTGCGGATAACTGCAACTGCCGCAAGCCAAAGTTAGGCTTAGTCGAAAATTATCTTGTTGAAGGTAAATTAGACAAAGCAAACAGCTATGTGATTGGCGACCGTGAAACCGACATCCAATTAGCTGAAAATATGGGTATTCAAGGCCTACGTTATAGCCCTGAATCACTCGATTGGGTCGCTATCACTGATAAGTTAACCAAACGCGATCGTCATGCCTTGGTCGAACGAGTCACAAAAGAGACCCATATTCGCGTCGAAGTCTGGCTTGATCGCGAAGGCGGTAGCCAAATCAACACCGGCGTTGGCTTCTTTGATCACATGCTTGACCAAATCGCGACTCACGGTGGTTTCCGTTTAAATATCGACGTTAAAGGTGACCTATTTATAGACGACCATCACACCGTTGAGGATACAGGTTTAGCCCTTGGTGAGGCACTGCGTGTTGCGCTAGGTGACAAACGTGGTATTGCGCGTTTTGGCTTTGTGCTACCGATGGATGAGTGCCAAGCACGCTGTGCATTAGATATCTCTGGCCGCCCACACCTTGAATACAAAGCAGAATTTAAATACCAACGCGTTGGTGATTTGAGCACTGAAATGATCGAACACTTTTTCAGTTCACTCTCTTATGCGATGGGTTGTACGTTACACCTGAAAACTAAAGGGAAAAACGATCACCATAAAGCAGAGAGCCTATTTAAAGTGTTTGGTCGCACCTTACGCCAAGCGATCCGTGTTGAAGGGGATACTTTGCCTAGCTCGAAAGGGGTTCTCTAATGAATGTTGTGATCCTTGATACGGGGTGCGCTAATTTGTCATCGGTCGCTTACGCCGTTAAGCGTTTGGGTTACACCCCAAAAATTAGCCGTGATACTAAGACGATTTTACAGGCTGATAAAGTGTTTCTACCGGGAGTCGGCACAGCAAGTGCCGCCATGGAACAACTGAATGAGCGTGAACTCATTCCGTTAATTAAAACGCTGACTCAACCTGTTTTAGGCATCTGCTTAGGTATGCAATTAATGGGCAGTGTGAGTGAAGAAGGTAAAGAATTGATCCCATTACTGGGCCTCATTGATAGCCCGGTCCAAAAAATGGATGCTAACGGTTTGCCTGTTCCGCACAGTGGCTGGAACCAAGTTAAAGCATTAGCAAGCCACCCTTTATTCAAAGGGATCCGTGAGGATGCCTACTTCTATTTTGTGCATAGCTATTCGATGCCAATTTCAGGTAATACCCTAGCTCAAACCTTATATGGGAACCCATTTAGTAGTGCTGTCAATCAGGATAACTTTTACGGGGTTCAATTCCACCCTGAACGTTCGGGTGCCGCAGGCTCCCGTCTGATCCAAAACTTTTTGGAGATGTAATTGAGATGATCATTCCTGCTTTAGATTTAATTGATGGTAATGTTGTTCGCCTACACCAAGGAGACTATGCCAAGCAAACGGCATACGGTAATGATCCTCTCCCTCGCCTGCAACAATATGAGCAAGAAGGGGCGAAATTACTGCATTTAGTCGATTTAACGGGAGCCAAAGACCCACAAAAACGCCAAATTTCCCTACTCAAAAAATTATTAGCTGGCGTTTGTGTTCCTGTACAAGTTGGCGGTGGTATCCGCACTGAAGAAGACGTAAAAGCGCTGTTAGACGCGGGAGCGACGCGAGTGGTTATTGGCTCAACCGCGGTCAAGCAACCCGAATTAGTGAAAACTTGGTTTGAACGTTACGGCGGTGAAGCTATCGTGCTTGCTCTGGATGTTCGTATCAATCAACAAGGCGTTAAAGAAATTGCCATCAGTGGCTGGCAAGAGAATTCAAACCTTTCTCTGGAACAGGCCATTGAGATGTATCAGCCATACGGGCTAAAACACGTTTTATGTACCGATATTTCGAAAGATGGCACCTTGGCGGGTTCCAATGTCAACTTATATCGTGAAATCAGTCAAAAATACCCTGATATTGCTTTTCAAGCTTCAGGGGGTATTGGCTCTTTAGCTGATATCGCCGCTATTCCATCATCAGGAGCGGCAGGCGTGATTGTTGGTCGCGCCCTACTTGAAGGTAAATTCACTGTCGCGGAGGCAATCGCATGTTGGCAAAACGCATAATTCCTTGTCTGGATGTTCGTGATGGGCAAGTGGTTAAAGGTGTTCAATTCCGTAATCATGAAATTATTGGTGATATCGTGCCGCTCGCCCAGCGTTATGCCCAAGAAGGGGCAGATGAATTAGTTTTTTATGATATTACTGCATCATCTGACGGCCGTGTGGTCGATAAGAGTTGGGTTTCCAAAGTCGCCGAAGTCATTGATATCCCGTTTTGCGTGGCTGGTGGTATTAAAAGTGTCGAAGATGCAGCACAAATCCTGTCATTTGGCGCAGATAAAATTTCCATTAACTCACCTGCATTGTCTGATCCAACCTTAATTAGCCGTCTCGCTGAGCGCTTTGGTGTTCAATGTATTGTGGTTGGTATCGACACTTGGTTTGACCATGACAGCGGAGATTATCTGGTTTATCAATTTACTGGTGATGAAAAGCGCACCACACAAACCCGCTGGAAAACCTTAGATTGGGTTAAAGAGGTTCAACAACGCGGTGCTGGCGAAATCGTTCTAAACATGATGAACCAAGACGGTGTACGCCAAGGCTATGATCTGCTACAACTGAAAAAAGTCCGCGAAATCTGCCAAGTGCCTTTAATTGCCTCTGGTGGCGCGGGTGAAAAAGTACACTTCCTTGATGCTTTTTGCGATGCAAACGTTGATGGCGCACTTGCTGCTTCTGTGTTCCATAAGCAAATCATCAATATCGGTGAATTAAAGCAATACCTTGCAGAAAATGGAGTTCAAATTAGAGTATGTTAACCACAGAACAATGTCACCAACTTGCTTGGCAAAAAGTCGATGGGCTAATGCCTGTTGTTGTACAACACGCCACCTCTGGTGATGTACTAATGTTGGGTTATATGAACCCTGAAGCCTTACAAACCACCTTAGAGAGTGGCAAGGTCACTTTTTATTCAAGAACCAAACAGCGCCTATGGACCAAAGGGGAAACGTCTGGCCATTTTCTCAATTTGGTAGATATCTATCCAGACTGTGACAGCGATACCCTGCTCGCCTTAGTACAACCTATTGGACCAACTTGTCACAAGGGCACTGAAAGCTGTTTTGCTCCAGCCCAAAGTGATTGGGGCTTCTTATTTGAACTGGAAACCTTACTAAAATCACGTAAAACAGCAGATCCTGAAAGCTCTTACACCGCGCGTTTATATGCTAGTGGAACTAAACGTATCGCTCAAAAAGTGGGAGAAGAAGGGGTTGAGACCGCACTAGCTGCCACCGTGAATGATCGTGCTGAACTCACGAATGAAGCCGCAGATCTGATGTATCACTTGCTGGTACTCTTACAAGACCAAGATCTTGATTTAAGCACTATCATCAAACGACTGAAAGAGCGCCATCAATAATAATACGGTAGCCTGCTTAAGGTGGGCTACCCAATATAAAAAAGGTGAACTGATTATTGTTCGTCGACCTAAGCCCTCCTATTATCTTACCTATAAATGACTGTTTAGCTAATTGAGTCAATCAATTCAAGTGAAAGCCTATTTTAATAAAAATGCTATTTAGGCAATGATTTCGCTATTAACTTAAAAACACGCTCATTGCTTCTTTCAATTTTCAGATAATATCCATGGTATTTAGCTTGTTATCTAATTTTGCTACTATCTCAACTGTTTATTTTTATAAAAAAGGAACCGTCGTGTCAGAAAGCCCTATTTTTATTCAATTAACCCAGTTACTTGATAAACATAATGCCAGATACCGTGTGATGGAACACCCAACCGCAGGTAAATCTGAGGAAGTCGCTAAAGTACGAGGAACCCAATTAGGTCAAGGTGCAAAAGGTCTGGTATGCCATGTCAAAGGAAATGGGATCCGCCAACATGTTTTAGCTATTCTTCCTGCGGATAAACAGGCTGATTTAAGCAAAATAGCCCATGCCATTGGCGGAACGCGAGCCTCATTAGCGAGTCCAAAAGAAGTGGATGATTTAACCCAATGTGTATTTGGCGCCATTCCTCCTTTTAGCTTCCACCCCTCGCTAAAATTAATTGCTGATCCTTATTTATTTGCCCGTTTTGAAGAATTAGCCTTTAATGCTGGCACACTTGAACGCTCAGTTATCCTCAATACCGAAGACTATCGGCGTATTGCTAATCCCACTCTAGTTAGTTTTATTCGTGATAGTGAAACAACGTAAAATAACTTGATTTTAAGTAAAATAGGTCTCGCGCTTTTATGCGGCTGCTACACTTAGTAATAACTGTTGTTCAGTATAAAGGAGAATATCATGAGTTTATTCGACAAAGCAGAAAACAGAGCAAGAGAAGCCGCTGGCACGGCGCAGCAAGCCTATGGTGAAGTCACCGACTCTACAGAACATCAAATTAAAGGTGCCGTTAAAAAATGTGCGGCTCAAGGCTGTGATACCTTAAATTCCGCTGTGGATAGCGTAAAAAGCCATCCACTTGCCGCAGCCACTATCGCTGCCGGAGTCGGCTTTATATTTGGTTACTTAGCCAGCAAGAAGTAAATTTATATATGCGATAAAGGGAATGACATATCATCATTCCCTATCGGTCATTGTTATGATTTGTTTTGATATTCCAACAATGCCGCTTTTAATGCGGCCAAATCAGAATGACATAAATGAGGTTTTAACGCATTGAATTGCTCTTCAGGCCAATCATAAATTCTCAATGCGAGCAGCTCACTAATAATTTCAGGCGAAAAACGGTATCCAATCTGTTTCGCTGGATTGCCCCCAACAATGCTATATGGCGCCACATTTTTTACCACAACACTATTGGCGGCAATAACAGCGCCTTCACCGATATGAACGCCGGGCATGATGAATGCTCGCATACCAATCCATGCGCCATCACCAATTATCGTATCTCCCTTCCCTACATAGGCTTCATTAATATGCTCAATAAAAGGATACAGGCAAAACCAGTCTATTCGATGAGTGTGATTTCCTCCCATCAAAATCACGGCTTCACTGCCGATACAGACATAATCGCCAATATAGAGTTGATCGACTTGCCAAGGAAGTTGCCAGTCACGACTCCCTTCATCTCCTTGTAGGTAACGAACAACGGAAGCTTCAAAGCCATTATCCCAACAGTCACTGTAATAACTGTGACGCCCTTTAATATGGATATTGGGGTTTTGGACAACTTCGTGTAATAGTTGATATTTTGACCAATGTTTCTGATTCATGGTAACAATCCTAATTATAAAATTATTATTACCATAGAACGCTGTCTATGGTGATGTATTCGCGCTCAAAAATACATCACCTTTAGCCACCCTAGGCTGTTTTAATAAGGGATTTATCATTTATGCTGCCTCATTCTGTGCGGCTAATTTTAAGCTGACATTCCTTGCCGCCAGCGCAATGATACAGCCTAACAACATTAAAATAGCTAGCGCCCACTTTGCTGGTAAGAAGGCATTAATCGCCAATAAACTTAACCCCGCACCAACCGCCATTTGAATAAACCCGACCAGTGCAGAGGCCGTTCCAGCCTCTTTTTCAAAAGGTTCTAACGCGTAACTGGTTGCGGTTCCCATCATAAAAGCGAGTCCTGTACAGGCACAAGCAACAGGTAACATATAGACTAACCAATGGTTTTGTAACGCATAGGGCAGTAACATTAAGCCTAATACGAGGCCTAAACACCCGATCCCCATAAATAAGCTACCTGCTTTTAAGCAATTAGGGCGACCAATTTTCGGGATATAGTGGTTAGCAATATAGCTAGCAAACATGATCCAAAAACCATTTGCCCCAAACACAAGCGAAAATTCTAGCGGGGTTAGCTTTGAATCCCCCATTAACACGCTCGGTGCAAAGGAGACATAAGTCAGTACCATTCCCATACTACCCGCATTAACCAATGCAAAAATCATAAAATACTTATTACGCAAAATGTGCAGATAATGGTTAAGTTGCAATTTTTTCACATGTTGCAAACTTGCAGGGCGAGTTTCAGGTAAAAAAGCTATCACCAATACTAAGAGCAGTAATGCATAGAGGGCAAGGAACCAAAAAGGTGCGCGCCATCCCCAATATTCTGCCAAAAAGCCACCTAATAGCGGAGCAAGCGCTGGCACAATGTTTAATATGCCATTCAGGAAGCCAAAAGCACGCGCCGCTTCTGTACCATTTAAACGGTCTCGCACCCCACTAAAAGCAACTACACCTGTGCAGCAGACCGCGACGCCTTGCAGCACTCGCGCAGCAATAAAGATCTCCACCGCAGTTGATAATGCTGCAACTGTCGACCCGATGATATAAATTAAGATCCCTATGATGGCGATAGGTTTACGTCCATATCGATCAATTAAAGGCCCTGAGACCAACTGCCCTATACCAAAAATTAAAATAAACAGCGCGATTGTTGATTGTATCAGTGACTCTGGGGAGCCAAGGGCAATCGCAATAGCAGGGATTGTCGGTAAATATAGGTCAATCGCCAGTGGGCTAAGTAGTACGAGTAACAATAACAGGACAAGGAACTTTCGCATAAATAGAATTCTTAGTGAACAATCATCAAATGATCAATCTAGGCTTTGCAGTGAAGCTTTCTCAGCCTAATAATAAAAATGAACTGATAATTCTATCAGTAGAATCAATCAAAGCGATACCCGATTTTCTTGTCCGAATATCTTTCAGCATAAAAAACTCACCGTTAAGTAAATTTAACGCTTGAATGCAGAGTACAGATGCTCTGTTAGGCAGCTTATGATCCTCTAACTATCACTAAGTAAACGAGTATTTTAGACTAAGCGAATGAACAGCGTCGTATCAGTCACTCCCCGCAACGTAATAGCCAATTGATGAATACCAGTTCATTTTTTATAGTGTTATTAGTTATGGTTTGTTATTCAAAACTCTTCTCTTGCGGATCCATCAGGTAAATAATCGCTATGTATTATTCCTAGTCGAAGCCTATTTTCTCACCCTATCGTAGAGTAAGCTCACTTCAATAAAAATAGTATTATCATCAATTCAATAAGGCGATATTCTCGAGTAATGGCAATCCATGAAGTCACACCATAATTTGCATAAGCCTTCTATTCCCCTTACGCTGTCTCTTGCGAGTTCTTGTCTAATTTGTTTTAGCTGACAACCCCAGTTGATTTACCTACATTTATGACATTATCAACTTTGAGTTCTGACGAGTATTAGCATAATAAGAGAGCGAACTGAGAAATAAATACTTAAAAAATGAATAATAATCTAATTACTCAATTACAAAATTGGTATAAATCTCAATGCGATGGAATTTGGGAGCATGAATATGGATTAGACATCAGTACGTTAGACAATCCAGGCTGGCGAGTTCATATTAATGGTGAGAGTGGAAAAAATAAATCAAACCTTATTGTTAATAATAGCAATGATGATTGGTTAAATATCATTACAACTGATAAAGAATTTAAAGGCTATGGAAGCCCACAAAATTTAAATATCATCTTAGATTACGCTATTAAATGGCTTAATGGGTCATAACAGTATATCTCCTTCAGCCTAGCATAATGTTTTTAATATTCATGACTTCCCCTGCCTAATAGGGGGAGTTGTATGCATAAAAAAAGGGGCTGGATCACCAGCACCCTTCACTTATGTAACTCATTGTTTTAATGAATTACTCCATCCATTCGGTATGAAATACGCCTTCTTTATCAGTACGTTTATAAGTATGAGCACCGAAATAATCGCGCTGTGCCTGAATTAAGTTAGCAGGCAATACCGCTGAACGATAGCTATCATAATAAGAAATTGCGGCTGAGAATGTGGGTGTTGGAATACCGTTTTGTACACCATAACAAACCACATCACGTAACGCTTGCTGATATTCATCTGCGATTTGCTTAAAGTATGGCGCTAATAACAAGTTCGCAATCTGTGCGTTTTCATTGTAGGCATCTGTAATCTTTTGCAAGAACTGAGCACGAATAATACAACCAGCACGGAAAATCTTCGCGATTTCACCGTAGTTAAGATCCCAGTTATATTCGTCAGAAGCCGCTTTTAATTGCTGGAAGCCTTGAGCATAAGAGACGATTTTACCTAGGTATAACGCACGGCGTACTTTTTCGATAAACTGTTTTTTATCACCTTCAACCGCTTTTAATGCCGGACCAGTTAACACTTTAGAAGCAGCAACACGTTGATCTTTTAGGAAAGAGATATAACGTGCGAATACCGATTCAGTGATAAGTGTTACTGGAATACCTAAATCTAAAGAGCTTTGGCTAGTCCACTTACCTGTGCCCTTGTTTGCCGCTTCATCCAAAATGACATCAACAAGATATTTGCCATCTTCATCTTTTTTCTTAAAGATATCAGCGGTGATTTCAATCAGATAGCTACTTAGTTCACCTTGGTTCCAATCTGCAAAAATCTCTGCAAGCGCTTCATTGCTTAGGTTTAAAGCACCTTTTAATAATGAATAGGCCTCAGCGATAAGCTGCATATCACCATATTCAATACCATTGTGAACCATTTTAACATAATGACCAGCACCATCTGGGCCAATATAAGTCACGCAAGGCTCACCTTCTGCTTTAGCGGCGATTTCTTTTAGAATTGGTGCAACCAGTTCATAAGCCTCTTTTTGTCCACCCGGCATGATCGATGGGCCTTTTAGTGCCCCCTCTTCACCACCAGAAACCCCTGTACCGATAAAGTTAAAGCCTTGCTCTGATAGCTCGCGATTACGACGGATTGTGTCTTTATATAGCGTATTGCCACCATCAATCAGGATATCGCCTTTGTCCAAATGCGGAGTCAATGCAGCAATCGTTTTATCTGTCGCTTCACCTGCTTTCACCATTAGCAGGATACGGCGTGGTTTTTCCAGAGAGTCGACAAACTCTTCAATAGTGTAGCTGGGAACTAATTTTTTCCCTGGATTTTCAGCAATAACTTCATCCGTTTTATCTTTAGAACGGTTGAAAATAGAGACGGAATAACCACGGCTTTCAATATTCAGCGCAAGGTTGCGCCCCATGACAGCCATACCGACAACGCCAATCTGTTGCTTTGACATGAAAAACTCCTGTCTGATTAGGACCTAAGCCAGCATTTTACTTGCTGGCAATTCTGTTAACAGGATCACATGTTAACTCAGGTTTGTTCTGGTGGGTAGTTATTGATGCAATCGATGACGCAAACGGAATATTATTTGTAGATTATCGTCTCATTAACGTGAATTTTTATTGAAATTTGAGTAAACAAACCGCATTATTCACCAGTCGGCATATGCCGTCATATCAGAAGGTAAAACAAACTGTATGGAATGGATCGCAGATCCTTCGATTTGGGCGGGGCTTGCCACCCTTATCGTTCTAGAAATCGTTCTTGGTATTGATAACCTCGTCTTTATTGCCATTTTGGCAGATAAGCTTCCGCAAAAATTGCGTGATAGGGCTCGTGTAACGGGTCTGATGCTAGCACTAGTGATGCGAGTCATTCTGCTATTTAGCTTGTCTTGGCTAATCACGCTCACCAAGCCTTTAATTACACTATTCGATCATCCATTTAGTGCCAGAGATCTGATCATGTTAGTCGGCGGTCTCTTTTTGCTATTTAAGGCAACAATGGAGCTTAATGAACGGCTAGAAGGTGGGGATGAACACGCGCATACCCAGCGGAAAACATCGAATTTCTGGGCTGTTGTGGCACAAATCATCGTCCTTGATGCAGTTTTCTCACTCGATTCGGTAATTACCGCCGTTGGGATGGTTGACCATATTGGTGTTATGGTTGCTGCTGTGACGATTGCCATGATGTTGATGATATGGGCAAGTAAGCCACTAACTGGTTTTGTTAACAACCACCCTACCATCGTTATCCTGTGTCTCAGTTTCTTGTTGATGATAGGCTTTAGCTTGGTTGCTGAAGGCTTCGGTTACTCGATACCGAAAGGCTATCTATATGCTGCGATTGGTTTCTCTATCATGATTGAAGTCTTAAATCAGTTCGCACAATTTAACCGTCGCAAATTCCTAAAAGGTAGTCGCCCATTACGTGAGCGCACAGCAGAAGCGGTGCTACGTATTCTAAGCGGTAACCATGAACGTGCGGAATTGGATGCTCATACATCGGACTTGATAGCGGATAACCAATCTGTTTTTGATCCACAAGAGCGTCAAATGATTGCCCGAGTTTTGGGAATGGCGGAACGTAATGTCGAAAGTATCATGACATCACGCCATGATGTGGAATATTTAGATATCAATAAATCAGCCAGTGAATTACTACAATTGCTGGAAAAAAATCCGCATTCACGCTTTGTGGTGATTGATGAGAATATCAGTGATGAGCCTGTTGGTGTTATCCATGTGCTTGATTTAGTTAAACAGCAGCTCAGTGGTCAACCTCTTGATTTACGTGCTCTTATTACTCAACCTCTAATCTTCCCTGAAGGCCTTTCGCTGCTAAAAGCGCTAGAGCAGTTCCGTAAAGCTCAAACACACTTTGCCTTTGTTGTCGATGAGTTTGGTACTGTTGAGGGAGTCGTCACCTTAACCGATGTAATGGAAACCATTGCTGGTAACTTACCAGATGGGGAAGAAGAAAATGATTCGCGTCATGACATCCAAAAGTTGGAGGATGGTCACTGGATTGCCAATGGTTTTATGCCATTAGAAGACCTAATCTTATTTGTTCCAATGGAATTGGATGAAAAACGTGAATACGAAACCATTGCAGGCCTATTGATGGAACATCTTCAACGTGTTCCTGAAGAAGGTGAACAAATTGAGGTGAACGGTTGTATTTTCCAACCGCTTGAGGTCAAGAACCACCGTATTAGCAAGGTGCTGATTATTCCACCTAAACAGCCTGAAGAAGATGAAGAAGAGTAATTAAGCTTCATTTAGAACCATACCGGCCAGTGAGCCGGTATTTTTTTACATAAATATTTAAAGTTGCTTTATCCGATGTCTTAAAACACAAAAATGGTAGCGTTTTTTAAAAGAATTAATTATTGAGTTGTTCAATAATTTAGGCAACTTAATAATGTTATTCGAGGTTAGAGATGAAAGTATCTAGTCAAAGCATCCATAATGTTCAATCGCCCCCAATTAAAGCGAATAATTCTTCTATTGCCAGCTCTGCATCAAATGTTAGTAATACATCAAACCAACAACCTAAAATTGTCACAGCAGAGAAAACTGTACATGTAAAAGATGTTAAACAACTTAATACGAAAATTAAAAATAGTATTAAAAAAATTGTGAGCCAGCTAAAAACCGCTCAAAGCGGCGATGTTTTTAGTCGAAATGGTGTCAATATGAAAGATATTTCAACAACATTGTCTTCATTAAAAAATGAGATTAAATCTTACCAAACTAAATTAGATAGTTCTTCTTACAAACATCATACAAGTAAGAAAGAAACAATAACCAAGCTGAATAATTTAGTAAAAAGCACTGAAGGTAAAATTCATCTGGCGGAAAGTAAATTCCAATTTGAACGCCGACAAAACAATACTATTGGATTAGATAGCCAAGAAAAAATTAATGAAAGAATAACCCAAGAAGCTAGCAGATCAAAGTATGAATATTAATGTAACTTATTGATAGTCAATAATAGATAAAGAAGAGCTCCCGCTTATAGCCGGAGTTCTTCTGATTTATAAACTATAATGCGTTCAACAAATCACTTAGCCCTTTTTGTTCTTCCTTCTTCAAAAAGTTACCTAATGCCTCTTTTGCTTGTGTCTTTAATTCGTTACGTAGCAATTTTTCGACATTCAATTGATATTGCAGATTGCTCCATCCACCATAAATACGCAGTGGAATAGTCATCGCTTGTAACTGCTGGATAAAGCGAGAATCACCACCCCAACCTTTAGTGATTTGTACGCCCAAGTTCACATCTAGGGTTTCGGCTGGTACATTTGCCCAACCTTGTCCGGTAATCGAGATGAGTGGAGACGTTGCATTCATTGAAGCAATATTGACGGTTCCTTTATTTAAACGACCATTAACGGTGAACAATTCAACTTCCGTATAATTTCCCGTATTGACCGGCGCATTAATTTTATTGGTCACCCGTGAAATAGATTGTTGGATCAATAACGGAATATTTAAGCCCGCTAAACGTGCATTTTGTAAACTGAAACTCACAGGACCTTGCCATAAATGTTTCACGGCATAATCATCATAACCAGGCCCCGATAAATCCGCATTGATAGTCACAATACCGCTCAATTTTTCGGGCATATTAAATGCCTTTAATAACGGCGTTAAATTAATATTTTGGATATTAGGCTTCGCCATGACTTGCGCGGGGATCGCAGCATAATTAATGGTCACAGGCAGTGAGAATAGTCCCCCAAACGCCTTCCCTTCTAACTGAGAAATGACTAATTGAGGCGCTTGATTTTGTGCTGCAAGTTTTACTGCGCTTACCTCCATTCCACGATAAATCAAATTATCGATATTGAGATCAATATTGGCAGTAAAGGATTTTAAATTCGATAAATCATATTTTTGGGTTTCTTTCCCAGAAATAACAGGTTTAACCCCCACTCGAGCAGGATTATCGGATTCATTCGCATTATGGGAGCCTGCATTTGTATGCGGTGTACCCAGTAATTTATCTAAATTTAAGCGATGAGAAGATAACTGAACACGAACATCAGGGATATTGCCTAATTGTGCTGCGATTTTACCGGTTAATTCACTTTCATTCGCCTTAATGACAATATTATTTAAACTGGCTGTCGCAACATTCTCTTTAATGTAAGCAAAATCACTGGTGAATTGACCCGTTATGCCACCTTCAGGCAAATCAACACCTGTAAAGGTGTAATCAAATTGAGTTAATTGCCCACTAATTTGATGTGAAAGCTGGGAGAGATCAAGCTCTGCTCGCGCATCAAAGCGCAGCTCCTGCTGGTTTTTATTTAAATTACCGCTGAATTTAGCCGTAATTTTTCGCTCATCATTTTTCTTTAAGGAAAGGTTGATATTGCGTAAGTTGTACTCATCATTCTGAGTTTTCCAGATCACTAAACTATTTGATACTTCAACTTTTTCAATATCCAATAGCCATTGGCTCTTCTCCGTAGAGCTTGGTGTCTGCTTGTTACCTGCTGGCGCAATCGGTGAGTTAGCATCAGTTTGAGCTTCGCTTTCTGGTGTATGACGAATGACTGCACCGTCTAAAACAATTTGTTCAACAGATAAACGATGAGAAAGCAAAGACCACAATTCTACGTCAAGGCGCATATTTTCAGCGCTCAAGACAGGTTGGCTTGCATTAGGTGCGGTGACCGAAACAGGTCCTGTAATAATGCTAAGGGTCGGCCAAACATGCCAACGCATATCGCCTTTAAAATCGAGCTGATAGCCGCTCTTTTTCTCGACTTGCTCCACAAGATACTGTCTAAAGTCGTTTGGATTCACTAACATGACCAACGCTGTTAGCCCAACTACAATCACGACTAGCAAGATGACCAGTGTCGTCAGAAATCGTTTCATTCTTCCCTCACTCAAGTTATGTCTGCTACGCCACACAAAAGGCTCACACTACACCTATCCCTGCACAATATGCGGAATTACCTCAAATTAAACATAAAGATAATTCCGCAATACTTCTCGTTATCAATCTTCACTGATACGACTACCGACCGCCCCTTGCTGATTTTTATATTTTGCATCTTGTCGGCTATTATAAGGACGATCTGCGCTGCCAGATAATGGCTCAAAACTTAAAGCGCCAATCACCATACCAGGGCGCAGGGCCAATGGGAGTTTACCTGAATTATAAAACTCTAACACAATTTGCCCACACCAACCGGGGTCGATTCGATGAGCAGTAACATGCACCATTAACCCCAATCGTGCTAACGATGAACGCCCATCTAACCACCCCACTAGGTTATCAGGCAGGGTAACAGACTCTAGAGTGACTGCAAGTGCTAATTCCCCTGGATGGAGGAAAAAAGGCTCATTGTCTTTGAGAATTATTTCATCACTCATGACACGGTCAAGCGCCGCATTAACTTCATCTTTCGGGCCACTTAGGTCAATAAAGGCTGCGGTATGCCCACGGAAAACGCGGAATTGGTTTCCTAGGCGCACATCCGCCGTTGCTCCATTGATCCGTTCAATAGGTGGACGTGGGCTAATGACTAATTTTCCCTCATCCATCCATTGAATAATATCGCGGTCACAAAGACGCATGATGGTATCCCCCCTTTCATTATTTTCCATCGCCAGACTGTCTAATGCTGTTTAGTCTTGGCAAAATTCGCCGATTTTCGCTTTTAAGATATCAATGGCAACGCGGTTTTTACCGCCACGAGGCACAATAATATCGGCATACTGTTTTGACGGTTCAATAAACTGTAAAAACATCGGACGAACGGTTCTATTATATTGTTCAATCACAGAATCCAGCGTTCTGCCTCTCTCATTTACATCACGTTTTATCCGTCGCATCAAGCAAATATCAAGCGGAGTATCGACAAAGATCGAAAAATCCATCTCTTCACGTAAACGTTTATCTGTTAGTAGCAAGATCCCTTCGATAATAATAACTTTTTTAGGTTTGAAGTGAATGCTGGTTTCTTTGCGTGTGTGAGCGACATAGTCGTATTGAGGAATTTCTACTGATTTACCGCTTTTGAGCGCTTTGAGGTGTTGATACAGCAAGCTGTGATCCATGGAATTTGGGTGGTCATAATTGACTTTTAACCGCTCTTCCATTGGTATATCTCTTTGATCTTTATAGTAGCAGTCTTCTGGTATAACACCGATATTATGATCACCAACCTTTTCCCGTAACTCTCGATATAACGTACTCGCGATAAGGCTTTTTCCGGATGCAGAAGCTCCTGATATACCAACAATGGTACAGTGATGCGCTATGTCAGTCATAAAATGATAACCTGGTTAAATAAATCTGAAATGAAATGCATGACTTCATATTGATGAAGTTATGGTTGCCGGAATTATAGGAGTTAATGGCGTGAGGTTCCAGCTTCACAAAGCAAACTCGCTAAAAAAACACTAAATAATAAGAAGAAATATCCATAAAAGGGGAATTCGATTGCGGTTAGATCCCTGTTATCGGCATGCCGTTATTTATCAACCTACAACAGGCACAATTAAAACGTTTTACGCCCTTCTCCCTCTAAGATAGTTATTATCCGTTATTTTTCGCTCATCGTTTTTAAGGGAAGGTTGATGTTACGTAATATTATACTCATCATTCTGAGTTTTCCTGAGCGCTAAACTATTTGATACTTCAACTTTTTCAATACCATTGACTCTTCTCTATAGAGTTTGGTGTTTGTTACCCATTGGCGCAATCAGTGGGTTAACATCCATTTGAGTTTCACTTTCTGGCGTATGATGAACGACGGCATCGTTTAAAAACAATTTGTTCAATGGATAAACGATAGAGATAAGCGATAAGAAAGCAAAGGCCATAATTCTACGTCAAGACGCATATTTTCAGCGTTCAAGACAGGTTGGCTTGCATTAAGAGCGGTGTTCGAAGCAAGTCCTGTCATCATACTAGGGGTCGACCAGACATGCCAACGCTGTTGGTCTAACTACAATCACGACTAGCAAGATGACCAGTGCCGTCAGAAATCATTTCATTTTTTATCTGCTACGCACCACAAAAACTCACACAATACTAATTTCTGCACAATAGGCGGAATTACCTCAAATTAACATAAAGATAATTCCGCAATACTTTTCTTATCAATCTTCACTGATACGACGACCTACCATTCCTTGATGATTTTAATATTACGCATCTTGTCGGCTATTATAAGGGCGGTCTGCGCAACCAGATAATGGCTCAAAACTTAAAGTGCCAAACATCTTATTAGAGCCTAGGATCAATGGAAGCCTACCTGCATTATAAAACTCTAGATTAATTAACCCACTCCAGCCGGGGTCAAGTCGTTGAGGATTAATATGCACCATTAACCCCAATCGTGATAATGATGAACGCGCTTCTATCCACCCCACCAGATTATCAGGTATGGTAATAATCTCATCAAGGAGTGCCTGTGCTAATTGCCCTGGATAAAGGTAAAAAGGCTCATAGGCTTTGAGAACTATTCTATCACTCATGACTCCGCTAATTTCGCTATTAATTGCATCATCTGACTCACTCAGGTTAATAGCAGTTGAAGTATATCCATGGAAAATGCGATATATACCTGATAGGTGCACATCCACAGCTGCTCCATTGATCTGTTCAATAGATGGACGTGGGTTAATCACTAATTTTCCTTCATCCATCAATTGAATAATATCGCGGTCACAAAGACGCATAATTGTATCCCCCTTTCATTATTTTCCATGCCAAAACAGTCTAACGCTGTTTAGTCTTGCAAAATTTACCGATTTTCGCTTTTAACGCGGTTTTTACCATCACGAAGCACGGTAATATCGGCATACTGTTTTGGCGGTTCAATAAACTGCAAAAACATCAGGTGAAACGGCTCTATTGCATCATTCAATCGCACAACAAAAATACATTCCTTTTTATTATAGTACGTTTATCCGTTTTATCCCTTTTATCAAACAAGTACCGACAAGATCGAAAAATCTCTCTCTTCATATAAACGTTTATCTGTCAGTAGCAAGACCCCTTCGATACCAACTTTGTTAGGTTTGAAGTAAATGCTGGTTTCTTTGTATGTATAAGCGACATAGTCGTATTGAAGAATTTCTACTGATTTACCGCTTTTGGGTGCTTTGAGGTATTGATGCCACAAGCTGTGATCCATGAAATTTGCGTGGTTATAATTGACTTTTAACCGCTCTTCCAATTGGTCTATCTCGTTAATCTTTATGTTCGAAGGCTAATAGCTCAATTGGGTCTCATCGTTACTCAACGTATCGTTTATAAAATGGCTACCAAACACAGTGATGCCGTGGCGGATAATTTGCTGAATCAAAATTTTAATCTTTTAGCCCCTAATGAAGTCTGGGCAGGTAATTTACCTTAAGGAAAGGCACTTGGTGCTGCCACAAAAAAACGCCCCAGAGAAAGAGGCGCATCAGATTATGGGGATGTAATCAATCACTGTGAAGATTATGCTTTTATAAATGATTGCACGGTGGTCACTGTCAGTCGGGTCAGTGCGGAGTAAAACGGACTGTTTCCGTGCGTGTCCAGACGCTGCGAATAACGCGGTAACCAACTCATCAGGTGCTGACTGAGCAGTGTATTAACCGCTACTTCTCGCATTTCAGATGCCAGTACCGCCGCCTGAAATAAAATCAGCCCGATGTGATCTGCGGGTTCCGGATACGGGGTATTTAGTTTTAGCCGCTCCTGTTTTAGAAAAGCGCTCAGCGCAAGAGTCGAATCCCCCTGCAACAATCCTTCCGCATCGAGATACACCGAGCCCCAAGGTGGCGCCGGTAACGACCCTGGCCCGACGAACAGAGATTGCCATGCCGATTTCAGTACCTCCGCCCCCTCTGCGGCCGTGCGGCTCAGTTGCATGCAGAGTGTACTATCCACCTCACACGGCCACTGCTGGGCAAATCCCGGCAGGGTAAACAGACGCATCGCCATCCGGTTGCTGTCATCATCCGGCGGGAACAGATAGCAGATCCCCAGTACATTAAACGCGGCCGCATAGTGAGCTGTCTTATTCATTACATCTCCCTTCAGATATGAATATAATAGAACACATAACGCAACATAAATTCTGCCGCAATAGTCAGTAAACAGCCGGTGATAAACCCGCCGCAGACCGGTACGCCGTTATGTGCTTTTTTCTGCGCTCGAACAAGAGATATACAGCAGAGTGCCACACCAATTGCGGCTGCCGCTAGGACACCAATCCGCAGCTCGGCAATACTGTCATACGCATCAATCGGTGACAGCGGAAATGTAATGGATTTATGAGTCAACTGTGTGAGGGTCAGGTAATGCTCATAAAATGGCTGATACAGCAGACGACCAGCTAGGCTTACCGCCATCATCCCCCACAACAGCCACAGCTGTGATAATGACAATGTATCAGCGGGCAGCGCAATCCCAACTCTGTGTCCGGTTTTCTCAACTATCACCACCAGCAGAATAAACAGCACTGCACCAAGTGTCAGCGTCGTACCGTAAAACATCAGATAGGTATTGATATCATTCCAAGTCAGAATCGAGGTATAACGGTAAATCGATGCCATACAGAAGATATCGAACAGCCCGATCGCCATCGCTCCACCATATAACAGAAAAGAAAATTTGCCCGTCTTCCACAACCAGAGAAAACTGATACCCAATACGCCAACAAATGATGCGGTAACCACTACTTCACGGCTAAGCCAAGCACTGAATACGTTATTAATGGCATTCGGCGCATTGAGTGGCACGCCGAGGTGAGTAATTGATGCAACAGATCCCACACCCGCAATACCGCAGATAATAAAAATCGTCAGCATCATAAAACGCTTAAAGCTGTCTGTCGGGAGGCGATGGCTGAAATGCATGGCAAATACCCCACTCACAACGCACAGCCCCACCGCCGCATTCATCATGTAAGTGAAAATTAAAAGTGACCACTCATTCATTTTTCTTTTCTCTCACTGTTCATATCATCAAAGTTCGCGCCCCAGTGCGGGTTAATCACCAGATTCGGATGAGTTATTGACGGATCTGGCAGCCCAGTCACGTAATCAAGGTCGCCGTATTTCGCCCTCAGTTCGTCTATTGGGCCGAACTGAATCGCCCCGAGTGGACAGGTGCTAACGCATACCGGCTGTTCACCTTTTTGTTGAAGATCGATACAAAAATCGCATTTCGACATCTGCTTTGTTTCCGGATTCATCTGCGGCGCGCCGTACGGACACGACCACGCACAGGCACCACAGCCAACACATTTATCAGTATTGACCATCACAATGCCGTCACCTTCGCGTTTATGCATTGCAGTTGTCGGACAGTTGCGCACACAGATCGGGTCTTTACAGTGATTACAGGAAATAGAAAGCGTATAGGCGAACACGTTATTAATCAGTGCGCCGTTTTGATTGCGGCTATACCCGCCGCCGGTCATTTCATACACCCGACGGAAGCGGCGGCCGACATCAAGATTATTTTTGTCCTTGCACGCTACCTGACACGCTTTACAACCGGAGCAGCGGGCGGAATCAATATAAAAACCTAACTGTTTGCTGCTGACTGCCGGATAAACGATGAATTTGCTCATGCTTTTTCCACCTCAACCAATAATGTTTGGTGCGCATTGCCGTGGGCGAGCGCGGTACGGCGTGACGAGGTGAGCACGTTGGCACATCCGCCCTGATCAATGCCATTGTTGTCCGGCAGCCACCAAGCTCCGGCTTGTAATGCAACCACACCGGGCATAATGCGCTGTGTGATTTTTACTGGGATCATGGTGATACCGCGATCGTTATGTACTTTCACTTTTTCACCGTCACTGATACCGCGATCCGCCGCATCGAATGGATTAATCCACAGCTCCTGCCGCTGCACTTCTTGCAACCACGGGTTAGCGAACTGCGTGGAGTTCGCGCGGTTGCGACCTTTCCAAGTGATCAGCTGTAACGGGTATTTCGCGGTAAGGCTATCTTCCGGTCCTTCGATGGCTGGAACATAATGAGATAGCGCGGGAATGTCCGGATTGTGCATGTCATACAGGCGTTTGGAGAAAATCTCGATTTTGCCGGACGGAGTCGGGAACGGGTTGTTCTCAAAATCCTGAATATTTTTTTCAAAAGCCACATTTTGGGTATGTGGACGATGAGTTAACAAATGACGGCGTTTTATCAGCAGCTCATCAAACGTCGGAATATTATCTTCTGGGCGCTTTTGTGCTGCATCATTGACGAGGAATTCTATCCAGTCACGATCTGTCTCATGCCCTTCGGTGAATGCATCACGAACCCCCAGTTTTTCGGCTACGTCGCACAGCCAGTCGTAATCGGTACGACGTTCAAATTCCGGTTCAATTGCTTTTTCAGATAGGATCAGGTAATCGCCGTAACTCCAAGTGCCACCGATATTCCAGCGTTCCAAAAAACTGGTTTCCGGCAGTAGCAAATCCGCATATTTCGCACTCGGGGTAAGATAGAGATCGCTACAGACAATAAATTCGACTTTCGATTCATCCTCCAGCACTTTTGCGGCATGGAGAATATCGGTATTTTGGTTGGTCAAATAGTTACCCGCCATTGAGAAAATCATTTTGATTTCGGTGTCGAGTTTGTCTGCATTTTTCAGTCCGTTATCCGGCGTGACCAGATTTTTGTCCTCACACGCCTGCACCCAGTTGGTGATGTTGATTTTGGCTTTTACTGGGTTATCAAACAGCTTTGGTCCGGCGATGGTTTTGCGCAGTTCCGGATTCAGTGCCATGCCGTAACCTGCCGCCCAGCCGCCGCGCACGCCGACATTACCAGTGATGGTTGCCAGCAGCGTTGCACCGCGCGCACTGCGTTCACCGCAGATATGACGCTGTGGTCCCCAGCCCTGCATCAGCACCGCCGGTTTGGTTGTGGCATATTCACGCGCCAGCTGACGGATAGTTTCCGCCGGAACTTTAGTGATTCTCTCTGCCCATTCTGGGGTTTTGGCTATGCCGTCTTTTTTACCCGTTAGATAGGCCACCAGTGATTCATTATCCGCTACACCTTCCGGCATCTGCTCTTCGCTAAAACCCAGCGTGTATTTATCAATAAACGCCTGATCATGTAGATTTTCTGTGACGATGACATACATCATCGCATCCATCATGGCGTTATCTGTCGTCGGTAGGATCGGGATCCACTGATCGGCTAATGAGGAGGCGGTATCGGAATAGCGCGGATCGACCACAATAAACCGAGTGCCGTTCTTTTTCATCTTCTGGAAATAGTGGTTACTGTGCCCGAAAATAGTTTCGTTCGGGTTATGCCCCCACAGGATCACCAGTGGGGTATTTTCTAGGGTATCAAGTGTGCTGCCGCTGGCGGCGGTGCCGTAGGTATACGGCGTGGCTGCCATGGTGTTACCGTTACTGACGGAATGGTAGTTTTCCAGAAACCCGCCCGTCAGATTAAACAGACGGCGCAGCATATTCGCACCGGAAAAAATCCCGCCGGTCACGCCTGTACTCAGGCTGACAAACCGTGACGCGGGGCCGTATGTGTCACTGATACGTTGCCATTCTGCGGCGATCAGGCTGGTTGCTTCTTGCCAGCTGATGCGCTCAAAACGCCCTTCACCGCGCTTACCGACCCGCTTCATCGGGTATTTCAGGCGGTCTGGGTGATAAATAAATTTCCGGTAACCGCGTCCGCGCACACAAGCCCGCATGATCGGCATATCTTCATTCAGTTCCGCATCCGGTCGGGTACTGATGCGGATGGCTTTTCCGTCTTTGATATGTGCCCGGATATCACATTTCCCACCGCAGTCAAAACTGCTGCATGTCGGTACAATGCGAACCCCGTCATCCGTTTGATGAACAGGAATCTGTGTAGGATCGGACGGAACGGATGCAATACTTTCGGATGCCAGAAACGGCACCGCAGATAATACAGAACTGGCCTGTATGAAACGGCGTCGGCTTATTTCGCCGAGAGTGCCGGATTTTTCATTATCGTGACCGGATTGATGACTCATAATGGATTTACCCTGAGTGAGAAATACAGTGCGGCATTTAAAAATCAGGAAATAATAAATATTATTTAATTTCAAATGACCGGAAATAACATTACGCCACCGGCAATCGCTTAATAGCCGGTAATAATTAAAGTCTGTATAAACAGAATGGCGGCAGCAAAATAGTAATGGATTAATATATTGCCGCCATGCGAAAATCAGACAACGGCATTTGAATTCCGGCCTGATCCCTGCTCCTGTTAACTGAACGTTTTATATTTGTTGCCGTAAAAATACAGATATGGCACTCAGTTCTGTTATTGCCATAAAAGACCTGTTTTACGGTAACAGGATCTGATATAACACCCTCTAATTTTTCTTTCCGTTAGATAGGGAGCGCGGCCTTCATGAGAAATATTCCGTTAAAAAGCGTGGATAATATCGCGCGGGATGTCATTGCTCTCGGTACAGATTATTTGCCCGATACCCTACTGGAATACCACGCGCACCGTCGGGCACAATTTTTATATCCGGCCACCGGACTGATTGAAATCAGCACCGCAGACGGTGAATGGGTGATCCCACCTTCCTGCGGAGTGTGGATCCCAGAACAGGTCGCCCATGAAACTCGGATGCTGAATGTCAGCACACGCAGTTTGTATATCGAACCAGCAGCAAAGCCGCGCCACGCCGTCAGTTGTGAGGTGGTGAGTGTCTCTCCGCTGCTGCGTCAGTTACTGCTGGAAGCAGTGGACATCCCTGCGGAATATGATATTCAGGGGCGTGACGGGGTGCTGATGCAGCTGATTCTTTGCGAACTGGCACGTATGCCCCCACTGCCGTTTTTCGCCCCGATCCCGCGAGATGAAAAGCTCGGCCGCCTCTGCCGTGAGTTTATGCGCAAACCGGTTATTACTTCGCAACCGGGGGAGTGGGCAGAACAGCTTCACAAAAGCGAGCGCTCCTTCAGCCGTTTCTTTCGTACCCAGACTGGCATGTCGTTTTCAGAATGGCGTCAGCAGGCATGCCTACTGAACTCGCTTTCCCATATTTTGTCCGGGAAATCGATTACCGAAGTGGCTTATGAGTTGGGTTACAATAGTGCAGGGGCATTCTCAATTATGTTTAAAAAACAGATGGGGCAATCCCCTTCTCATTTTAAAAATGACGATTCGGATATCCACCATTTTTAACTTGTTTTTTGACAAATACAAATTCAATCTTTGCCGATATTTTCCCCACGATTTTTTTACAACTAAATAATAATGAGGATGCGCTCAATTTTAGCCGCAGACGGTTATTTAAGGTTTGTGCCATTGGGCGCGGTGGATGTTAGCGATATATCCGTGTTATCAGGGAAACTTGTGCAGAACACTCTGCTGGTATAACCCCGATAACTAAAAAAACACTAAATATTAAGAAGAAATAGCCTGAAAGGGGAATTCGATTGCGGTTAGATCCCTGCTGTAGGCATACCGTTATTTATCAACCTACAGCAGGCACAATTAAAACGTTTTACGCCCTTCTAAGGCAGCAATACGATTTTCAATCGAAGGATGGGTCGAAAACACGGAATCCCCCTTATTAAAAATATAGGCCGCACTACGATAAGCATCTCCAATACTCGAATGATCATAGTCTGTTTTCTCATGCTGACCGGAGATTTTTCGTAAGGCGCTGATCATTGCTTGGTTATCGGTTGTTAAATCAACGGCTGCCGCATCTGCCATATATTCGCGCGTTCGTGAAAGATAAAAATAGAGAATTTGCGTTATCCACGGCAGAATAAAATTAAGCGCTAATAAAACCACCTGTGCTTTATTGGATGCACTATTTCGGCTACGTCCTGCCGTACGAATAAAAATTTGGCTAACTATGTTTGTGATGGTCAAAATCACATTCGCCAAGATACCAACATACAGTGTCAATTTAGAATCGCCGTGAATAATATGGCCAACTTCATGTGCCATCACCGCCTGAATTTCATGGCGATTGAGCGTTTGTAATAAACCACGCGTAACACCAACCAACGCATTTTTAGCACTCCAACCCGCAGCAAAAGCATTTGGCTCGTCGCTATCTAAAATATACAAACGCGGCACATAACGTAAAGTCGCACTTAAACTTAGCTCTTCTAATATATTATAAAGCTGCTTTTCTTCCGCGGTACTGGCATTTTCCGCAGTAATCTCTTTAGCATTCATACCCGCTAACATCATTTTGTGTCCGCGAAAATGAATATAAATTAATCCTAAAAAAGTAAGTCCTAAAATAATTAATGTAGCAACGGGAAAGCGTTTAAAGGTCGCAAATGCCAGCATATTTTCAAAAAAACCACCCCACTCGTCAGGATGTGTCGCTGTATCCACTAATAATCCAACAATCAGCATAATGAAGATATAACTCACCACGACTAATCGTGTACGGATATTGTTTTTGCGTATGACGTTTCTAAAATCCATAACATTATACCCTGCCTAACTTTTCAGGGAGCATAAGGCTCCCTGATAAATACAATGGATTTGTTATCGTTAATCAAAGTTAATACGGCGGGACTCTTCACTTTTTATGGCTTCTTCATCAAGACGCCAATAATCTTTATCAATTTTTAAACTCGGAATGAGGTTAACGATAAAAACGGCTGGCATTGAGGCAATATAGGCTTTATACGCTTCCAATGCTCGGTTATAACCGCGTTTGGCAAATGACAGTTTATTTTCAGAGGAGACGATCTCCTCTTGCAAATTAGCCATGATGGCATCAGATTTCAGCTCAGGATACGCTTCTACTGCAACATTAATCGCACCACTAGAGACCATTTTAGACAAGGCATCTTCCGCTTCTTTCGCCTGAGCCCCTGTTGCTGTTTTCGCCTGAGTTCTTAATTCAGTAATTTTACTGAAAACTTCTGACTCATGGCTTAAATATTTTTTGACCGTTGCTAGTAAACTATCAAATACTTTTCCACGGCGGTCTAATTGTACCGAAATCTCAGTTTCACTCGATATAACAGCCTCACGCATTGCCACAATTCGGTTATAAAAGTAGATAACAATCAATACTAATACGACAATCAAAATTAAAAATTTCATAATCACCTTTTAGGCATCCGCCATAGGAAAAAAATGCAATATCAAAGCCCTAACGAGTAAGCATTAATAAAAAACAGATAGTAAACATTCTACGCTATCATAATGAAATAGAGAAATACGCAAATAACAAATAAGAAAAGTTGGAAAGGGATTGGTCGATAAGGCGTATGGTTAGTAGATTGAAATATAAGGGGCTATCCCAGAAAACTGAAATAACCCCTTCAAATAGAGACCGATATTAAACTGCTCGGAATGAGATCTCGGTCGGGATTTTTTCCCCTTCCCAATACATCAATGAAGAGATATTTGAGGCAATTTCACGGTAGATATCCGCAAATTCCCCTTCAGGATCACGCATCACAGTAGGTTGACCACGATCCAAATCTTCACGTAGAGAAATATGTAAAGGAATTTGCCCTAACAATTGCGTGTTATATTTCTCAGCGAGTCTCTCTGCGCCGCCTGTGCCAAAAATAGGTTCCACATGACCACAATTGCTACAGATATGTGCACTCATATTTTCGACGATACCAAGAACGGGTACATTGACTTTTTTGAACATCACAATCCCTTTCATTGCGTCCACCAGCGCAATATCTTGCGGCGTAGTGACAACAACCGCACCTGTAACAGGAATGTTTTGTGACAGTGTCAATTGGATATCCCCCGTTCCCGGTGGCATATCGATAACCAAATAATCTAAATCAGGCCATAAGGTATCTTGTAGCATCTGCATTAGCGCCTTACTTGCCATTGGCCCGCGCCACACCATTGCATTATCATCGGTGACTAAGTATCCAATAGAGTTTGTCGCAAGACCGTAGGCCATAATCGGAGCCATGTGCTGACCATCTGGTGAAGTTGGTCGCTCCATGGTGGTTCCCAACATATTTGGGATCGATGGGCCATAGATATCCGCATCAAGAATACCGACTTTCGCCCCTTCTTGGGCAAGTGCCAACGCTAAGTTGACAGAGGTACTGGATTTACCGACCCCACCTTTACCGGAACTGACGGCCAAAATGTTACGAACACCGTTAATACCCGGCAAATCATTTGCCCGTTTTAACGTGGTAATATCGTGACGCAATTTCCACTCAACCGCATGAGCGCCAGTCGCTTGTTTCAGTTCCGCCGTTTTTTCGCTGATCAGAGTCTGAAAAGGCCCCTTCCATACGAATGGCATAACTAGTTCAACATGCAACACATTATCCAACATTGCACAGTGATGTAATGCTTTGATAGAAATCAGATTACGCTTCAGTGTTGGGTGTGTAAATGAAGCCAAAACGGTGGAGACTTTTTCAGTCAGCAGTTCTGGATTGTTCTGCTCGGGGGATTTATCGTTCATCCCGGCTCCTTTATTTTATATTTTTAACACTATCGTTCTTTCACTGCTATTTATCATAACAGAGAACCATCAAAATAGTGACCGCCTTACTAACGAAAAGCCACTAAGAGTAAAAAATTCCTTTTTCACATAAATTACGGATTAATATTTTATTACCCTAGCCGCGAAACAATTGATCGGTTAACATCAAAGTCCCTTTTCAATAATGGAAGTAAGAAAGTTACTATGTCTCAAGTCGCGAATAAACTACTGGTAACCTGTGCGTTACCCTATGCTAACGGTTCAATCCATCTCGGTCATATTCTGGAACATATTCAGGCTGATATTTGGGTCCGTTATCAGCGAATGCGCGGCAAAGAAGTTCACTTTATCTGTGCGGACGATGCGCACGGCACACCAATCATGCTGAAGGCTCAGCAATTAGGTGTTTCTCCTGAAGATATGATTGCAGCAGTGAACAAAGAGCATCAGGACGATTTTGCTGGTTTTGCGATTAGCTACGATAACTATCACTCAACACACAGTGAAGAAAACAAACAGTTATCCGAGCTCATTTATAAGAAGCTTAAAAACAACGGTTTTATCAAAAATCGCACTATTTCACAGCTTTACGATCCTGAAAAAGGCATGTTCTTACCCGATCGCTTTGTAAAAGGTACTTGCCCAACCTGTAAAGCAGAAGATCAATATGGCGATAACTGTGAGGTTTGTGGTGCGACCTATAGCCCGACAGAGCTGATTAACCCACGTTCCGTAGTTTCTGGTGCGACACCAGAGATGCGTGATACTGAGCACTTCTTCTTCGACCTGCCTGCATTTAGTGACATGCTACAAGCGTGGACTCGTTCAGGTGCCCTGCAAGAGCAAGTCGCCAACAAAATGCAAGAGTGGTTCGAATCAGGCTTACAGCAGTGGGATATTACCCGTGATGCGCCTTATTTTGGTTTTGAAATTCCAGATGCACCGGGTAAATACTTCTATGTGTGGCTAGACGCGCCAATTGGTTATATGGGGTCATTTAAAAACCTGTGTGACAAACGTGGCAATATCAATTTTGACGAATTTTGGAATAAAGATTCAAAGACCGACCTCTACCATTTTATCGGTAAAGATATTGTGTATTTCCACAGCTTATTCTGGCCTGCAATGCTTGAAGGCAGTGGTTATCGTAAGCCAACTAACCTATTTGTTCATGGCTATGTGACCGTTAACGGCGCCAAAATGTCTAAGTCTCGTGGTACCTTTATCACAGCGCGTTCTTATCTGGATCACCTAGATGCCGACTGCCTACGCTACTACTATGCCGCGAAACTTTCATCGCGTATTGATGATATCGACTTGAACTTAGAAGACTTTGTTCAACGCGTTAACAGCGATATCGTCAATAAAGTGGTTAACCTAGCATCACGTAATGCGGGCTTTATTGCAAAACGCTTTGGCGGGAAATTGTCCGATAACATCGCAGACCCAGCGCTCTATCAACAATTTATTGACGCGGCACAAATTATTGGTGACGCCTATACAAGTCGTGAATATGGTAAAGCGGTGCGCGAAATAATGGCTCTCGCCGATCTAGCTAACCGTTATGTCGACGAAAAAGCCCCTTGGGTTGTCGCTAAACAAGAAGGTAAAGATCAAGAGCTTCAAGATATCTGTTCAATGGGCATCAATTTATTCCGTGTCTTGATGACTTACTTGAAACCTATTTTACCGGGGCTGGCAAAACGTGCAGAAGCTTTCCTCAATATCGAGCTTACATGGGATTCTATCACCACGCCGTTAACTCACCACGATGTTGCGCCATTTAAGGCGCTATTTACGCGTATTGAAATGGCGAAAGTCGAAGCTATGGTGGAAGCCTCTAAAGAGAGCATTAAGCCAGCTAAGGTGTTAACAGGTCCACTGGCCGATGATCCAATCCAAGAGACGATTACCTTTGATGACTTTGCCAAGATCGATCTACGCATCGCGCTTATCAAACAAGCCGACTTTGTTGAAGGCTCTGACAAGCTATTAAAACTGCAATTGGATATTGGCGGTGAAACTCGCCAAGTGTTCTCTGGTATTCGCAGTGCGTACCCTGATCCAAAAGTATTAGAAGGTCGACTGACCGTGATGGTGGCAAACTTGGCACCACGTAAAATGCGTTTTGGTCTGTCTGAAGGTATGGTAATGGCCGCAGGCCCTGGTGGTAAAGATATTTACCTGCTAAGCCCAGACAGCGGTGCTCAACCGGGTATGCAAGTAAAATAAAATAACGGTTCCCAAACGGGAAAGAGTTAATTATTAAGCGAAAAGCGGGGAATGATGAATTCTCCGCTTTTTTTATGCAGTTTTAACTGTGATCTATAGCACAATTATAAAGTTAATTGTATGATGAATACACTTAGCATAATAGGACGAGTCTCATGTCATTAAAATATGTGCTGATAACCGGATGGCAGTATTTGCGCGCTTTTGCGCTGCTTTATCTCTGTCTGATCGTTGGGAACCTGTTATCAACACTGCTTCCATTTACTGTTCCCGGTAGCATCATCGGTATGCTAATACTGTTTATGTTGCTAGCTCTGCAAATTATCCCAGCCCACTGGGCGCAACCTGGTTGTTCCATTCTTCTCAAAAATATGACCTTGCTGTTTGTACCAATAGGTATCGGCATCATGAATTATTATGGTCAATTAAGTCAGCAACTGGTTCCTATTCTCGTTTCTTGTTTTATTAGCACGCTAATCGTCATGGTCGTGGTGGCTTTTAGCTCCCACTATATCCATAAAGAGCGCCAAATTGTTGGGGTTAAACCTGATGAAGTTCCCCTCCCGCCTGAAGACACTATCAGCGTGACTAGCGATACTGAACAAAATAAGGGGAATGACAAATGCTAGAACATATCTGGTGGTCGTTACCACTAACAATTATTGTGTTTTATATTGCGAGAAAATTGTCAGTAAAATTAAAACTGCCTTTATTGAATCCATTGTTAGTCGCAATCGCCATCATTGTTCCATTACTGATTTTTACCAATACGCCTTATGAGCACTATTTTGCGGGAAGTAAGATCTTAAATGACTTATTGCAACCTGCTGTTGTTGCATTAGCTTTCCCTCTATACGAGCAGATGCACCAAATTCGAGCGCAATGGAAGTCATTATTGAGTATCTGTTTAGCAGGTAGCCTAGTTGCTATGTTTACAGGTACTGCAATTGCTTTATGGCTCGGCGCAACACCGGATATCGCCGCCTCTGTCTTACCGAAATCCGTCACAACGCCGATTGCCATGG
This sequence comes from Providencia sp. 2.29, assembly GCF_015832305.1. Lineage (NCBI taxonomy): Bacteria > Pseudomonadati > Pseudomonadota > Gammaproteobacteria > Enterobacterales > Morganellaceae > Providencia > Providencia sp. 2.29. Next base: position 3,374,946 of record NZ_CP065420.1, read on the forward strand.
CGGTTGCTGATTCCATTGGTGGGATCCCTGCTATTAGCGCTGCCTGTGTTATTTTTGTCGGGATACTAGGAGCCATGTTTGGTCACGCCTTATTTGATGCATTGCGCATTCGCACTCACGCCTCACGAGGGCTAGCAATGGGAACCGCTTCTCATGCGCTCGGTACAGCTCGATGTGCTGAAATCAACTATATTGAAGGCGCATATAGCTCTTTAGCCTTAATGACCTGTGGGGTGATTACCTCACTGCTCGCCCCCTTTGTCTTCCCTGTTATTCTTCATCTTTTCGGCTAGACTCAAAACCAATAGAGGCTTATTTGCCTCTTTTGTTTTTTACTTCGTCAAAAATTTGAGATACATCTCTCAATTATAAGATGAGTTTCATTTATTTCATTTGAAAAGTGACATTGATCACATATGGTTTAATGATTTATTACATAGAATGTAAATAAGTGATTAGGGAGGTATCTCATGCATTCAAGATTTAAGTCCGCTTGGTCTCAACTTCCAGAAAAGTTGCAAACCGCACTCAAACCCATTATTGATACGCCAGACTTTCAAGGGATGCTGAGTGCTGAACAAGTTAATCAGCTTAAAGCTGATTGTGGTTATAGTGATAGTGAATTGGCATTTTTATTATTGCCCTTCGCAGCCGCTTACGCTGTCACACCAATTTCCCACTTTAATGTCGGTGCGATTGCTCAAGGCATCAGTGGCAACCTCTATTTCGGTGCTAACATGGAATTTAGCCATGTCGCTATCGCACAAACCATCCATGCGGAACAGTGTGCCGTCACCCATGCATGGATGAAAGGTGAAAAACAGCTCACTTCCATCACCGTAAACCACACACCTTGTGGCCACTGCCGCCAGTTTATGAATGAATTACGCGGTGGCGGTAAAATCGCAATCCGTTTACCTGAGCGCCAGCCTGCAACATTACATGACTATTTACCCGATTCGTTTGGACCAGCTGATTTAGCAATCACAACGCTGTTAATGGATAGTGTTGATCACGGCTATAGCACACCAAGCCGTAATCGCTTGTTATGTGCTGCTATCGAAGCGGCAAACCAGTCTCATGCCCCTTATAGCCAATCTCACTCAGGCATTGCGCTACAGCTAAAAGATGGCTCATTATTCACGGGTCGCTATGCTGAAAACGCAGCATTTAACCCAAGCTTACCTCCTCTACAAGCCGCGTTGATTATGGTAAACATGGCAGGTAAAGACCTACACGCTATTGAGCAAGCGGTACTTGTTGAAAAACAAGATGCTATCGTTAAACAGTGGTGTATCACTGAAAATACATTGCAGGCACTAGGCTGCCAACAAAAAGAGTTAATTTATCTTAATTAATCGTTTTATCGCTGATTGCCGCCAGAGAGTATGGCGGCAATTTGTTATATAGCCCTTCTCTACTTTTTAGTGTACTGCCCAATTCGACTTAAAGATTATCAATTGATTTATACGATCTTTTAATATTTCTATAAAACCATTCTTATCAAAAATATTAATACTCACAAAGCTCGCTGCGATTAAAATAAAAAATTCGTAAGATAAAGAATAATATTTATCGCTTAGAAAAGGTTAACTCTATAATTTTTCTTATGTATATTTAACACATTGCTCTAATTGAAAACATCTTACTTAACCTACACTTTGCTTCCCTACAATCGAGATAGATAGGCCATCCCTTCCATTTGACAAAAAGTAAGGGCTAAAAAGACCATTCCAGTGCAATTTCTTTCCATGGTGAAAAAATCGATTATATTATTTATCATATAGATAATGCTATTTAACAAATATTTTAACTCTTTGTATCAATAATCACTGTACATATTTTCTGTTTACCTTAGGATCTACATCGACTGTTGTTTTTTAATCGTCCAAAGAGTGATTTTTCATGGAACATGAATACGAAACAAAACGCCCTCTGTACATTCCCTATGCAGGCCCTATCCTGCTTGAATTTCCTTTGCTAAATAAAGGTAGTGCTTTTAGCGAAGAAGAACGTGCTAGCTTTAACCTATATGGTCTCCTACCTGAACAGGTAGAAACTATTGAAGAACAAGTTGAGCGTGCTTATCGCCAGTTAATCGATTTCAAAACCGATATCGACAAACATATCTACCTAAGAAATATCCAAGATACCAACGAAACCCTGTTTTACCGCCTGATTGATGCTCATTTGACTGAAGTGATGCCCATCATTTATACGCCAACAGTCGGTGAAGCATGTGAGCATTTCTCTGATATTTACCGCCGTGCTCGTGGCTTATTCATCTCTTATCCAAACCGTGAATATATTGATGATATGCTACAAAATGCGACCAAACAAAATGTTAAAGTGATCGTTGTCACTGATGGCGAACGTATTTTAGGTTTGGGTGACCAAGGTATCGGCGGTATGGGGATCCCAATCGGTAAGCTTTCACTGTACACCGCTTGTGGTGGTATAAGCCCAGCCTATACCCTGCCGATTGTTATTGATGTCGGCACTAATAATCCACAACGTTTAAATGACCCATTGTATATGGGATGGCGTCACCCACGTATTACAGGCGAAGAATATGACCAATTTATCGATGAGTTTATTCAAGCGGTAAAACGTCGTTGGCCTAATGTACTGCTGCAATTTGAAGATTTTGCGCAAAAAAATGCGATGCCATTACTCAACCGTTACCGTGATGAGTTGTGCTGCTTTAACGATGATATTCAAGGCACTGCTGCTGTCACTTTAGGTAGTTTGATTGCCGCTAGCCATGCTGCGGGGAGTAAACTCAGTGATCAACGTGTCGCCTTCTTAGGCGCTGGCTCTGCTGGTTGCGGAATTGCAGAGCAAATCATCGCACAAATGAAATCAGAAGGGTTAAGCGATGAACAAGCGCGTTCACGCATTTACATGGTCGACCGTTTTGGTTTATTAACCGATAAACTGCCTAACCTCCTCGATTTCCAAAGTAAGCTAACGCAAAGCAGCAACAACCTAAGTGATTGGGATGTAAACAGTGATTCAATCTCTTTACTGGATGTTGTACGTAATGCAAAACCTACTATTCTAATTGGGGTTTCAGGTCAAGCAGGCCTATTCACAGAAGAGATCATCAAAGAGATGCATAAACACTGTGAACGCCCAATTGTCATGCCATTATCTAACCCAACATCACGGGTTGAGGCTCGCCCAGAAGATATTATTAACTGGACCGATGGTAAAGCACTGGTGGCAACAGGTAGCCCGTTCTCACCTGTAAATTACAAGGATAAAGTCTATCCTATCGCTCAATGCAATAACTCCTATATCTTCCCTGGTATTGGTTTAGGTGTAATTGCTTCAGGTGCAAAACGTGTCACTGAAACAATGTTAATGGCAGCAAGCCGTGCATTAGCCGAATGTTCACCACTTGCTAAAGAAGGGGAAGGCCCACTATTACCACTTCTATCTGATATCCAACAAGTTTCACGTATTATTGCAAAACAAGTCGCCAAAGAGGCACAGGTGCAAGGTGTTGCAACCGTAACGTCTGATAATGCATTGGATGAAGCCATTGAACGTAACTTCTGGAAACCAGAGTATCGTACTTATAAACGTACTTCTTTTTAGTTGTAATTAAGGACGTTACCCTTATATTACAGGCAAAGCCCTAACCTTTTGGTTAGGGCTTTAATCAATTAGAGTCTAAAAAACTTTTTTCATCTATATCAATTGAAAACCAGCCTCTCAATGAATCCTCTTATCAAGGCCATTTCATACCGAAAATGAAGACTGCTATCGATTTTGAACTTACTCAACTGCCACTGCATATCTTTTATGCCAATAGCTAATGAAAACTGCCTAATTGTGGTCACTTAAACTGACTTATTCAAAAACAAAACCCCATGAGGATAATAACATGGGGTTTTAATCTGATAGCACCTTAACGGCCTTTTTCAGCTTTCTCTTTTTCAATCATGATTAGACTGAAAATAAGCGAACATATTATATAATCTTGATGTATTATCAGCGTTTGCTGACATATTCGCTATTAATAGTGCCCTTGCATTGATGCTGCTCCAAATATTGCGATTATTGAAGACAAGAAGAAGAACATAATAAATGTGACAACAATGCTTATAATGAAACAAAATAACCCAGCTCTGTTCCATGTCTCTTGTACCTTCATAAAGGTTTCAACAGAGTCATAATCGCCATTTTTCCAAGCCCATTCATTGCCTTTAATACCACAAACAAATATCCAGACTATATTCAATAAAGGAATTAATGTGAGTAATGGCAAATAAGATTTATTACCAATACCCCAATAGATATTAAAAATAAATGCCCCCCAATTCCAGCGTTTGATTTCATTTGGAACACTTTTGTTTTCGTAAGACATCGATATCTCCCTATCTTAAAAAGATAATTATTTATTTTTTGATAAACATTAAAAAGCAACCACGCATGGTAATAAAAAATTTGGATTAAGTGAAATACTATTATGTTAAAATTGCCGAAATGATCACTTTTATTTCAACATTAGGAATATACTTAAAAGGTAATACTCTTAATATGGAATAATTTTATTTCCTAACGCAGGTCATAACTAAAAGCACTGAGAACAGCACATTATGCTTTGGATAACGTCAATCCTCATTCAATTATATTAAAATTAACGAAAATATATTACTATATTATAATATTTCAACTATAGTGGTCGTCTTGTAGAGTAATAATATGGCAGAGCAGCAAAATCCTTTCTCAATAAAATCAAAAGCTCGCTTCTCTTTGGGCGCGATAGCGCTGACTCTGACTCTAGTCTTACTGAATATTGCTGTCTATTTCTATCAAATCATCTTTGCATCCCCCCTTGATTCTCGTGAAAGTAATCTTATTTTGTTTGGAGCGAATATTTATCAGCTTTCATTAACGGGTGATTGGTGGCGCTATCCAATCAGTATGATGCTACATTCTAATGGCATGCACCTTGCTTTCAATTGCTTAGCATTGTTTGTGATAGGTATCGGCTGTGAACGTGCCTACGGCAAATTCAAATTATTAGCTATTTATATTATCTCAGGCATCGGCGCGGCCTTATTTAGTGCATATTGGCAATATTACGAAATATCAAATAGCGACCTTTGGACTGATAGTACTGTATACATTACTATCGGTGTTGGGGCTTCTGGCGCGATTATGGGAATTGCAGCAGCCTCAGTGATATATTTAATCAAAGTGGTTATCAATAAACCCAATCCTCATCCCGTAATACAGCGTAGACAAAAATACCAACTCTATAATCTGATTGCCATGATTGCATTAACGTTAATTAATGGATTGCAGTCCGGCGTTGATAATGCAGCACATATTGGTGGTGCTATCATCGGCGCCTTAATCAGCATCGCTTATATACTTGTTCCCCATAAGTTACGTGTTGCTAATCTCTGTATTACGGTCATTGCAGCAAGTTTGCTTACGATGATGATCTACCTCTATTCATTTTCTACAAATAAGCACTTACTAGAGGAGCGAGAGTTTATTTATCAGGAAGTCTATACAGAGCTTGCTGATGCCAACCAATAATCTTGAGAAGGGTCAGTTTATCACCTTAAGTGTCATCATAATGGCACTGCATAAGATCAGCAGCAATGTCAGATATTGAAAGGTACGCTCTGATAGTTTGAGCAGCAAATATTTTGCGAGTGGCATAATCAGTAATGCACCAATACATAAGGTTAACGCCAATGTTAAATCGGTGTGTCCATCTTGCGCATAAGCGCATGCAGAAGAGCCGGATAAGACAGTAGTCACCACAATAGAAGTTCCAATCGCTTGCTTAATGTTTAATTGCATATAACGTAATAGCATGGGTAAAACCACCACCCCACCTCCAACCCCCGTCGCACCAAGCACGACCCCAGCTATCACAGCAGGAAAAAACATTCCCCCAATTTGATGTTGTTTCAGGGTAGTTTTTTGTATCGGTGTGGCAAAAAACATACGGTGAATAAATAAGTACAGCGAAAAAATAATAGCGGCAGCAACAAGTAGATTGATCCCCCGCTCAACTTGTTGGGTATATTCAGGCAGACTCCCCAACCAAGTAACAAGGAGGCTTGATAGAAATGTGCTAGGTAGCATGATAGCAAGCACAATTAATGCCCCTTTAAGGGGAATATTCCCTAAACGAAAATGCATATATGACGATGACACTTTCATCAACATCGAAAGAAAATTAGCCGTCGCCACAGCAGCCAGCGCATTAAGACCAAAAAAATAGGTCAATATTGGCAAAACAATAACTCCGCCCCCGACCCCCGTTGTACTAATAACCAAACCAATCAATGCACCGATAACTAACTCAGTAAAAATCATTCTGCCTCATCCTAATTGTATTATGGCTTCTCGTTCCTTCTGTAATGCAAGCACGACATCTTCATTGGTGAGTGTTAAATATTTAAAAAACAGCGTATCAAAAACGACCATTTGCAAAACTTGTGGTGTGATCACGCCAGTCTGAAAGAGCTGTTCATCATAGAAATAGGGAAGGACTAAATCCGCCAAACGCACGGCTTCATCTTGCCCAAAGCGGGTTAATACGATGGTGCTACACCCTTTTTTATTTGCTAACTTTAACATATGGTTAATGTCTGGCGTATTCCCTTTTGCCGTGATCGCGATAACCAGATCATCGGCATCTACATTAGACGAATAACTTAGCTGTACATGTAAGTCAGGGCTAAATAGTGCATACTTGTTTACACGGATTAATTTATAGAAGATGTCATAAGCCACAATCGCAGAAGTACCAACCCCAAATAAAACAATACGTTTCGCTTCAACTATTTTTTGCGCAATCTCATCCATGGTGTTGGGATCAAGTAATTCCAGCGATTTTTCAATGGCTGTAATAAACATTTGCCCCGATTTAGCGATAATTTGCTCTGTATCATCATAAGGGTTCAAGCTACCGCTGAGGCTTTCAGCTTTATATTGTTTTTCATCCGATAAGTAGTCCACTTTAAAATCAGAATATCCGCGATACCCCATTTGGCGAGTAAAACGAATGACAGATGCGCTGCTCACTCCCGCAGCTTGAGCCAACTCCGCCACATTCATTGCAACAAAATTATCACGACTATCTAGCAAAAAACGGGCAAGACGCTGTTCAGTTCCTTTACCTCTATTCAATAAGCTTTCCAATTTTGATGTCAATGTTGACATACCCATTCCTTCTTATTCTTTGTAGGGTAGTTGGGAGCTATTATCATACTGACAATAAAATCGACAATCATGTACCTACTGCCGCAAGTGATAGATAGAAAATTGATCTACATCAACTAGGCTAGATTTTTCTTATTAGCCGCCAATTCGCATTTTTGCACTATCGACAGAACCCTCCCTTAAATCGATTGACAGGACTTTACGTTGCCCGACTTGCTTCCCCTATTTAACTCAAGTAGCCTTATCACCATGACTATTAATATTAAAGGCAAGGACAATGAGGAAACGTCTGCTTTATGGTCTGATAGCGATTTTAGGGATAGCGTTAGTCACTATTATTTTACTTGACCGTTGGATAGCGTGGGATACGGCTCCTGATATTTATGAAGATGTCGCTGATCTGCCAATACGTGATGTTGGTATGGTATTGGGTACATCTAAATATTATTCAAGTGGCGTCCAAAATTTATACTATAGCTACCGAATTCAGGGGGCAGCAGATGCTTATCACAGTGGAAAGGTGAAGTATCTACTGCTTAGCGGTGATAATGGTGCACACAGTTATAATGAACCCATCGCCATGCGTAAGGATTTAATCAAAGCAGGCGTGCCCGCTTCAAAAATTGTTCTCGACTTCGCAGGGTTTAGAACATTGGATTCTGTCGTGCGCACACGGAAAGTATTTGATACCGACAATTTTACGATTATTACCCAGCGCTTCCATTGCGAACGCGCGTTGTTTATCGCTAAGCACAAAGGGATAGATGCGCAATGTTTAGCGGTGCCAACACCAAAAGCGATGTTTAAAGTAAGAATACGTGAAGTGTTTGCTCGGTTGGGGGCTTTAGCGGATCTCTATGTTTTAAACCGCGAACCTAAGTTTTTAGGGGAGCAAGAGTCTATCCCTGCGCCCATTAAAATGCCAGAAGGGATCAAGGGCTATCCGGCTGTTTCTCCCGATGAAATCAACAAAATTTAAAAATTTCTAGCAATCAGGCAGGGTAACTGCCTGAATTGTTTTATCTCGCCTTTTCTATATTCTATCTAACTTTTCGGTTAACCTTCGCCACCCCCACTCCATCGGGCCTTGATGAAAAAAGGAGAGCCAGAAATAAGAAAATAATAGGTTTACCGCCCAAATTGGCACAATAAAGAGCAACAACTCAGACCGTGAAAAATGGTTGAAATAGCCTAAATAATAAAAAATCGTCACACAAATTAAGGTTTGCAATAAGTAATTACTTAATGCCATTCGCCCCGTGCACTGTAGCATTTTGGCCAACACACTATGCTGTAGCGTTCCCCAAAAACCGTAAATAAGGGCGATATAACCAAAAGATTGTAATGGGGACATCAATTCGTTGACAACATAGCCCACAATGGCTGTCGCAAAATAACTCCATCCTGATAGGCTTTGCATATAAAGAGATACGGCTTGAACAAGCAAAGCGGGAATAATTAATAGCATTGCCATACGTCGATAATGCTGGGAACTGAATTGCCCGCTTAACCATCCACTGCGCATCGCGACATACCCCGCGATCATTAGCCCCAGCAGCTGCCACCCATACTGAATAAACAGCATTTCCACCATGGTTAACATCGATTGAGTGCGATAGATTAAGCTAACACTCCCCCCCGTAGTGTTTCCCAGTGATTCGTACAACGCTTGCTCTTCAGAAACGACCCAAAAATCACTCGACCCCACCGTGCTACCTAACAACAATAAACTCACTAATCCAATAACATAGACAAAGCCTGCTATTTTTAATAGGTTGCCAGAGTCATATTGTTTAAATATCAGTAACGCAATACATCCCGTTACTGCATAAGCAAATAAAATATCTCCTGACCAAAAACCGATACCATGAATCAGCCCTAGTACCGCCAAAATGACTAAACGACTCATATTCCATCGGTCGCCTTTGCGACGTAATAACGCTAACGTCGCACCAAATAAAATCGAAAAAATCGTTAAAAACTTACCCTGAATAAATAGGTTAAAAACCACCCAAATAGCCATATCAGTTTGGCTAATAGATTGAGAATAAACAGGATTAATATAAGCCATTTGCGGCAAAGCAAACCCAAAAATATTCATTAATAGAATACCTAAGATTGCGATGCCACGTGTTGCATCAAGCCTATCAATTCGCCCTTCTTGGGAGCGATGCGATAATATGGCAGTCATAATAGATTACAGGTGACGCACTGCGCGCAAAAACTCTTGACGTGTGTTTTGACTAGATTTAAACAGTCCACCCAACGAGGTGGTGGTGGTGGCACTGGTCGCATCACGGATACCTCGAGCTTTAACACAGTAATGCACAGCATCAATTGATACCGCAACATTATTAGTATCTAGCAATGTCTGTAAGGCCACCAAAATCTGCTGAGTTAAGCGTTCTTGTACTTGAGGACGTTGTGAGAAAAATTGAACAATACGGTTGATTTTTGACAGGCCAATCACTTTATCTTTCGGAATATAAGCAACTGTAGCCTTACCATCAATAGTAACAAAATGGTGTTCACATGTACTTGTTAAGGTAATATCACGCACAGTGACCATCTCATCAACTTTCATTTTATTTTCAATGACGGTGATTTTTGGGAAGTTCGCGTAATCTAGACCTGAAAAAATTTCATCGACATACATTTTAGCGATGCGCTTTGGTGTATCCGCCAAGCTATCGTCAGTTAAGTCCAAATTCAGTAACTTCATGATCTCTGTCATATGCCCTTCAATCAGTTGCTTACGCTCTTCGCCTGATTTTGGTTGGATACGCAACGGGGTTTCAAGCCCTCTTGCTTCCAAAGCAGCATGCACCAATTCGGCTTCTTTACTCAGAGATGACATTAGATTCTCCACAAACGATATAACGATTTTTTATGAAAATGCAGGTGTGCGCTGTACTCTAAAACAGCAAGTTTAGATAATCCAGCATTACATCCATAGATCAGATGAAATATTTGCATCAACAAATATTCATTTTATCAGGATAGCCTTTGATGCTCCCCTCGGATATATCATCATTTAACTATAATTAATAACATATTTTCAGAGCTATTCTTTATCGAGAACGGCGATAAACTAACCCACCCGCGACACACAATGCGATAAACGCACTGTATAAAGCAGGTTCTAGTTTTCCGGTGAATGTCGTGGAAATAAAAGACAACATAGGGCCAATAAGCTGCCCGATTGCATAACATGTCGTGAGTAAACCCGCCATAAAACGGTTATGTTCCGGGGCCAATTCACGTCCTAGTTGCATTGACAACTGTACCGCACACATAAGCCCCCCACCAATTAGGATTGCGGCAATCACCAACCCTGAAATACCCGAAATAACTTCTGAGATTAATATTCCGATCCCTTGTAACCATAAAGTGATCGCTAATCGGTTTTGGGTTGTCGAGAAATTACGTAGTAGCATGGCGATTAGAATGCCCACCACCGCGGATATACCAAAGACCGGCCAAACAAATTGGGCAAATAAACTATCAGGGAAACGCTGCGCGGCCATTTGTGATAAAAATGTCGCTGGCAAAATATAACCAAAGCCAGCCAATCCATAGCTCCATACCAGTCGCTTGATTTCTGGCGTAAGCTGAAGTTTTTTTATTTCCCCGACAGGCCGATGCCACTGCCCCGTACGTGGAATATGGCAGCTAATGTATAGACTAAAAATTAGTGCTAACCCACCGTAGATTAACCAACCTTGGCTGGCAGATAATTGCCAATCTTGGATGGCTACCGCAAACAGACCGCTAAGAAATATTCCAGCTCCGGTTCCAGCAAATACCGCCACACTTAATGCAGGTCGATTTAATTTTGCTAAATTCTCATTAGCCCAAGCAACCACGAGTACCAGTGCCATGCCACTCGCCCAGCCAATAAAAAAACGGGCAATACTATGTAAAATAGGGCCATCAAGAAGTGCGGAAATCAAGGTTATCGCAACGGCACCCCATATTCCCAACCACATGCGTCTTTCAACGTGTTGACGCGCACGCATTGCATCAAAGGAGCCCAACAAATACCCTAAATAATTAAAAGCAGCGACCACACTGGCTGTAGAGAGTGTAAGTTGATGCTCTTCAATCATTAAAGGGACTTGGGGAGTTAGCGTAAAGCGCCCTATCCCCATAACAACAACGAGCGAAAGAAATCCACTAAAAGCAATATGGAAGGCGGCTGCACTACGGCTAGGGTGCGCCTGTTCATTGGCGGAAACCATAAATTCCTTAGTTTCATTTAGAATGCAATAATTAATCAGATTACTGTTTAACATAACATTAACAAAAATACAATTTATGTCCGTAAGGCTATCTAAGGCATTTATTCGCGCGAGACTTCTCGTAAAATCCAACGAAAAGCTATTCTTAATCAATTTCTATTCATTCACCCCTCGCGATATCTCTGCCATAATAAGCAGCACGACAAAATCTTAAGCCTCAATGGCAAAGCAGAATAATAGGGGTACTAATGGACATGTGTCATACCGCTGGGTTGATCTCACTTGAGCAAGCACTCGATAAAATACTCACTCAAACACAAACAGTGACTCACTCAGAGCGCATTCCGCTCACAGAATCGGCCCAACGCATCACCGCAGCCGACATCACCTCGCCAATGAATGTTCCCCCATTTGATAACTCTGCAATGGATGGATATGGTTTTCGTTTCGCTGAGTGGGATGGGAAAACCCCTATGCCTGTAGCAGGAAAATCATTCGCAGGTCAACCAATGCAAGGGGAGCTTCCGCACGGTAGCTGTGTGCGCATTATGACTGGCGCCCCTATTCCACAAGGTGTCGATACTGTCGTCATGCAAGAGGAAACGGAAGAGACAGCTCAAGGGGTCGTGTTTACAGGTACAGTTAAAAAAGGCAGCAATATCCGCCGTGCTGGGGAAGATATCGCAAAAGGTAGTAGTGTGATCCCCGCGGGTACTCTGCTATCCACGGCTCAATTGCCTCTTATTGCATCTTTGGGTATTTCAACGGTTGATGTACACCGCCGTCTAAAAGTTGCGGTATTTTCTACGGGAGATGAGTTGCAAGCGGTGGGTCAACCACTCAAAGAGGGGCAGATCTACGACACTAACCGTTTTACTGTTCGCCTAATGCTCGAAAAACTTAACTGTGAGGTTATCGACCTTGGTGTTATTCCTGATTCCCCTGAAAAACTCAAGCAGACCTTTATTGATGCAGATAACCAAGCTGATTTAGTGATTAGTAGTGGTGGCGTCTCCGTGGGTGAAGCGGATTACACCAAACAAATTTTAGAGGAGCTAGGAGAAATCGGCTTCTGGAAGCTAGCAATCAAACCCGGTAAACCATTTGCTTTTGGTAAACTCCATTCAGCGTGGTTTTGTGGATTACCGGGTAACCCAGTTTCCGCAGCACTCACCTTTTATCAACTCGTGCAGCCGTTGATTGCTCGCCTTTCTGGGAATAGCCAATGGAAAGCGCCAATGAAATTTAAAGTTCCTGTTACCACACCGTTGAAAAAAAGCCCCGGTCGTCTGGATTTTCAACGCGGGATCCTAAGCGTCAATGAACATGGGCAACTGCAAGTTGCAACAACTGGCCACCAAGGCTCTCATGTATTTAGCTCCTTTAGCTTAGCCAACTGCTTTATCGTCTTAGAAAGGGAGCGTGGGCATGTCGCGGTAGGCGAAACCGTTGATGTCGAAATGTTTAATGACTTACTCAAAAGCGAATAATGACCGTGCAAGAGCTTACCGATCAAGAGATGTTGCGTTATAACCGCCAAATCATTTTACGTGGATTTGATTTTGACGGGCAAGAGAAACTCAAGGCCAGCAAAGTGCTGGTCATTGGCCTTGGTGGTTTAGGTTGCGCAGCCACACAATACTTAGCTGCCGCTGGTGTAGGTCAACTCACTTTAGTCGATTTCGATACTGTTTCACTGTCTAATCTACAGCGACAAACCTTGCACCGTGATGCGACGGTTGGTCAACCTAAAGTTGATTCAGCTAAAGCACAGTTAGCCACAATCAATCCACATATTTGTATTGAAACGGTCAATGCACAGTTGGACGATGCGCAACTGAATGAACGGATAATGACCCATGATGTTATCCTTGATTGCACTGATAATGTGGCTATTAGAGAGCAGTTAAATCGCTTATGTTTCCAGCATAAGAAACCACTTGTTTCCGGTGCCGCTATCCGTATGGAAGGGCAGCTATCTGTTTTCACCTATCAAGAAGGAGAGCCTTGTTACCACTGCTTGAGCCGCTTGTTTGGTGAAAATAGTCTAACCTGTGTAGAAGCCGGCGTAATGGCGCCTTTGGTTGGTACGATAGGTACACTCGAAGCAATGGAAACCCTCAAATTGCTTACCCAATATGGCAAGGTCAATACTGGTAACGTGTTGTTTTTTGATGCGATGACGATGGAATTCCGCCAATTCAAACTGACCAAAGACCCCCATTGTGAAGTGTGCGCACACCAATAATTTCTTCCATTAGGGCGGTGACAAACGCACCGCTCGATTAAGAATATTCCTAAAAAATAAATTATTTTTGCTTTAACCTTATACTATCCCCTTTCGTGTTGGCTGACATCAATAAGCAGTCATCACTTTACATTTTTAAATAAGTTACTGAGAGTATTTAATATGCAATTCCCTCCTTGCCCGAAATGTCAGTCTGAATACACCTATACTGATAACGATATGTATATCTGCCCTGAGTGTGCGCATGAATGGAATGATGCCGAGCCTGTAGAAGAAAGCGATGAGTTGATCGTTAAAGATGCTAACGGGAACCTATTAGCGGATGGCGATACCGTCACTGTCATTAAAGATTTAAAAGTGAAAGGTAGCTCATCAATGTTGAAAATTGGTACTCGAGTAAAAGGCATTCGCTTAGTCGAAGGCGACCACAATATCGATTGTAAAATTGATGGTTTCGGCCAAATGAAGCTGAAATCTGAGTTTGTGAAAAAGAATTAATTAACTTGTTCAGTTAAATACTAAGACCTAGCTCAGCTAGGTCTCAAAGTGCGAATAAAGTCCTCATTTTTTATTGAGGAGTTTGATCTAAAAAGGTTCCAGTATCCCCACCTCGTCAGCTGACAAAATTCCCCCCATGAAACTATGATTAACTTTGATCTCAATCGGATGTTTGTATAGGCTGTACCGTAAGATATTATTAGTCTGGTAAATTAAGTGATCGATAAGAGCCAATTTAAAAATCTGAAGTTTTTTGAAAATGAGCCATTGGTTCACCATTTGAATTACCCTCTGTCGGAAACAGCCGAAAGAAACATACTGAATGGCTGGCTTCCTTCATGCATGGAAGATAAATGGCTATCATACAGTGAGGATGGCTGTGTTTTCGTTCACAGAAGCTGGACTGGGCATTTGATGTATAAATTCACGATCCGTGATGGAAAGATACAACGCGTAGAGATTGCGATGGATGATTTTGTGAATATGACTGTCGAGCGAAAAATCGAGGTCTTTTTATCACTTTTACCGCATTTATCAAAAGAGCATTCGAACGGTTGGGAGTAGCGTAGCCTCTCTGTATGATCAGGGCGCTACGTTCATCTCTATATGCTTGTTGTCGAATTAATTTCTTAGAAAGAATGATGTCTAGATTAGTCATCACCTTTGAGAACTCATTTAACGATAACAGTCTGTTGGCCTAGCTCAGCTAGGTTTCAGAGCGTTCACAAACTTAATGAGGCTTAGATTCGGTCTCGAAACATAATAAATGATGATTAGAAAAATCATTTTTTGACCGACAATACACATTGGGAAACCACACTGTTCCCGATGTTATCAATACATAATCTGCTAAATAATTTTTAGAAACGTGCTTAAAAGGATTGGTCAGTCAATAAAGCAAACGGCTCACAATAACGAAAGCGAGCCGTTTAAAGTCTATATAATACTCTTTAAAACATACTCGTTACTAATACCACAGTTCCCTGATATTCCCCAGCAGCAATACTTCCTGAACTATGTAATGTCGATTCCACATTAAAAGGCGTTTTTACATTCATAGCCGTATCAATCGTGTATTGTTCATTACCTGAAGAGCAAGTGTTGCGTGCACAGACCTTTGCTTCTGAATATAAGCCTGGTGCAAGAATGGTATTGCTGGTAGTGCCGTTACCGAGTAACTGTGTGGTCACTTTGGTATTCCCTGTACAGGTTACATACCCTGTGGCCGTTGCCTTATGTCCATTGAGCTGATTAGAATCCACCGTTCCATGATCCAGTAATGTCGACATCTCAAATGTACAAGCAATCGGTACTTCGGGTGTAGAACGTGTACAGTCCGTTTCATCGATGCCACTACCTGCAACTAAAGAAGATGATGTGTTATTCGCACCATATACATTCACCCGCCAACATATTCGTCTAAAATCGTTCGGATTCGCCACACTAGATATAATTATTGGAGCCGCTTGGCCTACCCCTCTAGTACCTGACATTTGAAACAGCGATAGATCATTTAAGACACTTTCACAACTCCGATTTGCGGTATACCTATAATATGAATGGTTTAATCCTCCAGATGAATTGATGTAGCGTGTTCCTGTCGGTGGTGGAGTTAAGAGAAAAGCGCCATACCTATCATAAGCAACGCTTCTTAGTAACAAAGTTATTTCAATTTCCACAGTACACTGGTTGACTGTTCTCATCCATGGAAACTGATTCACTGGCGCATAGTGGAAAAGACGGTATGAAGAAATATTGACATTAGAACAACTCCCATTCGTTAAATTTTGGGGGTTATAACAGCGCCCTGAACTCGAAGGGATCCTCACTTCATAACTGTTAACACCGATCCACTGCGAATTTATCCAAGGTGTTGATGCAAAACTTTTAGTGCCTAACAATAACAATACACTAAATAACAGATAATTTTTAAATAAACGTTGACCCCATATGTTTTTCATATGATCCTCGATTTAAACTGAATTATTGGCCCGTTGAAGACATATTTCAGCCACTTATTGGTAGCTTAGGGTGTATGTCATGGTGGCAGAAAAATTACCGGGTTTGATGCTGTTATTGGCAATCGCTCCCGCTTTTCCTTGAAGATAAGCACGTAATCGGATCGTCATGGCACCATTTTTTATCGGCTGTGATGGATAAGATACTCCACTCGTCGGATTCAATGGGAGTTTCACACCACTTAACGTTTCAATACCGATTGCGGCTCCCGATGCCTCACTATTGGCATCAAACTCTAAAAGCCCATCCGGCGTGGCGTTGCCATTAAAAATAGTCGTTACTGAATTTGCAATTGAAGCGTCACAATCTTTCAATTGAAGCTCAAATTCCTTACTTAAGATCCTGCTGTTTGAGTACAACTCTTTCGTTGAGATACTATTGAACTCAACAGAAAAGTTCTCAAATTCAGGCACAATTTCGCAGGGTTCTGCTACCAATGTGCCGCCATATGTCACTTGGCTACTATTTGTGGCAGCATATAAATTTGCAGAAAGCGCCCCCACCAACGAACTTACCCCTAAAAAAATACCCATATGCTTCATTTTTCCTCCTTAGGGGTACTGCAATGCAATGGTTGCAATCGCTTCAAAAGGGCCTTCCTGTAAGTTCACTTGTGGATCCTTTACAGGTACGGCATAGAAATTCAGCGCCGTAAAGCCATTACTAGGCAAATTAAAGGTGAAGTGGCTATTTGGTGCCACAACACTTCCATTTTCATTTCGATATAAACGTACACCGAGACCTGTTACATCGGCTTGTAACGCATTGGCATCAAAACCATTCGCAGCATCACCGCTATAAGACAGTGCTAAAGATGAAGGTCGTGACGTATAACTTCGACAATCTATATTTACGGTAAAAGGCCGTTGATGGTCGATACCGTTAATTTTATTGATACCTATGTCTTGGAAATCAATCTGTATTGATTGATTAATTCCTTTATCGCTATAAACATCACAAGGGGGATTTTCAAGTAATGTTCCTTTAAATTTCACATCCACGGTATTGGCTAATGCAGGCGACATATAAGCGCCTATCATAAAGGCAAACATGGGCTTTATTAGACGCCTGTTTTGTTTGCTCATCATAGGTACTCCACACTTAATGTGCCTGATGCATTGAATACCCCAGCATTCACCGAACCCCCATTTTTTAATACAGGGACTGCGGTTAATTTAGGTAATGTGTTAAAGTAGAAATCAACCCAACGTCCTGGCTCAGTTGCCGTGCCATCAACGCGAATTTCTAACCCCAAATCACTCTCTGATGTTTCAAGATACTGGGTGTTAAAACTGGCTGGCGTTCCACTAAATTTGAGTTTCAATGCTGGATTATTCGCAGAGCCATCACAAGCTAATGTGTAAGGGATCGACGTTTCATAACGCTGTCCATCAATATCCTTAATAACCATGTCAGGGAAATCAACAGTGATAATTTGGTTTTGATTAACGGTACAGGTTTGCTGTAATACTTTGACTTTAATCCTTAAAGTATAAATATCCGCACTAGTATTGGTACTCACTAATAAAATGCTACTGAGCACTAGGCTACGCAAACACCTCACCCGATGAATAAACGATTTTTTCATTATCACTGCTCCTATTCATAGAGCATCTGGAATGAGATCACCGCATGGTATGCTCCAGCGATTAAGAGTGATCCCGTCCTAACCGGTGTAATCGTGTAGGTCAGTTGACGTTGGCCAGAGGGTAATAACACAGGGTGACTCTCTTCCCCTAAAGACAAAACCGTACCTGACGCATTACTTAGCTGTAACCCAAACCCTTTTGCCCCCTCGACTAAAGCCAAATTAGGCATTTCATTTGTTGATGGTGCTACAAAGCGTATTTTTACCGCTGGCTGAGAGTGACTCCACGCTGTTTGTCCTGTTTTTTCATCAAGTAATGATGTTGGATGAGAAATACAATCTAATAGCTCTATTTGAAAAGGAACCGCCCGCCCTTTTGCCCCAATACGATTAAGTTGCGCAGTTTCAAAATTACCCATATCAATAGATTGGTATTCAGATGTCATCGCTAAGCGGCACGGACTTTCCGATAAAGAACCACGAACATACAACACGCCTTGTTGACCATCGACATCCCAATTATTCGCTGAATTATATAGCTGAGTATTTTCATTCATTGCCCATCCCAATGGCGCCCCTATTAGCAGCGTCCAAAAGATAGCCAATCGCTTATGTAAAGTCATTTATCTACCCTCTTTCATAGGCACCATTAGCCTTATTTCTCTGCTGCATCTGGATCAACATGGCACGTACTTCCTTGACAACTGAAAGTGAGATTAGGGCGACCACCATAGTCATTAACATAAGTCAGCACTGGCGTATTACCGAGTTGATGACTATTCACGCCAAGATTTTGCTCACTAAAAGGGGCTAGCATAATCGGCTTAAAATCTTTAATTGGTGCAGACTGATTACTTTCACCAGCTTCAATAACGGTGACATAATAAGGCGTTGGATTATTTATCGTTACGCTATTCCCCTCTTTTAATAAGGTTAATTTTTGTTGCCAAGGAACGGTATTTGGTCCGCTAATAATGGCTTTTGGCCTATAAAAAAGTTTGACCCGTGTTTGTAGTGCAATTTGTAATGTATTGGGTTTATCACTTTTAGGCGGAATTTCCCGTAAGTTGAAATAAAACAACGACTCTCTATCTTGTGGTAATGAATTGATAGCGGGTAATGCTTCAATTTTTACTTGGCTTGATTTCGCAGGCTCAATACGTTGAATAGGCGGTAACACAATTAATGGAGAGGTGATTTTTTCTCCTTTTTCATTTTCTATCCAACCTTGAGCTAAATACGGAAGTTGTTTGTTATTATTAGCGACATTTAACGATACCGATTTCTGCATTCCCTCAAAAATGATACGCGTTCGGTCCATTGAAATAGCCGCTAATACATTGGTGCTGGATAACACGCAACTGGCTAACCCAACCCCTGCAATAAATTTGGTGTTTAGTTTCATTTAATCGTTACCTTCCTATGTAGTACCTAATGTGGTTTATCAATGATTGTTCTGGGCATTTAAGCTATATGCATGACAGCTATACACGGCACGGCAATAACAATGCGTGTTCACTATTTTGAAGTGGCTCAGGGAAGGTGATTTGACATTGAGCATCCCCCCCCCACTGCACACTCATCACTTCATTTGCGTTGATCCCACTAACGTAAGCGCTTCCTGAATCACCGACGATGCCGACTTCTTGCCCTTTTTGATTAAAGATTTGAGCCCCAAATGGCGGGAAAGAATGATCTGCCAAACGGATCTCCACCATTCTCTTTTGCCCTGATATGACAGAGAATTTGCGGTAACCAACAGCACCTTCTGTCAAAGTGGCTTGAACAACAGATTGTTGAGCGTCAACATCATTAGGCAACGCATTGAGATCGATACTGGCTTTATTGCGATAATAGCTACTGAGCTCAGTCACTACCGCTTTACCAAATCGGTTTGACGTTATCGGGCTGCCATAACCTTTGATAGGAACATCAGAAATACCATCAGTATCAACTAATAGACGCGTTCCTCCCATCGAACTCATACGATGGAAAGCACCGCCATTTGGTGTTAGTGTTAAACCACCATTAAAAGAAGCTCCCACTGCGCTATATTGCCCACGCATATAGCTAGCATTAGCTGTAATGCGCGAAAGATCGCCTTGATGAGTCACGAACGCACTACTTGATAGCCCCTTACGCGTATTCCCTACACTCAATTGATAGCTATTACGTTCATCAGTGCTGTTGTAATACGTCATACGATTGGTTGTATCGTGACGGTTAGTATCGAGCGAGTAGCCGATTTGTACCCCACTGCCCCATGGAATATTCACCGATAAATAACCGCTATCGTCATGGCTCTCTTGGTAAATACTACGATTTGCCGAAACCGTTAGACTGACGTTTTTAATCGTTCCAATATCAAAATATTTGGAAAACATAACGCTGTAATAATCATTATCAGGACGATCCCAGAAGGTTTGATGATTATAATTGAGGTAAACAGATGCGCCTGCGTCACTAAAATTCTTGCTCATCGATACGGTGTATTGCTCCTTACTACTGCCGTAACGTTCACCATATTGCCTAGCACTTAGATAGTCAGACATAGTCATATAGTTGCGATCAGAAAAACGGTAGCCCGCAAATTGAATTTGACTGTCGATCGCTTCGAAACGTTTTGAGTAATTCACACGATATGAGCCACCATGTATGCGCTCTTCACTCGGTAATTTAGAAATCGAGTGCGTAATATCTCCTGAAATAGCCCCCCAACTGAGCAAATCACGTCCTAGGCCTAATGAGAGTGCATTATAATTTTGGCTATTTAGCGTTCCACTGAACAAAGACCAGCCATTAGTCACCCCCCATGAAAACTCCCCTGTGGCAAAGCTATCACCTTGGCTATGTCGATCGATATCCGTTGGCTGCCCTAAAGCTAACTTATATTGCACTTGTCCCGGACGCGTTAAGAAAGGTAGACTTGCCGTATCTACTTGGAACTGTTGCGTCGAACCATCTTGCTCTTTTACAGTGACATCAAGCTTGCCGGAAACCGCATCACTCAAATCTTGAATACGAAATGGGCCAGGTGCGACCTGTGTCTCGTAAATAGTGCGTCCTTGTTGGCTAATCATCACTGTCGCGTTGGTTTGTGCGATCCCTGTTACCTCTGGCGCATAACCACGTAAGATCGGTGGCATCATATTGATATCCGAGCGCAAGCTACCACCAATAAAGCGGAAACTATCAAAAATATTTGACTGTAAGTAATCCTCACCCAGTGTTAGTTTTGACTGTAATGATGGAATTGCACGATAGGTATAAAAGCGGTTCCAACGAAAATCGTTATTCGTTTTTACGTATGACTGAGTATTATAATCTAAACGGCTTTGCCACTCTGCACGCCAGCGCCAAGCACCTGTATTGATGCCGACAAGCCCGTTACCATTTAGTGCATAAATATCGTTACCATCATTGTAAGAATGATTGGCTGTCGCGTTTAAATTGTAATCCAACATTATTGCTGGAATACCTTCATCCCAACGAGAAGGTGGATCCCAATTAGGTGCACTATATTCTAAATAAGCCTGAGGAACGCTTACATTTAAAGAAGATGTTGAAAAATCCCCAGTAATTGACATCCCTACTAAGCTATTAGGATCCACACATTGATTATCGTTCCACCATGCCAGTGAATTATAAGCGTCTTTCGTTAGCCCCAACTTTTGTGTTTCTACAGGTGAAAGACAGGGTTCACTTCCTTTTGGATCATTTTTAGACGTAATAAATTTAACGGGTATTTCTGATAATTCATCGCCATTCACTCTGAGAGTCAAAGAATAGCTACCCGGTATAATATAGTTGGCGCGGGAAAAATGATTTAAATTAATATTTTTTTTATCTTCGACATCTAACACATCCGTGTTAAATTCAATATCATTATGAGCAATAGAGTTTATTGGGTATATATTTAACGCAACTGAAATATATAAACAAACCATATTTGGCCGATAGGAAACCAATTTATATGAATACATATAAGCATCCCTAATTAAATAATTTCATCAATGATTTTTAATAATATTCAAGTTTGAATCGAATCGCAGAGTAATAAGACCCTGATTGTAATGGTTTGGTATTGGAGACTAATCTCACATGATAATCCAATCTCATTGATGGTGGAGTAATATCTATTTTTGATACTGGCCTACCGGGAATAATATTTATATCGCTCGAATTTCTTAAAGATAACCCCACACCCTGAGCATCGCCAAAAATTGAAAAAATATTATCTTCAGATGGACCATCAAAAGTTAATTCAACTGCATTCCATAATTGATTCTGGCTGTTATGTCTTATTAAATTGCAATTAATAAGATGAATTGAAAAACTTTTTTCCGGACCTTTGCCATCTTGTTTAATTAAACTTATAGGAATCGTTCCTAAATCAATAGATTGTTCTTTCGAGCCTGTCGCGATTGCACATGCTGCATCTGTAATTTCTCCTTGAATAGTTAACAACCCTGTTTCTTCATCAGCATGTGCAAATGAAAGGACTCCAGAAATCAAGAAGGCCATAGTGGTATAATACATATTTTCTTTCATACTGAAGTCCTATGTTCAAAATTAAATATCAATACTTTTCAAGTATTATTTGTACTCTAATAAGAAATTAGATACTGCGGTAAAATCACCAGGAACAATCGCTTGGCCACTTAATCCTTGTAAATAAGCAGAAAAGTTCAGTGTATTTCGACCTGTTAGTAGGTTTTGGTTAGTGACCGATGAGCCATCGAATTTCACTTTTTCACCATTCATGCCTATAACCACAACACCTGCACCTGATGCTGAACCTTGTATCGCTAACATATCGCTATCAGTACCAATTGCACCGCCAGTAAAAGAAACATCAACTGTTTTCAGTGTGCTAACATCACAATCAACTAATTGAATATTAAAATTTTGTGCAGTAGATTTACCACCATCCGCTAATGAAGCATTGGAGATTTTACCCATTGGTACAATTTGGCTAGCAGTGTCAGCACTGATACCGCATGGAGCATCAATGATTTCACCTTGAAAAGATACCGTGCCACTTCCTGCGGCAAAAACGGATGAACTCATTACCCCGGAAATTAATGCTGCTAAAATAATTTTTTTACTCATAACTGCCTCTATAAAATAAGATAATAGATACCCATTATAATAAGGGGTATTGTTTCGTTTTATTTCCCATTGAGAAAATAAACATAATATCCAATATGGATATTATGTTTATTCTTACATATGATTTTAAATAAAAAGAATTTATATAACTAAAAAGTCATTCCTACTGGCATTGTTAATATCTAATATATAAATATCACTTAACTTCATTTCTTCTAATATATATTGAATTAAAATTTCATAACTAATATCTAGCGCTAATATAAAATTAAATAGCGTATCGACACTAATATGATTAATTCCCCTTTCATATCTCGAGATTTGTTGTTGAGAGATATTTAATTTAACTGCAATTTCATATCCAGATAATCCCTTTTCTCTTCTTGCTCTTTTCATGGAGGCACCAACTATCTTTGTAATAGACTTACCATCATTGGTGCTAGAATAATTAAATTTTTCTATATGCATATAGCGTCTCCACTCCTCCTGATATTTAAGACTAATACTTACTACTTCCTTTTGTCGCGATAATTATACGAATTTAATTTATTATTTAAATACCTGTGAAAATCTCACTTTATCTAAATATAAAAAAAACCATCAATACAAAAAAATAATCTCATTTGATTACAATGAGTTATGATGATCTAATTTTGATGATCTTTATTGGGAGATGATAATCACCACAATTACTCACTTCTGGTGATTTTATGACGATATATATTATAAAAATAAGGCATATTTTTGGTCATTTAAGTTATGACTGCTCAACAATTAACCATCAAATTATGAGTAAAAAGTCAATTGTAAATCATGTACATCTATTTACTCATTTTTTAACTACTTCTTATTAAAATACAATAACATGTTAATATCGACTTAATTTATAGGGATATAAGACATTGAAAAGATATTTTATACAAATAAATTAAATTAATAAATTAATGACAATGGCTCTGAGGCTATTTCCTAATACAGCACATGTTTTATATTGAGATCACCATATATCGCTTAATATTGAGTTATATAAACTTAATGATATCTCTCAGAGGAGCCACTACCTCTAGCACTCGCTACCAAAGTAGAAAGTTACATTATGTGGTCACAGGCCATTAAAACTGCTCGCGGGAAATGTTTAGTGAAAACGATATTGTCAGTTGAGTTAAGCTGAATGCGTATTACTTGAGGAAATGCGTTTTTGAGTATTTCGTAATGGTGAGCCGAAAATAACCCTAGCGGCACTGAATGTCATTTTCGGTTGACGAAACCACATGAAGACGCCAAAACGGGTCGAGGGCTTGCTGCAAATTTCACTAATTTTTTAATATTACCTACTTTATTGGGTAATTTAACCTATCTAAAACAGGTAACGATGCCATTTAAATTGCAGGTTCAGTCATCTCAGACCTAGCTTAAAGCTAGGTCTTCCATTGACTATCTGACGCCAGTAAACTTATTCAATCACACCTTGGCTCTTCAAATATTCATCATAAGTTCCTTTGAAATCAATGACTTTATCTTCTTTGATTTCTAAGATACGACTTGCTAATGAACTGACAAATTCACGGTCGTGAGAGACAAAAATCAATGTGCCTTTATAAAGCTCTAAGGCTAGGTTTAAGGACTCAATAGATTCCATATCCAAGTGGTTGGTAGGCTCATCCATAATTAAGATATTTGGTTGTTGCATCATTAGCTTACCAAATAACATACGACCCTGCTCACCCCCCGACAGTACTGATACTTTTTTCTTGATGTCATCTTGAGTGAAGAGTAAGCGTCCTAAAACACTGCGAACCGCTTGTTCATCATCGCCTTCACTTTTCCACTGACTCATCCAGTCAAAAACGGTCAGATCTGTTTCGAAGTCTTCTGCATGATCTTGTGCATAATAACCAATAGCACTATTTTCAGACCACTTAACCGTACCACTCTTAGGAGGAAGTTCGCCAACGAGTGTTTTCAAAAATGTGGTTTTACCGATACCGTTCGCACCGATAACCGCCATTTTTTCCCCTACTTCAAGTAATAAATTTAAGTTTTTAAACAGCGGAGCTTGATCATAACCATTCGTCACCCCTTCCAACTCAAGGGCATTACGGAATAATTTTTTCTCTTGTTCAAAACGAATGAATGGGTTTTGACGGCTAGAAGCTTTAACTTCCTCAAGCTGAATTTTATCAATTTGACGTGCTCGAGAAGTGGCCTGTTTTGATTTTGAAGCATTCGCACTAAAGCGACTCACAAAGGATTGCAATTCGGCAATTTGCGCTTTTTTCTTCGCATTATCCGCAAGCAGGCGCTCTCTGGCTTGTGTTGCAGCAATCATATACTCATCATAGTTACCCGTGAACAAACGCAATTCACCGTAATCTAAGTCAGCCATATGCGTGCAAACCGTATTCAGGAAGTGCCTATCATGGGAAATAATGACCATAGTGCAATTACGATCGTTCAACACTTGCTCTAACCAACGAATAGTATCAATATCCAAGTTGTTGGTTGGTTCATCGAGTAACAAAATATCGGGATCTGAGAACAGTGCTTGAGCCAACAGTACCCGTAATTTCCAACCTGGGGCGACTTCACTCATCGGGCCGTAATGCTGCTCGACAGGAATGCCCACACCGAGTAACAGTTCACCCGCACGAGCTTCCGCACTGTAGCCATCCATTTCACCGTAAGCGACTTCAAGATCAGCAACGCGGTAGCCATCTTCCTCACTCATTTCAGGAAGTGCGTAAATACGGTCGCGCTCTTGTTTTACATTCCATAGCTCAACATGCCCCATAATGACAGTATCGAGCACTGTGTATTCTTCGAAGGCAAATTGATCCTGACGAAGTTTACCAATGCGCTCATTAGGGTCAGTGGTACTCACATTCCCCGCAGTTGGTATAAGATCGCCCCCTAATATCTTCATAAATGTCGATTTACCGGCGCCATTTGCCCCGATTAAACCATAACGGTTCCCTGTTCCGAATTTAACGGAAATATTTTCAAACAGCGGCTTACTGCCAAACTGCATAGTGATATTGCTTGTCTGTAACACTTCTATGCCTTTAATTTACGATGTCGAGGATACCCAACCAAATAGCGGCGCATTATGCCACAATCATTCGCTTAGATCTTGTACTGATTGCATCACCCTAGATGAATAGTAATCCATCCAGCCCTGTATATAATCAAACGAGGTAAGCATTTATCGGTTATGCCACAATATACCAATACTTATTATTGCTATTATGGCGATATAATAAATGGAATTAAAAAGTCGTATGATGAACTTTAAGTTCTAAATAAAAATATTGTTCGCTAAGGCAACTTAATATCGCGATAATAAAAGATAGAATTTATTTATAATGTCGTGATGGCCTAATATTTATTATTAGACCATCAATGGTATTTTATAACTTAATTCCCATGGTACGCGTGATTTCTGTTAACCCCTCTCTCTCGTAAAACTTAATTGCCTTATGGTTTTGTGCTAACACAGTAAGCTCTAAATGGCTTAATTGATTGTCTTTTGCCCATGTTTTCATTTGCTCAATTAATTGATGCCCCACTTTTTGGCCTCTCAACTCGGGAGATACGACAAGGTCAAAAATATAGGCAAATTGCCGAGGAACCATACAATTATAAGGCGGTGCCGTTTGCTTTTGAGCAATGCAAAAGCCTTTAACTTGCCCATCATATTCCGCCACGAGCAAATGAAAGTTTTCATCACTAATGGTATTTTCAACAAAATCTCTCATCTGTTTAGCA
This sequence comes from Providencia sp. 2.29, assembly GCF_015832305.1. NCBI lineage: Bacteria > Pseudomonadati > Pseudomonadota > Gammaproteobacteria > Enterobacterales > Morganellaceae > Providencia > Providencia sp. 2.29. The sequence goes on from NZ_CP065420.1 coordinate 3,401,617, forward strand.
GGCTGCATTCTTTCACTATCAAGCGCTGCCATTTCAGTAAATAACAGCTCATAGAGAGACAGCACAGCTTCAATATCGTGTTTTACTGCACAGCGGATCATAAATACCTCACCGAAGTTTAATCATAAGTTTTAACCGATGGCGCAAGATAGGTTTCAAAACGATCGAGTAGAGCTGCTGGATCATTTTCAACTATCGCCATATGGCGATATTTTTCCTGTAAAAAAGCCTCATCAGCCATTTTGTTCGTCATATCAATTAGTGGCTGCCAATAGTTATTAATATTAAATAGCCCACAAGGCTTAGTGTGTAGCCCTATTTGACTCCAAGTGAACACCTCACTAAATTCCTCAAGAGTGCCGTAACCTCCAGGTAGAGCAACAAAGCCATCGGCAAGCTCAATCATCTTACTTTTACGTTGATGCATCGTGTCAACTTTATACAATTTAGTCAGATTTTTATGAGAAATTTCACGCTCTTCAAGTAGTGAAGGAATAACTCCAATTGCTTGACCACCTTGAGATAAAATAGTGTCGGCCACCGTGCCCATAATACCAACGCTTGCCCCACCATAAACTAAAGTAATATTGCGCTTGACCATTTCTTCTGCAAATTTAATCGCCTGTTGCTTATAAACTTCATTAGCTCCCATGCTGGAACCACAATAAACGGCAATACTGTTAATTTTTCTCATTTTTTCCTCGTTTTTATCGTGTTTTTATGGAAAATAATTATACGTTACATAAGGATAAGCTCAACACACATTCTCATCCCACCCTCATCAACATATAAAACTCTGTCTAAAATTAATTAAAGCGCCTACACATGGGGTATATAGTCAACAAAATAAATATTAAATGCTATGTTTTATCGTGCTCTCTATTTTATAAATACATATTATCCATGTTAAATTTATGTCATAATCACCGCTTATGTTATGTACCTGAGTTGTTAATAGTCAGCACGTACATTTTCTTTGTCAAAATTTTCTTTTATTGAAGAATAATCAGCCATTTTTTTGCTGATTTTATTACGTATTTCTGAGGTTCAACGATCCATGTCTGCCGATACTAAAAAGAGTGCCTTTCCTCTATTACCCGTGGGATTGCTATTACTGGCAATGACCTCAATTCAGAGCGGAGCATCTCTAGCTAAAACACTGTTTCCTGTTATCGGTGCACCAGGAGTGACTGGGCTACGCTTATTGCTTGCGACCATTATTTTATTTGTCATTTTTAAACCTTGGCGATTAAAGTTTAGGCGAAACTCTCTTATTCCCCTGTTAACTTATGGTCTTTCTTTGGGGACCATGAACTATTTGTTTTATTTATCCTTAGAACGAATTCCACTTGGGATCGCGGTAGCACTTGAGTTTACAGGGCCACTGGCTGTCGCAATGTTTTCATCCCGCCGCCCCATTGACTTTTTATGGATAGCGTTGGTCATCGTTGGGCTGCTCTTTTTATTGCCTATCGGTGATGATATTAATGGCCTAGATCTTGTCGGTGCCTTATATGCCCTTGGTGCGGGCGTTTGTTGGGGGATCTATATTATTTTTGGCCAACGGGCTGGCGCAGGTTATGGTGCCGCAACCGTAGCAATAGGCTCCTTTATTTCAACCCTGATCTTTTTCCCTATTGGGTTAATGCAGACAGGTGTTGAGGTCATGTTTGACCCTGCTATTTTGCCGTTGGCGTTGGCTGTTGCTGTTCTCTCTACAGCCTTTCCTTATACCTTAGAGATGATAGCGCTTACCCGACTTCCAGCAAAAACCTTCGGGACTTTGATGAGCCTTGAGCCTTGTATGGGGGCATTCCTTGGAATTGTCTTCCTCCAAGAGCATTTAACCGTTACTCAATGGTTAGCACTATTATGTATTGTTTGTGCCTCAATAGGCTCAACATCCACAGCACGCCCTAAAACAAAAATAGAAGAGGTTTCTTAAATAAATAGAGGAAGAAATTTCTTTATTATTTAATTTGTATAAAGGTTAATAAAGTTAACAACATTTTCTTTATTAACCTTATTTATTGTAAACTTTCTTTAATATCATTGAAATATTAGCTTATTAATCCTATAGTAATATTTATTAAGCGTTTATTTAATTATAAGCCGTTATCAATTTTACCTATCAAAGTAATAGAATATTGCATTATGACAAGTTGGTTCTGTTGTTTTATATTAATTAACAGAAACAGATTATTGAATAATTAATTACTTATAAGGGGAAGATTATGAGTACAGCTAAATTAGTAAAAGCACCTCAAGCAAATCTTTTATATACCCGCAATGATGTTGAGGATAGCGTTAAATTAGAGTCTATCAATATTTTGAATGTTATGGTCATCCATTTTACTGATCTTTCTTTAATGACCAAACAAGCACATTGGAATATGCGCGGTCGTAACTTTATTGCCGTACATGAAATGCTAGATGGCTTCCGTACCACTTTAGTTGAGCACCTTGATGAATTTGCTGAGCGTGCTGTACAACTTGGTGGAGTTGCAATTGGTACGACTCAGCAAGTCAATAAATTTACATCGTTAGAAGCTTATCCAATTGATATCCACGATGTTCAAGATCATCTAAAAGCATTAGCAGACCGTTATGCGGTTGTGGCTAACGATATTCGTAAAGCTATCGATGAAGTCGAAGATGAAGATACCGCGGATATGTTTACTGCGGCATCACGCGACCTCGATAAGTTCTTATGGTTCTTAGAAGCTAATATTGAGTAATGTCGATAAAAATAGTCAACGTTGATTGACCCCTTGGCCACACTAATGTGTGGCCTTATTGTTATTACACTATTAAGAAAGACGTTAACGTTACGTACCGCTTGGCATAGCCGGCCGTTCAATCGGGAACACGGGTAATGCGTTCAGCAACCGCTTACCATAATTTTTGGTGATCAATCGATTATCATAGATAACAATCTCACCATAGCATTCATGGCTACGGATCAACCTTCCTGCTTGTTGAATCAAATTAAATGATGCACTTGGTAAACTTTGTACTTCAAACGGATAACGTTTAAGCGATTTTAACCATTCACCTTCAGTAATAATCACGGGGTTAGTCACCGGTGGAAAAGCGATTTTATGGATATGTACCTGTGTTAAATACTCACCTTTTAAATCAAGCCCTTCCGCAAATGACTGCAACCCTATCAGTACACTGGTTAACCCTTTATTGATCCTGTCACAATGGGTTTCAACTAACCGATAACGCGGCTGATCCCCTTGCACTAACAATTGTAGGCGTAAATCTTTTACATGTTCCAGAAACCCTTCCATCGCTCGCTGGCTACTAAACAACACTAGCATACCTCGATGAGTACCTTTTTCTAATTGATGCCGGAAATACGTTGCCATCTCCGCTAAATGCAGCTCTTCATTCGAGATAGTTGGTTCGTACTTCATTTGAGGAATAATCAGTTTTCCCTGTTCAATATGATTAAAGGGTGAAGACAGCGTCACAAAACGGTCATCACTTTTTTCTGATAACCCACTCAATTCTTGAAAACGAGAGTAGCTATTAAGTGAGCGTAACGTCGCTGATGTGATCACGATGTGTGGCACATTGCGCCATAATAGCTGCTGTAATTGCTCACTAACCCGTATCCCAGCACAGTGCAGAAATAAACGAGACTGGTTTTTCTCATAACGACGGCTAAGCCATTTCGAAATTGGCGCTCCTGATGTTTGGTCAATTGACGCTAACCGCCATAATTTCGCCATATTTTCAAAATAGCCCATTGCTCGGCTAGTTAATAGAATAGAGCGATGTAAGCGAACAATATCCTGTTTAGCCGTTTGCTCGGTTAAATCATTGAGAATTGATTCCGCTAACCCTCTTAGCCCGTCGGTCAGTTTGAAAAGTTCTTGGCAACATAGCTGCATTGCCTCAGGCAACAGCCCCATCGGAAATAAGTACTCATTATCCTTTGAGGTTTCTGGTAATAATGCGTTGGTTAGTAGCGAAAAATCACGAAATGCTTCTCTTAACTTTTCCGCGTGCTGCTGTAACCGCTCTGGGTTCGCTAATTTTGGCGGCTTGGCAGGCCTAAACTGAGCGAGATATTGCCCCACATGATGAAGAAAATTATCCACCTGTGCTGTTAATTGAACGAGTGTGATCTCGCCTTCCACTTCCAACGCATCCCTTGCTACGTCAGGCACATGATGCCCCTCATCCAGTACTAAAAGGAGTTTTTTAGGATCTGGTAATACCGATTCGCTTTCCATTGCCGCCATCACCAGCGCATGGTTTGCAACCACCACATCCGCATCTTCAATTTCCCGCCGAGCAATAAAAAAGGGACAACGCTGATAAAATTGGCAATTACGGCCTAAGCAGTTCATTTTGTCAGTGCTGACCTTACGCCATAAGCTATCGCTAAAAGCACGCTTATGGTGATCCCGTAAGCCATCCCATGCAAAACTATGAAAATCATTACGTAGCTGCTGGCAAATCGCTCTCTCTTCACTGTTTGCGATTTCGGTTTTATCTTCCACCAGCAACATTAAGTCAATTTGTTCGCCTTCTGCGGCACAGATTGCTTCCAGATTGCGTGGACACACATAGCGTGCTCGCCCAAAAGCCCCTGTATATTTAAGATCAGGAATAATTTTACTGAGTAAGGGCAGATCCTTACTGAATATTTGATCTTGTAATGCAACATTCGCAGTACTGACAACCAATGTTTTGCCTTCTTCTCGGCCAACAGCAATACCCGGTATCAAATAAGATAATGTTTTACCAACCCCTGTAGGAGCCTCAATAACCAAATGCCGCCCTTCTTCGTCCGCCAAATTTTTAGCAACTTCAGCAATCATTTGGCGCTGAGGCGCGCGGGATACGAACCCGTCAATGTGCTGTGATAACCCTTTGTACCATTGGGTTATATGTTCTTTCATTTTATTTGACAGGGACATAGGCTCACTGCTGTTCACATTAGAAGATATAGGATAACCAAGTAGGTCAATAACATCGAATTAAACAATATATGCTTACGAAGGCGCTCGCAAAAACTACTGTTTAAAAAACCATTATGCCATAAAATTGGGAACAGGTTGGCAAATTCCGGATCCATCCGCACAAAAAAGAGTATTTAACTTGTCTGCAACAAACATCGGGTTATACTTTGGGTTTATTTCTTCAATTCAGGCTATAAAAATGAAAAAGGTTGTTATCGCGCTTTGCGCACTCTGCGCATTCGGCTCCATCGGTGGAATTGTCTTAGCTGGCATGAATATTTATACACGCTCAACGACACCTATTGAGCAGAGTCAGGCACAGCAACCCTCAATTATACCTTCAGCGGGTCAGGTTCAATAATATTTACATTCAGGATGAAGATAATTTATGTATGACGCTTATTTTGTAACACCCGAATGGTTACATGACCATTTGTCTGACTCTAACCTTATCGTACTAGATGCTTCATCTCCGCCCCCAACAGCACCCTATGATTGCCGACAACGTTGGTTAGAAGAGCATATTCCAAGCGCACAGTTTTTTGATCAAGATAAGGTTGCTGATACTCGAACACCCCTGCCTCATATGCTGCCTGATGCTGAAACTTTTAGCCGTGCGGTCGGTGAAATGGGAATTAACAATAACACTCAGGTTATTATTTACGCCCAGAATAATTTATTCTCAGCACCACGTGCGTGGTGGACATTCACCACAATGGGCCATAAAAATGTCAAACTTCTCGCGGGTGGCATTGAAGCATGGAAAGCACTCGGTTTCCAAACTGAATCCGGTGAGGTCACGCCGCCAGCCCCACAGCACTACACCGCTCAGCGCCACGGTGACAACGCATTAAATCAAACACAAATGCTTAACCTCGTAGAACAGGGAAAAGTACAAATTATTGATGCTCGTGCCGCGGCACGTTTCTTAGCGCAAGCACCTGAGCCTCGCCCAGGGCTACGTATGGGCCACATCCCCGGTAGTAAAAACATGCCTTGGGATCAATTAGTTGAAAATGGTGAATTTAAATCACCAGCCCAACTTAAAGCCCTATTTGCAGAGCAAGGTATTGATATTCATGCCCCTTCCGTCACAACGTGTGGCTCTGGTATGACGGCGGCTGTGGTGCTCATGGCTCTGACTCTATTAGGCAACACAAATGTTAAGCTATATGATGGCTCTTGGGCAGAATGGGGCCAAGACAATGGGTTACCTATAGAGTCTTAATTATTCATCTAATCAAAAGATTAATTGAACTAAAAATCGGATTAATACTTAATCAACATTAAATAGCATTCAAAAAAATAACCCTCTATTCACGGAGAGGGTTATTTCTTTCAAATCGAGATAAGTTTAGTCAATCGCTATTTGGCAAATATCCCAGCTAAAAATAGCACGACGATCGCACCGATAACCGCAACAACAAAACTACCGAAATTGAAGCCGTCTACTTTACCTTTACCGAAGAAGGTACTGATGTAGCCACCCACAACAGACCCAACAATTCCGAGTACAATAGTCATGATAAAACCAATATGGTAAGTGCCTGGCATAATCCATTTAGCCAATACCCCTGCAATCAGACCAAAAATGACCCAAGAAATGACTCCCATCATCGACCTCCAAACGAATTAATACGGTAAAAATAGATTTTAACCATGTTAGTTTGCCATCTTATGACATACGATTTAAGTCAATTTAGCATGATTAAAAAAGCCATTAGCCCTTTAAGTTAAGAACTAATACTCTATTTTAGCAAATCATAAACAACCGAATGATTAAAATTCCATCATTTTTGCTGGCTTTTTTAGTTCAGATTCGATCACTTCGGCGATCTGGCGAGCACTCTTTAGCGCTCGGATCAGAGAAAATAGTCTGTCTGCTTGCTGATATTCTTTACGTAAATAGCCTAACCATTGCTTGATACGTGCGGCATGGTAATTCCCCGTATCTCCTTGTTTTTCAAGCTCTGTATATTTTAATAGCAAGCTGCCGACGTGCTCCCAAGCCATTTTGGGCTGATTGCTTTTTATGACATGACTTAAATTAGGCGTATGCAGAGCGCCCCGCCCAATCATAATCGCATCACATCCCGTTATTGCTAGGCAGTGCTGAGCACTTTCATAATCCCACACCTCACCATTGGCAATTACAGGGATGGATAAGCGGCGACGAATATCGCCAATAGCTTGCCAATTAATCTTTTCAGCTCGATAGCCATCTTCTTTGGTACGGCCATGCACCGTCAATTCCGTCGCTCCAGCCTGCTCCACGGCATCTGCGATTTCATGACAAAATTGGCTATTATCCCACCCTAACCTGACTTTAACAGAAACAGGTAGTTCCTCTGGAACAGCCTCTCGCATCGCCTTTGCGGCACGATAAATAAGCTCTGGTTGCTTTAGTAAAGTTGCACCACCCCCATGGCCATTCACGGTTTTAGAGGGGCATCCACAATTCAGATCTACCCCCCATGAACCCAGCGAAACTGCCCTATAGGCGTTTTCAGCTAACCACTGAGGGTGCTGCCCCAATAACTGAACGCGTACTAACGTACCTGATGGTGTCCGACTGCCATGACGCAATTCCGGACATAACCGATAAAACGTTTTTGCCGGTAAAAGGGTATCGACAACTCGTACAAACTCAGTAATACAGAGATCGTAATCATTGACCTCACTGAGTAAGGAGCGCACAAGCGAGTCAAGTACCCCCTCCATCGGGGCAAGTAACACACGCATTAGCCTTCACCGCGTCCCTGACGCACTTTTTTTTGTGCGCTTTTCCATGGTGAGGCTGATGCCGATTTATCTTTTGAGCTATCAGCACCAGTACGTTCGCGGCGCGGCTTCACAGACGTATTATGGCGTTTATTTGCACTACGCCTTTCATTATTACGCTGCGGCGCTTTTTGGATAGGTTCAGGTTTAATGGAAGGATCAGGCTCATAACCTTCTATCGCCATAACAGGAACCGGTTTTTTTAGTAGCTTTTCAATATCTTTTAGCAGCTTTAACTCATCAACACATACCAGTGAAACAGCCATTCCTGTTGCGTCTGCTCGCCCTGTACGACCAATACGATGAACATAATCTTCCGCTACATTAGGCAGTTCAAAGTTAACAACATACGGCAATTGTTCGATATCTAAACCACGTGCCGCAATATCTGTCGCCACCAGTACTCGAACATCACCTGATTTAAAATCTGCTAATGCACGTGTACGCGCGCCTTGGCTCTTATTACCATGAATTGCCGCCGCTTTTACGCCATCTTTATTTAGATGTTCAGCAAGGCGGTTCGCACCATGTTTTGTGCGTGTAAAAACAAGAACTTGCTGCCAGTTTTCACGGCCTATCATGTAAGATAACAGCTCTGCTTTACGTTTCTTATCGACATGATGGACAAACTGGGTGACTTGCTCAGAAGCCGAGTTACGAGGAGCGACTTCGATCGTCACAGGTTTGTCCAGTAATTTATTCGCTAATTGTTTAATTTCATTAGAGAATGTAGCTGAAAACAGCAGGTTTTGACGTTTTTTAGGTAACTTACTGATCACACGGTGAATATCATGAATAAACCCCATATCAAGCATACGATCGGCTTCGTCCAAAACAAGGATCTCAACTTGAGATAAATTGACCGCATTTTGATGCTCTAGGTCGAGTAATCGCCCCGGCGTCGCAATCAAAATATCAACACCGCCACGTAACTTCATCATTTGTGGGTTGATGCTGACACCACCAAACACGACAAATGAGCGGATCCTTAAATGACGGCTATATTCCTTAACATTCTCAGCGACTTGCGCAGCCAATTCACGTGTCGGCGTTAAGATCAATGCCCTAATCGGTTTGCGATCTTTTCCAATTCTAGGAGTCGAAATTAATTTTTGTAAAATGGGTAAGGTAAAACCCGCCGTTTTCCCTGTTCCTGTTTGAGCACTCGCTAAGAGGTCGTGACCATCAAGGACTGCTGGGATAGCTTGCTGTTGGATAGGCGTAGGGGCTTCGTAGCCTAACTCATTAATGGCGAGCAGAATTTCCTCGTTTAATGCGAGGTCTGAAAAACTAGTCAAATTAAATTACTCCGGACTTCACCACTCTGAATGATCAGAGGCAGTTCGAGGGGAAGGATTGTAGATGAAGAAAAGATGCAAACTGCCGTGCAATTGCGGGAAGTCTAACATTATTTGGCTCTAATAAGTATATTAATTTAGTTTAGAAAATAAATTAATACAAAATTACTCAAATATAGTATATATAACTATTACAAACTAGAATATGTCGTTTTCCGTCACTGAATTATGCAAAAAGCCGTGTAGAGCTTGTTAGGTTGATATTTAGTTTTGAATGTTTAAGGAAATTTCATGATTACAAACACACCGTCAACACATCGAGGAGAAAACGCCAGAGTGCAGTTGCTATGCTCAGCTGCAGATGTCTATGGTGAATTAGGTCTCGACGGAGCAACAACCCGCAAAATTGCTCAAGTTTCGGGGCAAAATATTGCCGCCATTTCCTATTATTTTGGTTCGAAAGAGGGGCTGTATCTCGCTGTAGCCCAATTGATTGCGAACACAATAAAAGAAAACTTTAGCGAGACAACCGCGGAAATTGATACATATCTTCGTCAAACCAATCCCCCTCCTGATGAGGCCATCAAACTCTTGCAAAAAGCATTAGTCGGTTATAATTACTTTCAGCTAGAAAAAAAGAACCTGAGTTTTTCTCGAATACTCGCTAGAGAGCAACTCAACCCAACCGAAGCCTATACCATTATTCATGAGCAGGCTCTCGGACCTATTTACACCAAATTAAACCGTCTTATTGCCATTTATATAGGCTCCGATCCCAACAGCCTAACCACCTTAATCCAAACCCATGCCATCTTAGGGGAAACGCTCTCGTTTCGTATCGCAAGAGAGACGTTACTTCGGCAAACTGGCTGGAAACATATCAATGAAGAGGAATATAAAATCATTAACCAAGTACTGATAGAGCACACCAATATCTTGTTGGAAGGATTGCGTCATCGCAAAGAGGCACAAAAGTGATATCATTAATCCATAAAAAACGGTTATAGATTATCGAACTATCTATTTTTAGACATGTAATCTACACGAAGAATAAGGTTAATTATGAACAATAAACGTCGTTCAATCTTTTTAATTCTTATTGTCATAGTAATCGGTCTCGCTGCGGGTGGTTATTATTGGTATCAATCACAGCAAGATAAAACATTAACCTTATATGGTAATGTTGATGTACGAACCGTCAACCTTGGTTTTCGTGTTGGTGGGAAGCTCGCGTCTTTGAATGTTGATGAAGGCGCGCGCGTTACCCCCGGTCAAGCTTTAGGCCAGCTTGACCAAGCGCCTTATATCAACGCATTAAACAAAGCAAAGGGCGTTAGAGACAGTGCAAAAGCCCAGCTAGCTATGAAAGAAAAAGGCTATCGCACTCAAGAAATTGCACAAGTTGAAGCTGAGGTTGCCCAAAAACAAGCGGCATGGAAATACGCTGAAAGTTTTTACCAGCGCCAAAAAGGGCTCGCAGCCTCCCATGTGATTTCTGCCAATGAGCTCGACAATGCAAAGACAAATCGAAATCAAGCACTTGCCGCATTAAAAGCCGCACAAGATAAACTAAACCAGTATCAAAGCGGTTTCCGTCAAGAAGAGATAGCGGCTGCACGAGGCGAATGGTTACAAGCTGAAGCGGCTGTTGCACAGGCAGAATTAGACTTAAAAGATACCGTATTAACAGCCCCCTCAGATGGAACCATCCTAACGCGAGCCATTGAGCCTGGCAGCATTGTCGGTGCTGGTAATACTGTATTTAGTGTCACTCTCACGACGCCTGTTTGGGTAAGGGCTTATGTCGATGAGCCTAATTTAGGGATGGCCGTTCCTGGTCGAGAAGTTTTGCTCTACACCGATAGCCGTCCAGATCCCCCTTATCACGGTACTATTGGTTTTGTATCACCAACCGCTGAATTCACGCCAAAAAGCGTACAAACTCCGCAATTACGTACTGATCTTGTATATCGGCTACGCATCGTTGTCAGCGATCCTGATGAGGCACTACGCCAAGGCATGCCAGTTACCATCCGCTTTGCTGAAATTCAGTGATAAGAGTGCATGATGAGTAAGCACGATGACTGCATTCGTCTTCAAGGGGTTGAAAAAACATTTCAGGGTTTAGACTCCCCCGCAGTAGAGAGCTTAACGGCCGAGATCTATGGTGGCTCGGTAACGGGTTTAGTCGGCCCAGACGGTGCAGGCAAAACGACGTTAATGAGAATGCTTGCCGGTTTATTAAAACCTGATTCAGGCACAATCAGTCTAATGGGATTAGATCCGATTAAAGACAGCGTACAAGTGCATGCTAATTTAGGATATATGCCACAAAAATTTGGCTTATATGAAGATCTGACCGTCCAAGAAAATCTTGATTTATATGCTGATTTACGTGGCGTCCTCGGTGAAGAGAGAGAGAAAATTTATCGTCAGTTGCTCACCTTTACTGATTTAACAAATTTTACAGGTCGACTTGCCGGTAAATTATCCGGCGGTATGAAACAAAAGCTAGGGTTAGCTTGCACACTGATTGGCAGACCAAAGGTGCTACTTTTAGACGAGCCTGGGGTTGGGGTTGATCCCATCGCACGACGCGAATTATGGCGAATGGTACACACTTTAGCCGATGAGGGGATGCTGATCCTTTGGAGTACCTCCTATCTTGATGAGGCCCAACAGTGCAAAAATGTTTTGCTCCTTAACCAAGGCCAATTGCTTTTTTCAGGGAAACCTCAAGATCTGACCCAAACTATGGTTGGTCGCTCCTATTTATTAGATGTTCCGGCCGCCAATAAACGTACAATATTGCAAAATGCCCTCGTTCTTCCGGAAACCAGCGATGGCGTGATCCAAGGGCGTTATATCCGCTTAATATTAAAGCCTGATGCGTCTAAAACGTCGCTACTTCACCGTTTGCATATGCCTGATGGGAAGCTGATTGAGGCAGAGCCACGTTTTGAAGATGCTTTTATTGATCTCTTAGGTGGGGGGCCTTCCCATCGCTCAGAATTGGCGGCTATCATGCCGCAAATCCCTGCTAATCCAAGTGAAACCGTTATTGAAGCGCGTGATCTAACGAAAAAATTTGGTGATTTTGCCGCGACGGATAGCGTCAATTTTCAAGTAAAACGCGGTGAAATTTTTGGCTTACTCGGCCCCAATGGTGCGGGGAAGTCAACCACCTTTAAAATGATGTGTGGATTGATGAGACCAACCGAAGGTCACGCCTTAGTGTTAGGAATGGATTTAAAGACCAGCTCAGATAAAGCACGGCAACACCTCGGCTATATGGCGCAAAAATTCTCGCTCTATAGCAATTTAAAGGTTGGGCAAAATCTCAAATTCTTTTCTGGTGTTTATGGTCTGCATGGTAAGCATCAAACACATAAAATAGCTGAAATGGTTGAGGCCTTTAATTTTAAGCCAATTATTAATCAAATAACTGATTCACTCCCTCTTGGCTTTAAACAACGCCTTGCCCTTGCCTGCTCCCTTATGCATGAGCCAGATATTTTATTTCTTGATGAACCGACATCGGGGGTCGACCCTCTCACTCGACGTGAGTTTTGGCTACATATCAACGGCATGGTCGATAGAGGCGTAACCGTCATGGTGACAACTCACTTTATGGATGAAGCAGAGTATTGTGATCGCATAGGATTAGTGTATCACGGCAAGATCATTGCCGCAGGTACGCCAGATGAGCTAAAACAGCAAGTCGCTAGTGAAAGTCATCCAAATCCATCAATGGAAGATGCTTTTATTGGGTTGATACTTGATTATGATAAACAGCGGGAGGAACAATGACCGCCAACGCGTCTCATTTTTCTTGGCGTAGACTCCGTGCATTATGCATTAAAGAAAGCAAACAAATCGTACGCGATCCCAGTAGTGCATTGATTGCCGTTGTGATCCCCCTAATGCTGTTATTTATTTTTGGTTATGGGATCAATTTGGATTCCAGTCAATTACGTGTTGGCATCTTGATGGATCAACAAAGCCATGAAGCACGCCAACTCGTCGATACATTTACAGGCTCCCCTTTTATTGACGCTACGGTTAGCGATAATCGGCAACAATTAATTGCAAAAATGCAAGCGGGCAAAATTCGCGGCATTATCGTTATCCCCGTGAACTTCTCAGCCCAATTGCTACGTCCTGAAGGGCATGCCGCCATACAAGTGATTACCGACGGCAGTGAGCCTAATACTGCGAACTTTGTACAAGCCTACACCAAAGGGATCTGGTATACGTGGTTGATACAACAAGGTGAAAATCGAGGCTATCCCACAGATCCCCTCATTGAGTTAAATATGCGTTATTGGTTCAATGAAGCTGCAATTAGTCAGCATTTCATTATACCCGGTGCCATTAGTATCATAATGACGGTAGTTGGAGCTATTTTGACATCACTGGTTGTTGCTCGTGAATGGGAGCGCGGCACAATGGAAGCCCTTCTCTCGACACAGATTACACGCACCGAATTGCTTTTATCCAAATTATTACCCTATCAAGTCTTAGGCTCCTTTGTGATGATCTTGTGTATGATTGTCACGACATCACTATTAAATATACCTTATCGAGGCTCACTCTTAGTGCTGTTTTTGATCACTAGCCTCTATTTAGCGACCGCTCTCGGAATGGGGCTATTGATTTCCACCATCACTCGCAATCAATTTAATGCCGCAATGGTCGCATTAAATGCGGCATTTTTGCCAGCAATTATGCTATCAGGCTTTATTTTTGAAATCTCAAGCATGCCAATATTTGTCCAAATCGTGACTTATTTCATTCCGGCGCGCTATTTTGTCAGCAGCTTACAAACGCTATTTCTGGCAGGCGATATCTATATTGTTTTGTTCACCAATCTGCTGTTACTTATCGCCTCCGCTATTTTATTTATTGGCTTAACGGCATGGAAAACACGCCGTCGTCTTGATTGATAAGGATGAAATATGTTTTACCGCCTATATACCTTGATCATGAAAGAACTACAGACGTTATTGCAGGAAAAGCAAACGCGGCTCATTTTGCTCATGCCTGTTATTTTCCAAATGATCTTGTTTCCTTTGGCTGCAACCCTTGAGGTTACCAACACCACGATCGCCATTTTCGATCAAGATGGCGGGAAGCACTCTATCGAATTAACTCAACGATTAGCAAAAGCAGAAGCCTTTTCTCAAGTACGATTACTCAAAAATGAGCACGAGATCCGAGAAACACTGGATAACCGAGAAAGCTTATTAGTCGTACGCTTCGGGCAAAATTTTAGCGCTGACATCGATAGCCAGCACACCGCGAAGATGATGTTATTACTTGATGGACGTAACTCTAACAGCGCGCAAATTGCCGCTAACTATATTGAACAAATCGTATTGCAATATCAAAGCGAGCTAACGGCAGGCCGCCCTTTAGCCAATAATAGCGAGTTAGTGGTTCGTAACTGGTATAACCCTAATCTGGAATATAAATGGTTTATCGTGCCATCACTGGTGGCATTAATCACGACCATTGGCGTACTGATTGTCACTTCCCTGTCGATTGCCCGAGAGGCCGAACAGGGAACCCTTGACCAATTACTTGTATCGCCGCTCACGACTTGGCAAATTTTTATCGGTAAAGCCGTACCCGCATTGATTATTGCCACCGCGCAAGCGACTTTAGTCTTAGTCATTGGTATCTTCTGTTACCAAATCCCCTTTGCAGGCTCCCTCACGCTATTTTATGCAACTATGGTGGTTTATGGCCTTTCACTAGTGGGTTTTGGATTATTAATATCGGCTTTGTGTTCAACCCAACAACAAGCATTTATCGGTGTATTTGTTTTTGTGATGCCCGCTATTTTGCTCTCAGGCTATATTTCTCCCGTTGAGAATATGCCCATTTGGTTGCAAGAAATTACCTTGATCAATCCAATCCGCCATTTCACTGAAATCACCAAACAGATTTACTTAAAAGATGCTGATTTTAGTGTTATTTGGCCGAGCCTATGGCCACTGCTCGTGATATCAGTCATTACCAGTACCTTTGCTTACTACCTCTTTCGGCAGAAAACAGCGTAGCAATTACCTATTAGTCACGACTATATTTTTTACTAAACAATAAAAAACCCTTGTCTGTTTGACCATGACAAGGGTTGATATTCTTTAAAAGCTATTGTGTATCTTAAATACACAATTTATACATGATTAACGGCGGTCGCCGAAAATACGTAGCAGCATTAAGAACAGGTTGATAAAGTCCAGATACAGGTTTAATGCACCTAGGATAGCGAGTTTACGCATGCTTTCTTTATCTTCCACGTCAATTTGTGCACCCATCTCTTTCAGTTTCTGAGTATCATATGCGGTCAGGCCTGCAAAAATCAGAACACCTGCATAGGTGATCACCCAGTATAATGCTGAGCTTTTCATGAAAATATTGACAATAGAAGCGATAATTAGGCCAATAAGCGCCATAAACAGGAAGTTACCGATACCACTTAGGCTACGCTTTGTGGTGTAACCATAAACACTTAGTGCACCAAACATTGCCGCCGTGATAAAAAATGTTCCTGCTACCGATTCCATTGTATAAGCAGCTAAAACCACAGAAATTGTTAGCCCAGTAAGTACTGAGTAGAGCATAAACATGCCCGTTGCCATCATACCACTCATTCTTGGCAGTAAAAATGACAAACCAAGTACAAGTCCAAACTCAACAATGATTAAACCAAAAAACAGAACATTATTAGTCGCTATGGTATAAAATAAGCCACTATTCAGTGTGGACCAAGCAACAAAAGCAGTCAGTAACAGACCAACAGTCATCCAGCCATAAACCTGTGACATAAATGTCTGAATGCCGGCACTGCTGCGCTGGACAAGAGAATCATTACGTTGATCGAATCGATCCATGATGGTTACCCTTCATACATTAGTAAGAAACGACCACAGCAACGTGCCGTAGCCAGACAAATTCCTACAAAGTTTATCATAAATTATTGACAATACCATTCAACAAACTTAAAACCATTGATTAGAATTTATGCCATGCCGCTGCTGACGGGCGTCTAAATACGCTAAAAATTATTTTAAATATAAATGAAATTTACTGATCACCAACGGTTTGCAGAAGCTTCATCGCTCTCTTTTGCCTCGACCCAACGTTCATTATCAGGCAATGTCTCTTTCTTCCAAAATGGTGCTTTGGTTTTTAAATAGTCCATAATAAATTCAGCCGCTTGAAAAGCAGCGCCACGATGAGCACTGGTCACACCCACAAAAACAATCTCTTCGCCCGGCTGTAAAGTACCTACTCGGTGGATCACACTAACTCGCTGTAGTGCCCAGCGTTGACGCGCTTCGACCACAATAGCGGCCAGCGCTTTCTCCGTCATTCCGGGATAATGTTCTAACGTTAATGCTGCAACGCTATCGCCTAAATTATGATTTCGGACTTTGCCTGTAAACGTTACGACCGCGCCATCGCTATCACATTCAGCAAGCCATTGATACTGCTCGCCTACACTAAAATTTTCTGTTTGTACCGCAATATGCGTATTTTCCATCTTAGCCCCCGGTCACCGGTGGGAAAAAGGCCACTTCGTCGCCATCTTCCAATGGATGATCTGTTGCTACAAAAGATTGGTTAACTGCCGCTAACAACTTGCCATCTTCTAAAGCTAAAGCCCACCGGTCACCACGTTGTGCCAATGCTTGACGCAATGCTTCAACATTTGAGTAATGTTCTGATAATTCGAGACGAGCTGTTCCCACCAATTCACGTACTTGAGCAAAAAAAAGTACCGTAATCATGCGTCCACCTTAAAATGACCAGATTTGCCACCTGTTTTTTCTAATAAGCGAACAGGTCCAATTACCATATCTTTTTGCACCGCTTTACACATATCATAAATGGTTAAAGCAGCTACTGAAGCGGCAGTTAATGCTTCCATTTCAACCCCTGTTTTTCCTGTCAATCGACAGCAGGACTCAATACGGACTTGATTTTGCTCCGGCAATGCTTGCAACGTCACTTCAACTTTTGTTAGCAGCAACGGATGACATAACGGGATCAGCTCCCATGTTTTTTTCGCTGCTTGAATACCAGCAATACGTGCGGTCGCAAATACATCGCCTTTATGATGGCTCCCCTCAACAATCATCGCTAAGGTCTCTTTATTCATCGTGACAAATGCTTCGGCTCTCGCTTCACGGACTGTTTCAGCTTTTGCAGAAACATCCACCATATGCGCTTCACCCGACGCATTAATATGAGTCAGTTGGGACATATTTTCTCCTGAAAAATCAAAAATTCATTAACCGCCAATAACGGATAAATTCGGGGTGATGCCACTGTCGCCCATATGTAAAAAGTGCGTCTCTCGCTTAAATTGTAGACCACTTTGGATACGTGCTTTTAATGCTTCGTTTTGATTATCGTCACTTAACAAGTCACGTAGTGGGATACCATTTTCACCGAATAGACACAGATGAAGATTCCCCAAAGAAGAAACGCGTAGTCGGTTACAACTTTGGCAGAAATCTTTTTCATAAGGCATGATAAGACCAATTTCCCCTTGGTAATCAGGGTGGCTAAAGACTTGGGCGGGGCCATCGCTACGAGAGCGTGGCACACTGTACCACCCCTCTTCAATAAGACGGTCGCGGATCGTTTCTCCCGAAATATGGAAACGATTAAAAAGGTCACTCCCTTCCCCCGTTTCCATTAATTCGATAAAGCGGAGTTGGATTGGACGATGTTTGATCCAATTTAAAAAGGATTTTAAAGCAATATCATTGACGTTTTTCATCAATACTGCGTTGACTTTGACCTTGTCGAATCCCGCTTCAAAGGCAGCATCAATGCCTTGCATCACTTGATAAAACTTGTCTTGCCCAGTAATTGCCGCAAATTGACGCGGGTCTAGGCTATCAACACTGACATTAATCGCTCCGAGTCCCGCCTCTTTCCATTTTTGTACATCACGAGCCATACGATAACCATTTGTCGTCACCGCAATTTTTTTGATCGCTTGATTTTCATGGATAGCGGCAATGATATCGGTAAAATCTTTACGCATGGTCGGCTCGCCGCCTGTGATGCGTACCTTTTCTGTGCCCAATTCTGCGAAAGCACGGCTAATGCGCTGAATTTCACTCAGTGAAAGGAATTCGTGACGACCACTTGGTTTATAACCATCGGGAAGGCAGTATGTGCAACGAAAGTTGCAAACATCTGTAATAGATAAACGGAGATAATAAAATTTCCGAGCAAATTGATCGACAAGCTGCTGCATAATGACACCTTTCCAAATACGGGAGATGCAGACATTTCTATCTTGCACCCTGGTGGCTCAGAGGCCACGGCCAAAGCATCATATTCGTTATCGCGAACTTAGACACAAAGGCTAGGAGTGATATTTATCAACAAGCCCACAAAGCCAGCATAGGTTAACAATCAAATTGCTCACTTTGTTCACTTAGTTTATGTGGGGATTTTAGCGTAAAAGAAAGGAAAAAGCGAATTTGAATTTCGGTATATAATATATTATACAACGACTTAGGGTTTAGTTATGCATTTGTTAATTCAGTATAAATTTAATGTTCTAATTTGTATTATGTCACCTATTAAACCCAATATTAAGCGCATGTACAAAAAACATCCAGCCCCTATTTTTAATCGTTAATTAAGAGCAATCTTAGATTAGGTTTGCCCCAAATTTTGATCTTTTTTGGATAGTAAAAAACAGCCCTATGAGATAATTGCTGTTTAAACTGCCATCATTTTCAATTTTTATCTGTCAATGATGACGGTAAATGACCCCCAAACGGTGTTTTATGATAAATTAGCGCCGTTTTGTGATAGACGTGATAATCGCGTTTTAAATTGCATTTAACTGGCAATAACACTGTATAATAGCCTTGGCGCTGAAAAAATAACTGATATAGGAACACTATGCCGAATAGTAGTTTGACTGATTTTAGGCATGTTGTCGCCCTTGGCGGCGGACATGGGCTTGGTCGCGTAATGTCTTCGCTTTCCTCTTTAGGCTCTCGATTAACTGGAATTGTCACCACGACGGATAATGGTGGTTCTACTGGTCGTATTCGTCGAGCGGAAGGTGGGATTGCTTGGGGAGATATGCGCAACTGCCTCAATCAATTAATTACTGAGCCATCAATCGCATCGGCGATGTTTGAATACCGTTTTAGTGGCAACGGCGAACTTTCAGGCCATAATTTAGGTAATCTGATGCTAAAGTCATTAGATCACCTCAGTGTACGCCCTCTTGATGCCATTAATTTGATCCGCAATATGCTCAAAGTGGATGCCAAACTCATTCCTATGTCAGAATCTCCCGTCGACTTAATGGCGATTGATGAGATGGGTAATGAAGTGTATGGCGAGGTCAATGTTGATGCTCTGATTGAATTACCGAAAGAGTTACGACTCTACCCAACCGTAAAAGCCACAGCAGAAGCGATTGAAGCAATTCATCAAGCGGATTTAATTTTAATTGGCCCGGGTAGTTTCTTCACCAGCCTGATGCCACTGCTACTGTTGGAAGATATCACGGATGCTTTGCGCGAATGTAAAGCCCCGATGATCTATATCGGTAACCTAGGTAAAGAGCTAAGTACATCCGCAGCTAGCCTCACGTTACAAGAAAAGTTAACCATGATGGAGCAGCATATCGGCTGCAAAAAAATTGATGCCGTGATTGTTGGCCCTAGAACGAATATCGCGCCTATTCGCCATGAGCGGTTAGTCACTCAACGGGTGTTAGAGGCCGATGATATTCCTTATCGTCATGACCGTAAGCTACTCTTGCAAGCTATCGAAGAAACCGTGCGTTTGTTTTAAACCACCACGGGATATCACCACCAATCACGCCAAAGGTTAACAGCAAAAACTCATAGAGCCGTTAACCTTTGTAGCATCATGAATTAGCAATAAAACGCTCCCTTAGCTCTTGCAATTGATCCCTTACATTTGCCGCCGCTTCAAACTCTAAATCCTGAGCATGTTTATACATCTGCGCTTCAAGTTGCGAAATACGTTGCTCCAACTCTTTTGTTGATAATAATTGAATATCTTCACGTTTATCGATTTTGGCACTCTCTTTATTGCGACCTTTCGATTTGCCACCCACTTTGTGACCAATTTGCAAGATATCGCCAATTTTTTTGTTCAGGCCTTGCGGCACAATACCGTGTTGCTCATTAAAGGCTATCTGCTTAGCACGGCGGCGTTCCGTTTCTTTGATGGCCTTTTCCATTGAATTGGTGATTCTATCGCCATATAAAATTGCTTTACCATTAAGGTTACGCGCCGCACGACCAATTGTCTGAATGAGTGAACGTTCAGAGCGTAAAAAGCCTTCTTTATCGGCATCGAGAATAGCCACCAATGACACTTCTGGCATATCGAGACCCTCTCTCAGCAAGTTGATCCCCACCAGCACATCAAACTCACCTAAACGTAGGTCACGAATGATTTCAACCCGTTCTACCGTATCAATATCAGAGTGTAAATAACGAACCCGTTCACCATGCTCTTCAAGGTATTCCGTTAAATCTTCTGCCATTCGTTTTGTTAACGTTGTCACCAACACACGCTCGTTTTTCTGCGAACGAATACGAATTTCAGAAAGCAAATCATCAACTTGAGTGGCAACAGGCCGCACTTCAATCACAGGATCTAGCAAGCCTGTTGGTCGCACAACCTGCTCTATCACCTCTGAACCTGATTTTTCTATTTCATAATTACCCGGCGTCGCGGAAACATAGATAGTTTGTGGCGCAAGCGCCTCAAACTCTTCAAAACGTAATGGTCGATTATCAAGCGCAGACGGTAAACGGAATCCATACTCTACCAGTGTTTCTTTACGAGAGCGGTCACCTTTATACATCGCTCCGATCTGCGGGATAGTAACGTGCGACTCATCCACCACCAATAAACCATCAGCAGGTAGGTAATCAAACAGCGTCGGTGGCGGCTCTCCTGGCGCGCGACCAGACAAATAACGTGAATAGTTCTCAATACCTGAGCAATAACCCAGCTCATTCATCATTTCGAGATCAAATTGAGTACGTTGGGTGATACGTTGTTCTTCTAGCAATTTATTATTTTCGAGGAGCACCTTACGCCTATCCGCCAGTTCAACCTTAATTTGTTCCATCGCTTCTAAGATCCGCTCTCTCGGCGTCACATAGTGGGTTTTCGGATAAACTGTAAAGCGAGGAACACGATGCTGAATTTGCCCCGTTAATGGGTCGAACAAAGACAACCGTTCCACTTCTTCATCAAATAATTCGACACGTAACGCATATTCATCTGATTCTGCGGGGAAAATATCAATCACCTCGCCCCGTACGCGGAACGTACCTCGGGTAAAAGCTTGGTCGTTACGTGTATATTGCAGATCGGCTAAGCGCCGCAAAATAGCCCGCTGATCGATAATCATCCCATCGGTCAAATGCAGCATCATTTTTAAATAGCTATCAGGATCACCAAGACCATAAATAGCCGAAACAGAAGCCACAACTATCACATCACGCCGTTCAAGTAGTGCTTTTGTCGCTGACAGACGCATTTGCTCAATATGCTCGTTAACAGACGCATCTTTTTCGATAAAGGTATCTGAACTAGGCACATAGGCTTCTGGCTGATAATAATCATAATAAGAGACAAAGTATTCAACGGCATTGTCAGGGAAGAAGGCTTTCATCTCACTGTACAATTGTGCTGCCAACGTCTTATTGTGTGCCATTAACATGGTTGGGCGATTTTCTTTGGCGATGACATTGGCAATCGTAAAGGTTTTACCTGAGCCTGTTACCCCGAGTAAGGTTTGATGAGCAAGTCCATCTTCTAACCCTTCAGAAAGCTGACGAATTGCCTCGGGTTGATCCCCTCCAGGCTGAAAATCAGAATACAATTTAAATACTTTACTCATTACCCACGCCTCTTAACCGATCTCCCCCCTATGATACTGGATAAAAAACCAGCTTCAAGTGCTAAGTTTAAAAATTCTCCAGCAATTTTTTATTGTGGTTAAAACAAGGTTATCCCCAAAAATTTTTCTTGACCTAAAGTGATTTATATATTTTATGCTGATGCGACTTCTAGTCTTATCTCAAATAACAACCCATGTCTTGATTTTATTTAACTTATTGTATTTTAAAATTATTATTTATAAGTCTGAAATCACATCAAATAAAGGCAAAGCCGCTTGTCACCTTGGATTCGGTTGTTTTTTTAGATCTAATTCACAAGGTTATCCACAGAAATAGTGGATAACTCTGCAATCCCTTTCAGATAGTGCGTTTCCGTTCCACTCTAAAAACCACATAGCGCATATACATGACAAAAAAATGGCAATTCAGTGAAAATATTTTTACTCAGAATTTATCATAAAAACAGTATTTACTCTTTTTTAACGGATCCGAGTTGACAAAAATGACGGATTAACGATCCAAAATAGCCTTTTACACAGAATAAACAGGAACATAAAAAATTATCTAGTAAGATCCACTAGATAGGCACACTTATCCGATCATAAATAACCAAACATTACACTCAATGTACCATGACTACGCCATCGTCCTTATCATTCGGTGTTAAAGGATATTTTTGCTGTTTAACAACGCTCAAGTTATAGCATCTACTTCAGGATATAAGATTATTGAATGCGCTCAGCTAGCCGAGTCTGATAGTTATCGATACTCCCTACCTATCTCCGTTTATTACCTACCTGAATATTGAATTATTTAGAATATAAAAATTTAATATAGGGGCTTTACACACAAGCCCCTAATTAAGCCAAGTCGCCATGAAAAATGGGAAGGATGGCGTGAACTTGATGAATCAAGACATGTCATTTTATCGCTTGATAATTCAACGGAAGAGATAGGCGCTGGGCTACGTTTAGCGTTGAGCCGTTGTACAACAAAAGAGTTTTCGTTCAATACACCAGAGAGCGTGTTTATATTGAAAAACAAGCTCTCTGATAAAATAGACAATTAACCACTAAAAAATTAAATCGCTGTCACATCAACATACTGCCCTACATCGGCAAATTGTTCGGCATCTTGATGAGGAATGATACCAAGGCAAGGCGCATTGATCGAACGGTGCAATGTCTCTAAATATTCGGCCTGATAGGTTCCTGCTGGCTCGACTTCATTCGCCACCCACCCCACCAATTTTAGCCCTGATTGGTTAATCGCTTGTGCGGTTAATAAGGCATGATTAATACAACCCAGTTTGATGCCAACCACCATAATCACTGGCAATTGTTGCTCAACCACCCAATCTGCATAACTGTGTTGTGCTGATAATGGCGTATACCAGCCGCCAGCACCTTCAACCAACACCCACTGCGCTTTTGACTGCAAATGTTTTAATCCGTTTGTCATCACTGAAAAATCAATTGGCAACCCAACTTTTTCGCTAATAATATGTGGAGATGTTGGCGCTTCGAATACAATTGGATTCACTTCTTGGTAAGTTAACGGCAATGTGCTGTTTGTTTGTAAAAAAAGTGCATCACTGTTACGTAGCCCTTGTGCTGTTTGTTCGCTGCCTGAAGCAACCGGTTTATACCCCGCGGTTTGATAACCCAATTGTTTAGCCGCTTGCAGTAATGCGCAACTGACTACTGTTTTACCGACCTCAGTATCAGTGCCGGTCACAAAATAAGTTTTAGTCACGATAAATTATTCCAAATACAGTTTGATAAGTGAGCTCAAGACCGTTTGCTGACGTGGGATAAGCGCTCTCAAGTAGATGTAATCGCTTCCTTGTCATCAATCCACCACGCCGTCCTGCGGTGAGATGGGTCGCGCCAATGCCTTTCAATGAATTCAATAATCGAGCTAAATCCGGAAAATGTAGTGTATCGGTCTGAAGCAGCAATTGATGCTGCCATGGTTGGCAACTCGCGCTTATCTGTTCAAAACTTAAAAATTCATTCACATGCGAATAGCCATCTAACCTAGCCCAAGCTTGCGATAGCTCCGATAGAGAGCCTTTAGCAAGCGTGGTAAATACAATCACCCCACCATTTTTAGTCACTCGATGTAGTTCAGTCAGGGCCAGTGATAAGTCAGAGCACCATTGGATAGCCAAATTAGAAAAAACCACATTAAAAGTTTGGTCGGCAAAAGGCAGTGCTTCCATATCCGCACAGATATACTGTTCAGCCGCATTTTTTTGACGTGCAACCTCCAACATGCCGGACGATAAATCTAATGCGGTCACTTCAGCCCCTTGTGCTTTAATTATTTGGCTGAAAAAACCAGTGCCACAGCCAACATCAATCACTTTTTTAGCCGGTAAATTGACCCGTGCTGAAGCTAATAAATCCAGCAGTTGATGACCACTATTTTGTTGATAATAAGCTATCGAATCATAGCGTTTTGCTGCTTTACCAAAAGCCGAAGCGATTTTTTGTTTTTCATCACTTAATGGTAAAACCATTTAACGCCTCCAACAGTTGATCGATATCTTGTTGGTGATGAGCTGCACTCAAGGTAATGCGTAGCCGTGCACTGCCTGGTGGGACAGTCGGTGGACGTATCGCTTGTACCCATAGCCCTTTTTGTCGTAAATAATCAGAAAGCTGTAAGCTCACCTCATTATCACCCACAATGACGGGTTGAATTGCCATCTGTGAATCAGCTAATTGCAGATCACTAAATTGACTATTTTTTCTGAAATATTCAATATGTTGATTAAGCCGTTCCCTTGCATCATCGGCTGTACGGATCTGCTGTAATGTTGCTGATAGCGCAACTGCCTGAGCTGGTGGCATTGAGGTACTATAAATAAGGTGGCGAGCCGCTTGAATAAAGTAATCTGCGGTTGCTTCATCACACAGAACGGCAGCGCCACTCAAACCAAATGCTTTACCGAAGGTGACAATCAGTAATTCAGGTTTAATACCATGCACATCACAACTACCACGCCCTTCTCGCCCTCTTACGCCAATACCATGGGCATCATCGACCATTAACCAAGCGTGATGTTGTTCCGCGAGCTGTTTTAATTCCGCTAAAGGCGCACTGTCACCATCCATGCTAAACACCCCTTCACTAATCACGAGTGTCTTTACATCTAAAGTGCTGGTGAGCAATTTTTGTAATGATGCAGGGCTATTGTGAGCAAATCGCCGTAAATTAGCTTTTGAAAGCATTGATGCCTCTAAAATCGAAGCATGACTAAGTTTATCGGCTAAAATGCGATCCCCTTGCCCCATTAAAGCGGTGATCACCGCTTGATTCGCCGCAAAACCAGAAATAAATAATAGTGCCCTTGGATATCCCAACCATGCAGATAGCGCGTTTTCCAAATCATAATGGGCGCGAGTAAAACCAGTAATGTGCCCTGAACCGCCACTGCCGGTGCCATATAATGTGGCGCCTTGCTGCCAAGCCTCGACGACCTTGGGGTGATGGCTTAACCCTAAGTAATCATTTCCTGAAAAATTCAGGTAATTTTCCCCGTTAATTCGCAACTCACGACCTGTGCTGTAATCAATACAGGTTCTTTTACGCCAAGCCGCATTTTGTTTACGCTGCTCGAGTTGCGCTTGAATAAATGTTTGCCAACTCATTAGACAGCCGCGTTATAGAACTGTGAATTATCGGCTGTCAAAATAGACTCCGCTAATTGTGCCGCTTGTTGATTATCCCCTTCGCTCACTTCAATACGCTCTGGGTTAATATTCAATTTTTTAAACAAGGAGATATCTTTATTTTCATTCGGATTAGGAGCGGTTAACAGCTTACAACCATAAAATACGGAATTAGCGCCTGCCATAAAACAGAGTGCTTGGGTTTGCTCGTTCATATATTCGCGACCCGCCGATAAACGGACGTAAGAGGTCGGCATCATAATACGTGCTACTGCAATAGTTCGAATGAAATCAAAAGGATCGACATCTTCATTATCCGCCATCGGGGTGCCTTCCATTTTCATCAGCATATTGATCGGTACACTTTCTGGCGGTTTAGGTAAATTCGCAAGTTGAACCAACAGCGCTGCTCGATCGCTGATTTTTTCCCCTAAACCAAGAATCCCTCCAGAGCACACTTTGATACCCGCATTACGTACATTATCCAATGTGTCTAAGCGGTCTTGATAAGTTCTGGTGGTAATGATGTTGCCATAGTATTCAGGGGAGGTATCAAGATTATGGTTGTAGTAATCAAGCCCCGCTTCGGCAAGGCGCTGAGCTTGGCTATCGTCAATCATTCCCAGTGTCATGCAGGTTTCCATGCCTAGCGATTTCACCTCTCGCACCATCATTTCGAGATAAGGCATATCGCGCTCACGAGGATTACGCCAAGCGGCTCCCATACAAAAACGCGTTGAGCCTGCTTGCTTCGCTTTTTTTGCAGATTCAAGAACTTGCTGAACTTCCATTAAACGTTCGGTTTCTAATCCGGTTTTATAACGAGCACTTTGTGCACAATATTTGCAATCTTCTGGGCATGCCCCTGTTTTGATTGAAAGCAAGGTGCTGACCTGTACTTGCTGTGGGTCAAAATGCTGTCGATGAACTTGCTGAGCTTGGAACAAAAGCTCAAAGAAAGGCATAGAGAACAATTCATTAGCCTGTTTAGTTGTCCACTTTTTTAATTCGCTCACGGCAGATCTCCATCATAAAAAGTCGTTGCCAGTTTAAATATTGTGGTTATCATGTCAACCAAATTCATTTAAATAAGTTGACAACAAAGTAAAATGGACAGTTCTGATATTGCATTCGATGCCAAGCATATCTGGCATCCCTACACCTCGATGAGCCACCCGATCCCCGCCTATCCCATCGTTGAGGCTAAAGGCGCAGAGTTGATTATGGCTGATGGAAAAACACTTGTTGATGGAATGTCTTCTTGGTGGGCGGCGATCCACGGCTACAATCATCCCGTTCTCAATCAAGCCGCTACTGAGCAGCTACAAAAAATGTCTCATGTCATGTTTGGTGGCATCACTCACCCTTCCGCAGTGAATTTGTGCCGTCAACTCGTTGAGATCACTCCAGCGCCTTTAGAGTGTATTTTTCTTGCCGATTCAGGATCGGTGGCTGTGGAAGTGTCACTAAAGATGGCACTCCAGTATTGGCAGGCAAGAGGGGAAAAGCGCCAACGTATTTTAACTTTACGCCATGGTTATCATGGGGATACTTTTGGTGCGATGGCAGTATGTGATCCTGATAATTCAATGCATGGCCTATACAAAGGTTATCTACCTCCTCATATTTTTGTTGAGGCTCCACAATGTGGTTTTCATGATGAATGGAACAGTGATGATTTATTACCAATTAAGCAGGAACTTGCAGCAAAACATCGCGAAATTGCAGCAATTATACTCGAACCTATCGTACAAGGTGCGGGTGGAATGCGTATTTATCACCCCGAGTACCTAAAAGGCGTTCGTGAGCTTTGTGATCACTATGGCATATTACTGATAGCCGATGAAATCGCGACAGGATTTGGGCGCACAGGCCAATTATTTGCTTGTGACCATGCGGCTATTTCACCGGATATTATGTGCTTAGGCAAAGCCCTCACGGGGGGATATATGACACTATCAGCCACCTTAACAACGCGTCATGTTGCCGAAACGATTAGTAATGGCGAAGCGGGCTGTTTCATGCATGGGCCAACCTTTATGGGGAACCCATTAGCGTGCGCCGTCGCCAACGCAAGCCTAAAATTATTGCTTGAAAGCCCATGGCAACATACTGTCGCCAAGATTGAGCAGCAGCTCTTAGCTGAATTAGCACCTTTGTCCTCCCACACAAGCGTCAAGCAGGTGCGCGTTTTAGGGGCGATTGGCGTGATTGAGATGCAGCAGCCAGTCAATACCGCTGAATTACAAAAAAAGTTTGTTGAACAAGGGGTTTGGGTAAGGCCATTTGGTCGGCTGATTTATGTTATGCCACCTTACATTATTTCACCGGAACAACTGAGTAAAGTGACAAGTGCAATGAGAAACGTGATTGAGGGGTAAAGATCCCCTCAGTGCTTTGAGGAGATCTTAGTTTAGCAATTAACGCGCTAATACCGTCACCCACATTGGGCCTTTGCCCACTGGGTAGCGACCAATTTGGGTGAGTTTACCTGTAATCGGGTCAATTTCTGAAACAGAAATACTGTCAGATTTTTGCCCGCTAGAAATCAAGAAGCGCCCTGTTGCATCAAGGTTAAAGCCCCTAGGCTGAGCTTCTGTTGGATAAATCCCTTCTAGGGTCAACTCGCGGCCATCATCAGATACTCGGAAATGGCTAATATAGCTATCTGAACGCTCACTCGCATACAGATGACGTCCATCAGGCGTGATATGAATATCTGCCGCCCAACGTTGGCTTTCACGACCTTCCGGGTATACGTTAATATGCTGAACTTGGCGATAGCGAGTAAATTTATGGTAAACGTTAATGGTTGAATCCAACTCATTAACACAATAAATAACTTTGTGCTGTGGATGGAATGCAAGGTGGCGAGGGCCTGCGCCTTTTGCTGAACTGATTTGATCAGCAGAAGCTTCGGTTAAATGACCATCGTCATGCAGATCAAATAAGCGAATATGATCTTCCCCCAAACACGGCACCCATAATTGTTGATTGTCAGCATCAACATGTGAAGAGTGTGGGTTTCGTAGCCCTTCGATCACTTGGATCGCGGTTTGTGGTACACCTTCTTGGTTGATAGGTAAGACAGCCAAATTATGTTGATGGTATGACGGCACAAACAAATACTTACCAGTGTTATCTAATGATAAATGTACCGGTGTACTTGGAATTGCCGTCTCAGCTTTTAGTCTGAGAGTGCCCTTATCTTCAATTTGATAAGTGATTACTCGAAAATTGGGTCGGACACCAATATAAAGGTGCTTTTTATCATGGCTTAATACCATTGGCTGTACTTGGCCTGGTGTTGTCACCGTCTGTAATAACGTCAGTTCACCGGCTTCGTTCATAGACCAAACGTGGATCTGATGGCTTTCGGGGCTAGCAATATAGACAACCTGATTCATCCTGTCTCCTTATGATTCATGATAAAAATATCTTCTTCCATTATGACGGTTAATCTCAGGATAGACTAGCGAATAACAAGCAATCCCCCTCTTTTCAATACATCGCGCCACTAAATTATCTCAAAATGATTAAAACAACAGATTACCAATAACCTGACTCGATTCATTCTGCGCCACTTTAGTTAATCTGCAATATCCGCTAAGATGATAAAATTATTTTAGCACTGGATTATTATCAGGCTAACAGATCCCTTTCTGTTTAGCTGACAACGACAAAAACCATCATATGGCCACTCATTAAGGCATATGTAACCTCAAATCACGTGGAGCCGTTTATGTCATACCGCGTTATTGCGCTCGATCTTGATGGAACACTGCTTGATCCTCAAAAGAAAATTTTGCCCGAATCGCTTGCTGCATTAAATGAAGCACGTCGCCAAGGCGTTAAAGTGTTGATTGTGACAGGGCGCCATCATGTTGCCATTCATCCTTTCTACCAAGAGCTTAACCTTGATACCCCTGCAATTTGCTGCAATGGTACTTATCTTTATGATTATTTAGGTAAAAAAGTTCTTTCTTCAGACCCTATGACACTCGAATCAGCAACACAAATGATTGAAAGGCTGCGTGGCACCGATATTCAACATTTAATGTATGTTGATGATGCCATGCTATACAACGCACCGACAGAAGGGATCAAAAGGACGCTAAGTTGGGCAGAAACCCTGCCAGTGGCTCAACGTCCTAATATTCAGTTTGTCGAAAACTATGCTGATGTCTTACATGATT
This sequence comes from Providencia sp. 2.29, assembly GCF_015832305.1. Lineage (NCBI taxonomy): Bacteria > Pseudomonadati > Pseudomonadota > Gammaproteobacteria > Enterobacterales > Morganellaceae > Providencia > Providencia sp. 2.29. The sequence goes on from NZ_CP065420.1 coordinate 3,431,498, forward strand.
ATCAATCTATTTGGAAATTTGCCGTCAGTTCAGAAAATATCGATCAGCTCAAAGAGGTTGTTCGCGGTATTGAAGATGATTTTGGCTTGGAATGTGAATGGTCATGGGCTGATCAAGTCGACGTCGGCCGCAAAGGAAACAGCAAAGGCCAACGACTAAAACAGTGGGTTGAATCACAGGGTATGACCATGAATGATGTGGTTGCTTTTGGTGATAACTTTAACGATTTAAGCATGTTAACAACGGCTGGACTAGGTGTTGCTATGGGCCAAGCGGTCGATGAAATCAAACAACAAGCAAAACTGGTTACACGTGATAACACCCAACCGGGTATCGCTGAAGTGATCCATAAATACGTATTGTAATTTTATCTATTAGGGGGCCAATAATAAGCCCCCTAATTAACTCATTTTGCCACTTTATGCTGTTCACTCAAGCGGCATGACTTTAGATATCAGCTAACGTACTGTTATGATGTGTAATGGCGGCTTAATGAAACACTTTTAACCTGTGCATAAACTCGACGACCTTTGCGAATAGACAATTCGTCACGCGCCCAACGTGTGATACGCGCCCATAAATAATGCTGTTCGCCTAAATCAAGCTTCACATCCACCTGCTCGCCATCTTCAATCCATTCAACCACTTCCGCTGATAAAATATTACGGATACTGCTGACCTGTGGCTTTTCTAATACTAAAGACACATCAGAGGCATCAATGCGTAAACGCAACTGCCCGCCTCTTTCTGTATCAATACGCGGGATCCATAATTTTTGACTGCCCACAATCACTGCAGTCATCTCATAGTCAGGGTGGTGACCATGACATATCACATTTAACACGCTACTTAATGTCTCTTGTTGGAGCCAAGGACGCAATGCACTGCTTGCCCACACCTCCTCTAATGCTCCAAAAGCTTTAACTTTACCTTGTGCCATCACAATCACTTTATCGGCAAGGCGTAAAATCTCATCTAAGCTATGGCTGACATATAAAATAGGGATTTTGACATCTTGAGACAGTTTTTCTAAATACGGTAGTAGCTCACGTTTACGCGGTAAATCAAGAGAAGCTAATGGCTCATCCATCAATAAAATTTCAGGTGCGGTTAACAGTGCGCGGCCAATAGCGACACGCTGTTTTTCCCCACCTGATAATGTAATAGGAAAACGATTTAGAAGTTTTTCAATGCCTAACAACGTCACAATTTCATCGAAGCGCCCTTTCATTTCGGGAGCCATACCATAACGTAAATTATTCTTGACTCGATAATGGGGAAATAGCCGTGCATCTTGGAAGACATAGCCAATATGGCGCTTTTCGGGCGGCAAGCAGATGCCTTTTTCGATATCGACCAGCGTCCGTCCATTGAGCACAATACGCCCTCGATTAGGCTTGGTTAGCCCCCCTATCACATTAATTAATGAGGTCTTCCCTGCTCCAGATAACCCAAATATGGCAGTAATGCTCTCTGTCGGTAGCGAGGTATTCACTTCAAGCGCTAACTCACCAAGCTGCTGTGAAAAATCCAGCTCTAACATATCAGGCTACCCCCAATCGCTTTTTGCCCCAACGGGTCAGCCATTCTGAAACTAATAGTGAAATTAATGCCAAGATAATAGCAATCACACACAAGCGGGCTGCATCCACTTCCGCCCCCGGTGTTTCAATTAAGGTATACATCGCAAGTGGGATGGTTTGTGTTTCTCCGGGAATATTCGATACAAAGGTGATAGTCGCCCCAAACTCCCCTAATGAGCGTGCAAATGCTAATACCGTTCCCACAATAATACCGGGCAGTGATAATGGGATAGTTATCGTAAAAAAGACACGTAATGGCGTCGCGCCTAATGTTCGAGCCGCTTGCTCAAGTTTACGATCAACGGCTTCGAGCGCTAAACGGATCGCCCGCACCATCAATGGAAAAGCCACCACGGCGGAGGCCAATGCGGCACCGCGCCAGCTAAACGTAAAGCTAAACCCAAACCAGCTATACAGCCATTCCCCAATAAAACCGCGGCGTCCCATACTGATCAATAATAAATACCCCACTACCACTGGCGGTAACACCAATGGTAGATGGATAATACTATCCAGCAGTGTTTTGCCGGGGAAATGACAACGCACCAATACCCATGCAACCAAAATACCTAGTGGCAAACTAAACATGACTGCCACACTTGAAACTTTTAAGCTCAGGTAGATGGCTTCCCATTCATAAGCACTTAACATCTGCAATACTAAAATCCCTTAACGTGGGGTGAAACCGTAACGTTTGAATACTTCTGAAGCGGCTGGCGTTTTCAAATATTCATAAAAGTCACGAGTTGCTTGATTATCTTGGTCTTTCACAATAGCCATTGGATATTCAACGGGTTTGTGCGAGTCTGCTGGAAAAATACCAACGACTTTGACTTTTTGGCTAGCAACGGCATCGGAGCCATACACTATCCCTAAAGGCGCTTCATCGCGTTCAACCAAGGCCATACCACTACGCACATTATTGGTACGTGCTAATAACGGATTGACCGTATCCCATGCCCCTAAATAGCTCAATGCTTCTTTCGCATAAATCCCAACAGGAACATGCTCCGGATCGCCTACCGCCAGACGGCCGCCATCAAGCAGCTTTTTCCAATCCGTTTGTTTATTGATCTCCACCTTTTCAATTTTGGAATCTTTGGGTGCGATCAATACCAACTCATTACCTAATAAAGTGTAGCGCGTGTTTTCAACCATCAAATGCTTATCAATAGCATAATTCATCCATTGCTGATCGGCAGAAATAAATAGATTTGCAGGCGCTCCTTGCTCAATTTGACGAGCAAGTGTCGATGATGATGCATATGATGAGACAACTTCTACTTTGTTTTCTTTCTGATATTGTTCAGAAATTTCATTCATCGCATTTGTCAAAGAGGCGGCAGCAAAAACAGTTATTTTCTCTGCTGCAACCGTATGGCTTGCCATAGAAAGTGTTATCGTGACACCCGCCAACAACGTGATCAAATTTTTTTTCATTTCAGTCCACCCTAATATTAGTTATCACGCTATATATAACAGGATATAACGATAACTTAAAGTCATCGCGTGCAGAAAAGTGTGCTAGCGCAATGAATTGCATCAAAACTTATACCAGAAGCAGAAAAGTGAGGGAAGACTTGCTTTAAAAGCGTATCAACCAAAGACAAATAGATAGAGTTGCCTGTTTCTCAGTATACCACTAAAAAACAGGCGAACTTAAATAGGGAGGAGAGTTATTCCTTCTCTGTATGATGGTGCGGAACGTGAGCTTTAGATAGCAGATTAAAGAAAGCCCCGAGGCCGTAAATTAGCCCCATAATCAAAAACATCACAACGGGAACCATCAACAGGGCAAAGCCCATGCTTTTTAAAATTTCTAACATTAAAGCCTCTTCAGTGATACTGTGCCCACCAGCCAACTGATGCGCTGACGAGGGAAAATAAAGCTGAATTTAAATAATAACGTATATAATAGCGGGATAGCTGTCACTATTGTAGACAAATTCTATTTCTAACGACACACTAAACGTGCTTTTTTATTAAGCGTCGCGATGACAGTTTATTTATATACTCTCACTAATACAAAGTACAACTTGAGTATATTCAATCTGATAGGAAGGGTTATATTTATGCAAGCAGAAATCTTACTGACACTAAAGCTACAAGGGAGTTTATTTGCAGACCCTCGCCGAATTTCATTGCTCAAGCAAATCAAAGCAACAGGCTCTATTAGCCAAGGTGCTAAATTGGCTGGGATCAGCTATAAAAGTGCCTGGGATGCTATCAATGAAATGAACCAGCTTGCTGACGATATTTTAGTGGATAGAGCCACTGGCGGTAAAGGTGGTGGTGGCACAACATTGACCCACTATGGGGAAAGACTGCTACAGCTATACGACTTACTGGCACAAATTCAGCAAAAAGCCTTTGATGTTCTCAAAGAAGACACATTACCTCTTGATAGTCTTCTAGCCGCGATTTCCCGTTTTTCATTGCAAACCAGCGCGCGTAATCAGTTTTTTGGTACTCTGATTGCTCGTGACCATCACCAAGTTCAACAACATGTCCAAGTGTTATTGGCCGACAATAAAACCATCATTAATGCCGCTCTTACAGAACAGAGTGCCAACCGTCTACGCCTTACTGAAGGTAAGGAAGTACTCGCTCTGATTAAAGCACCTTGGATAAAATTGACGAAGCAACCAATAAAAAATAGTGAATTTGACAATCAACTCGCTGGGAAGATAACCGCACTTGAACGTGGTCAAGAAAACAGCGAAGTGATCGTGACCCTATTAGGTGGTGAGAGCCTATGCTCTACCCTCAGTAACCAAGAAGTCGATAGCCAACAATTGCAGCTCAACGATAATGTCACAGCGCTATTTAATGCCGATCAAGTGATTATTGCCACACTATGCTAACCACGTGCACTTATCTAAATACGCCATTTCCTCACCAATAGATAAGTGCAAGCTTGTTTTTTGTGCGCCTTTCTCCAGTGAATGATTGACTTTATCTGTAATCATGATTATTTGTTGAGGTGACAGGTAAATAACGACAAAAATAATGACAAAAATAAGGAAGTGGCATGAAAGCAATCACCCTTCGTCACAGCAGCTTTAAGCTCAGTGACACACAAACACTGGATATTCCTGAATTAGCCATTAATCAGCATGAAAGTTGGGCGTTTATTGGGGCCAATGGTAGTGGTAAGTCATCACTTGCAAAAGCGTTATCAGGGGAACTAAAACCACTCTCAGGTATTGTGGAAAATAGCTTTGTATCTCCCGTACGCCTCTCTTTCGAACAACTGCAAAACATGATTAATGAAGAGTGGCAGCGTAATAACACGGATCTGCTTAGTGAAGATGAAGACGATACCGGATATACCGCCGCTGAAATTATCCAACTCCACCACCGAGACAATGAATACTGTCTTGAACTGGCCACAAAATTTGGCATTCACGATCTGCTTTCTCGACGCTTTAAATATCTGTCAACAGGGGAAACACGCAAAGTTTTACTCTGCCAAACCCTTATGGGGGAACCTGATTTATTAGTGCTTGATGAGCCTTTTGATGGCCTTGATGTCTATTCACGAAATAATCTGAGCGAGTTACTTAGCAGCTTATCTGAAAAAGGGTTAACAATTGTATTGATCCTGAACCGATTTGATGAGTTACCCGACTTTATTGACAATATGGGCGTATTAGCCGACTGCAAACTGACTTTATCAGGCAGCCGTGAGTCAGTACTTGCTAACACGTTAATCACCCAGCTTCAACATAGCGAAAGCTTAAAACATCTCACTATCCCTGAAATGGAAGATCCAACGGCTGAAGCCCCACTTCCTAGCGATATTCCACGGGTTATTTTGAAAAACGGCGTGGTCAGCTATAACGACAAACCGATTTTGCATGGTTTGAACTGGCAGGTTAATCCCAGTGAGCATTGGCAAATTATCGGCGAAAACGGTGCAGGGAAATCCACGCTATTAAGCCTAATTACCGGAGATCATCCTCAAGGCTATAGTAATGATTTAACGCTATTTGGTCGTCGCAGAGGCACAGGTGAGACGATTTGGGATATCAAACGCCATATTGGTTATGTTAGTAACAGCATTCATCAAGAGTACCGCGTCGCGACTAGCGTGATTAATGTGATCATCTCTGGGTTCCACGACTCAATTGGTTTATATCAGACACCTTCTGATCGCCAAATTCAACTGGCTTATGAGTGGCTAGCCCTACTCGGTTTTCCCTCACAAACAGCACAACAACCTTTCCATAGCTTATCATGGGGTCAGCAACGACTTGTGCTTATCGCACGCGCCTTAGTCAAACATCCGGCTGTTTTGATTTTAGATGAGCCACTTCAAGGGCTAGATGGTTTAAACCGTTTATTAGTCCTACGTTTTATTGATGTAATGCTCAGCCAAGGCACGACTCAGCTTCTTTTTGTTACTCACCATCAAGAAGATGCGCCAACTTGCATTACCCATCGATTGAAGTTTGTTCCTGATAACGGCAAATATCGTTATGACATAGAAACTGTCGAGCAACAAACGGTCTAACCGCGCCATCATTGGGGTCGATAATGTTTGATTATCGACCTAAATTAATCTAATGATTAGTTCGCACACTTAATACTCAGCTATATAACCTGTTTATTTATATTAATTTTTTATCATTCCAGACCAATAGCTGTGCTTTTTCCTCGGAAAATAACTGAAAACAATTACACTGTGCCGCTTTAAATAATTCGAATAGATTTTAGGAACAACGTATGGCCAGTTGGTTTATTTTGGCGGCTTCACTCACAACACTTGCAACGCATCGATTTATTGCCACATTTTTACTCTTACTTGCGACAACAATAGCACTATTTACGGGTGTACTAAGTTGGCAAGCAATTCTCTTATTTGTCGCCATTATTGTCATTGGCGTGATAGGTTGGCGCTTTCAATATCATGTCTGGGTCAAAGTTATTAGCGAGGTCACGCTTGTTATCTGCTCTGTAGGCCTATTGATTCATTTTTTCCCAGGATTTCATAACCTCAAATACCTCGATAGCGTGATTGTTGGCGAGCAAAGCAGACCATTTACCATGTACTTTAACTTTGATAAGGCCTTGGTTCCTTTTGTTTTGTTATTTTGTCTCCCCAGCCTATTTTCAGCTCAAGCCCCCAAAACAGCAAAACCTTGGCAATGGTGGTTACTGATCATTGCCGTTCCTATGTTATTGGTTGTTGCTGCCATTGCGGGAGGACTAGGTTTTGAGTGGCATTTGCCGACTTGGTTACCTGCATTCATTATTTGCAATTTATTATTTGTCTCATTAGCCGAAGAAGCATTATTTCGTGGCTATCTCCAGCAGCGCCTCACTCAATGGTTTGGCTCCCCTTATCTTGCATTAATCGTGTGTGCCTTAGTGTTTGGGGCTGTGCATTTCGCGGGAGGCCCGTTGCTGATCCTTTTTGCGACCCTTGCAGGGATTATTTATGGACTAGCATGGATGTGGAGTGGCAAATTATGGCTTGCTGTATCGTTTCACTTCGGGTTAAATCTATTGCATCTGTTATTTTTTACTTACCCAGTCAAAATGGTTGCTGGATAAAAAACAAGCTGATTAAGGTACGATTTTTATCCAAATAACCGACTGACTATCACTTTTTTGATTTGGTTTGGGTAAAACATCAGTTGTGACTAGCGTTCGGATTGACTATCCCTATAATGTAAGTCAGCAATGATTCATTTTAATTTGAATGTACTGATAGGAGTTTAAGCTATGGCTGTAACTAAACTGGTTTTGGTAAGACACGGTGAGAGCGAGTGGAACAAAGAGAACCGTTTCACTGGCTGGACTGATGTTGAGCTGTCAGACAAAGGCCGTGAAGAAGCAAAAAATGCAGGCCAACTGCTGAAAGATGAAGGCTTTGTCTTTGATTTCGCCTATACCTCAGTTCTGAAACGTGCTATCCATACCTTATGGAACATCCTTGATCAGGTTGATCAGCAATGGCTGCCTGTTGAAAAGAGCTGGAAACTAAATGAGCGTCACTATGGTGCACTGCAAGGTCTAGATAAATCAGAAACTGCGGCTAAATATGGTGATGAGCAAGTTAAACTCTGGCGCCGTGGTTTTGCCATCACGCCACCTGAGCTAACAAAAGATGACGAACGTTTCCCAGGCCACGATCCACGCTATGCAAAACTGTCTAGCGAGGAACTGCCAGTAACAGAAAGCTTAGCAACAACCATTGAGCGTGTTGTGCCTTACTGGGAACAAGAGATCAAACCACGTGTTGCGGCGGGTGAAAAAGTGATTATTGCAGCTCACGGTAACTCACTGCGTGCGCTGGTAAAATACTTGGATAACATGGGCGAAGAAGAAATTCTTAACCTCAATATCCCAACAGCAGTGCCACTGGTTTATGAGTTTGATGAAAACATGAAACCAATCAAACATTACTATCTTGGCAACCAAGATGAAATCGCTGCAAAACAAGCAGCGGTTGCCAACCAAGGCAAAGCAAAATAATTAAAGTTAAATAAAGTAAAGGGTTGGCTAATCGCCAACCCTTTTTGTATGACATATTCCAATGAATAATAATACGTTAAAAATTAAAATAGATATCTAACGCCTAACACAAGCTCTTGTGACTTAAGGTGCGCTTTCATCTGCTCATCCTGTATGCCACGCGCATTGGCAAAACGATTCATACCGCTTTCGATTTTCCCTAAATCAATATAACGATATCCCAAGTCAAAATTTAATTTATCAATAGGCTCGTAACTTACACCAGCGCCAATCGAGTACGCTAAGTTAGTGTCAGTATTGCTACCATATTGACGTGCGGCATTACCTTGCCATCCCGATGATTTCACTTTTGCAACACCCAATCCCACGGTGCCATACACTGAAATCCCTTGGTAGATATCATAATCACGATAAACATTCAGCATTAAACGCTGCGATTCCGTTTTGTGATGATTAAAGCTGGTTGAAAAAGCGGTTGAGCCACTGGTGTACTCCGCTTTTTTATTAAAACTATACTCCCCTTCGGTACGCCAGCCATTACCATACTGATAACCCGCTGCAAGAGAAGCATTGTAGAAATCATCTTTATCATCACCAGAAACAAACTGGCCAATCCCTGGGCGGAGACTCGTATCCATACTATCCGCTTTTTGCCACACTTTAGAAAGTCGTGCGGAACCGTAATATCCCTCTTGGTTAGTTGACGCAAAAGCACTTCCCATCGTGCTGATTAATGCAAATGTTAACGATGCAAGTTGTAACTTCCTCATTAATATTTCCCTTTAGTTATAATATCGAAAAGGGATTATTTACTTTAGAGACCATTAAAGAAAGAGAAGTTTTTTGAATGATTTGTTCATTTTTACTGAAAACAAAAAATATAAAACTAAGATAATAAAAATAAACAAACTATAATAACGAGTAAATACAGTGAATAGCTCGACAAGAAAAATCTTAAATATTGATTTTTCCTTGCATTATTTATTCATGAGCAGAAAGGCCACAAAAACCCCTTTTACAGGTATTTTTAGCGGATCGTGATTTAAGGTATTTTGGCGTTTTATTTTTGGTAGTGCGATTATGTTCATCATGAACTCATCCGAAAATAGCTCAACACAACCAAAAAGTAAGTTTAGATTGCTCTATCGCTATCCACACCATATCGGTCAATAGCTTTAGAGATTCTAATCTCATAATAAGTAATAGGAGAGTGGTATGCTGCCTGTCGGTTTACCAATCTAAAGAGTACGATTCTCCTATCTAATAACGTAAAAAAGCCAGAGCAACAAGACTCTGGCTTCCTATATGAAATACTATCGATTACTTCTGGCGACGAGCAATCACCGCATCAGACAATTGGCGCAATACTTTTTCTGTATCATCCCATCCGATACATGCATCAGTGACACTTTTCCCATAAACCAGAGGCTCACCTGACTCTAGGCTTTGATTGCCTTCAACAAGGTGGCTTTCGATCATGACACCTGTAATAGAGCGATCACCTTGGCGTAATTGCTCACTGACGTCATCAGCAACTATCATTTGTCTTTCAAATTTCTTGTTACTGTTTGCGTGGCTAAAGTCAATCATAATGCTGGGGGTTAGACCTGCATTCACTAGCCCTTCGCGCACCGCCTTAACGTGTTCCGCACTGTAGTTTGGCTCTTTACCACCACGTAAAATAATGTGGCAATCTGGGTTCCCGCTAGTATTGACGATTGCAGAATGCCCCCATTTGGTGACCGATAAGAAACAATGCGGTGAACGTGCTGAATTAATCGCATCAATAGCGATCTTAATCGTGCCATCTGTTCCATTTTTAAAGCCAACTGGGCAAGAGAGACCAGAAGCCAATTCACGATGTACTTGCGATTCTGTTGTGCGTGCACCAATCGCCCCCCAGCTCATTAGGTCAGCGACATATTGAGGGCTGATCATATCGAGAAATTCACCTGCGGTCGGCAGGCCTTGGTCATTAATTTTCACCAATAGTTCACGGGCAATACGTAGCCCTTCATTGATATTAAAGCTATTGTCCATATTAGGGTCATTAATTAGCCCTTTCCAACCTACTGTGGTACGCGGTTTTTCAAAATACACACGCATCACAATTTCTAGCGAATCTTTGAGTTCTTCTCGTAACTTATTAAGGCGCTCGGCATATTCCAGAGCAGCTTTAGTATCATGAATAGAGCAAGGACCAATCACAACCACAAGGCGATCATCTTCGCCTGACAGTATATTATGGATGGCGAGACGTGCTTCATGAACGGTAAACGCCGCTTTGTCCGTCGCTGGAAACTTCTCCAACAACGCAATTGGTGGCAATAATTCTTTTATTTGTTTAATTCTGACGTCATCGTTCTGATAATTCATACCCGTTAATCCAATGTTTATTTTTTTATATAGATGATTTACATACCCTATGGATTCCAATAGCAGGCCGATGGTAAACACTTACTTTTAAGCGAAGAGAGATTCTCTTACCACTCACAATGCTGCAACTTGAAAGACGACAGGTATCGAAATTTTAATCTAACCGTTCAGCCGCCTTCTGTAAACAGGCAAGCTTAGTATGAAATAGTTAGTTTTAAGCTTTCAGATTATAAAATGAGGCTAAAGGCGATTAAACAGCACAATAGCCCCATATTTAGGGGGAATTTTAGAGTAAAAAACAATAAAAACGGCAAAACATCGATAATGTTACTTTAGCCGTTTTATTGTTAATTTTCGTCACCGTGGTTTATGAGAGGGGCACAGAGCCGTTTTGTTTTGCCGATTTCACCCAAAGCCTTGAACCATTCAGCGCGATACCTAGCAAAATGAGGTACTCTAATGACATCGCATATACCCCTTGCTTATAGAATACGATAATACTAATTACGTTGATGATCACCCATAAAAGCCAATTTTCAACGTACTTACGCGTCATCAGGATCATTGCAACCACAGATAATACTGTCATGGTCGAATCCCAGAATGGAAATGCATCGGGTTCTAACACAGGCATTGTTAGGTTAGCGCCAAACAGATTCAAAATGTTAATTGCCCATTCCGCCAATACCCCAAAGACCCAATCAATATTGTATGTTAGGTAAATGATCACAAATAAAGAGATGATCACTGTTATCGTCGCCTTAGGCAGGCTTAACCAGCGAATTTTCAGTTCCGTTTGTTGCTGGTTATCCACTCGGCTCCACGCATACCAACCATAAATATTGGCGATAAAGAAAAATACCTGTAAAAGTAAATTAGCATACAGTTGGATTTGAAAAAAAATCACCCCAAACAGCGTCACATTGATTAAACCAAACAAGTAATTAATGGTTTTTTCAAGACTAGCTAGCAAAATACATAACAAACCAGCCACTGTTCCTACTGCTTCGATGTATGACAATTCATACACACTATCCCATAGAGGAATATTCACTAATACATTACTTGTGCTAAAGAAATCCATCCCAAAATCCTTCTCTCAACCCTATGTCATGCCACATTATGATTCCGCGTGGCCTCGATATAAACAATAGTGCTCTTTTATTTTAGACTCTCTGCAAAATCTAGCATTCTATTTAAAGGTAACATCGCTTTTTGACGTAGCGCTTCGCTCACATAAATTTGATGTTGCTCCCCGTGACTCTCTAAGGCTTGTGCTATTGCTTTTAAACCATTCATCGCCATCCAAGGGCAATGGGCACAAGTACGGCATGTCGCACCTTCCCCCGCGGTCGGCGCGATATACAAAGACTTATCAGGGCACGCTTGCTGCATTTTATAAAAAATGCCTTTATCGGTCGCGACTATCATTGATGGATGAGGCAACGTTTGCGCCGCTTTGATTAATTGGCTTGTCGAGCCGACAGCATCAGCAAGCTCGACAACAGCTTGAGGAGACTCAGGGTGAACCAGCACCGCCGCTTCTGGATACAGCGCTTTCATTTTGCTCAGAGACTGGGTTTTAAATTCATCATGAACAATACAAGCGCCCTGCCAACACAAAATATCAGCCCCTGTTTGTTGTTGAACATAACGGCCAAGATGGCGGTCAGGCGCCCAAATAATTTTCTCGCCTAGGCTATCAAGATGCTCGATTAATTCTACCGCAATACTGGATGTCACCACCCAATCTGCTCGTGCTTTCACCGCCGCAGAGGTATTCGCATAAACCACCACTGTACGATCAGGGTGCTGATCGCAAAAACGCGCAAAATCCGCCTCTGGGCAGCCTAAATCAAGTGAACATTCGGCATCTAATGTTGGCATTAAAACGGTTTTTTCAGGGCTTAAGATTTTTGCGGTTTCCCCCATAAAACGTACCCCCGCGACTAGCAGGGTTGATGCACTATGACGGGCGCCAAAACGAGCCATTTCCAGAGAGTCAGCAACACATCCACCTGTTTCCTCAGCCAATGCTTGGATTTCAGGATCGGTATAATAATGTGCAACTATCACCGCATTTTTTTCCAGCAATAACGCTTTGATGCGCTCACGATAAAATGCTTTCTCTTCTGAGCTTAGCAATGCAGGTCTAGCAGGGAACGGATAAACCGACTGGTTAAAATCAATAAACTCGCTCATCTTGTGCCTCTGTTTAGCATAATGCAATTTTACATCTAAAATCGCCTATAAAATGGGTCGAAAACCACATTTTTGTTTTATATACTAAACAAGATACCCCAATTCATTGAGGAAGTCTTCTCGATTTTTGGTGATGATGGCGTGATTTCTCACTATTCACTAAATAATCATGATAATTATCGAGTTTTTTAGCATTTTAATCATTTTACAGGTATCTTAGCCACATCAATAAATTCGATGGGTTAGCTATGGAATCACCTGCATCTTTAATCAATAAAATTATTTCCGTTTCTTTGCTCGATCCTAGAATTGATGCCGTCATTTTGACAGGCTCAAGAGGTAGAGAACAACAAATTGATCATTATTCAGACATTGATATTGAATTAGTCGGTTCAGGTGTAACAGCACTTTTTCATGACCAACAATGGATACATCAATTTGGTCAGCCTCTAGTGGCTCTACATCTTACAAATGGTGGTGAAAATGAGCCTGAATGCCCGACTTGTTTAGCGATTTACGAGCAAGGAAGAAAAGTTGATTTTACCTTTGCTGAACCAAGTCGATTGCAAAAGATGAAGCAATATGGGCTTGATAATACTTATGCCCGTGGCTACACCATTTTACTCGATAAAAGCGGTATCACGGATAACCTTCCCGACAGTGATCAGGTACAACTTCCGCCTAAGCAACTCAGTCAAAACAAATTCACGTTTATTGTGAACGAATTTTGGTATGAATCACATCAAGTTGCGATTGCCCTTTCGCGTAATGAACTCTGGAGCGCTTGGTCAAGAGACGTTGATATGAAAAATGCCCTACTGACGATGTTAGAGTGCTATGTCTCAAACAAAAGTAAAGGGCAGCAAGATGTTTGGTATCACGGCAGAGCATATCAACAATGGATGCCAGAGCACATTATCCAAGCAATGGAAACCTTGTTTGATTACCGTAATGCGCAACAAGCTGCATACAGCTTACATCTGTTGATGAAATGCTTTGATGAAATCACGGTGGAAGTCGCCCAGCAGCTCAATTATACCATCGACCACACTCTTGGCCAGCGCATGCAAACACTGGTAGTTGGCATGTTGCAAGATAACAGTTTATTGCCTGAAGGGATCTGACGCGATTTTACCATATAAAACACAATAAAAAACCGCCCCTCTCGTTGTTACTGATGGGGCGGTATCGTTTTTAAGTAAAGCTATTTTTTCAGTTTAGCAAATTCGTCTTTGGCTTTTTGTAACTGTTTTTGGAATTCAGGGTTGGAGTGTAAAGTTGCTACCGCACCCGATGCAACGATACGAGCTGCATCAACATCACTTTGCCAATGGTAACCACAGATGACTCGGCTTTGGCCAAGTTCATAACCACGTTTTAAAATTTTATCTTGGTTTTCTGGGTTAATTTCTGACAATACGAGTGCAGATGCCCAGCCAATTGCGGTGTGTCCGGAAGGATAAGAGCCATTCTTAGATAATTTGTCCTGATCTTTCGTGTTACAGGTAGCAACACCGTAGAACGCAAATGGACGAATGCGCATGTATTTCTCTTTGGCTGAGCGAGTTGCTAAATCCCCCGCATCTTCAATCATATTCGTCAGCAATTTATGAATTTCAGGCGCATCCTTTTCGGTAATGGGATAACCAAAAGCTTCAGAAAATGCGTTCGCAACACCGCCCGCAGCCAGATCAGCATCCTTAGCGGCTTGTTCTCCACGCTCAGTGTTTCGCAATAAACGGCCTTTTTCATACATCGCTTGGTCGTTTAAAAATAAGATGCTGCCCACTTCAGGTGGTGGCGGCAATAACGCTAAACTATCAATAGCCTGTGAGTTTTTTAAATAATAAAGATCGGGTTTAGTTGTCACATCATTGCCGGGAGGGATCGCCGCAAATACACTGGTTGAAACAAAAGCCCCTGCGCAGAATACTGCTAATAGTTTTTTCATCCGCTAGTCCTTTCCTAGTCTTTGCCATAGATAAAATAATTTATATTTTACAAGGTGATCAGTTATTGATGTTTTATTTAGACTAGTCCAAGTAGGTCAGTAATACCTTGCGTAAGTTCTCAAAAAAAGAAGTCAATACCCACACAATAACTCAGGCTGAATGGTTTTTGCTCAAGAGTTAGGTGATGATAGCCACAAGATCGCGACTAAATATCGACTTACTCATACGAAGAGGTTTGAAAATCGGCGTCTACACGGGTCCATTCCCAATGCCGCCCCTTACCCTAATACCGGTATAATTAATCGATTAGGAGAGGATACAGGCGCATTTCTGGAAATCATCGACACATACGAGCCATTGTGGCCAATATAGCGCTATTTTGCTTGATGGGCTTTTAGATTGAATAACACAATTTAACTACGCTAGAAAATGGAAGGATTTGAAGATAATGGCATTTCTATAGATGGTGGGTCGTGCAGGATTCGAACCTGCGACCAATTGATTAAAAGTCAACTGCTCTACCGACTGAGCTAACGACCCATCTAATATGACTGGATTTTGTTATCTTAAGATGGTGGGTCGTGCAGGATTCGAACCTGCGACCAATTGATTAAAAGTCAACTGCTCTACCGACTGAGCTAACGACCCATCTGATATAACTGATTTTTTTATTTTAAGATGGCGGTCGTGCAGGGTGACTCATTGTGTTTGAGGCCTAATACGAACAAGCGTTCAATGAGCTCTTGTTCTACCGACTAAATTAACTCACACATCTTAAAGCACATTAACGAAATAGAGGCTGTTAATGGTGGGTCGTGCAGGATTCGAACCTGCGACCAATTGATTAAAAGTCAACTGCTCTACCGACTGAGCTAACGACCCATTAAACTTAACAACTTATTCTTGCGTCAACGGCGGCTTATATTACTCATTTCTGACGATGGTGCAATGATTTTTTTGAAAAAAACGATTGAATGTACACTTATCATACGGTTAACCCCGAAATATTCGGTAATTACTTCTTCGGGGTTAATCATTAAAGTGAGCTAAGCTTTTTCTCTGCAAGTTTAGCACCAGCGCTATTCGGATACTGTTTCAGCACCTGTTGATAAACCGCTTTTGCTTTATCCTTCTGCCCTTTGTCTTGCATGATCAGGCCGACTTTATACAGGGCCTCACTGCTTTTTTGGGATTTAGGATATTCTTTCACAACAGTTGCAAAGTAGAATGCCGCATCATCTTTGCTACCTTTATTATAGTTAAGTTGCCCTAACCAATAGTTAGCATTAGATTGATAGCTGGATTTGGGATAGCTTTTAATAAAGCTTTGTAATGCACCGATGGCCTCATCGATTTGCGCTTTAGATTTGCTTTTCATCGCAAGCGCAACTGCAGCATTATAATCTTCCTTTTCGCCACCACCAGAAGCTTCTGGTGCAGGTGCTGAAGTGGAGGAGTCCGCTGCTGCCGATGAATTTGATGATTCTGTAGTACCGCCACTCACCTGACCTAATTGCATATACAAATCTTTTTGGCGCTCAACAATTTGATTCAGTTTATATTGATTTTCCTGAATCTGACCACGCAATGTATCGATATCGCGTTGGTTGTCAGCAATCTGTTGCTGGATTTGATATAAGATCTGGCCTTGAGAGTTAACTGCCGTCTCAAGCTGAGTAAGACGATCACCGGATGAACCGGATCCGACATTAATGATTGGCGCTTGGGCAATAGCGGCCCAAGGGGCCGCTACGCCAACCAATAACGACAGACCTACAAATAAATGTCTGAAGTTACTGTTCATAAGAGATAATTTCGCTTATCGATTAGTATGCAATAACTGCACGACGGTTTTTAGCGTAATCAGCTTCTGTGTGACCTAACACAGCTGGTTTTTCTTTACCGTAAGAAACCAGAGAAACTTGATCACCCGCTACACCTTTGCTTTGCAGGTACATTTTAACTGCATTAGCACGACGTTCACCCAGTGCGATGTTGTACTCAGGAGTACCACGCTCATCCGCATGACCTTCAACAACAACTTTAACAGATGGGTTGTTACGTAGGAAAGCTGCATGAGCATCTAACATATCAGCGTATTCTGGAGATACGTTGTATTTATCGAAACCGAAGTAAACGATATTGTTATTTTGCAGTTCTTGCATTTGCTGACGTGCCAGCTCTTCCGCAGACAGACCGCTGTTAGTTTGGTTCATTGAAGAATCCGCGCCATTTTGGTCATTGTTTTTGTTAGAGCTACAAGCTGCGACAGCCATGATTGGTAATGCGATCATCAGCCCTTTAAGCACTTTATTCAGTTGCATCGTTTTGATCCTTAATAGTTTGCCACACATTATTATTATGCATCACAGATACGGCGACCAAGCAGGAAATTTAACCTGTCCATCGGTTGCCGGAAGACGCGCTTTGAAACGCCCGTCGGTCGAAACTAGCTGCAATATAGTCCCCAAGCCTTGAGAGGAGCTATAAATAACCATAGTGCCGTTAGGTGCGATACTCGGCGTTTCATCTAGAAACGTTTTCGTTAAATATTCAACGTTACCCGTCGCCAGATCCTGTTTGGCGATATGCTGCTGACCACCGCCGGAGCTGACCATTACAATGAAAGATCCATCCGGGCTAACATCAGCGTCCTGATTTTGTGTACCTTCCCAGGTCACACGTTCAGGGCTATCGCCATTAATATTAATCTTGTAAATTTGCGGACGACCCGCTTGGTCAGATGTATAGACCAATGTTTGACTATCTGGCATCCAGCTTGGCTCTGTATTATTACTACGACCATCAGTCACTTGACGAATTTGGCCGCTCGCTAAATCCATAATATAAAGATTTAAGCTACCTGTTTTTGACAAAGCAAAAGCCAGTTTAGTCCCATCTGGAGAAAACGCTGGAGCACCATTATGACGAGGGAATGATGCAACCTGACGAACGGCGCCAGTCGATAGCGTCTGAATCACCAGTGCTGAACTGCCACTTTCAAACGTCACATACGCCAAACGCTCACCATCAGGTGACCAAGCTGGCGACATCAAAGGTTCCGGAGAACGATGAACCGTAAATTGGTTATAGCCATCGTAATCAGAAACACGTAATTCATAAGGGTATTGACCCCCTTTATTAGTCACAACATAGGCGATACGTGTACGGAATGCACCACGAATACCAGTCAGCTTTTCAAAAACTTCATCGCTTGCGGTATGGGCGGCATAACGTAACCACTCTTTAGTGACCTTATACTGGTTTTGAGATAAGACCGTGCCTGGGCTACCAGCAACATCAACTAATTGGTAGCTAACCACATAGCTGCCATCAGCCGCGGGTTGGATTTGACCGACAACAACGGCATTAATCCCCAATGCTGTCCAAGCCTCAGGAACTACTTCAGAAGCGGTCGCAGGTTGTTGAGGCATACGACTAGGCTCAATAGGGTTAAATTTGCCACTATTGCGTAAATCAGCACCAACAATTTGCCCGATTTCTTGTGGAGGTGTACCTGAGCCAGACCATTTAAAAGGAACAACCCCTATTGGCTGAGCACTATTAACACCTTCCGTGATCTCAATACGGATTTCAGCCTGAGCAACTGTTGCCCATAACATGAGGAACCCGAGAACTACTTTAAAAGCCTGCTTCATCCTTATCTCCCTTACTGTGGTATTCACTGCCACAATAATTCGCTGAATTTTAACAAAGGTATACTAACAAAACTAGATATTGTAAGAACTATTTATGCTATAGCAGACATAAATTCAATACAGACAGCTCCGACTTATCTTATTTTGGGCTAAATACAACTGTACTTCCTTGTTTTTTAAATGCTTCATACACATCCGCCGGTGGGCGTGGTAACGTTGCAAGGTTTGCAGCTCTGATTGCTGCACTACACAGTGCTGGGTCATTAGAAGCATTATTTTTAGGGGTAATACTTACTAATAAGCCATCAGGTGCAATTTGTAACTTAAGTTCACACGTACGTCCACGGTAAGTATCTGAATCATAAAACTTACTCTGAATCGCGGCTTTTATTTTACTTGCATAATTTTCAACGTCTGCATTGGATGCCCCAGAACGTTTACCGCCACCTTGGCCTGCGGAAGCCGCTCCACCTTCACGACTTGGCCCTGTAGAGGTCAAATCACCGAGTAGATTATCAATCTCAGCGGAATTTTTTGCAGCCTCTGCTTTCTCTTTAGCTGCTTTGGCTTTTGCTTCCTTATCGGCTTTGGCCTTAGCTTCTTTAGCTGCTTTAGCTTTCGCTTCTTTCTCCGCTTTCTCTTTCGCCTCTTTTTCCGCTTTAGCTTTCGCTTCTTTCTCCGCTTTCGCCTTAGCATCAGCCGCTGCTTTCGCTTTTATCGCTTCGGCTTCTTTTTTCGCTTCAGCCTCTGCTTTTTCCTTCGCGGCAGCTTGTTCTTTAATCAAGCGTTCTTTTTCTGCTTTGGCTTTTGCCGCCGCTTCTTCCGCTATTTTTTGCTCTTCCTTCGCTTTTCTTGCCGCTTCAGCTGCTTGTTTTTGTTGCTGCTCAACTTGTTTTTGCCGCTCCTGCGCTTCTCGTTCACTTTGAATACGCTCTTGCTCAAGCTGTTGCAGACGTTTTTGTTCCTGCTCTTGCTTTTCCCTTAGCTCAGCTTCTTGTTTACGCTCTTTCTCTTTACGCTCTTTAGCTGCTTGTTTAGCGCTATTTTCTTGTTGTTGCATTTGGTTATATTGCTGAACAACCGCGCCGGGATCGACCATCACCGCATCGATGACAGTCCCCTCCTCCCCTCCGCCGCCAAGTTTGACAACGGAAACTAAGGAACCAATTATAATTAGGCCTATCAATAAAACGTGCAACGCAAGCGACGTTAGAAGAGAAAGCCTTAAATTATCTTTTTTCTCTTTTGTCTTTCCCACAATTGGTTTCCAAAAAAAGAATCATTACTCACTCAATTACATGGGTTGAGTCATTAAACCGACCGATTTGATCCCAGCTTGATGCAAAATATTCAATGCCTTAATCACTTCATCATAGGGCACTTCTTTTGCACCACCGATAAGGAAAATCGCCTTTGGATTTTTATCTAGCTGAGCTTTCGCTTCAGCCGCAATCTGTTCTGGTGGTAGTAGCTCTAAGCGCTCACCATCAATTAACATATTGTATTGACCAACTCCCGCAACCTCTAAAATAATCGGTGGATTATCGCTTGATGATACGGTCTGGCTTTCAGCGGCATCCGGCAGATCAACCTCCACGCTTTGTGAAATAATCGGTGCTGTCGCCATAAAAATTAGCAACAGTACCAACAAAACATCCAGCAATGGGACAATGTTGATTTCGGATTTTAGCTCACGTCTGCGACTATTGCGCGCCATTCGCTTATCTCCCCGTATTATTTCTTATCAGCAGAGAATGCTTGGCGATGTAAGATAGCCAGAAACTCTTCCATAAAGTTATCGTAGCTCTGTTCTAGCTTATTGACTCGCTGATTTAATCGGTTATATGCCATTACCGCTGGGATTGCTGCAAACAAACCAATTGCTGTTGCAATCAACGCTTCAGCGATACCCGGCGCTACCATTTGTAGTGTTGCTTGTTTAACCGCACCTAATGCAATAAAGGCATGCATAATTCCCCATACCGTACCAAAAAGACCAATATAAGGGCTAATAGAACCAACCGTCCCTAAAAATGGGATGTGCGCTTCTACGGATTCAAGCTCACGGTTCATCGAAATGCGCATAGCACGAGATGCCCCGGTGACAACAGCATCCGGTGCATGAATATTCGCTTGGTGTAAACGAACAAACTCTTTGAAACCTGCATGGAAAATTTGTTCTGCTCCACTTAGCGAGTCACGGCGAGCCTGACTTTCTTTGTATAAGCGAGATAACTCAATACCAGACCAAAACTTATCTTCAAACGCTTCCGCTTCTCGAGCTGCCGCATTTAAAATTTTTGTTCTCTGAATAATGATGGCCCAAGAAGCAATAGAGAAACCAATCAAAACGAACATAATGATCTGAACCAATAGGCTCGCTTTTAGGAATAAATCCACGATATTCATGTCAGTCACTGTTTAAACTCCGCGACAATAGACTTAGGAAGCGCTGTCGGCTTCATTTTTGATGTGTCCACACAAGCAATCAGGGCCGTAGCCCCGCAAAGCAGGTTACCTTGTGAATCAATTAACCTTTGTTGAAAGGTTAAAGAGGCACGCTTCATCTCAATGATTTGTGTCTCAATTTCCAATAAATCGTCCAGCCGAGCCGCTCTGACAAAGTCCGTTGTCATACTCCTGACAACAAACCCGATATTCTCAGCCAGTAAACTTTGTTGATTGATACCTTTATCCCGTAGCATCTCGGTCCTAGCCCGTTCAAAAAAAGCGAGATAACGTGCATGATAAACCACACCGCCCGCATCCGTATCTTCATAATAGACGCGAACAGGCCAACGAAATAACATAACAATCACTCCATCCTAGGTTAAATTAATTAACGGTGCCACTATACTCAAGACGGTGGCGCTTTGGAATGACCTAGGGGTAAAGTTATCAAAAAAAATTATGGATCCGCAGACCCATAATTGACAATTAGATTAGCTGAAGACTTTAACCAAGCCCCAGATAAGGATAATGATGGCAGGTAAAGGATGGAAAAGTAGTCGCCAAATCAATTTATTAGGTCGAAATCCGACACCAAAAATCATGCCACTACAGGTTGCCCAAATAAGTAATAACCCTTGCCAGATAAGAAATGAGCTGGTTTTAGCCGCAAATTGGGTTGGATCCCACATGACACTCCCAGCAATCCCTAACGCTAATATAAGGATAAGGATCCGTACCGGACCCTTATCCAATAGCTGATAGCTTTTATCCACCAGCATTATTTATTACTCGCCATCTTTAGCAGCAGCTTTATCTTCCGCATGCTCTAAAGCTAGAGCTGCAATCACTGCAAAACTACAAGCTAACAGCGTGCCAAGAATCCAGGCAAAATACCACATATGTTATGCTCCTTAATACAGTGAATGCTTGTTGCCTTCGATGAAGTTTTTGTCCAAACGGCCAAACATTTTGTAGTAACACCACGCAGTGTAAGCCAATACAATTGGAACAAAAATAATCGCAACAACCGTCATAACTTGCAGAGTAAACAGGCTAGATGTTGCATCCCACATGGTCAAACTTGCATTTGGCATGATGTTTGATGGCATGATGAATGGGAACATTGCAACACCACAAGTTAAAATGATACAAGCGATAGTGAGAGATGAACTCACAAACGCTAACGCATTTTTGTCTGCTTTACTAAACAGCATAGTCAACAGTGGCAATACCACACCTAGAGCAGGTAATGCCCACAGCACAGGATAGTTGTTGAAATTAGTCAACCACGCACCTGAAGCAACTTCGACAGTTTTGTTCAGTGGGTTAGATACGCTTAATGTATCGATAGTTGAAGTCACAACGTAGCCATCGATACCCATAACCAACCAAGCACCTGCACCTGAGAAAGCCAGCAGAGTTAATAATGCTGTTACATAAGTTGCTTTACGAACACGTAGGTGTAGTTCACCAGTCGTACGCATTTGTAAGTATGTTGCACCTTGAGTCACAATCATCATTAAGCTAACAACACCAGCTAACAGACCATATGGGTTCAGTAGGCCGAACAAGTTACCTGTATAAGTCAGATATTGTTGGCTATCGATTTGGAATGGAACACCTAAAAGCAGGTTACCAAACGCAACACCGATAACTAATGGTGGAACGAAACCACCGATAAATAGACCCCAGTCCCACATGTTGCGCCATTTTGGATTCTCCAACTTAGAACGGTAGTCAAAACCGACTGGGCGGAAGAACAGTGCTGCAAGCACTAAAATCATCGCGACATAGAAACCTGAGAATGCCGCAGCATACACTTGTGGCCATGCTGCAAACATCGCACCACCTGCGGTGATCAACCAAACTTGGTTACCATCCCAGTGCGGCGCAACTGAGTTAATCATGATACGGCGATCAGTATCTGTTTTACCTAGAATTGGTAATAAGAAGCCGACGCCCATGTCAAAGCCATCCGTGACAGCGAAGCCAATCAGCAGAACGCCGATTAGAATCCACCACACAAATCGAAGAACTTCATAATCAAACATAAGTGGACTCCTGTTTACTGAACGTCTTGTGCAGAGTTGTTTTTCTGTTCAAAGTGGTAGCGGCCAGTTTTCAGGCTGCTTGGCCCTTTACGAGCGAATTTGAACATCAGGAACAATTCAGCAATTAAGAACAGTGTATACAGACCACAGATCAGAGCTAGAGAGAAAATCAGATCATGGGTTGTCAAGTTTGAGTGTGCAACGGAAACAGGGAGAACCTCACCGATAGCCCACGGCTGACGACCATATTCTGCAACGAACCAGCCTGATTCAATCGCAATCCACGGTAATGGAATACCGAACAATGCGGTACGTAGTAACCATTTGTTTTGACCAATACGGTTGCGTACCACTGACAGGAAGGATAGACCGATGATAATCAGCAGCAGGAAGCCTACGCCAACCATGATACGGAATGCCCAGAACAATGGACCTACATTCGGGATACTATCTTTAACCGCTTTTTGGATCTGTGCTTCTGTTGCATCAACAATATTTGGTGCGTATTGTTTCAGCAGAAGACCATAACCTAAATCTTTCTTGTTCGCTTCGAAAGATTTACGCAACTCAGGGTCTTTATTACCCGCAAGAAGTTGTTGTAACTCACCGTATGCAATCATACCGTTACGAATACGAACTTCGTGTTGCTTCATCAGATCTTTCAGACCTAGAACTGGTGTATCCAGTGAACGCGTTGTGATAAGACCCATCACCCATGGAATTTCAATTGCAAATTTGTTTTCCATTTTTTCGGTGTCAGGCCAAGCGATCAGGTTAAACGCTGCAGGTGGAGCATGCGTTTCCCACTCAGCTTCTACCGCGGCTAACTTGGTCTTCTGCACGTCACCCATTTCGTAGCCTGATTCATCACCAAGAACGATAACAGATAGTACAGCGGCAATACCGAAGCTTGCAGCGATTGCAAATGAACGTTTAGCAAACGCAAGGTCACGGCCCTTAAGCATATAGTAAGAGCTGATACCCAGAACAAACATCGCACCAGTACAATAACCAGCAGCAACTGTGTGAACGAATTTAACTTGTGCAACAGGGTTCAGGACCAGCTCAGAGAAGCTGACCATTTCCATACGCATTGTTTCGAAGTTAAAGTCTGCAGCGATAGGGTTTTGCATCCAACCGTTCGCAACGAGGATCCACAG
Organism: Providencia sp. 2.29; assembly: GCF_015832305.1. NCBI lineage: Bacteria > Pseudomonadati > Pseudomonadota > Gammaproteobacteria > Enterobacterales > Morganellaceae > Providencia > Providencia sp. 2.29. Next base: position 3,455,415 of record NZ_CP065420.1, read on the forward strand.
CGCAGAGAAGTTAGAACCTAAAGCAACTAACCAAGTCACCGCAAGGTGTTGAGTTTTGCTTAAGCGATCCCAACCAAAGAAGAACAAACCAACAAACGTTGATTCAAGGAAGAATGCCATCAAACCTTCGATTGCCAGTGGTGCACCGAAGATATCTCCAACATAGTGGGCATAGTAAGACCAGTTAGTCCCGAATTGGAACTCCATAGTCAAACCAGTGGCAACACCTAGAGCAAAGTTAATACCAAATAACTTGCCCCAGAATTTAGTCATATCTTTATAAATTTGCTTACCAGACAGCACATATACCGTTTCCATGATCGCAAGCAAAAACGCCATACCAAGCGTTAGTGGTACGAACAGGAAGTGATACATCGCAGTTAAGGCAAACTGTAATCTTGACAGTTCGACAATATCAAACATCTTGACTCCTTGCTCCTAGCAGGAAGACACCGACTTGCGGCAACCCAGCTTCCAATACAATTAAAGAAAGCCTCTTAACTACCAGCAAAAAATGCCTCAAAACAACAAATAATTAACAAAATCAAAAACTCTAACGACACTATAATAATAGTACGCTTATCTTCACATACAATAAACTTCTTTTGCGTGATTCAGATTTGAATTCTGAATATATATCAATAATTATACCCTATAATAGAAAAATGAGTATTTGATCGCACACCAATTTAAGCAAATTATAAAAATAATGCTAGTACTAATGAATTGATTTGCGTCAACTTTTTTGATTGTTGTTAAGCGATTATCCTTATCATCAATTAATGGTTATTTAAATGTTAATTGTCTGTTATTGATAATAGTACAAATATTCTTAATTTTCTAAAAGAGAGCCTAAAAAATTAACTTTTTATTTAAAACTTCATAAAAAGATAATTTAATTTATAATATTAGCCTATTTGGTTTTTATTATGAATTTTATTAATTACTAAATAATCTCTGCTTATTTGACTATTTTAGATTTATTAATTAAGACTAAGCATCCGTTATTAAAAATGGCACTTTAGTAGTATATTTAATCACATTGAGTGAAAAACACCCAACTTAAGACTAGAGTACAACATTTAAGCAGTATAAATAACCGTCAAACGGCGATAATTGGAACCCGTTAAAGGGTAGTTGCATAGTACAATTAAATCTAAAAAAACTAGGCCGCCAAAAAGAGTACGACACTCCATCTCACGTATCCACACTGCGATAATCCGCTAATTTATCGATAACAGCACCTGTGTTATCCCTCTGTGTCTAGCGCGCCACGCACAACAAAAAAGGCCCGTATTCTTTTGGAATACGAGCCTCACTGTTTTAAATGTTTATGCTAAGCGAGAGCTTATTTTGCCAACATTGATTTCACAGCATCGCCAATGTCTGCCAAGCTACGTACTGTTTTCACGCCCGCAGCTTCTAATGCAGCAAATTTCTCGTCAGCTGTACCTTTACCGCCAGCGATAATCGCACCAGCGTGGCCCATACGCTTACCTTTAGGCGCTGTTACACCTGCAATGTAACCAACAACTGGCTTAGTTACGTGCTCTTTGATGTAAGCAGCCGCTTCTTCTTCTGCGTTACCACCAATTTCACCGATCATGACGATTGCTTCGGTTTGTGGGTCTTCTTGGAACATCTTCAGGATGTCAATGAAGTTTGAACCTGGGATTGGGTCACCACCGATACCAACACAAGTTGATTGGCCAAGACCTGCATCTGTCGTTTGTTTTACCGCTTCATAAGTCAGCGTACCTGAACGTGAAACGATACCGACTTTACCTGGCATATGGATATGACCTGGTTGGATACCAATTTTACATTCACCCGGCGTGATAACACCTGGGCAGTTTGGACCGATCATGCGTACGCCAGCTTCATCTAATTTCACTTTCACAGTCAGCATATCCAGCGTTGGGATACCTTCAGTAATAGTGATAATCAGTTTAATGCCCGCATCAATTGCTTCTAAGATAGAATCTTTACAAAATGGTGCTGGAACATAGATAACAGAAGCGGTTGCGCCTGTCGCTTCTACAGCTTCACGAACAGTATTAAATACAGGTAGGCCTAAGTGAGTTGTGCCACCTTTACCCGGAGTCACACCACCAACCATTTTAGTACCGTAAGCAATCGCTTGTTCGGAGTGGAAAGTACCTTGACCGCCAGTGAAACCTTGGCAAATTACTTTGGTGTTTTTATCGATTAAAATAGACATTATTTGGCCTCCGCCGCTGCTACTGCTTTCTTAGCTGCATCCGTCAGGCTGTTTGCTGCGATAATATTCAGACCGCTATCAGCCAGTTTCTTCGCACCTAACTCTGCATTGTTACCTTCTAAACGAACCACTACTGGTACATTCACGCCAACTTCTTCTACTGCACCAATGATGCCGTCTGCAATCAGGTCACAGCGAACGATACCACCAAAAATGTTAACGAAAACAGCTTTAACGCTCTTATCTGAAAGGATAATTTTAAATGCTTCAGTTACGCGTTCTTTAGTTGCGCCACCACCAACGTCTAAGAAGTTAGCTGGTGCACCGCCGTGCAGTTTAACGATATCCATGGTTCCCATTGCAAGACCTGCACCGTTAACCATACAACCGATGTTGCCATCAAGTGCAACATAGTTCAGTTCCCACTGTGCAGCTTGTGCTTCGCGTGCATCTTCTTGAGATGGGTCATGCATTTCACGCATTTCTGCTTGGCGATATAGTGCGTTGCTATCAACACCTAATTTACCATCCAAACAAACTAGGTCGCCTTCAGTATTGATAACTAATGGGTTGACTTCGATTAGAGCAAGGTCACGCTCTAAGAACATAGTCGCTAGGCCCATGAAGATCTTAGCGAATTGGCTAACTTGTTTACCCGTTAAGCCTAATTTAAATGCTAATTCACGGCCTTGGAAAGGCATAGGACCTGTTAATGGGTCGATAACTGCTTTGTGGATCAGTTCTGGCGTTTCTTCAGCAACTTTCTCAATCTCAACACCACCTTCGGTAGAAGCCATAAACACAACACGACGTGTGCCACGGTCAACTACTGCACCCAAATACAGCTCTTTAGCAATATCTGTCGCATGTTCAACAAGGATTTGGTTAACAGGCTGACCATTTGCATCTGTTTGGTAAGTAACAAGGTTTTTACCTAACCATTTTTCAGCAAATTCTTTGATATCGTTGATATTGCTTGTGACTTTAACGCCGCCAGCTTTACCACGTCCACCTGCGTGAACTTGGCATTTAACAACCCATGGGCCGTTTCCGATTTTTTTAGCCGCTTCTACAGCTTCATCTGCTGATGAGCAGGCATAACCCGTTGGTGCTGGCAAACCGTAGCGTGTAAAAAGCTGTTTTGCCTGATACTCGTGTAAATTCATGATGTTCTATCCATAATTGAGTCTGAAGAGGCGTTTATTCGCCTCCTGCAATTGTTACTGATTTAGCAACCGGCGGGAGCCGGTTGCATCGGTTACTTCAGACCGGACAGGTATGCCCCTGCCCTGTTATGTTGCTATACGTCCAGCAGTAAACGAGTTGGATCTTCCAGCATATCTTTGATAGCCACTAAGAAGCCAACTGACTCTTTACCATCAATTAGGCGGTGGTCATAAGATAATGCAAGGTACATCATTGGAAGAATTTCGACCTTACCATTAACCGCCATAGGGCGATCTTTAATAGCATGCATGCCTAAGATTGCACTTTGTGGTGGGTTAATGATAGGTGTGGACATGAGAGAACCAAATACGCCGCCATTAGTGATAGTGAAGTTACCACCAGTTAAGTCTTCAACCGTTAATTTACCGTCGCGACCTTTAACAGCCAGTTCTTTAATTGTCTTCTCGATATCAGCCATGCTCATCGCATCAACGTCACGCAATACTGGTGTTACCAGACCACGAGGTGTCGATACCGCAATACTGATGTCGAAATAGTTGTGGTAAACCACATCTGTACCGTCAATAGAAGCATTCACTTCTGGATAACGTTTCAGTGCTTCGACCGCTGCTTTAATGTAGAAAGACATAAAGCCTAAACGCACACCGTGACGTTTTTCGAACGCTTCACCATATTGCTTACGCAGATCTTTGATTGGCTGCATGTTAACTTCGTTAAAGGTTGTTAACATCGCAGTGCTGTTTTTCGCTTCCAACAGACGCTCAGCAATACGTTTACGCAGACGTGTCATTGGTACACGTTTTTCGCTACGATGTGCCAGTGGCGCTTGTGGAGCAGCAGGTGCTTGTGCTTTAGCAGCAGGCGCTGATTTGTTCGCTGCTAAATGTTTTTCAACATCTTCGCGAGTCAGACGACCACCAACACCCGTGCCTTTAATATCTGCTGGGTTAAGATCATGCTCTGCAACTAAGCGACGGATCGCTGGAGACAGTGCATCATTGCTCTCTTCTTCCAAGCTCGCCGTTTGACGTTGTGCAGGTGCAGCTTCTTGAGCAGGTTTCACATCCGCTGGCATGCCAGTGCTATCACCCAAACGAATACGGCCTAACAGTTGTTTAGATAACACTGTTGCACCTTCGTCTTCAACGATAGCTTCTAGTACACCCGCTTCACTTGCAGGAACTTCTAGTACAACTTTATCCGTTTCGATTTCAACCAGCACTTCGTCACGTTCAACGCTATCACCTGGTTTTTTATGCCATGTGGCAACCGTAGCATCAGCAACGGATTCAGGAAGATCTGGAACAAGAATTTCTACACTACTCATTTTCTATCCTTTAATTATTCAATGTTCAACGCGTCATTAACCAGAGCTTGTTGCTGCTCTTGGTGAACGGACGTATAACCAACTGCTGGAGATGAAGAAGCAGCACGACCTGCATAACGTAAAGTCGCCCCTGCAGGGATAGCTTCACGGAAGTTGTGTTGGCTGCAATACCAAGCGCCTTGGTTCAATGGCTCTTCTTGACACCATACGAAATCCTTAACATGCGCATATTGCGCCAGCGCTTGCTGAATATCTTCGTGTGGGAACGGATATAGCTGCTCAATACGCACGATAGCAACATCTGTTTGTTCATTCTTACGACGCTGTTCTAACAGATCGTAATAAACTTTACCTGAACACAGAATGACGCGTTTCACGTTTTTCGGATTGATTTCATCTATTTCACCGATTACTGGCAGGAATTTACCATTCGCCAGCTCTTCCATGCTTGATACCGCTAATGGATGACGCAGCAGTGATTTAGGTGACATCACAATCAGAGGACGACGCATATCGCGTAGTGCCTGACGGCGTAACATGTGATAAACCTGAGCAGGCGTTGACGGCACACACACTTGCATGTTTTGGTCTGCGCACAGTTGCAGATAACGCTCTAAACGTGCAGAGGAGTGCTCTGGGCCTTGGCCTTCATAACCGTGTGGTAAAAGCATTACCAAGCCACACATACGACCCCATTTTTGCTCACCTGAGCTAATAAATTGGTCGATAACCACTTGCGCACAGTTTGCGAAGTCACCAAATTGAGCTTCCCAAATCGTCAGAGCGCGTGGTTCTGTCGTCGCGTAGCCATATTCGAATGCCAACACCGCGTTTTCTGTCAGAACTGAGTCCCAAACATTAAACACGCCTTGCCCGTTATGGATATTTTGCAGCGGTACATATACTGAACCGTTCGTTTGATTATGAACAACAGCATGACGGTGGAAGAACGTACCACGGCCAGCATCTTCACCAGATAGACGAACAGGAATACCTTCATCAACCAAGGTTGCATATGCCAATGTTTCTGCTGCACCCCAATCAAGAGGTTTTTCGCCTTTTGCCATTTCAGCACGGTCAGAGTAAATTTTCTCAACACGAGACTGAGTGACAACTTCAGCAGGGATAGTACTGGTTTTAACCGCAAGCTCTTGCAAGCGTTTTAAATCAAATGTGGATTTGTATTCTTCATTCCATTCATGGTTCAGGTACGGTTCCCATGTATAAGAATGTAGCCCCATTTCACGCCACTCTTCAACGACACAGTCGCCTCTATCTAGCGCGTCACGGTACAAATTAACCATCTCAGTGACTTCATCAGCAGTCACAACACCACTTTCAATTAGACGGTCAGCATAGATTTTACGTGGGGTCGGATGTTTTTTGATTTTTTGATACATAATTGGCTGAGTTGCATTTGGCTCATCAGCTTCGTTATGACCATGACGACGATAACAAACGAGGTCAATCATCACATCACGTTTAAAGGTATTACGGAAATCTAATGCTAAGCGAGTGACAAATGCTACCGCTTCTGGATCATCAGCGTTCACGTGGAAGATAGGTGCTTGGACCATCTTCGCGATGTCAGTACAATACTCTGTTGAACGAGTATCTTTCGGGTTAGACGTTGTGAAACCGATTTGGTTGTTAATGACGATACGTACAGTACCACCAACTTCATAACCACGCGCTTGAGACATGTTCAGTGTTTCTTGAACAACGCCTTGGCCTGCTACCGCAGAGTCACCATGGATGGTGATTGGTAGCACCATATTGCTACGGCCTTCATCAAGACGATCACGACGAGCACGGACAGAGCCAATAACAACTGGGCTAACTATCTCAAGGTGAGATGGGTTAAATGCCAATGCTAAGTGAACACGTGAGCCTTCGGTTTGGAAATCAGAAGAGAAGCCTTGGTGATATTTAACGTCACCAGCACTTGAGTGGTCTTTGTGTTTACCTGCGAACTCATCGAATAGTTCAGCCGGTTTTTTACCTAAAATGTTGATAAGAACGTTAAGACGACCACGGTGAGCCATACCTAGTACAACTTCACGCGTATCTTGTTTACCCGCATGGTGAATCAAATCTTTCAGCATTGGGATCAGTGAATCACCACCTTCCAATGAGAAACGTTTTGCACCTGGGAATTTAGCGCCTAAATAACGCTCTAGCCCTTCTGCTGCTGTTAATTCAGCTAAGAAGCGACGTTTTTCTTCTTTCGTAAATTGCTCAGCGACATTCACAGACTCGAGGCGTTGCTGGATCCAGCGTTTTTCCTCAGTATTTGTGATATGCATGTATTCAGCACCAATAGAACCGCAATAAATACGTTTCAGTGCATCATACAGGTCGCTAAGTTTCATGGTCTCTTTGCCAATCGCAAAAGAACCCACATTGAATGTTTCGTCGAAATCTTCTTTCGTTAGATTATGGAATGCTGGATCTAAATCGGGAACAGATTCACGTTTCCATAAACCTAATGGGTCAAGATTTGCATTTTGATGCCCGCGGAAGCGGAATGCGTTAATCAACTGCAAAACTTTTACTTGTTTTGCGTCGATTGCAGGATCGCTAACAGAGGTATGATAACGAGTCGAGTCTTTTGCTAAGCGACGGAAATATTCGCGTGCTTGTGAGTGGAATTGCTCAGCGTTGGTGCCTGCTCCAGGCAGTTGCTGGAAGATTTCTCTCCAGCCAGCATCAACAGAATTGGGGTCAGTTAGATAATCTTCATAGAGTTGTTCTATGTAAGTCTGGTTCGCGCCTGCCAGAAAGCTCGAATCCAGCCAGTCCTTCATTACGCCGTTCTGCATTGTGATCCCTTAAGCTTTTACAGCTTTAGTTTTCGCCGTGGTTAACTAATTGCCGCGTTTAAGCGGCCTCGATAAAGGTTCTTCTGGACGTGCTTTATGCATGTTCTCACTTTGGGTTTCCCTTTATCACTCCGGGCTCCCCTTTTAAGGAACCTTTAAAAACTGACTGCAGTTTTTAAAGGTTCCTCGAGTTTGCTCGCGTCTTCATCATTTGCAGTTTGGCTTATTACTTTCACTTTTTTGCTTTTACTTTTTACTATTTAATAACCTACGGTACTTTCGTACCGCAGGTTAAATCGGTTTTATGCACTATGTTTTAGTAACATAGATTTAATATGCCCGATAGCTTTCGTTGGATTTAGTCCTTTAGGACATACATTGACACAATTCATGATGCTATGACAGCGGAAAACACTAAAAGCGTCGTTCAGATCATCTAATCGAGCATCTGTTTCAGTATCTCTACTATCAATTAGGAACCTGTATGCAGCTAAAAGACCTGCTGGACCAATAAATTTGTCCGGGTTCCACCAGAACGATGGGCAAGAAGTTGAGCAACATGCACACAAAATACACTCATATAATCCATCGAGTTTTTCACGCTGTGCCGGTGACTGTAAATTCTCACGCGCCGGTGGGTTCTTATTATCATTAATAAGATACGGACGAATTTTTTCGTATTGAGTATAGAACTGGCTCATGTCGATAATCAGGTCACGAATAACAGGCAGACCTGGTAATGGACGGATCACAATTTTCTTTCCGCTACGAGTCAACGCAGACAGGGGTGTGATACAAGCCAGACCATTTTTACCATTCATGTTAACGCCGTCAGAGCCACATACACCTTCACGGCAAGAACGACGGAATGACAATGTTGGATCTTTCTCTTTCAGTTGGATCAACGCATCCAGCAACATCATGTCACGCCCTTCAGGCACTTCGAGCGTGTAATCTTGCATACGTGGCGCGTTATCTACGTCCGGATTATAGCGATAAATCGAAAATTCAAGTTTCATAGTTCATTTCTCCGCAACTGGATTAACACCACGCATTAATAAGTACGTACTTTCGGCGGGAAGGGTTCACGCAACTTAGGTTGCATGTTCACTTCACGACGCGTCATCGTTTCAGATTGCGGTAAATACAATGAGTGACACAGCCAATTAACGTCATCACGATCTGGATAGTCGAAACGGCTATGCGCTCCGCGACTTTCAGTACGGAAGTTTGCAGCTTGTGCTGTTGCATAAGCTGTTTCCATCAAGTTATCCAGCTCTAAACATTCAATACGTTGAGTGTTGAACTCGGTCGATGTGTCATCAAGACGTGCATTTTTCAAACGCTCGCGGATAACTTTCAGCTCTTCTAAACCTTTCGCCATTGCATCACCTTCACGGAATACCGAGAAGTTATGTTGCATGCAGGTTTGCAGCGCTTTACGGATTTCAACAGGATCTTCACCCGTACGTGCATTTTCCCAGCGGTTAAAGCGAGCCATTGCAGCATCAATGTCAGATTCAGATGCTTCACGCATTGAACCTTGCTCCATCAGTGACTCTTTCAGGTGTAGACCCGCAGAACGACCAAATACCACTAAGTCGAGCAATGAGTTACCACCAAGGCGGTTAGCACCGTGTACAGATACACACGCAATTTCACCCACAGCGAACAGACCTGGAATGACTTCATCCTCGCCTTTTTCGTTATAACGAATCGCTTGACCTGTAACCTTAGTTGGGATACCGCCCATCATATAGTGACACGTTGGGATAACTGGGATTGGCTCTTTGATTGGGTCAACGTGAGCAAAGGTACGAGATAACTCAAGAATACCCGGTAGGCGTGATTCCAGAACTTCTTTACCCAAGTGGTCCAATTTCAATTTCGCGTGAGGTCCCCAAGGGCCATCACAGCCACGACCTTCACGGATTTCAATCATAATTGAACGAGCAACAACGTCACGACCAGCAAGGTCTTTCGCGTTAGGCGCATAACGCTCCATGAAACGCTCGCCGTCTTTATTCAATAGGTATCCACCTTCACCACGGCAGCCTTCTGTTACCAGAACCCCTGCACCTGCGATACCTGTTGGGTGGAATTGCCACATTTCCATATCTTGTAGTGGCACACCCGCACGGGCAGCCATACCAACACCGTCACCCGTATTGATGTGAGCGTTTGTTGTGGATTGATAGATGCGGCCTGCACCACCTGTTGCAAGGATCGTTGCTTTAGCTTTGAAGTAAACTAGCTCGCCAGTTTCCATACAAATTGCCGTACAACCAACGATATCGCCATCTTGGTTTTTAACTAAATCAAGGGCATACCACTCAGAAAAAATAGTGGTGTGGTTTTTCAGGTTTTGTTGATACAACGTATGCAACAGAGCATGACCAGTACGGTCAGCAGCAGCAGCGGTACGAGCCGCTTGCTCACCACCGAAGTTTTTAGACTGACCACCGAATGGACGCTGATAAATACGACCGTCGTCCAAACGAGAGAATGGTAAGCCCATATGTTCTAATTCAAGAATCGCTTCTGGACCCGTTTTACACATGTATTCGATGGCATCTTGGTCACCGATATAGTCAGACCCTTTTACGGTGTCATACATGTGCCACTCCCAGTTATCTGGGTGAGTGTTACCTAGTGCAACAGTGATACCACCTTGCGCTGATACCGTATGAGAACGGGTTGGAAAAACTTTTGACAACAAGGCGCAAGATAAGCCAAGTTGCGAAATTTGCAATGCAGCGCGCATACCTGCGCCACCTGCACCGATAACGATAGCGTCAAATTCTCTTATTGGCAGATTCATTTATGCACCCCACACCACAATTGTTCCGTAAATTAAGTAAGCCAGCAGCGCAACAACAATAACAAGCTGCAACACTAAACGTAGTGCCAATGGCTTAACATAGTCAGTGAGCACCTGCCATAAACCAATCCAGGCATGCACTAAAATCGAGAACAATGTGAGGATAGTAAATACTTTCGTCACAGAAGATGCGAAGAAACCACGCCATGTTTCATAAGTGATATCGTTGATGGCAATAAAGCCAACAAGATACAGTACGTAGAGTACGATAACGATCGCTGAACCACGGATTAACAGCCAGTCCTGAATACCAGTGCGGCCTAAAGCTGAAGCATTACTTACCATACTAATATCCCCGCCAGAATTGCCAGAACGACAGTAATAACAAACGTGATTTTTGCAGATGAGTTACCTGCGGCTAGTGTTTCATCAACCCAGCCGAAGTCCATCAGCATATGACGAATACCACCACAAATGTGGTAAGCCAATGCTGTTAGAATTCCCCAAAGAATGAACTTAGCAAAAAAGCCGGTCATTATTTCGGATACGTATTGAAAGCCTTCTGGAGAGGAGAGAGATGTCCCTAACAACCAAAGCAGAATACCAACTGCGATGAAAGTAATGACGCCAGAGACACGGTGCAAGATCGAAGAGATTGCAGTGATCGGGAAGTGGATCGTCTGCAGATCAAGATTGACAGGTCTTTGTTTTTTCACAATTTTGCCCACACAGCTCTTTATTATTTTCCTTCCTCCGGACCTGGGGCGGAAATGGACAGCGACAGGGGTACAAAATGCAACTTAAGCTAAACGTTAGTCCATCATGTTCAAGTAGAGTTGCATACTGATTACGCTGGAACTCCTACATCAGGGTAATCCGGAGACCTGCTGCCAGTATAAAGTCTTCACATTGCTATTACAATTCCCACACAAAATGTTTGGTGACATTTAGCCCGAACAGTGAGAGGGATCACGATTTAAACATTTTATATAAATGTGCTTATCTTATTTGACAATGATTCAACATTTATCTTACATATATGGCTGGTAGAATTATCTGAACGTCGCCAATATCTCAATCGGCGTGAAAGAAAACTGAAAAGTTATGAAACTAGTTTCCCTTACTAAAAATAATGATATTGTAGGGAAAACAACAAAAAGAACATAACATCTACACACTCGTAAACAACCTAAAAGACATTGTCATCGGTAGTCAGATTTCAGGATTTAATGTGATAGCTAGCTGATTTCCACAACACACCGGTAGAACAATGTGTAAAGACGCAGTATAACGCTGAGTTCTGGTTGTTGGGTGTTGATTATCAAGCGCTAAGGAGACCGTAAATGGCTGATAACAAAGCTAAGCTAACGACTGAGAGTGCAAGTACAATTGAACTAGACATTCTAACCCCAACTCTCGGTCAAGACGTTATCGATGTCCGAACTTTAGGTTCAAAAGGGTATTTCACCTACGACCCTGGATTTACCTCTACTGCTTCATGTGAATCAAAAATCACTTACATTGATGGTGATAAAGGCATTCTGCTGCACCGCGGTTTTCCAATTGACCAATTGGCAACCGAAGCCTCTTACTTAGAGGTTTGCTACATCCTGTTATACGGCGAAGCGCCAACGCAAGAACAATACAATACCTTTAAGAATACGGTAACTCGCCATACCATGATCCATGAGCAAATTACCCGTATGCTTACAGGCTTCCGCCGCGACTCACACCCTATGGCAGTATTGTGTGGTGTGACAGGTGCGCTAGCAGCCTTCTATCACGATGCGCTGGATGTTAACAACCCTCGCCACCGTGAAATCACCGCGTATCGTCTGCTGTCTAAGATGCCAACGGTTGCGGCGATGTGCTACAAGTACTCCATCGGTCAACCTTTCGTCTACCCTCGTAATGACCTGTCTTATGCAGGTAATTTCTTGTACATGATGTTCTCTACACCATGTGAAGAGTATGTGGTTAACCCAGTGCTTGAGCGCGCAATGGATCGTATTTTAATCCTACACGCCGACCACGAACAAAACGCTTCAACGTCAACCGTACGTACTGCTGGCTCTTCCGGTGCAAACCCATTTGCATGTATTGCTGCGGGTATCGCTTCGCTATGGGGACCTGCTCATGGTGGTGCTAACGAAGCTTGTCTACGTATGTTGGAAGAGATCCAAACTGTTGAACACATTCCAGCATTTATTGAGCGTGCGAAAGATAAAAATGACTCTTTCCGTCTGATGGGCTTTGGTCACCGTGTTTATAAAAACCATGACCCACGCGCGACTGTTATGCGTGAAACCTGCCATGAAGTTCTAAATGAGCTTGGCCTGAACGATAGCCTACTCGAAGTGGCGATGGAACTGGAGCGTATTGCACTAAACGACCCATACTTCATTGAGAAAAAACTGTATCCTAACGTTGACTTCTATTCAGGTATCATCCTGAAAGCAATGGGTATTCCATCATCTATGTTCACCGTGATCTTTGCTATTGCACGGACTATCGGCTGGATTGCACACTGGAACGAAATGCATGATGATGGTCTGAAAATCGCACGTCCTCGCCAGCTATATACTGGCTACGGGAAACGTGAGTTTAACTCTAACCTATCAAAAAAATAATATTCTTACTAAAACGATTCGATTCCCTACATACCAAAGCCCCGAAAATCGGGGCTTTTCTATCGCATGATTTAGCTAGTTGATTGGTATTCTTTTGGTGTAACACCACTCATTTTTTTAAAAAAACTAATAAATGCGCTATCACTCGTTAGCCCTAATTCTTGAGTGATAAAATGGTAGGGCTTCCCTTGAGCAAGAAGCTCTACAGCCTTTATAAAACGCCATTGTTGGCGCCAAACCTGATAACTCATGCCTGTTTCACGCAAAAAAATACGTGTAATCGTTTTTTCACTTGCTCCAACAGTTTGGGCCAGCGCGACTAATGGTGGAGGAAGCTGCTCCATATTGACATGTTTCAGTCTGCGATCTTGCGGTATAGCGATAAACATCGGCTCTTTACTCGCATTTTGCAATTCATCGATAAACACAGGTAATAAATTGGCTAACCGCCCTGTTTGCCACTGGCTATCAAAAGGTGCAATAGCAATACGTTCAAGAAGCTCTCTCAATAGCGGTGTTACCGTTAACACCATGACTTCACTACCAATTTGCTGAGCAAACTGTTGGCTTAGATAAACGGAGCGATAGCCAACAGACGCCCGCATTTGCGCACGATGAACAACCTGTGCGGGGATCCAAGCCACTCTACCAGGAGGGAGTAATGATAAGCGGTTTTCCAATGAAATACGGATACAACCTTGCTGCGTAAACAGTAATTGCCCCATATCGTGAGCATGAAAGCCTGAGTCGTGTTGCCCCATCTCCGCTGCAATCCCTAATATCGGAGCTTGATACCAATGTGTCTCAAACTTATCTTGCTGATTAAGCCATGCCATAACATGTCCTATTTTTGATATTTATTGTCTTTATTATTGTAATAAGACAGTAAAAATACAACTAAACTGCTCGCCATCAGTGACAGATATAGGATTATTAATATGAAACGTCCTCTTTCATTATGGCTGGCTGTTGCCTTAATGATGTTTCCACAAATCGTTGAAACCATATACAGCCCAGCATTAACGGGGATTGCTATCGCTTTCCATGTTAATGCAGAACAAGCTTCACAGACGCTTTCACTCTATTTCTTTGCATTTGCATTCGGCGTCGTATTTTGGGGAAGAATGTGTGACACACTAGGCCGCCGTCCAACAATACTTGCAGGGCTTTTATTGTATGGAGTTGCCTCGATTGGAGCCTTATTTGTAACGCATTTTTATTTATTATTGCTTATGCGCATGTTATCCGCTTTTGGTGCAGCTGTAGGCTCTATTGGCACCCAAACAGCCATGCGTGATTGTTATCAAGGCCATGAATTATCTAAAGTATTCTCTATTATGGGGATCGCTCTAGCCATTAGCCCAGCAATGGGTATGTTAGCAGGTTCATTATTAGTCAGTAGTGGTGGTTATCAAGCCGTTTTTATTGGCTTAGCGGTTTTAGCTATTGGGTTATTGTTGTGGTCTTGTTATCGACTTCCAGAAACTCGACCAGCAAATGTGATACACAGCCCATTTTTAACCACTTTATTCACCATGATTAGGGATAAAGAAATTGTCAGAAATGTGATATTGATAGCATTTTTCAACATTAATTTATTCAGTTATTACCAACTGGCGCCCTTTCATTTTGAACAATTAGGGCTATCTCAACAACAATTTGGCCTAACTGGGATCTTATTAGCGTTAGGTGTAGGAATTGGTTCGACGTTAAATCGCCATTTATTGGGTAAAAATTGGTCACCAGAAAAATTAGTTAAGCTATCAAGCTTTGTTTCACTAATAAGTGGTTGCCTAGTTTTTATCCTAATGCATTCAGTGTGGTTTATTGCGCCTGTAATAGGGGTCGTCATTGGCTATGGTATTGCAATCCCTAATATTCTAGCTCATGCACTTAGCCGCTATTCCGACAATAAAGGCACTGCGGGTGCCATTTTAGGGCTATTTTATTATATAGGGCTTGCGGTAGGTTTGATGGTGGCAGGCTGGAGCCAACATTTAGGTGGGGTTTTGGTAATAGGCAGCATTATTCTCAGCCTATCATCCCTTCGCTATCGCACACAGTAAATTCAACTCACTGTCTATGTGCAGCGCCAATATTGATTGGGCTGCACATGTTTATTTTAAATAACGCTTAAGCAGGATTATCAATATCAATGAATACCGCATCTAGCCCGTGGTTATCTACCAGCCACTGAGTAAGTGCTTTGATCCCATAACGCTCAGTCGCATGATGCCCCGCTGAGTAAAAATGGATCCCCATTTCTCTTGCAATGTGGATCGTCTGCTCAGATACTTCCCCTGTTACAAAAGCATCTACACCAAATTCCGCGGCTTGCAAAATAAAGCCTTGTCCCCCCCCTGTGCACCATGCAATTTGGCGAATTTCTTGTTTCCCCGTATCACCACAATGGAGTGCTTTACGCCCAAGGTGCGTTTCCAGTCGTTCAGTTAATTCAGCAGGCGTAATCGGCTGATCAAAGTAACCAAATGGCATTAATGGCTCAATATGACCATCAATTTTAACCCCCATGATATGCGCCAACTGGGTATTATTTCCTAAGTGAGGATGTGCGTCTAAAGGCAAATGATAGCCATATAAGTTAATATCGTTTTCGAGGAGCGTTTTTAGACGCTTTCTTTT
This sequence comes from Providencia sp. 2.29, assembly GCF_015832305.1. Taxonomy (NCBI): domain Bacteria; kingdom Pseudomonadati; phylum Pseudomonadota; class Gammaproteobacteria; order Enterobacterales; family Morganellaceae; genus Providencia; species Providencia sp. 2.29. The sequence goes on from NZ_CP065420.1 coordinate 3,471,067, forward strand.
CATCCCTTTGATCACAACGGGTTCATTTTTCCAAAAGTAACCATGATGAACAATGACAGCATCCGCATTCATTTCAACGGCTTTATCAAGTAATGCTTGGCAGGCAGTGACTCCCGTTACAATTTTTTGTACATGTGAACGCCCTTCGACTTGTAAACCGTTCGGCGCATAGTCTTGGAATTCGCTGACTTTCAGCTCATTATTAATAAGTTCTTCCAACGCTAAGTTACGCATAATATTGTCCTTTTACTGCATCGGTTTTGCCTGTTCTAGCAAAAATGGTTGGTTTTGTGACAAGCTATCTAGAGTGTCTAGCTTTTGACATCCTCCCCGCCCTAAAGGGTAAGATCCCTACTATATTCATAATGGTCGTGAGGATCAGCCATGAAGCCATTTTTGTATACAGGATATCGTTTTTCCGTAAGCGCTTAATGAACCAGTAAAGCTTTACTCAACCTCACTGATTTCTACGTTCCATGGCATGAGATCCGACACATCATCTTTCGGACTTCGTTTTGGTAACTCGGTAAACAGGTGTTGGAAGTAATAATAAGGGTTCATGTCATTAGCGCGGCAAGTCATCACGAGGCTATACAAGTTTGCACTCGCCTTTGCTCCGCCTACCGACGTTGAGAACATCCAATTTTTGCGACCTGTCGTGAACGGCCTTATATCTCGTTCGGTCACATTGTTGTCGATACTTATATCGCCGTCTTCAAGGTAGGTAAGCAGCTTAGGCCACTGGTTTTGCGTATAAGTGATGGCTTTGCCAAGTAATCCTTTAGGGAGAACGTTTTGACTGTCAAGCCATTGCTTGAACTCATCTAAAATAGGTTTGGCTTCTTCTTGTCGTAGTTGGTGTCGAGATTTTGCGTCAAGCCCTTTGGCTTTCTTTTCAATACCGTATAGTTTGCTAATAAAGTTCAGTGCTTTTTCTGGCTTGCCCGCTTTTTTTGATGGTGAAGCTTTTTGAGCATCAGTGAACTTTCTGCGTACATGCGCCATGCAAGCAGCTTGAGTCACGTCCTCAAGTTTGTCGTATGCACTGTAGCCATCCGATAGCAAGTAACCAGAGTAACTACCTAAAAAGTCTTGTACGCACTCTGCTCTGCGGCTGGCTTGATAGTCGTAGATAACCACTGGGTTATTGACGAACTCACCGCTACGATAGACCCACATATATGACTTAGATTGTGCTTTCTTATCTTCTTCACGTAATACTTGAACAGTGGTTTCGTCCGCGCAGATGAGCTTTTCTTTCAATAACTCACTTTTCATTGCATCAATAATGACTTGCACTTTGCTTCCTAACTGAACGCACCAGTTGGCCAGTGTAGCGCGGCTAATATCTATACCAGAGCGATTGAGAATATCCACTTGGCGATAGAGTGGCAGAGCATCAACGTATTTTGCTGTGACTACAGCGGCGAATGCATCTGCACTCCCTAGGCTTTTAGGGATCATACTTGCGGGTTTTGGGGCTGTGATAATCTTTGTTTCAGTCTGTGTTTTTTCACACTGCCGGCAAGCGTACTTGGTTCGCTCGTGACGTATAACACTAACCTTCTGTGGGATGATTTTCAGCTCTTCAGAAGTTTCAACACCACATTGATGTAAAGGCTCGTCGCAGCAGTCGCAATAAGGGGCATTGAGTTCATGTTTATGAACTTCACGCTCGAGCTCTTTTGGAAAAGGCTTACGGCCTGTTTTTTTCTTGTCGTCGTCGGATTTAGCCGTACTCTTTTGTTGCTCCGCTTCGTTAAAGGTACCTTTGGGTATTTTTTCACTTTGTGATGAGAAGCGCTTTGACTTACTTAAATTGAGCTGTTCAATCAACAACTCAATTTTGGTTTTGAGCTCGGCAACCTCCTCTTGCTTTGCCGCAAGGAGTTTATCTTTTGCTTCGTTCTGTTGGTGAAGCTCAAGCAGCATAGCTTTTAGCTGGTCGATATCATCAGGGAGGTCGGTCATGTCTGGGCTCTGGTCATCTCAATGACTTAAGTATGACAGCAAAAAAGGATCGTTCAAGCCCAACGTGACGATCAGTATCAGCGGTCACACTTCTAGATTATGAAGTGGACGATGAGCTTTGGCATGTTCGAGCGTTAACCCCGAAAGAAGCCAACCCAGTTGTTGCTTAGTAATATGAATGGCTCCGTCCTCACTGGGTCTTGGCCACTTGAAGGTCCCTTTTTCTAAGCGACGATAGTACAGCCAGAAGCCATTAGTATCCCAAAACAAGATTTTCAATTTATCTCGGGTACGATTGCAGAAAATGAACCAAGACTCACTAAACGGATCCATCTCAAGAGTCTCCGCGACAATCAACGATAGTCCATCAATGGACTTACGCATGTCCGTGACTCCAGAGATGAGGAAAACCTTACCTGTTGGTATCATTGTAGCGCTTCAAACCAAGTCTTAATTTGTTGCGAGCTAAGCGTTGCCGGCAGTTCTGCTCGAATGCCATTATTGAGAATTAACACAACACAACTTGTGCTCACGGTAGGCTCTGTCACCACGATAGGTTGAACCCTGGTTTCAGGCTCGGATTGCGTGAGCTTTTTCGACCAATAGTGAAAAGTCTGATAGCTTATGTTTTGCTCCGAGCAAAACTGCTTAATGCCTAAATTACTTTGTCGTTGCTGCTCTAGAATTGCAGTCCAGTATTCTCGTTTACTTTGTTGTTCCATAGTCCCTCCAATGAAAAAGCTACTATGGCAAATGACGAGTTTGTTTAGTATGTGTGGTTCATTAACCGCTTACGTTTTTCCTGCCTCATGGTTTTCATTTTGGAACGCTAAGGCGTGGTTGAAAAAAGCAACAAGCCCTGCAAAGTGCGCTATGTCATGCCATTACTGACTATTGAGTCTTAATTGAAATTTAAAGGCGCGCCGTCGCTTCATAATCGGCATTATACTTTGGTCCATGAAAAAGGAAAAGTTATGCGCTAATGAGCGCCTCATCGGCATAGAAAAAGAGGGAATGGTGGAGATAGATCAGGTTAAATAATCTAGCATTTGAAATTAATATTCCCCCCACAACCTAGTGTTGCGGGGAGCGGGATCGCCAATTAGCGATGAGTATTCATGGTCATTTCTGAGCGCTCAAGCCAAACGGGCTTATCACTTGTTTTAGCCCACACTTTATAAAGGTAGCTATAAAACTTTGCGCGTTGTGGATGAAAAACCATAACCGGAAATGCAAGTATGCCAGCGGTTAACGCTGCTGTGCGGCGTAAAAGCACCTGATTCCGGGAATATTCGTGATATGCGGACATCGATATCCTCCTGTCAGTAGCCACATTATTTGCCGATTTTAGTTTGCCCCTAACTTACACATAGTACCCATTCAAGAGTGACCAAAATCGTACAGATAGTATGAAAGATAAATTAACTGCCTTAATAATACTCTTCTATTGGTAATTTTACTACTGATCTGACCACTTAAAAGATAAAAAAATCGTCAATTTTGAGAAAAAATGTAGGTTTATTACAATAATTAACAGCAAAATGAATAAAAACAACAAAACGATCACAATAAATCAACAACATCGATTAACAAAGCGTCACACTGCCGCTTTTTATCGCGATTTTTATACTTTTTTTACACCCCTAACTGACTTTTTATCAGCTTCTTTACAACGTAATCCTTACCCTACTCCTATGGAAATAATAAGGAGAAACGACTGTGTCATTACTTTCCATTATTGGGGCAGTTTTCGTTGTTTTACTGCTGGTTTATCTCATTTATGCCCTGCTTAACGCGGAGGATTTCTAAGATGGCCACAAGTGCATTACTACTTATTGCCAGTTTTTTACTGGTGCTATTTGTACTCGCGAAACCACTCGGACTATTTATTGCCCGATTAATAGAAGGCGATATGCCACACTTTATCGCCAAAACTGAGACGATCATTTGGCGTTTCAGTGGGCTAAAACAGCCAGGTCGAGAAATGGCAGAGATGAATTGGTCACGTTACGCATTCGCCATTTTGCTGTTTAACGCATTGGGCTTTGCGTTACTTTTTATTCTGCTGCTATTTCAAGGCAACCTCCCTCTTAACCCACAAAAATTTCAAGGGATGAATTGGGATCTCGCTTTTAATACTGCAATTAGTTTTGTAACCAATACCAACTGGCAATCTTACAGTGGTGAAAGCAGCTTAAGTTACCTGAGCCAAATGGCTGGATTAACCGTACAAAACTTCTTATCCGCAGCAACAGGCATCGCAGTCGTGTTCGCTCTGATCCGTGCTTTTGCACGCCACAGCAGTAAGACGCTGGGTAATGCTTGGGTGGATCTCACGCGTATTACGCTCTATTTACTCTTACCGTTAGCAGTTATTTTTGCGCTCTTTTTTGTTAGCCAAGGTGTGATCCAGAATTTCTCGCCTTATGTCTTAAGCAATAATCTAGATAGTTCAGCTCAACTCATTCCAATGGGGCCTGTGGCATCTCAAGAAGCGATAAAACTCTTGGGCACAAATGGAGGCGGATTTTTCGCCGCAAACTCTTCTCATCCCTTTGAGAATCCAACGGCGTTGACTAACTTCGTACAGATGTTAGCGATCTTTTTGATCCCAACAGCCTTATGTTTTGCCTTTGGTCGCTCCGTGGGAGATAACAAACAAGGAAATGCCCTGTTATGGGTCATGGCGATTATTTTTGTCATCGCGGCTACAACGGTGATTTATGCCGAGTATGTTGGCAACCCTTTTTTAGCTGATTTTGCGGCAAATAGCTCAATCAATATGGAAGGAAAAGAGAGCCGATTTGGGATCCTTGGCTCAGCATTATACGCCGTTGTGACTACCGCAGCGTCATGCGGTGCCGTCAATGCCATGCATGACTCTTTTACTGCGTTAGGCGGTATGGTGCCAATGTGGCTAATGCAGATTGGTGAAGTGGTATTTGGGGGCGTCGGCTCCGGTCTGTATGGCATGTTGCTCTTTGTTTTACTTGCCGTATTTATTGCCGGTTTAATGATTGGCCGTACTCCCGAATATTTGGGTAAAAAAATTGAAGTGAGAGAAATGAAAATGGTGGCTATTGCTATTTTAGTTACACCGACATTAGTACTTTGCGGTACTACACTCGCTTTAATGACAGATGTGGGCCGCGCTGCCATTTTTAACCCTGGTGCTCATGGTTTTAGTGAAGTGCTATACGCTTTCTCTTCTGCTGCCAACAACAACGGAAGTGCTTTTGCAGGGCTTAGTGCAAACACACCGTTCTACAATGTTGCACTGGCAATCACCATGTTCTTAGGCCGCTTTGGTGTCATCTTCCCTGTTCTTGCTATCGCGGGTTCATTAGCAATGAAAAAACCTCAAATGGCAAGTACCGCCAGTTTACCGACGTATGGGCCTGTTTTTATTGGCTTATTAATTTTAACCATTTTACTCATCGGTGCTCTAACTTTCGTGCCCGCACTTGCGCTGGGTCCGATAGCAGAACATTTGCAAATTGGGTTAGCAGCATAATGAGGGAAATAAAATGAACAGTAAAAAAACTCAGCTTTTTGACCGTAAACTCGTTCGTCAATCGATTATTGATGCGATAAAAAAATGTACACCGCAAGCTCAATGGCGAAACCCCGTCATGTTTGTGGTCTATATCGGTAGTCTTATTACCACGCTGTTATGGCTAGCGATGCTCACCCATTATAGTACTGGGGATGCTTGGTTTAGTGGCATGATAACCTTATGGTTATGGTTTACTGTCTTATTTGCTAATTTTGCTGAAGCGCTCGCAGAAGGGCGCAGCAAAGCACAAGCGGCTAGTCTCAAAGGGGTTAAGAAACTCAGCAGTGCGGTACGTCTTGCTAACCCTAGCTTGGATGCCCCGCAAGAAACCGTCAATTCAGACCAGCTACGCAAAGGTGATATCGTTTTGATCCGTGCGGGTGAAACCATCCCTTGTGACGGTGAAGTGCTTGAAGGCGGTGCCTCCGTCGATGAAAGTGCAATTACGGGGGAATCAGCACCCGTGATCCGTGAATCTGGTGGGGATTTCTCCTCAGTGACGGGGGGCACCCGTGTATTGTCAGACTGGCTGATCGTTGAGTGTACCGTTAATCCCGGTGAAACTTTTCTTGACCGAATGATCTCAATGGTTGAGGGAGCGCAACGTCGCAAAACACCTAATGAAATCGCACTGACTATTCTATTGACCGCGCTTACCATTATTTTCTTGCTCGCCTGCGCAACCCTGTATCCTTTTACTCTCTTTGCAGCAGAATATGCAGGTGCTGGCAATGCAGTTTCTATTTTAGTGCTGATTGCGCTATTAATTTGTTTGATCCCAACCACCATTGGTGGATTACTCTCCTCTATTGGTGTTGCAGGGATGAGCCGCATGCTAGGTGCGAATGTCATCGCCACCAGCGGACGTGCGGTTGAAGCTGCTGGGGATGTTGATGTGCTATTACTGGATAAAACAGGCACAATCACATTAGGTAATCGCCAAGCCTCTGCCTTTTTACCGTTATCAGGTGTCACTGAACAACAATTAGCTGACGCAGCTCAACTCTCATCGTTAGCCGATGAAACACCTGAAGGTCGCAGCATTGTAGTACTCGCGAAACAAAAATTTAATTTACGTGAAAGAGATATTCACGCCTTAAATGCCACTTTTGTTCCTTTTTCGGCAATGACCCGTATGAGCGGCGTCAATGTTGGTGACAGGATGATCCGCAAAGGTTCAGCCGATGCCATTCGCCGTTATGTTGAAGCTAATCATGGCAAATTCCCACTCGAAGCAGACAAGTTAGTCGAACAAGTTGCTCATCAAGGGGGAACTCCATTGGTCGTCGTAGATAACCAAACTGTTCTTGGTGTCGTCGCCTTAAAAGATATTGTAAAAGGTGGCATCAAAGAGCGTTTTGCTCAAATGCGTAGCATGGGGATCAAAACGGTAATGATCACTGGGGATAACCACCTAACGGCAGCCGCTATCGCTGCAGAAGCGGGTGTTGATGATTTCTTAGCAGAAGCGACGCCAGAAGCCAAATTAGCATTAATTCGACAATATCAATCGGAAGGCCGTTTGGTTGCCATGACAGGCGACGGCACCAATGATGCCCCTGCCCTTGCCCAAGCCGATGTCGCCGTTGCCATGAACTCTGGTACACAGGCCGCGAAAGAAGCGGGTAACATGGTGGATTTAGATTCAAACCCAACCAAACTGATTGAAGTGGTGCACATAGGCAAACAGATGTTGATGACTCGGGGCTCGCTCACCACATTTAGTATTGCAAACGACATAGCCAAATATTTTGCCATTATTCCAGCCGCCTTTGCGGTAACTTGGCCACAACTTAATGCCCTCAACGTCATGCAGCTCCATTCACCAGCTTCCGCATTATTATCGGCGGTGATCTTTAATGCCTTGATCATTGTGTTTCTGATCCCATTGGCATTAAAAGGGGTCAATTATCGCCCTATGAGCTCACAATCGTTATTACAACGCAACCTTGGTATTTACGGCCTTGGCGGTCTGATCGTTCCTTTTGTTGGCATCAAACTTATTGACATGGTCATTAGCCTCTTTGGTTTATAAGGAATCAATTATGAACACGATCCGTTCATCCATTGTGGTATTAATTTTATTGGCGATTATAACGGGTGTCGCTTATCCTCTATTGGTTACTGGGCTCGCGAATGTTCTATTTCCTTGGCAAGCCCAAGGTTCGCTCATCCAGCAAGAAGAGCGTGTTATTGGATCTACTTTGATTGGTCAAAATTACCAATCTGACCGCTATTTTTTCGGCCGACCTTCAGCGACGGCTGATTATCCTTACAATGCGTTAGCCTCAAGTGGGAGTAATCTTGCAATAAGTAACCCACTTTTAAACGAAGATTTCGCACAGCGTAGTCAACAGTTGAGGATGCAAAATCCAGATGCGGGACAAGCTATCCCTGTCGATCTACTCACCGCCTCTGCCAGTGGCTTAGATCCACAAATTTCTGTTGCGGCAGCACTCTATCAAGCACCGCGTATCGCAAAGAACAGACAGATCCCACTAAAAGCAGTAGAATCATTGATAGCGGCACAAACAGAAAAGCCACTCCTTGCCTTTATGGGGGAACCCGTTGTGAACGTGTTGCAACTGAACGTGGCATTGGATGAGTTTAAGCAGCAGGCCAATCTCCCTACTTACTGAGGTTAGTTATGGACAATCAAGATCCTGTACGTCCAAATCCAGATGAATTGCTGGCAAAAGCCAATGAAAGTGGTCGTGGCAAACTCAAAATATTTTTCGGCGCCTGTGCAGGCGTCGGAAAAACTTATGCGATGCTACAGGAGGCACAGCGCCTGCGGGCGCAAGGCCTAGATGTCTTAGTGGGGGTCGTCGAAACCCATGAAAGGGAAGAAACCGCCGCGCTCCTTGATGGTTTATCTCAGTTACCGCCGCGCCGCTTAAACCATCGAGGCCGTCGTATGAGTGCTTTTGATATTGATGCTGCTATTGCAAGGCACCCTGCTATCATTTTGATGGATGAGTTGGCATTTAGTAACCCAGCAGGTAGCCGCCATCCGAAACGGTGGCAAGACGTTGAAGAGCTTCTTGATGCGGGTATTGATGTTTTAACGACTATCAATGTGCAACATATTGAAAGTTTGAATGATATTGTGGGTAGCATTACAGGGATCCACGTACGTGAAACGGTTCCCGATCACATATTCGATGCCGCCGATGAAATCGTTTTAGTCGACCTTCCCCCAGACGATCTCCGCCAGCGCCTAAAAGAAGGTAAGGTCTATATCCCCGCACAAGCCGAGCGTGCGATCGAACATTTTTTCCGTAAAGGTAATTTGATAGCCCTTAGAGAGTTGGCTTTACGCCGTACTGCCGACCGAGTCGATGACCAAATGCGAGAGTTTCGCGATGGTAAAGGGCACGTTCCTGTTTGGCATACTCGAGATGGTTTACTGTTATGTATTGGTCACCATAATGGCAACGAAAAACTGGTGCGAGCGGCGGCAAGGTTAGCGGCAAAACTAGGCTCTGTTTGGCACGCCATTTATGTCGAAACACCAAAGTTACATCGCCTTCCTGAAGGGCACCGTAGGGCTATCCTTAAAGCGCTCCGCTTGGCTCAGGACTTGGGAGCCGAGACAGCAACGTTATCCGATCCTTACGAAGAAAAAGCGGTTTTACGCTATGCGCGCGAACACAATCTAGGCAAAATATTGGTAGGTCGGCGCACGAAGCGTCGCCGCTGGCTAGACTTTGGTACTCATACAAACTTTGCTGAACGTTTAGGCGCATTAGGCCCAGATCTTGATTTAGTTATTGTTGCACTCGAAGAGAGAAATGATTGGGTTAAGGAGCCTGAACGTAAGCCTTTTTCTGAAAAATGGCGGAGTGATGTTAATGGGTTTTTAGTGGCTATCGCTATCTGTACGGTGATTACCCTGTTTTCACGTACTTTTTTGCTGGCCCTCGATAAAGCCAACCTTGTTACGCTGTATTTACTGGGTGTTGTATTAGTCGCGCTTTTTTATGGACGTCGCCCATCCATCTTTGCTGCGCTAATCAATGTAATTAGCTTTGACCTCTTTTTTGTACAACCCCATTTTTCACTCGCCATTATGGATATGCAGTACTTGGTCACCTTTACCGTCATGCTAATTGTCGGTGTCGTGGTCGGGAATCTAACTGCGGGTATGCGATATCAAGCGAGGATCGCGCGCTACCGTGAGCAACGAACTCGTCATCTATATGAAATGACAAAAGAATTAAGCCGAGCACTCACAGAGCAAGATATTGGTAAAACTGGCTATCACTTTATCAATAATGCCTTTCAAGCAAAAACCTGTTTATTGTTACCAGATGAAAACAATCAGCTCTCCCCTTTGTTATGTGAAGGTCATAGCCCTATGCAAATTGATCAGGCTATTGCTAAATGGAGTTTCGAGAAGCGGCAACCTGCTGGTGCGGGGACAGATACCCTCCCAAGTGTACCTTATCAATTACAACCCATTACAACCGCCGATCAAACACTGGCTGTACTCGCCATTGAACCCAACAATCTCCGTCAGTTGCTGATCCCTGAACAGCAGCGCATGTTGCAAACTTTTACAGGGCTGATTGCTAGCGCTTTAGCGCGTTTGCAATTGTCAAAGCAAGCGGAAAGTGCAAAATTAGATATTGAGCGTGAGCAGTTACGAAATTCGTTATTAGCCGCATTATCTCATGATCTTAAAACCCCCTTGACGGTGCTGTTTGGCCAGGCGGAAATTTTGACCTTGAATCTGAGCGCTGAAAATTCTCCTTATACTGAGCAAGTGAATCAAATGCGCCAGCAGATACTGAGCACCTCACGTTTAGTCAACAATTTATTAGATATGGCACGGCTGCAATCCGGCAGTATTCAACCTAATTTTGAGTGGCAATCACTGCAAGAGATCACAGGCAGTGCGGTTAGAACCCTTGATTACACCTTGCATAGCCACCCTCTATCTATTGATATTCCTGCCAACTTATTGCTCTATTGCGATGGCAATTTAATCGAGCGCGTATTAATTAACTTACTGGAGAATGCGACTAAATACAGTGATAAAGATACCCCGATGGGAATTTGTGCTCAAATAGAGGATAATCAAGTACATATTGAAGTTTGGGATGCGAGCAACGCTATCCCTGATGGGCAGGAAAAAATCATTTTCGATAAATTTTCTCGCGCCCAAAAAGAGTCGGCTATTCCCGGTGTAGGCCTTGGGTTAGCAATTTGTCGAGCCATTATTCAATTGCATGATGGCAACATTTGGGCCGAAAATAATAAAAAAGGTGGAGCTAGCTTCCACTTTGTTCTACCTTTTAAACAACTTCCAGATATTGAAGAGCTAGATAATTATTGTGAATCCCCATCAAATACTGATCATTGAAGATGAAAAAGAGATCCGTCGCTTTGTCCGATTAGCTTTGGAGGGGGAAGGCTGGAAAGTTTTTGAGGCGGAAAACCGCCATCGGGGGTTAATTGAAGCGGGAACTCGCCAACCTGATCTGTTAATACTGGATCTTGGCTTACCGGATGGTGATGGCTTAGATCTGATCCGTGATCTGCGCCAATGGAGTAATATCCCGATCATCGTTCTCTCCGCTCGCGAGGAGGAGTCACAGAAAGTCGCGGCATTAGATGCCGGAGCAGATGATTACCTGACTAAACCTTTTGGTGTTAGCGAATTACTTGCAAGGGTCAGAGTCGCTTTACGTCGCTTCGGTAAAGTCACTCAAGAAAACGCAATATTCCAATTTGGTGATGTCACAATTGATTTTATCAATCGTCTCGTCACCAAACAAAATGAAGAGTTACATCTCACCCCTATTGAGTTTCGCTTGCTCAGTGAACTCGTAGCAAACAGTGGCAAAGTTCTAACGCAACGCCACCTATTGTTACAAGTTTGGGGGCCTAATTATGTTGAACATAATCATTACTTACGTATTTATATGGGGCATTTACGCCAAAAACTGGAAAATGATCCCGCTCGCCCTATTCATTTATTAACGGAAACGGGGATTGGCTACCGATTTATGCCATAACCTCTTATTCTCAGATTATTTCCTCTAGCTGCTGTAAAGTGACTCGCTATAATCTTCCTTATATCAAATTAAGGAGAGCAAATTTTGCAATCAAACATGACTTATCTAGTTCGCCGTTTTTCTACTGTTTTCGTTTTATTATTAGGTCTGTTTGTGGCCACACAAGCACTGGCACTAAGCCCTGAAGAACGCACGCGCACAGAAGCACTGTTAACTGAACTAGGTAAACAGCAGAATTTAACCTTTACCCGTAATGGCTCTGAGCACAGTGCAACCGATGCGGAGTCTCATCTACGCTTAAAGTTAAGCAAAACACACAAACGCTTGAGCACCACTGAACAATTTATTGATAACGTCGCGTCCAAATCCTCTATCACAGGTGAAGAGTATCAGGTCAAAGACAGCGAAGGGAAAGTCACTTCCGCGAATCAATATTTACATCAATTACTAAAAGAAAAAGTGGATACCCAAAAGCCTTAGTCTTGGTGATATCGGCTATTCTCCCATAAAAAAAGCTTCAGTGGCTGAATATAGCCCTGAAGCTTTTTTATTATACCTAACGTGTTCTCGCATCGAGCCATAGGAAAACCCTATAGACTCGACACACACAAGGGGGTAATTATTGTTTCTCTATCTTCGCCCAAGTATCGCGCAAGCCTACCGTACGGTTAAACACCAGTTTATCTGCGCTGCTTAAACGGTTATCTGCACAGAAATAGCCTTCTCGTTCAAACTGATATGGCTTATCTGTTGCAGCTTCACGCAAGCTCGGCTCAACAAACCCGTGTCGAATAACCAATGATTCTGGGTTAATGACCGATAAGAAATCTTCTTCCGCCGCTGGGTTTGGTACGGTGAATAAACGGTCATATAAACGAATTTCAGCAGGTAGTGCGTGCGCTGCGCTAACCCAATGAATAACGCCTTTCACCTTACGACCATCGGCAGGGTCTTTATTTAGGGTTTGTGGATCATAGGTGCAGTAAATCGTTGTGATGTTCCCTTCTGCATCTTTTTCCACGCGCTCTGCTTTAATAATATAAGCATTACGTAGGCGAACTTCTTTACCTAACACTAAACGTTTGTATTGACGGTTAGCCTCTTCGCGAAAATCTGCGCGATCAATATACAACTCGTTGCTAAACGGCACTTCACGAGTTCCCATCTCAGGTTTATTTGGATGGTTAGGTGCGGTCAAGATCTCTTCGCCTTCTGGCATATTTTCAATGACTAGGCGTACAGGATCGATCACCGCCATCGCACGCGGCGCGTTTTCGTTAAGATCATCACGAATACATGATTCCAGCGACGCCATTTCCACGTTATTGTCTTGCTTAGTCACGCCAATACGCTGACAGAATTCGCGAATAGATGCAGCGGTGTAACCACGGCGACGCAAACCCGAAATTGTCGGCATACGCGGGTCATCCCAACCATCAACTAATTTATCTGTCACTAATTGGTTCAACTTACGCTTAGACATGACCGTATATTCAAGGTTTAAGCGTGAAAACTCATATTGACGTGGATGGCAGTCAATCGTGATGTTATCAAGCACCCAATCATATAAACGGCGGTTGTCTTGGAATTCCAATGTACACAGTGAATGTGTAATGCCTTCTAATGCATCGGAAATACAATGCGTGAAGTCATACATTGGGTAAATACACCATTTATTACCTGACTGATGGTGCTCTGCAAATTTAATACGATACAAAACGGGATCACGCATAACGATAAAAGGTGATGCCATATCGATTTTTGCACGTAAGCAAGCTTTACCTTCTTCAAAGCCACCCGCACGCATTTTTTCAAATAGCGCTAAGTTCTCTTCAATACTACGGTCACGATAAGGGCTATTTTTACCCGGCTCTTTTAGAGTGCCACGATATTCACGAATTTGCTCTGGGCTCAGTTCATCCACATACGCTAAGCCTTTGTTGATAAGCTCAATAGCGTATTGATATAGAATATCGAAATAATCAGAAGAGTAGTGAACCTTACCGCTCCATTGGAAACCTAGCCACTGAACGTCTTCTTGAATCGAGTTGACATATTCAACATCTTCTTTGACTGGGTTGGTGTCGTCAAAACGTAAGTTACACTGACCCTGATAATCCTGCGCTATACCAAAATTCAGGCAAATTGATTTTGCATGACCAATGTGTAAATAGCCATTCGGTTCAGGTGGGAAACGTGTATGCACCGAAGTGTGTTTCCCGCTCGCCAGATCTTCATCAATGATCTGACGGATAAAATTTGTTGGGCGAGTCTCTGCCTCATTCATTGTCATCATTCCTCAATGCCAAAAGCGCGTAATAGCAAAATATATTCTACCATAATCTGTCAAGAAACAACCGTTTGATCAACTATGTATTGATTAAACACATATTGCCTTGTATTTCGCACCTGAAACAATGATATTAAAGCAATATATTAGGTTAATAGCATAACACTTAACACAATAAGAAGGAGCAGTGGATAACTTTGAGCATGGCGCTTATCGCTCAAGTATGGCATCAATAAACTGGCAAAACGAATTCCTAGCCATGATGTCACAATCAGAATTAATGCCCCCTTGATATAAACCATCCCAATAAAGCCAGCACCTAATTGAACATGTTCCGTTAACGCAAAATAAAAGTAGGTCAACGTTCCTGTTATCGCCATCGGTAATGTTAGTGGGTTTGCAAACGCAGCAGCTTGGATCATCGTCGCCCCACGACGTCGCATTAGTGGCACCGTCATCACACTCCCCCCCACACCGAGAAATGCAGCAACCGCCCCTATGACTAAACCAATAGGTATATCAGCAAAAACATCGCCGCCTGAAGGCGTTATGCCCTCAGTGTGTGTTTTCATAAATCCGGGTCTTATCAGGCAATCTAAAATCGTAATAACAAGATAGCCAATAAAGAGCCAACGGATCCATTCACTATCAACAGAGAGCGCAATAAAAGCCCCCAAAATACCGCCTAAAGAGATAGGAATAATAAACGGGCGAATAATGCTCCAATTTAAATGACCTTTCCGATAATGCGCCCTACTTGATAGTGAGGCAGAGAAAATCATCACGCAGGTTGAAGTTGCGACGGCAATTTGCATCGCAACTGCACTTGCTTCGCTCTCTGGCCCCCACACCAAGGTAATGAGTGCATAGAGTAGAGGAACCGTAATAAAGCCCCCACCGAAACCAAAAAGTGCCGTCGTGATCCCAGAAATAAAACCAAAAAGACAAAGTAGTAGAGTCACCAATACATCTCCATTCAAGATAACGTTGTTATCTTATTGTGAAGAGCCGTGATTAACTTACGCATAACGGACAATGTGTTTTGAAATTTCGCCAAATTTAAGGGAATAAAAAAGGGAGGCTTACGCCTTAATGTTGATCAGTTAAGAACTAAATAATGGATTGAATGATCCTACAGTTCTGCAAAAATACGTAATCATCCGAAGATTACAGATTTTTTATGTTACTTAGCCAAGCTTTCGAGACTGTTCTGGCTTTCTCGCCAAAAGAATTTACAGCCCTTTCTGACCTCCTTTCCGCTGAACTCATTGACGAATGTCTCTTTTTCGTTCTCTTTCCATGGCTCAACTCGTTTTTCATCTCGATATTGTTTTACCGAGCAACCGACCTTACGTTGCACCAAGTGCCGTTGTTCAGGCTCGGCAACGGTTAGGGGAAGATGCCGTTCGCAAAGTATTTGAAAAAACAAGCCAGCTCTGGCTTGATAAACTGCCATTATCACACTGGAACGGATTAACCTTGATGGCTGTCGATGGCACATTATGGCGGATACCAGATCCCCGCTATGGGTATCTGATGCTGCATGGTTTGCTCAGAGGTGAAGGCCGAGTCCAGAACCGTAAACGTACATATCGCCTCTACATCGAGGAAGGCTTGCAGGTCAGGACGAAGAAGCGCAAGAAGCTAACCCAGTCAAAGCAGCCCATGGAAGTACCAACGGCTCCCAATTAACGTTGGTCTATAGCCTTTGTTTCAGACCAACTCAGCAATGGTCGGTGCTTTCGGGTACTGAATGTCGTGGATGATTATTCGCGGGAAATGGTCGGTCAATTAGTCTCTGTGGCCATCAGTGGCAGGCAGGTCGCCAGATCCTTGGACCAATTGATGGAAGAACGAGGCAAACCCAACAAGGTTACCTGCGATAATGGGACCGAATTTACCAGCAAAGCGATGTTTTTTTGGAGCAAGGAAACCGGTATAACATTGGGCTTTATCCAGCCAGAAAACCCCACGCAAAACGCCTTTGTGGAAAGCCTGAATGGTAAATTCAGAAATAAATGTCTGAACCCGCATGGGTTCAGAACCTTAGACGAAGCCAGATACGAAATCGAGCTATGGCGTGAACACTACAACCATGTTCGCCCACATAGTTCACTGAACGATATGCCGCCTGTTGCGTATGCCAAGCAAGTCACTTCACAAGCTTATTCACGGTTGGGATATATTTATCAAGAAGGAATTGGCGTAAAGCGTAACCTCGGAATATCAGGACAATATTTTATTCAGGCAAATGTAGCGAATACGCTTAATTCATTAAAAGGAAATAAATTTGACTGTGATATTTAAAAAAATTGAGAATTCACAATAATTTGAATACTTCTAAATGTTTTTATGTGAGTCCAAAATCCTCAATGGTTTTAGATTCAGACTCACACTATTCACACTATGGCTTCGTTACATTGGTTTTCTGGTTTATATACATTTCCTTTTCTGAAAGAAAAATCAATACAATAAAATAAATGAATGAAATAACACCGATAACAATCGAGATCCAATTTAATCCAACTAGTGTATAAAAGTAATTAGATACTCTATTCAGTAAGAACATAATGAAACAGATAGCGATAGGATACCGATAGCCAATACTGCGCAATCGCTGGATTTCCAGTAATGAAAAAGTACAATAAGCGAGACCATAAATGATCAGAATAACCAAACCATAGGCAAATGAAATAGAAAACCCCAAATCCAAGTCAATACTTTTTGATAGGGCCTCATGAGTGTATCGATAATTAGCGCTTACAAATAAAGAATTAACCACCTTAATTGATAATGTCAATAAAATTGCAGTTAAAATATAATAACAAAAAAAATGAAAGTGACTTTCTTTTAGTATATAAAAATGCGGTACCTATTTTTCCTTCAGTCATAACTTCCTTATAATATTGATTGAGTGTGAAATTTTAAAATTTAGGCCACCCAGTGAATATAAAATCATTACCAACATACAGTGGTGGCTCTGGAGGCGTATTTACTTCAGGTTCATCTGGCGGAAAATCCCCAGAGAGTGGTTCCATTAAACGAATATAAAAATAGTGATAATTTATTCCCTCTGCGCGCTGTATATCGTGGACAAACCAACTATAGAGCTCATTTGAAACAGGAACATATGATATCGGAAATGGCATATTATCATATCCCGCCGTGCCACAGTCGATATAGTATTGTGCCCGACGTTTAGCGGGCCAGTATATTTTATCAAAAATTTCAGGTGGAACAGGGCTAAGCTTTCGTGTTTTGACTTGCCATGCCATTTTTGCTACTTCAGATAACCACCCCCAATCTTTCTTCAATAACGCCATTTTTTCAGAAGCACCGAACGCAGCTTGTCTAGACTTAGCTGAAATATTAAAACCACCTTGATGTGAACCTGCGGATAATAATTCGGCTTTCTCTTGCTCCTCTAATTTTCGTAGCTCATTTTTATATTCATAATGCTTCTGGTCTAACCACGCAAAATAACTGTCGAGGTGAGCATTCAAGGCCGTAAATGTCAATTTTTTTAATGGAATGCCTGATTGATAATAATCTACCCATTCTGTTGCATTTTTGCCTTCCACCTTTTGTTCATATTGGAAATAGAGCCACGTATCAAAATCCATTTCGCGCAATGCATCGAGTTCAGGAAATGGAACTCCAGTATGAAATGCGGCTAAATGCATTTTATTTAAGGCGACTTTAGCGAGTTCTTCATTGGGCTTTTGTTCATTATTTCTTAATCCCCCGCCGATATCCTCACTGCAACCGGGTAATAGCTCTTCCTGATGATGTTCCCCACTTCTGCCCGTTAAATAGAGACAACGCCATTTGCGTTTTTCATGGGCAGCTATCAAATGTAAAGACTTTTTAACTATTGTAGGCAGCGGTGTCATATGGTCAATATATTTACGCCCTGCAACCATAGTAATTAATGAGTCAATAGCAACTTCCGTTACCTTATTACTTTTTGCCGGAAGTGTTAGTATATTTAATCCATAATCTAATCCGTTATCCTCACTTTCAGGCGTGTCACGAGAGCAATCGAATAGTCCCACAAAAGGAATGTCAACCCAAGCACCACCGTGAACGCCCCCGTAAAAATAGAGACCCGTATCATAATTTTTTTGGCAAAGTTGGTTAACTAACACACCGATAAAGTATCGGGCTAGTGTCGCTCCCATATCAAAGCCAAACACAGAAACTGAGATCAAATTAATGGGAATTTCTCCTTTTTGAGCTTCATTACACGCTCGGGAAAATCGCTCTTTTAAGTCATTAATTCGCGTTTCTACCCCTGTTACAAAATTATAGGCAATAAATTCGTTATCTCTTAAAAATGGTGTTGCTTCAATACCTATTTTCGCAGCAGCATCAAATCCGGCCTCGGCAAACATTTTAACCTGACCTTTCGGAGACACTAATTCTTCAATTTTTTTAAAGCCATCTTTTCCTATCGCGTAATCAAACCCCCGCCTCTAAGCTCGTATCTCTTATCGAGTCTTGAATATTACTTTGAAATTCATCATTAAGATTTGTATTAATATAATTTCGCTCACTGTTATTCACTTCATTATAAGGTGTACCAAGGCCTGATATGTAAAATTTCCAATAATCATTATTCACTGTAATTTCTTCTGCATTTTTATACGCATAAAATAATTTAGCAATATTACTTAATTTGCCATTGGGTTCATCTAAGTCTTTATTTCGACCAACTCCATCAAAAAACAAGCCTATGTGTAAAGTACGTGAGCAATTACCTAATTTACATTCTTGTGCTTGCTTTGCTTTGTTTGTTGCTGCAATGATCGAATCAGTACTAGCTCGTTTATCATTATTCATTATGTGTACCCTCAATTTCTTTACTTGAGCTAAAAGGGTTATATGAAGATGAGTTTTTATTATTCCATTCTAGTTTAATTGTATTTTCTGGTAAAAAATGAACATGTAATGTATCGTCCCCTTCTTTACGCTCAGGTAATGGTACCTTAATTTGATAATTTTCAGAACGCATTCCTGCGTCATATTGTGAACCTTTGACACCTAATCGCCACTTTATTACAGCTATTTTTCCTTTTATTATTCCGCAGCATGTCATTGCACCTGAACCATAGGCATAGGGATTGTATTTATAAGCGGGTGCATTCCCCCCCATAATGTTATTTAAACTAAACCATGAAATGGGCCTGTTTTGCCAATTATGAGTAACTAAAGCGACCTCTTTATTATCTAATGCATCATTTGCACTTGACTTTGATGCAAACAAAACAGATAGCCCAATTAAAAATACAAATAAATACAACTTGAACCTCAGTAGCCTTTCGTGATTTTGTTGAATCCATGTCATGTTTTTCTCCTATATTTAATTTTATTGCAATATGCTTGTTAGTTAAATCAATAATTTCATATTGAGCTAAATAATAAATATTTGCTTTTTCATTCAGTGAAAACCCTTACTCGCCCAGCTCCATCAAAAAATAAACCCCGTTCTGTCTTTTGTCCAAAACCATAAAGTCAGCGCAAACCCCATAAACAAGATAATCAATAACACCACTAACCAGCGACGCGTATTGGGACGTGGCACTTTTGCGGCAGCAGGCGGAATCGTATTGAGCCAAACAGGCATGTCAGCCTACCTTGGCGGGCGAAAAGGAGCTGATTAAGGTACAGCCACAACCGCATTTATGCCCCTGAAAAGCGACAGGGATACCGTTATCGAGGTAGTTAGGATTACCTTCAATGATGGTGGTCGGACCGTGTCTTTTTTTGGGCAAGAAACCTGATCGCCTTTACGTGCCACCCCAATGCCCCCGAATTTCATGGTATCAAAGCCTGTCAGCACGGTGCCACCGTGGGTGGTTTTATCGCCTTTACGAATAATTTGTTGCATGGTTTTAGTCCTTTAAGATTTCAGCTGGTTAATAGCCCGTTTCTTCAATAAGTAATAAGTGCGTTTGTATCTTCATTTCTTCAAATAAATAGGTTGATGACTCCATCTCTTTTTCCGCAACTATTTTAACTCTCTTATCAGTCATCCATTGATAATCAAAGGTTTCATCGCCTTTCGTTTTACTCTCGATTTAGATAGCTTAGATTTTTAGTGGGCAATTTATTTTTAAGTCTAGCATGTCGATAATCATCGAGGCTTATTAATGTGTTATAAGCTTGTGATAGGGTTTGGCTAGGAAAATAATAGGTATATTCTAAAGTACCGTCATATTCCTTTCCTTCGTCTAACTGTCGGCAATAGGATGAAAATGTTGCACTCTTTGATTGAAGTTGCTTTGTTTCAACATTATGATTACTGGCAAATGCTTGTAGTGGAAATTTAATATAAAAAGGATTTGGATAAATTTTATTAGTAAAAATTTTAATGGTAGCGCAATTACATTGTTCATGTTAGTTCTCTGGTTATAATAATTCGATTTATCGTTCCCCTTCAAAATAAATGAGTTAATGCATACAGCCTAACGCGCTTTCTTTATCACAATCAAGAATGTTGAATAATTCATCTAATTTATCGACCTTTATTTTATTGCAATCAAAATTATATTCTTTATTAACACTCAAGTCTGTCACTTGTAACCCGCTATTATATTGGCCATCTTCGTAATTTTTATATATTGCGTAACCCATATTGTTATTTGAGTAAGTAACCCTGTAATACTCAGTATTATACCTAGAATAATAATTATATGAGAAGCCCTTACTCTCCAATAATTTAGAAGACTGCTCAATAAAAATAGAATCGTTATTTTTCATTGTTAACTTTAAATTTTCACCAACTAACGCCAAGTTAATTGAGCCATTTTCAGTTGCACATTGAAAGAATATTTTATTATTTGAGAAAGCACTTAAAGGCAGCAACATCATAAGAAACATTTTTTTAAATTTCATGACTATTATCACTTAGTTTTCTACTAAGTCAGTAATATCA
Organism: Providencia sp. 2.29; assembly: GCF_015832305.1. Lineage (NCBI taxonomy): Bacteria > Pseudomonadati > Pseudomonadota > Gammaproteobacteria > Enterobacterales > Morganellaceae > Providencia > Providencia sp. 2.29. The sequence continues at coordinate 3,491,844 of NZ_CP065420.1, forward strand.
AAGCATAATCACCATTAAGTTTAATTGATAAAATGTTGTATTTTTTTATCATCACGGCATTGTTTGATTTTAAGCAGATCAAAAGAGTATATCTTTATAATTGTTTTTGATTTATTATCAACCTCTACAGATAAACAGGCACACCTGACACCATAGTTACCGTTAGTGTAAATTATTTCTGAAGGGTCAATAGAATTATCAATAATTTTTTCAATTCCTTCCGATTCACGCCCTCCTTGCTGAGATATACTCCACTCAGCATCACGATCGATAAGCCAAAGATTTCCTGGTGTAGGATTATCTAACCAGCCACAAAGAATTTCTTGCCCATGTACAGAAAATTGTATAAATAGAAGGAGACATATAAAATAATTTTTTTTCATGCTAATAAGCCATTATTTAGTTTTTCCAAGTAATCCTCTGCAAAGCCTTTTATTTGATCTGCTTGATCTAATCCATTGATACACTTTCTTGCATTATAAAAATCAGTTTTAGACTCATTAATATAATCGGTTATTTTCTTACCTGTAAATTCACCATATTTAAAACCATCAATTAAAATAAACAATGAATACTCTGGATTTAATGCTAAATCTGGTTCATTAACCATGTCGACATTTAGTTTTTGTGAGTATTTCTCATAATTGTATTTCCATGTTATCTGTACATAACCTCTACCATAATATGGGTAATACCTGAATTTTTTCTTTCTATATTCATCACTAACCGTTCTTCCTCCGTAATTTCCTTCTCGTACAGGCTGAAATGCATCCCCCGTCTCTCTTTTTACAGTTGCTAAAATGTATGCTATTTGTGTGTTTAAAGAAATTCCCTGATTTTTACACTCACTAATAATTGCATGGATCGTGCCTTCTTTAGTTGAAAAATCATACTTTTTACTATGGAATGAATCCAAAAACACCAGCGGATGCATATGCCACACTTCAGGACCAATTTTTTCGTTAGTCACATCCTGCATCCAAACCATACTATCGAGAAACTCTTCGCTGTAAGAACGCCATAAGGGAGCCTCTTCACTCAGCATGTTTAGAAAATTTTGCCATACACTATCGTTTTTTTGTAATACCAATCACTAGGGTGTTTGACAATAGTTTTATTCACGATATGGGAAAACATGGGGTTATGGAAAGCGCGACGGTATTCTTCTGGATTGTAGTGCTCCGTTGCACTGCCTTTGATTTTATTAATTAAACGTTGATAATTATGGGCAATAATCCCTTTTTCAGGGCGTGGTGACACTTTAGCTTCAGCCAAAATAGTATCAAATATCGCACTGATATAAGTGGCTTTGGGTTGAATGTACCCGTTTAAATAATCAAACGTTTTTGTTTCACTGGTTAAGGCCCTAAAGCCTATTTTCTCTAAATCATAACGCGACAGAAAAAGCGCATGTTGGGTAATATTTTGGTATTCCGCTTGTTTTGTTTCATCGGCTTGAATTTCTTCAAAACGCTTTATCAGTGAGCCGATTTTATCTTTATCTGTGTCACTGATATCAATCTGTTTTGGAAAATACCCTAGATGCTCGGATAAAAAATAGTATTTTTGCTGTTGTTTGTCTGTTTCGACTTTTATCCACTTTGGAATCTTCTTAAATTTTCAGATGCGACTCTATCCGCTTCACTATTTAATAAGATTATTGATTTTTCTAAATTGACCATTTAACTCACCACTTTATTTATATAAATTTTCTTTTAAAAAGATTCTACTGAGTCAATTTTCCAGCCATTTAAATCTTTCGATAAAGTAATGAAATATAGTGAGCTACAGTTTTTTTCACCTAAAATAAGCTTTAGCTTTGCTTTATCATTTGACACTTCGATATATTTTACATTTATATTTTCCAACCAGTCCTCACAGATGGCTTGGGCGTCAATATAATAGTCCCGATCTATATCACTTGCGTTTATTTCACGTCTTAATCGTAGTGTCACATAAGTATTGGTACTGAGCAAGTCAAACAACGGTGGAAACGTATTTTCGAGGTCGTCATGGACATAGGCAGGAATGGTCGCGAGATCATGCTCTAACGAAAAGGTTAATAAACTCCCCGCCAAACGGGTCAATTCAGCCCAAATGATTTCAGGGTGGCGCTGTGGATAGCTTTCATAATTCATGAGAACATTAGCATGGGAGTTTAAGGCGTTTAACAACCAAAATAAGGAAACATCAGCGACGGCAAAATCAGCTAAACGTTCATTGCTCTCACGGCGCATGGACATCAGTCGTTGGCAACGGGAGCGTATTTGGCGATTCAGCAAGGCTAATCGCTCTTATAATTCTCGGCTTGCTGAAAATTGCGTCATGGAGGGGAATAAATGTTCTATCTATTGCCCAGCCACCTTGACCATCACGAGTTAGGCGTGCAATAGGACACGTTTGCCACGCATCATTATTTTCATGCTGAAAACGGACAGCAATATTAAAACGGGCAACTGCCATGGATTCATCATCCTGACCAAACACATCCGGCACATTCACCCACTCTTCCTGATAACGAAGGGAACGTTCAGAAAAGCCCCCTTTTTTCTGAACATTGATGATCCCTTGTTGAAGGAGTGGCAAGGCCAGCACCAGCACAATGCTGTCAGTTTGAGATAACGCGGTGGAATTTAACTCTCGGGGCTCTGGAGTGATATCACTGACTTGGGTATCTATTAACGCCCCATCCGGCAACCATGCCCTTAGTTGATGAACTTGTAAACGACCGGACGACAAAAATGACTCATCCAGTTCAACTTTTCACTCCCCAGTTAAAGGGAGAGAATAAACCGGAAACACCTTGGTTAGTGAAAGCCTCCCATTGCGCTTGCTGTTGAAATTGTTGCGGAGAGAGCAATGCGCCTTCATTCCATAATGGGCGGTAAATTTTCATTCGATGAGCCTTTTATTTAAGCAAAGGCAATTGGCATTATGATTCATTTTCCCGAAACAATTCGGCGGCGAGGTGATGTATTCACTCAAATTTGGAAAGTAAAGCATTTCTGATGTTTTGATACGCTACCGCCCTTAGCCGTCACCCAAGGCTCATAAGGTTAAAATACGCTAATACTGTCCTGACAAATCAATCCAAATTAATAAAAAATGGCACTTAAAAATAACCCGTGGCCCATCAAATGATGAATGCAATTGATGGACCGCTTGAATCCAAACGTCCATATCCTAAATATAGCGCTCAAATTATAGGAATTAAGGATTAAGTCAGCAATTATTTTTATCAATTTCTCTTATATAGTCACAAATACGCATAGTGAGCATTATTCACTAGCCGAATTAGACATAAAATGTATTGTAAGGTAACAGAATGAAATAATCTGGAGTGAAGACGGACTTAAGAAGCCATGCTGGCGCATTCAAGGCTGTGTTGTATGTTATCAATTAGAAAGGTAACGTAAGGAAATTTAATGATTAATACCTATTTTATGTGTGAAAAATGTTTCTTTCCGGTTTGTCACTACGATGCTGACTGTCATGAGTAGTCTCATTGTCACGTGAAGAGCATAAGAATAGTTGGGATATTATTCTTATGCCAAATCAAGCCGCCAATTTGCAGTATGGTTTCGGCTATACTTTATTGTTATAGATAAATTAGTTGTTAATTATCCATAACTTAGTGATTTTATCTTGAATTAATGACCATAAGGCCACTTTGTGATGATGTTTTGCATGGAGCATTGAAAAATAGCTCAATGCTTCTGTTATCGATTCTTCTGTGTTTATTGCGATACTGTAATCAAAACTTTTCTTTAAATCCGAAATCGCATACGCATAATAGCGACTTTGCGCGGTGAGTATCGCCCCTTCAGTAAGGCAACGACGAAGTATAATGGCAACCCTTATATAGCCCTGAGTATATAAATAAAAAAGGGAGGCTTACGCCTCCCTTTGACTCTGTCAATAACTGATTAGCAAACCACTATTTTAGCACGTTGTAGATCACGGTTTCACCCGCGGTCACATTTCCGTTAGCTAAAATTTCAACACCAGCAAAATCATCGATATTGCTGATAATAACAGGGCTGATCATCGATTTAGCGTTAGCTTCTAGGAAAGCGATATCCAACTTCAGAATTGGTGTACCGGCTTTCACTTCACTACCTTCTTCCACTAAACGCGCACAACCTTCACCTTTTAGAGCAACAGTATCGATACCCATGTGAACAATTAACTCAACACCATTTTCTGTTTCTAAACAGAACGCATGGTTAGTTTCGAAAATTTTCACGACGGTTCCTGATGCTGGTGCAAGCACCTCATCACTGGTTGGTTTAATGGCAATACCATCGCCAACGATACGACTAGAAAAAGCTTCATCTGGCACATCATCAAGGGAGTACACTTCACCACTGACAGGTGCTACCAGTGAAAGAATTGTTTCACCTTTTGTTTTCACAGGCTCGGCTATCTTGGCTTTTTCAGTTTCTGTTGCTGAAGCAGAAGCTGCAATTGGGCCTTTCGCAATCACTTCTTTCATCGCCGATGCGACCAGTTCAGCACGTGTACCTACAATGACTTGCACGCTTTGTTTATTCAAACGAATAACCCCTGAGGCACCAAGGCGTTTAGCCATCGCATCATTAACAATACTGGAATCTTTCACATTCAAGCGAAGACGAGTAATACATGCGTCGATACCTGTAATATTGTCACTTCCGCCGACAGCTGCGACATATTGACGGGCTTCTTTCTGAATATCACTATCTGTGCTATCAGCTGAGCTCAAGTTTTCATCATAACCGTCAATTGTTTCATCACCTGCACTCACTTCACGACCTGGCGTTAACAGTTTGAACTTGGTGATCATAAAACGGAAAACAACATAGTAAATACAGAAGAAAACGAGACCTTGAACAATCAACATCCACCATTGCAGCGCAAGAGGGTTACGTGATTGCAGTAACATATCCACTAAACCTGCACTAAAGCCGAATCCTGAGATCCACTCCATTGTGGCAGAGATATAGATAGAAATACCGGTTAATAAGGCGTGGATCACATACAGTACAGGCGCCACAAACATGAATGAGAATTCAAGTGGCTCTGTAATACCTGTAAAGAAGGCAGCAAAAGCACCCGCAAGCATAATACCTGCAACTTTGGCTTTATTTTCAGGACGAGCGCAATGGTAGATAGCCAAAGCAGCGCCTGGTAGACCAAACATCATAATAGGGAAGAAACCAGCTTGATAACGTCCTGTGATGCCTGGCGTCGCTAAACCTTCTTCAATTGACTTCGCGCCACCGAGGAAGTTAGGAATATCGTTAATACCTGCAACGTCAAACCAGAATACAGAGTTCAAGGCATGGTGCAGACCAACTGGGATTAATAAACGGTTAAAGAAGGCATAGATACCTGCGCCCACTGAACCTAAATCTTTGATACTTTCACCGAATGAGACTAATGCATTATAAACGACTGGCCATACGTACATTAGAATGAAAGCAAGGATAATCATTAAGAAAGAAGTCAGGATTGGAACCAGACGACGTCCACTAAAGAATGATAACGCTTTAGGTAATTCCACCCCGCTATAACGGTTATACAGCTCAGCCGAGAGCACACCGACCAGAATACCCACAAACTGGTTATTAATCTTATTGAAGGCAGCAGGAACGTTTTCAAGCGGAACATTCATAATCATGGAGTAAGAAGCTGGTGAACACAGCGTTGTCACCACTAAGAACCCCACAAACCCTGTCAGCGCCGCTGCACCATCTTTATCTTTCGACATACCATAGGCAATACCAATGGCAAACAGCACAGACATATTATCAATAATAGCTGCGCCTGATTTAATAAGTAACGCTGCGATTGCACTATTGGCGCCCCACCCATCTGGGTCAATCCAATATCCAATCCCCATAAGGATTGCGGCGGCTGGCAGTACAGCCACAGGCACCATCAATGCCCTGCCGATCCGCTGTAAGTAGCTAAGAATATTCACGAACTCCCCCTTTAAAGCCCTATTATTGCCCCATTCACAGGATCTTATTGTTCATACACCATAATAATAATTTAGGTGTCTGAGTGTAGCAATTTCATAGTCTAGATGAATTTTTTCGCGATACAAAATAAATAGGTTCGATTTGTGATAAATGTCAATGATAATTTTCATTATCCACCTAAATTAGTGGCTATTATTGAAAACTTATTTTATGATTAAAAATAACTTATCTACTGGATTTAGCTGTATAGCTAATAGAGAATCGATACTCCCTGAAATTTCCTATAGTTAGTTAATAAAAAGTCAGGGGCATAGCAACTCAAAATAGCAAAGTTACATGCTGGCGATTGAGTACAATCGCTGATTTGCAACAAATGTCATGTAACTTAAGCCATAAAGAGTATGGCGATCTTTCAGATTTCATAGAATTAACAGACTGTTACTAGAGGTAAAGTATCATGAGGCTTCTCCCACTAAAAACTGCTCACGACGTTGGGATTTGGTCTGCACAATATATTGCAGATAAAATCAACGCTTTTAACCCAACAGCCGAGCGCCCTTTTGTTTTAGGTTTGCCGACCGGTGGAACTCCGCTTGCGACATACAAAGCGCTTATCGCGTTGTATCAAGCAGGCAAAGTGAGCTTTAAACATGTTGTAACGTTCAACATGGACGAATATGTGGGTATCCCAGAAGATCATCCGCAAAGTTACCATACTTTTATGCATGAAAACTTCTTTAACCATATTGATATTCAAAAAGAAAATATCAATTTGCTAAATGGTAACGCATCGGATGTGGATGCTGAATGCCAACGCTACGAAGATAAAATTAAGTCTTATGGCAAAATTAATCTATTTATGGGTGGTGTCGGTAATGATGGTCATATTGCCTTTAATGAACCCGGCTCATCATTACGCTCTCGTACTCGTATCAAAACATTAACCCCCGAGACGCGCATCGCTAACTCACGTTTCTTTGATAATGATGTCAATCAAGTACCGAAGTTTGCCCTTACTGTAGGTGTCGCAACATTAATGGATGCGGAAGAGCTGATGGTATTGGCAACGGGTGCCAACAAAGCCAACGCCGTTCAAGCTGCGGTTGAAGGTTCAGTTAATCATTTATGGACTATCAGTTGTGTGCAAATGCACCAAAAAGCATTGATCGTCTGTGATGAACCCGCAACGCTTGAGCTAAAAGTAAAAACACTCAAATATTTTACGCAGCTAGAATCTGACATTATCGAAAAGTTTAACTCATAATCATTCGATCACCCGACCTGTTGAAGCAGGTCGGTGACCCGATGTTTTATCTCTCCAGAAGTCAGGAGCCAAATACCATGTACGCATTAACCCATTGTATTATTTATACAGGTCATGAAAGATTAGATAACCATGCTGTCATCATAGATGGTGCTCTTATTAAAGATATCTGCCCATTAGATGAACTTCCCTCTGATATCAAGCAGCACGATTTACAAGGTGCTATTCTTTCTCCCGGCTTTATTGATTTACAAGTCAATGGCTGTGGTGGCGTCCAATTCAATGATAACAAAGAAAATGTGACATTGAAGCATCTGGAGATAATGCAAAAAGCCAATGAGCGTTCTGGGTGCACAAGTTTTCTACCAACCTTAATTACCTGTTCCGATGAACTGATGAAGCATGGGGTAGAAGTGATGATGGAGTACTTAAAAACACATCGTCATCAAGCGCTCGGCCTACACTTAGAAGGCCCTTACATCAACATCGTGAAAAAAGGCACGCATAATCCTGAATTCATTCGTCAGCCTTCTGCGCAAATGATTGATTATTTAGCCGCTCATGCAGATGCGATTACCAAGGTCACCTTAGCACCGGAAATCGTGGGTGAGTCTTATATTCGCCAATTGACCAATGCTGGCATTATCGTTTCTGCGGGCCATTCAAATTCAACTTACGAAGAAGCGCGCCTCGGCTTTAAAGCGGGTATCCGTTTCTCAACCCATCTCTTTAATGCCATGCCATATATTTCAGGTCGCGGACCTGGTTTAGTAGGGGCAATTTATGATACTCCAGAAGTGTACGCTGGCATTATCGCAGATGGTCTTCATGTACAATGGGCAAATATTCGTAACAGTAAACGGTTGAAAGGTGATAAATTAGTTTTAGTTACGGACGCTACCGCGCCTGCTGGTATTGATCCTCAAACTGGTGAAATGGATCATTTTATCTTTGCAGGCAAAACCATATACTACCGGAATGGATTATGTGTTGATGAGAACGGAACCCTCAGTGGATCGTCACTAACCATGATTGAAGCAGTTAAAAATACGGTAGAACATGTCGGTATCGCATTAGATGAAACATTAAGAATGGCAACACTTTACCCCGCTAGAGCGATTGGCGTCGAATCCCACTTAGGGTCTATCGCGCCGGGTAAAGTTGCGAACTTAACTGCGTTTAACCACGACTTCCAAATCCTTTCAACCTATGTCAACGGAGAGGAAGTCTACAAAAAATGAGTATATAGCTGATGAACCATAGTCACTCGCTAAAGCAAATTGGTAATATTGATCTGGTAAAACAACTCAACGGTGCCGTGGTATATAGCCTCATTGACCAACATGGTCCTATATCTCGCATCCAAATTGCAGAGCAGAGCCAACTTGCCCCCGCAAGTGTCACTAAAATTACTCGTCAGCTACTTGAGCGCGGCCTCATTAAAGAAGTCGACCAGCAAGCCTCTACAGGGGGGCGACGTGCCATATCTATCGTATCAGAGCATAAAAACTTTCATACGATAGGTGTGCGCTTAGGTCGTTATGATGCCACTATCGCCCTTTATGATTTAAGCGGCAAGCTACTTGTCGATGCCCACTATCCAATCTCAGCGCCTTCTCAGCAAGCGGTAGAGCAAAAACTGATTGAAGCGATAGAAGACTTTATTGCGCTCAATCAACGCCGTCTTAAAGAGCTTATAGCCATCTCAGTCATTTTACCCGGCCTCGTTAGCCCACACAGCGGCATTGTTCACTATATGCCACACATTAAAGTGGATAACTGGCACCTTATCGATAATTTGCAGGCTCATTTCAAAATTACCTGCTATGTTGGGCACGACATCCGTAGCCTTGCCTTAGCAGAAAGCTACTTTGGAGCCACAAAAGATTGCAAAGACTCGCTACTTGTTCGGATCCACCGCGGTGCAGGTGCCGGACTGGTCATTGATAATGAAATCTTACTAAATCACCGTGGTAACCTCGGTGAAATCGGTCATATCCAAGTGGACCCTCTAGGTGATTTGTGCCATTGCGGTAATTTTGGTTGCCTCGAAACTATCGCCTCAAATCAAGCTATTGAAAACCGTGTTCAACAGCGCCTAGAACAAGGTTTTACTAGCTCACTCACACTAGAACGTTGCTCTATACAGCATATCTGCCAAGCTGCAAATAAAAATGACCCTCTGGCGACAGAGGTGATACAGCATGTCGGCCGCCAAATCGGTAAAGCCATTGCTATCGCAATCAACCTGTTTAACCCTGAAAAGGTGGTTATTGCAGGTGATATTACGGAAGCCGAGCAAGTCTTACTGCCAGCTATCCAAAGTTGTATCGATACCCAAACACTCAAAGAGTTCCGTGAAAACTTACCGGTAGTTACCTCACAATTAGTGCATACCTCAGCAATCGGCGCCTTCGCCTTAACAAAACGCGCTATGCTCAATGGGGAGTTGCTCCAAAAACTCCTTGATAACTGATCTCACAATCCCACCAGCAAAAACCAGAAACTGTTGCTCCATTTCTGGTTTTTGCTCTGGATTAGATTCTTTTTCCTTAACGCCAAAAACAGGCAAATCGTGCGTTGATAGATCTTTTGGATCACCATTTCACTGTTAGTTTGGCATCCCAACATATTAAGATGGATACAATTACTCTCATGTGACATGTCACAGTTTTTTCGATGAATGACTTGTTTTTTGCTGTCTTTATCGACAAAATGATTATTCATCAAACAAACGGACGCATTTTCACAAAAATAGTGAAAAAAGCAGTTGACTGTCTTAGCTGTAATTAGCATAATGCGCCCCGCAACGCCGATGAAGGTAATGCAAAAAAGATGGCTATGTAGCTCAGCTGGTTAGAGCACAACACTCATAATGTTGGGGTCACAGGTTCGAATCCCGTCATAGCCACCATGTTTGCGGGAGTGGCGAAATTGGTAGACGCACCAGATTTAGGTTCTGGCGCCGCGAGGTGTGCGAGTTCAAGTCTCGCCTCCCGCACCATTTCCTTCTCGGTTATTGAATTTAAGATTGGGGTATCGCCAAGCGGTAAGGCACCAGGTTTTGATCCTGGCATTCCCAGGTTCGAATCCTGGTACCCCAGCCATCTTAAATTAACGAATTTAGAAGACATCCTCGGATGGGGTATCGCCAAGCGGTAAGGCACCAGGTTTTGATCCTGGCATTCCCAGGTTCGAATCCTGGTACCCCAGCCATCTTCTCCTCTTCGTAGGTTGTCTTGAATCCCATGCAGTGAAGTTAAAAAAGCAGTCTTACTGTATGACATGGCTATGTAGCTCAGCTGGTTAGAGCACAACACTCATAATGTTGGGGTCACAGGTTCGAATCCCGTCATAGCCACCATGTTTTGCGGGAGTGGCGAAATTGGTAGACGCACCAGATTTAGGTTCTGGCGCCGCAAGGTGTGCGAGTTCAAGTCTCGCCTCCCGCACCATCCCTAACTAGGGATAAAAAATCTGATATATTGGGGTATCGCCAAGCGGTAAGGCACCAGGTTTTGATCCTGGCATTCCCAGGTTCGAATCCTGGTACCCCAGCCATCTCTCCCCCTACTCCACTTCAAAGTAAAATTTTCACCTAATATACCTTTGGGGTATCCCTTATACTTTCTCAAAAGAGACAACTTCATTTATCACTCAAGCTCAGTTACAGGTTTGCATCATCTATTTTTCTGAGCCTTAAGTAGACCAATGTACAGCCATTTCAGATACTATTTTCGTTCCGTATACCCACTTAGTGTTCGTCAGCGGCAAAACGATGAACAGCACCTATCGTATAGATGACCTTGAGATATTTTCAGAGAAACAAAAATAATCAGACAGTGTATCCATTACAGTGTCATCCCTATAACCAAATCTTATTGCCTGATTTATTCTCCTGTTCATCTAGCTCAATAAACAGGTTTCAAACCTACCATAAACACATCGTAGTGTTTTAAGCGGCATAGTGCTTTGCTTGAGGATAGAGGCTATTTGATGCTTCAAGAAAGCCCATTAGCCCATCGACACGAGCAATAAAGAGGTCGCTTACCCCGAGAATTTGCCGTTTAATCACCACAGAAAGCCATAAATTACCACTCCACTTTCATAGAGGTAGAGCTGCTTATCTTTTAAATTTGAAACGAGAGCAGTTTAAGCAGCTTTCTTCACATCGCCGCTGTCTTCTTTCACTTTATATAGGATGGGGCGTATAAAGCGTTTCTTGTGGCTTCTGTTGCCACTGCTTTGGCGCACGCGGATAGTCGCGGCTGAGTCGCTTATTCTTAGAGCAAAAAGATGCTTAATTTTGTTTGATAGCCCTCAGCGCTTATTGGCTAGCTAAGCTAACTAGGGAGCCATTGATTCACCAGACTATTAGGTACAATAGTTTTGACTTACTCTAACGCCTTTTGCTGTATATCAAACACCAGAGAGAAATCATCTAACAGCAAAACCCTGTAGCCATTCCCTTTGGTATGTCAGCATTTTTCGCAGAAAACAAAAATATCTATATTTTATCCGCATACCTATCAGGTAATAACAAGGTAGCATTATTGACACTTTTTAATGAGAAATCATTGACTCATTACAAAATTGTTTCTCCTGTGATATCTCACGACCTTTGATTTATCTTAATAATTTTCCGTTAAGAATTAACACTGATGATATTAATACTTAGTTCGTTGGGCTAGCTCAAAACTGAGTTAGCCCAATTAACATTTCTATTAAAAATTTATTATTTTGTTATTAATGAATTATAATCCTTTATCAAGGATTCATAGTTTATAAAAATCGTATCAATATCATTCGACACATTCTTGCCTTCCTTAGCTTTTTTCTCTAACACTTTTAATTCGATAACAATTTGTTGATATTTTCTTAAATATTCTTTAACTGCATAATCTGAGCTTTTTATGTTTTCTTTATTGAGTAACACTTCATTGCCGAATAATTTTTCTAACTCGACTGACTCAGCTTCAATTTTAGCAATTTCATCAGAAAGTACTTTCAAATCAATTTTCTCTGGCTCCATTGACTCAATAGTATTAGACAGTAGATCCAATGAGTTCATAATTTGAAAACGAATAATTAAGCCTTTTTCCTTCACTAATTTAAGCTCTTCAACATGCATATCTTGATAATAATTTTCATATGCATTTTCTAATTTTTCTTTTTCATCAATAAGTTTGATGTAGGCTTTTTTAGCATCGTCGTATAACACTTGCATTTGCGCATAATCATCTAAACGATATGTTTTTTTGATAATGGCATAATCACCTAATTTTATCATTTTTTCATATAAATCAACATAACTTTTACCATAAGCAATACCTGCAGCGTCTAATTCAGGGATCTCTGGGGAAAGCGTCGCCATATAATCAAATGCTTCTTTGATATTATTTAGTTCTGAATTATTGAAATGCATTGAAAAAGTAATGTCCAATGACAGTAAGCTTCCACTTATTTCTGCCCTATTTTTTAGATCCGTTTTGTTATCAATTGCTTTAAAAGCCGGAAGGTTAAGTGTCATATTTTTATCAGAACTGAATGAATCTAATACACTTTTTGTATTATTTAAAATATTAGGATTTAAACCACCTGATATCACTGATGTTTTTTTCCTTATTATATTGCCAAATTCCTCCTCAATGGCATATGTCCATAAATTACCTTTTTCAATCTTTTGGGCCAATTTAGCTTCATTGAAGTTAGTGTTTTTCTGTTTTGACTCAGATTGTTCTGCTTTATTTTTCTGAGATGGAGTGGTATTTGAGCTTTCATTAGAATCATTACACCCCGTAACTGATATTAATAAAAGGCTTAATATCGAAACTAATATTTTCTTTTTCATAATCCCTCTGCATATTATTAATTTTTTACTTCCAAGTAATTATCATAGCTCTTTTTTACGAGTAAAAAAACAATGAGCTTAACACTATCCTTCACACTCCTATTTTTTAATAACAAAGAAGATTAACATTTACGGTATTACATTTGACAATATTTCACAGTAATACATTAAAGATAAAAAAGAGCCGATCAGTATTCTCAATTTTTCAGTAACTATTTGAATGGCTTGTGCTGAAAATAAAAGAAGTGTGCTCGTAGTCAATTTTATTCAATATCTTAGTTTGGTGCTTTCTCACTTGTTGAGACTCGAAAGCAGCCTTATGTCACATGAGGTCTTTACTCCAACATTCCCCATATGAGCTTCACTAGGCTTGTTGTTCGACGGGTTCCGCAGATAATGTGGCGTCATTGCGTTATTTAATCAATGAAGTCAAAATACTATCCTCTTAAAATACTTTTAGGATTTTACCGAAAATGAAAGATTGTGCCATGCATCATTCCTTTTTAATGTGTTTACTGAAATGACACAAAATATCTATCACACCTGAAAAAAGTATATTATAAAAGATATTTCAAATTGCTCGAACGGTATGCCCGAGCAGCTCTACAACTTCTTAGTGATACCAATCCAGTTTCGCGCATAGGTAAACGAACAAGTAGAAGAGAAAAACGAATATTACAATCTGGAAAAGTGCAATTAACTTTTATTTTACTCTCATTCTAATTAGCACTTTTCTCATTTTCATGTTTTCAATAAGAGATGTGAATTATGCCGTTAAATCGGGCTTATTACGCGATTAAGATAGCAGCCATTGCAAAACAACTGCGTCATGCTGGATTAATTAACCATACACTGAATTTGCCCATTATTTACCTACCAGGTATTTTAGGAAGTCAGTTATACGATAGGCAAAAAAAAACCTTAATTTGGGGAGACTATCGTAGCTTAATTCGACAGAACCATTATCAATATACGGACTCCGCTGCTCATATTGGTGTCCAACAACTACACAGCTTCTCAGTTATTCCTGGTTTAATCGAGAATTTAATCACCGCACCGTTAAAGCAGCTCTTAGAAAAAGCATTAGGCTATCGCGATGGTATTGACCTATTTTTCCTTGCATATGATTGGCGCGCAGATCACCGCCATTTAGCCGCTCAACTTGACGCCAAAATCCATCAAGTAAAACAACGTTATGGGGAGCAGCAAAAAATATTACTGATTGCTCATTCATCATCAAACTGTGCGATCCGCTACTATCTACAACAATCGGCAACACAAAAAAATCGCGACAGCATTGCTAAATGGTATGCTTTTGGTCCTCCTTGGGTTGGAACATTTCAATCTTTAGCCTTGATTCAATCGGGGTATTACCCAGCAGGGAAACTCTTTCATGGGTTTTCTGCTGATGATATTGCCAGTTGCCCTAGTGCCTACCAGCTGCTTCCTAGCTCTCCTCAAGTCATAGATAAAAAAGGTAATCTAGTCGAAGAATTTGATATTTATGATGAAGAATGCTGGAAAAGCTTCTCTCTCGGCCCTTATCGCTCACCCACAGCCAATATCTCTGCCTCCACGGAACACCTACGTGAAGAGCTAGCAAATAACCTAATGAGTGCAAAAGCCTTTAGTCAATGTGTGTCTATACGCCATGCCGCCGAACAGTCAGTTTCTCAAACCTGGTTTTTGAGTGATAACCATCAAACAGTCAAATGCGCCGTCTATGACCAAGGGCAACTATTTTTGAACGCAAAAGCGATACAAAAGCACTACCCTAATTTAGTTGAACAGGCGCTCACCAAAGGCGATGACCACCTTCCGATCGATGGTTTACTTAAAGGATGGGAGCACCCCATTTTATGTGAAACAGAAACACCGCCATTAGGTGAAAATTATGTGTTTATTAATCAAGCTCGTACTCACCGAGGATTAGTTGGACATATTCCTAATTTACGCACGCTCGCTTTTGATATTGCGACATTAAATCAAAAAGCGTGCTGATTAAGATGGCTTTCCGTTCGGACTTATCTCAAATATGTATTAAGTGAGCTCATATATAACTTTATCCGTAGATAAACATACATAATGATAAACAGCTAAACACTTATGATGTCGCAATTTAATGTGACACTGGCAAGATTTATTATTCGAATTTTATGTGTGTTTTTCAGGTATACACAAAGGTAAAAAAGTCTCATGGGTCAAAATAAAGAAGTACCTTTAGTTCTTGCAGGGAAGCCATTGCCCCTTTATTACCGCATAGTTTCATCAACTATTCGTCGCATATACTACCCAAATTGTTCCCTTGTCGGTCATGTGCCACTACAGCAAACTAATAAACCAACTCTCTTTTTGTGTAGTCATCGCAACAGTGCCTTTGATGGCTATTTAACCTTAAAAGTCTCTCCACTGGGGCAAGCACTCGCATCCATCCAACTGCTCAATAGCTTTATCATGCGCCTTTATTTCACGGGTATTCCCGTCGTACGCAAAAAAGATAAAGAACGTTTAGGGATCAGTGCAAGCAGCTTCGAAAACCCAGTTGATGCGGGTGTTGAGCATCTCAAAGCAGGAGGCTCACTGTTTCTCTTCCCAGAGGGAAGTAGTGAATGGGGCCACCGACCATTGCCTTATCAACGTGGTGCAGCACGGATCATTCGCACTTTACTCTCTCAACAGATTGAATTTAATATCGTGCCATTAGGGCTGTTTTATGCCATGCCCGACCGCTTTGCGAGTCATGCCGAAATCTATGTTGGCAAACCAATCCAGATTACTGCCCAAGAAAATGAAGAGTCCGATCGCGAATGGGAAAAACGCATCCATACTCAAATCTCACAATCTCTGGATGATGTTTCCGTTAATTGCCCTGATGAAGAAACCTTTAAACACGCTGAACAGTATGCTAGCCACGCTTTCATGCAAGGCGATTCCTATGCAGAGGCATTTTTACGTTACCAACACAACCCAACACCCCAATTACTTCCCGACGCTCGCCCCTCAACTCACAGTACAACTTGGCGTTGGCTTGGCTTCTTTTTAATGTTTATCTTTATTCCTATTTTACTGGCCTCTCGGTTTGCAGCGACTTATGCCGATGCACGTAACACCATCACTTTTTTTAAAATATTAGGAGGAGGATTAGCCAGTTTAGTTTGGTTACCCTTACTTGCTTGTTTTACTTTCATCTGGCCTACGGTACTTATTCCGAGTTTTATCAGTGCCTTTATTGGTTATAAAATTATTCAATACAAAGGCTCTGCTCCATGCTAAAAACACACTATCTACATTTATTTAATCGGCTATTTGCCATTCAATTATTTATTATCTGGCTTTTAGGGTGCATTGGGGTTTTTGGCTCAGATCTGACAGAGACTCTTTGGCCATCGGTACTCACTGGCGGCATCTTTTGGATCCTATTAGTCGCCTGTAGCAAACTTCCCAAATGGCAATCCCCGCGTTTCTATTGGGTAGGTTTATTACAACTTATCGCTTGCTGGTCCATCTTCCCACTGTTTAAAGCCATTCGAATTCATTTTTATTCATGGAGCGCGGATCATCTCTTATACACCATAGACAGTTATCTTTGGCTTAATAAAAGCCTTCCAGAGCATATGATCGCTCTTCAAGCCCCATGGTTCAGTGAGTTAATTGCTTTTTGTTATTTCAGCTTTTACTTTTTAGTTATTGGTAGTGCTCTATTTTTCTTTTTACAACGCAAAAAAAACACCTCTGAGCATTACTTTTTGGGCTTAATGTTGATGTATTTTTTTGGATTTATTGGCTATTTCATTTTGCCTGCTGTCGGGCCATACGGTGCTTTCCCAACATTATTTACTTACCCTGTCCACAATGGTGCAATGACCCTTTTTCTGACGGGTATGGTGGAAAAAGGGATCACTGGAATGGATGTTTTCCCAAGCTTACACACAGGGATCACCCTGTATATCGTTGGTTTTTTATTCAAAACAGGCTACCGAAAAATCGCATGGTGCCTAACCCCTTTAGCAGCAGGTCTCATTGTTGCAACGGTTTATCTTCACTACCACTACGGTATCGACGTCATTGTTGGTGCTTTGTTGGCATTACTTGTACTGCATTTCCTATTTAAGAAAAAGAAGGTGGAAAATGGAACTCATCTATAGTCTAAATGATACTCAAGCGGCAGATATTGCTATCAGTGGTGGTAAAGGGGCTAGTTTGGCAAAAACAATCCAAGCCCTCCCTGTTCCTGACGGCTTAATCCTCTCTTGCGAAGCCTACAAGCAATTCATTTCCCCTTTATTTGGACAAATTAGTTCACTCCTTGCTCAACACCCTGACAATGAACAAAATGCCAGCGAATCTATCCGACAACTCATACTCTCGGCGCCATTGCCTGATAGCCTGACCACCCTGTTATCAACCCGCTTACATGATAGTCAATTAACTCATGTTCCTCTGGCTGTGCGCTCTTCAGGGACACTAGAGGATATGCCAGGAGCCGCATTTGCAGGCCAACACGATACTATTTTAGGCGTACGCGATCTCCCGTCGCTTCATGATGCGATCCGCCAATGCTATGCTTCCCTTTGGCATACCCATGTCATGCTTTATCGACAACATTTACAGTTACCCCATCAACATGCCGCGATGGCGGTTGTATTACAGCGTATGGTAGACGTACGTGAAAATGAAGCCGCCGGGGTTGCCTTCTCAATTGATCCTGTACGGGGTAATTTATCATCTGTACTGATTAACGCTGCCTTTGGATTAGGAGAAACCGTTGTTGGTGGTGAAGAGCCTATTGATGAATACCAAGTTGATCGCGATTCCTTGCAAATCGTTCACCAAGAAATCGCCGAGAAGCAGCGTGCAATTGTTATGACCGATAAGGGAACGGACATACTCCCTTTAGTGAGCCCTGCCAAAAATCAAACAACACTAACTTCTGAACAGTGCCAAGCAGTCGCCGAGCTCGCCATTCGTGCAGAGCAATATTTTCAGTTCCCTCAAGATATTGAGTGGGCATTTCATGACCAACAATTATGGTTATTACAATCACGTAATGTGACTCAAATTGCCCCAATTTGGACACGCGACGAGTCGGCAGAACGTTTCCCTAATCCAATCACACCTTTGACATGGGATATGTGTGAGGCGGGTTTCCATGCCTCTTTGAACTACAGTTTAAATTTAATGGGGCTACCTTCCTTTAATGGTAAATGGTTCACGATGAAAGATTATTATATTTATGGTAACCAAAACGCCGTTGCGCTTTACCATAACCGTCTTCCTACATCAATGATGAATGATTTACCCACTCTCTTATCTTCATTGCCTGAAATTGCCCGTAAATTTGCATGGGTACAAGAGCTACCTATTACTTGGATGCGAGACCTCGACCGATATTTGATTGGAATTGGCGCCCTTAACCAAGAGCCTCTCCAAGAGAAAAAATTGAGTGAACTGTGGGATTACATACAAAGGATCAATAAATTAGGCTCTGATTACTTTTTACCGAACATTGCGATTTCACTTACTCAACGCTCATTATACGCAGCCTTAATCGCCTTACTGAAAATGCTTTATCAAGGGGATGAACAGTTAGCTCATAAGACACTTGATAGTCTAATTGCAATGTCAGAGACCAAAACAGGGCAAGTGAATAACGAATTATGGAGCTTATCACGCCTTGTTCGCCATGATGCGAAATTATTTGCGCTATTAAAAGCTATCGATGCAGATTCAATTATGGATACATTGAAGCAAGCGCATCCCGACTTTTTCACTGAATTTACCGCATTTTTAACTAACCATGGTCATCGTGAAATGGACTTTGATGCCTACCACCCTACATGGCTAGATGCCCCTCATATTGTTCTTACACAAATAAGCGCAATGGCGGATTTAGAAAATGATGGACAAACCAGCGATGCGTTAAGTAAAAAAATTGCTCAGTCAAAAACCGAATTTGAGATCATCTCGCAAACGCCAGAAGAGTTGCGTTATTTTATGCAAGAGTTAATTAGGTTGGCGCGGGTATACACTGCATTAGATGATTTAGAGCATTACCAAACCACTCGCCTGGCTTTACCTATGCGCCGGGGCTTACATGCCCTAGGTGAGCGCTTGGTGATCCGCGGTGTCATTGATCAAGCCTCGGATATCTATTTTGCGAAAGAACAGCAGTTAGCAGACGCTATTAACGCTGAAACTACTCAAGCATTTAGCGAATTACGCCAACATATAAGCAGCAACAAAGCAGGCTATGAACAGGCTAGAAGTACAACACCGCAATGGGTTTATGGCGAAATATCAGAAGAAACCGAAGACGATGGGTCATCCCTAAAAGGGTTAGCTGGCAGCGCTGGCACCGTTGAAGGTGAAGTCTTTTTAGTTCATGGGCCTGAAGATTTTGCCCAATTCCCTCAAGGCGCGATTTTGGTTGCTCGTACCACCAATCCTGCATGGACAGCACTTTTTTATCGAGCAAGTGGCGTTATCACCGAAAGTGGTGGCCCGCTTTCTCACGGCGCAGTAACCGCTCGCGAATTAGGATTACCGGCGGTTATGGGTATCCGTCGTGTGATGAATACGCTTAAAAATGGTCAGCGTGTTAAAGTCGACGGTCAAAAAGGTATTGTTGAGCTGCTATAATCACGTATTCAATTCACTGGATAAGCTATGTTTATGATGACCTTATAGACGATGGCTTTATTCAGTGAATTGAACTTTTTGTTATAACTAATAACTACAAAGAATAACGAGCCGAATGGCCTAAATGGATGTCTTTTCTCTTTTCCGCTTATCAGTACAGAAAAGTATCTCAAGATTAGGCTACGCCTGCTCTGGACGCTTGCTACTCCCTGTTTGACCTCTTTGTATCATCTCATCTTACTTCTCTATTTTTGACTTTCGAATAGTTATCTACACTTATCATTTAGCTTCGAAAAGTAACACTTAGTTAATTTTATTTACCTTTAGATAACTTCATTATCGAATATGTGACTTTAATCATTTTATCGTAACTAATAATAGTGATAATCTCCGCGTGAATTTTGGTTAGACTCGGTTAATGGCGTCAGGAGCACTCTGCCTTCTGCCATGACTCAAATTTCATCCAACCTATCATTCCCAAAATAAAAACGTTCTCAAATCCTAATAATTATAATTTGCAGTGATGCAATATTTTACAGAGAAGATTTATGCAAAACATTATAAAACAACCACTCTATAAGATCCTTTATGTCCAAGTTATTGTTGCCATTTTATTTGGTATCGCACTTGGTCACTTTTTCCCTGATATTGGAGAATCCTTAAAACCACTCGGTGATGCTTTCATTAAAATTGTTAAGATGATCATCGCACCTGTTATTTTCTTAACCGTTGTTACTGGTATAGCCGGTATGAGCAATATGAAGGCGGTTGGTAGCGTTGCAGGGAAAGCGATGCTTTATTTCATCACTTTCTCGACTATCGCACTGATTATCGGCCTAATTGTCGCGAATATCATTCGTCCCGGTGCGGGGCTTAACATTGACCCAGCAACACTCGATAGCAGTAAAGTGGCAGGATATGTAGAAAAAGCCCATGAATCCTCTATTGTTGGCTTTTTAATGAATATCATTCCTGATACCGTTATTAGCCCGCTCGTTAACGGTAATATTCTGCAAGTACTGTTTATTGCCGTCATTTTTGGTCTGGCTCTTGCTGCAACGGGTAAGCATGGCGAGCCTATCGTTAAATTACTGCAAAACTTCTCAGAGCCTGTCTTTAAGATGGTTGCCATGCTGATGAAACTTGCTCCTATTGGTGCATTCGGAGCCATGGCATTTACTATAGGTAAGTACGGTATTTCTTCAATCGGCAACTTAATGATGCTGATTATGACCTTCTATATCACATCATTACTGTTCGTTTTGATAGTGCTTGGTGCTGTCGCTAAATATAATGGCTTTTCGATCATTCAACTGATCAAATACATTAAAGATGAACTATGGCTAGTATTAGGTACCTCATCGTCTGAAGCCGCATTGCCTAGCTTAATGAGAAAAATGGAACATGCAGGATGTGAAAAATCCGTAGTTGGCTTGGTTATCCCAACAGGTTACTCATTTAACCTTGATGGAACCAACATCTACATGACCATGGCCGCACTGTTTATTGCTCAAGCGACAAATATTGATCTGACTATTTGGGAACAAATCTCACTGTTACTGGTTGCAATGATCAGTTCTAAAGGCGCAGCAGGTGTGACAGGCGCTGGCTTTATTACCTTGGCAGCGACTCTAATGGTGGTGCCAAGCATTCCTGTTGCAGGCATGGCTTTGATTCTAGGTATCGACCGTTTCATGTCTGAGTGTCGTGCACTAACTAACTTAGTGGGTAATGCTTGTGCTTGTATCGTCGTTGCCCGTTGGGAAAAAGAGTTAGATACTGAAAAATTAGCCAATGCGTTTGCCGCAAAAGGCGAAAGCATTGATTCAATTATTACTGAAGAAAATTTTGATGTTGTAGCTGACCAACCAAAACCGGTGGATATTAGCAAAAAATAAACAGCGTATTTGTTAACTGCAAATAAGTTGGTTACCGCTCAAGTCATTACAGCGCATATCATCTGCGCTGTAATCATCCATACGACTTTGAGTCGGTGTGTATTTTTTCAACATTAATCATTGCCCAAGTTCTTGCGATTATTGAGGTTCTCGTCAAACTTTCTAATCGCAACTTGGGCATTAATGCAATTTCTATCCGCAACTTAGGTTATTTAGGATGAAATTTATAATCCTAATGCGTATTTTAATGCGATTTTCTTCGCTTCACCGGCACGTTGAGCAGCCATAAGACCAAGGTTTCTTAACATTTTCAAGCCGGGTAGCGTTTCACTAAATGCCATATAAAATGCATCCATCCCCGCTTGCATGACTAAGTTATCTGGCAAGCGTCGACGTTGATAGCGTTTTAATACCTCTGCGGAAGACCAAGGTTCAAGGTACTCTTTTGCCTGTGTAACCACTTTCAGCAAAACATCAACATCTCGATAGCCTAGGTTAACCCCCTGTCCTGCCAGTGGGTTTATGGTATGTGCGGCGTCGCCAACCAACGCAAGCCCCCCAATCACATAACGATTCGCATGGTGGCGTGTCAACGGAAATGCGCCGGAAGCATATGCGGTGACTTTCCCTAAACGTTCAGGAAAAGCTTCCGTAATCGCCCCAGTCAGTTGCTCCATCGACATTGATTGTAATCGGCGGATTTTGGCTGGGCTGTCATACCACACCAGCGAGGCCCAATGATCATAAAGCGGTAAAAATGCCCGAGGGCCTGACGGGAAAAATTGCTGCCATGTCTTATCTTGCTGCGGCCCTGCTGTTTGGACGGTGACCAACATGCAAGACTGGCGATATTGCCAACCACGGCTGCCAATTCCTGCTAATTTACGTACTTGGGAGTTTGCTCCATCCGCACCGATGACTAATTTCGCTTGTAGCTCACGCCCATCATCCAGAGAGACTACCCACTCTTTTTGGCCTTTAGGTTGATAAAGATACAGTAATTGAGCGGGGCAAATACGTTCAAGATTGGCGTATTTTTCACACTCCTGCCACAGAGCCAGCTGCAATATTCGGTTTTCTACCATAAAACCAAGTTCAGGCAACCCTAAATCATGGGCGTCAAAAACAACGTTGCTCCCTTCTTCTTCCCATGTTTCAAGTTGTCGATAAGGCGCACTGCGCATTGCTTCAACATGTTGCCAAGCACCTAACTGTTTAAGTAAATCGACAGAGGAACGGCTAATGGCAGAAATACGGACATCAGGAGCACTATTGGCGTCAAAAGCGGTTGGCTCTGCTTTTTCCAGTAATGCAACACGCATCCCTTCTTGAGCAAACCCAAGAGCCGCGGCGGCACCAGTCATACCCGCACCAACGACGACAACATCATAATATTCTGTTAATTTATTCATTACATTAGCTACTATTAACTATTTGATTTACGTAGTGTACCGAAAAATTGTTACGCTGACAGGGAATATCTCTTTCAGAGACTCTGGTCACTGATGCTGCAAATGAATACAATACAGGTTAATCTTGAAAAAAATAGGCGATAACCTGTCTTTGAGACCGCGTATTACATAGCCTTTGGGTACTAACTCAGGCTATTTTGGCATTTTTCATATCATAGAGTGATGTTTATGATCAAAAATGCGTGCGCCTTCCCAAAACGGGACAGGACTTTGGATTTATATCCATTATATTTCGAGCAACTACGCATAAAGGCTCTATGCTCAAAGTATAACGGGTATACAACGCGTTTCGGAGTCCATTATACTAAGCCACTTCGAAAACACCGGATATAGACATGTCGACGAATAAAAAGTTATATATTAAAACATGGGGCTGCCAAATGAATGAGTATGACTCATCAAAAATGGCTTCATTATTAGAAAGCACCCATGGTTATCAGATCACTGAGATTCCAGAAGAAGCAGATTTACTGCTGCTGAACACGTGTTCAATCCGTGAAAAAGCACAGGAAAAAGTTTTCCATCAGCTTGGTCGCTGGAAATCGTTCAAAGATAGCAACCCTGATATCATTATTGGTGTCGGCGGCTGTGTTGCGTCTCAAGAAGGTGATTTTATCCGCCAGCGCGCACCAAGCGTCGATATTGTTTTCGGTCCACAAACGCTACACCGTCTCCCTGAAATGATTAATCAGGTTAAAGGAAGCCGTAGCCCTGTTATCGATATCAGTTTCCCTGAAATTGAGAAATTTGACCGTCTGCCAGAACCACGCGCGGAAGGCCCTACCGCTTTTGTCTCCATCATGGAAGGCTGCAATAAATATTGCACATTCTGCGTTGTTCCTTATACACGCGGTGAAGAAGTTAGCCGTCCTTGTGATGATATCCTGTTTGAAATTGCTCAATTAGCGGCGCAGGGTGTACGTGAAGTAAACCTATTGGGTCAAAACGTTAACGCTTATCGTGGCGCAACATTTGATGGTGAAATCTGTACTTTTGCTGAATTAATTCGTTTGGTTGCCGCGATTGATGGTATCGACAGAATTCGTTTCACGACTAGCCATCCAATTGAATTTACTGATGACATCATTGAAGTCTATGAAGATACGCCTGAGCTAGTTAGCTTCCTACATTTGCCAGTGCAAAGCGGTTCAGATCGTATTTTGACATTAATGAAACGCGCACACACCGCGCTTGAATACAAGGCTATCATCCGTAAATTACGTAAAGCACGTCCGGATATTCTCATTAGCTCTGACTTTATTGTTGGCTTCCCTGGTGAAACCAATGATGATTTTGAAAAAACCATGAAACTGATCGCTGATGTGAACTTCGATATGAGCTTTAGCTTTATCTACTCACCACGCCCAGGTACACCAGCCGCTGATCTACCCGATGACGTGAGCGAAGATGAGAAGAAACAGCGTCTCTATCTCCTTCAACAGCGCATAAACCAACAAGCAATGAGCTACAGCCGTGCTATGTTAGGTACGGTACAACGTATTTTAGTCGAAGGCCCTTCACGTAAAAACGTTATGGAGCTTTCAGGTCGTACAGAGAGCAACCGTGTTGTGAACTTTGAAGGTTCACCTGATATGATTGGCAAGTTTGTTGATGTAGAGATCGTTGACGTTTATGCCAATTCACTACGCGGTAAAGTGATCCGCACAGAAGACCAAATGGGCTTGCGCGTTCACGAATCACCCGCTTCTGTCATCGCACGTACTCGTAAAGAAGATGAGCTTGGTGTTGGTAGTTACCAACCCTAACGATAGGATACTCAGTGACCGATAAAAAACCGTTGCAAATCGCAACACAAGAAATCTTTCTAGAGCCCGCAGATAACCAACGCTTAATGAGCCTTTGCGGGCCATTTGATGATAATATCAAGCAACTTGAGCGTAGACTTGCGATTGAAATTAATCGTCGTGATAACCGTTTCAAGCTATCAGGCAAACCACTCAATATCCAAGCGGCCAGTAAAATCTTACGCCAATTGTATGTTGATACCGCTCCAATACGCGGTGTGATCCCCGATATTGACCCTGAGCAAATCCACCTTGCTATCTCCGAAAGCCGCGTACTAGAGCAGGCTGCCGATAGTATTCCAGATTATGGTAAAGCCGTTAATATCAAGACCAAACGTGGTGTTATCAAGCCTCGCACACCAAACCAAGCGCAATATATAGCGAATATTTTAGATCACGATATTACGTTTGGCATTGGCCCCGCGGGTACAGGTAAAACATACCTTGCCGTTGCAGCCGCCGTAGATGCTTTAGAGCGCCAAGAAGTACGGCGTATTTTGCTGACTCGCCCTGCTGTTGAAGCGGGGGAAAAACTTGGCTTTTTACCCGGTGACCTCAGTCAAAAAGTAGATCCTTATTTGCGCCCACTGTATGACGCATTATTTGAAATGCTAGGGTTCGAAAAAGTTGAAAAACTGATTGAACGTAATGTTATTGAGGTAGCACCACTGGCTTATATGCGCGGTCGCACCCTCAATGATGCTTTCATTATTTTAGATGAAAGCCAGAACACCACCATTGAGCAGATGAAAATGTTCCTGACCCGTATCGGTTTTAATTCAAAAGCCGTCATCACGGGGGATATTACTCAGGTCGACTTGCCTCGCGGTAATAAATCAGGCTTACGTCATGCCATTGAAGTGCTTTCTGATGTTGATGAACTTAGCTTTAATTTCTTCCACAGCGAAGACGTTGTTCGTCACCCTGTTGTCGCAAAAGTTGTTATTGCCTATGAAAAATGGGAAGAACAAGACAACAAACGCCGTCAACAAATTAGAGAAGAAAAAGAACAGCAAAAAGCGTTAGAAAAGCAGGAAATAATTAAATGAGTGAAGTCATTCTTGATTTACAGCTCGCTTGCGAAGAAACAACAGGGCTACCTGATGAAGCACTGTTTCAACGTTGGTTAGAAGCCGTACTCCCTAAGTTTCAACCACAAAGTGAAGTGACAATCCGCATCGTTGATGAAGAAGAAAGTCACCATTTAAACCTGACTTATCGGGGGAAAGATAAACCAACAAATGTGTTATCTTTTCCTTTTGAAGCGCCACCAGAGGTAGAATTACCTCTACTTGGCGATCTGATTATTTGTCGTCAAGTGGTTGAACAGGAAGCCATCGAACAGCAAAAAAGTGCCGAGGAGCATTGGGCGCACATGGTTGTACATGGCTGTCTGCATCTGCTTGGTTATGATCATATCGAAGACGATGAAGCAGAAGAAATGGAGAGCCTAGAAACGGAAATTTTAGCTGAATTGGGCTATGCTGATCCTTATCTTGCAGAAAAAGAATGACCCACGGTCTATTTTTATGTTAAATATTAGCTGAATAAGTCTAATCGCGTTTTTTGGGAGTAAATACCATAGTTATCTCACGCCGTTGAATATATATTTGGCAGAGTTAAAAACCTAAGCAATTGACTTATTTAGCTAAATTAACCATTATCATCAATTGAGGAATAATTAATAAAACGCCATGAGCGACGATAACTCTTCGAGTAGTGACAACCCTGGTCCTAAGAAAGGGTTCTTTGCACTATTAAACCAACTCTTCCACGCTGAACCTAAAAACCGTGGTGACTTGGTCGAGCTGATCCGTGATTCCGAGCAGAACGACCTTATCGATCCTGATACCCGTGACATGTTAGAAGGCGTCATGGATATTGCCGATCAGCGGGTACGTGACATTATGATCCCGCGCTCCCAGATTGTAACCTTAAAACGTAATCAAACTCTGGATGAGTGCCTTGATGTTATTATCGAATCCGCACACTCACGTTTCCCTGTCATCAGCGAAGATAAAGATCATATTGAAGGGCTACTAATGGCAAAAGATTTGCTGCCATTTATGCGTACAGACGCTGAGCCATTCAGTATTGATAAAGTGTTGCGCCAAGCGGTTGTTGTACCTGAAAGCAAACGGGTCGACCGGTTGTTAAAAGAGTTCCGTTCACTACGCTATCATATGGCTATTGTCATTGATGAGTTTGGCGGTGTCTCTGGTCTTGTTACCATTGAAGATATTTTAGAGCTTATTGTTGGCGAAATTGAAGATGAGTACGATGATGAAGATGATGTCGATATTCGTCAGCTAAGTCAGCACTCCTACTCAGTTAGAGCCTTAACCCAAATTGAAGACTTCAATGATGCGTTTGAGACTCACTTTAGCGACGAAGAAGTGGATACTGTCGGTGGCCTTGTTATGCAAGCCTTTGGTCATCTACCCTCTCGAGGTGAATCCATCACTATAGATGGCTATCAATTTAAAGTTGCCATGTCGGATAGCCGCCGAATTATTTTACTTCACGTAAAAATTCCAGATGGCGCGCCTGCACCAAACTTAGATGAAGAAAAGAGTTAATGAACTTAACGTCATACTATCAAAGTCAGTGGTTAAGACTACTACTGGCTTTCATTTTCGGAGCCAGTGGTACACTGGCTTTTTCGCCATTTGACCTCTGGCCTGCAGCTCTCCTTTCCATCCTATTTCTCCAACTACTGACCCTACAACGCTCCCCTAAACAAGCTTTTTCGATTGCTTTTGCATGGGGCTTTGGGCTATTTGGCTCGGGCGTTAATTGGGTGTATGTCAGCATTGCTGACTTTGGTGGAATGCCAGAGGTTGTTAATGTCCTATTGGTGATCCTGCTTGCAGCTTACCTTTCCCTCTACACTGGGTTATTTGGTTATCTACTCAGCAAATTCTTTCCCCAATCAACAATATGGCGATTAGTCTTTGCCGCTCCAGCCATTTGGCAGCTCACCGAGTTTTTACGAGGTTGGGTTCTTACAGGCTTCCCATGGCTTCAATTCGGTTACAGCCAAATTGATGGCCCAATGAAAGGCCTTGCCCCCATCTTTGGTGTAGAACTGATAACTCTAATATTATTTAGTATTAGTGGGTTACTCGTGCTTGCGTTGGTACGTCGCCGTATTACGCCGTTAGTCGCCGCTGCCGTACTACTTTTCGCTCCTTTAATCATCAAGAGCTATCAGTGGTATACCCCTCTGGAGTCAAAAACTACGGAAGTGGCGCTTGTACAAGGCAATATTCCCCAATCCATGAAGTGGGAAACAAGCTACTTACAAAAAATCAAAGATACTTATATTAAGCTTTCTAGCCCTTATATTGGCAAAGCTTCCTTAATTGTTTGGCCTGAATCCGCAGTGCCGTCAGTCGAATTAGATAACCAAGCATGGCTAAAATCACTGGACAAAATATTAGCTGAATCCCAGACCAAACTGATCACGGGTATTGTTGATGCCCGTCCTATTGACGGTGACTATCAGTTTTATAACACCATCATTGTATTAGGGGATAC
Organism: Providencia sp. 2.29; assembly: GCF_015832305.1. Taxonomy (NCBI): domain Bacteria; kingdom Pseudomonadati; phylum Pseudomonadota; class Gammaproteobacteria; order Enterobacterales; family Morganellaceae; genus Providencia; species Providencia sp. 2.29. Next base: position 3,520,279 of record NZ_CP065420.1, read on the forward strand.
AACTCCCTATCTGTACCCATCAAAAAATCGCTATAACAAGCACCATTTAGTGCCTTTTGGTGAGTTTGTACCGCTAGAGGATATTTTACGCCCTATCGCACCATTATTTAATTTACCAATGTCAGGATTTAGCCGGGGCGATTATCAACAAGCTCAGCTTGCTGTAGGCAACATGCATCTAACAGCCGCCATCTGCTATGAAATTATCCTTGGAACACAGGTTCGCGATAATTTCCAACCTAATAGCGATTACCTCTTAACCATTTCTAACGATGCGTGGTTTGGTAAGTCGATTGGGCCATGGCAACATTTCCAAATGGCGCGCATGAGAGCGCTGGAGCTTGGTCGCCCACTACTTAGAGCTACCAATAATGGCGTCACCGCAATTATTCGAGCAGATGGTACCGTCCAAGCTAAGTTGCCTCAATTTACCGCTGCTACACTATCTGCATCTATTACCCCAACAACGGGGTTAACACCTTATGCACGCTGGAGTAATTGGCCAATGTGGGGCGTTGTTATCATATTTATGCTGATAGCCATATCACGAGGCCGCAGGTCAAAAACAAGTTCAGATAAATAACAAAAATCCCAGTCTTTGCATTAATTGCACACGACTGGGATTTTATTTTACATCGCCTAAATTTTATCATTTAACCAATCAATTGCCCTTGTACATCCGCAACGCTAATAGAAGCGATGCAACCTGCATTAAAATTTAAATAATCATCTTCAATGCCATCGGAAAAAATCACGCCATTTTCCGGCATCAATGATTCAAGTTGCAGCGGTGAATTCTCCTCAATCGCACCGAAAACAAATGAAGTTCCTGTTGTCTTACTAGGAAAAGGCTCCCTAACACTAAATTGAAGTCGCCTTTCTTGCCAAGAAAATCCTTGTGACAACGGGTGATGAGCTACCCCCATAACGGCTTGAGCACCCGCTAAAATCGATTGAAACCACCCTGTCGACCCTAAGCCTGTTGAAATAATGATCCCCGAGGAGGATTGAAATTCTTGTTCCCCATTCCATCTCATAATATAGCGTGCCGATGTGTGGGTTTTAGGGCCAATAAATAGATCATTAACCGCAAGTAATGTTTGCCCATCATTAGTTGTCGCCTGAGCAAAAGTCACCGTTCTACTTGGCATCTTTTCCTTTAACGTATTCAAAACGACTTCACGCAGTTGGCCTATTTCAAAAGGTAATAATTTGCCATCCCATCTTGCAGGATCAGGATTAATTGCGATAACAGGCTGACCATTTAAATATTTCAATGTATTTGCCACTAGGCCGTCTTGTCCTATCACAATCACAATATCACGAGCCGTAAATTGGTAGCTAGGCAGTAAAGAACGTTCTAACAATTGAAATCGCCCCATTGATTTCAGAACCGCCTCTGCTTGTACTAATTGTTTTTGATAGTGATCGTGCTCTTCAAGATAATCGTTTACCTCAACATGATTATGCTCTAAATAAAATTTGGCTTGTGGCCAAGTATTAAAACGTTCAATCAGTGCCTGTAACCGCGTTTTACGCATAATCAAAACAAAACGGACATCCTCTCCTCTTTTCATGCTTTAGCTCCTTTTTTAAATATTTGGCTAAAGAGATCGGGGGATATATTCAACTCACCAATTTTCCCTGCATTTAGCGCTAATGATTCAAACGCCATAGCCATTAACTGCTCCGGTGCCATTTTTGCCAATGCCATCGCTTTTAAATTCTCGACAGGCAGTTCTCGATAAGCACGCATTTTCACCTCAATAGCGTAAGCATCCGCATCCGATTGAATTCGTTGGTTTTCAACGCTTAATGCCACAAGCTCATTACGTTTAGCTTCGGCATTGACTTGAGCGGCTAACTTTTCCTGCTCAATTTCAGCCTGTTCACGCAATAAATGACGTTCATTTTCTAAACGTGCTTCTTCAATTTGTTGCTGCTTATTTTGAACGGATAAATCGGTTTCCAGCTCGGCTTCCTTAAGCATACGCTCTTGTTCGACAGAAAACTTACGTCTCGCATAAATCGCATCATCGGCCTCTTTTAGAATCGATTCTCTCGCTTCTGCTTCAAGAGCTTTCAATGTTTCAGGTGATGGTGTAATGGCTGCAATCGAAACATCAAGAATATCGATGCCTAATGCTTGTAGCGCCGAATGTATCGATAACTGATTGGCGACCTCTGTGATCAATGTTTGACTTATCAACAATGCATCACGCATCGCAGTGCGTTGGATTTTTGCCTGAATTAAAGTCTGTGCACTACGCACAACCCTATCGCTTAATTTTAATGGGTCCTCAGACGCATACGAGCTGCCATCTTGAGTCAGGTTATAATTCAATACCTCTGCTGTTTTTTCCGGTTGGCTAATTCGAAATGAGATTTGCCCTTGAATACGCAAGCTTTGAAAGTCCGCCGTTTGTAAATTAAAAATAAACGGCGCTTCAAGCGCATTTAATGGTAGTGCTGCAATAGATGTTGTTGCTGAGTTATACCAAAAACTTAATCCCTTCCCTTGCTTAATCACTTTTCCGTTGACGGATTTAATAATGAAAGTCGAAGAGTCTGCTTTGAAATAATTAATATTAAACATAGTTAACCTCATTAGTGTCCTTATGACAATAATTAATTATTGTCTTATAGACACCAAAGTGTCAAGCATTAAGTGTCTTAATGACACAAATATTTTTTTAACGTATCATCGCCCTATTAACCATAAAATAGCTTAGTGGGTTGTCATCTCATGAATGAACAAGAATATTTATCTAAATACGATAGGAATGCATATCTTTCGCCACTAGTGACGGTAGATGCGGTGCTATTTACTTACCATGAAGAGACGTTAAAGGTTCTCCTTGTTGAGCGTGCAAATCATCCAGATAAAGGGATGTGGGGGCTACCTGGCGGGTTTATCGATGAAGAGCAAGATAGCACTCTTGAGCAAGCTATCTTGAGAAAGCTAAAAGAAAAAACGGGCGTCATTCCCCCCTACATTGAACAGCTTTGTACTGTCGGTAACCATTTTCGTGATAAACGAGGTTGGTCTGTCACCGTCTGTTATACAGCCCTTATCGCCTATCAGGCATGTCAGCACTACATTGATAGTGTCGGATCAGCAAAATGGGTCGCTATCAGCGACATTGAAAACATGTCATTAGCCTTTGACCACTCGATGCTTTATCAGCAAGCACGAGAGCGATTAAAACAAAAATCACTCTATTCTATTGTTCCCGGCTTTGCCTTACCTGAAGTCTTTACTTTGACAGAGCTGCAACATGTGCATGAAGTATTAATCGGCAAAACATTGCAAAAAAAATCTTTTCGCCGTCGCTTAGAGCAGGCTGATTTACTGATTGATACCGGGGAAAAACGGCAAGAAACAGGCCGTCCAGCTAATTTATATCGTCTGAAACCTGAGTCAGCTGATTACCGTTTTATTCGTAATTTAGAATTTTAACCCTGATGGGTAAAACAAAGGCCCCCTTGAAACATATCTTCAAGAGGGCCTGAAATAGCCTAGCGAGAAATTAACTAAAAAGAAGCCATCCACATACGTGTTTTTATTCCCCAATAGCTTGTATAACCACTGGTAAAACTGACCATTTTACCGTTATCGATGATCATAAAGGTCGGTGTGGCACTAATGCCAACCTGATTCGCAAGCGAGCCTTGTGTATCATTGATTACTGGGAAATTTAGCTCTTTTTTCTCCATCCCTGATAACAGACGTTCACTATTGCCAGAACGTATTGCCACAGAAACAACGGGAACACCGGCCTTAGCTAAGTCGGCTACCGTTGGAGAGGTTATTTTGCAAACCCCACACCATGTCGCCCAAAAATAGACTAAAACAGGTTGTTCTTTACTCAACTCTGCTAATGATACGGTTTCACCCGTCGCAAGTAATTGCGGCTCAAGCAAAATAGGTGCTAGGCTTTCAGGTTTACGCCAAAAATCCATTACGGTAAAGACGACGAACAAGATCACCACCAACCCAATAATTTCTTTTGACCACTTTTTCAGTCTAGCCATATTTACCTTATTTCACTTTTGCTAATTGCTCTTTAACAATCATTTCTAATTGTTGAGCATCTACAGCCCCTGGGATCATTTCTTCACCAATGAGTGTTGCAGGTGTACCATTAACCCCTAATTTTTCGGCTAACATCATGTTAGTGCGAATAGTTTCTTCGCTCTTATCGTTAGCGACTAATTTTTCATTACCTGTCGCTTTCAACGCCTGTTTGATGTTTTCTTCAGTTAACATCCCTTGCTTTTGCATAAATTTTTGATGCAGTGCTTGGAATGCTTTTGGATCTTTTTCCCACAATGTCAGAACCAGTTGAGAAGACTCCAGCGATGTTTTGCCTTTAAATGGCAGAGGTTTTATCACCACAGCAACATCAGGGTATTTCTTCACAATCTCTTCAAGCTGTGGATCAAAACGCTTACAGAATGGGCAGTTATAATCGGTGAAGTTAACCAACACCAGTTTTGCATCTTTGGCACCCAGTCGTGGGCTTGCTGGATCATTAAACAGCTTATCGTGCTCGGCTTTAATCGTTGCCTTCATTTGAGCTTGCTGTTTTTCACCTTGCTTAGCCTGTAGTGCAACAATCGCTTCTTCTAAAATTTCAGGGTTTTCAACCAAGGTATCACGTACCAACTTACGCACTTGTGCTTCTTGGTCAGACGTTAATGGAGCCGCATGAGCAGTTGCACCTAGCATTAGCGACGAGAACAGAACAGCTACAATTGTTTTTTTCATTTTTCGGCTCCTTTGGCCTCATTCATAATTGATAATAAAACTTCACGATCAAGTATCGTTGACAGTATTTCACCCTCAGCCAACCTAGGGCCATAAATTTGATTAAATGGCACAGCCACCTGCCCACGTTTTTGTAAAAATGCGGTAATTTCTGGTGATGGCTTAGTCCAGTCACCTCTTAATGCGACCACATCTGGTTCATTCAAGAGTTGCTGAACATCATCTCTTAGCAATACATTATATTTATTTGCTTTACAGGTTACACACCAATCTGCCGTAACATCAATAAACACACGCTTATTTTCTGACAGAGCCTGTGTAATCGCTTCCTCACTCAGAGGTTGCCAATCCACATTATCCTGAACAAGGGTTCGACTTCCTGTCGTTTGCTCCATCGTTGCCCAAACAAAGCCACCTGTTAATAATGCAAACAGGACAAACGAAATTGCCGCAGTGCGTAAACTGAATTTTTTGCCAATGAAAACCACCAGCAAAAGCAAAAAGACGATCACAATAGCTAAGGCAGCCATTTCACCAAAATGAGGGATCAGTAAGCTAATTAACCATAGACATGACAATAGCATCATCACACCTAAAACCACTCTCAGTTTACTCATCCAAGCCCCAGGTTTTGGTAACAGCCGAGAAATAGCAGGGAAAGCGGCGATTAATAGCCACGGCAAACTCATTCCGATCCCCAGTGCCGTAAAGACTAACCAGAGTTCTCCTATCGGAGCCGCTAGTGCAAACGCCACTGCTGTGCCCAAAAATGGTGCAGAACAGGGGGTTGCCAATAAGGTTGCAAACACACCTTGCCAGAAATGCCCACTGTTACCTTGACCACCCGCAGTCGCTAAACGAGTGCTCGCTTTACTTCCTAGATGGATCTCAAACAAACCAAATAGGTTAGCCGTAAATAATGCTGTCACTAATACCATAAACCCAATAAACCATGGGTTTTGGAACTGGATCCCCCATCCAACAGCTTGTTGCCCAACGCGCAACAAGGTCATTAATAACGCTAATAGCCAGAAAGAGACTAAGATCCCTGAAGAAGAAAGCAAAAATTGCCGACGGATGGTTTTCTGCTCCCCTTGCGGTACCATCAAGACCGAGCCTAACTTCATCGCGAGAACCGGCAAAACACAAGGCATAAGGTTTAAAATCAAACCACCTAGTAACGCAAAGGCCAAAATCTGCCAAAGAGGTATCGCACCGCCAGCATTATCCTGCTGGGTAGCGCCAGTAAAAGGTGTGATTTGCGCTGTTACCTGTTGTGAAAGCGCGCCATCCGTCACCACAAAAGAGAACGGTTTTCCTGTCAGGTCTGGCGCTTTATCTCCCCAATCATCACTCACCGCAACGGTCGCCGTCAGCTTGTCACCCGATAAACGAATATTTGGCACACCTAGCGTGGTTCCTTCTGGTGTATCAGTAAAAACCCCTGCTTTTTGGCTCCACGGCTCGCCAGCCACTTTTTGTAATTCAAGAACGAGTTTGTCACCATCAAACCCGACATTATGGTTTTGCACTAGCCCCGCTGTAGGAGGAATACGCCCCATCGCTTGATTAAATGCCCACTCAAAATTCTCAGGCTCAGGTTCAGTCAAATCGAGCTCGAAAGGATAATCCGTTAAAATACAGACATTGCTACAGGTGGAAAGCGTTAAAACTCCCGAAAGTTTATCTAGCTTTTCATCGGCATTAACGACGATAGGAAAAACAACGTCTCCCATATAACCTTGAGTTGAAATACCTGCAACATCAAAACGACCAGGAGCTGGCCACTGCCAATCCATATCTGTTACTGGTGATTTCCAATTGATTTCCGGCGCAATACCGCCTTCTCCTGGAGAACGCCAATAGGTTTTCCAACCATCTTGTAGTTGTACATCCAACAATAAAGCAACCTTCCCATCTTTTTGGGAAGCACTTAACAATCTTACTTGAGCATGGTCATTATGTTTATCTGTTAGCCAGCCAGTATCAGCTGCCTGTAGCACTCCCGAAAATAAGGCAGATAAAATAATTAACGCATTAATTAAAAAACGCATAATTCCTCCAGAATAAAATACACCAACAAGCTGAACGTGATGGTGTTCTAATCTCGAAGATTGCAATATTGTAAATGGAGCCTAACTCTTGGTGGGGGATGTTTATCCTCACGTTTAGCTCTGCGTGAAAATAAATTAGAGTAAAAAATACCTAACGCAGTGATAGAAAGGAAAACAAAAAAGAGAGGTTCAATAGCAGCAGGACTTAATGTCAGTAGTGATTTAGCACTCAATTCACAAGAAGACAATTGCGCGTTTTTTTCACTCGAAACAGCCGTTTTAAACACCATAGACTGACCATTGGATTGCATTTGCACGACAGGGTCTTGAGGCGAAAAATGGGCGAAAAGACGCTCTCCAACGGCTCTTTGATTAATACAAAGTAAAACCATCAGACAGGCGAGTACTACTAATCCTTTGCCTAATTTGAGTTGCCTGTTCATGCGTGTCTCTATTTCTTCGTCCTGAAATCACACTGTTAAATAATGATAAGTTAATTCAATATTTAAATTTAACCAATTTAATCAAGGTTACATCTTACACAGCAAACGACTCGGTACAAGTAGCATGAGCTAACTTTACAAACCCAATCCTATTTACACCCCTAAAGATAAAAATTGGCATACAAGATGCATTATACCCACGAGCAACAGGAAAATGAGATTATTTTTCACACTAGTGGTGCATAAATACCCTTTTTAGGAAAGTTTTCCCAGTAATAGTGCAACAAATTAGGAACTGCCCAAATAATATGCGAGATAGCTCCCGATTTTGAAACAATTCATTTTCATTGTTTAACATTTTTCTTTAATTTTTAACAATATTAAAACATACAGCAGGTGATCGTGGTATTGATAGCATCCACGAAACATCAGCAAGCACAACAAACGAGATAAATCTCCGATCTTAGAAAGGAGCTGTAAATATGCGTATGAGCAAGATTGTATTATCGATGATGGTGCTAGGAGCAACTTGTGCCGTTCAAGCAGAAGAACTAACAGGTACTCTAAAAAAAATTAACGACAATGGTGTGATTGTTGTTGGCCACCGTGAGTCATCCGTTCCATTTTCTTACTATGACAACAACCAAAAAGTGGTCGGCTACTCTCAAGACTACTCCAATGAAATCGTTGATGCGGTTAAAAAGAAACTCAACAAACCTAATCTCGAAGTTAAGCTTATCCCTATTACATCACAAAACCGTATACCGCTATTACAAAATGGTACCTATGATTTTGAGTGTGGTTCAACGACCAATAACTTAGAAAGACAAAAACAAGCTGCGTTTTCAAATACGATTTTCGTAGTAGGTACTCGTCTACTTACTAAAAATGACTCTGGAGTCAAAGACTTCGCCGACCTCGCGGGTAAAAACGTCGTTGTTACCTCTGGAACAACGTCTGAAATTTTGCTCAATAAACTTAACGACGAAAAAAATATGAAAATGCGCATTATCAGTGCAAAAGATCATGGTGACTCATTCCGTACCCTTGAATCTGGCCGCGCTGTCGCCTTTATGATGGATGATGCGTTGTTAGCAGGTGAACGTGCAAAAGCGAAAAAACCAGATATTTGGGAGATTGTAGGCAAACCGCAAACAGAAGAAGCTTATGGCTGTATGCTACGCAAAGATGATCCTCAGTTTAAGGCGTTAGTCGATGAAACTATCGCGAAGGCACAAACTTCTGGTACGGCTGAGAAATCATTTGACCGTTGGTTTAACCAACCTATCCCACCAAAAAATCTTAACTTGAAATTCACGTTATCAGATGAAATGAAAGAGTTGTTCAAATCACCTAATGACAAAGCACTTAACTAAATAAAAAGACAAACAGGGTGTTACTGAAGTGGGATTTGCAAGGCGGTCGTTCCCCGCCTTGCACTTTCTCACCAGTAGTAGGGTCAATCTAAATTGCCCACAGGAAGTAGAATTATGTCAATCAATTGGAATTGGGGGATTTTCCTACAGGAAGCCCCTTTTGGGAATACCACCTATTTAGGTTGGTTATTATCTGGCTTAGAAGTCACTGTCGCACTTTCTATCTGTGCTTGGATCATTGCTTTTCTGGTCGGCTCGTTCTTTGGTATTTTACGTACCGTGCCTAATCGCTTTTTAGCGATGATAGGAACCGTTTATGTCGAGCTATTTCGTAATGTCCCTTTAATTGTTCAATTTTTTACTTGGTATTTAGTGATCCCAGAGCTGTTGCCCCGTTCTATCGGCGACTGGTTCAAAATGGACTTAGATCCTAACTATCAATTTTTTATCTCTTCAACACTGTGCCTTGGTTTATTTACCGCCGCCCGTATGACTGAACAGGTAAGAGCGGCAATACAATCATTACCAAGAGGGCAAAAAAACGCCGGTCTCGCTATGGGGCTGACCTTGCCACAAACTTATCGCTATGTGCTTTTACCCAATGCGTATCGTGTCATTTTGCCACCAATGACATCCGAGATGCTTAACTTAGTGAAAAACTCGGCGATAGCTTCCACTATCGGCCTCGTTGATATGGCAGCCCAAGCAGGTAAGTTGCTTGATTATTCTGCCCATGCTTGGGAATCATTCACTGCGATCACGCTTGCCTATGTCGGCATCAATTTGATCATTATGCTGTTAATGAATTTGTTAGAACGTAAAGTTCGCTTACCCGGCACATTAGGAGGGCGATAATATGTTCTATGAATTTGATTGGAGCTCCATCGCCCCAAGTTGGCCATTTCTTCTTGATGGGTTAGTCGTCACCGCTAAAATTACCATTACGGCTATTGTCGTGGGGATATTGTGGGGAACGGTTCTCGCCGTGATGCGTCTATCTACTTTTAAACCTATCAGTTGGTTCGCTGCACTGTACGTAAATACGTTCCGCTCTATCCCATTAGTCATGGTATTGTTGTGGTTCTATCTGATTGTGCCTAACTTAGTCCAAAATGTTCTAGGCATATCACCAAAAAGTGATATCCGTTTAATTTCAGCAATGGTAGCCTTCTCGCTTTTTGAAGCCGCCTACTACTCTGAGATTATTCGAGCAGGTATTCAGAGTATTTCACGAGGCCAAGCATCTGCCGCACTTGCACTGGGCATGACGCATATGCAAACAATGAGGTTAGTCATCTTGCCTCAAGCCTTTAAAGCGATGATCCCTCTGTTATTAACACAAGGCATTGTGCTATTTCAGGATTCATCATTAGTTTATGTACTGAGTTTGACGGATTTCTTCCGTACGGCAACCAATATTGGTGAGCGTGATGGTACACAAGTAGAAATGATATTGTTTGCAGGTTTCGTGTACTTTATTATCAGTTTCGGCGCTTCAATGCTGGTGAATTATCTTAAGAAAAGGACTGTTACATGATTACCCTGAAAAATATCTCTAAATGGTATGGCCAGTTTCAGGTACTCACAGACTGTACAACTGAAGTCAAAAAAGGCGAAGTCGTGGTTGTCTGTGGACCATCAGGCTCTGGTAAATCCACATTAATAAAAACAGTGAATGGCCTTGAGCCAGTTCAACAGGGTGAAATTTTTGTAAATGGTATCCAAGTCAATGATAAAAAAACTGATTTGGCAAAACTTCGCTCTAAAGTTGGCATGGTATTCCAACACTTTGAGCTATTCCCGCATCTTTCTATTATAGAAAATTTAACACTGGCTCAAGTAAAGGTGCTAAATAGAAATAAAAAAGAGGCTGAAGCAAAAGGGTTGAAATTACTCGAACGCGTTGGGCTAGCAAGCCATGCAAATAAGTTTCCTTCCCAGCTTTCGGGTGGGCAGCAGCAGCGTGTGGCAATTGCTCGAGCCTTGTGTATGGATCCCGTTGCAATGTTATTTGACGAGCCAACATCAGCACTTGACCCTGAAATGATCAATGAAGTGCTTGATGTTATGGTCGAATTAGCAAACGAGGGTATGACTATGATGGTCGTTACCCACGAAATGGGTTTCGCTAAGAAAGTCGCTAACCGTGTGATTTTTATGGATGAAGGAAAGATTGTTGAAGACAGTAAAAAAGAAGACTTTTTTGCTAATCCGCAATCTGATAGAGCTAAAGATTTCCTCGCGAAAATACTGCATTAATTATTGCAAGCCATAGGGAGAGACTACCTCTCTATGGCTGCCCCCTGCACGACACTCTTATACCTTTCTATTTTGTTTTATCTAAATATTTGTTGCCCGACAATACATACAGATATAGATTAAAAACCCAATTAATATCAATCTAATAATCTAAGCCTCATGATGAAAAATGATCAACAAATAACAATTATCCCTTTACAAGACGATACGGTTCTGGATGTTTCTGCCTGTAATTTTAATGTGATGATAACTGATGAGTTACTCCATCCCTATGACGATATAAACAGGAAAAAAGCGATTAAGCCCTACCTAAAGGATTATCATTTCTCTCCAGAGCAGTGGTTGAATGAACAAGAAAGTTTAGGTGTTTTATATGTTGCGAAATTGGGGGATAAAACGATTGGCTATGCCTGTGCAAGTCTTTGCTGGAATGGAATGGCTCAACTTGATGAATTGGCCATCGATGAGCCATATAGAGGTAAAGGTATCGCCAAACAATTACTAGAAAAAATTGAAGCTTGGGCAACCGACAATGGTTTACATCACATCAGATTAGAATCTCAATCTACGAATACCACAGCCGCTAAGTTCTATCACAAACACGGTTTTCGCATTCATGGTTATGATAAAGCGCTCTATTTATGCACGGAAAATGCCCATGAAGTCGCATTATTTTGGTATAAGACATTATAAACATTAGCGTTCAATGTTTACTTTTATAAATAAGTTGACCAACAACACCTCCCTCTCTTTCGGAAGATGTCTTCCATCCATCACATTGACCGATGCAAAATCAAAGGGAGAGACACCTTCAATGCAAGCAACCTTTACTCCATACTCTTGTGGGGGTGAGCGTCTTTGATGAAAAGTATAAATTCCGCAGATTGAATAAAAAGAGGGCGGCTTGCTTTGTGTTAAAACGATATTCCGTTAGTTTATCTTTTCCTTCTAAAATAGTGTCTCTGACAAGGGCGCAAAGGTTGCGATTGCCCCACACATTCGGCAAAAAGGGCAGTGACATCTTCTTGCTGTGTTATATCTATCAGTCAACGCAACCTTAAATTTCACTGTACCACAATGGCTCTGAACTTGTTTTTCAATCACAACGCCCTCCCTAATAGCATAGGCAAAAACGAAATCAGTGGATTAAGGTACTCAAACAACTCAAATAGGTTTTGTTAATTGATGTAATTTATTGATGCTTTTTTATGTTTCTAGGGGATCTTTGCACTTTAGTGCTAATAAAATAGAGTGAATAAATACCCCTCCCTATGTATTGCCCAATATTTGCTGGCTTTTTGAGTTTTTTTGCGTGAAACACTACCAATCTTACTGTTTTTTAGTTAAGTTTGATGCTCATCGGAATAAAATATTCTGACACCGCCCCCCAAAAACAATATCCAGCTTTCCCCGTCGGTTCAGCTAATCAACTATTGTTGTTTTAGGGTAGGATCCGCTATGCTATGCGGATCTAACTTATAGAAAGACATTAACGCTACTGAGTAGCATTTATTCACCATAGGATTATCGGTGCCATGCAAGAACAATATCGTCCAGAAGATATAGAGCCAAAAGTACAGCGTCACTGGGATGAAAAAGCCACATTTAAAGTGACAGAAGACAACAGCAAAGAGAAATACTACTGCCTGTCCATGCTACCTTACCCTTCTGGTCGACTACACATGGGCCATGTGCGCAACTACACTATGGGTGATGTGATCTCCCGTTATCAACGCCTATTAGGTAAAAACGTTTTACAACCAATCGGTTGGGATGCGTTTGGCTTACCTGCTGAAGGCGCGGCTGTCAAAAATAAAACAGCACCTGCACCATGGACCTATGCCAATATCGATTACATGAAAGGCCAGTTAAAAATGCTGGGCTTTGGCTACGATTGGGATCGCGAAGTTACCACTTGTACGCCTGAATACTATCGTTGGGAACAATGGTTCTTTACTAAGCTCTATGAAAAAGGCTTAGTCTACAAAAAAACCTCTGCTGTAAACTGGTGTCCACATGATTTAACCGTACTCGCCAACGAACAGGTTATCGATGGCTGCTGCTGGCGCTGTGATACGCCCGTCGAGCGTAAAGAAATTCCTCAATGGTTTATTAAAATCACCGATTATGCTGAAGAGTTGCTAAACGATCTTGATAAGCTTGATGATTGGCCTGAGCAAGTCAAAACCATGCAACGTAACTGGATTGGGCGCTCTGAGGGTGTCGAAATCACCTTTAACGTTGCCGATCGTGATGACAAATTAACCGTATATACCACTCGCCCTGATACTTTCATGGGTGCAACTTATGTGGCGGTTGCCGCGGGTCACCCATTAGCACTCGAAGCCGCAGAAAAAAATGCCGAATTAGCCAACTTTATCGATGAATGCCGTAATACCAAAACAGCCGAAGCTGATATGGCGACCATGGATAAAAAAGGGATGCCAACTGGCCTTTATGTTATTCATCCACTCACCCAAGAAAAATTACCTATCTGGGTAGCCAACTTTGTGTTGATGGAATATGGCACCGGTGCGGTGATGGCTGTACCTGCTCACGACCAACGTGACTGGGAGTTTGCCCATAAATATAACCTGCCACTAAAAGTGGTTATTGCCGACGCTGAAGGCAATGAGCCTGATATTTCTCAAGAAGCGATGACTGAAAAATTTGCATTGATCAACTCAGGCGAATTTAGCGGCTTAGATAATACCGCTGGCTTCAATGCTATCGCAGACAAATTAGTCGCTATCGGCGTGGGTCAACGTAAAGTGAACTACCGTTTACGTGACTGGGGTGTTTCTCGCCAACGCTACTGGGGCGCACCAATTCCAATGGCAACATTAGAAGATGGCACAGTTGTTCCTGTTCCTGAAGATCAACTGCCAGTGATTTTGCCAGAAGATGTCGAAATGGACGGTATCACCAGCCCAATTAAAGCGGATCCAGAATGGGCGAAAACCACCATCAATGGTCAGCCAGCTTTACGTGAAACCGATACCTTTGACACCTTTATGGAGTCATCTTGGTACTATGCTCGTTACACTTGCCCACAATTTGATGAAGGCATGTTGGATCCGGCTGCTGCGAATTACTGGTTACCAGTGGACCAATACATTGGTGGTATTGAACACGCCATCATGCACTTAATGTATTTCCGTTTCTTCCACAAATTGATGCGTGATGCAGGCCTAGTCAACTCAGATGAACCAGCAAAACGCCTATTATGTCAAGGTATGGTACTGGCAGATGCCTTCTACTATACCGGCAGTGATGGTCAGCGTGTTTGGGTTTCGCCAAGTGATGTCACTGTAGAGCGTGACGACAAAAACCGTATTATCAAAGCCGTTGATACCGAAGGACATGAGCTGGTTTATACTGGCATGAGCAAAATGTCTAAGTCGAAAAACAATGGTATTGACCCACAATTGATGGTTGAAAAATACGGTGCCGATACCGTGCGCCTATTTATGATGTTTGCGGCACCACCAGAGCTAACCCTTGAATGGCAAGAGTCTAGCGTCGAAGGGGCAAACCGTTTTGTCCGTCGTGTATGGCGTATCGTTCATGAGCACTCACAAAAAGGGGCAACTCAGCCGCTTGATGTCAGCACATTAACGACAGAGCAGAAAGACTTACGTCGCGACTTACATAAAACCATTGCTAAAGTGACCGATGATTTTGACCGTCGCTATGCGTTTAACACTGCGATTGCCGCTATCATGGAGTTCATGAACAAATTAGTTCGTGCACCACAAGAGACCGAACAAGATCGTGCATTGATGCAAGAGTCACTTGAAGCGATCACCTTGATGCTGTCACCTATTATTCCACATGCATGTTTCGAAATGTGGAAAGCATTAGGTCACACCGATGATGTCGATTTTGCAAGCTGGCCTGTCGCTGACGAAAAAGCCATGGTTGATGACACTAAATTAGTCGTTATCCAAGTTAATGGTAAAGTGCGTGGTCGTATCACTGTACCTGCTGATGCAGTGCAAGACTTTGTGTTAGATATGGCAACAAAAGAGTATAGCGTCTCGAAATACCTCGAAGGCGTTACTATTCGTAAAGTAATTTATGTACCAGGTAAATTACTAAACTTGGTTGTTGGCTGATAAGGAGGCCAGGTGCGCTATCTGATAACTTTATTACTGAGCCTGTCGGTGCTAGTCACCGCAGGTTGCGGTTTTCGCCTTCAAGGAACGACACAGATCCCTGAGGAACTGAAGACGTTACAGTTAAGTTCTAATGCACCTTATAGCTCTCTAACCAGAGCCGTTAGGGAGCAACTCAGGCTCAATAATGTGACGCTTGTTGAAAATGGCAGCGCTGATATCCCAATTTTAAAAATTACGGGATCGTCAGAAAAAACAGAAACCGTATCGATTTACCAAGATGGTAAAGCGGCAGAGAAACAATTGACCTTTGTGCTCAATGCTCAAGTCATGATGCCAAATGGTTCGGTTTACCCGTTACAAAGCCAAGTTGAGCGTACTTTCTTTGATAACCCATTAGAAGCTCTTGCAAAAGATGCTGAAAATGAATTGGTTAAACAAGAGATGCGGGAACAAGCAGCGCGGATATTAGTCCGTAAACTGTTAATTGTTCATACTGCCGAACTTGAGAAAGCTAACGCTAAAGCTGTTGTTCCTGTTGTTGAACCATAATGATCCGTATCTATCCTGAACAGTTGACCTCTCAGTTACAAGAGTCTCTGAGAGGCCGCTATTTAATCTGGGGCAATGAGCCCCTATTAATTCAAGAAAGCCAAGATGCCATCCTAAAAACGGCTCAAACTCAAGGGTTTGAAGAGCATTTCACCTTTTCACTTGAACAGCACACTGATTGGGACGAAATATTCAGCCTCTGCCAAGCCCTGAGCCTATTTACAAGCCGTCAATCACTGACGTTGATCCTGCCAGAAAATGGCCCTAGTGCTGCCATGGCGGAAAAGCTGATTCAATTATCTCAACTTCTTCACCCAGATATCCTGCTATTGCTTCGCGGGCAAAAACTCACCAAAGCACAAGAAAACAGTGCTTGGTTTAAAGCTATCAGCCATGAAGCTGTCTATATCAGTTGTCTAACGCCTGAATATCAGCGCCTACCTCAATGGGTTGCAAAACGGGCGCACAATATGCAGCTCTCTTTAGAAACAGAGGCCAACCAACTCCTTTGCTACTGTTATGAAGGGAATTTACTCGCGTTGGCACAAGCACTTGAGCGATTATCGCTACTCTACCCCGATGGTAAATTAACCTTGCCACGTGTCGAAACTGCCGTGAATGATGCTGCACATTTTACGCCGTATCATTGGGTTGATGCCTTATTAGCCGGCAAATCACGGCGCGCTTGGCATATTCTCGAACAGCTTCAACGTGAAGATACTGAAACGGTCATCCTCTTACGGGCTATCCAACGTGAATTAATGCTACTACTGACATTAAAACGCCAATCGGTTACCACGCCATTAAAAACCTTGTTTGATCAGCATAAGATTTGGCAAAGCCGCCGACCATTATTGAGCGCAGCATTACAACGTCTAAGCTTACATCAATTACAATCCGCACTTTTGTTGCTAACACAAGCAGAGCTACATGCCAAACAAGACTTTAGCCACTCGGTGTGGCCTGACCTACAATCCTTGTCTATGTTAGTATGTACTAAAGCCTTACCAGAGAGTTTTATCCATGACCTTTAAGACCAAAGGCCTTCAAGCGTTATTTGGTGGGACATTTGACCCGATACATTATGGCCATCTACGCCCAGTAGAAGCATTAGCCAAGCAAGTTGGCTTACAAAAAGTGATTTTGTTGCCAAATCATGTGCCGCCGCACCGACCTCAACCAGAAGCTAGCCCAGCTCAACGATTAGACATGGTACGTCTAGCGATACAAAATAACCCGCTGTTTACCATCGATACCAGAGAGCTTGAGCGTAATAGCCCATCCTACACGATAGAAACCTTAACCTCATTACGTACTGAGATGGGTCCAGAGCAGCCGTTAGCATTCATTATTGGTCAAGATTCGTTATTGTCGATCCAGACATGGAATGGTTGGGAACAGCTGTTGGATAAATGCCATTTATTAGTTTGCTCACGCCCCGGTTATGCGACCAATTTCAGTGAGCCGCAAATGCAAGCATGGTTAAAAAAACACAGAACAGAGGATACCAATAAGCTGAGCCAAGCACCGAACGGTTATATTTTCCTTGGTGATACGCCACTCATTGATATTTCAGCCACCGAAATCCGTCATAGCTTAAGTGCCGGCCATCTAAATGATGATTTGATCCCCGCTTCTGTCATGGCTTATATCAAACAGCAGCACCTCTATCAAAATTGAAGTAATGCTCTGATTTTTTCACATCCCGGATATGGTGATAAGTAAAGTTGCTCACTGATATAACTATCAGGGTATTGAGTGAGCAACTGCAATATCATCGATAACGGATTATTAATAGAAAGATAACCCGCTTGATAATCATTGATTAGCCACCCCAAACGGACTTTTTCATCTCTTGTCGCTTTATATTTAAAATAGCCTTGTATATGTTGAAGCGCATTGACTTGTAACTTGCGAGCTGGTGTTGTGGCTAAAATAGCCAGTAGTTGATAACGATATTGGGTGTAAACCTCAGTGAGTTCGCTATTTTTTTGAATACCCGCCACAAATTTACCTGTTGCTTTATATCCCTTCGGGGAATAAGCCATCAATAAATATTTATGACGACTGTGAAAACAAATAATTTGGTGGTGCGTTAAATTCTTAGCTAATTGCGTTAATCGATATCCGGTATACAGTTGAATAAGAAACCGATCGAGATGCTCTGGACATGACCATTCCTGCGTAGTTAACAGTGGTGTGTTTTCAGGAAGTTGTTCAAGGAGTTGCTGACGAGCTCCCTCATCACAAATTACCCCTTGATATGCAAACTTTATCTCTGTCAGGGCCGTAATGGGAATCAACTTAATATGTGACTCCGTTAATGAGGTGATATCCTCGGCAGGAAATTCAACATCCCCAAACAGAACAACATTAAACATTATTGATTCCACGCATGGCTCCTTTGCTTTGCGAGATAAAACTCACGATGGCTGATTATTGATTTATCACTTTGTAAAGTTTGTACAAATTTCTTGCCCTGAACGCCAGTTATTCATATAAATCACACACCTTAAGGAATATAAAATAATTTAGCCGATTTTTCTGAAAATCTAGGGTAAAATGTCCCTGCCTTAACAGGTATATTACAAACAGTGTTTAACGTTATACCCGTCATACTTCGAGTTGTCTCCTAATTAGTGGCGCCAATAGCTTCTAAGGGATAGCTACTGGCATTATGTATTGGCTGAGTATAATTAGAATAAAAGGTGAACCTTTTGCAAGGAACTGAACTCCAACAATTTATTATCAATCAGCTTGACGATGCAAAAGCTGAAGATATCATCTCGATCGATGTTCATGGTAAATCAAGTATCACTGATCAAATGATCATCTGCACTGGGACATCAAGTCGTCACTTAATGTCTGTTGCAGACCGGTTAATTGAAGCTTGCCGTAAAAATGGCTTGCACCCACTCGGTGTTGAAGGCCAAGGGGTTTCTGACTGGATTGTGGTTGATCTTGGTGAAGCTATTGTTCATATCATGCAAGACGAAAGCCGTCGTATGTATGAACTTGAGAAACTCTGGAGCTGAGTTTGAAATTACAACTCATTGCTGTAGGTACAAAAATGCCGGACTGGGTTCAGACCGGCTTTATGGATTATCTCCATCGTTTCCCTAAAGATATGCCTTTCGAACTGATTGAGATCCCAGCAGGGAAACGCGGGAAAAACGCAGATATTAAACGCATTCTCGAGAAAGAAGGTGAACTGATGCTGGCAGCCGTCGGCAAAGGTAATCGGATTGTCACATTGGATATACCCGGTGAGAAGTGGGATACCCCAAAACTTGCTAACCAACTTGAAAATTGGAAACAAGATGGTCGCAATGTTAGCCTGCTCATCGGTGGCCCTGAAGGACTTGCACCTGCTTGTAAAGAAGCCGCCATGCAAAGTTGGTCATTATCTCCACTGACACTGCCCCACCCTCTTGTTAGAGTACTTGTTGCAGAAAGTCTTTATCGTGCGTGGAGTATTACGACTAACCACCCTTATCATCGGGAATAGTCAGTTTTTAATATGTTCAATATGGCAGTGGGATGAAAAATCAACGCACCCCTTTTCGCGACCATACAGCAGAATCAATGTTATTTATTCGCCGAGCATTAATTGCATTCGGCGTCATTGTGCTATTAACTGCTGTTCTTGTTACTAATCTCTATCATATACAAGTTGTTCGCCACGAGGATTATCAAACAAGATCAAATGATAACCGGATAAAACTCGTTCCCATTGCCCCTAGCCGCGGGATTATTTATGACCGCAATGGCAGACAATTAGCCTTAAATAGCACCTTTTACCAATTAGAAATTGTGCCTGAAAAAGTGGCCGATCTCCAAGACACGCTGGATAAACTGCGTGATGTCATCGGTCTAACCGATGAGGATATTGCTAACTTTGAAAAAGAGCGTAAACGCTCCCGCCGTTTTACCTCTATCCCCCTAAAAACACAGCTAAACGAAGTACAAGTAGCGCGCTTTGCCGTTAACCAATACCGTTTCCCTGGGCTTGAAGTAAAAAGCTACCAACGTCGCTCCTATCCTTATGGCTCGGCATTAACCCATGTCATTGGTTATGTTGCTAAGATCAACGATAAAGACGTAGAGCGCCTTGATAAAGAAGGAAAACTGCCTAACTATGCCGCCAGCCATGATATCGGTAAATTAGGCATCGAGCGCTACTATGAAGATGTGTTGCATGGGAAAACAGGCTATGAAGAGGTTGAAGTGAATAGCCGCGGGCGTGTTATCCGCCAGCTACATGAGCAACCGCCGCAAGCAGGCCGAGATATCTACTTAACTATCGATCTTGAACTGCAAATTTATATTGAAAAACTGCTGACAACGAGTCGTGCCGCGGTGGTTGTCACTGACCCGCGTAATGGTGAAATATTGGCATTGGTCTCTAACCCAAGCTATGACCCGAACTTATTTGTTAACGGTATATCAAACAAAGACTATCAAGCACTCTTAAACAACCCTGATAGGCCGTTAATTAACCGAACAACTCAAGGCCTTTATCCTCCCGCTTCAACCGTAAAACCTTTTATTTCGGTTGCGGCGTTAAGCGAAAAGGTGATCACCCCTTCAACGACTATCTTTGACCCAGGTTGGTGGCAGCTTCCAGGCTCTGAAAAACGCTATCGTGACTGGAAGCGTTGGGGGCATGGCAAATTAAATGTGGTGAAGTCAATCATTGAGTCTGCGGATACGTTCTTCTATCAAGTCGCCTATGATATGGGGATTGATAGAATATCCGATTGGATGAAGAAATTTGGCTTTGGCGATTATACTGGTATCGACCTTGCCGAAGAGCGAGCAGGTATTATGCCGACTCGAGAGTGGAAGCAAAAACGCTATAAAAAACCTTGGTATCAAGGGGATACTATACCTGTCGGCATTGGACAAGGCTACTGGACCGCAACGCCAATTCAAATGTCAAAAGCCTTGATGACACTCATCAATGACGGTCAAGTGAAAACCCCTCATTTATTGTATGGCACCAAGCTCGGCAATGCGATGGTGCCTTACGAAGATAAAGAGACGGCTCAGATTGGTGATATCCATTCAGGTTATTGGGAGCTCGCGAAGCAAGGAATGTACGGTGTCGCCAATGCACCAAACGGTACAGGAAGACGTAGTTTTATCGGCACGCCATATAAGGCAGCAGCGAAATCAGGAACTGCTCAGGTGTTTAGTTACGAAACCTATAACGCCAGCAAATTAGCCGAGCATTTACGCGATCATAAACTAATGATTGCCTATGCCCCCTACGATAAACCAACCGTTGCGGTCGCCATTATTTTAGAAAATGGTGGCGCTGGCCCTTCTGTCGGCGATATCGTTAGGCAAATATTTGACCATGTTTTATTAGGTGATAATAAAATAGAGGTTAATAGCGTACCAACAGGCACTGAGGAAGACCGTTAACACTATGACAGACGATAAGAAAAAATTATCACTCTCAGCGCGCCTGCACATCGATGTGCCTATGCTGTTAATTATTTTAGCGTTACTTGCTTACAGTGCGTTTATTATGTGGAGTGCTAGCGGGCAAGACCCTGAAATGATGGAAAGAAAATTGGGGCAAATCGCTTCAGGATTTATCGTCATGATCATCATGGCACAAATTCCTCCGCGCCTATATGAAAACCTTGCCCCTCATTTATATATCTTTTGCGTTATTTTGCTAATTTTTGTCGATGTTTTCGGGCAAATCAGTAAAGGGGCACAACGGTGGCTCGATCTGGGGATTATCCGCTTCCAGCCTTCCGAAATTGCTAAAATAGCGGTTCCTTTGATGGTGGCACGCTTTATGAACCGAGACCTCTGTCCGCCATCACTAAAAAATACCATGATAGCGCTCGTGCTTATTTTTACGCCTACCTTGTTAGTTGCCGCCCAACCCGACCTTGGTACCTCTATCTTAGTTGCCGCATCGGGGATATTTGTGCT
This sequence comes from Providencia sp. 2.29, assembly GCF_015832305.1. Lineage (NCBI taxonomy): Bacteria > Pseudomonadati > Pseudomonadota > Gammaproteobacteria > Enterobacterales > Morganellaceae > Providencia > Providencia sp. 2.29. Next base: position 3,541,807 of record NZ_CP065420.1, read on the forward strand.
CTTTTTAGCAGGAATGAGCTGGCGTTTAATCACTATCGCCGCAACCGCCCTTGCCGCTTTTATTCCGCTATTGTGGTTTTTCTTGATGCATGATTACCAACGAACTCGCGTCATGATGCTACTCGACCCTGAAACCGACCCATTAGGCGCTGGTTATCATATTATCCAATCAAAAATCGCGATTGGTTCTGGGGGGCTGATGGGTAAAGGCTGGCTACATGGAACACAATCACAGCTTGAGTTTCTACCTGAGCGCCATACTGACTTTATTTTTGCCGTATTAGCGGAGGAGCTTGGCTTAATTGGTGTATTGGTCTTACTCGGCTTATATCTGTTACTGATCATGCGTGGGCTTTATATCGCAGCAAACGCACAAAACACCTTTGGTCGCGTCATGGCTGGTGGCTTAATGTTGATCCTCTTTGTTTATGTATTCGTTAATATTGGCATGGTTAGTGGTATCTTACCTGTGGTTGGAGTACCTCTACCGCTCGTCAGTTATGGGGGATCGGCACTGATTGTTTTAATGGCCGGATTCGGTATTATCATGTCTATTCATACACACAGAAAATTTCTTTCCAAGAGTTTATAAAAGAGGCTTAGTATGCGTTTTCAATGGATTATGCTTGGCATTACGACTGCATTGCTTAGTGGTTGTGTCACAGAAGAGAACATTAAGCAGCCTAGTAATGTACCGGCTGTACCTGCTCAAGACGTGCTTGGCGCAGAGCCTCATTATGAGCCTTTTCATCCAACAGCCAACAGTGACTATCAGCGTAACGGCCAGCAATACCAAATTGTTCGCGACGCATCGCAATTTTCACAAGTAGGTTATGCCTCTATCTTTGGTTCAGAGTCAGCAGGGAATATGACAGCAATTGGTGAGCGAGTTAACCCTATTGAATTAACAGCAGCCCACCCGACTTTACCTATTCCAAGCTATGTGCGTATCACTAACATGATGAATGGCCGAATGATGGTTGTTCGTGTGAATGATAGAGGCCCTTATACACAAGGCAAAAGCATCGCTGTTTCTCGCGCCGTTGCTGATCGCCTCAATTTAATGCCAACCACACGCATCAAAATTGATGCTATCCAAGTCGCTCAAGATGGCTCTCTATCAGGACCAGGTACGATTGGCTCAAACTTTGTTAAACAAAGTTATGCCCTGCCAGGGCGCCCTCAGCTAGGCTCCGGCCCAATGGGAACGCCTGTAATGGAAAATTTACCAACCCCTGAAAATGTGCTCCCCGTGAAACAGCCAACAGCCCCAATGGAGCCCGTTGTGCCTGAAAGCAGCTTAAAAACCCCTGAGCCAGAAGCCGCTCAAGCGACGCCAAGTACTCCTGCCGTTCCTGAAAGAGGTTATTTAGTTCAAGTTGGTGCTATCGGAAATCAAAGCAACGCCAAAACTATGTTGGAAAAATTGAAAAGTCAGTTTGGTGTTCCCGGCCGCTTACAGCCCTACAACAATATTTATCGTGTTCAATTAGGGCCATTTGCAGATAGGCAACAGGCTGTGGATCTACAAGGCCGAATTCAGGCTGAACTAAATCAAACGTCGATGGTTGTCGCTCCATAAGGTAGGTATTCATCACTATTCAAATTATCAGTACCAACAATAATGACGCCTCTTAACCTAAACATATCAAGGGGCTTTTTTATTTGCTCGATAACCGACTAGTAACTTGAAGTGTGATCTGTATAAAATATTGTAAAAACATTGGCGCAAGCATTAATCAATCCTTGTACTTTTGCTAAACTGCGCCTCCTTGTGTTAACCGAATTCCGGATGTAACAATACAAACATGAAAAATTTTGCCCCATCACGCACCCTTCGTCATACCTTGCTAGGTGCATCGCTACTTTTCACTATGACACAGGCAAATGCTAACGAGCCATTCCCAAATAGCCCTGTTCCAGCAGTACCTGAAATTGATGCAGAAGCCTATATCTTGATTGATTACAACTCAGGTAAAGTGCTTGCTGAAAAGAATGCGGATCAACGCCGTGACCCTGCGAGTTTGACTAAAATGATGACCAGCTATGTTATTGGTCAAGCGATCAAGTCAGGCAAAATCGGTGCAGAGGATATTGTCACTGTCAACGAAGATGCATGGGCAACAGGTAACCCAATATTTAAGGGTTCCTCATTAATGTTTCTGAAACCCGGCGACCGCGTGAGTGTTTCTCAATTAACTCGTGGAATTAACTTACAATCAGGTAACGATGCTTGTGTTGCCATGGCGGACTATGTCGCGGGTGACCAAGCGAATTTCATCCAATTGATGAATGGCTACGTCAGCAAACTGGGCTTACAAAATACCCATTTTCAAACCGTTCATGGTTTAGATGCTGAAGGCCAATATAGCTCAGCACGTGACATGGCATTACTCGGGCAGGCTCTGATACGTGATGTTCCCGATGAATATGCTATCTACAAAGAAAAAGAGTTCACTTTTAACAATATTCGCCAAACTAACCGTAATGGTTTGTTATGGGATAAAAGTCTCTCAGTTGATGGCATTAAAACAGGCCACACTAATGCTGCGGGGTATAATTTAGTTGCCTCCGCAACAGAGGGCCAAATGCGCCTTATTTCCGTCGTAATGGGCGGTAAAAGTATGAAAGGCCGTGATGCAGAAAGTAAAAAACTGCTCACGTATGGCTTCCGCTTTTATGAAACCGTCAAGCCGCTACAAGCGGGGGTTGAGTTTGCCTCCGAGCCTGTTTGGTTTGGTGATGAAAATAACGTTAAACTTGGGGTAACAGAAGATCTGTTCTTAACTATCCCTCGTGGACGTTTAAAAGATCTTAAAGCAAGCTATGATATCTCAACATCCGAGCTAGAAGCACCACTGAAAAAAGGGCAAGCAGTTGGAACTATTAATTTCCAACTTGATGGTAAAACCATCGAACAACGCCCTCTGGTCGTGCTGAAAGATGTGGAAGAAGGTGGCTTTTTCAGTCGTTTAATTGACTATATTAAGTTACTGTTCCATCGCTGGTTTGGCTAACCCTTGAATCAGATATATATCATCCCCATATAGTGTATATCTGAAAGTTTGAAGGGGGGAATCCCCCTTCAAACACTATTATTGTTATTAGGAGCGCCCATGAAAACGAAATTAAACGAACTACTTGAGTTCCCCTGCTCATTCACTTACAAAGTGATGGGATTAGCGGAGCCGGAGCTGGTTGATCAGGTCGTTGAAGTGGTTCAGCGCCATGCTCCGGGCGACTATTCTCCAGAAGTGAAGCCGAGTAGCAAAGGCAATTACCACTCCGTTTCGATTACCATTAATGCAACGCATATTGAGCAAATCGAAAAATTATATGAAGAGCTTGGTGCATTAGAGCGCGTTAGAATGGTTCTGTAATTCACTTTGTGTCTTATCAAAAATCGGGTGGCTTAAACCCACTCGGTTTTTTCCTAACATCTTTTATGTTACTCCCCCCTATATAAAAACTTTCACCGTTTCTGGGTCCAAATACCCGCCTTTTTTCCCGCCAGATAGCGTTACAGGTTACTTTGCATAACACAAATAGATTGCGTCAACCCTCAATATAACATTTTCATAACATGACAAAACTGGCGATAACCCGCTACCAGCGTTATACTACTGGCACATTTCTAATGTGGATGTTAAAACATTGTCAGCACGAACCATTATTGTACGTCAATTAGGGCTTGCCCCTTATCAACGCGTTTCTGATGCGATGCACCAGTTCACTGAAAACCGCGACAAAGAGACCGCCGATGAGCTATGGCTTGTCGAACATCCTCGCGTCTTTACCCAAGGCCAAGCAGGTAAGGCTGAACATCTGCTCGCTCCCGGAGAGATCCCCGTGATCCAAAGTGATAGGGGCGGCCAAGTCACTTATCATGGCCCTGGTCAGCAAGTGATGTATGTCATGCTTGATCTCAAACGTAACAAGTTAGGCGTTCGCGATTTAGTCACGGCTCTTGAAACGACGGTTGTGAAGACACTTGCACATTACCAAATTGAAGCTTATCCACGCCCTGATGCCCCCGGCGTGTATATCAATGGTGATAAAGTTTGTTCGCTAGGTCTACGCATTCGAAAAGGTTGCTCTTTCCATGGATTAGCGCTCAATATCAATATGGATCTAGAACCTTTCAACCGCATCAACCCTTGTGGTTATTCGCAATTAAAGATGACACAGATGTGTCATTTCATTCCCAACCTGACATTACCAGATGTTCAACCCGTGCTAATTGAACAGTTCTGTGACACACTGGGATTTCATATTGTTCAATAATGATGCTATAATTTTTTAACATTTTTAAAAAAAATTTTAATGGATAAGTCACGGCTCCCATACTTTTATTCCTAGTATCAACTTATCCAATAACTCAAAAAGATAACTGGAACCGGTATAATTATGAGTAAACCAATTCAGATAGAACGCGGAATTAAATATCGTGACGCCGATAAAATGGCGCTGATCCCTGTTAAAAACGTTGTTACAGAACGTGAAGAGATTCTACGTAAGCCTGATTGGATGAAAATTAGGTTACCGGCTGACTCGACCCGTATTCAGGGGATCAAAGCCGCTATGCGCAAAAATGGCCTGCACTCTGTTTGTGAAGAGGCCTCTTGCCCTAACCTATCTGAATGTTTTAATCACGGTACAGCCACTTTTATGATCCTCGGTGCTATCTGTACACGCCGCTGCCCATTCTGTGATGTTGCCCATGGCCGCCCAAATGCCCCCGATGCTAACGAGCCAGTTAAACTTGCTCAAACCATTAAAGATATGGGGCTTCGCTATGTCGTGATCACCTCGGTGGATCGTGACGATTTACGAGACGGCGGAGCACAGCACTTTGCAGATTGTATTAGCGCTATTCGTGAAAAAAGCCCCTCGATTAAAATCGAAACATTAGTGCCAGATTTTAGAGGCAGAATGGATCGTGCTTTAGAGATCTTGACCGAAACACCACCGGATGTATTTAACCATAACCTTGAGAATGTGCCGCGTCTTTATCGTCAAGTACGTCCCGGCGCAAATTATGATTGGTCATTAAAGCTACTTGAAAGGTTCAAAGAAGCGCATCCAGACATCCCAACCAAATCAGGTTTGATGGTTGGCTTAGGTGAAACTAACGAAGAAATTATTGAAGTAATGCGCGATTTGCGCCGTCATGGCGTTACCATGCTAACGCTTGGTCAGTACCTCCAACCAAGCCGCCATCACCTTCCGGTTAAGCGCTATGTTAGCCCTGCTGAATTTGATGAAATGAAAGAAGAGGCTATGGCGATGGGCTTTACCCACGCGGCTTGTGGTCCGTTCGTACGCTCATCTTACCATGCAGACCTACAAGCCAAAGGCGAAGAAGTTAAATAGTCACGACGTTTATCACCCAGTCTATCAAGCCTCGAAAATTCGAGGCTTTTTTATTTGTGACCCCAAAATCTAAGAGGCAAATAAAACTCGCCCCAGATAAACTGGGGCGAGTTTAGAGGCTGTTCGTTTCTATTTGTTTAAATTACAGAGAGACAACGTTTACAGCAGATGGGCCTTTAGCACCTTCAGTGATTTCAAATTCAACTTTCTGACCTTCTGCTAGGGTTTTGAAACCTTCGCTCGCAATAGCAGAAAAGTGAACAAACACATCTTTGCTGCCATCTTCTGGAGTGATAAAACCGAAACCTTTAGACTCGTTGAACCACTTAACGTTACCTTTAACTTTAGACATCAAATTATTACCTTTAAATAAAAATAGACACACCATCAGTGTCAGGTTCAGTACAACAGATATACAAGTAACTTGTCTACAACCTAGATCACGAAAATTGACAAAATATATAAAAAAATATTATTTATTGGGATAAATTTCTCATTTAACATGAATTATTCTTTATAATAGTAATTAATCCCAATAATAATATTAAACTCACTGAACTAATTAGCATATTCCTTTTCATGCGCTAATAACCAATCCTTGATATCTAACCCTCCGGTATAGCCGACCAGCTTGCCGTCATGACCTAATACGCGATGGCAAGGAACAATCAACGAAATCGGATTACGTGAGTTTGCCATCCCCACCGCGCGGCAATAATTCACAGAACCGAGTTTTAAAGCCAGATCCTTATAGCTCCAACGCTCACCAAAAGGAATACTACAAAGGTGCCCCCATACTTTCTTTTGAAATTCAGTGCCTTGTGGATTTAACTTTACCGTGAATTCTTTACGTTGATGGTTAAAATATTCTGTCAGTTGTTTAACACACAACTCAGAATGCGTATTTTTCTGTTCTGGATAACTCTTTTGCTCAACAAAATAGATACTGGTTACCCCCTCGTCATCCGCCGTGATTTGTACCCACGGTTTAGGAAATTTTTCCGGTGCAGCCAAATATTGACAATACATAATATCCCCTTAAGAGAGTGCGATTATCTGATCGTATATACAGTTATAAACTGTATTATTTCTACTTGGCAATAATATTTTTTCTCAGACTTGATAACAGAACTATTCAAATCCTCAAAATTTAATTTTCCAATATAAATAACTACCTAGCCATTAATTAGAATAATTATCATTCAATATTTCCATACCACTATATATTGTGTGGTTGAAAAAAATTAGATCTATATATAGTCTTTAAATACCAATCATCACACTACTGATAGTATTCAGTACACCTAAAGGTACTTAATATGGCCATTATTACGATTTACAGTAAACCCGACTGCGTTCAATGTCATGCCACTTACCAAGCCCTAGAACGTAAAAGCATTCCATATCAGGTCATCGACCTCACTCAAGATGATGAAGCTCTACAGTTTGTTCGCAAATTGGGTTACCAGCAAGTTCCTGTTGTCGTTGCTGATCAAGAACATTGGTCCGGCTTTCGCCCTGATATGATCAGCCGCCTTTCAGCTTAGGAGCGGATTATGCAAACGGAATCACTCATCTATTTTTCGAGCCGTTCTGGCAACTGTCACCGTTTTGTTGAAAAGGTTGGGCTGCCAGCAACGCGTTTGCCTATCGGTGAACAACAAAGCAGCATCATTGCCACCACGCCATTTGTCCTGCTCCTTCCGACCTATGGGGGAGGTGGCAGCCGAGGTGCAGTTCCGAAAGAAGTGATCCGTTTTTTGAATATTGAATCAAATCGACGATTAATTCGTGGGGTTATTGCCGCTGGTAACACTAATTTTGGCGAAGCTTATGCGATTGCGGGCGATATCATCGCCACAAAGTGCCAAGTTCCCTACTTATATCGATTTGAATTATTAGGCACGGAGCGCGATGTGCAACGTGTCCGTGATGGACTAAATGCCTTTTGGCAACAAAGACATAATTAGAGCTAATTCAATGGAAAACACCAAAAACAAGACCACTGTTGATTATCATGCACTTAATGCCATGTTGAATTTGTACAACAGTGCGGGCGAGATCCAGTTTGAGAAAGATAAAGAAGCGGCTCACCACTATTTTCGCCAACATGTAAATCAAAATACTGTCTTTTTTCATGACTTAAAAGAGAAGCTCGATTTCTTAGTTAACGAAAATTATTATGAACCACAAGTCATTGAGCAATATGATTTTGCCTTTATCAAGAAGCTTTTTAAGCAAGCCTATGCACATAAATTCCGTTTTCAAACTTTTTTAGGTGCATTCAAATACTACACCAGCTACACCTTAAAAACCTTTGATGGCAAACGTTACCTTGAACGCTATGAAGATCGTGTTTGCATGGTCGCGCTAACACTCGCTCAAGGTAATCAAGCACTTGCTAGCTATTTAGTCGACGAAATTATTAGTGGACGCTTTCAACCGGCCACCCCTACTTTCCTTAACTGTGGGAAAAAACAACGCGGAGAGCTGGTTTCCTGCTTCTTACTGCGTATTGAAGACAACATGGAATCAATTGGTCGTTCCGTCAATTCAGCCCTACAGCTATCAAAACGTGGTGGTGGTGTTGCTTTTCTGATGACCAACCTGCGGGAACAAGGCGCGCCGATCAAGCTGATCGAAAACCAATCCTCTGGCGTCGTTCCGGTCATGAAAATGTTAGAGGATGCCTTTTCCTACGCAAATCAATTAGGGGCGCGACAAGGTGCAGGCGCTGTCTATCTGCATGCTCATCACCCTGACATCATGCGTTTTCTGGATACTAAGCGGGAAAATGCCGATGAAAAAATTCGCATTAAAACATTATCACTTGGTGTAGTGATCCCTGATATTACTTTCCAATTGGCGAAAGAAAACAAAGAGATGTATCTGTTTTCACCTTATGATATTGAACGTGAATATGGCGTTCCCATGTCAGAAATCAGCGTGACTGAAAAATATCATGAGATGGTCAATAATAAGGCCATAAAAAAATACAAAATCAACGCACGCGAATTCTTCCAAACCCTCGCCGAAATCCAATTTGAGTCTGGTTATCCTTATATTTTATTTGAAGATACGGCGAATCGTGCGAACCCAATAGCGGGACGCATTAATATGAGTAACTTGTGCTCAGAAATTCTGCAAGTTAATCGCCCTAGCTTCTATGAAGACGATTTAAGTTACCGCGAAGTCGGGAAAGATATCAGTTGTAACTTAGGCTCCATGAATATAGCCAAAATGATGGATGCTCCCGATTTTGCCCAATCCGTTGCCATTGCGATCAGAGCGCTAACGGCGGTCTCCGATATGAGCCATATTCGCTCAGTGCCTTCTATCGAACAAGGTAACCATCAATCCCACGCCATTGGGCTTGGGCAAATGAACTTACATGGCTATCTTGCAAGAGAGCGTATCCACTATGGTTCAGAAGAAGCGCTTGATTTCACTAATATCTATTTTTATACCATCACTTATCATGCTTTAAAAACTTCAAATCAATTGGCAATTGAACGCAAAGCCACTTTTAAAGGTTTCGAGCATTCTGAGTATGCCAATGGTCGTTATTTTGATAAATATATCAACCAAAGCTGGCTACCAAAAACACAAACCGTTCAGGAATTATTCCGACGTTCGGGCATCGAAATTCCAACTCAGGCGGATTGGCTATCATTGAAACAATCAGTGATGGAGCACGGTATTTATAACCAAAACTTACAGGCAATTCCGCCTACTGGTTCAATATCTTATATCAATAACTCAACATCGAGTATTCACCCGATAGTTGCCCGGATAGAGATCCGTAAAGAGGGGAAAATAGGTCGCGTCTACTACCCTGCCCCATTTATGAATAATGATAACCTTGAATATTATCAAGATGCTTATCAAATTGGCCCTGAAAAAATCATCGATACCTATGCCGTTGCCACACAACATGTCGACCAAGGGCTATCTCTAACCTTGTTCTTCAAAGACGATGCAACAACTCGCGATATCAACCGCGCTCAGATCTACGCGTGGCGTAAAGGTATAAAAACCTTGTATTACATTAGGCTTCGCCAAACCGCCCTAGAAGGCACAGAAATTGACGGTTGTGTTTCATGTACGCTTTAAAAGGAAAATCAGTATGACAACGCACATTTCATCTGCACCAGTTAAAGCGATCAACTGGAATCGAATCGAAGATGATAAAGATTTGGAGGTCTGGAACCGCTTAACCACCAACTTTTGGTTACCAGAGAAAATACCTCTATCAAACGATATCTCTTCATGGAATACATTAACGGCTGCCGAGCAACAGTTAACTATCCGAGTCTTTACTGGGTTAACGCTGCTCGACACAATTCAAAATACCGTTGGCGCACCGAGCCTCATGTCCGATGCCCTTACACCACATGAAGAAGCGGTATTATCAAATATCAGTTTTATGGAAGCAGTACACGCTCGCTCTTATAGTTCTATATTTTCAACGCTTTGCTCAACTAGCGATGTTGATGATGCTTATCGTTGGAGTGAAGAAAATTCTGCGCTACAAAATAAGGCAAAAATCATTATGTCTTATTACTGTGATTCACATCCATTAAAGAAAAAAGTCGCAAGTGTTTTTTTAGAATCATTTTTATTTTATTCGGGATTCTATTTACCTATGTATTGGTCCAGTCGAGGCAAGTTAACCAATACTGCTGACCTCATTCGTTTAATTATTCGTGATGAGGCAATTCACGGCTATTATATTGGTTATAAATTTCAGAAATCCTTATTAAAATATGATGAAAAAACACAGAAGGAAATTAAAGATTTTACTTTCAGTTTACTTTTTGATTTATATGAAAATGAAGTGAATTATACACAAGAATTATATGACACTGTTGGTTGGACAGAGGATGTTAAAAAGTTCCTTCATTATAATGCCAATAAGGCATTAATGAATTTAGGTTATGAAGCCCTATTTCCCGATGTGGTTACTGATGTTAGCCCAGCAATATTATCGGCACTTTCACCGGATGCAAATGAGAATCATGACTTCTTTTCGGGTTCAGGATCTTCATATGTCATTGGCAAAGCAGTAAGCACCGAAGATGATGATTGGGATTTTTAATCAATCAATTTAGTTAACCAATTGTTTTAAACATCCTAAATAAGCATATCCCGCTGAATAATAATAACTTTATTTAGCGGGATATCTTTTAGTATAAAAAACCATCATGACAACTCGAGATTTACATTTTTTACTGTTAAATAATTCATTTTTAATATGCATATCAGGCAATAATTTTTAAGAATAAATATTTTCGCTTAAAAATTAATTAATATAACTAATCAATAAGGCCTTATATTGAAATTATTTTCAATTTTATTTGCTAATTGACCTAACCGTTATAATCTCTATTCTTTTTAATTTGTTATGGTTAGTTTTCAAATGCACAATAGTAAAATAAATGTATATACAACAAAACGTTAACCTATTTATTTTGAAAATAAATCACCTTAATGTTGAATCCCATAAAAACAACACTTTCCTAATTTGTATTCTATTTTTACTCGCTATTTTTTTGATTAATACTCCTTAACCAAGGGTTGTCAGCTCAATTTATTATGCTAGGTTATATTGCTTGTTTATTTTTCTAATAATTTTAAGTGGAGCCGTTGAATTCAAATCATAATTATTAAATTCACCTTAAGCGAAATAGGAATATCTACCCTAAATATTTTCAACCAATAGTCTAAAGCTGATAATCGAGTTTTTGGCCAATTGATAAAAAGACCAGTTTCATTCGATAAGTGCTTTGAACAATTTATTAATTGAAAAATGGGTAATTACTGTATGCCAATAAAATTAGAAGTTAAAAATTTATATAAAATTTTTGGGGAACACCCTGATCAAGCCTTCAAACTTTTAGAATCAGGAATGAGCAAAGATGATATCTTTGAAAAAACAGGCCAAACGGTTGGTGTTCAAGATGCAAATTTAGCCATTAATGAGGGTGAAATCTTTGTTGTGATGGGGCTTTCGGGATCTGGGAAATCAACATTGGTACGGCTTCTCAATCGCCTAATTGAACCCACCAGCGGACAAGTGCTGATTGATGGTGAAGATATCTCGAATATTTCAGAAAAAGCGCTACGTCAGGTCAGACGCACAAAAATCAGTATGGTGTTCCAATCCTTTGCGCTCATGCCACATATGAATGTTCTCGATAACACCGCTTTTGGTATGGAACTCTCGGGGATCTCAAAAGAGCTGCGTCATCAAAAAGCAATGGATGCCCTTCGACAAGTTAACCTTGAAAAATGGGCTTACTCTTATCCTGATGAATTATCCGGCGGTATGAGGCAGCGTATTGGTCTTGCACGAGCCTTGGCAAATGATCCCGATATCTTGTTAATGGATGAAGCCTTTTCTGCGTTAGATCCCTTGATCCGAACCGAAATGCAAGATGAGTTGCTCTCTCTTCAAGGTGATAAACAACGCACCATTGTGTTTATCTCCCACGACCTTGATGAAGCCATGCGCATAGGAGACCGAATTGCCATCATGCAAGGTGGTGTCGTTGTGCAAATAGGCACTCCCGATGAGATACTCAATAATCCCGCGAATGATTACGTCAAAACCTTCTTCCGTGGTGTTGATATTAGTCAGGTCTTTAGTGCCAAAGATATTGCGCGACGAAGAGCCGATGCCCTATTGCATATTGCGCCTGGTTTTGGCCCACGTTCCGCATTGAAAGTGCTTAATGATGATGACCGATACTATGGTTATCTCATCTCTCGAGGACACACATTTGCAGGTGTCGTATCTGTTGAATCACTCGAAAAAGCGCTACAAAACAACCAAGGCATTGAATCAGCGGTGATTTCTAGCATAGAACCAATTCAGGGAGAAACCCCACTCAATGAGGTCATCTCAACCGTTGCACAAGCTCCCTGCGCCGTTCCCGTTATTAATGAAAAAAATCGCTATCTTGGTGTGATATCGAAGGGAATGCTACTACAGGCGCTGGATAAGGAGACTTCTAATGAGCAATAACACGAATGAGCGTAAAGCTGACTATCAGGATCCGTGGGCAGAAACCCAAGCAGATGAGACATCGCAACAAAATAATGCGACGGATACCACTTCAGGCAGCGACCCTTGGTCAACAAGTTCTGAAAGCCAAACATCAACAGAGAGTGATCCGTGGGGAAGTACAGCAGATACTTCAACACCGTCAGATACCGGCGGAAGCGATTGGCTGGATGCGGCTCCCACTGAGGGAATAAATACAGAACATTTTGATATTATGGATCCTTTTCAACATACTCTGATCCCACTTGACTCTTGGGTCACTCAGGCTATTGATTGGATCGTGTTGCATTTCCGTCCTGTTTTTCAGGGGATCCGAATTCCTATTGATTTTATCCTTAGCGGCTTTGAGCAGCTTTTAACCTCACTACCGTCACCGATTGCGATTATTTTATTTGCGTTGATAGCATGGCAACTGGCAGGCCGTGTCATGGGTATTGCAACATTTGTGTCGATGATTGTGATTGGTGCTATCGGGGCTTGGTCAGAAGCGATGGTAACACTCTCTCTGGTGCTAACCTCGTTACTCTTTTGCTTAATTATTGGCTTACCACTCGGCATATGGCTAGCCCGTAGTGATAAAGCCGCCAGCATTGTTAGGCCGATCCTTGATGCGATGCAAACAACACCAGCATTCGTGTATTTAGTACCGATTGTTATGCTTTTTGGTATTGGTAATGTGCCCGGTGTTGTCGTCACCATCATCTTTGCGCTACCGCCTATTATCCGTTTGACTATTTTAGGTATCAAACAAGTTCCCGCAGACTTGATTGAAGCAGCAGAATCCTTCGGCGCCAGCCCTCGTCAGCTACTCTTTAAAGTCCAACTGCCTTTGGCGATGCCAACCATTATGGCTGGTGTTAACCAAACCTTGATGTTAGCACTTTCCATGGTCGTTATCGCCTCCATGATTGCCGTCGGTGGCTTAGGTCAAATGGTATTACGTGGTATCGGTCGTCTCGATATGGGACTCGCGTCCGTTGGTGGTGTGGGCATTGTTATCCTCGCGATTGTGCTTGACCGATTAACGCAGTCACTTGGCAAAAATTCGCGTAGTAAAGTCTCAACTCGCTGGTATCAACAAGGCCCCATCGGCCTTATCACGCGCCCATTTAACCGAAAATCACATTAAGTTTTTGCTCTTCCATTCACGATAGAGCCGACAATCGGCTCTTCGCTTGCCAAGGCAAGCCAAAACGACAAACAGAGGTATCAATAATGAAAAAACCAATGATATTGGCAACTGCCCTGACAGCCTTACTTGCCGTTCCATTTGCTCATGCAGAAGATCTTCCCGGCAAAGGGGTAAAAATCACCCCGGTACAAAGTACCATCAGCGAAGAAACGTTCCAAACGCTGTTAGTGGCAAAAGCCCTTGAGAAACTCGGTTATGAAGTCGAGCCGATTAAAGAGGTCGACTACAATGTGGCTTATGCTTCCATTGCCAATGGGGATGCAACCTATTTGGCGGTAAGCTGGGTGCCATTACATGATGCACAATATAACGCGGCAGGGGGTGATAAGGTCTTTTACCGCCAAGGTGATTATGTCGTGAATGCGGCACAAGGTTATCTCATCGATAAGAAAACCGCCGAAAAATACAAAATCACCAATATTGATCAGCTAAAAGATCCAAAAATAGCCAAATTATTCGATACCGATGGTAATGGTAAAGCAGACCTAACGGGTTGTAACCCAGGCTGGGGCTGTGAAGCGGCGATTAACAACCATCTAAAAGCTTATGGTTTAGAAAAAACCGTTGAGCACAATCAAGGCAACTACGCCGCTATGATGGCAGACACCATCACTCGTTACAAAGAAGGTAAACCTATCCTGTACTACACATGGACGCCTTACTGGATCAGTGATGTGCTCAAACCAGGTCGTGATGTGGTTTGGTTAGAAGTACCGTTCTCATCAATGCCAAATGGTGACAAAACCGACACCGCATTACCGAACGGTAAAAATTACGGCTTCCCACCAAACACAATGCATATCGTCGCCAATAAAAAATGGGCCGAAAAGAACCCTGCGGCAGCTAAGTTATTCGAGATCATGAAACTCCCTATTGCAGATATCAACGCACAAAACTTGAGAATGCATAATGGAGAAGCTTCGCAATCGGATATTCGCCGTCACACCGATGCGTGGATCAAAGCCCACCAAACCACTTTTGATGGTTGGGTAGAGCAAGCACGCAAAGCTGCTGAAAAATAATATCTGCCAGTGATGAGTCTTCTAAGCCACCTTTTTAGGTGGCTTTTTTGCACGCCTCCCAACTTATAGAAATATTTTATTAATAGATAAAATGTTCCCATTCATAACTCAAAATTGTTTTATAGTAGAGGCCTTATGAATGATGAGTAGATATTGAATGAATAAGGCACCACAAGCAGAACTCACTCCGGGTTTAGTCATATTAATGGCCATCGCAACAGGCCTCGTCGTTGCTAGTAACTACTACGCGCAACCCCTTCTAGACACTATCGCCACTCAATTTAACCTGACCACAAATATGGCGGGGTTTATTGTGACTGTCGCCCAATTAGGCTATGCAGTAGGTCTACTTTTTTTAGTTCCCCTAGGTGATATCTTTGAGCGTAAAGGCCTGATATTAACAATGACATCCTTGTCAGCTATCGGCTTACTTATCACCGCGCTCTCAAATAATATCTGGCAAATTCTTGTTGGAACGGCACTCACAGGGCTATTTTCAGTTGTTGCTCAAGTGCTCATCCCAATGGCAGCCTCGCTGGCAAAACCTCATCAAAGGGGAAAATCTGTCGGTATCATCATGAGTGGATTGCTATTAGGGATCTTACTTGCTAGAACAATTTCCGGCGCCGTCGCTATGGTAGGAGGATGGCGAACCATTTATTGGGTCGCTTTTGCCCTACTTATTATCTTAATTATTGTGCTTGCGATTAAACTGCCTCGTTATCATCAAAAAGCAAACCTAAATTACTTCCAGTTGCTGTTTTCAATAGGTCGACTCTTTTTTGGAACCCCTGTGTTGGCCGTTCGTGCGCTATTGGGCGCCCTATCCTTCGCCAATTTCGCATTACTTTGGACTGCCATGGCTTTTCTACTTGCCAGCCCACCTTTTAGTTTTTCAGAAGGAACTATCGGCCTTTTTGGCTTAGTTGGTGCTGCCGGAGCATTCATGGCTTCCCAAGCCGGTCATCTCGTCGATAAAGGTAAAGGAAAACGAGTGACAACCATCGGCTTAATTTTATTGCTTCTGTCATGGATCCCAATTGGATTTGCAAAGGATTCACTGATTGCTTTTATTATTGGCGTCTTAATACTTGACCTGGCTATTCAAGCTGTCCATGTCACTAACCAAAGTACTCTATACCGTATTTTACCTGATGCGCGTAATCGTATTACCGCAGGCTATATGACGAGCTATTTTATTGGTGGTGCACTTGGCTCTTTATTATCTGGCTATGCTTACGAAAAAGCAGGTTGGGAAGGCGTTGCTATCGCTGGCGGCATATTATGTGTGATCAGTTTGATTATTTGGGCAATAGGTATTCGCTTTGACCCCACCATATACCCATCCGATGAATAAAATATACTCGCAAGGAGTGTCTTTTTTTAGGCACTCTTTATAAACCCTGCCATAAATCTATCAGAAAATATAATGCATCGGTAAAAATACTTAATTTATACTTAATATCTCATTCTCCGCTTCCTCTCTTTATAATCACAAATTTTTGCCAATGATTTTATTTTGCAATAATTACATAGGCAAAAATCATCAAATGACACAGTTAAACAAAAAATATACCTTTCTATAAAGTTATAATGTAATTTATATAAATTACTATTTCTTGTAGTTATTGTAATCAATATGTTAGTTGTCACCTAACAATACTAAGTAACAGAGGAAAGGTTTACAAATGTCATGAAATCATGACAGTAAGGAGAGTGCAGCAGTATAATTACGTGATTTTATTTTGTTTTACTCGGTTATTATCATGATGAAAAATAAAGCAAAATGATGATTTTATTATACGTAAATAATTTAAAAGGCAGAAGAGTATAATTAAGCTATACTAAATTTAGCAAATTACATTCATAAAATTTATGAATTATGTATCATTATCAAAATAAATTTGATGGTATCAATTAACTACAATTGCTAATTTTAGCTTTTGATATACCATTTAGATGGTTGATGACAGTTGTAATCTTACCAACTGAAACTAATAAGGTATCTAAATAATGGAAAGTTCATTTACTCCGACTGAAGAGTTACTTAATGCTCGCGTCGCACAGCAAAGTTCACACAGCAATCCCATTCCCTATCAGGAGATCCTCCTAACACGCCTTTGTATGCATGTTCATGGCAAGCTCCTTGAGTCTCGTAATAATATGCTCAAAGCTCAAGGGATTAATGAAACACTGTTTATGGCGTTAATGATCCTAGATACAAAAGATTCCCGCAGTATTCAACCTTCTGAGCTAAGCGCTGCTTTGGGATCCTCACGCACTAATGCAACCCGTATTGCCGATGAACTGGAAAAAAATGGTTGGATTGAACGTAAAGAAAGTCACAATGACCGTCGTTGTTTGCATCTTCACCTAACTGAAAAAGGCTCTGAATTTTTAGCAGGGTTATTGCCTCCTCAGCATGCAGCCTTAAAAGATATCTGGTCAGTATTAGATGCTGAAGAACAACAACAACTGAATAAGTTGATGCGTAAGTTGCTAATAAAGCTAGATACTGTTAAAGATTATAGTAAATAATTAACCATTGTATTTTTGTGGGTAATGTATTTGAGGCATTTATAAGCAAAAAGGCGAAAAAAGACTTTTCTGTCTGAAAGATTTCGTTATCCTTTCTAACTTGTGCTTACGATATCCCATCAAGCAAATATTTCAATTGTTGTCTTAGTTTCCAGTGGTTAATGTTAACTGCTGGGAACATTCGTGATCTAAAATGCCGATGAGCGGAGAAACACCCAATGAGTGCCCATGAGGAAATGCAACCAACCCAAAATCCACAACCAAATAAAAAAAGAAAACGCAGAAATGCTTTAATGTTTCTCACATTCCTTTTTATTGCTATTGGCGTTGGCTGGGCAATATACTGGTTCCTTGTTTTACGCCATTATGAAACGACTGATAACGCTTACGTTGCAGGTAACCAAGTTCAAATTCAATCTCAAATTTCTGGCAGTGTTATGACGGTGAATGTCGATAACACCGATTTCGTCAAAAGCGGTACAGTATTAGTAGAGCTTGACCCTCGTGATGCTCAACTTGCATTAGAAAAAGCCAAAACCACTTTAGCAAACAGCGTTCGTCAAACCCACCAGCAGATAGTGAATAGCCGCCAATATCAAGCGAATATTGATATGAAGCGCTCTGAGCTAATTAGTCTACAAAACGATTTAAAACGCCGTGAAGTCCTTGGCAGCAGTAACCTAATCGGGAAAGAAGAACTGCAACACGCTCGCGAAGCCGTTGTCAGCGCTAAAGCAGCGCTCGAAGTGGCTATTGAGCAACTCAATGCAAACAAAGCGATCATTCTAGATACTCCACTCGAAAAACAGCCGGCTGTCGAAGCTGCCGCAACAGAAGTTAGGAACACATGGTTAGCATTGCAGAGAACTAAAATTGTCAGCCCTGTGGATGGTTATGTCTCACGCCGTAGCGTACAAGTCGGCTCACAAATTACGACTTCAACACCGTTGATGGCTATCGTTCCTTCTGAAGGTATGTGGATTGATGCCAATTTCAAAGAAACCCAACTTGCCGATATGCGCATTGGACAGCCCGTTAAAGTAACGACTGATTTTTATGGTAAAAATATTGTCTTCAATGGCACCGTAGCAGGGTTAGATATGGGAACAGGTAGCGCATTTTCATTACTGCCTGCTCAAAACGCTACAGGGAATTGGATCAAAGTAGTTCAACGTTTACCCGTCCGTATCGTATTAGACCCGGCCCAATTGGAGCAATATCCATTACGTATTGGCTTATCGACAGAAGTGACGGTAGACACGCTTAATAAAGATGGCAAAGTGCTATCAAAAGGTATGCGTGAAGCGCCTGCATATCACACCTCTGCACTTGCCATAGATATGTCTCCTGCAGACAAAATAGTTACTGAGATTATTAACAATAACTCAGGCAACAAATAATCCGAGGTGTAATTGTGACAAATACACCGTTAACAGGATCAAAACTCGCGTGGATGACCATTGCTCTGTCATTGGCCACATTTATGCAAGTACTTGATTCAACAATTGCTAACGTTGCCATTCCAACGATTGCAGGTAATCTTGGCGCCTCTAACTCGCAGGGAACGTGGGTAATTACCTCTTTTGGTGTGGCAAATGCGATTTCAATTCCTATTACTGGATGGTTAGCCCGCAGGATTGGTGAAGTTAGGCTATTTTTATGGTCGACAGGCCTATTTGCACTAACTTCATGGTTATGTGGTATCTCTGGCAGCCTTGAAATGCTGATTTTATTCCGTGTGTTACAAGGGCTGGTTGCGGGGCCATTAATTCCCCTATCCCAAAGTTTATTGCTCAATAACTACCCCCCTGCCAAACGGAATATGGCCTTGGCGCTTTGGTCAATGACCATCGTTATCGCGCCAATTTGTGGGCCAATATTGGGTGGCTACATCAGTGATAATTATCATTGGGGTTGGATATTCTTTATCAACGTTCCATTTAGTATCGCAATTATCTTTGCCATTATGCAGACACTAAAAGGGCGTGAAACCAAAATTTCTATTCAACCCATTGATACTATCGGGCTAGTACTGCTAGTTATCGGTATTGGTGCCCTGCAAATCATGCTAGACCAAGGGAAAGAGCTAGATTGGTTTAATTCCACTGAAATTATTGTGCTGACCGTCATTGCTGTTGTTGCGATATCGTTCTTAATTGTTTGGGAACTCACTGACGATCACCCTGTCATTGATCTTTCGTTATTTAAGGAGCGCAACTTCACCATCGGTTGTTTATCGCTTAGTCTTGCATATATGCTCTACTTCGGAACAATCGTACTACTTCCCCAACTCCTACAGGAAGTTTATGGTTATACAGCAACCTGGGCGGGTCTTGCTTCCGCCCCAGTAGGCTTATTGCCCTTGTTGATCACACCAATTATTGGACGTTTCGGTAATCGCATTGATATGCGTTATATCGTAACCTTTAGCTTTATTGTTTATGCTGTTTGTTACTATTGGCGTGCTTATACATTTGAGCCGGATATGGGATTTGCCGCCGCAGCATGGCCACAATTTGTGCAGGGGCTAGCGATTGCCTGTTTCTTTATGCCATTGACGACCATTACTTTATCAGGGCTTCCTCCTGAAAAAATGGCCTCAGCATCAAGTTTATCTAACTTCACACGGACATTAGCGGGTGCGATTGGTACATCCATTACAACCACAATGTGGACACAACGCGAAGCGATGCACCATGAGAATCTGACGGAGTTTATTAACCCGTACAATCCAAATTCTCAACATATGTACAGTGAATTAGCCCAAATTGGTATGAATGAGCAGCAAAGTGCCGCCTATTTAGCGAAAACAATTACCGACCAAGGGCTGATCTTATCTGCAAATGAAATTTTCTGGTTATCTGCTGGGATCTTTATTTTGCTCATGGTCATTGTTTGGTTCGCCAAACCACCTTTTGGCGCAGGCTCTAAAGGTGGCGGAGCACACTAAACTCTAATTAATAAGGTCTCATAGATTCAATATGAGACCTTATTTTATTCACCAACATGACAGTATTTATACACTATAACGAGGAAAAAAATGTTGAAATCATGGATTGAAAATAGCGAGTTACTTGCCCTAATTAACTCAATCAGCGAAGGAGAAGCAGAGCAATATCGCCGTAAACTTATTACCTATGTTAATCGCTATCAAGAAGAACATTCCTTTGATATTCTTGAAGATGTTTTCACTTATATGCAGCTAAAACTTGAAGAAGATGATCTCGATTTTACTACTTTACCCCAACAAATTAGCGACGCCATTCAGGTAGGCTACTATGAATATTGTCTAAGTTTAAATGAGATTTCAGCTGCTTATAAAATTATCAGCAAGCCCACGCCTCTCACGCGTTTAGATATCAAATCTTTTATCAATCATATATTGGAAGCATTTTCCTGCAATTACCCTAAAGAAGAGTTTTTAGACCGTGAACTAAATTATCTCACTGAATTATTAAGCGAGTTCTAAATTCACAATTTCATGCTCTATACCTTGCGTATCAATCACAGAAAGTGCAAAGGCATCAAAACCGTCACATTTGACTTGCTCCCATGGCATACTCAGCCCATTCAATAGCATAACATTTCCCATTGCATCAAACTCATAGCTCTCTTTTTCATCTTCATAATCAATATTATAAAAAAAGGAGAGCTTCAAAATCGCTGGGGGAAAGTCATATTTTATTGGTGATAACTGCTCAAGAGGCTCATCATAAGGTTGATCACAAAACATCGCATCATACCCATGAATTGTGCCATCAAACAGCAAGAATGTTTGACCTGATACAGAGTGTTTAGCAATTATTATTAGGGGATGACTATCAGTTTCCATGATATAAGGCTGTGCTTCCTCATCGACAGAAACCACCTCACCCGTGAACCAAATTTCAAACGTATCCTCTGTCGATTGTGAGCCAAAATAAACCTCGGTCAATTCTCCGTTACCCTGTATTGAGCGGAAATCATGGGTTAAGTACGACGGAATTTTCATTCCTATCTCTCCATCAAATAATGTTGTACGCACATTGCTTAGAGCCTAATAATAAAAAAACTGCATATTAATTGGCGATAATTTCACCTTTCATATGCAGTTTTATTTATTAATTAAAATAACTAGTTAGCTTTATTCTGTTGCCACCATTGTGCCAACATAATCCCCGTCGCAACGGAAACATTGAGGCTCTCAACTTTACCTGTACCACCAATATACAGGCTCATATCCCCCTCGTTCCATACGCTGTCGCTCAAGCCATCACGCTCTTGGCCTAAGACTAACACCATTTTTGCAGGCAACTTAGCCTTCGCAATATCTTGGCTACCTTTATGGCTTGATGTCGTTACAATCGTATAACCAGCTTGGCGGAATTGGCTTAACGTGTTACTCAGACCATCAGCATCAATCGCTTTGATATGTTCAGCGCCACCTTCAGCCGTTCGAATCGCAGCACCAGACTCCACAACGCCCGCATCTTGTAAAATCACACCTTGCACGCCAAAGTGCGCACAACTACGCATGATGCCACCTAAGTTATGTGGATTACCGACATCTTCTAACGCCAAAACACAATCTTTTGCGGGTGCTTGTTGCAGATAAGTTTCCACACTCATACCACCGCGTTTTTTAATCAGAAAACAGACGCCGCCGTGGTGCTCTGTTCCAGATGCTTTCGTTAATTCTTCATCATCAACCACATGGTATGCCTTACGGTTAGCAGCCATCCACTTTAGCGCATCACGAAAACGAGGTGTGACTGATTGTAGGAACCATGCACGAACAATCGCTTCTGGGCGATTTTTAAACATCGCCTGACACGCATTTTCACCATAAATACGCGTTTCTTCTAAACGCTGTTTACGCAATTGCTCAGGGTCAATCTGGCTTTTACCGGCAATCCCACCATGATCATGGATTAACTCATCACTATTTGGCTTCGATACGGTGCGCCAAGCGGAGTGCTCACGAGGTGGTTGGCTTTTTCTATCATCAAAACGACCTGAACGCTCATTGCGACGTCCGCCGCCACCTCTTCTATCATTCGTGCGCTTATTATCTTGTTGACGCTTGCCTTTGCTATGACCATCATCTTGGCCTTCGCTACGGACATACATCACTTTTACTTTACCATTCTTACCATTAAAATCATTCGAGTCGTTCATTGCTATCCCCTACAAAGCTATGGCGCGAAGGTTACATGATGTTGCCGAGCTACGCCACTGATTCACGCTATTATTGCATCTAAAAGATGCCGAATATACTTCTATCGTCATTTAACGGATTTACGTACAATACGCGCTTTGTTTTATCAAAACCGTACAATATCAAAAGCTGCACCCAACATGACTAAAAATGCCGTTTATACATTACGCCAAGAACGCCTGACCGCCTCAACGAAACCCTTTAAAGCACGAGGGTGTCGCGTTAAACGCTGTCATTATTGCCTACTTCCCGTTCCACAATGCCTGTGCCAAGAAATTGTTCCGGTCCACGCTAAGAGCCAATTCTGTTTAATCATGTATGAGGGAGAGGTCTTTAAACCAAGTAATACAGGAAAACTGATCGCAGATATTTTACCGAATACGCTGGCTTTCCAGTGGTCAAGAACCGATCCAGACCCACAACTCCTTGCTGCGATTCAAGACCCAACACGGCAGCCTTATATTATTTTCCCTGAAAGTTATGCTCAAAGTGGAAGAACGGTAGTCAACCAGCCAACCGTTTCAGATAAACCTGCATTATTTATTTTATTAGACGGTACATGGCCAGAAGCACGCAAAATGTTCCGTAAAAGCCCTTATCTTGACCAGATCCCTGTATTATCAATCAATACAAAAGCACGAACAGATTATTTATTGCGTACCCCTTCAAAAGAGGATCAACACTGCACAGCAGAAGTTGCAGCAACACTCCTTGAGCTAGCAGGAGATACTTCCGCTTCTAAACAGCTCTTCAACCATTTTAACCTATTTAGAGACAAATACTTGGAAGGCAAGCCGCATCATCCACTCGCACAAATGCGCCAAGCAGAAAAGCAGCTAACTCAAAGTGAGTAGAAAAAATAAGCAATTGTTTATCTACAAAGATGAACGTCATGCAACTTTAGGATAGTTAGCAGTTTAAAACGTGAACATCATTAGATAATTCCATTAAATAAACAGGATAAACTAGCACTAATTATCAGATACGGCATAGTATTACTTGGCTTCTCAATATTCTTTGAACGGTGTTTTCGCTCACTAAAGCAAAAGGTTATCTGCCATGGGTTTACTGAGTCAGTTAGAATCGTTATTTAGACCAAAATCGATCGCTGTGATTGGTGCTTCTGAAAATCCGAATCGTGCAGGTTCGGTAATGATGAAAAACTTATTAACTAATGGTTTTAAGGGGCCTATTCTCCCTGTCAACCCTAACCGAAGCTCTATTCTTGGCGTGCTGGCTTACCCATCCATCGATAAGTTGCCTTTAAAACCAGATCTTGCGGTCATCTGTACTCACCATTCGAAAAACCCTGAATGTTTAAAACAGCTCGGTGAATATGGCTGTAATGTGGTTATTATTTTATCATCTCCTTCAATTCAATTCGCTGAACTCAAGAAAATCGCCCAGCAATATCAAATAAGGCTACTCGGTCCAAATAGCCTCGGTATACTGGCTCCATGGCAAGGGCTTAATGCGAGTTTTTCACCGATCCCAATCCTAAAAGGGAAATTAGCCTTTATCTCTCAATCCGCCGCTGTTTCTAATACCGTACTGGATTGGGCGCGTCACCGAGATATTGGCTTTTCTTACTTTATCGCCTTGGGTGATAGCATTGATATCGATATTGATGATTTACTGGATTATCTGGCTCGCGACAGTAAAACGAGTGCTATTTTGCTCTATCTTGAAAATATTAGCGATGCACGTCGTTTTCTTTCCGCCTCACGTAGCGCATCACGGAATAAGCCAATTCTAGTAATAAAAAGCGGTCGTACCCGAAAAGCTCAACAACTACTCGGTGAAAAACCAAGTCTTGATGCGGCATACGATGCTGCCATCCAGCGTGCAGGGCTGCTTCGAGTACAAGATACTCATGAAATGTTTTCTGCGGTTGAAACCCTAAGCTATATGACGCCTCTACGGGGAGAACGACTATCTATCATTAGTAATGGTGCTGCCCCTGCGGCAATGGCTTTAGATGAGCTACTGCAACGAAACGGTAAGCTCGCTACCTTAAGTCAAGAAACAGAAAATGAACTTAGTTCACTCCTTCCCCTTGACCTCTCAACCCAAAATCCTATCGACCTAGGTGATGATGCCACCGTTGATCGCTATATTAACGTATTGAACAAAATGCTCGATAGCCATGACCATGATGCACTGTTATTGATCTATACACCTAGCGCCATAACAGAAAGCAAGACAATGGCAGAAAAAGTCATCAAAACCATTAAGCAGCATCCAAGAGGTAAGTGGTTAACCATACTAACTAACTGGTGTGGCGAATACTCATCACAAACCTCACGTCGGCTCTTTAGTGAAGCAGGGATACCAACATATCGTACACCTGAAGGCGCGATAACCGCATACATGCATATGGTCGAGTACCGACGCAACCAAAAACAGTTAAAAGAAACGCCAGCACTCCCAATTGGTATCACAGCCAACACTCAGCAAGCACATGAATATATTCAACAGGCTCTACAAAATAACAACTTACACTTAGACACACATGAAGTTCAGCCTATTTTACAGGCTTATGGTTTAAACAGCCTACCGACTTGGATAGCTCATTCTAGTGATGAGGCAATTGAAATTGCAGAAAAAATTGGCTACCCCGTCGCATTAAAATTACGTTCACCAGATATTGTGCATAAATCAGAAGTACAAGGGGTAATGCTCTACTTACGTAATGCTAAAGAAGTGGGAGATGCTGCTAAAGCCATTATGGAGCGTGTATCCACCAATTTCCCCAATGCACGTATCGAAGGTTTACTGGTGCAAAGTATGGCGAACCGTGCTGGCGCCCAAGAGTTGCGTATTGCCGTTGAACTTGATCCCGTCTTCGGCCCATTAATTATGCTAGGGGAAGGC
This sequence comes from Providencia sp. 2.29, assembly GCF_015832305.1. Taxonomy (NCBI): domain Bacteria; kingdom Pseudomonadati; phylum Pseudomonadota; class Gammaproteobacteria; order Enterobacterales; family Morganellaceae; genus Providencia; species Providencia sp. 2.29. The sequence goes on from NZ_CP065420.1 coordinate 3,567,069, forward strand.
GGTATTGAATGGCAACAAGAGAGCCAAGCTGCGGTCGCTTTACCACCATTGAATTTGGCCCTAGCGCGATACTTAGTTATTCAAGCCATTAAAGGCTATAAAATCAAAGCGCGCAGTGCACTGGCACCACTCAATATCCCAGGGCTGGCGAGTTTGCTGGTGAGGGTTTCAAACCTAATTATTGATTGCCCAAATATTGCACGACTAGATATTCATCCGTTACTCGCCTCTGGAGATGAATTCACTTTACTTGATGTCTCAATGACATTAATTCCAGAGCAAGAGAACCAAAAATCAAGGTTAGCGATCCGCCCTTATCCAAGCGAACTAGAAGAAACTATCTCACTCAAAGATGATCTCACTTGTTTGCTAAGACCAATATTGCCGGAAGATGAACCACTATTAAAATCATTTATTGAGCAAGTGACTAAAGAGGATCTTTATTATCGTTATTTTAGTGAAATCAGTGAGTTTACGCATGATGATCTCGCCAATATGACGCAAATTGATTATGACCGCGAAATGGCATTCGTGGCTGTTAGGGATCCTGATTCAAACCCTGAAATTATAGGGGTGACTCGCGCAATGGCAGATCCTGATAACCAAGAGGCAGAATTTGCGGTTCTCGTCAGATCGGATATGAAAGGGCTAACTCTTGGCTATCAATTAATGACTAAATTACTGAGCTACACCCGTTCACATGGTATAAAAAAATTGACAGCAATCACGATGCCCGAAAACCGTAATATGATCAGCCTAGCGAAAAAGTTAGGTTTCGAGATTGACGTTCAATTTGAAGATGGGGTTGTAAACTTAACATTACATTTATAACCCGTAGCCTAAATAAACCTGTACAACAATTAAACAAGTTTTTAATTTATTCTAAATGGTTTGGCTAAGTATGCTATCATCGACAGATCATTCGCTTACCAATACCTGAGAGTATATTTATACAAGCGATTTGCTATTAGACTAATTAAGAGAAAATTTACACTGTGATGTTGTCAAAATTAAAACAAGCAAAACATCAACAATATTTAGCGAGTTTACCTAAACTGGCTCAGTCTATTGCTGATGTTAAAACGCTATATAAGACAGAAGATTTTCGTGATGCTCTACTTGAACAAATATCTATTGCTCAACATTGCATCTACATCACTGCGTTATATTTAGAGCAAGATGATGCAGGTAAAGATATTCTTCATGCACTGTATGCCGCTAAGCAAGCGAATCCATCATTAGAGATTAAAATACTTGTTGATTGGCACCGTGCGCAACGAGGAAGAATTGGTGCAGCCGCTAATTCAACGAATGCAGACTGGTACTATGATGTTTCGCAACAATACCCGGACATTGATATCCCTATTTATGGTATTCCTGTGAATACACGGGAAGCCTTAGGTGTCTTGCATCTAAAAGGTTTTATCTTTGATGATACTTTATTGTACAGTGGCGCTAGTATTAATGATGTCTATCTACAGCGCCATGAAAGATATCGCTACGACCGGTATCAGCTGATCAAAAATAAGGCATTAACGACATCAATGAAGACTTATATTGATGATGCCTTACTAAAATCGGATGCGATTCAGCTATTGAATAAGGCAAACAGACCCAAAACCGCCGAATTCAAAAATATCATCAAACAATTCCGTCTTTCACTTAGAGGAAGCTCATATCAATTTAAGGGTAATGCAACTAATGGTGAATTAGCCGTCACGCCTCTAGTTGGTTTAGGCAAAAAAAATGACCTAAACCGAACAATTACCCATCTAATGAGTTCAACACAAAATAAACTCACAATCTGTACCCCTTATTTCAATCTTCCAGCCGTATTAGTTAGGATTATTAGCCGACTATTACGTGAAGGTAAACAGGTGGAAATTATTATTGGTGATAAAACTGCTAATGATTTCTATATTCCCCCTGAAGAGCCATTTAAAATTATTGGGGCTTTGCCGTACCTCTATGAGATTAATCTACGGCGGTTTGTTAGCCGCTTACAAAAATTTGTTGATAGTAAGCAATTAACAATTCGTCTGTGGAAAGATGGTGATAATACTTATCACTTAAAAGGGATGTGGGTTGATAGCCAATGGCAACTTATTACAGGCAATAATCTTAACCCACGAGCGTGGGGATTGGATCTTGAAAATGCGGTTTTAATTCACGACCCAAATCAAGAGATGCAAGAGCAGCGTCAGCATGAACTTGACTGTATTCGCACTCATACAAAAATTGTGAGTCATTATCGTGAATTAGATAGTATCCAAACCTATCCAATCAAAGTGAAAAAACTCATTCGCCGCTTAAGACGAATTAGAGTAGACCGCTTAATCAGTCGTATTTTGTAATTTATCCGTATCTTGTATCTATAAAAAGCGCCACGACTGTGGTGCTTTTTATATTAGACCCGTTGATAAACAAATGAATCTGCTAAAAACATTATTATCTTATTTACTTATTGGCTTAATTTTTACGATAACAGGCTGTTCAGGGGCCCACTGGGCAAATGATAATTGGCAAGGTAAGGATAAGGCACAGCATTTTGCTTTTTCAGCCGCAATGGCGATGGCCGGCAATGCTTATGCTGATAGGCAAAATTGGCAACATCGAGATGCTGCGCAATTTGGCGTTTTATTTTCCATTACCCTAGGAGCAGCAAAAGAGCTGTATGACAGTCGACCTAATGGTACGGGATGGAGCTGGCATGACTTTGCTTATGATGTCGCTGGAGCCGTTGCTGGGTATAGTCTCTATCAATCATTAAAATGAATCCACCGTCATTAATAATGGTGAATCGAAGATAGCATTTGGCGAAATGACGGTTTCATCAAAAGGAATATTATCGCCATAACGCTCTTTTAATTTTTTAATTACCTTGTCTGAAGATAGGTCAAATTCATGTAATTTTTGTAAATGACCAACCTCAATATCAAGGGCACTCTTATAGATCTTCCATACGAGTTCAGAACAATAAATTCTTTCATCACTCCATGAAAAAGTTAAATCATAAGGTTTTGATTGATATGGAATGGCTTTTTGGATAAGTAACGCTTTTTGTTGTTCTGTTAAAGGGTTTTTCAATCTTTTAATGACATATTTATTTGCTACCCCTTGTTTTATCCATTGCTTTAATGGGGTGAATTTAACAACATTAGAAGCTTCATAAACATAGGGGTTATCATTCTTAAACAATATAATGCCCATATGGCTATAAGGCGATCGGGTTGCAGCCTGAATAGCTAGGCTTTGTTCTGAACGTGAAGTATGAAAAATAATATCCCCAGTTTCTGGTTGATATTGGTTATTAGCGAGCGCACTGTTAAAAGAAAATATGATTAATAAACACAGTAACAATGTAATATGCAGTTTGCGCCGCTGTAGTAACTGACGAATACTCAACCAATCCATTTTTTTATTAATACCTATTTAAAGAATCCACAATAAAAAGTGATATTAGATAAAGCAATGCCAATAAACAAGTAAGTCTTGGTGCACTATTTTATATCTAATGGCTCTATCATTTCGTCAATATGGAACAATAACCCAGTGAGCTGTTACTTACTACTTTATATTTGCCAAACCTATTCACCCTACCAATAGCTATCAAAAAAACAGTGAGTGATACCTTTTTCATTAATATCCTTTAAACATTGAAATAGCTAATAATTAATAATAAATTTGATATCCTCACCTCAATACCGGAACATACAAACCTGTGAGCTGTTACTCACTACTTTATATCCACTCAACCTATTCACCCTACCAATAGCTATCAAAAAAACAGTGAGTGATACCTTTTTCATTAATATCCTTTAAACATTGAAATAGCTAATAATTAATAATAAATTTGATATCCTCACCTCAATACCGGAACATACAAACCTGTGAGCTGTTACTCACTACTTTATATCCACTCAATCTATTCACCTTATCAATATCCAGCAAAGAGATTAGTGAGTTATAAATTCCTTGCTAATAATTCATTAACTCATTGAAATAAATAGTTTAGCAACTAACTTGATATCCTGATTAATACCGAAACACACAAATCTGTGAGCTGTTACTTACTACTTTATATTTGCCAAACCTATTCACCTTATCAATGTCCATCAAAAGAAGCGGTAAGTGATAAGTTTTTTACTCATCTGCCCTAATCCATTGGGATAGATAATAATTAACAACATATTTGATACCCTCAATACCTGAACACACAAACCTGTGAGCTGTTACTCACTACTTTATATCCACTAAACCTATTCACCCTATCAATACACAGCAAAAAACAGTGAATGATACCTTTTTTATTAACACCCTCTAACACATTGAAATAGCTAATAATTAGTAATAAATTTGACACTCTCAATACTGGAACACACAAACCTGTGAGCTGTTACTCACTACTTTATATTTACTCAATCTATTCAATGACCAAATAATTTTGTTTAAAGCAGGGCATTATCACTGAAGCTTTAATTCCCCCCTTTAATTAACGCATCAATCATCCTATCAATAACGGTTCATGTAGTGTGCCAAACTCGGTATAGCTGTGCTGTAGAGGGAGAATAACAACCATATTTATGGTTATAGCTAATCAGGGGGAGATATGCTCTGAGATAAAAAGTGGTTAATAAAGTATGAGATGGGGTTTGGGGTTTGGGGTTTGGGGTTTGGGGTTTGGGGTTTGGGGTTTGGGGTTTGGGGTTTGGGGTTTGGGGTTTAATTTTATGATATCGATAATAACCGCCATCAAAATAATGTATCAGCCACCATACCGTGTTTTATGGGATGCGGTGATTTAAATCGTGTGTGGCTGCCTATTCTTGCTAGGCTAAACTTCCCCCCACTATGTAAACAAAACTAAAAGTACAGGCGACTGAATTTGCCAAAATCAGTAAAACTGAAGGGGGGCGTGATGTTCGCAACGGCCTCTCACCGTGAGGCCGCTACCACAAAGTAAGGGATTAAACTTTATCTTCTCCAAACGCAAAAAAGCCACCCATCGGGTGGCTTTCTCACTGATTTGATGTCTGGCAGTTCCCTACTCTCACATGGGGAGACCCCACACTACCATCGGCGCTACGGCGTTTCACTGCTGAGTTCGGCATGGGGTCAGGTGGGACCACCGCGCTATTGCCGCCAGACAAATTCGGTTTCGTTCTCGTTCGCGTCGACACCGCAAACCAGAACTGCAATCTTGAACAAGCTGATTTCTCGCACCACTCTATCTCGTGCACTTCAACAATCGTCTCTCTAAAACACCTTCGGTGTTGTCAGGTTAAGCCTCACGGTTCATTAGTACTGGTTAGCTCAACGTATCGCTACGCTTACACACCCAGCCTATCAACGTCTTCGTCTTAAACGTTCCTTTAGGACCCTTAAAGAGTCAGGGAAGACTCATCTCAAGGCAAGTTTCCCGCTTAGATGCTTTCAGCGGTTATCTCTTCCGCACTTAGCTACCGGGCAGTGCCATTGGCATGACAACCCGAACACCAGCGGTGCGTCCACTCCGGTCCTCTCGTACTAGGAGCAGCCCCTTTCAATCTTCCAACGCCCACGGCAGATAGGGACCGAACTGTCTCACGACGTTCTAAACCCAGCTCGCGTACCACTTTAAATGGCGAACAGCCATACCCTTGGGACCTACTTCAGCCCCAGGATGTGATGAGCCGACATCGAGGTGCCAAACACCGCCGTCGATATGAACTCTTGGGCGGTATCAGCCTGTTATCCCCGGAGTACCTTTTATCCGTTGAGCGATGGCCCTTCCATTCAGAACCACCGGATCACTAAGACCTACTTTCGTACCTGCTCGAGCCGTCACTCTCGCAGTCAAGCTGGCTTATGCCTTTGCACTAACCGCATGATGTCCGACCATGCTTAGCCAACCTTCGTGCTCCTCCGTTACGCTTTGGGAGGAGACCGCCCCAGTCAAACTACCCACCAGACACTGTCCGCACCCCAGATTATGGGGCTACGTTAGAACATCAAACATTAAAGGGTGGTATTTCAAGGTTGGCTCCATGCAGACTGGCGTCCACACTTCAAAGCCTCCCACCTATCCTACACATCAAGGCTCAATGTTCAGTGTCAAGCTATAGTAAAGGTTCACGGGGTCTTTCCGTCTTGCCGCGGGTACACTGCATCTTCACAGCGAGTTCAATTTCACTGAGTCTCGGGTGGAGACAGCCTGGCCATCATTACGCCATTCGTGCAGGTCGGAACTTACCCGACAAGGAATTTCGCTACCTTAGGACCGTTATAGTTACGGCCGCCGTTTACTGGGGCTTCGATCAAGAGCTTCTCCTTACGGATAACCCCATCAATTAACCTTCCAGCACCGGGCAGGCGTCACACCGTATACGTCCACTTTCGTGTTTGCACAGTGCTGTGTTTTTAATAAACAGTTGCAGCCAGCTGGTATCTGCGACTGGCTTCAGCTCCATGGGTAAACCACTTCACCTAATGCCAGCGTGCCTTCTCCCGAAGTTACGGCACCATTTTGCCTAGTTCCTTCACCCGAGTTCTCTCAAGCGCCTGAGTATTCTCTACCTGACCACCTGTGTCGGTTTGGGGTACGATTAATGATAATCTAGAGCTTAGAGGCTTTTCCTGGAAGCGGGGCATGAGCTACTTCGCCACCGTAGTGACTCGTCATCAGACCTCAGTGTATAGCGAACCGGATTTGCCTAATTCACCCACCTACATCCTTAAACCGGGACAACCGTCGCCCGGCCAGCCTAGCCTTCTCCGTCCCCCCATCGCAATTATCACCAGTACAGGAATATTAACCTGTTTCCCATCGACTACGCATTTCTGCCTCGCCTTAGGGGTCGACTCACCCTGCCCCGATTAACGTTGGACAGGAACCCTTGGTCTTCCGGCGTGCGGGTTTTTCACCCGCATTATCGTTACTTATGTCAGCATTCGCACTTCTGATACCTCCAGCATGCCTCGCAGCACACCTTCACAGGCTTACAGAACGCTCCCCTACCCAACAACATTTACATGTCGCTGCCGCAGCTTCGGTGCATGGTTTAGCCCCGTTACATCTTCCGCGCAGGCCGACTCGACCAGTGAGCTATTACGCTTTCTTTAAATGATGGCTGCTTCTAAGCCAACATCCTGGCTGTCTGAGCCTTCCCACTTCGTTTCCCACTTAACCATGACTTTGGGACCTTAGCTGGCGGTCTGGGTTGTTTCCCTCTTCACGACGAACGTTAGCACCCGCCGTGTGTCTCCCGTGATAACATTCTTCGGTATTCGTAGTTTGCATCGGGTTGGTAAGTCGGGATGACCCCCTAGCCGAAACAGTGCTCTACCCCCGAAGATGAGTTCACGAGGCGCTACCTAAATAGCTTTCGGGGAGAACCAGCTATCTCCCGGTTTGATTGGCCTTTCACCCCCAGCCACAAGTCATCCGCTAATTTTTCAACATTAGTCGGTTCGGTCCTCCAGTTAGTGTTACCCAACCTTCAACCTGCCCATGGCTAGATCACCGGGTTTCGGGTCTATACCCTGCAACTCATTCGCCCAGTTAAGACTCGGTTTCCCTACGGCTCCCCTATTCGGTTAACCTTGCTACAGAATATAAGTCGCTGACCCATTATACAAAAGGTACGCAGTCACCCCACCACTAAGCCCCCTTTGCTTGATTTTTTGGGTTGGGCGTCACAAAGGACGTTCCGCCAACCGCCATCAAGTAAGGATGACGCTGTGATGACTCACCACTGGCTTAGTGGTGGGGCTCCCACTGCTTGTACGTACACGGTTTCAGGTTCTATTTCACTCCCCTCGCCGGGGTTCTTTTCGCCTTTCCCTCACGGTACTGGTTCACTATCGGTCAATCAGGAGTATTTAGCCTTGGAGGATGGTCCCCCCATATTCAGACAGGATAACACGTGTCCCGCCCTACTCGTCGAGTTCACAACACCAACACCTTCGGATACGGGGCTATCACCCTTTATTGCCGGCCTTTCCAGACCGTTCTCCTGATGCTGATGCTGATTAAGACTCTGGGCTGCTCCCCGTTCGCTCGCCGCTACTAGGGGAATCTCGGTTGATTTCTTTTCCTCGGGGTACTGAGATGTTTCAGTTCCCCCGGTTCGCCTCGTTTGACTATGGATTCATCAAACGATAGTGCAACGAATTGCACTGGGTTTCCCCATTCGGACATCGTCGGTTATAACGGTTCATATCACCTTACCGACGCTTTTCGCAGATTAGCACGTCCTTCATCGCCTCTGATTGCCTAGGCATCCACCGTGTACGCTTAGTCGCTTAACCTCACAACCCGAAATTGTTTCAACGATCACCTGACTGTCATGGCTGTGCGTGGTGAACTTCTGCGTTGGGCAGTGCTCGCAATGCTCACGTACTCCTGTACGCTGCGCTTGCTGCGCGCTGTCCGCCTTGAATTTCACCCTGCTCGCTCATGCCACTCGTTTGAATGACCGAAAATTTCAGGTTTGAAATTTTGAGAGACTCTCACATTGTTTAAGCGATAAACAATGTGCGTTGTTTCAATTTTCAGCTTGTTCCAGATTGTTAAAGAGCATAATTATTCGCAATAGACTAAAACTAATCTATTCTGAATAATTCAAAAATATTATGGTGGAGCTAAGCGGGATCGAACCGCTGACCTCCTGCGTGCAAGGCAGGCGCTCTCCCAGCTGAGCTATAGCCCCATAACAGGTTTAACAGTATCAATTAATCTCTTTGTAAGTTTCTTTACTTGGAGATCTTTTTTCTTAGGCAAGCACGTTTTTGCTATGCTTAAGTTGGTTAATTTTGTTTAGACTAGGCGTGGATTAGCGACGTTTACAATAAGTAAACGAGCTGAGCCACAACGACGTATTAACAAAATTTGGTAGGCCTGAGTGGACTTGAACCACCGACCTCACCCTTATCAGGGGTGCGCTCTAACCACCTGAGCTACAAGCCTATTGATACCGTTGACTCTTTCATCAGACAATCTGTGTGAACACTTCACAAAAACACTTCAACGGTAAGGAGGTGATCCAACCGCAGGTTCCCCTACGGTTACCTTGTTACGACTTCACCCCAGTCATGGATCACAAAGTGGTAAGCGCCCTCCCGAAGGTTAAGCTACCTACTTCTTTTGCAACCCACTCCCATGGTGTGACGGGCGGTGTGTACAAGGCCCGGGAACGTATTCACCGTAGCATTCTGATCTACGATTACTAGCGATTCCGACTTCATGGAGTCGAGTTGCAGACTCCAATCCGGACTACGACGTACTTTATGAGTTCCGCTTGCTCTCGCGAGGTCGCTTCTCTTTGTATACGCCATTGTAGCACGTGTGTAGCCCTACTCGTAAGGGCCATGATGACTTGACGTCATCCCCACCTTCCTCCGGTTTATCACCGGCAGTCTCCTTTGAGTTCCCGACCGAATCGCTGGCAACAAAGGATAAGGGTTGCGCTCGTTGCGGGACTTAACCCAACATTTCACAACACGAGCTGACGACAGCCATGCAGCACCTGTCTCAGAGTTCCCGAAGGCACTTCAGCATCTCTGCCAAATTCTCTGGATGTCAAGAGTAGGTAAGGTTCTTCGCGTTGCATCGAATTAAACCACATGCTCCACCGCTTGTGCGGGCCCCCGTCAATTCATTTGAGTTTTAACCTTGCGGCCGTACTCCCCAGGCGGTCGATTTAACGCGTTAGCTCCGGAAGCCACTCCTCTAGGGAACAACCTCCAAATCGACATCGTTTACAGCGTGGACTACCAGGGTATCTAATCCTGTTTGCTCCCCACGCTTTCGCACCTGAGCGTCAGTCTTTGTCCAGGGGGCCGCCTTCGCCACCGGTATTCCTCCACATCTCTACGCATTTCACCGCTACACATGGAATTCTACCCCCCTCTACAAGACTCTAGCTAACCAGTCTTAGATGCCATTCCCAGGTTAAGCCCGGGGATTTCACATCTAACTTAATTAACCGCCTGCGTGCGCTTTACGCCCAGTAATTCCGATTAACGCTTGCACCCTCCGTATTACCGCGGCTGCTGGCACGGAGTTAGCCGGTGCTTCTTCTGTCGGTAACGTCAATCGTTGATGGTATTAACATCAACGCCTTCCTCCCGACTGAAAGTACTTTACAACCCTAGGGCCTTCTTCATACACGCGGCATGGCTGCATCAGGCTTGCGCCCATTGTGCAATATTCCCCACTGCTGCCTCCCGTAGGAGTCTGGGCCGTGTCTCAGTCCCAGTGTGGCTGATCATCCTCTCAGACCAGCTAGGGATCGTCGCCTAGGTAAGCCATTACCTTACCTACTAGCTAATCCCATATGGGTTCATCCGACAGCGCAAGGCCCGAAGGTCCCCTGCTTTGCTCCTAAGAGATTATGCGGTATTAGCCACCGTTTCCAGTAGTTATCCCCCTCTATCGGGCAGATCCCCATACATTACTCACCCGTCCGCCGCTCGTCAGCGAGAAGCAAGCTTCCCCTGTTACCGCTCGACTTGCATGTGTTAGGCCTGCCGCCAGCGTTCAATCTGAGCCATGATCAAACTCTTCAATTAAAAGCGTTTGATGCTCAAAGAATTAAACTGACTACATTCTTTCATATATGAATTAACGTGTTAGTCACTCTTCAAGACTTTAAAATCAAATATTTTTTTGATAGTGTCCTGTGAGTGCCCACACAGATTGTCTGATAAATTGTTAAAGAGCGTTGCGACTTTATCTTTCGATATTAACCAGTTAGGTCGTTGTCGCGAGGTGGCGTATATTACGCTTTCCTCATCGAGAGTCAAGCTTTTTTTTCGCTTATTCTTTTCAGAATCTCTCGCCTGCCTTCGTTAGCCTGTTGGGCTTGCCATCACATTCAGTGTCGGCTCATCGTCGGTCAGTGGAGGCGCATTATAGGGAGTCAGAAAATTCTGGCAAGTGTTTTTTGAAAAAAAATTATCACTTGGTCAAATATCACTCACAAAGCCTATTTTTTGATACTTTTTACTACTTTTGGTAGCTCTGCGATACTTTCAATCACCATATCGGCATTCGCAATCGCTTCTTCTGATACCGCTTCACCACTTTTCACTAGAATAGTTGTACCCACTTTTGCTGCTTTCCCTGCTTGCATGTCTGCTAATTTATCTCCCACCATTATAGAAGATGCCATATCTATATTAAGAAATGATTGAGCATCTAGCAGCATGCCGGGTTTAGGTTTACGACAATCGCAATCTTGACGATACTCTTTATCTTTAGCTTCTGGGTGATGAGGGCAAAAATAGATGCCATCCAGATCAACACCGCGGTCGGCTAATGACCAATCCATCCATTCTGTCAGTTGCATAAAACTATCTTCAGAATAGATCCCTCTACCGATGCCTGATTGGTTCGTCACTACGACAAGCGCGTAACCCATTTTCTTTAACTCAGCCATGGCTTCAATGGCACCTTCAATAAATTGAAAGTCATCTATTTTGTGTACATAGCCGTGATCAATATTGATTGTACCGTCTCTATCTAAAAAGATTGCTGGTATGCCTTTACTCACCGATTTACTCCTCAAACTAAATGAGTTTTAAGTATCTCATGAAAAGAAAATAAATGAGAATAGAATAAATAAACCAAACCTTGTTGACTTAGACGTCTAGACGCCTTAACATCCAACCATATTAGATTTAGACATCTAAAAATTGATTCCTATATACTTAGAAGAAATAAATGATAAAGCTCTCAAATATTAATAAAGTTTTCCAGCAAGGAAGCCGTAACATTCAGGCACTTACAGATATTAGCCTGCATGTTCCTGCTGGACAGATCTATGGTGTTATCGGTGCTTCTGGCGCGGGTAAAAGTACGCTAATCCGTTGTGTAAATATGCTTGAACGCCCAACCTCTGGGCAAGTTATCGTTGACGGTCAAGATTTAACGGCTTTACCTGAAAAATCTTTGACGAGAGCACGTCGTGGTATTGGCATGATCTTTCAACATTTTAATTTGCTATCTTCTAGGAACGTATTTGATAACGTGGCACTGCCACTTGAGCTAGATAATACGCCTAAAGATAAAATTAAAGCGCGTGTTAGCGAATTACTGGATCTTGTTGGCCTAACAGAGAAAAAAGATGCTTATCCCGCGAATCTTTCGGGAGGGCAAAAGCAGCGTGTAGCAATCGCGCGTGCATTAGCCAACTCGCCAAAAGTTTTATTATGTGATGAAGCTACGAGTGCACTGGATCCTGCGACAACACGCTCCATCTTAGAGTTACTCAAAGATATAAACCGCCGTTTAGGGCTAACTATTCTCTTAATCACCCATGAAATGGATGTGGTGAAGAATATTTGTGACCAAGTCGCTGTCATTAGTGGCGGTCAGTTGATTGAACAAGATAAAGTAAGTGAGGTTTTCTCTCATCCTAAAACGCCTGTGGCACAAGAGTTTATTAAATCAACGTTGGTCATTGATATTCCTGATGACTATAAAGAACGACTCAAAAATGAACCAGCAGCAGATTTATCGCCTTTATTGAAGTTAGAATTCACAGGGCAATCTGTTGATGCACCACTAATTTCTATGGCTGTTCGTAAATTTGACATCGATATCAATATATTAAGTTCACAAATTGACTATGCTGGTGGCGTAAAATTTGGCGTCATGCTCGCTGAATTACATGGGGTTAATGGCGGTGTTGAAGCAACCATTGAATTTTTGAAAGAGCATCATGTCAAAGTAGAGGTTTTGGGTTATGTCTGATGGAATGATTTCACTGCTTATATCGGGAACGATTGATACTATTATTATGACTTTCGTTTCGGCGATCCTCGGTTTTATCATGGGCGTACCTACAGGGGTTCTACTCTATGTGACTCGCCGAGGGCAAGTCATGGAAAATACGGCTCTTTATGCGGTGATCTCGGCTATAGTGAACATTTTCCGTTCAATACCATTTATTATTCTATTAGTCTGGATAAGCCCGTTTACCAAGTTTTTAGTCGGCTCAGCAATCGGCATTGAAGGTGCTATTGTTCCCCTTACTGTTGGTGCAATCCCTTTTATTGCTCGTATGGTTGAAAATACCTTATTAGAAGTACCAAGTGGTTTGATTGAAGCATCCAGAGCTATGGGCGCTACACCACTGCAAATTATTCAAAAGGTTCTATTACCTGAGTCTTTACCTGGGATCATCAACGCTGCAACGATCACCTTAATTATGCTGGTTGGGTATTCTGCAATGGGCGGTGCTGTCGGTTCAGGTGGCCTAGGCCAAATAGCAATGCAGTATGGTTATTACAGTTATAATCCATTAGTGATGAATACCGTACTTGTCCTGTTAGTCATCTTAGTTTTCGCCATTCAATTTACTGGTGAATACTTAATGAAAAAAGTGTCACATAAATAGTCCGTAAAATAGCAGCGCCGTTATTAAGGTGCTATAAAGAAAAGCATTTAAGGGGTATATCTATGTCTATTAAGTTGAAATCTATCGCAGTTGTCGGCGCGCTATTAGGATCATTAGTTCTAGTGGGTTGTGGCGAAAAAGAAAAAGATCCCAATAGCATCAAAGTCGGTGTTATTATGGGGAAAGAGCTAGAAGTTGCTGAAGTTGCACAAAAAGTAGCAAAAGAAAAATATGGTTTGAATGTGGAACTGGTTGCGTTTAATGACTTTGTTCTACCAAACGAAACCTTAAGCAAAGGTGATCTTGATGCCAACGCATTCCAACACAAACCGTATCTTGATCAGCAAATTAAAGATCGTAACTATAAATTAGTGCCTGTAGGTAATACATTTATCTACCCAATCGCGGCATACTCTAAACAAATTAAATCAGTTGATGAACTTGCCGATGGCTCACAAATTGCGTTGCCTAACGATCCAACTAACTTAGGTCGTTCACTACTTCTGCTGGAAAAACAAGGCTTAATTAAACTGAAAGAAGGTACTGGTTTAATGCCGACCGCTTTGGATGTGGTCGAAAACCCTAAGAACTTGAAATTTGTTGAATTAGAAGCACCACAATTGCCACGTGCATTGGATGATAAAAAAATTGCTCTGGCCATCATCAACACAACTTGGGCGAGCAGCGCAACGCCTAAACTGACGCCAGCAAAAGATGGTTTATTTGTAGAAGATAAAGATTCTCCTTATGTCAACATTATTGTGACTCGTGACGATAATAAAGATAATGAGAATGTGAAGAAGTTTGTTCAAGCATATCAATCAGATGAAGTTGCTAAGAAGGCAGATGAAGTCTTTGATGGTGGTGCAGTTAAAGGCTGGTAATCTTTTTTATTAGTAAAAAAGCGATTAATATACTAGGTGGTCAGTGCCACCTAGTATTTTTTGTATTATATAAAGACAACACATAGCAAATATCATTTTCCCAATACCTATAAGACTATAAGATTAAAAAAGGAAAAACTTATGAGATTGTTATTGCTCACCCTAGCAACTTTTGTTCTCGCTGGGTGTGGAATGAATCAATACATTCATCAGGGTCCAAATAAAGGCTTCACAAGTATGAAGCTTTCAAAACCAGTACCAAAAACAGACACCAAACCTAGCACGACAAATGTAAAACTCATGAACAGCCCTGAAGAGCTATTGGGAATGCCATTTAAAGATTTAGGTGTTGTTTCAGGTCAATCATGTCGTGAAAGCCTTCAAAGCCCACCAGCAAATCTGAATACTGCGAAGAAAAGTATGTTAACCAAAGCAGCGTATATCGCCGCCGATGCTGTTGTATTGCATCAATGCCAAACAATGGCTTCTCCTGGTTGCTACCAAGCAACGATTTGTGAAGGTAGTGCGATAAAAATTGTCGAATAAATACCTAATGAAATCGTTCGAATGTAATGTAATTGGGCATATTGAATCCCCCTATAAGGAAAAATTTGCCATCCCACGCCAACCTGGACTTGTTCCAGGTGGCTCGGGGCGATTGCATTTGCATCCTCCCTATAATGATCCTAATTCGATTAGAGGTTTAGACCAGTTCAGCCATATTTGGGTACTATTTGTTTTCCACCAAACCATGCAAGGGGGGTGGAAACCACTAGTGCGCCCTCCTCGGCTTGGTGGTAATGAGAAAATGGGCGTTTTCGCTACACGCTCAACCTTTAGACCAAACCCAATTGGCATGTCATTAATTGAATTAAAAGGAATAAGCCAAAATAATAATCAAATTATTTTGGAGTTAGGGAGTTTAGATTTAGTTGATGGCACTCCAGTCATTGATATCAAACCATACTTACCTTTTGCTGAAGCTATCCCTACAGCGCAGGCTGGTTTTGCTCAAGATGCCCCGGCGGATGATATGCAAGTGATTTTTCATCCCCAAGTTCAGCAAGATTTATTAAAATACCAAACAAGCTACCCTGGGATCGCGCAATTTATACAGCAAGTTCTCATGCAAGATCCACGTCCAGCCTACAAGAAACAGGCTATGACTGAAGAGCGTAACTATGCTGTGCATTTACTCGATTTTAATGTGCGTTGGAGAGTGCTCAATAATATAACAGAAGTGTTCGCCATCGAACCTTATGAAAAAATCGACTAACCCCTTTTGGCAAAGCACGGTCACTGGTAGACTAGCTGTTTTATCATGCTGCTTTTGCAGCCTAGATTAAGTTGGCAAGAACATTTTTGCCATCACCCGTTGTTCTAATGGAACCTATACAATGCGTACTAGCAAATATCTGCTCTCAACACTAAAAGAGACTCCTGCAGATGCCGAAGTGATCAGTCACCAATTGATGCTTCGTGCAGGAATGATCCGTAAACTTGCATCTGGCCTTTATGACTGGTTACCGACTGGTGTCCGTGTTCTGCGTAAAGTCGAAAACATTGTCCGTGAAGAAATGGAAAATGCGGGCTCAATTGAAGTGTCTTTGCCCGTTGTTCAACCCGCTGATTTGTGGCAAGAGAGTGGTCGCTGGGAGCAGTATGGTCCTGAATTACTGCGTTTCGCTGATCGTGGCGAGCGCCCTTTCGTTTTAGGTCCAACCCATGAAGAAGTCATTACTGATTTAGTGCGTAATGAAATTACTTCATACAAACAGCTACCACTGAATTTATTCCAAATTCAGACAAAATTCCGTGATGAAGTGCGCCCACGTTTCGGTATCATGCGCTCACGTGAATTTATTATGAAAGATGCTTACTCTTTCCATACATCGCAAGAATCATTGCAAGAAACCTATGATGCAATGTATGAAGCCTACAGCAAAATCTTTACTCGTATCGGTTTTGATTTCCGTGCTGTACAAGCTGACACAGGCTCAATTGGGGGCAGTACTTCTCACGAATTCCAAGTGCTTGCGCAAAGCGGTGAAGACGATATCGTATTCTCTACAGGCTCTGATTTCGCAGCAAATATTGAGCTGGCTGAAGCCATCACTCCGCTAACACCACGTTCAGCGCCAACAGAAGAAATGCGCCTTGTCGATACACCAAACGCAAAAACTATTGCGGAGTTGGTGGAGCAATTCGGTTTGCCTATCGAAAAAACCGTTAAAACACTCATTGTTAGAGCTAAAAAAGAGTCTGGGCACACATTAGTTGCCTTATTAATTCGTGGCGATCATGAATTAAACGAAGTTAAAGCGGAAAAACACCCATGGATCTCTAGCCCATTAGAGTTTGCATCTGAAGAAGAAATCAAAGCGGCAGTTAAAGCAGCACCGGGCTCATTAGGCCCTGTCAATATGCCTCTGCCAATGGTGATTGACCGTAGTGTTGCCGTAATGAGTGACTTTAGTGCAGGTGCCAATATCGATGGCAAACACTACTTTGGTATCAACTGGGAACGTGATTTAGCACAACCTGAAACGTTCGATTTACGCAATGTTGTTGAAGGGGATCCAAGCCCAGACGGCAAAGGCACATTGCTGATTAAGCGTGGTATTGAAGTAGGGCATATCTTCCAACTGGGGACTAAGTATTCAGAAGCGATGAAAGCTTCAGTACAAAATGAAGAAGGTCATAATCAAATCGTAACCATGGGTTGCTATGGTATTGGTGTTACGCGTATTGTTGCAGCGGCAATTGAACAGAGCCACGATGAGCGTGGTATCATTTGGCCAGATGCGATTGCGCCATTCCATGTTGCGATCCTGCCGATGAATATGCACAAATCTTATCGAGTCAAAGAAGTCGCGGAAAAACTGTATGCTGACTTAAAAGCACAAGGTATTGACGTTATTTTTGATGACCGTAAAGAGCGCCCAGGCGTTATGTTTGCTGATATGGAGCTTATCGGTGTTCCATACACCATTGTTATTGGCGACCGTAACTTAGACAATAATCAAGTTGAATATAAAGCTCGCCGTAATGATGAAAAAGCCCTTATCGGTCTTGATAATGTTGTCAGTTTCTTAAAAGAGAAGCTCGCAAATACTGTGCGCTAATCCTTCCTGCCCAACCTATTACCTGATAGGTTGGGCATATTTATGATAAATCTAAATACGAACCAAGTAAAAACCCCTTCTCAGCAATAGCCGCTTTTAAGTTTTTTGACGTTAAAACGTCTAACTCTTTTACTCGGGAATACACATAGCCGCTATTTAATAATTCATTATCAATAAATGCGGGATGGCACATTATTTCGAGTGAACGCTCCCCTCGTTGCTTTGCCTTATGGAGTATTTCTAAAAAAAGCGACTCTGATATGCTATTTGGCTCCCCATAAAAGTCAGCGGAAAACGCATCTGTTGTACGTACTTGAGTATTTTTTATTTTATTGTGGTAACCGACCCGTAATGCTATCCCTTTTTGATTGGCGAAATCGACCATTAAAGGATAAAGGGACGCCATCATATGTACATGATGATGGCTATCAATGTGGCTGGGGGGTTTACCAAAAATATCAATAAACTGATTATATTGGCAGTGTAGCTCTTGCACTATTTCGGCTATAGGAAGTTGATCTGATTTTTCCATCTCCCATATCCACTTCCCTAATATACCGTTACGCACAAGCGAAGGCATTGGCGAACACGGTTTCCCCATTGTAAGGACAAAATGCATTCCTACAGCCAATAATGGCTGCTCTGTGGCTAATTGTGCCGCATGTTGGATACTAGGCATATTTACCATGGCCGTAGTTGATGTCACAATACCATTTCGATGAGCCTCTAAGATCCCATAATTGACCGACTTACATAAGCCAAAATCATCTGCGTTCACAATAAGTAAACTCGTCATACTGCAATGCCATTAAGATGGGGTTTATTCGCACTCCCCTCTTCTTCAAGATATTTAATTACCTTAGAAAAATTCGGTAAATAATGTTTATGGGCTAAAAGAAGTGCTTTAGCCATATCCCGAGCATCATTGTCTGAATGAACTAAAGGATTTAAGTTCATTGCTAATAAAAGCTCATTAAAATCGCCACTCACTGCCGCTTGGCTCGCGGCTATTTCAAATTCTTTGATGCTATAAATTAAGCCGAGAACTTTTTCATCGAACTGAGTCACTCTTTCGTGCGGTGTAACGCCATTACGCCCTAATTTACAGGTCATTTCGACAACCCAATTTGCAGGGATATTACTAATATGGCCGTTATGGGGAATATTCACATAATGCTCGGTCTGCTTGTCATTATACAGTGCATTTATCACTTCACAGGCGGCATCTGAATAATAAGCTCCCCCCCGCAATTCAAGCTGTTTTGGTTTAATTTTTAATTCGGGATCTTGGTATAATTCAAAAAGCTCTTTTTCAATTTTTTGTACAACTTGCGCTCTGGTGCCTTCTTTATAGAATTCCGCCATTTCAATCGCGAGCATTTCTTTATACTTAAAATAGTACTGTAAGTATGAGCATGGAATTAATTTCAAGGCCTTCAATAACCCACTATCAAAGGGTAAACCTGTAATATTTTTTACCGAGCTTGCTTTATAAGCTTTCGAAATAATGCCATTAAGTACTTCATCAAAGCGAGACACGCCGTCGACAAAAATGTCTTTGACAAATACCATATGATTTAAACCAAAAAGCGTTATCGACAAATTATTTTTTTTTGTTAAACCGAGCACATCCGTAATAAACATTTTCAGGCCAATTGGAATATTACAAACGCCTATAAAACGTCTAAATTGCGTATGCCGGTATACTGCTTCGGTTATCATTCCTGCTGGATTGGTAAAATTAATCACCCAGGCTTGGGGGCAGAGAGCTTCAATATCTTTAAGGATCTCAAAAATTACCGGAATGGTACGTAACCCTTTAAATAAGCCTCCCACTCCATTCGTTTCTTGCCCTAAGTATCCATATTGTAATGGTATTACTTCATCTTTCTCTCTCGCTTTTAATAACCCGACACGTAGCTGTGTCGTCACAAAATCAGCATCCTTTAGTGCAGCTTTGCGGTCTAATGTTTTATAGAGTTTTAACGGTATATTGGCATTTTTTATCATGCGCAACCCTAGCTCATAAATGATATCGAGTTTTTCTTTTCCTTCTTCAATATCAACCAGCCAAAGTTCACTAATCGGTAGTTCATGATAACGTTTAATAAAACCATCTATTAATTCAGGAGTGTAACTGCTTCCACCACCAATAGTGACGACTTTTAATTTATGCACCATATTAACACCTACCTATTTTATTAATAAACATTGGCTATCATTTTCACTGGATATCTTTAATAAAAACTTGACTGTAGGCTTTTTCTATATTCACTTGGTGTTAATGATGTCGCCTCTTTAAATTTTTTCACAAATAAACTAGGGCTACTGTAACCTGATTCAAATGCAATATCAGTGATTGAATAATTTGTAATTTCTAGCTGTTTTTTAGCAAAATTAATTCTAATTTCATTAATGATTTGCATTGGCGTTTTTCCGCAATAGCGCTTTGTGGCACGAGTTAAATACTCTTGTGACTTCCCTGTTATTGTCACCATATTTTCTAACGCATTTTCATTAAACATTGCAATTTCATGCATTTCTTCAATCGTGTTTTTTAGCCATTGTGGCGTATCATCATAGACTTTGCTTTCTCTATAATGACGTAGTCTATTGACCACATTAAAGGTTACTACCTCAATAAACTCATTAAATTCACTATCAAGAAAGTTTAATGACGCAATCACTGATTCTATATAAGCCATAAATTCATTTTTTAATGGGTAGGCTTGAGAGGCAACAAAAAATGATGGTAATAAGGGTGAAAAATATTTTTCGAAGAATGACTTTCTTATACCAACATTTAAAATTCTTGTTGCTCCAAAGTCATAGAAACTTTCATGATGAGAGCCAATTGGCAGAAAAACAAAATTCCCTCGTTCAAGCAATACTTTTCTGCCATTAATTTTTTGATAATAACGCCCTGTTAGGACAATCGTATATTCATAATAATCATGCTGATGCAGCCCTGTTGCACTTTCTGTTTTATTATAAATAACAACATGGAAATCCTTGTCATTAAATATATCATTCTCATAGACCATTTTAATCTCTATATTTGAGTTATTAACATTTAGTGTCGGCTGCATCATCATCCCCTTTATTTAATTTATTTTTTTATGGACTTCGATTAACTCCGTGATCAATTCACGAGCAAGTATCGTATTCATTAAGTGATCTTGAGCATGAACAAGTATTAAACTCACTTTA
This sequence comes from Providencia sp. 2.29, assembly GCF_015832305.1. Lineage (NCBI taxonomy): Bacteria > Pseudomonadati > Pseudomonadota > Gammaproteobacteria > Enterobacterales > Morganellaceae > Providencia > Providencia sp. 2.29. The sequence goes on from NZ_CP065420.1 coordinate 3,587,670, forward strand.
ATTTTGCCTTCCCCCATATCCGTCTCTATCATTTTTGTCTGCACTTTATGGGCTTCAGTTAAGGCTTCTTTTGAATCTTCCATTAGCTCCATCGCCTCAACAAACTTGCCTTCCTTGGCATAAGTTAACGCTTTATAAGCGAGGCTTCTTGCCCTACCAGAATTAATGATTAACCCCATCACTACTTCTTCCAGACTGTCAGCAGAGAGTGTTCCATTACTATCTATGTCAATCATAACTTCCCCATTTATTATTCATTTTTAATATATTTAAAACTTCAATGCATTTTTGATCTCTTCTTCACTTTCCGTATTATTTGCAATAGTTTGCGCCTTATTAGAAATAATAACGAAAGGTAAATAAACAAGAACGGAAATACCAAGGTTAAACAGTGCTAAAAATAAAGCAGAAATATTACCATTTGTGTTAAAGAATGCGCCTAATCCTGTTGGCATAGTCCATGGACCTATATTCGTAATCGGCGGAATAATACCTATATAATAGGCAATCACCGTGATTGCGGCTAACAGAGGTTGAATAATGATAAATGGAATAAAAAGGATTGGGTTCATGATCACAGGGATCCCAAATATAATTGGTTCATTAATTTGAAATATCCCCGCTGGTAACCCTAATTTAGCGACCTGCCGATAATCTGCTCGCCGTGAGGCTATAAATATGGCAATAATTAATCCAAGCGTAGCGCCTGTTCCACCAAGGAAAACATAGGAGTCTAATAAAGGTTTTGCCCACAGATGAAATGTCTGCCCCGCTTCAATCGCATCATTAACCGAACCATATTGATTATATAACGCGACATTTTCTAGCGCCCAAGGCGTCATAATCCCTGAGTCTAGTGCTGTAAGAGCCAAAGCACCATGAATACCAAAGAACCATAATAGTGAGGTGAAAATCGTATACGCCCAACCGACAACCCCTCCCAGAGAAGCTAATGGGGTTGAGATCGTATCCATAATAAATTGATGGAAGTGAGTCGCTTGCCCTGCTAGCACCCATGCAATAATCCCTACCACTAATAGTATCAAGAAACCTGGCACTAATGCAGAAAAGGAGCGGCTAACTGCTGGCGGTACTGTATCCGGTAATGTAATTACCCAGTTACGGCGGACAATAAAGGTAAAAGCTTCAGCAATAACTAAGCCAATGATAATACCTGAAATAATATTTGCGCCACCTAGCCAATTCGCACCGATAGCATAGGCACCATTCACATCAAATGGTGTAACAGCCACAAAGGCTGCTATCGCAATAATTCCTGCCGCTATAGAGTCCACTTTGCGTTCTTCAGCGAGAGCCATAGCAATAAAAAAAGGCGTCATTAAAGACATAATCCCTAATGTACCGTTATATAACATTACCGCCGATGCCTTTAAACTTATTAATGAACTCTATTGTTTCTGGTGATAGACGAACACCTAATGAATAGAAAAACGACCCTTCATTAAAACTCAGAAAAACGTTATTAATCAAAACAAACATTGCCCCAATTAACACTAATGGCATTAATCTAATAAAACCATTTTTTATTGCATTGATATGAGGTTGATTACCCAATTTTAATGCGATCGGAAGCAATACTTTTTCAAGAGAAGAGAGCATATGATCCATAGAATATCCTTAGATACTTTAATCACATATCTTGTTTGTATGCATAAGACGACCATAGCAAATAGATAAATAACTGAAGTTGTAACAAACTATAATTGATTAACGTGATTTATTTTTTATTGATGCGACCGCTGCTTTTAAAACACCTAAGCCATCAACTTTTCCATATAAAACCGAATCAATAACTTCAACATTTTTAGTTGGCAGTAAACGCTGGATTTCGGAATGCTTCCAAGCAATTTGAGGACCAAGTAAAACGAGATCTGCATCATTCCCTTTTTGGAGGACAAGCGTTTCAGAAAAAGCTTCTATAATAACGGGAACCTCATACTTTTCAGCTTGTTGCCTCATTTTAGAGACAAGTAGTGAGGTTGACATCCCAGCGGAACAAAACAAGTAAATAAGCTTCTTTTCCACAGTAATCCTCTCAATCATATCGTTCACTTAAAATACCTACCTCTCGCATCAGATATTTTTACGTTTTTTTGTTATCTAAATTCAGCTTGCGTCATTCGCGAGTTGCTTTTAGTTGAAGACATTATACGTAATATCCCTTGTAATGAATATTTCAGGGTTATAGTGAATTGTTTCTGATTGACTAATCGTTATGACGTTCTTCACATTTCATATAAATATATTATTGATAAAAAATATCAATTAATCATATTTTTATTATTATAAATTAAGTAATAATTTAAATTTTCTATTTTTATCCACTTATCAAAAAAAATATCGGCTCAAATTGAGCCGATATTTATTATTTTAATAATAGATTAAATCTATTTATTTACATGCGCTCGATTTATCAAACATAATATCACCTGTTTGCACTAACGCAGGATCAAATTTACCGTCTTCCATTGATGGCCTTACCGTATAGTAACCTTCAATTTCAGCATAAACAGGCGTTCCTCCTGTCACACCTGTTGCACTATAACCTTTCTCAAGCTCTATCCCTGTTGCAGTATAAGTACGGCCTGTTTTACATTCGGTAAATGTTGCTGCATCAGCAAAGTAGCGGTATTCACCTGTTTTTTTGCTTGGTGCGACTTGGGTTAGCGTATAATTCAGTTGTGATTGAATTTTGTTGCCTTCCTGATCAAGCAAGACCATTGATTTATCATCTGCCGATGGTGCAAAGTACGCGCGCTCACCATTTGCATTCGTCATGCGTAATTTATCGCCATCTTTTGCCCATGTGCCCGTTTCATAAAATGTTTGGTCACCATCGCGAGACCCTAAATATACTAATTGCTCTACGTATGTACCATCTTGGTTAACCAGTAGAGTGGCCTCAATTCCAGAACAATCCGCACACGGTAAAATGCCTGTATATGCTCTATCAATATAAGTTACGCTAGGTTGTTTAACGGCTGTTTGGCAACCCACTAATGTCATCACACCGGTCGCCATTAATGCTAAGAATAGTGACTTTTTCATTACCTTTATCTCCTAACAGTTCAATTCTTATATTTTTAGTCTATATCTAATCATAACATTTTATGCAGAGAAAAATGGCGAGATTATTATATTTCGGACTTTACTGATATTAGTTCATTTTTTACCACATACGTTAATCATGAATTTACGTTTTCATCTATTGCTGATTATTGTTATTAAAATTACTGTGCTATTATCCTATGAAGCACATGATGCTTGGTAAAAAATAGTCAAGGCGGCAATAACCGCCACTAACATAGTGGTGAGGGAATATGTCTACAGATACTGAATATCAACCTATCAATTGTGATGATTACGAATATCTTGAAATCGCGTGCCAACGCCAATTGAAACTGGAAATTAAACTTCATGGCGGCGAAATCATTGAGGGGAAGGCCAGCGACTTGCTCTTGCGTAAAAAAGTTGAGTACCTAATCTTAGAGACTCAAGATGGAACAAAAGAGCTTCGTTTGGATCATATCAACACCTTCAGTCATCCTGAGATCGGCACTATCGTTGTCGATTGCTCTCACTAAAGCTCATACTCCATTGAGCCCCTCTACGCCCCTTATGAATGGTCACTGTCATAAGGGGCTCTCTATTTTATTTACACCTCTATTTGATATTCATCGAACTTATCCCAATGGAAGGCAACCCCAATTTCCTCATCTGCAACGAGGCCTTCAGGAGTGATAAAGCACCCAATGGCGGTAATTAATTGTTCATCATAATAAACTAGTGGGGTTCTTTCTCGCATCCAAGGAGAGATACCAAGCTCTTGCCAGATTTTTTTGCTACTTCTTGAATGCGTCCTACCCACAATGTTCAATGTGCCTTGTAAGCCAAAACGAACGGTCACTTTTTCTGTTGGCAGAGGCGGGCGAATTTGCCCTTCATCGGCAATAATCTCAAGTCGCCCTAATCCTTCAGGCAAAATAAAAGGTTGGGGATAATCCCAGCAAAATTGTTGCCCTAATAACGGGTTGATACGACGTACAATCCATAATGCGCCTTGGTATCGACGAATATCGACATGGCCTAACTGACAAATCGGCTCAGCATCCTGACGGGCTAGCGCCACTTCTTGCCAAATGCGTTGTAGTTGATGGTAAGGTGGCATTGGCAAGCGGTGTAGACCAACCCAACGCCTAAGTAGCGCGTTACGTTTCGCTGGGCTGCAATCATGCAAGTTATCAATAAATAGACCACCGCGATAATCCATCATTTCATCCAGCGCATCTTGTAATAGCTCATCAAGCAGCGATTCCTGTTCAGCACATAAGGATGCACTACGCGAAACTGCGGCGGCAAAATGAGGCCAACGCTCAGTTAAAGTCGGCATAATATGTAACCGAAGGAAATTGCGATCATAACGATCGTCTTGATTACTGTCATCTTCGACCCACGTTAACGGGCATTCACGTGCATAATTTTCCAGATCGCCGCGAGATATTGCTAATAACGGACGTAGTAACCACGTTTCCCCTTTTTCTGCATAAAATGGTGACAATTCGGGCATTGACGAAAGCCCAGCAGGTCCACTGCCACGCTTTAATGCCAACATAAAGGTTTCTGCTTGGTCATCAAGGTGCTGAGCGGTGGCTATGATTTCCCCCTCTGCCAACTCGTTTCGGTAAGCCTGATAACGCGCCTCACGAGCAGCCGCTTCAATACCACGATTTGAAGGATCAACTGTAACATGCGTGCAGACAAAGGGAATATGCCACTGTTCACACAAGTGTTGGCAGTGAGCTTCCCAATCGTCGGCCCTAACGTTAAGCCCATGATGAATGTGAATAGCCCGGATCTCTAACGAGGGAAGCTGATATTTTTTGATTTGGTAAAGTGCATGCAGCAATACGGTTGAATCTACGCCCCCGCTAAATCCCACCAGTATTTTTCGAAAATGACCTATTTTGTTGAGCACCTGCTCTATAATTGCTTGCGGCTGTAGCGCCATGAATCTGCCCTTCTTTACGCTAATATGATTGCTTTCTCTTCTGACCAACACATAACACACCAGAAACGATAACTAGCAATACACCGATGATATAAGCGATTTCAAACGGATCACTTAAAATGACCACCAACCAAAGTACGGATAATACTGGGGATAAAAATACGATGGAGGCAATTTTTGCAGAATGTCCCGTATTCATCGCCTTAAACCATAAAATGTAAGAAACACCGTTAATGAGCACCCCGTTGATTACCGTCGGCCAAAATGCAGCTTTGGAAGGTAATTGTAGTTCACTAAATGACAGTAGTAACACCAATGAAGTTAACGTTGAAAAGATAAATAACCAAACTGTACTAATATAAGGGTCAATCGAATATTGCCGTGAGAACACCGACATCAGTGCGAAACAAAATGCACCACTAAATACGAATAACAGAGCCACCGGATCCTCAACCTGTAGTTGAGTAATATGCCCTTTGGTAAAAGTGATAATCACTGCAATAAACCCGATAATCACGCCCACAATCTGCCTGCCAGCTAGCTTATCTTTTAATAAAAAGACCGACAGCAAGATAATGATTAAAGGCCAACTATACTGGATCACTAATACTGCAATACCATTTTCAATGGCGTAACCGTAATAAAGAAGCAAATAAAATAAGCAATCTAAAAAGCCAAGCACAAAGACTTTAAGGAGGATATCACGAGGAAGAATAAACAATTTGGTTGGCTTATAACCCGCGATCAGTGCAACCAGTATTACTGACATCGCTGAAATAAGATTAGACCAAAATAAAAATTGAAAGCTATCTAAACCATTTTGCCCAAAACGAGAAACAATTGGGATAAAACTCCATATTAATACACACATCAAGGCGTAAATTAAGTAGTTATATTGCCTCATTCTTATCTCTTATTTATGTCAGTTTTTAATCGGAAAAGTGACATCAACTTTGGAACGACCGTCGCTGCCTATATTCATTATTTTAGCAAAAACAATAAAGTGCTTATGTGGTTAACTACCCTATCAAAGTTACCAATTAATCACCACCTTGACTAGATTTCACGACTCAAAGAGCGTGATGCACGAATAAAAAACGGGAGCTGGCTATCCCAAACTCCCGTTTTTACTTTGCTAATAGGTCTTAATTAGCAATAGCCATATTCCATTAAACGCTGGTAGCGACGATTTTTTAATGCTTCTTCATCTAGCTCAAGCAATTCGTCTAAATCTTCGACGATACGTGCTTTTAAAGACGCCGCAACTTCATCGTAACTGCGGTGTGCGCCACCTAACGGCTCAGTGACCACATTATCAATAAGTTTCAACTCTTTAAGACGAGATGCGGTGATCCCCATTGCTTCTGCCGCTAATGGCGCTTTATCAGCGCTTTTCCACAGAATAGATGCACAACCTTCTGGAGAGATAACGGAATAGGTGCTGTATTGCAGCATATTCACTTTATCACCTACGCCGATAGCCAGCGCGCCACCAGACCCACCTTCACCAATAACGGTACAGATAACTGGCACTGATAAGCGAGACATTTCACGCAAGTTACGTGCAATGGCTTCCGACTGACCACGCTCTTCCGCGCCAACACCTGGGTAAGCCCCCGGAGTATCAATAAAGGTAATAATAGGTAAGTTGAAACGATCGGCCATTTCCATCAAGCGTAATGCCTTACGATAGCCTTCTGGTGCTGGCATACCAAAGTTACGGCGAATTTTTTCTTTTGTCTCACGCCCTTTTTGATGGCCAATAACCATAACAGGACGACCGTCCAAACGTGCAATACCGCCAACAATAGCTTTATCATCAGCATAAGCACGATCACCAGCGAGTTCTTGGAAGTCAGTAAATATACGAGAAATATAATCTAATGTATAAGGACGGCGTGGATGACGAGCAAGTTTAGCAATTTGCCATGCACCCAGATCAGAGAAAATCTTACGCGTCAGTTCAACACTTTTTTCACGTAAACGAGCAACCTCGTCATCTAGGTTGACTTCTAAATTGTTGTCTTGACGGCTAACTGCAGTCAGCGAATCAATTTTCGCTTCCAATTCAGCAATTGGCTGTTCAAAATCAAGAAAATCCAGACTCATAATATTCCTATTTTAGTCAAATTCTAATTCTACCTGCTCATTACCCAGCAGAGTTCGCAGAGAATTCAGAAGGTCATCAACGGGTGTTACGCGCCAAACAACACCAAATTTAAGCTTTGCTCTGGCATCATCCTTCTGATAATACAAATGAACCGGAATCGTTCCTGAACGATGGGGTTCAAGAGTGCTGCGAAGTCGGTTCAGTAACTGATCATTAATTTGTTTGTCTGACAGTGAAATTGCAAGTCCTCGCGCATATTTTTCCCTTGCTTCACTAATATCCATTAACTCCCGCACTGTCATTTTATTACCACCGTTGAAATCATCAAAGCTGACCTGACCGGTGGCAATCAGGATACTGTCTTTTTCCAGCAAGTGCTGGTATTTATCTAGTGCATCTGAAAATAACATAATATCCAGACGACCGGAACGATCATCAAGCGTACAAATACCAATTCGATTGCCACGCTTGGTAGTAATAACTTTGGCTGAAAGTACTAAACCTACCACAGTTGTCACCTGACCACGAGGGGTAGGGTTCACATCTTTCAATCTCAGACCATTAGTATAACGTTCTATTTCATTTAAATAACGCGTTATCGGGTGCCCTGTCAAATAAAGACCCAGCGTTTCCCTTTCACCGTCCAAAACAACTTGATCTGGCCATTTTGGTACGCTCGCGTATGAGCTTTCCACTTGTTCAGGGGCTTCTGCAAGCACACCAAACATATCAGTTTGCCCTATAGCCTCTGCTTTGGCGTGCTGATCCGCCGCTTTCAGCGCATCTTCCAGTGAAGACATTAAGGCTGCGCGGTGAGGCCCTAAATGATCGAACGCCCCCGCCATGATCAGTTTTTCCATGACGCGACGATTAATTTTTTTAAGATCAACACGCGCACAAAGATCAAAAATTTCCTTAAAGATGCCACCTTTTTGGCGAGCTTCTATAATCGCCTCAATTGGGCCTTCACCGACACCTTTAATCGCACCGATACCGTAAACAATTTCACCTTCATCGTTAACGTGAAAATGATATAGCCCACTATTAATATCAGGAGGTAATACTTTTAACCCCATTCGCCAACATTCATCGACGAGGCCGACGACTTTCTCGGTGTTATCCATATCCGCGGTCATAACAGCCGCCATAAATTCAGCCGGATAATGCGCTTTAAGCCATAATGTCTGGTATGAAACGAGCGCATAAGCGGCGGAGTGAGATTTGTTAAATCCGTAACCGGCAAATTTTTCTACCAAGTCAAAGATTTTCATCGATAGCTCACCATCGATACCGTTTTTGATGGCTCCTTCCTCAAAGACGGAACGCTGTTTTGCCATCTCCTCCGGTTTCTTTTTCCCCATCGCACGACGTAACATATCCGCGCCGCCGAGAGTATAACCAGCGAGTACCTGTGCAATCTGCATCACCTGTTCCTGGTATAAGATAATGCCATACGTCGGCTCTAGAACAGGTTTTAATGATTCATGTTGCCACTGCACATCAGGGTATGAAATCTCTTCACGCCCATGCTTACGGTCGATAAAGTTATCCACCATCCCTGATTGCAATGGACCAGGGCGAAACAGTGCCACCAATGCAATCATATCTTCAAAGCAGTCAGGACGCAGGCGCTTGATCAAATCCTTCATCCCTCGGGATTCAAGCTGGAATACCGCCGTTGTTTCTGAACGCTGCAACATGTCGAAACTTTTTTGATCATCCAATGGTATTGCCGCAATATCCACTGGCTCAAGGTTTTTCTTAGCCCGCCTTGCGTTGATCATCTCTAACGCCCAGTTAATGATCGTGAGCGTACGTAATCCCAAAAAGTCGAACTTCACCAATCCCGCATATTCAACGTCGTTTTTATCAAATTGGGTGACTGGGTTATTCCCTTCCGCATCGCAATACAGAGGGGCAAAATCGGTAATTTTGGTAGGCGCAATAACCACGCCCCCAGCATGTTTCCCGGCGTTACGTGTGACCCCTTCAAGTTTACGCGCCATATCGATGAGCGCTTTCACCTCTTCATCGGCTTCGTAAATTTCAGGCAGTTGCGGCTCGGCCTCAAATGCTTTCTCTAATGTCATTCCCGGATCAGGGGGAACCAGTTTCGAGATCCGATCGACAAAACCGTATGGGTGGCCTAATACACGGCCTACGTCGCGGATAACCGCCTTCGCCGCCATCGTACCGAACGTGATGATCTGTGAAACCGCATCTCGTCCATACATTTGAGCAACGTGATCAATCACTTGATCGCGTTTTTCCATACAGAAGTCAACGTCAAAGTCAGGCATAGAAACCCGTTCAGGGTTTAAGAAACGTTCAAAAAGGAGATCGAACTCTAACGGATCTAAGTCCGTAATTTTTAGAGCGTAGGCAACCAAAGAGCCTGCACCGGAGCCACGACCAGGCCCTACTGGTACACCGTTATCTTTTGACCATTGAATAAACTCCATCACGATCAAGAAATAACCAGGGAACCCCATTTGGTTAATAACGTTTAGCTCGACTTCTAGCCGTTCATCATATTCAGGACGTCTTTCGGCTCTCACTTTCTCATCAGGAAAAAGGAACTTCAGGCGCTCCTCTAATCCCTCTTTTGACCGCATAACCAAAAAGTCTTCCGTTTTCATATCCCCTGTTGGGAATTGGGGAAGGAAGTACTCACCAAGACGAATGGTTACGTTACAACGCTTAGCAATCTCTACACTATTTTCAAGTGCTTCAGGGATGTCGGCAAACAGCTCACACATCTCTTCTTCAGATCGTAAATATTGCTGAGGGCTATATTTTTTAGGCCTTTTAGGATCAGATAAAGTAAAACCATCATGGATAGCGACACGTATTTCATGCGCATCAAAGTCGCTACTTTCAATAAAACGTACATCATTAGTCGCAACAACAGGTAAACCACGCTGCGTTGCAAGCTCTACCGCCGCATGTAAATAACTCTCTTCGTCAGGCCTTCCTGTACGAATGAGTTCTAAATAGTAGCAACCGGGAAAGTGGGTTTCGTAAAATGCCAAGCATTCATCAACGAGAGCTTGATTACCGCGCAGTAAAAATTGCCCTACATCCCCTTGGCGGCCACCTGAAAGCAGTATCAAACCTTCTTTATGCTTAACAAGCCAATCGCGATGGATCGTTGGCCCTATCGCCCCATAGCCTTTTTGATAGGCTTCTGAGATCAACAGTGTCAGGTTTTGGTAGCCTTCGTTATTACGAGCTAGTACGGTTAAGTGAGCAATCTCATCACCCAATTGCTCGCTTTCAACAAAAAAGTCAGCGCCAATAATAGGTTTAATACCAGCACCGTGCGCTGCCCCATAGAACTTCACCAAACCACATAAGTTAGTGAAATCAGTGATCGCAAATGCTGGCATGCCCATTGCTGCCACTTTTTTAACTAATGGGCCGGTTTTTGCCAGACCATCAATCATTGAATAGTCGCTGTGAACGCGTAAGTGAATAAAACGAGGTTCAGCCATCTAATTTATACTCAATCTTTCGCTTCTAATGCACGGCGCACAGGAGCAAAACTCTTGCGATGAAATTTTGTTGCGCCAAACTGTGCCAGTTTTTCTAAATGATAAGCCGTCGGATAGCCCTTATGTTTTGCAAAACCATATTCTGGATAAGCTTTATCTAGCTCAACCATTTCTCGGTCTCTAACCACTTTGGCTAAAATTGATGCCGCGCTTATTTCCTGCACCAAACTATCACCTTTAATCACCGCTTGTGAAGGCATTGATAAGGTTGGGCAACGGTTACCATCCACTAAAACAAAATCAGGTGTTATGCTTAAACCAGCAACAGCACGTTGCATCGCAAGCATGGTGGCATGCAGGATATTGATTTCATCAATTTCTTCAGGTTCGGCTCGCCCAATACAACAGCACAAGGCTTTTTCTTGGATCTCAACAAAGAGTTTTTCGCGTTTTTTCTCGGTGAGTTTTTTTGAGTCAGTCAAGCCAATGATTGGATTTTTAGGATCCAATATTACAGCGGCGGTCACCACCGCACCAACAAGGGGGCCGCGCCCAACTTCATCTACGCCAGCAATTAAGTTGGCTTTTGGGTATATAAAATCCATTAATTTCGAACCAAATCCAATACAGCTTCAGCCGCTTGTTTATCTGCATCACAGCGGATCAATTGATGGAGCTGTAAAAATGTTGCTTTTAATTGTTCTACCTGTTCGCCGCCTTCCAGTAAGGGAATTAGCTGCTGAGCTAACTTTTCAGGTTGGCACTCTTCCTGTAGTAACTCTTTGACTATCTCTTTTTCAGCTAACAAATTAGGCAATGAAACATAGGGTGTCTTTACTAAACGTTTTGCCAACCAAAAAGTAAATGGTTTCATACGATAACCCACTACCATTGGACATTTCGCTAGCATACATTCAAGAGCCGCCGTTCCCGATGCGAGCAACGTCGCATCCGCCGCGATCATCGCATCTCTGCCTTGGCCATCTAACATATGGACAGCTAGCTCTGGAGCGACTTGTTGACGGATCGCTTCAAACTGTTCACGCCGTTTTTGGTTGACCAAAGGCACGACAATATGAAGATCCGTAAAATGCTGTTGTAAAATTTTCGCTGTTTTCAAAAAATCAGCACTTAGCATTTCAACTTCTGAGTGACGGCTGCCCGGTAAGAGGGCTAAACACTTTCCTTCTTCAGGTATACCAATGCGTTGCCTTGCCGCTGTTTTATCGACATGAAGCGGGATAGCATCTGCCATTGTGTGCCCAATAAAGCGACACGGAACATTAAAACGATCATAGAAGGCTTTTTCAAACGGCAAAAAGGCAAGCACTAAATTTGTTGCTCGACCAATTTTGAAGACGCGTTTCTGCCGCCATGCCCACACAGAAGGGCTGACGTAATGAATGGTTTTAATGCCTTTTGATTTTAACTTCCCTTCAAGGGTGATATTAAAATCAGGTGCATCAATACCAACAAAGATATCTGGCTGTAATTGTGTAAAGCGTTCGGTAAGATCTTTGCGAATAGCGAGTAACCGAGGAAGCCTGCCAAGCACTTCAACAATCCCCATTACCGCTAACTCTTCCATCTCATACCAAGCTTCACAGCCTTCTGCTTGCATTAAAGGCCCTGCGACACCTACAAAACGTGCATCAGGTACTTGTGCTTTGAGTGCTCGGATAAGCCCTGCGCCGAGTATATCGCCGGATGTTTCCCCAGCAACAAGGCCAATAGTAAGTGGGCGGTGATGATTCGCCAAAATGATCTCCTTAATAAAGGCCCTGACTTCGTTATCTTAACTACCGACTAACGAATAATACCACGATTAGACTCTGCGGAGTTCTCAAGGAACTCGCTGAACACTTTCACATGCGGGTTAGCTTGTGCAAGTTGAGCGATTTCGCTACGTGCTTCCTCTAGTGATTTACCTGAACGATAAAGGACTTTGTAAGCATTACGAATCGCATGTAGAGACTCTTTATCAAAACCGCGACGCTTCAAGCCTTCAATATTCAGGCCATAAGGCGTTGCATGGTTACCTTGCGCAATGACGTAAGGTGGAACATCTTGCGCCACACCTGAACAACCGCCAACCATAACATGAGCACCAATTTGGCAAAATTGATGAACGGCAGTCATTCCGCCAATAATTGCGAAGTCACCTAAAATAACATGACCACCCAGTGTACCGTTGTTTGCAATGATGCAGCGGTTACCAATAATACAATCGTGGGCAATATGCACATTCACCATAAATAGGTTATCGTCACCCACTTTGGTTAAACTACCGCCTTGGATCGTTCCGCGATGGATAGTGACACTTTCTCTTATACGGTTTCTGTCACCGATCTCGACTCGTGTTGGTTCACCTTGGTATTTCAGGTCTTGGTTGATTTCACCAATCGATGCGAACTGGAAGATCACATTGTCACGGCCAATTTTGGTGTGGCCATTAACAACAATGTGCGATTTGAGCTCAGTGCCTTCGCCGATTTCAACGTTAGCACCAATATAACAAAAAGGGCCAATACGAACATTGGCACCAATAATAGCTCCATCTTCGACAATCGATGAGGGATGAATACAGGCTGTTTTATCAATCATATCAGACCTCACGGCGACGGGCGCACATCATTTCAGCTTCGCAGGCCACTTCTCCATCAACTTTTGCAACACCTTTAAAACGTGCAACACCGCGACGTTCTTTAATAAACTCGACTTCGAGGATCATCTGATCTCCCGGCAACACTGGGCGCTTGAAACGAGCATTATCAATCGCTGCAAAATAGTACAATTCACCCGGTTCTAGTTTACCAACGCTCTTAAATGCTAGGATACCTGTTGCTTGAGCCATTGCTTCTAGGATCAACACACCTGGAAAAATAGGTTTGCCCGGAAAGTGGCCTTGGAAAAAGGGTTCATTGAATGACACATTTTTTACTGCGCGCAGAGATTTTCCTTTTTCAAAATCCAGTACACGGTCAACCAAAAGGAATGGGTAACGGTGTGGAAGTAATTCTAAAATCTCTTCAATATTCAGAGTATGATTATCACTCATCGAAATACTCTTCCTGTCTATTAATACAATTTAATTAACGAATCGGCCTGCTTTAACCATAAAGTTAGGTTAACTGGCAGGCCGGAAAAACGTAACTCAGTCGATTATTTTAACCTGAATTACGAAATGATTACTGATTTTTTTGAGTTTGACTATCTAATTCACGCTCAACAGCTTTTAAGCGCTTATTCATCTCATTGATATTCAAAACCAAAGCTGCTGTTTTACGCCAAACTTTATTAGGCTGTAAAGGAATACCAGAAGAGTATACACCAGGTTCAGTGATTGGTCTCATAACCATTCCCATCCCTGTGACAGTCACCTTATCGCAAATTTCCATGTGACCGTTAATAACACTCGCACCACCAATCATGCAGTAGCGACCAATTTTCAAGCTACCCGCCATGATAACGCCACCTGCTACGGCGGTATTATCACCGATGGTTACGTTGTGTGCTATCTGACATTGGTTATCAATAATAACACCATTACCAATAACTGTATTATCTAGCGCACCACGATCAATTGTTGTACAAGCGCCAATTTCTACGCGATCGCCAATAATAACTGTGCCTAGCTGAGGAATTTTGACCCAATTGCCACGATCATTCGCGTAGCCAAAACCATCAGAACCGATAACAGCTCCTGATTGGATCAAGCAGTGTTCACCAATTTCAACATTATGGTAAACGCTAACATTCGCCCATAAACGCGTACCAGCCCCGATACGAGTATTTTTACCAACAAAACAACCTGCGCCAATAACAACGTTATCGCCTAACACAACGCCGCTTTCAATCACGGCATTCGCCCCAATCGCCACGTTGTTTCCTAACTTCGCCCCTTCATCGATAACGGCTGACGAATGGATATTCTCTGCTGGGCTTGGCGTTGTATCCATGATTTGTGCCATGCGAGCATAGGCAAGATAAGGGTTATCGACTACCAGCGCCGCCACTTTACAAGCATCAAGATCTTTCGCTGTTAATACCACAGCGGCAGCCTGACACTCAGCGAGTTTGTCGCTGTAGCGACTATCTGATAGGAATGTAATTTGCTGATTATTTGCTGAATACATCGGTGCAATACCGGTGATGACGATATCGCCATCACCGTGTAACTGTGCATTCAACTGCTGAGCGAGGTCAGCCAATCGAATTGAGGACATCTATTATTTAACCTGTTTTTGAACCTTACTCGTGATGTCTACGCTATCTTTGGCATATGCAACAGCATTTGCATCGATAACCACATCATAACCTTCTTTGGCTGCAACAGATTTAATAGAATCCTGAATACGACTTAGGATTTTGTTACGCTCTTCCATTTGACGACGACGGTTGTCTTCTTCAAATTTTTGCGCTTTTTCTGCGAACTGATCACGTTTAGCCATCAGCTCTTTTTCTTGTTTTTCACGTTCGCTTTGCTTCATTGTTGCACCATCACGACGTAATTTTTCTACGCGTGATTGAAGGTCTTTTTCTAAATTTTGCAACTCTGTCGCACGGCTTTTGAATTCACTTTCAAGCTGTTTAGCTACAGCTTCGCGCGCTGGCATTTTTTGGAAAATTTCGCCAACGTTCACGACTGCAATTTTATCTGCATAAGCACCTGCTGACATAGCCAAAGCCAGAGTGACACCCGCCGCACACAACAATTTTTTCACACGAAACTCCTTAACCCATATTTATGGCTGGAAATTTTGGTCACCCTCACAATATATGCAAGGGCTTTCCTTAGATAGAGACGTTCTAGATTACCACGTTCTACCAATATTAAATTGGAACTGTTCTGATTTATCCCCTTCGTAATCCTTAATAGGTTGCGCATAGGAGAAGACCAGAGGCCCAAGCGGTGACATCCACTGTAGAGCAACCCCCGTAGAAACACGGACGTTTGTTGCTTTACCATAATCTGGCATGCCTTTACGCCAATCTGCATTGATACTGTTCCAGTTGGTATCCCATACTGTACCCGCATCAACAAATAACGATGTACGAACTGTATTTGAGTATTTCTCATCGATAAATGGTGTTGGTGTAATCAGCTCAAAGGACGCCGCATACATCGCATTACCACCTACCGCATCGCTTGATGGGCTACCCGGTTCAGGCTCACCTTTACCATTAACATTTTTCAGATAAACCGCTTTTGGCCCGATATTGTTAGAACGGAAACCACGCAGCGTACTTGAACCACCAGCATAGAAGTTTTCATAGAATGGCATTTGCTTGCTGCCAAGACCATCCCCGTAGCCTGCTTGTGCACGACCTAAGATAACCCAAGTCTCATCTTCATTGATTGGGTAGTACTGTGCTGTATCAAAACGCAGTTTGTAGTACTCGTTATCAGAGCCTGGAACGGTGATTTTACCTGAAACACTGGTTTTATTACCCGATGTCGGGAAGAAACCACGGTTCAAGGAATTATAAGTCCAACCTAAATTAACAGTGAAGTCATCCGCATTAAATTTCTCTTTATTGCGACCATCATCATTAATTGGTGGCTTATCGCCCATAGAATAGAGGTAATCCCACATTGCTGCTTGCGGACGCATATCAGACAATGAGTTATGAACGTAACCTGCACCAACACGGAATGAGTTATTCTCGTTGAATGGGAAGCTTAAGAACGTATCTAAACCATAGGTTTTATTGGTATAGCCAGACAAGTCAGCATCTTTCGCACGGAAATCATTATAGAAAACACGCCCGCCTAAGCTCACACCATTAACGGTGAAGTAAGGATCCGTAAACGACATTTCAACGTTGGTTGAGTAATCGTTTTTACTTGCGTTGATCCCAACCGCATTACCGGTTCCTAACCAGTTGTCTTGACTTACACCGACTTGGAAACTCACGCCACTTTCAGTACCGAAACCGACACCAAAGTTCATGGAGCCTGTATTACGCTCTTTAACTTTGTAGACCACATCGACTTGGTCTGGGCTACCCGGTACACGTTGCGTTTCGACATCAACAGTTTCAAAGAAACCCGTACGGTTAAGACGCTCTTTGCCTAATTCGACTAAATCATTACCAAGCCAAGCCCCTTCCATCTGGCGCATTTCACGACGAAGGACCGAGTCTTTACTTGTGTCATTACCTTGGAAACGGATTTGACGAACATAGAAGCGGTTACCTGCATCGATATTGACATGCAGTTTGACCGTTTTATCTTCATCATTAATTTCAGGTTGTGTCATTACACGAGGATAGGCATAACCATAACGACCAAGAAGATCCTTGATTTTGTTTTCCATACTCGTCACCTGCGTGCCGTTATACAGCTCGCCTGGGGTGATCGTAATGAGTTCTTGAATTTCAGTCAGATGATCTGCGGTATTACCATTAATTTCCACACCAGAGATCTTATATTGATCGCCTTCAGTGACATTAATTGTAATGTAGATATCTTTTTTGTCTGGCGTCAAACTGACTTGAGTGGAATCAATATTGAAACGCGCATAGCCACGGTCAAGATAGAAACTACGAAGAGTTTCTAAATCACCAGCCAGTTTTTGTTTTTGATATTTTTGGTCTGCCGCTAGGTTCCACCATGGCACATCATCACGCAATTGGAATTTATTAACCAATTCAGCCGTCGTGTAATTTTTGTTTCCTACGACGTTAATCTGCTGAATTTTTGCAGACACGCCCTCAGAGAACACAAATTTTAAATCTACACGGTTACGAGGCAGTGGCGTAGCCACTGCTTTTACTGTCGCATTGTATTTACCAACACTATAGTAAAAGTCTTCCAGACCTTTCTCGATATTCGCTATTTTCGTGCGGTCCAAAGCCTCACCAACACGAATGTTTGATGCTTCCAAGTTTTGTTTGAGCATATCATCTTTAACAGATTTATTGCCTGTAAAAGTGATACTCGCGATGGTTGGTCGCTCTTTAACTTGAACGATCAGCGTGTTTCCATCACGCAGGACCCTAACATCTTCGAAGTTGCCAGTAGAGAATAGAGATCGAATTGAACGGCTAATATCTTCGTTATCAATCGAGTCACCTACCCTGACAGGCATGTTCAATAATGCTGCACCAACGGCGACGCGTTGTAGACCTTCGAAACGAATGTCCTTAACTACGAATCCGTCTGAACCGTATGCAGTCGCGCTGCCAAATAGCAGCGACGCTATGAGCAACTTTTTCATCGCCATCGTTGTTATGCGTATTCCTTACTGGTCCCCAGCTTACTTGTTAGAAGCGAGAGAAATCATTAAAAAGTGCAAGTCCCATTAACAGAATCAATGCCATTGCACCTATCCGATAACTAAAGTCTTGTACTCGCTCAGACACTGGACTTCCTTTAATTTTCTCAATTAACAGGAAGAGCAAGTGCCCCCCATCTAATACAGGCAATGGAAACAAATTGATAATGCCCAAGTTTACGCTTATCAGCGCAATGAACATCAAATAATATACCAAGCCTGACTCTGCCGATACCCCTGCACCTTTCGCAATAGATATCGGTCCACTCAAGTTGTTAAGTTTGACATCCCCAACAACGAGTTTGCCCATCATATTCACGGTCAGTTTCATCAACTGCCACGTTTTATCGCTAGCTTGATAGATGGCAGAAAATGGCCCATATTGCTGCACCATTCTATATTCATCTGCTAACGGTAACACTGAAAGTTCAACTCCCGCAAATCCAATTTGCTCGCCACCCTTTCCATTTTGACTATCAGGCGTCAATGTGAGTGAGATGATCTGATTATTTCTTTCAACAGCTAACTTCAACGGTTGATTCGGACTATTACGAATCAACCGAGTTACCGGATTCCACAAATCTAATGTTTCGCCATTTACGCTAACAATTCTATCTCCGGGTTGCAAACCTGCTCGCTCACCAGCTAAACCCGGTGAAACTTTCGATATCACAGGATCAATTCTAGCGGAAACCGGCATAATTCCCATGGAAAGAACGGGATCTTGCTTTTCAGGATCAAATTGCCATGCGGTTAAATCTATCGTTTTAGTCACTGGTTCACTAAACCCTTGAGGCAATACGGACACAGTGAGTTCACTGTCGCCAATTTTGCCAACTAAGGCTAATCGAATTGAATTCCAGTCAGGCGTTTCGATACCATCAATCGATTTTAGTTCCATTCCCGGCAAAATATTTGCACTAGCGGCAACGGAGCCAGGTTTCACATCTTCAATCACAGGGCGTACTGATGGAATCCCCATCATGAACACCACCCAGTAGACAACAATTGCAAGTAAAAAGTTCGCAATTGGGCCAGCACTAATGATGGCGGCTCTCTGACCAACCGTTTTATTGTTAAACGCTAAATGACGGCGTTCAGGTGACACATCACCGACGCGCTCATCAAGCATTTTGACATAACCGCCTAGCGGGATCAGGGCAATAACAAATTCGGTTCCTTGTCGATCCACCTTGCGCCATAACGTTTTCCCAAAGCCGATAGAAAAACGTTCTACATAAACACCGCAGCGACGTGCAACCCAAAAGTGACCAAATTCATGTACGGTAATTAACACCCCAATGGCGATGATAAATGCCGCTAGACTCCAAAAAAATCCCATGTCTTATCCTAGAGACCGAACCCGTTAAAAACTAACAAATTTAACCCTGCAAATACAGGTATTGCCGCTGTTAGACTGTCAATTCGATCAAGAATTCCACCGTGACCAGGAATTAAATGGCTACTGTCTTTAATTCCTGACTGGCGTTTAAACATACTTTCCGTCAAATCACCGAACACAGATACTACAACAACAATAATTGATGTAACCAGCAAATAATCAGGCATTACTGGGATTGGCGCAAATGAACTAAATAGCCAAGAAATAATACCTGCGGTGATCAACCCACCAACAAGGCCTTCCCAGGTTTTACCGGGGGAAACCTTAGGTGCCATCTTATGGCGCCCCATTGTACGACCAAAGGCATAAGCACCTGAATCAGCACCCCACACCAGCAACATAACATATAGCAACCACCAAGCACCAAAAAAGGTGTCACTATGGTAACCAATGGTTCGAAGCACCATCATACCGCAATAAAAAGGAATGATAGTTAACAGCCCAAACAGTACACGTACTAACGCCGATTGCCCCCATGCTTTTGCCGATGCTGGGAAAGTAATCACAAGTAAAATTGCCACTATCCACCAAATAAGACCGGCCCATAAACCATATAAAATAAGCGGCTCATTCTTTAACGTTGTGATATCAGCAAAAGAGAACTGCATGGCTAGCAGTATGATGGCAAAAACCACCGCAAGACCAATTCGCTTAGCTTGTGTGTGCCAACCTGCAAATTGCGCCCATTCCCAAGCCCCTAAAGCACATACGGCAATCACCACATAACCAAAAGCGGCAGGTGAAAGCAAAAAAAGCGCAGCAATAACCAGCGGTATTAATACAATCGCTGTCATTAAACGATATTTCAGCACAATTTACCCCTTTTATTTAACGAGCTCATCATCAGACTCAGCTCCACCATAACGCCGCTCGCGTTGACTAAAAGCATCAATTGCATTCTGAAACACCATTTCATCAAAATCTGGCCACAGTACATTGGTGAAATAGAATTCCGCATAAGCAACCTGCCATAATAAAAAGTTACTGATACGGTGTTCTCCACCAGTTCTGATAACCAAATCAACATTTTCTTGATCATGCATACAAACATAATGGTCAATGGTATTTTCATTGATATCGTCAAGAGAAAGTTGCCCACTTTGTACGCGCGCAAAGATTTGCTTCATACTATTAGCAATATCCCAACGACCACCATAATTCGCCGCAATATTGAGTTTTAAGCCCGTGTTATTTGCAGTTAATTTTTCTGCTTTTTGAATACGTTTTTGAAGACGCTCACTAAATCGACTAATATCACCAATAACCAATAATTTCACATTATTTTTATGTAGATTCTTGACTTCATTATCTAACGCAAAAACAAATAGCTCCATCAGTGAACTGACTTCTTTTTCTGGTCTTCTCCAGTTTTCACTACTAAATGCATACAGCGTCAGTGAGCTAATCTTGTTTTTTACTGCAAAACGTACTGCATTACGCACAGACTCAACGCCAGCCTTGTGCCCTGTTATTCTTAGTTTTCCTCTCTGCTTTGCCCAACGCCCATTGCCATCCATGATAATCGCAACATGTTTTGGCAAGGCTGAATGAGAGAGATTTTCACCACTAGAGTTCATTAAATAGTAATCCTTGTATGCATAGCGTCGAGAATTCAGCATTATCATAACCGCTATTGTTGAGTTTGCTGATAAGACACATCCTTAATTCTCCGCTAAATACTGATATTATCTTTCGTTCTTATAAGCGTCACATATTAAAGACTTATTATACTTATCAGCAACTAAATAAATCACATACTAGACTGAAAATGTATGTTTGATTAGTTGTGCAGCTTCTCGACGAGCTTGATTGTCGATGTCTAAGACCTCATCAATCGAAACTGGTTCAGATAAATGCAATTTTTCTAATGTACTTAGGTTAATTTTTGCAATATCTGTAAAGCGTATTTTACCGTCCAAGAATGCAGCGACAGCGATTTCATTAGCGCCATTTAGAATAGTTGTGGCTGCTTGCCCAGCATGGCAGGCATCGATAGCCAATTTTAAACAAGGGTAACGTTGATAATCTGGCTGTACAAAGGTTAATGATGACAATTTTGTAAAATCTAACGGTTCGACACCAGAAGAAATACGCTGCGGATAAGCCATGCTGTATGAAATTGGGGTGCACATATCAGGCGTACCTAGCTGAGCTATCACGCTACCATCACGATAACGCACCATAGAATGGATAACGGATTGAGGGTGAATAATCACTTCCATTTGTTGTTGATTGGCATTAAAGAAATAACAAGCCTCAATATATTCAAGCCCCTTATTCATCATCGTCGCTGAATCAACAGAAATCTTACGCCCCATAGACCAATTTGGATGGTTGCATGCTTCGTCCGGCGTCACATTATCTAGGTGCGACAACGGAGTATCCCTAAAAGGACCACCAGAACCTGTCAAAATAATGCTTGAAATTCCCGAGGCCGATAAATCGGCAAAACCCAAGTTGAGTTGAATGTTTTCAGGTAAACTTTGGAAAATCGCATTATGTTCGCTATCGATAGGAAAGACTGTCGCACCGTGCTCACGAATCGCATTAAAGAATAGACGACCGCTCGTGATCAGCGATTCTTTATTCGCTAATAAAATTCGTTTGCCCTTGCGGATTGCGGCTAAGGTAGGAAGTAGTCCAGCAACACCAGTAATAGCGGACATCACTTGGTCCGCATCATCCAAGCCTGCAAGTTGAATGGCAGCATCTGTTCCTGATAAAACTTCTGTTTTGCAATTATTTTCAGACAAAATTGCCCGTAATGCTTGAGCAGAAGATTCATCAGCCATAGAGGCGTATTGAGGTTGAAATTCAAGGCATTGGTTTGCTAATTCCGCCACATTGCGACCAGCAACTAAAGCGACAATTTGAAATTTATCACGGTTATTTCTGACAACAGAAAGTGTGCTTTTACCAATTGAACCTGTTGATCCTAGAATAGTAAGACGTTTCATTATGCGGATGCTCTGTATTTACTCAATACTGAGATTATATCAGCTTGAAAGGGAAGAAAGGATTTTTATTAGATATGAATGAATAAAGCCATCAGAGATTTCCCTCTAGATGGCTTTATTCGCTACTTGATAGATTAGAATTCCATCAATTCAGCTTCTTTCTGCGCTAATGCTTCATCAACTTTCTTAATGTAGCCATCAGTCAGTTTTTGGATGTCATCTTGTGAACGACGTTCTTCGTCTTCACTGATCTCTTTATCTTTCAGCAGGGCTTTAATTTTATCGTTCGCATCACGACGAATGTTACGAACAGCAACACGACCTTGCTCAGCTTCCGCTCTAACAACTTTGATCAGGTCTTTACGGCGCTCTTCTGTCAGTGGAGGAAGTGGAACACGGATAACAGTACCGGCAGAAGATGGGTTTAAACCTAAATCAGACGCCATAATCGCTTTTTCAATCGCAGGAGACATTGAGCGATCAAAGACTGAAATCGCTAAAGTACGCGCATCTTCAACAGTTACGTTAGCAAGTTGGCGCAAAGGCGTTGCGGCGCCATAATAGTCAACCATGATGCCATCAAGTAGGCTTGGTGACGCACGGCCTGTACGAACTTTACTGATTTGGTTTTTTAGTGCTTCAACACTCTTTTCCATACGGTCTTGAGCATCTTTTTTGATTTCATTAATCACGTTTTCAACCCTTAAGAACTGGTTATTAAAGGCCGCAATGCAGCCTCGCTTAAATTGTCTGAACTTATATTAGATAATACAGTTAAACGCGGTTGATGTCTCTGAGTATTAATTGTGAGAAATCAGAGTTCCTTCATTTTCACCCATTACAACACGACGTAGAGCGCCAGGTTTATTCATATTGAAAACACGAATAGGCAAGTTATGATCACGTGCTAACGTAAACGCTGCCAAATCCATCACTTTCAATTCACGCTCAAGCACCTCTTGATAAGTCAGCGTTTCATAAAGTACGGCATCTGGGTTCTTTGCAGGATCCGCTGAATAAACACCATCAACTTTTGTTGCTTTCAATACAACATCCGCTTCAATCTCAATACCACGTAAACACGCGGCAGAGTCAGTTGTAAAGAATGGGTTACCTGTTCCAGCAGAAAAAATCACAACACGACCATGGCGTAACAGACTGATAGCTTCAGCCCAGCTATAGTTATCACACACGCCGTTAAGAGGAATAGCAGACATCAGTCTTGCATTCACGTAAGCACGATGCAATGCATCACGCATCGCTAGCCCGTTCATCACAGTGGCTAGCATTCCCATATGGTCACCGACCACACGGTTCATCCCCGCCTGTGCCAAACCAGCACCACGAAACAGGTTACCACCGCCAATAACGACACCGACCTGTACACCCAGCTCTATAAGTTCTTTGATTTCCTGAGCCATACGATCTAAAACGCTAGCATCGATTCCAAAACCTTCTGCGCCTTGTAAGGCTTCGCCACTGAGCTTAAGCAGGATACGCTGATAAACGGGTTTTGCATTGGTTGCCATGGTGTTCTGTCCTACACAGATAATTTATTGGGGTAACACACGCAGAATACTTAAAGGTGGATTCTACGTACCTTAATTATTGAATTCGTTGTATTACTACAATGTATATTAAAACAGAGCCGCCAATCGGCGGCTCCTTGTAAAACTGACGACTTATTTGCTCATTGCAGCAACTTCAGCTGCAAAGTCAGTTTCAACTTTCTCAATACCTTCACCCACTTCGAAACGGATGAAGTTAGTGACTTTCGCATTTTTCTCTTTCAGCAGATCACCAACAGATTTGCTTGGATCCATCACGAAAGGCTGGCCAGTCAGAGAGATTTCGCCAGTAAATTTGTTCATACGGCCAGTAACCATTTTCTCTGCGATTTCGCGTGGTTTACCTGACTGCATAGCGATGTCTAGTTGGATTTGGTGCTCGTGAGCAACAACGTCCGCTGGTACATCGTCTGGAGTAACATATTCAGGCTTGCTTGCAGCAATGTGCATAGCAATGTGTTTTAGCAGCTCTTCATCAGCGCCTTCAGCCGCAACCAAAACACCGATACGCGCACCGTGCAGGTAGCTACCTACTTGTGCACCGTCTAGGATTGCGACGCGACGAATGTTGATGTTTTCACCAATTTTAGCGACCAGAGCAGTACGTGCATCTTCGAATTTCGCTTTAACTGCTTCGATATCAGTATTTCTATCAGCGATAACAGAAGCCATAACTTCTTTACCAAATGCCAAGAAACCAGCATCTTTAGCAACGAAGTCAGTTTCACAGTTCAGTTCGATCAGAGCACCGCTTTTGCCATCAGCAAAAACTTCTGCAAGGATAACACCTTCAGCAGCAACACGGCCTGCTTTCTTAGCAGCTTTAGCTTGACCTGATTTACGCATGTTGTCGATTGCTAATTCGATATCACCATTAGCTTCAACTAGTGCTTTTTTACATTCCATCATACCTGCGCCAGTACGTTCGCGCAGTTCTTTTACCAATGCAGCGGTAATTCCAGACATGTGATTTATTCCTCGATATACCTCGTAGGGGGCTCCCTACAAGGGTCATTCTGATTCAGATAGATAAAAGGGGCCATATAGGCCCCCTTCTAACCATATAGCAATACCTGGTTTATAAGGGCTCTTTATTAGAGCAGGCCTTATTATTCAGCTTCTACTAAGCCTTCTTCTGCTTGAACAGCCAGATCCTGAGAACGACCTTCACGAACGGAAGTTGCTACAGCGCTCAGATACAATTTGATTGCACGGATTGCGTCGTCGTTACCAGGGATAACGAAGTCGATACCGTCTGGATCAGAGTTAGTATCAACGATAGCAAATACTGGGATACCCAGGTTGTTTGCTTCTTTGATAGCAATGTGTTCGTGTTCTGCATCGATAACGAACAGAGCGTCAGGTAAACCGCCCATATCTTTGATACCGCCTAAGCTGTTTTCTAACTTACCAAGTTCACGAGAACGCATCAGCGCTTCTTTTTTGGTCAGTTTGTCGAAAGTACCGTCTTGTGACTGAACTTCCAGATCTTTCAGACGTTTGATTGACTGACGAACAGTTTTCCAGTTAGTCAGCATACCACCTAACCAACGGTGGTTAACGAAATACTGGTCACAGCTATTAGCAGCTTCTTGAACGGCTTCGCTTGCTGCACGTTTAGTACCAACAAACAGAATCTTGCCTTTACGAGAAGCAATTTTAGTCAACTCAGCCAGAGCTTCGTTGAACATTGGAACGGTTTTTTCCAAGTTAATGATATGTACTTTGTTACGAGCGCCGAAAATGAAAGGTTTCATTTTAGGGTTCCAGTAACGAGTCTGGTGACCAAAGTGTACGCCCGCTTGTAGCATATCGCGCATGGAAACAGTTGCCATTTAATACCTCTGTATTTTAAGTAATTGGGGTTATGCCTCCACGGATCCCATAACACCGACTCCAAAGCTGCGCTAAAACGCATAAGAGCACCCCGGTGCATGTGTCGACCCGTGTGTGTTATACACAATTGAGTTTAGTTTTCGCTAATCCATAATGCCAATCGAATACGCTTTAACAGGGTAGCAAAACGATTTTTTCGAAGAGATAATGTGGATCGCCGGCGCGCTTTATACCATAAAATGGATCAATAAGCCAACTTTTGTTGTTTTTTTACGGGGTGAAAAAACACCATCAAATGGCTTGAATCTCTTCATTAAAACGAGGCGAAATCTCCTTGGTAAGCATCATTGAGCGTTTTATACACGGCGTATGGATAGCGTTTTTTCTTTTTATTATTTGATAAAAAAATCTTCAACGACAAATACTCGTGTTTCACTATCCATAATATCAGACCCAAAGTGTATTTGCTCTCAATACCTTTTATTTAATGGCGTACATTCCAGCCTGATATTTCACTCTAAAGGCTAAGAAGCATCAATGCCTAGTTGGCAGAAAATGCAGTGGCTGATACCATAAACATCATCATGTTGATATAGATGGTACTATCGCTCATCTATTAAACCCTTTTCATACAAACTATGTCACAGAGTCGTTACTGACATAAATGGACTGAATTCATGGCTATTATTATCAAAACTGAAGAAGATATTCAGAAAATGCGCGTTGCTGGTCGTTTAGCAGCCGAAGTGTTAGAAATTATTGCTCCCCATGTAAAACCGGGCGTTAGCACGGGGGAGTTGGATCGCATTTGTCATCAGCACATTGTCGATGTACAACAAGCGATACCTGCTTGCTTAAATTATCATGGCTTCCCTAAATCAGTCTGTATTTCAGTCAATGATGTTATCTGCCATGGTATCCCTAGTGATGATAAGATTCTAAAAGACGGCGACGTTGTGAATATCGATGTTACCGTGATTAAAGAGGGTTTTCATGGCGATACCTCAAAAATGTTCATTGTTGGTAAGCCAACCATCCAAGGCGAACGCCTGTGCCATATTACCCAAGAGAGCCTCTATTTAGCGTTACGTATGGTAAAACCGGGTATCCGCCTACGCACCTTGGGCAAAGCGATTCAACAATTTGTCGAGAAACATGACTTCTCTGTTGTTCGTGAATATTGTGGTCATGGTATCGGTGAAGGTTTCCATGAAGAGCCACAAGTCCTTCATTATGATGCCGATGACAGCGGTGTTGTATTACAAAAAGGCATGGCTTTTACTATCGAACCGATGGTCAACGTCGGTGATTACCGCATCCGTACTATGAATGATGGTTGGACCGTAAAAACCAAAGATAGAAGCTGGTCGGCTCAATATGAGCATACGCTAGTTGTCACCGACAACGGGTGTGAAATCATGACATTACGTAAAGAAGAAGAGCCATATATCTCAGCGGTGCTGGTTAACGATTAATTTTTAGCACGCGGCTCTTATGTGGCATGTTACCTGTTAGAGAAAACAACTTTCGTAACATGCCGCATACTTAAGGCTTCCCTTCTCTTTTTTTACTCGAAATAATTTAATTTGCGGCTGTTCATCCATGAAAATCCCCAGTAAGCTGTTCACTATTGTGTTCAGCCTATCGATGCGGAAAGATAATGATGACACCATCCTCTGTAGCGTTTTTATCACCCACTTTATTTCAATCTTCTGACCTCGAACTGCTTCGCCTCAAGCAGCATGTCGAATCTTTCCATAACCACTTAGAAGCCGCATTCAAGCAAAACGAGTCCGTGATTGATTTAGTCCATGCGCGCAGTGATTACTTAGATGCCCTACTCACGCGTTTATGGAAAGAGTATCAATTTGACCGACAACCCAATATGTCTTTAATTGCTGTAGGTGGATACGGGCGACATGAGCTGCATCCCTTATCAGACATTGATATTTTAGTGTTAAGTGCAGAGCCTCTTTCTGAACAGATAGCCTCAAAAATAGGCCAGTTTATTACTCTATTGTGGGATCTTAAATTTGATATCGGCCATAGTGTTCGCTCATTGCAAGAGTGTATTGATGCGGGTATCGCCGATTTAACCGTTGCGACAAACCTTATTGAATCGCGCCTAATTTGTGGTGATATCGCCCTATTCTTACGCTTACAAAAAACCATCTTTAGTGATAGTTTTTGGCCTTCAGCAACCTTTTTTGCCGCAAAACTCGAAGAGCAGCAAGATCGCCATCATCGCTATCACAGTACTAGCTATAACTTAGAGCCAGATATAAAAAGTAGCCCTGGAGGGTTACGCGATATCCATACGCTACTTTGGGTCGTTCGGCGGCACTTTGGAGCCACCACCGTCGATGAAATGGTCGGGTTTGGTTTTCTTACTGAAGAAGAGCGCCAAGAGCTAAAAGAGTGTCTCACTTTTTTATGGAAAATCCGCTTCGCTTTACACTTAGTTGTCAAACGCTATGACAATCGCCTTTTATTTGATCGCCAATTTAGTGTCGCTCGCTTACTCGGCTACCAAGGGGAAAAAAACCAGCCCGTTGAACTGATGATGAAGGATTTTTATCGTGTGACACGCCGCGTTCGTGAACTCAATCAGATGTTATTACAACTGTTTGATGACGCTATTCTTACTCTCAATCCTGATGAAAAACCTCGTCCACTAGATGAACAATTTCAGTTGCGGGGGCCATTAATCGATGTTATTGATGATATGCTGTTCGTTAAGCAACCCGCCGCCATTTTAAAAATGTTCTATTTAATGGCTCGATACCCCAATATCACGGGGATCTACTCAACGACCTTGCGCCAACTGCGCTTTGCGCGACGTAATTTAACCGCTCCTTTATGCGAACTCCCTGAAGCTAGGCGGCTTTTTATCAAAATATTACGTCACCCTAGAGCCATTAAAGGGGCTTTCGTTCCCATGCATCTACACAGTGTATTAAGTGCTTATACCCCTTATTGGAGCAATATCGTTGGTCAGATGCAGTTTGACCTTTTTCATGCGTATACGGTCGATGAGCACACCATCCGAGTGCTACAAAAAATAGATAGCTTTACTCATGAAGAAAATCGCCGCGACCATCCACTCTGTGTTAGCGTTTACCCTAAGCTGTTGCATCCAGAAACATTAAGGCTTGCCGCATTATTCCACGATATTGCGAAAGGGCGTTCGGGAGATCATTCTGATTTAGGAGCTGAATTTGTGTATGAGTTTGCTCTGCAACATGATTTGCCGCTCAAGGAAGCTGAGTTAGCCTCTTGGTTAGTAAAAAGCCATTTATTAATGTCAGTTACGGCACAACGTCGCGACATTCAAGACCCCGATGTCATCAAACAATTTGCCCTCGAGGTCAAAACAGTGACGCGGCTAAACTATTTGATGTGTTTAACTGTTGCCGATATTTGTGCAACTAACAGTACGCTTTGGAATAGTTGGAAGCAGAGCCTAATTCGAGAACTGTTTTTATCTACTGAACATCAACTCAACCAAGGAATGCAAAGCACCCCTGATTTACGGGAACGTATCCGCCATCATCGCCACCAAGCGTTAGCATTATTACGCCAATCTTCAATCAATGAAGAAAAATTAAACCAATTATGGTCTCGCTGTCATGCAGACTATTTTTTGCGTCACACGCCTTCTCAATTAGCTTGGCATGCCTGTAACCTATTAAAACATGATCTTGAGCAGCCTCTCGTGTTGATCAGCACACAGCCAAAACACGGTGGAACCGAAATTTTTATTTGGTGCCCCGATAAGCCACACTTATTTGCGGCCGTGGCTGGGGAGCTTGATAGGCGCAACCTGAGTATCCACAGTGCACAGATTTTCACCAACAAAGACAACATGGCAATGGATACCTTTGTGGTGTTAGAACCGAATGGCACGCCATTATCAAAAGATAGATATGAGCAGATCCGCCATAGTCTGCTACACGCGGTACAACAACCAGCGATCTCACTTCCCCAGGCTCGCACTCTACCGTCAAAACTACGCCATTTTACCGTTCCTACCAAAGTGAATTTTTTACGCTCAACCAATGAGCGCCGTAGCTATATGGAGCTCTTTGCTCTCGATCAACCGGGGTTATTAGCACGGGTTGGGCATGTGCTCGCTCAGATGGAAATCTCGTTACATGGTGCACGGATCACCACAATTGGCGAGAAAGTGGAAGATTTTTTCGTCCTTGCAGATAAAAATCACAAAGCGCTCGATAAAAAAATGCAACAAGAGTTATCAGAAAGGTTGACAGAAACCCTCAACTCGAAGGATAAATGTTAGGTTTTATAAGCAATATTATTACTGGTCCTTAAAGGGGAAAATTAATCAATGCAGCAATTACAAGCCATCATTGAACAAGCATTTGAAGATAGAGCGGCTATCACACCATCCACAGTGACCCCCGCCGTTCGCCAAGCGGTGACAGAAACCATTGCCCTACTTGATAGTGGTAAACTGCGTGTTGCTGAAAAAATTTCAGGGGTTTGGGTAACACATCAATGGTTGAAAAAAGCAGTATTACTCTCCTTCCGCATTCACGATAATCAGGTAATCGAAGGGGCTGAAAGCCGTTATTTTGATAAAGTTCCCATGAAATTTGCGGATTACGATCAGGCTCGCTTTGAACGCGAAGGCTTCCGTGTTGTTCCACCCGCTGCTGTTCGCCAAGGGGCATATATCGCTAAAAATAGTGTTTTGATGCCTTCTTATGTCAACATTGGTGCTTATATTGATGAAGGCACCATGGTAGACACATGGGCGACAGTAGGCTCTTGTGCCCAAATCGGTAAAAATGTGCATTTATCCGGCGGAGTTGGTATTGGTGGCGTACTTGAACCACTACAAGCTAACCCAACCATCATTGAAGACAACTGCTTTATTGGCGCCCGTTCAGAAATTGTTGAAGGCGTTATTATTGAAGAAGGGTCTGTCATTTCAATGGGGGTTTATATTGGTCAAAGCACAAAAATTTATGACCGCGAAACTGGTGAGATCCACTATGGACGTGTGCCAGCGGGCTCTGTGGTTGTATCGGGTAATCTGCCATCGAAAGACGGTAGCTACAGCCTTTATTGTGCCGTGATTGTTAAAAAGGTCGATGACAAAACCCGTGGAAAAGTCGGTATTAATGAGCTATTAAGAAGCATTGACTAATCCCACATCCTCGCTCGGCTAGAGATAAAACACGTTCTCTACCCAATCTAAAAATGATAGACCTCTTTTTCTTATGATGAGGGGTTTGTCAATTTCCTCATTTCGCGCATAATATATAAGTTTAGCTATTGTCGGGCTTTCGAGAATATAAACTGTATGATTTTATTTTTTGCCTTTTTAAAACACAGATTAATAGCATCGCTAAGTGTTATTCGCTTTAATGCGCGTGTTTTTAATTCCTGCCAAAAATAGAATAATACTGTTTCTGCTGGCATATGCTAACGGCTCTGTGCCTCTACAAATTTCGGTTTCCTATAACTCGGTGAACAACATGTACGATAATCTAAAAAGTTTAGGTATTAGCAACCCTCAAGATATTGACCGTTATACGCTACGCCAAGAAGCAAATAACGATATTTTAAAAATCTATTTTCGCAAAGATAAAGGGGAATTCTTTGCGAAAAGTGTAAAATTTAAATATCCACGCCAACGCAAAACTGTAGCCGCGGCAGATGGTAGCAATAATTTCAAAGAAATTAATGAGATCAACTCCAACCTACGTTACGCTATTGAAGAACTAGACCAAATTTGCCAAAACGATACAAGTGATATTGATTTGAAGCATAAAATTTTGGATGACCTACGTCATCTTGAGCATGTGGTCTCAAACAAAATCGCTGAAATTGAAGCTGACCTTGAAAAATTAACCCGTAAATAGTTTTAAAATACCGCTCTTATTTTCTTTACTGCACCGAGAATCCTATTCACGGTGCAGTAATTTACAGTTGCTCACCCCAAGATTGTATCCAAGGCTTCGCATATTCTTCGGGTACATCTTCTTCTATCGCGTCAATGAACAAAACCTCACCAATCCGTGTTCCCGATTGTTCAGTTAATAACTCATCAAAACGCTTTCCTGCCCCACAAAAATTTTCGTAGCTGCTATCACCTAAAGCGATTAACCCGTAACGTAATTCAGGTTGATAACCAACAACATCTTGAATTTCATAAAATAGTGGAGCAATCGTATCGGGTAAATCCCCTTGCCCTGTAGAGGAAGTGATGACTAAGGCGACCCCTTCACCCGCATTATATTGCTGCCAGTCACTGAGCATTGGCTCATCAAAAATCGTGACCTCATGGCCGAGTTGCTCCAATATTTCCTGAGCAGATTCAGCCACCGCTAAGGAATTACCATAAACTGTTCCCACAAAAATACCAATTTTTGACACGAACACCTCCTATTGACCCAACTACAGTGATGAATTGAATTCTCCCATTCCCAATTTGCTGGCGATATGCTGCCACCCAAACTGATTTACCAATGACAACCATGACTCATCCCATTGTGCAATCAGAGAGATACGCTCCCCTGAAATGGGATGAGCTAATACTAGCAGGCTGGCATGCAACATTAGCCGTGAAACGGCAAAATGTTGGCTTACACCGCGGTTTTGACGTAAATCACCGTGTTTACTATCGCCAATAATGGGGTGACGAATGTGCGACATATGACGTCGTAACTGATGTTTGCGCCCTGTTTCTGGTTTCAATTCTAGTAAACTAAACCGAGATGTTGGATAACGCCCAATTGCGACTGAGCACTCAACTTGAGCGATTGGCTGGCAATGTGTAACACACTCTTGCAATGCCGGCTCTCTGGTCGCATGTTTATCCGCAATTTTGTCCAACTGCTCAAGTAATGGATAATCAATGGTTTGAGGCGCTTCAACATAGCCACGAACCACCGCATGGTAGATTTTTTCTATTTGATGAGATTCAAACTGCGCCGCTAATTGCCTCTCCACATCACTGGATAATGCAAACAACAACACACCCGATGTTGGCCTATCAAGACGATGGATTGGATAAACAAATTGACCAATTTGGTCTCGTAATGTTTGCATAACAAACACAGTTTCCTTGCTGTCTAACCAGCTGCGGTGCACCAACATACCGGCAGGCTTATTAACAGCAACCATATACTCATCTTGATAAATAATCTCTAACATCAATGAGCTACCTACCCAACTGAGTACTGAAAAAATCATCTAATTCACGAAGGTGAATCAGCAATAAATGATATTGCCCTTCCTCATCATTCTTATAAACTTCTTCAAAATAAGGGGCTATAGCAAAAGCTCCGGGTAAAACAGCGCCTTGCTCAATGAGTGCTTGTAAACGAGGGATAAGTACCCATTGTAACCACTCTGTTGCTTCCATCGTATCAATTGAAAAAGGCTCTGTACTTTCAAAAGCTTCAGGGCTAGGTGGTAATTCACGCCAAAGTGCCTTCGCTCTCATTTCCTCTTCAATATGACGAAGCTTTTCCATGATGCGCTGTTCAATATTCATATAAAAACCTACTTAATAAACTTAATTCGAAATATACGGCATATCCTTCATTAATTCTGTCGTAAATATGGGGTGTAGAACAACCAAAATAATTTCCCACACAAAATCCTAGTTACTTTCACGCAATCCATCTTACCGCAAGCGATTTTATAAGTTTATTTAAAGTTTATTTACCTTTTGTTGTAGTTAATAAGAGTAATATCAGACGCTTTTCACTTTACTGAATAAAAAACACTCAACAATCAAGTATGGTTTATATATGGGATTATTAAAGCAGTGGCGTAAACAAAATAAATTTTGGCAGTCTATTAACAACAGCTATGACCATTTAAAACGACAAGTCCGTATTGCCAAACTCCCGTCTAAACCTTATCAGCAATTTCAATCCATGTGTGAAAGCTACACCAGTGCCCGCATGTCTAAGGAATTAAATAATATTCCTGATTTTGCTGAACGCCCCTTAAATAAGTATTTGCATCGCGAGTGGAACGGAAAACAAAAATTACTCACCGCGAGTCACACCCTAGAACTCATCGAAAAAACATTTTCGACGGATGCTATCAAAGCAATGTTTTCTATTGATCGCCAAGGGTTAAAAGTTGCAGATATCGAATTAAAATCGGGAGATTATGCGCAATTAAGGCTTGTTTACTCCCAATATCCACGCGAAGGTGACCTCACCTTACACCTGCTAAACGAAACAGGGGATGATATCTATTTAATGAGCTTTTCGTTTGGTACTGAGGGCCAACTTTATATCTGTTCTTTACAGGGGCCTGCTACTGAACAAAGTACCGAACAAGTGAAGTCCATTACGAAGCAAATGCATGGGATGCGACCTAAAAATTTATTGATGTCATCTATTTATGCAGTTGCCGCTTTTTTCCACTGTACATCTATTATGGGTATTTCAAACCATTGCCATATTAAGCGCCAACATTTGAAATCAAGCTACGATAATTTTTGGCAAGAGTGTAATGGCACGGTTTCCGCGGATGGCTGGTATCACTTGCCTTTAACAGAGCCTGTTCGTGATATCGAATCGGTCAAAAGCCAACACCGCTCTGCGTTCCGTAAGCGTGAGTCTCTAAGAGAAGCCATGTATCAAAGTGTGTTAAACGCATTAACGCAATATTCTACCGACCCACATCAAAAGACACGAACGCAACACTAAGTGAAAAAGAAGCCAGCCAACAAGAGGGTTGACTGGCTTATCTCATGTTTTAAAGGGTGTTAAAGCATCCTGCAAAAACGACCTCCTGCCGTTCGACATCCTGTCGCTAATAAACAGATTAAAGTCAGCGACATGCGCCACTTTGCCATCCATGACCTCTGTTTACTGATAAAGCAGCAAACTCACTGCTCCCTCATTCAGTCGTTTAAGAATGTATTAAAAACACTAATGAAACAACCTAGTGCAATAAACTTAAAAACAGCCTTAAACCTTCAATTTAAGAGATTGATAGTAACTACATGAAATTAAATGTTAAATAATGCTCACTTAGATAAATTAAGAAAATTAAGGTTTATTTCTTAATTGATTTGTAAGCTATTTCCTACAGCTTCCATCAGCAATATCTTACTCAAGCGGTTCTACTACTGGGGTTAACTCTTGAATAAAATGGATAAGATTAGGCGCTAACACGCGTTTTTCCTTACTACCAAATTTTTCTAAAATAATTTCTCCCGTTAAATTACATAACGAAATCATTTCTAAATCAGATTCTAATGTTGCTATAAATAATGTTGGTGATAGTTTTAAACGCTTTTGGGTAACTAGATGACCAATTAAATTTTCTTGCAAACGGATAAAATCCTCTTCGCTCCACACTTGAACCAAATTCAATAGATGACCTTCAAATTGAGCCTTCATATCCCCCGCAAGCTGAGTGGTATAAAAAGGATGGATCATCGGCTGTAATTCAATATCCAATGCTGTCGCTACTTTATTTAAGTTTTTATCTGCTATTGGGAAGGCTTGTGGCTCCCAATAAACCCAATTTTCCCCCGTCCGAATGACACAAGGAGACGGAATGCCATATAGGTCACAGGAAGCAGGCGATAGACCTGTTTGCTCCTTCCATTTGGTCACATATTGTTGAGTAAATTGAGTAAGCGCTTCAGAAACGGTTGTATTCATAATGATTTAATAACTTTAGATTGAGTGAACTGAAATGGCGGCAATATCATTAATAAATGATATTATGACAGAAGTTAACCGATGAATGAATTGCTCTCATTTTCAGCCGTTTTATGGTATCGCGTGCTTTTAGTACATGAAGTTTAAGGATCACTATGTCACACTATCAAAATAACCCTGCTTTGGATAATCTCACACTAGGAAAAAAAACGGCATATTATGATCAATATGACCCAAGCCTACTCCAAGCCGTTCCGCGCAGCTTAAATAGAGATCCGTTAGATATTCACGCTGATAACCTACCGTTTCATGGGGCTGATATTTGGACCTTATACGAGCTATCTTGGCTCAACAAGAAAGGTGTTCCGCAAGTCGCTATTGGTTCAGTCCATGTCGATGCACAAAGTGAAAACTTGATCGAATCAAAAAGTTTTAAACTCTACCTAAATAGTTTTAACCAAACTCGCTATGATTCATGGGAAAATGTGCGAAGTGTTTTGCAAAACGACTTAAGCAATTGTGCTAATGGAAAAGTTAGCGTTACACTCCATAAACTTGATGAGTTTTCACAGCAAGCGATTTGCCAATTTGAAGGGATTTGTATTGATGAACAGGATATCGAGATCAATCAATATGAATTTAGTCGTGATTATCTCGCAAATAGCACGGAAAATGAAAACGTAGAAGAAACACTAGTTAGCCATTTATTAAAGTCGAATTGTTTGATTACTAACCAACCCGATTGGGGGTCAGTACAAATTCGTTATCGTGGCCCGAAGATCAACCGTGAAGCACTGCTGCGCTATTTGGTCTCTTTCCGTCATCATAACGAATTCCATGAACAATGCGTCGAACGTATTTTTAATGATATAACACAACTGTGTAAGCCTGAACAACTCAGTGTTTACGCACGCTATACGCGCCGTGGTGGTCTTGATATCAATCCATGGCGTAGTAATACCCAATTTACGCCTGAAATAGGACGTTTAGCACGGCAATAAGCACCTTAATTAAGTTAATTGATATAATTTTATATACTCTAAATAGTTCGAGGTACAGCAAGGCGACCGGTAGACCAGTCGTAGCAAGGCAGAAATAACGATGCCAATGGTGCGAAAGTAAACTGAGTCAATGACGCCGTAACTTGAAGTATGGCGAGTATATCAAGATCCCTTTGGGATAAAGGAGAGTTACTTGATTACTCATATCAGTCCATTAGGATCCATGGATCTCTTATCTCAACTTGAAGTTGATATGTTAAAGCGTACCGCAAGCAGTCATTTGTATCGCTTGTTCAGAAACTGCTCATTAGCGGTTTTAAATTCAGGGAGCTTAACAGACAACAGTAAAGATTTATTGGATAAGCATACTGACTTCGATATCAACGTATTACGACGTGAGCGCGGTGTCAAACTTGAGCTAATTAACCCACCTCAAGATGCTTTTGTCGATGGTAAAATCATCCGTTCTATACAAGCAAACCTGTTTGCGGTACTGCGTGATATCCTCTTTGTTCATGCTCAAATCATCAATGCAGAGCAAAAAATGCATTTAGATCTGGGAAATGGCACTCACCTAACTAACGTCATTTTCTCTATATTACGTAACGCGCGTACACTGCATCTTGATGAAGATCCAAGCATGATTGTTTGCTGGGGTGGTCACTCTATCAACGAAACCGAGTACCTATATGGCCGTAAAGTCGGTAATGAGCTTGGTTTAAGAGAGCTAAATATCTGCACAGGTTGTGGCCCCGGAGCCATGGAAGCCCCAATGAAAGGGGCGGCTGTTGGCCATGCTCAACAACGCTATAAAAATAGCCGTTTTATCGGCCTAACAGAGCCATCTATCATTGCTGCTGAGCCACCTAACCCTTTAGTCAATGAGCTTATCATCATGCCTGATATCGAAAAGCGCCTTGAAGCGTTCGTTCGCTTAGCGCATGGGATCATTATTTTCCCTGGGGGCGTCGGTACAGCAGAAGAGCTTCTCTATTTGCTAGGCATTTTGATGGATCCTGAAAATAGCGAACAAGTATTGCCATTGGTTTTAACGGGGCCAAAAGAAAGTGCCGAGTACTTCTCTGTGTTAGATGATTTTATTCGTCATACACTTGGTGAAGAAGCCAGCAAACACTATCAAATCATCATTGATGATCCCCAAGAAGTCGCTCGTGTAATGAAAAAACACATGCCATTGGTGAAAGACAACCGTCGTAGCACAGGCGATGCTTATAGCTTTAACTGGTCAATTAAGATCAACCCTGAATTACAGCATCCTTTCGAGCCGACTCATGAAAATATGGCGTCACTGAATCTGTATCCAGGTCAATCACCAGAAAAACTGGCCTCTGATCTTAGAAGAGCCTTCTCTGGTATCGTTGCGGGTAACGTGAAAGAAGTCGGTATGAAGGCTATTGAACAGTATGGCCCGTTTAAAATTCATGGTGATAAAGAAATTATGCAACGCATGGATATTCTACTGCGCGGTTTTGTCGACCAACATCGAATGAAACTGCCGGGTGGAACAGCCTATGAGCCTTGCTACGAAATAGTGAAATAATATAATGAGGCCAAGGATGGCGTAAATTTTATGATCCACTTACTGATAATTGATGCACTTAATTTAATTCGCCGCATACATGCCGTACAAGGCAGTCCTTGCGGCGATGCCTGCTTATCTGCGGTAGCACAGCTTATCTCTCACACCTCACCGACCCATATTGTTGCAGTATTCGATGAGGAAGGTAGGCACAATAGCTGGCGGCATGAAAAACTGCCTGACTATAAAGCAGGCCGTCAGCCCATGCCTGAAAATTTATATGCTGAGCTACCTTCATTAGTCAAACAATTCGAAGCAAAAGGCGTCCACTGCTGGCAATCAAGTGGTGACGAAGCGGATGATTTAGCGGCAACTTTAGCCAAGAAAATCGCCGATGCAGGGCAAACTGTCACTATCGTTTCTACTGATAAAGGCTATTGCCAACTACTGTCGCCTTCAATTCGTATTCGCGACTATTTTCAAAAACGCTGGTTAGATGTGCCTTTTATCGAAAAAGAATTTGGCGTAAAACCTTGCCAATTACCTGATTACTGGGGGTTAGCGGGGATCAGCAGCAGTAAAGTGCCTGGTGTCGCGGGAATTGGTGCTAAAAGTGCCACACAACTGCTACAACAATACCACTCCATTGAGAACTTATTTGCTCATTTAGATAGCGTTGATGAAAAATGGAGAAAAAAGCTTATTGGTCAGTTTGATATAGCAAAAGTTTGCCGCGATATTGCAACCTTAAGAACAGATATTCAGTTGCAAGGGAACCTGAACCAATTGCGCTATCACCCCAAACCATAAGCAATAAAAAACTGCCTCTTCATTCACTGTTAACCAGCGTTTAGGAAGCAGTTTTTGCTATATGATATGTTCTTACTAAATATCAGATTTAGTCGCGTATTGGTGCATAAGCAGACCAAATACGTTGTACATGAACGGTAATTTCTTCGCGGTCATGGTACAGCTGTTTCGCTTGGATCCGCACATTGATGCCATTTTCTGCCAATTGTGTACGCATCTTTTCAAGGATATGAGACACTTCCTCATAGCGCTTTTTCATCGGTAGCTTTAAGTTGAAAATGGTTTCACGGCACCACCCATGCAATAGCCACTCCGTGATTAACGCAGCGACTTTCGCCGGTTTTTCAACCATATCACACACTAACCAAGTAATATTTTTCGTATTTGGCTCGAATTTAAAACCATCGACTTGATGGTGCCTAACTTGCCCCGTGTCCATCAAGCTTTGCGCCATCGGACCATTATCCACGGCATGAACCATCATACTGCGCTTAACTAATTGGTAGGTCCATCCCCCCGGACATGCACCAAGATCCACCGCATTCATACCGCTTGCTAGCCGCTCATCCCACTCATCGTAAGGGATAAATATGTGAAATGCCTCTTCTAATTTCAATGTTGAGCGACTAGGTGCATCCGATGGAAACTTAAGCCGAGGGATCCCCATATAAAATGGCGAGCTATTCGAACTGTAAGAATATCCGGTATAACAACAGCCTGAAGCAATAAAGAAAACATGGATAACCGGACGTTTGAAATTCTCTTTAGCCAGTAAAACTTTTTCTTGTCGTAAAGCATTACGCAAAGGCACCGTAAATTTACGGCAAAATTTCATCAACTCTTTGCTTTCATTAGTATCAGCAACTTCAACGCGAAGATCGCCTGCTCGTTCAACCTGCTGGCTCAGCGCATTCACAATGGGGGTAACACGATCTTCTGGAGGTAAATCTTTAAGCAGTTCCCCAACCACAAACATTTGACGAGCAAAAATCAGCTCACGAAAAGGTAGCTCGCGGGCAAGTTTATCGGCATCTTCAGCTTGATAGCATTCAAAAATAACATAACCGCTATTTTCTTTGACGCGCGCAAAACCATAAACCTCTTTTTGCCCAGCTTTATCTGTAATTTCGGCCGCACACTCTTTTTCAAAGCCTGGACGGCAATATAATGCAATTTTATTACTCATGGCGTAACGCCGGTTTCCTTAGACGCATAGCGCCGATAACGACCAACAGCCAGCCAATAAGAAAACAAACTCCCCCTATTGGCGTAAAATAGGAAAAGTATTTTACCTGTAACAAGGCCATACAATAAAGGCTACCACTGAAAAGAAGTATGCCTACGGCGAAAAAAACGCCACACCAGTAAAACCATAGAACCACTTTACGCAATAAAATCGCCCCTAGCACCATTAAAGCTACTGTATGTAGCATCTGATACCGCAAACCGATTTCAATCCATTCCATCTGATGAGCACTCATAATCGACGAAAGCGCATGAGAGCCAATGGCACCAAAAGCCACAGTAAAAAAGCCACTAATCCCAGCAAAAATTAACATCAAACGACTATTCACAGTAACACCTTTTATTAACCATACCCTAAATAATCCCAGTTGCATCAAGGGGTTAATTTAAAATCCCGATAAACACGATAAACTGAGTGCCGTTTTACCTATCTATGCAACCAACTGCAACTTGAAAAATAACGGGTATA
This sequence comes from Providencia sp. 2.29, assembly GCF_015832305.1. NCBI lineage: Bacteria > Pseudomonadati > Pseudomonadota > Gammaproteobacteria > Enterobacterales > Morganellaceae > Providencia > Providencia sp. 2.29. The sequence goes on from NZ_CP065420.1 coordinate 3,628,079, forward strand.
TATGATTACTGAATAAGCGCCATATCTTGGTCACCCGTAATAAACCCCAGTTTTTCTTGCTCGCTTGCTGCTTGAGTCAAGATCCATTGACGAAATGCAGCTATTTTTCCCAAATCAGCTTGGTTTTCCTGACAAACAAGGTAAAACGCGTTTTTACTCACCAATACCTCGTTGAATGGGCAAACCAAACGACCTGCATCAATTTCATTTTTTGCCATAACATTATTTGTTAAAGCGACACCCTGACCATGTACTGCGGCTTGAATGACCATAGCACTATGACTAAAAATAGGGCCTTGTTGTACATTGATAATATTGTGCAATTCTAATTGGCGAATATAAGCTTGCCAATCCCGACGAGAAGAATCATGTAATAACGTATGATTGACTAAGTCTTCAGGCTGCTTTAATTGATGCGCCCCCGTTAATAATAACGGAGAACAAACTGGCATTAAATATTCAGCATACAGCCTATCCGTCCTTAGACCAGACCAATTTCCTCGCCCATAGAAAATAGCCACATCAACATCATCCGCTAATTTATCTTCTTCCCTATCAACGGCCTGAATACGAACATCAATCCCCGGATAAGCTTGGTTAAAGCTAGAAAGACGCGGGACAAGCCACTGTATTGCAAAACTAGGGGATAAACTAACCGTTAATGCTCCCTTAGCACTTCGCGCCTGTAATTTCCTTGTCGCCTCATTAATAGAAGAAAATATCTCTTTAATATCAAGATAATAACTTTGGCCTTCTTCTGTTAACAGCAAAGAACGATTGCGCCGGCGAAATAACTTTAACCCGAGGAAATCTTCCAAACTTTTCATTTGGTGACTCACAGCGGCTTGGGTCACAAACAACTCTTCCGCCGCTTTAGTAAAACTTAAATGACGAGCGGCGGCATCAAACACTCTTAACGCATTAAGTGGCGGTAATCTTTTAGACATAATCACTTCTACTTGATAGGGTTATACGCATTAGTTTTTCTCATCCGAAGCATTATAAATTGTCCATTGAGGATACGCCAGTAAATACCTATAGTATGCACACTTCCTAAGCCGGAACGAAAAGTTACAGAGTTTAGTTACTTTGAAACTTTTGGCTTTGTGGTTGTGATGTTGTGTTTGCAAGTTGTCTGGGAATGCCAGACTTTGTAGCTTTAGCTACTGTTTTTTTTCACTTCCTGTACATTTACCCTGTCTGTCCATAGTGATTTTATGATGCACCGCTTTAATTGCGGTGCTTTTTTTTGCCTAACAATTGCAAATAACATTTTCAAGACAGGTTTTAACCAGTTTACAAAAAATATTATCAGTTAAATATTTAAGATAATTCTTGAATTTTCCCCATCCAAAGATGAGCTCACCGAAAAGACAAAAGAAAAATGATTGCAATATGCAGTAAAAGGCATAATCATTTCCCTAATTTTTCTAAAGCTCTAATAAAAACCAGCGGTAAAATTAAATGTAACAAAAGATTTCGATGAATAAATCGAGAATATCATCAATAATTATGATTACAAACCAAACGCCAAATATTTAGATAAAGAACACATATAATGTACCATTTTTCTGCAACACAATTTCGAAAACAATTTCCAGCTATCAATTCTCAAACGATTCATCTTGATAGTGCAGCAACAGCCTTAAAACCAAACTCAATGATTGAAGCCGCAGATAACTATTACCGTCACTCTGGCAGTTCAGTTTATCGAGGTCAATCTCCAGAGTCGTTACGAATTACTGAAAATTATGAACAAGGCAGGAAACGTGTCGCGAAATTGATTAATGCAGAGAGTGAAAATACCATTATTTGGACCCGAGGAACCACCGAGTCCATTAACCTTATTGCCCAAAGTTATTTTAGAAATCATTTAACAGCAAATGATGAAATTATTGTTAGCGAATTAGAACACCACTCTAATTTATTACCTTGGCTGATTCTTGCACAGCAAACTGGTGCAAAAATTGTCAAATGGCCTGTCACTCAACACTACACCCTCGATATTGAAAGCCTTAAGCCGCTACTTAATCCACGTAGCAAAGTGATCGCTATCACCCAGATGTCAAACGTAACAGGCTATCAACCAAATTTAGCAGCAGTAACGTCACTAGCTCATGCGGCTGGGGCGCTCGTTGTCGTTGATGGCGCACAAGGTGTGGTACATGCCCCAATTGATGTCACCGCTTTGAATATCGATTTTTATGCTTTCTCCGCCCATAAATTATATGGCCCAACTGGGCTTGGCGTTTGCTATGGCAAACCACAATTGTTGGCTGCGATGTCACCATGGCATGGTGGCGGTAAAATGTTATCAGAAGTTAATTTTGAGGGCTTTACTCCCGCTCCTGTTCCTTATTGTTTTGAAGCTGGCACACCAAATATCGCTGGCGTCATTGCCTTTTCAGCCACTCTTGACTGGTTATCTCACATCGATTTACACCAATCTGAGGCCTATTGTTGTTCACTCATCCACTACGCATACGAAGAACTCAGCAAATTAGAGGGGTTTATCTGCTATAGCCAGCCTAATACTCCGCTACTTTCCTTTAATTTCGCTGGCATACATCATAGCGATTTGGGCCTATTGTTGACTGAACAAAAAATTGCATTACGCTATGGGCAACATTGTACGCAACCATTAATGGATGCAATTGCTATTACAGGCTGCTTACGCATCTCTGTCATGCCTTACAATGATCAGCAAGATATTGATAAATTTATTAACGCAGTAAAATTTGCACTCTCAATACTGAATGATGAATAAGGAAGCCGAATGACTTCAATAATATCGACATTTGTTCCACACCCTTTCGGTACGACGCTGAAAATTGAAGAGATTATTGAACAATTTTCAGCACAAAAAGCGTGGGAAGATAAATATCGCTTGCTTATCCAACTCGCTCGTCAACTACCGACTCTGACTGATGAACAAAAGCAGCAGACTCAGGAAGTGAAAGGTTGCGAAAACAGAGTGTGGATTGGTGCAAGACTCAACGATGACCAAACATTTCATTTTTATGGCGATAGTGAAGGACGTGTTGTTAAAGGGCTATTTGCGATTTTATTAGCCGCAGTGGAACAAAAAAATAGCCAAGCGATCCTCGCTGTCGATTTTGAGGATATTTTGAATAGAACTGGGTTATCTGGCCAACTCAGTGAATCTCGACAAAATGGAATAGCCGCATTAATAACGACTATTCGCAACTTTGCCAGCGAAATGACACCTGCCGAATAATGTACTAGAGGCTATGAAAATAGCCTCAGCTTTTGAGCGAATTTTCCCGCTCTAATTTTGCGACCATCTTCTTCAGAGCATGTGATACTGCAATAAAACCAAAACTTGCTGTCACCATCGTTGCCGCCCCAAAGCCTGAAGCGCAATCCATTCTTTTAGAGCCGTCAGCGGTACTTTTAGCCGCACAGACGGAGCCATCACTTTGCGGATAAACTAATTGCTCTGTTGAAAATACGCAGTCTATGCCTAATTTACCTTTGCTATTTTTAACAACATTAAAATCGGATTTCAGGCGCTCACGTAATTTTGCGGCAAGGGGATCTTGGATCGTTTTCGCTAAGTCTGTTACTTGGATCTGCGTTGGGTCGATTTGCCCTCCTGCGCCCCCTGTCGTTACAACGGGGATTTTATAACGCCGACAGTAGGCCAACAGAGCCGCCTTCGGCCTGACACTATCGATGGCATCAATAACATAATCAAACCCCGTAGAGAGCAGCTCAGCCACATTATCTACGCTCACAAAATCATCCACGATATTCACAACGCATTCAGGATTTATTTCTAAAATCCGTGCTTTCATGACTTCAACTTTTGGCTGACCCACTGTGGATTTAAGTGCATGTAACTGACGATTGGTATTAGTGATACAGATATCATCCATATCAATCAGGGTAATCTGCCCTATTCCCGTCCGTGCGAGTGCTTCCGCAGCCCAAACGCCGACGCCCCCAATCCCAATAACACAAATATGAGAACGAGCAAAAAGTGATAGCGCTTGCTGTCCATAAAGACGTCCGATCCCAGCAAAACGCTGCATCCAAGCATCTGAAAGCTTAGTTTGCATAGTAAATAGTAACCTTAATAACTACATATGACCGAAAAGTGGCTGGCTCTTTTTCAACACCCACACTCTTCCGTAATGATTATAAAAACCGGCCATTCTACCTGCTTCATGACCTGTTCCATGATAGATATCGAAATGATGTCCTTTAATTGCACCACCAACATCTAGGGCAATCATCATACGCATTTCATAGCGTCCCGTAAATTTCCCTGCATTATCAAGTACAGGTATTTCTGCTAATAGCGCTGTGCCTGGCGGAATAAGTGTTTTATCCGATGCGACTGATGCTTTAGCAATTAACGGTACTGCACTAGCGCCTCTGACAGGAACAAATGATTGTGGTTTGAAGAAAACAAAGGAAGCATTTTGTTCGAGTAATTCGCGCACTTCTTGTTCGCTATGGCTATTCGCCCAATCGTGGATCGCTTGCAGTGACATTTTCTCTAACGGCACTTCACCACGATCGACAAGCACTTTACCTATGCTCTTATAAGCATGCCCATTTTTCCCCGCATAACCAAAGAAATTCAGCGGGCTACCATCACCAAAATCCACATAGCCGCTACCTTGAACTTCCATCATAAAGTTATCCATGGCGGAGTTACTGTAGGCTAGAATGAGTTTATCGCTTAAAGCACCATTGTATATCGCGGCTCGGCTGGGGAGGCGTTTTTTCCCTTTAGGTGGCATTGCATAAAGTGGGTGCTGAAATTCCCCCTGTTTGGTACGGCGAGCTTGGATAACCGGCGTGTAATACCCAGTAAATTGTACGTTACCATAATTATCCACCCCTTCCATTTGAAAGGCGGTTAAGTTGAAACTCGCCAGTTTTTTAGGATCTCCCCCTGCAACTAGCCAGTTTTCAATCGCATGATAGGTATCATTGTTACCTTGAAACAAACGCGGTGACGCATTCTTGATTTCATTAACTTGCCGATAAAAATCTTGTGAATTGATTGGGCGCCCTTGAACATTTACTTGGCTTACTTGCTGAAGATCTTGCTTTAAACGTCCATCTTTATACTGCTGCCCTTGATCTGTCGGGTGAGATTGACAGCCAACAAGTAAAGATACAAACGCACCTGCTACACACCATTTTTGCCATAATTTCATGTTATACCGCCCACTCCAATCCAATATGAAGCGCACAATAGCAAACCCACATAAAGAATGAAACGGCTAAAAATACTTACTCTCCTATCGCCGTACAAATTGTGGACTTATTACTGGTTATTATTTTTCCCCGCAATGGATAATTCACATTTATTTTTTATCATCGACTCTAAAAAAAGGATTTAGCCTATTGCCTGTTAATCAATCTCACCGCTCCATTAAAATGATTAATATTTGACCATTGAGTGTATATTTTGTTCTATCTATGCGGAAATTTGAAAAAAATACACAAAAAAACTTGCATCAGATCTCATCCCGAGTATAGTGCCCGCTATCGGACGCGGGGTGGAGCAGCTTGGTAGCTCGTCGGGCTCATAACCCGAAGGTCGTCGGTTCAAATCCGGCCCCCGCAACCAATCTTCAAATTAGTATCAAAAATATTTCAGGCGCGGGATGGAGCAGCCTGGTAGCTCGTCGGGCTCATAACCCGAAGGTCGTCGGTTCAAATCCGGCTCCCGCAACCAATATCCCCTGTTATATTTACCTCTTCAGTCGCGGGGTGGAGCAGCTTGGTAGCTCGTCGGGCTCATAACCCGAAGGTCGTTGGTTCAAATCCGGCCCCCGCAACCAATTCTTATTTTTCCTATTAAATCAATGCAATAATAAAAAAGGCAACTCACTTTTCAGCCAGTCACCTTTTCTAATTTATCGATTTTATTCTAGCGACTAATTTCTAATCGCTAATTCGCCGCCATTACGAAAATAGGCTTTAATCCCTTGGAAGATAGATTCCGCCATCTGCTGCTGGAACTTCGCGGTTTTCAATTTACGCTCTTCTTCTAAGTTACTGATAAAGGCTGTTTCAACCAAGATTGAAGGGATCTCCGGCGCCTTCAATACCGCAAAGCCTGCCTGATCAACTTTATTTTTATGTAGCCGATTGACTTTGCCCATGCGCTTTAAAACCTCATCACCAAATTTGAGGCTGTCATTAATGGTTGCTGTTTGCACTAAATCAAGCATGGTATGGTCAAGGTAAACATCACCACTTTTGCTCACCCCACCAATTAAGTCAGCCTCGTTCTGTGTCTGAGCGAGGTAACGAGCGGTATTACTGGTGGCACCTTTAGTCGATAAGGCAAACACAGATGAACCGTGAGCTGAGCGATTGGTAAAGGCATCAGCGTGAATCGAAACAAACAAGTCTGCCTGCATTTTTCGAGCCTTAGCGACCCTAACCTTCAATGGAATAAATACATCCTCGTTACGAGTCATATAGGCACGCATTTTGGGATCTTTATCGATTAACGCTTTCAAACGGCGAGCGATTTGTAAAACCACATCTTTTTCTCGCGTTTTGTATTTCCCCATTGCGCCGGGATCTTCCCCCCCATGCCCTGGGTCAATCATAATAATAATGGGGCGATCTCGACCTGCTTTACCCGGTTTCTTCGCCTGAGCAGGCATTTTCTCTTCTAAATCGCCTTTATTATAATCTTCCAATAAGGCAAGCAATGGATCGTCCGATGTTTCTACCCCTTTACCCGGATAGAAATCTAACACCAAACGGTTTTTAAATTCAGCAACGGGCGCGATAGTAAAAATCTGTGGGCTGACTTTATTTTTGACTTCAAAAACAAGACGCACTGTTTTTGGATCAAACTGCCCGACCCGTACTAATTTTAAATGCGGGTCGCGAGATTGGATTTGAGTTCCCATCTGCTTCAGAATGTTGTTCAGCTGTACCCCTTCCAAATCGATAACGATGCGTTCAGGGTTATGCAGTACCAACTGGCGATATTTTAATGGAGCACTCGATTCTAGCGTCACGCGCGTATAACTTGATGCAGGCCAGATACGTACTGCGATCACATTTGTATTCGCAGCAAAGCCAAATGGGCTGACACTAAGCAACATAACCGCTGCCGCTCCTTGTAAAAGGCGGCGTTTAGATGGACAGTGATCTGGGTGACTCATCAATAATTCCGAACCTAAAACTGAATATCAGGTGATTTTAGAACAAAAGCCAAATAGAGGCCAGAAACATAAACTCTAGCGAATCATTCGCATACTGTCATCAAGAATACACATTTAAATATAGAGATATGTAAACCCAAATAATAAAAATGTTACAAGTCTTATCCTATATTTTGCTTGATATTTATCGCTAAAAAGAATAAAAATACATTAATAGCGAATAAAAATTCAGTTAAGAGGGTGGTTATGAAAGAGCGCAGCACCGAATTGGTAGATGAGTTTCGCCATTCGGTTCCTTATATCAATGCCCACCGCGGCAAAACATTTATTATTATGCTTGGTGGAGAAGCAATTGCGCATGAGAATTTTCCGAGTATTATCAATGATATAGGATTATTACATAGTCTTGGTATCCGCATTATCGTAGTTTACGGCGCTCGCCCTCAAATCGAAGATATTTTAGCCGAGCATAATTATGAGGCTGTTTATCATAAACATACCCGCGTAACGGATGCGAATACACTTGAATACGTTAAGCAAGCCTCTGGTGCCTTATTACTTGATATTACGGCTCGTTTATCGATGAGTCTGAGTAACACACCTTTACAAGGCGCTCATATTAGTGTTGTCAGCGGTAACTTTGTGATCGCGCAACCACTCGGTGTGGATGATGGCGTTGATTACTGCCATAGCGGGCGTATCCGCCGCATTGATGAAGATGCTATCAATAAACAACTGGATAATGGCTCTATCGTACTTATTGGTCCGGTTGCCGTGTCTGTTACTGGTGAAAGTTTTAATCTCACTTCTGAGGAAATAGCCACTCAACTCGCAGTGAAAATGAAGGCTGAAAAGTTAATCGGCTTTTGTTCTTCACAAGGAGTCGCTGATAAAGATGGCAATATTTTATCAGAATTATTTCCCGATGAAGCCGAAGATAGGATCCAAGAGCTGGAATCCGAAGGGGATTATTATTCAGGTACTGTGCGCTTTTTACGTGGCGCGGCGAAAGCTTGCCGCCGCGGTGTTCGTCGCAGCCATTTATTAAGTTATCAAGAAGATGGCTCGCTAATCCAAGAGCTCTTTTCGCGCGATGGCATTGGTACGCAAATTGTCATGGAAAGCGCCGAACAAATCCGTCGTGCTAATATTAATGATATCGGCGGTATTCTTGAGTTAATTCGCCCTCTTGAGCAGCAAGGCATCCTTGTAAGACGTTCACGGGAGCAACTTGAGATGGAAATCGATAAATTTACGATCATTGAACGAGATAACTTAGTGATTGCTTGTGCGGCTCTCTACCCTTACCCCGAAGAAAAACTGGGGGAAATGGCTTGTGTCGCCGTGCATCCTGACTACCGTAGCTCTTCGCGGGGAGAAGAACTTTTACATCGAGTTTCCCTACAGGCTAAGCAATTAGGGTTAGCAAAGCTATTTGTTTTAACCACACGTAGTATTCATTGGTTCCAAGAAAGGGGCTTTATTCCCGCAGAGATTGAGATGTTGCCATTGAAAAAACAGGCGCTATATAACTACCAACGCCGTTCTAAAATTTTGATGCTAGATTTACATGCAAAAGCCGATAAATAGGCTTTAGCTCGACTAACCTGACAATTTACTTACTGTCAGGTTAGTCAATCAACCTAGGCGATTTGTACCACTCTTGATTTTTGGCATAGCGGTATGCTATCGATTAAAGGTTGTAGCAGTGATGACATTTCGGCAAATGATGCGCCATAGAAATAGAACGCTGTTTCTGTAGGGCCTTCCCACACACCATGGATCGCACCAATATCTTCTACAGCCTCGTCTAATTTATCGAAAATATCGTTAATATCGCTATTTTCATAAACTTCGTCGGGCAAATCAGTACCATTTAAATAAAGGGCTAACCCTTCTTCATCACCAAATTCAATCACAATGTCTTCACCATGAATAACTAAACGTGATCCTTTCGGCGCCAACATGGATGAAAACAATTGAATAATTAAGCTGATATTTTCATCATTCGCCTCTGCAACAGATAACTCAATATCACACTCATCAATTTCACCATTGTCTGAAAGTAACGTGCCACCACCTGTCACATGAATATCTTTTTCCATACTTTGCATAACATGCATAAAGGCATCTTCTAAGTCTGCACGTCTTTCTGGCTGAATTCTCGCTTTAAGTGTGACTGTTATTGCCGTCGTTGTTGGCTGGGTATCCATATTATTACCTTTTGCATTTAAGTCTAATTATGTAGCCAAGGCTACTACGTTTATTTTACATTCATGAGCTGTATTGCTAAGCCACTACGTCGTTTCGTCGGTGTCTCAATGGCACGGCGTAAAATCTTAATCGTGCAATACAAAGAAAGTTCTTTTTTGGCGCGAGTTATTGCAGTATACACAAGCTCTCGAGTGACGACTGGTGAATATACCTTCGGTAGTACTAAGGCGGTATGAGCAAACTCTGAACCTTGTGATTTATGTACAGTCATTGCATATGCTGTTTCATGTAAAGGCAACCGATTAGGTTGGATCCCCTTAATTGAGCCATCGGGATACTGAAAATAAGCTCTAAGTGCCCCTTCTTCATCAGGCAGGATTATCCCTATATCGCCATTAAATAGCCCTAATGGACTATCATTTCGGCTGATCATAATTGGCCTACCTGCATAATGTTTATTTATTTGGTTTAATGGCCGATGAATAAGCCCCTGTCGATGAAGCAGTTTTTCTAATTTTTCGTTTATCCCTGTTACACCATATGGGCCATCTCTCAAAGCTGTCAACAAACGAAATTGATTAAATTTAAATAAAATCTCAGCCGGATCCTGTCTAGCTTTTACTGATAGAAGATAATCTCGATAGAAATTAGATGCCGCTATCAACATCTGTGCATAATCATCCTCACTTTCTTGTAAATAAGTATGCACGTCATTTAATGTGCTGTTTAATAACTTTTCAGCACGCTTGGTATCTCCATCATTAACCGCAAAAGCAAGCTGCCCGATACCCGAAGAAGCCGAAAAACGGTAACTTTTACGCAGTAGGCAGAGGCTATCTCTGATCAAAGGGCCTGTATTTGATGTAAAGTGATCGAGTGCGTATCCTGTCAGTTGAGCCAATTCTTGGGCACGTTGGGGGCTATATCCTTGATCCGCAAATTGGCAAATATCTCCAAGTACAGCCCCCGCTTCGACGGATGCTAATTGATCTTTATCCCCTAAAAAGATCAATTTGGCATTTACTGGCAAGGCTTCGATTAATTTACCCATCATGGGTAAATCCACCATGGAAGCCTCGTCAACAATCAAAATATCCAATGTTAATAAATTATCGCGGTGATAGCGGAATTGCTGGCTTTCAGGTTGTGCCCCTAATAGCCTATGCAGTGTTTTTGCCTGATTAGGCAACATATATCGCTCTTCATCGGTCAATGACAAGTCATCGAGTGCTGCCCCCAACGACTCTGTTAAACGTGCCGCAGCTTTACCTGTCGGCGCTGCTAATTCAATTTGAATACGTTGTTTATTCTCTACAGCCAATTTAACCAATGCCGCTAAAATTCGAGCAACTGTGGTTGTTTTCCCCGTGCCAGGCCCCCCTGAAATCACGGAAACTCGGCTAGTGACAGCCACTGCGGCAGCTATTTTTTGCCAGTCAATTTCATCACTTTGCGGGAAAAGAGCGTCTAATATTCCTTTAATGCGCAGAGCATCATATTGAGGTAGTCCGGTGTGTGAAAAGTAGTCTGAAACACTTTGCTCATATTGCCATAGCCGCTGAAAATATAAAAACTCCCCCGATAACACCAAGGGGGATAATTCACTTTCCCCCGCTAGGCAGACAAAAGGGGCATTTTTAACTAGGTAATAAATGGTTTCTGGATCAGGTGTACCTATTGCGTGCCAAAATTCGTCTGCAAGTTCAGGATGGCGCCCTGCAAACAGTTTTTCCTGACTGAAATCAGATAATGACAAGCAGACATGCCCCGCCATCGTCTCAGCACTCAATAATGCGGTAAGCAGTAATAATGTTGGGTTTTGCTCTTGTGTAATGTTATAAGCAAACTGGATATCAAGGGGAGTGAATAATCGCGCTTCGAGCGCTTTATTAAACAGCGCTTTCATCATGGCTCACTTCCCTCTTGTGCGTTACGAAATAGTTGGTCCAGTTCGTCGATAAATGCCTTTTCTGGCCGATAATAAAAAATACCATTTTTTGACTCTACCCGATCAATGCCACGAAGAAAGAGGTAATAGACGCCACCAAAATGAACATCATACTGATAGTTAGGTAATCGCTGTTTAAGGTAACGATGCAGCGCTAATGAATATAATTGATATTGAAGATCATAACGGTGGTCAATCATCGCTTCAGCCATCGCAGATTGCGTATAGCTAGCCGCATCATCACCGAGGTAATTTGATTTATAATCAAGGAGATAAAATTTCCCTTTCCATAAAAACGTTAAATCGATAAACCCTTTTAAAATACCTTGTACTTTTTCAAAATTAAGCGGAGGGCAAGCCGCAGATAGCGGATCATATCGATGAGTAATGCGATCAACATCTTCAGCTTGAAGCAAGTTATCAATAGGAAGATAAAACTGTAGTTCATCTAACATATCTTGAGGCGCTAATGCAGACAAGCATAAACCATCATCTGCCAGTGGCGCATCCACAATAGCCGCCAACCATGCCTGTAACATGTCAGCCCATTTGGTATCAAACCCTGCTCCTTGCAATTTCTCAACTAACCATTCAAGGGGGATCTCTTGTGAAAAGTCCATTTCTTCCATAAGTTCATGAAGAAAAGTTCCCGGTGCAGTTCCGCGGGGAAACAGATGTGGTGTCAACGTAAATTCATCGATTTCTGGTAAAGTGGCATCTAAGCTAGCTTCCACATCTATTTTAGGTGCCAGTGAGGTCGCAAGCTGCTCAGCACTTATCGCTTGCTCATTACCACTGCCACTATGACCACTGCTATAGCTCAACCCTGAATAACTGGTTACTCTCCAATGGTAGTCAAAGAAGCGAGTAATATCCCTAGCTGACAATGACTCATTATCATCTTGATCAAAAGACATTGAGATAGATTCTGTATACTCAATGCGCTCCACACTAATCGCTGTACCGGCAAGCTCTGCTAATCCTTTATTGAGTAAGCTAAAATCCCCCGCTTCCCCCTTTTGAATTAAATACCCCAAAGCAGATAAGTGTAGGTCGGTTTCACCACTTTTCTTGCGGTTACCTTTAATTATTGGCGCAATACCAACACTACAATGATAGATTGCACGTGTTAAGGCAACATAGAGTAGCCGTAAGTCTTCCGCCAAACGCTCTTCATCCGCAAGCGCAACGTTCTCTTCACTATCATCTAAGTCTAAATGAGTGCCGTAATTCTCCCTGTCATGGTACAGCGCCTTTGATTGTGGTAAAAAATTACTCGCAAATGGCAGCCAAACAATCTTGTATTCAAGGCCTTTTGATTTGTGGATGGTACTGATTTGAACTAGGTGTTTATCACTTTCTAAACGCATTTGCTGTGCGTTCGATTGATGATCAGGATGAGCAATTTGCTGTGTTAACCAACGCACTAATGTGTGCTCACCTTCTAATTGAAGAGACATCTCTTGAAGCAGTTCACCAATATGCATCAAATCCATTAAACGACGTTCACCTTCCACGGCAGAAAGCAATGATTCTGCAATATGGCGCTCCGCCATCAGAACCCGAAGCATCGGCAGAACCCCGCGCTTACGCCAAATTAGCGCGTATTGAGAAAACTCATCCACCAGCGCTTCCCATGCCTTTTCATCGTAATTTAGCGCATCAATCTCTTTGGCGTTTAGCCCTAAAGTTCCCGTTGCTAGTGCACTACGTAAAATACGCTCTTTTTCTGGCGACAGTACCGCTTGTAAGATCCATAAAAGGTCACGCGCTTCTTGGGTCGCAAAAACACTTTCTCTATTCGATAGGAAGACAGATGGGATACCCAACTGATTGAGCGCATCACGGATCAGTGTTGCTTCACGTCGGCTTCTCACCAAGACTGTAATATCAGCCGCAGAAACCGGATGTTGTTTTCCATCACTATGCTGAAATAAGCTTGTTCCCTCAGCTCCCCCTTGTAACCATTGACTGATCTGTGCGGCGCATTGTGATGCCATTGTTTGCTCATAATCAGCAATAGAAACCGCTTCTGCATCAATTTGCCAAAATGTTAGCGCTTTTACTGCTTGACCATGATGCTTTAATATCTTGCCCGCATTTTTGGCTGCAAAGTTGACAGGGTTAAATGGGATCTGCTCAAAAATAAAAGGTTTTTCGCAATGGCTAAAAATACGGTTAACAGCTTCAACCATTTGCTCGGAGGAGCGATGGTTAGTTTCTAGTGTATAGTGAGCACTAACCTGCTTTTTCGCTGCAATGTAAGTAAAAATATCAGCGCCGCGAAACGCATAAATAGCTTGTTTAGGGTCACCAATAAATAACAATGCACTATTTTCAACCTCATGATAAATCCGCTGAAAAATACGATATTGTTGAGGGTCGGTATCCTGAAACTCATCAATCATCGCAACAGGGAAACGCTGGCTAATGGCTTTAGCTAAGTAATCTCCGCCCTGCTTTTTTAATGCGTTATCTAAGCGAGTGAGCAAATCATCAAACCCCATTTCGCCTCTACTGTGTTTTTCTCGGGCAATGTTTTGCCTAACTTCTGTTATGGCAACGGGAATAATCAGATCTTTAATGGTTAGGGATTGCGAAAGAAGTTCATCAATGAGCGCGAATACCTCGTGCTCAGGGCCTGAGCCACTTTTCGATTTATCATGTAAGGCAGCTTGCGAAAACCGAATAATTTCTTTTGGCAGTTGGTAATCTTGTGTTTCTTCCTCTGCCCAGCGTGCCATTTTATCTAACCAGCTCGGTAAAAAGCGTGAGCTATAACTACGTTTATCAACATCTGAGCTAACAATCCGTTTTTCAATCTCAGAGCACCCTGCTAGCCATAAAGACTTCACTTGAGTAATGAGTTCGATTAAACGCTGGTGACGCTCTTCAAAGGTTTCTTTATTTGGCGTTTCATTAACTATGTATGGCATATCACCTTGTAAAAAAGGCTTAATATCCGCCAGTAGTGCTTCCGGACTATTCCATTGTGACAAAACAACTTTTGCCATTGAATAATCGAGTGGATAGAAATGACGCCGCCAAAAATCAGCACAAGCTTGCTTTTGAATCGGAAGTTCATCTTGGATCATCGTCTGTTCAAATAAAACGCCTGATTCAAAAGCATTGTGAACTAACATTCTCTGACAAAAGCCATGAATGGTATAAATCGCAGCTTCATCCATTTGACGCTCAGCGGTAAGTAACCAATTTATGGCAAACTCACGTTGCTCTGGTGTTGGAATTTGCGAGAGTAGCTCTAAATATTCCGGCTCTTTTTCGAAACCGACCCCATCACGGATACAAGCAAGGCGCATTTTATGAATTCGCTCACGTATACGCCCTCGTAATTCATTAGTTGCGGCTTCTGTAAATGTCACTACGAGAATTTCTTCAACTGTAAGAGGTCGGGGGAAAGCATTCTCCCCCCCTAACCCTAATAGTAAACGCAGATAGAGTATCCCTATCGTATAGGTTTTGCCTGTACCCGCAGAGGCTTCAATTAACCGTTGGCCTTGTAATGGTAACGAAAAAGCATCTAACAATTGGGAACTTATCTGCATTTTACTCACTTCGCATCTTCCTTAACTGGCAAGATTTTTTGAAATTCTGACGCATTCGGATAGAACACCCAGCCTTTTAGTGGTGCATATCCTGTTTTTTCATTGACATCTTGACCAATAACTTGAGATGCCAACGCTAACCCTTGACGTTTCATCACCGCTTTTTGGTAGTACTCAATCACTTGCTGCTGAGTCACTTTCTCAAATAACGCGAGTACTTTCTCTCGGGTATCGAACGTAAAAATATTGCGGTTAAAGTCTGAAGAATAACGTCCAACCTCTTCATAGAAAGTTTGTGGAGGTTGTTTCATTTCAGTAATAATCGATTGTTTATACTGTTCAAACTCTTGGGCTGGCAGTTTGTTCAGCTTATCGAGTGCAACTTGATAAAACTCTTGGTAACGAGAGTTCAAGTAGTCCGGTGTTTTTGCGTTACTTTGCAATAAGAAACCAATTCCCCACTGGTCACCTAACCCAACTTTGAAAGCAAAAACCGCATACCCAAGTTGCTCATTTGTTCTTAGTTGATCGTAAAACCAAGGCTGAATGATATTAGACAGAAGGCCAGACAATACCGCCCCTTCAATACGGCTGTAACCTTCAGGGATAAATATCTCTGCCAAAGCGTTATCTGTACTTTGAGCTTGGTGATGGAAATCCGCTAAATATGGTTTATCAACAACGACGATATCACCACGCCACCAATTTGTTCCTTTGCTCTTAAGTAACTTTTGGGCATCTTGGATCACTTTCACACTTTGTTTATCGGTTAAATTACCAATAACCATCGCCTGTAGCGCTGCACTATCCACAACTTTGCTACGATAATCTGTAATATCTTTTAGCGAAATGCTATCAAGCACTGATAACCGTTCTTCTTGCTCAAAATAAGGTACGGTATCGATACGACGCAGTGGTTGCATCGCTAATTCATAAGCTTTGGCATTATTAGCAACTTTAATTTGCTCCTGATACCAAGATTTCGCCTGAGCCAGTTCCCTTTCGGTAGGTTCAAAGCTGACATAAAGCTTGGTCATTGATAAAAACAACTCAGGTAAATGCTGTGTATAACCACTCGCATTAAACTGTAAGCCAAGTCCTTGGGAAACAGAAACAGACATCCCAGCAACGGATGCTTGGTATTGCAATTCATCCATTTTTAAAGAAGCGATATATTGCAGTAACGCGCCTGTCACTTGCGATTTAGCATCCTGCATCCCCTCTTTCGTTCTAAGAGATAAATTAATTGTTGCCTTCGGTTCGTCCGCGAAATATTGGCTAGGCATATAGAGCACTCGAGTGTTATCTGTTTGATAGATAAGCTCTGGGTGCTTATATGTCTTATCAACCTTAATTAATGACAAGTTATCAGGAATGTATGGGTTTAATTCAGGCAATCTAAATTTCATTTTAGATTCCAATTTATCCCATTGTGCTAACTGCTTTTCTGTAATTTTATCAACCTGATAAGGTGCATTCACAAAGTAAGCTTTTTTGTTATGAGGCTCATCCGGGCTAATAAACCAAATCCTCGCATCTTTTGCCGTTAATTCAGATAGACGAGCCTTAATGGCAGCAGGATCATACTTGTCAGCAATATAATCTGAGTCCAGTACATGCTTCACTGGTACATTGATCATTTGGTCTGATAACCACTCAATGTAATTCATATCTCTGACAATGGAGCCATAACGAAAAGAGAGATTCAGTACATTGGCAATTTCTTCAAAATAATTTTTATTAATACCGTCTTTTTTCAGTAAATCGATATAAGAGAAAACAGCCGCAATAATCTGATCGCGCTCTGCTAACCCTTTATCGGTTAACGTAATATAAATTGAGAAAACACCATCATTGCGATCTGCATTTGGTGTTGATGACGCACTGATCCCTTCGGCAAGCCCTTGAGATATTAACCAATCAGCAAGCGTACCTGGGCTGCGATTCCCAATTAGGTAACCAATATACTCATCACTTTTACTACGAAAGTCAGCCATATTGTTTTTTATACTAAACTCAAGCTGAATTGCTTTTTGTGGCTGAGCGGGAACATAGTGAATGATGATCCCCTTTTCGTTATCTGTAACGGCTGGCACATCTGTCGATGGTGCAGTGACTTGACGATCTGGGATGCGTCCAAAGGTTTCTGCTGCTATTTTAGCCAATGACTCTATAGACTGGTCGCCATAAAGCACACCATTCATCAAATTTGCAGAGTAGTATTGCTTATAAAAACCCACCAGCTCTGCTTGTAATTTACTGTTCGGTTTATCTTGTAGCGTCTCTAAGTTTCCACCGGAAAAACGTGAGTTCGGATGCTGAGGATTTAACGTTTCCGAACGAACCTGCCATAACCGCATGCCATCACGGGAGCGCGCCATCGTCAGTTCAGCATTGACCGCATTACGCTCTCTGTCTGCATTAGTTGGGTCGAGCAATGGATCTGCCAATGCATCAGCCAATCGATCGGTTGCTTGTTGAAGTGCACTATTTTCAACTTCCAAATAATAAGCAGTACGATGAGCGGCAGTACTTGCATTATGACTACCACCGTGTTTTTGCAAAAACTCAGACAAACTGCTTGGTTCTGGATATTTTTTAGATCCCATCAACACCATGTGTTCTAAATAGTGCGCTAACCCCAATTGACTATCTGGATTTTCTAGACTTCCAACAGGAATGGATACCGCCGCTAATGACTTTGTCGCTTTAGGATCGGACACCAATAGAACAACCATGCCATTATTTAACTTGATGGCTTGATAAATTCTTGGGTCATTTTCACTCTTATTGATAGTCTCAGGTAAAACTTGCCAAAGGGGTTGTGCGGCTACCGCTCCCCCCCAAGCCACTAAGGCCAACAACAAGAAAAATTGAGCGATACTTTTGGATAAACGTAGCATCCTTTAATGCTCCCCTTTTTATTTTAAATGTTCTGCCATTGGCAGAAGGTAACGCTGAGTATTTTCCAACAGCGCCTGAATTAAGTTCTGATCGATGTTTCTACAAACTCGTAAAACATAATCGTCTTCCATTTCACCTCTTTTCATTGAAGAACCTTGAAGACTTTGCATTAATGCGAACAGTGCTTTTTGCTGAATCTCCTCAGAAACAAAGTCATACTGTTTGCTCTTTTTATCAAAGCAAGCGGACAACCAGTTCCAACCGCTTTGATTTAACAATAATAGTGGTGAATTTAGCCCATCACAGTAACCTGTGATTAATTGCTCTAAGTATTTTTTCGCATCGTCTTGTTTTACACTAGAAAAGTGCCAAATGCTATTCTCTCTACCAAGCGCGATACTCTCACCTTCAGCGATAGCAAAATTAAATAATAAGTGTTCAACCCACAGCTGAACGCCATCATTTGCGGTTAAATAGGCAGGCCGATAGCGCAACACCCCTTTTTCATGAATATTCTTTAATACCCCATTAATTTTGATGCCATTAATTTGAATATCAATAACGTGATCAAATAGTTGTGCATTTTGCTCTTTAATCTTCTCCGCAAGTGGCGCAATATCCTTAACTTGCTGCTCCCAAAAAAGCTGACCAAATTGTTTTGCGGGTAACTGCCCCGCCGCCCTTAATGCCTGATATAAAGGTGCCGGATTCTCATCTTTAATGAGTAAGGCTAAAAGTCGCTCATTCACTTTATAGCGCTGTAACCTATCCAGAATAAAAGGTTCATCTTCTGGTAGCTCTGTTTCTTCAATCGTAAAATGAATTTTTAAGCGCTGCTGGAAAAAAGCCCTAATTGGGTGCCGATAGAAGCGTAACAGTTGTTCAATCGAAATATCGGTCACTGGCTCTCGTTCATCCAAGGTAGAGATAAATGATTTGTTCCCTTGAAAAGTTGTTTTGGCCGCTGGTAACCACTCACTCGCAAAGCTTTGATAGGGTGAATTAGCTATAAAGTTTTCTTTCGCAAATGGCACTCTATTGTGTTGGAACACCAAATGCTCTTTTAATTTTATCGCGCTGTCATCAATATTAAGGGCTTCATCGCCTTCCAGACAGAAACTCTGGCAAATATAATCTAACAACTCGGTAACCAATACCGATGGGTTACACACCTGATTATCCTGGATAGATAAGCCGATATAACTGATATAGAGCTGTTGTGCAGCTGAATTCAATGCTTCCAAAAACAGATAACGGTCATCATCCCTACGCTTCCTATCCCCTCTAGCTGGTTTTTCTGCCATTAAATCGAACCCTAATGGCGGAATTGTTCGAGGATAGATACCATCATTCATGCCTAGCAAGCAGACCACCTTAAAGGGCACTGAACGCATAGGCATTAGTGTACAAAAATTGATAGCTCCCGCTAAAAAGCGTTGGCTGATCTTCTCTTCATCGAAACAGACTGCCAATTCATCCCGAATTAAGCGTAAAGGCACCTGTTCATCATAGCCAGAGCCCTGCGCATTTTGGATAATTTTATGCCACTGCTCTGTAACAAGAGTAAGTACTAACTCAGCATCTCCGTCAACGTGAAAGAAGCTGTCAATTAGCTGCTGGCAAACCTCTTTCCACTCATCAAGAGTTCTTTCAACGTCTAGTAAGGTTCGCCATTCTTTTAGTGTATTCACTAATAAAGCGAGTTTACCTGCTAATTGAGCAGCTAAACCACTACTCTCATCATACGGTAGAACATCATGCCAAGGGCCATATCGACTGTCCATCGCATAACCTAACAGCATGCGACTTAAACCAAACTCCCAGGTATTTTGCCCTATCACTGGAAGCGATAAAGCGCGAACGTTATCATCATCCAATCCCCAGCGGATACCTGACTCATTAACCCACCTGCGTAACAAGCCTAATTCCCTTTCATCAATATCAAAGCGTGCAGCAAAAGCAGAGACCTCAAGTAATGTGAGTACTTGCTCCGTTGAAAAACGGCTTTGAGGCAGGTCGAGTAACAGTATAAATGCCTGTAAGATTGGGTGTGCTTGTAAGGCTTTTCTATCTGAAATAGAAAACGGGATATATCGCTTAGACGCGGTATTACCAAAGACGGCTTGGATAAATGGAGTATAACTATCAATATCCGAAACCATCACAATGATATCCCTCGGGGTCAATGAGGGGTCTTGTTCAAACAGCGCCAATAATTTGTCTTGTAAAACTTCCACTTCCCTTTGAGCACTGTGGCAAGAATGAAATGTGACGGATTGATCAGATAAGGTTAATACCCGCTTATTTTGACTTGTATTGTAATCCGTTAATGTGGTTCCTAGCTGAGCATGGTTTTCGAGATCTAAAATGTCTTGCTGCAAATGCTCTAGTAAACAACTACGAGCGGTATCCACAAATGCTGAAATTTCATTTGCACCATCGATTTGTGAAATAAAATAGAGGTTATCTCTCCCCAATTTTCCCCATGATGCCAGCAGTGGGTTCGCTAACTCTTGCTCTCCCTCTGCATTAAATAACCCTTGAGCATGCTCATCTATTTTAAAACGTGATATTTCATGCTTATCAATATAATGATGCAGTTTTCTTTTTTGAAGTTTTGCGAGAAAAGCGTGGCTATGGATATCCCCCCAATAGTAGCGGCAAGGGTTAGTAAACATTAAATGGATATCTGTGTGTTCTGCAATGGCATTCAATGCTTGCAGGTAAACAGGTGGTAATGAAGAGATACCGCAAATAAAAATGCGTTTTGGTAGAGCATCTCGTACGCCCTGAGTGGTGGACAATTTATCGATAAAGCTCTGATAAAGATTCGCTCGGTGCCATGGGGATTGCCCAAGAGAGTCAGTATAAGCAACTAACCGTAGCCATAACCGTTTCTGCCATAGCTGATTGGTTCCTAAACCATCAATAAGCTCATTTTGTTGCCATTTTTCAATCCACTGAGGCCGATATACTAAATATTGGTCAAATAGATCCGCGACACGCCCAGCAAGTTGATGTAGCTTACGTTTATCTAAGTCATTATGAAGGTAATGGCGTAGTGGCTCAAATTCATCTTCATCGATCACTTCAGGTAAGATTTTCATCAACTTCCATGTCATCGCCTGCTTAGTGTAAGCGCTCTCTTTTGGTATATCCGGTAATACCCGTCGAAACATATCCCAAATAAAGGTTGCCGGTAATGGATAATAAATATTCGCTGCTATTCCGAAGCGTTTTGCTAATTCTATCTGTAACCATTGAGACATACCGGGGCTTTGTACCAAGATTATCTCTTGTTCGAACGGGTGAGAAAGAGGCTCATTCTCCATTAAGTGAGCTATCAGTTCCTTTAACAGCTCTAACTGATTAGAATGATAAACCTGAAACATTGTTATCTCCTGTTCTACAAAACCAGCGGTTTAGAGAAAGTGCTTGCCTAGTCGTTGATAGGGTTACTTTGATATCACGACAACCATCTAATACGGTGAATGTCTGTGAGCTTAGCTGCCAATCGGGGTACATACCCCCTGAATTTTCAGGGATGGGCACCACACCCACCGTTGTGCGTTCCAAATTGCTCTGTAACTCTCTTAATGCTATTGAATTATGAAATATCCAATTGAAATTCAAGGTAATATATTGGCTGTAGTTTAACAGAGCAATTAACAAAATAGCAAAAACAACGAGGGCGATCATTGATTCTATTAATGCGAAACCTTCCTGTTGACTGGTGGGCGACCTCATGAACAAAATCCTTTTTGATTAACAGGGCAATAATCCAACCAACCTTTTATACGTGGCCTGACTTTTTGGGTTTTAGAGATAGGCGCGACCCAACGATAAACCGTCACATAGTGCCGCCCTTTATATAGACCTTTGCCCGATAAAACAAACTGCCCACTCTTATAATGTTTAATACAGCTCACCCACGTTTGAGTTGGTGGTCGTTGGCATTGCCAATTTGCCCCTCTGTACGTCGTTAACCGCCAAGATTGCTTTAACCCCCACGCTAGCGCTGATTCTGCTTGGTTAAAAGCTTCGATATAGTTTTTTTCACGAAAAAACTCATCACGGGCATTATCTTGATAAAAATGTAAGGTTTTTAATAATAATAACCCCATAGTCATCAACACAATGACCATGACTAACGCAATGTTTCCTCTTTGCTCCCTAACTCGCCTCATCGTAAGTTTCTCAGCAAAACAGCGGTACGATAATGCAGCACTTTGTGAGGCAAATGAGGGCTTTCAATATCAAGGCTCATTTCAAGTATTGATTGTGATTGATCCCAAGTAAATCTCATTGAATTCACTTTAATCATTAAGGGGTCAAACAAGGATAACCACCGATTGCCATCACAATCCATCACATTACGGTTTGACTCTAATTTTCTATCATTGAGCCGGTAACCAAAAAAATCAGACTCCTTATTTCTGCCTCTGACAGGTCTCCATGTACCTGATAAATTTTGGTCGTAAGCGAAAATAATGCAGGAATTAGGGTGACGACCTAAAAATTTAGCACCGATCTTGATAGGCTCTCCTTGGCAAGAGAAACTACTACAATAGCCAATACGCCTAAAATCCTTTTCCATATTAATAAGCACCTGCCTAACCTCCCTATCCACCTGATACTGAATATAAGATTGGTGAGTCTGTTTAAACAAATTCGGGAGAACAGCAATGGCAGCAAGACAAACTAAGCTACTGATAGCCATTGCTATCAATGTTTCAACTAAGGAAAAACCGTGTTGTTCATTGATTTTCATAAGAGAAACTCAACAACGCGGAATTCCAGTCAGTTTATCATTGCTACACACCCTGATCCGCCCCATCGCTGACATGAATACCGTGATCTGCCCAAAATCATTTTTCAATTCAAGACGAAAAGAGTGGCTAGTCCCTTGCTTCCCATAAAAATCAACAGATAAACGAGAAGCCGTTTTAATTTCAATGCCTTCAAATTGGGTCGATGCTAATGCTGCAATGGATTTTCTAGCTCCGGCCTCTTTGATGCTTAACGTCCATTCTCCTTGAGAGAGTGCTATCGATAAAATGCGATGTCGATTTAAATAAACACTCTCCATCAAATGACGGTAAATAAATACGGTAACCTGCCGTGCAGCATCAATTAAGCGTAACTTTTGCTGTTGTTGCTGCCAGTTATATAACGCGGGCAACAAAGCTAAAGAACAAATAAATAACACCACTAAAAGCTCAATGAGCGTGAAGCCTTTCTCTCCTTTCACTATTCGAATTTCCATATATCGCCGCCATTATCTTCGCAAAATGTGCACTTAATATTGTCGACGATGGCAAATAAAAACAGCGTGATTAGTTCACTCTACATAGCCTTTCGCAAACTATCATGAAATTCATAATAGCTGTTTCGTTATTTTAGGAAGCGCTTCGCAAAAAATGATGAGGGCGAAAAAAAGAGGTAACAAACTGAATTCGGAAAAGGTAAAAAAAACCAAGGCGCGGTTCAAAATGACCATACGCCTTGGTTTATCAACGTATCTCTAGGTTGCGTTATACCGTAAATGGATACTTGATAGCTTCGTGGCACTGATACCCCTCTAGGGTGAAGTCATCAGTGCTAACCCAAGTTTCAATATCTTCCAACGTTTTAATTTGAGGGTTTATCGATAATGAAGGCAAAGGGAAAGGTTCACGCTTCAACTGTACATCACGCATCAATGGCAATTGGTTTTCATAAATATGCGCATTCACAATTTTATGGTACGCCTTACCTGCTTTATGACCCGTAATTCGTGCCATTAATGCCAATAATACAAAGCACTGCACTTGGTTAAAGTTTAAACCTAGTGGTACATCACAACTACGTTGATAAGAGGTCAAATGGAGGGTATCACCTAATAATGAAAATGTATGGGTGTGCATGCAAGGACGCAGACACCCCATTTCAAATTCACCGGGGTTATAAAAAGTAATGATTTCAGCGCGGTCATCAATACCATTTTTTAGGTTATTAACTACCTTTTTAAGCTGATCAAGGTGTGAGCCATCAGGACGTTGCCAAGAGCGACCTTGGACACCGTATACACGCCCCATATCATCTTCACCTTTTCGATGGGGATTATTTAGCCATGCTTGGTTTTCATTGGCATTAGCATTCCATGTATTACAGCCAATTTCACGAAACTGAGCAGCGCTATCATAGCCACGTAGGTAGCCTAATAGCTCGGCAATAGCTGCCTTATAAAAGCTTTTTCGGGTCGTGATTAATGGAAACTGGTTATTCGCAACATCATATTCCAGATCAGCATTAATCACAGTTAAACAACGTACCCCCGTACGTTTATTTTCAACCCACTGGCCTTCATCAATGATGCGCTGACATAACTCAAGATACTGCTTCATAATCACTCTCTTACTCAATAGGCTACAAAATTGCCGATAACTGTAACCTTATAATATTAATAGATTTTAACTAACGCGAAGTACCGCTTGGCGGCAAATAAATCAACCATTCAGGTTGTGGCTAATGTGAGGAAACTTAGCCGACAACCTAACTACTTGGAGTATGACAACCCTATATTGATTTATTTACTTGGCTGCTGCTCTTTATTATCAGGCTTATGTGCGGGAACATTTTTACCATACTTATATGCCCAAATGATCATCAACACACCAATAATAATCATCGGTATTGATAAAATTTGGCCCATACTGATCCCACTGAATAAGCCTAGCTGAGCATCAGGCTGCCTAAAGAACTCAACGATAATGCGGAATGCACCATAACCAATTAAGAATAAACCTGAAACACTGCCCATTGGGCGAGGTTTACGGACAAATAAGTTAAGGATAAGGAATAACACAACGCCTTCTAAAAACATCTCATAAAGTTGAGATGGGTGGCGAGGAAGCACGCCATACTGCTCTAGAATAGGGATTAATGAAGGGTCTTGTGCCGCAAGTTGAATATCTTCACTACGGGAATTAGGGAATAAAAATGCCCATGGGGTATCAAGTGTTACACGCCCCCACAACTCACCATTAATAAAGTTACCTATCCGCCCCATGCCAAGACCAAATGGGATCAGTGGAGCAACAAAATCTGAAACTTGCAAAAAACGACGGCGTGTACGATGCGCAAACCACATCATTGCACAAATAACACCAATTAAGCCGCCATGGAACGACATGCCGCCATCCCAAACCTTAAATAAATAAAGGGGGTCATCTAAAAATACAGGAAGGTTGTAGAAGAAAACATAGCCGAGTCTTCCACCGACAAAGACACCTACAAAGCCAATATAGAGTAAGTTCTCAACCTCATTTTTTGTCCAACCGCTATTTGGTTTGCTTGCACGGCGGCTAGCAAGCCACAATGCGAAAACAAACCCTACAAGATACATAAAACCATACCAGTGTAGTGATACTGGCCCAATTGAGAACATTACGGGATCAATTTCCGGAAATGCTAAGTAGCTGTTACTCATCGTTCCCCACTTTATTTGTTAATCTAAAATCATAGCGCATCATAGCATAGCTCATACGCAGGTGAATAAGGCAGATTAGATCCCGCCTCGAGCAAAGCCACCAAGCCCATTTTTCTCCATAAATAGACTTATTATTTGCCTAATACTGTCGCTTGTTTCCGCAGTTAAAAGCTCAGGCACTAGCTGCTCAACTTTTTCAGGCTGTAGCCCTCGAATAAGATACTTCACTCTTGGTACGCTTCTTCCACTCATACTTAAGGAACGATAGCCTAATGCAATTAACGCCATCACCCCAAGGGGTTGCCCCGCCATTTCACCGCAAACACTGACTGATATCCCAACCCGTTGACACTCTTCATGAACTTTTGCTAAAAAACGGATCATTGAAGGATGGAGGTTGTCATAAATGGTGGCAACATGCGTATTGTTGCGGTCAACTGCAAGTAAATATTGCGTCAGATCATTCGTTCCAATTGAGATAAAATCTATCCGTTTTTTTAACTCAGGAAAAAGAAACAGTAAAGACGGAACTTCAAGCATTACCCCAATTTCCGGCATAGGAACGGTTTGCCCCGTTGCTAAACTTACTTCTTCTTTTGCCCGCTTAATCAATGTGATCGCTTCATCCACCTCATTGATACTCGTGATCATCGGCAGTAATATGCGCAAGTTTTGTGTTGCAACATTTGCATGTAGCATAGCTCTAAGTTGGATTAAGAAAATTTCTGGCTGATCTAGCATCACGCGAATGCCTCGCCAACCTAAGCATGGGTTTTCTTCATTGATTGGCATATAAGGTAATTGCTTATCTGCACCAATGTCTAATGTCCTCAATACCACAGGCTTATCGGCAAATAACTGTAAAATCTCTTGGTATAACTGCTTCTGCTCATCCTCTGACGGGAAGCCATTATGAAGCATAAAAGGGAGTTCTGTGCGGTATAACCCAACACCATCAACAGCGACATTGATCTGCTGTTCATAACGGGGGCTTAAACCTGCATTCAGATGGATATGTACGCGCTCGCCATTTTTTAACTCTGATTCCTGCTCAAGTGCACCTTCAGCGAGCCGACTCAGTACATCTTCCTCTGCAATAATTTGTTTATATTCCTGAGCAACAATATTTTCAGGCTCTATGAAAATTTCACCACGATAACCATCAAGGATCAAAAAGCGGTTGTGAAGCAATGAAGGGTCAATATCCGCCCCCATTATCGCGGGGATCCCCATTGCCCGTATCAAAATAGCCGAATGAGAGTGTGTCGCGCCATCTCGCACGATAACACCTGCAAGTTGCTCTAATGGCATTTCAGCTAACAAACTCGCGCTCAATTCGTCCGCCACTAAAATAAAACGTTCAGGCCACTGATCCATTGAAGTCAAGCTGTCATCCAGATGGAATAGCAAACGCTGTCCTAACGCGCGTAGATCGGCTCCTCTTTCGCGAAGGTAGAGATCACGTAAGCGTGAAAACTGCTCAACATAGTCTTCAATAACGATTTTAACCGCCCACTCCGCCATTGAGCCTTGTTCGATTGCGGAAAATAAGCGTTTTTTTAGTTGAGGGTCATGGAGTAGATGATTGTAGAGGTCGAAAATCGCAGCACTCTCTTTTTGGGAGTTTGCAATAAAACGTTTGCTGATACGGCGGCATTCTGAGGCGGCATTTTCTATCGCAGTTATTAAACGCTGTTTTTCCGCATTTTGGTCTAAGGCACACGCCTCACAAATACTGTCGAATGATGGTTGTGAGCTATCTTGCCAGCCATATGCCATGACAATTCCCTGAGAAACTGAAATGGCTTTAATACGGCTTTGCCTATATTGACCAAACACCCCTTTGGTTTGCGCTTGCGACAATATTACGGCTAATTGCATGGATAGCGTCACCATAAAAGATTCTTCGGTTTCGCTAAAGAAACGTCGCTCACGTTGTTGAACGACTAACACCCCAAGTAATTGACGACGATATACGATAGGGACACCTAAAAAGGCTTTCAATCGCTCTTCTTTTAATTGGGGAAGGTATTTAAATTCGGGATGTTCACGGATATCTGCAAGATTCAACATCTCAGACTGGCGTCCAACCGCACCAACGACTCCCTCATCAAAACCAAGGCGAATAGCAACACCGCTAGGCTTTTTTAACCCGCGGGTTGCCATTAGGTAATAGCATTGACGTGAGTGGTCTGCCAAATAAATTGAACAAACGTCAGTCTGCATGGCATGACAAGTTTCATTGACCAAAACTTCTAACGCTCCGGTTAAACTTGTCGCCATGGCAACTTTTTCAACAATCTCACGTAGACGCGTCAACATGATATTATCTCGCTCCACGCCTACGATGAGTGAATGCAGGTCTTTGTACTGGCTTTTGTTCCTGTAATGACATGACAACAGGTGCAAATTCTTTC
Source organism: Providencia sp. 2.29 (assembly GCF_015832305.1). NCBI lineage: Bacteria > Pseudomonadati > Pseudomonadota > Gammaproteobacteria > Enterobacterales > Morganellaceae > Providencia > Providencia sp. 2.29. Next base: position 3,655,771 of record NZ_CP065420.1, read on the forward strand.
ATAACACGGCGATACACTTCCCGTTTGAAAGAGACCACTTGCCTCACAGGGTACCAATAACTGACCCATCGCCAGCCATCAAATTCTGGCGATTTACTGCGCTGAACGTTTATATCTGCTTCATTGCATTGAAGTTGTAGTAAAAACCAACGCTGTTTCTGCCCGATACAAACAGGTTTTGTGTCCCAACGCACCAAACGCTTGGGTAATTTGTAACGCAACCAATTGCGAGTTGAAGCTAACAACCTAACATCTTTACGTTGTAGGCCAACCTCTTCGAACAATTCACGGTACATAGCCTGTTCTGGCGATTCCCCTGGGTTGATTCCTCCCTGAGGAAATTGCCATGAATGTTGACCATAGCGGCGGGCCCATAAAACCTGCCCTTGCCGATTACAAATTACAATTCCTACATTCGGGCGGTAGCCATCATCATCGATCACCAGACTACCTCAATAACCAAATTTGAAAGATAACTAATTGTTTCACACATACCCTAACTGGTAAACCTATATCAATAGAGTTTGCAGATATGAGTAAAGACACTACAATAGCGTCTATCTCAACGGGGTGCCAAACATTATTTAGGCTGAGAATTAACCCGTAGAACCTGATCCGGGCAATGCCGGCGTAGGGATTTGAGCTACCATCAACATAATTTGTTATGGTGCCCTCTCAAATCCTGTGTGCTTTCTCTCTAACGCAGGAAAAAACATGTTTAAAAAATCGCTCCTTCAGTCACTCTTTGCACTTACTGCTCTCGGTATTACCCATATAGCATGGGCAGAAAAGCCGACTTTAACCGTTTACACCTATGACTCATTTGCTGCCGAATGGGGACCTGGGCCACAAATTAAAAAAAATTTCGAAAAACAATGTCATTGTGAACTTAAGCTCGTTTCGTTAGGAGATGGTGTCGCTCTTCTCAATCGTTTACGTATGGAAGGGAAAAAAAGTAAAGCGGACATCGTGTTAGGGCTAGATAATAACTTGATAGATTCTGCCGAGAACACAGGGTTATTTGCGCCAGCAGAGATCAATACTGATGCAATGAAATTACCTATTGAGTGGAATAATTCAACTTTTATCCCGTATGACTATGGTTATTTTGCGTTTATCTATGACACAGATAAAATCAAAAACCCACCCAAAAGCATGAATGAGCTACTCAATAGTGAGCAGCCATGGAAAATTATTTACCAAGACCCTCGAACCAGCACACCCGGCTTAGGCTTAATGCTGTGGATTGAAAAACTCTATGGCGATAAATCTGCCGATGCGTGGCAAAAAATAGCGAATAAAACCCTAACAGTGACAAAAGGTTGGAGTGAGTCCTATGGCTTATTCCTCAAGGGCGAAGGTGACTTTGTACTTAGCTACACTTCATCGCCGGGTTATCAAATACTCAATGATAATAAAGATAATTATGCGGCTGCCTTATTTGATGAAGGGCACTATATGCAAGTGGAAGTTGCAGCAAGATTGAAAAATAGCTCGCAACCTGAGCTGGCAAAGCAGTTTTTACAATTTATGTTAACGCCTGAATTCCAAAATACACTCCCTACGACTAATTGGATGTATCCTGTCATTGATACACCACTCCCTGAAGTTTATAACGTCCTTCCTGTGCCTAAAAAATCACTGCAATTTAGTGCACAAGAAGTTGCCAAAGAACGTCAGTCATGGGTCCGTTTATGGCAATCCGCCGCCAGTCGTTAATTAATTTATCACTTATACCGGGGGCTTTGGCCTCTGGTTTATTAGTGTCTGTTGCACTATTGGCTTTTGGTGCACTGTGGCTTTTTTCGCCTGAAACTTCATGGAGTGAGATTTTTAGCGACCGCTACTTATGGCATGTGATCGGCTTTACTTTTTGGCAAGCCTTTTTATCAGCGCTGTTCTCTGTACTGCCAGCCATTCTCCTTGCCAGAGCGCTCTATCGACGCCGCTTCCCCGGTAGAACGCTATTTTTACGCCTCTGTGCAATGACGCTTGTTTTACCCGTCCTTGTCGCTGTTTTTGGTATTTTATCTGTTTATGGAAAAACAGGCTGGCTCTCATCACTCTTTCAGTTGGTCGGTATCGAATACCAATTCACCCCTTATGGCCTAAAGGGGATCTTACTTGCCCACATTTTCTTTAATATGCCACTTGCTACTCGTATGTTGCTGCAATCGCTCGAAAGTATATCAATAGAGCAGCGGCAAATTGCAGCACAACTCGGGCTTAATGAGTGGCAACAATTTCGTATTTTAGAGTGGCCATATTTGCGTAGACAGATGCTACCTACCGCAGCGTTAATTTTCATGCTCTGTTTTGCCAGCTTTGCAACGGTTCTTGCTCTTGGTGGTGGCCCCGCAGCAACGACGATTGAACTGGCTATTTATCAAGCTCTTAATTACGACTTTGATCCGGGGCGTGCTGCAATTTTGGCGCTCATCCAGTTATTTTTCTGTGTTGGATTAATGTTTCTCAGTCAGAAAATAAACAGTTTGTTTTCTATTGGTCATAGCCAACACAATCATTGGTATGATCCCGCAGACAATATTTTTCGCCGAGTACGAGATGCCCTTGTGATCACCGCCGCTATTTTGCTGCTGCTTCCGCCCCTGCTCGCAATTATTGCTGATGGGGTTAATGGCCGTTTGTTGGATGTTCTTAACCAATCCGCGCTTTGGCAAGCCGCTTCCACATCGCTATTTATCGCGTTATGTGCTGGCCTATTGTGTGTCTTGCTCACCATGATGCTGTTATGGAGTAGCCGCGAATTACGCTTACGCCATGCAATAAAATTAGGGCAAGCGATGGAATTAAGTGGGCTTGTGATTTTAGCCATGCCTGGCATCGTACTTGCGACTGGTTTTTTTATTCTCTTTAATGAAACGATTGGTATTCCTGAATCGCCCTATGCGTTAATCATATTGACTAATGCCCTACTTGCCATCCCTTATGCATTAAAAGTCTTAGAAAACCCAATGCGGGATCTGGCTGAACGCTACAACCCTCTTTGCCAATCACTAGCGATTGGTGGCTTCAATCGATTACGGATCATTGAATTAAAAGCGTTAAAAAAGCCCCTCGCTCAAGCTCTCGCTTTTGCTTGCGTTATTTCTATTGGTGACTTTGGGGTCGTGGCGTTATTCGGTAATGAAGATTTTCGTACTCTCCCTTATTACCTTTATCAGCAAATAGGGGCTTATCGAACAAATGACGGTGCCGTAACAGCGATGTTACTCCTTTTATTATGTTTTACTTTATTTAGCCTACTCGAACGTATATCAGGAAAAGATTATGATAAAGTTAAATAACATTGATTATCAATATGATAACCTGAATATGCAATTTGATTTCTCCATCAAAGTAGGCGAGCGCGTTGCTGTAATGGGGCCTAGCGGTGCGGGCAAAAGTACACTGCTTAGCCTTATTAGTGGCTTTCAATTTGCCAAAAGCGGCTCAATTCAGCTAGCAGGGGCTGATCATACCTTCACGCCTCCTGCCAAACGCCCAGTTTCGATGTTATTTCAGGAAAATAACCTATTTGCTCATTTAACGGTCAGACAAAACATTGGATTAGGGTTACATCCGGGGCTGCGGTTAAGCCGAGAACAAATACAACAGGTTGAATTAATTGCTACGCAAGTTAGCCTCGATGAGTTTCTTGATAGGTTACCCGCCCAATTATCAGGGGGGCAACGCCAGCGGGCTGCACTGGCTCGCTGTTTGATCCGCCAGCAGCCAATCCTCTTATTGGATGAACCTTTTTCAGCTCTCGATCCCGCCTTACGCAATGAGATGCTATTACTCCTTGATGAGATCTGCCAATCACGAGATATCACACTGGTCATGGTATCGCATAATATTGAAGATGCACTACAAATCGCCCCAAGAACGCTAGTGATTCATGAAGGTGCTGTGGCGTATGACGGCTGTACCAAAACACTGTTATCAGGTAGTAATTCAGCCTCTGAATTATTAGGCATAACAAAAAATACTGTATAAAACCCCACCCATGTCGTATAGTAGGCTTGTTAATTATTGATGCGAGCCTCTCTATGCCTCAATTTATGTCTCCTGCTGAAAAAGGCTTTATTTTAAGTCGTCATTGGAAAGACACCCGCCATGGGGTTGAGGTTAGCTATTGGCTTATCACTGATAATGGCCCTCGTAAAGTGACGGTTCCTCTGCAACAAGCCATCGCTTTTGTTCCCCTTTCATCACTACCGGCGATCAAACCTCTGCTTGATGAACAAGCAAACTTATCCTATCGCCCCGTTGAGTTATCCGATTTTCGTCGTGAAAAAGTTGCGGCTATTTATTGTCAACAATATCGCCAATTACAAAATCTGGATAAACGCTGCCAAGAACTCGGTATTGAATTGCTTGAAACGGATATTCGCCCCTGCGAGCGCTATCTTATGGAGCGTTTTATCACTGCGCCTGTATGGTTTTCACAAAATCAACAAGGTGAATACCAACTCAAACCTTGTGATAGCTATCGTCCACTGATTAAAGCTGTATCGTTAGACATAGAAACCAGCCAATACGGTGAATTATATTCAATTGGGTTATCCGGCTGCGGCGATAATGTGGTTTTTATGTTAGGGCCAGAGCAAGGCTCTGCACTCAACAATACCCATCGGCTTGTTTATGTGAATAGCCGCCCACAATTGCTTGATAAACTGAATGAATGGCTACAACAGTATGACCCCGATGCCATTATTGGCTGGAATCTCATCCAATTCGATTTAAATGTACTCCAAAAGCACGCCGAACGTTATGGCATCCCACTCCAGCTTGGTCGCCAAGGGAAAAAGCTGGAGTGGCGTGAACATGGCTTCAAACAAGGTGTATTTTTCGCTTCGGCAGAAGGTCGTTTAATTATTGATGGCATAGATGCGCTCAAAGCAGCGACATGGAACTTTCCCTCATTCAGTCTTGAGTTTGTTGCGCAAGATTTACTGGGTGAAGGGAAAGCCATTGACAGCCCTTATGACCGTATGGATGAGATCAATCGCCGTTTTCATCATGATAAGCCCGCGTTGGCTCACTACAATATTCAAGACTGCCTATTAGTCCATCGTATTTTTGAAAAAACCGATTTAATGGCTTTCTTGCAAGAACGCTCGACTGTCACTGGGCTGGCGGTAGATCGTATGGGTGGCTCCGTGGCGGCATTTTCACATTTATACATTCCCCGCCTGCATCGCTTAGGGTTTGTGGCACCAAACCTGACAGAGCAAAAGCTACAACATAATCCGGGGGGCTTTGTGATGGATTCACAGCCCGGTTTATATGACTCGGTATTAGTACTCGACTATAAAAGTTTGTACCCTTCGATTATTCGTACTTTTTTGATTGATCCTGCCGGTATGATTGAAGGGCTAGCTCACCCTGATCAGCAACATTCTGTTCGCGGTTTTCGTCAAGCTTGGTTTTCACGTAAAACACACTGTTTGCCTGATATTGTCAGCCATATATGGCAAGGCCGTGATAAAGCCAAACGAGAAGGTAATGCGCCATTATCTCAGGCACTTAAAATTATTATGAATGCCTTTGCTGGCGTCCTTGGTGCTGAAGGATGTCGTTTTTTTGATCCCCGTCTTACCGCATCCATTACCATGCGGGGTCATGAGATCATGAAAATAACCAAGCAATTAATCGAAGCCAAAGGCTATCAAGTAATTTATGGGGATACTGACTCCACTTTTGTCTGGTTGAAAGAAGCCCATACACAGGAGCAAGCACAAAGAATTGGCTTCGAGCTGCGTGATTACGTGAATAATTGGTGGAAACAGCATTTGCGGGATGAATGGCAGCTAGAAGGGGTACTTGAATTAGAGTACGAAACCCACTATCGACGTTTTTTAATGCCGACTATTAGAGGTTCCGAGTCAGGCAGTAAAAAGCGTTATGCTGGACTTAGTGGGGATAAAATGGTGTTTAGGGGATTAGAGACAATCCGCTCCGATTGGACCCCGTTAGCACAATTGTTTCAAAAAGAGCTGTATACACGTATTTTTCATCGGCAACCCTACCGCGAATTTATCCGTGACTATGTGCAAGCGATTCGTAATGGCGAATACGATGAACGCCTTGTTTACCGTAAGCGTCTACGCCGCAAATTATCTGATTATCAACGTAATGTGCCGCCTCATGTAAGAGCCGCTCGCAAAGCCGATGAATACAATTTACAACAACAGCGCCCACAACAGTATCAAAATGGGGGATGGATAAGCTATATCATCACTCTCGCGGGGCCTGAGCCTTTAGAAATTATCACGGCAAAGCCTGACTATGAGCACTATATTTTGAAGCAGATAAAGCCTATTGCCGACGCCATTTTACCTTTTTTACAAGATGATTTTGATACTATTTTAACGGGCCAGATAACTTTACTCTTTTAAGATTGGGGTTAATTTTTACTCAATTTTTTGCTAAAATGGGAAACCATCAACCAAACTTCTGGTTGAAAACCTTCATTGCTAGAATCAAAAGGGAAAATACCTGATAGCACAATAGTGAGAAACACTATTGCTTTGGTATTGTTGTTTTTTTAACAGGTGACGATAAGCCTTGCTTGAATTAATATAACGCCCCTTTGGTATCTCGCACTTCGTTTCTACACTATGTTTGCGAGACAATTAACAATAATTGTCCTTTGGGCAGCGACTACAATTCATATTCACATTGCCCTTGTTTACTAACACAGAGTGAAGGCAAATATATAATTTGTCTTAAAAAATCTAAAAATAAACTATTAAATTTATGGAACTGAGTTAAACCTATGCCATTTACTCTTGGTCAGCGCTGGATAAGCGATACAGAAAGCGAACTCGGATTAGGCGCCGTTGTGGCTATTGATGCCCGTATGGTGACTTTACTTTTTCCCGCCAGTGGTGAGAATCGTCTCTATTCACGTAATGATGCACCTATTACCCGAGTTATGTTCAATGAAGGTGATATCATTACCAGCCATGAAGGCTGGCAACTCAAGGTCGAAAGCGTCACAGAAGATGACGGCCTGCTCACTTATATTGGTACTCGCCTTGATACAGAAGAGCAAGGCGTTAGCCTAAGAGAAGTTTTTCTCGACAGCAAACTCACCTTCAATAAACCTCAAGATCGCCTATTTGCAGGTCAAATTGACCGTATGGATCGCTTTGCTTTACGTTATCGCGCACGTAAATTTCAAAGTGAGCAAGTTAAGCACCAAGCGACAGGTTTACGTGGTATTCGCGCAAGCCTTATCCCACATCAGCTACATATCGCTAATGAGGTAGGTAAACGCCACCACCCTCGCGTATTACTGGCCGATGAAGTGGGTCTGGGTAAAACCATTGAAGCTGGGATGATCATCCATCAACAGTTAATGGCAGGCCGTGTTGAACGTGTGTTAATCATTGTGCCTGAAAGCTTGCAGCATCAATGGCTCGTTGAAATGTTACGTCGTTTCAACCTCCGTTTTTCACTGTTTGATGATGGTCGTTATAGTGAAGCGCAACATGACAGCGATAATCCATTTGAAACAGAACAGTTGGTGCTGTGCTCATTAGACTTTGTACGTCGCAACAAACAGCGCTTCGACCAGCTCGTTGAAGCGGGTTGGGATATGATGATTGTCGACGAAGCTCACCATTTACAATGGAGTGAAGCAGCTCCTAGTCGTGAATATCAAGTGATTGAAACCTTGGCAGAGAATATCCCTTCTGTTCTGCTGCTAACCGCAACGCCGGAGCAACTGGGCCAAGAAAGTCACTTTGCACGTCTTCGCCTGCTCGATCCCAATCGTTTCCATGATTATCAAGAGTTTATTGATGAGCAAGCCAACTATCGCCCTGTTGCGGATGCGGTCGCACTGCTATTAACTGGTGAGAAACTCACCAATGACCAACAAAATCTACTCAATGATCTGATCAAAGAGCAAGATATTGAGCCGTTATTGAAAGCCGCTAACGTTGACAGTGAAGATGGCAACGCGGCTCGCCAAGAGTTGGTCAGCATGTTAATGGATCGCCATGGTACTAGCCGTCTTCTATTTAGAAATACCCGTAATGGTGTTAAAGGCTTCCCTCGTCGTGAATTGCATTCGCTGAAAATGCCGCTTCCTACCCAATACCAAACAGCAATCAAGGTTGCAGGTATTATGGGGTCGAAAAAAGATCTCGAAACGCGCGCTAAAGAGATGCTCTATCCAGAGCAAATTTACCAAGAGTTCGAAGGTGAAAATGCAACTTGGTGGAACTTTGACCCTCGCGTTGAGTGGCTCATGGGCTACCTAATGGCTAACCGTAACGAAAAAGTTTTGGTGATCTGTGCAAAAGCCGCCACAGCGTTGCAATTAGAGCAAGTATTGCGTGAACGTGAAGGGATCCGCGCCGCGGTATTCCATGAAGGTTTGTCACTACTTGAGCGTGACCGTGCGGCAGCTTACTTTGCTTCAGAAGAGGATGGCGCACAGGTTCTACTTTGCTCTGAAATTGGCTCTGAAGGACGCAACTTCCAGTTTGCTAACCAATTGGTGATGTTTGATCTCCCCTTCAACCCAGACCTATTAGAACAACGTATTGGTCGATTAGATCGTATTGGGCAAACACGCGACATCGTTTTAAGCGTACCTTACTTAGAAAATACTGCTCAAGCCGTGTTATTGCGTTGGTATCATGAAGGTTTAGATGCTTTTGAGCACACTTGCCCTACCGGACGCTCCATTTACGATAAATATTATCAACAACTGCTGCAATATATGGCTGAGCCAACGGTAACCGACGGTTTTGAAGAGTTCTTAAAAACCTGCCGTGAAGAGCACGAAGCATTAAAAGCACAGTTAGAACAAGGCCGCGACCGTCTACTTGAAATGCACTCCAACGGGGGGGAATCAGGTATTCAATTAGCCGAAACGATCGGTGCGGAAGACAATGATACTGAATTGGTTAATTTTGCCCTTAACTTGTTTGATATTGTTGGCATTAACCAAGAAGATAAAAGTGATAACTTGCTGATTTTGACCCCATCCGATCATATGTTAGTTCCTGATTTTCCAGGGCTACCGCAAGATGGTTGCACAATCACTTTTGACCGTGAGCAAGCGTTATCTCGTGAAGATACCCAGTTTATTAGTTGGGAGCACCCGATCATCCGCAATGGCTTAGATTTAGTCTTGTCTGGTGACACAGGGAGCTGTGCCGTTTCTCTGCTTAAAAATAAAGCGCTTCCTGTTGGAACATTACTTACCGAATTGGTGTATGTCCTAGAAGCACAAGCACCGAAGCACTTGCAGATTAGCCGTTTCTTGCCTGCAACCCCGATCCGCTTGTTGATTGACTTAAAAGGGAACAACCTCTCTTCACAAGTTGAGTTTGAAAGTTTTAACCGTCAGCTCAATGCGATTAATCGCCATATGGCAAGTAAATTGGTTAATGCGGTACAAAATGAAGTGCATTCGGTCCTGAAAATGTCCGAAGCGATGGTGGAAAAAGAAGCCGAAACGCTTATCGCGAATGCGAAAGAGGCCGCGGATAAAGCTCTTTCACTAGAATTGGCTCGTCTTGAAGCACTGAAAGCGGTTAACCCAAATATCCGTGATGAAGAGTTGGATGTGATCGAGGAAGAGCGTCAGCAACTGCTCACCAATATTGGGCAAGCAACATGGCGTCTTGATGCTATTCGTTTAGTGGTTGTCACTCACCAGTAGTCACACGTTTTTAATTAAACTAACACCGCTTGGTTATTTCTCTCACTAAGGGAGAAATAACCTTGCTGATAACGCAATGAATTGGCTTTTGGCGTTTATCCACGCGCGATGCTGATCATTGATTTAGTGAGATCTTGGAGCCTTATTGTCTATGATGGAGCCTTACCATCCCCCTACTGATCCTTGGCTATATGTTCTGTATCAAGATGAACATATCATTACGGTGAATAAGCCAAGTGGGTTACTGTCTGTTCCCGGTAAAGCCCCTGAACACCATGATAGTATTATGAGTCGCATACAGCGCGACCATCCACACGCTGAGTCTGTCCATCGCTTAGACATGGCAACCAGTGGCGTCATGGTTGTCGCACTAAATAAAGCCGCTGAACGGGAATTAAAGCGCCAATTCCGTGAGCGAGAGCCTAAAAAACACTATATTGCCCGAGTTTGGGGCCATTTAGAGAAGCAGGAAGGTTTAGTGGATTTGCCGCTTATTTGCGACTGGCCAAATCGACCAAAGCAAAAAGTCTGCTTTGAAACAGGAAAAGCCGCACAAACAGAGTATCAGGTCTTGGAATATGAAGAGCAAGCAACCCGTGTAAAGCTATCCCCTATTACAGGCCGCTCTCATCAACTCCGCGTACATATGTTAGCGCTAGGCCATCCAATTCTTGGAGATAGGTTTTATGCCCATGAGCAAGCGCGTGCACTTGCCCCTCGCTTACAGCTTCACGCCCAAGAGCTTTACATCACGCACCCTGCCTATGGCACACCGATGCATTTTAGCTGCCAACCCGATTTTTAAATTTATTCATCAACTATTAGGCCGTAATAGCAACAATGCTACGGCCTATTGGCTAAATAAAAATCACATCGCAGAGTGCGATATGGCGAGAAAATTTATTTGAAGCCGCGCTCTTTTTTGATTAAATCATAAGCCGCTTGTATTGACTGAGCCTTCTGTTTCGCAAGTTCCATCATCTCGGGGGGCAACCCTTTCGCTATCAACTTATCAGGGTGATGTTCACTCATTAATTTACGATACGCCCGTTTAATTTTCGTTGGTTCATCATTAATAGAAACACCAAGTACCTTGCAAGCATCTTCAAGAGTTGGGCCATTCGATGATTGATAGTATCCGCCTGATTGCTGATGAGAATAGCCGTGACCAAACTGTCGGCCACCTTGGATCATATTTAAAAACTGTTCAAATTGTGTTTTAGAGATCCCTAACTCTTCTGCAATAATAAACAGAACCTTTCTTTCGTTTGGGTGCAAGCTGCCATCGGCAAATGCCGCCTGTAACTGAATTTCCAGAAACATCTGAATTAAGTCGAAACGACCATAGCAAGCCATACGTAATTGCTTCAGTACATCACGTAGTGGAAAGTCCGGTGATTTACCTTCCCTAAACGCTTGTTGCGCCGCTTTTCGTGTTTCCCCATGTATTTGCATTCTATCCATCAAATTTGATGCTAACTGAATGTCTGTCTCGGTTACACGGCCTTTTGACTTAGTTAGATGACCCAATATTTGGAAGGTACTGGCGAAAAAAATAACCTGACGATCACGTTTATTCATTGCACTAGCAAACTTACGTTGTGCCAAGGCCTTATCAAAACCATGCCCTAAAATTAAACCAATTAGCGTGCCCCAAATGCCAAAACCAGAGGCTATTGCCAGTACGACACCAATAATTTTGCCCCAATAGTGCATATATCCCTCAATTCTTCAATGCTCAGAATCCAATTTTGCATTATCATACTATCCATTCTGCTCGGTGCATAACTACAAGCGCGTAAAGTTTTATACATTATACTGGCGCAATGTAGTTGGCTAAGTTAGTCTTTGAGCGTTTGTCGGCTATGCCAATTACGACGGAACCGCATATTTAATGATGAAAAAAAGTTATCCAACACTACTTGCATCCATGGTATGGATGGCAATTTATAGTCAGCAAGCGCATGCTGACCTAGCAGCACAATGTATGCTGGGCGTCCCGGTTTATGACAAACCACTAGTTGAGGGCGATCCCAAAGATTTACCGATCCGTATCACCGCTGAAGATGTTCAGGGCGAATACCCTAACTTTATTGAATACAGCGGCGATGTGGATATCCAACAAGGTAACCAAACGCTGACAGCCGATAGCGTTAAATTGACGCAGGTTAACCCTGATAGTGCTGATCCAATCCGTGAAGTTACTGCAACAGGTAACGTTCACTATGATGACCCACAAATTATTCTCAAAGGCCCTAGTGCTTGGTCTAACCTGAATAATAAAAATACTGACGTGAATGACGGCAACTATATGATGGTGGGTCGTCAGGGTCGCGGTGAAGCGAAAAAAATGAAAATGCGTGGTGAAAACCGCTATTCCATTATGGAAGACGGTACATTCACCACCTGTTTACCGGGCAATAATAGCTGGAGCGTTGCAGGCTCCGAAGTGATTATTGACCGTGAAGAAGAAGTGGCTGAAATTTGGCATGCACGTTTTCGCTTGGGTGATGTCCCGGTATTTTATAGCCCATACATGCAATTACCTATCGGTAACAAACGTCGCTCCGGTTTCTTAATTCCAACAGGAAGCTACTCTAATAATGATGGCCTAGAGTTTTCACTGCCTTACTATTGGAATATCGCGCCTAATTACGATGCGACAATTACCCCACAATTCATGACCCACCGTGGCATAAAATTAAATAACGAGTTTCGTTACTTGGTCACGCCGGGAACGGGAACTATCGCCTTCGATTTTATTAATCACGACCGCGCGTATGTGAAAGATAAAGAGCGTAATAAACGTGATGCACGTGACAGTGATGACCGCTGGTTATTCTACTGGCGCCATTCAGGAACTTATAACCAACATTGGAACTTCAACGCCGATTACACCAAAGTAAGTGATCGCCAATACTTTACGGACTTTAGCTCGCAATACGGGAATACAACAGACGGTTATGCGACGCAAAAATTCAGTACTGGCTATTCGGCTGAAAACTGGAATGCAACCCTAACGCATAAGCAGTTCCAAATTTTTGTGGAAGATCCCAATCGCCGTGCTTATAAAGCTGAGCCGCAGTTGGACTTTAACTACTACAAAAATAATTTAGGTGCCTTTGACTTACACACCTATGCGCAAGCTGCTCGCTTTACCAGTGTTGGCAAAAATAACCCAGATGCAACGCGTTTGCATATCGAGCCTGAATTAAGCCTTCCGCTGTCAAACGGCTGGGCGAACATGAACAACAGCTTCAAATTGCTGGCAACCCATTATGATCAAGATATTCCTAAAGCGAATAACAACGCCAGCTTAGAGAAAAATGTCACACGTGTTCTTCCTATATTTAAGAGCGATGCCAAAGTCGTTTTCGAACGAGATCTACTTGAAGGCAGTGACTTTGTTCAAACCTTAGAGCCTCGTGTCCAATATCTCTATATTCCATATAAAGATCAGGACAACATTAACAACTATGACTCGGCCTTACTCCAGTCAGACTATAATGGTTTGTTCCGTGACCGAATTTATAGTGGTCTTGATAGAGTCGCTTCCGCGAACCAAATCACGACAGGTATCACAACGCGTATTTATGATGAATCCTTGGCCGAACGCTTTAACTTCTCTGTCGGGCAAATCTACTATTTTGAACGTCCGCGTGCGGGTAACTCCAGCCTGAAAATCGACGATAAAAGTAATACTGGCTCGTTATTGTGGGCAACAGACTCTTACTGGCGTATCAACGATAAGTGGGGGATCCGTGGTGGGCTACAATACGATCGCCGTTTAGGCAACGTCACCATGGGGAATGCTGTGACCGAGTATCGCATTGATGCTGATCGTTTGTTACAGTTAAACTACCGTTTTGTCGACCGTGACTATATTCAAGCGACCTTTCGTCGTGATGAATCAGGTGGCAACACTTATACCCTACCAGAATACCAAAAAGGGATTTCCCAAGTGGGTGCGGTATTAAGTTGGCCATTAAGTGAGCGTTGGGGCTTTGTTGGCTCTTATTACTATGATACTAAGCAGCAACAATCCGCCAGCCAATTAATTGGTTTACAATACAATACTTGTTGTTGGGCGTTCAATGTAGGTTATGAACGTAAGATTGTTGGATGGCAAGAAGACAAGTTCAGCAGTGAATATGATAATAAATGGTCATTCAATGTGGAACTTAGAGGCCTAAATAACAATCATAGTTTAGGTAGTCAGGAAATGCTTAATAGAGGTATCATCCCTTATCAGCGTGCTTTCTGATAATAAACACAAGCTATTTGATGCCGCTGCTTACTCACAATAAGGCGAGTTATCTGCTCGCCAAATAGTAAGCAGTGTCGCATAAATAAAACGATTAACCTGCCTCTGGCGGAACCTAAATCAATAGATAGGACCATTATGAAGAATTGGAAAACGCTTATTCTGGGACTGATGTTTGCAAGCTCCACAGCATTGGCTGCACCACAGCAAATGGATAAAGTTGCTGCTGTAGTCAATAACGGAGTTGTGCTGGAAAGTGACGTCCAGAATATGTTAAACACAGTAAAACTGAACGCACGCAATGCTGGCCAACAAATTCCAGATGATGAGACTCTTCGTCACCAGATCCTTGAGCGTTTGATCACTGATAACATCATGTTACAGATGGCAAATCAGATGCAAATCAATATCCCTGAAGAAGCCGTTAATGCCACAATTGCGGATATTGCTCGCCAAAATGGTTTAACTTTTGAGCAGATGCAAGCACGTCTAAAAGCGGATGGTATTGATATGGCAAAATACCGTAGTGAGATCCGTAAAGAGATGCTGATCGCTGAAGTGCGTAATAACGAAGTACGCCGTCGCGTGACTATTTTACCCCAAGAAGTTGAGTCTCTCGCAAAACAGATCAGCAGCCAAGCAGACTATGAAGCGAGCGTTAACCTAAGTCATATTCTCATTCCATTACCTGAAAACCCAACTCAAGAGCAATTACAAAAAGCAGATGCGATTGTTGCTAAGATCATGGATGAGATCAAAAAAGGCACCAACTTCGGCAAACTGGCTATTGCTTACTCCGCAGATCCACAAGCACTGAAAGGCGGTAATATGGGATGGTCTCGCCTACAAGAGCTACCAGTTGTTTTCGCTGAACAGTTGAAAAGTGCGAAGAAAGGCGATGTTGTAGGCCCTATTCGTTCTGGTGTTGGCTACCACATTTTGCGCGTTAACGAAATGAACAGCGCCAATAAAACCATTTCAGTCACCGAAGTGAAAGCTCGCCATATCCTTATTAAGTCATCACCAATTATGGATGATAACCAAGCGAGACAAAAGCTCACTCAGATCACACAGGATATTCGTAGCGGCAAGACCACATTTGAAAATGCGGCAAAAGAGTTCTCTGAAGATCCGGGCAGTGCGCTTAAAGGCGGTGAGTTAGGCTGGAATATGCCAGATGTATACGATCCCGCTTTCCGTGATGCCTTGATGAGACTTAATAAAGGCGAAATCAGTCAACCTGTTCGCTCAAACTTTGGCTGGCACCTTATTCAGCTAGAAGATACCCGCAATGTTGATAAAACAGATGCGGCACAAAAAGATCAAGCCTACCGTTTATTGTTCAATCGTAAATTCAACGAAGAAGCACAAAGTTGGGTACAGGAGCAACGTGCGGCGGCATATGTTAATGTCATCGATGGACGTGATAACCAATCTAATGACGAAAAATCTCAATAAACCAATCGTAATAACCCCCGGCGAGCCTGCCGGGGTAGGCCCAGATATACTTATTCAACTTGCCCAAGAGTTTTGGCCTGTTGAGCTTGTTGCGTGTGCTGATCCTGAATTACTACTCGCTCGAGCCAAACAACTCAACCTGCCACTGTCATTAAAAAACTATCAATCAGGTAATGAACATGACGCCCAAGTACCGGGAACTCTGTCTATCCTTCCCGTCAATTTGAAAGCACCAGCGCAAGCCGGTGTGCTAAACATTGCCAATGGGAAGTATGTTACTGAAACATTAGCAAGAGCCTGTGATGGTTGCCTAAGTGGAGAATTTTCTGCCATTGTGACTGGCCCTGTCCACAAAGGGGTGATTAATGATGCGGGGGTTCCATTTAGCGGGCATACTGAATTTTTTGCCGATAGGAGCCATTGTCACCGTGTGGTGATGATGTTAGCCACAGAAGAGTTACGTGTGGCTCTCGCCACGACCCACTTACCCTTAAAAGATGTTTCAGCGGCAATCACTCAACAAAGTCTACGGGAAGTGATTACAATCTTAAATCACGATTTACGTACAAAATTTGCGATTGATACACCAAATATCTATGTCTGTGGCCTAAACCCGCACGCGGGTGAAGGAGGACATATGGGAATGGAAGAGATAGAAACCATTATCCCAACACTTGAGAGTCTTCGTGCTGAAGGTATGAATCTCATCGGGCCGCTGCCCGCTGATACCCTATTTCAGCCTAAATATTTAGAAGATGCGGATGCCGTACTCGCAATGTATCACGATCAGGGTCTTCCTGTGTTAAAATACCAAGGTTTTGGTAGAGCCGTGAACATTACGCTGGGTCTGCCTTTCATTCGTACTTCTGTTGACCATGGCACTGCGCTAGAGTTAGCAGGTACGGGTCGTGCCGATGCGGGCAGCTTTATTACCGCATTGAAGTTAGCTATCCAAATGACATATAAGAATTCATGAATAATCGAGTCCATCAGGGGCATCTTGCCCGCAAACGTTTCGGGCAGAACTTTTTAACTGACCAATTTATTATCGACAGTATTGTAGATGCAATACATCCACAACCAGGGCAAGCTATCGTCGAGATTGGCCCCGGTCTTGGCGCACTGACAGAACCTGTTGGTAGTAGAATGGATAAGATGACGGTTGTTGAGCTAGACCGTGATCTCGCTGCGCGCTTGCATGTTCACCCACAGTTAAAAGATAAGCTTACAATTATCCAGCAAGATGCCATGACAGTGGATTTCGGTGAATTAGCGAAGCAGGCAGGGCAACCTTTACGTGTTTTTGGTAACCTGCCTTATAATATCTCGACCCCGCTAATGTTCCACCTATTTACCTTTACAAACTCTATTGCTGACATGAACTTTATGCTGCAAAAAGAGGTTGTAAACCGCCTAGTTGCAGGTCCTGGGAGTAAAGCCTACGGCCGTTTAAGCGTTATGGCGCAATATTACTGCCAAGTTGTTCCGGTGTTAGAAGTGCCACCAACGGCCTTTGCACCGCCACCAAAAGTTGATTCTGCGGTTGTTAGGCTTATACCTCATCGCGAGAACCCTTACCCGCTGAAAGATATTAAAATGCTCAGTCGTATTACCACACAAGCATTTAACCAGCGTCGTAAGACGATCCGCAATAGTTTGGGGGATTTACTCAATGTTGAGCAGCTCACAGAGCTAGGCATTGATCCCGGTACTCGCGCTGAAAATATTTCCGTTGAAGCTTATTGCAAAATGGCGAACTACCTAGCAAGTTTGTCTGAATAAGTATCGAAAAGGAGGCACTATGCTTAACGAACCTAATGTTAGCATCCAAGTACAGAGTGTCTATATCGTCAGCCAGTCTCAACCTGAAATAGGACGATATGTATTTGCCTATACCATATCTATCCGTAACTTAGGCCGAGAGCCACTACAGTTAATGAGCCGCTATTGGCTCATTACTAACAGTGATGGTCATAAAACTGAAGTTCAAGGCGAAGGCGTTGTCGGTGAACAACCAATCATCCAGCCCGGTGCGGTATACCGTTATACCAGTGGAGCAATATTAGAAACTCCCATGGGTACAATGGAAGGTTATTACGTCATGTTAAACAGCCGAGGAGAACACATTCATGTGGATATTCCTCCATTCCGCCTTGCTTTACCTACTTTGATTAATTAATTATGTCGACATATCTTATTGGTGATGTACACGGCTGCTATCGCGAATTGCGTGCATTACTCGAACAAGTGAATTTTGAGCCGCAAAAAGATACTTTGTGGCTCACTGGCGATCTGGTTGCCCGAGGGCCTGACTCATTACAGGTCCTTCGCTATGTCAAAAGCCTCGGTGATTCCGTACGCATAGTGCTAGGTAACCACGATCTGCACTTATTAGGTATTTACTGCAAAATCAGCCGGAATAAACCGAAAGATCATCTCGATGAGCTACTCAATGCGCCCGACGCTGATGAATTAATCAATTGGTTACGCCGCCAACCGCTGCTACAGGTCGATGAAGAGAAAAAGATCATCATGGCTCACGCTGGGATCACACCACAGTGGGATCTGCCGACAGCACGCATGTGCGCACGGGAAGTAGAATCGGTTTTATCAAGCGATGCTTATCCGCTATTCATTGATTCTATGTATGGCGACATGCCAAATAATTGGTCTGAGAGTTTAATGGGGCTACCGCGTTTACGCTTTAGTACAAATGCATTAACACGAATGCGCTACTGTTTCCCTCATGGTCAACTGGAGATGATTTGTAAGGAAAGTCCAGCCAAAGCCCCTTCTCCCCTTAAACCTTGGTTTGCACTGCCCAATAAACTCCCTGAAGGCTATTCTATCTTTTTTGGTCATTGGGCGTCTTTGGAAGGGAAACATACGCCAGAAAATGTGTATGGGCTAGATACTGGTTGTTGCTGGGGGGGAGAATTGACGCTGTTCCATTGGGAAGCAAAACAGTATTACCACCAAAAATCACACCAAAAACGCCGTAAAGATTAATCATTAAGTTATGTTTATTTCCCTTAAATAGACATAACTTAAAAGCTATTCTTTTTAATTTAAACTGAATAGTAGTAATAAATTCATTAGATTTATTTTTGAATAGTGATTTAATTCGCTGCTTTCATATATTAATAAGCAAAAACGGAGCAATACGCTCCGTTTTTAAAATTACGACGCTATTAAATTCTTTTGGTTAAAATCTCAAAACAATAACCATGTGAATTGTTCTCATCCGCCTCATGGTACTCGGTGAAAATAGAATCCCACTCATCTGGCTCGTAAATTGGGAAATGAGTGTCGCCAATCACTTCTGCATCCACGTGAGTTAAATACAGCTTATTCGCCAGAGGTAAAAACTGTTGGTAAACTTTTCCGCCTCCAATCACAATGACTTCATCATCGTCAGAGCCTGTCTTGGTTTGCTTAGCCGCCGCCAATGCTTCTTCTACGGAGGAGACCCAGATAACATTTTTATCCGAACCCGGCTTACTACTTAATACAATGTTGACGCGCTGTGGAAGCGGACGACCAATTGATTCGTAAGTCACTCGACCCATTATGACTGGCTTATTTAACGTATTACGTTTAAACCAAGCAAGATCACCGGGTAAATGCCAAGGCATCGCTTTTTCCATGCCGATAACCTGATCAATCGCCATCGCTGCGATTAAACTAATATTCATTGAGTCACCTTAGAGGCTAATATACAAATTTGTGCTCACTATACGTAAACAGAAATGCTTCGTCGACTAAATTTAATCTTCCTTAAAAAGTGATTATTAATTTATACTCAGTTAGTGATAAAGCCGACTAAAAATAACATTAAAAATAAAATCAATATAGAGAGTGCAAATGTACGAGACCTCCCTTTTAATTGCCACTATCGCCACATTAGGCATGCTTTCCCCCGGGCCAGACTTTTTTCTTATCGTTAAAAACTCAGCGCGCTATCAGCGTTCAGCAGCGCTCATGACTGCAATGGGCGTCATTTGTGCGGTTGCCCTACATATGACTTATTGTGTCGCTGGGCTTGCGGTTCTTATCACCACCACACCTTGGTTATTTAACGTATTAAAATACGCAGGAGCGGCTTATCTGATTTGGATTGGTGTTAAAAGTTTGATGCCAAATAAAGGACAAAACCTAGACCTCAACAATACACAACACGAAATCGTCACTTTCAAAAAAGCATTTATGCAAGGTTTCCTTTGTAATGTTTTAAACCCTAAAGCAACATTGTTCTTTCTTGCTGTTTTTACTCAAGTTTTAAGTGTTGATTCGACGTTTGGTGAAAAGCTGTGGATCGCCTTTATCATTTGGGGGCTTGCTGCTATTTACTGGCCACTGCTGGTGTGTTTGATCCAGAGTGCTCCTGTAAGAAAAGGGTTAGCTAAAGTACAAAAATATGTCGATAAAGTGCTTGGCGTTGTACTTATTGCTTTCGGGGTTCGAGTTGCACTCAGTTAATCAGATGAATAAAAAAATCCCTCAGCCATGATTGTTTAATGTCTGGGGGAAATACATAAATGGTTTTTAAACCATGCTCGCCTATTGTTAAAAACTCCCTATCAATCACGCTTATTTAACGATAGCTAATATAAAAATATTCACAAATAGCTTTAAACCCTAACTCTAAGATTGAAAGATCTGATCTCCTCCTACAGTTAATTAATTCCCCTATCGAATTACTTAATTATTTAACTCATACTTTTCATTATCATCAGTAAAAAGCATCGACTTAACTAAAACCAAAAACAAGAATAATCTTGTTCAGCCTTTTCATCAAATTGTATAATTTAACTTTAATAGATAAATAAAATTAAACATGGGCCTTATGATCATGGAACAAAATACGACTCTTTTTGATGAAGATGAAATGGAACAAATCAGTACTCTTGCCTCTTCCATATTACCGCCTTCCGAACTCGCTGAGTGGAATTCACTTTTGCAAAAAGCTATTCATCATCCCGATGATGTTTTAGAAGATGAAAAATATTCAAACTATTCGGATTTAGAAGCTGTGTTTGATGAAGATGACGACGATAGGTTACAACTACTGTTTGATATCTTCTGTCACAGTCATAATATCGTTGTCGCTATTGATTGGCGTGGTGAAGATGATGATGATCAGTTAATCACCTTTTTGTCTCAGCGGATCTCCCAATTTGATCCTACCCTTGAAAAAGAACAGCTGTTCAAAACGCTTAAAGAGCATGTTGATAACAGTGAATTAGAGAATGAAGAGTTTGAAAGCAGTACGGATTACTTCGCAGAAAAGTTTAGCCTCTTACAAGATTTTATTGAAAAGTATGGCTATAAAATGTGGGTGCTACATGTGGATTATGATTCATACCCTATCTTTATTGCAAGTATCGAGAATAATTCGGTCATAGAAACTGAAATGTTTATGGATTTTATTCCGAACTAAATGAGACTGTAATTTAAATTGTGTATTTGCCTGCTTTTGATAGGTTAAATCCAACAACAAAGCAGGCATATTATGGACGAGAAAAAACTAAAAGCCCTTGCAGCAGAATTTGCAAAAGGGATTAAGACCGAAGCTGATCTTAATCAGTTCACTCGCATGCTGACTAAATTGACGGTTGAAACAGCATTAAATGCTGAACTAACCGAGCACCTAGGTCATGAGAAAAATAGTACCAAAACAGGTATTAACATGCGTAACGGCTATTCATCTAAAACATTACTCACGGACGATGGTGATTTTGAATTGAACACGCCACGTGACCGTGAAGGCAGTTTTGAGCCTCAGTTGATTACGAAAAGTCAAACTCGCATTACTCAGATGGACAGTCAAATTTTATCCTTTTATGCAAAAGGAATGCCCCCCGTGAAATCGTCGCTACATTCAAGGAAATGTACGACGCTGATTTCAAAAGTCACCGATGCTGTTAAAGAGCAAGTTCAAGAGTGGCAAAATCGGCCTCTCTAATCGCAGTATCCCATTGTCTATCTTGACTGTATTGTTGTCAAAGTGCGTCACGATGGCAGGGTTATCAATAAGTCTGTTTTTCTTGCATGAGCCATCAATACTGAAGGACATAAAGAGCTTTTGGGCATGTGGATGGAGGAAAATGAGGGGGCTAAATTTTGGTTATCGGTTCTTACTGAACTTACAAATCGCGGTGTTCAAGATATCCTGATTGCCTGTGTAGACGGTTTAAAAGGCTTTCCAGAGGCGATAAATAGCGTTTATCCTCAAACACAAATCCAGCTGTGCATCATTCATATGGTGCGCTACGTTTCTTGGAAAGACTACAAGGCTGTGACTGCGGGGCTGAAAACCATCTATCGTGCCGCAACAGAGGCTTCTGCATTGATAGCATTGGAAAAATTCGCTTTAATATGGAACAAAAAATACCCGCAAATTAGCAAAAGTTGAAAAGTTGGTATGCGCATTGGGAAAACGTAAATACGTTTTTTGCTTACCCTGATGATATCCGCAAAACCATTTATACCACGAATGCCATTCGTCCACTTCCCCTAAAATAAGACAGCTATAATTAGATTTTCTGCTCTAAAATTTGCAGAGGTCATGATGAAAAAAGTTCGTTTTACTGAGACTCAAATCGTTAATATCTTAAAACTCGCTGATTCAGGGATGAAAGTGGAAGATATTTGTCGCCAAAATGGCGATCAGTAATATTACTTATTATAATGGTGGTATGGAAGCTAATGATGTTAAAAGATTAAAAGAGCTTGAAGAGGAAAATGCCAAGCTTAAAAAAATGTTTGCAGAAGTTAGCCTTGAAAATCATACGATGAAGACGCTTTTTGCAAAAAAGGATTGGTAGTGGCGGAAAAGAAGTCCTGTACTCAGGCTTTAAAAGAGGCAGGTTTATCAGCCATTAAAGCTTGTAAATTAACATCATTACCTCGGGCAACATTTTATCGCCGACAGCTAAATTGGCGTGAAAGAGATCGTGCAGTGATTGATGCTATTCAATCAGTTTTAGCTAAATCGCCACAGTCGGGATTTTGGAAATGCTATTTTCGGCTAAGATTTCAAGGCTATCCCTTTAATCATAAACGAGTTTATCGCGTTTATTGCTGTTTAGGGTGAAACCTGAAACATCGAGTTAAAAAAATACTGCCAAAACGAGAAAAAAGCCCCTTAGTGATTGAAAAAGTCCCGAATGTTCAATGGGCATTGGATTTTGTACATGACAGTTTATATTGTGGTAAGCATTTCAGAATATTGAATATTATTGATGAGGGAACACGTGAATGTTTGGCGATTGAAGTGGATACATCGTTGCCAGCTGAACGGGTTATTAGAGTGCTTGAACGCTTAAAAGTCGACAGAGGAGTGCCGAAACAAATACGCGTGGATAATGGACCTGAGCTTATTTCAACCAACCTATTGAATTATTGTACAAATAATCAGATTGAGCTATGTCAT
Organism: Providencia sp. 2.29; assembly: GCF_015832305.1. Lineage (NCBI taxonomy): Bacteria > Pseudomonadati > Pseudomonadota > Gammaproteobacteria > Enterobacterales > Morganellaceae > Providencia > Providencia sp. 2.29. The sequence continues at coordinate 3,678,619 of NZ_CP065420.1, forward strand.
ATTCAACCCAGTAAGCCACAACAAAATGGCTTTATCGAACGTTTTAATGGCTCATTCCGCAGTGAATTTTTAAATGCATATTTATTTGAGTCATTAAGCCAAGTACGTGAAATGGTGTGGTTTTGGCAACAAGATTATAACCAAAATCAAACGCACGAAAGCTTAAATCCCCCCCTCCAGAGGTATATCGTAAACAGTTAGAAAACTCTAAATTGCAGTGTCTTAATTAATGGGGAGTGGACAATATCGTTTAGCAAGGCCAATAGGGTGTTTGGGGGAATTTACAGCGTCAGACCCGCCCTACCGGTGAGTTTAACAGTGAACAAAACCTGCGTTTTCAAGGGCAATATTTCGACAAAGAAACCGGCCTGCACTATAATACTTTCAGGTACTACGCCCCGGATTTAGGCTGCTTTACCCAGCAAGACCCGATAGGGTTAGCGGGTGGGTTAAATCTGTACCAGTATGCACCGAATCCACTGACATGGGTGGACCCGTGGGGTTGGGCGAAGAACAAGCAACCTAATTACTCTAAGAAAATACAAGACTTATTTAATGCCGCATTAGATGTATAAAAAGTGGAGGCGGTGTTCCTCGTTTAGATACCAAAGGTAATCCTAAAATATATCAAGGAAAAGAATACCTAAAATGGTAAGGCGCTATAGAATATGAAGTACCTAGACTTGACAACAATCATCGGGTTTTACAACTCAATGGTGTGAATTCTATGGGTATTCCTTATTCTAAAGTATGGATATACCTTAGATCATTATCAAAAAATTCATTCAGACTGGAAACCGATGGGTAACATTAAGTGTTAATTGAATAGAACCAATGTATAAGGATTTAGTATGCCATTTAAGCTAAAATTAGAATCAAATAACGTAGAAATTGGACATGTGGATTTGATAAAAATAATCAAAGTAGAACATTTCTATATGGTTTTTTTGAAAGATATATGGATAAATTGCTCAAATCAGAACTTTAAGATTGATAGCTTAACAAATTTAAGCATCGCCAAACCACATGGATATGAATATTTAGCTTCATTTGATATCATTGATTCAGCTAAATTTAATAGAAATCAAAACAATTGTATATTACTTTCATCACTTGATAGTATTACTAACTCTAGATATATTAATAATTATTCTAGACTCCTTTCATTATGGAATTTGAATGATACCAATATTAATTGGAGAGACATGTCAATTGAATATAAAAAAATATGGTTAGAGCTATGCTTAGAACAGAGCGGCATTAAGTACAATGATATCAAAAAAAAAATTGTAATTGACTGTACTCATATATCTGACATACCAAGTTTATATTGCTTACTGGGTGAGGCATTTTTTGGATGGAAAGGTTATATTGGCAGCAATTTAGACGCACTAGACGATAGTCTAATAAATATAAAAAGTAATGGAAAAAAAAATAACCTTCCTTAATAGTAATATATTGATAAAAAATATCGACACTACCAAAAACATAAAAAAATATTCAGAAAGCTATATTTCAATTTTAACGGATATATTCAGTAAACATGGCTTTTGTGTTGAGTTACATTAGGTTAATGACTACTAACTTAACGATATTAATATTAAACCATATGTTATAGTATTGAATATATAATTTTTAGCTAAGGCCAATAGGGTGTTTGGGGGAATTTACAGCGTCAGGCCCACCCTACCAGTGAGTTTAACAGTGAACAAAACCTGCGTTTCCAAGGGCAATATTTCGACAAAGAGACCGGTCTGCACTATAATACTTTCAGGTACTACGCCCCGGATTTAGGCCGCTTTACCCAGCAAGACCCGATAGGGTTAGCAGGCGGGTTAAATCTGTATCAGTATGCGCCAAATCCGCTGACATGGGTGGATCCGTGGGGACAGTGTGCGATTAAACTATCGAGAAATATGGTTTCAGTTGGTACTCCTAGACCTGCAAACTCAGCCGCTCACCACATAGTAGGGGATACATCTAAAGGAGTGAAACCAGCGAGGGATATTCTAAAAAAACATGGCATTGATATTGATGATGCTAGTAATGGGGTTTTCTTGCCTAATAAAAATAACATTGATGAGTCGCTGTCTGGTATTAAACATAACGGTAGACATCCGAATAACTACATCGATGCGGTTAATGAACGAATAATTCAGGCAGACCTAACTGGTGGAAAACAAGGTGTTTTAGATGAATTATCAAACATCCGTAACATTCTTTCTTCTTCAAGTCGAGATGCGAGTTGGTACAAAATATTATGAGTAATAAAATATATTATTTAAAATCCGATGCAATGAATTACTGCTCTTTTATCCAAGATTATCCTGCGAGAGAAGAAAGCATAATAGCAAGAGCAATGGGACAAAAATGGCAAAAATTTAACAACACATATACCAATATAGTTCTAGAACTAAGGGCTAATGATTTTGGTAAGAAAAATTATCAATTTGACTTTAGCAGCGCTCTATCTCCATTTATGGTTTTTAGTGAGGGTGCATTAGTATCCTTATCTGATATTCTGAGTTCAAGGGGGCAAATATTACCAGTTAAAACTGAGAGCAAACGGAAAAAATTCGTTGGCTATTATCCAACCAATCCGCTTTCAGAATGTTTTGACAGAAAGAATTCTGTTTATCGGGAATATCCCAATGGATTAATGATTGAGAAGCCAGTCCTCATTAAAAGTAACATTACAGATGAGTATCTATTTACTATTGACGAAGATATTAGTCGGGTTTTTGTTACGGATAAGTTTAAACAAAGAGTAGAAGATGCCGGTTTAACTGCTTTCGATTTTTCAGTAGAAGTAGAATTATCGTAAAGATATTGACGAACTTATGATTTAAATTACAAGCTCGTGTAATTACCCGTTTTAGCTACAAATATTACACCAAAGCAAGTAAATTGTCGTTAGATCACTCCCCCGAACAGCGCCTTAATCTTAAGTTTAAATGCGGCGAACTGAGCTTGCTGTTGCTGGTTTTGTTGCTTTATTGCTCGGATATCCTCATAGTCCGGTATTAATACCCAACAGCCGTTTAAAATCTTAATGGTAAAGGAGAAGCCGGTCTCAAAAACTGCCTCTTTCAGCCACTGACCTTTAAGGTTATGTCCACTTCCCATTAATTGAGACACCCTAAACTAGAGTTTTCTAACTGTTTACGATAGGCCTCCGGAGGGAGGTGATTTAAGCTTTCGTGCGTTCGATTTTGGTTATAATCTTGTTGCCAAAACCATGCTAATTCTCGAACTTGGCTTAAAGATTCAAATAAATACGCATTTAAAAATTCACGGCGAAACGAGCTACTAAAACGTTCGATGAACCCATTTTGTTGTGGTTTTCCCGGCTGAATACGGCACAGCAAAATTTGGTTATCTTCACAATAATTCAATAAATTAACTGAAATGAATTCAGGACCATTATCGACTCGGATCTGCTTCGGTAACCCTCTTTCGGTTTTTAAACGGTCAAGCCCCCTTGATGGCACGCTCAGCCGGTAGTGACGTATCAACCTCAATCGCTAAACATTCACATGTTCCTTCATCAATAATATTGAGGGCTCTGAACCGCTTACCGCAATATAAACTGTCGAGCATAAAATCCAGTGCCCATTGAATATTTGGGAATTTTTCTATCACTAATGGCTTCTTTTCACGCTTCGGAAGCACTTTTTTAACCCGTCGTTTCAGGTTTAGCCCCAATTGACAATAAACGCGATAAACTCGTTTATGATTAAAGGGATAGCCTTGAAATCGTAGTCGGAAATAGCATTTCCAAAATCCCGATTGTGGCGATGTAAGCGCTTAATGAACCAGTAAAGCTTTACTCAACCTCACTGATTTCTACGTTCCATGGCATGAGATCCGACACATCATCTTTCGGACTTCGTTTTGGTAACTCGGTAAACAGGTGTTGGAAGTAATAATAAGGGTTCATGTCATTAGCGCGGCAAGTCATCACGAGGCTATACAAGTTTGCACTCGCCTTTGCTCCGCCTACCGACGTTGAGAACATCCAATTTTTGCGACCTGTCGTGAACGGCCTTATATCTCGTTCGGTCACATTGTTGTCGATACTTATATCGCCGTCTTCAAGGTAGGTAAGCAGCTTAGGCCACTGGTTTTGCGTATAAGTGATGGCTTTGCCAAGTAATCCTTTAGGGAGAACGTTTTGACTGTCAAGCCATTGCTTGAACTCATCTAAAATAGGTTTGGCTTCTTCTTGTCGTAGTTGGTGTCGAGATTTTGCGTCAAGCCCTTTGGCTTTCTTTTCAATACCGTATAGTTTGCTAATAAAGTTCAGTGCTTTTTCTGGCTTGCCCGCTTTTTTTGATGGTGAAGCTTTTTGAGCATCAGTGAACTTTCTGCGTACATGCGCCATGCAAGCAGCTTGAGTCACGTCCTCAAGTTTGTCGTATGCACTGTAGCCATCCGATAGCAAGTAACCAGAGTAACTACCTAAAAAGTCTTGTACGCACTCTGCTCTGCGGCTGGCTTGATAGTCGTAGATAACCACTGGGTTATTGACGAACTCACCGCTACGATAGACCCACATATATGACTTAGATTGTGCTTTCTTATCTTCTTCACGTAATACTTGAACAGTGGTTTCGTCCGCGCAGATGAGCTTTTCTTTCAATAACTCACTTTTCATTGCATCAATAATGACTTGCACTTTGCTTCCTAACTGAACGCACCAGTTGGCCAGTGTAGCGCGGCTAATATCTATACCAGAGCGATTGAGAATATCCACTTGGCGATAGAGTGGCAGAGCATCAACGTATTTTGCTGTGACTACAGCGGCGAATGCATCTGCACTCCCTAGGCTTTTAGGGATCATACTTGCGGGTTTTGGGGCTGTGATAATCTTTGTTTCAGTCTGTGTTTTTTCACACTGCCGGCAAGCGTACTTGGTTCGCTCGTGACGTATAACACTAACCTTCTGTGGGATGATTTTCAGCTCTTCAGAAGTTTCAACACCACATTGATGTAAAGGCTCGTCGCAGCAGTCGCAATAAGGGGCATTGAGTTCATGTTTATGAACTTCACGCTCGAGCTCTTTTGGAAAAGGCTTACGGCCTGTTTTTTTCTTGTCGTCGTCGGATTTAGCCGTACTCTTTTGTTGCTCCGCTTCGTTAAAGGTACCTTTGGGTATTTTTTCACTTTGTGATGAGAAGCGCTTTGACTTACTTAAATTGAGCTGTTCAATCAACAACTCAATTTTGGTTTTGAGCTCGGCAACCTCCTCTTGCTTTGCCGCAAGGAGTTTATCTTTTGCTTCGTTCTGTTGGTGAAGCTCAAGCAGCATAGCTTTTAGCTGGTCGATATCATCAGGGAGGTCGGTCATGTCTGGGCTCTGGTCATCTCAATGACTTAAGTATGACAGCAAAAAAGGATCGTTCAAGCCCAACGTGACGATCAGTATCAGCGGTCACACTTCTAGATTATGAAGTGGACGATGAGCTTTGGCATGTTCGAGCGTTAACCCCGAAAGAAGCCAACCCAGTTGTTGCTTAGTAATATGAATGGCTCCGTCCTCACTGGGTCTTGGCCACTTGAAGGTCCCTTTTTCTAAGCGACGATAGTACAGCCAGAAGCCATTAGTATCCCAAAACAAGATTTTCAATTTATCTCGGGTACGATTGCAGAAAATGAACCAAGACTCACTAAACGGATCCATCTCAAGAGTCTCCGCGACAATCAACGATAGTCCATCAATGGACTTACGCATGTCCGTGACTCCAGAGATGAGGAAAACCTTACCTGTTGGTATCATTGTAGCGCTTCAAACCAAGTCTTAATTTGTTGCGAGCTAAGCGTTGCCGGCAGTTCTGCTCGAATGCCATTATTGAGAATTAACACAACACAACTTGTGCTCACGGTAGGCTCTGTCACCACGATAGGTTGAACCCTGGTTTCAGGCTCGGATTGCGTGAGCTTTTTCGACCAATAGTGAAAAGTCTGATAGCTTATGTTTTGCTCCGAGCAAAACTGCTTAATGCCTAAATTACTTTGTCGTTGCTGCTCTAGAATTGCAGTCCAGTATTCTCGTTTACTTTGTTGTTCCATAGTCCCTCCAATGAAAAAGCTACTATGGCAAATGACGAGTTTGTTTAGTATGTGTGGTTCATTAACCGCTTACGTATGTAATCCAATGATGTTAAACCATTAAAAGAGCTTGAAAAAAACTCAACGCTTAAGTCAGCCTTGAAAACCATGCGATGAAAGCGCTTTTTGCAAAAAAGGTTGGTAGTAACTAACGGGGAAGACGTCCTGCGTTCAATCAATAAAAGAGGCAGGTTTATCAGTCAGTAAGGCTTGTCAGATGACTTTGTTGTCCGGGGCAACGTTTTATCGTCGGCAGTGAGATTGATGTGAAAAAAATCGAGCGGTGATCGAGGATATACAATCCGTTTTAACCCAGTCACCACAATCTGGATTTTGGAAATACGATTACCGTTTGCGATTTGAAGGCTATCCCTTTAATCATAAACGCGTTTATGGCCGTTTAGGACTCAATCTAAAATGTCGAGTTAAAAAAGCGCTCTGCGTACGTGAGAAAAGGCCACTAGCAATTGAAAAAATACCGAATATTCAATGGGAACTAGTTTTGTTGCTTGATAACATGGGTATCTTCTCTGCCCGATATTCCCCCAGACAAGCATTTAACATATTGACAATAAAATGTGAAACCTGCTCCAACATCCGCTTCTTATTTCAACAAAGAGGTAGGATTACACTATAACACGTACCACTACTACGCCCCAGATTTAGGTCGTTTTATCCAACGAGACTCGATAGTGCTGGTAAGTGGACTGAATTGTACCAGTATGCACCGGACCCTTTAATCTGAATTGACAACTCATTGGATTAAACAAATTAGATATATAAGGGATGACAGAAAAAAGCGAATCCCTGTCTATTTATCGAGGTTAAAATAGTGTATGAATAACTTTCAATTCTGGGTTAATTGTAATGATATCATCAATTATTTGATTATAAATAGCAGGCATCGTTTGTTTCCACCCCACCATATCTGGACGGTGCTCTATAGCCATGGGGGTTCTTAATAGCGTATGATCAATAATAGGCGTTGTTAACCCGTGTCGTGCACGGAAATTTTTTACGGCTTGGTATTCAAAAGGCCACGCTAATAAAATTTCCATATCAATTTCATAGCCTGTTGAGCTTTGTTCATTCTCATTCTCTGCAAATAATGCAGACCATTCAATATGCCTGTCACATAAAGTAATCAACCATTGTTCTATAACGTCATGACTTTCAGTATAAAGTGCTTCTTGGCAGAATCGTTGATAAAACGGGTCAATAGGAATACCTGCACTCTCCCAATCTATGGTCTGATTTTTTTCACTTGCCAGCATTTCAATGGCTAACACGCCTAATTTTTGAGGACGGGTATACATTGGAAGGGATTTTGCCATTTTTCCCGATTGAATACTTTCAATGATTTTATCGTAGCAAAGATGTCCAACTCTAAAATCGTCACAAGCGAAATCCATTAATAAAATTTCGCCTTGCTCAGCAAGGTTAAAAAAGCATTTGTGTCTTTTATAGTTATCATAATAACCCAATATATAGTTTAAATTCTTATGATAAAAAAAACGTTCAAATGTGTAGAAAACTTTATTAACTTTTTTATACAACTGAAACATATATATCATTGCAATTGATGATGCATTAAAGTCCAAAATAGACATGTAATCAATATATTTATTCTCATTATTATCATGCATTACATCTTCAATGCTTTCAATAAAATCTTCATTTATAAGATCTTCAATGTCATTAACATCCCTAGTTGTTTGATTGACTCTTTTTTCTACATATTTAATTATATCATTTGCTCTGGTCATTTATTTAAACGCCTCAATTATATAGAAAGAACCGTATTTATTATTGCTTGACACATCCAATTTACCATCAATAGCAACCGTTAATTTAAAACCTGCAATATTACTCTTACTGATATCTTTTTTAATTTAAACTAACATTTTCCTTTGAGCTCTACTTAAATTATAATCATTATGTCCTTGAACAAAAGATATATTTACTAGACCAGTATGCTTACTTATATTTCCAATATAATCTTTTTGAGATTCACTTGGCTCACCACTTTTTGGTGTTGCATTTGACCCAAACTTATCCTTCATCGTCGTTTTGATTTCAAACGTAACCCACTCAGGTGGCGGTGGCTCAATTTTGCAAATGAAATCATCTTTATAATCATTCATTATTTAAAACTAACATACTGACTAACAACTGTATTCACTCATTCTTTATTGTTTTACCCCCTATGATTAAAGCACCCCGCTCAAGATACTTTTTTTACTGCTTGCTTAATCCACTGCGACAAGCACACACGCACAAGCCACTTTGTGACCTTCAAGTGCGACGGGAATTCCGTTGATTTTCATTAAACCGTCGCCCTCGACGATAGCACCTGTTGTTTTACATAAAGGGCAATAAACTGATTCACTCACACAGGCGACTCCTTGGATTTGTTTGGCAAGGGATGAACCGGTCAGCACCATGCCATCTGTGCCGATGGTATCATTTTTTAAAATAATTTTACGACCATTAACTGTGCTACGCATTATTGACTCTATTTTAATGAGTCTATCTACATGGTTCAAAAACAGTTTAACCCGTCTAAATATTGTGCAACGAGACAGAGAAAGACAATGTTCTCTTTACGTATCTGCACTGTATTGATATTTTCCAGTACTTGCTTTAAGAATAACTCTTTTTCTTTATAGTTATCAGTAAATTATTTATTCATATCCTTTAATAGAAACAATTCAATTCCTGATTTTAGTATCAAGGGTTCATTACCGATAACCAGATAGCATTTTTTGGCATAATCGATGATTTCACTGACGTTGTGTGATAAATCGAGAGTTTGATAATACTCAATCATACCTTCTAACCATACTTTACTTTTGAGTCTTTGAACAAAACTACTTGCTCAAGATGCTCTTGTACCGTTTGAAATAACGGTGACTGTGCGTAAAATTTCCCACAATAGAGCATGAATGTTGTCTGCGTAACACACAAATATTGGCTTGCTCAACCAATAGATTCAAAATACACATAATTTTTCTTTAATTGATTAAACAAGGCCTCTCGCTTAATTTCATGGTGATCTAATGCTACGCGATGTTCTTCTTCAAAGTAGTGAACTGCATCAAGATAAAAAGCTTGCAGCTTATTATCACAAATAATTTGTTTACTTTGTGCCGTCAGCTTCATGACATTACCCATTTTAAAAAGCGGTAAATTAACCGCCTATTGTTCATGATTAAAATAGTTTATGAATAACTTGCAGCTCGGGATTAATCGTAATGAGGTCATCAATTATCTGATAATAAATTGATGGCATATTTTGCTTCCAGCCCACCATATCAGGACGGTGTTCGATCGCCATTGGCGTTTTTAATAGCGGATGATCTATGACAGGGGTGGTTAATCCATGTTTAGCCCGGAAATTTTTAACCGCTTGATATTCAAAAGGCCAAGAGACTAAAAGCTCCATGTTAATTTCATATCCCGTTGAACGTTGTTCGTCGTCATTATCCCTAAACATGGCCGACCATTCGATATGTTTATCGCACAATGTAACAAGCCATTGAGCGATAACATCGTGATTTTCATTATACAATGCTTCTTGGCAGAAACGTTGATAGAATGGGTCAATAGGAATTCCGGCGCTTTCCCAATCTATTGTTTGGTTTTTCTCGCTTGCCAGCATTTCAATCGCTAGGACACCTAATTTCTGTGGTCGAGTGTACATAGGGAGTGATTCTGCCATTTTACCCGATTGAATACTTTCAATAACTTTATCGTAGCAAAAGTGCCCTATTCGAAAATCATTACAAGCAAAATCCATGAGTAAAATTTCACCTTGCTTGGCAAGATCTAAGAAATGTTCTCTGTTCTTATCGACATCATTATAATTCAAAATAAAGAGTAAATTATAATGGTAGTAAAGTTTTTCGAGTTCATATGGTGAATTGTTATCTTTTTTGTATATTTGCCGCATGTATATTGTATCTGTAGCTGTTAACAAATAACTCAATAAAATTTGATAGTCAATATAACGCTCTGAGTTATTTAACCCCTGTAATTTATTTAAACTATCTAACCTTGAGTTAGATATAAACTCATTGATTTTATCGACATCATTCGTTGAATCTTTCATTATTTTTTCTATATACTGAATAACTTTTTGGGTTCGCTTCATTTTTTTAAATCCTCTGCGACGGACATAGTATCATATTTATTATTAGATGCAGGATTGAAACTATTATCTAACCCCACTGTTACTTTATAACCAGCTATTTGATTTTTTACTAGCTACTATTTATTTCCTTCAGTAAAGTAGCTTCTTTAATAGTTAAAGAATAACTATTTTTATCATTTAAAAAAGAGTTTATAGAGGTATCAAGATGTAGCTTCATATTACCTATGTAATCTTTCCGAATTTCACTTAACTTCCCTCCGTTTGGTGTTGAATTTGGACCAAACTTATCCTTCATCGTCGTTTTGATTTCAAACGTGACCCCACTCAGGTGGCGGTGGCTCAATTTTGCAAATGAAATCATCTTCATAATCATTCATTATTTAAAGCTAACATACTGACTAACAACTGTATTCACTCATTCTTTATTGTTTTAACCCCATTGATTACAACACCCCGCTCAAGATACTTTTTTACTACTTGCTTAATCCACTGCGACAAGCACACACCCACCAGAGCAACCACAAGCCACTTTGTGACCTTCAAGTGCGACGGATATTCCTGATTTTCATTAAACCGAGTCGCCCACACTGGCGACTCCTTGAATTTGTTTGGCAAGGGAAGACCCCGTAAGCACTGTACCACCTGTGTTGGTGGTATCATTTTTTAAAATAATTTTACGACCGTTAACTGTGCTACGCATTCAGAGCTTTCTCCTCGTCACGTTTAATCAGTATGGCTTCAATTTGTGCCTCAAAATCTTTTGGTAATTTATTGCGAGAAAGTAAGAGTAAAGGTTTTGGCTGCTTATAATCACTGTCCATTACCGCTTCACGCCCTTCACGCATAAAAGTATTCACAAAGCTGACAAAGATATTGGCTTCATTAGCTGTATTAAAGTTAAGGTTTGACATGGCTGATGTATAAGGCAAAAACATCTCTTCCTGCAATTCACCATTTTCAGTATTAATGCTATATAACCGGACTGCAAGCATAATCGGGGCATGACCATACTCAATATATTCATAGCGGTCTGCTGAAACTTTCCCTTTTAAATAGCTATAGACATATTTTTTCTCTCGATCAAAAATCAGGACTGGTAGCGGCTTTAAAAAGATTATATAACCCACAATACTGGTAAAAATACCAAAAATTAACGTGAAAATTATAAGAGTAACGTCCTTACCTCCAACTTTATCGACATGCCCTCCCCATAAATAGTAATCGACAAAGAAAACCCCAAAGCTTTTATTGCCTTCACCATAAAATGGTCTAAGCTCCTTAATTTTTTTAGTCAATGTTATATTTTTTTCTTTATAAAGATTATACTTTTTCTCATACATTGAGATGGTGCTAACAAAACTATTGTAGTTATCTATATTTGACTTTATTAGTACACTCAAAATTACTATAAAAAAAACTAAAATAACCAGAAAAAAGCTCATTGCCCCAACATCACGTTTTCCTCGATTAATATTCGCAATGGCAAATTGTTTAGCATTAATTTCATCAATAAAGGTTAACTCTTCAAGCTCAACATTATTTTGGTAACGTTCGTGATTAGATACAAAGCGTTGTTTCTTGGCACGATCAAAATTGGATTTTAATGTCATGTGTTTTTTGACAAAGGCAACTATTCCCATTATATCTTTTCCTCATTAATAAAACCCAGAGTGCAATTAGCCTCATCTAACGCTTTTTCACTGTCGATATACCGCATCGGTGGTAGAGGTGACTCAATTTTGCAAATGAAATCATCTTTATAATCATTCATTATTTAAAACTAACATACTGACTAACAACTGTATTCACTCATTCTTTATTGTTTTAACCCCTATGATTAAAACACCCCGCTCAAGATACTTTTTTACTGCTTGCTTAACCCACTGCGACAAGCACACACCCACAAACCACCTTGTGTCCTTCTAATGCTACTGAGACCCCATTAATTTTCATCAAGTTGACTTGCTCGACCAATAGATTCAAAGTGCAAATAATTTTTCTTTAATTGATTAAACAAGGCCTCTCGCTTAATTTCATTGTGTTCTAAGACAGCTTGATATTCCTCTTCAAAATAGTGAACTGCATCAAGATAAAAGGCTTACAGCTTATTATCACAAATAATTTGTTTTCTTTCTGCCGTCTGCTTCATAATATTACCTGTATCTAAAGATGGTAAACCATCGGTGATTTACCGTGATTAAAATAGTTTATGAATCACTTGCAGCTCTGTATTAATCGTGATCAAGTCTTCAATCATCTGATCATAAATAGCGGGCCTATTTTGCTTCCAACCCACCATATCAGGGCGATGTTCAATTGCCATCGGGGTTTTAAGTAATGGGTGATCGATGATAGGAGTAGTTAAGCCATGTTTGGCGCGGAAATTTTTGACGGCTTGATATTCAAACGGCCACGCTAATAATATTTCCATATCTATTTCATAGCCTGTCGCACTTTGTTCATTTTCATCCCAGTCAAATAAAGCGGACCATTCGACATGACGATCACACAGTGCAATAAGCCATTGGGCGACAACATCGTGATTTTCATTATATAACGCTTCTTGGCAAAAACGTTGATAAAACGGATCGATAGGAATACCTGCACTCTCCCAATCTATGGTTTGATTTTTTTCGCTTGCCAACATTTCAACGGCAAATACGCCTAGCTTCTGTGGGCGAGTATACATAGGGAGTGATTTTGCCATTTTACCCGATTGAATATTCTCAATAATTCTATCGTAGCAAAGGTGCCCAATTCTAAAGTCATCACAAGCAAAATCCATCAGTAAAATTTCGCCTTGTTCAGAAAAATCTAAAGATAAATTTTTATCCTTAAATAGGTTATAATAACTAGCTAAAAAAGAAACATTTCTATGCCAAAAGAATTTCTCAAAAGCATAAGATTTTTCATTCACATTTGAGTAGATTTCTTTCGTATAAAGCAACCCAGTAATTCCCATTGCAGAATCAAGAGCTACAAGATAATTTATATACTTATCAACAGGCTTTCTTGTAATATCTATTTCTATATCTTTATAAAACCGACTATCTATCTTTTTTTTCAAATCTATAGTACTAACTTCTATGTCTTTCAATTCAGTTTCTATATATTTATTGATTAGCTCCATTCTATTCATTATTTTATTCTTTCCATAAGAAACCTGTTATCAAATCGAGAAGTTTTACTAACAGAAAACATCTCATCTATTCCAACTGTTATTTTGATACTCTTTATATTATCAATATTAGCACGTAAATATTCAAAGACGATCAACGACCGTCTAATCGCCGTGGTTAAAATAGCTTATGAATCACTTGCAGCTCTGGATTGATCGTCATGAGGTCTTCAATTATTTGGTTATAGATAGCTAGCATATTTTGTTTCCAACCCACCATATCCGGTGGTTGCTGTTGCCATAGTTTGAGTTCAGAATAACTTTGCCAGTCACTGCGCTAATCGCGGCAGGTGAGAGACTAAAAGCATACAGTTCTTCAATTCTCGGCTAATACCCGAGTAACTCATACTCAGAGCAAAAAACGTATTATTTTATGCTCGACCTCATTCGATAATGTCGCTTGGTGCTTTTTCACCCGTTACGGTTCGAAAGAACCATTACGATCAGGTCTCGTTGCCAGTTCAACGTTACCCGTTGATATTTTGATGGTTTTCTTAGTGATACCATTTCGGCGATTGGCATTGATATCATTCGCCAAATAAGAGTCTCAATGGGGTCAGGATACCGCCTTTGCCGATCAATACCTGCCCCTCTTGAAGTAATTTTAAGGTTTTATCAAAATCGAAAGGTTGTGTCATCAGCCCTTCCTTTTTGAGGTCGTTTACTAGGATGACACAGAATTTCTAACACTCCCGATTTAACATTAATTTTCGGGTGCCACGACCAGTTGCCCCACTGAGCCTAAATCCGCTTTTTCTAAATTGTTGCTGTAGAATAAAAATGGAAAGTGCTCATAGGATGGCTGCATCATTTGTACCAATAGTTCTGTTTTACCATCAACCCAAACTGTATCTTTCCAGCCGAAATCCTCCGGTGGTGTCGGTTGTCCATTACGGTTAATCACTTTAAAACGAACCCCTTCAATATGAAAAGGTTGAGGAACATTACTGGTTACGGCCCAGCGCTCCCACCCACCTTGTTGGCTTGATAGATCAATACGACGAGTATCTTTTGTCGTATTATTGATGCCATAAGGTTCATTAAGGTGAATATCACGATTACGAATAGATGAAGTGATCTGAGTTTTATCTTCAACTAACTGAGTAGGAACATCATCAGTCACCAAAGACATTAACCCTGTTGCTTTGATAGTCAACACATTGGTCGATATGAGTGTTGTTGAAGGTTCAAATAAACTCTTCACTCTATCCATAAAGCTCGCTGATTCACCCGCTGTAATGGTAAGCTCTTCTGTTTTTGCCATATCAATCAAGACTTCTCGACGTTCACCCGGTGCCAACGACAGTTCAGGCACTTTGACTGGTGATGTCAATAATCCTTGATCGGAGGCTATCATCACAAAAGGACGCCCATCGCTAATTTTCATGACATAGCGCCTCGAATTAGAGGCATTTAATAAGCGTAAACGGATCCAGCCACGGGAAACTTCAATATAAGGGTCTTGAACACCGTTAACTAATAACGTATCCCCAAGAAAACCGTCCTCATTGGCTTGGTATTCAGGAACCCCAAAATTATCTAAGCGCTTATCTTGGATAATAATAGGAAAATCATCGACGCCATAATGTTTTGGTAGTCGCAGATTCTTCGTTGAATCATCTTCAATGATCCACATCCCTAATAGACCATTATAAATTTGAGGCCCCATTTTGCCTTCTGTATTCGCGTGATACCAAAGGGTCGCTGCGGGTTGACGAATAGGGATCACAGGAGACCAATCGGCTCCTGAAGAGATTAACCTTGCCGCTCCACCTATTTGAGTACCAGGAACTTGCAGGCCACTAACTGTCATGGAAACAGACTCAGGTAAGCGATTACTATAAATCAGCTTAATATCATCGCCATTTTTTACTTTTACCGTTGGACCTGGATAAGAACCATTAACCCCCCATATATCCGCAGAGTATTTCCCATCAAACGACCAATGTATTTTTTGTAATGTCAAAAATAACGGCTGTCCTGATTTGGATTCTAATAATGGAGGAACAGGGAGCGGGTTTTTGCCATTACCGCTCGCAAAAGCATAGTTTGATGTATTGACCAAACACAAAGCCAGCCCTGCAATAAGCAGAAACTGACGCCGACTGAATGACATAAATTCTCCACTAAACTAAAAATAGCAGCGCTAATTATTGTTAGATATTCGCAATATAAGCCAATTTAATCGTTAATTTTAGGTTCGCGCTAGCATAACCCATCATTGGGCCATAATCTTAAACTTGATACAAATGGGTTGTAATGATATCGCGAAAATAGATGAAACTCTAAAAATATCTATAACGATAAATAAAATTTAATAGTCAAAAATGACAAGATAAAATGTAATTAGACGTGTAAACAGGATCATGTGATTCATTAAATAAAAACGCCCTTTTCTGATGAGATAACCTATTCAGAAAAGGGCGTCATGTTAAGTCATCGTGCCGAACAACTTATTTATTTTGCTTGTCTATTTCAGCAATCTCTTCATCGAGCTGCTTAATTTTAGCTTCCATCAAATCATGGCAATATTCAGCGAGCTCCCTGACTTGCTCCTTGGAATAGTTTTTTGTCTCTATTGGCTCTAACATTTCAACGATCACATGACCATTATTCCAACGGTTGAGTTTGATCCTTCCTTGAGTGGTAGAAACACAAACCGGTACAATTGGTACACCCGCAGCAATCGCCGCATGAAATGCCCCTGTTTTAAAAGGTAGCAACCCACGACCACGGCTACGAGTTCCCTCTGGAAACATCCAAATTGAAATTTGATGTTTTTTGATTTGTTCAGCCACTTGCGAAATTGTGTTATGCGCTTTTGAACGATTCGAACGGTCGATCAAAATATTCCCCGTGATCCAGTACAGAAAACCAAAAAACGGGATCAACACTAAACTTTTTTTCCCTACTGTCACCGTTCTTGGTTGAACACCATTCGACATTGTGACCATGTCATAGTTATTTTGGTGGTTACCAATATAAATGCTCGGGCCATATTTTTTCGCTTTTTCTGGAACGCGGTTAATAATTTTTATGCCAAATAATGTTGATAACCGCCCAAACATATGGCCAAAAACCATCACATGTTTTGGATCACGAGGGCTAAATAAACAATAAATTCCCCCAAATACACACACCAATATTGTATAAATAATCACAATAATGGCCCTAATCAGCGCTAGCATAGAGACCTCTGTCTAAATAATCAGAACTTGATTATCCTCGCCATACTTCAAGTGCAGCATTGTCAGCACGATTGATTCCGCTATCGGCTGGCTGACCTTTACGTATTTAGAGCATAATCAATCCCATAATAAAATTGCACTATTATTATTTGTCTGCATCCGCAGTTTCAACTTCAATTCGCTCAATATTATGCAAGCCACGAGGTAGTGATGTACCACGACGCCCTCTTTCTGCACGATATTTTTGCAACTCTTCCGATTTCAATCTCAGTTTCCGTTTACCGAAATAGAGCGTAATTGAAGCCTGTGCTGGCAGCACTAATAACCAAACAAGAAGGTCTTCACCACTTGCCGCTTGAGCACCGGTAATATTGATGATCTTATTACCTTTCCCTTTCGACAATTGAGGCAAATCAGCAACAGGGAACATTAACATACGACCAGCCTTAGTAATGGCTAACAGTACATCTTCTTGCTCATTATTGATCTCAATTGGTGTGAGGATCTTGGCGTTATCCGGCAGATTAATCAGAGCCTTACCTGTTTTGTTCTTGGTGACAAGATCATTAAAGGTACAAATAAAACCATAACCCGCATCCGATGCCATTAAATATTTTTGCTCATCTTGGGCCATCAGAACATGTTCGACGGTCGCCCCCGGCGGTAGTGATAAACGCCCGGTTAATGGCTCCCCTTGACTGCGTGCGGAAGGTAGCTCTAATGGGTCAACCGAATAACTACGCCCTGTCGTATCTAGGAAAACAACAGGCTGATTGGTTTTACCTCGAGCGGCACCTTTGAAACTATCTCCAGCCTTATAACTCAGATTAGAAGGCTCAATATCATGCCCTTTCGCACTGCGTACCCAGCCCATTTCTGACAATACAACGGTAATCGGCTCTGAAGGTAGAATTTCATGTTCGCTCAATGCTTTTGCTTCTTCACGTTCACGCAGTGGCGAGCGACGCTCATCCCCATAAGCTTTGGCGTCAGCCTGAATTTCTTTTTTAATCAGCGTATTTAGCTTACGCTCGGAGCCTAAAATACTTTGTAATTCATCACGCTCTTTAATTAATTCATCTTGCTCGCCTCGAATTTTCATCTCCTCGAGTTTAGCCAAATGACGTAATTTTAATTCTAAGATAGCTTCTGCTTGCGTATCAGAGAGATTAAAGCGCGACATTAAGACAGGTTTTGGCTCATCTTCCGTACGGATGATCTCAATAACTTCATCAATGTTAAGATAAGCAATTAATAAACCGTCTAAAATATGTAAGCGTCTAAGAACCTTTTCTAAACGATGATTAAGGCGATTACGTACCGTTTGACGGCGGTAAACAATCCATTCATTGAGTATATCTACCAACCCTTTAACTGCTGGACGATTATCAAGACCTATCATGTTGAGGTTAACGCGATAGCTTTTCTCGAGATCTGTCGTCGCAAACAGGTGATTCATCACTTGTTCGAGGTCAACACGATTACTACGCGGCACAATGACTAGGCGTGTAGGATTTTCGTGATCGGACTCATCACGTAAATCATCCACCATCGGTAATTTCTTCGCGCGCATCTGGCTTGCAATCTGCTCAAGCACTTTCGCCCCAGAAACTTGATGAGGCAGAGCAGTAATAACCGCATTGCCATCCTCTTTTTCCCAAACAGCACGCATACGAACCGAGCCGCGACCATTTTGATAGATCTTACGAATATCCTCTCGGGAAGAGATAATCTCTGCTTCGGTTGGGAAATCTGGACCAGGAACATACGACATAATGTCATCCAGCGACAGCGTTGGCTTATCCAATAGAGCAACCAAGGCTTGAGCCACTTCCCGTGCATTATGAGGTGGGATATCTGTCGCCATCCCAACGGCGATCCCCGTTGTACCATTGAGCAAAATATTCGGTAAACGCGCTGGCAACATTTTTGGCTCATTCAAAGTGCCATCAAAGTTAGGGATCCAGTCCACTGTGCCATGCGCAAGCTCGCTCAATAATACTTCTGCGTATTTTGATAGCCGTGATTCGGTATAACGCATCGCGGCGAAAGATTTAGGATCATCAGGCGCACCCCAGTTTCCTTGACCATCAACCAATGGATAGCGGTAAGAAAACGGTTGAGCCATTAGCACCATCGCTTCATAACAGGCAATATCACCATGAGGGTGATATTTACCTAGTACGTCACCGACCGTCCTCGCTGATTTTTTATATTTCGCCGTATTATTAAGTCCTAACTCGGACATTGCATAAACGATACGGCGCTGGACGGGCTTTAGCCCATCGCCAATAAAAGGTAACGCCCTATCCATGATCACATACATCGAATAGTTCAGATAGGCGTTCTCAGTAAAGGCGTGGAGGGGTAAACGCTCTACGCCGTCATGAGTAATTTCACTCATTCAATACTTTCCTTACTCTTTTTGATAGCGTGATGAATGTTAGACTTCAATTTCAGCCATATCGCCTTTTTCTTGTAACCAGTTACGACGATCTTCTGAACGTTTTTTTGCTAACAGCATATCCATGACGGCCACTGTTTCTTTGTAGTTCTCATCATCAATGGTTAATTGAACAAGACGGCGAGTGTTGGGATCTAATGTCGTTTCACGCAATTGAATTGGGTTCATTTCCCCCAACCCTTTAAAGCGCTGTACATTGGGTTTGCCTCTCTTACGACTCAGCCTATCAAGCACGGCATTCTTTTCGCTTTCATCCAATGCATAAAACGTCTCTTTCCCTAAATCGATACGATACAGTGGCGGCATTGCCATGTATACATGCCCTTCTTTGACAAGCTTAGGGAAATGACGCACAAACAATGCACATAACAGCGTCGCAATATGTAACCCATCAGAGTCAGCATCCGCAAGAATACACACTTTCCCGTAACGCAATTGGCTTAAATCCTCACTATCAGGATCCATACCGATGGCAACAGAAATATCATGAACTTCTTGCGACGCCAGCACTTCATCGGAAGAGACTTCCCATGTGTTTAGGATCTTCCCACGTAAAGGCATAATAGCTTGATATTCACGGTCGCGGGCTTGCTTTGCTGAGCCTCCCGCAGAATCCCCTTCCACCAAGAACAGCTCTGTCATACTTAAATCTTGGGAGCTACAATCTGCTAACTTACCGGGTAAAGCGGGGCCACTGGTTAACTTCTTACGCACCACCTTTTTAGCCGCACGCATACGCCGCTGAGCGCTAGCAATTGCCATTTCCGCTAACTGTTCGGCAACTTGAACGTTTTGGTTTAACCATAGGCTAAAGGCATCTTTTACGACGCCAGCAACAAATGCCGCACATTGGCGAGAAGAGAGACGCTCTTTCGTTTGCCCAGCAAATTGCGGATCTTGCATCTTAACCGAAAGCACATACGCACAGCGCTCCCAGATATCATCAGCAGACAGTTTTACGCCACGAGGTAAGATATTACGGAACTCACAGAACTCCCTCATTGCATCAAGTAACCCTTGGCGCAACCCATTCACATGGGTTCCCCCTTGTGCGGTTGGGATCAAGTTAACATAGCTCTCCGTGAGCAGTTCTCCGCCTTCTGGTAGCCATAAAAGCGCCCATTCAGCCGCTTCGCTCTCCCCCGAAAACTCTCCAGTAAATGGTTGATCCGGTAACAGCTCTAATCCATTAACGGCTTCCATTAAATAGTCTGTTAGCCCATCCGTATAGCACCAGCTTTGCTCTGTATTGTTGAGCTGATCCTTAAACGTGATTTTCACGCCAGGGCATAAAACCGCTTTTGCTTTTAAATTATGAGCTAAACGAGAAACGGAAAAACGCGGATTATCGAAATAGCTTTCATCCGGCCAAAAATGCACGCTAGTGCCAGTATTGCGCTTAGCGCACGTACCGATAACATGCAATTCTTCGACTTTATCGCCATTTTCAAAGGCAATTTGATAAATTTGACCATCACGGCGCACTGTGACTTCAATACGCTTAGACAAAGCATTAACAACGGAAATACCTACACCGTGCAAGCCACCTGAGAATTGATAGTTTTTATTGGAAAATTTACCACCAGCGTGTAACTGCCCTAAAATCAGTTCCACAGCGGAGACTTTCATTTCAGGATGGATATCAACGGGCATACCTCGCCCATCGTCAATCACTTCAAGTGACTGATCAGGATATAAAATTACTTCAATATGCCCTGCATGCCCTGCCAGTGCTTCGTCAACACTGTTATCAATTACTTCTTGTGCTAAATGGTTCGGTCGGCTGGTGTCTGTATACATCCCAGGGCGACGGCGAACAGGTTCCAAACCACTGAGGACTTCAATGGCCTCTGCGTTATAACTAGATTGAGTCATGTTGTCATTCTGCGGTAATAGGTGATTAATTGAACAACTCAAAGCGTTCAATCAGTGATTTACTGTTGATAATAACAGTGTACAGATGTTTTGGCATTATTTCTCTGCCAATCTCAGAAAATGGATGATTTGCGGAAAGTGATTCTCAAAACCAACAAAGGCATGATTACCTTGTGGTTCAACAGTTTGTTTGCATTTTGCAAGATAGGAAACCGCTTGGCGATAATCGAGCACTTCATCCCCCATTTGTTGTAACAACCAGATCAAATCGGGATGATCAACTTGTGGCAGATGCAATGCTTTCAGTTCATGCATATGCTTAGGCTCAAGAAAATACTTTTCATGCGTATAAGGATTGATATTTTCGCCAAGATAATCCTGCAAAAGATCAAAAGGACGCACTGCGGGATTCACCACAACGGCTGGGATCTGAAAACGCTGTGAAAACCAAATCGAAAAATAGCCGCCTAATGATGAGCCAACGAGCCCCATCGGCGCGTCTTTATGCTGTAGCACAATCTCTTCTAACATAGAAGCGGCTTGCTTTGGATAGTTAGGCAATTGCGGCACAATCATGTTGATGTGCGGGTAGCGCTCATTCACCCACTGTTTTAAGCCATTGGCTTTCGCCGACTGTGGCGAACTATTAAAGCCATGGATATAAAGAAGCGTCGACATTAGTAGCCGTCCGAATCAAAGTCAGGACTGAATTCTTTGGTATTTAAACGACACACTTGCGTACTAATATGCCTTTCCCCTTTCTCATTGATGGAGAGTTCGAGATAGCGCCAGCCTGGAGCGACGGTATCTAGTGCAAAGTTGGTACAATGAGGCTTAAACTGCACGCATGTCGAAGGCGTCGCTAATAAACGAATACCATGCCAGTATTCATCCATTTCTTGATGAATATGCCCACAAAGCATCACTTTAACTTGTGGATACCCTTTTAGGTAATCCGCAAGAATATGGGAGTTACGCAAGCTGTGCTGATCAAGCCAAGTACAGCCCGAAGGTAAAGGATGATGATGAAGCATCACTAAAGTGGTACGCTGAGGGCGCTTATCCAAACAGCTTTTCATCCACTCAAGTTGCTGCTCTGACAATTCGCCATGTGGAACGTCTTGCAATTGGCTATCCAGCATCAAAATTTGCCATTCATCACCAATCAAAATTTCTTTTGCACTTGAAATCCCCGCTAACTTTAAAGAGCTGACCATTGCAGGTTGGTAATCATGATTACCTGGGAGCCAAACACAGGGAGCCGGTAGACGCTCAATCCCTTTTGCAAAATGTTGGTAAGCTTCTGGTGATTGATCTTGGACTAAATCACCGGTTGCAACGATCAGATCGATAGGCAGATTTTGTTCTAAAATAGCATCAAGGACGGCATGATAGCTCTTGTGCGTGTTAATCCCCAATAGGGTATTCGCTGTATCAGCAAAGAGATGCGTATCAGTAACTTGTAAAATCCTGACTACCTTCGCATTACGAGCAGTCACTTCGAGCTGGCTGTCCAAAAGTTTTCCTTGTTCCAATAAAAAATGTCACCGTTATTTTGCTATTCTACCGTTAACAGTAGGTTAATATCTGCTAAATAGCACACACTTCATTAGATTAATTGTTATTTAAGACAGTTTCACCCATTTTTGTTGCAATTTTTTGTAATTAAGCTGTAGCCACTGGAGCACAATGACCGTTGCCGCATTATCAATAATCCCCTCCTCAACCCATTGATAAGCCTGCTCACGGCTAACCACATGGACACGGATATCTTCATTTTCTGATTTTAAACCATGGATACCAGAAGCATGGGAACTGTCAACCTCACCAACATACACATACATACGTTCAGAGGTGCCCCCAGGACTCGATAAATAGCTTAATGCTTTTTCAGTGCGACCAATGACCAATCCGGCTTCTTCGTCAGCTTCACGACGTACTACTTGCTCTGCAGTTTCATCGGTTTCTATCATTCCTGCAACCGCTTCAAGTAACCATGGCGTTTGACTGGTTTCTATGGCAGGCAACCTAATCTGCTCAATAAGCACAACCTTATCGGCTTCAGGATCATAGGGTAAGATAACGCCGGCGTGCCCGCGTTCAAAGACCTCACGAGTAATTTCTTCGCTCCAACCCCCCTCAAATAATCGATGGCGAAAGCGGTATTCAATCATTTGAAAAAAACCATTAAATAATTTACGCTTAGATATAATTTCAACATCATTTTTATTATATTTAATTGGCTGCTCTACATTTTTTGTCATAACAATCTCCTAAGCTGATGTTTTCCATATTAAGGAAAAATTATGGAATAAAACAGTTTTTAGGGCTTTTTCCCTTTATATGAGTTAATGTTTAAACAAATTGAGACAAAATGGCACAAAACGCTACCGTTAACCTATGCGATACTCTGTTACAATAAGCGTCAATATGAACTGAAATATATAGGCAACAACAAGGTCTGTTTTTGACAAGTATTTCTAGTGATGATGATTTATTTACATATAGGTTCCAGTTTGTCCTATTTATCTCGGCTCTCTCCTCACTTATGCCAGTGGGGCACAGGTAACAGGCTGAACTTATTTGCTGTTTAATCAAGGAATCCAAATGAAGAAACTGCTTCCCCTTTTTATTGCATTAAGTTTTGTGGGTCTCAGTACGAATAGCTACGCAGAAGATCTACTTCAGGTTTACCAAAAATCCAAAGAAAGTAACCCTGATCTAAGAAAATCATTAGCGGAACGTAACCAAGCTTTTGAAAAGATTAATGAATCCCGTAGCCCATTATTACCACAATTAGGTTTAGGGGCCGGTATAACATATGGCAGTGGTTATCGCGATACGAGAAATACTGAAAGCAACGGTCTCAATGCTTCTTTGAAATTGACCCAAGTCGTTTTTGATATGTCAAAATGGCGTCAACTCAGCGTCCAAGAAAAAACCGCGGGTATCACGGATGTTTCGTATCAAACCAGCCAACAGCAACTGATTTTGGATACTGCAACAGCTTACTTTAACGTATTAAAAGCGATTGACGCGCTATCCTATATCGAAGCAAATAAAGAAGCCGTTTACCGTCAACTCGATCAAACGACCCAACGCTTTAACGTGGGCTTAGTGGCTATCACTGACGTACAAAACGCCCGTGCAAACTACGATAGCGTGTTAGCACAAGAAGTTTCAGGCCGTAATGACTTAGAAAATGCGGTTGAAAAACTGCGTCAGGTCAGCGGTGTTTACTACAATCAACTGGCTTCACTGAATATCGATCGTTTTAAAACCGTGACTCCTGATCAGGTTGATGCAATTTTAAAAGAAGCGGAAGAGCGTAACCTAAGCTTACTGAGCGCTCGTTTAGCACAAGATGTTTCACGTGAAAACATTCGTTTAGCGGAAACTGGGCATATGCCAACCATCAATCTTGATGCGGCTACCAGCGTTGCCAATACACATAACCATGGCAGCAACTTCAACGGGTTAGATCGCAATAGCTATACTGGTCAAAACAGCATTGGCTTAACCTTAAGCTTACCACTTTATAGTGGTGGTGCGGTGAGTTCACAAGTTGAACAAGCACAATATGGTTTCCAAGGTGCCAGTGAGCAACTTGAGAGTGTTTATCGTAACGTAATTCAGTTGGTACGTTCTTCATATAACAACGTGTCATCTTCTATCAGTAGCATCAATGCGTACAAACAAGTCGTTGTCTCTGCACAAAGTTCATTAGATGCGATGGAAGCTGGTTACCAAGTGGGAACTCGTACGATTGTTGACGTGTTAACCGCAACTACCGCGCTGTATCAGGCAAAACAAAACCTGTCTAATGCACGTTATGATTACATGATTAACCAATTAAACATTGAGTTTGCTCGTGGCACACTCAATGAAGAAGATATTGCTCGCCTTAATGCAAGCCTAGGCAAAGAGGTTTCAACCTCACCTAGCAGCATTATTCGCAATATTGAAACACCACAAATTAGGTAATAACAACTTTAAAGGGGTCGATAAGTCGGCCCCTTTTTATTCGCGCCAACCTCCCTCCTTTTTTAACTTTCCTTTCTTAAACACGTTGATGATCACCACGGCCTAAATTGCACGCTGTCATCAGTGAAACATTTGTGTTTTCTCCTCCATCAATAAATTAACAAAATCTATTAATATAAAATAAATTCAATAGGTTACAATGAAATCTAGCATAAATTATGGAGTTTGCGTCAGTGAATGCAAAGCCATTTTTCTCAATAATTAGGGAGTGATATAAAACGAGCTCCTTAATTGATAGATAACAGATGGAAATATTATGAAGAGATTTATTCTTCTTGCATTATGCACGACGCTTATACTGCCAACTATGGGTGCACAAGCATCCCCACGCTCTCATCATACTGAGGCAAAAATTTCAGCATCACCAGTTAAAGCACATAAAAATAAAAAGCCAACACCACCGCCAAAAAAGAAAAAAGCCCCAAGAAAACATAAATCTAAAATTCCACCAAGACCATAATTGGGACTAATGTGCATGGGTGTGTTTATGAATTTAAACCACCCATTATTTAGCAAGCAAAGTATCTTTAACTGATAAAGCCCTTTTATTTAGTGAATAATCACCATAAAACAGGGTTTTTGATTTTATAAAAAGCCTAAAACATCATGTAGTAATAGTAGAAATTCGTATAAATATCGTTTTTGCTATCTAAAAGAGTGCAACCAGACTTTATTGATTATTTCTTTGTGCAAAATCAGCCAACTCTGATGAGAAACATTAAGTAATAAATCAAAAAACAAACAAAATATAATTTATTGAAATAAAACAAAAATAGTTATACTTTTTCTAAAATAACTTCTCTTGCGTATTAATTCTGACGAGGAATTTGCAAAATTTATTATTTAATCGCATTTCATTGGCATTTCTGCTTTAATTTTCAACGTATTTCCCCTATCCTAGAGTCAACAAAACTAACCTCTTACTCACTCTTAATTCAGGGTAATTACCATGACCATGAAGCGTACCAAGCATATTAATCAAGACGCATTTCGTAAGTCTTGGCGTTCATATCGCTTAGCACCCGTTGCTATTGCCGTTAGTGCTGTATTTATGCTCTCCGCTTGTGAAGAAAGCGATGAGACTGTTTCTCTGTATACCAATGCGCAGGATTGTAGCCAAGCTAATCCTTCTCAAGCTGAACAATGTACTTTAGCCTACAACAATGCATTACAAGAAGCGGCAAAAACAGCCCCTAAATATGCAACGAAAGAAGATTGTATCGCCGAATTTGGCGAAGCAATGTGTACTCAAGCACCTGCACAGGCTAGTTTCTCAAGTACCGCAGGTAATGGTGAACAAACAGCTCAAGCACAAAGTAGCTCTGGTAGCATGTGGATGCCATTGATGATGGGTTACATGATGGGTCGAATGATGGGCGGTAGTGCACCTTCACAACCTCTTTTTAGCTCTAAAAATCCAGCTAGCCCAGCTAATGGCAAATTTGTCGATGCTACAGGTAAAAGCTATGGTCCTGCTGTTGCAGGTGGGCGTTCTATCAGCGTACCAAAAACAGCAATGGCACCTAAGCCACCAACCACTTCCACCATCACTCGTGGTGGCTTTGGCGACACGGTGAATAAGCAAGCGATGGCACAGAAATCTTCCTCGTCTAAATCTTCTTCATCTTCCCGTTCAATGGGTGGTTGATAAGTAATGAAACGAGTACCAATTATTGAGCGCCCTGATTGGCGCGAAAAAGCAGCTGAATTTGGCTTTGGTTTTCATACCATGTATGGCGAGCCATACTGGTCTGAAGACGCTTACTATCAATTCTCAATGGCGCAAATTGAAGAAATTGAAGATGCCACTGCTGAATTACACCAAATGTGTTTAAAAGTGGTTGAACGGGTTATTGAAAGTGATGAGTTACTTGCACGCTTTCAAATCCCAAAACACTGTTGGGAGTTTGTACGCCAATCGTGGAAGACGAGCCAACCTTCGCTCTATTCACGCCTTGATCTGGCCTACGATGGAGTTAACCCTCCTAAGCTACTAGAGAATAATGCTGATACACCGACATCGCTCTATGAGTCAGCCTTTTTCCAGTGGATTTGGTTGGAAGATCAGGTCAATGCAGGGAAACTACCTGAAAACGCCGATCAATTTAACAGTATTCAAGAGCAGTTGATCGAACGTTTCACTCAGCTTAAAGATCAACATGGTTTCCGTCTGCTGCATATGGCGTGCTGCCGTGATACCGATGAAGATCGTGGCACTGTTCAGTACCTACAAGATTGTGCTCATGAAGCAGGTGTCGCAACTGAATTCCTTTATATGGATGAAATTGGCTTAGGTGAAAGAGGTGAATTCACAGATACACAGGATCAGATCATTAGTAATCTGTTTAAACTGTATCCGTGGGAATTTATGCTCAGAGAAATTTTTTCTACCAAATTGGAAGATGCCGGTGTACGTTGGTTAGAGCCAGCTTGGAAGAGCATTATTTCGAATAAAGCACTGCTACCAATGTTATGGGAAATGTTCCCAAATCATCCTAATTTGTTGCCAGCTTACTTTGCTGATGGCGAAAAACCAGAGCTTGAAAGTTATGTGATCAAACCACTATTTTCTCGCGAAGGGGCGAATATTCGTGTGATTGAAAAAGGCCAAGAGATTGCCTCAGCAGATGGTCCATATGGCGAAGAAGGCATGATCATCCAGCAGTTCCATCCGCTACCTCAATTTGAAGGTAACTATACATTAGTAGGAAGTTGGTTAGTGAATGATCAACCTGCGGGTATCTGTATTCGCGAAGACAAAGAGCTTATCACTCAAGACCTCTCTCGCTTCTATCCTCATGTCATTATTGACTGATAGACAAACGGCATGTTAACCATGCCGTTTTCTTCCACTAAAAACACAAGGCAGTAAATTTACCTTCAACGCGGGAAAGTCATTTTTGTTTACCTTTCCTAGCCTGTTATTCACCTACTTGCACCGATAGCATGCTCAAAGAGCCTGATACAATCCCTTCTGTCGGGGTAGATATTGCTTCTTTACCATCCCAACTACCAATCACATACAACAAAGGTAAAAAATGCTCCGGTGAAGGGTTAGAACGCCTCCCATCTTCCCGTATAAGAGCCGCTGTCAAAGGGTGAGGTAACTGCTTGCTTGTTAGGTGCTCAATCACAAATTGCTCAAACGAACGCGCCCAAGGGTACGCCTCAACATTCGCATTTTGCCAATTCATTTCCCTCAGATTATGCACCACATTCCCACTAGCCATAATCATCACTCCCTGCTCTCTTAATGAGGCCAGCTTACGCCCCACTTCTAAGTGCCAAGCCGCAGGTTTTGTTCCATCAATACTCAATTGAACGACTGGAATATCTGCTTGAGGATACATACGAACGAGGATCTCCCATGCACCGTGATCTAGCCCCCATTCACTTTTATCTAAATAGACTGGTAATGGCGCTAATAAATCGGCGACTTGCTGAGCTAGTTCAGGGGAGCCTGATGCTGGATATTGCACTTGATACAAAGGTTCAGGAAAGCCGCCAAAATCATGAATGGTTCTTGGCTGAGCCATCGCGGTGACGGCGGTTCCTCGAGTATACCAATGTGCCGAGATCATCAAGATAGCTTTGGGTTTAGGCAGCGACTGCCCAAGAGCTGCCCATGCCTGAGTATATTGGTTATCTGATATCGCATTCATTGGGCTGCCATGGCCAATAAAAACCGCTGGCATTTTGTTCGCTGACATGAGTTTCATGCTCCATCTTACACATTATTATCTCAGCATACGCAGTTTAATAATAAATCACAGTAGATGGTGCTGAGCATCTTCGTCAAATAAATTGAATAAGCCACAAAGGTGTGCAACTTTGTGGCTTAAAATTCGATGCTAAATGTCTAACTCTCTGTTTGCTTAGCTCGCTTTCTTTTCCATCTGCAAACGGTATGCAACCAGATCTTCAATTGTTAAAACGGTCATACCATGTTCTTTAGCAAAAGCAACGACGTTCGGTGCGCGAGCCATTGTGCCATCATCGTTAGTCAATTCGCACAACACTCCCGCGGGTTTAAACCCAGCTAGTGTCGCTAAATCAATGCTCGCCTCTGTATGACCACGACGAGTCAGAACCCCGCCATCACGACCACGCAGCGGGAACACATGTCCTGGATGATGTAGATCTGCCGGCGTTGCATTATCAGCAATGGCAGCACGGATTGTTGTGATGCGGTCTGCTGCTGAAACGCCCGTCGTTACCCCTTTAGCTGCCTCAATCGTTACCGTAAAAGCAGTATTGTTTTGGCTGGTATTATTTTGCACCATCATAGGCAATTCAAGCTGTTTACGGCGTTCTTCCGTAATGCACAGGCACACAATCCCGCTACTATAGCGGATAGTCATGGCCATTTGTTCTGGCGTCATTGTTTCTGCGGCAAAAACAAGGTCGCCTTCATTTTCACGATCTTCATCATCGAGCACAAGCACACCTTGGCCTTGGCGCAATGCTGCAATGGCACGTTCAACACGTTCGATTGGATTACCGAATTCGGAAAGTAGCGTCTGATTCATGGTAAAAACCTCTTAAGTAATAATTTATTAGTTACCAGAATCAGGGCAGTCTTAGGAGTATGAGAACTGAATAAACAAAACAGCCACGAGTGTGCGCTCTGCCAATTCAGATATGAAAAGCAATACAGTGCTTCGATAGCACAATGATGCTAATACCGTTATTCTCTCCCATCCGGACTATAACCGTCGGCTCCAGATTCACACTGGATCTGCTGACCTTTACCCTAACAAATGATAAAGCGCTCGCGGGCTTCATGCCTAGGCATGTTACCGCCGGTGGGGACTTCCACCCCGCCCTGAGATAAGCGCATTCAATATAACGCCAATAATTACAACGTGCAACGGGCAAACCCAAAATTAACGGCTAACTCACATTTTCTGTCAAAAAAAATCAATAAAAAACGAAGCATTATTCATTCAAGTCACACATTAGATACGCTTAAGTGAGGATGAGCAATTGAGGAAGACAGGCCTATCTTGCACACCTTTATCTCAACTTGCTGCACAAGGTGCATATGGGCTTTATTACAAAGCATTCTAGTATTACACTATCGGTAAATTGATCTTTTAAAACTTAAGGACCCGCGAATGCTCGATCCGAAAAAAATTGAACAAGTAGCCCGCCAAATTCAAGGTGCTTTACCAAAAGGCGTCCGTGATTTGGGTGAAGATTTTGATAAGAAACTACGTTCACTGCTTCAGTCACAACTCAGTAAACTTGACCTTGTAAGCCGCGAAGAGTTTGATATTCAAACCCAAGTGTTATTGCGTACACGCGAAAAGTTAGCGCAAATGGAACAACGAGTGAAAGCATTAGAAGAGCGTTTTGGTGAACCAAAAGCGCTTGAAGAGAAGCCATCTGAACAAGAATAATTTCTTGCTCCCCTAGGCGGTAGCGCTATACGACGAATTTTGATAAGACCTGTGCCACATCTATCACAGGCCTTATCAACGGTATGTTTGTAGCTTATTTGCTGGTTTTCATAATATTTTTAATGATATTCGTCGTTGAAATACCATCTTCAAAGTTCAGTACTTTAACCTCACCACCCGCAGCCCAAACTTCCTCGCTCCCAGCTATCTCTTCAGGGCGATAATCTCCCCCTTTCACCAGAACATCAGGTAGCACTTCACTAATTAAACGTTGTGGCGTGTCTTCTTCAAAAGGAACGACCCAATCGACAGATTCCAACGCTCCTAGCACAATCATACGCTGCTCCAGCGGATTGACGGGGCGAGTTTCCCCTTTAAGGCGGCGCGTCGAAGCATCACTATTTACGGCGACGATTAGCCTATCCCCTAGCTTACGAGCATTAGCAAGGTACGAAACATGGCCTGCATGCAGAATATCAAAACAACCATTTGTCATCACCACACGTTCGCCACGCAACCTTGCGTTTGCCACAGCCTGTTTTAGCTGCTTTTCATCCATCACACCAAAACCGTTATCGGCACGGCCGCGGATCGCATTCTCTAACTCGATAGGGGAAACGGTTGAAGTCCCCAATTTTCCAACGACCACACCTGCCGCAGCGTTAGCTAACGCACATGCCTCATGCAGAGGGCGACCTGAAGCAATAGAGGCCGCCAATACGCCAATGACCGTATCCCCCGCCCCTGTTACATCATAAACTTCTTGCGCTTCTGTCGGTAAATGTAGCGGTGGCTCATCACGGCGGATCAGGCTCATCCCTTGCTCAGATCGTGTGATCAATAACGCTGTTAAATCGAGGGATTTCAATAAATTCATCCCCTTCTCTTCAACATCTTGGTTATCACGGCAACGACCGACAATGGCTTCAAACTCAGACATATTTGGTGTCAGCAACGTCGCACCACGGTAGCGTTCAAAATCACTCCCTTTCGGATCAATCAGAACAGGCACGCCGGCTTTGTTTGCCAAGGCAATCATTTTTTGTACTTGCGATAATGCCCCTTTAGCATAATCTGACAATACCAATGCACCAATATGTGGCAAGGCTTGTTCAATACGTTCTAGCAAAGGTTGAACATCAATATTTTCAAAGCCTTCTTCAAAATCAAGGCGGATCAGTTGTTGATTACGTGACAACACCCGTAATTTCGTAATCGTGGGATGAGTTGGGATTGCCACAAAGTCACAACGTACTTTTACAGCATTCAAACTTTCAGTGAGTGCTTTTGCCGCATCGTCAATTCCCGTCAAGCCAACAAGGCGAGAGTTGGCGCCTAATGAAGCAATATTCATGGCTACGTTAGCAGCACCACCAGGACGCTCTTCAACCATATTGACTTTAACCACCGGCACCGGTGCTTCTGGTGAGATACGACTCGCTGGGCCATGCCAATAGCGGTCTAACATGACATCACCAACAACAAGTACACCTGCTTGTTTATAATCAGGGAGTGTTACTTTCATCCCAAAACTCCAGTTTTCAAAAGGAAGCTGTAATTAATTAACGCGATATTATCACAAAGCAATAGGCCGCGTTAATGATGCGATTCGACCGCCCCTAGCCATTTTTCCCAACTCGCTAAAACCTGTTCACGCTCAACGACAAACTGGCTGATATCCACTCTACTTGGCAATGATTGCAAAGCAAGATGATGTAATTCATCACGCATAGTCACATACGCCTGAGTTAAAGCATTGGCTTCATTTTCAGGCATCAACGCATGTTGAGCCATAAGTTCAAAGATACGGACATTATCAGACCAACGAGTTAACGATGGGTTTTCAGGTGCGTAGCGTAAAACAAGGTATTGTGCGATAAATTCAATATCGGTAATGCCCCCCGGATCAGCTTTCAAATCAAATAGGTTACTTTGATGGCTCCCTAAGTGTTGATGCATTTTCAACCGCATATCACGTACTTGCTGACGTAATGTTTCTGCATCTTGTGGAGTACATAAGGTTTCATGGCGAATACGATTAAACTCTTGTTGTAATCTAGCATCGCCAAATACCATTCTAGCTCGGATCAATGCCTGATGTTCCCATGTCCATGCTTCATTTTTTTGATAATCATCAAAGGCTTCAATGGTACTGACTAACATACCAGACTCCCCTGATGGCCTTAAACGGGCATCCACTTCATACAGTACCCCAGAGGCTGTACGGGTACTAAATAGATGAATAATGCGCTGTGCAACACGTAAATAAAATTGCCTTGCGTCTATTGAACGCTCACCATTCGTGACAACCCCGATAGGGCAATCGAATAGAAACACCAAATCCAAATCGGAACTGTAGCCAAGCTCCCAGCCGCCTAATTTCCCATATCCCAATACCGCAAAACCATATTGTTTTTCATCTAATTGAGCAAGATGTGCTGGCTCACCGTAGCGTTTCACCATTTTTTGCCATGCTTGATGAACAACGGCATCAATGATCGCTTCAGCCAAATAGGTTAAATGATCACTGACTTTCATCACTGGCAAGACGCCCGTAATATCTTCCGCAGCAATACGCAATAATTGTGCTTGTTTAAATTGCCTTAATGCCTCTAGCTGTTGCTCTTCATCTTCTTCTGGCACTCGCATTAAATATTGACGCAATTCATCACGATATGCGGTTAAAGGTAGAGGTTGGTAAAGGGACTTCGGATCGAGTAGCTCATCAAGCAATAATGGGTGGCGGGCAAGCTGCTCCGCAATCATTGGGGATGCGGCACATAAGCGAATAACGTGAGTCAATACTTCATCAAATTCAAGCATCAACTCTAAATAGGTTGTTCGGCTAACTATGCTTAATAAAAGTGGTGTTAGACGTTCGACAACTTGCCCTGCATCCGCCCGCTCTCCCACTTTTGCCAATAATTTAGGCATTAATTCATCAAGAACATCTCGCCCACGCGGCCCTATCGTGCGTTTATTGAGGTCGTGACGAAACATCAAAATGCCATGAATGATTTTCTGGGCAACTTCCTCGTCCTGAGAAGGCAAGTAAGGGGCTAACTCCTCTTTAGTAAGCTCCCCTTGCCACAAGGTGATATAGATCTCATCGAAGCTATCTTGACGCTCTTCTTCATCATCCTGACCAATTTGTTCAGTAAAAATATGATGAACCATCGCCATTTTCTGCATGAGTTCTTGATAAAAAGCCTGCCAGTGTTCAAAGCCCATCCCCCAAGCTAAACGGGCTTGATTGAGAGCATCATCTGGTAGAGTCTGGGTTTGCTGGTCATCAATACTTTGCAATAAATTTTCCACCCGCCGTAAAAAGAGATAATTCTCTTGTAGCAGTTCGACTTGCTCGGCAGGAAGCAGTTCAAGCTCTCGAATACCTTTCATGGCTAGCAGTAATGATTGTGATTGCAGTGCCGGTTCGCGGCCGCCACGGATCAACTGAAAAACTTGAGTGATAAATTCAATTTCTCGAATGCCACCAGCCCCAAGTTTAATATTATCGACCAGCCCCCGACGGCGAACCTCTCGCTCAATCATATTTTTCATATTACGTAGCGATTGAATCACACTAAAATCGATATAACGGCGATAGACGAAGGGACGTAGTAACTGACGCAATGTATCTGCATAATGTAGGCTATCTGGCCCCATAATACGTGCTTTAACCATTGCATAACGTTCCCAATCTCGCCCTTGCTCTTGATAATAATCCTCTAAAGCAGAGAAACTGAACACCAAAGGCCCACTGTCACCAAATGGGCGTAAACGCATATCGACACGATAGACAAAGCCCTCAACCGTGACTTGATCGAGGACGCGGATCAACTTTTGTCCTAGACGGGTAAAAAATTGCGCGTTATCTAGCTCTTTGCGTCCACCGCGTGTTACGCCATTTTCGGGATAGGCAAAAATCAAATCGATATCAGAGGAAAAATTAAGCTCTCCACCACCCAGTTTCCCCATCCCAAGAACCAGTAATGGCTGTGGGTTACCTTCGCTATCACAAGGCGTTCCCCACGATTGACTATATTGCTGATATAACCAATCTCTTGCGGCAACGATCACGGTTTCCGCTAAATGACTCAGTTGCTGTAAGGTTTCTTTTTCCGAACTGATCTTTAAGGCTTGCATCCAAGCGGCTCTGACTAGCATTTGATGGCGAAATGTCCGCAATACTCGCATCAAATGATCTTCATCTACCACCGATTCCAAATCCTTTCCAAGCCACTGCTCATAATGTTGCCATTCGCTAGGGCTAGGTCGTTGCTCACGGATCTGCTGCAAAAAACGTGAATGCGCTAAAACCTGCTTTAACACAAAGTCACTAAAACTTAGTACGATGGCTTCTTCATCACTCAGAGGCAGTAATTCACTTCCATGATCGGCCAAACGTGCGATAACCCGCTCTCGTTGGCTGTGTAGCAACTCAGGAAAAGGATGCATATCAACACCTTAATGAATATCAGTATATTTCAAGGCAATTAACCACTGCGTGAAGGCCAATTTACATTTTAACCAGCGGCTACTGTAGCAAAAGGTTTC
This sequence comes from Providencia sp. 2.29, assembly GCF_015832305.1. Classification (NCBI taxonomy): domain Bacteria; kingdom Pseudomonadati; phylum Pseudomonadota; class Gammaproteobacteria; order Enterobacterales; family Morganellaceae; genus Providencia; species Providencia sp. 2.29. The sequence goes on from NZ_CP065420.1 coordinate 3,713,591, forward strand.
TGCACTCAGTTTATCATCGGCAAGATCCGCGCGAAGCTGCTCTAAAGGAATATCCTGCACAAACTGGGGGGCAGAGTTGCGATAATGCACCAAAAACGCTTGGACAAAGCGTAAAAAGACATCAAGCCCTTCACGGGCACCCGCCTCATCGGCTAGCCAATAGGCTTCATGCTGTTGGCTTAGCTGCTGCATATGCATCAATGCTTGTTCTATGGGCTGTTGCTCATAATCAAACACCGTTTCTGGCTGTTGCAATGGCGCGCGCTCTGTTTGCATCAATGAATAGCCTCTCGCAGCTTTACTGGTGGAAGAGAGGCGCAAACCATCAATGTCGGCTAGCTTTTTCGCTAAATTCAGTACATCTGCAACGAAACCTTTTTTAAGTTCTAATTCAAATTCTTGAATAGGAAGATCTCGGGAGCCAGCAGAAATTTCCCCCTGATCGAAAACAATTTCGATTTCACTGTCTTCAAATGTCACTAGCCATTTTTCACGGGTAAAATTAGTACTAAAAAGGATCTGTAATTGTGACTGTAATTGCTGGACATCGGTGCCTTTTGGCCAAATTTCGACGGGAAAAGCGGGTAAATTGAGCTCTGGTGCATCAATATCAACATTATATTCAGGACGTTGATGCAATCCGCCAATCACTTGTCCTGCCGTTTTAATGGTCATTTCATAACGACCATCACAACCGCGAATACGCAATCCCATATCCCATTGGCGCAGTTGGCGTGTTTCAGTGTCGAAATAGATATTAGTCAGTTTCTTTGGTTCAGTATGTTGGTGGGAAAGTGTCGATAAAAATTGGCGTACTGGCTCAATTGCCGTGGTTTGAGCAGCCAATTTCAGTTCAACTTCTAGGTGGCTCATACATTTCCTTAATTGATAATTTCTCTGCAATTATATTACCCCAATCAGCGCCGAGTGAGAAAACAAAGCGCAAAGAAACCAAAAATTCTATGCTCTCAATTTATTTCAGGTGTTTATGTCAAGAAATGCAAGGAATTATACGCTATATAGTGAGTTAGGATAGTTCCCATTCTGGTTTTACATTTGCACACGCACACTTAACTCTTTAGTATTTGTACTCGTCGTACTTCAAGTTGTCGCAACACGCTGAGTTTTTGTTGACTAAGTCATCCGCGCGAATGGCATCGCTATCTATTTCGCTCACTCACCGTCTAGCCGCAACTCGAATGATCTAGAGTATGTCTACACATATGCCGCATTCATTCACCATAAATAATAGAAAGTAAATACTATGCGAAAAATACCATTATTACTCCTTTCAATCATGGGGCTAAGCCTATCAGTCAGCACCGTTGCCGCTGAAAAACGTTATATTTCTGATGACTTATCAACTTATGTGCATAGTGGGCCAGGAACAAAATATCGGATTGTTGGCACACTCAATGCGGGTGAAAGTGTTGAGCTTATCTCAACGGATGGTAATTTCGCTCAAGTCAAAGACGAACGTGGGCGTACAGTATGGCTTCCAGAAAACCAACTCAGTGACACACCGAGTATGAAAATACGTATTCCTGAGTTAGAAGCCGAAAATCAAAAATTACGTCAGCAACTCGAAAATATTGATAATACGTGGAATACACGCACGGCGGATATGCAACAGCGCGTTGCCGATAACGATAAAATCGTCAACCAATTGAAAGCCGAAAATGAAAAATTGAAAAATGAGCTTATTAAGTCTGGCAAGAAATTAGAAATTGCGGAAGTTAACCTTGATGACCGTCGTCGTGAACTCATATTACAATGGTTTATGTATGGTGGTGGTGTTGCGGGGGCTGGGCTTATTTTTGGTCTGATCCTGCCGCATATTATTCCGCGCCGTAAAAAACGTAATGATCGTTGGATGAGCTAAAAATTAATGATGAAAGTATATCTGGTCGGTGGAGCGGTACGAGATGAACTGCTTGGCCTTCCGGTCTCAGATAGAGACTATGTGGTGGTAGGGTCAACACCTGAAACGATGTTGGCCCAAGGTTTCCAGCAAGTGGGGAAAGACTTCCCGGTATTTCTTCACCCTCAAACCCATGAAGAGTACGCTCTAGCAAGAACTGAGCGCAAAACAGGCGCAGGGTATACTGGATTCAGTTGCTATTCCACCCCAGACGTGACCATTGAAGATGATCTTCTACGCCGTGATCTCACTATCAATGCCATCGCTAAAGATGACCAAGGACAGTTGACCGATCCCTATAATGGGGTCGATGACTTAAAGGCGAGAGTCTTACGTCATGTGTCTGAGGCATTTGCTGAGGATCCACTACGCGTTTTACGCGTAGCGCGTTTTGCCGCTCGTTACGCTGAACAAGGTTTTCATATTGCCCCCGAAACCCTATCGTTAATGCAAACCATGACGGCATCTGGTGAACTTACTCATCTAACCGCTGAACGTGTTTGGGCAGAAACCGAAAAAGCCTTGAAGTCCAAATCACCGCAGGTCTACTTTGAGGTACTCCGTCAATGTGGGGCCCTTGCCGTGCTATTTCCCGAAATCGATAATTTGTTTGGCGTGCCAGCTCCTGCCAAATGGCACCCAGAAATTGATACGGGGATACACACCCTAATGGTGTTACGTATGGCCGCCCAACTTTCCACTGATGTTGATATTCGCTTCTCTGCACTGTGCCACGATGTCGGTAAGGCACTCACTCCCAAAACTATCTGGCCTAGCCATCCTCATCATGGCGAAGCTGGCGTTGCCCTAATCGATAACTTGTGTGATCGCTTAAAAATTCCTAATAGCGCGAGGGAGCTTGCACGCCTAACCGCTCGTTTCCATGATAAAATTCATGTCATAAATCGATTAACAGCCCAAGAGCTGGTTCAATTATTTGATGGATTAGACAGTTGGCGTAAACCTGAGCGAATAGCCCAATTGGGGGTGATTAGTGAAGCTGATGCGCGTGGTCGCGCTGGCTTTGAACAGCAAGCGTATCCACAAGCGGAGTTTTTTCGCCAAGCTTTTCATGTTGCCCAAACGGTTAGCGTTAAGCCTATTGTTGAGCAAGGGTTTCAAGGTCCCAAAATCCGAGAAGAGCTGACTCGCCAACGCATTGAACAGATTGAACAGTGGCGGCAACAGCAAACACTGTTACCTATTAATGCCTAACCGATAGTTGGCGGCGATACACCGCCCTATCTTTCTTTTCAGTTTTAAGCGGGTCTAGTGCCTCTTTCAATAATAACACCCACACTTTTCGCCCGCACAACTGCGCCTGGCTTAGCAACTTTAATGCGTACCCAAGGGCAACAAAAATGACCTAATAGAAGTTGAGCGACTTCTTCCGCGACACGTTCTACTAAGCCAAATTTGTTTTTACTGACATGATCCATAATGGCTTGGCTAATTTGCGCGTAATCGAGACAATCGGTGACATTATCGCTCCTTGATGCTCGTTTGTTATCCCATCCCATTTCGATATCGAGCACGAGTTTCTGCTCAATTTTTTGTTCCCAGTCATATACACCAATGGTGGTGATGACTGATAATTGTTCAATAAATACGATATCCATCACGTCATTTTCTCGTTTATGTGCTGAATTGATACCACTTCATGGAAAATATGCGTATTATCCAATGAGTGAAATAAATTGTGTATATATACCCCAACTGTTTTGGAGTTTGCTATGAGTGCAACCGCGCTTGGCATGATAATCTTTGCCTACCTTTGTGGCTCAGTTTCAAGTGCTATACTGATCTGCCGATTGGCAAGATTGCCCGACCCTCGTCAACACGGCTCAGGTAACCCTGGAGCAACCAACGTCTTGCGCGTCGGCGGTAAATTAGCCGCAGCCGCAGTGCTCATTTGTGACGTCCTAAAGGGGATGATCCCGGTTTGGTTGGCTTATTATCTAAAAGTTCCTCCATTCTATCTTGGCTTTGTCGCGATTGCAGCTTGTCTGGGACATATTTACCCCGTTTTCTTCCGTTTTAAAGGCGGGAAAGGTGTCGCAACGGCATTTGGCTCTATCGCCGCTATCGGCTGGGATCTTTCTGGCTTAATTGCGGGCACTTGGTTACTCACGGTACTTCTTAGCGGCTACTCTTCATTAGGTGCCATTATCGGTGCACTACTTGCCCCATTCTATGTTTGGTGGTTTAAGCCCGAGTTCACCTTCCCTGTGGCGATGCTCTCCTGCCTCGTCTTAGTGCGCCATCATGGTAATATTCAACGTTTATGGCGCGGGCAAGAAAGTCGTATTTGGCAAAAGCTCAAAAATAAGAAACAAAAAACCCCGAAAGAAATCGCTCAAGAAGCAAAAGAGCAGGAACAAGAAGATTAATATTAAGAGGCTGTCATAACAGCCTTTTTTATGCTTTCAACATAATTGACCTACTCCTATCCAAACTCTGTACCAAACTTAAGTGATATTGCGGGTAAAAATCAGATAAACATCAAATTATTATAAATAATGCCTAATGATAATTTGAAATAAGTCGAAATATACCATTGAGAAACTCAACAATTATAATGGTGTATTTATGACGAGCATTCCCTTTATTACACAAAACGAATATCAATTAGAAGACGATACCACACTGATGACCACGAGTGATTTAGATGGCAATATCACTCACGCAAACGATGACTTTATTAAAGTAAGTGGTTATTCACTCTTGGAACTGATGAACCAACCTCATAACATCATTCGCCACCCTGATATGCCTAAAGCAGCCTTTGCGGACATGTGGAGTACCTTAAAAAAGGGGGAGCCATGGACTGGTATTGTAAAAAATCGCCGTAAAAACGGTGATCACTATTGGGTTAGAGCCAATATTTGCCCAATGATGAGAGAAGGTGTTATCACGGGTTATATGTCGCTTCGAACAAAAGCCTCACGAGAAGAAATCGCCAGTGCTGAGCCGCTCTATCGGGCATTAAACCAAGGGCGCCCCCCTCATAAATTACATAAAGGCCTCGTGTTAGCAAAGCACTGGTTTGGACAATACCCTGCGCTGTCGATACGTTGGCGTATTCGATTACTGATGATCCTGTTATTTACGGGTTGGATAAGCGTTGCTGCACTCTCGGGCCTACAAGGCTTGTCTTTTCTTCACGCAACCGTTCTCACCTTAATCACCTTATCCGCTAGCAACGTTTTACTTGAACGTATGGTGGCGAAGCCTATCGAAAATGTTGCTAGACAAGCCCTTGATGTGGCAAGAGGCGAGTGCCACAGTATCAGCCATCTTCATCGTGTTGATGAAATTGGGATGATATTACGATCTATTGGTCAACTCGGATTAGTGTGCCGGTGGTTAACCAACGACGTGTCTTACCAAATCAGTAATGTGCACAACGAGAGTGAACTATTAGTTAACGATTGTGATGAACTAGAACAGCATACCCAAAAAACAGTGGGCTATGTGCAACAAACGGTAGCGGCGATGAATCAAATGTCAGTGTCCGTACAAATGAACGCAGATAATACAATACAGGCGGATAAACTCTCTAGTCAGACAAGTGAAACCGCAATTCATGCCGCGGAAGCCATGAAAAATGTTGTCCAAACCATGGATGAAATTGTTCACAGTACGAATAAAATCAACGCTATTACCGATGTGATTAAAACGATCGCTTTTCAAACCAATATATTGGCCCTTAATGCCGCTGTTGAAGCAGCTCGAGCAGGAGAGCAAGGAAAAGGTTTTGCGGTTGTTGCAGATGAAGTGCGTAGCCTTGCCAGCCGAAGTGCGAGCGCCGTAAACGATATTCGTGACCTTATTGATGACTGTGAAAACAAAGTACATTCAGGCAAATTGCACGTACACACCACGGGAGATACATTGCAAGAAGTGGTCAAGCAAGTACAGGATGTCACCCAACTGATCAGCCATATCAGCAACGCAACTTCCGAACAAGCAGCCGGACTCACTGAAATCACACAGGCCGTCTTTGAACTCGAATCCATCGCCCAGAAAAATACCGTGTTAGTCGAACAAAGTGCTAATGCCTCTGAGGTCGTCAAAAAACATGCGATAAGATTGGATGATGCGATAACTATTTTGCACTAAATCACCGTTTCTGGATCTAAAAAAGAAAACGAGATATCGGGAGACAATAAATTAGCGGCGACTCAATTGACAATAAATGGGCCGCCGCGCTAATCACACTTTCGATACTATTCGCGAGTTTCGACTAATGGTGGAAGCTCCGCTAATGGCCAACGCGGGCGCACTGTAACGCCTAAGCCTGTTGTCGCGCCGCCTTTTAAGCGGATCAGCCCCGCTAATGCAATCATCGCACCATTATCAGTACAGAACTCTGGGCGTGCATAAAACACCTCCCCCCCACGCTGCTTTAGCACCTCTTCCATTTTAGCGCGTAGTGTACGATTGGCACTCACTCCCCCCGCCATAACTAGGCGTTTAAAACCGGTTTGTTCAAGTGCACGCTTGCATTTTATGGTTAATGTATCCACTACGGCATCTTCGAAAGCGCGTGCAATATCTGCGCGAGTTTGCTCATCATCCGCATTTTCCCGAATGGTATTAGCGGCAAAGGTTTTCAGCCCTGAAAAGCTAAAATCAAGCCCTGGTCGGTCGGTCATTGGTCGAGGGAAAACAAAACGACCTTCTGTGCCTTGTTGTGCCATACGCGATAACACTGGCCCCCCCGGATAATCTAACCCGAGTAGTTTTGCTGTTTTATCAAATGCTTCACCCGCGGCATCATCAATAGACTCACCGAGTAATTCATATTCACCAATACCAGTCACACTAATTAGCTGGGTATGTCCCCCTGACACTAATAAGGCAACGAATGGAAACTCAGGGCTTTTTTCCTCCAGCATCGGTGCTAGTAAGTGCCCTTCCATATGATGAACAGCAACAGCAGGAACGCCCCATGCAAAGGCTAGCGAACGTCCCACGGTGGCACCAACCATTAAAGCGCCTACAAGCCCCGGCCCCGCTGTATAAGCGACCGCATCAATATCGGCACTCGTAAGATTGGCTTGTTTAAGCGCGGCCTGAATGAGTGGAACCGTTTTGCGAATATGATCGCGAGAGGCCAATTCAGGAACCACGCCACCGTAGTCAGCATGAACTTTTATTTGGCTATATAATTGATTAGCTAATAGACCGGCCTTATCATCGTAGATTGCGATCCCGGTTTCATCGCAGGATGTTTCGATACCTAAAACGCGCATTGCACTACCCTTGTTTGTTGCATGAGCCAAAGTCTATCATTAAATTCAGGCTATCGTATAATTTATGATGCCAAAAGGCTGACTTTTCCTGTTGTATAGTCTATAATCAGTGCCCTGTAATAAATTTCGTGTGGCTAATTTTCATTATTACCTAAACTCGCTGTTTTTTTCATCAAAAAAACAACGAAATGGTAATCTTGTGTGTTTCAATTTTATACGGCACTTTACAAACCCGTACTCATTGAAGTAAAATTCCGCACCATTTTAAATGACGGCTGGTGGAATAAAGCCAGCAACAACCCGATTTCTATTGAGGTGAGAGGCACATGCCGGTAATTAAAGTACGTGAAAACGAGCCATTCGACGTTGCATTACGTCGTTTCAAACGTTCCTGCGAAAAAGCAGGAGTCTTAGCTGAAGTTCGTCGTCGTGAATTCTATGAAAAACCAACGACTGAGCGTAAACGCGCTAAAGCATCTGCTGTTAAGCGTCACGCTAAGAAACTGGCTCGCGAAAACGCACGCCGTACTCGCCTGTACTAATTGGTCGCGGTAACCACCGCAATCATCACAGGCAGTATTAGTAAGCAGTTAAAGGCCGTGCTTTCCTGAGGGAAGCGCGGCTTATTATCGTTCATCAACAGGCGAAAAGAGGCTTATGGCTGGACGAATCCCGCGTTCATTTATCAATGATTTGTTAGCGAGAACCGACATCATCGATTTAGTCGATGCAAAAGTCCCGTTAAAGAAACAGGGTAAAAATCATCACGCGTGCTGTCCGTTCCATAACGAAAAAACACCATCTTTCACGGTGAACAGTGAAAGGCAGTTTTATTACTGCTTTGGCTGTGGTGCACATGGTAATGCGATCGATTTCTTGATGAATTACGACAAACTCGATTTTGTTGAAGCCATCGAAGAATTATCCGCCTTACATGGCCTTGATGTTCCTTATGAAACGGGAACTGGCACAAGCCAAATTGAACTTCATCAACGGCAAAATCTGTATCAGTTGATGGAGAAAATAAACCATTTTTACCACGCTGCCTTAAATCATCCATCGGCAAGTAAAGCCAAAGATTATTTAAGCCAACGTGGTTTATCGGCTGACGTTATTGAGCATTTCTCGATAGGTTTTGCCCCTGTCGGATGGGACAACCTGCTCAAAAAATTTGCCGTAAACCCAGAAAGTCGCAAACAGCTTGATGATGCAGGTATGTTAGTGACGAATGATAGTGGCCGTACCTATGACCGTTTCAGGGAACGGGTAATGTTCCCCATTCGAGATCGTCGTGGGCGTGTTATCGCTTTTGGTGGGCGTGTTTTAGGTGACGCATTACCGAAATACCTAAACTCACCGGAAACCGATATTTTCCATAAAGGCCGGCAGCTATTTGGCCTCTATGAAGCAACGCAACACAACGGTGAACTTGATAAATTACTGGTTGTTGAAGGCTATATGGACGTTGTTGCATTGGCACAATACGGTATCCGTTATGCGGTTGCCTCACTTGGAACCTCAACAACCTCTGAACATATTCAGTTGCTCTATCGTTCAACAGATACGGTTATTTGCTGTTATGACGGCGACCGTGCTGGGAGAGAGGCAGCTTGGCGAGCCCTTGAAAATGCATTGCCCTATTTGACCGACGGTCGTCAATTACGGTTTATGTTTTTACCTGATGGCGAAGACCCTGATTCTTTAGTTCGCAAAGAAGGTAAAGAAGCATTTGAATTACGAATGAATGACGCACAAACATTATCGTCATTTCTATTTGATTCACTCGTGCCACAAGTTGACTTAAAAACACAGGAAGGACGAGCAAAATTTAGTAAGCTCGCCATCCCTTTGATAAAACAAATACCTGGTGAAACATTGCGCCTATATATGGCTCAAGAGCTAGGAAATTTTATTGGTATACCGGATATTTCTCAGGTTCTTGCTATGATTGATAGAGAGAATGCAGAACCGGTAAATTACCAAGCACCGAAATTAAAACCAACCACAATGCGTATTTTAATCGCGTTGTTGGTACAGAATCCGAGTTTTTCGGAATTCGTTCCCTCGCTAGAGGGGATAGCCCATATCCAAATGCCGGGGCTTTCTCTATTTCAGGAATTGGTTGATGTTTGCCGTTCCACCCCTGGTATGACGACTGGGCAGTTGCTTGAGCTGTATCGTGACAATAAATTCGCGAGTCAACTTGAAAAACTGGCAACTTGGAACGATATAGAAATAGAGGAGATAGCGGAAAAGACATTTAAAGATGCTTTAAACCATCTATTTAATAGCGCGCTTGACGAGCGTTTTGACTACTTGATAGCCAAAGAACGAACTGAAGGGCTGACCCCAGAAGAGCGCGCAGAAGTCCGCCTAATCACGCTTTCACGTGTGAAGACATAACTGAATACCAAACGGCTTAAGTGCCGATTTACTAAAGGCAAATGCCTGTAAAATGCTACGATTTTAAAGGGGCGTAGCGTAATAATAAAAATCCCCTTTGAATGTTCTTGTTGGCCGATTGTTTCGCCGACCGACACCAATCTAAATACTCAGAAGTGTGGATACCGTCTTATGGAGCAAAACCCGCAGTCGCAGCTTAAGCTACTCGTAACCAAGGGTAAAGAGCAAGGTTACTTAACCTATGCTGAGGTCAACGACCATCTGCCGGAAGATATCGTCGATTCAGATCAGATTGAAGATATCATCCAGATGATTAATGACATGGGCATCCAGGTCATGGAAGAAGCACCTGACGCCGATGATTTGATACTGGCTGAAACCACATCCGACACGGATGAAGATGCGGCAGAAGCTGCAGCACAAGTTCTATCCAGTGTTGAAAGTGAAATTGGTCGTACTACAGACCCTGTGCGCATGTATATGCGTGAAATGGGAACAGTCGAACTCTTAACCCGTGAGGGTGAGATCGACATCGCAAAACGTATTGAAGATGGCATAAACCAAGTTCAATGCTCTGTTGCAGAGTACCCTGAAGCCATCACTTATCTCCTTGAACAGTATGATCACGTCGAGGCAGGCGAAAGCCGTTTATCCGACCTGATCACCGGTTTCGTCGACCCTAACGCTGAGGAAGATCTCGCACCAACTGCAACACACGTTGGCTCTGAACTTCCACAAGAAGAGTTAGATAAAGACGACGATGAAGACGAAGATGATGAAGACGGCGATGACAGCGATAGCGATGATGATAACAGCATCGATCCTGAACTAGCCCGTGAAAAATTCAGCGAATTGCGCGCGCAATACGAAAAAACACGTCAGCACATTAAGCAATTTGGTCGTAACAATGCACAAACCGCACAAGCGATTGAAGAGCTTTCTGAAGTCTTCAAACAGTTCCGCTTAGTGCCAAAACAATTTGACTATCTGGTCAATAACATGCGTGAAATGATGGATCGCGTTCGCCTTCAAGAGCGTACCATCATGAAACTGTGTGTTGAACAGTGCAAAATGCCTAAGAAAAACTTCATCACGCTATTTAGCGGTAATGAAACCAGTGAAACTTGGCTAACAGCCGCCAAAGCGATGAACAAGCCTTGGTGTGAAAAGCTGGTTGAAGTTGAAGAAGAGATTTTGCGTTGTCTGCAAAGATTACGTCAAATTGAAGAAGAAACAGGCCTGACTATTGAGCAGGTGAAAGATATCAACCGTCGCATGTCTATTGGTGAAGCCAAAGCTCGCCGTGCGAAAAAAGAGATGGTTGAAGCGAACTTGCGTCTGGTTATTTCGATCGCGAAAAAATATACCAACCGTGGTTTGCAGTTCCTTGACTTGATCCAAGAAGGGAATATCGGTCTGATGAAAGCGGTTGATAAGTTTGAATATCGCCGTGGTTATAAATTCTCGACCTATGCAACTTGGTGGATCCGTCAGGCAATTACGCGTTCTATCGCAGATCAGGCTCGTACCATCCGTATTCCTGTTCACATGATTGAAACCATCAATAAATTGAACCGTATCTCTCGTCAGATGCTACAGGAAATGGGCCGTGAACCTTCACCAGAAGAGTTAGCGGAACGCATGATGATGCCGGAAGATAAGATCCGTAAGGTACTGAAAATAGCTAAAGAGCCTATCTCTATGGAGACGCCAATTGGTGATGATGAAGATTCACATCTCGGCGATTTCATTGAAGATAATACTTTAGAACTGCCATTAGACTCAGCAACTTCAGAAAGTCTACGTTCGGCAACTCATGAAGTATTAGCTGGCTTGACTGCACGTGAAGCAAAAGTACTGCGTATGCGTTTTGGTATCGATATGAACACTGACCACACGCTAGAAGAAGTGGGTAAACAGTTCGATGTTACCCGTGAGCGTATCCGTCAGATCGAAGCAAAAGCACTGCGTAAATTGCGTCATCCAAGCCGCTCAGAAGTTCTACGTAGCTTCCTTGACGAATAATTCAGTCTTTAAACACCTGCTTCGGCAGGTGTTTTTTTTATTCGCCTAATTAATACACTAAATGTTCACTTTTCGACGTTTAACAATCAACCATAGCGTGAAAACCACAACACCCGCCCCACCTATCATCGCCACATTAAACCCTGATGTCATTGCTGCTCGAACAGCTTGAGCAACATAAGGCAAAGTAACTGATGAAGTATTATTAATAAGTAAACTGACTTCTTGAGCAGGTACGGTTGCCATTAACATTTCATCATGCTGTAATTGATTGAGTGCTTGATGCGTCATTAATGTCCCTAATAGTGCGATCCCCAATGTCATGCCTGTTTGCCGTAACGCATTCATCACCGCGGAGGCAACCCCTGAATAGGCTTTATCAACACTCCCCATAATCAAAGCTCCTATCGCCGGTGTCGCCATTCCCATCCCAGCCCCCAGCACAAATAAAAGCAAAGCAATAACCGTATAAGCCGTATCTGCATTCACCAAACCAAGCGCAGTAGATGTTAGTGCAATAAGCACAAACCCTAAAATCATTAAATTTCTGACACTCGTCAATCGAGTCAAGTGACCGAAAGAGAAAGAAAATAGTGCCATGGCAACAAATTCAGGAGCCATACGCAATCCTGCCTCAAAGGCTCCCCAGCCCTGCCCTTTTTGTAGAAATAAGGCGATAAAAAATACATTGCTGTAGGTCGCAAAACCAAGCGTAAAAGAGGCCACGTTATATTGAAAAAAGTATTGATTAGTTTTAAACAAAAAGATGGGAAATAAAGGCCTTGCGACTTTCATTTCGACTATCACAAAACTGATCAAAGCGAGAAAACCTACAGTTAATCCCCCTATCGTCATAACGCTTCCCCACCCTTGCGCTCCTGCTTCAATTAAGCCATATGTGACACCCGCAAGCGCAACAATACTCAAGCATTGGCCTAATGGATCAAAGGCGGCTTTCTCGGGATCTGCACTTTCATCAATGCCTATCCAACCCAACAACAAAGTGACTATTCCAAGAGGAAGATTAATTAAAAAGATCGTTGGCCAATCAAACAGTTCAACTAATAACCCGCCTAAAATAGGACCAATTATCAATGACAATGCACTCACAGCAGACCAGATCCCGATTATCTTCACTCGCTCAATATCATTCAAAAATGCTTGGGTAATAATAGATAAAGCACCGGGGATCAGTGCTGCTGCCGCAATGCCTTGGGTCACTCTTCCCCAAATCAGCATATTTGTTGTCGTCGCTATCGCGCAAAGGGCAGAGCCAAGTGTAAAAATGGCGATCCCTGCTAGCCACACTTTTTTACGCCCATAACGATCACTAATCGGCCCCACAGACAAAATCAATGCAGATAAACAAAGCGCATAAGCATCAATGATCCACTGGAGCATTCCCATATCAGCATTGAGATCCCGTTGAATTGCAGGTAATGCAACATTGACGATGCTGATATCTAATGTCGCCATAAACGTGCCTAAACAAACGGCAGAGATCAAAAAAAGACGTTTCATTATTCTCACCTTCCCATCAAATGATGCCTTTATCATAATTATCGACCGGCCGACGGTCAATAACAAATGAGATTGAATATCATTTAATGTTAGGGATCAATAAGATCACGCCTGTAGGTTTAATGAAAAGGGATCATTAACTAAGTTATAGGGGGATGTTGATAAACCAAGCCTACTTTATCAATTCATAAAATAAGACCATCACTAAAAGGTTTAGTAATGGTCTTATTAAACGGATATAGCATAAGTCAAAATTATTCACTGCCCAGTATTATTTCACAGGCAATTCTGTTCACTTCAACAAATTCATGCCATGTATATTGATCGTGATAATGAAGCAAATACTGTTTATCGACACGACAGATATCTGGGCGCTCTTCGTAAATAGTGCATAACATGCTAGTTTCATTATAATGTTTACAGATGCCATCGCCTCTATCAAGAAATTGAGTTTCATTAGCGCGATCAACATGGCGGCAGCATGCTCCACATTTATCACAAGGAAATAGCTCGGTTTCTAAAATCATAATGAATCCAGCCAATCACTGAATGAATCATCACTATCTACATCATAGGGTAATGCAATATTGCTCCGTTTAATTTCCTGATTAAGAATAATTTTTCGCTCATATTCTGTATTTGTCGCCTGCAATGCATGGGTAAACGTCTGCATTTCAGCAACATTAAAATTAAATTCAAGCTGAGCAAGTTCTGTTAGGTATTTATCTAAAGCAGCATTAACATCTCGGTAGTACTTTAATGTTAGCTCATACTTATTGCGGAATTTATTTAAAAAACGCCAAATCTTTTGCATTAAATTACTGTGCTCTAAATAATAGCACATCGCCAATGTCAATAAACCAGAGACTAAAGCCCCAATGAATAGCGCAACATCATTACCGAATGGGAATGATAATATTCCATTCAAATATGTTGTTATCATTGAACCGAGTACAACAGAAATACTGGTCGATATAATTTTAATGGCTGATTTTAGTAAATCCCCTAATGTTAAATTTTCTGGATTAAAAAAGAGCAGCTTCACAGCAGAAAATAGGCTATTTGCAGACTCTCGGATTAACTTCCCTATCATTTTTGTCGATGTTAGGAAAATATTCAACATGGTGGTTGTAACACTGGCTAATAACCCACCAAACAACCCATTATTAAACTCAGTCCAAAAATCTTTAAAACGAGCTTTTAATCTTTCCCAAATATTCGTAACAACACCTTTCAAATCCTCCAAGAAAAGTTTAAATTTAAAGTTTGTTTTATGCTGTTCAATCAATTTAGGAATCGAATCTTTTAATTCAAACCAAAGCTCTGCAAATACAATCCCTAGCATTTGCCTTGCTCCCATTCTCAACCCAGTGTTAATAGCCGCTGATGCCGTATTCACAAAAAACTTACTGCTACTGTAGTACTTGCTACTAATTTCTGCATCATACTGTTTTCTGGCCTTTTCATCGACAGCCTTCATGGCATCAAAATTGGCTTTCTGCTTATTCTTAAGTGTCTTGAGTTTTTTTAACTCAATATCGGTTAGTTGCCCTTTACTTTCTAATGCACTAATTTCTGCTTTAAGCAGTGTTTGCTGTGACTTTAGATTCGAAATAAAGTCTGCCATTTTTTTGGCTTTTTTCGACTTATTTAATGTTTCATTCGTAAAGGTCAAATTTGAGTCACGGTTAGCTAAATCCGCACCGTCAATTTCAGCAAGAACACGTGCAGGGTCATTATGCACTTCATAAGCCGCAATAATATGATCAAGATTAGTCACATCATGTTGGCTAAACGTTTCTCCTGTATAGGAGTCCGTTAACTCACCCGCTAACTTTTTTTGTTTGCCTTTGCGGTTTGTCTCTTTGTAATTCTCGTGGCTGTGGTATGCATGTGAATCATATTCACCACGATCCCGATAACGATTTTTTTCTTCCTCGGTTGCCCAAATATCATTTCTGACATTATGCACCGTATCAACATCCCCCCCTTTTTTATCTTTTAATAATAAAAAATCCAAACCAAAGGAAGTGACTAAACTTTGAACAATCGTATCGTTCACTTCTTTTTGCCAATTATAATTTGTCTGTTGCATATGTCTTACCTATAAGTAGCAGTGAAAGTACTGCTACTTATGATTTATGATGCCATCAAGATAACGTAAAACGCTTAGTTTCATCTAATCGCTTATCTAAACATTCCTGATTTAATATTTTCAGACCATGGCTATCTGTTTCAATCTCGATAACCTCATCAACAATAATAGCCTCATTATTTTGATTTAATTTCGGCTTAAATAATGGTGTCGTAATTAGGTTAGTCATAATAGCTGCAAGTTTATAACCATTATTAATAGTGAGCTTTAACTCATCCGTAATGCCATGGGTGTTAGCCTGACCTAATGCTTTATTACGTTGAATCATTTTGTCGGCTTCTATGAGTGCTAATAGATATGGTTTAAACACGGTAAATTGTGCTTCTAAAACATGATAAATAGCGACAACGTACTCTTTGGTTTTGGTTAAATTTTCATAAGCCAAAGTCATTTTTGCAACGGCACCATTAACTTCAGAGCGAATTTTTTGGGCATTATCTAATGCTTTTTCAGCGTGAGAATTATAAGCCCAACCAGCAATCGCTAAGATAGGAGCAACAACAGCACCACCTAACACCATTGCTCCACCTGCCATCCCCCAACCACCAGCAGCTAGAGAACCGCCACCGATAGCCGCCATTGTCGCATTATAAGCAGCCGCACCTGAAAGCGCTGCAATTGGTGTTCCTGTAGATGCAGCCGCGAATGCCATAACACCACCATAGACAGCAAACCCCGCAGCAGCACTTGATGCACCGGCTCCCACTAAGGTTCCAAGATACTCTGTCGCTGAAATAGCGAGGTTTTCAATTTTATTGATTTCATGACGTGGAATCGAAATTGAAATATCCTGTCCTGATTCATTAAGCTGCTTTAATATTGATTGTGCGATAGTGTTAAATTTATTGAAACTTTTACCGATTTTTAACTCAAGCGTACCTAACTTTTCTAATTCCGTTGTCGTGCTAACATTTATTGACTCTAGCACTTCTTTTTTTTCATCATAACGACGTTTAGAGCTCTCTAAAATATCGTCAGCTTCTGATTTTGTTTGGTATCCGTCATAAGCTTTCTTTCCACCAAACGCGGCGGCCGCAATAGCTGCACCAGCAATAATAAATGGTATTGCCATAAAATCCTCTCAGTTTTAATAAAATGAAAATAACTAGTTACAATTGACTAATATAATCCCGTAGGTTTTGTTCAAACTTTATCTTTAACCATTCTGGCTCTAAAACTTTAATATTTGGGATCCAATATTGAATTAAAGGTAAAATTTGCTTTTCACTCATCGCAGAGCATGAAATTGTTAGAGAATCACTACTTTCATCAACAATACACTGATTAGGTAAAACATCTCTTCTTTTGAAGTAATCAGCTATCGACTTTGAAACCAATACTCGAGCATGAAAATAATTATGGCTAGTCCATGGGTCTTTACTCTCCATTAACATATTGACAATATTATTATCAGGTAAAAAAGTTTTTTTGCTGACATCTAACCATTCAATCCTATTTAGTGAAAATGATTTAAGCTTCCCCTCTTCGATAGCATTCAAGTACCAAATCGTATTGTGACAGATGAGCTTATATGGATATATTGTCCGATTTTTGCTTTTATACAAAATATGACATTCTCTTTTATTATCAATTGCATACCTAATTCTTTCATAATGTGTTTTTAAGTAGCTCTTGATCTTATGCTCAATGCCATTAAATTTAATGAGAACACTTCTGTTCTGAATAGTCTCAGGAATACTCTTCAAAAAAGACTGACTAAAATCAGGCAAATACTTATCTATACCAAAAAAAGAAATCATTTTATAATATTCGACAACTGTCGAAAAACCATACTTTGAATTCCCTTTATGCTCTAAAATTAAGTTTAGCGAATTCAAATCTCGATAAATCGTCCGCTCGCTGACTTTAAAACGAGAGGCTAATTCATACTTATCTACTTCACCATAAAGATATGCTTCGAGAATAATTGTTGCTAATCTGACTCCTTGATTTTTTTTATAGTCATCCATTTTATCACCAACTATGATTTAGGTTAATATTGATTACGCAAAGAATATCAAACTCAGTGACAAATGGCGTCAGTACAAAACTTTTTATCGTATAAGATAACTCTCATTTTTATATCATAGCAATTTTTCTGCTACCTTTAATTAAAACCCTTATTAAGGGTAATTACCTTTTATTTAAAAACCACTGTAATTCTGCACAGACTATTTAAGAGTAAACAGCCAATAAAAAACATTAATAACAAAATTACGCTTAATAGGTGATTTTTATTCTAACGACAAGTTAAAAATGCTCATAAAACAAACTGTGATTATCTAATTCTTATTATCTTAGTCTTTTAATAAAGGGAAAACGAGACCATGATTAAGTAGCGTGATGACTTTAACTGGGTTGGAAATAGTGATAATGATGGCAGCATAGTCGCTCGCACATGTGAGCAACATTTTAATGTATAAAGGAATATCCTAGTTATCCCCAGCCAATATGTCGAAAATTCGATTAAAAATGATAATGAAGATGAAAAAACATTAGCCTACTGTTCAAAAATACGCTAACGCTTTAATAAGTAAGTTAGTTTTTATTTATAGGAGTTTCATGCAAATATACCCAAAAAAAACGTTCCCCGAGTACCTTAATACAAACCGTAGCAGTTCGTAACAGCCTTGATTCAGGGGTTTCATGCAACTCTTGATACTGTATCCAGCAATACTCACCTAGCTCAAAAATTGGTTTAATATCTGATAATGTGATTGTAAGTGAAGGCCTTGTGCCTATATTTTGGCTAAACAACTCATTCACTTGCTCTAAACCAATACGTTCTCCCTTAATTGTCACCATTGCAAAAGCATCATCAAAGCTAGCTAATAAAGGGGTTAATGCATGCGTATCTTTGCCAGTAAATACATTTTCAATCAAGATATGTAGATCTATAACACTCTGCAACGCTTTTTCCATGTGACTCATAAATTATCTCTCTTTTAATACTGCGATTAATGATAGTAGGCCGACAACCGCTGCTATCATGAAGGTATACTGATAGCGTAATAAATCATTTTGTACGGTGACGACACTAAAAATAGATACCAACACGACCGTTCCCACACTGAACGAAACTTGGCGATTAATATTCCATAGCACACTCCCTTGCAATAAATCCTTCCCTGAAAAATCAATTAATGCACTGATCTGAGCGGTATTAGTACACAACCCACCACCAGCCCCCATTAATAAATAAGCAGCAATGAGTAGAGGCAAATCTGAATAACTTGATACCCAAAACAGCAACATTATTCCTAAGCTATGAGTCGTCATTCCTGCAAAAAATAGCGTTTTCTTACCAACTTGGTGATAGAGGTAACCACCACTTAGCATTGATAGTAGTGCCCCCGCGGCATATAGCAGCATAAACATACCCGTCTGAGCTGCACTAAAATGCAAATTGCTTTGTAAGTTAAAAATATTGAGTAAATTGACACCTGTAAATACACCAGGTACTGCGTAATAAACAATAAAAGCATTACGCAAATTGCTATTTACGAGTAACTGAAAATTTAAAATGGGCGCCGAACATTTTTTGGCGTATTGAAGATATAAAACCAGAATAAAAGCGGAAAATAGAAAGCTACTTACGGCCAGCACAAGGCTATGATAGTCGTTATAAAATGAAAAGGATAACAATAAGAACAGTAAGCTAAAGCTCACCATAATCAACCCTATCACATCAGGTTTTTCTCTTTGTTGCCGCCCATCATTATTCACCCACCACCATGCTAAGATTGCCGCAAATAATGAGAAAGGCAAATTAGCATAAAATACCCAGCGCCACGATAATGAATCAATAATCATTCCCCCTACTGCTGGAGAAAATGCAGGAGCCGTTAAAGCGACAACCATAATTAAAGTTGAAATACGATGGCGCTCTTTATCTGGAAATAGCTCAAAAACGAGAGCCTGTCCCACAGGGATCAATAGCCCACCAGCAATGCCTTGAATAAAACGCCAAACTACCAAGCTATAAATTGAATGACTCAGCCCACACAATAAAACACTGACTGAGAATAACAGCATAGAAATACTGAGCAGTTTCTGGTTACCTAATTGCCCAGCGAGCCACAAACTCAATGGCATGATCAGGACTAAACCTAAGATATAACTATTAGCGACCCAAGCCACCATTGATTGGCTGGTAGAAAACGCTGAAGCAATATCTGGCAATGCAATCGCTGACATAAAAATATTAATACAGTCGATAAAGAAGCCGATTAAAAAAACAGTTGCGATTTTATATCGATAAGACATACCTACCTCCGGCGCACAAGAGTAGGTATTCCCCCTTTCTTTGTCGATATAAGAGGATTAAACTCATTGTTTAATAATGACAAACAATCAGACTGATTATGCAAAAAAACCTTAAGCAAATAACCACTTTTCTGCAAGTGGTGGACTCAGGCTCTTTTACTAAAGCCGCTGATATTTTAGGTATGAGCCGGTCTATGGTCAGTATTGATATCAAGCAGTTAGAGATACGGCTGAATGTCAGTCTGCTCATACGTAATACGCGCAATATTGCCCTCACCGAGGCGGGTAAGCATTTTTATGATGACTTTAAACGTATTCAACTAGAGATAGAAGAAGCGTTTGAAAGAAGCCAAAATTTAGCAACAAACGTCACAGGCTTACTGCGTTTTTCATCCACGAATGAATTTGGCCAACGTTATATTTTGCCTTTACTACCTGAATTTTGTCGCCTTTACCCGAAGTTACGCCTGCAATACAGCTTTAATTCATCATTAGATGATTTGGTCACCGAAAAATTAGATCTCGCGATACGTTTAGGTAATTTAAAAAGCTCATCACTAAAAATACGCAAAATAGGTGAATACCAAATCTATATTGTGGCGACCCCTGAACTATTAAAACACTATCCCGTTAAAGGTATTAACGATTTAGCACAAATTCCTTGGATAACCCATTCATTACTCAATTGGCAAGATACACAATACGTTCTAAAAAATACTCTAGGGGAAAAATACCCTCTTCCCATCATAAAAGGCCAATATGAATCGAATTCAGCATCGGTGATCCAGCAAATGGTACTGGCCTCTCTAGGTGTCGCTATCTGTCCTGATTGGCTAGTTAATGATGATATTAATGCAGGGCGTCTCATTCGTTTATTACCTGAATTTTATCTACCTTCACAGAATATTCAGCTACTTTATCCCAATAGCACCACTCTACCTGCGAAAACACGCGTCTTTATTGATTACTTAGTTGAAAAATTTAGCCTATAAAAAAAGCCGTGTCTCATCGAAACACAGCCTTAAAATAGCATCGTAACTGTCAATAACGCTGGGTGCGGCTAGGCAATAAATGACTAAGGCGCTAGAGCACAGACTTGTGTGAGTATGAGTCAGCGTCATCAGCAAAGCGTAAAGTATGACGAGTATATTAAAGGGCTATCCAAAACACTCCATTCGCTTTAATAGCCGTAAACTGCTGTAAGAATTCCTGCAAATTTTGCTCTGGCTCTAAGGTTGCAAAAGTCTGCGGATGCATAAACTTAGCCATGGCTTCAATAGCAAAAATATTCATTGGGTTATTATAGAAATTATGGTAAACCGCCATGACATGCTTATCTTTTACCGCTGTCAGCGATGAAATCCCTTGGCGATCGACAAGCTTAGCCAATTGCTTTTTAGCAACCGTTGCATCTGCATAATAACCCAGTTTAACGGCTGTTGAACGGCGATTAAAATTCTGCCAATCTGCACCGGTTAATAAATAAAAGTCAGGGTTTAGGGTAATAATGTTTTCAATTGAACTTTCAGCACCTTTAGCCGGAAACTTGTCTTCCACTAAGTTTTTACCACCCGCAAGGCTTGCTAAAACCCCAAAACCTGACCGACCGTAGAGCTGACAACAACTATCCGTGAATAAACCCGCATTAGCCTCAATTAATACCGATGGATAAGGTTTTTTCAATTGCTCTTCAATGGCGGCTAGCTTTTCTTGATACAATTTTGCAAAGCGGTTTGCACGTTCCTGAGTTCCTAATAATTCACCTAATAACACAATACTTTTTGGCGTGTTATTGGCGATATCCATACGGAAATCAATAAAAATAACCTTGATCCCTGCTGCTTCCAATTGTGGCATAAATTGGCTATCGCGCATCGCTGCATAATTAGATTTATGCATTAATACCACTTCTGGCGCCAGCTCAAGTAATTTCTCAATTTGAATGCCCGTCTCACGGGTTTTTCTTAGTGTTGGTATTTTGGCTAACTCAGGAACCGCAGAAAAATAAGCCTGCTTTAAATCAGGCGCGTACTGTTCTAACGAATCACTCCAGCCAACAATACGTGAAAAAGCGTCTTGCCCCGCGGCAATATCGACCGACAAAATATCTCTTCCATCAATCAAAAATAATTTTTCGACAGGAAGATCAACACTCACTTCACGTCCTTGTAAGTCCGTAATTAATGTAGGCGTTTTAGCTGACGCAATTACACTGACTAAGCATAATAATCCGGTTAATAGCCATTTCATTCAATAACCTCATTGAGTCATAAAGATGAGCCATCAATAAGATGACTCATAAAATATTCAACTTAAAACGTCACACTATAATTCAACGCAAAAGTTCTTCCTCTACCTTTATAGGTATACAGATCTGCTGCCCCATAACTCGGGCTATATAATTTAGGCGCACGCTGTCCCCAAATGGTGGTGTAATCTTCATCCAGTAAATTTTCTACCGCAAAACTGACTTTACCAACTGGCAATAAATAACTGCTTAAGAAATCCACGGTATTATAGCCATTGAGCTTGTTACCATCCGCATCTGAAACATTAAAGGTTTGCTGGCTTTGTAAACGTAGAGACCAATCATTAGGCTCCCATCCCACATAAGCAGTAACTTTAGATGGGCTAGCAAATTTAACGCTCCATTTTTCCCATTTACCATCCACTTTGGTTTCTGACTTTTGCAGATTAAAGTTACTACCAACACTCCAATCACTATTATCGAAGAAATAATCAATCGCCCCTTCCACACCATAAATACGACGTTTATCTGACTTCATATAAATCGTCATATCCGTATTATTAATGTCATAACTTCTGTCTGACAATGAATAATATGCTGCAATCTGTGTACGTAGGTTCTCGCCGGTATAACGCCAGCCCAGCTCATAAGAGTCAACTTTAATGCCTTTAACTTTAGTATCATTAATATTAATACTATTTTCTAATGCCAAATGCCCATTAGCATCAGGGGCTGCTGCGTATTTCCCTGTACCATAATATTTTGCAATATCAGGAATTTCGAAGCCTTGAGAGAAATTAAACCATGTTTGCTGATCTTCCGTTAAATTAATTAGTAGACCCGCATTAAAGAGTAAATTGTTATAATCAGTGTTCCCCCCAGGTACTGCATCGGCGGATTTTATCTTACCTTCTGCGATTTGCTGCTGTTGAGCATACCCAACAAAATCATCCACTTTGTTTTCGGTATATTGATAGCGCACACCGCCGCTTAAAGTGAATATTGGATTAATATCGTAGCTGCTTTGTAAGAAAGCGGCCATATTGGTTGTGGTATAACTTGGATAACGCCCAACTTGATAGGCTTTTTTCAAATCCATACCACCTGATTCTTTCGCTTTATCTAAATTAAAGAACATTTGATTAGCACGAAATTGTTCGTGCTCAGCGTCAGCACCATAAGTCAGCGTCAGATTATCGACAGGCTCACTATTAAACGTCAGCTTAGTGCCATAGAAATTGGTTTTTTGATCGGAAGCACTAATGCTGGTCACATCCTTTGCTTTATTTAACGCGGGGAATGGGTAAAATTTTTGTGATTCATCACGATAATAAACTTGAGCAACAAAATCTTGCCCCCAAAGGTCGCCATTTGAATATTGTAAATTCAACATATGGCGCTCAGTACCCGGTAAACGATCTGAGTTTAATTTGCCGCTATTATAGGCTTCGCCTTGGCCTTTCACCGCCGCAAAATCTTTGCCTAAATAAAGCCCATGTTTGCCATCGGACTCACTTTTATAATATTGAACCGTGGCTTGTAGCTGCTGATTATCATCAATATTAATAACCCCAGCGCCCATTACATCCAAGCGGTCAGAAAATTGTAGGCCTGTTTGTGTATTATCAATATTAATTGCCTTACCTTTGCCATCATACCAACCGCCATAACGTTGATAGGCAACAGATAAACGACCATGGGCGTTTTCATTACCCCCACTCATTGCCGCAGCAACATTTTCATCATGATCTTTGCCATTACTGAAACCGGTTTTTCCGCCAATTTGCAGGTCAACTTGTTTTTCTTCTTGGCCTTTTTTGGTGACAATATTAATTAATCCACCACTACTACCGCCCCCATATAAAGAAGTCGCGCCAGAAATCACCTCAATATGGTTAATATTAAATGGGTCGATAGAATCTAATTGGCGGCTGTCACTACGCGAAGAATTTAAACGTACGCCATCCACCATCACAATCATTGAGCGGCCACGCATATTCATGCCGTAATTAGTACGTCCTTGACCGCTAACACTCATACCGGGGATCAATTGTGACAGAATATCTTTTAACTCTTTTCCACCTTCTGCTTGCTGTTCAATTTCAACATTATCAATAACCCATGTGGTTTGGGCCATCTCCGACACACTTCGATAAGAACGCGTTGCCGAGACAGTCATTTCATCTTGTTTGTTTTCTGCTGCGAATGTTGCTGGTGCAATAAATGAAGCAAAACATGGAGAGAGTATCCAAAGATGCTTAATTTTCATGTGCCTAAGATCCTAATAGGTTGTCGTGTTTTTTTAAAAGCCGCGGCCGATAGCATTACGGCTTTTTATCCGGCTAAATTAGCGGCTAATTTTAACTGATAACAAACATACTATTAAGAACTATTATCATTATAATGCTTTTTTTAGACGCTTTCGGCAGATAAGAAGATAGGAGAAGCCAAATATTTATAAATCAGAAAAAGAAATGCTGGAGGAGATCAGACAAAAAACAGGTTTATCGGATTTTGAGCTACCATCAATAACAAGTTATGACTAAGTCGCTATGTCGTCGTCGAGCCAATTAAAACGATATATAAAATGAATAGTAAGGTGTTTGCCTTTGATTAAACTAAAAACAAACACCACATTAACAAGGCTTTGATTTTGTACTACCCATAATATTTCAAGTGACAACGTTATTGATTAGGTTCGCTCGTATTCACCACAACATTTTGTCTGTGCCTAACGACTTGCTCACTTATCAACTAACATAAATTGAAATTATCTAGGGCATAAATTTAACTTATTTTTTTGACGCTAAGTAATCTTGTAACGTACCTTCAGGGTGCTTCTTACAGAATTCAACAATCTGTGGCGCTTCAGCAACGCTTTGCTCTGTTAACGCAACATAATCACCACCTTTAAATTGTGTATCCATATTGGTGATCCACAATGCAACAGGTGCCCAGCTTTGCGGGTTCAAATTAATATATTCCTGACAAGTCATTTTTTCAGGCGTGACAATATTCGAGTCCGCAGCCATCGCATTAAAAGAGAATGCTGCCATAGCAGCTAAAACGCTAGAGATAACAATCTTTTTCATTATAAACCTCTTATGTGTATAAATAATGCATAACAATGTGGCTGTTTATTTTTATCACAAACTTATTAAAGTTTATATAATCTTATTTGGATGATAAAAATAGAAAACAAAAGACTTAATTTGACCATCTTTTTATAATTAACTTAAATTGATAAAATAGAAAAAAAGCTTTCATTTAAGTTTCTATAAGAGTAAATAAAAATAATAATATAAACCTATCACTGAACCTAATATTTAAAATATAAATTGTTTATTGGAATAAATGAGCATAGAGATTTCATTATTTTTCTGTCCCCGGAAAATAACCGGCTAGCTTACTTAATGACCTAATTGATGATACTGCCACCTCTTTGTTAGGATCCTTGCATAGCGCCATTAATCTTACAACAGCATTATGTTGCTCAATCGTTGCTTTATAATCCCCTAATGCAGAAATAGCCGCAATTTTGACATCATCGTTACCTCTAAAGGTAAGCTCAATCAATGTGCTTATTATTTGTTTTTCCATGAGTTAGCCTGTTATAGTAAGAAATAAGTGAATGTACTTGGTTATTTTAAGTCAAATAACTAATTACATCCTACTGTATTCAAGAACAATTTAAGTGGCTAATTGGAAATTTACTCCCATTTATTATGTGTTTTAATATTTATAGCGATAGTTCAAATTAGACGTAAGATTTATAACATAAAATACTCGTCGTTGGATGAAAGGGCACTATCCTTCATTAAAAAACACGACTCATAGTTTAAAATCGCCATCCATACTCATTACGTACTCAGAGAAGATCGCTATGTATAAAACCTAATTGTTGAATATCAAGTTGTTGTAATACTAAAGCCCGTTAAAAATGGGAATCAATTAACGATACCAGCCGTAAAATTGATATATTCAGGGCGAATAGATATAATGTGGAGTTATAATATAGAAAAATATGAAGGCAAAAATATTATGAAGTTAAAATCTATTGAAGATTAAGACAGGCACCTGAAACTACTAATTCCACCACATGAATACTTTAGAAGAGGTAACTTAATGATATTAATATAATTTCCACATAAACAACCGTTTAAAAACAGAAAAAAATCTACTTAACCATTTCAAATTAAGAAATAAGTAACATTTGTTATATTTTAACTTACTAGTTATACTTATTAAATTCCAACACTTAATTAAGTGATTTTTTATTTAAAAAATTAACCAAGAATATATTAGCAATAACTCAATTAAATATTACCAAAAAAAATAAATTAAAATAGCAACCTCTCATATTAAATCAATATGAGAGGAATTACATTACTTAGCAAATATAGATAAGTCTAAAGCACCATAATAAACACCTGGCTCAATATAGTGTTCATCTTTGCATAAATTCCAATCTATAGTGAACTCACCACTATAATTATCATATTTATGTTCTAAATCAATATCAAAGGCTTCACCATTAAATAAAATATCCCCCTCATCATCACAGTCTGAACCATTCTGATTGATTATCCCTTCAATATATAAACCATTATCTTCATAGTCTTCATTAATTAAGTAAAACTTATTTGGTTCGTCTTTTATTAGCCCAGTTTGCAATCGAACAGAGCCTAGAACAGTATTTCCAATGTTACTATCACAATCAATTTCAACAGTCACTCTTTCATAATCAACCAATCCTGTTGACTCATCAGAAGATAGATAAAACCTAGATGAAGTATTTCCATTCACATCGATTGTGCAAGCATCAAGAACATCAATGTTAAAAGAACTAACTAATATCTCAGATAAATCTGTAGTTCCGTTTGCTTTTGCCGTTAATGATGCACCATATAGTTGAGGAACTATTGTACCATCACTTAATGCTATAAAATATTCCCCTGGCTCTGCCAGATCCGGTGATATAAATTTAATTTCTGCTCCTGTTACAGTAATATCAGTAACTCGATCATCATTTGGTGAAAATAGTTCCCCATTAAGGTTTTCTGATGGGGAGTAACAATATGCATATGAACTAGACTGCACTAAATTATCAATCTGAACAACTTTACCATTAACAACTCTTACACTACCATTATCGTGATTACCATCTAAATCAACCCAACTGGATGTAGCAAAAAAACTTAATGAAAAATAACCCACATGTTCCATGTCACTATTTAACAAATGAAAGTAATATTGGTCATCTTCTTCATAAAGTTTGTCGCTATTTAGGCAATAGTTTCCATCATGGCTTATAGAGATAATCCCAAATACATCCCAATTCCTAGGATCTTCAGTAGGGCCAATTAAATTAATACTAGAACTAATTGATACATAAGATACTTCTGTATCCGGTGGAATAGTTACATCAATAGTATTAGCAACCCCTAATGAACCTTTCAGTAAACACAACACTAAGATAGCTTTTGCAACACCCTTTTTAATCGTTAATATCATTATTTCATTCCTCATACTAATACTGGCTATCTTGCATTAATCACTGACACGCTAAGCTGATTTTTCTAATTGGGTTGTCTTCCGTTACTGCAATATCTTTCAAATGAGAATAATGAGTACCACACGATGCACTGTGGCTATTTCCCCATTGGATCAGCAATGTTCCGGAATCAGGTAACCCACTCATATAAAGTTGGCCGTTATCACCCACAATACTGGTGTTTTCTTCATTTGTTTCATCATCAACCAGCTTAGCAATCGCCCCAAAAGGGATCACACCGTCTCGATAGGTTAGTGAAATCAGTGCCTGCATCCCGACACGTGTTGGGAATTTCGCTTTAACCACCGCGCCTTTCGTCGGGTAAACGTTTTGCGAGGTCTTTGGTAACGTCACATCATCGGGTAACGTATTTACATTCAAACCAATGGTATTTTTGGCGTATTCGTTCACGTTCGGGGCAACCGCATAACCAAACATATCAATTTTTGCATTACCTTGATTTAACGAGGTCCCATCCGCATCCGGTGCTTCAACTAACACCACGGAATTGCCTAATGTTCGTGCTAATGTCAGGCCACCTGAATGGATCACCATCCCACCATTGACGCCCGCATTCACAGAAGAAGAACTTGATGAATAGTTATATCCCCCAGAAAAGCTGCCTTTTGAGGTGTTGTAATTCAGACTAATGGCGCTATTACTTTCTTGGTTGTTATTTCCCATACTCTGTGAAACAGAATAAGACAAGTCTCTGTCCAATAATGAACCGTGCAGCCCGACTTGCTGGCTATAGTTACCGCGGTTGTTTTTGGAAATATAATAATTACTGCTCATATTTCGTAAGTGCTCTTCATTGGTAAATAAACTGAAAGGCACATTCACATTGAAAGAAATTTGATGGTTTTTAGGCCAATCATTACGGCTATCGGATTTTCTGTAGTCAATCGCATAACTGACGTTGTAATTCACCCCTTTAAAATTACCGTTATACCCTGTCGATAATTGGGTAGTTTCAGTATTGGAGTCCCAATAATCGGTACGACTGCCACTTAAATAAATCGAGCCATATTTGCCCAGTGATTGTGAAAGCGCGGTTCGGAAACTAGAACGTTGGCGTAATCCTAACCAAGGTGCCACACCATCATTGAGCTGATAATTATGTGTATTAAAATCAGAGAAGCTGAAGAAATGACGTGTGGAATAACGTAATGCGGTTAAATCGACATTAGTTCCTGTAGAGGTTAAGCTTTTTGAATATTTAATCCTAAAAGATTGACCTTCTTTTCGATCACCAGAGACAAAAGAAGCTGCTGCATGGGTAATATCGACGGACAAAGCGCCAAAATTCCCTAACGAAATCCCCGTCCCCATCACCCCAGAAAAATAATCTTTGGAGAATAAAGAGCCACCGTATAAGGTCACATCATAAGGCAAGCCATAAACCAAGCTACCCAACAAAAATTTAGCGCGTTTAGAAGAGCGCGTTAAATTGCCGTTATATTCTCCCGCCGTCACTTCATATTTCATGCCACCCGGTCTTAACATCACGGGTAATGAAGAATAGGGATAAACAAAGGTTCTTTCAGAACCATCTTCTTCACTGATATTGACCTGTAAGTTCCCTGAAGAGCCCGTTGGGTATAAATCTTTAATGCTAAAAGGCCCCGGTGCAACATAAGTTTGATACACCACATTACCATTTTGGCTGACAGTGATCCGCGCATTAGATTGTGCAATGCCATTAATTTCAGGAGCAAAACCACGCATACTGGAAGGCAGCATTTTTTCATTCGAAAACAGCTTAATTCCTTTAAAAGGAATACTGTCAAATACATTACTGCCCGTTGAACTTTCCCCCACCAACACCTCCCCCCGTAACGCGTTAATGGCTCGCATCACATAGGTGTTTGAAAAAGTCGACGTGCGGTTAGTGTAATTACGCCTTCCTTCTGAATTCGAATAGTAATAACGATAATTTGAACGCAAACGCCAAGCCCCTAAATTGACGCCGCCACGCAGGCTTAAAAAGGCATTATCATTATTTTGAGTTTCTCGTTGGGACTTATTACGGCTGTGACTCCCATTGAGCTGATAAGAAAGCAAAATTGCAGGGATCCCATTTTCCAACAGCCCTTCAGGCACATAACCATTAGCACGGTTATCCATATAAATTTGCGGAATACTGATTTCCATGCTCAGTTTAGACAAATTTGTTTTCACAAACGCGTCGGGAATATAATCCCCTAATGCGGTGATCGCTTCATCATCCGAAAGTTTTTGTAACGTTGGGATCGAGGCTACATTCACACCAAACTCACCGAGCATAGACTTAGTGAACTCAGCGGAAACATCACCATCATGGCCTTTTACGAAAGTAACATCCATGCTTCCCATATCTTTTTTATTGATAAATACCGTAATATTGTATTTACCTTCAGGAACCGTATTGGCTTTTTCAAATTGAGATAAATCGATTGAGTTCGGATCCATTCCTGACTGCAAAGATAATAGTTTTGGGTCAAAGTAATCCTCTGCATAAGAATAACCAGCAATGCCAAGACAATAAGAAATAAAGCTCAGATAAAAAATTCCACTTTTCATCTTAGACGAATGATATAATTTCATAGTTATCTCTCAGTGATTTTTTTTATAGTTTTTGGGTTTGCTCTGGCATTTCCAGCATGAATTCATTTAATAATCGCCATTTCACCGTGGCATTCGCATAATTCCCTTTCGGTAATGAATAACTTTGTTTGCCAAAAGGTGGAATTAATTTAAACAGTTGCATATTGTCAATTTGATATTGACCCACCGCTAATTTCCCAAAGGTTAAATAAAGTGGAGACTGGTTATCAACGATCAGTTTTCCATCAGAAACAGTAAATTTAAATTTATCTTTAACATTAACCATTTTAAGATTTTTAATCGCTTCTGGGCGATAATAAAACTTATAATGTAAAACTTTTGATAGAGTTAAGCTTCTATCCATTTTTTTAAATTTAACAGTATTTTTAGTTCCTTTCGGGGGAATAGACTTTAATCGAATAAAAAACACTGACTCCCGGTCTTGAGGTAATTTTTTTAAATTATCAATTTTTTTGATTTGCCAGTTATATTCTGACTTGGCCTCTAGCCGATATAAGGGTGGTGTAATCATAAAAAGAACTGAATCCGCTTTTTTCGCATTCAGCCCTGTCGACTCATCAGGAATGGCAATATCAGCTTGAACAAGATACGCATTTTCATCATTATTTTTTAATAAAAATGATAGTCCTCGGCTTTCTTGATGAAAAACCAATCGTTCATTAGGAAAGCGCAAGCCACTGCTAGTATTTTTTGCAATAGCTTGATGAAAGTTTAATAGACCTAAAAATAATATGATTAATGAAATTATTTTCATTTTTTAGCCTTACTTTCAAATATAAAAGGTTTAGTTGTGCCGCCATAATCATTCATTATTCGCCATGAAAAAGAACTAAGCCCCGCCATATCAGGTATCGTTATATGTGAATATGGAGCAACCATTTTATTCTTTATTTTACGATTATTATTCACCTTCATATCAACTAAAGTAGTATAATAAGGTGTTGGATTATTAATGGTTAATGTATTATTTTCATAGCTCACTGATATCTTTCCATACGAGTCTTTAACTGCCATATCTAAGTTTTTAGGCCGATAATAAAGTTTAATAACCAAATTTGTAACTATGGATAATTTTCCACTACCTTTTTCATCATTTTTCTTTGGTGGAATAGCTCTTGAGCTAAAATAAAATACACTCTCACGATCTTTTGGCAACAAGCTTAATGATGCAGGAAAAATACGCATCATAAAGGTTGAGTTTTTTTCAACTCTAAAAATATTAGGTGTAATAATAAAAAAATCGCTTTTTTTATTATCTACATCATAAATTTCATTTTGAACAAGAAAGGGAGATCCCACATTATTTTTAAATGTCACAGATGCAGATTTATCACCTTCATTGAAAATGATCCGGGTCTTATTTAAACTTAAACCAGCAGAATAAGTAAAAAAAGAGAGAAAAAATAAGAAGACAGTAAGCGTTATTTTTTTCATTATAATCGCCCTAATCTGAAAAATAGCTAAAAGTGACATGAGCGGTAAAGTCACCAACATCATCTTCCGAACAGCTTTGTCTAAGATCATAACAGGCTAATACTGCGGTTAAGATAATATGTTCATCTCCATCATCAATATCATCAAAAACGATATCTCCAACTGCAAAATTCTCTTGTTCATCTTCATCCATGATAGCGACACCAAAATAAGCATCGGGATCGCTATTAAAGACATAGCCATCAGAGCCATCAACAATACTTCCAGACGTCATTTGAATATAGCTGGTTGAAAAATCACCTTCACAATCTTGAAGAATAATTTCAAACTTTCTCCTCTGCGTTTGCTCAATAATGTCCTGCATTGATACAATGCCAAAATCAATTTCATCAGAAGCTTCATAAAGATCTTCGACAATAATGTCACAGGGCTCTTGATCAACATAAGCTGTAAATTCAAAACGGATCGAATCATTATCAGCTTTCACTGAAATGGAAAACAATAAACAAAATAAGAAAGAAAAAGTAACCCAATATTTTTTCTTATTATGGTATTTGTAATGAGAGTTCAATGGCAGCATCAATATCACCTGATGTTATGGTTTGATTGTCAATTTTTGCAGCAACAACTTCAAAATAATGCTCACCAGTCCCTGACTCGACGATTGCCTCATCGCCAGAAAAAATCACTTCCTCACATGCACCATTGTCATCACCGCAATTCATCAATAAAAAACCCACATTGATCGCGCTATCTTCATACAACACGTTATTTTTTATGTGTGTACTGCTTAATGGTGTAATCACAATATCGATGGATTCGGTGTCCTCTGAGATCCCTTCACAGCTATATTCCACCGTGAAAGACTTGCGATAATTACTTTCTTCGCCCGGCTGCAGCGCGTTCAGTACACTGCTGCTAAAAGGCTCATCAAAAATAACTTCCTGATCGCTATCTGCGGCGAATTCACAAGTTGCATTAGCTACCGTACCACTAAAATAAATCGTCGCACTTTCATCAGCCAAGCTGACCTTAGATAGTAAAACTGCTGGCAATAATACCCCTAAAAAATACTTATTGAATTTCTGCTGAATAGCCATCATAACCCCCTAAATCATTAATTGCAGTCCATTTTGCTATTGCCCCTTTTGGCGTTTTTAGGTCAAAATTAATACTTGAAAATGGTGCTATCATGTTATTTTTATTATCTGAACTAATAGTCATCACTTTATTATTCAGCGTAACGCTAAATAGACTGATGTAATAAGGTGAACGATTGATAACCTCAGTTTTATTACCAACATTTTTAAATACTAGCGATGACTGTGCTTCTTTGGCTGTTTGCTTTAAATCTGTAGGTCGATAAAATAATTTGATAATATTATCAAAACCGATAATTACCCCTTCGCTATTTTTATCTCTCGCTGGCACCATTCGTGCTTTAAAGTAAAAAACAGACTCTCTATCTTTAGGTAATTGATTATTGATCAACATAATGCGCACATCTTGCCTGCTCATTTTTTCTAAACGAAATAAAGGTGGAGCCACTTCAAAGGCATCGGGATATTGCTCACTCGCTATCGTGATTTGTGTCAGATAATTAATCTTTTCGTCATTATTTCTTAGTGTCACAGAAACACTTTTTTCACCTTGAGGATAAATAATGCGTGTTGCATCAATACCTACTCCAGCGGAATAAGCAAAGTTATTTAACAATAAAAAATTAACTAAAATAATAAACAACCAAATTTTTAATGACAGTGTATTTTTCATAAATTTTTATTAAGGTGATTACAAAATTTGTAATCACCTTGCTTTAATTAGTTATAAGCTACGCTAAAGATAACAGGTACATTCAGAATATCTGTATCATTAGCACCATTGAGTGCGAACAGGTCTGCCTGCATTGGTAATAAATTTACTGCGTTACCATCAACATCAGTTGCAGCGCCTTCATCATCCGTACTCATAGCCAGTGATTGATTAACACTGATTAATTGGTTTGGTTTAATTTCAGTGGCTGTGCCTGAAGCAGGATTGGTTTTAATTCCCACTGCTAATGTTTTTGCATCAGTGTTAGCAAAGAGATTAGGATTAAAGATACTTGCTTGACCATCTGCGTATAAACTTAATGCACCAGAAGTGGTTTCAGCACCCGCACAATTAGTTAATACTAAGTTGAAATCTTTATTAGCAATGGATGTTGTTGGACCTTGAGTCACGCTCTCAGTTGTGAAAACACCAAAGTCAACAATAGAGCCAGAGCTTGTTGCAATATCACAAGTTCCTTTCTGCAATTGTGCTTTAAAAGTTACCGTTGTTGTTGTTGCTGCCATAGCAGAACTTGCAACGCCAGCCGCTAACATTAATGCAGCGATAGATGCTAATTTAATTTTCATATTGAACCTCTTTTATAATGATATAAACGTGCGACACCATATAGAGACAGAACAATTCTGACTCTCTATTTCTTTGTATAGAAATTAATTTATTACCCTTCGGTAAGTAGCTTATTTACAATAAACAGTAATGTGACAATTTTTATATAACGCCTCTACTAACTAATAAAGGGGACAAAAAATAATTTGTTAATATTTTTCATTTCGCTAATTTTAAAATCATTTTTTAAATGTTAATGGCTCGAACCCTAATCGAATAATCATCGATTTACGATATTTCATTAGAATAATTTATCGAAGATTTATATATAAAATACACTTTATAATTGGGCTACTTTTATTCATATTCGATTTTTATAATACCTGACTTGGAATAATTTCCAGGAACAAGGTCAGTATCAATACTACTCACCTGAGCCCATAATATGGAGTTTTCTACTTTATCCCGATGCAATTGCCAATTGTTTTTCTTAGCAGACCAATAGTTATCATCAAATGACATACTTACCGTTAAGCCCCCCATATGCATGTCCTGAGGTAATACTTCTAGATTCACTATTACATCACTATTACATTGACCACTGATGACTCCACTTCTATTGGCCTTCATAGCTGAGTTCTGGTCAACAACCCCTAAATCTAATGTATCTTCATCTAACCAAAAATTACAAACGAGATCAGGTTCTATCGGTTCTATAGGCTCTGTCGGTATAGGCTCCCCTACAGACAAATATGCATGGTCGCCACATGACAGTCCATAAAGATCAGCATAAGGAATAACGTTTGGTCTTGCACCAGCACCATGAACATAAACAGGTGAACTCCGACCAGGCTTAGTATAAAAACCTTGAGGGACATCAGTTACATATACTTCTGCAGATAACCCTGGTGCGCTAAATGTCGCTATAAATTCAGGTTTCCCTAAAGGCATTCCAACCCATCTAGTTTGCACTCCAACACCACCGCCAAACCCCTTATCATATAATGCACCAGCACTATTATAGACGGTGCCTGTAATTCCTGGCTGCATAACGGTCCAGCCAACAAATAATTGCGCCTTAGGATCTACAATTTCACAATTACCTAAACCATAATAAAATGATTCATTTATATTTAAACTAATAGTACCGCTATAACTATACTTTAGCGTTGATACTTTATAACTTTTTCCATCTATAGCTACACCAAGCCAAATATCATTTGTTTCCATTACATCAAAAGTAGATGAGGTATGTTGAAATTCAACACCAGGAATTAAATATGCAGCCCTCATAACTAAATTAAATATTCTGGTTTCATTAGGGTATGGTTCCGCATAAACAAATGGAGAAATAAAAAAGAATGCGAATATAATTTTTAATTTCATAAAACTCCATTAAACCTCAATTAAATATTTATTCATAGCTTAACGCATAAGTCATGATTGCATTGAAATCTCCAGCCACTAAACTTTTATTTGCTAGAGCTTCTCGCTCTCCTTGTACATAGGCTTTTAAACGAATAAGCATATCGCCATCAACAAGCTGTACACTATAATTTGACTTTCCATCTATAGAAATAGGCCGACCATCTAAATATTCTAAGCCTATTCCTGCACCTTTTGCTTCACTTCCTGGTGCAAACCTTAATAAACCTTCATTATTTGTTGATCCTGAAAATGAAGCTTTAACAGTAGTACCTAACGATGTATCGCAATCTTTCAATTCAAATGTTATTAATATTCCTGAAGTTCGGGTAAAGCGATAGAGTGATTTTGTTGGAGTAACACCTAAATCATAATAAGCATTCTCCGTCCCTGGTTCTATCGTACATGGAAGAGCAATTAAAGTGCCCCCATAGTGAATAGTTGTCGAAGATGATGCCATAGAATAAATTGGTATTAATCCTCCACTCAACAGGAATAATATTAAATATTTAAAAGCTATTTTATAATTATTCATATTGTTTCCTTTTTAAGGATAACGAATTTCTACTGTGCCAGTAGCTGAAAATGTACCTTCAAATAAATTGCGATCATCTTCTCTCACAGGAACAGCCCATAAGGGAATTACCTTTGAATAACCACCTGACATTACGATGGGAATGTCATCATTATTAGGAGAAACAACTTGGTCTTGATAATATAAACGTATGCCAAGCCCTCCAATACTCGTTTGTACAGCATCATTATCAAATGGAGCATTCATACCGTTATATCCCATATACAGCTGCACACCATTACCAAGGTCATTACCGCAAGTCACTATTAATGTA
Organism: Providencia sp. 2.29; assembly: GCF_015832305.1. Lineage (NCBI taxonomy): Bacteria > Pseudomonadati > Pseudomonadota > Gammaproteobacteria > Enterobacterales > Morganellaceae > Providencia > Providencia sp. 2.29. The sequence continues at coordinate 3,749,635 of NZ_CP065420.1, forward strand.
AAATCCTTCCTATAATTAATTCCGTCGATCCTAGTAAGCCCGACTTCATCAAAATCAACATAAATTGGATCATTTTCCCCCGATATATCACAAGGTGGATGGCCAATTAAATTGCCATAAAAATTGACTTGTGTAGATGCTTGTACAGGTATCATGATATATCCAGATATCAATACACTGGCTATCAGCCATAATACAATGGAAATTACACGTTGTTGTGCCATTACTCATACTCCACAGTAAGTAACGCCGAAGCCGTAAACGGACCGTCATCAATTCCAGCTGATCCTCTTGCTACAGGAACAACAGACAACTCAGGTTGATTGCCGTAAGTAAAATAAACCCAATTATTAAACGCAAAAGGATAGCCATCTTGTTTCACTCGCAGCCCTAAATTAGGTTCGCTCGTACGTAATAAGTTGGCATTAAAATTTGCCCCGGAGTTATTTTCAAAACGTAACTTAAGTGGAGTACTATTGGTTGCATCGTCACAATCAAGTGTATAATCAATCGGTTGCTCGTAGGCTACACCATCGATATTTTTGATAATCATGTCACCAAAATCTACTTCAATGGCTTGATTATCATTTACATCACAAGTTTTAATCTCAATACGTATAGTTACCCTAAAGTCTAACTGAGTTGAACCAGCTAAAACATCTCTTGGTAGTAATACCGTTCCCAACAAAACACTATACAACCAGAGTATTTTGAATGTTTTTTTTCCCATAACTATTTCACCTTACTCATAGCGCATTTCAAAAGAAATCAGCGCAGAGTACGCTCCCGGCTGCATCAATTGTGCCGTACGTACCGGTGAGACATAATAGGTCAGCGTCGATTGCCCTGATGGCAGCAGATCTGGGTTACTATTTTGATTTAAAGGCAAGATTTGCCCTGCCTTATCACTCAGTACTAAACCAATCCCTTGTGCGCCAGTCACTCTGGCAAAATCCGGCATCCACGGTACCGTTGGCGCAATAAAACGGATTTTAACCGCCGGTTGGGTGCTACTCCACGCGGTTTGCCCAGTTTGGACGTTTTCCAAGGCACTGTTCACTTCGATACAATCTTGCAGTTCAAGGTGAAACGCCGTTGCACGCCCTTTATCCCCCACGGCTTTCAGTTCCGCCGTTTCGGTATTGCCCAATTCAACCGCTTGATACGCCGAGGTCATCGCTAAACGGCACGGACTTTCGGTCAGTGAACCCGACACATACAGCGCACCGTTGGCACCATCGACCTGCCAGTTATCCACAGGACGATACAAACGCGTATTGTTATCTTCGGCCTGACTGCCCCATGAACAGACAAGTACGCTGCCAAACAACACAGAGGTGACAGCATGATGGAGTAATTTGTGTGTCATCGGTTATTCCTTATCGTCATGATGCAGACAAAGCAAATATAATGGTTTACGGTGTCGCAGGCTTATCGTTCGGTACCACGTGACATTGGCTACCTTGACATTGGAAGGTCAAGTTTGGACGCCCGCCGTAATCATTGATGTAAGTCACGACCGGACGCTGCCCTAATGCATTGGCACTCACCCCCAACGCGCTTTCACCAAACGGTGGCAACATGATGGGTTTAAATTCTTTTTTATCTTTGTTGTCCAATGCCTTAAGGCTTTCTGCTGCATTAATCACTGTCACATAATACGGCGTGGGATTTTTGACCATTACCGTATCGCCTTGTTTTTGCAGGGTTAATTTTTCTTGCCATGGTGTGCCCATTTTGGCCGGCACAATCGCTTTTGGCCGATAGAACATTTTTACGCGGGTTTGTAAGGCAATCTGTAACGTGTTGGGCTTATCGCTTTTAGGCGGTATTTCACGCAAGTTAAAGTAAAACAAGCTCTCGCGATCTTGTGGCAAGGTACTAACCGCTGGCAGGGCTTCGATTTTCACTTGGCTAGATTTGCCGGGCTCCACACGCTGCACTGGCGGCAATACCACCAATGGCGAAGTAATTTTGTTGCCTTCAGCATCATCAATCCACGCCTGTGCTAGATACGGTAATTGTTTATTGTTGTTAGAAATGTTGAGTGACATCGATTTTTGGTCACCGTTAAAAATCACCCGAGTACGGTCAAGACCAATCGCCGCGTGTGCCATGCTGCTTAACCACATCATGCCCATCACACCCGCTATCAAAGCGTATTTTTTATTCAGTTTCATGCTGTTATAACCTTTTTAATGTCATCTCGGAGACACCATCGCGTCACCGCAAATTCTGTTCATACCGTGCTAACGCGTGTTATCGCTGCGCTAACTGCTTTGCTGCTAGCGGAGTACACTGCAACAACAGCGATGGATTGTTGATATCGATACTCTCAGGGAAAGCCACTTGGCATCCGTCCTCGTCTCCCCACTGTATGGTCATTAGGGAATTTGGTTCAATACCGCTGATATACGCACTGCCGCTATCCCCTACGATGCCGGTGCTTTGGCCTTTTGTATTGAATATTTGCGCCCCAAACGGAGGGTAACTGCCATCCGGTAAGCGCAACACCGTCATCGCTTTTTGCCCTGCCACAACCGCAAATTCGCGGTAACCCACCGCCCCTTCGGTTAAGGTCACTTGCACCACCGATTGCTGTGCATCCACATCATCTGGCAGCGCGTTCAAGTCAATTTGTGCCTTGCTGCGGTAGTAACTGTTCATGTCACCAACCACCGCTTTACCAAACATATTGGTGGTAACCGGAGCTCCAAACCCTTTGACAGGCACATTAGCAATGCCATCGGTGTCCACCAGTAAACGGGTTCCTCCAGGGATGCTCATGCGATGTACACCACCACCTTCTGCCGTCAGCGTGATCCCACCAGTTGCTGATAATCCAAACGCGGTATATTGGTTATTGGCGTAACTCGCATTACCCGAGACTCGCGCGGTATCGCCTTGGTGAGTCAGATACGCAGTTCCACTCGCTCCTTTACGGTTTGATCCTACGCCCAATTGATAATTGGTACGCTCATCAATGCGGTCATGGTAAGTCACTCGATTGACCGTGTCATAACGGCTGCTATTTAAGGAATACCCCACATTAGCACCATTACTCAGCGGAAATGAGGTCGATAAATAAATACTGTCATCCGTCACCCCGTTATACATACTGCGGTTTGCCGACAGGTTAACGCTGACATTCTTAATCGTTCCCACATCAAAATATTTGGATAACGTCAGGCTGTAATAGTTGTTTTCCGGTCGATCCCAATAGGTTTGGTGGTTGTAGTTCAAATACACAGACATACCGATATCACGGAAATTTTTGCTCAGTGAAATGGTGTACAGCTCTTTGCTACCACCATAACGAATACCTGTTTTCCTTGCCTGTAAGAAGTCTGACATACTCATAAAGTCTCGCTCCGAGAAGCGATAACCCGCGAATTGAATTTGACTATCAATAGCATCAAAACGTTTTGCGTAGCTGACACGATAAGATCCACCGTTAATAGTGTTTTCACCTGCCAAACGCGCAAACGACTGAGTCACATCGAATGACAACGCACCGAACGCCAGTAAGTCTCGACCAATACCCGCTGAAATCGCTTGGTAGTTTTTGCTGCCAAGCAAACCACTGAACAGTGACCAACCGTTATTCACCCCCCACGAAAACTCACCAGTGATAAAGTTATCACCCTCTTTGTGCCGGTTAACATCATTCGGCTGACCCAATGCCAACTTATATTGAAGCTGTCCCGGACGAGTTAGGTAAGGTAAGTTAGCTGTATCGAGTTGATACTCTTGTACCGTACCATCTTGCTCTTCAATTTTGACGTCCAACGTACCACTAATCGCATCGCTCAAGTTTTGAATACGAAACGGCCCCGGTGCCACTTGTTCGGTATAAATCACACGCCCTTGCTGGCTTATCGTCACCGTCGCATTGGATTGTGCGATCCCTGTTACTTCCGGTGCGTAACCGCGTAAATTCGGCGGCAACATGTTCAAATCCGAGCGCAAACTGGCGCCAATAAAACGGAATGAATCAAACATATTTGAGTTCAGGTAATCTTCACCCAAAATCAGTTTGGCTCCGAGAGCCGGCAGCGCACGAAAGGCGTAAAATCGATTCCATTGAAAATCACGATTGATAGCTTGGTTTGAGCCTGTTGCATGATTTAAACGGCCTTGCCAATCTGCACGAAAACGCCATGCACCTAAGTTTACCCCCGCCACCCCGTTACCGTTTAAGGTGTAGGTATTATGACCTTTGTTGTGCGGGCGATAAGTGTTACCGTTAATGTTGTAATCCAACAAAATCGCAGCAATCCCTTCATCCCAACGCGATGGTGGATCCCAATTAGGAGCCGTATACTCCATGTAAGCTTGTGGAATACTCACGTATAAGGATGAAGTTGAGAGATCCCCACGCACCTGTATTCCCGGCAAACTTTCCAAATTTAAGCATTGGTCATCGTGCCACCATGTCAGCTTTTTCAAGCTGTCTGCGGTCAGCCCTAATTGGGCAGTGATATCGGGTGATAAGCACGGCTCACTGCCTTGAGGATCATTCTCAGGGGGATAAAATGGTACTTTCACTTCTGGTAACGTATCGTCATTGACCTTAAGCGCTAAGCTATAGGTTCCTGGCATCACATAACCAGCACGCGAAAAATGTTCTAGATTGATATTTTTTTTGTCTTCCACATCCAATACATCCATATTGAATTGGATAACATCAGATGATGCCAATGCTATCTGACTTTCACCCAAAGCAAACGCAATGGACAGCGACAGCAATGCAAGGCGAAAATAAGTAGCCTTTGGTGAAGACATAAAAAATATCCCTCGTGAACATTCACAATAACAATAAAGAGAAAAATAAATTCAACCGGCTTAATTAGTAATAATCGACTTTAAAACGGATCAAGCTTTGGTAATATCCTGCTCTTAGTGGGCGAGAGTCAGAGACTAACCGTAATTGATAAGCTAATCGCATACTCGGCGGTACAATATCTTGCTCCGGAGATGCTTCCCCCGGTACCACTTGACGCGATTGTGCATCTTGCATAAGTAACCCTACGCCGCGCGCTTCACCAAATACTTGAAACAACCCGTTATCGGAAGGTCCATCAAAGGTCATGCGCAAGGCACGCCAAGTTTGAGTCGGATCACTGTGTTTGACTAAATCACAATTAACTAATTGAATTTCAAAATCTTGTTTGGGGCCTTGGCCTTCTTGACGGATCGTACCAATCGGCAACACACCCATATCAATGATTTGGTCACGTGATTCCATGGCAATTGTGCAGGCAGCATCGGTGATTTCACCGTTCATAGTCACCGTACCTGCACCTTGCCCAGCTGCGTGCACCAAAGGTGAGGTAAAACTCGTAGTGAGGAGTAATACACTCCATCCGAATACAGCTTGACACCCCATGGTTTTACCCTCCTTTGAATAACACACTAGTGTTCTGATTACTCGTAGCTCATTGTGAAGTTAGCGAGTGCTGTAAATTCACCTGGAACAATAGTTTTGCCATCACCTTTCAAATAAGCAGAGAACAGCAGTGAGTTATCACCATTTTGAATTTTTAAGTCAGTTCCAGCAGAGCCATCTAATTTCACTGGTACACCACCCAGACCTGCAATTTGAACACCTGCGCCAGATGCTTGACCTTGAATAGCCAGTGAATCAGCTAAGTTAGGATTCACACCACCCGTAAAGGTGACGGTCGCCGTATTGTCTGTCAGCGTGGTTGTATCACAGTCAACCAGCTCAATAGTGAATGGCACTGGACGAGAAGTACCACCATCGGCTAATTGTGCTGATGCTACCTGACCTAGGTTAACCGTTTGGTCTGTAGACTCTGGCGCGATACCACATGCGGCTTCAATGATTGAGCCGTAGAATGTCACAGTACCTTGACCTGCGCTGACTGGAGCAGCCATAGCTGATGCGCTCATTGCGCCAGAAATCAGAGTTGCTAAAAGAATCTTTTTCATATTGGTTACGCCTTTACGATGAACACTAAAAAAAGTAAGCTATTAATTAGCTCACTTGGTTAAATAATTAATAGAATTTATTTATTAAATAATAAATAAAAACAAATAAAATACTTTCTGAGAACAGAAAGTATTTTATTTATTCTCAGTTAAACATAAATCTTTAATAGTTTATTATTTGGCCGACTATAATTAGCCAACCAAATTATTCATCTTTACTGAAAAAGCATCCTCACCTTTATAGTAAGGAGATGGAGGTAAAAACAAATTAATATAATGAGAACCAACTTTTTTTTCTGTATCATTAACATTAAGATAAACAGCACTAAAGAAATTACTTAAACTACAATCCAATTCATGCAAAATAACAAAGAGGGTATCAACATTAATATTACACACACCTCTTTCATATCGAGATATTTGCTGCTGCGAGACATTTAGTTTTTCAGCTAACTGTTTTCCTGTTAACCCTCTCTTTTTCCTTAAACGAAATATCTCTTTACCAACAGCAATCATAAAAATATTTTTTGACACTTCATGTTCCACTATCATATTAGGCCCTCAATTCCTGATACAACAAACTTCATTTATTAAAGCCCGCTTGCACGAAAATATTTACGCCTTGCTCTGTTGCAGATAAATTTACTGTACCTGCTGCTCAAAATCAAACAAAGCTATATCTACCAAGCAGTTATTGATATAAGTTAAATATCCAAATAATGAGTAATTCAAACACAAAAAACCACATTAGCTTGGTACATTCAACATTCCTATTAAGAGAATACAAATTAGACCAGAATTATATATTACAAGAATCCCAAAAAGATTTAAAATTAGATTTATAATTCTGAAATTCATATTTTTTCAGAGGTTAAGTAATAACACTTAACGAAAAAAATATATGGAAAAATCCATCAATCCAACAAAATAAAATAAACTCAATAAAATCAATGCATTGAATAGCGTGGTAATTTTAATTAACACTTCAATTTTAGATATAATATTTTGCAATATCTGTAATATTGTTCTAATCAAACTAATTGTTTAGGATTAAATAAAACAGAAGTTTATTTTCACTTCACGTTTTTTATTTATATTCTTACAGAGCTATTCTTAATTAAAAAATCATTATTGCTAACTTCATCACCTTTAGAGAAATCATCATTAAATGACACTCACTTTATTATTTTCGAGATCATATTATGAAGATAGCTGCTCACCATACAAATTATCTATTAATATCTTTACAACACTTATTTTTTCATATTCACTATCCTTGAATAAAAGCCCCCCCTCTGACCTATTGACATTTACTCATGAATACAATAAAAAATGATGAAAAATATAAATTAGAATGAAATTAATGATATTGCTCAAAGTGGAATTCAACTACCGAAATGGAGATAAAAATCGCTAAACAATAAAATTTAAGTGCTAGATATTTTTAAGAAGCAATATAAAACCCCATATCTAGAAATAAGAAAAAATGAATATTTTAATTTGATTGATAATATAAACTTGTTAAGTCAACGACTCGAAGAATCAGAAAAAACAAAAACCAGCGCTGAACTGGGGGATAAAGATGCACAGCTCAACCTTGGCTTAATGTACTATCAAGGAGATGGAGTTCCTGTTTCCATTGAACAAGCACAGAAATGGTTTATGCGTGCAGCAGAACAGGGCAATGCATATGCACAATATAACCTTGGCTGGCTCATGCAAAAAGGTGAGGTCGAAAATGCTTCTCCTTATGCGGCACGCTACTATTTTGAGTTGGCCTGCAAAGGGGGCTTAGAAAAAGCCTGCTTCGCGCTAGAAAAATCGCATAGCGAACATTTCTAAAACAGCCTCTCTATTTAAACGTTAATGGGAACTTAAATCCCATTAACTTTTCCCAATGTATGTTTATTCAACCTATCAGATAATCTGCAAATTTCTTGATGTTGCCGCTAAAAAACAAAAAAAGCCCTATTTTTCGTTCTTAAGAATGATAGTCACCTTTCGTTATTTCACCCTAAAATCGACAAGTAATTATTAACTTTTTATTAACATTCACCGAAGGTACTGCTTATTATTGACGAGGTGCTTAAATGAACGAATCGCTGCACACACAAGATGTCAATGCCATGCCACCAAAAGTCATCCTAAAATCTTCATTGAGTTTACTACTCGCAATTATTATTTTTGCGGCCATTGCCCCAGGTATTTTGATGACAGCGCCGGCAGTTGCAACTCAATTGGGCTCTCAATGGCAGTTATCGGCCGATAAAATAGGTTATCTTTTTTCAGCAGAATTAGGGGCTATGAGCTTTGCAACTGTTCCTGCTTGGTATTGGATCAACCGTATTAATTGGCAAAAAATAGCCATTATCTCTGCCATTATTTTTATCATAGGTAACCTACTCTCTGCTTTCGCGGCCACCTATATCACCTTGTTAATTTTTCGCGTCATAGCATCATTAGCTGGTGGTACATTAATGATACTGTGTATTTCATGTGCCGGAAAAACAGAAAACCCGAGCCGCATGTACGCTTTTTGGGTTTTAGGTCAACTCGCATTAGGTACACTTGGACTACTTGTCTTACCACCGTTATTTGAACTCTACGGATTACGTATCGTTTACTTTATTCTCGCTGCTTTTATGGTCATCTTTTTTCCATTAATTCGAGCATTTCCTAATGTGATAATGGAAAAAGATCAACATCATCACTCATCAACTCACCCGCGAAATGCATTTATTAATAAGGCGATGGCCATTATTGCGATACTCATTTTCTATATTTGTTTGAGCCAAGTTTGGACATTCATAGGTGTATTTGGCCAAAATAGCGGGCTAGATGCTGAAGAGAATGGTCAGATTTTAGCGATCGCCACCATTTTAGGTATGGTTGGTGCGGTGATTGCGGCAACTGTTTCTAATCGGTTTAAAACCAATAAATTAGTGTTTTTAGGATATGGATTATTAATGGCAAGTATCTTGTTATTGATTGGTTCACCTACCGTAATACGGTTTATTGTTGCCGCCTTATTGTTTAAATTCACATGGACATTTGTTTTACCTTTTATTATGGGAGCGGTCTCCCAGCTTGATACCAGCGGTAGGCTCATGAATAACATAAATTTGGTAATTGGTGGTGGAATGGCTATTGGCCCTGCCATTGGTGGATATATTTTAGTCAATTCGACACAAATGTTGACCTTTATTAGTTTTGCAGCGTTATGCACTCTATGCTCATTCGCCTTAGTTGCTTACTTTATAAAACAGTCGAAGTCATAATTTAAGTTATAAAATAATAATTTTCTTACTTTTGATAAGTCGAGGTTTTCTTCACATTAATGATAACGTATGGCTCTATCCATTTTCAGTAAGCTCATTTTGTCTTATGAGGAAATATTGGAAAGCGGTTTTCTCTCAAAATTGTCATGGTCAATAAAATTTGCCCACAGCACTTGAGCTATCGCGAATTATACAGAAGGTCTAGTATCAGCAGTGCGGTAGCTTTCTTGAATTGTATTGTGTACTTGCAACCGGCTGATTTTTTTATTCATCGGTGAGGCTTATTGTGAATGCCTTTAGGCTTTCACTTGAACTGCCTGCTATTCATCTATGGTTAATTAACGCATTGATAGCTTTAGATACAGTGTCATTTTAGCCTAGACCCCGTTAAGTGACCCCAAGTTAAAATTCAGCACTGAGATTACATGAACCTTATATGTTATCAATATCCTCTGTTGAGTAATGAAATACTCGTTCCCTAGTTCAAGTTGCTAAATTAGCTATATCACGACAATCGCACCATTTCCTTCTGTGTGAAAACAATAATACCGCCAAGGTAGCAATTCAAATAGATAGTCGCTATCAAAAACAATTTATTTATCGAAACGTTCAAATATTTATAGCTGTAAAAATATACCGACCGATAACAAACCTATAAAATCACTCATTCTCAGTTCGCTTTTGTCAACTTGATAAGATTATGATTGTATGATTAAGGTAGGCGCTTTAACATTAAGGAGCTTTTTACCTAACTCCTACAGTTATTTTCAAAAAGAAACTATTTCTACAACACAAAATATAGTAACCAAGCGTTAATAAATTATTGTAATTGTAGAAATAGTAACATGGACAAAAAATTAAACTTCAGAGTGCACAACAACCATATTAAAGTAAAACCTGGGAGGACAACACTTTATATACATTTATGTGCAAACTAAATTTAAACAATATATTTCAATCGTCGTTACACCTAATTCGGGATTAATAATATTCCAGCAATTTTAAATATTCAATAGCTTAAAATTCCCCAAAAACCCTTTAAAGTTGTAATAGTTAAATTATAAAATTAAAAATACTCATTAATAATTATGAACTTAATAAGTCAGAATAAATTAAAACAAACTTATTACAAAAGATTTCAAAAAAATAAAAAAACACCATTTAAGACTAATCTCACCATAGAACAATAACCACATAGGTAAAAACAACTATAAAAATACGAAAACCTACAATTACAGCCTACAAAAACGCAATAAAGGATAACTAAATAGATTTAAATACCATACAAATGCCATAATATATTTTTAAATTCCATTAATTATAAAAAATTAGACCAATTAACAAGAAAAACACTTCTTTATATAAAAATATTTCTTTCTCACTTTAAATTTTTATTAATAATATAATTTAAAATCTTAACAGATATATGCTTTTTAAAATTAATCGTGATTTTTATGAGGATATTTTCTTTAAACCAATGTGCATGATTAAACATACAACAAAGTTGTCATCACGAAACACCTATAAAATCTATCAATCTGATCACTATTAAGAACATTCTCAATGGTGATTTTTATAATTAATTAAACACTCATAAAGGAATAGTTTTAATGATTATGGGAATACTTCTTTCTCATTTAAAAATAAATATTACTCAACCAACCTTAAATAGATAGTCTATATATGACAATTAAATAAAAATAAACCATATCTTGTAGAAGTCAAACTCCCATTAGCAGCATAAAGAAATACTTTTATCATTAGGTTCTTAACTGGAACGGATACCTAATTAATCTTAAAGCGAATAGTTTAAATTCATTATTTTCAATAGATAGGGAGAACTTCAGTGAAGAGATTTCTTGAACTAAAGGAATAGGATGGAAACAAAAAAGCCACTTGCTAAGAAGTGGCTTAATGCGCTGATTTAACAGCTAAAATTTGGTGGCCCCTACTGGACTTGAACCAGTGACCAATCGATTATGAGTCGACTGCTCTAACCAACTGAGCTAAGGGGCCAAAGTTGAAGCGATTATACGTGCTGTTTTCTCTCAGGTCTAGTCTTTCAAAACTGTATGGTGATTTTCTACGCAATTCCATTTTCTGCTTTATCATTCAGCAAGATATCATTACTCAAAATGATAACTCTTGTTCAAAGAGCCGCATTTATCCCTCTTCCCTCTGCCTTTTAAACAAGTATTTTTACAACTCAGCACTGATAACAACCAAATGCTATGCATAAAAAATCAAAAAAATTAGTCTAACTATATAAAAATCAAACGATTTAATTGATAATGACTATTTCTTAAACAGAAAACAGCACCGATTAACCAACCTCTCTTATTGATTAATCACAGAGACTTATTTTTTATAAACTCAGCGAATGGCTACTAGCGAGGTTTCTCCAATTGCCACTGTAGATGGTGTTTTATCGATGGCCACTCTGACGCAATAATACTGTATACGCAGGTATCCCGTAATTCACCAGTACGAGTATACATATGACTTCTTAGTACCCCGTCAAGTTTAGCGCCCAGTCTCTCTATCGCCCTTCGACTTTGCTGATTTAAAAAATGAGTTCTAAATTCCACGGCAACGCAAGATAAGGTTTCAAACGCGTGTTGGAGTAACAAGAATTTCGCTTCTGTATTAATTGCAGTTCGTTGAACTTCTCGACTATACCAGGTTGCACCAATTTCAACTCGACGAGTCTCTTGGTCAATTTTATTGTAGGCGGTCATCCCAACAGCTTTACCTGATTTTTTATTCATCACTGCAAAAGGTAACATTTCTTGTTGCTGATATAGCTTTAAACGCCGTTCAACATCTTTAGCAAGGTTTTCTGGTTCAGGTACTGAGGTATACCATAGTTTATGTAAACTATCTCTTTGAATAATTTCCATAAACTCAGAGTCATATTGGTGGGATAGCAGCTCCAGTTTTACAAAGCCCCCTTCAAGTTCTATAGCCTCGCAAATCGTTTTCATCGTAACCATCCTTTTTCGTACAATGGTAAAATAGCTTTACTGGTTAAGTTCCCTAATAGCCACCCTGTTTTACACGCCAATTATGACAAAAAAATAAAATCGTCTGTGCCGACCTAGACTACCTGCAATTTACCAATAAATCATATGATAAATATCACATTTTTTTAACATATTTTTCTATTGTCCCCATCATTGCGCTAGAGTTAACTCATCTGACCTGTTAATAAAATCCCGCAGGGGAGCAAAAATATGAGCAATTTTCCACATCTTTTTACCCCACTGAATTTGGGGCACACAGTACTAAAAAACCGTATTTTAATGGGTTCCATGCATACGGGGCTTGAAGAACATCCGGAAGGAAGCCAGCGTTTGGCTCATTTTTATCGGTTACGCGCAGAAAATGGTGTTAGCTTAATAATTACAGGAGGGATCGCACCAAATAAAGAAGGTGCCTTAACCGCTCATGGCGCGGTGCTCAATACTCCGGAACAGTTGCCTTTTCACCAAGAAATCACCCAAGCAGTACACAGCGCTGACGGTAAAATTGCTTTGCAGATCTTACATGCGGGTCGTTATGGTTTTCATCCTCATATTGTTGCCCCTAGTGCCATCCAAGCTGAGATCATTCCATTTACCCCCAACGCTCTCACAACAGAACAAATTAATAAAACGATTAATGATTTTGTCACCACAGCAAAACTCGCACAGCAAGCAGGCTATGATGGCGTCGAAATAATGGGCTCAGAAGGCTACCTTATTAATCAATTTATCGCCAAGCGCACAAACCATAGAACTGATGAATGGGGAGGAAGCTACGATAATAGGATCCGTTTCCCTCTCGAAATTGTCAGTAAAATCCGTCAGGCAGTGGGTGAAAACTTTATCATTATTTATCGCCTCTCAATGTTAGATCTCGTAGAGGAAGGTTCCAACTGGGAAGAAATTGAATATTTAGCGAAAGCGATTGAGCAAGCTGGCGCAACAATGATCAACACAGGTATTGGTTGGCATGAAGCGAGGATCCCAACTATTGCAACACAAGTACCACGTCATGCATTTAGCTGGGTAACAGAAAAATTAATGGGAAAAGTCACCATTCCTTTGATCACAACGAATAGGATCAACGATCCCTTTGTTGCCGAACGGATCATTAGTTCAGGTCAAGCGGATATGGTATCGATGGCTCGCCCATTCCTTGCCGACGAAGCATTTGTTCGGAAAGCACAAGAAAATCGTGCTGATGAAATCAATACTTGCATTGGCTGCAATCAAGCCTGCCTTGATCAAATTTTTAATGGCAAGCTCGCTACCTGCCTAGTGAATCCTCGGGCCGTAAAAGAATTGAATTATCCCGATGAACAGGCGACACAAATAAAAACAGTAGCCATTGTTGGTGCAGGCCCTGCCGGACTCTCTTGTGCCATTTATGCAGCCAAGCGCGGTCATAAAGTGACTTTATTTGAAAAAGCCAATCAAATTGGTGGCCAATTTAATATGGCTAAACAGATCCCCGGAAAAGAGGAGTTCCACGAAACAATCCGCTATTTCTGCCGCCAACTGGAAATTCTAAATATTGAAGTCAAGCTTGAACATCAAGCGCATATTCGTGACCTTATTGGTTACGATGAAGTTGTTATTGCAACGGGGGTTGTGCCCAGAACCATTAATCTAGAAGGGCGTGAACACGAGAAGGTACTCTCCTATATTGATGTACTAACTGGAAAGCGCATGGTAGGCCGTTCAGCTGCTATCATTGGTGCCGGGGGAATTGGCTTTGATATTGCTGAGTTTTTAAGCCAAAAAGGCCCAAGCAGCAGTTTGAATATATCGTTATTTAATCAAGAGTGGAATATTGATACCAGCATCAATTCGACCGGAGGAATATTGAGCCAATCTCCTCATCCTATCCCCTCTTCTCGCCAACTCTATTTGTTACAACGCAAAAACAGTAAAGTTGGCGCTGGGCTAGGTAAAACCACAGGCTGGGTTCATCGTTTATCACTCATGAAGCGTGGCGTGCAGATGTTTAATGGTGTTGAATATATGCGAGTTGATGATGATGGCTTGCATATTCGCTATCAAGATAAAATACATTGCCTCCCCGTCGATAATGTCATTCTTTGTGCAGGCCAAGAGCCATATCACCCATTAAAAGAGCCTCTCGCAGAGCATGGGATTCAAGCTCACGTCATTGGTGGCGCTGATGTCGCTGCTGAGCTTGATGCAAGAAGAGCAATTGAACAAGGAATGAAAGTAGCCTATCAGCTATAAAAAGCGCCATATTTATAATGCTAACCTATAAAAAACCCGCTATCCGTCAGCGGGTTTTTCTATGGATATTTATCGAGACTAAACTAGTCTTTTTGTGATAATTGCGCTGTAGGATCAGCCAATTTCTCATCTTCAGCAAGGCAAACCGCTGCTGTAAATAGTACATCAGTCGAAGAGTTAAGTGCTGTTTCTGCTGAATCTTGCAGCACACCAATCATCACCCCAACAGCAACTACTTGCATAGCGATTTCGTTCGAAATACCAAACATGTTACAGGCTAATGGAATGAGCAGTAAGGAGCCACCAGCAACACCAGAAGCACCACATGCGCAAACCGCAGCAACCACACTCAGTAAGAGCGCTGTCGGAATATCAACAGGGATCCCTAAAGTATGCACTGCCGCTAAGGTCAGTACTGTAATGGTAACCGCAGCCCCGCCCATATTGATCGTCGCACCCAGAGGAATAGAAACCGAGTAGGTATCTTCATGCAAATTCATGCGACGACACATCCCCATATTCACTGGAATGTTTGCAGCAGAGCTACGCGTAAAGAAGGCGGTTACACCACTTTCACGTAAACATGCGAAAACGAGTGGATACGGATTACGTTTAATTTTCCAATATACAATCAGAGGGTTAACAACTAATGCCACAATCAGCATACAACCAATAAGCACAGCGAGAACATGGAAGTAGCCTTTTAATGTTGCAAAACCTGTTATTGCGATTGTTGAAGAAACGAGACCAAAAATCCCAAGAGGCGCTAAGCGGATCACCACTCTAACAAGCTGTGTCACACTTTCTGAGAAGTCTTGAATCAGGTTCTTAGTCGTCTCGCTAGCATGGCGTAAAGCGATACCTAAACCAATCGCCCATGCGAGGATCCCGATATAGTTCCCCTTGATCAATGCATCGACTGGGTTAGCAAAAATATTCACTAACAAGCCTTTAAGCACTTCTGCAATATTTCCAGGAGGTGTTAACTGAGTATCACCGAGTGCTAATACCAGTCTGGATGGGAATATAAAAGAACCAATAACGGCTACCAACGCCGCGAAGAACGTACCTAATATATACAATACTAAGATAGGACGGATATTGGTTTTTTGCCCTTTGCGATGATTCGCAATGGATGCCATGACCAGTACCCAAACGAGTATAGGAGCAACCGCTTTTAGCGCACTAACAAACAAATCGCCCAATAACCCAACATTTTTTGCTGCTGATGGCCATAACCATGCCAATAAAATACCTGCGATCAGGCCTACGAGTATTTGCTTAACTAAGCTACCGCTCGTAATAACCTGCCATAACCCTGTTTTGTTTGTTTCCATAAGAGACCCATACATTATTTATCTTTATTAGGAATTAAATGTGTTTGCTCTGCCAGTATAAGGAATAAATACCTTATGGAAAGGCGATTATTTTAAATATAGACAATAATTTTTTTATTTTAACAATATATTTACATATCTGTGATCCTAATTGTATTTTGTTTCTTATAGTAGGATAGGAAACTGAGAAATCTATGATATTTTTCAGTCTGTTAAAGAGAAAAAGCACTCGGTTTTTATGCCGAGTGCTTGAGTTAATTAAGCAGTGAAAGATTAGCAGTTAGAAGCGTTTCTTTTATTAACGATAACATTAATCACTAAAGTGGCGACTAAAATTGTTGCAACCGTCCCCAAAGAGATGATCGTTGGAATGTGATAAATATCCATTAAAAGCATTTTCACACCGATAAAGGTCAAAATCACCGCCAAACCGTACTTAAGCATAGTGAATTTTTCAGCGACCCCAGCCAGTAGGAAATACATTGCACGTAAGCCTAAAATAGCAAAAAGATTTGAGGTTAATACGATAAACGGATCCGTGGTGACAGCAAAAATAGCGGGAATGCTATCTACCGCAAAAATCACATCGCTGATTTCAACAAGGATTAAGACTAAAAAAAGTGGTGTAGCAAAAAGTAACCCATTTCGTTTAATGAAAAACTTTTCACCGTGTAATTCATCAGTCATGCGTAAATGAGAACGAACCCACTTTACCAAGGGCTTATCGGTAATTGGAGAGCCATCTTCCTTTGTAAAAGCCATTTTGATACCTGTAAAGAGAAGGAACAGGCCAAAAATGTAAAGAATCCAACTAAATTGAGATACGAGCCAACTGCCTGCAAAGATCATAATGGTACGCAGTATAATCGCACCGAGTACCCCATAAACTAAAACACGTCTTTGTAGGTTCGCTGGGATCGCAAAATAGCTGAACAACATTAACCACACAAATACGTTATCAACCGCTAAAGCTTTCTCTAATACATAACCCGTTAAGAAAGCCGTTGTTTGGCTATTAGCAAATTCAAGGCTTACCGTATCTTTGAGATACCACCAAAATCCCCCAGCAAACATCAATGCTAGCGTCACCCACACCGTGCTCCAAATCGCCGCTTGTTTCATCGACATAACTTGGTCTTTATGTTTGCCTTGCCATAATAGGTCAACAAGCAACATTATGAGAATGATAACCGCGAAACTTCCCCATAAAATAGGGCTACCAACAGAGTGCATATAATTTCCTTAATTACAAAAAAAACGGCTGACACCTCAGAAGGCATCAGCCGCTTAACTGTTTTTAACCTAGAGTGACTATCTTTTGGTTGTAAACGATGAGCAAACCTTGCCTTCTGGCAAGGTCTCACTTACAACACAATAATCCTAGGTTAGGAAATTGTGGTGCTCGGCTACCGGGTGCAATATGATGAGCACCGTAATGACGATAAACCGACAAGAAGAAGTTACTCCCCTTTGCTATGACTGATAAATTAGGGTAATTAGTCCTAAAAATCAATAATCCATAGGTATAATTTGAGTAAAAATATTTAAAGACTATTGAATAAGGAAACACCTTTTTTTACCATTTTTGTCAAGAAACATCTTGGTAAAGCCCATTTTCACACCATTTATTGTAGAAAAAACGTGAGGAAGAAGATTGCGTTTTTCCGCAAAACTTAAATGAATTCTAAAAATAGAACGAGAATTCGCTGTTTAGTTATTTTTTGTTTTGTTAAAGTGGAGAGGCTTTGAACTAACAGCCTGAGGAAACATGACTTTTCACTTAGGTATTCGCATAATCCATGTCTCCCTACCCAACAATAAAATTGTTGCTGTTATTGCCGTTTAGGAAACATTAATGGAATTAGTTAAAGAATTATTTTTTGCCCTTTGGCATCAAGACTATGTCACGCTCTCCAACCCTACGTTGGTTTGGGCTATTTACCTTATGTTATTCGCTATTCTTTTTCTTGAGAATGGGGTTCTCCCTGCCGCATTCCTACCAGGTGACAGCTTATTGATCCTCGTTGGTGTTCTCATAGCAAAAGGTACACTAAGTTATCCATTGACGATTGTTATTTTGACTGCGGGCGCTAGCCTTGGTTGCTGGGTTGGTTATATTCAAGGTCGATGGCTTGGCAACACGAAACTGGTGAAAGGTTGGCTAGCCCATCTTCCTGAGCATTATCATCAACGTGCTTACGGCTTATTCCATCGCCATGGTTTAGCAGCATTATTGATTGGCCGCTTTTTAGCTTTTGTCAGGACGCTCCTGCCTACAATTGCTGGTCTAGCAGGGCTACAGAATGGCCGCTTCCAAATATTTAACTGGCTAAGTGGTCTTCTTTGGGTCTTAATCTTAACAGCAATTGGTTTTGGTTTTGGGAAAAGCCCAATATTTCTACAGTATGAACAGCATATTATGAACGTGTTGATGCTGATCCCTGTCGGCCTACTTATCATTGGTCTTATCGGAAGTATTGCCGTCGTCATTAAGAAAAAACTTTCCACAAAAAAAGTTAACTGATCACATCACGAGGCGAGAGGCAAATTACGCCTCTCGTTTATTCTCTCTGACAGTAAATACATCTTTATTAGAGCATCCGTCTTGGATATAAATTCGTTTTTTATTTAACATAAACATAATATTATTCTCTCTTACTTGAAATAAAACATTCTTTTACATTAATTTAATCAATAATTCCCCCTCTCCTCATTGCACTTACTGTAAAAATAGCTATTGTTAAAGCTGCTAACTATATTTTTCTATTGATAGGAGGTTCCATATGTCATCGAATAACTCATCAGAAGATCTACGCGCAGAACTAAAAGCACTGGCTGACTCTCTCGAAGCGATGCTAAACGATACTGGAAACAAATCGAAAGAAGAAATAGACAGCCTGAAGCAAAAAGCCCAAGATGCCTTACACGCTTCACGCGCCAAACTGAGCAACGCGGGTGATAAAATCACCGAGCAAACAAAAGAAATCGCGGGTCGTGCGGATAATTATGTGCGCGAAAATCCGTGGACTGGCATCGGTATCGGTGCTGCTGTTGGCGTCGTTCTTGGCGTATTACTCGCTAAGCGTTAATTTTTATGGAACAACAAGAGCGTCAGGGCCCCGGAAAAGGGGTCCTTAATACCTTACAACGCATCGCCAGTATCGCCGTGCAAATGGTGGAAACTCGGATCCAATTAATCGCAGTTGAATTAGAGGAAGAAAAAACCACTCTTATTCAACTCATTTTAATGGCGGGTATCACCCTACTTTTTACTGCCTTTGGTCTAATGTGCCTCATTGGTTTGATCTTTTGGTCAGTTGATCCTATTTATCGCTATCAAGCCCTTGCGATTACTACAGGCGTTTTAATATTACTCGCTATTATTGGCGCAATTTGGACCCTAAAAAAAGCGAGACAATCGACCTTACTCGGCGCAACTCGAGAGCAGTTAAAGGAAGATTCTAAAGCGTTAATGGGGTCAAAAGATGAATAAAAGCAAGCGCCTATTATTGGTTAAAAAGAAACAGCGTTTAATCAAACAAATTGAGCAACAACGTTCTGAACTCTCTGCGGCTTCCAAAGATTGGTTACAGATGACAGAGCCTTACGATCGCTCATGGCAAATCTTTGTCACCTTCCGGCCTATTTTTGTTGCCGCTGCCGGTCTTATTTCTCTTTATACCATTAAACGGCCTCAGCGTATTTTTTCCCTAGGCAAAAAAGCGATTGCCGCTTGGAGTTTAGTGCGAACCCTCCAAGGCGTTGTTAATACGGGTAAAAAATAACCTACTCTGCTCCAAACCTGAAATCTGACCATTTCAGGTTTCCTCTCCCTGCCATTATTCAATATTTTTGTCCATCTTTGTTAATAACCTTTGCTTTTTATTGAACCAGCAAATCACTACCATAGCGTCGTTAGGTGATTTCTTGTCATTTAATGCTAAAAAAACAATTTATATCGCGATGTGTATCTCATTTTATTGACACTTGCTGACCTAGTTAGCTGGAGAATCTTAATGAAAAATTTAGAAAATAGCGTGCTATTACTTGCCCGCATTATGATGCCGATTCTGTTTATTGTTGCTGGGTATGGTAAGTTAGGTGACGCTTATGCAGGCACTCAACAATATATGCAAGCGATGGGTGTTCCCGGCTTTTTACTTCCCCTGACTATTTTATTAGAACTGGGTGGCGGGCTTGCTGTGCTTTTTGGTTTCCTCACCAGAACAGTGGCTATTTTTACTGCTGTTTTTTGTGTATTAACATCCCTGCTCTTCCACATTAATTTCAGTGTAGAGCCAAATAGTTTGATGTTTATGAAGAACATGACTATTGCAGGTGGCTTTTTATTACTGGCAGTCACAGGCCCTGGTAAATTTAGTATTGACCATTTATTGAATAGAAAATGGTAAAAGTTGCTTTTTCATCATTAACCTTTACTTGATAAATTGATAACCGAATTTGGTTGCACCTCTATAGTGCTATATAGAGGTGCTTTTTTACTCTTTATTTATTAGCAAATAATTTAGGTATTTCTCGTAAGCACCACGATTTTGCTTCACCCATACTGTCTCTGCGCCACGCCATAATAATATTCGTCTGATGGCTATATTCTGCACTGACTACACGCAAGCGCCCTTCACGAATATCTTGCTCTACCATTGGATATGGCATCGTTGCTACACCTAACCCTGCTAATAGCGCACTACGCTTATCTTCAATAGTGGAGACCGTTAATCTTTGCTGTTTATCTAATAACTGTACTGTAATAACTGGCCGTTCACGTGCGGTATCGGCCACCGCAATACCTCGATATTTAATACGTGTCGTATCTGACAGCGGCTCTGGCTCTTGGTGGATCGGGTGATCAGGGCTAGCAACATAGACATGGTTAACGCTGTATAACGACTTAGAGTTTATCTCGGAGGAGGAACGAAAGTGCATATCCGGTGCGATAACAATATCCGCCTTTCCACTTTCTAACCGTTCCCACGCCCCTGCAAGTACTTCAGTTAAAATAGAAAGTTGCGTTTCGGATTTTTCAGCTAATTTATCCACTAACGGGAATAAGTAATACGCAGGAACTAATGCTTCACAAACAATGGTAAGGTGAGTTTCCCAACCTTTAGCGAGCGCTTCTGCATCGGATGTCAATTTTTCTGCGGCTTCAAGTAATACTCGACCTCGTTCTAACAACATCCTACCGACATTCGTAAATTTTGTTCTATGTCCTGAACGATCAAATAGAATAACATCCAACTCTTCTTCTAACTTTTGCATGGTATAACTGAGTGCTGAGGGCACTCGGCCCAATTCGTCAGCAGCAGCAGCAAAGCTACCACGCCGGTCGATTGCATCCATCACCCTTAATGATTCAAGTGTTAATGCTCTCTCTTTACTCATGGGATATCTCTTTCAGGAAATTTGAATGAAGTAAACAGATTAACTGGCTAACAATTCAACGTCCAGCTATTTATGATAACTCTATAAATTTATCAATTTTTGTGTATTTTTGTCGAGCGAAGGAGGGTTAGCCACCATGATGACATTAAGGGCAGTTAAGCACTGTGGAAAGGCTGACTATGGCTGGTTACAGGCACGTTATGCGTTTTCCTTCGGCCATTATTTTGACCCTGATTTTATGGGGTTTAAGACACTAAGAGTACTCAATCAGGAAGTTATTGCACCTGAAAGTGCGTTTCAGCCTAAAAGCTACCCACATGTCGATATTCTTAACTTTATACTACAAGGAAGTGCCGAATATCGCGATAGTTTAGGTAATAAAATCAATGTAAGTGAAGGCGAGTGTATTCGTTTCTCACCCCGTCCTGATTTAAGTTACAGTGAACATAATATGTGTCCATATAAGCCGTTAACTCGTTTGCAGTTATGGCTAAATGCTTGCCCACAGCAAGAGTACTATCCGGCCCAAAAAATTCAATTACCGCCTGATAGTAATATGTTAGTTGCTTCACCTGATGGCGAAAATGAGAGCATTCAATTACGTCAACAAATTTGGATTACACAGCTCAATATTACGCCTGAAAGTGCTCAACATATTAAGCTTAAGGGGAAAAATGCTTATCTCCAATCCATTCGTGGAGGAGCGACTCTCCAAGCAGAAAATGGCGAAACCATAGAAATGAGTTGTAATGATGGTGTATTTATCCAAAATGAAAATGCACTAACACTCTCATCATCAAAATCAATGCGCGCTTTACTCATTGACCTCGGTGCATGATCTTCAATGGGCCAAATGACCTTTTTGGCCCATACAAAAAGTGCACTATTTCCTAAAATCTCTCGGTTTTTGCGAAGATATTCTCAAATTTATGATCTGCCATACTCGGTATGTTGATAGGCTTATGATAGAGTCCAATCCATAGTCAGCCAAAATAAAAGAACTATTTTGGCTATTAAGCTTATGGTTTTAGGTCGAGAAGGTATTTTCGTGGCTTTATTCACTCAACAGCGACTCAATCAAATTTTTGCAAGTATCCTTGATGAGGTAGTGCCTCAAGATGAGCTAGCTAAGCGTTTTTCGGTATCAACCCGAACAATTCGCTCTGACATTAATGAGATAAATGCACTCATACAAAATTACAGCGCTCATATCCTCTATGAGCGAGGCCATGGTTACCGTTTAAAAGTCGATGATGAAGCGCTTTTTGCTAAACTTACCCAGCAAAACCAAGTCGAAAATAGTATTCCTCGTACCAGTAAAGAGCGTGTTGATGCGTTATTGCTAAAACTATTGATGCTCTCTTTACCCGTAAAATTGGACGATATCGCGGAAGAGTGGTTTATTAGCCGTGGAACGCTACAGCAAGATATGAGTGTTGTCAGAGAGCATCTACAAAAATACCAGATCTTATTAGAAAGCATTCCACATCAAGGGATCCGTCTTAACGGTAGTGAGTGGGCCATCCGAGCTTGCATGACCGAAACCCTATGGCGCCGCTTTTCACAGCAAATTAATCAAGACTTATCCATTTTCCAGCCTGAATGTTTAGATAACCTTGATTTGACCTATATCGATAAAGTTCTCCATAACAGTATGAACCGTTTTGATGTTCGTTTAAGTAATGAAGGGCATCTATATCTGGTATTTAATTGCGCTGTCACTATTTTGCGGATCACTCGAGGCCATGAACTCACATCTATCGTTAAAGATCATGATAGTGAAGAGACGCTACGTAAAGCCTGTGAAGAAGTTTCGAAAGGGCTTATTTATTTTCTTGGCAGTGATCTATCAAGTGCAGAACTCAGCTATCTGCATGATCAAATCATCGCACAGCGCATTAGCCACCAAGATATTACTCAACAAAAAAATCATCATCATCATGAATTGGTTGAATATATTCTTAATTATATTAATGAATTATATAATTATGACTTACGTGATGATGAGAAACTCAAAAAGGATCTCAATACCCATATTGCGGCCCTGATGACACGTCTGCAATATCACATTATTACCCCTAACCCTTTGTTAAGTGATATCAAGCAATATTATCCTTTCGCCTATGATGTCACGCTCAGTGCACTGACCAGTGCAAGTAAGCAATTACTTCCTTATCCAATCAATGAAGATGAGCTTGGTTACCTTGCCGTTCACATTGGTGTTAGTTTGGAAAGGAATTATGGTGCCGGCTCTATTCGCCAGACAGAAGTGCTAGTTGTCACCGATGCGGGAAATTCCACATTTCGAGTCGTTGAATCAAAAATCATGCGTGAGTTTCCACAACTCAAATTTAGCCGAGGGTTAACTCTACAAGAATATGAGTCATTAGATGAAGTCGAAGAAGACTTTGTGATCACCACCGTTCGTATTTCTGAAAAAAATAAACCCGTGATCAAGATAGCGCCATTTCCGACGCCTTATCAACTAGAGCAGATCGGCAAATTAGCCATGATAGATCAAACCCGCCCCTATATTATTGAGCGCTTCTTTGATGAACGCTACTTTATGGTGATTAATGACAAAATCAGCCAAGAAACATTATTTCAAACGGTTTGCCATAAATTACAACAAGATGGCTATGTGACTGCGGATTTTTATCCATCATTACAAGAGCGCGAATCGATTGTTTCTACATTATTAGGCGAAGGAATTGCGCTTCCTCATTCACTGGGATTATTGGCAAATAAAACGGTTGTCGTGACGATTGTTGCCCCTAAAGGTATTGAATGGAACAAAGAGACGAAAGAAAACGCCTATGTGGTTTTCCTATTGGCGATTAGCAAGGCTGACTATGAGGAGGCTATGGCGATTTATGATCTTTTCGTTACCTTCGTAAAAGAGAAAACCACCCGTAGGCTGATTACGGTTAAAAATTTCAATGAATTCCAAGTGATCGCGAAAGACAGTCTGGCGCGTATCTAGTGGTTTGCTCGATTTATCAATCACTTTGCCTATCTCACTGCGTATTAAACGATAGGCAAAAATTCAGTGTGATAAAACGGTAGCTTCCTACTCTCGAATCACAAGGGCCTCCGGTTGCCTGAAATGAGTTCAACATCTTTGTGGTTACATCAACTTTTAACGCAGATCATCGCTCGCTTCCACTTGTTAGCGGAAAAGGGAAGAATCGACTATTTTGCGTGATCATAACCGCAATTCTGTTATTTTGTTTTTCACCAAAAATCGCCTGTTTCAGGGCTAATCTCTCTAAGTGGAAATGCTCAGTTCCCTTTTATACCTATTTCCACTTTTCGATTTCCACTTTATTTACAGCGGCTATTTCGCCTTTCCAGTTCTATCATTACATTGCTAATAATTTGAATTTCAAAAGATTTAATAAATAAATTACTTAGTTATGCTTATTTTAGACACTCCAATATTGAGTTATTTTCCATTTTATTTCCGGTTGGTTTAATTTTTATACGCATTACACTTATTTTCCCTTCCAATTTATTTCCACTTACAAGTGGAAATTCAATGTCTGCACAACTCCTATAGAACCGACTAAGGTATTCATCATGAAGGAACAAAGCGGTTTAATTGCATTATTACCTTGGATTTTAAACAGTTATGAGTGAATCAGTTGTCGTTTTCAAGATGTCGGAAGATAACCTCGATATCGATGAAGTAACACAGGAGCTGTTGGTCATCATTAGTGGCTGGCTTCAACAAGAAGATTGCTACACCACCGATGTACAACAACAGATGTTGGAGTCTCATCTGAGAGCCATGGTTGCGAGAGCAAAAACGGGTGAAGCGTTACCAGAAGTCGATATCAGTTTGTTCGATGAGATTTCGGCGCACTCGATAGCATTATCACAACGTGTTGTCGATGCACTTCCTGGATTAGCGCCAGAAGAGACATTTTTACTCTCTGTTCACTTTGAAGTTATCCGTTCGAATGATTAATTTTTGGGGAATATCACTATGAAACAAGTTGTTGTTGCTATCGGAGATCGTTTAGGGAAAGGCCAAAAAGTTGCCGCAGGTGTAGAGGCAGCAGGTGGCAAAGCGATTGTTGTACCTGGCGTTGCCGCTGATATGAAGCTAGGTGATGTCATGAATGCCGAACACGCTGATTTGGGGATCTCGTTTTGTGGTAGTGGCGGCGCTGGAGCCATCACTGCACAAACCAAATATGGCTACAAAGCACGTTACGGTATGCGTTCAATTGAAGAAGGAGAAACCGCCATTGCAGAAGGCTGCACTGTATTAGGTTTCGGTTTTATGGATAAAGAAGAATTAGGTGAGCGCTTGGTTAAAGCTTATATCAAAAAATACGGCGACGCGTAATGAAGAAATCTATCGAAACGGTTGTGCGAGTCTCGGGGCAAGGTGACAGCAAGCAAAAAGCGATCGCTGATGCACTGAACTCGGTTCAACGCACGGTACTAAAAGAGAGCAATGACATAATCCTGCGAATCGAACCTAAGGATGTTGCCGTTGTAAGTGCACACTCGCACTCGCGGACAGAAAAATTTCTTTTCGTCTTTCTGCCGCGTAAACGTGAACATTTCCGTGTGGTGCTCGACGTTTCGCTAGATGTCACCCTACTTTCTGTCAACGAAATACCATTTACAGAACAATAAAAACAATTCAGGTCTGGAGGCATTTCTATGAGTGAAACTGCATCTTTCTTAGAAATATTGGGTATGTCCCTCATCATCGGCGGCCTATGTGGCTTTGGCCTTGGTGCAGGGGCTGCTCGTATGTTCCATGCCCCTACAGTGCAAGGAATGGGGGCATTCCGTACACTTGGGGAACTTAATGCCTGTGAAGGAGATCCCGCATCTCACTTCTCATTCGGTTTAGGATTCTTTTTCAACGCATGGGCATCATCCGTTGCCGCGGGTGCATTCACACAAGACGTTGATCACCGCATTATTCCTAACTGGGGGGCAGCCGCTTTATTATCCAAAAATCGTAATGTGGCTGAAACACTGCATAACCCGAAAAAAATGGCGATTGCCTGTACCGTGATCGGGGCCTTAGTCGTCGCGTTCTTAAATACGACCGCTTCTGCTGTTCCTGCTGCGCTGCAAACAACCGCAATTAATGTGTTAGTTCCTGCGGCAAACCTGTTGGTTAACACAGTGATGCCTGTGATTTTCTGGCTAGCCGCTATGGATGCAGGTCGACGTTCTGGCTTCTGGGCAACCCTTTTCGGTGGTTGTGCTCAGCTGATTATGGGAAATGCTATCCCAGGTTTAGTCCTCGGTATCCTGATCGGTAAAGGTGTTGATGATAACGGCTGGAACCGTGTGACACGCACAATGATGATCACTGTCGTATTGCTGTTTGTTTTGAGTGGCTTCTTCCGTGAATTTGACTTGAAGATGATCACCTCTTTCCATCTGGATAAACCTCTGTGGCTTGAATACATCCATGGACTATTGAGCGGGAAATAATCATGACAACTGAAATTAACAAACAAGATTTTTGGTACGCGGAGTGGTCCTTCCCAATCTTTGTCGGACTGTTATCTGCTGGAATTTTTGCCGGTACTCATATGTATGTTGTTTATGGGTTCGGGGCATTTAACGAAGTTGCGTTCGTGGCAATGTTAAAAGCCGGCTTAGATACGGGGGTTTACGGTGCGGTCGCCGCATTTGGTGCCAGCTTCCTATTTGCTCGTATTATCGAAGGTTCATTGGTTGGTATTTTAGATATTGGCGGTGCACTACAAACAGGGATAGGCCTCGGTGTTCCTGCACTGTTCCTTGCCGCCGGATGGGATATTTTAGTTACCAATTTCTGGATCTCACTGGTCACGGGTTTAGTGCTTGGTTTAATTATCGGCCTGATCATTATCTTTGCGCGTAAATTTACCATTGCACAAGCCAACTCCACCTTTGGTGCAGACATCATGATGGGGGCTGGTAATACCTCAGGTCGCTTCTTAGGGCCTTTGATTATCCTCGCCGCTATGGCTGCATCGATACCAATTGGTATTGGGTCACTAATTGGTTCATTGATCTTCTATGTATGGCAAAAACCCGTCGCAGGTGGCGCAATTTTAGGGGCGATGCTATTTGGGTATTTCTTCCCTCTTGCAGCCTAACCTCATGATAAAAAAGAAGGTAACTATGTATTCTCTAATCATCAAACAGGGTAAACGTATCGATGGAACACACATTGATATTCTTATTAAAGATGGAAAAATCGAAGCTGCAGGCCCTGAGTTGGCCTGCAACCAACAAGCTGAAAAATGGATTGATCTGAAAGGAAAAATCTACGTCAGTGCCGGATGGATTGATTCACATGCTCACTGTTTTGTTGAGTCTCCTATCTATTTCGATCAACCAGATTTAGCCGGTGCTGCTGGAGGTGTTACTTCATTAGTTGATGCAGGCAGTGTTGGTGCTGATGATATCGACAAATTTTATCAATTAACTCAAAAGGCCCAAACCAACGTCTTTTCATTATTAAATATCTCTCGTATCGGTATTATCGCGCAAAATGAGTTATCAGATATGAAGAATATTGATGAAACCTGTTTTCAGCAAGCGATTGAGCGCCATGAGGGTTTTGTCGTTGGTATGAAGGCTCGCATGAGTAAAAGTGTTGTTGGTGATAACGGTATTGAACCGCTGCTTAAAGCGAAACAAATGCAGAAAAAACATCGACTGCCACTTATGGTACATATCGGTAATAACCCCCCCAATATTGATGAAATTGCCGATCTCTTAACACGCGGCGATATTATTACTCACTGTTTCAACGGTAAACCGAATCAAATTCTCGGTAGTGATGGTAACTTAAAACCCTCTATTGCCCGAGCATTAGCTCGAGGAGTGATTTTGGATGTGGGTCATGGCGCTGAAAGCTTTAGTTTTAAAGTCGCCGAACAAGCCATGCGTATTGGTACCTACCCAGACATTATTAGTTCCGATATCTACCACCGTAACCGTGTTAATGGCCCTGTCTACAGCCTTGCATTTGTGATGACGAAATTCCTTTGCATGGGCTTTAGTGCTGAAAAAATAATTCGTTGTGTAACAGAAAAAGCTGCCGATTTATTAGCGCTTCCCGCAAAAGGTTACTTAAAACCTGGTTTTGATGCTGATATCACGCTATTTGACCTGAAAGAAGAACGCACAGAGCTGACGGATGCAGAAGGAGAATGTCGTACTGGCACTCATCGCTTTGTGCCTATAGCGGCAATTATTGGCGGAAAACATATTGTTCATGCAGAAGGTGAATCTGAATATGCAATCGATTTATGAGAAATATCAGCTAAGACATGTGATTAACGCCTCTGGCCGCATGACCATACTCGGCGTCTCTACGCCGAGTCCAGAAGTTGTCGAACGCGTAGCTTACGGCCTAAACCATTACTTTGAGATCAAAGATCTGGTTAATAAAACGGGCGATTATATTGCCAAATTGCTCAATGTCGAAAGCGCCGTTGTCGTCTCTTGTGCTTCAGCAGGGATAGCACAGGCAATTGCTGCGGTGATCGTGCGTGATGATGATGATTTACTGCTAAATCTGCACTCATCGTCAAAAAACGTACCACGGGAAATCATTTTACCGAAAGGCCATAATGTGAATTTCGGTGCGCCTGTCGATACTATGGTGGCATTAGGTGGTGGTAAGGTTATCGAAGCGGGCTTTGCCAATGAGTGTTCACCTACACAACTATCAGCTAAGGTAACGCCACAAACAGCAGCCATCCTCTATATTAAATCTCACCATACAGTTCAAAAAAGTATGCTCAGTGTTAGCGAAGCGGCTGCCGTTGCTCGCCAACACAATCTTCCTTTAATTGTTGATGCTGCTGCGGAAGAAGATCTCACCAGTTACTACCAATCCGGCGCTGATTTAGTTATTTACAGTGGCGCAAAGGCCATTGAAGGCCCTACAAGTGGGTTAGTGATCGGTAAAAAAACCTATGTGGAATGGGTAAAACGTCAGAGCCAAGGTATTGGCCGAGCCATGAAAGTCGGAAAAGAAGGGATTTTAGGCCTGACGCTCGCGATCGAGCAATATTTGACAGCCACTAAAGAAACTGGCGCGGAGATGGTTGAGCGCATGGGTGAATTTATCGAAGCACTCAATTCGCTGCCTGCCATTTCAGCACGTATCGTTTGGGATGCGGCTGGACGTGATATTGCACGTGCTGAAATTAGTTTCGATGAAAAAATGATAGGTAAAACAACTTACCAAATCATGAATGAATTAAAACAAGGGGATACGGCAATCTATTTCCGTGAATACAAAGCGAATGAAGGCAAAGTGGAAGCTGATATTCGTAGTGTTAGCAATGAGCAACTTAATACGATTGCTGAACGTATCCGATTGTTAGTTAAAGGAATGTAGTATGAAATTATCACCAAATTTTTATCAAGATCGGGTATGTTTAAATGTACTCGCAGGCAGCCATCAAAATGCCAAAGATATTTATGAAGCCGCGGAAACCTTTGTGGTCGTTGGCGTGCTCTCTAAAAATTACCCTGATTTAACCAGTGCCATTGCAGATATGCGCATCTATGCAAAAGAAACCAATAATGCGCTTTCTGTTGGTTTAGGGGCCGGTGACCCTAACCAATCCACAATGGTTTCGTTGATTTCAAAAGCGATCCAACCGCAACACGTTAACCAAGTCTTCACAGGCGCTCCAATTAGCCGCGCCCTGCTTGGGCAGGATGAAACCTTTGTCAATGCGCTGGTTTCACCAAGTGGAACAAAAGGCATGGTGAAAATATCAACGGGGCCATTAAGCTCCCAAGCACCTGATGGTATCGTGCCGGTAGAAACGGCGATTATGATGCTTAAAGACATGGGAGCTAGTTCAATCAAATTCTTTAATATGAAAGGGTTAACTTATATTGAAGAGTATAAAGTCGTTGCACAAGCCTGTGCCAAATTTGACTTTTCCCTTGAACCTACAGGGGGGATTGATTTGGAAAACTTTTCCCAAATTTTACAGATTGCATTAGATGCTGGTGTGAAAAAAATCATCCCTCATATCTATAGTTCAATCATTGATAAAGAGAGTGGAAATACACGTCCAGAAGATGTACGCCAACTGCTCACAATGGTTAAACAAGCACTAAAATAGCGTTAATCACTTTGCCTCAAAGAGTAGAGGGGGATATTTTCCCCTCTACAATAAACATCTATTATTTTGTCTATCATAAAGAATAAAATTCATATCCATAGCTCCCCCTATTAATCGCCCATAACTATGTTGACTGGTATATCGCTTTTCCACCGGAACCAAAATCAGACCGATAATTTTTTATCTCGCTCATTTTTCTAATAAAGTAATGAGTATCCTTATTCGCAAAAAACTCTATTAATTTTTTACTGCAACAGGCTATATCTAAATTAAAGTTTTTTCATCGCGATAGTTGCGTATTTTTCTTTCTGTATCATTAATAATGACTGGCTCACCTATTTATTACTTCTTAAACAAACGACACTTTTAAATTCCATCTAACTGACTTAATCCCCATTCATGACTAAATATACTATTTTCTACTCATCACTTTTCCAGCATTACTTTATCTTTAATAGTGATAACGTTTTTATTATTTTTAATAGCGCTCAACTTACACATTATAAAAAGGCAAAAAAAGAAATACACAAAGCAAAAATATAGCTTATTTGACGGGCAATACGCTATTATATATGAGTTATTTAATTAGCTATTCATATGCAAATTTTTTCACTGGGTATTTGCGCTTAAGCTCTTTCGATAATATCGTTGCTTTTCTTAGTTCATCAATGGTCATCTGTTTTTCCATGTTATTTAACGTATCCTCATCGTATTTAACGGAATAAGCAGCTATCGAATACCATGCGTAACCTGTAACTTTATCTCCCATGTTAAAAGTTTGTCGCCCCAATTCTGTTTGAGCGCGCTCATTTCCTTGTTCCGCCGAGGCTTTCAATAGTAATAATGCTTTTTGCGGATCTTTTTTAAGATAGCTCCCAGTTAGATAATGTTCAGCAAGATGTTTTTGTGCAACGGGGTCATTTTGAGCGGCTGATTTGTTTAAATATTCAATGCTGAGGCGTTTCATATTGACCTTATTTTTAACATTAGCCATCCAATAATCGTTTTCACTGGTGATATATTGCGCAATAGCATCCCCATGATCTGCCGCCTTTTTATGCCATTCAAATGCCATATCTCTATCACGCTGAATATGAACGGTATCCTTTTCATACATGTTACCTAGCTGATACTGCGCCTCAGCATTCCCAGTATCTGCCAGTTTTTTGGTTTTAATAAACAGCTTAGAGGGTTCTC
Source organism: Providencia sp. 2.29 (assembly GCF_015832305.1). Classification (NCBI taxonomy): domain Bacteria; kingdom Pseudomonadati; phylum Pseudomonadota; class Gammaproteobacteria; order Enterobacterales; family Morganellaceae; genus Providencia; species Providencia sp. 2.29. The sequence continues at coordinate 3,781,185 of NZ_CP065420.1, forward strand.
TTAATTTTTGCCCTTCCATTAATGGCTTATAATTAGGCGATAATAACGGAACGATAACATTGACTTCTTCGTCAGGCTTTAGCCAATGACGATTCACATTAGAAGGATAATTATTGAATATGGGGGCAGATGTACTTGATACACTTTGATAATGCTTATCACTATTATTTTTTAATTTAATTAGAAATAAATAGTTATGAGCAATTTCATTGAGCTTCATCATCCATTCATCATTGACGTCTAATCCAAATTCATCGTTACCATTTGCATGAAGTGATAATGTCTTTGGTGATGAACCTCCCCCTAAATCAATCGACGTTTCAAGCACAAGGAAATCTCGCCCATCAATCATTGAACAGTCAATAAATTTAGTATTTTCTAATTCTGTGACTTGTTCTTTTAATAAATTAACATTATCGCAACTTTCAATTATTGAAAAAAGATTAATTTTTTGTGTTGTCGCTTTTTCATTTATTATTGATTCTATATCAATTGGCTTATAATCAAGTAAATAAGCATTCGCGTCTATCACTATAAGACTTAGAAATAAAGCGAGATATTTCATTGTATAAACTCTCTTTTAGAATGGGATATTTCTCTTATCGGACTTCATTATATGGTATTACCAATATTATTCGAATACGATAATTTACTATAAAAATTTGGTATGCATGACACCCTATAAAAACGTACCAATGAAAAAAGATGCAGCCTTTAGGCCCCCAAAAGATAGGCACTATCGCATATGAGTATAAAAAATGCCCCACCGTACTCATGCACGTTGGGGCGTTTATTTGAGGAGTCGGCCGATAAGCCGGGTTCTGTCGTGGACAACCATTCATCTAGGCCAGCACTTGCGCACTGGCTCCAGCAACCTACCCGAGTTCAATGCGGGCCGCATCATATGAACCCCTATTTGGTCTTGCTCCGGGTGGAGTTTACCGTGCCACGGACTGTTACCAGCCGCGCGGTGCGCTCTTACCGCACCCTTTCACCCTTACCTGAGCCTGTAAACAGGCCATCGGCGGTTTGCTCTCTGTTGCACTAGTCGTAGGCTTGCGCCTCCCAGACGTTATCTGGCACCCTGCCCTGTGGAGCCCGGACTTTCCTCCCCTCTACCCGTCTCCCAAAGGACAACGATAAAGCAGCGGTTGTCTAGCCAACTCCGAGGCGGATTATAGGCACTTTATCTATTCATGTATAGGGGTTTGTACCGTTATTCCTCGTCACTTGATTGTTCAAGCATCAATTTATATAAGCGGTTCTTTTTCAACCCGTATATTTCGGCGGTAATCGCAGCCGCTTTTTTCGGTGGCAACTCTTGCTGTAATAAGTTTAAGGTACGGATCACTTCCGGTGAAATATCATCCTCATCTAGATTCGCTTTATAGCCTTCAACAACCAGCACCATTTCGCCTCGATGACGGTTTTCATCTTCTTTAACCCACGCTAATAATTCACCGACAGGGCGCCCTTCGATTGACTCCCAAGTCTTGGTTATTTCACGAGCAAGTACAACATGCCGTTCTGGCCCCCACACTTCAACCATGTCTGCTAAACTATCGAGTAAGCGATGTGTTGACTCATAAAAAATTAATGTGCGAGTTTCTCGTTCAAGTGCTTTAAGGGCGTCTTTACGACCTTTACTTTTTGCGGGTAAAAAACCTTCATAGCAAAAACGGTCAGAAGGTAACCCCGCAGCACTGAGGGCAGTGATAGCGGCGCATGCTCCCGGTAATGGAACAACGCGGATCCCGGCTTCACGGCAGCGAGTGACTAAATGATAACCAGGATCGTTAATTAAAGGTGTACCTGCATCGGAAACTAATGCGATACTATCACCCTGTTGAAGTCTGCTAATTAATTGATCTGCCTTCTGCTGTTCATTATGATCATGTAAGGCAAACATGCGTGCATTAATGGCAAAATTCTGCAACAGCATTCCTGAATGCCGTGTGTCTTCTGCAGCGACAAGGTCAACATGTTTAAGAACATCCAGCGCACGTTGCGTGATATCGCCCATATTACCGATAGGGGTAGGCACAATATACAGCGTGGATGCCATAACCACTGCTTGATTAGGTTGATTCATTGTTTCATCCGAATAGCCGGTTTAAAATTAAGCAACTGAAAATACACCACTGGATACAGTATGCGTCCTTCAATTTTTTTGCATGTAAAAAAAGGGTTAATCTGCACGGCAATGCTATCTGCTTTAGTGTTGTCAGGCTGTCAACTCACAGGGGATAACAGAGCACCGATCACCCCAACGACACCTGAGCAAATCAGCTCTGAAGTCAGTCGTTATCAGTCTATCATTGATTCTGCACAAGGTAAGCCTTCCGTTGAGGCTTTACGTGCCTATATCAGCCAAGAGCCATTGCTAACAGAACAAGCTGCTCATCAGGCAAATATCGATGGTACGTGGCAAATGTTAACACAAATGGCACCTAATCAGGTGGAGGGAATTGGAGTCGAAGAAAATACCCTCGCTGGATGGGTTGATTTGTTGGATATCTACCTCAATAACCGTGACGATATTGATGCACTACGTGCCGGTATTAATGACTGGAAAATCCGTTATGCGGATCACCCAGCGGTAAAAACCCCACCAAATCAACTTACTCAGTCATTGCAACCACCAGTTGGAACCTCACCAAAAATTGCGCTTTTCCTTCCTATGAGCGGTCAAGGGAAAGTCTTTGGTGAAGCTATTATGCGGGGCTTTATGGATGCACAAAAAGGCTTACCACAAGCCCCTGTGGCAACCAGCAATAGTGCACCAGTAGCAACACCTGAGGCAAATAGCGGTAATGATGTATTAGAGCAAATCTATGCGGAAGTTGCAGCGACCACAGGTAATAGTAGCCCAAGCAGTGAGTCTGAAGTGGTCAATCCTTCGTTGAACATTGCGCCCGCGCCAACCAATACCCAAAGTGTCAAAGTCTTTGATACGAATGGGAAGTCACTGCCTCAGTTACTGCAACAAGCACAAAGTGAAGGCTTCACGTTAGTGGTTGGTCCACTATTGAAACCTGAAGTACAAGCGATTGCGCAAGCAGGATCGCCATTAAGTGTACTGGCACTGAATGAATTAGATGCCGATAAGCTACAGCCACGCCCAAATCTTTGCTATTTTTCCTTGTCGCCAGAAGATGAGGCCAAAAATGCTGCTGCACATATGATGGCCGATGGGAAACGTGCTCCATTGCTTCTCGTTCCTTCAAATGCCTTTGGTGAGCGTATTGCTAAAGCATTCGCTGAAGAGTGGCAATCAAAAGGTGGCGCAACCGTACTCAAACAGTCCTTTGGATCTACTGCATCGCTCAAAGAGTCGATAAACCGCGGTGCGGGTATTCGCATGACAGGTATACCTGTTATTGTTAATCAGCAAGTGGCGGCAAAATCAATCGATGGACAAAATTATCCTGAGCTTACTCAGCCTGAGCCGCAAGTAAGTTCAGCGAGTGCCGTTGATGCGGTCTATATTGTGGCGACTCGTGATGAATTAACTTTAATCAAACCAATGATTGAAATGGCGATTAGTAGCCGCCAACGCCCTGCGCTCTATGCTAGCTCACGCAGTAACCAAGCAGGTAATGGCGCTGATTTCCGTTTCGAAATGGAAGGGGTTAAATTCAGTGATATTCCATTGTTAGCGGGTGCAAATAATAATTTGCGCAAACAAGCTCAACAAAAGCTCAACAATGACTATTCCCTATTACGTCTTTATGCGTTAGGGGTCGATGCTTGGGCACTCGCGAATAACTATGATCAATTACAACACAATGCTCAATTCCGCTTACAAGGTGCATCTGGTGCCTTAAGTGTCGATAAAAACTGTGTTGTATACCGCGATCTTCCTTGGTTGCAATTCAATCAAGGGCAAATCAAATTGGCAAAATAAATTTTGTCGCGCAATTAGGATAATTGCCAAACTTTAAGACAAGGACGTCATGCAACCTCTCAAAAAAACATTAAAATGGTTAACTGGCCGGTACTATGAAAATCGGGTACTGGCTTTCCTGCAACAACAGGGGTTAACATTTATTGAACGAAATGCCAGAAATCGCCATGGTGAAATTGATCTTATCATGCGTGATAGCACTGGTTGGGTATTTGTTGAAGTACGTTTTCGCCAAGATAAGCAATATGGTGGAGCACTGTTATCAATTGATCGGTGCAAACGCAGAAAACTGATTGCCACCGCTAAATATTGGCTTGCCGAAAAACAAGAAAGCTTCGAAACTACCGCATGTCGTTTTGATATCTGTGCGATTACTGGTCGTCAGTTTGAATGGATACAGAATGCCTTTAACGATAGTGAACATGTTGGTTAATTTCACAGGAAAATAAGCAAGTGCTGGATAGAATTAAAGTCTGTTTTACAGAAAGTATTCAAACTCAGATAGCAGCGGCAGAAGCATTGCCGGATGCAATATCACGGGCAGCAATGATGATGGTTCAATCACTGCTAAATGGTAATAAAATTTTGTGCTGTGGAAATGGTGCTTCAGCGGCAACAGCACAACGTTTTGCCGCGAGTATGATCCATCGGTTTGAAACTGAGCGTCCGAGTCTTCCCGCACTCGCACTAAATACGGACAATGCCGTTTTAACCGCGATTTCTGGTAGCAAACAACCAACTGAAATATATGCTAAACAGGTGAGAGCACTGGGTCAGCATGGTGATGTTTTAATGGCTATCTCAACACATGGAAATAGTAGCGATATTATCAAAGCGGTTGAAGCTGCTGTGACGCGGGATATGACGATTGTAGCACTGACGGGTTATGATGGTGGCGAGCTAGCTGGCCTCTTAGGCCCTCAAGATGTGGAAATACGCATTCCATCACAACGTAGTGTCAGGATCCAAGAGGTCCACCTTCTTACCGTGAATTGTCTTTGTGATCTCATCGATAATACACTTTTCCCCCATCAGGATGATTAAGGAGCAAAAATGCGATTACTCCCAATAGTAGCCATTGTTGTCAGCATGACAATGCTACAAGGCTGTATTGGCGCTGCCGTTGTTGGTTCAGCGGCGGTTGCCACCAAAAGTGCGACAGATCCTCGTACGGTCGGTCAGCAAGTTGATGATGGCACGTTAGAAGCTCGTGTCAGTGGTCAACTCAACAAAGATAAAGACATTACAGGCAAAGCGCGCATTATTGCGACAGCATATAAGGGAAATGTTCTGCTAACCGGCCAAAGTCCTGATATGTCATGGGCTGAGCGAGCGAAGCAGATAGCAGCAAATGTCGAGGGAACCAATGCGGTTTATAATGAGGTTCGCCAAGGAGAGCCCGTTACTTTAGGAACAGCGTCAAAAGATACTTGGCTCACAACCAAAATCAAATCCAAAATTCTCACTAGCGATGCAGTGAAGTCCTCCAGTGTGAAAGTGATTACTGAAAATGGTGAAGTATTCTTGCTAGGTGTTTTAACTAAGCAAGAAGGTGATGCTGCTGCAAAAATTGCCAGTGAAACAGATGGTGTCCGTCGTGTCACGACCGCTTTTACCTATCTCAATTAATCATAAACAATAATATATTGTTATAAAAACAAAAGTCATGAGTAAAAATTCATGACTTTTTTATTTGGTCGGACCAATAGCGTTGCTTTTCAGATAATTCCTACCTCCAAGAAGGTACATCTGATTCAAGATCCAAGCCTGCCGCTTTAACACATAAGAAGAAGGTGATTCTACCTTAAATCGATGAGGATTTGGTAGAACTGCTGCTAATAGTGCAGCTTCCTCCATAGTTAATTGATTTGCTGACTTTTTAAAGAATTTTTTTGATGCCTCTTCAACCCCAAAAACCCCATCACCAAACTCAACTATGTTTAAATAAACAGTAAGGATTCGTGTTTTAGACCACATAACTTCCATAATAGGAGTCATCGTTGCTTCAAGCCCTTTTCTTATCCAACTTCTCCCATTCCATAACCAAAGGTTTTTTACTGTTTGTTGAGAGATAGTTGACGCGCCTTGAATCGTCTTTTTTTTACTCATATTATGCTTATAAGCCCTCTCTATCGCTTCGAGATCAAAACCCCAGTGATGAGGAAAATTTTGATCTTCGGCGGCTATTACCGCCAAATACAGATAGGGAGAAATGTGATTTTCATCAACCCACTCAGAATGAGAAACATAAGAAAAGTTTAAGTTTATCCATGCGGATATTTGCTTTTCTATCATGACGGCAGAAAATGGCACTGGTAAGAACTTAAATGCAATCACAGTCAAAAACCAAAAAGCGGCTAATGAAAGAAAAACTTTCCTTAACCAGCGCCATAATAGAGAAATTTTCACTCTCATTTAGTTGATCATGCCATTTCTAATACTTTCTCAACGAGCTTATTAATACCGATTTCAGCCTCTGAGATCGATTGAGCCAGCATATAAGCAGGTGTTGTAACGACTTTGTTAGCATGATCGACCACAATATTATCGACAGTACAGGTAATGTGCTTACCTCCCATCTTTTCAATGTGGGCAATCGTTTCCTTATCGTTACCAATTGTTAATTCAACTGATGTATTTAAAAGCTTAGGAAGCATAACGGGCGCAATACATATTAGGCCTAATGGCTTTTTCTGTTGGTGCATTTGTTGGACTAAACTTAATAGTTCTTTATTAATTTCACAGTCACTTCCTTTAACCGCGAAATCACATAAATTCTTTGCTGCACCAAAACCACCAGGAATTATGAGGGCATCTAGCTTATTTGCATCCGCAGAGGATAAAGGCGCTATTTTCCCACGAGAAATTCTTGCAGCCTCCTCCATTTGATTGCGTTTTTCTGTTTTTACTTCACCAGTAATATGATTTATAACAGTAGGTTGATCTTCATCTGGTGCAAAAAAGTGGACTTCGACATTTTTTTTACTTAAAGCTAGCATAGTTAATACTGACTCATGGATCTCGCTTCCATCAAAAACACCACATCCACTTAAAATAACCGCAATTGATTTCATATCTCGCTCCATTTGTAGTAAATTATCACTGAACCGCAAAAAGGGAATAAACATCAATCTTCATCACAGATTTTAATGAATCTTGTAACAAATTCGCTAATATTTGGTATCTTGGTATTATTCTCTTAAGCAGTAAACAGATTCTAAAGGTCTGCCCAAAAAGAAAACCATAGGTAGATCAACGATTTCCCTGGTGTTGGCGCAGTATTCGCGCACCCCAACTTCGGTTGGGGTTATTTTTTTGCACGCCCGTCAACGTAGTTTCTCAAAGTTTCTATATCCGACTTCCAATCCTGTTTTAACTCATCCACCCACTCTTGTACATTATCCCACCAAGCAGGTAGTTCAGGTGATTGAATTTGTTGTGCAATTTTTTGCAAATTTTTCAATCCTACAGAGCCTGCGGCCCCTTTAATTTTATGCGCTTCTTCGACGATACCTTTCTGATCTTTTGCCACCATATTGGAATCTAAAATCGCTAAATAGCTTGGTAGCATTTTTTCAAAGACTTCGAGACCGTCATAAATAACTTGCGGGCCAACCAACTCCATATACTGCTCCAGCATCTCACAATCTAGCACGGACTCATCAGTATCGCCGCAAACGCTTTGTATGCCCTTCTGAGGCGTTTCATTCGCATGCTCACCCCAGAACTGCTCAATGACCTGTTTAAGGGCTGAGACGGCCAATGGCTTGCTTAATACGCCATCCATGCCTGCATCGAAATACTCTTTCTTATCTTTCAAAACATTCGCCGTCAGTGCGATTAATGGAGGGAGATCCTCTTTCTGGTAGCGTTGATTCAATTCACGAGCAATATCAATTCCCGTCATATCTGGCAGTTGAATATCTAGTAGCACTAAATCGTATTCACCAGGAGCGAACATCGCTAATGCCTCTTTACCGTTCATGGCAACATCAACGGTATTTCCTAATTTCTCCAACACAGAGCAGGCTACGACGACATTTAGCTCAATATCTTCCACAAGCAAGATATGTAAAGCAGGTAGTGGATACTCATCGTCATTGACTTGTGAATCAATCACTTCTTCTTCAATAACAGGTGCTACAATGGATAGCGTAAAAATTGAGCCTTGCCCAATTTCACTTTCAACTTGAATATCCCCGCCCATATTTTGTGCGAGGCGACGTGATACCGACAGCCCGATCCCTGTGCCTGTTGCGGGTTTGCCCCCCGCACTGTCTGTTACTTGGTAATACATCGCAAAAATTTTATCTAGCTCATCTTTCGGAATACCAATACCGCTATCTTGAACACGGAAGAATAGCTTATCTTCCCCTTCTCGCCAGATACTCAATTTAACTTCACCTTGCTGAGTGAACTTGACGGCGTTTCCAATGAGATTCCAGAGAATTTGACGAAGTCGGGTGCCATCTGTCAGCACTTTTTCAGGCAGTCCAGCCGCCACATCCATGACAAATTTCAACCCTTTCGGTTGAACTAAAAGACCACTGAGATTTTCTAAGTCATTGACAAATTGAGGTAAAGCAACAGGTTGATTATCTAATTGAACTTTACGACGTTCTATCTTATCCATTTCGATCACGTCATTGAAAATGTTCCCTAATGTGACCGCACTAACATGGATGGTTTTCAGATAATTCATTTGTTCAGCCGTTAGGTCTGTGTCTAACAGAATACGGCTTAGCCCGACAATACCATTGAGCGGTGTGCGAAGTTCGTGGCTAATTGTTGAAATAAATGTCGTTTTATCGCGGCTTGCGTTCTCCAATGCCTCTTGATAGCGCTTACGCTCTGTAATATCACGCCCAAAGCCCATTAGACCATGTCGCTTACCAACCCGATCATAAAACGGCACTTTACGTAGCTCAAAACACGCTTTTCGCCCATCCGGATAAACGAGCCACTGTTCATAGGTGAGAGAAACATTGTGGCGGAATACCTTTTCGTCGGTTTCCATCACTTTAGAGGCGATTTCAACATCATAAATATCTAACGGGGTTAACCCAACAAGGTGTTTTTCACTCTTACCTGTTAACAGCTCCATTGCCCGGTTACACCCTGAAAACTCATTGTTTTCATTACGGTAATAGACCAAATCTGGCGATGCATCAAGAAACGAACGCAATAATGTGGACTGCTGCTCAAGCTCAATTTGTGTTTGCTCGCGGTGTTTCATTTCTTGTTTTAATTGCTCAAGCAATTCAAGATGCGCGCTTTCCGCTTTTTCCCGCTCAATAATTTCCTGATTAAGCTGCTCTATGTTGCCTTGCAATTGCGTATTAAGTTCAGCATCGCGCTTACGCATCACTTCCAGCTTATCGACCATGCGAGAAAGGCGCTGCCGAGATTCTTCAAGTTGTTCAACCACCACCGATAAAAAATAGACAGCTAATGGTGTAATAATTAAACCAAAGAAAATAGAGCCAACCAAATCAAGGCTATCAACTTGACCACGCAATACAATTGTCACCGCCATTTGCATTATCATTGCGAGAACAACCAATGCAGATGCGAGTAAGAGCGAAAACCGGACGAGTCCGAGCTTCATCATTAAATCGACATAATATTGCGCAAGACCGCGAAGTACTTTCATAACCACCCCTTAATATGATACTCATTGAATCATATATCAAATAAGGCAAATCCGAGTCATTGTTGATAAGAAATGTCGATCCTGCTCATCAATAAAAGGGATTTTTTGTTACTCATACGATTACCACCCCTCTTTATTCACGGTCTTTATGCTCGATACCTTATTATTCAAAAATAAAATAATACGCGATATTCTTTAATTGAAGCACGTTCCTTATCTAAAATACACTTTATTTTTCAAAAATATAAGCATTTATAATAACAAACAACTACATTATTAATTTTATAAAACAACAAAAAACAGAATAAAAAACCAGCCTAACTCTTAAACTAAAAACATTTAATTATTTAATAAGTAAAACTCGATAGAGTTAGCGCAAAAAAAATCAATTTATTGGTGATGTATATCACAGTATTTACAAAAACAAGACGTGCATCACAAAAGCATTTTTGATAAGTTTTTCTTTCTTTATCAAATAAATAACATTATTTTATCTTGCAAATAATGCTTATTACGCACTATTTGACCTAGAAAAAGAATCTCGCTAAGTTAAAACCTGACCGTGTACCGCCCTCTCTGCTGATGACGTATACATAACAATTACTCCCATACACTGTTTATTTTTTATTAAGAATAGAAACAGCGACTCATTGGCGCTGTTGTTTGGTGTGCTCAAAAGATAACCAGCAAAAAAGATGAGTAAATGAATGAATTAATCCAAAGCAATAAGCCAGAGTAATAAATAGAAGAAACCAAGATAACCCATTGAATTTATTTACAGTGAAGAGCAAAGAAGTACGCCAATACAGTTGTAGTTAAAACCTCTACGGTAGCTATTTCCTAGATATTTCACGCTACAACTAGGCATAAAGAACCGGTTCCCTGAAAGTAGAGCAACACTCTCTATTCAGCGGAAAAAACATAGCAATAACGTTGTAGTACGAAAGACGACGGAGAATCTATGCTGTACGATAAAAGATTAGAGAAAGACAACTGTGGCTTTGGCCTGATTGCCCATATCGAAGGTGAACCTAGCCATAAAATCGTCAGAACCGCTATCCATGCACTCGCCAGAATGCAGCATCGCGGTGCAATCCTCGCTGATGGAAAAACAGGCGATGGTTGCGGCTTATTGTTACAGAAACCTGACCGCTTTTTCCATTTAGTGGCACAAGAGCAAGGGTGGCGTTTAGCACGTAACTATGCCGTTGGGATGATCTTTCTAAGTCAAGATGAAACCATTGCAGCAGATTGCCGACGTATTATTGAAGAAGAGATCTTAGATGAAACCTTAGCGATTGTTGGGTGGCGTGAAGTTCCTATTAACTGTGAAATTCTTGGCAGCATTGCACTTTCTAGCCTCCCGAAAATTGAGCAGCTATTTATCAATGCCCCTGCCGGCTGGCGACCACGAGACCTTGAAAGACGCTTATTCGTTGCCCGTCGTCGTATCGAAAAACGTATTCATGACGATGATTTTTATATCTGTAGCCTATCTAACCTTGTCACCATTTATAAAGGGTTATGTATGGCAACGGATCTGCCCCGTTTTTACCCTGATCTCGCCGACTTACGAATGGAATCTGCTATCTGCCTTTTCCACCAGCGCTTTTCAACCAATACCGTACCACGTTGGCCACTGGCCCAGCCATTTCGCTATTTAGCGCATAACGGGGAAATTAATACCATTACAGGCAACCGCCAATGGGCGCGGGCGCGCTCATACAAGTTTCGTACCCCTCTGATCCCCGATTTGCAAACAGCGGCACCTTTTGTCAATGAAACCGGATCAGATTCAAGCTCTCTCGACAATATGCTCGAATTATTGCTCAATGGAGGGATGGATCTTATTCGAGCGATCCGTTTACTTGTTCCCCCCGCTTGGCAAAATAACCCCGACATGGATGAAGATCTCAAAGCCTTTTTTGACTTCAACTCCATGCATATGGAGCCTTGGGATGGCCCAGCAGGTTTAGTCATGTCTGATGGCCGTTATGCTGCTTGTAACCTAGATAGAAATGGTCTACGCCCAGCCCGTTATGTGATTACCAAAGATAAGCTCATTACATGCGCTTCTGAAGTTGGCATTTGGGATTACCAACCTGATGAGGTGGTCGAAAAAGGCCGTGTTGGCCCCGGTGAGCTAATGCTAATCGACACCCAAGAGGGGCGTATTTTGCACAGTGCGGAAACAGATAATGACCTAAAGAGTCGTCATCCGTACAAAGAGTGGCTTGAAAAAAACGTTATTCGGTTAACGCCATTTGAAGCCATGGAGCAAGCGCAAGATGCGGTAGGGCAACGCTCCATGGACAACCAAACCCTTGCCTCATATCAAAAGCAATTTGCTTACAGCAGCGAAGAGTTAGAGCAAGTTATCCGAGTCCTTGGTGAAAATGGCCAAGAAGCCACAGGGTCAATGGGGGATGACACCCCATTTGCCGTGCTTTCACAGCGTCCACGCATTCTTTATGATTACTTTCGCCAGTCATTTGCACAAGTCACTAACCCCCCTATCGATCCACTTAGGGAAGCACATGTGATGTCACTTGCCACCTGTATTGGGCGAGAAATGAATGTGTTTTGTGAAGCGGAAGGGCAAGCGCATCGGCTCAGTTTTAAATCCCCTATTTTGCTCTATTCTGATTTCCAGCAATTATGCCAACAAGATAGTCGCTACTATCAAACAGCCACTGTCGATATTACCTATCCACCTTCTGTTTATTCATTAAAACAAGCGATTGAAAATCTGTGCCAAGAAGCGCAGCAAAAAGTGCGTGATGGCGCCGTATTATTAGTGCTTTCTGACCGTAATATTTCACCAGAGCGCTTGCCTATTCCTGCCGCAATGGCCGTAGGTGCCGTCCAGCACTGTTTAGTTGAAAACCATTTACGTTGCGATGCTAACTTAATTGTCGAAACAGCCAGCGCCAGAGACCCACACCACTTTGCTGTGTTATTAGGTTTTGGAGCAACGGCTATCTACCCTTACTTAGCCTATGAATCACTCGCAGCAATGGCGGAAAAACAGCTGTTTGATAAGCCTCTTGGTAACGTTTTGCTGAATTACCGCAATGGTATTAATAAAGGGCTATATAAGATCATGTCGAAAATGGGGATTTCGACAGTGGCCTCATATCGCTGTTCAAAATTGTTTGAAGCCGTTGGCTTACATGAAGAAGTCACCCAACTGTGCTTTGACGGTGTAGTCAGTCGAGTTAGTGGAGCTAACTTTAGTGACTTTGAATTAGACCTATTTAATTTATCCCGTAAAGCATGGCTACCGCGTCTACCTATAGAGCAAGGCGGTTTACTCAAATATATGCACAATGGTGAGTACCATGCCTACAACCCTGATGTGGTAAAAACCTTACAGCAAGCCGTCCACAGTGGTGACTACAATGATTATCTAAAATATGCGCAACTGGTGAATAATCGCCCAGTCACGACGTTCCGTGATTTACTCGCCTTAAAATTTTCAGATAATGGAATTTCGCTGGACGATGTAGAGCCTGAAGAAGCACTATTTTCACGTTTTGATACCGCTGCAATGTCGATTGGGGCATTAAGCCCAGAAGCACATGAAGCGTTAGCCATCGCAATGAACACGCTCGGTGGTTTTTCCAATTCAGGCGAAGGTGGAGAAGACCCCGCACGCTACGGTACACAAAAACGTTCACGTATCAAACAAGTCGCTTCTGGGCGTTTCGGCGTCACTCCGGCTTATTTAGTCAATGCTGATGTCATTCAAATCAAGGTGGCTCAAGGCGCGAAACCGGGTGAAGGTGGGCAATTACCGGGAGACAAGGTCACCCCGTATATTGCACGTTTACGTTATTCCGTGCCCGGCGTCACCTTAATTTCACCACCACCACATCACGATATTTATTCAATTGAAGATTTGGCACAGCTTATTTTTGACCTCAAACAAGTCAACCCTCACGCTCTTATTTCCGTCAAACTGGTATCTGAGCCGGGTGTTGGCACTATAGCGACGGGGGTTGCAAAGGCATATGCTGATTTGATCACCGTCGCAGGTTATGATGGCGGAACTGGAGCGAGTCCAATTACCTCGGTTAAATACGCTGGGTGCCCATGGGAGCTTGGCCTTGTAGAAACGCAGCAAGCTCTTGTCGCCAATGGGTTACGTCATAAAATTCGGCTACAAACAGATGGCGGCCTAAAAACGGGCCTTGATATCATCAAAGCCGCTATATTAGGCGCCGAAAGCTTTGGTTTCGGCACAGGCCCCATGGTTGCATTAGGTTGCAAATACTTACGCATATGCCATCTCAATAACTGTGCAACCGGTGTTGCAACACAAGATGATTCCCTGAGGCAACATCACTATCATGGGTTACCTGAGCGGGTGATTAATTACTTTCGATTTATTGCAAGGGAAACCCGCGAGCTAATGGCGGCATTGGGTGTGACTAAACTGACTGATTTAATTGGTCGCACAGATTTACTTGAAATTATTGAAGGTACTACGGCAAAACAGAGCAAAATTAACTTGCAAAGCCTATTAGCGAGGAGCGTACCACAGGCTGGCACAGCGGTGTTTTGTACTGAAAAGAACCCTTCTTTTGATGAAGGTTTATTAAACCAACGTATTTTACGTGATGCAGAGCCTTATTTAGCCCAAAAACAATCAAAAACCTTTTTCTACGATATCATGAATACCGATCGTTCCGTTGGTGCCGCACTCTCTGGTGAAATTGCTCGTCGTTTTGGTGACCAAGGCTTTGCAGCAACGCCGTTACAACTCTATTTTACAGGAACAGCGGGGCAGAGCTTTGGCGTGTGGAATGCAGGTGGTGTCGAATTGATTTTAACGGGTGATGCTAATGATTATGTTGGCAAAGGCATGACGGGAGGGATTATCGCGATCCGTCCACCGGTAGGCTCTTCCTTTGCAACACATAAAACCACCATCGCGGGTAACACCTGTTTATATGGCGCCACAGGCGGTAAACTCTATGCAGCGGGTCTAGCTGGTGAACGTTTTGCGGTACGTAATTCAGGTGCAACCGCCGTCATTGAGGGGATTGGTGATAATGGTTGCGAATATATGACAGGTGGGATCGTCTGTGTGCTTGGTAATACAGGGATCAATTTTGGGGCTGGTATGACAGGCGGATTCGCTTATGTTCTTGACGAAGAAGATAACTTTTCACGTCGAGTTAACAATGAAATGGTTGAGTTGCTATCCGTCAATGAGTTGCCTATCCACGCAGAGCATTTACGTGGGCTCATCACTGAACATGTCCGCTTAACACATTCATCCCGTGGCGAAGCTATCTTAGCTGATTGGGAGTACTGGGTAAGCCGTTTTGCATTGGTGAAGCCCAAATCCAGTGACATCAATGCGCTCTTAGGCCATCGTAGCCGTTCAGCAGCCGAATTACGCGTCCAAGCACAGTAAGGAGAGAAAAATGAGCCAGAATGTTTATCAATTTATCGACTTACAGCGTGTTGACCCGCCGAAGAAAACATTAAATGTTCGTAAGATTGAATTTGTGGAAATCTATGAACCTTTTAGCGCGATCCAAGCACAAACACAGGCAGATCGCTGCCTTTCATGCGGCAACCCATACTGTGAATGGAAATGCCCTGTACACAACTATATCCCTAATTGGTTAAAACTAGCGAATGAAGGGCGTATTATTGAAGCTGCTGAGCTTTCTCATCAAACCAACAGCTTACCTGAGGTATGTGGTCGAGTGTGTCCTCAAGATCGCCTATGTGAAGGCGCATGTACCCTAAACGATGAGTTTGGTGCTGTCACTATTGGTAATATTGAGCGTTATATTAATGACACTGCCTTTGCAATGGGCTGGCGTCCCGATCTTTCCCATGTTGTGCCAGTCAATAAACGTGTTGCAATTATCGGGGCTGGCCCTGCTGGTCTCGCCTGTGCCGATGTTTTAGCGCGCAATGGTGTTCAAGCAACCGTGTATGATCGCCACCCTGAAATTGGGGGATTACTCACTTTTGGTATCCCTGCCTTCAAACTCGAAAAAGAGATTATGTCTCGCCGTAGAGAGATTTTCACCGCTATGGGAATTGAGTTCAAACTGAATACGGAAATTGGCAAAGATCTGACTTTAAGTGATTTGCTCAATGAATATGACGCCGTATTTATAGGTACAGGAACTTATCAATCAACGAAAGGGCAGCTAGCCAATGAAAATGCCCATGGCGTCCATGATGCCTTGCCGTATCTGATTGCCAATACGCGTCATTTAATGGGGTTTGAGGAGTTACAGGATGCACCTTATATCGACCTCAACAATAAGCATGTTGTCGTGCTTGGTGGTGGTGATACTGCAATGGATTGTGTCCGTACTGCTATTCGGCAAGGTGCAAAAAGAGTTAGCTGCGCTTATCGTCGAGATGAAGCGAGTATGCCAGGGTCGCCTAGAGAGGTAAAAAATGCGCGTGAAGAAGGCGCTGAATTTTTATTTAATGTGCAGCCAGTCAGTATTGAAGTCGATCAACAAGGAAAAGTATGTGGTGTTAAGGTGGTGAAAACCAGTATGAGCACATCTAAAAATGGTCGTGCTCAAGCTGAAATCATTGAAGGGTCTGAGCATTTGCTCCCCGCAGATGCCGTGATCACCGCCTTTGGTTTTCGTCCACATGTTATGCCTTGGCTCGCAGATCACGATGTGCAACTCGATAATCAAGGGCGTATTATCGCGAGTCATGATGCGCTTTTGGCCTACCAGACTTCAAACCCCAAAATATTTGCAGGGGGGGATATTGTCCGAGGCTCTGATTTGGTTGTCACCGCAATCGCTGAAGGGCGTAAAGCTGCCGATGGTATTTTATGTTTTATGGGAGTCTAATTGCTAACGCCTTAGTAAGCGACCGATAGGCCGTAGTGATACCCCCTCCTAATGCCAGTCAGCTAAACTGACTGGCATTTTCTTGTCAGGATATTGATCGGATTTAGATTTATGGCTTATCCATGTATTGCAAAACACCGATTTTCGCGTTTTCTAGTTTGTTTCGTTTTCAACCTAAAGATCATCTATCTCGCGAGTCAATCTCATCACACAAATACAAACCCATAAAAAAATAGTGCGGTTCGATTTATCAATAGTCATGAGAGCCGCTATTTCATTATATTAGGAATGGTTATATAACGTTCATAACAAATATTGATGAGCGGCTTCGACTACTTATTAGTAATTTTAGCTATATGTGTTTGTCCCATCTAAAGTGCTACAGCACGATACTATTTTATCTAAGCCTTAAGCTTCGTTAAATGGCTATAGAAGGTAACTCGTCTCATTTACTGATAAGGGATAATAAAGTCTACAATTCATCAGACGCTTTCTTTTCTCGATAATATTTTTCAATTATGCGTATTACGAATAAAACCATTTGTATAAAGATAATATCAATATACAAATGGCTATCTCGAAGTGATCGCCTAAATAGGTCACTGAGAGTGTTTATCGGCATGATTTAATCGCTATCTATACCGATTATGTCGAAATAAGTGACAATATTATTGATATTTATCTCACTCAACGAATAAAAGATCAGATCCACTCTCGTGATATCAGTTGGGATTATTATATTGATGCCCAAGATATATGTGATTTTTGACTAAGAAATATAACTGTAGAAGAGGCTAGATAAAGCCAAAGTAAAAGTAGCTTTCAGTAATTATACGTATCATCCAGCATCGCTAGTTGAATTATTAAAAGGTTTATCTGGCTGGAAAATTGATGCTGTAGTTCTTCTTGAACGCGATAGCAAGCAGCTTACTGATTAACAGGGTAATATAAATTGGTGTATCTCAATTAATAAGGAGTGGACAGCATCACCGATGCTAGAAGTAAGTAGACTCAATCAGCAACACCATAAAAAAATCCGATATTATATTCCTTAATATCGGATTTTATATATTCAAAGGGTCATCAGCCATTTCGCCAATTTTTTCTTTATTGATCAGCGTCGAAGATGCTCTTCCCTCTATTTTTTAACCTAGATAACTTACCAACTATTTGATAACTCTCAGAGATGGCCTACCTTTAGGGGGTGGCGTTGGTTCATCATCCGATGCTGTAGATTCATCACTTGTCGGCTCTGATTCGTGAACTAACATGATGTTATCCGCTGGGTTATCTTCAACCACTTCTGGCTCACCTGATAATTGCTCTTCATAGGCTGTTTCAGGTTCGAACATCATGCCAGCCCCATTTTCACGAGAGTAGATAGCGATAATCGCAGCCATCGGAACATACACCTGACGAGGTACGCCACCAAATCGTGCATTAAAACGTACTTCATCATTTGTGATCTCAAAATTACCAACCGCACGCGGCGCCACGTTCAAGACAATTTGCCCATCACGAACAAATTCCATTGGTACGTTGGTATTAGGAACGGAGACATCAACTACCAAATGCGGCGTCATATCGTTATCGAGCAGCCACTCGTAATGCGCGCGTAACAGATACGGGCGTCGAGGTGTCATTGGTGCCATTTCCATCATGACACTTAGCCTCGTGCCGAAAGACGCATTTCGCGCTCTAATTCAGTCAGTGAAGCCAAAAATGCGTCACGTTCAAAAACACGTTGCATATACATTTGCAGGTGCTTGCTGCTTGAAGGCTTCAGTTCAATACCCAATACAGGTAAACGCCATAATAGCGGTGCTAAATAGCAATCAACGAGACTGAACTCTTCGCTCATAAAGAAAGGCATTTCAGCAAAAACGGGTGACACCGCAATCAGCTCTTCAGCTAATTGGCGACGCGCGTTATCGGCTTCCTGTGCACTTCCCTTCTCAATTTTGTACATCAGAGAATACCAGTCTTTTTCAATGCGATGCATCAGTTGACGGCTAGTACCACGCGCAACTGGATAAACAGGCATTAATGGAGGATGAGGGAAACGCTCATCAAGGTATTCCATGATGATATGTGGGTCATATAGGGTCAGATCACGGTCAACAAGAGTAGGAACACTCTGGTATGGGTTTAGATCAATCAGATCTTGAGGCAGATGACCTTGTTCGACATGTTCAATCTCAACGCTAACCCCTTTCTCAGCCAAAACGATACGGACTTGATGACTAAAGATGTCGGTTGGCCCTGAAAATAATGTCATTACCGAACGTTTGTTAGGAGCGACAGCCATTAAAACCTCCAAGTTGCATAAAAATGAACTAAACTGTAATAAGTTTTTTAATAATTACGAGCCCGCTCATTTTAAAATCCCCTGTGCTAAAACTCTCATTTATCCATATTGAAAGCCAGCACAACCCTCTCGCAATAATGCTGCGAGAAATAAGAAAATAAAAAGCAGTCGCATATTCTAGCAGATTTTGTGCAACTTAGGGGGATGTTGATGAAAAAATCATAACTAAATGTCTTTTAAGACAAATAAAAACATAAAAAATAGAGCATTAACATACTTAATGAAAACTTACTAGCATATAAACCTTGAAGTTAACTCTAAAGTTATCACTTTCAGAAAGAAAATGGTTTTTCTCAAAAGTGAGTAAATTACCTAAAGATCAGTAATTGAGACTAACAATATACTGTTTGCATAATTTTTATATGCAATAGATTTATATTAGCGAATCACTTACCCTTTTTCACCACAATAAATAATATTCAATCTCTTCCAGCCTAAAAAGATAAAGCGTTACAACATATTGGATACCATTCCCCTAAAAGATCCGCTCCCCCACAACGATAAATTCAAGACAATAAAAAACCCGCCATAAAGACGGGTTTTGTCATCAATTTTATGCCCAAAGGGCAACAAATTAACGTTTGGAGAACTGTGGACGACGACGTGCTTTGCGTAGACCAACTTTTTTACGTTCAACAGAACGCGCATCACGGGTAACGAAACCAGCTTTACGCAAATCAGAACGAAGAGTCTCATCATAAGCCATCAGTGCACGAGTGATACCGTGACGGATTGCGCCTGCCTGACCTGAAATACCACCACCTTTAACAGTGATGTACAGATCCAGTTTTTCCAACATTTCAACCAACTCTAGCGGCTGACGAACGACCATGCGCGCAGTTTCGCGGCCAAAGTACTGTTCCAGTGTACGCTGATTGATTGTGATGTTACCGCTACCTGGCTTAATGAAGACACGAGCGGAAGAGCTTTTGCGGCGACCAGTGCCGTAGTATTGATTTTCAGCCATTGCCTATAATCCCGATTAAATGTCAAGAACTTGCGGTTGTTGTGCCGCGTGGTTGTGCTCGTTACCTGCGTAAACTTTCAGTTTACGGTACATTGCACGACCCAGAGGCCCTTTTGGCAACATGCCTTTAACCGCGATTTCAATCACACGCTCAGGACTGCGAGCAATCATTTCTTCGAAAGTCGCTTGCTTAATTCCACCTACATGGCCTGTGTGGCGATAGTAGATTTTGTCTTCGCGCTTATTGCCGGTAACAGCAATTTTTTCTGCATTCAGAACGATGATATAATCACCAGTATCCACGTGCGGAGTATATTCCGCTTTATGCTTACCGCGCAGACGGCGAGCCAATTCAGTTGCAAGACGACCTAAAGTTTTGCCATCTGCATCAACAACGTACCAGTCGCGTTTTACGGTCTCTGGTTTAGCTGTAAAAGTTTTCATTAAAACTTACCCAATATTGAAGTTACACGTTGGTGAACACTCATGTTCATAAGCTTTGTGAGGTTCACACGACTCTTGTCCAGCAAACCTACCCCTTCGAGCAGCCTAGCCGGCATTATGCGATATTTCTTGGGAAATAAGAAAATATCGCTGTAACGTGGGGTCGCAAGATTATAGAGAAGTCAGCAATAAAAATCGACCCCAAAACACATTTTTTTTCACCACGCGGTGAACTGCTTCTTTTTTGTGCGAATAGCATGCCGGCATTTAATCGACTTAAGCCAAATGCGGAATCTTTAAATACTCTTCGCTTTGCATTTCCTGTAAACGAGAAAGGCAGCGCTGATATTCAAAGGCTAATAAATTACCTTGGTACAGCGATTCCATCGGCACCTGTGCGTTAATGATCAACTTAACCTTACGCTCATAAAACTCATCCACTAACGCCAAAAATCGCCGTGCTGCATTTTCTTGTTTGGAATCTAACGCTGGCACATCATATAAAATGACAGTGTGATAACAATTGGCTAGATAAATATAGTCATTTTGGCTACGAGGCTCATCACACAATGCTTTAAAACCAATCGCAAGTACCCCTTCTGCGCTGCTGATAGCCTGCATTTTGCGATGATTCACTTCTAATACAGGTTGTTGTTCGCCTTGCTTACCTGCCAGCTTCACGAAAATTTCATTGAGATGCTGGCGATTTTCTTCATTTATTGGAGAGAGGAAAAGATGAGCCTGAGTTAATGTTCTTAGCCGATAATCAACCCCAGCATCAACATTCATCACTTCGCAATATTTTTTAATTTGTTCAATTGCAGGTAGAAAACGAGCGCGTTGCAGACCATTACGATACAGCTCATCAGGGATAATATTGGATGTCGCAATAAGCGTGATGCCTCGGGCAAATAGCCCCTCAAGCAATGTGCCTAAAATCATCGCATCCGTGATATCAGAGACAAAAAACTCGTCAAAACAAAGGACATCCGTCTGTTTTTTAAACTCATCAGCAATAATATCTAGCGGGTTTTCTTGACCTTGCAGAGCCATCAAGTCTTCTTGGACTTTTTTCATAAACCGATGAAAATGCAAACGAAGTTTCCGGTTTCCCGGTAAACTTTCATAAAACATATCCATAAGCCAAGTTTTACCTCGACCAACTCCCCCCCACATGTATAACCCTTGTACAGGTTCAGTCACAGCAGCATGCTTTTTGCCTAGTAGACGTTCTAAGCGCATTTTCAACCCAGAAGGCTTTTCCTTTTGTTCATTTGAAGAGGATGACGCGATCAGTTGCTGATAAATTTCATCTAAACGCTCTACAGCACGTTTTTGTACGTCATCAGGCTGGTAGTGACCTTCAGCAAGAGCCTGCTGATAACGCATAGTAGGAGACATCGGCGACATTAACTGAATAATCCTTAAAAAATTTTCGGTTTTTTTACCGTTATATGGTATACACTGCCCTTATTATAACCAGATTCATTTATTATTTAACGTCTAGTTAACGAATGCTAAATAGAGTAAGGAATTTCACCTTAGTATTCCACTCTTTAGTGATTAACAGGTATAGTTATAAGTAGCCAAGCTTAATTTCTGCGAACAGTGAAGTAAACGAAGGAGTCAGCATGACCTGGGAGTATGCACTAATTGGATTAGTTATTGGTTTCATCATCGGCGCATTAGTTGTCCGTTATGGGAACCCAAAACTTCGTCAACAAAAAACAGCACAAGCTGAATTAGACAAGAAAAACACTGAGCTAGAAGAGTACCGTAAGGAGCTAGTCGGTCATTTTGCTCGCAGTGCAGAATTACTTGATAATATGGCTCGTGATTATCGTCAGCTATATCAGCATATGGCTCAAAGCTCATCTGAGTTAATGCCAGATATGCCAGCGCAAGATAACCCGTTCAATTATCGCTTAACAGAATCAGAAGCGGATAATGACCAAGCACCCGTCAAAATGCCACCAAGAGATTATTCCGATGGGGCATCAGGGTTATTCCGTCCTATTGACGAAAAAGAGAAGTAATTATTCATTTATGCTCTAAAGTATTTGAGGGGCAGCGCGCGAACAATAGCTTCATACAGCAAGCTGCAACTTAAAATATAACGAGTCGAACCACCAGCAAAGCAATTTGCTGGTGGATACCAAATATCATTTTCTATTTACACTAAACCAACGAGTTTGCTGCTGTAAATTAATCAGTTAACTCTATTTCACAATATATCGTTTCATATTAAATATTTCTTTTTATTTCAAAACTGTATAGAAATTAAGTCCTCATCTACAATACATGTAAATAGATGTAAAATAATGGATAACCGCTACCCGTTGTATGAACTTTTGCGCATAATCCATGGTCATAGTTATCAGTAAAATCAAATCTGATATGAGAAAAATATCCTGATTGGTGTAGCAAGGCTACAACCTGATAAATTTTATTCTTGAGAGAATCTACGGAATGATGAAAAGAAAAAATTTCTTTCTCACTGCAGTCGCAATGAGCCTAGGGTTATCCCTTTCAATTTTACCTTCAATTAGCAGTGCTGCTTTGCCTGCGACATTACCAGCAACGGCACAAAGCCAAAATATGCCAAGCTTGGCACCTATGCTTGAAAAAGTACTGCCAGCGGTGGTGAATATCCATGTTTCTGGTACGCGCGTTCAAAATCAGCAGATCCCAGAAGAATTAAAATTCTTCTTTGGCCCAAATATCCCTTCACAACAACAAAGTGTTAGGCCATTTGAGGGCTTAGGCTCTGGCGTTATTATTGACGCACAACAAGGCTACATTTTAACGAATAATCACGTGATTGATGGCGCGGATAAGATCCAAATCCAACTGAATGATGGGCGTGAAATTGATGTCAAACTCATTGGTAAAGATGCGCAAACCGATATTGCGTTACTGAAAATCACCAATGCGAAAGATATCAAAAACCTTACCGCCGTTAGCATGGCAGATTCAGATAAACTCCGTGTTGGTGACTTTGCCGTTGCCGTTGGTAACCCATTTGGTTTAGGGCAAACAGCGACTTCAGGTATCATTTCGGCACTGGGTCGTAGTGGTTTAAACCTTGAAGGGTTAGAAAACTTTATCCAAACCGATGCTTCTATCAACCGCGGTAACTCCGGTGGTGCTCTGGTTAACTTAAACGGTGAATTGATTGGTATCAATACCGCAATCTTAGCTCCGGGCGGTGGTAACATCGGTATCGGCTTCGCTATCCCAAGTAATATGGCGAAAAACCTCAGTGAGCAGTTAATTAAGCACGGTGAAGTAAGACGCGGTATTTTGGGTATTAAAGGCACCGAAATGAATTCAGATATTGCTAAAGCCTTTAATATCGATGCTCAACGCGGCGCATTCGTCAGTGAAGTTCTGCCTAAATCTTCTGCCGCAAAAGCAGGCATTAAATCAGGCGACGTCCTCGTATCTGTTGATGGTAAACGTATCAACAGCTTTGCTGAGCTGAGAGCCAAAATTGGTACTAGCCAGATTGGTAAAGAGATCACGATTGGTTTGATCCGTTCAGGAAAACCAATGGATGTTAAAGTGGTTTTAGAAAACAATGAAGGCGAAGCCACTAAAGCGGAAAAACTGAGTGAATCATTACTTGGTGCAACATTATCTAACGCAACAGTTAATAACACCAAAGGTGTACAGATCGATAACGTAACACCTAAATCACCAGCAGCGGCTGTCGGTTTAGTGAAAGGTGACCTCATTTACGGTGTAAACGATGTTCGTGTCGAAACCATCGAACAGTTCCGTAAAGTCATTGATGCTAAACCACCAGTACTTGCTATGAAGGTTCTGCGTGGTGGTGAAACCTTATATCTGTTGATGAAAAACTAATTAGCCCTCTGTACTTCGAGTGAATGTCGGTTACATATGGCTTCCTTTAACTCGAAATATTTAGAGCGTTACACAAAATTGTTGTAAAAGATCAAAACAGGTACAGGACAAACTGCTGTGCCTGTTTTTTTATGTTATGCTCAAGTTCCCTTTATTAACATCAACAACCTGAATAATTCGATATCTTATGGTGAAAAAGCTTATCTGGGCAGCAATGCTAGGCCTATTAATCGCTATGATTATTATCGTTGCGGTTCCTTCCCTACGTCCTCAAGGCTTAGCAGATTTGCTTTATGGTAAAATAGATAGCGAACCTGTCAGTTATAATAAGGCTGTGCGTAAAGCCGCTCCAGCCGTTGTTTATGTTTATAGCAGCTCAAAAGGCAGTTTTTCTCAATCAGGCCGCGAATTGAAATCACTTGGCTCGGGTGTGATCATGAGTTCAAATGGCTATATCATCACCAATAAGCATGTGGTTGATAACCCTGATCAAATCTTAGTCGCCTTACAGGATGGCTCTATTTTTGATGCGCTATTAGTTGGCTCGGATGCTCTGACTGATTTAGCTGTACTAAAAATTGATGCAGAAAATCTTCCCGTTATCCCAATTAATAAATTCCGCGTCACCCATGTAGGCGATGTCGTGCTCGCTATCGGCAACCCATATAATATTGGTCAAACCGTCACCCAAGGGATTATCAGTGCAACAGGTCGTGTAGGGTTAAGCTCCACTCGGAGGCAAAATTTTTTACAAACCGATGCATCGATTAATTCAGGTAATTCAGGGGGAGCTTTGATTAATAGCGAAGGAGAGCTTGTCGGTATTAACACGCTTTCGTTCAGTGCAGGCCAAGGGGTTAGTTCAGAAGGCCTAAGTTTTGCTATCCCAACAGCACTGGCTACAAAAATTATGGAAAAACTGATCCGTGATGGACGAGTGATCCGAGGTTATATTGGGATCACCGCACGTGAATTACCGCAAATTAGAACCAACAACAACAATATCGATCAGATTAAAGGTTTGCGCGTTTTCCAAGTTGCTCCCAATGGCCCAGCGGCTAAATCCGGCATTCTCCAAGGGGATATTATTTTATCCGTCGATAATAAGCCTGCAATATCAGCCGCTGAAACGATGGACTTAGTGGCAGAGATCCGCCCCGGTAGCAAAGTACCAGTAAAAATCTTACGTGATGGTGAAGTAAAAGATGTCGATGTGATCATCGAAGAGATACCTGAAGGGCAAGCGGGCTAGGCTATTTTCTGAGAGTCTCCCCCACAGCAATACAAAAAAAAGTTGTTCAATTTGAACAACTTTTTATGTTTATCTTATCGCTCTCATCCACGAATTAATCGTCAGATTTGATCCGTTCGATATTCGCGCCTAAACCACGCAGCTTATCTTCAATATGCTCATATCCGCGGTCAATATGATAGATACGATCAACCGTTGTAGTACCTTCCGCGATACAACCTGCAATGACTAAGCTTGCTGATG
Source organism: Providencia sp. 2.29 (assembly GCF_015832305.1). Classification (NCBI taxonomy): domain Bacteria; kingdom Pseudomonadati; phylum Pseudomonadota; class Gammaproteobacteria; order Enterobacterales; family Morganellaceae; genus Providencia; species Providencia sp. 2.29. The sequence goes on from NZ_CP065420.1 coordinate 3,806,737, forward strand.
CACGCAAATCTGTCGCCATGACTTGTGCTCCAGTTAGCTTTTCCACACCATGGCATAACACAGTATTACTTTCGATTTCAGCATGCGCGCCCATACGAATTAATTCAGGAATATGCATGAAACGATTTTCAAAAATTGTTTCTGTGATCATCCCTGCACCCTCAGCCACTAAATTCAATAGGCTAAATTGAGCCTGCATATCTGTTGGGAAGCCAGGATGCGGTGCAGTACGCAAAGTAACCGCTTTAGGGCGTTTGCCTTGCATATCAAGACTGATCCAATCTTCGCCTACCTCAATTTTAGCACCTGCTTCGCGCAGCTTCGCCAAAACGGCATCTAGTGTATCTGGACGAGCGTTACGGCAAACCACTTTCCCTTTTGAAACTGCTGCTGCAATAAGGAAAGTACCTGTTTCAATACGATCAGGCAGTACACGATAGGTACCACCACCTAGGCGCTCAACCCCTTCAATAACAATGCGGTCAGTACCAGCACCGGTAATTTTGGCACCTAATGTATTTAAGAAATTAGCCGTATCTTCAATTTCTGGCTCGCGAGCGGCATTCTCAATAGTTGTCGTGCCCTCAGCTAATGTTGCCGCGGTCATAATAGTCACCGTAGCGCCAACACTCACTTTATCCATGACAATACAAGCGCCTTTTAAACGCCCATCAACCGTCGCTTTCACATAGCCGTCTTCTAGGATAATGTGCGCGCCGAGCTGCTCTAAGCCTGAGATATGTAGGTCAACAGGACGAGCGCCAATCGCGCAGCCTCCCGGTAAAGAAACTTCCCCGTGACCAAAACGAGCGACTAGCGGTGCGAGAGCCCAAATGGAAGCACGCATGGTTTTGACCAGATCATAAGGTGCACAGTATTCAGTGACATTTCTGGCATCAACATAAATGGAACCATTACGTTCAACTTTCGTTCCGAGTTGATTCAGCAACTTAATCGTTGTATCGATATCCCTAAGCTTAGGTACATTTTGGATCTCTACCGGCTCTTCAGCCAACAGCGCAGCGAACAGAATTGGTAATGCGGCATTTTTCGCACCAGAAATTGTTACCTCACCTTCTAAGCGGGTAGGCCCTTTAACTAAAAATTTATCCATTCGGTTACTCTCGTATTCACACTCGCCATACTTCAAGTTGCGGATGTAATCGACTTCCTTAGTCCAGTGGCTTGCTAGAACTTCCTTTTATTGAGCGACGACAGGCAACGTGAAATATTTGGAGTATAGATTTTAAATACTGTTCGCGGATTTTTTATCAAAAACCGTTTAGCTTGCGGTCGCGAGCCCACTCTGCTGGGGTATATGCTTTTATTGAAAGCGCATGAATACGATTATCCGCGATATACTCCATTAAAGGGGCATAAACAGCTTGTTGCTGTTTGACTCTGCTCATATTTTCAAACATGGCACCGACGGCAATAACCTGAAAGTGGCTGCCATCACCATTAACAATTACCTCATCCAGAGATAGCTTATCCATCAATACTTGTTTTATTTCGTTGGGTTCCATATATGACTCAATTTTATAATCATTGGTTACGGGTATAAATAGACGTCTATCCTAAAGGATCCGTCACAATTCTTAAACCAAAGAAAACGCCTCTGGTGCACAAAAACACGCAGAGGCGCCTTTCTTTACACAAACTGACCTTAACTTAGCAATAATGACTTAACACCATAAAGCTCCATCAAGGTTGTTAGATTATCACTCATACCGACTATCTTCAGTGAGCGTTTTTCTGTTGCCAATTCGCCTTTTAGGCGCACTAGCATTGCTAGCCCTGTTGAATCAACGTGTTCCAAGCCCGAAACATCGATTTGCTCAACCTCAGCAAGTAATGATTTTCGCTTTTCCCAGAACACCAGCAAAGAGTCTCGGCCTAATGTGCCGGACAGTAACAATGCCGATGATGACTTTTCCCACGTAAGATCATGACTCATTTGATTATTTCTCTTCCAGCGTAATAGGTGCTTTCGCACTGATTTCTAACTGTTTTGTTAAGCCATCAATGCCTTGTTTACGCAGGATATCACCCCATTCGTTTTGTTTGGTCGTGATCATACTGACGCCCTCTGCAATCATATCATAGGCCTGCCAGTTACCTGTTTTACTGTTTTTGCGCCATTGGAAATCAAGGCGTACTGGTGGACGGCCATTTGGATCTATGATGGTGACTCGAATAGCAACAATGTTTTTATTCCCAATAGGTTGCTCTGGTGCTATCTGATAAGTTTGACCATGGTACATCGCGAGTGCTTGACCATAAACTTGCTCAAGATACGCTTCGAAAGCAGTAAAGTAAGCGTCACGCTGCGCAGGCGTCGCGTTCTTGTAGTAAGTGCCTAAGACTAAAGCCCCTGCATATTTAATTTGTACATATGGCAATAATTCTTCACGAACAATAGTTCTCAGGTAGTTAGGGTCTTTACGAATTTGCGGCTGCTCATTCTTTAAACGGGTAAAGGTTTTTTCAGCCGCTTCATCCATCAGCTTATACGGGTTGGTTTGATCTATCGCCATTGCAAATGGTGCAATCGCTAACATTGCTATCATCATTAAGCGCTTAAACATAAGTTATTCCTTCTAAATTCGTCTTAACATCGAATCAATTAGCAGCAGGAGCAGGTTGAGATTCAGCGCCTTGGCTATCGCCGCTCTTATACAAGAATTGACCTATCAAATCCTCTAAAACCATCGCAGGTTTGGTATCTTCAATACGTCCACCATCTTTCAATAATTCTGCATCGAGACCTTCACCATAGGGCCCGATATTCATCGCAATATATTGCTCACCGAGTAAGCCGGAAGTACGAATAGATAATGAGCTGGTATCAGGAATATTATTATATTCACTTAGTAGGTCAATTTTAACATCAGGCACATAGGTCTCTTTGTTAAGCGTAATGCTAGCAACGCGCCCAATCACAACGCCCCCCACTTTCACTGGGGAACCTTCTTTTAAGCCACCAATATTTTCAAAAGAGGCCGAAATCTGATAAGTCGATTGGCTACCGAGCGATTTTATATCCGCCACTTTTAGGCACAGAAAAATAATTGCCGCAATCGCTAGCAATATAAAACAACCTACCCATACTTCACTTTTTTTACTTTGCATGACTTAGTTCCCAAACATCAGTGCTGTAAGTACAAAATCTAGACCAAGAACCGCTAACGATGCATGGACCACGGTTCGTGTTGTCGCTTGGCTAATCCCTTCCGATGTTGGGATAGCATCATAGCCGTTGAACAACGCAATCCAAGTCACCGTTATGGCAAACACTAAGCTCTTGATAAAGCAATTTACAATGTCCATCCGCCAATCAACGGAGGATTGCATTGAGGCCCAAAAGAACCCTTCATCAATCCCTTTCCAATCAACGCCAACCAATGCACCACCTAGGATACCTACTGCAACAAATATCAGTGATAGCAATGGCATGCTAATAAAACCAGCCCAAAAACGCGGTGCTATCACTCGACGAAGAGGATCCACCGCCATCATTTCAAGGCTAGAAATTTGTTCTGTTGCTTTCATTAAGCCAATTTCAGCCGTCAATGCAGAGCCTGCCCGCCCTGCAAACAAAAGGGCTGTCACAACCGGACCAAGTTCACGCAACAAAGATAGTGCCACCATCATACCAAGGCTGGCTTCTGCGCTAAACGTTGTCAGAACTAAATAGCCCTGTAACCCAAGCACCATACCAATAAATAGCCCTGAGACAGCGACAATCAAGAGTGATTGCACACCAACAGCATATAACTGCTTAATTAATAATGGCCACTGCTTGGAAAACTCAGGTTTCCCAATTAATGAGCGAAATAGCATATAACCCGCTCGCCCAAAGGCCGAAAAAATTTCAATCCACCGACGTCCGAGGGCAGCAATTGCCTCTACTATCATCTTATTTTACCCTAATAAATCAGCCAGATAATCATTGGCGGGGAAACGGAACGGTACAGGCCCGTCAGCAATACCATCTAAAAACTGCCTAACACGCGGGTCTTGGTTGTTACGTAGTTCATCCCCCGTTCCTTTCGCAATCACATGCTGCTGAGCCACAATATAGGCTTTATCCGCAATGCTCAGTACTTCAGGAACATCGTGAGAAACCACAACACAAGTCACGCCTAACGCCTGATTAAGCTCATCAATCAATTTGACCAAAACTCCCATCGTAATGGGGTCTTGTCCAACGAAAGGCTCATCAAACATGATCAGTTCAGGATCAAGTGCAATCGCTCGAGCTAATGCAGCTCGTCTTGCCATCCCGCCTGATAACTCTGAAGGCATCAATTTCGCAGCACCACGCAAACCAACCGCCTCTAGTTTCATCATCACCGTTGTGTGGATCAATGACTCAGGTAAGTTGGTATGTTCACGCAGCGGAAATGCGACGTTATTGAACACATTCATATCCGTAAACAGCGCACCAGACTGGAAAAGCATGCTCATCTTTTTACGCGACTGGTACAATTTTGAACGTGATAACGCTGGAATATTATCACCATCAAACCAAATTTCACCTTGTTCTGGGCGTAACTGACCACCAATGAGACGTAATAAGGTGGTTTTACCAATCCCTGAAGGCCCCATAATTGCCGTTATCTTACCGCGTGGTACGGTTAGGTTAATATCCTCGAATATTTTCCGACTACCACGGGTAAAAGACATGTTACGTACTTCAATTAAGTTGTCTGTCTGTGCTTGCATTTGTTTGATAGCTCATTACACCATGAATTTTGTCTTTTAGACGCACCAAGAGCACGATCTTACAGAAAGATAAACCGAAAATCGTCTAATATCGCATCTGATTGTATTTATAGTATTATAACGTTCGAAATATGTCTGTTGATGTTCAAAATGTGTATTTATATAACTAAAAGGAACATAAAACAGTTCAACGACTTATAGTTAACCAGATTTTTACGCAATTAAAGCAGATAGCTCTTAGACTTTAAAAATTTGTTATCGTTTGAGAATACTAAAGTTTATCATCTTTTATTTGGTTTATGATGCTAATAAATGCAAAGCGCTCTTTGACTTAAGTTTTTGTTAATCACAACACCGTTAGTATTCATTAAAGTACAATGAATATTCGACTAATTTGACAAAGCACTTACTGATAGTAAGTATTCGTTATACAATTCGCGCTCGCTAATCCGATTAACTGAAAAGCTACGCATGGAACAGAAAATGTCAAACATCGATTTTCAGCAAGTAGGCAAAGAAGTTCTCCATATCGAAAGTGAAGGCCTAAAAAACTTAGAACAATATATCAACGATGACTTTACTCACGCTTGCCAGCGCATTTTTGCCTGCCAAGGGAAGGTTGTTGTGATGGGCATGGGGAAATCGGGACATATTGGGCGAAAAATTGCAGCAACATTAGCCAGCACAGGTACCCCTTCTTTCTTTGTTCACCCCGGAGAAGCCAGCCATGGTGACTTAGGGATGATCACCAATAAAGATATTGTATTGGCGATTTCTAATTCAGGAGAGTCAAGTGAGATCCTTGCGCTGCTGCCTGTTTTAAAGCGAATTAAAGTTCCGCTGATCTGTATGACCAATAATCCCAATAGCAGTATGGGCAAATATGCAGATATCCATCTATGCATCAAAGTACCAAAAGAAGCTTGCCCACTGGGACTTGCACCAACCACCAGTACAACAGCAACGCTGGTAATGGGGGATGCTTTAGCTATTGCGCTACTGACGGCAAGAGGCTTTACGCCAGAAGATTTCGCCCTTTCCCACCCAGGTGGCGCACTAGGGCGCAAACTTTTACTACTAGTTCGTGATTTAATGAACGTTGGCGATGATATTCCGCATATTCCTCAAACAGCAACGTTACGTGAAGCTTTAATTGAGATTACTCGCAAAAAATTGGGGATGACGGTTATTTGTGATGACGAAATGAATATTGCTGGTATTTTTACCGACGGTGATTTGCGTCGTATTTTCGACATGGGCATCGATCTTAATAATGCCAAAATCGCCGATGTAATGACCCGTGGTGGAATTAGAGTGTCACAGAATATGCTAGCAGTAGAAGCACTCAACCTAATGCAGTCTAAACATATTACTTCGTTAATGGTTGCTGAAGGTAATAAATTAGTGGGTGTCTTGCATATGCACGACCTCTTACAAGCAGGCGTGGTATAAAAAGGAATGATTATGGATCCGCACTATCAGGATACCTGTTATGGCCCAGTCGCCGAGACAGTATTGCAGAAAGCCGCTAAAGTTAAATTATTAATCTGTGATGTCGATGGTGTTATGTCTGACGGACTGATTTATATGGGTAATAACGGCGAAGAACTCAAAGCCTTCAATGTCCGTGATGGATACGGTATTCGCTGCTTACTCACCTCTGGTATCGAAGTGGCGATTATCACCGGTCGAAAAGCCAAATTGCTTGAAGATCGCGCGAAGACATTAGGGATTACATATCTTTACCAAGGTCAAAGCGATAAGCTTTTGGCGTATCATGAACTGTTAGATACACTGAAGATAACAGAAGAAGAAGCGGCCTATATTGGGGATGACCTTATTGATTGGCCTGTTATGGCAAAAGTTGGGCTATCGGCAGCGGTTGCTGATGCACATCCATTATTACTACCAAAGGCAGATTACGTCACACGTCTTGGTGGGGGTAAAGGGGCGGTACGTGAACTTTGCGACCTCATCCTTCTAGCGCAAAATAAACTGGAAGAAGCTAAAGGCTTATCGATTTAAAGAATAAAGACACCCATGAGTAACGCTAAAAAGTGGTTAATTATCCTGTTATCATTGATAGCACTTGGTCTGATCGGCTGGAACCTTGCCGGTCTTGACACAGACACGCCCACAAACAGTGTCCTTGATAACAGCCAACCTAATTATCAAACCGATGATTCAGTGACATTTGTCTATAATCCAGCGGGTGATTTGGCCTATAAATTAGTATCAGATAAAATTGATAATTATACGGCTGAAAAAATCACTTGGTTTGCTAACCCTGTTTTAACAACATACAACGAAGTCGGTGTACCCACTTGGACTGTACGGGCGCTAAAAGCCAAGTTAACAAATGATAGAGTGCTCTATCTGTATAACGATGTACAGGCCGATAGTTTAAGCCCGGATTCCCAAATCCAACGGATTTCAACCCAAAGTGCCGTCGTTAACCTGATAACACAAGATGTTTCATCAGATGACAAAGTCACTATTATCGGGCAAGGCCTTAATTCTACCGGTCTAAAAATGCGCGGTAACCTGCGCTCAAGAACCGCAGAGTTAATTGAAGATGTAAAAACACATTACGTGCTACAAAAAGAAGAGCAAAAAAATGAATCAAGTAAATAAAAAGCGTTTTATTCAAGGAGCCGTTGCCAGCGCAATTTTTGCTCTTAGCGTACCAGCTTCTGCATTAAAAACTGACACGCAACAGCCAATGACGATTAATTCAGTCAAGCAATCCCTTGATTTAGAAAAAAATGTCACCACATTTACTGATGATGTCGTTATTAAGCAAGGCTCTATTGATATCCGAGCAAATAAGGTGGTTGTGACGCGCCCTAGCAGTAATTCAGATAAAATTACGATAGAAGCGTTTGGTAACCCAGTGACCTTCTATCAATTACAAGATGATGGTAAGCCAATTAAAGGCCGAGCGTCAAAAGCACGCTATGAGGTGGATAAAGAGCTCCTCACATTAACTGGCAATGCTTATCTTGAGCAGTTAGACAGTAATATTAAAGGTGATAAGATCACCTATATCGTGCCAACGCAGCAAATGGAAGCGTTTAGTGACAAAGGGAAACGTGTCACGACAGTATTATTGCCATCACAGCTACAAGAAAAAGGCCCAGCGGCAAACAACGGAAAGAGTAAATAATCGTTATGGCGACATTAACCGCAGAGAATCTGGCAAAAGCCTATAAAAAACGCAAGGTCGTTGAAGATGTTAGCCTTGAGGTGAAATCTGGCGAAATTGTTGGTCTTTTAGGCCCTAATGGTGCGGGAAAAACGACCACCTTTTATATGGTCGTCGGCATCGTCCAGCGGGATGCAGGCAAAATTACCATTGATGGTGAAGATATTAGTCTCCTTCCGCTTCATGAACGTGCGCGCCGTGGTATTGGCTATCTTCCTCAAGAGGCGTCGATTTTCCGTCGTTTGAGTGTTTATGATAATCTAATGGCAGTGCTAGAAATACGCCATGACCTCAACACTGAGCAACGCAAAGAGCGTGCAGAAGAGTTAATGGAAGAATTTAGCATTACCCATTTGCGTGATAGCATTGGCCAATCGTTGTCTGGTGGGGAACGTCGCCGCGTAGAGATTGCTCGTGCATTAGCAGCAAACCCGAAATTTATTCTATTAGATGAACCGTTTGCAGGTGTTGACCCGATTTCGGTATTAGATATTAAAAAAATTATCCAACATTTACGTGATTATGGCTTAGGAGTACTCATCACTGACCATAACGTACGTGAAACGCTCGATGTTTGTGAAAGAGCCTATATTGTCAGTCAAGGGCACTTAATTGCTCATGGCACACCTGAAATGATCCTAGAAAACGAACAAGTAAAACGGGTATATTTAGGGGAAGGTTTCCGGTTGTAAGTCATTGGTTAAGCATTCAATTGAGGTGGAGATAAAAGCACATTCATGAAGCAAAGTTTGCAGCTCAGAATCAGTCAACAACTTGCAATGACTCCTCAATTGCAACAGGCTATCCGTCTGTTGCAACTTTCTACGCTTGAGCTACAACAAGAGATCCAACTCGCCCTAGAAACTAACCCGCTTCTGGAACAAGAAGAAAACACCTCTGACTTAGACTCCCTTGATAGTCTCGATATTCATACTGACAGCAGTGAAATCGATACTAAAGATGCCCTTGAAAAAAGTGATATGCCAGATGAGCTTCCTTTGGATGCGAATTGGGATGAAATTTATACTGCGGGTACGCCATCGGGTACAAATAATGACTATAGCTTTGATGAGTTACCCGTCTATCAAGGGGAAACCACACAGACGCTGCAAGACTATTTGTTATGGCAATCTGAATTAACGCCTTTTACAGACACAGACAGAGCGATTGCTACCGCGATTATTGACTCAATTGATGATTCTGGCTATCTGACAACGCCAATAAAAGAGATCCACGAAGGTATCAATAACCCAGATATCACACTTGAAGAAGTGGTCGCTGTTTTAAAACGCATTCAGCATTTTGATCCGCTTGGTGTGGCAGCACAAGATCTAAAAGAGTGCTTATTGATCCAGCTATCCCTTTACCCAAAAGATACTGACGGGCTAGATGAGGCTCGGTTGATTATTAGTCAACATATTGATTTACTGGCTAATCGTGATTTTCGCCAGCTCAGTAAACTCACCCGTCTAAAAGAGGATGCTTTAAAAACCGCTATTGACCTGATATTGACGTTGAACCCTAAACCGGGCCAATCTATCAATACCGGAGAGTCGGAATATGTTATTCCCGATGTTTTGGTGAAAAAAATCAACGGGCACTGGCAAGTTGAATTAAATACAGATAGCATCCCTAAATTAGGTATCAATAATCACTATGCTTCTTTGATAAAAGATTCCGTGAACGAAAGTGATTCACAATATATTCGTAGTCACTTACAAGATGCCAAATGGCTGATAAAAAGCTTAGAAAGCCGTAATGAAACTTTGTTAAAAGTGGCGACTTGTATTGTAGAGCAACAACAAGAATTCTTTGAGTTCGGTGAAGAGTACATGAAACCCATGATATTGGCAGATATTGCTTATCAAGTGGATATGCACGAATCAACGATTTCGAGAGTGACAACTCAAAAGTTTCTCCATAGCCCGCGAGGAATTTTCGAGTTGAAGTATTTTTTCTCTAGCCACGTCAGTACCGATACAGGAGGTGAAGCCTCTTCAACGGCAATACGTGCGTTAGTGAAAAAACTGGTTGCTGCTGAAAACCCAGCAAAACCATTAAGTGACAGTAAATTGACAAGCATGCTAGCCGAACAGGGCATTCAGGTTGCACGTCGAACTGTCGCTAAGTACCGTGAATCGTTATCTATTCCGCCCTCAAACCAACGCAAACAGTTGGTTTAATTGATAAAATAAGGAAGGTTGTATGGAATTTCAGATTACTGGACACAATATTGAAGTCACCCCTGCATTACGTGAAACTGTTGAGAAAAAGATCAGAAAATTGGAACAATTGTTTGATCGCATTAACGGTATTCAAGTCATTCTGAAAGTTGAAAAAGTTCAGCAAATTGCTGAAGCAACTGTGCAGGTTAATGGTGCTGAACTCCATGCGTCAGCGGAAGAAAGTGATATGTACGCTGCAATTGACCAACTGGTAGACAAACTGTCACGCCAATTAACTAAACATAAAGAAAAACTGAGACAACACTAATACATTTATGGTGAAATCACAGGTTGATTTCAGGCCTTCACCAGACCTTCAATGTTTAGTGGCGGTCATTAGGGATTGTAAAAATAAGCGTCGAAAGCCAAACGGTTGGTTTTCAACGTATGAAACAACGCGAACAACAGTATGCGTTCTCAGTTTGTTAACAACAATCCCAAATCATACTGTGGTGTATAACTAATAAATGGCTTAAACCAGATGGTGGCATACACCATCTGGTTTTGTAGTCCTAAGTGAACAATAAAATGAACAGTGATATAGAAATCCAATTAAGCGCCGTATTATCTTCAGCTTGTACACGCAATAACCTTACTTGTACTAGTAAAAAAAGAGCACTTGAGATTATTAGTGAACTGGCTGCCGCAGAGTTGGGATTACCGGAAAACACGGTATTTGAAGCTTTACTCACCAGAGAAAAAGTAGGAACAACAGGTATTGGCGGAGGAATCGCCATCCCTCACGGCAAGCTAGCAGAAGGTGAACATACACAAGCTGTTGGTGTTTTTTTGCATCTGGAAGAGCCAATCGCCTTCGATGCCATTGATAACCAACCTGTTGATCTGCTTTTTGCGCTATTAGTGCCCGCAGATCAGTGTAAAACGCATCTACACACTTTATCATTAATCGCGAAAAAATTAGCCGACAAATCTCTTTGTAAGCGTCTGAGATCGGCACAAAGCGATGCAGAGTTATATAGTATTATTACTGAGTAGCCTATAATTAAATAACTTCGTCATCACAGGGTTACATGTCTATGAAATTTTGATATTTTCTATATAGCTGTACTGACATAGACTGTGATGTTCTGATAAGTAAGCAAACGATCTATTCAACTATCGGGGTCCTATGATCACCGAAAAGAAACAAAAGGGAGTTAGCTCATGGTGCTGATGATTGTCAGCGGCCGTTCCGGTTCGGGAAAATCCGTTGCCTTACGTGCGCTGGAAGATATGGGTTTCTATTGTGTGGATAACCTGCCGGTTGTGCTGCTTCCAGAACTGGCCAATTCACTCGCAGATCGTAATATTTCAGCTGCTGTGAGCATTGATGTGCGTAATATGCCTGACAACCCAGAAATCTTTGAAGAGGCTTTAGGTAGATTACCTTCTAGCTTTTCGCCGCAATTGCTATTTCTGGATGCCGATCGCAACACATTAATTCGCCGCTATAGTGATACTCGTAGATTACATCCACTTTCGAGCAAAAACTTGTCACTTGAAAGTGCTATCGATGAAGAAAATGAGCTTTTAGAGCCTTTACGGTCACGCGCTGATTTAGTGATTGATACCTCAGAAATGTCAGTCCATGAATTAGCCGAGATGCTCAGAACGCGTTTGATGGGTAAACGTGAACGAGAGCTAACCATGGTATTCGAATCTTTTGGTTTCAAACATGGTATTCCTATCGATGCAGACTATGTTTTCGATGTGCGCTTTTTACCGAACCCACATTGGGATCCGAAATTGCGCCCAATGACAGGCCTCGATCGCCCTGTTGCCGCATTCCTCGATAGGCACACAGAGGTACACAACTTTATTTATCAAACACGTAGCTACCTTGAATTATGGCTGCCTATGCTTGAGACCAATAACCGTAGTTACCTCACGGTGGCAATCGGCTGTACCGGAGGGAAACACCGTTCGGTCTATGTCGCTGAGCAATTAGCTGATTACTTCCGTTCTCGTGGTAAGAATGTACAATCTCGCCACAGAACCCTAGAAAAACGCAAGTAATGACCTTAAAAGCGACAATCACATTAAAAAACCGGCTTGGTATGCATGCTAGGCCGGCAATGTTACTTTATGAATTAGTTAAAAAATTTAACTCTAAGGTTATTTTACGCAATAATAATCAGATTGAGGCTGAGGCCGATAGCGTTATTGCGATGTTGATGTTAGACTCAGAGCAAGGAAGTACCATTGATATTGAGGTTAGCGGCCCTGATGAGGATCAGGCTTTATCCGCGATTATTAACCTGTTCGAAAGTGGATTTGATGAAAGCTAGTATAATCCACCATTTATTTATGAACTAAATATCAATAATTTTACAAGTATTGGCTCAAAGATCGTGATCATGATCTCTTCCTTTTGGAGCTTGAAGAGCCTAATATTTTATACAATTTTATCACAGCGACACCCCCTACCTTATTGGGTGGGGGGTGTTTGCTTTGTACGTCTCTATTGGAGTGTGGTATGACAAAGCCAACAATTATTATCAATGATTTAGATGCAGAACGCCTAGATGCACTGTTGGAACAAGCAGCTTATGCGGGTACCCCAGTTGCTGACGCACTGAATGATGAACTTGATCGTGCAGACATCCTGTCACCACAGGAAATTCCTGCTGACGTCGTCACAATGAACAGTACGGTGCGTTTTCTTGATTTGATTAGCAATGAAGAACGCACACGCACTTTAGTTTACCCAGCCTCTTTAAAAGATAGTGCTGAGCAGCTCTCTGTTATGGCGCCAATCGGTGCGGCTTTGCTTGGTCTGCATGTTAATGATGAGATCAGTTGGGCATTGCCTAATGGTGTTGAAACACGCGTAAGAGTACTCGAAATTATTTATCAGCCAGAAGCCGCGGGTGAATACCATCGTTAATGGTATAAAATCGCCTAACTTAGCAATAACATCAATGTATTAAATAAGCAGGCTGACGTTAACAGAATAAAAAATGGGTTTCCCACGATAGGCTTTGCAGGCAAAGCGCTTGAAGCCACTTTATCAGGCAAAAAATAAATCTATTCTGTTTATTGATAAGGCACTTCAAAAGGAGTGCCTTATTCATTTGAGCAAATTACTCTCCCGCAATACTCATTTCAGGTAACAATACAGAGCCACACTGAATATTACTGCGAGTTTCAATATCATCGGCAATCGTGACGATATTTGCCCACATATCTTTTAAATTACCTGCTATTGTGATCTCGCTGACAGGATATTGGATCTCACCATTTTCCACCCAAAAACCGGAAGCACCACGTGAATAATCTCCGGTGATCCCACTGACCCCTTGCCCCATCAGTTCAGTAACAACCAGTCCTGTTCCCATTTGTTTTAGCAATGCTTCGAATGACAGCCCCTGACCAGCAATACGCCAGTTATGGATCCCTCCAGCATGCCCTGTACTTTGCAAGCCTAACTTTCTGGCTGAATAAGAGGTCATTAGCCACGTTTGCAACACACCATTTTCAATAATATTGCGCTCAGTGGTGCGAACCCCTTCACTGTCGAATGGCGATGACGCTAATCCACCGATTAAATGCGGCTGTTCAGTGATGGTTAACCAATCAGGTAAAATTTGCTTACCTAAGCTATCGAGTAGAAAAGAAGATTTGCGGTAAATACTACTTCCACTAATTGCCCCAACAAGATGACCAAACAACCCTGTCGCCACTTCAGCAGCAAAAATAACAGGTGCCTTCATCGTTGGCAGCTTTCTCGGTGAGAGGCGTGCCAATGTACGACGAGCGCACTCTTGCCCCACCCATTCAGGCGATTTCAAAGCACTTAAGCTGCGCCCGATGGTATAAGCATAATCACGTTCCATTTCACCATTTTGCTCTGCGATCACACAACTCGACATCGAATAACGGCTTGAGCAATAGCTTTGTAACATACCGTGAGAGTTACCAAAAACCCGCACGCCATAATGACCATTAAAGCTTCCCCCTTCCGTATTCACAATACGCGGGTCAACCTTAAGTGCCGACATTTCCGCTTGTGACGCCAATTTAATTGCTTCTTCAGGAGTGATATTACTGGCTTGGAATAGTTGTAAATCAGGGGCATCAAAGGCTAATAGTGACTTCTCAGCAGGGCCTGCACATGGGTCTTCCGATGTATAACGGGCAATGTCTACCGCAGCTTGCACTGTACGCTCAATCGCTTCGGGGCTTAAATCTGTTGAAGAGGCGCTCCCTTTACGTTGGTTGTGATAAACGGTGATCCCAAGTGCGCCATCACTATTGAATTCAACATTTTCGACTTCACCTTGACGGGTACTGACACTAATTCCAGTGCTTTTGTTCACAGCAACTTCAGCGGCATCACAACGACTTTTTGCAAAATGAAGCGCCCGTGCAACCGCCTCTTCTAAATTTTTACGTTGTTCGCTGACTTGTTCAGTTAAATTCATCGATTCAATCCACATAAAATGGGGGAAACCCGGCTTTTTTTACACCAACTCACAAATGTCGGGTGTCATCAGGGCTTTTTCCCAGTTACAATACATAATATATGAATGTTAACATCCACAACGCGGCAGGTCATGCAATTACACGCTGCGTTCTGTAAAAAGGAAATCGATATATGGCCAAACAGCCTGAAGACTGGCTGGATGATGTCCCAGCGCCGCAAGATGAAGACGATGATGAGATCATTTGGGTCAGTAAAAGCGAAATTAAACGCGATGCTGAAGTTCTCAAAAAACTGGGGGCCGAACTTGTTGAATTAAGCAAAAATGAACTTGAGCGCATTCCACTTGATGCTCAGTTACTCGATGCCATTGAACTGGCACAAAAAATCAAGCGTGAAGGTCGTCGTCGCCAACTACAATATATTGGTAAGTTGCTACGCTCTCGAGACGTTGACCCCATCACAGAGGCTTTAGATAAACTGAAAAATCGCCATAATCAGCAAGTTGTCATTCTGCATAAGCTTGAAGACCTGCGTACACGCCTTATTGAAAATGGTGATGATGTTATCGAAGAAGTCGTTGCTCTGTTTCCCCATACAGATAGACAACAACTTAGGGCATTGGTACGTAACGCTAAAAAAGAGCGTGAAGGCAATAAGCCACCAAAAGCCTTCCGCCAAGTTTTTCAATATTTAAAAGAGCTGTCCGAAAGCGCTTAAATCACCATCCCCTATACCACTCACAATATGCTATAGGGGATGATGTCAAAAATAGATTAAAAACTAACCCCTAAACATTGCCTTGCTTCTTTTATATCAACTTCATATTCACCCATAATGAATTTTTTAAGGTTCTCTCTGAGTACGATTGCATCAATAATTGTTTGATCTTCTAAGACACTATCAATAACCAATGTATTCCAATTTTTGACGGCTAATAGTGCTTGAACCACCTGATTACCATAGAACGGATTATCACTCTTTAGAAAATTAGCGATATATTGTAGCTTAGGAAGTTTTTGTAAAATATTGATATGACTTTCTTCCATATAGAGAATTGAAAAAGAGAGTTTTTTTAATTTTTTTAACTCAGAAAACTCATCAGGTAGCCATCTCATTTTATGATTATAACTCATATCCAAGTGTGTAAGATGTGTTGACTTGGTTAATGCAATTGGAAAAGTATCCATTAGACAATGGCTTATATTCAGTTCATATAATTTGGGTTGTGGTGCAGTAATATTGATATTTGCATTACCCGATAGCAGTAACACCTTTAAACTTTGAAGTGCTTTGTCGATAAGAAATAAGGTTTCTTCATCTTGAAAACCAAGATCTAAATATTCTAAATTGACTACCTGATATAAAATACAAGGGAACTCGGTAAAATTACAATGGCTTAACAGCAGTTTTTTCAGTTGATTGAGTACAGGTAGTCTTTCGGGTAAACTTGAAATAGTGTTAAAACTTAAATCAATGGATTCTATCTGATTGATATTTAATATGTCTATTGGAAATTCAGTCAACGAGCAGCACGCTAAATTAATGGATTTTAAATGGTCAGTCTGCATGCCCTTCAACGATAATTCTTTTAGCGGATTATTTGATAAATCTAGCTCTTTAATATTTTCAAGCTGAAATATTTCTTCGGGTATTTCTGTAAGATTTAGGTTAGACAAATTAAGTTTAGCATTTTTTGATGCTTTAAACTTATCTATTGCCTTCTGAACTTGACTTACTATATTACCATTTTTCTTAATCGAATTACCTTTTTTTATCGCCTCAATGATTTTATCTATTTTGATATTTTCTTCGGCGTCATCATAATACTTTCCAGATAATACGTCTTTTGCATGATACCTTAAATCTTGGAAACCTAAAAAGATACCTTTACTCCCCTTATCATAGATTGAAAAACAGTGGTCATCCGAAATAATATATTCCGCTGTGACTTTACCTGTTATATTTATCACTCCATGATTATAAATTCCTATCATGGTTTGCTCAACAGTCACATCCCCCTTGATGATAATACAAGCTCCCCCAAATGCTATGTTCTTAGCTGATACATTCCCTTTTACAATAACGGTTGGACCATAATCTACATTACTTTGAGTTAACGCATTTTCGATAATAAGGTCTTTTTCAAAAAGAATAATAGTCCCTCCCATCTCGTCTATATCATCAATTTCTAAAGAGTCCAATGTGACACTTTCTTTGACCCGTAAAAGTCGGCCGTTATAATAATCCTCAAGATAACTAGGTAGAAACTCGAGATGGTATTTTTTAACACAATCGGAAAAACTGATGTTTATTCTTTCAAAAAAATTCATTTCCCTTACCTTATTTAGCATTATTTTATTATAATAAATCTAGCTTTAGTCATAAATATTCAATTATCATTAACTTTGCGATAAATGTAAAATGATTAAACCCAATAACAGTAGAATAATCATTATTAGGATATAAATAACGTAATAATCCTAAAAAACGTTAACTATCTTGCATTTGCTTGATAGTCATACAATGTCTCCGTATGATACTGACGTTAATCATATTCTTACCCGTATTATCGCGGCTGCTATCCCCGATAACCTTATGTGGAAGATATGGATAATTCAAGAAATCGAGCATGGCGTAGAGCCAAAAATAGAATCCACTCGCCGCGAAAAAAACGAGATCGCTTTCCCGCTGAGAAAAATTGGAAACAGATGTATGGGCGTAGGAAAAAATTATTCGCGCGACACAGCTAGGTATGGCATACCCCCAAATCAGTAACAGACAGCTTGCTCTGAAAGGTTTGGAGGAAATACATAACAGTAAATGAATATTTTATTTATTTGTAGTCGTAACCAATGGCGTAGCCCAACCGCAGAGCAAATTTGGCGCCACCATCCAAGCTGGTCGGTACGCTCTGCTGGCACCAGTAGCAATGCAAGACGCCGAATTACCGCAGATTTGCTCCGTTGGGCTGATGTTATTTTTGTCATGGAACAAAAACATAAAGATCGGCTAAAAGCCAATTTTACTCGCCTACTCGAACACAAATCACTTTATGTACTCGATATTCCTGATGAGTATCAATACATGGACCCGCAATTAATTGAGATACTTAAAGATATTGTTCCAAGTTATCTCAGCGAGTTTATCCCGTAAGAAATGACGATAAGTGAAACCTTTTTTAATTACCCTTAAAGAAGGTTTTATCACAAAATTGATTGAGCCAACATCGAACCTACCGTGTTATCTATTTTATGATTAAAAAAACATTTTATTGGCTTATTCAATATAAAAACCCATAATTCAAACACAATAGGATGTTATCAAAAATGAAAAAATGGTTAGCCTCTCTTTTTAAAAAAGGACAAGAAAATTATCCTGTCGTTTGGAATACGAATATCACGCCAATCTATCAGCATTTATTGCCTTGGATAAACGAATTATCCCCACTCCCTGAATCACTGTCTGAGCTCCCAGATACAACTGAAGTCGATGAAAATACAATTCGTTGGGCTAATGGCGCTGAAGATGGTGTATTCAGCCACCACGGAATGGGGGCTTCTGAAATCACTGCTAGCGAAATTTACACTTCACTAAAAAGAGCGCTGGAGAAAAACGACAAAGAATCGGTTTATCATTTCTATCAGCAAGTCGCCGAACAAAGCCCGTTATCTTATATCGACGATCTAATCCATTTAATCGTCGATAAACAAGAGATCCATGCGCCAAAATTGGAAGCCTTTACCGACTGGTTACTCCACAATAGCCCCGATACTAATGTGGTTAAATTGGCCATTTCCTTTACTGTGTTTTTTCCAAGTGATGAACGCCTTAAGACACTTTATTGTCTTGCTTGCCATGATGAGTTCACGCTTTACACTATTATCCCAATCCATGCGATGCTCACATCCACATCTGACTATGATGCAATGTGGCTAAAGTTAGCAAAACGTGTTGAAGGCTGGGGGCGCGTACATCTTATTGAACATCTACCCGATGAAATAAGTGAGGAAACCAAGCAATGGATACTGACTACAGGCTATCAAAATAGTGTTATGGTTGAATATACCGCTTGGCACTGTGCAACCTATTGCCACTTGGCAGATGCATTAGAAACACAAAATGATAGCCAATTATTAGTAGCCTCATCCGATATTATTCAAGCGTTGCTAGGCGGTGGGCCGGCACGTGATATCAATGACTATGATGATGCTTTTCGTTGTTGCTTCAATTACTTGAGCCGCATTTTAGAACAAGATTATTTATTAGACTATTATTTTACTGTACTCGGCATTAATGATTATTTTCAAGAAAATAGCGAGAAATTTGAAAATAGCACAGCCATCACTTCATTAGCACAAACTATATTGGATAACCCTATATGGGATAAATTAATCGCTCAAGGTTTAAATAGTGATGATGATATCTTATTCCGTAATAGCACCAGTATAGCCAGAGCCCGTGGTCAAGATATCTTCCCTTATCTATACGAAAAACAGTTAAATCACCCTGAGAATGATTTGTGGTTTGAGTTAATGAAAACGAACGATATAGACCAAGTCAAACAAGTGATAGCCTTAGCAGAGCAGCAGCTCCCATTAGAAGCAATATCGACAGGGCCGAGTGATAGCCTTGGTCTTGGTGCTGGCTATGTACAACATGGAAAACTTGATTTTATTTTACAAGAATTACCGCGTTTTCCTGGTGTCGGTTTATCTATGATCCTCTGTGGGTTGCAAAGCCCTGTAGTGCGTAACCGTAATATGGCTCTTAGGGCATTAGCGAATTGGAAAAGAGAAGATTGGCCTCAAGACTTAGAGCCATTGCTGACTCAATGTCATGCCATTGAGCCGGATAACGAAGCCAAGGCAAGATTTGCAGCCCTCTTACGGGGCGAGCCACTTGAAGATTAATAAAATCAGGCTAGTTGACTTCAAACAGCCTGATTTTATATTCAGTTAAATTGAGTTTTTATTGAGTGAAGTAATGTTGGGAATTCTGTATACCCTTCTCTATCAAGGAAATGCCCAGCTTCTTCCTCAATAATCACTTCGGTTTGTAATGCCTTGGCGAGTGTTTGTGATGATTGTGGTGAAACGACCCAATCATTGGTAGAGATAATTGAAATCCTTTTATCTGCTATATCAATTAAATATGGGTAATCTAATCGGCTCAACGTGTGAGGCTTTAATTCAGGTAGTGTGCTTTGCTCCTGATCAAAACCCGCTACTAAAATATAGCCACCGACTTTATTGCCTTTTGCGACCTGCTGCTCTAAAAAGCGCAATACGGTCACACACCCTAGGCTATGCCCAATAAATAGGGTATTTTCATCAATCTCAATTGCTAAGTTTTTGAGATGTTGTTGCCACTTTAATGGCTCGGGTGATAGCGGTTCAGGCATTTCAGGTACATACACTAACGCGCCTAACGACGCTAACTCAGCCTTTAACCATGGAAACCAGTTTTTTTCTGGTGAAGCGGTATAACCATGCACAATGACAAACTTCTTACCTTTCAATGACTCATTTTGAGAAACGTCATTTGCCATTTTTATTTCTCCATAACCCTAATCAGTTGGCATATACTATACCATGCATAGTTTAATGGTTATTTAGAATTTTTCGTTATATCTAGGGCGAAAATAAACTCATCTTCCCACATATCTTGTGCATCATTCATTACATCAATAATATCCGAGAATTCTATCCGCTGAGTTGATGTCATGTGGCTAAAAACAATGGTAATAGGCAGCTCTAGCCCCGCAGAGACCATATCCCAAAGGGCATCAAGATTGTGACCAAACCAATTTGGCAGCGAGAACCGTTGTGAAAATTGCAAATAAAAGTCTTCAACTGTTTTGATCTGCCGAAAGTCAAAAACTATTTTTTGGTTCATCGCTGCTATCTCTTAGTTTACCTGCTGGAAGCTTTTATAGTGATCTGTAGTGACATAAATCATGCCATCGGAGGAGTATAGCAAACGGTCTGCACCGCGGTGCCCACAGTTGTAATTGATATCAGCCTCATACCATTGACGATTCGGAGCGATGGGTAACCGCTTCTCTCGATTAGAGAACCTATCTCCCCCAATCGCTTTCCCAGGTAGCACATCACACAGGTTCCCCTGTTTCGGCTCCCAACCAGCCTGACGAGCCGCTTTTTTCGTGATGTAAAAACTCGGCAATTGCTGATGTTTTTGCATATAGCTCACCACATTTGCCTGTTTGGTTAGTTCATCAATTTTCTGGGGATGCGGCTGTTGTTCTGTTGTTTGCGCTGGCACTGAAACAGGCCTTTCGGCCTGTTTTTTGTCTTGTTGTTCACCCGCATTAAAATATAAGCTAAGCGCGATCAAGACCGCCATCAACAGCATTGAAATAATCCGTTTATTCATTGCTTAATTCCAATTTATGCGGTGCCGCCAACAGTCATTTTATCCAATTTCAGTGTCGGTTGCCCAACACCAACAGGCACACTTTGCCCTTCTTTTCCGCACACACCCACTCCCTTGTCGAGCGCAAGATCGTTACCTACCATGGAGATTTGCTGCATTGCTTCAACGCCAGAACCAATGAGCGTTGCGCCTTTAACCGGAGAGGTAATTTTGCCATTTTCAATTAGATAAGCTTCAGAAGTTGAAAAAACAAACTTACCGGAAGTAATATCAACCTGACCACCACCAAAATTAGGTGCGTAGATGCCTTTATCCACGCTAGAGATAATCTCTTCAGGCGTTGACGTACCTGACAACATATAGGTATTGGTCATACGAGGCATTGGTAGGTGCGCATAAGATTCACGACGCGCATTTCCGGTTGGTGCGACCCCCATTAAACGTGCATTCAATTTATCCTGCATGTAATTTTTCAAAATACCATTTTCAATCAAGATATTATACTGACCCGGTACACCTTCATCATCGATGGCTAAAGAGCCTCGACGGCCTGCAATTGTGCCATCATCAACGACAGTACAAAGAGGAGATGCAACCAGCTCACCAATTTGCCCTGAGAAAACAGACGTGCCTCGACGGTTAAAATCACCTTCTAAGCCATGTCCTACCGCTTCGTGAAGCAATACGCCCGGCCAGCCTGCCCCCAATACAACAGGCATCATACCAGCTGGCGCTGCAATCGCTGACAGATTAACCAGTGCCATACGTACCGCTTCTTTCGCATACTGCTCTGCAAGCACTTGTCCTTGATGAATTTCAAGAAAATATTCGTAGCCATAGCGCCCGCCGCCGCCGCTAGCACCGCGCTCACGCTTACCTTCATGCTCCACCAGCACACTGACAGATAAACGAACTAATGGGCGAATATCGGCCGCTAACGTACCGTCCGTTGCTGCTACTAATACTTGCTCATAAACACCCGTTAGGCTTGCATTGACTTCGATCACTCGCGGATCTTCTGCTCTTGCAACCTGATCAATACGGTGCAATAACGCAATTTTGTCCTCTCGTGACAAGCTTTGCAGTGGATCCGTTTCTGAGTATAGCTTCTTGTAGCCCACTTCAGTCAAAATTTGTGATTTACCGTTACCTTGCTCGCTGACGATGCTACGTGCCGCAGTCGCGCTTTGCTGTAACGCCATCAACGAAACCTGATCGGCATAGGCAAATCCCGTTTTTTCGCCACTTATCGCTCTAACACCGACGCCTTGGTCAATGTTATAAGAGCCGTCCTTGATGATGCGATCTTCTAATACCCACGCTTCGTGGTAGCTTGATTGAAAATAGAGATCCGCATAATCAATTTTACGCTCAGATAACAAGCCTAGTGTGTCGTACAGTTTTTGATGGTCAAGACCATTGGCGGCCAGCAAATGTTCGCTGACAGAAGCTAAACTCATATTGGTTACTCTTTTATTGTGTCTTTTTTAATCAATGAAGTCAGTTGCGGCCTAAAGCGGTTATGTTTCACCACTCGGATTTGTTCCCGCATCCCACTTAAATTTTCAGTTTGAATATTTAAAACCGTCGATGCTACAGCATCAACGTTCTTTTTCATAACTTTACCCCAACCATCGACGGCTAAGGTGTGGCCCCACGTTCTGCGCGTACCATGTACACCAACTTGAGCGGGCGCTAATATAAAACATTGGTTCTCTATCGCCCTTGCACGCAGCAGTGGCTCCCAATGTGCTTTACCGGTATAACGCGTGAAAGCGGCAGGTACAGAGATAATCTCAGCCCCCTGCTCACGCAAGGCTTGGAATAAACCAGGGAAGCGGAGATCATAACAGATTGTCATACCTAATCGGCCTACAGGCGTATCAACCACCGTGATATGTTCACCACGCTGATAAATAACCGATTCATTATAGGTTCCCTGCTCATCTTCAATATTCACATCAAACATGTGGATCTTGTCATAACGCGCCTGAATCTGCCCTTGGGAATCAATTAAAATACTGCTGCTCGTAATGCGTTCAGGATCCTCACGGCTGATCAATGGCATTGAGCCAATTAAAATCCAGACATTGTAGCGCTTCGCCATATTGGCAATAGCTTCTTGTAAAGGGCCTTGCCCTTCTTTTTCGGCCTGTTTACGGTAAGTCGCCGCATCTGCGAACAACAAGGCATTTTCAGGTGTCAATACTAGCTCAACAGTCTCTGGCAACTGCTTAATTTGCTGCTCAATCTGTGCCAAATTATGTTTCGTATTTTTACCGCTGCATAACTGCAAAAGTGCAACATTGCCATTTTTCATTACTCTTGAGTCTCCTTTAGCTGACGCAATACTTCATCAATTTTGGGTTCATCCAAGCTTCCTGTCACACGGTAACGTATCACAGAAATTTTGCTCCATAGCGGACCTAATACTTTTGATGCAGCAAAAACCGCTGCACCCGCAATCGGGTTAACTGCAAATGCCGTTGCTACTCCTACTGTAGCAGATATTTCGGGCGTCACGACCGCTTCACCGTTAATTTGGCGTTTCACCAAATCAATTTCCCCACTTAACGTAATATCGGCAACTAACCCATCAATGTACACATCTTTTGCTGATAGAATACCATTACGGATCTTGGCATTACCTTTAATTGAGTCAAAGTCAAAGTCATTACTAAAGGTATCGCGAAAATCAAATTGAAGTTTGCGTAATAGTGCATCAAAACTCACTAGCCGTAACAGTTGGCCCGCTCGCCCTCCGCCCATTTTAGCGATCGCGCCTTTACCAAGCTTACTTGATAACGCGCCATTAAGGGTTGCAATATCTGGCGACCAAGGTACATCTTGCCAATTGAGTTCGAAATCAAGCGTATAAGGTGAACCGATAATAGGAACTAAAATACCATAGTAAGCGGCTGTTTCATCAAATTGCTCCCCACTTAAGGAGCCTGCAATTTGTGTACGGTTTTGTTTACCGCTTTGCCATAAAGCATCTAATTTTAATTGAGTGGCGCTATTACTTAATGTTCCACCACTTAGTTGCAATGTATTTCCTTGCGGCTTCAAGTGGGCACTCAATTTCCCTAATTTTTGTCCACCTGCCCAGCAATCTTGGCAATTAACCGTCATTTCAGGCCAATGGCTAAAGTTGAATGAGGAAGAGTCATTGCTACTGGTTGTTTGTTCCCCAGGGAATGCCATTGGGTTGTAATACAGGTAATCGATATTCAGCACCCAAGGCTGTTGAGCAAAAATCTGTAATTCCCCTTTAAGATTTTCGCTTGATACCTTAATTTGCTGCTCTTTAGCCAACAAGTTAAATGAGAGGTCTAAATTTTGCCATGCTTGTCCACCTAAAGACAGGGATGGTGTCTTCACTCTCACTGTTTCAGGTAAGCCAATATTTATCGATTTACCACCTTGATCTGCTGAAAAAAATGTATCGACTGTTTTTAACCATTGTGGGTTAGTAATCACTGGCAAATCAGCAAGTAGCATTGATGACTGCGGTAACTCTGGTGGCTTGCCATTCCATTTTGCCAGAGTGCCTTTTTCTAAACGTAATTGTGGTGCTCTCAGATCCCAACGCGTGTTGAAACCAATACGCCGACCAATATCACCGCCTATATTTAAATGTGTCGATGAGCCTTTAGCTGTTGCATTGACCGTCCCTAACTCTTTAAGTAAGCGATCGTCCAATGCAGGGAGGCGGCTCTTCAGTTTTTTTAAACCAGCGGAGAATTCCACGGCAAGAGCCATATCATCGGACGGCGAATGTGGAAGTGTAATTTCAATATGACTGTTCCAATCGCTGGTTCCCGCCACTTTTTGCTTTAATGAATCAGGCAATTGAGCAATTTTTGCTATATCCCAATTTCCCCCTAGATCCACCTTCACTTGGTAATCTTTAGGGTTATCAACCGTTGAAAAATTGACGTCGACAGGTTGCCCCAGCCATTGTGCTTTTAATTTATCACCGACCAAATCGCCGTTGTTAAATTTAAACTGCCCCGTCAACTCCGTGAGCTTACTGTCGATAGGCTTAATCAATAAATCATTTTTATTCAGATTGATATTCCCTTTCGCGTTAACTTCCTTGCCGTGTGCTAACGGAATAGATAAAGCGAGATCACCTGTTACCATGCCTCCAATTTGCAACTCATCTAACGTATTGCCAATCGAGCTTTTCAGTGGTGTCATACTAAAATACTGCTGTATTTGTGAGCCT
Organism: Providencia sp. 2.29; assembly: GCF_015832305.1. Classification (NCBI taxonomy): domain Bacteria; kingdom Pseudomonadati; phylum Pseudomonadota; class Gammaproteobacteria; order Enterobacterales; family Morganellaceae; genus Providencia; species Providencia sp. 2.29. Next base: position 3,831,945 of record NZ_CP065420.1, read on the forward strand.
GTACCCGCTAAATCAGCCTTAATAAATAGCATTTCATTTTGATAATTCGGAATATCAGCGGTTAGCTGTGTGGCTGTTGCTTCACCTAATTTGACACTGTCTGCACGCATTGCCAGACCTGAACGTTTAAAATCAAGGTTAATGTCTAAATTAGATAAAGCAGGCCAACCTTTATCATACTCAAAGGTCGCTTTGCGTAAGGGCACAAAGACTTGGAACTGGCCATCGTTCTGATTAAATGGGAAATGTTTAGGGTCACCCTTGAAGACGACTGTCGCATCTTTCGCTTGCCCTGCGATGATAGCGTTTGATAGGTAGTCCGCTAGGCTTTCCCCCATCAACTGTTGCGGGAAATAGCGCCACGCTTCTCCCGCATTATCAATATTGACGCCCGCTAAGATGCTCAGGTCAGTATCATCACTTTTTTTCGACTGATAAAAACTAAACTGCCCATTCGCCCATAATGAAGAGGCCTGTATATCCAGTTGGTCGCTCCACAACTTGAATTGATTGTCATCATTTTGCCAATACAGTTGTCCGCGTGCTTTATCAATTTGAAAAGGGGCTTTAAATTGAGGCTCATAGTCAACATAACTCTTATCTAATGTCGCAGAGAGAACCCCTCGCTGCGCATTCCCGACCAAGACACCCGTGAAGTGATCAACCGAAGGGAGTTGTTTCCATTTTTTCCAACTGACATCCTGCCAGTCCATATCAATTTGCGTGTGCTCAAGTTGATCGGGAGTAATATCTAGAGCAAAAACGGATAATAAACCTTTAGGTTGGCGATGCTGCCATTCTTGCACCGTTTCTGGCGTCACAAATGAAAAAGTAGGTAAGATTTCACTAAGCCGCTCTAACTCAATATTTTTAGCTCGGATCCGCCAGTGATCTTTTTGGTGGTATTTCATCGATGAAGGCAGGTAAAGTACCGAAACACTCCCATTCGGCCAAATATATTCATTGGTTTTTAATGTATCTAACTCAGGAATATTAAATAACCAGCCTTCCCCTTGCCTTCTCATGCGGATGAGTAAGTCATTAACTTGTAGGTTTTGCGCTAAAGGGGCTTCCCCCCAATTCGCTTCGCCTTGTCGTAACTGCAAGAGGCCGCTATCAATACGATTATTTTTGATGGTAACCCAAGAGGATAAGCTAAAATTGGCATCGCGCAGCCCAGTATTTTCACGTAACCAGCGACTTAACCATGGCTGCATATCTATATTGTCAGCTTGTAGATAAATGGTGCCGTCGCTCAAGATGCCGTTTTTATCTTTAATATCAATTTTGACTTGCAAAAAACCATGCTGCTTGTTGATCGTTTCTAAGCTAACAAACCCTTGGGCACGGTGGCGGCGTTGCTCATTCAACCAAGTTAATTCAGGTAAAATCAGGGTTGTTTTTTGCTCTGATGGCGTCAGAAAGGTCAGTTGGCTATTTTTGAGAGTAAAATGGTTAAATTGCTTTAGAAATAGCCCTTCAATACTATCACTATCAATGGGTTGTGCGCGGCCTTCAAAACTAAAAGGCACTTTATAATCGACATTGAGCTGGTAGAAAGTGATGTCACGAAAACGCCATGTTAAGGAAAGTAACGAGCTCCAAATATCGAGTTCAACGGCGATTTTGCTGGCTTTTGCATCGACTTCTTCATTGCGAACAACCACATCGGTTAAGGTCAGAACCGGCCCAAACGATTGCCATGCCCCCTCAATTTCACCTATTTGTAAGGTGATATCCGTGTTTTTTTCAATATAGCCAATGATATCTTGCCGGTAATAGTTGATATTCGGTAAGAAGAAACGTAGCCCAGTGAGCAGCAATGCACCAAGCAGCAGCACGATAGCCGTCGTCATCCATACTACCCGTGGCAGTCGTTTCACCCGTTTCTCCTTCACGTAAAAACTACATCATGATGACATCAAACTGTTCCTGACTGTATAACGATTCAGTCTGAACTTTAACCTGCTTACCGACAAAAATTTCCACTTCCGCAAGGGCATGAGACTCGTCACCAGTCAGTGCATCAACCACTGATTGGGAAGCATAAACTAAGAACCTATCTGCATCGATTGTGCGATGAACACGAACAATTTCTCGTAAAATTTCATAACACACGGTTTCAACCGATTTTACTGTGCCACGCCCTTGGCAAGTTGGGCACACATCACACAAAACATGTTCAAGGCTCTCCCGGGTACGCTTACGCGTCATTTCCACTAGCCCTAGCTGAGAAAAGCCATTGATCGTGGTTTTTACTTTATCTTTACTAAGCGCCTGCTCCAAAGAGGCTAAAACACGGCGACGGTGCTCGATATCACTCATATCAATAAAATCGATAATAATAATACCGCCCAAATTTCTCAGCCGTAACTGACGAGCAATCGCTTGGGTCGCCTCTATATTGGTGTTAAAGATGGTCTCCTCAAGATTGCGATGCCCTACAAACGCCCCTGTATTGATATCGATTGTCGTCATCGCTTCAGTTTGATCGATAATCAAATAACCACCTGATTTCAATTCGACTTTCCGATCCATCGCGCGTTGGATCTCGTTCTCTACGTCAAACAAATCAAAAATCGGCTGGTTACCTTGATACAATTCAAGCTTAGCTGTCATTTCAGGAACATATTCTTCAATAAACTCCTGTAACTCCTTATAGGTTAGACGAGAATCCACACGAATTCTATCTAATGAGGCCCCCGCAAAATCACGAATTATCCGGTAAGCGAGTGATAATTCGCCATAAATTTTGGTGCGAGTGACATTACGTTTCTTCCGTTCAATGACTTTAGCCCACAAACGTTTGAGAAATGCCGCATCTTGCTTCACTTCATCTTCACCCACCCCTTCAGCAGCGGTGCGTATGATAAAGCCACCATTTTCATCGCAATATTGAGACACGCACTCTTTTAAACGCTCACGTTCACTTTCACTTTCAATGCGCTGTGACACACCAACATGTGAAGCTCCCGGCATAAATACCAGATAGCGGGAAGGCAATGTAATATCTGTCGTGAGCCTTGCACCTTTCGTGCCTAAGGGATCCTTCACGACTTGAACAATCAAGTCTTGGCCTTGTTTAACAAGTTCAGCGATATCTCTAACATGGAAATTCTTTTGCTCATCCCCAGCAATGCACTCGGTATGAGGCATAATATCGGAGGCATGTAAGAAGGCAGCTTTATCCAGACCAATATCAACAAAGGCCGCCTGCATACCGGGCAACACACGGCTCACACGACCTTTGTAGATATTCCCTACAATTCCTCTTTTTGCTTCTCGCTCTACGTGGATTTCTTGCAAAATCCCACCATCAATATAAGCAACGCGCGTTTCAGATGGTGTAACATTTACTAGTAACTCAGCCGTCATGACATCCCCTTACCATCACTTAACGCTAAAAATCGTTGTATTAATTCATCTGTTTCTACTAACGGTAAACCAACAACTGCATGATAGCTGCCATTTATACGCCTTACATAACAGCCACCCTTACCTTGGATCCCATAGGCTCCAGCTTTATCCATAGGCTCCCCTGACTTTATATAATCCTGTATTTCAGTTAAAGATAACTCGCGGAACGTCACATCTGTCACAATCAATGCGCTGAGTGTGCGATCCATATCCGAGATTGCGACAGCCGTCATCACTTGGTGCGTATTTCCCGAAAGGGCTGACAGCATTTCTTGAGCATGCTGTTCATGGCGAGGTTTCTCTAGGATTTGATTATTAAGAACAACAATGGTGTCTGCCCCAATTACCGGGTATTTTTTAGGCGCTATTTTAACCCCCGCCTGTGATTTCTCCCGCGCCAAACGTTGAACATACGCTTCAGGAGTTTCACCCGGTTGCCATTGTTCCTCAACGTTGGGAAGCAAGATATCAAAATGATATCCTAATAGTTGCACAAGCTCTCTTCTTCTCGGCGAACCAGAAGCCAAATAAATATAACTCATAAAACGATATTCCAGAGATAATTGCCAGCCGGTAAAAATCTTAACACACTGAAAACTGACGACGAATTTTCCGTAATAGCAAAAACAGCCATGGCCACAGAATACCATTTACGAGACTATTCCAGAATACTTGAGGGTGGAATAATACCTGAGAAGAGACAAATTCAGCCCAAAAAACAGTCATATCCAGTATGATTGTCAGCAACACAATGATTAAGGCTTGCTGCCACAGCGCCATATTTCTCAGTAATTGGTATTTATAGGAGACAAGATAACAAATAATACTGTATGAAAGGGCGTGAACCCCCAATGCCGAACCTTGAATAGAGTCAACAATAATGCCAAGAATAAAGCTCGTTCCCACACTTACACGGTGCGGTAACGCCATAACCCAGTAGATAAGGATCAAAAGTAACCATGATGGCCGATAAAACGTAAATTGTTCCGGCCATGGGACCAATTGCAAAATCAATGCAATGAAAAAAGAAATCCAAATAATACTGCGACCATTACCGCGATATTCATCCATTTAACTAACCCTCTTTACCCATAGCCATTATACCTTCCTTTATGGTTGGGCTTCTTGAGACATTGATGGAGGTAACGGTGGACCCTGAATTTCACTCGGGTTTGGTAATACTTGTGGGAGCACCTTCATCAGACGCTCATTGGCAGCGCGATAGACCTCTGAAGGCTGTAATGGTGTAACGGCATCGTTATCATTACCCCATAATAGTAACAAATAGCGTAAGCGCTGCAACTCAGCACTTGGCCTTGCGCTAATAATCGTATAAGCCCGCTGAGTATCGTGCTTAACATTAGAGACAACGGCCACAGGGTAGCCTTCAGGGAAACGACCACCTAAACCGGATGTGACCAAAACATCCCCAACGCGAATATCCGTATTTTCAGGCAGTGGCTCTAACTGTAAGTCATCGGCACACCCCGATCCCGCGGCGATCACTCGGATATCATTACGTAATACCTGTACCGGTAGCGCATGGGTCGTGTCACAAATCAGCAAGACGCGACTATTAAATTGGCTAACACCAACGACTTGCCCTACAACCCCTTTATCACTAATGACGGGCTGCCCTTCGTACACATTATCATTTTCACCTTTATCGATAACGACTTGGTCTCGATAAGGCGTGTTCGCTCCCGAGATCACTTGTGTGACCATCATGTGTTCATCTTGACGGAGCGGTGAGCCAAGTAATTCTCTCAGGCGAGCGTTCTCTTGCTTTAATTGTTCGAGCAAAAGACTATCTGCTTTTTTCAACAACAATTCCTGACGCAATGCCTTATTTTCAAACTGGAGTTGTTCACGCGAGGAGAAATTTTCCGAAATATTATCAAGAAATTGACGTGGGCCATTAGCCAAAAAGTAAAATGGGCTAACCGCCGTGTCTAGATAGTTACGGATTTTATTGAAAGGCTCAAAGCGATGATCGATCACGACCAGTGCGATTGCGGCAATAACAGCAATAAAAATACGCAGCTGGAGCGATGGACCTCGCCTAAAAATCGGCTTCATGTATGGCTGTGTTTCACTAAGTTCGGAGGAACAAAAATAGGCAAATCAGCAGCCGGAGCCAAAGCCCCAGCTTGCCTATAGCGTTATTTAGTCATCGCTAAACAGATCGCCACCGTGCATATCAATCATCTCTAGTGCTTTACCGCCACCACGAGCAACACAGGTCAAAGGATCTTCAGCAACGATAACAGGTATACCTGTCTCTTCCATTAGTAAGCGATCGAGGTTACGTAGCAGAGCACCGCCGCCAGTTAATACCATACCGCGTTCTGAAATATCAGAAGCTAATTCAGGAGGGCACTGTTCTAATGCTAACATGACAGCACTAACAATACCGGTTAGTGGCTCTTGCAATGCCTCTAAAATTTCATTTGAATTCATTTTGAAGCCGCGCGGCACACCTTCAGCGAGGTTACGACCACGAACTTCTATTTCATAAACTTCATCAGTTGGGTAAGCAGAACCGATACCATGCTTAATACGCTCAGCGGTTGCTTCACCAATTAAAGAGCCATAGTTGCGACGAACATAGTTAATGATCGCCTCATCAAAACGGTCCCCCCCAATGCGAACAGAAGAAGAATAGACAACACCATTCAACGAAATAACCGCTACCTCGGTAGTACCACCACCGATATCAACAACCATTGAACCTGTCGCTTCAGAAACCGGCAACCCAGCACCAATTGCCGCAGCCATAGGTTCTTCAATTAAAAAGACTTCACGTGCACCCGCACTTAACGCAGATTCACGAATTGCTTTACGTTCAACTTGAGTTGCGCCAACAGGAACGCAGACCAGCACGCGAGGGCTTGGGCGAAGGAAACTATTGCTATGAACCTGTTTGATAAAATGCTGAAGCATTTTTTCAGTTAAGAAAAAGTCTGCAATAACACCATCTTTCATTGGTCTTATCGCTGAAATGTTACCTGGTGTACGCCCCAGCATTTGCTTAGCTTCACCACCAACAGCCGCGACGCTTTTTGGCGTACCTGAGCGGTCTTGGCGAATAGCGACAACAGAAGGTTCATTTAATTTTACGCCTTGTCCTTTGACATAAATAAGGGTATTGGCCGTACCCAAGTCAATTGACAAGTCATTAGAAAACATGCCACGAAATTTTTTAAACATAACGAAAGGGTTATCCTGCAAGCTGGGGACGAATAAAAACCCGTCTACTCTACCAACCACTTGAAGCTGTCTCAAGGCGTTAATGAGCCGCTTCGAAAAATATGGTTAATCCATCTGTTGTTACAGCACAAATGACTGTACATGCCTCTTTAGAAAACGAAGCAGATAACAACCTTTAAAAAGGGCCATTTATTGGTGAGTAAATTTAACTTATTTATGCATAAATTTATCAACAGACAATAGCACTTTGGTTGTTATATACGCCGTCTTCTCTTCCACCCTGTGTTGACAAGTTTTTATAGCTACAAGTTCAAATAATATTTTGTTATTTTTTTTATTGTTGCACATCGACTAGCTTCACAGCTAAACACGTGCATTTTCTGTATGTTAGTTCCATTACTCACTAAAGAAACTAGGTAATGGTACTTATTCACAAACAGAAATCTTCGTAACGTGATATTTTGCACGATAAAACAGTGTTTATGCCAGAAAAAATTACATTTTTACAAATTAATTACAATAGTAATGATACGAGCGTCACAACTCACTCGGTTGCGATAAAGTTGCCATGATAGATATCATTCATTATTCTTAAATTGACTAAAAAATCCCCTCAAAATTAGGAGCGAAGTATGAAAGCCCTCGTCCTACAGAAACACGATGACCAACTCACATCCGATATCCAATCCATTCCCACTGAACAACTTCCTGCTGGCGATGTTATCGTGGATATTTATTGGTCCACATTAAATTATAAAGATGCCCTCGCTATCAGTGGTAAGGCAGGGATTGTACGTCAATACCCCATGGTGCCTGGCATTGATTTCTCGGGTGTCGTACACCACAGCGAAGATCCTCGCTTTAGTGTCGGCCAACATGTTTTACTCACAGGCTGGGGTGTAGGCGAAACGCACTGGGGTGGACTGGCGACACAAGCTCGTGTTCCCGCAGATTACCTCACACCGCTTCCTGAAGATCTATCACTACGCCAAGCGATGATTATCGGTACGGCAGGCTTCACCGCTATGCTCTGTGTCAACGCATTAGAAGATGCTGGGATCACGCCAGAGAGAGGGGAAATTATTGTCAGTGGCGCTAGCGGCGGTGTCGGCTCTACCGCAATACAGCTTTTATCATCGTTAGGCTATGATGTCGTTGCCATCTCAGGACGCGCCGAAAACAGTGACTATTTGCAGCAAATAGGGGCAAAAAGAGTGCTACCACGAAGCCAATTTACCTCCCCGGCCAAACCACTTGATAAGCAACATTGGGCTGGTGCAGTTGATACGGTAGGCGCAGAGGTACTCGCGAATATATTAGCCCAAACACAATATAATGGTGCTGTCGCGGCTTGTGGCCTAGCCGGAGGATTTTCATTACCGACGACTGTCATGCCATTTATTTTGCGCAATATTCGCCTGCAAGGCGTCGATTCTGTTTACTACCCTGCCGCGAAGCGCTCCGCCGTTTGGCAACGCCTCACACAATTACTTCCTGAGTCATTTTATACACAGGTTACCTCAGAAATTACCTTAACGCAGTCCATTGAGTACGCACAAAAGATCTTAAAAAATCAGATAACAGGGCGTACACTGGTGAACATTTCGCGTTCATAATTTGAATTTGTGCGGAGATATTCAGAAATTTGGATTACCGCACAATTCAAAAAATAAATTCGGGTAATTTCTCTGATAAGACCAGTATTTTGCTGTCATATGCCACGAAATAATTATAATAGCGTTTTTTATCGATAAAGATTTCATTTATTTTTATGATAAAAGATGACAAACCGCCAACATCAGGTTATGTTGTCAGGTTATTGACATATCGTCGGAGTTAGCACCACAATGACAGAAGATATTCACATTTTACTCCTCAATGGACCGAATCTAAACCTACTTGGCACAAGGGAGCCAGAGAAATATGGTAATCAAACTCTGGTAGATATTGTCTCCAAGTTAACCGCAGAAGCGGAACAGCTAGGTGTAAAATTGAGTCATTTTCAGTCTAATGCAGAACATGAGTTGATTGAAAAGATTCATGCTGCAAAAGATAACGTAGATTTTATTCTGATTAACCCGGCGGCATTCACACATACAAGTGTTGCCCTACGTGATGCATTATTAGCAGTTGCACTCCCGTTTATCGAGATCCATCTGTCTAATGTGCATGCCAGAGAACCGTTTCGCCATCACTCCTATCTTTCCGATAAAGCTGTCGGTGTGATTTGTGGTCTTGGTGCTGACGGTTACAGTTTCGCGTTACAGGCAGCGGTTAACCGTCTGTCATAAATCAATTAAATCCAAATATAAGAGTACGGAATCATATCCATGGATATTCGTAAAATTAAAAAGCTGATCGAACTGGTCGAAGAGTCTGGTATTTCTGAACTGGAAATTTCTGAAGGTGAAGAATCAGTACGCATCAGTCGCGTTTCAGCTACTTCTCAGGTCATGACGGCTCCTCAACAATTTTATTCAGCGCCAGCAGCTCAGCCAGCATTAGCTACCGCTGTTGCACCTGCTCAAGAAGCGGCGGCGGCAGCCCCAGCTCCAGCAGCGGCTGCTGTTGCGGGCCACCAAGTTCGCTCACCTATGGTGGGAACTTTCTACCGTTCACCAAGCCCTGAAGCAAAACCATTTATTGAAGTTGGCCAAACTGTCAACGTCGGTGATCCACTTTTCATCATCGAAGCAATGAAAATGATGAACCAAATCGAAGCAGAAAAAGCAGGTGTTGTGAAAGCAATCCTGGCAGAGAACGGCGAGCCAATTGAATATGACCAGCCGTTGGTGGTTATCGAATAACGAGGCGTTTCCATGCTGGAAAAAATTGTCATTGCTAACCGTGGCGAAATCGCACTGCGTATTCTTCGTGCCTGTAAAGAGTTAGGCATTAAGACCGTAGCTGTGCACTCCGCGGCAGATAGTGATTTAAAACATGTGCTGTTGGCAGACGAGACTATTTGTATCGGCCCAGCAGCCTCCGCAAAAAGCTACTTGAACATTCCCGCTATCATTTCAGCGGCAGAGATTTCAGGGGCTCAAGCTATTCACCCAGGATATGGCTTCCTGTCTGAAAATGCTGATTTTGCTGAACAAGTTGAACGTTCAGGCTTTATTTTTATCGGACCAAAAGCTGAAACCATCCGCCTAATGGGCGATAAAGTTTCCGCTATCGAAGCGATGAAAATTGCCGGTGTTCCTTGTGTACCAGGTTCTGATGGTCCACTAGGCAGCGATACTGATAAAAACAAAGCTATCGCACAACGTATCGGCTATCCTGTTATCATCAAAGCCTCTGGCGGCGGCGGTGGTCGTGGTATGCGTGTTGTGCGTAACGAAAAAGATTTGGAATCTTCCATCAATCTGACGCGTGCAGAAGCTAAAGCGGCCTTCAATAATGATATGGTTTACATGGAAAAATACCTTGAAAACCCTCGTCATGTTGAAATCCAAGTTATGGCTGATGGTCAAGGCAATGCCATTTACTTGGCAGAGCGTGACTGCTCAATGCAACGTCGCCACCAAAAAGTTGTTGAAGAAGCCCCAGCACCAGGTATTACTCCTGAAGTTCGCCGCAATATCGGTGAGCGTTGTGCTAATGCTTGTATAGAAATTGGCTATCGTGGTGCAGGTACTTTCGAATTCCTCTATGAGAATGGTGAATTCTACTTTATTGAGATGAACACCCGTATTCAGGTTGAGCATCCAGTAACAGAGATGGTCACTGGCGTTGACTTGATCAAAGAACAGTTACGCATCGCATCTGGTTTACCATTATCAGTAAAACAGGAAGATGTTATCGTTCGTGGTCATGCGATTGAATGTCGTATCAATGCTGAAGATCCGAATACCTTTATGCCTAGCCCAGGTAAGATCACCCGTTTCCATTCGCCAGGTGGCTTTGGTGTTCGTTGGGAATCTCACATTTATGCAGGCTATAGCGTACCGCCATACTATGACTCAATGATTGGTAAATTGATCACCTACGGTGAAACACGTGAAATCGCCATTATGCGTATGAAGAATGCGCTTAATGAGCTGATCATCGATGGCATCAAAACCAATATTGAACTGCACCAAATGATCATGAATGATGAAAACTTCCAAAAAGGTGGCACTAACATCCACTATTTGGAGAAAAAACTCGGTATTCAGGAGTAATGACTGAAACACTGAGATTCACCTCTCATTCATCAAATACCGGAAAGTCACCTTTCCGGTATTTTTTTATCTCATAATCAAGCTATCATGAGTCACATACCCCAAACACCACCACGACAATCAACATAGTGAAAAAACCATGTCTTTTAAACGTAATAAGTGGAAAAACATTGGAAAAACGCCAGACTATCGATTCTCATTGGCGAATGAAAGAACATTTCTAGCATGGATCAGAACCGCGTTAGCACTATTAGCGGGTGCTATTGCCATTGAACAGCTCCTACATGAGGCTGCCGCCCCTTGGCTAAGAACCTTATTAGCGGTTTTTCTTGCATCTGCGGGGGGGATTACCGCCATTATGGCTCTTTATCGCTGGCGACAAAACGAAATCGCTATGCGCAAAGAGGAGCCGTTACAATACACCTCCTTTCTTACTATGATGACGCTATTCATTACCGTCATTGCCGTCATTTCACTCTTCTATGTTCTGCTATAGGCACTATCATGCGTGATCCTGGTTTACAGCCGGAAAGAACACAACAAGCCTGGAGCCGTACTTTGCTCCTGTTAGCAATCAATGGGTTATTGTTCTTACGACTAGGGCTAATACAGTCGTCATGGCTAGCGTTATTAGGAGCTGTCATTGCAATCGCCCTACTGTGCTTAATTAGCTTCAAAAGGAGTATTTCAACAGCGTATCAAAATAGTGGACTTAAGATAGATAGCTCACTTTTTCTTTATATTACGGCTTTTGCTATTTTTACTATGTCCATCCTATTGATTGTGCACCTGTTGGTAGATAAATAATACTTACTATCCTACATACTCAAAATTATCTTTGGTTGTAAACTAAGCACCTTGGCTTTCCTTGGTCTGTTTTTTTACACACATTCCTAGGTTTATCGTACAATCCCTGATTATTTTTATTTCTATGAGGGGGAAATACGTATGGATAAACGTTTTCTTCAATCAAACAGGGAAGCTCGCTGGTCACTCTATCTGACGCTCGCCTATTTAGTTGGTTGGGTTATTTGTGCCTATCTTCCGAGTAATGCGATTGGCTTGACAGGTTTACCTTTATGGTTTGAATGGTCATGTCTCATCCTACCGGTCATTTTCATTTTACTGTGTATTATGATGGTCAAAATTATTTTTAAAGATATTCCGCTGGAGGATAGGGATGCAGACTGAAGTTCTACTACCTCTAATTGGTTATCTTGCACTCGTATTCTTGCTATCTGTGTACGCTTATCGCAAACGCACAAAGGGAGAATTCCTCAATGAGTATTTTTTAGGGAATCGCTCTATGGGGGGTTTTGTGCTCGCCATGACGATCACAGCAACCTATGTCAGCGCCAGTTCATTTATCGGTGGACCAGGAGCAGCCTATAAATATGGGCTAGGTTGGGTACTACTTGCCATGATCCAGCTTCCTGCTATCTGGCTATCACTGGGTGTACTAGGGAAAAAATTTGCCATCTTAGCTCGCCGATACAATGCAGTAACACTCAATGATATGCTTTATGCACGTTACCAAAGCCGCTTTTTAGTTGGGTTTGCAAGTATCAGTTTGCTCGTCGCCTTTTTCGGCGCAATGACCGTGCAATTTATTGGCGGTGCACGACTACTCGAAACCGCTGCGGGTATCCCTTATACCTATGGCTTAATGATTTTTGGTATCTCTATCGCACTCTATACCGCTATCGGTGGCTTTCGAGCTAGTGTGCTCAATGATGCCTTACAAGGCCTCGTTATGTTGTTAGGTACGGTTATTTTGCTTGTTGCGATCATTTACCATGCAGGTGGGCTTGGCGCGGCAGTCGAAAAAATTCAGGCCATTGACCCTAAACTGGTTTCCGTAGAAGGTGCCGATGATATTCTTAGTGGCCCTTTCCTTGCCTCTTTTTGGATTTTAGTCTGTTTTGGGGTGATTGGTTTGCCACACACGGCTGTACGCTGTATTTCCTACAAAGACAGTAAAGCCGTTCACCGTGGTATCGTAATAGGCACAATCGTGATGGCAATACTCATGTTTGGTATGCACTTTGCCGGAGCCTTAGGCCGCGCCGTCTTACCTGATCTCACTATTCCAGATCAGGTTATTCCAACATTGATGGTGCAAGTGCTACCACCTTTTGCGGCGGGTATTTTCTTAGCCGCACCAATGGCAGCAATCATGTCAACTATCAACGCACAGCTATTGCAGTCATCAGCTACGATTGTAAAAGATATCTATTTAAGCGCCGCCCCCGAACAAATTAAGAATGAGAAAAAGCTCTCCCGCATTTCGAGTTTTTCAACCTTAATACTCGGTATCTTGCTGCTGTTCGCGGCATGGGATCCCCCCAAAATGATCATTTGGCTCAACTTGCTGGCCTTTGGTGGACTGGAGGCAGTGTTTTTATGGCCACTGGTTTTAGGCCTATATTGGCAAAAAGCCAACAGCAAGGGAGCGATTAGCGGTATGATTGTAGGCGGCGTCTCTTATGCTCTACTGGCATCATTTAAAATCGAAATCATGGGGTTCCACGCCATCGTGCCTTCACTACTATTTAGCTTGATTGCTTTTATAATTGGTAATCTTTTCGGTAAAAATCCAGTACAATCGGCGCCCAATGAGCAGGCTACGCCCGCAAAAAATTAAGTTAAAAGAGAATAACTATGCCTTGGATACAACTCAGACTCAACTCAACAGGCCAACAAGCCGAAGCTCTCGGCGATGAACTTATTGAAAGTGGCGCAGTGTCAGTCACCTTTCAAGATAGTCATGATACCCCTGTTTTCGAACCGTTACCGGGAGAAACACGACTATGGGGCGATACGGATGTTATCGGCCTTTATGATGCTGAAACTGACATGAACATGGTTGTGGCACAACTTGAAAACAGCCCTCTGCTCGAAAAAGGTTTTGTTCACAAAATCGAGCAACTGGAAGATAAAGACTGGGAAAGAGAGTGGATGGACAATTTTCATCCTATGCGCTTTGGGCAACGCCTGTGGATCTGCCCAAGCTGGCGTGATGTTCCAGATCCTAACGCAGTCAATGTCATGTTAGACCCTGGCCTTGCCTTTGGTACAGGTACTCATCCAACAACGTCGTTATGTCTAGAGTGGCTGGATGGACTTGATCTTGAAGGTAAAACCGTCATCGATTTTGGTTGTGGATCCGGTATTCTTGCGATCGCCGCATTAAAATTAGGTGCTGCACAAGCTATCGGGATCGACATTGATCCACAGGCGATTATCGCAAGTCGTGATAATGCGGAGCGCAACGGTGTCTCAGAACGCCTATCACTCTACTTGCCTAAAGACCAGCCAAAAGAGCTACAAGCCGATGTCGTGGTCGCCAATATCTTAGCTGGCCCATTACGTGAGTTAGCGCCTATGATAAGCGTATTGCCTCGTACAGGAGGTTTATTAGGGCTTTCAGGTGTCCTTGCTACCCAAGCAGAAGGGGTGGCCGATGCTTATCGTCAACTGTTTGAGATAGACCCTATCGCTGAAAAAGATGAATGGTGTCGTATCACTGGTGTCAAGCGTTTTTGACAAATTTATAATAAAAATCAGTGAATAATTTCTTTGAAATTAGGGCAGGAATAGATTATCTTATAGCTCAAATATTGTTCAACTGCTGGTGATATTCTATCCTGCTTGAGATTTGAACGGACTAACAGCGGTTTTCGTGTGTTTTTTTACAAACACACCTAACCCATTGTTATAAAAGACTAATAGTTGTATTTTGAAAAAATCAAGATAAAAAAGTTAGTGATAAATAACGGTTTGCTCAAAGTTTGTCCTTTCATATCTCGAAAAAAATGCGTAATATACGCGCCCTTGCAGTCACAGTATGGCCCCCTTTAGTTATGCGAATCGGACAATATCAGTTGAGAAACTGTCTTATTGCTGCCCCCATGGCAGGCATTACGGATAGACCATTTAGGTCACTCTGTTATGACATGGGTGCGGGGATGACGGTATCAGAAATGCTTTCTTCTAACCCACAGGTTTGGAAGACTGACAAATCGAGACTAAGAATGATCCATCGCGATGAACCGGGGGTGCGTTCCGTTCAAATAGCTGGCAATGATCCCGATGAAATGGCTGCCGCGGCTCAGATTAATGTTGAGAGTGGTGCCCAGATCATTGATATCAATATGGGCTGTCCAGCTAAGAAAGTGAATCGTAAGTTGGCAGGCTCTGCACTCTTGCGCTATCCCGATTTGGTGAAGTCTATCCTGTCGGCAGTCGTAAAAGCAGTAGATGTGCCTGTTACACTGAAGATCCGCACAGGTTGGTCACCTGAAGAACGAAACTGCATAGAAATTGCCAAATTGGCCGAAGATTGTGGTATTCAAGCGCTGACCATTCACGGCAGGACCCGTGCCTGTTTGTTTAATGGTGAAGCTGAGTACGACAACATACGGGCAGTTAAGCAGACTGTTGCCATACCGGTTATCGCCAATGGTGACATTACTGACCCGCTTAAAGCCAGAGCTGTCTTAGATTACACGGGGGCTGATGCCCTAATGGTAGGACGAGCAGCTCAGGGAAGACCCTGGATCTTTCGGGAAATCCAGCATTATCTGGACACAGGTGAAATGTTGCCCCCCATGCCTATGGCAGAGGTGAAGCGCATTATGATTGCGCACGTACAGGAGTTGCACGACTTTTATGGTCAAGGCAAAGGAGCCCGTATAGCGCGCAAACATGTCTCTTGGTATTTAAAAGAGCATGCACCTGATGACCAGTTCCGGCGCTCATTCAACGCCATTGAGGACGCCAGCGAACAGCTGGAGGTGTTGGAAGCATTTTTTGAATATTTTGCGTAAATAAAGATAAGAGCTGACAGAACTATGTTCGAACAACGCGTAAATTCTGACGTACTAACCGTTGCTACTGTAAATTCACAAGATCAAGTAACTCAAAAACCATTGCGTGATTCAGTTAAGCAAGCACTGAAGAACTATTTTGCTCAATTAAACAATCAAGATGTTAATGATTTATATGAGCTGGTATTGGCTGAGGTAGAGCAGCCTTTGTTGGACATGGTTATGCAATATACCCGTGGAAACCAGACCCGTGCAGCCCTGATGATGGGTATCAACCGCGGTACTCTGCGTAAGAAGCTGAAAAAATACGGCATGAACTAATCCTAGTCGGTTAATGCAGTGTTTTTAGAAGCACTTTCTGGTTCTCAGGAAGTGCTTTTTTATTATGGTTAAAGCCATAGTAAAAAGGCACAGCAAAATTGCTGTGCCTTTGACAGTTAGCATAAAAGGAGATTAAACAATTAACGATATATTGGTAGCAAATTAAACTGAGCAAGTAGCTGGCAAATAATCCCTACAACCCCAAACACAATGACCGCATATATTAACCCCTTCCCTCCCCATACTTTAAACGTTGATTCAGGAAAACGCTCTCTAGCTTTAAGTGCCATCACCGCAGGACAAATAATCGCCCAAATACAGGCCGCCATACCGGCATAGGCAATTGCAACTAAAAACCCATTAGGGAATAACATGCAGAGTATTAATGGAGGTAAGAAGCAAAGTAGTGCAGATTTCATACGTCCGGAGCTGTTATCTTGGAAATTCAACGATGCTAAGATGTAGTCAAATAAACCGATTGCTACCCCTAAGAATGAGCAAAATACGGCGCTGATTGAAAACCACAATAAAAATGTCGCAATATGCTTGCTATTCAGAACTGCGTAAAGTGACTCAATAAAAGCATCAAGATTGCCACCTTTATTGATGATGGTTAAAAACTCTGTTCTAGGTAAATTTCCCATCGTTCCTAATACCCATAGGAAATAGAGAACAAGGGCAAGAATACAACCGATGACACAGCTTTTTACCACTTTTCTTTCATTTTCATGGTACAGCTTATATAAACTACACACATTACCATGGTAGCCAAAAGAAGTGATTGCATAAGGAATGATAATAAAGACAAACGGTAAAAGAGAGGTTTGTGTATCTCCTGTTGGAAGTTTTAAAAGTAAATCCGTTTTTACTACAAAGAAAAGACCTGAGAAAGCTAAGACAAATAATACTATTTTTATCAATAAGAATATTGATGTTAAACGGCTAGCTCCAATACCACTCCACCAAATAGTTGCACCTAATATTAACGTAAAAATAATAAATATAATTCTTAAATTAATATCGAAGCCATAAATGGAGGCTGATTCTTTAATTACAGATCCAGCAGCAGATATATACGCATAGATTAAAATATAGAGAACAAAAATCAATGCTGCATTTGCAATATAACAGGCCCATTTAGGTAATAGTTCTTTTGATATAAAAAAGTAATTTGTTCCTGCTCCATATTTAGAAATACATTCGAGAATATATATCCCTGAATGAAACATAAAAAAACAAACAACGAATAGAACAATGACTGAATTTATAAACCATGCTCCTGCCATAATTGTGGGTAAGCTAAACATGCCCGCCCCTATCATAGCGCCACCGAGCACAAAGCCCCCTACCAATATGGAGGGTTCCTTCTTCTCTGACGAATTATTCATGGTTATTCACCTTAAAAATAAGGGTAAAGTTCCCGCATTGCACGGGAACCTGAAGTATTGACTATTATTTAATAGGTTTTAATCTAGCGGTAAAATGCCTTAATACGGGTGGCTCATATTCAAAATCCAGCCCTTTTAACGTTGCAAATCTATCTTTAAGGCCAATCAAGGCATCTGCGATATAGTCCATATGGTCGTTGGTATAAACACGCCTTGCTATAGTGAGTCGCATGAACTCCATATCAGCATGTTTCTGTTTCCCTGTTTCAGGGTCACGACCAAGTAAAAATGAACCAATTTCAACAGCACGAACACCGGACTCAAGATAAAGTGCATTAATCACTGCTTGGGCTGGAAATTGCTCGCTCGGTATTTGTGGAACTAACTTTTTACAATCAACAAATACCGCATGTCCCCCTGTAGGGTACTGAATAGGGATCCCCCCTTCACGTAAGCGATCACCTAAGTATCTCACTTGACCAATACGATAATGTAGATAATCCTCCCTAGTTCCTTCTTCAAGCCCTTGTACCATCGCCGCTATATCGCGTCCGGCTAAACCGCCATAAGTGACAAACCCCTCCATTGGAACACAGCGTTGCCTTGCTAAGGTGAAAATATTTTCATCATCTTTAATAGCAACTAAGCCACCAATATTTAATAGCGGGTCTTTCTTCGCAGACATGGTTAATGCATCGGCATATTTGTACATGTCAAAAATAACTTCTTTGATTGTGGCATCTTTATATTTTGGATCACGCTCTTTAATAAAATAGGCATTTTCACAAAAACGAGCGGAATCCATGACAACAAAGATATTATGCTGCTTAGCGATTTCATAGACTTCTTTTAAATTCGCCATAGAAACGGGCTGACCACCAGCACTATTACAAGTGACGGTAGAAACAATCGCGACAACGTTTTCAGCCCCATATTTAGCAATATTATCTTTTAACTTCTGAATATCAAAATTACCTTTCCAGTCATCATATGTTTCCGAATCGTAAGCCTTTTCGGTGACAATATTAATCGCTTTACACCCATTTAATTCAACATGTGCGGCTGTTGTATCAAAATGGAAATTAGAAATAAAGACTGGATTCTTAGCCCCTCCCTCCTGTTGTTTAGCTTTCAATAATACGGGGAACAACATATTTTCTGCACCACGCCCTTGGTGAGCAGGAATAGTGTAATCGTAGCCAAACATCTCTTTAACTTTATTTTTTAAATCATAATAGTTACGAGACCCTGCATACGCTTCATCCCCTGTGATCATCGCGGCCCACTGCTGATCACTCATTGCGTTAGTACCGGAATCGGTTAATAAATCAATATATACAGCACTACTCGGTAATAAGAATGGATTGTAGCCAGCTTCTTTTAATGCAGCTTCTCGCTCTTCCCTAGATGGAATACGAATATTTTCTACCATTTTAATACGGAACGGTTCTACGATTCTTTTAGCCATGATAATACCTTTAATTTTCATTAAATAATAAAAACAGAAATTCGTACTTATTATGAGTAATAAGATAACGATTAATTAAGAGAAAACGTTGGAATTATCGATGAGGAAAAAAGAAGGCTAAAGGAATATCAATATTGAACCATTTCTTCATATAGAAGAAACTCCTCGATATTACTAGCTTATGTAATGATAACATACTATGCCTCCTCAATTAAGGGATTAGTACTACCGTCGAGCTTAGATATATAACAACTATTTGGTTATTTTAATCTCTGTTGTCATTATATTATACACGCATCACAATATTGAATAATTTATCGACAACAACATGACGCTCATCACATTATTTATTGAAATCCAAAACCCGTAAAAATAAAAGCAACACACTGAATTTTATAACAATTTAATAAAAACATTAACAAGGAAATTTTATTATAGCTTGTTAAGATTTAAGTTTATTTTATTAAATTAAAGTAACATCTTACTTAAGTTAAAATAGATTTAAGTCAAATGAAATCAATAAAAATACCTTATGTCACTTAATAAAGTTTGGGATACGTTATTCATTATTTTTTATGTTTTGGCAAACTTCCCCCTTAATAAAACACCAAGTTCACCTATTATTGAGTCTGAAAAATAGTGTGTTTGTTCCCTGCATTACTCACGCCATAAGCTTTAAACGGCCTTTTGGTTGATGGAATAGCCAACTCAACCAATCAATTCGATCGATTTGCTTTCCGTACAACTCACCAATTTATTGCCACTTTTAAAATTTTTTCAAAAAATATTGCTATTTTTAATAACTTTCAAGAGTAAAAAAGAATACTAAATCAGATGCTATCAATCGAACCCTACTTTTGGGCTAACATACCGATAATCATACTCGGATAAAGTGGCATAAAAGTACTGCCCCCCATACGTAGAGCCTATCTTATTTATTAATATTTCACTATTATAGTCAGGGCGTGTTATGCACCTAATAAAAATTAGACTTTACTAATAAAATTCAGGTAATTACAGTGTTTCTTATTTTGAATAGCATTACGGTACTTTAATACACTTTTTTGTCACAATGATGCAGGTTTGCTGGTAAACTTGGGCAAACCGCCGATTAGGTATGGTAACAACTGAAGATTAACGGATTCTTCTAACACCTTATTATTAATAAAATAATCACGATGACTTCACAACCAGCATACAAGCAAATTCAATCTTATATTCTGCGTAGTATTGATTTAGGTATCTTCAAACCTGAAACTCAAATACCCACAGAGCTAGAGCTTTGCGCCCAATTTAATGTCAGCCGCATGACGGTGAATAAAGCCATTTCTGAGCTAAGCCAAAAAGGTATTCTGAATCGTATTGCTGGGAAAGGCACCTTTGTTGCGACCCAAAAGCATGAGCTGCCTGTAACCAAAGCTTTTGATATTTTTGATGAAATATCATTAAGCGGTAATAAATATAGCGGTCATCAATTACAACTTAAAATTATTACTGCTTCGCCTGAAATTGCGTTACAACTTGGAGTGATGGAAGGAAGTGATATCGGCTATTGCAAGGTACTCCATTTTGAAAATGACATTCCTTTGATGCTTGAGGAGCGTTATGTCAATCACGCTATCGTTCCTGATTTCGTCAAACAACACTTTGGCGATACAGAAACACCAAGTGGATACTTGCAGCGGCATTTTCCCGTTAGTGAAATGGAGCATACCATCGAAGCCGCTTTAGCGACTAAGGCCATTGCCCAATCCCTCTCTATTAAAGAAGGTTCCCCCTGCTTACAACTTAGCCGCCGTACCTGGACAGGCTCTATTTTAATTAGTTATGTCAATATGATAACAGCAGGCTCTCGTTACAAATTAAAGTTACATTCACGCATTGATACCCCATAACACATAAACAAAAAAATGGGGCAAATTCACAAAATGCCCCAAAGCGACTGATAAAATAAAGCACAACCACACCCGCGCTTCTATTGGCGGGAATACATCACAACAAAACCAGTTACATCCCTTGATAAATTGGCCCTTCTCCCCCTTGTGGTGCTGTCCAACAGATATTTTGTGTTGGGTCTTTGATATCGCACGCCTTACAATGCAAACAGTTTTGCGCATTGATTTGTAACTTTGGTTGTTCTTTTTCACTCACTATTTCATAGACCCCCGCGGGGCAATAACGGGTCTCTGGTGCCGCATATCGAGATAAATTAACGCTAATAGGTATTTGACTATCCTGTAATTTTAAGTGGCACGGCTGTTCTTCTTCATGATTAGTGTTTGATAGAAATACCGACGAAGGCTTATCAAAAGTCAAAATGCCATCCGGCTTGGAGTATTCAATCGGTTGAAAGTTTTTAGCCTCTTGCAAACTTTCATGGTCTGCTTGCTTTAGCTTTAACGTCCACGGTGTACGCCCCTTTAAAAGCAGCTGTTCTGCACCAAATAATAACGACCCTAAGTACAAACCTTTTTTCATATAGGGTTTGAAATTACGAGTTTGGTATAACTCACGATAGAGCCAACTCTGTGCAAATTTTTGACGATATTGTGTTTTAAATTCCGCATAATCGATAGATTGATCGCGCATTGATTCGAACAGGGCTTCTGCCGCAAGTGCACCGCTTTTCACTGCACAGTGACTACCTTTGATCCGAGCCGCATTCAAAAAGCCTGCATCATCACCAATCAATGCTCCTCCAGGAAAGCTCAGTTCTGGTAATGCGGAAAGTCCTCCAGCAACCAAGGTTCTAGCCCCATAACTCACTCGTTCGCCACCTTGTAAAAAAGCGCTAAACGCTGGGTGAGTTTTGAGACGTTGGAATTCATCAAACGGTGATAAATAAGGATTTTCGTAGTTCAGCCCTACCACTAAACCAACAGCAACCAGATTTTCACCATAATGATAAGCGAAGCCGCCACCATAAGTATTATTATCTAAAGGCCAACCAATTGAATGAACAACCAAACCGGCTTGATGCTGCTCTTTAGGTATTTGCCAAATTTCCTTTAATCCAAGACCATAGGTTTGCTTTCCACGGCCAGCTGATAAGTCAAAATGTTCAATAAGTTGCTTCCCTAATTGCCCACGGCACCCTTCTGCAAAAAACGTCATTTTTGCTAATAAATTCATGCCCGGTTGATACATTGAGGTTGGATTACCTGATTTATCAAGCCCCATATCCCCCGTCGTCACCCCTATCACTGAGCCTGACTCGCTGTATATAACTTCTGTTGCCGCAAAGCCCGCAAATACGTCGACCCCGAGCTGTTCGGCTTGTGATGCTAAGGCGGAACATACCCGCCCTAGACTACCAATTACATTTCCTTCATTTTTTAAACTGGTTGGTAACAGAGCAAGTGGTAACCGGTTCGCTTTATGCTCTTTTAGGAGCAAAAAGCGATCTTCAGTGACTGCCGTTAAGTCACTGGAGACAAAGTGCTGCCAGTCGGGTAGTAGCTCATCAAGGGCACGGGGGTCGATCACGGCACCCGATAGAATATGCGCTCCAATTTCAGCACCTTTATCGATCAGACAGACAGATAATTCACTGTTTTTTTCTAAGGCAAGTTGCTTTAAGCGGATTGCCGCAGATAGTCCCGCAGGTCCACCACCGACAATCAGGACATCAAATTCCATCGATTCGCGCTCTGGAGCCTCATTGATATTGACACTATTGTCGATAGTCATATTTCCCCCTAATTAGGCTAATGCTTTATCTAATTCAGGTAAGATCTCAAACAGATCACCAACAATGCCGTAGTCCGCAACTTGGAAAATAGGAGCTTCTGGATCTTGATTGATTGCGACGATCACCTTGCTCTCTTTCATGCCAGCAATATGTTGGATCGCCCCAGAAATTCCAACGGCAATATAGAGATCGGGGGCAACAATCTTACCTGTTTGTCCAACCTGATAATCATTCGGCACATAACCTGCATCAACAGCAGCCCTTGATGCCCCAACCGCAGCCCCTAATTTGTCGGCAATGGTTTCAAGCAAAGCAAAGTTTTCACCAGAACTTAGCCCTCTTCCCCCCGATATCACCACTTTTGCCGAACTAAGCTCAGCACGGCTCATTTGGGTTAAAGATTGGCTTTTCAGTTGAGATAATGGGTTAAAACTGTTTGCACAATAATCTTCGATGGCAGCCGCCGGCTGAGTTTCCGTCGTAGCAGAAAAAGCAGAGCTACGAATTGTTAACACCACTTGGTTCCCATTATT
This sequence comes from Providencia sp. 2.29, assembly GCF_015832305.1. NCBI lineage: Bacteria > Pseudomonadati > Pseudomonadota > Gammaproteobacteria > Enterobacterales > Morganellaceae > Providencia > Providencia sp. 2.29. The sequence goes on from NZ_CP065420.1 coordinate 3,854,968, forward strand.
TTGTACTGTGGCTAATGCGTTGCCCGCATAAATAGGACGCACAAAGGTTTGTGCATCAATAACGTCAGTAATATCGGAAATCTGTGCAACACCTAGCGTTGCCGCTACACGTGGAGCAACATTTTTACCGTAAGTGGTCGCGGGAAAAACTAAATGACTGTAATGTTTAGCTATCGAAACCACTGAGTCAGTCACAGTTTCTGCGAGTTGATGAGTAAGCTCTACATGGTCGATAAGGATCACTTTTTCGACCCCTGCAATGCTAGCCGCCTGCTCTGCAACCCTAGCGCATTGGCTACCAGCAACGAGTAGATGCAATTGCCCTTGCCCTGCAAGGATCTGTTTAGCCGCTGTCACGCTATGGTATGTTGACGATTTAATAGTTTGGTTGTCATGTTCTACCACAACTAATACTGATAATTGGCTCATGGCGCTCTCCCCGATTAGATAACTTCTTTAGCTTGCAGTTCACTGACTAATGCTTTGACATCATTAAATAATGTGCATTGTCCTGTACGTTTTTTCGGCTCCGTAACCATCAATGTTTTTACTTGCCCTAATGGCGTAAAATCCAGCTCTGAAATATCGCGAACTTCAAGCGGTTTTTTCTTTGCTTTCATGATATTAGGGAGGGTTGCATAGCGAGGTTCATTTAAACGTAAATCGGTTGTCACTACCGCTGGTAACGCTAATGTTAATGTTTCTAATCCACCATCAATTTCACGAGTGACTTGCAGTGATGTACCATCAATTTCAATCAAGGAAGCAAACGTCGCTTGCCCACACTTAAGAAGTGCAGCCAACATTTGCCCTGTTTGGTTGCAGTCATTATCAATAGCCTGTTTACCAAGCAAAATTAAGTCCGGCTGCTCTGAAACCACCACCTGCTGCAATAAGCGAGCAATATCCAGTGGCTCTAACACTAAATCACTCGGCTTCTGAACCAAAATGGCTCTGTCGGCACCCATCGCCATCGCGCTACGCAGCGTTTCCTGTGAGTGAGCATCACCGATTGATACAACAACCACTTCATCCGCTTTTCCAGCTTCTTTTAGGCGCACCGCTTCTTCAACGGCAATTTCATCAAACGGGTTGATTGCCATTTTGACATTCGTTAATTCGACGCCTGAACCATCCGCTTTTACTCGTACTTTGACGTTGTGGTCAATAACTCTTTTAACAGCCACTAAAATTTTCATAATTACTCCTAATTACTCTCTGCCAGAAAGTGTTTTTCAGGCTGAGGGGAGCCTTAGCAGTGAATATTCACTGCTATCATCCCCTCTTATTTTTGTTTTAACGTGATTTGTTAATTAGCTGATTTGCTGTCCAGTATTTCATTTGACGACGGCAGTATTAGCCTATCTGCAACGGACATTGGCCATATTTTAATCGCAGCATAGTAGATAATACTGGTGGCAACGAGGCCCACAATCCATGAGATATCAACGCCTCCCAGCTTCTCTACTAATGGTCCGGTGTAAAAACCTGTCGCAATGAAAGGCAATTGAATCATAACGCCAATCACATAAGTGATGATGCCAACTTTATTCCAGCGCCCATAACGACCATTCGGGTTCGATAGCTGAGGCACGTCATAACGACCTTTCGTTACCCAGTAGTAGTCAACAAGGTTGATTGCGCTCCATGGGGTAAAAAATGCCAGTAAGAACAGTAGGAAAGCTGAAAATAGTTTTAGGAATGAATGTTGCCCAGCTAAGCCCAGAGCCGTTGAGAAGCTGACCATCAATATGATGAAAAACAGCCTTTGCCTGCGAGAAATTTGCTGCTTGCCACGGAAACCACAGAAGATGGCTGCCATCGACATAAAGCTACCGTACGCGTTTAGTGCAGTGATCGTCACCTTACCAAAGAAAATGCTGATATAGAGCAGCGCGGCAATAAGCCCTGTGCTACCCAGACCAACAATATAAGCCACTTCATGACCTGCGAATGCGTTACCGGCTAAAGCAGCAGCGAAGACGCCTAGGATCATAGATGCTTGAGTGCCAATCACCGTTCCCGAACCTACCGCTAAGAACGCTTTGATTGTCGGCGTTTTGGTAGGTAGATAACGAGAGTAATCGGCAACATAAGGGCCAAATGCAATTTGCCATGATGCTGAGAGTGACATTGCAAGTAAGAAATTGGTCCACGTGAAATGACGGTTTTCTAATAAAACCGAAACGTCATTCATATAAAACAAGCGGAAAAATAGATAAAAGAATGCAACTACACCGATCACACTGGCCGCTTTACCTAGCATATGGATGATACGATAGCCACAGATCGTAATCGCGATGATCACAGCACCGAAGATCAAGATACCGACCCAATCACTAACATTGAGCAATTGCCCAACGGCCTGACCCGCTAATACTGTGCCACTCGCTGAAAAGCCAACATACATCATGCACACAAGAAGGATCGGGATCACCGCGCCATAGACACCAAACTGAACACGGCTTGAGATCATCTGTGGTAACCCTAACTTTGGCCCTTGAACAGCATGCAGTGCCATCACTGCACCACCAAGTAGTTGCCCGATAAACAAACCAATTAATGACCAAAATACATCGCCACCTAACACGACAGCGAGTGCCCCAGTCACGATAGCGGTAATCTGTAAGTTTGCCCCAAACCAGAGAGTAAATTGACTTGATAATGTGCCATGCCGTTCTGATTCAGGGATATAGTCAATAGAGCGTGCTTCGATTAAAGGAACATTATCCTGCCGATGTTTTTTATCTGCGATTATGTCGTTTGAAACTGTCATGGTAACTCCTCTTTAAGCAAGGCTTGGCTTAAAGAATGGACCAATTTGTCGCAATGGTTGTCGTAGGATACAGCCATGAGACGTTAAGACGGATGTTATTGTTGTTTTATAAACTACCCGCCATTAAAAATTGAAATACATTCTTAAACCCGGTTGTTGTTGTGTTTTTAATTCCATGATCCTGTTATCAGGTCGTTCATCCTATTGCAGTTTTTACTCATTACGAGTGGACCCTGTCTGCCCACTCGCATTTCCCTATCTCACATTAAACAGCATCTAAAATCGCACGTGAGATAATGATTTTTTGGATTTCTGAAGTACCTTCAAAAATACGTAAAATTCTTGCATCACGTACATAGCGTTCTAAAGGTAGATCCCGAATATAGCCATAACCACCATGAAGCTGTAATGCTGCATCGGTAACAAAACCAGCACACTCCGCGGCAAATAATTTTGCTGTTGCCGATTGCAAGCTAAAACGTTCGCCTGAATCTCGACACTCCGCAGCACGCCATGTCAACATACGCGCGGCTTCTAATTGAGTATGCATATCTGCAAGTCGCCATTGTGTTCCTTGGTAAGCCGCTAATGGCTTTTTACCGATTTGGCGCTCTTTCACCCAATTTAAGGCACATTCCATGGCAGCACGAGCAATACCTAATGAAGTCGCCGCAACTTCCACGCGACCTTTATCCAACACTTCCATTGCGGTATGGAAACCTTTATTTTCTTCACCTAATAGCGCCGACTCAGGCAGCCAACAATTCAGAGCTAGTTCATAGATTGTACTCCCACGTAGCCCCATCGTTTTCTCAGGTGAAGAAAACTCGACGCCTTCAGTGCCCTTTGGGATCATAAATGCACTAATGCCACGAGCGCCGGCTTCTGGATTCGTTTTGGCGTATAACACGATAAAATCAGCTTCTTTGGCATTGGTAATGTAGTGTTTATTGCCACGAATTCGCCAACCACCATTTTCACGGGTCGCGATAGTACGCATGTCAGCAGGGTTTGATCCCGCCGCTGGCTCTGTTAGGCCAAACGCCCCTAGCATTTCACCGCTTGCCGCTTTCGGTAACCAATACTGTTTTTGCTCCTCCGTTCCCCCAATCAAAATTGAGTCTGTTGCGAGAAAGTGTGCCGTTAAAGCCGATGATGTTGATGCACAAGCCGCTGCCACTGCTTCCACGATCATACTCATTGCTATACTGCCAATGCCAAAACCGCCGTATTGTTCCGGTAAGTTGATCCCCCAACAGCCCATTTCACCCAGTGCTGCTAGGCTTTCTGCACAAAAGGTTTCTGTTTCATCGTAACGCTGCGCATTTGCTTGCAGAATATCCCGGCAAACCTTTTCAACAGCATCTACAATTGCTTGTTCTGTTTCATCAATTTGAAAGCTCATTGTATTGTCTCCGCATTTTTTATTGTGAGATTTGCCGATTTATAAACAGCATTCGCTTCACCTAAGCTAGGTGCCCTTTGCGTCACATGAGGTTTGTACCCATTAAAGAAAACAGGTTGAGACACTAATGGTGTTCCCCCATCATCAAGATGAGTAAGAACAGCACGTACCTTTGCATGTTCGCTCTGAGTTGCCTGCTGCAAATCATGGATTGGCGAAGCAGGAACCCCAGCGTTTAGCAGCAAATCACAAACTTCTTCGACCGTTTTTTGTGATGTCCAACGTTCGATTTCTTTTCGAAGTTCAGCCTGATAAAGCGTTCTTGTAGGATCGTCTTTATAACGAGGGTCATTGCGTAATTCAGGTTTCCCCATACACTCACAAAAACGCTGAAATAACTTTTCACTGGCGATAGCAATAACCACTAAACCATCCTGTGCCTGATAAGTATCAAACGGTGTGGATACAGGGTGTCGATTACCCACTAAGCTGGGCGCTGTACCATTTGCAAATAGGTTAGATAACCCTGTTAGTTGCATACTTAGCAGCACATCAACCATAGCAACATCAATATATTGTGCTTTTTCTTGGTGAGCTTCCCGTGCAAATAGTGCACTACTGATCGCCCAAGCAGCGAATATGCCAGCGCAAACATCACCTATCGATTCTCCACTACGGGTTGGACCTGTTTGTGGAAAGCCTGTCACACTCATTAACCCTGACATCGCTTGTGCCACAATGTCATAAGCGGGGTAATTAGCCAGTGGGCTATCTTGACCAAATCCGGAAATACTGGCGTAAATCAATTTTGGGTTGTGCTGTTTTAGGCTGTCAAAATCAATGCCTAACCTCGCGGTTACCCCCGGTCGAAAATTCTCAACGACGACATCACTCTCTTTGACTAACTGATAAAGGATTTCGCGGTCAGTCTCTGATTTTAGATCTAACTCAATACTGCGTTTGCCTCGATTAATCAGCCCGTAATAAACGCTCTCACCATCAATAAATGGCCCCAAATGGCGGCTATCATCACCATGATCAGGCACCTCAATTTTGATCACCTCAGCCCCTAAATCGGCCATCATGCCTGTGCAATAAGGACCGGCAAGTACGCGACTTAGATCAATAACTTTGATCCCTGATAGTGGCCCTACTCTTTTTGGCTTTGACATCGTATTCATACTGATCCCCTTCTAAATAAGGCCGCCCCTAATCTGAGGCAGGCCAAAGGTGCTACTTGACCATCGGCAAATTCAGACCTTGCTGTTTTGCACAATGTATTGCGATGTCATAACCCGCATCAGCATGGCGCATCACCCCTGTTGCTGGGTCATTATGTAAAACTCGTGCTAGACGTTTATCCGCGGCATCAGTGCCATCACAGACAATCACGACACCCGCGTGTTGTGAAAAGCCCATTCCGACACCACCACCGTGATGTAAACTCACCCATGTCGCTCCTCCCGCGGTGTTCAATAGCGCATTGAGTAAAGGCCAATCAGAGACTGCATCAGAGCCATCTTTCATCGACTCGGTTTCACGATGTGGGCTTGCTACAGAGCCTGAATCTAAGTGATCACGACCGATCACAATAGGCCCTTTTAACTCGCCATTTTTCACCATTTCATTAAATGCTCGACCCAATCTTTCACGATCTTTTAAGCCAACCCAACAAATACGAGCAGGCAGCCCTTGGAATGCGATGCGTTCACGGGCCATATCCAGCCAGTTATGCAAGTGTTTATCGTCTGGGATCAGCTCTTTTACTTTTTGATCTGTTTTATAGATATCCTCTGGATCACCCGATAATGCCACCCAACGGAATGGGCCAATTCCTTCACAAAATAGAGGGCGAATATAGGCAGGAACGAAGCCAGGGAAATTAAAGGCATTACTCACACCTTCATCTTTCGCCATTTGACGAATGTTATTACCATAGTCAAAGGCTGCTGAGCCACGTTTTTGCATAGTCAGCATAGCGTCAACCTGTACTGCCATACTCTTCTTCGCAGCTTTAGTCACTTCATCGACAGCAGTCTGTTGTTTTTCACGCCATTGCGCCAATGTCCAACCTTGAGGTAAGTAGCCATGAACGGGGTCGTGTGCGCTCGTTTGATCGGTTACTGAGTCTGGGGTAATGTTACGTTTTACCAATTCGCTGTAAACATCGGCAGCATTACCTAATAAGCCAACTGAAACTGGCTTACCGCTCTGTTTCGCTTCCTCAATATAGTGCAGCGCTTCATCTAATGAAGTGGCCTTTTTATCGACATAACGTGTTCTTAAACGAAAATCAATGCGGCTTTCATCACATTCAACAGCAATCATACTGAAGCCGGCCATGGTCGCAGCAAGAGGTTGTGCGCCCCCCATTCCACCGAGACCTCCCGTTAGGATCCAACGTCCGGCTGGATCACCATTAAAATGTTGCTTAGCTAAAGATACAAAAGTCTCATAGGTCCCTTGTACGATGCCTTGTGAACCAATATAGATCCAAGAGCCAGCCGTCATTTGGCCATACATCATTAGGCCTTTTTTATCTAGCTCATTGAAATGTTCCCAATTCGCCCAATGAGGGACGATATTTGAGTTAGCAATTAATACGCGGGGGGCATCAGGGTGAGTCGGGAAAACACCAACAGGCTTGCCTGATTGCACTAATAACGTTTGATCATCTTCAAGCGTTTTCAATACTTCTAAAATCTTGTCATAACATTCCCAATCACGAGCAGCACGTCCAATTCCGCCATACACCACTAGACTTTGCGGATGCTCAGCAACATCCGGATCTAAGTTATTTTGGATCATGCGATACACGGCTTCTGTCAGCCAGCTTTTGCAAGTTTTTTCGCTGCCACGTGGGGAGCGGATAACGCGTGTAGAGTCAGTACGGTTTAGCATCGGTGTATCCCCTATTTATCCTTTTTATGTAACTTTTTTGTAACAATCAATGATATTTCTCATTAGTCATTATTTTTTCACTGATAGATTTATTGATTTCAAACCTCCTTCAACTTATTGATATTCAATCAGTTGAAGTTATCTCAGCACTAATTTTCTATCATTTTTATCAAATCATTTATCTTGTTACCTTTAAATATATATACATTTAATTCACAAAGTATATACATTTAAATTTGAATTTTTGCACAAAGATTAGATAGCTAGGGAGGCGATGAGCTATACAATGAGTGATAGCTTGCTGTTTATTCGAAGGAAGATGTATAGACAACTAATTTAATATGCAGAAACAAGTAAATAGCTGAAATGCGAGACGCTTCACATAAACTAGTCATGAAAAGCCCACTATGAGCGATAGGATGCTCGATTATTGCAATCTTTCGCATCAAACCTATTGTAAGTTATCGCAAATAAATTTTATTGGTGATAACTTATGAAGATTAAAAATCCATTTTATAGCCTTACTTCTTGGCTCAATAACGATCACACTCATGAATCAAAAATAGCTAAAGTAAAAAATAGTGATCACTCTTTTCCTGTTAAAACTTCAAAAATAAACCAAGCTGAAAATACACATTGGCAACCTAAAATCACGGATGAAGAGTCTGCCATTGATTTTATTAATCAATATTTTCACCTACCAGAGAATATAGCAAATAAACCCGATACAAAGTTAAGTTTAAAGTCATTATCATTAGATAACCAAAAAGTTACTATTGAATTTAACAAAGAGATCTCCTCTTATTTCAATGAGGAAAATCAAGATAAAACAGATATTCTGATGACACAAAATGAATTGATTGCTGCATTAAACTATCAGATAAGGCGGTGGGGTAAAGGAGATGAAATTATAGAGGATGAAAATTCAAAAATAACAATAAAATCAGAAGATAAGATTTCATGCCTTGAGCAGATATCCCGTGATATAGGTGCAATGAAGATTATTTTCAAATCAGAGAATGGCTCGTCAATTGTATTAGATTCAATAAATGACATTTATTATGCTTTTAAAAAATTACCACCTGAGCACATTAGTCATCTATGTAACATTGCGAACCAAAAGCATATTTTAAACGCTTATATCGATATATATAACACAAATCAAAACCGTGATAAAATCAATATCTCTCAAAGAGAGAATAAAGGAACAGTCCAAATCGAAATAACGGAAAATGGATATTTAATAACATCCCATTGCCGTTATCAACTTGAACAAATTGAGCCTCAACGATTAATTTCCGGGTCTATTATTGAGATAAAGAGAGCAACTTGTTTCAACGTGAATAAAGATCATACGTTAAAATTTGATAATCTAGATAAGCTCACCATAAAGATTGAACTCGAAACCAATCCGACATTAATAAAAATACCTTAAACTATTAAGCCCCTTCAGTATCCAATAGAGGATATGAAGGGGGATTGTTTAGCCGCCTAAGTAGGCACTACGTACTGCTTCATTAGCGAGTAACGCTTTACCACTATCTTCCAATACAATACGCCCATTCTCAAGAACATAGCCGCGATCAGCCAGTTTTAATGCCTGATTGGCATTTTGCTCCACAAGGAAAATAGTCATTCCCGCTTCGCGCAGTTGCAAAATGGTATCAAAGATTTGCATGATAATGATTGGCGCTAGACCTAATGATGGTTCATCAAGTAGCAACAACTCAGGTTGACTCATCAGCGCACGACCAATCGCTAACATTTGCTGCTCACCACCAGACATGGTGCCAGAGCGTTGACTACGGCGCTCATGCAAACGCGGGAACAGCGTATAAACGCGCTCTATGCGCTCTTGATATTGTTGGCGATTAGCAAAAAAGCCCCCCATCGCTAAATTCTCTTCGACGGTCATTCGTGAAAAAACGCGGCGACCTTCGGGTACTAATGCAATATCTTCACGCATAATTTTCGCGGTCGGCAACTGAGTAATATCGACATCACGGTAGAGAATTTGCCCTTCTGAGGCTCGCGGGTCACCGCATAATGTGCTCAGTAGCGTCGTTTTACCCGCACCATTAGCACCGATTAATGTGACGATCTCCCCTTTTTGAATATTCAGGCTCACTTGATGTAGTGCTTGAATTTTTCCGTAATGGGCAGAAACTTGTTTAAATTCTAACATCAATAAGCCTCCCCCAAGTAAGCTTTGATCACATCAGGGTGCTGACGAATTTGATCAGGTGTTCCATTCGCCAAAGGCGTGCCTTGGTTCACCACATAAATGCGATCTGAAATTCCCATCACTAGCTTCATATCATGTTCAATCAATAAGATAGATACTTGGTGATGAGAGCGTAACTCAGCAATTAACTCATCAAGGTCATCAGTTTCTTTCGGGTTTAGGCCGGCCGCGGGTTCATCTAACATAAGAATTTCAGGCCGTGTCACCATACAGCGAGCTATCTCTAACCGACGCTGTTGACCATACGCTAAGTTACCAGCTTGACGGTTAGCAAATTGCAATAAATCGACCCTTTCAAGCCACTTTACTGCATTGTCGATCGCTTCTGATTCCGCTCGTCGAAAGGCTGGCGTTTTCAGTAACCCGGAGAAAATACCACTTTTCAAATGTTGATGTTGAGCAACTAACAGATTCTCAATCACGGTCATTTCTTTGAATAAGCGTACATGCTGAAAAGTTCGGATCACCCCAAGCCGAGCGATCGCCTGACCCGATAAGCCTTCCAAATGCTTTTCTCGGTATAGAATTGAGCCGCCAGTTGGCTTATAAAACCCGGTTAAGCAGTTAAAAATTGTCGTTTTTCCTGCACCATTTGGCCCAATCAAGGAAACGATTTCACCTTGATTTAAGCTCAGCTCAACGTTATTTACCGCTAATAGCCCACCAAAACGCATGGTTAGACCGTTGACTTGTAATAGAGGAGTCATACTTTTTCCCCCTCACTGGCGACTTGCTCGCTATTTTTTAGCTTCATTTGGCGACGTTTCATTGGTAATAGCCCTTGTGGACGCCAAATCATCATCAGCACCATCAATGCCCCTAATAGCAACATACTGTAAGCATTCAAATCACGCATCATTTCTCTTGAGACAACCAGTATAATCGCCGCTAATATCACCGATGTTTGTGAGCCCATCCCTCCGAGCACGACAATGGCTAGTACAAAAGCAGACTCAACGAAAGTGAATGATTCAGGGCTGATAAAGCCTTGGCGAGCCGCAAAAAGCGTTCCCGCAAACCCAGCAAAGGCAGCACTGATCGTGAAAGCGGTTAACTTGATCTTTGTCGGTGATAAACCTAAAGAGCGACAGGCGATTTCATCTTCCCGTAATGCTTCCCACGCCCGCCCTAAAGGCATACGTAATAATCGATTGATCACAAACAGCGTTAATAGCACCAGTAGCAGAGCCACAAAATAGAGGAAAATAATCCTATCGCCTGCGTTGTAATCAAGGCCAAAGAAATTATGGAAAGTATCCCAACCCTCTTTTGCTGTGCGGCTAAACTCTAAACCAAACAACGTTGGCTTAGGCAACTGGCTAATCCCGTTTGGTCCTCCCGTGATTTCCGTGTTATTGAGCAATAAAATACGCACAATCTCACCGAAACCTAAGGTGACAATCGCCAAATAATCGCCTCTTAGCCGCAATACAGGGAACCCCAATAAAAACCCAGCTAAGGCCGCTGTTAACCCAGCAATAGGTAGGCTTTCCCAGAAGCCAAACCCGTAATAATGGTTTAATAATGCAAAAGTATAAGCACCTATTGCATAAAACCCTGCATACCCCAAAACCAGTAAGCCTGATAGCCCGACAACCACATTCAAACCAAGGCCTAACATCACATAAATTAAGGTTAATGTAGCAATATCGACGCTACCTCGAGAAACAACAAAAGGCCAAATAATTGCAGCAATAACAATAACTAATGCAAGGATCTTTTGCCTCGCTGTCGAGCCATCAAAATCAGGTATAGACCACGATTGTTTCGGAACACCTTGCCACACTCTCACCAATGAAGGGCGTATTAGCTGAAAAATAAAGATCACTGCAATCCCTGCAAAAATCCAATTCCAGCGTACCGAATCACCACTTGAAACAACCAGTTTCGTGCCATCAAGTGTCAATTGCAGACCCATCATAAAGACAGAGAGAATAAAGAACATCACAGACGCGACAATGGCATTAATCCAATTTTCTTTTCTCATACTTTCTCGACCTCCGGGCGCCCCAGAATGCCGGTTGGCATGATCAGCAATACACCAATTAATAAACCAAATGACACAACGTCTTTATATTCCGTGCTTAAATAAGCCGATGTCATTGCTTCCGCAACACCGAGAATGATGCCTCCTAGCATAGCGCCAGGAATACTACCAATTCCCCCCAGTACGGCTGCGGTAAAGGCTTTCATTCCAGCCATAAAACCGATATAAGGGTTTATGACCCCATAAAACTGCCCAAGTAGTACTCCCGCTACCGCTGCCATTGTGGCACCAATCACGAAAGTTAATGAAATCACTCGGTCTGTGTTAATGCCTAATAAACTTGCCATTTTTAAATCTTCAGCACAGGCACGACACGCCCTTCCCATACGGGAATAGCGGATAAATAGGGTCAATGCCAACATAGCAAGTAAGGTAACCACCCAAATGGTCAGCTGCATTTTTGTAATGCTCGCTTCAAAGCCATCGCTTTCGCCTAATACCCACTGACCTGTGATCAAACTCGGTAATGCCAGATCACGTGATCCCTGTGACAAGCTGACATAGTTTTGTAGGAAAATTGACATTCCAATTGCAGAGATAAGTGCAATCAACCTTTTTGAATGGCGAACAGGCCGGTATGCGACGCGTTCAATACTCCAACCATAGGAGCTTGAAACAACAATCGCAGCCACGAATGCCGCAGCAATAAGGATCCAACCAACATCAATACCTAGCATCATTAGCCCAGCGATGACAATGAAGGAGACATAGCTACCAATCATGTAAACTTCACCATGAGCAAAGTTGATCATACCAATAATGCCATAAACCATTGTGTAGCCAATCGCTATCAATGCATAGGTACTGCCCAAGGTTAAGCCATTGAGGAGTTGTTGGATAAAATAAAGAATTTGATCTGACATAGGACTATCCTTTAATACTACCATCCCTAAACAGGGCAGAAGCCGGAAGTTGGTAAGCCAACTCCCGGTTCAGCGCCTGAATAGTGAAATTACTTCACTGCAGTGGATGTACCATCCGCATGCCATTCAAATACGCCAAATTCAAAACCTTTCAGGTCTCCATTAGGCTGCCAAGTCAATGACCCCATCACTGTGTCGACTGGATTTGCTTTTAGATCCTTAACCAAATCTTCTGGCTCTCGGCTCCCTGTACGCTCCATTGCTGTCGTCAAGCCTTGAATTGCCGCATACGTAGTCCAAACGAACGGACCGGTTGGATCTTCTTTTTTCGCTTTAATCGCATCCACAATAGGTTTGTTAGTTGGGACTTGGTCATAGCGTTTAGGCAATGTTACTAACATCCCCTCTGAAGCTTCCCCAGCAATATTTGAAAGTGATGAGTTACCTACTCCTTCTGGGCCCATAAAGCGAATATTCAAACCCGATTGCTTCGCTTGACGTAAAATTTGCCCCATTTCTGGGTAGTAGCCACCAAAATAGACAAAATCCACATTCTCTTTTTTCAGTTTGGCTACCAGTGCAGAAAAGTCCTTATCGCCCGCGGTGATCCCTTCAAACATCACTTCTTTAACACCCGCTTTGTTTAGATTTTCACGGACAGAGCGCGCCAAACCTTCACCGTACTGCTGTTTGTCATGAACAACAGCGATACGTTTTGGTTTGATCTCATCGACAATATATTTCGCTGCGGTAGGGCCTTGGTCTGAATCTAGACCTGTTGTACGCATGATCATTTGATAACCACGCGTGGTTAGATCAGCATTGGTTGCAGCCGGCGTGATCATGATAATCCCTTCATCCTCATAAATATCGGATGCAGGTTGTGTTGAAGAAGAGCAGAGATGACCAATAACATAACGAATCCCATCATTGATCACTTTGTTAGCAACAGCGACAGCTTGTTTTGGGTCACAAGCATCATCATATTCAACTGCAACTAAAGTATCGCCGTTGATCCCACCTTTTGCATTAATATCAGCGACTGCTTGGCGAGCACCAGTGAACTCCATGTCGCCATATTGGGCAACAGGGCCAGACATAGCACCAACAACTGCGATCTTCACCTCTTTAGCCCATATCGGCTGGCTAAACACCATCGCAATCGATCCTGCCAGTAACATTTTATTCATTTTTTTCATTCTGTCGTCCCCATCTTCTGTGGTTCTGCATGTTTGTGTTTGATTTATAGTCAATTATTATGATTGGCATTATCGAATGCCTAATATTTAAAAACATAGCCAATAAGGCTATATATTTCATGACATTAAACAAGATAAATATGCTAAATAGCAAATGTATATGGCAGGTAATTACATAATCAGCAGAATAAAAATCTAATGTTATTACGTGGGTTTTTGGTAAATGCCAGTGTTATATTCTAGTTAAATTTAAATTAATCCGAGCTAAACTCGGAAGATCAACCAAGACAAAATCTTCATCTCTAAAATCAAAAAATCGGTTACAGATCACTCTGTCGATGAGTGTGAATGAAAAATAAGCAAAGGGCATACTCTAAATAATGCGAGTTGCAGCTTGGTAGCCATTAAGCATATCCTTAATGACAAACATGGCTATGTGATTACATACAGCAGCAATAATCAATGAGTTACAGCTTGGTGTCTCACTAATATAGATAGAAAGATTATGAAATTAACAATCATTCCTTTGGTCAATCCTACTGAGCAACAATATCTTGACCTGTACAAAATCTGGCCTGACCAGAAGCCAGACCAACTTGCTCATCAATGCCAATCAGAGCAAAAAATCTATGCGGCACGCTTTAATGATCGCCTATTAGCCGCAGCCAAAATTCATCGAGAACAACACAAAGGTACTATCTACGATTTTTTAGTGCGCGAGGTCACTCGTCGCCGTGGCGTAGGGCTCTATTTACTCGACGAAATATGCCGACAAGAGCCTCAAATAACTCATTGGTATTTCAGCTTAGAGGGGGTTTTAGATGCGGATAAAATCGTGATGGAGCAATTTTTATTAGCTTGTCGCTTCACACCAACGCAAGAAAGTCATCGATGGGAAAAACGAGTTTAATACTATGAAATTAAAGCGGATTCACCATGTTGCCATCATTGCCTCCAATTATGCTGCCAGTAAACATTTTTACTGCAAAATTCTTGGATTAACCTTATTAGAAGAGCATTATCGAGCAGAGTCTGATTCATGGAAAGCAGATTTAGCGCTCGACAACCAATACCAAATTGAATTATTTAGTTTTCCTACGCCACCAGCTAGACCAAGTTACCCTGAAGCTTGTGGTTTGAGACATTTGGCGTTTAGTGTGGACGATCTTGACGGATGGATTGAATATTTAAAGCAGCATAATGTTGATTGTGAATCACCACGAATCGATCCCTACACACAAAAAAGGTTTACTTTTTTTGCCGATCCGGATGGACTCCCCTTAGAATTATACAGTGAATGATACAGTGAATGATACTGCGTATTCTGCATTTATTGCCCCGCGCGTGGCGGCGACAATAAATGCAGTAACAGTGAATCAGGAAGGAAATCGATTTTAATAACTCTCTTCTTCGCCTTCTTCCATTGCGGCACGCAATTTTTTCATGGCATTTTTTTCGAGCTGACGGACTCGTTCGGCAGAAACGCCATATTTATCGGCTAATTCCTGTAATGTTGTCTTATTATCATCATCTAGCCAACGAGCACGAATAATATCTTGGCTACGCTCATCTAATGAATCTAATGCGTCGGCTAACCGATCTGTTGCGTGACTTTCCCAATTGTCCTCTTCGATAGAGCCTGCAAAATCAGATGATTTATCTTGTAAGAACAGTACGGGTGCAATAGGTTGCCCTAAATCACCGCTATCATCATCATCAGACATATCAAAAGCCATATCTTGAGCCGCCATGCGTGATTCCATTTCACGTACATCCTTGGTACTCACGCCCAGCTCTTTAGCCACCATATCAACTTCATCTTGATTAAACCAACCGAGACGCTTTTTATTTTTTCTCAAGTTAAAAAATAACTTACGCTGCGATTTTGTTGTCGCGATCTTAACGATACGCCAATTGCGCAACACGTATTCATGAATTTCAGCTTTGATCCAATGGACCGCAAAGGAAACTAGGCGAACACCAATTTCAGGGTTAAACCGACGCACTGCTTTCATCAGGCCGATATTCCCTTCCTGAATTAAATCTGCTTGCGGTAAACCGTAACCTGCGTAGCTACGAGCAACATGTATCACAAAACGTAAGTGCGATAAGATCAGTTGCTTTGCCGCATCCAGATCACCATGGTAATGCAGCCGTTCAGCAAGTTCCTTTTCTTCCTCAGCGGTGAGCATAGGATAAGCATTGGCAGCCCGCATATAAGCTTCAATACTTCCCTGCGGAACAAGTGCTAATGATTGCATGTCTTTGGTCATTCAGATCCTCTTTGAAAAATAAAGAAAAGAGATTAATTTGATGCGATATATAAGATTAGAAAACCGTAGTTTACCAGTTTTACTGAGTTAAATAAATTCTACTTGTGCGATAGCGACAGGTTAATATCAGACAAACCAAGACTTCAAAAGTTCCCAAGCTGTGCCATTTTTATCGGCATAGCGATAAACTATGCCGATAAAAAGGATTATTCAGGCGTAAAATGACGTAAGTGCTGGACTGTCGCTAGCCAAGCTGCCACCCAACCAATCATGGCTGACATAAGGATCACTAATAAAGATTCCTCCCATAGCAAGCCTTCTATATGAAATTGCGTACCAAAAACACTCGCAACTTGTGCTACAACATCGGATAACTTCCACACCAGTAGCGCTGACATAATCAGCGATACTACCGCGCCCAGTGCCCCCATTAACAAGCCACCGTGTAAAAATGGCCGCATAATAAAGCCATCTGTCGCACCGATGAGCTTCATCACATTGATGGTGTCTCGACGCGCAAAAATATTCAAACGCACACTATTACCAATAACAAGGAATAGTGAAATGATCATTAGAATACCAATCACCGAAGCGACTTGCCCGACAAGTTGTGTTAATGCCGCCAACCGAGAGAACCAGCTATCGTCCATACGAACTTCTTCAATGCCATTAACTTGGCTTACTCGATCACGCAGTGTTGTTAACACTTCAGAACTTTGAAAATCCAATTTTGGCGTAATAATTGCCACAGCAGGTAATGGGTTTTCCTCTAGCATGTCTAAGGCGGTACTAAAACCAGACCAACTACGGAACTCACTCATCGCTTGGTCGCGAGATAAGTAGTTTACGTGCTCTACCCCATCAAGCGCTTGCAACTGAGTTACCACATTTTGCCCACCTTGTTCATCCAGCGATTTATCAAGGTAAACAGTTAATTGTGGTGTTGGATACCATTGAGCAGCTGCTTGAGCCACATTTTTCCAGACAATATAACAAAGGCTTGGTAAGGTCAGAGAAATCGCAATGACCATCACCGTTAAAAAGGTTGCTAACGGCTGTCTTAACATATCCGCCAATGTATTCAACCAAGCATAGCGCCATTGTTCACGCCACCCACCTTTCAATGCCTTACTTTTTGATTGCATAGGGCGTTCAGACTTAGATTTGCGAACGTGTTTAGCCATGTTGACCTCCGATCATTCTCCCTTCACTCAGAGTCAGTACACGGTAATTACGCCTCTCAATCAAAGCAACATCATGGGTTGCCATGAGAACCGTCACTCCAACACGGTTGAATTCTTCAAATAACCGCATGATCCCCTCTGATAGTTCACCATCAAGGTTCCCCGTTGGCTCATCCGCAAGTAACATGGTTGGTTTGTTTACGACAGCACGCGCAATCCCAACTCGCTGCTGCTCACCACCCGACAACTGAATTGGAAAATTTTTCGCTTTATCAAGTAGACCCACTTTGTCCAATGCTGCTGAAACTCGTCTGCGAATATCTTCGGAACTTGCGCCCGAAATGATCAATGGCATTGCAACATTGTCGTACACCGTTCTATCAAATAACAGATGATGATCTTGAAAAATCATCCCAATTTGCCGACGCAAAAAAGGGATCTCCCGATTTTTCAAACGACTGATATCATGGCCATTAAACAATATATGCCCAGCACTCGGGCGCTCAATACCACAAATAAGCTTCAGTAGCGTACTTTTACCAGCTCCTGAGTGACCAGTAAGAAAAGCCATTTCCCCTGGTTGTAGATGAAAATCTACCCCTTGGAGAGCCTGCCGGCCACCTCGATAAGCTTTACTGACGTGTTCAAAGCGAATCATCGAAAATTATTCCTCTCGGGCAAATAGAGCCTCGATAAAGTCATCGGCTTTAAATGGACGTAAGTCTTCAATACCCTCACCAATCCCGATATAACGAATAGGAATACCGAATTGATCAGCAATGGAGAAGATCACACCACCTTTTGCTGTGCCATCGAGTTTAGTCAATGTGATACCTGTCAGACCTACAGCATCATTAAAAAGTTTTGCCTGACTGACAGCATTTTGTCCAGTACTTGCATCTAGTGTTAGCATAATTTCATGTGGCGCTTCTTCATCCAGTTTTTTCATCACTCGGACAATTTTTTTCAATTCTTCCATCAGATGTGCTTTGTTTTGTAAACGCCCAGCAGTATCTGCAATCAGAACATCCACGCCTTTAGCTTTAGCTGATTGGATTGCATCAAAAATGACTGATGCAGGATCGGCGCCAGTATGTTGCGCAACAACAGGGATACGGTTACGTTCCCCCCAAACTTGTAATTGCTCAACAGCCGCCGCGCGGAAAGTATCCCCTGCCGCTAACATGACGGTTTTACCTTCAGATTGATATTGGCGAGCTAATTTACCTATCGTGGTCGTTTTACCAACACCATTGACCCCAACCATAAGAATAACATAGGGTTTCTTGTCTTCAATGACTAGCGGTTTATCCACTCCCGCTAAAATATCAGACATTTCTTCACGCAATTTACTGTATAGCGCCTCTGCATCTTTTAGCTCTTTACGGCTTGCGTGAGCGGTCAGGTTATCAATAATTTTACGTGTTGTATCAACACCCACATCGGCAATCAATAATTGTTCTTCTAATTCATCAAAAAGATCATCATCAATTTTCTTGCCAGTAAATAACCCAAGAAAACCTGAGCCTAAATTTTGACGTGTTTTCAGTAGCCCTTTCTTTAATCGAGCAAAAAAACCTTCCTTTTTAGGTTTTTCTTGCTCTGTTTGTTTCGGCTCTTCTTGCTCACTCAGAACCTCATCGCGTAACGCGACGATATCTTGAGCTTCCAGCTTAGCTTGTTCTTCTGCTTGGTGCTGACGTTCTGCTTCTTCCTCAGCTAAACGTGCTGCCTCTTGGCGTTGGCGTTCTGTCTCTTCTTCCGCCGCTTTGGCTGCCGCTAGTTCAGCTTGGTGCTGGCGCTCAGTCTCTTCCTCAGCTAAACGTGCTGCCTCTTGGCGTTGGCGTTCTGCCTCTTCTTCCGCCGCTTTGGCTGCCGCTAGTTCAGCTTGATGCTGACGCTCTGCTTCTTCCTCTGCTAAACGTATCGCCTCTTGGCGTTGGCGTTCTGCTTCTTCTTCCGCCGCTTTGGCTGCCGCTAGCTCGGCTTGATGCTGACGCTCTGCTTCTTCCTCTGCTAAACGTGCCGCCTCTTGGCGTTGGCGCTCCGCTTCTTCTTCCGCCGCTTTGGCTGCCGCTAGTTCAGCTTGATGCTGACGCTCTGCTTCTTCCTCTGCTAAACGTATCGCCTCTTGGCGTTGGCGCTCCGCTTCTTCTTCCGCCGCTTTAGCTGCCGCTAGTTCAGCTTGATGCTGACGCTCTGCCTCTTCCTCAGCTAAACGTGCCGCCTCTTGGCGTTGGCGTTCTGCTTCATCTTCCGCCGCTTTGATTGCGGCTAGCTCGGCTTGGCGCTGACGCTCTGCCTCTTCCTCTGCCTTTTTAATAGCAGCTTGGTCTGCTTGATACTGACGCTCTGCGGCTTCTTCAGCCGCTTTAATTGCAGCCTGCTCCTCTGCTTTTTTCTCTTGATACTGACGTTCAGCTTCTTCTGCCATTTTTGCAGCATCAATGTCTTGTTTTTGCAGCTCTATCTCTTTGTCTGCATCTATCTTTTTTTGTTGTTCTGCTTCTTGCTGTTGAGCCTCTTTCTCGTCTTTACGACCAAAACCCAACCATGAGAAAAAGCCTTTTTTCTTGTCTTTAGCCATCAGCCACTACACTCCTCGCGGTAAAAACATGGCGCTTCATAATTAAATCGCAATAAAATTACATGCAGTCTATCATTTCATCGCGCCGCAACACATATCTGAAAGAAAAATCATGACAATTTAATCTGATTTTTTAAGTTAAAACTGTGAAAATGGCGCGTTACAATAAGACAACGCATTTTATAAAGCTCAACAAAACTGAGTAGCAATGGATATTATGGCAAAAAAACCACAAAGCGCCTCTTTAGGTCAGATACGCATTATCGGTGGCAAATGGCGCGGGCGAAAGCTCCCTGTTCGTGATAGTGAGGGCTTACGTCCCACTACAGATAGAATCAAAGAAACTTTATTTAACTGGTTAATGCCTATCATACGTGAAGCTCGTTGCCTTGACTGCTTTGCTGGTAGTGGTTCATTAGGATTTGAAGCACTATCACGCTTTGCCGATAGTGTGACGTTTATTGAATTGGATAAACAAAACGCCCAGTTACTAACAGAAAATAAAGCGCGCCTGCAATCTGATAATGCTAACATTATCAACGGTAACAGCCTTGAAATACTGGGTCAAAATGGTACACCTTTTGATGTTGTATTTATTGATCCTCCTTTTCGTAAAGGACTCTTAAGCGACACTATCCAGTTGTTAGAAAAAAACCAATGGCTGGCAGATGAAAGCTGGATATATGTTGAGTCAGAGGCGGAGTCACCACTTACTGACATCCCCACTAATTGGCAACTGCATCGTGAGAAAATTGCGGGGCAAGTGGCTTATCGTTTATTTATTCGCCATTCAATTGAGGAAAACAGCCATGCTAGTTAATGCAGGTCGAGTGCTAATGATTTGCGTTTGGGGGTTTATGATATTTAATCTAATCCAGCCTTTTCCTAAGCCATTTAAATATTTTATGGATATTGCCATGATATTTATGATTGTTATGCATGCACTGCAAACTGTCCTCCTGAAAGCAACACTCGCTAAAGGAGAAAAATTATCCGGCTGGTTACAGACCCGAATTTTTTTCTTCGGTGTCTTTGAAATGTTAGCAATGCAAAAAAAGCAAAAACAAGCGCTTGAGAATAATAAGAAAGAATAATTAGGTTATTCGTCAGGCTCAAAACTTAAGAATCGGGTTCCTTGCATACGGAGCGTTCCTTGGCGACCCTGTTCAATAGCTTGATATTGAGATTCACTGACGATCACTTTAATCACAGCCGTATTATTTAGTGGTTTAAAATAGACCTCATAACGAAAGGTTTCAGGTGAAACCACATCCCGTTCACGGGAACGCATATTGGGATAAGGGTAATCTTTTTTACTATCAACAACCACCGAATAACTGACTGGCACAGCATTATCATTGATCTCATTTTGCTTGCGTTGGTCAAAAAAGCGCTTTGTTGCCAAGACAGCAATAACCGCCAATACGATAATAAGTAAGATAGGTTTATTCATAAAGTTAACATTGTGCTTAAAGTGTTCATCAGTATAGTTTATCTTAATCATACAGAAGGAACACCACCCTAGTTGCTTCATTCATTGAATTTATAAGGATGTGTTTATGATTAGTTGGCCATTCCTTGCAGTACTTTTTTCTGGTTGGCTGTATGTTGATGCAGCATATCGTGGCCCTGAGTGGCAACGTTGGTTATTTCGTCCCGTCACACTGATACTGTTATTGCTCTGGGGCTGGAATGCAGATTTTCTCACCACACAAGGATATTTGATCCTTGCTGCATTGGCAGTTTCATTACTCGCCGATATGATGAGAATGTTTTCAAGTGAGCGCTTACTTGCATCTGTAACCTTGCTGTTTGTAAGTTATCTTCTTTATACCATCAGTTTTGGTATGCAGTTAGATTTCAGCCTATATCTCCCTTGGCTCCCAATACCTCTGATTATTGCAGCTATCACTTTAGGTGTAATTTGGACAAAACTCAAAGAGTTACAGGCAATGATCTTTGCATTATTAATCATGAGTATGATTATGGCTTGGGTAGCCGGTGACCAATTCTTTGGCCTAGGTCGCGATTACAACTTCTCAATCATGGTCGGGGCATTTTTGCTGTTTATTTCTAACTGTATTTGGCTAATTGCTCGTTTCCGCTTTCCTTTTAAAGCGTCGAAAGCCATTGTCGCGGCCCTCTATTTCCTCGGACAATTCTTCATTATCCGCGCGGTTTATTTATAACTTTCTTCACTGCCAATTGATAAAATTCTCAAATAGCATTTTTTATCAATTGGCATCCCCTAATCTATTTGACTCTGGAGTAGACTCCAAAGTATAGACTTATCAATATTGATTAAGGTCATTGTTTGATAAGGGGGCGCATATGCACTCACACAACCATAAAGAAGTACATCAACATAATAGCGCTTGCTGTTCGAGCAGCAGCTGCTCTTCAACTGCGGTTCAAAACAGTAAAAATGTAAGTAATGACTCACATACTCACGAACACGATACTGTCGAGAAACATCCTGACGATGATGAGGAGGCTCATCAGCACCAGAGCTGCTGTTCAACCTCTCATCAAGCACATGATCATCAAGAACATGAGCATAGCCATCAGCATACGGCATGTTGTAGTTCTTCAAGTGAGCTGCAAAATGATGTTGCACCTGCACAAGCCGCAGGGCAACGTTTCAATTGGATAATTCGCGGTATGGATTGTCCTAGCTGCGCTCAAAAAATCGAAAATGCGGTAAAACAAATCACTGAGGTAAAACAGGCTAAAGTCCTATTTGCCACAGAAAAACTCGTTGTTGATGCCGATAAAGATATTAGTTCCGCTGTCCGCGCAACCGTAGAAGCGGCTGGCTATGAGCTATTAGATGTTGGTATCAATAGCGCTGCTGCTATTACACCTCCGCCTAGCCTATTAAGCGAGTCGAAGCCTGTGATCATCTTAGCCATCTTAATGGCTATTAGCTGGGGGGTGGAGCGCATTAACCCTCAAATTGGTCTCATTGCTTTTACACTAACGACTTTATTTGGCCTTTATCCCATTGCGCGTAAATCATTACGTTTGATCCGTACTGGTACACCTTTTGCGATCGAGACCCTGATGACTGTCGCCGCTATCGGTGCCATCTTTATTCAGGCAACAGAAGAAGCCGCGATGGTTATCTTACTATTTATGTTGGGGGAAATGCTGGAGTCTTACTCTGCTGGTCGAGCACGACGCGGTGTCAGTGCTCTTATGGCACTTGTACCAGAAGAAGCTTTATTAATTAAAAATGGTCAGAAAACCACAGTTCCAGTCTCACAGCTACGTCCAGGTGATATCATTGAAATTGCACCCGGTGGTCGCTTACCAACTGACGCGGAATTGATCTCCGGCTTCGCCAGCTTTGATGAAAGCTCACTCACGGGTGAATCTGTTCCCGTCGAACGTAATGTTGGCGAAAAAGTAGCGGCAGGCTGCTTATCTGTCGATCGCACAGTACAGATGAAAGTGGTTTCAGAGCAAGGGCAAAACGCGATTGACCGTATTTTGCAATTGATTGAGGAAGCTGAAGAACGTCGAGCACCAATTGAACGTTTTATCGACCGCTTTAGTCGTATCTATACTCCACTGATCATGCTATTTTCAGCATTAGTCGTGGTGATCCCTCCCGTATTCTTTGGCGCACCATGGGAAACGTGGATCTACAGAGGCTTAACCTTGCTGCTGATTGGTTGTCCATGTGCTTTAGTGATTTCTACACCTGCGGCAATCACCTCTGCGTTAGCAGCCGCCACACGTCGTGGTGCATTAATTAAAGGCGGTGCAGCGCTCGAACAGTTAGGTTCAGTCACCACTATTGCACTAGATAAAACAGGAACGTTGACGGAAGGTAAACCTCATGTTACTGATTTGGTTCCTGTCGACGGTATAACTGAAAATGAACTAGTACAAATCACTGCATCTGTTGAGGCAGGCTCTCATCATCCTTTAGCAAAAGCCGTTATAAATAAGGCAGAAGCCTTATCAATTAACGTCGTTGAAGCCGAAAATCGTAAGGCTCTCGCAGGGAAAGGGGTTGAAGGTTATCTTAATGGTAAACATGTGTTAGTGAGCGCCCCAAGCCGTTTGGATAGCCCACTTGATGGGATTTGGCAAAATCGAGTTGAATTACTAGAGGCGGAAGGCAAAACAGTCGTTATCACACTGGAAAATAACCGAGTCATCGGCTTAATCGCGCTGCAAGATACATTACGAAGCGATGCGATAGATGCCATGAGTATGTTAAGGGCTTTGAATGTTAATGCGGTGATGCTAACAGGCGACAATCCTCGCGCAGCCGCAGCTATAGCTGGTCAACTAGGTATGGAATACCGTGCAGGTTTACTGCCTGAAGATAAAGTCACTGCTGTGATGGAATTAAACCGTAACCATAGCACTATGATGGTCGGCGATGGTATTAACGATGCCCCAGCCATGAAAGCATCAAGTATTGGTGTAGCAATGGGTAGTGGAACGGATGTTGCTTTGGAAACTGCCGATGCTGCCTTGACTCATAACCGTTTAACTGGATTACCTGAAGTGATTGCTTTATCACAGTCCACTCGTAAGATTATTCGTGAAAATATCACAATAGCCTTAGGGTTAAAGGCAATCTTCCTAGTTACCAGCCTACTGGGAATAACAGGGCTTTGGGTCGCTGTTCTTGCTGACTCAGGAGCAACAGCTTTAGTGACAGCAAATGCGGTACGTTTACTAAAAGTAAAACTACCACAAATTAAAAAATAATATTTATTGTATTATTAAAGAAGCGCCATAACGGCGCTTCTTTGTTATAAATAGAACGTTTAATCATTATTATCTAGTAAACTATCATTTCTTACATTTTAATTTTTATTAAATAGTAATAAAAACTTTAAATACAACAAGTAATGAGATGTCACTTATAAAAAATAAATTATTTTTTCACGTTAAATTAGGAGTAACTTTTTTCTATTTTATCTCTATATTCGCTAATATCTTCGTAACATAAGGACATTGATGAAGGCGAGTATGATACAAAAAGCCCCTACAACACCACATGATGCCGCTTTTAAAGGTTTTTTAACCCAAATAGATAATGCTCGCGATTTTTTCGACATTCATTTGCCAGAACATATTCGGTCTTTATGTGACTTTAATACATTAGCACTTACTAACTCTTCTTTTATCGATAAAAAACTGCGCTCTCGATTATCTGATGTTCTTTATACTGTACAAACAGAAGTTGGTGATGGCTATCTTTACCTCCTTATTGAACATCAATCAACACCTGATAAATTAATGAGTTGGCGCTTAATGCATTATTCATTTTTGGCAATGAATCAACACCTTCAGCAAGGCCATAAAAGTTTACCACTCGTAGTACCTATTTTATTTTACCATGGAGATAGCTCCCCCTATCCCTATTTGAAAACATGGACTCACTGTTTTTCTTGGCCCGAACTCGCTGATGAACTGTACTTTAATCCATTTCCATTAGTGGATATCACTGTTATTGATGACAATGAGTTAGTTAATCATCGAAAGATTGCAGTAATGGAACTTGCATTGAAGCATAAAAATCTACGTGACGAATATCAGCAAGTGACTAGTCTGCTCGCCCAAGCATTAAATAGGCACTATAATAGTGAGCAAGATACCAGCATTATTATTAATTATCTGCTCACTACGTTAGATTCATCTCAGTATTTTGAACAAATAATTCAACAGTTAATTGAACAAATCGAAAACCATCAAGGTGTTGCTATGAATATCGCTCAACGTTTAAAAGATAAAGCCAAACTAGAAGGTAAGATTGAAGGTAAGATAGAAGGTAAGATAGAAGGCAAGATAGAAGGCAAGATAGAAGGCATGCAAAAAGCCAGGCATGAAAATGCACTTTCACTCCTAAAAAATGGTGCAAGCTTCGAACTTGTGATGAAGAGCCTAAATTTTAGCTATGAGGAGTTACAACTTATCATTCAAGAGGATAAGGGCACTTACCAGTAATAATGCCATATTCGTGCGATAGCCTTTAAGCTCACCGCACGCAAGCAGCCTATTTAACTAAAAAAGGCTTACAGGCCTTCCGTTTTTTTACGTAACAAATAACGGTATGGGGTTTGTTCCGTTTCAACTGCCAGCAATTCATGCTCCATAAAACGGCAAAAACCGGGGATATCACGTGTAGTTGCAGGATCATCTGCAATGATGAGTAAAGTATCGCCAGCATTCATTCCTCGAACAGTTTTACGAACTAGCATAACTGGCTCAGGGCAACGCAAACCAAGTGTATCAAGAGTTTTAGTGGCATTTAAAAATAAATCAGACATAACTACGCTTCTAAAAAATAAAAGATGCTCTAATTATATAATAAAATTATCCTCTCTGACGTAACAGTTTTGCTTTTGTTGCGCAACAAGCGTATTATGCGCACTTCCCAATGTCGGGAAAGTTTTTTATGGGTTCCCTCACCCCATTGCTACTTAAAAAGGTACAATATGTTTTCATTCACAGCACAGCAAAAAGCCAGTGCATTAATTTGGCTGTCTTTATTTCATATTTTAATTATTACCTCTAGTAACTACCTTGTACAGTTGCCGATTAATATTTTCGGTTTTCACACTACATGGGGAGCGTTTACCTTTCCATTTATTTTCTTAGCAACTGATCTTACTGTACGTATTTATGGTGCACCACTTGCACGTCGGATCATCACTGCGGTCATGTTGCCTGCTCTACTCATTTCCTATGTTATATCAGCTCTATTTTTTCAAGGTGAATGGCAAGGAGTAGCAGCATTAAATACATTTAACTTATTTGTGGCTCGAATTGCCGCTGCTAGCTTTATGGCTTATGTTCTTGGGCAAATAATGGACGTCAGTGTGTTCAACCGATTACGTCAAAATAAACGTTGGTACGTTGCCCCCGCCTGCGCCATGTTCTTCGGTAATTTAATTGATACCATTGCCTTTTTCTTTATTGCATTTTATCAAAGCAGTGATCCTTTTATGGCTGCGAATTGGGTAGAAATTGCCTTAGTTGACTATACCTTTAAGCTATTTATTTGTATGCTATTTTTCTTACCTGCTTATGGTGTTTTACTCAATTTTATTTTGAAGACATTTTTTGCCAAAACTGCCGAGCAAAAACTCGCCAATCAACATTAGTGCAACTGCGAAGGGGAAATAGTACTCCCCTTCGCTCACCTCTGAAAAATTACCGATCTAACTCTCATTTTATTGGTTTTATTCATCAATAATCTCACAGCCGTGATAGTCTGGTTGCACAATCGAAACGATCCGCGCCAATTCCGTTTTAATTCAACCAAAAAAGAACACAAACGAACAGAAATAACCATCACTCTCTATCTTTTGGAGTTTATAAGATGAAAAAACTGATTAACCGTGTTGAAGATATTATAAGTGAAGTCAATCAAGGGCTTATTGCTGCTCATCCTGAATTACGTTTGAATGTTGACCCAACCTACCTCGTTCATAGTAATACACCTATCAAAGGCAAAGTTGGCCTACTTTCCGGTGGGGGTAGCGGTCATGAGCCGATGCATAGCGGATATATTGGTCAAGGAATGTTAGATGGGGCATGCCCAGGAGAGATGTTTACATCCCCGACACCAGACCAAATGATGGAATGTGCAATGGCCATCGATAGCGGCGAAGGTGTATTAATGATCATAAAAAACTACACTGGTGACGTCCTAAATTTTGAAACGGCCGCTGAACTCTTACACGATGCAGGGATCAAAATCGCTACCGTATTAGTTGATGATGATGTCGCAGTAAAAGATAGTTTATACACCGCAGGACGCCGAGGTGTCGCTAATACCGTTTTGATGGAAAAAATACTCGGCGCGGCAGCGACCAAAGGATATTCTCTTGAGCAATTAGTGGAACTAGGCCACAAGATCAATAATCATGGTTATAGTTTAGGTGTTGCCTTACAAGCCTGTACCGTACCCGCGGCAGGAAAACGCTCATTTGAACTTCCGGATAACGAAATGGAATTTGGCGTGGGGATCCACGGAGAGCCCGGCATTGAACGGCGCAAATTTACTAATTTAGACGATACTGTCGATCAAATGTTTGAAACTTTGCTCGAAAACGGTCACTACGAACGCATAAGCCGCCAATGGGATCGTGAAAATGGCTGCTGGCAAGAGCATAAACACACTAAACACCCTCTGAAAAAAGGCGATCGCGTAATTGCATTAGTTAATAACCTTGGCGCCACACCATTATCTGAGTTGTACGCTGTGTACCACCGACTACAAACTTGTTGTCACGATTTTGGTTTGACTATTGAACGTAGCCTTGTCGGCTCCTATTGCACCGCACTTGATATGCAAGGCATCTCAATTACGCTATTAAAAGTGGATGATGAAGACTTAATGTTATGGGATGAACCAGTCAATACCCCGGCTTTACGTTGGAAGTGTTGATAACACAAAACTTCTACTCCCAATAACCAATAAATTAAGCAGTAAAAATGGAGCCAAAACATCATGAACTTAACACAACCGCAAATTTATTATTGGTTGATACAGTGTTCACAAACTTTTGCTGATGAACAAGATCGGCTTACCGAGCTAGACACCGCTATTGGTGATGGCGACCATGGACTCAACATGCATCGTGGTTTTCAGAAAGTAGCCGAAAAATTACCTTCTGTTGAAGACAAAGATATTGCTACCTTACTGAAAACCACCGGAATGACACTCTTATCTAGTGTCGGTGGCGCAAGTGGTCCACTCTTCGGCACATTTTTTATTAAAGCTTCGCAAAGTGCTGCTGGTAAAGAAAATTTAAGCATTGCTGATTTAGCTGAGCTGTTCAAAGCAGGAACAGAAGGTGTTGTATCACGAGGCAAAGCCGAACCTAATGATAAAACCATGTGCGATGTTTGGTGGCCTGTTTGTGAATCACTTGAAAAAGCGACTTCACAAACCTTAAATGAAGCAATAAGTGCGGCTGTAGAAGCAGCAAAACAAGGTGTGGCATCAACAATCCCTATGCAAGCACGAAAAGGCCGAGCCAGTTATTTAGGTGAACGCAGTATAGGCCATGCAGATCCTGGTGGAACATCAGTGTTGCTACTGCTGGAAACTTTACAGAAATCACTTTAACTCTCCATCACGCTGGTATAGTTTACTCACCACCAGCGTGATGTTTTATCGATTTAATTCATAACAAATATCATCATACACAAAACCATTAATCTCATAGTTTGCAGTAATCACTTTTTGTTTAGAAAATCCGTTTTTAACCAACACTTTTTCAGAAGCAATATTACCTTCGGTCACTACTGCTATAAATGTGCGAATTTGTGCATAATCAGGGGATGATAACAGCATTTTCAGAGCCGACGTCGCAATGCCCTTACCTGAAAAAGTAGGGTCAATCAAATAACTAATTTCACCAACTCGCTGTTGATTTACTAATGATAAACAAAAGCCAATCAATCCCATAGGCCGGTGAGTTTCAATATCTTCAATCACTAAACATAGCCAATGTTCAGAATGTAAATTCCATTCGATTAATCGACTTTCAAACGCGGCAAGAATTTCTTTTTCTGTTTTTGGGTTAGAAATAAAACGTAAAACATCGAGGTTCGTATACAGTTGAAAAAAGAAGTCCTTATCTTCTAGCGTCAATTTTCTAAGTCTAAAGGAGGGATCCGTGTCTAACATGTCAAACCTATCATTATGCATTAAATCATAAGGTTACTACGGCATGATAGAATATGGCAGTACTATTACAAAAAAGGGAGAAAGGTGGGCTCCTTTCTCCCTAACGGGTTAACTAAACAGCTCATTATTTTTATTATAATGCTTTGGCTAACAGGCTTATCGGGTGTTCACATTTTTTACTGGTCGACATCTCTATCTGCCATTTACAGGTTTCGCAATCTGTAATCACCATATCAACCCCACTGTCTTCAATTTGGCGAAATAACCCTGCGCCAATCCCTTGAGAAACTTCATAGTTTTCTTTTTTAAAGCCGTATGTTCCTGCAATACCACAACATTGAGAATCGAGTACGATCAATTCAACGCCAGGTACACGCTTAATCAACTCCAATGTGTATGATGTCCAACCCATTTTTTCCATATGACAAGGCGTATGATAAGCCACTTTCAGAGGTGTATGCTTGAGTTTAAGCTCTCTGCCTTGCTCTAATAAGCGATAGATATAACGTGTTGCTAATTCAATGTTATCGCGCATTTGTGAGGTATCGACATCTAAAACATGTGTATACTCATCACGGAGTGTAAAAGTACACGTCGATGACGTTGCAACAACCGGAATATGTTTCTCAAGGATGGTTTCTTGTAGCGATTCTAAATTAACATTTGCTTGCCGCTTAGCTTGTTTCATAAAGCCATTCGCAATTAACGCCACACCACAACATTTTTCGCGTTTTAATAGTTGAACGCCAATTCCCATTCCATTAAACACTTTAATTAAGTCTTTACCGAGCTGTGGATGGTTATAATTGACATAGCAACCATGGAAAAAGGCAACTTGCTCTGCAAATTTTTGTTGTTCCGCCGCTTGTTTTGCATACCAACGTCTAAATGTTCCAAAGGAATATTTAGGCAACTCCCGACGATGGTCAATTTTTAAAGCTTTATCGAGAATTTGACGAACTGGTTTTAGCCCCGTGATGGTATTTACCACTGGAGCAAAAGGTGTCGATAGTGATCCCATTAAATCGGTATGACTGAGTATTGCATCACGTAATTTCGGCTTTTGTTGGCTGTATGTATTACGAGCACGAGCAATAATATCGCCTATTTTAACATCCGATGGGCATGCAACTTCACAACGTTTACAGTTAGTGCAATATTTCAATGCCTCATCATATAACATTGGATCTTTTAAACGTAAACGCTCACCATCAGGACCCGCTTGTTTTGGCCCAGGATATAACGGATTAACTTTCGCTACAGGGCAATAGGTCGTACAAACAGTACATTTAATACAACTTTCAAAGCTTGCATCCTGAATACTCATTGCGCCACCTCCGCCTGCATGGCTCTTTGTCGTTCAAAATAGCCCACAATTTCATTTGCTGCATGTAAGCCACTTATCAATGAAACTCCCGCACCACAACCTTCAGTTAAAGGGTCAAAACCGCCTAAAACCGCGCCTGCCACATAGAGATTTTCGAAAGTTTGCCCCTCTTTTTGTGCCCGTAGATACTCATCTGTTTGAACACCAAACGTCATATATGGCTGTGAAGCAAAAAATGCTTTATTGGTCCACTGTGCACGCTGAGGAATATGGCATAAATCAAGGTTCATTAATGGCTCATAAATACGATCGAACTCAGCAACAAGCCCATTATTAAAAAAACTGCCGGTGGCTAAGACAAACTGAGAAGCCTTGAGTGAAATATCACCATGATTACGTGTATTCACTGATTCTATGCGTGACCCAATACAATTCACTGAAGTCACCTTATCACCCGGCATGATGATCCCACCTTGACGGCGAAATTGACGTAACAGCATCTCATGCAATCGGATCCCCAGTAATGAAGGGGGTAATGTAGGCAACAAGTAGATGGGTTTACCAAGCTGCTTTTGTAGCTCAAGCAAAGGCTCTTCACTATCTAATCCGATACACGCTGGCATAAAAATAGTATCAGAATCAACGACTAGTGGTGCTATTTCAGCCACTATTTGCGCCATGTTTTCAGGCCTATCTAACCAACGTGCCACATTGATAGCTCTAAATTCGCTGGGGTTTTCTCTAAGTCTATCAAGGAGCGGCAAATGAACATAATAAGCACTCGCACTGACTCCCTCTCTTTGCAACTCATCAGACACCATTTGCGGCTGAAAATCTAAAAAACCTTCAATACCAACAACCGCTATTTTTCCCATATCCTTTTTTTTATGGAGGTTAACTGTAGGCACAAACTCAGGACTCAACCATGTTAGGCGCTTATGACCCAATGGCGTTATGCGATAATGATTTTCATCGCTAGAACCTTTAAGTTTCACGCCACTTTGCTGTAATAGTGTCTTTGCAAGATGAGTGAGTTTAATCACCGAAAGTTTACCAAGCCGGCTATACGGGTGTTCTGGCGCCTGCTCACTCAGTTTATCTAGGGCATCTAATGGTTTTTCTACGCTTTGGCCATCGGGTAAATGCGTTAATAAATCCAAAGATCCAGATGAAAAGTGCAACGCATTTTGCCCTGCGCTCACAATGGCACAAGATAAACCTGATTGAGTTAAGCGAATACCACAGATAAGCCCAGCGAGCCCCCCGCCCATCACGACTGCATCATATTTCATGGTCAGCCTCCTCGTTAGAAACCTTATCTAAGGTACTTTCATTCATGCCACATAAGCCATGGTAAACCCAACTAGTAAATTCACTTTCTCGCAATGCATCCCCCCAAGCGATAGGTCTTACGCCTTTCCAACGCTCATTCAAAAAATGTCCTAGCTGCTGTTCGGTTTCATGTGGTGTTGTCACATTAAAACGGTTTAATAACCCAGCGGCTCGGCAAGCACATAACTCACCTTGGCATGTTCCCATGCCAACGCGAGTCCGACGCCGTAAATCAAGTAAGTTATTAACTGTTAATGAGTTAACAGCATAACGTACTTCACCTGCGGTAACCGCTTCACATTCACAAACAAGGCTCTTATCTAGTCTATCGGTCGTTAATATCGCGGTAGCACGGTCACCATGACGATAGACTGCAGAACCACGAATGGGGGCTGGAATTGAAATAACGTTACGCAGTGCTTCTTCAGCACTATGTTGCGACCCTGGTAAAGGGGCATCTGCTGTAGTGCATTTGGCGGTATGCCCTAATTTTTCACACACTTTATCTGTTGCCCATTCAGCCATGAGGCGATAAGTCATTAATTTACCACCAGTAATTGTGATAAAGTTTTCAAGGCCATCGCGTTTCGCATGGTCCAACAACACAATACCGCGACTCACATTACGACCAGAAGGATCATCATCGCTGGCAACTAATGGCCTAACCCCCGCATAAGCGCGCAATATGCGTGTTTTCGCTAATGCAGGTGAGAGCATTGAACCTTCGCGGATCAAAATATCGACCTCTTCCGGTGTCACATACATATTATCAATTTGATCATATTCGATATGTGTCGATGTTGTGCCGATCAGTGAAATCGTATCTCCAGGTACCAAAATATCCGCATCAGCAGGCTTGCGGCAGCGGTTAATAACCATGTTATTTAATCGGTGGCCTAAGATCAGAAGCGCACCTTTTGCAGGGAACATTTTGATTTTCAGATCTGCGTATTCTGCGATTTTTTGTCCCCAAATCCCCCCAGCATTAACCACAATTTCAGCATAAATATCATATTGTTGTTTAGCTTGATGATCGTAAACTGTTACACCGCGTACTTTATCACCTTCTCGAATTAGTCCGATGACTTCATGATAAGTGAGCACTTTCGCACCATGTTCGCGGGCATCCAGCATATTAGCTGCGGTTAAACGAAAAGGATCAACAGTACCATCAGGCACTCTCACAGCACCGATCAATTGGGGATTGACTGACGGCTCAAGGCGGATCGCTTCTGCGGGGTCGAGAGCATGAGCATCAATACCTGCCGCTTGGCAAGCTTGAATAAATTGCTGTTGGTATTCGAGAGAATCTTCAGGCAACGTAATAAATAAACCGTCAGTCTTCTCAATACAATGATGTGCAATACGTTTTAGTATCTTGTTTTCTTCAATACACTCTCTTGCTGATTCCCCGTCCGTGACAGCATAGCGAGCACCACTATGTAGCAAGCCGTGGTTGCGTCCTGTTGCGCCTGTTGCAATATCATGCCTTTCGAGTAAAACTGCTTTCAATCCTCGGCGGGCGCAATCACGAGCAACACCTGCACCTGTTGCGCCACCACCGATAATGATGACATCCGTTTCAGTCACAGATGAGCCATTCATGTCGCATTCCTCACATTAATCAACATTACTTTTAGTATGGTCTATTTTTATAATCTATAACTAAATATAGACAAGAAACGTGCTTGATGTTTGATAAGGAACAAAAACGAAAGCAATCAAACCAAAATTAGCGATAAAAAGACAAAATTCGTGATGTTAATCACAATAATTTCATCTGTTATGGTTTCTTTTCCTCCTTAAATGACTTTAACTATGCCTCCCATAAATAAAACAGATATTTGTGCAGTAGATTACAGATAAAATGTTTTTTTATGACTATCATAAGAGCACTTATGAAAGAAATTGCTCGAAATTAAATTCGAATACTTTCGTTTTTATCACTCTATCAAGAATAAACACTCACAGTCTTTTATATAGAAATATAAGAGATAAGAGTAAATAACGATTAATAAGCCATCGGAGGCTATATGTTAAGCATTTTTAAGCCAGCACCTCATATATCGAGGTTGCCAGCAGAAAAGATAGATCCAGTCTATCGCCGACTACGCTGGCAAATCTTCATGGGAATTTTCTTTGGTTATGCAGCCTATTATTTGGTAAGAAAAAACTTCGCCTTAGCGATGCCTTACCTTGTTGAACAAGGCTTTTCCAAAGGCGATCTGGGCTTTGCATTATCAGGGATCTCTATCGCGTACGGTTTTTCTAAATTTATTATGGGGTCTGTATCAGACCGCTCTAACCCACGGGTATTCTTACCGGCAGGCCTAATCCTTGCCGCAGTCGTCATGCTCATCATGGGCTTTGTACCATGGGCAACCTCTAGCATCATGGTCATGTTCGCGTTGCTGTTCCTATGTGGTTGGTTCCAAGGTATGGGCTGGCCTCCTTGTGGTCGTACCATGGTTCACTGGTGGTCACAAAAAGAACGTGGAGGTATTGTTTCTGTTTGGAACTGTGCTCATAACGTAGGGGGTGGTATTCCTCCTCTACTATTTATGCTAGGTATGGCATGGTTCAACGATTGGAAAGCGGCTCTGTATATGCCAGCATTCGCAGCAATCCTTGTTGCAATGATTGCTTTTGCTCTCATGCGTGATACGCCGCAATCATGTGGTTTACCACCAATCGAAGAGTATAAAAATGACTATCCACCTGACTACAAAGAGTCAGATGAAAAAGAGTTAACGGCAAAAGAGATCTTCATGAAGTATGTGTTCCCGAACAAACTGTTATGGATGATCGCAATTGCTAACGTCTTTGTTTACCTATTACGTTACGGTGTGCTTGATTGGTCACCTACCTATCTACGTGAAGTGAAACACTTTGCAATGGATAAATCCTCTTGGGCCTATTTCCTATACGAATATGCAGGTATTCCGGGTACGTTGATCTGTGGTTGGATGTCGGACAAAGTGTTCCGTGGTAACCGCGGAGCAACAGGCGTCTTCTTCATGCTCTTAGTTACAATTGCTACGATTGTATTCTGGCTGAACCCTGCTGGTAACCCAAATGTTGATATGGCTTGTATGCTAATCATCGGCTTCTTAATCTACGGCCCTGTTATGTTGATTGGTCTACATGCCCTTGAACTTGCACCGAAAAAAGCAGCGGGGACTGCTGCTGGCTTTACGGGTCTATTTGGCTACCTTGGTGGCTCCGTTGCGGCAAGTGCTATCGTTGGTTATACCGTTGACTACTTCGGTTGGGATGGTGGCTTTGCCGTCATGATCGGTGGCTCTGCACTCGCTGTAGTTTTACTCTTTATTGTGATGATTAGCGAATCTAAACACAAACGTGAATTAGCGAAAATGAACTAACACTTCATTAAAGATTCACGTTAACGCACTAAGCTCTGGGCTATATCAAAAAACGATATAGCCCTTTTTTTACCAAAAAAGTGACAAGGAGATACAATCATGCACTTCCCATTAAAAACATTGGTGGCAAGTATGGTTTTAGTGATGTCAGCTTCAGCGGTGGCACAAGCCGCCGAGAAAGTCGTGATCGCACACCGTGGTGCCAGTGGTTATCTACCAGAACATACATTACCAGCAAAAGCGATGGCTTATGCGCAAGGCGCTGACTTTCTTGAACAAGATTTAGTCATGACTAAAGACAATGAGTTAGTAGTACTTCATGACCATTACCTTGATCGCGTGACAGACGTCGCTGAGCGTTTTCCTAATCGAGCACGTCAAGACGGCCGCTATTATGCTATCGACTTTACTCTTGATGAAATCAAATCATTAAAGTTCACTGAAGGGTTTGATATTGTCGATGGCAAGAAGGTTCAGAGCTACCCTAACCGCTTCCCCATGGGCAAATCTGATTTTCGGATCCATACCTTCCAAGAAGAAATCGAATTTGTTCAAGGTCTGAATAAATCGACAGGGAAAAATATTGGTATCTACCCTGAAATTAAAGCCCCTTGGTTCCACCAGCAAGAAGGCAAAGATATTACGAAAAAAACACTCGAAGTCTTGAAACAGTATGGTTATACCGATAAAAACTCGAATGTTTACCTTCAATGCTTTGATGCAAATGAACTCAAGCGTATTAAGAACACCTTAATGCCTGAAATGGGGATGAATTTAAAACTTATCCAGCTGATTGCCTACACTGACTGGAACGAAACACAAGAACAGAAACCAGATGGAACTTGGGTTAACTATAGTTATGATTGGATGTTTAAACCCGGCTCAATGAAGGAAGTCGCTAAATATGCAGATGGTATTGGTCCTGACTACCATATGTTGGTTAGTGAAGATTCAACACCTAACAATATTAAGCTAACGGGTATGGTAAAAGATGCCCATGCCAATAATATGGCAGTACACCCTTATACTATCCGGGTCGATAAATTGCCAAAATACGCTAAGGATGGACAACAACTCTTTGATATTATCTACAATCAAGCTGACGTAGATGGTGCATTCACTGATTTCCCTGACTTAGGTGTACAGTTTCTCCAAAAACAGAAACAGCATCCATAATCACTAAAAAGCAGATTGCAGCCCTTTGGCTGCAATCTACACTGTTAAGCGATTGTGACAGGGAAAGCAATCACATCACTGATCTTTTCAGCCTTTAACGCAATCATAATCAAACGATCGACGCCAAGAGCCACACCAGAGCACTCAGGTAAGCCATGGGTTAGCGCAGCAAGCAAATGCTCATCAATTGGATGAACAGGCAACCCCAAGGCTGCACGTCGACGGTTATCTTGCTCAAAACGCTGGCGTTGCTCTTTCGCGTCGGTTAATTCACGAAAGCCATTCGCCAATTCCATACCTTTAAAATAAACTTCAAAACGTTCTGCAACACGATGATCTTCAGTACTAATTTCTGCTAAAGATGCTTGAGTTGCAGGAAAATGATACACCACAACTGGTTTTTCTTTACCGATATGAGGCTCTACGCCCATCGTAAATAACAGTTGCAACAGTGTATCTTTATCTTCTTCGTGCTCAGCGACATTACTCAAATCCAACCGAGCAGCGACTTCTTTTAACTCGCTTTTTTCTGCCGAGAGAGGGTCGATATCTAAATGACGTAAAAAGGCTTGTTGATAAGAAAGTAATTCAGCACTTTCACAATCCAGCACCTGTTGAAGCAAGTCATCCACTTCATTAATTAAACGGTACATATCATAATGTGGGCGATACCATTCAAGCATCGTGAACTCAGGGTTGTGGTGTCTCCCTGCTTCCTCATTACGAAAACTACGACAGAGTTGGTAGATTGGTCCACTGCCCGCTGCCAATAAACGTTTCATGTGGTATTCGGGGCTGGTCATCAAATAGAGATCGATCCCTTGTGCTGCACCGGGCCCCACAAAGCGGGTATTAAAAGGTACAAGGTGAATATCTGTGATGGTCGCCTGACTCATGGCAGGAGTTTCAACCTCAAGCACACAGCGCTCTGTAAAAAAACGTCTAATTTCAGCGATGATTTTTGCTCGCTGTAGTAGGTTAGCGATGGGTGCGCTTGGCTGCCAGTCCGCTACTTCACTCATTAATATAACTCCAAAATAAACACAGTCGTGCAGTTTACTCACCTCTTGCCTGACAAACAATCCATTCGCACTAATCAAATGTAATTGATGTATAAGCTGCCGTAATAATCGCTGTAGACAAACAAAAATATAGCAAGGTGAGCGAAATAATGCGTGATTATCCTCGGCTTCAATCGATTAAGCAAAAAAACGTTTTTATACCATTAATCCTTAAGTCAACTTGAGAAAGCAATCATGATTATTTCTAATATGATGTTAACCTGATGTTATAAATGACATTCATTATTAATAAACAAATAGGTTATTATTTCGTGAAAGGAAACGTCAGAAATAACAGCACAAACATACTGTATTTAATTTTTGTGTAAATCTTTAGGACAAAAAATACAAGCTAACAACATTTTTGTTATTATTCTCTTTAGGCCAGTCGATTCCCAATCGTACAAATAGATTTCCCCTCCATCCATTTTGCTAAAGATGATGGTAATTATTTGAATTTATGTTTTTTTTACTCATCACCATACTTAAAATGCCACGCATGAAAAAACAATTAATAAAAACTTGGCATAGATCACACTTTATAGGCTAAATCACCTAAAACCCCCCTCTATATCAAATTTATCATGAGGACTATTCGCTATAATTCAAAGCATGATAAGTCATTATTAGCTATTATATTATTTACTATTAAAAAAGAGAGTTTTTGCAGTATCACATTACGTGGCACTGACAAGCAGATAGCTAAGTATCAAAAGTATTTAAAAGAATTTATCAATTTACACTTGAACAATGGAGAAGCGCAGTGCAAACCTTCAATGCCGATCTAGCGATTATCGGGGCCGGGGGCGCAGGCTTACGTGCAGCGATTGCTGCCGCAGAAGCAAATCCCAACATCAAGATTGCTCTGATCTCAAAAGTTTACCCTATGCGTAGCCATACCGTGGCTGCCGAGGGGGGATCAGCCGCAGTAACTCAGGCCCATGACTCCTATGACTATCATTTTAATGATACGGTTGCTGGTGGAGACTGGCTGTGTGAGCAAGATGTCGTCGAATATTTCGTCGAACACTGCCCAACAGAAATGACTCAACTGGAACTATGGGGCTGTCCATGGAGCCGTAAACCAGATGGTTCAGTTAACGTCCGTCGTTTTGGCGGTATGAAAATTGAACGTACATGGTTTGCAGCCGATAAAACTGGCTTCCATATGCTCCATACCCTCTTCCAAACCTCATTAAAATATCCTCAAATTCAACGCTTTGACGAACATTTTGTCCTAGATATCATCGTCGATGAAGGCCAAGTTCGCGGTCTTGTCGCACTCAACATGATGGAAGGCACAAAGGTTCAAATCCGTGCCAATTCTATCGTCATGGCAACTGGCGGTGCTGGACGTGTTTACCGCTATAATACTAATGGTGGTATTGTAACTGGTGATGGTATGGGCATGGCTTTCCGACATGGCGTACCACTGCGTGATATGGAGTTTGTTCAATATCACCCAACTGGCCTACCTGGTTCTGGTATCTTAATGACAGAAGGTTGCCGCGGCGAAGGCGGTATTCTTGTCAATAAAGATGGCTATCGCTATCTACAGGATTACGGAATGGGCCCCGAAACGCCACTCGGTAAACCTGAAAACAAATATATGGAACTCGGTCCTCGTGACAAAGTTTCACAAGCGTTCTGGCATGAATGGCGTGCTGGCCGCACAATTAGTACCCATCGTGGTGATGTTGTCTATCTAGATTTACGTCATCTTGGTGCAGAAAAACTACATGAACGCCTACCTTTCATTTGCGAACTAGCAAAAGCTTATGTCGGTGTTGACCCAGTCACTGATCCAATTCCTGTTCGTCCGACCGCTCACTATACGATGGGGGGTATCGAAACAGATCAAAACTGTGAAACTCGCATCAAAGGCTTATTTGCTGTTGGCGAATGTTCTTCTGTCGGTCTCCACGGTGCAAACCGTTTAGGCTCTAACTCATTAGCTGAGCTTGTTGTATTCGGTCGCTTAGCGGGTGAGCAAGCCGCAAAACATGCAGCAGAAGCAACCCCAGCGAATGCAAATGCTATTGAAGCACGTACTCGTGATATCGAAGATAATCTGAACAAACTTCTCAACCAAAAAGGTAAAGAAAGTTGGGCGAAAATCCGTGATGAAATGGGTATGTCAATGGAAGAAGGCTGCGGTATTTACCGTACCCCTGAATTAATGCAAAAAACCATTGATAAGATTGCAGAGTTGAAAGAGCGCTTTAAACACGTTGAAATTACCGACCATAGCAGCGTTTTCAATACCGATCTGTTGTATACCATTGAGCTTGGATTTGGCTTAGATGTTGCCGAATGTATGGCACACTCCGCACTCAATCGAAAAGAGTCTCGTGGTGCACACCAACGTCTCGACGAAGGCTGCACTGAACGTGATGATGTGAATTTCTTAAAACACACATTGGCATTCTATAACCCAGAAGGCGCACCTCGTCTTGAATACAGTGATGTGAAGATTACTAAATCTCAGCCAGCAAAACGTGTTTATGGTGCAGAAGCTGAAGCTCAAGAGAAGGCAAACAAGGAGCAAGCTAATGGATGATATGAAACACTTAAAAATGGAGATCATGCGCTACAATCCTGAAACGGATAATGAGCCCCATTTAGTGGCATATGATGTCCCTTATGATGAGCAAACCTCATTGCTGGATGCTTTAGGTTATATCAAAGATAACCTTGCGCCTGATCTGTCTTATCGCTGGTCTTGCCGTATGGCGATTTGTGGTTCTTGCGGCATGATGGTTGATAATGTTCCCAAACTAGCGTGCAAAACTTTCCTACGTGACTACCCTGAAGGGTTGAAGGTAGAACCGCTAGGCAACTTCCCGATCGAGCGTGATCTGGTGGTTGATATGACTCACTTTATTGAGCGCTTAGAAGCTATCAAGCCTTATATCATTGGTAACGATCGTAAGCCTTCAGAAGGTCCGAATAAGCAGACTCCGGCACAGATGGCAAAATACCATCAGTTCTCTGGATGCATTAACTGTGGCTTGTGCTATGCCGCTTGCCCACAATTCGGCCTGAATCCTGAATTTGTTGGTCCTGCTGCAATTACCTTGGCTGAGCGCTACAACTTAGATAACCGTGACCACGGAGCAAAAGAACGCATGCCATTATTGAACGGTGATAATGGTGTCTGGAGCTGTACATTTGTAGGCTACTGCTCTGAAGTCTGTCCTAAGCATGTTGACCCAGCAGCTGCAATCCAGCAAGCGAAAGCAGCCAGCGCGCAAGACTTTATTATCGCCATGCTGAAGCCACGATAAGGAGAATTGAAGTCATGACTACAAAACGTAAACCCTATGTAAGGGAAATGAAGGGCGACTGGTGGCAAAAGTTAGGTTTCTACCGCTTTTATATCGTACGTGAAAGTACCTCCGTTCTTCAGCTATGGTTTAGCCTTTTAGTGTTATTCGGCGTATTCGCATTAAAAGGTGGTCCAGAATCTTGGGCAAGCTTTGTTGGATTTTTAAGTAATCCAATCGTCATTATTATCAACATTATTACACTGGCTGCGACGCTCCTTCATACCACAACATGGTTTAATCTAGCTCCAAAAGCCGTCAGTATTATCGTTGGTGATAAAAAAATGTCACAAGAGCCAATTGTTAAAGGTTTTTGGGCATTAACGATCTTAGTTACGGCAGCGATTTTAGCGATCGCACTGCTATTTTAATCAACGGAGGATCTGATGAATCTAACGCCTAAACGTTCCGATGAACCGGTTTTCTGGGGATTATTTGGTGCCGGTGGTATGTGGAGTGCCATTGTTGGACCTGCTATCATCATTCTCTTGGGAATATTAATCCCATTAGGTGTTGCACCTGAAATGCTAAGCTATGAGCGTATTGTCGCATTCTGCCAAAGTTTTATCGGGCGTATTTTCTTACTGCTCATGATAATTCTACCAGTATGGTGTGCTATGCACCGTATTCACCACACACTGCACGACTTTAAAGTGCATGTCCCAGCATCAAAATGGGTATTTTATGGTGGTGCGGCGATTATTAGCGTGATCGCTATTATTGGTGTCATTGCTCTGTAACAGCTTTACTGATCCCTCATATGCCTCACCGCTATGAGGGATTTTTCATTATACTGCCTCTCATCTCCCTTTCTATTTCCACGTTATTAAGCCGCTCTCTGGCTACTGTAATGACCGTTTCTTTATCAAAACTAGCGATTTCAATAAATCTGCTATGGCATGAATGATTACCCTACATGGTGCTATCCAAACTAGATTTGGCGATACCTGTATTATCCACTATTGCGTAAATCAATATGTTCGACGCAACGGCTTAACCCAACACTAGGGTGTCCTATTGGCACTCAACATCTTGGGCTATTATTTTTCTCACCAATTCTCGGGAAATGGCCCAATAAATAAGAGCATCATCCTATTCTTTTGCTCCCTGTTACAGAGTCTCATTGATAACAGATGTAACAGCCTTCTCAACCTACTGAGAGATTTAATTAATAAGGTGCCGCATTCCTGTTAAGTTAATTGCTACATCTAGTATCGGCAAGATTACCAGACAATATTCACCTTATTCACCGTTTATGATTATCCCCATTTTTATGCTTACTTTTTTATGTTTGACTTGTTGTCTTGAATCAGCGAAAAATCAATAAAGAAGAAAAATAACATATCTGAGATATCACGTTAGTGTATTTCCCTCAATGATAAAACTGCTTTGATTATTACTGGTTGTGTTTTTTATCATGTAATGAATGGGTCAATTTTAATTATTAAAAAATAGAGAGGGGATCCCAATTTTAGACATTGAGATCCCCTCTATTTTATCAATAGATTTTTAATCATTTAGCAAAATGATTTAATTATCTAAAAAGTCTTTTCTCATTGGTACGAA
Source organism: Providencia sp. 2.29 (assembly GCF_015832305.1). Classification (NCBI taxonomy): domain Bacteria; kingdom Pseudomonadati; phylum Pseudomonadota; class Gammaproteobacteria; order Enterobacterales; family Morganellaceae; genus Providencia; species Providencia sp. 2.29. Next base: position 3,897,289 of record NZ_CP065420.1, read on the forward strand.
TATATCTAAAATTTCACCATTAGATAAACACTCACAGCGATGTTTCTCATTTGAAGGAATATAAACAACATCGCCTTCTCCAACTTCTTTAGTCACATGCCCCACTTGATATCTAAATTTCCCTTTGAGTATATAACTCATTTGTTCATGTGGATGAGCGTGTAAGTCACCTGATGTACCGGTTGTGAAAGATAATCTTGCTATCATCATATTTTCACTGCCAGGGAACAACTTACGTCGCGTACCTGAGGCAATGTTTTTTGCCTCTATTTCCTTATCGAAAATAAACATTATGACCTTAACTTTAAATAATATAGCTGTTTAATTTGATTTTTCTAACGATTCATTATCAGGCGTAATCGGCTTAATATTTCTTAACATCACTAAATAAACCAATGCCCCTATTGCACAAGCAATACCAGATACAATTAATGCCCAAATAAACGAACCGGTTGCTGCAATAATATATCCAGTCACAATAGGTCCTAAAATACCGCCACAGTTAGAAACAGCGCTTTGCATTCCACCTAAGACCGACGTCATATTTCGTGGTGCAACATCTCCTGGTAAAGACCATATTGCTGAGGCTGCAAATGCGAGTGCCGCATAAGATAAGCACAGTAAAAACATCATTAAAGTAACAGATTCAACTAACCCCGAAAATGCGATACTGGTTGCAATCAGCATGCCGCCCACAATCGGTAATTTACGAGCAAGGTTGATATTATTATATTTAATATACAGATAATCTGTCGTCCAACCACCCAGCCATTGACCTGCGATCCCACATAGTGGTGGTAACATGGCAGCAAATCCCATTTCTTCTAAACTCATGCCTCGTTCCATCATTAAATAAGCAGGGAACCAAGTAATAAAGAAATAAATGGCGTAGTCCAACATAAAGAAGCCGATACACATAGCTTGTACATTGCGATAACGGATCAACTGATACCACTTCATCGGCTGGATATTATCAATACCATCTTTTTTAATTTGCCCATCACGAATATAAGCAAGTTCTTCAGCACTAATTTTTGGGTGTTGTTCAGGATCGTGATATACCTTTAACCATGCAAAAACCCAGAGAATCCCTAATGCGCCGCAAATAATAAATGCTGATTCCCAGCCCCATTTTGCAATGATCCACACCACTAATGGCATTGCGAACGCTGTTCCAAACTTAGAACCACTATCAAATAATGCCGTTATTCTGCCGCGTTCACGATCTGGAAACCATTTTGCCGCAATACCACTATTACATGGATATGCTCCCGCTTCCCCCATTCCCATTAGAATTCGCGTGGAAATAAAACTCAGTGGTGTTTTGGCTAATGCTGTGGCGGCCGTTGCTAATGACCACCACAACACAGACCCTGCCAACGTTTTTCTTTGACCATATTTATCCGCAATAAAACCCGCTGGTATTTGGCATAATGCATAACTCAAGAAAAACGCCGACATTATCCATCCCATCATCTCTGGCGAAATTTGCAGTTCTTCTGAGATAGTCGGTGCTGCTGCAGACATAACAGTTCTATCTAAGTAATTAATAACAATCGCAAGCGTCATTAATATCGCTATCGAAAACCTTATTTTTGTACCTTTGTTCTTATTTTTCATCGTAACCATACCTTTTAATAAGGAGAGGAAACCAGATAGTGTTGTCACTATCTGGCTTATGTATATGAAGTTACTTAAACAAACGCTCTGGATTAACTGTGAATTTCGCTAATTTATCGATGTCTAGCTCAATACCAAGCCCCGGTAATTTTGGGATCGTTAAATACCCTTGCTCATCCACTTTAAATGGTGTTTTAACAATGCCATCAATATATTGGCTACCACCGATAAACTCGACAAAATCCACTTGTGGGAAGGCTGCTGCCATTTGTAAGTCGGCCGCCAGCCCCATTGCGGTATTCCAACCGTGTCCAACATACTTAACACCAAACTCATCAGCCAGCCATGCGATTCGACGTTGCTCTGAAATGCCGCCCACTTTCGTCACGTCAGGTTGAACAATATCGAATGCCCCCTGAGAGAGCCATGGTAAGAAAGATTGACGACGGGTTAACACTTCACCACCCGCAATCGGCACTGGGCTTTCTTTACGCAGCACTTTAAAGTCCTCAAGGTCATCCGGACGTAACGCTTCTTCAAACCAACCAACTTGATATTCCGCTAACATATGCGATGTTTGGATTGCCCATTTCAAGCCATTTGGCCAATATGCATCACTTGCGCCCGCATCAACTAACAAGTGTGATTCGTAACCTGCCGCATCCCTTGCTGCCTCAACAATTGCTCTATCTAATTTGGCATCATTGTTACGTCCAAATGGGCCCCAACCAATTTTAAATGCTTTAAAACCAAGCTTTTTATAATCAGAGATCACGTTGAACATCGTCTCTGGTTCTTCCATGAGTAAAGAGCAATACGGCTGTACTTTGGAACGATAATTACCGCCAAGTAACGTACTTACGGGGAGTCCTGTTGCTTTACCTAAAATGTCCCACAATGCAATATCAATGCCGCTAATCGTATGTGTTAACGTTCCCCCGCGCCCCATCCAAAATGTATTTTGTCTAAGTTTTTCAGACACTCTTTCTGGCTGTAATGCACTTTCACCAATACATAAAGATGCTAGTACAGGGATGGCGGCTTCAACTAAGCGACCATCAGTGAATACGCTGCCGTACCCCGTGATGCCAGCATCAGTGTGCACCGCAATAATGGCGTGGATCGAATCTTCTGGTTTGATTTCATTGGACCATCCCCCTTTTGGGCTCTCCCCAAATAAAGGCACGGCAACAATTTCAGTAATTTTTATATCTTCAAGCATGTTGTTCATGTCTTTTCCTTCTCTTGCTTAACTGAATTTGAAGCATTTAACAACATTGTAATATTGTATACAATATTCAATTGTTGAATATGTGATCCATTCTGGGTTTATCTCCCCCTCGAAAAAATATCGCAATAGTGGGTTTTTTATTGGTTTATTGCTGGCCAATGTGATAATTTTGATGCATTAAAGGCGCAATCAACTACCAATTAATTCTTTGATTAGTAACAAATTTAATAGGCTAAACATCATGACAGTTGGAAAAGGGCAACAATCGCAGAAAATCACCTCGCAAGAAGATTACTGGAAGCCAATCAAAGCAAGGACACTCACTGATGATGTGGTAGATAAAATTGTTGAGGCGGCAACCCGTGGATTTATCCTGCCAGGGGATCGCATTGTTGAAAAAGAAATTGCAGAAAAAATGAATGTCAGCCGTGTTCCTGTTAGAGAAGCCTTAAGAGTATTAGAAAGCCAAGGGATCGTGATTAATGAGCCATTTAAAGGCATTCGAATGGCCCCTGTTTCAGAAGAGAGGCTGGATGAACTGATCGAAGTCAGAATTCTATTAGAACGACAGGCTATTAAAACCTTTATCGCCAAAAATAAGCATTTAGATCCACAATCTATCGAACAGTTAAACCAGTGTATTGTGCAAATGGCGCGAGCAGCAAAATTAGCGGATAGCTATGAATTCTCGCTTTGTGACGTGAATTTCCACCGAACATTATGCCAATTAAGCGGTAACAATACCCTAACCGCATTATGGGAAAACGTCTCTAAGCAGTTGACCATTATCATTGGGATATCAACCTTTACCAAGCCTATGGAAGAAATTATTGATGAGCACAAAGTGCTATTAGATAAAATACGCTCAGGGGATCTCAATATTCTAGAAATTGAAATCAAAGAGCATATTCGCAATCAAAATAAAGAGATTAACTTCAATCAAGCTATTGATAAAAAAAGAGAACCCAAGTAAGTAAACCTAGCATAGCTTCCTGATAAAGAGGCAGTGTTAATGAGCACACAAGTGAAAACACCTAGCACCTAACCCGAAACAGAGCATGTTGACTAATGAATAAATGTCTCAGGGAAATTATTTCTACAGGATTTGGAAATATAACGGCGAATTTGGGATCTTCAACGTACTAAAGAACACAAACATCTAGTCTATATTTTTCGGTACATTTTCACTGATTGAAACTTTATCATCTCCCGTCAATACGGGCGCCTATTTGCCCCCGTATTGACGAGTATATTTATTTTAGCTTGAAACTTTTAAGCCAATTAAACCAATAATAATTAACCCAAGGCTAAGTAAGCGGAATATATTGGCTGATTCCCCCAAGAAAATAATCCCGACAATGGCCGTACCAACAGCACCTATACCTGTCCATATTGCATAAGCGGTTCCTGCGGGCAAATCACGCATTGCATAAGCTAATAACCCCATACTCGCAATAATCGCGACGATTGTAATAATACTTGGGGTAAGACGTGTAAAACCGTGAGTGTATTTTAGGCCAACGGCCCAAACAACTTCTAATAAACCGGCAAATAAGAGGATGATCCAAGCCATTGCTTTTCTCCCGAATGTAACCGGGGTCGTCCCCATTATTTAATTAACGTGTGCACTCATCCATATTTGGCTTACAGTATTGTCGACTAAGCCCGATTGTATCGGTTTATATGCTTCTATTGTCGTTCTACTGCACTTCAAACGGTTTAGAGTACATATTCAGGTCGTCCTGAAAACGTGAAGTGAAATATCATTATAAATCCTCAATTTCCCCAACTCAAGTAATAAAAAATAACAAATTAGCTGCAATCAACAATAGAAATTTACATATTTGTACTGTATTAAAATTTCTATCGCGAAATTATACAACCAGAGGTAGAGTAGAAAGCTTCACTTACGACAGCCATTGAGAGTAGCATGAGCTTCAAAGATATATTACTCGCCCTGTGTGTGGTTATCATTTGGGGTGTTAACTTCGTGATCATTAAGCTCGGCGTTACCGCGCTTCCACCATTATTATTAGGGGCATTGCGTTTTATATTCGTGGCATTTCCCGCTATTTTTTTCTTTAAACGCCCAAAGATCCCCTTCAAATTATTACTCTTATATGGGTTAACGATTAGCTTTGGTCAATTTGCTTTCCTCTTTTGTGCCATTCGTGTCGGTATGCCCGCTGGGGTCACATCCGTTATTTTACAATCCCAAGCCTTTTTCACCTTACTCTTAGGTGCCGTCATCTTAAAAGAATCTCTACAAGCCACCCATTTCATAGGAATGTTAATTGCCGTCGTTGGGCTAACAATATTGGCTAAAGGTGCAACAGCCGGCGGCTTGGATGATATTCCATTATTAGGATTAACTTTTACGCTAATCGCAGGGCTTTCATGGGCATGTGGTAATATCACCAATAGGATGATTATGCACAATCAGCAAGAGGAAAAATGCAGTGCACTCTCCTTGGTCAGTTGGAGTGCTCTTATCCCTATTATCCCTTTCTTAATAAGCTCATGGCTATTTGAAGGTGAAGAGGCCATTGTACAAGGCCTATCTGATTTTAATTGGCCAGTATTTGGCACCATCATTTACCTTGCTTATCTATCTACTTTTGTGGGTTATGGTTTGTGGGGTGTTCTATTAGGTCGCTATGAAGCTTGGCGGGTTGCTCCTTTTTCTCTGTTGGTGCCCGTATTCGGCCTAAGCAGCAGTGCATTATTCCTTGATGAGCATATAAATAGCATACAATTTGCTGGGTTGATACTCATCATGTTTGGGCTGATTATTACCTTATTTGGTAAAAAGCTCATCCAACGGATCAGAAGCCATTAAGCCAAACTAGGCAGGGTATAGACTTTCAAGCTCTGCCTATGATTTCGCTCTTTATATGCACCAACTACACCAGCGTATAATAGCAATATAAAGAAAATAAATAGCATTTCTCACAAATCAATCGCTTTCCCTCTAGCTGAAATCGAAATAAAATCCAGTTAACTGCTATTATTTAGTGATATTAATAACAGTTATGAAATTTATTTTTACTCACTGTTAGGTTTCACGTTTTAGCTATCTTGCCTTTCCGTTAACTCTAGCTATATGTGTCAGTAATCTGCAAATACAAAAATGCAAACGGCTTAATAATAAAACGGATGGGATGGCTATGGGTAAACAATTAATTTGGATTGTGCTAGCGATATTAGGCGCTTTTGCTCTCGGTTATATCGCATTAAATCGAGGCGAGCAAATTAATGCGCTATGGATCGTCGTTGCAGCGGTTTGTGTCTATTTAATCGCATATCGTTATTACGGACTGTTTATTGCTAAAAAGGTACTACAAGTCGATTCAACACGAATGACACCCTCTATCCGTCATAACGATGGCTTAGATTACGTTCCGACAGATAAAAAAATTCTCTTCGGTCACCATTTTGCAGCAATTGCAGGGGCAGGACCACTGGTAGGCCCGGTATTAGCTGCTCAAATGGGGTATCTGCCAGGCATGTTATGGCTGCTAGCAGGGGTCGTATTAGCGGGTGCGGTTCAAGATTTTATGGTGCTTTTTGTGTCGACTCGTCGAGATGGCCGCTCACTGGGTGAATTGGTTAAAGAAGAGATGGGGAATACTGCGGGCATCTTAGCCCTTATCGCTTGCTTTATGATTATGGTGATTATCCTTGCAGTGCTTGCGATGATCGTCGTCAAAGCCCTTACACACAGCCCATGGGGCACCTATACAGTCGCCTTTACCATTCCTCTTGCGATATTCATGGGAATATATACCCGTTATATTCGCCCTGGTCGTATTGGTGAAGTGTCTATTATTGGTCTGGTATTCCTTGTATTTGCAATTATTTCAGGTGGCTGGGTTGCCGAAAGTGAAACATGGGCACCGTATTTTGACTATACCGGTGTGCAACTGACATGGATGCTTGTTGGATATGGGTTTGTTGCCGCAGTTCTGCCTGTTTGGCTACTGCTGGCACCTCGCGATTACCTTTCTACCTTTTTAAAGATTGGTACCATCATCGGGTTAGCCATTGGTATTCTTATTTTAAACCCCAATTTAGAAATGCCAGCGCTGACCAAATATATTGATGGCACAGGCCCTGTCTGGGCAGGTGATCTGTTCCCGTTTTTATTTATTACTATTGCTTGTGGTGCTGTTTCTGGTTTCCATGCTTTAATTTCATCAGGAACAACCCCCAAAATGCTTGCGAATGAGAACCAAGCTTGCTTTATCGGCTATGGCGGCATGTTAATGGAATCGTTTGTCGCGATTATGGCATTGGTTGCCGCTTGTGTGATTGATCCCGGTGTCTATTTTGCCATGAACAGCCCTATGGCGATGTTAGCACCTGCAGGTACTGAAGATGTCGTCGCTTCGGCTGCACAAGTTGTCAGTAGCTGGGGCTTCCAAATAACACCTGAGCAGCTAACAAATATCGCCAATGAGGTCGGTGAAAACAGCATTATTTCTCGAGCAGGTGGAGCTCCAACACTGGCGGTAGGCATGGCCTATATCTTACACGGCGCCCTCGGCGGTTTAATGAATGTGTCGTTTTGGTATCACTTCGCTATCTTGTTTGAAGCGCTGTTTATTTTAACGGCTGTCGATGCGGGAACCCGTGCGGCACGCTTTATGCTACAAGATTTATTAGGCGTGATCTCACCTTCTTTGAAACGAACCGACTCACTTCCTGCAAACCTAATTGCAACAGCATTATGTGTACTTGCATGGGGGTATTTCCTTCATCAAGGTGTTGTTGACCCACTCGGTGGTATCAATACACTCTGGCCACTTTTTGGTATCGCAAACCAAATGCTAGCAGGTATGGCCTTAATGCTCTGTGCTGTAGTCCTGTTCAAAATGAAGCGTCAACGCTACGCATGGGTTGCTTTAGTGCCTACTGCGTGGTTGCTTATTTGTACAATGACCGCAGGATGGGAAAAAACATTCAGTGAAGATGCGCGCGTTGGTTTCCTCGCTGTAGCCAATAAATTCCAAGCAATGATTGATAGTGGAAATATCCCATCGCAATATACTGAGTCACAACTAACACAGTTGATTTTTAATAACCGTTTAGATGCTGGGTTAACAATTTTCTTTATGATCGTTGTCGTGCTACTCGCGATATTCTCAATCCGTACAGCATTAAAAGCATTGAAATCTTCTGAGCCAACAGCGAATGAAGTTCCATATGAACCAATGCCAGCTAACTATCAGGAAATTGTTGCGAATACACGCCATCACTAATTCATCGTGTATGGACAAGATACGCTTAGATTCAACGAAAACGAGCCACCTCATCCTATTTGTGGCTCGAGTTTTCAAATAACGCTCAAGCGCTCTAAAGTTAGAAGCGAAGTAAGGAGATTAAGATGTTTGGTTCACTCGGCAATGCGGCTCGTTACCTTGGGCAAGCAGCCAAAATGATGATTGGTGTGCCTGATTATGACAATTACGTTGCTCATATGCGACTTAATCATCCAGATCAAACACCAATGACATATGAAGAGTTCTTTAAAGAGCGCCAAGATGCTCGCTATGGTGGAAAAGGCGGGTTTAAGTGCTGTTAAATTCAGCTTCTCTTTTTGGGTAAAAAAAACCGTAATGTCTTACAACATTACGGTTTTTTAGCTTCAAGCAAACAGGTATTATTTCACGCGTGAAACGTATTCGCCTGAACGAGTATCAACTTTGATCACTTCACCAATCTGAACGAACAGAGGAACTTTAACCACTGCACCCGTGCTTAAAGTCGCTGGCTTACCGCCAGTACCCGCTGTATCACCTTTCAGACCTGGGTCAGTATCTGTGACTTCTAACTCAACAAAGTTAGGTGGAGTCACCGCGATTGGGCGGCCATTCCACAGAGTCAAGATACAATCAGCTTGGTCGATCAGCCATTTAGCGTTATCACCAACCGCTTTTTCGTCCGCTGCAAGCTGTTCGAAAGTTTCGTTGTTCATGAAATGCCAAAACTCACCGTCGTTATAAAGGTAAGTTAAGTTCATATCCATGACATCTGCGGCTTCGACAGAATCAGTAGACTTAAATGTTTTTTCCAACAGTTTGTTAGAAATCAGTTTACGAATACGAACACGTGCAAACGCTTGACCTTTACCCGGTTTAACGAATTCACTATCAAGAATTGCACAAGGTTCGCCATCTAACATGATTTTAAGACCTGAGCGGAATTCATTGGTACTATAAGTAGCCATGGAGATCCTCTAATTTATACACTAAAAATGGCATAGCCAAAAAATGGTCGATATTGTAACTCAAAATACCTCATCCAGAGAAGTCTGGATACAACAACTTGCTGAAGCAATCACTAATCCTGATGAATTGCTTCAAATACTGGGGCTAGAAAGCCATCAAGCATCGAAAGATGGCAACGACGCACGTAAATTATTTCCATTACGTGTACCAAGGCCGTTTATTTCGCGCATGAAAAAAGGCGATCCACAAGACCCTCTGCTATTGCAAGTATTAACTGCAAAAGCAGAATTTGATACCTATCCGGGGTTTTCTACAGATCCATTAGATGAACAAAATAATGCGATCCCCAGTTTACTCCACAAATATCACAACCGAGCATTGATGTTGGTGAAAGGGGGCTGTGCAGTAAACTGCCGTTACTGCTTCCGCCGACATTTTCCTTATGAAGATAATAAGGGAAACAAAAATAATTGGTTGATAGCTGTGGATTATATAAAAAACCACACTGAACTCAATGAAATCATCTTTTCAGGGGGTGATCCCTTGATGGCAAAAGACAGTGAACTGGATTGGTTAATTGGGCAACTCGAAGCGATCCCCCACATTAAGCGGCTGAGGATCCACTCTCGTTTACCTGTAGTGATCCCCGAACGCATTACCACTAACCTGTGTCAGCGACTTGCCCACTCACGTCTTCAAGTGATCATGGTAACGCATCTCAACCATGCTAATGAGATAGATGATCACTTTAAAGCCGCGATGCAAAAATTAAAAAATGCCGGCGTGACCTTACTCAATCAAAGCGTACTGTTACGTGGGGTGAACAATGATGCAGATACATTGGCGAATTTAAGTAATGCGCTATTTGATGCGGGTATCCTGCCGTATTACTTGCATGTTTTAGATAAGGTGCAAGGGGCTGCGCATTTCTTAGTGAGCGACCAAGAAGCTAGGTTGCTAATACAACAATTGCTTGGGAAGGTTTCTGGCTATTTGGTGCCAAAATTAGCACGGGAGATTGGCGGAGAGCCGAGTAAGACGTTACTCGACCTAAACCTAAGACAGTGCTGAAATAAAACGCCCGCATCGTCTATACGATCGGGCGTCAGATATTCATTTTAGGGGCACTTATAAACTTGGCCGACCATTTTACTATCAACTGGGATAAAACTAGAGAGGATAGTTTCACTTGGGCTAGTCGCACCAAAAATCACATTTCCGCCCATTGCGCCTGCTTTATTACGCAGATCATTTGCCGCGCCGCGCATAGAGCTTGATTCACTATTGACACCGCTCAACCAGTTGCTTTGAGTTCCTGTGACTTGACCAAGAAGCTGGCAATCACTTCCAGGTTGGTTTTCAACAAAACGAACTTGTGAGCCCGCCGCAGTTAAATTAGTTGTTGTCGAACAACCTGCTAAAAGTAGTAATGCAGCAGCACCAAGCAATACTTTAATACGCATGTTTTCCCTCATTTATCATAGTGTTTTTGCAGCTGGTTTGAGAACCACTCATTCCCTTCTTTGTTCAATATACCGTTGCTATTAACGGCATCATTGAATTGATCTTCATTAGCGCTACTAAATTATAGTCACTCGAGCGCCTATTTACAGCCAAAATTCGCCAGATCTATATTGAGAGATATGGATAACGGTTCAAAGTATCAACAAAGGCATGACCATAAAATTTGCCCACCCTCGTCAGCAAACAAAGCTTACCATAAAACGCGTATACTCTAAATAATTCGAAACATCACATGAAATATAAAGAGCCTATAACGCTTTCACCTTTGGTTACTCACCAAACCACCTTTTGCCTTACTCCAAATATAACCTGCCGCACGGTCTTTGCGCAAAAATAAATGCACAATTATACAATTAGCAAATTCAAGGGCTTTTACTCAAAATAAGCGTATCGAAATCTTTCGCGTCATTTTAGATTATCGATATTCTTCACTTTAGACATTCGGTCGGCCTACCATCAATCAACTCAAACATATTTATTCATATAAAAAACCGGTATTGTCGGTTAATACCAACAATACCGGTTAGAAGGCTTAACAGTTCTTATTGACTGTGTGAGCGTGATGCGGCCAATTGGCTTACATCATACCGCCCATTCCACCCATACCGCCCATGCCTGCAGCACCTAAATCAGGGCCTTCATCTTTAGGCATTTCAGTAATCATCGCTTCAGTTGTGATCATCAGACCAGCGATAGATGCAGCGAATTGCAATGCAGAACGAGTTACTTTAGTTGGATCCAAGATACCCATCTCGATCATATCACCATAAGTGTCAGTTGCTGCGTTGTAGCCTTCGTTGCCTTGAACTGCTTTAACTTTGTTAACAACAACAGAAGCTTCTTCACCTGCGTTAGTGACGATTTGACGCATTGGTGCTTCCATCGCACGCAGTGCAACGCGGATACCCACGTTTTGCTCTTCATTATCGCCTTTCAGTGAAGCCAGTTTAGCGGCAACACGTACCAGTGCAGTACCACCACCAGCAACAACACCTTCTTCAACCGCTGCGCGAGTTGCGTGCAGCGCATCGTCGACGCGAGCACGTTTTTCTTTCATTTCAACTTCAGTTGCCGCACCAACTTTAATTACAGCAACACCGCCAGCTAATTTAGCAACGCGCTCTTGCAGTTTTTCACGGTCATAATCAGAAGTTGATTCTTCGATTTGTTGACGAATTTGTGCAACACGACCTGCGATAGCAGACTCTTCACCAACACCATCAATGATAGTTGTTGTGTCTTTGTTGATGACGATACGTTTTGCTTGACCCAGATCTTCTAATGTCGCTTTTTCAAGCTCCATACCGATCTCTTCAGAGATAACAGTACCGTTAGTCAGGATAGCGATATCTTGCAGCATTGCTTTACGGCGATCACCGAAACCAGGTGCTTTAACCGCAGCAACTTTCACGATACCACGCATGGTGTTAACAACCAGTGTCGCAAGTGCTTCGCCTTCAACATCTTCAGCGATGATCAGAAGTGGTTTGCTCGCTTTAGCAACGCCTTCTAATACTGGCAGCAGTTCACGGATGTTAGATACTTTTTTATCAACTAACAGGATGAATGGGTTTTCCAGTTCAACAACACCCGTTTCTGGCTTGTTGATGAAATAAGGAGACAGGTAACCACGATCGAACTGCATACCTTCAACAACATCCAGTTCGTCTTCCAGACCAGTACCTTCTTCAACAGTGATAACGCCTTCTTTGCCGACTTTATCCATTGCTTCTGCAATTAACTTACCAACGGTTTCGTCAGAGTTTGCAGAAATTGTACCAACCTGTGCGATAGATTTAGAGTCTGAACATGGAACAGACAGTGCTTTCAGCTCTTCTACAGCTGCAACTACTGCTTTATCAATACCACGTTTCAGATCCATCGGGTTCATACCCGCTGCAACGGCTTTCAGACCTTCAGTAACAATAGCTTGCGCCAGAACTGTTGCAGTTGTTGTACCATCACCCGCTGCATCGTTAGCTTTAGAAGCAACTTCTTTCACCATCTGTGCGCCCATGTTCTCGAATTTATCTTCTAATTCGATTTCACGTGCAACAGAAACACCATCTTTAGTGATAACTGGTGAACCAAATGATTTATCAAGAACCACATTACGGCCTTTAGGGCCCAAAGTTACTTTAACTGCATCTGCTAGAATATTCACACCACGAAGCATTTTTACGCGTGCGTCATTACCAAATTTAACGTCTTTAGCTGCCATTATTTCTTTCCTTTAAATTCTTTTCGTTAGTTGAGAAGATCTAAGTGAAAATTACGCTTCAACAATCGCGAGGATGTCACTTTCTGACATGATCAGCACTTCTTCGTTGTCGATTTTTTCAGCTTTCACGCCATAACCGTCGTTAAAAATAACGATGTCGCCGACTTTCACATCCAACGCTTTGATTTCACCATTTTCAAGGATGCGACCATTACCAACGGCGAGGACCTCACCACGCGTAGATTTACCTGCTGCAGTGCCAGTCAGAACGATACCGCCTGCAGATTTTGATTCAACTTCTTTACGCTTGACGATAACACGGTCATGCAATGGACGAATTTTCATTAATAGTTCTCCTATAAATAAAGTCCACACTAGGTAAAAGGACGATACCAGTATGCCTAAATAAACCAGTACCATGTTTCAGCAGATTGGGGCTAATTGGAGTGACTTCAAGGGGGGAAGATAAAATTTTTTTGTTTTTACCTTCCCTATTTTAATGGGGGCTCTTACTTATAGCGGTTATCTTTTTCTGATTCGTTAGAATCATCGGATTTATCGAGTTTATATGATGGATCATCCTGTTTACGTTGGAATTCCCCTTCAAATGTATCCCCTTGTTGAAATGGATTGTTACGCCCTGCACTAAAACCATTTCCAGTTTGGGAAAAACGGATATGTGGAATCAAACGCATGACGAACAATTTTTGCACAGGAGGTAACAATAACAGCAAACCAATAAAGTCAGTAAAGAACCCTGGCAGGATTAATAAGAAGCCAGCAAGCACCAACGCAACACTTTTAATCATTTCTGCTGCGGGGCTTTCACCTGCTGCCATTTTTTGCTGGATCTGCATGACATTTTTCATTCCCTGATTTTTGACCAGAGAAATTCCCAAACAAGATGTCAACACAACCAGTATGAGTGTTGCCAATACCCCAATTTCTGAAGCAACACGAACGAATATGACGGACTCAATATAAATGAGAAGACATATCAATATTAGCGGTAACCAGCGCACAAGTTCTCCTTTATTTCAATCAGCTATCTCCTTCGTTCTTCTTATTGCTCAAGTATCGACCACTCTCTATTCGAGTCATGTTCTCAGAGAGTTTGCCACCTATTCACACCCAGAAGTTCGTTGGATATAGGTTAGTTCTCGCCTCTTGGAAAACCTTTGTGAACTGTATCTAAGAGACAAACAACAACATTCGCTTTTTCACATAGTATAGACATAATGATGGAGGTCACTATAACGCTTTTCAACTCATGGAGATTTCTAATTTTTTTGGTTTCATCTGTGAGTATGTTCACATATTTTGAAATCTGTTTCATAAATCAAACTATATAGTGATCTAGGTTCAAGGTAATCATTAAAGAACCGCATATCATCTACTCATAAATCAGTAGATCATCATGCTGATAATGGAGTAACAGGTGTTTAACACCTAGAATGTTTTGTTTTACGGTATATATTTTTTAAAAGCGCATAATAGACAGTAACTGTAATCTAATTAAGAAGGTTCTCATGTCAAACAATACTCGTATCGAAGAAGACCTGTTAGGTCAGAAAGAAGTCCCATCTGATGCCTATTACGGTGTTCATACTCTGCGTGCGATTGAAAACTTTTATATCAGCGACCGCACCATTAACGACGTGCCAGAATTTATTCGCGGCATGGTAATGGTTAAAAAAGCGGCAGCAATGGCGAACAAAGAACTTCACACTATTCCACGTAACATTGCAGATACCATTATCAAAGCATGTGATGTTGTACTGGATACCGGTAAATGCATGGACCAGTTCCCTGTTGACGTATTCCAAGGTGGTGCAGGTACATCACTAAACATGAATACCAACGAAGTCCTTGCAAACATTGGTCTTGAACTGATGGGTCATAAAAAAGGTGAATATGAATACCTAAATCCTAATGACCACTTAAATAAAAGTCAGTCAACCAACGATGCCTATCCGACAGGTTTCCGTATCGCCGTATACAACTCCGTTGTAAAACTGATTGAATCGGTTGAATACCTGAAAAAAGGTTTTGAGAAAAAAGCAGAAGAATACAAAGACATTCTGAAAATGGGCCGTACCCAATTGCAGGATGCTGTACCAATGACCGTTGGTCAAGAATTCCATGCCTTTGCAACGCTCTTAAAAGAAGAAGAGAAAAACCTAAAACGTAGTATTGAATTACTGTTAGAAGTGAACTTAGGTGCAACGGCAATCGGTACAGGTTTGAATACTGCGCCGGGCTACCAAAAATTGGCTGTTGAGAAATTAGCAGAAGTGACTGGCTTACCTTGTGTACCGGCAGAAGACCTGATTGAAGCGACATCTGACTGTGGTGCATACATCACCGTTCACGCTGGCCTAAAACGCCTTGCCGTTAAGCTATCTAAAATTTGTAATGACTTGCGCTTACTGTCTTCTGGCCCACGTGCAGGCCTCAAAGAGATCAATCTGCCTGAATTACAAGCAGGTTCTTCAATTATGCCAGCAAAAGTTAACCCAGTTATTCCTGAAGTGGTTAACCAAGCTTGTTTCAAAGTTATCGGTAACGATGTTTGTGTTACAATGGCAGCTGAAGCGGGTCAGCTACAGTTGAACGTAATGGAGCCAGCTATCGGTCAAGCGATGTTTGAATCCATTTCTCTGATGAACAATGCGTGCCGTAACTTAGTTGAAAAATGCATTAACGGTATCACAGTGAACAAAGAAATCTGTGAAGCGTTTGTTTTTAACTCTATCGGTATTGTTACTTACCTGAACCCATTCATTGGTCACCATAATGGTGATATCGTAGGTAAGATCTGTGCTGAAACAGGCAAGAGTGTCCGTGAAGTCGTTCTGGAGCGCGGCCTACTGACCGAAGAGCAGCTGGATGATATTTTCTCTGTTGAGAACCTAAAACACCCAGCTTATAAAGCGAAAAGATTTGATGACTAATCGTTTATGCTAACCATAAATAACTCTTAAAAATCAAGGCACGCCTCTCCTTCGGAAAGCGTGCCTTTTTAGTTTTATGCACACACAAAAAATTAACACTACAGTTTCATATTTTTAATTTTAAATTTGTCGAGGAGTAAACACTATGTTAGCCGTAGAATTTATCATTGTTCTGCTGGCCATATTTTTGGGGGCCCGTCTCGGTGGGATAGGTATCGGCTTTGCCGGTGGCCTAGGTGTACTGGTACTCGCTGCTATTGGCGTAAAACCAGGTACTATACCATTTGACGTTATCTCTATTATTATGGCTGTGATCGCTGCCATTTCTGCAATGCAAATTGCAGGTGGACTTGATTACTTAGTCGATCAGACAGAAAAACTACTGCGTCGTAATCCTAAATACATCACCATCCTTGCACCAATCGTGACCTATTTCCTAACCTTATTTGCTGGTACAGGGAATATCTCTTTAGCAACTTTACCCGTCATTGCAGAAGTGGCAAAAGAACAAGGCGTCAAACCTTGCCGCCCACTTTCAACTGCGGTTGTTGCAGCTCAAATTGGTATTACAGCGTCCCCAATCTCAGCGGCAGTTGTGTATATGGCCTCTGTAATGGAAAACTCCGCCATGGTCGGTGCAGGTAACACTGTTAGCTATATTACGTTGCTCGCTATTTTACTGCCATCCACTTTCCTTGCTATCATTTTGATGTCATTCATCATCTCTTGGACGTTTAACTCGAAACTGTCTGATGATCCTGTTTACCAAAAACGTTTAGCAGAAGGCTTAGTTGAACTGCGTGGTAGCCAAGTTAAAGCTATCAAACCTGGTGCAAAATCATCTGTATTTTTGTTCTTGCTAGGCGTTGTCGGTGTTGTTGTCTACGCTATTATCAACAGCCCAAGCTTAGAAATAGTCAAAACACCATTGATGAACACCACTAATGCTATCTTAATCATTATGCTGAGTGTAGCGACCCTCATCACTATTTTATGCCGAGTCAATACAGACGCGATCCTTAACTCAAGTACCTTTAAAGCCGGTATGAGCGCATGTATCTGTATTTTAGGTGTTGCATGGTTAGGTGATACATTCGTACAACATAATATTGATTGGATTAAAGCAACAGCGGGTGACCTGATCCATGAACATTCATGGATGCTAGCCGTGATCTTCTTCTTCTGCTCAGCTCTACTGTACTCACAAGCTGCAACAGCAAAAGCGTTGATGCCTATGGCACTCGCGCTTCATGTTAGCCCACTGACAGCTATCGCATCATTCTCAGCAGTATCTGGTCTGTTTATTCTACCAACATACCCAACACTGGTTGCTGCTGTACAAATGGATGATACCGGAACCACACGCATTGGCCGTTTCGTCTTTAACCATCCATTCTTTATTCCGGGCACTATTGCCGTGATCTTAGCTGTTACCTTCGGTTTCCTATTCGGCGGTATGATCCTGTAGTTATTGGATATTCTACCCATACAAAAACCCGCAATATTTTGCGGGTTTTCTTTTAAAAACTAAATAGCGTTGCACGGATAACCCAGACCGTATCCTACTAGCAGATTTATTCATACGCCATTGCACAGATAGCAGGGCATGTTTAGATTTGAATGTGCAGTCATCAAGCCATAAATCGCTATCATTCACCTCATAAAAGCAATTAAGTCATCAAAACAGCTATCCGTGATGAATTAACCTATCGTCGCGCGATTAAAGCTTCTGCCCTATTTTTAACACCTTCGCCACATTATAAGCAGTCTGCTGTAAATTAATGGCGCCTTCATTTAATGCTTCGTCGAGCGCACATAAGCGAGGCAATATGCTAAAGAAAGCATCAATGCCTTCTTGATGTAAAGCGTCCACACCTTTCCCTAACACACCACTTAATGCTATCACTGGAACATGGTATTTTGCCGCCACTTTGGCAACACCAATCGGTGCTTTCCCCCCTGCGGTTTGCCCGTCCATACTCCCTTCACCAACGATCACTAAATCAGCATCCATCATCTCTTTTTCTAAATCGACCGCTTGAATCACAATATCGATGCCCGGTTTTAGTTGTGCTCCCAAAAAGGCGGCTGCGGCGACAGATATTCCTCCAGCCGCACCACCTCCTGCTAAGTGACGGTAATCTATACCTGTTGTGCTTTTTATTACATTTGCCAGTTGATTCAGCCCACGTTCTAACATGGCAACCATTTCAGGTGTTGCCCCTTTTTGAGGACCAAATACTGTAGCGGCACCACGCTCACCAACAAGAGGGTTGTCCACATCACACGCCACATCAATGTCACAATCTTTTAAACGAGGGTCGAGACCTGAAATATCAATACTGGCGATCTTATTGAGTACTTCCCCCCCTTGGCCTAGCCGTTGTTGCTGCTCATCATAAAAAACAGCCCCTAAGGCTTGCAGCATACCAACGCCACCATCAACCGTTGCACTGCCACCAATACCTAAAATAATCTGCTGTACGCCTTTATCTAAGGCATTTTTAATTAATTGACCTGTGCCATAACTGCTGGTTAGCATCGGGTTACGCTCTTTTGGCGGAACTAACATCAATCCACTTGCAGCAGCCATTTCAATCGCTGCTGTCGTTCCTTGATGAAGCAAACCATAAGCTGCTGTTATAGGTTTATTGAGTGGATCAAATACCTCAACAGATACTCTTTCTCCGCTCGCAGCGGCAATCAACGCATCAACCGTACCTTCCCCACCATCTGCTATGGGTAGACTTAAAAACGTTGCATCAGGAAATACCGCTTGGAAGCCTTGTTTCACGGCATCGGCAGCAGATTCTGCACTCATGCTCTCTTTGAATGAATCTGGAGCTATAATAATTTTCATGATGAGTACCTATGAAAAACACGATAATTATTTAATCGTATCATGTTGATAGCTCTCATACTGCAAATTGTCTGACAGTTACCCTGATCACACCTTACCTATTTTTGTCATCAACAATATTGCTCACAAAGCAAACTGCTATAAATCAATAATGATCATTGTTATGATGGGAAGATGAGAACAATATTGTGATGGAGCTAACAATGTCAGTACAGCGCGAACAAATTTTAAGCCATGCTCTAAACCAGTTAGAAAAACAAGGCCTCTCTGCCTCTACCGAGCATCTTCTCCATGAGATAGCCCCTGATTTCAACATGATCCGCCAATTTTGGCCTGATGATGAGGCCTTAGTGTACGATTGCCTGCGTTATCATGGGCAACAGATTGAAATTTGGCAACGTCAAACACGTTTAGATGAGTCGTTAAGCCCCCAACAAAAACTTTCCGCACGCTACCAACAGCTGTACCAACGTGTTAGCGAAGGGCGTTTCCCAGGATGTTTATTTGTCTCAGCCTGTAATCACTATCCTGATCCACAGCACCCTATCCATCAACTAAGCCGAATACAAAAAGATAACTCTTTTCTATATACCAAAGAGTTATTAGATGAATTAGATATTGAAGACCCCGTGCTCGTGGCAAATCAAATGGAATTAGTTTTAGAGGGCTGTTTGAATCGTTTACTGATTCAAAGAGATATTAAAGATGTCGAAATTGCTCAGCATCTCTCAGAGGATATTTTAACTATTGCGTTATGCCGTAAAAAAGGAGCTTTAAGTTAATAAAACAGTAATCGCGCGTTAAACCAACAATTTTTGCTGAAAAAGAAAACACTCAGTTAAAAACTGCGTTTTTTTAGCAAAAATTCGTTGACGCCAACCACCTAATACGGTTTAATGCGCCCCGTTGCCCGGATAGCTCAGTCGGTAGAGCAGGGGATTGAAAATCCCCGTGTCCTTGGTTCGATTCCGAGTCCGGGCACCACGCATTTATAACCTTCGCTTCGGCGGGGGTTTTTGCTTTCTATATCATTAACTTATTGGTTTATCAGTGAATTTCATCTTTCACTCATCACCGAATCTGCTTCACGGTGGTACAGAATGGTGGTACATTCATGAGCACGATGATACAGCCAACTAAGAACAAACACGGGGTTTATAACCTCAGAATGGCAGTGCCTGCCGACCTTAAAAACACCCTCGGAAAAGGTGAGCTTAAACGTTCACTGCAAACTAAAGACCTCGCAGAAGCAAAACGTAAAGCTCCAGCCGTCATTGCCTTAATGCAAGCTGAAATTGACGCGGCAAGAAGAACTCTGCACGCTGAGCAAGCTATTACCAAAGATGATATTGAACGCATAGCCTCAAGCTGGTTAACTTTTATTCTTCCACAACCTGAACTTATTAAAGAACGCTATTTAGTCGATTCCCTCTATGGTTTAGACCTGTCGCCTGAAAGTAGGATAATTCGTTGTTACCTCGAAAAAAATGACGATTACCCTAACTACTCTGCTATGCCAGCCGATGATTTATTTAATTCTCCAGCTATCAACGTCCCTGATGATTATCAGCAACGTGATATCGAGCTGCTCCAATTGCTCAGGCATGAATTAAAGGAGTCACTTGAACTAACGCCTGTTGAACTTACGCCAACATGGAAAGTAACGTTAGCATGGCGTTTAGCTGACTATAGAATGCAAGCTGCCGAAATGCACATACTTAACATTCTGCCTAAATATGCTGCCACCGCCCAAGAAAAAGCCGCTAAACCCACAATCAGCTTTAGCATGATGTTTGAACGCTATAAAGAACATGTCCGCTATGCAGAGCCGCGTGAAGCAGAAAAGCGGATTAAAGCCTACGAGACAGCCGTCAATCGCTTTGAGGAGTTTATTGGTAGCAAACCAATAGAAGATATCACCAAGCACGACATGGCTGATTTTAGGCAACTCCTTGAGCGGCTGCCATGCCGCCCTTCTAAAGCCGTTAAAAAGCTACCGTTAAAAGAGCAAGCAGAACTCAGCGGCGAAAAAATCAGCCCCCAAACGGCCAGAAATCAACTCATGGCCTTGTCGTCTATTTTTCGCTTAGCCACTGAGGATGAGCTTATTTCAGAAAACCCTGTTAGCTTAATGCCTAAACGTAAACGGCAACGCCAAACGCCTAAAGAACGTGGTTTCACTCGTGATGAAATCGCTCTTATCTTTAACACTCCACTCTTCCACGGTGAAGAAACGCCTCATGGTGCAATGGCCTACTGGGTGCCAATCATTCTGTACTATACAGGTGCCAGAGTTGAAGAAATTACTCAGCTCTATACTGAAAATATCATCAGGGATAGCGGCATTTATTGCATTCAAATCGAATCGACTGGCGAACAATCAACGAAAACAGGGTTACCTCGTGTTGTGCCGCTTCACAGCCACATCATTGATTTAGGCTTCCTTGAATACGTTAAAAGCCGTAATCACTATCTATTTACTGAACGAAAAAACCCCTCAGGCAAGTCGTCTTATAATTTCCTTCGCTGGTGGGGCAAGTACATTCGAAGCCACGGTATCACTCGTAAAGAAATCAAACAGACTCATGGCTTTAGGCATACGTTTATCACTCATTGCCGAAGCATCAACGCCAGAAAAGATATCCAAAATGACATTACAGGTCATGCTCAAGAAGACGTTAGCGGTGGGTATGGCTCATACCCTATTGAAGCCAAGAAAGAGCTGATTCAAACGATACCTCGGTTAGAACTTCCCGTACTGGATATCTGGAAGCGATCATAACCCCTTCGAATCTACGGCGTGGTCATCCATGCCGATTTCATTGACAAAACCATCTATTAACCAAGCTGTATTTAGCTTACAAATATTTACAATACTAGTTTTTACAGCACCCATCTAACAAATTCAAAGTTGAGGCATTTAGGCATAAAAATATTGCTTTACAACAAGATAGCAAGAAAGTAATCTACTTCCATAGCTCAGCAAGCTTATCTGATGATGGAGTTCGACTCCATCCGGAAGGTGTTCCACGGCCTTCCATTGTGTGCCACCGCAAAAGATGTGGCTTGAGATTAACATTATGCTTAAGCATGATTTTAAACTTCTAAATAGCAGCACCTCAATAAGCAATACTTTCACACAAATAACAGGTATCAATGCCATTTCTTGTGGTTCAAACATTCTAGAGCCAGAAGATAAGACCTGCCCATGTTGCAATCATAAAGATTGTTTTCGCTTGTATACTGATAGCAACCAATACCATTGCTATTCTTGCGAAGAACACGGTAGCGTACTTGACTTAGTATTGAAACTCAAAGGGCTAACGGATGTCGTTGAAGCTGCTCGCTATCTCACTAGCACGAGTGAAATTCCATCAATTGCACCTGTAGAAATCAGAGTCGAAGAAGATAGCCGAGATCATAACTTGATTTCAAGCGTGTTCACGGATATTGCCCTGTACTATGCCCAAAATCTGACTGACGAAGCATTAGACTATCAAGTTGAGCAACGTGGACACTCACCGCGATTGCTTGAGCAACACCGTATCGGTTTTGCAGATGGGCAATGTTACGCCACGCTCTCCGGTGAATATGATGATGAAACCCTCTTAGCTACCGGCATGTTTCGTGAAGTTAATGGTCGCATTATCGATATCGTACCTGCTGGGGTATATGTCTACCCGCACTTTCACAATGGAAGGATCGTTCGCTTTACCTTTAAAGACCCGAAAAAGGCCTTCAAGTTTCAGCAACCGAAAAAATACTGGTTGCCAGAAGCGCATTGGTACGGACAGCAAACACTGGAAAAGCCCGGAACGATTGCCCTTGTCGAAGGTGAAAATGATGCCTTGACGCTAATTGAAGCAGGATATACTGCCCCTGTACTTGCATCGATTGGCTCACTTAGCCAGTCGCAAGTTGATTATATCAATTCTTTGGGGCGTCCTATCAATACTTACTTTGATAATGATGATGCTGGTGACCGATACCGTTCTAAATTCCCATCTGCAACGCATTACATTGTGCCACAACGTGGCAGTGATATTGATGAGTTTATTCGTCAAGGTGGCGATTGGCAAGCACTCGAAGCTGAGCAAACATTTATACCGCTGACAGAAACACCCGTCACCAACCTACCGAACTCCTGCGGTGCTGAGGGCTTCAATGACGTGGGTAATGCTAACCGTCTTGCCCGTCGGTTTGGTCATGATTTATGCTATGTTCGTGAAACTGATAGCTTCATTCATTTTATTGATAATCAATGGAAGCCAGCTGGTGTTCAGGTCATGGAATACCCCAAGCAAGTTGCCGCTGACATGCTAGCAGAAGGTCATAAAGTGCTTGCAGACGACGACAACAAAGGTACTCAACTGATAAAAGCAGCCGGACAACTTCATAACCTACCGAAGTTAAAGGCGATGATTGAATTGGTGAAGCCTAAATTGGAAGTGCGTACAATTGACCTTGACGCTGATCCTATGTTACTCGGGGTCGCCAACGGCGTTATAGACTTAAACACGGGTGAATACCGTGAGAACCGCCGTCGTGACTTTATCACACGTTATACGCCAGTTGATTTCAATCCGAATGCAAAATGCCCAACATGGGTGCGATTCATTAATGATATCACCGTCGGCGATACTGAACTCGCTAGCTTCTTGCAACGGCTGGTGGGTTACTTCTTAACAGGCCGAACAGATGAACAGCTCTTGTTTTTCTTCTACGGTCACGGCAGCAATGGCAAATCGACGTTCATTCAGGTTATTCAGTCACTGATGGGCAGCTATGCGACACAGATAAACAGTGACGTCCTCATGATGAATAAAAACAGCGGAGGTCCTAATGCCTCATTAGCCAAGTTGCCGGGGAAACGGTTAGTCGTTGCCAATGAATTGCCTGAAAATGGTCGCCTTGATGACACGCTCATTAAAGCCATGACAGGCGGCGATACCTTAGTCGCACGGCAAGTATACGGCAAGCACGAGCTGGAGTTTCAATCGCAATTCAGCCTAGTAATTATCGGCAACCACAAGCCTGCCATTTACGATATGTCTCACGGTATGTGGCGTCGGATGTGCTTAATTCCTTTTGCGGCAAACTTCACGGCAGCACAGATTGACCCTGAGTTACCCGTAAAATTAGGCAGGGAGATGCAAGGTATCTTAAACTGGGCACTGGAAGGCGTACAGGCATGGCATGCCGAAGGCCTTAAACGCTCACTCCCTGCGGCGGTCATTGCGGCTAACGACGAGTATCGACAAGAAAGCGACCTCATCGGTGAATTCCTCGAAGGTTGCAGGCTAGAACCGGATGCTTACACCGCTGCCAGTGATCTGTACAGTGCATTTCTAAGCTTTGCCAGTGAAGGGAACGAATGGCGAATGACGCAACGTATTTTCACGAAGAAGATGGTTGAGCGTGGCTTTAAGAAGATCCGCCGTAACAATAAGGCCAGCTTTCGCGGTATCGCTCTGATTGACCATGAGCTAGGCTCTGTGACCAATAAAGAAAGTTCAATCTTTACTGTTTAAAACCTCAGTGCCGATTAAACGGCATATAAGTAAACTTTTTCTGTGAGTTTTCTCTATGGAAAGTTTATAAAAATGCTGATAAATCGGCACTCAATTCTTTCTCTTTATGAGCAAAGAATAGATAACATGCCAACGGAGAAAACACCATGGCAAAACACAAAATCACCGTCTATGCGACTGAGTATCAGACTAACCTTCTTGAAAAAGCTTTTGATATTAACTTGATCGTTAAAGGTGCTCTACCTGACGAAATTGAAGATAAAATTCTTAAGCATATAAAAAAAACACACTACGAAAGCCGCCTATCCGAAGTGGATGTACTCTGGAAGGCCAGATGCCTAAAAGAGTTACTTGACCCTTTTGGAGGTGTGGATATGGAGTTTCGTGATAGATATGCAAACTCTAAACCATTAAAACGAGCTTATCCAAAGGTCACATGGCTATAACTACCAGCAGGGGCAACCCTGCTCAATAATTGCCCTAACAACCGGTATAAGCTCCTTGAAACAACAATCAGGAGCTTATCATGAAGCAACAAATACACGAAGTCCGTGAGTACCTATCACAACAGCTTTACCGAACAGAACAGCTGTCATCCCCAAAAGATACCGAAGATTTTCTAGCCGTCCACCTTGGCGATAAAGAGCAAGAAGTCTTTGCTGTGATTTTTCTTAATGGTCAGAATCAGGTGATTCAGTACGCTGAAATGTTCAACGGCACCATTAACTACACCAGCATTTTTCCCCGAGAGATTGCCAAGTTAGGCTTAAAACTTAACGCTGCTAACATCATTTGTGCCCATAACCACCCATCTGGTACGCCAACGCCGTCAGAAAGCGACATTGCAGCGACCCGAACATTAAAAGAGACAATGAAGCTGCTCGACATCACACTACTCGATCATATCATTGTTGCAGGCGGTAAAACAGTTTCTCTGGCTGAAAGAGGTCTGGTATGAAAACAGTTCTGTTGACTGCTTTCATTAAAGGACTCATCACCGCAGCCTTTCACATTCTAAAAACGATATCAACAGCTTACTGTTAACCTAACTCAAATTTCATTATCACACCTACCAATAAGCATGCCTTAACGGCACTCCACCGAATGAACAGTGTAACAAGGCTTACAGGCCTGCCAAAACCCTTGTTTGTAGTTTTGGCATGTTTACACATCTTAGCATGCTCTATTGGCAGGGTCTGGAGGAAATAATGGCTATTGTTGGCTACGCCCGTGTATCCACACGAGGCCAAAGCTTAGATGCACAACTCAATGCATTACAAGACTGCGACAAAGTGTTCAAAGAGATCATCAGCGGTGCAAAAGACAACCGCCCCGAACTCATGGCATTGCTTGATTACGTTCGTGAAGGCGACACGGTGAAAGTTACCAAGCTCGACCGCCTAGCACGCAACACAAAGCATCTGCTGGAAATTTCAGACCACTTAGAAGCAAAACAAGTCCGACTGCTCATTATGAACATCGGCATTGATACAGGTACGCCTACGGGCAAACTGATGTTAACCATGATTGGTGCCATCGCCACGTTCGAACGTGAAATCATGCTAGAGCGTCAAGCCGAAGGTATCGCCTTGGCTAAGCAGCAAGGCAAATACATAGGCCGCAAAGCAACGGCTAGGGAGAAATCACAAGAAATCATTGAGCTGGTTGAACTTGGACTCAGTAAGCCGGACATATCGCGTCAACTCGGCATTGGCATTACTAGCATTTATCGAATCATCAGGGAAAACCGCCCTGATTTACTGGAAAAAAGGTAATGAAGTACTTAAAAATCATCCTAACACTAGCTGTATTGTATACCACTGTTGGCTATGCCAGCACTGTCAATATAAAGCTTGTATGCACAAATGGTATTCGGTTAGACATGATAATACCTGACGATGTTAAACAATCATCAATCTCAATGGAAGGTTTACCTTTTCTACCATTCAGTCATTACGAAGGAACAACAGATAACCCAATCGCCATATTTGCAAACAAAGAATACTACATCAAAACGTTAATAAAAATTCATGACCAAAAAGGAAGGTCAGAAATGTTTTTACTTTTTCGTGATCGCTGGATTCCTTGTACATCAACAAAAGCAACGCAACAGTAAGAACATCAGGAAACTAACTTATGACAAACATTTCAAAACTCTTGTTAATCATTGGCTGCTTAGTTGCTATTGGTTCAATCTTATACACTCAAGAAATAATCGGAGCGTATACCTTTAGCACATATCGTTTCTATACTGATACAGTATTTGTCAGAATTTTGCTATTCATTACCTCATTAATCATATCTGCAAGCTTCTACCCTGCCTTTGCTGATACAATTGAATCAAGAGCAAAAACTGACATAGCCCAAGGTATCGCATGCATTATCATTGGAGTAGTCGTCTCACTATTCTATATGTACGAATTTAATAGCATTGTCCTCTATGCGCTATCAATTGCGACTCCAATATCCATTGGTATTGGCATGAATATATTAACCAAAGGAAAGCGTTTACCTAACAAATATATTACATTATGTATATTAGTCATCATGCTATTAGCTGCTTATCCCTTTGTAACAATGAACTTGTTTGATACTGATGAATATTCACGCCGTATGGGGAATCTAATATACCATGGGGGAACTGGTATCTATGTCATAATTGCTTCAATTATCGGCTCTATTAGTATGATTTATCTCACAGAAAAGCATAAAGACAAAGAAAGGTTGTTTACCCCAGAAGAATTCATATCAACATTAACCAAGCTATCAGCATTATTTGATGCCAATATGATTACTCAAGAAGAATTAGACAGCAAAAAGAGAGAACTAATCTATGAAATATCGCTTACCTCACTAAAGATAGACTCACTGGAATTTCTTGCTGAGTTAGCTCCATTAAAGCAAAATGGAATACTGACCGATGAAGATATCGCCAGTATCAAAAAGATAATTTAGTTGTATTGACTCAGACTCGACAGGTTTTGTAGATAAAATCTGTCGAGTCTGAGCGGGCATCCGGCATTAACTAACTATAAATATAATGAGCACTAAATTATCATATCATTTCCGCCAGTGTTAGAGGCTTGAAATTCAAATAGAAAGGGAATCTATTTGTATTAGATATTTATCTATTTCTGTTAATTTCACCTGTATTTTACTTGCCATCTTTTCCCTGTAAGCCTTTTGTTTATCATCTGAATAGTAAAGTTCACCATCAATTCCGGTATAGCTTTTTCCATTATTCATGGCGAAGGTTACGCCCTCCATTTCACCTCTATACAAGGCAATACGTTCATAGCATTCTGAAATTTGGGTGCTTAATAACTGGATGCGAGCAGTCTTTTGTGAAATTTGACGCTGCTCATCCGCAGCTTCTCCACTTTGATAAAGTTCTTTTCTCTGAGATAAGTACGTTTTTATCAAAAACAGCAGTGTTATCAAGGATATAAATGGATTAAGAACACCGCCGAAATAATCTCCTAAAACTCCCCAGTCAGATGGATCACTTGATATAGAACTATTATAGAAGTTAAAAATGTAACTCCCAACTATAATAACCAGACAACATGCGAAAAAAATCATTAGGAACGTTATAAATATTTTTTCTTTTTTCATTTAATTTCCACACTATAAAAAATAGAAGTAGCTGAATACAATAATCATAAGGCTGCAAGCAATATTAACAAAGAACTCAAGAAATAATGATACCCACTCTTGATGTAAAGCGAGCTGTTAGCTTTTTGTATGGTCAAATCTGGCCTTGTACAATTTGGCACTTATCCACCAGCTAGATTATAACCTCTAGCTGGTCATAAAAAACTTGAAAAATGGTACAAAACAGTGGTACATTGCTCCTCGAAGCGAAAACGTAACCGACTGTTAATCAATAAAAAGTTGGTATAGAACGCGTATCCTTGGTTCGATTCCGAGTCCGGGCACCACCTTATTATCAACAGACGTCAACCGACGTCTGTTTTTGTTTGTAAAGCCCGCTAAAATCAACACTCTCCCAAAGTTTCAACTCAACTGAATTCTACTCGATTCTACCCACATCAACCCCATTGTGCGGGTACAATTGCGGGTATACACTGGTTCGATAGAATTTTGTACCCACTTTATCTCTCAGGAAGCTCACTATGGCACTGACTGACGCTAAAATTCGGGCGGCTAAACCCGATGTGAAATCCTATAAATTAACCGATGGTTCAGGATTGCACTTATTGGTTCACACTAATGGTTCTAAGTACTGGCGATTACGCTATCGCCACTTAGGTAAAGAGAAAACCTTAGCATTGGGTTTATACCCTGATGTCTCTTTATCAGAGGCGCGTTTAAAACGTGATGAAGCAAGAAAATTGATTGCTGACGGTATTGACCCGTGCGAACAAAAACGTGTGGCTAAAGCAGCTTCTGATGCTAATCTCTCTTTTGAAACCATCGCAAGACAATGGCATGCCAGCAATAAAAAATGGTCTGAATCACACAGTGAAAAGGTTTTAAAGAGTTTGGAGTCGCATGTCTTTCCTTATATTGGATTACGCGATATCACTACCCTCAAAACCCCTGACCTGCTTATTCCTATCCGTGCAGCAGAAAGTAAAGAGATTTATGAGATAGCTGCGCGTTTACAGCAACGTATCGCTGCTGTCATGCGTTATGCGGTGCAATCCGGTATTATTGGCTATAACACTGCTATTGATACCGCAGGGGCTGTAACGACTGTACAACGCCAACATCGTCCAGCTCTTAACCTTGACCGTCTACCTGAACTCATTGCCCGTATCGATGCTTATAAAGGGCAGCCCGTCACTCGACTAGCCGTGATGTTAAATTTATTAGTGTTTATTAGGTCAAGCGAACTTCGCTATGCGCGTTGGTCTGAAATTGACTTCGATAAAGCCTTATGGACGATTCCTGCTCAGCGAAAGCCTATACCCGGCGTTAAATTCTCACACAGAGGCGCTAAAATGCGCACTCCGCATTTAGTTCCCCTTAGCCACCAAGCCATCACTATACTGAAAGAAATTTGGGCATGGACGGGTGAACATGAATTGATCCTAACGGGCGCTCATAATTCTTTTAAACCCATGAGTGAAAATACAGTCAATAAAGCCTTACGTGTGATGGGCTATGATACGAAGACTGAAATTTGTGGACACGGTTTTAGAACGATGGCGTGTAGTTCATTAGTTGAATCAGGTTTATGGTCGAAGGATGCAGTAGAAAGGCAAATGAGCCACCAAGAACGTAACTCAGTGAGGGCTGCTTATATTCATAAGGCAGAACATATTGATCAACGCCGATTAATGGTGCAATGGTGGGCGGATTACTTGGATGCTAATCGGGAACAAACGATTTCGCCATTCGACTTTGCCAAGTTGAATAATCCAATGAATCACTAAGACTTTATCCATGTCATATAGGAGAGCCATTTGCAATACGAGGAGTCGAATACTACGGTAGTATGCCGACTACATCGATTCATTGAGAAATGGTGGAAATATTCTTCATGGGAATTTTAATCACCAAAAAGCATAGTCATTAATCACTATATCGTAATACGTCTTATTCAATATCTATACACCACTAAAAGCCCCTGTTCTCACGGACTGGGGCTTTTTTGCTTTTAAATCAACCTAAAAGGAAATTATCATGGAAAATTACATTCGTTGCCCGGCCTGCGATTCAACTCGCATTCGTGAACGTCATATAGGGAAAAAGACAGGAGCTGTTGCTGGTGGCGTATCAGGCGCACTAGCTGGAGCGTCTATCGGCTCTGCTGTTCCTGTTGTAGGGACGATTGCTGGTGCTGCGGTAGGGGCTCTATTTGGACGTTTAGTCGCTGGAGCTACTGCTGGGGCTGTGAGTGGTTCAGCTTTAGATGGCGTGGTATTTGATCGTTATGAATGTATCGAGTGTGAATACACGTTTGATTGATAGCCATAAGTTAACGGAAACCCCTGATGGGGTTTCATCTCTTAGGAGTCTGTGAGTCTGAACTGACCCTAGTTTATTGGACAATTGGACAGGGGCTTTTTTCGTTTTAACCCACGCAAATTGAGATCATGATAGAAAGCATAACATGTTATCGGGATTGTAAGGCAACTCATTATCCTGCTCTAAACCGTCATTAATCATTTTTAAAGCGAGTTGCCTGTTTTTCAGCTGATTGGCTTTTTATATCAATATCATCTTCTAAAGGGAAATAGCTCCCTTTATCAAAATATCGCCATTAATTAAACTCAATACATCAATAATAGGACACGAATATGCGTATAACTGCGACGGCTTCCCCATGCCTAAAATCGGGGATGATTTCTGTTTTTATCACAAATTTAGGAAAATATAACGAAGGAGTGCTGGTTGGTGAGTGGCTTGAGCTTCCGGCAACCTCAAAAGAAATAGAACACTGTTTAATGCGGATTGGCATTGATGGTATTCACTATGAAGAGTATTTCTTGACCGACTATGAATCCTCCATTGATGGCCTTTCTTCTTACATTTCAGAATACAGTCTTTTAGATGAGTTGAACGAGTTAGCCTCGCGATTAGCCATGTTATCGCCTGATGAAATTGACCGTTATCAGGCAGCAATTGAAATCGGTTCTTCAACGAGTTCAATCCATGATTTAATTCATTTAGCGGATAATTTAGATTCTTTCCTGCAATTAGCGGGGGTCAATAATGAATATGATTTAGGTTATTACTGGATAGAAGAAAGTGGTTGTTATGATTTAGCGCAACTGGGTCATTTATCCCATTACTTTGACTATGAACGCTATGGACGTGATGTTTGTCTTGAACAAGGGGGGATTTTTCACAGTGGAGGATATGTTTATCATACGGGTGGGTAGATAGGATAACAGAATGAGAGTCAAACCGCTTTCATCTCTTAAGGCGGAAAATAAAGAATGCTGTGGTACCCCAATAACATCCATAAGCTAGAACGTTAATCAAACTAAACTCTATTTTAAGCCATCTTTACGGACATCCGTAAAGATGGCTATTATGGTGTTCTTTTTTTATTTAATGCAAACCATTAAATGGATACTTATCTTCCTGTGATGACAAATGCACTAGTAGAAGCAACCACCATTTTAGCGGCTTCGAGTTTAAACTCTGCTGAATATTGCTTAACCATGTGCTCACCTGTGATGTTATTGAGGCAAGAATATCACCTCTAGTCAGGTGGCCAAATTAACTATGCCACTTCACTTCTAATGTGACAGGGATACCATTAATTTTCATCAAACTATCACCTTCAACGATAATATCTATTTTTTTACATGAAGGGCAATAAACCGAGTCGCCCACACAGGCGACTCCTTGGATTTGTTTGGCTAGAGAAGAAGCTGTAAGTGCACTACCTCCAGTATTCGTAGTATCATTTTTTAAAATGATTTTCTACCGTTTACGATACTTCGCATCATTGCACCATTTATCTGATATTTGAATATTCAAATTTTTCTAACTTAGCTATTTCAAGAACGGCCTAATAAAACAAGTCATTGATATTTAAATGGATATCAAATTAAATCCAAGATCTAGCACATCCTCAAGTTCACAATCTTTAGAAATTATTTCAGTAACATGTTTGGGTACTTTATGCTCTGAAAAAACTTAACGCAATAAGATTTAAATATTAAATCATTATGGGGGCGCCCATCATATCACTTGATACAAAATGTATATGTCTTTTTGACAGTTTATTGATGTCCTCTGTTCATTTCACTGAAAATCAATATTCATCACGCATACTCAATCACCAATTTTTACCCTAATATCGAACGACAAAAACAACAGCAATGCGTAATATGTCAAATTTAGTTTCAGAATGTGTGTTAATATTTCAATCGCAATCTGGTAACTCACGTTATCATTTCCCAAGAAACTTAACATCTTATAAAAAATCTATTTAAAATCATAAAGTAATACACATAAAATCAAAAATCATTGGCAATAACGATCAATATAAATCAAATCAATAGCCATGAACTATCACAAACAGCAAAATTGATCGTCTTAAACTATTTCCCTCTCCTCTTAATTTACCTTAGTCTTTAGCACCAATAGTTTTGATATTAACCATATTTTACTTCAATAAAACAAGTGAATCATGTTAATGAGATACAACATATTAAATATAAATGTTCGCATAGGTGCATTTTTTCGAAAACATAGAAGATTACTAGGTATATCGGGGGAAAAACTAGGTCAAAAATTAGGTCTTTCCCAGCAACACATCTCTCGACTAGAACGAGGACAAGCAACATTTTCAATCGACATCATTCTGCAATTATTAAATGAGATTGATAAAACGTTACTTGATTTAATTATTGAAGTATTTTATGAAGATTCCGGTGAAGTTTTAATTGAATATCAAAGTTTACAACAATTCAGTACTGAATTAACGCAAAAAAACTAGCCTGCATTTTACATTAATCTATTTTTCTGGGATTATTTTAAGTTTTAAGATGAATTAGATTGGCTATTTATGTTGATTTTTAATTAAAGTTTTATTTTTTATTACATAAAAATTGGATTATGTATGCTTAAGCGTATTCACTTTATTCTAACATTGTTATTAATGAGCATAACAACATCAGTATGTGCCTCACCTTCCATTGGTATTGGTAGTATGTATGATATATTTAATCCTGATTCTAAAAATATAACTAAGCGAGTTTATAATACAGGAACATCTACTGCATTTGTTAGGGTTGATGTTCTTGAAATTACACCTGGAGATAAAGGAATTTCTATTGAATCATCACAAAAAACGATTAATGGAAATAAATTAGAAAAAGATAGATTAATTGTATCTCCTTTAAGATTGATTATACCTCCATCTGGATTTCAATCTGTTAGAATGATTTGGCCTGGAGAAAGAGAAAAAGAACGCTATTTTAGAGTTCGATTTACTCCTGTCCTTCCTCAGGAAAATGATGGGTTTGAAATGAATAAAGATGCAATTGAAAAATATAAAAAAGAAGCATTAGATGTTGGAGTAAATGTTTTAACAGGCTATGGAAGTATTGTGATAGTTCAGCCCAGAGATCCTATTTTTAATACTGTTATTAATAAAAGTAATGGTCATATTAAAGTGATAAATGATGGTAATGCTACTATTGTTTTAGAAGATATTCGGTATTGTAACTTGAATTCTATTGATTGTGATATATCAACTCGACAATTCATTTTACCTGGAAAAACCTTCAATTTAGAAAATAAATCAGAAAGTAAGATTAGTTTTACCTTAGTTGAAGGTAGTAAAAAGAAATTACTAAATTATTAATATCATCAAATAGGTTTAATCTTTGAAATTTATAATTTAGTTATAATGTTGTTTATATGTTGTTTATATGTTGTTTATATTTTATATGAGGTTATTTAAATGTTAAAAAAATCATTAATGGTTACTTTGTTATCTGGTGCTACTTTTGCTTCTATGTTTGCAAATGCAGCCGATGAGCAAAGCTATACGATTGAATTATCAGCGACAATCCCAGCTGAGACTTTTCAGGTTATCCCTGTTGAGAGTGGTTGGATTAATCAAACTCAAGAAATGGTTTATGATTTAGGTACCAAGAAATTGCAAGCTTTTTCAAAGCAATTTCAATACAAAAATACATCTGGTGGTATTCAGGCAACATTAACTAATACAGATGCAAAGGGTGATCCTCTTTTATCTAATGGGTCAGAGACTATTCCATTAGCTGTGACATTTAATGGTGTTAAATTAAGTAATGAAGCCGCTCTTGTTGTTGCTGCAGATCAAGCAAAAGCAGGTGGTCGTACTGACCTTCGTATTACTCAAAAAGAGAATAAGGAGTTAACGGAAGCAGGTTCATTTACAGGGCAAGTTTCTATGGTCTTTGAACCCGCTTTAGTTGTCACACCGCCATCAGATAATTAATTTTTAAAATCAACTGATGCTTTTTATTTAATAATGCCTGCCATTTATATGGCAGGCATGTACGGATAATTCCCTGATGAAAGTATTACTCCCTTTACTTCTTATTCCTAGTATTGCTATTGGTTCAGACATTCTTTTAGCGAATAATTCTATAAAAATACCTAATGACTTTAGAAATTATTTTTATAACTCTGAAGTTATGGTTCAAGTTTATCTTAATGACCTACCATTATTTGATGGTTCATTTTTGCTTAACGAAGATGGAGAGATCAGTCTTATTCAAATTTTTGATGAGGAAAACTCTTTCGACCAAGCTGTTAAAGATGAATGGAAAATAGCCTTAACTAAAGGTATATCTTTAGGTGAGTGCAATAAAAATTGTCCAAATGGATTAATGTCGGCAGATTATCGTTTAGATACATCTGCGTTAAAGTTATATACATCAAAATATGAGATACAAAAGACTAACAATGCTTATATCTCGTTACCTCAAACTGTATCAAATGGCGTTATTATGCATAATAATGTATCTGCTGTTTCAACAGGTGATTCTCATGCATGGAATTTGAATTCTTCTGTTGTTTCATCTTTATTAGGTTGGACACAGAAAGTATCATTCCAAACGTATAGTTCAAGTCAAAGAAATCAATCTCAAGAAACTAATATCTATGAGCTTTATACTCAAAAAGAGTTACAAGGTGATTTTTTTAGATTTGGGCTATTTTCTCCTGATAGTGATAAAGGAAATGTAGAAACAAATGGATTTAGCACTGGTTCTGTTACGGGAGTTATGTGGGGAACATCAAATACTTTACTTGTAAATGAGGAAAGCGTTAGTGCGTCTCCTATTTATGTTACGGCAGCAAACCCTGCTGTTGCTGAAATTTGGCGTGATGGCAAGCTTATTTATTCACAGCAGCTTCAATCGGGAGTTCAAGCATTAGATACTCGACGTTTGCCTAGCGGCATTTATGACATCACGATTAATATTTTGGAAAATGGGAAAATTGTAGATACACAACTATCACAGATATACAAACCATTAGGTTGGCGAAATCCAACTCAAAAGTGGCGAGTTAATGTATGGGGAGGAATAAAGCAGGACCTAACATTTGGTGATCATAAAAAGCAAGATAATGATTCTTCTATTATGGGGGGAGGGGCAGTTGATTATCTTTTAACTCCTAGAGTTGTACTAGGTAGTAGTATACAAAAAACAAAACTTGAAAACCAAATTAGTGCTCGGACCGATATCAATATATCGCCAAATAATAGTTTTTATGGTCAATATATTATCAGAGATGGCGAACGTCAAAAGAATCAAAGTATAGATCTTCGTTATTATCGAAATCTGTTCGCAGGAGGTTCGATGAGTTCTTTTTGGCGACATACATCTAATGATTCAAACAATCAGTTCAGATCTGATCGTTACGTTGGCAATACATGGGGGACTTCCTTATATACTAAATTACCATGGTCAAGTTCATTGACATTAAATGGACAGTATACAAAAAGCTCTTCAAGAGAAGGATTTGGTATTGATGCTGCAATAAATAAAAATACAACCTTAGCAGATAGAAATGTGAGTTTTCGGTTGAGTGCTTATGATAGACCTGGTTTTAATCAAGAGAAAAGAGAGCAAGGCATCACGATAGGGGTAAGTTTTTCTTTAGCTCCTCGAGAATCACAGATCTTATCTATGAATATTGGAATGAACGATAAAAATAATTATTCAAGCCTAGATTATCAATGGAAGCCACAAGATAACAACAATTTTAAATGGTTGGGGGCGGGGGTTTCTGAAAATGCAGGGCGCGTATCAATTAATGGGAATGGTGCGATAGAAACTCGTTCTCTTAGTAGTGACTTTTATACTCAGCATAATATACAAGAACATAGTACTACATCTGGGATTAACTTAAGCCAGACTCTTGCTTTTGGAGGCGGTAAAATTGCTATAGATAGCGGTTCTAATGGCGTGGGAATGGATTCTGCATTTATTGTTGACTTAGAGTCTGATAATCCCAGTTTAAATATAATGGCATCAGATAGTCTCACTGATACCAAATTATATCCAGGGAGAAATGTTATACCCGCAGCCTTATGGAAAAAAGAAAGTATTCAGTTTTATAGTGCAGGAAATAGTAATGCGAAGGTTTTTCCTAGTAGTGAATATGTACAAATGAATCGAGGTAGTGTGAAGTATTTAAAATTAAAAGCAGTTAAAGCAACAGTACTCATCGGTGTTTTACAAGATAGCCATGGTCAAATATTAAAACATCGCCAAGTCGATAGTGATATAGCGCGTGGTGTAATTAATGCAGATGGAGTTCTAACATTGGAAATGGGAGAAAATAATAAAACACTAACGGTGTTAGATAAGGATTTATCACCTACATTATCTTGCACTCTTCCTGAGGAACCGTCTAATAATGTTCAGTTTTATTCGACTATTCATTGTCAACCTATTGGAGGAGCATAATGCATTATCCTTATTATATACTAGGACTATTTTTGTTGATAAGCAGCTTTATTGCTCCGTCCGCAACTATTGACTTAATCGCAAAAATTGAGCCGAGCATTAACAATGATACTGTTGTATTTACTAATATGACCCCTCAGGAGGGATACTGTGTTACATTGCCACAACAATGCCCTTCAGAAGTCAGTATTAATTTACCGTTATCTACAAAAATTTCGTACCCGATAAAGGCGAACAATGAACCACGGCAAGGAGCATACTTTAATTTTCCAAAAACAGAGAAAATTATTACTGTTAGAAATCATAGTACTGGAGAACCGTTTGATGTCAAATTTAGAATAACAAATTTTGCTGCGCGATATGAACGTAACATAGGACAACAAGATTGGATTGGTGGTTCCTTTGTGTATACTCCTGATGGAAAGGGGTGTGGGTATGGCGGAGTTGGTTATGGTGGTTCGGTTGGTTATGAGTTTATGTGGAAAACTCTCGATAATACTAATCCATGTTATAAAATTAGCACAATAGACAGAGATGAACCAGCACTCTTTTACCAGATGAGCATCGGCTATTCATTAAAAGCCAAAGATTCTCTTTTAACTGTTGGTTCTGGTATATATGACGGTAAAATTTCTTTTAGCGTTGGACCCGGTGGTGATTTTGATTTTGGTGATAATTATCTGGCCAGTGATAGAATTGTTGATATTAATCTTAGACTCATAGTTAATCATGACTTAATTGTCAAAACATCTCCTGATGATCGTATTCTAGCATTGGAACCCTGCAAAAATGGTAAAGTATGTACACAAGAGCAAGGAAGAAATAACTGGGAGCGTTGGATGGTTAGTAGGATCACACCTGAAATGACAGCTAAAAGTAATTTTCAATTATCCTCTAGTGGCGCTTTTACTGTTTATTTGCAATGTGAGTATGAGATAGGTGAGAATTGTGCATTGAAAAGTGATAAAAATGAACAGCTTGTACCTATTCAATCTTATTTAACATTGCCTGATAATATTATTAGCCAACAAACAAATAATCGTGTGATTCATGCTCCTATGTCTATTCAAAAAGATAATTCGAATATCTTTATATCACAACATATAGGGAGTAATCGTAACGGTAGTATTGATTTTTTAATTAATCAGCGAAATGTCGATACAATGTTAATGACTCGACCTGATACATATCGAGGGGTTGTTACTGTTATTTTCGATCCCAATATTTATGGGATATAAAGATATTTTTTTATTTTGAACAGATGGTCACTTTATATTATTTTATAAAGTGACCATTTTTTATATTTTATCGAAAAAATCTATAGGGAAAACATACAACGCTCTAAAATATATAATTACAGTATCTATATCAATGTGATTAACGCTTTTTTATATTGATTATATGATCATCAGTATCACTTATATGTCCATTGTACAACGCTTGCTTAAAATTTTCGCCTTCGTGTATTTTTATACTATGTTTGTTTTCTATTTTTTTGATTTTACTAAAAATACTCATTTTAAACCCCTTTCTTTTTAAAATACCTAAATGATGATTATACAAATTTAATGTATTGGCATACGTCTATGCTCATTATAAATTCAATTTTTACTTTCTTTAAATAGGCTGTTTAATTGCTCGACTTATAGTACCTCTGCTACAGCCTAAAACTTTTTGAACTTGGCTCCATGAGTGGCCGCTATCTAGTAAACGGTTGATTGCATCATATCGATTTTGATTTACCTGACGGCCTTTATATTTTCCTTCTTTTTTAGCTTTTTCTATTCCCTGTTTTTGTCTTTCACGACGTTGCTCATAATCACGTCGTGCAACTGCGGCTAACATATCAAGTAACATATCGTTAATAGCGGCAAACAGTCGACTATCAAAATCATTCATATTTGCAGATAGCCAAGTTGTCGGTACATTAATAGCCATGACACGGATATCTTTTTGGTGGATCATTTTTTTCAATTTATTCCAATCATCCATAGTTAACCTAGAGAGCCGGTCAACATCTTCAATTAATAAAATATCTTGAGTTTGACAATCCTTAAGAAGCCGAAACAACTCTGGGCGATCTAAACGTGAACCTGATTCATTTTCAATGTAGTAATTACAAATAGTCAGCCCTCGTTCTTTAGCGAATGCTTCCATTGAGTTTTGAGCACGAGTTGCATCTTGTTCTGATGTTGATGCTCGAAGGTAAGCCCTAACAAAGCGATTTGGTACTGTTGAGGTCATTATAGAGAACCAGTTCTATTTAAGTGGTAATTAACAGGTTAAACAGTACCAGAACTGGGTGGTGTTGAAAAGATATAGCTATTAACGACCGTTAAATGATTATCACTTTGTCTAAGCAATATAGCCTATAGGGGGTCTACGCCGGACCCCCAGATTTTTCCGTTACCCGAATGGTTAGAAGCTAACAGGCGAAAATACTGTTCGCCTGTTAGTGGAGCAAGTTATTTTATATGAGGTCTTTTGCTGCTAATTGCCTGTAATGCTCACCAAGAGCTGTAAGACTAACAGATTTACTTTCAATGGCTGCATGCCACATATGTGGGGCTCCTTCAGGCCTGGTAAGCCCTACACTGGTGTATTTCTGTAGGATTTTGAAAATTGCAGTGTGCTCAGGATCTGGTGCCGGGACACCTTGCGGGTCTGTAGCCTAGGATTCGTGTCTCTCAGGGGTCTGAAGAGATAAACCCAATAAAGCCTTCGCTTACAAGCCATGAATGGCTGTCGCTCAGATAATGGGGTTCTACGCCGGAAACCTAGTTTTTTCCGAAGTCAGTAATCACGGGCACCGTCACGTAAACGACCGGTTGAGTGACGATCACTAAAACGACTAATCTGACACCAAATCACGTCACATAACCCGTGATTTATTCAAAGTCATGCAAATCAGTAGGTCTTTAGCTTTAGTGACGGAATTTTCTGGGATTCCGGCGTAGAACCCCATCATTGTAGCAATCCAGCTTAACGCTGGCTCAAATAATCACTATATCAAATTGAAATAAAAGGATTTATTTCTTTCCATGTCCACATATCGACCACACTTAACAAAGCCCCTTCTTTTTAGGGGCTTTCGTTAATTTAACTTATGTTGGTTTTCATGTATGATGCCACCCGAAATTTACTTAAGATTAATTTAATAAAATATATAAGGTGTCTGGATGTCATACTCAAATAAGGCTGTCCCTCAAGAAATCAAGCGCTGGAATTGGGGTGCTTTTGTTTTTAATATTATCTGGGGATTTGGTAATAAATCCTATCTTCCTTTGCTTGCTTTAATTCCGGTGTTTAATTTTGTTTGGATTTTTGTATGTGGTTTTAAAGGTAATGAATGGGCTTGGAAAAACGGAGACTATGAATCCGTTGATACCTTCATGAAAGTGCAAGAAACATGGAATCGAGCTGGGCTAATTTATTTTGTTGTATCCATCATTTTTATGGCTATCTTTTTCCTATTCTTTTTCTCTACTATGATGGCTGTAATTGCAGGTGCAGCCTCACAAAGCCACTACTAATCCGGCAACGTAAATTGATAATCATAGCCCCTCAAACTGAGGGGCTTATTTTTTATAATGACAAAGAGGCTTGCTGATATTTGTTGGCTCTGTTGCAAATAGAATCGTGAAGCTGAGCTTTTCCGCTCAAAGTGGATTAAAGTCCGAATACTCTATTCACGAGGCGCACTTCTCCTAACGGTTGGCCATAGTAAAAATGTTCTGCTTGACCTTTGCGAAGCGCACGCATCACCTCAATTCCTTTAATGGTCGCATGTGCTGTTTTAATTGATTTAAACCCTAAGGTGGGATTTATCACGCGCTTCAATTTTCCATGATCACATTCAATGACATTATTGTGAAATTTGATTTGTCGATGTTCTACATGTGTAGGGCATTTTCCTTCTTCTTTGAGAAGGTTAAGCGCTCGGCCATAAGATGCGGCTTTATCTGTATTGATAACCCTGGGGATTTGCCATTTTTTAACGCGATTGAATATTTTTCTTAAAAATCGATAAGCTGCCTTGGTATTACGACGAGGCGAGAGATAAAATTCAATGGTGTACCCTCGGCTATCGACAGCTCGGTAAAGGTACGTCCATTTCCCATTCACTTTGATATAAGTTTCGTCTAAATGCCAATTGTTGAGGTCGGAGGGATTACACCAATACCAACGTAACCGCTTTTCTATTTCTGGTGCATAACGTTGAACCCAGCGATAGATTGTCGTGTGATCTACATTTACACCGCGCTCAGCCAACATTTCCTGAAGTTCTCGGTAACTGATACCGTATTTGCAGTACCAACGTACAGCCCAAAGAATGATAATACCAGTGAAATGACGACCTTTAAATGCATTCACCAAACGGACCTCATTAATGAAATAGTTAATTTAGCATACCGGCTACTTAAACTTTGCAACAGTGCCAAAAAACACTTAATTTGAGTTCTATTGAGGTTTTTGTTGCAGATTATTACTTTAGTGACATTATTTGTGTGACTTTTGTAAAAAAGTGGTTTTTTATTTCAAATTTAAATATAAAGGCAAATTAAAACACCAAGAAATCTTATCAAAATCAGATATCCATAAAGAATAATTCAACAAGAAATTTTATCTCATTGATTTATTAATCGTTTTATTTATTACTAATTGTAACCACCTAATCACATTTACGCCTTTCGTTTTTATCATATTTGCAAAATCAATTCATTTAAAATTACAATACATCAACACCAAGGAGAGTCAGGCTGCATAATTAAATAACGGCTAAAGTAAAAAAGAATAAACCTTCATTTTTCTTTGTTTTATTTCAAGGATGAGACATATGTTTATTTTTGTAAAATAAACACCCCATTTGAATTTAAATAAAATCGATATCCTTTATGAATAATACGCTTCTTATTCAGGCGGGTTTATATATTGTCGATATTACCTTAGGAATTAATCATGTTTAAAAAATCATTACTGGCATTATCATTAATCACCTTATCCAGCGCAGCATTCTCTGCGCCAGTTGCTAACTTAAAAGTGACAGGCTCCATTGCGCCGCCTACTTGTACCGTTAATGGGGAAGAAGAAGCCGATGTATTGTATCAATTTGATATTACACCAGGCATTTTCCCGACATCAGGCAATTTAGTGTTAGAGCCAAAAACCCAACCAATTGAAGTGATTTGTGATGCCACAACATACCTGACATTTGATGCATCTGATAGCCGTGAAGGAACTGCGTTAACCGCGGGTAACACTAATTTTGGTTTAGGGGTATATGGTACCGAAGAGCAAAAAGTCGGTTTTTTCACCATCACAATGCAAAATGCCACCGTGAAAGCTGATACAGAATCAGCTGCAAAAAGCGTGGGTGTTTTGAATGGTACTGCATATGCAGCAACGGGGGTTGTCGATAAAACGAAAAAAATGGGTTGGGGCACTGCCGCTAATACACCTGCGGCTGGACAAATCTTTGCTGCTGACTTCGCTGTTAAACCAACCATTAACAGCGAAATGAAAAACACGGACGGTGATGCCACACTGAATGGTCACGCGGTACTCGCCTTTACTTTTGGCTTGTAATTCTCCATTAAGCATAAATTAAGAGGGGAAAGCCCCTTTTTTATGGAGCGATTGAAAGGAAAAAAACGTTATGGTCAAAACACTTTCTATCCTGACTGCGATGAGCGCTGCATTCTTATGCAACACGGCGTTTACAGCACCCGTAGGAAACCTAAAGGTCGCCGGGGAAATTAAGCCACCGACGTGTACGGTTAATGGCGCCACACAATCCGATATCATTTTTGATTATGGGCGCATCAGCCCTTCGTTAATCCCCACATCCTCGGTCTATCGGTATCCGGCAAGCCTGGCAACCAATACGGTCGTCATCGAGTGTGACGCTAACACCTATTTAACCTTTGTGGCCACAGACACGTACCAAAATACGGAGTTGAATGTCAGCGAAAACACAGGTAACACTTGGTTTCATTTAGTGGATAAACTCAATGCTGATAAGGCGCTGGGCGCCACTTTTTTTGTTTGGGATAATGTCTCCGTTGATGGAAGTACCGCCTATATATCCCGCGCTAATGATGCAGCCATCATAGGAGCTACTAATTATCGTAACGCCCTTTATTCAGGCACAACGAATGGTTGGACTTCTGAGCAACAAACTGGGGTAAACAAAGCGGAGCTCAAATTAGTCGCGGGCAAGGTTTTTGAAACAAGCTTCAGGCAAGGTCAAGACACAACCACGAATCAAACCTTTATTTTGTCAAAAAACCAATTGACTCAGCGGGGTATTGATATCGCGAACGGCGTGGATTTTATCGGTGAAGCGGTTCTGACGTTTAACTTCGGCGTTTAATACCACCTATGATTTAAATTCCAATATCGGCACTCTACCTAGTCTGTTTTTAAGGTCGCGTGCTGATATAGAATTATAGTTTAATGCTTATTTACTGATGATGAATAA
The DNA here is from genome assembly GCF_015832305.1 of Providencia sp. 2.29. Taxonomy (NCBI): domain Bacteria; kingdom Pseudomonadati; phylum Pseudomonadota; class Gammaproteobacteria; order Enterobacterales; family Morganellaceae; genus Providencia; species Providencia sp. 2.29. The sequence continues at coordinate 3,940,339 of NZ_CP065420.1, forward strand.
TAGAACAGAATGACAAGTCGCAGCCAAAAACTCCGAAATAAAACAACATTGTCCGTCGCGATTATTTGGATTGGAAGCCTCTGGCTATCAATATCTGCCAATACGCAACCCTTGCTTCAAGGCCTTGTCGCACAGGAGTTGTTCGTTGAACCGCACTCGACTGACTCATGTTCTCTATCCATAACCGAAGTGAGTTATCCTTATACTCAATTATCGGCGGCACTGTTTCATCCGACACAAAAAAAGACATTACCTCCGATGACCCAAACCCTTCAAATTATTTGCTCAGTGCCGGTCAGTCAGATGACGATGGAGGTCGTTAGTGATACGCAAGCGTCAAGTGTAACCGATGCTGACCCCACCCATTTTGGGTTAGGTCACGTCAATGGTCAGGGCTCGTTAGGGTATTACCAAGTCAAGCTGGACGAGGCTAAAATTGGGAGTGATGCAGTTCAGCTCTATCACACTGCGGATGAAAATGCAGTCGGAACACTACAGTCATCACTTTTTTTGCAATCTAGCGGCTACCAAGGTTGGGCTAAAGAGGGGGGCTCACCCGCAAGCGGACAACAGTTTTCGGTAAACATGACGGTATTACCCACGCTGAGCAGCTTAAAAGAAACTCATGGCCCGTTAGTCGATGGCGCAAACTTGAATGGCGAGTTAGTGCTACGTTTCCCGTTTAGCATCTAAACATTCATAAAATAAACAAGAAAGAGATAATACTCTGGGTGAATCTCAGCGCACACTGGAAAGCAGGTTACCTATTTCCAGTGGTGTCATTATTAGTCCGTCACGCACATAAACGTGACTTTTTTCGGTATCCAGCACGATGTTATTACTGCATTTTTTTTCTCGTTATTTTACGCCCTTTCGTCATGGGATGACATTTTGTTTGGTTACGACTTTATCGCATCACGCCATGTCTGCCACACATACCGAGACAACGTCACCATCAACACCACCTCTTTCTGCTCAACATGATACGGTTGAGTTTGATGTGGGAGCCTTAAAAGCGCTCGGGTATGGAGCTGAAGTTGCTGACTTTTTTAAACAAGGTAGTCAGTTTTTACCAGGAAGTCATGATGTTACCGTGATTGTCAATGGCAGTGCTCGCTACCCCGCAACCGTCATTTTTGGAGACCAAGGGCAACTATGTGTGACCCCGACGCTGCAGCGAACATTAAAATTAAAAACCGTTGAAATTACATCAGGGTGTCAGGATATCATCACGCTTTATCCGACGGCGAAAGTCACCCCTCACCCGAATGCGTTTACCGTGGATGTCTTGGTATCAGAATCGGATTTTGACCCTGCATTACGAGGCGATGAACTCACTTATGGGGGTTTTGCCTTATTAAGCAACTATCGCCTGTATGGAATGGAAATTAAAGGCTGGGATACCCAACGGTTTTACCAAGGGCAATTTGAAACCGGTGCCAACTGGCAAAATTGGGTGTTACGCAATAACAGCAGTTTCTCGTCTGGACAAAATAAAACCGAATACCAATTTAATGAAACCACGTTAACGCGTAGTATCGCACCTTGGCAGGCTCAGTTGCAGTTGGGACAAATTAACACTCAAGGTAATTTGTTTGGCGGAACCCCACTGAACGGGGTTCAATTATTCTCCGATACCGCTTACCAGAATACTAATAAACTGGTCGTCCCTGTTGTGGGGGTGGCACAAACGCCGGCCACCGTTGAAGTAATACAAAATAACCGCTTATTATACCGGACATTAGTGCCAGCAGGTCCGTTTGAGCTTGACCGGATTAATGGTGTGGTCAATGGACAACCGCTTCAGGTTTCGGTGATACAAGACGATGGTGAACGACAGCAATTTACGGTGGTGACTTCGCGAGAGGTACTCGACACCGTCATGAGTGAGCCCGTTTATCAAATCGGTATCGGACAATATCGCCAGCGAGGTCAAGATGACGATGTTTACACGCCGTTAATTGCCAATATGGAAGCCACCGTTTCTTACCAAAAAACCGACTATGCCGCAGGATTACAGTGGTCTGACCGCTATCAATCCGTGGGCATGCGTCTTGCTCGCCCGTGGGGTGAACAAGCTTCCCTCAGTAGCAGTTTGGGCGCACAGTATGCTCACAGCCAAGATATGCAAGGACAGCAATGGGATGCGAGTCTCAGCGCCTCGCTAGGTGCGGTTTCTCTCGGCATATCTAGCCTTTATCGCACAAAGGAGTTCCCAAACTTAGACGAAGCGTTACAAAAAAATCAGGAAGCGTCTCCTCGCGAAGAGAGCGAGCCCTTTTTTGATTGGCAAAATAATGAGACTCACATGTCCAATTCAGTCTCACTCTCTTGGGGTACCCCTGACTGGGGGCGAGTGGGGTATTCTGCGAGTGTAACACGCTATTATGGTGACCGGTCAGATTCGATTTTGCATACCCTCAGTTATGCACGAAAAATCGGACTGGCCTCTCTCAATGTAAGTTATCAAAATGGTAATGACCGTGATAACCGTTTATTTTTGAATGTGTCTGTTCCGTTAGGTCAGCGCGCCAGTTTAAATACCCAGTGGCAACGTTATCAGCAAGAAGATGTATTAACCAGTACGTTTAATCATCGGCCTAACTCGTTGATGGGTTACTCCGTGGGCGTCGCACACAGCCAAGATAATAATCGAATCAACGGAAGTGTTAATACGACTACGCCTTACAGCCAGTTAACGGCCAGTGGGTCTTGGCGTAATGAAAATGGACATTCCGTCATGGCGTCTGCCTCTGGGGCGTTGGCATACTCAAATGGGCTGATTGCCACCTCGCCGGTTGCTTTAGGGGATACCTTCGGTATCTTATCTGTACCTGGCCAAGCTGGCGTTCAAGTCAATACCTTAGGGGGCGGAAAGACGATCACCAACCATTTTGGTACAGCCGCTATTCCGACACTGCCCGTGAATCGGAAATCCACTGTACAATTAGATACCAAGGAATTACCGTTAAATGTTCGCTTAGACACCACCTCATTTGATGTCGCGGTGGCGCGAGGTACCGTGATATCTCGCACCGTGACGGCGACTGTCATGAAACAGTTACTGCTGGGCATCACCCTTGCTGATGGCTCTCCAGCACCGTCAGGCAGCAGTGTATTAGATGAACACGACGGTTTGATTGGCGTGGTGATGGGCGAAGGAAATGTGATGTTAAACAATGAGCAAATTGGTCGCCCAGTGAAACTACGCATTGCCAACCAGGGGGACTGCCTTGTCGACTATCCGGTCCCGAGTGAGTTTAACCCCAACATGTTATATGAAGAAGCCGACGCAATTTGTCGTTAAAACCGCTATAATAAAGAGACACGTAATGTTAAAAGCACATTCCGTTATGAGTAAACTCGAGGTAATAAAATGAAACAAACTTTACTGAAAACACTGGCAGTGGTATCCCTATTAACCAGTGCTGCCGCCCACGCCAATTTTCAATTGGAAACCATGACGGTAATTGTGGATGAATCTGAGCCCCGCAAGGTGTTTAATGTTAAAAACACTTCCAAGGAGCCAATTTTACTGTCCACTAAAGTTGCTAACCTTGAAGGGGGCGAAGAGCTCGCCAGTGACGTGATGGTCTCCCCACCGATTATCCGTATTGAACCTGAACAGAGTCAGCAAATCAACTTTGTGTTAAAGAAAGGCTTAACACTACCCCATGAAGCCATCTTAAAAGTGTCGTTCCAAGGGGTAGGGGCAACCAAAGTCAACACTACCAAAATGCCCATTCGCCAAGATGTGGCGATGCTCATCACCCCGGCGGGTATGACCGTGAGCCAAACCCCGTGGGAGGCATTGCAAGTGAGTCAACAAGGTGAGACTTTAACCCTCACGAACACAGGAAAGCAAGTTATTCGCCTTGCGCCTAATTTTACTGCACAACCAGGTAATGAAGACTACAGTGTTGGACAATTTTATCTGCGCCCCAATGAATCAAAAGTGGTAAATGTAAAAGGGAAAGTGAATACTATTACAATTTCGCCCTTAAGTCGTTACGGATTTAAAACGCAGCAAGAAGCCACGCTCAGTGTCAAACATTAAATTAAGCAAAGACGAAACGATTTTTGCAACAAGCCCATATCTCTGACCAGCAGTTCTTAGTGGTGCTATTTTGGTTTATTCTATAACAAATCATATGTATACACATTTTTGTTGTTTTTGTATGATTTTTACGGTTGAATTATTACAGAATATTTCTATTTATGAGTTTGTATTTATTATTGAGTAAAAAAGCATTTTTTTTATTAAAAATAGTATTTATAATTTTTTTTATTATCAAAATAAGATTTATTTCATAGGTTTAATTATTTATTTTCTTAACCTGTTGTTATTATTTTTGGGGCTGTCCTAGATAACTAAGATCATCTAGGATAGTTCTATGAGAAAAAGTAGACTCAGTCAGTATAAACAAGCACGGTTACTTGAGCTGTTTATTGCTGGGTCCACAGCCCGTATTGCCGCAGAGTTAGTTGGTGCCCACAGAAATACAGCCGCTTACTATTTTCATCGCCTCAGAGTGCTGATAGCTGAGCACGTTGATAAGCACACTTGGTTTGATGGCGAGATTGAATTGGACGAAAGTTATTTGGGGGGCGTCGTAAAGGTCAGCGCGGTAGAGGGGCAGCTGGGAAAGTGCCTGTTTTCGGGCTTCTCAAGCGTGGTGGCAAGGTTTATACCAAGGTCATACCCGATGCTAAATCGAGGACATTACTGCCAATAATTGAGTCAAAAATTTACCCTGACAGCATCGTCTACACAGATAATTTTGCCAGTTATGACGTACTGGATGTGAGCGATTTTAAGCATTACAGGATCAATCACAGCACCCAGTTTGTCGACAAAAAAGGCCGGCAAAATCACATCAATGACATAGAGAATTTTTGGAACCAAGCGAAGCGTCACATGCGTAAATTTAACGGTATTCCGAAGGCTCATTTTGAGCTGTATTTAAAAGAGTGTGAATGGCGATTTAACACACCTAGTGCAAAACAACAATTAACTATGCTAAAACAGATAGTTAAAGGTAAAATTTAAACCTTATATAGGACAGCCCCAATTAATATACTGTAACTACGACACCTCATTTTGGGTAAAAAAACAAGTTTTGCAACAGTGCCGTTTTTCGCGTACGTTAGGGGGTAACCGACAGAGCCAAGGACTTTTTTGAGATACATTTGCCGGAGCACATCAAAGCGTTGTGTGATTTCAGCACCTTGTCGCTGACCAATTCTTCGTTTATTGATAAGCAATTACGCTCCCGTTTGTCGGATGTGCTTTACTCGGTACAAACCACCGAGGGCGAAGGGTATATCTACCTTCTTGTAGAGCATCAATCGACGCCGGATAAGCTGATGGCCTGGCGATTGATGCATTATGCTTTCTTAGCCATGAACCAACACCTTCAGTAAGGGCATAAAACGTTGCCCTTGGTGGTGCCGGTGTTGTTTTATCATGGTGGCCGATCACCCTATCCGTATTCCCAGTTGTGGACCGATTGTTTTCCGTTACCCGATATCGCCAATGCGTTGTATACCCAACCGTATTCCATTCACCAAATTGACGAGGTAAATCGCGCCATGGAATGCCTGTTCTTATTCGGAATAAAATACCTTCAAGGGTCATTCTATGTTCTGGTTTGTTATAAATACGTCCGGTTAGGTGCATGATCTTTGATAGTAACTTCCAGCTATCATCTGTTAACATAAGTCTCGGCATTTGGGGGTGTTTTTTTTGATTTTTGGCGAAACCATTATAACAGCCCCATTTGCTGTCTGCTTTTTATACCGAAAAGATCAACACGCTCTAGATTTAATGAGCAAAAAGTCTGTGTGCGAGGAAAAATCACGGAATACAAAAATAGCTTGCAGATGCAGGTTTCTAATCCTCAATTTCTTCGTTTAATGAAGTAACATGTAAAAATACACACTCCAGTCAGAATGCCGTTTCAAACTGGCAGCGAATGTTGCCAGTCTCTTTCTACTTGTCGACTAAGTGGATCACAATTCGAGTTTAAAACTAAGGCGCTTTTATCCCAAGAATAGTCGGCGCTCCTTGTTATATTACTCAAGGTGCATTAACTCAGCAACGGTCTTTATCAGTAACAAGTAGTGTTACCATAATCGTCCGTATATGACGAGATACCATCACTGTAAGTAGTGTTTCCATAATCGTCGTTATATGCTGACAATCCATTTGAGCATGATGTATTACCGTAATCATCACTGTAACAGGAAGTCGCATTGACCTGCATAGACGCTGCTAGAAATGAGAGTACAATTATTTTCTTCATTGTTGATGCCTTTCTGACTGATTAGTTAATGTACTTATACTAAGAACCTATCTCAATAGGAATTTATTCCAGACAATGGTACCAATATTGCAACGCCCAGGAAAAACTAATTGGTATTGGCCTATAAATACAACAATCTTAAAATGATAATTGTAATTAACTTGTAGATGTGAACTGTATTTCATCTAAAATATTCTACAGTTAGGGCTTAAAGCCATAACTAAGTGAGTTATAAGCAATTAAACTGTATTCGTGTGAATAATCATAAAAAGGGTGAAGCATTGTGGGCATATTTAAATCGATTTGGGATTTTTTTGGTCTTTATCAGACTAAAAGAATAAGAATTTTACATATGTTAATTCTACTCTTAGTGATATCGCAAATCATTGTTAGTAATTGGATGACGGGTACTAAGTCAGCAGTTATTCCATTTTTTGAAGAGACTTATTTATTTACTTGGATTCATATCGTTTCAGGCTTTGTGCTTTTTTTCTTAACGTTATTTTTAGTCGTGTTATGTTTTCACCAGAGAGGGTTTAGATATTTTTATCCCTATCTCTGGGGGGATTTTAAGCAAATCAAAGAAGATATAAACTCTCTTTTAGCTAAAAAGCTACCAGACAGCTCACCTAAAGGGCTTGCCGCGACAGTTCAAGGGCTAGGGTTAGGTGCTTTATCAATTGTTATTTTGTCTGGTATTGCATGGTTTTTTCTATGGTTACAGCAGTCTCCATTTGCTTTAGAGGCTAGAAGTATTCATAAATCACTCACAATTTTAATTGAGATTTATATTTATGGTCACGGTGGTTTAGGGATTATTCATTTTATAATTTGGAAAAAAAGTAAAAATAAATAGGTTTGCTTGATACCTCATTGGCAATATGGGTGATTAGAACCTATCCCAAAAGGAATTGTCAGATAATACATAATGATAATTTATGAGGGCAAAGCATGGTGGGGAACAAGTGGCAAATCAGTGATGAACTCTGGGAGAAAATGGCTCCACTGATTCCGGAGCATAAAACTCAACACCCGCTGGGTACGCACCGCAAGCGGGTTGATAATCGCGCTGCAATGAACGCCATTTTCTTCGTACTCAGGACGGGTTGCCAGTGGAATGCGCTAAATGCCACCGGTATATGCTCGTCAAGCTCTGCTCATCGCCGATTTCAGGAGTGGCGGGATGCTGGCGTATTTGAACGCTTCTGGCAAAACGGGTTGCTTACTTGCGATAGATAATTTCGGCAACTACATTTGCTTTAACAAGGAAAATGATACGGTCGTCTTTCTGGATTTTGAGACAGGAGAAACAGAGCTGATCGACAATACGTTTTCTGATTTCTTACTCAAAATCAATAGGTAATATAAAAGAAACTTAAAGCGAGAATATTAGTAGAAATAAAGGGCCAAACTGGTCACTTAATTGGCTTATTAAAGCGACCAGTTTGCAATATTTTTCTACTTCTTATAGGAGCAATCAGTTATTCCCCGAAATTTCTTCCGTCGCCTCCTGACGCAGTTTCTGGGCATCCATTCCGTTTAGCCGTTCAATGGCTCTGTCTGCGGCACTTTGACGGTTTCCATCCACGTTTAGCGTACTTCCTGAGCCAGTGACGGTACTTCGGGTAGGTTGCCCGTGATCGACAAAATAGGTATCCATTCATCCAGATTGACTTGGCTCCAATCTACCTGATTTAACTGACTCGCGGTCAAACCTTCACAGTTTGGTGACTTCACACTGCCCCAACCAAGACCCAATTGCGGACGCACTTGAATGATCCGTGAAAGTGGCGAAGTAAAGCAGCAATATGACTGCCGTTTTTCAACACAGGCACCTAAGAACTTAGACTTGCGGTTAGAGCCTACATAATGGCAACTCTTCAATACCCGCTTAGCGTTCATTTCAAACTCACTCAGCTCACATTTCCAGATAAGTTGAATGAGGATCATGGTGACTGAATAAATCATGTAGGCCGTCAGATAAGTATCCATTTAATAGTTTGAATTAAATAAAAAAAGAATACCACAATAGCCATCTTCACGGATATCCGTAAAGATGGCTTAAAATAGAGTTTAGTTTGATTAACGTTCTAGCTTATGGATATCATTGGGGTACCACGACATTCTTTATTTCCCGCTTTAAGGGATGAAAGCGGTTTGACTCCCATTCTGTTGTCCTATCTACCCACCCGTATGATAAACATATCCTCCACTGTGAAAAATTCCGCCTTGTTCAAGACAAACATCACGTCCATAGCGTTCATAGTCAAAGTAATGGGATAAATGACCCAGTTGTGCTAAATCATAACAACCACTTTCTTCTATCCAGTAATAACCTAAATCATATTCATTATTGACCCCCGCTAATTGCTGGAAAGAATCTAAATTATCCGCTAAATGAATTAAATCATGGATTGAACTCGTTGAAGAACCGATTTCAATTGCCGCCTGATAAAGGTCAATTTCATCAGGCGATAACATGGCTAATCGCGAGGCTAACTCGTTCAACTCATCTAAAAGGCTATATTCTGAAATGTAAGAAGAAAGGCCATCAATGGAGGATTCATAGTCCGTCAAGAAATACTCTTCATAGTGAATACCATCAATGCCAATCCGCACTAAACATTGTTCTATTTCTTTTGAGGTTGCCGGAAGCTCAAGCCACTCACCAACCAGCTCTCCTTCGTTATATTTACCTAAATTCGTAATAAAAACAGAAATCATCCCCGATTTTAGGCATGGGGAAGCCGTCGCAGTTATATGCATATTCGTGTCCTATTATTGATGTATTGTGATTTAATTAATGGCGATATTTTGATAAAGGGAGCTATTTCCCTTTAGAAGCTGATGTTGATATAAAATCCCCATCAGCTGAAAAACAGGCAACTCGCTTTAAAAATGATTAATGACGGTTTAGAGCAGGATAATGAGTTGCCTTACAATCCCGATAACATGTTATGTTTTTTACCATGATTTATTTTTGTGTGGGTTAAAACGAAAAAAAGCCCCTGTCCAATAAACTAGGGGCAGTTCAGACTCACAGACTCCTAAGAGATGAAACCCCATCAGGGGTTTCCGTTAACTTATGGCTATCAATCAAACGTGTATTCACACTCGATACATTCATAACGATCAAATACCACGCCATCTAAAGCTGAACCACTCACAGCCCCAGCAGTAGCTCCAGCGACTAAACGTCCAAATAGAGCGCCTACCGCAGCACCAGCAATCGTCCCTACAACAGGAATAGCAGAGCCGATAGACGCTCCAGCTAGTGCGCCTGATACGCCACCAGCAACAGCTCCTGTCTTTTTCCCGATATGACGTTCACGAATGCGAGTTGAATCGCAGGCCGGGCAACGAATGTAATTTTCCATGATAATTTCCTTTTAGGTTGATTTAAAAGCAAAAAAGCCCCTGTCCGTGAGGACAGAGGCTTTCAGTGATAAAGCTTTTTTATTGAATGAGATGTATTACGATAAATCGTGGTTAGTTATCATGCGTTTTGACGATGAAAATTCCCATGAAGAATATTTCCACCATTTCGCAATGAATCGATGTAGTCGGCATACCACTGCATCATTTCTCGTCTACCTTCTAAATATTGCGCATGGTTATAGGTTCCTCGAATAGAGTTTTTATCCTTATGTGCTAGCTGCATTTCAATCCACGCTGAATTAAATCCTTGTTCATGCAGGATTGTACTCATCGTGTGACGAAAGCCATGCCCTGTCGCCTTACCGTCATACCCAATTCGTTTTAATACCATGTTGATACTGGCTTCACTCATGGGTTGATTGATATTGCAACGTCCCGGAAAAACCAGTTGATATTGGCCCGTAAAGGCATGTAGCTCTTTTAAGATCTCAAGCACTTGTTTGGAAAGCGGAACAGAGTGTGGTCTACGCATCTTCATTCTTTCTTCGGGAATTAACCAGAGTGCAGTATCAAAATCAAACTCACTCCAGTGAGCAGCCCTTAGCTCAATCGTTCTCACTCCTGTTAGTAACAGCAGTTTAGTGGCTAAACGGGTAATAGGACTGCCTGTATATTCCGAAAGCTTCTGCAAGAACTCAGGAAGCTCTTGAGCGGTAAGGTGAGGGAAGTGTTTTGTTTTTGGTGCCTTTAGTGTTCCAGTGAGCTCAGCAGCTGGATTTACGGTTGCTCGTCCTGTTGCAATGGCATAACGAAAAATTTGATTACAGAACTGTCTAACCTTACGCATTTTTTCTAAAGCGCCACGCTTTTCAATCATCCGTAAGATCTCCAACATTTCTAAAGGTAGGATCTCAGCGATAGGACGTTTAGCTAAATAAGGAAAGATATCTTTATCTAAAGCATCAAGAACACTTTCCGCATAGCTTTCGGACCATTCGGATGATTTATGAGTGTGCCATTCAATGGCAATCGCTTTAAACGTATTTTCTACGGTGATCTTCTTCGCGAGCTTTTCTAACTTCTTTTGTTCAGCCGGATCGTTACCTTCAGCTAATAGTTTTCTAGCTTCATCGCGTTTAACTCGCGCATCAGCAAGAGAAACATCAGGGTATACACCAATCGATAATTTTTTCTCTTTACCAGCGAAGCGATATTTCATTCGCCAGTAACGAGCACCATTGGGTTTAACGAGAAGGTAAAGTCCACGCTCATCAGAGAGCTTATATTCTTTGTCTTTAGGTTTGGCAGTCTGTATCTGCCGAGCGCTGAGTGCCATAATGGGGGCCCCTAAATTACATTGAACACGATGAGCCCCCAAAAAAGCCCCCAACAGACACTTGATTTAGGTTGAGTCGTGTTGAGTTCGGTGGAGCTCGATGAGTGATAATACAAGGTAAATCAATGAATATAAAGGAGTTTACTTGACTTGAGGAGACCACTGTAGAAGTGAAAGTGGTGCCGGACTCGGAATCGATTTTTCATTATAACTGATTGTATTTAAATCCATTAATTGAATTTGATTTTATTTATACCCTCTTTTGTACCCTCGGTCCGTTTGGTGGATTTTGTTGAGCACGGTTGGGGCGATAGAGCGCAGCAAATAGATTGTTTTTTTGCACAGATGACAGGTGTAATTATAACGTATTCGAATCCTTTTTAAGTATACATTTAATGGGGATCATGTTCATGTTAATTGTTTCTAGTATGAATCATGGTATTGCCAATTTGACATGTTTAATGATGTCTTATTGTGTCATTTTTGTTTAATTCCTCAATGTCTAATTCAGTTAAGATCCAACGGTTTGATATGTGCCATTGAATACTAATCAAAGTGGAAGTAGGCTTAATTTATCCATCCAATATAGGATAAACTCAAAGTGATCAGTACTTATTCAATTCAATGTTACACACATGACACACGCATAAGGGCCATCTCTGTCTTGGCGACGTTCAACATAAACAGCTAACACGCCACGACAATCTGGCACCTCCTTACCAATATAATGCTCGCTATTACCAACCCATTTATACTTTCCCCCACAATAACTCGCAAGGCGAGAGCCTAAATGTTGCTGATGGATCTTCATTGCTGCGGATTTACGGATGATATTCATGGTTCACCTCATACTAAGCCATGCTCAGCGAAAGAGAAGATTTGCTGACCACCGATGATCAGATGGTCAAGTACTCGAACTTCAATTAGCTGCAATGCTTTTATTAATTGTTGCGTGATAGATTTATCCGCTTGGCTTGGCGTGATATCGCCTGACGGATGGTTGTGTGCAAAGATAACGGCAGCAGCATTAAAATGAAGTGCTCGTTTGACGACTTCACGAGGATAAACCTGTGTGCTGCTAATCGAGCCAGCAAACAGGGTTTCACTGCTTATCAACTGATTTTGTTGATTCAAGTAGAGCACAATAAACGCTTCACGCTCTAATGCTGACATTTTTAGCCGTAACCAATCCCTCACATTTTGCGTTGATGTAAAAGCAATACCCGGTTCACGCAGATACTTATCCAGTATGCTCAACGCACGTTTGATAGTACGTTGTTCATTAGGAAGCAGTGTTAAGGTATTCGTATAAGTATTGATACTCTCCATCGTTAATATCTCCATCATTACGAGGCTAGTTGAAGCATATTTTCAGCCATCACCCACAAGGCTCGGTTAAGCTTCACATCACCATCAATCCCATTCACTGAACGCGTGCGAGCGCGTTTACCTTTCGCATTTCTGCCTGATAATCCCCCTTTAATTAAATTTTCTTGCAAACGTTGGTACACCGTCCAAAGATCGTCCTTCTTATCTTCTACACGGCGTGGCTGTAATACTTGCGCTTCGGTCACAGGTTGATGCGCTTCACCATAACGATATGTGAGAGCAGATTGAGCAAAGATGTGTTGGGCTGGTGGCGGTAATAATAGGGACTGCATGGCATCACGTTGCTCATCCATGCGTTCAAATAGCCCTAACACTTCATAAGCCCCTTCAATCACTTTTTCCACCACATCGCCCTTGTGCGGTACACGCACCTCACCAAAGGTTTGTCCGCAAATTAAGCCATTCTGACAAACGAATCGGAACATCCCCGGTAACATCTGATAACTCGATGAGCCATCATGACTATTGAGCAAGATAATCTCAGGCACTTGCTGACTGGTGATTTGACCTTCACGACGTAGACGTAACATATGCTTGGTGTGCTCTCGGCGACTAGCATCACGTACACGGGTCTGGCAAGCAAAGAACGGATAGAAGCCTTCTTTTTGAAGGCTATCGAGTAACGTAATGGTAGGGATATAGCAGTATTTTTCACTGCGAGAGTTGTGTTTTTCTTCTGAAAACACACTGGGTACGGTGCGAAATAACTCTTCGGTAGTTAGCGGGCGGTCACGACGAATAGAGCAAGCATTGCCAAAACGGGAAGCTAAACGAGACATAGGGGTTCTCCTCAATAATTAAACTGATAAATCATTCGATAAATGGATTAAATGAAGATTGCTGGTGGGGGGAAAGATAAAACCGTGACTGATAAATCAGTCTATAAGGCGAAAGATTTGAGCTTGCTCCGGATGCTGTATAGCGTAATCACGCAACAGGTAAAAATATTCCACCAGCACAGGACTTTCGGTTTTAAAGGACCAGATACTGTAAGCCATCAAACAGACTGCAATACCAGCTGCCTCAGGGCTTAACTCAGCTTCATTTCCGTTATGTGGGTTAAACATTTGCAGGGAGGTTTCGAGCATATCAGGCCAGATAAATGCGCCGCCATTAGACAGCATACTGAACTCCCAGAAAGCACCTTGATAGCGATTACAAAGCTTCGCCATCATGTTAAAGATATCGCCTTCAATACGTTGCCAAAATGAGTTTGCCAGAAATCTGCGCGTTGGTGGTTGGGAACCGATGTCATTGCGATTGTGCCAGTATTCATAAAAATAACCTTGATATTAGTGATATTGAAGGGAATAAAAAACGGCAGACTCGCTCGTCTGCCGTATGTCGATTGGATAGAATGTAAATCGAAGGGGCTAGTGTGCTTTAAAGAAGGTATTCAGCAGTTTATCCAGTGCACCACCAAGTAAATCAGCACAGGCCAATATTGTGCCTAACCGTGCTGCCTGTATTTCTGCATCGGAATACTGCCCCGTTTGAGCCATTTTTTCGGCAATGGTTTGTTGTGCATATTTTGTCGCGTAGACTAGTGATACAACACTGGTGGTAGTTGCTATGAGTTTTAAAATTGACATGGTTTTCCTTAATGAAAAAAGCCAACCGTGAGGCTGGCTTTATGTGGATAAATGATTAACGACACGTTATTGTGGACCTGACCAACCGTCACTCTTTAAGCTCAAGAAGGAATCACATCGTGCTTCTCCCACTTTACAAATGCGGGTGGCAACAGACTTCGGGGGCCATTTTTGATTGCCTTCATACTCCAAACCGTTATTATCGACACAAGCAATTTTTAGCCAATTAGCCGCTGCACCTCGATTGTAATAAACGCTGCTGATGCAGGTCATGGCAGTGGGGGCGGGTTTGTCTTTGGTTTGTTGATAAGAGCCATAAGGGTAAAGTTCACCGTGTGGATAAATGGGGTAGTAAGGGCGATTGGATTTATCATTTAACGCCTTTAAGGTTTTGCCATAAGCTGGCGTGAGGTAGTAGGTATAACGGTCAGGTTGGATTTCTCCACGTAACGTGACGGCTTGTGCAGTTGCACTGACGGTGAGTGTCAGCAACAAGCTGGATAATAGAGGATATTTTAGTTTATTTATCACTGAAGTAACTCCTTTTAGAATATATTGGAATGAGATTGTTAATAAAGCAACGATTGACTCAGGAATGAAGCTTACATATGGTCAACACAGTCTTGATAATCGGTATCGGCGAGTGCCTCAGCGAGACCTTTTGCCGAAAAGGGCTGGGAATCAATTTGTAAAGACGTAAATTGTAAAGTGTCGGTGTCTTTCGTTTGCTTAAGGGCATGGAATAAGGCTTTATCCGGTCCAACGGTATCTTCAAATGCGCTAGGAAAAAAATCGTACGCGGTATCGTTGATACGCAGTTGCATGCCTTGAACGAAATAATCAGAGCCCACAGGCTCCGTGAAATCCGGCGCATTCAGTTGGACACGAAACGCTTTATTCGTGCAGGTTAACGTGAGGGTTTCACCTGCTTCATTTTGCGTGTTAAGCGCCCAAGCCATCGCGGTACTGCCATACCAATCCCCCCACTCTTCGTCTAAAATCAGACTGTGTGCGGCGGGTGATAAAAAGAGTAAGGCACTGGTGATAAAGGGCACTCCCCACTTAAGTGGGGAAAGGCGTGTTTTTAATGGCTGCGTCATCGTGTCTCCTTGATGGTTAAGTTTGATGGGGATGCAATATCCCCTTGATGTATTGAAAGTGGGGTAAGGCCTGTATAAAAGCTCGCTCAGTCATACGTTGTAACAAGGCAGTGTCGGGCTTAAAGTGCCGAGCACTGAGCCCCACATCACGCAGGTGTAACAACTCAACCGCATGAATAAGGCCATTCATTACGCCGCAGACATACCAATGCCCATTAAAATAGGTGAGCTTATACGGTGCGACCCAATGCGTGGTTTTTCCCCCAATCTCATAATGAATAAATCGGTTATCCAAAATGGCTTGCGTGATTAAAGCAAAACCGCCATACACGGACGGCAAGGCTTTGGGCGGTGCGTGATAGACCACATACGGGGAGCCTTGCGCGTGCCGACTCAATAATAACGACAGCAATTTGCGGTCAAGCACCGGAAAAAGCGGAGTAATATCGGTAATCTGGGCAAACTGCAAAATATCACTGTCAGTACGTAAGGCGGATTGTCCGCCCGCAAGACGATAGCCTTCCTCCTGTTGTTCAATGTCCAAATAGACCAAACGTTCATGAAAATCCCGTTGTATGGTACGCAGGGACACATTAAATTCAGCCGCTAAAACTCGGGGTGATAGGGTCTCTCCTTTAAATAAATGGGTCAGGATATACGCCAGCCGATGAACTAATCGGTCATGGCGAGGTGACGGTTGTGCCATATTCGGTTTCCTACCAGCGATAACACAAAAGGGCTTAAGCGTAGGCTTAGGCCGGTGAAAGGGACTTTTGGCGCAGATACGCAACTATGATGCAAGCGGGTATCGTGACGCGGTACGCGGGACCGGCAATGTCCGCAATGAGCCATGCGGAGGTGAGCGTTAATCCAATCGGACCCGCTAAAAAGGATAAGGCACGATTAGCGACAAATATCGTTCCCCATGTCGCCACGCCGCCGAGTAGCTCGATGATGCTCATGGCAGCGACCGTGGCAATTTCGAGTGCCGCAAATCCGGAAGTGCGAACGGCAGCTTGTAAGGCTATCATGACCAATTGCGGTGTGGGATTGGTGAGATTCAGTTGTAAATCGTGGGAAAGAGTACGGAGCTCTTCTTCACTGAGTTTATCTAAACTTTTCTCCATCACCGTCATTAACAGGTTCATTTCCAGCGTTTCAATGTCGCTTTTGGGATTAAAGTTAACTTTCAGCTTTTTACAAACATCTAGCAGGATTTCACGGTATAACACGCCTTTATTGCCACGTACGGCACTGACTAAACTGTTGGCCCCATAGGTTTGCAGCTCAGCACAAATGTCTGTCCAATAACGCTGATGGTTAGGGTAATAGAGTTGATATTCCGGCTTACGGGTTAAACGCTCACTCCAGCGTTTTTTGCCATCTTTATGGTCATGAGTCAGAACGGAAACTAAAAGGCTTAAGTCGTCATTAGTACAGTGAGCAATAAAAGCTAAATCAGGGTCAATACGGTATTTAGGCATGATGTTGATTCCAATAAATTAAGGAGCCAACAGCGTAACAAACCGACCGGACAGGGTATGTCGTGTAAAAAATTATTTTCAGCTAAAACGATAAATAGTCAGGTCAAAGTGTGTCTCATTCTTATTTTGATAATTAAATGTTGAGTGATGGGGTAAATATGAAGGTCATCAAACGATATGAGGTCCAATGACTTTCATATTGGTAATATAGATGTGAGATATCATGGAGTACACTTAAGGATGAATGCAGTTTTTTAAGCACAAGTTATACTTGATGTTGATATTTTCATCTTTTAGTAGCCAATTACGAATTGTTCTTTCCATATTGGATTCAGCAGGTTTCCTGCCATTTTTCGTATTGGCAAAGTATTTCATATCACTCACGAGCGAATCTATTAAATCTTTTGAGGTTTTATACGATCTTTGCTTTGAGGCTATTTCGAGTAATCTAATCAGTTCAAGTTTGGCTAGCTTATAGGGTTTTTGGGTTTCCAATGCTCCTGCGCTACGTTTGACTTGTTGCTCCTGAGAATTCACAAATGCGTTTAGTGCCATGATGTGTTTACTGGAATCATCAAGGTAGGTATTGGCTTTACCTTGTTTTTTTTGGGTATAGGCATATTTTGCCAGCATCAACCCTAATATCCCAACGTTGAGCGTGTTTAAAATGGATTGATGTTTCGCTAAATTAGTTGATAGTGTTCGGTACTGTTGACTTATGACTTTGTAACATGTTGCTTCATCAGTTGTTTTAACACTCCTAGAGAATTCAATAAAATTGATGTCATCAATACATTGAGCTGCTAAATAATAACGTTCAGCGATAAACTGTGACACATTGCCTTCGCTTTGCTCTATAACCGTTTTAAATTCTTCATAGTCAGGATAATGTTGAAAATAATGAAACGTGTCGTAGAGCTGGTCGTATTCATCGGCAGTCTCATTTAATTTTGTGGTAAAGGGCGAGTCAATGATTGAAAGACTCCACTCTTTCAGCGGCATGTGTTTTACAGCGTATTTCATTAGATCAAGAAAACCTTTCTTTGTCTTAAATTTGGATTCCAAATTATTTGTATGCGTTCCGAAATATTTGAGTTGTTTTGATATCGATAAAGGTTTTTTCTTTCCAATTATAATTTGAATTGTCTTTGTGGCTTTTAGCCGAAGTTGATACTTTTTTGACATATACTGACCTTTTGTTTTTGATTAGTGAGGTTTCATGCCGTAATTCTATCAAAGTGGGCATTATTTATGGCTATTTTATTGATGAGCAAGTGGATAGTAAATTATGAAATGACGCTGTGTTTAGTATCTCTGAAACGTTTTTCTAATAACCAATTGTTTTTCAATGCATATTTCACCTTAAAATTACATAAAGCAGAAGATGTATTTCTCTCGATAAAGATTGTATATGCTAATAAGGAAAGTTGAGATTGAAAATAAAGATGATATAAATCAAGAGGTAGCAATGAAGAAAGAAACAAATCTACTCGTTGATATGAAATATATTACCGAATGTACAAAAATGACAGATAAGTGGTTTTATGCCCTCATAAAAAAGGGGCAATTTCCTAAACCGATAAAACTGGGACGCAGCAGCCGTTGGTGGTTATCCGATATCCATGATTGGATTTCATCTCAACAGGAAGGAGCGCGGCATGACTAAGAAACCGATAAAAGCACATTGTAAGCGGAAAAATTGTCATGAACCCGTTTACGATAATGTGGATGCTCGACATCACTATTTATGTGAGCAACATTATGACACCAAAATGAGGAACATAAATCGGCGTTATGATAAAGGAAAGCAACAGTGTGAGCGGCAGGGCTGTAAACGGTATATTAAGAAAACACAAAATAAACGATTTTGCTCGAATGCGTGCCGCTATCGGGCATCGAGGGTGGTTGACAACAGCCTGATAACGAAGACGATAAGGCATTCCTATTGGCGTAATATCGAGCGTTTTATTCAGCTAAATCCCAAGCAAATGGGATCGATAGATTCGCTCACGGACATTGCGGAGATGATTAAGCTCTACACTCTAAAGGCGAAATACCAAAAATCGTATGTTGCGTATGATGAGAGTGAGGATGAAATCGTAAAATTATTGCCTTTTCTGAGTTTAGATTTGTGTCACTTGTATCCAAACTCACTCGGCGGAAAAAATACGGGACTGAATACATTGATAGCCCCCACAAAAATTAATCGCAAACGACGGCATAAATTACCCGCATCATGTCCGTATCCCATTTTGATGGGGCAACAAAGTGAAAACGAATGTATTCCAATGACGGGCTCGCTTTATCAGTATTTAAATGATTATTGCAGTGATGAGGAGATTTTAGCTTTATTTCAAGAAATTGGTAAATTAAAGGAGTATTATTTTTATCGACCTAAAGAAGTGAATTTTGAGTTGGCATTAGAATCGTTATTACTCAGTCAGTTATTATGTGATGAATGTCGTCGACTGGGGTTAAAACAAATTTCAATTAAATTTAATGCGTTAAAAAAGTTATTTTTACTGGATATTTACTTTTGTGAGATTATTGCAATTTGTCTTTTTTATGCCCTTCTTTCGGGAGATGAAGATAAATTGATTGAGTCGTTATTGAATTATTCCGATACACAAAATATTCAGACGAAATCTAATGATGGGGAGTCAATATTGCAGTATGAATATAATGACATGGTTCAATTACAAATTATATGGCAGGAAAAGATTGAAGATTTTGTTTCGGCTATCTTTGGTGTTAATATTCGTGATGAAAAAAACAAAAAAGTATTTTACCTTTCATTTTTCACAAAACCAAAGGGGGAAGACGAGGACGGGAATGAAGAGCCAAAATCGATATGATTATCCATATTGGAGGAAAGCGATAAGCTAAGCTCACTCACATACATCGGTTTATTTTTCTCAAATCGCAGTTGTTTTTCTCGATAGCGCCCAAAAGCGATCACTTTGTGATGATTGTGAGTCACGGTATTGTATCGCGGATACATTACCTGACTAGGGGCGTTATCTTTAGTTTAAGAATTAATTAATATATAAGTATAATAAGTATAATAAGTATAATAAGTATAATAAGTATAATAAGTATAATAAGTATATAAACATTAATATAGATGAATGATACTGACTGGTAAGTAATCTATTATTGTTTGATGATGAATAGAGTGTTTGTGAATAATTAATTTAAAGAATAGTGTGATTAATGACTGGTTTAGTTTGTGGTTTATAACACTAGTGTATCTGATGATTATAGTTTGATTGATGATGAGGTGAATGAGGTTAACATCTCTTTTATTCTGTGAATTAAATAGCGTGTAAACGCAAACCGGTAAATACAAATCATGACTATTAATGACATTGCTCTGAATAGGTTATTTATATTGCGTAAATAGCCTTCTGTGCTGACTTTAGATATGAATGATATTGACGGGTGTATTTATTAATAATGAGTGTGACAATCACTACAGAATCAAATAAACAGAAGGCTTGTCATAAAGCAAAGTCGATAAATTAAGGTAGGTCTAAATACTGAGAACAATATAATCTAAATAAGAGCATTAATCCGGTTTAACCACATGACGTGAATAAGTAATAAGGATTTATGAATGCTAGTCAAATGTAAAAATATCGGTTAAGTTGACTAATAAGATCACGAGTCACTCTTAACAGATCAATGATGACATTAATTAAATTACCCGAAAAAGCCGGCTTTGCTCTACGCCATGCGCCGCCGGAACAACAGCGTGCTTTTCTTGCTGTGATTGAGAGTTGGCCTAGCAATGTGGGGCAAAGTACCCAAGCCTATTCTGAACAGCTTAAGGCCAAAATCGCCCAAATCGTGGCGGTCTGGGGGGGGGTATGGCTTAACCCTGAAGAGGGCAACCAAAAGCTGAAACTGCAATGTACACAAGGCCACCTGATTAACACTCGCCCATTCTACTTACGCCAAGGTGTGTGGTGCACAGGGTGTTATGTTGAAAGCCTACGTGATTCTCTTCACTCGATGCAGGCGTTAGCCGCTAAACGTAAAGGCGTTTGTCTATCCTCCGAATACCTGAATTCACGCAGTAAACTCTTATGGCAATGTGAGCAAGGGCACATTTGGGAAGCCACCTCCGATTTTGTCAAAGCAGGAAATTGGTGTTCGATTTGTTATCTACAGCACAAGAACGCGAATTATCTCAACAAAATAAAACGTATTGCTGAACAACACGGAGGTAAATGCTTGTCTGACGTGTATGTTAACACGAAAACCAAGCTCAAGTTTCGTTGTGCGAAAGGGCATGAATGGGAAACTACGCCACAGATTATTGGTAATGCGAAAGGGTCTTGGTGCCCTGAGTGTAAGCATGATAGCCAACGAGGCACGCTCGAAGAACTTCAAGCTATCGCGGCAGAGCGAGGTGGACGCTGCTTAGCCGCGGTGTTTGTTTCGGTAAACCATAAAGTGGCATGGCAGTGTGAACAAGGCCACGTTTGGGAAGCGGAGCCCAGTCGCATCAAATCAGGCAGTTGGTGTAAGTTATGTGCACATGCGAGCTTACGGTTGACCATTGAAGAGATGCAACAACTGGCGATATCGCGGGGTGGGAAGTGCTTGTCAACTGAATACTTGAACAGTAGGAAAAAACTACGTTGGCAATGTGCATTAGGGCATGTCTGGGAAGCGACACCTGCTCATGTAAAAATGACGACATGGTGCCCTGAGTGTTTTTATTTATCACAATGTCGCAGTGATAAGACGCGCAAAAAATACTTACCGAGCAAAAAATAACGATTGGATGCCCTTTTATTCTTTTATGGATGTGATTTAGTGCGGTCTTTCTACGTCAGTAATGCGTATTTACAAATGGTTACCTTTGAATATTTACAGGGAATTAATAAGATTTTATGATGTAAAGTCTAAGATTACAGCTTGTTTTAATGTGATTAAACACAAATCTTTAAACGATTATTTTATTCCATTGTGAATGATGAGGGCGTGTTGACTATTCTAGGCCCTTCAGTACGGAGCTGATTATGTACAGTAAAGACCCGAAACGCCCTTCAATGTCACCGGTTTCAGCGAAGCAAACGATTGAAACGGCGCAACGCGCTATGTGGCAGAATGCGAATTACAATTCCTACCTTGAACTGTCTGAGATAGCACGATCTGCTCTGCGCAGTGCACTAGGGCTCAATCCAGAGCCCAGTGGCTTGGTGTTTACGTGTCAAATAGGCTCATTGCTACCGGGAACGTTACAAGTCACCGAATTTAGTTTAACGGAAGCGCTGTCTTCCTTGTTTAGCTTAAGCATCAATGCGGTCAGTTTAGAACCGAGTCTTGATTTTCAAGCGCATTTAGGGCAAGTCGCCTCACTGACCGTCAAGCGTGATGGTCAGGTTGAACGGGTCATTACGGGCATTTTAGCGGAAGCCGTTCAAGGGAATTCAGATGGCGTGAAAACGTGGTATCACTTTGTGATCCGCCCCGAAATGTGGATTATGACCCTCAAGCAAGATAGCCGCATTTTTCAAGACACTACGGTACCGAAGATATTAGAAACCTTGCTTAATGAGTCACACGTTAAGCACGATAAACTGCTTTATCATCCTGAAGAGCACCTCGAACGCCCTTATACCACGCAAAAGCGTGAAACGATGTATGATTTCTGGTGTCGTCTCGCGGCGGAAGAGGGAATTACCTTTTGGTTTGAAGAGGGCCCTCAGATGTTCTACAGTGACCGTCGTTTGGGGATGAAAGCGGGGATTGACATTACCTATAATCCACAATCTGATACAGATGTAACGGACAGCACTGCGACAACATGGCAGTATGCTGAGCGACTGTGCAGTGATATTCGTGTGGATAAAGATTACAATCAATTACGTCCTTCGCATCCATTAAATCACCAAACGATTGGCGACGTTCATCAGCAACATGAAGTGTTTGAGAGTTACGGACGCTTTCAGGAAGATGTACAAGGTGAACCGTTAAATAAAATTCGTTATGAGCAATCACAAACCCACCGCCGGACAGGTGCGGCGAATACAAACTGTATTCAATTAGCGCCCGGTCGAATATTTCGTTTAGCAAATCATCCCGACAGTAAAATGAATGACAGTTGGCAGGTGGTTTCTGCTCACCATCGAGGCGTACAGCCATTGGCAGACAACAGTGGGGGTGAAGGTACACACTTAAGCAATACCGTCAACTTTATGCCAAGTACCCAAGAGTGGCGTCCACCTTACCGTTATAAACCCACCGCCGATGGCAATGAACTTGCTACCGTCGTTGGGCCCCCGGGGGAGGAAATTTATACCAATTCACAAGGGGCGGTGACGGTCTATTTTCATTGGGATAGGCGCGGAAAGGCTGACCACAGTGCATCGTGTCGAGTCCGGGTGGCTCAGGGATGGAATGGCAATGGATTTGGCTTTATGGCGATCCCCAGAGTCGGACAGGAAGTAATAATTTCCTATTTAAACAATGACATAGATAAACCCATCATAACGGGATGTACGTATAATGGTCGAAACACACCGCCATTAAATCTACCTGAAGAGAAGACGCGTACCACGTTTAAAACCAAAACCCATAAAGGGGAAGGGTTTAATGAACTGCGTTTTGAAGATTATAACGGTCGCCAAGAAATTTATCTACATGCACAAAAAGATTTTAATGCGGATGTGTTAAATAATCAAAACACCATTGTGGGCCATAATCGTCTTGAGCATATTAAACATGATGCGCATTTAACGGTTGATAATGAGTACCGCGTCTTATCTAAGCAGGCAATGAGCATCAGCACTGAAACAGATTTAAACATTAAAACGGATAATAGCTTCTATACCCTAAGCGACAATGAAATTCATTTAAAGGCAGGCGCGAAAGTGGTGATTGATGCGGGTGTTGAGTTAACCCTACAGGCGGCTGGACACTTTATTAAAATAGATGCAGGGGGCATCAGTTCTAGCGGCATGATAAATATGGGAAGTGGCTCGCCGTCAACGGGCAGTGGTTGGCAAGGCCAATTACCCGATATTGTGAAAATGCTAGGTTCATCGATACCTCAAAGCATCCCCCCAGATACCCCTTTTGTACCAGAAGAAATCTGTATCAGTTGCTTGATGAAAGCCGCAGAGTCAGGGCAAATACTCGTTGTTAGAGGTGAGAAAACTCATGATGAACGTTGATTTAATTCTTAATCGTCTCACCAATTATCCGGATGCAAAATTGTATTGTTTAGTCTGTGGTCTGCAATACGAACGTGTTTATGGTGATGAAATCAAATTTATTCGTTATGTGACAAGTCCTTTATTTCGCCAATTTCCCGATACACAAATTGCGTGGGCGGGGCCGTGGTTATTCAATGTTACCGAAAAAAATGAGTTCATAGAACGATTTGCTAAACTCGAAGTGTCCGCACCAGCATTGTCTTGGATTATTAGTTCTACTGAGATCGATAATCTTGCTGTGCATTTGGCCTCGTTGATGAATATCACGCTACCGGATAATCGAACCGCATTGTTTCGTTTTTATGACCCTCGCGTAATGAAAAATATACCAAATCTACTGGATGACACTCAGCACCAATTTGCCATGAAGCCTATTCATGAATGGTATTATCGTCATGATAATCAATATTACACATTTCAAGGAGGAATGCTGATATGAAATTCAGTGAGGAACAATTAGCGAAAATTCAGGATATTGAACGAAATGATTACTTAACTCAAGTTAAGACGGAATTTTTTTACACGTATGGTGATCAATTACAAAACTTTGATACCTTGAGTGATCGCTTGTCAGAGACATTAAATTATCTGTTTTCATTGGGGTTTAAAGAGGAACGTTTAATCCGTTCTTTCTTATACATAGAGGCTTGCTACCCTAATTTTCGGCATATTCCGCAGATTAAGGCGATGCTAGAAGAGGATAATCGAGTGCCAGAGCAGCAATACCAAGATTATTTACGGATCAGTATGAAACGTCTGGAGTGGGGAAATTAGTATGCCAATACCCTTAATTCTTGCAGCTGTAGAAGTGACTACCTTACTAGAAGGGTTTGGCGTTATCACTACGGGAGCTGTGGCGATAGCGCTTTCACCTGACAACGACGATGTCCAAAAAAAGCTTGACGATAAAATGCGTGAATATGAAAGCGTCGCTTCTGGGGGGGAGATTGGTGTAATAGACGGTGATGAGGATAGCAATGGAAACAGAAGTGGTGGCGCTGCGGGTGCGGTTGCAGGTGCAACGATTGGCGTTGCCGCAATTGAATCAACGACTAATTGTAAAAAATGCCCTGCAATAGGTAAGGTTGAACCACATAAACAATCAATTGAAGGGTGGTCTGCCGCGTCAGTCACTTATCAACAAAGAATTTGTTCGACAACAACGGGGCATGATGGCATTAAGAATTATATCAATGAATATAAATGTCAGGGTGTTGCTTTTGATGGGTGGAGAGAAACTGAGTGCTTGTTTTTAGAGGCAAAAGGTAAATATGACAATTTTTTCAAAAAGGATGGTGATCCTTGGTTTAAAGGTGTAGATGGTGTGATGGCTCAAGCAGGAAGGCATCAATTAGCTCTGGATTCATTACAAAATATTCCATATTGTCACTGGCATTTTTTGGAGCCAGTAAGTGCTAAGTACTTTCAAGGGCAATTCTCTATTTTTTCAAATCTTGTAGTATTTCATACGCCATAAGGACTAATCATGACCCTTTCATTAGAGATAGAAATTTATTTAAGTAAGAAAAATTATACAGCGCAAGATGCGATTAATAATATTTTATTCTTTTCAGAGTCAATAAAAGAAATAAATAATTCTGAACGCTGGTTTTTAACCGGGAAAACTAAAGAAGATGCACTGAAGCATAAAATAATTGATAACGGCCTAATCAATTCCGTAGTAGCAGACTTACTTATTAAAAAATTAAATAAAACTCCTCCGATATTCGTAACCTCAATTTGGAATGGAAGTAGTGATAATATAAGGATACAAAATTATCTTTGTAAGAGTTTAGATAATTTTCGACTTACTTTTTCATTGAAAGTAAAAAATGTCATTGGGTTAGCGGAGAGATTAAAAAATGCACTGTTGGGCATCTTAAGTAATAAAGATAATGTTGCTGTTATATTTGTTCAAACAAATCATTATCAAATGGAAGAGAAAAATGTTTTCCCTGAAAGAATTCCAGTAGGCTGGATGCTTTATTTAAATAAAGAAGTGACAAAAGAACAAGTGCCAATGGCAGCTCAGCTTATCAATATTGAAAATGAAAAAAATACGGGAACGCTAATGATCAGTACAAATGAGGTATTTGATGGTACTGATGAACTACATATTAAAAAAGCTAATGAAATTGAAATCCAACTAGCTGCGTATGGACTATTACCAACATATCAAGATATTTATAGCTAAAAGAGACGATACAATATGCCTTCAATAATTCGGCTTGGTGACAGTACTTCTCATGGTGGTAAGGTTATTTCAGCTCAAGAAAACTTTGTATTGAAAGGTCGCGCAGCAGCAGTTGTCGGGGATGAAGTCAGTTGCCCTAAATGCAAAGGTATCTACGCGATTGTAGAAGGCTCTGCCACAATGAAATATAACGGAAAAAGTCTTGCTCTTGAGGGGATGAAAACTGCCTGTGGTGCTACTTTAATTGCATCACAGAGTTCAATCACGGGTAAATAATTTTTATCCAAAAAGCAATTTTTGCCGTGTTGGGCAAAACATCTGGTGTCAGGAACATTTACTTGAAGGTGTTGATGTTGAGACCTTTACAGTGATTAAGCCTACTATTGGGCGTGATAAAAATTATTATTACTACGAAGAGCATCGATATACACACCAAGAGTATGTGGAAGAGGATGTTGAGCGTTATTACACTTTTGGTTAATTCACGTGTGTTCTTCGACTACCCAGTTGAGATACGCAAGGCCATTTATACCACCAATGCCATTGAGTCGCTGTACTTGGCCTTGAATCAGGCTTCAAAAAGTGGACTATGCCATACGCAACTAGAAGCCAGCGATGGCACAGTTCGAGATCATGTATCAGGATCGGATTTAACAGTGAAACCAGCCATTTTCTCAAAATCTTTTACAGTCTCGTTCTGACAATTTCATTCCATTAAAATAAATTTGTTGAGAACACCCCATCCCCTCATAACCCGCATATCTTTTTATGACCACTTCACTTTTCCCTTCATTCTTATATCTATCCGACTCCCAAGACATTCTTTCCATCGGTACTTCTTTTGATGCTGAGGCATCCAATCTATTTGTAGAACACCCAACCAAACCTAGTAGCGCCAACATAACAAACGCAGCCTTAGACTTCATCATATTACCTCAAGTATTAGTATTTTCGACATTGTATATTTATGTAAGTATAAGTTTCAATTTGTTTCTATCATTTTTAGCCATTGGGGATCAGAGTGGGATTTCCACTCAATGAGCCATGAAGCCATTTTAGTGTAGGGGATGTATTTATTTCCCGCTTCATGGTTCTCATTCTGAAGTGCCAGCGCACGGTTAAAAACGAAACGACAAGCCCCAGCAAAGCGCCGCATGTCGGGCTCCTGTTGACCATTTGGTCTTAACTGAAATTTGAAGGCTTGAAGTCGTTTCATATTCACAATTATACTTTGGTCTATGAAAAAAGAAACGGATATCCGCCGCGGTAGAAACTGTGTGTTTCTAATGCATGTTCACTTGGTTTTTGTGGCTAAATATCGCCGGAAAATATTTGATCAGGACGCTATTGAGAAGCTGCGCGGCTATTTCGCAAGTGTATGTGCAGACTTTGGAGATGGATGGTGAAGCTGATCATGTGCATCTACTGGTCAACTATCCACCGAAATTAGCGATATCTCACCTTGTTAACAGCTTGAAAGGTGTTTCAAGTCGATTGTTGCGGCGTGATCGGCCTGATATTGCAGGTAGATATTACTACAAAGGCGTTCTGTGGAGTCCAAGCTACTTTGCCGGTAGTTGCGGAGGTGCGCCAATATCCATCATTCGGCAATACATTGAGCAACAGCAAACACCAGGTTAGGTGAAAAACCGCGCCTTATATCCCTGCCCTGAAGGACAGGGTTTTACGGCGCATTGGATAAGACAAATAGATTTTAAACCGACTCTTTGATTCCCCCTATACCCGAAGAAAAAATAATCGGATATGGCCTCCCTATTTCCGTCAAATTGGTATCACAACTGATATGTTTTCCATCATGGCCAGACAAAACAATTCAACCTAACTCAAATTTATAAACCTCATTCTTAAACACCGCATATACAGAAAATAAAATTATCATGAAACGATAATCTTTTTCTTTACTACGATAATTTTTTATTATAATTTGATAATTAATGTACTAACACAAGGTCTATGTGGATAAATGGAAATGAGCAAAAGTAAGAAAAAATTATTTTTTTATTCTAAATCAGTCGCTTTTATAATTTGGATAATGGCAATCGCAGATCTAGTTTGTGATTACTATTTTTGGGCAACTCAAAAAGAACAAATGTTGTACGGGATAATCGGAAACATTGATCCGACGTTGTTAGACAAGAGTATTGAACTAAGTTCCATAAGTGTGATATTACTAATGCTACTAACACATATTCCTGTTTTAATTTCTTCTATAAGCCTATTTTTTGTTGGTTATTTCTTTTTTGAAGCATCAAAAGGCGAAATTTGGACACAACGAAATATCAAAACACTCTTTATCGGTGGAATATTAGCAGTCATAACACCTATCGTGAATGGTATGTTAGGCTCATTAACAAGTTTAGCATTATCAATAAGTTTACCACCTGGTGAACGCATTTTTGTCTTTTATTTAGGGTTTTCTTTAAATGCAATGCGTGAGATAATTTACGGCATTATGATCCTCTCTCTCGCACTAATAATGAAAGAAGCCAAAAAAATTAGTGATGAAAATCAACAGTATATATAACTATGCCTATAATAATAACTCTAGATGTTTTGATGGTTGAGAAAAAAATAAAATCAAAGGATTTAGCTTTAGAGCTAGGGATCACCGAGGCAAACTTATCCTTGCTCAAAAATGGGAAAATAAAAGGAATTAAATTTTCCACACTAGAAAAACTATGCGAAATTTTAGATTGTCAGCCTGGAGATATTATTAAATATACTTAAACCTTTATTAAGGTTATTGATAAAAATTACTTACAAAAAATCATGATATAATAAAAAATCACTATATATCAAATAGTTAAACCAGAAAACTCGTTTATAAAAATAACAAAATTAAATAAAAATGCTATCTTATACATATCGTTAATAAGCTTTTAAAAATGAAAATAAAATACTTTATTTTTGCACTGTTTTTATACTTATCATATTATTCGTTAGGTAGCTACATTTTGAATTACAATACATCTAACTATATTTCAAACGGAGATATTATCTCTCATTTAAAATATAAAAATAATTCTGAGGGCTTATATTTAACAATAAAAAAATCAATAGAAAAAATTTATTACAGCCGCTTAATTTAATTGCGTTATTAAACTAAAAATACACTACATTCTAACCCAAGTTGATATGAGACTTTAAACATGATTAAATTACTATTTGTTTTCATGACCTTTATTATTCCAGTTCATAGCTTTGCTTTGAATGATTTAAACAATAATAATGAATTAATTTATAACTATATTTACCCAAAGAAAGACCCCTTAATTTTCAATGGGAAGCTCGGTGAGTCACCATCCAACAACTACATGATTAAAAACACAAATCAATCAAAATACTTTAATTTTAATGTAACTAAATACAGACAATATCTTGATGAGCGACAAGAGCAATTTTATCAAGGGGGAACTCGAGCATTGAATCACTATTCAGATAACTTGGGTATAATAATTCCATTTAATTAATAGCTGTATCAATATTTTTCACTTCAAAAAAGTTGAATTAGAAAAGCCATTATTTCAAATAACAAACGTTATTATTTAATAACAATGACGATATAGCCATTTTAATGGCTATATCGTTCACTAATATTTTCTAGCGGAAAAAGATCTCTTTGTCGGCCACATCAATCTTTAATGAATTCTGCCAACCTGTCAGCGTCAATTGCGCTAACTCTGCCAACCCAACATAAAATGGAAAATTGACATTAGCTTGCAGTTTATTGAGATAATGGAACGCCCAAGGCAATAAATGCTGAGCTAATAACTCATTTAATTTAAGCGGCTCATTCTCAGCAACCCATGCCACCATCATCAACATCAAACCAAAATGATCTTCAGGTTCATTTTGCGTTAAACAAATATCAATGTGATTATGTTGCATCCATTCACGTAATTGCAGTGTGGAATCACCAAAAATGACATTTTCTTTATCTAGCCACACAGAACCCCATGGCGGTGATGGCAATGCGTAAGGGCCAATAAATAGCCGCTGATAAGCTTCATCTAAGCTTTCATTATCTGTCTGCAAAACAGCTAATTGACGGCTAAATCATATACTCACAAAATAATAGGATTAATGTGCCAAATTTGAGAAGCATAGTCTTTTATCGTTCTATCTGACGAAAGAAAGCCCATATTGCAAATATTTTGTGCAACATTGGCGCCATCTAATGTGCCTATTGTTAACGCCCCATTTAGTGCAAATTTCATATTACCCGTTCCCGACGCTTCAGTACCTGCGAGAGATATTTGTTCAGAAAGATCGGTCGCAGGGATAATTTTTTGGGCCAAACTGACACTGTAATCAGGGATAAAAACGACTTTTAGCCGTGAATCAATGCGTTGGTCATTATTAATAACGGTAGCAACATCGTTGATGAGATGAATAATTTTTTTAGCCGCACTATAGGATGAGGCCGCTTTACCTGAAAAAATCACCACACGAGGTACCCAATTTTTTTCAGGGTTAGCTAGAGCGTGTTTATCTTTGTAGTGCATATTTCAATCGACCCACATTGGGAGCCACATGATTGAAAATGCTAAAGCAACAACACTTTCATAATTTCGGGCTAATTTGTCATACCGAGTCGCCACTGCTCGATATTTCTTTATTTTTAGGAAGGCATTTTCAACTAAATGACGATATCGATATAAGCACCAATCAATATCTTTATTCCCTTGTTTACTATTCCCTTTTCTTGGGATGACATGCTGACCCCGACGGCTTTTTATCAACTGCCGTAAGGCTTCACAGTCATAGCCTTTATCTGCAATAACAACTTCGGCTTCCGGTGAAGAGGTAACCAATGTTTCTGCATAACTCACATCATGGGCACTGTTGCAAAGTTTAAGTAGCCGGTATGCTAAATTAACTATTTCATTAATGAGGTCCGTTTGGTGAATGCATTTAAAGGTCGTCATTTCACTGGTATTATCATTCTTTGGGCTGTACGTTGGTACTGCAAATACGGTATCAGTTACCGAGAACTTCAGGAAATGTTGGCTGAGCGCGGTGTAAATGTAGATCACACGACAATCTATCGCTGGGTTCAACGTTATGCACCAGAAATAGAAAAGCGGTTACGTTGGTATTGGTGTAATCCCTCCGACCTCAACAATTGGCATTTAGACGAAACTTATATCAAAGTGAATGGGAAATGGACGTACCTTTACCGAGCTGTCGATAGCCGAGGGTACACCATTGAATTTTATCTCTCGCCTCGTCGTAATACCAAGGCAGCTTATCGATTTTTAAGAAAAATATTCAATCGCGTTAAAAAATGGCAAATCCCCAGGGTTATCAATACAGATAAAGCCGCATCTTATGGCCGAGCGCTTAACCTTCTCAAAGAAGAAGGAAAATGCCCTACACATGTAGAACATCGACAAATCAAATTTCACAATAATGTCATTGAATGTGATCATGGAAAATTGAAGCGCGTGATAAATCCCACCTTAGGGTTTAAATCAATTAAAACAGCACATGCGACCATTAAAGG
Organism: Providencia sp. 2.29; assembly: GCF_015832305.1. Taxonomy (NCBI): domain Bacteria; kingdom Pseudomonadati; phylum Pseudomonadota; class Gammaproteobacteria; order Enterobacterales; family Morganellaceae; genus Providencia; species Providencia sp. 2.29. Next base: position 3,971,873 of record NZ_CP065420.1, read on the forward strand.
AATTGAGGTGATGCGTGCGCTTCGCAAAGGTCAAGCAGAACATTTTTACTATGGCCAACCGTTAGGAGAAGTGCGCCTCGTGAATAGAGTATTCGGACTTTAATCCACTTTGAGCGGAAAAGCTCAGCTTCACGATTCTATTTGCAACAGAGCCTTACAAGACTATGCTACACGGTGGCAATGGTTTTATAATCACGAACGGTCGAACATGGCGTTGAATGGCTATACCCCAATGCAACATCTACAACGAATTACCTGATTCTACTTATAACCTCGGTTAAAAACGGGGGGATTACCAAATGGCAATAAAGTAAATTTCATTTTTTCTTATCCTAAATTTTATGCATCTCATGTCAGGTAAACGTGACAAGGCGTTACTGTATCGCTCTAGTATTTATTTTATATTGAAACTTTGATAAAAAAAGCATCCCGAAGGATGCTTAATATTCTGGTTAGGTTAAAATATTACATTCTGAGTTGATACTTTTGCTCACGCTTTCTGAATGCTTCATTACCGCCTTCCAATACTTCACAAATATGCTCTCTTATTCCTTGAGAATATAGGAACACATCACATTTATTATCTTTAGGTTTAGAGTGTTCTATCCCACCGCTAACATATTGAAACTTCATTCCAGATTCATTTTGTAGTTTGACATCATTTTGGTTTGCTACGATGACCTGTTCTGCATCTGCACTTACAACTACATTCGGATTATGTGTAACCAGAATAATTTGTCTATCTTTTTTCTTTAACTTGAGATATTTAACTAACTCATTGTAAATGGCTCGATTGTCAAGACTGTCTTCTGGTTGGTCAATTAAAACAGGACAAATTTTATCACTAAACTCTAAGAGGAGTTTTAGCACTACAAACGCTTGTTTTCCTTGAGACATATTTTCAAAACTGTCATTTTGATACGTCAATTCATAATCTTGTTTATAGGTATTTGTACTAAGAACCTGAGTCAAAGTAGACTGCGGAGTATGGCTACCTTTGCATTGTAGTTGATTACTCATTGCAATGGAAATGAGTGAACGGACTGTTTCTTTTGGATCTTCTGGATATTGAGTACAAAAATCAGTTACTAATTGCTTTTGATCATTACTTCTTTGAATCAACTGTTCTGATAAAATATTACTAATTATTTCGTTATCAAAAGAACAAGTAACTGTAACTTCCAAGTCACCACCGCTAAATTTAAGTTGTTCACTTAATTTATTTGACTGTTCTTTATACTCTTCATGCGATTCAGCCAGTTGTTCTGAAAGAGAAGCTTGCGCTTTATTTAGAGCCTATCTCAATAGGGATTAATTACCGCATAAAAATATATTATCACTGTAACCAAAACCTTATATAGCCTGACTTTTAAACATCAATATGGCTGGGTAAGGTGATGAATGTAGCTCCTATTGAGATAGGCTCTTAGCTTGCTTAATTCTTCTTCTTTTTGTTCAATTTCAGTTAGTTTTTTCCTTTCCACATTCAAGGAATTTGTTAATTGTTGGGCTGCGATATCATTATGTAACAGCTCTTGCCCTTTAATATAAATAGGCTTCGTTTCATTCTGTTCTTTTTGCAAAGTAAGCTCTTTAACTCTATCAGATAGAACCACTTCTCTCTCTGCAATAAAAGTAAGCCAACTCTTCTCAAAATCCTTTTTTAACTGATTGTACTTATCAGAGAACAACTTTCCTAAGTTGGGTTCAGAGATTTTGTCTTCAATATCTGTATCTTTAAAAAAGTTTTGTTTTGTTAGTTCTGTAAGTTCAGTAGAAATCTTATCAAGTCGCGTTAGTTTTTCATTGATCGATCTTAGTTCAGTTTGAACCTGTTCATACTCAGCTTTCTCATCGGCACTAAAATCTCCACTGAGTGCTGCCAATTCTCCTTCCAATTTACGGATTTCAGCCTCAACGACAACCTTATCACCAAATGTTGAAAGTTCCTCTTCCTTCCTGGTGATAGCGTCTTTTGTAGCGAAAAGACTTGAAATTAGAGTCTCTTGTTTAGACTTCTGAGATGCAACAAATTCAGAATATCTATCCAAAATAGCATTTTCGTCTTTCTTCTTTATAATTCCTGAGATAAGTTTGTTCCGTTTAGTGTCATCACTTGCCAGTGTGTACATAAAACTTTGAGGGAAGTAGTCAACATCTCTATCTACATCATCATTTCCATCTTTCCAGTTCACCTTGACTGAGGATGCAATTGATGAAATATAGTTGTGATACCGTTCATTATCTGTTGAAAACTTCCCTAACTTATAAGCTATCGAAGCCAATAGGGACGATTTACCAGTAGAACGACCACCAATAATTGTGTTCAGGTTTTCATTGAGTTCTATTTTTCCTTCCCACAAACCACTATTCGATAAGTCAAGTGAATCGATAACCTGATAAGTAGGCTTTTGATCAGGCTTAGTCACTTGAAGACAAATACGTTCTTCTGGTTCATAAATAACTTGTTTTAGTCCTTCAAACGTAGGAGCCGATTTAATCCAACTGAATTTTGTACCAATCTTTTCTAAGCTATGTGCATCACTACTTTGGAATAGTGGGTGACGGTTCTTAAGCCAAAACTCTCTATCTTCTTCTAAGTTACTTACCTTATCCGTTGAATGTAGCAAGAAATCTGACTTGGCATATACAGTCTGAAAATTACTGCTTGAACGAGCATTGCCGTGTCCACGAGAGAGAAACCCAATAAAAAATCTACCCTGTAACCCTAACGCTTCGTCATTCAAAATTTCATGTAGATGAGAAAATTCAACAGTTGCGGATTGCAGATCTTGGGGTTTAAGTCCATGAGCCATCTTCTTTGCTGCACCAACATTCAAGCTTAACTTGACTAACAGATTCTGTATTTCTTCCTTAGACACATCATCACTGAAGATCACATGTATATCGCAACACTTCTCATCGGTATTCGTGTATGAACTTCTCAATTCAAGGTTTAAGAAAGTAGTTATACCTTCTGATTCGAGCTTGCTCTTCAAAGTGAATTCTTCATCTTTGAAAAAGTAGTAATTTGTCAAAGCCACTGCCGAAATCTCTTCGGCTTTTAGTTTAGAGATAAATTGCTCATCTGTTGCGGTATACGGGTTAAGGTTTGTATAGGGCGTATGTAGGTGCAGATCCCACTTTCGCCATTGTGAACCTTTAGGGAACTTATTGTATGTTTTATGATTCATTCTTTCTCTAACCTAATTTTCTGACTTTGTTGATTCATGAAGAACAAGATAGCTTAACGATAAGGCTTTCATTCTAACGGATTCTAAACAAAGAAAGCTGATGTGGAATCATCTTCTGCAAAAATCTCAGTTACTACCAACTGGTGTACGACCCAAATTTATCCAATCCAATCAGCAGCTTCCTAATGTGCTCTAATCGACGGAGCACATAAGCCCGAATACCCTATCAATCGACCTGCGGCATCATTTACTATTGGAATGAGCCAAAGCAACTAAGAGTAGTGTTTTTTCTTAAACACTAAATGGCAAAGCAACATTTCTTAACCAATATAAAAAAGCATCCCTGTTCTGCGTTAGGGCGAGAGACATTTTGACTTCATGTAATTTAAGCATGGGTGTGCTCCTTCTGTAAAATTTAAACTAAACGTTCTGAGTACCCAACATTCATGATCCACACTCGGCAACCCACCTTGAAACTTAGAAGACCACTGAGCTGTGCCTGCATGCGTATCGAGCCAGGTTCGTATGTTTAGGGCGTAGCTTTGCCTAGAGCGCATTCAATCGCACCAGGTGTGGTTGAAATTGAGTTGGTGGGTAATGGGTAGGTATGCTATGGAAAATGCACGGCGACTCGCGCTAGTGCCTTAGGATCCAAGGGCGGAGTTGCCCCCTCTCGATTCATCAATGCGCACTTGTAACCACTGTTCTACTTCACTTTTCAGCCATCTTGAGCTGCGTCCCAGTTTAATCGGTTTGGGAAACTCACCGTCTTGAATGAGTTTATAAAACCACTTATCCGTTAATCCTGTCAGATGAGTGATAAATTTAATATCGACTAACTGATCGTCCAGTAAAGATGTTTTCATATTATTCATTGGGAAACTCCTGTCTTTGAAATAAAAAGGCAGAAGTGATATCGAGATAATTATCGGGATATGACTTCTCAAATCATATCCCCGATATGTAAAAAATTACTTATTGACTACACCCAAAACAACGATAACTATCGTGATAAGGTTTTGTATAATCTTTTGCAAAATAATTTAATGCGTTCATCGCATTTTTATAAGCATAATGATAATACGTTTTTCCTTGTTCTATATAATAGTAACCAGAAAAACGCACCAATCCCTCAGGCGGATCATTCACTAATCCCAATGCACTATTCCAAGCATTAATAATTAATCTAGCCAAATTATTACCTTCATGATAATGCCCCGTACTATAATAAACATCTTTATTTAGGAATAAGGCAACATGGTAATGAGCTTTACAATTAATCTCCCCAACCTCTCTTACCCAAACATAATCGACGTTTACGTTTAAATTCCGTTTCCACAATAAACTTTTATTTTTAACATCAGTCTTTATTCTTAATTTTAACGAATCTAAAAATCGAGTAATCACTTTATGGTCATCCTCATAGTCGGTTCTTCCATAAGGGGATCGTAAATCAATTCTAAAGATAGATAGTCGTTTAAACTCACTGAGTGATTTATTAACAGCTTGTTCAATTCTTTTTTGGTAATAAAGATTATGAGTACCCTTCGACATCATTATACCTCTCATATTTAACTGTGATTAGCACTTCATATAAGATGGTTTATATTCATTCAATTACATTATCTATCTAAAGTAATTAGTATTATCATAAATACACTATAATAATTAACATCATGAATATCATTTGTTTAATCACTCTATATATACTTATATACTTATATACTTATATACTTATATACTTATATACTTATATACTTATATACAACATTATATTTCTTTAATAACTGCAGCGTAACCTAGATAAACACGTGCTAAAATACGAGCTTGTATTATGGTAATCACTTAAAATAAATCCAAGTTTGACGTAAAAAAAGAAAAAACTCACCCGATGAAAATGACATTCTATTTTACCTCAATATCTCAACAACACTAAAACATCAATTCCTGCACACACATTGCCCCTCTCAAGTGCATCGGCTTTCTTTCCTGCCATTTTGTGTCATAAGGCTACTCATGCTCATTAATTGATACTCATTGGCGCTTTGGAAAAGAAAAAAAAGAAGCATAAAAGGCTAAACGCTGAGCCTCTGTTGCAATCTCCGTATCAAAATAAATAGATACATAACTCAAAATTCGTTGAATCCAATCATCTTTAATACGACTTAGGGAAACTTGTTGAAATGTCGTCCGGTCTAACGTATTCACTATCTGATAATCTGACAGCATCAATAATGCCTTTAATAAATCGCCTTCATCCCCCGATAATAGACTGTAAAACAAACAAATCGAAGATATCTCAATAAAATCATAATCAAAAACAAATATTTTTTGGATGAGATGCATTTTAGTCACAACATGTGACAACCCGATTCGATGGCATTCATCAAGCAATAATTTGGTGAAAGGCATTTCAAGTAGTGCATGCGATAATGTAACTGGTAAGTTATTTTTCTTTTCTTTATAAAAATGAAATTCGCTCAGTCGACCAATTCGGTGAAATAAGGCCACCATTTCACTCTCGCTGAACATATCGGTTAATCCATGAAACAAGGTTGTTTCGAGTTTAATCGGACTCTGCATTGACTTTACTCCATTAAGGGGCTCGATATGACTCTTTTTCGGCAAGTGATTTGAGCGTAAGCGATTCACTTTTCCCGGTCCGATAAGCATATTTGCGAGTGTATTCATGCCTCCTTCTGAATTGGGATAACGATGGCACACGGCTAAATCCATAAACGGCTTCAGTACGAGGCCTTTTTCATTCTCATCATAATGGACATAGGATTTTTGATATTCTGCTTTTCTCTCATATAAATGAACCATGTCAGCAATATCATTAAGATGATTTATTGACGCCAACCCTTTCGGATTACGTTTAATAAAACGTTCTACATTTCGCCAATATGAGTGATTAATAATCCTGAAAATGACCTCATCATTAATTAATCGAGAAGCGAGATGCCGACATTCATTTGAGCAAAATTTTTGGTTATGCGTCCCTAAGAGGGTTTTATCACACCCCTGTCGTGCACAGTTTTGTGTGGCTTTTAGTAATCTATTTTGTTGATTGCGTAAGCGTGTTGAATAGTGGGTTGCGCACAAATAGGCGCGCCTCGCTTCCGGGATATCTAGCACCCTATTTTGGCAATTATTTCGTTTACATTTTGGTAGCTTTTTCATTTTATTACCTTTATTAATTAAATTTGCATGATATTACTACTTTATAACAAGCGTACTTGAGTATCGTTAAATTTAAATATGAACATTTAAATTACAATAAAGGTGGTTATTTATTTTCTTGACTCTGTAATTCGAATTTACAGCTAAATTTAAACTTCATTTTTCAGTCCAACGAGAACTACGACCGAGTTTAATCGGTTTCGGAAATGAGCCTTCATGAAGCAGCTTGTAAAACCATTTATCATTTAATCCGCTTAAACGTCTAATAAACTTCACATCAATAAATTGTTCATCTAAGAACGAATTTATCTAGGTGTACATTTAATGAAACTCCTGCATTAAACTTAAAAGGCGGAAGTCATAACAACGATGAGATGATGATATGACTTATCAAACAATCTCATTGCTATGTAATTATTTACATCAGAAGTGAAGTTGATGATGCTTGCATTCAACATATTCAATTGAGTTTAAAATTAAATTATCAAGTGGAATGATTTTTCTTTGGCAACTATAAGCCTTCAGTTTTAATTAACTCTCAGAGAAGGCGTGCATTACTTATTTTTTATATTAATTAAACTAACCATACCCAATTAACTTGAAGATGCATGTTTCAGTATCTGAAAATTATCATTAATACGATGTATTAACTCCCCAGCAATCGCAGGTAGTGTAAGGAAAAAGAAATCCCTTATTGCCGTCCTGAACGCTCTGACTGTTGCAAAGTATACTCAAATTCGAGTTGAAGGTAGGCGACAAGCGAAGATAGATGAGGGAGCATAGATAAACTCTGTGACTTGGTGAGCTGAGCGCACTCCACACCGCTGCTACTTGAAGGATTACGGGTATAGTAAAAATAATCGTTAAAAATAAAAGCATAATCACGTCAAGATGTCAGCGTGAGTAACTCAATAATCACTCGCGATATTGACATGTTAGCGACAAGATCGGATGATGAAAATCATGTTATACTAAAGGTAAGATGAGATGAAAATAGGTAAAATTCGTGATTTAAATAAAAAAGCATTTAATGATGAAATTAAAAAAATCAAAAACCCATTACTCCTAAGGAGAGTGCTAATTCAGTTAATTAACGCACAAGAGGAAAAATTAATTATACAAGATGATAAGGAGTTGTTTTTCTTACATGATGATTTTAAATATAAAGAAATGATTGAAGCATTACTATCAGATGAAAAAGTTAAATTTAAAAAAGAATTTTTTGATAATGGTATAAAAAAATCCAGTTTAATAACAATAAGTGATGATTACTTCTCGTTTTTAAAAAAAGACAAAGAGAGGCTTTATTATTTTTGGGGGGATTTAATATTAAAAAACCATTTAAATCCTCTTGATCAACAAAGCAATGATTTCATTGCCAATAAAAATAAAATTGTAAGCAATTACCCTATTAATAGGAATGTTGATCCATATTTGTTTGTAGTGAACGTTTTTGATGGATTAATAAATCATCATATTAATAAAAAAATTGAATACTTATATATTATCCAAGATGAGTATGCAAAAAGTAAAGTAGCATTACCATCCTTAAAATGGCTAACTGATGGTAACATTCAGGCAATAAGCTGGGCTTGGAATTACTTAAATCACATAAAATTAAATGATGACTACATTGTTCCTTCGTCAGCCGGGCTATATAACCTTTTGGATTTATATCATCCAATTTTTATTTCATATGAAAATAATTCTGCATCAATAATTCGTGTTATTTTAATGTTATGGTCAGGAAATCCTTTACAGAAAAAACATCTTCTCCAAAATATGAATAAGTCATGGCTGCAATTCAGACTTAGAGAAAACAGAAAGGAAAGTTCAGCGTTAAGTTGCTATATTAAGAGTGAGAATAAAGAAAAATTGAAAGACATTGCAAAACATTTAAAAAAAACATTAAATAGTACTATCGATTTTATGATTGAAAACTTATATGAAGATATCAAAGATGAAATAAAAAAGTGAAACCATAAAATTTCAAACCTATATCACCCCCATGAAGCCACCGTGTCTCTTAATACTGAGTGGCTTCTTTTCTTACCTCATCATTGTGATAAAGATCAAAGACACACTTTGACCTGACTATTTATCGTTTTCACTGAAAATAATTTTTTACGCGACATACCCTGTCCGGTCGGTTTGTTACGCTGTTGGCTCCTTAATTCATTGGAATCAACATTATGCCAAAATACCGTATTGACCCTGATTTAGCTTTTATTGCTCACTGCAATAATGACGACTTAAGCCTTTTAGTTTCCGTTCTGACGCATGACCATAAAGACGGCAAAAAACGCTGGAGTGAGCGTTTAACTCGTAAGCCGGAATATCAACTCTATTACCCTAATCATCAGCGTTATTGGACAGACATTTGTGCTGAGCTGCAAACCTATGGGGCCAACAGTTTAGTCAGTGCCGTACGTGGCAATAAAGGCGTGTTATACCGTGAAATCCTGCTAGATGTTTGTAAAAAGCTGAAAGTTAACTTTAATCCCAAAAGCGACATTGAAACGCTGGAAATGAACCTGTTAATGACGGTGATGGAGAAAAGTTTAGATAAACTCAGTGAAGAAGAGCTCCGTACTCTTTCCCACGATTTACAACTGAATCTCACCAATCCCACACCGCAATTGGTCATGATAGCCTTACAAGCTGCCGTTCGCACTTCCGGATTTGCGGCACTCGAAATTGCCACGGTCGCTGCCATGAGCATCATCGAGCTACTCGGCGGCGTGGCGACATGGGGAACGATATTTGTCGCTAATCGTGCCTTATCCTTTTTAGCGGGTCCGATTGGATTAACGCTCACCTCCGCATGGCTCATTGCGGACATTGCCGGTCCCGCGTACCGCGTCACGATACCCGCTTGCATCATAGTTGCGTATCTGCGCCAAAAGTCCCTTTCACCGGCCTAAGCCTACGCTTAAGCCCTTTTGTGTTATCGCTGGTAGGAAACCGAATATGGCACAACCGTCACCTCGCCATGACCGATTAGTTCATCGGCTGGCGTATATCCTGACCCATTTATTTAAAGGAGAAACGTTATCACCCCGAGTATTAGCGGCTGAATTTAATGTGTCCCTGCGTACCATACAACGGGATTTTCATGAACGTTTGGTCTATTTGGACATTGAACAACAGGAGGAAGGCTATCGTCTTGCGGGCGGACAATCCGCCTTACGTACTGACAGTGATATTTTGCAGTTTGCCCAGATTACCGATATTACTCCGCTTTTTCCGGTGCTTGACCGCAAATTGCTGTCGTTATTATTGAGTCGGCACGCGCAAGGCTCCCCGTATGTAGTCTATCACGCACCGCCCAAAGCCTTGCCGTCCGTGTACGGCGGCTTTGCTTTAATCACACAAGCCATTTTGGATAACCGGTTTATTCATTATGAGATTGGGGGAAAAACCACTCATTGGGTCGCACCGTATAAGCTCACTTATTTTAATGGGCATTGGTATGTCTGCGGCGTGATGAATGGCCTTATTCATGCGGTTGAGTTGCTACATCTGCGTGATGTGGGGCTCAGTGCCCGGCACTTTAAGCCCGACACGGCCTTATTACAACGTATGACTGAGCGCGCTTTTATACAGGCTTTACCCCACTTTCAATACATCAAGGGGATATTGCATCCCCATCAAACTTAATCATCAAGGAGACATGATGACACATCCATTAAAAACACGCCTTTCCCCACTTAAGTGGGGAGTTCCCTTTATCACCAGTACCTTGCTCTTCTTATCGCCTACTGCCCACAGTCTGATTTTAGACGAAGAGTGGGGCGATTGGTATGGCAGTACCGCGATGGCTTGGGAGCTTAACACGCAAAATGACAGAGGTGAGACGCTCACGTTAACCTGCACAAATAAAGCGTTTCGTGTCCAACTGAACGCGCCGGATTTTACGGAGCCCGTGGGCTCTGATTATTTCGTTCAAGGCATGCAACTGCGTATCAACGATACCGCGTACGATTTTTTTCCTAGCGCATTTGAAGATACGGTCGGACCGGATAAAGCCTTATTCCATGCCCTTAAGCAAACGAAAGACACCGACACTTTACAATTTACGTCTTTACAAATTGATTCCGAGCCCTTTTCCGCAAAAGGCCTCGCTGAGGCACTCGCCGATACCGATTATCAAGACTGTATTGAACACCCTTAATTCATGTTTTATGTTATCAGGAGAGACACCCATATGAAATTAACGTCACTGTTTACATTAGGAACCTTAGCATTACTGCTTCCGACACTGACTCAAGCGACCACCCTCAGTCGTCAAGACCATCCCGAACGTTATACCTTTTTCTTAAATACGAAGGGAAGCCATGAATTAAAGAAAATCAATGACGAAATGGCGGAGTTAATGCTCGATTTTAGCGTCGAGAATAGCCAAGATGCACTCAAAGCGAACACGCTGCAAAATCAAAGTTATCAATTAACGGGAATTGCCCCCGCAATTCCACAACACAATCAACCCTCTCGCGTGCGTGATGATGGAAAACCCGTTAAAGCCTTGACATGCAGTATGATGACGTTGCACATCAACCAAATGCAAGGTCAAAAAATTCGATGTAAAGACGAAGTCGGCGCGGAATACGTTGGGTTTAACGGTTGGCCTTCTCGCCACCTTATCGCCAAAACGTGCCAAGTAGGAGAGCCTAAATGCCCCGTTTATTTAACATTACGGGGAGATAGCCCCACGCAGCGAGATGACTCTGTGGAATTTGTGGCAAAAACCAGCCCAAAACCGCGTGAATATAAATACAGCGATATTCCAACACGAGGCTGCGAATGGGTCGATATCTCCATCAAATTGGGCTCAGGCAAAAATGCACAATGTCAATCCATGGGAAAAATGACGTTTGAAAGAAATAAAGTTACTGCACCTTATACCACGAAAACAGGACAAAGTGGCTCATTAATTGTCACCATAGAAAAAAGAAATTCAACAGATATGCGCTATGTCAGAGCCACACCTGATGGCAAAGAGTTAATGCAAATCTATAAAGAAGGGAGGTGGATATGCAATCAAACCGGAGGAAAATGCTATTAATCAGGCCATCACCTAAAATTTGACTTCATCAACTGTCGTCAACATCAAGACGACAGTTACCGCATTTCATCACTTTTTCTGGGATTGATTTTATGTCGCCACATTTATTCCTTAAATCCGCACTTTGTTTGTCAGTACTGCGTTATGCTTATCGACGCTATCGTCAGGGCCAGCGGGACGCCGACTCCACATCACCACAAACCGATTATCACATTTACTTACACCTTAAAATTAAACGAAGGCCAACTACGCTTTAATACGACAAGCCAAGGGAGCCACACCATAATCGTTCACCTCCCCTCCTCACTCTTAATTACCCAGCTTTAACTGAAGCCAACCACACGCGTGGATTGGCTTTTTTATTCGCTTTTATAGGAAAAAACAGGATGCAACAAACACTATCGCAAGACATCAATACACACCTTCAAGCAGATATCATACCGCTGTCTGCACGTAATAATTTTTGGCCTACGTATTTTAAAGGCATCAAAGGCTGGCAAACCTTTGAAGTGGTTATCTTCACCACGATGAGTCAGTTCTGTGAGGATTACCGCGGCGGCTATTGGGAGTATTGCACCTTATCGAACGGTGGTGCCTTTATTTACCCCGATTTAAATCAAGAAAAACTGACATTATTTAACCCTCATAACGGCAATCAAGCTGACGTCAGTTGTGAAGCGGCAGGGATTGCTGTGTGCTTGATGATGTACAGTTTATGGTCATTTCAAATCGAGAGTGAATTATTAGTCGAACGCTTTTATCAACTGCGTGATTATGCGGCACAACACTCAGAACGTTCCGCTATTTTCCATCTTATCGATTAAATCCCTCTTAATTCACTCTTTCTGTTTTACCTATCGACTTTATTTTCAAGGAAATTCATTATGACTCGTTTAGCTTCTCGTTTTGGTGCAGCGAATAGTATTCGTCGTGACCGCCCGTTAACCATTGAGGAATTGTTCCGCACTGTACCGAGTGTGTTCTCTGAAGAAAAACATGAATCCAGAAGTGAGCGATACTCTTATATTCCCACCATTACCTTATTGGATAGCTTACAAAAAGAAGGTTTTTATCCGTTCTTTGCGTGTCAAACTCGTGTGCGAGATGACAGCCGTCGTGATCATACTAAGCATATGTTAAGACTTCGACGCCATGACCAAATTACAGGAAGTCAAGTGCCTGAAATCATCTTACTCAATAGTCATGATGGCTCAAGCAGTTATCAGATGCTACCCGGCTTTTTTAGAGCCATTTGCTGTAATGGCCTCGTTTGCGGTGACACGTTTGGTGAGGTCAGAGTACCGCACAAGGGCGATGTGGTAAATAAAGTCATTGAAGGGGCTTATGAAGTATTAGGCACCTTCGATGCCATCGCAGATAAACGCGAAGAAATGCAAAGCTTGATATTACCGCCACCAGCCCAACACATCTTTGCTCAATCTGCTCTCACATATCGTTATGGTGAAGCGCATCAGCCGATCACCGAAGCGCAAGTATTACAGCCACGCCGTGTTGAAGATAAGAAGGACGATCTTTGGACGGTGTACCAACGTTTGCAAGAAAATTTAATTAAAGGGGGATTATCAGGCAGAAATGCGAAAGGTAAACGCGCTCGCACGCGTTCAGTGAATGGGATTGATGGTGATGTGAAGCTTAACCGAGCCTTGTGGGTGATGGCTGAAAATATGCTTCAACTAGCCTCGTAATGATGGAGATATTAACGATGGAGAGTATCAATACTTATACGAATACCTTAACACTGCTTCCTAATGAACAACGTACTATCAAACGTGCGTTGAGCATACTGGATAAGTATCTGCGTGAACCGGGTATTGCTTTTACATCAACGCAAAATGTGAGGGATTGGTTACGGCTAAAAATGTCAGCATTAGAGCGTGAAGCGTTTATTGTGCTCTACTTGAATCAACAAAATCAGTTGATAAGCAGTGAAACCCTGTTTGCTGGCTCGATTAGCAGCACACAGGTTTATCCTCGTGAAGTCGTCAAACGAGCACTTCATTTTAATGCTGCTGCCGTTATCTTTGCACACAACCATCCGTCAGGCGATATCACGCCAAGCCAAGCGGATAAATCTATCACGCAACAATTAATAAAAGCATTGCAGCTAATTGAAGTTCGAGTACTTGACCATCTGATCATCGGTGGTCAGCAAATCTTCTCTTTCGCTGAGCATGGCTTAGTATGAGGTGAACCATGAATATCATCCGTAAATCCGCAGCAATGAAGATCCATCAGCAACATTTAGGCTCTCGCCTTGCGAGTTATTGTGGGGGAAAGTATAAATGGGTTGGTAATAGCGAGCATTATATTGGTAAGGAGGTGCCAGATTGTCGTGGCGTGTTAGCTGTTTATGTTGAACGTCGCCAAGACAGAGATGGCCCTTATGCGTGTGTCATGTGTGTGACATTGAATTGAATAAGTACTGATCACTTTGAGTTTATCCTATATTGGATGGATAAATTAAGAGCATATCCCAAAAGGAATTATCGTATAATATAATGAATTACGATAATTTCTGAGGGCAACGTATGGCAGGCAGCAAGTGGCAAATCAGTGATAAACTCTGGGAGAAAATGGCTCCTCTCATCCCGGAGCATAGAACTCAACACCCGCTGGGTACGCACCGCAAGCGGGTTGATAATCGCGCTGCAATGAACGCCATTTTCTTCGTACTCAGGACGGGTTGCCAGTGGAATGCGCTAAATGCCACCGGTATATGCTCGTCAAGCTCTGCTCATCGCCGATTTCAGGAGTGGCGGGATGCTGGCGTATTTGAACCCTTCTGGCAAAACGGGTTGCTTGCGAACAGTTGGATGCTATTGACTGGTCGTGGCTGTCGATGGAGGGTTGTATGACCAAATCACCGCTGGCAGGCTCAAAAAAACAGGCAAGAACCCAACAGACCGGGGGAAACGGGGCGTAAAGCGCAGTCTGATGACTGACGGGAACGGGCTTCCGCTTGCACTGGTTGTCGCCGGAGCAAATACGCACGACATAAAGCTGGTTGCGGATACGCTCGATGCCCTCCAGACGGGCAGACCGGGCAAGAGGCTCCGGTTGTGCATGGATAAAGGGTATGAAGCGGAATGGTTGGGATCGTATCTGAAAAGTCGTCGCTATGAACCTCATATCCAGTCACAGAAGGATGAATCAGAAGCCATCAAAAACACGGATTTTAAGGCTCACCGCTGGGTTGTAGAGAGAACACACAGTTGGATGAATCGCTACCGTCGTGTCCTGACTCGTAGGGAGAAGAAGGTCTAGAATTATGATGCGATGCTGCATCTTGCCTGTGCCATCATTGTCTGGAATAAAACCCTATTGGGATAGGTTCTAAAATTCCTGAGCGTTTATACTTATAAAAAACAGTTCTAGCTCACAATTTTTATAATTTATCATTGTAAAAAAAACAGACACGTCTTTAATATACGGCAAATGGTGTGTTACTAGCTTGACTAGGCAAGAACCTGAATGTTTACGCGATCACGTGGTCGTTTAAACATTCAGGTTTTTTTTACCTAAAATTCCTGATAAGTAACAAAAAACAATAAATCATTAAAAATTATAAAGTAACAAAAAACACTAATTTGAATTGCTAAAACAAAGAGTAAAGGTTGGTCTATGAAAACAAATAAATTTCTAAAATATTTCAAAGCAACATTATTCATCCCTCTTCTTTTTGCAACAATATCAGAAGCCAAGGAATATAAATTTGTCGATAGTTTAATTAATGAGCCACTGATTAAAGACAGTAAACTTGATTTATTTTTAAGAAATCGATTTAAATACCTTAATGAAAATGAAGTTGGCCCAACTTATATTCATACAGCATGGGCACAAACAATTGGTTTAAATTATCAATCGGGTCTTTGGAAAGAAACTTTAGGGTTTGATGTTTCTTATACCAGTGTAACAAAATTAGGGGCAAGTAATTTCTTTGCAAGCCGAGATTTATTATGGAACGATGGCTCTGGTTTTAAATCTTCTAATGCTAAAGGTTTTACAAAATTCAATAATCGCTTTATAAAATTACATTTAGGAGATGACGAAGGATTAAGCTATAAAGCTAAATATGGCTGGCAAGCTGCACACATGTATACCGTTCTTAAAAGCCCTTATGAATCTGCACAAAATAGCTATTTAGGTTATACCGGCACATTAAAATATAATGATTTTTCAATTGATACTTTATATTTTGATAGTGTTATGGAACGTTTTTCTCCTAACAAAGAAAAGTTTCGTAACAGGAATAATGAAGCTATTGAGTATATTGCAGCCGGGGGAATTAATTATAATACTAAAGAATTTAAGGCTACCTATAACTATGGATATGCTAAAGATTTTATCGACCGCCATTTCATTGATTTAAACTATATGCCATACTCCAACATCACACTCGGTTTTCGAGCTGTTGGAAACGTCCCTCTGGAAATGTATAAAAATATGCCTTCATCACGACAAGCTGCAAATGGCAGCTCGTGGGTATATGAAGGAACGGTCAAATGGCAATATGATGACCTAGGAATGAAAGTTGGCGTTGGGTACACCGATGCAGCTAAAAATGATGGTTCACTCGGTTATTTTGACAGGCACCCAGTTAAAAACGCTCGCTGGCGTTTAGACCCAATGTCTTCAGCCGCTTATCATTACCAACGAAACGGAGAACTCGCTCTCACAGGCCTCATTGACTATAAATATGCAGAAGACTTTTATTCAGCAGTGCAATTAAATTATGGTCAATTTGATTTTAAAAATAATAAAATAAAAACAGGTGAGCTAAATCTTATTAATGCTTGGCAACCTAGCGATCCACGTTTAAAAAACTTTACCATATTTACTAAATTAACCAAAGCTTGGCTATACCAAACTGAAGGAAATAGAATTCAACCTGTATTCGATGATAACGGGCACTATATTCGCAGGAATGCTATCGCTGCAGATATTATATTTGATTATAAATTCAATATATTCTAATTCTGTATAAAATATACATAGAGGTAAAAATGAAAAAATCAATTTTAACACTAAGCTTATTGGCCTTATTTGGTATTAGTTCTCAAGCTACCGCAGATAACATGCGAATATTATTAGTAAATGATGACGGGTGTGATGCTTTTGGTTTACAAGAACTAAAATCGCAACTTGATGCAAAAGGCTATGATGTTTGGCTCGTAGGCCCAGAAACTAACCAAAGTGGAATTGGTACTGCAATTACGTTTAAAGCAGGCAAAGAGTTTGATGTCAAAAAACTCAATGACCGCGCCTATTGCTTCCCAGGTACACCTGCAGATTCTCTTGATTTTGGGTTATATGGCCTACTACGTGACACTCCACCTGATCTTGTCATTTCCGGCGTCAACGACGGACCCAATACTGGGACATCGCAATTAAACTCAGGTACAGTTTCCGCAGCAGCACGTGCTGTACGCCTTGGCTACCCAGCAATTGCAGCAAGCGTGGGTTATATTATGACACCAGAAGAAATGAAATCAGGCTGGCCTAGCACACATAAATATTGGCCTGATTCCGTAACACATGTTGTTGAGCTTGTTGATGATTTAAATAAAGACTGGAAGTCTGGCCAAAAAGTATTACCGCCCAAATCAGGTTTAAGCATTAATTACCCTGCATTGCCTAAAGAAAAAATTAAAGGCATTAAATTTGTAGAAAATGAATATCTAGTTGCACCACAAATATTGTATGAAATTACCGCAGAAGGAAAAGCTAAACAAATTATCAATCCAGAAGCATTAAAAATGAGAAATGATAATTCGGATACGGGTTATCTTGATAAAGGCTATATTACCTATACCATCTTTGATGGCGATTGGAATGCCCCTGAAGCAAAAGTCAAAGAATATCAAAATATTTTAAAGATTAAATAATCATTCATTAATCGTATTTTTAATTCATAGAGACATAAGTATGAGCAATGTAAAACAAAATTTTCAGTTAATGGCTGAACCCTCAGACTCAGTCTGTAACATTGATTGTACTTATTGTTTCTATTTAGAAAAATCAAAGCTATACCCCAATAGAAAAAGTCAGTGGCGAATGAACGAAGACGTATTAAAACACTATGTTCGTTCGAATATTCAACAGCAATCAGCTGATATTGTTGAATTTGTTTGGCAAGGAGGGAAGCCTACACTACTTGGATTTGGCTTCTATAAAAAAGCCGTTGAACTGCAACAGAAATATGCAGGGAAAAAAAGATCCATAATTCTTTTCAAACTAATGCATTAAATCTTGATGATGATTGGTGTCAATTTTTTAAAAAAAATAATTTCCTTTTGGGAGCTTCCATTGATGGAAACCAAGAAGACAATGACCAATATCGTTTAACTCGTGCAGGAAAAAGTACCTTTGAACGATTAATGGCAAGTATCGAGCTCCTCAAAAAATACCAAGTTGATTTTAATACGCTAACTGTCGTCAATAATATGAATGTCAAAAAACCCATAGAGACTTATGAGTTTTTAAAAAGCATCGGTAGCTATTATATGCAGTTTATCCCTGTTGTTGAAAGGCAAGCAAAACAGACAACAAGAGATGGATTGTCACTGATTTCTCCTGAATTTGAAGGTGATGCAAACGTCACAGATTGGTCAGTGAATGCCACTGAGTATGGCCATTTTTTAAATACGCTCTTTGACCATTGGCAAATAAAAGATATTGGTAAAGTGTTCATCATGAACTTTGAACAAACAATGAGTCAAAGTATTGGACATCCCAGTAGCTGTGTCACTAGTGAAACATGCGGTGCGAACCTTATTTTAGAAGCTAATGGCGATGTCTATTCATGTGACCACTTTGTTTACCCTGAAAACAAAATTGGCAATCTCATGGAGGAAAGCATTCCAAATATGCTTCTCTCACCAAATCATCAGCGCTTCTCTTCCCTTAAAAAAGAAAAAATCAGTCATGATTGTTTAGGGGGTGAGTTTAAACCTTTGTGCCACGGTGGCTGCCCTAAACATCGCTTTTTATTAGATTCGAAAGGGCTGCCAAGAAAGAACTATTTCTGTGACACTTACAAAATCTATCTTTCTCATTCCTTACCAAAAATGAAGAAAATTTTGCAAGAAATTCGAGGAAACTAGCAGCAACAGTTAGGGATATATGACATTAAAAAGCCGAGTAATTCATTGCGATTACTCGGCTTAAAGACATCTATAATGCATATTGCTCAATCGCTTTTGCAACGCCATCTGAATCATTACAACTGGTAATATACGTTGCACGCGACTTCAGCTCTTCTGTCGCATTTTCCATTGCAACACATATCCCCGCAGCATCAAACATAGGAAGATCATTATTTTGATCGCCAATACACATAATTTCATGTTTATGCAGATCAAGTTGCTGAGCCAATGCTTGTATTGCCAACCCCTTATTCGCATTCTTATTTAACACCTCAAGAAAATAGGGGGTACTTCTGACTAAAGTATATTGTTGAAAATAGCTTGCTGGTATTTTTTTGATCACGCTGGATAAATAATTTTCTTCCGATGAAATCATCAACTTAGTAAATAACAAATCCTTCGGCATTTCATCCATTGGTACATAATGAATCAATGTATTTGAGAGGTATGCTTCGTGGGTTGTATAAAAACCGATCACTTTATTCGCTGTAAATATTTTATGATCACCAAGTGCATGCAAAGATAATGCAAGTTCTTCTGTCTGTTGGTAAATTTTTTGGTAATCATCCATACCTAATAAAAAATCAATAAGGTGATTACCATTAGATGCATCGTGAATAACACTACCATTATTGCTAATGCAATAGTTCCCTGCTTTATCTAATCCTAATTGTTGTAAATACGGTTGAATACCTGAATACGGTCGACCAGACGCTAGGATAATATGGATATTATTCTTTTTGGCTTGTTGTAGAACATTTGCAACATAATCACTAACTTGATGATGAGTATTTAACAGTGTGCCATCAAGGTCGATAGCAATCAATTTCACGGCCATATGTTTTTCCTTTTCAGCTCCCAATTAAAAGCCTTAAAAACTTTATATCTAGGGAGAATATACTTTAGGTTTATGCCTAGTCTTGCAAGTTACACACCCATCTCATACTTAATTTAGTTTTAAACTGAGTTTAAAAGCCTTTCTATATGTAATGTCAAATAAATGATTTCTTCGCGAGAAACCGGTATTTTGTATTCTGTTTCAATCAATGCTGCAATTTTTTTTGCACATGCAAAATTTTTTAATAATTCTTTTTCAACTAATTCTTCCAGTACCGAATTAAATTGACTACTTTTATCATGGTGAGCTTGACAACGGATAAGTAAATATTTTAAGTGATTAATAAAACGAGAAAAATTATCTGTTTCGGTACTAATCTGGATATGGAAAGAGTAATTAATGATATTGACAATTTTATAAACAGTTTGAGTAAATCTCAGTGTATCACCAACACTTTTATTATTCAGCTTAGCATTGACAAAGTGCAATGCGATTAATGATGCTTCATTTGCAGGTAAAATAATTCCTAATTTATCATTAATATAATCAACAGCGACTTTACCTGCAATAAACTCAACATGGTACAAATATGGCACTTCATAGAGAGAGATACTTATTTCACTATTTTTACTTCTTTCAATTGCGAAAGTAATATGCTCCGACAGTGTTAAAACCAAGCTATCGCTAAGCTCAGCATTCAATATAGGTTTACATTTGTTGATAACTTCAATGGTGAGCTTGATGATATCAATAGGAATACTTTCAAGAAAATTATTTATGTCGTAGTCATTAGGCTTAATAAAAAGTTCATCATTTTCATTACAATGATAATTTTGACCTGCTTTCGAATTAAAGCCTATACCTTTACCAATAATAACAACATCTTGTTGAGTCTCATTTTCAACAAGAATTACATTATTATTAATAACTTTTTTGATTAAATACATAATAGGCTATTCCATTTTATAAGTTATAAATGCAAAAAATCTGAAAAGACAAGAAGTATTTTCTTCATGCCACTTCAGGTTTTTGCCTAGTCTAGCTAGTAACACACCATAATTTGTAGATATATCTTTTCTGGATACTAAAATCAAGATTCGCATCATTTTTTGTGATCGATTCCTAAGAGCCTATCTCAATAGGGATTAATTACCGCATAAAAAATATATTATCACTGTAACCAAAACCTTATACAGCCTGACTTTTAAACATCGATATGGCTGGGTAAGGTGATGAATTTAGCTCCTATTGAGATAGGCTCTAAGTATACCTGCCCAATACCCATCTTATGAATTTTGGGTCGTGTATTCAATATAGAGATCATCATAATAGGTAGTATTCGCGTTCAATGAATGTGCCGATGATTTTGTCATGCATTTCAGGTGACTTCGAGTAACCTAATGTCTTACGGTTAAGGCGCTTCAAGCGGTTTCTCAGGTTCAAATTCTCTCTTTCTATTCGTTGGGTATAAAACTTACTTACCACATGTTTCTGCCTGGGCAATATCTCATAAGCACTGAACTTATCAGTGCACCAAAAAGCCACATTAAACCTAGACAGTAAAGCCAGTAACTGATGAAAAGAGTCCTTTTGTTTCGACGACCAAACGTATGAGCAATTATCCGTTTTAGGCGGGGCTCCCACGCATACCAAAGCTAGCGTTCTTGCTTCTTATTACCCACAAAAGACTACTGTTCATCAACTTCGCAAAGGAGTTCAATGTGCAGATTATCAAGAGGTAAAGAGGTTACCTGCCTCGGCGAGAGTTTTTTAAAGTGCGAACAACCGCATTAATGCTGATATGAAGGGCTCTAGCGGTATCACGAATACCGGCATTATTCATCGTGAGGTCGATAATTTTATCTTTGGTACCGGGCTGGCAAGCACGATATTCATAGTCGAGTTGGAAGCTTCGGCAGCAGTCTTGACAACGATAACGTTGATGACCTGTACTCCCTAGGCCATGTTTTTTCACTGAGGGAGTTTGTTGACAAAATGGGCACCTTACATCAACTTTAGCCATGAATATTCTCCGATAAATTACCCTATATTACAGGTTAATCACCGGATTGAATACATGAGCGAATTTTGGCCTATCCCGCGCGTAAAATAACTGTTCAGGTGTATTTTATAAAAATATAAAATGGCCGTTACATAGATATTAAAGTAACTCTTCACCCGCGATGCCTTGACAGCAAAGTTATGTGACGAGGTTAACTTGATCCCATATTCGACTTGAGTGATCTTTCTGAGCTGGCAATCTGAAGGTATGAATAAGAAAACACTACCTCCACCACCAGATTTCGATTCGCCTGAAGAGGCGAAAGATATCATCCATTTTCTATGGAATAAGCTGGCCGAACTTGAAGACCGACTAAACCAAAATAGCCATAACTCTTCTGTGCCGTCATCCCAACAGTCTTTGCATAATAAAGCTAAGAATACTTCGCCGAATCGGAAAAAATCTGGAAAAAAGCCAGGAGCTCAGCCAGGTCATAAAGGCCACCGCCGACTGCTTCACCCTATTGAAGACAGTGCCTCGGTTGAGCAATACTTACCAAAGAAAACATGCCATTGCGGTGGTTGTGTTATTCCAAATAGAAAACCTTATAAACGACACCAAATTTTTGATTTGCCAGATATCTCTTACACACTTGTTGAGCATCAGGTCTTCAAAGGTGAGTGCTCATGGTGTGGTGATAAGCATCAAGCAGAGCTTCCGGAGCATGTCTCTGATGTTCAGATGGGCCCAAATCTACATAGTTTTATCGCAATCCAAGCGACGCAGCACCATCAAAGCATCGGCAAAATACAATCTATGCTGAAAGATGTGTTGCAGCTTAACTTCTCTACAGGTGCGATATCAGCCGCACAAGGACGAGTAACGGAGTACTTAGCAGATACTCATACGCAAATCCATGAAACAGTCAAAGCCTCTCAACTGATTATGGCCGATGAAACCTCGCATCAACGTAATAATGAGAAACGCTGGATGTGGGCAGCCCTGAGTAATGACGTTGCCTTTTTCCAAATCAACAGCGGTCGAAACCAACATGCGGCTAAGCGATTGCTTGGTGAAGCTGTTTCACACCTTTTAGTGACCGACCAATACTCAGCCTACAAATACATTGATGAATCAAAACGGCAACTATGTTGGGCGCACATCTTACGAAACGTCATCGCTATTGAGGAGAGTGTTTGTCCTGAAAATCAAAAAATCGGGGAAAAACTCGCGTTGATCGCCCACAGTGTGTTCAGGTGCCATCACCGATATATCGAAGAGAAGCTCACCAAAACCCAATACTATCGCCGGCTCAGGCGGTTAAGAAAAAGCTGGCTTCATTGGCTCAAACTGGGCAGTTATCAATGTTCGAAACGTTATCGAGGTCGGTGCCGAAATCTCATGTCTGATGATGCAATGGTGTGGCGCTTTATGGATGATCCAGACTGCCCGTTAACGAACAATGCCGCAGAGCGTGTCCTGCGTAATTATATATTGATGAGAAAGTGCTGCTACGTGACTCGCTCATATAGAGGCGATCTGTTCCGTGAACGTATGTTCTCACTTATAGAGACTGCCAAGCTTCAGCAGATCTCAGCCTATAAATGGTTACGTGAAATCGTCGAACACCATATGCTCAAAGTGAATTATCAGGTGCCAGCATTCCTAGTGTAAACCACCGTCAATAGCTTGCGGGTGAATAGTTACATATTAAACTCGGACTTTAAATTATATCTCTGTCGTCCAGATCACAAATCCATTATTCTATAATTGCCTTTTAATCATAAAAAATTTATAAAGGCTACGTAGGTATGTAACTAGTACAACTAGGCAATAACCTGAAACAACGTGATGTCATGTATTCACTGTTTCAGGTTTTTTTATATCTAAATTTTGTGTAGATGGAATAAAACCATGAATAACAATGATGTTTTTAGCCATACCAAAGATAAGAAAGTCATTGTTATTGATGAAAAAATAGAGAATTAGTATTACAGATTGCGCTAAATGTAAAATCAAAATAAGTCAGGCATCAACTTTGACTTCAAAATAACAGGTGTGTAACTGGCAAGACTAGGCATAAACCTGAACAATTTCCCCAAGTGTATTTGGAGGCCGTTGTTCAGGTTTTTTTATAGGTGTACTTATGGAAAGTAAACAAGTTGCAGAGCAAATTATTGCTCTTATCGGTGGGCAAAAGAATATTAGCCAACATTGGCATTGTATTACACGTTTACGTTTTAACTTACATAACAATGAATTAGTTAACGTTGACGAGTTACGTAATATACCATGGGTTCTGGGTGTTAATTTCCAAGGCAACCAATTACAAGTGATCTTGGGGAGTCACGTCACCCATGTTTTTACTGAATTACACAAACTTGTAGAACCCTCCACCAGCACGGAGAGCCTTGATGATCAGCAAGGCTCCAATATTGAACCTAAACAGAACTTTATTAATACTTTCTTTGACTTTCTTTCTGGTATTTTTACACCTATTTTACCTGCTATCATTGGAACCGGTTTATTAAAAGGTCTATTAGCATTATTTGATATGTCAGGTTTTATTCAGGCTGGCAGTTCTGAATATCGAATTCTTTATACTATTTCTGATTCGGCTTTCTATTTTTTACCTATTTTATTAGCTTTTTCCGTTGCTAAGAAATTCAAAACTAATGAATATATTGCCGTAACTTTAGCGTTCATTTTGGTTTACCCAATGTTCCAGAATGAACCTGCACTTTCTTTCTTCGGTATTAATATTCCCAATATTACTTATAACTTTACTGTAATTCCTATTATCTTAGGTGTATGGCTCTTAAGTTACATTAATCGATGGGTTGAAAAAATTATTCCCGCCAGTGTGAAAATCATCTTTGTACCATTATTGGTTCTGATTATTACATCACTCATCACACTCTCACTCTTAGCGCCTCTCGGGTATTACGTCGGTGAGTGCTTACAGCAAACATTCTCTTATTTATTTGATGTTGCAGGCCCTATTGCGGGATTGATTATGGGGGGGTGCTTATCATTATTAGTGATAACCGGAATGCACTATGCCTTTTTCCCAGCGACCTTTTCAAACTTTAAAACCTTAGGTTATGACTTTGTTTTATTACCAATCAGTTTATCCAGCAATCTTGCCCAAGCTGGTGCCACGTTAGCTGTCGCAATAAAAACTAAAAATACCAAATTAAAATCTATCGCATATTCATCCTCCCTATCTGCTGTGTTTGGTATCACTGAACCTGCTATTTATGGCGTCACAATACGCCTCAAGAAACCCTTTTATGCCGCTTTAGTTGGCGGTGCGATTGGTGGGGGGATAATTGGTACATTTGCGGTTAAAGCTTTCGCATTCAGTATCCCTGGCATCACAGCATTACCAACTTATGTTGAAGCAGGTACAAACAACTTTCTGTATATCTGCCTCGCCATTGCCGCTAGCTTTAGTACTGCGTTCATCATCACCTTATTTTTAAAATGGGATGAAACTGGGATCTCTGCTCCTAATAATCAACAAAATGCACCACCGTCAACAATAGGTGTTGAACCTAAAAACATACAAAAACAACATAATAATCAAAATATTGAATTAAGTTTGATTGCACCAATTACTGGGGAAACCTTAGCGCTAGAAAACGTTCCTGATACCGTTTTTGCAAATAGGATCATTGGGGATGGTATTGCCATCATCCCTTCTGACAACAAAGTTTACGCACCTGCTGATGGGATTGTTTCGATGGTCACCCCCTCAAAGCATGCTATCGGCATAACAACCAACGATGGTTTGGACGTTCTTATTCATGTAGGCATCGATACTGTTTCATTGAATGGTGAAGGTTTCACACTCCATGTCAATGAAAAAGACCTCGTTAAATGCGGTGACCTACTCATCGAGTTCGATATTGAAAATATAAATAAACATTCATTATCAACAATCACCCCGGTTTTGATAACCAACTTTGACGAGTTCAGTGCATTACATCTGACAGAGCAACAGCATGTCATTAGTCATGAAACCACACTGCTCACCGTTAATTGATTTAGAAAGAGGAAATTATGAAATTAGATACTAAAAATACCAGTAAAGTAGGTTTTCCAGAAGGTTTTTTATGGGGCGGCGCAACGGCGGCTAACCAAATTGAAGGGGCGTTTGATGTAGACGGTAAAGGACTTTCGACATCGGATGTTGCCGCATACAAAGATCCGTATGCCGATGGCGGCGTGAATAACTTCACCTTTAACGTCACGTCAAAAGAACTTGAAGAATATTTAAAACCTGAATGCAAAGTGTTATTTCCAAAACGTTGGGGTATCGATTTTTATCATCGTTATGAAGAAGATATCGCACTGTTCGCTGAAATGGGCTTTAAAGTATTCCGTTTATCTATTTCATGGGCTCGCGTATTCCCTAACGGTATTGATGAGCAGCCTAATGAAAAAGGTTTAGCTTTCTACGATCGCGTATTTGATGAACTGGCAAAATACGGTATTGAGCCGTTAGTGACGCTGTCTCACTATGAAATGCCTCTGACATTGACACAAAAATTCAATGGCTGGCAAGATCGTCGTTTAATTGATTTATTTGTTAAGTTTGCAACCACATGCTTTAAACGCTATGAATCCAAAGTGAAATACTGGATCACGTTCAACGAAATGAACATGAACCTAAATAGCTTATATACTGGTGCGGGGACGTTACCTGACACGGTAAAAAATGTTGAAGAAGCCGCTTATCAAGCATCACATAACCAGTTTGTTGCGAGTGCACTTTCAATCAAATTAGGTAAAGAGATGATGCCTAATGCAAAAATCGGCTGCATGATTTGCCGATTAGAAACTTATGCAGAAAGCTGTAATCCAGAAGACCAACTGCAAGCACTGAAAGAAGACCAAATCAACTTGTTCTACCCAGATGTCAGTGTACGCGGTGAATACCCTACGTATATGCTGCGTTATTTTGAAGAGAATAATATTAACATTCAGGTCGAGCCAGAAGACTTCAATGTGCTTAAAGAAGGTATCGCAGACTTTATCTCACTGAGTTATTACATGACTTATGTCACCAAAGGGGGGCCTGATGCAAAAGAATTATCTGGCCACTTAGTGAGTAAAATTAAAAACCCATTCCTAACTCAATCTGAGTGGGGCTGGCCGATTGACCCAACCGGACTACGTATCACATTGAATAAATTGTGGGATCGCTATGGTATTCCTCTATTTGTGGTCGAAAATGGCCTCGGTGCACGTGATACTTTAAATCCGGATGGAACCGTTTCTGACCCATACCGTATCGATTACATCAAAGAACACATTATCGCCATGAAAGAAGCTATCCGTGATGGTGTTGATTTGATGGGTTATACCACATGGGGCTGTATTGACCTCATTAGCTGTGGAACGTCCCAAATGACGAAACGTTACGGTTTCATCTATGTCGAACAAGATGATGAAGGTAATGGTTCACTGAAACGGATCCCGAAAGAGTCGTTTTATTGGTACAAACGCGTCATCGCATCTAATGGTGAAAATCTAGATTAATATCCCTTAATTATATTTACCTGCCCCCGACTCGTTCAACGAGTCGGTTTTTTTTATTATTGAAAGTGCTGATTTCTTTTTCATACCTCCACTCATTGCCCCTTTCTGTCATTTTTCAAAATGCAGTTTCTTATGTTGTGCTTTAATAAATGTGGACATTTTGATAAAGGAATATATTTACCTTTAAAATAAGATGTCGATATGAAACGAATATCATCGAAGCAATACACTGAAAGTTTTAAAAAAGAAGCGATTAATTTAATCCTCGAACAAGGCTATACAGTTCAGCAAGCGGCTAATGCGCTCGGAATTACCACTAAGCTGCTCTATGCTTGGCGAAAGCACCATGAAGCCGAAAATAAGCCTAACGCATTAACCCTTTTTGAGCGACAAGAGCTACTCGCTTTACGCAAAGATGTTAAGCAATTGAAAATGGAGAAAGAAATCCTAAAAAACTGCCTACATTTCGCGATATCCCCCATCTGACTAGAGCGTGTTTATCTTTGTAGTGCATATTTCAATCGCCCCACATTGGGAGTGTTCTGCGCAACTAAATCGGGACACTTTTCTTAAGGAATTTTCATACACCACTGGCGATAAATAATTATTGGCAGTGTGTGATAGCGTAACAGCCGTTGTGGGTACTGACAGAACAAATGCACGCCCACTTTTCTGGACGCGAACGACTATAGCTACAGTACACGTTATATAATCTCCCTTTACGGTAAATATCATGAGATGACTCACTTTGTGAATGGTATTGATGGAAATATTAAACCCCAATAAAGCACTTTGGATACTGACAGAAAATATGAGCCCTATTTTATCATCCAGTTGATACCGCCCTTTTGGCTTGATGAAGTTAAATAGCTCAAAGATACAATCGTAGTCGCTTTTAATTTATATTAATATATTATATAAAATTACATATCGTTTTATTTATGACTCTCTAAAAAAAGGAACTCAGTATGACTAAATTCCAAACGATCACTCACAACATTTCAACTAATTTAGCTGATCTTGGACAACATATTCCTGATGTGATGAAAAACTTTTCAGGGTTAGTCTCTTCAGGAACAAAAGACGGTGCGTTAGATACTAAAACAAAAGAACTGATTGCTATTGGTATTGCTGTTGCTAACCGCTGTGATGGATGTATTGGTTTTCATACAAAAAAATTAATTGATTTGGGGGTTACCGAGCAAGAGCTGGCTGAGGCACTCGGTGTTGCTATTTTTATGGGGGGAGGTCCTTCAGCCATGTATGCAGCGGAAACCATGGGGGCTTTTAAAGAGTTTAACTCAAAAATGGAATAAAAAAGTGGGGCTTACGCCCCATTTTTACTGATAAACATCTATTAGTTAAAAATAAACATCTTATTTTTTAGTCAGCATATAGAGATCAGCCATTGGTCCTTTGATTCTCTCTCCGGCCTCATTCAGCTTGAACAATGTATTTTCGCCTACAAAGAACTGATTGGGTTCATTATCCATGCCTTGCAGCGTAATGATGCTACCATTATCTTTCCAAAGGATTTTACCTTTCAAAATATCAGCTTTGCTATTTTTAGTACCTTCATAATACCGAACCAATGTATAAGTATCATTACTGTTCAGCGTTAATGTATAGATAATCCCCTCACAATCAGCACACGGTAGTTTCCCAGTGTAAGTACCATCCCAATCTAAAGCCGCGTTAGATTGATGTGCTTGTTTGAACGCTTCACTCTGCTCGGTCTGCTGCTCGGTAGGAGCAATTTGATTAGGTTCTTTTTGCTCGCTGCAAGCACTCAAAGGCAATGTGAATATCATCGCAACAATTGCTCTCTTAAACATATTTTTTCCTTTTATCAATCCACATTAAAAATTAATAACGATATACATCATGATAAAAAGATTCTCTCATTTATACCGCACAAGTTCCAATACGTTACAGACTTTTTACTTAACGGAGTTTTCTTTGATACCCTCTAGATGACGTTATCTGAACTCTACTATTATCAACCAATGTCAATGGAGAATATTAATATGGTAAAGTTATGCTAAAATTATTAAGTGATGTTAAAAAGTCACCTTGAAGTTGGTAACGAGTACGATTCCGCTCTGCGAACCCAAACTATAATTTGAGGTGCGACAGAAAAGTACCCTGTTCGACTTCAAAATCAATACAAAAACATCTTGGGGCCCTAACGGGGGCTCTTATGTTTTTGGATTTCGATAATTACAGATATATCAATAAATTATGCTGCGAGTTTTATTCTGAGTCCGGGCACCACCTTATTATCAACAGACGTCAACCGACGTCTGTTTTTGTTTGTAAAGCCCGCTAAAATCAACACTCTCCCAAAGTTTCAACTCAACTGAATTCTACTCGATTCTACCCACATCAACCCCATTGCGTGGGTACAATTGCGGGTATACACTAGTTCGATAGAATTTTGTACCCACTTTATCTTTCAGGAAGCTCACTATGGCACTGACTGACGCTAAAATTCGGGCGGCGAAACCCGATGTGAAATCCTATAAATTAACCGATGGTTCAGGATTGCACTTATTGGTTCACACTAATGGTTCTAAGTACTGGCGATTACGCTATCGCCACTTAGGTAAAGAGAAAACCTTAGCATTGGGTTTATACCCTGATGTCTCTTTATCAGAGGCGCGTTTAAAACGTGATGAAGCAAGAAAATTGATTGCTGACGGTATTGACCCGTGCGAACAAAAACGTGTGGCTAAAGCAGCTTCTGATGCTAATCTCTCTTTTGAAACCATCGCAAGACAATGGCATGCCAGCAATAAAAAATGGTCTGAATCACACAGTGAAAAGGTTTTAAAGAGTTTGGAGTCGCATGTCTTTCCTTATATTGGATTACGCGATATCACTACCCTCAAAACCCCTGACCTGCTTATTCCTATCCGTGCAGCAGAAAGTAAAGAGATTTATGAGATAGCTGCGCGTTTACAGCAACGTATTTCTGCTGTCATGCGTTATGCGGTGCAATCCGGTATTATTGGCTATAACCCTGCTATTGATACCGCAGGGGCTGTAACGACTGTACAACGCCAACACCGTCCAGCTCTTAATCTTGATCGTCTACCTGAACTCATTGCCCGTATCGATGCTTATAAAGGGCAGCCCGTCACTCGCCTAGCCGTGATGTTAAATTTATTAGTGTTTATTAGGTCAAGCGAACTTCGTTATGCGCGTTGGTCTGAAATTGACTTCGATAAAGCCTTATGGACTATTCCTGCTCAGCGAAAGCCTATACCCGGCGTTAAATTCTCTCACAGAGGCGCTAAAATGCGCACTCCGCATTTAGTTCCCCTTAGCCACCAAGCCATCACTATACTGAAAGAAATTTGGACATGGACAGGTGAGCATGAATTGATCCTAACGGGCGCTCATAATTCTTTTAAACCCATGAGTGAAAATACCGTCAATAAAGCCTTACGAGTCATGGGCTATGATACGAAGACTGAAATTTGTGGGCACGGTTTTAGAACGATGGCGTGTAGTTCATTAGTTGAATCAGGTTTATGGTCGAAGGATGCAGTAGAAAGGCAAATGAGCCACCAAGAACGTAACTCAGTGAGGGCTGCTTATATTCATAAGGCAGAACATATAGATCAACGCCGATTAATGGTGCAGTGGTGGGCGGATTATTTGGATGCTAATCGGGAACATACGATTTCGCCATTCGACTTTGCAAAGTTGAATAATCCAATGAATCACTAAAACTTTAGCCATGTCATATAGGAGATCCATTTTCAATACGAGGAGTCGAATACTACGGTAGTATGCCGACTATATCGATTCATTGAGAAATAGTGGCAATATTGTTCATGGGAATTTTCATCGTCAAAACGCATGATAACTCACCACGATTTATCGTAATACATCTCATTCAATAAAGAAGCTTTATCACTGAAAGCCTCTGTCCTCACGGACAGGGGCTTTTTTGCTTTTAAATCAACCTAAAAGGAAATTATCATGGAAAATTACATTCGTTGCCCAGCCTGCGATTCAACTCGCATTCGTGAACGTCATATCGGGAAAAAGACAGGAGCTGTTGCTGGTGGCGTATCCGGCGCACTAGCTGGAGCGTCTATCGGCTCTGCTGTTCCTGTTGTCGGGACGATTGCTGGTGCTGCGGTAGGCGCTCTATTTGGACGTTTAGTCGCTGGAGCTACTGCTGGGGCTGTGAGTGGTTCAGCTTTAGATGGCGTGGTATTTGATCGTTATGAATGTATCGAGTGTGAATACACGTTTGATTGATAGCCATAAGTTAACGGAAACCCCTGATGGGGTTTCATCTCTTAGGAGTCTGTGAGTCTGAACTGACCCTAGTTTATTGGACAGGGGCTTTTTTCGTTTTAACCCGCGCAAATTGAGATCATGATAGAAAGCATAACATGTTATCGGGATTGTAAAGCGACTCATTATCCTGCTCTAAAACGTCATTAATCATTTTTAAAGCGAGTTGTCTGTTTTTCAGCTGATTGGCTTTTTATATCAATATCATCTTCTAAAGGGAAATAGCTCCCTTTATCAAAATATCGCCATTAATTAAACTCAATACATCAATAATAGGATACGAATATGCGTATAACAGCGACGGCTTCCCCATGCCTAAAATCGGGGATTATCTCTGTTTTTATCACGAATTTAGGAAAATATAACGAAGGTGAACTGGTTGGTGAGTGGCTTGAACTTCCGGCAACATCAAAAGAGATCGAATACTGTTTAGCCCGTATTGGTATTGATGGCATTCACTATGAAGAGTATTTCTTGACGGACTATGAATCCTCAATTGATGGCCTTTCTTCCTATATTTCAGAATATAGCCTTTTAGATGACTTGAACGAGTTAGCCACACAACTAGCCATGTTATCGCCTGATGAAATTGACCTTTATCAGGCGGCAATTGAAATCGGAGCTTCAGCGAGTTCAATTCATGATTTAATTCATTTAGCGGATAATTTAGATTCTTTCCAGCAATTAGCGGGGGTCAATAATGAATATGATTTAGGTTATTACTGGATAGAAGAAAGTGGTTGTTATGATTTAGCACAACTGGGTCATTTATCCCATTACTTTGACTATGAACGCTATGGACGTGATGTTTACCTTGAACAAGGAGGAATTTTTCACAGTGGAGGATATGTTTATTATACGAGTGGGTAGATAGGATAACAGAATGAGAGTCAAACTACTTTCATTCCTTAAGGCGGGAAATAAAGAATGCTGTGGTCCCCCAATGACATCCATAAGCTAGAACGTTAATCAAACTAAACTCTATTTTAAGCCATCTTTACGGATATCCGTGAAGATGGCTATTGTGAAGCCTGTAGATAATTTTGTGTAAGTTCCCCATGTATTATTTACAAGTGGTCATTGATCCGACCATCGAAGTGGATCATAAACCAGTTCTTATCTAGGACAGCCCGTAAATATGCAGAAATAAGTTGCTCAACGGACAGTTTTAAACTCACCAGTCGCCAATGCTTCAATATACTTTTTATACCTTAAAAATAATCATTATTACCTCACAAGGAGACTCATTATTATATTTTATAGTAAAGTCATTTCTATATAAAATAGTTGAGTTACGTTTTTTAGCCCCTTCTAATAAATTGGAAATATACTGATCATATTATTGGTTATGTATTCAATTCGGTGATTAACCTGTAATATAGGGTAATTTACCGGATAATATTTATGGCTAAAATCGATGTAAGATGCCCATTTTGTCAACAAACTTCCTCAGTGAAAAAACATGGGTTAGGAAGCTCGGGCCATCAACGTTATCGTTGCCAAGACTGCTGCCGAAGCTTCCAACTCGATTATGAATATCATGTCTGCCAACCCGGTACCAAAGATAAAATTATCGACCTCACGATGAATAATGCGGATATTCGTGATACTGCCAGAGCCCTTCATATCAGCATTAATGCGGTCGTTCGCACTTGAAAAGCTCTCGCCGAGACAGGTAACGTCTTGACCGCTTAATAATTTGCACATTGAACTCCTTTGCGAAGTCGATGAGCAGTGGTCTTTTGTCGCTAATTAAGAAACAACAATGCTGCCTCTGGTATGCTTGGGAACCTCGCCTAAAACGGATTATTGCTCATACATTTGGTCGTCGAAACAAAGAAACTCTTCGACAGTTGCTGACCTTACTATCTAGGTTTAATGTAGCTTTTTGGTGCACGGATAAGTTCTGTGCTTATGAGATATTGCCCAAACAAAAACACGTAGCCAATAAATTTTATACCCAACGAATAGAAAGAGAGAATTTAAATCTGAGAAACCGCTTAAAGCGACTTAATCGTAAGACGTTAGGCTACTCCAAATCAGCAGAGATGCACGACAAGATCATCGGCACATTTATTGAACGCGAACACTACCTATTATGATACTCTACACATTGAATACACGACCGCATTTTTAATGGAACAGTTTAAATAAAAATAGTGTATTTTATGTTTTTGATAACATTAATTTATATTTATTTTGTTTTTTATACTTATTTTTAATTATTATTTTTCATTTGAGCGAAGTGATTAACCATCTACATATGATTATCCTTTTTGGTTTTTTGTAGTGGTTGGTTTTATAGCGTTATTTTTGTTTTGCAATAACACATATAGCATGTAAGTATAAATATTTATCTAGTTTATACTATTATTCAGGGATTGATTTTCTTTAAGAAAGCAGTAAACTTCGCTCTAAGAATAACGCATCGAACTAATTTGTTCTGTTACGTTATCTTTGATTTTTTAGCTGAAAGTGAGGAATGAAAAATTATGGATAAGCATGTCTATTGCGAGTACTTTAATGTCATAGGCGATGGTGAAAACCTGTATAAAAATCTAACGTCAAAGCAGCAGCTCAGTTTGATCATTGGCCGGCAAATTTATTTTATCCGTAAGGCTCGCTGCATGACAGGTAAACAATTGGGTGAGCAACTGAATGTATCACAACAACAAATATCCCGCTATGAGAACGGTGTGTGTCATATTGATGTCGATACCTTGATCCGCTTATTGTATATTCTCGATATGCCGATCGATCAATTTTTTTCTCAGGTTTCTGTTAGATTAAGTCAGCAATTTCCGGCAACGTATGCGAAATATCATTCTTTATTTATTCCTGTGGTAGATTCATCCAATAATGAATATAGATTAATTAAATCCAAAGGCTAGTTTATTTAGAACCTGTGGTGCTCAATGATTTATTCAATTTATCCACATCAATGATGCGGATAATGGTGTTGTGTGTTATTCAGCGATTTGTTTATTTCATTGCTGAAAATAAATTTATCAAAGTCTGGATTTCGGTTGACAATTAGTTTTTTCTAATTGCAGTCGGAGATCAGATATGATGAATATTAAAGCTAAACGAGATATTGCACATAAAACAAAAATCTAAAATCATGCCCGCGAGAGCAAAAATATTGCTAAAACTTGTCGTCATTTTGGGAGCAGTAGAGAAACTTTTTATACTTGGAAAAGAGCTTATGAACGAGATTGCG
The DNA here is from genome assembly GCF_015832305.1 of Providencia sp. 2.29. Classification (NCBI taxonomy): domain Bacteria; kingdom Pseudomonadati; phylum Pseudomonadota; class Gammaproteobacteria; order Enterobacterales; family Morganellaceae; genus Providencia; species Providencia sp. 2.29. The sequence goes on from NZ_CP065420.1 coordinate 4,006,402, forward strand.
AGAAAGAATTAATCAACAATAAACCCTGTCCTGAAAATCCAACCAGAAGAGTGTCCTAATTTTGTTGTGCAGAACAGTTCTGAGTGACACAATAAAAGGTCAATATTTTATTCTCCCCCCCTACTCTGCATCAAGATAAGCGATTCCAGTAAAGGAATTAGTACCATAAAAGAATCTCGTTACAGGGCCTCCTCGGACATTTAGCATTTCATCACTGTATGTTTTTTGATTTGGTAATATGCCAAAACCATTAAGGGCATTGAACATTTTTCATATCTTCCAAGCTTGCCCAGTATGAAGGAATTATATGACCAGATATGTGAGATTGGATTCTGTAGTTTCCTGTAAATTAGATTGAATGCCTTATTGTCGTAGAAGTAATCTCGTCGAAAATTACAGACTGAGATTCTGTTGGAATAAGTTCCGTTTCTGCATAAATAGATGATAGTGCTCGCCAAGCTTTAACGTCATCGACAAATACCCCTTTAGACCTACAGTATTCAGCTAACTCGCGCTCAGACATTGTTGCAGTTTCAATCACGATGAAAAATCTCTGCTCCGCTGAAAAATCAGCAGTAGCATTTTCTAACGGCAATTCTGTAGACAATAGACCGCTTTCAACAAGTTCACTTCTCCACTTAGACCACGGAAGGACTCACATCTAATTCTTTAACAATTCTTCGGTGAGCCCAATTATACGGTAGTAACAACTAAGTTTGACCTTTCGTTTTCACATCAATTGGAACTGGATTAGCTAGCATAGTTATCTCCTTAAAAATCTAGACGACAACGATGCTAACACTGGGGGTTACTCACCGATCTCCAGACTTTCATATCTACTAGATCCACTCATTTCGTTTCAAATTAATATATATTCGGGTCAAAGATAACGGTCACTGTTCCTCGGTAAGTATCCGGTCTTGTCAAGAGCATAGTATCAACATCATGCTGAGTGACCAAAAAATCGATGCTTCCCTTACGATTACTTCCAATATCTCGTGTTGAAAACGTATTATTTACTATATCCTTATGGATTGGCATTAGCGCACGTGTAACCGTGCTATTGGTTTTCTGATTAATAATATTATTTGGTAAGCTCAAATACGCTTTTACAGGAACCAGTTGTCCATTATTGTCACTTTTTATAGCACAATGTTCACCTTGAATATATTCACATTGCAAATAAGCTGTAAATGAGCCCGTTGAAGAAATTAAAAAGTCACTTCGAGCAGTAAGCTGAGGAGTGATTTTTGTTATCATCCAACGTTCCCAGTTTCGTTTTCCCTGTTCTTCCGTACAAACTTTACCTACACTACAAGGTTGCAATGATAACGCACGACCTTCTGGCGTTGTAGTGACGGTTAAATCATGATTAACAGAAAGAATGAGATTGATATCAACAACGCTGTCATCGGCTTGGTAGTTATCACCAAAATCAAAATCGCCTCCTTGACCTACGGAAAATGATAATTTCCCCGTATAGATTCCTGAACCTACAGTTAATAAGTTATCTTTAGCCACTAATGAGTAACCGATGCTCATGTCATAAAATTTGGAAGGTTCCGTTCTGCCTATGGTGCTAATTTTATGGCAAGGACTAGTGTTATTTAACGTTGTCCACATAAAGAGATACCACGCCTCTGCAACCTGTGCTAGTCCACCATAGCCACATCCACCTCCCGAAGGTGTGTACACAAAAGAGCTTGTTGTCCAATCGTGTTGTCCTGTATTGTGCCGATACCTCGCTGAGTAATTAGTTATCCTAAATATAACGTCAAATGATTCCCCGGTATCCTGATTCCTTACTGTGAGTGTTCTGGGAGTTTTAGGAAAGTTAAAATAAGGTCCATCTCGAGGTTCGTTATAAGCAACGATCGGATAGGAGATGGTTGTTGATAACGGTAAATTAACGCTGAACATTTCTCCGGGACACCTATCGGGATACTGAACACAATACCCACTCTGCGGTGTTGTATTGGTAAAAACGCCGTCACTGTTACTGTTATTTATCGCCGGTGTGAATTTTGCGGTTAGATTAATCGTTACACTGTGGGCAAATGCGCTGAGTACCAACATGACGATACCAAGAATGTAATGAAAATAACGCATTATAACCCCTCCATTGATGAACAACGAATAACAGGAAAAAACTGTACGGCTTTTTCCGATGACAGGGCGTCCGGTAACTGGCACGATAAGGCGGGTAATTGACCATCGGCTAAGACAGTGAGTTTTTGGTTATTGATGCCCGTATCTAATGTTAAAACGCCCTCAGCATTAATCACGCCGCTACTAATATCACTAATCACCTGACGATGTCTTAACATTTGACCTCGGTTGTCTTGCAGCATCCCCACAAGCACTGTTGTTTTGATGGCCTTTAATTTTAAATATTTCACACTACCTCGATTCATTTGCATTGATTCATATTCAGGAAAAACTTTTCCGTTATGTTCACCCATGCTGTAAAACTGGATGGACTCATTTTTCCAGACATCCGCAGGAATAACATTTCGGCCCTGGAATAACTTTGTTTCGCTAACACTGTCTGAAGCGACAATTTGCATATCGGGGTCATCTGATTCTAAATCTACGATAAATGCCGAATCCATGCCTAAACCACGTTCGCCACTACTCGCCGCAAGTCTTCCTTCACCCAACAAAAGTGTCTGACTTAAGTTAATGCCCGCTGTGGTGCTTTTGTCTTGTACATAATGCTGGACATAAGCATCCCCACTGAGCGCTCGACTTTCCAAGGCGCCATTACCGTTAATGAGTGTGCTTCCACCACTTTGCGATATTCCAGCGCCTAGCCACCGTAGTGCCCCTTCATCCTGGGGTTGCCATTGATAATTTAAACTCGAATAGCTGTTACTGTCATTGATACCCGCATCAACTGATAACGTATGCTGTGCAGTCGGCATTAATGACATGCTTACTCCGAACATCACACCTTGCTCCCGATTCTTTTGATTAAATCCAGGTCGGTCATACGCACTTACTCGAAAATTAACATCGCGATTAGCCAAAATGGCTTTTGTTGTCAATGCTGCATCAATCCCAAACCCTTCTCTTGATGGATTTTTCATGTATTGACCATTCAATGTCAGTGAACTCGCCCACGGTAATTGGGTGAACATTGACGCCCCCCACGCGTTCCCAACTTGCTTAGACGAGTCTGTCGAGCGATAACTATCCTGGGAAGTTCGACGCCAAAAGACATTCAACGAGTTTCCCGGTGAAAGCGTCCGATAATAACGTAAATCTGCGCTCGAATTTTTTCGTGAATCGTCATCCGTCAAGGTATATTGGGCAAAAAGACTATCATTGGAAGACAGTGTTACCGTTGATCTTGCGCTGAGCTGATATTTTTCTGCGGTCATTAAAAAACTGCTTCCCAAGATAACACGGGGGGTCAATAAGTAATCGACGGCACCGCCGCCGATGAACGCGTTATTATTCTCGGTGGTGTTCTTACGGCTAATCACTAAATCTCTTTTTTGCCCACCCCAGAAATTTAAGCGCCATTTTTGATTGGGATTTTGCCATCCTAATGGCTTGTATACTTGAGCTATTTGAGTATCCACAATCTTACCGTTCTCTAGGGTATTAATCGTGATGTTATAAATGCCGCTGGGTAAACGCCGAGTGTCAATAGCTTGTATTCCTGGTTGCAGTTGTTGCGAGTAGATGAGGCGATTATCCAGCCAAACTTCTGCCGTTGCTTGATTGGCAGCGGTGACATAGATAGGGTAAGCACTGACACTTTCGTTATTTATCAATAATGCATTTGAGGTTCCCCACATGGCTCCAGCAACAGAGCCTGTACTAAATCCATTGGTTTCAACATTTCCCTTATCACTGTCCGGGGAAAAAAAACCTAAGCGAATAAAGTTACCTGCTAATTCCTTTTGTGTGTATAGTGCATAAATATTGGTTTCTTGTGTTTGATTGGCTTGGCTAGAGCCGTAGGTCTGCAGCGATATTTTTTGTGTCCATCCTAAAAGCGAGGACACGATAGATGAGGTAAAGTTCCATGTCTTCGCTGAAGCTACCGAAACGGCAGATAAATTATTGTGCATAATGACACCATTTGGCAGAGTGCTAGGCAAATGGATATAGTCATTGTTTACTTGCTCAGTTTCGTAGTGTGATGTAAATAATTTTAACGAGGAGTTATCCAGTCGATATTCAGCAGAGATTAGTCCTGCAGGGCAGGAGGAGTGACATGCACCTAATGAGATCCCTTTTTGTAAAATATTAGCCCACTCATTTTTAACTTGAGGTTTAATATCTGGTTCTTCATCTAAAATTCGTAGGAGATTAATTTGTCCATTTTCATGAAGCGAAAAGACAGCATCAAAAAGCGGAGAATCATTAAGATACACTTGAGAAACAATTTCTGAATTATAAAAATACTGCTTAAATTCATCAGGAACTTTTATCGTATTGCCTGCTGATAATAAATTTGCCCCCAAAGCTATTCCAGGTGCTAGAATTAAAGTAAATAATACTTTCATATTCATTCTTAGCCAAATCAAAAAATACAAACACTATAAAAAATAGTTAGTCACTCGATAAATGCACAAACACAATTGAAATAACGAACGACTAGACTAAGCAATAAGGATGAAGGCCTCAAAGGCCTTCATCACTTGAGTAACTTATTTGTCTCCAGCTGGAGGCGCGACAAGCGCTGGTTCAAAAACCATTGCCACTTGGCCAGTAAAAGAGCCTGTCACAGTTAGAGGTGTGTCTGTTTTTTGTGTAATGCGAAGATTAGCACGACCGCCTGCTTTGGCATCTGCGGCATCAACTACGGTATTAGCCGTATTGCTGAGTGATACACCGTTAAAGATAACAGTTAACGGAATGGTATCTTTTCCATTTGATAAGATAGCTGTACCAGTTGAGTCGGTATTCGTTAAGGTTGCTTGAATACCACCGGATGTATTTTTATATTGAAATTGCTTGGAGAAATCTTGTAACTTCTTAGTTCCTAAATCATAAACCATTTCTTGCGTTTGATTAACCCAGCCGCCCTCAACAGGAATAACTTGAAAATCATCTGTTGGGATGGTGGCCGTTAAGTCGATAGCGTAGCGTTGTTCATCCGCAGCGTGAACAGTCATTGACCCTAAAGCCGCGCAAGACATTAAAATCGCGGATAATGATTTTTTTAACATGTGAATACCTCATTTATGATGATTAAAAAAAGAAGGAAAACGCTGTTTTCCTATTTATTTATTTTCTATAACTAGAAAACAAAATTAAAATTAATTATTTATCTAGATTGATGTTAATGTTAATAATTAAATGATTTTGATTTATCACCTTCAATTAATGTGAAGGTGATTTTGTTATTCTGTTTTTTTTGTAAAATAAACTCCCTCCCAGGCAATATAATTTCTCGGGATTTGTTCTCGCAATGTGATTTTGCGTTTTCACAATAACGGATATTATCTAATATAATGGTAGCATTTCCTTTATTTATTATTGCTATTTGTTTGTTCCTATCGTCAATAACGGTATTAAATAAAGGTTTTTCAGGTTGCATCACAACAACACTACCATACCCAGTCAATACATTAATTCCGGCCTCCAGTGCGTTTTTCTTGTATTGAGTTATTTCATCCTTGCTCATACCAAAACCATCATTTTCTTCTGGGAGTACAGGGGTAAAACGGATCCTAAAATAACGTTCTTTATCTCGCGCTCCTGACCATAATATACGTACAGTCTGAAAGCCCGATGGAGGAATGATTAATCTTAGTGGTGAGACAATGAGTCGTTCTTGTGTTAATGAGCCTGCGTCAACTTCTTTTTGTGTTGATTCGCGTTGATTCATTTTCGGGGTAACATCAATCTCCAATACCTCAACACGGACAAATGCGGTAGATGTTCCTGTATTATATACGCGTTTGGTCAGGCTTTGTGTTTCCGGTGTAAAAACATCATACATACTACCAATACCAATGGAAGGTGCGGCACATACTGTTATTGTTATACTCATTAATAACAATGTTAAAATAAAGTGAATTCGTTTAAGCATACATATTCCAATTTTTTATATAATAAAAAATAAAACTTTAATTAAAAACCAACACAAATATCCAATCTAATTCATCTTAAAACTTTAAATAATCCCAGAAAACAGATTAATGGAAAATGTAGGCTATTTTCTTTTGTGTTAATGCAGTACTGAATTAACGCAAACGTTGATATTCAATTAAAACTTCACTGGGATCTTCATAAAATACCTCGACAATTAAATCAAGTAACGTTTTATCAATCTCATTTAATAATTGCAGAATGATTTCGATTGAAAATGTTGCTTGCCCTCGTTCTAGTCGAGAGATATGTTGTTGGGAGATATTTAATTTTTGTCCTAATATTTTCCCCGACATACCTAGTAATCTTCTGTGTTTTCGAAAAAATGCACCTATGCGAACACTTGCACTTGATATATTGTATCTCATTAACGCGAACCACTCGTTTTACCAAATTAAAATATGGTCAATATCAAAACTATTGGTGCTAAAGACTAAGGTAAATTAAGAGGAGAGGGAAATAGTTTAAGACGATCAATTTTGTTGTTTATGATAGCTCATGACTATTAGTTTGGTTTGTATTGATCGTTATCACCAATAGTTTTTGATTTTATGTGTATTACTTTATGATTTTAAATAGATTTTTCATAAGATGTTAAGTTTCCTGGGAAATGATAACGTGAGTTACCAGATTGCGATTGAAATATTAATACGCACTCTGAAACTAAATTTAACGAATTACTCGTTATTGCTGTTTTTTTTGTCATTCAATCTTAGGGTAAAATTAGTAATTGAGTATGCGTGATGAATATTAATTATTCTGCGCAATTAAATCAGGACACTTTAATAATGGAATATAATCCAATTATTGAGGTGTTAAATGAAAAAACGAAAAAATAGGTTTTATACCGCTGAATTTAAGCAAGAGGCGATCGCATTAGTCACCGAGCAAGGTTATAGCATACCAAAAGCGGCAGCTTCTTTAGGGAGCACCGATAAATTACTTTATAACTGGAAAGCAAAATTCGACGCTGAGCGATCTGGTAGTAGTTTGAATTCCGATGAGAGAGCTGAGCTATTAAGAACCTATCCCAATAGGTTTTTATTCCAGACAATGACACCACAGGCAAAATGCAGCATCGCCTCATAATTCTCGACTTTCTTCTCCCAACGAGTCAGGACACGACGGTAGCGATTCATCCAACTGTGTGTTCTCTCTACAACCCAACGGTGAGCCTTAAAATCCGTGTTTTTGATGGCTTCTGACTCATCCTTCCGTGACTGGATATGAGGTTCATAGCGACGACTTTTCAGATACGATCCCAACCATTCCGCTTCATACCCTTTGTCCATGCACAACCGGAGCCTCTTGCATGGTCTGCCCGTCTGGAGGGCATCGAGCGTATCCGCAACCAGCTTTATGTCGTGTGTATTTGCTCCAGCGACAACCAGTGCAAGCGGAAGCCCGTTCCCGTCAGTCATCAGACTGCGCTTTACGCCCCGTTTCCCCCGGTCTGTAGGGTTCCTGCCTGTTTTTTTGTACCAGCCAGCGGTGATTTGGTCATACAACCCTCCATCGATAGCCACGACCAGTCAATAGCGTCCAACTGTTCGCAAGCAAGCAACCCGTTTTGCCTGAAGCGTTCAAATACGCCAGCATCCCGCCACTCCTGAAATCGGCGGTGAGCAGAGCTTGACGAGCATATACCGGTGGCATTCAGCGCATTCCACTGGCAACCCGTCCTGAGTACGAAGAAAATGGCGTTCATTGCAGCGCGATTATCAACCCGCTTGCGGTGCGTACCCAGCGGGTGTTGAGTTCTATGCTCCGGGATGAGAGGAGCCATTTTCTCCCAGAGTTCATCACTGATTTGCCACTTGTTGCCCGTCACGCTTCGCCCTCAGAAATTATCATTATGTATTATCTGACAATTCCTTTTGGGATAGATTCTAAATAAAGTGGATTGATTATTATCTTTAACCTCTGAAAGCCATAAATTAACAGCGTGGGTCGTCTCTTCTGCTGATTTCGAACAAATACCTTTCCCTTTATAGCTGTTGTCACAAAATATCTCGTGATTATCACCACAATATTTCATTTGAGATGCGGGAGTTAAGATAAATGAATATTGGCTATTTCCATAACTCAATGCTGTTTCTATTGTATGCCAATCTTTATTATTAAGATGCCTACTTAGCTCTTTTTGAAAAAGTTTCCCAACATCTTTTAAAGAGATTCTATTATTACTATTGAGCATTTCATGATGAATAATTTTAATTAATTTTTCTTCGAATTTTTTAGCCTGCAACAATTCCCTTGATTGAATTAGTCTGTTTGGTTCACACGTTAACTGCTTTAATTTATCCGATATTGTAGCTAACACTTCCGTGGATAAATCAACGTGTTTCAATATATTTTCTGCGGTACTGAGCAGCTCCTGCTGGAAACGAATAAGATCGCTTTTATTTTGAGTTACTTTAATGAGGTTATTTTTTCTCTCCACTGAACTTTGACCACGAGGTGGTGTTTTTATTGCCTCTCTAACAAGCTTTTGGCTTTTTATTGTGTTGTTAACTGAATCAATATTATAAGCAAATGTCTTACTTAACTGCTCCTGCCCGCTGGATGTGGCATGAGAAATTGATTGTTGGGGTTCATCTGACTTTATTATGTAAAACACATGGCTTCTCCATTGAAATAAAAATACTATTCAATCGAGAAATACCTTATAAATATATAAAAAACCGATTGTTTATTTTATTCATCATCACAATTTAAAAATAAGCTCCATCAAATTATTTGAGAGAACTCAACAAAATCCCATCATTGTCTTTAGCCAAAAGCTTAGCTAGGCTTAAAAAAGATAAACGATTATACGATGGAGCATCAAATGCCAAATATTCAATCGGATCACCACAGCTTCTTTATCTTAGCGGATGATAAACAGACTCGTCTTGCTGAAATTACCTTTGTCTATACCGGAGACGAACTCGCTATTATTGACCATACCGTCGTTGATGAAAGCTTAAAAGGGCAAGGTATTGCCAAACAATTGGTCGCAAAAGTCGTTGAAAGAATGCGTTCTGAAAAGCGTAAAATTATTCCTCTTTGCCCATTCGCCAAAGCTATTTTTGATAAAACACCTGAATACCAAGATATTCGCCACTAACCTGTTTTATTGATAAGAGGTAAAAATGAGCATACCGACCCCGAAAAATAACCTAGATTTCCAGCACATTCATGCACGTATCAAAGATGTTGGTGGGATCCCTGTCGCAAGGGTATTACCAACAAAACAACGGCGTTTAATTGGTGCTTGGTGTTTTCTCGACCATGCGGGCCCGACTGTATTTAAAGGTGACTCTGCTGGTATGCGCGTCGCGCCTCACCCACATACTGCACTGCAAACCTTCACTTGGATGCTTGAAGGCGAAATTCTACATCGGGACAGTTTAGGCTACGAACAAGTGATCCGCCCGGGCCAAGTAAATTTAATGACCGCAGGTAAAGGAATTAGCCATTCCGAAGATACCTATGGAGAAAACCGCCATTTACATGCCGTACAACTATGGATAGCACTACCAGAAGCCGTGAAAGATATGCCCCCTCGCTTTGATCATTACCCTATTTTACCCAAATGGTCAGTTGGAGATATCGAATATCAATTACTCATTGGGGAGTATGATTCTTATAAAGCCCCCACATTATCGTTTTCTTCTTTATTAGGCTTAGATATCACCACCCGCAATAATCACTCATTATCACTAACGCTACGCCCTGAATTTGAATATGGCATTTTTGTTATCGAAGGGGATGCGATTATCGATTCACAGCGCAGTCATCACAATGAGTTGATCTATTTAGGCCAAGGCTTGTCGCAAGTCTCACTACAACTTTCAGCCAATAGCCACATTCTATTATTAGGTGGTGAGCCTCTGAATGAATCTGTTTTGATGTGGTGGAATTTTATTGGTCGCACAAAAGCTGAAATCACCGCAGCCGTTGCAGAATGGAACCAAGGTAGCCCTCGGTTTGGTAAAGTTATCAATGATGAACGTACGCCGACACCATCCCCCTTAATGCCATAAATATGCCAACCAAGTCGGTAAAAATGTTTATTCAATAAGTTTGATATTTGTATTGAAGTTATATCCATCAAAGATAATAAAAAGGTAGCCAATGAAGTTGCGCTACCTTTTTCTTTAAAACAAGTTAGCTCGCGGGAGTAAAGTAAATCGGAGAACCAGGACCTACGGGTAGTCCGAGTACAAATACCCAAATCACAAAGAACAGTGACCAGCCAATAAGGAAAATGATTGAATAAGGCAACATCATAGAGACCAATGTACCAATCCCGGCATCTTTCTTATATTTCACAACGATAGCCATAATTAAACCAAAATAACTCATCATTGGAGTAATAATATTGGTTACCGAGTCACCAATACGGTATGCCGCTTGGATTGTCTCTGGTGCATAACCCGCTAACATTAACATTGGCACAAAAATAGGTGCAGTCACCGCCCACTGAGCAGAAGCAGAGCCTATCATTAAGTTGATAAAGGCACAGATAATAATAAAGCCAATAAACAGCACACCACCATGTAAATCGATACTGTTTAAGAAATTGGCGCCTTTCACTGCGACCACTTGCCCGATATTTGTCCAACCAAAGAAGGCAACAAACTGTGCAGCAAAGAAAATAATAACTAAATATAATCCTAGAGTACTCATTGCGTTTGCCATGGCATCTACGATATCTTTATCAGAGCGCATGGTTTTAGCGACATAGCCATACACAATGCCTGGGATCGCAAAGAAGATAAAAATGAATACCACAATGGATTTTAAGAATGGTGAATTACTGACTAATCCGGTTTCTTGATTACGTAAAATACCATTTTCTGGCACGACCATAAGGGCAAGTATGGCGGCTAATCCCCAAAAGGTCACCGATGCCCAAAACAGCGCTTTTTTCTCAAGTGGGGTTACTTCAGCATCAGCACGTAATTTATCTTCATCTTCATCAACACCGCCACCTTGGTAAGGCCCTAATTGTGGTTCAACAATTTTTTCAGTGATGAAATAACCTAAAATAGTGATTAGGAATGTACTGGCAAACATAAAATACCAGTTCGCTTCTGCCCCGACTGTATAGGTTGGATCAATAATTTGCGCAGCCTGCTGGGTAATACCAGAAAGCAGTGGGTCGACAGTACCTAATAATAAGTTGGCAGAATACCCCCCCGAAACCCCTGCAAAGGCAGCGGCAAGACCTGCTAGCGGATGGCGACCAAGTGAATGGAAGATAATCGCAGCCAGTGGGATTAGTACTACATAGCCCAATTCGGCGGCGGTATTTGACATGATCCCCGCAAACACAATTGCCACTGTCGTTAGCTTACGCGGTGCTTTGATAACCACTAAACGCATCGCCGCAGATAAAAGCCCAGCTCGTTCGGCAATCCCAACCCCTAATAAGGCAACTAACACCGTGCCAAGAGGAGCAAAGCCCGTAAAGTTAGTAACAACATTAGAAAGGATTTTACGGATACCTTCAGCGTCTAATAGACTGACAACATGAATAACCCCATCCGCAGCACGCCCTTTTGCCCCTTCTGGACGTGGATCAGCAACGCTGACTCCAAAATATTGACCAATTGCTGAGGAGACCAATAAAATTGCAGTTAAAATAATGAATAAAATGACTGGGTGAGGTAAGGCATTGCCTAACCATTCCACCGTGCGTAACAAACGGCTCCCATCTTGTTTTTTTTGTTCCATATTTTCTCCTTATAAACAAGAGAAATGGACATTACACAATGTTTTGCCATTTAGCTATTTTCAAAAATATAACGCTGATTCAACAATTTATTTATTTTTAGATTGAAACCCCATCCCTATTAAAATTTAATCATAAAATATAGAATTAAAAGTCATCATGACTTAAATAAATAATTAATTTAACCTTTAAATAAAAAACACCGATAATTAATGAAAATGTGGTTCAGATAACAGTTTTTCACTATTTACTGAGTAATTTATTCTCTTTTTAAGCGTTAAATAGCCTGACTTTTGGTCTTTTTAGTAGAAAATCACCTCCAAATATCCGTATTCATGATTAGGTTTTCCCTACTAATTACACAAAGAATAATAAACCATGTAATATTTTTATTTCCCTATTTTAGCTATCTTTATGCCATCGCTGTTATAATCAGCTTATCCTTTTCAACTAAATAAACCATTATGTCTGTTATTGATGATTGGGCAGAACGCCATATTCAAGAAGCGTTAAATAAAGGTGAGCTAAAAAATCTGAAAGGCGAAGGACAACCGCTTTTACTTGATGACGATAGCCAAGTTCCACCTGAATTACGAGCGGGTTATCGTATTTTAAAAAACTCAGGGTATTTGCCCCCCGAATTACAGTACCGAAAAGATGCACTCACGTTGGTCGATATGCTAAAAGGGCTTGCTCATGATGATCCTAATTACCAGCCTCTAAGTAAGCAACTTTCTTTATTAGAGCTCAAACTTAAACAAGCGAATATCAATACTGATTTTTTACATGGTGAGTATGAAGCGCATATCCGCCAGCGTTTTAAACCTGAATAGATAACTTGATAGCTCCTGTTCGATATTCCATAGGAGTTTTACCATAGTATTGGCGGAATGCTTGGCTAAAAGCCGAGTGTGAATCATAGCCTACAGACAATGCAACTTGCTCGATTGAATTCGCCGTCATCAGCAAGCGGCAAGCCGCTTCCATGCGCCTTTGTACAAGTAATTGCATTGCGGTGAGTTGTGTCGCCGCTTTAATTTTCCGTTGTAGCGTACTTACTGACATACAAAACGCATTCGCCATATCTTGGCAACTGAGTGGAAGATGTAAGCGTGCATCAATCCATCGGGTCACCCCATCAATCCACTGCTCTTCAGGTTTCATTTGAGCAAGCAGCAATTTTGCAATGGTCGTATGTTGTTCGAGGGGTTGAGGAAACCGCTGCAACCAATTTAATAGCCCAATAGCAGCGGGAGTTAGCGAAAAAGACATTGCTTTGTCATCAAGTGCCCATGGAGACGTGCTTGGCATCTCTAAAACATAATTTTGGTTGCCTGATAGACCGCTAAATGCATGACTTACACCAGGTGCAATGACCACACCATTTCCCGCCGCTAATAGAAAATGCTGCCGATGCATATTAATTTCCATGCCCCCCGATAACGCAAAGACAACCTGCCATTGCTCATCGTGTTGATGAGAAATCACATCTTCGGAATATTGGCGATAATGTAATTCAGGCAATAACAAAAGCGCACTCCTCTTTACTGGTAATAGGAGGAGTATAGCCCTTTTAGGGGGAAAAATGCACTTGATCACTTAGGCAAGTAATGCCCCGTTAGGCAACGGTAGATTAAATTCAGCAAGTACTATCGCCCCTTTTTCATCCGGTGCACCTGTGATCAAAACCTCTGATTTAATACCGGCAATACGTTTAGGCTCAAAATTACAAACACATAAAACTCGTTTGCCGATCAGTTCCTCAAGGGTGTAATTTACAGTGATCTGTGCACTTGAGCGCTTCACACCTAATTCACCCAGATCGACGTCCATCACGTAGGCGGGTTTTTTAGCTTTACTGTTCACTTCTGCTTTAATAATTGTGCCAACGCGCATTTCAACACGAGTAAAATCATCCCATTCAATGAATTGCATAAACCTTACCTGAACTTAGTTATTAATAGACTTTTAGGCTAACACAAAATTGAAATAGGCTTTTATTGCTAAACACGCATTTTTTGTCGCCAAACTGTCATGGAAAATGATACAGATTGATTGGTCGATTTTATTTTAGTTATTCAGATAGTTATAAGTACTATAAACCGATAATAACCTGCCTGCTTTTGATTACCCACCATTTTTATATATCCAGAATTGGCTTTATAGAGTGATAAAGCGCTAAAATATATCAGCGAAGCATCCATTCACACTAGAGAAGGTTTAATTATGTCGAATCAATATAAAATTGGTGTCATCGTTGGCAGTCTACGCACAAACTCATACAACCGCCAAGTTGCAGAAGCCTTAGTGAAGCTTTTCCCTGATCATTTCACATTTAACTTTCTCGATATCAGTGAGCTTCCTTTATATAACCAAGATGCCGATAAACAGCTACCCAGCGTTGTCGCTAACTTTAAATCACAAATTGCCGAGTGTGATGGGATTATTTTTGTCACGCCTGAATACAACCGTTCAATCCCGGGTGTATTAAAGAATGCGATTGACCACGCATCGCGCCCTGCGGGGAATAATTCATGGAATGGTAAACCAGCAGGCATTTTAGGGGTATCAACAGGCAATATCAGTACTGCAATTGCGCAGCAGCACTTGCGTATCTGTCTAGCATCTTTAAATATGCCAACCATGAATCAACCTGAATGTTATTTGAAATGGTTTGAAGGTATGGTTGATGAACAACATAATTTTGCGCCGAAAAGCCAAGCATTTATTCAGGCGTGGGTGGATACTTATTGCCAGTTTGTTATCCGAAATGTTGCCAACTAATTGAGTGATATAAGAATAAACAACATCTACTTTTATCGGCTATAATCCGTATTAACAACAAAAAAGCACCGTAATTATGAAGTACTCCCATAACGTTGGGGGCTTCATTACGGTGCCTTTTGGTTTGATTAACGTCCTGCTTTTAACTTCTGGAAATACTCTTCATAAATAATGTTGGTATTGCCAACATCACTTTGCCATTCCCCTTTTTGCAATACCTCTTCACTTGGATAAAGAGACGGGTCATTAGCAATTTCCGGTGGTAGCATTTTCTTCGCTTCAAGGTTTGGCGTTGGGTAACCAATAGATTCGGCAACTTGTGCTGCAATATCAGGACGTAATAAGAAGTTGATCAACTTATGTGCCCCTTCAGGGTTTTTCGCATTGGCTGGAATAGCTAAGCTATCCATCCAGAAAATTCCCCCTTCTTTTGGCCAAATCACTTCAATCGGTAAACCTGCTTGGCGAGCAACAAAGGCTGAACCATTCCACAGCATGCCGACATCAACCTCACCTTCGATAAACGGCGTTGCTGGGTTATCAGAGTTAAATGCAAGGATATTTGGACGTAGTTTTTGTAACTCTTTATAAGCCTCTTCAATCTCTTTAGGATCGGTTGTGTTACCTGAATAACCGAGTTTTGTGAGTGCAACTTGGAATACTTCTCGTGCATCATCCATCATTAACAGGCTATTTTTATATTCAGGTTTCCAAAAATCGGCCCAAGAGGTGATTGAGCCTGGGTCAACGGCCTCACCATTAATACCGATCCCCGTCGCTCCCCAAATATAAGGAACGGAAAAATCATTTTGTGGATCGAACTCTTTATACAGTAAATTCGGATCTAGGTTTTTAAAATTACTTAGTTTTTGTTTATCGATTTTTTGTAGCATCCCCTCTTTACTCATTTTAGAAATAAAATAAGTAGAAGGAACGACCAAATCATAAGCCCCTTCTTTATAGGTCTTAAGCTTGGTGTACATACTTTCATTTGATTCGTAGGTGGAGTAAATCACCTTGATCCCAGTTTCTTTAGTAAATTGCTCTAATAAACCGGGGGGAACATATTCTGTCCAGTTATAGAAATACAGTACGTCTTTATTTTCGTCTGCGGCGGTTGCCGTGCCAATACTTGCAGCCATTAAGCCAGCCGCTAGTAGATAGGACCATTTTTTCATTACTGAGCATCCCTCAACAAAGTGTTTTCTTATACTCGCCATATTTCAAGTGACCATTAATGACTTTATTTAGCCGCTAATCGCTTGAATTATCTTGCGTATATATATCGTATAAGCTCATCTAGAGCTCACCCTCTTCGCCAAATGGCATTAAGTATGCGAGCTACCGAACCCAATAGCTCGCGACATTTACAACACAAAAAATTATTTGAGCTATTTCGAAAACTTATCTCTCATCACCCACTGGCTCAAACAGACTAATACTAGCGACATGATCAACAATACAGTCGCCAATGCGTTAACCTCTGGGGAAACGCCCACTTTTACCATCGAGTAGATTTTTAGCGGTAAAATTTCATAGCTAGGGCCTGTAACGAAGGAGGAGACCACAACGTCATCCATCGATAAGGTAAAGCTTAATAGCCAGCCTGCCACGACCGCAGGAAACGCTAACGGCAGGATAATTTTACGTAAAATAGTAAACTCACCCGCACCAAGGTCACGCGCTGCCTCTAGCATTTTCACATCAAAATCTTTCAGCCTCGCATAGACGGTAACCACCACGAAAGGTAGACAAAAAGTAATGTGTGAAAACAGTAGCGACCAAAAACCAAGCGAAACCCCTAAAAGCATAAACAATACCAGTAGAGAAATGGCCATAACGATATCCGGCGACATCATCACAACAAATAACATACCACCGACAAAGGGTTTCCCTCTAAAACGATAACGAAACAGTGCAACTGCCGTTAACGTACCGATAATTGTCGCAAACGTGGCAGAAATAATCGCCATCGTTAATGAATGTCCTGCCGCTTGCAACAAACTATCGTTGTTGATTAACAGCTCATACCATTTGGTTGAAAAACCTTGCCAACTGATCCCAAAACGCGATTCATTGAACGAGTTCACAATCAAAATGATAATTGGAATATAAAGATAAGCGTAGACGATGGCCATAAAGCCACCTCGTAACGTGCGACCGATCATTCTTCATATGCCTTTTTATTCAATAGCTTAGCAGCTCGGTAATACACATACAGCAACAGCCCCATCATCACCGTTAAGAAGATGCTGGTTGCCGCACCAAACGGCCAATCGCGAATATTTAGGAACTGGCTCTTAATAACGTTCCCTATCAAGAGGTTTTTCGCTCCCCCCATCAGATCCGCAACATAGAACAGCCCCATCGCTGGCAGTAAAACAAGTAAGCAGCCGGCGATAATCCCAGGCATAGTCAATGGAATAATTATCTTCACAAATGTCTGGAGTTTGTTAGCACCGAGATCTCTTGCGGCTTCTAAGTAAGACTTATCCAACTTTTCAATACTGGAATAAAGCGGCATGACCATAAAGGGTAATAAAATATAGATAAGCCCTAACACAACCGCTTCAGGTGTATACATCAGACGTATCGGCTTATCGATAAGCCCTATCCACAGCAAGAAATCATTCAAGTACCCTTTCGTACTCAAAAACACTTTTAGCCCATAAATGCGAATTAAAGAGTTAGTCCAGAAAGGCACTATCAACAAAAAGAGCATTAAAGGCTGTAGGCGTTTAGGTAATTTCGCCAAAATAAAGGCAAAAGGATAACCGATAACTAAGCAGAAGAAAGTGGCGATCAGCGCCATATTCAACGAGTGGAGCATCACCTCAGCATACATGGGATCAGACAAACGGATGTAGTTATCCCATGTAAAGATCATATCAACAAGATTGGTATCACTGCGTGTTAAAAAGCTCGTACCAATGATCATGATGTTAGGCAAAAATACAAAGAGTAATAGCCATGCCACCACGCCCGTGATAATGACATTTTGTAAGATCTTGTGTTTACGCCTGATCATCCAGTACCACCTCCCAGCTTTCAACCCAAGTTACAGCAACTTTTTGGTTTAAGGAGTGGTCTACATCTGGGTCATCTTCATTGAAGAATTCGCTGACCATGATGATTTTGCCATCTTCCATCTCTACCACAGAATCTAACGTCATTCCCTTATAGTTACGTTCACGCACATAACCGATTAAACCGGGATAGTTTTCTGCATCGTTCACCTCTTCTACGCGCAAATCTTCCGGGCGTAATAAAACATGAACCGATTGGCCTTCTTGGACAGGTAAAGTGGTAAAAATGTCACATTCATGCCCTTCAACATTGGCACGAATACGTTGTTCATCAATGCGATATAAGACTTTTGCATCAAAAATATTGATTTCACCAATAAATTGAGCCACAAAGAGGTTTTTAGGCTCTTCGTAAATTTCACGCGGCGAGCCATCTTGCTCAATTTTGCCTTCACGCATAACAATAATACGATCTGACATTGCAAGGGCTTCTTCTTGATCATGGGTAACGAAAATAAAGGTGATCCCCAATTTACGTTGCAGCGCTTTTAGCTCATTTTGCATCTGCTTACGTAGCTTATAATCAAGTGCGGATAAAGACTCATCCAGCAAAAGGACTTTTGGACGATTAACGACGGCACGGGCGATCGCAACGCGCTGTTGCTGCCCACCAGAGAGTTGATTTGGTCGACGTTGTGCAAAATCCTCCAACTGCACCATACGCAATGCTTGATCAACTCGCTTTTGGATCTCGTCAGCAGGGGTTTTCTGCATACGCAAACCAAAAGCAACGTTTTCAAAAACGGTCATATGCGGGAACAGAGCGTAGCTTTGGAATACCGTATTCACAAAACGCTGCTCAGCAGGGATATCTGTAATATCCTGACCATCAAGAATAATTTTGCCTTCATCAACATCTTCTAGGCCGGCAATTAAACGTAGAACCGTTGTTTTGCCACAGCCAGAAGGGCCTAAAATGGTCAAAAACTCACCATTTTGGATGGTTAAGTCAAGCTCGGATATAATTTGTTTGCCATCGAAAGCTTTATTAAGTGCTTTCAATTCGACGAGTGGTGTCAGAGAGGTTGTCTCAGTCATTTATGCTACACTCTATCCCTATGAATAATGCAGATAGAACCGCTACCGTTAAAGACTGTGTAAGCTTATCGGAGATTTACTCTTCATACTTCCCCAGCAAAGCCCAAAACCAGTAGCGCCATTTAAATTTCATTAAGTGGTGCATGATAAACACTGTTTGTGTAAATTGAAAGCCATTTTCAGTACTTTGTTTGCATTTCATTATGAAAACGCAATGAAAGAATTCCCTTTGTCATAAAAACAAGCCACTTAACCATAGTTACACTAAGCAATAAGCCATTGTAAAACAACATAAAGCCACACTTAAGTTAGCTTTTCATTGTTCATAACAGAAAGCAACAAAGTATTTGTTATAGTTCAATAAAATATAGGCTAGAACAATCGAAAACATCCAAACATTAAAAATAAAACTGATATCGATTTGGTCATATTCTCATGCCATTTTTACAACTGAATGTCAAAAATAGATAGCCGATAATATTCATCACATATAACCAAAATAAACCGATGTTTATTATTCTGTGACCTTCGGCAAGTTTCTAACTTAAATCAAATGTAATATCGATAATATTAATCGAAATCATATTATTCACCACATCTCGTTGAATATAATCATCTTATCAAGATAGACACGCGATATTTATTATTTCTAATGTGTGCTTATTTTGGTCTTTAACAATTTATATAACGCTGAGGGCCGCTTTAAAGTGCATCTATAAAAATAAATATGCCCTCACTGAATCTATTAACGATATTCCATTGAATTGATATGTGAGTGAACAACATGCCTAATAAAGAGTTTTTCTACCAACCCCTTTATCCTTTATCTGAGGATAAGACTGAATATTACCAATTAACGGATAAATATGTTTCTGTAGAATCCTTCGCAGGTAAGGATATATTAAAAATTGAGCCAGAGGCATTAACCGTGCTTGCCCAACAGGCTATTCATGATTCTCAATTTTTCCTAAGAACTGCACACCAAAAACAAGTTGCCGCCATCTTGTCTGATCCTGAAGCGAGTGAAAATGACAAATACGTGGCTTTACAACTCTTACGTAACGCTGAAATCTCAGCGAAAGGTATTTTGCCAAACTGCCAAGATACTGGCACAACGACGATTGTTGCTAAAAAAGGCCAACAGGTTTGGACTGACTGTAATGATGCCGAGCTATTATCTCGTGGTGTTTATCATGTTTTCCGCCAAGAAAACTTACGCTTTTCACAAAATGCCGCCTTAGATATGTATACAGAAGTCAATACAGGTACTAACTTACCTGCTCAAATTGATATTTTTGCTACCGAGGGGGATGAATACCATTTCTTGTTTGTTAATAAAGGCGCAGGATCAGCCAATAAATCGGCACTATTTCAAGAAACCAAAACGATTTTAGAACCAAACAAGTTAACAGCATTTCTTATCGAAAAAATGAAGGCATTAGGAACCACTGCTTGCCCTCCATACCATATCGCCTTTGTGATTGGTGGTACTTCAGCAGAAGCAACATTAAAAGCAGCCAAGCTTGCTTCAACGAAATATTATGACAATCTGCCTACATCCGGTAATGAACACGGCCAAGCATTTCGAGACATTGAATTAGAAAACACCCTACTTGAAGCAACTCGTCATTTTGGTTTTGGTGCACAATTTGGTGGTAAATATTTTGCGCATGATGTCAGAGTCATACGCTTACCTCGTCATGGAGGCTCCTGCCCAATTGGCTTGGCCATTTCATGTTCTTCTGACCGTAATATCAAAGCCAAAATCAATAAACAGGGTTTATGGATTGAAAAAATGGAGCAGAACCCAGCCCAATATATCCCTGAATCTTTACGCCAACATAATGAAGCTAAAGTGGTTCACATCGACCTCAATCAACCGATGAAAGCTATCTTAGCAGAGCTCAGTAAGCACCCTGTTTCAACCCGTGTTTCACTCAGCGGCCCACTCATTATTGCTCGTGACATTGCCCATATGAAACTGAAAGAGCGCTTAGATAAGGGTGAGGAACTACCACAATATTTTAAAGATCATATGGTTTATTACGCGGGTCCTGCTAAAAAACCAGAAAGTAAAGTTTCTGGCTCTTTAGGCCCCACAACGGCGAATCGCATGGATCCGTATGTTGATTTATTCCAATCCCACGGTGGTAGCATGCTCATGCTGGCAAAAGGTAATCGCACCCAAGTGGTTACTGATGCTTGCAAAAAATACGGAGGATTCTATTTAGGCAGTATTGGTGGTTCAGCAGCAATTTTAGCGCAAGAGTATGTAAAAAGTTTAAGTTGCCTTGAATACCCTGAATTGGGAATGGAAGCCGTCTGGAAAATGGAAGTTGAAGGATTGCCAGCCTTTATTTTAGTTGATGATAAAGGCAATAATTTCTTCGAACAGGTACAAGACCAAACATGTAAAAAGTGTATTAAATAATCAAAAAAATAACGGCGACCTACTCTATGGTCGCCGTTTTTGATGCGATAAATAAACAGGTATCGTCGCTAATAATAATTTATTCGTACAACTGTTGAGGCATTAAATTTCCCCGTATTTACTGTTGGCGCAACTTTTTTAATTGATGCTGTATAATTACGTGTTACTGAAGTGCTGCCTGTCGCTAACGTACCGAAAAACTGGAAATAGTTGAACTTCATTCGATTATTTTTATCGTCAAAGAGCGTTAAGTTTGTACCATTTTTCAAGTCAATCGCATATTCTCCATTAAGCTGTTCAGTCGTTTCAAAATTAATATTCATTGAGAAATTATCTAAACAACCTCTTTTCACCGCTTGTACTTGGAATTGTTTTTTAAATTCTTTCCCTTGGTTAAGATCCGTTACCATTAATTGCCCAAAATCAATTTGTTGTGATTCTGGAAACACTTTAATATCGGCTCCGCATTTCAAAAAACGGATCCCACGTAATCCTGAAATTGAATATCTTAGGTTTTTAGCTCCAGGCGTAGTATTAATCCCCCCACTGCCATCAAATTGGAAAACCGTAAATTGGTTATCCCCATTATAATTCCCCGATGGTGGAACGACCCCCGTCACTTTAATATACAGGGTGAAAGTCACAGTGACCGTCACACTTTGGCCTTTACGAATAGGATTTGTGCCTAAATTGACACGCTGCTGATTTCTTTCTAACTGTTCCCCCTTGTAATTCGCCCCCAACAATAGCCCTGCACCAATCTTTTGGGAGGTCGGGTTAAAATACATATGAACAACGTCAACCGCGTTACCTAATACGTTATTGCAATAAACGGTCACCGTCATTGGGTCTGATTGCCAGATAATAGTATTTGCTGGTGTATCTGCTGGAATGGCTAATTGTCCAACAGGAACCGGAGGTTTAATAACATCACCTGTACCATATTCCACGCAATCTAATGCAAATGCTTTTGTGCTAAAAAATACCAATAACAATAAAAGCGATAATCCACTGTGCTTAATAAATCTGTGTATCATGAGTTATACACCTTATTAAAGATAGGCAATGCTCAACATAATTTGTGCTTTGATATTACCTATGGTTAAGTCTTTCCGAGGAAGGTAGCTTTCTAACATTGAGTAAAGTGTAATTTGCTGATTATCATCGAAATAAATAGAGTAATTGCGATATTCTCCATTAGGTACAATATTGCCATTTTTATCCATTAATCGGATGCCATATCCTTCTAATATCGTCTTGCCGCCAAATAAATCACGGTCTGAGCTTTTTGTTGGCTCAGAAATAAACATTAGCCGAACAACCGGTTTTCTATCATCACGATTAAAAGAGGGAAAAATGCAATCATCAAATTTTAACTTGATCTCTTGCTTAGGGCTTCTATCCCCTATTTCATTAAAGAAATTCAGAGAAATTGGTCCTAAATCAATATTTTGATCCAATGAAGAAAAACTGATCTTACAAGGCAATGAAATGACTTGCCCCGTAAAATTAAGATCGCCCTTCATCATGCTGCTATCGGCATAAACCCAGCTACTTAGCAGCAAAGAAATACAAAGGCTTATTGATATATAACAATTTCTCATTGCCAGCACCTATTTACTTTCGTTAGCCAACTGACAAACAGACGCAGCACATTGGTAAGTCAACATTTTCATACCACCATAATCATCCATATAACCTGTATATAATTGCTTAAATGGCGTTGTAGGAACTGTGACACTTTCCTTTGACATTGGAGCAATCATAACGCTTTCAAAATCAGGAAAATTATTGGTCGTGTTGCTACTTAAATACCCCAAAGTCACATAATATTTAGTTGGGTTTTCAATCAATAAACGGTTACCGGAATGAGTATATTTCAATTCTTTCGCCCAAACTTTATCGCTATTATTTTCAATTTGAGCTGGTCGATAGAACATTTTTAAGCGACTTTGAATTGCAATTTGCACCACGTTTTCTTTATTTGAAACTGGCGGGATCTCTCGGACATTCAGATAAAATAGCGATTCTCTGTCTTGGGGCAATTTATCTATTGCCTCCGTCTTAATAATTTTTATTTGGTTTTTCGTATTTGGCTCAACTCGCTGCATCGGAGGCAGCACCGTAAAAGGCTCTGCAATCTTATTTCCCTTATCATCTTCCATCCATGACTGAGCAAGATAAGGTAATGTTTTACTTTGGTTATTAATAACTAAACTGACTGATTTATCCTGACCGGGAAAAATGATCCGTGTGCGATCGATATTGATTGCAGCAAATGCGGTTTGCACACTGATAAACACGAATGAAAGGCAAACAGTGCCTTTATATAATTTATTCATAACAATTTCCTTTAAAGGCAGGGGATCAAAACTTTACTTTGTTCTTTTCCAGAAAAATTGGTAAAACTTAATTGGCATTGTTCATTTCCACCCGCCCACTTAACGGTATATTTCTCAGTAGGAGTAATCCCTGTTAAATACACAATCCCATTATCAGCAATAATGCCGACCTCTCTCCCTGAGTTGGCTTCTATAACACTGGTGCCTAATGGCGGATATTTCCCATTTCCCATACGAATAATGGCTAATATACGTTTTCCCTGATTGGCTCGAATGGTTTGATAACCTATCGCGCCCTCCGTCAAAGTCTTACCAATAATGTTGTCGTTGACATCAACATCATCAGGTAACGTATTCATATCGATATACACATCTGAATTAGAGAAACTATTTAAATTAGTCGCGACACCGATACCAAAGCGATTAGTCACTGACTGGCCATTATCAATAGAAATTCCTGCAACATCACCACTATCAATGACTACCCGAGGTTCATTACTAGTACCATTACGATGAAGCGCCGCACCATATTTCGTGGCCGTCATGGAGCCGTACCAACTTCCGCCGAAGGCTCGATAAGCATTCACATTTTCAGTCGCATTGAGATTTAATACACCATAAGCCGATGAGTACTGATAACTACCACTGATACTAGGCTCCATTCGGCCAAGTTGACGTTTATCGCCCCCAGCACGTAAACTCCAATAGTTGTTGTTAATGTTTTCACTGTAATACGCGACTGATTGATTTAACTCTTTGCCATCATTCGCATATTGCAGGTCATAACTGATAGAGGCGCCACTTTCTAGCGGAATAGAGAGTGATAAATACGCTTGGTTATCATCCGTTTCTTGGTACTTTATTTTATTTAATGACAATGTTGCTGACATATTTCTGATATTACCAAGGTTAAATATTTTGCTCAGACTCATGCCAAATGTCGTGGTTGATTCACTATTCCAAAATTGGTGGTGAGACGCATTAAGATATAAGGTGGCATCCAATAAACTGATATATTGGTTAAAGGATGCGGTATACACATTTTTATCTCGCCTAAAATCCAACATGCCGTTTGCAGCATCGATGTATTGCGGCATAGTTAAAAATGCTTTATCCGAGAACTTATAACCCGCAAAGGTGATCTGTGAGTTAGTGGATTCAAATCGTTTAGAATAATTTAAGCGGTAGCTATTTCCTGAATAAGTCCCCAAATTATTTAACTTCGCCTTAGCGCGTGTAATATCAAATGAAAGAGCGCCGAACTGGTTCATGTTTTGCCCAATACCAACGTTAATGGCTTGATATTCGTTGTTATTAAGCGTGGCAATCACTCCCCCGAATAAGGATGTACGACTAAAAAGGCCATAAGAGGCTTCACCTGCAATAAACCGCGGTTTAGTACGTTGTGAACGGCCAAATGGGCTAGATTCCCCCACTGAAAGCTTATATAAAAATTGCCCCTGCCGCGTTAAAAAAGGCAGCGATGCCGCGGTGACTTGATACTGTGTTTGGCTGCCATCTTCCTCTTGAATGGTGACATCTAACGTACCTTGTACCGCCTCGGTGATGTCCTGAATATTAAAAGGCCCTGGTGCAACACGAGCTTGTTTAATCACACGCCCATTTTGAGTAATAGTGACCATTGCATTCGTTTTGGCAATTCCTGAAATTTGTGGCGCATAACCACGCATCGAAGGGGGTAACATGCGAGTATCACTAAAAATCGACGCGCCAACAAAACGAAAACTGTCAAAGAGCTCCGTTCTTAAATATGACTCTCCTAATAAAATTTTTGCCCCTAATTCAGGGAAGGCTCTAAAGGCATAAAATTGCGTCCAATCAAATCGTTGGTTTGTTTTACCTTGTGAGCGATTATATTGATATTGATAGTCAGCACGGAAACGCCACGCACCTAAATTCCCCCCCGTTGTTCCGTTGCTACTGGCGCTAAAGGTTTCATTGCTATTTTTTGGCGCAGAATAGTTAGTAAATAGATTGTAGTCTATTAATAAACCTGCAATTCCATTATCCCATTGCGATGGTGGCACCCAGTAAGGGTCATCATATTCCAACCAAGCTTGAGGGATTGAAAATAGAATATTTTGGTTTGCTTTATCGAAAACATAATTTATGTTCATTGATTTAGGCAATTCAATACACTGATTACGCTTATCCTGTAATATTTTATTCCTAATGCTCGTTTTTAAGGAAAAAAGCTCTATCATTTCAGGCGTAATACAGAGTGCTGAAGTGTCTTTATTAACTTCAATAAACTTAATGAAATATTGTCCCGATAACTTACGACCATTTAATGTAATGTCTGTAAGATATTCACCTGCAGGTACAAAATCTGGATTGGAAAATTGACTGAGATCGATGTTGTCTCTATCTTTTGCATCAATAATATTCATATTAAACTCTATTGCATTAGATACACTTGATACCGACAGTGTAAGAAAAATAGAGAATAATAATTTATTCATATTTGGTTGAAGCGACAAAAACATGATAATCCCAGTCAAATAGATAAACTAATCAAAACAAGGG
The DNA here is from genome assembly GCF_015832305.1 of Providencia sp. 2.29. Lineage (NCBI taxonomy): Bacteria > Pseudomonadati > Pseudomonadota > Gammaproteobacteria > Enterobacterales > Morganellaceae > Providencia > Providencia sp. 2.29. The sequence goes on from NZ_CP065420.1 coordinate 4,032,463, forward strand.
GAAAAGCAACAGGCAAATAAATGCCTGTTACTGATATGTACTCAAAATAATTCACATTTTATCTAAATAACAAACGGAATAGCTTTTACCACTATCAAGAGTAATAAAACTCATTAAGCCATTACATTCTTAATAAATAATAAAATAACTTTAAGTATAATGTGAAAATTTATAGGTAATTTAAGGCGTAAGTTGCTTGAGAAATAATACTACCTGTTTCTACCTTATTACCATTTGCTTCAACGCGTGCGCTAAATGTTAATTTATTCGCACCATTCACCAGTGGCATTTCAACGCTGGTATCCCCAACTTTCATGACTGCACCGTCTGCGTTAATTAGGCGAACGCCAACACCTTTCGATGTTCCCGTGTTAGCCAATAAATCCTTTTTCGTGGTATCTGGAGTACCAGAGAATGTCACTTTCACTTTACTGACCGCAGGGAAAAGCACTTTGTCGTCTGCACCCGTCACCGCAGCCAGATCACAATTCTCTAATGCAATAGTGTACTGAACGCTTTGGCTAAATTTATTGCCCGTTTCTAATACTTTATTCGCGACTTGACCTAAATCGACATTAACTGTTCCATCGCCAGGTAAACTGCACGGTGCATTAATGACTTTACCTGTAAAGTTAATGACACCACTTCCTTGGTCAATAGCTGCATTTGCAACTCCAGTAGCACATGAAGCAACAATAGTTGTAGCTAATATGGTTTTAACAAATTTCATTTCATTTTCCTATTTAAGACAAAAGACTAACGTACATAAACTCCCTAACGATAAAAATCGTTAGGCAGAAATTTATTATTATGTTGTGGCTGAGGAAGGCTATGAAGTAGTAATATGAAGTTTATAGATAATGATTAACTACCATATGATTCACAAGGTTATTTTTAATTTCATTGTCATTTATTAATTCAACACGACCTTCTATTGAAAAGATTTCATCGTTAAAAAAACAGATCAAATCGGTTTCAAGTGCTTTAGCCAAACTAAGAAGATTATCTAATGTAATATTACATTCACCCCTTTCATAGCGTGAAACTTGCTGTTGACTGATACCAACTAATCCAGCAAGTTCAGCACCTGAAAGCCCTAATTCTTTTCTTCTTTTGCGAATTTCTTTACCAACGATCTGGTTTACATTTTTCATTTATTAAGACCTGACCTAATTTAAAATAGTCAATAATGACATGGATAAAGCAATAAAAGCTCATTTGTTTATTATTATTATTTTAATTTATCCCTACTTAAGAAATAGAGATAATCGTAAAGGTCTAATTTGGAGTGATTATAGAACGCATTGCTCGAAAGTAAAACTGTTTGTAACGATCGATACGATCAATCAAATTAGACAAAACCTATCAAAAACATCTATTAAAAAAAAGAATAATGCCTCAATAAACCTATTCATATTTTATTATGTTTTTATTATCCTCCCCAAATAATAAATCTATTTTAAACGGATGATATTTAACATTAATTCACTTTACCCCCCACCGTTGTAAACATAGAAAAGAATAGAATATTAATAACGAATTAAGAGTATTAACCAACTATACTCAATAATGCTTTTTTATTGTTGAAATATAAGAATAATTTATAAAATATATTCAAAAATTCAAATTTAATCATTCTTTTTAGATTCTAATTATTTTACCATCGCCAGTGGTTTATTTATTTTATCTTATGTGAACAAGTAAAAAATTTAGTAGCAAAATCATACTCGGTATAGGAGTATAAAATATGTTAAACATCCGCTTTATTGCTCTTATTTGCATTTTAACTTCCTTTAGTAGGGGTTAGGTGGTTTTCAATCGTTACATTTGATACAAAGTAAACTTATTAGTAGTTTTTACTAATACCCTCTCTTGTGAAAAAATATATAACCCCTTATAATCAACAACATATAGTTTTTACTAAGTGTAACAAAGTAATATTGAATGTTTCTATTTACTGTAATAGTTATATTTGGTTGACGTTAAATAGCACAAAAAGACTATTCGTTATCAACCATCAATAAGCTCAAAAAACGTTAATCCTGAGTTTATTAGATAGTTTGACTTAAAACCTAAAAATTGATAGAGAGAATAGAGAGATATAAAACAATCTATTCTTAAGCTAGCACTAATGCTAACGTTCTTTGAAATATTTTTTTATCGATGCCTTTACAGATAAAGCAACAAAAAATCCAATAGCTTTGGCCGTCTTATAGAGTGAAATACTATGCTTCTAAATAAGATTGGAGTAAAAATTGGCTGATCATTTTTCACTATCATGGAAAATAAATCGCTATTTTGTGCGGAAGCCATTTAATAACCATTGGTTATCGAATAAGAGAATATCTCATTATACCTAGCTCAAATTATATGGTGTTATCTACTCATCGTAAGAGAGGAGATACCCTATGTCGACACCAATTCGAGTCGCCACCGTACAATTCCAACATAAAGCCTCTGATAAGGCTTATAACCTAAAACAGATCCATGCATTTATCGATCAGGCCGCATCTCAAGATGTGCAAATACTTGTGCTGCCAGAAATGTGCATTACAGGTTATTGGCACGTGCCTAAGCTGCCTAGCGAAGCTGTCTATCAGCTCAGTGAAACTTTACATGATAGCCCATCATTAACACCTATCCGCCAACGTGCAAAAGAGCTTAATATGATCATTGGCGTGGGGTTAATTGAAAAAGGCTTAGATGATAAATGCTATAATACTTGGGTTGCTTGTATGCCTGATGGCACGTATCACGCCCATCGGAAATTACATGCCTTTGAGCATCCAAGTATTCATTCAGGCGATAGCTACACTGTGTTTGATACGCCGTGGGGAGTGAAAGCAGGGATCTTAATATGTTGGGATAATAATTTAGTCGAGAACCCACGAGCAACCGCATTAATGGGAGCTGATATTATTTTAGCACCACACCAAACGGGGGGAACTCATTCCCGTAGCCCATACAGCATGAAGCCAATTCCTCTTCCTTTATGGGAGAACCGAGAAAAAGATCCTGAAGCATTACGAGAAGCCTTTCAAGGGGAACATGGTCGTGGCTGGTTAATGCGTTGGTTACCTGCTCGCGCCCATGATAATGGCGTCTTTTACATTTTCAGTAATGGCGTTGGTTTAGATGACGATGAAGTCCGTACAGGTAATGCCATGATCATCGACCCATATGGTCGTATTATCAACGAAAGCGATGCTATTGATAATGATATGGTGATCGCCGAGCTAGACTTAAGCTTACTTCCAATGTCAACTGGTCGCCGCTGGATGTCAGGCCGTCGCCCTGAGTTGTATAATATTTTGACAAAAACAATGGGTTATGAGCGTGATGCGCGAAGTGTGCGATTTGCTGATAAGCCTGTCGCAATTTCAAAATAACAGCAGCACATTTCCTTAAATGGATAATATACTTGTAGAGACGCCATTCAGGGTCTCTACAAGTTAACATGACTGATAAATTTACTGATGAGGCGTAATGGATACCCGATTATTACGTGCTTTTGTTGTTTTAGCTGACACGGCAAACTACCATACGGCTGCATCCCAATTGTGTATCACCCAACCCGCACTAACGAAGCAGATTAAACTGTTAGAGCAACAGCTCTCAATAACGTTATTTGAACGAGGTCGACATGGTGCACAACTGACTGAAAATGGTCGTAAGCTGCTCCCTTTTGCGCAACAAGTATTATCTCAAGCTGAGCTACTTTTGAACCGAGCAAGCGAATTGAGTACCCAATTCCCGAAATCTATTCATGTTGGATTTGGCATATCAACGTTCCAAGAAGCCTCTTTTTTCGTTGCGCGTTTGCGAGAACATTTAAAACAGACAACGATTTACTTTGATGATATGCCGTCAGATATCATGTCGCAAAAATTAGAAAATCATCAATTACAGGTTGCATTTTTACGCCGTCCTGAAATTGCATTTTCTACAGATTTTACAGTGCACCCGTTAAAACAAGAGACCTTGGCTCTCGCCATTTCGACATCACAACTCAGTGATGACCCCGTGAAACAGCTATTAATAAAGCACCCTTATTTATCGCTGCGTAAAGAAAGAGGTAGCGGACTATCACATCAAATCGAACGGTTCCTGGGCCAACAGGGGATCTCATTAGAGCCGGTACAAGAGGCTAGCGATATTCAAACCATCATCGCACTGGTTGCCGCTGGTGTGGGAGTCAGTTTAGTTCCTTATAGTTCAAGGCATATTAGCCGCCACGATGTGGCTTTTATCCCCATTGAAGACAGCCCATCGGCTATGTGGAATATTGATGTAGTTTGGTCATTAGCACTGCCTAAGCCTTGGCAAAATACCATTATGACACTACTTAAAGAAACTATGCTTCGTTTCAATCATAGCCCGAGTCTAAAATAATACTATTTAGTGATTGCTATGGTCATGTCAGGCTTCTTAATCGTAATTCCATAAAGGAAAGCGCATTCGCTTTCCTTTATTATTCGTCGCTATGCTTACCTATCAACCACAATATTTTTATTGACGATATTATCACTGCGGTTCCCCACCATCTGAGCGAACTTTTCGATAGGATCTGTTTTTAGTGCATACAATCTTTTTAATGCCAATGGGTTATCCCCTAAGCGTACTTTGCCTTGTATAGTCGTTACAGCAAGGTGCATTCCTGCTTGTTTTGCTGCGTTCATTGCCGTTTGGTTAAAACCACCAAATGGATAGGCTAAATAACGTTGCTCACGGGTAAATGGTTGTAAAGCATGCATAGAGCGTTGGAAATCTAAGAAGATAGTATGCTCTTTGCGACTAAAAATAACAGGGTTTTTACGAGCATCTAGCTTATGTAAGAAATGCGTGTGTGACTGAATATTAAACACATCTTGGCTACTTTTAATTTCCTGCTTACTCATAAATTGTAAACCATCTGCCGACCACTTTTGCGGCACACTTTTAATACGCGAAGAAATAACGAACAATGTGGCCTGTTGATGGTTATTTTTTAAAATTGGATACGCGTAGCGATAAACCGATTTCAAGCCATCATCAAACGTCAACACCACCGATTTAGCAGGCAAATTAACCGATTTATCTAAATATCCCTCAAGATCAGATAATGACAGTGTTTGGTAACCCGCCTGCTTCAAGTAATCCATTTGGGCGCGAAATGCCTCGACAGAAGTGGTCGTCGATGTATGCTGAAATTTTTTATTCTCACTTTCTTTGAGTAAGTGATGATAAGTGAGAACCGGTATCCCTTTGTCTATCTCAACCTCATCTGATTTGATATACCCTAAGCGGTCACCTAAGCGAATGGTTAACCAAGCTGTTTTTTCACCATTTTTTTCTGTTTTGATCATCCGATCCAACACGGGATAACGCAAATTACCAAATAGCATCGCGATTGGCTGGCTGTTTGCTTTTGCTGAGCGATAGACTAATGTGTTTTGTGTCGTGATCAGATAATTGTAGATAGGGTTATTTAAGTCATTTAACCTATCGTCTTCCGGTTTTAAACGTGGTTTTAAAGGTGATACTTCTTCTGTGTTCACATAAGCATAATCATTACCAAACTGCATAGGTCGATAATCACCAGCAGGCTCATACATATAGAAACCATGTTCAGAATAAAGCTCGGCGACGGCTTTCATTTCCCCAGCAATAGGCGCAAAAATCGTCTCATTCTGTTTAATCTGCATGAGTGTTGGCGGGGTATCAGCCAATTGCCAATCTTCTGTACTTTGTGGCGGTGTTAGAGCAAATGATTTTGGGATCAATAAAAAAATGAAAATAACAAATAATATCCACGACTGATTACGCATACTCTACCCATAATAACGACCAGAGAAAAAAACCGGCTTATTCTAAACCGACTCAATAGCTATTATCCCTATACTTTACAAAAAATAATTTATCTAAATAAGATGATGACGAGAGATAACACACCCAGTGTATTCTCGTCATTGTCTCAATTCGTATAACGAATAACCAATTTTTAGTGGAGGGGGCGGTAGTGGTGGGTCGTATTCGCTATGTTGATATAGCCCTTTCATTCAGGGCTATACCACAAATTTAATCATATTTAACGATAGAAAATCGCCTTTTCAGCCGCTTTCACATCAAGCGATTGCTGCCAATTCACTAACGTCAAATGGGCAAGTTCCGCAAGTCCGACATAGAAAGAAAAATGAGCATCTGCCTGCATTTTATTAAGATAGTGCACACCCCAAGGCAATATGTGTTGAGCCAACAGTTCATTGAGTTTGGCAGGGTTATTTTCTGCCACCCATGCGACCATCATTAATAATAAGCCAAAGTGATCTTCTGGTTCATTTTGCGTTAAACAAATATCAATCTGGTTATGTTGCATCCACTCGCGTAGTTGCAATGTTGATTCACCAAAAATCACATTCTCTTTATCGAGCCAAACAGATCCCCAAGGTGGTGCTGGTAACGCATATGGGCCTATAAATAGCCGCTGATATGCGTCATCCAATGTTTCATTATCTGTCTGTATTATTGCCATTTTATCGGCGATCGCCTGCTTTTGCTCCTCAGAGCCATACGGCCACTCTTCCGCCCATTGTGGCGTTGATAGCAATGCGATAATGTCTTGGATATCATTCGGTGCATAATAAAAGGCAGCACCGAGTACGCGTGCTGTCAAAGAGATAGAATTTAAAGTTTGTTCACTCATGGTGTATTTTATTCGCTTATTATTCGATACTTAACGGCTGTTTGCCTTGATTTAACCACAAATAGTTTAAAAGGCTTAGCAGTAAATCACTAAGCCTTCTTCTCAGTTTAATTAACCGCCATACCAACGGTCATATGTAGGCCGTAAAAAACACCACGCCCCACGATTTCACCTGCGAGCACGAATAAAAAACCGATCCCCATATTAATCACAGAAGGGTTACGTTTTGCCACTAATGGCATTATCCAACAACCTAACCCCATTGCAATGGCAACGATTTTAATATCCATGAGTATTCCATAATCTGGCACTAGGTCGACCGCTTTTTGTACGGGTGTTTCTATACTTGCCAAATCAAAGCCTTGGGTGATTGCCACACATACACTGACGAGTAATGCAACCACACTCAATGCAGGAATACGGCGAATACATTGCAAATCAAACCCAGCGATACGTAACAACAGTGCAGCTAATATTGGGCCACCAAGGAATGCCGTTAAGACAAAATTTAGGGTGGTATAGCTGTTATTCCAAGTTGGAACAGTATCAATCAGGTAAACGCGAGATGTTGCAACAATAAAGACTGCTGCCATGACCATCACGACTAATAGCCATAATTTGCCGAGTGCCGCTGGCATTTTATTAAGCACCGCCAGAAGCCAGTAAAAACCGCCCAAGGCAAAAAACAGCGCCCCACTCGCTACCTCATTACTCAGTGATGATGCCCCTAAGCGATTAAATGAGTTGAAAGCGCGTAACGGTGTTCCCATATGTGTCGTGGATAATAGGAAGCCTATCCCCATCAATAGCCACAAACCAAACATGCTGTAATGCACTTTACGGTGAAGCTCTGTTGACAGTTTTCCACTGAGTATCACCGCTGCCATAAAAATAAAAGCACCCGCCACGCTTTGGCCTATCACCGTGAAAAACATCAATGGCCATTCATGAATTCCCGATCCCATATTATACCTCCTCCGGGTTAGCCAGATGCCCAGTGGTATCTCCGACAGGACGGCTATTGGCATTCAATTTTAAGACAATGTTTGGATGCGTATATTTTGCCGATGGCAATGGCGCGATTTCCGCTAAAGTCCCATATTTTTCACGTAGCTCTTCAATAGGCGCCATATCCAGTGCTCGTAATGGACAAGACTCAACGCAGATAGGTTTTTTACCTTCTGCCACTCGCTCATAACAGCCATCGCATTTTGTCATATGCCCCTTCACTTCATCGAATTGTGGAGCACCGTAAGGGCACGCCATACTACAGTAACGGCAACCGATACACACCTCTTCATCGACAACAACAAAGCCATCTTCACGTTTATGCATCGCGCCACTTGGGCATACTTTAGTACAAGCAGGATCATCACAGTGGTTACAAGATATTGACAGATAATAGGCAAAGATATTCTGCCCAAATACACCATCCTGCTCGGTCCAATCTCCTCCTGCATATTCATAGATGCGGCGGAAGTTAACTTCCGGAGATAAGTTTTTAAAGTCTTTGCATGCTAGCTCACAGGTTTTGCAGCCAGTGCAACGACTTGAGTCGATATAAAAACCATATTGCGTTGACATAACTGACATCCTTAAGCTTTAACAACTTCAACAAGATTAGAATGTGATGGGTTCCCTTTCGCCAAAGGCGATGGGCGTTGGGTGGTTAACACGTTAATACTTCCAGCGTGATCCACACGGTTACCATCTGGGTCATACCAAGCCCCCTCACCCAAACCAACGACACCCGGAACAATACGTGGTGTGACTTTCACTTTCACACGTACCTCGCCTCGGTCATTAAAAACGCGGACTAAATCACCATGCTTAAGATCCCGTTTTGCGGCATCTTGTGGGTTGATCCACAACTCTTGTGGGCAGGCGGCTTTCAAAACATCCACGTTGCCATAAGTAGAGTGAGTACGTGATTTATAGTGGAAACCTGTTAACTGTAATGGGTACTTATCCATAAGTGGGTCGCCATATTGCTCAAAACCCGGTGAATAAACAGGTAATGGGTGGATCACATCTCCCTCGTCTAGCTCCCACGTTTTTTGCAATTCAGCTAATTGGGAAGAGTAGATCTCAATTTTACCTGACGGTGTCGTCAGGGGGTTCGCAACGGGGTCTTCACGGAAGTTACGATAGGCAACATGATGGCCTTTCGGATCCCGTTTTTTGAAAATACCTTGTGCGCGGAACTCTTCAAATGTTGGTAATTCAGGCAATGCTTCGCGAGATTGTTCGTATAAATGACGTAACCACTCCTCTTGGGTTCGATTCTCGGTGAACTGCTCACCAACGCCCATACGCTTAGCAATTTCGCTCGTCATTTCATAGATATTGCGACTTTCAAAACGAGGTTTAATCGCCTGATCAGCAAAAATAACGTAAGACATGTTGCCCGCCGAGGCATCCATACAGAAATCCATCTGCTCCGATGCGGTACAATCAGGCAGCAAGATATCCGCATATTTTGCTGAGGCTGTCATGTGGTTATCAATCACCACAATCATTTCGCATTTAGATTCATCCTGTAAAATTTCATGAGTGCGGTTAATCTCTGAATGCTGATTCACTAAGCAGTTTCCTGCGTAGTTCCACACCATCTTAATCGGCACATCAAGCTTATCTTTACCACGGACGCCATCGCGGGTCGCTGTCATCTCAGTGCCACGTAATATGGCATCGGTCCACATAAACATTGAGATGCTGGTTTTGACTGGATTGGTTAAGGTCGGCATACGAACAAAGGGAATGCTGTACGACCCTTCCCGAGCACCAGTATTGCCACCATTAATCCCGATATTACCGGTTAAAATAGCGAGCATGGCGATCGCGCGAGAGGCTAATTCGCCGTTAGAGCGACGTTGAGGCCCCCAACCTTGAACGATATAAGCAGGCTTCGCCATGCCGATCTCGCGGGCGAGTTTCACGATACGTGCAGCAGGGATACCTGTAATAGGAGCTGCCCATTCAGGCGTTTTTGCTTGTCCATCGGGGCCGTCACCTAAAATATAGGCTTTATAATGTGCATTTTTCGGGGCCCCAGCTGGCATTGTCGTTTCGTCGTAGCCCACACAGTACTTATCAAGAAATGGCTGATCGACTAAGTTTTCTTTGATCATCACATAGGCAAGCGCACTCACTAACGCCGCGTCTGTTCCCGGTCGAATCGGGATCCATTCATCCTCACGTCCAGCGCCTGTATCGGTATAGCGGGGATCGATAATGATCATTTTTGCATTCGATTTTTCGCGAGCTTGTTCAACATAATAGGTTACCCCGCCGCCGCTCATACGCGTCTCACTCGGGTTGTTGCCAAACATCACGACCAATTTGGAATTTTCAATATCAGAAGGACTATTACCATCAGCCCAGCCGCCATAGGTATAGTTCAGCCCTGCGGCAATTTGCGCGGTACTATAGTCACCATAGTGATTTAAATAACCGCCACAGCAATTCATCAAACGAGCAATTAATGTTGCACCCGGTGGCCATGATTTTGTCATCGTGCCACCTAACGTACCTGTACCGTAGTTTAGGTAAATAGATTCGTTACCGTAGTCATTGATTAAGCGCTTCATGTTGTTAGCGATAACATCAAAAGCCTCATCCCAACTAATACGTTTGAATTTTCCTTCACCACGTTTACCAACACGCATCATGGGGTAGCGTAGGCGGTCTGGGTTATACACGCGACGTCGCATTGAGCGTCCACGTAAGCAAGCACGTACTTGATGCAGTTCTTCATATACATCATTACCCGTGTTATCGGTTTCGACGTATTTAATTTCACCATCAACGACGTGCATACGTAATGGGCAACGGCTTCCACAGTTTACAGTACATGCACTCCAAACTACTTTCTCTTCTCCGGTGGGTGTCGCTGTTTTTTGCTCTGCGGCAGCGGAGGCGCTGAAAGGCAGAGAGAACCCTCCAGCCGCTGCTGCCAAACCCGTGATAGTTCCGGCCTTAACAAAGCCACGACGGGTAAGAGGAGCAAAAACGGATGCTTTCTCTTTTATATTTGCCATACATAACTCACTCAATTAATTTGCTTTAAATGTTAAAAAGTAAACTTCCAACAAAACGGAATAAAATATATTTAAGGTGTGTACTGCCAGTAATAGACACGATTAATCACATGGGTGAAAAATAAGATTTTGATAATTTAATGATAACAACCCATCAAATTAAGAGATTGTTTTACATCAATAAACAGACTAATAACTCACGTTATTAACCAAACTAACTTATTGAAAATAGAAATAATTTATAACATTACCGATATGTACAGCAGTATATACTGATGAATTTTTATGATAAATTGATAGATGAAATCAGAATTAAATATCGATAGCTTTATTTATCAAATAATATTTTTAGTGAATTATACCTAAAAACAAAACCTCTATATTAAGTTAAAGAATAATTAACAAAAAAAATTAAACTAATAATGTTAATAAAAATACCGATTATTCATATTTATCATGATAAAATACATAATATAAACTTTATCAATAAATAATAAACTAAAATGATAATTATTAGTATTTATTTGAGTTTTCGATAAACCAACTCTATTTGGCTGATGGCACATTGAATGCAAACATCTTAAAAAATCATTTATTTCAATATATTATGATATTTTTCGTATGCAGATTAGCTGTTTCAATAAAATAAAAAATTAAATGGCAATATCGAAACAGAACAGTGAATATTCAATAACTCCTCTCCTATCATCGATAATACATTTATTTTTTTAATCTAAATACGTTACTTTTTATATTTAAAATGACGTCTAATATGATATTTTTACGCATATTCTTAGCATGAAATTATTTTTATTTACGAGTATTCCGAATAAAGATAAAGCGCATGTAACAAATAAGCTAAAAAGTAAAAAAACTCATATAAAACACTCAGTTAGTTAAAACATTTAGTGTTGTTAGTTATCTAAAAATGACATGAAAAACAGGATATTGATCTCAATATTTAATTTACATTACCGTCAAATATTGACTCACTAAGTAAATACCGCTATTTGTTGAATTATTGTTAACTAATATTGCGGTGGTGATAAATTGGAAATATCTCAAGATAATGTAAAAAGAACGGATGCAACGCTAGATGCCAATGCAAGATCAAAATGCATTCGAGGAATTGTTGGAGCAGCTTCTGGTAACCTAGTGGAATGGTTTGATTTCTATATCTACGCTGTTTTTGCTGCCTATTTTACTAAAGCGCTTACTCCGCAAAATATGGATCCACTGACGCAATCTATCTATGTCTGGGGGGTGTTTGCTGCAAGTTTCTTTATGCGTCCAATTGGTAGTTGGCTATTTGGTCGGATTGCTGATCGCCATGGTCGAAAGCGTTCGATGGTCGCATCCATTTATTTGATGGGGTTTAGTTCTTTCTTGTTTGCCGCCTTGCCAACTTATGAGCAAGTCGGGATGTTTGCACCATTGTTATTGCTACTCGTGCGCTTGTTGCAAGGCTTATCTGTCGGTGGCGAATATGGTGCCGTCGCAACCTATATGAGTGAACTCGGCCTTAAAGGACAACGGGGCTTTTTTGCTTCATTCCAATATGTCACATTATCCGGAGGGCAGTTATTAGCAAGCTTGCTCAGTGTTATTTTATTAGCGTTTCTCACTGAACAACAGCTACAGGATGGTGCTTGGCGTATTCCTTTTGTCATTGGGGGGATTGCAGCGATAGTCTCATTAATTGCTCGAAAACGCCTTGATGAAACCTTAAGTAATGAAGCATCAGAAGCAAAAGAGTCAGGTTCTTTAATCGCTCTTCTAAAACAGCATTGGAAATCTTTCTTTTTAGTCGTTGGTTATACTGCCGCAGGCTCTCTCTGCTTTTATATTATAACCGTTTACTCAAAGACCTATCTCACAAACATCGGTATTGATAGCAAAGTGGTTGGTTACATTATGACCGTATCACTCTTTGTGTTCATGCTGTCTCAACCTGTGTTCGGCATTATTTCTGATAAAATTGGCCGCCGAGCAGCAATGATTACCTTCACGCTATCCATGCTGCTATTTATCTACCCAGTGATGGTGATTGGCATGCGTTATTTTGCTCAGTCTCCTATCATTATCGCCTTATTACTGATTTTCTTAATGATGCTGTTAAGTTTTTACACTTCTATTAGTGGGCTAGTAAAAGCTGAAATGTTCCCGCCTCATTTACGAGCGTTAGGTGTTGGGGTCTCATATGCGATAGGGAATGCTATTTTTGGCGGCTCAGCTCCCTCTGTTGCACTACAATTTAAAGCCAGCGGCGCAGAAAACGCCTTTTTTATCTATGTCATGGTTGTATTGTGTATCTGCTTATTTTGCTGCTTCCAGCTACCTAAAGAGCCTGAGTATTTAAATGACCGCCATTAATTAACTTATACAATCAAAAGACCCCCAATCATTGGGGGTCGCTTCAAATTCTTGACGTTTTTTACCTAAATCCATTACTGCCCTGGTAATGGCACTAAATCACTTTCAATATAACGTCTGACCAAGGTGGCTAATGCAACCAGTGAATCAACGTGCGTTCTTTCCCAACCATGTGAGCTATCCAGTGCAAAACAAGCCAATGCCACGCGGATATCCCACCCTGCATCGACGGCAGCGGCACTGTCTGAGCGGTAGTGTTTAAAGGTATCTCTCACATGAGGAATATCATACTGTTGGCACAGCTTAAGTAGGTGGCGTGTGATAGCTAAATCAAATGGACCTGTTCTATCACGAAATGCCAATGTTAACGCATCATCCCGCGTTGTTTGATCGGGAGCCGACACCGAGTTATCAATGGCTAACAGTTCTTGTACTTCAGCACCAAAGCCATGCGTTCCCCCAATACCGACTTCCTCTGAAATAGTAAACATGATTTGGCAAGCCACTTCAGGCAGTACTTTATCATCCACCAGCGATTTCAATGCAGCTAATAACACTGCACAGCCCGCTTTATCATCAAGATGGCGAGAGACGATAAAACCATTATCAATAAACTCAGGCTGTGCATCGACTGCAACCATATCCCCTACATTAAAGCCATGTGCTAATAAATCAGCATGGTTATAACAAGGTGCATCAAGGCGGATTTCAAGGTTATCCCAATCGGCAATCTGGGTATCCACTTCAGTATTAAAACGGTGCCCCGATGCTTTTAACGGCAGAATAGTTCCCCGATATTGGTTGTTGTCACAAAATACTGTGACTCTCGCTCCTTCAGCGAAACGTGCGGCCCATGTTCCCGTGTTACGTAGTGCCAATCGCCCATTCGGCTTTAATTGTGTCACCATTGCACCGAGAGTATCTAAGTGTGCCGCTAGTGCCCTTTTGGGCTCACCATTGCCTAACGTAATATGTAGCACACCTCGGCGGGTGTATTGCGGTTGAAAACCTAATTCTGCGAGCCATTGATGAGTCTGCGCTACGGCATTCTCTGTCATACCTACAGGGCTAGGCGTTTGTAATAGCGTCTTTAATACAGATTTAAGATAATCTTGATCAATCATGTCATTACCTGTCTTCACTTAAAAATCGTTCTTGTAAGGTTGCTTGCAAGGCCAGCATGGCTTGTTCCGCATACGCCATATGCGCTTCCATAATCGCTTTCACTCTAGGAGCATCTTTACGGCGCATGGCGTCAATAAGTTGATATTGATAGTCAATCCCTTGTCGACGATCGACAGGTTCAGGCTTTAGGTAGATGTCTTTGCAAATCGCCAAATCCTTAAGCAACCGTTGAAGAAAATGACAGATAAACACTAAAAGTACGTTATCAGAGTAGCTCGCAACAACAGCGTGAAAATCCAATTCGGCCATCCGCTGCTGCCAACGTTCGGCTTCATCAACTGGCTCATGATCATAAATCGCTATCGTGTCATACAGTTTTTGAAAACCTTCATTATCCATATTGTCGATAGCGCTAACTGCCACCACAGGCTCTAATAATTTACGTAAGGTATAAATGTCTTTTATCGAAATATTCCGTGTAAACAAATAATTAGACAGTAAACTCATCGCTCGCGCTTCTGTCATAGAATCAATAAATGCACCGCCACCAGGCCCCGTTTTCGTTTTTATCAACCCTTGGACTTCTAGCGATTTTAAAGCTTCTCGAACGGTGCTTTTACTGGCGCTATAACGCTCTATTAGATCTTTCTCTTGTGGCAGTCGATCACCTGGCATTAAATTATCCGCCATGATCGATTCTTTAATCGCATTCACAATTTCATCCGTGCGTTTAATTCGTCCTGTTTCTGTCATCGGCTGTTTCTCTGTGTTCATATTTTTCTTCCGGCCGTCGTCTGTTGTTCTATTTTTCATCTCCACACTCGCCTTTTACTCAAAAGAGAGCCTTGGCGCGCTGGTCAATAAATTCTGGGTATAACTCTGTTCAGGGGCAGCAAATAAACGATGAGTTTCCTGACATTCTAGCAAATCACCTAAATAGAGCACGGCCACTCTGTCAGCAATTGATTCAACGACGGCTAAATCATGACTTATAAATAAGTAAGATAACGAAAATTGTGTTTTTAGCTCTTGTAGCAACAACAACACTTGCGCCTGTACCGAAACGTCCAATGCGCTAACAGGCTCATCGAGAACGAGGATCTGTGCATCGGCTGCCAATGCTCGTGCAATCGCTAAACGCTGAGCTTGCCCACCCGAAAACTCATGTGGATAGCATGCCAGCGCATCCAATGGCATACTTACGGCCTCGAGTAACTCATGTAATCTATGGGTTTGTTCAGATTTATTCATCTGCTTAAGGTACTTTAAAGGTACGGATAAGGTTTCTCCGATCGTTTTACGTGGGTTCAATGATGCAACAGGATCTTGGAAAACATATTGGATAGCTTGACCGAAGGCTCGTGTTCCTTTTTTTTGCCACTGAGAACGGTTTTTTCCCAATATGCGGATCTCCCCTGATGTTTCCTGCTCCAATCCAACTAAAATACGGGCAAGAGTACTTTTCCCCGAACCGCTTTCCCCAACGATCGCCAATGTTTCACCTTCATAAAGATCTATTGAGATGTTTTTTAGAGCCTTAACTTCTCTACTTGTTGGATGAAAAAGGTTAGGTGGGCGACCAAACGTTTTTACCAATTGATTGACTTCAATGACCTTATTCATGATACCTCCTGCACCGCGTCTGGTTTAGCGCTATAAATATCTGCAACATGGGTAAGAAATGCTTTTCCTTCCCCCAGTTTTGGCACACTGGCAATCAAGCGACGCGTATAAGGGTGCTGTGGCTGATGAAGTACCGTTTGTGTTGCGCCCGTTTCTACAATTTGGCCTTGCTGCATCACCGCCACCCGATCACAAATTTGGTTAATCACCGCAAAGTCATGGGTAATAAAAAGTAGCGCAACCCCTCTTTCACGACGTAACTTATTGAGTAATTCTAAAATGCGTGCCTGTACAGTGACATCCAGTGCCGTTGTCGGCTCATCGGCAATAATTAACACCGGATCATTCGCAAGAGCCATGGCAATCCCAACACGTTGGCGTTGCCCTCCAGAAAGTTGATGGGGATAAGCGTGATAACTCTCTTTTGCTGATGGAATACCAACACTCTCAAGTAACTCAATCGCCTTATTCTTCGCTTGTTGATCGGAAAGGGATTGGTGAGCGGTGATCGCCTCTTGTAATTGTGCACCTATCGAAAACTGTGGATGCAGTGTCGTCAACGGATCTTGAAAAATATAAGAGACTCTAGCGCCACGGCGTTGCTGTAACGCCGATAGAGATAATGACAACATCTCTTCTTCATTAACATAGATCCCACCACCGGTGATCACCGCTGGCGGGGAAGCTAATAGCCCCATAATGGACAGTGCTGTAACACTTTTACCAGAGCCACTTTCCCCTATCAGCCCTAAACACTCACCACGCGCCACTGAAAAACTGATATTTTTAACCGTTGGGCGCAATAGAGGCCCTTGACGAAAACCAACACACAGTGACTTCACTTCTAACACCGCCTTGCTGCCTTCCGTACGTGCTGGAATATCAATACGTGCGGTTTCTGTCACTGGTTGCGAGCGATGCAAAGCCCCTGATTTGAGCCTTGGATCAAGTAAATCGCGAATGCCATCACCTAATAAATTAAAGCTAATGACGATAAGAAAAATCATAATGCCGGGCACTAATGCAACATGGGGCGCCACGAACATCTGTGCTCTACCTTGCCCTAGCATTGATCCTAAGTCGGCATTCGGCGGCTGTGTTCCTAACCCTAAAAACGACAACCCCGCCGTTTCCAAAATCATCCACCCTATCGTGGTTGACATAGTCACGACAATAATAGGCAATACATTCGGTAAAACTTCCGTTAATAGAACTTGAATATGGTTTTTACCTGATAACCTTGCCGCCTGAATAAAATCACGATCGCGCAAGCCTACTGTTAGCCCTCGAATATTACGTGCAAAGAAGGGGATATTAACCAAAGCTATCGCGTATAACGCATTAAGTAAGCCCGGCCCAAGTACAGCGACAATCGCCAATGCCAGTAAAATATAAGGAAAAGCCATTAACATATCGATGCAACGCATCAATAGGGTATCAGTTCGCTGCCCAACATAGCCGGCAATTAAGCCAATTAGCGTACCTAATACGGCTGCAATTAACGTCGCAGAGATCCCCACAAGCAGTGATACCCGTGTTCCCCATAATAACCGTGACAAAATATCACGCCCAAGATGGTCGGTTCCCAACACATGACCCGAAGAAAAAACAGGTAATAATCGATTAATGAGATCCGTTTTATCGGGATCAGGCAGTGGCAGCCAAGGTGCTAGTAATGCTGACAACATGATGACCAATAAGATCGCTAGCCCTAATGCAGCTAAACGATTGGTCATTAACAAAGACCAAGCCGATTGGCGATAACGTGGCTGGATAACCGGTGTAGTAATTTGGCTCATGATTTTAACCTCGGATCCAAAAGTGCCTGCATCAAATCAGCAAACAAATTAATAAATACATAGGCTGCTGCTGCAATTAAAACACCGCCCTGCACTAAAAAGAGATCACGTGTCGCAACCGCTTTGACCAACATGGCACCTAGCCCCGGCCACTGGAATACGGTTTCGATATAGACAGCACCGCCTAGAACAAAACCAGCCTGAATCCCAATAACGGGGATCACTGACACGAGCGCCATACGAAAAGCATGACGAAAAATAACTTTGCGTTCGCTAAGTCCTTTTGCTCGAGCAGTACGAATAAAATCTAAGCGCAAGACCTCTAACATCGCAGTACGAGTTAATCGAGCAATGACCCCTGTCGCGACTAAAGAGAGCGTCACTGCTGGCAGAACAAGATGGTGCAATAGGTCACCGAACCCACCGCCTTGCCAAATCGAATACATCCCTGACGCAGGAAACCATTGCAGTTGTACCGCAAACAGCATGATCATCAATAGGCCGATCCAAAACGATGGCATCGAAATGCCCAGTAACACGGCTAGCGTGATCATTTTGTCACTCCAGCTAAACTGGCGGATCGCCGAAATAATGCCTGCCAACAACCCTAAAACAGAGCTGAGCAACAGCGCACTGCCCCCAAGAATTAAGGTGGCTGAAAAACGTTCTAATACCTCGTCAGTGACAGGACGATTGAGTACGAATGAGCGCCCAAAATCCCCCTGCAATAAATTACTTATCCAAATAAAGTATTGTTGATATAGCGGCTTATCTAAACCAAGTTCCTGTTTTACCCGCGCCACATTCTCTGGTGTTGCCCATGGTCCGAGCAGTGCTTGAGCGGGGTCACCAGGGATCAACGCCATGATGAAAAATACGATAAGCGTGAGCCCAATTAAAATGGGTATCGTCGCTAAAATTCGTTTAACACAATATAGCCACATAGGTTCTTCCCCAGTAAATCTTCCCGTCGTAACCGTTTTAATGCCGAGTAAAGGCTCGCTACTTTGTTATGCCGTGAAATTAAGCCAATTGATCCGTTAATCTTTATGAACGTCTTTAAGCAATAAATTAAAATTTGGCTGTAATTTAAAATTACTGATCCGCGCACTGGCGACCGCATTTTGCTTCCAATTTGCCACAAACAGCCATGGCGCATCTTGGTGAACTCTCTTTTGTACCTGCCGATAAAGCCGTGCCCTCTCAGCCATATCGTTGGTTACTCTTGCCTTATCTAATAAGCTATCGAGTTGTTTATTCGCGTAATAGCCAGAATTAAATCCCCCTTTCTCTGGCCATGATCCAGAGTGCAGCGTCAAAAAGGGTAAGGTGTCAGGATCGTTCGTCATCCATGCCATTTCCGCCATATGTGCTTGTTTAAGCCCTGAATTCACCTTTGATAAATAGGTATTCCACTCAAAAGTCTGTATTTCAACTGACAGCCCAACGGCCTTTAGGTCGGCCTGAATCGCTGTCGCCATCGGGATCGGATCCAACATGCCAGATCCTCCCTCTGTGACATAAAAAATAATTTTTTGCCCTTCTGCTCCCGCCGCTTTAATCAATTCACGCGCTTTTTGAGGATCGTAAGGGTAAGCCTCCGTTTCAGGATCAAACGCCCAATCGAAAGCTGAAGGGATTGGCCCCTGTGCAACATCTGCGGAGCCTTGAAGGATATATTTAACGATATTCTGTTTGTTGACTGCGTAATTCACGGCTTGCCTGACACGCACATCGTCAAATGGTGGACGTGATGCATTCAACATGCCATACCAAACATGCGGGCCTGTTGCTTGATACAAGTGAAAACGTTTATCAGAGGCAAACAGTGGTACATTATCCGCGGGCACTTCAACCATCGCATCAATCCCTCCCGACAGCATTTCAGCCACGCGAGTATTAGCGTCAGTTATTGGGCGAAAAACCACATATTGCAGTGACGGTCGCCCTCCCCAGTACTGATCATTAGCTTCCACAACAACACGCTGATTCGCCGTCCACTCGGTAAATTTAAAAGGCCCAGTCCCACTTGGATGGCGACCAAAATTTTTATCGTATTGTTTAACGGCAGTTGGCGAGACAATCAAACCTGCGGGGGTTGCAAGATTGGATAAAAAAGGGGCAAACGGCTCTTTTAACCGGAAGATCACCGTGGCGTTATCGGGCGTTTCAATGTTGTCGATAACAGAAAAGAAAAATGATAAAGGAAAAGGCCCTGTATGATAGTAAGGATGCTCACGATTAAGCATACGTTCGAACGTAAACTTAACCGCTTGTGCATCTAATGGTGATCCATCATGAAAGCGAACCCCTTTGCGTAAATGAAATGTGTAAGTCAGTCCATCCTCACTCACATTCCATGATTCGGCCAGTGCAGGCTCAAGCTTTAATGAACCATCAGAATTGCGCACCAACCCCTCATAAATATTCACCAAGATCCGTGAATCATTGGCAGCCGTCGCCACCTGAGGATCTAATGATTGCGGTTCAGCCACTTGCCCTAATAACAATACATGGCTGTTTTCATCGCCCCATAGCGGAAATGAAAAAGCGAAGAGAAGTGAAACTGTGGCTACCCATCTGCGTAAACACATGCCCATATTTGTTCTCCCTGGTGTGGTGACGATGCTGTGATATGTGTCAATTTTGTTAAAATTATTCTCTTTTTCTTTATTTATGATTATAAATTAACTTTCTCGCAATAATTTATAATGATAAATTTGATCGGTGTCTAATTTATGAGGTGTAAAATGACTTTTTCTATCGTCGCTCGTTGTGCAAAAACGGGGGAAATTGGAGCAATAACCGCAACAGGTGGTCCCGCAGTAGGGGCATTAGTTCTCCATGGGGCAAGTTATCATGGTGCGATTGCCACACAAGCCATGACCAACCCCATGGCAGGTATAACCGGAGTTGAATTCCTTCGAGAGGCTATGCCAGCTAAAACCTGTTTAGATGTTTTGCTTAAAAAAGATGCCGCCCCCACATTAAGGCAATTGATCATTATTGATAAACAAGGCACCAGTGCGCATTGGACAGGACAGGCATGTTTACCTTGGTGTGGTGGCTTATCTGAAACCAATTTAGCGATTGCAGGTAATATGCTCGCAGGAGAGCATGTTTTACACGCGCTATACGATACCTACCATAAATACTCAGAATTAGCGCTAGCAAATAGGCTATTAATGGCAATGAAAGCGGGTGAAAAAGCGGGAGGTGATTATCGAGGAATTCGTTCAGCGGCACTCAAAATATGGCACCATCGCCAATATGCAGATATTGATATTCGCGCTGATTGGTCACAACAACCTTTATCTGACTTAAACGTTATTCTGCATCAAATATGCTCAAGCGACTACGCCGATTTCTTCGCACAAATTCCCACTGGAAATGAATAATCAGCTTCACTTAACAGCAATCACGTAATTCAACTTAGGAAATTAATACTCATAATATGAAATTATCTCTAAAATAGCCGTCAAACCTTTGACGGAATGTAACAAAATGAAACATTTTAGGCGACAATTAACTATTTCAAATAGAACAAATTAGTAAACACATTTACTCTTTTTACGTCATAATTCGAAATATAAATAAAATAACCTTCTTAAAATGACGATGTTTTCATAGGTTTAAGCTCTCAATTTTCAAAAAATTTACGTGAATACCAATAGTGTAAATCAGCATTTCCAATAAAAATAAACATAACAATAGTTATAAACTATCAAAAATCACTGTTTATTAGGTATAAACATTTTTACACCTACAGCAGACTCGTTATAGTAGCGCCCAAATAGAGGCGATGAGTAGAAAACTAAATAATGGAAGAAAACAAACTCAGTACACTATCGGGTTACTTTTTACGCAAGGCAAGAAAGGAGAAGAAAATCACGGGCAAAGAATTAGCCAAATTAATGGGGATCAGCCAGCAACAAATTTCTCGCTATGAAAACGGGATAACGCCACTCACAATTGATTTACTGTATAAATTTCTATTGATCTTGGAGATTGATGGCGCAAGTTTTATACAAAAAATTTTCCACGAATACGCGAACGGTAGCAATAATAAAGAGCCTGCTCCCGTCACACCACCATCACTCAGCCAATATATCAGACACTTTATTAAAGATAAAAATAGCGCAACACGCGATGAAATACGTTATTCCAATCACAATAGAAAAAATTTAGAGACCTATTCCGTCCAGCTCAAGCCACTCAATGGCGCCAAAATAAAGAGAGTTAATTCTAAAAAGGAATAAATCGCCCTATAATAAATTACACTCCAATAATAGAGGTTTATACTAAATAAGCACTTCTACCTAAGTGAATTAATTGTCATTTCCCACTGGGTTCGCCAAACTTTTAATCCATGATTTTTCTGGCATGATGATAATAAGCACAAATTATGTATGCCAATTGGTTAAAAAATAGATAACTCAAACTGTTGCCTAAATAAAAAACCTGATTTATTGTAAGGATTACTTATTTAGATAACACTTTAACCAGCTTAGTCGTATATTTTACTTTTACCACTATGTGTGACTAAAAAAATAAACAAATTTAGGATTATTATTAGTAACAGTCGTTATTGAAAGGGTTAAACTGGATAAGAATTCGTCTTTGACTATTTTATCAACAGACACAAAGATAAACATATCTTCATGTTTTTTAATGATAAATCAGAGGTAAAATATATTCCTAATAGGCGTTTCAATAACAAAATATATTTTTTCAACTTTATTTTAAAATAGTGTAAACCTAAAAAGACGCTACGAATTTTCCTGTTACTGAAAAAATTGAGAATTTAGTTCAAAAAAACGACAATATAAAAAACACAAACATTTAGATATTTAATTAAATGTTTTTAAACTAATACGTATTTTATCTATTTAACCTTTCAAGAGTAAAAAGAAGGATAACCACCAACCCTCATAAAATCGGATATTTCATTCTCCTACCCTTATTAACCACACAATATAGCATTGTTTAACACTTGGCTCATTCTAGTATTTTTGCTAATTACTCACTCTACGAAACAAATATCCACCGCATCTAAGTTGATTAAAAAATCACTGTACACATTATCTGACATTTCACTTTATTTTCTGCCCTCTTAAAAAGATTGAATTTTATTAAAATAGCTCGCAAACCCCTTACAGGCTTGATTATTTCTGATTATGAATATTCACATTTCTCTTACTTTTGTTAACAAATATTAACCATAGTTAACAACATCATGAAATATGATAATATGATTATCTTAAATTGTAATTATTTACTATATAAAAACTAAGGTTATTATTGAGGTTATAGATGAAAATCTCGAGAAGAAAACTACTTTTAGGGGTCGGTGCTGCGGGTGTTCTCGCAGGTGGTGCTGCGGTTGTTCCAATGATCCGCAGAGAAGGTCGGTTTGAGTCCACCAAATCTCGTGTTCCTGCTGTAGCAGGCACAGAAGGTGCATTACCAAAATCCGCTGATGCCGTTATTATCGGTGCAGGCCTTCAAGGTATTATGACTGCAATTAATCTCACCGAAAGGGGGATGAACGTTGTTATTTGTGAAAAAGGCGTTGTAGGCGGCGAACAATCAGGCCGTGCTTATAGCCAAATTATTAGCTACAAAACTTCCCCAGAAATTTTTCCATTACACCACTATGGAAAAATTTTATGGACTGGCATGAATGAAAAAATCGGTGCTGATACAAGTTACCGCATTCAAGGCCGTGTTGAAGTTCCTTCTAGCGAAAAAGATCTAGAACTCACCAGAGAGTGGATCAAAAAGACAGCAGAAAACCCAGGTTTTGATACACCTTTAAGAACTCGCATGATCGAAGGTGAAGAGCTGGCAAAACGCTTACCTAATGCACAAACTCCATGGAAAATCGGTGGATTTGAAGAAGACGCAGGTAGTCTCGACCCAGAAGTGGTTACACCAACCATGGCTAACTACGCCAAATCAATCGGGATCCGCATCTATACCAACTGTGCAGTAAGGGGCATAGAAACCGCTGGCGGTAAGATTTCCGACGTTGTGACCGAAAAAGGTTCCATCAAAACTTCTAACGTAGTGCTGACTGGTGGTATCTGGTCTCGCCTATTTATGGGTAACCTAGGCGTTGATGTTCCTACACTGAACGTTTACCTATCTCAACAGCGTATTACTGGCGTGCCTGGTGCACCGAGAGGTAACGTGCATCTACCAAACGGTATTCACTTCCGTGAACAAGCTGATGGTACTTATGCGGTAGCACCACGTATCTTTACCAGTTCTATCGTTAAAGATAGCTTCCTGCTAGGCCCTCGCTTTTTACACCTACTCGGAGGCGGAGAGCTGCCATTAGAATTCTCAATCGGTAAAGATCTCTTTAACTCCTTCACCATGGCAACCTCATGGAAGCTGGATGAGAAAACGCCATTTGAAGAGTTCCGTACCGCAACTAACACACCAAACAATGAGCACTTGGATGGCGTTCTAGAAAGACTTAGAAATGAATTCCCTGTGTTTAAAGACTCTAAAGTGGTTGAGCGTTGGGGCGGCACTGTTAGCCCAACTGACGATGAGATCCCAATCATTTCGAAAATCGAACAATACCCTGGCCTTGTTATCAACACCGCAACAGGTTGGGGTATGACAGAAAGTCCTGCATCTGGACAGTTGACTGCTGATCTATTGATGGATACTAAGCCTATCATCGATCCACGTCCATACAGACTTTCTCGTTTTAGCGAGTAATATAAAACGCTTTTACGCAGGATTTGGATGCACTCTTCACTTATGCTAATTAGGTGAAGAGTGATTGGAATGGCGCGTGAATGGTTTGTAGCTTTGCTACTGCGTTTGATATATAGCTCAATAAAATAGCCTCTATGCTAACAAGCAATAGAGGCTATTTTTTTATAAAAATAAAATGACTTCGTTTAGTAATACATCGCTATCAATTTATTATCGACAGATTTAATCTCAATAGGAGTATCAAAGATATCTTCGATGATATCGACCTTCATAATGTCATTAGGCGCCCCATGATAAACTAACTTCCCTGCTCGCATAGCGATAATATGGTCGGAGTAGACAGAGGCAAAATTGATATCGTGGATCACCAAAATAATCGTTTTGCCTAACTCGTCTGCCGCGCGACGCAGCAATTTCATCATAATGACCGCGTGCTTCATATCAAGGTTGTTGAGTGGTTCATCTAACAGCACATATTCAGTGTCTTGACATAAAACCATCGCCACATAGGCTCTTTGCCGTTGACCACCTGATAGCTCATCCAAATAACGATGACGCAAGTTAGATAAATTTAAGAATTCGAGTGACTCATCGATTTTCTTTTTGTCATCAAGAGTTAAACGCCCTTTTGTATAAGGATAGCGGCCAAAACCAACTAACTCTTCAACGGTTAATCGACTTGCGAACTGGTTTTCTTGTCGCAACACTGACAAATAAGTCGCTAGCTTATCACTTGGCGTTTTTACAACATCTAGCTCATTAACCTTCACATGCCCAGAATCGGCCATTAATAAGCGCCCAATGATTGATAAAAGCGTCGACTTACCTGCTCCATTAGGCCCAATAATCGATGTAATACCACTATTTTTAATCGTTGTTGTGATGTTATCTAAGACCTTAGTATCCTGATAACTTTTCGATATCTGATTAATTTCAATCATACTAAAACCTTCTTAACACCATATAAATAAAGAATATGCCGCCGATAAACTCAATCACAACAGATAGCGTACCCGCCATGTTCAAGCCGTAATCAAGGATCAATTGCCCTCCAATAAGCGCAATCACTCCTAATAAGAAAGAGACGGGCAACAGATAACGGTGCTGACTACTACCACTAATAAAATAAGCAAGGTTCGCCACCATTAACCCTAAGAAAGTTAATGGCCCTACTAATGCTGTCGATACCGCCACTAATATCGATATCAGTAATAAAATCACCGTCACTTTATGGCGATAGTTAATTCCTAAATTGATCGCATTTGCCTGACCGAGAGCTAAAACATCGAAACAATAGCGCATACGCCACAGCAAAATACCAACGACTAGCGTAATTGCTAAAGTAAAGAAGATCAGCTCAGGGGTCGCTCGTGTAAAAGTCGCAAACATACGACTTTGTAGAATTGAGAATTCATTCGGATCCATCAACCGCTGTAGTAACGTCGCCGTACTTTTAAATAACGTACCAAGAATAATACCAACCATCAAAACGAGGTTGATATTCAACTTAGCTGAAACAAACAACCAGCGATAAAGTAATACGGAGAATAGAACGAGTAGCGATGACTCTAGCAAAAACTTCCCAATATTGAGCAACCAAGATGCAGGGAAGCTATCGGTATAAAACACAAAGATTGACTGTAATAAAATAAATAACGCCTCTAAACCCATAATAGAGGGCGTCAATATCTTATTATTGGCTATGGTCTGAAAAAGAACGGTCGAGACTCCAGAAGCAAAAGCGACCAGAATCATCGTCAGCACCATATAACCTCGGTGTGGCAAAATATAAGCAAGGTTATTGCCAAGATTGATAGTCATAAAAAGTGTAATAGCTATAACCGACAGCCCCAGTAATAGCCATATTCTTTGTAATGGTGTCATCCCTTTTTTGGGTAACACCACTGATGCATTAACTTTTTGCATAACGCTGCTGCTTCAACAGTAAAAAAAGGAAAATAATGGCGCCAATAACACCTAAAATCACACTTGCAGGTATTTCGAATGGATAACGGACTAAGCGACCGACAATATCACAGAGTAAAACTAACCCTCCGCCAGCAATACAGATCCATGGCAGCGTTTTACGAATATTGTCTCCCATAATTAAACTAATGAGATTCGGGATAATCAGTCCTAAGAATGGCAATGCCCCGACAACGACAACAACAACCCCGCTTATCAGTGCAATAATCGATAAACCAATTGTCATTACCTTACGGTAATTTAGCCCCACGTTGATGGCAAACTCACGACCCATACCCGCAACCGTGAAACTATCCGCAATCCAACAAGCAAGTAATGTGAGTAAACCGACTAGCCATAAAAGCTCATAACGACCCTGAATGATGCTAGAAAAATCTCCGCTCATCCAAGCACTTAATGACTGTAGCAGGTCAAATGAATACGCGGTAAAGATTGTCAGTGCGCTGATAACGGCTCCTAACATTATGCCGACCAGCGGCACAATCAGCGCTGATTTTAAGATAACCCTGCGCAACAGCATCATAAACAGCATTGTACCCAGCAATGCAAACCCGCTTGCCACTACCATTTTGGTCATAATATCGGCGGTAGGGAACAGTATCATCACAAATAATAAGCCCAAACTCGCTGACTGTGTTGTTCCCGCCAACGAGGGCTCAACAAAACGGTTTTGGGTTAGGAGCTGCATGATAAGCCCAGCAACACTCATAGCGCTGCCTGCTAGGATCAAGGAAATAGTTCGAGGAATACGACTGATAAAAAAGATGTCTTGCATCTCTGGATCGGTGAAAAGTGAAACGGGTGACACGTCACCCGCTCCAATAAACAAACTCATCACCGCTAATACCAATAAGGCGATAATTCCAAAAAAAAGATAAAGCGTTTTCATTGATTAGTTTGTTTGGTTTTTTTCTAATGCGTTATTAACATCATCCATTAACTGAGAATAAGTTTGAATGCCACCAGCGATGTAAACAGCAGACGGATCAAGATAAGTCACTTGTTGTTTATTCCATGCCGATGTTTTTCTTACTAACGCATTGTCTAAAACTTGGGCTGCTGGCTGAGCATCTGTGCGGCCAATTGCGCTATCACGGTCAATGACAAACAACCAATCTGGATTCAGTTTGACTAGCAATTCTGCGTTAACAATGTTGCCATGTCTGCCTGTATCTTCAGTGAAGACATAAGCAGGCTCAAAGCCCAATTCATCAAAGATGAAGCCAAAACGTGAGCCTGGACCATAAGCAGAGATCTTACCGCCACTCACTAAGATCACCATCGCTTTACCTGCGGTTGGTGTTTTTTGTTTGATTTGAGCAATTTTTTCTTTGAAATCAGAAACCAGCTTTTTAGCTTGTTCTTCCTTACCGAATAGCATACCTAATTCAGTTGTGCGTTCAGTTAAGCTATCAATAAAGCGTTTATTATCAATATCCATTGAGATAGTTGGCGCAACAGCACTGAGTTTGTCGTATGCGTCGCGAGCGCGGCTACCAGCTAAAATTAAGTCAGGTTGTGCATTGCTCAGCACTTCATAAGCAGGTTCAAATAGTGTGCCTGCGTTGATGTAATCCGGGGAGTTATACTTAGATAAAAATTCAGGTAATTGAACGTTTGTTTTTGGTAGGCCAGCGACTGGGGCGCCTAAGGCATCCATAATATCCAGTGTTTCCATACTCATAACAAACACTTTTTCAGGATGGCGAGGAACTTCTGTTTTACCTTGAGCGTGCTCGATAGTGATCGTTTGTTTCTCTGCCGGTGCAGAAGTTTCTGCCTTTTCTTTAGATTGATCACAACCAGCCAATACTAAGGCTGACACTAAGACGAGCCCTGAAGTTAGTGATTTTACAAACATCCAATTTCCTCCATCTATCTCTAAATAATGTGAGTTGTCGCTTTAAGCCCGATAAATCTACCCGATTTGGTAAACGCATCAATGCTCAGCGCGGCTAGCAGCTTCATAAAAAGAACCCATAGCGCTGCCACCGACTCCACCCATAGCACAAATAATAGCGCTATCTTACCTTGTACTTAGTACAAATGATATTAGTTTACATTTGCATTCAAAAGAAATGGTAGCAAACGCACAAATTCCTAAAATAGATCTTGCCCCCTAGCACGCAAAGGCTTTCATGCTATTGTGTTTGGTTTTACTATCATAAGATACGAAAGAAGAGAGGAACCTAAGAGAAACAGGCATATTGGGTAGTGCACTGATGCCACCACAGACACCACAGACACCACAGACACCACAGACACCACAGACACCACAGACACCACAGACACCACAGAAATAGCACCCAGCAAAGTCGTTAGCTAGAAAAGATAAAAATTATGTTACTCATTCGTTTAAAAGTGCATTTTCCCTAGCAGAAACAAACGCCAAATAGCAATAATCGCAAATAAACATTCAAACATTGTAAAATGTGTTATTGACAGTGCCTATTGCTGATTTTTTCAAACCCAAAACACGGAAATAGGTACCGCGCTATTATTAGACCGTGCAAAAGCCTACCGCCCTCACGTTATTCAATTGGTCAACTCGCTTCTCATTCAGTGTGCCACTACAATATATCTCCGCATTAATTTGTTTTTAGGATAACGCTTTCAAAAGGAATAAAAATGCCCGTAACCAACCCAGACGTTTTGAAGCTCCGTTTATTAGGTGAAATGTATGATGACAGCTATTTTCCTGATCATCTGGTGAAGCAGGGTGAGGCCATTCTTCTGCGATTGTGTGAGGCACTGGAAAACAATCCACCGAACGGACTGGCGGAGTTGTATGTGCTGACACAGCAGTCAACGGAAGAATTTAACGATTTGCAAGATGCCTTTGAAGAGGCGGGCAGTGAGATTGAAACGGTTGCCCGTGATGCTATCGGCGAATCATTTTACCTGATTGCTCGGGCATACGGCTTTTTAGATGCAGATCCGGAGGAGCTGATTGCAACACGGGAGTGGTAATTAAATAACAATCATACCGTGGCCAACTAATATTGGTCACCGCATTAGGCTGTTCATAGAGCAGCCGCCCTGCTCCATAGACTCTTCTTGGCTCTCGCCAAGTAAAAATGGCTAAATGAAAGTGAAGAAGCGATAAAACGCTACATGAGAAACTTGTAGTGTTTTACATAAAAGGGATTATAGGAATCTGATTTATATGAAATACATATATAATACAATAATTATCATTTATATGTTTTTCTTATGCATGATGATAACGGTTTTTTCTATATCTGATTATGAATGGATGATTGGGGAGAGTGAAATAACAAACTTATGTCAGTTACCCATGGGAGGAAGATATACACTAGAGCCAATGTTGGTTATTTTACCGTTGCTAGTGCCATTATTTATAATTAGAAATAAGAAAATACGCTATTTATGTATTTTGATTGCTGGCTTTTATATCTATTGGTCCTTTTTCCTGAGATTTAATCTCTGCATGCCATTTTAGGTACCGTTAAACATTGTATATACGATATGGGTACTGCCTGTTTACCCTCGCCATGACCATTATATTAAAAAATGAGTTAATTGACTAAAACAGCCCGCCGCTCCCAACCAAAGCTCATCAAAGCCATGCTCAGGCACAATCACCCAGTCACCCTGAAAATTCCTATTCCTTTGGGTTTGTTTTTAACATTTCTTTTTTAAATCCCAAAATATGGTTACGTCTTAAAAACACTCAATGCTTTATAAGATAATGGCGTATGAAAATACAAAAAATTCAACTCCGAAACAGAGATGCGTAAATGGAAAAGACGTAATCAAATTGTAAAAAGGAAAAAAGCTCAAAAAACATAATACTTCATCAAAGTGATAGCATCATCCTTTTTCTTCTCTCCATGAGCGGTTATTAAGCTATCACTTCTTAGTTTGTTAATTTTACTAAGCTTGAGTTTCTATCGATGGTGTAATCCAAAGGTGCTGTATCCGTTGATTGATTCTCTTATGTGATATATCGAAAATAACCACTATATTCGGTTCATTCTTTCATAAATAGCCATGTAAGATATGGTGTTAAATAACAAGTGCATTAGGAAATCACTATGACCAATTATCGTCATATACTGCTTTGTATCCTATCGGCTAGCCTATTTTCCCCAATCGGCCTTGCCAATACCCACACAGTCACAGTATTCCAGTGTGTGAATAAAAACCAAAAAAAGGTTAATATCAGCCTAGCAAATGGTCAGTACATTTATCAATTCGGCAAACTTAATCAAAAACCTGATATCACTATGGTAAGAAAGCCTGAACAATTAGCTGCACGTTATCTCACCCCTAAGGGAGATAGATTCAATGGAAAAATCTATGAGGTTGATTTTCGAAATGGCGACTATACCTATACCGTTTCCTCTTCCTATTTAGACTCAAAGCATATCGCTCATGTGGATGTATATCAAAAAGATAAATTACTTACTTCTATCTCTTGTTTGCCAAATACCATTGTTGATAACCTTCATGAACATATTTTCGATTTGCCAAGTGATGATTAAATAATGGCTCACACTATGCCAATAATAAAACACCTCGATCAACAAAGTTTTACAGAAGCGCTTTTTAATCCAGAACAACAAGGGCAGATAGCTATTATTTATTTTTCTGCCTCTTGGTGCCAGCCTTGTAAAAATATGCAACCGATCTTTGAGCAACTCCCTCTATATTTGGATAGCTCAGCCATTAATTTTGGCATCGTTGACATCGCTCAATCACCTACTCTAGCACCGATGTATGGTATTAAATCGGTGCCTTCAATCGCATTATTTAACGACTCACGTTTGGTTGCTATCGTGGCTGGGGAAGTCTCACTACAGCATGCCATAACAAAGATACGGTCTGCTCTCCCCATTGATTAATTACCTCCCCTAAGGCCCCACGATACATTAATGAAGTTCTGATTGAACATGCCGTAAACTACGTACCCACGGCTTATCACGTTGAATTGCCGAGGGTAAATTTTTCAATGCTCGTTTTGCAGAAGCTATATTAGAGAATTCACCATAAACCAATACATACCATTGGCGACCATGACGAACGGTTTCATACACTAAATAATTTGACAATTTATGGCGGCGCGCATGTTCATAGAGACCAGCTGGTGAACTGGCACTACCAATCTGCAATGTGTAATGCCGAGGGGATGCAGTGCGAGGATCGCCTCCTAAATTATACATAGGTTTCATGTCTGACGAAGGCTTCTTGGCTACTTCAACCGTTTTCTCCATTCCAGATGCCGCCTCCTCTTTAACCACGGTTTCCTTCAGTTCAATTCTAAAATGGAATATTCCATCCTTAGGCAAATTAGATAGCGTAGACGCCAACTGAGTTAGCTTTGTATCAACCCTTTTTTCAGAAATTTCAGAATTCAATGAATCAGCAACTTTCTCTTTAACGTTTGCTGATCCTTCTATTGATGGAGCCATTGGTACAGTTGCATGTTTGGCAAGCTCACCTTGTTGCTCAGGTGATAACGGGATAGCCGATGTAACTTGTTCTGTTTTTTCAGGGGAGTGATAAACAATACCAACCGGATTTATTTGTTCTACTGACACCTGATTATTTAAAATATGGCGTGAAAGTAATATCCATTTCTTTGATAAGCCATTCAGTGCGTCATCATAGATTTCAATACTGCTACGAATAACATGGCTTAAGCTAGGAATAGCTGCAATTTTTGTCTGAAATTGGTTCCTTTTTAACGATTGGATAGTAGGGTCAAATATGGGCACTGAAATGATAGCCTTTTGCAGTAATACAAGATCAATTTTCGATTCTGGCTTTGGCTCTAACTTAAAGGGATGCACTCCAATATGGTCATTTGCTATTTTAGGTAACTGCTGACACAGCTTTTGATCTGGCA
The DNA here is from genome assembly GCF_015832305.1 of Providencia sp. 2.29. Classification (NCBI taxonomy): domain Bacteria; kingdom Pseudomonadati; phylum Pseudomonadota; class Gammaproteobacteria; order Enterobacterales; family Morganellaceae; genus Providencia; species Providencia sp. 2.29. The sequence continues at coordinate 4,064,698 of NZ_CP065420.1, forward strand.
CTGTCATGAGCACACGAGACGATGACATTGCAGTTTCTTTTTGAATGTCAGAAAGAAAATCCTTTGCAATGTCATGCACTTCCCCTTCCGCCTGTAATGCTTTTTCTAACCACCATTGCGCGCAAGCGGTATTTTGTACGCCGCCATCACCAAAATAAAATAAAATCCCTAGATGAAGCTGCCCGAGGGGATATCCTCGTATAGCTGATTGATGGATATAATAACGGCCTTTAATTAAATCGACCGGAACGCCATCACCGTTAATTAATTGCACGCCCATATCATGAATAATTTCAACGGGTGTACGCTGTGCTTGTGCAACAGACTGACACACTACTGCTCCTGCAAAAACAGTAGATAGAATAGCGAATTTAGCGATACTACAATGATGCTGTGATATAAACATGAAATAATTCCAAATAGGTAATATAAAAATAAATGGAATGCACTTTGATAATAAAATTAAGTACTATCTTTCAAATCTAAGGCCGGTCTGGTAAATAAGGGGAATTTAAAACCAATTTATACCAAACACCATTTGTACGTTTCATTGTTAATACACCAAAAAATAATGCCAGTTAATCGCAGTGAGTAGACTCAATGGATTATTCCTCGTTAATTTAAATTTTTTAAGTCACCCATGGTTAAAAATCACTGTCTAAGCTTGAGTCAGTGTTAAATTAATAATGATCAGATCGCTCAATTTTGGTAAACACTGGCAGATATCATGTTCTAATTCATTATTCCTTTTTAATCCGTTACAGCGGGGAGACTGAACTCGTTCCTAGCCCGCATAAATAAGCATTTTACCATCATGGGAGTATCCACTTCGATTATATCCTTACTAATAACCTTCAACCCATACTGGAGCAGTATTTAATAAACACCGAGCTAGTTACCACTTTCTCTAGTCCATCCCACTCGATACTTTCATATCCTAGTCTACTATCTAAGGAAATACCAAATAATATCTATTATCGTAACCCTTGTTTATTTCCTACTTAATTACCCGCTATTTTAAAATATTCATAATGCCTTATGCGTAATACGCCTCATTTAAAATGGAAGGAAGATGTGTATATTTCTCATATCATAACCCTATAACATAAAATAATTTGTCAGCATTAAAACAGTCACTCCAATTTAATAATTATGCGTTTATTTAGCAAAATCGATTTTTCTAACCATTTAAATTCATCTTAAAAATTCTTATTTCTCGCCCCCGAAACTTAAATAAAATGAATACCCTTATGTTTATTAAGTAAAAATACCAATATTTGAAATATAATATAAAAACCCTAGGTAAACCCACTAATCGATGATGATTATGTGTGATTAAAAAACGCTGTGTTTTGACATATCAAACACAGCGAAGATTGTAATATTAACGAACTAATGTCTCTGATTGCGCTAACCACTCATATTGGCCAAAAACGTCGCGCCCCTTGAGCCAACGTTGCAACATATCCAACATTAACATCACACTGACATCTTGTTTGACCTTAGTACTGTGATTACTTGGCATATAACGTACACGCTGGGCATAGCTTTTTTCGGATGTATATAATGCTAATGATAGACAGCCATCGTTAGCGCCTCCAACCGCTAAACCAATATGTGCTTTTTCTTGTTTAGCGACCTCACTAGCATGGCCTATCAGTGCTAATAAACTCTGGTCTTCTTGTTGGTTTATCACTTTACAGCCATTGAGTGGGGCCGATACTGCATTTAAAGTCCAATTGAGTAAACCTGCGCTAAACTCTTCACAAATAGCAATCCTAAGCTGTTTTTCATTTAACTCACGGCATATCACGCTAGGTAAGCCTTCAATACCCTCAAAAACTACATTTTCACCAACACCTTCTTTGATCACTTGCCATTGCGCTAACATTTCCTCTTTCAATGTTGCAGGCCCTGTGAGTTTCAATTCAATAATAGGCATAGAGGAGCGGTATCCAAGTACACAGCCTTCCGGAAGAGCGAGTGAATCAAATTGCTTAGCTAAACTACTCTCACTTCGTCCAAAACTGGCTAAACGTAGGCATAACGGGGGTTCGTTCAATGGATATCGTTGGCGTAATCTTGGCAAAATTTGATCATGTACCATCACTTTAAACTCTGAAGGTACGCCAGACGTAAAAAATAACCAACAACCATTGAGCTCCATGGCAAAACCACATGCCGTACCAATCGGGTTATCCACCAATTCGGCACCTTCCGGTAACAGCGCTTGCTTACGATTCGTTTCTGGCATTACCCATTCTCTGGAAGCAAAATAGCGTTCCATAACCGTAATCCATTCAGCATGCTCAACTAAGGGCACCCCAGCAGCCGTTGCTGCCGCCAAAGTACTTAAATCATCACGAGTTGGTCCTAGTCCACCATTAACGATCAGAATATCTGCATGTTGACTTCGCGCTTGTAAAGTGTGTACTAGGTCGTTCAGATTATCACCAACTGTCGTTCGCCCACTCAGTGGGAAGCCTTCTTGAAAAAAGCAATCAGATAACCAAGCTGCGTTAGTATCAATAATTTGCCCATGCAGTACCTCATCTCCGGTACTTAACATCTCTACAATTAGCATCCATAAGCTCCAGTTTGCGAATGTTTAATGATTTTCCATTAAGCTACCCTATATTGGCATTCGCTAAAATAAATATTTGAGATAACTTCGTTAAATTTACTCATTCCTCTATTTTTCTTTGGTATGACTTTTTATTACTCACTCATAGAGGCGCTAACTAATTGCTATACAATGCATTTAATAGATGAATTTATCTAAAATTTTTGTATATTAACTAAGTGAAATTAAGGAATTTAACGTTGTTATTAAAAAAGGATATACTTATATGAATCCACCTAAAAGCCGCCTCACTCATTTACTCATTTGCATCGGAGCATTTGTCGCTTGGTTTTTTTCTTCATTCATTATACTGTTGATGCCTAATGCACTTTTGTTACTGCAATCCCAATATGCTATCCCCGCTATATCATTGCTATTACTGTTGCCTTGCGCCTTAGTTTGTTGGTTTTTTTACCAAAATAGCTTCAAACTTATGCCTATCGGTAAAACCAATTTAAATGAATTAAAACTCCCCATCTTGGCTATATTTGGCTTAATATTTCTCAATATGCTATTGGGAGCACAAGAAGAGTGGCTTGAAAGTATCAGTCACATGACTGGCTTTGCCTTTTTTCTCTATGTAATAACGATTATTATCGCAGCCCCGATTAGCGAAGAAATTATATTTAGAGGCTTTTTACTTAATGCGGGCATGTGGTATGGCACGGCTGGAAAATGGATAGCCATTATCGCTTCTTCATTTTTATTTGCTTCAATACACTCACAGTATCAATCTGTAAATACCCTTATTACTATCTTTATAATGGGCGCTATTTTATGCCATGTAAGGATCAGCACTCGCTCATTAATTGCACCAATATTACTCCACGCTTTAAATAACACGATTGCGACTATATTCATATTTGCAATGTCATTTTAGTAGTGGTAATTCGCCAGCGCTTCCGGTAAAGTTTGCCGCCTTTTCGGCGAGTAATTAAAGCATTGGGGGCAAAATGTTTATTGGTTTTGACTACGGAACATCAAACTGCGCGGTCGCAATTATGGATAAGGGAAAGCCTACACTGTTACCATTAGAAGGTGATAGTGCTTATATTCCGTCAACCCTTTGCGCGCCAACTCGAGAATCTGTTTCTGAACATTTATTCCGTCATCTTAATATATTACCGTCAGATGAAGTGGGCGAACAAATACTGAGGCGTTCCATCGCATATAACCGTGAAGAAGGGATTGAACTACTTCCTGAGGATATTGTTTTTGGCCAAGCAGCATTAGAGCTATACCTAAAAGATCCTCGCGATGTCTATTATGTCAAGTCACCAAAATCCTTTCTTGGTGCTTCAGGCCTTCACGAAGTGCAACTCAGTTTCTTTGAAGATTTAGTGTGCGCCATGATGGCGAATATTAAACAAAAAGCCGAACTGCATTTACAACACACAATTACTGATACTGTCATTGGCCGCCCAATTAACTTTCATGGCCGTGGTGGTGAATTAGCTAATCAGCAAGCTGAAGCTATTCTTATTAAAGCCGCAAAACGCGCTGGGTTTAAAAATATTGCCTTTCAATTTGAGCCAGTTGCCGCTGGGCTTGAATATGAAGCGGCTTTAACGCAAGACCAAACTATATTAGTTGTCGATATCGGTGGAGGCACAACCGACTGTTCACTGATCAATATGGGGCCAAGTTATCAAGGTAAAACCGACCGAACAGCAAGTCTATTAGCTCACACCGGTCAACGTATTGGAGGTAACGACCTTGATATTTATTTGGCTTTAAAACAATTAATGGACTCATTTGGTATGAGCAGCCAAACAGTATCTGGAATTAAAATGCCGATAAGCCAGTTTTGGAATCCTATCGCGATTAATAATGTGGAAGCACAAAAAGAATTTTATGCAAAACAGAATTTAACAGCGCTCAATCGATTACGCCAAGAGGCACAAGAGCCTGAAAAATTGCTGCGTCTTATTGAGGTTTATAATGAAACCCTTGGCTATCGCTTAGTGCGCCGCGCTGAAGAAGCGAAAATTGCTTTATCAGACAGTGAAAATTACTTGGCTCATATTGAATTAATGAATGAGACTCTCGAAATTAATATTCACCGTGACCAGATGGTAGAGGCTATCGAATCACCAAAAAGTAAAATGATAGAGCTGGTTAAAGAAGCCGTGACACAAGGTGGTGTGCAACCAAACGCGATATTTATGACAGGAGGCTCTGCCCAATCCCCCGTCCTATGTCAGGCCATAAAACAAGAATTACCCAATATTCCTATTGTCCGAGGCAATGATTTTGGCTCAGTCACCGCTGGCCTCACCCGTTGGGCTGAGATCTGCTTTAGATAATCGATACAAACGCCGTATGCCATACGGCGTTTTTTCTTTGCATAATAACTTAGATTACGTTTGGTTATCTTGGTGAACCGCTACATACCGCTGATAACGAGAAGGTTTCAACTTCGTCAAATCCACCAATACCAAGCCATCAATACAATTGTTGAAAGCAGGGTCGGTTCCAAAATCAATAAACTGTACGCCACCCGGCTCACATAGCTCGGTGTATTGCTTATATAAGGTTGGAATCGAACAGCCAATATTATTCAACAGACTTTTTAGCTTAACTAAATCTTCGTGATAATTATTCCCTGAAAACTGTGCTAATACCTGTGGTAATGAGGCAGGATACGGCTGGCGAGACTGTGCCAACGAATGATCCGCTGAGAAATAGAGGCGATAAAACGTAATTAATAGATCACGAGCGGCAATTGGCATCGTACCCGATATCGAAACAGGCCCAAATAAGTAACGATATTGCGGGTATTTTGCAAGATAAGCGCCAATACCTAACCAAAGATAGTCAAGACCACGCTTACCCCAATAAGTAGGTTGAATAAAACTACGGCCTAATTCAATCCCTTGCTCAAGTATCGGTAGCATCTCTTTATCGTAATGAAATAACGTATAACTGTAGATACTTTCGATGCCCTTTTTCTTCAACTGCTCGGCAGTAGGAATAAATCGATAAGCGCCAACAATTTCTAATGCATCTTCATCCCATAAAACGAGATGATAATAGTCATCATCATAGCTATCTAAGTCGCGCCGCCTTCCTGAACCCTCACCGACAGCACGAAAAGCAATTTCACGTAATCGACCTAATTCACGTAAGATAGGCGTTCTATCCTCATCTTTTCTACGATACAGAAAAATCGCCTTACCATCTGGGGCTGTGCCTAACCGCTCACACGCCATCAATGCTTTTTTCAATTCTAAGCGATCTTCCGGTAATGCAATGGCAGATTCACTGGTAAAAAGCCCTTTTTTTCCTTGCCCAAGAAGATAAACATGGCGGCGAAAACGTTCTGCGAGATCATGCGATCGAGTATGCCCATCATGCCAATGAGTAAATGGGATACGGCCACCAATTCGAATTTTTATTCTGCCATCACGCTGCTTAAACATTTCTCGTACGAGCAATAATGTCGATAATGGACGGTATATTAATGAGGTTAAATAAAATAGAGGGCTATTACGACCAGTAACGTGAATAGGTACAATTGGCGCACGAGCTTTGGCCGCTAAACGTAAAAAACCAGTATGCCAATGACCATCCCGGATCCCTTTCGCACTTAATCGGGAAACTTCACCAGCAGGAAATAAAATCAAAGCCCCTTGCTTATTTAAATGCTCTTGCATTGCCTCAATTTGTTTGCGGCTAGTGCGATTCCCCATATTATCAACAGGAACAAATAAGCTACTCAGTGGCTCAATATAATTCAAAAACTGATTTGCTACGATTTTAACATCTGGGCGAATTGTCGCGACCGTACGTAATATTGCTAAACCATCCAAAGAGCCTATCGGGTGATTAGCAACTAATACAAGAGGACCTTGAGAGGGAATATTTTCTAAATCGCCATCAACTAACTCACAACGAATATTAAAGTACTCGACGATTTGCTCAACCAGATCTAAACCTTTTAGGTGAGGATAATTTTCAGAAAATTGTTTAAATTCTTTTTCAAATAGCAGGAACTTTAGTAAATTCCGTTTCCAAGCGGGAGGCGCTCGGTCTGGGAATACATCTTGTAGCAAAGCATCCAAACTAAACATCTTAATTGTCTCCTAGTTTAGCTATTGCAAACCTAAGCTAGAACAATGGCAGTAGCGTGTCAATTTAATGACAAAACGGTTAAACTCATCCAATAATGACAATATCCCTATCTTATGAGTTACAAATAAAAAACATAATATATTCAATTAATTAATATTCTATAAATACAACACAGCTCAATTATGGATAAACCTTGATCCTACCACAACTATATATAGCTTAACCCTACGTTTTATGACCTTTTTAATCTATTTTGATATTTTTATTATCATACTCAATCAAAAATATTCACTCGTCATATTCTGATAATGAACTAATTTGATTAGTTTATCCTTGATTAAAAATTTACAGAGTATTTTTTATAAAAATAAAGTAGATTACGCTATAAGATGAGGATGAAAAATAGTATTAATTTACCGCTGTTATTAGTAAACGACAAATAACAGCGATTTTATTGTTGGCAGTAACTTTACTTAGCAAATAATTCAATCAGGCAAAAGTCACTCTTTGGTTGAGTGACAAGGTTATATTGCAAAGAATTTCCATCATTTTCCACCAATAATGTTTCAAATTCTTTTAAAGTATGCGAGTTCAAACCAATAGTAACGCCAAGCTCGCCACTAGCATTAAATATTAATACCCTGTCAGCATCACTTATCCACTGCGTCACATTGTGTGTATTGAACCATTGCAGACGAGCGATGTACTTATCAGGGTTATAGATAAGATTGAAATCGCGAATAGCCTCACCTAATAGCTCAGCATACACATCACTTTCACCATGAAATGCAAAAAATTGTTTTTGACGGAGTGTTACAGGAGAATTTTTATCCACCTGCAAGGTTAGCCCTTCTCCGCCATCTAATACACCAATAATCCGTTTCCTACTCGGAAAATAAGAAAAGGCTCCAGCCGCTTTCACATCGGCAATAGAAACTCGCCAATCAAAATCGGTTAATCCTACACCGTGACTACGCGCAATTTCTAAAGTAAAACCTTGCCCATTTTTCCATGGCATTTTTTGGTAGTTTTTCGCTGTTAACACTCGGATCATGGTTTAAATCAACCTTTAAGTAATCGTGTCAGTTTAGTCAGTAAACATATACTAAAAGGGAAAACTCCTCCAGTATCAGAGTCAAAATCATATCGTGTTAACCGACTTATCGGAGATGAGCGAAAAAGCCTCCTTGCTTAATTGAAATACCATGACTGACTTCATTATCACTGACTCATTTTAGGGAGAGTGGATATTTTTTTACGCGATAACAAAGCCACAACTTAATGTAGCACCTTCAATCTTTCCACATATCGTCCAACGAACAACCCAATAAACATGATCCCCAACGCGATCAAAAACGTAGTGATAAATAATACCCACAAATTCTGATACACATAAGGTTGCACAATCCCATAAGCAAAGATTAGCAAAGGGAAATGCAGAATATAGATCGTATAAGAGCTCGGCGTTAATTGTTTACCAGGTAAATAAAAACGAACGCGGTGAAAACTCATCAAATAAAATAAATAGCAGAAACTAATGCCACACAAAGTGCCATACAACGCCAACAAATATTTTTGCTTGTCGAAACTGAATGGAAAATAAAAAACGCCAACCACAGCTAATGTCAATAGTGTTAAAGCAATCAAGCTAAAACTGGTAATGAGCGTTTTTCGTTTTAATTGATACTGGTGATTATGAAGCAGTGCAGCAATCACACCACAACACCAAATTAAGGCATACAAGAAAAAAGTATAATTCAATACACTAAGAGTGAGTAATAATAGAATACCGATAATCGTACACCAACGCTGATTAGGCATCATAAATAAGGCAAACAGTGTATAGAACCAAACCTCAAATGGTAATGACCAAAATGCAAAGTTACTTGGTGGAGTATCTGTAATAAAGCCGTTGATAAACAACAATACTCCCACAAAGCTCTTAACATCCAGCGCCATTCTCGCCTGAGTCATCGTATCGCTAATAATATTAATGTCACGGCTACCACTAGCAAAAAAATAGGGAGAGATAAAATATAAAAGTAGTAAGACAAAACAGCCTAAATAAAAAGGCGGCAAAATACGATTTAACCGTGAAGTTGCATAGCGCCTTACTTTAAAGTAAGTATTTCGTTGAATATTGTAGCTAACCGACTTACAAATCAAAAAACCACTTAACGCAAAAAAAGCCATGACACAGCTATGACCAAATAAATATAGCGGCAGCATCACGATAGGCCATACTGGATATAAAAAGACTAAATATGCATGCCCAAATAATACTGTCGCGGTACAAAATCCCCTTAACATATCCAATTGTTCAGAAACATTTGGGTCAATCGGTGCAAAACGTTGGAATAATTTATTAGAGATCATCGGTATTAATGCGCCTGTGTTGAAAGTGAGCGAGGCACAAACTGCAACACGTTATCGCTGTACCACTGGGATTGCCCTTCCGGACTAAAAGGAAGGTTTTGATATTTTCCTTTCAACCAATCCTCAATATTATCGGCATAATGACGACTTGCAGGATTGGCAGACTGCCCCGCATTATTCATTACCCATACTGGATCTTGTTGGCTGAAATCAACAATTAAGCGCATTGCAGGGATCAACAAAGTATCAAAATTATCGCCCATACTATAGCTGGAAATATTGACCGTATTGAGATTTCCACCCGCTGGATAAGGGCCTCGATTCAAATAGCTATCGAGTCGATCAATCGTCCTGCGTTGTTCTTTTGGAAGATATTCCGCCATTTGTGATGACAAGCTATTCCATTGATAGCGGTGTAATTTCCCCCACTGCCAACGTGAATAATTTTTGCCAAATTGCTTTTCACCTTGTTGGTTAGCCAGTGCTAATGAATAGGCAATGATTTTCGCTTTACCGCTACGAGCCGGGTCCGATTTTTGCCAAAAAGGACTCGCATTGGCACTTTTGTCATCTTGCCAAAGCAGATGCTCAGCTTGCGCTGAATAAGATTTGGAGCTTTCAACAAACGCCTTCCACGCCTGCGGTGAATCGACGAAGCGATCTGCAAATAATTGTTGGCTGAACTGAGCTAAAAATAAGTTATACAGCGCCGCACCAGCACTATCGGCATGCAGGTAACCATCAAATGCCAACAAGCGTTGTTGAGCTAGCCTCGCTTGTTGTTGTTCTGATTGTGGGAGTTGAGCGATCGCGTTTTGTAATGCAGGGTCTCTGAGATAAACCTGTAACTTCGTCACCATAGGGTCGAATTGATCATACTGCATCTGCTGCATGCTATCTAAATTATGTCGATCCGTTGCATTCAATAGCGCTGAAATTCGTTCAAAACGTTCTGGGTGCGCCCATGTTTGAGAAAAATTAACAGGATAGCCCTTCTCTACAACTCGCTGATTTGCAGTCGCCAACCAACCTTTTCGAGTTTTAATTGAGGTTGGATAATGCTGATTAGACACCCTGCCGATCCAATCATATTCCCCTTCCCATGCCGGAGAGGGAAATAACCCAAGCCCTTTTTTGCGCAATGGATAACTTCCCGTTAATTGCCAGCCAATTTGTTGCTTATCGGCGAACAGCATATTAACGGAGATCACGCTAATTTCTTTTGCTAATTTAATGGCTTGGGAAACACTCTTTTGTTTAGGTAGATCCATTAACGCATCGATACTAATATCATCGGTAGCGGGCAGTAGGCTACTAAAGGCGATCCCGTATTGCGTTCTGACCTCAAGGGGTTGCAGCAAATAACTGCGCTCTTTCAGCGACTCATTTAGCAACACACCATGTTGCGTATGATAGACATTTTCGACTCTATCGGGGCGACCTTTTACATGAAACACGGTTTGAGTTTGCTTTACCGGATACCATTGCTGTTGATAGAGATATTCAAATCCATTGTCCGTTTCTCTGATCTGCTCCAAAAATAGATCCTGATTATCCGCCATCACCATGGTATATCCCCACGCCAGATCAGGGGCTGCACCTAATACAATCGCGGGGATCCCTGAGATCGCCGCACCAGCCATAGATAGCTCAGGAGTTTCAATCTGAATAAAACTCCATAAAGAAGGTAAGCCGATTGGAAGGTGGGTATCATTAGCCAGTAATGTACCATTGTGTTGTGTGAGATCTGCGGTTACAGCCCAGTTATTGGATGCCATAACATCATGTAAATGAATATTTTTTAGAGATTGGCTAGCAAGTGTTAACTGGTCGATGTCTTGTTTAAACGGTTCTAAATTTAGCCCTTGCAATTTCTTTGCTTCTTGGTGAGGAAGAGGCTCATCAGGATAAGTTGGAAATAGCCAAGGTAGCATATCAGCCCCCAACTGCTGAGCAACGATTAAGCTATCAATCTCTTCATGCAGGTTTCCCGCCAAGCCGAAATTAGCGAGAGATAGAATTAAAATTGCATCATCGGGGCGCCATTTCGGAACAACATAATCTGCCGCTGATAAATCCATTGGTAGTTTATCTTGATGATTATCTAACCAAAGATTGACACCATTGGCATAAGCTTCAAGATAACGACGATTTTGTGGACTGACATTTCGATATAAAATAGTCGTCGCTTCACGAAAACCCATTTTGCGCATAAAACTATCAATGCCAACGGCCGGTTCGCCCAGGTATTCTGCTAAACGACCTTCTGCCGTGAGGCGCATCAGCTCCATATGGCTAATGCGTTCTGATGCATGAATATAACCCCATGTTAAATAAACGTCTTCAAGGTTTTGCCCTTTGATTAAAGGAACGCCCATTTGGTTATAACGTACAGTAGTGGGGGCTTTTAACCCTGCAAGAACCACTTGTCCTTCTGTTTTAGGGAGGGTATCAGCATAGTAGTTATTGAGTAAGCTGTGACAGCCAGATAGCAATAGTACCCCGCTGATAATACAAGATAAAAACAGTCCTTTGCGTTCCATCTATTGCCCCATATATCAGAACTACCACCAAAGAATTTCTCATTATAGGCATGACCTAAAGTTAAATTAAATAAGGGGATTCTTATCGTGGTATAGGGGGATTTATCTTCCACTAGCTTCAATGATGATGAATAACGTTTTATCTATTTTTGCTGATATACAGATAAGTTAAGGACGTTGAGTAATGGATATGTATAGACAACGAATGGAAAATTGAAACTTTCACAACAATACTCGAAAAAATATGTTTGCTTCGTTTAATATGACGCTAAACACGTTACCCGCACACGAGTATCTTACTTGCTAACCACAGAATGTTGGTTAGTTCTGACCTATCAGTTAATTTTACAATTATTATTAGCTTCTACGACCTTACACAATATTTACACTGGAATTTTTGAATTCTGAAAACGTTGTCAATGCTTATCAGCTGACTTAATTTTCCGTATAATCCGTTGTTTTTCTTTGCTTATTTTCTTAAAACGATTTGGCGATTACCAATAATCCATACAAATATCGTCAAACTAAATTTTTGTCGTCTTACAAACCATTTTTCTATAGCGAATTTGCAAAATAAGGTAAATAGATGGAAACTAGCTGTAAGCTGCTGCATCTGTTTGCCCAAATAAATGGTAATAACTCTAATCTGCTGAAAATAAAATAACTATGTATACTTCCAGTGCGCTACAGAATGATATTTCTAACTTGACGATATGGCGTAAAGGCGATCAAAGAGCCCCTCATAAGCCGCTATTGCTTTTATTGGTACTTTCAGAATATCGAAAGGGGCATCCCCGTCTATTTAATTATGGAAATGAAATTCACCAACAGCTATTAGAATTGCTTATTAGTTTTGGCCCATATCGCCGAGAATACTATCCAAATATGCCTTTTTGGCGATTAAAACGGGATGGTTTTTGGGATTTACAAAATACAGAAGAATACGAACTGAAAAAAGGGAATAAGCAGCCCTCTAAAAATGAGTTAATTCAGCAAAATATATTTGGCGGGTTTAATGAAGAAAGCTACCAACTTCTTCTAAAAAGGCCTACTTTGATAGATAAGTTAGCCCAACAGATTTTAAATGAGCATTTTCCTGAAAATGTACAAGATATTATCGCTAGCCGTCTCGACTTTCCACTCCATGAAATCCGCAAGGCCCGAGACCCCGCGTTTAGGCAAAATATTTTACGAGCTTACAATTATCAATGTGCTATATGCGGTTACAATTTACGTTATGATAGTGCTGTTGTTGGTTTAGAAGCCGCTCATATTAAGTGGAAACAGTTTGGTGGTCCATGCACGATTAATAATGGGATTGCTTTATGTTCACTGCATCATTCCGCTTTTGATATGGGCGCTATCGGCCTTGATGAGAATATGAAATTACTGGTCTCTAAAGGGGTTAATGGTAACCAGATGGTAGAAAAGTTATTCTGGAATTTTGCAGGTAAATTAATCTATTTGCCTAAAGATACGATGGAATACCCAAAAGATATATTTATTAATTGGCATCGTGAACAAGTTTTCAAACAATAAGAGTTGTTTTTATTGTTCAGCTCAATGTGAAAAAATATCAGATACCTAGTAGGCATTAGATATTATGCATGACACCTTATATTGTGATAACCATCTAAGGTACTGAGCGTTATTCACTCAAATACCCATAATTAAAATCGACACCCTATTAGCCAGATAACATGTAAGAACATGTGTTCGAAAGTGGATTCAGATCCTCCTAGAATGGAAAGCGGCAAATGTTAGGATAGACAATCTAATTATAATTGCCTTATTTTAAGATTGGTAGACATATTCATACTTCCACCTAGGTGATTAACTAAAATCACGAAGTTATCTCAATTAAAGTCAATTATTACAGCGTAATATTATCATTAAGACTAGTAATGGGGTAATCCCCCCGTTTTTAACCGAGGTTATAAGTAGAATCAGGTCATTCGTTGTTGATGTTGCATTGGGGTATAGCCATTCAACGCCATGTTCGGCCGTTCGTGATTATAAAACCATTGCCACCGTGTAGCATAGTCTTGTAATTCATCCAGTGATGAAAACAAGTATTGCCCTAACCACTCATAGCGGACTGTCCGATTATAACGCTCAATGTAAGCATTTTGCTGCGGATTACCTGGCTGGATAAAGTTTATTTTGATATCTTGCAGATTAGCCCATGATATCAATATATTACTGGTGTATTCTGGCCCATTATCACAGCGTATGCAAACCGGTTTTCCTTTCCACTCAATAAGTTGCTCTAGTACTCTTACAACCCGACTCGCCGGCAGGGAAAAATCCACTTCAATAGCTAATGCTTCACGATTAAAATCATCGATGATATTCAATAAACGGACTGAGCGCCCATCCGACAGTTGATCATGCATAAAGTCCATTGACCAACATTCATTGCTCGTTTCGGGTACCGTCAGTGGCTCGGGCTTATCCCGTTTTAGGCGTTTCTTCGGTTTTATTCGCATGTTCAGTGACAACGCACAATAAATTCGGTAAACCCTTTTGTGGTTAAATCTTAAGTTTTTTATGTTTCGAAGGTATAAAAAGCACAAGCCAAATCCCCAGTTGCGCTGGCTATCAGTGATGCGTATCAGCCAGTCAGCTATTGCTTCATTTTCTTTACTCAGTTTAGCTTGATAACGATAGCAACTTTCGCTCACTACAAATAACTGGTAGGCAAAACGTACGCTGATATTCCGTATTTTGACAGCTTCTTGCGCCATCCGCTTTCGATGCGATGGCTTCACCACTTTTTTGCCATAGCTTCCTGAATGATCTCAGCTTTCAACCTTTCTTCTGCATACATTTTTTTGAGGCGGCGATTTTCCTCTTCCAGTTCTTTCAAGCGGGTCATCATGGAAGCATCCATCCCACCAAAGCGTGAGCGCCACTTATAAAAACTGGCGTTGCTCATACCATGTTCGCGGCACAGTTCAGAAACAGGCGTTCCCGCCTCAGCTTGCTTAAGGATGGTGATAATTTGGCTATCGGTAAAACGTGCTTTTTTCATAGAGATCTCCTCAGTTCAGATTACGAGAAAATTCTACTTATTAATACACCGATTTTTCGGGGGGATTACCATGGTATAACTCCACTCAGCAAAAGCGGTTTGAACTGTTCAAAGCTAATCACATATCGCATCGGTAATAGTTTAGTTGACTGCGAATAGGCTTATACTGAATGAAAGAAGACTATTAACACGCTGTATTGGATAAGCTTACAGAATACTTTAACGATTATAACAATTACCATCTTCCAACAAATTGGAAAAGCTGTTACCAAGGGAGTATTGAAACCTTACAGTAGTTAATTAAACTATCAGTTTTCATCATGGTAAAAAATGGTAAAAATAGCAGTTCATATATTATCTCATAAGCATAAAAATTGTTTAATTCTAAAAATATTCAACTTTCCTTAATTAAAAAGGTGTTATCTTACCTCTTTTTCGAAATAACTAATTCTGTCAATTCAATCATTCTATTATAACGCATTATTAGCTCATAGAAAAATAATGCTGAAATAACTAAAACCATATACCCATATGTAGCTCCTATAAGCCAACCATTTGTTGAATCTAACGTTGTAACCGTAGCAAAAGCAGAGATGATTCCCGGTAATATTCCTAACTTATCAATAGGACCTATTATAAGTAACATTCTTTTTTCTAAGAAATTTTTTTCATGTTTTATCTCCATCAAACCCAACTCTAACTCTACCTTCTCTAAAGAAGCTAGCTTTTGGATGTATTTCTGATCAATCAAAGCCTCACTCTTTATATTTAAATTTATCGCAGAGTTCAAAGGAAGAAAAAAACTGTTTCTTATTTTACTTCTATTTTTGTACAATAAAAAAAACGGTGCTACTATAAAAGATAAATATACAAAAATAAGAATTAATAAAGCAGCACATAAAAACACCTCATTTTTAGAAAATTTAGCCCAAAACATCATCAAAAGAGATGATAATGTAAAGTATGCAGAAGAAAGGTTGAAAGCTGAGATCATTCAGGAAGCTATGGCAAAAAAGTGGTGAAGCCATCGCATCGAAAGCGGATGGCGCAAGAAGCTGTCAAAATACGGAATATCAGCGTACGTTTTGCCTGCCAGTTATTTGTAGTGAGCGAAAGTTGCTATCGTTATCAAGCTAAACTGAGTAAAGAAAATGAAGCAATAGCTGACTGGCTGATACGCATCACTGATAGCCAGCGCAACTGGGGATTTGGCTTGTGCTTTTTATACCTTCGAAACGTAAAAAACTTAAGATTTAACCACAAAAGGGTTTACCGAATTTATTGTGCGTTGTCACTGAACAGGCGAATAAAGCCGAAGAAACGCCTAAAACGGGATAAGCCCGAGCCACTGACGGTACCCGAAACGAGCAATGAATGTTGGTCAATGGACTTTATGCATGATCAACTGTCGGATGGGCGCTCAGTCCGTTTATTGAATATCATCGATGATTTTAATCGTGAAGCATTAGCTATTGAAGTGGATTTTTCCCTGCCGGCGAGTCGGGTTGTAAGAGTACTAGAGCAACTTATTGAGTGGAAAGGAAAACCGGTTTCCATACGCTGTGATAATGGGCCAGAGTACACCAGTAATATATTGATATCATGGGCTAATCTGCAAGATATCAAAATAAACTTTATCCAGCCAGGTAATCCGCAGCAAAATGCTTACATTGAGCGTTATAATCGGACAGTCCGCTATGAGTGGTTAGGGCAATACTTGTTTTCATCACTGGATGAATGACAAGACTATGCTACACGGTGGCAATGGTTTTATAATCACGAACGGCCGAACATGGCGTTGAATGGCTATACCCCAATGCAACATCTACAACGAATGACCTGATTCTACTTATAACCTCGGTTAAAAACGGGGGGATTACCTTACTATGGAAGGCAACAAACAAGGTCTTATCTCCAGAGGATGTTCTTCAATAGACTCTATCGGGAACAAGAGCCAAGTAGGAAAAGAAGATCAAATTTTTATTTTGGAATTTAAAAACTCCATTACTAGACACCAAAATGTCAATCATTTACCAATAGACTTTATAAAACTTATAGATAAATCATCATCATTGATTCTTAGTGCCATATCAAATAATGAAGTACTCAAACTAATATTTGATTTTTATCGGACTTCGCAGGATGGGAAACAAGAAAAATATTATTCAATCCTTATTCAAGGGGCACAAATAGTTGATTTTTCAACACGTTATCCACATAGTTTAACCCACAACATGAGCCAGCCCGAAGAACTAATCTCGGTTAATTATTCAGATATTACATGCACCCATCACATGGCGGGCACATCTGGTTATAGTATTAAAGAGAATAATATTTTTTAATAGACCTTAAGTAGTAGTATTTCTACACTACTACTTTTTTATTTGTTTAAGGAAAAACAAACATACTAAGTAAGAACATAACGATTATAATAACAACACATCCTATTATTGCTATTGGCAGAGTGGGTGAAAAAAGAAAGCATAAATAACATAGCACTGCTGTAATAGCTATATGGATAAGATCACTAAATTGTCTATACAAAAATGCAATCGAATTTTTAAAAACACTAATTATTTTATTCTTCATCACTAATTAATCCATCTAAATGCTTAAGAATTAATTCATCCGTAAATACTGAACTATCACCATAATAGTAAGATTCAATTAATGATCCCATATGAGGCTAAATAAAAAAATAAGTAAGATCTAGATTATTAGATTTTAATTTTAAATATAACCTTGGATATTTAATTTTCAATCTATCAGATGCTTTAACCATTTGTTCAAAAAGACCATATGTTGTTAAAGCCGACAGTTGCCAAGTAATAAATCTTTTCACTAAGGCATTCTTCGTGATATCTTTGATTATCTTTTGGGCTATTATATAAGCAATCGTATATACTAACATCTTCTTAACCATTTGTTTTTGTATTAATGAGTTAGTCATATTCTTTGTAGCTTCAGCATAAATTTTTATTTTCTTCTTTCTTTCTTCAGAAGATGAGTCCATTAAATCATTAATAATTATTTCAACGGCATCTATAATAATATCAGGATTCTTAACAATCTCCCAAATTAAACTTAAAATTCGCTCATCTTCTTCTTTAGTTTTTTTACCATATTTTTCATATACTGCATCATGGATCTCATCGTATTGATCGCCCAAATCTTCCCGATGTAAAAACATATGAGAGGTTCTACGAATAGACCTTTTACCGCCTAGATAAGCCGTATTTGCGATATCCTCGACATCTTTAACGACTGAATCGATCATCGAGCCGTATAATTCCTTTTCTTCCGGTGTCATAATTTGACCTTTATCATATAAATAGATTAATATTCTTTTATCTTACTTTTGATTCAAAATCAAACATCAATGTATTTTTATAGATGTAATGTTATTCTGATTAGGTTACAGACGATCTGTCCACTCCCCATTAATCGTGATGCTGGTGAGCTCACCAACATCATTAACTTTAGTATGCCTTACAAGGCAACATTAACTTGTATTGTATAAGTGATCTACTTTTAATCTTTTTCTGCATCATTGAACCACTTAGGCATAGGGTTTTCATCTATAGATAACTTGATAAAAGAATCATCGCCGTTTTGATTCTTTATACATCTTATTTCTTCAAACCCCCATTTTCCATTTCTATCAGAATAATAGACAGTATACTTATCAGCATGAAAACCAAAATATCTTTCTTTAGGATTACTTATTTTCCTCTGCCCACAATATGCTGAGGTTTTCCACTCAAAATTTGTAGCAAAATCAAGTGATAACACCATGAAATTGCCCATCCATATTGGGGCCAAAGTTAATGTAATTGAAGTAATGCCGATAAGAAGTAAGTTTGAGCCAAGCGTAATAGGCAGAACGACTTGTTTTCATTAAATTGCAGAGCTTCAGCACGGGAAACTGTGAAGATAATTGCTTAATCGTTTTAAACGCTACTTGGTTTCCTTTAGCAGGAGGGCGCTGGCTTTTTTAGGATTTCTTTCTCCATCCTAAGTTCTTTAATTTCCTTTCGAAGCCTTAATTAATAGCTCAGCTCTATCATCTGAATTCAAGCTGTTACCCGATTGCTCAGCGTCGAATTTTGCTTTCCAGTTATAAAATAATTTATCGGTGATCCCTAAAGAAGCTGCCGCTTTTGGCACGCTATAGCCTGGCTCGGTGACTGATGCGACCGCCTCTTGCTTAAACTCAGTAGTATAAATTCTGTTTGTTCGTTTTTTCATTTTACACCTCAATAATTGGATTATATTCCATTATTAAAGTGTCTTGTTTTATTAAAGCAGAACACTAGCATAGGAAATATTAAAACAAAACACATCACAAGATAAGGATGGCCTTATGACCACTTTTTATTGGTCGCGTGCCAATCACGAGCAACTTTCTCAACGGTATTGAATTCCTTTTGCTGCTCTTCCTTTAATTCTTTCTTGTGTTCGCGTGGATAAATACCTAAAGTAACTTGCTTTCTGGCTGCATCTCTTCTTTCTCTGGCATCTGCTAAAGAGATCTCAGGGTATACACCAAAAGCCATCAAATGTTGTTTACCGCCAAAGCGAAAACGGAAACGGAAACGGAAACGCCAGTATTTAGAACCATTGGGGTGAATATACAGAAACAAGCCATCACTGTCTGTCAGTGTGTAAGCTTTCTCGTCTGGTTTAGCTGCACGAACTTTCGTATCAGTTAATGCCATATTTTTTGTTCTCTTCCCCCCAGACTGGGTATATATACGAGATATCTCAGATGATTTCGCGTTACATAGATAACTACGTGCCTACGCTACAGGATGCGCCTGCATGTACTATCATTAGCAATGCCATCAATAATGCATAATAAATATTATCGAAGCGACAGATATACTCACAAGGAGGCTAATACGGGTTGGCCTGGATTGACATTCATTGACTAAAAATGCGAGGAAAGCCTTGCGGATACTGGATTTCAGGCACAAAAAAAGACGCCGGTTGACGTCTCTTGATGTTCTTATGGTGCGAAGGCCGGACTCGCACATAATACTTAACCTCATGATCTAAATTAAAATATAAAAGTATAAATTTATTTATACCAACACATGTACCAACAGATAAAATTCTTACTTTTTCTGATGGTTATCTAATACAAGTAATCGTGATGCTGATGAAACAATATAATTTTATAAGTTATCTTCATGCAGCATCAAAATCTGGTATTGTCGCTCCTCGGTTAGCCTCACTGGGTCAATCACCACCTCCTTAGGAGGTGGTTTAAGCTTGACGATGAAAGAATGGAGACTAATGAACATGTATCCACATTTATCGATTTTGTTTCTCTCGCTCCATTTCTTCTAATGTCTCTTTTTGAATACGTCCATATTTTTGAATATCCTCATAAGCTTTCATGTTAGTTTGTAACCCGCCTTGCATTCTATTTTTCTCTTTCCAACGAGGGCGATTTTTACCTGAAAATTCTTTCTTCTGACTCCAATAACCGATGGGGTACTGAGCCACAATCGTTCCTCCGACACCAATGTCCACCGTAGAGTATTGACCATTGTTGATGTAGCCCTTTTTAATATAAGCATTTGGACTACACGTGCCGGTATCTCGTTGTTGCCAAAAACCTTCAGTTCTCGCTACGATATAAAAATCACCAAATGCACACCCAGAGGCAGATTTTCGGTTCAGTACGGCAACATAATGTTTGGTTGAACCCACAATTTTACAGGTACTGTTTTGGCTACCACAGACTTGCCATAAAGTTTTACCTCCATCACCTTTATATTCCCAAATTGTATCTTTAGGCGGCTTGCTGGCGGCAAAAGCTTGCGAAGCGATAAGACATAATGATGCGGATGTAATAAGAGCTAAATATTTTTTCATTTAAAATTCCTTTCAATATTATTAGATACGTCAATATTGATGCAAGATAAGCACAACTTAATAGGTGCTCAGTTTTCTAAGGTGTAGCGTATTAAGTGTTCAATTAATGAATAGCTGAATGTTTCTTTACCGTGAAATTGCAGTCTCTCCTTAATCTCACTGGATATAGTGTCTTGATTTTTAATCGGCGTTATCCATTCAAAATTGCAATCGCGGCACATCCAACCCGTACCCCATGCAATGATGTCTTGCTCAGAAGAACAGTGAGGGCAATGTGTGGGATACGATGTTAGTGGGGTTAATAATGTCATGGTCGGTTCCTTTCTTTGTGTGATAGAAGAGAGGTAACTACTTGTGATATCAATCGAAAATGCGGTAAGGCCGCGATAAAATTGTTTTGTTGTGACAGTTGCATCACTACGTGTTTCGGTGTGAAGTGGGTATTAAGTGGTTGAACTTGCTGGATATCCTCTAACAGCAAAACATGCACTTGCTGATGATATTCAGCTAATAAATACCACTGGCCTTCACGGTAAATCAGTTGATAAGGTTGTAGTGGATTAAATCGACGCTCAGGTGTAAGTAAGCTAATAGATTGCTTACTGGTAATGGCATACACCAATTGATAGAAATGGTCAGCATGCAAAGCCGAAATCTTATGGGCGTGATGCCAAATCAAACAAGGTGCATGAGGCTGCTGAGTTAACAGTAACCCGAGTAAGCGGCTGTCTAACCCTGGAAACAAGCGAGTCATCCCAATCTGTTTCACAAAGGTAAGAACATCTTTGTCTCGGTAAGCTTTTAGCGTATTGATGGGCAAGCGATAACAACCTTGCCGACCTTCTACACCCAGATAAGCCAAGCGTTCACGTAAATCCCGTTGTAACGTGCGCTCAGAAACATTGAATTCTTGGACTAAATGCGAGAGCACAAGGCTTTCTCCTGCCATTAAGCGGGCAATCAACACAGAGAGTCGCACAGCCATGCGCTCATATTTTCGGTTGGTCTGAAACATAACGTATTGCTCTCAATAACAGACTTTAGGAAATTAAGAAATGAGGGAGT
Source organism: Providencia sp. 2.29 (assembly GCF_015832305.1). Taxonomy (NCBI): domain Bacteria; kingdom Pseudomonadati; phylum Pseudomonadota; class Gammaproteobacteria; order Enterobacterales; family Morganellaceae; genus Providencia; species Providencia sp. 2.29. The sequence continues at coordinate 4,086,296 of NZ_CP065420.1, forward strand.
TTAACTTAGGGGATTGACAGGTTATGTCTGTTGGGAAAAATTCTCATTGGGCTTTTTAGTGAAAAATCACTATAAGTAATTCATTGATAAATAGCGTTATGCTTTTTATTTGAACAATAAGAAAGTAAGGCGTAACGACACAAACTGTCAGGGCGGGAAAATTAGTTGGGTTGGCAAGGGGCGAGTTGGTTAAATAAGGTATCCGCCATCACCCACAAGGCTTTATTGAGTTTGATATCGCCATCAATCCCATTAACTGAACGAGTGCGAGCGCGTTTACCTTTTGCAGTACGGCCTGATAATCCCCCTTTAATCAGATTTTCTTGTAAACGTTGGTACACCGTCCAAAGGTCTTCTTTTTTATCTTCAACGCGTCGAGGTTGTAAAACTTGAGCTTCAGTTATTGGTTGATGTTCCTCACCAAAGCGATAGGTTAAAGCCGCATGCGCCAAGGCCTGCTGTGCTGGTGGCGGTAATAGTAAGGACTGCATTTGCTCACGTTTTTCAGCGATGGTATCGAAGGTGCCTAATACTTCATAAGCCCCTTCAATGACATTATCGACAACATGACCTCGGTGGGGGACTCTGACCTCCCCAAAGGTATCGCCACAAACCAGCCCATTTTGACAAACATAGCGAAAAAAGCCCGGTAACATTTGATAACTGCTTGAACCATCATGGCTATTAAGTAAGATGATTTCAGGCACTTGGCTTCCTGTAATTTGGTCATGGCGTCGAAGTCTTAACATATGCTTGGTGTGCTCTCGGCGACTAGCATCACGTACACGAGTCTGGCAAGCAAAGAACGGGTAAAAGCCTTCTTTTTGAAGACTATCCAATAAGGTAATAGTTGGGATGTAAGTATAACGTTCACTTCTGGATTCGTGTTTTTCTTCTGAAAATACGCTAGGTACTGTGCGGAACAATTCTTCAATGGTTAGCGGGCGGTCACGACGAATGCTATTTGCCGCACCAAAGCGAGAAGCTAAACGAGACATAGGGGCTCTCCTCAGTGATAACACTGATAAATTAAAATAAGATAAAGGAAATAAGTGAGGTGATAAGCTGGTGGACGCTGTATTAAAGCGTTATCAATAACTTAGTCAATTAAGTGAAAGATTTGTGCTTGCTCGGGATGTTGCATCGCATAGTCACGAAGTTGGTAAAAATACTCTATCAGCACAGAACTCTCGGTTTTAAACAACCAGATGCTATACACCATTAGACAGACTGCGATACCGGTTGCTTCAGGGCTTAACTCAGCTTCATTTCCGTTATGCGGGTTAAACATTTGCAGGGAGGGTTCGAGCATATCAGGCCAGATAAAAGCGCCTCCATTCGATAACATACTGAACTCCCAGAAAGCCCCTTGATAGGTCTGACAGCATTTAGCCATCATGTTAAAGATATCGCCTTCGATACGTTGCCAATCCGGCACCGTGCCAAAGTAAAAACGCCAAAAGGTATCACGACCACGAGGGTGAACAAGGTTAGTTTTGATAACAGTTGATTCTTGCTCTTGTAAGGTAAACATAATAGAACTCCAATTCAGTCGATATTGATAGACAGTAATAAGCAAAAAAGCCCTACACCTTGCGGTGCAGAGCTTTCTCGAAATGATAGGTATATTGAGTATCATTTTTAGTGACTCATTCTGATGATTGATTCACTAAAATAATATAGATATAAAAATAAATGTAAGTTAATTAATGGGTTAGTCTGATGATACTTTTATAATGAATCAGATAATACGAAGGCGTAAATAAGGACGTGGTTAATCGATTAGATGGAAAATGGCGGAACGTTCTGGGTGTTGCGCCGCATAATCACGCAATTGATAAAAGCGATCGACGAGGATGTCACTTTCCGTTTGAAATGACCATAAACTGTACATCATCAAACACACGGCAATACCTGCCGCTTCGCAACTGACGTTGGCTTCGTTACCGTTATGTGGGTTGAACAGCGTCAGTGTCTCTTGAGGTAAATCTGGATAAATAAAAGCGCCACCATTGGATAAGGTGCAATATTCCCAATATCCACCTTGATAGTCATCACAAAACTGCCCCATAGTGGTAAAAATGACCACTTCAAAGGTGGTCCAGCCTTTCACGCTCCCGAAGTGGTTGAGCCAAAAATCAAGTCGTTGTTCATTGGGGACGAGTGTCATTGTAATTGCACATTCAGTTGAATTATTCATCAGTTGAGACTCCAAGAAAAAGAAATAAAAAAGCGCCAATCCTGTTAAGGACTGACGCTGAGAGTGATAATTAATGGTTTAATGTAAGAGGTTAAAAGAACATTCTCCACAGGGATTTAGCGACGGAGACGATACTGTTTTTAACGATGCTAACCGTACTTCTTATCAATGGCGGCAAGGGAATGATATTGATTAAGGTATCCACAATATCACTGACACATTGACCAAAATCGTTACGTGCAGCGTTCTCCACCGATTGCGTCCGGTAAGGGATGTTCAGTTGCCTAGCTACTCCGCTACTGGCTTGCGCCGGTAACGCCTGTATGAGTTGCTCTGCTAATTCAGTTAGTTGATAGTTTTCGACCGCAGAAACTGTTATCACAGGATGATGCGGCTTAAAGGCGGTTATGACGGCTTGTTGCTTTAATTTTAAGTTATAGGTCTGCTCTGAGGATGGCTGATGCTTGTATTCATCCCACTGGCGACAAGGCTCTATTTTATCGGCTTGGTTCAAGACAAATAGAAATTGATTAGGTTGGTAACCGCATTTCTTCGTGAGAAAGCGATAACACTGTTCATCAGAAGACCATGCTCGGTCATCGGCCTTGAGTACCCAAATGATTAAATCGAATTCTGGTAATAAGTTGCGATAGAGCTGGTGGTACTTTTTATCCCGCTCAAGGCTTTCCCCCACGCCGGGTAAATCTACAAAAGTGAGAGTATGGTTGTTCATCGTCATGCTGAAGCGTTGGGCTTGGCGTGTGCAGCCTGAAACATCACTCACAGGTGATAATGACGATTGGAATAGTGCGTTGATAAGACTGGATTTTCCCGCTCCCGTTTTACCCATCAAACCGATGGTGGGGGAGTAATTGATGAGCTGACTGAGTTGGTTAAAAAATGATGTTTTAAATGAAAAGGGAAAGACTGCGAGAGCCTTCTCCAGTTCAATATGTTGATTCATACAAACTCCTTGAAAATAAAATTATCATTATTCAAGGTGATAATATGTATTTGAAATTATTTTAAATTTTTCTTTTTAACTAGCAGTATGAGTTCTTCAATGGAATCCCGTGGTAGAACAATTTGATCAATCATCGCCTCGATAATTTCGTTAATATTTTTATTATGATTTTTGGCTATTTTTTTTAATTTTACCATTGATGATTTGGAAATATACGTATTCAGTACAGCCTTATCTTTAACACCATCACGATATTTTTTTTGGCTCCAAGCTTTTCTTGTTTGAGATAGAAAAAGCTTGACTGCTTCTACACTTGAAATAATAGCCCAATAATCAAAACAGGAAATAATCAATTTCCATTTTTCATTTTGAATAAGAACATTAACATCATCATCAACAGCAATATTTGCGCGGATCATCCTCTCGGCTATCCATTTTAATGCTTCATTTTTTCTGGGTAAAAATAAAAAAGGATCGGGGTACTCTTTAGAAACAGACGAAGCTTTATCTTTCATGCAAAAGACTGAATCATTAAAATCTTTAGGGTTTATAAACAAAACTAAAAAGTCTAAAAAACAAACAATATAATGAAAAGAGATATTCCTGCCCATGATAGGGTTCAAGTTCAAGGGAGAGTAATTATACACGCCCCCCATAATTGATGGGTAATCATTTTCTATAAGATGTTTATTATACGACTTCATGAGAAAGTTTAAGATAACAAATGATATTCTTTCATCCGTTAAAAAAGATAATTGTTCTATTGGGATAATCTTTTGCTCTATCGTTCTGAGATAATAATCAACATTTTTAAATCTACTCCCGACATGCTGATTTAACTCACTAAGTAATGTACACACATTCTTATTCTTTGCTTCGGATATCATTTTATAAAGCTCATTAGGCGACAGTGTTTTTTCTGAAAACATATAGAACAAAACAGCATAATATTGTCTGCACTCCAAATAATTATCATTGACATTTATATTTATCATTTATTCTCCACGTAGTATTTTTTGCATATGTTTACATAGTATTTTACGTAGTGTTTAAGGTGTCATTGTACTACATAAAAACCCCTATTTATGTGCTAAAACTCACGATAACTGCACTAATTATTATTAGAGTAAAGGCTAATCTTTAGATAAGTTAATATCAGAGTTGACTCTCCTCAAAAAGAAGCGGCTCATTGTGGTTCAAAAACGCGCTGTCACGGGCATTGATGATAAGATAAAAAAAGGCTTTATCGTGTTGGTATAGTATTATTTTAATAAAGATAACCAGCATCATAACCACACCTAAAAGATTAAACATTACCCTGTCACTGACTCACCTATCCATATATTCATCATCTTGGTTAAATGATGAATGCCTGTTTTTAACAACATCCATTCTAGATATGAAATAAAACCAACCACAGGTATTAATCATGTCTAGTTACACCTACAATGAGCATTACATTCAAAAGATAAACCACACTATCCGTAAAGCACTTTTAATTCACAATCGTGTTACTGCTATTCGGGTTGACTTGCGTTTCCCATCTGAAAATATATTTCACTTTAACGATTCGAGGGTCATCACTCGATTCTTTGAATCGTTAAAAGCCAAAATAAATGCTGACCTAAAACGTAAGAATAAAATATGGAAGCGTAACCACATATGCCCGTTATCTTATGTCTGGGTCAGAGAGTTCGGTGAGATAAATAATAAAAAACACTATCATGTTCTTTTGCTGTTAAATAAAGATGTTTATTGGGGGTTAGGTGACTTTGTTAAAACTGAAGGGACGCTCTATGCATTAATACAGCAAGCATGGTGTAGTGCTATTGGTGTGAACTACCCTGCGGAGCGTTATTTAATTCATATTCCAGATAATGCCATAACGTGGCTAGATAATAATAAACCTAATAATGAAAGCACGATATTCGAATTAAACCAGCGCTGTCGTTACTTAGCCAAAGAACATACAAAATATTATGGTGATGGTGAGCGTTCTTTTGGGTGCAGCCGTTAATCTACCAATAAAAAACATGAGGGGGATATCTTTTGGAAGAGAGATATCCCTAAACACTTATCGATATCCCTTCTGCCTTTTAACTTTAAAGACAGGAGTTCAATAATGAGTTCTCAAGCTATTCCCTTACTAGATGACCAATTCGTTGATATGAAATTTATAACTCGCCTAACCGGTTTGACGGATAAATGGTTTTACAAATTAATCCAAGAGGGGGAGTTTCCTAAACCCATCAAACTGGGGCGTAGCTCTCGCTGGTTAAAGAGTGAAGTAGAGCAATGGCTGCAAGCGCGTCTTGTGGCTTCTCGGGGTTAATCCTTTCAAAGTCAACGTATTCAATTTAACCCAATTAGTTCTACGAATTAATGTATGGAGTACCGAGAGTATGAAAAAGCTGCCCGCTCGTTATGAAGAGTTATTGAGTTATTATCAACGTTGGTTAAATGGGTATACGAAGTTGTCCATTTGCCAGGGGATGTGTCATTCACTCATTCAAAACAGTCACTATTTGATGATGTCGTACATTCGTTTTTCGAGTCATGAAGCCTGCCAGGTGGCGGTTATTCCAGCTTGTCTCTATCGACTGATGTATGGCAAAGCCTGCCCTGATAAACTCACCGAAGAAGAGGATTTAAACCTGAGTTTTCATATCGATGAACGGTTATTACGCTATCACCCGATGTTGGAAGGTATACTGCTCAGTGAATGTGTGCGTCTTAACCAGCATGCCTTTGCGAACAAATTAATCAGTTTATTTCAGCAATTTAATGATCCGGAAATACGCCCGAAATTGGTCTGGTTATGTTGGTATGATTTGCTGTTGGGGTCACCGTTAGACGATTGGAACCATACACTTAAGTTGAAATCCAAAGAACAACTCGTAGAATGGGTGATTGATAGGCAAGCCGAAAATTGGGGATTAACAGCTATCATGGATGAATATGTATTGTTCAGCCGGTCGAGTATTCAATGAGTTGATAATGGGGTAAACTGAGCTTTTCTGTTGAGGCTTAGTATGGCTACCATTTCAGTAAAATGCCGATTCTGTGGATTAACCGACCCTGTTAAAAAACATGGCACCGGCAATGGAGGTCATCCCCGTTATCGCTGTCAGGCCTGTTGCCGCACTTTTCAACTCGATTATACCTACAACGCTTGTCAGCCCGGCATCAAAGAGCAAGTGGTTGAGCTTGCCATGAATAATGCGGGTATTCGTGACACCGCTAGGGCATTACATATTAGTATCAATGCCGTCGTCCGCACTTTAAAAAACTCTCGCCACGGAATGTAACAACACTGCCCCTAGATAACCTACAAATTCAGCTCATTTGTGAGGTCGATGAGATGTGGTCATTTATCGGTAACAAAAAACGTCAGCGTTGGTTGTGGTATGCATGGGAGCCTCGCTTAAAGCGGATTATCGCTCATGTATTTGGTTCCCGAAGCAAGAAAACACTGGGGAAATTGTTAAAACTGCTGTCTGGGTTCCGTATCGCTTTTTGGTGTACGGATGGTTACAGGGCGTACAAAGAGACACTCCCTAGCGAAAAACCTATTTTAGGAAAGCTATACACACAGCGAATTGAGCGTGAAAATCTGACGTTGCGTAACCGATTGAAACGACTTAATCGCAAGACGTTAGGGTATTCAAAATCATCCAGCATGCATGACAAGATCATTGGGACTTTCATTGAGCGAGAGTATTACGTTTGAAATGCCATCAGCCCTTTGGATACGTGACCTGTTCAGCCGATAAAATACGGATGCACAATATGGAGAGCAACATGAACTGATCTGCTTTAATCAAACAGGACACTTTAATAATGGAATATAATCCAATTATTGAGGTGTTAAATGAAAAAACGAACAAATAGATTTTATACCACTGAGTTTAAGCAAGAAGCTGTTACTGGCAGTGTAAAAATGACCCCATATTGGCAATTGAATCCTGACCCCTGACGTAATATAGCGGTTTTACTTGTGAGGCCGCTTTCAATGTTAACTCAGGAGTGGATTGTGACGATAAAAGTTCTCAAACAACAGGGCAAATCGATCAAAAGGATTGCCCGTGAAACAGGTCTAGCACGCAATACAGTTAAAAAGTATTTGCAACGTACCGATACAAAACCTGTTTATCAGCGTAAAGCACCCCGGGCAAGTAAATTGGATCCATTTAAAGACTACATACAGTCTCGGATTGATACTGCTCATCCTGATTGGATACCTGCATCCGTTCTTTATGAAGAACTTCTTGCTTTGGGGTATCAAGGAAAACGTCGAATATTGAGTGGGTATCTTGCGCTTTGAAACAGAGCCAGGAAAGCAATTACAGGTGGACTTTGCCATCATTCGACGAGGTAAACAGGCATTAAAAGCGTTTGTTACAACGCTGGGCTATTCTCAGGTCAGTTATGTTCATTTTTATGACAATGAACGAACCGATGCATGGGTTGATGGATTAGTCCGTAGCTTCGAGTTTTTTGGCGGTGTTCCTCATGAGATTCTTTTTGATAACGCAAAGGCGATCATCCTTGAGCGTGATGCTTACCGAGTAGGAGAGCATCGTTGGAATCCTAAGCTTTTATCTCTTGCTCAGGATTATGGTTTTAACCTGACCGTTTGTCGCCCCTATCGAGCCAAAACAAAGGGGAAAGTTGAACGTTTTAACCGTTACCTAAAATCAAGCTTTGTTGTGCCATTACAAGCAACATTAAGGATGTCAGAGTTACAACTGGGTGTCCAAACTGCAAATGGTTATGTCGGTTACTGGTTAACTCAAGTTGCCAATGCAAGAGTCCACGGTACGACAGGTGAAATACCGAACCAACGCTTAATCACAGAGCAGAATGCCTTACTGCCATTGCCGATAAAGTTTGGCAATATTGATAGCTATCAGAAGATAAATATGACACCGATGCCATTTGAAAGCCTACAGCATCCGCTTAGCGTCTATGATCAACTTTTGCAGGGAACATTATGAATTTACAATCTGAACGTATTGCTGATGCTTGTCGCCAACTAGGACTCTACGCATTAACTGAAAGCTGGCCTAGGATTGCTGAAAAACACCTTGAACAAGAAGGGTCGTATGCTGACTTTATTGAAAAACTTCTGATTGAGGAAATCAATGCTAAGATGCAGCGTACTAAGGCGACACTCTTGCAGTTTGCAGGGTTACCTAACATCAAAACGCTTGAGGAATATGACTTTAACTTTGCTAGCGGTGTTCCTAAATCCCAACTAATTGAATTATCGGGTCTCAGTTTTATTGAACGTCATGAGAACGTTGTTATGCTGGGTCCGAGCGGTGTTGGAAAAACCCATTTAGCGATAGCTCTCGGCTATAAAGCGATTATGTCGAATATAAAAACGCGATTTATTACCGCAGCAGATTTAATATTACAACTGGGAACCTCACATAATCAAGGTAAATTAAAATCCTACTTACAACGGGTTGTGATAAGTCCCAAGCTCCTAATTATTGATGAAATTGGTTATTTACCTTTTGGGCGAGAAGAAGCTAACCTCTTTTTCAATGTAATAGCAAAACGGTATGAGAAAGGGAGTACATTATTAACCAGTAATTTGCCCTTTAGTCAATGGGCTGGAGCGTTTGCCAATGATACAACATTAACAGCCGCGATGTTAGATAGGTTATTACACCATTGTCATGTTATTCAAATTAGCGGTGAAAGTTATCGTTTAAAAGATAAGCGTAAAATAGGTATTGCGCCAATAGTGTCTGAAATGTAATCAATGGGGTCAATTTTAAATTGCCAATCGGATCCTTAAAGGGGTCATAATTAAACTGCCATTGACAAAGCGGTCGCATTAGTCACCGAGCAAAGTTATAGCGTGCCAAAAGCGGCAGCTTCTTTAGGGATCACCGATAAATTACTTTATAACTGGAAAGCAAAATTCGACGCTGAGCAATCTGGTAGCAGCTTGAATTCCGATGAGAGAGCTGAGCTATTAAGACTTCGAAAGGAAAATAAAGAACTTAGGATGGAGAAAGAGATTTTAAAAAACTGCCTACATTTCGCGATATCCCCCATCTGACTAGAAACATAGAAAGATCTATACTCTAAATTAACCGGATAGTGGTCGTACGCCTTTTGGAGACATAAATCCCCGTCAAAAAACCTGACCCAGGGAAATCTGCGGACCCGATATTGGTGGCATAGACCCCGTTTAGGAAAGTGATTAATCCGAGTTCCCCATCCGGTATTCACAATTGAGCCGAGGTTACTATGTCAAAATTAAAACCAAAATCCCAATCACTTCCTGTCATCAATCCTAATACTGCGGGTATAGATATAGGTGGCCGTTTTCATGTTGTCGCCGTTCCTCCTGATCGCAGTGACAAATCCGTCCAAACGTTTAAAGCTTTTACTGGCGATATCCATAACATGGCACGTTGGTTAACTAAATGTAGAATAACGAATGTCGCTATGGAGTCGACCGGTGTATACTGGGTACCTGTGTATGAAATTTTGGAAGAACATGGTTTTGAGGTTGTCCTTTCCAACGCACGTGATACCCGAGCAGTACCAGGTAGGAAAACTGATGTGGGAGATGCACAATGGATCCAGCGGCTTCATGCATGTGGTTTGCTAAAAGCCAGTTTTAGACCCGATGCTACAATAGCTGAACTTCGGACATATATGCGAGTCAGAGAACGTATGTTGGATTATGCAGCAGCGCATATTCAACATATGCAAAAAGCACTCACATTCATGAACGTTCAATTGCATATAGTCGTTTCTGATATCACAGGCGTAACGGGGATGAAGATTGTAAGAGCCATCGTTGCTGGCGAGCACGACCCAGCTATATTAGCAAAATTCAGAGATCCACGTTGTAAAGCGGATGAACAAACAATTTGTGCGGCCCTAAAAGGTAACTATCAGCCAGAACATCTATTTGCTCTACGTCAAGCTATTATTTTGTATGATGTGTACCAGCGACAAGTAAATGAATGTGATGTACAAATTGAAGCTGCACTCGATAGGCTTTGCATAAATTCGAGCGAACCCGATGAGCCTATCCCCAAACCAAAGCACAGAGCAAAGCAGGCAAACGCAATGACATTTGATGTGCGAGAAAAGCTTTATCGTTTAATAGGGGCTGATCTCACGCAAATTCATGGCATAGGCCCTTTTCTTGCGTTACGACTGATATCTGAGTGTGGTACAGATATGAATAAATGGCCGACTGAAAAGCATTTTACATCGTGGTTAACATTATGCCCAGGGTCAAAAATTAGTGGTGGTAAAGTCATGTCTTCTCACTCCCGAAAGAGTAATAATCGAGTTGTCGCTCATCTCAGGCTAGCAGCAACGACCGTTGGTCGTTCAGATACAGCCCTTGGTGCATTTTATCGAAGGCTCTCATCTAGGATTGGTAAAGCAAAAGCGGTAACTGCCACTGCAAGAAAGATAGCTATACTGTTTTACAATGCAATGAAATATGGCACAAAGTATAAAGATCCTGGCGCTGAATATTACGAAGAGCGGTACAAAGAAAGGGTACTAAAAAATCTCAAACGCCAAGCCGAGAGAATGGGTATGACTTTACAGGCAAAAGAAGAATGTGTTTCTTAGGAAAGCCAGCGCCCTCCTGCTAAAGGAAACCAAGTAGCGTTTAAAACGATTCAGCAATTATCTTACAGTTTCCCGTGCTGAAGCTCTGCAACTTAATGAAAATAAGCCGTTCTGCCTACTATGCGTGGCTTAAACGCCCAGCAAAATTGATCACCGCTGAACAACTTAGTCTGTACCGTAGAGCCAAAGCCATCTTTGAACAGAGGCGAAATAGCTTAGGTTACAGAACGTTACGTAAACGGTTATGCAAAGAGGGCTTTAGCGTAAGTGCTTATGGCGTTCAGAAGCTAATGGTTCAGCTTGGCCTAGTTGTCACTCAGCGCATTGCTTACAAAGTCACCACAAAACGCAAACACAGTGATGCCGTAGCCGATAATTTGCTCAATCAAAATTTTAATCCTCACGCACCTAACGAAGTGTGGGCGGGTGATGTGACCTATTTAAAAACAGGGGAAGGCTGGATGTATTTAGCCATCGTGATGGACTTATATTCACGCCGTATTGTGGGGTGGCACATCAATAAACGAATGACGGCAGATTTAGTCAGTAAAGCCTTGATGAAAGCGTATAACTTACGCCAGCCAGAAAAAGGCCTAGTCTTTCATAGTGATAGAGGCTCTCAATATACAAGTAAGCACTATCGTAACTTACTGACAAGCTATGGTATTAGGGCAAGCATAGGCGATGTAGGAGCCTGTTGGGATAACGCCGTTGTTGAACGATTTTTTGGTAGCTTAAAGCACGATTGGGTACTGAAAATCCCACAGCCGACTCGGAAACAGACGAAAGAAGATGTTACCGCGTATATGCGCTATTACAACCAAGAAAGACTTCATACTGCCAACGGTGATCGATCCCCATTGAGTATGAACAAAATTCTTTAAGAAAAATGTCCTGATTTAGTTGTGCAGAACACCATACTCTGAGTCGTTGTTCAAAACAATAAAGTATTGTCCTTCATGGTCAATGGATGGGTTTTCTTCTATTGAAGACGATCGGTGTTGGATTGGTAATTTTGTTGATTGGTATAACAATGAGTATAAACACAGTGGCATAAAGTATGTAACACCTCAGCAGAGGCAATGCGGCTTAGTTATAGAAGCGTCTGTGATGCATCCCCTGAGGATGGTGAGTTTTATGCTCTGGAATTAGCGGAGCCATTTTATTCCAGAGTTCACCGCTAATCTGCTATTTGCTACCTTCCATACGTCACCCCAAGAAATTATCGTAATTCTTTATATCATACGATAATTTCTTTTGGGATAGTATCTAATAGTATGATATATGGTCATTTTATTATGTAAAAATTGGTGAGTGTAAGATAAAAAATCACATATAAAATATGTTAGGGGGCTGTCCTAGATAAGGTTTAAATTTTACCTTTAACTATCTGTTTTAGCATAGTTAATTGTTGTTTTGCACTAGGTGTGTTAAATCGCCATTCACACTCTTTTAAATACAGCTCAAAATGAGCCTTCGGAATACCGTTAAATTTACGCATGTGACGCTTCGCTTGGTTCCAAAAATTCTCTATGCCATTGATGTGATTTTGCCGGTCTTTTTTGTCGACAAACTGGGTGCTGTGATTGATCCTGTAATGCTTAAAATCGCTCACATCCAGTACGTCATAACTGGCAAAATTATCTGTGTAGACGATGCTGTCAGGGTAAATTTTTGACTCAATTATTGGCAGTAATGTCCGCGATTTAGCATCGGGTATGACCTTGGTATAAACCTTGCCACCACGCTTGAGAAGCCCGAAAACAGGCACTTTTCCGGCAGCACCTCTGCCACGTTGACCTTTACGACGACCACCAAAATAACTTTCGTCCAATTCAATCTCGCCATCAAACCAAGTGTGCTTATCAACGTGCTCAGCTATCAGCACTCTGAGGCGATGAAAATAGTAAGCGGCTGTATTTCTGTGGACACCAACTAACTCTGCGGCAATACGGGCTGTGGAGCCAGCAATAAACAGCTCAAGTAACCGTGCTCATTTATACTGACTGAGTCTACTTTTTCTCATAGAACTATCCTAGATGATCTTAGTTATCTAGGACAGCCCCTATGTTAGATAATATTTCATTTTAACTCGTTTTGTGGGTTGTTAATAATGGCTTGATAATTAATGATTATTTTTTTATTTTTCAGATTTTTGCTTTTTTTTAAACGCTTAAGAGGCGTAAACAATGGTTGTTTTTCATTTGTTTGTTACAAATTAATATAAAGTATTAATAAGTATTAATTTCAGGTTAAAAAAATTTTTTTTGTTTATGTATTGAATTATAACACTATGGTCATGTTATCAAATTGTGATTAATTGAAATTTAAACAAATAAGTTTTATTTTTTAATTGCATGATATTTAAGTGAATTTATTAATTATTAAAACTGTAACATTTAAATATTTAAGTAAATGTGCGAGGAGAGGGGAGTTGCTTTTAAAAGCTTACTCTATATAATTGTATTCATTCGGCTAAGTCTCGGCTAAGTCCGTTTCGGAAATTATATTTAATTACTAATTTTAAATTGGTAATTATTTTCATTTATTGGAAAGATTACTAATATGCACTTTAAAGAGAGTAAAATTAATAGCCAGTGCGACAATCAAAATAATCAAGTTTCAACTTACTGTGGAGCTGTTATTAAACAGATAAGAAGAGAGTGCGGAATGACTGGCGCTGAATTGGCAAAGAAACTAAATGTTTCACAGCAACAGATGTCTCGATATGAACGAGGTATTAATAAAATTTCAGTAGATATGTTATTTAATTTATCAATAGCATTAAATGTTCCATTTGAGAAAGTAATTAAACATGTTTTACTTGAGATGGAAAAATCAAATTCTGATGACGCATTAATGTTGAAAAAATCAATAGCGGCTTCTGATACTGTCTACTTTTATTAATTATAGTAGACAAATATTCTATAGAAATAAGTTAAGTTGTTTATTTGTAATTCATTGAGGAATATATGAAAAAGTTATTTTTATTAGCATTAGTTTCTAGCGCTATGAGCACTTCTGTACTTGCTGCAGATATGGGGCACGGAAAAGTGAATTTTAAAGGCTCTATTATTGATGCACCATGCTCTATTTCACCAGATTCAATTGATCAAACTGTTGAGCTGGGTCAAATATCAAATGTAGCGTTAGTTGGTGGCGGTAAATCTAGTCCACGTACTTTTGATATTGCTTTAGAAAATTGTGATATGACTGGGTTTGATAAAGGTGTTCAATTAACATTTAGTGGCGCAGCGGCTTCATTTGATGATAAGAATCAAACGTTAGGTATCGTTGGTACTGGTGCAGGAGCAGGCGTACAAATTACTAATGGTAGCGGGAATATTATTACGTTAGGTACACCAACACCATTCCAAAATATTCAAGATGGCAAGAATACTCTGCGTTTTTCTGCGTATTTAGTTGGTAATGGTGGTGATATTAAAACTATTACCCCAGGTGAATTTAGCTCTGTAGCTGACTTTACACTGTCATACGAATAATTGTTGTTTAGTAGCCAGCAAAAAAGGACATTTTGCTGGTTTATTTCAAAGGGAAGCCTGTGTAGAAGAGGAAGCAATGAAATATTTAACGCTCAGTAAACTGCTTTCATTGAGTCTCAGTATCTGTGCCCTCATCGATATTTCCCCTGCCAATGCGTTAGGCTCAGTAAAGATGAGTGGCAGTATCATTGAAACGGCCTGCGCTATTGATGTAGGGAGCCGTGATCAGACTATTAATATGGGCAGCCTCTCTCTCAGTGATATCCGTCGAGATGGACAAGGACCTGCACATCCGTTTGTTATTAAGTTAGTTAATTGTGTTCTTGAACGTCAAAACCCAAATAAACCCAATTGGCAATACTTTCGAGTCACCTTTGATGGTGCACATCAACGCGGATTATTTAGTGTAAATGGACAAGCAAATGGTGTCGGATTGCAAATTAAGCGCAATGACGACGGAGCAATTATTGTTCCAGGGCAGGCTCTGTCTGCTCAAACATTGACACAGGGCTCCCATGATTTAGCTTACGAATTAAGATTAGTGGCTAATCATGCTCCATTAGTTTCAGGACAGTATTACAGCCAATTACGTTTTAAATTGGATTATGAATAATTCATTAATTGATTTTAGATGCAAAAATTCACACTTGGTTTTGCATGAAAATTAAAAGCTTAATGATTTTATTAATAAAAAAAGAAATAAGAAGGTCGAGATGATGGCCCTAGGTTATATTCATATGCCGTTGTTACGGATAAGCCGTCCTCGGTTGATGGGAGTGCTTGTTGCTCTGTCCCTAAGTTGTAATAGCTACGCTGAGCAGATTGAATTTAATACGGATATTCTGGATGTCAATGACCGCGCCAATATTGATTTAGCCCAGTTTTCACGTCCGGGCTATTTAATGCCGGGTGAATATCGTTTTTCTATTTTTATAAATAAACATCAATTACCGGAACAAACCGTATTTTATTACGTACCCGACGGCCAGCCAGATGAGAGCGTTGCCTGTTTAAGCCCTGCGTTAGTTGAGCAACTAGCGCTTAAACCTGATTTATTGCCAACATTAAAATGGTGGCATGATGGTCAGTGTTTATCTCTCGATAGCTTACCGGGTACGGAAGTCAAAGGGGATTTAGCCGCTTCTGCTTTATATATCAGTTTACCCCAAGCCTATTTGGAGTATACAGCCGAAAACTGGGATCCACCTGCTCGCTGGGAGGATGGATTACCCGGCGCTCTTTTTGATTATAACCTCAATGCTCAGGTTGGTCAGCAAACTCGGGGCGGACAACGAACAAATGCTAATGTTAGCGGCAATGGTGTTGCGGGTGTGAACTTAGGTGTGTGGCGTATGCGTGCAGATTGGCAACTACGTTTAGACAAGCAGCAAGGTCAAGGTACTTCCCGTTCATTAGATTGGACGCGGTATTATGTCTATCGTGCAATTAAATCTCTCGGAGCAAAACTCACCTTAGGTGAAGATTATTTAGTTTCCGATATTTTTGACAGCTTTCGATTTACGGGGCTGAGTTTGATCACTGACATCAATATGTTACCGCCCAATCTACGGGGATATGCTCCCGAAATAACGGGGGTAGCCAAAAGTAATGCTACTGTTATCGTGAGTCAGCAAGGCCGTATTATTTATCAAACGCAAGTTGCTGCAGGTCCTTTTCGTATTCAAGACTTAAATGATGCGCTATCCGGTGAGATTAATGTTGAAGTTAAAGAACAAGATGGAACGATTCAAACGTTTACGGTGAATACAGCCAGTGTTCCTTACCTTACTCGCCCGGGACAATTGCGTTATAAGCTTGCCGCTGGACGCCCAACTGATTGGCGCCACCACGTTAGTGGTGAAACATTTGCGAGCGGCGAGTTTTCATGGGGAGTCAATAACGGCTGGTCATTGTATGGTGGCGGTGTTGCTGCGGAGAATTACGCTTCTGCAGCGGTCGGTATCGGTCGAGATCTAATGATGTTTGGCGCGCTGTCTTTTGATATCACCCATGCGCGTTCACGGTTAAAAGGGTTAACTGAAATCGGCGATAAAACGTATCACGGTAATTCATATCGCTTGAGCTATTCAAAACGATTTGATGCCTACAATAGCCAAGTGACATTTGCGGGATATCGCTTTGCTGAACAAGGTTTTATGAGTATGTCTGAGTACTTAAATGCACAGTCTACGGGGGTCCGCCAGTATAGCAGTAAGGAAATGTATACGGTTTCCTATAACCAACAATTTCCGGAGTTGGGGCTCAGTGCTTATATAAATTATTACCATCAAACCTACTGGGATCAGCCTGATAATGACCGTTATAGTCTGTCTTTAGCGCGCTATTTTGATATCGGTAAATGGAAAAATTTAAGTGTTAACTTGACGGCTTATCGAAATCGGTATCGGCAGACTAATGATGATGGCGCCTACCTTTCCCTTTCATTGCCTTGGGGGGAGAGTGGTTCGCTTAGCATGAACAGCAGTTGGGATGAGCGTGATAATTCTCAACGAGTTAGTTATTACGACCGATTAGATGAACGGACTAATTACCAATTAAGTACCGGATGGTCTCGTTCTGGTGGGTTAGTGAGTGGTTATTACACGCATCAAGCGGATTTAGCTCAAATCAATGCAAATGCCACTTATCAGCAAGATAGATATCGTTCTGCTGGCTTATCACTTCAAGGTGGTTTTACGGCGATTAAGCAAGGTGTGGTGATGCATCGTGGTAATCAGCTTGGGGGGACTCGAATTTTTGTTGATACGGATGGGGTTCCTGATATCCCATTACGAGGTTATGGCTCAACCATCCGAACAAACTATTTTGGTCAGGCGGTATTAACAGACGTGAACAGTTATTACCGTAATCAAGTCAGTGTCGATTTAAATACATTACCTGAAGATGCTCAGGTATCACAATCGATTAAGCAAGGTACTTTTACAGAAGGTGCTATTGGCTACCGCCAGTTCGATGTTGTGGCTGGGCACAGTGCAATGGCCTTATTGCGTTTATCTGATAATAGTGTTCCCCCATTTGGGGCACAAGTTTTCAATGTGAAAGGCCAACAAGTGGGAATGGTAGGGGATGATGGGAGTACGTATTTAACGGGGCTCAACCCTAACGATAAGTTACAAGTTCGTTGGGATGATAAAGCACAATGTGAAATCACCTTACCTAAAATATTGCCGAAGAGCGACACATTGTTAACGAATTGGTTATTACCGTGCCATGCGACTGACATCTTACCTCTTGAGCAGACTGAGACGGTTGTTGAATCGGATGCGGTAAGTTTACCGTCATTCTCTACGCCTCATTTATTAACTTCTGGGGCATCGAATAAGCCAGATTTGGTCAGCTCAAAGAGCTGGTTAAGAAAATAAAAATGACATGATTGAAGAGGTCTATCTCTTCTTCATACTAAGGTAAAAGAATATGTTACAGAGCAATAAAATCAATAAAAGAAATCATCATCCTATTGCCACTTTTTTGGTTGGAGCGATGTTGATATCTACGACACTGTCTTCCGCACAAGCTGCAATCGCTTTAGATCGCACTCGTGCAATTATGACGGGTGAAGATAAATCCATTAGCTTAAATATCAGTAATGAAAATAAGCAATTACCTTATTTAGCACAAGGTTGGATTGAAAATGCCCAAGGTGAAAAAATCACGGAGCCCTTTACAGTATTACCTCCCGTTCAGCGTGTTGAGCCTGGCGCTAAAAGCCAAGTAAAAATTCAAGCACTGCCGAGTGTCGCGTCACTGCCGCAAGACAGGGAGTCCGTTTATTATTTCAATTTACGTGAAATCCCACCTAAGAGTGATAAACCCAACACACTTCAGTTGGCGTTACAAACGCGAATTAAGTTGTTTTATCGCCCAAAAGCGATTATTCCAACTCGCCAACAGATGGAAAATCCATGGCAAGAAAAAATCACACTTACTCGTCAAGGTGATCAATACAGTGTAGAGAATCCAACGCCATATTTTGTAACGCTTGTTGATGCCGCTTCAGTGAAAGACGGAAAAACAGTTGCGGGATTTGAACCGTTGATGGTTGCTCCTAAAAGCAGTTTGCTCATGGGCGGAAGTGCAAAAGCTTTAGGCAGTAAGCCTGTACTCACATATATCAATGACTACGGTGGGCGACCAACGTTGACATTTACTTGTCAAGATAATCGCTGTCATGTGGTATCAGATAAACAGTAACTTCAAACAAGATGACGTTAAAGCAGATTTCAACGCAGGAGAGCATCATGAAAGAAGCCAATAAGATACCTCATTATATGATGGCGTACGGTTTAGGATTGTGCTTATTCAGTAGCACAGCCCTCAGTACTGAACTTGACAAAGTGGATAACTGGGATGTCGATGGGGCTAATGGCACATTGTATGTACACGGGGCTTTAACGGAAAGTGCTTGCCGATTAGCGATGTCCTCCGCATATCAAACGATTGAACTGGGGACATTAGGCACGGGGCAATTACAGAAAGTCGGTCAAACAGGTACTCCTGTCGCGGTACAACTGCGTTTAGAAGATTGTTTAAGTGGTGAAAGTCGTAATCGTAATAAACTCGGCAACTTATTGTGGAGTCCTGATATGCCTGCGATGAAAATTCGTTTTTTGGCTGCGGCAGACAATCAAAACCCACAATTAGCGGCCGTTACGGGGGCGAAAGGAATTGCATTACAATTGAGTAATGCTTCTTATCATCCTCTTGCAATAGGGCAATACAGTACTCCTGAGCTTGTTTCTCCGGGACAGAATCAATTGACTTATTATGTTACCCCGATCCGCACTACAGCAGGTTTAAGTTCGGGAGCTTATCAGGCAATTATTCGCTTTCAGGTAAGTTATGATTAGGAGTCAACGATGTTATTGATACAGCATGTGACCGTAGGAATTAAAGGCCTTATTGTGTTCAGCGTTCTTTTTTTTAGCACGCTATTGTTTGGAAGTTTATTCTATGTCGTACATGCCGATACTGCAAATCTGAATTTAACGTTGACCATTACGATGCCCCCACAGTGTACGTTTAGTAATAACAGTTCAATACAAATTGTGCGTTTTGGAGAAGTGCAACAAGGATTAATTGATGGGGTGAGTTATAAGCGAACACCGATTGATACCGGATTATCTTGCAGTGCATTAGAAAAAAATGCGTTGAAGATGGGGGTATCATGGGATAATGAGGTAACCTTTAATGGTATTTCTGCTGTCAGTACAAGCCGAACAAATTTAGGTATTGCCATTTATCGGGATTCAACTCCATTAAGAAATGGAGCATCAATTAACTTTACTTACGGTAATCCGCCGAACTTGTATGCGGTACCGATAAAACCTAGCGGTATGATGCTCAGTGATGCGGGATCTTTCACTGGCACAATGACCGTGACGTTAAATTATCAATAAACGCGGGACTATTTCATGAATAATACTCTCTTTGTTAGGTATTTTATCGGCCTACTTTGTTTATTGAGTCCGGTATTATCACGAGCATTGGATGTCTATTTTACAGGAACGCTGGTTGTCACGCCGCCAGAATGTACCGTGAATAGTGGTACGGTGGCAGATGTCAATTTTGGCGATATCCATGAAACACTGATTGACAATAGCAGCTATAAACGTACTCGGATTGATTACACCTTAAATTGTACGAATGTCTATAGCAATGCATTAAAAATGACGGTCAGTTGGATCCCGATTACGCTCAATGGACAAAATGTTATTCGTACTGATCGGACGAATCTCGGGATAGCGGTTTATCAGGATTCGACTCGATTAAGTAATGGTGATGTTGTGAATTTCACTTATGGTAGCAATCAGCCCGCGCTTTATGCGGTGCCAGTAAAACCCTCGGGAACGGTATTAACTGATGGTGGAAATTTTAATGGGACATTAACTTTTGTGGTGGATTACCGTTAAGGAGAACAAGATGAAATTTATTCACCGACAACAAGTGGCGCTCTGCTTTTTTTGTGTCATAAGCTCTCCATTTGCATGGGGGTTAGGGGCAAATCTTTACGGTAATTTAATCGTGACGCCACCTGAATGCATTCTAAATAACAATAATCAAGCGGCGATCCATTTTGGTGATATTTTATTAACGCGCATTGACGGTAATAACTACTTACAAACATTGCCATTGAGTCTATCGTGTACCGGATTAGCAAAAAATAATCTGACATTGACCTTAGAAGGCGACCCTACATTGTTTAATAGCAATGGCGCATTAAAAACAAGCAATGATAAATTAGGCGTTATTTTTTATGTGAACAATATCCAACAACCAATTAATCAGCCGGTGAATATTAATTATACCTCTTTGCCTTCTTTAAAAGCTGCGCCGATTAAAAATATGACGGCAGGCTTTAATGATACAGATGGCGGTAGCTTTACTGCGTTGGCGACATTAAAGGTGAACTATCAATGAAAAAGTTACTGATAAGCGCAAGTCAACGTTATTGCTATTTATGCAGTTTAGGGGGGCTCCTTATGATGATGCCCTTAGCGGTAGAAGCTAATTGGCATTTTGATGGCACGCTAGTACTGCCCCCTGTTTGTGAGTTAGGACAAACTAACCCTATACGTGTTTCTTTTGGAAAGGTGGGGGTGCGTAAAGTGGATGGGAATCTATTTAAACAAGACATTCCGTATCAATTGAATTGTCAAGGTGACTTAAATCAACCATGGAATGTGACATTGACGTTCAGTGGAACTCTGGCGGGTACGGGATTTGATAATGCGACATTACTAACAAGTAGCCCGATGAATAACGGAAAATTAGGCATTCAAATTCAAAAGGACGGGATACCGTTAGAGCTGAATAAGGCGTTTGCCATTGATAGTTCAAATCCACCGAGATTATCGGCGGTTCCGGTTAAGCGTGCTGGAACGGAACTGGTTGGTGATAATTTTTCTGCGACCGGGACATTGACCATCGATTTTCAATGACACGATAAAAAGGAAATGAAAAAAATGCAAATACCATTACATCAATTATGGCCTTTAGTCTTGTCACTGAGTTTAGTGGTTGTGCCGCTTTGTGCGCAGTCGGAAACCGTACAATTTGATGGAACGTTGGTTGAGGACGCTTGCGAAGTATATCCTGGTGATGAAAATATCGAATTAGATTTTGGCACTATTGTAGATAAATATTTGTATTTGAATACTCGAACACACAGTCAGCCATTTACAATTCGGTTAATTAATTGTGATTTAGTGTTGGGGAAAGAAGTTCAAGTGACCTTCAAGGGAACTGAAAGCTTGGCATTACCGGGATTGTTAGCGCTTAATGGTGGGAGTCAAGCGAGTGGCATTGCCATAGGATTAGAAGCTGAAAATGGGACACCAATTTTATTGAATAAAGCTAAAAACTATACTCAGAAATTGCATTCTGGCAACGGTAATAATCTTAATCTGAAAGCTTATGTACAAGGTGAGCCGAATGCCTTATATACTAAAACAGTAGGGCGAGGCGCCTTTGAGGCAACAACAACCTTTATGTTGGAATATGAATAAAACGAATAGGTATGAAACCAAAATTATTTATAGTTTCTTATCCATTTTTTATATTGCTAATGAATTAATGTTTCTTTGGTATATATTTTTAATTTTCTAAGTTAGATAAATAATCTTAACAATGTGAAATGAAAAATTTAATAATGATTTTTAATCATATAAGGAAAAAATCACTAAAACTTATGAAGTTTAAACTTTTGAATCAATATTTTGACTGTTATGAATTAATTGGAATTGCTAGATAAATTGCTATCTATAAAAAATTACATTTAATATGGAGGCTGTAATATGAAGAATGTTTATATTAAATTATTATATGGACTTTTGTTGTTTGCTTGGGGGGGGGGGGCAATGAGTACAAGCCTATATTATCAAAATGGCGGAGGAGGAGGTAGTCGGCCTTATATTATCCCCCATGGCTCTATTTCTTACTCTGATATTGATTGGGGAAGAACTTTACTCAATAGCTCAACATATCAGGGAGGATATACAATATCAGCAGCGGCCCTAGCTAATGGGAACTTTTTTTGGTATTACTCAACTTCTATGAGAAATCAATGGTGTCCTGTAGGAACAAATTTTTCATGTGTGGGAACATCTTCATCTTGTTCTGCAGGTGAGCGCTTAACAGCACAAAATCAAGCTATTGATTGGATAAACTCTATTATGTCACAACAACCAAAACTCGAACAGGATATATATTACGACCATCCTGCGGAGGAAGTAACAAAGACTAGTTGGGAGTGTCGTGATCGTACAAGTCCTAATAATTGGGTCTTTATTGAAATGCCAATATCTGTTGAGGTTTTACCTGAAACACCTGTAGATAAATCTGTCTGTAGTTTAAATAGTCAAAATTTAAATTTAAATTATTCATCAACGAATTTAAATATTGATGGATTAACACAAAATACGAATTTAAATATCTCGTGTACTGCAGGTAATGCCCAAAATTACCAATTAAAATTAACAGGAAGTAATGTTGTAAATGGACTGTTAAATTTTGGTAATAACGTTTCAGCACAAGTTTCTTTGAATGGAACTCCAGTTCTAGCTAATGGCCAGGGAATTCAATTAAATAGCTTAACTAGCCAAACTATTTCCGTAAGTGCTACGTTAAGTGGTAATGCATCAGTATCTGGTGTTAGTAAAGCGACAGGAATATTAGTATTAGAAGCGTTATAAGAACCTATCCCAAAAGGAATTGTCAGATAATACATAATGATAATTTCTGAGGGCGAAGTGTGGTGGGCAACAAGTGGCAGATCAGTGATGGACTCTGGGAGAAAATGGCTCCTCTCATCCCGGAGCATAGAACTCAACACCCGCTGGGTACGCATCGCAAGTGGGTTGATAATCGCGCTGCAGTGGATGCCATTTTCTTCGTACTCAGGACGGGTTGCCAGTGGAATGCGCTAAATGCCACCGGTATATGCTCGTCAAGCTCTGCTCATCGCCGATTTCAGGAGTGGCGGGATGCTGGGTTGTAGAGAGAACATACAGTTGGATGAATCGCTATCGTCGTGTCCTGACTTGTTGGGAGAAGAAGGTCGAGAATTGGCTACGCCGTGATAAAGAAGGGCAGGACAAAGATAAGTCAACAGTAGACTGGGGCTATGTCGTTTTTGAAGTTGATTTGCTTAAATCTCAAGAAATAAATCTCGATTACATTCTTGAACTGATTTTTGAACATAATAAGAAGAACAAGAGTAAAGAAGGTTTGATTGAAGATGTCCGCCGTATGATCCGCGGTAGCCTGGGCAATAGAGCGAAAGAGAGCTTAGTGGTTGATTTTATTCATCAGACAAATCTAGATGAGTTCAATGACAAAGCTAGCATTATTGATGCCTTCTTTAAGTTCGCTCAGGCGGAGCAGAAGCGCGAAGCCGATGCCATTATTGTCTCTGAAAAGCTCAATGAAGAAGCAGCCAAACGTTATATGACCTCATCACTCAAGCGAGAGTATGCCTCTGAAAATGGCACTGCGCTTAATGAAGCATTACCTAAGCTCATCCCTTTGAATCCACAGTACCGAACGCAGAAGCAAACAGTTTTTCAGAAAATCGCCGCTTTTGTTGAAAAATTCAAAGGTGTGGGTGGTCAATTATAAGCTGAACTCCATGGTATAATTAGTGCCAATTATCTGTAAGCGTTGATGATTTTAATGTGATTGTTTGTGGATAATCAACGTCGTGGTTGACAACATATTGCGTTATTCAATGTACAACGCTGATTATAAGGTCATCTAATTTAGAGAGCTTTCTTTTTTAAAAAATCAGTTATACTAAAACGGATACTTGAGAGATTCTACTATAGATGAGGTGACATTTATGAATAAAGCTCTATTTGCCGGTATTATTACAATGTCTTTAATGGCAACTTCCGCTTTCGCAACAACGGACACTAAACCTGTATCGCAATGGAAGTGTGAAGACTTTTTGGTCATCGATGACAACTTTTATCCAACCGCCATTGGTGCTGCAGAGATTGTGACACAAAAAGGAAAAGTAGAAGACTCCACTTTAAATATTAGTGGTATCGAAACGGCAACTCCCCTGATTGTCGATGCGTGTAAAAAAGCCCCTAAAGAGTCATTTATTCAAAAAGTCGAAGAATATTTGAAAAAATGGTGAGGTAAAAAGCGCTGGGGTAATCAGACAGTAAAAATAAATAATTAGATGATATAAGTGAATTATTTTTCAAGGATTGAGCTTTGTTTTAGGCTTAATCCTTTTATTTTATAGCAATAAGAGTCCAATAAGGGCAAAAAACGATTATCCTATCGATTAAAAAATCTGTCAATTATCCTAAAATAATGCTAACAGACAATTACCAATCAGTAATAAATCTTGAAATAAGCAAAATGAACTCATAAAGGAAGTGATATATGGAAAAACAGCGTGAGCTAGATATACAATTTATGGCACAGGCACTTGAGTTAGCCGCTGAGGCAACAAAGAAAGGTAATGAGCCCTTTGGTGCCGTACTCGTTAAAGACAATCAAGTCGTAATGACAGGTGAAAATCACATACACACTGAAAGTGACCCAACCTATCATGCAGAGCTAGGCCTTATTCGCCAGTATTGTTCTGAGCATAAAATCATGAATTTATCTGAGTACACGCTGTATACCAGTTGTGAGCCCTGTTGTATGTGCTCCGGTGCGATGGTATGGAGTCAATTAGGTCGGATGGTTTATAGCCTTTCTCATGATGAGCTAGCTGAGATTGCGGGGTTTAACATCATGTTAGGCAGTGGTGAGATTTTCGCTAAAAGCCCTTTTAAGCCAGAGGTGACTCACGGTGTTTTAAAAGAGAAGGCAATGTTAATTTATACGCAATATTTTCAACCGACGACTTAACATCAAACGTCGTTCAACAATGAAAATATCGGTTAAGTTGACTAATAAGATAACGAGTCACGATGACATGGTTAGCAGGTAACTAATGACATTAATTAAATTACCTGAAAAAACGGGCTTTGCTCTGCGTCATGCGCCGCCGGAACAATAAGCCCCTATAAAAGAGTTGGTGACCAACCAAAAGGTTTCCGGGTCTAAATCTAGTTTTTGGTTAGGTATAAGTGTTGCGTTATCTACCGTATTAGTTGGAGTTATCTTTCTGTGGACAAAATCTGAAGTGCCAGATTTCAATGAATTGAAGCAGCCCATAGATGACCGTTGAGCTGCTATAAGCATTATGAATGCTTCCGGTGAGTCAATGATAGAAATTGACAACTTAACAGGCTCTAATGGTAATGATGCCAAAACCGATGATAAAAAAAGTATTCATGAATGGGTAGAAGTTAACGTTGATGAAGCGGTACCAACTCGGGCGGGGGGTTACACAAGCAAGGGGCTATTGCAACCAGCCAAGCAAAAAGCTTGGTTGGGACATATCAGGTCGTGTGCGGAGTTGTCAAAGAGGTTAAAGCCTTTTCTAAAGGGACTTACCTTAATTTTGAATACCCATCCCCGAACACAACGTTTAGGGCTGTTGTTTGAGACTCAGACGCAGACAATGTATTAAGATACGGTGAGCAGTTCCAACACTTTTTAAATCAAAGACTCTGTATCTCAGGTGATATCACTTCATTTAATGGCCAGCCTCAGATAATCGTAAAATACAATAATCAAATTGAGATATTCTAAAATGAAAAACTTAGCATTAGTCGGAACCTTATGTCTTTCTTTAATGGCACTACCAACTCAAGTCAGGGCCAATGAACAAAGGATTGAATCATACCGTGCCGCTTTGCATGTTGGTGAGACAGTAATGGCTTGTGGAGTCGTGGCCCAAGTGCACAAGGGTAGAAAGGCGACTTACCTAAATCTAGATAAGCCATACCCGAACCAATCGTTAGCAATTTTAATTTGGGATGATAACCTGAAAGGCTTTGAGAACCGCTTTGGTCAACTGACTAGATTTAATGAGCAAAAAGTCTGTGTGCGAGGAAAAATCACGGAATACAAAAATAGCTTGCAGATGCAGGTTTCTAATCCTCAATTTCTTCGTTTAATGAAGTAACATGTAAAAATACACACTCCAGTCAGAATGCCGTTTCAAACTGGCAGCGAATGTTGCCAGTCTCTTTCTACTTGTCGACTAAGTGGATCACAATTCGAGTTTAAAACTAAGGCGCTTTTATCCCAAGAATAGTCGGCGCTCCTTGTTATATTACTCAAGGTGCATTAACTCAGCAACGGTCTTTATCAGTAACAAGTAGTGTTACCATAATCGTCCGTATATGACGAGATACCATCACTGTAAGTAGTGTTTCCATAATCGTCGTTATATGCTGACAATCCATTTGAGCATGATGTATTACCGTAATCATCACTGTAACAGGAAGTCGCATTGACCTGCATAGACGCTGCTAGAAATGAGAGTACAATTATTTTCTTCATTGTTGATGCCTTTCTGACTGATTAGTTAATGTACTTATACTAAGAACCTATCTCAATAGGAATTTATTCCAGACAATGGTACCAATATTGCAACGCCCAGGAAAAACTAATTGGTATTGGCCTATAAATACAACAATCTTAAAATGATAATTGTAATTAACTTGTAGATGTGAACTGTATTTCATCTAAAATATTCTACAGTTAGGGCTTAAAGCCATAACTAAGTGAGTTATAAGCAATTAAACTGTATTCGTGTGAATAATCATAAAAAGGGTGAAGCATTGTGGGCATATTTAAATCGATTTGGGATTTTTTTGGTCTTTATCAGACTAAAAGAATAAGAATTTTACATATGTTAATTCTACTCTTAGTGATATCGCAAATCATTGTTAGTAATTGGATGACGGGTACTAAGTCAGCAGTTATTCCATTTTTTGAAGAGACTTATTTATTTACTTGGATTCATATCGTTTCAGGCTTTGTGCTTTTTTTCTTAACGTTATTTTTAGTCGTGTTATGTTTTCACCAGAGAGGGTTTAGATATTTTTATCCCTATCTCTGGGGGGATTTTAAGCAAATCAAAGAAGATATAAACTCTCTTTTAGCTAAAAAGCTACCAGACAGCTCACCTAAAGGGCTTGCCGCGACAGTTCAAGGGCTAGGGTTAGGTGCTTTATCAATTGTTATTTTGTCTGGTATTGCATGGTTTTTTCTATGGTTACAGCAGTCTCCATTTGCTTTAGAGGCTAGAAGTATTCATAAATCACTCACAATTTTAATTGAGATTTATATTTATGGTCACGGTGGTTTAGGGATTATTCATTTTATAATTTGGAAAAAAAGTAAAAATAAATAGGTTTGCTTGATACCTCATTGGCAATATGGGTGATTAGAACCTATCCCAAAAGGAATTGTCAGATAATACATAATGATAATTTATGAGGGCAAAGCATGGTGGGGAACAAGTGGCAAATCAGTGATGAACTCTGGGAGAAAATGGCTCCACTGATTCCGGAGCATAAAACTCAACACCCGCTGGGTACGCACCGCAAGCGGGTTGATAATCGCGCTGCAATGAACGCCATTTTCTTCGTACTCAGGACGGGTTGCCAGTGGAATGCGCTAAATGCCACCGGTATATGCTCGTCAAGCTCTGCTCATCGCCGATTTCAGGAGTGGCGGGATGCTGGCGTATTTGAACGCTTCTGGCAAAACGGGTTGCTTACTTGCGATAGATAATTTCGGCAACTACATTTGCTTTAACAAGGAAAATGATACGGTCGTCTTTCTGGATTTTGAGACAGGAGAAACAGAGCTGATCGACAATACGTTTTCTGATTTCTTACTCAAAATCAATAGGTAATATAAAAGAAACTTAAAGCGAGAATATTAGTAGAAATAAAGGGCCAAACTGGTCACTTAATTGGCTTATTAAAGCGACCAGTTTGCAATATTTTTCTACTTCTTATAGGAGCAATCAGTTATTCCCCGAAATTTCTTCCGTCGCCTCCTGACGCAGTTTCTGGGCATCCATTCCGTTTAGCCGTTCAATGGCTCTGTCTGCGGCACTTTGACGGTTTCCATCCACGTTTAGCGTACTTCCTGAGCCAGTGACGGTACTTCGGGTAGGTTGCCCGTGATCGACAAAATAGGTATCCATTCATCCAGATTGACTTGGCTCCAATCTACCTGATTTAACTGACTCGCGGTCAAACCTTCACAGTTTGGTGACTTCACACTGCCCCAACCAAGACCCAATTGCGGACGCACTTGAATGATCCGTGAAAGTGGCGAAGTAAAGCAGCAATATGACTGCCGTTTTTCAACACAGGCACCTAAGAACTTAGACTTGCGGTTAGAGCCTACATAATGGCAACTCTTCAATACCCGCTTAGCGTTCATTTCAAACTCACTCAGCTCACATTTCCAGATAAGTTGAATGAGGATCATGGTGACTGAATAAATCATGTAGGCCGTCAGATAAGTATCCATTTAATAGTTTGAATTAAATAAAAAAAGAATACCATAATAGCCATCTTTACGGATATCCGTAAAGATGGCTTAAAATAGAGTTTAGTTTGATTAATGTTCTAGCTTATGGATGTCATTGGGGTACCACGACATTCTTTATTTCCCGCCTTAAGGGATGAAAGCGGTTTGACTCTCATGTTGTTGTCCTATCTATCCCCCCGTATGATAAACATATCCTCCACTGTGAAAAATCCCCCCTTGTTCAAGACAAACATCACGTCCATAGCGTTCATAGTCAAAGTAATGGGATAAATGCCCCAGTTGTGCTAAATCATAACAACCACTTTCTTCTATCCAGTAATAACCTAAATCATATTCATTATTGACCCCCGCTAATTGCTGGAAAGAATCTAAATTATCCGCTAAATGAATTAAATCATGGATTGAACTCGTTGAAGAACCGATTTCAATAGCTGCCTGATAAAGGTCAACTTCATCAGGCGATAACATGGCTAATTGCGTGGCTAACTCGTTCAACTCATCTAAAAGACTGTATTCTGAAATGTAAGAAGAAAGGCCATCAATTGAAGATTCATAGTCCGTCAAGAAATACTCTTCATACTGAATACCATCAATGCCAATCCGCATTAAACAGTGTTCGATCTCTTTTGAGGTTGCTGGAAGCTCAAGCCACTCACCAATCAGCTCTCCTTCGTTATATTTACCTAAATTTGTAATAAAAACAGAAATCATCCCCGATTTTCGGCATGGGGAAGCCGTCGCAGTTATATGCATATTCGTGTCCTATTATTGATGTATTGTGATTTAATTAATGGCGATATTTTGATAAAGGGAGCTATTTCCCTTTAGAAGATGATATTGATATAAAAAGCCAATCAGCTGAAAAACAGGCAACTCGCTTTAAAAATGATTAATGACGGTTTAGAGCAGGATAATGAGTTGCCTTACAATCCCGATAACATGTTATGCTTTCTATCATGATCTCAATTTGCGCGGGTTAAAACGAAAAAAGCCCCTGTCCAATAAACTAGGGGCAGTTCAGACTCACAGACTCCTAAGAGATGAAACCCCATCAGGGGTTTCCGTTAACTTATGGCTATCAATCAAACGTGTATTCACACTCGATACATTCATAACGATCAAATACCACGCCATCTAAAGCTGAACCACTCACAGCCCCAGCAGTAGCTCCAGCTACTAAACGTCCAAATAGAGCGCCTACCGCAGCACCAGCAATCGTCCCTACAACAGGAACAGCAGAGCCGATAGACGCTCCAGCTAGTACGCCTGATACGCCACCAGCAACAGCTCCGGTCTTTTTCCCGATATGACGTTCACGAATGCGAGTTGAATCGCAGGCCGGGCAACGAATGTAATTTTCCATGATAATTTCCTTTTATTTTGATTAAAAAGCAAAAAAGCCCCTGTCCGCGAGGACAGAGGCTTTCAGTGATAAAGCTTCTTTATTGAATGAGATGTATTACGATAAATCGTGGTGAGTTATCATGCGTTTTGACGATGAAAATTCCCATGAAGAATATTTCCCCCATTTCTCAATGAATCGATATAGTCGGCATACTACCGTAGTATTCGACTCCTCGTATTGAAAATGGATCTCCTATATGACATGGCTAAAGTTTTAGTGATTCATTGGATTATTCAACTTTGCAAAGTCGAATGGCGAAATAGTTTGTTCCAGATTAGCATCCAAATAATCCGCCCACCATTGCACCATTAATCGGCGTTCATCAATATGTTCTGCCTTATGAATATAAGCAGCCCTCACTGAGTTACGCTCTTGGTGGCTCATTTGCCTTTCTACTGCATCTTTCGACCACAGCCCTGACTCAATCAACGAACTACATGCCATCGTTCTGAAACCATGACCACACACTTCTGTCTTAGTATCATAACCCATCACACGTAATGCGTTGTTAACCGTGTTTTCACTCATTGGCTTTCTTGGATTATGATCACCGATAAAGATCAGTTCATTGTTACCGCTGAATTGGTAGATCTGTTTTAAGATCTCAATGGCTTGTCGGCTTAAAGGGACTAAATGAGTAGTACGCATTTTTGATCCACGATGAGAGTATTTAACCCCTTCGATCGCTTCTCGTTCAGCAGGGATCGTCCACATGGCATTGTCAAAATCGATTTCATCCCAACGGGCGAAACGCAATTCACTGGAACGAATAAAAACTAACAAGGTGAGTTTGACTGCAAGTTTAGTTAAAGGTCTTCCCTTATAATCATCGATACGTTGTAATAACTCGGGTAGACGTTTGAGCTCTAAAGCGGCTCTATGGACTCGTTTACCAGTGGCAACTGCACCTGCCATATCTTGAGCTGGGTTATAGTCGATTAAACCGCTTTGTACTGCGTAACGCATTATCGCCGTCACACGTTGTTGTAAACGAGCTGCCACCTCAAGACGTCCAGACACCTCTACGGCTTTAATCGGTTCGAGGAGATCGCGAGTTTTCAGTTCGACAATATTGCGTTTACCAAGAGTTGCAAAGATATTGTCCTCAAGGCTTTTGAGGACTCGGTTACTATGACCTTCTGACCATTTCTTATTGGTCGCGTGCCAATCACGAGCAACCTTTTCGAAGGTATTAAATTCTTTTTGTTGCTCTTCTTTAACTTCCTTACGCTTTTCACTGGGATCAAAACCATTAGCAATTAACTTTCTGGCGGCATCTCTTTTCTCTCTGGCTTCTGCGAGTGAAATATCAGGATAAACACCCAGCGCTAACATTTTTTGCTTACCGCCAAAGCGATACTGTAAACGCCAATATTTTGAGCCGTTGGTATGTACCATCAAGTGCATACCATCACCATCGGTCAATTTATACGATTTATCCAAAGGCTTGGCAGCCCTGACTTTAGCATCAGTAAGAGCCATGATTTATCTCCTTCTGTTGGTACAAACTATTATCGAATCGAGAGATACCAACACATATACCAACAGCTGGTACTTGATGTGGGTTGACCTTAGTATACTTGAGAAGACTGAAAAGTGGGGAAAAGCCTTGTAAAACTGGGATTTCAGATACAAAAAAAGACGTCAGTTGACGTCCATTGATGTTCTTATGGTGCCGAAGGCCGGACTCGAACCGGCACACCCGAAGGCGGTTGATTTTGAATCAACTGCGTCTACCAATTCCGCCACTCCGGCACGAAGTGATGTGTTTCTTGGAAAACGTGGCTATTATACTTGCCTTGTCTCGACTAGCAACATTTATCTTGATTATTCAGTTTGTTCGATTAAAAAAAAAGCATGTTGCTTAATATCTCCCTGATTGATATACCGTCCTGCTTTCTAAAATTGAATAACTACTCTCTCTATTAGCCATTTAATGCTTTTTGCTTAATGATCAGCCTAGACATATGTTACTTTAGTCAAATATTTGATTTAATCATTTGCTTCATCAAGGCTGCTGGCGACTTCATACGATTTTTGCTAGCGTATGCACATTGTTGAATTAGTAAAGGTATTTATACATGGGTTTTATAGGCTGGATAGCGACTGGCGTAGTTATTGGCATCCTAATAGGTGCATTAATGAAGGTCTTCGCTAAGAAAAAATAACCTTGGTCTGCTCGACCATCTGCAAAATTACCTATCGGCTGGCTCCTAAACATGAAGAGATCGTTTCTAAAAATTCTGTCAGTGTCTGCATTGTCTCTCGCATTAGCAGCTTGCTCAACGACGACAGAAAAACAACCTAAGTTTTTACAAGGCAATAATGACGCTGAGTCGAATGACTGGCGAGTGTTTGAAGGCGATAGAAGAACCTATGAGCGGGTTGCGAAGATTGTCGATCTGTATGCAAATCGCATTTTTAACGAAAGCGATGCTCGGGGCATGGCAATCATTGTTATTGATAATAACCAAACACTATCACGCTATTATGGGGAAACCGCCCCCGGAAATGGTAAAAAACCGGGCCCTCATTCGCTAGTTAGGATTGCCTCTATCACTAAGTTAATGACCAGTGAAATCTTAATTAAGCTGGAGCAGGATAAAAAATTACTGATAACGGATCCTCTACAACAATACAGTTATCATGGCGTCACTGTACCTGATAATAGTAGTGGCCACCCTATCCGTTTATACCATTTAGCAAGCCATACCAGCGGATTACCACGTGAGCAGCCGGGGGGGAAATGGGGTAGACCTGTTTTTATTTGGCCAACGCAGGATAATCGTTGGAACTGGCTAAAAAATGGTAAACTCGATGCGACACCGGGAACCGAAGCTGCTTACTCAAACCTTGCTTATGATCTGCTTGCTGATGCAATGGTTAAAGCATCGGGGCAGTCCTATCCACAGTTGTTCAGTCGTTATGTAACTTCTCCAGCCAAAATGACCGAAACAACCTATACGCC
Organism: Providencia sp. 2.29; assembly: GCF_015832305.1. NCBI lineage: Bacteria > Pseudomonadati > Pseudomonadota > Gammaproteobacteria > Enterobacterales > Morganellaceae > Providencia > Providencia sp. 2.29. Next base: position 4,119,401 of record NZ_CP065420.1, read on the forward strand.
TAACGCCTCTCAATGCGCAAGGTTGATGGAAGGCACTAAGCCAAGCCCATGCCATAACACGTTAGCGGCGGCAGGAAGCGGTGGTGTCTATTCTACGCCTGCGGATATGCAAAAGTGGATGCAGCAATTTTTATCGACGGATAAAAACCTAAGAAAAGCCACAGCAGCACGTGAGCAAGGTATTTACTTCCCAAGAGAAAAATTACTTGATGTCAAAGGCATGGATGTTGCAGGTCATGCGGATGGTATTGGCCTTGGCTGGGTTTATATGAAGCCACAAAATGGTCGGCCGGGGATTTATCAGAAAACGGGTGGTGGAGGTGGGTTTAATAGCTATATGGCGATGATCCCACAACAAAATATCGGCGTTTTTGTGGTGATGACCCGCAAAGACAGCAGTAAGTTTAGTAAGTTAACCGAGGGGGTTAATGATATGGTGGCCGCTCTATCGGCTAACCATGCGTATGGAAAACATTGAAAGCGTACCGCCGACGCAATGAATGCACTGGCGAGTTATGCCCCAACCCTAAGACACTATTTTATTCAACTTGTTGCCCTTAAATTAGCAATGGGTTGATAAATAACCATTTGTTGTCATTGCTAAACAGCAAATTTTCTCAACTGTTACCGAGCGATTTTGGTCGGTAACAGTCCTTGCAGCGCTAAAAAAGCCAGATGCGCTTAACTTTTATCCTTTGTTATCGCCAACCATAATGTATTGAATGCACGGCGAGTGATACTAACTCTAAATGCCCTTAAATTAGCAATAGGTTGATAAATAACTGCGTGTTGTCATTGCCAAACAGCAAATTTTCTCGACTATTACCGAGCGATTTTGGTCGGTAACAGTGCTTACCCGCTTAATTTTTATCCTTTGTGATCACGATAATAACCAGTAAGAACCTATTTAATAGAGTGACAGCACGCATCACGGCACAAATCTTTTTATATTATATTGATGGCTTATTAATACTGTTCTTACTGTATAACTATCAATCATTGGTTTTTGCAAGCACCAAGACATATTCATCGCAATACTAGTGACATAAACAATTCAAGGAGAGAATTTTATGTCATCAATTATTATTAAAACGCATGGTGAGAAAGGGTTGCTGCAAATGCGAGATGGCACTTTTGCGAAAGTGACTAACGCCAATTGCCATGCGCTGCTAGCGGATAAAATTAAAGGCATAAAACAGAGCCCTTCGCTTATAAAACTATGTAGTTGTCATAGTGCTGAAGGGGGGCGATTCTCAAATGCACAAGTCATGGCCAATCAATTAAAACTCCCTGTAATGGGGTTTTATGGCATCACGCACGAGAATATCGTGAAAGCAGCTACTGGCAATAAAAAAGCACACCCTATTTTCCATCCTCAAGAAAATAAATTAAATGCCAAAATAAGTGAGCTAGGTAATCGATTTATTGGTAACTTACTCAAAATTAGAATTTTTATTACTCATCCAACTCTCCCTGAGCCTTTCAAGTATTGATTGGTTTAATACAAATAAATAAGCCACCGCATTATTCAATACGATGGCTTATTGGAATATTATCGATTTTAAAATTGGCTTACTTACGTTTCACCAGCAAGACAATACTGACCCCAAGGAATAGGACGCTTGGTAGTAACGCCGCAATAATAGGCGGTATGGAGTAGACCAAACTCCACTTACCAAACCCTTCATTTAGGACATAAAACAGGAAGCCACCAACAATCCCAGAGACGACACGTACCCCCATCGGTACAGTACGTAATGGACCGAAGATAAATGAAACGGCCATAAACATCATCACTGCTGCGGATAGAGGCGCTAAGATCTTTTTCCACATACTCAATTCATAGACTGCGGCTACCTGCCCACTCTCTTTTAAGTAAGCGATATATTGATAAAGCCCGCGAATCGAAAGGGAGTCTGCACTCAAGGAAACGATACCGAGTTTTTCGGGTGTCAGGTTCGTTTTCCACTCATAAGTTAAGCGCTGGGAGCCCGTAATTTTTTTCTCACTACTTAAAATAGACTCATCAACTTGAGACAACACCCACAATTGATTGTCTTTGTCATAAGCGCCGCTTGAAGCAAACATCACCGATGTTAACTTATGCTGCTCATTAAAGCGGTAGATAGACACTTCTTGAATCGATGTGGTATCAGAGACGCGTTGAATATGAATAAAATCAGGGCCATCTTTCGCCCACATCCCTTCATCTGTCACAACTAATGAGTTACCCACAATTTTTTCTGCGCGATAATTTCTCGCCCATTGATCTGCGCTTGGGGCAACCCATTCGCCAATCAACATCGCCACAATAACCAGAGGGATCGCTGTTTTCATCACGGACAGTGCAATTTGCAAGCGTGTAAAGCCAGAAGCTTGCATAACCACCAGCTCACTACGTGATGCTAAAGCACCTAACCCTAGTAACGCTCCGAGCAGCGCCGCCATCGGAAAGAAAATATCGATATCTTTTGGGATCGTTAATAACGTAAATACCCCAGCGCCTAGGGTCGTATATTCACCATCACCAACTTTACGTAGTTGCTCGACAAATTTGATGATCCCTGAAAGGGACACCAACATAAACAAGGTCATTAAAATAGAGTTGAGGATGGTTCGTCCAATGTACCTGTCTAAAACACCAAACATCAGGCAGCCCCTCTATTAAATTTGACGCGTAAACGGCGCATTGGCACGGTATTCCATACGTTTAGGATAATCGCTAAAGCCAGATACCCTAAGTTAACTGCCCACATTGCATATTTCGGATCGACATCCCCTTTTTCTGCGCTATTACGCAATGTACTTTGTAATAGGAAGAAAATAAGATACAGCAACATGGCTGGCAGCATGCTCAATACCCGCCCTTGACGAGGGTTCACTTCACTCAGCGGCACTACCATTAATGCCATCACCACCACCGAGAAGACAATCGTCAAACGCCAATGGAATTCTGCATTGGAATCAAAGTCATTCGCCTTCCATAACTGAAGCATATTTTTTTGTTCGACTCTATCATTGCGGGCATCACTTGGTTTGTGATCAATAACCGCCTGATAATTTTTAAAGTCGGTGATGCGGAAATCACGTAATAATGCCGTTCCTTCGTAGCGAGTTCCTTCATCCAATACCACAATTTGTCGGCCATCGGCATCTTCTCGCATATAGCCACTATCGGCGACCACTACCGATGGGCGCTGTTCATTAGTGGCGCGCAATTGTGCTAAGAAGACATTTTTAAAGTCATTACCTTTGACGTCGCCAATATACAATACGATGTTTCTATCTTTGGTGGTTTTGAATTGCCCTTCCACCATGGCAGCTAGCCCAGGGTTAGCTTTAGCGTCTGCCAGCACCTGTTCTTGATATTGCGACGACCAAGGAAGCATCCACGCAATATTGCCTATTGCGACCAATGCGGTCAACGTTGCAAGCACCAGAGCGGCCTTAACCAGAACGCTTTTCCCGAGTCCGCATGCATGCATCACCGTAATTTCACTTTCGGTGTACAGTTTGCTGTATGTCATCAGTAGCCCAAGAAATAGGCTTAAAGGGAGGATCAATTGCGCCATTTCAGGCACGCCCAATCCCAGTAACGGTAATACTAAATCTGAAGGAATATTTCCCTGAACAGCAGCCCCGAGAATATCGATGGACTTCTGACTAAAAAAAATCAACATTAGCACAAAAAGGATAGCTAGCTGACTTTTCAGGGTCTCCCGTACCAAATATCTAATAATGATCACGCTTATACGCCTGTGAAAACTTGTCTTTTGGGTGGAAAATGGCTAAGTTCGTTCAATATCTACCATTTGTTAACATATACTCTGGCTCATTGTATGACTAGAATGATATAAAAGCATTCTCTATACTGATTACCCAATCAGAACATGCTTAATATTATTGAAATACCAGATATCTGCTCAGTTTAACATAAAGAGTTCATTCTCTATGAGGTAGATTATGCTGTAACGCTAATTTTAGCGGGAGCATGGGCCTTTGTCTTTAAGATTCAGGAGAACGCATGGAGTTTAGTGTAAAAAGTGGTAGCCCGGAAAAACAACGTAGCGCATGTATCGTTGTCGGAGTCTTTGAACCACGCCGTCTGTCCCCTATAGCTGAACAGCTGGACAAAATAAGTGACGGATATATCAGCGCCCTGCTGCGCCGCGGGGAACTTGAAGGTAAAGTAGGGCAATCCCTACTACTCCATCATGTACCAAATATCCTGTCTGAACGTATTCTACTCATCGGCTGTGGTAAAGAACGTGAGCTAGATGAGCGTCAATTCAAACAGATTATTCAGAAAACAATCAGCACATTGAATGAAACTGGTTCAATGGAAGCCGTCTGTTTTTTAACTGAGTTACACGTTAAAGGCCGTAATAATTATTGGAAAGTACGTCAAGCTGTTGAAACGGCAAAAGAGTCGCTCTACGTCTTTGATCAATTGAAAAGCAATAAAACGGAACATCGCCGTCCACTGCGTAAGTTGGTTTTCAATGTGCCAACACGCCGTGAATTAACGAGCGGTGAGCGTGCTATCGCCCATGGACTCGCCATTGCGTCCGGTGTTAAGGCAGCGAAAGATCTCAGCAACATGCCACCAAACATTTGTAATGCGGCATATTTAGCATCACAAGCACGTCAATTAGCTGACATTTCTGAAAATAGGCTGACAACACGTGTTATCGGTGAAGAGCAGATGAAAGAGCTAGGCATGAATGCTTACCTCGCTGTTGGTCAAGGCTCACAAAATGAATCGCTGATGTCTATCATGGAGTACAAAGGTAACCCTGATCCTGAAGCGAAACCTATTGTATTAGTCGGTAAAGGCCTCACATTTGACTCAGGTGGTATTTCTATCAAGCCAGCAGATAGCATGGATGAAATGAAATATGACATGTGCGGTGCTGCAACGGTTTACGGTGTGATGCGTTTTATCACCGAATTGCAGTTGCCAATCAACGTGGTCGGTGTGCTGGCTGGCTGTGAAAATATGCCAGGAGGACGAGCCTATCGTCCAGGTGATATCCTCACCACGATGTCAGGGCAAACGGTTGAAGTACTTAATACTGACGCCGAAGGTCGTTTAGTGCTATGTGATACCCTCACCTATGTCGAGCGTTTTGAGCCGGAATTGGTTATCGATATCGCCACATTGACAGGGGCTTGTGTAATTGCGTTAGGTAGCCATTACACTGGCTTAATGTCAAACCACAACCCTCTGGCTCATGAGTTATTAAACGCTTCTGAGCAAGCGGGTGACCGTGCATGGCGCTTACCGTTAGCTGATGAATACTATGAGCAAATCAGCTCTAATTTTGCTGACTTAGCCAATACAGGTGGTCGTCCTGCGGGTGCAATTACTGCGGGCTGCTTCCTCGCTCGTTTTGCGACCAAATACAATTGGGCGCACTTGGATATTGCTGGTACAGCATGGCGTTCAGGTAAAGCAAAAGGCGCAACAGGCCGTCCTGTGTCATTGTTGTCACAGTTCTTACTGAACCGCGCTGGCCTGAACGGCGACGATTAGTCTTAATTGATGTCCTATAATGACGCGAGTTACAGACCATTGCGTTGTAACTCGTGTCATGGGTCTAGACGCTAAATAGCTCAAGGTGTAGCGAGTCAAATTGGCGTTGCAACTTGAACTATGACGAGTATATAGCACTCAAGAGTGCGATACGCTAAAATAGCCCCATCTTCATTTCAGGGTATTGCCTGTCGCAATACCCTTTTTGCATAACATTTTTCTATTCCATAAAGAAAGAGATGAAAAACGCCACCTTTTATTTGCTTGAACAACCATCGCCGCAAGTAGAGTTAGAAGCCCATGAATGGCTTGCTTGCGAACTTGCGGCGCAAATGTGGCGTGATGGTAAGCGTGTTTTAGTCGCGTGTGAAACCGCTGAGCAAGCAGAAAAACTGGATGAGTCACTTTGGCAAAGAGATCCTCATCAGTTCGTGCCTCATAACCTTGCTGGTGAAGGGCCTCGTTATGGCGCACCGATTGAAATTTGCTGGCCGGGGAAACGTGGAAATGCCCAACGCGATATTCTGATCAATCTTCAGAGCCAGTTTGCAGACTTTGCCACTGCATTCCATGAAGTGATAGACTTTGTGCCTATTGATGAAACTTTAAAACAGTTGGCGCGTGAACGGTATAAAATTTACCGCAGCGTCGGCTTCAATTTGACTATGGCGACGCCGCCAACTAACTGAATACGATATAAAAATGGATAAGAAACCAGATAATGCGATTGCCGAGCCTTCGCTCGATAAAACTTATAATCCCGCTGAAATAGAGCAAGCACGCTATGCTCACTGGGAAAAAAGCGGTTATTTCAAACCAAACGGGGATACTAGCAAAGAGAGTTTCTGTGTCGTTATTCCACCACCAAACGTCACAGGTAGCCTGCATATGGGGCATGCTTTCCAGCAAACGATTATGGATACCATGATCCGTTACCAACGCATGCAAGGTAAAAATACGCTGTGGCAAACAGGTACTGACCATGCTGGTATCGCAACCCAAATGGTTGTTGAACGTAAGATCGCGGCTGAAGAGAACAAAACTCGTCACGATTACGGCCGCGATGCGTTTATTGACAAAATTTGGCAATGGAAAGCAGAGTCTGGTGGCACCATTTCACAACAAATGCGCCGTTTAGGTGACTCTGTTGATTGGGAGCGCGAGCGCTTCACAATGGATGAAGGCCTATCAAAAGCCGTTAAAGAAGCCTTCGTTCGTCTTTATAAAGATAACTTAATTTATCGTGGTAAACGCCTCGTTAACTGGGATCCTAAACTCCACACTGCGATTTCTGATTTGGAAGTCGAAAACCGTGAAATCAAAGGCTCCATGTGGCATTTACGCTATCCACTTGCAGATGGTGCAAAAACAGCCGAAGGTAAAGATTATCTGGTTGTCGCAACCACACGCCCAGAAACTATGCTGGGTGATACTGGTGTGGCGGTTAACCCAGAAGATCCCCGTTATAAAGATTTAATTGGTAAAGAAATTATTCTTCCAATCGTCAATCGCCGTATTCCAATTGTCGGTGACGAACACGCCGACATGGAAAAAGGCACTGGCTGCGTGAAAATTACCCCTGCTCATGACTTTAATGACTATGAAGTCGGTAAACGTCATCAGCTCATTATGATCAACATGATGGATTTAGATGGTAATGTCCGTAGTGAAGCAGAAGTCTTTGATACTCACGGTAACCCATCAACCGCATATAGCAGTGAAATCCCAGAAGCTTACCGTGGTATGGAGCGTTTTGCCGCACGTAAAGCGATTGTCGCGGAATTTGAGCAGTTAGGTTTATTGGTTGAAGTTAAGCCGCATGACTTAACAGTGCCTTATGGTGACCGCGGTGGCGTCGTTATCGAGCCAATGCTAACTGACCAATGGTATGTTCGTACTAAGCCGCTAGCAGAAGATGCCATTAAAGCGGTTGAAGATGGTCGTATTCAATTCGTACCTCGCCAATACGAAAATATGTATTACTCTTGGATGCGTGATATCCAAGATTGGTGTATCTCTCGCCAATTGTGGTGGGGTCATCGTATTCCTGCATGGTATGACGACAAAGGTAATGTCTATGTGGGTCGCGATGAAGATGAAGTTCGTCGTGAAAACAACTTGGGGGCAGAGATTGCACTGCGCCAAGACGAAGACGTATTGGATACTTGGTTCTCTTCCGGTTTATGGACCTTCTCAACATTAGGCTGGCCTGAAAATACCGAAGCACTGAAAACGTTCCATCCTACCGATGTGTTGGTCAGTGGTTTCGACATTATTTTCTTCTGGATAGCCCGCATGATCATGATGACCATGCACTTCATTAAAGATGAGAACGGCGTACCGCAAGTACCGTTCAAAACCGTTTATATGACGGGTTTGATCCGTGATGAAGAAGGCCAAAAAATGTCTAAATCCAAAGGGAACGTTATCGACCCTCTGGACATGATCGACGGTATTTCGTTAGAAGATCTGCTTGAGAAACGTACTGGCAATATGATGCAGCCACAATTGGCTGAAAAAATTGCCAAGCGTACTCGCAAAGAGTATCCAAACGGTATTGAAGCACATGGTACTGACGCACTACGCTTTACCTTAGCGGCGCTTGCCTCAACAGGCCGAGATATCAACTGGGATATGAAACGTCTGTCTGGCTACCGCAACTTCTGTAATAAATTATGGAACGCAAGCCGCTTTGTCCTAATGAACACAGAAAATCAAGACTGTGGTCAGAACGGTGGTGAAATGAGCTTCTCTTTGGCTGATCGCTGGATCATGGCTCAGTTCAACCAAACCATCAAAGCGTACCGTGAAGCCCTCGATACCCATCGTTATGATATTGCCGCGGGTATTTTGTATGATTTCACTTGGAACGAATTCTGTGACTGGTACTTGGAGCTATCAAAACCTGCTGTTCACAAAGGTAATGAAGCGCAAGCTCGTGCAGCACGTTTCACGCTGATCGAAGTATTAGAAGCGCTATTACGTTTAGCACACCCTATTATTCCATTTATCACGGAAACTATCTGGCAACGTGTGAAAGTCGTCAAAGGGATTGATGCAGATACCATCATGCTACAACCATTCCCTGAATTTGATGCAGCTAAAGTGGACGAGCAAGCACTAAGTGATTTGGAATGGATCAAAGAAGCTATCATTGCTGTCCGTAATATTCGTGCCGAAATGAATATTTCGCCGGGTAAACCACTAGATGTATTACTGCGTGGTGCTTCTGAAGATGCGAAACGTCGCGTTGCAGAAAACCAAAACTTTATTAAATCCATGGCACGCCTTGCAAGTATCACGGTACTGGCAGACGGTGAAGAAGCGCCAGTTTCTGTGACAAAACTGGTTAGCGGTACTGAGCTATTGATCCCAATGGCAGGCCTGATTGATAAAGATGCCGAGTTAGCGCGTTTGGATAAAGAGTTAGAGAAAGTACTCAAAGAGATTGAGTCTATTGAAAGCAAACTCGCTAATGAAGGTTTTGTCAGCCGTGCACCTGCTGCCGTTGTTGAGAAAGAGCGCGAGCGCCTAGCGGCTAACATTGAAGCTAAAGGTAAGTTAGAAGCACAAAAAGTGACCATTGCGTCGCTATAATCTGCCTCTTTCACACTGACTTAAAACCCTTATTGGTTCGCCAATAGGGGTTTTTTATTAGAACACCTATCTAAATAAGTAAATAAATCCCGAACCCTATACCCACGTTAATTAATCGATTATTATGATACGACTGCGTTCGCAGATCTCAGATTGAAGTTCCCTTCTGGTTCTCTCTCACTGAGTAGTACAAAACAATAAATAAAGAGAGTTTCTCATGACAACAAATACAACAACCCACACTATTCGTTTAATCGAACAAAAAGATAATGCGGGGATTGCCGCGGTTATCCGTGAAGTTTCAGCAGAACATGGCTTAACGGCTGATAAAGGTTTTGCGGTAGCCGATCCTATTTTAGATACGCTCTATGAAGTCTATAGCAAGCCTCGTAGTGCTTACTGGGTCGTTGAAATGGACGGTAAAATTGTCGGTGGTGGTGGCATATCACAATTAGCTGGCGGTGATAATGAAACAGCCGAGCTACAAAAAATGTATCTCTCTTCGGTATTAAGAGGTAAAGGGGTCGCTAAGCAGATTGTACTAATGTCATTAGAGTTTGCTAAAGCACAAGGTTATACACGCTGCTACCTAGAAACAACCGCAGATTTACAAGCAGCCATTAAACTGTATGAGAAATTAGGCTTTGAATTTATCGATGAGCCACTCGGCAATACAGGCCACAGCGATTGTGAAATCCGTATGCTAAAAGCACTGTAATCACAGTCTCCATAAGGATAGCCAAGCTGCTATCCTTATTACCTATATAGATAGAAAATCGTATAACGTTAAAGATCAAATCTCTTTAGATAATAAGTTTTTTATTATCCCACACTTATGATTGCTATTCATTTCATTGCTATGATCTTGTAAGATAATCAATTCTCTTTCGAGCTTTTTCAGCTTTTCGATATTTTCTCTAATATTAAATAGATGTGAGTTAATCACGCCCTCAACGAGCTCACAATCATCACTATTATTATCCACCAGATCTAATAGTTTTTTTATTTCACGATGAGACATATTAAGACTACGGCAATTTTTTATAAAACGGAGTCGTTCAATATGGTTTTCACTGTAACTGCGATAGTTATTATCATTTCTATTCGGAGGAACGATTAGGCCCTCTTTTTCATAAAACCGTATTGTCTCTCTTGGAATATTGAATAATTTTGATACTTCACCTATTTTCATATTCTTCCACCTAAAAACAGAGATAGGTTATTTTAAATTTTCAATAATGCTAATCCTTACCATTATTGTAAGGTCAAGAAAAACGATGATTTGATTATTTTTCTTATTTAATTTTTTTATTTCAACAAATTAAAAGTAAAACCATCAAAGGTTAACCTATTCAGCTAGCCGCTAGACCAACAATTTTTAGTTTATTGCATTATCTAGCTGGCTAGCTAGGCTTAATACTTTATGACACGATTGTTATCAAAATACGCTATACTACGCATGGTACCTGAGTGCGGTTTCTCTCCTATATTTAGCAGGGGTTACTTTCAATTTACGCTTAAAAGCTCTTGTTAACCCTTGCTGTCCATCAAAACCGTATCTAAAAGCAATATCAATAATCTTGTCATTTGTCTGTTTCAAATCAGATGACACCTTTAATAGCCTATTAATTAAAAGATATTGCCCTAAGCTGACGCCCACGGTATTTTTAAAAATACGTTGAAAATACCATTTTGAATAGCCAGCCCTATGAGAGATTTCCGCAATATTCAGTGGCTTATCCACATTCATATCAATCCATAAAAGAATATCTTGTATCACATTTTCTCTAATGGTGTGATGACTCATCGCTCATCTCCTTATAAAATCAAAGGATTTTATTGATAAAATATAACATGTCCTCGGAGTTTAGTTTCGCCACTTGCTCCAACAATTTTATAACTACTCGCCCCTATCTTTTTTGCCGTTTCCTGAGCTTGCGTTTCTATTGATGATAAACTCGCATCACCAATAAATGTGGCTGAGCTGAGTATTTTTTTATGCGTATCTACAGATAAATAATTCTCAGTAACCTTACTTGATGCCTGTTGAGAATATGTTTGATTATTTGCAGCGACGCCTTGATAACTAACTAGGCTTAATACAAATAAAGCGATAATCTTTTTCATCATTAATCCTTATTTATGTCCGTGTTTTAATTAATGATGAATATTAAAAACCTTAAAGTAGATACAAGGTCAATAACTTATTTGGCTTTTGCAAACTTATTTTTATATCTATCTCTAAGATAACCTTATTGAGAGTATTCAATTTATTTAATTAAAAATAAACGTAAACACTGTCCTTCAATATATTCCCACACCTGCTTGCATTAAAACTGTTGACCTTACAACTACTGTAACCTTTACCCTTACACAACATTGGTTATTCAACATTAAAGCTAACAATGAAATCAATTAATTAGGTAAAGTTTATTATGAAGATGAAAATCGGAATATATGCGACATTTGTTGTGGCTATGGGGATAAGCGGCCTCGCTATCGCACAAGATGCTAATAATGATAATAAACCCGAAACGACAAGTTCTACGATACTCCCTAAAGTGCCTGTCGCGGAAGTGATCCAACGGGAAATGACTCCTTTTTCTGAATTTACAGGCTACTTAGCTTCACCCAAAACGGTTGATTTACGCTCTCGCGTGGGTGGACGGATTAATTCTGTAGACGTTCCTGAAGGGCAACTGGTTAAAAAAGGCGATTTACTCTTCCAAATCGACCCTCATCCATTTCAAATCGCCTTGCTTGAGGCTGAGGGAAAATTAAGCCAAGCAGAAGCCTTAGCGGCTCAAGCTAGTAGAAATTACCAACGCCTCAAAGGATTAGTAAATAAAGGTGCCGTTTCGCGGAAAGATTATGATGATGCCTTATCCACGCTGACCGCAAATAATGCACAAGTAAAATCAGCAAAAGCCGCGGTAGAATCCGCCAAACTCAATTTATCTTATACGCAAATTCGTTCCCCTATTGCAGGCCGAGTCGATAGAGCCTTTATTACTGAAGGGAACCTAGTGACTGGTGGAGACACCAGTAGTGCAACACGTTTAACTACGATTGTTTCAATTGACCCAATATATGCTTATTTTGATATTGATGAAGCCACTTTTCATCAATTAGCGGGGTTACAATCATCAACAATAAGCAATACTAAGGCCACATTACCGCCCGTTACCATACAATTACCGAATGAAAAAAGTACCCACTATTTAGGAAGCCTGAATTTTGTTGGTAACCAAATAGAGCGGACAACAGGCACAGTAAAAGTGCGCGCCGTCGTTGCTAACAAAGAGGGGAAACTGATTCCCGGCGCTTTTATTCGTGCACAACTTCCTACCGGCCCTAAAAAAACCACCATTTTAATTGATGACCAAGCAATCGGCTCTAATCAAGGGCAAAACTATGTCTTGGTTCTTGATAACAATAACCAAGCTGAATATCGCCCTGTCCAGTTAGGTGCCCTAGTTGATGGCCTTAGAGTGATCAATGAGGGTTTAACTGCGGGTGAAAAGGTCATTATTAAAGGCCTTGTTAGACCGGGTATGGCGGTGATGCCTGAATACACCTCAATGGATCCTTCATCAACAAAAGAGCCTCACCAAACTCAACATCAACCTTCAGATGAAATAGAGGAAAACAGATAATGAATTTTCCCCGTTTCTTTATACAGCGCCCTATCTTTGCCATGGTCTTATCAATATTTATATTGATAGCAGGGATTTTGAGCTTTTATAAATTGCCCCTAAGCGAATATCCATCCGTGACTCCCCCTACGGTTCAGGTTATCGCCAGTTATCCAGGTGCAACACCCAAGGTGATCGCTGATACGGTGGCCTCCCCCATCGAACAAGCGGTTAATGGGGTAGAAGGCATGCTCTATATGAGCTCGCAAATGTCGACCGATGGAAAAATGGTACTGACCATCTCTTTTAGGCAAGATGTCGACCCCGATATTGCACAAATTCAAGTGCAAAACTTAGTTTCGCGCGTCATTCCTCGCTTGCCTCAAGAAGTTCAACAAATTGGCGTCACAACGGAAAAAACGTCACCGGATGTCCTAATGGTCGTCCATATGTACTCACCCAATAATGTCTATGACCCACTGTTTGTCTCTAATTACGCTTTACTCAATGTGCGTGATGAAATTGCTAGATTACCCGGTGTTGCCAGCGCATTAGTTTGGGGGGAAGGTGAATATGCGATGCGAGCATGGATTGATCCCACAAAAGTCGCATCATTAGGCTTAACGGCAAATGATATCGTTACGGCTATTCGCGAACAAAATATTCAAGTCGCTACAGGTTCGATTGGGCAGCAGCCGAACTCAACGTCCTCATTTCAAATCAGCGTCAATGCACTTGGTCGACTCACAACCGAAGAGCAATTTGGCAATATTATTATTCAAACAGGCGAAGATGGGCAGTCGACCTATTTAAAAGATGTCGCTCGATTAGAGCTAGGTGCCGATAATTATTCACTTCGCAGCTTACTGAATGGGCAAAACGCGGTTGGCTTACAGATTGTCATGAGCCCCGGAGCAAATGCGTTGGAAGTGGCAGAGTCGGTACGAGAAACCATGGCTCGTTTACAGGCTAACTTTATCGAAGGGATCGACTATAAAATTGCCTACGATCCAACCATTTTTGTCAGCGCCTCACTAAAATCGGTCGCTATCACCTTACTTGAAGCCACCATATTAGTGGTTATTGTCGTGGTGCTCTTTTTACAAAGTTGGCGAGCATCAATCATTCCGTTAGTAGCTGTTCCCGTATCACTCGTGGGAACATTTGCCTTTATGTACCTATTCGGCTTTTCTCTCAATACACTATCGCTATTCGGTTTAGTTATCTCAATAGGGATAGTGGTGGATGACGCGATAGTCGTCGTTGAAAACGTTGAAAGGCATATCACGGAAGGATTAACACCAAAAGAAGCCGCCTTTAAAGCGATGGAAGAGGTCACAGGCCCTATTATTGCTATTACATCAGTATTAGCGGCTGTTTTTATTCCAACCGCATTTTTATCCGGTTTACAAGGTGAGTTTTATCGACAATTTTCATTAACGATCGTGATTTCAACGATTATTTCTGCGATTAACTCATTGACCTTATCTCCTGCTCTCAGTGCTATCTTACTGAAGCCCCATGATAAAAATAGCAAACCAGACTGGTTGACTCGCATTATCAATGCGATATTTAGTCGCTTTTTCGCTAAATTTAATCTCTTTTTCAATGCATTATCCAACAAATACGTTCAGATTGTACGCCGCTGCATACGAGGAAGTTTAATTATTCTTGTGCTATATCTTGGCTTTGTTGGGCTAACCGCACTCGGGTTTAAAGTGGTTCCTAATGGCTTTGTTCCTGCACAGGATAAATATTACTTAATTGGCGTCGCGCAATTGCCTTCGGGTGCTTCTCTCGATAGAACAGAAGCGGTTGTGAAAGAGATGTCACGCCTCGCACTGATGGAGCCTGGTGTTGAAAACGTGGTAGCGTTCCCTGGCCTCTCTGTAAATGGCCCTGTTAACTTACCGAATTCAGCACTCATGTTTGCAATGCTCAAACCGTTTGATGAGCGTACTGATCCTTCACTATCAGCAAATGCCATCGCCGAACGCCTAATGGGTAAATTTAGTCAAATACCGGATGGTTTTGTTGGCATATTCCCTCCACCTCCGGTTCCCGGCTTGGGTTCGATGGGGGGCTTTAAGGTACAAATAGAAGATAGGGCTGATCTTGGCTTTGATGCGTTAGCGCAAGTGCAAGAGCAAGTGTTGATGAAAGCAATGCAAGCTCCCGAATTAACTGGCATGATGGCAAGTTTCCAGACCAATTCGCCACAAATCGATGTGGATATTGATCGCGAAAAAGCCAAAGCGCAAGGTGTTACGCTCACCGATATCTTTGATGCATTACAGATTAATTTGGGATCACTCTACGTCAATGATTTCAATCGTTTTGGTCGAACCTATCGCGTCATTGTGCAAGCAGATACACCTTTTAGAATGGATCCTAAAGATATTGAACTCATCAAGGTACGTAATAAGCATGGGGAGATGATCCCTCTGAGTAGCTTAGTGACGATTACCCGTACAAATGGCCCTGATCGCGTGATCCACTATAACGGTTACCCTTCTGTCGATATCACCGGCAACGCGGCTCCTGGCTTTACTTCAGGACAAGCCACTGATGCGATGGAGAAGATCTTACGTGAAACATTGCCCGAAGGCATGAGCTTTGAATGGACAGATCTAACCTATCAAGAGCAGTTAGCGGGTAATTCAGCACTCTATATTTTCCCATTAGCAGTGCTATTTGCTTTCTTGATCTTGGCTGCTCAATATAACAGTTGGTCATTACCATTCTCTGTACTATTAATCGCGCCAATGGCTCTACTTTCTGCTATTGCCGGCGTATGGTTGCTCAATGGAGATAATAATATCTTCACACAAATCGCTTTCATTGTACTGGTCGGCCTTGCTGCAAAAAATGCGATTTTGATTGTTGAATTTGCGATCGCCCAAGAGAAACAAGGAAAAGATCCTTTAGCCGCCGTATCAGAAGCCGCTCATCTACGATTACGCCCTATTTTGATGACATCCTTTGCCTTTATTGCTGGCGTGATCCCGCTTGTTTTAGCGACGGGAGCGGGTTCAGAGATGAGACAAGCCGTGGGGGTTGCGGTGTTCTTCGGCATGCTAGGTGTAACGCTATTTGGTTTACTATTAACCCCTGTTTTCTACATGATGATACGTAAATTAGCGGGTAAAAAATCCCCATAATCGACCTCAAAAACAGTTCGCTAAACAACGATAGTTTAGCGAACTCATAATACAAACCTATTATATTGCATATAAAACAAAGAGATAGTTACATTTGACTGTGGCTATCTCTTTTTTGAACATAATAATAAAAAAAATGCTTGACCTTCCCCTTAAGGTAAACGTTAGGCTTTACGCATGATGATACTTAAGAGGGTAAATCAATGACTACGAATCTATCTCAATCTTCAGCCAATAGGCTGAGTTTACCAGTCGAAGGAATGACCTGTGCATCCTGTGTAGGCCGTGTCGAACGTGCCTTAAAAGCGGTCGATAATATTGATACCGCCGTCGTGAACTTAGCAACTGAACGTGCAGACATTACATTTAAAGAGCATGTTGATGTAGACGCCGCGATCCGTGCGATTGAAAGTTCAGGCTATAAAGTCAGAGAAGAAATCACAGAATTAGCCATTGAAGAGATGACGTGTGCATCTTGTGTTGGTCGTGTTGAAAAAGCACTTACTCAAATACCCGGTGTTATTGAAGCGAGTGTCAATTTAGCCACCGAGCGCGCTCGCATTCGCCATTTGTCTGGAGCCGTCACTGTCGCTGACTTAGAAGCTGCCGTTGTTCAAGCCGGTTATAAGCCTCGTCGCTTATCCGATGCCAGCACCAATGTGAATGAGCAAGCGGATGAACGTCGTGAACAAGAGGAGCGTTCACTGCGCCGTTCACTATTTACTGCCGCAATATTTACGCTACCAGTATTTATTATTGAAATGGGCTCTCACTTTATTCCGGGTATTCATCATTGGGTTGCAAATACTCTCGGTCAGCAACTCAATTGGTATATCCAATTTGTGTTAGCCACTCTCGTTTTATTCGGCCCAGGCTTGCGCTTTTTCCAAAAAGGGGTTCCCGCGTTGCTGCGTGCTGCACCGGATATGAACTCACTGGTTGCAGTCGGTACGGCAGCCGCTTACGGCTATTCAGTTGTTGCCACCTTTATGCCACAAATTCTGCCCGTTGGCACTGCGAATGTGTATTTCGAAGCCGCGGTCGTTATCGTGACATTAATTCTGCTTGGTCGCACATTGGAGGCGCGAGCAAAAGGGAAGACGTCTCAAGCCATTAAACGCCTTGTTGGCTTACAAGCCAAAACAGCACGAGTGGAACGTGATGGCAAAATGATCGAAATTCCACTCGATGAAGTCGCCACCGACGACATTGTTTTCGTTCGTCCGGGTGAAAAAATTCCTGTTGATGGTGTTGTTATCGAAGGGGCTTCTTATGTCGATGAAAGCATGATCACCGGTGAACCGGTTCCTGTCTCAAAAGAAATAGGCTCTGAGGTTGTCGGCGGTACTATCAATAAAACAGGGGCATTCAGTTTCCGTGTGACCCAAATTGGTTCAAACACCGTATTAGCACAAATTATTCGCTTAGTTGAAGAAGCGCAAGGATCCAAACTACCAATCCAAGCATTAGTGGATAAAGTCACGATGTGGTTTGTGCCAGCGGTCATGGCAGGTGCAGTTATCACTTTCTTTATTTGGTTGATTTTTGGCCCAGATCCTGCGCTCACCTTTGCTCTGATCAACGCCGTTGCGGTATTGATTATTGCATGTCCGTGTGCGATGGGCCTTGCGACACCAACATCTATTATGGTCGGTACTGGTCGTGCAGCGGAATTAGGTGTTCTTTTCCGTAAAGGTGAAGCCTTACAAGCTCTGCGTGATGTCAGTGTCGTCGCTCTGGATAAAACCGGTACGTTAACAAAAGGTCGCCCTGAATTAACCGATCTCGTTCCAGCAGAAGGATTTGAATATGATGAAGTTTTAGCCTTAGTTGCTGCGATTGAAACCCGCTCCGAGCATCCGATAGCCGAAGCCATTGTGGCTGCCGCAAAAGAAAAAGGGATTTCATTTGCCGCAATCGAAGAGTTTGAAGCCGTACCTGGGTTTGGTGTTTCAGCGAAAGTAGGAGGCCGTTCAATTTCTGTCGGGGCTGATCGCTTTATGAAACAACTCGGCTTAGAAGTGAGCCATTTCCAACCAACCGCATTACGTTTAGGCGAACAAGGCAAAAGCCCGCTGTATGCGGCAATTGATGGGCGTTTAGCAGCAATTATTGCCGTTGCTGACCCAATAAAAGAGACCACCCCAGAAGCGATTAAAGCCTTACATTCATTAGGCTTAAAAGTGGCGATGATCACCGGTGATAATGCGGCAACGGCTGCTGCAATCGCTAAGCAACTCGGTATTGATGAAGTGGCTGCCGAAGTACTGCCTGACGGTAAAGTCGCAGCACTAAAACAGTTCCGTAGTAATGGCAATAAAGTCGCCTTTGTGGGGGATGGTATTAACGATGCTCCTGCACTTGCCGAAGCCGATGTTGGGTTGGCTATCGGTACGGGAACAGACGTCGCCATTGAAGCGGCAGATGTGGTCTTGATGTCAGGTGACTTGCGTGGTGTTGTCGATGCAATTGCCTTAAGCCAAGCGACTATCCGTAATATAAAACAAAACCTATTTTGGGCGTTCGCTTATAACGCGCTCTTGATCCCAGTAGCAGCAGGCTTACTGTACCCAATTAATGGCACTTTGCTTTCACCGATTTTAGCGGCGGCGGCAATGGCTCTTTCTAGCGTCTTTGTATTAGGTAACGCCTTACGTCTTAAACGCTTCCAAGCACCGATGAAAGAAGGCATCACTCAATAAACAATCGACAAGCCAGGCCTTGCTCAGGTCTGGCTATACCAATCGAAAGGAGAACATGATGGCGCTGACATCTCAACCTAAAATTACAATTTACACCACCCCCACCTGCCCCGATTGCCAATTGCTCAAAGAGTGGTTGGTTAAAGAACAACTTACATTTGACGAGCGGGATCTGACCGACCCACAAATTATGGCCGAGGCGAAGGCGCGTACTGGTGTACGCGTCGCGCCAATTACCCTAATTGGAAAACATCTATTTTACGGCACTTTTGCCTCACAAAAACCAAACATTATTGCCGCTCTTAAACGGGCAAAAGAGAAGTCATAAGCACCTTGTTTCAAGGGGTATCATACTGTTGGAGAGGTAAAATTATGAATATTGGTCAAGCAGCCAAACTTTCTGGTATCTCAGCAAAAATGATCCGTTATTATGAACAAACAGGTTTGCTCCCCAAGGCTAAGCGTACCGATGCAGGATACCGTTATTACAATCAATCCGATGTCGATAGCTTTAATCTTATCCGCCGCGCTCGAGCACTCGGTTTTTCCACTGAACAAATTTCTGTTTTACTGTACTTATGGCGGGATAGAGAACGCACTAGCGCCGATGTTAAGGCGATGGCACTCACCCATCTTTCCGAGCTAAAAAGAAAAATCAATGAACTACAAGCTATCGCTAAAACATTAGAAACACTGACTCAACATTGCCATGGCGACAGTAAACCTGATTGTCCGATCATTGAAAATTTAGTGAACCCAACAAAGCGCGATGAGACGCCGCCAGCTAAAAATCGTCGATTCGATAATTTCTCAATGCGTATGGTAAAAAATTGATTGACCTTCCAATAGGGGGAAGCTTTATATTGATTAACGTATTGATAATAGGAGTGTAAAAATGATTAATTTAACTATCCCAAAAATGGCTTGTGATGGCTGCGCGAAATCAATCAAAAAAGTGGTATTAGATATTGATGCGCAAGCACAGGTTGAAGCAGACCCTGCGACGAAAAAAGTGCAGATCAACAGCCGTATTGATGAAAGTATTTTCCGTACCGCACTCAGTACAGCAGGGTACCCAACAGATCCAGCTTAAGAAAGGTTTATTGATAGCTGGCTGACTAAGATAGATATGCCATGTTAGCCAGTTATTTAGGATATGGATTGAATCGTTAACTATTTTTCGGTCATCATGTGCCTGCTTTGTTGTTAGGATCAACATATCAAAAGCAGGCAATTACACGGTTTAAATTACAGCCTTTGCCGAATTAATGGAAACGTTCTCCATCTTCTTCGCCGTCTTCGTCTTCGTCATCATATTCAGCATCAGGGTCTTCAAAGTAAGTTCCCCAACCATCATAGTTGATACCTAATTTTTCAGCTAACTTCATCAACTGTTCAACTTGCGCATCGATCAACTCTGCATTAAGTGCACTTTCGCTGATCACATCACAACACATTAGCGTCACACCATTTTCGACTTCCAGCTCTTCCGCATCAGTGACTTCATAACCTAATTTAAAGGCTTCTACTGCTGCTTTTTCTAGTAGTTCAAAATTGTCTGCTGAGAAATGGTGTTCAATTGCATACAATGCATCAGGATCACTGCCATCTTCCAGTAACTCTTCAATAATTAGACGCGTTTCTTCGTATTGTGCCTCTAACTCAGCTTTATCCACCATATCCACACCTCTTTTTTCATTATCGCTAGTCTCTAGGCCATTCTCCCATAGGGCTGCCAGTGACACCATACCTGAATGAATAATTTCTTTTCTATTGGGGGTTGATTTTGAATTTTTATGAATATAAATTGAATATTAATTCAAATAAAAAAGGCTGAATTTTATGAACCCCTTCTATAAAAAGCATTTTCTTAGGTTACTTGATTTTACACCTAACGAAATTCATTCATTATTGAAACTGTCAGCATGGCTAAAAGCACAGAAGAAAGCTGGCCTCGAAAAACCGCTACTCGCGGGTAAAAATATTGCCCTTATCTTTGAAAAAGACTCTACACGCACACGCTGCGCCTTTGAAGTTGGAGCGTTTGATCAAGGAGCTAGAGTGACTTACCTTGGCCCTTCCGGTAGTCAAATCGGGCATAAAGAGACCATGAAAGATACCGCGAGAGTGCTTGGTCGGATGTATGATGGTATTCAATATCGGGGGTTTAGTCAGTCAACGGTTGAAACCTTAGCAACACATTCGGGAGTGCCTGTATGGAATGGATTAACGAATGAATTCCATCCCACACAGTTATTAGCCGACTTACTCACTATCCGAGAACATCAACCGAACAAGCCTCTATCCGAAATTAAATTTGCTTATTTAGGCGATGCGCGTAACAACATGGGGAACTCCATGCTAGAAGCCGCCGCACTGACGGGGATGGACGTACGTTTAGTTGCACCAAAAAGTTGCTGGCCGGAAGCTGAATTAGTTGAAATTTGCCAAAAAGCGGCACTGAAAACGGGAGGGAAAATCACGCTCACTGAGGATGTCGCTGAAGGGGTCAAAGGTGCAGATTTCCTGTATACCGACGTTTGGGTGTCAATGGGTGAAGCAAAAGCAGTCTGGGCTGAACGAATTCATTTACTTAAGCCATATCAAGTGAATATGGATGTCATTAAGCTCACTGGTAACCCAGATGTCAAATTCCTACATTGTTTACCTGCATTTCATAATGAAGATACTACCCTTGGCGCACAACTCGCTAAAGAGTTTGATATGTGGGGAGGTTTGGAAGTCACGGAAGAGGTTTTTGAATCCCCTTACAGCATTGTGTTCGATGAAGCAGAAAACCGTTTACACACAATCAAAGCGGTAATGGTTGCAACATTAGCACCTGAATTACCTCGTGGTGTTATTTAATTGAGTGGCTTAGGTCGGTGGTGCCTACTCATAAAAGTTGAGGTAATAGGCACCACAATATCGCACAGACTCGAACTCAGCCTAATTGAAATCGGCGATACGGTGACTTAAGGTCTTTCGCCATTAGCCAGTCGAATATTTATCTTCTCTATAAGATCAGGTAACTCAGCTAATGTCCCTATCACATAATGCGCCCCCGCAGTAAATAATTTATTAGCTGCTTGCTGGCGTAATTGTGTGGTGTCATCGGCTGACATGCTTTGATATTCATCCCATGTTTTACCAAACTCATTACCTGATAAAGCAAGACCAACACTCCACATACCCGCATTACGCCCTTCTTCAATACCCGGTGCCGCATCATCAACCTTAATGCAATGGGCAACTGAATCGATACCCAATTCAATGACATTTTGTAGCGCCATCCATAAGCCAAGGCGACCACCCGCCGCTAAATCATCACTCGCAATCCAATAGTATCCGACCGAACGGCAACCAAAAACTTTAAATACAGGTAAGCTGTAACGGTCAACTAAAAATGGAGACTACCTTAGCCATTCTCAACGACCTAAAATAGTCTCCAAATGTCACTTGCTTATTTTTATTTGGTAAGTCATCCACTTTTTATCTTGGCTATTCAACTTCAGTTCATATTGATTATTCCATAAGAACGTCGCTGACTTGTCTGTGTAATGCGGTAATACTAAATGCATTTGTACTGGTAAGTCAGAAATTATGCGATAATTATTTTTAGGTTTAGAATATTCATGGTGTGAGGAAATATATTTACTGAAAATATCAATATTTCTTTCATTTCCAATATCTAAATAAGGGCTATCTTTATTATTTTGAAAAAAAGGCGCATATTTACTAGCAACAATAATAAAGGAATCTTCGTCCGTTATTTCTATACCATTATAACGAATATTAGATATCCTTCCTTTTTTCACCTGTTCATTCCGCTTACCAGACAAGTCGTATAACGGCTGATTGCTAATATTTACATCATATGTCAACCCTATTATTGGGTAAAATAGAAAACTATGAAACTGATTATTTATCAAAGGAGTAGAGTCACCATCAGGGGAGTTGTATATATTCGAGCTCATTTCTAACCATTCAATTATCTGCTGTTTATTTACTCTTAGGGCGGATAAATAAGCAGGGTAGAAAATTTGATTTAAGTCTCTATTCGTAAGCTTTCTATCCTGTATATCAATGATATAATTATCGTCATTTAATGAAAAAGAAGGTGAAATAGAAACAAGCAGCTTATCATTTTCATTTGTGTAATTTTTCATATAATCATGAATTGAATCAACAAGGAGTGTTGTTAAACTTTCATTTCCTATTAAATTAAAATTATTATCAATTTTAAATTGATCAAGACTGACCTCCTTATCTAAATCTTTTTTTAAGTCTATTTCTGTATCATTTATACATGATAATACACTTTTAATAGTATTTTCCGCAGCAGGCACATCACTTTTTTCTAATTGATAACCTTTACTACTTTTTATAAGCCATTGCCCATTCTTTTTTTCAAGGTTAAAGGTTATTGCAGATACTGACTCCCCCCATTTCCCTGGTTGTGCAGCTGGCTTATCAAATATTTTTCCTGATTCAATATTAATATTTTCATGCGCTATCGTTTTTTTAGAAGGAAATATTTCATGAGTATGACCAAATAAAACACCATCAATATTTGGATTTCTTGCAAGATAATATGCTACATTCTCCATTCCATATTCAATTGGTGATACATCAATCCCTGAATGGGATAAAGCAATTACAAGATCTGCACCATCCTTTCTAGCCTTATCTGCTGCGCTATTGGCAGATTCTAGCATATCAAAAAATATAATTTTATTTTCCAGTTTACTTTTATTAAAAAGCATTGTTTGCGGAGGAACCAAGCCTATGTAAGCAATTTTCAATAAGTGATTTTTACCTACGTCATCGATTACATTTTTTTCTTTTATAATATACTCAGGATAAAGGCTTTCCTGTTTTTCTTTATCAATAACATTACTTAAAACCACAGGAAAGTTTGCACCTGAATAAGACTTCTTTAAAAAATCAACGCCATTATCAAAATCATGATTACCTGGAGTTGCGACATCATAATTTAGGGCATTCAAGCTGCATATAATAGGAGAAATATTATAATAGGCATCATTCTGATTATAACGTTTAATGACATGATTACCGATTGGGTTTCCTGATAAAAGATCGCCAGTATCAACTAAATAAGTATTTTTATGGTCACGTCTAAACTTTTCAATAGTGCCTATCCATGATATCAAACCATAATTTTCGCTTTTAGTATTACTGTAATAGTTATCATCACTAATAAAAGAATGGATATCTGATGTACTGAGTATATTAACCTCAACTAAATTATCAGCATACGATGATGAGATTAAAACGCTTATTAATAATGAACCAAGAAATATTCTCTTCATATTATTATCTCAAAATTAATTTATTATAATAATTGTTTTGCACTAAACATTAATGTTTATTAAGTCATTACGCCTTGACTCAAATTAATGCGTGATCCAATTATCACAGGCGAGTTGCGCCACTTTCATTTCTATATCAAAAGGAACTGGTTGTGGGATATTTTTTAATGTTTTACTACTGAGTGCTATTTTTTCTAAGCTTAATGTTTGTAGCGCCAGCCCTAAATCCATAACTTCAATAGGATTACCATTACCTGCGGATAAATTGACTAAATTTGCATCAGACATTAAAAATATATTTTTACCTGTTTTCAGTTGGTATCTGTTGATATTAGGCGTGACGTCTTCGCAACTAGATGTGATGGAATTCAGCGCTTTTATATCAACTTCACGTTGAAAGTGCCCTGCATTTGCCACAATGACATTATCTTTCATTGCCGTAAAATGCTTCGAGGTCAGTATGTTATCTCGTCCCACTACACTGACAACAAAATCAGCATCACACAAAGTATCCAAAAGTTCCGCGGTCTGAAAACCTTCTAAATGTGCCTCCAACCGAGTCAGTGGATTTGTGTCAACAACAGTAACATGAGCCCCCATTCCTCTGAAGCGCTGCGCTACACCAGAACCACAATATCCATATCCGATAACGACAACCTTTTTACCGTGTATCATCACATTAGTCGCATGAGCAATACTTTCAACAACTGATGAACCGACGCCATATCTGTTTTCTATAATTCGCTTAGACTGAGTATCATTAATAATGAGTGTTGGCCAAAGTTGAGAAACAAAGTTTTCTCGTAAACGATTTGCCCCTGTTGTTGTCTCTTCAGTTGCACCAATAATTGTCTTTTGTAACGACTTAAATTTAGGATCAGTCAGGACTAGTTCATGCAAATCAGCGCCATTATCAGCAATGATGCAAGGGTTCATTTCTAATACCTTTTTACAATAGGTAATATGATCCTCAAATGACTCGTTTCTTCTCGCAAAAACACTGACATTCATATACTTAACCAATGCTGCGGCTGTTTCATCCTGTGTCGAACCAGGAGAGCCTGTAATGGCAATTCTTGCGCCACCTTTTGTTAAAGCTTCAAGCCATACTCCTGTTTTCGCTTCAACATGCAAACAAATGCCAATAGTCATTCCTTTAAAAGGCTGTTCCTGTTCAAGTCTTTTTATTAAATGCTTCATAATAGGCATATGTGTTTTTGCCCAATTGATACGCTTCATCCCAAGTTCTGCCAAACTCATATCTTGAATAGAGTACTGATCGATATCTAACATAATATATACCTCAAAAATTTTACATTTTTATTAAACATGAATTTTTTTAACATTGTTTTTTGTAAAAATCAGATAGACCACATAAGCTAGTGTAAATACAAGCGTATAACTAGTGAATATAATCCAGAACATTTTCCAATCAACAACACCATTCGTTGTATTAAGGTCTAATACCCAACCACTCAGTATTGCCCCTAAAAAAGTACCAAAACCATTAACCAATGTAGTAAATACACCTTGCGCGGTAGATCGAAATTCCGGGGTTATTTCTTTTTCCAAAAATAAAGAACCAGATATATTAAAAAAATCAAATGCACAACCATAAATTATCATAGAAAGAAATAACACCATGGTTCCTATATATGTAAAATCGCCATAAGCAAATAATCCAAAACGTAATATCCACGCAATCATACTTAGTAATAAAATTTTCTCTATTTTTATGTACCTTAATAACAATGGGAGTAGCAATATAAACAAGACCTCAGAAAATTGCGATATTGATAAGAATATTGTCGGATGCGCTGAAAAAATTGAATTTTTGGCTTCAGGTAATTCAGAAAGGTCTTGTAAAAAAGGTACGCCTAATGTATTTGTGATCTGTAAAACAGATCCTAAGAGCATAGAAAAAAACAAAAAAACAACCACTTGAGGCTTTCCAAATAGAATTTTTAAGTCGCTAAATTCAAAAGCATGAGGAGCATCTATTACAGATTTACTGTGATTATTTATTGAGATAAAAACAATAGAATAAATACTCAAAATAACAGAAGCAATTGCAGCAATGTACAGTTGATAATAGCTAGTTTCTAATTCCAATAAACTAATTATCCACATTGCGGATATAAACCCAACCGTCCCATACACTCTAATTTTAGGAAAATATTCTTCTGAATTTAATTTTTCCTTACCAATAGTTTCAAAAATTATGCTATTGCATATCGACATTGTTGGCATATAAAAAAGAAGATGAAACAATGTCATTAAAAAAAGTAAGCTAAATGAAGAACTATGCGCCATTAGAATTAGAAAAAATGCTGATATCAAATGAGTTGTGACATAAACTAATTTTCTATTGTTGATTTTATCTGCTATTAGACCGATTAAAATAGGTGAGCATAATGATGCTATTCCTAGTGTGCTAAATATTAACCCTACATCCCCACCTTTAAAATGAAGGGTATTGAGCATATATGATGCAAAGGTAACTAACCAAGAGCCCCATATGAAAAACTGTAAAAATGAAACTATTTTTAATCGAGTGATTATACTCATGATAGTCTTTTTACCTCACGAAATAATATATAAATACACTTATTTATTATGGGAGCCGAGGCATTGCACTTAAAAATATTTTTTAACTTAAATTAATCACAGTCTATCCCATAAACGCTTATCATGTTCAATTAATATACTCACTAAGAACCTATCCCAAAAGGAATTGTCAGATAATACATAATGATAATTTCTGAGGGCGAAGCGTGACGGGCAACAAGTGGCAGATCAGTGATGGACTCTGGGAGAAAATGGCTCCACTGATTCCGGAGCATAAAACTCACCATCCTCTGGGTACTCACCGCAAGCGGGTTGATAATCGCGCTGCAATGAACGCCATCTTCTTCGTACTCAGGACGGGTTGCCAGTGGAATGCGCTGAATGCCACCGGTATATGCTCGTCAAGCTCTGCTCACCGCCGATTTCAGGAGTGGCGGGATGCTGGCGTATTTGAACGCTTCTGGCAAAACGGGTTGCTTGCCAGCGAACAGTTGGACGCTATTGACTGGTCGTGGCTGTCGATTGATGGTTGTATGACAAAATCCCCCCTGGCAGGCTCAAAAAAACAGGCCGGAACCCTACAGACCGTGGGAAACAGGGCGTAAAGCGCAGTCTGATGACTGACGCGAATGGGCTTCCGCTTGCACTGGTTGTAGCCGGAGCAAATACGCACGACATAAAGCTGGTTGCGGATACGCTCGATGCCCTCCAGACGGGCAGACCATGCAAGAGGCTCCGGTTGTGCATGGACAAAGGGTATGAAGCGGAATGGTTGGGATCGTATCTGAAAAGTCGTCGCTATGAACCTCATATCCAGTCACGGAAGGATGAGTCAGAAGCCATCAAAAACACGGATTTTAAGGCTCACCGCTGGGTTGTAGAGAGAACACACAGTTGGATGAATCGCTACCGTCGTGTCCTGACTCGTTGGGAGAAGAAAGTCGAGAATTATGAGGCGATGCTGCATTTTGCCTGTGGTGTCATTGTCTGGAATAAAAACCTATTGGGATAGGCTCTAACTAGTAAGAATAAAGTGATGTACTTCACAATAGGTTATACGTATGACTTGATGGTGATCATATCATTGAAGAATACTGATAAATTAGTAGGCTCAAATAGGTTTTATCCCTTAGTATTAATACATGCGGTCATTACCTATTTGATATAAGAATATATTATTATTTATCTATTGATTATGTTTTTTATTGTTGGAGAGGAAATGTCTACGGTTAATAGCAAAGATGTCGCCCGTTTAGCGAATGTATCACAATCAACAGTATCTCTCGTATTCAGTGGTCGTTATCATGGCAGAGTATCTGATAAAACGCGCGAAAAAATTCTCAGCGTTGCAAAAGAACTTGGTTATCATCCCAATATTAATGCGCAAGTTTTACGCAGTGGGAATTCTAAGACTATCGCCTTTATTGTCCCAGATATTCAGCAACCTTATTTTGCAAAAGTTGTTCACGCAGCAGAAATTTTCGCAACCAAATCTGGTTATTCTTTAATTCTTTTAGATAGTTATGCTAACAAACAATGGCATGAGCATCTAATATCATTATTTCAAAGTAAGCTTATCAGTGGCGGTATAATTTACTCATGTGACAAGAAAAACATCGAATTATTAAGATATTACCGAGAAAAACTGATATTTATTGAGTCTGATGACGAAAAAAACAACGATATTTGCTTAGAGGTAAAAAAAGCGATCGAATCTATATTTTACATTGCAAGTAAAATGAAACGATTCAGAGTTGGTTCTTTTAGAATTGATCTTCCAAGGCAACACTTCTTAACGCGGCATGAACTTTTTGATCAGCAATTCAATTCATTAGAAAATCCAGAAAAATCTAAACATATCGTGTATTCATCATTCAATCTCGCGCAATCAACTGAGAATGCAGAGATATTACTGCAGCAAAAACCCAATATTGTTTTTTGTGATGACGATATTTTAGCAGGCGCTATCTATCGGGCAGCAAAACACCTGAACATTCATATTCCTAACGATGTGGCAGTAATAGGATTCAATGACACAGATCTTTGCAGCTATTTGAAC
This sequence comes from Providencia sp. 2.29, assembly GCF_015832305.1. Taxonomy (NCBI): domain Bacteria; kingdom Pseudomonadati; phylum Pseudomonadota; class Gammaproteobacteria; order Enterobacterales; family Morganellaceae; genus Providencia; species Providencia sp. 2.29. The sequence continues at coordinate 4,147,992 of NZ_CP065420.1, forward strand.
CCAGAATTATCTACCGTACAAATTCCGACTCAATACATAGGGGAAATCGCTATCAAAATGCTATTGGAAAAAATATCAAATAATCCACAAATCATAGAAAAACAGTTCGTTACGTTAAAAGTTGTTACTAGAGGGTCGACACAAGCTTAATCCTCGAATAAATATCAAGAAACTTGATTTTAAGTGAAAGGAGACGGTCGAGTATTTGATGCGTTGATTATAGGATAAACCGCACTTTTTGTGGGCTTGTTGCAAAAATTGTCGAAGTGAACGACATTAAGGTCATTGCTCGCTTCTTTAGGAAAAGTCATGTCACTAAAGTCAGTGATATGCTGGCCAAACACGGTATGTCGGTTCATCGCTCGACAAATTATCGTTGGTTTATTGAATATGCACCGATACTCCATAAAAACTCAAAAAATATCAATTTATTCGAGCTGTCTCTTCTTGGCAGCTCTTGGGGAGCATTCGATGCCGATGGAATTAGTGCTGGGCATGAGTGCTATGCGCATAATGTCGGTGTTAGCGCAATCTCCAGCACCTCTGCAACTCTTACCTTCTCCGAAATATAATCATGGTCAGCCGTGATTGCGGATAGAAAAAGGCAGTCCTAATGGAGTGACGGATTTATTGCTACCCCAACAGGGTGATCCGTTTAACGAAATTTACCTCAAAGAAAAAGCATGGTGGCAGATGTATGAGCCTGATATTTTAGATAAAGGTCAGGGTGTTATTGATGGTTAAATTAGAACGACTCGCTAAGCGACTCAGTCAATGACAAATATCTCTCTGATTTGACTGTTTTTATACAAAATAACTGGAAACGTAAGTGGACTTAGACGCAAAAAAATCTATTTTTCTGTATGCAAACGCTTGCGTCATGAAAAGACACGCGTATAATGCGCCACAATTTGCCGGGAGAAAACATGAACGCTGTTGCTCTATTTGTTTCAAAGAACACCTCCACTGCACTGCCTTCTGGCGGTCTGGACAGCCTGTTTTTCCCCTCCGTATTTCAAGAAAAGCCCCTCATTGAGGGGCTTTTTTTTGGCCTTTCACCTTATACGTCTTGCTGACACAGGAGAACAACGATGCCGAACCCTCTATACCTACGCGACATAATCTCAATTAATGATTTAGATCGCACCGACCTTGAACTTGTGCTCAAAGTGGCTGCCTCCCTAAAACAGCAACCTCAGCCAGAATTTTTAAAACATAAAGTCATCGCCAGTTGTTTCTTCGAAGCGTCGACTCGCACACGTTTATCCTTTGAGACCGCAATTCACCGCCTAGGAGCATCTGTTGTGGGGTTTTCTGACAGCACCAACACGTCACTGGGGAAAAAAGGTGAAACACTCGCAGATACCATTTCGGTGATCAGCCAATATGTCGATGCTATCGTGATGCGCCACCCACAAGAAGGTGCTGCACGCTTAGCCAGCCAATTTGCGGGGGAAATTCCCATTATCAATGCTGGTGATGGTTCAAACCAACATCCAACACAAACACTACTCGACCTCTTTACTATCCAAGAAACCCAAGGTCGTCTTGAAAACCTACAAGTCGCAATGGTGGGTGATTTAAAATACGGCAGAACAGTCCATTCACTGACACAAGCCCTCTCTAAATTTGAAGGCAATCACTTTTATTTTATTGCGCCAGAAGCGCTATCTATGCCAATCCATATCCTGCATCTTCTTGAAGAAAAAGGCTCCACATACAGCTTACATAACAATATTGATGAAGTGCTGCCTGAGTTGGATATCCTTTATATGACACGAGTACAGAAAGAACGTTTAGACCCGTCTGAATATGCCAATGTCAAAGCGCAATTTGTACTCCGTGCCACAGATTTACAAGATGCCAAACCCAATCTTAAAGTTTTACATCCATTACCGCGCGTTGATGAAATCACTGTTGATGTTGATAAGACCCCTTACGCCTACTATTTCCAACAAGCGGGTAACGGCATTTTCGCAAGGCAAGCTTTGTTGTCTCTGGTTTTAAATAAAGAATTGGCCATCTGAGGAGAAACACATCATGACACACGATCATAAATTACAAGTTGAAGCAATTAGTTGTGGCACTGTCATCGACCATATTCCTGCTCAAATTGGTTTTAAGCTATTGAGTCTATTTAAACTCACCTTAACAGATGAGCGCATTACCATCGGTTTAAATTTACCCTCGAATAACTTGGGGAAAAAAGATTTAATCAAAATCGAAAATACTTTTTTGACACCAGAGCAAGCCAACCAATTAGCGATGTATGCACCAGAAGCAACCGTTAATCGTATCGAAGACTACCAAGTGGTTGAAAAATTAGAGTTACGATTACCTGAATATATCGACAATGTATTGATTTGCCCAAATAGTAACTGTATTAGCCATAATGAGCCGGTGTCTAGTAGCTTTAAGGTGAAAAAAATGGGCAAAGAAGTGGCGCTAACCTGTAAATTTTGTGAAAAAGAGTTCGACAGAGACGCCGTTATTAATAACCAATAAATGAGATTCGTGTGACCACGGCTTTGTATGTGAGCTTCAAAGCTTTATACTGAACTTCTATAAGCGAAAGTTACCACTTTTTTACCTGATTAAACGGAGTATTTATGTCATACGAAATCAGTACAGAAAACGCACCGGCAGCTATTGGCCCTTATGTTCAAGGTGTTGACTTAGGCAGTATGGTCATTACATCTGGCCAGATCCCTGTTGATCCAAAAACAGGTGAAGTGCCTGAAGATATCGCGGCACAAACTCGTCAATCACTCGCAAACGTGGCAGCTATCTTAGAAAAAGCAGGCCTTAGCGCTGCCAATATCGTGAAAACCACGGTATTTGTGAAAGATTTGAACGATTTCGCAACCGTAAATGCAACTTATGAAGAGTTTTTCAAGCAGCATAATGCACCATTCCCAGCACGCTCTTGCGTTGAAGTTGCCCGTTTACCGAAAGATGTAAAAATCGAGATCGAAGCGATCGCTGTTCGTAAATAATTTACCTATCATTGGAAAACCTGCTAAATAAAATTGGCAGGTTTTTTTATCAATGCCCCAATGTATTTCCTACCGACACAATAAAATATTTTGTGCGCTATCTTGTTATTTCACCGCCATTCCGGCATATTTGAGCCGCATTTTAAATTGCCAATTCGGCTATGCCATCAATTTCACTAAGGGGGTTACCATGCGTAAAAACAATCTAAATAAATTCACTGCATATTCTATTCATTCATAATTTAGAGAAGGTTTGCTTCTCTAAAAAGGAGAAGTTAATGGTAACACTTGTTGAGCTGAATCAAGATAACTGGGAAGATTGTGCTGATTTGCAAGTATCAGAGGAACAATCACAATTTATTGCTTCCAATTTATATTCAATTGCTGAAGTCCAATTCTTACCACGGTTTATCGTTAAAGGGATCCAGCATCAAGAAACACTCGTTGGGTTAGTCATGTATGGCATTGACCCTGACGATGGGAATTATTGGATTTATCGCTTTATGATAGATGAATCTCATCAGCGTCAAGGCTATGGTTTGCAGGCCATGCTTTTATTAATTGATGAGATAAGGTCATCAAATAAGGATAATATTCCTGCCATTATGATTGGCTATCACACCGATAACGTGGGTGCACACCACTTTTATCAGAGTGTCGGGTTTGAATTTCAAGGCCTAGCTGATTGGGGGGAGTATTTAGCTAAGTTTGATTTAATCAAACAATAACCCTTTTGATTTAAAGGCGTGACTTGAAGTGGCCTCCAATAACTGGGCAACCAATTATTGGGGGTCTTTTTGTATTCAATGGGATTGGCAATTAAAGCCATCACAAAGGATAATAAGTATTGCTCAAATAATATGCTATTGAGGTTTATCTTTAGAGTCACCCTTGATTATCCCAAAACAATTCAATTATATATCAATGCATTAAAATATAGTCGAGCATTAGAAAATATCTATTAGCGATATTAATTACAATGCTAACAACAACCCCTTTGACTTTTCCTTCGGACCACTTATTGGTTTAGGATTATGAATTGATATTATTAATGTTGTTTTCACTCGTACAGAAACTAGAGAAAAATGGCGTAAGTTCTGTCTGCATATGGAAGAAAAAGAGGAATCACGCAATAAGCCAGACTTGAATGGCTATACAAGGCCTTTTCATTGAAGCTCGGCTCTTAGGCAGCGGATTAAAACTAACTTTTGATAATGAAATGAAGCTCACTTCTAAATTAGAAGGGGAATTTAGTGGCAGTATTAACTTTAGGTTAGTGGTGGATAAAAATAGGATCGGTTTAACCGTAACTTAAATTCAATTATAAATTTGAGGTTAAAGCTGGTATAGTGGGAAATGAACAAGTCAATTAACAGGTTCTACTACCAATAAATTTAAATGAGAATTTCTCCCAGAAGATATAGTTCTCGCTCCTAAGGCTGAAGGTACGATACCTATTTATCATTTTAACGGGTAAATTATGATTAAGAAAATACTATTATTAATGTTGATCTTCATTTCATCTAATGTTGCTGCCACAAAAATGCATGATAATGAACTAAAAAAATATGACTATAAAATAGGCATTGATTTAAATCAATGTGGGATGGAACTATATGTTAATGATGTAATGCTGATATATAATTCTGATATGAATAAATTCAATACTACATTTGGTATTGGCTCCTTTCTTAAAGAAAAAAACAACAAAATCAGAATCGTATTACTTTCACTAAATAAAAATTCCGAAATTTTCACTACAGGTACCGAGTGTAATTTTGAGTTTCTAGCTAGAGATAGATTTGAAAGTGATAAGTTAAACCATATTTCACTTATTAGTTACAGACCAAACGAAGATATTGATTTTAACATAAAAAAAGCATCTCACTATAAAAATTCGAACATTAACTGGGGAGAACTAGCGGATGATTTAAAGGTTGAATTCGTTGATAAGAATAATAAGTACTATAGAATGACTCAACAATTTAATATCAGAGAAGACTTTCCAGCTTGGAAGTGGACTACATCATACCAATTTAATGATAACATTAAATTTTTTAATGACCTCCCTCTTGAACAGCAAGCTAAATTAAAAGAGATTTATACCGAAATATGGGATGCTTTTAACCGACAAGATGAGAAAAAAATAAAACTATTGTTTAATGAGATGTTAGAAGAATCAAGTTCCGCAGATGGAGGGAGCGTTGAATCATATTATAACTCCCTTGGTTTTTCTATGCTTTTCGACAAAGAGCAGTATCAGTTAAAACCACTCAATATTTCTAGTAATAGTGAGATCTCTAAATACCTTGATAATCGTGTTATTTCAGTTTTTAAGTCACCAATCGCTTTTAAAGATTTAGAGTCTGGTCAGTCTATTGGTATTAATCCGAAATTACGCTTTGATGGTGAAAAATTTATTATTTCTAGATAATAATACTTTAAACATCAATAATCCTCATTAGTAATTCAAACTCGGGCCATGTTAAACATGGCCCTACACAAATGATGATAGACCCATGTCCACTCCCTCCCCATTAATGAAGAATAGACATTATTAGCAGAGCAAGAGACAACTGTTAAAGAGGGTTAGTTTAAATCCAATGCTAAAAATAGCAAAATTCAAAAAGAATTAATCAGTAATACACAGTTGTAGGAAGCTATTAATTATTGATAACCCATTGTTCTTTCTAGACTAAAACTATCACCAAGTTAAATATTGCATTTTATAATTATAAAAATATGCAGATGGTGAAATCTTTACAACAACGCCTTATCTATCCATTATTGATGGTAAAGTTACAATAGTTAAATAGTACTCTTGATGAATTGGCAATTAACAGTCAGTGATGACTGGCTATTAATTAGCGCTGAAAAAAAACAGTTATCCCCTTAGGGGGCTGATATTGATAAAATATTCAAAATTAACTAAGGAAGATTTTCTCATTTTCTGCCCCTGTCAATAAACGGCTTTGATATTTTATCAAGGCCGTTTATTAACTTACTTTTATCTTATCGAGAAAAAACATAAACAATTAATCAAATGTCGCTATCAACCAAGCCGAACCTTTATAATCCCCCGCGGCGGCATTTGTTCCTTGGATATGACTCGTAATTTTAATTGTTCTTAGGTCTTTAATCTCAATTTTAAAATCTTTACCCGTTTGACCCGTTGTTTCATCGGTCATGGTCAAGTTACTGTAGATTTTATGATTACTATTTTGGCTACTCGTCATTGGTAAACGTTTCTGTGGGTCATTGTCTGTTGCATAATCAAGGCGTAACCTGACATTTGTTGGAATAGCGAACTTGCAGTTATAAGTCACTTGTTCAGTGACAACACTATCGTAATTTAATGTGTTTAAGTGTCCATGCCGTAAGTTTACTGTCCCCGCTTGCCCAGTGGTCGTGGTGGTATTACACGATGAGCCCACATTTAATGTTGAAGAGAGTAAGCGCATTGGAACCGTTGTTTCCTCTAATGGCCAAGATGTATAGATTGGCGGTACTTTAGGGTTCATAAATGCACGTACATACCCCCCAAGAGGCATAGCAGCAATCATCACCTGACCATCAATAATGCGCTCATTAATATAAAATGTTACGGTGATGGGAAACTGTACTCCAAAATTAGATGCCGACGCTATCATCGCTGTACTCGAAGCATTCGCACAAACTCCAGCTCCCGTAATATTGATCCAATTAAGCATTCTACTCTCAACGGTCATCACGACGTTACTATTGATGCGATAACCTGGTTTGCCTTCTATCGTAGCGGCTTCAGGGACATACATGAATAGCCTGTGGTAAGCACTATCACTACCAATAATCCTCGTACTTGTTCCCCCCCAAGTTCTACCAATACATTTTGCCGCTCCCGTTGCTTTAACCGCTGAGTCAATGCTACTAATCACTATCGGCTCCCCCACACGATAATAATTTTTACCATCAGAGCCGGTGACAGGCGTCGAAACGATTGCGCTATTACTCGCCAGTGTGATCAAATAGCCATCATTTGGGTTTTGGATCATCGGTGCATAGTTTGCTAGGGCAATCGAGGGAAGTAATAAACCGCCTGATGCAATGCCCCCCCAGCCGATTTTCTTTTTTTTAAAAGACTGCAACCCGTGTGTAAGAATAATGCCTTTTAAGTTCAACATAATCATGATCCTACTAATGATAAGTCACAGAAAGGGTGACGGTTGACGTAAATTTCCCCAGAGCCAATTGATTGATCGGCACCGTACTCACTAATTGCGCTTGTAAATCCATGCGATACAATGTCGCGTCCACCCGTTCGGGGTAAATTCGTTGCTTTTTACTCACTTCCAATGCACGCACCGTGCCGCCCGTCACCTCTTTAAAATCAATACCCAGCCCATTGATACTGGTCGCTAAAATATTTTTCCCGTTATATAACACGCTGCTGTCCCCTTTGGGGCTCAACACGATAGCTAACGTATTGTTGAAATTACACCCCGTGATATAGAGTGAAAAATCGTTCACTGCCGCCGATGTATTCAGTGAGTTTGGGTTAAGTGTGCCGAAACCAATTTTCAGCGGTGAGCTGCTGTTTTCACTGCGAATATTACAAGCGGGATCTACCATGGTAGCGGTCACATCCACCAAAACGTCAGCGTGGCTCTCTAATACGGTCAATAACAGGAGTAACCCGAGAGGCTGTTTGAGCTTATTCAGTCTTATCACTATTCGTACTCCACCTGAAAGGTCACGATCCCGGAAAAATCGCCCACATTAGCTTCGCCAGTGGCGGGTTTACGGACAAAAACACCAAAATCAAATTGTTGTAAGCCGTCAACCACACTGACATCACCCATCGTCATCGGCTTATTCCACACAAGGGGTTTTTCATCATGATCGACCAGCCCCAAGACGACCCCACTGTCGCCTTTGGTGGTTAAAAAACTCTCACCGCCAATCGTGACTAATTCGCTGCTTTTCCACGTTAATTGAATACTTTTTTGTAAATCCGTTGCACTACACTTATCGATGGCAATGGTAAAGGGCGTCACCGCGCTGGTGCCATTTTCATTAATCAATTGCCAACGCAAGTTATACAGTGTGATTTTCTGATGGAGAGAGCCGGCTGCCACTTGGCATGCCGTGTTGACCAGCTCACCACTCAACTCAATATCTAAGCTATTGGCCGCGCGTACCTGAGAAGCTCCCCCGAAAAGCGCCACCGAAAACAGCCAAATATACTTTGCTGCCCTATTCATAGCTCACCTCTAAACGCACCGTGTGCCCATCTTTCATCCATGTCGGTAGGTCGATTGGATTATCCCCATTTAGCAAAGACAGCGGGTAACGCACTGAAAACACCCCGCGTTGTACATCGTAAAGCCGCACACTCGCTGGGGTATTGGCTGCTGCATTAAACACCGCCATTTCTTGGTACTTGTTTCCCGCGCCACACCCAATCAAACGCAGCGTGTTATCTAACGACAAATTGCAGGGGGCATTAAATAGCGTGGCACTCACCTGTATTTGGCCTTGATGCTGCGGTTCGTAGTCCGATTGATTAACCGGTGTATTCGCCACAGGGCTATTAGCCATCGCCCATTGGCTCAAGACACTGCCAAGAACAAACAGTACCGCGTTGTACCCGGCTGTTTTGATGAACATGTTGTGTTTACGCATCGTCCTTTCCCGTTCGCTCATACGCTGAAAATTACGGCTCACCCGTTACCGTGCAAGTCTCACCTTGGCAACGAAATGCCAGCGTGGGCTTACCACCATAATCATTGATGTACGTCAGATACGGTGTGGACAGTGCGGGGGATACCACATCCTGTGTTGACTTAGGCGGCACCATAACCACATCAAATGAATTGTGCTCAGCCGCGGCTTGACTGTTCCCTAGCCCAATCACCGTTAAGTGAAATGGCGTGGTATTATTGATGCGATAACCTTTCGCTATCTTTGTTAATGTGACTTGATGCGCCCACTTAGTGTCCGATTCAGGCAAAATACTGGCCGGTCGATAAAACAGTTTGACCCGTGATTGCAAGGCAATTTGTAAGGTATTGCCATCGGTGGATTTAGGGGGCACTTCACGCAAATTGAAGTAAAACACCGACTCACGATCTTGTGGCAATTGGCTCAGTGCCGGCGTCGTGCTTAAACGCACTAAACTGTTGCTCATGGGCTCAATGCGTTGCAACGGCGGCGTCGCCAAAATAGCCCCTTTGGTGAGCTTATTTCCCTGTAAATCTTCAATCCAACTTTGGGCTAAGTAAGCTTCTTCAGGGTTATCGTTCGAAATGGTGACGTTAATCGATTTTTCCGTTCCCGGAAAAATGATGCGTGTTCTATCTAATGTGACTGCGCTGTAGGCACTCATTGAGACAAATACCGCGATACCCACCCACATATGGCATAATCTTTGACCTAAATTCAACATCATTGACCTCATAAAACGAATAAAAGACTTATTTTGCTGGCGTTACATTTGCCGTTGACAGCGCGGGCGCAGCGCAAGGCAGCAATAACATGCTGGATAATGACGTGACATTGTCAGGCATGCGTAATTCACACTGCTTCTTTCCGGCCCAATAAACAGACAGGATTTCTTGAGGGGAAATACCGACCAACCACGTCACCCCCTCTTCACCCACAATGCCCAATTCACGGTTGTCAGCATTGCGCACACTGGCCCCAAACGGGGGATTTTTGCCATCACTCAACGATACGATGGCGAACAGTTTTTCCCCTTTCATCACCGATAAACGGCGGTAACCTATCGCGCCTTTGGTTAAGGTAATGTCGGTCGTTGACTGTAACGTTTCTAAATTCTCTGGCAGCTGACTGGTGTTAATCGACGCCGTCGATTTACGGTAACTGTTCACGTTAGGAATAACCGCAATCCCAAAACGGTTGGTTTTGATGACGCCACTGTCCAGTGGCACATCCCCCACCCCCGGTGTTTCAATCATTAAGCGGGTATCGCCATTTGCTGAACGGTGCAGTGCTACCCCGTGAGCCGTCGCCGTGATCCCACTGTTAATCGAGGCGCCAAAACTGCGATATTGTTGTGGCACATAACTGACGTTTGTGGATAAGTTAGCCTGCGACAGATCGCGTGAATAATAGCCACTGAAACTCGACTGACTCTGCATATGCTGTCCGTGGTTATACCCCACATTCAGGCTGTAATTATCACGATCGCTATAGCCGCTATACCCGACACTGTGGCTATATTGGTTATACTCACCGGCACGTGAATAGCGTTCGGAGAAGGTGATATTGTGCCCGCGATACAGAGGAACCGTTAAATACAGGTTGATAGCATCATCTTTATAGCCGTTATCACGCTCGGTACGCGTCGCCGATAATGAAATATTGGCATCTTGCTGCGATAGCCTAGGTATGCTGATATTGGTACTGGCGTATAAACCATATTGCGTTTGCGGTTTATCTTGCCAATAAGTACTGTATTGATAATTCAACGATAAACTGAAATTATCAAAATACTTGTTCAGATAGATTTGGTAGTTTTCTTTTGCCACACGCGCCACATGACCGCTACGGCTTTGATCTATAAATTGGCTTAATGTGCGGTAATCTCTATCGGCAAATCGATACCCTGCAAAGGTAATATCCGTGCGTAACTCATCAAATGACTTTGCATAGTTGAGGCGATAGGAGCGGCCTTGCAGCGTGTGATGGGTAAAGCGGGCAAAAGACTGCGTCATATCGAGTGACAATGCCCCAAATGCAAACAAGTCTCGTCCAATCCCTATCGCTGCGGTTTGGTAATCCCCATTCAGTTGCGTCCCCCCATACAGTGACCACGCATTAGATAACCCATAAGACAACTCGCCGCTGATCACCGGCTTACCAGTTAGGCGATGACCGTCATAGCGCGTTTTACCCGCCACTAACTTATAAATAATGCGCCCCGGGCGGGTTAAATAAGGCAGTGAGGCGGTGTTGAGACTAAATGTTTTCTCTTCGCCATTTTCTTCACGCACAGTGACATCGAGCACCCCTCGTACGCCGCTGTCCAAGGTCTGAATGCGAAACGGCCCCGGGGGCACCGTGGTTTCTAAGATCACGCGGTCTTGGCTACGCACAATCACCGTGGCATTCGTGTTCGCCACGCCAATAATTTCCGGCGCGTACCCCACCAATTTAGGCGGTAACATGCGGTCGTCACTTTCGAGGGCGATACCACTGTATTGCCATGACTCAAACACATCAGAATAGAAGTAGTTTTCCCCAATGGTCAAAATAGAGGCTAATTTCTTCAAGGAGGTAAACGCATACAGCCGGCTAAAATCAAAACGGAGGGTTTCTTGGGGGTTGCTGCCACCGTGCTGTTTTTGGTAGTTCGCGTTATAGTCACCACGAAAACGCCAAGCACCGAGGTTAAGACCTGTTGTACCATTGGTGGATAAATAGACCCGTTTGCTCCCGCGACTTTCTTCGATGACAGACGCATTGGCGCTATAATCCACAAAGGCACCATTCACCCCCTCTTCCCATAACGCCGGGGGGGTCCAGTTTGGATCACGGTATTCCATCCATAACTGGGGAATAGTGATTTTCAGTGAGAGTGTGGACAATTCAACCGTCGATTTCACCCCAGTTAACGCGGAAAAATCAAGGCACTGCCCCGCCTCGGAAAGGGTGACTTTTTGTTTTGCCGAATCTTTCAGGCCAATCAGATCCAGTAAGTTCGCCGGTATGCAAATGGCATGTTGTGCTAAGACCGTGATATCACGAGGCGCCCCTAAGCGCTGGCCGTTAACAAACACGGTTAACACATAGTCTCCGGGAGGCACATAACCCGCAACGGAAAATTGGCTCATATCGACGTTTTGCATATCTTCCGCATCCAATACGTCAGTATTGAACTCTGTTGCAGACACCGTGCATGCACTGACGCTCACCGCCAATAAAACGGCCTGCCTGACTTTGCTAAGTTTGAACATCATGCTCTGTACCATCCCAAAGACAGCAAGAATGCCTCCTCAATGTCATCATTGAAGACGTGCTTCTGTGCTTTATTGATAATCGATAAAAAAACGAACCAGCCCGTGATAACGTCCTGCTTGTAGCGGCTTTCCTGTCAGCTCGAGCCGTAAAAAATAGCGCAAAAAGAGGGTTTGCCCCGATTGACCTTGCCGTAACACACTGTCAAACAAAGGATAGGTCTCCCCAGGGATCACGATATTTTTCGTGTTATCCAGCACGGATACGCCCAACCCCTGAGAAGGCCCTTGCAAGGCAAATGCGTCGATATTATCGGCCCCTTGCCCGTCAAAACGTATTGTCCATGTTTTACTATCAAGGGTGCTGTACACACTGCCACAGTCACGAAGCTCAATGTCAAAAGGGCGTGTTTGTTGTTCACGCGCCACGGCGGTTGAGAGCATCGTCAACGTTAACGACGAAAAATCGACCGTTTGGTCGCGATTTGACATCACAATCGAGCATGGTGTTGAGATCACACTGCCAACCAGTTGAGTGACACCTTCATGGCGCATGCCCACCTCGTTGGCGCCAAAAGCCGATGTGCCCCCCAAAATCAGCGAAAAGAGGATCCCTGTTGTTTGCAAACTCACGCGTTGATAAACAGCCACCCGTTTCTCCCTTGCAGACAGTAAAAAAATCCACCTGTGTTATGACTGTTAACAAACAAATACTGTTTGACGGCAGTCGTTAGAGGTTGTTAACTCCATGAAGAAAATCAATTTATTGACTTTCGATTGAGAAGACGAAGAGGGCGAGATTGCACTTTACCCCTCTTCGTGAGCCCCTTGGCCGCCAGCGTTCACTGACGGTCAATGTATCGACTTACTGGTACGTGATACGGAAGTTAGAGATGGCGCTGAATCGCCCTTCCGCAACATCTTTAGTGGTATCAACCGCTTTCGCCAATGCTTTAAAAATTAAAGTATTTTCACCATTTGTGTTGGCAATACGAGGGAGAACGTCTGTGGCTTTACCGAACTCAAAACCATCAATCAAAATACCGAGGTTGTTCGAATTCCCCGCGGAAGTTGCCAGCAGCGTGTTGCCTTTATCTGCATAGCTTTGGCCAGTAAACACGAGTTCCATTGATTTCACCGCAACAGGGTTACCTTCAGTATCTTTACCAAAGTTAGCAAAGTCACAGCCAGTGAATTTGATCTCGAACTCTGCTTCCGCAGGCTTACCACTTTCCAACGCTTTACGAGACAGCTGACCGAAATCAACGGTTTGTTTCAGAGAAGACTGCTCGATATTACAAGGCGTGTTCACAACTGTACCCACAAAGTTAATCGTTCCGGTGTTATCCGCCATTGCGCTAAATGACACAACAGACGCCGCAAATACAGTTGCAACTGCTAATTTTGTTAATTTCATTTATTTTTCCTTTCTAGTAAAAAGACAATAGAAACCAGTCACCACACATAAATTGAAGAGTGTTAATTTCATTTTTTGTTGATAAAGCAAAGGTTACATCATTAATAAAAACATCGTCCCTGCTGCTACCTATCCCTTATCCATATCTAAGAGACAAATAGTTCCTTATAGGCTAAGGCTAACCCATATAATTTATTTATATATAATCTTAAAATAGAATTAATTAATTTGACATTTTGCCGTCATAGTTAACCATGACTGAACAGAATAAATTCTGTCAGATTTCCCCGAAAATGTTGAGCATAGTATCCGGAATTAAAATATTAATTACTGATTTCATCGACTTAAAATAGGAGAAACATCTAACATTTAATTATTAACATTCCGTGAAATAATTACACTAACTTATTTTATTTAAACAATCTCAATATTTATATTTGATGAATTTTCATTGCCATATTAAATTTAGTTTCTCAAATAAAAATTCATAAAATAAAACTATTATTTTGATATTTTTGAAATAATAAATTGATGGCGAATATAGAACCAACCCCATTTAGAGTAAATACGTTTTTAACGATAAGTCTCCATATTTCGATAGGTGATAACTATTAAATGTTTGTTATTAATGGCATCGACATAACCAAATATTAATTTGGTTACTATATATCAATGGATTACAATAAATCATGATAATCAAAATCATATAAATCTCCAAACAATGTCTTATTCTTAATGAGAGTATGTTGATTTTATTTAACGCTATTTTCATTTTGTTACATATTTAATTATTTTGATATTTTTATAAGAGATATAGCTTTATTTTTTTCAATAATAAAACAAAAAACCTCAATATTGCTTATTTTTTGGCGCCATTAAAAAATAGAAAAAATGCTCATAAACTTAGACACACTCTAAGAACACCCATAATAAACATAGGTGTAACCCATTAAATACAATATAACCCACCTTAATTACTCATTAAATGCGTTATCGCTTTTCGCTATTAAATTTATTTAATGATAATTTATTGTTTTTTAACAGTGAAATAAAAATATTACTCATCATCGCATATCAGCGCTCTTTAAATGCCAACAATACCCTTATCAAAGCCCTATCCTCAAAATCTTCACCGACTCAAATCCTCCATCGACAATACGACTAATCGATTATCAACTGGATATTAATATCCAGAGCCACGCCTATGCTCTGATAATGGTCAACAAAATAATTTGGCCCGCAGTTTTGGTGGCCACTTTGCCTGTATAACCCGCCAAATCTTGTCAGAAATGCGCTAGCTCTTGAACGGCAAAAAGTGGGAAATATGGCTTCTTCCGCGGGAAAGAGCATAAGCCAGTTCAGGGGGAGCGTGATATTCCATGCATCCAATGATGATGGCATAGGAGAGTCTCATTTAAGTTGCCAATTGCAGTAATGACACAACTTAGGTCACCGTTCGATATATCGCGCTGTTGGAAAAAACCATTTGTTCGAAAACCTATCACGTGCTCAAGGTTGCCATCATCCTAAATAATTAGGGGCGTTTTTATTTTTCATCTCCTCCGCTTTTGATATTCATACAATTTATTTTTTTCCTTGTTGTGGATCAAATTATCGATAGCTAAAAAAGAGCAATAAACTATATATTGTGCTTTAATTATATAACTAAACACTACATATAGTATTTATTCACAGTTTTATCCACATTCCCTTCGCACATGCAGCGGAAACTTATCGCTAGGTTTAAGGTTGTGGATAACTCAACAAGGAGCATTTCAGTGAAAACGGTTGTGATTAAACGAGATGGTTGCCAAGTGAACTTTGACTTCCAAAGAATTCAAGAGGCAATAAAACGTGCATCAGCGGCTGTGAATATTCAGGATGATGACTATTGCCTTCAAGTTGCTACAACGGTCACAGAGCAACTTGGCAACCGTGAAAAAGTCGATATTCGAGAGATCCAAGACGCCGTTGAAAATCAACTAATGTCAGGCCCTTATAAAGACCTCGCTCGAGCCTATATTGAATATCGCCATGATAGGGATAGTGCTCGCGAAAAACGCAGCCAGCTTACCCATGATATTCGCGGCCTTATCGAACAAAGCAACGTTTCACTGCTTAATGAAAATGCCAATAAAGACAGTAAAGTGATCCCGACTCAGCGTGATTTACTTGCTGGTATTGTGGCTAAGCACTATGCCAAACAGCATATTTTGCCTCGTGATGTCGTTATCGCTCATGAACGAGGAGAAATACACTATCACGACCTTGATTATGCCCCCTTTTTCCCGATGTTTAACTGTATGTTGATCGATCTTGAAGGCATGCTTACGCAAGGGTTTAAAATGGGCAATGCAGAGATCGAACCGCCAAAATCAATTTCAACAGCAACCGCCGTGACTGCACAAATCATTGCGCAAGTTGCTAGCCATATTTATGGTGGTACGACGATTAATCGCATCGATGAAATTCTGGCTCCTTATGTACGCATCAGCTATGAAAAACATCTTAAAACGGCTGAAACGTGGGGGATCAATGATGCTCAAGGTTATGCTGACTGCCAAACAGAAAAAGAGTGCTATGATGCTTTCCAATCCCTAGAATATGAAGTCAATACATTGCATACCGCGAATGGGCAAACCCCCTTTGTCACCTTTGGTTTTGGTCTTGGCACCTCGAAAGAAGCGCGCTTAATCCAACAATCCATCTTGAAAAATCGTATTGCAGGTTTAGGCAAAAATCGTAAAACAGCCGTATTCCCTAAATTGGTCTTTGCCATTAAAAAAGGGTTAAACCACCAATTTGGTGATCCTAACTATGATATCAAACAGTTAGCCCTTGAATGTGCTAGCAAGCGCATGTACCCCGATATCCTTAATTATGACCAAGTTGTTAAAGTGACCGGATCGTTTAAAACCCCCATGGGCTGCCGTAGCTTCTTAGGGGTCTACGAAGAAGCGGGGCAACAAATTCATGATGGTCGCAATAATTTAGGGGTGATCAGCCTTAATTTGCCTCGCATTGCCATTGAAGCACAAGGCAATGAAGACGCATTTTGGCAACTGTTAGAAGCACGTTTATCTATTGCTAAAAAAGCCCTTATGACACGGATCGCACGCCTTGAAAACGTCAAAGCACGTGTCGCGCCAATTCTCTATATGGAGGGGGCTTGCGGTGTAAGATTAGCCGCTGATGATAGCGTTGCAGAAATCTTTAAAAAGGGTCGAGCCTCAATTTCGCTCGGCTATATCGGACTACATGAGACCATCAATGCACTATTTGGTACGCAAAACCATGTTTACGACAGTGAGCACTTAAGGGAAAAAGCCATCGCGATTGTTAACCGCCTACGCCAAGCAACAGATGAGTGGAAAGCAGAAACTGGCTATGGTTTTAGCCTGTACAGTACACCTAGTGAAAACTTATGTGATCGTTTTTGCCGCCTTGATACTGCTGAATTTGGCGTAATAGCTGGTGTGACAGACAAAGGCTACTACACAAATAGCTTCCATCTTGATGTTGAAAAACGCGTGAACCCATACGACAAAATAGACTTTGAACAGCCTTACCCTGCCATCGCAAATGGGGGCTTTATCTGCTATGGCGAGTATCCTAATTTGCAGCATAACCTCAAAGCGCTTGAAGATGTTTGGGATTACAGTTATGAGCATGTTCCATATTATGGAACAAATACGCCCATAGACGAATGTTATGAGTGTGGATTTACGGGTGAGTTTAACTGTACCAGTAAAGGCTTTGTTTGCCCTCGTTGTGGTAACCATGATACTAACCGTGTCTCAGTGATCCGCCGAGTATGTGGTTACCTTGGCAGCCCTGATGCACGCCCATTTAATGCAGGCAAGCAAGAAGAAGTGAAGCGACGTATCAAACACCTAGGTAATGGGCAGTTAGGTTAATAGTATGAATTATCATCAATATTACCCTGTTGATGTCGTGAATGGTCCAGGCACGCGTTGCACACTGTTCGTCTCAGGATGTGTTCATCAGTGCCGAGGATGTTATAACCAAAGCACATGGCGCCTCGATTCCGGTATTCCATTCACTCAGGAAATGGAAGATAGGATCATTCAAGACTTACAAGATACCCGTATCCGTCGGCAAGGTTTATCCCTTTCCGGCGGGGATCCACTACATCCCGCTAACTTATCAGCGATCTTTCAGTTGGTTAAACGTGTAAAAACCGTTTGTCCAGATAAAGACATTTGGCTATGGACAGGCTATCAATTTGCCGAACTGACCGCCGAGCAACATAAGGTGGTGAGTTTGATCAATGTACTGGTTGATGGGAAATTTGTAAAAGCGCTGCATGACCCCGCGTTACTTTGGCGAGGAAGCAGTAATCAAGTGATCCATAAATTACGCTAGCGATTTCTAGACCAATAGAGCTTGCTGCCAAAACCCAATTTATTATTGACCATTTTGACTTCTTGTAACTCCAAACGCCATACAGGCAGTTTTGCCGTCAATGCCACAGGGAAGCGACGACAATAAAATTGATGGGCTTGCTGTCGTAAGCTCCCATCCAGCGCTATCACTTGCCCAATAAATTGTAGCCCTTGGATTTGGCTAACCACTTTCGTTTGGGCAGAGACAGTCCCTGCGACGTGAGGATTTTCAGTCATCAGTTGACCATGGCGTGAAGCAGGATCGGTCATAAAGAATAAACTCATCGACTTAGCATCAAATGCATAATAACAACTGGCAGGCCAGATATCATTGCCGTGGCAAGTAAATAGAGAAAAGACGTGTTGGCGAGAAAAGTAACGTTGGATATGTTGTAAGGCGTGTTCATCATTCATAGCAAAAGCCCATATTGACCGTTCAGAACACGCTCTTTGAATATGTACATCCTATCGCTGAGCGTGCTTAAGCTGTTCTGAACGTTTGGTATTACATTTGCTAGGTACTATAAATTATTTATAGATTGCAGCAACACCATTCATTGAGTTTTCACCGCCAGCTGAGATAACACGGAATGAAGTTGCACCAGCTTCATCAGCTTTTTTGGCTAACTTTTCAGTCAGGTCATTAACACTAACAGCACCTGATACAGAAACATAACCCGCAGCTGGTTGGCTAGAATGTTGAACTTCTTCAGCAGCCATTGAACCAAATGAAATAGCACTTAAAGCCAAAGTTGCAGCGACTAATGTTGATTTTTTCATAATGTTTTCCTCATTGTATATTCATTTTTATCAGGGATTTTTGTTCTCCCCCTGTGATATGGATCATATTATGCTCTTTTAGTTACGATGAAAATTAGCTAATTTTGCTGTTATAGTTCAAATATTTTGAATCAAAACCACGCTTTAGGTTACAAATTTATGACTTTAATGTGTCATTTTTTATTTATAATTTAATAAGTTATGGCTATCCTTGTTCGCGAGATTTTTAGTCTATTTATGAATTATTTCCCCTTAAATTTCAGCACAGAAAGTCAAAAATAGGGCAACAAAATAAAATGTCTACGCAGAAAAACTGGTACATTTACCTAATTAGAGAGAAAAATAACAGGTTATATTGTGGGATCACCACAGATGTCTCGCGCCGCTTTACCCAACATAAAGAGGGAAAAGGCGCAAAAGCGTTGAAGGGGAAAATGCCGCTCACGCTAGTATTTGATTGTTTAGCTGGGGATCGCGCTACCGCGTCAAGATTGGAATATCAGATAAAACAACTGAGTAAAGCCGCCAAAGAAAGGCTGGTTATTGACCAGCCCATTAATATCCTTGATTACTTAACGCATCAGAATACATCAAAGTGTGAAGAGTAAGTCACCCGCCCTTTGTGATCACTCAAGCTGCCATTTTCTAGCCCACAAATCATAAAATGCTCTTGCAATTCAGGCCACTGGCTGAAAACTTCATATTTTGAGGCAGGTTCAAAGCCAAAACGGCGGTAATAGTTGCTATCTCCTAATACCACAACCGCACCATAGCCAAACTCATTAAGACTATCTAGTCCTTCATAAATAAGTTGCCCACCAATGCCTTGTTTTTGGTGCGCTTTACTCACTGCAAGCGGTGCAAGGCCAACCCATTGAACGTCTTCATTGTTGACATCAACAGGTGTAAAGCCGACATAACCGATCACTTCGCCGTTGTCATTCGTGGCAACAACACCCAGAGTCAATAAGCCGTCTTCTCGTAGCTTTTGTACCAGATCGGCTTCTGCTTCCGTCGGGAAAGTGTCACGCAGTAACTTATCGATCCCCATAGCATCGACAGGAATTTCAACACGAATTAGCATGAGGCAACCACGGAGCCTTTATGCTCTGTGTCCTCATTTTGTTGAGTCGTTTTAATCAAGTCGGCCAATTGTAGTAATGCAAAACGCAGGGGTGTCGGCATATTGTCTAGCTCAAAAGCATCCATAAGGTTTTTTACATACAGCCCTAATTCGGTGTCACCTTCAATGACCAAACGGCGCTGAAAAAACAGCGTATCAGGATCTTCTTTACGCGCCGCGATAAGGATCAGGTCATTGGCTGTAGCACAGACACTGACATCGGCTTGCTCTTGATTACGCACAATTAACATGCCATTTTGCAAACTAATGAACCAGACTAAATCAAGGTCACTGACTTCAACTTTCAGCCATTTCCCTTCGAGAAAATCCAATTCCCCTTCTTTGACCGATTCACGAAACTGCCAGCTCAGTAATTGCTCAAGTACTTGACGCTGCACTGCAAATGGGGTCACTTTTAAAGGTAACTTCAATAATGAAGGCCCTTTTGAAATAAGTTGAGAACGAATTTTAGCTAACACAGCACTGACTCCCGTATCAATTGCCTGCCCGTTAAATACACACCCCAGCATCAGCTACGGCCTCTCGGTAGCAAATCAGTATTAGAACAGGCATTTATATCGACATACTCAATAATAGAATAGTCATATCATGCCAGAGAAAATAAATACTCACTTGATCCTATATCAAGGTTTACACTTCTCGCCAGCATTTATTTTTTATTATGCCAAAAAGCTCATGGAGTCATGACCTCATAAGCCACAAAAACAGATAGCCAACAGCCAATTCAATGCCTTAAATCAAAATTTACATCGCATGAGTTGACTAGAATGCTAAGTTGTCGAAAATTTAAACTGGAACAGATACCATGGAATTACTCTGCCCAGCAGGCAACTTACCGGCCCTTAAAGCCGCTGTCGATAACGGTGCCGATGCGGTTTATATTGGCTTGAAAAATGATACTAACGCACGCCATTTTGCTGGACTCAACTTTACTGAAAAAAAATTGCAAGAAGCAGAGCGCTACATACATCAACATCAGCGTAAACTTCATATTGCTATCAATACATTTGCTCACCCAGATGGCTTTCAACGTTGGAAAGATTCGGTCGATCTTGCGGCTTCGCTAGGGGCTGATGCCCTGATCCTTGCCGATCTCGCGATGCTTGAGTATGCTGCACACCGATACCCTCATATTGAACGTCATGTCTCCGTTCAAGCTTCAGCAACCAACACCGAAGCGATTCGCTTTTATGCCCGCAATTTTAATGTTCATCGGATTGTACTGCCTCGGGTTCTATCTATTCATCAAGTCAAACAACTCGCTAAAAGTAGCCCTGTCCCCTTAGAAGTCTTTGCTTTTGGTAGCCTATGTATTATGGCGGAAGGACGCTGCTATCTCTCTTCCTATTTAACGGGTGAATCCCCCAATACTGTTGGGGCATGCTCGCCCGCGCGTTTCGTTCGTTGGCAACAAACGCCTCATGGCATGGAGTCACGCTTAAATGAAGTGCTTATTGATCGCTACCAAAGTCATGAAAATGCAGGCTACCCCACTCTCTGTAAAGGGCGTTATTTGGTGGATGACCATCGATATCATGTACTCGAAGAGCCAACTAGCCTCAATACCATCGAATTACTACCAGACCTAATGGCGGCGAATATCGCCTCGGTCAAAATTGAAGGCCGCCAGCGCAGCCCTGCTTACGTCACCGAAGTGACACGCATCTGGCGAAAAGCTATCGATACATATCATGCAAACCCAGAGCAATTTATTGCAGATCCACAATGGATAAAAGTACTGGGTGGGCTTTCTGAAGGCAGCCAAACCACATTAGGCGCTTACCATCGTAAATGGCAATAATAAGGAATAGATGATGAAGTATGCATTAGGGTCAGTTCTTTATTACTGGCCTAAACAAGAGCTATATGATTTTTATCAGCAAGCAGCACAAAGTGAAGCCGATATTATTTATCTTGGTGAGACGGTTTGTAGCAAGCGCCGTGAAATGAAACCGGCTGATTGGATTGAATTAGCAAAAACGCTAGCGCTAAGTGGCAAGCAGATTATCTTAAGTACATTAGCGCTATTGCAGGCACCTTCCGAACTTAAAGAAATAAGTAAACTCGTTGATAATGGCGATTTTTTGGTTGAAGCCCATGACTTTGGTGTCGTCAATATGCTCTCTGAGCGCCATCTTCCTTTTATTGCTGGCCATGGTTTGAATTGTTATAACGCACAGACCCTCAATATATTATTACGCCAAGGCATGCAGCGTTGGTGTATGCCTGTAGAGCTTTCTCGTGACTGGTTGATCAATTTACTCAATCAATGCGATGAATTGGGGATACGTGGCAAATTTGAAGTAGAAGTGATGAGTTATGGTCATTTACCGCTGGCCTACTCTGCTCGCTGTTTTACTGCCCGTTCAGAAAATCGTGCCAAAGATGATTGTGAAACTTGCTGCATTCACTATCCTCAGGGGCGAAAGGTGTTCTCTCAAGAACAACAGCAAGTGTTTACTCTCAACGGGTTACAGACACAAAGTGGCTATTGCTACAACCTAGGTAATGAGCAAACATCTATGATTGATTTGGTTGATATTGTACGTATTTCGCCGGAGAACATTGAGTCTCTAGACATATTGGCGCAATTTAAAGCGAATCAAACCGGAGAAGCGCCACTGGTCATCAATGACAAGAGTTGTAATGGTTATTGGAGGCAAGTGGCAGGATTAGAAATGCTGCCTTAGCCGCAATATCAATCAGCGCCATTGGATAAAAAGCGGGAGCAAACACCAGCTTCCCGCTGTGTATTCATCCTAAAGCATCTCATTGATTTTATTTTTGAAAAATGAATAAATTGCACGGTTCACAGCATTACCTCACACTCACTCTCTCTCACTCATTCATAATATAGTGAGGAACAAACCTAGAAGTATCTTTTGTGATTAAAGAGTTATCTTCACGTATGCCGATCCCTGCTGGGGCATCCCCCACCACCCAGCTCCCAATTAAAGTGTAGTCATTACCGAATTTAGGCAAAAAAGCACTCGCCTGATAAATTCTAGGCTCATGAGCATACATCCCTAATTCTTGCGTGATCACTTCTTGCTCATTATTAAAAAATAATGAAACATTAGCGCCTTCACGTGAAAATAATGGCTTTGTCGTAAACCCTTGCCACGCTTTCCCCATATCCTGTTTTAATTTTCCCACAATATCGCTCTGCTCATCCGCAAAATAGGCAGGAAGTAAGTTAGGGTGATTAGGAAAAAAACGCCATAATAACGGTAATAGCCCTTTATTACTTAAAATGGATTTCCATAAAGGTTCTACCCATTCTGTTCGTTCACTACGTAGTACCGGACCATAATCATCTTGGAACATCCATTCATATGGATATAATTTAAAGCCTTGGTGAATAATTTGATCTTGTAAATCCGTAAAAACACCACCTAAGCCTAATCCGATGTCTTCCACATAAATAAATTGTGTCTGTAGCCCTGCTTGACGCGCACAATCTTCCAAATATAAAACAGTTCCTCTATCTTCAATGGAGCCTTCACAGCAACAAAAATAAAAAGGGTGCTCATTGCGCCACAATAAAAAACGCTGGATAAGCTTTTCCTGTATCGAATTAAATTGATCGGCATTTGCAGGAAGCATACCTCTATCTGTCATGTCAGATAACCATTGCCATTGAAAAAATGCCGATTCATAAAGTGATGTCGGGGTATCTGCATTATATTCCAGCAACTTTGCAGGCTGATATCCATTCCATGAAAAATCCATTCGCCCATACAGTGATGATTTATTATTTCGCCAACTATTTGCAATCGCATCCCAATATAATTCAGGTATGGCTAATGCTTCTAAAATACGTTCATCATTGATAGCAGAATTGACTACTTCTAAGCACATTTGGTGCAACTCTTCGGTTGGGTCTTCGATGCCAGATTCAATTTGCGCTAATGTAAAACAATAAGCATGCGATTCATCCCAATAAATTTCATTGTCGATAATATGGAAGTCAAAACCATAATCTTGCGTAATTCGCACTAAATCTTCGCGTGGCTTTACAGGTATTCGTAACATAATTAACCACCTCTACTCCCCGATTTATGCCCAAAGCCCCCTCTTGATGTTGTTTTAGTCGAATTATTACTATATTTCGCAGGCTTTAGCCTATTCGAACCATCAGCAACCCATTTATCGGATGAACCTAGCTCATGATAAATATTCGGTTCATTTTTAGCGCGATAAAATGGACGAACTCGTGAAAAATAGTAATGAGAGCCTGAGTAAGAGCTGGTTGTATGACTACTACTTGCTGGCTGCGGAAATTCATTAAGCGCAAAACCAGCCAATTTGGGGCCATAAACATCACGCTGTATGCTATCGCAATATTCTGGCTTTGATTGTAATAAGCATTGCTGATATTCTCTTATATTAAGGGCACGATGAACTAAAACACAGTTATCTTTCCCATAATGATATTCACAATCAACTAATCGATTGTAAATCGCCATGCTTCTATTCAATTCTTGTTGTGCTTCTTCTTGTTTTTGTTTACAAAAAGAGTTGGTATAACCTGCAAGCTCACAATCATTAAGCCCCTTGAAAATCGTTATTTTGGGTGTTGGTGATTCGTCACTGCAACTGCGTAACCCCAAAAAAACGGCTCCTCCCATAATTGCCAACGTAAGTATATTAGCGCCTTTGCGTGGTTCATCTTTTACATCAAGGCCAATACGCTTTAATTCAGGCCCCTCTTGAGCCTTATTATACTTACGCTGTTTTCTTTTGATTTTATTTTTATTTTTCATAGAACATCATTATTCATTAATAGCTCATGCTTACTGCATTCAAAATACCAAATCCAAGTGATGTTCCACCTAAAAAGAGGCCTGCGGATATATTATTTTGCTCTATTTTTTCACTGATTTTTGGCATATAGATTTTTGTTGCGCCAAGAACAAGCAATTGAACTAATAATGCAATAACACCCCATATTATACAGTCAAGAATACTAATAGAATGAGAAATCGCACTCGATAACGGAGTGATATAACCTAGCATCGCACCAATAAATGCAAGGCCAGCGGCGGTATTATTCTGTTTAATTAATACCCATTCATTATGACGCGATATACGTGTATAAATAAAGAGGAATGCAAGTACCATAACAGCACCAATTGCAAAATAACTAATAAAGGAGAGTAGAGCAGAAAGTATAGCTGTAAAATCCATGAAATTATATTTCCGTGAAAAAGGAATAAATGTAGCTTAACCTTTTTCAAAAATAAAGAGATTATAAATAATTCAGTGCATTTTACTTTTATCTAGAGACTATGATCTAATGATTCATTTTTTGCTGAGCATGATAGAGTAGTAGTATCAAATAAGTCGCTTTATTAATAATAGAATAACTGCATGAGGTCTAAACGATTAATTGATGATGACAATCCTGTCACGAATAAACCAATAATGGATTTTTCTTATCTAATGTTAAAAATACTTATATTTAAGTAAGAATACCAAACAGATAAAGATAATAATATTGAGAGCAAAATGATTAGTGGTGTTGCAGCTGGCTACCACCAACTGCAATCGTTTTTTATTTTCTGACAATCAAACACGCCAGAAGAATAATATTAATTATGATGTTGTTTACGCCAACGATGAATAATATGAGAAATCTGACGTAATTCACCATCACGCAACATGCCAATTAAGACACCAATTACGGTATAAATCACACCGAGCACTAACATCATCACAATATCCATCAAGACGCCACTAAAAGGTAGCCCCATTTGATTGATACCCGCCATGGCACTCGTTGCCCATGTTGATGGTAAAGCCGAAGCAATCATTCGTACCCATTCAGGCATGGCTTGTAAGGGCCATATCGTACCGGACATGTAAAAGACAGGTGTTGTAATAAACGCTAATGTCAGATAAATCATCTCGACACTACGCAAACACTCAGTGACCAACTTCCCTAACCCAATTACGGCAAGCAAGAAGGGAAAAGTGAGCATCCACAATTGATACAATGGCGCCTCTTGACGATAGCCTAAGATCCACGGCCATAATGCAAAAAAGACGGTCGATAAAAATAGCCAGATCGGGATCAAGGCCGATAGCGCCCCCAAATACACCGCTAATGGTGGTTTACCTTTCGGTGTACCGCGGATAGCAATACTCACGCGAACACAAGCAATCAGCAAGGAGTGTTGTAACAACATCACTAACAACCCAGGAAACACAATCGCGGCAAAGCTTACACCCGGGTTATATAACGGCTCTGTTAAACTACGTATTGGCGTAATAATGACGTTCGCTTGCTCTTGACTAAATCCTGAGTTGATGAGTAATTGGGTGTTATAGCTATTTAATAACGTTTGATACGCACTCATTAGCTCTTGCTGGATCTGACCACTTGCTAAACGGTTTGTCGCATCACCATAAACGGGGATAGTGATATTTTTCCCATTTAGCAGGAATTTTTCAAAGTCTATCGGGATAATAATAATGGCAAAAAGCTGCCGATTAATCATATCCTTACGAGCTTGTTCCAAATTGTCATAGCTGTGTAATTTAACTTTAGGCGCCGCATCCAAATCGCGGATAAGTGCCCGACTTGCCACACTATGATCCTGATCGATGACTGCAACAGGCAGATCCCACAAGACGGGTTTCGCATACACCAAACTCATCACACACAGTGAAACGATCAATAATAACCACATTGGCTTATCTAACATGCCAATCAGCACCTTACGGAAAGTCGCAAAATACATTTGCATTACAGCTCCCCTCCTTGTGCCGCAATACG
This sequence comes from Providencia sp. 2.29, assembly GCF_015832305.1. Classification (NCBI taxonomy): domain Bacteria; kingdom Pseudomonadati; phylum Pseudomonadota; class Gammaproteobacteria; order Enterobacterales; family Morganellaceae; genus Providencia; species Providencia sp. 2.29. Next base: position 4,174,473 of record NZ_CP065420.1, read on the forward strand.
TTTCGGCAAGCGCTTACGGATCAAAAATGCCGTCACTATTGGATAAATCAGCAAAAATAGACACACTTCCACAATACGTTTAAATGAGATCTCACGTAGGAAAATATCAAACATCGCATTGAGTGTATGAGTTAATGGCTCGATATTGGAAATAATCTGCGCAGGTAAAATCATGGATAATTCCGGTACAGCCATACCGGAGAAAGCGAGTGCAATACTCACTAGCATCCCTATCAAGCTGTAAGCCATAATCGCACTTGAAGTAAAGCTAAATAGCAGTAGCCCAATACTTTGCGCCGCTATTACATAGAAAAAGCCCACCATTATCATATAGAGGGGATTCCCCACAACCTTAGCATCAAAAATACTGACCAAAGCCGCAAGTTCAACCACTAACAGTGTCGTAAAAAATAGCGTATAAGGAGCCATTTTCCCTAAGACCGCCATACCGAAAGGCTTCACGCTTTGTAAGATAGAACTACGTGATAATGTGTAAATCGTACAGGTCACCACAAACAGTTGTAGCATATGAATGGTAGCCGCAAATTGCTGATAATAAATATAACTACCACTAGGGTTAAATAAACTGTCATAAGAGAGGGTCACTTGAGCGAGCGGTGGTAATGCTTTCCCCATCGAACCTGCCAACTGCGTTCGATATTTGGCATTTAGCTCAGCCACCAGCCCACTAAAGTCTTGGATTGCATAGCTCCCTGACGCATAAAACAGCGCGTTATAGTACATGCGTAGCTCAGGTTGACGCCCCCGTAATGCATCGGCCTCAAAATTAGTCGGCACGTACAGCAGCGCATAATCCTGTGCACTGGCTAATCGTTTTAACGATGTATTAAGATTATTATCAATCGCTTTAACGTCAGCATGGGGTCCAGCATTGAGATCCCGGATAATTTGTCGGGAAACGGGGCTTCTGTCATTATCCACCACCGAAACAGGCAAATCCATCAACGTTCCTTCTGAGAAGTTAGCACTAACTAACGTGAATAACATTAATGGAAACAACCAGCTTAACCAGTGAAAAACCGGACTACGAATAGCGGCTTGTGTTTCTCGACTGAATGCATGCTCAAAACCATGCCAAGCGAATTTTAATCTCATACTCGCGCCTTTTATTTATCCCAGCGCCATAGCACGCTCATTCCAGGCCTTAAGCCGTCAACAGGCTCTACTGGATACAAACGAACCTCAAAGGTTTTCAAGTCAAAATCCCCTGTTGCACGTGTTGCCCTTTTTGTTGCGTAATCCCCTTTTGGCGCAATATAACGCACCTCAGCTTCGATTTTTTTATCGCCTAATGCAGGCACATCAAGCTGAACTCTATCGCCTTTTTTCACATCGACAAGAATGTCTTCACGTAAGTTATAGATAAAGTAAGACTGCGGTATACGCACCATGGTCAAAAGCGGGCTGCCCGCATTGAAAATTTCCCCTACTTCTGCGGGAATAGGACCGATTTCCCCATCCACTGGCGCTTTCACTTGTAAATCATCTAATTGGACTTGAAGCTCCGCGAGTTTTTGTTCAGCTTCATTCAGCGCCGCCTCATATTTTTGACGCAGTTCAATGCGATCACCATTCTTAGCTTCTTCAAGCTGCGCTTTTGCCCCTTGAACTTGCTGAAAAGCAACTTCTTTCGCTTTACGCGCATTATCAAGCTCATTGGCTGAAACATAGCCTTTAGCCGATAAATTACTTAAGCGTTGGTATTCACGAGACGCATTTTGGTATTGTGAATTGGCTTGTGCCAATGAGGCTTGCAGGTGACGGATCGTCTCTTCGCGAGTGCCATGGAGCGATTGTGCTAACTGTGCCTTTGCTTGATCTCTTGCGGCTTTCAAGGCAGCGTATTGCGCTGTTAGCTCAGGGCTTTCTAAGGTCAATAATAACTGCCCCTTTTTAACATCATCCCCACGCTCAACATGACGCTCAATAACACGACCTTTAGCCTTAGATGTAACCATGACTTCGGGTGCATCAACTTCACCTTGTAATAGCAAAAATTGATTGTGAGAATGGAAAAGTGCCGCCGCCGCTATCAAAATCAGCATCAACAAAATCAGTGCTATTGTTCTTTTTTTCATTATTAGTAAAACCCTAAATAATCACGGAGGAAACTATGGCTATAAAATTATCGCAGCAATTGCCGATACAGCGTTAATAAATTTGTGCGCAAGGTCACAAATAGAAGGGGGATATATAATATTGAAGTGACTTGCCCCTTATGTCAAATAAAGAAAAGTTAACTTTGACCAAATCGCTATTATCAAATCAGCCGCTTACGTTACAATTGCCCTGTTAAGACGCCACCAACTGGAAACCTTTATGTACGAGTTTGATCTCATTCTGCTACTACTACAGCAGATGTGCGTTTATTTGGTCATTGCATGGGCGCTCAGTAAAACCCCCCTTGTTATTCCATTATTAAAAGTGACCATTCGCTTACCCCATAAAGTGATGTGCTATCTCATTTTCTCGGTTTTCTGCATCATGGGAACCTATTTTGGGTTACACATTAACGACTCAATAGCAAATACACGCGCCATTGGCTCTGTCCTTGGTGGATTACTTGGTGGCCCCGCGGTTGGGTTTGCTGTTGGCTTCACGGGAGGATTGCACCGTTACTCACTCGGCGGCATGACCGCCTTCAGTTGTATGGTCTCCACCATCGTGGAAGGGCTAATTGGTGGCTTAGTCCACCGCTACTATATGAAACGCGGTCAGATCAATAAAATATTTAATCCTCTCACCGCCAGTTGCGTTACCTTTGTGACCGAAATTATTCAGATGCTGATCATCCTATTACTTGCCCGCCCTTTCGGCGAAGCACTGGAACTGGTCAAAAGTATTGCCGCCCCGATGGTCATTGCCAACACGATTGGTGCCGCGATGTTTATTCGGATTTTACTCGATCGCCGCGCTATCGTAGAAAAATACACAACCGCATTCTCCGCACAGGCCCTAAAAATAGCCCTCTGCACAGATGGTATTTTACGTAAAGGTTTCAATACCGATAACAGTATGAAAGTGGCTAAAATTATCTATCAAGAGCTAGAAATTGGTGCGGTCGCCATCACCGATAGAGAAAAAATATTAGCTTTTATTGGGATAGGAGCCGATCACCATTGCCCCGGAACCCCCATAGCTTCAGAACAATCGCGCCGAGCAATTGATAATAACGAGGTGGTGTATGCCGATGGTAATGAAACCCCCTATAAATGTTCGTTAAGCCCAACATGTAAGCTCGGCTCTGCACTGGTGATCCCACTTAGGGGAGAGAACGAACGCGTTATTGGTACAATTAAACTGTATGAGGCCAAAAACCGTTTATTTAGCTCTATCAACCGTACATTGGGTGAAGGCATTGCGAGTCTATTTTCGGCACAAATCCTTGCTGGGCAATATGAACGCAATAAACAATCATTACTACAATCCGAAGTGAAGCTACTTCACGCGCAAGTAAACCCTCACTTCTTATTTAATGTCCTCAATACGCTACAAGCCGTTATTCGCAGAGACAGCCAACAAGCGGGTCAGCTAGTGCAATATATTTCCACCTTCTTTCGTAATAACCTTAAGCGTCCGGAACAAAATGCAACGCTTGGCGAAGAGTTAGAGCATGTAAATGCTTACTTACAAATTGAGAAAGCACGCTTTTGTGAGAAATTGCAAATAGAGCTGGATATCCCTGAAGCATTAAGACAAGTAGAGTTACCTGCCTTTTCCCTACAACCGATCGTTGAAAATGCAATTAAACACGGCACCTCACAGTTATTAGACACTGGATATATTACAATTAGAAGTTATATACGCTGTGAACAGGTTTATATCGAGATAGAAGATAATGCAGGTCTTTATCAACCCACAGCTCAGAACGATGGATTAGGCATGAGCCTAGTTGATAAGCGTCTACGCCTAAAATATGGCGAACAATATGGCGTTAGCGTGGAATATGAACCTGAACAGTTTACGCGAGTGCAATTACGTCTGCCTTATAGGCTAACAGAATAAAATGATTAAATTTCTATGAATGTATTGATTGTTGATGATGAACCACTTGCGCGGGAAAATGTACGCTGTTTGTTGGAAGAGCATGATGATATTGAAATTATGGATGAGTGTGCCAATGCCATTGAGGCGATCAGTGTTATCCATAAAAAGAAGCCCGATGTCGTGTTTCTTGATATTCAGATGCCACGTATTACGGGCCTTGAAATGGTACGCATGCTCGACCCTGAAGATAGGCCTTATATTGTCTTTCTAACTGCATTTAATGAATTTGCCATACAAGCCTTTGAAGAACATGCTTTTGATTACTTATTAAAACCATTAGAGAGTGAAAGGCTAAATAAAACACTAACCCGTCTACGCCAAGGCAAGCAAAAACAAGATCTCGAGATCCTAAGTGACCATGAACCACTCAAATTTATTCCTTGTACTGGTCACAGTCGTATTTGGCTGATGAAGTTGGAGGAAGTGCAGTATGTGACCTCGCGGATGAGTGGTGTTTATGTGATGAGCACGCAAGGTCAAGAGGGCTTCACCGAACTGACACTGAGAACGCTAGAGTTACGCACACCTTTGGTCCGTTGCCATCGCCAGTATTTGGTGAACATGACAGAATTAAGTGAGATTTTGTTTGGTGACAATGGGCAAGCAGAGCTCGTTTTAAGGTCGGGCGAACATATTCCTGTCAGCCGTCGTTACTTAAAACCACTAAAAGAAGCGCTGGGGATCATTTAATGTGCCATACTGACTCTAAATAATTTGCGTTGTCGCTAGGCGACAAGTCAACATACTGCAACTTGGCGGATAACGAGTTTATAAGGAGATCACACATGGCGGACTTCTATTTACAACTTCGCACTAACTCAATGACTTTAAAAAACCTAAAGACCCATGAGGAGTACACCGCCGAAGGGGAGTTCTCATCTTCTCGGTTAATTGTCGGAGATTTCTACGTCGCCCAAAGCCTCCTAATACAGCTTATTGATGCAATGAAACTCAGTATTCGCCTTCCTTTAACCCCTCATCACCGCATTGTTATACAAGCCTTAGAAAAAAATGAAGGTGGACTAAGCCCCGTTGAAGTCAGGTTATTAGAAGAAATTACCGTTACGGCGTTTAATCATAAACTGAAAAAAGTGATTGTCAGCCATGACGAATTACCCATGCCACAAAGGCAAGCGGAAGAATTATTAGATAATAAATAGTGTTATTACCTGTCGTGTTAGAACAACATAAAAAAACCGCTCCATTAATTTGAAGCGGTTTTTTCACAATTTAAGTCGTGCTTCCTAAATAGAAACACTCGGTAAATGTATGTAATTAAGCATTATGGCTGGTGCTACGGCGGCGCGGAGCTGCCGAGTTGTGATCTTCATTACGACCACGTCCGTTACCACGATGGCCACCACGACGATTGCCACCCTCACGGTCGTTGCGACGCTCACCATTAAAGCCACCGTCACGGCGTGAACCACCACGACGCTCACGACGTTCAAACGGCTGTGCATCACCAATTAATTGCATTTGCATTGGTTTATTCAAAATGCGTGCACGGCTTAAGTGAGTTAACACTTCGGTTGGCATGCCTTTTGGTAGCTCAATCGTTGAGTGAGAGCCAAACAGCTTGATATTACCAATATAACGGCTGCTAATATCCGCTTCATTGGCAATCGCCCCTACAATGTGACGCACTTCTACGCCATCATCACGGCCGACTTCGATGCGATACATTTCCATATCGCCAACATCACGGCGCTCACGACGACCACTACGATCACCACGCTCTGCACGGTCAAAGCCATTGCCATTACGATCACGACGGCGATCATCACGGTCATTGAATTCACGACGTGGGCGACGCGGTGCATCTGGTGGCAGAATAAGTGCACGCTCACCTTGAGCCATTTTTAGCAACGCGGCGGCCAATGTTTCCATATCAACATCTTCTGACGGTGACAGTTTCTTTAACAGCGCGCGGTATTGGTCTAAGTCACTGCTTTCAAATTGCTGTTGGATTTTTTCAGCAAATTTCGCCTGACGACGTTCACTTAGCAATTGTGAATCTGGCAGTTCAACTTCAGGGATCGTTAGCTTCATGGTGCGTTCAACGTTACGCAGCAAACGACGCTCACGGTTCTCTACGAACAAGAGTGCACGGCCAGCACGCCCTGCACGGCCAGTACGACCGATACGGTGAACATAAGACTCTGCATCCATTGGGATGTCATAGTTAACGACTAAGCTAATACGGTCAACATCAAGACCACGAGCAGCAACGTCAGTGGCGATCAAAATATCCAAACGACCGTCTTTTAAACGTTCTAGCGTTTGTTCACGTAACGCTTGGTTCATATCACCGTTCAATGCAGCGCTGTTATAACCGTTGCGCTCAAGCGCTTCTGCCACTTCCAGCGTTGCATTCTTTGTACGAACAAAAATAATTGCTGCGTCAAAATCTTCGGCTTCTAAGAAACGAACCAGAGCCTCATTTTTGCGCATGCCGTAAACAGTCCAATAGCTTTGAGCAATATCTGGACGTGTTGTAATGCTAGCCTGAATACGAATTTCTTTAGGCTCTTTCATGAAACGGCGTGTTATACGACGAATTGGTTCTGGCATCGTCGCTGAAAACAGCGCTGTTTGATGCTCTGCTGGGATTTGGCTCATGATGTTTTCAACATCTTCAATAAAGCCCATACGCAGCATTTCATCAGCTTCATCCAGTACTAAGCCTTTCAATTTAGACAGGTCTAATGTACCGCGTTTCAGATGATCAAGCAGACGCCCAGGCGTTCCTACAACAACTTGTGGCCCTTGGCGCAAAGCACGCAATTGCACGTCGTAACGCTGGCCACCATATAGGGCTACCACGTTAACACGGCTCATGTGTTTAGAAAAATCGCCCATCGCTTCAGCAACCTGAACCGCCAACTCACGTGTTGGGGCTAGGACTAGAATTTGCGGAGCTTTTAAATCTGGATCAATGTTGTGCAGTAGCGGCAAACTAAAGGCTGCGGTTTTACCGCTCCCCGTCTGTGCCATACCCAACACATCATTACCGTCCATTAACAATGGAATACATTGTTTTTGGATCGGAGAAGGTTTTTCATATCCCAGGTCGTTTAGTGCAGTCAAAATAGACGCTGATAAACCTAAATCAGCGAAAGAGATATCAGTCTCGGTGGTCATGTAAAGGTGCCTCATACTTAATGGCGGCCAGTTTACATAACCGTGCGAAAATCATTTCGGTCATTTTCATTTAAAATGTGAACTGGCTCAAATTGTGTTATTAAACGAACAAATAGGCCGTCACCCCGAAGGATGATGACTCAAAAAATAGTGATGAAATGTTCGTCAGCTATTGCTGGCCCGATTCTAAAAGGTCGTCTTGTTCTTGGCCTAACAGCGCCAATTCCAACAATGCATAGCGGTGTTCAACAAAGCTATGAGCGTTGTTAGCCACCGTCAGTTTGAATAACGCAGTTGCGCTATCCTTATCCCCCAGACTTAGGTAATGCTTACCTAAATAGAAGTTAGTTTCACTGAGATGCTCAGCGAGCGAAGTGTTATCCGTAGAAGTTTCTTTCAAGCGCTCCATCAATGTGTTTTCACTGATTTTGCCAAGGTAAAACTCTACGATATTCCAGCCCCATAGCCCTTTCTCCGCACGGTCATAACGAGCTGCAAGATTATCTTGCGCCACTCGCGGGTCTATGTCTTTCTCAACGAGATAAAGCCATAGCGTGCGAAAAGGATCATTTGGATCTATCTGATAATACGCCAGCAGATCATCTTGCGCTAGTTTGTACCGACCACCGTAATATAATGCGATGCCGCGGTTCATACGCGCGAAAGTGTAAGTTGGATCAAGCTCTAATACAGAATCAAACGCTTCATAGGCGGCATCATAGTTGCCAGCCTGCGTAAAATATATTCCTAAAAAGTTAAAAATTTCAGGAATATCAGGGCGAATCGCTAACGCCGTTGAAAAATCATTGCGCGCTAACGCCCTCAAACCGAGACTATCATACAACACTCCGCGCTCATATAAAAGCTGAGCGTATTCGTCATCGGTTAAAGATCGGCTCGCAAGGATTTGTTCCATACGAGCCAATATTACTTCTTGTTGTAATGAAGGTTGCAGAGGAACAGCAAATACCTCGTTTTTACGCCAATCTTTACTGCTGCATCCAATGAGCACAAAAAAGATAAGCGCAGAGACCACACGAGTAAACGTGCTTAAGCCCCTAAACCGAAGACAGATACTATTCAGCATACTCCGCCCTTACATTACCACTATTTCAGCAAATTACGGCTATGCGCCCTAACTTATAGGGCGCTGCTTAGATTCAGCCTATTCTGCTGAGTCCTGCTGCTGTGCTGGAGTTTCTTCAGTCGCAACAGCTTCTTTCATGCTCAGGCGGATACGGCCTTGACGGTCGATTTCCAACACCTTAACAGGAACTTCTTGACCCATTTGCAGATAGTCAGTCACTTTCTCAACACGCTTATCGGCGATTTGAGAAATATGCACTAAGCCTTCTTTACCACCACCGATAGCAACGAACGCACCAAAGTCAACGATACGAGTAACTTTACCTTGGTAAACACGGCCGACTTCGACTTCAGCAGTAATTTCTTCGATACGACGGATAGCTTCTTTTGCTTTCAAGCCATCAGTTGCAGCAATTTTCACTGTACCATCATCTTCAATTTCGATTGTAGTGCCAGTTTCTTCTGTCAGCGCACGGATAACCGAACCACCTTTACCGATAACATCTTTAATCTTATCTGGATTAATGCGGATAGTGTGAATACGTGGTGCAAATTCAGAAATATCATCACGAGGGCTGTTAATCGCTTGTTCCATTGTACCTAGGATGTGCAGACGAGCACCTTTTGCTTGGTTCAATGCAACTTGCATGATTTCGCGAGTAATACCTTCGATTTTAATATCCATTTGCAGTGCGCTGATACCATCACGGCTACCTGCGACTTTAAAGTCCATATCGCCTAAATGGTCTTCATCACCAAGGATGTCAGAAAGTACGACGAAATCATCGCCTTCTTTAACCAGACCCATAGCAATACCAGCAACCGCTGCTTTAATTGGCACACCTGCATCCATCAGTGCTAAAGAAGCACCACAAACCGACGCCATTGATGATGAACCGTTTGATTCAGTGATTTCAGATACAACACGAACAGTGTATGGGAAATCAGCATGATCAGGCATGACCGCCATCACACCGCGTTTCGCTAAACGACCATGACCAATTTCACGACGCTTAGGCGAACCAACCATACCTGTTTCACCAACAGAGTATGGAGGGAAGTTATAGTGGAACAAGAAGCGATCAGTATATTCGCCCATTAACTGGTCAATAACCTGTGCATCACGTTCAGTACCCAGTGTTGCAGTGACTAATGCCTGAGTTTCACCACGGGTAAATAGCGCAGAACCGTGAGTACGTGGCAGAACGCTAGTGCGTACATCCAGCGCACGAACCATGTCTTTTTCACGACCATCAATACGTGGCTCACCACGAATGACACGGCTACGAACAACTTGTTTTTCTAGGTTCGCTAGAATGTCAGCAACTTCAGCTACGTCGACATTTTCATCTTCAGCCACGATTGCTGCTGTGACTTCTTCTTTGATCAGGTCAACTTGCTCATAACGCTCTTGTTTTTCAGTGATACGATAAGCATCACCCATACGGCTTTCAGCCAGCGCTGCAACTTTATCACGTAAAGCTTGGTTAACTGGCTCTGGTTGCCAATCCCATTTTTCTTTACCTGCTTCTTTAACTAGCTCATTGATTTCTTGAATCACGATTTGTTGTTGATCATGACCAAAAACAACGGCACCCAGCATTTGCTCTTCGCTTAACAGATCCGCTTCTGACTCAACCATCAGAACTGCGCTTTCTGTTCCTGCTACCACTAAATCAAGGCGGCTTAATTTTAGCTCATCTGCTGTTGGGTTCAGAACATATTGGTCATTGATAAAACCAACACGTGCCGCACCAATTGGGCCATTAAAAGGAACACCAGACAACGCCAATGCAGCCGATGCACCGATCATAGCAACAATATCCGGGTTAACTTGTGGGTTAACAGAAACAACGGTTGCGATGATTTGGATTTCGTTCAGGAAACCTTCTGGGAACAGAGGGCGTAATGGGCGGTCAATAAGACGCGCGATCAGCGTTTCACCTTCACCAGGGCGGCCTTCACGACGGAAGAAACTGCCTGGAATACGACCAGCAGCATAAGAGCGCTCTTGGTAGTTAACGGTCAGAGGGAAGAAGTCTTGGCCTTCTTTAACTTTTTTCTGAGCAACCGCGGTCACGAAAACGGCTGTATCATCCATGTTTACCATAACAGCGGCAGTCGCTTGACGCGCTATCATGCCGGTTTCAATGGATACGGTATGTTGACCGTATTGAAATTTGCGTACGATAGGATTTAACAAAATAGTACCCTTTATTTTAGGCCACTCGACTCTCTCTCGTGGCATTGGCTTTCTCTTCCTAACTACAGCCTCGCGACTAATGAGAAGACAGATATTCAAATGATCAATTTTCTCATTAGCCGCGCGAATCGGTGTAGCTGAAGAGGCGTTAATAAAACAATTAATTACGAATCATAGCTTAGCATTTAAGTTAAGTATAATTCGAGTCTTACTTCAACTTTAAATATAACTTTTAGAAGAAAAGGGGCCATTAGGCCCCTTTCCACTGAAACTGACTCGATTAACGACGCAGACCCAGACGCTCGATAAGAGCGGTGTAACGCGCGATATCTTTGCTTTTCAGATAAGCTTGCAATCTACGACGCTGAGCAACCATACGCAGCAGACCACGACGGCTGTGGTGATCTTTTTTGTGCTCTGCAAAGTGGCTTTGCAGATGGTTGATTTGAGCGGTCAACAAAGCGATTTGCACTTCGCTTGAACCAGTGTCGTTAGCATCGCGGCCGAATTCAGCAACGATTTTTGCTTTAGCTTCAGTACTTAGAGACATATTAAACTCCAAATGTATAAATGTATGTAATGAGAGCCAATCTCTAATTTAGCATCTCACAGATTAAGCGCCGCTATTCTACGCTGCTTATAGTCGCAAAGCAATAAGTGCCGCCATGCGGATTATTCATTTTCAACAACTAAACGCCGAGGAGCAACCCGCATATCTTCACTGATCAACGCAATGCCAATAAAACGTTCAGCAGTACCACAAGTCACGCGAACCATGGTGCCTTCCGCTAATTGACCAATATTCGCCCTAACAGGCTGGCCCTGCTTAAAGTATGCCGCCGTTTCTTCTGTCAAATTAACGGCAGGAAAATGCACCACCGCAGTATCCATCGGCAACAATAAAGGGTCGAGCAGCGATTCAAAAGTGCCATTGCCTTCATCAACTTGCGCTCTTAATGCGGCGAGCTGCTCTAATGTCACCATCCGCGCATAAGGGTAGTTTGCTACCTGCAAGCGTCGTAGGTAAATGACATGTGCACCACAACCTAACATCTCACCTAAATCGTCAATAATGGTACGAATATAAGTACCTTTAGAGCAGTGAATTTCCAGTTCCAGTTCATTATTTTCTAAACGAATAAACTGTAACTCATACACTGTGATAGGCCGTGCTTCCCGCTCAACGGTGATCCCTTTACGCGCATACTCATACAAAGGTTTCCCTTGATGTTTTAGTGCCGAATACATTGATGGCACTTGCAATGTATCACCACGAAAATGCGCTAATGCCCCATCAAGCTGAGCTTGTGTAAACTCAACGTTACGCTCACTGATGATTTGACCATGGGAATCCGAAGTGTCAGTACGTTGTCCTAGACGGGCAATCACACGATAACGCTTGTCTGAGTCGAGTAAAAATTGAGAAAACTTGGTTGCTTCACCGAGACAAACAGGGAGCATCCCTGTTGCAAGTGGATCTAACGCTCCCGTGTGACCCGCTTTATTTGCATTGAAGAAGCGCCGCACTTTTTGCAGCGCATCGTTTGAAGAAATATCAGTGGGTTTATCCAGCAGCAAAACGCCATGTATGTCACGGCCGCTACGACGACGCCCCATTATTTTTCCTCTTTATCATCCGCGTTCGCACGACGCATTTCATCATTACGAATAACATTGGAAACTAAGTTAGACATACGCATACCGTCAACCAATGAGCTATCGTAAGAGAACGTTAACTCTGGAATAACGCGTAAACGCATCGCTTTTCCTAGCAAAGAACGAATAAAGCCAGAAGCTTCATTGAGCGCTTTAATGCCATCTTGAACCATTTGAGACTCATGTTCTTCATGAGAAATGTTAAGGAAAGTCACGAAAACTTTACCATAAGCCAAGTCTCTTGATAGCTCGACACCTGAAACAGTTGCCATGCCAATGCGGGGATCTTTAACTTCACGCTGCAAGATAATCGCAATTTCTTTTTGCATTTCTTGGGCTACGCGCTGAGAACGACTAAATTCTCTTGCCATCGTTATATCTCCTGACATTTTGGGGGGCTATTGCCCCCCAATAAATACAAAGCTATGGATACCCGCGATAAGCGATATGCTCCCTTCGCGGGTATAAAAGAAATTAACCGTCAATCGAACGTTTAACTTCAATCACTTCAAAGACTTCAATCATATCGCCAACACGGACATCGTTGTAGTTCTTAACACCGATACCACACTCCATACCATTACGGACTTCGTTGACGTCATCTTTAAAGCGACGTAGTGACTCCAGCTCACCTTCGTAAATAACCACGTTATCACGCAGAACACGGATTGGGTTATTACGCTTGATAGTACCTTCTGTCACCATACAACCAGCGATAGCACCAAACTTCGGTGATTTAAAGACGTCACGGACTTCTGCAAGACCCATGATTTGCTGTTTGTATTCAGGTGCTAACATACCGCTCATCGCTTGTTTGATTTCATCAATCAAGCTATAGATGACGGAGTAGTAACGTAAGTCAACACTTTCACTCTCAATAACGCGGCGAGCAGATGCGTCAGCACGAACGTTAAAGCCAAGAATGATCGCATTCGATGCCGCAGCCAGAGTTGCGTCAGTTTCGGTAATACCACCCACACCAGAACCGATGATTTTGATTTTAACTTCATCAGTCGATAGTTTTAACAGTGAGTCAGTAATCGCTTCACAAGTACCTTGAACGTCGGTTTTTAGAACAATGTTCAGTTCAGAAACTTTACCTTCTTCCATGTTAGCAAACATGTTTTCCAGTTTAGATTTCTGTTGGCGAGCCAATTTCACATCGCGGAATTTACCTTGGCGATACAATGCAACTTCACGTGCTTTTTTCTCGTCACGAACAACGGTTGCTTCATCACCTGCGGATGGAACATTGGATAGACCTAAAATCTCAACAGGCATTGATGGGCCAGCAGATTGAACTTCTTTACCGAGTTCGTTACGCATTGCACGAATACGGCCGTATTCAAAACCACAAAGAACAATATCGCCTTTGTTGAGCGTACCTTCTTGAACAAGAATCGTTGCAACTGGACCACGACCTTTATCAAGGTAAGATTCAACAACAACACCGCTTGCCATACCTGCGTAAACTGCTTTCAGCTCGAGGACTTCTGCTTGTAGCAAGATAGCATCAAGCAGCTCATCGATACCGGTACCTTTTTTCGCCGATACGCTAATAAACTGAGTATCACCACCCCAATCTTCAGAAATAACACCGTATTGTGACAGCTCATTTCTTACACGATCTGGATCCGCTTCTGGTTTATCAATTTTGTTCACAGCAACAACGATAGGCACACCCGCCGCTTTTGCGTGTTGGATGGCTTCGATAGTTTGTGGCATCACACCATCGTCTGCTGCAACAACCAGAACAACGATATCCGTCGCCTGAGCACCACGAGCACGCATTGACGTAAACGCGGCGTGACCCGGAGTATCTAAGAAGGTGATCATCCCTTTATCAGTTTTCACATGGTAAGCACCGATGTGCTGAGTGATACCACCTGCTTCGCCTGAAGCGACTTTCGTTGAACGAATATAGTCAAGCAGTGATGTTTTACCATGGTCAACGTGACCCATGATGGTAACAACCGGTGCACGTGGCTCTTCAACTGCTGAACCCGTATCACGGTCATTCATTACCGCTTCTTCTAGCTCATTTTCGCGACGAAGGATAACTTTGTGACCCATCTCTTCTGCAACAAGCTGCGCAGTTTCTTGGTCAATGACTTGGTTGATAGTCGCCATCGCGCCCATCTTCATCATTGTTTTAATCACTTGTGAACCTTTCACCGCCATTTTGTTAGCGAGTTCACCAACAGTGATCGTTTCACCGATAACCACGTCACGGTTTACTGCTGCCGCAGGCTTGTTAAAGCTTTGTTGCAGTGAACTACCTTTACGTTGTTTACCTTTGACGCGATTAGAGCGGCCAGCAGCGCGTTCTTCTTCACGATCGGCTTTTTCAGAAAGCTTATTGCCTTTCTTTTGGCGAGGCGCTTTCGCACTACGGTTACGAGAACGACGACCTTCTTCTTTTTCGTCGCTTTCATCTTCCGCTGCACGAGCATGGCGAGAAGTCGTCGTGTGATAGTCACTATCGTCGTCGATTCTGGAATCATTGTTCCATTTTTCGTTGTTTTCTTCTGCCATTTTGCGAGCCTCTTCTGCGACACGTCTCGCTTCTGCTTCAACTTTACGTTGAGTTTCTTCTTCAACTTTACGCTTCAGAGCTGCTGCTTCAGCTTCACGGCGCTGTTTTTCAGAGTTGGTCTCACCGGCTTTGCCAGCTTTTTGATGATTTTCGCTTGATTTCACTTTTTCTCTTTCCGCTACTTCGCGCGTAGCTTTCTCAGCTGCTTCACGTTTTGCTTTCTCTTCGGCTGCACGCTTTGCTTCCGCTTCACGCTTCGCATTTTCTTCTGCGATACGTTTTGCTTCTGCTTCACGTTTAGCCAGTTCTTCAGCTTCGCGCCGTGCTTGCTCTTCCGCTTCACGCTTCGCCTGCTCTTCCGCTTGCGCTTGCTCAGCGTCGCGGTTCACATAAGTGCGTTTTTTGCGGACTTCTACATTTACCGATTTGCTCTTACCACCGGTGACTGGAACACTCAACGTACTACGCGTTTTACGTTGCAATGTTAACTTACTTGGCTGGCTCGCTGAACCGCCTTGCTCACGATTCAAGTGCCCCAGCAATGTTTCTTTTTCTGCCTGACTAACAGAGTCATTCTCACCTTTTTTGATCCCTGCTTCAGCAAATTGCTGTACCAGGCGTTCAACTGTGGTTTGAATTTCTGCTGCCAATGATTTTACAGTTTCTGTCATGCCGTTCCTTCCTGCTACAGTGTTTACGCATCGTTACCGAACCAGCAAATATTACGTGCGGCCATGATGAGTGCACCTGCCTTCTCACCATCCAGACCCTCGATATCAATCAGGTCGTCGATGCCCTGCTCAGCAAGATCTTCCAGTGTACAGATACCGCGAATAGCCAAATTATAGGCCAGAGTATTATCCATACCATCCAGATTCAATAAATCTTCTGCCGGCTGGTTATCACCTAGACTCTCTTTTTGAGCCAATTCAATCGTAGTGAGGGCCGCTTTCGCTCTTTCACGTAGAACTTCAACAGTTTCTTCATCTAAACCGTCAATTTCCAGAAGCTCTTTGATAGGCACGTAGGCCAGTTCTTCTAACGTCGAGAAGCCTTCTTCAACAAGTGCAGTGGCGAACTCTTCATCAATGTCAAGATGCTTAGTGAATGTGTCAATAGAAGCATGCGCTTCTGCCTGATGTTTTGCATTCAGCTCTTCTGCAGTCATGACATTCAATTCCCATTTGTCATCACCACGGTGTTTTTTCAGTAACTGTGCTGCTAAGCGCACATTTTGGCCGTTACGACCAATCGCCTGAGCTAAGTTACTGCTTTCTACGGCAACATCCATTGTACATTTGTCTTCATCAACCACAATAGATGCCACATCAGCCGGAGCCATTGCATTAATCACGAATTGAGCTGGGTTATCATCCCATAACACAATATCAATTCGCTCGCCGCCTAGCTCACTAGAAACAGCTTGAACTCGCGCGCCACGCATACCAACGCACGCACCGACCGGGTCAATACGCTTATCGTTAGTTTTTACTGCGATCTTAGCGCGAGAACCCGGATCACGAGCAGCGGCTTTGATTTCAATAATTTCTTCACCAATTTCTGGCACTTCAATGCGGAATAATTCAACCAACATTTCTGGGCGAGAACGGGTAACAAAAAGTTGTGCGCCACGTGCTTCCGGACGAACATCATACAGGACTCCACGGATGCGGTCACCTGGACGGAAGTTTTCACGCGGTAACATATCTTCTCGTAAGATCACCGCTTCAGCATTGTTACCAAGATCTAACGTGATATTTTCACGGTTTACTTTCTTAACTTGAGCGGTGATGATCTCACCTTGTTGCTCACGGAATTGATCAACCACCATCGCACGTTCCGCTTCACGTACTTTCTGTACGATCACTTGTTTTGCAGTTTGGGTTGTAATACGGTCGAAAGCAACGGACTCGATTTGGTCTTCAACGTATTCGCCCAGTTTTAGCTCTGGGTTTTCAAATTGTGCTGCTTCTAACGTAATTTCACGTGTTGGCATCGTTACATCTTCAACGATCAGCCAACGACGGAAGGTATCAAAATCACCGGATTTGCGATCGATTTCGACACGAACGTCAATTTCTTGCTCATATTTCTTTTTGGTTGCTGTCGCTAGTGCCGTTTCCAGTGCCTCGAAGATTTTTTCACGAGGGAGGGATTTTTCGTTAGAAACCGCTTCTACAACAGCCAGAATTTCTTTGTTCATCCTAGTTGCCTCATTGAACTTAATTAAAAGTGGGGTACCAAGTTAGCTTTCTGGATGTTGCCAAGGGCGAACACTTCATCCTTACCATCCACAGTAACCGTTATCATTTCACCTTCGACAGCTTTTATAATGCCTTGCCATCTACGGCGGTTCTGCATCGCAATGCGTAAAGTCAGTGCCACCTCTTCACCGACAAAACGCTCATAATGTGCGACAGTGAACAGTGGGCGTTCTAGCCCTGGTGACGATATTTCTAGGTTATAGACCACAGAGATTGGATCTTCGACATCCAATACTGCACTCACCTGATGGCTGACATCAGCACAATCATCAACAGTGATGCCTTCTTCACTATCAATGAAAACACGCAATGTCGATGTACGAGCACGGACAAACTCTAAGCCTACAAATTCAAAGCCAAGTGCTTCCACCGGTGCTGAAATCATCTCTGTCAATTTTTGTTCTAATGTGGACAAGCCCACCCCCAGACATAAAAAAAGGGCTATAAAAGCCCAGTTAATTCGATTGTCAAATAACAAAAAACCCCGAAATTTCGGGGCTTTATGAAACTGGACCCTGTAGTGCCAACGGGTTCACCATGTTCTTAGTATATCTTTAAAACCGTGATAAATCGATGAGAATTTCCGATAAATACATCTGATAAGATATGCTGACTAAGAATTGGTTGCGGGAGCCGGATTTGAACCGACGACCTTCGGGTTATGAGCCCGACGAGCTACCAAGCTGCTCCATCCCGCGTTCGAAAACGTGACATATTCTACACAAATAACCTGTAGAGCACAAGTTATCTTAAATAATGGTGCCGAGGACGGGACTTGAACCCGTACGCCCGTTTTGTAGGCACTACCACCTCAAGGTAGCGTGTATACCAATTTCACCACCTCGGCACTGAGGCGAGGTTATTGATGAATAACTTAACAATAACCTCAAATTCTTTTTTACTTTATTGATGATGGCTTAAATGCCTTCATCCGGAATCTTTAACACTTAACGAGGGATATCGCTCGTTGGTGTTGCTGGTGCTGCCGGAACGTCTGTTGGTTGCTCGACTTTTGCCGGTTCACTAATATTTTCCCATTTGCTACCAGTTCCATATTTATTGGCAGTCATATTGCCAAGGATCAAACTGATAATGAAAAATACAGCAGCCAAGATTCCAGTCATACGAGTCATGAAGTTACCAGAACCCGATGAACCAAACAGTGTTGCAGAGGCACCCGCACCGAATGACGCACCCATGTCAGCACCTTTACCTTGTTGTAACATGATCAGACCAATCAGGCCGATAGCTACCAACAAGAAAACAATTAAAAGAGCTATGTACATTTGAGTTACCTATTCAGTTTGCGGAACATAGTGTAACCACTATGACCTATAATACTGCACACCCGCTTATTTGCCGCTTAAGTATGACCTTTACGGGATTAAGCAGGTGCGAATACTAACCAAAGCTGAGCCGACAAGCAAGCCAAATTTCATTTCCTGAGTTCATTTGCGGAAAAAAACAGCAAATGAACTCGGGATGGGCAATTTTGTCAGGCTCTCAGTTAGTGCCTTATTTTTAAACGATCCTATCGTTAAAATGATTAACCTGCCGCTTTTACTGCATCAGCAATGCGGTTAGCCATCGCCAAAACGTCAGCTTCATTTTCACCTTCGACCATGACTCGAATCAAAGGTTCTGTACCTGATTTTCTCAGCAGAACACGACCTTTGCCTGCCAACTCTTTCTCGACTTGCTCACTCGCGGCCAATACAGCTTCACTTTGTAATGGGTCATGTGAGCCAGAAAAGCGTACGTTAACCAATACTTGCGGTAACAGTTTCATGCCACTGCATAAGTCATGCAAACTCATTTGGTTACGAACCATCGCACTGAGTACTTGCAGACCAGCCACAATACCGTCACCCGTCGTCGTTTTATCTAATAAGATAATATGACCTGAGTTTTCAGCCCCCATTCTCCAACCTTTTTCTTGGAGCTTCTCAAGTACATAGCGGTCACCCACTTTTGCGCGCTCAAAAGGAATGCCAAGTTGTTTCAGAGCGATTTCTAACCCCATATTGCTCATCAGCGTGCCGATAACACCACCTTTTAATTGGCCTTGACGTAATGCTTCACGCGCAATGATATAGAGAATTTGGTCACCATCGACTTTATTACCTTCATGGTCAACCATAATCAAACGGTCACCATCACCATCAAAGGCTAGCCCCACATCCGCTTTTTCTGCAAGCACACGCTCTTGTAGCATGCGAACATCCGTAGCGCCACACTTCTCATTAATGTTGATCCCATTAGGTTCACAGCCAATCGCGATGACTTCAGCCCCTAACTCACGAAATACATTCGGTGCAATATGGTAAGTTGCGCCATTAGCACAGTCGATAACGACTTTTAGGCTAGAGAGGCTTTGTTCACTAGGGAAAGTGCCCTTACAAAATTCAATATAACGACCCGCAGCATCAACAATACGGTTTGCGCGACCTAGCTCTGCGGATTCAACACATGTGATTGGTTTTTCCATCTCCGCTTCTATCGCTTCTTCGACTTCATCAGGCAATTTAGTCCCATCAATCGAGAAGAATTTAATCCCATTATCATCATAAGGGTTATGAGACGCAGAAATTACAATCCCCGCCTCAGCGCGGAAAGTACGTGTCAGATAAGCTACGGCAGGTGTTGGCATTGGGCCAGTAAATGACGCAGATAAACCCGCAGCCGCTAGACCCGCTTCTAAAGATGACTCCAACATATAACCGGAGATACGCGTATCTTTACCAATAATAATTTTTCGTGAGCCATGGCGAGCAAGAACTTTCCCTGCTGCCCAGCCTAATTTTAATACGAAATCAGGCGTGATTGGGCTGTCACCCACTTTGCCACGAATACCATCAGTACCAAAATATTTACGGTTACTCATACGCTAACTTTTCCTTTTCTGACAGAGTCATCTGAACGATCTGCATTGCTTGTACGGTCTCTTTGACATCATGTACACGAATAATCTGTGCGCCTTGCATCGCTGCGATAGTTGCGCAAGCAATACTTCCCACAAGCCTTTCTTGTGGTGGAACATTCAATAAGTTTCCAATCATAGATTTACGAGACATTCCTGCCAATAGCGGTAGTCCGAAATCATGAAACTGATCCAAATTTGCCAACAGTTGATAATTATGTGACAGGTTTTTACCAAAACCAAAACCGGGATCGAGTATTATCTGCTGTTTATCGATACCTGCCGCGACACAACGCGCAATTTCAGCATCAAAATAAGCTTTAATATCTGCTACAACATTTTCATAATTAGGCGCATCTTGCATGGTTCTTGGCTGACCTTGCATATGCATAATACAAACGGGTAAGCCACTTTGTGCCGCAACTTCAATGGCTCCTGGCTCATGTAATGAGCGAATATCATTGATTAAGTGCATACCTGCTTTTGCGGCTTCTGACATCACTTCCGCTTTTGAAGTATCAACAGAAATCCACACATCAAAACGCTGTGCAATGGCTTCCACAATTGGAATAACTCTATCGAGTTCTTCATTGACAGAAACCTCTGCCGCTCCCGGACGCGTCGATTCACCGCCAATATCAATAATCGATGCCCCTTCATTCACCATCTTAACGGCATGTTCCAATGCGTCATGATAACGATTATGAGTGCCACCATCTGAAAATGAATCAGGAGTAACATTCAAAATCCCCATCACTTTTGGTGTGGATAGATCGAGTTCACAAGCCCTTGCTCTAATTTTCATCGTTATTTCACCTTAACGTAAAAAACCCCAGAGAACTGGGGTTTTTCCATATCACTTAACGATAGCTTATTGTGGTTTGTTATCGTTTGTATTGTCTGATGAATGAGATTCATCATTACTGTTTTTTGGCTCTTCAGATTGAGGTTTTTCAGTCGTTGTTTCAGGTTTTGATGTATTAACCGCAGCACCAAAAGAACCCGTTACATTGTTGACTTTTTTGTCTTCATCCCAGCCCGCCGGTTCGCGTACAGGACGACGATTCATCAAATCATCAATCATTGGCATATCAATGGTTTCATATTTCAATAATGCATCTTTCATAGCATGCAGAATATCCATATTGTCTGTCAGCGTTTTATAGGCGACTTGGTAAGCGCGCTCAATAATTGCTTTAATCTCTTCATCAATAATGCGAGCAGTTTCATCCGAATAAGTCGAGCTGTGCCCCGAGCGACCTAAAAATGCAGGCCCTTCCTCGTCAGCATACAGTACTGGCCCTAACTTCTCAGAGAAGCCCCACTGAGTCACCATTTTTCTAGCGGTGTTGGTTGCTTGCTGAATATCGCCTGACGCCCCTGTAGAGACTTTGTCATGACCATAAATTAACTCTTCTGCAATACGACCACCGTATGTGCTAGCGATATTCCCTTCTAATTTCTGACGGCTTGCACTGACTTGGTCGCCTTCAGGTAGATAGAAAGTAACGCCCAATGCACCCCCACGAGGGATAATCGTCACTTTATGCACAGGGTCATGCTCAGGCATCAGATAACCAACAATTGCATGGCCTGCTTCGTGATACGCGGTAGCTTCTTTTTGTTCTTCTGTCATCATCAAAGAACGATGTTCAGCCCCCAGCCATACTTTATCCCTAGCTTTTTCAAACTCAACCATTGAAACAACGCGTTTGTTGGCACGAGCCGCAAACAGGGCTGCCTCATTCACTAGGTTTGCCAATTCAGCACCGGAGAACCCAGGCGTTGCTCTAGCAAGGATGGCTGTATCAACAGCAGGATCAATAGGAACACGACGCATGTGAACTTTTAATATTTGTTCACGACCGCGTACATCTGGTAAGCCTACCATAACCTGACGGTCAAAACGGCCTGGACGTAATAATGCAGGGTCCAAAACATCAGCACGGTTTGTTGCCGCAATAACAATAATACCCTCATTGCCTTCAAAACCGTCCATCTCAACCAGCATTTGGTTCAGAGTCTGTTCACGCTCATCGTGACCACCACCTAAACCAGCGCCACGTTGACGACCAACCGCATCGATTTCATCGATAAAGATAATACAAGGTGCTGCTTTTTTCGCTTGTTCGAACATATCACGAACACGCGATGCACCAACACCGACAAACATTTCAACAAAGTCAGAACCTGAAATCGTAAAAAATGGTACTTTGGCTTCACCGGCAATTGCTTTAGCAAGCAAAGTTTTACCTGTACCTGGAGGACCTACCATCAGGACGCCTTTTGGTATTTTACCTCCCAACTTCTGGAAACGAGCTGGTTCACGTAGAAAATCAACAATTTCACCAACTTCTTCTTTTGCTTCATCACAGCCAGCAACATCGGCAAAAGTCGTTTTGATTTGATCTTCCGTTAGCATTCGAGCTTTGCTTTTGCCGAATGACATTGCTCCTTTACCGCCACCGCCTTGCATTTGGCGCATAAAGAAGATCCAGACACCGATCAGCAGAAGCATTGGGAACCAGGAAATAAAGATAGTTTGCAGAAAGCTAGGTTCTTCTGGTGGCTCACCAACGACAGTTACGTGCTTATTTAGCAACGTGTCTAACAGCTTCTCATCCTGCATAGGAAGATAAGTTGTATAACGGCTATTATCAGCCTTTCTGACGTTTAATTCACGACCTGTGATACGAACTTCACGTACCTGATCCTGGGCTAACTCATTGATAAACGTAGAATAATCAACTCTGCGATTATTCGAATCGCTTGGGCCAAAACTCTGGAACAAGGACATCAGAACAACTGCGATGACTAACCAGAGAATCAGGTTTTTCGCCATGTCACTCAAGGGATTAACCTCATATTACAACTGTGTTAACAAATAACGTTCAGGGTACTACAGTTTTAGCCCTGTCGCTACAATGTATACTTCACGCGATCGTGCCCGCGAAGATTCGGGTTTACGAACTTTTACTTTCGTAAATAGGGAACGGATATCCCTGAGGTACTCGTCAAAGCCTTCCCCCTGAAACACTTTAACAATAAAACTGCCCCCAGGAGCCAGCACAGCACGGCACATATCCAATGCTAACTCAACCAAATACATCGACCGAGGTATATCGACCGCGGGAGTCCCACTCATATTGGGAGCCATGTCAGACATGACTACCTGGACTTTTTTATCTCCAACCCGCTCTAACAGTGCAGCTAGCACTGCTTCTTCACGAAAATCTCCTTGAAGGAAATCAACGCCAACAATCGGGTCCATCGGTAAAATATCACAAGCAATCACCCGGCCATTATGGCCTATTTGACTAACCACATACTGTGACCAGCCTCCGGGTGCTGCCCCCAAATCAACAACGGTCATACCTGGTTTAAAAATTTTATCACTTTGCTGGATTTCATCCAGTTTAAACCATGCACGTGAGCGAAGCCCTTTTTTTTGTGCTTGTTGAACATATTTATCACTAAAATGTTCTTGCAACCAGCGACTAGAGCTTGCCGAACGTTTTTTATTGGCCATTGCATTTTCCAACTATACTAAATAGAGCACATCTATCCCCATCATTTTTCGGCCTACATGAACGTTGATGATACCACTGCATGTAATTCGAATTATTTTGGGTGTTCATTGTTACTTCTTTACCATCCGATAAATATAATTGATGGTGATAGATATCAGATGGCGGTAGAATAAGCCATTTTCAATACTAACGAAGCAAAAAATCGATGAATCTTAATAAAAAACAAATCCAACACCTGAAAAGCCTCGCTCATCACCTCAACCCAGTTGTTATGATTGGTAACAATGGGTTAACTGAGGGTGTTTTAGCTGAGATTGAACTTTCATTAGCACATCATGAGCTTATCAAAGTCAAAATCGCAGGCGAAGATCGCGAAACTAAAAATTTGATCGCCGCAGCGATCGTTCGCGAAACAGGTGCTGTTAATGTACAAATTATAGGCAAGATACTTGTTCTCTACCGTCCATCGGATGAGCGCAAAATTATTTTACCTAAATAATCACCCTTAATTTATATAAAAATGCCATTGAAGGCAGCTTTTATATGAAGAAAAAGGCCGCCAGCGGCCTTTTTCGCTAATACAGTAAAATAATATAACCAATTCAGGCAAATAGGAATCAGATATACTCAACTTTAAGAATTTCGAACTCAACGTCGCCACCGGGCGTTTTGATAGTGACAACATCATCCTGTTCTTTACCGATCAAGCCGCGTGCAATCGGTGAGTTAACGGAAATCAGATTGATTTTAATATCTGCTTCATCATCACCCACAATGCGATAAGTCAGCTCTTCATCCGTATCAACATTCAACACAGTAACTGTCGCACCAAAAATCACACGACCATTGTTTGTCATTTTCGTGACGTCAATAACCTGAGCATGGGAAAGCTTGGATTCAATTTCTTGAATTCGGCCTTCACAAAAGCCCTGTTGTTCGCGAGCGGCATGATATTCTGCGTTCTCTTTCAAGTCACCGTGTTCGCGGGCTTCCGCAATCGCTGCAATAATTTCCGGGCGGCGGACAGATTTAAGATAATCGAGCTCTTCTCGTAACTTATCTGCACCCAATACCGTCATTGGAATCTGTTTCATTGATAAATACCTCTGTTTCAATCCTATCTAAAAATAAGTATCTTCCTGATTTTTGTAACAACAGTACACTGAACCGCCCCATGGTTAATGGGGAGGCTCAAACAATACACAGGCTGTGAATGTGTCTTTAAAACCCATTCACACACTTATCTTATCACAATGCTAACCATTCTAACGTAGAGTTAATAGCGGGTCATCGTTTACTTTTTCAGGCATTACACTTTAGTATGTACAGTATGTCTACCCTAATGCGTGAAATTTATGCCGTTATTAACACTTACCAGAAAATGGATCATCACTTTAGGACTTGTCTTCACCACAGGACAAGCATTTGCCATTCCAATTGATGATTATAAGCAATATTTACCCGATGGTACTAACCTCGCTCTGGTTGCGCAAAAAGTCGGTAGTGACACCCCCATTATTGATTACAATGCGCAGCAAATGGCACTGCCTGCAAGTACCCAAAAAGTCGTCACTGCCCTCGCGGCTTTGCTACAGCTTGGTCCTGATTACCGTTTTGTGACGAATTTCGAAACCAATGCAAAATTAAACAACAATACGCTAACGGGCGACCTCGTTATCCGCTTTAGTGGCGACCCAACACTCACACGCCAGCAAATCCGCAATATGGTCAATGCGCTGAAACAGATTGGTATCCACAAAGTTGAAGGTGATTTAATTGTCGATATTTCGGCATTTACTAGCCATGATAAAGCGCCGGGCTGGGTATGGAACGATATGACGCAATGCTTTAGTGCGCCGCCTGCCGCAGCCATTATCGATAGAAACTGTTTTTCTGTTTCACTCTATCCCGCTCAAAAAATAGGGGATATGGCTTATATCAAGGCAGCCAGTTTCTACCCCGTCAATATGTTCAGTGAGGTTAAAACATTAGCCAAGGGAGACCCTGAAGGGCGTTATTGTGAACTGGATGTGGTTCCTGGCGAGCTAAATCGCTACACGTTAACAGGCTGTCTATCACAACGTAGTGAACCTCTCCCCCTTGCCTTTGCGGTACAAAATGGCGCAAGCTATTCCGGCGCTATTGTTAAAAATGAACTGCAAAATGCGGGCATAGCGCTAACAGGGCATGTCAAAAAGCGTACCCAACCAACGGCACAATCGCAGGTCCTCGTCAAAACCGAATCTCAGCCGCTGCATGACCTATTGAAGGTGATGTTGAAAAAATCAGACAATATGATTGCTGATACTGTCTTTCGTACTATTGGTCGAGACTATTACGGTGTTCCCGGTACGTGGCGCTCGGGGTCGGATGCTGTTAGGCAGGTTTTAAAGCAAAAAGCGGGCATCGATTTAGGTAATACCGTTATGGTCGATGGCTCTGGTTTATCCCGCCATAACCTGATCACGCCGACGACAATGATGGAAATTCTACAATTTATCGCTAAAAACGATCAGCAACTTGATTTTATCTCTATGCTGCCTCTTGCAGGACATGACGGTACATTACGTTACCGTGGCGGCTTAGATGAAGCCGGTGTGAATGGCAAAGTTTCAGCTAAAACAGGGGCTTTACAAGGCGTCTATAACTTAGCAGGCTTTATCACGACGGCTAGTGGGCAACGCGTTGCTTTCGTACAGTTTATCTCTGCCTATGCGGTACCACAAAACCAACAACGGAGCCGACGCGTTCCTCTCGTGCGTTTTGAGAGTCGGTTGTATAAAGATCTTTACCAGAAAAATTGATCCTTCGATCAATTCCCCGTAAATAAAACAATCTTTATATTTGAAAAAACCCCCAATCATTGGGGGTTTTTCTGAGATTGATTATTTCTGATAGATGATTTCGACACCTTCGTCGTCATCTTCGTCCCAATCATCATCCCAGTCATCCAGATCTTCAGCACCTTCGAGTTGCTCTTTATGGTAGTCATCCCACATAAATTCAACTTTTTCAGGCTGTTTTTCATCTTCCGATGCTGCCATATCACGCGGCTGAGTTTCCATAAACTCCATAATATCCCAGCACAGTGCCTTCACACCTTCGTGATTCACCGCGGAGATCATATAGTATTTATCTTCCCAGCCCATCGCTTTAGCGATTTCAGCAGCACGTTTTGCGGACTCTTCAGGGCCTAAAATATCCACTTTGTTAAACACTAACCAACGTGGTTTTTCTGCCAGTTTTTCGCTGTATTTTTCGAGTTCGCTAATAATGATCTTGGCATTTTCCACAGGATCCGATTCATCGATCGGGCAGATGTCGATCAGATGCAATAGCACGCGACAGCGTTCTAAGTGTTTAAGGAAACGGATCCCTAAACCTGCGCCTTCCGCAGCACCTTCGATTAACCCTGGAATATCCGCAACCACAAAGCTTTTTTCGTTATCCATACGCACGACACCTAAGCTCGGTACTAGCGTAGTAAATGGATAATCAGCGACTTTTGGTTTCGCTGCCGATACCGAACGAATAAAGGTCGATTTACCCGCATTCGGCATCCCTAGCATACCCACATCAGCGAGCAGCATCAGCTCTAACATCAGCTCACGAGTTTCACCAGGCGTCCCCATCGTACGTTGACGTGGAGCGCGGTTAACTGAAGATTTAAAGCGTGTATTACCTAAACCGTGGAAACCGCCCTTCGCGACCATTTGGCGCTGCTCATGGCGAGTCATATCACCCAGTATTTCTCCAGTACCGAGATCGCGTATACGCGTTCCGACAGGCACCTTGATCGTGATATCTTGACCACGTTTCCCTGTACAGTCACGACTTTGACCATTTTGCCCACGCTCTGCGCGGAAAGATTTTTCAAAACGGTAGTCGATGAGTGTATTCAGGTTTTCGTCGGCTTGCAGATAGACATCACCACCATCGCCGCCGTCACCACCGTCAGGACCGCCTTTTGGAATGTATTTTTCGCGGCGGAAGCTGACACAACCATTGCCACCATCCCCCGCCACAACCAATATTTTGGCTTCATCTACAAATTTCATAATTCTTTCTCCGTATGATAGCCATTATAGTGCTGGATGGCCGTGTTACCCAGAGATGGCGTATTCTAAATATAAAAAGCCCCGCAAAAAGTTTTTGCAGGGCTTTAATTCGAATTAAAAGTCAGAAAACTTATTCAGCTTCGATGCTGATAAATTTACGGTTTTGTGGACCTTTAACTTCAAATTTAACTTTTCCGTCCGCTAAAGCGTACAGAGTGTGGTCACGGCCACAACCTACGTTGTTACCTGCGTGGAACTTAGTACCACGTTGACGAACGATGATGCTACCTGCTAATACAGCTTCGCCACCGAAACGTTTTACACCCAGACGTTTTGCTTCTGAATCGCGACCGTTACGAGTCGAGCCGCCAGCCTTTTTGTGTGCCATTAATCTGCTCTCCTAAATCTTAAGCGATGCCAGTGATCTTAACATCAGTGAACCACTGACGGTGACCCTGTTGTTTACGGCTGTGTTTACGACGACGGAATTTGACAATCTTAACTTTATCGCCACGACCGTGTGCAACCACTTCCGCTTTCACTTTAACGCCTTCAACGACAGGAGCGCCAATTTTGATATCGTCGCCATTAGCAACCATCAGAACGTGATCAAATTCAACAGTTTCACCTGTTGCGATGTCCAGCTTTTCTAGGCGGACAGTTTGACCTTCGCTAACTCGGTGTTGTTTACCACCACTTTGGAAAACCGCGTACATATTAACTCCGCTTTCCGCGTACCCGCTAAAAAATTTAATTCCTGAGCACGCTATAAAATATTCACAATAGGGCGCGAATTCTACGCAAAAAAGCGTCAGAACACAAGCCAATAATGCATTTAGATCACAAAAAAACCGACTTTTTTATTCCATACTCCGGTCAGCCTTTGATTTATGATGAATAACTCGAATTGTTACTTATTTAAACATTTTTTGCATTACAACTAATTATCTTAGAAATATTAATGTTATGCTTAGGCTATAACTGTTCTATTGGCGACACCTTTTTGACTAAAGGGTGGCGGCTAAAATCCTATAATATGAATAAATTACGATGAATTTAGAATCTATTGTTGAACTGACTAGCGAGGATATGTCAGCAGTAAACGAAGCAATCCTCAGTCAATTGAATTCAGACGTTGCGCTAATTAACCAACTTGGTTATTACATTGTTAGCGGTGGTGGGAAAAGGATCCGTCCAATGATCGCGGTATTGGCAGGACGATCCCTTGGTTATTCAGGGCAAAAACATATTCAAGTTGCTGCGCTAATCGAGTTTATCCATACTGCAACTTTATTGCATGATGATGTTGTCGACGAATCCGACATGCGCCGCGGTAAACAAACAGCGAACGCCGTATTTGGTAATGCTGCGAGTGTCCTCGTTGGGGACTTTATTTATACACGATCCTTCCAAATGATGACGGATCTTGACTCGATGCGTGTCCTTAAACTCATGTCGGAAGCGACGAACGTTATCGCTGAAGGTGAAGTCTTACAGTTGATGAACTGTAACGATCCTAACATTACTGAAGAAAACTACATGCAAGTGATCTACAGTAAAACCGCTCGTTTGTTTGAAGCTGCCGCGCATGCATCGGCAATTTTAGCATCAGCAACCCCCGAGCAAGAGAAAGCCTTGCAAGATTACGGTCGCTATCTCGGCACTGCCTTTCAATTGATTGATGATTTGTTGGATTATGACGCAGATAATAAGCAATTAGGCAAAAATACCGGGGATGACCTTGATGAAGGGAAGCCTACGCTGCCCCTACTTCATGCAATGAACCATGGAACCGAGGAAGAAGCCGCCTTGATCCGCCAAGCGATCGAGCAGGGCAATGGCCGTCACCTACTGGACACTGTGCTGGCAACTATGAAACGTTGCGGCTCACTGGAGTACACCTACGCTCGCGCAAAAGAGGAATCGCAAAAAGCCATTGATGCTTTGAGTACTCTTGATGATTCAGTTTATAAAGACGCGTTAATCAGCCTCGCAGAGGTGGCTATTTCACGTCACTCATAGCGTTAAACGTATCGTTTTGAATGCGATGAGGGGGAAAGAGACTACTCTTCCCCTTTTTCTTCTTTTTCGATCCTAGCGAGCAATGATGAAAGGCCATAACGCAAAATATATTTCACCACTTTATCACGCTCCGCTTCAGTGAGTTGGTAATAGGCTTCCATCCAAATTTGTGAAGCATCCATTCTTTGGCTTTGATAGCCCACTGAAGGCTCAGAAAGACTCAATTGACTCTGTATTTCTCCAGGTAAGCTCTCTAGATGATACTCGACGGCTTTACCTTGAACGCCACGCTTACGACGATTTTTCCATCCTTCTCTTCTAGCCATCAAATTAATACCTTGAGGAGAAGTTGGTAAGCCTTCTAAACCTGCTAATTCTTTCGCAGTGAACCACATTTTTTTCATATTATCTCTTTCGAACTTATATTATGAAATCTGCCGTTGAGGCTCTATCTAAATATTGTTACTAAAGAATATGTTGAGTACCAATATGCCTATTCTTCATTATTGAATTACCCAAACCGATTTTTTAGGTAAATTATTTTTTATTTATTAAATCTACCAATGCTATTACACCTTCACGCATAATAAATGCCAATATAAGGTTACGCTCTTCCGGGGAAAGCTGGTGATAAACTTCCTGCCAAATAAATGCATTATCATGATGTTTTGCTTGATATAATGCAGGGGCTTCATAAACAGAAAGGGGCTCAAATAAACCTTCAGGCAAACTATTAATATGATATTCCAACGCCTTTCCTTGAATCCCCCGCCGCTTGCGGCATAACCAGTTTTCACGACGAGCCATCGCATTGATACCTTGAGTAGTCATTGGGAGTCCTTTTAAGCCAACTAACTCTTTCGCCGTTAACCATTCTTTTTGCATGCCTGACCCTCCTAGTCACGATTTACAATTTAATAATAATTGCTGAAAAACGTGTTTATTTTCTCAATAACCTTTTTCTTTTTTGTTTTATTAATATTTATTATTAATTAATTTATGAGTTATACATGTAAAGTATATTTTAATTTCTTTTAATAACAATAGATTGGATATACACGAGGTCACAGTTATCTTTTTTCATGAGATCGTCTTTATATATTAGCTGTACTTATAACATCTATCATT
Organism: Providencia sp. 2.29; assembly: GCF_015832305.1. Taxonomy (NCBI): domain Bacteria; kingdom Pseudomonadati; phylum Pseudomonadota; class Gammaproteobacteria; order Enterobacterales; family Morganellaceae; genus Providencia; species Providencia sp. 2.29. Next base: position 4,205,088 of record NZ_CP065420.1, read on the forward strand.
AATATGTGATTTTTACAGATAACCCAAACTAGTTAGTTTTTACTTTCAATATGTTAGATAAAATCACAAATATATATGCCAAATCTTTCTTATATTTCATAAAAATAAAACTCCTTTCATAAAACTGAATTTTTAGAAAAAATTAGAAATAATTTTGGAAAATTTCTGTTATTTTATTTCCAATAACAGGGCTATTGCAGTGAATGTATCACAATCTCCTGTTAGATGTACTACTAACTCTACATGATTCTGAGTAAAAAAAGGACTAAAAAATGATCTTACGGAAATCGGATTGGCATCCAGCAGATATAATTGCCGCTTTACGTAAACGCGGAACGACTTTAGCAGCAATATCTCGACAAGCAGGTTTAAGCTCCTCCACACTGGCGAATGCCTTATCTCGTCCTTGGCCTAAAGGTGAATGGATTATTGCGAATTATCTCGGAATTCATCCTTCAGAGATATGGCCAAGCCGCTATTTCAATCCAATTACAGGTGAATTATTAGAAAGAAAAGTAAGAGAAAAAAGCCCAACCTCAAGCTGAAAGAATATAAAAAAAACCGCTGCCCCAACAATATCAGGACAGCGGTTTTCTTAAGAAATAAGTGAAAATTAATAGCAATTAGCCATTAATGAATTTTTCACCTAGTTCGATATCTTTTCTCAGTACATCAAGCATGTCTTTCAGTGCTTTTTGTTCAAACTCACTCAGTTTGCCGTAAGAGATATGCTCTTCGATACCATTTTTACCTAAACGGACTGGCTGAGCAAAGAAGCGAGCGTGTTCACCTTCACCTTCGGTGTAAACACATTCGATAACATTTGGCTCACCTTGTAGGCCACGGATCAGAGACAGGCCTAGACGTGCTGCTGCTTGACCCATTGACAGTGTTGCAGATCCGCCACCTGCTTTTGCTTCAACAACTTCAGTACCTGCGTTTTGGATACGTTTAGTCAGAGCAACAACTTCTTCATCGGTGAAGCTAACACCTGGGATCTGAGACAATAGAGGCAGGATAGTAACACCTGAGTGGCCACCGATGACAGGCACTTCGATTTCGTGTGGTTTCTTACCTTTCAGTTCAGCAACGAAAGTATTAGAACGGATGATATCCAGAGTCGTTACACCGAATAGACGGTTTTTGTCGTAAACGCCTGCTTTTTTCAGCACTTCAGCCGCAATAGCCACTGTTGTGTTAACTGGGTTAGTAATGATACCGATTAATGCTTTTGGACAAGTATCAGCGATTTGTTGAGTCAAATTGCGAATAATACCCGCGTTAACATTAAATAGGTCTGAACGATCCATACCTGGTTTACGAGCAACACCTGCTGAGATCAGGACAACATCAGCGCCTTTCAGTGCAGGAGTCGCATCTTCACCTGAGAAACCAACTACTTTAACGTCAGTTGGGATATGGCTAAGGTCCGCAGCAACACCCGGAGTTACTGGTGCGATGTCATATAGTGAGAGTTCTGAACCTGCTGGAAGCTGGTTTTTAAGAAGAAGGGCCAGAGCCTGACCAATACCACCTGCTGCGCCTAGGACTGCAACTTTCATTCTGAAACTCCTTTATTTGTACTTAAAAAAGTATATTGATTCATCTTGTTATGTAGTAAACACATTACTGATAAAAAACAATTCATTAACAGATGTTGAAGCATATTAATGTGTATAGGCTTACGCACTGATTTCATCTATTCTAAACAAAATCCTTATCTGTTAATGAGATAAGGGGCACTTTTTTAACAAATAGTTTTTATCACTATTGATTTTTGCATAATAAATTGTTTTTACTGCTGATAATCCCGTTATTCACAAAGTGATTAACAAAAAATTTACACCTTTTGGCAACAAATTGCATTACCTCTCTATGCTACTGGGTCTATTTTCTTCTTATATAGGCATAAACCATTAAGATTATTGATTATTTTTATTTATCAACTTTTGCTAAACTAAACTTTCATCAATGTTCTCTTTTTATGCATAAAAAAGACAATAACCTTCATTTTTCATCGTATACAAAACCATCATAACGCAATTTTGTTGCATAAAAATTCACATTTACAGATAATACAGACCAATTTATTGTCATAGGATGGGTTAATTATGCGTACACCGTCTAAACAAGAAGACTTGGTTAAAGCGTTCAAAGCGCTGCTTAAAGAAGAAAAATTTAGCTCTCAGGCTGAAATTGTTATCGCACTGCAAGAGCAAGGCTTTGAAAATATCAACCAATCAAAAATTTCCAGAATGCTGACTAAGTTCGGTGCTGTGCGCACTCGCAACGCAAAAATGGAAATGGTCTACTGCTTACCCACAGAGCCTGGCGTTCCCACGGCGACTAGCCCATTAAAAAACCTAGTACTGGATATCGATTACAACCATTCTGTTGTGGTGATCAGAACAAGCCCCGGCGCCGCACAATTGATTGCACGCTTGCTAGATTCTTTAGGGAAAGCGGAAGGGATCTTAGGCAGTATCGCAGGGGATGATACCATTTTCTCTACACCAGCGAATAATTTTACAACTAAAGAGCTTTACGAAGCGATCCTTTCACTCTTTGATCAAGAGCTTTAAATCCATTTTTATTTTTTAATTTCTATTCCATTCGCGCATTCGTGCGCGATTGAATATAAAAACGATGGGCTATCAAAGTGATATTTGAGATATTCAGAAACGTTGTGCACTATGGATTTCACTTTTTAGTTCCCATTCTCTTCGGTTATCTATTTTGGCGCAAAAATTGGAAATTAGCGTCACTGCTTATGATAGCCACGATGGCGATTGATTTAGACCATCTTCTTGCGGATCCAATTTTTGATCCTAATCGCTGTGGCATTGGTTTTCACCCATTACATACTCTCTGGGCGGCAATCGCTTATTGTATCCTCTTTTTGATGCCATCGTGGAAATTAAAGGCTATCGCTGTTGGTTGTCTTTTCCATCTCTGCACAGATTCTTTAGATTGCTACATGGGCAGCCTAAAACAAGAGCTACAGTATAGTTATTGTTATAGTCGCCAATTTATTGAGGCGAGTTAACATTTAGCCTCGGCACACCTCGCCAAGAGCGCGATTTTACAGCGCTAACCCAATGCATTTCACCAATATCATTCACTGGGTTTAGTCGTATAACATACGAGACGTTTTCTACTATCCAAAAACAAAAAATGCCACTGTCCTGTTAAGGGAAGTGGCATTTTGCGTCAGCCATTATATTTAGTCGTCTAACTCTGTCTCTGCTTTATTTTTTAAGCCGGCGAGTAACTTACCGTGGATATCACCAAAACCCCCATTACTCATAACAAGAATATGATCGCCAGGCTGAGCGGTTTCAATGACCATTTGTGCCAACGCATCAATATCACCACTCCAACGGGCAGGTTGAACACATTTTTCCGCAATTTCAGTGACCATCCACGGAATATTGCTTGGCTGGAATAAGAAAACTTCATCAGCACGACCTAACGCCGGAGCAATATCACTTTTATTAACCCCTAACTTCATAGTATTAGAGCGTGGCTCTAATACCGCCAGTATGCGGGAAGTACCCCCAACTTTACTGCGCAGCGCTTCCAGTGTTGCGAGGATCGCCGTTGGATGATGAGCAAAATCATCATAAACACTGACACCATACTCAACCCCCCGTAATTCAAGGCGGCGACGAGCATTAATAAATTTACCTAAAGCAAAGCACGCTTCTTTGGCGGGCACGCCTACGTGATGTGCTGCGGCAATTGCCATCAACGCATTTTGGATATTGTGATTACCCACTTGTGACCAATTCACTTCACCCACACGTTGTTGTTGATAATAGACTTCGAACTGGCTGCCATCGTGGTTCAGCTTTTTCGCTTGCCATTCACCATGTTCACCGACGAACTCTTGCTCACTCCAGCAGCCCATCGTCATAACCTGTTTAAGGTTATTATCGCTATCTGGCATGAAAATTTTACCGCTAGCAGGCACAATACGAACAAGATGGTGGAACTGTTTTTGGATGGCTTCTAAATTTTCAAAAATATCGGCATGGTCGAACTCAAGGTTATTGAGCACCAGCGTTCTTGGACTGTAGTGTACAAATTTCGAACGCTTATCGAAAAACGCGCAATCATACTCATCAGCTTCAATCACAAAAAAGGGACTTTCCCCTAATTGGGCTGATACTTCAAAGTTCCCTGGCACGCCTCCAATTAAAAACCCTGGTTTATAACCGCAATCTTCTAAGATCCAAGCAAGCATCCCCGCCGTGGTTGTTTTACCATGGGTGCCCGCGACAGCGAGTACCCAGCGTTCAGGAAGTACATGATCATGTAGCCATTGTGGACCAGATGTATAAGTGAGGCCTTTTTCCAATACCGCTTCAACACAAGGGTTACCACGCGTCATCGCATTACCAATAACGACCATATCAGGTGCTGGTTCTAGCTGACTAGGGTCATAGCCCTGAATGAGTTCAATACCTTGCTTTTCTAGTAAGGTACTCATCGGAGGGTACACGTTTGCATCGGAGCCTGTTACTTTATGCCCGAGGGAGCGAGCCAGTATTGCCAAGCTCCCCATAAACGTACCGCAGATACCCAAAATATGTATGTGCATTATTTTCCATCCAATAGCATGAGGTTTGTCACTATTCTACCCATCAACGTTAGGTTTATATAGACAAAAAATTCGAATTAAATACAGGGAAAAATAGGCAGAGTATTCCCAAAATGATCCAAACGCGGCAACAAGAGCCAGTTACTGTTATCCCAAGAGTACATGCTCAAGTATGTGACTTAGGTAACAAAATACGGCCCACATCGCGGCGGTACAACGTATCAAGGGTATAGATTAACTCCACGCGCAAGGGTACAATTCCCCCCTGCAAACCTCTGTCAATTATATTCAGGACCTTCGTCATGAAAACATTAGGCGAATTCATCGTCGATAAGCAACAAGATTTTCCTCATGCAACAGGAGAACTGACCGCATTACTGTCAGCAATCAAACTGGGCGCTAAAATTATCCATCGTGATATTAACAAAGCTGGACTTGTAGACATTCTTGGCACAAGCGGTGTGTCGAATGTCCAAGGTGAAGTCCAGATGAAGCTTGACCTGTATGCAAACGAAAAATTAAAAGCCGCTTTGAAAGCTCGCGGGGAAGTAGCTGGTATTGCCTCCGAAGAAGAAGATGAAATCGTCATTTTCGAAGGCGATCGTGCAGAAAACGCGAAATATGTCGTATTAATGGATCCACTGGATGGTTCTTCGAATATCGATGTAAACGTTTCCGTCGGAACAATCTTCTCTATCTACCATCGTATTACCCCAATTGGCCAACCGGTGACTGAAGCTGACTTCTTGCAACCGGGTCATCGTCAAGTCGCGGCAGGTTACGTCGTTTACGGTTCATCCACCATGTTGGTGTATACCACAGGATGTGGCGTACATGCCTTTACCTATGATCCATCACTTGGTGTCTTCTGCCTCTCTCACGAAAAAGTGATGTTCCCAACAGAAGGAAAAATGTATTCAATCAACGAAGGTAACTACATCAAGTTCCCTATGGGCGTGAAAAAATACATTAAATACTGCCAAGAACAAGATGAAGCGACAGGTCGCCCTTATACGACTCGCTACATTGGCTCGCTGGTTGCGGATTTCCACCGTAACTTGCTTAAAGGCGGCATCTATATCTACCCAAGCACGGCAAGCCATCCAAATGGTAAGCTCCGCTTACTGTACGAATGCAACCCAATTGCGTTCCTTGCAGAACAAGCAGGCGGTAAAGCAAGTAACGGACGTGACCGTATTTTAGATATCAACCCAACTGAACTTCACCAACGCGTTCCTTTCTTTGTTGGTACAGCTTCTATGGTTGAAAAAGCAGAATCCTTTATGCGTGAGTTCCCTGACGCTGAATAATGTTATTCATCGCGCTAAGGCGGGCTAATCCCGCCTTTTTTGTGGCCTTTTCTCAGCTTTTTTTTATGAATGCCCTACCAACTAGTGAGTTTTACCCCTCTTTACGGCTATAATACCTTTCACGTTATGTACCCAAAATCGTTTTAAGTTGCTTAGATAGGGCTTAACTTATTGATGGGCATATTAGTTTTTAACATAAAGGATACTTTTTCATGGGCCTGAACAATGTACCGGCAGGTAAAGATCTGCCAGAAGATATCTACGTTATCATCGAAATCCCTGCTAATGCAGATCCTATCAAATATGAAGTTGATAAAGACTCTGGCGCTCTATTTGTAGACCGTTTTATGTCTACAGCGATGTTCTATCCATGTAACTATGGTTACATCAACAACACACTATCTTTAGATGGTGACCCTGTTGATGTACTGGTACCAACACCTTACCCATTACAACCAGGCTCAGTTATTCGTTGCCGTCCAGTCGGCGTATTAAAAATGACTGATGAATCAGGTGAAGATGCCAAATTAGTTGCAGTACCACACACTAAACTGAGCAAAGAATACGATCACATTAAAGATGTGAACGACCTGCCAGAGCTGCTACGCGCACAAATCACACACTTCTTTGAACACTACAAAGATTTAGAAAAAGGTAAGTGGGTGAAAGTAGACGGTTGGGATAACGTTGAAGCGGCTAAAGCTGAAATTATCTCTTCTTTCGAACGCGCTGCTAAAAAATAATTTCCCCTAACTCGGGAAGGGAAGGCTCTGGTGGTAACACGAGAGCCTTTTTTATAGAAAAAGCGCCGATAACCCATTGGCTACCGGCGCTTTATTACTCTTCTTCGTGACGTTTTAACCAGTCACCTGATTTGATACGACGCAAGCCTTCAACGGAATGCCGATAAAGATAAATCCAAGCATTGCCATATGGCGTAGGGATTAATTCACGAACATAGTCCTGTGAATTTTTCTTTAACTCATCTAACTCAGTCAAAATAGAGGGATTGATGCGATACACTTCGCACTCAATCACACCTTCACCTTTGATAACCGCTGGATAATACCCCAAGTCATAAAGCTCATAGCCTTCTAAGCTATGTTCGCCTAACAACTGAGCGTAAGTCATCCAGTGATGATTTCCTTGCTTGCGCCTTAAACTGCCATAAACAATTACACGCATATATTAAAACTCAAATTGATAAAGAAGATCCAGCGCCTGATTCACACCAGACACCGCTTCCAAATATAATTTAGGCATTAATCGATAACGCAATGTTAGCGTTGCCAGTGAGTCAAATATACCAACACCGTACTTAATTTGAAGGTCATTGGTAATTTTACCGCTCACCACGACTTGTGATTTATCACCAACCCCTTGCGTATCGAGGGCTAAATCAGATACTCCAAATGTTTCACCAATCTTACCTACGAGTTGCCCACTTTGAGCCACCCCGAGTCCAATTAGCATTGATGTCATTTGTGAACCATTAGCATCTCCGCTTTCTAATCCTTCTCCGCGTAGCAAATAGGATAAAGCTTCTTGTTGCGTTTTGGCTGGCTCAGAGAATATCTCGACTTTCGGTTTGTCTGCAAGCCCTGTCACCTTAACACCAGCAATCACATTATCAGCTGTGTTTTCAGGATTACGAATCGCTTCTAAGTTCAAGAAAGGCTGTTCCGGAGGACCTGAGAACTGGATTTGCCCTTTACGCACGATCAAATCTTGCCCATAAGCACGGAAACGCCCTGATGGAATATCGATTTGCCCATTTAAGCTCAGACCTTGTTTATTTTGCAGTACCTTCAACATGCCTGTTAAGCGAGCTTTCAGACCAAACGCATCCAACATCACATCGTTGCCGATCTTAATATCCAGATTGGTTTGAATTGGAATTGGTGTGCTTGTCTTCTCAATAGGTTTCAGGTCACTGTCTAACATCACCACATCGGAAGAAGCCCCTACCGCTGATTCAGGAATTTCTTGAACCGTAATTCTTGCCCACGGAATATTCACACTTCCGTTTAACGTCAGTAAGGTCGGTGAAGCTTCAAACACAATATCAGGCTGCACATCCACTTTGATCATTGGCGGCATGGATACACGTAAATTGTTACCCACGGCCATGACTTTAGCGTGCCATGCCTCTGCCTTACGCCAATCCGCATCACCATTAATATTCAGATAACCTTCTGGCGTATTAATTTGCCCCGTCATGACTGAGCTGGCGCCATTAAAGGCAATACCTAATTGACCACTTTTGATATCAAATGGGATCAATGACGATTTAAGCTCTAAGCCTGAAAGGGATAAATTACCATTTAGCAATGGGTTATTCGCCGTTCCGCCAAGACGTAAATTGGCATTTAGGTTACCATTGGCAACTTCTTTCTCGCCTAATAACGGCTTAATTAACGCTAAGGTAATCGCATTGATTTCGACATTACCTGAAAGCTGCCGTCTCTTTTCCAAATCAGCAATATGAACATTGCCTTTTAACTGCCCATTGTTGGCAATTTTAAACAACCAATTCAGGTCTGCTTTGCCATTTTTCAATGCGGCATTCAAGGTCAGAGTCTCAAACTCTAACGGTAATAGTGTACCTTGAACCAATTGAACAGCTTTAACACCATCACCTTTAAGATCGACTTTAGCTTGTGGCAAGCTGCCATCATCCTTCCATACCACATTGGCTTTACCGCTAAATACGCCTTTGACGCGTGTCTCATCTGTCAGGAACGGTTTTAACATCGCAAGGTCAAAGCGTTCTAACACAACATCGGCGCTACCGCTTTTCCCTGCTTTAATCGGTTTGGGAACACAAAGGCGTGCATTGGTATTCACCCAACAGTGAGTACCAATAGTCACTTCTTGCGTTTGGTTTGCATAGTCCAGCGCCATGACCTTACTTAATTGCCATTCACCCACTGGCGTTTCAAATAAGGTATTGCTGAGATTACCTTTCCATGTTTCAGTTTGGCGATCGAAACCACCTGCTAACGTTAAGCGCCCCGAAACTGGCTCACCTTTCACATCCAATTTTACGGTATGTTTTTTCTCGCTCCCATTCGCATCTAATGTTAGCTGGCTGATCACCAAGTCAGCCTGTTTGAGTTGGCGAACAACGACGGATAAATCCCCTTTGATTTGCTCACCCGATGTGACTTTTCCTTTAATAACCGCATTATCAATGGATAGGTCTTTTTGCCATCTCACCCCACGAGCGGCAAGATCCGCTTGTACCTCTGGCGCGTCGAGGTCACCGCGTAGTTTTACATCACCGATGATCACACCACCTAGCCCCGGCAATATGCCATCAAGGCCCGGTGCATTGATTTTAGTATCTAGGTTCCATTTGTCCGCAAGGCTTCCTTTAACATCAAGGTGGTTTTTACCCAATGACAGTTTCAGATCAGGTATATTCCATTGCCCTGCCGCATTACCTGAAGCCTGACCGCGTGCTTTTAGCGGATTATTCTTGACGTTACCGTCTAAGCTAATCTCAGGGACTTGTAACTGCCAGCTACCGCCATAAAGACTACCGCGAGTGGCAATCTTACCATCGACTTTTGCTGGCCATTCAGGCCACTGTTTTGCGGTATTGATACCTGATAACGTCAGTACTGCATTCCAACTGATCGCTTTGCTCCAGTCAGCCACCCCCGTAATATCCGCATTACCTTGCAACGCCGCTAAACGTAGGCGCGTAAGGTTAATTTGCTCTTCATTACCTTTCGCATCCAACATTAGCGTTGAAGGTGGAATATCTTGTCCGGTAATCGCAGAGCGAAGGGACAAATCATAAGCCGAAGGACGCCCATTTAAGCGTAAACGAGTGCCATCAAGCTGATATTGAGCCTCTCCCACCAGCGGCCAGCTCAATTTTTGGCTCTCTAGCGTTAATTGAATAGGTAAGTCTGCCTGACCAAGATCGGTCTGAGCATTCAACGTCGCATTCACTGGCCCACTGAGATTCAGTGCCAGTTTTAACTCTTCGAGCAATCCACCTTTAAGGGATAAATCAATCTTTTGTCCATTAAGATCTTCAAGGCGGCTTTCCCCTGTTATCGACAAAGAAACCGGCCACTTATCCTGTAATGTTGCGGTGCCTGATAAGGCGACATTACCTTGCGGTGAATCAATCGTAAATTTCTTAAGTAAAACGTTTTGCCCATCGTTTGAAAGCGTTAAATTCAAACTATTAATAACCGCTTCGGTTGCTCCCGTCAGTTGCAAGTTTGAACCATTAATACCTTCAACATTTAGATCAACAGGCAAAATCACTTCCGGCAATTCCGCTAATAACGGTTTGGCGAATAATGTTTTTAGCGTTTCACCAATAGATTTTTCTTCGCCAGTCGCGACTTCTTTGACGGGCTCTTCTGGTGGTGCCTCTTTGTTTTCAGGTAAATTAATCGCCAAATCAATAATATCGGTTGGCGTTACCGTTAACGCTTTTTTCTGCCAGTAAATACCCGTTTTAAACTTCCCTAAATCAATCGCCATTCCATCCACATTGACTTGCGTTGAAGTCAGTTGTAGTTGATTTAGGTTGATGGTCAGTGGCGCATTTAACTCTGTTAATGGCTCAGAAGGTGGTGTCTCTTCTGAAGGTGGCATTTTGGATGTATCAACATTAACGACCACATTTTCGGTCGAAAGATCATCAATACATAATTCCCGATTAGTCAAACAGCCTAAACGTAACGCCAGATGTAATTTTCCAGCATTCACATCAACACCTGGCATTTGGTATTTTACGTCGGTCAAGGTGAGATTATTGATATCCCCTTCAATCGAACGGATTTCTAACCCCGATACAAAACGGGTGGCGCTGTTCAAGGCAAAATGCAGGCCCGATTGTGTGCCAAGTACCCAGCCTAGCGCGGCAAAAACGAAGATCAAGACTAATAAAATGGTGAGACCTGTCCATTTTAACCACTTCATCCATTTCATAGTTCTGTCCCCAAGCCGATGTAAAATTGAATTTTATTGTTATCCGAATCTCCAATTGGGGTGGCCAAATCGAATTTAATTGGCCCTACAGGAGAAACCCAACGGACGCCAACACCGGCCCCTGTTTTAAAATCGCTTTTCTTAATATCGTTAACTGCTTCACCGGTATCAACGAACGCGGCGCCCCACCAATTACCCGTGAAGTTGTAATCATACTCGATAGAGCCGACAACCAGTTTAGATGCCCCGGTTAGCTTGCCTTTACTATCCTCTGGAGAGATTTTTTGGTAACCGTAACCACGTACACTGCCATCACCCCCTGCGAAGAAACGCAAGTCTGGCGGTACTTTGTCAAAGTTATTAGTTTCAATCCAACCTAAGTTGCCTCTAAACACAAAACGGTGCCCTTCCCAAGGAGAACGGATCCAGACCTGTTTTGTTTGTAACACGAGAAAATCAATATCTGATCCCCAAATTTCATTTGAGTAATCAACAGAATAACGTTGGCTATCACCCCAACTTGGCATCACCCCTCCGCGTTGACGAATGCGACTCGCATTTGCCCCTGGATAGAGCAGCATCGTGGTATTTGTGACATCTGCCTGAGTAAAGTGACTGAGCATCCAACGCATATTGACGCCATACTGCCAACCGCTGGAGTAATCCCAGTTACGAGACAGATTTAACGTTGTGGTATCAGACTCCGTATCGTTTAAATCAGTACGTTTATACCCCCCTTGAACGGCATAATATTGTTCAAGTGGATTGGCTTTAAGGGGGATCTTATAGCTTGCATCAATAATTTGTTCTGGCTGTGATAGGCTAATATTGGATGTAATACTTTGCCCACGAGAGTTGACCCATGGCTTATTCCATGTTGCTTTGACACGCGGCCCCACGTCTGTCGCATAACCGCCCCCCAATTCAACAAAGTTTTTTGCCCGAGGCACCATCACCCCTTCCATCGGCAATATGTCAGTATCATCTTCTCGCGCTTTAGCGATGTTTGGAGTGACAATAGCCGAAGTAAACCAGCCAGTTTCGACTAATCGGCGGTTAAATTCAGCTAATTGCTCTGACGTGTAATATTCCCCCTCTTTAAAGGGAGCAAGGTTATTTAGGTAATCCGTGCGAATTTGAGAACCTTCATAGGAAATAGCACCAAATCGATAACGCTCACCACTATTAAAATTAAAATCCCAATAAGACGCGTGGTGGTCTAGCGATATCCCTAACTGACTTTTTTCCATTATCGCATCGAAATAACCTTTACGGATCGCTAGGCTACTAAACTTCCCTTTAAAGCTTTCATATTCACCATCATTTTGGATCGTACCAATTTTGGGTGTATTACTTTTAATCATTTTGGCATAGTCAGGGTCGTTTTTGGCTCCCCCTTCTAATTCAATATTTACACCCTGTACTCGAATGGGTTCACCCAAAGTCACTTTCGCTGTCAGCACAGAACGCGCTGGTGGCTTATTTTCTTGATAGCTGAATTCAATTTTTGGTTGGTAGTAGCCTAACGGCTTTAAACCATCCTCAATCGCTTTTGTTACCCGAGCGCGGAAGCGGCCATTAGGCACAACTTCATCTTGAGAAATCGTAGATAATTGAACTCGGACGTTCTGATTCGGTTGCCCCTCAAGCCCTTCAATATTAAGGCGAAGATTTGCAGCATATGCCGTAGAAACCGCCGCCGTTAAGCTGAGAAAACAAATGATAGGGTATTTTGACACGCCCGCTCCTAAGTTCATTGATAGTTTGACTAAAGACTCCATATCAATTTATTTTGAGTAAAATAAATTTTAGATACAAGTTTTTATCCTAATTTTTACCTAACGTGCACAACATTACTCATAGGAATAGTTATGTCATCTAATCAGTCACAACCCATAAATATTTCCCAAGCGCTACCCGGTAGGCAAAGTGCTATTCCCCATTCACCATACCATGCGGTTAACCATCATTCGATTGACAATATTCCGAAGAACGCTGAAATTGCCTATTTTGCGATGGGCTGTTTTTGGGGAGTTGAGCGTTTATTTTGGCAGCAACCGGGCGTTTACTCAACATCCGCTGGCTATAGTGGCGGGATTACGCCAAATCCAACTTACGAAGAAGTGTGTACGGGTCTCACCGGCCATACTGAAATCGTGAGAGTCGTCTTTGACCCACAAACTATTAGTTATGCAGACTTACTGACCCTGTTTTGGGAAAACCACGATCCAGCACAAGGTATGCGCCAAGGGGGTGACATTGGCACCCAATACCGTTCGGCTATCTACACCGTCTCTGATTCGCAATTACAGCAAGCCACAAAGACGCGGGACGCTTATCAACAAGCGATGGCAGCACAGGGTGATCCACGCCAAATCACCACAGAAATCATGCCATTTGAAGTGTTTTATTTTGCGGAAGATTACCATCAACAGTATCTTCACAAAAACCCAGCAGGCTATTGTGGTTTAGGTGGAATCGGCATTTGTTTACCACCACAGAACATAAACTAGGCAGAAAATTTAACCTAATGCTATAATAACGCCACTAACCGAATTTTTGCGCACTCCGCGTTATTTTTACCTATGTAGTAGAACGAGTTACCTTCAGGTGATCTCAAATCAAGATCCGTTATACCTGAAGGTAATGTCTGGATAATTTATGCTTAACAGTTTACTAATCGTACTTTTATTATGTGCTATCAGCGCATTTTTTTCGCTGTCAGAAATATCATTGGCAGCATCTCGCCGCATTAAATTGAAACTCATGGCTGATGAGGGCAATGTTAATGCCGCTCGTGTTCTAAAATTACAAGAAATGCCGGGTATGTTTTTTACCGTAGTGCAAATTGGCCTTAACGCCGTCGCCATCTTAGCAGGTATTGTCGGCGAATCTGCTTTTGCGCCATCACTACAAGAGGTATTTATTCATTTCTTATCACCAACTTGGGCACAGCAAACCGCATCCATTCTTTCATTTACGATTGTCACCAGCCTATTTATTTTAGTGGCGGATCTAACGCCTAAGCGTATTGGAATGGTGAAACCTGAAGCCATCGCAGTGCGAATTGTCAATCCAATGCGTTTTTGTTTGACCGTATTAAGCCCTTTAGTTTGGTTTTTTAATGGTCTTGCAAACCTGATCTTCAAAATTTTCAAGTTACCAACGGCACGTAATGAAGATATTACCTCCGATGATATTTTTGCTGTGGTCGAAGCGGGGGCGGTTGCAGGTGTGCTGCGTAAGCAAGAGCACGAACTGATTGAAAACGTATTTGAACTTGAATCACGCACCGTTCCCTCTGCAATGACGCCACGTGAAAGTATTATCTTCTTTGATAAAGAAGAGTCAGAGGAGAGTATTAAACATAAAATTTCAACCGAGCCGCATTCTAAGTTTTTAGTTTGCAGTGGTGATATTGACCATGTCATTGGCTTTGTTGATTCAAAAGTCTTGCTAAATCGTGTTTTGAATGGTCAAAGCCTTAACTTACAAGATGGCGTTCATATTCAAAATGCGCTGATGATCCCCGATACCCTCTCGCTTTCCGATACACTCGAAGCTTTTAAAACAAATGGGGTCGATTTTGCCGTCATTCTCAACGAGTACGCTCTTGTGATGGGACTTATTACGATCAACGACGTTATGACAACATTAATGGGTGATCTGATTGGGCCAGGCCAAGAAGAGCAGATTATCACGCGGGATGAAAACTCATGGCTGGTTGAAGGCGGTACTCCGATTGAAGATGTACAGCGTATTTTAGATATCGATGAATTCCCTGATGTGAGTAATTACGAGACCATCGCAGGCTTTATGATGTACCGTTTAAGGAAAATGCCGAAACGTACTGATTATGTGAAATATGCAGGCTATAAATTTGAAGTTGTCGATATCGATAACTATAAGATTGATCAGTTGCTTGTCACCCGAATTACAACGCCACCCGCACCTGTCGTGGTTCAAGCGGGTAAAAACAACACAGAAACGGCTAACGCAGAACAACCAACACAAAAAGTCAAAGAGTAATACTTTACAGCGAAGCCGTTTCATTTGATGCGCCACTTTGTGTGGCGCTGCTTTTAATTAAATAGCGAACAACTATTTAATTAAATCAACAGCATTTACCCCAACTCAGATTGTAGAACCAGAACTTGTTTATTCACCTCACTCATTACATTGTAGTGGCGCTTATCACCCACTTTAGGTGGTAAGATTTTGCCGTAATTGAATTCAAATGCACCAAAGCCTTTGATGTAAATACGACCACGGAATAGCGTTTTAACGTAGAGTGCAATTTTGGATGGGTTATAACGGTTAAATATTTTCATTAGAACTTTTCCTTTCCTTTTGTCATACGATACTCGTTCACTCATACCGCTCGTTAATAATAGACCAGTAATATTTACTTTGGTTCTATTATTGCAGTTTTATTCAATTCATTTACAGAAAATGACACTACGAACATTCTGTCAATAACCTCAAAAACTTTGTAGTTATGCTAAATTTTGCAAAAATGTTAATTTCAGTTTCACAACTCATCGGATGAGCTATGCTATAACTGTAAGCGCAAAACATGACTGCCATGTTTCAGTCATTGCATGACACTCTCAAACCAAGTAATAATGAGGTAATATAATGATTAAAAAGAATTTTTTACTTGCTTGCCTACTCACCTTATCATCCACAGCTTTCGCAAGCCAAATCCAACTAAATCAACCTGTACCGGCAGTTTCTGTTACAGACAAAGGAGAGATGCTATTAAGTCAAGAGGGGAAATTTTCCTATCAAGAGTGGAAAAGCCAACAATTACCAGGAAAAGTCCGTACAGTTCAACATATTGCGGGGCGCTCTTCCGCTAAAGAGCTGAATGCACCATTGATTGAAGCGATCAAAAAAGCGAATTTTCCCCATGATGCTTATCAAACAACCTCAATTATCAATGCGGATGATGCCATTTTTGGCACAGGTGTTTTCGTCAGTAACAGTGTTGAAGACAGCAAAAAAGAGTTTCCTTATTCGCAATTTATCGTTGATAGCGATGGTGTCGTTAAAAAAGCATGGCATCTCGCACCAGAAAGTTCAGCGATTATCATCTTGAATAAACAAGGAAAAGTGCTTTACTTCAAAGACGGTGCGCTCACTGCCCCTGAAGTGGATAAAGTGATCACATTAATTAAATCTGAACTTGCTCAATAGCGCTCATCACCTCTTGTGCACGGAAACATCGCTGTCGTGCACATATTAAAAGAGAGGTGTGAGTTTATCTATCACTAGTGAGTTATTCTAAAAAGGCTTATTAGCCACTAAATTTATATGGTGAATAATTATTTGGAATTTATTAATAACCAAGCATTATTACCAAGTGATTTTGACGCAAAAACCGCCATTTTCGCCATTTGCAAAAGCCAATCTGAAATGGTGTAGCTCAGCAATCTGTTTCGCAATAGATAACCCTAAACCACTACCTGTTTTCTCTTGCCCCGGTGGACGATAAAAGCGTTCACCTAACCGTTTAAGAACATCCTGAGTTACCCCTTGCCCATCATCATGGATCGTGAGGTGATCCTTATTCAGTACAATATCTACTTTTCCACCAGCCTTACCATAGCGAATGGCATTATGTAGCAAATTCCTTAAAAGGATAGCTAATAACAGACGCTGCCCAGTCAATAATGGTGGCTCATTAACCACTACAACATCCATTGTCGTCTGTGCAGCTTTCGCCTCTAATGAGATATCTTGCAGTGCAGACTCAATTAAGGCTAACCATGAAAGTTGCTCCACATCATCAAGCTGTGACAATGACTCTAAACGAGAAAGCGTTAATAGCTGATCGACAAGACGTGTGGCTCTATCGATCCCTTCGGATAAGTTAGCAACCGCATGTTCTCGAATGGTAGGATCATGCCCTGCTATCTGCACAACTTCGGCCTGCACTTTCAGTGCTGCCAACGGACTACGTAGCTCATGGGCCGCATCCGAGGTAAATTGGCGTTCACGAGCAAACATCGCTTGAATACGCGTAAATAAGCTATTGAGTGCATCTAACATTGGCTTGACTTCTGAGGGGAGCCGCTCAACATGCACTGAACTCAGCTCATCGGGCCGCCGTTGATAGAGTTGGGTTGTGACTTGATGTAATGGCCTCAATGCACGCGTTAATAACCATAAAAACAGGATTAGCATGATAGGCAGCGCAATTAGCCAAGGTAAAAACTGCGCAACCATAATCTCCATCGCCATATCTTGCCGATATTCCCACTCTTGCCCCACGACAATAATATATTGCCCTTCCGATGATCTTAGCCAAACAAAGCGCCATTCATCATCACTTCCTTTAATTTTGCCTTCGGTAAACCCTTCTCGGCTAAAGTTAAACGGGATTTTGCGCCCATTATCACCGTCATTCAGTACCATCTCCCCTTGAGGTGTGAAAATGGCGAATGCCAGCGCATCATCATCTTGATTACCACGGTTTTTACGTAAGATTTTCTTCGTTTTTGCTAATGAAACATCATTAAAATCGAGATCAGAAGGTAATACAGACAAACGTTTAGCAAATACCATTTGCTGAGTATCAAACAGTTCATTGATCGTTTTATATGTTTGATGCCACGCAAGTAAACTCGCCACTCCCCACGTCATTAGCGCGAGTAGCAACAGCATGAGTGTCAATTTTAAGCGTAAGCTAAAGGTTTTCATGCTTCCTCACCTAAACGGTAGCCGACACCATGAACTGTTCGAATAAAACGTGTACCTAACTTACGCCGTAAATGGTGAATATGCACCTCGACGGCATTGCTGGATACCTCTTCATCCCAGTTATACAATTTTTCCTCAATGAAGGCACGAGACAGCACCTTGTTTGGATTATGTAAAAACAAGGATAATAGAGATAACTCCTTACTTTTTAATTCGATACGTTCACCGTGACAGGTGACAGTCATTGCAACAGGATCCATTTCAATATGACCATGCTTTAATATTGGCGACAATTGCCCGCTACGCCGACGAATTAATGCCTGCAAACGCGCAGCAACTTCTGCAAGCGCAAAGGGCTTACAAAGGTAGTCATCGGCACCTTGTTGTAGCCCTTGCACTCGCTGATCCAAGGCATCTCTTGCGGTTAATATTAAAACAGGCTCATCACGCCCTTCTTTGCGCCAAAACTTCAAAATCTCCATACCATCTACACTCGGCAGAGAAAGGTCGAGTATCACGGCATCATAAGGCGCATCGAATAAGGCGACTTGCCCTTGCTTACCATCGGCAAACCAATCAATGGTAAAGCCAAGTTGGCTTAATCCTACTTTTAAACCATCGCCAATTAACCGGTCATCTTCGATCAGCAAAATACGCATGATTTTCTCCTTTATTAGAATATTGTTATATTTATCCGATTAATTTGGATATGACCAGTTGTTATGAACTAAATTTAAAATATATTTTTTTTCTGTGGGTTCTTAAGATCCTGTTAAGAATTTCTTGTTTTAATAGCTCCCGTAAACAAATTTTGGTAACAAATGGAGAGGACCACTATGAAAAAATTACCCTTAATCGCGTTAATTGCTGCATTAGCTTCTGCACCTGTACTCGCTGCAAATGGTGGCTTTGATGGACCAGGCGCGGCTCAGACGACCACCAATCAAACAAACCAAGCTGGTGGCTTTTCTGGCCCAAATAGCGGCGAAACTACGGTCGCTAAAGCTCTCGATTTATCCGATGATAGCTGGGTGATCTTGCGTGGTAATATTGTTAAGCAGTTAGATCAAAAACATTATGAGTTTACCGATGGGACAGGCACCATCAATCTCGAAATTAGCCCAAAACGCTGGAATGGCATTAATGTCACGCCAAAAGATAAAGTAGAGATCCGCGGTAAAATCGACAAAGACTGGAATACACGCGAAGTGGAAGTCAAACAGATCCAAATTATAAAATAATCTTTTGGTAAAAATTAAGGTAGCCGCTACGGCTGCCTTATTTATATTGATAGAGATTGATGTGATAAAACTGGCATAAACTCTTATTTAAGGATGGTGACCACAGTGCTAAATTAACCGTTACCCCTATTACTAAGGTAACATCATGTCTGCTAAAACGCCCCAAATCCGTCATATTCGTGAAACTTTACTCTCTGATAATTGGTATACCTTAAAAAAATACACTTACGAAATTCAACGCCGCGATGGTCGTTGGCAGCAGCAAACCCGTGAGTCATATGACAGAGGAGACGGGGCTGTTATCCTACTTTACAACCAAGCGAAAAATACCATTATACTGATCCGCCAATTCCGCCTTCCTTTGTATATCAACGGCTATCCTCATTTTCTTATCGAAGCTGCGGCTGGGTTGCTTGATAATGCATCGCCCGAAGAACGCATTATTGCCGAAACAGAAGAAGAAACAGGTTTTCGTATCGAAAAAATAGAAAAAGTCTATGAAGCCTATATGAGCCCAGGCTCCGTCACCGAAAAACTCTATTTTTATATTGCCGAATATCACGATGGCGACCGCATCAATTCGGGAGGTGGGCTTACCGAGGAAGGTGAAGATATTGAAGTATTAGAGTGGGAATTCCCAAAAGCATTAGCCGCGATAAAAAGTGGTGAGATTGTTGATGGAAAAACGATTATGCTTATACAACACATTGCCCTAAATAATATTTTAAAGAGTCATTAAAAGTACTATTTATATTATTCTATTTTCCTTCTTGATAAGAACCAAGAAGGAAAATTAAATAGGGTTTATTTCTTCTTATATTTTTACATTAATACGTTTTATTTCCTCTATACTAGAAATATTGACATTTCTTATCCCAGCTCAAAAAATAAATAAAAATACCAAATTACAATCAATAGGTTACGATAATTTTTTATTCACAAATATACTATCAGGAACTATTAATCTAATAACTACAGTGTTTATTTTAAATAAAACACGATACAATCAAATAATGTGATATTTTATATTTACAACAATAACGAGTAGGTTAATTATTAATTTTCAGTTTAGTCTTTTTTAGAAAGTCCTTTATTGAAAGTCTCACTCTTTTACCAATTAAGTTGTTTGTTCAGCCATATAAAATGTAAGAGGTTAATAATATGATACGTTGTGTTCGTATGTGGACCGGTGAAGATGGCAATTCTCTTTTTGAAGAAGGTACGATTGAATTAAGTGGTGAAGCTAGAGGCGATAAAGAAACGCCTGCTATTGCCGTCAGTGAACTTTCATTTCGTGAAACAACCTCTGGTGGGTCTTGGGATTGGCATAAAGATCCTGTACCACGTTATGTCATCACACTTTCAGGCACTTTAGAATTCGAAACCAAAGACGGCTCAACTTTTATTATCAAGCCTGGTGATATTTTACTCGCACAAGACAACACAGGTACTGGCCATAAATGGCGTTTAATTGGTGATGAACCATGGCGCCGTGCTTATGTTGTTTATCAAGAAGGCACTGAACTGTGTTTTAAACCCTCTAAGTCTTAGGAGTTTTTTGAATGAGTAAGCCTATTTCAGAACAAGTTGATATTGCGCTCATTGGCGCAGGTATCATGAGCACCACACTCGCAACTTTTTTAAAAGAGCTTGAGCCATCGCTAAATATTGCGATATTTGAAAGACTCAATGACTGTGCTCAAGAAAGTTCCCACCCATGGAATAATGCGGGAACAGGTCACGCAGCAAACTGTGAAATGAACTACACGCCACCGAACCCAGATGGTACAGTGGATATCAGCAAAGCGCTTGAAGTTAATACTGAATTTGACCTATCACGTCAACTTTGGTCCTATCTTGTCACCAAAGGTAAAATCAAAGATCCCCGTGACTTCATTCACCCTTGCCCACATATGAGCTTTGTTTGGGGTGATGATAACGTAAAATTCCTCCAGCAACGCTATCGCCAAATGTCTGCTCACCACTGCTACCAAAACATGGAATACAGTGATGATCCTAAGCAGATCAATGAGTGGGCACCGTTGATTATGGAAGGCCGTGATCCAAAAGAAGCCATTGCAGTCACACGCGTGGTAACGGGGGCTGACGTAGATTATGGTGCATTGACCCATTTATTGATGGAGCAATTAACACAGCAATCGGGTTTCACTGTTCATTACAAGCATGAAGTGGTTGATGTTAAGAAAACCGCAGAGGGTCGATGGAATATTGAGGTTAAAAACCTACTCACTCACGAAAAAACCATCACATCAGCGAAATTTGTGTTTGTGGGCGCGGGTGGACGTGCAATAGAGCTACTACAAAAATCAGGCATCCCAGAAGGTAAAGGCTTCGGTGGCTTCCCTGTAAGTGGTATCTGGCTACGTTGCGACAACGAAGAGATTGCTAATCGCCATCATGCAAAAGTTTATGGTAAAGCAAGCAAAGGCTCCCCTCCGATGTCAGTGCCTCACTTAGATACACGTATCATTGGCGGCAAACGTTCACTTCTATTCGGACCTTACGCGGGTTTTTCCAGTAAGTTCCTTAAACATGGCTCTTATTTAGACTTGTTTGAATCTGTGCGCTTAAATAACATCGAACCGATGCTGGCAGTTGCTAAAGATAACTGGTCGCTGGCGGAATACTTAGTTGGACAAGTATTACAAACATCAGCACATCAGTTTGCGATGCTACAAGAGTTCTACCCTGAAGCACAACATGAAGACTGGAAAGAAGTTGTCGCGGGTCAACGTGTACAAATCATTAAGCCAGATCATGATAAGAAAGGGGTCTTGGAATTCGGCACGGAGCTAATTACCAGTGCAGATAAGTCCTTCACCGTATTAATGGGAGCATCACCGGGCGCTTCTACTGCGGCCTTTATCGCGCTAAACGTTTTGAAAACTTGTTTTGCCGAGCAGCTTAGTGCAGATGGCTGGGAAGCACGCTTAAAAGAGATCATTCCAACTTATGGTATTGACTTAAAAGTCGATGCAAAAGCTTGCTCTGATATCCGTGCGGCAACGGCAAAAGTGCTCAAACTGGATAATTAATTCAGCGCTGTCGGGTAAATAAAGTTATTTACCCGACATTATTTCACCATAGTTTAAAATAACGTTACGCGAAAACCTGGGTTTAAAAAGGATTCACGTGGTGTGTAATCTAATGTTTTGCCATTCCAATCAAGCACCTTAGCCCCAGCTGCCATTGCGATTGCATGCCCTGCTGCTGTATCCCAAATGTTAGTTGGCCCAAAGCGAGGATAGAGCTGCGCTTTCCCTTCCGCTACCAAGCAAAATTTTAATGATGAGCCAATTTCTACCGTGTCATGGTTCCCCAATTGTGCAAGGTAATCACGTAATTCAGCGTCTTGATGAGAGCGGCTAATCGCTATGATTGGAGGTGTTATATCTTTAACATGGATTGACTGTTTATGCCCACCCTCTTCTTTCCACGCTTGATTACCCTCCGCATAATAGAGCAAGCCTTTGGCGGGCGCATAAATAACCCCCATAACGGGCATACCCTTTTCAATCAAGGCAATGTTAACGGTAAAATCCCCATTACGATGAATAAATTCTTTTGTGCCATCAAGTGGATCAACCAACCAATACCGTTGCCAACCTTTGCGTTCATTCCATGAAGGGGGGTCTTCTTCAGATAACTGAGGAATATCCGGTGCAATGCGAGTCAAACCCGCTGTAATAATTTGATGAGCGGCAATATCCGCAGCCGTCACCGGAGATTTATCGCTTTTTTGCTCAACTTGTAGCGGTTCTTGAGCATGATAGATCTCCATAATGGCAGAGCCTGCATCGATAGCCAGTTCACAAATTTGTTTTAGCATGATTCACCTCTTTTCCATCACTCTTTACCTTAAGATTAACAGCCATAGATAGTAAGTGCACGCTAATTGAAGCCACAGAAACCGTTCACACTTACCTTATCAATCTACATTATTTTCTTTCTAAGTAGTTTCAATTAATGAAAAGAATAGTGTTCTTGGGGAAATGTTGCGTTATATCAGAATAGTGCTTTATATTTTGCTTTGAGTTTGATTTATTACTCGACATTTGCAATAGTGATATTGCTTAATCCGTTGTTTTGTATGCGTAAGAAACAAATAAGCGAGAGCCGTGAGCTTCTTTTAAATAAAAGCAATTATAGATTGTGAATATATATCCGAAGTTAGTTTAGGTTTTTAGCTCTCACGCTACTAAGAAAAATTCCTATATTTATGCCCGATGGCAACATTAAGATAGCAAACGTTATGATCCATTCTCGAGTAGCAACAACGCATTATGATTTAATGCCATACAGAACAATAAGTAAAAATGACAGTAAGCTTGATAGCATTTTTGAACGGGAATGTAATCTTCTATTTATATATCACCGCTATCAATTATGTGATTCTCTAAAATTTAGGAATAAAAATGAGTCAATCAAATGCAGCCAAACTCTCTTTTTTTAGATTACCCGCCATATTTGTGAGTGTTTGGATCCTCACTGAATATTTGTGGTTTTATAGCGTGACAATCCAACCATTATTATACGCGCCACCGCATTATTTAAATTCGATTATATATGGCCTAAGGGTAGAGTGGTTCATTAAGATTTTTATCTTCCTACTTTCCACTTGCCTTATCTTTTACTACACCAAATTGAACCAAGCTAACCTTAAAAATATCCTTATTGTTGCGGGTATTGCCATTGTCTACTTTTTTATTCTCAAATTTACGCAACACTTAAGTGGCATAGTCATGAACAAGACATTTGGAGGGATAGGATTATATCATCGCCCCAGCTTAGTGTATGCCTACAGGTTTTCCATTATAGTTAGCATTATCAACGTCTTGATACTTATTTTGCTATTTATACCAAGAATATTTTTTTGTAAAAAAGCGCGTCATGATTTCGTATTAACAAAAAAAAATCATGGGTTAATTTACAATGCACTCTATACCATAACCATGTTATGTTTTACGCTTGTTATCACCTTTATCACAGTATATAGCATTGCATTATTCAAGGAGAATCAACTGATATTAAAAGGTTTCTTGCTTCTGAGTTACCAAGCGTCTGACATGTTATTTCCTGCAACAGCAGCTGCTATCGTTATCTTCCTTTTAAGTATATATAGATCAATTCCTTTCCAAGGAAGTCAACTCAAGGTAAAACGTTTAATGCTTCTTTCGTTCATTAATACCATTATACTACTGGCGATAATGAGCCTGTTAGCATTCTTACTCTATTTATCAATAAAGGCCAATCAACAAATCGCCACTTTAGATAAGTTCTTCGTCATCGTTGGTATTGTGATTTTTATTATCATTGCACGTCTTATAAATAAACGGGTGTTTAGAACGAAAAAAGATTCACCCACAATTACGCCTACCGCTTAAAACATAAAAAGGGCTTTGCGGCCTCGCCTTCATAATAAAAAGGCTGACCTGCAAAGCCCTGATAGTAGCTTAGTCAGTTATACTGACCGCCAAGATTACAGAATTTCGAGTAACTCAACTTCAAAGACTAGCGTGCTGAATGGCGGAATAGATGCGCCTGCACCACGTTCGCCATAAGCAAGCTCGGAAGGGATATAAAGTTCCCATTTAGAACCGACAGGCATCAGTGTTAATGCTTCAATCCAACCTTGAATAACGCCGCTAACAGGGAACTCTGCGGGTTGACCGCGCTGCACTGAGCTGTCAAATACAGTACCATCAATCAAGCGACCGGTATAATGTACGCGAACACGGTCTGTACGTGTAGGAATTGCGCCTTCGCCTTGGTTAATGACAGAAAATTGCAAACCAGACTCAGTGGTTGAGACACCTTCACGTTTTTGGTTTTCTTCAAGGAATGCACGGCCTTCTGCGGCCATCGCTTCTTGGCGAGCTACACGAACAGCATCTGCACGCTCATGGATTTCACGTAACGCTTTATGTAGCGCTTCGACGGGAACTGAAGGCATATTACCTTCTAATGCGTCAGTAAGACCCGCTAAGATAGCTGCCGGCTCTAGGCCTTCTAAGCCAGACTCTAATAGTTGTTGACCAACTTGCAGGCCAATACCGTAGCTTGCTTGAGCTTCTACTGAATCAAAATTTTGGTTTGCCATGAAAATACCTGTATGGTTTTTGATAAAAAACCAAGGATAACAGCCCCTCTCTTATGGGTAAACCTAAACAATGCCTATCAAGAATAAAAGCCTTTCGGACAGCCTGATCCCGCTCAGTGTTCTCTGAAAAATAACTTAGGGTAATCAAATTACTACAAATCAGTGCTAGTATTCTTGTTATCACAAGTTATTTTGCCTGTTGTTAGGGTTTCCTCAATCAAGGAGGAGTCATGTTTAAACTTTCAATATTTCATCGTATTGGTATTGCTGTTTTAACGATCATTATCATCGCGGCGTTTTTTATACCTGTCGATGACAAAAACAGCGATCAGCAAATAGCACAAAATCAGCCACAACCTATTGTAGTTCCACCACCCACAGCACCGGAAATTGTGACCCAAGCCCCTTCGGAGGAGCCAACCATCAGTAGTGGAACAGACGACACACAAACGCGTTTACCTAATGAGCCTGAAATTATTCAAGAGCCTCCCGTTGAAACCGTTCCACCTACCACTGTCGAGCAACCTAAGCAACCGGTCACACCATCAGAGCCAAAACAGACCACACCAACAGAGCAAGAGAAGCGTCCAGCTACGCGTCCTTCCACTAATAATTGGCAAAATTATCAAGTCCAAAAAGGAAAAACACTGGCTCAGTTATTTCGTGACAATCATCTGCAAGCCAACGATGCATTTATCATGGCACGCGTTGAAGGCCCAGAAAAACCATTGAGTAACTTGCGCCAAGGGCAGAAAATTCGTTTGAAAGCGAATGCCAAAGGTGAGGTACAGCTTTTAGAAGTGACAACTGCGGAAGGTAAAACGGTTAGTTTTGCCCGTTTAAGTGATGGTAGTTACTACCGTACACCTTAGTTATTCGTTAAAACATTAACGCTCCACTATCAGGCAATAGCTGGGGCATTAATGTTTATACAAAAAATCCCATTTCGCTTTATGCCACATACTGTCAATCAACCTTACGCGGTAAATTTGCTATTACGCAATCGCATTTAGCTCGATTGCTCCAACTCTAACTCACACTTGAAAAAATTAGGCTATTGCCATTTTCTATCAAAGTCGCAAATCAGTGGTATCACTGTACTCGATATAGGATGGAGTGGTGTGAATAAGGTTATTTCGTGGAAAGCAGCAGGATAGGTAAAACGCTTACGACTTTTAAGTAAAAATAACGGTTTTTAGGCAATAAAAAACACCGGACAAGCCGGTGTTTTTTTGTACCATCGAATAAGTCCGATAGTACTACCATCATTTTTGATTACTCAGCAACGATGATAACGTTCAGCTCAGCAAAAACATCGCTGTGTAACTGGAAGTGAACTTCGTGGTCACCAGTAGTACGCAGAACGCCGTTTGGTAGGCGAACTTCGCTTTTCGCGATTGCAACGCCTGCTGCAGTGACTGCATCAGCGATATCACGAGTACCGATAGAACCAAACAGTTTACCTTCGTCACCTGCTTTAGAAGCAATAGTCACAGAGCCCAGTGCATTAACAGCTTCTGCACGAGCTTGAGCTGCTGCCAGAACTTCAGCCAATTTAGCTTCTAGTTCAGCACGGCGAGCTTCGAAGAATTCGATGTTTTTCTTAGTTGCAGGAACAGCTTTGCCCTGTGGAACTAAGTAGTTACGAGCATAGCCCGATTTAACGTTAACCTGATCACCCAGGCTACCTAGGTTAGCTACTTTATCAAGCAGAATAACTTGCATTACCTTATCCTCTTAAAGTCGTTAATGGACTGTACCAATTACTGATGACGATCAGTATATGGCAACAGAGACAGGTAGCGAGCGCGCTTGATAGCACGAGCGAGCTGACGCTGATATTTTGCACGAGTACCGGTGATACGGCTTGGTACAATTTTACCACTTTCAGTGATATAGTTTTTCAGCGTTGCGATATCTTTATAGTCGATCTCTTGAACGCCTTCCGCTGTGAAACGGCAGAACTTGCGACGACGGAAATAACGTGCCATATGGCTAGTCTCCAGAATCTATCAAATCAATCTGCTCGGCATGAAGAACCAGTTTACTCAGTCCATTGCGCCCTTGATGGGTACTAATAAAACCTGTCACTGTAATTCGACTGCCGACCGTTATACTGTGAGTATGGGCTTGTAAGGCTTGTCCGCTAACAATGATGGGCATTCTGCACCATGCTTGCCGAGTCAATCCCGCTTCCTGTTGTTGTGAACGATGTTCTAAAACAAACTGGCAGTGAGGAATACCCGACGGACTCACTTTTCGAATTAATGCTTTACAGACCGTGCCTGTGAGCACCAAACGATTAGTGAACACCTGCGCAATTACTCTTCAGAATCCCCAGCTTCTTCAGCTTCTTCATCCTGATATTCATCAGCCAGGTCACGGCTACGACGTTCGTCTTTAGCTTTAACCATTGGAGAAGCTTCTGTCACCGCGTGTTTAACGCGCATAACCATGCTGCGGATAACGGCATCGTTGAAGCGGAAGTTAGTTTCCAGCTCATCAATCGCTTCCTGTGGAGCTTCTACGTTCATCAGAACATAGTGAGCTTTGTGCAGTTTATTGATTGGGTAAGCCAGTTGACGACGGCCCCAGTCTTCCAGACGGTGGATCTGACCTTGTGCGTTAGTGATTGTCGCACTGTAACGCTCGATCATGCCCGGAACCTGTTCGCTTTGGTCAGGATGGACCATAAAAACGATTTCGTAATGACGCATTAGTAGTTGCTCCTTACGGATTATTCAGCCTCCTGTCAGGGTTAACCGCGGCCCGCGGAGGCAAGGAACTTGTTGAGTGCGGCTAAAAAATTGACGCGTAACTATACCCATCCCTGAGAAAAAACTCAAGGGATGGAGACAAATATCAGAGAATATTTATTCTACGGCTGACTTCTCGGCACGTTGACGAACCGCTTCAAACAAACAAATCCCTGTTGCAACAGAGACATTCAGTGACGAAACAGTACCCGCCATAGGAATGCTGATCAACTCATCACAATGTTCACGAGTCAAACGGCGCATACCTTCACCTTCCGCTCCCATCACCAATGCCATTGGCCCTGTGAGCTTACTTTGATAAAGCGTATGATCGGCTTCACCAGCAGTACCAACAATCCACACATTGTACTCTTTTAACAGACGCAATGTTCTGGCTAAGTTTGTCACACGGAATAGCGGAACACTTTCAGCCGCACCGCATGCCACTTTTTTTGCTGTCGCATTTAACTGTGCAGACTTATCTTTTGGCACAATCACCGCATGAACACCGGCGGCATCAGCACTACGCAAGCATGCCCCTAAGTTATGAGGATCAGTAACACCATCTAAAACTAATAAAAAAGGCGTGTCTGTACTTTCAAGAAAATCAGGTAAATCACCCTCTTGGTACTGTTTACCCGGCAACACTTTCGCAATGATCCCTTGATGAACCGCGCCTTCTGTTTGTGCATCCATCCATTGACGATTCGCCACTTGTACAACAATACCCAGTGACTCGATTTCCTGGATAATCGGCATTAGACGGCGATCTTCACGCCCTTTTAAAATATAGACTTCTTTGAACCGTGATGCGTCACGATCAAGTAAGGCTTTCACCGCATGAATGCCGTAAATAATTTCGCTCATAAATATCTTTTTTGTTGATAGAATTCAAGGTGGCATTACGCCACCTTATTTGATTCAGCAGGGTCAATTACCCTTCTTGCTTCTGGGCTTTTTTCGCTGCACGTTTTGCTTTTAATTTTGCACTGATTTTCTTCGTTTTGTCAGAGGCTTTTTTACCTTTCGCCTTTGTCTCTGCCTTCTTACCCGCTTTTTTATCCGTTTTCTTGCCATTTTTGTCTGAGCGACGGAATGCTGAATCAGGCTCGAAGTTTTTATCTCGGCTTACATCGCGTTTACCACGCGCGGATTTAGTAGCATTTTTGACTTCTTTTTTCATTTTATCGCGGGCTGTTTTACCCGGATTTTTAGCTTTACGTGTCGTTGAAATCAACGCGAAATCAATCGTACGCTCATCCATATGCACGGCTTCAACACGAATTTCAACTTCATCACCAAGTCGATATGTGGTTCCCGATGATTCACCAATCAAACGTTGACCCACAGCATCATAGCGATAGTAATCGTTATCCAGCGTCGAAACATGCACTAAGCCATCAATGAACAAATCATTAAGGCGTACAAAGAAGCCAAAGCCTGTCACACTGGTAATCAACCCAGTAAACACTTGACCAACTTGGTCTTGCATAAAGTCACATTTTAACCAATCCGCCACATCGCGAGTCGCCTCATCGGCACGGCGCTCAGTCATTGAGCAATGTTCACCTAACTGCAACATGCTATCCATATCGTAGTGCCAGCCACCTGTTGGCGTCCAACGATGATCGGTATGCCCCTGCTCTTTAGCCAGTAAGTACTTGATACCTCTATGCAACGTTAGATCGGGATAACGACGAATTGGCGATGTAAAGTGAGCGTAGGATTTTAAAGCAAGCCCAAAGTGACCTCGGTTTTCTGGATCATAAATGGCTTGCTTCATTGACCGCAAGATCATGGTTTGCAGCAACTCATGGTCAGGACGGTCAGCCACTTCATTCATGACCTGTGCATAATCTTTCGGCTCCGGTTTCATTCCCCCCGGCAAGGTTAACCCTAACTCACTAAATACAGAACGTAAATTCATCACACTCTCTTCTTTCGGGCGATCATGCACACGATACAATGCAGGCTCTTCATGTTTTTCAACAAAACGAGCCGCCGCAATGTTGGCTAAGATCATACACTCTTCAATCAGTTTATGAGCATCATTACGCTCTACAGGCTCAATACGCTCAATACGACGTTCAGCATTAAAGATAAACTTCGCTTCTTCAGATTCAAAAGAGATAGCCCCGCGGTCAATACGTGCATTATCTAACGTTTTATACAGAGCATGAAGCTGTTCAATATGAGGCACTAATGCTTTGTAGTGTTCGCGTAACTCTTCATCACCTTGCAAGATTTTCCATACTTTAGTGTAGGTTAATCTTGCGTGAGAGTTCATCACCGCTTCATAGAATTTATATGATGATAAGCGACCAGATGCCGACACGGTCATTTCGCATACCATACACAAGCGATCGACACCTGGATTCAGTGAACACAGGCCGTTCGATAACACTTCCGGTAACATCGGAACAACTTGTGATGGGAAATAGACCGAGTTACCGCGGCTACGCGCCTCATCATCAAGGGCGGTTTGTTGACGAACATAATAGCTAACATCAGCTATCGCAACCCACAAGCGCCAGCCACCGCCTTTTTTCGGCGCACAGTGTACTGCATCATCAAAGTCACGAGCATCTTCACCATCGATAGTCACGAGTGGCAAATCACGTAAATCGACGCGGCCTTTTTTAGCAGACTCTGGTACTTGTTCATTTAAGTCAGCGACCTGCTTTTCCACTTGAGGGGGCCATGTATGTGGGATTTCATGGGTACGCAAGGCAATTTCGACTGCCATTCCCGTTCCCATACTTTCCCCTAATACTTCAATAATATGACCTACCGCCTGAGAGCGACGCTGTGGTCTCGTGATTAATTCAACCACCACCACGTTCCCCATTCGCGCACCATTAATTTGGTCTTTAGGGATCAAAATATCGAAGCTTAAGCGGCTATCATCAGGCACAACAAACCCCATACCTGACTCAATAAAATAGCGACCAACAATTTGGTTATTACGAGGCTCAAGGACACGGACCACACGTACTTCTGTACGCCCTTTACGGTCCTGACCATAAGCTTGTGCTAAAATAACATCACCGTGCAATGCACGTTTCATTTCGTCTTGTGACAAATAGTAATCTTCTTTTTTACCTTCAACTCGCAAGAAGCCATAACCATCACGGTGACCTATTACTTTTCCTTTGAGGAGGTCTAAACGCTCAGGTAGTGCGTAACATTGGCGGCGGGTAAACACCAATTGCCCATCACGCTCCATTGCACGCAGGCGACGGCGTAATGCTTCTAACTCTTCTTCAGAAGAGAGGTTTAATAATTGTGCAATTTCTTCACGTTTTGCTGGAGCCGAGCGCTTAGTGAGGAGTTCGAGAATGAATTCTCTGCTAGGAATTGGGGAGTCGTATTTTTCTGCTTCTCTTTCCTGAAAAGGATCGCGTGACATCGTTACCTCCGTTGTCATCAGAATTTGTAATTACCGCATCATTTAATCAAGCAGTAATTGATAAAGCGGGCTGTTGTCTTTCACCATATCAGCCAGCGTATGTTTATCGAGTTCTTTTAAAAATTGTTGTATTGCCTGATGAAGCACACCCTTCAAACGGCAGGCTGGCGTAATATGACAAAATTCACCACTACAGTTCACCAGTGTCAGAGGTTCCAGAGCTCTTACTACATCCCCAACACGGATCGTTTCCGCGGGTTGGCCTAGGGTGATCCCGCCATTTTTACCTCGCGTTGCTTTAACATAACCAAGATGACTGAGCTGATTAATAATCTTAACCATATGATTGCGGGAGACTCCATAAACTTCAGTAACTTCTGTGATACTGGTCATTTTCCCTTCAGGAAGGGATGCCAAGTAAATCAGAGCACGTAACCCATAATCTGTAAAACTCGTTAGTTGCACAATCACCTCAAAATTTCGGCTTTGCCAATGGTTATCTGACTTTACCTACTTATTAATTTCAAATTGTAGCGACATCACACCCCGTTACTGTTTTATACCCAATAACTACGACGAATAACGCTTTAATTTGCAACCATAAGCGACCTTTTCATTCTAGTTTAGCTTACCACAAAGAGGTAATATCCCCTCAATAACAATACATATCTATGATTATTTGCCATTATGCGGTGTTTTATTGACATAATTTGACTAATAATATGTCAATAGCGAGTAATGCCATAACGCTAATCATACCTATAATAACATAGATTGCTAAGGCCACTCGTGGATTTGCACTATCTAAAAGGATATTAGAGTGAACCGAAAACCTATATATCACTTTTATCATCAATTCTTTTTAGTTTGCTCATTTTATAATAAGCCATCAGCACATTGAGGATATGATGTAGGATACTATGGAACAACTTGCTGAAATTTATAATGTTATCTCGAACAACACCCTATTAATGACCTCGCTTTTAGTCGTGATCCTGCTGCTCACTTGGTTTGTGGGAAAAGTGATTTTTTTGCGGTTTGCCCGACAGTTGCTACCGTTACTGACTAACTTAACCGATGATGACTTGATTGATGGTGTTGCGAAGAAAATAGCCTCAATTGTCGCTGTAACCTTGGTACTTTACCTTAATCAGTTGCTGCCCTCATTCTCCGATGAAGTCAATATAACCTTCAAAACCATTTGTTGGTCGCTCATTGTGATCAATGGTGCAGGGCTAGTCAATGATGGCCTTGATGTCTTTATTTTACGGCAAACGACCCGAACTTTGCATCGAAATAACTCCATCAAAGGGTATATTGAAATCGCCAAAATTATTGTTTGGATTATTTCATTTATCCTTATTATCGCATTAATGACGGACCAGTCACCTGTCATTATTATTTCCAGTTTTGGTGCAATCGCAGCGGTATTAATGTTTGTATTCCAACATACCTTACTGTCGTTTGTAGCAAATATTTTAGTTTCTAATGGGAAAGTCTTAAAACTTTATGATTGGATAGAGCTACCAAGTAGTAATATTAGCGGTGAAGTCATCGATATCGCACTGCACACCATCACCATTCGTAATTGGGATAACACGATTTCACGTATTCCGACTAAAGATTTTCTCACGGAGAAATACACAAACTGGCAACCCATGTTCTCTTCGGGTGGCCGTAGGATTAAGCGTAGTTTTTATATCGACCAATCATCAATTGAATTTGCAACCGAAGCGTTATTGAATGAATTAAAGAATACGGCACCACTGCGTAAAAGCCTAGAAACGATGCTCGAAGAGAAAGGCGAACTCGGTAATATCAATGAATGGATGATTGACAATGGCGTGACCAATCTCCAATTGTTTAGAAAATATATTTTAAATTGGATAAAAATGCGCGGGGATGTCAGAGCTGATATGTATTTAGTGATCAGAACCATGCCACCAACACCTAATGGTCTTCCTGTCGAAATATACTGTTTTACTCGTTCCACAACTTGGGTGGATTATGAAGAAGTGCAGTCGGAAATATTCGAGTACGTCAACGCATCCGCTAAATATTTCAAATTACGGATCTATCAACACCCATCCGGTAGCGATTTAGCCCATTTAAAACGTGATTAATTGATAAAAAAAACACCGAAATATTCGGTGTTTTTTCTCTAAACCTAAAGATTAGGCTCGATATTATTCAGCGTCAAACGGGTCGCGTAAGATCATCGTTTCAGAACGATCAGGACCTGTTGAGATGATATCAACCGGAACACCAGTCAACTCTTCAACACGCTTGATATAGTCTAACGCAGCTTGTGGTAACAGCGCTCTGTCTTTCACACCGAACGTTGTTTCGCTCCAGCCTGGTAATACTTCATAGACAGGCTCTAAACCTTCCCACTCATCAGCAGCTAATGGTGTTGTTTCAAGAACAGTACCATCTGGACGACGATAGCCTACACAAATTTTTACTTCTTTCAGGCCATCTAAAACGTCTAGTTTCGTCATACAGAAGCCAGACAGTGAGTTGATCTGAACAGCACGGTTAATCGCCACGATATCTAACCAACCCGTGCGGCGCTTACGACCTGTTGTTGCACCGAACTCTTGGCCTTTTTCACGTAGGAAATCACCCGTTTCGTCAAATAACTCAGTTGGGAATGGACCAGCCC
Source organism: Providencia sp. 2.29 (assembly GCF_015832305.1). Classification (NCBI taxonomy): domain Bacteria; kingdom Pseudomonadati; phylum Pseudomonadota; class Gammaproteobacteria; order Enterobacterales; family Morganellaceae; genus Providencia; species Providencia sp. 2.29. Next base: position 4,238,857 of record NZ_CP065420.1, read on the forward strand.
CTACACGAGTAGAGTAAGCTTTAATGATACCCAAAACATAGCTTACATAACGTGGGCCTAAGCCTGAACCTGTCGCAACACCACCCGCGGTTGTGTTGGAAGAGGTCACGTACGGATAAGTACCGTGGTCAATATCCAATAAAGTGCCTTGTGCACCTTCGAACATGACTAATTCATTCTTCTGATGTGCTTTATAGAGCAGATCAGAAACATCAACTACCATGCCAGTCAGAATATCAGCGACTGCCATGATATCATCAAGGGTTTTCTGATAATCAACAGCGGGTTCTTTATAGTAATTCACCAACTGGAAGTTGTGGTATTCAACAATTTCTTTTAGTTTTTCAGCAAAGGTTGCTTTGTCAAACAGATCGCCAACGCGCAGGCCACGGCGAGCAACTTTGTCTTCATAAGCAGGACCAATACCACGACCCGTAGTACCAATCGCTTTCGCGCCACGCGCTTTTTCGCGCGCATTGTCTAATGCGATATGATAAGGCAGGATCAGTGGGCATGCTTCAGAAATACGTAAGCGTTCGCGAACAGGAACACCGCGATCTTCTAATTGCTTCATCTCTTTCATCAATGCGTCAGGTGCGAGTACGACACCATTAGCAATAATGCTGATGACATTTTCACGAAGAATACCGGATGGAATTAAGTGGAGAACGGTTTTTTCACCGTTTACAACAAGAGTATGGCCAGCATTATGGCCGCCCTGATAGCGAACTACATATTTAGCACGCTCTGTCAGCAAGTCGACGATCTTGCCCTTTCCTTCGTCACCCCATTGGGTGCCCAGTACGACAACGTTCTTACCCATTTCAAAATACACTCGGTTGCTTAAAAATGAATTCTACCATCTAAAATAATCTGTTCCAGTGATTTTTTGCACAGCAAAAAATTTTTTTCTGGAAAGCAAGAAAAAATGGCCTTTTTTATTTCTGTCATCAATCCAACTGATAGCGACCAGATTAAACAGTATTAGTTTTCCCTGAAAAATCTAATACTTAAAGAGACAGACGTAAAAAAAGCCCGCGAAGCGGGCTTTTCTTTATTAGCTTAACAGTTATTTTAATCCGTTGCACGCAACTTGGTTGGTGCTTTCATAAAGCGGAAGAAGTCTGTGTCTGGGCTTAATACCATCACGTCCTCACCGCTATTAAAGCTGTGCTCATAGGCACGTAAGCTACGGATAAAGGCATAAAACTCTGGGTCTTGGTTGAATGCGTCAGCAAACAGTTTTGTTGCCATCGCATCCCCTTCACCGCGTAGAGTCAATGCTGTACGTTCAGCTTCTGCTAACGTTTCAGTCACAGTTTTATCAGCCACCGCACGGATCTTCGTGGCTTCTTCTTGGCCTTGTGAACGATGCTGACGTGCAACCGCTTCACGCTCTGCACGCATACGCGCATAGATAGCCTCAGAAACTTCGTTCGGTAACTCAATACGTTTGATACGAACGTCAACAACTTCAATCCCTAAAGCAGCCATACTGTTTGCGTTAGCGACTAACGGCGTTAAGTTAGTCTCTTCTTCAACGCGCGCTGCCGCAGAAGCAATCTCTGCATCGACTTCCTTAGTCGATTCATCAGATGCTGAACCTACGTTCAGAGCTTCGCGTACATCAACAGTCAAACGACCACGTGAGTCTGTAATAATATCTTTAACACTCAGACGACCAAACTCAGAGCGCAAACGGTCACTAAACTTACGTTTTAAGAATGTTTCAGCTTGATCTGAGCTACCACCACCCGTTGCCACATAATAACGGCTAAAGTCAGTAATGCGCCATTTCAGGTAGGAGTCTACCATCAAGTCTTTGTTTTCACTTGTCAAATAGCGGTCAGCTTGGATTTCCAATGTCTGAATACGCGCATCAAGCATTTTCACCGTTTCGATGAAAGGCACTTTAAAATGCAAACCTGGCTCATAAATGATAGGTTTATTGTCAGCGTCACGCACAACCTTACCAAAACGCAGCACAATACCGCGATCGGCTTGAGGGACAATAAAAATGGATGCGTAAGCGACTGCCAAAATAGCAATAATAATAACAATTAGCGAATTACGCATGATTATTGTCTCCCTACTCGAACAGTATCACCGCGCACATTACTGCTTTGCTGTGCAGGCTGAGTACCCGAAGATGATGAATTGTTAGTCGTATTTGGATTCATCACTTTTGGTTCTAAGCCCGTTTTTGGTGCTGCTGTATTGTTGTTATTACCACGCATTAATTGCTCTAATGGCAGTACTAACATGCTATTACTCTTATCATTAGCGATAACTTTACGTGTATTACTTAAAACACGCTCCATGGTATCAATGTAGAGTCGTTCACGGGTAATTTCAGGTGCTGCACGATATTCAGGCAACATTTTTGCAAAACTTGCAACCTCACCCTCTGCTTTAAAGACCACACTCGCCTTATAAGCTTCAGCTTCTTCGATCAGTTTTTGCGCATTACCTTTTGCCATTGGTAGCACTTCGTTACGATAAGCATGTGCTTCACGAATCGTTTTTTGCTCTTCTTCCCGTGCTGCAATTACGTCATCAAAGGCAGCCTTAACATCTTCAGGCGGACGAGCAGCTTGGAAGTTAACATCGAGTACCGTAATCCCCATTTTGTATGGCTCTATCGTCGCTTCCAGATCCCTTTGTGTTACATCACGAATAAATGCTCGATTCGTTGTAAGCACTTGTTCCATCGCTGACTGACCGATTACGCCACGGACTGCACTATCAAGTGCCTGACGTAAGCTGTTATCAGGGTTAGTGACGCTGAATAGATATTCTTTAGGATTAGTCACACGATACTGCACGTTCATCTCAACGCGGATCACGTTTTCGTCTGAGGTTAACATCATACCATTCGTCGCTTGTTCACGAACGGTTTCAACGTTAACTGGAATCACTTTATCAATAAAAGTTGGTTTCCAGTTCAAACCAGGTCCGACAATACCACTGTATTCACCAAAGCGTAGTATCACACCTCGGTCACTTTCCTTGATGGTATAAAAACCTGAACCCGCCCATACAACGACGACTGCCGCGAGAGCCAATACACCAAAGCGACCGCTGATTTGGAATGGCTGTTTATTATCACCATCACCACCACCGCTGCCGCCTTTTTTACCGCCAAGCTTGTTGCTCAGCTTACGAAAGAGATCGTCGAGATCAGAAGCCCCACGTTTTCGACCACCTTTATTCCCGCCAGAGTTGCCGCCTTTATTGCCGCTTCCCCACGGATCGCGGTCTTGTCCGTCATTACCGGGCTGATTCCACGCCATGTTTTAGCTCCATATCTTTATGATTGATTTTTCGGGTTAAGAGCAACAAATAACTCTTAATATCAATTCCATTTCCTAGCGATATGTTAAATCACATAGCTAGGCAATTGTTGTTCCTGTTTGCACAAACGCTGCCAATCAACCATCGGCATACGCACCTCAAGGCCAATTGAACCATCTTCTTCCTGCCACTCGCGTTCAATGGCTTGGAGTTGATAAAAACGGCTACGTAAGCGGCCTTCACTCGGTGGCAAACGCATTTCAACGTGTGCGATTTCACCTGAAAGGCGTTCCGTCAATGCTTGTAGCAACAAGGGGATACCGTCACCCGTTTGTGCTGATACCCAGACACGAACAGGCTTGTTATCCTCATTTTTGTCGATACGCGGGATGAAGTCTTCCAGCATATCCACTTTGTTCATGACTAAAAGTGTTGGGATCTCATCTGCTTCAATTTCTTCCAATACACTTTCGACCGCGTGAATATTTTCATCCAAACGGCTATCTGCTGCATCAATAACATGGAGCAATAACGTTGCTTCACGCGTTTCCTGCAGTGTTGCTTTAAAGGCAGCAACCAAATCATGTGGCAAGTGACGAATAAAACCAACAGTATCCGCAAGTACTACTGGCCCAACATCTTCCACGTTAATACGTCTTAATGTTGGATCAAGTGTTGCAAATAGTTGGTCAGCAGCGTAAACATCGGAAGCCGTCATCCGGTTAAATAAACTTGATTTACCGGCGTTGGTATAACCCACCAGCGAAATTGTCGGAATATCCGCTTTATTTCGTGCTTGGCGCCCTTGCTCACGTTGTTTTTCTACTCGGCTGAGACGGGATAAAATTTGGCTAATTTTGCCCCTTAATAACCGACGGTCTGTCTCTAACTGAGTTTCACCAGGACCACGTAAACCAATCCCACCTTTTTGCCGCTCAAGGTGCGTCCATCCTCTTACCAAACGGGTCGATAAATGGCGTAACTGCGCTAATTCAACTTGAAGTTTACCTTCATGTGTCCGCGCCCTTTGAGCGAAAATATCTAAAATCACCCCTGTACGGTCAACGACCTTACATTGGCATAACCTTTCGAGATTACGTTCCTGTGCTGGACTCAGCGTATGGTTAAATAGCACCACATCTGCGCCACTTTCCTTCACAGCTTCAGCGATTTCTTCCGCTTTCCCTTCTCCAACATAATATTTAGGATGGGGAGACTTACGACTGCCTGTTACTATCTGTACAGGTTTCACACCCGCCGATGTCACGAGTGACTCAAATTCTGCCAGATTTTCAGTGTCCTTTTCTTGGGAGAAAAAGACATGCACCAATACAGCCAGTTCACCGCCTTCATACCTATCAAACAAGGGCTATAACCTCTTAGGCTTAATCACTAGAAATACAAAGGAAAAACACAGGTAAAGTCTCCCTACCCATGTTTTCCTTGAATTTTAACGCACAACTGGTATTACTCAGCAGCTTCGCCATCCTGTTGAGTTGAAGCACCAGAGTTGTAGTTACCATTACCCGCACCGCCAGTAGCACTGCCACTATGGTGAGAAACAGGGCGAGCAGGGACAACGGTAGAGATAGCATGCTTATAAACCATCTGACTAACCGTGTTTTTTAGTAAAATGACAAACTGGTCAAAAGATTCAATCTGACCCTGCAATTTGATGCCGTTAACCAAATAAATTGAGACCGGAACCCTTTCACGACGTAATGCGTTCAGGAACGGATCTTGCAAAGATTGCCCCTTAGCCATTCTATGTTTTCCTTATTTTGTTGTTTTTAAATGAGAACCTTTCGATTCCAAAAATTAACTACTCAAAAATTGCGCTTAGCGTTCTAATTGTACACAAACCATAGCTCTATGCACATACAACCTGCATAACAGCCTTAAGCGCTTGCTGTGGTTGTTCACTATCTAACCAATGAACATTTTCCCAGCTTCTCAACCAGGTAATTTGACGTTTTGCCAATTGGCGTGTTGCACAAATTCCCCGATAAACCATTTCATCATAATCTGTTTCGCCTTCTAGGTACGACCACATTTGCCGATACCCCACACAACGAATAGAGGGTAAATCAACATGGAGGTCACCCCGTTCATAAAGAGCACGAACTTCCTCTTCAAAACCGGCGTCTAACATCTGATGAAAACGTTGTTCAATGCGCTGATGTAAAATTTTACGATCTTGGGGCGCAATAGCAAATTGAAACACATTATAAGGTAATTCTTCACCTGCTGTTTGTGTCATTTCAGTCAAAGTTTGCCCTGAAATGAGATATACCTCTAAAGCTCGGGATAATCTTTGTGGATCATTAGGATGAATCCTCGCTGCCGCAACCGGATCGACCTCCGCTAAACGACGATGGATTTCACCCCACCCTTGCTGCTGTGCAATTTTTTCAATCTCAGCACGAGTAGCGGGATCTGCAGAAGGCAAAGGCGAAAGCCCCTCTAGTAATGCCTTAAAATAAAGCATTGTGCCCCCCACAAGTAATGGAATTTTACCTTGAGAAGTTATTTCCTCCATTACATTTAATGCGTCTCGCCGGAAATCAGCAGCGGAGTATGGTAAAGAGGGATCGAGTATATCGATCAGACGATGAGGCGCTTGACTAAGCTCCTCTGCATTTGGCTTCGCTGTGCCGATGTCCATACCACGGTAGATCAACGCCGAATCGACACTGATTATCTCAACAGGCAAGTGTTGGCGTAGAGCAATAGCTAACGCTGTCTTGCCTGAGGCCGTTGGCCCCATCAGGAATATTGCATTCGGTTTTTTCTGAGTTACAAGTTCACTCATTTGTTAGTGTAGCTACCACGGATTGTAAATTAATTAATTGTAATAATGTTGGTGACGGCTTTTTAACATACTGCGGACAAAGCCGCTCAACATCAGCGAGTAACTGAACTGCTTGTGCTAAGCTCCAGCTTTCTTGTGTTTTTTCTTGTGAAACTGTTTTTGCAAGCCATTGAGCAATATCTTGACGAGATGCCTGCTCTTTTGTCGACAAAAAATTCAGTAAACCCGAAAAAAGCTGAGATAAATTTTGCGTTCTTAACGGTAACGATACCGCATGAATAGTTACTTTTCCATGAGATATCGTGGCTTCAATACCAAATAATGTCAATTGTTCCTTGTTACGCTGAAAAACCGCAATTTCATCAGAATTAAGTGATAATTTTAGCGGGATCAACAACGGTTGAGGTTTTAACGCTTCGCCATCAGGTGATAACTGAGCCAACTTCAGTAAATAATTTGCTTCTGATAAGGATAACAGGATTAGCCCTAATGAAGACTCAATTAATGCAAAGTTTTTTGCGTAAATTGTCAATACTTTGCCAAATGTGAAGTTATTGGTATTTTCTTCCACTGATTGCGAAGAAACTGCTGGAACATCTAATGGTTGCCGACTAGGAAATAGTGGCTTTTTATCTTCTTCAGCAACAGGAACAGACATCAATGCTTGGTACAGTTGCCCCGCTTTTCGGTCATAATGCGTATTAGAAGGCGTAAACGCGCTTTTTTCTCGACTAAAATGATTTGTTGATGTCGGCGATGTAGCCGCTACGGAAGGGGCTGAATGCGAACGACTACTGCCCGTGCTGTCATGTTGCTGTTGCGCCGTGCGACTCGTCTCATTTTCATCGTTTTCATTGAGCGTGGATGATGACGAAAAGTAGTTGTCTCCCGCGGATGAACGATTAGTTAATTCATGGGTAACAGGTTCAATACCGGGCAACTCATCTGGCTCATGCGCATTTAATAAGGCCGTTCTCACACCTTGATAGATAAAATCATGCACTAGCCGAGCTTGGTGAAAACGCACTTCATGCTTAGCAGGATGGACGTTAACATCCACTTGTTGGGGGTCAATGGTCAAATAAAGGACATAGGCTGGCTGTTGATTATCATCAAGATGCCCTTCATACGCTTGGCGGATCGCATGGTTAATTAACCTATCGCGCATCATTCGACCATTTACATAACAGTACTGAATATCACTCACTGGCGTCGAAGACGGTGAAACCACCCAGCCTTTAATGCCAAGGTCACCATGCTCCCAAGACATCGCTAGCGCCCCCTGCATAAAGCCTGTGCCACAGATGTTTGCCAACCGCCGCTCTTGTTGAGCTTCCCCTTTTGCAGCGCGGTACTGTTTCACCAGCTTCCCATTATGGTTCAAATTGATTGTCACATCAGGGCGAGAAAGTGCGATACGCCGGACGACCTCATCAATATGGCCAAACTCGGTTTTTTCGGTACGCATAAATTTGCGACGCGCTGGCGTATTGTAGAATAGATCAAGCACTTCTACGGTGGTGCCATTTGGGTGAGCGGCGGGTTTGACGGTCACCGCCATATCTCGCCCTTCCGCATAAGCTTGCCACGCCTCTGATTGCTCAGCCGGTTTTGATGTGAGCGTCAAACGAGAGACGGAGCTAATACTCGCCAGTGCTTCACCACGGAACCCCATACTCATGATGGCTTCTAGGTCATCTAACGTGGCAATTTTGCTGGTCGCATGGCGCGCTAACGCTAAGACCAGTTCATCTTTGCTGATCCCACTACCATTATCGCGAATACGGATCAGCTTCTCTCCTCCACGTTCAATATCGATGTCGATGCGTGTTGCACCTGCATCGAGACTGTTTTCAACCAACTCTTTAACCACTGAGGCAGGGCGTTCGACAACCTCGCCGGCAGCGATTTGGTTAGCAAGTTGGGGAGAGAGGATCTGTATTGCCATCACCATCCCCCTTAATTAGGTGCCGCTTGCAACGGATTTGCAAGGAAGTATTGCCGCAAACCTTGGTGGATAGCTTCGGCGACCTTCTCTTGATAGTCATTGGATTTAAGCAACTGCTCTTCAGCGCTATTACTAATAAACCCTGTTTCTACCAGAATTGAAGGAATATCAGGCGAACGCAAAACCCCAAGGCTGGCATGCTCTGGGCTACGTTTATGAATATTACCCACTTTTCTTAATTGATGGAGTACTTGTACCGCCACATCATAGCCAACCCGCTGTGAATGACCGAATTGTAAATCGAGTACCGCTTGGCTCAAGTAAGGGTCTGCACCACTTAATGCATCGCCTGCTCCACCTAATAGCTCGGATTGTTTCTCACGTTGTTCCAACCAGTTACCTAATTCACTATTCGCACGTCGATTTGACAATACCCAAACAGAAGCGCCTCGCGCACTACTATTTGGTGCAGAGTCAGCGTGAATAGAAACTAACATGTTAGCCCCTTTCTTACGTGCAACATCTGAACGCCCACTGACAGAAATAAAATAATCACCATCTCGGGTCATCGCTGGCTTGAACATAGGGTCAGCCTCAAGTTTTGCATACAGTTTACGTGCAACACTTAACGTAACATCTTTTTCTCGATAGCCGTTTTTACCAATCGCCCCGGGGTCTTTGCCACCATGCCCAGCATCAATAGCAATCACGACCTGTTTTGCCCCCTTGGGCATTGTTTTATTGGTTTTAACTGGTGCAGGTGCAACAGCTGGTCGCTGTGCCTGCGAATTCATTTTTAACGGTTTATCTTGCACCGCATTATTAGGCACTTGCATCGGTTGAGTCGTATTATTGAAAGACGTTGGTGCACGACTTTGCCCCGAGGAAAGCGTAAATACCACTTGATACTGCCCAGCGACTTGTTTCAGCGACGTTTGTACTTTTGCCGCTTTTGACAGTTCCAATACGATACGTTTGTGTCGGCTATCCGGTGGCTGGCTGGTACGAACCACTTTAACCAAATCACCAGCAGGCACTCTCATTGGTAGGCCGATAATTTCGCCATTTTGCTTAACATCAATAACTAGCCGCTCTGGCGAATGCAGGGGAAAATATTTGTAATCAGGCTTACCATCCATGAAGGATAGTGTCACCTGTGCATTTGATGGGCTATTATCAACCTGTATGTTCGATAAGGTCGCCGCCTGTACAGGTCGTGCAACTAACCATAATGCAACAATCATCAACAGCAATAAGAAGGAGAAAAAACTTCTTTTTGTTATTTTTCTCGGCAATGCATTCGTCATGAGCAATATATCCCTTAGAGTGCTTGTAATTCTTCTAACAACGACTCCCCATTTGCAGAAAAAGCAATAAAGTGAGCCTGACGCCCTTCATCCTGATAAGTCAAATGGAGTTCAAGATCCGCTTCTGGCAGAAAACCTTTGCCTTGTTGAGGCCATTCCACTAAACAGATCGACTCAGGGGAAAAATAGTCTCGGATCCCCATAAATTCCAATTCTTCTGGATCAGCTAAACGATAAAGATCAAAATGAAAAACCTGCCCATCAGGAAGATCATAAGGCTCCACAAGCGTATACGTCGGGCTTTTTACGTGACCTTGGTGCCCGAGTGCCTGTAAGAAACCGCGACTAAATGTCGTTTTGCCAGCGCCCAAATCGCCATACAAGTTAATCACGACGCCTCGTTGACAGGCATTTGCGACAGCGCGCCCTAGCGCCACTGTTTGCTCTTCGTTGGCAAGTTGTAAAATACGTTCTTTCATGGAAAGTTCAATCAGCTATAGTAAGGAAAAATAGATCAATATAGATATAATGACTATATTAACCTAAGCCGATCCATTTTTCTTAAATAACATTACAGAAATATTTAGATAGTGGATATCAGATAAGCGACCAATCCTGTTACATCACACAACAGGGCATCAGTGATGATTTTGTGAAATCACGGGATCATGGTAAAGTGCCCCTGCAATTTCACTCAGCTTAGCATCAATATAAAATCTAATGGCAACACATCTCGATCTCAACCTTCTTGCACAAAATATCAAACAATGGGGGAGTGAAGTTGGCTTCCAGCAAGTCGGTATTTGTGACACTGACCTTTCCCTTGAAGAGCCAAAATTACAGGCATGGCTCGATAAGCAATACCACGGTGAGATGGCGTGGATGGCACGCCATGGGATGATGCGAGCAAGACCTCACGAATTACATCCCGGCACATTGCGCGTGATCAGCGTGCGTATGAACTACCTGCCTGCAAAAGCAGCTTTTGCCAGCACATTAAGTAACCCTGAATTAGGTTATATTAGCCGCTATGCACTAGGTAGAGATTACCATAAGCTATTAAAAAAGCGCTTGAAAATGCTCAGTGATCGCATCTTGGCATACTGCCGAGAACATATCTGCTCTGACGATCTCAATTTTCGCCCATTTGTCGACTCTGCCCCTATTTTAGAACGCCCTCTCGCCGTCAAGGCAGGCTTAGGCTGGACAGGCAAGCATTCGTTGATCCTTAATCGTGAAGCTGGATCGTGGTTTTTTCTCGGTGAACTTTTAGTTAATTTACCTCTTCCTATCGATCAACCTGTTGAAGAGCAGTGTGGTCGCTGTGTGGCCTGTATGACCACTTGCCCTACCGGCGCGATCGTTGAACCTTATGTCGTCGATGCTCGCCGCTGCATTTCTTATCTAACCATTGAGCTTGATGGCCCGATCCCGGAAGAGTTTCGCCCACTGATGGGGAATCGGATCTACGGCTGTGATGACTGCCAATTGATCTGCCCTTGGAACCGTTTTTCACAATTAACCGATGAACAAGATTTTAGCCCAAGACGCGTATTACACACGCCCGAACTTCTTGAACTATTTAGCTGGGATGAAGAGACTTTCCTAAAAGTGACTGAAGGTTCAGCAATTCGCCGCATTGGTTACTTAAAATGGCTCAGAAATATCAGTGTCGCGTTAGGCAATGCCCCCTATCAGGACACGATTGTCAACGCATTGCACTCACGGTTAGGCATGGGGGAGATGTTGGATGAGCATATCCAATGGGCAATACAACAACAATTACAGCGCCGAGAAGAAAACCAAGTAACTATTCAAACTTCACAGCAGAAACGCCTTGTACGCGCCATATCTAAAGGTTTACCTAGGGATGCTTAAAAATAATACACCCCTATACTGCAAACGAATAAAAATCAACTCCGTGTGAATAAAATAAAAAATTGCTTAGCTGACAATAGGTAAAGAATTTGCAAGCTAGGTTAGCCACATTTTAAACAAAAATATTTACTATTAAATTCAGTAAGATATCTATCACCACGAAGCAATAGCTTTTTGGAATATGTGCGATTACCTATCATGCTATCCTGTGGATAACTCGGTGCATTAAAGTATTACAGACGCGTAAAAGCACCACAGCATTGATGATAGGTTGTGGATAACTTATTAATGATAGGAAATTAAATAAGTCCTCTTTTTTACTACTCTCAGCAAAATTAAAGCGCTTAAAACACAAGGTTGGTACAAAAAAGTCACTGAAACTGCAAAAATCGGCTTTTTTGTTTATTATTACAACTGAAATTATAACAATTTGGATACTTATTGATCGCCCCTATTGGTCAGGGGGTGGCTATTCTATGGCGACAAGTTAATGAATGCAAGCAGAAAAAACCGCAAGATCTGAAAAAGATCCCAAAGAGTGTGATGAACATCACTCTCTGCCGATCATCACTAAAAGAAAAGCATTTGTTGATGAATAAACCGATTCGAACGCAATTCACCTAGTGCATCAAATAGGTGTCATTTCTTAATGAAAGCAGTTGGATTTTTAACAATAAGAGGTAAGAGACTAAGGATTTTGGAGCGGGAAACGAGACTCGAACTCGCGACCCCGACCTTGGCAAGGTCGTGCTCTACCAACTGAGCTATTCCCGCATTTGGATAGGTAACTACAACTAAAACACTAAGAGAGATTGGAGCGGGAAACGAGACTCGAACTCGCGACCCCGACCTTGGCAAGGTCGTGCTCTACCAACTGAGCTATTCCCGCATACCGAAAATAGTGTTCTAGCTAAAACATTAAGAGAGTTTGGAGCGGGAAACGAGACTCGAACTCGCGACCCCGACCTTGGCAAGGTCGTGCTCTACCAACTGAGCTATTCCCGCAAAATACTTTCTTTTTGCTTTACCGTACTCATGAAAATCTTCATCGGTACGGGGAGCGCATTATACGAGAAATTGCACGGCAGGCAAGCCCCTTGGCTCAATTTTTTCACTTTTTTATTTGTTTGCTGATAAATTGGGCATTGTGATGATTTTATCAGCGTTGCAAGTAAACTTCTGATTTCAATCAGTTAACATTTTTTACTTTTTTCTAAAAACGCATCGCCCAATGACGTCCATGCCATGAAAACCCGAATGCCTGTTACTTATACTTTTAACGCGCTGTGATAAATTAACCGCTAAAAAAATTGGCCACCTTTTGGTCGCCAATTTCAGTTTTCTGCTTTGATTATTTGATAAAGGTCTCACGGTAATAAGCCAATTCTGCAATAGACTCGCGAATATCATCTAAAGCTTGGTGTGTGCCTTTTTTAGTGAAGCCCGCGAGAATTTCAGGTTTCCAGCGACGAGCTAACTCTTTTAGGGTGCTAACATCAAGGTAACGATAGTGGAAATAGCTTTCTAACTCAGGCATGTAGCGGAATAGAAAACGACGGTCTTGACCAACGCTATTCCCACAGATTGGTGATGCCCCTTTTGGTACCCACTGCTCTAGAAACTCAATCGTCGCTAATTCAGCTTCACGCTCACTGAAAGTACTGCTTTTAACGCGTTCAACCAAGCCACTTGCTGTATGGGTATTCACATTCCATTCATCCATCAAATCCAATTGTGCTTGTGTTTGATGAACCGCAATGACAGGACCTTGTGCTAAAATATTAAGCTGACTGTCGGTAACGATAGTGGCAATTTCGATAATACGGTCACGCTCAGGATCGAGACCCGTCATTTCTAAATCGATCCAGATTAAATTATTCTCATTCTTTTGCATCATATACCCTAACTTGATCCAATGGAGTTCGTGTATGATAACGCGTTTGAGGTATCGACGCGATCCACTCAAGTTAGTAAACAAGAAAACTCAGCCAACAATATCAAGAGAGGTCAGGTGGCTAAGCAGAAACTGTCAAAAGGCCAACAGCGCCGAGTACAGGCAAATCATCAAAAAAGACTTAAAAAACAAAAAGTCACTGAGATTGATGACAGCCTATTAGGAGAAGCGCAAGAAGGGCTAGTGATCAGCCGATTTGGGCAACATGCTGACATCGAAGCAAGCGATGGCACATTACAGCGTTGTAACTTACGCCGAACTATTTCATCTCTCGTCACAGGAGATCGCGTAGTTTGGCGCCCTGCGTTGAATACACAAGCCGATATCAAAGTTAATGGCATTGTTGAAGCCGTTCACGAACGCCACTCCGTCCTAACACGCCCTGACTATTATGATGGGCTAAAGCCTATTGCTGCAAATATTGACCAAATCGTGGTCGTTTCCTCGATTTTACCCGAGTTATCTCTGAATATTATCGATCGCTATTTAGTGGCTTGCGAAACTTTAGGCATCCAACCCATTATTGTCCTAAACAAAATTGACCTATTAGACCAAGAAAACCGTGAATGGGTCAGCGAATTAATGACTATTTACAGTGATATTGGTTACCAAGTACTGGAAGTTTCTAGCCATACCAACGAAGGAATGGAAGCACTTACTAACGCACTGATCGGCAAAATATCAGTGTTTGTAGGTCAATCTGGCGTTGGCAAGTCCAGTTTACTGAACGCTCTTTTGCCTCATAATGAAGAAACCATTTTAGTCAATGACGTTTCAGATACTTCAGGGCTAGGCCAACACACCACAACGACAGCGCGGTTATATCATTTTCCGTTAGGTGGCGATGTCATTGACTCCCCGGGAGTACGTGAATTCGGCCTATGGCACCTTTCTACGGAACAAGTAACAAAAGGTTTTGTCGAATTTAAAGACTATTTAGGTGGCTGTAAGTTCCGCGATTGTAAGCATTTGGATGATCCCGGTTGTCTACTGCGTGAAGCTACGGAAGAAGGGAAAATCGCCGAATCACGGTTTGAAAATTATCATCGTATTTTGGAGAGCATGGAACAGATTAAGCCTCGTGGGAATTTTACGGGTAAAGATAAGTAGTTTTGACTTAACGACTCACTAACCAAGTGAGCGAGTACTTACATTTATTTTGGTAGGTGATTCATCAATGGTAAAGATTTTTAAGCCTATCGAAACAAAATAGCCTATTTAAAAAAGCAAAGGTACAATGACTGCCTTTTTGCTAACTGGCCTTTACGAATTTGAGGTTAACGTGCTAGATAAGATTAAAATACGTTTGCAATATATGCTACCAAAACAGGGTCTTACAAGACTTGCCGGCTGGTTCGCCGATAAGAATGCAGGCTTTGTCACTCAATGGGCAATTAAGCTGTTTGCAAAAGCCTATAAAGTGGATATGAGTGAAGCACAAAAAAGCGAGTTCACCGCTTATGCAACGTTTAATGATTTCTTTATTCGGCCGCTAAAAGAAGAAGCGCGCCCATTAGTGACAGGAAAACACCAATTAGCGCAACCGGCTGATGGTGCGGTGAGCCAATTAGGTTCAATTCAAGATGACCAAATCTTTCAAGCCAAAGGTCACCATTATACGGTCGAAGCCTTGCTCGCGGGTAATTATCAGCTAGCTGATAAATTCCGTGGCGGTGAGTTTATCACAACCTATTTATCCCCTAGCGATTATCATCGTGTACATATGCCATGCGATGGGTTATTAACCGAGATGATTTATGTACCGGGTGATTTATTCTCTGTCAACCCATTGACCGCCGCCAATGTTCCCAACCTCTTTGCCCGTAATGAGCGCCTAATTTGTGTGTTTAAAACCGATGTGGGTCTGATGGTGCAAATCTTAGTCGGTGCCACTATCGTTGGTAGCATTGAAACTGTCTGGGGTGGTTGTGTTAACCAACAGCGTGAAGGGGTTATTAAGCGCTGGACCTACCCAGATCAACTGACTGAAGGTGCCGTATTCTTGAAAAAAGGCGAAGAAATGGGTCTCTTTAAGCTAGGTTCAACCGTCATTAACCTGTTTGAACCGAACGCTATTCGTTTTAATGCCTCACTGATCCCCGGCTATGCGACTCGTATGGGAGAGCTACTGGCGGAAACCGTGGCAAATGATACCTCAGTGGATACCGCCGCTGAGCAAATTGAAACCCAGTAATACCTTATATTGTTAATTGCTTGAAGGAGCTCCTGACTGTGCGTTTGATTATCGGTTTTTTTTTCAGCCTGCTAATCGCCTTCTCTGCGGCAGGGGCTTCCAATAGTACGCCAAATGAAGCACTGATTAAGCAAGAGCTTGCTCAGCTCGACCCCAGTAAAAACCCTAAAGATGCGGAAATAGCGCAAGCATTTCAAGGCGCACTTAACTGGATCAGTGAAGCCAATCAGTCGGAAGCTAAAGCCAAGTCTTATCAAGACGCCATCGATAATTTCCCTAAAATTATCAAGGGGCTAAGACAAGAACTACTCAATGAAAGCGATGAGCCAACCAATATTCCAACCAATATCAGCTTGTCTGAGCTTGAACAACAAATCATTCAAGTGAGTAGTCAGCTTCTCGATCAGGGAAGAAAGACACAGCAGGAGCAAGATAAAGGCCGAGAAATCAGTGAATCGCTAAGTGCATTACCAAAACAATTATCAGAAGCACGCCGCCTCCTTTCTGAAGCGTCATTTCGCTTACAATCACTAAGCTCTCCTACTACACCATTAGCAGAAGCCCAAACAACCTTAGCTCAAGCCGAAGTGAGTGCTCGCAAAGCTGAGGTTAATGAGCTTGAAATGGCGCAATTATCCGCGAATAACCGCCAAGAAATTTCACGCGTCGCTTTAGAACTGAATAAAAAGCGCTATAACCGGCTGGAGCTTGAATTACAAAAATTACGTGAAGTGCAAAATACGTTGCGCCAGCAAAAAGCGGTATTAGCACTCGAACACACCGAAATGCTTGCAGAACAAGGTGAGTTGACCCCTTTCCTTAAAGATCAAATTGATATTAACCGCAAGCTATCCCAAGAACTGACTGAGCAAGCGGTTCGTATGAACACTATCAGTACGAGCCAAGCAGAAATCTCCTCGGGAATACAAGATGCACGCCAAGCATTGACAACTATCCGCGAGCAAGCGCAGTGGCTTGATGGTTCAAGTACGTTAGGTGAGGCACTTCGTACCCAATTATCACGTTTACCGGAAATTCCTAAAAGCCAGCAGCTTAACCGTGATATGGCAGATTTACGGGTACAACGCCTAAATTATGAAGATATGCTAGACCGGTTATCCAAACTGGATACCGCCACACAAGAGACCGAAAATAATTTAAGCCCAGCACAAGCGCAAGTCTACTCATCATTAATTAAGACGCGTAAAGAGCTGCTAACCGCGCTCATTTCTGGCTTTGATACCGAAATGTTAGAGCTGACAAAATTAAATGTCGCCACTAGCCAGCTAACAGACGCATTAAAAGATGTTAAAGATGCGTCACACCGTTATCTGTTTTGGGTTGCCGATGCTCCACCGGTAACACTCCACTATCCTGTTTTATTGATAACAGATATTACTCAGTTGCTCTCTTTAGACACCTTATCGCAGCTCACTGGTGCCTTTAAAGTGATGTTAACAACTCAAGACACCTTCCTATATCTGTTTGGCTCGATCATTTTAGTGATTTTTAGTATTAGCACGCGTAAGCATTATCAAGACTTTCTAGATAGAGCAAGCTTACGCATTGGTAAAGTGACTCAAGACCACTTTTACCTCACCATACGCACGATTTTTTGGTCCATTATTGTGGCGCTACCACTCCCAATGATGTGGTCTGCCATTGGTTATGGCCTACAAAGTGCTTGGCAATACCCGATGGCGGCGGCAATAGGTTATGGTGTCAGTGCCACAACTCCCGTGCTATGGCTATTTATGATCAGTGAAACATTTTCACGCCCAACGGGTCTATTTATTGCGCACTTTGGGTGGGATAAAGATGCGGTAAAACGTGCGATGCGTTATTACCGGCTCGCGATTTTTGTCATCGTACCTCTGATGATGGCGCTGATCACTTTTGAGCACTACAGTGATAGGGAATTTTCTGCCTCCATCGGTCGCTTCTGCTTCTTGCTACTGTGCTTTGCATTGAGCTTAATGACAAACAATTTGCGCCGCACCCATGTGCCTCTCTACCTTGATAGACATGGTTCAGGGGATAACCTAATCAATAAAGCACTGTGGTGGATGCTGCTGGTTGCACCGATTATCGCTGCATTCTTCTCACTATTAGGCTACTTCTCAACGTCTCAAGCCCTGCTTGGCCGTTTAGAGACCTCTGTCGCGATATGGTTTGTATTATTGATTGTCTACCATGCTATCCGCCGTTGGATGTCAATACAGCGCCGTAAATTAGCCTTTGAACGAGCCAAACAACGTCGTGCAGAAATTTTAGCGCAAAGGGCCAAAGGGGAAGAAGATATTCACCAACCCAATGCGAGTGGCGAAGGGAACATTGATATTGATGAGCAAGTGATTGACCTTGATGCAATCAGCGCGCAATCCGTCGGGTTAGTCCGCTCAATCCTCACGATGATAGCGTTGGTTTCTCTCATTTGGCTCTGGTCTGAACTCCACACTGCATTTTCGTTCCTTGAAAATATTCGTCTGTGGGATGTAACCTCGACAATTAATGGGGTTGATACTGTTCAGCCGATCACTATGGGGTCTATCTTTATCGCCATACTGATCATTATCGTCACGACTCAGTTGGTGCGTAACTTACCTGCACTCCTTGAATTGGCAGTATTGCAGCACTTAGATTTAACCCCTGGTACAGGGTATGCCATCACGACATTAACCAAATACTCATTGACCATCATTGGTACCATCGTTGGTTTCTCAATGCTCGGGATTGATTGGTCAAAATTACAATGGCTGATAGCCGCCATGGGGGTTGGTTTAGGTTTCGGCTTACAAGAGATTTTTGCCAATATTATTTCTGGGTTGATGATCTTATTTGAAAAACCAATTCGAATTGGCGATACCGTGACGATCCGTAATCTGACAGGGAGTATTACAAAGATTAATACTCGAGCCACAACCTTAACAGATTGGGATAGAAAAGAGATTATTGTGCCTAATAAGGCCTTTATTACTGAGCAATTTATTAACTGGTCCTTATCTGACACGATCACGCGTATCGTGATGACGATCCCTGCTCCTGCCGATGCAGATAGCCAGCAAGTGACCTCTATCATACTCAGTGCGGCCGAGCGTTCCACGATGATACTTGATAACCCGAACCCAGAGGTTTATTTAGTTGATTTACAACAAGGCATTCAAATCTTTGAATTGCGTGTTTATGCTGCTGAGATGGGGCATCGGTTACCTGCACGTCATGAAATCCATCAAAACATACTGGCAGCATTTGCAGAGCAAGGCATTACCTTGCCATTCCCACCATTCCAAGCTCGAGTGGACATACGGGAGAATGCACTGCAAAGCGCAACAAACAACCTCTCTGGTCGCAACCCTCCGCGTAAATCCGGGGAGTTATAATGGTGATATTCAAGGTCAGCGGCCATCAAGCCGTTGGCCTTAATACTCAATCGATGAATTAAGGTAGAAAAATGAAAGCGCCCATTGAACCACAAGATGAACTGACTTTATTGCGAGTCTCTCAACTTGAGAAGATCGGCTCCATTCTGTTTTTTCTTATTCCACTCATCATCTTACTGGTGGTAGGTAAATCATTTGCAGTCAACATCCTGTATTTATGGCAAGTGCTGACCCTGCTATATATTGTGGCGTTTCGTATTTTGGTGAGTAAAGTATCAGATAAGCAACTACAGTTGGATGTGCGTCGGGGATGGGGATATAACCGTTTTTACCGTATGAGCTGGGCCTATCTTGTATTATCCGTGATCATTATGGTGGGATATCGGATCATATCCCACGAATGATCAGATCATTCAACCTGCTTTAAATCCATAGGATTGAATATAGTTCTCTGCTAATTTTTGCGCTTGCTTTAATTCGCTTTCGCTTAATTGCTCTGCGACTTTACTTTGCAGCCGATGGCTCTCTTTATTACCGCTATACACCGCGGTGGTTAGCCAAGCATAAGATTGCTGAAGGTTTTTCTTTACACCTTTCCCTTCAGAGTACATGACCCCTAAACGATCTTGTGCTTTTGCATCGCGCTGCTTCGCAGCTTTGCGGAACCAAAACACCGCTTTTTCATTATCGAGATCAACACCACTGCCGATAGAATACATTTGGCCAATATGGAATTGGGCAATCACGTTGCCCCCTTGAGCGGCCTTTCTGAACCAATAAGCTGCCTTTTCGAGATCTTGAGCGACACCAAGGCCTTGAGCATACATCATCGCCATATTGGTTTCTGCCCGTGTATCATTCTGTTTAGCCGCTTGTTGATACCAAAGCATCGCTTTATCGTAGTCTCGGCGAACGCCAAAGCCGTTCACATACATTGTTCCTAATTGGAATTGAGCGTCTGCATTGCCTTGATCACCCGCCTTGATAAACCATTCAGCAGCGACTTTAGAATCTTGAGAAACGCCATTACCTTTAAAATAGCGTTGACCGAGAAGATATTGTGCGGTTGGATCACCTTTTTGTGCTAATTGCGTAATTTGCTCTATTGTCTGTTGTGAAGGTGCCGATTTTATCGGGGGAGTAGCCAGTAATAATGAACTATAGCAAACAGAACCCAACAATAGCGCTAACGCAATTTTTTTCATCCTAAACAACCCTCAACAGTGCAAATTACCGACTGCGAAAACAGTGTGATCCATTATTATCGGCAAACTGCTGCTAAGCTATAGCCTAAACACACTGCCGACTCGTTGATAGTTTAATGCCACTTGCATACAGAAAGAATAGGAAAATTGACTTTATTGCAAATTCAGCATCTTTTTTTAAGTTTGTTGTATAAAATGAGATATTTCCTGATCCAAGTAAGGTGTCGGCAACACCTTACTTTCGTTATGGTAAGACACACGCTTACGGTTTAGCATGGCACAATTGATTGGGTAAAAAAGCATCGAGAGAGTTGTCTCGAAATACCGGTATTTCGCTTTCTGCTGGAGGGAGCGCACTAATATGGCTTGATAGCAATAACTCATCGGCTCTCTCTTGTATTCTCCGGTATAACACAATGTCTCGAGGTAGCTCCCCAGTTAACCGAAATACATTCAATGTTTCTTTAATCGGCTCAAGGTCACTATTAATCCCTTGTAGGTCATATTGAAGATAACCTCTCACTTCAATTAACTGCTGCATTTCCTCAATAATTTGACGGTATGAACCATAATAAGAATGACTAATGCGGCTTAATTCATCGTTAACTTTATCGAAAAATTCCTGTGATACTATAAAGCTATTTAGCATTTCAATATCATTATCAAATTGAGTGGCTTGATATAACGCTGGCCCAACATTAATTTTGCTAATCTCATCGAGTATATTTTTATATATTATTTGTTTTTCTAAAATCAATCCAAATAATTCCTTGTTATTTTCCAAATCAGATTTTAGATTATTTAATATACTGAAAATAAATTGAAAATCACCTTCGTTAACCTCATTATCTATTGAGTTAAAACTCATTTTAGCTGATTGATTTAATTGCAATATCCTCTCTTCATACAGCTTTATTGAACGATGGGCGAGACTTATTTTTTCTAGGAGCTTTTCCACTCTGACGTCGATATCCATACACATTCCCTCTATTTTCAAGCCTAGATAAACAATATTATTTTAATATTAATAGCATAGCTTAAACTAACTTAATTTAGAGTTAAAATTTATATTTCACATATAAACGCTGTTTTTATTTAATATTTAAATAGCTAAGCAGTAGGTGAATGAATAGATTTGCGATAATAAAATAGAGGTCGTTTTATCGACCTCTATTTTCGGATAACATTTAATTTTTACATTATGCTAAATAGAGCTTTCTTAAATAACGCGCTACCGCATCATCGGCATTAGAGCCAATGACCTCAAGTTGAGGTAATTCATCTTTAAGCATCTGGTGAGCATTTTCCATAATGCAACCTTTCCCTGACAAGGTCAGCATTTCTTTATCGTTCATACCATCACCAAAGGCGATACAGTCATGCACTTGATAACCTTGAAGTGCCGCAACTTGTTGCAGGGCTTCCCCTTTAGAAACCACACCAGCCATGACCTCTAAGCAACTACGTAGTGAAAAAGTCACATTAACACGATCTTGCCAACGTTCACGGATGCGATTTTGTAAATCTACCAACATATCGTGATCTTCACTGGTGTAATAGACTTTACAAACATCTGAAGTATCAAAGTTATGGCGATCAAATAGCGTGTACTGAAATACCGATTCTTTAAAGAACTCTTTCTGTTCGGGGCTTTCACGGTTAATAAACCAGTCATCTCCCCCGTAATAGTTGGTCACCAAATCAGGGTGATCAAACTCCATCAAGCACAACTCATGAGCAATTTCAGGATCAACATTATGCTTAAAGATCAATTCACCTTTTGTATTGTGTACCCGTGCACCATTCGACGTGATCATATAGGCATCAATACCTAAACCATCTCTAATTTGTGCAACATCCACATGGTGACGACCCGTCGCAAACACAAAATGGATATCTTGTGTTTCTACTAATTGTTTCAGTGTTTCCTTGGTGAAAGCGGTTAAATCATGATTAGGAGATAAAAGAGTACCGTCCAAATCAGAAGCAACAACAGGATATTTCATAAATCATTCCTAGCTAATACTGCTCAAAAAAATCACAGATAGCATTAAGCGCCATCGCTCTTAATGCATCCACTTCAAACAGGATTTCGTGGTGTGCCCCTTCAATCACGAGGGGTAATTTTTCTTCTCTTCCTGTCTGTGCTTTTTGCCGACTTTGACAAAAAGCCTGTAGCTCTCGATTGCTGACCACTTTATCTTCACTTGCTTCTAACACCAACAGTGGTACATCAATTTCTCCCGCCCGGGCAATTAGCTCATCGCCAATTGCAAAACTTTCTTTTAACCAATGATAGGTAGGGCCACCTAGCCGCAATTCGGGATAATCCGCATAATAGCGGAGATAACGCCGGTAACGTTCCTGACTGTGAGTCAACACATTGATCAAATAAGGCAACGGCTGCCATTTCCCCGTTGAAATCGCATAGTCATTACGCACACTGCGGTGTAGCTCCGCCCGATCAACAATAAAGCTCGCTAACCAGTGTGGGATCGGTAAATTAATCCCAATCATAGGGGCGCAAAACGCCGCTGCATCAAAGGTGACATTATCCCGTAATAAATAGCCGCCGAGGATCGCACTCCCCATTGAGTGGGCTAATGCATAACATTTGAGATAATGCCGACATTGCACTTCAAGTTCAACAAACTTTGCAAAATCATCAATATAGTCAGTAAACTTTTCAACGTGGCCTTTTTGTGGATCATCCAACATACGTCCGGAGCGCCCCTGCCCTCGATGGTCAATAATAAAGACATCGAAACCGAGGTGATAAAAGTCATAGGCAACTTCTGGGTATTTCATATAGCTTTCGCTACGACCAGGGGAGATAACAACGGCTTTATTATTTAGGGAATGGGTAAAACGAACATAGCGAATAGGAACATCATCGACCCCTAGAAATTCAGCTTCTTCTCTGCGCAACCAAAAGTCTAAAAGTGGACCGTTAGCAAATGCAGAAAATTGAGTTTCTCGGTTTAACCAATTTTCTTTCAGCTTTTCTGGGGTCATATGTATATCCTTTCGTCATTCGTAACCTTCAAGATGGTCCCTAATCAATGTCATAAAAGCATCACCAAAGCGTTCAAGCTTTTTCTCCCCCACACCATTAATTAACAACAATTCTGAAGGGGAAGCCGGACAATGCTCAGCCATCTCAATCAGGGTTGCATCATTAAACACAACGAATGGAGGAATATTCTCTTCGTCTGCTATAGATTTACGCAATTTGCGCAACTTAGCAAATAACTTCTTATCATAGTTTCCTCGATAAACTTTGCTTTGCTGATTACGGCTTTTTGCCACCAAAACACGAGGAACAGCAAGTTGCAAAGCGGATTCGCCGCGTAATATCGGCCTAGCTGCTTCCGTTAATTGCAACGCTGAAAAATGCGTAATATTTTGTGTGATCATCCCAAGATGGATCAACTGGCGGATAACGCTGACCCAATGCTCATGGGATTGATCTTTACCGATGCCATATACCGGTAATTTATCATGACCTAGTTCGCGGATGCGCTGATTGTTTGCCCCGCGCAAGACCTCAACAATATAACCAATACCAAAACGCTGACCAACACGGTAAATACAAGATAGCGCTTTTTGGGCATCCACTAGCCCATCATACTGTTTTGGCGGGTCTAAACAGATATCACAATTGCCACACGGCGCTTGCCTATTTTCACCAAAATAATTGAGCAGCACTAATCGGCGGCAAGTTTGAGCCTCCGCAAATGCAGCTATCGCATTCAACTTATGGCGCTCAATATCCTGCTGCAAGCCAGCGGGTTTCTCTTCAAGACAGCGGCGTAGCCATGCCATATCCGCAGGGTCATAAAATAGTACGGCTTCCGCTTCAACCCCATCGCGACCTGCTCGCCCTGTTTCTTGATAATAGGCCTCGATATTGCGAGGGATATCAAAATGCGCCACAAAGCGCACATTGGACTTGTTGATCCCCATACCAAAAGCCACTGTTGCCACAACAATTTGTAGGTTATCTTTTAAAAAAGCATCTTGTACCCACTCTCGTTGTTGGTTATCTAACCCTGCATGATAAGCTGCAACGCTTAACCCACGTTTTTGCAGACGCTCTGCCGTTTCTTCCACTTTGCTGCGGCTATTGCAATAGACAATACCCGCTTTACCTTTTTGTGCTTTGATAAAGAACCAAAGCTGATCAAGCGGTTTATATTTTTCGACTAAGGTATAGCGGATATTGGGTCTATCAAAACTGCTGATTTGTATCAAAGGGTCATGTAAGGCCAATAAACGTACGATATCGGCTCGTGTCGTTTCATCTGCTGTTGCCGTTAATGCCATGATAGGAACATCAGGGAAGTGCTGCCGTAACTGACCAATGGCGCGATACTCAGGACGAAAATCATGCCCCCATTGCGAAACACAGTGTGCTTCATCCACCGCCAATAAACTGATATTCCAACTACTCAGCTGGCTAAGAAAATAGTCAGTTAATAACCTTTCGGGCGCAACATACAGCAACTTGATGGCGCCTTGGGCGCATAAGGCCATCACGTCTCGCTGCTCTTGAGCGGTTTGAGAGGAGTTTAAACAAGCTGCTTTGATACCATGAAGGCGTAATTGGTCGACCTGATCTTTCATTAGGGAGATCAAAGGCGATACCACCAGCGTTACCCCCTCTTTAACCAGAGCAGGAACTTGATAACATAGCGATTTACCGCCCCCAGTTGGCATAAGCACCAAACAATCGCGGTTATCGAGTATGGCACGAATAACAGCTTCCTGCCCAGGGCGGAAAGACTGATAACCAAAAGTATTATTGAGTATACTTTCAGCCAGTGAAAACTGGGAGATCACTTCAGCTGTAGACACGCGGATCCTCAAATGACAAACTGATAGCTGCTCAATAGAGCAGCATCTAAATAGCGGGTTAGCACTCGGTGTTTTTCAAGGTATCACTTGAAATAGAGTTGCAGTATGCTAGCAAATAAGCGCTAATGACTAAAGCATATCATTTAGCATCACACCGATACCAAAACGTGTTTGTCGGTAATCATAATCAATCATCGATTCGCCATAGCCACTAAACAACTGGGTATATAATCGCACATGTTTGGTAATGGGATAGCTCCAACCCAATTCCGCGGCACCATAACCACTGTTCCAGTTGTAACGCCCTGTCGCGGTAATCACACTATCACCTAGAGCATAACCCACTTTTAGTCGATAGTAGCCCATGTATTTGGTGATATCTTTATTATCATCGCTGCCTTCACTCTCATGAATGCGATACCACGGTTTTAAATCAACTTGCCAATTGCCATTTTGTGCCATGGCCCGCGCATAAATGCGGTTCCAGCTGCGAGAGGTTGGCTCTGAGCGACCGTTCGACTCGTGGTTAAAGCCTGTTTCCAGCTCTCGTAATGTCCAACCTCCCCATTGATAATCTGTTGCCCAACCAATAAATAGCTGAGGTTCATAATTGGTTTCGCGAAATGGTGAAGACTCTTTTTTATTACTTAATTGCCACCAAGAACGCTGAGTATATGACGCCGCTAATACGGAGTTTTCCCCCGCAATCCCGCGCCATAAAGGGAAACCTAGACTAATCTGAAACTTTACTTCATCGCGCAATGCATCTTTACCCCAATCATAGCTTTTTATCGCCTCTTTATTCATAGATGAGGTATAGGTATAAATAATGTAATTGGATTCATAAGGGTAAAGTACAAAAGGACTCTCGTAATTTTGTAATAACCCAGAAATAATGCTGCCTCTAATTGGCGTTTTCTCTGTTGTATCTACGGAAGTTAATGTATCTGTATTTTCTGCGGCGAATAATGATACAGACCAAAAACAGAGCACAGTACCAACTAATTTGTGAAAAACGCGCATTCTGTTATTCCTATTCTGAAAAAATCCCAAAAAAGTTTATCTCATTTTACACACAAAATCTGACAACTGCTGAAAGATTATTCGTTCATTTCATAGAGACATATTTTATACATAGTGATAACTTATTATTCACATATTTTTTAAAGGATGAATAAGATGAATGACCGTACTTATACATTAGAAGAAGCAAGTAAGCTCATGAGTGATGCGTTTATCTATAAAATGCCTTTTAATCAGCTTTTGGGAATACAATTGGCTCAGATAAATGATGATTTTGTCCAACTAACAATTAAGAATCGTCCAGAATTGATTGGTAATTTTACACAAAACATTCTTCACGGTGGTGTCATTGCATCAATATTAGATGTCGCTGGTGGCATGGTATGTATTAACCGTATTCTCCAACGGATCACACCATTAGTGCATCAAGATATTGTCGATAAAATGTCAAAAATGGGCACCATTGATCTACGAGTTGATTATTTACGTCCTGGTCGAGGTGAAGTGTTTACTGCAAGCGCCAGTTTATTACGCGATGGCAATAAAATTGCAGTGACGCGTTGCGAACTACATAACGAACGTAATCAGCATATCGCAACAGCCACGGCCACTTATCTCATTGGATGAAACGAGAAAGTAAAAAATTAGTTACTTACTCAACTAATAACTTGTAAAAAAACTCGAGCAATGTCACATTAATAAGGTCATAAATCGAGCCGATATTTTCTAAGGCTCGATATCTCAATCGACTTACTTTTAGCCGTTTATTCAAATTCAGAGCCAATAATGAGCCAACAAAATACCATCAAAGGCGTGTTATGTGCCTTGGGCGCTTATTTAATTTGGGGCGTCGCACCTATTTATTTTAAAACCATCCAAGAGGTGCCGGCAGAAGAGATACTGACTCATCGTATTATCTGGTCATTTTTCTTTATGTTGGTTTTATTAACTGCAACAAAACACTGGAGCTATATGCGCCAAGTGTTAAAGCAGCCTAAAAAAATCCTTATATTAGGCGTCACCGCGGTGACTATCGCTTCCAACTGGCTAATTTATATTTGGGCCGTTAACCATGGATATATGTTGCAAGCTAGCCTAGGCTACTTTATTAACCCTCTGGTGAACGTTTTATTTGGAATGCTATTTCTGCAAGAGCGCTTTCGCCGCATGCAGTGGGTCGCGGTTATTTTAGCCTTAACGGGTGTTCTTATTCAGTTATGGCAATTTGGCTCCGTTCCGGTTATCGGACTTAGCCTCGCCGTGACTTTTGCAACCTACGGTTTATTACGGAAAAAACTTGGAGTTGATGCCCAAACGGGAATGACATTTGAAACCCTGTGGTTACTCCCAGTGGGCGTTATTTTCTTGCTGTTCTTTGCCGATAGCCCAACCAGCAACATGGCAATGAATGATTGGCACTTAAATGTGTTATTAATCCTTGCTGGTGTTATCACAACCGTGCCATTGTTGCTATTTACTGAAGCAGCTAACCACCTTCGCTTGTCGACACTGGGCTTTTTCCAATATTTAGGGCCAACTATTATGTTTTTACTCGCGGTATTTATCTACGGCGAAAAAATGACATCAGAGCTACTCGTGACATTTGGCTTTATTTGGGTCGCATTAATTTTATTTACCTTGGATGCACTTTACACACAACAAAGGTTAAGAAAGTAATTCCTGCAAATTGCCTATATAAAGGCAAAGTCCAAAACACTGACCTTTATTTATTTATGAATAAAAGGTCAGTGTTTCATTTTATGGAACTGAATGAGTTAATTTATTTTAAGCATAATAGACAATATGCTAATTCATCGCGTTTATCTAAATGTTAACTCAACCTAAATATATTAAAAAAAGCCCATTTATTATTAAAATAAGCCATAACTCTCGACAATATAAAACACTCACCTTTCAGTAGAACCCACTTTTACGCACAAAAGAAAAACCCATAAAATCAAAGTGTTGAATGATAATCCAATAGGGTTGCGTTACGCTTAAAACAGGCTATTATTAAATTTATCTAAAATTAAATTCCGGTTTATCTCTAAATTAAAACCAACTCTTTGAAAAAAAGTCATTTTTTATTTTTTAATAATTAATCATTGCGTTAAAGGAACATCGACTCTATATTGTACGCCGCTTGTATTCACCCCAGCGGATGGTGATGGTCCGATTCATCACTGACGTTTCATTAAAGTGCGCACGATGACATGTAATTTATTTATGTCCTGGTGCGAGGTTTTCTGAAATTGAATACAGGTCCGCTCTAAAAAATTTTTTAAATACAATAGTGTAGTCAGTTTATATGGCTGCATTTTAGGTTCACTCCGCCTGTGTATTCAGAAAGAGTTGATAGTTGTTAAGGGCTTTTGGGAAGGGCTTAAAAATGCAACAGAATACCGTTCAAATGAAACGTGTACTGACCACGCCTGCGCTCATTTTCTTTGGGCTGGCTTATATGGTGCCACTCGGGATTTTCACTACCTATGGACAAGTGACAGTATTAAGTGAAGGCCATTTGCCTATCGCTTATCTTGTGACATTGGCTGCCGTTCTCTTTACTGCCATGAGCTATTGCCGTATGACGAGTGCGCTACCTCTTTCGGGTTCTGCATACTCTTATGTGCAAAAAACATTTGGCGGAACATTGGGTTTCCTAGTCGGTTGGGCGCAATTACTCGATTATTTATTTTTGCCGATTATTAACTATATTGCGATTGGGATCTTCGTGCATGAAGCTTTCCCTAATATTCCAATGCCAGTCATTATCTGCACCACGATTGCCGTTGTCAGCATCATGAATATTTTAGGGATCAAACTCGTCTCTTCAATGAATATGCTGATTATTAGCATGCAAATTGTCTTTATCGCCGTATTCTTGTTCTTGAGCTTTAAGACTAATTTTGTGCTAGATACAGACGCACTACTCGCACCGATTACGCTAACGGCAGATCAAATGCCTGGATTATTCGCGGGTGCTGCCGTGCTATGTTTGGCCTTCTTAGGTTTCGATGCCATTTCAACCATGGCAGAAGAAACAAAAGATGCGCGTAGCACATTACCAAAAGCGATTATTTATACCGTCTTTATTGCGGGTGCGCTGTTTATCATCATCTCTTACAGCGCCCATTTGAGTTATCCATTATGGCAAGACTTTATTCCAAATACCGATATTGCTAGCCTCGCGGTCATGGAAAAAGTCGGCGGCGCAATGATGGCATCTAGCTTTATTACCGCTTATGTCATTGGTGTCTTTGCCTCAGCCATGACATCACAAGCCAGCATTGTGCGTATTTTCTATGCGATGGGGCGTGATGGCGTCTTGCCACGCTCAGTTTTTGCGTACCTGCATCCCAAACTGAATACCCCTGTGTATTCAATCATTTTTGTTGCCATCGCATCACTGCTTTCGCTGGTGCTTTCGCTCAGCATGGTAGCTTCAATGATTAGCTTCGGTGCACTGATTGCATTTACCTTTGTGAACTTGTCCGTGATTAAACACTTCTATATCGATCGCAAAGAAGCGCTTGATGGTAAAAAATTTATCACTTGCCTGATTATGCCGTCGATTGGTGTCATACTCACCCTATGGTTATGGACAAGCCTAGATAAAGAGGCCTTTACTGTGGGCCTGTGCTGGCTAGCGGCTGGTGCATTTTATCTCACATTGCTCACACATGGTTTCAGACGTCGTCCACCCGCAATTTCAGACGATGAGACCAATATGATCATCAATTAGTACCTATACTTTAGTACACGTATGATAATAATGGGGATGCATAATTTCCCCATTATTTTTGTTCCTGCCCATACCGATAGGGCCCTGATAAAGACTGGTTAGAAATGAATAATAAAGTTGCAGATGTCATTTATTTCAACGGTTATATCTACACCGCAGACAAGCAAAACAGTGTTGTAGATGCCATTGCCGTACAAGATGGCTACATTATCGCAAGTGGTACTTCAGAGGAATTACACCAATACGTTGGGCCGGAAACTGAGAGTATCGATTTAGAAGGCAAAATGATGATGCCCGGCATCATCGATGGCCATATGCACCCATTTTGGGGTGGGATCCAGCTATTTGGCTGCCACCTCAACTACGAGTCGCTAACGATTGAGCAGATACTACAACGTGTCCAAGATCATTTAGATAAAGACCCGCGTACCGGGGAAAATGATTGGCTAAAAGTCACAGCTTGGCTACGCCAAGGTATGCTACCGGCAGGTATTGATATGTACCGCGAGGACATGGACAAACTGAAAACCAATCGCCCTGTGGTGCTGTTTTCCAATGACTGCCATACACTGCTAGCAAATAGCCGTGCTTTAGCATTGTTTGGTATCACCAAAGACACCCCTGAGCCACCCGATGGTAAAATTGGTAAACATGCTAACGGCGAACTAAATGGGATTTTAGAAGATGCACCGGCGATGCGTGCAGCAGACAGCATCCCATCAATTCGCGATGACCAAGCCATTGAAGTTGCTGAACTGGTACAAAAAGTGTTAAACCAGCAAGGTGTAACCACCGTAATGGATGCCCGTGTTTCTGAGCAGCAATTAGAAGCCTTTGCTGAACTACAACGTCGCGAAGAGCTGACCGTTCGCTTTCAAGCTGCTCGCGAGATCACGCCAGATGAAACTCCGGATGTCGCCTCAGTTGCAGCCGCTGTCGATAAAGCTGTCGCTTTCGCTAAAAAATGGCACCAAGCTGATTGGACGCCAGCGCCGGGGATCGGCCTGCGAAATATCAAAATGTTTGTCGATGGTGTGATGCAGTTCCCAACAATGACGGCTTCACTATTGCAGCCTTATCGCATCAATATCGGCACCGATGAAGTTCCAAATTGGGTTGAAACAGATAACTATGGCGATTTGTATTTTACTGCTGAAATTCTTGATGAATTGATGGAAAAGATTGCGGCGGCAGGTTATGACCCACATCTACATACAGTCGGTGAAGGTGCCGTTTCTATTGTGCTTGATGCCATCGAAAAAATGCGTGCAGCCCATCCAGAAAAAGATATTCGCCCAGGCCTTGCTCACAATGAATTGGTTCATCCAAAAGATTATGAGCGATTTGCACGCCTCAAAACGATCGCTTGTCTTTCATTCCAGTGGGCTGCGCCAACCCCTGAATTAGCCGCTTTTGAGCGTAACATGCTCGGTGAAGAGCGTTTTGAACAATTAGAGCCTATCGCGAAGTTTATCGATGCGGGTGCTGTGGTCGCCTTTGGTAGTGACTGGCCGATTGATGATTTTGACGAATGGTATGATTTAAAAGTCGCAGCCACTCGCCGTGGACGTGATATCAATGGTAAACCAGCCCCTCGCTTGGATAATGACCGTGATATGACGGTCATTGAAGTCCTTCGTTCAGCCACGATTGACTCTGCCTATGCTCAACACAGAGAAGATGTGATTGGCTCACTTGAAGTGGGTAAATTTGCAGACATGATCGTGCTCGATCGTAACGTATTTCAGATCCCAGCTGATGATATTGAAAATGTGAAGGTATTACGTACGATTATTGGCGGTAAGACCGTCCATATCGCGCAGTAACTTGATATCTAAGCTCAATAATTAAACGGCTTACCGTCTTTCTGTAAGCCGTTCTACAAAGCGTAAACAATTCTTAATCAGCAACACTCTTGTGAAAACCGCTTGCAATCCCCCATCCCTGTCGTTATTATCCGCTCGTTTTTAACCATCTCACACACTGCAAGGAGGAACATCATGACAACAATTCATCACACTCTTTGCGGGCGTACTCAGAAATAGTCTCTCTATCTCTCCAGTTCTTGCCTGCTAAATCACCTTATTTTTTCCTTAAAAATGAGTTAATGACTTATGGGCAATATTATTCATTCTGTCAGCGAACACGTCAGTTATATCGCGACAGAAAATACTTGGATTGAAAGTAAAGCAATCCAACAGTTACAAACAACCGCAGCGCTCCCTAATATGGTTTCCGTGGTAGGCATGCCAGATCTACATCCTGGTCGTGGTTACCCAATTGGTGCGGCATTTTTCTCAACACAACGTTTCTATCCTGCATTGGTCGGTAATGATATTGGCTGTGGAATGAGTTTATTTCAGACCGATATCAAGACCACGAAGTTAAACTTGGATAAGTTTGAAAAACAGTTATCCACAATGCCGGATAGCGCCCCCTTAGAATGGCTCGATGAGCATGTTCCTCATGAAATGAAATCCCATCATTTTATGTCCTCACTCGGCTCGATTGGCGGCGGTAATCACTTTGCTGAATTTCAAATCATCGACAAAATATTTAACGATGAGTCGATTGCACAAAGCGGTTTAAATAAAAAGTGTGCATTACTGCTTGTGCACAGTGGATCCCGAGGATTAGGGCAATCCATATTACGTCAACATGTTGAAAATCATAGCCATAATGGCCTTGAAGAGCATTCAAATGACGCGAAAGCCTATTTAGAAGCTCACCAACATGCATTATCTTTTGCCGAACTAAACCGCCAATTAATTGGCTTACGCATGTTGCAGCAGGTCAAGGCAAAGGGGGAAATGGCCCTTGATGTTAATCATAACTTGGTTGAACCTTGCACGATTAACGGCATACAAGGTTGGCTCCATCGCAAGGGGGCAACCCCTTCTGACAAAGGCATGGTCATTATTCCTGGGTCACGTGGCGATTTCAGTTATTTAGTTCTGCCTCATGCAAGTGAGGTGAGCTTAAATTCACTCGCTCACGGTGCTGGCCGCAAATGGATGCGTACTGAGTGTAAGGGGCGGTTGTCTCACCGCTATACTCCATTGCAGCTATCGCGTACTGCATTAGGTAGCCGAGTCATCTGTGCTAATAAACAATTGATCTATGAGGAAGCTCCACAATCCTATAAGTCGATTGAAACCGTGATTGAAAGTATGGTGGGAGCAGGGTTAATTGAGGTTATCGCACGTTTACGCCCCTTACTCACCTACAAAACCAGTGGGGAGTGTGCATAATGTTATTACAATTTTCTTCTGCACAAGGCCCCGAGGAGTGCTGTATCGCTGTTGAAAAAGCACTGGCTTGCTTTTTTATTGAGGCTAAAAAACGTGAAGTCATGGTCAATACGCTCGAAACGGTTGCATCAAAACATGGCTTAAAATCTGCTTTGGTCGCTTTAGAAGGGCATGGTGCTGAGGAGCTAGCTCAGTTATGGTCTGGGACAATACAGTGGCAGTGTCAAAGCCCCTTAAGGCCAAAACATAAACGGAAAAATTGGTTTATTAATGTGATCCGCTTTTCGCCGATTCAAACCATTGAAGAGAGTGATATCGAGTTTGAATTTATAAAAGCTCAAGGTCCTGGCGGGCAGCATGTTAATAAAACCTGCTCCGCGGTAAGAGCAAAACATCTTGCAACAGGGATCAGTGTCAAAGTGCAATCTGAGCGTAGTCAGCATGCCAATAAAAAATTAGCTAAGCAGCTTATTTATTGGCGCTTAAATGAATACCAAGATCAGCAAGCATCGGCATTAAATAAACAACGACATAATGCGCATTATCAAATAGAAAGAGGAAATGCGAACATTATCTTTTCTGGACAAGCATTTAAACAAATTAATTAATTCATTTACAGCCCACCTCCGTAAGGAGGTGGCATTCATTGGATAGATAAAGCTTAAAGTATTTTTTCCGTCAAAAACCATCCGGCAATACTTTCACGCTTTTGTTGGGTAGGTAACACTTCATGAGGGAACTCTTCAGACATAAATACAATCATCCGACCGGCTAAAGGGTCAAGCTGAAATAGCTTATTATCCTGCTGATCATACACGACCAATTCACCCCCATCCCCAGATTTCCATGCTTCGTTCATATAAAGCACAGTCGTCACCTTACGCCGCCCTTGCCCTTGGAAATTATCCACATGTTTTTTATAAAATGCCCCATTAGGATAACGGCAAAAATGGGTTTCAAAATCACGCAATCCCATATAGCACGAGCGATTTAGCGCTTGGCGGATTTCATCCATCTTCGCCATATAACTGGCGATAGGCTCGCCCATTTCAGACTCTAGCCAAATTGTCTGATCACCGCGAATGGCTTTATTGCCATGCAGTGACTCACCGTTACCTATGCGCGCATCATGCAGATTATCAGGAATACAGCCCTTAATAGCCTCTATTTCTGACAGGTTCAAAAAATCATCCCACACATACCAACCCTGTGTAGAAAGAGAATCAATTAGATTATTCAATGACATGATAAATATTAGAAAGGTTATTCGGTATGATTTTATACTTCACTGTGTGGAAAATTTAAAATTAAAAACTTAAATCTTAAAGATTAAACTCTCGAATCAAAGTAACCTACCACAAGATAACAATTTTAAATTAGTGAACCATTTGAAAAACAACGATATTACAAACAAACCCCAAGAGTGCTCACCACTAGGATGAGCACGCCCTAATGAAACCAATGACAATTAATCTATTTTACGCCCTAGTCGAACGCTAAGGCCTCAACCATCAACACGTTCCATGCCCACAAAATGCGGTTTTCCCCATACAAAATTTTAGTGCGGCTGATGCACCCTCTCTATTGTCCTTCGTTGCATACGTAAAACAACTCACAGCTTCTGGGGCTTTTTCAAAACTTGAGATTTGCTCACTCAATAGTTGAGAGGACGATGAAATAAGTTTTGACTCCACCATTTTCTGGTCATCGCGATAGGCGGTAAGCAGTGCAATACGGGAAGATAAATATTGTTCGCTAATATTTGCTAACTGCTCTTGCTGAGCTTTTAATAACGAGTACACCGAATTCACTTCTCGATGAAACTTCTTAATATAAGCCTTAGTTGCATTATCCATAAAATCATGGATGGCAACATTAGTCTCTTTGAGTTCATTTAATTTATTCGAAATATAATTATTATTTTTTAACTCATTTAGACTATCAATATAGTTTTGTAGCTCGGTAGGATCCATTGTTAAATACGCATTGTCATCACGGCTTATATTAAGCGCATTTATAACGTTACTGTAGTGATTATTGAGTATTTCGATATTATTTTTCTGTGTCTGAATCGCAATTTTCGTTGCATTACCTACAGAGAGAAGTAACTCTTTATTTAAACCCGTCTGTTTTGATGCGCCTCTCGCAGACCATGCTGTTAATTTACGCGATAGCGCTTCTATTTTGTTAATTTTTGAATTCGCCCCTTTAAAAGCATGTTTAATATCTGAAAGCGCCTTATCACACAATTTGGTTTGCCTTCTATAAGCATCAAGGTAATCCAACGTCGTCACCTTTAGTGCAACCTGTACGCTCTCTAAGAACGGGCTATTTACTGGCGTCTTCTCTAATGATGATGGACTGTTGCTGCTTAACGATGAAACGCGTTTATCCAATTCAGTGAATCTATCCATTGTTTGCCCGATTGCATGACGTGCCGTAAAGCGCAATTCACTCATTACCGACTCAGGAAACTCAAGATCAAATTTGATCACGCCATGACTAAAAGCCCCAGGGAAAGGCTGTTTACCCCGTTCAAAAGCACGTAATGATGAGCTGTAATTGGATAACTGTTTTAATATTATTTTATTGGCTTTTTCAATATGATAAATAGCGCTATTAATCCATTGTATTAGTTGTTGGTTTCTTTTATATTGCGCTACATATGGGCTCGTAGTTAGATGATTTATTTCTGTTTCTAATACTCTTAATACAGATTGATTATCACCGATAAATTGATCATAATCCTTTTTAATTGCATTAAACTTATTTTTATAATTAGTTATATCATCTCTATTTACAAAATCCATTTTATTTTCCCTTAGTTTTAAATAAACGTACTAGCTGATAGCAATACGGAGCGTTAAAAATATATAACTGAGAGGAGAACAAAACAAATTTTAATTTTATATACGTTAATTAAAACCACATAAAGCTATTAATTAATTCGTTTATAATAAAAGTGAAAACTATAAAAATGCCAATTCTAATAGCGAAATTAGAATTGGCATTTATCAATAAACTATAAATTTTCTAACCGTGCATACGATGCAACCAGCCATTTGATCCCTTGCCCTTGAAAAGCAATTTGCAGTCGACAATGCTCACCACTGCCTTCCAAGTTAATAATTGTGCCTTCACCAAATTTCGGATGGCGAACACGTTGCCCCAACGCATACCCTGAATCATTTCGAGTAACGGGTGTGCCAAGGCGTTGGTGATTAACAGGGCGTGATACGGTTGCACGTAAACGCACTTCTTCAACACATTCCGTCGGTAATTCCGCAATAAAACGTGACGGACGGTGATAGACCTCTTTCCCATATAAACGGCGGCTTTCTGCATAAGTTATCGTCAACTTTTGCATAGCTCGAGTGATCCCCACATAAGCCAAACGCCGCTCTTCTTCCAAACGCCCACTTTCATCCATCGACATTTGGCTTGGGAACATTCCTTCTTCCATGCCCACGATAAATACATTCGGGAATTCCAAACCTTTAGCCGAGTGAAGCGTCATCAGTTGGACTGCATCTTGATGAATATCCGCTTGCCCATCTCCCGATTCGAGCGCTGCGTGAGATAAGAAA
The DNA here is from genome assembly GCF_015832305.1 of Providencia sp. 2.29. Classification (NCBI taxonomy): domain Bacteria; kingdom Pseudomonadati; phylum Pseudomonadota; class Gammaproteobacteria; order Enterobacterales; family Morganellaceae; genus Providencia; species Providencia sp. 2.29. The sequence continues at coordinate 4,275,289 of NZ_CP065420.1, forward strand.
GCCTGCAGTGGCATCAGATCCTGATCTTCATCTTGATAGCTAAAGTCGCGCGTTGCGTTGACTAACTCTTCCAAGTTTTCGATACGCGCTTGTGCTTTTTCCCCTTTTTCTTGCTCATACATTGCACGTAAGCCAGAGTCATTGATCACTCTATCCGTTTGTACATGCAGTGGCATCTCTTGCGTTTCTTTCGCAAGTGCATCCACTAATTCTAAGAAACGTTCAATCGCTGCCGCCGCTCGCCCACCGAGGACTTGCTCACGCAATAAATATTCACAACTTTCCCAGAGTGTCAGTTGTTGATCACGCGCGGTTTGCCGTACCGTATCCAGCGTCCGCTCACCAATGCCCCGCGTCGGTGTATTCACAACTCGTTCAAACGACGCATCATCATTGCGGTTAGCAATAAGCCTTAAATAAGAGAGGGCATCTTTGATCTCTTGGCGTTCGAAGAAACGCTGACCACCATATATACGATATGGCATCGCGCTTTGAATAAGGGCTTCTTCCAGTACACGCGACTGAGCATTACTACGGTATAGCATGGCACAATCTTGCAAAGCTCCCCCATTTTCTTGCCACTGTTTAATACGACTGACAATATAACGTGCTTCATCTAATTCATTGAAAGCACAATAGAGAGAGATTGGCTCGCCATCACCGCCTTCCGTCCATAAATTTTTCCCTAATCGATCACTATTATGTGCGATCAATGCGTTAGCGGCTTTCAGAATATTATTCGTCGAACGATAATTTTGCTCAAGACGGATAGTTTCGGCACCGGGAAAATCATTCAAAAAACGCTGAATATTTTCCACTTGTGCACCACGCCAGCCATAAATGGACTGATCATCATCGCCGACGATCATCACTTTACCCGTGTCACCCGCTAACACTCGGATCCACGCATATTGGATACTGTTAGTATCTTGGAATTCGTCGACTAAAATATTGGTGAAGCGTTCGCGATAATGTTGTAGCACATGAGGTTTGTTCAGCCACAGTTCATGGGCGCGTAACAGGAGCTCAGCAAAATCCACTAGCCCCGCACGATCACAAGCTTCTTGATAGGCTTGATATACTTTCAGCCAAGTGCTTTCAACCGGATTACCATAGCACTCAATATGTTGAGGCCGTAGCCCCTCATCTTTTTTGCCGTTGATATACCACATGCCCTGACGGGGTGGCCACTGCTTTTCATCAAGGTTCATCGCTTTTAGCAAACGGCGAATTAACCGATACTGGTCATCACTATCTAAAATTTGAAAATCTTGTGGTAGGCCAGCATCCAGATAATGTTGGCGTAGAAGGCGATGTGCTAAACCATGGAACGTTCCTATCCACATGCCACCTTCACTTGAGCCAATCAATTGATTAATACGGTGGCGCATTTCTGCCGCCGCTTTGTTGGTAAAGGTCACCGCCATAATCGAAAATGGCGATGCATGCTCAACCGCCATTAACCAAGCAATCCGATGTACTAACACACGCGTTTTACCACTACCCGCTCCCGCAAGTACTAATAAGTTAGTGCGTGGTGCAGCAACCGCTTCACGCTGTTTGTCGTTAAGGCCTTCGAGCAGATAAGAAACGTCCATAATTACCATCAAAGCAGAACAGTGGCGACGACCACTGTATTTTTATACAGAAAAATGATTATACCAGTGACAATAGAGAAGCCAACTGAGAAATTTCAACATGCGGCAATAAGCGGACATCTTTTTCTTCCATCAGCGTCTTATTGTCGACATTGATCCAACAAGCTTGCATACCACTGCGGATCGCACCTTCGACATCAGTCAGCAAATTATCGCCAACATGCAAAATGGCATGAGGCTCCAGTGCTAACTTTTGAGCGGCTAACCGATACATATCACAATAGGGTTTCGAGCGCCCATCCGGGCCAGCTTTTAATACAAACTGAAAATATTGCCCTAATCCACACGCATCAGGCTCTGCATTACCGTTAGTAATTGCTACCAATGGCAATTTTTTGGCTAACTGAGTGAGTGTTTGGTGAGTGGATTCAGGAACATCGATTTGATTACGCCAATAAGTAAAATGAGCCATGAGGTCATCCGCCCCTTTTTGCGCGTCTTCACGGCTGTACCCATAGTGGCAAAACATCATTTTCGATGATAACCAACGCCAACGCGTGATGTCATGGCAAATATCAGGCTCTTGCTTCGCCACAATATTGCGAAAAGTGTATAAGTCATCATGGGTAAAATGATTAAACTGCGCATCATATTCACGGACAAAACGTAACACTTCTTCTTCCGTTTTATCAATGACCGGATGGTTGTCATACAATGTATCATCTAAGTCAAACGTAATGGCCTGAATAGGTGATAACGGACGGTAAAAATGCATTAAGGTTTCTCCCTTTTTGCTCTGGGATGAGCCACATCATAAACATTAGCCAGATGCTGGAAATCTAGGTGTGTGTAGATTTGTGTCGTCGATAAATTTGCATGACCGAGCAACTCTTGCACACCGCGTAAATTACCACTTGATTCAAGGATATGTGTTGCAAATGAGTGACGCAATTTATGAGGGTTAATGTGGCTATTAACCCCTTGTTTGATCCCCCATTGCTCAAAGCGCTTTTGAACATTACGGTTAGATATGCGTTTACCACTCTTTGTAGAGATAAAAACGGCACCATCTTCCGGCTCGTACAGCTCTCGCATTTCTAACCAACGCTTTAACCAGCTCACTGCGGTTTTGCCTAATGGGATCTTACGCTCTTTACTCCCTTTCCCCATCACTCTGACCTCACCCATCGCGAGGTCTAAATGACGAACATCTAACCCAACCAATTCAGATAAACGTAACCCCGCACCATACATCACTTCTAACATTGTCCTATCACGGACCACCAGCGGGTCGCCGCTTTCCATGCTCAGCAACTTTGAAACTTCATCCACATCCATATTTTTGGGTAAACGTTTTTTGGCCTTTGGTGCATGGACGGCAGTCACTGGATTTGCAGAAAGCTTATCTTGTTGCACCATCCAATCACAGAAACTCCGCAATGCCGATAAACGTAATGCCATACTGGCAGCTTGTAAGCCTTTACGACGACTTTTTGCTGCCACGTTGCGCGCTTTCGTGGCATCTAATTGCCGCCATTCGCTGACGTTCATTTCATTCAGCATCTCTACGACCACCGTGAGTTGACGGCGATAATTGGTGATAGTGACAGGGCTGAGCCTACGCTCAATTTGTAAATAACGTAAAAATGCTTCGACTTGGATCATCAGCCCTTGTGGCTGGGGGGTTATAGGCGCTCTATCCATCGGCAAAGTAACCTCGGTAGAATTTGAGCCACTTTCTCTAACATAACCGTTCCCATACCCTGTTGATAGTGATCTCGGTCGCGACTCGTAAATATCACCATGCCAGATTCCCCATGATGACCAAATAGTGAGATAGCCACTGACGCCACATTCATGGCATCAGGCAGTAAAAGTTGTATTTCAGGGCCGTTTAAATGGCCTAAATAGTGGGTCTTATCACCGAAACGCTGAATACGAATCGACTCAAATGCACGTCGAGACACGACAAGTGCTTGGGCATCAAGCGGAGCAGATAGCCGCCAGCAATCACTAAATAGACGCACAGATGCCCCGGATAGACCTAATTTTTTCGCCCAGCGATTCAAGCTGTTTAACATGTCACTCAGGCTCTGCGCCATTGACATCTCAATCACTAAATACAGCAATTCATCAAATAGTTGACCGTTTTCATGAGCCTGTTCAACCATGAAACAGATATCTTGTTCGAGTTGTTTGATTTTCAAACGTTGACGGTTCATGACGGCTTCAGGGAGCGAAATGGCTCCCTGAATAGCATGTGGGATTGTAAGCTGTTCAATAAGCGAGGCATTACGGATAAAGAAATCTGGCTGTTCCTGTAAGTAACGCACCACTTGGCTATCATCAATTTGATAAGGGCTGTCTAGTGCTACTTCCGGTTTATCCATTATAACCTCTTGATAATTGAATAAAGCTTAGAGCTGGATCACACCATCATAAACATGACTGGCAGGGCCTGTCATATATAACGGAGTGCCTGGACCATTCCAACTTATGTCGAGTGAACCACCCGGTAAATCAACTTTTACCTGATTAGCCAGTAACCCTTGCTGAATGCCAATCGCGACCGCCGCACATGCACCACTGCCACAGGCTTGTGTTTCGCCGGCACCACGTTCAAACACCCGCAAACGGATATGGTGAGCACTGACGATTTCCATAAAACCAACATTGGTTCGCTCAGGGAAACGTTCATGGCTCTCCAATACAGGGCCTAAAATTTCCACTTCCGCCGTTTTGACGCTTTCAACTTGGATCACACAATGGGGATTGCCCATTGAAACAACACCACATAACACTGTACGTTCTAAAGCGCGAATAATATAGGTCTTTTCCGCTTTGATGGCGCGAAACGGTACTTTCTGAGGCTCAAACTCCGGCTCTCCCATGTTCACGCAAACATCGTCATTTTCATTGATTGTCAATACCATACGTCCAGATTGGGTACTGACCTTAATCTTTTGTTTATTTGTTAGCCCTTTCAAACGCACAAAACGAGCAAAACAGCGGGCGCCATTCCCACATTGTGCGACTTCACTGCCATCTGCATTAAAAATGCGGTAATGGAAGTCTAAATCAGGATCATAAGGCGCCTCAACTAACAGTAATTGGTCAAAACCAACCCCAGTATGTCTATCAGCAAGACGGCTAATCAACTCAGGAGAAAAGTAAACATTCTGAGTGACACCATCAACAACCATGAAGTCATTACCTAAGCCATGCATTTTAGAAAATTGCATATTCCGCTCCATCGCAGCAGCTTATTGTTGGTTTGAGGTCGACACTCGCGAATCTGCCGCTGTGCTATTTTGTGTTTCATCAGATGATTGTGATGATGTCGCCTTATCTTCTGGTGGGAAATAAAGAGGGCCTTTTAAGCCACAACCAGAAAGAGTGAACAAAATAATAAGCGCAGAGAGTCCAACTAAACTTTTTTTCATTATATTTCGCCTGTAAAACTAACTTGTGACGTCTGAATAAGGTAACAGATTAACAGGGCTGCCTTTGCAAATCACTATTGTTCATCAATTGAGTCGTGATTTTGTTCCCCATCCACAATAGCATAATGCTTAAAAGGGGAGCCACCAACAAATGTTTTAACTGCCATCATGGAAAATCAGAGGGTACCGGTACATTTCTACCGTCAATTGACCCCCATTGATGTTCACACCTATAATTTCCACTAGCGAATGATTTAAACAAATAGGGAACTAACCGTGAATGATAGTGAATTTCACCAACTTGCCGACCAAATGATGGCTTCAATCGAAGAGCATTTGGATAATTATGACGGCGATGCGGATATCGATTGTGAAACGAATGGTGGCGTAATGACGCTCAGTTTTGAAGATGGCAGCAAAATCATCATCAACCGACAAGAACCTTTCCACCAAATTTGGCTCGCCACGAAACAGGGGGGCTATCACTACGATTATAAAGATAACGACTGGGTATGCGACCGTTCAGGCCAACGTTTTACAGATATGCTTGCACAGGCGATTGCTACACAAAGTGGTGAACCTTTCGCATTTTAAAGGCTCATTAATAGTAGTGTGCGCGATGATGAGGTGATGACTCAAAATGCTCTGAGTGTGTCATCTCATCTTTTTCGATATCGAAGGGCCAAGAGCCTCCCGAAAAGGGGATAACTTGGCTTTTGCCTTGATGGTTTACGATTTGATAAAACTGTGGCAGGTTAAAATTAATAAAGCTTGCACCGTATGTGAAGCGATCATGAGATGACGAGTAGAAGCGGCTCACATCACGCACCAACTCTTCTTTAGAGCCTTCACAATGTGAGTAGATCTCAACACGGTTGGCTTCATCCAACACATAAATATTAAACCCTGTGTTATCCGCTGTATTCTCAAAGAAAAACTGTACGATCCCTTCACTTGCATAACCATCGACAACCGCTGGTAAATGGTTGTTCTCTTTCGCATTGAGTTTTACTGGCCAACCATGGAGTTTGTTATGCGAAATAGCACCATAAAACTCCACCGCATTTTCGAGCTTCTGAACAGAGACGTTTAAGCGTTCAAAGAACAAGCCCCATGTCTGTCCGGCAATGCGCAGGGCTTTGAAACGCCCCGGATCATTACGGTTACTTGATAAACGCAAATCAATACACTCTGACACCAATTGCTGCACACGCGTTCTGACTAGCCCACGCAAATGCTCACTGTAGCAGAACACCTCTACAGCGTCTGGTGGCGCGGCATCTTGGTGCATCTTACCTAAAATGGTTTTAAGTGCTTCTAACATGCACTGCTCGCCACTAAAGTGAAGCGTTCTCACCTCATTCCATGAGTTGCGATACAGCAAATCAATACTGCCGATAAGACAACGCTGCTCTTGACCAAAGCTAAAGACATCTAATTTTCTAAAATCAAAATGCACAACTTGATTCGAATAAACTTGGGTGGGGTCTTGCTCTAAATTGACAATGATAGCCAAATGGCGAATTTCACAGGGGCTATATAATGCTTTGGGCGTCGGTGCTGGTAGGCGTATCGGGAAGTGCCCTGATACGTCATGCATCAATTCCAATAATTTCTTCTCATCACACTGAGATTGCCCATGATGCATATACACCTGAGTATTTTCGGTCAATAACCCATTAAAATAAGCCCATGCGACGAGTTTATTTAAATAACGGTTATATTCGAGCGGCTGATGACCAATAATGGTTTCAATATACGGAGCTTGGTTATATAAGTACCAACCACTACGATTCGCACGACCCGGCGGAACATAAATAAATGTGAGGTGTTGCTCACTAAGATCCGGTGATATTTGTGGGTTCACTAACGTCACTTTACCCGGTAGCGCTTCAAACGCTGCGTATAACTTACGCGTCAATACGCCAATATCTTGTGGGCTAGCACTGACGCTTAAATTATTACGACGCGCAAAACGGATTAAATTACGATAGCTTTGCATCATCGTATCGAGCAATTCATTGTGTGCTTCACGAACTCGTTCAATTTTCCATTGACTACGCGAATCTAACATCGCTAAGCGTTCAGCACCCCATCCCCATGATTCAACTAACTGAGATAGCACATCGCGTCGCCAGCCAGAGCATTCATTTTCTGTATCTTTAGATAATTTTTCACAGACTTTGAGGTAGAAACAGCGGCGGATTAAATCAAGACGGGTGGTATCATTTATTTCAATTAAATAACGGGTGACACGTTCTAACATCAAACAATACGAGTCTAGACCGTAACAAACTATCTCACCCGCATGAAGATGACGTTTAAATTCTAATGCTAATAACTTACCTTTTGGGTAATCCCACGAATAAGACTCGAGAAGTAAACTTTTTAAGACGGCTTTATAAGGGGAATCGACACTCTTATATAATTGCCATAAGCTAGCCCCGAAATATTCGGCCGCTGACAACTCCCCTAACCCACCGAGATCGAGCCATTCATTTGGCGTCAATACACCTTGTGCATAAAGCGCCATAACATATTCATCGTAATGATGCTCTTCTTCAACTGGCACCATAGTCCATAACAATCTTTTACCTGCCATACGTACTGCGGTGCGGTAAAATTCATCCAGCAATAAAATATGTTGTGTTGAACCACAATCTTCCCCACCGATATGCCCGCTAGCATGATGGCGAAAACGGTTTTCATCGATTAAGAAGACTGTCACATCAATGCCTAAAGAAGCTGCCCACTGCTCGATTAAGGTACATTTTTTTTGTAGCAGGCGTTTCTCTTCGTTATCTAACCATGAGGGATGGCAGACCCAGATATCAATATCGGAGCATTGGCTTTGGCCAACTGAGGAGGTGCTACCCATCGAGTAAATTCCCGTTATCGGTAACTCACCATTCGCTTTTTCTGCGTTGGGAAGATACTTGCCAAATTGGGATAACCAAAGTTTTTGGTCATTGTCGGGGGTGAAGAAGCAAACGCCATAAGGGACATTCCCTTCGATATAACCCGGTATCATAGGGTGATGATAATGAAACAAGACAGGCAGCAGGCTGTAAACCTTACAAAAGGTTTCATCCATTGACGCTGTCGCGCGATCTAACCGAAGTTGGTTTATCGCATCAAGTCTCTGCTTTAAAGTTTCAATATAGAGATACAAGGGATACGCCTGGCTGAATGAACTTAACAACAAATCTGGGTAAAACCCAGCACCTAACAGATAGAAATATATTTAAAATTTTTTTCAAATGAATTGTCGGAAACGTGATCAATTTAACACCTTGCAGCAAAAGGGTAAAGTAGATCACATAATTTTATCTGTGTATTTTTGATACAAATTAATTTTCAACATATTGTATAAAAAGGCTTTTTATTTTTTATAACCCCCGAATATCCCTTGTTTATCAATGGAATAATAACAAATTGTTCGTTCGTTCAAAAAACATACATCCAGCGCCTATTTCAAATCTAATTCGCATTGCGCCTATGCTTGAACGCTTCACCACTAGATTGACGTAAATTGAAACTTTTTTACTCCCTGCACAGCACAAATAGCTAAAAAAATAGGGATGGCACTCTCTGTTTACGATGGCTCCCTCTTATTTATCTCAATCATAAAGAGAAGATTTTTATGAATAATGCGCTCTATAAACGGAGGGTTTAGGAGGCCCTAACTGGAAAACCCATCGCTAAAATGTTAAAACTAGGGATAATTGTATAGTTAATCTATGGCAGTTTATGCCTGAGAAAGCAGCGAAATGACATCAACGAATATTGTCCGTATTGCAACACGTAAAAGCCCTTTAGCTCTGTGGCAAGCTTACTTTGTTAAAGAGAAGCTAGAGCAATTTCATCCAGGCTTACAAGTTGAGCTAGTTCCCATGGTCACTAAAGGCGATATCATTCTAGATACGCCACTCGCCAAAGTCGGCGGTAAAGGCCTCTTTGTTAAAGAGCTAGAGCTTGCCCTGCTGGAAAAACGGGCCGATATTGCCGTTCACTCAATGAAAGATGTTCCCGTTGAATTCCCTGAGGGCCTAGGGCTGGTGACAATTTGTGAACGTGAAGATCCCCGCGATGCTTTCGTGTCTAATCAATATGATAGTCTTGATGCACTACCTGCGGGCAGTGTCGTTGGTACATCCAGCCTACGCCGCCAATGCCAATTAAGGGAACTACGCCCTGACCTTGTTATCCGTGACCTACGAGGTAATGTTGGTACGCGTCTCTCAAAGCTGGATAACGGGGAATATGATGCCATCATTTTGGCTGTCGCTGGGCTGAAACGGTTAGGTCTAGAAGCGCGAATTCGTACAGCATTAGCACCAGAGCAATCTCTGCCCGCAGTTGGGCAAGGTGCGGTGGGCATCGAATGCCGCCTAGATGATGAACGCACTCGCCAACTACTTGAAAAGCTTAATGATGATAATACTTCTGTCTGTGTGCTTGCTGAACGTGCAATGAACATGCGCCTTGAAGGAGGCTGCCAAGTGCCTATCGGTAGCTATGCAATTTGGCAAGATGGACAAATTTGGCTACGTGCACTAGTTGGCGCGCCTGATGGCAGTCAAGTTATCCGTGGGGAACGTTTAACCACACCAGAGCAAGCCACTCAAGCAGGTATCTCCCTCGCTGAGGAGCTGCTTGATAAAGGTGCACGTGAAATACTGGCGGAAGTTTACCAAGGAAATCCGCCAGCATGAAGGTATTAGTCACTCGGCCGGAGCCTGCTGGCTCTGAGCTTGTTGCTGCCATCAAAGCAAAAGGGGCAGAAGCATTCGCTTTGCCACTTATTCAGGTGGGGCCGGGGGCTGAATTAGACTTACTCGGATCACGCCTTCAACAGCTCACTCAAAATGATTTAGTTTTTCTTTTATCTAAAAATGCGGTCTGGTATGCAGATTTAACCCTTAAACAAGCAGGACGCAACTGGTCAGATAAGTTATCCTATTATGGGATCGGTCGTTCAACTGGTCAGTATTTTGAGGCGCTAACAAGCAAAATGATCCGCTGGCCTGAGCATGGCGAAACCAGCGAAGCATTGCTAAGCCTTCCTGAATTACAGTTTCTTGAAGGGAAACGTGCGCTGCTCTTACGGGGCAATGGTGGTAGGGAACTCCTCGCCTCTACGTTACGGTCTAGGGGAGCGCAGGTGGAATATTGCGAATGTTATACAAGACACCCTGTTTTGTATGATAAAGCAGAGTTTAATCAACAATGGGTTAATAAGGGCATTACAGATATTGTTATCAGTAGTGGTCAAATGTTAGCCTTATTAAATGAATTGATCGCTGAAAATACAAAAGCATGGTGGTTTAATCGCCGTTTATTGGTTGTCAGCGAACGGATTGCAGACCAAGCTCGCCAAATTGGCTGGCAACAGGTCTGTGTGGCAAATAGCGCAGATAATAATGCTTTATTAGAAGCATTACTCTCAACCGACATGGGATGCTAATTTATGACGGAACACAATAAATCTACCGAAACGGTCAACAACGATACTGTCGCGGATACCCCAAACAACCGCCAAACTAAGCCGTCTTCGGAGCAAAAACGTTCTGGTCTCATCGGTAGTGCCATCGCTATCGCTATTATCATCGCTATCGGCGGTGGTATTTATTATTTTACTCAACAAAGTAATACACAACTCGCTAATGAAAATAGTGAGTTAAAAAAACAGTTGAGTGAATTAATTGAACAACAAAAAGCGGATAGGCAACGTTTAGATTCTCTGGTCGCTTCACAGTCAGCACTAAGCTCACAAGCTCGCGAGTATGAAGATCAACTAAACCGCCGTATGCAAGAGCTACAAGCGCACGTCAATGCATTATCCAGTTCAGACGTAAAAAGCTGGTTACTGGCGCAAGCTGACTTTATGGTCAAAATGGCAGGCAGAAAATTGTGGAATGATCACGACCCAGTTACTGCCGCCGTACTTTTGAAAAGCGCCGATTCCAGCCTTGCAGAGATGAATGATCCTAGCCTTTTGGATATTCGTAAAGCGATTAAAAATGATATTGCTAGCTTAGCGGCTATCAACCAAGTCGATTACGACGGTATTATTCTACGTTTGAACCAGTTAAGTAATGAAGTTGACAACTTGCGCCTAAACGATATCAATAGCGGTGATGCCAAAGTTGATGATGACGAACAGGTCTCCGGTGATATTGCCGACTGGAAACAGAACTTATCACGCAGTTGGAAAAGCTTTACCAGTGATTTTATTACTGTACGTGCTCGTGATGGCTCTGAAGCGCCACTGCTTGCGCCAAATCAGGACATCTATTTACGTGAAAACATTCGTTCTCAATTACTCATTGCTGCACAAGCGGTTCCTCGCTATCAAGAAGAGACCTATAAGCAATCTTTAGAGCAAGTCTCTACTTGGGTACGTGCCTATTTTGATGTGAATGCACCGGCAACCAAAGCTTTCCTTGCTGAAGTTGATGAGTTACTTAATCAATCAATCGACACTGAAATGCCTGATACATTAGAAAGTCAGCCAAAACTTGAAAAAGTTATGCAGGCACGTGTTCGTAACCTACTTGCCCAATCAGAGGAAAGTGCAAAAGCGTCAGCAACCCCCGCAGTAAAGGAGGAAAAACAACCTTCTGAAACTGAGGCTAAACCCGAAAAATCAGAAAGTTCGGTCGTTACAGCACCAACTAATGAGCAGAAGGGGTAATTATGATTAAAGTATTCATCCTCTTTATTGTTCTGATCGCAGGCATTATCTTAGGGCCGCTATTAGCCGGTCACCAAGGCTATGTCTTCATCCGTACAGATAATTATGACATTACGACCAGTGTCACCAGTTTAGTTCTGTCTTTTATATTACTACAATTCGTATTGCTCTTTTTAGGTTGGTGCTATCGTCGTTTTATCAGCACAACCTCTCGGACTAAAGGCTGGGTGAGTGGTCGTAAGTACCATAAAGCGCACTCGCAAACCCAAAAAGCCCTCTTAAAGCTAGCTGAAGGGGATTTCGATCAAGTCGAAAAGTTGATGAGTAAGCATGCTGACTTCTCTCAACAGCCTGTTATCAACTACTTACTGGCTGCTGAAGCCGCGCAACAGCGTGGTGATGAATACCGAACTCACCAATATCTCAATAGAGCCGCAGAAGTGGCTGGCAGTGATCAACTGCCTGTAGATATCAGCCGTGTTCGTATTCAATTAGCGGAAGATGAGGTCTATGCGGCTCGAACTGGCATCGACAAACTTCTTGATCAAGCCCCAAGACACCCTGAGATTTTACGCCTTGCCGAGCAAGCCTATCTACGTTCTGGCGCTTATCAAGCACTGATTGAGCTACTGCCTGTCATGGCAAAAGTCCAGCTGCACAGTGAAGATGAGTTAGAAGCCTTAAAGCTCAAAGCTTATAAGGGGTTAATGAACCAGTGTATGGCAGAAAACGGTAGCGAAGGTCTTAAAGAGTGGTGGAAAGCACAGCCACGTAAAATTCGCCATGAAATCGCATTACAATCTTTCTTAGCTGAACATTTAATTGAATGTAATGATATGGAAAGCGCTGAGAAAATTATTATTGATGGCTTAAAGCAACAATATGATGAGCGCTTATTACTGTTAGCCCCAAGGCTACGTAGTGATAAACCAGAGCAACTGGAAAAAGTGTTAAAACAGTTGGTTAAACAATCTGGAGCTACGCCATTACTCAATAGCACAATGGGGCAAATCGCCTTGCAGCATGCGCAATGGGAACACGCGGAGTCTTATTTCAAAGCAGCATTAGCACAGCGTTTCGATGCACACGACGCCGCTTGGCTAGCCGATGCGCTAGATAAGCTACATAAAGCCGAAGAAGCTGCAAAAATTCGCCAAGAAGCGTTGCTACATTCACTGAAGAAAGATCGAAGTTAATAACCGTAGCAATAAATATTTATAATAAAAAAGCTCCGTTCATATGCGGAGCTTTTTATTTGTTATTATTCCTTCTAAAAAGAATCATAGTTAATTGAATATTTTTTATTAACCATCTTATGATTAATAGTCAACCTACTTATTAAACCCATCTAAAAAAGAACTTAACTGTGCATTATGAAATTAAAAGCGCACAAATAAAGCTGAAAAATAATTGATTTTCGCATAACATCAAACAAAGCAACTGTTGTTCTGTAATATATCATTTACATAGTGTATAAATAATACATTGCCTTTGATTTAACCGGACTCAGGATATCTACATGAATGTAATTAAAACTATTTGGTGCTGGATTATTGCAACCCCAAATCGACTGCAAATATTTTTTGATCTTTTACTTCTCATTTTGTCACCCTTTGTTTTTATCACGATTATCGGTTTCAATACCGTTGATTTAAACAAAGACATCTTCATCATTACATTCATTATTCTTTGCTATACCTACATTACTCGTTGGTTTAGCAAATGGTTCTGTAACAGAAAAAATTAATCTAATGTATGATGTGAACTGATTTCCTCAAGCAACAAAATACGGTTCAAGAGGGGATCAGTTTTGGCTGATGAGTTCGCATGCAAAAAAAAAACACCTGCCAACAATGACAGGTGTAAATATACAATCAGGTCTACAGACGGATGGTGCCTCACTCAACGTTTCGTCCATGGGTTGATGAGAAGAGGATGAGCTCTTGTTCATCTATATTGGACAATAGGCACCGATAATCGGCTTTGCATCATTCCTAGGTTTATGAAGCATTGCTATCATAATGAGTGGAATGAGCATCTACATAATAAGTAATGCAGGATGCGTGCCAACTTTTCCAAAACAGAAATATGGCTATTTTTTATCCCGTTTTTTTAGCAAGCCTGCGAGATGACATCGTTTTTTTCAAATATCCGCTATGTTAGCCAGCGATACTCGCTATCCATCATGACGACAGCCCGACTTCGCTGTCTCAATTCAGAGACACCAAATAACTATTAGTTATTTATTCATATAAATCATGATGTTATATGTCTCCATTTGGAGACAGCAAAATATAGCTTTGTATCTATTTTACGACATCAACTATTATCAATGAAAAATAACCAATAAAAGCAATTAATTAGAGATAGTTTATTCCCCAAAAATAGCACGTCCAGTCTGCATTTAAAAACAGTGAAAAACATAGGGAAGTAAACAACATTTCAGGTCGAGGGATAATGACCACACAACAATCAAGTGCGAAAGATTAGATAAGCTAGAAGAGGAAAAGGATTGATTCCGCCGATAATGGGTATGCGCTAAAAAGCAAAAACCCCGCTTATTCAAAGCGGAGTTTTCTAAATTTGGTCGGCGAGAGAGGATTCGAACCTCCGACCCACTGGTCCCAAACCAGTTGCGCTACCAAGCTGCGCTACTCGCCGATACTATTTGTATTTTCTTCACTCTTTTCGTGGTGCGAAAGGGGGGACTTGAACCCCCACGTCCTGAGGACACTAACACCTGAAGCTAGCGCGTCTACCAATTCCGCCACCCTCGCAATGTCACAAAAGAATGGGGTGGCTAATGGGACTCGAACCCACGACAACTGGAATCACAATCCAGGGCTCTACCAACTGAGCTATAGCCACCATAACTTCACTTTATTCAAAGCGTTGCTATTATACTACATACAACATTGTCTTGCCAACCGTAGCCGCACGCTAATTTAATGGCGCGCCCGACAGGATTCGAACCTGAGACCTCTGCCTCCGGAGGGCAGCGCTCTATCCAGCTGAGCTACGGGCGCTTAACGCCGTTGCGGGTGTGGATAGTACGGATTTAATCACTCCCTGTCTAGTCCTTTTTTCAATAAAAATATCGATTGCTTGCCTTTTGCTCGTTTTGTCGATAAAGAGAGCATTTTTCCTCTCTTTATCACGAAAATGTTAAATAAAAATATCATCAAGAGTGGATTGTACTATCACCTTTACCACGATTGATGATCCGGAGCAAAAAGTACAGGATAGACACTACCGCTAAAAAGATAGCGCCAACAATTAACGATAACCGCGTCTCAGGGTTAATCGCCATCCCTACCAACACACAAACTAAAAACAGTAAGGTGGCATAGTTCACCCAAGGAAATAAAATGGATTTAAATGGGTGTTGAGCTAGCTTATCTTTGTTTTGCTGACGAAAGCGGAGCTGACTAGTCAAAATAACCAACCAAGGCACCATACCGGGTAGAACGCTCGCACTATAGACATAAACAAAGACTTTCTCTGAGTCAGGAATAATATAATTTAAACTTGAGCCGACTAATAGGCACAGTATCGTGAAGCCAACACAGCGCGCTGGCACGCCATTACGTGTGAGTTTCAATAATGAAGGTGGTAGTTGCTTGTTTTGAGCTAACGCATACAGCATTCGCCCTCCACTGTACATGCCACTATTACAACCGGACAACGCGGCAGTTAGTACGACAAAGTTAATGACAGCCGCCGCCGAAACAATACCAACTTTTGCAAAGGTCAGTACAAATGGGCTACCTTGTTGACCAACTTCAGTCCAAGGGAACAAAGTCACGACAATAAAAATGGCGCCGACATAAAAAATTAAAATACGCCATAGAATATTATTGATCGCCTTTTTCAACGTAACCTGTGGATTTTTAGCTTCACCGGCGGTGATCCCCACTAGCTCTACCCCTTGGTAAGAAGCGACAACAATACATAATGCAAACAGGAACCCTTTCCAACCCCCCGCAAAAAAACCGCCATGCTCTGTTAAATTACCAAGGCCTATTGGCTCAAAATGGTTACCGATCCCAAGGAATATTAGCCCTAAGCCGATTAAAATCATGACAACAATAGTTGTCACCTTTATCATCGCAAACCAAAATTCTAGCTCACCATACAACCTAACCGCCGCAAGGTTCGCTAAGGCCACCAAGATAACGGCGGTTAAGGCAAATACCCACTGAGGTGCATCGGGGAACCAATAGGAAGCATAAGAGCCGATGGCGGTGATCTCTGAGATACCTACAGCCACCCACATAAACCAGTAGCCCCACGCCGTTAAACATCCCCAAAATGGGCTTAAATATTTATAACCAAAGGCAGCAAAAGAGCCTGTCACAGGCTCTACAAACAACATTTCCCCCATTGAGCGCATAATAAAAAAGACAAAAATGCCTGCAATAATATAGGCTAACAATACTGAAGGACCTGCCCACTTTAAGGTGCTCGCTGATCCCATAAAAAGGCCAACACCGATTGTTCCACCTAGTGCAATCAGCTCAATATGACGTGCCTCTAAGCCTCGCTGTAGCCCTTGCTGTGAATTCTCCATAAATTCCCCTGTCGTAACAAAAAAGATAAATCATGGCTTATGAGTATTTATAGTAATAAGCACAATCAATATTCATAAAAAGACTGTTTTATCAGTCGAAAAAAATGACATATTCCAGTGTTTGAACCGAAAGCTCGTAACTTACATGTATTTTTGATGAATTATAGAAATAATTGAAGAAAGAGACCAGAAGTAACGTTTATGTTATTAAAGGGAGGTGAAAATTGACAAGATGGTGACATGTCACAGCGCAATAAAGGTAACTTACGCCGTGACATGCTATGCAAAACTACAGCTTGCCGCCATAGTAGTAAGCTAAAAATTTCAACAATTTAAACTGTCTTTTAATGCGGGTCGGCTGAGATAATAAGCGATATAACCACTCTAATCCTAAATTTTGCCAGACTTTAGGGGCGCGTTTTACGTGCCCAGTAAAGACATCGTAAGTGCCACCAACGCCCATATAGAGTGCATCTGGGTAAACTTTTCGACAATCGCGCATTAAGATCTCTTGCTTGGGTGACCCCATCGCGACTGTTACAATTTTTGCGCCGCTGGCTCGAATTCGCTCAAACAGAGCATCTCTATCCTCTGCCGTAAAATAGCCATTTTGTGAGCCAACAATATTCACATTCCACTGCGCTCGTAGCTTATTCTCTGTTTGCTCAAGGATCTCCGGCTTACCACCAACTAAAAAAACAGGCGTGCCTTCTTTCCCTGCGCGTTCCATTAACGCTTCCCAAAGATCAGCTCCCGCTACACGAGAGACTTGCGCTTGAGGGTATTTACGGCGAATAGCGCGCACAATACTGATACCATCTGCATAGAGATATTCCGCTTGCCCAAGCAACGTATTTAATGCCGCATCCTTTTCTGCTGTCATCACTTTTTCAGCATTGATAGCCACCAGCGTACCTGATTTTGTTTCACCGTCTGCAAATAGGTGATCCAGAAAATGCGTCATATCTTTGAAGCCCCATATTTGGTGGCCTCTGATACTATATTGTGGAATAGATTGCTGTTCCATAATGCTCCTTTAGCGGTCTCCGCGACGTTGGCTTCCTAAGTAAGAAGCTGTTTTTGCCCGAATAAGCCCCGCACTTTCAAATAACCAGTACAGTAATTTCGCCAGAATCAAACAAAGTCCGAAAATGAGGCAGAAAAAGACTACGCGTGACACGAAGGAGTCGACCCCTTCACGTGCTAACACAATGATGTTAAAAATAGCCCCAAAGCAAAAAGCTTGCATAATGGCGGCTTTATAGCGATTTGACTCTTTTAGGCTCATGCCGTAGATCCAGTCAAACCATTTAATGATTAACCCAACCACAATCGCACCGAGTAGGATAAATGGCACGCCCCCCATCACCACTAATGAACCAATCAATGTAGGCGAAATTGCCAATCCAGAGTGGTTATTGAGCACTTCCCAAGTAAAGTAGTTTGCTGAGTTCAGTACCGTGTCAGGTCGCTCAGGCCATAACCACGATGGAATGAAGACATAAAAATCACGCACAATAGGCGCCAAACCTTGGAATTCTATCTTGTCATAGTGACTCAACAATAGAGCAAGATTTTCCCATGGTGAGAAGGTATCTCGGGTCAGATATAAGAAGGTATAAAACGCCTCTGCACCACTCACATCAAGGCCATAGCGTTTTAACGCTAGCCAGAACATACCGATAATACTCGCGACACCTGCCGCCACTAGCATCCAAAGTGTGATCCACCTTCTGACGATACCAATAAACAAAAATAGGGCGAATGCAATAATGATATTGGCTCGCGTTCCGCCAACAATCACATACGTCAGAAAACCGAATGCAACGGTACTGACGAGAAAGAAAAGCCAGCGTTTTTGTGATGGTCGCAAGAAGTACACAATCAACATTGCAGGGATAAAGAAGTAGAAAAAGCGCTTTAGCGCGACCCCTGAAACCTGACTGGAGAATATTTGGCTATACGATTTAAGTTTGAACAGTAAAAAACCATTCTGTAAGAAAAAGATCCCTACTGTCACCACCGCAACCGCAATCAACAATAAGCAGGTTAGGTTCGTTTCCACTTTATTCATGGTGAAGAGCGGTCGCTTAGCAGTGGTCGCACTTTTGGTTAGGCGTGTTTTATAAGCAACATAATAAATAGCATAAAAACTGGTTGCCGCCAGTTGAGCGTAGAGCAAGTACTCAGCCGGAACAACTGCCACATCAAATTGGAAAACCAAAGCACAAGTCAGCGGAAAACCAAAATAAAATGTCAGTAAATACAACAGCGAAAAGAAAATATTAAAATTAAAACGTACACGTCGAAACTCTGTGTAGAGCAGTGTTCCGATAAAGATAATGGAGATTAGATAGACAAGCGATAAGCCCCCTAACTCGGCTAAGGTCATGCCTGCTCCTCCGCAACACCTAAAATCGTTTTCCAACCATCCGTAAAGTTAGGGGCAAAAAAATCGATATGTTGTTTATCCAGCAACGTCATTTGCCGCTGAGCCTCATCAACAAGGCCTAACGATAGCTCATCGCCATAGAAAAAGACGGGCACATTCTGTGCCGTTAAATCCTGCCAAAAGGTATTTTGTCGGCTGATCACAAACGGGATACCAAACTGGATCAACAGGCACAGCGTTCCCACCCCTTGCTGGCGATTAAAGATAAAATAGCCTAAATCACATGTCCTCAATAAATCGAGGTAATCCGCAAACGCCATCCGCTCTTTTAAGATACTGACTTGGTCTGCCTTAAATAGCGTTTGAGCCGCCTTCTCGACCTGTTGGATATAAGCTTGGTTATTATCCGGATACCCCATCGGTACGATGACCTTAACTTGCTCACCAAATTGCTGTTTAATCGCGCCCAGAGCCTCTATATGACGATTTGATTGATCACCTGAGTTACCTAATAGGATTGTCAATGTCTCGCCCTGACGCGCTGGACGCTCATTTAACGTCAGAGCAGGATCCATTCGTGTTGGGAAGTATAAAATTGAGGCCGGTACTTTTGGGTTAGATTGCTGGAAATAACATAAATCACCGCGGGTCGCACAAACGTGCCCCACTTTTTTTTGCGCCAAACGACGCAATACATAAAAAAGCTTAAACTTTAATGATTTTGACTCTTCATACAGGTCTGCACCCCAAATATGCCACCAAAACTGGTGAGATTTAATTTTACCAAATAGGAGGGCTAACCAAATCGGCGCGTTAAACTGACCATGAAAGAAAAAACGTTCTCGGCGATCTGCCATTGCACGTTGGATCACCGCATTCGCTATCGCTTTTTTACTTTCAAAAACATCGATATTCAGCTTTGGATATGCAGCCGCAAGCTGAGTATCGCGACTAACCACCATAAAATGGGGTTTTTGTGACGCTGTATTTTCCTTACAGATCACGTCATTAAAAAACGTCAACACCGTTTGATTATGGTGAGGGAGTTCAGATCCCAGTACATGTATTAAGGTTGTCATACTCGCCTACGGTAAATCAAAAATACGCAACAACAGAGGAGAAAATACACGATATATGTCGCCATATAGGCTTGTGTTGCCCCTACAGCCCCGTGCATAGGTATCAGCCAATGGGAAAAGCCCATTAAGAGAATAAACTGGCTCACCTCAGTTAAAATATAAAAACGCAATGCTGCCTTCGCAATCACAAGATAACCAAAGACATATGCACCGACTTTCAGCACATCGCCCACTAATTGCCATGCGAATAAGTCTCGCATTCCATTAAATTTTTCAGAAAACAGCAACCAAATCGCAAAGTCACGTAATAGCCACACCATAAAACTGGCTACGGCGACAGCAGGTAACACAAATTTTAACGTCTTAAGGATCTCAGCAGAAATTTCATTTTTATGTTGTAGCCGAGAGAGTGTAGGCAGCAAATACACAGAAAATGTCGCGGTAATAAACTGCAAGTAAGCATCTGAAATTGTGCTAACCCCTGTCCATAAGCCTACATCATCCCAACTATATTGTGCTGCGAGCAAATTCCGCATCATGATATAGGCAACGGGCAAAGTCACCGACGTAATTAACGCCATAATGGTAAATTTGCCTAGGTTAGTCGCTACGGCTTTATCCCAAGCAGGCTTTAACATCGATAATGCAAACCGCTTACGGCGAATCATCATCAAGGCAGCAGGTAAAACCACTAATGCAGGAACCAATGCCAAGCCTGCTAAAGCGCCATCATAACCACCTAATGTGTAGCATAAATAATAAGCAACTACACCAATTATACTCCCAAAGATAATCGATTGAGCATTACCCGATGCGTCTCGATAACCTTTAAGGATCGCCAAGAAGTAGTTAGCGTAAGCAATGCCCATCTGAATAAAGGCAACCGCCTGAATAACAGATTGATAGTCCTTGCTGTCGAATAGCCCTTCACTTATTGGGCCACTAAAAAACAGGAATATCAGCGCTAATAGTGTCGAAAAACCAAGAATAAGTGTTGATGATGTCCCTAATACCGCACGTAACTTTTCAGGGTCTTGATGGTGTTCTGCGACATATTTAGTCACACCATTAAAAATACCCGCTCCCGATAAAACACCCAACACTGTGATTAACTGGCGGAAGTTCCCCGCCAGACCAACCCCACTCGGGCCAAACGTGACTGCTAATAATTTGACGATAAGTAGGCCTGCCCCGATTTTTATCAGGGTAGACCCAGCAGTCCAAACTGAAGCTTTGGCTAACGACATTAGGCAAAAAACGCCTTAATTTTTGCAATTACCGTTTGTTGTTCATCATCTGTCATATTGTAGAACATAGGCAGACGCACTAAACGGTCACTTTCACTGGTCGTATAACGGTCTTCACCGTGGAAACGTCCAAATTCTTCCCCAGCAGGGCTAGTATGCAACGCAACATAGTGGAACACCGTTAAAACGCCATTTGATTTCATGTATTCATTAAAAGCAGTACGCTCTTCAACATCTTTTAGCTTGATGTAGAACATATGGGCGTTATGCACTAACCCTTCGGGCACGATAGGTAATGCAAGTTTACCTTCCTGCGCTAATGGTGATAACGCCTCATAGTAGCGTTGCCATAGTAGCAATCGGCGATCATTGATTTTTTCAGCTTCTTCAAGCTGAGCCCACAAATAAGCCGCTTGTAAATCTGACAAGAGATAGCTGGAACCAATATCACGCCAAGTGTACTTATCTACCTGACCACGGAAAAACTGACTGCGGTTAGTTCCTTTTTCACGGATCACTTCGGCACGGTTAATCAACGACTTATCATTGACCAGTGTTGCCCCGCCTTCACCTCCTGACGAGTAGTTTTTCGTTTCATGGAAACTATAGCAGCCGATATGACCAATAGTACCTAATGCTCGGCCTTTGTATGTCGACATAACACCTTGTGCCGCATCTTCAATCACAAATAGGTTATGTTTTTTCGCGATAGCCATGATGGTATCCATTTCGCAAGCGACGCCCGCATAATGGACTGGAACGATAGCACGAGTACGTTCGGTGATTGCAGCTTCAATTTTTGTTTCATCCATGTTCATGGTGTCTGGACGTACATCCACGAAAACAATGGTAGCCCCTCTTAATACAAACGCATTTGAGGTAGAAACGAAGGTAAAGCTTGGCATGATCACTTCATCACCAGGCTTGATGTTAATTAGGATCGCCGCCATCTCTAACGAAGCGGTACAAGAAGGTGTTAACTGGACTTTAGGGCAATCAAAGCGCTTTTCCATCCACTCTTCACAACGTTTTGTAAAACCACCATCACCACATAGCTTGCCGCTTTCCATGGCTTGCTTCATATACGTTAATTCAGTTCCTACAACGGGTGGTTTATTAAATGGAATCATGTTGTCCCCTATATAACCAATAAGCAGTGCTAGCAACCGAAGCACCACTACGTGAATAAAGATTTAATGCCGCAATGTTGCTGATTTGGGTAGCCACATTTAACTGTCTTTTTTCGTGTTGCTCACACCAGACAACGGCTGCGGACATCAATTTACGGCCAATTCCTCGCCCAGTAGCGCTAGGCATAACAGCGAGTAGGCCGATACGCGCTGTGTCATCATCAAGGTGTCTCAAACTCACAAAGCCTAAGATATCCCCCGACGCGTCTTTTACTAATAAACAAGTATGGTCAAATGTGCCTAAAACCGCTTTTTCTATCCATAGTGCATAAAAACGCCCACTGTCGCCTTCACGATACCAAGGAGACCGAAAACGGCTTTGGCTAAACACTTGTGCCGCCGCATGGCGTAATACAGGAATATCTTCCGCAACAGCGGGTTCAACCCGATCTGTTGCCACTAATCGACTTTTTAAATAAGCATTTTCTGTGCCAATAGTCAGCGCAAAATCAATTTCACCTTCGACGAGAGAGAAACCAAGCTGCATTAGCCCATCTAAACGCTCAGTATCACTAGCAAGTATCTTGGCTTGAGTAATAGCATAACCGTCTAATTGGCTTGCAAGAACCGTCTCAGCGTGTGGCGCTGCGAAATCTAGTTTCGCCGTAGAGAGTCCGAAAAAATCAGACTCCCATTGTAGACAATCAATACTGGCGCGGACGGACACGGAGGAGATCCTCTAAATATTGGCCATAACCCGTTTTACTCAGTTGTTTTGCCGATGCCTGAACTTGCTCATCAGACAACCAACCATTACGCCATGCAATTTCTTCTAAACAGGCGACTTTGAAACCTTGACGTTTTTCAACCGTTTGTACAAAAGTACCCGCTTCAATTAAGCTATCGTGAGTGCCCGTATCTAGCCATGCAAAGCCACGCCCCAACAGTTCGACGTTTAGCTCACCTTTGTCCAAATACATTTGGTTGATAGAGGTAATTTCCAGCTCCCCTCGCTCTGAAGGTTTCACCTGCTTAGCGAAATCAACGACCTGATTATCGTAGAAATAAAGCCCCGTCACCGCCCAGTTAGAAAGCGGCTTTTTCGGTTTTTCTTCGATGGATAACACTTTGAAGTCATCATCAAACTCCACCACACCAAAACGCTCTGGATCCATAACTTGATAACCAAATACCGTGGCACCTTGTGTTCTTGCCGCAACGGATTTCAGTTTTGGACTAAATGAATGACCAAAGAAGATGTTGTCACCTAGCACCAAGCAGCATGCATCACCATTGATAAACTCTTCACCAATAATAAACGCTTGAGCAAGGCCATCCGGTGAAGGCTGCTCGGCATAACTCAGCTGAATGCCAAACTCATGTCCATCACCAAGTAAGCGTTTAAACATGGGCAGATCATCCGGAGTAGAAATAATCAATATCTCCCGGATCCCTGCCAACATCAGTACTGACAATGGATAATAGATCATCGGTTTATCATAGATAGGTAATAACTGTTTCGAGATGCCCCGTGTAATCGGATGCAAACGCGTTCCCGAACCACCAGCCAATATAATCCCTTTCATGATCCCCCCTTAAGCGCCTAAACCAAGGCGTTCTCCTGCATAAGAACCATCTTGCACACGACGCCACCAAGTTTCGTTATTCAGATACCACTGCACTGTCTTACGGATCCCTGATTCGAATGTTTCTTGAGGCGTCCAACCTAATTCACGTGCGATTTTATCGGCATCAATGGCATAGCGCATGTCATGACCTGGCCTATCCGTCACATAAGTGATAAGGTCACGGTAATGTGCAACCCCTTCTGGCTTCTGCGGATGAAGTTCTTCAAGTAGCTCACAAATAGTCTCGACCACATCAATATTACGACGTTCATTGTGACCACCAATGTTATAAGTGGTACCCGGCTGTGCTGTCGTTGCCACCAAATATAAGGCGCGAGCATGGTCTTCAACAAATAACCAATCGCGGATCTGCTCACCTTTGCCATAAACAGGTAATGGCTTACCTGCTAACGCATTGATGATAATCAGTGGGATCAGTTTTTCTGGAAAATGGTATGGCCCATAATTATTTGAGCAATTGGTGATCATGGTTGGCAGGCCATAAGTACGCTGCCAAGCCCGCACTAAATGGTCACTCGATGCTTTAGAAGCCGAATAAGGGCTGCTTGGCGCATAAGGCGTGGTTTCAGTAAAGAAACCGTCCGGCCCTTCCAAATCGCCATACACTTCGTCAGTTGAGATGTGATGGAAACGGAATTGCGCTTTTTTCGCGGCATCTAAGCCCATCCAGTAATGACGAGCCGCCTCTAATAGCGTGTATGTACCGACAATATTGGTTTCAATAAAGGCGGCAGGGCCATCAATAGAGCGGTCAACATGGCTTTCTGCGGCTAAATGCATCACGGCATCGGGTTGATATTTCGCAAAAACGCGGTCTAACTCAGCGCGATGGCAAATATTCACTTGCTCAAACGCATAGCGGTCGCTATTTGACACCTCACTGAGTGACTCTAAATTGCCCGCATAAGTTAAGCAGTCTACGACAACCGCACTGTCGTTAGTATTTTCAATGATATGACGAACAACCGCAGAGCCGATAAAACCGGCTCCACCTGTGATTAGTATGCGTTTCAACGCCAAACTCCTTTGGTATCCACAACCCATTTTTGCTGAATCAATGAACCTTGAATGGCTTTAAATTGGTTATGATCCACCAGCATTAAAATCACATCAGCATTGGTGATTGCATCTTCAATCGATGCCAGCTCTACAATGCCTTTTAGTGCCGTTGGCAATTCATGGATATGTGGCTCAACCGCATACGTTTTACCTTTATTCCAGCTCGCCACCATTTTCGTGATATGCATCGCTGGGCTTTCACGCAAATCGTCAATATTGGGTTTAAATGATAGACCAAAGCAGGCAATAGTCACTTCGCTCGCCTTTTTACCTGTTTCAGCTAAACAATCTGCCACCGCAGCTTTGACCTGATCAACAACCCAAATTGGTTTGCCATCATTGACTAAACGCGCGGTGTGGATCAAACGAGACTGTTGTGGGTTTTGTGCCACAATGAACCATGGGTCAACGGCAATACAGTGTCCACCAACACCTGGGCCCGGCTGTAGAATATTGACGCGAGGGTGACGATTCGCCAAACGGATCAGTTCCCACACATTGATATCTTGTTCGGCACAAATC
Source organism: Providencia sp. 2.29 (assembly GCF_015832305.1). NCBI lineage: Bacteria > Pseudomonadati > Pseudomonadota > Gammaproteobacteria > Enterobacterales > Morganellaceae > Providencia > Providencia sp. 2.29. Next base: position 4,300,675 of record NZ_CP065420.1, read on the forward strand.
AGTGAGAGTTCGTTTGCAAATGCGATGTTCACATCTCGGAAGCTGTTTTCTGTCAGCTTACACATCTCGGCGGTTCTTGCATTCGTGATAACACATTCACCTTCAAGGAAAATGTTATACAGCTCGCTCGCACGTAATGATGATTTTGGCGTCATACCACCAACAACACGGTCATTTTTAATCAATTCAACCATGACTTGACCGGGTAATACACGCTCAGGGCAATAAGCCACATCAATGTCCGCCGCTTCCCCTGCTTGGTGAGGGAAAGTGAGATCAGGACGCGCTTGAGCCATCCATTCAGACATCTGTTCAGTCGTGCCAACAGGAGAAGTAGACTCTAAAATGACTAAATCCCCTTTTTTCAATACCGGAGCGATAGACTCTGCGGCTGCTCTTACATAAGTAAGATCAGGTTCATGTTCACCTTTAAATGGGGTTGGCACTGCTATCAAATAGGCATCGGCAGGCTGTGGTTTAGTAAAAGCTTTCAGATGACCTGCTTCAACCGCGCTTTTTACGACGAGGTCAAGCTCTGGCTCGACAATATGGATTTTCCCCTGATTAATGGTATCAACCGCATGCTGGTTGACATCAACGCCAATCACTTGCTTTTTGCGTGACGCAAAAGCGGCTGCTGTTGGCAAACCAATATAACCAAGGCCGATAACAGAAATAGTTTCAAAACTCATAATTTCACCTGATTGCTTTTTAGTGCTTCAAGAATACGCTGACAAGCATGACCATCCCCATAGGGGTTATGCGCGCGGCTCATTGCATGATATTCCGCTTCATCTGTCAGTAACCGGTTAACTTCTGCAACAATTTTTTGTGTATCTGTACCCACAAGACGCACTGTTCCAGCTTCAACAGCTTCAGGACGTTCTGTGGTATCTCTCATAACTAAAACAGGTTTGCCTAGTGATGGCGCCTCTTCTTGGATCCCGCCTGAATCAGTCAAGATCAGGTAGGCATGGTTCATCAAATAGACAAAGGGTAAATACTCCTGAGGAGTAATCAGAATAATATTATCAATGCCATGTAAAATACGTTTTACGGGTTCACTGACATTCGGGTTTAAATGCACAGGGTAAACCACCTGAACATCAGGATGGCTTTGTGCAATTTCAGCCAAGGCATGACAAATACGTTCAAATCCACCACCAAAGCTTTCACGGCGATGGCCTGTGACTAAAATCATTTTCTTATTGGGATCAATAAACGGGTAATTCGCCGCCAATTTATCAGCCATGTGCTGGTCGCTCATCACTTTGTCGCGAACCCACAGCAAAGCATCAATCACACTATTTCCCGTCACAAAAATATGATTGTCGGGAATAGACTCTTTTAGTAAGTTTTGACGCGAATTTTCAGTTGGCGCGAAATGGTACATTGCAAGGTGCCCCGCAATCTTACGATTCGCTTCCTCTGGCCATGGTGAGTAGAGGTTACCTGTACGTAAGCCTGCCTCCACATGGCCAACAGGAATACGGTGGTAGAAAGCCGCTAAGCTCGTTGCCATTGTCGTCGCAGTATCCCCATGCACTAACACCACATCAGGTTGGAAATCGGCAAATACGTTTTTCAACCCTTCAAGAATACGACACGTAATATCGGTTAAATCTTGCCCTGGCTTCATAATATTGAGATCGTAATCGGGAGTAATCTCAAATAGCTTCAGTACCTGATCGAGCATTTCTCGGTGCTGGGCCGTCACACAGACTTTGGCTTCAAAAGCCGCATCCTTAGCAAGTGCATGAACCAACGGTGCCATCTTAATGGCTTCTGGTCGAGTGCCGAATACAGTCAATACTTTCACAGTGACTCTCTTATATTTATCTAATGCAGTTAGCTGCTTTTATTTATAATGACATTACACAGTGGCTGACATCATCGACAGCCACCTATTCAAAATCAGGACGGGCGACGGCGTGCAAGTACCACACCAGCACCAACCAATGCACCGATAGCTCCCCATAGAACCATCATAAAGGCTCTACGTGGGCTGTCACGTTTGACGGGGTCTTCAGGTGTTCTCAAATAGCGATAAGCCTGAAAACTGTCTTGGAGAGTGGGGCCAACACTCAGTGTAGATAACATTGCGATGTTTTGGTCATAATCAGTGTCGTGATCAGGGCCTGTCGCTTTTAATGTTTCAATCTGAGCTTCAAGTAATGGAACCCCTAATAGGAACATTTTAGAATCAGGAATTTCATCAACTGGTGCCGAGCTTTGATTACGCGAAATTCCCTGCTTTTGCGCAACTTTCAATGCTTGTTCGAGTAAATTTAAGCGTCTTTCATAAGCAGCTTGAGCAACCATATCTTCGCGTTTCACTAACGCTTTCATTGATTGCATTTTCGTTGCCCACGTTCCCTTAATTTCATCATTCAAGTTGGCTGTTGCACGTTGGTTAGCAAACTGTATGTACTCACGTAAAAGCTGATTAGCATCCGTGGACGTTTCCGCAATCAACTTAATGCTATCAGTGAGATTTTTTAGATTATCCGCAGGCGTGAATTCAATATTGTTAATCAATTCATCCAATAACGCCGCATCTGCTTTAGGGTCATTCTCTAAACGCTGCTTATAATAATCCGTCGTTAACCAAAACTGACGACGGGTATCATAAGAACCCACTTGCTTAATAAACTCTTGGTAAGCCTCATTCGCAATCGTTGGCAATTGCCCTTCTTGACCCGTCGAGTTAATACGGGAATCCAGGTTTCGTAAAAACTGTTGTTGCGAATAATAACTACCCAAATTGTTCACGGTTGGCAGGTCTGTGATCGCGGTTGAACTCCATTTTTGCTGCATAAAATAGGATGCACCCAACGCAATAGCGGCGAAAATCACCGCAAATGCCACGATCCAAATTTTACCTTGCCACAAAGAGCGGCATAAACCACGGATATCCAATTCCGGTTCTATCGGCGGCTGATACTGATTAGGTTGCGTTTCTGAGTTTTTCACTGCACAGAACCTCTATTATTTCCGTTTGTCGTTACCGTACTGCACCACCTCTACGCATACGACGTCTGACGCGCTTAATAAAACGAGCTACTTTCCATGCCCGTTTGATGCAGTAACCATACATAAAGAATACAAGCAAAAACAATGCCAACATGACCCATTCAGGCACAAATGTTAAGCGTTCACCAATAATTCCTATACATGCCAAAATGGCTGCTGCCAGTGTAATCAGAACAAAAGCCCCTCTTGGGCTAAAACCTGAACGCATAATCAAGTGATGAATGTGCTGACGGTCAGGTGAAAATGGACTCATACCTTTACGGATACGACGGTACATAATCGCCACCATATCCATCAATGGGATCGCAATAATCCATAATGCTGTCACAGGGTTGATTGGACGCCCTGCTTCCTGAGTTGATTCGACTAGGATCCAAATAATTGTAAAACCAATCAGTGTGCTTCCCGCATCACCCATAAAGACTTTAAAACGACGACCTAGTACACCTAAATTTAGGAAGATATAAGGAAGGATAGCTGCAATAAAGGCAAAACACCAAAATGCTAATCCATAATTGCCATTTTGATATAACAAAAAGCCTAATGCACCGAAAGAGACACAAGATAGCCCACCGAGTAACCCATCAATACCATCAACCATGTTGAACGCATTAATAGCTGCCCAAACAGCAAACAGTGTCACGATATAACCAAATGGCCCAAGCACTAACTCCCATGGCCCAAACGCATGACCTAATGACTCTAGTTTTAAGTCAGCCACGGTCATCATGACGACAGCGACTACGGCTTGTACACCTGCTCTTAGCTTAACACTGATATCAAACCGGTCATCTAACGCACCAATCAATACCAATAAGCCTGCACAGATTAAATATAACCATTTATGGGGTATATATTCTTCTGTAATAACAAACGCGAAGCAGATACCAAAAAAGACCGTTATCCCCCCAACTAAAGGGACCAGACCTACGTGTTTTTTTCTGAAGTTAGGTTTATCAACCAGCCCGATCTTCGTTGCCACAACTCGAGCGATAAAAATAAACACTAACGTGAACAAAAAAACGTAAAAAAGACTAGCAATAAATTGTGCGGTGTCCACGAGTCAACTCTCTTATTTTTTTATCTAACCAACCTAAAACCACAATGCCTTAGCTTATATTGCCTCAATAACAGGCAGCTAAGGTATTATCATCTCAAAAGAGATAAGTTCCATAAGACGAGTCTTCAATAACTATCACAATAACCCTATAAAGGCTTACCTAGTTGTTATTAGTGTAGCTTTTGTTCAATCATGTCTTATTAATGGATTTTATACTTAATGAAAGCAAGATGCATGCCATAAAGAACAATGCTTCTCTATGATTATAATTTTAGGCTGTTTTTCGTTTAATAAATGAACCTTTCCCAACCAATCAGAAAATGCCATTACGTAAATGATATCGTCATTAAATAAATACATGAAATACATGTATTAACTTAAAACAGTCAAACTTTGAATAAAACAATAAATCTATTTCATCCAACAAATTGATTTTCCATTTTGTGGCGACAAAAATCCAATATAAAAAGTACTATTTTTTATATAATTACTATTCTATTACTGTGAATGGCATCTCAATATTATAAATTGTTATCATCCAATGGTGAGTAAGTTGAATTTATATAAAAACATAACTTAAATTTAATTTACATAACAAATAAATAACAGAGCTATATAATAAGAAATAATTTCGATATTCATCAGAAAAATCAGTAAAAAAAATAAAAAAGCGCTGTCAAAAATTGACAGCGCTTTTTAAATTTAACAATTAGGAAGTTAGCAATTATGCTCTTTTCATAAAATCGAAAAATTCTTCGTTCGTTTTCGTCATTGCTAATTTACTAATGAGGAATTCCATTGCATCGATCTCACCCATAGGATGAATGATCTTACGTAAAATCCACATTTTTTGTAATTCATCTTGTGAAGTTAACAGCTCTTCTTTACGTGTACCTGAACGGTTATAGTCAATCGCAGGGAAAACACGTTTTTCAGCGATCTTACGAGACAGGTGTAGTTCCATGTTACCTGTACCTTTAAACTCTTCGTAAATCACTTCGTCCATTTTGGAGCCTGTGTCGACGAGCGCTGTTGCAATAATGGTTAAACTACCACCTTCTTCAACGTTACGTGCTGCACCAAAGAAACGCTTCGGACGGTGTAACGCATTTGCATCCACACCACCTGTTAAGACTTTACCTGATGAAGGAACAACAGTGTTATACGCTCGCGCAAGACGAGTAATAGAATCAAGTAAAATGATAACGTCTTTTTTATGCTCAACTAAACGTTTAGCTTTTTCAATCACCATTTCGGCGACTTGAACGTGACGTGCTGCTGGCTCATCAAACGTTGAAGCGATTACTTCACCTTTAACTAGGCGTTGCATTTCGGTAACTTCTTCTGGACGCTCATCAATAAGCAGAACCATCAAAACACAATCAGGGTAGTTATGTGCAATGTTAGCCGCGATATTTTGCAGCAACATGGTTTTACCTGCTTTTGGTGGAGCAACGATCAAACCACGTTGCCCACGGCCGATAGGCGCAGCTAAATCCAAAACACGCGCGGTTAAATCTTCTGTAGAACCGTTTCCACGTTCCATACGAAGACGATTGTTAGCATGTAATGGGGTTAAGTTTTCAAAGAGAATTTTGCTGCGGGCATTTTCAGGTTTATCAAAGTTAACTTCATTAACTTTCAATAGGGCAAAATAGCGTTCACCTTCTTTAGGAGGACGGATTTTTCCTGAAATTGTATCGCCTGTGCGAAGGTTGAAGCGGCGAATTTGGCTGGGAGAAACGTAGATATCATCGGGGCCTGCGAGGTAGGAACTGTCTGCTGAACGGAGGAAACCAAATCCATCCTGCAATATTTCCAGAACGCCATCGCCGAAGATATCCTCCCCGCTTTTAGCATGCTGCTTCAAAATCGAGAAGATAATATCCTGCTTTCTCATACGGGCTAAGTTTTCTAGCCCCATGTTTTCGCCTAATGTAATCAATTCTGATACTGGCGTATTTTTTAATTCGGTAAGATTCATAATGGTGGGTTCTTTAACTCGGGGTAATTCTCGAACTATGAACGTAAATTGAAGACAACTATATATAAGCTATATAAGTGCCAGTTTAACTTTATAACGCCCTGTTGATAGTTACAAACATCAACGGCTCAACAACGCGTAAAAATTCTTGCGCTTGTTATTGCTAAGACTGCGCTAACATATCGCGGCGATTCATCGGAATGATGTGCGGCTTATTATTAGAAACACAAACAATATTAGCAATAGTTTTTTGTGCATTTAAGGCAACATCTATCCCAATATCGCAAATTTACAGCTTTCAAAGCACTAAAACGCAAAACTCATGCCCTGAAACCCATCCCTAACTAGAACGCCTTCATACGGCTAATCCATATCTATCTTGAATTGATATTGTCAATTTACCACGAATGAAATGATTGAATGCGGCTAGCGCGACAACTCAATTTTCAAATTGATAATTCCAGAAATCAACACATTATCAGCCCTAGATCACAATATATGAACCACAACTGAACTGACAAACCAGATATTTATGATAAGAGCAACGGATTATAAAGTAATTCTTTCGGGTGCAATATGGGGATTGCCGATAACTTACCATGCTTCATTGAGGACGTCTAGCGGTGCGCCCTATAAAATAGATGTACCGCTAAACGTTTTACCTTAAACAACAACTATAACTTACAGATTTTCGTCCAAAAATTCTTTTAACTGAATTTTAGAGAAGATGCCCACTTTTGTTGCTACGACATTGCCATTTTTGAATAATAGGAGCGTAGGGATACCACGGATACCATATTTTGGTGCAGTAGCTGGGTTATCATCAATATTCAGTTTTGCGATGGTCAGTTTGCCTGTATATTCTTCAACAACTTCATCAAGAATAGGCGCAATCATTTTACAAGGACCACACCATGCAGCCCAGAAATCGACGAGAACAGGTGACGAGGCGTTTAAGACTTCGCTCTCAAAGCTTGCATCAGTTATATGAATAATTTTGTCGCTCATGTTGTACTCCAATGGATCATTTTTGCAGTCTTAGTGTAACATTAATTGGCAGCAGTATGCTTTATTTCAAAAGATACACTTTCGTAAACCAACCGTTAACTGATATTCTACCACACTATGAGTAAAGCACACTTGACAGAAAAGAAGTTTTCCGACTTCGCCTTACACCCCAAAGTCATTGAGGCCCTAAATAAAAAAGGCTTCAATTTTTGCACGCCTATACAGGCGTCTACCCTGCCTTTCACTGTCGAAGGCAAAGATGTTGCGGGGCAAGCGCAAACAGGAACGGGTAAAACGTTAGCATTTTTAACGTCTACATTTCATTATTTACTAACTCACCCTTCGATTGAGGGTAAAAAAGTCAATCAGCCCCGAGCGCTGATTATGGCACCCACCCGTGAACTGGCAGTGCAAATCTACTCAGATGCAAAAGAGCTTGCTGAGTATACGGGTCTAAAAATGGGGCTAGCCTATGGCGGTGATGGCTATGATGAGCAATTAAAGGTGCTACAAAATGGTGTTGATATTCTTATCGGCACAACGGGACGTTTAATTGACTATGCAAAACAAGGTCATATTGACTTAAATGCCGTACAAGTGGTTGTTCTAGATGAAGCTGATCGCATGTACGATCTGGGCTTTATTAAAGATATTCGTTGGTTATTCCGTCGCATGCCTGCGGTAACCGAAAGGTTAAACCTACTCTTTTCAGCTACGCTCTCTTACCGTGTCAGAGAACTTGCTTTTGAACAGATGAATAGCCCTGAATATATTGAAGTCGAGCCGTTACAAAAAACGGGTCACCGTATTAAAGAAGAGCTGTTTTATCCTTCAAATGAAGAGAAAATGCGCTTATTGCAAACGTTGCTTGAAGAAGAGTGGCCAGAGCGTTGTATTATTTTTGCCAATACCAAACATCGTTGCGATGAGATTTGGGCACACCTTGCGGCTGACGGTCATCGTGTAGGGCTACTCACCGGAGATGTTGCTCAGAAGAAACGACTGCGTATTTTAGAAGAGTTTACTCAAGGTAATCTCGATATTTTAGTTGCGACCGATGTCGCTGCTCGCGGGTTACATATTCCTTCTGTTACCCATGTCTTTAACTATGACTTACCTGATGATTGTGAAGACTATGTACATCGCATTGGTCGTACTGGTCGTGCAGGTGAAAGTGGTCATTCAATCAGCCTTGCTTGTGAAGAGTACGCTTTGAATCTACCCGCCATCGAAGAGTACATTCAACATTCGATTCCAGTGAGTAAGTACAACAGCGAAGCGTTATTAACTGACCTTCCTGCTCCGAAACGCCGCCATCGTCCGCGTCCAGGAGGGCCTCGTCGCAATTCAAATTCGCCACGTCGCCATAATGGCCCACGTAACAACCATAAACGTTCAGGCTGAGTAATAACGATATGCTGAAATCTTCTTCTCTCTATGCAGCAATTGATTTAGGTTCGAACAGTTTTCATATGCTGATCGTTCGTGAAGTTGCAGGCAGTATTCAAATTATTTCGAGAGTAAAACGCAAAGTGCGCCTAGCCGCTGGTTTAGATGGCAATAATATGCTGTCAGAACAAGCTATGGAGCGCGGTTGGCAATGTTTGAGGCTCTTTTCAGAGCACTTACAAGATATCCCTAGCGCTCAAATCCGTGTCGTCGCGACTGCAACATTGCGGCTGGCTAAAAATGCCGATGTTTTTGTGCAAAAAGCCAGTGAAATTCTAGGTAATACCGTCAAAGTTATTCAAGGAGAAGAAGAGGCGCGCTTAATTTACCAAGGCGTTGCTCACACAACCGGAGGCCCCGATCAGCGTTTAGTCGTTGATATTGGGGGAGGTAGTACCGAGCTGGTTACAGGTATCGGTGCCAAAGCCACTCAGCTATTTAGCCTTGAAATGGGTTGCGTCACTTGGCTAGAAAAATATTTTAGTGATCGCACACTCACCGAGGAGAATTTTACTCAAGCGGAGTTAGCCGCCCACGCGGTGATTGCCCCTATTGCGGATACCTTAAAAAATCATGGTTGGAAAATTTGTGTTGGTGCATCAGGCACCGTTCAAGCCATCCAAGAAATCATGATCGCGCAAGGCATGGATGAGCTGATTACTTTAGATAAGCTACAACAGCTTAAATATAAAGCCATTCAATGCCACAAGCTTGAAGAGTTAGAAATTGAAGGGCTCACCTTTGAGCGAGCGCTGGTATTCCCAAGCGGTCTGTCTATCCTCATCGCTATTTTTAAAGCTTTATCGATTGATAATATGACTTTAGCGGGTGGTGCATTGCGTGAAGGGTTAGTTTACGGCATGCTTGAATTACCCATTGAGCAAGATATTCGCGCTCGTACCTTGCGTAATATTCAGCGTCGCTTTCAAGTCGATATCGAGCAAGCTGCCCGCGTTAGCCAATTAGCAGAGCATTTCTTTTTACAGGTCTCTAAAAATTGGCAGCTAGACCTACGCTGCCGTGATTTATTATCAAGTGCCTGTGCTTTGCATGAAATCGGTTTAAGCGTTGACTTCCGCAAAGGGCCGGAGCATGCCAGTTACCTTATCACTAACCTTGACCTTCCTGGCTTTACTCCTGCACAAAAGCGCTTACTGGCTGCATTACTCCGCAATCAACACGGGCCTGTTGATCTAGCCACACTCAGTCAACAAAATGCTTTACCCATGCAACAAGCTTATCATTTATGCCGCCTGTTGCGATTAGCTATTCTTTTTGCAAGCCGTCGGCGAGATGATACATTGCCAGCATTACGACTTCATGCAGAGACCCATTCTCTGACGATTGTATTGCCTTACCGCTGGCTCGCAGAGCATCCATTACGAGCAGAAAACTTGCAACAAGAAGTTCAGTGGCAAGGTTATGTTAACTGGCCTTTGAAACTTGAAGAGCGTAATAGCTCCAACAATTAATTTTCCTCCTCACATTCGTTACAGTGAATGTGAGGGGTCATTTCTGCTAGCTTTTCTTATTTAATCCTAAACGAGCCTTAATATCAGCGAGTGCAGATTGTCCTTTTTGCATCCGCTCTTCCGCGGTCACCACTTTTCGTTGCTGTTCCCACTCTAAATCATCTTGCGGCAATTCTAATAAAAAGCGACTTAGCTCAGGGCGGATTAATTCACCGTATTGTCGACGTTCACGGCAATGGCTAAAAAATAGCTCTTTTTGTGCCCGTGTTATTCCAACATAAGCTAACCGCCGCTCTTCATCAATGTTATCCTCATCAATACTACTTTGATGCGGTAACAACCCCTCTTCCATCCCTACTAAAAACACATAAGGGAACTCCAGCCCTTTAGATGCGTGTAATGTCATTAATTGCACTTGATCTGATTCTTCATCATCTTCACCGCGCTCCATCATATCGCGCAGCGTAAAACGCGTTACAACCTGATCTAACGACATAGGATCATTCAAGTCGTCACCTTCAATCATTTCACTCATCCATGTAAACAACTGATTGACGTTTTTCATTCGCATCTCAGCAGCTTTCGTACTTGCCGAAGTTTCATAGAGCCAACTTTCATAGTCCATTTCACGCAGTAAATCACGCACGGCCAATAATGGCTCACGCTCAGACTGTTGAACAATTTTCTCCATCCAACGTGTGAACTGCTGTAGCGCGGTTAATCCTTTGCCTGTTAATGTTTGCTCCAGCCCTAAATCAAAACTAGCTTGATATAAACTTTTACCGCGTTGATTAGCCCATTCACCTAATTTTTGGATCGTTTTTGGCCCAATTTCACGGCGTGGCGTATTCACAATGCGCAAAAAAGCACTGTCATCTTCAGGGTTAGTGATGACTCGCAAATACGCTAATAAATCTTTGATTTCTGGGCGAGAAAAGAATGATGTTCCCCCTGAAATACGGTAAGGAATGCGGTTTTGCATCAACATTTTTTCAAAGATACGCGATTGATGGTTACCGCGATACAAAATGGCATAATCTTTATATTGTGTTTTATTAATAAAGTGATGCGCTATCAATTCACCGATAACTCTTTCAGCTTCATGATCTTCATTATTGGCCGTAATAACCTTAAGTGGTGCCCCATAACCTAGTGTCGAAAATAATTTTTTCTCAAATACGTGGGGGTTATTTGCAATCAAAATATTGGCTGCTTTTAGTATGCGCTCCGATGAACGATAGTTTTGCTCCAACTTAATCACATTTAACTTTGGAAAATCCTGACTCAATAGCACTAAGTTTTGTGGGCGAGCACCACGCCAAGAGTAGATAGATTGGTCATCATCGCCAACTACCGTAAACCGTGCACGCTGACCCACCAGCAATTTAACCAATTGATATTGGCTTGTATTGGTATCCTGATACTCATCCACCAGCAAATAGCGAATTTTTTGTTGCCAACGCTCCCGCACCTCTTCGTTATGGGATAAAAGTAAGGTCGGCTTACTGATCAAATCATCGAAATCCAATACGTTACAGCTTTTTAAATGCAATTCGTAACGACGATAACACTCTGCAAAACGATGCTCTTTCTCACTTCTCACTTTCGCCAACACCTGCTCTGGTGCTAACAGATCATTTTTCCAATTCGAGATCGATGAGATCAGTTGCTGCAAAAGATCTTTATCTTCCTCTAGCAGATCAAAAGTGAGCTCTTTGAGCAATGCCATTTGGTCCTGATCATCAAACAGAGAAAAATTAGCCTTAATACCTAACGCCTTATATTCACGTTTAATGATCTCCAAGCCCAAGGTATGAAATGTAGAGATAATTAACCCTCGAGCTTCTTTCCGCCCCAATGTTTGTGCGACACGCTCTTTCATTTCACGAGCGGCTTTATTGGTAAAGGTGACCGCCGCAATTTGACGTGGTTGATAGCCACATTGGCGGATCAGGTGTGCTATTTTATTCGTTATCACTCGGGTTTTTCCCGAGCCGGCACCAGCCAATACAAGGCATGGGCCATCCACAAATTCAACAGCCTGCTGCTGGCTTGGATTTAATCGCATGGTTTCTCTAGATCAGGTTATTTTCAAAAAGACAGATTGTTGTCGATTGTAGCAGAAAGCACTCGGCGCATAAAAACGGCTAAACCATCATGTATCCATTTAACTGCATATTTCTATCTGTGACGGTCGAGTCTGAAAAACAAAAAAACCGTGTCATTCAGAACAACACGGTTTTCAATACGATATTATTTTATATCTAATATATTTTTCTAAACTATTCGCGTTAAAGGAAAACGGCGAATAGTGCTAGTGTGACGAAAAATTAGCCACCCACTGAAATGCGTTTCATATCTGTCATATATCCACGCAGCGTCTTACCGATTTTCTCAATTGGGTGGTTACGGATAGCTTCATTAACATCACGCAGTTGTGCATTATCGGTGCCATTATCAGCAACAGGTTTCGCCAAATCTCCCGCTTGCAGTTTGCTCATAAAGTCTTTCAACATTGGCACAGCCGCGAACGAGAACAGGTAGTTACCATATTCCGCCGTATCTGAAATAACCACGTTCATTTCATACAGGCGTTTACGAGCGATAGTATTGGCTATCAGTGGCAGCTCGTGCAGTGACTCGTAATAAGCGGATTCCTCAAGGATCCCAGCTTCCAGCATAGTATCAAACGCCAATTCAACCCCAGCTTTAACCATCGCAACTAACAAAACACCGTGGTCAAAGTACTCTTGCTCAGCGATTTTTCCTTCATATTCAGGGTAGTTTTCAAATGGTGTTTTACCGGTTTCTTCACGCCAAGCCAGCAAATTCTTATCATCATTTGCCCAGTCAGCCATCATGGTTTCTGAGAATTTACCAGAAATAATGTCATCCATATGTTTTTGGAACAAAGGAGCCATGATTGTTTTCAGTTGCTCAGACAGTGCAAATGCGCGCAATTTCGCAGGGTTTGACAGACGATCCATCATCAGCGTGATACCACCTTGCTTCAATGCTTCGGTAATTGTTTCCCAACCGAATTGGATTAATTTACCGGCATAGCCTGGCTCAACACCATCAGCAACCATCTTGTCATAACAAAGCAGAGCGCCCGCTTGCAACATACCACACAGGATGGTTTGTTCACCCATCAAGTCAGATTTAACTTCTGCAACGAATGATGACTCCAGTACACCAGCACGATGTCCACCAGTTGCCGCAGCCCATGCTTTCGCAATAGCCAGACCTTCACCTTTAGGGTCATTTTCAGGGTGAACAGCAATCAGCGTTGGCACACCGAAACCACGTTTATACTCTTCGCGAACCTCAGTACCTGGACACTTTGGAGCAACCATCACAACAGTAATATCTTTACGGATCTCTTCACCTACTTCAACAATGTTAAAGCCGTGCGAGTAACCTAATGCAGCGCCTTGCTTCATCATTGGCTGAACAGCGCGAACGACCGCTGAGTGCTGCTTGTCTGGCGTTAAGTTAATGACCAAATCCGCTTCAGGGATCAATTCTTCATAAGTACCGACTTTAAAACCGTTTTCTGTCGCTTTACGCCATGATGCACGTTTTTCAGCGATCGCTTCAGCACGTAATGCGTAAGCAATATCCAGACCTGAATCACGCATATTTAGGCCTTGGTTTAAACCTTGAGCACCACAACCGACGATGACGATTTTTTTACCTTTCAGGTATCCTGCTTCATCCGCGAACTCTTCGCGCTTCATGAAACGACATTTGCCTAACTGCTCTAACTGCTGACGCAGATTCAAAGTATTAAAATAATTCGCCATTGTCTTACTCCGTTGTTCTGTTGTGTTCGTTATTTCAGGCATCTGCCTGTCGCTTTTCTATTTAGCGTTTATGGTTTTACTATATGCGATGATTCGCATTGCTTAAATTGATATATTAACAATACAATGTTGCATATTATGCAACGCTCTTTTGACTTAACTTAAGGCTGAAACAAAAATGGATATCCGTGATTTAAAGCTATTTCTTCATTTAGCAGAAAGTTGCCATTTTGGTCGAACCTCTAAGGCGATGTATGTCAGTCCATCCACTTTATCGCGGCAAATTCAACGCTTAGAAGAGCAGCTAGGGCATCCACTTTTTATTCGTGATAATCGGTCGGTAAAACTGACCCAAGCGGGTGAGCATCTTAAACAATTTGCTCAACAAACCTTATTACAATATCAACAACTCCAGCATGTCCTTAACCAGCAAAGCCCTTCTCTTACGGGTGAACTGCGCCTTTTTTGCTCTGTCACTGCCGCGTATAGCCACTTGCCACAAATTCTGGATAAATTCCGCGCACTGCATCCACTGGTAGAAATAAAACTCACCACTGGTGATGCGGCCGATGCTGTCGACAAAGTAGAAACCAAGGAAGCTGACCTTGGGATCGCAGGTAAACCAGAACGCCTTCCTGATAATGTAAGGTTTACTAAAATTGGTGAAATCCCATTGGTACTGATCGCCCCCGCACTACCTTGTGCTGTTCGAACCATGGCTACCGAAGAGCAGCCCGACTGGAATGCGATCCCGTTTATTCTGCCTGAACACGGACCATCACGAAAACGTATCGAACTCTGGTTTCGCCGTCATCACATCAATAATCCCGTGATCTATGCAACTGTCTCAGGCCATGAAGCTATCGTGTCAATGGTCGCACTCGGCTGTGGTATTGCCTTGATACCAAGCGTCGTTGTTGATAACAGCCCTGAGCCAGTTCGCAGCCGTATATTACAACTCGACAATATTTCGCTGGTTGAACCCTTTGAGCTAGGCGTTTGCTCGCTTAGCAAACGCCTAAGTGAACCACTCATCAAATCATTTTGGCAATTGTTGCCCGACCACTCAATCTAATGTTTGCGGTGAGCTTTGGGGGGCTAAAAAGAACCTAAATGACGGGTTCCCTGTTTCATCATGATATTCATAACCTAGCGCATCAAGGTGCCTATCGAAACGCACCTCAGGACCTGATAACTCAAACGCCGCTAACACACGACCATAATCAGTGCCATGGCTACGATAATGGAACAGTGTAATATTCCAATACGTCCCCAGAGTCTCTAAGAATTTTAACAATGCCCCCGGTGATTCTGGGAACTCAAAACTATAAAGGCGCTCCTCCAATGGCTTCGATGGTCGACCACCAATCATATAACGTACATGTAATTTCGCCATTTCATCATCGGATAGGTCGGCAACTTCATAGCCATGTTGTTGCAACTCTTGAATAATTTCACTTCGTTCGTTTTCGCCACCGCTTAACCTCACCCCCACAAAGATACAAGCACGGTCAGGATCTGCATCGGTATAACGATAATTAAACTCAGTGACTGCACGATGGCCTAATAACTGGCAGAAACGCAAAAAGCTGCCTTTTTGTTCAGGGATCGTGACCGCAAGAAGTGCCTCCCGTTGTTCACCAATTTCGCATCGCTCTGAAACATAACGCAGGCCATGGAAATTCATATTTGCACCGGATAAAACATGTGCAAGACGCTCGCCTTTAATGTTGTGCTGTTGCACATATTTTTTTAAGCCTGCTAGTGCTAATGCTCCAGATGGCTCAGCAATCGCACGCACATCCTCAAAAATATCTTTCAACGCCGCACAAATCGCGTCACTGTCTACGGTGATCACATCATCCACATATTTTTGGCAAAGACGGAATGTTTCATCACCAATACGCTTCACCGCAACGCCTTCAGCAAATAAGCCAACTCGAGGCAAGTCAACCGGATGCCCCGCTGCCAATGCGGCTTTCAAACATGCCGCATCTTCGGCTTCAACACCGATAATTTTAATCTCAGGCATCAATTGCTTGATCAGAACCGCTACGCCAGCAATCAGGCCACCACCACCGACGGGGACAAAAATGCGATCAAGATGCGCATCTTGCTGTAACAACTCCAATGCTATTGTGGCTTGCCCTGCAATCACAGAAGGGTGATCAAAAGGGGGAACAAAGGTGTACCCCTCATTTGTCGCCATTTCGATGGCTTTGGCTTTCGCTTCATCAAAATTTGCCCCATGCAAAATGGCTTCACCACCGAAATTACGTACCGCGTCGACCTTAATATCTGCGGTTGCCACAGGCATGACAATCTTTGCTTTCACGCCAACACGACTGGCCGATAATGCAACGCCTTGTGCATGGTTCCCCGCAGAAGCGGTAACCACACCTTTCGCTTTTTGCTCATCGGTCAATCCAGCAATCATGGCGTAAGCACCACGCAACTTAAAGCTATGAACAGGCTGCCTATCTTCACGTTTAACTAAAATCGTATTTCCCATGCGAGCAGACACTTTTCTCATCTCTTGCAATGGGGTGACCTGAGCCACTTCATAAACCGGCGCACTGAGCGCCGCTTTTAAATAATCAGCACCCGTAGGTGCAGAGGGTAATGGTTTTGCAGCAGCCACCGTCATTAGCCTCCCAGCTTAGATTTATCGCGTACAGCGCCCTTATCTGCACTCGTTGCAAGAGATGCGTAGGCACGCAATGCAAAAGAGACCTCACGCTGACGATTACGTGGCGTATACGCTTTATCACCACGCGCCAATTCCGCTTCTCGGCGTTTATTCAGCTCATTATCATCAACATCAAGTGCTATCGTTCTCTTTGGAATATCGATATCAATAATGTCGCCATCTTGTACCAATGCCAACAATCCACCACTAGCGGCTTCAGGTGAAATATGACCAATGGATAACCCGGAGCTTCCTCCTGAGAAGCGGCCATCCGTAATGAGCGCACAGGTTTTCCCTAATCCCATTGATTTAAGGTATGAGGTTGGGTACAACATTTCTTGCATGCCTGGGCCACCTTTCGGGCCTTCATAGCGAATAACGACCACATCCCCTTCAACAACCTTACCGCCTAAAATGGCTTCTACAGCATCATCTTGGCTTTCATAAACCTTCGCAGGCCCACGGAAAGTTAAACTACCTTCATCAACACCTGCGGTTTTCACAATACAGCCATCTTCCGCGATGTTCCCCGCAAGTACCGCTAAGCCCCCATCTAAACTGTAGGCGTGCTCTATATTACGGATACAGCCATTTTCACGGTCAGTGTCGAGAGAAGGCCAGCGACAGTTTTGCGAAAAGGCTTGTGTTGTTCGAATACCCGCAGGCCCCGCCGAAAACATCGACTTAACGGCTTCATCTTGCGTCAACATCACATCATATTGCTCAAGTGTCTGCTTAA
Source organism: Providencia sp. 2.29 (assembly GCF_015832305.1). Lineage (NCBI taxonomy): Bacteria > Pseudomonadati > Pseudomonadota > Gammaproteobacteria > Enterobacterales > Morganellaceae > Providencia > Providencia sp. 2.29. Next base: position 4,317,915 of record NZ_CP065420.1, read on the forward strand.
GTGTCAGGCCTAAAATATTTTTAACATTATGCTGTAGCAGGCCTGCTCGGCTTAATTCACCTAAAATACCAATAACACCACCAGCACGATGAACATCTTCCATATGATATTTTTGGGTGCTCGGCGCAACTTTACATAAATGCGGAACTTTGCGTGACAAACGGTCAATATCTGCCATTGTGAAATCAACATCGGCTTCTTGAGCCGCTGCTAACAGGTGTAAAACCGTATTGGTTGACCCCCCCATCGCAATATCCAATGTCATCGCATTTTCAAAAGCGGATTTATTAGCGATATTACGCGGCAATGCACTTTCATCATCTTGCTCATAATAGCGCTTAGTTAATTCAACAATACGCTTACCAGCATTGATGAATAACGCTTTACGGTCAGCATGGGTCGCAAGTAATGACCCATTTCCTGGTTGCGATAACCCTAATGCTTCGGTTAAACAGTTCATTGAGTTAGCGGTAAACATACCTGAGCAAGAGCCGCATGTTGGGCAAGCAGAGCGTTCAATTTGTTCGCTGTCCGCATCGCTTACATTAGGGTTCGCGCCTTGGATCATCGCATCCACTAAGTCTAACTTGATAATTTGATCTGAAAGCTTGGTTTTCCCAGCTTCCATAGGACCACCTGAAACAAAAATAACAGGGATATTTAGGCGTAATGATGCCATTAACATACCCGGTGTGATTTTGTCACAGTTAGAGATACATACCATGGCATCTGCACAGTGTGCATTCACCATATATTCGACTGAATCTGCAATTAACTCACGGGAAGGTAAGGAATAAAGCATCCCGCCATGCCCCATTGCAATGCCATCATCGACAGCGATTGTATTAAACTCTTTAGCGACACCCCCTGCCGCTTCGATCTGCTCAGCGACAAGTTTGCCAAGGTCACGCAAATGCACATGGCCCGGTACAAATTGTGTAAATGAGTTAACAACTGCGATAATCGGTTTTCCAAAATCAGCATCGGTCATACCGGTGGCACGCCATAATGCACGTGCGCCTGCCATATTACGGCCATGGGTGGTGGTTGCTGAACGGTACTTCGGCATATCTTTACTCCCGTGTTTTAAAACAGGCGGGGAACGACCGCCTGTAAATCTGTCTGTATTTGTTATTAAGGGTTAACTGGATCTAACCAACCCCATTTATCTTCTGTTGTACCATCAAACAAACCAAAGAAGGCTTGCTGGATCTTTTTGGTCATAGGGCCACAGCGACCAATACCCACTTGAATGCCATCCACACTACGTACTGGCGTGATTTCAGCTGCGGTTCCGGTCATAAACACTTCATCAGCAAGGTATAAAGACTCACGTGATAAGGTTTGTTCACGAACTTCAATGCCCATATCCTTCGCTAACGTTAAAATCGCATCACGAGTGATCCCCGGCAGTGCAGAAGATGTGAATGGTGGTGTAAATAAAATGCCATCTTTCACTTCAAAAATATTTTCACCCGCCCCTTCAGATAAATAACCATTAACATCTAATGCAATTCCCTCTTGATAGCCATGACGACGTGCTTCACTGCCAACAAGTAGCGACGATAAATAGTTACCACCCGCTTTTGCTCCAGTAGGAATGGTATTTGCTGCAACGCGGTTCCATGAGGAAACCATAGCATCAATTCCTTGATCTAAAGCTTCTTCGCCTAAATAGGCCCCCCATGGGAAAGCCGCCATGATGACATCTGTTTTATAACCATCTGGAGGATTAACCCCCATACCAACATCACCAATAAAGACTAATGGACGAATATAGGCACTGACTAAGTTATTTTTACGTAACGTTTCACGGCATGCTTCCATCAGCTCATCAACGCTATAGCTGACAGGCATACGGTAGATTTTTGCAGAATCACGCAAACGCTGCATGTGCTCACGATGGCGGAAAACAACAGGCCCCTTGTGAGAATCATAGCAACGGACGCCTTCAAATACCGATGTACCATAATGCAAAGCATGAGACATAACGTGTACTTTTGCATCGGCCCATGGCGTCATTTCACCGTTAAACCAAATATAGTCAGCTTTCTTAGTCATTTTATTTATTCCTTACATTGCACTTTGTGTGCGTAATAGTCGTGATTCTTGTTCTCTTATTTCAACTTCCGAAACATCAGACAGCTTAGTTAACTGAGCATATAACTGAGCTAATGGACGCTGGCTGTTCACGGTCATTTCGATATTTACATTATCACCATCCGGCATATGATCCATAGTCATCGAACTGATTTGGAATCCACGATGGCGAGTCACCCGTAATATACGCTCTAAAACCTCAGGACGGAAACGGGCCAGTATTGCGAGTTGATGTTGCATCATAACGGTTTCTCCATCATTTTTTCATTGCTCGCCCCTGGTGGAACCAACGGCCAGACGTTTTCTAATTCATTTATTGAGACCTGTAACAGATAAGCGCCTTCACTGTTGAGTAACTCATCAAGCGCTGCGTCAACTTCAGATTTTGAGGTAATGCGTCGCCCTGGGATATCAAAAGCCCGAGCCAAAGCCACAAAATCAGGGTTATCGGTTAAAATCGTTTCGCTATAGCGCTGTTCAAAAAACAGCTCTTGCCACTGACGAACCATGCCTAACCGCTGGTTATCTAACAATAAAATTTTAACGGGTAGTTGTTTACGTTTAATGGTGCCAAGCTCTTGTACATTCATCATGAAAGAACCATCTCCAGAGACACAAACCACAGTGTCTTCCGGACGAGCCACTTGTGCGCCAATCGCGGCTGGAATACCAAAGCCCATGGTTCCCAAACCACTAGAAGTAATAAAATCTTCAGGTGCATCAACCGCGATATGTTGGGCCGACCACATTTGATGCTGCCCAACATCTGTCGTGATAACCGTATTTGCCTTCATACGATCAGACAGTTGCTTTAACAGCAAAGGGGCGTAGATAGCATCACCGGGATGATCGTAACGCCAGCTAAACTCATGCTTTAGCTGGCGTACCTCTTCCTGCCAAGATGAAATCGTTTTTTCCATCATCAACTCAGGTAATAACGCTTTAGCATCACCTAATAAAGCGACGTGAGTTTGACGCAATTTATCTAATTCAACATGGTCGATATCGATATGAATGACTTTGGCATTTGGCGCGAATGTATTTAACTTACCTGTCACACGGTCATCAAAGCGAGCGCCCACGGCTATCAATAAATCACAACGCTGCACCGCGAAGTTTGCCGCCTTAGTACCATGCATCCCCAGCATTCCGAGATAATATGGCTCCGAAGGTGCAACTGCGCCTAGCCCTTTTAAAGTTGTCACAGAAGGAATGCCCGTGTAATCAATAAAACGTCTTAGCTCGGCAACCGCACCTGACATCCCAACGCCACCACCGATATATAACATTGGTTTTTGCGACTGTTTGAGTAACTCTCTTGCCTCAGCAACCTCATGTGACTGGATAGGTAAATCCTGTTCAACAGGCATTAAAAACGGCGCGAGATCTGCCTGCTGCAGTTGAATATCTTTCGGAATATCAATCAGTACAGGTCCTGGGCGACCACTATTTGCGATTGCGAAAGCTTCAGCAACAATGCGAGGCAGGTCTTCAAGGGATTCCACTAAAAAACTGTGCTTAGTACAGGCCAGAGATAAACCCAAAACATCGATTTCTTGGAAAGCGTCAGTGCCAATAAATTCCGAACTCACTTGCCCCGTGATAGCCACAACAGGCACAGAATCTAACAAAGCATCCGCTAACCCAGTGATTAAATTCGTCGCTCCCGGCCCTGATGTCGCAATACAAACCCCTGTTTTTGACGTCGAGCGAGCATAACCAATCGCGGCAATAACCGCCCCTTGCTCATGGCGACACAACAGATGCTCAACCCCGCCATCATACAGCGCGTCATACACTGGCATGATAGCGCCTCCCGGATAGCCAAAAACAGTCTCCACTCCCTGCGTCCGCAATGCTTGAACTAACCACTGTGCCCCATTCATGCTTTTCTCCTGTCTTCCAATTAATTTATCTATTTGTATTTATTTTGTTTTTTTAGGTTTGATGATGTTGCTAAACTTTACGTCAAAAAAAACCCCGCGCCTTTCGGTGCGGGGTTCTCGTGAGATCTGGCTACTAATTTAGCCTTCGTCGTCCAAGTGCAGCCCCGCACGGTGGGATAATAATCACCACCACGCTGATAATAATTAGGCTAATCACTCGGAAAAATGCGTTCATCGGTTCTGTCTTTCGCTGTATTATTCGTTATCTATATTAAAGAGGTATCATTTTAAAATTACTTTGACAACTTTTATTTTAAATTTTTATTATCAAAAAATATATTTCAATATAAATCAGATAGATAAAAAACAAACAGAATAAATAACTAGTGTTTTATAGAATTTACAGCAAATACATATAGCGAAGCCATTATACGCAGCCTGATATTCCAACAAGCAAGCGTAGTATTGATGATATTAATTTTAATTTACACCTCATCTTTAAAAAAATTCCTTCTCAATTAATTTCTATTATCTATAAATTAATATCATATAACATATTAATTAATAATAGTTTTACGACCACCTTCGCAAAAATTTAATCCGTGGCAAATATTTTACATTTAAGTTTCCCTTCCCACTCTCATCCTTAAAAAGAGCCATTGAAGCGGCTCTTTATTCAACAGAATATTACTCTGTTTATTCAAGGGAGGAGATATGGCATTAGCAATTGTGTATACAAGAGCATCGATCGGAATGAATGCGCCACTGGTTACTGTTGAAGCACATATTAGTAATGGGCTACCTGGATTGACACTTGTAGGTTTACCTGAAACGGCTGTAAAAGAATCGAGAGATAGAGTACGGAGCGCATTATTAAACAGCGGTTTTGAATTCCCTGCAAAAAAAATGACGATTAACTTAGCCCCTGCCGATCTCCCGAAAGAAGGGGGACGTTACGATCTTGCGATAGCAATCGCTATCTTAGCGTCATCAGGCCAAGTGCCTACAAAAATACTTCATCAGTATGAATTTCTCGGTGAACTCGCTTTGTCTGGTCATATTCGCCATGTGAATGGTGCTATCCCTGCCGCACTCGCGGCATTAACACAAAAAAGGCAACTCGTTCTTTCATCTGAAAATCAATATGAGCTGAATTTATTACCTGATAATAGTGTTAAGTTTGCAGGAACATTATTAGAACTTTGTCATTTTTTATACGAGAAAATGACATTATCAGGTAATTTCCATCCGACCGAAATCCCTGAGCCCCCCATTTGCGACGGGAATATTAGCGATATTATTGGACAAGAGCAGGGAAAAAGAGCGTTAGAGATCTGTGCAAGTGGTGGGCACAACTTATTGTTATTAGGCCCTCCTGGCACAGGAAAAACGATGCTAGCAAGTCGCCTAAAAACATTACTACCGTCCCTAACGCCACAGGAAGCTCTAGAAGTCGCCTCTATACATAGCCTATGCCATTCAAGCGATTTAACTTCTCCTTGGCCTCCTAGACCCTTTAGAGCTCCTCACCATAGCGCGTCAATGGCAGCACTCATTGGTGGAGGGAGCCTTCCTAAACCCGGTGAAATATCATTAGCCCATAATGGCATTTTATTTCTGGATGAATTGCCTGAGTTTAGCCGCTCGGTACTTGACGCATTACGTGAGCCACTTGAATCAAGGCAAGTTATTATTTCCCGCGCTAAAGCAAAAGTGTGTTTCCCAGCCAACTTTCAACTCATCGCCGCACTGAACCCAAGCCCTACAGGCCAATATCAAGGTGATTACTGCCGAAGCTCCTCCACGAAAATCTTACGCTACTTATCACGCGTTTCAGGTCCTTTTCTTGATCGATTTGATCTGTCTATTGAAATACCGCTGCTTCCGTTGGGTACACTCAGTCATCAACAGTACCAAAGCGAAAATAGTGAGCAAATCCGCGCTAGAGTCATACTTGCAAGAGAGATACAAATGAAAAGAATGGGGAAACTCAATAGCCAATTAACCGCCAGAGAAACGACAAACCTATGCCAACTCACATCCAAGGATTCACTTTTTTTGGAGCATGCCTTAAACAAACTTGGGTTATCGATACGTGCTTGGCATCGCATTTTGAGAGTCGCTCGAACTATTGCCGACTTACAAAATACCAATAATATCGAAAAACCCCATCTTCTCGAAGCTCTCGGTTATAGAGCGATGGATAAGTTATTGCTTCATTTGCAAAAACAAGTAAGCTGAGTAGCTGGAGAGGTGGTGAATGAGAGTGGCATAAGCGTACACTCTAAATGAATCTACGATGATGTAGCAGCGCTTATTACACTGGCCTCATAGAGAGATTTAGAAAGTCAGCTTCGTTACTTTACGTGACTATAACGCATATAAGTTAAGGGGCCTGTAAGCCCCTCTAAATATATTGATGATATTAATCGTCTGTATCTGTATAGTCATCCGAAGGGTCTATCTGAGGCTTACCGCCAGAGAGAGTATGGAAGCGTTTCGGACGATTTATGCGGCTAGAATATTTCGCCCACACTTTTTCTTCAGGAGTTACAGGTTCCCTTTCGCCGCGGCAAACCGCAACGAAAAGTTTTTCTTCGTCGGTCTGTGCTGCACGTTTGCCGGAATCAAGCTCAGAAAAAGCTTGGCCATGGCGCTCGAGTAACTGAGCTTCCTTGATGGTAAAATCACCATGACGAGAAAAGCCACGTGGGTAATGTTTATTGTCAAAAAAACGATTAGTCGTGATGAAGCTTTCTGCCATCTGACACACTCCTAACTTATTACTGTCAACTCTTTATGGCGCGGAGTATTAGACAGCATTGACAATCTGTAAAACAAAACATTTAAATCATCACGACAAAAATTATTGGAGATGTATGTGGATACTGAGTTATTAAAAACATTTTTGGAAGTCAGTAGAACCAGACACTTCGGCCGAGCCGCGGAATCACTCTATTTAACGCAATCAGCTGTCAGTTTTCGCATCCGGCAACTCGAAACACAGCTCGGTACAAACCTATTCACGCGACACCGCAATAATATTAGGCTAACGGCTGCTGGGGAGCGCTTAGTTCCTTACGCTGAATCCTTAATGAATACATGGCTACAAGCCAAAAAAGAGATCTCCCATGCTTCACAGCATACTGAATTGTCGATAGGTGCTACCGCATCATTATGGGAAGGCTACCTTACCGATTGGATGCAATCACTGTATGAACAGCATGATGAATTACGTTTAGAGGCGAGAGTTTCGACTCGGCAGTCACTGGTGAAACAACTGCATTCGAGAGAGCTAGATTTATTAATTGCTACTGAACCGCCAAAAATGGATGAGTTCGAAAGCACCATCATAGGCACTATTGAGCTTCAATTAATGGCCTCACAAAAAAATATCGCTTTAACAAATTATAATTATATCAAATTAGAGTGGAGTGCCGATTTTCAACCTCAAAATGACGCAAGCCTTACGCCCGATGATTCGCCAGTTATGATCACGACATCTGCACACATTGCTCGTCAATTACTGCCTGTATCACTTTCTGCCGCGTTTTTACCGTCTCACTGGAGTATTCAGTACCCTGGACTCAAAACGCTCTCAGAGACCGTAATTACAAAACCACTCTACGCCGTCTGGTTACAAAAAAACGATCAACAAGCATTGATTAATCAATTAATAAAAACCCCCATTAAAAACGCACAATTAGCCCCTACGTCATAACTGACTAACTACTTATCAGTTTTAACTACGCTCGATAATACTGTCGGGCGTTTTTTCTTATCAGCCTCTTTAATTTAGCCTCTTACGCATAATAATCTCTCATACGACAGGGCTATTTCAATTCAAGCCAATAACTTAACCTGAACTCGGGATAAGAAAAATAAAAAAGAAGGGAACGAAAAGTAGGTTCGGTGATCAGATCTTTCGACCAAAAAACCACTGTTCACCAAGGAATCCACTATGCATAATTTAGTTGACTTATTTTGTCATATCGATGATTTTGCAAATTTTTCATCCCACAATGGCAAAAATACTTGATTGAAAGTGGTAAAGGTCAGCGGCTACACCAAACAAGAATGACAAGCAGTGGAATTATGACCATCATCATTGCATTCCCTATGTCTCATCATCGTGATTTGAAGCATTTTTATATTGGGTTCATTGTGGTATACCACAAAAAAGACTTTCCAACCTTATTGAGCTACACGCGTTTTTTTGACGTCATATCGAAGGGTTGAGTGCCATTACGTTCCTTCTTTACCCATCTAAAAGGTCAACCAACAGGTATCGAGTTTATTACCAGTATTAAAGTGTGCCACAACCTACGGATCCCAAAACATCGGGTTTTTAAAAACTCGGCGGCCAGAGGAAAAGAGACGATAGAATGGTTCTACGGTTTCAAGCAGCGCATCATCGTTAACCATCTTGATGAGATTGTTGCCGCGGAACTTACATCAGCAAAGCATTAACTGAAGATTTAAAGATGGAAGGAATAACATTGGTTACAGGACAACGCAAAAATATGAAGCCAAAATTATTAGTGGCCTGAGATAGAGCGATGCTCGCTAAGCAATTCATTATTGAAACAACTAATGATCAGCTGAAAAAATATTACGCAGATTGAACATTCTCACCATCGTAGTTTGCATGGATTCATGTTGAATTCACTGGGCGGTTTTGCCTATTGTTTGAAACCGAAAAAGTCATCCTGAATATTTCAAATGTCGAGAAAACAGGGCTTCAAATAATGGCTTAAACCGATCTCAAGTTAACTTAGAAATAACAGGAATAGGTCGCAAATTTAGGTAGGAATTATCGATTTTTGCATAAAGAAAAACCCGATTAAAGTAATCGGGTTATCAATAAGATACTTCTTTTGTTTTTACTTAATTGGTAACTGGCAGGGGCGGAGAGGCTCGAACTCCCAACACCCGGTTTTGGAGACCGGTGCTCTACCAATTGAACTACGCCCCTAAATTAAGTGGCGGAACGGACGGGACTCGAACCCGCGACCCCCTGCGTGACAGGCAGGTATTCTAACCAACTGAACTACCGCTCCACTTATTCTTCGCCTTTCGGCTGCTTACCGCTCTGCGATAAGTCTTCAATTTGATGTCTGGCAGTTCCCTACTCTCACATGGGGAGACCCCACACTACCATCGGCGCTACGGCGTTTCACTGCTGAGTTCGGCATGGGGTCAGGTGGGACCACCGCGCTATTGCCGCCAGACAAATTCAGTTTCGTTCTCGTTCGCGTCGACACCGCAAACCAGAACTGCAATCTTGAACAAGCTGATTTTTTCGCACCACTCTCTCGTGCGCTTCAACAATCGTCTCTCTAAAACACCTTCGGTGTTGTCAGGTTAAGCCTCACGGTTCATTAGTACTGGTTAGCTCAACGTATCGCTACGCTTACACACCCAGCCTATCAACGTCTTCGTCTTAAACGTTCCTTTAGGACCCTTAAAGAGTCAGGGAAGACTCATCTCAAGGCAAGTTTCCCGCTTAGATGCTTTCAGCGGTTATCTCTTCCGCACTTAGCTACCGGGCAGTGCCATTGGCATGACAACCCGAACACCAGCGGTGCGTCCACTCCGGTCCTCTCGTACTAGGAGCAGCCCCTTTCAATCTTCCAACGCCCACGGCAGATAGGGACCGAACTGTCTCACGACGTTCTAAACCCAGCTCGCGTACCACTTTAAATGGCGAACAGCCATACCCTTGGGACCTACTTCAGCCCCAGGATGTGATGAGCCGACATCGAGGTGCCAAACACCGCCGTCGATATGAACTCTTGGGCGGTATCAGCCTGTTATCCCCGGAGTACCTTTTATCCGTTGAGCGATGGCCCTTCCATTCAGAACCACCGGATCACTAAGACCTACTTTCGTACCTGCTCGAGCCGTCACTCTCGCAGTCAAGCTGGCTTATGCCTTTGCACTAACCGCATGATGTCCGACCATGCTTAGCCAACCTTCGTGCTCCTCCGTTACGCTTTGGGAGGAGACCGCCCCAGTCAAACTACCCACCAGACACTGTCCGCACCCCAGATTATGGGGCTACGTTAGAACATCAAACATTAAAGGGTGGTATTTCAAGGTTGGCTCCATGCAGACTGGCGTCCACACTTCAAAGCCTCCCACCTATCCTACACATCAAGGCTCAATGTTCAGTGTCAAGCTATAGTAAAGGTTCACGGGGTCTTTCCGTCTTGCCGCGGGTACACTGCATCTTCACAGCGAGTTCAATTTCACTGAGTCTCGGGTGGAGACAGCCTGGCCATCATTACGCCATTCGTGCAGGTCGGAACTTACCCGACAAGGAATTTCGCTACCTTAGGACCGTTATAGTTACGGCCGCCGTTTACTGGGGCTTCGATCAAGAGCTTCTCCTTACGGATAACCCCATCAATTAACCTTCCAGCACCGGGCAGGCGTCACACCGTATACGTCCACTTTCGTGTTTGCACAGTGCTGTGTTTTTAATAAACAGTTGCAGCCAGCTGGTATCTGCGACTGGCTTCAGCTCCATGGGTAAACCACTTCACCTAATGCCAGCGTGCCTTCTCCCGAAGTTACGGCACCATTTTGCCTAGTTCCTTCACCCGAGTTCTCTCAAGCGCCTGAGTATTCTCTACCTGACCACCTGTGTCGGTTTGGGGTACGATTAATGATAATCTAGAGCTTAGAGGCTTTTCCTGGAAGCGGGGCATGAGCTACTTCGCCACCGTAGTGACTCGTCATCAGACCTCAGTGTATAGCGAACCGGATTTGCCTAATTCACCCACCTACATCCTTAAACCGGGACAACCGTCGCCCGGCCAGCCTAGCCTTCTCCGTCCCCCCATCGCAATTATCACCAGTACAGGAATATTAACCTGTTTCCCATCGACTACGCATTTCTGCCTCGCCTTAGGGGTCGACTCACCCTGCCCCGATTAACGTTGGACAGGAACCCTTGGTCTTCCGGCGTGCGGGTTTTTCACCCGCATTATCGTTACTTATGTCAGCATTCGCACTTCTGATACCTCCAGCATGCCTCGCAGCACACCTTCACAGGCTTACAGAACGCTCCCCTACCCAACAACATTTACATGTCGCTGCCGCAGCTTCGGTGCATGGTTTAGCCCCGTTACATCTTCCGCGCAGGCCGACTCGACCAGTGAGCTATTACGCTTTCTTTAAATGATGGCTGCTTCTAAGCCAACATCCTGGCTGTCTGAGCCTTCCCACTTCGTTTCCCACTTAACCATGACTTTGGGACCTTAGCTGGCGGTCTGGGTTGTTTCCCTCTTCACGACGAACGTTAGCACCCGCCGTGTGTCTCCCGTGATAACATTCTTCGGTATTCGTAGTTTGCATCGGGTTGGTAAGTCGGGATGACCCCCTAGCCGAAACAGTGCTCTACCCCCGAAGATGAGTTCACGAGGCGCTACCTAAATAGCTTTCGGGGAGAACCAGCTATCTCCCGGTTTGATTGGCCTTTCACCCCCAGCCACAAGTCATCCGCTAATTTTTCAACATTAGTCGGTTCGGTCCTCCAGTTAGTGTTACCCAACCTTCAACCTGCCCATGGCTAGATCACCGGGTTTCGGGTCTATACCCTGCAACTCATTCGCCCAGTTAAGACTCGGTTTCCCTACGGCTCCCCTATTCGGTTAACCTTGCTACAGAATATAAGTCGCTGACCCATTATACAAAAGGTACGCAGTCACCCTGATAAATCAAGGCTCCCACTGCTTGTACGTACACGGTTTCAGGTTCTATTTCACTCCCCTCGCCGGGGTTCTTTTCGCCTTTCCCTCACGGTACTGGTTCACTATCGGTCAATCAGGAGTATTTAGCCTTGGAGGATGGTCCCCCCATATTCAGACAGGATAACACGTGTCCCGCCCTACTCGTCGAGTTCACAACACCAACACCTTCGGATACGGGGCTATCACCCTTTATTGCCGGCCTTTCCAGACCGTTCTCCTGATGCTGATGCTGATTAAGACTCTGGGCTGCTCCCCGTTCGCTCGCCGCTACTAGGGGAATCTCGGTTGATTTCTTTTCCTCGGGGTACTGAGATGTTTCAGTTCCCCCGGTTCGCCTCGTTTGACTATGGATTCATCAAACGATAGTGCAACGAATTGCACTGGGTTTCCCCATTCGGACATCGTCGGTTATAACGGTTCATATCACCTTACCGACGCTTTTCGCAGATTAGCACGTCCTTCATCGCCTCTGATTGCCTAGGCATCCACCGTGTACGCTTAGTCGCTTAACCTCACAACCCGAAATTGTTTCAACGATCACCTGACTGTCATGGCTGTGCGTGGTGAACTTCTGCGTTGGGCAGTGCTCGCAATGCTCACGTACTCCTGTACGCTGCGCTTGCTGCGCGCTGTCCGCCTTGAATTTCACCCTGCTCGCTCATGCCACTCGTTTGAATGACCGAAAATTTCAGGTTTGAAATTTTGAGAGACTCTCACATTGTTTAAGCGATAAACAATGTGCGTTGTTTCAATTTTCAGCTTGTTCCAGATTGTTAAAGAGCATAATTGTTAAGCTAACTCACTGAATTAGCTTAATCATTATTGAGGACATCGTCTTTCACTCGATATCGGCGCAATTGGCGTCCCCTAGGGGATTCGAACCCCTGTTACCGCCGTGAAAGGGCGGTGTCCTAGGCCTCTAGACGAAGGGGACATAAAATATTGCACAACACCGTTGTGGCCCATTTCATGTAAGCCCTATTCTTTTGAATAAGTCTCCCACGTATAGCCTATTGCTCTACTTTTCATCAGACAATCTGTGTGAACACTTCACAAAACACTTCAACGGTAAGGAGGTGATCCAACCGCAGGTTCCCCTACGGTTACCTTGTTACGACTTCACCCCAGTCATGGATCACAAAGTGGTAAGCGCCCTCCCGAAGGTTAAGCTACCTACTTCTTTTGCAACCCACTCCCATGGTGTGACGGGCGGTGTGTACAAGGCCCGGGAACGTATTCACCGTAGCATTCTGATCTACGATTACTAGCGATTCCGACTTCATGGAGTCGAGTTGCAGACTCCAATCCGGACTACGACGTACTTTATGAGTTCCGCTTGCTCTCGCGAGGTCGCTTCTCTTTGTATACGCCATTGTAGCACGTGTGTAGCCCTACTCGTAAGGGCCATGATGACTTGACGTCATCCCCACCTTCCTCCGGTTTATCACCGGCAGTCTCCTTTGAGTTCCCGACCGAATCGCTGGCAACAAAGGATAAGGGTTGCGCTCGTTGCGGGACTTAACCCAACATTTCACAACACGAGCTGACGACAGCCATGCAGCACCTGTCTCAGAGTTCCCGAAGGCACTTCAGCATCTCTGCCAAATTCTCTGGATGTCAAGAGTAGGTAAGGTTCTTCGCGTTGCATCGAATTAAACCACATGCTCCACCGCTTGTGCGGGCCCCCGTCAATTCATTTGAGTTTTAACCTTGCGGCCGTACTCCCCAGGCGGTCGATTTAACGCGTTAGCTCCGGAAGCCACTCCTCTAGGGAACAACCTCCAAATCGACATCGTTTACAGCGTGGACTACCAGGGTATCTAATCCTGTTTGCTCCCCACGCTTTCGCACCTGAGCGTCAGTCTTTGTCCAGGGGGCCGCCTTCGCCACCGGTATTCCTCCACATCTCTACGCATTTCACCGCTACACATGGAATTCTACCCCCCTCTACAAGACTCTAGCTAACCAGTCTTAGATGCCATTCCCAGGTTAAGCCCGGGGATTTCACATCTAACTTAATTAACCGCCTGCGTGCGCTTTACGCCCAGTAATTCCGATTAACGCTTGCACCCTCCGTATTACCGCGGCTGCTGGCACGGAGTTAGCCGGTGCTTCTTCTGTCGGTAACGTCAATCGTTGATGGTATTAACATCAACGCCTTCCTCCCGACTGAAAGTACTTTACAACCCTAGGGCCTTCTTCATACACGCGGCATGGCTGCATCAGGCTTGCGCCCATTGTGCAATATTCCCCACTGCTGCCTCCCGTAGGAGTCTGGGCCGTGTCTCAGTCCCAGTGTGGCTGATCATCCTCTCAGACCAGCTAGGGATCGTCGCCTAGGTAAGCCATTACCTTACCTACTAGCTAATCCCATATGGGTTCATCCGACAGCGCAAGGCCCGAAGGTCCCCTGCTTTGCTCCTAAGAGATTATGCGGTATTAGCCACCGTTTCCAGTAGTTATCCCCCTCTATCGGGCAGATCCCCATACATTACTCACCCGTCCGCCGCTCGTCAGCGAGAAGCAAGCTTCCCCTGTTACCGCTCGACTTGCATGTGTTAGGCCTGCCGCCAGCGTTCAATCTGAGCCATGATCAAACTCTTCAATTAAAAGCGTTTGATGCTCAAAGAATTAAACTGACTACATTCTTTCATATATGAATTAACGTGTTAGTCACTCTTCAAGACTTTAAAATCAAATATTTTTTTGATAGTGTCCTGTGAGTGCCCACACAGATTGTCTGATAAATTGTTAAAGAGCGTTGCGACTTTATCTTTCGATATTAACCAGTTAGGTCGTTGTCGCGAGGTGATGTATACTACGTTTTTTCGTGAGAAAGTCAAGCGATTATTTTCAACTTTTTCTTTCTTTTTTCACCTCTCGTTGTCACCGGTTTCTTTTCTAACCTGACCACCGAAGCGGTTTGTCGTGACAACGGATGCGCATTATAGGGAGTCAGAAAATTCTAGCAACCCTTTTTTTGAAAAAAAGTACTGTTTGAAGATAAAATCATCACTATGTTTTTTTTTCTAGCATTGTGACTATAAAACAAACAACAAATACCCTCTTTTTTGAAGGATACTCTTCTTCATAATATGAATAGATATCGACTATTCTATTTAATACCACTAATTATCAACTATGGTCATCTTTATGAACAAACACTTAAGACCTTATCTCGATATTTATCCCACCACTGGCTCTAACGTTTTTATCGATCCTTCAGCTGTTGTGATCGGCGATGTTCGTTTAGCTGATGATGTCAGTATTTGGCCTTTATCCGTATTACGTGGTGATGTGAACTACATTGAAATTGGTGCTCGCACTAATATACAAGATGGTTCCGTCTTACACGTAACACACAAATCAAAACATAACCCAGAAGGCAACCCTTTAATTATTGGCGAAGATGTCACCGTCGGACATAAAGTGATGCTTCATGGTTGCACAATCGGGGATCGCGTATTAGTCGGTATGGGTTCTATTATTCTTGATGGAGCAATAATCGCTAGCGACGTAGTTATAGGCGCAAATAGCCTCGTCACCCAAGGCAAAAAACTGGAAAGTGGCTACCTTTATGTTGGTAGCCCAGCTAAAGCTGCCCGTAAACTAACGGAAGCTGAATTAGAACATCTACGTTATTCAGCGAATAACTACGTTCAATGGAAGAATGATTATTTATCTTCTGGTAAAGAATAAACACTATCATCTTCCTGAGGGCCTTGAGCTATCAAGGCCTCAAACTCTTCTTCTATATCCCAACGGTTATTTTGGAACAGCACTAATGGCTCAGCCCCTTCTCCATACCGCCGATAAAGCAACGAGTCTGATATTACACATTCAGCTAACATTCCACTAATTAATACCGGAAAATGGACTTTTCTTGTAGCAGCATTCCACTCTTCTCTATCTGGAAATTGAATAGCTTGATTCACTTTTTCAGTTCCTTTTGTAATACAAGAAGAACCGGCTCTATATCTGGAAGTACTCCATGCCATAATTTAAAAGCGAAAGCGGCTTGCCCAACTAACATACCTAAACCATCGGCAAGGCGATTTACCTGATGAGAACTCGCGAACGATAGAAATGGTGTTAAACCATGTTGATAAAACATGTCATAACATGCCACCCGCATAGAAAATACAGCGGGATCAATTGCGGGGATCTCGCCACTCACTCCAGATGAAGTCGCATTAATGATGAGATCGAAACAGGCTGTTTTGATCTGTTCGATCGGCTGTGCTTTTATTTTTCCAAAGCTAATAAATTGATTTACTAATGTTTCTGCTTTAGAAAAAGTCCTATTCGTTAGCGTAATTTCGCACCCAAATTCTAAGAGAGGTAATAAAGCCCCCCTCGTTGCACCACCAGCACCAATAATTAATACTTTGCTATTGCTATGAATAAAATTAAGCCGTTGAAGATCTAGCAAAAGGCCAGCACCATCCGTGTTATCACCTAATAACCGGTGACTATCCAGTTTCATCACGGTATTTACTGCACCGCACGATTGAGCTCTATCTGTTAGCTCAGATACCATTTGATATGCGTTTTCCTTAAAAGGTAGCGTAACATTCGCCCCCATCCCTCCCTGAGCAAAAAATGCAGACAATGACTGCTCAAAGCCATCTAGTGGTGCCAAAATACGTTCATATTCCAGCGCAATACCCGTCTGTTCAGCAAACATCTGGTGTATAATTGGCGATTTACTATGCGCTATCGGATGACCAAAAACGGCATATTTACCCATATAATAGTTATCCTTTACGATAAAGTTGCCCTGTTTTAGCATCCCGAATTTCTGATGGGTTTTGACGGCCCCCCACCATTCCATCAAGTACAGGGATACTTCCCTTAAACTGCTCTAGAACTTCATTGGTTGTCCTACATGGCTCCTGACCGCTTAAATTCGCACTTGTAGATACTAATGGCTTACCGTATTCGCGACAGAGCTCTTTTACTAACCCATGATCTGTTACTCTTACCGCCAAAGTATCGAAACGCCCAGTTAACCATTTCGGAGTGGATGATTTGGCTGGGATAACCCAAGTCACAGGCCCTGGCCAGCTTGCAAACATCGTTTGCTTTTGTTCATCAGTCAACTGACTATCGTCCACATAGTCTTTCAGCTGTTCATAATTGTCTGCGATAAGAATTAGCCCTTTCTCCCAAGGACGTTGTTTTAACTCAAGTAACTTATTAACCGCTTGTTCACTATCAGGATCACAACCTAATCCAAATACGGCTTCAGTGGGATAAGCGATAACTTCCCCTTTGTTCAGGGAAACAATAATATTTTCAATTGCAGGTGTAGATTTATTTTGCATCTTTTTAACTCATTATTCTTTTTGTGGTTTACCACATCGTTTACTGGCACAAAATAATCTTACTCCTTGAGCACCCCTTTTTTCCATAAGTAATGGATAATGACAAAACTCACATTCACCCGAAACAGGCTTATGATTGAGAATAAATTGGCAAGACGGATAGCTATCACACGCATAAAATGTTTTTCCAAACCGAGACTTACGTTGTAATAGGTGACCTGTCTGGCACTGGGGGCAAGCAACTTTCGTTTCATCTGGCTTATCAATTAATTCAATATGCTCACACTCTGGGTAGTGACTACATCCAATAAACATACCAAATCGCCCTTGCTTCAAAACCAAATCATGACCGCATTGTGGACATGCTTGCCCTTCTAATACTTTTACTACATGGCTTTCTGCCGAAGGACGCATAGGTTTGAGATAATGACATTGAGGGTACGAAGAACAAGCAAAAAAAGGCCCATGTGCACCATTACGAATGACCAGTAAAGAACCGCATTCAGGACAATGTTCATTTTTCTCTGTTTCAAAAGGCAATTGCTTTGACATGATTTTCTCTTAGCCAACTAACTTAATTTTATATACCCACCAGTAACAGAAGCGATAGCACCGTCTATCTCAAGTTCCGTCAAAACAGCAATGACTTCTGTTATCGGCTGTTGTACACGCTCAGCAATCACATCTGCAGGTGTAGGGTGATACTCAACCATACTCAATATTTTATTCTCTGTCAGATTAAATTCAGCATTCAGCGTTTCTTCTTCTAATGGCTCGACTGGCAACCAATTTAACCCAACCTCTATATGGTGTTTGATATCTTCGAGTTCAACAAGTAGATATGCTCCTTGTTGTAATAGCCAATGGTTACCACTGTAAGCTGAATTACCAAGTGGTGCGGGTATCGTAAAAAGGTCTCTATTTTGCTCAATGGCATAACGAGCCGTTATCAATGAGCCACTTTTCAACCCTGCCTCTACCACGACTGTCGCTTTACTTAAGCCACTAATAATTCGATTTCGTCGAGGAAATTGCCTAGGTAGCGGAGGCGCATTTGGTAAAAACTCAGAGATTAGTACCCCCTCTTGTTTAATCTGCTCCGCCAGCGCAGTATGCTGCCTAGGATAAATATTTGCTAATCCACTCCCTAAAACGGCAACTGTTTTCCCATTTGCTGCGAGTGCCGCGCGATGACTTGCAGCATCGATACCAAATGCTAACCCGCTAGTAATTGTAAAACCATAGTCAGTAAATTTATTGGCAAACCGATCCGCCCATTTACGGCCATACTCACTCGCTTGCCGACTACCGACTATTGCGATTTGTGCTGTCGCCATCAGCTCACTTTGCCCTATTACAAACAAGACGAGTGGCGGATTAGATATATGCTTTAATAAGGAAGGGTACAAGGAATCACAAAAAGTAATCAGTTGATTTTCTTCCTTTTCTAGCCATTTAAGCGTTTGAGCTAATTTTACAGATGGCACGTGTAGAAACTGTAAACACTGCAGTTCACTTAACCCACACTCCTGTAAAACAGAAGAGCATACTTGTTCTAATATCCTTAGCTTATTAATAATTTTTAATGCCTTATGTGGTGATAGCCGGCTCACCTGAGACATTCTTAACCAAATTTCTTGCGCATCCATGGCGTCTTCCTGACTTTATTGTAAAGGTTCATCTGTGAACAAATCGTAACCAATACTGTCAATATGACTGATAAATGTCTAGAATAGGCATTAATTCCTATTCACTTTTTTGGACGCTGCTCGAAAAAATTTATGTCAGTATTAAATGTATTACATTACCCAGACGAACGCTTACGCACAATTGCTAAGCCAGTAGAAAAAGTTGATGCCGAAATTCAACAGATCGTCGATGATATGTTCGAAACGATGTATGAAGAAGAAGGTATCGGTCTTGCTGCAACTCAAGTCGATATTCATCAGCGGATCATTGTTATTGATGTCTCGGAAACGCGGGATCAACGACTTGTTCTTATTAACCCTGAATTATTAGACAAATCAGGTGAAACGGGTATTGAAGAAGGTTGTCTTTCTATTCCTGAACAACATGGTTTTGTCCCCAGAGCAGAGCATGTTAAGGTTCGTGCCCTTGACTATAATGGCGATAGTTTTGAACTTGAAGCCGATGGCTTACTCGCTATCTGTATTCAACATGAAATGGATCACCTTGTTGGTAAATTGTTTGTTGATTACTTATCACCATTAAAGCGCCAGCGTATCCGACAAAAGGTTGAAAAACTAGATAGAATGAGAGCTAAAGCAGCAAAAACAGCTAACTAGACAGATTTATACAGGGAAATATAACCGTGTCGGAATCATTAAAAATTATCTTTGCAGGTACACCTGATTTTGCGGCTGGGCACTTAGCCGCTTTACTTAAAACTAAACATCAGGTTGTCGGTGTTCTTACACCACCAGATAAGCCCGCGGGGAGGGGTAAAAAGCTGACGCCAAGCCCTGTCAAAGTATTAGCACAAGAACACCAAATTCCAGTTTTTCAGCCTACTACGCTGAAAAATGTAGATAATCATCAATGGATCAAAGATCACAACGCAGATTTGATGATTGTTGTTGCTTATGGGTTTATTTTACCAAAAGCCGTTTTAGATATTCCGCGTTTAGGTTGTCTGAATGTACACGGTTCTTTACTACCACGCTGGCGCGGTGCTGCACCTATTCAACGCTCAATTTGGGCTGGTGATGCTGAAACTGGCGTAACCATTATGCAAATGGATGAAGGGTTAGATACTGGGGATATGCTGTATAAAGCAAGTTGCCCAATTATGCCTGAAGATACTAGTGCAACACTTTATGAAAAACTGGCAGTGATTGGCCCAGAAGCATTGATCCATACGTTAGAACTGATATCCAATCAGCAATGTGTGCCTGAAAAACAAGATGACTCTTTGGCAAACTACGCTGAAAAGTTATCTAAAGAGGAAGCTCGTATTGATTGGCAACAATCCGCTGAACAAATAGAGCGCTGTATTAGGGCATTTAATCCTTGGCCAATGAGCTATTTTACAGTTCAAGAGCAGCTTATTAAGGTATGGCAGGCACAAGTCATTGCCGAAAACCATAATGAGCAACCAGGCACTATCCTCAGCGCTGATAAAAATGGCATATGCGTTGCAACAGGTAACGGAAAACTCAATATCACTCAGTTACAACCACCGGGTAAAAAGGCCATGGGAGCGCAAGATCTCCTCAACTCACGCCGAGAATGGTTCACTCCTGGACAGCAACTTAATTAGAAAGCCAATAAATTTGCCTGATAATATATTCAGGCAAATTTATTTCGTGACGAATAGACTCACCTTCACTTATGAAAAATACATATAACTTGCGTAGCATCGCAGCGGTAGCCATCGGTCAAGTCATTGATGGTGGCCAGTCTCTCAGTACGGTACTACCTGAATTACAAAAAAATATAAATGAAAAAGATAAGTCTCTATTACAAGAGATTTGCTTTGGTGTCCTACGCTATTTACCTAAACTGGAATGGTTTGTTGCTCAGCTTATGGAGAAACCACTAACAGGTAAACAGAGAACATTGCACTACTTGATTATGGTGGGGATTTATCAACTCCTCTATACACGTATTCCTCCTCATGCCGCTTTAGCGGAAACGGTCAATGGAGCAGTTGCACTAAAACGCCCTCAATTAAAAGGGCTTATCAATGGTGTGTTACGATCATTCCAACGGCAACAAACTCAACTCGAAGAGCGTAATACTAATAATAGTAGCCAATACCTTCATCCGAGCTGGCTTTTAAAGCGCCTTCAAAATGCTTACCCTGATAAGTGGCAAACGATTATTGATGCAAATAACCAGCGTCCTCCCATGTGGTTAAGGGTTAATTCCCAACATCACACTGCTGAACAGTATCAAAAATACCTAGAAGAAAATGAGATTGCATCTGAATTGCATCCACATCACCCCTGCGCGATAAAACTGTCAGAGCCAACTTCAGTTACAAGGCTTCCTGGCTTTGAAGAAGGTTGGGCAACTGTGCAAGATGTTTCTGCTCAAGGGTGTGCGGAACTGCTTGAACCACAAAATCATGAAACGATCCTTGATCTATGTGCAGCACCCGGTGGTAAAACAACTCATATACTGGAGCTTGCACCAAAAGCACATGTCGTTGCTGTTGATATTGATGAGCACCGCCTTAAACGTGTAAAAGAAAACTTGCAACGTTTGCAACAGCAAGCAGCGGTCATTCAAGGTGATGGTACAAAACCAGAAGAGTGGGCTAATGGGCAACTGTTTGATCGTATTCTTCTTGATGCCCCATGCTCAGCAACAGGCGTTATCCGCCGTCATCCTGATATAAAGTGGTTAAGGCGCGATTCTGACATTAATGAACTCACCGAACTTCAAGCTAAAATATTAGAATCAATTTGGCCTTACCTAAAAGTTGGCGGTACCCTTGTCTATGCGACCTGTTCAATTATGCCTGAAGAGAATAGCTTACAAATAAAAAACTTCTTGGCTAAGCACCCTGAAGCCTCTCTTAATGATGGCACAACAGCAGGCTTACAGATACTACCTAGTATAACTGGTGGTGATGGCTTCTTTTACGCGCGCTTGGTCAAACAAGAGAACTAATCCAATAAAACTTGTCTGAGATAGGAATATTCAATGAAAATCATTATTTTAGGTGCTGGACAAGTTGGCGGAACCCTCGCTGAGAATCTAGTGGATGAAAACAATGATATTACTGTCGTTGACACTAACGCTGATCGCTTGCGCCAATTGCAAGATCAATTTGATCTCCGAGTTGTAAACGGCCATGGGTCACATCCACGCGTACTACGTGATGCGGGGGCAGAAGATGCAGACATGTTGGTTGCCGTCACCAATTCTGATGAAACGAATATGATCGCGTGCCAAATCGCCTATAGCCTTTTTAATACACCAAATAAAATTGCACGTATTAGGGCGACTGAATATATCCGTGAAGCAGACAAGTTATTTTTGCCTGAACAAATCCCTATTGATTACCTGATTTCCCCAGAACAATTGGTTATTGATTATATCTATAAATTAATCCAATACCCTGGTGCACTCCAAGTCGTCAATTTTGCTGAAGGGAAAGTCAGTATTGTTGCGGTTAAAGCCTACTATGGTGGTTCATTAGTGGGTAATGCCCTTTCCAGTTTACGCGAGCACATGCCACATATTGATGCCAGAGTTGTTGCCATTTTTCGTCAAGATCGTCCGATTCGGCCTCAAGGTTCAACAATCATCGAAGCTGGTGATGAAGTCTTTTTCGTGGCTTCAACTCAACACATTCGAGCAGTGATGAGTGAATTGCAGCGCTTAGAAAAGCCATACAAACGCCTCATGATCGTGGGTGGGGGTAATGTCGGTGCTGGTTTAGCGAAAAGGCTAGAAAAAGATTACAGTGTAAAACTTATCGAGCGAAATCAACAAAGAGCAACTGAACTCGCTGAATTGCTGCATGACACAATTGTATTTTATGGCGATGCTTCCGACCAAGAGTTACTTACAGAAGAGCATATTGAACAGATGGACGTCTTTATTGCTCTAACAAATGATGATGAAGCAAACATAATGTCAGCCATGTTAGCGAAAAAAATGGGGGCCAAAAAAGCTATGGTGCTCATTCAAAGAACTGCTTATGTTGAATTAGTTCAAGGTGGTGTTATTGACATTGCAGTGTCACCGCAACAGGCGACGATTTCAGCATTATTAAGTCATGTTAGGAAAGCCGATATTGTCAGTGTTTCTTCATTAAGACGAGGTGTTGCTGAAGCAATTGAAGCAATTGCTCATGGCGATGAAAATACCTCTAAAGTTGTTGGTAAAAAGATTTCAGATATAAAACTCCCGCCAGGAACCATTATTGGTGCTTTAGTTAGAGAAGATGAAGTCATTATTGCCAGTGATTATCATATAATCGAACAAGGAGACCATGTCATTATGTTCATTACCGATAAGAAATATGTTCCTGATGTTGAGAAATTATTCCAACCAAGCCCCTTCTTTCTATAATTATCAAAATAAAACGACAATCTTATTTGCAGCTTAATTAAAGTAGATACTATAATTTGTTAACTAAATATTTATTTTGTCACAAATAGTTTTCAATTAGGGGGTAGAATGAGTTTTTTAAAAGAGTTTCGCGAATTTGCGATGAAGGGCAATGTTGTCGATATGGCTGTCGGTATCATTATTGGTGCTGCATTCGGTAAAATTGTTTCTTCATTAGTCGCCGATGTCATTATGCCGCCATTGGGTCTATTAATTGGTGGAGTTGACTTTAAACAATTTAGCGTCGTACTAAGAGCCGCCGAAGGGGATATTCCTGCTGTAGTGCTTAATTATGGTATGTTTATACAGACTGTATTTGACTTTGTTATCGTCGCATTTGCTATTTTTATGGCAATTAAAGTAATGAACAAAGTTCGTCGTGAAAAAGAAGCAGAGCCTGAAGCACCACCGGCGCCAAGTAAAGAAGAAGTGTTATTATCAGAAATTCGTGATTTATTAAAAGAACAAAATAAAAAGTGATACTAGAAAACCAGTGGTAATAAGTTAAAAAACTGATTACCACTGGCCTCCCAGTTATTACCTTTACCATGTTTTGCTTTACGGTTATAACTTCCTTTCCCTTTCTTGTTTTTCTCTACTCTTTGTCTAAATAGCGGATCATGTAACAATGCTTCGATCGCATTATCTTTAATTTGACCACGTTTATGTTGATATCGACTCATGATATACCTTCTTTTAAAAATGAATTTAAAGTAAATTTTCGATTAATAAACTTTCGATGCGCCTTTCTCAAGTATTTCCATTATCGAGCAATATGTCGACGCATGCTCTTCACCACAACAAGCTGAGCTGAGCATTTTCAGTGAATCACGCATAATAATAAGTTCTTGTATCTTTTTTTCAACTTCAAACAAGCGTAAATCAACAATTTGCTTCGATTCTTGGCATGTATGATGCTCAGGATCAACACGTATTGATAATAACTCAGTGATAGCTTCTAAGGTGAAGCCGAGTTGCTTAGCATAACGGATAAACCGAAGCCGTTGCAAATCCTGCTCAGTATACAACCTATAGCCACCTTCTGTCCTCAGTTTATGCCCCATCAAACCTTGTTTTTCATAAAAACGAATCGTGTCTGGTGTGACATCGGCGAGACGCGCAATTTGCCCAATTTTATACATAGTCATGGGAACTCCACTCTAAATAGGGTCAAAATAGAATAAATCAAGTCAATGAAGCTTAGAGAAAGGATAGAATAGCAGGTACAAAAAAACCGGGCAAATATACCCGGTTTTTTTGATAGCAGACAGATTACTCTGCTGCTGCTTCTTGAGACTCAACAGCACGGTCAACAAGCTCGATGTAAGCCATCGGAGCATTGTCACCAGTACGGAAGCCACACTTAAGAATACGAGTGTAACCGCCCGCACGAGCTGCAAAGCGAGGTCCCAATTCATTAAACAATTTTGCCACGATCTCGTTATCACGAGTACGGGCGAATGCCAGACGACGATTAGCTACGCTGTCGGTCTTGGCAAGAGTAATCAGCGGCTCAACGACGCGACGCAGTTCTTTCGCTTTAGGCAGAGTCGTCTTGATGATTTCATGACGAACTAAAGAACCTGCCATGTTACGGAACATAGCTTGGCGGTGGCTGCTGTTGCGGTTCAATTGACGACCACTCTTACGATGGCGCATGACCTTATCCTTCTCAGTAAAACCTTAACCTGTGATCTTAATCATCAGCAATACTTGCTGGTGGCCAATTTTCTAAGCGCATGCCCAGAGAAAGACCACGAGATGCCAAGACGTCCTTAATTTCAGTAAGAGATTTCTTACCAAGGTTAGGCGTTTTAAGCAACTCAACTTCTGTACGCTGAACCAGATCACCGATGTAGTGGATAGCTTCTGCTTTAAGGCAGTTAGCAGAGCGGACAGTCAATTCCAGATCGTCAACTGGGCGCAATAAGATAGGATCGAACTCTGGTTTCTCTTCTTTAACTTCAGGCTGACGAACATCACGTAAGTCAACAAAAGCTTCAAGTTGTTCAGCCAGAATAGTCGCTGCACGGCGAATCGCCTCTTCAGGATCGATTGTACCGTTTGTTTCCATTTCGATAACTAACTTATCCAAGTCAGTACGTTGTTCAACACGAGCTGCTTCAACATTGTAGGCAATACGCTCTACAGGGCTATAGCAAGCATCGACTAACAGACGACCGATTGGGCGCTCATCTTCTTCCGAATGTACTCGGGCAGAAGCCGGCACATAACCACGACCACGCTGAACTTTAATTCGCATGTTAATAGATGCGCTTTCGTCAGTCAGGTGGCAGATAACGTGCTGCGGCTTGACGATTTCGACATCGCCATCATGGACGATGTCGGCTGCAGTCACAGGGCCAATGCCAGATTTATTCAAGGTTAAAATAACTTCATCTTTACCCTGAACTTTTACCGCCAGCCCTTTCAGGTTGAGGAGAATCTCCAGGATATCTTCCTGTACACCTTCTTTGGTGCTGTACTCATGCAGTACACCATCAATCTCAACCTCTGTCACCGCACAACCCGGCATAGACGAAAGCAGAATACGGCGCAGTGCGTTACCAAGAGTATGACCGAAGCCACGCTCTAAAGGCTCAAGGGTCACCTTGGCGTGCGTCGAACTCACTTGCTCGATATCTACCAGGCGCGGTTTTAGAAACTCTGTCACAGAACCCTGCATTGTGTCCTCTCTTTGGTGCTAAGCTTTACTTAGAGTAAAGCTCGACGATCAGGTGTTCGTTAATGTCCGCAGACAGGTCAGTACGTTCAGGAATACGTTTGAACACACCTTCCATTTTAGCAGCATCAACTTCCAGCCAAGTTGGCTTCTCACGCTGTTCAGCCAGCTCTAAAGCAGCCTTAATACGAGACTGTTTTTTCGCTTTCTCACGAACGCTGATAACGTCATTCGGGGAAACCTGATAAGAAGCGATATTAACTACTCGACCATTTACCATGATAGCTTTGTGGCTAACCATTTGACGTGCTTCTGCGCGAGTTGCGCCAAAGCCCATACGGTAAACGACGTTATCAAGACGGCCTTCCAGCAGAGTCAACAGGTTTTCACCTGTGTTGCCTTTCAGACGTGTTGCTTCTTTATAATAGTTACGGAATTGACGTTCCAGAACACCGTAAATACGACGAACTTTTTGTTTTTCACGTAACTGAACACCGTAGTCAGACAGACGCGGTTTACGCGCTCCGTGCTGGCCAGGTGCCTGTTCTAATTTACACTTGGTGTCAATCGCGCGAACACCAGACTTCAGGAAGAGGTCTGTTCCTTCGCGACGGCTCAGCTTGAGCTTAGGACCCAAATATCTAGCCATTTTCTTTCTCCAACAGTCCTAAAAACGAAACGTATTAAACGCGACGTTTTTTCGGTGGGCGACAACCGTTATGAGGGATAGGAGTCACATCAGTAATATTTGTGATGCGGAAACCTGCGGCGTTCAGAGCACGAATTGTTGATTCGCGACCCGGACCCGGTCCCTTAACCATAACTTCCAGGTTCTTGATACCGTATTCTTTCACGGCTTCTGCGCAACGCTCTGCTGCAACCTGAGCTGCAAACGGAGTGGATTTGCGAGAACCACGGAAACCGGAACCACCGGCAGTTGCCCAACCTAATGCGTTACCCTGACGATCAGTAATAGTAACGATTGTGTTGTTGAAAGAAGCATGGATATGAGCCACACCGTCTGAGACTTGCTTTCTTACACGCTTACGTGCACGAATTGGTGCTTTTGCCATTATTCAATACCCCGACTTATTTCTTGATCGGCTTACGCGGACCCTTACGGGTACGAGCGTTAGTCTTAGTACGCTGACCGCGCACAGGTAGACCACGACGATGACGTAAACCACGGTAACATCCAAGGTCCATCAGACGCTTGATGCTCAGGGTAATTTCACGACGTAAGTCACCTTCTACCACATACTTGGCAACTTCGTCACGCAGCTTGTCGATTTGTTCTTCAGACAGCTCACTGATCTTAACATTTTCAGCAATTCCAGTCGCTTCACAGATAGCCTGTGAACGAGTTTTGCCGATTCCGAAAATCGATGTTAAAGCGATCACGGTATGTTTATGATCAGGAATGTTAATGCCTGCTATACGGGCCACTATGCACTCCTAAGTTAAAATATACATTATTGTGCTGAAAAGCCCGTTTTCAGGATACTCAAACAATAATGTATCTCGATAAAAAAGATTGGCTGGCTAATTTAGCCAGCTCAACCCAACTTTGCAAGAAAAAAATGCTTTTTCTTAACCTTGACGTTGTTTATGTCTTGGCTCAACACTGCAAATTACACGAACGCTACCATTGCGACGGATAATTTTACAGTTACGGCATAATTTCTTGACGGAAGCACGAACTTTCATTTTTACTCTCCGTAACTTCTAAAGCAAACCATAATCACACTAAGCGATTACTTACCTTTTAGATTTGCTTTCTTCAATGCAGACTCATATTGACTTGACATCATTAGAGTTTGCACTTGAGCCATAAAGTCCATGATAACGACAACTACGATTAATAGAGAAGTACCACCAAAGTAAAAAGGTACTTTCATTGCGTCACGCATGAACTCCGGGATTAGGCAGATGAAGGTAATATAAAGTGCACCGACTAAAGTCAGGCGAGTCATTACCTTATCAATGTACTTGGCCGTTTGCTCTCCCGGACGAATTCCTGGTACAAATGCACCGGACTTCTTCAGGTTATCTGCTGTTTCTCTTGGGTTGAAAACCAACGCCGTATAGAAGAAACAGAAGAAGATGATCGCAGAAGCATAAAGCAACACATAGAACGGTTGACCAGGCTGCAAGAACATAGAAAGAGTTGTCAGCCAGTCCCAGCCAGTTCCATCACCGAACCAAGATGCTATTGTACCCGGGAACAGTATGATACTGGAAGCAAAAATTGCAGGAATTACACCCGCCATATTCACTTTTAATGGTAAATGTGTGCTTTGTGCCGCATAAACACGGCGTCCTTGTTGGCGTTTCGCGTAGTTAACAACGATTCTACGTTGACCACGCTCCATGAATACAACAAAGAAAGTTACCGCGAATACGAGCACTGCAACCAACAGCAACAGGAGGAAGTGCAGATCGCCTTGCCGAGCTTGCTCGATAGTATGGCCAATGGCCGGCGGTAGACCCGCAACGATACCAGCGAAGATAATGATTGAGATACCGTTACCAATACCTCTTTCCGTTATCTGCTCACCTAGCCACATAAGGAACATGGTTCCTGTAACTAAGCTAACAACAGCCGTGAAGTAGAACGGGAGACCCGGATCAATAACTAGCCCTTGCATCCCTGGCATATTCGGAAGACCCATTGCAATACCCACAGATTGGAATATTGCTAACACCAAAGTACCCCAACGAGTATATTGGCTTATCTTCCGACGACCTGCTTCACCTTCTTTCTTAATCTCTGCTAGTCGTGGGTTAACCACTGACAATAATTGGATAATAATAGATGCCGAAATATACGGCATAATACCCAAAGCAAAGATAGAAGCTCGGCTAAGAGCACCACCAGAGAACATGTTAAACATATCAATGATGGTGCCTTGTTGCTGTTCGAGCAATTTGGCAAGCACAGTGGCATCAATACCAGGGATTGGAATAAAAGAACCAATACGGAAAACAATCAGTGCACCTATAACAAACAAAAGTCTGCGTTTCAGCTCACCAACACCACCTTTGGCACTTTGAAAATCTAATCCTGGTTGTTTAGCCATCTGTCACTTATTCCTCAATTTTACCGCCGGCAGCTTCAATCGCAGCGCGAGCACCTTTAGTAACACGAAGGCCACGTACAGTTACTGCACGATTCACTTCGCCAGAAAGAATAACTTTCGCATATTCAATCTGGATGCCAACAACATTCGCGGCTTTTAGTGCGTTCAGATCAATAACATCGCCTTCAACAGCAGCAAAATCAGACAGACGAACTTCTGCAGTGATCATTGCTTTACGTGAAGTAAAACCAAATTTTGGTAGACGACGGTATAAAGGCATCTGGCCGCCTTCGAAACCACGACGTACGCCACCGCCAGAACGAGATTTCTGACCTTTGTGACCACGTCCGCCGGTTTTACCCAGACCAGAACCGATACCACGACCTAAGCGCTTAGGCGCGTGCTTGGCACCTTCAGCCGGAGACAGAGTATTTAAACGCATCTCTTACTCCTCAACTTTAACCATGTAGGAAACCAAGTTGACCATACCGCGAACAGCAGGAGTGTCCTCACGTTCTACTGTATGACCAATGCGACGCAGACCTAAACCGATCAAAGTTGCCTTATGCTTAGGCAGGCGACCGATTGAACTGCGAACTTGTGTAATTTTAATAGTCTTAGCCATGGCTGATTACCCCAGAATTTCTTCGACGGATTTTCCACGCTTAGCTGCGACCATTTCTGGAGACTTCATGCTGTCTAAAGCATCCAGTGTTGCACGAACCACGTTGATTGGGTTTGTGGAACCATAGGTTTTAGCCAGTACGTTGCGAACTCCAGCTACTTCTAAAACAGCACGCATTGCACCACCGGCGATGATACCAGTACCTTCGTGAGCAGGTTGCATAAACACGCGAGAACCGGTGTGTGTACCTTTCACAGGGTGGAACAAAGTGCCGTTGTTTAGAGCAACGGTTTTCATGCTGCGACGGGCTTTTTCCATCGCTTTCTGGATTGCTGCCGGAACTTCGCGCGCTTTGCCGTAGCCAAAACCAACGCGACCGTTACCATCACCAACTACTGTCAGTGCTGTAAAGCTGAAAATACGGCCACCTTTAACGGTTTTTGCTACGCGGTTTACCGCGATCAGCTTTTCCTGCAGTTCGCCAGCTTGTTTCTCGATGTGAGCCATCTTACACCTCTACCTTAGAACTGAAGGCCAGCTTCACGGGCAGCTTCTGCCAGTGCCTGGACTCTACCATGATATTGGAAACCAGAACGGTCAAAAGCAACAGTAGTGATGCCTTTTTCCAATGCGCGTTCAGCAATAATTTTACCAACAACTGCTGCTGCGTCTTTGTTTCCAGTGAATTTCACTTGCTCATTGATAGCTTTTTCTGTAGTAGAAGCGGCCACCAAAGTTTCAGAACCGTTTGGAGCGATAACCTGCGCATAAATATGGCGTGGAGTACGGTGTACCACCAGGCGTGTCGCACCCAACTCTTGGATCTTGCGGCGTGCGCGGGTCGCACGACGGATACGAGCTGCTTTCTTATCCATAGTGTTACCTTACTTCTTCTTAGCCTCTTTAGTACGCACGATTTCATCGGCGTAACGAACACCCTTGCCTTTGTAAGGCTCAGGACGACGGTAAGCACGCAGTTCTGCCGCGACTTGACCAATCACTTGCTTATCCGCACCTTTCAGTACGATTTCAGTTTGTGTTGGGCATTCTGCAGTAATGCCTGCTGGCAGTGCGTGTTCAACCGGATGCGAAAAACCTAGAGACAAGCTAACAGCGTTGCCTTTAACTGCCGCACGGTAACCAACACCGACTAGTTGAAGTTTTTTAGTGAAGCCTTCAGTAACACCAATAACCATTGAGTTAAGCAGAGAACGAGAAGTACCCGCCTGTGCCCAAGCATCAGCGAAACCTTCGCGCGGTGCGAAAGTTAAGCGGCCATCTTCATGTTTAACTTCAACTGCATTATGGATAGTACGAGTAAGCTCGCCGTTTTTACCCTTAATCGAAATAACCTGACCGTTGAGTTTTACCTCTACGCCGGCAGGAATGACGACGGGTGCTTTTGCCACACGAGACATTCTTTCCTCCCGAATTAAGCTACGTAGCAGAGAATCTCGCCACCAAGACCAGCTTGGCGAGCTGCACGATCAGTCATGACACCTTTAGAGGTAGAAATAACAGCGATACCTAAGCCAGCCATAACTTGTGGCAGCTCATCTTTTTTCTTATAGATGCGCAGACTTGGGCGGCTTACACGCTGAATGCTTTCTACTACAGCCTTACCTTGGAAATAACGCAGAGTCAGTTCCAATTCTGGCTTAGTGTCGCCTTCAATTTTAAAATCTTCAATATAACCTTCTTCCTTCAGCACTTTGGCAATCGCCACTTTCAGCTTGGAGGAAGGCATGGTGACCGCAACTTTGTTCGCGGCCTGACCGTTACGGATACGGGTCAGCATATCCGCGATGGGATCTTGCATGCTCATCTGTCTTTACTCCCGTGATTCAATATGGTGACAATTACCAACTAGCCTTTTTAAGGCCCGGGATTTCACCGCGCATAGCGGCTTCACGGACTTTAATACGGCTCAGACCAAATTTCCGCAGGAAACCGTGCGGACGCCCAGTTTGACGGCAGCGGTTACGCTGACGAGAAGGACTTGAATCACGTGGCAGTGTTTGCAGCTTGAGAACAGCGTCCCAGCGATCTTCATCAGATGCGTTTACATCAGAGATGATAGCTTTCAGTTCAACGCGTTTTGCGAAAAACTTCTCAGCTAATTTAGCACGCTTAACATCACGCGCTTTCATAGATTTCTTAGCCATGAGTACCCTGCCTTACTTGCGGAACGGGAAGTTGAACGCTGCTAACAGTGCGCGACCTTCGTCATCTGATTTCGCAGTTGTGGTGATAGTAATATCTAAACCACGCACACGATCCACTTTATCGTAATCGATTTCAGGGAAGATGATTTGTTCACGTACGCCCATGCTGTAGTTACCGCGACCATCAAATGACTTAGCGGACAAGCCACGGAAGTCACGAATACGTGGTACAGCAATAGAAATCAGTCGCTCAAGGAACTCCCACATGCGTTCGCCACGCAGGGTTACTTTACAGCCGATTGGATAGCCCTGACGGATTTTGAAGCCTGCAACAGATTTGCGTGCTTTGGTGATCAATGGTTTTTGACCAGAGATTGCTGCCAAGTCAGCTGCTGCATTGTCCAGCAGTTTTTTATCAGCAATCGCTTCACCAACACCCATATTCAGGGTGATCTTCTCGACCCGAGGGACTTGCATGACAGAATTGTAACCAAACTGAGCCATCAGTTTTTTAGTTACTTCGTCTTTATAGTAATCATGCAGTTTCGCCATCGTATACTCCAAAAATTACTTGATAGTTTCACTGTTAGATTTGAAGAAACGGACTTTTTTGCCGTCTTCGAATCTAAAGCCTACACGGTCAGCCTTACCAGTTGCCGCGTTAAAGATTGCAACGTTAGAAACGTGAATTGCCGCTTCTTTTTCAACGATGCCACCTGGTTGATTCAGAGCCGGAACTGGCTTCTGATGTTTTTTAACCAGATTGATACCTTCAACGATAACTTTACCAGAAGAAATAACCTGTTTTACTTTACCGCGCTTACCTTTATCTTTACCAGTCAGCACGATAACTTCGTCATCACGACGGATTTTCGCTGCCATAGTTCCGCTCCTTAGAGTACTTCAGGTGCCAGTGAGATAATTTTCATAAACTTCTCTGTACGAAGTTCACGAGTTACCGGCCCAAAAATACGCGTACCGACTACTTGCTCGCTGTTATTGTTTAGAATAACGCATGCATTACTATCGAAGCGAATGACAGAACCGTCCGGGCGACGTACACCCTTCTTGGTGCGCACCACTACCGCCTTCAGGACATCACCTTTTTTCACTTTACCGCGTGGAATTGCTTCTTTAACAGTAATTTTAATGATGTCGCCGACGCCTGCATAGCGACGGTGCGAGCCACCTAGAACCTTGATACACATTACGCGACGTGCACCGGAGTTGTCGGCCACGTTCAGCATAGTCTGTTCTTGGATCATTTTAGTGCTCCGCTAAATGTCAACTACTACTGAGCCACTTCATTATTGAAGAGACCGTTCAATATAACCCACAATACGAGGGCGCGGCATTATAACACCACATCTTCGTTATGGACAGAAAAAAATAAACGGCTCAGTAAAAAAGAGCCGTTTATTTATTAGAAAAGGCTATTCTATATTATAAAACAGCTTTTTCAACAACGCGAACTAAGGCCCAAGACTTAGTCTTAGACAGTGGACGAGTTTGGCGGATTTCTACCACGTCACCGATTCCACATTCATTGTTCTCGTCATGTACGTGCAATTTAGTCGTACGACGGATGAATTTACCATACAGAGGGTGCTTCACCATACGCTCGATAGCAACAACAATAGATTTCTCCATTTTATCGCTAACTACACGACCTTGCAGAGTACGGATTTTATCGCTCATTACGCACCTGCCTTCTCAGTCAGTAAAGTCTTCACACGTGCGATATCGCGACGCACTTGTTTCAACAGATGAGACTGTTGCAGCTGACCACTTGCAGCCTGCATACGTAAGTTGAATTGTTCACGTAACAGGTTCAAAAGTTCAGCGTTCAGCTCTTCAACGCTTTTTTCGCGCAGCTCTTGTGCTTTCATTACATCACCGTCTTAGTTACAAAGGTGGTTTTGATAGGCAGTTTCGCTGCTGCCAGAGAGAATGCTTCACGAGCCAGCTCTTCAGGCACACCGTCCATTTCATACAGGACTTTACCAGGCTGGATCAAGGCAACCCAATATTCTACGTTACCTTTACCTTTACCCATACGAACTTCGAGTGGCTTCTCAGTAATTGGCTTGTCTGGGAACACACGGATCCAGATTTTACCTTGACGCTTAACTGCACGGGTCATAGCACGACGTGCCGCTTCGATCTGACGAGCAGTCAGACGACCACGGCCCACAGCTTTAAGACCGAAAGTGCCGAAGCTAACATCCGTACCTTGTGCCAGACCACGGTTGCGGCCTTTGTGCACTTTACGGAATTTTGTACGCTTTGGTTGTAACATCAGCGACTCTCCTTACTTGCGGCCTTTACGCTGCTGCTTTTTAGGTTGAGCAGCTGGTTTTTCAGCTTGTTCAACAGCAGCCATACCACCCAGAATCTCACCTTTGAAGATCCATACCTTAACGCCGAGAACACCGTAAGTGGTGTGCGCTTCTGAAGTGTTGTAATCGATATCAGCACGTAGAGTGTGCAGTGGCACACGGCCTTCACGATACCACTCGGTACGAGCGATTTCAGCACCGCCTAAACGGCCGCTGACTTCAACTTTAATACCTTTAGCGCCCAGACGCATTGCGTTTTGTACAGCGCGTTTCATAGCACGACGGAACATAACACGACGTTCCAGCTGTGAAGCGATGCTGTCAGCAACCAATTTAGCGTCCAGTTCTGGTTTACGAACTTCGGCGATATTGATTTGCGCAGGAACACCAGCGATATCCGCTACTGTTTTACGCAGTTTTTCTACGTCTTCACCTTTCTTACCGATAACGATACCTGGGCGAGCAGTGTGAATAGTCACACGAATGCTTTTTGCAGGACGCTCGATAACGATGCGTGAAATTGACGCTTTTGCCAATTCTTTGTTCAAGTACTGGCGTACTTTATAATCGCTGTCTAGGTTGTCAGCGAATTCATTAGTATTCGCGTACCAAGTAGAGTTCCAAGGTTTGACAATACCCAGGCGAATACCATTAGGATGTACTTTCTGACCCATTGCTAGTCTCCAGAGTCTCAGCGATCGGACACAACCACAGTAATGTGGCTGGTGCGCTTAAGAATACGATCTGCACGGCCTTTCGCACGCGGCATGATGCGTTTCATGGTTGGACCTTCGTCAACGAAAATTTTCGCAACTTTCAGGTCATCAATGTCAGCGCCATCGTTTTGCTCTGCGTTAGCAATTGCAGATTCAAGTACTTTCTTCACTAAACCAGCAGCTTTCTTGTTGGTGTAGGTCAGAATTTCCAGAGCTTGCGACACTTTCTTACCGCGAATCAGGTCGGCAACTAAGCGAACCTTCTGGGCAGAAGAACGAGCGTGGCGATGCATAGCTAAAGTTTCCATCTCTTCCTCCTATCCTTAACGTTTCTTAGCTTTCTTATCAGCCGCATGGCCGCGATAAGTGCGAGTCGGTGCGAATTCACCCAGTTTATGACCAACCATTTCGTCGGTAACAAAAACTGGAACATGCTGACGACCATTATGGACAGCGATGGTCAATCCGATCATATTAGGAAAGATCGTTGAACGACGGGACCAAGTCTTAAGAGGCTTCTTGTCTCCGCTTTCCACCGCTTTCTCTACCTTCTTCAGCAAGTGCAGGTCAATAAAAGGACCTTTCTTGAGAGAACGTGGCATGGTTTATCCTCTAATTATTTTTTAGAACGATGACGTACGATGAATTGATCAGTACGCTTGTTGCTACGAGTTTTCTTACCTTTGGTTTGAACGCCCCAAGGTGTTACAGGGTGTTTACCAAAGTTACGACCCTCACCACCACCATGTGGGTGATCGACTGGGTTCATCGCCGTACCACGAACGGTAGGACGAATACCACGCCAGCGGCTAGCACCAGCTTTACCCAGAACACGTAACATGTGCTCAGCGTTACCAACTTCACCTAAAGTTGCACGGCAATCAGCCAGAACTTTACGCATTTCACCAGAACGCAGACGCAGAGTGACATAAGCACCATCACGTGCAACGATCTGAGCATAAGTACCTGCTGAACGCGCTAACTGACCACCTTTACCTGGTTTCAGTTCGATGTTGTGAACTGTAGAACCAACAGGGATGTTGCGCATTGGCAGTGCGTTACCAGTTTTGATTGCTGAATCAACGCCAGATTGGATCTGGTCACCAGCTTTCAAACCTTTAGGCGCAAGAATATAACGACGTTCACCGTCTTTATATAGAACCAGTGCAATGTTCGCAGAACGGTTTGGATCATATTCCAAACGCTCAACAACAGCAGGAACACCGTCTTTGTTGCGTTTAAAGTCAACCAGACGATAGTGTTGCTTATGGCCACCACCAATGTGACGAGTGGTGATACGGCCATTGTTGTTACGACCACCGGATTTGCTGTTTTTTTCTAACAGCGGAGCATAAGGTTTGCCCTTATGCAGCTCAGGGTTAACCACTTTAACTACGTGGCGACGGCCCGGAGACGTAGGTTTACATTTAACAATTGCCATTGTTCTTTACTCCTCCGACTTACTCTGCGCCGCCAATGAAGTCCAGATTCTGGCCTTCTTTCAGCGTAACGTAAGCTTTTTTCCAGTCGCTACGACGACCAAAACGCTGACCGTGGCGTTTAGTTTTGCCTTTAACCAGCAAAGTGTTAACACCTTCAACTTCGACTTCAAACAGTTTCTGCACAGCAGCTTTAATTTCTGCTTTAGTCGCGTCTTTCGCAACTTTGAGAACGATGGTATTGCTTTTTTCCATCGCTGTAGAAGCTTTTTCAGATACGTGCGGCGCGCGCAGTACTTTTAGCAGACGTTCTTCACGGATCATGCCAGCATCTCCTCAACTTGCTTCACAGCATCAGCAGTCATAACCACTTTGTCGAAGGCGATTAAGCTAACTGGGTCGATACCCGCTGCATCACGAACGTCAACCTTGTACAGGTTACGTGCTGCTAAGAACAGATTTTCATCTAATTCAGCAGTGATGATCAGTACATCTTCCAGAGCCATATCTTTCAGTTTCTGTGCCAGCAACTTAGTTTTAGGTGCTTCAACAGAGAACTTCTCGACAACGATCAGACGATCTTGACGTACCAGTTCAGACAGGATGCTTTTCAGAGCACCGCGGTACATCTTCTTATTAACTTTTTGACTGTGGTCCTGTGGTTTAGCAGCGAAGCTAACACCACCAGAGCGCCAAATTGGGCTCTTGATAGAACCAGAACGTGCGCGGCCTGTGCCTTTTTGACGCCATGGTTTTTTACCTGAACCAGAAACTTCAGCACGAGTTTTCTGAGCACGAGTACCTTGACGAGCACCAGCTGCATACGCAACAACTACTTGGTGAACAAGCGCTTCATTGAAATCACGCCCGAAGGTAGTTTCGGAAACAGTCAGCGCGCTTTGCGCGTCTTTCATTACCAATTCCATTCCTATCTCCTCGACGTTAAGCCTTGACAGCCGGTTTTACGATCAGGTCGCTACCAGTTGCACCTGGAACAGCACCTTTGACCAGCAGCAGGTTGCGCTCAGCGTCAACACGTACTACATCTAGGCTTTGAACGGTTACACGCTCATTACCCAGTTGGCCTGCCATTTTCTTGCCTTTGAACACTTTGCCCGGAGTCTGGTTCTGACCGATAGAACCCGGAACACGGTGAGACAAGGAGTTACCATGGGTAGCATCTTGGGTACGGAAATTCCAACGCTTAACTGTACCAGCGAAGCCTTTACCTTTAGATGTACCAGTAACGTCGACTTTTTTAACGTCAGCGAAAATTTCAACGCTAATGCTTTGACCTACGTTAAATTCAGCACCTTCTTCAGTACGGAATTCACGTAGAATACGGCCAGCTTCGACGCCAGCTTTAGCGAAATGACCTGCCTCAGGCTTAGATACACGGTTCGCTTTTTTGCTACCAGTAGTCACCTGAATTGCATTATAACCGTCAGTTTCTGCTGTTTTAACTTGAGTAACGCGGTTATTTTCGATTTCGATAACTGTTACAGGGATAGAAACACCATCTTCAGTGAAGATACGCGTCATACCCACTTTTTTACCGACTAAACCAATCATTGTTTCAACCTCTCAATCGTTCGACGACCTGATTAACCCAGGCTGATCTGCACGTCTACGCCGGCAGCCAGGTCCAGACGCATCAGAGCATCAACGGTCTTCTCGGTTGGCTCAACGATGTCAACCAGACGTTTGTGAGTGCGAATTTCGTACTGATCACGCGCATCTTTGTTAACGTGCGGAGAAATCAGAACGGTAAAACGCTCTTTACGTGTCGGCAGCGGGATAGGACCACGAACTTGCGCACCAGTGCGCTTAGCAGTCTCTACGATTTCCGCAGTTGATTGATCAATTAAACGATGATCAAAGGCTTTCAGGCGGATACGGATTCTTTGGTTCTGCATGAGACCAGAGCTCCAACTATTTTATAAACGTAAATAATTACTCCTCGCACCCATTTCGATTGATGGGGGAGTGTAATCGTTCTTTGATGTAACCCCCAAATCGGGAGTATTGTCTAAATGAGTTACAAATCGTGAACTCAATACTGACCTTTAAGACCTAAAAAACTAGGGATTACTAATCAGTAAGCCCGCGCATTATACGCAACTGAATCTTAAACGCAAGTAATCGGAGAAAATATGTGCGAATTTTTCTGCTTTTTTACTTATAGCACTTTTCAATAAAAAACGCCTCACTATTACTTTTTTGTAGTGAGGCGTGATATTACAGCACATAAATAAATCGAAAAAGCATTACTCCTCTTCAATAATTTGCGCCTGTGTATAATTTTGAATACCCATACGTTTGATTAAATCTAACTGCGTTTCTATCCAATCAATATGGTTTTCTTCATCAGCTAAAATTTCAATCATCAGATCACGACTAACGTAATCATGAATTGAGTCTGCGTAACTAATCGCTTCTTTTAGATTTTTAGCTCCATCAAGCTCCAGCTTAAGATCTGAAGCTAACATCTCCTCAACATCTTCACCAATGTTAAGTTTACCGAGGTCTTGCAGGTTAGGTATCCCCTCAAGGAATAAGATACGTTCGATATACTTATCTGCATGTTTCATTTCATCAATCGATTCATGGTATTCCACCTCATTAAGACGTGTTAAACCCCAATTTTTAAACATACGTGCATGCAAAAAGTATTGATTGATTGCTACTAACTCATTGCCCAATAACTTATTCAAATGGGCTATCATTTTTTTATCGCCTTTCATTTTTTATACTCCATTGCTTCCAGTCTTTAAAGTGTAGTACTGAAATGCTAACAATGAGTAATTTTCTATAGAGAATTTGAGATGAAAGTTACTTATTAATGAATGAGTTAAATGATTATTATTTCGATTAAGCGACTTCAGCAATACAGATATGCTCGGCAAGTGCTAACTCATCATTTAAGATTTCACGAGTTTGCCTGATGCACTTACCGCATTCACGACCGACAGGGAGGATTTGACGTAGCCCTTTTAATGACGTCACATGATATTGGCGCACCGCACTTCTAATTTGTTTATCCGTTACGGCTTCACAGAGACATACATACATAGCAACTACCTGCATAAATTACACACAGGTAGTTTAAATAAAAATGATTACCATTTCAATTATCGTTACGATCAATTTACATAAAACGTTTCATTAAGCAGTAAAACCTCCATCCACTAAATAGGCAGCTCCTGTCACAAATGACGCTGCATCACTAGCTAAAAAGGCAACAACATTAGCAACCTCTTCAGGTGTGCCTATCCTTTTCATCGGATGCATCTCTGCTAACTTTTGTTTATCTAAATCGCGCCCATCCAATAATGGAGTATCGATATAACCAGGGCAAACTGCATTAATTCGAATATTATGCATTGCATAACTTATTGCCAATGTTTGCGTTAACAGTTTGATCCCACCTTTTGAAGCGCAATATGCTGGAAATTGATGTTGCCCCACAAACGAACATATAGAGCCACAGTTAACAATTGCTCCTTCTTTTTGGTTTTTTAACCAATAATCGATAACAGCTCGATTAATCAAAAATAATCCATTGAGATTAACATCAATGACATGCTGCCATTTTTCATAAGCGAGTTTGTGGGCAACGTCATCGGCAAGTATTCCTGCATTAGCAAATAAAAAATCAATCGAACCGTATTCCTTTACTGTATGCGCCACTAACCGATCATTCTCTTTTTCATTGGCTGCATCCATCTGAAAAAATTGTATTGCGCCCTCTTTGTTCTTCAAGCGATTGAGTGCCCTCTGGCCACGGTCAGCATGACTTCCCGTAATGATAACTGACGCACCTAATGATAAAAATTTTTCTGCAGCCGCTAGGCCAATACCGCTACTCCCTCCCGTAATAATGCCAACCTTACCTGCGAACGAAATCATGCCTCATCTCCTCATCTTCATTATGATGATTAAATAATAGACAATTCGTTTGAGTTTATTGGTAATACTGATGTTGAATCTTGATTTTGTGACCGAATTAACGCATTGAAATTTAATAAATAAATAGAAATATCACAAGGATTGATAATGTCTTGAGAGACAATTCTTCGCGGTAAATAGATAGGAGATGAGGGAGATAAGAAATACAAAAGGGCACCCTATGGATGCCCCTTTTCACTACAGTGGGTTGTTATTATGCAATGATTTTTGCAACAACACCCGCA
This sequence comes from Providencia sp. 2.29, assembly GCF_015832305.1. NCBI lineage: Bacteria > Pseudomonadati > Pseudomonadota > Gammaproteobacteria > Enterobacterales > Morganellaceae > Providencia > Providencia sp. 2.29. The sequence continues at coordinate 4,358,312 of NZ_CP065420.1, forward strand.
CCTACTGTACGGCCACCTTCACGGATTGCGAAACGCAAACCATCGTCCATCGCGATTGGGTGAATCAGAGTTACTTTCATGTTCACGTTGTCGCCTGGCATTACCATCTCTACGCCTTCTGGCAGTTCGATAGTACCTGTTACGTCAGTTGTACGGAAGTAGAACTGTGGACGGTAACCTTTGAAGAATGGCGTGTGACGACCACCTTCATCTTTGCTCAGAATATAAACTTCTGATTCGAAAGTTGTGTGTGGCTTGATTGAACCTGGTTTCGCCAGAACTTGACCACGTTCGATTTCTTCACGCTTAGTACCACGCAGCAGAACACCTACGTTCTCACCTGCACGGCCTTCGTCCAGCAGTTTACGGAACATTTCAACGCCAGTACAAGTGGTTTTCGCAGTCTCTTTGATACCTACGATTTCAACTTCTTCACCAACTTTGATGATACCACGCTCAACACGGCCTGTGACTACTGTACCACGACCTGAGATTGAGAATACGTCTTCGATTGGCAGCAGGAATGGCTTGTCAATTGCACGCTCTGGCTCTGGGATGTAGCTGTCCAGTGCTTCTGCTAGTTCAACGATTTTCGCTTCCCACTCTGGGTTGCCTTCCAACGCTTTCAGCGCTGAACCACGGATAACTGGAGTGTCATCACCTGGGAAATCGTATTGAGACAGAAGTTCACGAACTTCCATTTCAACCAGTTCCAGCAGCTCTTCGTCGTCTACCATGTCACATTTGTTCAGGAACACGATGATGTAAGGAACGCCAACCTGACGACCTAACAGGATGTGCTCACGAGTTTGTGGCATTGGGCCATCTGTTGCCGCAACAACTAGGATTGCACCGTCCATCTGAGCAGCACCCGTGATCATGTTTTTAACATAGTCGGCGTGTCCTGGGCAGTCTACGTGTGCGTAGTGGCGAGTTGGTGTATCGTACTCTACGTGAGAAGTAGAGATGGTGATACCACGCGCTTTTTCTTCTGGTGCGTTATCGATTTGATCGAATGCACGAGCGCTACCGCCGTAAGTTTTTGCCAGAACAGTAGTGATTGCTGCTGTCAGGGTAGTTTTACCGTGGTCAACGTGGCCGATTGTACCAACGTTAACGTGCGGTTTTGAACGTTCAAATTTTTCTTTAGACATTAGATTGTCCCTCTAAGACACGGAATCGGTGGCTACACCACATCAACCAAGCAGTTAAAATTTATTTGCTTGCTTTTTACAGGAGACAAATCAGGGAGATAATTGAGAACATAAGGGAAGTGGTGCTGATAGGCAGATTCGAACTGCCGACCTCACCCTTACCAAGGGTGTGCTCTACCAACTGAGCTATATCAGCACATCTTGGAGCGGGCAGCGGGAATCGAACCCGCATCATCAGCTTGGAAGGCTGAGGTAATAGCCATTATACGATGCCCGCAATGAACTCGGCTACCTGAGTTATCAGCTGCTAAATGTAACCTGAATAAACTTTTTTGAAAAGTTCTTCAGGAGATGGTGGTGGGAGAAGGATTCGAACCTTCGAAGTCTGTGACGGCAGATTTACAGTCTGCTCCCTTTGGCCGCTTGGGTATCCCACCTATCCAAATTGTTAATTGGTGCCGGCACCAAGAGTCGAACTCGGGACCTACTGATTACAAGTCAGTTGCTCTACCAACTGAGCTATGCCGGCATCAAGTGCTGCGCATTCTAGGAAGAGTGAGCGCGACTTGCAACAAAAAATTTTAATTTTTTGTTCGCTTGCTCACATTTTATGCACTTTTTGCGATTTTGCTGCTTTTTTCGCTACATTCAGCTTAAAACATCTACAGCAGAACACCACTATAATCCATTATTATTTAATCAGTAAAGAGCCCTTGCATTATTAAAAAGTGACTTAGGCCATTTTCTAGAGCAAAAAATGATGTTCTGTATCTTCGTTCCCTCTTTCTAACCGCTGCTTTTTTCAGCAACTCGTTCTATTTTTACAGCCTTCGTCAAAAAAAATTCACATAAAACATAAAAAGTTCTACGCCTACTATCTTTCACTCGCTATGATGCAACTTAATTTTACGGATACGGGTGTTTAGGCAACCTGTCCAACCTGCATAGAATAGGCAGATGTTGGTTTATGAAACAGACAGAGAATTTTATTACTACGCCATACTTAGAGTTTGATAGGGAACATTGGGCAACATTACGTGATTCAGTCCCTTTGACATTAACGTCTAGCGAATTGATAGAGTTGAAAGGTATTAATGAAGAACTCTCGATGGAAGATGTTATTGAAATCTACCTACCATTATCTCGTTTACTCAATTTTTATATTAGCTCCAATTTGCGCCGTCAGGCTGTATTAGAGCAGTTCTTAGGAACAAATGGAGCAAAGGTTCCCTATATTATTGGGATTGCAGGCAGTGTTGCTGTAGGCAAGAGCACAACGGCTCGTCTATTACAGGCCTTATTAACACGTTGGCCTGAGCATAGAAAAGTTGATTTAATCACGACAGATGGTTTTTTGTATCCTAATCAGGTACTCAAAGATCGAAATATCATGAAGAAAAAGGGTTTTCCTCAGTCTTACGATATGCGAAGACTCGTGAATTTCGTGTCGCAGATAAAATCAGGGGCGCGTAACGTTGTTGCACCGGTCTACTCACATCTTACTTATGATATTGTGCCTGACCAACAACAGGTTATTGATCAGCCTGATATCCTAATTCTAGAAGGCTTAAACGTGCTACAGAGTGATATGGACTATCCACATGACCCACATCATGTGTTTGTCTCAGACTTTGTTGATTTCTCTATCTACGTGGATGCAGACCCTGAATTATTAAAGCAGTGGTATATTGGTCGGTTCCTAAAGTTCCGCCAAGGGGCATTTTCCGATCCTGATTCCTACTTCCACAATTATTCTAAATTAAGCGAAGAAGAAGCCGTTAAAATTGCAGGCTCTATTTGGGATGAAATTAATGGTTTAAACCTAAAAGAAAATATTTTACCCACGAAAGAACGTGCAAGTTTAATAATGACCAAAGGCGAAAACCATTCTATCCAGAATGTTAGGCTTAGAAAATAAACACTATATGCCGGTATAACTTACCGGCATCATTTTATTATTTTTCGTTAGATCTTAGTGATATTTCCCCACCGATATAAGGAATAATTTCACCATTATCCTGTTGTAATAAAAGAGCACCTTGTTGATTTATTCCTTTTTCCACACCGGTGATAATTTTATCACCAATCAACAACTTAACCTTCCTTCCCAAGAAGTTATCTAATTCAAACCAACGCTCCAAAAAGGGAACTAATCCTTCCTTCTCAAATAAAACTAATGCTTTTTTCAGTGCATTAATAATATCAGCAGACAATTTATTTCTTTCTATATTTTCTACTTCATCAATTAATGAGGCCCACTCCTGATTAATTGTACCCTCTTTATCTACATTCTTTTTTTCCATACCAATATTAATTCCAATGCCAATAATGATATGTGCGGCATCACCTGTTTTTCCTGTTAATTCCACAAGTATACCTGCTAGTTTTTTATCATTAAGATAAAGATCATTAGGCCATTTTACTTTTACTTTACCCCTGCTTAGTTTATTTAAGGTTTCAGCAATTATGATCCCCACAACTAAACTTAGTCCGACTGCAGCTGCCGGCCCTTGATCAAGCTTCCAGTACATCGATAGATATAGATTACAACCAAATGGTGAAATCCATTGCCGCCCGCGTCGACCTCTCCCCGCACTTTGGTACTCCGCCAGACATGTATCGCCTGATTTTAAGCTCGAAATTCTTTCAAGCATATACTGATTTGTTGAATCAATGACAGGCTCCACAATCACATCACTGCCCTGAATATATTGCTTAATTAACTCACCATTGAGCAAATTAAGCGTATGGGGCAATTTATAGCCTTTACCTGCGATAGTTTGCACTTCAATGCCCCATGAACGCAGTGTTTTAATATGTTTATTAATCCCTGCTCGTGTCATCCCTAATGTATCGCCTAGCTGTTGGCCTGAGTGGATTTGAGCATCAGATAAGATCTCTATCAATTGTAGCGGTGTACTGGTTTCTTTCATAAAATGCAGTCCATAGGGTTAATTTCGCCATGTTTACCAATAAACCTCACTTCTGGCTCAAGCATGATACCAAAATGCTTATGCACGGTTTGGCTGACATATTTAGCTAAGTCAACAATATCACGCCCTGTCGCATGGCATTTATTAATGAGGACTAAAGCCTGCCGTGTATGTACAGCAGCGCCACCTAATTCATAGCCTTTCAACCCACATTGGTCTATCAACCAGCCCGCAGCAACCTTTATTGAGCCATCTTCTTGGGCATACTGTGGGCAAGTTGGAAAACGTTGTTTTATTTGATGCGCTTTATCTGCTGTAATAATTGGGTTTTTAAAGAAGCTTCCCACATTGCCCGTCACGGCGGGATCAGGTAATTTTGCTTTCCGTGTCTGGCATACGGCATCAAACACTTGCTGTGGAGTCACTGTTTCGGCATCTAAGAGTGCTAAATCCCCATAGGTGAGTTTAGGTAACCATTGTTTAGCAAACTTCAAACCAACCCCAATAATCACATGAGAATGCTGATAATCATGCTTAAAGATACTATCACGGTAGCCAAAATGGCAGGCCTCAGCCTCTATCCTTTCTGTCTTACCAGTTTGGAGGTTCAGAGTATCAACATACTCACATAAATCCTTCAGCTCAACACCATAAGCGCCTATGTTTTGAATTGGCGCAGAGCCTACACAGCCAGGTATCAAGGCTAAATTTTCAGCACCATAGATACCTTTACCCATTAAATATTCAATAAATTGATGCCAGTTCTCACCTGCCGCAGAATACACATGCCAATATTCTGGGGTCTCTGTGATAGTAATGCCTCTAATACGATTGAGAATTACCGCACCATCAAAGTCTTCAATAAATAACACATTACTTCCCCCTCCAAGGATCAAAACAGGTAACTGCTGTTTTTGCGCATTAAGCCATTGCTGATAAATCTCTTCTGCTGATCCAGCAATACAAACTGACTTTGCTTGTGCTTCAATACCGAGAGTATTAAAGGGTTTTAATTCAAGGGATGGGTTCATTGCAGCCTTCAATAGATAACCAATAAAGATGAGCTAAGTCTATCAGGCTGACCCGCGAGAATCATTAAATAATGAGATGCCTCTCATGACATTAGGAGTATTAGGTTGAAATGGCAATGTGTCTGGAACAAGAAAAAAGAAGATACAGAATAATTTGAATGGGGCTAAATAGCAAAAAGCCACCCTAAGGTGGCTTTTCTATGTTTAAAACCTAGCAGTTCCCTACTCTCACATGGGGAAGCCCCACACTACCATCGGCGCTACGGCGTTTCACTACTGAGTTCGGCATGGGGTCAGGTGGGACCACCGCGCTATTGCCGCTAGGTAAATTCTTTTTTAATACTGATAAATTCATGGTGCTGATACCCAGATTCGAACTGGGGACCTCACCCTTACCAAGGGTGTGCTCTACCAACTGAGCCATATCAGCAATATGGTGCGGTCAGTCAGTACTGACACAACCTTTAAATTTGATGTCTGGCAGTTCCCTACTCTCACATGGGGAGACCCCACACTACCATCGGCGCTACGGCGTTTCACTGCTGAGTTCGGCATGGGGTCAGGTGGGACCACCGCGCTATTGCCGCCAGACAAATTCGGTTCGTTCCCGTTCGCGTCTACACCGCAAACCAGAACTGCAATCTTGAACAAGCTGATTTTTTCGCACCACTTTATCTCGTGCACTTCAACAATCGTCTCTCTAAAACACCTTCGGTGTTGTCAGGTTAAGCCTCACGGTTCATTAGTACTGGTTAGCTCAACGTATCGCTACGCTTACACACCCAGCCTATCAACGTCTTCGTCTTAAACGTTCCTTTAGGACCCTTAAAGGGTCAGGGAAGACTCATCTCAAGGCAAGTTTCCCGCTTAGATGCTTTCAGCGGTTATCTCTTCCGCACTTAGCTACCGGGCAGTGCCATTGGCATGACAACCCGAACACCAGCGGTGCGTCCACTCCGGTCCTCTCGTACTAGGAGCAGCCCCTTTCAATCTTCCAACGCCCACGGCAGATAGGGACCGAACTGTCTCACGACGTTCTAAACCCAGCTCGCGTACCACTTTAAATGGCGAACAGCCATACCCTTGGGACCTACTTCAGCCCCAGGATGTGATGAGCCGACATCGAGGTGCCAAACACCGCCGTCGATATGAACTCTTGGGCGGTATCAGCCTGTTATCCCCGGAGTACCTTTTATCCGTTGAGCGATGGCCCTTCCATTCAGAACCACCGGATCACTAAGACCTACTTTCGTACCTGCTCGAGCCGTCACTCTCGCAGTCAAGCTGGCTTATGCCTTTGCACTAACCGCATGATGTCCGACCATGCTTAGCCAACCTTCGTGCTCCTCCGTTACGCTTTGGGAGGAGACCGCCCCAGTCAAACTACCCACCAGACACTGTCCGCACCCCAGATTATGGGGCTACGTTAGAACATCAAACATTAAAGGGTGGTATTTCAAGGTTGGCTCCATGCAGACTGGCGTCCACACTTCAAAGCCTCCCACCTATCCTACACATCAAGGCTCAATGTTCAGTGTCAAGCTATAGTAAAGGTTCACGGGGTCTTTCCGTCTTGCCGCGGGTACACTGCATCTTCACAGCGAGTTCAATTTCACTGAGTCTCGGGTGGAGACAGCCTGGCCATCATTACGCCATTCGTGCAGGTCGGAACTTACCCGACAAGGAATTTCGCTACCTTAGGACCGTTATAGTTACGGCCGCCGTTTACTGGGGCTTCGATCAAGAGCTTCTCCTTACGGATAACCCCATCAATTAACCTTCCAGCACCGGGCAGGCGTCACACCGTATACGTCCACTTTCGTGTTTGCACAGTGCTGTGTTTTTAATAAACAGTTGCAGCCAGCTGGTATCTGCGACTGGCTTCAGCTCCATGGGTAAACCACTTCACCTAATGCCAGCGTGCCTTCTCCCGAAGTTACGGCACCATTTTGCCTAGTTCCTTCACCCGAGTTCTCTCAAGCGCCTGAGTATTCTCTACCTGACCACCTGTGTCGGTTTGGGGTACGATTAATGATAATCTAGAGCTTAGAGGCTTTTCCTGGAAGCGGGGCATGAGCTACTTCGCCACCGTAGTGACTCGTCATCAGACCTCAGTGTATAGCGAACCGGATTTGCCTAATTCACCCACCTACATCCTTAAACCGGGACAACCGTCGCCCGGCCAGCCTAGCCTTCTCCGTCCCCCCATCGCAATTATCACCAGTACAGGAATATTAACCTGTTTCCCATCGACTACGCATTTCTGCCTCGCCTTAGGGGTCGACTCACCCTGCCCCGATTAACGTTGGACAGGAACCCTTGGTCTTCCGGCGTGCGGGTTTTTCACCCGCATTATCGTTACTTATGTCAGCATTCGCACTTCTGATACCTCCAGCATGCCTCGCAGCACACCTTCACAGGCTTACAGAACGCTCCCCTACCCAACAACATTTACATGTCGCTGCCGCAGCTTCGGTGCATGGTTTAGCCCCGTTACATCTTCCGCGCAGGCCGACTCGACCAGTGAGCTATTACGCTTTCTTTAAATGATGGCTGCTTCTAAGCCAACATCCTGGCTGTCTGAGCCTTCCCACTTCGTTTCCCACTTAACCATGACTTTGGGACCTTAGCTGGCGGTCTGGGTTGTTTCCCTCTTCACGACGAACGTTAGCACCCGCCGTGTGTCTCCCGTGATAACATTCTTCGGTATTCGTAGTTTGCATCGGGTTGGTAAGTCGGGATGACCCCCTAGCCGAAACAGTGCTCTACCCCCGAAGATGAGTTCACGAGGCGCTACCTAAATAGCTTTCGGGGAGAACCAGCTATCTCCCGGTTTGATTGGCCTTTCACCCCCAGCCACAAGTCATCCGCTAATTTTTCAACATTAGTCGGTTCGGTCCTCCAGTTAGTGTTACCCAACCTTCAACCTGCCCATGGCTAGATCACCGGGTTTCGGGTCTATACCCTGCAACTCATTCGCCCAGTTAAGACTCGGTTTCCCTACGGCTCCCCTATTCGGTTAACCTTGCTACAGAATATAAGTCGCTGACCCATTATACAAAAGGTACGCAGTCACCCCACCACTAAGCCCCCTTTGCTTGATTTTTTGGGTTGGGCGTCACAAAGGACGTTCCGCCAACCGCCATCAAGTAAGGATGACGCTGTGATGACTCACCACTGGCTTAGTGGTGGGGCTCCCACTGCTTGTACGTACACGGTTTCAGGTTCTATTTCACTCCCCTCGCCGGGGTTCTTTTCGCCTTTCCCTCACGGTACTGGTTCACTATCGGTCAATCAGGAGTATTTAGCCTTGGAGGATGGTCCCCCCATATTCAGACAGGATAACACGTGTCCCGCCCTACTCGTCGAGTTCACAACACCAACACCTTCGGATACGGGGCTATCACCCTTTATTGCCGGCCTTTCCAGACCGTTCTCCTGATGCTGATGCTGATTAAGACTCTGGGCTGCTCCCCGTTCGCTCGCCGCTACTAGGGGAATCTCGGTTGATTTCTTTTCCTCGGGGTACTGAGATGTTTCAGTTCCCCCGGTTCGCCTCGTTTGACTATGGATTCATCAAACGATAGTGCAACGAATTGCACTGGGTTTCCCCATTCGGACATCGTCGGTTATAACGGTTCATATCACCTTACCGACGCTTTTCGCAGATTAGCACGTCCTTCATCGCCTCTGATTGCCTAGGCATCCACCGTGTACGCTTAGTCGCTTAACCTCACAACCCGAAATTGTTTCAACGATCACCTGACTGTCATGGCTGTGCGTGGTGAACTTCTGCGTTGGGCAGTGCTCGCAATGCTCACGTACTCCTGTACGCTGCGCTTGCTGCGCGCTGTCCGCCTTGAATTTCACCCTGCTCGCTCATGCCACTCGTTTGAATGACCGAAAATTTCAGGTTTGAAATTTTGAGAGACTCTCACATTGTTTAAGCGATAAACAATGTGCGTTGTTTCAATTTTCAGCTTGTTCCAGATTGTTAAAGAGCATAATTGTTAAGCTAACTCACTGAATTAGCTTAATCATTATTGAGGACATCGTCTTTCACTCGATATCGGCGCAATTGGCGTCCCCTAGGGGATTCGAACCCCTGTTACCGCCGTGAAAGGGCGGTGTCCTAGGCCTCTAGACGAAGGGGACATAAAATATTGCACAACACCGTTGTGGCCCATTTCATGTAAGCCCTATTCTTTTGAATAAGTCTCCCACGTATAGCCTATTGCTCTACTTTTCATCAGACAATCTGTGTGAACACTTCACAAAACACTTCAACGGTAAGGAGGTGATCCAACCGCAGGTTCCCCTACGGTTACCTTGTTACGACTTCACCCCAGTCATGGATCACAAAGTGGTAAGCGCCCTCCCGAAGGTTAAGCTACCTACTTCTTTTGCAACCCACTCCCATGGTGTGACGGGCGGTGTGTACAAGGCCCGGGAACGTATTCACCGTAGCATTCTGATCTACGATTACTAGCGATTCCGACTTCATGGAGTCGAGTTGCAGACTCCAATCCGGACTACGACGTACTTTATGAGTTCCGCTTGCTCTCGCGAGGTCGCTTCTCTTTGTATACGCCATTGTAGCACGTGTGTAGCCCTACTCGTAAGGGCCATGATGACTTGACGTCATCCCCACCTTCCTCCGGTTTATCACCGGCAGTCTCCTTTGAGTTCCCGACCGAATCGCTGGCAACAAAGGATAAGGGTTGCGCTCGTTGCGGGACTTAACCCAACATTTCACAACACGAGCTGACGACAGCCATGCAGCACCTGTCTCAGAGTTCCCGAAGGCACTTAAGCATCTCTGCTAAATTCTCTGGATGTCAAGAGTAGGTAAGGTTCTTCGCGTTGCATCGAATTAAACCACATGCTCCACCGCTTGTGCGGGCCCCCGTCAATTCATTTGAGTTTTAACCTTGCGGCCGTACTCCCCAGGCGGTCGATTTAACGCGTTAGCTCCGGAAGCCACTCCTCTAGGGAACAACCTCCAAATCGACATCGTTTACAGCGTGGACTACCAGGGTATCTAATCCTGTTTGCTCCCCACGCTTTCGCACCTGAGCGTCAGTCTTTGTCCAGGGGGCCGCCTTCGCCACCGGTATTCCTCCACATCTCTACGCATTTCACCGCTACACATGGAATTCTACCCCCCTCTACAAGACTCTAGCTAACCAGTCTTAGATGCCATTCCCAGGTTAAGCCCGGGGATTTCACATCTAACTTAATTAACCGCCTGCGTGCGCTTTACGCCCAGTAATTCCGATTAACGCTTGCACCCTCCGTATTACCGCGGCTGCTGGCACGGAGTTAGCCGGTGCTTCTTCTGTCGGTAACGTCAATCGTTGATGGTATTAACATCAACGCCTTCCTCCCGACTGAAAGTACTTTACAACCCTAGGGCCTTCTTCATACACGCGGCATGGCTGCATCAGGCTTGCGCCCATTGTGCAATATTCCCCACTGCTGCCTCCCGTAGGAGTCTGGGCCGTGTCTCAGTCCCAGTGTGGCTGATCATCCTCTCAGACCAGCTAGGGATCGTCGCCTAGGTAAGCCATTACCTTACCTACTAGCTAATCCCATATGGGTTCATCCGACAGCGCAAGGCCCGAAGGTCCCCTGCTTTGCTCCTAAGAGATTATGCGGTATTAGCCACCGTTTCCAGTAGTTATCCCCCTCTATCGGGCAGATCCCCATACATTACTCACCCGTCCGCCGCTCGTCAGCGGGAAGCAAGCTTCCCCTGTTACCGCTCGACTTGCATGTGTTAGGCCTGCCGCCAGCGTTCAATCTGAGCCATGATCAAACTCTTCAATTAAAAGTGTTTGATGCTCAAAGAATTAAACTGACTACATTCTTTCATATATGAATTAACGTGTTAGTCACTCTTCAAGACTTTAAAATCAAATATTTTTTTGATAGTGTCCTGTGAGTGCCCACACAGATTGTCTGATAAATTGTTAAAGAGCGTTGCGACTTTATCTTTCGATATTAACCAGTTAGGTCGTTGTCGCGAGGTGGCGTATATTACGCTTTCCTCATCGAGAGTCAAGCTTTTTTTCGCTTATTCTTTTCAGAATCTCTCGCCTGCCTTCGTTAGCCTGTTGGGCTTGCCATCACATTCAGTGTCGGCTCATCGTCGGTCAGTGGAGGCGCATTATAGGGAGTCAGAAAATTCTGGCAACCCCTTTTTTACGTTTTTTTTTCGTTTGCTCAGATTACCATCAAATTTAGCTTAAATCACCAGTTTTTGTAGCCTATTGAACCCTTCGGCGGCTAATACAGGTTGTAATGCTAAAGCGGCATCATTCATTAAAAGGCAATATGCAAAGTCTTTTTCTTGACTATCAATCACTTCTTCTGCTTGATTATTAATCAGCCAAACCGCACGTCTCGCGATCGCCGCCCCTGAATCAACAAATCTTGTGCCATCTGGTAGCACTTGTTCGAGTTCTTCTATTAATAGAGGGAAATGCGTACAACCCAAGATCACCGTATCAGGAGGTTCAGGCATTCTTAACCATGGCTTCACTGCATTGGCAATTTCATCTAGCGGAATTTGTTCGCCATGTAATTTTCTTTCCGCTAGTTGAACAAGGTCGGCAGAACCCAGCGAGAGCACTTTGCAATCTGTTGCAAACCGTTCAATTAGCTCTTTAGTATATTCGCGATTCACCGTTCCTTTGGTTGCAAGCAATCCAACAACACCATTTCGCGTTAATTTAGTCGCAGGTTTAATTGCTGGCACGACACCAACCACTGGGAAACGAAAATGGGCTCTAAGGTTCGGTAAGCTCACGGTACTGGCTGTATTACAGGCAATAATTGCTATCGTTAAAGGGTGTTTTTTCGCAATAGCATCAACGAGTTGATACACCCTATCGATAATAAATTCTTCACTCTTTTCGCCATAGGGGAAGGCTTCATTATCGAATGCATATATATAATGTGCGTTAGGGAGTAATTTTTTGACTTCCCGATATACAGATAGCCCCCCCACCCCTGAATCAAACACAAGGATGGTCGGGCGAATAGATAGGTTGTGATTAGAAGTTGTAGCTTCCTGTAAGGAAATATTCTCTTCCAGCGGTGCGATAACCATACGCGGTCTCATAGTCTTTATCGAACATATTAGCTATTTTACCACGAATTGTGAGCTGTGAAGTGATTGGATATGCCGCCGTGAGATCCCAAAGGCTAACCCCCCCTTGTTTTAGACGTTTTGATGGTGATTGGGAAAAGTCATTATCATAACGCGAACCTATATAGTGATAAGTTAGCCCCATATCTACCTCAGCAATATTCCAATCTAATTGGTATTTCACTTGTTGCTTAGCTCGGCGCTCCAATACTTTGTTCGTCTTTTTATTTCTGGGATCGACATATTGGTATGTTAATTGATGATGTAAAAAACCAGTGCTAAATTCACCAACCCACTCGATACCTTTAATTTCTGCTTTTCCAATATTTTCATATGTACTGATAAAATCGCCATATTTATATTCAATCAGGTTATCAATATCATTATGATAAGCATTAATTTGCCAGAATAGCGGTCCCGTTATTCCTTCAACACCAATTTCCCACTGCTTACTTTCTTCTGGTTTTAAGTTCGGATTACCTTTTGTTGTTCCCCAATTTGATGAAGAATATGCGTACAGTTGACTTAGATTAGGTGCTTTATATGCTGTTGCGTATGATCCAACCAGTTTATACCCATCATAAAATTCCCAGCTCAGCCCTGATTGCCATGACGTATGCCAATTAAATTCTGAATGATGATCCGTGCGAACGGCGGCTTCAGCTATAACAGAATCAACAAACGAGTATTGCCCCGTCAAATAGAGCCCCGTGTTATTCATGGTTTCTTTTTTAGTTATTAAAGCATAGCCGTTAGGCTCTATGCTTTGGCGCTGATAATCTATACCCGCACTAATATTACCTTTATCTAAACGATAATTGTTACCCCACTGAATATTATACTGCTTTGATTCATCTAGATTAGAAGAGCTAGCATACTGCCCTTGCCTTGGATCAAAATTGTAATCTTTAACGTAACTATAGCTTCCGGATAGTGAGGTTGAGTATTGGTTTTGATGATATTTAACCCCAGTTTCATATGTACGGCTATAAAGTTTACGGGTATCTACCCGCACACCTGAGTATTCAGAGGCATCATAACGAGTTCTATTATCATATCCATATGCTCTCGCATAAGCTGATATTTCAGATGATAACTGATGCTCCACACCTAGCCATAATGATTTATTAAGAAAACCATCTTTATCGTAGTCACGTGGACTAACGTCCTTAGGTGCTAGATCAAATCCTTTTGTATAGGTATAAGCTGCGGCAGCGGTTACTGTTGTATTTTCACCGATTTTCTGTTGAGTTGAGCCGTTATAATTCTGATAACCATAAGAACCAATACCCGCATTTAATGTGGTTCCTACATTATCTCGGCGAGTAATAATATTAACAACACCACCAATTGCATCCGAGCCATAAACAGCCGATCTTGCTCCACGAATATATTCGATTCGCTGAACTAAAGAGATAGGAATTTGGCTCATATCTGATGAGCCAGAAATACCCGCTTGGTTTAAACGAACACCATCAATTAATACCAATACATGGCGAGACTCTGAGCCTCTAATAAAGAGGGAGCTCTGCTGTCCTATACCACCATACTGCGCAATATCCACACCCGGTAGCCGCCTTAATACATCAATCACAGTATTAGACTGCCAATGATCAATGTCTTCACGCGTAACGACCGTCACAGGGGCCAGTATTGATGAAATGGGCTGCTCAAAGCGATTCGCTGACACAACCATTTCATCTGATTTATTGTTTGCGCTTGCTAAAGAAGAAATACCACACAACACTGCCATAGCAGCAACCGATAGCGGTAGTAACTTACTCTTATTCATTATAATAAATCCGGAATATCAATGAGATTAAAATTCCGCGAGGCCGAATATCAGATCCGCGCTAATATCCAACAAAGCGATTAAACTATGGCAGGTCTTCGGACTGAGAAGTCATACCCATCTGGGTAAAAATTAACTATAGAGGCAACTTCCCATTAATTAATAACAGTGTTGTATCTCTTTTTTCCTTCATCACCGCTGCGCGTCAGTCTCGGACTTACACCGAGTTCCCTATTTACTCTTTACGACCATAGTCGCATTATCCTAAATGGATTGAAGGTATGTGTCTATGCGATGTGGAATCAAAAACTGGACATCTGCCCCACTTGCCCTACAATTTCGCCCCTGATGTTATTTTTTTACTGTTTTTTATGAATAGGGCCACACTAATGAATACTGAACACTATGAACTGCAACTTGCAGAAAAAGTAGAACGTCTGAAAACGATGATGGCCCCCTATACGGCAATGGAACCTGAGGTATTTACCTCACCAGAATCTCATTATCGTATGCGCGCAGAGTTTCGAGTATGGCATGATGGTGATGACTTATTTCACATCATGTTTGATAAAGAGACTAAAGAGCGTGTGCGTATCGATCAATTTCCTGTAGCAAGCCAACTGATCAACAATATCATGGCTGAAATTTTGCCACTGATAAAAGAAAATGCGCTTTTACGCCATAAACTTTTCCAAATTGATTATCTCTCGACGCTGAGTAATAAATTAATTGTCTCTTTGCTTTACCATAAAAAACTCACTGAAGAGTGGATTGAAGCAGCCAAACAATTAAAAACAACGTTAATCAATAAAGGTTTTGATTTACAGCTTATCGGCCGCGCTTCAAAAACCAAAATCATGTTAGACAACGATTATGTTGATGAAATTTTGCCGGTGAATGGCAAAAATATGATTTATCGCCAAGTAGAAAATAGCTTTACTCAGCCAAACGCTCAAGTAAACATTAAAATGTTGGAATGGGCGATTGATGCCACTCAAGGGGCAACTGGCGATCTACTGGAGCTTTATTGTGGAAATGGCAACTTTTCACTGGCTTTAGCACAAAACTTTGAACGAGTCTTAGCCACTGAAATAGCCAAGCCATCGGTAGCAGCCGCGCAATATAATATTGCGGCAAACCAAATCGATAATGTACAAATTATTCGCATGTCAGCAGAAGACTTTACACAAGCCATGCGAGGAGTGCGTGAATTTAAAAGACTCGATGGCATTAACCTAGCAGATTACCAATGCAACACCATATTTGTTGACCCACCAAGAAGCGGGTTAGATGATAAAACCGTTCAGCTTGTGCAAGAATATGACAATATTCTCTATATTTCCTGTAATCCGGAAACCCTATGCGATAATTTGTCTGTCCTGAATGCGACCCATAAAATCAAAAAACTCGCTCTATTTGACCAATTCCCATATACCCATCATATGGAAAGTGGTGTGCTGCTGACACGCCGCTAAATCTTACTTGCCACCTGTTGTTTTTATTCATTAAGTCAGGTGGCAACCTTGCTATTTTTAATATACACCGTAGCTAACTGGCGATTATTTTATTGCGAGTGGAAGATGAAAATTTGGTTAAGAAATTATTCGTGTTTTGCTCCCATAAAATACACAAACGCCGCAATGTTGGCATAGCGGCGTTATTGGTTAGAGCGGTTTGGAAACGCGATTAAACTTCAGCTTCGTTTTCTTCTGCAAGCTCTTTTTGTTCTTGTTTACGTGCCTTCCAACTTGTGTACATCCACAACGCGAGCGCGACAATAATGATTGAAGGAATAAAACTCGAACCTACGTCAGGATGTTGTACTCGTAAGATAGCTGCATAAGCAAATAGCCCTAAGAAAAAGTTACCTACAACAAACTTAGGTAGACCGATAGGCATCGCATGATGCAAATAACGTTGATGTAAACAATAAATTGCGACGATTAAACTAATAACAGGGAAAATAGAAAACTCTACTAAGGAGTTAAACAGAGCAGAGAAAGTTCCGTGAGTTGATAAGCCAATCACTAATGCTAATAGTAACGTGCTTTTCTCATTGCGATTGTGTTCCGTCATTGATTCTCCTTATATTATTTAGTGAGATCGGGGTCAGTTTGATTTTGTTTTTCTTGTTCACGGCGATACCAGTAATACGCACCTTTTGCGATCATGCGTAACTGAAGTACAAGCCGTTCTTCCAGATGCCGCCTTTTTTCTTCATCGATATCAAGCGCTTCTGCACCCGCGCTAAACACGATGGTCACCATAGACTCTGCTTGTAGCTCTGTAAAATAGCGTGGCATATGGCTTTCTTGTTCAAGGTAATCTGCTAATTCAGCAATAAAATGTTGGATTTCCCGTGCAACTGCAGCACGAAACTCAGCAGAAGTACCAGAGCGCTCTCGCAATAATAACCTAAAGGCATTGGGGTTATTACCGATAAATTCCATAAAAGTTGAGATTGACGTTCGGATCACACTACCGCCCTTCGCGATACGCTGCCTTGCTTGTCGCATAAGCTGGCGTAACATCAAACCACTTTCATCAACCATAGTCAGCCCTAACTCATCAACGTCTTTGAAATGACGATAAAATGAAGTGGGTGCAATACCTGCCTCACGCGCAACTTCGCGTAAGCTAAGGCTTGTAAAACTACGTTCTGCACTTAATTGGCTAAATGCGGCTTCAATGAGCGAACGACGAGTTTTTTCTTTCTGTTTTGCTCTAACGCCAATATGATTGCTCACGGTGATCCTGATTTCTATGTCATTAAACAGCCATTAATATACCAAAATATGAAAACTTGGGTGTGACCACCTCTCTAGCATACCTCAAATTTATTAGGCTGTTTGAGGGAAAAAGCGATTAAGTGTACAGATTACCGCTTTTCAGAATTTCACTAAATCATTTTTCAATAGGTGAAGGCTTTTTATTCGTAGAACCGTGCTTAATTTCCCGTCATTTGGTTAGAGAACTCGCTAAGCAATAAAAAAGCTTTTTTGTGAATACGCTTCAAAATAAAAACATTAAATAAAGCCATTAATTAAAAGTACATGAGTAAAGCGGGTAAATAATCGGCGGATATGCTAACATCATGTTGTCATTTTGTTTTAGAGCAGGTCTTACCTCATGCAACACATCCATTTTGATGCAATTGTCATTGGTTCCGGGCCGGGTGGAGAAGGCGCCGCCATGGGACTGGTGAAGCAAGGAAAAAACGTCGCCGTCATAGAACGTTATGATAGTGTCGGCGGTGGCTGTACCCACTGGGGAACCATTCCCTCCAAAGCCCTCCGCCATGCAGTTAGCCGAATTATCGAATTTAACCAAAATCCACTCTACAGCGATAATTCTCGCTCCTTACGCTCCTCTTTCTCTGAAATCCTCAAGCATGCTGAAAGCGTGATCAGTCAACAAACTCGTATGCGCCAAGGTTTTTATGAGCGTAATGGCTGCCAAATGTTCTCTGGTGAAGCCACTTTTATTGATGAACGCCATGTGAGTGTTCGCTATTCCGACGGTAGTTGCGATGTTCTCAGTGCAGATAATATCGTAATTGCGACAGGGTCGCGTCCTTATTGCCCATCCGATGTCGATTTTAACCACTCTCGTATTTACAACAGTGATACCATCCTAAATCTAACCCATGAACCACGCCACGTGATTATTTATGGTGCAGGGGTGATTGGTTGTGAATATGCGTCTATCTTTCGCGGGTTAGGTGTCAAAGTTGATTTAATCAACACACGCGATCACTTACTTGCCTTTTTAGATCAAGAAATGTCAGATGCACTTTCTTATCACTTCTGGAATAGCGGTATCGTTATTCGTCATAATGAAGAGTATGAAAAAATTGAAGGTGTTCCTGATGGCGTGATTGTCCATCTTAAATCAGGTAAAAAAGTCAAAGCAGACTGTTTACTGTATGCGAATGGTCGCACGGGGAATACGGATAAGTTAGGTTTAGCGAATGTGGGTATTGAAGCAGATAACCGTGGCTTGATTAAAGTCGATAGCGCTTACCGCACTTCTAATGAACATATTTATGCTGTTGGTGATGTTATTGGCTATCCAAGCCTTGCATCTGCTGCCTATGACCAAGGTCGTATTGCCGCTCGAGCTATAGCAGAAGACTTAGGTAATGCACACTTAGTTGAAGATATTCCTACCGGCATCTATACCATCCCTGAAATTAGTTCTGTTGGTAAAACAGAGCAAGAATTGACAGCGATGAAGATCCCCTATGAAGTCGGACGTGCTCAATTTAAACATTTAGCACGCGCCCAAATTGCAGGTATGAACGTGGGCAGTCTGAAGATCTTATTCCACCGTGAAACATTGCAAATTTTAGGCATCCACTGTTTCGGGGAAAGAGCCGCTGAAATTATTCATATCGGTCAGGCTATTATGGAACAGAAAGGGGAAGGAAATACCATCGAGTATTTTGTGAATACGACCTTCAACTATCCTACGATGGCAGAAGCATTCCGCGTTGCCGCATTAAATGGCTTAAACCGCCTGTTTTAAGCTATTAAGTGATTGCCGAACCTAATACGGCAATCACTTCTCTAGCCACACCCTACTTATTAGCGCGCTTTATTACTGTAATAGCTACTCATCAAATTATAAATAGCCTCAGCAAGCTGTTCATAGCGACCACGTAACGGTGAGCCTGGGCGATAAACTAATACTACTGTACGTTTCGGCTCTGGATGAATACAGTTCAGATAGCAAATACCATCACGGCAGGATTCATGAGGCACGGCCAAATCAGGCAATAATGTAATTCCACTTCCTGCTGCCACCATATTTCTCAGCGTTTCTAGGCTTGTTGCTCGGAAATGTGTATCTTCTTTAGCACCCGCTTGAAAACAAAAGCCCATCGCTTGGTCACGTAAGCAGTGGCCATCTTCCAACATTAATAATTTCTCGCCAGATAGCTCATTCATCTCGATAGTGTCACGCCCCTGCCATGAGTGACCTTCATAGATGGCGAGCTTCATTGGCTCTTCAAACAAGGGTACAACAATAAAAGGATCTGTTTCTTTCACTTGCGCCAAAATAGCACAATCTAATTTACCGCTATCCAACTGAGCCAACAGTTGCTGTGTCTGTTCTTCATGTAGGTAAATTTCAAGTTTAGGGAAGAGCTTGTGCAATTCAGGAATGATAAGGGGCAAAAGATAAGGCGCGATCGTTGGGATCAACCCTATATGTAAAGGGCCAGACATGCTTTCCCCCTGTAGAGCCGCCATTTCCTGTAAAACTTTAATTTCGCGTAAAATCGTCCTTGCTTGTTCAACAAGTAGCAATCCTTGTTGAGTAAATAAAACCTTGCGGCTAGTCCTTTCTAGTAACATAACCCCAAGTTCTTCTTCTAGCTTACGTATTTGGCCACTCAATGTTGGTTGACTCACATGACAAGAGTCTGCTGCACGACGAAAATGCTTATGCTCAGCTAATGCCACTAAATATTCCAGATCGCGAATGTTCATTTTGTCGCCCTTCTTAATATAAACTGCCAATCAGTATACCAGATATCTAATGCTTTTAACTATCAATTAGAATTGACATGTTCAATAATTCTTCATCATTTGCAACGTGACATTTTGTCTCGCTCACTCAATTTATATCAAAATGTAAATTTAAGTGACTAGTTATGAATTAAAAAAATAGGGATAAAATAATATAATTAATTGAAATAATTATTATTTTTTATATTTTGCATGAAATAAAATTTCACCCTAAATGCAAAAAATAGAAACAATTATTCATCATATAGCAACACATTATTTACATTATTGTTTTTGATTTAGTTACTCAGGCTACGCTCAAAAAAACACCACAGGTGATAAAATATCAAACTGAATTATTAAAAATAAATGAAATTTAACTCCACAAAAACATCATCAAAGTAATTATTTTCAATATTTTACGCCAATATTTTGCAACATATTATTAACCTAAAAGGACTTTAAATTTATCAAATAGAGCTATATTTATGTAAACAAGAAGGAGAAAAATAGAGACACAAAAGGAAAAGGAAGGTTGACGTTAATGGAATAGTGATTTTCTTGAATGCTGAACACCTGATGTGGGTATAGCTAAAGGAGAAACGCTATGAAAAGCATACAACGTACCTTGAGCCATCAACTAAACCCACTCACATTCATTTATCGAGTGAGTAGATTTCAAACGCCTTGCTCACGACAGAATTACTCGATAAACAACGCATTCATCGTTTTGGGCAACGATTATCTGCCCTAATGATATCTCTTAGTCACAAATAGAAAAGCAAACCAAGTTCGATGATTGATGCTATCACTTTCATGATGAGATACACCGCTATGCTAAGAACATGACATCATGCAAAACAAGATAGTGTAAGTATGCAGGCCAACACCGACACATAAACCGTTTAATACAAAAAAGTAGGCCAATTTCATTTTAGTCAGTCAATTTTTATCGAATAGGTATAACGCTATCGTTATATAAAGAAGCTTCATCTAAAAATTAAAAATAAAACAATTAATCGCAATATGCGTATTTCAATCTGTCACCGTTTGATTACAGTGAAAACAGAATAAATCGTAGATGGCGTAATTTAATAATTCACTTACTCGATGAAATATTTAGATACATTATGTTTATTTTTATCATTGTTTTATTAATTTCCATTAAAAAATAAATAAAAAATCATTGCAATTTACTTTATATTTCTAATTAAAAAGACAACCAAAATCGCCTCTACATCAACAGATAAAACCATCAAAAAGGAGACAAAAAGAAGCATATAAAGCCAAATACCTACAATGAGTCATTATACACAGAATTAAACTCTAATTATCTTAATTGGGAGGGAATGCGTACAATCAATATTATTAATCAATTTCAAATATATTTACTCACATTTGCTTTTTAAAATTAACACCCAAAGCAAACTTTAATCTATATAATTCGCTTCATCCAAACTTGTGGAAACAATATAAGCGAATTAAGTTACTTAAATATATATCGAGGACTAATACCATGATTAAGAATACAATCAAAACAGCGTTATCTTTTGCTCTGATCGCAACTGCTTTATTTACAACTAACGTTCAAGCAAAAACTAATAGCACAACAATTACATTTAAAGCAATGATTGTATATCCTCCTTGCAACTATTCTTTTAATAACAACAATGCTCAATTAAATTGTTATAATAGTGAAGAGAATAAAGTAAAAACATCAAGTTTTAATTATACAAAGCAATCACCATCTAGCGAATGGAAGAAAACTGAAGACAACCGCAGCATTTATCAATTTAATTGGACTAATAAAGAAAAAGGCTTAGCTATGGTTTCAGTTAAATACCTCTAATATAGTAAAAGGCAATCAAAAACAGTTAGTTATAAACCATAATTCAGCAATAGGTTTTAAGTATGAAAGCGTTACACTTAAATCTGAAAAGAGTCTTATTTGCTCATTAATGGTATTATTACTCGCCCTGCATTCAGCGTTGCTGATACAGGTTCAATAAAATAAGCATACATTAGAGTGACTGTTCTGACAGGCTCTATCCTGTACGAATGGCTCTTGAAATCGATAGTTAATATTTAATTGCTTAAATGACAAAGCAAATATGACCCAAGAAAGATGAGATCTTAAGGAGCAATGAGATTCTAAAAATTGGGAAATAATTAACGATGGTCTAGGAGCTTATATTTATAACTGGATTGGCGAAAGGATACTGTTAGGCCTTTTAACAATTAACTATATTTAAGTATTAAACTTTTAATCGCATGTACGGGGTAGTTATCTACCCCGCCATTTTATCCCACTTTAAACACTATCTTGCAAATTCAATGAGTTAAATCCCTAAACGTGCTTTAGCCTCCGTAATTGCCTTAGCGACTTGTTCCTTTGAAACTCCGCCTTTTGCTAAACGCTTATCTAGACAAGATTGCAATGAGAGGATCTGATACACATCGAGTTGGATAGTATCACTGAATTTTTGCAAATCACTTAATGCCATCTCTTCCAATGCTTTCCCTTGGCTAATCGCAGCAACCACCGCCTCGCCGACAATATGGTGAGATTCACGGAAAGGAACGCCTTTAGCAACAAGGTAATCCGCCAGCTCAGTAGCATTGGCATAGCCTTGTTTTGCGGCTTCTTCACAACGATTTCGACGAATTTGAATACCATCAAGCACCAGAGCCGCCATATGGAGACAGTCTAACCAAGTATCAAGAGCGTCGAACAATCCTTCTTTGTCCTCTTGCATATCTTTATTGTAGGCTAGCGGTAATCCTTTTAAGGTCATCATCATTCCTGTTAATGCCCCTTGTACACGACCACACTTACCACGGATCAACTCAAGTGCATCAGGATTTTTCTTTTGTGGCATTAATGAAGAGCCTGAAGTGACTTTATCTGAAAGTTCAACAAACCCCGCCTCACCACTGTTAAAGAAAATAAGATCCTCTGCAAAACGGGATAAATGCACCATACCAATACTTGCATCGGATAATAATTCGAGAACATGATCCCTATCTGAAACTGTATCAAGGCTATTACGCGTTGCCGATGAGAAACCTAGCCACGATGCCAGTTGCTCACGGTCGATATCATAAGCAGTTCCCGCTAAAGCCCCACAACCTAGCGGACTAACATCTAAACGTTTTAATGTATCTTTTAGACGACTTTCATCACGCGCTAACATTTCACTATACGCTAAACACCAATGAGCAAAAGTCACTGGTTGTGCACGTTGCAAGTGGGTATAACCGGGCATGACCGCATCTTGGTTATTTTCCGCGGTGATCACTAACGCTTTTTGCAGTTCTACCACAGCTTCTAACAATAGCGCGACTTGATCTTTACACCATAATTTTAAATCGGTGGCAACTTGGTCGTTACGACTACGTCCAGTGTGCAGTTTTTTACCTAAATCACCTACTTTATCAATCAGTTTACCTTCAACCCAGCTATGAATATCCTCAGCATCGCTCTGTAAAATGCGCTCAGGATCATCTTGCACCTCTTTTAATAAGGCATTTAGCGCTTGCTCAAGAGATTGCTGCTCCGCCTCTGATAGCACCCCAACAGTGACCAACGCTTTTGACCATGCAACCGAACCAATAATGTCTTGCTGCGCTAAGCGATAATCGAAACGCAATGAATCATTAAATTGTTTAAACCGCTGATCGGCTTCTTGACTAAAACGTCCACCCCAAAGTGCCATAACTGATCCCTATCTGATTGATAAAATAAATGTGATACCCGACAGCAAATAGCTGTCGGGAAGTGTACATCAATAAAACTATTTCGCTTTGTTCTGCCCTTTTAGCGCACGAATACGCGACGAAAGAGAATACAAACGGATAAAGCCACCAGCATGGCTGTGATCATAAACTTCATCTTCACCAAATGTTGCGAACTCTTCAGAATATAAGCTGTTATCTGCTTTTTTCTGGATAGCAGTTACTTGGCCTTTATACAATTTCAGAACCACTTCACCAGTAACGTCTTGCGCTAAAGATTCTGCTGCTGCTTGCAGTGAATGACGCAAAGGCGCAAACCAACGACCATCATAAACCACGTAGGACATTTCTAAGCCTAGTTGCTCACGCCATTTAAAGCTGTCGCGATCGAGAACGAGTTGCTCAATGCCACGTAAAGCAGCCATCATGATGGTGCCTCCTGGGGTTTCGTAACAGCCACGAGACTTCATACCAACTAAACGGTTTTCAACAATATCAATACGGCCGACGCCATGTTTAGCACCGAGGACGTTTAAAGCTTCAAGACATCCCAGCGGAGATAATGTTTGGCCATTAACAGAAACCACTTCCCCTTGTTTCACACCGACAGTCACTAGCTCTGCTTCATCTGGTGCATCTTTCGGATCGACCGTCCAGACCCAGCAATCTTGGTTTGCCGCATTCCATGTGCTTTCTAATACGCCGCCTTCGGTAGAAATATGCCATGCGTTTTCATCACGACTATAAATTTTTTCTAAACTGGCTGTCGTTGGAATATGACGCTCTTTCAGGTAATCCAATAGGGCTTCACGCGAACGCAAATCCCACTCACGCCATGGCGCAACAACTTTTAGCTGTGGCGCAAGTGCGCTATAAGTGCTTTCAAAACGCACTTGGTCATTTCCTTTACCTGTTGCGCCATGCGCTACCGCGTCGGCACCAACTTTCAGAGCCAGTTCAACCTGTGCCTTAGCAATAATAGGACGTGCCATTGAAGTCCCTAACAGGTAGCTTCCCTCATAGAGCGCGCCAGTTTTCAATACTGGGTAGATATACTCTTTGACAAACTCTTCACGTAGATCGACCACATGGCATTCCGATGCACCTGATTGCAATGCTTTTTGCTCAACGCCAACGAGATCTTCTCTGTCTTGTCCTACATCGGCAACGAAAGCAACCACTTCGCAATCATCATAGTTTTCTTTTAACCATGGAATAATTGCCGATGTATCTAGACCACCTGAATATGCTAATACAATTTTTTTAATGCCCTTTTTCATAACTTACCTATCCCGATTCCGCTCAATTAAAAAGTTTTCATTCATTCTTGGTGGTCGCGCCAACCAAACGCATCCGCTTTAGGATGCTAAAATCCGTGTGCCAATAGCAGTACCGTTAAATAGAGCTGGTAGTTGCTCTGCATGACGCCAACTGGCGATATCGACAGGACGTTGCAATGTTTTGGCTGCCTCTAATGCGGCATTAACTTTTACGATCATGCCGTCCGTGATAATGCCTTGCTCAATTAACTTCTGTGCTTTTTCCGTTGTCATTTCATTAATTTTTTGACCCTTACCATCAAGGATGCCACTGACATCTGATAGCAATACGAGATCCGCATTTAACGCTTGTGCGATGGCTGTTGCGGCTTGGTCGGCATTAACATTCATCAATAACCCTTCTTCGGTCACGCCGATGGAACTAATGATTGGTAAATAGCCTGCACCGAGTAAAAGCTGTAATAATTTAGCGTCACCCGGCTTTGCATCGCCGACATGCCCAAGTTCGTCATTTAATTGAGTGACGACAGCACTTTGCCCATCCCCCAAAGATAACCCTACTGCTTGTAACTGATATTTCGTTGCCCACGCCAACAATGTTTTATTGGCGGTGCCAGCCAACGCGCCTGTGATAATGTCTATCTGATCAGCAGGCGTCACACGCAATCCTTGCTTTTTAACCACCGGTAGTTGCAGCTTTTGCATTAGCTCATCCACCAAGCAACCACCACCATGCACGATCACTAAAGGTCGTTGATGAGATTGACGATAGGTTTGTAATGCATTAAACAATCTTTCAAGCGCTTCTTCGCTATCGAGTAATACACCGCCCAATTTAATCACTAATGGTTGCATGGGGTTTATCCTTAAATAAGTTCGTTGGCACTAAAATAGTGATTGCGTTTCATTGAAACCGAAACGAATATTCATGCACTGCACAGCTTGCGCGGCAGCCCCTTTTAATAGGTTATCTTCTGTTCCGACTAAGATCAGGTGCTCACCTTTTAACACAAAGCCGATATCACAAAACGGTGTGCCTACCACTGATTTCAGGGCAGGAACACCTTTTTCATACAAACGGACTAATGGCTTATTTTGATAAGCATCTTTGAATACTTGACGAATTTGTTCGTCTGTCACTCCGCGATTCACTTTGCAGGTAATGGTGGCCAAAATACCGCGTGAAAAATTCCCCAAGTGCGGAGTAAAAATAACTTCACGACCTAAATGGGTTGCAATTTCGGGTTGATGGCGATGCGTGAAGATGCCATAGGGTTGTAAACTCACTTCACAAAAACTGTTAGTCATTGACGCCTTACGACCTGCCCCAGAAACACCACTCGTCGCATTAATCACTGGCCACATATGGTCATCGAGTAACTTGGCGTCGATCAGTGGTTTTAGTGCTAATTGAGAAACCGTTGGATAACACCCCGGCACGGCAATTAACTGTGCTTGACGAATTTTATCGGCTTGCCACTCAGCTAAACCGTAAACTGCTTGATTTAACCACTGACTGTTTGTATGTTCGAAACCATAATATTTCGGATAGAAAGCGGCATCTTGAACACGATAAGCCCCAGACAGATCAAATACGACACACCCTGCTTCTAGGAACTGAGGCGCAATGTCATGGCTAACTTCGTGAGCGGTTGCAAGAAAGACAACATCAATACCTTGTGCCGCGGCTGCAACATCGGTTAATGGCAACACGGGCATATCGATAATGCCTTTATACTGGGGATGCAACTCAGAGAAGCACTTACCTGCATCAGCACTTTGCGCTGAAACCATCAATCCCTGAAGGTTTATTTCAGGATGACGCTGCAGATAGGCTGCCAATTCCGCTCCAGTATAACCACTGGCCCCGATAATGAGTGTGTTCAACATAGATTTCTACCTTGTGCTCGTGACCCAAACAGTTTAATGTGTATTTTTATTCAAATAAAGTGCATGAATATTGATACTATTATGGATAAAGGCTGTCAACAGTGAATATTAAATTACCTGCATTTATTGAGATTTATCGCCAATTAATTGCCACTCCTTCTATCAGTGCTACTGATGCGCAACTCGATCAGAGTAATAAAGCCTTAGTAGAATTACTGGGTGGATGGCTGGAAACCCTCGGATTTACGGTCAATATTCAACCTGTACCGGATACCCGTGATAAATACAACCTACTTGCCTCAATAGGGGAAGGAAATGGCGGCCTAATGCTGTGTGGGCATACCGATACAGTTCCTTTTGATGAAGGGCGTTGGAGTAAAAACCCTTTTGCGCTATCAGAGCATGACGGCAAGTTATACGGTCTCGGCACTGCCGACATGAAAGGTTTTTTCGCTTTCATTGTCGATGCCTTACGTGATATTGATACCCGTAAATTAACTCGCCCATTGCATATACTTGCAACCGCAGATGAAGAAACCTCAATGGCAGGCGCGCGTTACTTTGCAGCCAGTACACAACTTCGTCCTGATTTTGCCATTATTGGGGAGCCGACCTCATTACAACCGATACGTGCGCACAAAGGGCATATTTCGAATGCCATCCGTATTACGGGGCAATCAGGTCATTCAAGCGACCCAGAAAGAGGCGTGAATGCTATCGAATTAATGCATGAGTCTATTTCACATCTGATGACGCTACGTAATACATTAAAAGAGCGTTATAACAATCCTGCTTTTGTGATCCCTTACCCGACGATGAATTTTGGTCATATTCATGGGGGTGATGCGGCTAACCGTATTTGTGGATGCTGTGAATTACATATGGATATTCGTCCATTGCCGGGGCTGACCTTGCAAGATTTGGATGAGCTATTAAATGAGACGTTGGAGCCTGTAAAAGCAAGATGGCCAGGACGCTTAACAATTGAGTCTCTCCATCCCCCTATTCCTGGGTATGAGTGCCCAACGGATCATAAAATGGTGGCTGTGATTGAACAGTTACTGGGTCAGAAAGCTGAGACGGTCAACTATTGCACTGAAGCGCCGTTTATTCAGGCGCTATGTCCGACACTTGTGCTCGGCCCTGGCTCGATTGAGCAAGCGCATCAACCTGATGAGTTTATCGATATGAAATTTATTGAACCGACTCGCCAACTGCTCAGCCAACTGATCGAACATTTCTGCCTGACTGAATAAAAATGTGTTGCGCGCAATAACTTCGGGTTATTGCGCCATTTGTTAACATGAATTTTTTTCCAGTTACGACTGAAAAACCCTCACAACACTATTTCATTTAAGTGTTGACTCTGCATGAATATCCGGTAATCTTTGTTTAGACGTCTAAACGTATAGACACTTAAATGGATATAATAAACTATCGATACCATAATGGTTTCGCTATATACAAAGTCATGAGGTCAGGGTATGAGTTTCTTTCACGCAAATCAGCGCGAAGCGCTAAATCAAAATTTAGCTGAATTAGATGGACAAATTAATGTCTCTTTTGAATTTTTTCCGCCGCGCACTGAAGAGATGGAACAGACCCTTTGGAAATCTATTGATAGGTTGAAAAACCTCAAACCAAAATTTGTCTCTGTTACTTATGGCGCAAACTCAGGTGAGCGTGATAGAACCCATAGCATTATTAAAGATATCAAAGAAAAAACAGGGTTAATCGCTGCGCCTCATTTAACCTGTATCGATGCAACACGCGATGAACTCAGAGAAATAGCACGTGATTATTGGAACAGCGGTATCCGCCAAATTGTTGCATTACGCGGTGATCTCCCCGATAACAGCCGTAAGCCAGATATGTATGCAGCCGATCTCGTTGAGCTGCTCAAAGCAGAGGCAGATTTTGATATCTCCGTAGCGGCTTATCCCGAAGTGCACCCTGAGGCCAAAAGTGCACAGGCTGACTTAATTAGTTTGAAAAAGAA
This sequence comes from Providencia sp. 2.29, assembly GCF_015832305.1. NCBI lineage: Bacteria > Pseudomonadati > Pseudomonadota > Gammaproteobacteria > Enterobacterales > Morganellaceae > Providencia > Providencia sp. 2.29. The sequence continues at coordinate 4,386,792 of NZ_CP065420.1, forward strand.
AATTGATGCAGGAGCCAACCGTGCGATTACGCAATTTTTCTTTGATGTAGAAAGTTATTTGCGTTTTCGTGACCGCTGCGTCGCAACAGGTATTGATGTTGAAATTGTCCCCGGTATTTTACCTGTTTCAAATTTCCGCCAACTTGAGCGGTTTGCCAAACTAACCAATGTACGAATTCCATCATGGATGAGTAGAATGTACGAAGGCCTTGATAATGACCCTGAAAGCCGTAATTTGGTGGGTGCTTCAATCGCCATGGATATGGTGAAAATTTTAAGCCGTGAAGGGGTGAAAGATTTTCACTTCTACACCTTAAACCGTTCTGAACTCACATATGCGATTTGCCACACGCTTGGTGTAAGGCCATAGCCTCTATCTCCAAATAGTATGAAGGCCGCACTTTGCGACCTTCATACATCTTGTTTTATTACCAACTCCCTGACGCACCGCCACCGCCACTGGATCCACCACCACCTCCGCTGGAGCTATCACTTGATGAACTCGATGAACTCGATGAACTCGATGAACTCGAAAAGTCTGATGAGCTAAAAGAAGAGGGTAAATAATAGTAACGGCAAATATCATGCCATTCCCGTCGTTGTTGTCGGTAAGTAGGCGAAATGGTATGGATCACAAGAAACAGTATTGGAGTAGCAAACATGCTCCCTACCACAAAAAATAGCGCCACAAACAGGAATAAAATAGGGCTAAAGTCTCCTTCTAGCCATATCGCCAATAACATGAGTGCTAAATAATAGAGTATCGTCATCAACAAGGTACTAAATAACGAAGGAAAGTAGTATTTATATTGATAATACTTTTTCAGCTTGGCTAACTGTTTCTGTTTCTTTGCCCGTTTGGATTTACTCGCATACTCTATGCTATAAATTTCTTTTTCAAGATATAGCCGACGCTTTTTAGTACCATAAAATAACATCGTAAAATAAGCTGCGATAAATGATATAAAATAGAAAAGCTTATAATGTTCTACACTCTTTGGTAGCACAATTCCATTATGCACTTCCCCCATTTGATAGTCTGGTGCCTCATTCATCACATTAATCGCACGAGATACGCCATTTTGGATCCCAGCGTAATACTGGTTGTCTTTAAAATCAGGTATCATACTTTGACGAATGATACGCCCAGCAATCGCATCGGTCATGACCCCTTCATAACCATACCCAACTTCAAAGCGCATATTGCGATCGTCTATCGATACAACCAGCAATACACCATTATTTTTGCCTTTTTGGCCTAACCCCCAACGATTAAACGCGCGTAATGAAAATTGTTCTATTGTTTCATTACCTGTAGTTGGAACAATATAAACAACAAATTGTGTGCCATCACCACGCTGCTTTTCAAAATTTAATAACTGGCTATTTAAAGTGTGGTATTGCGACTCACTTAATAGGCCTGCACGGTCGAGCACCCTATCACTACCCAATGCAGGGAGTTGGATTCGCTGCGTAGCCCAGCTTCCACTGCTAAATACACAGAACAATAATAGCCAGATCACATGCCGATATTTCAATTAAAATCCACCGTAGGTACTGTTTTTATCGCCTGTTCGTTATCTGCTTTAAAATTCGCTTTTGCAGAATACCCAAAATAACTTGCAATCAAGTTGCTAGGAAACTTTCTGATTTGTGTATTGTATTGACGAACGGCTTCAATATAACGACCCCTTGCAACGGTAATACGATTTTCAGCGCCTTCCAGTTGCGTCATTAAATCTTGATATAATGGGCTGGCTTTAAGATCAGGATAACTTTCCGATATGGCTAATAAACGGGATAATGATTGCCCTAATTGTGCTTGTGCTTTTTGATACTCCGCTAAAATAGCCGGATCTGATAATGCACTTGCATCCACTTTAATTTGCCCCACTTCCGTCCTTAATTTCACAATTTCCATGAGAACTTTATTTTCATAACCAGAGTAACCTTTTACCGTATTGACTAAATTCGGAATAAGATCAGCACGACGTTGATATTGGTTAATCACTTCGGATGCGGCAGCGTCAACAACCTCATCATTTTGCTGAATACTATTGTAGTTGGTAACGACAATGACCGAAATAATAATGATAAGAGCTAAAATGGAGATAATCAGTTTACGCATTGTGATGACACTCTATCCTTCGTATATCCATTGTTGAGCACAACAGAAATAAATTGAATCTGACCTACATTCATCATTCCATTAATTCATCGATAGAAAGTGAATAGTTTGATATATGAGCGAGCTAGCTCTATTTAGTACAGAACTAATCCCTATTTTAGCAACTTAACATAAATATTGGTAAAATTCTTGCCGCCGATTTAAATAAGATAAGCGATATCACGCGGTAAAACGAAATACAGAAAAATGTGTCGGACGCTGTCAATTATTCGTCAATAGATAAATAAAAAAGAAGGCCCCATTTCAACTTGGCAGCCTTCTTACTGTTGTCGTGCGTGATGTGATATTGCACATTTTATCGGCCAAACCAGCGAATTGATCTGGCCAAAATATTATCTTCTAGCCGGTATTACGCATCCCCGCTGCAACACCTGCAATCGTCACCATCAACGCTTGCTCAACGCGAGGATCCGGATGCTCTTGCTGGCGAGAACGGTGTAGTAGCTCGGCCTGTAAAACGTTTAACGGGTCCGTATAAACATTACGTAAAGCAATTGACTCCGCAATCCAAGGTAAGTCTGCCATTAAGGCTTCATCTTTGGACACCGCCAGCACACTCTTAATATCTTCAGAGAGCTGCTCACGTAATTTCACACCCAGAGGCCAAAGGCGCTCCTCCACTAAACGGTGATCATAATATTCAGCCAGCCACAAGTCAGCCTTCGCATAAACCATTTCCAGCATGGCGATACGGGTATTAAAGAACGGCCATTGTTGCCACATTTCATCTAATATGGCTTGTTTGCCTTCTTTCTCAATCACATATTTTAACGCTGCTCCCGCCCCTAACCAAGCAGGCAACATGAGGCGATTTTGTGTCCATGCAAAAATCCATGGGATCGCACGTAATGTCTCAACGCCCCCCGTTGGACGGCGTTTTGCCGGACGAGACCCCAACGGCAACTTGCCTAATTCTAGCTCTGGTGTTGCAGCGCGGAAGTAAGGTACAAAATCAGGCTGCTCACGAACATAATCACGGTACATCGCACAAGAAACGTCAGAGAGGGTATCCATCACTGATTTCCACTCTTGTTTTGGCTCCGGTGGCGGCAGTAAATTAGCTTCTAAAATCGCGCTTGCATACAGCGCAAGGCTGCTAATCGCCACTTGTGGTAGACCAAACTTAAAGCGGATCATTTCACCTTGTTCAGTCACTCGTAATCCCCCTTTCAGGCTGCCCGGCGGTTGTGACAAGAGTGCTGAATGAGCGGGCGCACCACCACGGCCAATAGTGCCTCCACGTCCATGGAACAAGGTTAAAGTGACCCCTTCTTTGTCGCACAACTTAATCAGCGCATCTTGTGCACGATATTGCGCCCATGATGCCGCCATCACCCCAGCATCTTTTGCCGAATCAGAGTAGCCAATCATGACCATTTGGCGGTCATCAATCAGCTCACGATACCACTCAATGCTCAAGAGTTTTTGCATAACACTTTCAGCATTATTCAAATCTTCAAGTGTTTCAAACAGAGGTGCGACAGGCAGGCGAACGGATGCCCCCGCCTCTTTGAGGAGCAATTTAACGGCCAGAACATCGGAAGGAACTTTCGCCATCGAAATGACGTAAGCTGCGATGGAGTCATTTTTCGATTCTGCGATCACGCGGCAAGTTTCAAATACTTCTGCCGTTTCAGGGCTTGGTTGCCAATGACGAGGGATCAACGGCCGACGAGATTGTAATTCAGACAGTAAAAAGGCTTGTTTTTCCTCTTCACTCCAAGCTGCATAATCCCCTAACCCAAGATATTGCGTTAATTCAGCAAGCGCTTCTGTATGGCGAGTACTTTCTTGGCGAACGTCAATGCGAACGAGTTGCAAGCCAAAACTCCGTATACGACGTAACGTATCGAGTAACTGCCCATTAGCAATAATGCTCATACCACAGGCCATTAACGATTGATAACAGGCATATAGTGGATCCCACAATTGGGCATTGTCGGTCAGTAAATCGGCTGGTGGTAGTGCTTGTTCGCCTTTTACCTTGCGTTCTAAATACTCTAATGTGGAAAAGAGTTGGCTACGCAAATTTTTTGCAATTTGCCGGTAAGGTTCATCTACCTCATCTCCCCCAGCGAGCGCCCGTAACTCAGGAGTCGCTTCGGTCATGGACAGTTCAGAAACCAACACTTGGATATCTTTTAAAAAGAGATCTGCGGCTTTCCAGCGGCTAAGTAGTAATACATGGCGAGTCACTTCCGCAGTCACATTCGGGTTACCGTCGCGGTCTCCCCCCATCCAAGAAGTAAAACGAATTGGGTTTGCTTCGACAGGCAGTTCAGCACCAATTGAGTCTTCTAATTGCTCATTAAATTCACGTAGGAAAGCCGGAACCGCTTCCCAAAGTGAGTTTTCAACTACGGCAAAACCCCATTTGGCTTCATCAATTGGCGTTGGACGTATTTTACGGATTTCGTCAGTGTGCCACGACTGAGCGACCAACTGGCGTAAACGACGCATGATATTGTTGCGTTCGTAATCAGCCAGATCATCATGATCGAGTTGTGATAAGCAGGTATTCACTTCAACCAATTTATGGATCAAGGTGCGGCGTGCGATTTCAGTAGGATGGGCCGTTAGCACCAATTCGATCGACAGTTGGTTAACCGCTTGACGAAGATCACTATCGGTAAAGTTTTTCTCTTTTAAACGACTAAACAGCTTTTTAAGTGCCACAGGGTTACTCGCTGCTTCACCATGTGGCGAAATGCTATGATATTGTTCGGCAACGTTTGTCAGGTTCAAAAATTGGTTAAATGCTCTTGCAACCGGTAATAGTTCATCATTAGATAGGTTTTGCAGTGTCATCAACAGCTTTTGGCGTTGTACTTCATTGCCTGCACGCGATGATTTTGACAACTTACGAATTGATTCGACTTTATCGAGGATATCCTCACCTAATGCTTCCTTGATTGTGTCGCCAAGTAGCTTACCCAGCATACTGACATTACTGCGCATTGCGGAATATTGCTGATTCATGAGACTCCTGACCTTGTGCTTTTGGCAGAATGCTACCCCGACCTAAGTTTGCTGACGGTTAACAAACTGCGACCTAATTTCCTGTAATTAAATTTCAACCAACTGCGATAGAATTATTGTTTTGTGATGCAATCGCCAAATTTTACCCTTGCCTCTATATAGATATCAGAAAAAAAGCGCTTTGGGGGATTTTTCTGAAATTTAATTACACCCTCATTCTTATTAGTTTTTCTTATTTAAGTCTTGTTTTAGCGCAATATATTGTCGATTCAGCACTTTTAAGACATGAATCTTGCTTAAGATTTAAATCATCAGAACAAAAAGGCAAAAAATAAAGAGGAAAAAATTAAGCGGTAGATAGGCACCGTCGCCGATGCCTATCTTTAAACGAAATTAAAGTAGTTGTGAAAGGCGATTAAGGTCGGATTGGATCGCCCCCGCGGTAACATCACGACCAGCGCCGGGCCCCCGTATGACTAATGGATTATCACGATACCAACGACTTTCAATAGCAAACACATTATCACCCGGCAGCAGCGATGACAGTGGATGATCAGGCTTAACTGCCTCTACACCAACCCGAGCACGCCCTTTTACCGCATCAAACCGTGCAACATAACGCAACACCATTCCCATTTCTTGAGCCGCTTCTAAACGTTGCTGCATCTGCTCATTGATAACTGCACTATTTTCAAAGAACTCATCCAAAGAGCCAGACTCTGCTTGGGCAGGTACTAATGATTCAACACGCACATCACTCGGCTCAATTTCATAACCTGCTTCACGCGCTAAGATGATCAATTTACGCATCACATCTTGCCCTGAAAGGTCAATGCGGGGATCTGGCTCCGTCAAACCTTGCTGCCATGCTTGTTCCACTAATTCACTAAACGGCACTGAGCCATCGAATTGTAAAAACAGCCACGATAACGTCCCTGAGAAAATACCACTTATCGCTAAGATGGCATCACCACTCTCTTTCAGGTCACGTACCGTATAGTTAATAGGTAACCCAGCCCCAACTGTCGCGTTATATAACCAATGGCGGCCAGTTTTCGTAAAAGCATCACGTATTTGACGATATTGTTGGGTCTGTGCGGCTCCCGCAATTTTGTTCGCACTGATGACATGGAACCCATAGCTGGCAAAATCCACATAGCTTTCAGCAAGAGATTCGCTCGCGGTCACATCAAGCACGACTAGATCATCATATGGATGGGCGCGCATCCATAAAAATAGATTATCATCTTCATGCTCGACAGCTTCATCATCAAAGAAAGCGAGTGCTCGGCTTGGATCAATGCCTTGATAATTCAGTAAACTACGGCGGCTATCGACTACCCCTGCTAGGACAAAATCAAAATCACTGCGTGCCGAGATATTTGGTTGCTCGGCAGCAAAAAGCTCCAACCAACGCGCACCAATATTGCCCTTCCCAAACAAGACTAAGCCAATGCGTTTTTCAGCACGGAAGAGGCTTTGGTGCATACCTTGAATTAAAGGGTCGGTCTGGTTTGAACGCAATACTGCGACGAGGCTGATCCCCTCTTCTGAGTGCCAAACAAACTCGACAGGTTGATCTTTTAACTCCTCATAGAAACGATGGCTATGCAGTGGGTTCTTGCACACCCCAGCCCCCACCAATGCAACTAATGAAAAACCTTCACGAAGTGATAAGGTGCCCGGTAACCCAGCTTCTTCTAAAACATTCAGTGCACTTTCAACCACTTCAGAGGTATAGCAGAACTGTAATAAGTTTCTATCTGAGTGGATGCCATGAGCCAGTGGCCGTAACTGAGTACGTTTTAATAATAAGTCGATATCTTTATATATCTGATTAAAATCGCGCCCCTGTGCCAGCCTTAACTCAATTAGGCAAACATCATCATGGCTAGTGACTATTTTAGCACCTGTTCCTGAAGCCAAAACACGCTCAATCTTTGTCGAACCCTGCTCAGGCTGATAGCTACATCTTAACTGTAGATCGATATTACTGACGGAAACGGGTTGCAACGTGCGAGTGTGCAGCACCGGCGCAGCAAGACGAGCCAACTCACTTGCCTCATCCAGCCGCAACAATGGCAGTAAACATGCGTCTTTGATTTTACGAGGATCCGCACTGTAAACCCCCGCCACATCACTCCAAATGGTGACTTTCTCGACCCCTGCTAATGCGCCGACTTGTGTTGCAGAGTAATCGCTCCCATTACGCCCTAGTAGAACAGTCTCTCCCGCATGGTTACGAGAAATAAACCCTGTAACAACAAGGCGATGCTGAGGATATTGCACTAAAATCTGTTGTAATAAATGGCGTGATTGCGATTCATCGACCTGAGGCTGAGCCGCTCTTTCTGCACGTAAAAACATACGTGCATCAAGCCAAGCACTTTGCATACCCGCCTCTTCTAATACTGCCGACATGAGACGAGCAGACCAAATTTCACCATGACCGACCACTTCAGCGTAAGAAGCATCATTAATAGGTTTATCTAACAAAGCGCTTAAGCGTTCGAGATCTTCAACAAACTGGCGATTTAATTGTTCTGCTTTTTCTTCAGGCAATAGCCCATGGATCAATTCTTGCTGATAGCGACGTAAATATTGTTGAACTTGATGAGCCGAAATGCGATCACTTTGACTCAATTTCAACCAATTAATAAGCTGATTTGTTGTACTTCCAGCGGCGGACACGACCATTAAGTCACCAGATTGGCTATAATTCGCCATAATGTTGGCAACTCGCTGATAACATTTTACATCGGCTAAACTACTACCCCCAAACTTATGTAACTGGCGATGGCATGGCCCCGCCTCGACTGCTGTCAGTACACTCATCAAATACTCCACTAACGTTGTGCTGCTATCCTAAATGCATTGTCTAAATCTGCAATGAGATCTTGGCTATCTTCGATGCCCACAGAAATGCGCAATAAACTATCTGTGATCCCTGCTGCCGCCCGAGCCTCCGCCGACATACCTGCATGTGTCATGGTGGCAGTATGCGAAATAAGCGTTTCAACACCACCTAATGACTCAGCAAGTGTAAATAATGACAGTGTACTCAAAAACCGACGTAACTGTTGTTCATCGCCATTAAATTCAAAACTCAACATCGCCCCAAAACCTTTTTGCTGTTTCACAGCAAGATCATGGCCGATATGATCTGCTAACCCAGGATAATATAACTTTTTCACCAACGGTTGGGCTTTAAGATAATTGACGATTTCTTGGGCGTTCGCCTGCTGCTGCTTAATTCTGGGTGACAGCGTTCTCATTCCTCTTAACAACAGATAACTATCAAATGCCCCACCAGTGACGCCAATATTATTCGCCCACCATGCTAATTCTATGGCCCATTTTTCCTCTTTGGCAATCACTGCCCCCGCAATAATATCTGAATGACCATTAAGATATTTTGTACAAGAATGCACCACAAAATCGGCACCTAACGCGATAGGTTGTTGTAAGACAGGGCTTAAAAACGTGTTATCTACAACAACAAACGCCCCTGCATCATGCGCTAATCGTGCAATCTGCTCAATATCATAAATACTTAATAGTGGGTTACTTGGTGTTTCAATTAAGACTAACTTCGGCTTTTTCGCTAACGCCGCAAGAAGCTCTGATCGGTTATTTTGATTAATAAACTGAACCTGATAGGCTCCCCGTTGGTGCTGGCTATTAAATAAACGATAGCTCCCCCCATAACAATCATGTGGGGCTACCAAGAGATCACCCGGTTGCAGAAAAACAGTGCATAAAAGATGTAATGCCGACATTCCGCTGTTGGTCATTACCGCACCGCTGCCGCCTTCAAGTTGTGCAAGTGTCCTTTGCACAATATCGCGCCCAGGATTACCTCTACGCGAATAGTCATGAACTCGAGGCTCATTAAAGCCGGTAAAATTATAAGTACTCGATAGGTAAATAGGGGGCACGACGCAGCCAAACTGCGAGTCTTCATTTAATCCATTGTGAATAGCGATAGTCGACGGTTTGAGGGCCATAAACGCTTCTCCTGATTGACGGTGAGTCAAATAATACCCACTGGATGTTTGGACGTCAATATATCTAGACGTCTAAACCTCTTTACGTTTATATCAAGTAATGGAATAATCATCCCTAATGATTATGCGTAAATTGATTGTAATTTGCGCAATGTAAATTAACGCATTAATTTAAAACAGAAATTATGATAATTTATGTGATGCGTATACTAACTTATATGTCGGTTTGAGATCTGAGATTATTCATATTTGTTCTTTGAAAGATGACGGGCATATTATTTTTTTATTATTGATGAAACTAACCAAGGTAACTCATGGCTGAATGGAACGGTGAATATATCAGTCCGTATGCTGAGCATGGCAAAAAAAGTGAGCAAGTTAAAAAAATTACAGTCTCTATCCCATTAAAAGTGCTGAAAATTTTAACTGATGAGCGCACTCGTAGACAAATCAATAACTTGCGTCATGCAACGAACAGTGAATTACTGTGTGAAGCTTTCTTGCATGCCTTCACTGGACAGCCGCTGCCAAATGATGAAGATTTGCGTAAAGAGCGCAGTGATGAAATTCCTGAGGCTGCAAAAGAGATTATGCGTGAATTAGGTATTGACCCAGAAACTTGGGAATACTAAACGCTATCCCCTTATCTTATTCGTCTTAATTGGCGAAGAGTGATCAATCACTAAGATAAGGGGAATTATTCCTATTTATTTCTATTTCAGACTTTCCTTCAAGCTTTATTTTTTGTGCTTATTTACACTTTACGTGCTTCTTCCATAGAAAATAAAATACGTAAGGATTAAAGTCATGAGCTCCTATTTTCAAGCTACTGCGACGTTATTCGGTGCCGCTTTGTTGGTCACTACTGGCTGCTCTTCTTATCCACGACAAGTGGTAGACTCTCGCTCAGATGTGGCATATGAAGCACAATCTACATCCAGTGCAAAAACATTGGGTACACAATGGGGTGAAGATATCCGCTCTTCCGTCCAAGGTGTGACAGCCACTCGCATGACGAATCAACCCTATGATACTGTCACTATTTATTATCAAGGTGAACGCGTACCAAATCATGCTTACACCCAACCTTATATCAAGGTATTTCCTCTCTCTGTCGCAGTAATCAATGAGTATGGGCAACCAATGCCAATTTACCGCAATTCCCAAGGGCAATATAAACTGCCAGCCACTGAGGGTATGCGCTATACATTGCGGATCCTAAATAGCGATAGAAATAAAACTTATGAGGTAGTGACAACGGTCGACGGCCTTGATGTCCTCAATGGGCAAGCAGGTTCTTACCAAAATAATGGTTATTTAATTCGACCAGGCAAAAAACTGACCATTGAAGGTTTTCGCAAGAATAACAACCAAGTTGCCGCATTTCGTTTTGCAGCGCCTGAATCATCCTACGTGAATCAAAACGTACAAGGCGATGAACGAAATATTGGCGTTATCGGTATCGCTTTTTTTGAAGTGCGCGAAACCTTACCATTATGTGACGCTAATCCGTTCCCTGCGGATACACAATATGCACCGGCACCTTGCCGCAAATATTAATAGCTATATAGGACAATTAGCGTATTAACCAATACGCTAATATTGGTGTAATATAGATTACTCATAATCTCCAAATTAAAATTAATTGTTCCTCATTAAAAACAAAAAAAATGACTTTGTTAGATTAAAATTCAAAGTCACAAGCGATAAGTATCATTATTACTGATTTAATATTTTTCTTATTTACATTTCTATTATATAAAAAATACGCTTTTCTTTAGAAAAAAAATATTTATATTGAGCACTATTCTTTCATAGACATCCTAAAACACAATATTCAACACCCTGATTCAGCTTATTATTTTGATTTAAACCCAAACTCAACATTAAACGTTTTGTTTATTTTTCATTCTATTATAATGAGCTAATAATTGTCGAGGTAATATTAGAACATTTACTTAACAAGTAATTTGATAACTCATTATCTCATTCTACTTCCTACTATTATTACGTAATAAATTATGAGAAAAAATAAAATCAGCACATTTGTCGCTATTGGTATTTCATTACTAGCAGCACAAAGTTATGCGGCAGAAAAACCACTTGAAATAGAAAAGAAAATAAATTTGGATAACCGAAAAGGATTTTATTCTGAGGCATTGCATATTTCTGCAGATGGCAAAATCATTGTTATGAATCTTGCTAGCGATACGCAAAGAGACAATCTTTTCCGTTGGACTGAAAAAAGTGGTCTGGTGAGCTTAGGAACACTGAAATCAGATAATAGTGGCAGCATATCAACCAATGGCATATCAAAAAATGGTTCAGTTATCATCGGTTATTCAGAGACTGACGATGGGCAAGGTAATGCATTTCGATGGACTGAAAAAACGGGGATACAAAGCTTAACCCCAAATGCACACTCCTATGCACAAGCTGTTTCTGATGACGGAAGCGTTATTACGGGCCAGATATTTACAAATGATGGCAGTCACTTAGGAAATGCCTTTATCTGGACTGAAGATAAGGGCATGCGTAGCTTAGGGACACTAAAAAGCGATAATTCAGGCCGTTCCGATCCTAATGGCATCTCTGCGGATGGTTCTACTATTGTCGGTGATTCAAGCACTGACAATAATGCGATGAATGCTTTTAGATGGACAGAAAAGACAGGAATGCAGGGGTTAGGCACCTTAAAATCTGATGGTTCCGGTAACTCTGCAGCCAATGCGACTTCTGCAAATGGACTCGTTGTCGTTGGCTTCTCAGACACCGATAACAATCAAAATAATGCTTTCAGATGGACAGAAACCACAGGCATGATTGGCCTCGGTACACTTAGAGCGGATAAAAGTGGTCAGTCTAGTGCTGATTTTGTCTCAAAAGACGGCTCTGTTGTGGTTGGGAGTTCAGATAGTGAGTTTGCCCATGAACAACAAACTTTCCGTTGGACAGAAAAAACAGGCATGGTTAGCCTTGGTTCATTAAAAGCCGATAACTCTGGATTCTCCGAGGCTCTTGATATGAATGGGAGTGGTTCTGTGATTGTTGGCGAAGCCTATAATGATCACAATGAACTTAGTGCGTATCGCTGGTCTGAAAGTACAGGGATGGTTGGTTTAGGCACTCTAGCATCTGATAATAGAGGCTCCTCAACGGCATATGCCGTTTCCGAAGATGGCTTGATTATTGTTGGTGCCGCTCAAACAGATGAAGATGATATCCATGCAACCCTTTGGAAGATCAAGGGTTCAGAAACTGAACCGAATATCGTGACCGTTGACGCCACTCATTCAAGCTATGCAATGTCACGCACGGCAAACCGAGGGTTTAAAGTTCTCGATTTTTATCAAAGTAGTTTAAATCATTTAAGTAATAGCCGTTGCCAATTAGGCGACAGTAGCTACTGTGTTGGTCTTTTCTCTCAATATGATAGCCTAAGTGATAATCATCGCGTTGCAACTGGTCTGTATAGCGCATTACGTTTACCTGCTGAAAATTGGACTGTCGGTGCAGCAGTGAATTTTGCTCATAATACGACCTTAGCGGATAATTATGACACCCGAAACAATAGCCGCCCGGCTATTGGTTTATTCACTCGCTATCAACAAAACCTGAATAACAACGGTCTATATGCAGACTTATCCGCTTCATATCTAAATCAAGATGTCCGTATCACTCGTGATACATTGAAAAATACAGAAGCAGGGGAAGGAAATGCAACCATCAAAGGCTATCAAGCACGCCTAAGTATTGGTTATGGTCTTCCATTAACCTCTCAGACGCGGTTAATGCCTGAAGTTGCTTTATCCTATAAAAAAATTAGCCGTAGCAGCTATACCGAGACCAAAAATGCTGAATTTGCAGCAGAATATGCCCGTATGGGTAACAAACGTACCGATCTGCAATTAGGAATGAATATCAAACATAATCTCAATGAGGTATTCCAAGTAGATGGTAAGATTGGTACAGATATTAAACTCAATAGTGATCGTGATGCGTTTACGGGTTACATCCCTTATGTCGGTGCGTATACCTACGATAAAGGTGATGAGCGTACTGTTAACCCTTACGCAGTTGCAGGGCTCAATATTAACGTTACCCAAAACTCAACAATACGCACCAGTGTCGGTTGGCAACAAACTGACTACAAACATGACAGTGTAAATGTAGGTTTAGGCTATTCTTATCACTGGTAAGAACCCAATGGCTGGAAGGCGTTAAATGATTTTCAGCCATATTACCCCCATTAAAAAAGGGAAACTGAGTTTCCCTTTTTTTTGCATTTCACAGGCTTGATTACTTCTTCGCGCCTGGGATGCTGAAACGTTTGTTAAAGCGATCAACACGACCACCGGTAGCAACGTCACGCTGTTTACCAGTATAGAACGGGTGGCAATTACCACAAACGTCCAGGTTCAATGAGTGACCTGCAGTTGAATTGATTTTCATAACATTACCGCAAGAACAAGTTGCAGTAACTTCTTCGTATTTAGGATGAATACCTTTTTTCATGGGAAAACCTCTATTAAGGCCGTGTCGCCATTCCAGCCCTAACGCCGGACACCACACGTCGTGTTGATTAAAAATGTTTTATTGGCAAAATTAGATACCAAAGGCGGCGGATCATACAGAAAATCTCTGTATCACGCAATGAAAACCACGTAGTTTTTATGGTACCCTAACAAAATAATGAAACTATTCTCGCACAAAAACCAGACGGAATTCCAGTTATGATCGTCGTTCAGGTGGCTTTACCTGTTCCTTTAAACCGCGCATTTGATTACCGCTTAGCGGATAACATGCCAATTCCACCGATTGGCAGCCGTGTTTTGGTGCCTTTTGGTAAACGGCAAGCACTCGGTGTTGTTGTGGATCATAGCCATAGCAGCGAACTTCCTGAAGATCAGCTAAAAACCGTTGACCTTGTGCTCGATCATGAAACCTTATTCCCTGATGACCTCTGGCAGCTATTGCTGTGGTCTGCACAATATTACCATTACCCTATTGGCGAAGTGTTGTTCCACGCACTCCCCATTTTGTTACGTCAGGGGAAACCGGCTGAATTTTCACCTATTTGGCAATGGCAAGCTACACCGCTCGGGCAAGAGTGTGACCTAAATACTTTAAAAGGTGCACCTAAGCAACAACAGGCACTCGCCCTACTACGCCGCCGCCCTGTGTATCGTCATCAAGTCAGTGAACTTGAATTGAGTGAAAATACGTTACGGACTCTAAAAAAGAAAGATTATATCGAACTTTACCCCGTCCAACCCGTCACCGAAAAATGGCAGTCACAATTTGCCGTATGTGGCGAGCGTTTACGCCTTAATAGCGAGCAAGCCACCGCAGTTGGGGCCATTCGTGCAGAAGATGATCACTTTTCACCTTGGTTACTTGCAGGGATCACTGGTTCGGGTAAAACAGAAGTGTATCTCAGCGTATTAGAAAATATTCTCGCTCAGGGTAAACAAGCGTTAGTACTCGTTCCTGAAATTGGATTAACGCCACAGACCATTAGCCGATTTCGCGAGCGCTTTAATGCCCCCGTAGACGTTCTTCATTCAGGTTTGAATGATAGTGAGCGCCTTGCTGTGTGGTTACGTGCGAAACAAGGTACCAACGCAATTGTGATTGGCACACGCTCCGCACTTTTTACCCCGTTTTCCCGTTTAGGGATCATCATTATTGATGAGGAGCACGATAGCTCTTATAAACAGCAAGATGGATGGCGTTATCATGCACGTGACCTTGCTGTATTTCGAGCCAAAAAAGAAAATATTCCCATTATTATGGGCACGGCAACGCCCTCTTTAGAAACCTTATATAATGTTCAGCAGAAGAAATATCGTCAGTTAAACTTAACATTACGGGCAGGTAATGCACGTCCTGCGACACAGCATCTTATCGACCTAAAAGGGCAGCCACTAAAGTTTGGTTTATCCCATTTATTGATTAAACATATTCAAGATCACCTCGCACAAAATAATCAGGTGATCCTTTTCCTAAACCGCCGAGGATATTCACCTGCGTTGCTCTGCCATGAGTGTGGCTGGATAGCTGAGTGTCAACGGTGTGATCACTATTATACCTTGCACCAACAATTCCATCAGTTACGCTGCCACCATTGTGATAGCCAAAAACCTATCCCCCGACAATGCCCTCAATGTGGCTCAACCCACCTTGTTCCTGTGGGTATGGGAACCGAGCAACTCGAAGAAGGGATCAATACGTTATTCCCCAATGTCCCTGTTACGCGTATTGACCGAGATACTACTAGCCGCAAGGGTGAATTAGAGCAGCATTTGAATGAGGTACACGCGGGTGGCGCGCGTATTCTCATTGGCACACAAATGCTAGCAAAAGGGCATCACTTCCCTGACGTCACCTTAGTTGCCTTACTGGATGTCGATGGGGCACTGTTTTCCAGTGATTTTAGAGCTGCCGAGCGCTTTGCTCAGCTCTATATACAAGTATCAGGTCGTGCTGGCCGAGCAGGTAAACAAGGGGAAGTATTTTTACAGACTCACCACCCTGAGCACCCACTATTACAGACCTTATTAGAAAATGGTTATGATGCGTTTACCCGTGAAGCGATGGACGAACGCCGCATCGCCATGTTGCCCCCCTTTTCCAGCCATATTTTAATCCGTTCAGAAGATCACAATAATCAGGATTCAAGGCAGTTCTTACAGAAAGTCCGTCACTATATTTCTGAGCATCCACACAGTGATTCACGCTTATGGATTTTAGGCCCCACCCCTGCCATTCAAGCTAAGCGTGGCGGGCGTTTCCGCTGGCAACTGCTTTTACAGCATCCATCACGAGGTTATTTGCAGCAATTTGCCGCTCAAATTTTACCAGAGTTGCAGAGCCAGCCAGAAAGCCGCAAGGTGAAGTGGAATATTGACGTGGATCCAACGGACTGCTAGGGGATGGTGAAAGGTATTCAGCGCTTCGCCTCTCCTACTGCCATGATAAAATATCATTTCTTGATATTATTTAAGAGCTTGACCTCTAAAAATGACCAATATCCCATCATGCACCAACGCTATCACGACTAAAATAACGTCAGCAAAAACCCGTTTTAACCGAACTGTGCACCTCCCCCAATAATTAGTGATAGATATCAATCAATTAAAAAATAAGGGGAGAGATAGGCAATATCCGCCCAAACACTCTCCTCAAGCAATAGCAACAACCTAACGCTTTGTTTATAAATATTTAATACTTAATGACAGAATAATAACTCAATTTATTTCGCTTTATTAGAGATAAAAATCGCAGTCGTTAAAAAATTCCGTTCCTTTTATCTCGTTTTTAGATGATATTTTTTTACACTTATAAAACAATAGGTTAAAGCAATTAAACGTTAGGAATTTTCTGGAACGTTTTTTCGCTCAATGTACATAGATTTTTGCTAATATTTTCGATAGTTAAGCGTTTTTCATCAAAATAACGAACAAAAGCGAAAATACTTCACTCTGTTTTCACGCCTAAAATGCCATTTCGAAAGTAGTAAATATCGTCATGACAATTATTTTACGCTAAGTCACTTATCCTAGGCCGTTCGGACTATTCCGATATATTTACATCCCTACCCTCGATATATATCATTCCCCCTAACCAAAATCACCGTGCGCATTGGCTGATATTAATGATATTGAGCAAGGAATATATTGCTCTTGTTGCAATAAACCATCGTTACTCATCACCTGACTTATTATGATAACTCAGGATAATAAAAGGACGCATTATGCCAACTCCATGTTATATCTCTATCGAAGGTAAAACGCAGGGCAACATCACTGCGGGAGCATTTACCCCTGAATCCGTCGGTAACATCTATGTACAAGGTCATGAAGACCAAATGCTGGTGCAAGAGTTTTCCCACATTGTGACCGTACCGACTGACCCCCAATCCGGTCAACCTTCAGGCCAACGTGCTCACAAGCCATTCCGTTTTACGGTGGCATTAAACAAAGCGGTCCCTCTGCTGTACAACGCACTGGCGTCCGGTGAAATGCTGCCAAAAGTGGAACTGAAATGGTACCGCACGTCTGTTGAAGGGAAGCAAGAGCACTTCTTCACCACCACGCTGACCGATGCGACTATCGTCAACATCGATTGCCAAATGCCACACTGCCAAGATCCGGCCAAAGCGGATTACACGCAGCTCATCGAAGTGTCGCTTTCTTACCGTAAGGTCGACTGGGAGCACACAGTGGCAGGCACTTCCGGTGCTGACGACTGGCGTGCACCGCTGGAAGCGTAATCGCCTCATTCGACGAGCTCACCCGGGCTCGTCCTTGTCTGTTTTAACGTGATGCACTCTCCCCGTTAACCCGGAGCCTGACCATGTTCTCAAAAGATCCGAAAAAATCATCCCCTGATCTGGCGTCGATGCTGAAGGACGAAGCCATTAACCAAGCCAAGGAAGCGGCGATGTCAAAGGCATCTGCGCGAACACAACAAGCCGTCAATTTGGCCCAACAAGCGGCCAGTGCGGCGTCCTCGTTGCAGGCCCCCGCCGCGATGTTGACCCCCGGCGGCGGGCTGACAGGGGGGCTCAACCCTGCCGATCCGGATACCGCGCAAGCGGCCTTACGCAGCGCGTTAGGGTTAACCGCCGAGCCGAGCGGTTTAGTGTTTACCTGTGAAATCGGCTTATTTCCTGCGGGCACCTTTCAAGTCACCGATTTTACCCTCACCGAAGGGCTCTCTTCCTTATATCACCTTAGCCTGAATGTGGTGAGTTTGTTGCCTTATATTGAATTCCAAACGCATTTAGGCCAAGCCGCCTCACTGACGGTCAAACGGGATGGGCAGATTGTGCGCACCGTCAATGGCATTCTTGCGGGCGGTGTCCAAGGCAATACCGATGGCGTGAAAACGTGGTACCATTTTGATATCCGCCCTGAAATGTGGATCATGACCCTCAATCAGGACAGCCGTATCTTCCAAGACCAAAACGCCCCCGCGATTTTAAAGACGTTATTGGATGAAGCGCACGTCAAATCAGACTGTCTTTTTTACCGTGAAGCGCTGCATCCGGAACGGACCTACACCACGCAAAAACGGGAATCCGCCTATGACTTTTGGTGTCGCTTAGCCTTTGAGGAAGGGATCAACTTCTGGTTTGAAGAAGATCAGATGTTCTACAGTGATGAGCACATGGGCATGACCGCGGGGATCTCGTTGACTTACAACCCGCAAGCGAACACCGATATCACCGACAGTACCGCCACCACATGGCAGTACGGAGAGTATCTGTGCCCCGATCAACTGATCCAAAAAGACAACAACTATGTGCGCCCCTCTTACCCGCTGATGCACCAAGATCAGCAAGCAGGCGGTGGGCAGCACAGTGTGTTTGAAAGTTACGGGCGTTTTCAATTGGATGCCGAAGGGGAGCCCCTGACCAAAGCCCGTTTTGAGCAGTTACGCAGCGGCAGCCGCGTGGGCAATGCCACCACGAACTGCTTTGCCTTGCGCCCAGGCAAAATTTTCACCCTGCAAAATCACCCACACGCCCCGATGAATGACAGTTGGCAAGTCATCACGGTCACCCATCACGGCGTGCAACCCTTAGCCGACAATGGCGGGGGCGAAGGAACGCAATTAAGTAACACGGTCTCCTTTATACCGGGTCGTGAGGAGTGGCGTCCGCCACACCGTTATAAACCGACGGCCGATGGGGATGAATTGGCGACCGTGGTGGGGCCGCCGGGGGAAGAGATTTACGTCAATGAGTACGGCGCCGTCAAAGTGCATTTCCATTGGGATCGCTACGGCAAGCCCGATCACAGCGCTTCCTGTTGGGTGCGTGTCGCCATGGGATGGAGCGGCAACGGTTACGGCTTTTCGGCCGTGCCCCGTATCGGCACCGTTGTGCAAGTCAGTTACCTGAACGGGGATATTGACCGCCCCATTATCACGGGATGCACTTACGATGGCCGCAATGCTCCCCCTATTCGTTTTCCTGAGAACAAAACACGCACCACGTTCCGCACTCAAACCCATAAGGGCGAGGGCTTTAACGAGTTACGTTTTGAGGATGAGGACGGTAAGCAGGAAGTGTTTATTCATGCGCAAAAAGACATGAATACGGTAGTACGGGATAATCGTTCGACGACCGTGGGGGCCAACCACAAAGAAGTCATCCTACAAAACCAAACGGTTTCAGTGCATGGCTCTCAATCGACCTCAGTACAGTCTGACCAAAAGAATGTCGTCTTTGGGAATCAACAGTCTATTGTCGATGGTGAAGTGGTCATCGCTTCCGCAAAAGGGATCCGTCTTATCAGCGGTACGTCCGTTCTTCAATTGAGTCCCTCGGGGAGGGTCACCATCGCGTGTGAAAATTTTGATTTTTATGCCAGTGGTTCAGGGCAAATTGCCACGGGTGAGATCCTCGATCTCAATATGGACAATGCCGCGCCAGGGATCACTAAAATAGATCCGAATACCGACACCATTGCCAGCACAAAATCCCAATTTTTTCCTGAAAAATAAGGTTGAGTATGCATTACTTATTTCAAGAGGGTCGCCTCACACTACCCAGTGATAAATATCAAGATAATACCGTGAATATGCTGCGTTTTCCTGCCCTAGAAGGCAGCATCTCCATCACCCGTGAGGCACTGTCGCCAGACATCGAGCTAAGTGATTATCTCGCCGGACAGCTAAGCGCCATTAAACGTGAAATAAAAAATGCCGTCGTTAAAGCGCCAACCGCTTTTCGCACAGAGCAAGGTCTCACGGGGAGTGAAATTTACTGTGAGACCAAACAAAAAGGCATCAGTATTTATCAATGGATAGCGGCATTTCACGTGGAAGGCAACGTCTTAGTCGTCACTTATAGCCAAATTAAACCGTTTTCAAATGCAGAGCTCGCACACTGGCGCACCCTGCGGGACAGCTTTACACCGCACTCAAATTAACCGAAAGCAGACTTGAATTCACAATGACCATACTGACGATTGAATAAGGACATACTCATGGGAAATGAATTTTTCGCGGCGAAGCAAGGCGATAAATTGATGCACTCGTCAATATGGGCAGATATTGTCTGTGGTGTGGTTAAAGGGGCGGTCTATGCGGCGGTAGGGGCTGCTGCAGTTGTATTGACAGGCGTAACTGCCGGTGCAGCAACGGCTGTTTTTATTGGCGCGGGATTGGCGACCGGATTTGCTCTCGGCAGTGTTATTGATGCTGCTGCGGATTGGGTCGCGGATGGGATTGATAGCCTCTTTGGGCTCAGTTCGCCTGATGGCGAAATAAAAACCGGCTCACCCAATGTGCGTATCAAGGGAAAACGGGCAGCAAGAGCGGCAGGAAAACTCCCTACCCCCTTGTTATTAGCGTCTATTGCAGAAGACAATGCGCCCCCTAAAGAAAAAAAAGGGCTCGATATTGCCTTGAGTATTTTGGAAAAATCCACAATGCTTATTCCGGGCATGCTTCCCTTTGCGTTAGCCAAAAAAGCACTTAGCACCCCGAATAATGCGGCGCCTATTGACCCCCTGTCTGACGAATACCCAGAATATCCATCGCCTAAGCAAGGCTTTTTTGACAGCATACTGTCCCCCGTTAAGGCGAATAAGCACCCTCATGCTGAACCGATGCCCCTCGATATTATCAAATGTGATAAATGGCATTGTGCAAGTGAGCCCTACTTTTTAGCGGAAGGATCAAAAAGGGTTCAAATCAATAGCCAGCCGGCGTGCCGTAATGGGGATAGAAGCACCTGTGAAGCCAAAATCGATGACAATCAAGAAAAAGGGATTGTGCGCATTGGTGGGAACAGTGTGGTGGTACGCGACATCATGAGTGGCCGTAACCCGTTTGCAGAGATGTTCGGTGAAATTCTTGGCGGCCTCTTTGTGGGGGGGCTGCGAACCTTAATGCGAAAAGGCGGAATGGCTGCCATTAAGCAGTGTTTAAATAAAGTCGGTTGTACGCTGGTAAGTGAAATTGTCGGCACCGCGGTTGGTTCGATGGTGACGGCAACGGTGGTACAAGCTTTCAATAGTTTACACCATCCCGTTCATGCCGCTACGGGGTCGAAAGTCCTCAATGGTGAAAATGATACGGACTTTATTATTGAGGGGGCTTATCCGTTAGTCTGGTCACGTATCTACCAAAGTCGGAACCAACGCGAGAGCCGATTGGGCCGTGGTTGGGCAATGCCGTTTGATGTGTCCTTGGAAATCGAGTCAACCGGCAAGGGGCTTGAAAATGAAAATATCTACTACCATGACGCATCGGGGCGCCGTTTAGCCCTGGGGAAAATAGCCCTCGGCCAAACAGTGTTTTATCAGGATGAAGGGTTTAAAGTTTATCGCACCGTGAATAATATTTTCCTTGTCGAATCCACTGACGGTGACTATCAACTGTTTGAAGCCAACCCCCATAAAATCAACACCCTGCGCTTAATGAAAAGCGCTGACCGCCATAACAATGCCTTAAATTACCGTTATGCCAATGACGGTGAACTGGTGCAAATTCATGATGATGCGTATTTAACGGATATCCGCTTGCACTATGACGCACTTTCACAGCGATTAACGTCGGTAACGCATCATCAAGGGCAAGCTGAAAAAACCCTGGTGACCTATGATTACGATGAACAGCAGCGGTTAATTCAGGTCACTGACGCGGATAACCGTATCACGCGCCGTTTTGGCTGGGATGAAGAGTCCGGCTTAATGGCGATGCACCAATATGCCACGGGGTTGAGTAGCCATTATCGCTGGCAACGCTTTGACACCTTTACCCTTGAAGACAATGAACCGGAGTGGCGGGTCGTTGAACACTGGTTAAAAGAAGAAGGCCAAACGTGTTTAGAGCACACAGAACTCATCTACGATTTAGCCGAGCGCACCGTCAAAACCGTTCAGCATGGTTTAGGAAGCACCTTCCGTCGCTGGAATGAACAACAGCAAATCATTGAATACACCAATGAGCTCAATGAAACTTGGTACTTTGAGTGGGACACCAATCGCCACTTAACCAAAGCCATTGCGCCAGATACCAGTGAGTGGGTTTATACCTATGATGAACGCGGAAATTTAACGCAATCGACGGATCCCGAAAACCAATCCACTTGCTACGATTGGGACAAGGATTTTGCCTTTCCGACCGTGCAAACCTTGCCCAATGGGGCGGCGTGGCATTGGGAATATACCGATAAAGGCGATGTCCGCCGTGTGATTGACCCCTTGGGGCACATCACGGCGTTTGTTTGGGACGAGCAAGGCAATTGCATCGGGCAAGTGGATGCCAAAGGCAATGAAACCCACTATCGCTATAACCCACGCGGTCAGCTTATTCGCCAAACCGACTGTTCCGGTTACCCCACCACCCTCACCTATGATGAGTGGGGGCAATTGCGCAGTATCACTAATGCGCTCAATGAAACCACCTATTACACGTTCAGTGAAACAGGCTTATTGCTGTCAGAAAAGTTGCCCGATAACACGGAAAACCGCTACGACTATGATGATGCGGGGCAACTGGTCGGATTAACCGATGTGGGTGACCAGCACACGCTACTGCGGCGTAATCGTCGGGGGCAAGTCATTGCACGTCGTGACCCCGCGGGGCATTGGCTGCATTTTCACTATGACGCGTTAGGGCGCATGAATGCATTAGAAAATGAGCACGGCGAACAGTACCGCTTTGGCTACGATGCCCTTCATCGCTTGACCCAGGAGCAAGACCTTATTGGTCAACAAAAACAGTATCAGTATGACGAGGTGGGAAACCTGACGCAGATACTGACTACCCCCGCCAAGCCGCTGAACGGAAGTGCCGCCCTCGCGCCAGTCCTGATGCAACTGCATTACGATAAGATTGGTCGTTTACGGTCTCGTGAGAACGGGGAATACCGCACGGAATATGGGTATAGTCAGAACCAAGTGACCGTGCGTCAGGTGCCGATAGCGCGCTGGTATGAGGCGCAACGGACGGGGGCGACGGTGAGTTATGACGATGAGTTGACCCTCACTTACGACACACTGGGGCAGTTAGTCAGTGAGCGCAATGCCACCGGGGAATATCATCATCAATACGATGTGTTGGGGAATTTAACCCAGACACAACTGCCGAATAACCGGGCTTTTGAGTACCTCTACTACGGCTCCGGTCACTTACAGCAAACCAACTGGCGTGATAACGACCAACTCACCGTCTTAGCGGAATATCAGCGAGACCGTTTGCACCGTGAAACGGGCCGCACCAGCGGGTTATTGGACAATGAAACGGGGTATGACACCCGAGGGCGTATCACCCATCAAGTCGCCCGTCGGATGAATGAATCGGTGTTCACGACGCCGGTCCTTGACCGCCGCTACCGCTGGGATAAGCGCAATCACTTGATTGAGCGCAGTGTCAGTTACGGCCAAGGGAATGATTTATTTACGTCAGGGCACTGGTACTATAACAGCTATCAGTATGACCCCTTAGGGCAATTAACCCAGCATTTAGGCTCGGTGCAAACGGAACATTTTCGCTACGATGAAGCGGCAAATTTATTTAAAGATCGTCAGCAAAGTGCCCTGCATAACCAAGTGCACCATAGCGACCAATTTGATTATCAGTATGACGGTTTTGGGCGCATGGTTTCACGTTGTGAAAAAGGCAGCACTTCCGGACAGCATTATCATTACGATGCAGAAAACCGGATTATTGCGGTCGATATTCACCAAGGCCCACTGGGTTATGAGCGCGCGGAATACCGTTACGATATCCTCGGGTGGCGGATTGAAAAACGCTTATGGAAAGCCAGTGCGATAGCCAATACCCTCACTTACCCCACCCGTGAGCCGGATGAAGTGCAAACCTTTGGCTGGGTGGGGATGGTGCTTACCCATGAGCACAGTAGCACCAAACCGCACACCACGGTGTACCATGCGTATAATGACCACAGTTATACCTCCTTAGCCCGTATTGAGTGCACGGATACCCCCGCCAATCCACGGTGCGCCATCTATTACACGCACAGTGGCTTAAACGGATTGCCGGAGGCGCTCACCAACAGTGACGGTCATCTCGTTTGGCAAGGTCAATATGGTGTTTGGGGGAATTTACAGCGTCAGGCCCGCCCTACCGGTGAGTTTAACAGTGAACAAAACTTGCGTTTTCAAGGACAATATTTCGACAAAGAAACCGGCCTGCACTATAATACCTTCAGGTACTACGCCCCAGATTTAGGCCGCTTTACCCAGCAAGACCCCATCGGGCTGGCAGGCGGATTGAACCTGTACCAGTATGCGCCAAATCCGCTGACGTGGATCGATCCGTGGGGGCTGTCTGCATGTGGAGTTAAAGCAAGAGCATATGAGCAAAAAGTACAAGATTTGTATGGAGGAAAGTTATCTCAATCATCAAGAGAATATACTGCAATAGTAGATGGAAAAAGTGTTAATGGGATAGCTGATCATGTTGTTAATTTAAATGGAAAAGTAACAGCTATAGAAGCAAAATATGTGGATAGTTGGGCTAAATCAATACGCAATCCAGAGAGTTCAATTGGAAAAGCATCTTTTGCAATAAAAGAGCAGCAAACAGTTTTATCTCAAGCAAAAAAATATTCAGCTGCATTTGATGAAGTTATATACCATACAAATAGTGCCGATTTTGCAGCACACTATAATACGATTTTTAAAAATGCAGGGTTGGAGAACATAACATTCAAGGTGATGGAATGAAAATAAGCGATAAAGCACCAGGGGCAGTACCAGTTGAGTGGAGAGAGTATCGTTATGTGTCCGATGATGGAAGCAATAACTTTGTTGGTAACGGATTATTTAATAAAATAATCAATAAGATAACTCCAATCATACCTACTAGTGGAGGAGCAATAAGTGAAAACTGTAAACTATGGACTCCTGATGGAAAACTCTTTCATGCTCTCTCATACAAAGGAGACTTAAATGGGTGGCGTAAGCAAATTGAGAAAGGTGCTGCTAATTTAGGATTGATTACAGGTAAGATAATTGATAACAAACTAATTTTAACTACGGGTGAGAATTATAATATAGAAGACTGTAAGATTGAATTTTATTGAGGTGTGTCACTCAGAACCTCGGCTGACGCTTAGCCTTAAAAACCAAGCTTATTTTTTAACACTTCATACGGTGTTTTACCAGCATGAGCTGAGTGGAGACGATGACAATTATAAAATACTTCCCATTCAGCTAACTTTTCATGTAAATCGACATCATCTTTATAATCGATTAATTGATAAAATTCCTGTTTATCTGTTAAATGAGAACGCTCTACTTTCCCATTCAATCTTGGCATAGAAATACAAAAAAAAAGGAAAATCAGGAGAATGGAAAAAGTGGAAGAAGA
Organism: Providencia sp. 2.29; assembly: GCF_015832305.1. Classification (NCBI taxonomy): domain Bacteria; kingdom Pseudomonadati; phylum Pseudomonadota; class Gammaproteobacteria; order Enterobacterales; family Morganellaceae; genus Providencia; species Providencia sp. 2.29. The sequence goes on from NZ_CP065420.1 coordinate 4,412,325, forward strand.
TATGCTAACTAATTTCAAAAGTGAAATGATACTTTTGCTAAAAAATAAGTTAAATTTCTTTTTAAATTCAAGAGCAAAAGAAATAAACATGAGTATTTTTTCTTTTGAAAAAGATACTTATGATGAATCTCTTTATTTGAAGTTAAAGATTAAAAATCATAAGTGTGATTTAATAAGATGGACTGATGATTATCATTCTTTTGATGATACAATAAAAAGAATGGAATCAGCAGGATATAGCAGTCAAGATATTGATATTATAAATGTTGTCTTGTCACGGTTTGGATATATTTTTCGAGTTGAGACAAAAAAAAAGACAAATAGAGATTTGAAATTATTTTTTTTCATCCTTCAAATGAATAAGATTAGTAATAGTGATGAGTTTACGGACGAAATAAAAACTGAACTCTTACAGTCATTTTTATGCGAACTATTCTTACATTATGAAACCTTTTCTAGATTTAAGTATATAAAAAATAAAATTTTTTTCTTATCCGACAATCTTGGTTACATTGATTTCTTAGATGCTATAAATGAAATTCATGATAGAAAAGAAGATATTTATCACGGGATATACATTAAATTATTTCATACTGAAATACTGAAATACATATCATTTGGTGATAGCGATCTTTATAAAGAATTAGAAATTTCATTTAATGATAGATTAATTGAACACTTAAATCCTGTGAGATTTATCAATTTAACCAAAAAAAATGAAAGCGGATTTTTTAGTATATTAAATGATATAACTGAGCCTCTACAATCAACACAAGAGCTTTTCATATCAAATTTAATTTTAATAAACTATACATTTTTCATTTTAAAAAAAATGTACCTAATATTATAGAACTGAGGAAATATATTAATAATGATGAGTATTTTATATTTATATTAAAATTGATAATTAATAGAACCATAATGTTACCTAAAAGTAAACTTATTAATATAGGCTTATCCGATTGCTTAGCTAAAATTAATGACTCTGAATGTGAACATCTAAGTAATGTACTTACTGAGTTAATATATGACCCACCGCAATTTGATAAATCTGAATCATAATATCCAAGCTATCAATTGAATTTAATTAACAAATCATCAAGAGATTTATTACACTCACAGCGGTCTGAATGGGTTACCGGAGGTGTTGAACAAATATAACGGAAATATTGTGTGGCAAGGGCTGCATCGCGTTTGGGGTAATTTACAGCGTCAGGCCCGCCCTACCGGTGAGTTTAACAGTGAACAAAACCTGCGTTTTCAAGGACAATATTTCGACAAAGAAACTGGCCTGCTCTATAATACCTTCAGGTACTACGCCCCGGATTTAGGCCGCTTTACCCAGCAAGACCCCATCGGGTTAGCGGGTGGATTGAATCTGTACCAGTATGCGCCGAATCCGCTGACATGGGTGGATCCGTGGGGGTTGCATGTTCAGCATGGAATCGATGTATTAGCTGAAGATTGATGGGTTCAAGGTGCTCACGCTCATATTGATAAAATAGCAATTGCAATTACATCAGGTAAGTATGGGAAAATAATTTATACCCTGTTTTTAGTAAAACAAATGTAGACACAATTGCTTGGAAAAAAACAGAAAAATCAGATCAATACCTAACAGAACCCAAAAATAAAGCTAAAGTAATAACTTATCTAGAGATATGCTAAAGTAAGATGGCCTACTAAAGCCGCAGAGTGGAGTCACTTACAAAAAGTATTGAATAATAATAGGTTAGTAAAAGGTGTAACAGAAAAAATCAAAGCTGTTAGAGATGAAAAAAATAATTGATATAATTGATATAATTAAATCCAAAGGTTTTTTTAACTCAATATATTTGGATGAGGATAGGAAGTACCTTTTGTCGCTTTGTCAAAAAGAGAGTTTTAAATCAGCAGAAATTTATACTATTAATATAAGTAATTTTTCTATTGAGTTATGTATAGCGAGACAAAAAAATAAAAGTTATGAAGCTATTAGTGTTTCTCAATGTACTGATAATGCTAATATTAATATGCATATAACGGATAATTTAGGAATAATGAATACCCCCCTAAATCAGTTTTTTCAGTTACAAGGTTCATCATTGCCAACATTTTCTGTTTGTTCTAAAGATGACATAGAGCAGATAGAATTACATTTTACTAATGGCTGTAAACTTATCTATGAAAACAAAAAGTCCGTACCTAACATTCTATTTAATTTCCTGTTTACAAATAATGGTTAGTTTTATAATCCTGATAAAGTTGACAGATGGTTTAAATTTTTAGCAGTATGCGCCGAATGGGGTAGGTTGTGTGGAACCATTGGGATTGAGTTGTAGTTTTTATGGTAAATCAAAGCGATGGCGAAATAATGAAACCGGACGTTATACAAAACGGCCAACGGATCCATATGAATTAGTTCATAATGACTAAGTAAAATATGGCAATGTTACTGTCCACTCCCCATTAATTAAGACACTTCAAATTAGAGATTTCTAACTGTTTACGGTATGTCTCCGGTGGGAGGTTATTTAAACTTTCGTGGGTTCGATTTAGATTGTAATCTTGCTGCCAAAACCACACCATCTCTCGTACTTGGCTTAATGATTCAAATAAATAGGCATTTAAAAATTCACGACGGAATGAGCCATTAAAACGTTCGATAAAGCCATTTTGTTGTGGTTTACCGGGTTGAATATGACATAGCTCAATCTGATTATTTGTACAATAATTCAATAGGTTGGTTGAAATAAGCTCAGGTCCATTATCCACGCGAATTTGTTTCGGCAATCCTCTATCGATTTTCAAACGTTCTAGTACTCTAATGACTCGTTCAGCAGGCAATGACGTATCAACTTCAATTGCCAGGCACTCACGTGTCCCCTCATCAATAATATTCAAGGTTCTGAAGCGTTTACCACAGTACAAACTGTCGTGTACAAAATCCAAAGCCCATTGAATATTCGGGACTTTTTCTATCACTAATGGTCTTTTTTCACGCTTAGGAAGCACCTTTTTAACCCGTCGTTTCAAGTTCAATCCTAATCGACAATAAACGCGATAAACTCGTTTATGATTAAAAGAATAGCCTTGAAATCGCAGCCGAAAATAGCATTTCCAAAATCCTGATTGTGGTGATTTCGCTAACACAGATTGTATGGCATCGATCACCACTTGATCTTTTTTACGCCAATCTAACGGTTGACGGTAAAAAGTAGCTCGGGGCAATGAAGTTAGTTTGCAAGCCTTACTGACTGATAAACCTGCCTCTTTTAATGATTGTGCACAGGACTTCTTTTCAGTCACTACCAACCCTTTTTTGCAAAAAGCTCCTTCATCGCATGATTTTCAAGGCTGACTTCCGCAAAGAGCTTTTTCAGTTTCGCATTTTCCTCCTCAAGCTCTTTTAATCGTTTAACATCATTAGCTTCCATGCCACCATATTTTGATTTCCAATTAATGGGATGGACTACCTCCTCCCTCTGAGGTTAACTGAATAAAATATACTCAGCAGGAGCATTATCATGAATGTTATCTATCTCGGTATTGATCTGGCTAAAAATGTTTTTCAGCTTTGTGGATTAAATCAGGCGGGTAAACCGGTTTATAAAAAACGCACTGATCGTAAAACGTTACTACAGACTATCGCGAATATTCCGGCCTGCCTGATTGGTGTGGAAGCCTCCACGGGAGCATTTTACTGGCAGCGTGAGTTCGAAAAACTGGGACATAAGGTAAAAGTGATCAGTCCCCAGTATGTAAAACCCTTTGTCCGCGGGCAAAAAAATGACGGTAATGATGCACAGGCTATCGCAATTGCTCTGATGCAGCCAACAATGCAGTTCGTACCACCCAAAAGCCCTGAACAGCAGGATATTCAGGCTCTGCACCGTGCAAGACAGCGTATTGTTAATCACCGCACTGCGACAGTTTGTCAAATCCGGGGACTGCTGCTTGATCGGGGAATAACAATCGGCTCGGCAGTCTCAAGAGTTCGTCGTGCTGTTCCGCTTATTCTTGAAGATGCTGAAAATGGTCTTAGCGTTAGAATGCGCAGGACGATTGCAGAACTTTATGATCTCTTTAACGATCTTGGTCGTCGCATAGGCTTTTTTGATAAAGAAATTGATGCTGTGTTCAGGCAATCAGAAGCCTGCCAGCGCATTGCCAAAGTTAAAGGCATTGGCCCTAAAACAGCAACAGCTGTTGTTGCCGCGATAGGCAAAGGAACTGAATTTAAAAATGGTCGTCACTTTGCCGCATGGCTTGGTCTGGTTCCACGACAGCACTCGAGTGGTGACAGGCAGGTACTGATGAATATGACGAAAAAAGGCGACAAGCATTTGCGAACCTTATTTATTCATGGAGCCAGGGCAGTCGTTAGAGTGGCTGCAAATAATAATGAGGGTTATTTAAATCAATGGGTTAATCAGCTAAAAGAGCGACGAGGATTTAACAAAACGACCGTTGCAGTCGCCAATAAAAATGCCAGAATTATTTGGTCAATTCTTCACAATGAAACCGAGTACAGACTGGCAGTGTAATAGCATACCTTTAAAAGTTGCAAAGTATTGAAAAATGGTCACAGGTTAAACCTGCACGATCGGAACCTGATTATTATATTGGCCTTCGTGGCCGTCCAGTTGTTGAGGCGATTGTGTGCGGATTACCCATTTGGGCACAGATATTTCTGATGCCGGATAGATGTAAGCAACAACCTAAAACCTGATTCAGTACTTGCAAAACGGAGGTAGTCCATAGATATAATAAGTCGCGTTACTGATCCCATTTTGGCGACAAATGTCTTCCACTTTCATCCCTGAATCAGCGAGCTTTAAAATATTAACGATTTGAGTTTCAGTAAAACGGGCTTTTTTCATCATGACCTCTGCAATTTTTAGGGCAGAAAATCTAATTATCGCTGTCTTATTTTAAGGGAAGCGGACAATAGCAAACTGCTCCACTTGATATTGCCCTTATGTTTCATATGGAAACTTTATGGTAACTATTTTCAATATTTGCGAAGTAGCTCTAAAAAATGACGCAAGTCACAGTTTTTATGTAAACTAGGTAACAGATATTATTGTTAAACCATTTAGAATAACTCGTTACTTGATGTGATGACGTCTTTACGCCATTCAAAAAAAGCAATCGATTAACTAAACGTAAGGAAGACGTTGTGGAACAGAAACAACACAGTGGTACTGCAACCATGAAAGATGTTGCTAATGCAGCGGGCGTATCAACGGCAACGGTCTCTAGAACATTAATGACACCTGAAAAAGTCTCTTTACAGACACGTCAGAAAGTAGAGCAAGCTGTGATGGATGTGGGCTACTATCCACATAACTTAGCAAGGAGCTACAAACGTAACGAATCAAAAACGATCTTGGCGATCGTTCCCGATATTAGTGATCCCTTTTTCAGTGATGTGATTTGTGGACTGGAAAAAGTTGCCGCGCAAGAAGGTTATTTTGTCTTGATTGGCGACTGCAAACATCAACAAAAACAAGAAAACGCCTTCATTAATCTGATTATTACGAAACAAATCGACGGGATGGTACTGTTAGGCTCGAATTTACCTTTCGATGTCTCTGCTGAAGAACAAAAAAATCTCCCCCCTATCGTGATGGCTAACGAGTTCTCTCCTGAACTTAAACTACCAACCGTACATATCGATAACCTAACATCTGCGTTTAATGCTACGCACTATTTACAGAAATTAGGTCATAAACGTATCGCTTGTATCGCGGGGCCTGAACATATGCCACACAGCCAGTATCGTTTAGAAGGGTATAAAAAAGCCATGCTGCGTACGGGTGAAAAATTACGCGAGCAATATATCGTTCGTGGTGATTTTACGCATGAAAGCGGTGCTGAGGCTGTCAAAACTTTACTTGCCCTACCTGAACCACCCACAGCGGTTTTTTGTCATAGTGATATCATGGCAATCGGTGCAATGTGGCAAGCAAAAAAATCAGGACTCATCCTTCCCGATGACCTATCTATTGTTGGGTTCGATAATCTAGAGCAGGCTCAGTATACATTGCCAGCCTTAACAACGATAAATCACCCTCGCGATGAAATTGGTCGCCATGCCATGTTATTACTGCTGGAACAACTACAAGGTAATAGTGTCACCCCTGGCTCTCGTCTCCTAGATTCTGATTTAATCATTAGAGAGAGTACAAAAGCGCCTAAAAGCTAGGCAAAGTCGTTCAGGTTAAGTAACATGTACCACCTAAATCATTCAAGCTGCAGTTTGTTGCTAAAACATCACCAACAATACTGCAACTTGAAATACGACGAGTATAAAACTGAATAATCACAGACACTCAATAACCTAGTGAATTAACAGCGTGGCACAAAAAGATTATGTAGCTCGCGGGCGGTCATCTGCCCGCCGTAAAACCAGTAAAGGCAAAGCCAAGAAAGCGCAAGGCCTACCGATGACAACATTAGTTGTTGCTGTCGGAATTGTTGTCTTGTTTGTGGGCGGCCTTTTCTATATCACTCAAAATAAGAAGGAATCCCCCCAAAGTACGGGAAGCCATTCATCATCAGTACCTGTCGATACTTTACCGCCTAAACCTGAAGAACGCTGGCGCTATATTAAAGAGCTAGAGCGTCGGGGTGTTGATACGCCAAACATTGAGCAGACGCAAAAGAGTACGGGTAGCAACATTATGCGCCCATCGGAGCTAACCCCTGAGCAGCGTCAACTACTAGAACAGATTGATTCGGATAGACGTGGCCCTGTGACGAATTTACCGGAAGTGCCTTATAATGGGCAGCCGGTTCCTCGTTCACAAGTGATCATTAAAGAACCAACTCAACCCGTCAATCCACCAGTACAACGTAAACCTGTCACCTCGACCGAGGCAAAAACAGAAAATCGCCCTGTACAATCAACGCAGCCTGCACCCGTTGAAAGCAAACCCGCGAATAATTTACAAAATATGCTGGTTCAATGTGGTTCTTTCCGTACCGCGGAACAAGCAGAGTCCGTTCGTGCTACACTCGCTTTTGCTGGCATAGAAAGCCGAGTCACTGTTGGCGGCGGCTGGCATCGTATCGTACTTGGCCCTTATTCCAAGTCAACGGCAGAAAAAATGCGCGATCGTGCAAGCGGTGTTGGTGTCTCAGGTTGTATTCTTCGTGCCTCTGGGGGTTGAAAAATACAATCCCCTCCCCCATGTACTGTTTTAACGTACTATCAAGAGCGGCTATTACAGCATTTTGCTTGCTTCAAGTTACCCGTTTAAGAAGGCTGGTAACTTGAAAAATTGATACCCGCATTTTTTTCGTCATAAAACCAGGGGCTAACTCATGACAACAATCGTAAGTGTTCGCCGTAATGGCCAGGTCGTAATTGGTGGAGATGGGCAGGCGACGATGGGTAACACCGTCATGAAAGGCAATGTCCGCAAAGTTCGTCGCTTATATAACGACAAAGTTATTGCCGGATTTGCCGGTGGCACTGCCGACGCATTTACTCTTTTTGAACTGTTTGAGCGCAAGCTTGAACTACACCAAGGCCATTTAACGAAGGCCGCTGTTGAGCTAGCAAAAGATTGGCGTACTGACCGTATGTTACGCAAACTTGAAGCTCTGCTAGCCGTAGCCGACGAACACACCTCTCTTATCATCACAGGTAACGGTGATGTCGTTCAGCCAGAAAATGATTTAATTGCTATAGGTTCAGGTGGCCCATATGCGCAAGCTGCGGCACGCGCACTACTTGAAAACACAGAATTAAGTGCTCGTGAAATCGCTGAAAAAGCACTTTCTATTGCCGGCGATATCTGTATCTATACCAACCACAATGTCAACTTTGAAGAAATTTCTTCAAAATCATAAGGATTACAGTATGTCCGAAATGACTCCACGCGAAATAGTTAGCGAACTCGATAATTATATTATTGGTCAAAACAAAGCTAAACGCTCTGTTGCAATTGCCCTACGTAACCGCTGGCGCCGTATGCAGCTGAATGAAACGTTACGTCACGAAGTCACACCAAAAAATATTTTAATGATTGGTCCAACGGGTGTCGGTAAGACTGAAATTGCTCGCCGCCTTGCAAAACTCGCTAACGCGCCATTCATCAAAGTTGAAGCGACAAAATTTACAGAAGTGGGTTATGTCGGTAAAGAAGTTGACTCTATCATTCGCGACTTAGCTGATTCTGCTGTCAAAATGGTCCGTCAACAATCCATTGAGAAAAACCGTTACCGTGCTGAAGAACTAGCTGAAGAACGTATTCTTGATGTTCTGATCCCACCTGCAAAAAATAATTGGGGTCAATCCGAGCCTGTTGATGAACAATCACCTGCTCGCCAATCTTTCCGTAAGAAATTACGTGAAGGTCAATTAGACGACAAAGAAATCGAAATTGAAGTCGCTGCGGCACCAATGGGTGTTGAGATCATGGCTCCTCCTGGCATGGAAGAGATGACTAATCAGCTACAATCTATGTTCCAAAATCTTGCGGGCCAAAAACAAAAAGCACGTAAGATGAAGATCAAAGAAGCGTTTAAACTGCTAGTGGAAGAAGAAGCCGCTAAGCTGGTCAACCCTGAAGAGCTGAAAGAGCAAGCTATCGAAGCGGTTGAACAGCACGGTATCGTCTTTATCGACGAATTCGACAAAATTTGTAAGCGCGGTGGTCAAACCTCTGGCCCTGACGTTTCTCGTGAAGGCGTACAGCGTGACCTGCTGCCACTGATCGAAGGTTGTACCGTTTCGACTAAGCATGGCATGGTCAAAACCGACCATATCCTCTTTATCGCATCGGGTGCATTCCAAGTTTCTAGCCCATCAGACTTGATCCCTGAATTACAAGGCCGTTTGCCAATTCGTGTTGAGCTACAAGCGCTGACAACAGAAGACTTTGTGCGTATCCTCACTGAGCCAAGTGCCTCTTTAACTGAGCAGTACAAAGCTTTGATGGCAACAGAAGGTGTGACGATTGAGTTTACTGACGATGGCATTCGCCGTATTGCGGAAGCGGCATGGCAAGTCAATGAATCAACTGAAAACATCGGTGCACGCCGCTTACATACCGTGTTAGAACGCTTGATGGAAGATATTTCCTATGATGCTAGCGAACGTAACGGCCAAACCATTCAAATCGATGCCGAGTATGTCAGACAGCACCTTGATGAACTGGTTGCAGATGAAGATCTAAGCAGATTTATTTTATAAGCTTATTAATTATCAGGTTTTCATGTATCCTTAAGATACGTCTAATAAAGTACAACGGTGACCCATCGTTGTACTTTATAATTTTACGTTAGACGGTAAATATTTAGCCTGTCGCGCAGCCATTACATCGCTTTCCATATGCACGTTTTCATGGACAAGCCGTATACGGTTTTTCACGCGAGGGCTTTTAATGTATTGTACACAACAAACCTGTGAAATTATTGAATGAGCTCATCTACTTCTATTAGCCGTAAGCAGGCTTGGCTAGAAAGTTTACGTCCTAAGACCTTACCATTAGGAGTCATAGCCATTATTACTGGCTCCGCACTGACCTATTTAACGGGTAATTTTAAATGGCCTGTTGCCCTATTAGCCATTATTACCGCAGGCTTACTGCAAATACTCTCTAATCTTGCAAATGACTATGGTGATGCCGTAAAAGGCTCAGATACCGCTGAACGTATTGGCCCTTTGCGTGGTATGCAAAAAGGGGTGATTACCCAAGCAGACATGAAAAAAGCATTAAAAATTAATATTATTGCTGCCTGTATTTCAGGCTTGCTGCTGGTTGTTGTCGCTTGTGAAAAACCTGAAGATGCCATTGGCTTTTTAGTGTTAGGCTTAATCGCGATTGTCGCCGCTATCACCTATACCGTCGGGAAAAAACCTTATGGCTACTTAGGGTTAGGTGATATATCCGTCCTAATTTTCTTTGGCTGGCTGAGTGTGATGGGGACTTATTACCTACAAGCCAATACACTGAACATGATCACCTTTTTACCTGCTACGGCCTGTGGTTTACTCTCCGTTGCCGTACTGAATATTAATAATATGCGCGATATCGAAAATGACGTAAAAGCAGGTAAGAATACCCTTGCTGTGCGTTTAGGCCCATCAGGCGCGCGAATCTATCATGCTATTATTATTATTGTTGCTATACTCTGCTTAGCTTTCTTTAACTTACTTTATCTTCGTGGCTGGACGGGGTGGTTGTTCTTGCTTGCCGTTCCCATGTTAATGAACCATGTGCGTCGCGTACTCAGTGATCCAACCCCTGAAGGGATGCGCCCAATGTTAGAAAACATGGTAAAAGCCGCACTATTCACTAACGTTCTCTTTTCTATCGGTGTAATATTGAGTAAGTAATTGCTTATTTTTTGACTTAGCCCCCTTGTTTTTGGGAGGTGGATTTTGCCAATCACCTCTCAAAAGGGATATACTTTATCTTTCTTGCAGCAAATAAAGACCTATACACTATGAAATATGATACTTCCGAACTCTGTGATATCTACCAAGAAAGCGTCAATGTGGTAGAGCCTCTCTTTTCCAACTTTGGTGGACGTACTTCATTTGGCGGTCAAATCATTACGGTCAAGTGCTTTGAAGACAATGGCCTACTATATGATTTGCTGGAAGAAGACGGTCATGGTCGTATTCTCCTTGTCGATGGCGGCGGCTCTGTACGCAAAGCCCTCATTGATGCGGAACTTGCTCGCTTAGCCGTTGATAACCACTGGGAAGGTATTGTGGTTTATGGCGCTGTACGCCAAGTAGACGCATTGATGGAGTTAGATCTGGGTATTCAAGCAATTGCCGCCATACCAGCAGGCTGCCCAGATGAAGGTATTGGCGAAAGCGATATTCGCGTCAATTTTGGCGGCGTTACCTTCTTCTCGGGTGACTATCTCTATGCAGATAACACAGGCATCATCTTATCAGAAGAACCACTTTCAACTCAGGATGGTAGCGAGTTTGAAGTACTAGACGACGACCTCTAATCATCAATCGCATGATCATACGGTTTCAAAAAAGAAGGGCTGATAATGATATCAGCCCTTCTTTTTATGGTTCTGTGGTACAAAGTACAATTTGGCTATTCCCCTATCACAGGGGATAGCAACGTAAAAATCCTAACGACTCATGCCAAGCTATTTCAACTTTTGATATCAATAGATAACCTACAATCATCAGCAACAGCTATAACTTATTGACCCTATGTACCCCTAGATAATTCGTGTTGCTGCTCGTCAGCGGTCATAGGTTATCGCGATGAGCATACATAAGTATGCCATTCAGGTAACCAAAAGAAGCCAACAACGCTGCTGCGCGAAATATAACCGGTATTTTAGACTTCTTCCATTTTACCCAGCAAACCACGCAGACGCTCTTGCCACGATTGTTGCTCTTGTTTCAGTTGTTCGTTTTCACGTACCAGTGATTCGGTGCCCGATTTCGCATTATCCAGTTCTTGAACAAGCGCACTATTTTTATCTTTTAGCTCATCGATTTCCATTTGTAACAGTGTGATGGTATCAATCGCTTGTTGGACTTTTGCTTCTAGTTTCTCAAATACTTCAAATGACATTCTTCTGACCTCCCATGTAAGCTTTAATATCGATTGTAAGTAGCATGATCCTCTGTGTCTAGTGGCTTGACTCTGATTCCCCAAATCCCTTATTTTAAAACACTGGTCTGATCACATCGTAAAGGTCGATTGCGTCACTATTTTTGGTCGTTTTCTTTCGTTTTGGTGATGTAACACACATATTTCAATTTCGATATTTCTCGTTTGCGCTCATTAACGATAAATTTACACTATAGGTTTTCACTTTGAAGATCTTAACCTGAAAAACATTACAATAATTTTAATTTTCGTAGGATAGAAGATATGAGCCAAACGACCACGACTACACTTACCGGTCAGTGCATCTCAGAATTTTTAGGTACTGCACTCATCGTATTCTTTGGTTTAGGCTGTGTTGCAGCAGTCCGAATCGCCGGAGCACAACTTGGCCTCTGGGAAATCAGTATCATATGGGGCTTTGGTGTTGCACTCGCTGTATACTTAACCGCTGGCATCTCTGGGGCTCACCTTAACCCTGCCGTAACCATTGCACTTTGGTTATTTGCTAGCTTCGAAAGACATAAAGTCGCACCTTACATCGTTGCACAAATGTTAGGAGGTTTCTTCGCTGCCGCCTTAGTTTATGCGATGTACTCACCTGTATTCATTGATTACGACCAAGTTCACCACATTATTCGTGGCACACAAGAAAGCCTCTTTACTGCTGGTGTATTCTCTACTTACCCAGCCCCACAAATTAGCGAAATGCACGCCTTCTTTATTGAGGTGGTTATCGCTGCCATCCTCCTGTGCCTAATTTTGGCTTTAACCGATGATGGTAACGGTATTCCACGTGGGCCTCTAGCACCGCTATTAATTGGTATTCTGATTGCCGTTATTGGTGGTTCATTCGGCCCACTAACAGGTTTCGCCTTAAACCCTGCTCGTGATTTCGGACCAAAAGTTGTTGCTTATCTCGCAGGCTGGGGGGATATTGCCCTGACAGGTGGACGTGAAATTCCTTATTTCTTAGTACCATTGATTGCTCCTATCGTTGGCGCTCTGATTGGTGCATTCGGTTACCGCATGCTGATCACTCGTCACTTACCAGGTTTCGTGCATACGAAAAAAGACGAGCCATCAAAAACATCTAGTAAAAACGCTTAATCATCACCGGAACAGGTTTAAATTATGACAACAGAAACAAATATCGAGAAAAAATATATTGTCGCTCTTGATCAGGGAACAACCAGTTCGCGGGCCGTTGTACTCGATCACGACGCCAATATCATCAGTATTTCACAGCGTGAGTTCACTCAAATCTATCCTAAGCCAGGCTGGGTAGAACATGACCCAATGGAAATTTGGGCAACACAAAGCTCAACGCTTATCGAAGTATTGGCAAAAGCAGATATTCGTACCGATGAAGTTGCAGGTATCGGGATCACTAACCAACGTGAAACCACCATTGTTTGGGAAAAAGCAACAGGTAAGCCAATTTATAATGCGATTGTTTGGCAGTGCCGTCGTACTGCGGATTTCTGTACTCATCTCAAGCAGAATGATAAAGAGCTAGAAGAGTATATTCGCCAAAATACTGGCCTCGTTGTTGACCCCTATTTCTCTGGTACTAAAGTGAAATGGATTTTAGACCATGTTGAAGGTGCTCGCGAACGCGCTGAAAAAGGGGAATTACTATTCGGTACAGTAGATACATGGCTCGTATGGAAAATGACCCAAGGCCGTGTTCATGTAACCGACTACACGAACGCTTCTCGTACCATGATGTTTAATATCCGCAATCTGGAATGGGATGATAAGATCCTTAAAGCGTTGAATATTCCGCGTGCAATGCTGCCAGAAGTTCGCCCATCGTCTGAAGTTTATGGCCAAACTAACATTGGTGGTAAAGGCGGTACTCGTATTCCTATCTCTGGTATTGCAGGTGACCAACAAGCCGCACTCTATGGCCAGTTATGTGTGAAAGAAGGCATGGCAAAAAATACCTATGGTACAGGTTGCTTCTTGCTAATGAACACAGGTGAAACAGCGGTTCGTTCAAACCATGGCCTGCTGACAACTATTGCGTGTGGCCCAAGAGGCGAAGTGAACTATGCCCTTGAAGGTGCGGTATTCGTTGGCGGCGCATCTATTCAATGGCTACGTGATGAGCTGAAACTGATTGATGAATCCACCGACTCTGAATATTTCGCAACAAAAGTGAAAGACAGCAATGGCGTCTATGTGGTGCCAGCCTTCACCGGTTTAGGCGCACCATACTGGGATCCGTATGCGCGTGGTGCTATTTTCGGCCTAACACGTGGTGCTAACCGTAACCATATTATCCGTGCAACACTGGAATCTATTGCTTATCAAACTCGCGATGTGCTAGATGCGATGCAAGCCGATGCGGAAACGCGCCTTGCAGCACTCCGTGTAGATGGTGGTGCGGTTGCGAACAACTTCTTAATGCAGTTCCAAGCAGATATTTTAGGAACGTCTGTGGAACGCCCAGAAGTTCGCGAAAGCACGGCTTTAGGTGCAGCTTACCTTGCAGGCCTTGCGGTTGGTTTCTGGAAAAGCCTCGACGAGCTACAAAGCAAAGCAACAATTGAGCGTGTGTTCAAGCCAGGTATTGAAACAACCGAACGTAACTATAAATACGGTGGTTGGAAAAAAGCCGTGGCTCGCGCACAAGAGTGGGAAGACCGCGCGTAATCCCTCTTCACTCCTGATATAGATCCATAAGGCAGCACCTTACCGTGTTGCCTTATTTATTTCATATCATAGCTAATTAATTATTTATTAAATAGTTAGCTCATTAGTGTACAAATAATAAATTAGACATTCTCTATGCCTCATTGAAAAATGCAGAAATCCTAAATGGGATTAATGATATTTTTTAAGATGATGGAGAACGGCGATGGATAGCCAGAACAAATATGTGACTGCTCCCCGCCCTGTCGGGCGAGGCTTCCCACTTCTTAGGCCGCAACCGTCTGTGTGACGGATTTACGCTGGCCTCCATGGGCAGAAACGACGAGTCCCGCCGCTTGTAATTCCAGTATGCCCTTGCGTTCGATGTTGATCGCCGCATTGATATCACGGTCATGTTCAACTCCACACTCTGGACACTGCCATATGCGCTTATGTAATGGCATTTCCGGCATCTTGTGACCGCAACAATGGCAGGTTTTCGAACTGGCGAACCATTGATCCAGTTTCACCAGATGCACGCCTTTCTCTGCGGCTTTGTATTCCAGTTTTGTGATGAATCCAGACCATCCCGCATCGCCTATCGCACGCGCCAGATGGTGGTTTTTCATCATATTTGCCGCTTTCAGCGTCTCGACAATTACCGCTTGGTTTTCGTCAACAATTGCACGAGATAACTTGTGCTGAAAATCGGCACGGGCATTGGCTACCCGTTCGTGAACGGATGCAAGTTGTATTCTGGCTTTGCGTCTGTTTGCGCTCCCTTTTTTCTTCCGGGAGAGGGCTTTCTGCTTCCGGCGCAGGTTGTGGCTGGCGTTGATAAGGTGGCGTGGATTGGCAATTTTATTACCGTCGGATTTGATGGCAAAATGCGTCAGCCCCATATCCAGCCCCGTCACGTTTGATATCAGTGCCGGCTTCTCTGGCGCTTCCATTCCGTCGTCACAGAGTAGCGAGGCGTAGTATTTCCCAGTTGTGCTGCGGCTCAGGGTGATACTTTTCAGCATTCCCGTAATTTCACGATGTAAACGCGCTTCAATTGGTGCAATTTTAGGGATTTTTATCGCGCCATCAAGGACTTTGATTCCAACACAATGATAGCTGGATTGTTTACCATGCTTACTTTTAAACGTCGGGAAACGAGCTTTCAGTTTCGGATTGAAAAAGTTGGAAAAAGCCACGTCGAGATTAATCACCGCCTGCTGTAACGCTATGGAATCATACTCTTTAAGCCATGCGTATTTACGGGATTTCTTCGCCACTGCAAGCAGTGGCTTGAGGTCTTTACGCGGGTTTAAATTTACGCCGTGCCGCTGGTAAGCCTGTTTTTTAATGTGAAGAGATTTGTTGTACGCGAAACGAACCGCCCCAAACTGAGCATTGAGGTATTCAGCCTGTTCTGGTGTCGGGTAGATGCGTACTTTTGTTGCTCTTAACATAATCAGTGCTCATTGATATAATGTTTTTATTTTAACATGTTAGGTGAATATATCAATTGAGTAATCATGATGATTTACTGGCGGGATTCCTCCGAAAGCGGCACAGTGTCAGTAAACTGGTCGTGCATCTGATCTTTACGACGAAGTACCGACGTAAGCTATTTGACGGACTGATGATCGCTCAACTGCGTGAGGCTTTTGGCTCCGCTGCGGCAAAACTTGAATGCGAAATTATTGAGATGGACGGAGAGCCTGACCATGTGCATCTGCTGGTTGCTTACCCGCCAAAACTGGCGGTCAGTGTGATGGTAAACAATCTGAAATCAGTATCGTCGCGCCTGCTGCGCCAGCAAAACACACATTTACGGATGCAAAGTAAAACGGGGCTTTTGTGGTCGAGATCATACTTTGTCTGTAGCACCGGAGGGGCAACAATTGAAACGCTCAGAGCCTACGTTCAGAGTCAGTCAACGCCTGATTGATCTTTAAAGCCCTGCGGACTTTTCGCCTTATATCCCCGCCCGCATTGGGCGAGGGTTTACGGCGGATTTTGCTAATTTTTATGCCTCTACATTGACCATGCCGCAATACGATAAAAGAAACCCGTTCTTTGATCCTGCTAACTTGCAAATTGCATGGACCTACCAACAAAGTGATTGGATAAAAAAGGCTAATGGTACGCACCATGAGTTATATTATACGGCGATACAACCATCGATTTACGGTTCATTGCTGGGAATGGCGTCACCACTTTTTGGTGGCGGGATCGCCCAATCAGATGTGTTATGGCATGAAATATTTGGGCATGGCTTAGGATTATCGCATACGAATCACCCATATTATCCATTTTCCAAACAGAGTAATGGCCCTGAAATTGCTTATGACCAAGCACGTAGCGCCTATATTACCTATCGTTATACTCACCCCGAAAATAGAAGCACTCAAGAGATCCGGCCTGCCATGTACCCAACGGCGGGGGAAAACAATAAGGCACCCTATGATGCATTTATTCCCCATTCATCTCACTACAACCAGAAAATTCAGCGGTTTTTATCACGGCCAATACCAACATCGAACAGACAGCAAAACCACCCTGTTTATTGGGTCAGTGGTTCGATAGTTACCTTACCCGATGGTAATAACCATCCTTATAGCCACCTTAATATTCAGCGTACTCTTGGGGATCTCCCTATCGTGGCACAACGAGACAAATTGCGTGATATACCCCATGTGTACTTATTAGTTGCCACTTATGCAACCCAAAATGGACTCATGACGACAGATAGCTGCCCGATTGAAGATATTAAATCCATTAGCTTAAATATGGCTGATCATGGCGAATTAGTGAAAATTCAAATAATGAAAGCCGATAATCAACAGCCGATTTACACCTATGCCAATCAGCCATTACAATATGTCACTCTCGATAATTACTGGTGTGGTAGCCCGCTGTTCTGGTCTGCTACCGATCCCCATTTAATCGACTTTTCAACGGGTCGGGTCAACAATCAAAGGATAACCCCAAATAGCGCTCTGTGTGCTACTTGGATTAGCGATGGACAACGCCACCAACAATACTTCTCTTTGAGTGACCCTTGGGGTAAGAATGGGCAAATCAATACAAAGCAACCTTTTCTCCCCATCAACCACTTAACCTTGCAGGCTGACAGGCGAACAACACCCTTGGCGCATTACAATATCGAAGCGAATGCCCACTGCTTGCCGATGTTTACATTAATCAAACTGTTGATATCACAACGCTACAACTCCCTAAAGAGCAACAGCATTATTGGGTAACCTTATTGGTCGAAGATCCATCAGGTGATATTCGTGAACAAACCCCATTAGCGCCGTGGCAGATCACTCGCCAAGGGGAGCTATTGTCGATTATTGGTACCACCGACAGCACACCAAACCTGAAAATAACGGCAATCCGAATTTATCTCGACAAACACCTGCAAGATGACACGCCCCCAAGTACGGTGACATTGACGCGAAACCACACCGCCACCATCACCGAAAATACACGCTTTTTGGATTATAACCAGCCAGTGATATTCAATCACATAGAGCAGCAACCGGAGCTAATCGCCATGATGGAGAAAACAGCAAATCAAACGATGGCAATAAATGAAGGGAGATTACCGAGCACGCCAAGGGTCATTTCAGCGCCCCTTACCGTATAAAACTAAGCAGGCGATGAGTGATCGCCTGCTATCACTGATTAAATCGTATGCTCTGTTCGATTCAAACGATGAGCCAACGGTAGCCAGCACAATAGCACTAACATAGACATCAGCAGCATCAATAAGCCCAAACTAAACTGCCCATTTTGCGGCAACAGTGCGGAAACCCATGTTGCCACCCCTGAACCCACATTTTGCATACCGCCGACTAATGCCCCAGCGGCTCCGGCCAAATAAGGGAAAGGCTCCATTGCCCCTGTTGTTGCTAAAGGGAATAGCATGCCCGCGCCGAAGAAAAACACCGAGGCGGGCACCAATAGCGTCCAGATATTCATCACTCCAAACCAGCCGGGGATCCACATTAGCAGCCCTGCAATCAAGCAGCAGATCACGGACTGCCACATTAAATGGTAAAAACTTTTACCTTCTCGCCCTGCATACCAAGCGCCAAAAAATGCGGCAGGAATAGGAATAATAAATAAGATACTGACAGTAATACTATTCAAACCAAGTACACCGCCCATCAAAACACCGCTACTGGCTTCGAAAACCGCAATACCCGCCAGCGCACCGATCAACATAATTAAATAAGAAACAAAGGAGCCACTCGACAGTAACTGGTGATAAGAACTCAACATTCTGCGTTTTTCTGAAGACTCAGGGCGTGTTTCAGGTAGCCAGCGATACATGCTCACCAGCACAAAAGCGCCAAGAATAAACAAAAAGATATAACAGGCATGCCAACTCCAAAAATGAGCAAGCAATCCACCAAACATAGGCGCGAGCAGTGGGCTAACTAATACGCCCATGTTTAATAAGCTATTTGCATAGCGCAATGAGGTTCCTTTGTAGAGATCACGAGGCATCGTACGCACCATGACCCCAGCCACCCCTGTACCCAGCCCTTGCAAGCCACTGGCGAGCACTAAAATATCCAGCGTTGGGGCAAAAAGTGCCAGCGTTGTCGCGAGTAAAAAGATGCTCATCCCAACTAAAATAACCGGACGGCGGCCAACTTGGTCAGATAACGGTCCATATATCAGTTGAGAGAAACCATAAGTAAACAAGTAAGCCGCCATGACTCGCTGCACTGAGCCAGACGGTTCACCAAAGTACACAGCGATGTCTGCAATAACAGGTACATAGACAGTCTGTGTCATTTGCCCTACCGCTGCTAGGGCGATCAGCAAGATCAGTAAATTAAAATGTTCCAGTTTTCTCATTTTCTTCTCAAAACCAATTTATCAACCTGAATGCACAGCCTAGCCATGTTATTCAATACAAATAACATGAAGGTTTAATTTCAGAGTGAAACCACAAAGAGTTATTGATTGTTTTCTTTGATAAAACGGTTAATCGGCAGTACATCATGCTCATGTCACCGTTGCGTGACTAAGATAACAAAACTAATTTTTTTTTCGAGGTAGGACAGCATTTTAATTAATGGTGCAATGTCAGCGATATTCGCCGGATATGGCAATAAAACTGTACATTAAATTTGTTTGTGATCTCTTAAAAAGAATAATTCACTAGAACACATTATCGATAAGCGCAAATAGTAAACTGATTTAGTATGAAACTCTGATAAGCAGCAAAGTTAGAAAAAAATCCAGAGGTGAATATTTATGGCTAATTGGGTTACCGGAACCGTTATTGAAGCAAAATTTTGGACAGATTCTTTATTCAGCCTAGTGATCAACGCCCCTATCAAACCTTTTATCGCCGGCCAATTTGCAAAACTTGCTCTCGAAATTGAAGGTGAACGAGTGCAACGTGCTTACTCTTACGTTAACGCCCCGAGTGACGATCGCCTTGAATTCTACTTTGTGGTTGTACCAAATGGTAAACTTAGCCCTAAACTGGCTCAATTACGCCCTGGAGATACCTTACAAGTTACGGATGAAGCGTCAGGCTTCTTTGTATTAGACGAAATTCCCAACTGCCAAAACCTTTGGATGCTATCCACTGGCACCGCGATAGGTCCTTTTCTATCGATATTACAAGAAGGCAAAGACCTTGAACGATTTGAAAAAATCGTACTTTTGCACGCGGTTCGCTACCAGAAAGATCTCAGCTATCTCCCCTTAATGGAGCAATTAGCCAAACGCTACCCAGAAAAGCTGCATTTAGTTACCGTTGTTAGCCGTGAACATTGCGACGATGCGTTATATGGACGTGTGCCAGCATTGATTGAAAACAATACGCTCGAAGAAGCCACTGGCGTTTCGCTTGATGCCACCAGCAGCCATGTGATGTTATGTGGTAACCCTGAAATGGTCAGAGATACTCGCGAGCTATTGGTAAAAACCCGAGGAATGAGCAAACACCTACGCCGTAAACCGGGTCATATCAGCAGTGAACAATATTGGTAACCATTTTAATCCCCCCTCTTTCACCCGTAGAGAGGGGGTCAAGACAGGTAATCAACAGATTGTGTTTTTTCACCATACTGATTTTCAGAATCCATCCCTACAAAAACACCACAGTCTAGTAACATAATCATAGCGATTAACAGCGGTAAAAAGCGCCCAATTCCCCACTGCCAAACAGGGGCTAATTGGCTAACATCCATTGAAAATAGGGCGAAAGCGAGGATCACCAGTGCAAACCAGCCACCGGGTTTCCCTCTGTCATGCAAACGCTTAGTAAATATTGCAGCTAGCGGATAAAGCAATAAAACCAGTAATACAATCACAACCGTTTCAGGTAATGCAAATGCATTTTGCAGTAACACAATGATTGTCATTAAAATAAAATACGATGCGATACCTGCCCAAAATGGTCGACGACCAATACGACCTTTGAAGGAGAAAGCCCATTGTTGTAATGTCATTACACCGGATCCTGATACAATATTAAAAACCATAAAATGAGTGGCAAAAACAAATGAAACAACACGCACTCCATTCAATTCACGTCATGATAACCGTTTTTGTACTTGGTTTGCCACAAATGACATTTGCGCAAAAAGTACCCACGCTACCGAATAGTGATTTTGAAGTCGCTTATTTAGCGCCGGATGCGCCTTCGTTTGACCTTACCATCCCACAGTTTCGTAACCAATTTAATCAAACAAACCCCAATTTACCACTACATGAATATAAAGTGATTGCAAGCCAAGACATTTCAGCTCCCTATATACGAGCGGCTTCTCGGATCAATGCCAATATCTATTCATCCGCCGTATTGGAGCGTGGAAGCGAGAAAATTAAAAGCTTACAGATCACGCTACTGCCAACCCGCGATAACAATGAGGCTCAAGCCAATCGACAATTGATGGAACGCTATGCGGTGGCTGTTATTCAACAATTTGATCCAACCGTTGCAATAGATAAAACCCCTGAATTGACAAAAGCACTAAAGGCATTCATCGCGAATAAAGAGCCAACCTATGCAGACGAAGTACGTTTAGGTGCACTGCGCTACATTTTAGTAAAAAGTGAAAATAATGTGCTTACTTTTGCTATTGAACCGATTAAGCTAAAGACAGAAGCACCTTAAACGGATAATGATCACAGCAATCGTCATCAGCGTGATAAAAAGCAAAGCTATTGTTATGTATTCTCTTTATACTTAACACCTAAATTTTTAAGGTCCATAACAGAAAAATTTTTCTCGTTGCACCCCGTGTTACACAGCAGCGAGTCACTTATTGATAAATCAAACTCTCTGGTTGGAGGAAACAACATGCGACATCCATTGGTAATGGGTAACTGGAAACTGAACGGCAGCACTCACATGGTTAATGACCTGATTGCTGGCCTACGCAACGAGCTGAGCAGTGTTGATGGCTGTGACGTGGCAATTGCGCCACCGGCTATTTATCTGACTCAAGCAAAACATGCGCTTGCAGGTAGCCGTATCGCCCTAGGTGCACAGAACGTTGACGTCAATCTTTCCGGCGCATTTACTGGTGAAACATCTGCCGAAATGCTCAAAGATATCGGCGCAAAATACATTATTATCGGTCACTCAGAGCGTCGCACCTACCACAAAGAAAGCGATGAGTTTATTGCTAAAAAATTTGCTGTACTGAAAGAGCAAGGCTTGGTTCCTGTTCTTTGTATCGGTGAAAGCGAAGCAGAAAATGAAGCAGGTAAAACAGAAGAAGTGTGCGCTCGCCAAATCGACGCTGTACTCAATACACTAGGCGCCCAAGCATTCCAAGATGCGGTCATCGCTTATGAACCAATTTGGGCTATCGGTACAGGTAAATCAGCGACGCCAGCTCAGGCTCAAGCTGTTCATAAATTTATCCGTGACCATATTGCGAAAAAAGATGCTGCGGTTGCTGCGCAAGTCATCATCCAATACGGTGGTTCAGTCAATGCAGGCAATGCAGCAGAGCTATTCACTCAACCGGATATCGATGGTGCACTTGTTGGTGGCGCATCACTTAAAGCAGATGCGTTTGCTGTTATCGTTAAAGCAGCCGCTGAAGCTAAAAAAGCCAAATAATTTATATTTCATTGATAATAACCGCTAATATTTATTGGCGGTTTTTTTATTTAATGCCATAATTAAAAACATAATCCCCCTATTAAGGAATAATAAATAATTATATTTGAAACGATTATATTAACTTAATGCGATCACAAAAACAGAAATTCCTTAATGCAAATTATTCTTTCAATATTTTATTTATTCCCAATAGAAAAAAACTTCAAATCATCAATATAAAAAACCACACATCTCACTAATAAACTTGATTATTCCTGTTATACCTCCGTTTGAGAATACTGGACACCTCTTATCTCCCAACATTATATTGGCCTCGTTTGTGATTATTGTTTTATCTATTTATCTTTATGAGAAAGATATTTAAATAAATAGATTAATCATCTCATTAATATCAACAAACAATGGTCGCCACCTATTTAAGAAATATTGTCATCGGCGTTTATAAAATAAAACATTCGCTATAAGGATGATTATGGAATATTTAAAAGGTTTAATTCTAAGCACTGCAATAATACTACCTGCAACTGCGGTATCTCAAACAAATAATGATTATTGGCATGTTGATACTGATGTTTATATGGAACTTGAAGAGTACCGCGGTCAACGGGATAGTTTTGATAACAAAGTTTTCGATAAAACCAGTATGGTCGGTAAACTTAGCCTCACTAACCCATCTTCACTTTGGAGCTTCCATTTAGAACATCGAGAATCCTTACGCAACTATGGGCGTAATTTTTCAACGTCTCGTGATTCCTATATTCGCAATCGAACTCAAATTGGGGCCACACGCCAACTTTATCGTAGTACAGACGCCGTATTGAGCCTAAACGGCACCTACCGTAAAGAGTCCAATGATTCTGCACCCAACACCCTATCACGCTCATCCAACAGCTTATATTGGTTAATGCCGGCAGGTAGCTTTGCTTTTAATAAGAAATGGTCATTCGATTTCTGGGATGCTTTTTACTATTACAGTAACTTTTTAAAGTCAAACAACTATGAATGGGAAGCTGAACATGGTGTCACCTATAAATACTCTGACACGATTACGGCAAAACTGACGTTATACAGTGATAGAGTTTGGGATAAAGATTTCAAGAACATTTTCTCGCAAGATCAGATCAGGGTGTACCTACCCATTAAGCTGAGTGATCAATGGGAAATTTCCCCCTATTTCCGCTACTTCCTGAATGAAAGCAGTTATGATCAGCGCAAACACTTAACTCAGAAAGTAAAAAATGGTTATCGTATTGGTACGCAGGTAGCCTACAAGCTAACGCCAAAACTGACTTTATGGGGGGGTGCTGCTATTGAACCCACACAGTGGAAGTACCCAAAAGACGATGATATGACTTCTGGAACCAATAACAGGCAAACCTTTTATTTAGGACAGATTGGCTTCAAATATAGCTGGCAGTGATAAAACAGCGTACCACCTTCTTATTTTATAACTTTAAAAAAGTCGCCAGAAATTTTCTGCGACTTTTTTATTAAACCCTCTATTTCACGTTAATAAAAACAATAAAATTATACTTAACATATTAATCAGAATAAAATTAGAGCGTAAGATAACCATTTAGATGATTAATTTATTTCGTCGACTTTATCGTCAAGATCACATAAAGAAATAATTCCAAAACGGAATTATTCTACAATTTCGCTGATTATTCCAGATAATTTACCCATTTAAAATCAATAAGATAATTACAGGCTTCTCAATTATTAAATAATCGACTATTCTTATTTAATAACGGATAAGAATAGTCTTAACTGTGATTAATCTCACTTTACAATTAATTTACGATACTTATTATTCATCGAAAAATAACCAAGGACTGATTCGATGAAAAATCTGACTCTACTTTCTCTGTGCTTACTCAGCGCAATGTCGTTAGCCGACCCCCTTTCGCAAACACAACTCAACGAATTGTGGAAAGATAAACAAAAATCGGCTGATGAAATTGTGAAAAACATGTCTGAAGCTGAAAAAATCGGCCAACTTTTTATGTTGGATTTCCGTTATTGGAATAAAGACAGCAAAGGCGAGCCTGCACCATTTCTAGCGATGAATGACGAAGTCGCTAAGGTCATTAATCAATACCATTTAGGCTCTGTCATTTTATTCCGTGAAAATCTTATTGATACCCCACAAACCGTTGAATTAATTAATCAACTACAAGCCTCACGGAGTAATTTGCCACTCTTTATTGGTACTGACCAAGAAGGCGGCTATGTGACTCGCCTCCGTGTCGGCACCGAAATGCCTGGCAATATGGCATTAGGGGCAACACGTAACCCAGCTCTAGCGGAATTGACGGGTATGATCCATGGCTATGAATTATCTAGCCTTGGCTTTAATATCAATTTTGGCCCCGTTGTTGATGTCAATAACAACCAAAACAACCCTGTCATTGGTGTCCGCTCTTACTCCGACAACAAAGAGCTTGTTGAAGCGCTATCAACCAATTACATCAAAGGGATCCACAAATATAATTTATTGACCTCACTGAAACACTTCCCCGGACACGGTAATGTTTCCTCTGACTCTCATGTCGACTTACCCGTAGTGAATTCCGATGCTAAAGCTTGGCGCTCCACAGAATTACCGCCGTTCCAATATGCGCTGAGTCATGGTGCTGATGCGGTAATGACAGCACACATTATTGTGCCTGCATTAGATAACAACAAAATCAAAACATTATCAGGAAAAGAGGTTGGCACTCCTGCCACGCTTTCCAAGCCGATCCTGCACGGTGTTTTACGTGATGAACTCAAATACAACGGTCTTATCATCACCGATGCTATGGATATGGGAGCAATCGCTGATAACTTTGATATGAACTGGGCTGTGGAAACGTCACTGTTAGCAGGCTCCGATATTATCCTTATGCCAATTAAAATGTGGGATAGCGAAGCGGTAACACGCTTAGACAATATGTATCGCCACCTAGAGAGCGAAGCCAAGAAAAATCCTGAGTTAAGGAAACGGATTGATGAGTCGGCAAAACGTGTCGTGCTGAAAAAGTTACAGCAGGAGATCACCGCACAGCCTGTTGATTTAAACAATGCTCAACTTGTTGTCGCCTCAAAGAGCCATAAAGACTTAGAAAATATGGTTTCCGAGCAAGCTATCACACTGATTAAAAACGATAATATTCTACCTTATGTTCTCAAACCACAAAATCGCATTCTGGTGATTTCTGATGAAAACCCACGTAACACATTAATTCAAAAGCACTTAAATGATATTGCTAATGAAACGGGTGTCGCGATTGAGAGCCAAACTGCAATGATCAAACTGGCTGAAAATACGCTTAGTGCAAAAGAGGTTCAATCGCTCTTAAAAGGCCAAGATCTCGTATTACTGACGACGTATAACCTAAAAGATAACCCTGCTAATGCACAATTGGTGATTGATGAAGCTAACAAAGCGAATATTCCGGTTGTCGTTATTTCATCACGTAACCCATATGACATCGCTTACCTAAAAGGCGTCAAAGCGAATATCGCTATCTACGGTATTACAGGGTTTGATATCACCAATAACAACCGTAATTCACTGGAAACCAACATTCGTAGTGGATTACGTACGCTATTTGCAAATCCACAGGCACAACCTCTAAATCCACCAAAAGGGCTATTACCCGTTAACATCAAAAATCCACAAGGTAACAGAATTCTGTTCCCTTATGGTCACGGTGAAACCTACAACACGACTCACTAATTTATTTTCTAAACAAGGTTCTTCCCAGCCTTGATATCCAAAGCGATATCAAGGGCTGGTTGCTACACCCTAAATAAACTGACACTGCTATTTCATAAACAATAATTAAAAATTAAAGGATCATCATGAAAACATCTTTGAATGGTTTACTCTTTCTCGCCACCACAACACTAACAACGTCTGCATTAGCTGTTGAGACGGTGAATAATGACTACTGGCGCATTACCTCCAATGTCTATATGGAGCTGGAGAAATTTGAAGGCCACCATAATACCAGCGGCGGTAAGGTCTACGACAAAACCACCATGATCGGCCAACTGTTTCTGTCAAACCCTGAATCTAAATGGAGCTTTTTTCTTGAGCACAAAGAGTCATTAAGAAGCTACAACCACAACTTTTCAACCTCAAAAGACTCATTTATTCGTAACCGTACTCAAATCGGTGCGACACGAAAAATGTATTCTAGCGATGTAGGCCAATTCAACTTAAACGTAACCTACCGTAAAGAGTCTAATGATTCCGCACCAGGTACTATGGCTCGTCCATCGAATACACTCTTTTGGTTGATGCCTAGTGGTACTTATCACTTTAACGACAAATGGGCATTTAATTTCTGGGATGCCTTTTATCATTATGACAACTTCCATGCGCCCAATAGTTATGAATGGGAATCTGAGCACGGTATTGTTTATAAGATCAATGATTCCGCCACCGCCAAACTGTACATGTATACCGACTGGACGTGGGATAAAGACTTCAATAAAACATGGGAACAAAACCAGATCCGCGGCTACTTCCCAGTGACCTTGAATCAGGATTGGAGCATCATGCCGTACTTCCGCTATTACCTGAACGAGCACAACTATGATAGTAACCAGCGCACGACCCAGAAAGTGAAAGATGGCTATCGTGTCGGCACCCAAGTTTTCTATAATTTGACCCCAAAACTGACGCTATGGGGCGGATTTGCCGTTGAGCCAAGTACATGGGAAAACCCAAAAGGGGCGGGGATCACCTCTGGCAGCAACAACCGCCAGACATTCTACCTAGGCCAACTGGGTGTCAAATACGTATGGCAATAAGCTAAAAAACAGTGACTGGCTTCTCCCTCACAAGTCAGTCACTCTCACTATAAAAAGCTTTTTTGGTATCCGCGACGAGTATTGCTCAACAGAGATGAGCTTTGCTTAAAATCCTCAATGCGATGAATGCTCGTCAGGATATAGCGCTAAGAGTATGCGATTTTTTTATTTTGAAGAAAACGCCCCATAAATTAGAGCGATTATTTTTCTGAGTATACTCAGCACGCAATCTGTCACGATTGCAGGTACAGTCATGACAATCGACAGGCCTTGTATGTAACAAAAAAATATAATGTGCTCAACGAATGCAAGTGATAACTCTGGGGAGTTATATGATTTAGGCGATAGAGAGTACAAACGAAAATACCAAATAACAGAAGTTATAAAACACGGTAATATAAAATACAGTAACACGCGATAAAAAAAATGAATTCGCGTTTTAAGGTAATAGTAATATACCGGCGCCAGTATAATTACATAGGCGAGCAAGGCAAAATTCACGACTTTAAAAAACGCGTATGTGACTTCATAAAAGCCGTTCTGTTCAGTGTATAGCGTCCTAAAAACTTGAAGAATGACTGTCAGATAATAAAAAATCACCCCCACACAAAGAGAGATGTAAGAAATAAGCGCGGAATACTGATTATTTTTCAGAAATAATTGGCGTAGTAATGTCAGCATAGTTTTTCGACATGGGTAATATTTTGCCTAAGTAAGATCGAATATCCGGTTAGATAGACACAAATTCAGCAGTGCGGTCTTTTTGATATTGATTATCTTGTGAATGATAAAATGGACAACAGGCGGAGATCCGCCCTTGTTTATTCCCATTTAGGGGAAGTCGATGATGCCCGCCGTGATGACACGTTCTTGGTTTTCCATTAATTTGCCTTAAGTTAATTAACGCATTTTATTTCACTTAAGGCAATGGATTTATTTACAATAACTCAGCTTAAAACCTAACCAACTAATCGCGACGGCTTATTTCATCAAATACACCGCCGTTAGAGAAATGGGTTGTTTGAGCTTTTTCCCAACCGCCAAACAAATCGTCCACTGTAAATAATTTCAACTTCGGAAAGCGCTGCTGATATTTCTGAGCCACTTCCTCATTACGTGGTCGATAGTAATTTTTCGCGGCAATCTCTTGCCCTTTAGGCGAATATAAATATTCTAAATAGGCTTGAGCCACTTCTCTACGCCCGCGCTTATCAACGGTTTTATCAACGACGGCCACTGTTGGCTCTGCTAAAATTGAGATACTTGGCGTCACAATTTCAAATTGGCCATTTTCACCAAGCTCATTAATCGCTAATAACGCTTCGTTTTCCCATGCAATCAACACATCCCCAATTCCCCGCTCAACAAAGCTATTTGTCGCCCCGCGAGCACCTGAATCTAGTACCTCAACATTTTGATAAAGCTGTTTAACAAATTGCTTGGCTTTCTCTGGGTCATGATGATTTTTTTCTAATGCATACCCCCAAGCACCGAGGTAATTCCAGCGTGCACCACCTGACGTTTTAGGATTTGGCGTGACAATCGCAACATCTTTACGGATCAAATCATCCCAATCTTGGATATTTTTAGGGTTTCCTTTACGCACAAGAAAAACAATCGTTGAGGTATAAGGTGCGGAATTATCGGGTAAACGAGTGATCCAATTCTTATCAATACGTCCACTCTTCGCTATCGCATCCACATCGTAGGCTAAAGCCAGCGTCACAACATCCGCTTCTAAGCCATTAATAACAGAAGTGGCCTGCTTTCCTGACCCGCCATGAGACTGACGGATAGTTACCGTATCCCCGGTTTTTTCTTTCCAATACTGACTAAAGGCTTGGTTATATTGCTGATAGAATTCTCGAGTGGGATCATAAGAAACGTTTAATAATTGGATGTCTTTTGCCCATGCGCTTGCTGTGAGCGCTAATAATAATGTGGTTGTTACCTGCCATTTACTCGCCATTCTTCCATTCCTCATCAATCAATTGTTAAGGAAGGCTGACAGATCTCATCAATAACATGAAATAATTAAAAATGACAAATTATGCAACAAAAGAATATAAGACAGAAAGATCAGGCGGAGAGATCAAACCTGCACGGCACTGAAACGGCACCGCACAGGTGAGATTTGCAATCGTAGAGGTAGAGATTAATACAGTTTTTTCGCTGTGTCGTACCACTCTTTCTTAAATACACGCTTCATATTCATTACAGCATCAATGATATCGTGGTGAACCAGTTTTTCATTTTGAATACCGACACAACGACCGCCGTAACCTTCTAATAATAGCTGAATAGAGTAGGCTCCCATGCGCGATGCGAGAATACGGTCATAAGCCACTGGCGAGCCACCACGCTGAATATGCCCCAATACCGTTGCGCGCGTTTCATGATGCGTTTCTGCTTCAATATATTTCGCTAGCTCATCAACATCGCAAACATGCTCAGTGATTGCCACAATGGCATGGCGTTTACCTTTCTCAATGCCTTGTTTTATCTCAGATAACAGCTCTTCACGGTCAAATGACATTTCATTTTCAGGCAGAACGATAAACTCACAACCACCGGCAATCGCAGCCGAAAGCGTCAGATCGCCACAATAGCGCCCCATAACTTCAACAATCGAAATACGTTTATGAGACGTCGAGGTGTCACGCAGACGGTCAATCGCTTCCACTACCGTTTCAAGTGCGGTGAAATAACCAATGGTATAGTCCGTTCCCGCCACATCATTATCGATGGTTCCCGGCAAACCAATACAGGGGAAACCTGCCTCTGTTAGTGATTTTGCCCCTAGATAAGAGCCATCACCACCAATCACCACCAGCGCATCAATATGATTTTTTTTCAGATTATCAATGGCAACAGCACGAACTTTTTCATCGCGGAATTGAGGGAAACGAGCCGAGCCAAGGAAGGTGCCACCGCGGTTAATCATGTCAGAAACACTATAGCGATCTAGCTGTTTCATACGGTTTTCATATAAGCCTAGATACCCATCATAAATACCCATGACTTCTAAACCTTCGCTCAGTGCAGCACGTACAACACCACGGATTGCAGCGTTCATACCCGGTGCATCACCACCACTTGTTAGTACCCCAATTCTTTTAATCTGTTTGACCATGATGACCTCTGATTAATGAATATAAATTGCAAATCGATGAAAAACACAATGATATCGTACTTTTCTAACGTACATTCTGTTATAAACAACTCATGCTGAATTGATTCACCTAGCGTTATAATAAGACAAAGGAACCTATCTATACCTGCTTTCTATCAAGCTTTGCTTGTTTATTGTGATCCAGCTTACACAATTTTAGTCTATAAAACGGATTGCCGCAGAAGCAGAGGCTCACTATAGCGGGTGTTGTCTTACTTCGAAACAAAAATTAAGTGCATATCATAGCATTTATGTAACATAGAAGCTTAACCTTGCGAGTTAAAAGTAAACAGAGGCGCCTACTACCCACACGATAAAAAATAAATGTTCACTGGCTTTCTCAAAACCAAAGCGAAACTACGCAACTGAGCCGTTTTGGCTCAAGCGTTTATTGATTGATTGAGTGATTGAGAAACAAAAAAGCCCCGTTAGCGGTTATGGTTAACCAACGGGGCTCCATTTTCAAATGGCTAATACTTGGAGCCATCAGGCACAAGGCCTCAGATTAAGTATAAAAATAGCGTGTTAGATGGAAGAAGATTGGCGCGGCAAAGCATAAAGAGTCGATACGATCTAGCATCCCGCCGTGCCCTTCGATTATGGCGCCAAAATCTTTGATGCCGCTATCGCGTTTGATAGCAGACATACATAATCCTCCCACAAAGCCCATTAGGGTAATCGCCAGTGACATTAGCCCTGCTGCCCACCAACTAAATGGGGTTACCCAATACAAGCAGATACCAATTAGCACGGAAGATAAAATGCCACCAACAAAGCCTTCAATGGTTTTGTTCGGGCTTAATTTTGGCACAATAGGATGTTTGCCAAACAATTTTCCAAACACATATTGCAGCACATCAGAAAGTTGCGTAACCACAATCAAGAACAGCAGCAGTTTGACGTTTTCCCCCTCATAACCTTGAATATCCAACATCAACAAGGCTGGCACATGGCTTAAACAGAATACCGCGACTAACATCCCCCACTGAATTTTTGAGGTACGCTCGAGGAAATGATACGTATCTCCCGCTAAGGCAATGCGAGTAGGTAAGAAAAGGAACACAAACACCGGCACAAAGACTGAGAACATGCCATACCACTGAATGCCGACTAAAACATATTGCAGAGGGAGGAAAATAAAAAAGCACCAAAATAGGGCTTCATGGTCACTACGCCGAGTCGGTGTTAAGGTAATAAACTCCCGCAATGCAAAAAATGAGATCAGTGCAAATAAAATCACGACACCGATATTGCCAATCACAACGGCGAGTACACAGACAATACACATTAACCACCAAGCTCGGATCCGAGCATTCAAGTTATCAATGGTTGGATTGCTGTTATCCCCTGAATAACGGTAAGCGAGGATCCCGCCAATAATACTAGCGACCACAAGTATGCTAAAGACACCTGATAGCAATAACACGATTTCGCTATCCCAAATACTACTCATGGCATCAACTCCTCTAGTGCGAGTTTCGCACGCTCTAAGAATACGGCTTTTGGTTCATCCTCGCCTAATGGGGCTAATGGCTTGCCCACAACCGCAGAGCAGATCACCGGCACAACCAACTTCGACCCCTTTGGTAGTACGCGATTTAAATTCTCAAGGTACACAGGCACCACTTCAACATGAGGGTGTTTTTTGGCTAAGTGATAGATACCGCTTTTAAAATGACTTAATTCTTCGCCATCCCCGCGCGTACCTTCTGGGAACAAAATCAATGATTCTTGTTTTTCCAATATCGCCTCAAGTGGCTCTAAGACATTCTCTTTCGCCGTTCCATCACCTTTACGGTCGATTAAAACAGCGCGAAAAACGTTATTGACTAGATAGCGTCGAAAGGGCGTTTTATCCCAATAATCTCTTGCGGCGACAGGGTGAACAGCATGGCGCATTAAAGGAGGTAATCCAGCCCAAATAACTAAACCATCAAGATGGCTGGAATGGTTAGCATAATAGATACGTGGTGTCATTGCCGGTTGGCAACCAACCCAACGGGTACGTACGCCCGTTAATAAACGACAAGTAAATGACAGCAACATTCCCATGCCTTTTGCTAGCAAAGAAATCCTCTGAGCTTTTTCCATTTTTATTCCTTGCGAATCGTTATTTTATTTTTGCTACCCAGCCACGACAAAAAATAGGGTAGCTATTTTTTTAGCGAATACACCCAAAAAGAAATTCAAGCATCAAAATAGGCGGAGTTATTTTAGAGTGCAAGCAGCAAGGTCTGATTTCGTTTTTTTTGAGACAACATTCGCAGATAAACAGCAAAGAATAGATTATTAGCAAAAAGTTAATGGCATGATCACAAGATCAACACAAATGAAGATACAAAAAAAGCAGTAAAGGCGGCACCTCTACTGCTTTTCAATATTATTCTAACTGAATAAATAATTATTTTTTGTCAGCCGCGATACGGTCACGGATATGTTGTGCACGCTCTGCTGACGGTGGGTGAGAATCGAACATGCTGCTTTCTTTGCTACCCATTTGAGCTAATTTCTCAAAACCAGTGACTAAGCCGTCAGTTTTAACACCGCGTTTTTTCAGCAAGTCATAAGAGAAATCATCCGCTTGGCTCTCTTGATGTTGAGAGAACTGAGAGTTAATCAGTTTTTCACCCAGCGCAGCTAATTGTGAAGAGCTGAGTTGCTCAACAACGCCACCCGCTGAAGCTGCTGCGGTACGCGCGGCAACCGCGGCATAAGCAACTTGCATTGCTTTACGTGTATGGCCGAGTGCAACGTGGCCCATTTCATGACCTAATACACCTTCGACTTCGTTATCATTCATGATATCCATCAGGCCGCTATAGACACGAACGCAACCATTCGCCATTGCCCAAGCATTCACATCATCAGTCATATAAACTTTGTAGTTAACTGGTGTGCCATCAATTTCATTGCCTAATGATTTAGCAATTTTATCTAAGCGTTTAGAGTACTTGCTTGACGCGGGTGCAATTTTATTTTGTGCGTCCATTTCTTTACAAGATTGGTCGCTTAATTGCTTAACGTCACCATCCGTTAAAGTAGCGGCTTGGAATAATTGCATACCAGAGTTAGTTAGCATGCCTTGGTCTAAGTTTTTACATCCCGTCAAAATGACAGCAGAGACAGCGACTGCAACAAGAGCCTTCATTTTCATAATATTATTTTCCTTTGCAATACACACAACAATTTTACGGCATAAAGACTATGAATTTTGAGCAAAATAACAATAGGAATAGAGTGAGAACATCTTCATAAAATGAATTTAACCCGTTTTTTGTCTTAATAGCAAAATCACTGGAATAATAATTCGCTTTATCCAAAATAATTAACTAAATAATCAGTTTCTGTAGAGTCGAGTCTGAACAATTCACCACAAAGCGGCGATCGACCAAACGCACAACACTAAGATAGGATAAAATTCGCAGGGCTTTGTCTACTTGATGATTAAAAATAGAAGCACTAAAGAGCGCCTTTGCCGTTGTTTCAGAACCTATATTATTTGCTCAGCATGTTTATATTATCGATAAAAACCTTCATCAACGGGGTGATCAAAAGGGAAGCATAGAGAGGGATCCATTTTTTATTTTAAAAGCTAAGCGCAAAAAAAAGCCCCTAAAAGGGGCTGTAAAAGACAGGGATGGTGTCTATGGCAAGGAAAAAACTTCACTTATTGCTACTTCACTACTACGATCAAGAGAATTCGGTACTCAATAAATTTCATTCAATGAGTTATTGCAAAGCCTGATATTGAGACATTTTTTGTTGATGGATCTGCTCAAGTTGGGCTTTCTGCTCAGGTGTTAATAACTGATACAATTCATGATGAATTCGCGCCATTTCAACACGCTGAGTTAATTCTTTTTGCAAACTTTTTTCTAATTGGGCACGTACTGCCTGCTCATCAAAGTCGTCTGCGGTAATTAAACTGTGCAATTCTTCACGCTCTTGCACTGAAACTGGGTTATCAAATTGATAACGGCGTTGTGTTGCCATTAAATCACGTAATTGCTGGCGCTGTTTTTCATTTAACGTGATACCATTAAACATAAATGTACTCGTGCGTTCTTCACTACCAAACAGCTCATAATGCTGAAGTTTAGCCAACGCTGATGAGGTAGGCTCATTTTGCATTTGCAACATTAGGGGAGTCGAACCATCACCAGTTTGTGCCACATTTTCTGGTGTATCCCCAAAAGCCGTCACTGAGCCGAAAATGAATGCAGAGGCTAACGTCAACATTACTGTTGTTTGTGCTGTTCTTTGCATTTCTGACTCCTTGTTCTCGGACAGTGCTCGTGATTCAATGTGGACAACTATACGCCGGTGGCTGCAAACTAGCGTCAGAGCATGTAAAAGAACGTAAAGTCATGGAATCATGAAGATTGTTATCGTATTTTGGCAGTTGGAGGACTTAAACACATGCATAAAATCCTATTAGTTGATGACGACCGTGAACTCACGTCGCTCTTAAAAGAACTGCTCGAAATGGAAGGTTTCAACGTTGTCATCGCCTATGATGGTGAACAGGCTTTACAACAACTGGACTCGTCCATTGATCTGTTATTACTTGATGTCATGATGCCAAAGAAAAATGGTATTGAGACATTAAAAGAGTTGCGTCAAATCCACCAAACTCCTGTCATTATGTTAACCGCTCGCGGTAGTGAGCTAGACAAAGTGTTAGGCCTTGAGTTAGGTGCAGATGACTATCTTCCTAAACCTTTCAATGACCGCGAACTCGTTGCCCGTATCCGTGCACTATTGCGCCGTTCTAATTGGAGCGAACAGAATCAGGGCGACAATAGCAATACGCCTGTTCTGCAAGTTGATAAGCTACAATTAAACCCTGGTCGCCAAGAGGCCAGCTTTGATAACGAAATTCTAGACCTAACAGGTACTGAGTTCACGCTACTCTATTTATTAGCTCAGCACCTCGGTCAAGTCGTTTCAAGAGAGCATCTAAGCCAAGAAGTTCTTGGGAAACGCTTAACGCCATTTGACCGTGCTATTGATATGCACATTTCTAACTTACGCCGTAAATTGCCAGAGCGTACAGATGGTCAACCGTGGTTTAAAACTTTACGTGGTCGTGGATACTTGATGGTTTCAGCAACATGATAAATAGCTTAACCGCAAGAATATTTGCAATTTTCTGGTTTACCCTCGCACTAGTGTTAATGCTAGTGCTGATGGTACCCAAGCTAGACTCTCGGCAGCTCACTTCCCTTCTGGAAAGTGAGCAGCGCCAAGGGGAAATGCTTGAACAACATATCGAAGCCGAACTTGCACAGGCGCCGATGAATGACCTTCTTTGGTGGAGGCGGATTTCTAATTCCATCAAAAAATGGGCGCCTCCGGGGCAACGTCTGATCATTGTGACCAGTGAAGGACGTGTTATCGGGGCGATGCCCAGTGAAATGCAAGTGATCCGTAACTTTATCGGGCAATCCGACAATGCCGATCACCCGAAAAAGAAAAAATATGGTCGCGCGGAAATTCTTGGGCCTTTTTCCATTCGCGACGGTGAAGACCATTACCAACTCTATTTAGTTCGCCCAGCCAATAGCCCACAATCAGACTTTATTAACTTATTGTTTGACCGGCCATTCTTGTTATTAATTGCCACTATGCTGATTAGCGCCCCATTATTACTTTGGTTATCATGGAGCTTGGCACGCCCTGCCCGTAAATTAAAAATGGCAGCAGACGATGTCGCAAAAGGCAATTTACGACCACACCCTGAGCTTGAATCGGGGCCGCAAGAGTTTCTTTCTGCCGGTAACAGTTTTAACCAAATGATTAGCGCGCTTGATGGCATGGTCACTGCCCAACAACGACTGATTTCTGATATCTCGCACGAACTACGGACGCCACTCACACGCTTACAACTGGCAACGGCACTCTTACGCCGCCGCCATGGTGAAAGTAAAGAGCTAGAACGTATCGAAACCGAAACGCATCGCCTAGATAGTATGATCAATGACTTACTCGTGCTATCACGTAGCCAGCACAAAAATGAGATCTTAAGGGAGAATATTAAAGCCGATGAATTATGGGGCGATATTCTAGAAGATGCTCGCTTTGAAGCAGAGCAGATGAATAAAACGTTAGATGTCACCGCCCCGCCAGGCCCATGGCCGATTTATTGCAATCCATCGGCGATAGGCAGTGCATTTGAAAATATCGTTCGCAATGCCCTTCGCTACTCAAATACCCACATTGCGGTCAATTTTAAAGAGGAAAACAACGGCATCTTAATCACTGTCGATGATGATGGCCCAGGAGTTAGCCCCGCTGATCGCGAACACATTTTCCGCCCTTTCTACCGTACAGATGAAGCACGCGATAGGGAGACTGGCGGAACTGGCCTAGGCCTTGCGATTGTTGAAACCGCAATCTCACAGCATAAAGGCTGGGTAAAAGCAGACGATAGCCCACTTGGTGGCCTCCGTTTGCAAATTTGGTTACCCGAGCATGGTCGGTGATCCCAATTAACTCTCGGCGCCTTAATATTCATTTGATTAAGGCGCCAATTTTATTCCCACGCCAATATAAGTAATTTCACCTAATTAAAATCCGTTTAATCAATTTGCTATTCAATCATTTTAAGACAGTCAGTATCACCAAATAAGACAAATAGTTCCTCTAGCCTACTGTTTTAATTATGTTGTGATATATCATCATAAAAAGGCAATTTACCGCATGCGCCTATAATCTGCTTTTTATTTATTCAGAGTTTGCCTATTATATAAAAAAAACACCGCACACATGCCTAACTAATACGTCAAATAGAACAGTAAGATAATTGTGGGCGATATCGTACTTTACTCGTGTTCGGAATTTACTTATTACTTTTGCGCCTATTTTCGCGCTAAAACACAAAAAATTAGACGACTCAACTCAACGGATTCATCAATGAAAAAAATCAAGCTTACCAAGTTGGCCATTTTAACGGTATTGGGCGTAATGAGTGGCAATACTCTTGCTGGGGGTCTCGTTCTACCGGATAATAACTTACGAAACGACCTTGCATGGTTATCAGAACGTAATGTTATTCAAATCAGCCTTTCTACATGGCCCCTATCTTCAGAAGAAATTACCCGCTCACTTAATAATGCAAATATCACCAATAGTGAACAAGAAGCGATTGTGCAGCGTATTAAGCAACAACTCAGTCGCACTAAAAATAACCTCCAATTACAAACCTACCTGTCAACGAGTAAGCCATCCATGCCACAGGGGTTCGCGCAAAGCGAATACAGTGATTTCCATTATACCGTTGAAGGTAATTACAGCACCGATGATGTCGATTTAAATTTAAAAGCGAATGCTGAACGAGCGTTACGTGTTGAAAATGGCTCTGACTATAACCTTAATGGTTCTTACGGCGGCGTGAAAATTTGGAACCAATGGGTTAGCTTTGGTGAGATCCCTCAATGGTGGGGGCCAGGCCATGATGGTAGCTTGATCCGTACTGATGCAGCACGTCCTGTCACAGGTTTCCTGATACAGCGTGCAGACCAAAGTCCTTTTGAAACCCCTTGGTTATCATGGATTGGCTCATGGCAATATCAGCTTACAGCAGGCCAAATTAAGCAGTACTCCTCACAACCCCATACCAAGCTCATTGGTTTACGTATGACTATGAACCCAACGGATTTCTTTGAGTTAGGGGGTTCACGCGTAGTCATGTGGGGAGGTGAAGGTCGCCCTAACAACTGGAATTCTTTCTGGAATGCGATGGCCGGTAAAGATAACACAGGCGATCAAAATGATGACCCCGGTAACCAGCTTGCAGGGCTTGACGCTAAAATCAAACTCTACCCGCTGATTGGTTTACCTGTCAGTGTTTACGGCCAAATGATCGGTGAAGATGAAGCCGGTATGTTCCCATCGAAAAATGCTTTTATGGGGGGTATCGAAGGCTACCATACTGCATGGGGTCAGCCTTTAAGCTGGTATATTGAAGGTTCTAATACCCATACCGAATGGAACAAAAACGGCGTGATGTATACTCACTTTATCTACCAAAATGGATACTACCAACAAGGTGCACCTTTGGGTCATGCCATGGGTGGTGATGGCCGTATGTTATCAGCTAAAGTGGAATACACCCTTGACGATGATAACCGTGTTAGTACACGTTTAGTCTATGCCAAGGTCAATAAAGAAAGTTATCCACAAAACAAAATCTACCCTAAATCAGAAACAATCAAGGGTGTCGATTTAGGTTGGTGGCATAACTTTGATAACATGGTCAACACCGATGCTAAAGTCTGGGTATCGCAAACAGATTACGACACCAGGGATGATATTGGTGCTTCCGTCATGGTAACCGTACCGTTCGAATGGTAATCAATCGCCATTAATAAAAGTGTTATATCCATGATAAAACTAGCCGCTGAATTATTCGCGGCTAGTTTTTTATTTCTAGTCGAAATTCGACTTATTTAGAAATCACACTATAATTATCAGAAAGGTTTATTTCTGATGCTTTTTTATTCATTTAATAAAATTAATTATTGCTCTTTATTAATTTAACGTCACTAAGGCGTATTTAGCATAACCAAAAAATAAAAATGATATATTTCTAAATTATTTCACTTATCTTAACTCGATATTCGGGTATAGAAATATATCTCAATCGAATGAATAAAATACATCCATAAAAAATAAGGTTATTTCCTAAGATAGCAGATAAAATATTGCCTACAGTCAACAAAGGAATCCAAAAGAATATAAATCTATTCTTTACAATAGGTTAGAGAGTTAGCAAAATAATAAGACTATTCTCTAAGACAATCACACCGGTAGTCAGCAACTATATTTAGTGATATTATTAGGCGCTTTCGCTTGACCGAGTCAGCGAAAATGCATGCCCTTTTGAGGGCAATGAATGATAAGACGTGCTTATCAATTGAGCGACTACGTAAAAACGTAATGTTTTCAATTAATAAGCACGAATGTAGAATTCGATGGTGCTCTGGGACCCGACAACCCAGTGCGGTAGCTATGGCTGATCAAATATTGCAGTAAACATTTATACCATAGCTAAATTTATTCTTACTTAATAAATTATTAAATACCAAGGTTTTCAGTGAAAATATTAGTTACTGGTGGTGCAGGCTTTATTGGTTCCGCAGTTATTCGCCATATTATTAATAACACCAATGATACCGTTATTAATGTTGATAAATTAACTTATGCGGGAAACTTAGAGTCACTCACATCTATTTGTGAAGATCCTAGATACACCTTTGTTCAAGCTGATATTTGTGACTCTGCCGCTATCACAAATATATTCAATTTGCACCAACCTGATGCAATTATGCATTTAGCCGCCGAATCACATGTTGATCGTTCAATTGATGGTCCAAGTGAATTTATTCAAACTAATATTATCGGCACCTACACATTATTAGAAGCGGCTCGCCAATATTGGAACCAACTACCAGCGGATAAAAAAGCAACATTCCGTTTCCATCATATATCGACGGACGAAGTCTATGGTGATCTAGAATCAACGACGGATCTGTTTACTGAAACAACACCTTACGCCCCAAGTAGCCCCTATTCAGCATCAAAAGCATCGAGTGACCATCTAGTTAGAGCTTGGCAACGCACTTATGGTTTACCAACCATCGTAACAAACTGCTCTAATAACTATGGTCCATTCCACTACCCTGAAAAACTGATCCCTTTAATCATCTTAAATGCATTAGAAGGTAAACCACTGCCTGTCTATGGTAATGGTCAACAAATCAGGGACTGGTTATACGTCGAAGACCATGCAAGAGCACTCTACACAGTTGTTACCGAAGGTAAAATTGGTGAAACTTATAATATTGGTGGTCATAATGAAAAAGCCAATATTGATGTTGTTAAAACTATCTGTAATATCCTTGAAGAATTAGTGCCTAATAAACCTAATAATATTCAAAGTTATAGCGACCTAATCACTTACGTTACAGATAGGCCAGGCCACGACTTACGTTATGCCATCGATGCAACTAAAATCAAAAATGAACTGAACTGGGTTCCTGCAGAAACATTTGAGAGCGGTTTGCGTAAAACAGTTGAATGGTATTTGGGTAATTCAAAGTGGTGTGAGTCAGTTCAAAATAATAAATATAATAGAGAAAGGTTAGGGGCTTAAAAGTGAAAGGTATTATTTTAGCGGGTGGCTCTGGAACACGGTTATATCCAATAACAATGGGCGTATCAAAGCAATTGCTTCCTATTTATGATAAACCCATGATTTATTATCCATTGTCAGTTCTTATGCTAGCAGGGATCCGTGAAATTCTGATTATTACAACCCCAGAAGATCAAAACAGCTTCGAGCGTTTATTAGGTGACGGGTCTCAATTTGGTATTTCATTACAATATGCAATACAACCTAAACCTGAAGGTTTAGCACAAGCCTTTATCATAGGTGAAGAGTTTATTGGCTCAGATAGTGTGTGTTTGGTGCTAGGAGATAATATTTTTTGGGGGCAGGGTTTCTCACCAAAATTATTAAAAGCAGCGAGCACACAAACAGGCGCTACCGTTTTCGGTTATGAAGTACAAGATCCAGAACGCTTTGGTGTGGTCGAATTTGATACTGATTTCAATGCCATTTCAATAGAAGAAAAACCGTTAAAACCAAAATCAAAATATGCAGTTACTGGCCTATATTTTTATGATAATGACGTAATTGAGATTGCAAAAAATATTCAGCCATCTGAGCGTGGTGAACTTGAAATCACAACAGTAAACCAAATCTACCTAAAAAATAAGAATCTTAAAGTTGAGTTACTAGGTCGAGGTTTTGCTTGGTTAGATACAGGAACGCACGATAGCTTGCTTGAAGCCTCTAGTTTTGTAGAAACCATAGAAAAACGCCAAGGTTTTAAAATTGCTTGTTTGGAAGAAATTGCTTATCGCCAACAGTGGCTGACAGCAGAACAAGTATTAGAAACTGCAAATAAATGTAGAAAAAATAGTTACGGCGAATATTTAATTAACCTTATTGAGAAACAGTAATGAAACTAATTAATACTATTGAATTTAAAAAACTGGGTGATGAAAGAGGTTCGTTAGTTTCATTAGAGCAAAATAAAAATATTCCATTTGAAATTAAACGCATTTATTACATATTTGGCACTAAAGATGGAGTTTCTCGTGGTTTCCATGCGCATAAAAACTTACAGCAAGTCGCCATTTGTGTAAAAGGTAGTTGCCGTTTTTTGTTAGATGATGGAAAAACTAAAGAAGAAATTATTTTAGATAGTCCAGATACTGGACTATATATCAATAATTTTATTTGGCGAGAAATGCATGATTTTTCGGAAGATTGCGTTCTAATGGTTTTAGCAAGCGAACTATATGACGAAAGTGATTATATTCGTGACTATAGTGATTTTTTAGAAGAATGCAAAAATGTTTATTCATCCATTAAGTGACGTACAAAGCCAAAATATTGGTGATGATACTCGTATTTGGCAATTCAGTGTGATCCTAACTGGTGCTCAAATAGGTAGTAACTGCAATATTTGTGCACATACTCTAATAGAAAACGATGTCATCATTGGCAATAATGTAACAATAAAATCCTGCGTATATTTATGGGATGGGCTACGTATTGAGGACAATGTATTTATTGGTCCATGCGTGACCTTTGCAAATGATAAATACCCCCGTTCTAAGCAATATCCTGAGCAATTTCCATTAACCATAATAAAAAATGGAGCATCGATAGGAGCTAATGCGACTATTCTACCGGGACTGACTCTAGGTGAAAATTGTATGATCGGTGCAGGAAGTGTCGTTACAAAGAGTGTTCCCCAAAATGCTCTTGTTGTTGGTAATCCAGCGAGAATTGTTAGGTATCTAAAATAATTATAGGTATAAAAATGATAAATTTCCTCGACCTTAAAAGTATTAATAATCAATATCAACAAGAGCTTAAAGATGCATGTGCCAGAGTAATAGATTCTGGCTGGTATATTATGGGCAAAGAGTTAGAGAGTTTTGAGCAAAACTTCTCGGATTACTGTGGTGCTAAATATACAATAGGTGTAGCAAATGGTTTAGATGCATTAACTCTAGTATTACGTGCATGGAAAGAACTTGGAAAATTAAAAACCGGTGATGAAGTTATTGTGCAAGCTAATACTTATATAGCTTCAGTATTAGCAATTACTGAAAATGATTTAGTGCCAGTATTTGTAGAACCTGATACAAATACCTACAATTTATCCATCGAAGGCATTAAATCAGCAATTACTGATAAAACAAAAGTTATTTTACCAGTACACCTTTATGGTCAAATCTCTCCTATGCCTGAAATTATGGCAATTGCACAACAACACGGTCTATTGGTTTTAGAAGATTGTGCACAATCACATGGTGCTAGTATTGAAGGTAAAAAAGCAGGTGACTGGGGAGATGCAGCCGGTTTTAGTTTTTATCCTGGAAAAAATCTCGGTGCATTAGGTGATGCAGGTGCTATCACAACTAATGATGATGAATTAGCGAAAACACTGCAAGCACTGCGTAACTATGGCTCACATCAGAAATACCTAAATTTATATCAAGGTGTTAATAGCAGACTGGATGAAATTCAAGCAGCAATGCTAAATGTAAAATTAAAATATCTTGATAATGAAACTCTAATTCGTCAAAAAGTAGCATTAACTTATTTAGAAAATCTTAATAACCCACTAATTAAGCTTCCTTTGACT
Organism: Providencia sp. 2.29; assembly: GCF_015832305.1. Lineage (NCBI taxonomy): Bacteria > Pseudomonadati > Pseudomonadota > Gammaproteobacteria > Enterobacterales > Morganellaceae > Providencia > Providencia sp. 2.29. Next base: position 4,455,363 of record NZ_CP065420.1, read on the forward strand.
GCTGATGAATATAGAAATAATCAACAAAGCCATGTATGGCATCTATTTGTGATTGCAACAAGTCATAGAGATTTGCTGCAAAAACACTTAATAGAACAAGGAGTTCAAACATTGATTCATTATCCAACCCCACCTCATAAGCAGCAAGCGTACAGCCAATATCGTAATCTTTCATTACCATTAACTGAAAAAATACATAATGAGGTATTAAGTATACCAATTAGTCCAACACTAACTAATAATGATATTTTAACAATTGTCCAAGCATGTAATTCATTTGTGATTTAATAATGACGTTAATTAAAACATCATTACTAAGCCTGATAGCAACTTTTTTTAAAATGCTATCAGGATTAGTTATTAATAAAGCTGTTTCTGTTTATATCGGTCCATCAGGATTAGCAATCATTGGACAATTTCAAAATTTTAGCCAGCTTGTATTAATCGCAGCACAAGGTGCGATTAACAGTGGAATAGTGAAATATACAGCAGAATATGGTAAAGAAAGTGAAAAATTACCTTTATTGTTCAGTACAGGTACACGTATTAGTTTAGCAGCGTCAATAGTAGTAGGAACAATACTGATTACATTTTCTCATTTTTTCTCTCTCAAAATCTTAGATACCATTCAGTATCAATTCGTATTTATCTTATTCGGTTTTACCATCATATTATTTGTCTTAAATGGACTTTTATTATCAATAATTAATGGCTTAAAAGAAATAAGAAGCTATATAAAAATAAATATAATTCAAAGTCTTTACTCTCTAGTTTTTACTAGCCTACTAATATACTTCTGGGGATTAAAGGGCGCTTTAGTAGCCTTAGCAACTAACCAATCTGTAATATTTTTCATTACTTTATTTATGTTGAGAAAACATAAAATAATAAAATGGAAAAACTTTATATCTGCTTTTGATAAAAAAATATCAAGAAATCTATTTTCTTATTCTGCAATGACTATAACTTCCGCTATTATGGTACCTACATCACAGTTTATTATTCGTGATTATATTGGAACCACTCAGGGACTAGATCAAGCTGGCTATTGGCAAGGAGTATGGTATATATCAACGACCTACTTAATGATAGTAACCACAGCATTAAGTACATACTACTTACCTAGGTTATCTGAAATTACTAGCAGGCAAGAGTTAAAAAAAGAGATTTTACAAGGTTACAAAATATTATTACCTATTGCCATTATAGGTGGATTAATTATATACATGTTACGTGATTTTATAATTTATTCACTTTTCTCAGATAGTTTCACACCTATGAGCCCCTTATTCGCATGGCAAATAATTGGCGATATATTGAAAATTGCCTCTTGGCTGTTATCATATATTATGATATCAAAAGCAATGACTAAAGAGTTTATAGCTAGTGAAATAATATTCTCTTTAACACTTATCTTTTTTTCATTTTTATTTATAAATAACTCCGGAACAATAGGTGCGACATATGCATACGCTTTAAACTATTTGTTTTATTTTATAGCTGTTTCTATTTTTTTAAAGTTCAAATTAAAAAACCTAAGCTAACCAAAATGAATAATGAAATTATTAGTGTTGTGATTCTTAGTTACAATTCAGCTAAGACGATATTGGAAACACTGGAAAGCATACAAAATCAAACAATAAACCTAAAAAAAATACAATTAATTATTTCTGATGATGCTTCTATAGATGACACATTGAAAATAGCCGAGAATTGGGTTACTACTTATGGTAAGTTATTTTTTTCCACTTTAATAGTAAGAAAAAATAAAAACTCAGGCGTTTCGGCTAATTGTAATAGAGCCATTTCTAATTGTATAGGTGACTGGATAAAATTAATTGCTGCTGATGATAAATTATTACCAGAATGTATTAAAAAAAACCTAGCTTATGCAAAAGACACAAACTCTAAGATTATTTTTTCTAAAATGGTACCTTTTGACCTAAGTGGACTACATAATTGTACCTACCCCCCACTGAAGCAAATGGAAATTTTTAACTCTAATTCTTTACAAGAGCAATTAAGAAAACTAAGAAAACATGGAGGGATGCGTTGTGCACCTACTAGTTTTATTCACAAAGATGCAATTAAGAAAATGGGTAAATTAGATGAAAAAAATACACTTATAGAAGATTATCCTATGTGGTTAACGCTATCAAAGTACTATAAATTTCATTTTCTTAATGCAATAACTATTCATTATCGTGTTAATGAGTCCATTTCAAACTCTAATTCAAAACTTTGTAATGTAGGTTACATTGAGCAAAAGAAAAAAATTGACTTAGAACAGTATAAATTAGAAAATAACTGGATTGTCAAGTGTTTTATAAAATCAAGATTACATGACTATAATACATTGATACTATGCGCTAAATATTTAGGTAATAATAGAAGGCCTTTAAATTTGCTTATCCTGAATATTCTATCTAAACTTTCTCTCTCAAAAATCATATGTCGAATTTTAATATAGCTATTCAAGTCTCTATTGCAATATTAGCTTCCATTTTATATTACCTGATTATAAAAAAACTATCTAATAGATATATATTAAAAAAAGGAAGAATAAAATATCACCCATTGGAGCTCACCTTATTATATAACATCTCTTTTTTATCAATGCCTGGTGTTATATTAATTTCTTTCTTCAATTTTGATTCATGGCGTTACAAAGGAATTGATTACTCTCTTTTATTTGAAATTGGGCTTTGGTATTTTTTCTCTGTATTCATAATAACCACCATAATATATTCTCTTTTGTTTATTTTTCCATTAAAAAATTACATAAAGTATACTCATTTGGAAATTAACTATAGTGAATTTAAAAAAGGACTGTGGGGTTTATTACTTCTATCTATTTTTGTTGTTATTTTTAAATATTTAATATTACCCAAACCACCCGCGATGTATTTTTTGACAGGAGATATTGCTCAAGGTTATATAACTAGAATCGATATGCAGAATAACCCCTCGAAATATTATCTCCCATATATCAAGCAATTCGTTGAATTATTAATAATGTTACAAGGATATTTGGGATTCTATATTTACATAAATACTCCTAAGAAAAAAATTATAACGGTATATTTCCTTCTATCTTTTTTGCTATGCTTATGGGAATCCTTTTACACAGGACAAAAAGCTCCAATGTTTTTATACATAGCAGGCCTAGTATTTATATATTTATCTAAGTATACAGTTAACCTTAAAGTTATAATTTCTATTATATTAATCCCTACAGGTGTATTTTTATTATACACAAATATAATGGAATTAGGTGACTCTGACTCTTTATCTTCTATAGTAGATAGATTGTTTTTAGGGCAAAATCAAGGATTTTACAATATAATTGCTCATATAGTTCCATCAGATAAATATTTATTTGAAGGCATGCCATTTATTAACAAGTTTGATATAGAACCCTCCAGAGCTGATATAGATATACTTCCGTGGATATATGGAAATCGTACCGACCTAGTTAATTCTAATAGTTATTTCCTAGGGCAAGCATGGTCTATGTATGGTTATCTAGGATTGTTTATAGCTCCTTTTTTAGTCGCCATCTCAATTTATCTATTTATTAAAACAATTGATTATATAACCCCATTAAACCCAATTGTTATTACTCCTTTTTTGTTTTATACGGTCTATGACCTACGAATAAATCAATCATTTACTTATTTTATTTTTGCAAAAACTATTATACTAAATTTGATATTTTTATTACTAATATTATTAATATTCAGATTATTTAATGCTAAATTCGTCTTAGGCAAGAAAAATTATTAGTTGGAATCTATAAAAATATAATCACTGAAGTTTATTATATTAATTAATGAACTATAGGAATAATATGAAAATATGTATTTATTGCCATAACTTCCCTGTACTATCACAAACTTTTGTTTCAAATCAGATAAAAAGTCTTATATCTTTAGGCCATGATGTAACAGTTATGACCAATATCTATATTAAAGAAAATTCTTACATCATAGATAGCATTGGTTTAAAAAAAGAAAAATTAATCACCATTTTAAATAAAAATAAAAAATTATCGAGAGTATTAAGTTTACCAAAAGTAATTTTTACTTTACTAATGCAAAAAAAATTGAGTCAAATAACTTCTATCATTTATGATAATAATTTGAACATTGCTCACAAAGTAAACTTATTATATGCGTTAGCTAATATAAAAAAGCTTCATAGCTTCGATTATATATTTGTTCATTTTGGAGTGAATGGTTACTTTATAGCTAAAATGCGTGATTTAAATTTGATAAATGGTAAAATAGGTGTCATTTATCATGGCTTTGAGTTAAGCAGAAAAAAAGTATTATATAAATACAAATCAATATATTGTTCGGCATTTAATAAATGCGAACTTTTGTTACCAATTAGCGCTAACTGGAAAAAAACTCTTTTAAACCTTGGCGCTATAGAGGAGAAAATATTAATTTTTAGAATGGGAATTTTTCCTTCTGACTTTTTAAAAAGAAGAAACACTCCTTTTAAAGATACGCTTAATATCATACAAGTAGGACGATTGACAGAAAAAAAAGGAGTCTTTGACTCCATAAAAGCTATAAGTAAGTTACCCAATAATTTTTCGGTTAAATTAACAATTGTAGGTGAAGGTGACCTCCTAACTAAAGCAAAACAACTCGTTAGTGATTTGAATATTAATAGTAAAGTTATATTTACAGGAAAGGTGCCCAACAATGATGTTCAGCAATTGCTAGTGAATTCTGATATATTCTTATTACCAAGCATTACTGCTAAAGATGGAGATCAAGAGGGTATTCCTGTTGCATTAATGGAAGCTATGGCTATGGGACTAATTGTTATATCTACATATCACTCGGGTATTCCAGAGCTAATTCAGAATAAAAAAAATGGTTTTTTAGTACCAGAAAAATCACCAATTGATATATGCAGCACTATTCAAGATATATCAAAATTAGATTTATTAGAACTAAATAACATTCGAAAAAATGCGCAAGATACAATATTAGATAAATACGATTATTTAAAAAACAATCAAAACTTACTAAAAGCTATCAATAATAGAGTTGAAAAGGAATGAATCAAGATATAAGAGTTCTTCACATTTGTAAAAATATTCCTATTCCAGGTTTTCCAGAAAACAATATAATTTTACAGCAAATTGAAGCTCAGAATGAATCAGGAATGCTAACAAAAATATTTTATCCTAGAGAAATCATTCCGTCTATTTTAAAATATATGGGTGGTAGAGCTCAAGCAATAATTAATATAAATGACAACTTCATAAGCGAAGGTTTTAATATATCATGCATTAATTATATTCGGTTACCCACATCATACTTAGAGTGGATATTAAGTGGTAAATTAAATTTTTATTTGAATAAAAGCCTAGCTAATACGATAAAAAAATTCTCTCCTCAAATAATACATGCCCATTATATTTTTCCTGATGCTCTGATTGCTCATGCCATCTCTAAGCGCTATAAAATCCCATACGTAATATCAATTAGAGAAGGAGACTATTTTAACTTTAATAAGAATAGAAACAATATTCAACTAGCAAGAAAAACCATTGAACAGTCCTCTAAAATAATAGGGATAACACCAAATTTATTGAGAGAAAAATTTCTCCATAATTCAAAAGAAATAGTTTATAACTTTATACATAATGATTTTTTCTCTCCTGTAGAAAAATTTAGTGAAAAAAAGAAAAATCATATAACAATAATTGCAAAAGGAATTAAAAGAAAAAATATAGATTGGGTAGTTCAATACGTTAGTAATCATAAAGATTCAACCAGTCTAAGTGTTATCGGGAGTGGTAAAGTAATTCAGAAACTAAAAAATAAGTTTTATTCATATAACAATATCGAATTTCTAGGAAAAATCTCTCGCTCTGAAGTTATAAAACAATTAGATAAATCTGAAATATTTGCATTACCAAGTAATAATGAAACCTTTGGTATGGTATATGCCGAAGCAGCTGCGCGTGGTAATATTGTTGTCGGATTAGAAGGAACTGGATTATCAGGAATAAATTGTAAGTCCTTTTATTTTGCTAAAAACGAACAAGATTTCATATCATTAATGGATGAAATAACTAATTATAGTTTTGAAAAAAAACTGGAATTAAGTAAATTATCTAGAGAAAGTGCGATATTATTTTCTAAAGACATATATATAGATAAAATAAGACAAATTTATAATGACGTTATAACAATGAATTCCTAACCTACCATCTACCATATATAAGTACTAACAATCAGGTGTATCAATGAAAATAGCAATTGCGGGTACAGGCTATGTGGGTCTGTCCAATGCCATGTTACTGTCACAACACCACGAAGTGGTGGCAGTCGATATCATTGCCGAAAAAGTGGCGATGCTTAACAACAAACAGTCGCCAATTATCGATACCGAAATCGAGCAATTTCTACGCGAAAAAACACTCAATTTCCGAGCGACACAAGATATTGTCGAAGCCTATACTGACGCACAATATGTGATTGTGGCGACCCCCACTGACTATGACCCTAAAACCAACTACTTTAATACCAAGTCAGTGGAATCGGTCATTCACGACGTGCAGAAAATCAATCCTGCCGCCACTATCATTGTGAAATCCACCATTCCGGTTGGCTTTACTGAGCGCTTACGCGAAGAGTTTGGCTACACTAATGTGATTTTCTCGCCTGAGTTTTTACGCGAAGGCCGTGCACTTTGGGATAACCTGCACCCTTCTCGTATTGTGGTAGGGGAGCGCTCTGAGCGGGCAGCGATTTTTGCTAACTTGCTGCTGGAAGGAGCCATCAAGAAAGATGTTCCGGTGCTGTTTACTGACAGCACGGAAGCCGAAGCGATTAAACTGTTTGCAAACACCTATTTGGCTATGCGTGTCGCCTATTTCAATGAATTAGATACCTATGCAGAAAGTCGCGGTTTGAACGCACGACAAATCATTGAAGGGGTGTCATTAGACCCGCGTATCGGTAGCCACTACAACAATCCCTCTTTCGGTTACGGCGGGTATTGTCTCCCTAAAGACACCAAACAGTTGTTGGCAAACTACGATGATGTGCCGAATAACCTGATTAACGCCATTGTGGAGTCTAACCGCACACGTAAAGACTTTATTTCCGATGCGATTATTGCCAAAGCGCCACGTAAAGTGGGGGTATACCGTTTGGTGATGAAGGCAGGCTCTGATAATTTCCGTGCCTCTGCGGTGCAGGGCGTGATGAAACGTATTAAGGCCAAAGGTATCGAAGTGATTGTGTATGAGCCGGTGCTGAAAGAAGATGAGTTCTTCCGCTCGAAAGTCTACCGTGACCTTGAGGCCTTTAAAGCGGACAGCGACATTATTTTGGCTAACCGGATGGTGCCTGAAATCGAAGATGTGGCGGATAAAGTGTATACCCGAGATCTTTTTGGTAATGACTAATTTGGTAATAAATATATGTCTGAAGCCTCTACTCAAGAATTAGTTTCTATTATTATGCCTTGCTATAATGCAGAGCAATATATTAAAGAATCTATTAATTCTGTAATAAATCAAACTTATAAAAATTTTGAACTGATTATTGTTGATGATTTATCTACAGATAACTCTATTAATATTATCAATTCATTTCATGATAACCGAATAAAATTAATCCAATTAGCTCAAAATGGTGGGGCTGGTGTGGCGAGAAATACAGGTATAGAGGCTGCACAAGGCAGGTTTATTGCTTTCTTAGATAGTGATGACTTATGGCGACCAAATAAACTAGAAGTACAATTAGAGCATATGGTTTCAGGTGGTTATCCTCTTTCTTATACGCAATATCAGAAATTTACTCAAGAAGGGAAAGGTAAAATTGTTATTCCACCAAATACCGTAACATATAATGAATTGCTCTACTGTAATGTGATCGGATGCCTCACTGCCATTTATGACACTAAAATATTAGGTAAGCAATTTATGCCCCTCATCCGAAAAAGGCAAGATATGGGTCTATGGCTAAAAATATTGTCACAAGGTCATACCGCTTATTGTTGTCCTCATGTACTTGCTGACTATAGAACTGATTCTGGTATGACGCAAAATAAATTAGATGCAGCAAAGAATCAGTGGAAATTTTATCGTCAAGAATTAAATTTTAATTTTATAAAATCAACAAAATACTTTATTGGTTATGCCATTAAAGGCATTATCAGAAAATAAGCGTTAGGATAAACTATGTTAACAATCATCGGTGGCTCTGGTTTCATTGGTACTCGCCTATCTAACCAACTAAAATCTCAAAATATTGATTTTAAAATTATCGACATTCAAAAAAGTGAAGCTCACCCTGAAAAGTGGGAGTTTGGGGATGTGACTAAACCTGAAACACTTGTTGAGCCATTAAAAGGAAGTGATGTAATCATTAACCTTTCCGCTCAACATAAAGATAACGTTCATCCTATTAGCCTATACTACGAAGTAAACGTGGATGGAGCGAAAAATGTCTGTGATGTTGCTGAACAACTTGGTATTAAACATATCGTATTTACCTCTTCTGTTGCTGTTTATGGATTTGTAGAAAAAGAGACTGGTGAAGATGGTGAATATCATCCATTTAATGATTATGGAAAATCAAAATTACAAGCCGAACATGTGTATGATGCTTGGCAAGCTAAATCAAGTGACAATATACTAGTTACTATTCGTCCAACGGTGGTATTTGGCGAGAATAATCGTGGAAATGTTTATAATCTATTCCGTCAAATTGCTTCCGGTCGTTTTTTAATGATTGGTGGTGGTAATAACCAAAAATCGATGGCATATGTTGAAAACGTTGCAGCATTTATCCATTTCGCTACTACCTTCACTGAAGGTAAACACGTTTTTAACTATATTGATAAGCCAGATTTTACGATGGATGAACTAACTACCGTCATTTGTAATGCTTTAGGTAAGTCCAAATCTAATATTCGTATTCCTTATCCTATCGGTATTATGGGCGGGTATTGTTTCGATATCTTATCTAAACTGACAGGTAAAGAATTTCCAGTAAGCAGTATTCGAGTGAAAAAATTTTGTGCTAGAACACAGTTTAAGTCAAACTATATTGCTGACACCTCTTTCACACCGCCAGTCACACTGGAGAAAGGGATTGCTAATACTGTTCAGTATGAATTTAAATAAATTAAATATTTTTAATCATCTTGCCAAAGGGATCGCGAGTGTTTATGAAACGTCTTTCTGTTATTGCAATCATGCTCACAGCATTAACTGGCTGCACTGTTACCCCTGGTGTCTATATGTCTACCTCGGGCAAAAATATCGTCGACACTGGCGATCGTGATATTTCTAAATTTGTGGATATCTACCCGATCTCGCCAAAACTGTTAGATGAGATGTATACCCCACAAGTTATTGCAAAACCCAACCCAACCTTAGAGAAGCAACTTGCAACCTATGAATACCGTGTTGGTGTGGGTGATGTATTAACCATTACGGTATGGGATCACCCTGAGTTAACCATTCCTGCCGGCTCTTACCGTAGCGCTGCGGACTCCGGTAACTGGGTGCATTCCGATGGTACTATCTACTATCCGTATATCGGTAAAGTGAAAGTCATAGGCAAAACGGTCACTGAAATCCGTAATCTAGTGAGTAACCGTCTATCAACTTATATCGAATCACCACAAGTGGATGTCAGCATTGCTGCCTTCCGCTCACAGAAAATGTATGTGTCAGGTGAAGTGGCTAAACCCGGTACATTGCCGATTACTAACGTACCGCTAACGGTTTTAGAGGCCTTTAATAATGCAGGCGGCCTGACTGAAAAAGCCGATTGGGACAATGTCGTACTCACCCGAAATGGCAAAGAAATTAAAATTTCACTGCAAGCATTAGTTCAGTATGGCGACCTAACCCAAAACCATCTGATGCTACCGGGTGATGTGTTATATGTACCACGTAACGACGGGCAGAAAGTGTTTGTGATGGGCGAAGTGGGTCAGCCAAACACCCTAACCATTGACCGTGCTGGCATGAGTATTACTGAGGCACTGAGTAAAGCAGGCGGTACAGATCAAAATACCGCTAATGCAACCGGCGTATTTGTCATCCGTCCAATTAAAAACCAAACCTCGGGCGATAAAGAGCTGGATGCCCTACTGCCGAAAAAAATGGCGGCGGTCTATCAGTTAGATTTATCCGATGCCACTGCCATGGTGATGGGAACGGAATTTAAACTGCAACCTTATGACTTAGTTTATGTCACTGCCGCTCCAGTTGTACGTTGGAACCGCCTAATCACCCAATTGCTACCAACCATCGCGTCATATAATCAGTTAACCGAAGGTACTAAACGTATTCATGACTGGTAATCCATATGTTTAATAATATTCTCGTTGTCTGTATGGGGAATATTTGCCGCTCCCCCACGGGGGAGCGCCTATTACAAACTCATTTCCCCGATAAAAAAGTGCACTCCGCAGGCATTATCGCCAAAGAGGATCGCCCCGCTTATGATAGCGCCATCCGTATTGCACAAAACCACAATCTCTCTTTAGATGGTCATCAATCACGTCGTTTAACCAGTGAATTATGTAAAGAAGCAGACTTAATCCTAGTGATGGAAAACGACCATATTGATAGAATCCATCAACAATTCCCCGAGACGCGTGGCAAAGTCATGCTGTTCGGCCAGTGGCTAAATAAAACCGAGATCCCAGATCCGCATAAACGCAGTGATGAAATGTTCGAGCATGTTTATCAACTGATGGAAAAAGCCGTTATACAGTGGCAAGGGAAAATTTAATTTTACTATTTTAAAGGCTTAACGTTAATTGATTATGAACACGACAAAAACCAGCTCCGCTGCCTCGGACGAAATCGATCTGCTGGCGCTATTTAAGGTACTCAAATCCAGCTACCTTAAAATCGGCTTTTTTACCCTCTTTTTTATTGTTATTGGTGCCGCTTATAGCTTTCTAGCGACACCAATCTATCAAGCCAATGCGACACTGCAATACGATAAAATGAGCCAAGTTTCATTGTTAGATCAAATGAGCGATGTGATGCCATTTGCTAATAGTAATAGCCAAGCCGATTCCGAAATCGAGGTCATTAAGTCTCGGATGGTGCTCGGTAAAACGGTTGCAGACCTTAATTTAGATATCCACACCGCACCCGCTGGTTTTTTCGATAGGCTTTGGGGAGATAAAGCTTCTGTCTCTATATCCCTCTATTCTTTACCTGAACTTCTTATTGGTGAACCCGCTATCCTGACCTATTTAGGCGAAAACCGTTATGCTCTTCATATTGATAATCAAACCGTTGAAGGCAACGTGGGGGAACTCCTAAAACAAGATGAAATCAGTTTGCTGGTATCCTCAATCAATGCTGAAATCGGACAAGAATTTACCTTATCTAAAAATGCCCGTTATTCGACCATTGAAAACCTACGTAATACCTTAACGGTTGCAGAAGTCGGTAAAGGTACGGGTATTATTAATCTTGCTATTAAAGGTGATGATAAAATCGAAAATGTGCAGATTTTAAATAGCATTATCCAAAACTATGTAGATCAAAATACTGAACATAAAAAAGAAGTTACAAATAATACTTTGCTATTCTTAAATGAATATTTACCGAAAGTTAAAGCTAAATTGGACAACTATGAAAACCAATTAAATGCTTTCCGTAAAAAAAATGAATCTATCGACCTGTCCTTAGAGGCTAAATCAGCTCTTGATAGCGCCTTACAAGTCGAAGAGAAGCTCAATGAGTTAACCTTTAAAGAGGTAGAGATCCAACAACTCTATACCCGTAACCACCCCGCTTACCAAGCATTGCTGGATAAGCGTCAGCAACTGTTACGTGAAAAAGAGAAAATCAGTAAAAATATCCAAAAACTCCCTAATACCCAGCAACAGATTGTGCGTTTAACCCGTGATGTGGAATCCGAGCAAGCTATCTATAATCAGCTAGTGGCCAAACAGCAAGAGCTGAGCGTATTAAACTCCGGGATCACCGCCGATGTACGCATTATTGACTCGGCAGAATCTCAACCCAATGCCGTGGCACCGAAAAAAGCGCTCATAATGGTTCTGGCGACGATCCTCGGTTTTATTGTGGGTTGTGCTTATGTGATCGCTCGTGAGTTCTTTAATAATAAGATTAAAGGTACTGAGGATATCGATGCATTGGGTGTTAACGTCTATGCCACCATCCCATTCTCTACTCATGAGAAAAAATTAATTGCAGCGGGGAATAAACGCCCACTTGCATTGGAAAACCCAGCCGATACGGCAGTAGAAGCCATCCGTTCCCTGCGTACCAGCGTTTACTTCTCGGTGATGAACCAAGGGAATAACTTGGTGATGATCAGTAGTGCGTCACCGGGCGTAGGTAAAAGCTTTGTTACCTCTAATATGGCGGTTGTATTAGCTAATGCGGGTAAAAAAGTCCTCTTAATTGATACCGACTTACGTAAAGGCCGTATTCATAAAGCCTTTGGCTTAAGCAATAAAGCAGGGTTATCCGAATATTTAGCCCAACAAGATACAGCTCAGCCTACCATTCACCATGGTGTGATTGAAAACCTAGATGTGATCTGCCGTGGTAAAAATGTCACTCACTCTTCTGAGTTACTGATGGGAGAACGTTTTAAACACCTGCTCGACACGGTGAAAGGGCAATATGATATCGTGGTTATCGATACCGCCCCAATCTTAGCAATCACTGACTCCGCGATTATCGGTAAGTACGTCGGTACCTCACTGCTTATTGCCTACTATGGTGTCAATACGGTGAAAGACGTTGAGCTATCGCTAAAACGCTTTAAACAAAACGATATCGAAATCACAGGCGTGATCCTCAATGGTATCGATGCAAAATCAGACGACTATAACTATGTCTACGAGTACTAGCCGTACAGGAATTTAAAATGAATCATACAAAGGTCTTAGTCACAGGCGGTCTTGGCTACATTGGTAGCCATACCTGTGTGCAGATGATTGAACAAGGCATGCAGCCAATTATTTTAGATAATTTATGTAATGCCAACCCAGAAGTACTCAACCGCATTGAAACCATCACAGATAAAAAACCTGTCTTCTATGCCGGTGATGTACGTGATAACGCTATTCTGGATACGATTTTTGCTGAGCACCAAATCACATCGGTAATCCACTTTGCTGGGTTAAAAGCGGTTGGTGAATCCGTTCAAAAACCGATTGAGTATTATGATAATAACGTCAATGGCACGTTAGTATTACTTGCCAGTATGCAAAAAGCGGGTGTCAAAAGCTTAATTTTTAGCTCATCAGCCACTGTGTATGGTGAGCCTGAGCATATACCTTTAACGGAAGAAGCTTCTGTCGGTAATACAAATAGCCCATATGGCACCAGTAAATATATGGTAGAACGCATCTTAGCTGACTTAGTGATCTCTGACCCAACATGGTCGGCTGTCTTGCTTCGCTACTTTAACCCTGTAGGCGCTCATCATTCAGGCTTGATGGGAGAAGATCCTAACGGTATTCCTAATAACCTAACTCCATTTATTGCTCAGGTTGCAGTTGGACGTCGCCCTGAGCTGACAGTATTTGGTAGCGACTACCCAACTAAAGACGGTACGGGCGTTCGTGATTATATTCACGTAATGGATTTAGCCGATGGACATATTGCCGCCTTAAATTGTGTTAGCCAAAAGGCGGGTTTGCATACCTATAACTTAGGTACAGGTACAGGGACTAGTGTATTTGAAGTCATTGCTGCTTTTGAAAAAGCTGTAGGTAAGCCAATCCCTTATAAAGTAGCAGACCGCCGCCCTGGTGATATTGCTGAGTATTGGTCAACCCCCGCTAAAGCACAACGTGAACTCGGGTGGACAGCAAAATACTCTATCCAAGATATGGCTAACGACGTGTGGCGTTGGCAATCTCAAAACCCTAACGGCTATAAGCAGCAATAGCCTTTAATTGAGATCCTTCACTTAACAGCGGGTTCCTTATCGAACCCGCTTTTTTATTTAGCTTCAACAACTACATGCAACTTGTACCATTTGCGCGTAAAATCCTTCCTCATTGTTCCATCTAACTTGACTGTTTAATACAACCATTCGTTATGCCACATATTGTTTTATTCGAACCAGAGATCCCGCCAAATACGGGCAATATTATTCGCCTTTGTGCCAATACCGGATTTAGTTTGCACCTTATCCATCCGCTAGGCTTTACTTGGGATGATAAGCGACTACGCCGTGCAGGCTTAGATTACAGTGAATTCGCCGATATCAAACACCATCATGACTATTATGCTTTTTTAGATAGCGAAGGCTTAAGTCCTGATAATAACCAATCTGCTAGCGGTGCTCGCGTTTTTGCTTTAACCACCAAAGGTAAGCCAAGCCACAGTAATGTAAGCTATCGGCAAGATGATTATTTAATGTTTGGTCCAGAAACGCGGGGATTACCCCCTTACGTACTCGACAATATGCCAATTGAGCAAAAAATTCGTATCCCTATGTTGGCAGATAGTCGCAGTATGAACCTATCCAACTCTGTTGCAGTGGTGGTGTTCGAGGCATGGAGGCAGTTGGGTTACGCAGGAGCATTATTACGCGACTGATTTAGCAGCCATGCATGCTTGAACTGTCCTTATAACGCCATTATACCTGTACAGAATAAAGTACAAGTATAGGAGGGTAAATGAAAACAATTTCATTTAGTGATGCTAGAAATAATCTAAAATCGGTATTAGATAGCGTTGTTGATGATGCAGATACAACTATCATCACTCGTCGTGACTCAGAGGATGCTGTAGTTATGTCTTTAGAGTTATTACAATAGCCTAATGGAAACGATTTATTACGCTCACCAGCAAATGCCGAACATTTAAATAAATCAATCGCTCAATTTAAAGCCGGAAAAGTAAAGAAAAGAGAGCTTATAAATGAGTAGATTTTTAATATGAACTGACCAAGGATGGGAAGACTATCTATACTGGCAAACCCAAGACAAAAAACGCTCAAACGCATTAATAAGCTCATTGACGATACTAAAAGAACCCCCTTTTATGGGATAGAAAAACCAGAACCACTAAAAGAAAACTTAGCTGGCTTCTGGTCTAGACGAATAGATGAAACAAATAGGCTCATTTATTCAATAGACGATGAGGGTTTAACTATTATTGCTTGTCGTTATTATTAAAAGGTTCAATAAATTGTGATACAGTAACATGAAATAACTCATCTGTATGGCTAGTATATTCATCCATATCTTTTAGCAGTTTCAGCTCAGATAAAATAATGACTCTTCTCAAATCCCATCGCCATCTTCAAAACCATAAATCGAACCATTAAAGTTCTGATCCATCTCAAATGATGGTTTATCACTATTTGGCTTGCCAACCACCCGAGCAGGTACACCCGCGACAGTTGTATGAGGGGGAACAGGGTGAAGAACAACCGAGCCAGCACCAATTTTTGCGCCACGGCCTATCTCAATATTACCAAGAATCTTCGCGCCAGCGCCGATCATCACGCCTTCTCGTACTTTAGGGTGACGGTCACCGCAGGTTTTGCCTGTACCACCTAAAGTCACGGATTGAAGAATAGAAACATCGTTCTCAACAACGGCAGTTTCACCAATCACAATGCCCGTAGCATGATCCAGCATAATGCCACAACCAATACGAGCAGCAGGGTGAATATCCACTGCAAAAGTGACTGATATTTGATTTTGCAGGTAAACCGCAAGCGCTTGGCGCCCCTCTTTCCATAGCCAATGCCCAATACGGTAACCTTGCAATGCATGGAACCCTTTAAGGTAGAGGAGTGGCGTAGAGTATTTATCCACCGCGGGGTCACGTAGACGCACGGCGGATAAATCCATTGCAGCTGAAAAGATCATCTGCTCATCATTACGATACGCTTCTTCAACAATCTCCCTCACTTCCATCGCAGGCATAATGGGAGAGCTTAGCTTGTTTGCTAACATATAGCTGAGCGCACTGCCTAAGTTGTCATGCTTTAGCAGTGTTGCATTAAAAAAACTGGCTAGTAGCGGTTCACAATCAGCAAGCGATTTTGCTTCCTCTTTAATAAACCCCCAGATCCTATCCAATTCTTCTCGCGACATAATGACTCACTTATCTTTTAACTTTAATCTTTCGACGTCGGCGTATAAGCAATTTCATCTTTTGTTGCACGCCCTAATAGAGCCTGTGCAGCCTCTAACACATTTTTATGGCAATAGAGGATTTGATAAATTTGCTCCGTGATAGGCATCTCAACACCAGTACGCTCAGCAAGCGCTTTCACTTCTTTAGTATTGCGATAGCCTTCCACCACTTGGCCAATCTCTTTTTCGGCTTCACTGACACTCACCCCATCGCCGAGCATCATACCAAAACGGCGGTTACGTGATTGGTTATCAGTACAGGTTAACACTAAGTCACCTAACCCCGCCATACCCATAAAGGTGGCAGGATCAGCACCTAATGCCGCACCTAACCGGCTCATTTCGGCAAGGCCACGGGTAATTAATGCGGTACGCGCATTCGCGCCAAACCCCATACCATCAGAAATACCCGCGCCAATCGCAATGACGTTCTTCACGGCTCCGCCAAGCTGTACGCCGACCATATCAGAGTTTTTGTACACACGGAAACTCTTACCGCAATGGAAAAGTTGTTGCAGTTCATCGCCAAATTGGCTGTCGGTTGCCGCAACCGAAATTGCCGTCGGCATCCCCGCCGCCAGCTCTTTGGCAAACGTAGGGCCAGATAGCACCGCGAGTGGAATTTCATTGCCTAATACTTCACGTGCCACATCTTGTAATAAGCGTCCTGTATCTCTTTCTAAGCCTTTAGTAGCCCAAATAACACGAGTATTGGCTTGGAGATGAGGTTGAATTTGCTTGAGTACATCACCAAAAACGTGGCTTGGTACTACGATCAAGATATTCGGACTCGCTTCCACGGCACGTTTGAGGTCCGCTTCGAGAGATAAACTATCAGGGAAAGAAACGCCAGGCAAAAATGCCTGATTGCTACGTTCTTGTTGTAATGTATGGATATGCTGAGGATCATGCCCCCACAGCACAACCTGATGACCATTACGAGATAACGTAATGGCTAAAGCGGTGCCGTAAGATCCGGCACCGATGACTGTCATTGAAGCAGTTTTCATTAAGCGTCCTGTTGAGCTTCTGTATCTGGCGCTGATTCACCTTGCTGCTGTTGCAAATAATTCATAAACAGTGCATCAAAGTTAACTGGCGCAAGGTTCAGTTGAGGGAATGTACCACGGCTCACCATGCTAGTGATTGCTTCACGTGCATATGGGAACAGAATGTTAGGGCAGTATGCACCTAAGCAATGTGCCATTTGCGTGCCTTCAATACCTTCGATTGAGAATACACCGGCTTGTTGAACTTCACACAGGAATGCAGTTTCTTCACCCAGTTTTGCTGTTGTGGTAACACGCAAAACAACTTCATAAACACCTTCAGTCAATTGAGTAGAAGAAGTATCCAAATCCAGTTTGATTTCTGGCTGCCACTCATGCTGGAAAATATGTGGTGCATTCGGTGCTTCAAATGAAACATCTTTTGTATAGATACGTTGGATCTGGAATACCATTTCTGAGTTGTTTTGTTCTGACATAGTTTTAATACCTTTTAACTTCCATATGAATTTGACTGTATAGACCCGCCGATGTTCAAACTAACCTGTCTCAAATGAGCATCATTGGATATATGACAATTTACACGCCGGATAAATTATTTCTTACCACGAGCCAACGGCAGGTTTTCACCTGACCAGCCAGCAATCCCTTCTTTTAAGATAAAGACTTTTTCAAAACCGTGCTGGACGAGGTGCTCAGCCGGTTTACCTGATTCCATACCACTTGCAGAGACCACAATAACGGGTTTCTGTTTGTGTTTATCTAGCTCACCTAAATTATTGTCTTTAATTTCAGATGGCGTTAAGTTGATAGAATCAATAATGTGCCCTTTGCGGAAGTCGTCACGAGTACGTAAATCCACAACGACTGCCTCTTCTTTATTAATCAGAGCAATCGCCTGCGCGCGAGTGATCACTTTTGATTTAGAGAACAAACCTTTAAAGGTCATTACGACCACCGCGACAAATAGTGCGATCCAAACCAGACTCAATAACATGTTCCGGCTGACGAATTGCATGATTTCTTGCATCATGGGGGGCAATCACTCCCGTTAGTTAAAAACGAATACCAAAGGGTTCAGAGTATACCTTTGTGTTGAGCTAATTACAGCCAGTTAGCGCAAACTACATTGTTTTTTTTGCGAAACACTCCGCAGAAATGGTCTCTAATCCCGACAAAATAGCGTTTATTTATCAATATAGACGAACCATTTTACCATAAGCACAAAGCGTGACAAAAAATTGCACTGTTAAAATCAAGCATTCTGTGTGGTGGAAAAAGACACAGAGGCACTAACGAGCACTGAAAATATTTGATTTAATGCTACAAAATGGCGCGATACACTATACAATCAATAGGATGACAAATGATGATATGCTAATTATTACAAGATAATTTAGTTTTCATCAGGTCATAAAACGCGTTTGGTTCGGCGCGATTTGTTGCAATATTCAGAATAGGGTGCTGGTAACTCACGCTATCAGATGAAATAATCAGCTATCGCATTTATTCGAGGTTTTCTATCAGAATGGCCAATACACATAACCGGATGAAAAAAGCAGCTATTCGTCAGGCTATTGCTTCAACCCTGTTCGTCTGTGGATTAATCTCTCTGGTGCCTAATCAGGTATTGGCGGCCAATCAGATCACCGAAAATAAAGATCAGCTCCAAAATTTGCTGCAAAATATCGCTGAAAAAGAAAAAAGCGTCAAAAACCAGCAAGCCAAACGGGCATCATTGCTGAATCAACTCCAACAGCAAGAGAAAAACATTTCTGCGGCAGGGCGTGAGCTACATGAGACACAATCTCAACTTAAGCAATTAGATAAAGAGATTTCCTCATTAAACAGCAATATTAACCGATTGCAAAAGCAAAAAGCCGAGCACGAAAAGTTACTTGCCGAGCAACTTGACGCAGCCTTCCGATTAGGTAAGCACCAAGGTCTATCACTGTTTTTAAAAGGTGAAGAAGGCCAACGGGAAGAGCGTATCCTCGCCTATTACAGCTACCTCAATCAAGCGCGCGAAAAAAATATTAAACAGCTTGAGGCCACCACCCTTGAGCTAAATCAGCAAAAACAGCTTGAGCAGCAAAAACAAGCGGAACAAAAAACAGCTTTAGCTCGCCAACAGCAAGAAAAACGTAAACTCGATAAGGCTCAGGCAGCGCGTAAGCAAACTCTTGCGGCCCTTGAAAGTACGCTTAAAGAAGATCAAAAAAATCTTGCCATCATGAAACAAAATGAATCTAGGTTGCGAGATAAGATCGCGCGTGCTGAACGTGAGGCGAAAGCCAGAGCGGAGCGTGAAGCACGTGAAGCCGCACGTATTCGTGCTGAGGTGGCCGAAAAAGAGCGTAAAGCCAAACAAAAAGGCTCGACTTATAAACCTTCAGAGAGTGAGCGTTCACTCATGTCTCGTACTGGTGGCTTAGGCCGCCCTGCGGGGCAAGCACTATGGCCAGTTCGCGGACAGACCCTGCACAATTATGGCGAGGCAATTTCAGGTGAGCTACGCTGGAAAGGTATGGTTATCGGTGCTAACGAAGGCACACAAGTCAAAGCCATTGCCGATGGCCGTGTACTACTTGCTGACTGGCTACAAGGTTATGGCCTCGTCGTCGTGGTTGAACATGGTAAAGGCGATATGAGCTTATATGGCTATAACCAAAGTGCTCTCGTCAATGTTGGGCAAGAAGTTCGCGCTGGGCAACCTATCGCCCTTGTGGGAAGTAGTGGTGGGCAAGAGCGACCAGCACTGTACTTCGAAATTCGTCGGCAGGGTAAAACGGTCAACCCTCGCCCTTGGCTAGGTAGATAGCCAAATAAATAGTTAGGAATATAATTATGTCAAAACGCCGGCCTTTTATGCGACTCATCGGTTTATCTCTTTTGATGATGAGCCTTCAGGCTAGTGCAGCAAAATTAGCGATAGTCATTGATGACTTTGGCTATCGCACGAAAGAAGATAACCAAATATTGGCGCTGCCGACGCCAATCACGATTGCTATCTTGCCTGATTCACCTCATGGTCAGCTTGTTGCCAATAAAGCCCATCAGCAAGGGCGAGAGGTTATCATTCACATGCCGATGAAACCCCTTAGCAAGCAACCACTCGAAAAAAACACCCTTTCACCAACCATGAGCGCCGAAGAAATTGACCGTATTATCAAACGAGCCATTAGCCAAGTGCCTTATGCCAAGGGCATGAATAATCATATGGGCAGTGAAATGACCTCTAGTCTTTCAGGTATGCGCCATGTCATGAACTCACTGTCTAAGGCGAACTTTTTCTTTTTAGATAGCGTGACCATCGGAAATACGCAGGCCGTAAAAGCCGCAAATGAATTTGGTGTTCCCGTTGTACGCCGCCATATCTTCCTTGATAACCATCAATCAGAGGAAGAAACTCGCGTTCAACTTAATAAAGCGGTCGCCTATGCACGTAAACATGGCAATGCGATTGCGATAGGTCATCCACACCCTTCGACCGTTCGTGCTTTACAGAAATACTTGCCACAACTCCCTGCAGATATAGAACTTGTCTCGGTAAGCGCCTTATTACAAGGAAGTTCGCAACCCACAGACCAAAAACCATTAAAAATGCAGCCTGAAACGCCGAACAAACAGCCCACGCCTTCTACAGTCAACCCTAAAGATACGGCGCTGGAGCCAGTTAGGCTCGGGGTATGTGAGTTTACAGTGCCAGAAAATGCGTCGCTAGAAGGGATTGATTTTCTGATGTTTGTAGTTGAATCAATTTATCAAGATAAGACGCTACAGCCGCTATTATCTGCCCCAAAATAGCCGTTCTTTACACAACAAAAACCCTAACACTGTTTTCCAGTTGCCGCACAAATTCGGCAACTGGAATACCACCGACTAATCCCAATTTAATATCACTTTTCCTGACTGCCCTGAACGCATCACGTCAAAGCCCTTTTGGAAATCATCGATAGAAAATTGATGGGTGATTATTGGTGAAAGATCTAACCCAGATTGGATCAAGGTCGCCATTTTATACCAAGTTTCAAACATCTCTCGGCCATAAATACCTTTGATAAATAGGCCTTTAAAAATCACTTTACTCCAATCAATCGCCATTTCTGAAGATGGGATCCCCAATAAAGCAATGCGACCGCCGTGGTTCATCGTGTCTAGCATAGAGTGAAAAGCCGCAGGCGAGCCAGATACCTCTAAAGCCACATCAAAGCCTTCTTGCATGCCAAGCTCTTTCATCACATCTTTTAGATTTTCACGCCCCACATTCACCGCACGAGTGACACCCATTTTTTTGGCTAGCTCTAATCGATAGTCATTGATGTCAGTGATAACAACGTGACGAGCCCCCACATGTCGGCACACCGCGGCAGCCATAATACCGATAGGCCCTGCTCCTGAAACTAAAACATCTTCACCAACAAGATCAAAAGAGAGCGCAGTATGAACCGCGTTACCAAATGGGTCAAAGATAGCAGCAATTTCATCTGGAATATTATCGGGGATTTTAAACGCATTAAATGCAGGCAACACAAGGTATTGTGCAAAACAGCCGGGGCGATTTACCCCCACGCCAATCGTGTTACGGCATAAATGCGTGCGCCCCCCACGACAGTTGCGACAGTGACCGCATGTAATATGCCCCTCACCGGAAACACGATCACCGATTTTAAAGCCTTTGACTTCCTGCCCTATCTCAACAATTTCCCCAATATATTCATGGCCCACAACCATTGGAACAGGAATGGTTTTTTGTGACCATTCATCCCAGTTATAGATATGAACATCCGTACCACAAATGGCGGTTTTACGGATTTTTATCATCACATCATTGTGCCCTAGTTCCGGTTTTGGAACTTCTGTCATCCATATACCTGGTTCTGCTTTTAATTTAGACAGTGCTTTCATAGAACGGCCTTATATTATTATCATTAGGAAATGACTTTCAGTTTTTTGCCTATGCGGGTGAATGCGTCTACAACGCGTAAAATATCTTCTTCCGTATGTGCCGCCGACATTTGTGTACGAATACGCGCTTGTCCTTGAGGAACAACAGGGTAGAAGAAACCAGTTACATAAATACCTTCTTCTAGTAATTCATTTGCAAAAACTTGAGCAAGCGCCGCATCCCCTAACATAACGGGAATAATGGCATGATCGGCGCCAGCGAGAGTGAAGCCTGCCGCAGACATCTTTTCACGAAATAGCGCGGCATTACGCCATAACCGCTCACGTAGCGCATCCCCCTCACTCATCATATCGATGACTTTAATCGAGGCCGCAACGATAGCGGGGGCTAATGAGTTGGAAAATAAGTAAGGACGAGAGCGTTGACGTAACCACTCGACGACTTCTTTTTTTGCCACCGTATAACCGCCTGAAGCCCCACCAAGCGCTTTACCCAGTGTTCCTGTAATAATGTCTACTCGCCCCATCACATCACAATATTCATGGGTGCCGCGGCCATTTTTACCAACAAAACCAACCGCATGAGAATCATCAACCATCACTAATGCTTGGAATTCATCTGCTAGGTCACAAACCGCTTTCAAATTGGCAATAACACCATCCATTGAGAAGACACCATCCGTCGCAATCAAAATGTGGCGTGCACCTGCGGCTTTAGCCTCTTCAAGACAAGCCCTAAGCTCTGCCATATCATTATTTGCATAACGATACCGTTTAGCTTTACAAAGGCGTATTCCATCGATAATGGAAGCGTGGTTTAACGCATCTGAAATGACCGCGTCTTCGGGGCCTAGCAAGGTTTCAAATAATCCCCCATTCGCATCAAAACAAGAGGAATAGAGTATGGCGTCCTCCATACCTAAAAAATCAGCCAATTTCTTTTCGAGTTGTTTATGGCTATCTTGTGTTCCACAAATAAAACGGACAGAAGCCATACCAAAACCGTGACTATCCATACCCTGCTTCGCGGCTTCAATCAAATCTGGGTGATTTGCTAATCCTAAGTAATTGTTGGCACAAAAATTAACAACTCGCTTATTACCAACAATTTCAATATCTGCATCTTGCGAGGAAGTAATTATCCGCTCATGCTTAAACAAATCAGCAGCCTCTGTTTGGGCTAACTGCTCTTTAATCTGCTGATAAAATAGTTCTGACATGATTTATTCCTGTTATGTGACGATTTTTAGAGTTTAATAATAGATACTAAAACTATCGACTGATGCAGCATAAATAAATTAAGTTTGCAGCCAAGATCACGATCATTCCCCTATAAAAATGTAGCCTCTAGAATGTTTGTCTGCCAGTTATGGTGTCGTCAGCGCGCAGAAATGCTATTATGAAAAACAATTCGTATCCTTTTTGTTCTTAACCCATTTTGAGGTATGCCCGATGATCATTGTCACTGGCGGAGCTGGTTTTATTGGTAGCAACATTGTCAAAGCATTAAATGATGCTGGTCGTACAGATATTCTCGTTGTCGATAATCTGAAAGACGGTACTAAGTTTGCCAACCTTGTTGACCTCGATATTGCTGATTACATTGATAAAGAAGATTTTATTGCGAGTATTATCGCCGGTGATGATTTTGGTGATGTCGATGCGGTATTCCATGAAGGTGCTTGCTCATCCACAACTGAATGGGATGGCAAGTACATGATGGACAATAACTATCAGTATTCGAAAGAGTTACTGCATTTTTGCTTAGAGCGCGAAATCCCATTCCTCTACGCCTCTTCAGCGGCAACATACGGTGGTCGTAGTGATAATTTTATTGAAGATCGCCAGTTCGAAAAGCCACTCAATGTTTATGGCTATTCGAAATTCCTCTTTGACCAGTACGTTCGCGAAATTTTGCCAGAAGCACAGTCGCAAATTTGTGGTTTCCGTTACTTCAACGTATATGGTCCTCGTGAGGGTCATAAAGGCAGCATGGCAAGTGTCGCTTACCATCTGAATAAGCAAATTAATGAAGGCCAACAACCCAAGCTATTTGAAGGCAGTGAAAACTTCCGCCGTGACTTTATTTATGTCGGCGATGTTGCCGCAGTCAATTTATGGTTCTGGCAGAACAATATTTCAGGGATCTTTAACTGTGGTACAGGCCGTGCCGAGTCATTCCAAGCCGTCGCCGATGCTGTGACACAATTCCACAGTGATAAAAATGTTTCTGTTGAATACATTGAATTCCCTGAGAAACTAAAAGGGCGCTATCAAAGCTTCACACAAGCAGACATGACAAAATTACGTACGGCTGGCTATAAGGCACCTTTTAAAACAGTTGCCGAAGGCGTAGCTGAATATATGCAATGGCTGAATAAAGAAGATTAATACAACTTTATGAAAATATTGGTGATCGGCCCCTCATGGGTAGGGGATATGATGATGTCACAGAGCCTATATCGCACGCTAAAGGCTCAATATCCCCAAGCACAAATTGATGTGATGGCACCTCAATGGTGCCGCCCTCTATTGGCGAAAATGCCCGAAGTCAATGCCGCCATCCCAATGCCATTAGGCCATGGTGCGCTCGCGATTGGTGAGCGCCGTAAACTTGGCCTTAGCTTACGCCAAAATGGTTATGACCAAGCCATTGTTCTTCCGAACTCATTTAAATCTGCTTTGGTGCCCTTCTTTGCCAAAATTGCCAAACGAACGGGTTGGCGCGGTGAGATGCGTTATGGACTACTTAATGACCTCCGTACATTAGATAAAGCCGCTTTTCCGTTGATGGTGCAGCGCTATGTTGCATTAGCTTATGATAAGCAAAACATTCACAGCGCAGCAGATATTCCAGAGCCTATCTTATGGCCTAAACTGGCTGTTAATGAACAAGAAGTCACTGAGGCTATTAAAGCGTTTAATATCAATACCACACGCCCAATTATTGGCTTCTGCCCTGGTGCAGAATTTGGTCCGGCTAAACGTTGGCCGCACTATCACTACGCCGCGCTAGCGGAGCAGTTGATCAGCGAAAAAGGTTATCAAGTTCTCTTATTTGGCTCACAAAAAGATCATGATGCAGGTGAGGAAATTCGCCAAAGCCTAACGGACAGTGCGCATGAGCATTGTAGTAACCTTGCGGGTAAAACGTCTTTAGAACAAGCCGTGAATTTAATTGCTAGCTGTCAGGCCGTTGTCAGCAATGATTCAGGACTGATGCATGTTGCTGCTGCATTGGATAAACCGCTTGTTGCCCTATATGGCCCAAGTAGCCCTGATTTTACGCCTCCACTATCGAATAAAGCAGAAGTTATCCGCTTAATTAGTGGCTACCATAAAGTTCGTAAAGGTGATGGGGCAAGCGGTTATCATCAAAGTCTCATCGATATTCAGCCTCAATTAGTGGTTGATGCGCTGGCGCGATTACAAATAGGTGTTGCTTGATGCGCGTACTGCTAGTAAAGACTTCATCGATGGGGGATGTGTTACACTCCCTACCCGCACTAACGGATGCACAGCAAGCCTTTCCTCATATCCAATTCGATTGGGTTGTAGAAGAGGGTTTTGCGCAGATCCCCACATGGCACAGCGCAGTCAATCAAGTGATCCCTGTTGCTATCCGCCGTTGGCGTAAAAACTGGTTTTCTGCCCCCATTCGCGCCGAACGTGCTGCATTTCGCCAGCAACTGACTGCAACCCGCTATGATGCGATTATTGATGCTCAAGGCCTATTGAAAAGTGCCTTTCTGGTCACGCGTCTCGCAAATGGCCCTAAACATGGCTATGATCGCCACAGTATTCGAGAGCCAATTGCCAGTTTTTTTTACGACTATAAATACCAAATTAGTAAGCAACAGCACGCCGTAGAACGTATTCGCCAACTGTTTGCCGCGAGTCTTGACTACGATTGTCCTAAAGCGCAAGGTGACTATGCCATCGCTCAACATTTTTTACATGTCCCCACAGTCACACAGGATGACTATGTGGTGTTCTTGCATTCAACCACTCGTGATGATAAACACTGGCCTGAAGAGCACTGGCGAGAACTGATTGGGTTAATGGCCAACAGTGGTTTAAAAATAAAACTGCCATGGGGCGCAGAGCATGAACACCAAAGGGCATTACGCCTTGCAGATGGGTTTGATTTTGTCGAAGTTTTGCCTAAATTAACCTTAGCCGAAGTTGCTCTACAAATTGCTAATGCTAAGGCGGTGGTTTCTGTTGATACAGGCCTTAGCCATTTAACCGCCGCATTAGATAAACCGAATTTCACCCTGTTTGGCCCAACAGATCCCGGGCTGATTGGCGGCTATGGTTTAGAGCAACATGAAATTAAATCTGTGGATGGTACTATGAGTTCAATAAAACCAATGGCAATTTTTAGCCAATTAAAAGAGCACTTATAATTAATCTATACGAATTAAAACGGCTAAAACATTAGCCGTTTTAATATTCTTACCTATAATTTCTCTGGCGCAATAAACCCAAAACACATGGTTTCTGGCTCAGCATCCGGCTCTGAACGATAGATAACCTCTTCTTTCTCAATCGTAAATTGTGGCCAGTACTGACGAACCTTATCAAAATTCTCATGAGCGCAATCATCATACTTACGACCTAACAGCAATGCACCATGCTGGCGGATCTCCGCTTCTGTAATCTTGCGGTTATACACATTCGGCGGCATATGATGTTCAAGAGTCCAAGGCTGGATCACATGTGGCCTATCTTTTGCGTAGATAATAAACCATTGATGTAAATTATCTTCACCACCAACATATTTTAGTGGAACGCCATAACGTTCATGCCAGCGATCTTCACCCTCCGCGATCAACGTTTTCACGCCAATAAATTTTTGCCCTGCGCCCTTAATATTAGCCGCTTGCACAACACAATAACCTAACAGAACCACGACACCGAAAAGGGCTAAACCAATCAGTGGTTTTCTGAGTGATTTAGTCGGCATGACTGTTATAGAGCCAATAAATAGCGGGGCACAAGCTGCCATAAAGGGTTGCAACCATTCGGTAATACGCCCACCGTCATGGAAAGAGAACCAACCATAGATCACCGCTAATGGGAAAAGAACCAAGAAATTCGCCATACGATTTGCTAGCGATTTCGGCCAACCTAATTTCCCACCACAGCTATATAAAATAATGGCGGCAATAATTAAAGGATAAAATACGCTGAGCACCGCCTTAGTCGTATGCAAATTAAAGCCTGGGTCAATCTGTGAATCCACCCATTTAAAGGCAGAAAAATCACTCGCCATTAACCAAAAGAAATTAGGTAATACAATCGCAAACCAAAGTGCAATCGCTAAATAAAAAACAGGATAACGATAACTTTGGCGAACTTGTTTAACAAATAACGTTAATAAAAATACCGATCCTACCAGCGATAATGTTGAATATTTCCCCATTGTCGCCAAACCTGCAAATAAAGCAAAAAGCAGCCACCAAGCCGGATTTTCATAAACGGCTCGTAAGAAAAAGTAGATTATCCAAGCCCAAAAAGTCACTAAAATATAGTTATCATTGTAAGGAATGATATCAAAATTAATCACACCCGATAAATTCAACATCAACATCGCAAACCAAGCTAGGTCACGACGTGCTGTTAAACGGTATGCTAATTTCCAGACCCCCAATAAACCAAAGGCAACCCCGACAAAATGAATAAAGTACCAGTAAAAACTGTAGGAAATACCCAAATAAATAGCAGGCCACATAAGAACACCAACAAACCAAGGGTTTTTTGGTGAACCCCACTCCCCATTCATCCCCCAGTTAACGGCTTCCACCGTATCATAAGGCACTGTAGGATCTAAGTGAAAGCTGGCTAGAATCCATGCAACCGCATAGCCAATGACCCATAAATAAACATATTTGTTTGATGTTGATTGATTGATTGCTGGCATACTGTCTTAAATAATTGAGTAAAAGTACCCACTATCTATTAGGCAGACTCATCATGCATAAAAATACAAACCTAATAGCACCAATGGAAATTAAACGGCAGATTCTACTATAGTTTATAGCGAATAATAAGAAAGGAAGACAAATAGTCATCATCTATTGTCGTTTTATTCAAGTTCAATATTCTGAATTAGAAATAATCGTTAAAATTATTGCTCTCTCGGAGGCAAGTAAGGTTGTAAAAGCCTTAATAAACGTTGTAGCGCCCCCTGATTTTCATGCAAAACTTCCGCAGCATGACGACCATAATATAAACGGTAATCTTCGTCTGACAGGAGGCTAGTGACGGCTTGAACCATTGAATCGCTATCAGTCACCGTAATTAAGCCATCCGCCTGCTTCAGCTTCCCACAAATATCCTTAAAATTAAACGTATGTGGTCCCATTAAAACAGGTAACGCATGTGCTGCCGCTTCCAACGGGTTATGTCCCCCTGTTTCCACAAGGCTGCCACCAACAAATGCTAAATCCGCAATTCCATATAACAACATCAGCTCCCCCATCGTATCCCCGACAACCACTTGTATATCAGGAGTAGGCACAATACCTTCACTACGACGAATAAACTTAAGGCCTGCTTTTTGGGTGAGTTCTTCTGCTTTGGCAAAACGTTCAGGATGACGAGGAACTAAAATCAGTAATAAATCAGGAAATTGTTTTAATAATTGCTGGTGTGCCGCTAACACAATAGCCTCTTCACCTTCATGGGTGCTAGTGGCAATCCAAACGGGTCGATGTGCCGCCCACTGCCGGCGTAATGTGACGGCTCTAACCGCAAGCTCTGGGGTAACGGAAATATCAAACTTAAGGCTCCCCGTGACATTTAATTGCACACGTCTTAACCCTAGCTTGATGAAACGCTCACCATCTTCTTGGTGCTGTGCAGCAACCATCGTGACATTACGCAACATACGTTTCACAAAACTACCTAATTTTTGGTAGCCTGCCGCAGAGCGCTCAGACAAACGCGCATTCGCAATCACTAAGGGTATTTGGCGACGATTAAGTTGATTAATCATATTCGGCCATAATTCCGTTTCCATAATAATTACTAATTTAGGATCAACTTGATTAAGAAAACGGCGCATAGAGCACGGGAGATCATAAGGAAGGTAGACATGGTAGACATCATCACCGAATGCCGAAACGACTCGTTCGGAGCCTGTTGGTGTCATCGTGGTTACCGTAATCGGCAATGACGGATAGTGATGCCGTAATGCCCTTACCAAAGGCACAGCGGCAAGGGTTTCACCAACAGATACTGAATGCAGCAGAATACCGCCCGGCGCAACTTTACCAGCACAAAAACCATAACGTTCACCCCAACGCTTACGATACGCAGGAGCTTTGCGACCCCGCACTAATAGGCGTACCCAAATGAGTGGCTGGATAAGATAAAGAAGTACCTGATATAAACGCAATAACATTCGATCTGATTCACTTACCAAAATTGGCGCTATCTTAACATAAACCTTTTATTAAAGTGTGCAGAATATGCACCTAAAAATAGCTTTAAAATTCGCTTAGGGCATCATTAGTCGGTTGCAACAGCACTTAATAGTCGATAATGTTGATAATATGCACATATTACTTAATTTAAATTTTTTAAATTAGCGTTAACAAACAACGAGATATCAATATTATGAAACATAAAGCGATTTACCCTGGTACATTTGACCCTATTACTTCAGGCCATATTGATATTGTTTCTCGTGCGGCGGCAATGTTTGACCACGTATTACTCGCTATCGCTAATAGCCAACGCAAAAGTCCCATGTTTACCCTTGAAGAGCGTGTTGAACTTGCCCAAAAAGTCACCTCGCACTTAAACAATGTTGAGGTGGTTGGCTTTTCTGAGCTAATGGCTAATTTCGCACAAAAACATGGCGCAAATATACTTATCCGTGGCGTTCGTTCTGTTGCGGATTTTGAATATGAATGGCAGCTCGCAAACATGAACCGCCATTTTGTTCCTGAATTAGAAACGGTATTCTTACTCCCTTCACAAAGCTTATCTTTTGTTTCATCGTCACTGATAAAAGATGTGGCACTCCATGATGGCGATATTTCTTCTTTCCTTCCGCCCGTTGTCGCTGAAGCGATGCTAAAAAAGCTGAATAAAATTTAAGCTTATTTTTGACATTGAGGACAATAAAAGGTACTGCGTTGGCCTTGTTTGATACTAAGAATTGGCGTGCCACATATCAAACAAGGCTCACCTTTTTTACCATATACAAACAATTCTTGGGCAAAGTACCCTGGTTTCCCATCGGATTGTAGAAAATCTTTCAGCGTGGTTCCACCCTGCTCAATAGAGCGCTGCAGTACCTTTTTGATCTGCTGGACCAAATCAATCGATTGTTCAAGAGTCAATGTGTGCGTGATTTTTTCTGGTGAAATGCCCGCCGCAAATAGTGCTTCATTAGCATAAATATTACCAACACCCACTACAACCTTGTTATCCATCAGCCAAGGTTTAATGGCTATTTTTCGCTTTCCTGCCTGCTCAAATAAATATTGAGCATTAAATTCATCAGAAAGAGGTTCTGGGCCTAGATGGGATAAAACACGACTCGTTTCAAGATCATCACACCATAACCACGCACCAAAGCGCCGAGGATCCGTGTACCGTAGTACTTTGCCATCTTTTAATACCAAATCAACATGGTCATGTTTTTCTTCAGGCAATTCTTCCAACAATATACGCAGACTACCCGACATGCCTAAGTGGATAATAATCCAACCATTTTTTAGTTCGATTAACAGATACTTAGCGCGCCTTTGTACACTTAAAATCATTTCATCAGATAAACTTTTAATTTGCTCTGATACAGGCCAACGTAAGCGGCTGTTACGAACAATTGCATACTGAATTGAGTTACCAACAAGATGTGGTTCTATCCCTCTACGACTGGTTTCAACCTCGGGTAGTTCTGGCATAAGTCGATCCTTAAACATCGAAATGATTAATAGAAATCAAATATCTTAAACTAAATCGCAATGTTAACTGCCTGATAGTCTGGACATTCAAGTATATGATAAATACAATTCATACATTAGCAATCAAAGATAAGTTATCTAGCACGATAAAAACATTTCGTAGCGTTTGCTCACCCTAAAAAGAAAAATGACATTCATCAGCAGGCGGATTTGTGAATATAAAAAACAGTATTATTAGCCAACTTCCTTTCCTATTAGTTTCTCTTGTCATGTTGGGTATGTTTACAAATGATACTCAAGGTGTTTTAAACATTTCTGCCGCCTTGCTTTTCCTTTACACTATTTATGTCATTATAAAAAATAAGATCTATATTAAAGATGACATTATTAACCTTGTTAGGGGTAAGAAGGTATTCTTTTTATTCAACTTATGGTGTTTGTCTTGTATCCTGTTTTTTACTTACCCCGGCTTTACTCTAGAGGCACTCAAAGAATTTTTTAATGACTGGCGTTATGTCATTATTATCTCATTATTTTTAATAGCCTTTAAAAATAATGAATCAAAATCAATAAAAACAATCAGTTATGCTCTAATTGCCACTCTGGCTTTTACTATCTTTATTTCACCTGTATTAAAGCAATTTAAAAGTAGTGACCTGCCTTTATATTTGCAGCTCAGATATGGCTTTGCTCACTATACTACCTTACTTTTTCCATTCACTTTTAGCGCCTTTTTTATTTTTAAAAATAAAATATTAAAAGCTGCGATGTTCATTTTATCTATTTTAGCTTTCTGTTTTTTACTCTATACTGGTAGCCGAGGTGGTGTTCTTTCATTACTTATTGAATCACTGATTATTTTATTTTTATTCTCCAAAAGTATTAAAAGATTTGTTTTATATATAGTCATTTTCATAATTGCTTCTTTAAGTATTACAACTATTGCATATACCACAATTCCTCAAGTAAAAAATAAAATAAATCAGACTCTAAGTGCTAAAAATATTACCTCAAGTAGAGATAAAATTATTTTAACAAGACTTCCTATTTTTACTCATGAAAATAAAAATATAGTTTTTGGCGTGGGATATGGTTCCGTATCTTATAACCAGTATCTTAATGATAACCATGCTGAGCGGTTTTCTGGAGGAGGTGTCTACTCAGAGCGTAAAAAAGAGTACGTACATAATAATGATGATCCCTTCTTCCTAAACATTATGTATAACGTTGGTTTAGGTGGTTTAATTTTATTCTGTTTGGCCTATATTATTAATTTAAAAGATCTACTTAGTTCGATAAAAATCCAAAAAAATATTCTCAATGTCGGGATACTTGTTTCTTCTATTGGCTATTTTTTAATTTACTGCCTCTTTGAATTTATATTCTTAGATATTTTCTTTCTATACAATATTTTAGTAGCAATTTTGATCAACAGAAAGCTATCAAACTAAGCAGAGTAATGCTGACTAAGTCAGCATTACCTTAATGAAATATTTTCTTTTTCATATATTCTGCTGTTGCTAATAAAAATTGCAAAAACTTCCCATTCTTTCTTAGGTGTGATTTTTTACGGGATAATTGCTTATAACTTTCGGCTTTAAGTAAAGGGATATTTTTCCAAGGCGAATTCTGTCGTGCAATCTCAAAAAATTGATATTCACTATAGAAATTTGCCCATTCATGAAATGGCTTAGTTAAACCAACAAAGTGAATAAAAACAACCTCATCAGGTATATTATTAATATCCCTCTTACTGGTAATATACCAATCTAAAGAGAACATAAAATTAAAGTTCTCACTGATATTCACTAATTTATTATTAAGTAAAATATTCAAGGCATCTTGATCTGGATGAGTAAAATGACTACTTTTTACTAATTCAATCACCCGATTCGGAATATCTTCTTCAACCATTTTCTGGATTGACATATACAAAAATCCAGAGTTAAAGTATTTACTCATATCCATTGGTAGCTGTTTCTTTTCACTACAAAATTTATCCTTTACTGCATAAAGATAAATATTTTCATTAAACTCCAATGTTTTTAGATATGAAAGGTTACCTTTACAAATAATATCTGCATCCAAATAGAGTAATTTATCAATTGATTGTGAAAAATAATCGATAATCACTAATCTAAAATAAATGGCATGACTCCAAGCTTGCGATGGTAACGGTAACCGCTTAAATTCTTGGTTATCAATCAAATAAATGGTTATTTTATGCTGGCTACTCTCAACTAGCTGTTGGAAAAGCTGTTTGTCTGTTAGGTCATCAACCAAAATATGGAAATGAAAATGCGTCTCTTTATTATTAATAAGGATCGATGAAATTGATGTGCCAACACCGTAGAGGAACTTTTCATCGACCCCATAAGCAATATGAAAGTAGCCGTCATCACGATCATTAGCTTTACTGCCGCTTATTTCAACTAGTGATTTAATCATTTCATGACTTAGCATTTTGTTAACCTTACTGAATATTATTATTCGATACTTAGTTTATGATAAAGAAACAGTTTTTATCTTTAGCTCCAATATAATCACTTTAGAACATATAAAAACTCTATCATAGCCTAATATCTATTCATAATAATCTGAAAAATATGCTAAAAACATCAATAACTGTAACTAGTTGAATAAGTTACTAAATTCAACATTCTGATGGAAACCATCTTAACTCAATATAGAGTAAGCAAGATTTGCGCCAATACAATATATTAATAACGTATGCTCAGAACTTATGCAAAAATTATTTATACCACTTATCAATAACACTTCTCAATTCGTTTTTCACAATTTCCCATGTAAAATTGTCATAGGCATACTGCTTTGCAGCATCGGCTATTTGACTTCTATTATCATGATTTAAAGCATTATTAATATCATCCGCCATGCTAGCGGCTGATAATGGTTCACGAAATATAAAACCCGTTTCATTGTGCTTAATAAATTCAACCATTGCCCCTCTTTGGCTCGCAATGACTGAACATCCAGATGCCATAGCTTCAAGTGCAACCATACAAAATGATTCATCTGCAATAGATGGAACCGCAACAAGATCAGCAATAGAGTAATAGTGCCTCATTTTTTCAGGGTGTATTCCTCCTAGAAGGATACATTGTTCACCTAACTGATGAGCATAATTTTTTACTTCATCTTGAAATTCTGCATGTTCTCCCTTTGATGCAGCATTAATATCTCCAACAATCACTAACTTATAGTTAGCTCTATCTTTAAATAAAATGCTGCAAGCTTTCATTAACTCAAGCACTCCCTTATCCCGAGTAATTCTGCCAGCGAAAAGAATAACATTATTATTTTTATTCAAACCAATATCTTCTCGTTTAATGTCTGATGGTAAAGAATAAATATCACCATCAAAGCCATTTCGGACTACTTCAATGGAAGCTTCAGGTAAACGTTCTCGAAACCAATTATGAGTGAAATGACTCGGAACAATGATTTTAATATTAGCAGGTACATTTTGTGGTTCAAAACAGTTATGCATGTGGAGTATAACGTTTTTATGCCCTTCTTTTTTAATTATTTTTTTAAATAACTTAATATTGTTATGAACAATAATGATACTTTCATCACTATTAGTCGCAAACTTGCGTTTTATTTTTACAATACGATCTGCATATGAATAAGGGTCTAGCCTAGTCCATTTTTTAAAAAGCCTAGTATAGATTTTGCCAAATTTTATTCTTTCAATTGAACATTTCTCGTTGACTTCTGAATAATGAGAATATCCCTCATTTTGAATACATACGATACGATTTTCTATTTCTAACCTTTTTGCAACATGATATATCCACGACTCAACTGCCGCCGCACTTTTCGGTGGAATAGAGTAAATAGGAGTTACTGTGAAAACTATTTTATTAATCATATTAGTATCTTTTGCTCCTGAACATTTTCATAAATAAATATTGGCTCCCTGATAAAAAACCCTTAATAAACCTTCCTTGTTTTAATAAGTGTTTATACTCTTTTTTTCTTTCAACAAATTTAGTTGCAGGTTTTAAGTCATTCGTTGTCCAAGGCGATTGCATCAAAGCCTTATAAAAAGGTTGGGAAGCGGGATAATTTGCCCATGTGTGCCAAGGTTTACTCACACCTGTGTAATGAATTAGGACTGTTTCAGGTGTAATAACCTGTTGATATTTTTGGTGAGTTGAGTCATATAATTCATTTTTTAGTGTATAAACAGTATTAAATCTTTGGTTAAGTAGTTCTAAGTCATCTCTTAAAATAAGGTTTAACACATCTTGATCAGGATATTTATATCGTTGCTTAGCATTTTCTGCTGATAACAACTCAAAACATTGTTGGGTAATCTGCTTTTCATGCCATTTTTTTAAGTTGACAAACATGACACCAGAATTGAAGTAAGTCTTTGCTAGTGAAGGCGCATGAAGCCTTGTTTCACTTTTCGTTCTTACACCGATATCATCAGCAACGACACCGCAGACTTTGCCTTTGATTAAATTAGTCGTTAAATCTAAGATGCCATTACACACAACGTCCGCGTCTAAATAGAGTGCAAAATCATAATCAATCGACAGATAATCCAAGGCAACTAACCGAAAGTACATCGCTGATGACCAAACATCAGAAGCGGGAAGTGTTTTCAGTAATTTGTTATCTAATTCATAAACATGAAATTCCACTTGAAACTGACTTGCAATAACTTTAAGTTTCTCTAGAAAATCTGGGCTAACTTTATCTAGAAAATAATGGAATCTAAAAAATGTGGTTGGATTATTTATGAGTAAAGACACCGCTGAAACCCCAGCTCCAAACTGATAGTTTTCATCAGAACCATAAATAACATCTAAGCATGATAACAAGGTATTATCAGCTTTACCCACTTCGCCGAGCACATATTTATTTGTTATGAGGTTATTCATAGTGTTTTCTCTTATTCTTTGTTGAACTGTGCCCCATCATAGCAATTAAAAAACCTAAAAGAACACCTAATGGTTTTAGGTCCACTTGCTCAAACATCCCTCGAACCAGATAAAAGCTAATGAGGCTCATTAATAACGCTATAAATGCAAAATGGCTTTTTGATTCATTGACTGTACTTTTGATTTCCTTGAATAAGGAAAAACACATCGACAAAAAAACCGCACTAAAAGCAATCAGCCCTGAGATACCTACACCAAACCAAATATATAGCCAGATATTATGAGGCCCCAATGACTTCTTAAATACCCAATCCGGTTTTTCTGGTACAACACTATTATATTTATCAATGTATATTTTATCACCAAATCCATATCCAATAATTGGATTCTCTAAAATTAACTCAAGTGCTGTTCCCTGTGTACCATTTTTATATCGATGAGTACTATCAGTTTGTTCAAGCTTATAAAATAGAGTTTTAGTCATATCTGGGTAGATTGATTTTAATGAGATCAATGAAATTAACGAGATACATAGTATCGAACCAATCAATTTCCATGGACGTTTAAAACATAAAAATAATAAACCTGCCATAGCCACAGCAACCCACCCACCTCGGGAAAGAGTCCCTAACAAAACAAATAAAAATACAACACTTAGTATATAAAAATAAATCAGCTTAGATTTAGGCAATAGATACCAAAGGATCGGAATTATAGGAAAGTAAAAAACCAAGGCATCTGAAACATTCCTAAAGTTGTAGGTTGTAAATGGTAAAATACCATTCTGATAAGCCTCATAGTACCGATATAGTTCAATAAGTAAAACAAACACTAATGATGCAGAAAAACTAGTCAATAGTAAATTTGAAATCGTTTTTATATTTTCTTTGTAGAGAAGAATCGGTAATAAAAGAGATAGGCTAAGCACCCCATAATTCAAGAAGTTATTATTAATCGCTCTCATTGATGCATCAGGCATGCTTGAGTAACTTATTGAAATATAAAAAACCAATGAAAACAACATGACTAAGTATAAAAGTTTATTATTTAATCTTTTTAGCACCCTTCTTGTATCTAATGATAAATATACCAAACATGTAGCTATCATTAGATAGAATAGTATATGTTTATACCTAGTAACATTGTCCACAAAAAAAAGCACAACAAACATAAAGATTAAAGCTTTATTATACTTCGAAAGAGTATTCTGATTTCTTTCTAAAAAAGGCATAATTTACCCAATGATTAATTACTTAATTTAGCCCAAAAGTATTGAATGCTATTTTTGATTCCAAAAAATAATTTACCTTGGTTAAACATATGCTTCGCACAATAACGCAAATGGTTGCTACTTTTTGCTTTTAGCAGTGGAATATCCTTCCATGGCGAAGATTTTTTGGCCTCAATAAATGGCTGTGCAGTCGCATAGTTCGCCCACTCATGCCATGGTTTAGTCGGACCAATATAATGAATTAATATCGTATTATCTGTTATTGGGTTCTCTTTTTTATCTTTTTGCAGCTCATAGTTTAGGCTATATTGTGTATTATACTTTCCATCAAGATAAATAACTTTGCCTGTTAGTAATATATTAAGAATATCCTGATCTAAATAGGATATTTTTGCTTTTATCTCTTCTTGAGATAATAATTCCATCGCTTTAGCCGAAATATCTAGTCGAGACCAGTTTATCAGATTGATTAGTAAAAACCCTGCGTTAAAATACCCAGTGGAAATATTAGGAACCCCTAAAGCATCAGCTCTTTTCTGCCACCAAACAGCATCTCTTTCAGGTACAACAGCAGCAACTTGATCATCGCTAAACTTAATATCTAACAATTCATTTAATGAACCCTGACATATAATATCTGCATCCATGTAAATCATACGTTCTAATTGATTTGAAAAATAATCTGCGATAATAAATCGAAAATAGGTTGCGTATGACCAATTTTTAGTACTTGGTAATGACTTTAGTTGCTCACAGTCAACTAGGTAAATGATAATACTAGTATTATACTGGCTTGCGAGTTGTTTAAATAAACCTTTCCATTCATCGTCAAAATAATCAGTAAAAATATGGAAGACAAAATGCATATCCAAATTATTTTTTAATATCGATGCAATAGAGATCCCACATCCATACAAGAAGTTACGGTCTATACCATAAGAGATATGTAAGCTAGTACTAGGGTGTTCCTCACCAGAAGAAGATAGATTTATCTGTTTAGTTACTGCATTTTGTTTATCAAAAAACATATTCTTTTTACTCTCTTTTTCGGAGAATGTTACAATGACTTTCTAATTGTACGCTCTTGGATTTTTTTTGCCTTGCTTCCTGCTTTGAGTACCAAAGCTTGTTCTTCTTTTAAAATTTCTCGTAAAGGCGAATCAAAGTAAACCTTCATAAAACGGAAAATATCTCTGCTTGTTAGGCCGATATTTAATGAAGAAAAGTATAACCCAATAAGATCTTTATCGCGCCAACGAGTTGGAACCTTCTTTCTAAGTTGCGCTCGATGTAAATCTATCACCGAGATTTTCAAATCCTGCTCTTCACCTGAGAAAGGCAAGTGTAGTAAAAAATGGCAAATATAACAGTCGCGGTGATTAATACCAACGGCGTGCATTTTACGTACCATTTGAGCAACACGGCGAATAATCAATTGTTTAACTCTAAAATCAGGCGCTAGGCTTGGCCAATTTGCACAGTAATCTTCCAAACTCACCGTTGGCGTTAAATCTTTCGTAATAATAAAGGAATGGCGGCGTAGCGGATTCACACCCTTTTGCCCAAATGCACGGCCATCCATCGTATCCACACCCGCTTTTGTTAGCCGATGAATTGCGTTCCACTCCCTATCAGCCCCCAATACTGGTAGCCTTAATGAAAACAGGTTTTTTAACACCTCTTTTAAGCTTGTACCATAATGGATTTTGATAAAATAGCTCTCACCACCAAGCTCAAAGCGCAATGTTTTGCGACTTTCTAGCTGACGAAAAACCTCACCTTCTAACTGCTCAGTTTCAACAAAAGGATCTTTATTTTTCCATAGCTCACTAAAAGGTGTTTTAAGTTCAATCATCTAGATGTCCTAAAATAATATCAGCCGCTTTTTCAGGTAAACTATATAAGTCCTCTGTATCCGCAAAATACCGCGCCTTTTCTGCCCAATTTTTTAATTGTTGTTTATTTTGCAGGCTTTCTGAAAGCGCAGAATCTAACGTTTTTTGCTCAAATGGTTCACGGATCACAATACCGCATTGAGCATCAGCAATAAATGAAGCATAACCACAAACTTCCGTAACAATAATGGGTAAACCTGCTGTTATAGCTTCCAGCAACACAATACCCGCCGCTTCTTGGTATGCTGGATGCATTAAGATATCAGCCGCTGCCATTAGCTCAGCAACATCATTACGCCCACTAAAAAAGGAGACTTGTTTACCTATACCCAGTGTATTTGCTAGACGCTGATATTTTTCAGGCTTATCCTGCCCAACTACCATTAATAACGTATTTTTCTTAATCTCCTCAGGCAATGCAGCCATCGCTCTTAAGGTTCTATCGACCCCTTTACGCTTAAAGTCGGAACCGACCTGCAACAACAAATACGCTGACTGAGGTATCTGATTTTTCTCTCGATAAATTTGCCGCGCATTGGGGATTTGTTTATCGTATTTTCTATCTTGCGCAATCCCCGGCGGCAGCATATAAAAACGCGACGCTTCTGTAGCATAGTGTTTTTTAAAATGTGCAATTTGGTGAGGTGTTAACATTAATAGCTTAGTCGGCTTTCCTGTCTGAAACACCGCTTTTTCAAACTGGGCATAATGTTTATAGCGAGGCGTCAATTTGTAGAAAAAACCTTTTTCATTGGCGACTTTTTCTGCGTAACAAACATCCGCTGCATAGTAAACATCTAAGCCCGGCATCTTATTAAAGCCAACCACACGAGCTACAGGATGTTGTTTAATATGTGCCTGAACCCACTCACAATACTGCGCATTACGTCCATGGTTGGTTTTAGAAGTCACAGGCACAATGATAATTTCAAACCCTGCAGGTTTATCGCCATCCCATGATTGAGTATAGACGCGGATCTGCTGTCCTCTTGCCTGACATGCTAATGCAATACGCAAAAAATCACGCTGCAAACCACCGAATGGAAAATACTTGTACAGACAAAATGCCAAAATCATCTCAGAACCTTGTCATTATTGAACGAATATTCATAGGCAGCATTTTTTCTGTTGCCTCAATAACATCAGATGCGGGAATGATAGAAAGATATTTTTTAGTTCTATCGAGCTTTTCTCTTGGTGGCATCGCCTCATAATCACCCGCCCAAAACTGCACAACATTATCACTCCACGGACGCCAAAATACATTATTCGTTGCGCCAAACAAACACACTATTGGTGTATTTACAGCCGCTGCAATATGCATCGGTGCTGAATCAACCCCGATAAATAACGCGGCATGCGCAATTAAGGCACCAAGCTCAGGAAACGTCGTTTTACCTGCCAATTCAGTAATAGGCTTAGTTTGG
This sequence comes from Providencia sp. 2.29, assembly GCF_015832305.1. Classification (NCBI taxonomy): domain Bacteria; kingdom Pseudomonadati; phylum Pseudomonadota; class Gammaproteobacteria; order Enterobacterales; family Morganellaceae; genus Providencia; species Providencia sp. 2.29. The sequence goes on from NZ_CP065420.1 coordinate 4,495,829, forward strand.
CAATGAGAAGCAATCGTCTCAATACAGTTTAGGTCTTCTTTACTTTGCCCTGAGGTCAAAACAACCTGATACCCACGAGATTGTAATGCATCAATGACTTGTGCAAATTTTTCATCATCCCAACATTTAAATATCTGCCGTGCGGTTGGCTGGATCACCACATAACTGCTGTGTACACCTAGCTCTAATAACTTTTGATCGATATTTTTCCAATCTTCTTCTGTGTATGACATCGTTAAATTGGTTTTTAGATTCGTTATTTTTAACGGTTCAAGCACAGAAAGATTATTCATAACAACGTGTTCACCATGAGGCTCGGTCAAGTGTGTAAAGCTATTTAGCCAATATTTGGAATCTCGATGACCAAATTTATGGGAGATTTTCATTTGGGCAGGGATAGAACGCACCAGAAGAGACACCATCCATTGGTCGGCTAGATTCACAACTAAATCATACTTATTACGGCGTAGTTTGAATAATAAACGAATAAAATTACATGCTTTACTTAGACCATTAGCCTTTTTACCTTTCATACCATATAAGGCATGAATTTCCCTATTTTCAGACAAAATAGGGATCGTATCTTGATAAAGTAACACGTCAATCTCGGCATCAGGATAGTTTTGTTTTAATGTACTGATGACGGGCGTCGTCAGTAACATATCCCCATGAAACCGCATCTTGATAACAAGAATTTTTTTAAACTGTTTTTTCACCAGACACTCTTAATTATATCTATACGTAAAATGACATAGTTCTTTGACAAAAACTAACACTATTAATTCAATCAATAATAAACATGTTACTACTTTAGTAATAATCGATATAGCTTTGAATGCCTATCGTCATAGCTTTTTGATTTTTAAAATAAAAAAACCCAGCCAAAGCTGGGTTTTTTATAAGAAAACAAAAATTATTTAATTTTTGCTTCTTTGTAGATTACATGCTTACGAACAACTGGATCGAATTTTTTCATTTCCAGTTTTTCTGGCATAGTACGCTTGTTCTTCGTAGTGGTATAGAAGTGACCAGTACCTTCAGAAGAAACCAGCTTGATTTTCTCGCGAATACCTTTAGCCATTTTTTAGCTCCTTAGTACTTCTCACCGCGGGCACGCAGTTCAGCAAGAACAGCATCAATACCCTTTTTATCGATAATACGCATGCCTTTAGCAGATACACGCAGTGTTACGAAACGTTTCTCAGACTCAACCCAGAAACGGTGAGAGTGCAGGTTTGGCAAAAAACGACGCTTGGTCGCGTTTAATGCGTGTGAACGGTTGTTACCGCTCATTGGACGCTTGCCAGTAACTTGGCAGACTCGTGACATGTCTATTCTCCAAAAATCTAATCAGCTCGAGCTTTTTTGTTCTGGGTATGGCCGCCTCGTCAGGCTTAGGAGCCCATCTCAGCAAACTTTATTGACTGAAAAGAATGTTATCATCTTAGTAAAAAAATTTACTGAGATAGGCTCTTCTCGCCAAACCCAAGATCCTCAAAGGTGGCGTAGTATACGCTTTCAATCGTTCTCACTCAAGCCCAATGCGGCAAAAGTTGTCATTTTTTAGTCAAAAAAATGCTTTTACAATCACCCTCGTTCAAGAAACGAAACACGATTTTTATGCCCAACAACAAAATGGTCAAGTAATTTAATCCCCATTAAAGTACAAGCCTCCTTAATACGAAACGTCACTTGCCTATCAGCGTCACTCGGCTCTGGGTTACCTGAAGGATGGTTATGTGCCAATATAATCGCACTGGCATTCATTTTCATTGCAAAACGAATGATTTCTCGAGGATGCACCTCTACCCGATTGATCGTTCCCCTAAATAACTCTTCGTAGCTAATAATTTGATGTTGATTGTTCAAAAATAAGACGGTGAAAACCTCTCTTTCTTGACCAGAAAATAGCTCGACTAACCTCATTTTTAATAGGTTTGGGTCTGATATCACATCTTCATATAAAAATTGTTCAGCAAAAAACCGGCGTGCCAGCTCACTAATTGCCTGAAGTTGGGAGAACTTACACACACCAATTCCCTTGCATTTCGACAGCTTTGAGTAATCCGCTTGTAAAAGAAGGTATAAAGAACCGAACTCTTTGAGCAAACGTTCCGCAAGTTCAATTACTGATTCCCCTTGCCTACCTGTTCGTAAAAAAATCGCTAATAGCTCTACGTCAGTCAGTGCTACCGCACCATAAGCTAACAGTTTTTCCCTTGGCTGTAAGTTCTCTTCATATTCCATCATCACCCCCCTATTTCTCCTTTTGCGCTCCCACTTTTATATGCAGACGATAGGCACAACAACGCATAACTGTTGAATTTGCGTAGCGCTTCGCAAAAATAAAAGGGTGATGATATATACAGTGCTCTCAACGATATTTCTGATATGATAAGATGCTCTTCACGATAATTAGATGGATAGAACCATGACACAGCTATTAGGTAAAAAAATAGTTCTCGGCATTAGTGGTGGTATTGCCGCGTATAAAATTCCTGAACTAACCCGTCGGTTACGTGATGAAGGCGCAATAGTTCGTGTTGTTATGACCCATGGTGCAAAAGCCTTTATAACCCCTTTGACGCTACAAGCGGTTTCCGGTCATCCTGTCTCTGATGATTTACTTGATCCCGCTGCTGAGGCCGCAATGGGCCATATTGAATTGGCCAAATGGGCAGATATCATCATATTAGCGCCGGCTACCGCAGATTTAATTGCTCGGGTCACTTCAGGTATGGCTAATGACCTACTCACGACAATTTGTTTAGCTTCGGCAGCCCCCATTGCTGTTGTACCTGCCATGAACCAACAAATGTATCGTGCAACCGCAACACAAGAAAATTTAATTAAACTGAAACAACGTCAATATATTATCTGGGGTCCAGATAATGGTAGCCAAGCCTGTGGCGACGTTGGGCCGGGTCGAATGATAGACCCACTCGAGATAGTACGCCTAACCTGCGAGCATTTCCGCTCTCGAACAGACTTACAAGGTGTAAAAATCATGATTACTGCTGGACCTACTCGTGAAGACTTAGATCCCGTCCGTTTTATCAGTAATCACAGTTCTGGGAAAATGGGTTTTGCAATCGCCGAAGCGGCAAGCCAACGCGGGGCACAAGTCACTTTAATCGCTGGCCCAGTGAATTTAGCAACGCCCTCCGGAGTCACACGGGTTGATGTTATCAGCGCTCTCGATATGTATGAGCAAGTCCACCACACTATTGCACAACAGGATATCTTTATTGGTTGTGCTGCCGTTGCTGATTATCGTGCAAAAACCATCGCAGAAAATAAAATCAAAAAGCAAGGTGATGAAGTTGCCATTACATTAGTTAAAAACCCAGATATTGTTGCGAGTGTTGGTCAGTTAACGCAAAATCGCCCTTATGTGGTTGGGTTTGCAGCCGAAACCCAAAATGTGGAAGAATACGCACGCCAAAAGCGCCAACAAAAACAGTTGGATCTAATTTGCGCGAATGATGTTTCTCTCGCTGATAATGGTTTTAACAGTGATAATAATGCGTTACATCTTTTCGATGCCTTTGGTGATGTCCGTTTACCACACAGTAGTAAACTTGAATTAAGCCACCGTTTATTAGACGAGATACTTCAACGTTATGAAAAAAATTGATCTAAAAATTCTTGATCCCCGTATTGGTAATGAATTTCCGTTACCAACTTATGCGACATCTGGCTCCGCAGGGTTAGATCTACGTGCCTGCCTTGACGCGCCAATTGATTTGGCACCCGGTCAGACTGAACTAATTCCTACTGGCCTCGCTATCCATATTGCTGATGAGCAACTTGCAGCGGTGATCCTCCCTCGTTCAGGCCTCGGTCATAAGCACGGCGTGGTACTCGGTAATTTAGTAGGCTTAATTGACTCTGACTATCAAGGCCAACTGATGGTGTCTGTTTGGAATAGAGGCAACCAGACCTTTACAATAGAACCAGGTGAGCGCATGGCTCAAATGGTCTTTGTACCCGTTGTTCAAGCAGAATTTAATATCGTCGATGACTTTGATGCTACAGAGCGTGGAGCCGGTGGTTTCGGTCATTCAGGTCGTCAATAAATCTGCATAATCCTAATTCAAAGCTTTACTGGTAATATCAACGCTATGTTAAGTGGCGGAATAAAAATAAAATTATCAGTAAATTAACCGGAAAATAGGCGGTGTCGTTATAGTAAAAGGGCTCTGTTACCAGGGGTATTGTTATTCAACCCTCACTTGTTTATCACGACAAAAGATCCGTTGATGCAACGGGTCTTAATAATGCTAACAATAATGATGAGTTGAATGTGTTATGCTACGTTTGTTTGATATCTCTAACAAAAAACCTCAAGTCTTACCGTATTGAGGGCTGATACGCTAACGTGTTCAGAGGATTTAAAGCGTTCCAACAACAAGGAATAGTTATATCTTCATTTAACACGAAGTGTTACGAGCGTGCATCTAACCATAGATAACAAGAATAGACCTTTGGAATTAATAAGCTCTCATACAAACCGTCCTATTTTATCTTCTTTTTGCCCTTTGATGGCTATTTACTCAGGGCAAAATTTTAGATAGTTTGTTTTGCTGTTTTAGCAGGGGTCTTATCAGACATGGCAGAAAAAGCGATAACAAAAAAACGCAACAGGCGCGAAGATATTTTACAATCACTTGCGCTGATGTTAGAAAGTAGTGATGGTAGTCAACGAATTACAACCGCAAAACTAGCGGCAAATGTTGGTGTATCAGAAGCCGCACTCTATCGACATTTTCCAAGTAAAACCAAAATGTTCGATAGTTTAATTGAGTTTATTGAGGACTCTTTAGTATCGCGTATCAATCTTATCCTGAATGATGAAAAAGATACGTTAACTCGTATTAAATTGATTTTAGCGCTTATTTTAGGTTTTTCAGAAAAAAACCCTGGCCTAACCCGTATTATGACAGGCCATGCGCTCATGTTTGAGCAAGATAGGCTACAAGGGCGTATCAATCAGCTCTTTGAACGGATTGAGTCACAGCTACGGCAGGTATTAAAAGAGAAAAAAATACGTGACGGTCAAGGCTTTATCCATGATGAATCCCTATTGGCAACGCAATTACTTGCTTTTTGTGAAGGGATGCTATCGCGTTTTGTCCGTTCAGAATTTCGCTATCGCCCAACGGTAGAATTTGAATCTCGCTGGCCTTTAATTTTAGCTCAGTTACAATAACAGATTAAACTACTACTCACCCCGCCCACTCTTTGGGCGAGGGCTTTTTTCTTTTAGTAGGTTATTTCCCTGAGTTAACACTCACTGAAAGCTAAAGTACTGCTTGTAGAGAGAGGCTTGCTACTTCGGCATCTTTTATGCAAACTGATAGGGTAACTATGGCAAGTCACCCTTAATTTCCGGCCCAATTTAAAGCCAACAACGTGTAATACATTAAATACCATATTGCTGGCGATAAGCTTTCATCGCAATAAGGTGTTGCGGCATATCCTCACGTTCAGCCAGATAAGCGATCAAGTCGCTCATGGTGATAATAGAATACACTTTACAGTGATAATCACGCTCAACTTCCTGTACAGCAGAGATCTCACCTTTCCCTTTCTCTTGACGGTCAAGGCAGAGCAGAACACCATTTAGCGTTGCATTGTGTTGCTTAATAATTTCCATCGACTCACGGATAGCAGTACCTGCCGTAATAACATCATCGACCACAACAATACGCCCCTGTAATGGGCTCCCAACCAGAGTGCCTCCCTCACCATGATCTTTTGCTTCCTTACGATTAAAGCAATATGGCATATCCACATCATGATGCTCAGCAAGGGCGACAGCCGTGGTTGTGGCAATCGGTATGCCTTTATAAGCAGGCCCAAACAGCACATCACACTCAATCGCACTTTCCTTAAGCGCTTGGGCATAGAAACGACCAACTAATGCCAAATCACGCCCCGTATTAAATAAACCCGCATTAAAAAAATAAGGGCTTTTACGGCCTGATTTCAGCGTAAACTCACCAAATTTTAGTACCTGTTTTTTCATGGCAAGTTCTATAAATTCGCGCTGATAGGCTTTCATGGGTCAATCTCCTCAATCGTTAACATCTATATATTAGGTTGCATATCTCTGGCGATATTTACCAAATCGCCGAACATAAAAAAGGCGACTATTTCAGCCGCCTATTAAAAATAACTTTATTTCAACGCTTCTCGTTGAGCTTCAAAAATCGATCCTAGCCCCGTTTTTGCTAGCGCTAATAAGGATAAAAGCTCATCATGGCTAAACGGCTCACCTTCTGCTGTTCCCTGAACTTCGATCATGCGACCATCGTCCATCATCACAACATTCATATCGGTTTCTGCTGCTGAATCTTCGACATATTCAAGATCGCACAATGCTTCACCATCAACGATTCCGACAGAAACTGCTGCAACCATAGATTTTAGTGGGCTTTGTGCAAGTTTACCCTGTTCAACCATTTTATTGAGGGCATCAACCAACGCAACGCAAGCACCTGAAATTGCAGCGGTACGTGTTCCGCCATCGGCTTGTATTACGTCGCAATCTAAGGTAATGGTGTACTCACCTAATTTTTTAAGGTCAACCGCAGCACGTAGAGAGCGTGCTATCAGGCGTTGGATTTCCATTGTACGGCCTGTTTGCTTCCCTTTGGCTGCTTCACGTTGATTTCGTGAGTTGGTTGCGCGAGGTAACATGCCATACTCAGCGGTAACCCAACCTTGACCTTGCCCTTTTAGGAAACGAGGTACACCTTCCTCTACTGTTGCATTACATAACACCTTAGTGTCGCCGAACTCAATAAGAACAGAGCCTTCCGCATGCTTAGTATAGTTGCGTGATATTTTAATCGGACGCATTTGGTCTGCCATTCTGCCTTCTGGACGCATGGTGTTATCTCCATTTTCAACTTAATTGCCGCGCATTATACGTCCTTAAACCGATAATGCCTATCCTGACATCGCGCATAGCGCTATAATCCTTCTAGTATTCATTTTGATAGGAACGAATTATGATCCGTAGTATGACCGCTTTTGCCCGCCGTGACATCAAGGGTGAATGGGGGAGTGCGGCCTGGGAGCTGCGTTCCGTAAACCAACGTTACCTAGAAACATATATCCGCCTACCTGAACAATTTCGAAGCCTTGAACCGGTGATCCGCGAGCGGATCCGTGCACGCCTTACTCGCGGTAAAGTCGAGTGTAACTTACGTTTTGAATTAGATGGTGCAAAACGTGGAGAGCTTATCCTTAATGAGGATCTAGCTCGCCAAATTATTAGTGCGGCTAACTGGGTGAAAAACTACAGTCACGAAGGTGAAATTAACCCACTTGAAATTCTGCGCTGGCCAGGCGTTATGTCCGCTGAGGAGCAAGATTTAGATGCTATCAGTGAGCAGCTATTAGCTGGCCTTGATGAGACCTTAGATGCTTTCATTCAAAGTCGAGAAGCTGAAGGTGCTGCGTTACACGCTCTTATTGAGCAGCGCCTTGATGGTGTTTTAGTGGAAGTAGCCAAAGTTCGTCAGCATATGCCTGAAATTTTACAATGGCAACGTGACCGTTTACAGGCGAAGTTAGAAGAGGCTGATATTCAAGTCGATAGTAATCGTTTAGAGCAAGAGCTGATTTTGCTCGCTCAACGTATTGATGTCGCTGAAGAGCTTGATAGGCTTGAAGCTCATGTTAAAGAGACCCGCAATATTCTTAAAAAGAAAGATGCAAATGGCCGACGTTTAGATTTTATGATGCAAGAATTTAACCGTGAATCCAATACATTAGCGTCAAAGTCTATCAATAGTGAAGTGACTAACTCTGCAGTTGAGTTAAAGGTCTTGATAGAACAAATGAGAGAGCAAATTCAGAATATTGAGTGATGTGAATATTGATATTAAGCCAATAACCTATCATAGTTATTGGCTTATAGTCCGAAAAATTTATTTTTATGTAAATAACAATGAATTATGAAGATTTCAGCAAAGTAGTATGCTGTAACTTGTTTTATAGTGATTAATGATCATAGAGAAGGCATTTTGTATGATACAGAGTAATAACAAACAAGCTAAATTGAGTAAGGAAAATGTAACTCCTATTTTCATCGTTTCACTAAAGAAGGATATTGAACGACGAGAAAAAATTACACATGCTCTGTCAATACAAAATTTACCGTGGACAATGGTGGATGCTATAGAGGGGAAAGACCTACAGCCTGATTATCTCAATTCTTTGAATTATAATTATAATAAACCATCTTGTGCTAATGAGGTTGCATGTAGTTTAAGCCATCAATTAATTTATAAAACTATCATTAATAGTGATATTGAATGGGCCATTATCCTTGAAGATGATGCTATACTTGATGCTCAATTATCGTATCTAATCCATGAATTAGAAAATGGAAAAACATCTCTATTAAAAAAAGAACATATCTATTTATTAGGTGGTCAAGAAGGGTTACGTACGAGACAAAGTATTTCCCTAAGCTTTTTTAATAAAATTAAAATAGGTGATATTACATTTAGAAAAGTGACGTATAAGCCAAACAAACTGGCCCGAACATGTTGTTATCTAATTCACCGGAACGAATGCGAAAAACTTGTCAAATTATTTGAAGAAGCTTATTACGTAGCTGATGCATGGAGTTTATTCTACAATCAAAAAATAGTTAAAGGGTATTTTCTTACTGAAATAATTAAACACCCATTGTTGACTGCTGACAACAGTAATATCGAAAAATACAGAATAAAACCAAGTACAACAAGGAGAAAGAAAGGCTATATTGAAAATAGGATTTCCTTATGGTTACTGCAGATAAGAAGATTTTTTAGATCACTAAAATGGTAATATGTATAATATTCTTTACCATACATAGTGATAAAAGATAACGTAATTATAAAATAAACCAAAATTCAAAAAAATTTGTAAAATCCTTTAGAGGTTAGAGCACTGTCAGCTCAATCAAAGATACTGAGCAAAAACAATACATTATTAAGAGTTAGTTTTGAGTTGAAATGCTAAATTTTCCTAAAAATTATCTTAAAACTCGTAATTTTTTCTTTTTTGTGAGTAAAATAATCAGCTATTTCACAATGATATATAGCAGAGAATGAGAGCCAAGGAATAAATTTTGATACCTAAAATAATACATTATATCTGGGTTGGTAATAACCCAAAACCTCAGTTTGTGTTAGATTGTATTGAAACTTGGAAACAACACCTTCCTGATTATGAGATCATGGAATGGGGTAATGACTGCCTAGAAACAATAAATAACACTTATGTCAACGAGGCTATAAAAAATAAAAAATGGGCTTTTGCTTCTGACTATATAAGGCTTTATGCCCTCTATAATTATGGAGGTATCTACCTTGATAGTGATGTTGAAGTCACACAAAGTTTTGACCGCTTCTTGAATTTAACATTTTTTAGCGGGTATGAGCAGTACAATGGAAAATACTTACCCATTACTGCAGCTATGGGGTCAGAAAAAGGTTCTTCTGTAGTTAAAGCGTTACTTTCCGACTATGATAATGTAAAATTTGAAGTCGACGGAGAACTTATATTAGAGCCCAATACATTTAAAATTAGCCGTTATTTTTCCAGTGAGTTTGGTCTCAACCCTCCCTATGATGGTACCCAAGAATCTCATCTAGCTGAAGGAGTAGTCATCTACCCATCTTATTACTTTTGCAGCCCTGAATATAATAAGATTAACTTTTCTATCCACCATTTTAGTGGCTCTTGGTTACCTTCTCACAGAAGAAAGGATAAATTAAAAATTTTCAATAAATTTATTATTAGTCGATTTAAAAAATCCAGAGATAAAGGGGATTATCCATTACTTCATAATGAAAAAATACTACTGAAGGTTAATTTTTCAAAAGTCATCTCCTATGTCTTGATTTCTAAGAGTAATTAGAAACGTATTATTAGACACACTCAATTGCTTGTAGAGTGTGTCATTTATTAAATATTCATACAATTTTTACCACCCTCCTTATTCAACTGCAAATATCATCCTACCATCAGTCGCTTACAGCGTACTTCTCCGCTAATCGAGGTACATTTTTCTCCTCTCTTTCTTAACGCCACCCGAAAACTTATTCAAATGATTAAGATTATAACCTGATGAATTAAATCAAAAAAAACATTAACTCATCAATAAATAGAAAAAGATTATAGGTTATTGTTCCGGACATTTTACATATGATAATGATAATTGTTATTATCTAATCTTGCTCAAAAGGGGTCTAAATATGAAGATAGTTAATCACCTGCTCTCAATAACATTTATCACATCACTCTCATTTTCAGCATTAGCAACGACTTATCCAATCACAATCACCGATATGGACGGTCAAAAAATCACGTTAAAGCAAGAGCCTAAACGTGTTGTGCTACAGGATGGTCGAGATATTTTAACCCTTGCTTTGCTTGATAGGGACGATCCATTTAGTCGTGTTGTTGCATGGAACAACAACCTTAAAAAATCTGATCCACAAACAGTAACGTTACTGGAGAAAAAATGGCAAGAGGATATGCAGAAAATCCCAGACATGGGGTTTAATGATAAAGGTGAGGTCAATACAGAAGTGGTTATTGCGCAAAAACCGGATGTATTAATTGCGCAACTGCGTGCAAAGCCAGCCTTAGAAGGTTCAGGTGTTGTCAGCCGCTTAAAAGATGCCAATATTCCTGTCCTATATATTGATACTTTCTTACAGCCCGTCAAAAATACGCCAGCTAGCGTCGATATACTTGGATTAGTGCTCAATAAGGAAAAAGAGGCCAAAGCATATACTGATTTCTACAACACACGCTTGTCTGATATCCAGAAAACGACTACAAAAATTGAAAATAAACCTCGTGTTTTTATTGAAGCCAAAGCGGGCGCAAATGGTAGCGATAGCTGCTGCTTCACCCATAACAACGCAGGTTGGGGTGGGTTAGTACAGGCAATTGGTGCAGATAATATTGGTAGCCAATTCTTGCCTGGCGCTTCTGGTACTGTCTCTTTAGAACAAGTGATTGCCACTAAGCCTGATGTCTATATTGTTACAGGCTCTCGTTGGGTCAATAAAAATAATATTGCAGCACCCTTTGGTTATGGCGTAACTGAAGACGAAAATCAACGTGGCTTTGAACGGCTCAAAAAACGTGTTGGTTTTAACCAAATCAGTGCCGTAAAAAATAACCGCCTATATGGCGTTTACCATAATTTTTATAACCACCCTTACAATATTGTCGGTATGGAGTATCTAGCGAAATTCATCTATCCCGAACAATTTAAGTCACTGAAACCTGAAGAAACCTATAATCAAATCATTAAGGAATTTACGACAATCCCAGTTTCAAAAGCAATTTGGGGTTCTCAAGCTGAACATTAATGATTATGCAAACTGCCCTCCAATTGTAGGGGGCAGTTTATCTCCTATCGAATAAAATACATTACCCTTTTGCTGCTGCAAGTTCACCTTCCCTATCATGATGGTAGTGGAACGTGAAGTAGAAAATAACAGCAAGAACAACAGTATAAGAGGCAAAAACAAGCCAAATGGTATGCCAATCTTTTACGCCATCGACGCTAAAGTAGTCAACGACGAGACCACTTAATATCGCCCCAAAATAAGCGCCGACACCATTGACCATTGTCATAAATAGCCCCTGAGCGCTTGCTCTCATTCGATTATCAACTTCCTTTTCAATAAAAATAGAACCCGAAATATTGAAGAAATCAAAAGCACATCCATAAACAATCATGGATAAGATCAAGAACATTAAACCTATTGCAGAAGGGTCACCAAAAGCAAAGAAACCAAATCTTAATGTCCAAGCGAACATACTTAATAACATGACAGTTTTAATGCCATAACGCATCAAGAAAAATGGAATGGCTAAAATAAAACCAACTTCTGCCATTTGTGAGATAGACAGTAAAATAGATGGATACTGTACGATTAAACTATCTTGAAATAGCGGGTCACGAGCAAAATCATGTAGGAATGGGCTGCCAAACGTATTGGTTATTTGTAAAACAGCGCCTAATAACATCGCAAATAAAAAGAAGACAGCCATAATAGTTTTTTTAAATAACACCAAAGCGTCAAGGCCCAGTTTACTGACCCAACTACTTGAGATAGCTTTTTTATTCACGGCAATATGAGGTAGTGTCAAAGAATATAGTGCCAACAATAACGAACAACTTCCTGCGATATAGAGCTGCATGCTACTTAATTCAAATTTTAATAAGCTAATGCTCCACATAGCAATAATAAAACCTACCGTACCAAACACTCGGATTGATGGGAAATTAGCCACAGAGTCTAATTGGTATTGGCTTAATGAGGAGTAACTAATTGAGTTGGATAAAGCAATGGTTGGCATAAATGCCATCGCATTAATTAGCATGATCCAGAACATCAATGTCGAGTCAGTAACTGTTGCAGCGTAGAATAAGGAGCCTGCACAAATAATATGGCAGATCATATATAACCGATTCGCGGGAATATATTTATCTGCAATTATTCCGATAATGCCCGGCATCAAAATGGCGGCAATCCCTTTAGAACTATAAACCATTCCGACTTCGGCACCTGAGAAATTGAGTGTTTTCATCATATAGGCACCGAGCGTCACTAACCAGCTTCCCCAGACAAAATATTGCAAAAACAACATAATTTTTAAGCGGGTTTTAATATTCATACAAGTCTCCATTTGGAGTTATACTCGTCATTCTTTAGGTTGGCAGCATTATTGGCTAACTCATACGGGACATATTGTTCGATGAGTTTAAACGTTGATTAACGTGTCGCCTTACTGCGCCTCAGTTTATTCAAGAGCATTTGTTTATTTGTTTTTATTTTCACTTCAGCAATAGTGACACCGAATAAGATAATGGCAACGCCTACAAACTGAATGAATTCGAGAGGTAGATGTAAGACGGTAACAGACAGCAAGATTGTTACAGGTAATTGCATTGAGCTTAAAATTGTCGCAAGGCTCGTTCCGATAAGTGGAGTTCCTTTAGCAAACATCCACATACCAAAAAAAGAGCCAAAAAAGGCTAAGGGTAATCCATAAGAAAAAAAGAGTGAGTTAAATGTTGAGAAATGGCATAAAAAGGTAGGAGGTACAATGACTGAAGTGAGTATCGCTCCCCCCGTTACCATAATTGCGGAACGCATCATAGGATCGGTTTTCACCGCGAGTGCACCACTCACATAGACACGTATCGCATTCGACAAAGCAGCACATAAACCTAATGCAACACCTAACCAATGGAATTGGATATGCATCGTATTAAGCAACCCCGTAGCGAATGTCGTACCAATTAAGATAAATAATACTGACACCAGCGTCATTGCTGTAGGAGCTCGGCGAGTTACAGCCGTATTTATCGCCACCCCCATCCAAGTAAATTGCAGAAATAGCACAACACCTAAAGCAGGAGATAAATACTGCAATGATGCGTAATACAATAGCCCAGTTAATCCTGTTGTTGTCCCCGTCAATAACATCAATATTGATTGTTTCTTCGATGGCCAACTGAGTGACTTTCGCCTAATGGCGGAGCCAATCAAAACAAATAGCCAGAGCAGAACCGCCCCTAGCACGGTTTGGCTACCGATGACATCATTCAAAGAAAATCCGGCCTGATAAGCCAATACAACCAATGTTGACAAAATGCCATAGCTGCAAGCGCCCAGTGAAACTAAAACTAACCCCTTTAATTTCATTTCATACCTACCTACATGGTGTTCTATGGCACTCTTTATATTGTTTTGAGAATAAGTTAGAAGCGAGCGATCACGCCAGTGACTAATTTCAAGAATGTCGCCTTCACTTTCTCGGCAGTTTCAATCACTTCATCATGGCTTAATGGTTGCTCTAAAATGCCACACGCCATATTGGTTAAGCAGGAAATACCCACTGTTTTGATTTGTGAATGGTGAGCGACCAGTGCTTCCGGTACGGTTGACATACCGACGGCATCCGCCCCTAAGGTTCTAATCATGCGAATTTCGGCTGGTGTTTCATAAGTCGGGCCAGTCCACCAGGCATAGACACCTTGGCGCAGCGAAACGCCTTGTTCTTTGGCAACATCAAGGATCACTTGGCGCAACTCTTTGTTATAAACTTCGCTCACATCCAAAAAGCGAACACCTAATTCCGGGTTATTTGGCCCTATCAGCGGGTTATTAGCAGTTAGGTTGATATGGTCAGTGATAACCATCAGGTCACCGGGGTTAAAGTCAGTATTGACGGCACCGCAAGCATTGGTAATGATCAATTTCTCGACACCTAATGCTTTCATCAGGCGCACAGGAAAAGTGACTTGGTCGAGAGAAAAACCTTCGTAATAATGAAAACGGCCTTTCATTGCGACCACATTTTTACCTGCGATAGTACCGATCACCAATTCATTCGCATGGCCAACCGCTTCGGACTTAGCGAAATGTGGGATCTCGCTATACGGGATATGGACTGCATTTTCTAATGTATCGGCAAATGGCCCCAAACCAGACCCTAAAATGATACCAATCGTTGGTTTTGTCGCTGTACGTGATTCAATAAAACGCAAGCTTTCTAAAATATCATTGGTGTTATGCATGGAAATCTCCGGATCGTGCCCAAAAGAGTGAATGAGGTGATGATAAAGTAATTTAAAAATCAATCAGCGATCTTAATCTCATTTTAAGAAAAAGATTCTCGCTATGATCTTATTTAAACAGCAGGATTTTTTGAGCAGATCTGCTAATCTTGGACGCGGCGTGTCTTGATAAGAAAAAGGTGATGACTTGTTACTTACACTATTGAATGAATTTCGCACCTCGAAAAATTCAAAAACTCGTAAACTCAAAATGCTGTATAGGCTAATCCTGAATCATGGGCCAGTAAGAGCAGAAGAGCTATCATCATTAGCCAGTATGAAACCCGCGACTTGTGCAAGACTGCTTGATGAGTTAAGTAAAAGCCAATTAATTTCGACATCGGAATTGGGGGAATCAACGGGGGGACGCAAGCCAATATTGTATAGTATCAACTCGGATGATGGGTATGTTGTTGGGATTGAGATGAGCGATCTCTACTCAACCATTATGTTGCTTAACCTAAAATTAGATATTTTAGGCATGCTGAAAATAAAAAATGAACAGCTAGAGACAGCAGAAAATATGCTGGATCACCTATTGATCAAAGTTGAACAGTTATTATCTGAGCACCAATTAACAATCGAAAAAATACTGGGTATTGGCATCGCCATTGATCATATTCTAGAACGAGATAAGGTCGACTTTACTAAATATGATGAGCGGATCAGTAGCCTATTCAATTATATTGATAATAAAGTGCCCTGTTTTGTGACACTGGGCAGTGGTATCACCTTTGCCGCGCTTGCCGAATACCGTTTAAGGTATCATTCAAAAAGCCAACGTTTTTTATTTACAACTTGTGATACGGACATACGTAGCTGTACCATCATCAATAATACCTTTGCCCCTGCGCCAATCAGTACCGCTCAAGCTTTTGGTCACACGACGATTGATATTCGAGGGTTAAGATGTGAATGTGGCTCTTATGGATGCTTAAAACAATACAGTTCGCTATCGGCCATAAAAGCACGCATTATTCAGCAAATTCGATTAGGAAAATTTTCAATCATTAATCAGTTAGTCAGCACTGAATCGGAGATTAATTATCATACTATTTTCCAAGCACTCGCTATGGATGATAAATTATGTTTAGAAGTGCTAGAGGAAGCTGCCTATTATTATGGCCTTGCGATTGCAAACGCTATTTTAACATTACAGCCGGATGTTGTGGTATGTGGTGGTACATTGACACCTAAAAACCATTTTTTTGCCATGACGAAAAAGTCGATAGAAGCGAAAATGGCTGCATTTCCACATATTAAAACCCGTATTTTTCCAGCAAATGACTCCTATGAAGTCGTCGCTCAAGGTGCGGGTGGAATGGTATTAGAAAATTATTTGGCGGATTAATTTTAGGTTAACAAAGACTGGCGAGATCAGGTGACATAGGAGACAGTGATGCAATTTGAAACGACTTCAGAAGAGCAAATTTCAAAAACTAAGCAGCGATTTATTGAACATTCACCCCTGATCCATTGTATGACCAATGACGTTGTACAAACCTTTACTGCTAATATTTTATTAGCCCTCGGCTGTTCCCCTGCAATGGTGATTGAACCCGAAGAAGCGGAGCAATTTGCTGCTATTGCTGATGGTTTATTAATTAATGTAGGCACATTGACCGCAAACCGCCAAAATGCCATGGCATTAGCGGTACACAGTGCTAAAAAAGCTGAAAAGCCATGGGTGTTAGATCCCGTTGCGGCTGGTGCACTGACCTTTCGCACCCGCTTTAGTCATGAACTGCTGGCTTTATCGCCAACTGCCGTTCGTGGTAATGCGTCTGAGATTATGGCGCTAGCAGGATTTAACCAAGGTGGTCGAGGTGTCGATTCATTAAACACCACGAATGATGCCCTACCTGCCGCCCAATCTCTTGCCCAAACAGCCCAAACCATTGTCGTGATAAGTGGAGAAATTGACTATATTACCGATGGTCAAAGAACGATGGCTATCTCTGGCGGCCACCCAATAATGACCCGTGTTGTCGGTACCGGTTGTGGGTTATCTGCCGTTGTTGCGGCAAGCTGTGCATTACCCGGAGATCGGTTAGCCAATATCGCGAATACATGTGCCATCATGAAACAAGCAGGCGAAATTGCAAAGCAACGCTGTCGTGGAACGGGTAGCTTTGTGCCTGAATTTTTGGACGCATTATCATCACGCTAAATCAGCGTTAATGGCGTATATCGCGACATTTATAAACGCGTTTTCTTACCACGTATTTTACGCGACCAATGACGCATGTTATTTCGCAACATGATAAATTGGTACATAAAATTCTTTTTATCAGGTTCGATACCATAAAACCGTTTTAATGCAATTAAGTCATTCGCTTTGCAAATCGCGAGATGACCAAAGTCTGATAAATCGATAATTTTAAGTCCATTATCGGTGAGCACCAGATTACCTGCATGAATATCATTCGATGCTAAATCATAAGCATGGAGTTGGTTAATAAGTGCTGCTATTTCGGGGTAATAAGGCGTGATATCGCTGACCTCCGAAAGTACTGTGCCCTCAACATATTCGGCAATAATCCATGTTTCAATGGATTCTCGGCAGCGCATCTTTTCGGCCACAAAATAGATATCATTTGTGATAGTACAACCTTGATTTTGCGCACGCACTAAACGATAAAGTAGGCGGGAAAAATAAGGGCCATGCACCATACGCATAATTCGCTTTTCTAAACGACTATCGCGCTCTTTTTCACACTTAATGATGTAGTTTTTCCCATTAATCGTAATACGAGCGACACTGCGCTCCATATTGCCACTATTGAGATTTTTACCAACAATTTTGCCTTGGATATAATCATCAATGACTTGCCAATAATCTATATCACTCTCTTTTTGATAAACCTGATACCCATTTTTTTGTGACTTTATTATATTTTTCATTGCTCGCCATTTCACCGTACCATCTGTTTCAACCAATGCTAACAATTACCTACATTCATTTCTTAGCGATTGTTGCAGATTATAGTTAAAGAATGGCAAGTATCCACTGTGAGCTAGCCAGCATAACAGCTGGCTAGTGATAGATCAGAAAAAATAAGGGAATTAATCGTTACCAAATAGGTCGCGGGTATACACTTTATCCGCCACATCTTCGATTTCAGGCACCATCCGGTTAGCCAAAATAATGTCGCTGTCCGCTTTAAAGGCCTCAAGGTCACGGTAGACTTTCGAGCGGAAGAACTCATCTTCTTTCAGCACCGGCTCATACACAATCACTTCGATACCTTTGGCCTTAATACGTTTCATCACGCCCTGCACCGCAGAGGCACGGAAATTATCAGAGCCTGCCTTCATCACCAAACGGTATACCCCCACTTTACGTGGCGCTTTGGCAATAATCGCATCGGAAATAAAGTCTTTACGTGTGCGGTTAGACTCCACAATGGCGTTAATCAGGTTATTCGGCACATCATCGTAGTTTGCCAACAACTGTTTGGTGTCTTTAGGGAGGCAATACCCGCCGTAACCGAAAGAGGGGTTGTTGTAGTGGCTACCGATACGCGGGTCTAATGACACCCCTTCAATAATTTGTCGTGCGTTCAAACCGCGGCTTTCTGCATAGGTATCTAATTCATTGAAATAGGCGACGCGCATAGCCAAGTAGGTGTTTGCAAACAGTTTAATCGCTTCGGCTTCTGTGCTGTCAGTAAACAGCACCGGAACATCTTTCTTGATGGCTCCTTCCAGCAGCAAGTTAGCAAAAATCGCTGCCCGCTCAGAGCGCTCCCCTACCACAATACGGGAAGGGTGCAGGTTATCCCAAAGTGCACGGCCTTCGCGTAAAAACTCAGGCGAGAAAATCACATTGGTGTAGCCAAACTCTTCACGTAGGCGCTCAGTAAAGCCAACCGGAATGGTGGATTTCACAATGATAGTGGCGGCAGGATTGATTTTCTGCACGTCGTGAATGACCGATTCCACTGACTTGGTATTAAAGTAGTTGGTTTTAGGGTCATAGTCAGTGGGAGTCGCCACAATCACATATTGTGCGCCAGTATAGGCTTCGACAATATCTTGTGTCGCTCGGAAATTGAGTGTTTTTTCGCGTAGAAATTGCTCGATTTCGGTATCGATAATTGGCGACTGTTTGTTGTTAAGCATCGCCACTTTTTCGGCAATGATATCGACTGCCACCACTTCGTGGTGTTGTGACAGTAACATGGCATTGGACAGACCCACATAGCCTGTACCCGCAATTGCTATTTTCAAAACTGACCTCTCAAATCCATCTTAGTGTATGACAAGGGATCCTTCATCAGCGACAAATTACAGGTGATAGTATGACTGATACCAGTCAACAAACGCCTGCACCCCTTGCTCTATCGAAACTTGTGGGCGGTATCCCGTAACCTTAAATAAGTCTTCGGTATCGGCCCATGTGGTATACACATCCCCAGCCTGCATCGGTAAAAAGTTTTTGATTGCCTTTTTGCCCAGTGATTTTTCAAGTGCAGTAATAAAGTCAGTTAACTTCACAGGCTGACCATTACCGATATTGTATAAACGGTATGGCGCACGACTTTGTGCAGGTGAAAGAGAACCATTTTCTGGGTCTGCTTGTGGGATTATATCGGAAATACGGATAACCCCTTCCACGATATCATCAATAAAAGTGAAATCACGGCTGAGATTGCCGTTATTATAAACATCGATAGGCTCGCCCGCCAAAATTGCCTTAGTAAATTTGAATAAGGCCATATCCGGACGCCCCCACGGACCATAAACCGTAAAGAAACGCAGACCGGTGGTTGGCAACTGATAGAGATGTGAATAGGAGTGTGCCATCAATTCATTGGCTTTTTTAGTTGCCGCATACAAGGAGACTGGGTGGTCGGTCGGCATATCGGTACTAAATGGAGTTTGCTCACTCATGCCATACACAGAGCTAGAAGACGCATACACAAGGTGTTTGACGTTTGCCTGTCGGCACCCTTCCAAGATAGCCAAATGACCGGAAAGGTTACTATCTGCATAAGCAAATGGATTTTGCAATGAATAGCGAACTCCTGCTTGAGCAGCAAGATGGATCACACGGTCAAAATCTTCTTGGGTACACAACACCACGACTTTTTCACGGTCGGTAATATCAAGTGGAATAAAACGAAAATGAGGGTATTGCTCAAGAATATGTAGACGAGACTGTTTCAGACCCTGATCGTAATAAGCATTCATGTTGTCGATCCCAACAACCTCATGACCACTATCTAATAAACGCTGACATAGTCTAAAACCGATAAAACCTGCACTACCAGTAACTAAATATTTCATGTTAATTATCTTTTAGTATTAAACCATTCTCACGACTCAATATAAGCCGCATTCAATATCCATTTAGAGTTAAGACCTGTAAATGTAACAATGGTTTTATTTCTAAAGAAATAAAATAATGCTCTCAGTGAGCTATTCGAAAGTTTCTGGTATGGCTTGTGATAGTGCAGATTGATTAATTTCACTTAATGTCGGTGCACCCGCGGGGCCTTGCTTACTGACAACGATGGCAGCAACTTGGTTACCAAAGTCAACACAATCGCGTAATGACCAGCCTTGGGATAATCCCGCCAATACTCCTGCGGTATGTGCATCCCCAGCACCAATCGTATCCACAACGGCAACTTGGTATGCAGGCACGAACAGTGGCTGTTGATTCGGCTGACATAGCCAAGCACCTTGGCTATCCAAGCGAACAATCAGCGTAATACCACGACGATACGCATACTCCGCTGACAACCTTACAAGGTCACCTTCACCACAGAGGAAACGCGCCTCATCACGGTTGACCGTTAAAAGGGTTCTATTGGCGGGTAATTGCTGTAAGAAATTCTGAGGAAGCACTGCAAGTCTTGGCCCTAAATCTAAAACGAGGGTTTGTGTTGGGCAGTCATTCAGCAACCATTGTTGTAACGCTTCCCCTTGCAAGCAGCCTAGTTCGTAGCCGCTCGCATAGATAATACTGTCGTTCGGTAAAGCGAGAGTTTGTAGCTCCTCCCTATTCCACTCTTCTTCACAACCCGCGATAGAAATAAACGTCCTTTCGCCGTTAGGCTCTGTTAATGCAAAGCACCAACCATTATCTTGGGTTTCGCTAACGAAAAAAGGTGACACACCAAGCTCTGATAGCGCTTGGCGAACTCGCTGTCCCCATTGGCCATTACCCACACGAATACCATTAATTATAGGGAGTTGTAGACGAGCTAAAGCACGAAGAACATTAAATGCACAGCCACCGATTTGCCAGCCGTGATCGTGGGCTGCAATATCTTCACCACTACGTGGCATTCTCGGGACGCTTAAAACGCAATCACCAGCAGCAGCCCCTATCACGGCAACGGTACGCATGATTAATCTTTCTCCGCTGAATGACTAAACATCAAGTATAAGCCGTAAAGCAAAAAGCTTAATACAAATGAAAGAAGAATGGATAAACTAGAGCCTTCAAAAATCCCTGTTGCCCAAGGCCCTTTAATAAACTCATTATCACTGACTAACAAACCAGCCAGCGCACCTAACAGCCAGCACAGCAGCGGTATCCAACGAATTCCTGCGTTCGACTGACCAAACAGTTGCTCAAACTTATAACCTTGGCGACTACGCAATACGGCATAATCCAACATAAATACCGCTTCCCATGAGGCTAAGAACACGCCACAAAATAGTAAGAAAGCAATAAATGAATTAATAAATTCGCCTGAAATAAATAGGATATAAATCGCCACACCCATGACTAAAATAGCATCTATTGCGACCGCATAAACTTGGCGAATTTTTATGCCAATCGTCAGTAAGTTGAGACTCGCAGAATAGAGGCTTAGTACCGCAATAGTAATAATACCCGCGGTTGCCGTTAATAAATAAGGGATAGACATCCAACTTGGCAGCTCTGCACCAATTAACGCAATCGGGTTTTCAGCGGAAGCTAATTCCGGCAAGCGTGCCGACAGCAAAATCCCTGTAAATAACAGAATAAATAGCGGTAGCATCGCTCCAAATGTGACGGCATTAAAAATAGATGATTTTGATGACCGTTCGCTTTGATAACGGCTGTAATCTGCTCCTGCAATCCCCCAGCCAATACCTGTTCCTGCCGCAATAATTGAGACAGCAGGTAAAAAGCCCGTTAGCCAGCTACCAGAAGGCATGGATAACACTGCCTGCCAATCTGTATGCCAAATAATATACAGCGCGGCAATCAAAGTCATGGTGCCAAAGATACGCGTGATCCAGCTTTGCATAACCACAACCGTTGCTTGCCCGAGTAGGCTAATAGTGATAGCTAAACCACCAAATAACACCATACAGACAACGGTTAATGTCACTGAATCACTAAATCCAAGCACCTGAAAAAGCGCTTTTAATGTCAGTGTCCCAGTGATCATGTTGATGGCTTCCCATCCCATCAAAGTGACCCAACTGAAAAATGTCGGGGCTATATTCCCTGTTTTGCCGAAAATGGTTCGCGAGAGTGTTAGTGTAGAGGTGCGGCCTTTTTGGCCTGATAAACTGATGTAACCAACTAATGCGAAGCTGGCTATACCGATAATCGCCGCGAGCAGCGATTGCACGAAAGAGAGACGAAAAGAAACAATAATTCCGCCATAAACAATACCGAGGATCCCGATATTCGCGGCAGACCAGATCCAAAATAACTCAAGAGGAGTGGCTGTTCGCTCATGCTCAGGTACGATATCAATACCTGTATTTTCGATTTTCCATGCTTCATTTTTTTGTGCAGCGTCAGGTAGTGCACTCATTCAACTCTCCTTAATGACGTAAGGCGCTGAGTATTTTTGCGTAGGGATAAAAATCTATATTATTAGAATTGTTAATCATTGCAATCCATTCTTCAGGAAAAGATTGAATACCTGACAAAGCTCCCGAAATCGCTCCGGCCATAGCACCAATGGTGTCCGTGTCTCCCCCCAGGTTGGCACAATATTTCGCACACATGACAGGATCACCATTTGTTAGGTCAACTATGGCCAGAGCGCAGGGAATAGACTCTATCGTGTCCATACCGGCTCCGATAAAATCGTACAGCTCTTTAAGTGTTGTTTGAGGAGAGCATGTTTGCAACTCACTAGCCTTCTTAAAGGCCAATAAAATTCGTTGGCCTAAAGATGGACTAAACGTTGAGGCATATAACTGTTGCACCTCATCGGCGAGTAGTGGAAGTTCTTGTTTTATTTGAGGCCATGGAGTTTGCTCGATAGCTCGGCTAATTGCCCAAGCAATGACACAGGCACCTGCAATCGCAATGTCCGACTTATGTGTCGGGATACAAGCCGCTTCAACGGTTTTTATAAATTGATTGCGATCAGCAGTTGAAGCAATGCACCCTACAGGGGCTATCCGCATTGCCGCACCATTGGTGACACCATTTGACACAATATCGTTAATTGGAACGCCTGCTTGAATAGCTAATAGAGATTGCTTGGATGTTGGTCCAAAAATATTTTTATCAAAGGCATTAATGCGGTCTGCCCACGCTAAAATATTTTGTGCAACCACCTTCGGCTCTACCTGACCATGACAAGCGATAATCGCATCCATTAACGCAATTGCTTGATGAGTGTCATCCGTCACTTCACCAGCACGAAACCCAATCGCGGCAATATTTTCGTCTGGCCCTGGTAAAAAGTGATCTATCCAGCCGAAAAATTGTTGAACTTTGTCTTGGCGCCATAGTTCAGAAGGCATGCCCATGGCATCCCCTGTAGCCTGACCATATAAGCATCCAAGTATCGCCGCTTCAATGTTGGGTTTCAGGCCCATTTTTACTCCCAGTACTTTCCTTAACAACACTAATTATATTAGCAGCAATTAAGTCCAATACCAGTCCAATCAGTTAAAAAATAATGCCAATGTAAGTCCAATCGATGATATTATGCATATCCTGAACTCTGTTATAAACTTAATTTGTTGAAAGTTTTATGGAAAAATACAATGCAAGTACGCTTTCTTGAATGGATTAAGAATCAACTAGATGTGAATTCCACAATGCCTCTGTATCGCCAATTGCAACAAGCGATTGAATCCGCGATTGAGCACAAAATTGTGGATGCAGGCGATTATCTTCCAGCAGAGCGCTATCTTGCACAACAGTTAAATCTTTCTCGAGTGACAATCAGTAAAGCAATGCAATCTCTTGAAAAAAAGGGAGCCGTTGTTCGGCAGCAAGGGGTTGGTACTCAAGTCGCAAAATATCTAGGTTACTCGTTATCACATGAAAGTGGTTTTACCTCTCAAGTGATTAAAGCAGGTGGTACAGTCACCACACAGTGGTTATTGCGCACACTCACCGAAGCAACGGCTGATATTGCCGCAAAATTAGGTTTAGCTGTTGGTAGCCAAATCGCGCAATTAAGGCGTATCCGTATCGCAAATGGTCAGCCTGTTTCTTTTGAAAATAACTATATTCCTGCTCAATATCTTCCTGAACCGGAAAAACTGACCGACTCTCTCTATGCCCTATGGGGGAGCCAAGGTATTACTTTCAATCATGTGCAACATAAAGTGAAAGCGATCAGTTGCAATGAAGAGTATGCAAATTGGTTAAACACAACGGTAGGGGCTCCATTATTACAGGTGAAACAAACTAGCACCCTGCAAGGTGGCGTGATCATTGAGTACAGTGAAATCATCTGCCGTGGGGATATCTATGAGTTGGAGTTTAATTCACCATAACGCTTGGCGTGATCTTATCCACGAACACGATTGATAATTTAGATTACTTAAACATTTACCTTTATTCTAATTAATAGTCGTTTTTACTATTAAAGAGAGGGGATAAATCATGCAGGTTTCTGCTCGTAACCAATTAATCGGTACAGTTAGTGAAATTAAAGAAGGTGCAGTTAACAACGAAGTGGTGCTCAGTTTAGGCAACGGAGAACAACTTACCACCGTCATTACCTGTGAAAGCTGCAAAACCTTGGGGTTAGAGGTAGGCAAAGAGGCGGTCGCTATTATTAAGGCCCCTTGGGTGGTACTCGCCACACCGGACTGTGGTTTGCAATTTTCAGCCCGTAATCAATTCAACGGTAAAATCAGCAATATTATTGAAGGCGCCGTCAACAGTACCGTTCTCCTCGTCACCGATAAAGGTGTTGAGCTAACCGCCGTGATCACCAATGAAAGTCTAAAAGAGATGGCGCTCACTAAAGGGGTCGATATCATCGCCTTAGTGAAAGCCTCTAGTGTGATCCTCGCGACTCGCCAGTGATTGCAGCGGAGATAAAAAATAGCGGAGCACAGCCCCGCTATTTTCCTACCCCTTATTCCTCGACGTTTTTATTCGCCGCCTGTAATGTGTGATAGATGTAGTGGTGATAACTCTCTAATAATTTTTTATCTTCACAGTCATCTAACTTGCCATCACACAAATGACGCATCTTAATATTCGCTTCATAGAACGGGGAAACATGTAAATTTGCGCGCTCTAATATTATCCCTCCAAGGAAGGCAATATCGGTTAACGGACCCGTTTTAATCTGATTACCCGATTTCAAATTATCACGTAACGTAAATTGTGTGATAAAGGCGGGGTTAGAAAATTCAGATTGATATTGATTTAAGCTGATCCCCGGCTGGTGGTCACCAAAATATAAAAACATTAATGGACGTTTGCGCTTCGCCATAAATTCTACAAAATCGCGTATCGCGTTATCAGACGCGACGATTTTTTCCATATAATGGCTAAATTCACCAACGGAGTCTGCATTTTTTACCTTCCCTTTTAAGCCATAATCATCATGATGGCTCTCTTTATAAGGGCCATGCTCATACATGGTTAACGAGAAAATAAATACTGGTTTATCAGTCTCTTTTGCTAAGATTTCTTTGACATATTTCAGCATATCTTCAGTGCTGATCGTCCATAAGTTATCTTGTAATTTTCCTGGGTAACCCAACTCTTGAGGCTGAATAATTCTATCGACACCTAATGTTTGATAAGCATGGCCTGAATGGTAAGCACCACGGTTAAATGGTGTCAGAACGACGGTATAATAACCATTTGCCTTCATCTCTTTAAACAAACTGTTATTTAGATGGTCGACAATAAAGTAAAAGACACCACTTTTTTGCGAGCCAAAGTCATCACTGTTTAGCCCTGTTAAAGCGGCAAATTCAGACAACCAAGTTCCTCCCCCGAAAGTTTGCACTCGCATATGGCTATGCGCGATCAACTCGTTATCCTGTTGAAACATAAATAAATCGGGTAGTTTAGTGCCGTCTGGTAATTTATAGATGCTTGGATTAACAGTGGACTCTTGTAATAACAATAAGATATCCGGTTTTTCTGTTATATCAGATGCGGGTAATGATACCGTTGCCGCTTTTTGTATAAAATAATCAGATGAACATTTAATTTGGGGGGAATGGTAATTTGAATTTTTCGCCGACATAACCAAGTTGGTAACGGTTCCTCTACCTTTAGGTAAGGTCTCCGTCCATTGGTTGTAATAATGGGAGGCCGCAAAGCTCGCGCCAAAATAGCCACCAACGCCAAGTAATATGCCAATTAATCGCCAAGAAAATGTTTTCGTTGGGCGTAATAGACGCCAACTAAGCACTGCATTAATGATTAACAAAATCAATAATCCGATCAATGCAACGCCAGCTAACCAATAATGCCCCAAGGTTCCCATATTTGACGTATCCGTCATGATATTAATATCGGAATAAAATAATTGCTCTTTATAATAGTGAACTTTGAGTTGGTTAAGGAATTTAATAATAATAAACAGCGTACTGGTAACAACGGCAGAAAATAACCATCTAGCTGAGACAAGATAGAGCACCCCAAAGATAACGGCATAAACACTTACCGAGATCAATCCGGGGTAAATCACACTCGTTTTCTCGAAGACTAGGAAAAGGGAAGCAATGAATATCAGTGTTAGATAAACGGCGGAAAATACTCTTTTCTTCATCGGGTTTACCACAAAATATGTAAGTATCGACGACCTCCAACAGATAAAGGCCGCCACAGACTGGCTATTTTAACTAATTTAGACGATAAATCTATTCAACAAAAATGCCTTTATCTCGTAAAAAGTGCCCATCGCCTTTGCGTCTAGTGAAGCCACTTCTATCGAAAAATTCAAGAATTTGAATCGCCAATTTCCGACCAATCCCTAATTCATTGCGAAAATCAGCGGCGCCTATTTCTCCTTTATGCGTACAGTAACGCAAAATAAGCTCGGCAAATTGCTTTATTTGATCACTACTGTAGTAGCGGTCACGGATAATCGCCGTCACTAGCCCCATTTGTGCCGCTTTTTTCATCGCACGTCGGACAGCGTCTTCATCATGATTGATTTCTTTAGCCAGATCACGGACCCACCATGCCTCGGCTCGAGGGAATAAAGGCGCTATTTGTTGCCAAATTTGTTGTTGTTCCGTATCAAAGACTAACCCATGTTGTGGCATGTGTAGCCAACCACGGGTCTGTTTAATACGCTCATCAGCAATCAACTCATTAATTAATTTAAAAACTAATGATTCACTTACTGTCGGTAATGCCATGCGTTTTAAGCGCGCTTTCCCAACCCCAATTTGGTCACTGTGCACCTCATGGAAATCTTCTAATGTTTGAACGAGCCGTTCTTTCGCCACTTGGGCTTTAAAAGCAGAAAGAGCCAAATCTCCTACGCGAACGAGTTCAACCTGTGATAATAGCTGTTCAAGGGCGGGCGGGGTTAATTGACGAGCCCAACTATAACGCTTTAAATCTAACTCACCATTAGGTAACTGTAATTTCAGATGGGTAAGTTCATCATTTGTCATACAGAGGCGAGTTAACCATTCAATGAATTCAGGTAATCTCTTACCTCGACGTGGAGAGGTAAGCCGGATCACTCTTGCTGACGCCAGTGTTTCTCGCGCACTAATATCACGAATGATGAGGCGGTCATTATCCACAAACCACAACGGTGTATCGAGAATGAGTTCCGCGAGTAAGGGCGTCGAGCCAAATTCGGTTAATAATGAAACTCGACCTGTAATATGGCTCGCACCATGGTATAAATGGACCGGCTGCCAATGTTTAATCACCGAATCACACTCTAATTCAACAATCACTCTTGTTGCCGCAGCGAAAGGCTTCTCTGATAGCAGCCAATCACCACGTGTAATAGCCGCTTTATCAATATCTCCTGCTAAATTGAGTGCAACCCGGTCACCCGCTTGAGCTAGCTCTGCTGGCTGATTTTGGCGGTGGATCCCCCGAATACGAACAGTGGTGTCAGCGCCCGTTAACCATAAAGTATCACCAAGCTGCACTTGCCCTGCTAAGGCCGTGCCTGTGACAACAATACCGGCCCCTTTGACATGGAATACACGGTCAATCGCTAAACGAAAACGTTGTTGACGATTTTGGTGATCGGCTCTTTGCTGGTGTAATTGTTGTAAGTAAGCCTGTAATTCCGCAATTCCGCGTCCATCGTTGGCCGAGGTCACAAATATCGCAGCGTCAGGCCAACCTTGGTGCTGTAGCTCATTTTTCACTTGCAAAGAAATGTGTGCAATTCGCTCTGCATCAACTTTATCTGCTTTCGTCAAAATGGCTGTTATATTTTGGCAACCAGCTAAACGTAAAATCGCTAAGTGCTCTCGCGTTTGCGCCATGACCCCATCATCACAAGCAACCACCAGCAAGGCATGATTGATCCCGCAGACCCCCGCTAACATATTCCCTAAAAATTTTTCATGTCCGGGAACATCGATAAAACCGATTGAACTACCATCTTGTTGAGGCCAATAAGCATAGCCGAGGTCGATGGTCATACCCCGTTTTTTTTCTTCGGGTAAATGCGCCGTATTCACCCCAGTGACTGATTGAATTAGCGATGTTTTACCATGGTCAACATGGCCAGCAGTAGCAAAAATCATGACAACAATACCTGCAATAATCCATGTTCATCATCTAAGCAACGGAGATCTAGCCATAATTTGCCATCTTTTAATCGACCAATTACTGGTTGGTCGGTGTGACGCCAACGTGCCGTCAGTAAGGCCAACGTATTGCCCCGCCCATCAAATGGCGTAAACGTCACGGCATAACTCGGTAGCCTATCAATCGGTAATGAGCCGCTACCAATTTGGGATAAACAAGGCTCCATTTCTACGACAAATTTATCGCCATAGAAGGCTTGTAATGGAACGATCAAACGTTCAGCTCGCGCTTTGATTTCATCGGCACTACGTGTTAACCAGCGTAGTGTTGGAAGCTCCGTGACCAGTTTTTCGGGCGTTAAATAGAGTTTTAATGTGGCCTCTAATGCGGCTAACGTCATTTTATCAGCACGTAAGGCACGCTTAAGCGGGTGCTTTTGAATGGCTTCAATCCACTTTTTCTTCCCGAGAATAATCCCTGCTTGCGGCCCTCCCAGTAGCTTATCCCCAGAAATAGAAACAAGGTCAATCCCTTGAGCAAGGTACGTTTGCGGCATTGGCTCGGCAGGTAGTCCATAGGCGGTCATATCGATCATTGATCCGCTGCCTAAATCAATTGCGGTCGGCAACTGATGCTGTTGACCTAATTCCGCCAATTCAGCGCCTTCAACTTCCGCGGTAAACCCTTCAATACTGTAGTTGCTGGTGTGCACCTTCATCAATAACGCGGTTTGCTCATTAATAGCGCCCGCATAATCACGCAGGTGAGTACGATTTGTTGTTCCTACTTCGACTAATTGGCAACCTGCTTGTGCCATCACGTCCGGTACTCGGAAAGCACCGCCTATTTCAACTAATTCGCCACGTGAAACAATAACTTGCTTGCCTTGAGCCACCGTCGCCAAAAGCAATAATACGGCAGCAGCATTATTATTCACAATGCAAGCATCTTCGGCGCCCGTGAGTTGGCATAGCAATTCAGCCAAAGCGCGATCACGATGCCCTCGCGTCGCGCCATCAAGAGAGTATTCCAAAGTCACAGGTGAGCTCATCACCTTATTAACGGCAGCAATCGCTGAAGAGGCCATCACCGCGCGACCAAGGTTGGTGTGCAGCACCGTTCCCGTCAGGTTAAACACGGGTTTTAATGCGCTTTCTTGTAAAGCACCATGGCGCCTAACCAACTCAGCAACCCAATCAGGATGCCAAGCGGGCAACTGACTATGTTGTCGGATATACTCGCGAGCTTGCTGTTGCATCTCTCGCAACTGCTCGGTTACCCAGTGGTGTCCTGACTCGATGACGAGGGTTTGCACCTCGTCAAGTTGGAGGAGTTTATCAACAGCAGGAAGCTGGCGGTATAGTTCGGCGGTGGAGTCTACCATCGTGATTACTCTCTTTTAGTGACTATTTTTCACCGGGAAATAAAAATGGGTTAAGGCTACTACGGGCAAAGCCCTCTTCTTCCATCCGAGCATCTAGGATGATAGACGCCAGATCATCAGCAACGGCTTCGACTTTCGCATCTTTTTCTTGATAAAGAATTTTGAGATAACTACCGCAGTCACCACAACTTTCTGCTTTTACCGCAGCATTTTCATCATCAAGAGACCAATAGTGGAGATCGCGAGTTTGTTCACAGTTACTGCATTTGACACGTACCATATGCCATTCTGTTTCACACAGGTTACAGTGCAAATAGCGTAGGCCTTGCGTTGTGCCAATTTGTACAATGCTAGACACAGGCATGCTGTTACAAACGGGGCAGAAGTGGCGATGATCACCATGTTCAGCGCGCGCTTTTCCGGGAATTTGTGCTGCCATTTGTGCCCAATACACAGACAGTGCCGCCCAAATAAACATGGATTTATCAGCGGGAACCTTCTCAAATTGCTCGTTAAGTAGCGCAGTCGCCATCTCTTCAAGCTCATTTTCAGACGCCTTATCGAGATTCTCTAATGCAGGGCGTACTGACTCTGGAACCACTGGTAATAATTCAGCAATAATCGCATTTAATAACTTATGCCAATGGGCTATACGTGGGAATGTTTTCGCCTCAAGAGGCGGATTATTGGTCGCCGTTGCGCGCTCTAATACCGCATTCATATCCATTTCTAAAGGATTATCATGCTGCGCATTGTTTTGTGCTGTTGCCACTTCCGCTGCAAAATTAAGATAATCTGCAAAAGGATGTTCATCCACACCCAGTGCTTTTAATCTTTCTGCGCGTCGTTGATACAGATTTTTTAAATTCGGGAATAGGACAGGCGGGATAAAACCAATACCTTTTTCTTTTAGTCTTTCTTGCCCTAATTCTTCTTTAGGGACGATACGAATACCCATCGCATTGCTCTCTTTCAAATTTTTAAAATGATAGCTCTAGGGGATTTCCCTAGAGCTATCTATCGTATTGTATGCTTATCAGCGGAAATTGCTGTTATCTATCGCTCAGGATAAAACAAAAGTCGCTCAGTAGCCACCTTGTTCCCTTTGTATCGTGCGTATCGCCAGCTTTTTATATCAGAGCGAAGCAATCTTTATACCGTTTCTTTAGATGAGGTGATGTGGGGAAGGAAATGATGATATTAAAGATAATGGGTGATTTCACTACGCCTGAATATCACCCATATCGCGTTATATTTGTTAAACGGACTCAGACTAATTTGAATCAATAGGTAAGCTACTGTCTTCTTTTGCGAAATGTCGCCCCATGGTAAAAATCAAACATAATGGGATTAGGGTAATTAATAATGCGTACTCTCTCGCATAGTCAGCTAACATTGCCATCATAAAAGCACCACCAGCAAAGCCAAATAAGGTTAAAAAGTAGCAATAACTTTTGTATAACGCCTCTTTGCGCTCTTGCCCTTTAAATGCCACGGATTCTGCTAATGAGCTAAAACCTAATTGTACGTTAAGTGTCACAGCAATATTGCCATATAACATGCCATTAATTTTATG
Organism: Providencia sp. 2.29; assembly: GCF_015832305.1. Classification (NCBI taxonomy): domain Bacteria; kingdom Pseudomonadati; phylum Pseudomonadota; class Gammaproteobacteria; order Enterobacterales; family Morganellaceae; genus Providencia; species Providencia sp. 2.29. The sequence goes on from NZ_CP065420.1 coordinate 4,527,363, forward strand.
GAACGCATTACCTTGCATACCCGCAATAAACGATAGCGCCCATACCGCGTGGAAACCACTTGCCTCCACTTTAAAAAAGTAAATATAAGCAATGAGCAGTAACAGCAGTATGATTTGTGACTGCTCCCCGCCCTTTCGGGCGAGGCTTCCCACTTCGTTGGCCGCAACCGTCTATATGACGGATTTACGCTGGCCTCCATGGGCAGGCACGACGAGTCCCGCCGCACATAATTCCAGCATGCCCTTTTGCCGTATATTGATCGCCGCATTGATATCGCGGTCATGTTCAACTTCGCATTCGGGACATTGCCAGATACGCCTGTTCAACGGCATTTCCGGCATTTTGTAACCACAGCAATGACAGGTTTTCGAACTGGCGAACCATTGTTCCAGTTTCACCACATGAACACCTTTCTCTGCTGCTTTGTATTCCAGTTTTGAGATAAATCCGCTCCATCCGGCATCGCCTATCGCTCGTGCCAGATGGTGGTTCTTCATCATATTTGCCGATTTCAGCGTCTCTACAATTACCGCTTGGCTTTCGTCAACAATTGCGCGAGAGAGTTTGTGTTGAAAATCAGCGCGGGCATTAGCTACCCGCTCATGGACACCCGCAACCTGTATGCGGGCTTTCCTGCGATTTGCACTACCTTTTTTCTTACGTGATAAGGCTTTCTGTTTGCGCCGTAAATTCCGGCTGGCGTTGATAAGGTGTCGGGGATTAGCAACCTTAGCGCCATCAGATTTTATGGCAAAATGCGTCAGCCCCATATCCAGACCTGTGATATTTGATATCAACGTTGGCTTTGATGGCTCTTCCATCCCGTCATCACATAGTAGCGAGGCATAGTATTTCCCCGTTGCACTGCGGCTCAATGTGATGCTTTTCAACGTGCCGGTAATTTCACGATGCAACCGTGTTTTAATCGCCGGAATTTTCGGGATTTTGACTGCTCCATCCAGCACTTTCACCCCAACGCAGTGATAGCTCGATTGTTTTCCATGTTTGCGTTTGAACGACGGGAAACGGGCTTTTAGCTTCGGATTGAAAAAGTTGGAAAAAGCGATATCCAGATTGATCACCGCCTGCTGCAACGCGATCGAATCATATTCCTTCAACCAGGCATATTTGCGTGATCGCTTCGCTACTGCAAGCAGTGGCTTGAGGTCTTTACGTGGGTTTAAATTTACGCCGTGACGCTGGTAAGCCTGCTTTTTAATGTTCAGAGCTTTGTTGTACACGAAACGAACTGCACCGAACTGGGCATTGAGATACTCAGCTTGTTCTGGTGTCGGATATATGCGTACTTTTGTAGCTCTTAACATATTCAGCGCTCATTGATATACTTCATTTATTTTAACACGTTAAGTGAAAAATTCAATTGAGTAATCAACACGAATCTCTCGAAGGCTTTCTTCGTAAACGGCATAGTGTAAGTAAGCTGGTTGTGCATTTAATCTTTACGACAAAATACCGCCGTAAGCTGTTTGACGGGCAGATGATCGCTCAGTTACGTGAAGCTTTTGGTTCGGCTGCGGCAAAGTTGGAGTGCGAAATTATCGAGATGGATGGCGAACGAGATCATGTCCACCTGCTGATAGCGTATCCGCCAAAGCTAGCTGTCAGCGTGATGGTCAATAATTTAAAATCGGTATCGTCGCGCCTGCTCCGTCAGCAAAATACCCACTTGCGGATGCAGAGCAAAACTGGGCTGCTGTGGTCTCGCTCATACTTTGCCTGTAGTGCAGGTGGTGCCACGATAGAAACGCTCAAAGCGTATGTGCTCAGTCAGAATACGCCGGAGTAGCCTGCCTTAAAGCCCAGCGGGCTTTTCGCCTTATATCCCCGCCCGCATTGGGCGAGGGTTTACGGCGGATTTTGCTAAATAAGGTGCTAATTCTGCTGAATCAGAAAATAAATAACCACTTACTGCCGTTTCGGGGAATACTGCATAATCAACGCCTTGTGCCGCCACTTTTTCCGCTGCTTCCGCGAGACGGCGAATATTCCCCTCTAAGTCGCCCCAAGCGGGAACAAAATCAACAGCAGCAACTTTACTGCTTTTCTTCACTGTTAAATGGTTCATGCTATTCGTCCTTATTTAATAACCACCGTTATTGTCAGAAGTCATATAAAGCAGCCCAACTATTGGCTAAACCAACAAATAACGAATATTCAAAAAATTGATGAGTGAAGCCGACTCATCAATAATGATGAGGTAACAAACTTCTTAATTGATTTATTACGTTTATTTAATTAATGCGTAGCACTCTTATTTCGATATCATTAATCTCTATTATTTAGCCGTAGCCCAATTAATTTATTTAAATAATAAAATTAATTGGGCTGGATAATTTAAATAACTTTTTTCGTTTTCATTTCAGCTATTTGTTGTTCGCTATAGCCTAACTCTTTTAAAATTTCGCTATTATGTTCACCTAAAAGTGGTGCACTTTTTATTTCAGGCGTAAAAGCTGAAAATTTCATTGGGCAACCCACCGTCAAATAATGGCCTCTCAATGGTTGTTCTACTTCAACAATAGAGCCACTGTCACGCAAAGATGGGTCATACATAATCTCTTTCATACTCAAAACCGCCGAGCAAGGTACGCCGAACTGGTCAAAGTAATCTGTTAGCTCATGTTTATCTTTGTCTTTAGCAATCTCTTCAATAGCATCCCAAACATCTTGGATATGGCTGACCCGTGCTTCTGTGGTTGCAAAGGCAGGATCGGTTTTCCACTCAGGTTTACCTAATGCATCACAGGTATTGGCCCAGTTGTGATCTTGATTGATAAAATAGATATAGGCATTCGGGTCATGATCACTCCCTTTACATCGCAACATCGTTCCCGGTTGCCCTCCACCGCTGGCATTACCGCCACGCGGTACTGCATCACCAAATGAACCATTTGGATATTGAGGATACTCTTCTAAAAAACCGAGTTTTTCGAGACGTTGCTGGTCACGCAATTTAACGCGGCATAGGTTAAGCACGGCATCTTGCATCGACATAGTGACACGTTGCCCTTTCCCCGTTTTCTCGCGTTGCAGTAATGCTGCTAATAAACCAATTAATAGGTGCATACCAGTATTGCTATCGCCTAGTGCCGCTGAACTCACAACCGGTGGGCCATCAGGAAAACCCGTTGTTGATGTGGCTCCCCCCGCGGCCTGCGCAACGTTTTCGTAGGCTTTCACATTCGCATAAGGGGAGTTTTCATTGAACCCTTTGATGGAGCCAAAAATCAGGCGTGGGTTTAGCTGTTGAATGACTTCCCAGGTAAACCCCATATGGTCAATCGCTCCCGGATGGAAATTTTCAACCAAAATATCTGCTTGGCGGATCAGCTTTTCCATCACCTCTTTGCCTTCAGGGGTTTTCGTGTTCAGCTCTAGCGAACGCTTATTACTATTGAGCATGGTAAAATACAATGCATCAACATCAGGAATATCTCTAAGCTGGTTACGGGTGACATCCCCAATCCCCGGTCGCTCAATTTTTATTACATCTGCCCCGAACCAAGCCAACATCTGAGTACATGATGGGCCAGACTGTACCCCTGTAAAATCAAGAACACGAATGCCTTCAAGTGGAAGTGGAAAAGCCATAATCACTCCTTATTGTATGATGGATACGAGGCATCTATTTGATGCCTCACCTTCATCTATTTATTATGCAACCAAACGCGCAACGTAGATCCACAACGGTGCTGCGATGATAAAACCAAGTACACTGACTGCGAGGGATGCTGTTCCCGTACGGGTATACAGGTTAAAACGGCTCGCGATAATAATTCCAGAGAAGGCAGGCGGTAATGCGCCGGCTAATACCATCATCTGTAGTTGCTCTGAGCTCATATTAAATGTCATACCAACTAGCAATAATAAGCCCGGCATCAATATTAATTTGAGTAAGGTGTTGTAGATAATTTCACCATCAAATTCGAATTTATTCGCGGCCAGTGTCAGGCCGGCTGCAAATACCGCGACACCGGAGTTAGCTTTGGCAATAAGGTCAAAGGTCGGGTCCCAAACATCAGGAATTTTAATCCCGATTAATACCAAAACTGTCGCCAATACTGGTGACCAGACAACAGGCTCTTTGAATGCCGAAATAAGAGCATCCATACCGCCGCCGCCTTTTTTACCATCAGCATTGGAAGGGTTAAGTAAGAATAAGCCAATTGGGATAGTAATCGCATTCACGATAATCGAAATAATCGCCACAACTAAACCGGTTGATACGGTTTGCCCATAGATAGGATCCAAAACCGCAAAACCAAGGAAGCCAATGGTAGGAGAGCCAGCAATCAATGCACACACCGCGGCTTCACCACGACTATGTTTAAAAATGTACTTACAACTAAAGAAAGAAAAGAAAAAACAGACCAATAGCACGACAAACGAAATAATTGTCAGCTTAGTATCTGCAAAAATCATTTCACGGTTTGCACGCACAATGGAGACAAATAACGCGGCAGGCAAAGCATAGTTTAAAACCAGTTTATTAAATGCTTTTGCTTGGTCATTGGTAAATACGTTGCGTTTACCGCTAGCGTATCCCAGAACCATAATGATAATTATGGGCAATAAATCGCTCATAAATATCTTAAACATAAAATCAGCCATATGATTTTCACCTATTTTGGGCAAAAGCGTTCCTATGCCACTTAAAAGAATAAGTGGCACAGAAACCATTTAAATATTTATTTCATTGAAATAACGCTAATTTTTCACAACAGATTTCGGATTTAAGTTACCAATATGACCACTTTCTGTTCCTACTGCTGGATCAATAACCACATTAATCAATGTCGGTTTACCAGACTCAAGACCTGCTTTTAGCGCCTGTTGAATTTCATCTGGTGTCGTTGCGTTATAACCGATGCCGCCAAAAGCCTCGATCATCTTGTCATAACGTGCGCCTGCCATTAATACCGTTGGGCACGGGTCCTTATCGCCATGTAAATTGACGCCATCGCCGCGGTAAATTCCCCCATTGTTAAAGATTAAAATGGTGACTGGCAGTTGATAACGGCAGATAGTTTCAATTTCCATACCACTAAAACCAAACGCACTATCTCCCTCAATCGCCACGACAGGCTTACCGCTAGTGACCGCTGCACCAATAGCATAACCCATACCAACCCCCATTACGCCCCAAGTACCACAGTCGAGACGTTTGCGAGGTTCATACATATCGATGATATTTCGTGCATTATCGAGGGTGTTAGCCCCTTCATTCACCACATAAACGTCTTTATGGTCGACTAACACATCGCGAATTGCGCGCAATGCATTGAAATAGTTCATCGGTGATGTATCGGTATTCAGCTTAGCGGCCATCTTCTCGCTATTTGCTTTCTTATGCTCATCAATCCCAGCCATCCAATCGCTCGGTGACTTCACTGGTGTGGTTTTTAACCCTTCAAGTAGTGCGGCAACACTTGAATAGATATCGCCGACAACAGGGGCTGTTATTGGACGATTGCTATCGATTTCAGATGGCTCAATATCTAATTGAATAAATTTCGTCTCTGGCGACCAGTGTTTGCCTTTTCCGTGATCTAATAGCCAGTTTAGGCGTGCCCCCATTAATACGACGACATCGGCATTAGAGAGTGCATGGGAACGTGCTGACGCGGCTGATTGTGGGTGATTATCTGGCAATAACCCTTTTGCCATCGACATAGGCAAGTAAGGGATACCTGTTGTTTCAATAAATTGACGAATATTTTCATCCGCTTGGGCATAGGCTGCCCCTTTACCTAAAATAATCAACGGACGCTTTGCCGATGCCAATAATTTAAGTGCTTTATCAACAGCTTCAGGCGCAGGTAGTTGGCGTGGAGCAGGGTCTTCAACCGTAAAGATTGTTTTGTCTGCAGCATCTTTGTCCATCACCGCAGCCAATACTTCGGTTGTTAAGTCAAGATAGACGCCACCAGGACGACCAGAAACAGCAGCACGAATTGCGCGAGCCAGAGCAATACCCAGGTCTTCCGGTTTATTGACTCGGTAGGATGCTTTAACAAAGGGCTTAGCGGTATTCATTTGATCCAGCTCTTCATAATCGCCTTGTTGTAGGTCGATAATTGCTCTATCACTGGAGCCGCTGATTTGTATCATTGGAAAGCCATTGGTCGTCGCATTCGCTAATGCCACCATACCATTTAGAAACCCCGGTGCAGACACCGTTAAACAGATACCGGGTTTTTGGGTTAAAAAGCCGCTGATTGCCGCAGCATTACCCGCAGATTGCTCATGACGAAAACCAATATAACGAATACCTTCAGCCTGTGCATGCCTAGCCATATCCGTCACAGGGATCCCCACAACACCATAAATTGTGTCAATGCCATTTTTTTTCAGTGCATCAACAATAATATGCATACCATCAGTCAAATTTTGGGTTTGATCAGTCGACATGTCCACCTCATGAAATATGTAAAAAGAAAGTGTGGAGGGGGCTTATCAGCGACCCCCTCATTTATTCGCGTTAAATGGCTTTATTGGTGCGCATTGAGGCGATCTGCTCCGCGCTATAACCTAATTCAGTTAACACTTCCTCGGTATGCTCACCTAACAGTGGCGCACTCTTTATCTCAGGGGTGAATGATGAGAACTTCATTGGACAACCAACAGTGAGATAAGTCCCGCGTTTTGGTTGCTCAACTTCAACAATGCTGCCGCTATCGCGTAATGATTGGTCACGAGCAATCTCACGCATGCTCAATACAGGCGCACATGGCACACCATATTTGCTTAAATATTCAACGGCTTCATGTTTGTCTTTATCGGCTAAGAATTTTTCAATTTCAGCAAAAATATCGAAGATATGTGGTTGGCGCGCTTGTGGCGTGCTGTAGGCAGGGTCTTTCGCCCACTCTGGCTTGCCAATAGCAATACAAGTTTGCTCCCAATCTTGCTCTTGGATAGTAAAATAGATGTATGCGTTTGGATCCGTTTCCCAACCTTTACACTTCAAGATCCAACCCGGCTGGCCACCGCCACCAGCGTTGCCCCCACGAGGAACGGCATCACCGAATTTACCGTTTGGATACTGAGGATACTCTTCAAGATAGCCCACTTTTTCTAAACGCTGCTGGTCGCGCAACTTCACACGGCAAAGGTTTAATACGGCATCTTGCATCGACATCGTCACGCGTTGCCCTTTTCCGGTTTTTTCACGGTGTAACAAGGCGGCTAGTAGACCAATTAATAAGTGCATTCCCGTATTGCTGTCGCCTAGTGCTGCTGCACTGACTAATGGTGGGCCATCCCAAAAACCTGTGGTTGACGCCGCTCCACCCGCAGCTTGCGCAACGTTTTCATACGCTTTTACATCTGCATAAGGGGAGTTCTCATTGAACCCCTTGATAGAGCCAAAGATTAACCGTGGATTTAGCTCTTGAATATGTTCCCAAGTAAAGCCCATATGGTCGATAGCACCCGGATGGAAGTTTTCAACTAATACATCCGCCTGCTTAATCAGGCGTTCCATGACCTCTTTGCCTTCCGGCGTTTTGGTATTCAGTTCAACAGAACGTTTATTACTGTTGAGCATGGTAAAATAAAGCGCATCGACATCAGGAATATCTCTTAACTGATTGCGCGTCACGTCACCGACGCCTGGGCGTTCAATTTTAATTACGTCAGCACCAAACCACGCTAACATTTGGGTACAAGATGGCCCTGACTGTACACCGGTGAAATCGAGTACTTTGATACCTTGTAAAGGAAGATCCATGAATTACCTCATTATTTAGCTGTCGTAAATGGAATTGAATATTTATTTAGCTGTGGTGAAAGTCATTTCAAAAAATAAAGATTTTATTTAGATGGATTTTATTAATAAATAATGATTTACACCGTTATAATAAATATTTCACTTAATGTCTAGACGACAGAAATAATGTGTTTTAATAGCTCAATTATCCTTTCCTATTAATGATTAACAGTTATTAATACCCTATTCTTTCAATAATAGAACAAACCTCTATCTATATATACCAAAATAAACAATATGGATTATTATAATAAGACATTATTACATCTTATTTAGAGAATCCTATTTGGTTGACTAAAAATAAATAACATAATTGGATGTTCTTAAATAAACATTCACAAACAACAAATTATATTTAAAATCAACCAATTAACCGCACTACTGTTTTATTGGATTAAATAAAATTCAACAATAAGTTAATTATTATTGAATAATATTCAATTATTATTTATTTGATCTACTCCTTAATCAGGTGAATAAAACAACTCATAAAAAGAAAGTGATTAATAATGATCTTTATCGGTACGTCATATTTGTTTTATTAAAATAGAATCGGTTATGTATTTTTCTATATTATGATAATAGAGAAAAAAGTTATTACACTCATTATGTTTATTCTTAAAATTAATCAAAGCGTACACTTTATATGAATATAAAAAGAAAGTGTTCCATTTTTTAATCCTCTTTTTATGAAAAAACCCACAAACAATATTCTTGTTTGTGGGTTTATTATCAGAACTCAACAATTGAAAGGTTTAATTTTTCTCTTGTTGCTGCTGTTTCTCTTTTTCGACGATTTCACGGTACCAACGCGGGTGATGCTTTTTCGCCCAACCACGGGTTACCCAACCTTCCACCATCGCACGCACAGAGCCTTTCACCCAGATTGCGGCATAAGCGTGCACGATAATCATAATGATCAGAGCTATCGCTGAAATGGAGTGCACGATAATCGCTGCACGATAAATTGGGATTGAGAAAAAGTCTGCAAAGTAAGGACGCCACATAATCACGCCACTTACAGCCAGTAGCACTAAGCAGATAGAGACAACCCAATATACCCCTTTTTGACCAAGGTTATATTGACCAACATCCCCAGCTTCTTCGTTTTTCAATACCTTACCGATATTTTTCGCCCACTTAATATCTTCTTTGTTGATAAAGTTGTGGTGAAAATAACGGAAAAACATAAAGACGAACAGCAGGAACATCGCGGTACCAACAAAAGGATGCAGGATCCTAGCAAGTTGTGATGTGCCAAAAATGTTCATGAACCAGTTCAGTGATGGGAAGAAAAACCCCAATCCACTGATAGCAGTGAACAAGAAGCAAATCACAACCGCCCAGTGATTGATCCTCTCAATCGGCTTATGGCGAATAATTTTTTCATTATCCTGCGGCATCATTTTTGATCCTCCCCTTCAACTGACTTTGAAGTCTCAGAAGATTTTGAGTCCTGAATATCTTTCAGAGCCTCTTCTTCTTCTTTCTTGGAGACGCGGTTCGGACCAATACCCACATAGTGGAAGATGGCCGCCGCAAAGGTCGCAGCAAAACCAACCGCTGCTAACGGCTTCCAGATACCTTTCCAGAAAGTGACTGTTGGACTGATTGTCGGGTTGTCCGGCAAACCATGATACAACTGAGGTTTATCAGCGTGATGCAAAACATACATTACGTGTGTACCACCAACGCCTTCTGGATCATAAAGACCCGCGTTGTTGTAACCACGTGTTTTCAGTTCAGCCACACGGTCGCCTGCCAGCGCCGTCATATCCTCTTTGCTACCAAAATGAATAGCGCCTGTAGGACAGGTTTTCACGCAAGCAGGCTCTTGTCCAACTTCAACGCGGTCGACACAGAGCGTACATTTGTATGCACGGTTATCTTCTTTGTTGATGCGTGGAATGTTGAACGGACACCCCGCAATACAATAGCCACACCCAATACAGTGCTCAGATTGGAAGTCAACAATACCGTTTTTATACTGAACGATCGCACCTTCTGACGGACAAGCTTTCAAACAGCCTGGGTCATAGCAGTGCATGCAGCCATCTTTACGGATCAGCCACTCGAACTTGCCATTTTCTTCCACTTCAGAAAAGCGCATAACGGTCCACGACTTCGCGGTCAAATCCGTTGGGTTATCATATACCCCAACGTTAGTGCCGATTTTGTCACGAATATCGTTCCACTCTGAACATGCTACCTGACAAGCCTTACAGCCAATACAGGTAGTCACGTCAATCAGCTTCGCCACTTCTTCCTTAAAGTCCCTCACTTGCGCGGGGGGCGTCAGGGAATTGGTGGCGGAGCGACGAATAATGTCTTGTGATTGCATTGACATAATTTATCTCCTTACACCTTTTCCACATTGACAAGGAATGATTTAAATTCCGGCGTTTGCGTGTTGGCATCACCCACATATGGTGTCAGTGTATTTGCAATAAAGCCTTTCACTGCTAAGCCCTCAAAGCCCCAGTGGATAGGAATACCAATCGTATCCACATCCTTGCCGTTGACTTTCAACGTATGAATACGTTTCGTCACAACTGCTTTCGCTTTGATATAGCCACGCTTAGAGCTGACTTTCACCATATCACCTTGTTTAATACCTTTTTCTTTCGCCAAACGATCACCAATTTCAATGAATTGTTGTGGCTGAATAATGGCATTCAACAACGCATGTTTTGTCCAATAGTGGAAATGCTCTGTTAAGCGATAGGTTGTTCCAACATAAGGGAACTCTGTCGCTTTACCCATTTGCGCCCAGTCATCTTTGAACACACGCGCAGCCGGGTTCGAGACCACATTTGGATGTAATGGGTTAGTATCGAGCGGAGTTTCAATCGGTTCATAGTGTTCTGGGAACGGACCTTCTGCCATTTTGTCTAGTGCAAATAGGCGACCCATCCCTTCCGGTTGCATAATAAACGGATTCACACCACTTCCCGGAGGCGCATTGCTATAGTCTGGTACGTCCATACCAATCCACTTGCTGCCATCCCACTCAAGAATTTGACGGCGAGGATCCCATGGTTTACCCATTGGGTCAGCAGATGCTCGGTTATAGATAACACGACGGTTTAATGGCCATGCCCACGCCCAACCAAGGGTATTACCTAGGCCAGTAGGGTCAGAGTTATCACGGCGCGCCATCTGGTTACCTTTCGGTGTCCAGCTACCAGCAAAGATCCAACAGCCACTTGATGTCGTACCATCATCACGCAATTGAGCGAACGAACTCAGTAGTTCGCCTTTCTTCACAATGATGTTGCCATCGGCATCTTTCAGATCCACCAGCGCATAACCATTGCTTTCCTGAGCCACTTCTTCCGGTGTTGGATTATCACGGTCAAAGTAGTTCCAAGTCATGTTCAAGACTGGCTCTGGCGACTCACCACCCTCTGTTTCATAGAGTTGGCGTATACGGTGGTAGATACCCGACAGAATTTCGCCATCGCTAATCGCTTCACCGGGTGCATCTGCACCTTTCCAGTGCCACTGTAGCCAACGCGCTGAGTTAACAATCGAACCATTTTCTTCAGCAAAACAGCAAGATGGCAGACGGAAGACCGTTGTCTGAATTGCAGACGGGTCAACGTCATTCATTTCACCGTGATTTTGCCAGAAGTTTGACGTTTCTGTGTTCAGCGGATCGATGGTGACCAAGAATTTCAGCTTAGATAGCGATTTGATAATTTTGTTTTTGTTCGGGAATGAGGCTAATGGGTTAAAGCCTTGGCAGATATAGCCATTGACTTCACCTTTATCCATCATCTCGAAATAACGCAATACGTCGTAGCCCTGATCCCATTTAGGCAACCAGTCAAAGCCCCAATCATTCTCTTTCTGCGCTTTATCACCATAGAATGTCTTCATCATACTGACGAAGAATTTCGGGTAATTGCCCCAATAGTTAACCTGACCTGGTAAGGTCATTTTGGGTGTATTCGCAGCCAAATAGCTTTCGAGGGTAGTTTGTTTTTCTGACGGTAAAGTCAGATAACCCGGTAAGCTTTGAGATAATAAACCTAAGTCGGTCAGACCTTGGATATTCGAATGACCACGCAATGCGTTAACACCGCCACCTAGCATACCCATATTACCTAGCAGTAACTGGATCATCGCCATCGTACGGATGTTTTGCGCACCGATAGTATGTTGTGTCCAGCCAAGTGCGTATAGGAATGAGGCCGTCTTATCTTTCGCGCTCGTTTCTGCAATGTACTCGCAAACTTTCAGGAAATCTTCGATTGGGGTACCGCAGATGTTATTCACCACTTCTGGTGTATAACGGCTAACGTGCTCTTTTAGTAAGTTCAAGACACAGCGAGGGTGAGTGAGCGTTGGGTCGCGTCGTGCGAAACCATTCTCATCCATCTCGTAGTTCCACGTCGTTTTATCATACTGACGTTTCTCGGGATCATAGCCTGTGAACAAACCATCATCAAAACCGTAATCTTCACGGATGATCAGGCTGGCGTTAGTGTAGGCTTCCACATACTCTTGCTGGATTTTTTTATTATCCAGTAGGTATTTGATCACACCTGACAAGAACGCAATATCAGTACCAGAACGTATAGGCGTGTAGAAATCCGCCACTGCCGCTGTACGGGTAAAGCGTGGATCAATAACAATCAGTTTGGCTTTATTATGGATTTTGGCTTCCATCGCCCAGCGGAAACCGACTGGATGCGCTTCAGCCGCATTACCACCCATAACAACAACAAGGTTAGCGTTTTTAATATCAACCCAGTGGTTGGTCATCGCACCGCGACCAAATGTTGGAGCAAGACTTGCTACCGTTGGTCCGTGTCAGACACGCGCTTGGTTATCCACGGCAAGCATGCCGAGGGCGCGACTAAATTTTTGGGTGACAAAACCTGTTTCGTTACTGGCGGCTGATGCACAGAGCATACCTGTTGTCAGCCAACGGTTAACCGTTACACCATCTTTGTTCTGTTTAATAAAATTGGCATCACGGTCTTCTTTCATCAACTTGGCGATGCGGTCAAACGCTTCGTTCCAAGTGATACGTTTCCACTCATTCGTACCTGGTTCGCGTACTTCAGGGTATTTGAGTCGACTTTCACTATGAATAAAGTCGATAAGTCCTGCACCTTTCGGGCAGAGTGCGCCGCGGTTTACCGGATGGTCCGGGTCACCTTCGATATGAAAAATGCTCTCTTTCGCATTTTTCGCTCCATCGCCTAAGCTATACATCAATAGCCCACAACCGACAGAGCAGTACGTGCAGGTATTTCGGGTTTCTTTCGCACGCAGTAATTTATACTGACGTGTGGACGCTAACGCAGTTGAGGGTGCAAAACCCAATGCTGCTGCCGTCGTACCCGCCATACCGCCAGCACAGATCTTAAAGAACTGTCTTCTGCTGACTTGCATGGGGATCTCCTCATTTACATTGCTCTTGTTACCCGGTGAATGTTTTAAATCGCATTATTCAGGTAAACTGTTCTTATTCAACGTCTTCCGTATCGTATTCAGGTTCATTGCCTGATAAATGGTGTAAATTCTTTTTACCCATAATCAATATTATGTATCATTAATGCTAGGAATTCATCTAATGCATGAAACAAATAACACGAAATTGTCAAAATCCATCAAAATGATTGGCGCAAATCACACAAGTGTGCAACAAAAAGGCAACCTCGAACAGTCTGTAACTGATTGGGTAGCCGAAGAATTACCTGTTGCTTTGGTTTATAATGGGATATCTCATGTCGTTATGATGGCGACCCCAAAAGATTTAGAAGATTTTGCTGTTGGGTTCTCATTATCGGAAGGGATCATACAGTCAAGGCAAGAAATTCGTGGAATTGATATTGTTCAAGGCTGCCATCGTGGTATTGAAGTGCATGTTGAGTTATCCAGCCGCCGTTTCATGGGGTTGAAAGAGCGCAGGCGCAACCTCGCCGGCCGGACAGGCTGTGGTATTTGCGGCACGGAACAACTCGACGAAATTTTTAAACCTATTTCCCCACTGCCATTCACCCAAACTTTCTCACTAAGTCACTTAGATAACGCATTATCTGAGCTAAAAAAAGTGCAAGAAATCGGAGCACTCACTGGATGTACTCATGCTGCCGCGTGGATTTCACCAGAGGGCCAATTGGTTGGCGGTTGTGAAGATGTTGGCCGCCATGTCGCATTGGATAAACTTTTAGGTATGAAACACCGTCATGATTGGCAACAAGGTGCCGTATTGGTTTCTAGTCGAGCGAGTTATGAGATGGTGCAAAAGGCGGCAAGCTGTGGCGCTGAGATTTTGTTTGCTGTTTCTGCTGCGACCTCATTAGCCATTGAAGTCGCGCAAAAAGCAAATTTAACGTTAGTCGGTTTCTGCCGCCAAGGAAAAGCCACAGTATTTACCCACAGTAATCGAATTACAGATTAAGCCACCGACTGATATTTCAAATAAACAATTAAAAAAGAAAAATATCAACGTCCTAACATTAAAAATAGTATGGCATGCATAAACATTTACATAGCACTCCCTTTATTCATTTCCCAGAGAGTGCAACATCCAAAGGTTAGGCTCGATATATTCGCCCCATTGAGCTTGTGTATCGATATTAACGGGAACTAACGCCTGCGGTACAATATATTGGCCAGACTGCATAAAACGCATGCCTGTCCATGACTCCCATTGTTTAATGGTGCCAGCAATCACCATAGAACGATATACAGGCTGTAAAATTTTACCCCCTAATCGCCAATGTGTGCGTATCCAAGGGTCAAAAGGCTCCCCTTGTGTATTTTTCCATGCACAATAATCGTCAAATGATTGTAGAGGATAACGATGCTTTAAAGTGGGTCGTACAGGAACAACAACCGCCTTCGCCCCATACGCTACAGCCGCTTTTTTCAACGCATTAATCAGTAGTGCTGGAATTTGATAACCACGATATTCAGGCTCAATCGTCACTGATAATGCAGAAATATAGCGATCTTCACCTTGTTTATTCTCAACCGCAAAATTGAAAATATCATCCCAACCAAAATCAGGCAGTTTTGTCAGATTTTCATCAGGCCATAGAAAGGAGATCGCTTTAATGACACCGACGACCTTCTCTTTTCCATCCACATTCGCGACAGCTAAAAACTGAAATTGTGCATTCGGCTCTTCATACAATACTTGCCAATATTCATCACAAACAGCAGTTTGGCTCATAAACTCTGGCCATAATTTATCCAGCAGTTCATCGGATTCATCGATAAGGTCAGGTCGCTGTACAAAATTGTAGATGTGTATATTGGTAGGAAGCTTAATGCTCATGAATATAACCTATGACTAAAATTAGCTCGACATTATAAAAAGAAAAATCACAAGAAGGATTAAGACAAAATTAACGTTAAGCAGACATCATCCAAATAATAAGTATTTCTTAATGATGTTAGCACTATCACTGCTCTTTGCCATATATTGCGATATTCTCTTGATAATTAGATGAAATAATTAAACTAACACTCTAATTATATTATTTTTATAATAATCAAAGGAATACTATATGAATGATATCAAAACAAAAAAGCTAATATATCATCTTACTAGTTTGAAAAATATAAGAAATATATTGATTGAGGGCTTAAAGCCAAGAGTAGACATTAAGAAATTTCATGATATTGCAGACAAAGAGATCATCGAAGGTAGAAAAAAACATCAATTAGATAGCTATGTTCCGTTTCATTGGTTTTCACGCAATCCCTTTGATGGCAGAGTGCAAAAAAATTTTCCTAATGAAAAATTTGTACTCATTACGATTAAAAGAGAGTTGGCTCAAAAAGAAAACTGGAAAATTATCCTAAGGCACCCTTTGGCTTTTTGCCAATAGTTTATATGCAGGAAATAGTGAACATCTGTCACCGAATTGGGTGACTATTGACAATACAGACCTCATTAGCCGCCGTAAAGATACCTTTTGTATTCACCGATCGTCATGCATATCCTGTGAAGTCTCAGTTTTATAACCAGTTAACAGATCTAACGGCGATAGATTGACAGCAGCTTGCTGATAAGATAGCAAGCTGCCACAACTTTTAGCTAAGCAAATTTTTACTTGCCGATACAGAAACTGGAGAAAATACGGCCTAACAGGTCATCTGATGTAAATTCACCGGTGATCTCGCTCAGCTCTTGCTGTGCAAGGCGCAACTCCTCTGCAAGTAGCTCACCGGAGCGAGCAACGACCAATTGCTCATGACCTTGCGCTAAGTGCATTGCCGCTGCATCAAGGGCTTGTAGATGACGGCGACGAGCCAAAAAACCACCTTCGGTATTACTATTAAAACCCATCGTCTCTTTTAGGTGATCGCGCAACAAATCAATCCCTTTCTCTTCACGTGCAGATAGGCGAATTAATGGGTAACGAACATCTTCAACAAACTCAATTTTTTCACCTGTTTTATCCGCTTTATTGCGGATCACAGTAACAGGCAATGTTTCTGGCAGGCGTGCCATAAATTCAGGCCAAATTTCTTGAGGCTCTGTCGCATCCGTGGTGGTGCTATCAAGCATAAACAAAACTCGGTCTGCCTGTTCAATCTCTTTCCATGCTCGCTCAATACCAATACGTTCAACTTCATCACTCGCTTCACGTAAGCCCGCTGTATCAATCACGTGCAATGGCATACCATCAATATGAATATGCTCACGCAAAACATCACGTGTGGTTCCTGCAATATCAGTCACAATCGCTGCTTCACGACCTGCTAACGCATTCAATAAACTCGATTTCCCTGCATTAGGACGACCCGCAATCACCACTTTCATCCCTTCACGCAACAAGCTGCCTTGGCGAGCTTCTGAGCGCACTCGCTCTAAATCCGCTATCACGTCATCCAATTTGGCTTCAATTTTACCGTCAGAAAGAAAATCAATTTCTTCATCAGGGAAATCGATGGCAGCTTCGACATAAATACGTAATGTCGTCAATGCTTCGACCATTTGATGGATTTGTGCTGAAAATGCCCCTTGTAACGAGTTCATTGCCGAACGGGCGGCTTGCTCTGAACTTGCATCAATCAGATCTGCAATCGCCTCAGCTTGTGCTAAATCTAATTTGTCATTCAAAAATGCACGTTCAGAGAACTCACCTGGGTTAGCAATACGCACCCCATCAATCGTCAAAATACGTCTAAGTAATAAATCAAGAATGACAGGACCACCATGGCCTTGCAGTTCTAGAACATCTTCCCCTGTAAATGAGTTAGGGCCGGGGAAAAAAATGGCAATACCTTGGTCCAGTACGGTGTCATCGACGTCACGAAAAGGTAGGTAATCCGCATAACGCGGTTTTGGTAGCTTACCCAACACAGTTTGAGCAACTACAGCCGCTTTTGGGCCTGATACACGTAAAATACCGACCCCACCACGACCGGGAGGTGTTGCCTGTGCAACAATCGTATCGTTGGTTTGCATGATGTCTCTCTGTCATTCCTATAAAAAATTAAGGCGGTCATGAATGGCCGCCTTAATACTATATCCTGAAATAAGCTTCTTGCTTACCCAAGACCTCTATTATTTCTTCTCTTTTTTATCACGGCTATGTAGACCACGTTTTTCCAGACCGCGGTAGATGATCTGCTGCTGGATAATGGTCACCAAGTTACTCACGATGTAGTACAGTACCAGACCAGAAGGGAACCACAGGAAGAAGATAGTAAAGACGACCGGCATATAGGTCATAATCTTCTGCTGCATAGGATCGGTCACGGCTGTTGGCGACATCTTCTGAATAACAAACATAGTCACACCCATCAACACTGGCAGGATGTAGTATGGGTCTTGTGCTGACAAGTCCTGAATCCAACCAAAGAATGGTGCATGACGTAGTTCAACAGAACCCATCAACATGTAATAAAGAGCAAGGAAGATTGGCATTTGGATAAGCAGCGGTAAACAACCACCTAGTGGGTTGACTTTCTCTGCTTTGTACAACGCCATCATTTCTTGGCTCATACGCTGTTTGTCATCACCAATACGCTCACGCATTGCCGCCAGTTTTGGTTGCAATAAACGCATTTTCGCCATTGAGGTGTACTGTGCTTTAGTCAGCGGGTACATAATACCACGGACGATAAAGGTAATGATGATGATAGCAATACCCCAGTTACCGACAAAACCGTGAATAAATTTCAACAGCTTGAACAGTGGCTGAGAGATAAACCATAACCAACCATAATCAACCGTTAAGTCTAAATGAGGTGCCACTTCAGCCATTTCTGACTGGATTTCAGGGCCTACCCATAGCGTCGATGAATAAGTACCAGCACCATTAGCAGCAATCGTTAATGGTTGGCTCTTATAACCGATAATCGCCTCTTTTTGACCAAGGTCGATGGTGTAGAACGTGCTATTTTCATTACTTGCAGGAACCCACGCGGTTGCAAAGTATTGTTGCAACATCGCCACCCAACCACCTTTAGTGGTGACATTGAGTTTTTTATCTTCGATATCACTAAAGCTATATTTTTTATAGTTAGATTCATCTGAAGAATAGGCTGCACCACGGTATGTATGTAATGCGAAGTTGCTGCTACCTGTATCACGTTCTTTTGGTAGTTGGATAGTTTGTTTTAACTGACCAAAGAAGGCAAGGTTCAAAGCTTGCGCTGTTGGGTTCTGAATATTGTATTCAACATCAACATTGTAGTGGCCGCGTTTCAACACATAGGTTTTTTGATAAACCACACCGTTTTTGTCGGTGAATGTCATCGGAACACGTAGCTCATCTTGGCCATCCGCAAGAATGAAACTTGATGATTCCACACTATAAACAGGGCGTTGACCATTGCTATTATCTGGGTTATCTGGGCCATGTTGGCCAATCAGACCACTTTGTGCCTGATAGATAAAATCGGGTGTAGTTTCCAGTAAACGGAAGGGACTTTCCGAATGAAGGGTTGCAGGATAGGCTAACAAGTCAGCCTCATCGATATCACCACCACGAGTATTGATGCGTAAATCTAACACATCCGTTTTCACTGTGATTAGCTTACCTTGCCCACTGCTTGTAACAGCTTGGGAATCACTGCTTGGCATATCTGTTTGTTGTGTCGTTTGGACAGTTTTTAGATCCTGAGCAGCTTTATCGCTTTCCCAGGCCTGCCATACTAAGAACGAAACAAATAGCAAAGCGATGAGTAGAAGATTGCGTTGCGAATCCATCGTTATAATTCTCTATTATCATCGTTTTTTTTAGGCGGAACAGGATCGTCTCCACCAGCGTGTAAAGGGTGGCATTTTAATACGCGTTTCGCCGTTAACCAACTACCTTTTAACATTCCAAACCTGCGCAATGCCTCAATTCCATAATTTGAACAAGTTGGATTGAAACGGCAACGAGGCCCTAACAGTGGGCTAATTGCCAATTGGTATCCCCTAATCAACCCAATCAGGAGTTTTGAGCCAAGCGACAGTGTCGACGCCATAATTTACCCAATGTTTCCGTTATTTGTTGATTATCGAGATTAGCAACCCCTTTTCTTACCAATACCACAAAATCCATGGGAGGCAACTCATGTTGATGCAAACGAAAATATTCACGGGCTAATCGCTTAATACGATTTCGCTCATGAGCTCGTTTAACATTTTTTTTGGCGATGGTGAGACCGATGCGGGGATGCCCCAGCTCGTTTAGGCGACCAAGGATTGTTATCTCTGGGGAACTCGCCCTCTGCGGCTGCTTAAAGACATTATCGAAGTGCCTGGGAGTTAACAAACGTAACTCCCGGGTAAAAGCGAGCGTAACCACTTGAATAGAGGGCTAGCTTTATTACTTAGATGAAACGGTCAGACGAGCGCGGCCTTTAGCACGACGGCGAGCCAGAACCTGACGACCATTTTTAGTGGCCATACGAGCACGGAAACCGTGTGAACGGTTGCGTTTCAGTACGGACGGTTGAAAAGTGCGTTTCATAACGATTTCTACCTAACTTTAAAATTTATTACTGATTCAGTAAACGCGTTGGCAACCAGTGGAAACTGATTTACACCTGTGCCTCTATCGCAACAATATAGAAAGAGGCAGGATTGTAATAAAACATAGGGGGTCACGTCAATGAAATGACGCAATCAAACCACTTTATTTATAGCCTGGCTGACAGGTTTGCTGACATATGCTGCAACAGCGAATGAAGCGCCATTTTCATAACTTACCTCGAAATGGTCTATCGTGAAAATCACTTCAATGCAGTACACAGGGTGGAAGATTATACGGACTCCGCCTCAAAGCGCAAGGATCATCGGCCGATCTAAAAATATTTTTTGATCCTTAGAGAAAATTTTCCATAAATCGTCTAAAGTTATCCCCAGCTTTGTGGAAAAATAGCAAATGATCGAGATCAAACAAGAGGGTTCTCCTCTAATCGCGATGTCTTACCACAATTACCTGTGGATAAAAAGCATAAAAACTGTGTAAAAGAATGAAGATCTCTTGCCAATTTTACGGTATGATCTCTGGTCACGTTTCTGATCTGCGGATCGGAAAAATACGATGAGTAAAAATGAATCACTTTGACTTCTCTGGCGCTTGCATAAAAAAGCGGCCAGTAAAAAATTCTTTGTTTAATCCGTACTTCTTTTGTTTCATTGATCTTGTTTAGGGGAGTCCAC